>OZ260086.1:0-4800000 GCA_965284455.1 Sphingobacteriaceae bacterium
CTTTCCATTTTAGTGGAAATTTTCCGTTTGGCGTAATGGCGATATCATTATCTACGCTGGCAAAAACAAAATTTTGTGCTGGTGCGGTATAAAAGGTTAGGGCTTTGCGATAATCGGCATAGTTTTTACCTCGGTTCAGGTAATAAAAAGTCATCAGCTCGTTCGATTGGTCATGTGCAATCCACCTTAAAGCATCGCCAACAGGTACATTGTTTGCCCGGCTGTATTTCGGTTTCTGAAAATAAACCACCGGACCATGATGCGTATAATATACGGTGTCTATTTCGTCTTTTGCTCCGCGGATTTTAATTACTTCTAATTTTTTGTTTGTTGCATTCCACTTATTGTTGTACCAATATTTGTTGTGGCTGCTATCTTTAAATTTAATCTGGTAAAAATCGAGCACATCAGCAGCAACATTGGTTACGCCCCAGGCTATTTTCTGGTTAAAGCCGATGATCACGCCCGGCGCACCCGGTAAAGAAACACCATAAGTATTTACTCCCGGCGCATGTAACTGAATCTGATACCAGATAGAAGGCAGGGTTAGGTCGAGATGCGGATCGTTTGCCAGGATTGGGTAGCCTGAAGCTGTTTTTGAACCTGATAAAGCCCAGTTGTTGCTGCCAATTCCTTCCCTTTTTTCGGTAGTTTTTACATCACCTGTTTGGGCTTGCGTAAAACTTTCAGGCGTTTTTGGAATTGGTAGGGGAGTGAAATCCCATTTTGTACCCACCGGGATAATCGGATCTTCACGGAAAGGATAATCAGGGAAAAGATCTTTAGTTACTTCTGGACCAAACTTTTTAAGGATGTTAGTCATGTAAAACTCGTCGGAACCCATAGCTAAAACGGCCGACATTTGCTTTAACAACAAAGCACATTTAACCGGTGTCCAGTCTTCGGGTTTAAAATCGAGTATTTTATATTCTAAGGGGTAATTGGCTTTTGAGAGGGTTTTAATGTAAGCATTAATGCCTTCTGTATAGGCCAGAATCATTTCCTTCGCTTTTGGATCGGCCATCATGCCTTTCAACGAGTTTTCGGCACCATAAACCATACCCATTCTGCGTTGGTAACGGTCTACCTCAATGGCTTTATCGCCCACCACCTCACTTATTCTGCCTGCTGCAAAACGGGTTTGAAAATCCATCTGCCAAAGGCGGTACATGGCCGTTACGTAACCCTGGGCAAGATAAAGATCGTGATCGTTCTGTGCAAAAATGTGCGGAATCATCCGGTCGTCGAATACAATTTCTATTTTATCGATAGCGCCTTTAATCTTCGCTTTATGGTTAAACATAAAATGATTGTTTTCGGCATTTTGCCAAAAACCCATAAAAGGATTTAGGAATTTGAGTAGCGGAGGCGTATTGCCGAGTTTGGTATTAAATAAAAAAGCTAATGCAATTGGTACAATGACACAGAGAAAGGCCTTAATTTTATTCATAATGGTTAGCTAACAAGTCTTTTGCTAAGATAGGGCAAAATGACGATTTATGTTTATCGCAAAATACAACAAACTGTATATCAATCAAAATTATAATTTGTATCGGAAAGTAAACTTTAAAATCTTACAACGGGAAGTCAAAATAAAACAGGTGAAAACCATCTAGGATCAGTAATCTAAGCATTTTTTATGTAAGATTTGAATTGCTGGAAGTAGGGTAAGTAATATTTCGGGTCTCAATTGGGGCCAATGACCAGTTTTTGCATGTTTATTGCAGCCAGGTTTCCGTTAGTGAGCAGTTAAGATTGGACGATCTTATGACAAGTTGAGCGTTATTAACTTGGTTATGAAAATGGTATCTAGATATTCGTTTTATTATCTCTCCCTGTTGCTATATCTGCTTTGGCTGCCTCAAAGTCCTCTTTGATGAATATCCATTCCTTTGACATCAGGCAAATCGGATCAAAATCCCTATCAGCACCCTTAAAGCCGGTTATGTTATTCAGGATCAGCTCCTTGTTATGTGTCCATTCAAAACGTTTTGCGTGAAGATCTATCATAGTTGAAAGGCTATAGCGATCAAGCAGTTGATGCAGGTCCCAGAAATCCTTTTTTCTTCCGCCTCGCTGTACTACATCTATCTTCATTGCTATGATTTCTTCCACGCTCGCCATTCTTATTCCATCATTAAATACTGCATCCTGAAAGAAGGGATCCATTGAATAATAGATGTCAAATTTGATCGTATTGCCCTTATCAAATCCGATTAGATAAGACTTGCCCATGATCTGACTCTCCCCGAAATCCCCTGAAACAAATTGAAAGCTTCTCTTTAAAAAGGTTTCAATTACTTCAAAATCGACAGATCGATATGGGGCATCTGTGAAAAGGTCAATATCAACCGACATCCGATGACCCAGGTGCAGGCTTAGTGCGGTGCCGCCTACCAAACGAAACTATTCCAGTTCCTTTGCATTCATTAAAATAAGCAAATATTCCTTCAGCTGGTTACTGACTGTTTTCCAATGTAGCATATCTAATCTCTTTTACTAGCTTACATAATTGGTAAGCTGTTGCCTCTAATGCTACTGCTTCCGGTAACCTCCTGAACCTTCTCCTTACCATAAAAATCCAAAATGACTTTTTTCTCTTTGTCATCACCCCGTTCAAAAATCCTTTGGATAATCGGAGTATACTGCTTCTGCCAGTCTAATTTTTCTATATCCGTATCCCAAAAAAGGGATTTGCGCAGCAGGCTAAGATCCGGCCGTTTTAGAGCCTGCTCCTTTTTAATCTCTTCGTTGATATTGTAATAAGCCTGTAGTAAGTACATTGTGCCTTCCTGAAAACCTAATGCCCTGTCGATCTTCAGCGAAACCTCGGTCGTCAACGGACGCCTGCCTTTTGTGATTGCAGTAATCGTCTGTGGATATTCTGGCAATGAAAGTGCAAAAGGTCCCTTCTTCAAGTTTCTTTTCTTGAGTTCGCGATCCAGTATCAAACCCGGGTGTATACCTCTATATTTTTCCAACGACGCTTCCATAAATACAAAAATAAACAAAAATGTTTATTTTTGTATGTTTATATTTTTCCGTTTTAATATTTAACAATATTTTTACTTCTTTATTGAACTGTAATGCTCTGCCCCTTCTGGCGTTGCTTTAATGAGCCAAAAAACACTGAAATCATAATTCAATTCAAAAGAATGTCATGGATATAGAGAATAATCGTTTCCTACAGCCGATCTTGGCACACAGTTAGCTGAAAAGAGTGCTTTTCTTCAAAGGAATCCTTGAAGAATTTAAATTAACCTAAAAACCGTGGGAGGGTTTCAGTGCTGTGGTCAGACTGATTTTTAGTAAAATGTCAGTTAACATCAGAAGAAAATGGATAGATTTAAGGCTTTCTTGTAAAAAGTTTTTATGGCAATTAATTTAGCACGAGTAACGAACCTAATCAATGTTGTTGCGATAACCCGCTCATTCAGTCCGATCTTCACGCATTCATGGTAATAGGGAAACTCGGATTTTTGTTAGAAAACAAGCATTGATCACCGTGCTTGCTTCTTTGTAAATAACAACATCTTGATGGATTGAAAGCCTGAAATTTCTTGTCAATAGTGACGATGCACTTAGTGATATTCATGTTATGCTGTCAGTATGAGATTTAACTGATTGTATTTTAATGCCCTTTGGAAAACTTCGTTAGTTTATTATTATGCATACATAATTTGTTTAATTCAAAAAAAGAATTTAAGTTTATGTAACTAATAATACAAACAACCAAATTAACAATCGCGTATGAGCAGAATTTTTACACAGATCTTTTATGTGTTATTATTTGTGTTTGCTGGTAATATAGCAGCACAGGCACAGAATATTACGGTAAGCGGAACCGTAAAAGATAAGCAATCAAAAGAAGGATTGGCAGGCGTAAGCTTAAGTATCAAAGGCCAGTCGGGCGGTACAGCCTCCACAAGCAATGGCAGTTTTACTTTTACTACTTCGGCTAAAGTCCCGTTTACATTAGTAGCTTCTTATGTAGGTTATGGTACGGTAGAACAGCAAATTACCGGAAGTACCTCTGGTATTAATATCGAGCTGGAAACTGCGGTTGTACTTGGTGGCGATGTGGTCGTTTCGGCTTCACGTACACCTGAGCGTATTTTAGAATCGCCAGTGTCTATCGAGCGAATGAGTGCTGCAACGATCAGAGAAATTGCCGCGCCTTCGTTTTACGATGCCCTGAACAATATGAAAGGGGTAGAGAGCAGTATGCAGAGTTTGACTTTTAAATCGATCAATACCCGTGGTTTCAACTCAAACGGTAATACGCGTTTTAACCAATATATCGATGGAATGGATAACCAGGCACCGGGACTGAATTTCTCGGTAGGTAATATCGTAGGTATAACCGAGCTTGATGTAGATAATGTAGAGCTTTTACCTGGTGCCTCATCAGCACTTTACGGTGCGGGTGGTATTAACGGTACTTTGTTGATGACCTCAAAAGATCCTTTTAAATATCCGGGAGCTAGTTTTCAATATAAAACAGGTGTAAACCATGTTAACGATGATAATAGTAGTGTACAACCGTTTAATCAACTGGATGTACGCATGGCAAAATCATGGAACAATAAGTTTGGGGTAAAAGCAGCCTTCTCATTTTTACAGGCCAAAGATTGGTTCGGTAATAACTATTCAAACTTCGACCGTATTTCCAGAACGGCTAAATCTGGCGACCGCAACAGCGATACCAATTATGATGGTATAAATGTTTACGGTGATGAGGTAAGCCAAAATATGCGAAATGTTGCTTTGAGTGTTCAAAATGCTACAATTGCAGGGATCAATGCTGGTTCAGGTGGTTTAATCCCTAACATTAAATCAACCATGGATGGTGCTTTTGGTGCAGCTATTCCAAATGCGGTACAACAAGCCGGTTTCCTTGCGGGCTTGCCTGCAGCATTACGTCCTGCAGTACAAAATTATTTCCCTTTCTACGTGGGTTTAAAGGCCAATTTAATTCCTGATCAAAATGTATCAAGAACAGGTTATAATGAAGAAAACCTGGTTGATTATGATACCAAATCATTAAAAGTATCTGGCGGATTGTACTATAATATCAGTAATACTGTACAAGCTGTTGCACAGGCAAACTGGGGTACAGGAACTTCGGTTTATACCGGTTCTGATCGTTATTCGTTGCGTAATTTCAATATTGGCCAGTATAAATTGGAAATAAAGGGCGAAGACTTCTTTGTTAAAGCTTATACTACTCAGGAGCGCTCAGGCGATTCTTATATTTCTTCTATTTTAGGTAGTTATATTAACGAACTTTCAAAACCATCTACAACCTGGTTCCCGCAATACATTGGCAATTATGTTGGTGCAAGAGCTGCAGGTCAGGGCGATGCCGCTGCACATGTATTGGCTAGAACTGCTGCCAACCAGGGTCGCTTTGAACCGGGGTCGGCTCAGTTTATACAAGCGAAAGATCAGATCATGAATACTACGATCAGTGCTTCTGATCCATCAAAGGGTATTTATGGTGCAAAATTCGATGATAAATCAAACTTGTATCACTATGAGGGAATGTACAACTTTACCAATCTTTTCGATAAAGTGGTAGAGTTTCAGGTGGGTGCTTCTTACCGACTTTATGATTTAAACTCAGCGGGGACGATTTTTAACGACTTATTAAATTCAATCGATATTAAAGAGTATGGTGCATTTGGCCAAATTGGTAAGAAATTTTTTAACGATAAAGTTAAATTTACTTTTGCCGGCCGTTACGATAAGAGCCAGAACTTTGAAGGCAGGTTTACACCAAGGATTACCGGGGTATTCACAGTGGCCAAAAACAACAATATCAGGGTTTCTTACCAAACCGGTTACCGCAACCCAACTACACAAAACCAGTATATCGATCTTTCAGTTGGTGGTGGTTCACAACGTTTAATTGGTGGTTTACCCGAAATTATGTTCAGCAAATACCATTTAGATACCAACAAACCATATACAGATGTGAGTTACCGCGCATTTTTGGCCTCAGCTGCTGCTACAGGAACACCAAATCCGGCGCTCTTACAACAGTATAATTTTGATGCAAAAGGTGTTCGTCCGGAAAGTGTACAATCTTATGAGTTAGGTTACAAAGGTTTATTGCTTCCTAACTTATTGGTTGATGCTTACGGTTACTACAATATCTATAAAGATTTTATCACGGCAGTTGATGTTTATCAGAATGTAAGCGGAAGCTTTGTGAAATTTGGTGTGCCAGTTAATGCCGAGGGAGAAGTAACATCTTATGGTGGTGCTTTAGGCCTTGATTACCTGGTAGGTAAATGGAATGTGAGTGGTAACGTTTCTTACAATCAGATTGGAGATTTACCAGCTAATTACATCAACGATTTTAATACGCCTAAAATCCGTTACAATCTGGGTTTGGGCAATAAAGAGATTATTAAAAACTTCGGTTTCAATGTTTCTTACCGCTGGCAAGATCAGTTCTACTGGAATTCATCTTTCGCCTCAGGTCAGGTGCCTGCATATAGTTCGTTGGATGCACAGGTTAGTTTGAGGATTCCTTCAGTAAATTCAGTAGTTAAACTGGGAGGTTCGAACGTATTGAACAAGTATTATATCACTTCTTATGGTAACCCTATGGCAGGTGCAATCTACTATGTTGGATTGACCTTTAACCCATAGTAAACTTATTGAGTTTTGAGCTGCCCTCTGTATAAAGGTACAGGGGGCTTTTTTTTAGCAGATTAAATTAATGCGCTGATTCTGTTTTTGATTATAACTGATTTACATCTCTCGGTAGTTGTTTGTAATTAAGTAAAACTATATCCGAAAGGATATAGTTTTACTGAAAATATTATTTTTTATATCCGATCGCATATAGTTTTAATGACGATATTCAAAGCAATACTGCATTATTGACCTGCAGTTGATACATAAATGACTTGCTTAGTGTGAAAAATACACTTTAATCAACAAGCCTTGAAAAAAAGCTTGAGCCCTTTTAATAAAATATTTGTATTATAGTACTTTCTTAAGCACTGTCCCGGTTTAAGAGCTATTAATTTGAAATTATAGATATATAAGGATGGAAGCGCAAAACGACAAACCTAATGAAATAAGTGAACTGATTGAAAAGGAGCAGGAAATCCAGCACCTTAACAATCCAGTAGATATATCGGTAAAACCAATTGTAAAACAATACCTTGGTTCGGTAAAAAAAGTAAAGAAAGAAGGCAATCGTTTTTATTTCTCTGATGGTGATGCAAGGGTTGAGGTACGCGTAGTTAGCGATGATATTATCAGGGTGCGTTTAGCGCCACACGGCGTTTTTTTAGATGATTTCTCTTACGCTGTACCCGAAGTAGATCAAAAGGTTTCCGTATTTAAAATGCAGGAGCACGAAGATTATTATACCATTTCTACTTACGCCGTAACCTGTAAAATAGATAAAGCAACCTTTCATATTTCTTTCTCAGATAATATAACCAATGTAGTAATGGTTGATGAGGCCAACTCCATGCACTGGGAAGAAAATGTAGATTTTGGTGGCTACTATATTTATGCGACCAAAAAATGCCACCCCGAAGAAAATTTCTTTGGTTTAGGCGATAAATCGGGTAATTTTAACCTCCGTGGCCGTCGTTTCGAAAACTGGAATACCGATGCCTATTCTTTTGGATGGAACCAGGATCCACTATATCGTACCATACCATTTTATATTGGTTTGCATAACCAGGCCGCTTACGGTATCTTTTTCGATAATACCTTTAAATCGTATTTCGATTTTGGATCTGAGGATGTAAATAAGACCAGTTTCTGGGCTGATGGAGGTGAACTCCAATATTATTACATTCATGGGCCGCACATCATGGATGTGGTTAAGCGTTATGCTACTTTAACCGGCACGCATCCAATGCCTCCAAAATGGACATTGGGTTATCAGCAATGCCGCTGGAGTTATTATCCGGAAACAAAGGTTAAAGAAATAGCCAAACAGTTCAGAGCGCGTAAAATCCCTTGCGATGCCATTTATCTGGATATCGATTACATGGATGGTTACCGTTGCTTTACCTGGAACAAAAAATACTTTCCAGACCCAAGGCGAATGATCAAAGAACTTTCGGATGATGGTTTTAAAACTGTTGTGATGATTGATCCGGGAATTAAGGTTGATGATGATTACTGGGTATTTAAAGAGGGTAAAGAAAAAAGATTTTTCTGTCGCCGCAGCGACGATTATTATATGGAAGGGCACGTTTGGCCAGGCCGCTGCCAGTTTCCTGATTTTACCAACCCAAAGGTGCGTACCTGGTGGGGTAATTTGTATAAAGAACTGGTAGATATGGGTGTTGCTGGTTTCTGGAATGATATGAACGAGCCGGCAGTGTTTGGTTCAGGTACTTTCCCGAATGATGTACGCCACAATTACGATGGTTACCGTGGTTCGCACCGTAAGGCCCATAATGTTTACGGCATGCAAATGGTTCGTTCTACTTACGAAGGGCTGAAAAAGCTGATGCGCAACAAGCGTCCGTTTACCATTACCAGGGCAGGCTATTCGGGAATGCAACGTTATGCAAGTGTTTGGACGGGCGATAATATTGCTACCTGGGAGCACTTAAAGATCGGAAACATCCAGTGTCAGCGTTTATCGGTTTCGGGTGTGCCTTTCTGTGGAACAGATATTGGCGGATTTAGTGGCGAGCCAGATGGTGAATTATTCACCCGCTGGATTCAACTGGGTACATTCTCGCCATTTATGCGTGCGCACTCTGCTGGTGATACTGCCGAGCGTGAGCCATGGAGTTTTGGCGAATTTTTCGAAAATATCAACCGCAAGTTTATTGAGTTAAGGTACCGTTTAATGCCTTACCTGTATTCGGTTTTCTGGGAACATCACCGTTACGGTTTTCCGATTTTGAGGCCATTGGTTATGCTCGAGCAGGAAAACATCAGCAACAGTTTCCGTCAGGATGAGTTTTGCTATGGCGATAAACTTTTAATCTGTCCGGTATTGGAGCAAGGAGCCATTTCGCGTAAGGTTTATCTGCCTAAAGGTACCTGGTATAATTTCTGGACCAACGAAATTTTAGAAGGTGGTAACGAATATACGGTTGATGCCAAGATAGACAGTATGCCAATGTTTGTACGCGCAGGTTCTGTTTTACCAGAATATCCGGTAATGCAGTATGTAGATGAAAAATCAATTACTGAAGTGGTATTGAATATCTACCATGGCGATTATGAAGTAAATTCATATATGTACGAAGATCATGGCGATACTTTTGCCTACGAGCAGGATATTTACCTGGAGAAGAAATTTACCGTAAAAGGCGATACACAAGCCATAAAGGTAAACCAACGTATTGAAGGATTATACACGCCGAATTACGAGTTTTATGTTTGTAATGTTATTGGCGTAAAATTCCAGGTAAGAAAAATCATTATCGATAATAAAGAGATAACCGATTTCTATACCGACGATCAGCATGTACTGCATTTCAAATGCAATAAAAATTTCTCAGAAATTCAGATCTTAAGTCTGTAAATCTTTTAGCCCCAAATGCTGTTTAGTATTTGGGGTTTAATTTATCTAGCCAAAAAATATCTATGCCAGCAGCCAAAAAAGTTACTGCAAAAAAAGCAGCTTTAGTAAAAACCGACCACAAGAAAGCGGTTTGGGTACACAGTTTATTTACCGATTACGACATTGATCTTTTTCTGGTTGGAAAGCATTTCAGGCTTTACGAAAAAATGGGCTCACACCTCATTAGTGTTGGTGGGACTGCCGGAACTTATTTTTCGGTATGGGCACCAAATGCCATTAATGTAGCTGTGGTAGGTAACTTCAACGACTGGAATAATGCTTCACATGGATTAAACAAACGATGGGATAAATCGGGTATCTGGGAAGGTTTTATTCCCGGTATTGCCAAAGGTGAGGTTTACAAGTATTTTGTAAAGGGCTTTGATGAATCGGAGCATTTGAAAGGCGATCCGTATGCCCGCAGGTGGGAGCACCCGCCACAAACGGCTTCCATTGTTTGGGATACCGACTATACCTGGAAAGATAAAACCTGGTTAAATAAAAGGGCCAAACTAAATGCTTTAGATCAGCCGATCTCGGTTTACGAAGTACATATAGGCTCCTGGGAACGCGATCCGGAAAATCCTGAACGTGTTTTAACCTGCAGAGAGGTTGCCGGCAGGCTTGTACCCTACGTAAAAGAAATGGGCTTTACTCATGTAGAGCTGATGCCGGTAATGGAATTTCCGTTTTTTCCGAGCTGGGGCTATCAGATTACCGGCTATTTTGGGGCAAGCTCGCGCTATGGTTCCCCACAGGATTTAATGTACCTTATTGATGCATTCCATAAAGCCAATATTGCCGTAATACTGGATTGGGTACCTTCCCATTTTCCGGGCGACAGACACGGTTTATACGAATTTGATGGCACCCACCTGTACGAGCATGCCGATATGCGAAAGGGATTCCATCCTGACTGGAAATCGTATATTTTTAATTACGATAGAAATGAGGTGCGCTCTTTCCTGATCAGTAATGCCATGTTTTGGTTAGACCAATATCATGCCGATGGATTAAGGGTAGATGCCGTAGCCTCTATGCTATATTTTGATTTTTCGCGCGAGGAAGGGGATTCTGCTACCAACGAGTATGGCGGGAGCGAAAATTTAGGAGCGATTCAGTTTTTACAAGACCTTAACATAGCCATTTATGGCAATTTTGAAGGTGTGCATACCATTGCCGAAGAAAGCAGTACCTACCCTGGGGTAACCCATCCGGTGCATAACGGCGGGCTTGGCTTTGGTATGAAATGGATGATGGGCTGGATGAACGATACCTTGAAATATTTCAAGGTAGATACTTTGGGCAGAAAGCACCACCACCACCAGTTGAGTTTTAGCATGACCTATGCTTTTACCGAAAACTTTATGCTCCCTTTTTCGCATGATGAAGTAGTGCACGGTAAATCGCCAATGCTTTATAAGATGCCAGGCGATGACTGGCAGAAATTTGCCAACTTAAGGGCGCTGTATGGTTACATGTTTACTCACCCGGGTGCAAAGCTGCTTTTTATGGGCAACGAATTTGGCCAAACTAATGAGTGGAACTTTACCCAATCGCTGGATTGGCATTTATTGCAGTATGCTCCACACAAAGGGATGCAGGAAACAGTTAAAGCTTTAAATTTCCTGTATAGAAAAGAACCTGCCCTGTACCATTTTAATTTTAGTTACGAAGGTTTTGAGTGGCTCGATGCCGATAATGCAGACGAGTCGGTGTTTGTATATATGCGTAAGGGACCTAAAGCGAAAGATACTTTGGTAATTGCCATCAACCTTACTCCTGTTGTAAGAGAGCATTATCGGATTGGCGTACCCTTTAAAACAAAATGGACTGAAATTTTTAATACTGATGATATTGTGTATTACGGTAGCGGTATAAATAATAAGGGGGATATTACTCCGCTTGAAGAGGGACATAATAACCAGAAATATGCTATTGATGTAAACCTACCGCCTTTAGCAGTAGTTGTTTTCAAAAGTAAATAAAGGCAGTTTTGCGCTTTGAACTGAATCTATATTACACCAAAATTGAACTACAAAACATAGTTTTGGCGTAATATAGTTTTTTATATTGCGCCAAAACCATATATAAAAACATAGTTTTGGCGTGATATAAGTTTTTATATTACGCCAAAACTTATTTAAATACCTTTAAATAAGAAAAGCCTCTCATTGCTGAAAGGCTTTCTTAAACTCTGGAGTGGAAGCATCCAGAGCGGCTGCAAAGGTACGATAATCTTGTGCACCTGCAAGTATTATTTTTTATTATTTCATTTTTAGAGTTTTAACTTTATGCCGGCATTAAAAGTTCTGCCCTCTGTATGCGTCCAGATGTCGTCGAAAGTAGGGTTAAGGTGCGATCCGTTCACTACACTTTTATATTTGCTCTGCCTGGTATCGGTAAAGTTCTCTGCATTAACAAAAACCGAAATCTTGCCAAAAACCTTTTCAGCCATAAAGCCAAATTCCCAAAAAGCGCTGGTTTGCTGATTGTTGTACAAGTATTGTCTGTCAGTAAAATAGCCTTCCAATCCCATTTTAAAGTTTCTTTCCTTTTCGTAAAGCAAGGCCAGGTTTAGCTTGTTTTTAGGTAATAACCTAATGGTTTGTATAACCGGGAGATAATTTGCCTTCGCAGAGGTAAAAGTATAACCAGCAAAAAGCTTAAAATATTCCTTGAAAATTATTTTGGCATTGGTTTCAAAACCTTTACTCTGTACGGGTAGGCTAGTGTTTTCGAAGTGAAAATTTCCGGATCCATCCTGCAGTAAAATAGTCGAATTGTTAATCCGGGTATAAAAAAACATCTGGTTAAGGCTAATCATCCAATCGTCGCCTATGTTGGTTTTATAATTAACATCTGCAGTACCTCCATAGCTTCGCTCGGCTTTTACCTGGTTTAAAGGAAGCAGGTTTTGGTATTGGAAAGTTTCTGTTTGTTCGGTAAACAAGGTGGGCGTTTTATAACCCAATCCACCGCCAATGCGCGAGCTCCATTTATCGTTAAACTTATACAATGCAGAGATTCTTGGTAGTGCAAAAGCCTCGCTTTTATTGTAATTCGCATTAAAGTAATTTACAAAATCGATCCGCATACCACTTTCCAGCTTAAACTTTTGGGTAATATCCCAGGTTTGCTGTGCGTAAACACCCGCCGTTTTGGTTGTGAAGTTTTTGGCAAGACTTACAGCCTGGTTCTGTTCTTTAAAGTCGTCGTATACTAAGTTAGCCCCAAAAATTAAACTCTGGTTTTTGATATTCTTCAAATAGCTGATATCGGTATAGGCGTTATAGTTAATGCCGTCAAAACGGTAATCAGGGATCGCAATACCACGTTTAAAGTAATTGAAACTTGTTTTAAGCTTTAACAGGTCTTTTTCGCTGGTTTTGTAGCTAAAATCGAGTGTTGAAGTATTACGGATACTGTTGTTGGTTTCAAAATAACGGTGACTGGCATCGGTGTTATTGTTAACCACATATATATCGCCGCCAGTACGGTCGCTTTTGGTAAAAGCATTGCCGATAACCAACGTTGCGCGCTCATTTGGGTAGAAAAAGACTTTAGGGTGAATGGTGAAATCTTTTGTTTTAGGCAGTTCAGTAAAATCATCATCATCTACATCGTAGGCTTTTTGAAAATTAGCCAGTGCCAAAAGGCTATAACCGAATTTTTTATTGCGCTGCATACCAAAACCACCAATATTGGTTTGACCCACATTCGATTGGTTAACAATAAAGTTAAATTCGGCCTTTTCTTTTGGCGTTCTCGAAATAAAATTCACCACCCCGGCAATTGCACCTGCCCCATATAAGGTAGAAGAGGGACCTTTAATAATCTCTACCTGACTTAAATCTAGAGGCGGGATTTCCAGAATACTCAATCCGCTGGCAAAATTGCCGAAACTGGCGTAACCATCTTTCAGCAATTGAGTATAGCGACCATCAAGTCCTTGAATTCTGATACTGGCATTGGCGCTTGTGGCAGAGGTTTGCTGTACGGAAATACCCGTACTTTCGTGTAAGATCATCGAAACATTGGCGGGTCGCATATTGCTTTTTTCATCAATTTCTTCCAGTTCGATGGTTTCGACCCGGGTAGGGGTATTTTGAATGCTGCGACTGGTTCTTGTTGACGACACAATTACTTCTTCCAGTTCGTCTTCGGATGCTACTAAAAAGATTTCGAGCGGGGTTGTTTGTTTTAACGGAAAATTTAAGGTAATCAATTGCTCGTCGTAGCCTACATTTCTGATGATTAAAGTTTGTTTGCCATCAGGGATGTTGCTTAAGCTGGCCGTTCCGTTTTCGGCTGTTTTGGCTATAATGCCACTTCCTTTTACAAGGATTGTAACGCCCTGTAGTGGCGAAGCATTTTCTTTGTCTTTAACGGTTATTTTAAAATTATCCTGCGCGTAGGCATTAGTTATGCACAGCATAGCGCATAGCAATATTATTATTTTTTGCATGTGTTTTTTTGATGGATTATTGAATAAATAGATTGTAAGGTTTACAATCGCTGCTTATCGGTTAGCCGATTGCTGTTTTATTCAATTTAGGCGGTTGCCAGATATTTTGGATGTAAGTAGAAATGAAGCGGTTGCTGTAGCGGATTTTTTGTTTTACAGTTGTTTCGCGCTTTAAAAAAACAAAATCAGAAAAAGCAAGATGGCTCAGCGTTGGTTGCCCGCAACAGTTACAGGTACACATGGGTGAGCAGTCGTCTTTATGGGTGCTGCTTTCGGTTTTGTCTGCTTTCACAATGGAGATGTTCTGCTGATTATCGCCGGCAAACTCCGGTACATCTTCGCAGGTAATGCAAGAGATGAAGAGGATGCTTAAGCTTAAAAAGTAGACTAATATTTTCATTGCTGGTTACAAATGTACAAATCATGTTCTAATATTTTGACTTCGTTAAACGATTTTAAGCACTCCAGGCCACATCTTTACAGTTGACTGAGTTTAACATCAACCCCTGCAAATATCCCCGAAATTGTGCTCGAAAAGTAAAATTAGAGGTTAGTTGTTGATTTTAGTCAGCAAATTTGACGCTCCAATCCACTTTATTTTTGTCATTTAGTTTAATTCGCTATAATTAGAGGTCTAAAGTCTATTCCCTTTAATATATGCTCGAAACACGTAAAGTATTTTTGGTAAATACCATGTTGAATTATCTCAGTAATTTAAATCCCGTAACAGCGGGGTTTATTCAGGAGATAAAAAAGCATGCAGAACCAATTTTGATCAAAAAGAATAAATATATCCTATCCCCAATTGATAATAATGATTATGTTTTTTTTGTAGCCTCGGGGCTGGTTAGAGGTTTTATTAAAGATGAAGGCAAAGAAATTACTACCTGGGTGAGTTTAGGTAGCGAATTTGTAGGTGCCATCCAGCATCCTGATGAAATGCAGCAACCCTCTATCGAATACCTGCAGGCTCTTGAAAAAACAGAAGTAGTAGCCATGTCGAATGCTTTCATCAACAAACTTTATGAAAGTTATATAGAAACCAATATTATAGGTAGAAAAATTCTGGCCCTTCAGTATTATGCTGCATCCCAGCGTGCAATATTGGCACGTATTCCCTCAGCCGAAAGACGTTATGAGAAATTTCTTGAATTGAATGCTTTCGAAATTACTAAAGTTCCCCTGCGTTGCGTAGCCAGTTACCTGGGCATGCGTTTAGAAACCTTAAGCCGCATACGCAGCAGATTGGTTAAAGAGCTGGTTTAGATTTTTAACCGGTAGTTTCTTTCCATTTCGCAATAAGCATTATACCATTTTTTCGATTTTGGAACCTTATGTTTACATAGCACTATACACATTTTACAAATTGCTGTACAAGATAAAATTTAGTGTTGTATCTGTAGGGATACTGGCTATATTTGGGTAAGTAAAAATTAAATCAACGGGACGATTTAGATTACACTCGTAAGCCTCTCTTTTAAGGGAGGCTTATTTTGTTTGTACCAATCCCGCATCTCCATTGCAAACAGTAAACAATAATCACCGGCTTGTTTAGTTGTTGTTTCGTAAATAGTACTATATTTATAAGGAGATATTGTAATCAGATAACTGTCAGCTGAAATTAGGATAGCTATGAATAACGTACTTTGGAACAGCATACTGCAGTTTGATTTCGATCAGTTACAGGGAGATTATCCCTTTTCGGTTAGGCTTGCCAACGAAAACCGGTGGACAAAGGCCTTTACAGAAAGTGCAATTCTCGAGTATAAAAAGTTTATGTATCTGGCTGCGGTTGCAGATGTAATGGTTTCGCCATCGGCTATTGTTGATGTCGTGTGGCATCAGCACCTTATCTTTTCGAAATCTTATCATGATTTTTGCCAATTACTGGGTAAGGATATTCAACATGTACCTTCTACACATGATAAGGCTCAATTAGTTCAGTTTAAAAAGGCTGAAGAACGAACAAAAGAACAATACGCTGAACATTTTGGCGAACAACCCGAAAGTATCTGGGCTTACGGTAATATGCTGGCTGGTTTAAAGCTCAGGCAAATGTTAAACCACGATTTTTGATCCTGTTCGGTGTACTGATCTTCTGTATGCTCATCGTTCCGTTTTACTATTTGCTTAAGCCACTTTATCTGCATATCGATAATCCATATTTTATTTTAGGTTTCGCTGCTATAGTACTGGCGGCCTATGTAATACTCAACTTACACAATAAAAACAGCATGAATACTGTGCTGCGTTCTTTCCATCACGATTCATTTGTATATCATCTCAAACCTTTAGAGTTGGTTTACCTTAAAACACAACGGCTTTCTGATGTGATCGGAGGACCGGTAAATGAGCTGATTAACAATGGAACAATTAAGATTACCGAACAAATGATTTCGGTTTCCGGTACCGTTGATGTTCAATCTGCCGAGCAGGCACAGGTAGTGAGTATTTTGCAAGATTCGGGCCGGATCTATTATCCAAAACTACTGCGGCTACTAGCGGCAAAACCCATATTCAGGAATATTAGCAAAAGTTTAACTGCTTTTCAATATCACTTCTACCAATCTAAAACATTTGCAAAATTATTTGCGAACAGCTTTATCGTTTTTGTTTTTTTACTTATGCTGCCACTAATCAGGATAATTACGGGTGTTGAGCGGGATAAGCCCGTTATCCAGCTGCTTATTGTAACGGCAGCTTTGTTTTTCTTTGCCGTGTTTTACCTGCGTAAGCTATCCTTAATGTTGTGTAAAGAAACCATTCCCAACTGGTATGGCAACCATGCACAGTATAAGCAGAAAGCGGATAGCGATTGGCAATGGAACTACTTTCTATATGGAACAGCAGCTTTAAATGCTTCTTTTTTTACGATAATGAACTATAATGAGCGCAAGAACTGGGGCAACGGCGATGGTGGATGCAGTAGTGCATGCGGCTCATCGTGTGGTAATTCTTGTGGTAGCTGCGGTGGCTGTGGCGGTGATTAGGACTTGATAAGTTCATTATACCAAATCTTGCAGAAAATTGCATCAATCAAATGATATTGATTTCGCAATAATTCGGATAAGTGAAACATTTAAATAAAATCAAAACACCTTGGTGACTTACTTCATTTCTTTTGAGAATTATCAAAGAAAAAAATATTTCTTCATGAAATCTTAATCTTTCTGCCGTAATATTGTAGGCATAAGGGGTGAGAGCCTTATATCAACTTCATAAGTTGAGAGCGTTAATTTAGATAGGGGATGTAGCCAGTGGTTACATCCTTTTTTTGTGGTTTAGCGGTTTAGGCAATTGCAAGGCTTTCTAACTGCTCTTCTTCCAGTTTCTTTAATAATGCTGGTATTTCATTCCAGTGGTTTACCCTTTGGTGGTGCTTTTTCTCCACATTGTGGAAGGCAGTAAACATTAAGGGCTTTCCTTTGCAGAAATCGAGGTTTTTACAGTGATCATCAATTAAATAATCGGTGTCGATAATGCTTTTATCGCCACAAAAGATAATGTTTCTCCAGCCAATAAAAGGGAAGTGTTCGGCGAGCCATTCGCGTTTTTCAAACAAGGATAAGGGGAATTCCATTGCAGCCGAAACTATATATACTTCATAATCTTCCATTAGTTTTTTTACGGTTTCTACAGCTCCCTCCATTAAAGGCAGGTTTCTGAAAAAGCCTGCTTTATTGCAGATTTTCATTGCCAACTCGCGGTCAGGAAAAAGTTCTTCTTCCGATTTACCTTTTATGTCGTCGCGGGTGAGTATGATACCGGTCTCGGCAGCATACGATTGTAATATGTGGTCTTCTATATCGGCGAGTACGCCATCCATATCAATGCCTATTGTTCTTTTCATAGTTTGCTATATTTTGCAACAAAAATATTAAATATTGCAATTTGTTGCAAATTTGTTTCGGTTTAAAATTTTATATTTGCAGTATATTGCATTAATATGGTAAAAGAAGAACGCCTACAGATCATTATCGATACGCTGGAAAAAGACAATAAAGTACGCCTGGATCAGCTGAGTAATTTGCTCAAAGTATCAGAAGATACGGTAAGGCGCGATATTAAAGAGCTCGATACGCAAGGATTGCTCAGGGCCGTACGGGGAGGGGCAATTGCCCGTTCGCCTATTCCACAGCATTATCGGGAAAGGGAAAAGTACAATCAGCAGCATAAGCAGATCATTGCTGCCAAAGCCTTACAATTTTTAAAAGATGGTCAGGTAGTTTTCTTTGATGGCGGAACCTCGGTTGTAGCGCTGGCAGCCGCTTTACCAAAAGATTTAAAAATTACCATTATTACCAATAGTTTTCCGGTGGCCAATATTTTAGAAGACCACCCCTGTACCGAAGTAATATTTGCCGGTGGAAAATTGCATAAAACTGCATTTACAACCATGGGACAGGAAACCATCGATACCTTCAGGAAAATACGTGCTGATATTTGTATGCTCGGTATTTGCAGTTTGCACCATAGTATGGGTATTACGTCTATCATATATGAAGATGCACAGCTGAACAATACCATGATTAACCAGGCACAGAAAACCATTGCGCTTTCGGCCCTCGAAAAGATCGATACCGTTGAGCCTTATTACGTATGTCCGGTTACCGATGTAGATGTAATTATTACCGAAACTGAGCCTGAAAATACTGCTTTAGATGCTTACAGGCATTTGGGGATTAAGGTGGTTTAGTTAGTTATCGTCCTCGTTTGTAACGCGGGTGGAAGAGATGTACGTTTTTAATGTATGCCGTGCAGTCATATGTCCCGCTTATTTTATTTTGCTTCGTTAATAAGTAAGTTGATAATTTTTATGAAAGAGTTTGAATCTGCTGATTGCTCTTTTCCATTATCTTCGAGAGGGAAGTTGCCTTCTATGTAGCGTAAAATACCATTTTTATCAATAAACAGGTTTCTGGGTAAAGCTGCTATTTTTAAGTTTTTTTGGTAATTCTGGCCATTTGCTAATACCAAAAAATTAAACTCTTTGTTTTTTACAAATTGTTTTAGGGTATCGCGTGTGGCATCGTTTTCAGTAATGGATATGAAATTCATTTCACTCCCATACTTCTCCTTTAGTTTGCTTAGTGCCGGCATCTCTGCAATGCATGGTCCGCAGTAAGTAGCCCAAAAGTTAATAAGCGTTGGTTTGCCTAAAAACTGAGTTGATGTAAAAACTTTTCCATCTAAATCTTTTAATGCAAAAGGAGGGATTTTTTTGTCTAACAGTAAGAAGGTCGAATCTTGTTTATACAAGAGTGCAAAGGTTGATTTTTCTGTTGTTTTGTGTACATCAAACCGCAGATAGTTGATCACGGTATCTTTTTTTGTGATTTTATGATAAACAGTTGGAGTGATGTCAAGGTCTGCAGGTAATCCTTTTGACATTTTATTAAAGGTAGTTATTATTTCTGCTTCAGTAAAGAACTTATGGGTGTTGAAGGTGTAAATATTGGTTTGCGAATAAGCTTTTTGAGTAAGCACTAATAATAAGCAATATAATAGAAGTCTCATGCAATGGTTTAAATAATTTAATCTAATATATGTATTTATTCGTTCGCGTTTGTTATGCGGACGGAATAGGTGTGCACTTGTAATGTAGGGCGATGGAGCATATGTTTTTTAGGAAATAACCTATAATTATATGCTCGAAACATATATCATTTAAAAAATAATCTATAATTATAAGCTTGGAACAATGTTGATTGTTTAATCCATCGTCCGCGTTTGTAGCGCAGATGGAAGAGGTGTGCATTTGTAATGATACCGTGCAATTAGAGCGCTTATCTTATTTCCTTAATAAGGGCGTTTTCTGATGTATCTACGGGTGATGAAGAAAAACCCCGTATAAAAGAAAAGAGATACTCCATCCAGACGTATCTCTTTTTTCTAACCAAATATAAACCTGTTATGAGCCAGGCTTTGTCTTTAACTTTCTTTCTAAACCTGGGTTTATCCAGAAAGTGATTTATCTTTTTCTATTGATAACAAACATCGTTCCGTTTATTATGATACAAATATAGTAAAAAATTTGATAGTGTAAAAAATACACTAAGAAAATTTTAAGTATTTTTTTTGTCATTTTTTATTTCCTGTTCCTTTTCTATAAGCTTTTAGGATTTAAAATGATCGTACCACAAAGATAAAGCAAAAATTTGTTAAATAATTGTTAAATATTGTCAATTTATAGTATGATTTAGTCAAACGTTTGTTTAGTTTTTGCTAAAAAATAGGTTTTGCTGATATTTTGTGGTGATTTTTTAGTTTTTTGAGGTTGTTAAGTATATTTTGGGTTTTGAAATTAAATAAAAGTAAGTTTTTGGCTGATTTTAAAATAAAATTTACAGGTGAAAATGCTGTTTAAAACAAAAAGGTAGCATTAAATTAATAATGCTACCTTTTAAGTAGTATAATAATGCGCTAAGCGCTATTTTTTATTATAAACTAGCGTAATATTCTACGAATTTAGCTAATGCTGAAGAATATCCCCACTCGTTATCGTACCAAGATACCACTTTTACGAAATTATCGTTCAAAGAGATACCAGCTTTTGCGTCGAAAATAGAAGCGTGGTCATCACCAATAAAGTCAGAAGAAACAACTTCATCCTCAGTATAACCTAGTACACCTTTTAAATCGCCTTCAGAAGCAGCTTTCATTGCAGCTTTAATTTGCTCGTAAGTAGCTGGTTTTTCTAAACGTGCAGTTAAATCTACTACAGAAACGTCAGCAACAGGAACACGGAAAGACATACCCGTTAATTTTCCTTTTAATTCAGGAAGTACCATACCTACAGCTTTAGCAGCACCGGTTGATGAAGGGATGATGTTAGAGAAACCACCACGGCCACCTCTCCAGTCTTTAGCTGATGGGCTATCAACAGTTTTTTGAGTTGCAGTTACAGCGTGGATTGTGCTCATTAAACCTTCAACAATACCGAAGTTATCGTTTAATACTTTAGCAATTGGCGCTAAACAGTTAGTAGTACATGATGCGTTAGAAACGATAGTCTGATCTGCAGTTAATTTATCGTGGTTAACACCCATTACGTAAGTAGGGATATCGCTATCTTTAGCAGGAGCAGAGAAAACTACTTTTTTAGCACCAGCAGCGATGTGTTTCTCAGCATCAACGCGGGTTAAGAATAAACCAGTTGATTCGATTACCACTTCAACACCTACAGCATCCCATTTCAAATCAGCAGGGTTTCTTTCTGAAGTAACACGGATAGTTTTGCCGTTAACTACAAGGTTACCGTCAACAACTTCAATCGTGCCATCAAATTTACCGTGTGTTGTATCATATTTTAACATGTAAGCCATGTAATCCGGATCAATTAAGTCGTTAATGGCTACAATATCTAATCCTCTTTTTAATGCGGCTCTGAAAACCAGTCGGCCAATACGGCCAAAGCCGTTTATTCCAATTTTGCTCATTGTTTTTGTTAATTAATGTAATGTTTTAATAAATTCTGTATTGGTTCTTTAATAATGCTTTTAATCTCCAGGTTGTATTTGCCTGCTACCAACCTTAAGCGGTCTTCGAGCTCTGCAGCTACTTTGCCTACAATATGCAGCTCTTTGTTAGGGTACTTCTCAACTGTTGGCAAAATATACGTTTCAAAATATTTTTCAAATCCCTCATCAATCAGCTTACGGATGTATTCGTGTTTGCTGTTTTGGGTAACGAAATCGAAAAACGAAGTTAAGAAAATATTGGCCTGCGGCTTATTGTAAATGCGTTCTAAAATTTGAGGGCGGTCCAGATTGTGTGTTAATAAGAATTTGGTTTCAATATCTTTAGGTAGTTTGTGGCTTAAAAATTCTTTGAGAATCATTTTTCCAAAGTAATTTGAAGAGCCTTCATCACCTAATATATAACCTAATCCAAAGTTATTGTTAAGGGGCTTTTTTCCATCAAAGTAAGCGCAATGTGCGCCACTGCCCAGCATGCCTACAATACCTGGTTTATCATAACAGGCTGCTTTGGCTGCGCCGAACAGATCATTTTCGACCACAACTTTGCTGTATTTAAAAAATGAAGAAAGGGTCTTGGCCAGTTCTTCTTTTCTATCTGCCGATGAAGCACCTGCGGCAAAGAAATAAATTTTCTTTATGTTCTCTGCATTGTTAACCAGGGCAACCTTTTTATTGAGGATCTGTAAAATCGTTTTCGGATCAACAAAGCAGGGGTTTAAGCCTGTAGTATTGCAATGTGCTACAACCTGTCCATTTTGGGTAATTTTCCAAAATGCAGTTTTCGATCCACTGTAAACAACCGCTATCATATTATATAGAAAGTACTTCGGTCATTTCCAATAAATCGGGTTCAAGTTTGAAGGAATGTGCTGTTAAAGCCTCCTTAATGCTCGTTAATTTAATTTCGTTTCCTTTTAAGCCTACCATTTGTTCAGTTTGGCCTGCAATTAACGCATTTACTGCGGCAAAACCTAACCTGCTGCCTAAAATACGGTCAAAACTGCTCGGACTGCCTCCGCGCTGCAGGTGACCAAGTATGGTAACTTTGGTGTCGTAATGGTCAAAAGTTTCCTTTACTTTTTTTGCTATATCGTAAGCACCACCTTGCTTGTGCCCTTCGGCAACAATTACAATGCTCGAGGATTTTTTGGTTGCTGCACCTAAAGCAAGCTTATCAATCAGTTCGTTTACACTGGTTTCCTTTTCGGGTAGTAATACCGCCTCGGCACCGCTTGCAATCGAACTTCTTAAAGCAATACAACCAGAATCGCGGCCCATTACTTCTACAAAGAATAAACGGTCGTGCGCATCGGCAGTATCCCTTATTTTATCTATCGCTTCAATTACGGTGTTAATTGCCGTATCGTAACCCAGTGTAAAATCCGATCCAGCCAGGTCGTTATCAATTGTACCCGGAATACCGATTACTTTAACCCCAAAATTTTCCGAAAAACGTTTGGCACCGGTAAAGGTTCCGTCGCCACCAATTACCACCAGGGCATCGATATCGTTTTTCTTTAAATTGTTGTAGGCAATCTGCTGACCTTCGTCTGTTTTAAATTCTAAACAGCGGGCAGTTTTCAATATGGTTCCACCCAGGTGTAGTATATTACTCACCGAACGGGCATCCATTGGTTTTATGTTGTCGGAAATTAAACCCTGGTACCCCTGCATTACACCATACATATTTATGCCATGGTAAATTCCGGTACGAACAACAGCTCTGATCGCAGCATTCATTCCGGGGGCATCGCCACCAGAAGTTAATACGGCTATATTTTTAATATTTGGCTCCATCTTATAATATACGAATATAGTGTGTAATTTTTACACTAAGTAATTTTTTTTATTTTTTTTACTTAATATTGAAAGTCATACCTTTATCTGCTTAAAATAATTAATTTTTACTTTGGAACAAATTTTACCTCATTTAGATTCTGTATTCTCGATAGATTGCGTTTTGTTTGGATTTGATGGTAAGGAATTAAAAATCCTGCTAATTGAAAGGAATGAAGAACCGTTTAAAGATTGGTGGGCTTTGCCCGGTAACATTGTTGGTCCAGACGAGAGCTTAGATCAGTCTGCCTCCCGGATTTTATATGAACTTACTGGTTTGCGTGGCATTTACATGGAACAGTACTATGCTTTTGGTGATCCGTACAGGCACCCGCAGGGGAGGGTAATCACCCTGGCTTATTATGCACTGATCAGGTTGGGCGGCGATAAAGAATTGCGCCCTATCAGTACTTATGCAAAACGTGCCAATTGGCTGCCTATTACCGATCTGCCTAAACTGGCTTTCGATCACCAAAAGATATATGATAAAGGTTTAGAAAAAATAAAACGCCGGATTAAGCACCAGCCTATTGCTTTTGAACTTTTACCTGAGAAATTTACGCTTACCCAGCTACAACATGTATACGAATTGGTGTTGGGCAAAAAACTGGATAAACGGAATTTCAGGAAGAAGATAGTAAGCTTCGGTGTATTAAAAGAGCTTGATGAGAAACAAAAGGGTGTATCTTACCGTGCAGCTACCTTGTATCGTTTCGATAAAAGAAAATATGCTAAACTTTTTGGTAAGGAGATTTCATTTTAGCGAAGAGACTAAAGCTGAAAGACTAAAGCGAAAATAATACTGATAAAAAAGAAAACCCGGATTTGAATTTCAAATCCGGGTTTTTTGTTTTTCTGATCCGACTGTGGACTCCAGACTTAGGACTAAAGACTAAGCTTTAGGCGCTAATTCTAAATGGTAATGTACCAAATCATCTATAGGTGAGCGGATAATTTTACCCACGCCCATTTCGTAACGATCAGCTACAATACTTAAAATATCGCGGAAACTATAACCTACAGAACCTACACAGTTTAATTTGTGGTCTTTGTAGTTTGGATAGTGGATAACCAAAGCTTCGAAGAATGAAGTAAATGCATAATCAATCGTGCTGAAAGCATAATCTTCGTAGTTATCTTTAAAATCGTATAAGAATTTACTGAAGCTTGCGCAAAAACGGTTTGGCAATGGCTTATTGTAAATGTTGTCGAAAATGTCCTCGTTGGTTAATGCATAGTTATCGTAAAAAGCTTCACGTAAACCTTTTGGCATATAACCTTTCATGTAATCGCTTAAAATACGTTTACCAATGTACGAACCGCTACCTTCATCACCTAAGAAATAACCCAATGAATCGATATTCATGGTAATTTCGTTTCCATCATATAGGCATGAGTTTGTACCTGTACCTAAAATCGCAGCAAATCCTGGCTCGTTTCCAAGAAGCGCCCTGCAAGAGGCAAGTAAATCATGGCCTACAAAAATGCTTGCATTGGTAAAAACCTGTTTCATGGCATCAGCCACGATTTTTACATTTGCTGGTGTAGAACAGCCGGCACCGTAGTAATAAACTGCGGTTAGTTTTTCTCTTTCCAAGTGGTCTGGAAGAGTCTCATTCAAAGACTTTACAATGTACTCTTCTTTGGAAAAATATGGATTGTAACCTTCAGTGTTAAAGTAAATTTTTCTGCCGGCCTCGTTAATCAGACACCAATTTGTTTTGGTCGATCCGCCGTCTGCAATTACTATCATTTTTATTTATTTTTGGTTTTAGCACGATAAAAGTATAAAAAGTCTTATATTTTGTATCCTTTTTTTTAATAATTTTTTAACAATTTGTTGTTGCTGAAAATTAAGTGTGTAAAAAATACACTATATAGAGCGCTTAATGGCCGAAAAACCTTAAAATTATACCAGAAAAGGCATTGGTCTTTTTTTTAAACATCAAGATTTTTTTTACAATCGAATAGCGAAATGAACAACAGATTTTTAGATTTCAGGAGCGATACCGTAACCAAACCAACTGCCGGAATGTTGGAGGCGATGATGACCGCAAAAGTAGGAGATGACGTTTTTGGTGAAGACGAAACGGTGCATGCATTGGAGACAAAACTGGCTTTGGCTTTTAACATGGAGGCCGGATTGTTTTGTCCTTCGGGAACCATGACCAATCAGATCGCCATCAAGTGTTTTACCCAACCCATGGATGAGGTAATCTGCGATCAGACCGCTCATGTTTACCGTTATGAAATTGGTGGGATTGCCTTCCACTCTGGTGCATCGGTAAGGTTACTGCATGGCGAGCGTGGTATTTTAACGCCTGAGCTTATCGAGCCTGAAATTAATGATGATAATATTCATTATCCGAATTCGAGTTTGGTGGTTTTAGAAAATACCGTAAATAAAGGCGGTGGTAGCTGTTATACTTTATCACAAATTGCGCCTATCCATCATTTATGCAATATAAAAGGCTTAAAGTTGCATTTAGATGGCGCCCGTATTTTTAATGCATTGGCTGCAACGGGCGATCACGCCAGTGCATACGGTAAATATTTTGATGGAATTTCGGTATGCCTTTCAAAAGGTTTAGGCGCGCCAGTGGGCTCGGTGCTGTTGGGTACCAGACAAATGATTAACAAAGCCCGAAAAATCAGGAAAGCTTTTGGTGGAGGCATGCGTCAGGCAGGCTTTTTGGCTGCTGCCGGTATTTATGCACTCGATCATCATGTAGCAAGATTAAAAGACGACCATGCGCATGCAAAGGCTTTAGCCGTGGCCCTGGCCCGTACAGCTTATGTAAAAGCGATTATGCCGGTTGAAACCAATATTGTGGTTTTTGAGGTAGAAAAAGGGGGCGCCGAGAAAATTGTGCACCAGTTTAAAGAAAAAGGTCTCCATTGCAATACTACCAGTGCGAGTACCATACGTTTGGTTACCCACCTGGATCTCAGTCCTGCAATGATAGATCAGGCTATTGAAATAATTTTGCACCTTTAAGCAGAAACTTATATTTGTTCCTATAACCAAGTGTAAAATCTATATCATGAGCGAAAACAATCAATCTCCTTTGGATGGATTTTTAGGAATCTTAAAACAGCAGCAAGAAAAGTCAGTTGAAAAGATTAATATGGCTTTGTATGACGATATTGTTAATACTGCTGAGGTTCTTAAAAAGGCCAAGGATGAAGCTGTTCAGGCAGAAGTTGTAGCCAACCTGCGTAACCGGTTTAAAAACGAAGATCTTAATCAGGTAACAGATCTTTTTATTTACTGCCAGCGCTTTTTGTCGGAAAATGGTAACCCTGTTCCAATGGCCTCGCAACTATGTATCTCAATCGGTAAACTGTTTACGAACGAAAACCTGCATTATGCTGCTGTCAAGGTATATAGTGATGATGAAACAGAAAGTGGGGCAGCCTTGTCGTTTTTAGGGTATTTGGCTTTAATTGAACAGCATACATCCTATGTGCTTAATTTTATAAAAGAGAATTTTGCCGGATTTTCTCAAAACAACAAAACAGAATGTGTATTCCAGCTCAAAGACATACTCGCCGATAACGAAATTGCAAAGCAGATCGTGGACGATAGTGGCATTACAAGATATGAACTCAGTTTTAGTACAGGCACAGATTCATCATCAAAGCCCATTACCTTTATTAAACTAGATAATACTGATAAAAGTGCCAATGCAATTGTAGAAGAACCAAAACCTAAACGTCCATGGTGGCAGTTTTGGTAGAAAAGTATTAAACCAATGATCCAACAAACAGATATGCCTAACTCCAAACTAATAACCCCAATCTCCAAACTGCTAATCGCCAACCGTGGCGAAATTGCTTTGCGTATCATGCGTTCGGCAAAAGAAATGGGGATTAAAACGGTAGCTGTTTTTTCGGAAGCCGACCGCAATGCGCTGCATGTACGTTATGCTGATGAAGCGGTTTTTATCGGACCAGCGCCTTCCAATCAAAGTTATCTGGTGGGAGAGAAAATTATTGAGGCTTGTAAACTTACAGGTGCGCAGGCCATTCATCCGGGCTATGGTTTTTTATCCGAGAATGCAGGTTTTGCACAACTGGTAGCCGATGCGGGTCTGATTCTAGTTGGCCCTTCGCCACAGGCTATGGAAACCATGGGCAATAAACTATCTGCAAAAGCTGCTGCATTAAAATATAACATTCCAATGGTTCCGGGAACGGAAGAAGCCATACAGGATGTAAACGAAGCTAAGCAGCGTGCCATTGAGGTGGGCTTCCCGATTTTGATCAAGGCTGCTGCCGGCGGCGGTGGTAAAGGCATGCGCATTGTAGAACAGGCTGCCGATTTTGAAGAGCAGATGCAGCTCGCGGTAAGCGAAGCAACCTCTGCCTTTGGCGATGGAGCGGTTTTTATCGAACGTTATGTTACTTCGCCACGTCACATCGAAATACAGGTATTGGGCGACACACATGGCAATATTGTTCATCTTTTTGAACGTGAATGTTCCGTGCAACGCCGTCACCAGAAAGTGGTAGAAGAAGCGCCTTCATCTGTGCTCACCGAAGAAATCAGGCAGCGGATGGGTAAATGTGCTGTTGATGTAGCCCGTTCAGTAAACTATACCGGTGCCGGAACGGTTGAATTTATCTTGGATGAAAACTTCGATTTTTTCTTCCTGGAAATGAATACCCGTTTGCAGGTAGAGCACCCGGTAACCGAACTGATTACGGGAATCGATCTTGTAAAAGAACAGATCAAAATTGCTTCAGGCGAAAAATTAAGTTTTAGCCAGGAAGATTTAGAACTTAGCGGGCACGCCATCGAACTTCGGGTTTATGCCGAAGATCCGGCCAATAATTTTCTGCCTGATATTGGTAAGCTTCAAACCTATGTAACACCGCAGGGAAACGGCGTAAGGGTGGATGATGGCTTTGAACAGGGAATGGAAATACCGATTTATTACGATCCGATGATTGCTAAACTGATTACTTATGGCAAAGATAGGGAAGAGGCCATGGAACGGATGGTACGGGCAATTGAAGAATATGATATTACCGGGATAGAAACTACTTTAGGTTTTGGTAAGTTTGTAATGCAACACGAGGCTTTTAGAACCGGAAATTTTGATACGCATTTTGTTGCAAAATATTTTAAACCCGAAAGTTTAAAGGTACAAGACCAAACTGAAGCTTTAATTGCTGCGGTAATGGCTGCCAAGCTTTTCCAGAAAAAGGATGTGCAGGTTAGCGGTACAGTAAAGCAAGATACTTCTGACTGGAGAAAGAATAGATTGAAATATTAATACATATTACTATTGCGTGGACCGTCATTCCCAATTTGATCCGATAGCTATCGGATGGGAATCTTAAACCAATAGCTTTAAGATTCCCGCCTGCGCGGGAATGACGGTTCGAAGAAATAAAATAGACACCAATGTTCACAGGAATTATAGAAACCCTTGGCGAAGTTACCGCCATCAAAAACGATCATACCAACATTCATTTTACCATTTCATCGGCCATTAGCCATGAACTAAAAATAGACCAAAGCGTTGCGCACAACGGCGTGTGTTTAACAGTCGTGGCTTTAAATAATAGTACACATACCGTTACAGCAATAGATGAAACACTGAATAAGACCAACCTGGATGCATTAAAAGTAGGTAGTAAGGTAAATCTGGAGCGCTGCATGCAAATGAACGCCCGTTTAGATGGTCATATTGTTCAGGGCCATGTAGACCAGACTGCAGTTTGCGTTAAGCGCGAAGAATTGGATGGCAGCTGGGAATACCGTTTTAAATACGATGCATCTGCAGGCAATGTAACTGTAGAAAAAGGTTCGGCCTGTGTAAACGGGATCAGCCTAACCGTTGTAAATTCTGCTGCCGACGAATTTTCAGTATTTATTATCCCTTACACTTTCGAACATACCAATTTGCAGGAAGTAAATGTAGGTGATACCGTAAACCTCGAGTTCGATATTATTGGCAAATACGTGGCCCGCTTAATGACCAAATAAAATTATTTTCAGGGTGTTGATTTTATTTTAAGTGGTTGTTATTGAGTTTTTTGTTTTATTTTTAGCGTTGTTGTAACGCTTAATTTTTCATAACAGTGCAGGATAGTTGAGCGGATAATATTGTTGATTATTACTGTGAAACACAAAAAACCTAACACTAACCATTTATGAACAAAATCTCCCGTATGCCAGGTGTGCTATGTACGCTTGCCTTACTTTTCTCAATCGTTACTAATGCTGCAGCGCAGAAAGTTTCTGTAAAAGATTTAACTGTTGAGCATTTGGTAAATCCTTTTAGTATAGATAATCCTAAACCACGTTTTAGCTGGAAGCTGGTATCTGCAATAAAAGGTACCAAGCAGAATAATTACGAAATCAGACTGGGCACTACAGCTACAATCGATAATAAAGCCTTATGGAAAGCAAATGTAAGCAACGATCAATCGGTATTGGTTACTTACGATGGTCCGCAATTATCATCAAAAACCAGATATTACTGGCAGGTTAGGGTAAAAGATAACCATGGCAATACTTCGGCCTGGTCGCCGGTTCAATACTTTCAAACCGGTTAAAAGCCGAAGACTGGAGCGCCAAATGGATTGCGGTTGATGGAAAAGATACTGCCCTGGCCAGCCCAATGTTCAGAAAAGAAATTAACCTGAAAAAAGAGGTTCGCTCGGCAATGGCCTACATTACTGCAAAAGGCTTATACCAGGCCGAACTCAATGGCAAGCGTATCAGCAATGCTTATTTCGCCCCCGGTTGGACGAGCTACAAAAACCACATTCAATACCAGGTTTACGAGCTGGGCAAATCACTTAAGAAAGGTGCCAACGTGATTGGTGTATCGTTAGGAGATGGCTGGTACAAAGGCCGTATTGGCTTTGGCTGGCAAAAACAATTTTATGGAGATACAAGGGCACTATTGCTGCAGTTAGAAGTGGTATATAATGATGGAAGCAAAGAAACTTTTGTTACTGATAACAGCTGGAAAAGTAACTACGGACCAATCCGTGCTGCAAATATTTATGATGGCGAAAATTACGACGCCAGGTTAGAGATTGCAGGTTGGAACAATATTGGTTTTAAAGAAACGGCAGACTGGAAGCCTGTGCGCACGCTCGAAAACGGCCCCGAAAAACTGGTGGGCATGAGCGGGCCACAGGTAACCAAACACGAAGAATTTAAAGCCTTAAAGATTTTTAAAACACCGCTGGGCGAAACCGTTGTTGATTTCGGGCAAAACCTGGTAGGTTGGGTGATGTTAAAAGCCAAAGGCCCTGCAGGCACTAAAATTACCATTAGCCATGCCGAAGTTTTAACCAAAGCAGGTAATTTTTATACCACCAATCTGCGCACAGCCAAACAACAAAACAATTATACCTTAAAGGGTGGTGATGAGCAGGTTTTTGAGCCGCATTTCACTTTTCAGGGTTTCAGGTATGCTAAAATAGAAGGCTATCCCGGCGAGTTAAAGCTTGAGGATTTGACAGCCGTTGCGGTTTACTCAGATATGCAAACCAGTGGTAAATTTAGTACCTCTAATCCCTTGTTAAATCAGTTGCAGCATAATATCAGCTGGGGCCAGAAAGGAAACTTTGTCGATGTACCTACCGATTGTCCGCAACGCGACGAACGCCTCGGCTGGACTGGCGATGCACAGGCTTTTGCCAATACTGCCGCTTACAACATGGATGTTTCGGGCTTTTTTACCAAATGGTTAAAAGATGTGTCGGCAGATCAGCTGCCGAGTGGGAGTGTGCCATTTGTGGTACCAAACGTACTCAATAGCACCGATGCCGGCTCGGCGGGTTGGGCAGATGTGGCTACCATAATCCCCTGGGATCTGTATGTGGTTTACGCTGATAAAGGTTTGCTCGAAACCCAGTATGGCAGCATGAAGAAATGGGTTGATTATATTTCATCAGTAGCTAAAAACAATGTGTGGAATAGTGGCTTCCACTTTGGCGACTGGTTATTTTACCGCCCTAACGATGATAATGATGGCCGTGCAGCTGTTACCGATAAGTATATGATTGCCCAAACATTTTATGCTCACTCTACACAATTGCTCATTAATGCAGCAAAAGTTTTAGGTAAAACAGATGACGTAGCTAAATACAGTGATTTACTGGCAAAGATAAAAGCAGCTTACCTGGCCGAAAATATGACTGCTAATGGTAAACTGATCTCGAATACACAAACGGCTTATGTTTTGGCTTTGCAGTTTGATATGCTTCCTGAAAACCTGCGTGCGCAGGCTGCACAACGCCTGGTTGATAACGTACGCGATTACGGTAACCACCTTACCACCGGTTTTTGGGTACACCCTATCTTTGCCATGTATTAAGCCGTTTTGGCCACGAAAACGTGGCCTACGATTTGCTGATGCAGGAAAAATATCCTTCATGGCTTTATCCTGTTAAAATGGGTGCAACCACCATTTGGGAACGATGGGATGGTATAAAGCAAGACGGATCTTTCCAAACTGCTGATATGAATTCTTTTAACCATTACGCTTATGGCGCTATTGGCGATTGGATGTACAAAAATATTGCGGGTATTAATCCGGTGGTTGCACAGCCAGGTTACAAAGCCATTTTAATTGCCCCAAGGCCGGGAGGTAATTTAACCAGCGCATCGGCAGAGCTAGAAACAGTATATGGAACAGTAAAATCTTCGTGGATTTTAGCCGACGGTGTTTTTAAACTTGATGTTGTGGTGCCAGCCAATGCTTCGGCTACAGTGGTATTACCGAAAACCGATAAAAAGGAAGAAATCGGCTCGGGGAGCTACCATTTTGAAACTAAGTATTAATCGCTTAATATTGCAGCACGGTTAAAAAGGTAGCTGTATCATTTTTTTCTTTGTCATCCTGAGCCTGTCGAAGGACTATAGTTTAGTTGTAGGCTAAAACGTTTCGACAGGCTCAACGTGACAGATCTAAACGATTTGCTTCCTTTACCGATGACTTAAAAAATAAATGTACAGTAAAGAAGAATCAGCGAGGTTACGGCAACAGTTTTGGATTAGTTTCGGACAATACATGAAGCCCGTTCCCTCGGCCAGCGGATCAACCGTAAACTGGACCAACTATAAAACAGGGGTCAAAAATATCTTCTTTAAAATGGATGTTGATAAAAAAAAGGCATTTATCGGCATACAGCTTTCACATCCAGATGCTGGAATCAGGCACCTGATATTTGAGCAGTTCGAAGAATTTAAACTCATGTTCAGCAATGAGGTAGGCGAAGAATGGGACTGGATTAAGGATGCAACAGATGATTTCGGCAAAACCATAAGCCTGATATCGATATCCATTACCGGCGTAAGCATTTTTAATCAACAGCACTGGCCTGAGCTTATTTCCTTTTTCAAACCCCGTATCATCGCACTCGATGAATTTTGGGATAATGTAAAACCGGTATTCGAAAGCCTGGTTTAATCGGCCAGGTTCAGCTGTGCTAAACGATCTTTAGCAAACTTAATTTCTTCCTTATCGTTTGTTATGTTGGGCTTGCTTTTTAAATACAGCTTGTAATATTTTAAGGCATTGCCAGTTTGCTTTAAGCGGGTATCGTAAAGTATAGCCAGTCGATAGTAAAGGGTAGGTGTGGTATCAAATTGCAAACCTTTTTTATAGGCTGTATTGGCCAGGCTAAACTGGTTGTTTTCTTCATACACCAGTCCCAGCAACGAATAATAGCTAGGTGTATTGGGCGAAATGGCCTCATCAATTGTTTTTTTAGTATAAACGGCCGCCTGCGGATAATTTTTTAGCGCCCGGTAACTCAAAGCGGTATAATATAAGGTAGCTTCGTTTTGCATGGCCATTTTCTCCAGCATTTTGAAAAGATCAATCGCTTTTTGGTATTTTTTGGTGTAATAGCAGGCTTTGGCTACATCTTTCACTACGCCGGCATCGGCACCATCTTTTAACAGTTTTTCACCAGCAGCAATTACTTCGTTGTATTTTTTCAGCTGGTTGGCTACGGGTAGTTTTTCTTTTTGTAAAATCAGATTATCCGTATCAGCTTTGCTGGCGATATCGAGCACTTCGTAAGCTTTAGCGTGATCTTGTTTTATGGAAAAAATGTTGGCAAGATCTACAGCAACATCACCTTCTGTTGGGTTAATCTTATTGGCTTTTAGCAAAAACATGAGTTTAAGCGAATCGGTAGGAATACTGTAAAGATTGGCCAGTAGTTTATAGACATTAAAGTTATTGCTGTCTATTTTTGCAATTTCGCCATAATACAAACGGGCTTTTTCGGTATTGCCCCGCCTGGTGTTAATGCTGCCTAAACTAAACAATATTGGCAGGTTTTGTGGCTGTAGTGTATAAGCTTTGCTGTAAAATTTTTCGGCTTCTACATTGTTTCCGGCCATTAGAAAGCAATAACCCAATTGGCTGAGGATTTTAATATCGCTTACGTTTTCGCCATAAACGCCTTTCAGGTATTGTGCGGCTTCGGCATAACGCTGAGTTTGGTACAAATCGAAAAGTTTTTCTTTGTCTACCACTACATTTTGACTGTAAGCCACATTAGCAAAACAGCATATGAATAACAATATTAACAGCTTTCTCATCATAAGGAATTATAAAACTAATTTATTAGTTGTTTTTGTGAATTCCAAATTTGTTTTCAAATAGGCGCAAATTTATAGTTGTCGAAATGCTTTACATGAAAACAAAACAAAGCTTAATGGGTTTATAAGGAATAGTTTAACTAAAATAAGAACCTATGAACACTTTAAAGAAGTTTGAATTAATGGAAAAGATAGTGCGTGAATTGGAAGATCTACAAAATTCTCAGCAGGCCCTTATTCAGAAAATCGGTAAAATTGAAGTAGATAACATCGAACTTGGCGATAGCCGTTTGGAAAAAGATTTACCCGATATTCACCAAAATTTAGGTGATAACTTAGATACTATTTCGGGAATTTTAGATTACTTTGCAGGTAAAACACAAACCTTTGGTGATAAAAACAATGTTGAGGCTCTAAAAGAACAGGAAGCCATAAACAATGCCACCAGCTAAATTTAATCGCATATGAAATTTTTATCTTTAACCGTTGCTTTCTTACTTGTTGGCCTGTTTGCCAGTGCGCAAGTATTACCTTCATTCCAGCTGGGCATTAAAGCTGGTGCAAATTTTTCGAAATTTGATAGTGAAAACACTTTTAACAGTGAAAACCGCGCAGGTTTTTACGGCGGGCTATGGGCCAGGGTAGGAGCTGCCGGCATTTACTTTCAACCAGAACTTTATGTTTCTGGCAAGAAAACAAATTTGGTAAGCAATTCGGGAGAGGTAAATAAAGTAACCTTTACGAGTTTAGACGTGCCTTTATTGGTAGGTACCAAATTTGGTGCTGCCGGTGTTGGTTTACGTTTAAACACCGGACCTATGTTTTCGTTAATTTTAGATGAAAACCAAAGCTTCAGCCAGGCGGCTGGAAGCGTTTTCAAGGCCGATTTTAAAAATCAGGCTGTTGCCTGGCAGTTTGGTGCTGGTTTAGACCTTAAAAAGTTAAGCCTCGATGCGCGCTACGAACTTGGCTTGTCTAAAATCAACAAATCGGGCTATCCGGGTACTAAGTTAAACTTATTTACAGTTGGCTTAGGGTATAGAATTTTGTAAGCTTAATCAATTATTCCTCAGCACGCTGAGGGTTTAAACGAAAATGGCAGGTAGATTCTCAATCTCCTGCCATTTTTATTATAGGTCTTTCTCTAACTCTACCTCCGTAAGCTCGTAAGCAAACGATCCTTTTTTCGGTACAATAGGCGTTGCCCTGCCAATGCTGAGTGCTTTAATGAACGAAGCTCCAAAATAGAAGATAAGCGACGAGTAAAACACAAAAAGCATAATTACAATAATAGAGGCCGAGCCGTAAATGTTGCTGATATTGCTAAGCGGCAGCAAAATCCTTAAAATATACTTACCCGCAGTAAATAAACATCCGGTTAGTAAGCCTCCCGAAATTGCCGCACGCCAGGTAGGCCTGCCATTGGTTAAAAATCTGAATAGCATGGTAAACCAGGTAGTTACAATAATTACAAAAACAAACTGATTAATAACCGAAGTTAGAACCAATCCGAAAGAAGGGGAGTTCGTTTTTAAGTATGCACCAATAAAAGCTTGCACACTATCGGCCAGTAAGCCAATAAAAAACAATATGCCTGCCAGCAGGATAATGATAACCGATATGGCCCGCGATTTAAGGGTGTAAATCAATCCTTTTTTATCTTTCTTGCCAATATTCCAGATTTGTTCTAACGAGTTTTTAATTACATTGAACAGGGTTGTAGCTACAAACAGAAAAAATATAAAGCTGAAGAGTGTAACATACCAGGCCTGGTCAATGCCCCTGATGTTCCTTAAGGTTGTTCTGATTTGTGCAATGCTCTCGTTGTCGAGAATATTGGCCAGGCGCTCGAACAAATGGGTTACAAAAAGCCTTCTGTCGGTAAACATGCCAAATAACCTGATGAGGATAATGAGGATTGGAGGCAAGGCGAAATTGGTGAAAAAAGCAGTAGCTCCGGCTAAGCGTAGCGGATCATTTTGCTGAAATAAACTAAATGCTTTTCTTATGGTAGAGAAAAAAAACTTCAGGTCTTCTGTTATCGATGGCATCGCTACTGCTTTAAACTAAAAGGCGCGAAATTAGCAAAAATACTTTGCCGGCACCTTTTGTATCGTTAAAGTTTCTAATTTGTTTTGGTAAAAATGAGTAAGGTTTTATCGCCGTTTAACAGATAAAGCTTGTTCTCAGTTACTTTTGCATTATTTACCTGGTTTAATGCATGCAGGTAAGCACGCTCTGCCGCATCAGTTTCCTGGCAAAACATTTTGGTGCCGAAAACATTTTTTACACTGATTTTATTATCTGCAATCTCTGCTTTACCACCATAATTATTACAAAATGATTTTCCACTCAGTTTCAGGCTATCAGCAATGTTTAAGGTTGCCTTAGCAGATGTAGGGAGTACTAACCCCGGCAGTTCTGTGAGTTCCCATTTGGTATTTGAAAATTTAGCCGGATCTAATTTTTCGTTACACGAACTAAACAGAAACAGCAACAGGCCAATAAAGATTAAGTTTTTCATGTTTTTAGTTTTAATGATTCGCTTTCTTGCATCAAAAACTAAACCAATTGTTCTGCTATCGGGTTTTTCATTTCCATCCAGTGGTGTTTTATGCCCTGATAATCGAAAAGTGAAATGCGTTTCAGTCCAACTTTTTCAAGTACGTGGATCGAACCCGAATTATTGATATCGGCAATGCCGATAATTTCTGCTAGTTTCAAAGTATTAAAAGCATAATCTTTTGCTGCCATTGCCGATTCTGTGGCATATCCTTTTCCCCAGTATTTTTTGCTAAACCGATAACCTAAATCGTAGTAATTAATTCGGTTATTGGTTGTTTCGGTAATTAATTTTAAGCCGGCCCAACCTACAAAATTATTGGTTTCCTTTTCAATCGTAGCCCAGCGGCCAATGCCGTTTTCTATATATTGCCTGCGAATAAATTCGATATTGGCCTGGCTTTCTTCGATGGCGCTATAGGGTTTATTCCCCAAATAACGGTGCACTTCGGGGTCGCTATCCATTTCGAACATGCCGGCAACATCGGTAGGTAACAACTCTCTTAAAATCAATCGGTCTGTCTCGGCAAAAATTTTCATGGAGGATATAATGGCTCTAAATTTAAGCTAATGTAGAAAATCTAATTAATTCCATCTTCATAAATTGGGCCGTAAATACTCGGAACTTTATTGCCCGTAGACCGCAGGTAAATAATCACTTCGCCGCGGGGATGGTAAATGTGGTTCATTAAGAAACTGCGAACTACTTTGATACGCTCCATTGGGGGCATTACGGTTTTGCCTCTTGCTGTCATTTTCCATTCTTCGAGCATGCTTTCGTCGGTAGCCGATTCAATACTTTCTTTTGCCCGGTTAAATGCACGCTCAAATTTTGCTATTATATTTTCCATATCGTTTAAATCTACCTCATCGCGCTCATAATTATCCATATTAAATTCGCTACCATGAAAGGTGCCAGGGTACCAATCATAAATTTCGGCAATGTGCGAGGCCAGTTGCGCTGTGGTCCACGATTGTGGTGAGGGTTTATAATCTAAAATAGCATTTGGAATGGCTTTTAACAGTTTGCGGGTGCTTTCTGCCTCAAGAAGAAATTCGCCCAATAGTGATTTTACCAGCATATTTTTATTTTTTGAGAATACCGGAGCGTGTTCCTACTTAATAAATCACTTTAGATCACTTTTGTTTTAAAAAAAGGAATATTGTTGGAAGCTTTCGAGGTTGGTAAAATTTAAACTGGAGGCAGATGGTGTAAATGCTCACATAGCTAGACATGCAAGCTTATGTGAGCATTGCCTGTTTAATTAAGCCGCTTGTGCATTTAGCGGGGTGTGGGATTTTCTTTTTAAAATTAGTGCTGCAATTAACGATACCAGTATGCCTACAGGTAAAATCTCCATATAGGTAAACAATACCACCATGATCGGGTTTTTGTACAGCTGCTGGTTGTAGGCCAGTTCTTTGGCTTGTTTTGCCAGCTCTGCCGCCGATGCTCCACTATCCTTCGCTTCTTTCAGCATGTGTGCTACGTACTTATCCATAAAATCGGGTATAAATACATAATAGTCAACCAGCCAGGTTATTACGTACATGGTTGAGGCAATTAAACTGATATAAAGTCCGGTTTTAAATGCTTTGCCGAAAGTAATTAAACCATTGTTGTACTTATCGCGGTAGTTTTTTATGCCTACAAAAATAAAGGAAAATGCCACTACCATTGAAGCATAGCCAATTAGCATGCTGTGCTCAAAATTGGCGTCACTGCTGCATCTTGCCATCGAGATTACCATCAATACAGATGCGATTACGCCGGCAATTAATCCGAATACAATTACATTCTTTTTCATCTTTTTTAGTTTAAGGGTTTACACCACAAAATTGGTTCGATTATTCTTTTTGGCCCTCATACTTTAGGGTGATTTTGAAAACAGGCAGTTTTTTAATACTAAAGTACTACGCAATCAGGGAATAAGGCTTAGTCTTTTTGCCGTTTCTATGGCTTGTGTTCGGCGTTTAACTTCGAGTTTTTCGAAAAGCCGTGCATTGTGTGTTTTTATGGTATTTAGCGAAACAAATAATTTTACGGCAATTTCCTGATTGCTTAGCCCTGCCGACATGAGTTGCAAAACCTCCAGTTCCCTTTTGCTGATATTTAGTTTACTAAGTTCTTTTTCGTTTAACACAAAGGTTTGAGGCTTTTCGGTAAAAACTTCTTTCTCGATCAGGATGGTTTTAGGTTTGCTTAGTTTTAGTGCCAGCCAAATCCCAAGGGCGGTAAAAAGGACTGCTATTACGCCTGCATAAATTTCGAAGGCATGGTTAATGATTATGAAACGAAGTTCGAGCCATTTGAGCAAAAAAAGCAATGCCGCCAGAAAAACGCCGTATAGGATGGTGCTTTTATTTTTAGTTAAAAAGTTAACAGCGTTTGGCATGGGAATGAATCTTCAGATCAAAAATAAGAAATTACCCCGGAAGTTAGCATATCAGGGTTGAACGCATTGAAAGCCACATAATTAATCGTTAATTTTTAGTTAAAGTGGTAATTTTCTGGTGACTTTAATAAATTAAACGCCCGAAAGGTTTTAAATTCGCGAAAAACAAATAAATAGCTATATCTATGAAAATTACGCTTTATGCACTCTTTCTTTCCGTTGTCCTGTTTGGCTGTAAGACCGAAAATCCGGAAAAAACTTACAAAGCAAGATCAATTACCGCCAACGATGATTTCAATGTTTTTCCTGAATCGAAGAAAAATATACTCAGTATTGTAAAAACCGATTCGGGCGCTTTAGCTTATGCAGATCGTTTTGCCATTCGTTATAAAGATACCACCATTAACATTGATGATGCACCAAATCCTGCCACAAAGAAATTTCTGGATGCCATCTACATCAATACGCAGAAAACTGCTGTTTTGGTACAGGTAGCTAACGAAAAGGGCAGAAAAGCTCCTTTTTATATTATTGCGGTAAATAATGGTAAGACTGAAGTGGTAAGCTTAAACAAGCCGTCAAATGGAGCCAATGATAAAAAAAATACAGTTGGTGCTGAGGCGATTAAACTGACCAGTTTGCTAATCAATAACGATTATTTTATCAATACAGTTAACTCGAAGGTTTACGAGGTTAAGCGCCAAAATGAAGCAGAACGGATTCAGGGTAGGTTTTTTATGTACTCAAGAGATAAAAGAACGCTTGTTTTTTTAGTTAAAAGCACCTTGTATCAGGTTAATGTGGCTACCGGCGAAACTTTTATACAACCGCTACCAGAGGGGCTTATCAACGAACCTGATACCTTAATACGTACTGTACAAAGTGATTATAGCTGGGTGCCAAGCGCTAAAGGAACACTGTTTTTAAAGAAAAATGCTGATGATAACCGCATTGTAGATATTAAAGAGTTTAAGCATTAACATTAATGCCGTAATCTTATTGAAAAGCAGCTATAATTTTATTGTAGCTGCTTTTTTGCTTACAGTGGTTTGGCTATATCAGGACTTGGCAGGCAGGGAGGAAAGATCCATCGTCCTAAAAGTTAAGTTTACCCTTGGTCGTGTAATCTTTTTGGTTGGTGGGAGCCGGTGAAGCCAGTTGGTTTGTGTTTCATCTTTCATTACCAGCAAACTGCCATGTTCTAAAAACAAGGTAATAGTTTCTTTGCTTTGTTTGTGTTTAAAAAGAAAGCGCCTTTCTGCACCAAAACTTAATGAAGCTATGGCCGAATCTTTAGCTAAAGCTTTTTCATCATCACTGTGGTAGGCCATACCTTCCTCGCCATTGTGATAAAGGTTAAGCAGACATGAATTATAGTTATGACCGGTTTGTGTTTCGGCAAGTGTTTTTAATTCCAGCAATTCCGGTGCCCATGGCAGAGCCAGCTTAGAGCGATTAGAATAGGTGTAGGAATAAGCTTCATTGCCATACCAGGCCACTTTTCTTTTGGTTATAATGTGCTTGCCCATGATAAAGGCTTCGTCGTTTTTCCATTCGATGGTGTTCATCAATACATCGAAGTAATGATCGGCCGCTTTCAGGCTAAATAATTTGCCATAATAATTTACCGTTCCACCGTAAGGAAGCAGGTTTTGGTTAACGTTGAGTTCAGGGCTGAATAAATCCATCATTGATTATTTAAACTGTACATCCATTTTTGCGGCTTCCCAACCAATCATTGCAGTTTTTCTGTTCAGCCCCCAGTGGTAACCGCCCAAAGCGCCGCTCGATTGGATTACCCGGTGACAGGGGATAAGGAAAGCAACCGGATTATCGCCAATGGCTGTGCCAACAGCTCTCGATGCATTGGGGTTTTGTAATTGTTTGGCCAGATTGCCATAAGTAGCCAGTTTTCCCATAGGGATTTTTAACAAAGCTTCCCAAACTTTTAACTGAAATTCCGTTCCTTTTAAATGCAGTTTAACCTGATTGAGTTTACTCCAATCGTGACTGAAAATATATAAAGCGTTTTGCTGCTGCATATCGAACATCTGCTGGTAATTTGCTGCAGGAAACTGGTTTTGCAAATTGACCAAAGCAGCCGATTGATCGTCGTAAAAGGCCATGTAACAGATGCCTTTTGGCGTAGCTGCAACAATGATATTCCCAAAAGGGCTTTCGGCAAAACTGTAGTTGATTTGCAGGTTTTCGCCGCCGTTTTTGTATTCACCAGGTGTCATACCTTCAATATTTACAAACAGATCGTGCAATCGGCTGGTTCCAGATAAACCTGTTTCTAAAGCGGTATTAAATAAACTCTGGTTATCTTTAAGCATTTCTTTGGCATGGCCAATGCTAATGTATTGTAAAAAACGTTTTGGGCTAGTGCCAGCCCACTCGCTAAATAGGCGCTGAAAATGGAAAGGGCTTAAATTTACATTTTCAGCAATTTCTTCTAAACTGGGCTGATTTTTATAATTGGCCTTAATGTAATCTATGGCTTCTGCGATCCGGTTGAAATTGATTTCCTCTTGTGCTTTCATGGTGCTCAATAATTTATGCCCAAAAGTAGTTTGGAATGAAACGGTAAACTACCCGAAACTTGCTAAGTTTAATTTATGACCGTAACAAAGATGGCTCTTTCTTTTTAATTACATCAGTTGTTATGCCAGCGAAATTTAGGTGGATAAAAGTTTTTTGACCAAAGAAATAACCAGAGGTTGATTTGTAATAAGCAAAAAATATTCTGTTTGCCATTGTTGTGTTTTTGCAGCCTGCTTACTGCCTGCTATATCCCATGGCGGATAAACACGGATGCCTCTTTTGCCCATTATCCCGTTATGTGTTACTATTTTCTGTTGTATCAATTTTGCTTTTGGAAAAATAAACTGTCCTTGCAGATCTCCTTTTTCAACTGAAATTACAAGCAGATCGAAATCATCGAAGGCATCAAAGGGTGCAGTAGTTCCACTTTCATTCCTTTTCCAGATACTTACAAACTGCCCAGTTTTTGTCGGGGTAATTTTAGCTTCACGGTATTTAACCTTTAGCTGGTTTAAGTTGAAAGTAGCGGCACAATATTCCTGGCTCTCTGCTTCCAGGCAATACTTTCTGATTTGATAATCTAGCGGATGATAAACCTTTTCCATTGCAGATAACAGTGCAGGAGGGAGGTTTGTTGAAATTTCCTTTACAGGCATAGTAAATCGTTATGGCAGATTTTTTTATTGTTCTTCAATAATTGATTCGCCGTTTGAATAATCGCCAGAGGTCCATTTCCATGTTTCATATAGCCTGATTTTGCCATTGGGCAGGTATTCAGGTTTAGAATTGCAGATTCCTGTCATTAATGTGCCTGCATCGTTTATTTGGTGATAGCGCATATCAATATTTCCGTTTTCATCAACCAAACCAATTAAATGGCCATACTTAATTTTTCCACCGGCATATTCGGCAGTAAGCAAATTGCCCACCTGTTTATATTTAAAAGTAGTTTCATCCGATGTTTCGCCGTTCTCTGTATTGCTAACCGGTTTGAAAGTTTTATCGTTGTAATTTAACATAGGGTATAAAACTAGCAATCTCTTTTGCAATAAAGAAATCTTCAATACATCAGGCCAGCCAGAGTTTTTCTTCCCTTTTTAGTTTGGCTGTACACGAAGCATATAAAAATGCTGCAGGAGAAGATGTTAAAAATACCAATTGGTTTACTTTAACTTTTTGGAATGCGAAAGCTGATCTTGCAGAAGAGCAGATTAAGAAAGGTACAGGTTTATCAGTGTGTGGCCGTTTGCAAGTAAGAGGTTACGATGCTAAAGATGGATCGAAACGTTACGGTACAGATATCATTGTAACTGAAATGGCAATTAAAGACACAGGTGCAAAAACTGCATTTTAATGATGACGTTTGCTATAGCATCATGTAGGTAATACATGATGCTATTTTATTATAGCTTTACGGATAGACCAGTGTAAAAATTAATACCTGCTGCAGGGTTAAAATATCTTCCGTTTGCAGCGTTTAAATCGTTGCCCAAACTATAATTTACATTCAGAAGGTTGTTCACTCCGCCAAACAATTCGAAATGGGTTTTAGCTATTTTTAAGCTTCTGATACCTGCTTTGGCTTCAACCAGATGATACCGTTTTGCAAATACAGTATTGGCATCATTTAATGGAATAGTTGAGGTGTAGTTATGCTGTACAAAGAGGTAAAATTCTTTTGGAAAATTAAATTCGAGACTGTTTACTAAAATATGCGCCGGTACACCTGTTAGTTTATTGCCGCTGTAAACCGAAGTGCCGTTGATAAAATTTTCAAACCTGAAATGGCTGAAGGTGTAATTGCTTCTCAATTGTAAACCGCTTAAGAAAGAACGCTGGTTTTTGATAATCCAGACGGCTGTTTCGAGTTCAAGCCCCTGTTGTTTAGTGCCGCCCGCATTAATAAAGTATTCTGCGTCGTTCTGGTTAAGCCTACGTACAATTGCATCTTGTAAACGATAACTGAAAATATTGCCATTGACATAAATACGGTTGTTTTTTGTTTTGTAACGTAAGCCTAGCTCATAGTTCCAACCTCTTTCGGCCTGCAAGTCGTTATTGATGTTATTGTCTGAGGAGCGTACTTCGGCAATAGTTGGTGGCGAATAGCCCTTACTCACAGAAGCTCTTGCTGAAAGGTTTTGGCTGATTAAATAAGATAATGCCACTTTAGGCATAAACTGTGGGTCAAATTTTCGGCTTTTAGCAGCAATAACTACAGGGAAATAACTTTCGTAATCGTAATTGAAGAAATTTAAACTGGAAGCAAGCTCAACTAATAATTTATTGTTGAGGTCGAAATTTAAGCGCAGGTAAGCAAAATTCTGCCTGGCTTTTAAACGATCGGAAGCTTGCATAGCTGCAGGTTCTCCCGCATTGTTGTTAAAATTTTTGATCTGGCTTTTTGTTCCCGAACTTTCTAACCCAATTTGTGCGCCAAATTTGAAATGCTCTTCTATCTTATCGTAAGCTAAAAAGGTTCTTAGTCCAAGGGTGCTTTCGTAACGTTGCTCATAATTGGTAATAAAGGGGTTTTTAAAATCTGTATAACTGGTAAATAATGCAATTACATGTTTAAAACCTGGTGTAATCTGGTAAGCATTAGAAAGACCTCCAAAAACTGTTTTGTTAAAAATGGCTGCCTGTTGTGTAATGGCACCAGGCAGGGCGGGGGTTGCCGGCCTTGCCAGTTTAGGATCCTGTTCCAATTGCACAGCAGTTAAGCCTCCGGGTGTTTCGTAATTAAGGTCGCTGTAAAAAATAAATGCTTTTAAACTACCAAAAGGGTTGTAATTCCACTGCTGCTGCGTTTGGATATACTTGCGGTTTAGCGCACTATTCTGGCGGAAACCGCTGCTTTTTTGATAGCCTTCGCTAATACTAAAACTGTAATTTTTAAACTGATGCTGAATGGCTGCTGTTTGGTGGAAAAGGCCGTAAGATCCTGCTTGCACAGCTGCGTTGATTTCGTTGTGGTTAGTGTTTGGAGGAGTAATGAGCATAGCTCCGCCTGTATTTGCGCCAAACAGACTGGCCTCCGGACCTTTGTAGATTTCCAAATTACCTATTGCAGCCATGTCGAGTGCATTTAAATAGGTATTGCCACCTGCATCGGTTAAAGGAAAATCGTCTACATAAATTTTGATGTTGCGAATCCCAAATGGTGAGCGAAGTAAACTTCCGCGCAGCGATAGGCGGTAACTACCCGGCGACCGTTCTTCCATGCGTACACCTGTAACTGTATTTAAGGTGCTAACCAGCGAATTGCCAGGCTGGTTTTTAATCAGGGAGCTATCAACCAGGCTTACAGCCGATACAGATCGTAGCAAGGGTTGGTGGTTGTAATACCCTTTAATGGTAACTTCTTCTAATTTTTTGGTTGAATCGGGTTTTAGGGTTTGCGCAAGGCTGGTAAAAGAAATTAAGCTTAGCAATAAGATAAGGTTCGGTTTCAATGGGATCGGTGCTTGAAGGTTTAGCCACAGACTGGCAGATAAATTTACAGCATATTCTGCTAACCTGTGGCTATTTTGTAAACTATTTTGCTGCAACTTTCCAGATGATTCCACTTACATCGTCGGCTACGAGCAAGGCACCGTCAGGTGTTAATGTAACGCCTACCGGACGTCCGTAAACTTCCGCCTTTTCGGTATTTGCCACAAAACCAGTTAAAAAGTCTTCTGGTTTTCCGTTAGGTTTACCCGCTTTAAATGGTACAAAAGCAACTTTGTAGCCCGATATGTTTGATCTGTTCCACGAGCCATGCTGTCCAATAAATGCGCCACCCTGATATTTAACAGGGAATTTAGTGGCTTTGTAAAAGGCTAATCCTAAAGAAGCGGTATGTGCGCCAACAGCCACATCGGGGGCAATTGCTTTTTTTACCATTTCAGGATTTTTTCCTTTTAAACGGGGATCTTCATTCTGGCCGAAGTAAGCAAAAGGCCATCCGTAAAACGCACCTGGTTTAACGCTGGTAATGTAATCGGGAACTAAATCATCTCCTAAACCGTCGCGCTCGTTAACTGCTGTCCATAAAGTGTTGGTAGTTGGCTCCCAATCTACACCTACAGGGTTACGCAGACCGCTTGCATAAATTTTTTCGCCTGTTCCATCTAAATTAACTTCTAAAATGTTGGCTCTGCGGACTTCATTTTCGAGGCCATTTTCGCCAACATTACTGCCCGATCCTACAGTAATGTAAATTTTGCTTTTATCGGCATTGGTAGTCAGATTTCGTGTCCAGTGGTTATTGTAGCCTCCTGCTGGCAGGCTTAATATTTTTTTGCCGGTTGCCGTTATTTTGGTATCACCTGTTTTATAGGGATATTGCCATAAGCCATCCGTATTGGCAACGTAAAACGACTGCCCGATAATGAGCATGCCATAGGGTTGGCTAAGCCCGCTTAAAAAAGTAGTAATACTTTCAGCTTTCCCATCATGGTCTGCATCGCGGTAAAGTAAAATGGTGTTGGCACTTTTTCCGGGAACTTCCGATTTAGCCTTACCTGTTACTGCATTGGCAACTGCTTCAACTGTACTTCTCTCTGAGTTGGAAAGCGCCACCAGCACATCGCCATTTGGGGCAATGTAGGTATTGCGTGGACTTTTAATATTAGATGCAAATTTTGTAACCACAAATCCTTCCGGTGCAAGTGGGGTTTTGCCTTCCGGCCAGTCAATTACCTTACTAAACTTGGTTTTGGAAGCTGTAGTATCTGGCGCAGGCAATTCTAAAGTTCCATTTTGGGTTGTTACTGCACTGTCTGCCTCTTTTTGCTGTGTTTTGGATGAGTTCGACTGGCAGCCACAAACAACAATTGTGCATAGTGTTGCAGCATAGAAAATCTTATTTTTCATTTTAACTGGTTTTGGTAAAGCAATTGTTTTCAGGGAAATAACATCGAAAACAGGCAGAAGTTTTTAACAAACCGATATAAATAAATAAAGGAAAGCATCGTAAGATACCTTCCTTGGAGAGCGTATTTATAATTATTAGATATGGTTTGTACGGATTAACTGATCTGTTTACTACATGCTATTGATCAAAATGGCTTATCTGATTGGCTATTTTGGTCCGTAAACGATTAGTTAAAACTAAATTATGGCTTATAAACCAAACATTTAGTTAATGAAATGTTAAAATGTTTTCTTTGCGTTAAATAATTGAAACCTGCCAGATTATTTTACCAGATTTTCGAGTAATTTTTTCTCTATGTCTTTGTTGTTCAGTAATAAGGCCGAAAACTGCGGGTCGGATTTTACCAAAAGAAATTTTCCGGTAGGGAGGATAATAGCCGAGGTACCACAGGTAGTTACCTCTTTAAAAAACATCTTTTTTAGAAAGCCAGAATCAGTTTCTATTTCCATTCCTTTCGATTTTACCTGGCTAAAGTTTTCGCCAACCTGGCGGTATTGGTATATGGCAACTTTTGGCCGGGCCTGTGCCTTTTCTATTATATTCTTTTGAAAGGTCCACCTAACATTGTTCAAAAATTCGGCATTCTGGTAACTTAAATCTCTCCAGCAACCATCGTTATTAAAATCATACTTAATGATAATGGTGTCTTTTAGGGCAACGCGTTGGTTTTCTTTTAGATAAAGATGTAAAGAATCTACCTGGGCATCGGTTAACGATCCGGCTTCGTAACGTTTACTTTCATCGACATACAGTTTGGGGGAACAGCTGTATAAAAGCATTATTAATATCGGAAATAAAAGCAGTAGTGATTTTAAGGTTTTCATCTTTTAATTGTTTAAGTCTAACCGATTGTTTTTACTGATATTGGAGGCGGTAAAATTTATGGGCATCATCAATTGTTAGTGGATTGTTGCTAAACCATTTTAAAAAGTTGTTCCAGTTAGAACTATTTGCAAGCCGCCACTTACTAAAAGCTATTTCATCTCCCTTCATTAAGATCCAATAGTTGTAAGGTTCTAAAAAGTCTTGACCAACTAGTTTCTGTTGATAATCGAATAAAATATTCGGATATTTTTTATCATTACCTGCTCCTAAAAAGGCATTGAGAAATTTTGTACGGATCTCGTTCATTGCGTTTAGCGTAATTTCTTTTTGTCCGGCTACCGCAATTGAAAGATCCAATTCATAAACCATACTAAAAGGTACTTTAAATTTCTTTGGATCTTTAATTGCATCAATGGAAACATTATGGTTTTTGGCAAAAGATATCCTGATTGAATCTCCCTTGATATGAATTTCGTTTTTGTAAGTATCGAAAAGGAGCTTACTGATTTCGGCAGTACGTTTAGAGTTTCTTTCTAGGTTCATGAAGATTTCGCCATATAACATTCCCCATATTTTATCACTCGAACTGAGGTAAACTTTCGATGCACGATAGTAATTTGAAGAAAAGGTTGGCTCCATTTCTATCCCTTTTTCATAATACTTCAACGCATTGTTAAAATCTTGTCTATTCAGTGCTATATTTCCTAATTCTACATAGATTTTTCCTGATTTGGGAAATTTTTTGAGGCCTCTTTCGTAGGTTTCTATTGCTTTCTCAGGCTTGCCCATGTAATCGTAAGCATTGCCAAGTGCCTGGAAAACCAAATCATACACGGCCTTATGTTCAGTAAGTTTTTCTAAAATTTCAGCTGCTTTTGGGTACTCTTTTTTTGCAGTATAGGAATAGGCGATTTCATAGGTATAAGCAATATTTTCCGGATCTAGTTTCTGCGATTCTTCCAATAACTTAATGGCTTCATCGTATTTTCCTTCCTCATCTTCGAGTTTGAATGCTTCTTTTGCTTTGGCTTTTGCCAGTGCTTTATCTTCGTTGCTTTGTGCAAATGCAGTTTGATTAGAAAAGAGTAGTAAGATGGCGATTAATTTAGAGATTGTTTTCATTTGATTAGCGTTTTTGGTACTACCTCAAGATGCAAAGTATTGCCTGAATCCATAGATAGTAGCATAAAAATATAACTAAAATGTTAAGTGCAGGCTGTTAGATGAAATTTTTATGTAAATATGTGTTAGCCATCTGAGATTTTGGCTTTTTCTTCATTAAATTCTTTTTGTGAGAAAATCGTCGCCTCAAGCTTTTAGGCTTGATTGAGAGGTGGTAAAGAGCTATAATTATAGAGGAGTAAATAAAAAATCTTCTCCTATGAAATAACTTTCACCAAATGCAAGGAGTTTTAATTTATGGTCAGGTTTTGTTGAGCCTCCTACAAAGTTTGATTTGATATCATGTTTACTAAGACATGGCTGATACTTTTCTAAAATACGCTTCGGACCACGCGCAAACATCCCTGATCCATCTTTACACAATTTAAAAATATCCATAGCCGGATTTATTCCATAAGTAAACGAAAAGTCTTCAGGGTAGGTTTTTAAATGTGACCTGTAGAGGTCTAGCAAAAGTTTCTCGGGACTTTTTGCTTTACCATTATAATACAGATCCACATGGGCATCTGTTAATTCATAAAGTAAAAAGTGATCGGAATAAAAAGAAAAATAAGTTGTCCAGTTTCTTGAAAAATTTTCGGCAGCAATATTTATAATCTTTAATTCCCATATCTGCTTTATTTCTCTGTTGGAATCCGGATAGAGACTAAAAGTAACAACGAGGTCTTTGTTCTGGTAAGCTAAGGATGAGATAACCATACCGCCATCTTCAATGTAATCATCGCTTGCAAGAATTTTTTCTAATTTCTCATGAACTTTATATCTAATCGTTTTCAAAGCGGCTTATGTAATTTTAGGTTGTGTTGAAACGAAGATAAAAATAATGTAACTATATTTTTATTATGGGTTCACTTCCTATGGTCATAAATAACAATACGGTGTTCCTTAATTCAGCTGATTATTTTATCTTTAGGCGATTTTAAAAAGATTGGTGTACAAATCTGTAAAACCAGTCGGATATTTAACCTTAATAAGCAAAATCAATATAAACATGTCAAATACATCAAAAATTATCTACACCAAAACCGATGAGGCGCCAATGTTGGCAACCTACTCACTTTTACCTATCGTACAAGCTTTTACCGCATCAGCAGGTATTGATGTAGAAACCAGAGATATTTCTTTAGCAGGAAGAATTTTGGCGAACTTTCCTGAGTATTTAAAAGACGACCAAAAAATTGGTGATGCTTTAGCAGAGCTTGGTGCATTGGCAACCACGCCGGAAGCAAATATTATTAAATTACCAAATATTTCTGCCTCTATCCCACAATTAGTAGGTGCTATTACCGAGTTACAGGCACAAGGCTTTGCCTTGCCGAACTACCCTGATAATGCACAGAGCGAAGAAGAAAAAGCAATTAAAGCTAAATATGCAAAAGTTTTAGGTTCGGCCGTTAACCCGGTTTTACGCGAAGGTAACTCTGATCGCAGAGCACCTAAAGCAGTTAAAAACTATGCAAAACAAAACCCACACTCAATGGGTAAATGGTCGGCCGATTCTAAAACAAGAGTCGCCAGCATGACTGAAGGCGATTTTTATGGTTCAGAAAAATCGGTAACAATCGAAGCTGCCAGCCAGTTTAAAATTGAGTTTGTAGGCGCTGATGGCGCGGTTACCGAATTAAAAGGTTTATCGCCGTTAAAAGCAGGTGAAGTGATTGATAGCTCTGCTTTGAGCTTATCGGCATTGAAAGCTTTTGTAGCGAAAGAAATCGCTGAGGCTAAAGCTGCTGGTGTGTTATTATCGGCCCACTTGAAGGCAACCATGATGAAGGTTTCTGACCCGATTATTTTTGGTGCCATTGTTGAAGTTTACTTCGCCGATGTTTTTGCTAAATATGCCGATTTATTTAAAGAACTTAACGTTGATACCCGCAATGGTTTAGGCGATGTTTATGCGAAAATCGCAGGTAATCCTAAACAAGCGGAAGTAGAAGCAGCATTGGCACAAGCCATTGAAAATGGCCCAGCTTTAGCGATGGTAAACTCTGATAAAGGAATTACCAACCTGCACGTGCCAAGTGATGTAATTGTGGATGCATCGATGCCAGCCATGATCCGTACTTCGGGCCAGATGTGGAATAAAGAAGGTAAATCGCAAGATACCATTGCATTAATTCCAGATCGTTGTTATGCAGGTGTTTACACGGCTACAATTGATGACTGTAAAGCACACGGTGCTTTTGATGTAACCACCATGGGTTCGGTACCTAATGTGGGTTTAATGGCACAAAAAGCAGAGGAATACGGATCGCACGATAAAACTTTTCAGGCTACGGCAAGCGGAACTATCCGTGTAACCGATGCCGATGGCAAAGTATACTTCGATCAGCAAGTAGAAAAAGGCGATATCTTCCGCATGTGCCAGACTAAAGATGCGCCAATTCAGGACTGGGTTAAATTAGCCGTTACCAGGGCCCGTTTATCTGAAACACCAGCTGTTTTCTGGTTAGATGAAAAAAGAGCACATGATAGAGAGATTATTGCTAAAGTAAATACCTATTTAAAAAATTACGATACAACTGGTTTGGATATCCGCATTTTAGCACCGGTTGAGGCTACTAAATTTACTTTAGAACGTATCCGCAAAGGTGAAGATACCATTTCGGTTACCGGTAACGTATTGCGTGATTATTTGACCGATCTTTTCCCGATTTTAGAACTGGGTACATCAGCTAAAATGCTTTCAATTGTGCCATTAATGAACGGTGGTGGTTTATTCGAAACCGGTGCTGGTGGTTCTGCCCCTAAACACATTGAGCAGTTTATTGAAGAAGGTTACCTGCGTTGGGATTCGTTAGGTGAATTTTTAGCCCTTCAGGCTTCTTTAGAGCATTTGTCGCAAACACAAAACAATGCAAAAGCACAAGTGCTAGCCGATGCTTTGGACGAAGCAAATGCTAAATTCCTGGCTACTGATAAGTCACCTGGTAGAAAATTAGGTACCATTGATAACCGTGGTTCTCACTTCTATTTGGCTTTATATTGGGCTGAGGCTTTAGCTGCACAAACTAAAGATGCAGATTTGCAAGCCAGATTTGCACCATTGGCAAAAGCTTTAACTGAAAACGAAGCTAAAATCAACGAAGAGTTGATCGGCTCGCAAGGCAAACCACAAAACATTGGCGGTTACTATAACCCTAATGATGAACTGGCCAGTAAAGCCATGCGTCCTAGCGAAACATTAAATGCTGCTTTAGCGTCGCTATAAGCATTATTAATATTAAGAAGAAGCGCCCCGATATTATTATTGGGGCGCTTTTGTTTTCAAGGGGTTATAATAAAGTACCTCTTTTTGTCCAAATAATTTCAAATATTGTGAAGGCATTAACAAACCTTATTCCTATCATTTTGTTATATTCATATTAAAATTATAGGAGACCCATCACATGGCAAATAATAAACCTTCACGCGATAAACTGCATAGTACTACCGAGCATGGTGGAATTAACAGGGAGAACTTATCATACAACGAAAGCAAGCAGAGTTATGAGCTTGATGTAAAAGGTACAGATGAAGATTACGATCACCCAATGGGTTATGAAACAGTAGCGGCCGGTGCCCGCGACGATGATTCTACCTACGATGAAGCCAATCCTTATGTAGGTGATGAATATGCACGCGATGAAGAAATTGCCAATGATGATCTGGAAGAGCTGGGAATGCATGTAGATGAAGGACAAAGTGTAAAGCTAAGTCCGGAAGATAAAATTCTTGGCCGTACTCCTGAAGATAGCCGCGATGATTTAGATGAGGAAGGTTATCCGGTTAACGATATGCCCCAAAAATAGTCAATAGCACACCGTCGTGAAGATGGTGATTTGACGAAACAATCATATAAATGGAAAAGCAGGGTTACATTTGGTGTAGTCCTGCTTTTGTTTTATGCCTTAATTTAAATTGTTGTTCTATGGATTGATATCCAGGTTGAATCTCCGGCGCAATTCGTCGAGTTTTGGATTTTTATTAACCAGATAATCGTATTTTTCGCGGTTGCCATACAACCTGTTTTCGAGTTTGCGCTCCACCTGTTTATAGACAACTAAAATCCCGAAGTTTCTCAGTTCATTTCTTAAATAATTTAAAAGTTCAACAGATTCCTGCTGGATCAGGTGTTCCTGGGTTTTACTTTCTACCGAGATTTCAATCAGTTCAGGCTTTAAAAGTACCGGAGCAAAATTATTCAGAATGGTGAACAGGTTAATTTTATCGGCGGCTTTGAGAATCTGTATGTAATTGTTCCATACTTCCAGCAAACGATCGTAGCTAAACATTTCCCGTGCTTCGCCGGTTATTGCTTTTGGCTTACCATCATCGTCGCCCTCAGCAACACGTTCAAAATCGTTTAACGAAGGGATTAAAGTGGTGGCAGCATTAGGTTTTGGGATATTAATGCTGATGGAAGTAGCCGTAGGCATGCTTGCGGGCCTTGGTGCTTCACTGGGTTTATTTAAAGGTATACTAGCTGGAACTTCAGGCCTAGGGATATTTACTATTGCCGGAGCAGCCTTTTCACTTTCAGCTTTCGGCTGTATGCTTTCTGCTTGTATCGCTTTTTCAGCTACGACATTAGTTTTTTTTTATCCTGATCTTGGTCAGTTGCTGTGTTACTAGGGCTTAAGGGTTGTTGTGCTAAATTGACGACCGACCGGATATGGCACATTTTAATCAATGCCAGTTCTACCTGTAAACGTTGGTTTTTAGAATTTTTATAATTTAAATCGCAGGTATTGGCCAGGTTTAAAGCTGTTAACAGAAATGATAATTCTGTTTGCCTGCACTGATCTAAGTATTTTTGTTTGATGTTTTCGCTAACCTCTAGAAGTTTAATGGTAGCATTATCTTTACCAACCAGCAAATTACGGAAATGGCTGGCTAAACCGTTAATAAAGTTATTGCCATCAAAACCATTGTTCAATATTTCATCAAACAAGAGCAGTGTTTGGCTAACCTCGGCAGCGGTTAAAAAAGAGGTAAGTTTAAAAAAGTAATCGTAATCTAAAATATTAAGGTTATCGATTACCGCTTTATAGGTAATGTTCTTATTGGCATAACTGGCAATCTGATCGAACATTGAAAGGGCATCACGTAAACCACCATCAGCCTTTTGCGCAATAATGTGCAAACCATCACTTTCAAAAGCAATGTTTTCGCGATTGGCAATGGTTGAGAGGTGGCTGGCAATATCTTCTACCTGGATCCGGTTAAAATCGAAAATCTGGCAACGCGATAAAATGGTTGGCAGGATCTTGTGTTTCTCGGTAGTAGCCAGAATAAAAATAGCGTACGAAGGTGGTTCCTCCAAAGTTTTCAGAAAGGCATTAAATGCACTTTGCGATAACATGTGGACCTCATCAATAATATAAATCTTATACTTTCCGGCTTGTGGCGGTATACGCACCTGCTCAATTAGGCTACGGATATCATCAACCGAGTTGTTTGATGCCGCATCGAGCTCATGTACGTTAAAAGAGTGACCATTCTGGAATGAGAGACAATTGTCGCAAGTGCCGCAGGCTTCCATTTCCGCTGTAGGGTTGGTACAGTTAATGGTTTTGGCCAGGATACGCGCACAGGTGGTTTTACCCACACCACGCGGACCGCAAAATAAAAATGCCTGTGCCAGCTGGTTGTTTTTGATGGCGTTTTTTAAGGTCCCTGTAATATGCTGCTGACCAACCACGGTTTCGAACGTGGCCGGGCGGTATTTACGGGCAGAAACAATAAAATTTTCCATCGGCACGAAAATAGGAATTTTTTATGAGTTGAAATGTAGCGGCGCTGGAATGTGGAAAAGTTATAAATTTGGGTTTAAATCTTGAAAACCCGGGAAGCAAAACCAGGAGGATTACTTTTGATAGCTGTAAAATAGTTTATAGCTTTCTTCAAATGAGGCAAAACTCCCAAAAACCTGTGCTATGGCTTTTTCGGTATCGTAACCCTGGTTGGTAAGCCTGATAATTTTTTTTAAAATTTCTGTTCTTTTACCTTTAACAAAAAAATAAATAATACTATAAGCGGTGTTGTAATTATCTAGAGCCTCATGCCCGTAAAATGAACCACCATAAATATTGAAAAACTTTTTTAACCGCTCGCTGTCTTTTAAATCGATGCCTGCTTTTATGCTTTTAATACGCATGCTCTGTGGATAAGCATATAAATTGCCTTCGCTGTCAAAATCAAGCGTTTCGAAAAACTCGGCAAGTCCTTCGTTTAACCACCTTGGCGATTTTTTAAAATTAAACTGAAAAATACTGTGGCTGGCCTCATGCAGAGCAACCGATATAAAATCACGGTTCTTATAAACAAAGGCCTCATTAATGGCATCAATATAAAAACCATCACTGCTGGCTGGCACATTATACTTTTTTTGTTCTACGCGGTAATCTCTACTTTTTCCATAGAGGTTTATTTTTACCGGAGCGGTAATGTTTTCCCTGGTTTCGAAAATTTCGTTGCAGAACATACGCTCGTAGGCAATTAGCTTCTCTATTTTCTTCTGCTCGGTGTCGCTTATTTTGCAGTTTACCAGATTAATCTCTACATATTGGGCAAAGGAGGCGAGACTGATCAAATTAGCCAATAAAAATAGAAGACGCTTTTTCATATTGCAATATACCCTCTTTAAACAGCGTTTTGAATTTATTTCATAATAGCTTTCAGTTCGTGCCTGTATTCAGATGCACTTTTACCCGTAAATTCTTTAAATAACTTATTAAAGTGGCTGAAGTTATTGAAGCCGCTTTCGTAGGCAATGTTGGCAATGCTTACCGGTTTTTCGGCCAATAACTTAGAAGCATGCACCACGCGGTACTCGTTTACGAAATGCGTAAAGGTTTTTTTGGTTATTTTTTTAAAATACCGGCAAAATGAAGGGACGGTCATGCTCGACATCTCGGCAATATCGTGCAAACTGATAGGTTCCTGAAAATGGTCTTTCACAAAGTTGAAGATCATGTTAATGCGGTCGTTATCCTGTACCTGCATTTCCATCGAAAACCCCCGGGCATTTAAAATTTTATAGTCTTTTGCATTTTCGAGTACTTTTAATACATATAATAAGGATAACAACCGCTCAAAAGGAGGCTGGTCATCCATCATTTCTATTTTATCTCCCACAAGGGCCTTGGTCTCATTACCAAATGCAATGCCACCCTTTGCTTTATCAAATAATTCCTGAATACCCTTGGTTTCCTGAAGGCTTAAAAAACGGTGCCCAGGAAATCGGGCTTCATCTGGATTACGGTTTCATTTTTATTGCCCGTATTGGTATCGGTGAAACCGCAATGAGGCAAATTGCTGCCAATTAAAATCAAATCACCTTCGGTATAGTAAGACACATGACTGCCGATTTGCCTTTTGCCCGTACCACCGTTTACAAAAACCATTTCAATTTCGGGATGGTAGTGCCACAAGTGGGCCATGTTGTTTTCATTAGCGATGTATTTCGAATAATAAAAAGAACTCCCGAAAGAAGGTTCGACAACTTCAAAACTTGGCTTCATACTGATCAAATTTGTTCACTAAAATACACTAAAAATATGCTGAATTATGTGTTTTACGAAAATATGACTGAAATAGGGGTAATATAGCATAGATATCGGCCAATATGCAATCGTCTAAATGTTAGGGCTATATCTACCTTAGTACCATCATATAGTAATTAACTCTTTAAAAATATTTGGTTATGAAAAAGTTCTTAAAAATCGGTTTAATAGCAGCGTTATTTTTTACTGCTACGGGTGTACACGCTAACGATGATGATTTTACTTTAAAAGTAAAAGGTGAAAAAGAAAAGTTTATCCGTTTTTCTGCAGATAAAGCAGAAGATCTAAATTTATCATTGGTGGGTGCTGATGATGAAGTATTGTTCGAAGAAAGCATTCATGCTTCTGCAACAACAAGTAAAGTATATGATTTAAACGCACTTCCTGATGGAAAATACGTGCTAAAGGTTGAGTCGGAAACTAAACTTGCAAAATATAATGTAGTAATTGAAAATGGTGAGGCAATTGTTTCTGAGCCAAAAATTGCAAATGTATTTAAGCCGGTTTACACTAAAACAGACGATTTAGTTACGCTTAGTTTAAACAATTTGGATAAAAGCCCTATCGAAGTAAAAGTTTACAACGAATATAACGACGAGGTTTACGCAGAATCATTTAAAGATAAAGCACAGTTAACTAAAAAGTTCAATATCAGTAAAACAGATTCAAGATCGTTAACTTTCGTAGTAAAGTTTAAAGATGAGAGTTTTGTTAAAACGATCGAAACTTACTAAAAACTAACAGCTAATTGATCAGGGAGATTGTCGGAAAGATAATCTCCTTTTTTTTAGCCCAGCCTTTTCCAGAACCCTTTTTCATCAAGAATTTTTAAGTAACTCTTATAGGGCTCCTTGGCGTGATAAAGTTGGTACAGCTGATCGGTTAGGGCTGTGAGAAAGTTGAAGAAAATTGAGAAGTCTTCTTGCGAGTTGTAAAGCCCGCCCCACTCATTCAATATTAAATTTAATATTCTTCCATCCCTGGTGGTGATCGAAAACTCAAGGTTAGGTGAATCAGCATCCGTTTTTTTGTAATAGTCGTGCTGTAGTCCACCCAATTGTCCTATTTCTCTCACAGGTGCCTGGATGGAATATATTTCCGAAAATAGGACGGTTCCAAAACTAGCACTGTTAAAGCCTTCTTTGCTTAGAGAAATAGTTTCTGTCGACTGTCTTTCGGAGGCTGCTTTAAACAATTTGTAAATGGCTATTAATGTTAATGGTAAGTAAATTAGCAATAGCCAAGCTGGGAAAATCGGGTGCGAATTTGGCAATAAAACAAGGGTGGCACCAGTTAGTGTAACAGTGGCCAAGGTGGCAAAAAACCAAAATAGTATAGCTGGAGTTTTTTTGCTGTTGTTAAAACGCAAACGATAGCTGTTCATAAAATAAAATTCGACATAATTTTTTGATTCCTTTATCCAAATTAACGTATGACAGTTTTATTTAGCCTGCATCTTTAGATTTAATAGCATTTGGCGAAGGTCTGAAAGGTGTCGTTTACTCGTCTTCAATAGTTTCTTTAAGTATTACTTCTTAAAATAAGATGATTTTTCGCGCTGCTATCGGGTCACATTCATCCGTTACCTCATAAATTCTGATTAATCGTTTGATTTTAAGAAATATATTGTTACTTTTGCATCCCCGTAATATACCTCGGGATTAAAAAATTAAAAACATAATTAATAACAATGAATCAGTACGAAACTGTTATCGTTCTAACCCCGTTGTTATCTGAAGAAGCTGCGAAAGAGGCATTAGCCAAATTTAAAGCGATTCTTACTGATAACGGTGCCGAAATTATCCAGGAGGATAATTGGGGTTTGAGAAAATTAGCGTATCCAATTGACAAAAAGTCAAATGGTTTCTTCAACTTAACTGAATACAAAGCTTCAGGTGATTTGATCGCAAAATTAGAGCTTCAATTAAAACGCGATGAGCGTGTGTTACGTTTCTTAACTATCCGTTTAGACAAACACGCTATTGCTTACAATGAGAAAAAGCGTAGTGGTGCTTTTAACAAAAAAACTAAGGAGGTTGCAGCGTAATGGCAAGAGAACAAATTCAATACGTAACTGCCCCTAAAGTAGAGGATAACCGTAAAAAATATTGCCGTTTCAAGAAAAACGGAATTAAATATATCGATTACAAGGATGCAAACTTCTTGTTGAAATTCATTAACGATCAAGGTAAATTATTACCACGCCGTTTAACTGGTACTTCGTTAAAATTCCAACGTAAAGTGGCTCAGGCTGTAAAACGTGCCCGTCACATCGGTTTGTTACCTTTCGTTGCTGATCAATTAAAATAGGAGGCTAGAGATATGGAAATTATTTTAAAACAAGATATTAAAGGCCTTGGTGAGAAAGATGATGTAGTTACAGTAAAGCCAGGTTTTGGCCGTAACTATTTAATCCCTCAAGGATTTGCTGCATTAGCTACTTCTTCTGCTAAAAAAGTATTGGCAGAAAACTTAAAGCAAGCTGCTTTTAAACAAGATAAAATTAAGAAAGATGCTGAAGGTGTTGCTGAGCGTTTAACTGCTGTTAAACTTTCAATCGGCGCTAAAGCTGGCGAAAGCGGAAAAATCTTCGGAGCGGTTAACACCATCCAGATTGCTGAAGCATTAAAAGCTCAAGGCTTTGATGTAGACCGTCGTCGTATTACTTTCGAAACTGAACCTAAATTTGTTGGCGAATATGTTGCTAACTTAAACTTACACAAAGAAGTTAAAGTTCAGGTTCCTTTCGAAGTAGTTGCTGAATAAGCATTCTTTAACGAATCATAAAAAAAGGCTTTTGAGTTTTCTCAAAAGCCTTTTTTTATGGATGATGGACGGGTTAGCCTCATTTTTTATCATCCAATTTACTTTTCCATTTATTTCGTTATCCCTTCGGGGTTGTTGGTCTGATTTCTATCTTGCTGGGTAAGGTTCTGGCGGGCATGGCCAATAAATCGACCAGTAGTTTACCCATATCTTCTGGCTGTATTTTCCACGCATCAGCCTCTGCATCGGGATTGTGGTCGTTAAAATGACTGGCTACCGAACCTGGCATAATGGTGCTTACCTTTACGCCGTATTTTCTTAAATCTAACATTACCGCCTGTGTGAACCCGGTTAAGCCAAATTTACTAGCGTTATAAGCAGAACCGCCGGCAAAGAAGTTGGTGCCTGCCAAACTCGAAATGGTGAAAATATGCCCTTGCGTTTTTTTGATTTCCTCAACACTGGCTTTAATGCTGTAAAAAACACCGGTTAAGTTGGTGTCGATGATGTCGTTCCATAAATCGATGTCCAGTTCATCAATGGGTGCGAAATGCCCTACACCCGCGTTGGCAATCAACACATCAAGCTGACCCCATTTCTGGATAATCAGGTTTACAGCTTCCTGTTGCGATTTGAAATCTTTAGCATCGGCTTCGATGGCCAGTACATCGCCATGGGCCACTAAACTGGCTGCCGCCTGGTTAGCGGAAGCAATTGTTCTGCTGGTAATGGCTACTTTATAGCCGTCTTTTAAAAGGGCCTCGGCAATGCCGTACCCGATTCCTTTACTTCCTCCTGTAATTAGTGCAACTTTCATATTATCTTAACGTATAGCGATCAAAAATGTTTACTTAGATTTTGCTGTAGCGGGTACTGGTAGCTGCCTGATTTCGATATCTTTAAAATCAACAGGCTGCCCTTCGCTTTGCAGGGCAATAAAACCCGATTTAAGCGCTTTACCGTCTATTTTAATTTTAGGATCGTAACGGTTGGCTACACCTCCACCAATTTGGGGTTTGCTGTACTGAAGCACGGTGTCGCCGTTAATGATATGGGTAACCAGCGAATCGCCCAATACAATCAGCTCTGCCGATACCCACTGGTCGCCATCGTAGGTTTTTGATCTCGAATCTAAACAATGACCAGCGAACATTTTGCCATTATAAAAAATTTCAGTGCCTGGTGAACACATGTTGCCGGTAGGGCGTGGCCTGCCATCGCTCAAACCACCTAAGAACTGCATTTCAATTGAAATTGGCCAATCCTGTTCTTTAGGCATTGTTTTTGGATCCTGCGAGTGAAACATCACACCACTATTGCGCAAGGTATAACTGGGTGCACCTTTTTGCAGCTCACCAACCATGCGGTATTTTAATTTTAAATGATAGTATGAAAAAGGTGTTTTGTAATAAAGGTGGCCAAACTGATCATTAAAATCGCCGTACTGATCGTAACGTACTTTGATAATTCCATCTTCAACGCGGAAAGTATTCCCGAAGTTTACATTGTAATCATGGTGGTGAATTTTAACGTTCCAGTCTTTAATGTCTTTCCCGTTGAAAAGTGAACTCCACTTGCCATTGCCGGTGCTGGTGTTTTTTGTGGTGCTGCAACTCCATAAAAGAGCCAGCATAAAAAGGTATCCGAGTTTCTTCATCTGTGTAAATTTGAATCCAAAATACAGAAAATCGGTTCAATTAATTTTATTCCAGTATTTAATTTACAAATGAGGAGATGAATAATAAATCTTTCCGCGTACATTTTCCTTTTCCATCGCTTTAATTACCTTTGCGCTATGGCGAAAACCCGGACAACCAAAACGAAGAGTAAAGCAAAACACCCGCTTTTAAAGAAGATTACTAACATTGCATCGAAGGTGTTTTTATACTTCCTGCTTGTTTCTGTGCTATGGGTAATTGCACTTCGCTTTATTAACCCGCCCATTACCTTGCTGATGGTTTTGCGCAATATTGAACGTAAAGCTGATGGGAAAGCTTTTAGAACGGAAAAGAAATGGGTTGATTTCGATGATATTTCGGATAATATGAAACGTGCAGCAGTATCAGCCGAGGACCAGTTGTTTTTAAAACATATTGGTTTTGATATGAAAGCCATCGAAAAAGCATTTGCCAGTAATGCAAAAGGTAAAAAAGTAAAAGGGGGGAGCACCATTTCGCAACAAACGGCTAAAAACGTTTTCCTGTGGCCTGGGCGCTCGTGGATCAGAAAAGGCTTTGAAGCTTATTTTACCCTATTAATTGAATTGTTCTGGAGTAAAGAACGCATTTTGGAAGTTTATCTCAATGTAATCGAAATGGGCGATGGCATATATGGAGCTGAAGCTGCCGCGCAGGAATACTATGGTAAATCGTGCACCAAACTAACTAAAAAGCAAGCCGCTTTGATTGCTGCGTGTTTTCCTAACCCTTTGCGCTGGACGCCCAAAAATGCAACTCCTTACATCAGGCATCGCCAGTATCTGATATTAAGAAATATGAACAGGCTTGGGCCGCTTGATTTTTAGTCAGTAGTTTTTAGTCCTTAGTCTTCAGTCTGCAGTCTATTTTCATTAGTAGGTAAGAAGACTCTTGGCTCAAGACTGATGACTCACGACTAATCGTGGTCCTTATTCCACCTGATTTTAATACCGCCTTTTTCGTCGTCTACAGCTTTTAGGTGCAGCACTATACCACGCATACGGGCTTCTCTTTTTCCTGCCTGGTTAGGTTTTCATCTCCTTTGGGGTTTCTAAGCGGAATATCCATGGCTACATTGGTTCCGGAACCTAAAGCATAAGTTCCTTTCACATTAAAATTTAAGGCACTCGAGCTTACCTGCATCGGGCTTATTTCTACTTTATCGCCATGAATATTTAAAGTGCCATCCAGGTTTTTAATTTCTACGTTTGATAAATTGCGGTTGGCGAAGGCAAACTTGCCAACTTTAACCATCGGTTCGAAATTAACCAGGGCAGCATTATTGAGATTAAACACCACTTTGCCGTTGATAGAGCGGGGCAATATTTTGCCGGTATGCGAGATGCGGCCGGAGATATTTACCAAAGACGACAGGTAACCTTTTAGGTTTTTATTGGTAATGGTATTTTGTCCGAAGTTATCGAAAGAGTAAAAGAAATCTTTCACGCTTACGTGGCTGATTTTGGAATTGATTTTAAAGCTGTTTGAAGCTGTCTGCTGAATGATATTTCCGTTTAACGAGAGTTGACCTCCTGCGTGGGCTACACTAATTTTATTGAAGAAAATACCGCCTCCACGAAGCGAAATGTCGGCATCGAGGTTTTTAGCCATAAACTTCTCATAAATGGCCTTATTTACCGTTAGGCGGATATTCATTTGCGAAAGCTCCAAAACATTACTCAACTCTTTAGAAACAACTTGTTTATTTCCGCTGGATTTTGTTTTCTTAGTCGATCTGGGCCCCAAAAACGGTAAAAACTCTTTTAAATATAACTGCGGACTGGTCATTTTAAGGTTGACCAATATTTTTTCGGGTGCGGTATAATACAAGTTGGCAAAATTGGCAATGTTGCAATTTACGTTCAACTCGCTCTTACCCAATTGGAAATGCCCGTTCTGAATGGACAGATTGTTTTGGTTGAAATCGATATCGAGTGCACTTTTTACCAGATGCAGATTACGTGGAATGTAAAGGATATCCGCATCTGCCACCTTTATTTTACCTGAAACCACTGGTTTAGTGAACTTGAAATTATCGATATCGGCCTGGCAGTACAGTTTTAAATCTGCTGTTCCGTTTTTAAATTCAAAATCATTTGTGCCAAGCGAATTGTTGAGGTTAGATAAGGGAAACTGAGAGGTAACCAGTCCGGTAGCGATTGGTCTCGATAAATTGTTTACGGTAAAAGTGTCGATCTTAAGCGGTGCGTTGAAATATTTTGCCGTTAGTTTATGAAACTTGATCGAAGAGTTTTCATCGCCAATAATGCCGCCAAGCGTATCGCGGTTGGTAAATGAGCCATCAAAATTACAGGCTGTTAATTTACCTGCAGGGATTGAAACCACATTATCCCGCACGGTTATACCAACCTTAATCAGCGGGTCGCCATACTTTCCAGATCCATCGTCAATGATATTCCCCCGGATGTTGATGGGTTTTTCGATCCCGAATTTTAGCAATTTCGAAGAAATATTGGGCGCAAGAAGGAGGGCTACGTCTCTAAACAAAATATCGTCGACAGCAATACTAATGGCAAAAGCCGATTTATCCAGCTCTATTTTAGCGCCGATTTTAAAGGGATGCCCGTCAATATTTAATATCTCCGGATTTAATATTACAGCATCTAATGCCTTGCTGTAATGTGCAGAGAGTGTACCATCTAAAGTTTTGTCTTTTAAAAAACTTCCTTTCCGGGTATTAAATGCAAAGCTATTAACTAGTGTTTTGAGCTTAATTTTGCCTGTCCAGCCGCTATCCGGGTATTCCATCCGGCCTTGTATCTGATCAATATTAAAATTGAAGAGCTTGTGCCGCTTTTTGTTATCTAGTATCAGGCTTACATTATTGAAATCAATTTTCTTGACTTCAAATGCCGATGATTTTGCAGATGTTTTTTTCTCGGCAGATGGTTTGCTTTTAAAAATACTGGTATTGCTATAGCCTGCAGAATCGGTATAGATATAAATCGCGGCATTGTTAATGGCAATCTGTTTAATGTTAACATTGCCAACAATAAGCGAAAGTACATTTAGCGATACATCAATATCCTGGGCTTTTAAAAGGTCGTGTTTGTGCTGTGCCCACAAGCTATCTCTAAGCAATACGCCATTCAGGGAAACCGAAACTCCAGGGAAACTTTTAAGGAGCGTAGGCTCCATGCTGGTCGCAGTAATTTCTCCGTTTAAATTTTTATTCAGCTGCGAAAGGATCGAACTGAGTACTTCTTTCTTGTTGCGGCTAATATAAAATGCACCAGTAAGCCAGGTTAAAATAACCAGGACAACCAGAACAGCTAATATCTTTAAAGAAATTTTGAGCCAGCGTTTCATACACATTATTTTGATTTAACCAATATAATGCTTTTTGACTGCTAATTGTTTGACCGCTAACGAAAATTAACTAAAAATAGAGTTACAGGTTTTAAGAATTTTTGATCAGCATTTGAGCTGATTCTTCTCATGCTTATAAAAGGTATATTAAAGCGCGACTAACCGCTATAGCTTTGAATACATTTTAAAGCAAGTGCGCAAAAACGGTAGAATGCCAGCTATTTTTAAACGGAACTTCCCATTTGGCATCCAAATCGGCCAGTGTTTGCACCATGTTATTAAAAACAATGGTTTCGGGGGTAACCTGTTTAATGTTTACCAGTGTTTCAAAATCTTCTTTAGCCTGAACTTTCACCTCATCATTAACCCTGTAAGCAATGTTAAAGCGGTTAAAAAGATCAACATGGTATTCGTTTTCGATCTCCTTAATTAACCTAACCGAGCTATCGATTGAACATCCGGTAACGCCGGCCTGGCTTTCATCAACAGTAAGGATAATAAAAAAACCATAACGAATTTCGGCCTTTGCCAGCAATTCATTGCCATGTGCTTTCCATTGGTTGGTAAAAGCTGCTAATTTATTCAGGATCTGGTTTTCTTCAGCTGAAGTAAACTTGCGATCGCTTTGGTATATCCAAACTCTTGATTGTGGAGAAAAACTCATATACAAATTTATGATTTTAATTAATTTGGTGTGTTTAAAACGCTAGCCATATGAAAAAGTTTACACTTTGCTTGAAAATGTCGTTTATTTCGGCGCTTTGTGTGTTTTTTTATGCTTTTTCCAATCCCGATCCCTTAGAACAATACGCTGGTTTCCTACAAAAAACGTTCTCCGACCATTACGATGTTGCACAGGAAAGTAACCAGATTAAGCGCTACGAGCTAAATGTTACTAACAATGGCTTTTGTCGTTACAAACGATACTTTAATAACGGAAAAACTGAGTATTTCGCATTTAAGTTATCGAAATTTAAAGATATGGATTATTACGGTAATACTGCATCGGGTAAACTGTATCTATATACCAGGGGTGATGATGTAATTGTACAAACTTATAAAGATAAAGGGGGCGATGTAGATTCGATGGCTACACAAATTATTATTCCACTTAAAAATATAGAGGCTGAAGATTTAAATCAGATCAGGGAGAATTTGGATCAGATTGTTAAAATACCGGTACAACCTGCTAAAGAAGCGACGAAAGTAGAGTAGGTGGTTTGTTCGGGTAATAGTTAAAGCCTAATTTGCAGTCAAGTATCTTTCGACAGGCTCAGGATGACAAACTATCAGTTTGTGCTGCAGAATATTCTTTCAAAAAATAAGTCTTAGCGGTGTGCCAAGACTTATTTTTTCTTTGTGACTTATATGATTAATTTAAGGATTAGAGACCATTCGCTCTCGCGGTAATCTCTGCAATATCCAATACCTTAACTTCCTGTTCTTTATCTTTTAGCTTAATGCCATCGCTTAACATAGTCATGCAAAAAGGGCAACCTGCAGCTATCACCTGTGGATTGGTTTGTAGGGCTTCGTCAATCCGTTCTACGTTAATATCTTTATTGCCTTTTTCAGGTTCTTTAAACATTTGTGCGCCACCAGCTCCGCAACATAAGCCATTGCTTTTGCAGCGTTTCATTTCTACCAGTTGTGCATCCAAAACTTCGAGTGCTTTACGCGGTGCTTCATATATACCGTTAGCACGACCCAGGTAACAAGGATCGTGGTAGGTGATTTTTTTCCCTTTAAAGCTTTCGCCACCTTCTGCTTTCAGTTTGCCCTCGTTAATTAGATCCTGGATAAGTTGTGTGTGGTGAATAACCTCATATGTGCCGCCCAGGCCCGGATATTCATTTTTGATGGTATTGAAGCAGTGCGGGCAACCGGTAACGATCTTTTTAATGTTATAAGCATTCAAAACCTCAATGTTGGTCATCGCCTGCATCTGGAATAAAAATTCGTTACCTGCACGTTTTGCAGGATCGCCGGTGCAGCTTTCTTCAGTGCCTAAAACAGCGTATTTAATGCCTACATGATGTAAGATTTTGCAGATATCGCGGGTTATTTTTTGTGCACGTTCATCGTAGCTTCCGGCGCATCCAACCCAAAATAGTATTTCCGGTTCTTCGCCAGCAGCCATTAATTCGGCCATTGTAGGTACTTTAAATTCCATATTTATCGTATCAGGTATTTTGTGTCTTAATATCAGATATCAAGACTTATTTTAATAAAATATTTTCTTTTTAAAAATCTGAGAGACTACCGACTCCAAACTAATTCCCCTCTGCCCAGTTAAAACGGTCGGCAGGAGAGTATTTCCAGGGTGCCTGGTTGTTTTCAATGTTACCCATCATGGCATTAATACTTGCTGGTGCCTGCGATTCTTCCATTACAACAAAACGGCGCAGCTCTACAATAATCTGCAAAGGATCGATATTAACAGGGCAAGCTTCTGTACAAGCGTTGCAACTGGTACAGGCCCAGATCTCTTCTCTGCTAATGTAATCATCTAACAAAGATTTACCATCCTGATGTTCAGCGCCATGTTTATCGATGTTTTGCCCAACCTCCGTAATCCGGTCGCGCGTATCCATCATAATTTTACGTGGCGATAAAAGCTTTCCTGTAATATTTGCCGGACAAACTGAAGTACATCTTCCACATTCGGTGCAAGTATAGGCATTCATTAAATTTACCCAAGTCAAATCTGTCACATCTTTTGCCCCAAATTTACCAGGCTCGCTTTCTGCCGGTACAAAAGACGGATCGAGCATGGCTTTAACCTCATTGGTTACTGATGCCATGTTGGTAAACTCGCCTTTAGGCTCAAGATTAGAGAAATAGGTGTTTGGAAAAGCAAAAATGATGTGGAAATGCTTCGAATATGGCAAGTAGTTTAAGAAAGCTAAAATGCCGATAATGTGGAACCACCAGCAGCTACGTTCAATAATCACCAGGGCACTTTGGGTAGATGGCAATAAATTTATCAAATACTGACTAACTGGAAATGCTCCCGCCTGTACGTAATGGCCAGCGCCTATGCTTTGTAATTTTGCATCAGCAGCATTCATCAATAAGAAAGCAGTCATTAACAATATTTCGGTAATGAGGATGTAATTGGCGTCTGATTTTGGCCAGCTTTTCATCTCTACGCCGCTGAAACGCTTTAATTTTAAGATGTTTCTGCGGATCAGGAAAATTGCACAGGATACCCAAACGGTAAAAGCCAGGATCTCGAACGAGGCAATTAAAAAGTTATATAAACCGCCAAGGCCGTTAAAAATGCGGTGTGTGCCGAAAACTCCATCTATCATGATTTCAAACACCTCGATGTTGATAATGACAAAGCCAATGTATACGAAGAAATGGAGGAATGCCGGAATGGGGCGCACCACCATTTTAGACTGACCAAAAGCCACACGCAACATCGTTATCAAGCGCTTTCCAGGCTGATCGTTGCGGTTAACCGCTTTCCCCAACCGGATATTACGGATAATTTTACGGAGGTTAACTGTAAACAGCGCAATTGCTGCAAGTGTAAGTACTAGAAAAAGGATCTGTGCTACCATGCAATATTAGATTGTTAACGCTAAATTAGGATATTAATCTAAATAAATTACTATGCATGCATAAAAAAATAGATAAAATTGTTTGTTTGTATTGATTCTAAGCAGGTATTAAGGCCTTTTTTTTAATGCACGGAAAATTAATTCGTTGATAATCAGTTGGCCAGTGAAATAATGGAAAAAAAGTTTTGCTTTTGAAAAAAGAACACTACATTTGCAATCCCAAACGGATGGTGCCATAGCTCAGTCGGTAGAGCAAAGGACTGAAAATCCTTGTGTCCCTGGTTCGAATCCAGGTGGCACCACTTCCAAAAGCCTTTCAGAAATGAGAGGCTTTTTTGGTTTTAGCCTTTTTGGTTTGAAAAACACAAGCCAATAATATTTTTCATAAAAAAAATAATTTATTGCATCTGCTTGCTTATCAGAAAGATCTGTGTTTTTTGCTGCATAAACGGTTTTTTTAAGCAGAAAAACTCAAATTATTTTTTGCATTTGTAAAAAAGAACACTACATTTGCAATCCCAAACGGAGGGTGCCATAGCTCAGTCGGTAGAGCAAAGGACTGAAAATCCTTGTGTCCCTGGTTCGAATCCAGGTGGCACCACTTCCAAAAGCCTTTCAGAAATGAGAGGCTTTTTTATTGTGTGCCAGGCATGGCAATCGACTATAGGGTGAGAATTCCGAACACGCTTGGCAGTAGGAAGTGTTAGCTAAAGACAAAGGTGTCGTGGGTGACTGCGAATCTGAAGGAAGTCAGCGGCAAATATGGGAGCCCACGAACAGGAACTGTATATAAGGCGGGATAGTGTGGATGATGTTGCAATAAACAGAAGTCCAATACTGCAAGGAGACTATTACGTAGATACAGGGGCTACATCCATAGAAAGTAGATTGTCCCAATCTTGCTCACCATGCTAAACAAAGCATACTTTTCAAAACTTGGTCTTGAAGGATTCGCCAACTACTATTATTAGAAAACAACACATCAAAGGAAGTTATTCTAACAAACCGCCGTATACCGAACGGTACGTACGGTGGTGTGAGAGTACAGATAGGGAACTAATCCCTATCTTCCTACTCGATTTACGGTTATTTTGCCTCCATTTGAGTTTGTGTTATTAGGGAAACCTAAGTTTCATTAACCCTTTTTTGTTATAATTTCTTTCGTTCTACGTTGTCTTTTTCTTATCGCTTTGGAAATTCATTTTCAACCAGGGAACGTAAGGCCGGAAGTGAAGATGAGCAGAACAGGGTAAAAGGAGGAGGGTAAGTTCTTTATTCTTAGTTAAGCACCTCAAATAGATTTTGAGGTGCTTTTTTAATTCGTCCGAAGTTGGAAGTCAGATGACAAACACTGATCAATATCTGTGTTTATCCTTTTTATCTGTGGTTAATATTTTTCTCGTTAGCTCGTACGGCCAAGCATTATTGGTATATTATGTTTCTACATGATATTCACTTTCTGACATACCTTTTACCTTTTTTAAGGCAGCAGGCCAGGTTTCATTAAAATAATCCTTCCATTCTTCGATAATGCTCATATCAATAGTAAGTTCGGTGTGCCCGTCTTTTTCTTTTAAGGTATAGTTTTCCAGCGATTCACCCCAGTCATGCATTACTTCTTTACCATCTTTTATCTCGCCCAGGTGTTTGATAGACATAAATTGATTGGGAATATTCTCGGCTATTATAGCTACCATTCCAGAGCCTTTACCATCGCCAAATACTGCTCTGCTTCCTTTTTTCCAGTCGGTTTCTACTGACGATCCTTCTGCAAAAACAGAAGTCCACTTTGGATAGCTTTCTACCCCAAACAGTACATCCCAAACTTTTTCGGCACTGGCGTTAATTGTGGTTTTAAATTCAATCTTTTCCATAGTTTTATATTTTAATTTACTGGTTTTCCATTAAGTTTACCCAGGCATTTGCAGCTTTGGCGAGCGCTTCAGCATGCTGCTCTACATCGGCCATCGTGTAAAATTTGGCATAAGCTTTTCCCTTGGTTTGTTCTTCTAAAAAGCCGAAATCATTATTCAGTAAGGAGGCCTTATGAAAAACCACAACTACATAGTTTTTTATTTTGGGATTTAAGGTAGCCATATCTTCTTTATACTTAAAACTTGGGCCACCCCATTTAATATCGCTTTCTATTTTTGGGCTGGCTGAAGTAATAATTTCGATTACCTTTTCCATTTCCTTTTTTAAAGGGTGATCTAGCGTATCCATAAACGCCTTAACTTTTACAATGCTCATAACAAACAATTTATATTACAAAGTTGTTTAGTATTTAGTAGCTTTTTGCGGTGCAAAGGCGACAATTTAAGGGGGCAGAAGGACTTAATTCTTTATTTGTTTTTTGAGCCGATTCATATTAGTTACCCCAATTTATAGTAGTCAATCAATCAGGAGGTTTACTAAAACAAGCATCAATATTTAACATATTTTCACTATAATAATCTCAGAATTAAGTAATTTAATCGGTAGATTTACTTAATTCAACGATACATATGCCTGGTTGCACAATATTTTGAATTAAATTTAGTTGTTGGTTGGTGGGTTTTCAGTTAACAGTTCTCAGTAAGGAGTTTTTTAAAGCTGTTTTCGGGGCTAACCATAAACCAATAAAAACAACTTTATTACTACGCGTTACGTATATACAACACCATGTTAGCAACTTCCATGAAAAATAATAAATTTAACAGGCTGTTACTCTTTGGCCTTTTGGGTCTTATGGCAACTACTGCCTGCAAAAAAAGCAACGATACCCCCGATGAGACACCAACTACAACCACAACGGTAACCCCACCCGGATCTCGTGAAGAGCTGACTAAAGATTCGATCTTTTTATATTCCAAAGAATTATACTACTGGAATACCTCATTGCCTACTTATGAGGTTTTTAATCCGCGTAGCTTTAGTTCAAATGAGGCCGAGCTGTACGCCTTGACCCAATACTCTAATGATCCGACAACCGGAAAGCCTTATGAGTATGTGAGTAGTTCTGCAGAACCAAAATATTCATTTTTTGATTATACCGCTGCCACTTCCGGAAAAACAGGTGCTTTAAAGGCTGATGTTAATGGCTCAGCAAACGATTATGGTTTTTCTATAAACTATAGTACTACCGACGATTTAAGGGTAAAATATGTATATCCCAATTCTCCGGCTGCACAACAGGGACTAACCCGTGGATGCAGGATAACGAGCGTTAATGGTCGTACCAATCTTACTTACAATACCTCAAATGTAAGCTTTCTGTATAACGCTATTTTAGGTACAAATCCCAGTGTAAGCCTGAGTTTTACCGATTTAAACAATAATACCAAAAGTGTAGTCATAACCAGTACCTCTTATACCGTTAATCCAATTTTATATACCCACGTATATACAGTTGGGGCAAAAAAGGTTGGTTATATTGTTTTTAATAGTTTTACCAATAATGCAACCGCAGGATTAAACAGTGCTTTTGCTAATTTTGCCACACAGGGCGTAAGCGAACTTATTGTCGATTTACGTTACAACGGTGGGGGATATGTATCAACCGCTACGCAAATCATCAATCTGGCAGCGCCAATTGCCCAAAACGGCAGTGTCATGTTTACCTCTTATTACAATAGTTATTTACAAAACATCACTACTGCACAGCGTAAGGCTTCTATTTTGGCCCATCAGCCCTTATTAGATGATGCCGGGAAATTGCAGACTTTTACCAGTGGTGTTAATGGAAAGTATGCTACCTATGCCGATTTAAATTATTCGTCAACTTCGGCCGACAATATAGAGCGCTTTGCAAAATCGGGTAACCTGGCTTTAAGCCGGATTTATTTTATAGTAACCGGGGCTACAGCTTCGGCAAGCGAGTTAACCATTAATAGTTTGAAGCCTGTAATGGATGTAAAACTGATTGGTAAAACCACTTATGGTAAACCAGTAGGCTTTTTCCCGATCAGGATTGATAAACTGGATATGTATATTCCGGAGTTTGAAACCAAAAACCAGGCAGGCACCGGAGGATATTATTCGGGATTAACAGTGGATAAAGATGCCTATGAAGATTATAAAAAAGATTGGGGAGATGAATCCGAAACTTATTTATACTATGCATTGGCCTATGCCAATACAGGTGCTTTTCCGCTTACTGCACCAAAAACGGCAAGTTTAAAAACAAGCACTTTACCGCTTTCTTCAAGCTTATCAACAGAAGAAATCAAATCGGTCGACGCCCGTTTAGACCCGAACGGTTTTAAAGGGATGATCATGACCCCGCACAGGAAAATGTAACAGCTAGCATTCAGCTAATAAAAAAAGCGCGGTTTACCTTAATGGTAACCGCGCTTTTTTTTGGTGCGAGCTAAACGCTACAATAATATTTTACTGCTGATATCTTTATTGATGGTAATGTAGCCAGGATATTTAAATGGCGTATTACCCAGCATAAAGGTTGGCTTAATTTTAATAGTTAATAAGCCTAGTTTTTCATCTTTAGCCGATGAGCCTTTTTGCGCGGCTTTTACAATATCGTTAAATACATTGCCGTTGGATACCAGGCCATAAATATTGCTCACCAGTTGTACAGGCACCGTTACGGTTTGCCCTTGCGCAATGCTTACACTTTGGTTAACCAGGCCTTCGGCCAAATCGGTATTGTTTACCAGTATTTTATATTCGAACTGGTTTATGGCTGCCAGATTGCTTGAAGGATTGCTGATTTCTAAATTAAGGTTTGCTTTTAGGGGGATATCTTTGCGCAATAAGCCCAATGCTACCCCGGGTAAGCTGGCCAGACTAAAACTTTGCTGATCCATTAATTTCTTTACATCTGTGCCGGCAATCGATACCTGCTGAACTCCGGTAATTTTATAAGTACAGTTTTCCAGTGCCTTTATTTGCTGGGCCTGTTTGTTTATGCCGCAACCTAACGCAGTGGTTACAAGCAGGCAAATCATTAGTGTGTTTTTCATGTTAATCATAACGCCAAAATACTAAAACTATTTTAGTATGGCATTAGCTAACGGTTTAAAGAACCATAATTATTAATTACAGGGATTTGGCAATTAACTAGCTTTTGAGTTATTTTGATGAGAAATTTAACAGCATGGCCATTACAATAAGGAAGATAGTAGCAGAAGATAATGAGGCTACTGCGGAAATGATCAGGACAATTTTACGCGAGTTTAAAATAGACAAGCCTGGTACCGTTTATACCGACCCAACAACCGACCACCTATCAGCGTTATTTGAATGCGCCGGATCAGCTTACTGGGTTGCCGAAGAAGACGGGGAGATTATAGGAGGTTGCGGCATTTATCCAACAGATGGCTTGCCTGAAGGTTGTGTAGAATTGGTCAAACTATACACTGCTGCATCGGCAAGGGGAAAAGGAATTGGCAGGATGCTGATGGAAAAAAGTATCGAATCGGCACAACATTTTGGTTATAACGAAGTGTATCTCGAATCTTTTCCCGAGCTTACCACAGCTATCGGCATGTACCAAAAGGCAGGTTTTGTAAAACTTCCGGCTCCTTTGGGCAATTCGGGCCACTTTGCCTGCAATGTATGGATGCTACTGGTGCTGTAAGTAGGGTTAATCGTTGAAATTCACTCCCTACAATTAACCAGTTAACCTTATACATTGACCTTTAATTTTTGCCTACCCTGTTTTCTTCTTCGCTGGTACCTGTACTTCTGCTACGGGCGGTTTTTATTTTCATATTGCCGAACTTATAGGTGAAACTTAGGTTCACCCTGCGGCTTTCCCATTCATTTCTCCAATAAGTTTTAATGTTGTTGTATTCCAGGTTTGCCCTGAAAGAACTGGTATTAAAAATATCATTAACCTTTAAAGCAAGGGTTGCATTCTTTTGCAAGAATGTTTTTTTAGCGCCAATATTTAACTGGTAATTGCCTAAACTCTGGAACAGGCCCGAAACCGATGGCGAATCGTAATAGGCATAGGCTGTTAAACTATAGTTTTTAGGTAGCGTAATGGTGTTATCCATCATTACCGACCAGTTCCACGAGAAAGCATTAAAGCCATTTCCCTGCACTGCCGATTGTGTACGGTTAAAACCAGCCGAAACCTCGGTATTGTTGTTCCACCATTTGGTAATATCAACCGGACTACCAGTGGCCATGTAAAAATTGGTGGTACGGTTTAAGTTTTCGGGTCTTGAAATACTTTCTTTAGTCACATCGTTCTGGTATACCACTTCCCACATCGAACCATTGTTAACCGAATAGCTTAAAGTTAACACCCTGAAATTTTTGATCGAATAATTCAGTTCGAAACTGTTTGCATAAGACGGTTGCAACAAAGGATTACCTTGTAAAGCGGTGTAGGGATCGCTGTAAAACGTAAATGGATTTAAACTGCTGTAGGATGGGCGGTTAATACTTTTCCGGTAAGCTGCGGTAAGCAGGTTGTTCGAATCAATTTTTAACGAAACAAAAACGGTTGGGAAAAGCTTCCAGTATTTTCTGTCGATTAGCGTATTGGTGCCTGATGAGCTGCCATTGCCCAGTGTTTGTTCGGCCCGAAGACCTGCCTTGATTTGTATGTTTTTAAAACTCTGATCTAATGAAAGGTAGGCCGCATTGATATGCTCGTGATATAAAAACTGGTTCGTCCGGCGGGCATCATTCATCCATCCTGCTGTTTTTAACGAATCGAAACGCACATCGCTCTGCGATTTTACCCAGCTGCTTTTCCAGCCGGTTTCCATTTTAAATGTTTTGGTAAAGTTTAAAGTATAATCGGCCTTTACCGAATAAATGGATACGTTGCCCATTCCCATATTGCGTAAATCGATGGGATTGCCAATTACGTTGTCATTTGCATCAAGATAAGTGTTGGTAAAGGTTTCGTTTTTGCTGTTATCGTAACGCACGTAATCAGCATCAAATCCCAGCTCGCCGCCTAAACTATCGGTTTTATAGCGGTAATTGAAGTTAAAGGCATGGTTTTTCTCTGTATTGGATTGCGGATTAAACATAGAAGTAGCACCCATTTTTGCACCCGCCGCATTGTAATTGATCGAGTTGCTGTTTACTTTGGTTTCTTCAGGAGCAGTAAAACCCTTTACCATTATACCTAAAGTATGTTTCTCGTTCATAAAATAATCGGCCCCGGTAGAGTAGTTGAGGCTATTGGTAACGGGATGCCAGAAATTAAGCTGGTTATACTGTTCTTCGCCAATGGTACGGTTTAAGGTTAAGCGGTTGTAAGAATTGTAATGGCCGGCATTTAAACGGAGATAGGTACTCACCTTACCGATATTGTAGTTGAGGTTGGTACCGGCACTCATTTTTTCGTACCTGCCATAGCCTCCTCCCAGGTTCATGTTACCATTAAAACCCTGCATTTTGTTTCTTTTTAGTTTAATGTTAATAATCCCGGCGGTACCGGCTGCATCAAAAGAAGCAGGAGGGTTTGAAATCAGTTCGATTTTACTCAGCACCGAAGCTGGCAGCGATTTCAGGTAAGTGGTTAACTCTTGACCACTCATATAGCTCATTTTACCATCAATCATTACGTTGATGCCGCTTTTACCCTTTAGCACAATGTTATCGTCCTTATCCAGCTTTACACCCGGCGACCGGCTGATGACCTCAAGAGCATTATCACCCGCGGTATTCATCTGCTCTACATTCACAATTACCCGGTCGGCTTTTTGATCGATAACCGGCATTTTAGATACAATGTTTACTTCTTTTAAGCTTTGGGTGCGGTCAGTCAATACAATGACCGGTACTTTTACAGCAGCTGCTTTTACCTCAAAACTTGCCGACTGGTTTTTATCGTAACCCATCATCAGCGCCTTAATCAAATACCGGCCAGCTTTAACACCATTAAACTCATACACGCCTTGCTGGTTGGTAGCCTGTAAAGCAACCGAAGCCGAATCGGGCAGGTGGATCAGGGCAACTGAGGCATAATCTAACGCCTTATTGCTTTTATCGGTGATTGCTCCCGATACCTTAATGGTTTGCGCCTGGGCATTTTGAATGCCTGAAATAAGTGATATAAGCAGAGCAGCTTTAAATAAACGATTCATTGTAGTTTGTTTTTTAATTGATGATCCAAAGATGCAGCGGTTGCAGGAGTCTGAAAATTATATCATCCCAACCCCTCAAAATATTATCCCAACCGTTTTAAGTGCTGTAAATCCTTTTCGTACTCAAAAAGCAGGGTTTGGGATAATTATTTACAGGTTTGGCATAAGAAAATGGGGAGTTAAAAATGCTTTGTATAGCTTTAGGGCATGAAAACATTAAAAACGGTTGCAATACATATACTTTGCTGGGGACTTGTTTTAGGTTATTTTTATGGTGGTTATCTAATTGATGGGACAACTTTTTCTAAGGCTGCTTTTAGTATCTCTATGAATTTTATACAATTAATAGAGTTCTACATCTGCTACTTATGGGTATATCCAAGATTTTTGAAAAAAAGTAAAATACCCCATTTAATTGGTGGTATTTTTTTTACAATGGGGGTATTTATTGCACTCAGATATTTTATAGAAGAAGTGCTCTATTTAAAATGGCTTGGTTTTCATAACTATGATGATGGGGTAACTGCCTGGGCCTACATATCTGATAATATTTATTGGAGTATTGGATTCATTGTGACGCCGGCTGCAGTGTACGGTATCGAGCAGAGTTTCAAGTCGGAACAGATCAATAGAAAACTTAAAGAAGAAGTGGTTAAAGCCGAGCTTTCCTTCCTAAAATCGCAGATTAATCCACATTTTTTATACAACACCTTAAATTACGTGTATTCGCTGGCCATTCCAGTATCGGATAAACTGGCCAATGCGGTTTTACGTTTGTCAGACCTGATGCGTTATACCTTAAACGATAGTCCGGATGGAAAAGTGAGCTTAGATAAAGAAGTGGGCTACCTGGAGAGTTATGTAGAACTATTTAAAATGCGTTTCGAACCCAGTTTTTATGTAACCTTTACCACCGAAGGGATCAGCGATGAGAAAATTGCTTCGCTGATATTGATTCCTTTTGTCGAAAATGCATTTAAGCATGGTGTCGTAAACGATGAAGGACAGCCGGTACGTATTAAACTTAAAGTGCAGCAAAAACGCCTGAGCTTTGAAGTGAGCAATAAGATTAGTCATGCACAAAAAGACCACAGCAGTGGTGTGGGGATGGTAAACGTACACCGCAGACTGGATCTGATTTATCCGGATAAGCACGAACTGTTGATTTCCAACAACGGCAATACCTATAAAAGCACGTTGATTTTAAATTTATAGCTTTACCTTTAAACCTGAATTACCTTCAAAATCTTAACTATGATCCGTTGCCTCGCTGTTGATGATGAATCTTATGCCTCCGATATTATTGCGGCCTTTATCAATAAAACACCATTTCTCGAATTAGTAGGTACCACTACCAACGCTTTTGAGGCCCTGAATCTGGTGCAGGAAGGAAAAGTTGATCTCGTGTTTCTGGATATCCAGATGCCGGAATTGACCGGCATACAGTTTTTGAAAATATGTGGAGGTAAATGCAAGGTAATTTTAACTACCGCTTATCCGGAATATGCGTTGGAAGGCTTTGAACTTGATGTGGTCGATTACCTGTTAAAGCCGATCTCTTATGAAAGGTTTTACAAAGCAGGGCAAAAGGCACAGCAAATCCTGGCTCATGTACCTGTAATGCAGCCCGAACTTATTCAACAGCAGGCACCAGGCAACGACTTTATTTTCATCAAGGGCGATACCAAAAACAAGTTTATTAAGGTAAACTACGACGATATTTTGTACATAGAAGGGCTTAAAAACTATGTTTCGGTGTACACTGCCACTCAGCGGATCATCACTTATCAGGCCCTGCGCGAACTTGAAACGCAGTTGCCCAAACCACCTTTTTACCGGATTCATAAATCTTACATCATCTCTATCGAGAAAATTAAAATGATTGATGGCAATACTGTTTTTATTAACGATGAAGCCATCCCGGTTGGCGAAACCTATAAGGAAGAGTTTTTTAAGGTGGTACGGGAAGGGAAGAAACACTGATGGGTTGGTTAACTGTATAAATCGGTTAACTGGTTAATTGTTTGGATTAGCTTACAGTTAACCAGTTTCAACAACTAACCGATTAACCAAAATTAACCGGTTAACCTGCCAGGTGTGCATAAAATCTCCCGAATATTTCTCCCGTTTTTTTTAAGTTTGCTGCATAAAGATTAATTGAACATGAGCATGCAAGAAACCAATTCGCTAAACCAGGTTGCCGAATTCCACACTACCTTTAAACACCCTATTCTCGAAAACCCGGTTATTCCATCTAAACAAAGGGCTAATCTGCGTATTTCGCTTTTGGCCGAGGAACTGAAAGAATTACAGGAAGCGGTAGAAAACGATGATCTGGTAGAAGTTGCTGATGCATTATGCGATTTGCAATATGTTTTGGCCGGCGCTATACACGAATTTGGCTTAGGCGGAAAATTTAAAACTTTATTTGATGAGGTGCACCGCTCTAACATGAGCAAGGCTTGCAAAACAGTAGAAGAGGCTGAAAATACCATTCAGTTCTATTTAGATAAGGATGGAACCGAATCTTACTACAAAGAAATCGATGGACTGTTTCTGGTATTCCGTAAATCGGACGACAAGACTTTGAAATCGATCAATTATTCGCCTGCAGATTTAAAATCGCATTTAATTTATTAATACTTGAAAAGGCTAAAGCAGTTAATTGGTGATTTGAAGCAGCAGCCGGTTAGTCCCGATGCCGCTCTAATGCGCGAGTTTATTTTTTATTCGCCTAAAATGCCACTGCGCCTGCATCAGGAACAGCTTATCGCCGAATCCAAACAGTTTAGCCTTCCGGTTTTCGATACCTATTTTACCAGTTCCGAAATCAGGATCAATTGTTTTAGCTGGGGTAGAGGCAAGCGGAAGGTATTGCTTACCCATGGCTGGGCGTCGAAGGCCTTGGATTTTTATGAACTTATTGTTGAGCTTGTAAAAAACGACGATCTTGAAATAATCGCTTTTGATGCGCCCGGGAACGGAAGTTCTGTTTCTGAATTTTCGAACCTGATGCTCTATGCCGATTCGGTTAAATCGATAGCGCTCAATTATGCACAGCCTGATATACTCATTGGTCACTCGCTGGGCGGAATGGCCAATGTAATTGCCCTCCAGGAGCTGGGCATACAACCAGAACTGCTGGTTAGCATTGCACCATTAATCAGACTCAAAGAGAATTTTGAGCAAAGTCTCGATTCTGTTAACATTAAACTTAAGGACCAGGCAATTTTCTTTGCCAATTTCGAGCAGGAGTTTCCGGTTCCGGTCAGTTACTTTAACCTGACCAGTTTATACCAGTTAGAAAACGATACCAATCATTTTCTGGCTTTCGATCCGGAAGACCATATTTCACCCTATTCTTTTTTGCAGGAGTTTTTGGCTAAAAACCCTGCAATTGTAGCTCGATCATTCGAAGATGTAGGGCATTACAAAATCCTTAAGTCGGTTTATGTAATTGAGGATATTACACAGCGGATTCAAATACTGAGCTAAATTTCTTTTTTTACAATGATTTGGCGTCACCTATGGTGGGCAGGTTTCAAAGTAATAATGTCTGGGATTGCCTGAAATAACGGCTATCTAATCTAATTTCTTCTTTTTTAGTATAGTCAGCTATGATTGTACCACCTTAGACACCTTAGTGCATCTAAGGTCTATTCAAGTCTGATTATCTTAAGATTTCTGAGCTTGCGAAAAACCTGTTAACATTTACCTACAGTATGCTGGCTTACATTCGAAATGGTCATTTCTTAAATTTTCTTCATAAATACAGCCATCCATAACAGTGCATAACAGTTAAAATTGGTGTAAATTATATTTTAGGGCAACCAAATATTAATTTAAGAGCATGCAGGCAATTTTAGGCGTTATTTTTCATTTCTTCGGTGGTTTCGCCTCCGGAAGTTTTTACATACCATATAAAAAGGTTAAAGGCTGGGCCTGGGAAAGCTATTGGATCGTTGGCGGGATATTCTCCTGGCTTATTGTTCCACCGCTTGCTGCTTATTTAACCATCCCGAATTTTACCGCCATTATTAGCAGTACCAACGGTAGTATTTTATGGCTGACTTATTTTTTCGGCGTGCTTTGGGGCATTGGCGGACTTACCTACGGTTTAGGTGTTCGTTACCTTGGTGTATCGTTGGGTAGCAGCATTATTTTAGGTCTTTGCATGGTTTTGGGCTCAATTTTACCCTCAATCTACTTCGATTTTTTCCCCGAGGCAGGTAAAGATACTTTTACCATGTTTCTGCAAACCGATTGGGGCCGCATGGTTTTACTGGGGCTGCTGGTATGTGTACTGGGCATCGTGATCTGTGGCAGGGCTGGTATGATGAAGGAAAAAGAAATGAAAACCGATATTACCGATCCGCATGGGATGGAGGTAAAAACAGAATATAAATTCGGTCTGGGTTTATTTGTAGGCATCGTATCAGGGGTATTAAGCGCTTGTTTTAATTTTGGTATCGAAGCCGGTAAACCTATGGCCGTTGCGGCCAATGCCATCTGGAAAGCTGCCAATCCTGCCGAAACCGGTAATTTTCTTTATCAAAACAACGTTACGTACGTAATTGTACTTTGGGGCGGACTTACCACCAACTTTATCTGGTGTATGGTACTTAATGCCAGAAACAAATCATTTGGCGATTATACCAATAAAACAACCCCACTGTTAAAAAATTATATTTTCTCGGCCCTGGCAGGTACCACCTGGTTCCTGCAGTTCTTCTTTTACGGAATGGGCGAAAGTAAAATGGGTAATGGTGCAAGCTCGTGGATTCTGCATATGGCCTTCATCATCTTAATTGCAAATGTTTGGGGACTGGTGTTAAAAGAATGGAAGGGTGTATCGCGTAAAACACTGGTAACGGTTTTGGTGGGGATTTTAACCATCATTATTTCGGTACTCATTGTGGGCTATGGCAACTCAATAAAAGGTTAATCAATAGAAAAATTTAAATAGAATATTATAATGTCAATCGATACGAAAAGTTATAAACATGTAAGCTATCTGTGGGATGAAGAGGAAGCCGCAAAACTGGCTGGTGATGAAGTTGCTTTGTTAATCTACCGCTCAAATTTATTGGGTGCTGATTTACGCCTCACCAATTATGGAGGCGGTAACACTTCTTGTAAATTGTTGGAAAAAGATCCTTTAACAGGACTGGAAACAGAAGTAATGTGGGTAAAAGGTTCGGGTGGCGATTTAGGTACTTTAAAGAAAAGTGGTTTGGCCGCTTTATATGTAGACCGTTTGCGCAGCCTGAAAAACATTTACCGCGGCGTAGCTTATGAAGATGAAATGGTTGAACTGTTTAACCACTGCATTTTCGATTTAAGTTCAAAGGCACCGTCAATTGATACCCCGCTGCACGGTTTTCTACCCTTTAAGCATATCGATCACCTGCACCCTGATGCAGCCATTGCCATTGCAGCAGCAAAAGATGGTAAACGCATTACCCAGGAGCTGTTTAACGGTACCATTGGTTGGGTCGAGTGGAAAAAACCAGGCTTTGAGCTGGGCTTACAGTTAAAGCAGTGTTTAGATGAAAACCCAGGCATCCGTGGTATTATGTTAGGTTCGCACGGCTTATTTACCTGGGGCGATACCGCTTATGAAAGTTATTTGAACACTTTAGAGGTGATCGAAATCTGTTCAGACTATCTTAGTCAGAACTACGGAAAAAAAGGTCCTGTTTTTGGCGGACAGAAAATAGAGAGTGCTGAAGCTGCTAATCGTAAAAAACAAGCAGCTTCTTTAGCGCCGGTTTTGCGTGGCTTGTGCTCTTCAAAACAACACATGATTGGTCATTTTACCGATGATGCACGTGTACTGGAGTTTATCAATTCGAACGACCTTGGCCGTTTAGCACCAATGGGAACCAGCTGTCCCGATCACTTTTTACGTACCAAAATCAGTCCGCTGGTTTTAGATTTAGCCAGCGATGCCGATTTATCGGATGTTAAAGCATTGAAAGAGACTTTAGCGCCTGCTTTCGAAGCTTACAGAGCCATGTATACCGATTATTATGAAACCTGTAAACATCCAAACAGTCCGGCCATCCGCGATACCAACCCGGTAGTAATTTTATACCCTGGTATTGGTATGTTTACTTTCTCGAAAGATAAACAAACAGCAAGGGTGGCGGCAGAATTTTACATCAATGCCATTAACGTAATGAAAGGGGCAGAAGCTGTTTCTGAATATACTTCATTACCACATCAGGAAGCTTTTAACATCGAATACTGGTTGCTGGAAGAAGCAAAATTACAACGCATGCCTAAGCCTAAACCACTTACCGGTAAAATTGCCCTGATTACAGGCAGCGCCGGTGGAATTGGAAAAGCTATTGCTAAAAAGTTTGTAGCAGAAGGTGGCGTAGTCATTTTAAACGATATGAATGCCGAACGTTTAGAAGATGCAGGTAAAGAATTTGCTGCACAATTTGGCAAAGATTCTTACAGCACTGCTATTTTAAATGTAACCAGCGAAGAAGACATTAAAAATGCTTTCGATGCTGCCGCACTGGCTTTTGGTGGGGTAGATATTATTGTAAACAACGCAGGTTTGTCTATTTCTAAAACCATTGCCGATCATACCGAAAAAGATTGGGACCTTTTATATGATGTTTTGGTAAAGGGACAGTTTTTTATTACCCAGGCTGCAACAAATACGATGCAAAAGCAAAATATCGGTGGCGATATCATTAATATTGTAAGTAAGAATGCTTTAGTAAGCGGACCGAATAATGCAGGTTATGGTAGTGCAAAAGCAGCCCAGCTACACTTAAGCAGATTAAATGCTGCCGAATTAGGTGCCGATAACATCCGCGTAAATGTGGTTAACCCCGATGCCGTAATCAGCGATAGCAATATCTGGGCTGGTGGATGGGCTGAAGGTCGCGCGAAAGCTTATGGCATTACCGTAGCTGAGTTGCCAGCTTATTATGCAAAACGTACTTTGTTAAACCAGATTATATTACCAGATGATATCGCCAATGCTTGCTTTGCCTTTGTAGGTGGCTTGTTGCAAAAATCAACTGGCAATGTGCTCAACGTAGATGGCGGTGTGGCCATGGCATTTGTAAGATAATAAAATGTAACCACTGATAAAATGGGTGAACACAGATCAAATTTGTACTTGATCTATCGGTTGGAGTCCCCACCAACCGAAACGATATTTTTAAATTCAGTTTTAGTAAGTTGTTCATCGGTCTGTGCCTAGCACAGACCGAAAATGACTTTAATTTTTTTATAATCGTCCTCGTTTGTAACGGGGATGAGCGAGAAGGCGATTGTATCGCCACAATAATTAACCTAACAAAAACCAAATATTCTCATGAATATCGAGCAGAACCAAATAGAAAAACACAACGACTCTTTGTTAACCCCACATCAGCGTAAGCTTGCTTTCTTAAAAGAAGACTGGGCACACGTTGATCTGGAAAGCGTAATCCAGAAACTGGTCGATTTTCAGATTGCTATTCCAAGCTGGGCATTGGGCACAGGCGGAACCCGTTTTGGCCGCTTTGCCATTACTGGCGGAGAGCCACGCACCATTGAAGAAAAAATTGAAGATGTAGGTTTGTTGCATGCCTTAAACGGCGCAAGCGGGGCTATTTCGCTTCACATTCCGTGGGATATTCCTCAAAATGCCGGAGAATTAAAAAAGCTGGCTGCAGGTTATGGCCTTAAATTCGATGCCATGAACTCCAACACCTTTCAGGATCAGGCAGGTTCGGCACACAGTTATAAATTCGGTTCATTACAAAATGTAAATAAAGACATTCGCAAACAGGCGATTGAGCACAATATAGAAGTAATTAAGCATGGTATTGCATTAGGATCTGATGCTTTAACCGTTTGGCTTGCCGATGGATCTTGTTTCCCAGGCCAGCTTAATTTCCGCAAGGCTTTCGAAAATACTTTAGAAAGTTTGCATGAAATTTATTCGGCACTGCCCGATGACTGGAAAATGTTTGTGGAGTACAAAGCTTTTGAGCCTAATTTTTATTCAACAACTGTTGGCGATTGGGGTCAGTCATTGCTTTACGCAAGTAAGCTGGGTAAAAAGGCTTATACTTTGGTTGATTTAGGTCACCACCTGCCAAATGCCAATATCGAGCAAATTGTTGCCCTGTTGCTAATGGAAGGAAAATTAGGTGGTTTCCACTTCAACGATTCCAAATATGGCGACGACGATTTAACAGCCGGAAGCATTAAACCTTACCAGTTGTTCCTCATTTTTAATGAGCTGGTTGAAGGAATGGATGCAAAAGGCATGAACCACGCTAAAGATCTGGGCTGGATGATCGATGCTTCGCACAATGTAAAAGATCCTTTAGAAGATTTGCTGCAATCGGTTGAGGCCATTATGATTGCCTATGCACAGGCACTTTTGGTTGACAGAAAAGCGTTAAACGCTGCTCAGGATAACAATGATGTAGCCAAAGCGCAGGAAATTTTGCAACATACTTTCCGTAGCGATTTAAGGGCAATTGTTGCCGAAGCCCGCTTAAGGGCAGGTGCGGCATTATCACCTATCGGTTTATACCGCGATTTAGCTGTAAGAAATAATTTAGTTAATCACCGTGGAAAAACTGTAGCTACAGGTTTGTAAAGAGGAGAATAGAAATGCCAAAACCTGTAATTGCCATATTTGATGTTGGGAAAACGAATAAGAAACTGTTTCTGATTGATGAAAATTATCAGATCGTTTACGAGCGTTCGGCCCGTTTTGTTGAAACCGTTGATGAAGATGGCGAAGTCTGCGAAAACCTGGAAAGCCTGCGTTCATCTGTTTACGATTCCCTCCATCAGGTTTTGCAGTTAAAAGAGTTTGAAGTTAAGGCCATTAATTTTTCTACCTACGGTGCAAGTTTTGTGTACCTCGATGAAAATGGTGAGCCCTTAACACCACTTTACAATTATTTAAAAGCATATCCCGAAGCACTTAAAAAAAGCTTTTATGCCACTTATGGCGGTGAGGATAAGATTTCGTTAGAAACCGCTTCACCGGTTTTGGGTAGCTTAAATTCGGGCATGCAGCTGTATCGCTTAAAGCATGAAAAGCCAGAAATATTTGGCAAAGTGAAATGGGCGCTGCACCTGCCTCAATACCTCAGTTATTTAATTACAGGCAAAGCTGTGGCCGATATTACCAGCATTGGCTGTCATACCCAGCTGTGGGATTTTAGTAAAAACCAGTACCACAATTGGGTATCAACTGAAAAGATTGACGATAAGTTCGGGACTTTTACTCCGGCCGATTCGAGTTTGATAGCCGATTTCGAAGGCAACAGCATCAAAGTTGGCGTAGGTCTGCATGATAGTTCTGCCGCATTGATTCCTTATCTGGCTAATTTTAATACCCCTTTTGTACTCATTTCTACCGGTACCTGGTGTATCAGTTTAAACCCTTTTAACCAGGACCCTTTAACTGCCGACGAGCTGAAGCAAGATTGCCTTTGTTACATGCACTTTAAAGGTAAGGCCGTTAAAGCTTCGCGCATTTTTGCAGGTTACGAGCATGAGGTACAGCTTAAGCGCATCGCCGAACATTTCGACAGGGCTGCTTACCTGTTTAAGCACCTGAAGTTTAATCCGGCTATGATTTTAAAACTGGCCAATAAAATCCCCGAGAATAAAGACGCACAGACAGGCTTTTCCGCAAACTCGGCATTTCCTGATCGCGATCTGAATATTTTCCAAACAGCAGAAGAAGCCTACCATCAGCTCATTTTTGATCTGGTGAAACAGCAGTTGTACTCGTTAAAGTTGATTCTCAATTCGGGTGTGAAACGGATTTTTGTGGATGGGGGCTTTGGCAAAAATGCCATTTATATGCATTTACTGGCTACCGCTATTCCCGATATTGAAGTGTATGCCTCTTCGGTTTCGCAGGCTACGGCTATAGGTACTGCTTTGGCCATTAACGATGCCTGGAACGAAAATCCGGCACCAACGGATATGATTCAGTTAAAATACTATTCGGCCATACAACGTACATTAGATTTTTAGGAATTTCCTTATATTGGGAATCCTAATCCCCCTAACCATTTTGAAACCAGAAGATCTAATACCCTATCTGAATGTTGATGAATACTCGTCGACCCCCAAATACAAACAGCTAACCAATGCCATTTTAGCGGCAATAGAAAGTGGTAAGCTGCTTAAAAATAGTTTGTTGCCCTCTATTAATGAGCTGAGTTTTAGTTTGGAAATGTCGCGCGATACCGCCGAAAAGGGTTACCGCAATTTGCGTAAACTGGGGGTAGTCGATTCGGTTCCGGGGAAGGGTTATTTTATCATCAATACCGATTTCTCGCGAAAGCTAAAAATCTGTCTGCTGTTCAATAAGCTCAGTACACATAAAAAGATCATTTACGATTCCTTTACCAAAACCATTGGCGAGCGTGCCGCAATTGATTTTTACATCTACAACAACGATTACGCGCTGTTTAAAAAAATGATCGTAGCCAAGCGCGATGATTATTCTCACTTCGTAATCATTCCACATTTTTTAGAGGGTGGCGAAAATGCACACGAAATTATCAATACCATACCCAAGGAGAAACTGGTTATCCTCGATAAACTTTTGCCTGGTGTAACCGGCAATTACGCAGCAGCCTACGAGAATTTTGCACAGGATATTTATGCTGCATTAGAGCAGGCTTTAGATCGCCTTTCGAATTACCGCACCTTAAAAATCATCTTCCCCCGCAACAGCTATTTCCCACATGAAATACTAACCGGTTTCTACCGTTTTTGCCAGCAGTATGCATTCGATCATAAAGTGATCCACAATATCAAAGATGAAGAGATTAATCCGGGTGAGGTATATATCAATCTGATGGAAGACGACCTGGTGATGTTGATTGAACGTTTGATTGCACAAAAGCTAAAAATAGGTAAAGATGTAGGTGTAATTTCTTACAACGAAACACCTTTAAAAAGAATTATTTTGGATGGAATAACCACCATTTCGACTGATTTTAGCGAGTTAGGTGCCCAGGCAGCCGAATTTGTACTCAGTGGTAAAACCGAACGGGTAGAGGTGCCTTTTTATTTGAATTTGAGGAAATCGCTGTAATTGTAGTTGATCCGTCATCTCGACTGAAGCGTAGCGAAATGCCTGCCCGCTGCGGGCGGGGAGTGATCTTTAATAGATTTAGCTTCGCTGAGCACTCGTGGTTCTCGACTTCGTTGCACTACGCTCGAAATGACGATATTCAATTGTGCATAAAAACCCTTAAACGAACTTTACCCCGAACCGAATAATCATTACTTTTATCGCTTAGCCTTTTAATTTTAAATGAGTGAACGGATAACAACACAGCTGCGATCAGAAGAAAACCCTTACGATTATATTTTAAGGGATTTTAACCTGAAAGCGCTTAGCGAAATTGTTATCCTCAAACATTTGGGCGGACTGGTACGTACCGATGTTAAAGGTTTTTATCAGTTGTATCCCGAACAGATCGAAATCGATTTTGCAGCGTTTAGCCACGCAGAAGCCGCAGAGCCTTTTCCCGTAGTGATGGTTCAGCAGCAGGAGGATTCGGTTAAGCTCTCGTGCCGCTGTGCTACAGCCAAAAATAAACTGTGTACACACCAGGCACAGGTTTTATACAATATTCTGCAACGCCAAGAGCTGCGTATCTTCTTCGATGTTAACCTGCGCAGGGAAAAGCTAATTAAAATAGCTACCGATTATGGACTGGAAAAGGAGAAAAATCCCGATTTGCTTTTTAACCTGCAATACCACAATGGCGAGGTTGAAATTAAGCCCAGAATGGATGCGCTGCAGCCCTTTAACAAAGAGGCGCAGCAAAACTTAGCTGAAATCCTGCTACCCAAATCAAAATCACAGCCTACAGCTTCTGTTAAAGGAGATTTAAGTAAAATGATCCTGGTGCTGGGGCAGCATCGCTATTACAATCATTTAACTGTCGAACTTTTTGAGGCGGCCATTACCAAAGCAGGTAAGGTTAAAAATCCCCTGAAAGGTATTAATCCGGCCGATTTAATTTTTAAAACAGAAGATGCCGACCTGCTGAAATTTTTCAGCGGAATCAGCACTTTTCAGCAACATTACAATACCGATCAAAGCGAGGTAGAAATTGAAGCATTAAAAGCAATTGTTAAAAATCCCGCTCAAATTCCGGTTTACCTGCAGGATCCCAATCAATCTTCTGTTATTCAACCATCTTCCATTTTGGCTGTTGATGTTCAGCCACTAAGTGTCGATTTGAGGCTTTCGGTAAACCAGCGCGAAGATTATTACGAAATTACCGGTCGTTTAATCATCGACGGGAAATCGTACGAACTCGATAACCTGCAATTGGTGCACCAGTATTTTGTAAAGCTTAAAAATCAGCTTTATCTCATCAGCCGACTCGATTTTTTAAGGGTAATCGGATTTTTCAAAAAGCAGAGCAACCGCTTAATCTTACACAAAAGTAAATATCCCGAATTTCAGAAAACCATTCTGATCCAGCTGGAAGGGAGTATTCATGTCGATTATTCGTATCTGAAACCTGCCAGCAAAAGCCAGATTGAAGAAAAGGGTTTCGATCTGGAAAACGAGCAGCTAATTTACCTGTCCGAGTCCGAAGATTTTATCCTGCTTACGCCTGTAATGCGTTACGGAAATTTAGAAATTCCTGTTTTATCGAAAAAACAAATACAGGCACAGGATAAATTGGGTAATGTTTTTAAGCTTGACCGCGATGAAAAAGCTGAGCTGCAATTCATTTCAAATATCATTAGGTCGCATCCCTATTTTTACGAACAAATAGAAAACGATTTTCTGCTTGATCAAAATAAATATGATTCCTTTTACCTGCATCGCAAACGTTTTTTAGAAGAAGCCTGGTTTTTAGATGCTTTTGAAATCTGGCGGAACAAGGATATTCAGATTTTGGGCTTTAATCAATTGAAAAATAACAAGCTAAGCGAGTTTAAGCCCGAAATAAACATTGAAGTAATAAGCGGATTAGACTGGTTTGAAACCAAGGTAGAAGTAAAATTTGCTAAACACATTGTTCCCTTAAAGCATTTGAACAAATCTATCCGCAATAAAAGCAGGTTTATAAAGCTGGATGATGGTACTGAAGGTATTTTACCACAAGAGTGGGTAGAAAAATTTGCAGCTTATTTTAATGCGGGCGAGATTACCGAAGAAGCTATCCTGACGCCGAAAATTAAATTCGCTACTATTAACGAACTGTATGAGGATGCATTGCTGGATGGCGAAGTTAAAAATGAGTTGAAGCTTTATAAGCAGAAATTTGAAGGGGCCAATTCGATTGAGGAAGTAGAAGTGCCGGCAACTTTGCAGGCAACCTTGCGCCACTACCAGAAAGATGGCTTAAACTGGCTTAACTTTTTAGATGATTTTAATTTTGGTTCGTGCCTGGCCGATGATATGGGACTGGGCAAAACCATACAGATTTTAGCCTTCATATTATCGCAGCGCGAAAAAGTGAAACACAATGTCAATCTGGTTGTGGTTCCGGCATCGCTGATTTTTAACTGGAAAGCAGAAGTAGAAAAGTTTGCACCATCAATACAGGTTAAAACCATTTATGCTGGCGAACGGAGCAAAACCACAGATGATTTTGATCAGTACGAAATCATTTTAACCTCTTATGGTACCCTGCTTTCGGATGTTCGCTTTTTGAAGGATTACCGTTTCAATTACATCTTTTTAGATGAGTCTCAGTTGATTAAAAACCCCGATTCGCAACGTTACAAGGCGGTTAGGATGTTACAATCGCGCAATAAGGTAGCCCTAACCGGTACCCCTATTGAGAATAATACTTTCGATCTGTACGGGCAGTTATCTTTCGCTTGCCCCGGCCTGTTTGGCAGCAAGCAGCAGTTTGCTGATTTATATTCTACCCCGATAGATCAGTTTAAGGATAGCAGAAGGGCAGATGAGCTTCAAAGAAAGGTTAGGCCTTTTATTTTACGCAGAACGAAAGAACAGGTAGCTAAAGAACTTCCCGATAAAACAGAAATTATCTTGTACTGTGAAATGGGAGAGGAGCAACGCGAAGTGTACGAAGCCAACAAAAAAGAGATTCAGGATTTTATTTTAGGTAAACAGGAAGACGATTTGCCTAAAAGCTCTATGCATGTGCTAAAAAGCATTACTACCCTAAGGCAAATTTGTAATTCGGCAGCTCTACTGGCCGGTGGAAAATCTTATTTGCAGGCTTCTTCCAAAATTGAGGTATTGATGGAGCAGATAGAAAGCAAAGCCGGTAAACATAAAATATTGGTTTTCTCTCAGTTTGTAACCATGCTCGATTTGATTAAGAAACAACTCGAAAATCGTGGAATTGGTTATGCATATTTAACAGGTCAAACGCGTAACAGAGAGGAAGTGGTTACTTCATTTCAGCAGGATTCGGATATTCCGGTTTTCCTGATCAGCTTAAAAGCAGGAGGTACAGGATTGAATTTAACCGAAGCGGATTATGTTTATCTGGTCGATCCGTGGTGGAATCCGGCAGTAGAAAACCAGGCTATAGACCGCGCCTACCGGATCGGTCAGCATAAAAATGTAATGGCTGTGCGGTTAATCTGCCCTGATACCATTGAAGAAAAAATTATGAAACTGCAGGCTACTAAAAAAGATCTGGTTAAAAACCTGATCCAAACGGAAGGAAGTTTTTTCAAGAATCTAACCAAAAAAGAGCTGTTGGGATTGCTGGAGTAAGCGTTGTCAACTTGAATAGCAACTTTGCCGGAAAGTTGACAACTCTGGTACATGATCTGAATTAGATACCCACCTCGAAATCGTAACCCAAATACTTCGGCACATTCAAACTTTCCACAATCTTCCAGTTTTTCTTTTCTGCAATAAACGCAGGAACAGCTAAACCCGATGATTTGGCTGCTTCAACATAGAAATCCATTTTAGCTGGATGTGAAGGTGAACAGGCGTGATAAATCCGGCCAAAAGCCTGTTTTTCTATCAGGGCTATAGCAATACCAACGGCATCTGTTTGGTGGATTAAATTTACCGGTGCCAAACCATTCGGAATATCGGTTTTCCCGGCAAAGAATCTTCCCGGATTACGGTCGGGACCAATTAAACCTGCAAAACGGATAATGGTAGCATCAGGGTTTTCTGTTTTTAAAATTTCCTCGGCAGCTACCACAACCTTACCCGAATCGGTATCCGGACAAGTTGGTGTTTCTTCATTTACAAACTGGTTTTCGTCGGCAAAAACACTGGTCGAACTGATTAGTACAATTTGGTTTGCCTTGCCTTTGGCAGCCGCTAAAATCAACTTAATTTTTGCAGGGTAATCGTGCAGCTCAGCCGAGTTTCTTTTTGGTGGGATGCAGATAAACAAAGCATCACATTCAAAAAAAGCAGGATCTGCTTCAATTTTTTCTGCAGTAAAATTAACCAGGTAAGGCGTAATTTGTGCATCTGCCAGTGCAGCAAGCTTAGTTTCGGTGGTGGTTGATCCGTTAACAAGATAACCTTTAGCTATCAGTGCTTTGGCAAATGCAAAGCCAAACCAGCCACAACCTAAAACCGAAACCTTTTTTATTGCTTCTTGATGCACTTTAGAATCTGAAATCATAGTGCCTAAAGATAGTATTCTACTAGTAATTTATTTGTCAATTCTGTTTCTTGTACAGGGTTTTGGAGAGTGCTAAAATTCCATCATGATAACTGGTAGGCTTAAAGTTAAATGCTTTTTCAAATTTCGTAGAATCGAAATGATAATCGTGATCGTACTGGTAATACATTTCTACAGTGCCTGCTACAACCTTTTTAAATAAGCCAACCAAACGGAGCATCAGTTTATTAATGGTCGAATAACTGGGTTTTGTTTCGTAAATCTGAGCAGCCATTTCGATAAAGGCCTTTCCTTTTAAAGGTGCTGCTGTTGGTAAATGCCAGATTTGGTTACCCGATTCAGAGGTTTGTCCTAACAAAAACAAAGCTTTACCGGCATCTTCAATGTAGGTGAAACTGTGTAAGGTGTTGGGCTTTCCTATCCACTGGGCGCTGGTCTTTTTGGCAAATTTATCCAGTACCATTATGTCGAAAAAACTGTTCATAGAGTCGGTGCCATAAAAATCGGCAGCGCGCGCAATGGTTGCATTAATATGGCCTGCTTTACTTTCATCCATTAATTGCTGCGCTATTTTTGCCCTTACTTCGCCTTTCAGGCTGCAAGGTTGGTAAGGGGTATTCTCCGTCATAGGACCTTTTACCAGTCCGTACATGTAAACATTGTCGAAAAATATCAGCCGTGCTCCGGTATGTCTGCAGGCATTAATCACATTCTGCATAATTACGGGCCACTGTTCCTGCCATATTTGGACATCGTAAACCAAACCGGCGCATAAATAAATTATGGTTGAACCTTCTGCTGCTGCAAGTACTTCTTTTTCGTTCAATAAATCGGCTTTGAGCCAGCTTACATTGGGATTGTTGCTGGCTACAGGTTTTCGGCTTACCAATCTAACCTTTTCGTTATTGGCAAACAGTTCTCTCGTTAATGCGTTTGCTGTTGGCCCGCCGGCGCCTAATATGGTGTGCATAACTTTTCTTTTTTTGATTTACTCAAAGTTAGCTGAGCTTAAGCGCTAAAAACGTTAACAAAAGATAAGGATTGAAGAAAACTGAAATCAGTGTTATTGTTGTAGTAGGGTTCTTTTGCGGATGCGGGAAAGTGAAACAGGCGTAATGCCCAGAAAATTGGCAATGAAATGCTGCGGAACCCGCTGAAAAATATCCCGGGCTGTTTTCTCAAGCGCAGTATAGCGTTCTTCGGGGCTTTGTGTTATAAAAGCCGTTACCCGATCTTCGTAGCAGCAGATGTAATATTCAGCTATTAAACGGCCAAAACGTTCCATTTTTAAGGCGAGCAAAGGGTGGTTTAACATTTGCTGAAGGTTATTGTAGGAGATTAGCACCAATTCGGTTTCTTCAAGTGCCTGAATGTAATTGGTGCTAGATGTACGTTTAACAAAACTTTTGTAAGCGCTCATCAGCTCGTTTTCAAAGCTAAAGTATCCGGTAATTTCCTGTCCGTCTTTAATGTGGTAATAGCGTACGGCTCCACGGGTAATAAAGGCCATGTAATCGCACACTTTACCTTCAACGGCAAAATGTTCTTTTTTCCTTAAGGTAGAAAAACTAAGGTACTGTGTAAATATCTCCCATTCTGTTTCGTTAAACGTTACAAATGGGGCAATACCTGTTCTAAATGCTTCAAGTTGAAATAGCCTGTCCATATCAGAAATAAAATTCTGATTAAAGATACAGATTTGCGAGCAATAGAATTAGCCCTTACCAAGATTGTAACAAGCCCTGCAACGTGGCTCGTAGCTTTCTTTTTCGCCTAGCAGCACAGTGGCTTCGTCGGCCGCGGTACGGTAGCTATATAAGGCGGGGTTGCCACAGCAAACACAAACGGCATTAACTTTGGTTACATGTTCGGCAATAGCCATTAAGGCCGGCATGGGGCCAAAAGGTTTGCCGGTAAAATCCATATCAAGGCCTGCAACAATAACGCGAATGCCTTTCAGGGCCAGTTTATTGCATACATCAGGCAGTTCATCATCAAAAAACTGCGCTTCATCTATACCTACCACTTGCGTATTGGTACCCAGCAATAAAATGGCGGAAGCACTATCAACCGGTGTAGAGTTAATCGAGTTTAAATCATGCGAAACCACTGCAGTTTCGTGGTAGCGGGTATCGGTACGAGGTTTAAAAATTTCGACATTTAATTTAGCAATCTGGGCCCTTTTCAATCTGCGGATCAGTTCTTCCGTTTTGCCTGAAAACATGGAGCCACATACCACCTCTATGCTTCCGGAAAATTCGCCCCTTCTTCTAAAATTTTGTTCGCTAAATAACATGCCCGATTTTTTATGCTCCTATGTCTGTGCTATAATTTTTAAACCGAACAAATATGAGAATTATGTGTTATTTTTGAACACATAGTTACCAACATAAATCGATCAGAAATTCGTTTTAACTTTATGATGAACCAACAAGATATTTTCAAAAAGATAGGCAGCATTTTAGCAGAATTAAATGAGCAATACCAGTTTTTGGCTCAAAACCCTCAGCAGCTGAATGATTTGGAGCTGGAACTTTTTCTGGCCAACGCGCATTTCCTTTCCGATCACGTTAATATCGTTAAAAAACTAAATACCATTGTTGAAGAAAAAACACCTGAACCAGGCAATCATCCACGTTTAGAGGAGCAAAACACCATTATCCTGCCCGAGGTAACTAAAAGTTATGTAGAAGACGATGAATGTTTCGATCCGCAGGAGCTCGAAGAAGTGGTAACGGCGGAGGAAGAAGAGGCTCGCGTAGATATTAAACCTGCCCGTGAAATTATTGATGAAGAAGCTATTGAAACAGAAAAGGCAGCTTCGGTTCTAAAAAATGATTTTTTTAAACCAGATCAGGACGACCATACTTTTGAATTTGTACTGGGTACGCACGATGAAAATGCACAGTTTGACTATGAAGTAAAACCAGCCGAAGAAATTTTCGACCGCCCGTTAAGTAAAGAAGAGGCCGAAATTTTGGCACAAAAGAAAAGAATACACGAAAAGGAAAGAACCTTACCCGCAGAAGAAGCTATTTTGCCTGCCGAGGATGATGAAATTGGCCCCGAACCTTTTCTGATTGACCAGGAAGAGATAAGTGAGGAAAAGGAAGAAGTGGTCGCTGTACCTAAGGAAGAACCTGTTGTAGCGGCTTTCCAACCCATTGAAGCACTTAAAGAAGTAGAACTGGATGAACCCATTATTTCACCACCGGTTGAGTATGAAAAGCCACTATTTACACCAGAAGCAGTTCCGGTAAAGCCTGTTCCACAGCCAGTAGTACCTAAGCCTGCACAGAGCTTAAATGATTTGCTTGCGAAAACAAATGGTAAAGCTGATGAGCCGCTAAAAGCACCTATTGCCGATTTGAAACAAGCTATTAGCTTAAACGAAAAGTTGCTTTTTATTAAAGACCTTTTCAACGGTTATAACCTGGCCTACTCTGAAGCGATTGATATTGTAAACAAAATGAACAGCTTTGAAGCTGCGGATGGTTTCTTACAGAATAATTATGCCGCAAAAAACAACTGGGCCACTAAGCAAGCCACTGTTGATCAGTTCTACGAATTGCTGAACAGAAGGTTTAGTAAATAGGGCGTATAGCGATAAGTTTATGATCGTCCGCGTTTGTAACGCGGATGCATGAGCCCGGCATTTGCAATGCCTTCTGATCCTTAAATAAACCCCATCCTGTTCGAATCGAGCTTTAAGAAGATAAACAGCAGGATGGTAAAACTCCAAAGTGAAGAACCGCCATAACTAATCAAAGGTAAGGGAATCCCAATAACCGGAATAATTCCAATCGTCATCCCGATATTAATAAATACGTGGAAAAAGAGGATGCAGGCCACACTGTAGCCATAAACGCGCGAAAAGGTAGATCTTTGCCTTTCTGCCAGGTTAACCAATCTGAGTAGTAAAAAGATATACAATCCAATCACAACCGAGCAGCCCATAAAGCCCCATTCTTCGCCAATAGTCGAAAAAATAAAATCGGTACTTTGCTCGGGTACATAGCCATATTTGGTTTGTGTTCCCTGTAAAAAGCCGCGACCTGTTGCCTGCCCTGAGCCAATGGCAATCTGCGATTGAATTACATTGTAGCCTGCGCCTTTATTATCTGTTTTAAGACCAAGCATCAGCTCAATACGACTGCGTTGGTGCGGTGCTAATACTTTTTCGTAAGCAACTTTAATCAGGAATAAATAACCAATTGCAAAAATGGTTACTAAAACTGTAGAGAAGATAATTTTTTGTTTTCTTCTGTTATTGTAAATAAAAAGACCTGCAATAGCCGTAATAATGATGATTAGAACGTAGGTTGGTACCAGGAAATCGGCTACGAACAACACAATCATGCCCAAAAAAATTAGCAGGAAATAACCCGATAAGCCTTCGCGGTATAGCGGAAACATAAAGGCCAGGAAAACCAATGCCGAACCAGTATCGGGCTGGAGCATAATCAATAACAAGGGGGCGCCAACAATTAAGCCTGCAATGGCAATAGATTTGACATCCCTGAACTTTGGATTAAATGCGCCTACGTACCTGGCCAGCAATAATGCTGTTCCGAATTTGGCAAATTCGGCAGGTTGGAGCTTAAAAGAACCAATCGCAATCCAGGCCTGATTTCCGGCAACTTTGTTTCCAATTAACAGCACCGCCATTAATAAAAGTAAGGTGCCGCCGTATATAAAAGGGGAGAAGACGTTGAACAATCTCCCGTCGAATAATAAAATAGAAAGCCCTAAAATAAGACCGGTAATAATGTAAATAAGCTGCTTGCCGTAGAGGGTAGTAAAACTAAACACTTCTGTTTGCTCGGGAGGAACTGAAGCGAAAATGTTTGTAAAACCAATAGCGCATAAAGCGATGTAGATTAAAACAGTAATCCAATCTACATTAAAGAAAAAACGGTTTCCCTGTTGCTGCTGCATTTTATTTATTGGTTACAGGTTTATCGATGGTTACAGTTTTAATTTCTTTGGGTTTGGTGGCAACGCTTTGTTTAATCGTCGCCGAATTAATCCTCAAGCTATCTTTTATTCTTTTGGTCGAATCTGCTTTTTTGATTAAAAGGCTATCGGCCTTTGTAAGTTTGGTTTCTTTTGTTTTATCCTTTAAAACAGGTAACAGATTTTGGTTTTTCATCCATTCAATCTGAGCTGCCCTTCCTCCACTTACCGTGCCTTTAAGATATTTTTCAATCATGTAGCTGGCTATAGGTGCTGCATAAGTACTACCGTATCCTGCATTTTCTACAATTACTGCAATCGCGATTTTTGGATTATCCCTCGGCGCAAAACCAATAAAAACAGAGTGGTTTTTACCATGCGGGTTTTGTACTGTTCCGGTTTTTCCGCAAAGGACTACATCCGGAATTCGCGATAATATAGCCGTACCCCAGCTGCTGTTTACCGCATCCTGCATGCCATCAATTACGGGTTCAAAATGTTTGGCATCTACCCCAACATAATTCTTAACTACATATTCTTTTCTAACAAGGTTTTTATCGCCAATACCTTTAATCAGGTGTGGCTTAATGTAATAACCACGGTTAGCAATAATGGCCATCGCATTTGCCATTTGCAATGGTGTAGCGGTAATTTCACCTTGCCCAATGGCCTGAGAAATTACGTTGGTGTAACCCCACCTTTTACCGTATAGTTTATCGTAATGTTCTGAAGTGTAGAAATAACCTTTTCTTTCGTAAGGCATGTCGATATCCAGTTTTGAACCGAAGCCAAATTTAGCCACCTTATCGCGCCATTCCTGATAAGTTTGCCTCTGGTTTTTCATGCCATTCTTGGTAATCAGCTTTTGAAAAACATAGCAAAAATAGGTGTTGCAAGAGCGGGCAATCCCCCTTCTAAGCGAAATAGGACCGTCAAAGTGCTCACATTTAATTCTTCTGTTACCGGCCTGATAATAGTGCGGACAAAAGAAAGTGGTATTGGGATCAATTACACCGTCCTGTAATCCGATTAAAGCATCAACAGGTTTAAAGGAAGAACCTGGAGGATAATAACCCATTATTGGCCTTACAAGAGATGGACGATAAGGGTTACCTACAATAAACTCCATATAATTATTTCCCTGGTTCCTGCCAACCAACAAATTTGGATCGTAGCCCGGACTACTTACCAGCGAAAGAATCTCTCCCGTAGCAGGCTCAATAGCTACAATGGCGCCAACTTTATTGGCCATTAATTCTTCTCCCAGTTTCTGGATTCTCATATCAATGCCCGAAATAAGCCGCTCACCCGAAACTGCATTAATATCGTACTTTCCGTCAGCATAACTGCCTTGGGGTGTATTGTGCACATCGTAAATTGTATTTACAACACCCTTTTCTCCTCTTAAAACTTCTTCGTATGATTTTTCCAGACCGCTTTTTCCTTTATAATCGCCTGGTTTGTAAAAACCTTCTGATTTAGCAATATCGGCACTATCAACCTCCTTTACATATCCAAAAAGCTGACCGCCAACACTATCGGGGTAGTGGCGTATGGTACGGTCCTGAGTTGAAAAACCCGGAAAACGGTACATGATTTCCTGCAAACGGGCATAGCTCTGAACCGAAATCTGTTTCACAAAAGGTGTGGCCTGATAGTTGGATTTGGCTTTAGCCTTACGCATAAATTTGCGTGCGTCTGCTACTGAAATTTCGAGTGCTGCAGCTAAGGTAACCGTATCAAATTCCTTTACTTCGTTCGGGATAACCATTAAATCGTAAACAGGCTCGTTTTGTACAATAACCTTCATGTTACGGTCTAAAATAGCACCACGTGCAGGGAACTTGAATTTCTTTTTTAATACGTTACTTTCAGCTGAAATAAAGGCTTTGTCGCTAATAATCTGGATATAGAAAAGTTTGCCCAGTAAAATGAGGGCAATAACAATAAATAGTCCCTGAACGATGTATTTTCGGTTAAATAATTGATCCATTAGCGTGGCGTTCTTCTATAGAATATAAACTCTACCAATAAAATAATAAGCAGTGTAAAGATACAACTTAAGCCGCATCTCATTAAGGTATAACCAATTTCGGTTAACCTGAATGTTTCTAAGAAGAACAACACCAAATGGTGTGTAATAACGCAAAGAAAAGCATAAAGTGAAAACCATTGGAAACCCATGTAACTTAACGATGGTTCGGGGTCGTCAATTGCGTCGCGGTTTAAACTTATCGATATAAAAGAAATTCTGACAAATGCCAGCACTACACAAGCGGTTGCATGCACACCCATGGTATCGTAAAATGCATCGAGTGTTAAACCCGTTACAAAGGCTAATCCGTACAATAAAATGTTTGGGATACCAAAAGGCAGGAGCAGTAAAAATAATACGTAGATAAAGGGGGTCGACAGATCATAAAAGCCCATATTCTTGAGCAGAAAGATCTGCACAAAAAGCAGTAAAAACCACCTGATCACATTTACAATTATGATTCTACTATTCATTGGGCTTAACTAGGCTTTCTAATGCTTTTTGCTCTTCAGCAAGTTTATCTTTAACCACATATACATATTGCAATGTGCTAAAATCTGTAAATAAATTTAATTCTCCCGATAAGAAATTATCGTTTGTGGCTACATTAGGTTTGCTGATACGTCCGACTAAAATTCCTGCCGGAAATGAGCCGTAACCGGAAGTTACAACGCTATCGCCCACATACATTTTAATGTGGTTGGGTACCTCTTTTACAAATGCTTTTCTGATATCGAAATTCCCATCTCCCCATACCAAAGAACCCAGCGCATGATTCTTTTTCAAGGTAACACTAATTCTGGTGTCTTTATGCAATAGCGATTGTATGGTAGCCAGGTGCGCCGAAACGTCACGTATAAAACCTACAACTCCTCTTTGTGGCGCAATTACAGCCATTCCACTTTTAATTCCGTCAACTGTACCTTTATTAATGGTCATCACGTTGTTACGAAGCGTGATAGAATTTTTTACCACTTTGGCAGCCAGATAAGTGTATTGTTGCTTAGTTACCGTATCAACAACTTTAACATCTTTAGCGCTATCAACTGTGGTTAAAGCTAACAACCGGGTTTTAAGTTTGGCATTTTCGGCGGCAAGACTATCGTTTACCATCCCGAGGTTTAAGTACCTTTTAAAAACATTCAGCCTTTCGTATGCGGTACCCACTACTTCGTTTGATGAATTTAGGGTTACACTACGTTGGTAGGCATTGTTTTTCACCGTTAGGTAAATGCCTATCGTAAAAAAGATAATAAACAGGAAAAATGCGTTGTATCTGCTGATGAAAATCCAAAGGTTACGCATTTGAGTAGGGAGTTAAAAGTTTGGAGTTGAGAGTTAAAAATTTGGCGCATGAATGGAAAACTCCAAACTCACAACCCTAAACTCCAAACTGAATGTTATTGCATTAAGAATTTATATCCGCCAATATTTTTTAAGGCGATGCCAGTTCCGCGAACTACTGCACGTAGTGGATCCTCGGCTACGTGAACAGGTAATTTCGTTTTAGCTGCCACACGTTTGTCTAATCCTCTTAATAAAGCACCACCGCCTGTTAAATAAATACCGGTTTGGTAAATATCGGCAGAAAGTTCTGGTGGGGTAATCTCTAATGCTTTTAAAATCGCTTCTTCAATTTTAGAGATCGATTTATCCAGACAGTGTGCAATTTCGGTGTAAGAAACCGTAATCTGTTTAGGTACTCCTGTCATTAAATCACGGCCTTGTACGGCAAAGTCGGCAGGGGCATCCTGCAACTCAGGTAAAGCAGCACCTACTTCAATTTTAATTTTTTCAGCAGTACGGTCACCAATCATGATGTTATGCTGGCGACGGATGTAATTTACAATGTCAGAGTCGAAATTATCTCCCGCAACGCGGATAGACTGATCGCAAACGATACCAGATAAAGCAATTACCGCAATTTCGGTAGTACCACCACCGATATCGATAATCATGTTACCCATTGGTTCTTCCACATCGATACCAATACCTACAGCAGCAGCCATAGGCTCGTGTATTAAATAAACTTCTTTAGCACCTGCAATCTCGGCCGAGTCGCGTACCGCACGTTTTTCTACCTCTGTAATACCCGATGGGATACAGATTACCATACGTAAAGATGGGAACATCCAGCCTTTACCGCCGTTAAGCATGCGGATCATACCTTTAATCATCGCTTCAGCAGCGTTGAAATCGGCAATCACACCATCTTTTAGCGGGCGAACGGTTTTAATATTATCGTGGGTTTTTCCCTCCATTTGCATGGCCTGGCGACCAATAGCAATAACTTTATTTGTTGTACGATCAAAAGCTACGATAGATGGTTCATCTACAACTACTTTGTCGTTATGTATAATAAGGGTATTCGCAGTGCCCAAATCAATGGCAACTTCTTGCGTAAACCAGTTAAATAATCCCATGTATGAGGTATGTTTCTTTAATTTTAATAAATGTATACTATTCCTAATGTAAAAATAGCTTTTTTATTGTTTTAACTTCTATTTTCTTTAACCATTAAATTGTTTTTTAGGCAATTAAATTTTGAAAAAAAAGTTAAAAGGCGAAAGCAGAAAGGCTAAAGCTGTTGCAATTGGGCTTTTGGTTTTAGTCTTTCTGCTTTTATCTTAGAATTAGTGTTTAAAGTGTCTTACGCCTGTGGTAACCATAGCAATACCTTTTTCGTTTGCCTTTGCAACAGAATCAGCATCTTTAATCGATCCACCTGGTTGTAAAACAGCAGTAATTCCGGCATCGGCAGCAATTTCAACACAATCAGGGAAAGGGAAGAAGGCATCAGAGGCCATTGCCGAACCTTTAACGCTGAAACCGAATGAAGCAGCTTTTTCAATAGCTTGTCTTAATGCATCCACGCGTGAAGTCTGGCCAACACCACTTGCAATCAGCACATCATCTTTAACCAGAACAATGGTGTTCGATTTAGTGTGCTTTACAATTTTATTGGCGAAAAATAAATCTTTTAATTCTTGCGCAGTTGGCGCTTTATCGGTAACGGTTGTCATTTGCTCCGGACCTTCGATAATTAAATCTTTATCCTGTTCAATTACACCGTTTAATAAGGTTTTAAATTGTTTTTTGCTCAACTCAACTTCGTTGCGCTGTAAAATTACACGGTTTTTCTTTTTGCTGAACAACTCAACAGCCTCGGGCTGGTAAGAGGGCGCAATTAATACTTCAAAAAACAAGTTGTTAATTTCTTCAGCTGTAGCCAAATCAACCTCTACATTGGTAATTAAAACACCACCGAAAGCAGAAACAGGATCGCAAGCCAATGCGTCAATCCATGCTTGTTTTACAGTTGGACGCGAAGCAATACCGCAAGCGTTGGTATGTTTCAAGATCGCAAAAGTAGGATCTTCGAATTCATCAATTAAAGCAACGGCAGCATCCACATCAACCAAATTGTTGTAAGAAAGTTCTTTACCGTTTAGTTTCGTAAACATGGCATCTAAATTGCCATAAAATACAGCACCCTGGTGAGGGTTTTCGCCATAACGCAGGGTTTTAGCTTCGGTAACGCTTTGTTTAAAAACATCAAGCGGCTCTTCCTGGTTAAAGTAATTAAAAATTGCAGTATCGTAGTGAGAAGAAGTATGGAACGCCGTTTTAGCAAACGATTTACGTTGTGCTAAAGTAGTCTCTCCATTTTGAGCTTCCAGTTGAGCTTGTAAAGTAGGGTAGTCGTTTTTAGATGCAATGATTACTACATCGTTAAAGTTTTTAGCCGCTGCACGGATTAATGAAATACCACCGATATCAATTTTCTCGATAATCTCTTCTGGCGTTCCACCTGCTTTTACGGTTTCTTCAAATGGGTATAAATCAACAATTACCAGATCAATTTCCGGAATCTCATATTCAGCAATCTGTTCCTGGTCGCCAGTTAAAGCCCTGCGGTTTAAAATACCACCGAATACTTTTGGGTGTAAAGTTTTAACACGTCCGCCTAAAATAGAAGGATAACCCGTTAAATCCTCAACTGCCGTAACCGGAAGGTTCAGATCTTTGATAAATTGTTCTGTACCGCCGGTAGAAAATAACTGTACTCCCTGTGCGGCTAACAATTTTACCAATGGTTCTAAACCATCTTTATAATATACTGAAATTAAAGCGTTTTTAATCTTAATTGGCTGACTCATTTTACTGTAAATTTTGAGCCGCAAAGGTAGTAAAACAGGATTGTTTTTTTATTATGTTTTATTGGTAAAAAATCATCCTTTGAATTTAAAAAATAAAAAGGATATTTTGAGCTGTCAAACGATGCTAATTGGCTAGTTATAAATGGTTAAACCCGCTACTGTTTTGGAGATTCCAGGGGAGGGTGCGCAAACCTGTTTTAACGTTTGGAATTGAATTTGGAGCTGGAAGATACACGATTGCGATTCTCTTTATGCGTCATATACCTTAATGAACGATACGCTATATATTAGTGTGTAGCTAAAAATTAGCCCGGTTATAGTCGGGCTAATTGTAAAATATAACTTGTACTGGTTAATTGTTATTTGCTAATCTTCTTTACAATGCTTTCAACTATGCGCGGATAGTGCTGGTGTTCCAGTTGCTGACCTTTAAATTTAACCATTTCCAGGCTATCGTTTTTATCAATTTTATAACGGGCCTGGTAAATGTATTCGCCTTCATCATAATTTTCGTTAACATAATGAATGGTGATACCACCTTCGGGTTCGCCGGCAGCAATTACAGCATTGTGTACATGATCGCCATACATGCCTTTGCCACCAAATTTGGGTAAAATAGCAGGGTGTATGTTAACAATGCGACCAGGGTAGGCGTGGATTAAGCTTTTAGGGATTAGCCAAAGGAAACCTGCAAGAACAATGAAGTCAATTTCCAGATTCTTTAGCAGTTCTATTACCTCGTCGGTTTTATAAAACTCATTTTTGTCAAAAATGTGGGTAGGGATTTCAAAATTATCTGCTCTTTGTAATACATAGGCTTCGGCGTTATTGGTTAGCACCAAAGAAATTTCTATCTCATTACTCCGCTTGAAATGCTCCATCAGTTTTTGGGCATTAGAGCCAGAACCTGATGCAAAGATGGCTATTCGTTTTTTCACTCAAAAAGGGTTTTGCCCAAAAATAGTATTTTTAAGGTTGTTTTCTTAATTCAGATTAATTTTTATTGTTATCGGTTAAAGTATTATTAATGAATAAATTTAGTGTATTTTTGCAGCGCGGTAAGCAGGTTAAATTTTAGTGAATAAAAAAGTTAAAAGTGTTTTGTATTTTTAAAACATTAATTCTATATTTGCAACCCGAATTATAGGAAACGATTAAGAAAAATAAAAGGCTAAATAGAAATGGCAAATCATAAATCTTCATTAAAAAGAATTAGAGCAAACGCAACAAAACGTTTACGTAACAGATATCAGGCAAAAACTACACGTACTTTCATTAAAAGACTACGTGCTGCAGAAGACAAAAAATCTGCATCTGATTTATTGCCAAAAGTAATCTCTATGTTAGATCGTTTAGCTAAAAAGAACATTATTCACAAAAATAAAGCGGCTAACAACAAATCAAAATTAACGAAATTCGTTAACGGTTTAAAATAAGCCAAATTTTTACGATATTAGTGAAAGGCATCCCAACCAAAAGTTGGGATGCCTTTTTTTTGTCGAAAATAGTGGAAAACAACAAACAGAAATTAGGTATAAAATTATGGGCGGAGGCCGACAGGCCACGCGAAAGGCTTTTACAACATGGCAGACGATATTTAACCGACGCTGAATTAATTGCTATTCTAATCGGTTCGGGTAATAAAAATGAAACAGCCGTTGATTTGAGTAAACGAATTCTGTCTTTTTACGATAACAGTTTAGTTCGGCTAGGTAAGGCGTCTATTCAGGAGCTTTCGAGATTTAGAGGAATTGGCGAAGCAAAGGCGCTCACCATTATTGCTGCACTGGAGCTGGGGCTGCGAAGAAAGGAAACCGACGATGAACAGAGTGTTCAGATCACCACTTCTAATCAGGCTTATAACTATTTGCATCAAACTTTTGAAGGCCTTCATTACGAGGAATTCTGCTGTTAAACAGATCAAATCACATCATTGGTAAGTTCCAGATTAGCAAAGGCGGGCAGGCTGGAACGATAGCCGATCCGAAAATCATCTTTAAATTGCACTGGAAAACAATGCCGCAAATATTGTACTGGCGCATAATCACCCATCCGGTAATTTAAAACCCAGCGACAGCGATAATAAACTTACCCGCGATTTAGTTGCATCGGGCAATTTGCTCGGTCTTTTCGTGGTAGATCACCTGATTTTTGCCCGTAACAAATACTATAGTTATAAGGATGAAGATTTAATTTAAAAATATGTTAAACGGTTAAAGTAGAATTAATGTTAAATTGTTATCATCGCAGCTTATTAAATTTATGCAGCACCGATGATGGTGGATTAAGCACAATTGTAAACAAATGAAAAAACTATTAATTCTTCCCATTGCCATGCTTTTAACTGTGGCAGCATTTGCTCAGAAAAAGGGCACACCCATTAATATTATAACCTACAATATCCGTTTAAATGTAGCGTCTGATGGTGTAAATGCCTGGCCTAACCGGAAAGAGAATGTTAAAGCGCTGGTAAAATTTCATGATGCAGATATTCTTTGCGTTCAGGAAGCCTTGCCCGAGCAGTTTGATGCCTTATTAGAAGATTCAAATTTTGATGTAGTTGGCGTTGGTCGTGATGATGGTAAAAGAAAAGGCGAGTTTTCGGCTGTTTATTACAATAAAGACCGCTTTACTAAAAAAGATGGCGGAACTTTCTGGTTATCGGAAACGCCAGATGTACCATCGAAAGGCTGGGATGCTGCGCTTAACCGCGTGTGCAGCTGGGTGAGGCTATACGATAAGCAGAATAAAAAAGAATTTTTGGTTTTTAATACCCACTACGACCACATTGGGGTTAAAGCCAGGATTGAATCGGCTAAATTGTTGAAACAAAAAATACAACAAATTGCCCCAACTTTACCTGTTGTTTTCACCGGCGATTTAAACGTAACACCAGAAACTGAAGCTATTGCGACTATCAAATCATTCCTGATTGATGCAAAAGAAGTTTCTACCGAAAAACCTTATGGGCCATCAGGCACCTTTAATGCCTTCCATTTTGATAGTGAGTTAAAAGACCGTATCGATTACATTTTTGTAAACAAGGGATTTAAAGTGCAGAAGTTTGCTGTACTATCCGATAGTAAAGATAAAAGGTATTACTCTGATCACTTACCTGTTTTTGCAAGACTTTGGTTTTAGAGGTGAGTTGCGAAGTTCAACAAGATGTGTGATTTTGGAGGACTTCGCAAGCCTAAAGGGAGCGCAGTCATTACGCTTCCATTTTCCATCATTTATTCCTGTTTGGCTTTCGGCTTTAGCCTTTAAATAATATCTTTGCATTTTAAAAATTAGAGTGCCCTTCTGGATATGTCTTGATACAGGGTGCTTACTACTTGATCCTTCAAAAATGAAAATATCATATAACTGGTTAAAACAATTTGTACAGATAGATAAAACACCTCAGGAACTTTCTTTAATCCTAACCAATGTGGGCTTAGAAGTAGAAAGTGTAGAAGAAGTGCAGCCTGTAGCGGGAGGCCTGGCAGGTTTGGTTATCGGTGAGGTATTAACCTGTATACAGCATCCAAATGCAGATCGCTTACGGGTTACCACGGTAAATGTTGGTGGCAGCGAAAACCTGCAGATTGTTTGTGGCGCACCAAATGTTGCAGCCGGACAGAAAGTGGTTGTAGCTACTGTGGGTACAACTGTTTATCCGTTAGAGGGCGAGCCATTTAAAATCAAAGAATCAAAAATCAGGGGCGAACTTTCGCAGGGAATGATTTGTGCCGAAGATGAAATTGGTTTGGGTAAATCGCACGATGGGATTATGATCCTGGCCAATGATGCTGAAGTAGGTATCCTGGCGAAAGATCATTTTAACATGGAAGATGATTATCTTTTCGAAATTGGCTTAACGCCAAATCGTGCCGATGCAGCTTCTCATTTAGGTGTAGCTAGAGATTTGGCCGCTTATTTCAGGAGCGAATACGAAATTCCTGATCTTACTGCTTTTAAAACAGATAACGAAAGCCTGGTTATTCCGGTAGAGGTTGAAGATTTAGAAGCATGCCCACGTTATAGCAGTGTTACCATTTCTGGTGTAACGGTAACCGAATCGCCGGAGTGGTTAAAAGATAAACTAAAAGTAATTGGCCTTCGTCCGATTAACAATGTAGTAGATATTACTAATTATGTATTGCATGGTTTAGGTCAGCCTTTACATGCTTTCGATGCCGATAAAATTACCGGTGGAAAAGTTATTGTTAAAAAAGTGGCCGAAGGTACACCTTTCGTAACGCTTGATGATGTTGAGCGTAAATTAAGTGCAGATGATTTAATGATCTGCAATGCTGAAGCGCCAATGTGTATTGCAGGTGTTTTTGGCGGTAAAACTTCGGGTGTAGATACCGAAACGAAGAATATCTTTTTAGAAAGTGCTTATTTTAATTCGGTTTCTGTTCGTAAAACATCGAAAAGACATGGTTTAAAAACCGATGCTTCTTTCCGTTTTGAGCGGGGTACCGATCCTGAAATTACTGTTACCGCTTTAAAATATGCTGCTTTATTGATTAAAGAACTGGCAGGAGGCGAAATTTCTTCATCAATTTCTGATATTTATCCAAAACATATCCGTCCGTTCGAGTTCGAGGTAAGTTATACCAATATCAATAAACTGATCGGGGCAAATATTCCTTCGGCAGAAATTAAGCACATTATTACTGCCCTGGGCATTTCGGCTACCAGTACTTCCGATGATACCCTGGCCTTAAGGGTACCTTCGTTTAAAGTAGATGTTACGCGCGAATGCGATATTACCGAGGAGGTGCTGCGTATTTACGGTTATAACAATATCGAAATTCCAGCCAAGGTAAATGCTTCCTTATCTTATAGCATCAAACCAGAAAAAGAGAATACGCATCACGTAATTGCCGATATGCTTACTTCGAACGGTTACGCTGAGATTATGTGTAACTCGTTAACCAAATCGGCTTATTCTAAAAATATAGATGAGGCTGTATTTATTTTAAATCCGCTGAGCAGCGATTTAAATGTAATGCGCCAGAACTTATTGATGCCGGCCTTAGAAAGTGTAGCTTACAATCAGAACCGTAAAAATGCAGATGTTAAGTTTTATGAATTCGGTAAAACTTACCATTTAATTAACGAACAATATGTAGAGCGTCCGCGCTTGTTGTTGTTGATTTCGGGCGCGAAACAAGGCGAGCAGTGGAACCAGAATTCAAAACCGGCTACATTTTATAACTTAAAGTCGGCTGTTGATGCAATTATAGCCCGTTTAGGGATTTCGGCTTACCAAAGTGATGCATTAACCAATGAGGATTTTGCTTACGGTATTAAGTATTTCCGTGGTGATAAAACCCTGGTAAGCTTTGGAGCGGCTTCAAAAGCCGACCGTAAAGTGGCAGATGTAAATGCAGAGGTTTTCTATGCTGATTTTGACTGGGCTGTTTTATTGGATATTGTAAGAAAAAATAAAATCGTTCATAAAGATGTGGCTAAGTATCCGCAGGTACGCCGCGATCTTTCATTGTTAATCGATCAGCAGGTTACCTTCGATACCCTAAAAGGCATTGCGTTTAAAACCGATAAAAAACTGATTAAAGAAGTTGGCGTTTTTGATGTGTACATGGGAGATAAATTACCGGAAGGGAAAAAATCGTACGCATTAAACTTTATCCTGCAGGATGAGGAGCAAACACTGACCGATAAGCAGATTGAAAATACAATGCAAAAATTAATCGCGAATTTAACTGCACAAGCGGGCGCAGAAATTAGGAAATAAAATATAAATTCGTATTTTTAGAAATAAATTCATGACTTCTGTTGCAGATCAATTAGATAAGGTATTACAAAAAACGGCTCGGGTATTGGAGTTATGTAATGCGCTACAGGAAGAAAATGATTTATTAAAGCTTGAAAATCAATCGTTAAAAGTTGCATTCGATACATCGAAAGGCAAAAATGTAGAACTTGAAGAAAAATTAAGGGTTACAAAACTGGCTAAGAGTATCGAAGGAACAAGTGAAAAATCGCTTGATATTAAACAAAAAATTAACGATTTTGTGCGGGAGATTGATAAAAGTATCGCATTATTGAAAAAATAAATGATGCGGGGAAATCAGAAACTAAGCTAAACAAATGGGAGAAATCTCGATTAAAATAACCATTTCCGACCGTATTTATCCTTTAAAGGTAAATATGGAAGAGGAAGAAATTGTGAGACGGGCGGCAAAAATGATCAATGAGCGCATAAAAGATTATCAGGATAATTATGCGGTTAGAGATAAGCAGGATCTTCTTTCTATGGCAGTGCTGCATTATGCAACAGCCGTATTAAGAACGGAAAATAAAGTACAAAACCAAGATACTGCTGTTGCCGATAAAGTTGAAGAATTGGATGTTTTACTCAATAATTTCTTTTCAAAATAAGGTTCGTTCTTTAAACATTTCGTCACGCTGAACTTGTTCAGAGTCTTTAAAATGAGATCCTGAAATAAATCCGGTAGCTATCGGACCAGGATGACGCAACGTTGTATATATTAGCACAAAAATATAGCCGCAGCTAGTTTTTGAGTTTCAAATTTTATAAAACTTAACACTTCAATATCTATAGGGTTAAGAGGGCGTATTTCATTTGCTTTGCACCTGAAAATGGCTTAAACCCTAATTATGCTTAGTTGAGGTTTAAAATGTATGAGACTTTAAAAATTAGTTGCGGTTTTTTTTTACTTAAAAAACAAAATGGAAATAGTTGAAATATTAGGATACGTGTTTGCCGTAATTGCAGGTATAGCTATCGGAGTAGTAGTAGGAAGATTCCTCCTGCGTAACTTACTGAAACAGCAGGAAGTGGCTGCACAGAACAAGGTGAAGAAGATTTTAAAAGATGCAGAAAACAATGCTGAAATTTTAAAAAAGAATAAATTGCTCGAAGCCAAAGAGAAATTTTTACAGTTAAAAGCAGAGCACGAGCAGGAAGTAAACGCTAAAAACAATACGATTAACCAGCGCGAAAACACCATGAAGCAAAAAGAGCAATCGGTGAACCAGCGTATGGAAAACTTCAATAAAAAAGAGCAGGAACTCGACAGGCAAAAAAGTAACCTGGAAAAACAAACTGATCTTGCAGTAAAGAAACAAGAGGAAGTTGAAGTATTGAAAAATCAGCACCTGAAGCAATTGGAAACTATTGCGGGTCTTTCGGCAGAAGAAGCGAAAGAGCAGCTGGTAGAAAACCTGAAACAAGAGGCCCGTACACAGGCCATGATGCAGGTAAAAGATATTGTAGATGAAGCCAAATTAACAGCCAGTAAAGAAGCTAAAAAGGTAGTAATCCAAACCATTCAGCGTACAGCTACTGAAGCTGCAATCGAAAATTCGGTTTCTATTTTCCACATCGAAAGTGATGAAATTAAAGGCCGCGTAATTGGTAGGGAAGGTAGAAATATCCGTGCTTTAGAAGCAGCTACCGGTATTGAGATTATTGTTGATGATACCCCAGAAGCCATTATCTTATCAGGTTTCGATCCGGTAAGAAGAGAGATTGCCCGTTTGGCCTTACACCGTTTGGTAACCGATGGTCGTATCCACCCGGCACGTATTGAAGAAATTGTAGCCAAAACCAAAAAACAAATCGAAGATGAAATTGTGGAGATTGGTGAGCGCACAGTAATCGATTTAGGTATCCACGGTTTACACCCCGAGCTAATCAGAATGGTTGGCCGTATGCGTTACCGTTCTTCTTATGGTCAGAATTTGTTGCACCACTCGCGTGAGGTAGCTAATTTCTGTGCTACCATGGCTGCTGAACTTGGCTTAAATGCAAAAATGGCTAAACGCGCAGGCTTACTACACGATATTGGTAAAGTGCCTGATGATAACCCGGAATTGCCACACGCAATTTTAGGTATGCAACTGGCCGAAAAATATAAAGAACACCCTGAAATTTGTAACGCCATTGGTGCTCACCACGACGAAATTGAAATGACTTCGATGATCTCGCCGATTATCCAGGCTTGCGATGCCATTTCTGGCGCGCGCCCAGGTGCACGTAGAGAAGTGGTAGAAAGCTATATTAAGCGTTTGAAGGATTTAGAAGAACTGGCTTTATCTTACCCTGGTGTTGAAAAAACTTTCGCTATCCAGGCAGGTAGAGAGTTGCGTGTTATTGTAGAAAGCGAGCGCATTACCGATGCACAGGCAGAATTGCTGGCAGCAGATATTTCTACACGTATCCAAACCGAAATGACTTATCCGGGACAGATCAAAGTTACTGTAATCAGGGAAACCCGTTCTGTAGCTTTTGCTAAGTAATACTTTTAAGACCTTATAGGTTTTAAAAACCTATAAGGTCTCTTATATAAAGCGATGGATATTCCATCGCTTTTTTTTATTTTTACATAATGAGCAAGCAAACGATACAATTAGAACCCAAACGTCCGGTTGATGTACTTTTCGATAAATACGCAGAGAGTCATCAAAACCCGACCAATAAAACAGTGCATTGGATCTGCGTTCCACTAATTGTGTTTAGTTTGCTGGGATTGATCTGGCAGATCCCTTTCCCACACATTGGTTTTTTAGGGAGTTACAATGGCTATTTTAACTGGGCTTCCTTTCTGCTGGCCTTTAGTTTATACTATTATTATACCCTTTCGCCTGTATTATTCTTCTTAATGATCTGGGTTGTAGGACTAATGAGCTATATCATTGTTAAGATAGAGCAAGCCGTTGGCCTGGGTAGTGGAACTGCTTATGGTATTTATGCTGCAATTTTTGTAGCTGCCTGGATAGGGCAGTTTATCGGGCATAAAATCGAGGGGAAAAAACCATCATTTCTGGATGACGTTAAGTTCCTGTTAATCGGTCCGATCTGGTTATTGCACTTCATTTGCAAGAAAACGGGGATTAAGTACTAAATCTGGAGCTGTTAACATTAAATTAACTTTTAAATAAACTAAGCTTAATTAACATCTAACATACAGCTAACATTGTGGTAATAGCTTTGCCTAAAATTAAATACAGGCAAATTGGACTTAATCACAATTTTTAGAAGAACAGCACTAACTGTGCTGGTTTTATTTCTTGGCATAACAGCTTATGCACAAACAGGCAAAATTTCGGGTGTTGTATCAGATAAAAAAACAGGTGAAACACTAATTGGTGTAACCGTTAAAATTAAAGGTACTACCAAAGGTGTTTCTACAGATGTAGATGGTAAGTACACCCTTCAGGCCATGGCCAATGGCAAGCATACCCTTGAATTCTCTTATGTAGGATACCAAACCAAAGAAGTATCTGATGTAGAGGTAAAAGGACCATCAGTTACCAGTTTAAATATTGTGCTGAGCGAAGCAGGTGGTCAAAACCTGCAGGAGGTTGTAGTAAAAGCAAGCTTTAAACAAGAATCGGTTAACTCTTTATATGCACAGCAGAAAAACAGTGCTTTAATTTCCGATGGTATTTCCAGCGACCAGATTAAAAAATCACCAGATAAAAATACCTCTGATGTTTTAAAAAGGATTAGTGGTGCTACCATACAGGATAATAAATTTGTTGTTGTTCGTGGTTTAAGTGATCGTTATAATACAGCTACTTTAGATGGCTCTACGCTACCCAGTACTGAAGCCAACAGAAAAGCTTTCTCATTCGATATTGTTCCTTCTAACCTGGTTGATAAAATTACCATCAGCAAAACAGCTACCCCTGATTTGCCTGCTGACTTTGCAGGTGGTGCGGTGCAAATTTCAACTAAAGATATTCCTGATCAGAATTTTCTTTCGTTAGGAGTTGGTTATGGATATAACAGCCAGTCAACCTTTAAAGATTTCCTTGGAACCAAGAAAAATGCTTTAGCCTATTTAGGTTATGAGGATGGTTCGAAACAACTTGCAGAAAACTTTCCAAGCCGTGAGGCCATCGCGAATGGAACATTATCAAGTGCTAAAAACATTGCGGCTTTAAAATCTTTCCCAATTGATAATGCTATTAAAACTACCAGTGCTTTACCAACACAAAACTACCAGTTTAATTTAGGCCGGGTAAAACATTTTGAAAGTGGAAATAGCTTTGGTGCAACCATATCTGCTACCTACAGAAATTCGCAGACCATTAATGAGAATATGGAACGTAATTTTTATATCTATAATTATAACGATAACCAATATAAATTCTCAAGTAGCTTAGGCGCGTTGGCGAATTTCGCATACAGCTTTGGCAAGAACAAAATAAGCTTCAAAAACATCTACAACAAAAATTATGATGATACTTATACTGTTCGTACCGGAATTAGAGATGGCAACACCCTGAATCAGTTTTATGCCTACGATATTATGCAAAAATCACTTTACAAAGCAACGTTTGAAGGTGATCATCAGATTGGAGCAGGTAATAACAAGTTAAAGTGGACTGCATCATACAGTAACATCACTAACAATCAACCTAATCAGTTAAAAATTAATTATCAGAAAGCGTTATCTGCTCAAAACGATCCTTCAGTTCCTTATCAGGCTAATATTACCTCTTTGGGAAAAGAAAATACACGCTTGTTTTCTGATTTGAATGAGAACCTATATGCCGGTGATGTTAATTACAGCACGCCATTTAAGTTATTCGATGCTTCAACCACAATGAAAGTTGGTTTAGGTTCACAATACCGTGAAAGAACTTTCAACGCACGTTTCATCGGTGCACAATTGGAAACTAACGATATCGATTTACAGACTAAGATCAGAGCTTTACCTATTACTGAAATATATGCGCCATCACTAATCGAATCGGGAGTATATAAACTGGCAGAAGTTGGCGGTCCGTTAGATGACTACGATGCCAATTCATTTACCAACTACGGTTATTTGATGCTGGATCAAAAGTTCGGAGAAAGCTTTAGGGCTGTATATGGTGCAAGGGTAGAAAATTATAACGTAAAATTAATGAATAAGCTGGGTACTTATGTTGATGATACGCAGCTAGACGTTCTTCCTTCGGTAAACTTAACTTATGGTTTAACCAAAAAAGCTAATTTGCGCGCCTCATACTACCGTACATTAGCAAGACCAGAGTTTAGAGAGCTATCATTAAACTCATATTATGACTATGAACAATTAAGTAATATCATTGGTAACCCGAATCTGAAAAGATCGATAATCGATAATTTCGATTTACGTTATGAAATTTATCCGGAAGCTGGTCAGCTGTTTTCAGTTTCAGCATTTTATAAGCATTTCACTAACGCGATTGAAACATACAGATACGATGTATTATCAACAGTTGATGTAGCTTTCTTTAATACACCTAAAGCTTATGTGTATGGTTTAGAATTTGAAGGAAGAAAGAATTTAAATTTTATAAGTGATGAAGGTTTCTTCAAGAACACTACAGCTTATTTCAATCTTTCATTGATTAAATCTCAGGTAACCAACCCAACAGATCAGGATTATATTGATAAAACCCGTCCGATGGTAGGCCAGTCGCCGTACCTGATTAATGCAGGTTTGCAACACAGTGCTTTGGATAACAAGTTAAACTTCAATATCCTTTACAATAAAATCGGTAGAAGAATTGTTCAGGCCGGTGGTATCCGTTTCCCAAGTACCTGGGAAAATCCAAGAGATGTGATTGATTTCCAGGCCAGCTATAAAGTAATGAAATCAAAAGGTGAGATTAAACTAAACGTTGGTGATATTTTGAACCAAAGAAATACAGTCTATTTCGATTATAACGGAGATAAAAAATACAACGGTAGTGTAGGTAATGGAGGTGATGAAACATTTAACTCATATAAAACTGGTAGAAACATTTCACTATCATTTAACTACACATTCTAGTCTTTAACAATATGTTAACAGGATATTAATCCACAAGAAAAATTAAAAATCTCTATTTGTAAATAAAAATATTAAATAAGAAAAAATGAAAAACCAATTTTTACTACTTGCTTTGTCAGTAGTTTTATTTTCAACTTCTTGTAAAAAGAATGTAATCGTTGAAGGTCCTTCAACCGAAACTCCGACAAACAATACAAACGTTGTAGAAGTTTCTGGAGAGATCTCAGCAAATACAACCTGGTCTGCAAGTAAAATCTATTTATTAAAAGGCTTTGTATTTGTAAGCGGCGGTGCTACTTTAACCATCGAGCCAGGTACAATTATCAAAGGTGATAAAGCTTCGAAAGGTACTTTAATTATTACCCGTGGCGCTAAAATCAATGCTACTGGTACAGTAGATAAACCAATTGTATTTACATCTGCTTTAAATGCTGGTGCTCGTAGTCAGGGAGATTGGGGTGGAATTATCTTATTAGGTAAAGCTCCGGTTAACCAGGGTAGTGATGTTAAAATTGAAGGTGGTTTAGTTCAGCCTAGCGGTAAAGACGAAAAAGCCTACATTTATTATGGTGGATCAGATGCAGCTGATAACTCTGGTACATTGAAATATGTACGTATTGAGTTTGGTGGTATTGCTTACTCAGTTGATAACGAAATCAATGGTTTAACCATGGGTGGTGTTGGTTCAGGAACTACTTTAGATTACATTCAGGTTTACCGTTCAGGTGACGATGCTTTCGAGTGGTTCGGTGGTACAGTAAATGCAAAACACTTATTGGCGATCGGTACCTGGGATGATGATTTCGATACAGATTTTGGTTATTCAGGTAATGTTCAGTTTGCATTGGCACAACGTGTTGCTACTGTTGCCGATCAGTCTCAATCAAACGGTTTCGAATCTGATAACAATGGTACTGGTACTGACCAAACCCCTAAAACTTCAGCTGTTTTCTCAAACGTTACTGTTTTAGGCCCGATTAAGGCTTCAGGCGGTGCTTATAATGCAAATTATTACCATGGTGCTCAAATCCGTCGTAACTCATCAATCAGTATCTTAAACTCTGTAATTTCTGGTTTCCCAATCGGAGTTTATGTTGATGATACTAAAGTTATTACTGCTGGTTCTACTTCTACCAACTTTACTTCAGGTTCGGCTGTTTTTGCCAACAACCTGGTTTATGGTAGCAAAACTGATATCAGTGTGAGTACCGCAGGTGTTGTTACTGCCGTTACTGACCTTTTAAAATTAACCAGTACTTTTGATGGTAGCAAATATGCAAGTTCATTATTTGTAAACCCTTATATCTACGGAACAGACTTTGCTGCTGCAGGTGCTGCTGGTAATGCTGATTTCACTTTAGTTACTGGTTCTGCTGCTGCTACTGGTGCTGCATTTACCAATGCAAAAGTATCAGGTGCATTCTTCGATAAAGTAGATTACAAAGGTGCTTTTGGTACAACTAACTGGGCTTCTGGTTGGGCACAGGTTGATGCTCAAACTTTAGCTTATACTACTCCAGGTGCTGTTAAATAATCTGAGTTAAACTAATATTAAAAAAGGCCGGAAGCAATTCCGGCCTTTTTGTTTTTAAAGTATTGGTGAAACCTTTGTTAACTCACGCAAAGGCCTTCTAAGGATAAACAGGGGCTTAGTATTATTTACATGTGGCCTGTCAGCCGCTGAAAATGGATAATTATATGCTCCGAGCCTATAATTATCCGTTTTTGTTTAATCAATATATGCTCTGAACTGATAATTATCTGTTTTTGCTTAATCAATATATGTTCGGAACTGATAATTATCTGTTTTTGTTTAATCAATATATGTTCGGAACTGATAATTATCTGTTTTTGCTTAATCAATATATGTTCGGAACTGATAATTATCTGTTTTTGTTTAATCAATATATGTTCGGAACTGATAATTATCTGTTTTTGTTTAATCAATATATGTTCGGAACTGATAATTATCTGTTTAGTTTAATCAATATATCTTCCGAACCTATAATTACATGCTTTTGAATAAGCAACAGCATCCTTAAGCGATGTTTTCATCAAATATTGGTTTCACTATTCCTCCTGTTTCTAGGGAATTGTTGTTTCAGGTCTTCATATACATCCTGTGTTCCTGCAATATTCGATCGGCGTGCACCCTTAACCGCATTATAAAAAAACAAAGTTGCCTCATAAGCTTCGCCGCCGGCCACCATCATGCTGTCCTCTATCGATCGTAAAAACTTACTCGTTTCGAGATAAACCTCATACAGGTCGGCCGCGAGTTTATAATCTTTTTGTGCTTCGGTCACATCTAAAAAGGAGGGGACCAGATCTGGCGATTGTTTGGCGTGCGAAATGGCCCTGCCCACAAAAGCCAGCGTTTTAGGGCCCATCTTTAACATGCCCTGGCGCTCATCGGCTGTAAGGTTAAAAATAAGCACATCTTTAAGCGCTGCTTTTGCTTCCTGTAATTGTGCAGTTACCTTTGCCATTTGTTCGGCAGTAATTTCTGCCGAGATTTTGTTGTTTAAACTCATGATTGTATGTTATTTAAGTAAAAAAAATAATTCAATCTGCACGCAAATTCAAAATGACCAAATAAACAGACCAACAGCGCAGAAAATAGCCACAGTCTTGATTCAATTAATCAATTGCGTATTGCCAATAAAAGAAATGGGATGAGTTTTACTGCCTTTAAGGATAACTTTAATTACCCCCTGACAGATTTTATGATTTGTGTTAACGGCTGATTTAGTTCGTTAACAATACTAATGTACTTATTTTTTAGTTTCAAACAAATACAATTTAAATAAAAGCTGTTTAAGCCTTTTCTTGATCAAAAAGGGTTTGTAGCAGGACTAGCAGGAAGGATCGACTGAATGAAAACTGCATAATTATTCAATCCCTATTTGATGCGAATGATCAATTTTCATTCAGTGGGCAAGGGCCACTTGCAGGAAGTTTTCAGATCTGCTGCAGAGCAAAACCAGGTTAAACTAACTGATATGCTTATTGCATAAGAAAAATGCCCTGACGGTATTTTCCTGACAGGGCATTTATATTTTATTTTGATTCAGCTTCTTCTTTTACGGGCGCTTTTACCTTTTTCGGCAACAGCTTTAACCGGTTTTTCTTTAACAGGGGCAACTGCGGCCTTTTCTTCTTTGATAAATGGTGTTATTGAATCGTCTGGAGCAGAAATAGAAACTTTTTTAGCTAATTGCTTTGCAAACTTCTCTATAATTTTTTCTGTCTTTTTTGCTTTGCCATACTGATTAACAAGTTCGTTAAATGCAAGGGCTAATTTCGATTCTAATTCTTTACGTATTTTTTTGCTTGTCGAATGGCTTTTCGACCTGGATTTGTTCTTTTTCATTTAACTACTTATGGGTTTTTTCAAAGGTAAAAAAACCTAAAGTTAAATTAGTATTATGTTTATGTTAACACCGGAGCGTGTGCTTAACATCTAAAATATTTCAGCTAACTTAGTGAAAATCAGATTTGTTAAATTTTAATCCGTCGGGTATGAACTATTTGGTGTTAATCGGGGTTGCTGTTCTGGTAATTATTTTAATTGCCTATCTAATCAAAAAAAATCAGCAGGATAAAAAGAAGTTCGAGGAGGATACCATAGAAGCAGAATTACCGCCTGAAAAAGACGATAAAGAGAATGTTTAGAAATTAACTCCAGGGGCTACATCGCCACCCAAATCTAAAGTGTTCTGAAAAGCTTCCAGGTAACTAAGCAAATGGCGTTCGGCATTGGCATACGAAGTAAATGTTGATGCAGGTATGTTGGCTTCTTGCTCGCTGGTGTTTTTAAAATGCGAACTCACCTGGAAGGTGAAGGTTTTTTCGTTGTTAATAGGCGATAAGATCCGTGCCTTAACTGGATGGCCATGAATTTCGACAAAGAATTCTTTGATAACAGTATATATGATTGCAGCCATTGGGTTATTCTCCTTTAAGGATAAAAGTACTGCAAATAAGCTGTTAATGCGCTTGTTATTAATAAGATAATGTATTTTTAATATTGAGTTAACCTGGGCTTAATATTTGTTGCCTTTTATCTCTTTGTGGGTTCGTAGGCATATACAATCTCGTACTTAATGTTTTTGAGCTTATTGGCAATCTGGCCAATTTTCAAATCCTGTGCTTGTGGAGTTGGTTCGCAAAACGAATATTTTTTGCCTTTATAAGTTATAAATTCACCAATAGGCTTATCAAACTGTACGGCCATGGTAAGGTGTGTTGGATACAATAAGGCCACCATGGGTAAATCGTAAATTTCTTTTACGAGGAAAAAAAGAGGGCAGCCCGGTCATCGCAGTCGCTGTATTTATTTAATAAGGTTTGCTCAGGCGATAATCTTTTTTCTATACCAAAGTTTTGTTCATCGTTTTCGTATAGAAAAGCGTAACGCGTAAAACGCATCAGATAATCGACCCCTTTCTTCTGATCCATTCCTTTTAAATTGTTTTTTAAAATAGGAATAAGTGAGCTGTAGGTTTCACGGCTTAAGGGGATGTTAAAGTAGCTTTCAAAATCAACACTTGGGTAGTTTTTAAAAATAGCCTGTACATCTTCGTTCACCTTTAATTTAAAGTGGTAAATTTTTTGACGGTAACTAAATTCTACATCTTTTTCGGCATAATTTTCAGGTTTAAAATCAGGCATACGGGTAACCTTATACGAAAATGCATTTTTGGCTTCCGGAATGGTAATGTTAACTGGTTTGTAAGCATCGGCCTGTTTAAACAACTTGCCATAATCGTGGTAATTAAGGCACATGTACTTTTCGCCATCAATCATGAAGAATGGGATATCGCTAATGTTTTCTTCGTTCCTTACATAAAAAATAACCTGATCATTACCAACTGCCAGGCGGGCATCGTAGCCACATTTACTCAGTAAAAACCATTTGTATAAAGTATAGCGGAAATAGTTATCGGCCTTAGGACTAATCTGTTCGGCTGTTTTACGAATCAGCTGGTAATAAATCCAGTCATTCAGGTCGTACTTTTCCTGGTATTTTTTTAATGAAGCAATCAATGGTGCATAATGGCCAGCCGATACAGAACTGTAAAATTGTGCTGTTTCAGTGGCAGTTGCTTTTTGCGAAGTGTTGAAAACAATAGAAGAATCGATACTGAAATTAAAAGTTCCGTTATAAAAATCGAATGAATAGTTCTGTCCCTTCACGTTGATGCTAATCATCATCGTGCAAACGAACAAAATAACGTTCAGAAAATATATGTAGATCCCTCTTTTCAAACTGCATCATATTTGGTTACATTAAATTTACTTATAATTAACATAAAAGCAACAATTTGTTTATGTTAACAATGAGGTTCTCCTTAATCAGAAATTAACACTGTTTTTATGGAAATGAGGTTTAATTTTTTTTAAGTGCATAAAGTCTGGTTCTCAAATGCCTTAAGAGCGAAATATTACAGTCTTTGCAGGCTATTTCATCTAAATTAACAGGCTTTCCTATGCTGATTTTTAACTGATGCCCGCTTTTATTGAACAACTCTGAAATCAGTTTTGCAGTTTGCAATGATGGGTGTATATATTTTAAGAGGCTAAAAAAGATGCCATTATTACCATAGAAATATACAGGCAGAATTGGTACTTTGGCTTTTGCGATAATTTTTCCGACTACAGGATGCCATTCGCGATCTGTAATCTGGTTTTTCCTGAATTTATAGGAAGAAACTTCGCCGGCTGGAAAAATTGCAACCGGGCTTCCGTCTTTTAGAACCTTTAAAGTTGTTTTCAAACCGCTGATACTCGATGCATCCTGAACTTTTTCGAAAGGATTTACCGCAATGATGCATTTTTCGAGGTTAGGGATTTTTTTTAATAAAAAATTACCCATAAACATGGTGTCTGATCGTTTACTGGCCAGTGTGCTGAGTAATGCCAGCGATTCGATTGCACCGTAAGGATGGTTAGCTATGGCAATAAATGCGCCCTCTTTGGGTATATTGGCGAGATCTTCGTCACTAATCTGGATGCTGACACCCAAAACATCCAAAATATGGTTGGCAAATTTTTCGCCTTCTAATGTGTGGGCATCCTTAATAATTCCGTTGAAGTCGTTAATCTTCAAAAATCTCATTAAAAAGGACGCGAGGCCTGGGATTGGAATATTACAGATACCCGTAGCTTTCGAAAAATTTTCTTTAGAAATGACTGTCATAAATCAGGGTTCAAAATTGATTCCATCAGAAACCAATTTGATAAAATGTTTTTTATTTGAGCTAAATATAAGGGAGGGAAACACTCGGTTCTTCTCAGGAAGAATGTTTATCATAGCTCATACAGAGTAGCTAAAGGTAACAGAATAATATGAACAATAGCATATTTATCGGTTAAGAAATTGTGATTCGAAATATTCTATAAATAACATTTCATTAATAACAACTTAACAAGGTCGCCTTACTTTTGTGGCATAAATATTTGGTTAGTATTTATAAAGTTTAGGTTAGTTGATAATAAAAAACCCAGATGGATGTCTGGGTTTTTTTATTGCATTAAATTACAGGTTCTTGCCAAGTTTTTCCAGCATTTCTGGTGGAATGTTGTGGGTATCTACCACTAAGAAGCCATCGAGGCAATCAGAAAATTTCGGATCAATATTAAAAGAAATAATTTTTGCGTTCAGGTTCATATACTGCCTTAACAATACCGGGATTTTAATGTGCGAGTTTTCAATATCACCAATAATGCTATCCAGATCTTTAAAAGATTCGCTGCTATCTACCAGTGTATCGGTAGAAATAGGTAAAAGATCGGCCTTAAATTTATTTCTGGGCTTAACATATTTAGCCATTTCGTAATCGAAGTGGTTTTTGGTGATATAATCAACAATTAGTGCCTTGCTAAACTTCGAAAAATTATTACTGATACTTACCGGACCGAACATGTAACGGTATTGCGGGTTATCAATCAGGTATTTTAAAATGCCTTTCCAAAGCAAAAATAAGGGAAGTGGCTTACCCTGGTACTCTTTTCTGATCCACGAACGGCCCAGTTCAATACCTTGTCTTAGCATGGGGTAAAACTGATCTTTCATTTTAAACAGCTCTGAGAGGTAGAAACCGCGGCGACCCATGCTCTCTAAAATTTCGTCGCCCTTACCAATGCGGTAAGCACCTACAATATTTTCGAGGTCCTTATCCCAGATGAATAAGTGGTTATAGTATATGTCGTAATTATCCAGATCAATTTTCTTGTTGGTACCTTCACCCACTTCACGGAAAGTAATTTCACGCAAACGGCCGATTTCTCTTAATATATTCGGGATTTTTAATGTAGGAACAATATAAACCTCGTAATTTTTCTCGGTCCAAACCCTAAAATCTTCTAATTGCTCTACTTCGGCTTTAATCAGCACGCGCGAAGTTTCCTCAATTACTTCGGCAGGTTTCTTTTTAATTTTAAACAGATTAAGCGGGTTGAATAGTTTTTTCTCGGTATCTAAACCAATTCCCAATGCATAAGTACGGGCCCTTAAAAAGTCCATTAACTTATTGCTGCTGTTCATGTGCGAGATTTCCGAAACCGCAATTGGTTTACCAATCCTAACCTTAATGGTGCGGCCATGTTTGTTTAAAAACTCAGAAGGTAGTTTTGCCGTGCGCAGGGTAGGATGGATGAAGCTTAAGATGTTAAAGAAAACACCATTGTTGCCATGAAAATAAATGGGTACTACCGGAACTTTTGCCTTTGCAATGAGCTTTCCAACAACTGGGTGCCACATTCTATCGGTTACCTGTTGGGCATCGAGTTTAAAGGTAGAAACTTCGCCGGCAGGGAAAATACCAATTGGCGTACCATTTCTAAGTAAATCGAAAGTGGTTTTTAACCCGCTGATGCTTGAGGAGTGCTGAACATTTTCGAATGGGTTAACAGCAACAAAGAACTCGTCGAGATTTGGGATTTTCTTCAAAATGAAGTTTACCATCACCTTTGCATCGGGGCGTACTGTACACAAAAGCTTAACTAATGCCAGGCCTTCAACACCACCGTAAGGGTGATTGGCAATGGCAATAAACGGCCCGGTTTTAGGTATGCCATTTAAATCATCTTCATCAAATTCGATAGAAACGCCAATGGTTTCTAATATTTTATCTACAAATTCTAAACCTTTAAAGTGTTGGTTTTGAGCGAAAACGTCGTTAATATCGTTCAGTTTCATGATCTCCATCATCAAACCTGCCAAACCTGGTACACCTAACTTATCAATCTTTGTTGCTTTCGCAAACTCAGATGTAGTAATGATCTTCATATAAAATTATTTGTGGCGTTGATAGGCAAAACCTATACAGTTTTGCAGTTCCAAAAATAAGATTTATATTTATAATACACATGTCATATCACATCTATGAGAATTTGGCTCAACAAACATTTCGGTTTTAGCAAAGGCGAATTCAATGGTTTGTTGTTTCTGGTGCTGCTCATTATTGTAATTAAAGCTATACCTTTTATATATGACTACTATAAACCGGTTGAAAAAGACGATCCTACACTTTTATCGCAGATCCAGCATTTAAAGGTAGTTGAAGAAGAACGCCCGGCTTATGCCCGCGAGCGGATTGATGGCTCAGGCGCAGTAAAAAATATCAGGTTTTTTAATTTTGATCCCAACACCTTACCCGCTAAAGGTTGGCAAAGTTTTGGCTTATCGCCAAAGCAGGCTGCTGCAATTATCAATTATACCCATAAAGGCGGACGGTTTTATAAGCCCGAAGACCTTCAGAAAATGTATACCATTTCTCCGGAGCTGTACCGTAAATTACTGCCTTTTGTTCAGATAAAAGAAAGCGTATCTACAACGGCTAAAAGCTTTGTTCCTTTTGAAAAGAAAGCATACGTTAAAAAAACAGTAATTGTAGATATCAATACGGCCGATTCAGCACAGCTGGATGAAATAAAGGGAATAGGGGGAACTTTTGCAAAGCGGATTATAAAATACAGGGAGCGTTTGGGTGGTTTTTACAAAACAGAGCAGCTGATGGAAGTATATGGCCTGGATGAGCAAAAATATGCCGAAATTAAAGATCAGATTTCAATCAGTAGAGTTGGCTTGAAAACAATCAACATCAATACTGCAGTTTTTAACGATTTAAAAAGCAATCCATATTTATCGTTTAAACAGATCAATGCTATTATTCAATACCGCAGGCAGCATGGTAATTATTCGGGAGTTGATGATTTAAAAAAGGTTGTTCTGTTGAGTCAGGAAGTGATTGATAAGATTACACCGTATATTTCTTTTTAAATACAGCTTTACTGGGTTAAGAAATGGCACTTTGATTAGCGCTATAAAAAAGCTGTTATTGCAATTCCTTTGCATTCAATTTAATCCAAACGGAGCATTTGCTCAACTAATGCCCTGTAGTTGTGAAAAAAATAAAAAAAACTTTCCTTGTTAATTTCAGGCTTTAAAATTAACGGCATAACATATTGAACCGAATACCATTTCATTCTGCAATTGCGTAAATATTTAATGGTAACTAACTATCAAATAATTGTTTATAATTGCTGCAACTAACTATAAAATATAAATTTAATGAGCGTAAGCTTCGATTTTTCAGAAACAGAAACTCAGCAGAGTGTGCGGACTATGGTTCGCGATTTTGCAGAGAAAAATATTCGTCCAAATATAATGGAGTGGGATGAGGCACAGCATTTTCCTGTCGAACTGTTTAAGCAGTTGGGCGAGTTGGGCTTAATGGGGGTTTTAGTACCCGAAGAGTATGGCGGCTCGGGATTGGGCTATCAGGAATATGTTGATGTAATTGTAGAAGTAGCCCGCGTTTGCGGTTCAATCGGTTTATCGTTGGCAGCACACAATTCTTTGTGTACCGGCCATATTTTAGCCTTTGCCAATGTAGAACAAAAACAAAGGTGGCTGCCAAAACTGGCAACTGCCGAGTGGATTGGTGCCTGGGGTTTAACAGAAGCGAATACGGGATCTGACGCTTTAAGAATGATGACAACCGCTGTTGAAGATGGCGATGATTATATTATTAATGGTGCAAAAAACTGGATTACCCATGGTAAAAGCGGAGATATTGCTGTAGTAATGGTGCGTACAGGAGAGCAGGGAAGTTCTAAAGGGATATCTGCTATTGTGGTAGAACGTGGTACACCGGGTTTTTCGGCAGGTAAAAAGGAAAATAAATTAGGTATGCGCGCTTCAGAAACTACTGAAATGGTTTTTGATAACTGCCGTGTACCTAAAGCCAATTTATTGGGCAATGTAGGCGAAGGCTTTAAACAAGCCATGAAAGTTTTGGATGGTGGACGTATTTCGATTGCTGCATTAGCTTTAGGGATTGCAAAGGGGGCTTTTGATGCAGCCGTAGCTTATTCGAAACAAAGGCAGCAATTTGGTCAGCCGATTTCGAACTTTCAGGCCATTAGTTTTAAGCTTGCCGATATGGCCACTGAGATTGAAGCTGCAGAGTTATTGATCCGTCAGGCGGCAGATTTAAAAAACAGGCATTTACCAATGACAAAAGAATCGGCAATGGCAAAATATTTTGCTTCGGAGGTTTCGGTTAGGGTCGCTACCGATGCCGTTCAGATTTTTGGCGGTTATGGTTACACTAAAGATTTTCCGGTAGAGAAATTCTACCGCGATAGTAAATTATGTACCATAGGCGAGGGGACTTCGGAAATACAAAAGATTGTAATTGCACGCGAAGTACTGAATTAAGCTTAAAAATAAAGCTGAAAAGACCAAAGCAAATCGGTACTTTTATAAAAGAAACAACAAACCAAATATATTATGAGTAATCCGGACGGTTTAACCACCTCCGGATTTTTTTTGTCTCCGATTAAAACCAATACTCAGTTGCAATGGTTCTACTAAATCCTAAATACCCAATGCCAAAGCGGCTGCAATTAAGTTCAAGACCGAATTTAACTTTAAGCTTATTTTATATCTGTAGTCGTTAAAATACTATCTACCACATATACACTAAACCCGCGCCATGGCAAGGTGTTTTTGTATTCCTTATAATGTAGCTCGTAAAATTTACCGCTATTGGCCATCATTTTATCTGCAATTTCTTTGCTGGCGATAGAAAATTCGAATTCGTTATTTTGTAATGTTCCGGTTTGACGTGATTTTATCCCACTTTGGATCAGTTTTCCTTCATAGGTTTTGAAGATGTAGCCTTTTTTAACCACATAATTTAGTTCGCCGGCTTTAACACCTTCGCCAAAAACAAAGAAATACCGGTAATAACAAATTGCCACAAGGAGTAGCACAATAATAACTGCAATAATTGAGGTTACTTTTTTGCCTGTTGTCATAGTAGTAAATAGTTTATCTAAATTAAACAAAGAACCCATTAATTTAACCAAAGGGTCAAATAAAATTTCTTTTAAAAATCTTTCTCACTTTCAATATTTTGCTTACATTTGCAGCCCCGATAGTACGGGAAATTTAAAAACCACGAGAGGAGGTATTTCAGCGTTATGATCATTATCAACATTAAAGACGGCGAATCATTAGATAAAGCCCTTAAACGTTTCAAGAAAAAGTTTGAAAAAACTGGTGTATTGAGAGAACTACGTAGTCGCCAAGCATACGAGAAAAAATCCGTTGCTCGTCGTACTGAAATTAAACATGCTGTTTACATTCAGAATATGAATCAAGATACAACTTCATAAGTTGTTTACGATATAATATATTAAAGCTTCGATTTTTTAATCGAAGCTTTTTTGTTTTTAAAGGAATCGAAAACTTTACAATAAACAATTAATTAATGATTTCTTTATATCAAAACTATTTGTAACTTCATATCAGTACCCGCTCAAAATGATATGGAATGTTGCTAAAAAGTTTTATCACATATTTAACTCACGAGAAACGTTATTCTCGGCACACCGTTACTTCTTATCAAGCCGATTTAGAACAGTTTGAAGGGTATATTCACAATACATTCGAGCTTCATTTTTTAGCGGTGAAACATACCCACCTCAGGAGTTACATGGTTGATTTAATGGAGCAGGAAAATGCCGAAACCACCATTAACCGAAAAATCTCGGCCTTACGCAGTTTTTATAAGTTTTTGCTAAGGGAAGGGAAGATAGATCAGAATCCTACAGTTTTAATTAAGGCGCCTAAAATTCCGAAACGGCTTCCCGTATTTGTTGATGCCCAGAAAATGGATTATTTGCTCGATTCGGAGCAATATTTCGATACCAGTTTTCCTTCGGTGCGCGATCACGTGGTGATAGAACTGCTTTTTGGCACCGGCATGCGTTTAGCCGAATTGCTTCAATTAAAGGATAGTGATATAGATGTATATTCGGGTACAATCAAAGTTTTGGGTAAACGGAACAAGGAACGTATCATCCCAATAAATAAATCACTTATTAATCAGCTAAATACCTACATTGAACGAAAAAAGTTGCAAAACTTTAATAACAATTTGCTTATCTTAATCGTTACCAATACAGGTGCAGCGGCATATCCAAAATTAATATACCGCATTGTTACCGAATACCTAAAACACGTATCAACCCATGAAAAGAAAAGTCCACACGTGCTCCGGCACAGCTACGCAACCAGCCTGTTAAACGCAGGAGCAGATTTAAATGCAATAAAAGAATTGTTGGGCCACGCTAGCTTAGCGGCCACACAGGTTTATACCCATAATTCTATCGAAAGATTAAAAACAATTTATAAACAAGCCCATCCAAAGGCGTAAAAAAAGGAGGAAAAATGAAAATCGGAGTTCAATCAATCCACTTCAGTGCAGACAGTAAGTTGTTAGACTTTATCCAGAAAAAAGCAAACAAGCTCGATCAGTTTTTTGATCAGATCATTAGCGGAGAAGTGTATTTAAAGCTGGAGAACGTAGAGGATGAAGCCAATAAAATAAGTGAAATTAAACTTATTGTGCCGGGAGGAACCTTATTCGCTAAAGAACAATGTAAATCATTTGAAGAGGCCACCGACCTGGCTATCGAATCGTTAAGAAAGCAGATTACGAAACATAAGGATAAAACGCGTGCAAAATTAAGTGAGCATAAAGCCATTTTAAGCGAAAGCGAAGCCGCAGATTACTAATATTAAACATAAAAATTATAAAAGGGAAGCAGTGCAATTCAAAATGCACTGCTTTTTTTGTGATACGAGGTAGGGTTTATGATTGAAAAAACAGCTGTTGATTGAAAAAAAAATGTGCTAAACAGCCGGGACTGGTTTAGTAATTGAAAGTTTTTTAGCGATTAATTTCACTTATTTTATCTGGATTTTGAATAAACAATGTACTAAAGTGGCCAGATTTTATTTTTTTTGAAATTTATTTCGCTGTTGTTTTTGGACGAGTATTGTGGCTGTTGCCCGTAAAGCTCCGTATTTTGAAAAAAAGGGGCGAAAAAAATGAAAAAAATATTCAATTTTAAGCGGTTGATTACTAAGCCAATTCAGCTTGTTTACTGAAATGGACAAAAAAACTTCTCCATTTTTTTTCAAATTTATTTTGAAGTGAAATATAAGTGTGTATATTTGCATTCCCTTTCGGAAAGGGCGTTACGCCAAGAAGAAAAGGGTTGTTCTTTAAAAAGATAAAAGTTTTAAAAATACACGCTAATAGTATGAAAAATGAAGATTTTTCGTATCATTGCACAAAATTTAAAGCCTCCTTAGCTCAGCTGGTAGAGCAACTGACTTGTAATCAGTAGGTCATTGGTTCGATTCCGATAGGAGGCTCTTTTTATTTTAAAGTGTTAGCATTTTAAGATAAAGTTGGGGAGATACCAGAGCGGCCAAATGGGACAGACTGTAACTCTGTTGTCGTAAGACTTCGAAGGTTCGAATCCTTCTCTCCCCACACTTTAAATGAATGGATGACTAAATGTTTTAATGATAATTAAGTCATTCATTCGTTCGATCAATCACTAATTTTTTAAAAGCGGAAGTAGCTCAGTTGGTAGAGCGATAGCCTTCCAAGCTATAGGTCGCGAGTTCGAACCTCGTCTTCCGCTCCAATAGAATTAGAAAGTGGGCAGTTACTGGATAAGGTTTTAAAGTTTAAAGCCAGATGTTGAAACTGAAAACTAAAAGCCGACTTAGCTCAGCGGTAGAGCACTTCCTTGGTAAGGAAGAGGTCGTGGGTTCAATTCCCATAGTTGGCTCAGGTATAATAAAGCTTTGTTAAATCTGTTTATGCAGAATAACAAGGTTTTTTGTGTTGAAAAAACAATAAATAAGAAATAATAAAAAAGTTAACCTACTAATTAGTTATAAATAAAATGGCAAAAGAAAAATTTGACCGCAGTAAACCGCACTTAAACATCGGTACAATCGGTCACGTCGATCACGGTAAAACAACTTTAACAGCAGCTATTACAAAAGTTTTGGCTGATGCTGGTTTAACTGAGGCACGTTCATTCGATTCAATTGACTCTGCTCCAGAGGAAAAAGAAAGAGGTATTACAATCAATACAGCTCACGTTGAGTATTCAACTGCTAACCGTCACTATGCACACGTTGACTGTCCAGGTCACGCGGATTACGTGAAAAACATGGTTACTGGTGCTGCTCAAATGGACGGAGCAATTATCGTTGTTGCTGCTACTGATGGTCCAATGCCACAAACTCGTGAGCACATCTTGTTAGCTCGTCAGGTTGGTGTTCCTTCATTAGTTGTATTCATGAATAAAGTGGATATGGTTGATGATCCAGAATTATTAGAACTAGTTGAAATGGAAGTTCGTGAATTATTATCTTTCTACGAATTCCCAGGTGATGATATTCCAGTAATCCAAGGTTCTGCATTAGGTGGATTAAACGGTGATGCTAAATGGGTTGGTAAAATCATGGAATTAATGGATGCTGTTGATAGCTATATTCCAATTCCTCCACGTTTAACTGATCTTCCTTTCTTAATGCCTGTTGAAGACGTATTCTCAATCACTGGTCGTGGTACTGTTGCTACTGGTCGTATTGAGCGTGGTGTAATCAACTCTGGAGATCCGGTTGAGATCTTAGGTATGGGTGCTGAGAACTTAAAATCTACAGTAACTGGTGTTGAGATGTTCCGTAAAATCTTAGATTACGGTGAGGCTGGTGATAACGTAGGTTTATTGTTACGTGGTATTGAGAAAACTGATATCCGTCGTGGTATGGTAATCTGTAAACCAGGTTCAGTAACTCCTCACACTGATTTCAAAGCTGAGATCTATGTATTATCAAAAGCAGAAGGTGGTCGTCACACTCCATTCTTCAACAAATATCGTCCTCAATTCTATTTCCGTACCACAGACGTAACTGGTGAGATCTCACTAGCTGAAGGAACTGAAATGGTAATGCCAGGTGATAACGTTACAATCACAGTTAAATTAATTAACGCGATTGCAATGGAAAAAGGTCTACGTTTCGCTATCCGTGAAGGTGGTAGAACAGTAGGTGCTGGTCAGGTAACTGAAATCTTAGCTTAATTTTAAGCTACAACAATACAAAAAGAGCTGGTTCAGGCTAGCTCTTTTTAAAATACACGGGAATAGTTCAACGGTAGAATAGAGGTCTCCAAAACCTTTGATCAGGGTTCGAATCCTTGTTCCCGTGCCAAAATAATGATTGAATTAGTGAATTTTTAATGATTGAATGTGTTTACATCCGGTCTCTCACTAGCTCAATCATTTAATCATTATAATAAATATGGCTAAAGTAGTTGAGTTTATAAAAGAATCGTACGATGAAATGACCCAGAAGGTTACCTGGCCTACATGGGGCGAACTGCAAAGTTCTGCTATCTTGGTATTGGTTGCTTCTTTAATTATTGCATTGGTAATTTTTGCAATGGATAAAGGATCTACATTTGTGTTAGATACTTTTTATAAATCACTTTCTAATTAATATTTACGAATGAGCGATCTAAAGTGGTACGTTGTAAGGGCTGTAAGCGGTAAAGAAAAGAAAGTAAAACAGTACATTGATGCTGAGATCAGCCGTTTAGGTTTCTCTCATTTGGTTCCTCAGGTGTTAATCCCGATGGAAAAATATTACCAAATGAAAGATGGTAAAAAAATTGCCAAAGAACGTAACTTTTACCCGGGTTATGTGTTAATCGAAGCTACCTTAGACGGAGAGTTAGAGCACATCATTAAAGGGATTAACAGTGTAATTGGTTTTTTAGGTGATAAAGCCGGTAACCCAATTCCAATGCGCCAGGCAGAAGTTAACCGTATTTTAGGTGTGGTTGATGAAATGAGTGAACAAGGCGAAACCATGAATGTTCCTTACTACGTTGGCGAAAACATCAAAGTAATGGACGGTCCTTTCAATGGTTTCTCTGGTATTATCGAAGAGGTAAACGAAGAGAAGAAAAAACTGAAAGTTATGGTTAAAATCTTCGGTCGTAAAACTCCGCTAGAGCTTAACTACATGCAGGTAGAAAAAGAGTAAGCAATTATTTAAAATATTTAAAAGCCCCGATTAATTCGGGGCTTTTTTTATATTATACAAAATAGTAGGTTGACAATAATCTAAGCAGCTTATCCGTTAAATATCAGGTGGTTTTCAATTCCTCTTTTCAACAGAACTTGCAGTTTAACAACATTCGAACAAATTAATAATTAATTTTTACTTATACTATTGTTTTGCTGCAAGTTAATCCATATCTTTGCAGTCCTTTAAGCTTTATAGGAGCCCTAAGGAAAATAAATGTTACATGCTTCCAATATTTAACATTGAGTTTTAAATAAACAAAAAACACAAAATGGCAAAAGAAGTCAGTGCAATGATCAAATTACAGATCAAAGGCGGAGCGGCAAATCCATCGCCACCAGTAGGACCTGCATTAGGTGCTAAAGGGGTGAACATTATGGAGTTTTGCAAACAGTACAACGCTCGTACCCAAGATAAAGCAGGTAAAGTATTGCCAGTTGTAATTACTGTTTATGCTGATAAGTCATTCGATTTCATCATCAAAACCCCTCCGGTAGCTATTCAGTTAAAAGATGCTACTAAATTACAGAGTGGTTCTGCTGAGCCTAACCGTAAGAAAGTTGGGTCGGTGACCTGGGACCAGATTAAAGTTATTGCTGAGGATAAAATGCCTGATTTAAATGCATTTACAATCGAATCAGCAATGAGTATGGTTGCTGGAACAGCACGCAGTATGGGAATCACCGTTTCTGGTGACGCACCCTGGAACAATTAATTAAAAAACAGTTTACAACAGTGGCGAAATTAACTAAAAATCAAAAAAAGGCACATGCTAAAATAGAAGCTGGCAAAGCTTATACTTTGAAGGATGCTGCTGCTTTGGTAAAAGAAATCACTACTACTAAATTCGATGCTTCAGTTGATATTGATGTATCTTTAGGTGTAGATCCACGTAAAGCCAATCAAATGGTACGTGGTATTGCTACTTTACCACACGGAACAGGTAAAACTGTACGTGTTTTAGCTTTAGTAACTCCTGATAAGGAAGAAGAAGCGAAAGCAGCTGGCGCAGACTTCGTAGGTTTAGACGAGTATGTAGCTAAAATTGAAGGTGGTTGGACCGATGTAGACATTATTATCACTACACCAGCTTGTATGGCTAAGGTAGGTAAATTGGGCCGTGTTTTAGGTCCAAGGAACTTAATGCCTAACCCAAAATCAGGTACAGTAACTAACGAAGTTGGTAAAGCTGTAACTGAGGTTAAAGCAGGTAAGATTGATTTTAAAGTAGACAAAACGGGTATCATACACGCCTCGATAGGAAAAGTATCATTCCCGGCAGATAAAATTTATGAGAACGCACTTGAAATTATTCAGGTGATTTCAAAATTAAAACCATCTGCTGCAAAAGGAACTTATTTTAAGAGCATTCACGTGTCTTCTACAATGAGTCCTGGGATTGCAATTGAAACCAAATCAGTAGCGGGGATCTAATCATGAACAGAGAAGAAAAAAACGAAGTAGTTTTAGAACTACAAGGACAAATGCAAGAGTTTGGCAATTTTTATATTGCTGATACTTCTAGTCTTTCTGTTGAGCAGATTAATAACATCCGTCGCAAATGTTTTGAAGGCGATATCGTAATGAAAGTTGCTAAAAACTCTTTAATCCGCAAAGCGATTGAAGGTTTAGAAGGCGACGCTTCTGAGATATACGAAGCATTAAAAGGTTCATCATCATTATTATTCTCAAAAACAGCAAACGCTCCGGCTAAGTTGATTAAAGCTTTGAGAAAAACATCTGATAAACCAGTGCTTAAAGCAGCGTTCATAGATTCATCAGTATATGTTGGCGATGACCAATTGAATAACTTAGTAAGCTTGAAATCAAGAGAAGAGCTTATAGGAGATATCGTTGGATTATTACAATCACCAGCTAAAAATGTTCTATCTGCACTTCAATCAGGCGGTAGCAAAATTGCAGGAATTGTTAAAACTCTACAAGAAAGAGAAGGTTAACGAACACCTTAAGTTCGCAAATTAAACAAAATTATTACACGTAAATTTTTAAAATCTTAATAAAATGGCAGATTTAAAAGCGTTTGCTGAGCAATTAGTAAACTTAACAGTAAAAGAAGTTAATGAATTAGCTCAAATCTTAAAAGATGAGTATGGTATTGAGCCTGCAGCTGCTGCTGTAGTTGCTGGTCCTGCTGCTGGTGGTGATGCACCTGCTGCTGCTGCAGAAAAAACATCTTTTGATGTAATCTTAAAAGAAGCTGGTGGTCAGAAATTAGCAGTTGTAAAACTTGTTAAAGACTTAACTGGTTTAGGTTTGAAAGAAGCTAAAGACTTAGTAGACGGAGCACCAAAAGAATTAAAAGCTGGTGTTGCTAAAGACGAAGCAGAAGCTCTTAAAAAACAATTAGAAGAAGCTGGAGCAGTAGTTGAGATTAAGTAATCACTTAACTTAGCTAAGCTAAAAATGTATTAGACACCGACTGAAAATGTCGGTGTCTTTACCTGTTTATAAACATCTCATTTTGTTTGGTTAATGAGCCTGTTTGAAATTCGAACCAAACAAATAGTTTATTCTTAAACTAAAATCTTTTAGTCCATTGGCAAAGACAGTCGAACAAAGAGTAAATTTTGCAACTAGTAAGCACATTATAGACTATCCGGATTTTCTGGATGTGCAATTGCAATCATTCAGAGAATTTTTCCAGATAGATACCACATCAGACGATCGCTCTAGCGAAGGTTTGTTTAAAGTGTTTGCTGAAAACTTTCCAATAACAGATTCAAGAAATATCTTCGTATTGGAGTTTCTTGATTATTTTGTTGATCCGCCACGTTACGATATACACGAGTGTATTGAGCGTGGATTAACCTACAATGTTCCATTAAAAGCAAAGCTGAAGCTTTCTTGTAACGATGTTGAACATGAGGATTTTGAAACCATTATTCAGGATGTGTATTTAGGTACTATCCCGTATATGACACCAAAAGGTACGTTTGTTATCAACGGTGCAGAACGTGTTATCGTTTCGCAATTACACCGTTCTCCGGGTGTGTTCTTCGGCCAAAGCCGTCACACTAACGGAACCAAATTGTATTCTGCACGTGTTATTCCTTTCAAAGGTTCATGGATCGAGTTCGCTACAGACGTTAACAACGTAATGTATGCTTATATCGATCGTAAGAAAAAATTCCCGGTTACCACTTTATTACGTGCTATCGGTTACGATTCTGATAAAGACATTTTAGAACTTTTCGATCTTGCTGACGAAGTAAAAGTTAGTAAATCAGGTTTAAAGAAATACATCGGTCGTAAACTGGCTGCAAGGGTATTGAAGAAATGGGTTGAAGATTTTGTAGATGAAGATACAGGTGAGGTAGTTTCTATCGACCGTAATGAAGTGATTCTTGAAAGAGAAACCGTTTTAGAAGACGAACACATTGATATGGTTATTGAAGCAGGTGTTAAAACCATTATCCTTTCTAAGGAAGATGGTGCAAGCCAGGCCGATTATACCATTATATATAATACATTACAAAAAGATACATCAAACTCAGAAAAAGAAGCTGTTGAAAACATCTACCGTGCTTTGCGTAACGCAGAACCACCTGATGAGGAAACTGCCCGTGGTATCATTGACCGTTTATTCTTCTCGGATAAACGTTACGATTTAGGAGATGTTGGTCGTTACCGCATCAACCGTAAGTTGAAAATGAATACCCCTGATGATGTAAAAGTACTAACAAAAGCAGATATTATCGCAATTGTTAAATACCTGATCAAATTGATCAACTCTAAAGAAGAGGTGGATGATATTGACCACTTATCAAACCGTCGTGTACGTACGGTAGGTGAGCAGTTATACGCACAATTCGGTGTTGGTTTAGCCCGTATGGCCAGAACAATCCGTGAGCGTATGAACATCCGCGATAACGAGGTGTTTACACCAACTGATTTGATTAACGCCCGTACGTTATCATCAGTAATCAACTCTTTCTTTGGTACAAACCAGTTATCTCAGTTCATGGATCAAACCAATCCATTGGCAGAGATTACACACAAACGCCGTTTATCAGCTTTAGGTCCAGGTGGTTTATCACGTGAAAGAGCTGGTTTCGAGGTACGTGACGTTCACTATACTCACTACGGTCGTTTATGTACAATTGAAACTCCAGAGGGACCAAACATTGGTTTGATTTCATCACTTTGTGTGCATGCAAAAATCAACAATTTAGGTTTCATCGAAACACCATACAAACGCGTTGAAGATGGTAAGGTAGTAGTAGATTCAGACGTTATCTATTTATCGGCAGAAGATGAGGATGGTAAAACCATTGCTCAGGCAAATGCTGAGTACGATGATAAAGGTGTGTTCTCTACTCCACGTGTTAAAGCACGTTACGAGGGTGACTTCCCGATTATCGAGCCTGAGAAATTAGACTTGATGGACGTTGCACCTAACCAGATTACTTCAATTGCTGCTTCGTTAATTCCGTTCTTAGAACATGATGATGCGAACAGGGCGTTGATGGGATCGAACATGCAACGTCAGGCCGTACCATTGCTACGTCCTGAAGCACCAATCGTTGGTACAGGTTTGGAAGGTCGCGTTGCCCGCGATTCAAGAACTTTGATCAATGCAGAAGGTGATGGTGTTGTAGAGTATGTAGATGCAAACGAAATTACCATTAAATACGAGCGTAACGAAGATGATCGTTTAGTTTCATTTGAAGGTGATAGCAAAACATATCGTTTAATCAAATTCAAAAAAACCAACCAGAATACCTGTATCAACTTAAAACCAATCGTTAAGAAAGGTCAGAAAGTAAGTAAAGGTCAGGTTCTTTGCGAAGGTTATGCTACTGAAGATGGAGAATTGGCATTGGGTAGAAACCTGAAAGTGGCATTCATGCCTTGGCAAGGTTTCAACTTTGAGGATGCGATTGTAATCAACGAGCGTATTGTTCGTGATGACGTTTTCACTTCATTGCATATTGAAGAGTTTGAATTAGAAGTACGTGATACTAAACGTGGAGAAGAGGAGTTAACACCAGATATCCCTAACGTTTCTGAAGAGGCTACAAAAGACCTTGATGAAAACGGTATTATCCGTATCGGTGCTGAAGTAAAAGAAGGTGATATTTTAATTGGTAAGATTACCCCTAAAGGCGAGTCTGATCCTTCACCGGAAGAGAAATTACTACGTGCAATCTTTGGTGATAAAGCAGGTGATGTTAAAGATGCGTCTTTAAAAACTCCTCCTTCAATCCAGGGTGTGGTAATTGATACTAAATTATTCAGCCGCGCTAAGAAAACTACAAAAGCTGAAGAGAAATCGGCAATTGAGAAATTAGATAAAGGCTATAACACAATAACTGAGAAGTTAAAGAACGAATTAGTAGACAAATTATTCGCCATTGTAAACGGAAAAACATCACAAGGTGTATTTAACATTTACAAAGAATTATTGGTAGCTAAAGGCGCTAAATTTACTCAGAAAATTTTAGCAGAGCTTGATTATAACCACATTAGCCCTAACAAATGGACTACTGATGATGATAAAAACGAGCTGATTAAAATGTTGCTTCACAACTACGGTATCCGTGTTAACGAAGAACTTGGAGCTTACAAACGCGATAAATTTGCGATCAGTGTAGGTGATGAGCTTCCATCGGGAATCGTACAAATGGCAAAAGTTTATGTTGCTAAAAAACGTAAGTTAAAAGTAGGTGATAAAATGGCTGGTCGCCACGGTAACAAAGGTATTGTTGCACGTATTGTACGTGATGAAGATATGCCTTTCTTAGCTGATGGTAGTCCGGTTGATATCGTGTTGAACCCACTGGGTGTACCTTCACGTATGAACCTTGGTCAGATCTATGAAACCGTATTGGCATGGCAGGTAAAGAATTGGGTGTTAAATTTGCAACTCCGATTTTTGATGGTGCTACGCACGATGAGGTGGAAGAGTGGATCGCTAAAGCGGGTGTTCCTGCTTCAGGAAAAACCTACTTATACAATGGTTTAACAGGTGAGCGTTTCGATCAGACTACGACGGTAGGTATTATCTACATGTTGAAACTAGGTCACATGGTTGATGATAAGATGCACGCCCGTTCAATCGGACCATACTCATTAATTACACAACAACCATTGGGTGGTAAAGCCCAGTTCGGTGGTCAGCGTTTTGGTGAGATGGAGGTTTGGGCATTAGAGGCATTCGGTGCAGCTAATATTCTTCAGGAGATCTTAACCGTTAAGTCGGATGATGTAATCGGAAGGGCCAAAACTTACGAAGCCATTGTTAAAGGTGAAAACCTACCAACTCCAGGTGTACCAGAATCGTTTAACGTATTGGTACATGAGTTACGCGGTTTAGGTTTAGATATTACGTTAGACTAATTGAATGAAAGAATGAGTGAATGAGTGAATGATGGGTTAACTGTCATTCAATCATTCAATCACTCAATCCTTCAATCATTAAAGAAAGAGATATGTCTTACAAAAAGGATAATAAATTAAAAAGCAATTTCACATCAATCACGATTAGCTTATCGTCTCCGGAAATTATTCTGGAACGTTCAAGCGGTGAGGTGTTGAAACCAGAAACCATTAACTACCGTACTTACAAACCTGAGCGTGATGGTTTGTTCTGTGAGCGTATTTTTGGTCCGGTAAAAGATTACGAATGTCATTGCGGTAAATACAAACGTATCCGTTATAAAGGTATTGTTTGTGATCGTTGTGGTGTTGAAGTAACTGAAAAGAAAGTACGTCGTGAGCGTATGGGACACATCGCTTTGGTGGTTCCTGTTGCGCACATCTGGTATTTCCGTTCTTTACCAAACAAAATCGGTTATTTATTAGGTTTACCTACTAAAAAATTAGATTTAATTATCTATTACGAGCGTTACGTAGTTATCCAATCAGGCTTAATGGCTGAGGAAGGTATCAACTATATGGACTTCTTAACAGAAGAAGAATATTTAGATATCTTAGATAAATTACCTAAAGAAAACCAATACTTAGACGATAAAGATCCTAATAAATTCATCGCCAAAATGGGTGCTGAAGCATTAGAAGATTTATTAAAACGTATTGATTTAGATACTTTATCTTACGACTTACGTCACCAGGCAGCTAACGAAACTTCTCAGCAACGTAAAAATGAGGCTTTAAAACGCCTTCAGGTTGTTGAAGCTTTCCGTGGCGCTAACACACGTATCGAGAATCGCCCTGAGTGGATGATTGTTAAAATCGTTCCGGTTATTCCACCAGAATTACGTCCGTTGGTTCCATTAGAAGGTGGTCGTTTCGCTACTTCCGATTTAAATGATTTATACCGTCGTGTAATTATCCGTAACAACCGTTTAAAACGTTTGATCGAGATTAAAGCACCAGAGGTAATTTTACGTAACGAAAAACGTATGTTACAGGAAGCTGTAGATTCGTTATTCGATAACTCACGTAAAGTTAACGCGGTAAAAACTGAAGGTAACCGTGCCTTAAAATCACTTTCAGATATCCTGAAAGGTAAGCAAGGTCGTTTCCGTCAGAACTTATTGGGTAAACGTGTGGATTATTCAGCTCGTTCGGTAATTGTTGTAGGGCCTAGCCTTAAATTACACGAGTGCGGTATTCCTAAAGATATGGCTGCTGAGCTTTACAAACCATTCATCATCCGTAAGATGATTGAGCGTGGTGTGGTAAAAACAGTTAAATCCGCAAAGAAAATCGTTGATAGAAAAGATCCTTTAGTTTGGGATATCCTGGAGAACGTATTAAAAGGTCACCCGGTATTATTAAACCGTGCACCTACGCTTCACAGATTGGGTATCCAGGCTTTCCAGCCAAAACTAATTGAAGGAAAAGCAATCCAGTTACACCCATTAGTTTGTACCGCATTCAACGCCGATTTTGACGGTGACCAGATGGCTGTTCACTTACCGTTAGGTAATGCAGCAATTTTGGAAGCCCAGGTATTAATGTTGGCTGCACACAACATCTTAAACCCTGCAAACGGTACGCCAATTACAGTACCTTCTCAGGATATGGTTTTGGGTCTTTATTATATTACTAAAGGCCGCAGAACTGATGAAACAAGAGTTGTAAAAGGACAGGATTCAGCTTTCTATTCTCCAGAAGAGGTTATTATTGCTTATAACGAGAAAGAACTAGACTTGCACGCATTTATCAAAGTAAGGGTAAATGTTAAACAGGCCGATGGTTCTATCGCTAACAAACTAACCGAAACTACTGTTGGTAGAGTATTATTCAACCAAATGGTTCCTGAAGAAGTTGGTTATATCAATGAGTTATTAACTAAAAAATCGTTAAGAGATATTATCGGTGAAGTAGTTAAAATGACTGGTATGGCACGTGCTTCTCAGTTCCTTGATGATATCAAAGAATTAGGTTTCAAAATGGCTTTCCAGGGAGGTTTATCGTTCAACTTACAAGATGTAAACATTCCGGTAGAAAAACATACATTATTAGAGCAGGCTGCTAACGAAGTTGAAGAGGTAAGAAACAACTATAACATGGGTTTCATTACCAACAACGAGCGTTACAACCAGATTATCGATATCTGGACCCGTATCAACAACAGGTTAACTACTTTCGTTATGACTCAGTTATCTTCAGATAACCAGGGCTTTAACTCAGTTTACATGATGCTTGATTCTGGTGCGCGTGGATCTAAAGAGCAGATTCGTCAGCTTTGCGGTATGCGTGGTTTGATGGCGAAACCTCAAAAATCAGGTTCAGGTGGTGATATCATTGAAAACCCGATCTTATCAAACTTTAAAGAAGGTTTATCGGTATTAGAGTACTTTATCTCTACTCACGGTGCCCGTAAAGGTTTGGCGGATACGGCGTTAAAAACGGCTGATGCGGGTTACTTAACCCGTCGTTTGCATGATGTTGCTCAGGATATGATTGTTAACGATAACGATTGTGGTACCTTAAGAGGTATGTATACCACTGCGTTAAAAGATAACGAAGATATTGTTGAACCATTATACGACAGAATTTTAGGCCGTACTTCATTACATGATGTATATAATCCTTTGGATAATACATTGTTAGTAGGTGCTGGTGATGATATTAACGAAGAAGTTGCTAAATTAATCGACGAATCGCCACTGGAAGGTATCGAAATTCGTTCAGTATTAACCTGCGAGTCTAAACGTGGTGTTTGTGCACTATGTTATGGCCGTAACTTAGCATCTGGTAAACGCGTTCAAAGAGGTGAGGCAGTTGGTGTAATTGCAGCACAATCAATCGGTGAGCCGGGTACACAGTTAACACTTCGTACTTTCCACGTGGGTGGTACTGCATCAAACATTGCTGCAGAATCTAACATCGTAGCTAAGTTTGATGGTGTTGTTGAATTCGAAAATATCCGTACTGTTGATACACAAACAGAAGATGGTACTGTACAGGTTGTTTTAGGCCGTTCAGGTGAATTTAGAATTGTTGAGCCAGGAAGCGGACGTGTTATTGTAACCAATAACATTCCTTATGGTGCATTCTTATTCGTTAAAGAAGGTGATAAAGTAGCTAAAGGTGATAAAATCTGTTCGTGGGATCCGTACAACGCGGTTATTCTTTCAGAATTTGCCGGTAAAGCACAGTTTGATGCCATTATTGAAGGTGTTACCTTCCGTGAGGAATCAGATGAGCAAACTGGTCACCGTGAAAAAGTGATTATCGATACACGTGATAAAACGAAAAACCCTTCAGTTCAGATCGTTGATAAAAAAGGCGAAATGATTAAAGGTTATAACATTCCGGTGGGTGCCCACGTTTCAGTTGATGAAGGTGAAGCAATCCAAACTGGTCAGATTATCGCTAAAATCCCACGTGCAACTGGTAAAACCCGTGATATTACGGGTGGTTTACCTCGTGTAACTGAATTATTTGAAGCCCGTAACCCATCTAACCCAGCTGTTGTAACTGAGATTGATGGTGTGGTAACTTTAGGTGGTGTTAAACGTGGTAACCGCGAAATCACAATCGAATCAAAAGATGGTGAAGTTAAAAAATACCTGGTTCCATTATCGAAACACATCCTTGTACAGGATAATGACTTTGTGAAAGCAGGTATGCCATTGTCTGATGGTTCAATTTCGCCAGCTGATATCTTATCAATTAAAGGACCAGCAGCGGTTCAGGAATACTTAGTAAATGGTATTCAGGAAGTTTACCGTTTGCAAGGTGTGAAAATTAACGATAAGCACTTCGAGGTAATTGTTCACCAGATGATGCAAAAAGTTCATATCGAAGATCCGGGAGATACTATTTTCTTAGAAAATAACGCAGTAGATCGTTGGGATTTTGCAGAAGAGAACGACGCAATGTACGACAAGAAAGTTGTTGAAGATGCAGGCGACTCTAATGATTTCAAACCAGGTCAGATTGTTTCATTACGTAGATTAAGAGATGAAAATTCTCAGTTGAAACGTAAAGATTTAAAACAGATTACGGTTAGAGATGCAAGACCGGCAACTGCCAGTTCTATCTTACAAGGTATTACCCGTGCATCATTAGGTACTAAATCGTTCATTTCTGCGGCTTCGTTCCAGGAAACTACGAAAGTATTAAATGAGGCAGCGATTGCAGGTAAACGCGATAATATGTTAGGCTTGAAAGAAAACGTGATCGTTGGTCACTTAATCCCTTCAGGTACTGGTGTACGTGGTTATGAGCGTATCATTGTAGGTTCTCAGGAAGAATACGACAAATTATTAGCTTCTAAACAAGAAGAAGTTGAAGCTTAATAGTTAAGCACATTAATAATTTAAACCCCGGCATTTGCCGGGGTTTTTTTGTTTACAGGCCAAATTGAATCCGGTATCATTTACCCATTGCAAAAAGAAATTATATTTGTATGATTTCACCTCGTTTGTCAGGCCCAATTATCCCATCTTTATGAAGAATTTTTTATTCCTGCTGTTCTTTTGCTTCCATGTAGTAGCTTTTGCACAGCATAAGCAGCCTAATATTATTTTTATTTTATCCGATGATCATGCTTATCAGGCCATTGGTGCTTATGGAAACAAAGTGGTTAGTACCCCTAATATAGATCGCTTGGCAAAAGCGGGAGCCTTGTTTAATAACGCAATTGTTTCGAATGCCATTTGCGGACCAAGCCGCGCTGCGTTTATTACCGGCCAATACAGCCATAAAAATGGCTACCGGGTTAACGATGGTGTTTTGGATACCAATCAACGCTTTTTACCAGAGATATTAAGCGAAAACGGCTATCAAACAGCATGGATTGGGAAATGGCATTTAGGTAGCCTGCCAAAAGGTTTCGATTACTGGAATGTGATGCCGGTGCAAGGGCATTACTTTAACCCTGATTTTATTAACCAAAAGAACGATACTGTGTTGTATCATGGTTATGTAACAGAGGTGATCACCGAGCTTACTAAAAAGTATTTAAATGATCGGAATCGCGATAAACCGTTTTTTCTGGTTGTAGGCGAGAAAGCCACACACAGGGAATGGTTACCCGATTTACAGGATTTGGGTGCCTATGATTCTATAAAGTTTCCACTACCCGCAACCTTTTACGATGATTACAAGGGAAGGACAGCCGCTGCAAAGCAGTTAATGGGGGTAGGAGAGGTCTTGACCCTTAAAACGGATTTAAAAATTAACCAGCCTTTTGGAGAAAAACCGAAGGTAAACAACCTGTCAGGCCTGCTGTTAAAGGAAAAGAAATCGAAGAATCCATGATGCGTTACTATCAGCAGGGCGAATATTCTCGAATGGATAGTTTACAAAGTAAAACCTACCGCAACTATTATGGCCAGCTTTCAAAAACTTTTGAACAGCTACAATTAACAGGTAATGCTTTAAAAGAATGGAAATTTCAACGATACATGAAAGATTATTATGCTACAGCAAAATCGTTGGATAGAAATATTGGCGAAATATTAGATTACCTTGATAAGAATGGGTTGAGCGAAAATACCATTGTTATTTATGCTTCCGATCAGGGTTTTTACCTGGGCGAGCATGGCTGGTTTGATAAACGTTTTATCTACGAAGAATCGCTTCGTACACCATTCATCATCCGGATGCCGCAATTACCAACGCTAAAGAATAAAAAATTAGACCAAATCATCTCCAATGTAGATTGGGCACCAACCATTCTGGATTTTTCGGGCATTAAGAAACCAGGCTTTATGCAAGGCAAATCTTTTCTGCCCGTATTGAAAAACCCACAAATCAAAAACTGGTCAAAAGAGGGTGCTTATTATCATTATTATGAATACCCCGGGCCACATTATGTATCGCCTCATTTTGGCATCCGCACCGATAATTATGTGCTGGTTCGTTTTTATAAAGGTACAGAAGCCTGGGAAATGTATGATCTGAAGAAAGACCCCAGCGAATTGAAAAACATCATCGACGATAGAAATTATAGCACAATCAAAAACGAGCTCAAAAAGAAACTAAATGCACTAATTGTAGCTTCGGATGATAAGGAAGCCTTAAAAGTCTTTAAACAGCAGTTATAATTATCAAAATATACACCTGATCCGGTGTTACCTCCTTATTGTGAGCAAATAAAAAGCCCTGAAAAAGGGCTTTTTTTGTTGTTGCATAAACCATCAAACTTGTTACAATACGTCAAACGTTTGCGGAACAGCTGGATTTCAATCCTTTAGTTTTATTGTATTTGGTTTAATTAACTTAGTACTGAGAAGTATTTTCAATATTAAAAACAACTCAGCTTGTACCTGCCAAAAACAAGTATAAGATTATAATTGAACACACAAAACAAACACAATAAATGAAACCTATTACTTTTTTATGGGCACTTGTTGCCTTAATGGTGCAAAGCCTGGTTGGTTATGCACAGACTGATGCTGGCTTGAAATGGTTTAATCCGCAACTATACCCTTCTACTACACTAAAAGGAAAAGCCTGGCAAAATACCGATAGTGCCAATTACTATAACCGATTGCCCTTAACGGCCGAAAAAGCGGTACGCAAAGAAGTTTGGAATTTAGCAAAGAATACAGCTGGCGAGTACATTGATTTTACTACCAATGCATCGAAAATTGTGGTAAAATATCAAATTACGGGGGCAAAAAGTTTAGATAATATGGCAACCCTTGGGGTTAGTGGTGTTGATTTGTATGCACAGGATGTTGATAACAAGTGGCATTGGATTAAGGCAAGCTACAGCTACCGCGATACTGTTACCTATAGTTATGAAAACTTCGATAATAACGTAAAGATTAAAAAACTACGTTTATACCTGCCTTTATACAATACCCCTAAATGGTTAAAAATTGGAGTAGCTGCAAATAGCGGGTTTGCTGTTGAAAAGACTGATGAACAGGCTCCCTTGGTGTTTTATGGCACTTCTATTATGCAGGGGGCAAGCGCAAGCAGGCCCGGAATGGCCTGGTTAAATATTTTAGGTCGAAAATTAGATCAGCCTGTAATTAACCTGGGCTTTTCTGGCAATGGCAGATTAGAAACGCCACTGATTGATTTAATGGGCCAAACAAAAGCTAAGCTTTTTGTACTCGATTGTCAGCCCAATTTAACTGATAAAACAGTTTACCCAGCAGAAGAAATTGAAAAACGAATTACCGCCTCAGTACAAATTTTAAAGGAAAAACATCCAAATACACCCGTGTTATTGGTCGAGCATAGTGTTGGTTTAGCAAGTGCCAATTTAGATTCGGCGCTTACAGGAAAGTACATCTGGACTTCTCAGGTACTGAACAATACCTATCAAAAAATCAAAAAATCAGGTGTAAAGGGGCTTTATATCTTAACAGCGAAAGATATTGGTTTTACCGATGACAGCACCATTGATGGTACGCATCCAAATGATTTTGGGATGATGCAGTATGCAGCTGCTTATGAAAAAATAATCAGGAAAATTATAGACATTAAAAAATAATTGGATATGAAAAGATTTCAATGGTTAGGATTGCTACTTGTTTTATTGTATTCCTGCTCCGTAAATAAGGTCTATCGGCAGAAGGCTTCGTGGACGGAGAATTTTAATCAGAAAGGCACTTTTGATGCCCGGTTTTGGTCTAAAATACCCCGTGGTGGTGCTGACTGGAACCGCCACATGAGCAATAACGACAGTTGTTATGCCTTGCGGGATGGTAAAATGATACTTCGGGGAATAAAAAACGATGATTTATCGAAGGATACTTCCCGTTATTTAACAGGCGGAATTTACACAAAAGATAAATTAGCCTTCGGTTTTGGGCGTTTAGAAATTAAGGCTAAACTAAAAGGTGCACAAGGCGCATGGCCGGCCTTCTGGATGCTGGCAGAAAACAGTAAATGGCCCGATGGTGGGGAGATCGATATTATGGAAAGGCTGAATTTCGATTCAATTGCTTACCAAACCATTCATACATATTATACACTTACCCTTAAAATAAAAGATAAGCCTAAATCTGGCGGCACAGCTAAAATTAATCCTGAAGCGTTTAATACCTATGCGGTAGAGAAATATCCGGATAGTTTGGTATTCTTTGTTAATAATAAGAAGTCTTTTACTTACCCCAAAATAGCAACTACTGCGCAAGGTCAATTTCCCTTTAATGTAAAGCACTATCTGCTTATTGATATGCAACTGGGCGGAAGCTGGGTTGGGAAAATAAAGGATGCCGATTTACCTGTAGAAATGGAAATTGATTGGGTAAAGTTTTATCCCTTTAAAAACAGCACTAAATGATAAAGAAACTGTTGCTTTGCACCATTGTAGTTGGCATTTATCTTAATTTAAATGCACAAACACAAAATGGCGATTGGCCCGGTAACCACTCACTTCAGGCTTTAAATTCAGCGCCTGTTGCCCTCATTCCATTTCCTCAAAAAGTGGCGTGGCAATCCGGAAAATTAACCGTTAAACAATTTGCCATTAGCCCAGATGCTGTGCCACTTGTTTCATCGGCTTTGAAACGCTTATTTGTTGGTAGCGGCGTTATCATTTCCAGGCAATCAGCTAAAAATAAAGTGCTGGTAAATTTAAAAATTGCAAATCTGCCCGATCTTAAAAAAGAAGGCTATCAGCTTTCCATTTCTAAAACAGGGATCAGTATTCAGGCAGCAGATGTTAATGGATTATACTATGGTATTCAAACATTAAGACAGTTAATGCATAAGGAAAATGGATTGGTAACCTTTCCATTTTGTACCATTACAGACTGGCCGGCTTTTGCAGTAAGGGGATTTATGCACGATAATGGCCGGAATTTTCAAAGTATTGCGATGTTAAAGAAGCAACTTGAAATTCTTTCCCGTTACAAATACAATACCTTTCAATGGCATTTAACCGATAATCCGGCCTGGCGGATAGAAAGCAGAATTTTTCCACAACTTAACGACGCTAAATTCAGGCAAGCTAACCGCGATCCTGATAGCACTTACAGTTTAGCTGATATTAAAGAATTGATTCGATTTGCCAGGGAAAGGTGTATTACCATTATTCCGGAGTTAGATATGCCAGGGCATAGTGCCTACTTTGAACATGTTTTTGGTTTTAAGATGGAAAGCGAACAAGGTATGCAAACTTTAGAAAAACTGATAGATGAGTTTTGTAAAGAGATTCCTGCAGCCGATTGCCCAATCTTACACATAGGTTCAGACGAGATTCATATTTCAAACCCAAAAGCGTTTATCAGCAGGATGAGTAATAAGGTTTTGGCCAACGGGCGTAAAGTAATGGTATGGAATCCAGGCTTACCTCCCGAAGCGGGAAGCATCCAGCAGCTTTGGCGTGAAGAAGCAACAGCAAAGGTGGAGAAAATTAACCAAAATCCCATTATTGACTCATATGGAGGATACCTAAACTTTTATGATGCTGTTACTTTAATTCAGCGTTACTTTTTTCAACAAGTTTGTAACCAACCACAGGGCGATAAAAATGCTTTAGGTGGTATTGTATGCTGCTGGCCAGATACCAGGGTAGCAGATAAAGAGAAAATTTTTCTGCACAATCCGGTTTGGCCGGGTGCCCTGGCCTATAGCGAAGCGGTTTGGTGCGGAAGGCAAGAAGCTAAGCCCGATTACCTTAATGTTTTACCTTTAAAAAATACTGTAGCCAATCAATACTTTGCCGAATTCGAAAAGCGCTTAACTGAACATCAAAACCGTTTTTTTGATAAACTCGCATTTCCCTATTTCAATACCTCACAAACAGAATGGCGACTGAGCAGAATTTACAAAAAAGGCAAATCGGTTGAAACTCCAACCACTCAAAAAATTGCAGGGGCGGTAATCAGAATTAATCAATTCCTGTTTGCAAATCAGTCTATCGATAGTTTAACCCAGGTTGATTTTACATCACATGTTTTTTGCAGTGCTGATCAAACTATAAACGCTTTAATCGGTTTCGAAACCCCTGTAAGATCTAACCGGCAAAGTGCAGGTATACCTCAAAACGGGAAATGGGATGCCAATGGAGGCGAAATTTATATCAACGATGTGCAATTACAGGGCCGGTTGGCATAATCCTGGTGCAAATCAAAATCTTAAACCAACCTGGTTTACCGCTGCCAATGAAATACCATATACCGATGAAGAGTTTTTTTGGTCGCGTAAACCTGCTGCGCTAAAGCTTAAAAAAGGCTGGAATACGATATTAATTAAAGTGCCAAAGCCCATTACAGGTCAGAACTGGATGTTTGCTTTCATTCCTGTTAAACAAAAAAACGGAAATTGGGTTAGCGATGCTGCTATTACCTTAAAAGCAACTGAAAATTGATAATATACATTCATAATTAGCTAACAGCGATTATAAATTAATCTGAACCAAATAATAATTTTAAACACACAAACTTAAACACACAAATATTTAATGAAAAAATTATTGATTACAACGGCCTTTGCGGTTTCATTTATGGCAAGTGCTATGGCGCAAAGCGATAATATAAAGCCTCAAAATACCATTGAAGTTGTACCAACCGATAGTAAAGCTGCCATTATAGCCAAGGCGAGCCATGTAGTGCCAACACTAAACCAGTTAAGTGCTTTAAAAAACGAGTTTATCGCATTTATCCACTTCGGACCCAATACTTTTACTAAAATGGAGTGGGGGAATGGTAAAGAAGATCCTAAAATTTTTGACCTGAAAGAATTGCATACCGACCAATGGTGCGAAGCGATGAAGGCAGCAGGTATGAAAATGGTGATTATAACGGTAAAACACCATGATGGTTTTGTACTGTGGCAAAGCCGCTATACCAAACATGGTATCATGTCTTCTGGCTTTGAAAATGGCAAAGGTGATATTTTAAAAAATCTTTCGGCATCTTGTAAAAAATATGGTTTAAAGCTCGGCATATACTTATCGCCTGCAGATTTGTACCAAATTGAAAACCCTGAAGGTTTATACGGGAATTTAAGCAAAATTACCAAACGTACCATTCCTGCTGAGGTAGCTGGGAGGCCATTTGCTAATCAAACCAAATTTCAGTTCGAAGTTGATGATTACAATGAATATTTTTTGAATCAGTTATTTGAAGTTTTAACAGAATATGGCCCGGTTGATGAGGTATGGTTTGATGGTGCACATCCTAAAACAAAAGGCGGGCAGAAATACAATTATCCGGCATGGAAAAAACTGATCCATACTTTGGCTCCAAAGGCGGTGATTTTTGGCCGGGAAGATATCCGTTGGTGCGGAAATGAAGCCGGTGCAACGCGTAATACAGAATGGAATGTACTTCCATACAGTGAAAACCCTGATACTGCCACACATTTTCCCGACCTTACAGCTACAGATTTAGGCAGCGATCAGGAACTTTACAAGGCCAAATACCTGCATTTTCAACAGGCTGAAACCAACACATCGATAAGGGAAGGCTGGTTTTACCGGGATGACGAAAAACAAAAAGTACGCAGTGCAGATGACGTTTTCGATATATACGAACGCTCGGTAGGTGGGAATTCTACTTTTTTACTTAATATACCGCCAAACCGTAGCGGAAAATTTTCGGATGAAGATGTAAAAGTGTTGGCTGAAGTAGGCAGGCGCATTAACGAAACTTATGGCAAAAACTTATTTGCAGGTGCAAAAGGAGCAAAACAGGTATTAGATAACAATCTGAATACCTATGTTTTATTGAATAATAAACAAAATGGCGTTGAAATTACGACCATTAAACCCGTTACATTAAACCGGATTGTTTTGCAGGAAGATATTGCTAACCATAGCGAGCGCGTAGTAAAGCACCAGCTAGAAGCCTGGGTAGGCAATAAGTGGCAAAAAATAGCTGAAGCCACAAATATCGGCTATAAACGTATTTTGCGTTTCCCCGAAATTACCACATCAAAACTTAGGTTAACAATACTGGCATCAAGAGGAACTCCGGCTATAGCTACAGTTTCTGCACATTATTACCACACACATCCGCCTCAATTGCAGTTTACGAGGGATATAAACGGTTTAACCACTATTTCGCCAAAAACACACGCGTTTGGCTGGAAACCACATGGCGAAAATGCAACAGCTAACCTCAACAAGGGCACAGAAATTTATTATACTACCAATGGAAGCGTACCTAATGCAAGTGCCAGTAAATACAACGGTCCGGTACAAATTGCCAAAGGCGAAGTAAAAGCAATAGCCATCATTAACAAAGAAAAGGGGCCTTTGGCTACCGAAACTTTTGGTATTGTAAAAAAGGATTGGAAACTGCTGGGTAGCGACAGTGAAAGTACAAAACGTGTCGCAACAATGGCCTTTGATGCAAAGAAACAAAGCTATTGGTTGTCTGAATCAAACGAGAACCAACATCAAATTGCCATTGATTTGGGAGACAGCCACAACTTAACAGGGTTTATTTATACACCTCCAGCTGATTTTGCAGGGGGAATGTTGGAAAAAGGCATGCTGCAAACCAGTAACGATGGTAAAAACTGGATAGATGTAGAAAGCTTCGAATTCGGAAACCTAATTAACGATCCTACACCCAGAACCCATTATTTCAAAAAAACAATTTCGGCTAAATACCTGCAAATAAAAGCTACACTAATTGCAGGTGGTAAAAAAGCACTGGCCATTGCAGAGTTGGATTTTTTGGAGAAATAGTTTTTAACGAGAACCACTTTTAATTAATTTCGAACATATATTTAAAATTCCGCCATTAAGCAGCGGAATTTTTTATTTTTGAGCTATTATGGAAGAACAACAAAACGAGAACCAGTTAAATATAGAGTTATCAGAAGAAATTGCTGAAGGGATTTTTTCTAACCTGGCCATTATTACCCATTCCAATACCGAATTTGTATTGGATTTTATCCGCGTTATGCCTGGTATACCGAAAGCAAAAGTTAAATCGAGGATTATTTTAACCCCTGAGCATGCAAAGCGCTTGTTATCAGCACTTGAAGATAATATTCAGAAGTTCGAAGCAGTAAACGGACGCATTAAAACACAAGAAGAACCGCCATTTCCAATGGGCTTTGGAGGGCCTACCGCTCAGGCTTAAGTTTATCAAGATTCTTACAAACAAATGTTTGTTTGTTATGTTAGCATAGTATATATTTGTGCTACAACCATCTATAAATGAAAAAAATCTTATTGAGCGTATTACTTTCTGCCCCGTTATGGGTACTGGGGCAGGGTTTTCAGGTTAACTTACAAGGACAGAAACAAATTGGTATGGCTGGTGCAGGTTCTGCATTGGCTTTAGATGAAGCTTCTGTCTTTTATAATCCTGGTGCAGTAACTTTCTTAGAGAAAAACTCAGTTTCAGCCGGCGTAAACCCACTCTTATTTAAATCGGCCTTTAAACAGGCAGGTTCAAATGTTACAGAAAATGTAAAGAACAAAATTGCCCCACCATTCGAGTTTTATGCTGTTTGGGGTCCAAAATCTAACAAGTGGAAGCTGGGCTTAGGGGTTTATACACCTTTTGGCGGGTTGGTAGACTGGGGCGATAACTGGTCGGGTAAATACGCCTTAACCTCCTTAAACTTAAAAGCCATTTACTTTCAGCCTACGCTGAGTATAAAAATAACCGATCGTATCGGTATTGGTGCCGGCTTTGTGTATAACCACGGCGATGTAAATCTGCAACGCGCACTTCCTGTTAATTTTCCTGACGGCCGTTCCGGACATGCTACTTTAGAAGGTACCGGAAAAGGTTACGGATGGAATGCTGGTTTATACATTAAAACACTTAGCAACATCTCCTTTGCTTTGGTGCACAAATCAAAAGTAATTACTAAACTCGATGGCGGATCAGCCGAATTCGATGTGCCAAAGTCGTTAAGCGCTTCTTTCCCGGCAGGTAATACTTTTAATGCTGAATTGCCTTTACCTGCAACAACAAGTTTAGGAGTAGGCATTCCGTTATCCAAAAGTACAACTTTGGCTTTTGATGCCAGTTGGGTACAGTGGCATATTTATCAGGATTTATCATTTGATTATGCTACCAATACACCGGCATTGGCTGATACCAAATCTGCACGCAATTATCATGACGGTTCTTCGTTTAAACTGGGTATCAATCACCAGGCTTCAGAAAAATTGGCGTTAAGGGCAGGTGTGGGTTATGCTTTCTCTCCTGTTCAGGATGGTTATGTAACCCCCGAAGCTCCAGATGCCGACCGTTATATTTTAAGTGCGGGTGTAGGTTATACGCCCACCAGTCATTTCGAAGTAAATGCTTCATTTTTCTTCGAAGATGTGAAATCGCGTAAGCAAAAAAACATTGAAACTGGTTTAGATGGTACATTTAAAACCCTGGTTTATGCGCCGGGTATTTCGTTAACTTATAAATGGTAGGAGAGAAATAAATGAAAAGATATATATTAAATAGTTTCATTGCTGCTGCCATCCTTTTTACAGCAGCCTGTAAACCTGAAATAGAAACACCTGCAGGCTCAACCGCAGGGCAAGCTAATTTTAGCAAATACATTGCCGTTGGTAACTCCTTAACTTCCGGTTATGCCGATGGTGGATTGTACCTGGAAGGTCAGAAAGTAGCTTATCCGAATTTAATTGCAGCCAAAATGGCTACTGTTGGCGGTGGTGCATTTACTTCACCGTTTTTTACGGATGAACATTCAAACGGTTCAGGATATATTGCTTTAACAGCATTGGTAAATGGTACACCAACATTAACACCTGTTATAGAGAAGTTAGCTTACAGAGATGCTGCAAAACATTTAGATAAATATAATGGCGAAATTCAAAATCTGGGCATTCCGGGTATGCGCCTCGATTTATCTTTCGATCCGACCTTAACTTTCAGTGCCGCCAATCCTTATTTTGAGCGTTTACTGGCTGATGCACAGGTTGGCAAAACCAATTATTTTCAGTTTATCCAGGGCAGAAACCATACTTTTTTCTCGCTTTGGTTAGGAAATAACGATGTGTTGGGTTATGCCTTAAATGGTGCAGTTACCATATCAACTGATCCGACTACGGCGTTAACCGATAAAGTTACTTTTTCTTCTTTGTACGCCAATTTGTTAAACGTATTAACAGCTGGCGGGCAAAAAGGTGTTGTGGCCACAATTCCTGATGTAACGGCTGTACCTTATTTTAATACCGTAACGGTACCTGCACTACTTGCCGCGGCAAAAGCAATTAATCCTGCAGCAACAGCTGTATATATCCAAACCGGAACAGGAACGGTAAGGGCTGCAACAGCAGAGGATTTAATCCGTTTACCTTTTCAATCTGCTGGTTTATTCGGTCAGGGAGCTATTCCTTATGGTTTACACCCTTTAAATCCAATCGCCAATAACTGGGTTTTGGATAAAGACGAAGTAATTAAAGTTAAAGATTATGTGAATAGCTACAACAGCAGTATTAAATCTTTAGCTACAAGCAAAGGCCTGGCCATTGCAGATACCTATGATTATTTTAATCAGGTTAAAACGGGTATGAATATTCAGGGTGTTGGTATTAATGCTGCATTTATCACTGGTGGAGCTTTTTCTTTAGATGGTATTCATTTAACACCACGTGGAAATGCGGTAATTGCCAATGTATTTATTGATGCAATTAATACTAAATACGGTTCTACAGTTCCAACGGTTGATATTACACAGTATAGAGGAGTGAAGTTCCCGAATTAATTCAAGTCAATTACTTCAATAAAAAAAGGTTCTGAATTTTTCAGAACCTTTTTTGTTACTTCAGTTTTTCGTTTATCAATTTAACAATTTTCTCCTTTTCATCAGGTTCAAACCAGTTCATTTCCTCATCTCTCCTAAACCAGGTGAGCTGGCGCTTGGCAAAGCGGCGGGTATTTTGTTTAATGGCTGCTATGGCTTCTTCTAAAGAAATAGTTCCGTCTAAATAGTCGAAAATTTCGCTGTAGCCAACAGTGTTGAGCGCATTGTACTTCCTGAAATCCGTTAAGCCCTTCACTTCATTTAAAAGGCCCATATCCATCATTTGGTCAACCCTTCGGTTAATCCTGTCGTACAAAACAGCCCGGTCGGTATTTAAGCCTATTTTGATGATATTAAAAGGCCGTTCTTTTTTGGTAGCCGAGAGCATAGAAGAAAGCTTTTGTCCGGTTGATAAAAATACCTCCAGTCCCCTGATCATCCGCTGCGGGTTTTGCTGGTCTACCTTTGCAAAATACTCGGGGTCTAACTCCGCCAGCTGTTTCTGGATAGCAGCAATACCTTCCGTTTCAAATTGTTTATTCAGCTTTTCTCTGATTGTTAGATCAATATCAGGCATTTCATCTAAACCATTAATCAAGGCATTGATGTAAAGTCCCGAGCCACCAACCATAATCGCAATATCGTGGTTTTCAAAAATCTGACCGAGTACTTTTAAACCTTCAACTTCAAAATCGCCTGTACTGAACAATTGAGCCACCGAGTGTGAGTTTATAAAGTGGTGCTTTACCGCAGCTAATTCCACTGCATCGGGTTTGGCCGTACCAATCTCCATCTCCTTAAAAAACTGGCGCGAATCGGCCGAAATAATTTCAGTGCCAAAATGCTGTGCCAGCTGAATAGCCAGAGCGGTTTTACCGATTGCGGTAGGGCCTACTATGGAAATTAAGGTTTTTGCTTTTTTATCTGTGCTACTTGTAGTAAGCATAACGTTTTTAAATGAAAAAGTCAGATGTATACACCTGACTTCATATGATTTACGATTTATTACAGCAGATTAATAGTCATCCTTGTGGCTATCATCGTCATAACTGTCATTGTCAGAAAACTCGTCGCCAAACTCATCTTCTTCAGTCTCTTCATCCTCATCCCGTTCTTCTTCATTAATGCCCATATCACCCATGGCCTCTAATTCATCAGTATCTTCGGGAACAAAATTCATTTCATTTAAGAAATCGAATTCACCTGCAGCAGCACCAGCGGCAGCCAAACCAGGATCGGCAACAGGCGCATTGCTGCTTTCGAAAATTTTAGGTGCTTCGCCACTGCTTTTAGCTAAAAATGGATATTCGATATTCGGATCGGCATCTAATATAATTTTAACCAGTTCCACGTGGAAATCGTAAGGGCGGTCGAAATTATAGATGTAATAAAATTTTTGGTGTGGATCTTCAATAAAACCGCTTAATTTCGAATTCGCCATTAAAACTACACGGTCTTTTTTACGCTCGCTTGGCAAATAAGCAATTTCATCACCTTTTAACCAGTTATCAGTACTTACATAAAAAGACGAAGATTTTTCTGCATTATAACCTGTAGATCTGTGGATAGCCTTGTGCAGGTCTTCAAACGTCTGATTTGATTTAATGTCGATCTCTCTCACAACATCATCATAATCTTCGAAAGTAATTCTAAATTTATAAATAGCCATTATTGTATTTTGGAACCGTAAAAATAAAGTTAATTTGTATTATCGCAAAACATCAAACGTCACAAAAAAACGTGGAAATGGATGCTTTAAGCAATTAAATGATTATTTAACAGGATTTAATCCCATTTGTTTTGCCTGCCCGAGCATAAAATTAAACGCCTCTTCATAATCATTTGTGATTTCACCTTCTAATATGGCTTCGCGGATGGCATTTTTGATAAGTCCAACCTCTTTTCCGGCACTTAAGCCAAAAGTTTCCATAATATCGTTGCCAGTAATAGGTGGCTGCCAGTTCCTGATTTTATCGCGCTCTTCCACATCTTTGAGTTTCTGTTTAACGAGTTCAAAGTTGTTTCGGTATTTGGTTTTCTTGTACTCGTTTTTAGTGGTTACATCGGCGTTGCACAAAAGCATCAGGCTTTCTATTTCTTCTCCGGCATCAAAAAGCAATCTTCTCACTGCAGAGTCGGTAACAGTTTCCTGTGCCAGTACAATCGGGCGTAAATGCAGCTGAACCAGTTTCTGCACATACTTCATTTTTTCGTTTAATGGCAGTTTTAACTGTGCAAAGATTTTAGGTACCATACGTGCACCCTTGTCTTCGTGACCGTGGAATGTCCAGCCATGGCCTTCTTCAAAACGTTTGGTTGCTGGTTTGGCAATATCGTGCAAAATAGCCGCCCAGCGTAGCCACAGATCGTCGGTATCGGCGCAGATGTTATCCAATACCTCTAATGTATGATAAAAATTATCTTTGTGCCCTTTCCCCTTTATAATTTCGACGCCGTAAAGCTGTGCCATTTGAGGAAAAATGATATGGAGCAGGCCAGTATCAAAAAGATGTTTAAACCCAATAGAAGGTTTGGGCGATAAAATGATTTTATTCATTTCATCGGTAATTCGTTCTTTAGATACAATGTTAATGCGCTGTTTTTGCGCGATAATGGCATTTAATGCAGCCTGATCTATGTTAAAATTAAGTTGGGTAGCGAAACGGATGGCCCGCATCATGCGCAAGGGATCGTCTGAAAAAGTAATTTCCGGATCGAGTGGTGTGCGGATCAACTTATTTTCAAGATCTTCCATGCCATTAAACGGATCGAGCAATTCGCCAAAATTACCGGCATTCAGGTTAATGGCCAGTGCATTGATAGTAAAATCGCGGCGTAACTGATCATCTGATAAAGTGCCATCTTCAACAATGGGCTTGCGCGAATCAGACCGGTACGATTCCTTTCTGGCACCCACAAACTCTACTTCTAAATCCTGATATTTAATGTTGGCTGTGCCAAAGTTTTTAAATACCGCAACTTTAGTATTTAGTTTTCTGCCAACAGCTTCGGCATACTCAATGCCGCTGCCTACCACAACCACATCAATGTCTTTCGATGGACGGTTTAAAAAAATATCGCGAACAAAACCGCCGATAACATAAGCTTCGGTATTGTGCTTATCTGCTATTGATGATAAGGTTTTAAAAATCGGTTTTTGTAGGTGTTGCTGCATGCAGTTGATAATAGTTATCAACCCAAAACCCAAAAAATATAAAAGGCATATAGCCGGTACTTTCAGGCATGGGTATGATGGTAATGAATTACAAAAGTAATAAAATTACTTTCTAATAAATTCAAACTGTCCAGATGGGCCCAGTTTAATGATGGTTGATGGTTTTTTGTTGTTCCGGTTTTCCTGTTCAAAGTCTACTACATAATCCACAGCCTCCAGTATCTCGGATGCGATGTCATCAAAGAATTTTGGCGATGGCTGACCACTTAAGTTGGCTGAAGTAGAAACAATGGGCTTTCTGAAACGCTGGATTAGCGGTGTGCAAAAATCATGTTTTACAACCCTGATGCCTACACTTCCATCTGCATTAATTACATTTGGCGCCAGGTTTTTAGCCCCTGAAAAAATCACGGTTAAAGGGTTTTCTGCATATTCGATCAGATCGTAGGCAACATCAGGTATTTCGGTAACATAGCTTTGCAGTTTGCTATCAACATCCAATAGTACAATCAGGCTTTTTTCGGCCGGACGGTTTTTGATTTTCAATATTTTATCAACCGCTTCAGGGTTGCTGGCATCGCAGCCTAATCCCCAGATGGTATCGGTTGGATACAGGATAACCCCGCCTGATTTCAAAACTTCTAAAGCCTTATTAATTTCGTCTCTAAGCATGGCGCAAAGGTATTTATAAATAGGAAGTTAAATTATGTTAATGTTCATTTTTTTTAATCCTGTAATATTTAGTTTTACGAAAATTGTATAATTAGATGAAAAAGATATACGCGCTAATCCTTTTTTGCACATGTGCTAACCTGGTCTTTGCACAGCAGAAAGTTATTTTTCACTACAAATTTATCCATAATGTTAAAGGCAGGGCTGGGGGAGGTTTACGTGATCAGTTTTATCAGAACGGCCAATCTCTAGAGTTGCCTAGAACTGACCAGGTTTTTAAAGGTGATACCATTAACGAAGGACCAAATAAGAGTGTAAAAGTATATTTAAAGGGTGATAACAAACGCCCGCCATTCATTTTAAAAACGCAGGCAAGTAAAAGCCTTATTTACGCCGAGGGAATTTGGATAAACCCTACTGTACTTGTTGTTGATACCTTGAATAATTTCAAATGGAGAATTGCTAAGGAGACTAAAAATATAGGCGATGTAATTTGCACTAAGGCAGAAGCCTATTTTAGAGGGCGTAATTATGTAGCCTGGTTTAAAAAAGACAATGATTTTCGTACAGGTCCATGGAAATTTGGTGGTTTGCCAGGAATTATATATGAGGTAAGTGATGCTGAAGGAATATTTAATTATGTTTTAGAAAGTTTTGAGTTAGTGGATCAGTTTCCCGTAGAATTGAAGTTACCAGAAGCTTATAAAGATGATATCATGATTACGCATAGTGATTTTATTAATAAATGGAAAACCGTTAAGCAGGAAGCAGAAAAAGATAACGATAAAGTAGCGCACACCTTTACAGGATCGACAAGGCAAATTAACTTTGTTGCTCCATTACAAGAGTTGTATTGATCTTGTAAAATGTTACCTGACCTCTGTTCTCAACATGTTATAGAAATCAAATGGATTTGTAAAATTTATATCAACCGTAACCTTTTCATTTTAAAATTGTTATATTTATTACAGGTTATTTACATAAAAAACGCACGATGAAAACAATTCACAAATTATTAATGCTTTTTACGGTAGTAATTGCATTAGCAGGATGTTCTACCCTCCGTACTGCATCCGATTACGATAAAAACGTAGATTTAAACAGTTACAAAACTTACAACTTTTACGATAAAGGTATTGCAAGGGTTAAATTGAATAACCTCGATAAACGCCGTTTAATGGCTGCTGTTGAAGCCGAAATGAATGCCAAAGGATTTACTAAAGCTGATAAACCCGATTTATTGGTAAACCTTGTTGTTGTTGCCAGAGAAAAAACTGACGTTTACGGTCCTGCCTACTATGGTGGATGGGGTTGGGGCGGCGGCTGGGGCTGGCGCGGAGGTTGGGGTGGCTGGGGCGGCCCAAGCTACGTAAACCAATACATTGAAGGCACCATTATTATCGATTTCTTGGATCCTGCTAAAAAGATTTTATTCTGGCACGGACAGGGAAGCGGCTTTAATTTAGATAATTTTAGTAAACGCGAACAACGTCTTTATACCGGCGTTAAAGAAATATTGGCACAATATCCACCAAATGTGGTAGCTTCAAGGTAAGCTTTAACTATTGGCTAAGCATATTTAAATAGCAATCCATTAATTGCTGAGTAACTACAGGGCTGTTGAATTTCTGAACAAATTCCAGCCCTTTTTCTTTCATTTCTTTTTGCAGCTGTGGCGATTCGATGATGCTGTTGATCGCTTTGGCCAAAGCACCTGCGTCGTTAGGCGAAACATACAGGCTGTTAGGTCCGCCTGCTTCTTCTAAACATGATCCTATTGCTGCTACAACCGGTAAAGCCGAGTATAAAGCTTCGATGATGGGAATACCGAAACCTTCGTAAAACGAGGGATAAGCAAAAACATCAGCCATCTGGTATATGCCGGGCAAATCGGCAAAGGGAATGTTTTGTAAAAATAAGACCCTGTTTTTTAGGCCAAGCTGCTCAATTTCTTGTTCAACCGTTTTGAAATAGGGGGTATGTTTGCCAATTACTACGAGTTTATATGCTTCGTTCACCTCTTTTAAAGCCTGTACGATTAGCTTCAGGTTTTTGCGTGCTTCGATGGTACCTACGCTGAGGATAAACTTTTCGGGTAGTTTGTACGTAGCCCTAATGCGGCTTAGGTTTTCTTTGGTAAATGGACTTTTGAAACTATCATCACAGCTTTGATAAATCACTGAAATTTTAGCAGAGTCAATACCGTACAAATCAACAATATCTGCTTTAGTTTTTTCGCTGATGGCGATAATCCGGTCGGCACGTTCGCAGGCCGATCGGCTTTTCCATTCGTAAAGCTTCCCGTCGATAAACTTGTAATACTGCGGAAAACGCAAAAATATTAAATCGTGTATGGTAACAACCGATTTAATGTGGGTATGCTGTATGGCTAAGGGAATTTCGTGACTTAAACCGTGAAAAATCTGAATGCCATCCTGGTTAAGGTCTTTAAGGATATTTAGGCTCCGCCATAAAAACGGCCCTGTTTTAGGGAGTTTTAACTCGATGTTTGGTTGCTCAAAAAAAGCATCGATCTGTTTGGCCGCTTTAACTTTAGACGTGTAAACCAAATACTGGTTGGCCGGAAACTGATTTGCCAGCTGCTCGATTAGCGAACGGCTGTAATTGCCAAGTCCGGTTAAATTATTGGCTGCGCGTTTGCCGTCAAATCCAATTTTCATTATTGTAAAGTTGTAAGTTGGAATGTTGCAACGTTTTGAACATTCCAACTTTTCAACAATTTTATTAAACGGCTACATTATTTTCTCTCAACGCATCGTTAAGCGAAGTTTTTTTATCTGTACTTTCTTTACGTTTACCGATAATTAAAGCACAAGGTACCTGGAATTCGCCAGCTGGGAATTTTTTAGTGTAGCTACCTGGAATTACTACCGAACGAGCTGGTACAATACCTTTGTATTCAACCGGAGTTGGGCAGGTAACATCGATAATTTTAGTCGACGCGGTTAATACCACATTGGCACCTAACACAGCTTCTCTTTCTACTTTAACACCTTCAACAACAATTGCTCTTGAACCTAAGAAAGCATCATCTTCGATAATTACCGGAGCAGCCTGAACTGGCTCTAATACACCACCAATACCCACACCACCACTTAAGTGAACACGTTTACCAATCTGTGCGCACGAACCTACAGTGGCCCAGGTATCAACCATAGTACCTTCATCTACATAAGCGCCAATGTTAACGTAAGATGGCATCATGATTACACCTTTTGCTAAAAACGAACCATAACGTGCGCTTGCCATAGGCACAACACGTACACCAGTTGTTTTATAATCGGTTTTTAAATCCATTTTATCGTGGTAAACAAATGGGCCACTTTTAATTTCTTTCATCTCGCGAATCGGGAAATATAAAATTACCGCTTTCTTTACCCATTCATTAATGCCCCAGGAGTTTAAAACTGGTTCAGCAACGCGGATTTCGCCCTTATCTAAGCCCATAATTACGGCTTCGATGGCTTCGCAATAGTTGCTGTATTTTAAAAGGGTTCTGTCCTCCCAAGCGGCTTCAATTAATTTCTTTAAATCTGAATACATGATGTTTTTAAATTTTACGCAAAATAAATCAATTTTTGCTTATTAAAGGGCTAATTGTTTAAATTGTTTTGTTATTTGGTTAACTGGTTAATTGTTTAAATCATGCAAAGGGTTAATTGGTTAATTGTTTAAAGCGGTTAACTATTGGAAGTCGCACCTACAATTAACCGATTAACCAGTTTGTACAATTAACCAACATAGTAATTAACCAGTTTATACAATTAACCTAATTACGTACTTTTGTACCTCTATGTCAGAAACAGAAAAACTAAGGATCGATAAATATTTATGGGCTATCAGGTTGTTTAAAACCCGGAGTTTGGCCACTGATGCCTGTAAAGCGGGAAGGGTGAAGCTTAATGGCCAAAATATTAAACCTTCGGCCATTGTAAAAATCGGCGACGTTTATCAGGTATCAAAAGGAATTGAAAAGAAAGTTATCGAAGTAGTAGAATTTTCTTACAACAGAACAGATTCGCCAACGGCTTTAACCAAATATAAAGACCTTACGCCGGTTGAAGAAACCCATGCTTTTAAATCAATGTTTCATGCGCCAACATTAAAACGCGATAGGGGAACAGGCCGCCCAACTAAAAAGGACAGGCGCGAAACCGACGATTTAATAGGTGGAATGTTTGAAGAAGAGTAGTTAGTTTCCAGTTTTCAGTTTTGGGTTTTCTTCCTGCGTGCTGGTAACTGCATACTGCAAGCTGAAATACCTCATTCTATAACTCATCATTGCAGTTCTGCCCAGTTTTTCAATCAGTTTATAATTGGCTACTGCACCTACTGCCGCGCCTACAAATGGGAGCATTTGGGCCAGTTTGGCCAGATCAATATAATCACGGTATTGTTGTTGAAAGGTTAGCCAGTCAAACTCATCAATGTTAGTGGGCAGCTGGTGTGCCTTATTGTCCCAGTCTTGCATTTTTGTAAAAACTAGCTGGCTTTCTTCCTTGCTCGAAAAGGCGAGTTGAAAAATGTGCAGGATGTACAGTCTTTCGCGATAATCTTTTACATCGTAGCCATAAACTGCCGCGATATCGAAAAGCATTTTCATTTTTATTCCCAGTAACAAGGGGAAATCGGCAAGGCTCATTAAAAAGCCACCAGCTCCGGTAATTCCACCTTCAGCAGCGCCTGTATTTTTATAATTGTCTATTTTTTGTTTTACCAATGCTTCGCGGTGCAAAAGCGTTAAATCTGTAACTGGTTTTGATGTGGTAAAAGTAGATCCGAAAAGAACAGCTTTAACCATCTGTTTTATGGCAGCCGTAATGGCCTGATGCACCTTATCAGGAATATAACTGTTAATTTTCTTTTGAACTTTATTGGTCACCTTACTCATAAGTGAAGGCTTTTGCAAGATTTTAAACTTCCAGAACTCCAGTTCGCTCGTTATTTTTTGTTCGTAGGTCATATAAAATATGCTGCAATAATTATTCCTTAAAATTTAACAAAATTTAATGATAATAAAACAATAGAAAACGATATATTTAGTTATCTGAAACAATATCTAAACCTTTCATTATGAAAACATTAAAAATCTTGTCTTTGCTCGTGCTTGCAGCCGGGGCAGCGCAGGCACAAGGCGTAAAATTTGCGGTTAATCAACCTGCTGCAGGTAGCAAAGTGAAGTTTACCTATACGCCAAAAGGAACCAATCTGGAAAACCTGGCCGATGTGAAATGTACCAGTTATACTTTCTTTTCAGGTACAAACCCAAAGAATGCCAAAGTTGAACTGGTAAAAGATGGCGAAATTTATAAAGGAGAAATTACTACACCCGATAGCGCAACCGTTGTGGGACTGGCGTTTTTGGTTGGCGACCAAAAAGATGAAGCACCTGCTGGTTATGTTTTAGAGCTCACAAAAGGAGGAAAAGTAGCTCCTGAGGCCTATATTAACGAAGCTTTCCTCTATGGCTTAGCCGGCAATTATTATCTGGGGCTTACACTTGATGCTGAAAAAGCTGAGGGACTTTATAAGCAAGCTTTTACCTTAAAGCCTGCACTTAAAAAGAAGAATTTATATGCTTATCTATCTCTCGCATATAAAGCTGATAAAGAAAAAGGTGGCAAAATGATTAACGAAAACATTCAGCAGCTGGCTAAAATAAAAGAACCTCAGGAGGAAGACCTGACAACCACCTTAAACCTGTACAATTTGCTAAAGCAAAAGCCACAGGTTGATTCAGTTAAAGCCATTTTACTTAAAAAATATCCAAAAGGTAATTATGCTTACGGGCAAGATATGAATGCAATTTATGGCACCAAAGATTTTGCTGAGCAAGAGAAAAAAGCTTTGGATATGATTGCGAAATATCAATACGATCCAGCTAAAAAAGCAGATGAATCAAAATTAAACTCCGTTTACAATATTTTGGCTAATTCGAGTATCAAAGCTAAAGCTTTAGATAAATTTGAGTTGTACAGCAGCAAAGTAACCAATAAGCAGAGTAAAGCTGGTTTGTACAATAATTTTGCCTGGCCATCGGCCGAGAAAAAGGAGAACCTGGAATTAGCAGCAAAATTCTCTAAACAATCGCTCGATTTGATAGAAGCAGCCAAAAATGACGAAGTTCCGGCTTACTTCTCTTCAAAAGATGAGTATATAAAATCGCTTGATCGGGCTTATGCCATGTATGCCGATACCTATGCGTTATTGTTGCATCATCAGGGTAATAACAAAGATGCGTTGGCTTATCAGGAAAAAGCTAAAGCCTTTAACGATGCCAGTGGTAACGAACGGTATGTAATGTATTTAAATTTAACCGGTAATAAAGATAAAGCCTATACTGAAGCCGAAAAGATCATCAAAGAAGGAAAAGCTACCGACTCTTTGAAAGCTACTTTCAAAACACTTTACACCACTTTAAAGAAAGAAGGTTCTTACGAAACCTTTATTGCCAATTTGGAAAAAGCAGCAATCGAAAAAGAAAAAGCAGAGTGGACGAAGAAAATGATCAATATCCCGGCCCCGGCTTTTTCATTAACCAATTTAAAAGGCGAAAAGGTTAGTTTAGCCAGTTTAAAAGGTAAAATTGTAATATTAGATTATTGGGCAACCTGGTGCGGTCCGTGTGTGGCCTCTTTTCCGGGCATGCAAAAAGCAATGGCTAAATATTCTGCTAATCCAAACGTGGTGTTCCTGTTCGTAAATACCTGGCAAACTGAAGATAACCGCGAAAAACTGGTTACTGATTTTATTGCTGAGAAGAAATATAATTTTAATGTGCTTTACGATACCAAGAATGTGAAAGATCCTTCGAAATTTGATGTGGTAAGCGCTTATAAAGTAGATGGGATTCCGACAAAATTTATAATAGATGCAGATGGAAATATCAGGTTTAAAGCGGTAGGCTTTTCTGGTTCAGATGATGGTGTAGTTAAAGAAATAGATGCAATGGTAGGGTTACTGGCCGCTAAAGAATCGAGCAAATAATAAGGAATTAAAAATTAAACGGGGGCTGCTTATTCTTGCAATACAGCCCCGTTTTTTAATAAGTTATCCGCAAAGGCGAGGTTTCCCAAAGCTTAAAAGCTTCCAGGGCCTCATCGCGCATTAGTTGTACCACGGGTAAAGTTCTTTTATCCATGGGTTTTTCCAGTTCATCGTAAATAAATTTATCGCTGAAACCAATGTTTTCGGCGTCTGTTTTGGTATTGGCGTAATAAATGGTTTCGATCCGCGCCCAGTAAATGGCCCCTAAACACATAGGACAGGGCTCGCAGCTGGTATATACTACACAGCCACTCAAATCGAAAGTGCCTAGTATTTCGCAAGCCAAACGAATGGCCGATACTTCTGCATGGGCAGTAGGATCGTTAGTTGAAGTTACTTTGTTGGCCGATCCGGCAATAAATTTACCATCCTTTACAATCACTGCACCGAAAGGGCCGCCTACATGCTGACTTACATTTTTTACCGATAGCGCTATGGCCATCTGCATAAATTCTTCGTGTTGCCTGTTATTTTCCATGGTTATATTAAGGTACAAAAAAAATGCCCCGATTTTGTTCGGGGCATTTCATATTCCGTATTTTAATACTTATTTTTTGCTGTATTCGGCATTTAAACCTTTAATCACTTCTGATGTTACATCTAAGCTTTCATCGGCAAATAAAATAGCGCTGTTACCTTTTGAGTAAGTTAAAACCATTTTAAAGCCTTTTTCTTTGGCATAAACTTTTAAGTAAGCAGCTACTTTATCATAAAGCTTCTCGTTTTCAACAGCTTGTTCGTTTTGTAAAGCACCACCTGCATTTTGCTGGTAGGTTTGTAGCTCCTGTTGTTTACGGGCTAAACGCTCTTCAGTCGATTTACGTTGATCGGCTGATAAGGTTTGTGCTGATTGCTGGTACTGGGCTACTTCACGTTGAAAAGCCTGTCCTTTAGCTTGCATATCAGCCTGTGCATTTTTGGTTTTACCCTCAAATTTCACCTTAAGATCTTTGAAATATTCATATTTTGTTAACAAAGAATCAGAGTTAACATATACAATTTTCTCACTTGCAGAAACTGCTGCAGTAGGGCTATCTGTTTTTTTTGTTTCAGTAGTTTTAGCTTCTTTGTTCTGGCAGGCTGTGAAAGTTGTAATCAAAGCAGCTGTCGCAAATAAACCAAAGGTTTTGAAGGTTCTTCTTTCCATTATTGTTTAATAAATTTTAGCAAACTTATATAAATTAGTTTTGATATGCAATTTAAGAGTTACACTGTACTGACTTAAAACGCCCGGCTTTACAAATTATTTGAAAAGCAATAGCAGTTTTTCATTTTAAAGCTTCTTCCCGCTAATCGCTTTACTACACAAACAGCTGAAAAAAAGCTGTTTGCTTCGTGTTCGCTTATATCGGGTTTAGGTAGCAGTTGCAGCATTAAAATCGGCGGTAGCAGGTGCATAACCAACAAAAGAACCATAAGGCTTGAAAATTAAACCGATCCGATAGCTATCGGATGAAATATAAAGCACCCGATTCTTCATCGGGACTTGTAATGTAAAGCGGGATTAACGCTTAATTGAAACACAGGTTTTGCTTTTCAAGACCTTATTTAAGCGATGCCTAACAGCTTTTTGCTTTGGCCTTTAAGCGGTCATATCTCTCCCAAAACTTATCCACATATTAGCTTAATTGCCAAAATTTCCGTATTTTTGATACTTATAGTTTTTAATTAATATATGAGCGAAGAACAGGATTTAAAGTCAAATTATTCGGCAGATAATATACAGGTTTTAGAAGGTTTAGAAGCGGTGCGTAAGCGCCCTTCGATGTATATAGGTGATACGGGTGTTAAAGGATTACACCATTTGGTTTACGAGGTTGTAGATAACTCTATTGATGAGGCTTTGGCCGGTCATGCAGATACAATCGACGTTAGGATTTTACAAGGAAACTCAATCAGGGTTGAAGATAACGGCCGTGGTATCCCGACCGGAATTAATACTAAAGAAAATAAATCGGCGCTTGAAATCGTAATGACGGTTTTACACGCGGGTGGTAAATTTGATAAAGATACTTACAAAGTTTCTGGTGGTTTACACGGTGTGGGGGTAAGTTGCGTTAACGCATTATCTACCGATTTAAAAGCAGAGGTTCACCGTGAAGGTAAAATCTGGATGCAGGAGTATAAAATCGGGGTTCCGCAATATGATGTGAAAGAAGTTGGAACTACAGATAAGCGTGGTACGATTGTAACTTTTACGCCGGATGCAACTATCTTTACCCAAACTACCGAATACAAATACGATACTTTAGCTGGTCGTTTGCGCGAGCTGGCTTTCTTAAATAAAGGTATTAAGCTTACCTTAACAGATGAGCGTGAAACTTTAGCAGATGGCAGTTTCTTTTCTGAAACTTTCCACTCGGAAGGTGGATTAAAAGAGTTTGTTGCCTTTTTAGATGGAACCCGTACTTCAATTTTGGCTGAACCAATTTACATTGAAGGGATTAAAAACGGTGTTCCGGTAGAACTTGCTTTCCAGTATAACGACAGTTACTCTGAAAATGTACACTCTTACGTTAACAACATTAATACCCACGAAGGTGGTACACACATTGCCGGTTTCCGCAGGGGCTTAACCCGTACTTTAAAAAACTATGCCGATAAGGAAGGTTTGTTAAAGAACGTAAAAATGGAAATCACCGGTGATGACTTCAGGGAAGGATTAACTGCTGTAGTTTCGGTAAAGGTACAAGAGCCACAATTTGAAGGACAAACCAAAACCAAGCTGGGTAACAGCGAGGTAATGGGATCTGTTGATATCGCGGTAGGAGAGGCATTAGGTAACTATCTGGAAGAAAATCCGAAAGAAGCCAAAATGATTATCAACAAGGTAATCTTAGCTGCTACAGCCCGTGCTGCGGCACGTAAAGCCCGCGAAATGGTTCAGCGGAAAAGTGTAATGGGCGGTTCGGGTTTACCGGGTAAACTGGCCGATTGCTCTGACAGTGATCCGGAAAGATGCGAAATCTACCTGGTAGAGGGTGACTCGGCGGGTGGTACCGCTAAGCAAGGTCGTGATAGAAACATTCAGGCTATTTTACCTTTAAAAGGTAAGATTCTGAACGTAGAGAAAGCGATGGAGCACAAAATTTACGAAAACGATGAGATTAAAAATATGTTTACTGCAATTGGCGTGAGCATAGGTACACCGGAAGATAATAAGGCTTTGAACTTAACTAAACTGCGTTACCACAAAATCGTAATCATGACGGATGCTGATATTGACGGTTCGCACATTACGACCCTGATTTTAACATTCTTCTACCGTTACATGCGTGCGTTAATCGAAGCTGGTTATGTTTACATTGCATCACCACCACTTTATCAGGTTAAAAAAGGTAAAGATTTCGAATATTGCTGGAATGATGTACAACGTGATGCGGCTGTGCAGCGTTTAAAAGGTGCTGGTAAGGAAGAAAGCGTACACATTCAACGTTACAAAGGTTTGGGTGAGATGAACGCGGAGCAGTTGTGGGATACCACTTTAAATCCGGCAACACGTACTTTATTGCAGGCCACTATTGAAAGTGCAGCAGAGTGCGATCATACTTTCTCGATGTTAATGGGCGATGAAGTTGCACCACGTAGAGAATTTATTGAGCGTAACGCAAAATATGCGAAGATTGATGCATAATTGAGCTTAAAGCTGAAGGACTAAAGCTGAAAGCAAAATAATTTACCCTCTTCAAGTTAAATCCTGGAGAGGGTTTTTTGTTTTTTAATGATGTTTGTTTTAGAATTATATATATAATTTTCTTATGCATATAGATTTTTATATATTTGATCTATGGCTGTTAATAACGAATTATTTAAAGGCACACTGCAAACCATTATCCTCAACCTTTTATCAGAAAATGAACGGATGTACGGTTATGAAATTACACAAAAAGTAAAATCTATTACTAAGGGAGAATTGCTGTTGAAGGAAGGAGCGCTGTATCCGGCGTTGCACAAACTCGAAGCCGAAGGTTTGCTCGAAACTACTACAGAAGTGGTTGAAAACAGGCTTAGGAAATATTATTCCTTGTCTAAAGACGGAGAGAAGCAAGTGGTTAATAAGCTTCAGGAAGCAAAGGATTTTATTGCTCATTTACAAGTATTGTTAAACTTAAAACCTTCGTTCTAAATGAATCTCAATAAAGAACAATTGCATCAAATTAAACAACTTATAGTGCAAAGAGGCTATAAAGATGTAGATGTACAGATGGAAATTTTGGATCATGTAGCCTCATCAGTAGAAGATAAAATGGACGAAAATCCATTGCTTAGTTTTGATGCCGCGGTAAGTGAAACGCATCGGTCATTTGGTATAATGGGATTCAGTGCCTTTGCAGATGGAATAGCCAACTCAATTCGAGCAAAATACAGCCGTTTGTTTTGGAGAATTTTTTTCTCAGCTTTCGGATATAAATATGTGTTACTGCTTTGTTTTTCAATTTTTAGTATTTACAAAATGCAGGACTTACTTACAGCAAATGTTTTTTATATATTTTTTGTTATTGGTCTGCTCTGTGTATTTGTAATTTTGATATTTTCTAATATTAAACCTGCTGTTTATAAGAATTTTATGTCTTTTAAATCTGGAACTTCTTTCCTGTCTTTTTTAGGATATATTTTACTTTTGACCAAATTTTCCATGAACGATATACCAGCCGCTTACACCATTTTTTCTATTAATGTACAGCAATTAGTGGTGTCACTTTCTATCATTTTATTTGCGCTCTATTTTAATGCTGCTATTAGAACAGCTAAGGCCGGTATAAGGGAAACGAGGTCATTAATGGAAAAATATAAATTATTATATAATTGATTGTAAAAACAAAGCCATTCAAAATTTTGAATGGCTTTTATTATTTGTACACTTTACTATAGCCACTTCTCATCCAAGAAAGCAGCCTATAGTTCATAACTAACCGCTATCAAACGATTTTCTTTATCGACTGGCTCTACAAGATGTAGTACGATCCTACAGGAGCCAGTTCTGTTTGAGGTTTATCCTCGTATATTTTATTGTCGTCCAGCATCTGGCACAGATCACGTTCAATGTTCCTGCAAATGGTGGTGGTGGGTGTATCAGTCGGTTTATTTTCGAAAGGATCCTGAAGGTGTACGGCCATTTTTTCTACTAAAAGGAAAAACGCAGCAATAGCTACAACCAGAGGTACTTCCATATATCCGAAGTATTCAATTAAACCAAAAGGAAGCAATACAATAAATAAATGGATAGACATATTGATGTATTTGCTATAGGTAACCGGGAAAACCGTGTTTTTAATTCTTTCTGAACCGCCCATGTGGTTACACAACGCCGTAATGGTTTTATCGATCTCTATCTGCTGGTATTTGTTAATCCAGCCTTCCTGTAAAGCTTTTTTAAGGTCCATAGCATGTAACTCCAGTATAGAAGTGGTTACATTTTTACGTTTTTTAATAAAGGCCATTTCTTCGGCACTCATGTATTCTTCCAATCCTTTACGGGCGTTAAAGCCTCTTAGTGCCTGACTTAAAGCATAGCACCAGGCAATCTGTCTTTTGATAAATTTTTCTTTAAAGGCTTCAATCTCATCGGAGCCATAAGGATTCTCTACGAACGACAATATCTGGCGGGAGATTGATCTCGAATCATTAACTATGGCCCCCCATAGGATTCTGGCCTCCCACCATCTATCGTAAGCCTGATTGGAACGAAATGCCAATAACAGGGAAATGATGGTTCCCAATAATGCCGGTACTGCAACTGGAATGGATATACGCGTAACATGGAAGTTTTCGTATAGCACTACAATACCTATTGAGTAGCCTATAACAAACAGAAGTTCTTTCTTGATCTTCCCGAATATATAAGTGAGCGGAATATTATTTCGTAACAGCATGTGATAAATTTTTTAAATAATTTTTGATTAAGCACTTGCTTCCTGCAACTGCGTTTCCTGAATCCTGGTATCGATTAAATTTTCTGTAGCCAGCACACTACTTGGCGTTAAATGCATTACCGGGCATCCTGCTCGTCCGGTTAAAAATTTCGGATCGATGCTATATTTGTTGATGGGTGTGAAATTGTAGCCGTCTAAATAGGCAATGCAGTCTACATCAAAAGCTTCGATGAAATTTTTAAAGGCTGCAACGGTGCTTCCGTAAAAATATTCAAGGCCTACATTACCAATTTGATTACTATATTTTGCTCTAACCTGATCTAATTGCTGGTAAAATTCGTCGCTTATGTTTTCGTAATCGCGACTTCGGCGGCTTAACATCAGCATATCGGTTATCGAATCTGATAATTTAAAAGCGTGTACAAAAATGATATTCAGGGTTTCGTTACGCTGGTTCTGAACAAGCGCATCGATAATGTTAATGCTTCCTAATTTAAAATCGGTAGGTACTAAAACTGTTTTCATGGCTTTATCTGTTTAAATGAATTAAATATTTATACAAGTTTAGCCTGATGTTATTACAGCGAAATAAGAACAGTATTAGAATGAGATTAGAATGCATTCCTTATTGGAGTGGCGGGGATTAATTGTTCATTGGTTCATTCGCCATTAGTTCATTTGTGCTGGTGGTTGTTCATTAGTTCATTTGTTCATTTGTGTTGGTAGTAGCAGAATAATCAATAACCAATACCCAATAACCAAAGAAGAGACTTTAGGTTAATGATGCATGTACAAGAAATAATAACCAAAAAACAATAATCAATAATCAAGGGGGAGACTATAAATTAATGATGCATGAAAACCCAATGCCTATTGAACGATTAGACTATTAGCCAATGAACTATTGACTAATGAACGATTAAGTTATGGACTATTAACCAATGAACAATCAAGCTATGGTAATGAACCATTGAACTAAATCTTAACAGGTAACAAAACCTTAATCTCAGTACCTACGCCCTCCTGCGATTTGATGGCAATACTGCCACGGTGCAGGCGGATAATGTTTAAAGAAAGGGGGAGGCCTACACCGTAACCTTTAAAATCGTTGGTGTTTGAAGCACGGTAAAAGGGCTCGAATATATGCTGGATATCAGTTTGGGGAATCCCGATTCCTCTGTCGGTAACGGCAATAGAAAGGGTGTTGGCATTGCTTTCAATACTAACGCTCACCAGCTTTTCATTAGAATATTTACAGGCATTACTCACAATATTGTTTAGGGCCAGTTTCATCAGGTTTTTGTTCGCCCTCAAAGTAAGCAGGTTTTCATCATCGGGGAGTTTGCTAAAGTCGATTTCGATTTTACTATTGGGGTGCACCTGATTAACCGAGTCTTTAATTTCCCAGAGTAGTTCGTCCATTCTAACTTCTTCCCAGGGTTGGTTTTTGCCGTTAAAGCCCGATTGGGCCAGGCCAAGCAAACTGGTTAAAATATGCTCCAGCCGCTCGGCTTCATCTTTAATTTTGGATAAGGCCTTTCCTTGTTTTTGCTGATCATCGATGGTTTTCATGGCCAGCTCTACTTCTCCGCTGATGATGGTTAAAGGCGTTCTTAATTCGTGTGAAGCATTGCTGATAAAATTGTTTTGCGTTTCAAAAGCGGTTTCCAAACGGTTAAGCATATTGTTAAACGTTTGGGCCAATTGCGACATTTCATCGTTTCCTGCTTTAACATCAAGCCTTAAATGCAAATTTTCAGCTTTGATCTTTTTTACGCTTTTAATGATGTTACGCAGTGGCATAAGCATGTAGTTGGAGAATTTCCAGCCTACAATAAATGATAAGATAACAGAAAGGAAAAAGCCAATGATCAGGATTCTTTGCAGATCTTTCAACTCGCGAAAGCCAAACGGATCGTTTGCTGAAACAATAACAATATAACCGCTATTTTTATTTTCAAAGAATTTGCCGGCGTAAAAGTGGTTTTCAACACGGTACCGGGCCATGGCACCTGTTTTTATCCGGTTATAAAAGCTTGCCGGCAGCTTCCGGTCGAGTGCTTTAACTTCTCCGGCCCGCATAATGTATTCTTTTTCTGAGGGTAAGCGCTCCAGGTACTGGTTACGCATTTTGGCGTAAGCGGTATTGTTAACATCTTCATAGAGTTTAATCTGCGCAGCAATTTTAACCCTGGCCTCTAAACGTTTGTAGAAATCTTCGAAAGCAAACTCATTGGAGAAATACCACACAAAACCACTTAACAGGGAAATAATAACAGCCGAAAGAATGGCAAAGAGTAAAGTGATTTTTTTAGCAATCTGCATTTATTTTTCTTTTAACACGTAACCTAAGCCTACGGCAGTGTGGATGAGTTTCTGACCGGCGTTTTTATCTATTTTTTTGCGGAGGTAGTTTACATAAACATCAACTACGTTGGTGCCCAGGTTAAAGTCTATATCCCAAACGTTCTCTAAAATATCAATCCGCGATAAAATTTTCGATTTATTTTTAGCCAGGTATTCGAGGAGGCGGTATTCTGTTGCAGTGAGTACAATTTCCTGCTGGTTACGTTTTACGGTTTTTGCGCTCAGGTTAATTTGCAGGTCGGCAATGTTAATAATCTGATCCTGGGTAGTAATGCCGCTGTATCTTCTCAACAACATTCTTATCCTTGCAAAAAGCTCGGCAAATTTGAAGGGTTTAATCAGGTAATCGTCGGCACCGTTATCAAGCCCGTTTACTACATTTTCGGTAGTGCCCAATGCGGTAAGCATTATGATCGGGGTTTGGCGTTTCTGCGTTTTAATGATTTTGCAGAGCTCCAGGCCATTTATCCCCGGTAGCATGATGTCGAGAATGATGAGATCGAAATCATGTTCTGTGGCCATTTGTTTCCCGATTAAGCCATCGGGGGCAATACTAACCGTGAAGCCTTCTTCCGTAAGCCCTCTCGATACCACAGAAACCACACTCGGTTCATCTTCTACTAGTAGTAAGTTCATTTAAGCAGCAAGTAATCTAAAAAATAGTGAAATACAAAATATTTAGTACCAGAAGTTGTTTTTAAATGCTTTTTTAACGCGAAACCGACACAATTGTTTGATTTTTTTCGGCCTAAACAAAAAGAAGGCTCCTCAATTGCGATTGAGAAGCCCCTATAATTTGTGTTAGCTAAAATTAACTTCCTTTTTCTGATTTTTCTTTCAGCGATTTTAAGCCATCTTCAAAATCTTTGCCTATCATTTTATCCATGCTTACAAAAACACACATCCATTTCGAAATCATATTGTTTTCGCCGCTCATGGTCCAGGTTACTTTCTGGCCGGCACCATCAGGCTGAATGTCGAATTTAGTATCGGCTAAACTTTCGAAAGGTTTAATGAATTTTAGCTCAATATCTACGTTTGTACTTGGTTTGGCTGTTAATATCGTCATCGATCCCTGTCCGGTTTCTTTACCTTCCCAGGTGTAAATGTGGCCAGGTTGAGCAGGGGTGCCGGCGTAAGTTGTTTTGGCACTTGGTTCCATTTTAGCCCATGGATTCCATTTGTAGAATTCTTTAAAATCGGCAATGTTTTTATAAATAACACTATCAGGAGCGTTAATTACAGTGCTGCGACTAACTGAATAGGTTTTTGGTAATACCAGTCCGCCTATAACAAAGATAATTGCCAGTACGACAATAATACCTACTAAGATTTTCAGAAATTTCATATTTGATTGTTTTGGTTAACTTAAATTTATAAAGAAACCAGTATAAATCAAAACAAAATTTGTTTAAACGATTTTGATTTTAGCTGGCGGCGCATTTAATTTAAAATGCATTAAATCGGCAATAGATTGTGCTTTTTGTTTAATGGTTTCGGCATTAGGGCCTGCAAATAAGTCATCAACAGTTTGGTAGAACAGGTTTTTCCAGGTGTCGAACTCTGCTGTTTGCAGGGGTGCTTTATCATTGATGGCAAAATGGGTATGCATGGGGTTGCCTTTGTAAGTGGCTTTGCCAAAAAGGATGCTTTCCCAAAAAACGTACATTTTGGGCAGGTGATGCTGCCAGTCTACTTTCGCTATCTGGGTAAATATCGGCCCGATTTTATCATTCAGCTGTACCTTTTGGTAAAAACTATCGACCAAAAGGATAATGTCTTCCCTGCTGTTAATATCGTTTTTCATGGCGCAATGCGTTTAAGTTTAAGTAACCGAGTACAATTAGTAATAAAAGTTTGATGCTTTCGATGATGATATACAAAATATGATGATGGCTTGCAGGAGGAGGCATGCCTGCCAATACCAGTTTTGCCCTTTCATCTAATAATGGCAACAGCCAAAAAGTATCGGTCAGTAAGATAATGGTAAGTATAACAAGTAGCTTACTTTTAATGTTTTTGAAGGGTGCCGGAAAGGAACAAATTAAAATAATAGCTAATAAGGCAATTTCGATTTTGTTGAGTGCCTGAAAAACCAACTGTCCGATACCCAACCCCAATGGAATGGTAATGCCGGGAGCCTGAAACTTAAGTGGTGCTTCTAAAAAACTGATCCCCGCAATTAATCCTGCCCAGAAAATGAGGCAAAAACATGCAATTAACTTCTTCATTTGATACAAATATCACCTAAAATGAACTGTAAAAAATGATTGCGGTCATAAAAAGAAATAATCTTTATTTATACAGCCTTAAAATCATTTTGTTGTAATCGATAACGGCTTTATGCTGCATTAAAATATCACCCCCGATAATACCCGAAATAGGAGGGTGGCCAAACTGCTGGTAAGTATCGCTCACCGATTGTAGATCGAAAGCAACGGTTTCGTAGTTTTTGATTTTTAACGAACCTATCTTTAGTTCGGGGATTGTTGCCTGGATGGTAGTGGTTGTGGTAAAAAGGGTAGCTGCATTAATCTCTTCGGATACCTGGAGTGTTGCTGACAGGTGTTGCTCGATTAACGATTTATCGAATACACTTCGCGATGCACCGGTATCCAAGACTACTAAATGGGTATCTTTAAAAACAACAACTTCTACCAAAAGGTGAAAGCCATCGTCTTGAAGGTTAATCAGTTTAAGCGGTATTGAAATTGATCTCATTGTTTATTGATTTCTATTGCCCGTTAAATACGCTCAGGGCAACAAGCTGGTTAAGCGAAAAAAAAGCCACGGCACAGAATACACAGATAATAAATCTATTCCGTGCTGCTGTGTTTCCGTGGCAAAAAAGAAGTGAAGCGTGTACTAAACTAATTTCATTTCTGCCAGTACGCTGTTCATATTTCTAACCGCATCGGCACTTTTATTAAATGCTGCCTGTTCGTCGTCGGTTAATTGAAAATCGATGATTTTTTCCCAGCCGTTACGGCCAACAATTACCGGTACACCTAAGCAAATGTCATCCTGACCGTATTCGCCTTCTAAAGAAACGCAGCAGGTAAACAATTTTTTCTCATCACGCAATATGGCTTCAACCAAAGCTGCGCCAGCTGCACCGGGGGCATACCAGGCCGAAGTTCCAATCAAACCTGTTAAGGTTGCACCGCCAACCATGGTATCAGCAGCAACTTTATCTAAAGTGGCTTTATCCAGTAAATTGCTTACCGGTAAACTTTGGTAAGTGGCAAGGCGTGTTAATGGAATCATGGTGGTATCGCCATGGCCACCAATTACAAAACCTTGCAAATCGTTCGGGTTGCAGTTTAAAGCCTGCGATAAATAAAACTTAAAGCGCGAGCTATCTAAGGTGCCACCCATACCAATAATGCGGTTTTTAGGCAGACCCAACGATTTCAGGGCTAAATAAGTCATGGTATCCATTGGATTGCTGATCACGATAATGATCGCCTCCGGAGAGAATTTTAATATATTTTCGGCTACGCCTTTTACAATGCCGGCATTGATGCCAATCAGTTCTTCACGCGTCATACCCGGTTTGCGTGGCAAACCAGAGGTAATTACCACCACATCCGAACCTGCAGTTTTGCTGTAATCGCCAGTTACGCCGGTAATTTTGGTGTCGTAACCCAAAAGGGTTGCGGTTTGCATCATATCAATGGCTTTACCTTCGGCAAAACCTTCTTTAATATCTAATAATACAAGCTCGTTCGCCAGTTCTTTTCGTGCAATGTTATCTGCACAAGTTGCGCCAACTGCGCCTGCTCCTACAACCGTTACTTTCATATATCTAAAATTTTATGGTTTGCTGTATAAATATCAATCGAAGGTATAAATAAATATAAGGTTTAAAAATGCTTTTGAAAACTTTATAGACTGATAAGTGTGCAATCGATACTAAAAGGCTCGCATTTGATAGTGACAGGCTTGCAATTGGTAGTGTCGGGTTCGCAATTGATGGTGGTTGGTTAGCAATTGATAGTGTCGGGTTAGCAACTGATAGTGGTGGGTTAGCAATTGATAGCGGCGGGCTCGCAATTGACAGTGGCAGATTTGCAATTGATGCTGGCGGGAGTGCAACCCATAAAGGATGGGAAACATTGAGCGTTGATCTTTAAAACTTTATTTCTAATCGGATGGTTATTGATTAAAGCCTATTATCATGGAAAATAAACCTATTGCAGACATCGATTATAAAGCCTTTGCAGGCAAGTGGTATTCCTTGTATTCCATCCCGACTTTATTGGATAAACATTGGAAACAGACTACTGAAACCTACACTTTGGCCGATAATGATCATTTTGATGTATATACTACCTATCACAAAGCTGGCAAGGCCGAAGAAAAATCAATTACGTCGAAACTGTTTTTTAATGAGGAAAAACATGATGGCGATATGAAAGCCCAGTTTTTATGGCCTTTTAAAATAGGTTACTGGATTATTGAACTGGCCGACGATTATAGTTATGTGGTAGTAGGGCATCCTGACGAAAAGTACCTCTTTATTATGGCCCGGGAACCCAAAATGGAGGCTGATTTATTGGTGCATATTATAGAAAGATGCAGGCAGAAAGGATATGAGGTGAGTAAACTGGTGAGTCAGGAGCATTTTGGCTAAACCTATAAGGTTTTTAAAACCTTATAGGTTTGTCCTGACGTTGTAAATAACCCCGATAGGAGCGAACACGAAGTGCAACGGAGTAAAGCGGATAGCGGGACTGAATGCTCCGATGAAAAACTGAACCATCCGTTTCCAGAAAAAATATTGACCTCCTGAGCCACCTTAAAACATTTAAGGGTATTCGGCATTTTTTGAAAGGTTGTTTGGTCATTTTTTGTTGATAATTTACTGACAACTTCAACCCTCAAAATCCTTATTTTTGAAGAACCGTTATATTCTTAAACGGCTAATTCTTTACCGCACAATATGTACTTAATTTTTGATACCGAAACCACTGGTTTGCCACGTAATTACAATGCACCCATTACCGATACGGATAACTGGCCGCGTTGTATTCAGATTGCCTGGCAGCTGCACGATGAGATGGGGAGATTGGTTGAACATCAGGATTATCTGGTTAAACCAGAGGGCTTTAATATCCCGTACGATGCAGAAAGAATCCACGGTATTTCTACTGAGTTAGCTGCAGAGCAGGGCATTGGTTTCGATGAAATGCTGGCGAAGTTTAACGAGGTACTCAACAAAGCCAAATTTATAGTAGGCCAAAATGTGGGCTTCGATGTAAACATTATGGGTTGTGAGTTTCACCGTTTTGGAGTTGCCAACCGCATGGCCGAAATGCCGGTATTAGATACCTGTACCGAAGTTACCGCACAGCTTTTACAATTGCCCGGAGGTAGAGGCGGTAGGTTTAAGCTGCCAACCCTAACCGAGCTGCATTCTTATTTATTTGGTGTTCCGTTTAGCGAAGCACACAATGCTACCGCCGATGTTGAAGCCACCACGCGCTGTTTCCTGGAGCTGGTAAAAAGAGAGGTTTTCAAAAAAGAAGAATTACAGGTAGATGTTGAGTACTTCCCGCGTTTCAGGGAAATAAACCCGGGCTTAATTGAAGGCATTGGTTTAACACACATCAATTTAAAAGCTGCTTCTGATGAAATCCGCAAACGCATTCAAAAAGCTGAAGGTGGCGGTATTTCTAAGCAGGAACTTGCCGGAAACAGGCAGGAACTCGCCGCGGCAACTTTTGTGCATTTACACAACCATACGCAATTTTCAGTATTACAAAGTACCATTAGTATTTCCGATCTGGTAAAAGCTGCCGCGGCGCAAAAAATGCCTGCTGTAGCCATGACCGATCATGCAAATATGATGGGGGCTTTTCACTTTGTAAATAACGTACTCAACCACAATAAAGCTGCCGAAGCCAAAAATGCTGCGGCAATAGAAGCAGGCGAAAGACCAACTGAGGTGGTGATGACCCCGATTGTTGGGGTAGAATTTTTTGTTTGTAACAACCATTTAGACCGTACGGCAAAAGATAACGGCTACCAGATGGTGTTGCTGGCGAAGAATAAAAAAGGCTACCATAATCTGGCTAAAATGTCGTCGATAGCCTATACCAAAGGTTTTTACTACGTTCCGCGTATCGATAGGCAGGTGATTGAACAATATAAAGAAGATATTATTGTATTATCGGGTAACCTGGGCGGAGAGATTTCGAATAAGATCCTGAATATGGGCGAAAGCCAGGCAGAAGAAGCGCTGATTTGGTGGAAGGGAATGTTTGGCGACGATTTCTATCTGGAGGTAATGCGCCACAACCAGGAAGATGAAGACCGTGTAAACGAAACATTGGTGGCCCTGGCCCGTAAGCATGCGGTTAAGCTGGTAGCCACCAACAATACTTATTACGTAAATAAAAAAGATGCCAATGCGCACGATATTTTACTCTGTGTAAAAGATGGCGAAAAGCAGGCAACGCCAATAGGCCGTGGTCGCGGTTACCGTTATGGTTTACCCAACCAGGAATATTACTTCAAGTCGGCCGATGAAATGAAAGCGCTTTTCACCGATTTACCGGAAGCAATTTTAAACATTAAAGAGATCGTCGACAAAATTGAGATCTACAAACTGGCCCGCGAGGTACTCTTACCTAAATTCGATATCCCTGAAGAATTTTTGGTGGCCGAAGACGAAGCCGATGGAGGAAAACGTGGCGAGAACAAGTTTTTGGCCCATTTAACCTACGAAGGAGCGAAACGTCGCTATGGAACCTTAACAGATGATATTACCGAGCGTTTGGATTTTGAGCTGGCCACCATCGAGAAGACAGGTTATCCCGGTTACTTCCTGATTGTACAGGATTTTATAGCCGAAGCACGTAATCTTGATGTATCCGTTGGTCCGGGCAGGGGCTCGGCGGCGGGTTCGGCGGTAGCCTATTGTTTGGGTATTACCAATATCGATCCGATTAAATACGATCTCCTTTTTGAGCGTTTCTTAAATCCCGATCGTGTATCCATGCCCGATATTGATATCGATTTTGATGATGAGGGCCGGGGCCGTGTAATGGATTATGTAATTAATAAATACGGTGCCAATCAGGTTGCCCAGATTATTACTTACGGTACCATGGCCGCTAAATCATCTATCCGCGATACAGCACGTGTATTGGATTTACCATTGTTCGAAGCCGATAAAATTGCCAAGCTGATTCCGAACATGAAGCTGGCGAAAATCTTTACCCTCGACGAAAAGAGTTTAAAAGATGCTTTGCGTCCAGATGAGTACGAAAAGGTAGTAGAGCTTAAAAACCTGGGTAGCCTAAAAGATTTAAGTGCCGAAACCATTCAGCAGGCACAGGTTTTGGAAGGATCGTTACGGAATACCGGTATCCATGCCTGCGGGGTAATTATTACGCCGAGCGATATCACCAACTTCGTTCCCGTTTCGGTTGCTAAAGATTCTGATTTATACGTTACCCAGTTTGATAACTCGGTTGTAGAGAGCGCCGGTTTATTAAAAATGGACTTCCTGGGGTTAAAAACCTTAACCCTGATAAAAGATACCGTAAAACTGGTTAAGAAAAGGCACCAGATTGATCTCAATCCCGATAATTTCCCGATTGATGATGTATTAACCTACGAGCTTTTCCAGCGTGGTGAAACCATTGGTATTTTCCAGTATGAGAGTCCAGGGATGCAGAAGTACATGAAGGAGCTTAAACCAACGGTGTTCGACGATTTAATTGCCATGAACGCATTGTATCGTCCCGGACCAATGGAGTACATTCCGAGTTTCGTTCGCCGTAAAAATGGCGAGGAAGAAATTAAGTACGATTTGGATGCCTGCGAGGAATATTTAAAGGAAACTTACGGAATTACCGTTTACCAGGAACAGGTAATGCTTTTATCGCAAAAGCTGGCTGGCTTTACCAAAGGTGAGGCCGACGTTTTGCGTAAGGCGATGGGTAAGAAACAAAAAGAAGTACTCGATAAAATGAAACCTAAGTTTGTGAAACAAGCTTCGGAAAAAGGCCACGATGCCACCGTTTTAGAGAAAATATGGAAAGACTGGGAAGCATTTGCATCTTACGCCTTCAACAAATCGCACTCTACCTGTTATGCATGGATTGCCTATCAAACCGCTTATTTAAAGGCACATTATCCGGCAGAATATATGGCTGCGGTACTATCCAACAACATGAGCGATATTAAACAGGTAGCTTTCTTTATGGAAGAATGTCGCCAGATGAGTGTTACCGTATTAGGGCCTGATGTAAACGAATCTGACCTTAAATTCTCGGTAAATGCCAAAGGCGAAGTTCGTTTCGGTATGTCGGCGGTAAAGGGAGTTGGAGAAAAGGCGGTAGAAAGTATTATTGAAGAACGATCGGGGAATGGTCCGTACAGCAGTGTATATGATTTTGCCAAACGTTCCAATACGCGTATTGTAAATAAAAAAGCTTACGAGAGTTTTGTGTATAGTGGCGCTTTCGATGCTTTTGGCGGACATAGGGCACAGTATTTTTATATTGGTCCGCACGATAAAATGAACGGGATCGAAAAGATCATCAAGTTCGCCAACGATTTTCAGAACAATGAGAGCACTTCGCAGGCCTCATTGTTTGGTGGTTCGAAAGCAGATTTGATTTTAGAGCCTTCATTGCCGGTTTCGCCTGAGTGGGCATTAATGGACAGGCTGAAGTATGAAAAAGACGCCATCGGGATTTTCCTTTCGGGGCATCCGCTGGATAATTATAAATTAGAACTCGATAAATTTTGTACCCATAACGTAAAGCAGTTGAGTATTATTAACAAGGTGCGAATGGGCGATAGTAATGAAGAGGTGCTGGCTGAATTTGAGAAACTGAAAAACCGCGAACTTTGTGTGGGTGGCTTGGTGGTAACGGCATCGCAACGCATTACCAAAACCGGGAAACCCTTTGGTACCTTTGTTTTCGAAGATTACGACGATGCTTCAGAAATGGCCCTGTTTGGCGAAGATTTCTTAAAGTTTAAATCGTTTTTAACAGAGGGATACTTCTTGCAGATCAGAGGTAGGGTTGGCGAACGTTTCGGTAAGGCCGGCGATTGGGAATTTAAGATTACTGCAATTAACTTAATGTCGGAACTGCGGGATAAACTGGCTAAAAGCTTAACCATACAAGTACCCATTGAGCGGGTAAACGATCAGCTGATGCGCGAAATTGAGGCGATACTAGCAGACAATAAGGCAAGCTCTGAGCAGCAGAACTGCCAACTTAACTTTGCCGTTTTTGATAGTGAAAAGCAGATTATGTTAGATCTTAGTTCTAAAAGTCTCAAAATAAACCCAAACAATAAGTTCCTAGAACAATTACTGGGCTTAAATGTTGTTAATTACAAGCTTAACTAAGGTAGAAGGCTGAAGGTTTAAAGGCTTAAGGCTTAGGTGTTCAGAAGCTTTCACCCTCAACCTTTATACCCTCTACCTCAAAATAATGTCAAATTGGCATTATAGAATTGGTGGCATTACAATTGAATACATATATTTGAACATAAAAAAAATAATTATGGCATTAGAAATCACAGATGCAAACTTCGAGGAGCTTGTATTAAAATCAGATAAACCCGTATTAGTAGATTTTTGGGCAGAATGGTGTGGCCCTTGTCGCATGGTTGGTCCAGTAGTAGAAGAGATCGCTAAAGAATATGATGGTAAAGCGGTAGTTGGAAAAGTAAACGTTGATAACAATCCTCAAATTTCAATGCAGTTTGGTATCCGCAACATCCCTGCTTTATTATACTTTAAAGGTGGCGAAGTGGTAGATAAACAAGTTGGTGCTGTTCCAAAATCAGTATTAGCCGAAAAATTAAACAAGCAACTGGCTTAGTTTAAGCTAAAACAGAATTAATAAAGCCCCCGGGCTTGTAACATATTTAAAACCCAGATCCAATTAATGGATTTGGGTTTTTTTATGCAGAGTTATTTTTGTTTCTTTAATAAAAAACTAACAATCATGTCTATTAATTTAATAAATAATAAAACTTTAGGTGTTTTATTAACTGGTTTAGCGCTTAATTGCCTAAATATGGCATGTGTTTCGGCTCAAAACCCGGTCGAAACCAATTCACCTTCGGCCGATTATAAGCCAGCCTTTGCGGGGCAAACCAGAATTGCTGGTGTAAAAACCAAAACAGCCCTGGATATTTCGGTTATTAACGAAAAATTAGAAAACCCATGGGCCATATCGGTGCTTCCGGACGGTAGGTTTTTAATTACCCAAAAACAAGGAACCATGGTTATTTTAAATGCCGATGGGAAATTAAGCAAGAAGATTACCGGCTTGCCAAAAGTAGATCCATCTGGTCAGGGTGGTTTGCTCGATGTAACTTTAGACCCGAACTTCGCTAAAAACAGGATGGTTTACTGGGCTTATTCAGAACCGCAGGATAAGGGCGTTTTACTCGCTATTGCTAAGGGCAAATTGGCTGCAGGCGAAACTGCGATAGAAAACCAAACCATTATTTACCGTGCTACACCAGCTTACACAGGTAAACTGCAATACGGATCGCGCATTGTTTTTGATAAAAACGGTAATTTATTTGTGAGTACAGGAGAGCGTTCAGGAAACGATATCCGTATGCAAGCGCAGTATTTAAATTCTTCGCTGGGTAAAATTTTACACCTTACTACCGATGGTAAAGCAGTTGCCAATGGTCCATTCGCCGGTAAGGCCGATGCCCGTCCCGAAATTTATGCACTTGGCTTGCGTAATCCTGATGGTTTGGCGATTAACCCGCAAACCGGCGATTTATGGGAAGCAGAATTTGGTCCTAAAGGTGGCGATGAAGTCAATATTATTAAGCCGGGTAAAAACTATGGCTGGCCAGTTCTTACCTACGGAACAGAATATAGTGGTAAGCAGGTAGGCGATGGTATTCAGCAGAAAGAAGGCATGGAACAACCGGTTTACTACTGGAATCCAAGCATTTCGCCAGGTTGCATTGCTTTTTACAACAGCAACAGCATAGCCGAGTGGAAAGGCAATTTATTTGTGGGTGGCCTGGGTGGCTCGCACATTATCCGCCTGGTAATTAAAAATGATAAAATTGTTGGCGAAGAACGGTTACTGGAAGGTAAAGGCGAACGTTTCAGGGATATGGTAGAAAAAGATGGTGCACTTTATTCGGTAACCGATAACGGGCATTTATACCGCATCGCTAAGAAATAAACTGACCTTGTTTTTCAATACAGTACAGCCCCGCAGGTTTAAAACTTGCGGGGTATTTTTTTTCTAGTGAAACCTCACAGGTTTTTCAAACCTGTGAGGTTTGGTAAACTAGTGCAGCCCTTTTTATAAATCTTTTATTAGCTTTACGTTATGCAGGCAGTAAACTACGAAAACGAAACAAGTTATGGTAATTTAGAATTACTTGCCCGGCAAGTAGTAGAAGGCTTTATTACCGGTTTGCATAAAAGTCCGTTTCATGGTTTTTCGGTCGAGTTTGCTGAGCACCGCCAGTATAACAATGGCGATAATGTGAAAAATATCGATTGGAAGCTCTATGCAAAAACCGATAAACTTTACAGCAAACGTTTCGAAGAAGAAACCAATCTGCGTTGCCAGTTTGTAATCGATGCTTCCTCGTCGATGTACTTTCCGGAACCTAAAAACAACAAACTGGTTTTTGCTATACAGGCTACCGCCTCGTTAATGTACCTATTGAAAAAGCAACGCGATGCTTTTGGTTTGAGTCTTTTTACCGACGAGATATTGCTCAATTCGCCCGCTAAATCGACTACTGTACACCAGAAATTTTTATTTGCCCAACTAGAAGAGCTGTTGCAGCAACCTAAAGTAAATGCCAGAACCAATTTAAGTGAGTCCTTGCACCAGGTTGCCGAATTGATCCACAAACGTTCGCTGGTAGTTATTTTCAGCGATTTGTTTAATACCGAAACCAGTGCCGGAAAAACCGATGAGTTTTTCGATGCTTTGCAACACCTTAAGTTTAACAAGCACGAGGTGGTTGTTTTCAATGTGGTTGATAAAACCAAAGAAGTAAATTTTGAGTTCGAAAACCGCCCTTATCAGTTTATCGATATGGAAACCGGCGAAACCATTAAAGTGCATACCAATCAGGTTAAAGAAAATTACACTGCTGCGGTGGCCACTTATCGCCAGCAAATTGCTTTAAAATGTGCACAATATAAAATCGATCTAATCGATGCCGATATGAACGAAGGATTTTATCCGGTAATGCAGGCTTACCTCATTAAAAGGCAAAAGCTAGGGTAAATGGGCAGATTTGTACAAACAAGAGTTATGCAATGATGTTGAATATACATCTGTGATTTAAATTTAAACGCTATAAATATGTTAGAAAAAGGTACCATAGCCCCCGATTTTGAATTGAATGCTAGGCCCGATCAAAAAATAAAACTCAAAGATTTTAAAGGCAAAAATGTTATCCTGGCATTTTATCCGGCCGATTGGAGTCCGGTGTGCAGCGACCAAATGGCGCTTTACAACGAAATGCTCAAATACTTTACTAAACACGATGCGCAGATTTTTGGTATATCGGTAGATAGCACCTGGTGCCATCTGGCCTTTGAAGAGAACCGGAAGCTGCATTTTTCTTTACTGGCCGATTTTGAACCCAAAGGTGCCGTTTCTAAAGCCTATGGGGTTTACGACGAAAAAACCGGGACGAGTGAAAGGGCGCTTTTTGTAATTGATAAGGAAGGTAAAATTGCCTGGAGTTATTTATCGCCCATTGCAGTTAACCCTGGCGCCGATGGTATATTAGAGGCATTGGAAAAACTTGATCAGCAATAATTATGAGCACATTAAAACCCGAAGTTAACAGCAACGATCATATTCAGGGCGATGATACCGCCACAGTTACCATTGTAGAGTTTGGCGATTACCAATGCCCTTACTGTGGAAATGCTTATCCCATTCTGAAAGAAGTTGAAGAGGCTTTTGGTCACCAGATCAAATTTATCTTCCGCCACTTTCCGCTGGCAAATGCACATCAGTATGCTATCCCTGCAGCCTTAGCAGCCGAAGCGGCCAGCTTGCAGGGCAAGTTCTGGGAAATGCACGATGCACTTTTTGAAAACCAGTACCGGTTAAGCGGCGATTTATTTGATGAACTGGCCGAAACCATCGGTTTAGACCTCGAACAGTTTCAGCAAGACAGTGCTTCTGAGGCGCTGAGAGAGAAAGTAGAGAATGATTTCGACAGCGGTGTACGAAGCGGCGTAAACGGAACCCCATCATTTTATGTAAACGGAGACAAGTTTGACGGAGCTGCAACCGACCTGTACCAGATGCTAAAGGAAAGTACGGAATAGCTTTTAGTCAAGTGTGAAGTTAATATTCATGGTATATTTGATGCGGAGATTTTTGACCTCGTGCACTTCACAGCCATCTTTAGCTAAGCGTTGGGAAATAGTAATGGATTGATTGGGTTTAAGCTTAATCTTCCGCTTTATTTCGTAAGCTTTATTGCATCCTTTGGCTACATTACCATCCAGAAGAAAGGAAATATACGTTATAATTTCTTTGCTTCTATTCTTGAACGTGATTTGGGCAAATGTTGCAGAATTGCTATCGTGTGTATATTTAAGTGTTTCCAGGTAAACGGGGTTTTGCTTGTTGGTAACATCTTTTGACATTGGTTTTGAGGATTTAGGTTTTTGAGCAACTATTTTGTCTTTCATTACTGGATCATGTTGACTCTTTATTTCCTGAAATGGCATTTTTAATGCCCCGTAACAGAGGATCATTAATATTCCTAATTCTTTAGCGAGCATAATTTGAGATTATTTGTTTTAAAACAGCATAAGTAACCGTAAGTTATCGCTTTTTTTAAAATAAACCTATTGCAGGTTTTGTAGCCTAAACATCAGAGAGTTAAAACAAAAAAAACCTCATGTATTTTGCAATACATGAGGTATCAGATAAGGGTAACCGGAAAACTAAAAAACTAATTATGAGTTTTTAGAATTTAACAAAATAGAAATCGCTTCGTGTTTTGTTATTTCAAAGGTGCACTTCAATTATGAAGTTTTAGTGAAGAAACCCGAACCTTATTGCTGGTGCACTACTTATGTTACAAGTACAAATAAAACTGAAAAGCCAGAAATATCTTCCTGGTCTTCGGATTATTAAGTTGACTACTTTCTCGAATAAAGTCCTTGCAGTTGTGTTAATGCAATTATCAATTTATCCTCGTCACCCGCTAAACAATAATACTTAATTCCATTTTTATCATTATCAGGTTCTCCGTCCCGTTTATCAAAAACCGGGTATACCGATATAATTTTCCCGCTGCTCTGTTCCGGACTAACCTTGAAACCTTTCCAGGCAGTTATCTGCGATTTATTGGTGGTTTCTGCCTTGAAATGATCTGAACTAGCGAAGTTTTTTCCCATGGTAAAAACCCCGAAATTCATTTCTTCATCGATATAGAATGAATTTGCTGTGATTTTAAATTCAGTTTTTATACCGTTGTGCAAGGCCATATCGGTTCCTCCGATCGCTTTTGCCAGGAGCTGGTTAATGGTTTTAACGATGTCGGCTTTGGATTGAGCGAAGCCACTCGCGGAGATGGCCAGTAATAAGGCCAGCATTAGTTTTGTTTTCATAATTCTTTAAGGTTAAATATTTGTGTGTATCTAAATTTACCTAATTATTTGTTTAAAGTGCATACCGAAAAATGAGTAAATAAAAAAGGGCAACCAGATTTACTGATTACCCCTAAATAGTGTTAGTGGTGATATTACAAATTTCCTCTCAATTCCTGCTCACGCTCTAGCGATTCGAAAAGGGCTTTAAAATTACCGGCACCAAAGCTTTGTGCACCTTTGCGTTGTATAATTTCGAAGAAAAGCGTTGGCCTGTCTTCTACAGGTTTGGTAAAAATCTGTAATAAATAACCTTCTTCATCACAATCGACCAAAATACCCAGGCTTTCTAAAAGGGCTATTTCTTCATCAATTTCACCTACACGCTGCGGCATCATATCGTAGTAAGCTTCTGGCGGAGCGCTTAAAAACTCCACACCACGCGCTTTAAGTGCTTTAACCGTTTTAACGATATCTTTTGTGGCAACTGCAATATGCTGAACGCCTTCGCCTTCATAATATTCAAGGTATTCTTCAATCTGCGATTTCTTTTTGCCCTCGGCAGGTTCATTGATCGGGAATTTAGAAAAACCGTTACCGTTGCTCATTACCTTACTCATCAGGGCAGAGTATTCGGTATTAATTTGTTTATCATCGAAAGATAAAATATTTACGAATCCCATTACATCTTCATACCATTGTACAGCTTCGTTCATGCGGTTCCAACCCACGTTACCAACACAATGATCGATATATAAAAGACCAGCATCGGCAGGTTGGTAATCGCTTTCCCATACCCTGTAGCCAGGCATAAATGTGCCGGTATAATTTTTACGCTCAATAAACATGTGTACGGTTTCGCCGTAAGTATAAATGCCACTCATTTTTACTTCGCCATACTCATCAGTTAAGGTTTTAGGCTCCATATACGGTTTAGCCCCGCGTTTGGTCGTTTCCTCGTAAGCACTGTAGGCATCATCAACCCAAAGGGCCAATACTTTTACGCCATCGCCATGTTTTTTTACATGTTCTGATATCGGGTGATCAGATTTTAAAGCTGTAGTTAAAATCAATCTGATTTTTCCCTGTTGCAGCACATACGATGCCCTGTCGCGTACACCAGTTTCGGGACCGGCATAAGCCAGGCTCTGAAAACCAAATGCGGTTTTATAATAATGAGCAGCCTGTTTGGCATTTCCCACGTAAAATTCGATGTAATCAGTTCCATTTATGGGCAGGAAATCTTGTGCCTTGGCTATCTTCTCTGCAAATGTTTGTGTTTCCATTATATGCTTATTGTTCTAATGTTGTAAGGTTTGAATGTTGTAATACCGTTCAACTATTTTATATTAATCTATTTTTAGCTCTTCTGACTTTAGACTCAGGACTCAGGACTCATGACTTCTGACTCCCAACTCAGCTACCCTGCCAGCTTTTGTGGTAATTTTCATCTTCAATTGCGAGGGCATCTTCGGTAATCATTAAAGGGAGAAAAGGATCGATCATTACGGCCAGCTCGTCAGTTTTCTCCTGCCCGATCGATTTTTCTACTGTGCCGGGATGTGGCCCATGTGGTATTCCGCCCGGGTGCAAGGTAATTTGTCCTTTTACCACACTTTTGCGGCTCATAAAGTCACCATCTACATAGTACAATACTTCATCGCTATCCACATTGCTGTGGTTGTAAGGTGCTGGTATAGCATCGGGATGGTAATCATATTTACGTGGTACAAAAGAGCAGACCACAAAATTATGCCCTTCAAAAGTTTGGTGAACGGGAGGAGGTTGGTGTAAACGACCGGTAATCGGCTCAAAATTGTGTATGGAGAAAGCGTAGGGGTAATGGTAGCCGTCCCAGCCTACATAATCGAAAGGATGTGTACCATAAGTGTAAGGATAAATTAATCCCTGTTTTTTAATCAGCACCTGAAAATCGCCATATTCATCATGCGTTTGCAGGTTTTCGGGCAGGCGTAAATCGCGCTCGCAATAAGGAGCATGTTCCATTAACTGGCCATACTGGTTTAAATATCTTTTCGGCGACCTTAAAGGGCTAAAACTTTCTACAATGAAATGGCGGTTTTGCTCAGTATCAAATTCGAGCTGATAAATGGTTCCGCGGGGAATAATCAGGTAATCGCCGTAACCAAATTTGATTTCGCCAAAACCGGTTTTCAGCTTTCCGCTACCCTCATGGATAAAGATCATTTCGTCGGCCTGACTATTTTTATAGAAATAATCAGTCATCGATTTCTTTGGTGCAGCCAGAACGATATGTAAATCGTTATTAACCAGTACCGGCTTTCTGCTTTTTAGGAAATCATCTTCAGGTTTAATGTTAAAGCCGATTAAGCTGGTGTGTTTCAGGTGCTTTGCACGGGCAATTTTTGGCTCAACACTGTAAGGTTCGCCCAGTTGTTTTACAATGGTTGGTGGGTGGCAGTGATAAACCAGTGAGTATACGCTCGAAAAACCTTCGGTAGATACCAATTCTTCGGCATAGAGATTCCCGTCGGGTTTACGAAAAACCGTGTGTCGTTTAGCTGGAATCTGCCCCAATTTATGATAAACAGGCATAATATATGATGTTATGGTTAGAAAAAAATCCTAAGAAATAAACAATTCAAACGCCAATGCGTTTCAATTAAAGAAAAGAATGTGAAAAGAAATTATAGAGAATATTGAGCCATGATCAGCTTGGATAGCATCTTATAGCGACGGGCCGCAATTGCGTCGTTTACTAAAGTAATATGTAATGCTTTTAAGATCATGGTTTTAATGCAGCCAAGGTAAGTATTTTATTTAAAATTTAAAATTTTAATTACCTTTAATTGCTCAACAAATTATCCCGCACATGAAATTTATCCTTACGATCCTATGCTGTCTGGCCTTTGGCTATGGTGGTTTTGCGCAACAACAGCAGTCAACACCAAAAGCCAAATACAAAATCAAAATAGTAGATCGTAAAGGGAAGGTAACCCGTGGATTGTTTTATGCTGCCTACGATGATGGACTAACTGTAATTAAAAACCGGAGAGATACCGTAAAATTAAGTGCCGATAGTATTAGCGCACTTTACATCCATCGGAGGGGGATTGTTGGCCCGCTTGCACTGGCCGGTGGCTTAACCTTTTTTGTTATTGCAGTTCAGAGCGAAAAACTGGTCGAATCGGTTGTACTTATAGTAGCAGGCGTACCTGCCGGTGTAGCCGGAGGCCTGTTGATTGGTGAACTTTTATCAAATAAAAAATTCTATAAACAACTGCAGGCAAAAGATTTTCCGCTAATCAAACCAAACCTTCAAAAATATACAGTGTTAAAATAATAACGCTTAAATTTTATTTTGAGCAGCCTAATTGCTTAGCTTTGTCGGGTATTTAACCAAATGATATATGAAATTAGTATCCTATAAAACCGAAGACAGAGAGCATCTTGGCGTGTTTGTAAGCGGACATATTTACAATCTGAACAGCTGCGATAAGCTGTTGCCGGATAATATGAACGAGTTTTTGCAAGGTGGTGAAGTGTTAATGGAAAGGGCTAAAAGGGTAGACGACCAGATAAAAGAAGGTAGTTTACAGGCCAAGGAAGAAATTTTTTATGAGCTTTTAGCACCTGTTCCACATCCTGCCAGCTGCCGTGATGGATACGCTTTCAGACAGCATGTTGCTGCTGCACGCCGGAACAGAAAGGTTGATATGATTCCGCAGTTTGATGAATATCCGATCTTCTATTTTACCAATCATAATGCCATACAGGGGACAGGCGAAATTGAGTGCATGCCCGATCATTTTGATAAACTCGATTTTGAACTCGAAATTGCTGTAGTAATTGGTAAAAAAGGTAGGAATATAACTGCAGCTGAGGCAGATAGTTACATTGCCGGTTATATGGTAATGAACGATATGAGTGCCCGTACGCTACAGATGGAAGAAATGCTCTTAAATTTAGGTCCGGCCAAAGGCAAAGATTTTTCGACGGTTATTGGCCCCTGGCTGGTAACACCAGATGAGTTATTACAATATAAAGTACCTGCAAAAGAAGGTCACGTGGGTAATACTTACGATTTAAAAATGACCTGCAGGGTAAATGGTATCGAAGTTTCGAGGGGAAATGCAGCAGATATGGACTGGACTTTCGCCGAAATTATAGAGCGTTGTGCCTATGGAGTAGATATCCTTCCTGGTGATGTAATTGGCTCGGGTACAGTGGGTACTGGCTGTTTCTTAGAATTAAACGGCACTGGTTTGCTTAACGATCCAAACTACAAAGTACAATGGTTACAACCCGGCGATGTGGTAGAAATGGAAATTACCGGATTAGGCGCTTTAACCAATAATATTACGAAAGCAGATACGGATTTTTCGATATTGGCGCTGAAGAAGTAAGACAACTTTTTAGTATTATATCACCTTAATAACTGAGGTTGTATCGAGGTGGTTGTTATCCCTAATTTAGTTCTTGATCTAATCGTCATCTCAACTGAAGCGCAGCGTAATGGAGAGATCTATACTAGATTTCTCGGTTGCGTTGCACTCCACTCGAAATGATGACTTTTGCGAGTTGTAATCTCCGTTTAAATTTTTTCTTCTCTATATTAAATTACCTCCAGTGCTATCACTTAATACACAAGATTTAACCCCAATACAACTGCAAAATTACCTGCAGTATGCCATTGCACCGCGGCCAATTTGCTTTGCCTCTACTATCGATGCCGAAGGGAATATTAATTTAAGTCCTTTCAGTTTCTTTAATATGTTTAGCACCAACCCGCCGATTTGTGTTTTTTCACCTTCGAGGCGTGTACGTGATAATACGACCAAGCATACTTTAGAAAATGTGCTCGAAGTGAAGGAGTGCGTAATCAATATTGTTAACTATGATATGGTGCAGCAGATGAGTTTAGCCAGCACCGAGTATGCAAAAGGAGTAAACGAATTTGAAAAGGCTGGTTTTACCATGCTAAAATCTGATTTGGTACAACCACCACGTGTGGCAGAAGCGCCGGTCAGTTCGAATGCGTGGTAAATGAAGTAATTCCGCTGGGCGATAGCCATGGTGCCGGCAACCTGATTCTGGCCGAAATAAAACGCATTCATATTAGCGAAGCCATTTTAGATGCAGAAGGTAAAATAGACCAGCACAAAATAGATTTGGTAGCCCGTTTGGGTGGCGACTGGTATTGCAGGGTAACCAGCGATAATTTGTTTAAGGTGGCCAAGCCCCTGGCTAAATTGGGTATTGGTGTAGACCGTTTGCCGCAGGCCGTGCGCTATTCGAAAGTATTGACCGGTAACGATCTGGGTATGTTGGGTAATGTAGAGGTTTTACCGGGCGATGAAGAAATTGATCTGATTAGCACCAATCCGGAAGTAAAGGAAGTGCTTGATGCTACCATTGGTGATGCTACAAACCGGGAAAGAGAATTACATGAACTGGCTAAAAAGTTTTTAAATAATGGAGAAGTAGAACTTGCTTTAAAGATTGTTTTGCTTTAAATTTAATTAAGACTTAAAGTTATGCATACAATTGTTCAGGTAGACCAGTACATTATTAAATCGGCCGAATTTGCGATTCCGATTTTGGATCATTTACGCAATCTTGTACACAAGGCTGATGCCCGCATTGAAGAAAAAATAAAATGGGGCATGCCTAGTTTCGATTATAAAGGTATTGTATGCCAGATGGCCGCGTTTAAGCATCATTGTGTTTTCGGTTTTTGGAAAGCGTCTATAATGGAAGATGAGTATGGTATCTTTAAAGATAGAGGCGAAGCGATGGGTGGTTTGGGCAGAATTACTTCTTTTGATGATTTGCCGGCAGATGAAATCCTGATTGCCTACATCCAGCAAGCCATTCAGTTAAATGAAGATAACGTTAAATTACCTGCAAAGCCGAAACCGGCTGAAAAGAAAGAACTGATTGTACCTGAATATTTTATCGATGCTTTAAAAGAAGATCCTAAAGCATTGGCGGTTTTTCAGAATTTTAGTCCATCAAACAAAAAGGATTATGTACTGTGGCTCGAAGAAGCCAAAACAGAAGCAACCCGCTTAAAAAGGTTAGAAACCGCTGTTGAATGGATAGGAGAAGGTAAAAGCCGGATGTGGAAATACCAAAAGTAACACTTAAAGAAGGATTCGAAGGCTGGAAGGGATTGAATAACCAGGCGATGTTTTAAAGACCCTATCTCATTCACTCATTCAAAAATCACTCGTTCAATTATTTAAAGTATACTCACCACTTTCATGAAACGGTTTTTGTAGTGCCCGTTAAAATCGGTAATGGTTACGCCATGTGCTTTGCCAGATGAGGCGTGAATAAATTTGATGCCATTCTCATCAATCGAATAAATAATGCCTACATGGCCAATTCGTCTAATCCGTGAGTTACTGCCTGTAAATATCATTACATCGCCAACTTTAGCATTTTCGAGTGTAGTTTCTGTACCCGTATAACTAAATTCCCTTGATGAGCGGGGTACTTTAAAACCAAAATTACTGAATACATAACTTACAAAACCCGAGCAATCGAAACCAACTTTTGGGTTGCTGGTAGCATATCGGTAAGGAATACCGAGCATACTCTTGGCAAAATCGATTAAACTTTCGGTTTGTTTCTCTGGAGCCTTATTTGTTGTTTTACCCTCATTTGGGAGGCTGGCAACCAGCTTTTTAACCAGCTCCTGGTATTGGGCTGGTATAATTGTTTGGGCTTTTCCTGCGGTAGCAGACAAAATGAAAAACAAAATCGGGACTATTATTTTCTTCATATGTTGGAGCCAAAGATATAAAAAATATCCAAAGCGCATTAAAATGTTGAAAATGAGCAGAAACAAAAAAGTCCGGACAATTTGTCCAGACTCTGATTAATTATATTTGGTTTTGTTAAATACCGGGGAACATGGTTTGGGCTCTATCGCCAATTAACGGAATGGCTTTTTTCTCTCCCTGTGCAGCTCCGATTAAGCCAATAAGCCATAATACGAAAAGCCCGATTTGTACTATACGGAGGATATAATAACCAACTTCGAAACCTGTGCTAAACAACACTGGGATTAGAAATAAACTTAAACCCCAGCTCAATACGGTTGATACCAAATGAAAGAGCAGGGTTTGCTTTAAATGATATCTGCTTAATTCGGTCTGGTTATCTTTATACATGGCAAAATAGGCTATGAGCCAGCCAATAAACCAGAAATAGCTTACGATTGCCGCACTTTTTCCGCTGTCGGCTGTTTTAAAAGGAGAATTTGTTTCCATAGTTTTTTAGATTTTAATGTAAATTACTAAAAAATAACAACTTATGGTGTAGTTACTGCAACTGGTAAAATTTTTCCGTTAAAGAATTTGTGTCCGGTTTTTGCAAAATCGCATACATATTTACCCATTTCGAAAGCCATAACCGGACTTTGGTAACCCGGAAAAGCCGTTTCGAGCATTTCGGTTTGTGCAGAGCCCAATGCCAGGCAATTAATTTTTATACCTGTTTCGGCCAGTTCGAAAGCCAAACATTCGGTTAAAGTATGTAATGCCGCTTTGCTGGCTGAATAGGCCGAAAGCCCCGGGAATTTAACGCTGCCCTGGAAGCCGCCCATACTGCCAATGTTTACAATATGGCTTCCGCTTTGCATTAATGGGAGCACATTTTGTATCATCCTGAAATGCGAAATCACATTACTTTGCAGCATTTCGCCCAAATCAACCTCAGTGGTTTCTAAAAAGGGTTTGTTAATCAAAGCGCCCGCGTTGTTAATCAGGATGTCTACATGGCCTAAACGCTCTTTTAAAAAAGGAATCAATGCTGCATAATCATCATTTACAATATCAAACTCAACAGGCAAAAGGGTACAGTCGGGGTTAATACCTCTCGCAATTTCTAAAAGTTTACGCAACTTATCTGCCGAACGGGCTATGGCAACAATTTTATTCTCTTTCTGTAGGCTAAATTCTAGAGCAGCTTCGAAACCGATACCACTACTTGCACCTGTAATTATAATGTTCATGAGGAAATATTAATGATTGTAATGAAAATTCAAAGGTATTAAAAAACCTGATTTAGCATTCTTGTTCTCTAAATGATTGGTATTTTAAGTTTGATGGCTAAACACTTTAGGAAATCGTCATTCCCAACGTGATTGGGAATCTTAACCTATCACACAGCAGGCATTAAGATTCCCGCTTTCGCGGGAATGACATAGCGAAAAATGAATCCACGCCTAAAATTCAAAATCTGCCTAGTCTTCAATAATCAACTGGCTAACCGGATTTTTAATTACATGCAAGCCATCGTTAATTAATTTAGTATGATCGGGCTCTTTACTGGCTTTAATTTCCAGATAAACCTGAATTTCTTTCTCTAACTGGTGATAGATTTTTTTGTGGTAAACAATTTCGAGCACCTCTAAAGCACAAAGCCAATCTTGCCTGTGGTTTAGTTTTAAATCGTTAAAAACCTGGGCTAGCTGATCTGAATTATCACCACTTTCACGTATCTGACGCACAGTTTTGTAAAGCTCATGCAGTTTCAGGGTTTTAGCATCGTAGGTAATTTGATGTGTTTTTTCTTCACTGATCAGGGTAATGGCTTCGTAGGCATCTTTATCTGCTGCACCGTTAAATACAGCGGTGATTTTAGCGCCAACAGCCATATCGTAAGTACCCCACTCGGGCCTGAATAAAACATTTCCATTACTTTCGGTAACTGTACAATCGCTAAAGGCTATTAAAATAACTTTATTGTTTTCTTTTACAATCTCTTTAATCAGGCCAACAACTTTAATTCCGCTATCAAAAAGCAGTTCGGTTTGGTTGCCAATGCTTATTCCTGAAGTTTCCAGCTCGGCAGCACTAAAATCTTCTAAAAGCTGGTTGCTATTTTTAAGCTTGCCCACCGGCGATGAAAAACCATCGGCATGGTAATCTTTGCCATGCCCATTAAGTTGTTTACCATTAAAAGCCAGGGCCGATGGACCGGTTGTTTTAATAAAGGTAACTTCATCTTCAGGGTTTATGCCCATATCGGTAAAAATGCCACTCACCTGCAAGCCCGAACTGTATTCGGCAGTAGCCACATTTTTGCAGGCAATGGCTTTCATGATGCTTTCAGATCCACCACGCCTAAAGGCCATAGTATCTGCAAACTGTTCTAAAACATCGATCAGGTTTTGAAAGGTTTCAGTAACAAAAAGTTGCGGTTGGGGCTTCGTAATATCGTACTGGTAATTTACCGTATCGATATTGTACCATAGTTTTTCTACATCGTTATGCATGCAGGTAGCACTTTCGCCTATTGATGAAAGTAAGCCGGCGCCATAAATTTTAGGGTTTTCTAAGGTGCCAATCAGGCCATATTCAACGGTCCACCAGTGCAGGCGGCCTAAAAGTGCCATTTCTGAAGGCTCGCCCATATTCTCGCTAATGTAGCGCAGGTTTTTTTCGGCCTGGGCAATTTCAGCTGCATCAACATCTACCGCTTCTTTTAAAATAGAAAGCTTTCTTATGGCCTCGTAAAGTTCAAAATCTTTGGCCGAAAACATGGCCTTCGCACCTATTGATCCAAAATAGCTGAGATAATTGTTATAATCGGTATCGGCAATAATTGGGGCATGACCAGCACTTTCGTGTATAATATCGGGTGCGGGGGTATATTCAATGTGGTTAATCTGGCGGATATCGGCAGCAATAACCAGCACCCGGTAAGCCTGATACTCCATAAAAGCTGCGGGAGGGATAAAACCATCTACTGTAACTGCTCCCCAACCAATTTTACCCAGGTTATCGTTCATGGTTTGCAAATCGGGAATATACTCGATGCTTAAACCAGCCCTTTGCAAGCCCTTTATGTAAGGATAATAGGCTACATTTTTAAGGTAACTGTAGTTCTGGCGCATCACATAGCGCCAAACAGCCTGATCGATAGGGGTGTATTTTTGGTAGTTTTGGGCAACAATAAATTGCTTTAAATGATTGGGTAATTTTGCAACCTGCGCATTATTAAAATCGTTAAAATGGCTCATTGGTATTAAGAAAATAAGTTGGTCGGCAGTAAAGTTAGGTTGTTGTTTTTACCTAAACAAGAAAGCAACCGTATAAATTAACAGGTTAGGGTAATAAAGCTATGGCTGGGCAAGATCCTGTTTTTAACGGTTTGCCCTAAAACAAAAACAGTAGCAGATTAGCAGCCAATTAAACCCGACTTAGTGAAAAGCCCGTAAGCCGAAGTATGAGGCGCGGACTTGTAACGGGGGCGGGACTGTACTGGCCGAAAAGCTACGAATTTGCTTTTCGGATAAAATCAATGTTTTTTCTTTTCTTTTTTGCTCCCTATTTTCTTTACGCTAAAGGTAAAATAATGCTGGTAGAGGTAGCTGAAAAGGGCCATTAAAACCGACACCAATATGCGGGAAAGCACGGCAAGAGTTGGGTAATCTCTTAACAGCTCGAGTAAAAATTTTAAAAGCACGTAGTTGGCCAGTATGTTAATAAACTGCAGGTTTAAAAAACGGAACAACTGAACTCTTCCTTTTAACTGGCTGTGGGTGAATATGATATATTTGTTGAGTAAAAAACTGGTTGGTATGGCAATGCTGTAGTCTACAAACAGCGACGCGGTTTCTCGTTGTACCACTAATACACCAAAATTTACTTCCTCGGTTTTAAAAATGAAAAAGTAGGCAAAATAATAGCTTAATATGCCTAGCAACAAAGTTCCGCCCCCGGTAGCCAAATACCTGAAATTATGCAGCGAGATATATTTTTTAAAAGGGGGGTGAAAAAAATCGATGAGGGCTAATATGGCTACGCGCATTGTTATTTTTGTTGTTACGGCTGCAAAGGTAAATTAATTTTTAAATTGTAGGATTTTGCCTAAACTAAAAATCCCTGGTTTTTTAGAGACTGGGACTTTATAAAAATATTAAATTTTATTGGTTGTTGCTGTAAAAAGTAGGTTGGGCAACGAAGTCAATAACCGTACAATAATTAAAGGAGGGGTGCGGCTGTATACTCACGCCAACGGTGTTGAGTTTATATTTCTGATCTAATATGTTGAAACGGTGGCCTAGTGATGGCACGCCACAATCTAAAAGCAGGTGGCAAACAATATCGAGACTTTTACTGTAGCCAAAATCTATATTCTCGCTCATGGCCTTGTTGGGGAAATATCTGGACAGGCGTTTGGAAAATTTATCGCCGTTGCTGCTTTCATGGGTATCGAGGTTGTTCCGGTTTAAATCGGCAGCGTGGCCACGGCTTAACGCGGTTAGTCTCTCGTCGGGGTAAAACATGGGCAGGTTTTTAATGCCTTGCAGATGTTTGTATAAAGAAGTATAGTAAGTGTTTGTACGCGTTATTTTTAGCTGATTATAATTTCGGTATTGCCTTACATTGGCATTGTATTTATTGATGTAATCTTCTAAAAAGGTGTTGTAAAACCGCGGGCCATCCAGGCGGATGAGGTTCATTAACAGGATTACGTTTTTTTCTTCGTTAGTGAGGTAGCTGGCATTTACAGCAGTATTTGCCTTTCTGATTTCGGCATCCGACCACTCCTGAGCCGAAACTTTGTTGTAGCATAAAATAGATAATAACAGGGCTAAAAAAAGGCGGTGCATCCAGGTATGTTTGTCTTTGTATGTGGATAACGCCAATTGAAACCTTTTATTTTCCGGGCGTAGAAATTTAAAACAAATTTAACCGCAAAGTGAGTGCACATTAAAAGCAGTTTGCTTAAGCTGTCTTATACTTTGCAGTTAAATTTCAGGGTTTATAAAAACATACCACCCGATGCTTCAATGCGTTGGGCATTAATCCACCGTGCATCTTCGGTACATAAGAAGGCTATAATGCCACCAATATCATCGGGTAAACCCACACGGCCTAATGCGGTGTTGGCTGCGATACCCGCATTTAATTGTTCATTATCGCGTACTACGCCACCACCAAAATCGGTTTCGATGGCCCCTGGTGCAACAATATTCGATCTGATACCTCTGGTTCCTAATTCTTTAGCCTGGTATTTGGTTAAAGTTTCCATTGCGCCTTTCATTGAGGCATAAGCTGCATAACCGGGCGTTGAGAAACGGGCCAGTCCGCTTGATATGTTAATAACAGCACCGCCATTGTTCAAAACTGGAAGTGTTTTTTGGGTTAAAAAGAATGGTCCTTTAAACTGGATATCGACCAATGTATCGAACTGCTCTTCGGTAGTTTCGGCAAAGGACGCATGGATACCAATACCGGCATTGTTGATTAAGAAATCGAATTTTTCAGTATTAAAGGTGTTTTTTAGGGTTGCTTTAACTTCTTCAATAAATCCATCGAAGCTTTTGGCATCAGCTACATTTAGCTGTAGCGCTACGGCCTGTACACCAAGTTGCTTAATTTCTGCTACGGTACTTTCGGCTTCTTCTTTTTTAGATTGATAGGTAAGGATCACATCTATCCCTTTTTCTGCGATTTTTAAGGCCGCATTTTTTCCCAGTCCGCGGCTACCACCGGTTACCAGGGCAATTTTATTTTGTTTTTCCATTTTCTTTTAATTTGTTAAACAAAATTAGATCGAAAATGGCTGAAAAAATGGTGACTGCTTAAGTTAAAATGGTGACAGTTTAAGTTTTATATGGTGACAATTTCCTTATTTGCCAGCGAACTGAAGTAAGCTTCGCGGTATTGTTTAGGCGTTTGGCCAGAAAAATGCTTGAAAAACTTAGTAAAATTAGATGGATCGTAGGTTAAGATCCGTGCAATCTCGGCAATAGGCATACTGATATTCTGTAGCATTGATTTTGAAATATCCATTAAACGCTCTTCGAAAAAATAACAGGGCGAATGGCCTGTGGCCGATTTGATGGTATTGCTTAAATGCGTGGGATGTACATGAATCAGCTCGGCAAAATCCCTCACCTCGAACATTTCTGTGGCACGGCCAGATACCACATCATCAAGATGCTTATCTAATTCTTTTAAGAAATCGGCAGCAATTTCGTGTTGGCGGGCAAAAAACTTTTGTGGAATTTTCATCTCCTTGCAATTGGTATAAACAAATATAATATTGCGGCCAGCAAATCGGAAATTTGCTTTATCCTTAAAACTTTTATGACCTCCTGATTATTTTATTTTTTATCGGTACCCAACCACATCAGGCTGTTTAAAAGCATTTGGTTCTGGTTATCGTTTGCAAAAGTAAGCGAAAGGGTTTTGTTTGTGTTATCGTATTTGTGTTCGTAATCCATATCGTTGTGCCCCATGTTTACATAAACCATTTTGTAGTTTTTATTGCTCCACACTACCGGATAATAACCATTGTGCCAAATTTCATGCGCTTTAGGACCTGTGCCCAGCGGGAAACTGGTAGAATCGATAGCCAGCAGGATTTGGATGTCGGGATTTTTACGCAGGTCGTTCTGCCACCTGTACCATTCGTTGGGTTGTGATTTAAACGTTTGCGGCAGATTTTTATTAACCGGGTGTTTACTGTTTTCTACGCGGAGTACGGCCGAAGTTGGTCGCCAGGTATTGCTGCCGTAACCACCCGAACCTAAAAAGGTGTTGTGGTACCAATCCCAGTTTTGATCGAAAGCAGATTTGGCCAAGGCAAAGGCCGAAAAATGAAAACCCATCCAGCCACCACCATTTTCCATATATTTTTGGAAAGCTTCGCGTTGTCCGGTTTTTTCGGGCCGGGTATCCAGAAACAAAACTACCTGATATTTAGCCAGGAAAGCGGCATTTAAATTATCCCAGTTGGCAGTGGAATCGTAACTGAAATGATATTTCTCGGCCATTTTCGGAAACCATTTATTGGCCTCATGTACAAAGCTGATGTGTGCCAGGTCACTTTTTGCAGTATAAAATGCAATTACCCTGAATTTAGGCTTGTACTGGGCATTTACCATTACTGTGGTTAGCACAATTAATAAAACAGTGAGTATTGGTTTCTTAAAGCGATGCATTTGGTTAGATTATCAGTCTAAATTAAACAATGCATCTTTAAATTGAATGAATTGAAGCTGCGCATAAAACCAAAATGTGGCTTGAACAGGCGTTCAAACGATTGATAATTTTACTTTATAGCTTATAGGAGCAAGAAAACTTCCTTATTGACACTTACAGATTCGCAAAAAGAGGATCGTCAGATGAAGTGTAACGAAATGAAGAAATCTTCAAACAGATTTCCTGACTACGTTGCACTTCGCTCGAAAGGACGATCCAGGCAGGAGAACTTACATCTGTAAATGACGTTTTGTTCAGTACTATTTTATGTTTTGGAACAATAGTTTATTTTTTTGTGTAAGGCACATTAAAGGTGCCATCTTTGAGTTCTACCGATGTTTTAATGCGCGTATCCTGATTACCACCTTGAAACGAAAATGTTCCTTTTAACCTATTACCCGTGTCGCTGGTAATTATTAAGGTTCCGCTATCTGCGTAAAACGATCCTGTAGCGGTCTGATCTTTCATATAAGAACCAACACCATCATTTGCAATATTGTAAGTGCCAACACCTTTGTATCCAGTGATTGATATGTCTACACGTTTATCGCCATTTGCGCCCAAAATTGTTAATATATTACCCACAGGAAGAACCATCGATACTGCCTCAGCGGTAAAGCCAGTACTCACACCATCAACCCTCACAGTTAAATTATTGGTACTGTTATTAGTTTCGGGCAATTTAACTGGTACCAGGCTAATGCTAAACTGACCTTCAGTAATGGTTTTGCTTGCTAAAGCGATTATGTTTTCTCCTTTAAATTCAAAAGTACCCTTAATATATTTATCGGCTAAGTAGCTGGTTACTTTAATAGTTCCGGCCGAAGTACCATAGTAGGCATCTTGCAGACCTGCAGTACCTTCCATATAAGTTGCAATATTGTTGTCAGCTACTTTATAGGTTCCTATACCTTTAAAATCATCGATGGTTAAACCAAAACCTTTTAAGCCTTTGTTTCCTACAATTTGAATGGTAGTTTTTTTATCCAAGGTGTAAAATTGTGCAGAGGCTAGAGTGCATTGCAATAAATTGCCATCAATTTTGCCACTCATGGTTGATGAATCCCATTCAGGGTGATAATCGATTTCTTTTTTACAGGATGAAGTTACGAAAAGGCAAAATACTGCCAGTAATGCGAATTTGAAAGCTAATTTCACGAGTGTTAATTTGAAAGGTTAATTAATTAAGTGGCAAAGATATAGAATTTATACTATATGGTAAACAGGTGCAGTTTTTTAACAAACCTTTCGCGCTGATACCAGTCGTTGTGTACCAATTCGATTTGCTTTACTTCGAAGGTTCCAAAATCAAAATCCCGGTATTTTTCCAGAAGGTTAACCAATGCAGCCGGATTTTGCAATGTTTTACTAAAGCGTACAATGGTGGCATGTGCCGTTTGGATAGCGTATCGCTTATCGATGCTTTGCTGTAAATCAGATTTTTTGAATGAAACTCTTAAGTCATCACGAATCTGGTTCAGCGTTTCAGTTAAAAAGCCCTGTACTAAAATGTACGATGGTGAAGCTGTGAGTCCTTTGAACTGAATTTTGAAACCTTTATGCCTGGTTAAAACCTCATGGATTAGGCTGACATAATCCTGCACGTGGATATCCTTTAAATCGAAACCATTGTAGCAGGAAATGATAGACATTAAGGTAATGTGGATATCGCTGTTCTGGTAAAAATACTGATCGGGCTCAATGGCTTTAACCCCGGCCAAAAACTCCTGGATTTGGGTGTTGGTTTTTAAACTGGGTCTGATTACCAGTGTAATACCAAAGCGCTTGTCTGTTTCATCATCAATTAAAGGATCTATTTCATATTGACCTAAAGCAATTTTTGTAATAGCATCTCTGTAAAGTTTATTGTAGTGTTTGCTTAAGTTCATTTTAATCTTTCATGGCGCGATCGAACGCCTCAATTGCTTTAATAAAAATACTGGTGGATTTAATTTCTGGGAAAAATCTTAAATACGCGTCTGGACTTTCGCAATGATAAGTTTTTACCGCATTTTTTTGTATGATTTCAAAATTATATGAAGTTCCATCAACAATGGAGAATCTCCTTATCCTGTCAGCCATAATAACTACCGTATCTTTATTTACAAAATTCTCAGATGGTACATTAGGTTTAATTTCTTTTAGATTGAGCGAATCGTTATTAAGCGACCAAAACCCAATTGTACCCAGCCGTTCCATTAACCGATTTGCTTTCTGTTTTCCAAATTTAGTAACCTCAATTTTTGGTGTTCCTGTAGGCTTAGATACTTGGTATTTAAGTAAAATTCTCTTCCAGGTCTTATTTTTTCGCGCTAATATATCAAAGCTGGCCGTGTCACCAATTCTCCAGCCACCAGAAACATGAAACGAAATTATAAAATCATATTTATCTTTTAAATTTTTATAAACTATTGAGCCTCTATTGGGGGAGTTTGTAGCATTAAGGGTTATTACCGGAAGTTGTGCGTTTGATTTGATCTGGCCAAACAGAAAAAAAATAAGCGTAATGGTGTAGATTTTTTTCATATAAGGTAGATGAATCAAAAGTTATGATTCCATAAAAAAGTCGCAGGCTTTAGCCTGCGACTCAATATTTATTTAACTAAGCTGTGCTTAGATGTCTAAGGTGGTAAGAACTAAGCTAACAAAGTTTTCCAGCTGGTGGCTTTACCAATAATATCGCTTAAATCGGCAATGGCAATACGTTCTTGTTCCATGCTGTCGCGGTGACGGATGGTTACGGTATTGTCTTCTAAGCTCTGGTGATCTACCGTGATACAGAAAGGTGTACCTACAGCATCCTGACGGCGGTAGCGTTTACCAATTGCATCTTTCTCTTCATAAATACAGTTGAAATCAAATTTCAGTGCATCCATAATTTCGCGTGCTTTTTCTGGTAAACCATCTTTTTTCGTTAATGGGAAAATAGCCACTTTATATGGAGCCAAAGCAGGGTGTAGGCGCAATAAAGTACGGCTATCCTGTTTATCTTCAGTGCTTAAATCCTGCTCTTCAAAAGCGTTGATCATGGTTAGCAGAAACATGCGGTCTAAACCAATCGAAGTTTCGATTACATAAGGAACGTAATTGCCATAAGGTTTACCTTCTTCATTTAAATCGTTATCGAAATATTGCATTTTCTTGCCCGAATATTCCTGGTGTTGCGTTAAATCGAAATCTGTACGGCTGTGGATACCTTCAACCTCTTTAAATCCAAACGGGAATTCGAATTCGATATCGGTTGCAGCGTTTGCATAGTGGGCTAGTTTAACATGGTCGTGGTAACGATATTTCTCTGGCGCGGTACCCAAAGCCCTGTGCCATTTTAAACGTGCTTCTTTCCAGTATTCGAACCATTTTTTGTCTTCACCCGGGCGAACGAAAAACTGCATTTCCATTTGTTCGAATTCACGCATACGCATAATAAACTGACGTGCAATTACCTCGTTTCTGAAAGCCTTACCAATTTGTGCAATACCAAAAGGAATTTTCATCCTGCCCGATTTCTGTACATTCAGGAAGTTTACAAAAATACCCTGAGCCGTTTCCGGGCGGAGGTAAACTTCGTCGCTTCCTTCGGCCATGGCACCAAACTGGGTGCTAAACATCAGGTTAAACTGGCGTACATCTGTCCAGTTAGCGGTTTTAGAAATTGGGCAGATTACTTTATAATTTACGATTAAATCTTTCAGCTGAGCCAGGTTTTCTGATTTAAGCGCCAGGTTCATTTCTACTTCCAGTGCTAAACCTTTTTTAACAAATCTCCAGCTTGCTTCTTCAACAAAAGGATATTTGGCATGATCTAAAATCGTTTCTTCATCTTTAAAACCCGGAACCCAGGCGGCCTGGCCTTCATCGCTTAAACCCAGTATTTCTTGTTGAAACGCTTCAAATTTAGCGCGGTTCGCTTCGCTGAAGTTGGCTAATTCAGCATATAATTCATCAATTTTATTTTCCAATAACTGATCAGCACGGTAGCGTTTTTTCGAATCCTTATTGTCAATCATCGGGTCGTTAAAACCATCTACGTGTCCGCTGGCTTTCCATACTTTAGGATGCATAAAAATTGCAGAGTCGATACCTACAATGTTTTCGTGCATTTGCACCATGGCTTTCCACCAGTAAGTTTTAATGTTGTTTTTCAACTCGGCACCCAATTGGCCATAGTCGTAAACGGCACTTAAACCGTCGTATATTTCGCTGCTCTGAAATACGAAACCGTATTCTTTAGCGTGTGAGATTACATTTTTAAATTGTTCGTCGTTATTCTTTTGAGCCATAATGGAGGCAAATATAATAAAAAGGCGGAGGGTTTAAAGGTATAAGGCTTAAGGTTTTTGGACAATGGTAAAGGAAGGGTAGATTTTCTGGTTTTCACTTCCAACTCAAGTGAACTTAGGTGCCTAAGGTGGTAAAAAAATGAACCTATATTAGTTTTAAGGCTAAGCGAAATGAAATCGGCTTTAGGACGGCCTTCTAATAAAAAACAGGTGCCGCTAAATAATTTTAACGGTACCGGTCTAATTGAGAGACTATATTTCGTTGCTTAAATGCTGATATCCCTTTCCTCTTCAACACCAAGCACGCCATCAATTTTCTTAATATCTGCAATTTTATGATTACCCGGAACAATAAGGACTACACCAATTGAATTTAGGATTTCTACCTCTTGTATGCCTGTTTTCTTCAATGCGCTAACAACAGCATCCATGGCACCATCCCGTACAGATATTAACCATTTTGTTTTCATCGTATTATTTTTTCTATTGGACCAATTGGATCGATAGGGAATCTTGGGTTAACCAAAATCGGAAGCTTATCAATCGGGAATTTAATTAATCTGGTTTTGGTTGGCGCTTGTACCAATCCGGCACCTACATCTCTGCCAGGTAAAGGTAAGGCTTTTGCAGTTGATGTTAATTTTCGCCATAAATTAATTCCCCTAAGGCCTGATGCCTGTGCCCATAATGCAGCAATACCTGCAACATGTGGGGTAGCCATACTGGTACCATTCCAACTGGCATATTTGGTAGGTAATTTGGTTGATGAATATACGTTAACGCCTGGGGCCGCAATATCTACCGCGCCGTATGTTGGGTAAAGACCGCCGTTAGAGAATGCAGCAACGTTCATGTTTACATCTACCGCGCCTACAGCCATAATTGAAGGGCAGTTTGCAGGGTGCATTACCTGTTTTACAACGCCTGGCCTGGCCGAGTCGTTTCCTGCTGCGGCAATAATTAAAGTGCCTTGTGCCAGTGCACGGGCAGCAGCAGTTTCGAACACGGCAGAATAACCAGCTCCGGTTACAAAGCCCCTTAACGACATGCTTACCACGTCGCAACGGTTTGCAATAGCCCAGTTTATACCGGCAAGAATACCCCCGTCGCCACCAGAACCGCCGTTGCTTAACACTTTTCCAATGTAAATACTGGCTGCATAAGCAATACCATATCTTTCAGATGCTGCAGGAGAACTTAACGGACCACAGGATGTACCAGTACAGTGGGTACCGTGGCCATGGCCGTCTTGTGTGCTTTCTCCACTGATGAAACTTTGGTGAACGATGGGACGACCAGCAAAATCAGGGTGGGTAAAATCGAAACCGGTATCTAATATGGCCACTTTAATGCCAGCGCCATTGTAAGGATTATATCTTAAAAAGCTGGTAGGCACAACATTGGTGGCTTTTAAGCCCCAGGTTGCACCAACAGATTCTACTTCAGCTTGTTGTTCCTGGTACTGGTAATCTTCGGTTTCGGCTCCAACCAGTACATTGGTTAATTGGTTTACGGCATCTCTATAGCCTTCTACATAATTTTGAGTGCTTTCTTCCAGCATACCGATGGCATAAACTACCCTTTCTTTTTCAACAATCATTTCGTTGTCGCCGAAACTGCTGATAGCGTTTTCTGCTTTTGGTTTTTCGTTTACAATAGCGATTCCCAGCTTATCTAAAACAATACCATCTGTTTTAGCCAGATCCTTATCCGTAAAAAATTCATTTTCAAACTCTAATGAGCTTTTTAAATTCAGACCACTGATACTGTTGATCTGGTTAATCGAATCTGAAGTGTTCGATCCTTCTGGTAGCAGTACAAGGTATCTTCCGGTGTACTCTACTTTTTCTTCTTTTTTCAAGGTTTTTGACATGGTTTAAGGTTTTTAAATTTTGCCTACTCTGTTCAGGATTTTCGGCTTTTTCCTGTTTGTGTTTTTTGTTGCGAAACACTAAGCCAAAGTTGTGACAGTTGCAGTAGAAAAACCTTAGCTAAACCACTATAAATCAATCGTGAAAGCAACAAAATAAAAGGCCGTAAAAACAACTGAAAAATATGGGGAAAACCCCATCTGCTTTAAGCGAAAGTTTTATCACATTTGGGAATAAAGCTTAACTTTAATTAAAACTTAAAAATTATGGAAATGCAACATTTACCTATCTATGTCATAGTGTTTTTATGTGGGGCGCTGGCATACTATCTTTTACAAAAGTTAATTGATCTCTTAAAAAGAGGTGAAAGGCGCGGAAAGCCCAATACCATGGATCCGGCAATTATTCAGCAAATGGTAGATAATTATCGGAACAACCATCTCGAAGCCATTAACAGGATAATGGAAATAAAAGATGCCCATTCAGTTACATTTGGTTTAAAAACCTTAAAAAAATTTATTGGTGATATAGAATTTTACGCCAAAAGAGTAGATCCACGCATTGCAGATGGTGCACTTGGCATCCGTTTTTATTATGCTGCCTATCCAAAAGCGAACGAGTGGAGTGGTTTTGAAAACGAAAAAGAAATTGGAAAAGATTATGCCCAAAGGCATACCCTGATTATGATCCCCACCTTAAAAAAGAAAGCCGGCAATGGTTCGTATCTTGATTATGATTTTAATCCTTTAGATAGCAGTACTTTCCCAATGAAAGAGCGGAACAAAGAACAGCCGGTTACTTTAATGGCTGTGAGTTCTGATACTACTGATGGTCAATCGCGCGAGGTAATGGCCCAAAACCACGGTCAAACCATCCCACCTGCTGATTCGGCCATAGAAAGCTATTAATTTATTAATAACATGAGCCGTGAACAGCAATTTTTGAGCGACAGTTTCCTTTGGGTAGAAGGAGGGGCTGCATTGATTGCGTTATATTATTTTAAACGCTTAAAGGGGCAGTATTGGCGGTATTTTATCTATTACCTGCTCCTTATTTTTACAAGCGAAATTATTGGCAAGTGGGGAGGTGAATTGATTAGTTTTTCAAAAACAAAGTATTACAATTACATCGTTATTCCTTTTCAGTTCATTTTCTTTTACTGGCTCTATGCTGTGAAATCGTTCAACAATAAAAGGTTATTTTGGGTAATTGCCTTGTTGTATGTATTATCGTTTATTCTTAGCCGGCTATTTTTTAAAGAAAGTAAAGTGTATTTTTCTTTCAATTATACATTAGGCTGCTTGTTGCTTATGTTTCTGGTTATTAAAGAATATTATAACCAGGTTAACTCTTTAGATATTCTCAATTTTCAGGCAAACAGAATGTTTTATATCAACCTCGGAGTTACCTTGTTTTATATTGGCACATTACCCTTCTTTACTTTTTATTCGTTATTGAGGGCTTATATCCAGATCTGGGATATTTATTTCGATTATTTCCTGATTTCGGGCATTGTAATGTACATCTTATTCTCAATTTCATTTATATGGGGAAAACAGAGCTCTTAATTACGATTATCCTTTTTAACCTGTTTTTTGTACTGTTTGTGGTAGCCATCATGGTTTACATCAAAAAATACAAAGAGCGGAAGAGAGAATATTTGAACGAAATAAAAATTGCCAACGAAATACACCAGAAAGAGCTTTTAAGTACACAGTTAGAAATACAACAAGCTACCATGCAGCAGATTGGTCGTGAGCTGCACGATAACATCGGGCAAAAATTAACCCTGGTAAGCCTCTACACTCAGCAGCTTGTTCACGAAAATAAAGTGCCGCAAGCCAGTAACCGGATAGAGCAGATTTATCAGATTATTAACTCATCGCTGCAGGATTTAAGAAGTTTATCGAAAAACCTGACAAATGATAACATAAGTGAAAATGAAATTGTAACTTTAATACAGGAAGAAGTAGACCATATAAACGCTTTAAAAAAATGTAAGGTATCTTTTGAGCATGATTTTGAACATATAGATCTGGAATTTGTAAAAAAGAACGTGTTGTTAAGAATAACGCAAGAGTTTCTTCAAAACAGCTTAAAACATGCGCAATGCAACAACATTAGCATTCATTTAACGTCAGCTGCAGATGTTTTTTTAACACTAAAAATACAGGATGACGGAATGGGGTTCGATTTTGACAACCTTATTGCTGACGGTATCGGATTAAAAAACATGAAAAAAAGAGCCGAAATTATCGGTGGAGAATTCAATTTAACAAGTAAACCAAACTCAGGCACCGCACTTACTATTATTTTAAATAGCCCGGCATGAAAAAGACAATAGTTATTGTTGATGATCATATCCTGATTGCCAAGGCACTTCAGGGCATTATCGATAATTTCAAAGATTTTGAGGTTATTTATGTTTGCGAAAATGGAATGGAGCTGATTAAAAACTTCGAAAACAGCAACAAAATCCCCGATATTTTATTGCTGGATATCAGTATGCCTGTTATGGATGGTTTTGAAACCGTAACCTGGGTAACAGCAAACCATCCTGAGGTAAAAGTCATGGCCCTAAGCATGCAGGGAGAAGAAAAAAGTGTAATAAAAATGGTGAGCAATGGAGCAAAAGGCTATCTGCTAAAAAATGCACATCCGGTTGAACTCGAAAATGCGCTGACCAAGTTAAATATCAATGGATTTTTTTATCCTGATTGGGCATCAAAAATTATCTTCTCCAGCCTCAATAAAACCAAAGAAGTGGAAATCAAAATTTCTGACCGGGAAAAAGAATTTTTGAAATACACCGTTACCGAGCTTAATTACAAAGAAATAGCCGATAAAATGTTTTGCAGTCCCCGCACTGTTGAAAGTTACCGCGATCAGTTATGTGAAAAACTGGAACTCAAAACCCGCGTTGGTCTGGCCGTTTTTGCCATTAAGAATGGATTTGCTTAAGAAGATGGTTAACTGTATGAACTGGTTAACTGTTTAATTGTAGGTTTATCAATAAGTAAGCCTACGGTTAACCGATTTAAACAGTTAACCAATTAAGCTTAAAATTTGCCAATAAGTAAGCCTGCAATTAACCGATTTAAACAGTTAACCGATTAACCTTAAAAATTCACGAATAAGTAAACCTACAGTTAACCGATTTAAGCAATTAACCAGTTAACCGCATAACAACAATTCCATTTTGCCTCTTCCATCTTCCATTTTTTCCTACTTTTGAACCATGAAATTTCATCATTTGCTATTTGTGGTTATTGTTGCGCTTTTTGCTTCATGCAAACCAGAAGAAAAAAAGCATCAGTACATTAAGTTTAATACAACAAACGATTTATATCAATTCTTAAACTGGTCGCCCGAACGCCATTTTCCACTAATCAGTGCTCACCGCGGTGGTCCAATGCCAGGTTTCCCTGAAAATTGCATCGAAACATTTGCCAATGCCACTACTTATAACCCCATGGTTATTGAGTTTGATATTGCTTACAGTAAAGATTCGGTAATGGTAATTATGCACGATGATAACCTCGACAGAACTTCTACCGGCAAAGGACCGATTGGCAATTACACTTACGAAGAACTGAAGGCATTTAACCTAAAAGATGATGCCGGGCAAGAAACAAAATTTAAAATCCCAACATTAGATAGCGTATTAAGCTGGAGCAAGGGAAAAGTATTGTTAACGATCGATTTAAAGAAAGGAGTATCTTACGCCAAAGTAATCGAAAAGGTAAGGCAATACAAAGTAGAAAGCAATTCGATTATCATTACCTATACCGCTAACCAGGCTCAGGAAGTGCATCGTTTAGCTCCCGAATTAATGATTTCGGCTTCGGTACAAAAGAAAGCAGAATTGAAGCGCTTAAATAACATGGGTATTCCCAGTAATCGGATTGTAGCCTTTGTTGGGGTTGCAGCGCCCGATAAAGCCTTGTACCAATACCTGCACGATAAAGGTATCACAACGATTTTAGGCACTATGGGTAATATCGATAAAAGTTCGCTCGCAAACCCGGCTAAAATGGTTTATTATCACCTCAGTAACAACGGTGCCGATATTTTATCATCAGATAATATCGGACAAGCCGCTGAGCAATTGGATAAATTGAGGTACAATAAAAAATTAAGTTCAGCTTTCATCTTTTAACACTAAAATTTAGCTTTATTTTTTGAACTTTTAGCTTTGGTCTTTAATCTTTCAGCTTAGTCCCCAGTTCATTACCTTTACCGATAACATACATAATGAGTATTTCAGTTAAAAACCTTTCCCGGCATTACGATAAACAAAAAGCAGTCGATTCGATTAGTTTTGAAGCAAGTCCGGGCCGTATCCTGGGTTTTCTGGGGCCAAATGGTGCTGGTAAATCTACCACCATGCGCATGCTTACGGGCTATCTTGCGCCAACATCCGGAACGGCAGAAATTTCGGGTAAGAATATCTTGACAGAAGCAATAGCCGCAAAAAAACACATAGGCTACCTTCCTGAAAATACACCACTCTATGCCGATATGTATGTTAAGGAATTTTTAAGCTTTGTAGGCCAGACCTATGGTTTAACCAATTTGATTGCAAGGGTCGATGAGGTCGTTAAAATGGTAGGGCTAACACCCGAACAGCATAAAAAGATTGGTATGCTATCAAAAGGGTACCGCCAACGTGTGGGGCTGGCGCAGGCCATTATCCACAATCCTGAAGTTTTAATCCTCGATGAGCCTACTTCAGGCTTAGATCCAAACCAGCTGGTCGATATCAGATTGCTCATTAAATCGCTGGGGGCCGCTAAAACCGTGGTTATTTCTACACACATTATGCAGGAGGTAGATGCCATTTGCGATGATATCATCATTATCAATAAAGGTAAAATTGTTGCTAACGATTCGCTGGAAGGGATAAAGAAAACATACGGAAGCCTTTCGTTAGAAGAAATTTTTAGAAAACTTACCGCTTAATTTCATGCTTGTAACCAAAATCAAACTCACTTTAATTATCACTCTAGGCTTAATCCCTGCATTATTAAAGGCTCAAAATATCGCTAACATTGGCATTGGTGGCGAAATCGGATTGCCTTCCGGCAACTTCGCTGGCGTATCAGCAGTAGGACTGGGGGCATCTGTAAAGGCTGATTTGCCTGTTGCAAGTAATTTAGCCCTGAGTTTAAATGCAGGCTATATCAATTTTTTCGGTCGTCGAAACCAGGTGCTCCAGGTTCAGGATTTAAGCTACGCACCTGCAAAAGCAGGTTTAAAGTATTGGTTAAGTGAAGGCTTTTATGCCGAAGGTCAGCTGGGAGTTGCTTTACCACTAAGCAGCGGACTAAAAACATTGTTTGCCTGGTCGCCGGGTATAGGAACACAGTTTAGGCTTTCAGGCCAAAATAAACTCGATTTGGGCATCAGGTACGAGGGCTGGACAGGTAAGCGCGATAGCAATCTGATTACCACAAATACGGTTAATACCAAAGGCTTTGCAGGACTAAGATTTGCCTATGTTTTTGGTCTTTAAGCGGAATAACCTGGCTAATTTTCCCTAAAAATATACAGTGTTTGTTAATTTTTTAACCTAATTACAACTTTTTAGAATAAAAATTGATTTTGATTAATTAGTTGTTAATCAATTGTTTGTGTTTTGTTTTTCACTTTTTAGAAATTGTTTGTAACGTTTTTGGCGTAATTATTGTCTATAAAAGCAAAATAATTAACGAACAAATAATCTAAAAAACACATGAAAAAGTTATTACTTTCTTTAGTAATGGTTGCAGGCTTAGGCTTTGCAGCTTCAGCTCAAACAGAAGGAGCAGTTCAAAAATTAAGCATTGGTGCTGAATTTGGTTTGCCCACAGAAAAAAATTCTAATACGCTAATTGTTGGTGGATCTTTACAGTATGAACATCCTGTTGCAACATCTTTTAGTTTAACAGGATCAGCTGGTTATTTATCATTGATGGCTACTGGTGACTCTAAGGATGCACTTAAAGCATTAGGTTTAAAAACCAGTTATGGAGTTATTCCATTGAAAGCTGGTGCTAAATATTATTTTGGTGGTAACTTTTATGGCGCTGGCGAATTAGGTGCCGCAATTAGCACTGAAACTGGTGGCAGTACTTTATTTGCGATTGCTCCAACTTTAGGTGCTTCATTTTCTGTTGCTGATAAATCTAGCTTAGATTTTGGTTTACGCTACGAAAACTGGTCAGGTAATGGTGGCTCTACAGGCTTTATTGGCTTACGCGCTGCTTTTGCATTCGGTTTATAGTAAAAACCTATAACACATTTAAAAGCCTTCAAGCAATTGGGGGCTTTTTCGTTTACAGAAAAATTCTTTCAAATATTTTAACTATCAAGTTAGTTTGTTTATCATTGTGGCGTTTTGTTTGTCAATCAGGCAAGTACACGGAAAATAAAAACATCTCTAACAAACTTTCTCAAAAACGGATGAAAAAATTAGTATTATCTTTATTAACGGTTGCAGCATTAAGTACTGCAGCTTTAGCTCAAAGTACACCGGTTAAATTTGGTTTAAAAGCAGGCGTTGCTTTTCCCAATATGACTTTCTCAGCAGGTAGCGCATCATTTAGTTACGGCACCAAAACCTCTTATTACGTAGGTGGAACCGTAGAATTTCAATTATCTGATCTGGTTTCTATTCAACCCGGATTAACTTTTATCGATAAAGGAACAAAAATTAACAGCAGCAGTTTTGGTTTTAATAACGACGACTTTCTTACCGATGTTGATGCCACATTAAACTTCAAATATCTTGAAGTACCGGTTAATGCCCTTGTAAATTTCAAAGTGGCCGATGCGGGCAAAATATTTGTCGGCGCAGGCCCTTATTTTGCTTATGCTTTAAGTGCTAACGCTAAAATGGGATCGGAAAAAGAGAAAATCGAATTCGAAGATTCAGGCTTTAAACGTACCGATTTCGGATTAAATTTCCTTGCCGGTTTTCAGTTAAATAACGGTGTAAATATTCATGCCGGTTATGGTTTGGGTTTAAGCAATATGGCTAACGACGAAGAAGCACAAGATTTTGATGCTTCAATCAAACATAAAGTATTTACAGTTGGCTTGGGTTTTTCTTTCTAAACTGTAAAAAATAACGATAAGCCTCTTGATGAAAATCGGAGGCTTTTTTTGTACAATGCTATGAGCGATCAAGCTATTAACCATTGCCTGTAAGCCATCAACTATAAACGAATAAGGAGGGTAAGCCAACAAAAAAAATCCTTAACTTCGGCATTTAAATTTAACTATGTACGCAGTTTTTAAACGCGAGTTATTCAGTTTCCTTAGTTCGATGGTGGCTTACATCACCATTGGTATTTTTTTACTGGTTTCGGGTCTTTTACTTTGGGTATTTCCTGATACTTCTGTACTCGAATATGGCTATGCCGAACTCAATGGCTTTTTTAGCCTTGTTCCTTATTTATTTATGTTCCTGATCCCGGCCATTACCATGCGGGCCTTTGCAGAAGAGAGGAGGGAAGGTACCTACGAGCTTTTGGTTACGCGCCCCATTCAACTCTGGCATATTATTGCTGCAAAATACCTTGCTAGTTTGGTACTGGTTCTTTTTGCATTAATCCCAACTATAATTTATTACTACAGCGTTGCCAAACTGGGTTTCCCCGAAGGTAATATTGATTCTGGTTCGGTAATCGGATCGTACATTGGCTTATTTTTACTGGGAGCAGCGTTTACGGCTATCGGCATTTTTTCATCGGCACTTACCAAAAATCAGGTTATTGCTTTTGTAATTTGTGCCGCTTTGTGTGCATTTGCATTCCTAGGCTTCGATTATACCAGTCAGGTTAGTGTATTTAAAGCCATCGAAACCCCAATTACTAATTTGGGCATCAACCAGCATTATACCGCCATTAGCCGTGGTGTTTTAGATACGAGAGATTTGATTTACTTCATCACCTTCTCCGCTTTGTTTTTATTTTTTACCAGGTTAATGATGGGAGGGAAGCGATAATGAACCTGAAAAATAAATGGATCACCGCGGTTTTGTTCATCACAGCGCTGGTTGTTTTAAATATAATTGGTCAGTATGCTTTTAAGCGTTTTGATTTTACCGCAGATAAAAGGTTTACGCTGAGCGAAAAAACAAAATCGCTGTTGGCCAAAAATGATAAACCTGTTATTATCACTGTTTTTTTAAATGGCGAACTGCCACCCGCGTTTAAGCGCTTGCAGGCTTCCGTAAGTGATATTTTATCTGATTACCAGGCATATTCGAAAGCAGATATAAAGGTGGTTTTTGTTGATCCTCTGGCTGGATTAAGTCAGGCCGATCAGGATACGGTGGTGAATAATTTGTACGAAAGCGGGATTGAAGCCACCAATTTAAGTGTGAAAACTGAAGCCGGATTAACCCAAAAACTGGTATTTCCGATGGCGATGATTGAAAGTGACGGGAAACAGTTTCCGGTAAAGCTTTTTCAAAACCTCGATACCCGTGGGAGTTACGAAGATAACATTAACCGGGCGGTCGAAAACCTCGAGTATATTTTTACTTCGAGCTTAAAAAAGGTGATTACAGGTAACAATCCGCGAATAGGCTTCTCCGAATCGAATGGCGAATTATCCGATCAGCAGCTCAATGATGCCATGCATAGCTTATCTAACAGTTATCTGGTAGGCCGCGTAGATTTAAATACGATTGACAAGGCCGGACTTGATAAATTGAAAATGCTGGTGATTGCCAAACCAACCAAACCTTTTACCGAGACCGAAAAATACAAGATCAATTATTTTGTAATGAATGGGGGCAGGGTGCTGTGGAGCATTGATCAGGTGCGTGCAGAATTGGATAGTTTAAGGGGGCAAAGCGGACAAATGGCTATGAACAGTAACCTGAACCTGGATGATATGCTCTTTATGTATGGCGCCCGGATTAATTATAACATCATTGCCGATCCGGCTAACAGTGCCGAAATTCCAGTTTCTACTGGCGTAGTTGGCGGTCAGAACCAGATGCAGCTGGTACCCTGGATTTATTACCCCATTTTACTGCCAGATACCACTGAAAGTGTGGTGAAGAAACTGGATGGCGTGAAATCTGAATTTCCGAGTACAGTAGATACCATTGGTGCCAAAAACATCAAAAAGTCGTATATTTTAACTACTTCAGCCTTTAATAAAGTATTTGAGGCACCTAAGCTGTTCAGCCTGCAAATGGTTGGTGAACAGTTAGATCCACGTTCTTTTCAAAGCCGGCCACAAAATGTAGGTTTAATGTTAGAAGGAAATTTTCCTTCGGTTTTTGCAGGCCCCCTTGCCTGCAGGCATAACACAGGCATACAGCTTAGGAAATGTTGGTAAGCCAGCTAAAATGATTGTAATCGGTGACGGTGATATTTTTAAAAATCAGGTTTCTGCGCAGAATGGTACCCCATTCCCGTTAGGTTACGACCGTTACTCACAGCGTACTTTTGGTAATAAAGCTTTATTGTTAAATATTGTGGATTATTTTACTGATGACGACAACTTAATTACCCTGCGGAGTAAGGAAGTAAAGATCAGATTGCTCGATAAAGGCAAAATTAAACTCGAAAAAACGAAATGGCAGCTCATTAATGTTGCGGCTCCCATACTATTGTTAATATTCTTTGCAATTTTTCAACATTATTACCGCAAATACAAGTACGCTAAATAATTTTTATATTTTTGAAGAAGACTAAAAGATATCATGAGATTTATTGTATCCACATCAACGCTGTTAAAACACTTACAAACTGTAAATGGTGCTTCAAGCAGCAGTACAGTTTTACCCATATTAGAAAATTTCCTTTTCGAGATTAAAGATGGAAACTTAACTATCTCTGCTACCGATTTACAAACAAGCATGACAACTGCTTTGGCTGTAGAATCAAAAGAAGAAGGTAAAGTAGCCGTTCCATCTAAAATTTTATTAGATACACTTAAAACTTTACCAGATCAGCCAATTGCATTTAATATCGACGATAGTACTTTTGCGATCGAAATTAGCGCAGGTGATGGTAAATATAAACTGAGTGGTGAAAATGGCGATGATTTCCCGAAGATTCCGGTTGTAGAAAACGCTTCTTCTGTTAATCTGCCTGCATCGGTTTTAACCGAAGCCATTACCAAAACTATTTTTGCAGTAAGTAATGATGAGTTACGTCCGGCAATGACGGGTGTATTTTGCCAGTTATCACCACAGCATATTACTTTTGTAGCTACCGATGCACACAAGCTGGTACGTTACCGCCGTATGGATAGCAAGGCTGATAAAGCAACTTCATTTATCTTACCTAAAAAAGCTTTAACACTTTTAAAAGGTGCTTTGCCTTCTAACGATATCAATGTATCGGTAGATTATAATGCAACCAGTGCTTTTTTCAAGTTCGAAAATATCAATTTAGTGTGTCGTTTAATAGACGAACGCTATCCAGATTACGAAGCAGTAATCCCGACAAATAATCCAAATAAATTAATTATCGACAGGGTTCTGTTTTTAAATACACTTCGTAGGGTTGTAATCTTCGCCAATAAAACTACTCACCAGGTGAGGTTAAAAATTAGCGGTAGCGAGCTGAATATTTCATCAGAAGATTTGGATTTTGCCAATGAAGCACATGAGCGTTTAAGCTGTCAGTACGATGGTGAAGACCTTGAAATTGGCTTTAATGCCCGTTTCTTAATCGAAATGCTGAGCAACTTAAGTGGCGATGAAGTTACGCTTGAGCTATCTACGCCGAACAGGGCAGGGCTTTTAATTCCGCAAACCAACGATGAAAATGAAGATGTTTTAATGCTGGTTATGCCGGTTATGCTAAATAATAGTTATTAGTCTACTAATTTTTTAGTTTTTATACAAAGAATGGCTTGGTTTTTGACCGAGCCATTTTTGTTTTCAACCAAATAACAACTAACCATGAAAATCTATACCAATCTCTCAAAGGTAATCCTCCTGCTTTTTACTGTTCCGATACTGGCCATATCGGCCTGCAAAAAAAATGACCCCGATGTGGTGGTTAAGGGTGAAGCCAAAATTAAGGTGGTGAATGCTTCATTAACAGAAATCCATCAGGATGTTTATTTGGATGATGCTAAACTTACTGCTGCAGCGCTGGCTTTTGGCGAAACCAGCGAATATGTTAAAATACCTTCGGGCAACCGCAGTGTTGCTTATATGGGCCTGGATAATGCCAATACCAATGCTTCTTTTAATTTTACACCTGCTATTACCTACACCACTTTTTTGGTTAGCAATAAAAATGGCACGCGCGAAATTGTAAGCTACGAAGATAACCTGAGCAATACAGAAATGGATAAAGCCAAAGTAAAGCTGATTAACCTGAGTCCGAATTTTGCTACAGGTATTAATGTGAGTGTACAGGCGGGCTTACAGTTTGTAAACGGTTTGGCTTTTAAAGAGGCTTCGAATTACTTTACGCTTGATGCAGGTTTGAATTTGAGATATTCTGTGGTGGGTTCGGGCAATATTAAAACGATTGATAATTCGAATTTTGTGGGCGGCAAAATATACACCATTTGGTTTAGCGGTACAACTGCAGCGAACCTGGAGGCACATATTATCACCGATAATTAATTTCGGTAAATTCATAAGCTTTCTGTTATCTTTACGTTTTATTAGCGTCAGCAAATTGATATGAAACACAGCCTCCTTATATATTCTAAAATACTTTTCTTGTTTGTACCTGTATTGATGTTATTTTCGTGCATTAAGAATGATAATTTCATTAAAGGAGATGCTAAGATCCGGTATTTTCATTCGGCGGTAACAGATACTGTTCAAAATTTTTTCTTGCGGGGTATTCAGTCTGGAGCTTCTACAGCTTATGGTTCAAACAGTAATTATATTGTTGTTGCTGGCGATTCAACTTATACCATCACTTCGAGAAATATAAATACTGCTAACGATGTTGCGAGTACAACTAATAAATTTGAAATCGGGGCCAATTATTCCATCTTTTACACTCGAAAAACAGCTACCAGCTCACCCGAATTAACCGTTTTTAAGGATGATGTTAAGCAAAACTTAGATTCTGTAAAGCTGACATTCTTAAACCTTGGTTATACTTTGGGTTCTAATGTTATTGTGAAAGATGATGGGGGGGCTTTCCCTCAGTTTACCATGAAATATGGCGACAGGTTGAGCCATACCATTAAATTAACTAAAACCACGCGGATTTCTTTTGCACTGGAATCACCTATTGCAACTCAACCGCCTGTAAATGCCTTAGATTCACTTCCAACCGCTACCTCAAAATCAATTGCAATTACAAAAGGATTGGTTTACACAGTTTTACTGGATGGAACGAAAAAGAATGAACTCCAAATGCGATTGGTTTCTACCAACTAATTATTATTGCATTTTACTAGCATTTAATCCCTTTGATATTCATACTTTTGCCCAAAATTAGATAAATGGAATTACTACAGCAGCTTATAGACTTTATCCTTCACATTGACGTCCATTTAGCCGAAATTGTTAATGAATACCGTACCTGGACTTACCTTATTTTATTCCTAATCATTTTCGCTGAAACAGGTTTTGTGGTAACACCGTTCCTTCCGGGCGATTCGTTGCTTTTTGCAATGGGCGCTTTAATTGCAGGCGAGCACGAAACAGGTTTAAATATCTGGGTGATGATGATTATTTTAATCGCGGCTGCCATATTAGGTAATACCGTTAACTATAAACTGGGAAACGTTTTAGGTGCAGGGGTATTTAAAGAAAAGAACAAAATCTTAAAACTGAAATACTACCATCAATCACACGAATTTTTTGAAAAGCATGGTGGTAAAGCCATTATGCTGAGCAGGTTTTTACCTATTTTCAGAACCATTGCCCCATTTGTGGCCGGTATTGCCAAAATGCCTTTCGGCAGGTTTACATATTACAATATTATTGGTGGTATCACCTGGATTTTTGCCTTGTTAATTGGCGGGTATTTACTGGGGCAGATTCCGGTAATCAAGAACAACTTTGAACTGGTAATTATCTTTATTGCCGTTGTAACCTTTGTACCTGCTATATGGGCTGCCATTAGAAGCCGTTTACAATCAAAAAAAACTGAAGAAGTTGTTTAAACTTTTTAACAATAAGAGATAAACAAAAAGAGGCTTTAGCAATAAAGCCTCTTTTTGTTTGTAACCGTTTTACTGTAAATAAATTAATTATTGTGTTTTCGACTACCTGTCCCGATCCATCGGTAGGTTCAGGATGAAAGTTCTATGGATGTTCATTAATATCAGTCCTTAAATCTCCCTGCCAAGTGGTACGCCTTTCTCATATTTTCGTTCTGTATCAGTTTCGGTTTTCTTTTCATCCGGAGTGGGTTCTAGCTTAATCAGGTTTTTAAGTACAGGTTGTCCGGCATCAACCCATGCTGAATACCAGAAAGAGCCAATTTCGAGTATGGCACTGCGCATTTGCTTTTCTACCATATTATTCATCCTATCGTGGTAGCTCTTGGCATATTCAATCGAATACTACTTTAATAAGGCATTATTCCTTTCCGAAAAACTATATTTCTTGTCGGATGGGAAAGATGCATTTAAGGCAGCTTCGAAGGTTAAAACAGTGTCGACCAGGCTGTGGGTGTGTTTCACTATTCTCCAGGCAGCTTTTAATGGATTTTCGATATAAACGGCCTTTCCCACCACAAAGTTATACCGGGTAGAAAAAAGCTCAGGCAAACGGCTTTCCAAGAAGGCATGAATACCTACCTGATTGGTTAACTGCCCATTGTGGTTGGCTGTGGTATGCAGTGGGACGTGGGCATCGCCAATATAGTGGCCTAAATCTGCCGAGTATTTTAAAATTTTAACCGAATCACGCGTTTTAAAAGCCTTAACGAGGCTATAGTAGGTTCGCTGGATTTGCCAGGGTAAAATTCCGTTGGCCTTCAATTGTTTTTGGCCGTATTTTGCCAGTGCATCGTTCCACTTCTCCGGTATACTGTCAATAGTTTTTTCGTAGTTTTCTACATCCAGGTAATGCCTTGGCGCTTCTAAGGTATCGGCATACCTCCGCTTATCAGGATCTACCGCATGTTCTGTAATACACTTTACATGCTTTTTGTAAAACCCGATCATATCAGCGGGCAGCGTAAAAACAGCGAGGTTGTTGATTCTTTGATCTGCAAAGAATCCCCAGGAGGCACAAAGAATAGGAGGGATGATTAACGCAATTAAAATCGTTAATCTTTTCATTGATATAAACTTTTAAGGTTAAGAACTATCATGATTGCTTCAGGTTAGCTGCCAATCATGATAGATTTTTAATCAATTTATGAAAAATTTAAGCATTTTCCATTTTTTTCTTATCTAATTTTTTCATCTGCATCACTACAGTCATTACCCTTTGTGCTCTTTCAGGGTCGGCCATTAACTCGCCAATATTAGATGGAATAATTTGCCATGAAAGGCCAAATTTATCTTTTAACCAGCCGCACATGCTTTCCTGCCCGCCATCTTTGGTCAGCGTATCCCAGTAGTAATCTATCTCTTCCTGGCTATCACAATTTACCATAAACGAAACCGCTTCGTCAAACTTAAATTGCGGTCCGCCGTTTAGTCCCATAAATTTACTTCCATTAATTTCGAAAGTAACCACCATAGGCGTAACCTGGGTAATTTTCGAATCTTTAAAAACAGTACAATAATAGTTTGCTGCTGCTTCGGCATGTCCGTCAAACCAAAGGCATGTTACAAGTCCTTTTGTCATTTTGTTTTGTTATTGGGTTTTTGTTAGTACAAGTTAAGCAAGATCTGAATAGCACATAGGGCGTAAAAGAGACTTTTTAAGGGGGCGATAAGACCAATTGGAGAATAAAGCCTAAAGACCAGAGCTTAAAGCAGAAAGCCAATGTATCTAAGCACCGAATTGCGAAAGATGATGGTCTAAATGTTTATAAAACATGTTGTTCCACTCGGTTTTGTTGAGTACGCCGAAAGAGTGCGATTCCTTTCCGTCGAAATGGTTTTCGCCCAATTGCTGTGTTTTCTGCAGGTATGCTATAAGTCGGGCTTTCTCCTTCTCAAAGTCTCTTTCATCTTTAATAATGAACTGAGGTCCGGTTGGATTATTTTTCGAATAAGGCTTTTCGCTTACCACTTTGTTTTTAGCGAGGGTTTTTAAAAGGAATTTCACGAACCTGCCAGGTTTTGGGTGGATATTATCGTAAACCAATTCGTAGGTTACATTGCAGTGCGCCAGCATTTGCACTACGTTCATTTTGCCCCAAAGTTGCGGGCTAGTGGGTGTAAGCTTATTAATTCTTTCAATAATTTCGTTAGTTACTGCTGGTTGGAAGATGTTCTTCATGATTACTAAAATGTGATTTCTGATCTGTTGATATTAAAAATTTCTGTACCTATCTGATTTAATTTTGTGAGTAATAGTTCGCTGCCATTTTCGACTACATGGTTTCTTTCGTTTTCTGTAATAGGGATCATCCACAAAATGTTGACCTTACTGTTCCTATAATCTTCTAATTCTAATACAGGAAGCGCGTTTAAATGCTTAACCAAAATAACTGATGTAATTTTGGAATTTTTGAATACGGGAAAAGTGATGGTATGGCCATTTCCAAACCAGCTAACTCTTTTCCAGGGAATATCTGCCTGACCACTGATCCAATTTGCAATTTTCTCAAGGAAAGATGATTCCAAACCAGTTTTTAGAATTAAGCCTAATTCTATTCTATTTATTTCATTAGGCGTTTCAGTATACATTTCAACAACAGGCATTGGGATTAAAGAAAGGCCAACAGTCACAAACACATCATTAAAATCACCTTTTTTTAAGAATAAGCCTTTAGGAGGCCATTTGTTTCCATCTATAGCGTAGTATTTATCACTTTGGCCTAAAATTTCTTCATAACTGTTTAATAACTGTGGCTGTTTAAGGTGAAAAGGATTTAATTCATTGTCCCATAAAGACCAATATTCCTGCGCGAATTTAACCCTGTCTGTTAAAACATTAGTTTCATTTATTTCCCATGCAAATTCACCATGTCCTTTGCAATCTCTGGCATAACCAAAAAAATCGCCATTACCTGACCATGTGGGTATGATTGCTATAATTTGGTTTCGTTCCAGCAGTGCAGCAGCATCTCCTTCCTCCAACCATATAATTGCTAAATCTTCGGTTTTTAAAGGAGGTTGGCCTTCGGGAAACTTACAGAAGGATACCGTGAGTAAGGGTTGGATTCCTTTTTTAATCAAATCGGTTTCCAGGGTTTGGGGAGCTTGAACCAGATTTCTAATCCAGCAGCTTTTAACTCCAAAATTAGTGTTTTTGTCACCCCATAAATAAAAGTAGGCAACGCGTTCATCCTGTTCTACTACAGCAGTAATTGGACATAAGGGACTCGGAGACTCGATAAGCACTTGTGGTTTTGTTTTTTCGTTTCCTGAAGAAAATAATTTTTTGAAAAAGCTCATCCTGTATAAATCTAATTCCTTAACATTTTAAACGAAAACCAGCCCAATAAGCCAATAATCAAGGCCATTAAAACCCATAGCCAGGCTTTGTTTTCGAACAAAGCTTTAACTGTTTTTACCGAGTAAGCCGGGTTTTGCTGTTCTTCGCCAATGCTGAGTGGACTTAAGTTTGCAGGTATTTTATGCTCAAATTTGTCGATCTCGTAACTGGGGGCTATTGCTTTGTTGTTGCCATAATACAAAGCGTAACTCAGTTTTGGGTCATCAAAACGGGCAACCAATTCATAAACACTGCCTTTTAAAGCCAAGCCACTTAAACGTAATGGTTTATTATCATTGTTTTGAATGGTAACCCTCAGTTTTGAAGTTAGGGTATTAGGAAAGCTAAATGTAGTTTTTTCGATAGAGGTAATGGTACTGGTGTAAAGCTCCATGTAATTGTACTGTATACCTTTATCGGTTTTAAAACTATCGGTAGCGTATTCAATTTTGAATGGGCGGTAAAAATCAAAATCACTTTGTGCGTTTAAACTCAATTGCGATACCGGTACAGGATCGGTTAAATGGATATCGATAACAGTTACTTTGTGCGCTGCATCGTTTTTGATATTGTACGATTGATATTTAATATCCTGGAATACGCCTTTTATGGTATCTGTTTTTAGAATTTTTGTAGTTAAAAGCTCCGGTTGGGCACTACTTTTTACCGCAAGCCGAAAATAGGTGTATTTCGCATCCGGGAAATTTATTCTGGTAAAATGATAGTCGGTATACTGGTTTTTGATCGACAAAATCCGGTAATCTTTTACAATGCCAAACCAGCTTTGATTATCGTTACTGCCTTCTAGCGTAACTTTCCAGTCGAAATTTTCCTGCTTAAAATCGAGATTTATCTGGTTAATTACGCCGCTTACCGAGGGTTGGAAAGTATAATAATAAGTGTCGTTTGCTGAAGTTTGGTTCAGCTGTTTAAAAGCAATTTCCTGCGTATTAATCCGGTTATCGCGTTGCTTTAACAGATAAGGAACCTCAACGGTATCTTTCCCCTTAATACCGAAAATGCGCAGGTCTTCAAAACCCGGTTTAAGCTTTTGATAAATGGGGCTCGGTAGCACCATATTGTGCCAGGTAGTTTGTACACCAGTAATTTCTCTTTTTAAAGGGTAGGGTGCAGTTTGGGCATTTGCAGCTGTTGTGCAGGGTAAAAGCCAAAAAAACAGCTTAGTTTTTAGTCTCCACATCATCTATAATTAAATGTTTGTACTTGTTGTAAAGGAAAGAAATGATGAGCAGCAATACTCCCAGCGATACGAAAACAATGGTTTTTGAAATGGTACTGAGGTAAGCAATGTCGTAAACAAAAAGCTTGATCAACGTAATGCCAAACAGAACCATTGCTCCAATACGCAGGTGTTTTTTGTTTTTGGCTAAGCCCATACCTATCAAAAATAGGGAATACGAACCCCAAAGGATGCTCAAACCTAATTTATAATTACCATCTAAACCTGCCAATGCTAAAATGTTAATCAGTTCGCTGCTTACTACCCATAAAATGGAAATGTAAAGCAGGTAATCGAACGCAGTTTTGAAGCTACTTTTAAACAGACCGGAATTGATTAACCGGTATAACATGATAATTAACAAAGCAAAGAAGGCGATAGCAACATAGCGGATGCCAATATTGAAGGCACCGATCCTGAAATAGTTATTATCGGGGAATAAATATTCATCCCTAAGTCCGCTTAAATTGTAAAGGCCATTGGTTAAAAATAAGATAATAACCAGTAGGTTAATAACCAGACAAGCAATTGCGAGCTCGCTGCTTTTTAGTTTTTTTAAATTAAAATAAGACAAGGTTGCAGCAAAAAACAGGGTATAGATATAAATCCAGGCTATTTTTAACTTTTCGTAGTTGTAATTGTAGGTATAGGTGACGTAATCGTTATTTGCTTTAGGGTGCGTATTTATTTTAGACACTTCGAAAAGGTTGTTGAAATGTTTCGAAATTTCGAGGGCGAAGGTAATATATACCACAAACAACAAAATTGAAGGAATGCTGTAACTCAATATCTGGCGCACCCAGATCCATTCGGCAGGTTTTTCGGTTTCTTTTTTGCTGATGCTGGACATCCAGCTAAAACTGCCAATAAAAATAATTGCCGTTAAGAAACCCACATTGAATATGGGTTTAATGATCTGATAACTGCCATAGTAACTTGCATAACTGGTCCAGTCTTCTAAAAGGCTGAAAAAAGCAAGAAAGATAAGCGGAAAAGAAAGCTTTTCGTAGATGGCAATTTGTTTAACCCTACCCAGATAGAATAGTATGGCCGCCTCAACAGTCCAGAATATAGTTACCCAACCACCATCTAACTGCACCGGAACGGCCATGGTAATAAAGGTAATAACCAAAGCCAGGATAAGGTAAAATAGGTTTTTATCGGCCAGTTGTCTTTTGTAAATAATTAAGCTTGCCACAAAATGGATTATCCCGTTGGCGAGGGTAAACAAGCCTAAAAATTCTGCGCTATTTTTATTGTCGGCTATGATTAAGTAACCCATGCCGTAAAAAATGAAGGCATTTAAGAGTATGATGACTACATCGCTTAAGCCGAATATTTCTCTTTTAATTACTTTATAAGCGAGGTTAGTGATGTAAAAAGTAATAAAGAATATAGATGCAAACAGCAGGGCGAGGCCAAAATACTGGTTCTCGTTGCTTAAATCGAAGCGCCAGGCAGAAAAAATGAGCCAGCTTAATCCAAATGAGACATAAAATAAGGGTTTCCAGTATTTTTTGAAGCTCAACACCAAAATACCGATATTGATAATCGCCATATAGCTAAATAAAACCCCAACTTTACCAGAGCCGTCGCTTAGTAAAAACGGCACGGCATAGGCGCCTACCAGACCAATATGGGCAATAACCTGGTTATTGTATTGAATTGCTGCAACAACGGTAAAGGAGGTGAAGATTACCATCAGGCCAAAGGCAAGTGCCTGCGGAATCAGTGCGTAAAAATCGTAAGCGGCATAGGTAATAAAATACATGATGGCAATGGCACCACTAACCAGCACTGCTGAAAAATTTTCGTATTTAGCCTTTAATTTAATGGCAAAGCCCATTAAGCCTGCACCCATTGCATAACCCAAAACAATTCGGGTTAAAGGGCTAATCATATCGTGATCGATAGCATATTTGGCACCAATGGCTACACCGATGATTAAAATCAGAATGCCTATTTTACTGATCAGATTTTCGCCAATGAACTTTTCGAAATCTGATTTAACTATATTTTCGCGCTTAAAGCGGTCGGTAAAATTAGGTTGTAACGGATTTTGAGTAGTAGGAAAAGCTGAAGGAAACGGCTGGGGAGTTGCTGCATGCTGTATTACCGGATTTGGTGGTGTATTTTTTGGAGGCGGTACAAAGGTAGGTTCAGCAGCTACCGGCGCACTTATTGAACCCGGCGATTGTAGCGCTTTAACTTCTTGTCTTAACGCCTGAATTTCGGCTTCGAAACTTTGTTGCCTCAACAATAAATTTTCGAGCTTAACTAAAAGCAGGTTTATTTTTTCCGAATTATCCATCCAATATCTGATTTGCGTAACTTATTTTATTAAATATAGGAAATGAATTTTTATAAGGTCAGGAAATTATTTCCTACGCCGGTAACAGCGCTGAATAAAAGGCTACAAATTCGCGAACCAGTGAATAACCATCGCGCCACTCCAAATATTCTGGACTAGCGCCAAAAACCTTATCAAAGCCATTTTTCCTGAAAAGCATTTTAGTGCGGGTAATGTGGTAATATTGCGAAACCACGATGATACTTTCAATATGGTAGTTGCTTTTTAGTTTTGCGGTGTTTTGTACCGTTTTTAAGGTGTTATCGCCCTGGTTGTCGGTAATAATTACGGCAGCCGGAACACCCTTTCCGATCAGGAAATCACGCATTTTATCCCCTTCATTAAAACCTTCCCGGCCGTGCCCACCGCTTACAAAAAGCATTTTTACCCGGCCATTTTTATACAGGCTAAGGGCACGTTCCAGTCTTTTTTGCAACCTTTCTGATAAAGTGCCGTCTTCGTTTACTTTATTGCCTAATACCACACCCAAATCGGCATTTTGTGGAGTGTTGTTCATCCCATCAATAATGGTAACGCTTATGTGGATGCCAAACCAAAGTACGATGAGGATAATGAAGACTTTTGTAAGTGGGCTAATTTTCAATTTACGGCCTTTAAAAACAGGCTGATGTCTTGTGTCCATTCGGTTTTATATTGGGTTAGGTAGTTGTCGTGACCGGCTAAAGGATAGGTGCGGAGGGTTTTACTTCCTTTCAGGTTGTTGAAAATTTCGTTTATCTCACTGCGTGAAACCCGGGTGTCTTTTTCTCCGTATAACAGCAAAGCAGGGCATTTTATGCTTTTCGCATCATCAACAGGCCGCAGTTTAAAACCATTAAAATGATGTTGGAAGCCTCCCCAAAATACCAGGATATTGGCGAGTGGGAAAGTAGGGATATGTAAAATTTGAAACCTGGCCTGGGTTGTTTTTAACAGGCTGCTGTAAGGACATTCGATGATAATCGCAGCAGGATTGATTTTGAAATCGTTCAGTGCTTTCATGGTAGCTACCGCGCCCATAGAAGTGCCAAACAAAATAATTTGCTTTTTTTCAGTTTGTTTAACGTATTGGTAAACAGTTTTAACTTCCTGTGCTTCGGCAAAACCAATGGTAGTTTCATTGCCTTCCGAACCACCCGAACCCATAAAATCGACCAGCATGGTGTTGTAGCCTAACTGGTAGAAAATGTTGGCCTTGTTTATCAATCCGGATTTTGACGCGCTGTAACCATGGAACATAATTAGGGTTCCTTTTGCTTCAGGGTGTTTAATAAACCAGCATTCTAATTTTTTATTACTTTGTAGTTTAATGGTGGTGTAGGGCAAATCAGGTTTCTTTTTATTCTCCGGACGTGGATTTGATACCCCGGTAAAAAGTGTCTTTATTTTCTCAGCTGACGAAAGTTGCTCTGGCTTAGCTGTTTTGGTTACTTTCTGTGTAGTAAAATGAGTGAGTTGATAAGCCTGGTTATAGGCAATGATGTTTGCCAGTACAAACAGGATTACCAGCACCCATAGCAGGGATTTAATTAGGTTACGGAGATATTTCTTAGGGCTGCGGTTTTGTGATTTAATGTACATGCAGTTATAATTAAATTTTAACCAGTGTTTTAAATACTCCGTCAATAACTTTAGCCATCCGGTTAATATCTAGGGTTTCCATGGTATCGGTAACCTGGTGATAGTTTTTATTCCGGTAAAAAGAGGTATCCGTAATCATTAAGGCGCTGTAGCCAAATTTCCAGTAATTTAAATGATCAGAAAAATCAATGCCCGGCAAAGAGGTGGGGCCGCTAAATGTTTTAGTGAGGATGGTATTCGCTTTTTTAAATCCCGATGTAAAGCTGTTTGCAAACTTGCCTGCACTAAATTTTTTAACAACGGTAATGTAATCGCCCTTGTTGCCATAAAACCACGATAAAATGCCCAATGGGTAAGATTGTGATTTCTTTTCGGTTTTAAAGTAGCCGATCATTTCTAAAGAAAGCATACCATACACTTCAATTTTATTGCTTTTGAGCCATTTGGCGTGGATATAACTTCCCATGTGTTCGGTACGGAAATAGGGTGGCTCTTCTAAGGTATAGGCCACTAAATCTACCCGGTGGTTTAACTTTTGACCTTTTAGCATCCTGGCCAGTTCTAAAAGGCCTGTTACTCCGCTTGCATTATCATCTGCACCTTCCTGTTCGCCACAACTATCGTAATGTGCACCTGCAATTATCCGTTTTTGGTGTTGTGTACCAAAAGAGCAGATTACGTTTTTATATATCTTTTGATCTACGGTATATTCCTGAATGTACACACTATCGGCATATTTCTTAAATACCGAGCGGATATAATCGGCAGTTTGGTTTAGCTGATCGATGTTTTGATGACTGCGGTATCTGGGCGTTTTGGTTAAGGCTTTTAAATGCGCTTTTATCACCACTGTATCGGGCAGTGTAGCCGCCTTACACCAGGTTGCCGATAGTAAGCATAAACTTAAAACTAAGATTTTTGAGCGCGTCATTTGTTGAGTTATGTGATACGAATATAAGAAATTCGAAAATTACAAGCAGACATAATAACTTGTTTTATGGAATGATAATGACTTTACTGAAACCCGATGGATAGAGATTTTTAATACATTTACAGCAAAATACAGTTACTATGGAATTATCCTGCCCAATATCGGCCGAAAGAATAAATGAAAATGTGGTGCGTATGATTGCCTTTATGGTAGCCGTAGTGGCTACTGTTTGCTTAATTTTTGGCAATTACTGGGCAATAGTGTTTTTGATTTTTGATTTTGGTAGCAGGGCCTTTACTTCGGTGAAATTCAGTGTGTTAAAATATGTAGCTGTAAGCATTAACCAAAAACTGGCACTGCCAAAGCAAATGAAAGATTTGGCCCCAAAGAAATTCGCCGCAACCTTAGGCTTTGTATTTTGCCTGCTGATTACGGCGATGTTCCTGTTTGATTTTCCGACTCTGGCAATGGTTTTTACAGCAGTAATGCTTGTTTTCGCCTTGCTTGAAAGCCTTTTTGCAATATGTGTAGGCTGTTACGTTTATAGTTTTTTACAGCTTTTAAAGAGAAACAAAGCTTAATTTATGGCTGCAAAGCTTTTCTAACTGCCGGAGCAATTCTGGTTCCATAAATTTCTATCGATTTCATCATCGCGGCATGTGATGGTCCGCCAACATCCATGTGGGCCGAGAAACGGGTTAACCCGAAAGTTTCTTCCATCGCCAGTATTTTATCTACCGATTGGTTTACATCGCCAATAATTAAAGCGCCGCTTTGGCTCATTCCGGCATCAAACTGGTTGCGCTGGTAGGGTGCCCAGCCGCGTGTACGACCGATTCTGTTCATCTGTGCCGAGTAGAGCGGGTAATAGTAATCTGCTATTTCGCTGGTGTTTTCGCCAAATAATGAGTGCATGTGTACGCCAACTTCAAATTTGTTCATATCGTGACCGTAAGCCTGGTAAACTTTTTTGTAATAATCGAACAAGGGCTTAAACTGTATTGGCTGACCACCAATAATGGCAAACATTACTGGTAAACCCAGTCTTCCGGCGCGTTCTACCGATTCGGGTGTGCCACCAACGGCTACCCAGATTTTTAAGCGGTCGTTTACCGCTCGTGGCAAAACTTCCTGGTTATTTAATTCTGGCCTGAATTTACCTTTCCAGCTAATTTTGGGTGATGCATTGATTTTTAACAGTAGATCTAATTTTTCTTCATAAAGCTCATCGTAATCTTGCAGGTTGTAGCCAAATAAAGGAAACGATTCGATGAAACTTCCGCGGCCAGCCATTAATTCGGCCCTGCCGTTCGAAATTAAATCGACTGTGGCAAAACTTTGGTATAGCTTTACCGGGTCTGACGAACTTAAAACTGAAACTGCGCTGCTTAACTTGATGTTTTTGGTTACGGTTGCTGCTGCCGCCAGGATAATTTCTGGGCTCGATACTGCATAATCCGGGCGGTGATGCTCGCCAATGCCATAAAAATCCAAACCCACTTCATCCATGAGTTTAATTTCTGCTATAATTTCCTGAAGTCTTTGTTGTGCGGGTTGAATTTCTCCATTTGCATTGATTTGCAAATCGCCAAACATGCCAATACCTAATTCCATACGTTAAAATATTTTTAACAAAGGTAATGGCTTTGTGTTTGCCGGATTTTGATCTATGGTAAGAAATGGTTAATTGTTTAACTGAACTTCACGCCCTGTGTACACAGCACTATGCTTTTTAAATTATTCAAGTTGGTTAGCTGCAGGTTAAGAAAGGATATGTTTTTAAAAATTAGATTTTACAGGCCTGAATTAAGCTTGCCCAGCGAATTTAAGATTGAGGTCAGTTCTTCAAACTGATAGTCAAAGTTGGTAACGTCGACATCGAATTTCTTTCCGTTTTTTAATGAGACAGTAATAAAATAATGAGGATGCCTTTGGAGAAAGATCGTATTATCATCAATTGATTTGATGGTATTAATTTCTTCCCATTTAAAAGTGCCACGGTCTAGAAATGTAACTTCCGCTTCGTTTGCTACTATGGCATAAATCTCTTCATTTTTTCGTAATACTCTTAAAATGAAAACCATATAAAGGGTGTATAGACAGAACATGATAGCGAAAGTGATTAAATAGCTAAGATTAAAGGCTCCAGCTATTGCTAAAAATGCTAGCGGAAAAAGGCAAAATGGAATGATAATAAAGCCAATGTTACTATTGTCTTTTACTTTAATAGATGTGACCATTTTTTGAGCGATTGAGCGGTTAATTTAGTAATTCTTTTTAGAAATAAATAACCACTCATAGGTCAGACGCTAATATCTGACCTCACCACAAGGATATTCTTTTGGTAATTTTCAACTGAAAACTGCCAACTGAAAACTATTCTATCTTCTTACCTTTCATCGCTGTCGAAATAGCCGCATCCATTACACGCTCGGCAAATGGACGGGTAAACTCGTTCAGTTCATCGGCTTTTTTCAAAATAGTATCTTTTTCTTGAGTAGATAGTGCGGTTTTCAGTGCCTCGATGTGTGCCACGGTTTCTGCAATTTCAGTTTCAGATAAATGTTCTGCATGTTTTTTGATAAAACCTTCAGCTGTGTAAACCAATTGTTCGCCTTCACTCCGGGCTTCGATCAACATCCTTTGTTGTACATCACTTTGTGCATGCTCAATGCTATCCAAAAGCATTTTCTCTACGGTGTCATCGCTTAAACCGTAGCTTGGGGTTATTTCTATTTCCTGTTTAACACCCGAGCGTAATTCAATAGCCTGTACGGTTAAAATGCCATCAGCATTAAGCAAGAAATTGATATCAACTTTGGGCAAACCTGCCGGCATAGCCGGAATTCCTTTTAAATCGAATTCAGCAAGTTTACGGTTTTCTTTTACCAGATCGCGCTCGCCCTGGTAAACCGATATTTTCATGTTTACCTGACCATCAATAGAAGTGGTGTATTGCCTGCCTGCTTTGGTTGGTACTTTGCTGTTGCGGGCAATAATTACATCCATTAAACCACCCATGGTTTCGATACCCAATGAGAGTGGTGTTACATCAAGCAATAAAATATCCGACCTGTTTCCGGCCAGTACATCTGCCTGGATAGCAGCACCTAAAGCTACTACTTCATCTGGGTTAATGTTATCCTGTGGGGTTTTACCGAAGAAATTTTGAACCTGTTGTTTTACAAATGGTGTACGGGTAGAACCACCTACTAAAATCACCTCATCAATATCAGCAGCTGTTAAATCAGCGTCTTTTAAGGCATTTTTGCATGCGGTAATGGTTTCCTCAACCTTAGCTGCAATTAATTGTTCGAATGTTTGCTTATCGAGTGTGCACCAGATTTCGCCTACTTTTTCGTTGTATAAATTTTGAGTGGATAGTGCTTTTTTTGCAGCCTCGGCCTGTAGCCTTAAGGTTTGCATTAAAATATTATCCTGGGCGATTGTAGTAATATCGAGATTGTTTTGCGTTATCCAGTAGTTTAAAATTGCACGGTCAAAATCGTCGCCACCCAAATAGGTATTTCCGTTTGTGGCCAATACTTCAAAAATTCCGTTCTGGATTTGCAGGATGGAAACATCAAAGGTACCACCGCCCAAATCGTATACGGCAATGGTTTTGTGTTGCGTAGGGTCTAAACCAATTCCATAGGCCAAACTGGCTGCGGTAGGTTCGTTTACAATGCGCATTACATCTAAGCCAGCCAGTTTTCCGGCATCGCGGGTGGCCTGGCGCTGACTATCGTTAAAGTAGGCCGGAACAGTAATTACAGCACGGTTAACGGGTGTTTTTAGTGCATGCTCGGCCCTTGCTTTAAGCTCTTTCAGTATTTCTGCTGATAGCTCAATAGGGGTATAGAAACGATCGCCTGCATGGATTTTTACCAGGGCATCGGTATCATCATCAATAATTTTGTAAGAGAAAGTAGCGGCATGATCGGCTACATCTTTGTACGAACGGCCCAATAATCGTTTAACCGAAAATATAGTGTTCGATGGATCGGTGGTTAAAAATTCTTTGGCTTCATTACCTACAATAGCTTCGTTCTGACTGTTGAAATAAACTACCGATGGCACCAATACGCCCTTGCCCGAATCGTTAATCACCTGCGGGTTTTTATCTGGATTAATAAATGCAACCAAACTATTGGTAGTACCTAAATCTATTCCGACGATAATTTCTTCCTTTTGAAACGAACCTGTAGCAAGGTTAATCGATATTTTTGCCATAGCCGCAAATTTACAATATTGTTCCAAGGTTTTAGGACCCGAATGTTTTTTAAAAGTCAATAGTTTTAGTCGGAAGTCCGAAGACCGGGGTCGGAAGTTCAGGCGTGCTATCAGGCGGGAATTGGAAGTTCTGCGCTTAAATGCTAATAACCGTGTATGGAGGTTTTATGTCGTGATATCTTCGCACCTCTGACTTTCCGGACCCCGGACTATTTATTCTTCTCCTCAATCCAAAGGCTCATGTATTTTGTGCTCTGAAGGGTATGGTGGTTTAAAATCTGCCCCATAAAATTAGCCTGTCGGTGTTTAGGTAAGTTTAACAGCAATTCAATTATCTTCTGCATAAATTCATCGGCAAAAGCTGTGGAGGCGTAACGCTCATTGATGATCTGAACACCGCGCTTTTGCGCTTCCTGCCATTCAGTTTCGCTTTGATAAAGGAAGGCAGCCTGTTCTGCGAAGGCGGGTAAATCATCTTCAATAATACCATTCCAGGGTAGGTTGCCTTTCATGGCTTCGGCACCAACTGTTGTGGTTACGGATGGTGTACCTACCTGCATGGCATCAATAAACTTGCCCTTAACGCCAGCGCCAAACTGGATCGGTGCAAGTAAAATTCTGTGTTGGGCTATGGTTTCCTGCGCATTTAGGGTTCTACCTTTAACGAAAAATTTTTCAGCCTTATTTTCAAGCTGTAGTACCTTTTGCGAAGGGTAGGCCCCATAAATATTCAATTTAGCTTCCGGAAGTTTTTTGCGCAGCATAGGCCATACTTTGGTTTTCAGGGTTTGAACGGTATGCCAGTTAGGTTCGTGCAGAAAGTTTCCAATGAAAACAAAATCGGCTCTATCTGCAAATGGAATCCAATTTTGAATGGTAGCGGCAGTAATTTCTTGTTCTAAGAATGGGAGGTAATAAAGTAAGCTGGCATCAATTTTAAATTGCTCTTCGAGTAGCTTCATCTCCGTTTCTGAGATAATTAAAGAAAGATCGCAACGGAGGATAGCGGCAATTTCGCGTTTGGCTGTATCGGAAAACAAATTTAAGGCTTCCTGCTTTTTGGTACTCTGCTGACGTGCCTGGCGCAAAAAATGCAAATCTTCAGTATCTAAAATCCGCAGGGCATCAGGACATTCTTGTTGTACGCGCCAGCCGTATTGTTCTTCTACCATGAAACGGTCGAACAGCACAATTTCGGGGTTTAATTCTTTTAAAAAGCTATTGAAACTTTCGTCGTTTAACTTAATTTCCTGTTCAATAATACTTGTATTGCTGAAATCATAGCTGAAATCGCTTTTCGATGCTGCTGAAGCAAAGGTAATCTGGTAGCCTTTGGCCAGAAATAAATTAACCAGCTGGATCATTCTGGTTCCGGCAGCTGATGAAGCAGGCTCAGGCCAAACCAATCCAATAATCAATAGTTTCTTAGCACTCATATTTTAAAATTTGTGCAAAATAAACTGTTTTTAGCTCACAATTTTAAAAGCGGGCCGATTATTTCTAATTTTGCGGTTCGAAGAGAGAAACCACATGCTAGGATTAAAATTATTGACAGACCCACGCTGGGCAAACATTGCTGAATCGAATTTAGAAGAAATTTTATCCGACCATGCCTGGTGCGAACAAAAAGCAGCCAGTAACGCTATTACCCTAATTACGCAAAACTCTGAGCACCAGGATCTGGTAGATGAGTTAACCGCTATTGCCATTGAAGAAATGCAGCATTTTCAGATGGTAATTAACATAATTAAGGAGCGTGGATATACTTTGAGTCGTGAGCGTAAGGATGATTATGTGGGCCGGCTGGTAAAGTTCAGCAAAAAAGATGGCAGTCGTAACCAGGCTTTTATCGACAGGCTTTTGTTTGCTGCGATGATTGAAGCCCGGAGTTGCGAACGTTTCCGTGTACTTTCTTTAAATATAAAAGATCAGGAACTGGCCAAATTTTACCACGAATTAATGGTGTCTGAAGCTGGTCATTACACTACTTTCTTAAATTTTGCCCGTAAATATAGCATCGATGTAGATGTTGAAAAACGCTGGAAAGAATGGCTGGATTTTGAAGGTGAACTGATTCAGAGTTTCGGTACGAAAGAGGCGATACATGGTTAGATAGGGAAAATGTAAAATGTAAAAGGGATGATGGAGGTTTATCTCTTGATATTCAGACTTTCGGACTTGTAAATATTCCATAACCAGATGACAATATCCTGGTAGCTGTCTATGCCTTTTTTCTGGTTATTGAGTTTTAAGAAACGATCGAAAGCGGCATCCATATAGCCAAACATTTGTCCGTTATATTTACGCCAGAACTCTTTTTCTGCTTTAAAGTCGGCTATAACCTGGGGCAGAAGTTTGTCGTACAATATTTTATAATCATCGGGCGATTTCATTCTGATTTCGAAGAGGATGTACCTCAGCATTTCATAGTTTGCCGAATACTGGTAATTTAAATCAGGACTGTTACTTGCTGTTAAATAACCTAAAAGGTTGGCTTCGTCTTCGTAAGCGATGCCCAGTTGATGGGCAATTTCGTGGCAGGAAACGTAGGGCTTAACAAAATCAGGCAGATTGGTATTCATGTTAGCCTCGCCCGATAATGGTGCGTAATAACCTTCGATGCCAACTTTGCTAATTACCCAAGGACTTAACACTGCCTTTAAACAAGGATTCGAATACCTGAACAAAGGGTTTTTCTTCTCCATTAAATTGTAGGCCTCGGCTGATGTTTTTTCAAGATCGACGATCTTATAAGCGGGAACTTTGGTCTGCTTCAACTTTAACGCATTCGTTTTATTTACAAAATAGTTGCCCAGTTGTATCAGTTCTTTAACATTGTATTTTTCATAACCAATGCCCAATTCTTCGCTGACACTTGGCCTGCTATAGTTTAAGCCCCAAACTATTTTGAAGATAATGTACAGCAGCAAAAAGAAATTGAATACTTGTAAGGGGATAATAACCCGGTCTTGCTTTTTGAGCGATTTACGCTTTTTATAAAACCGGAAGATCTTGTACGACACAAAGCCAATTAAAATGGCGTAAATGATATCGCCAATGGCAAAAGGAAAAATGCCAGATATAAACCTTAACACAGACGAAATGTAAGGGTAAAAGCCGGTTGAGTAATATTTTTGAACAGAGGGGGGAAAGAAGCCAAAAACATAAATCAGGACAGTTAAACCAAGAAGCACCGTTGATTTAATAATTACAGCACGTTTAGTCATTGTTTACTGGTAATACTTTTTTAGGGGATAAATAAATATAAAACCGTTGGTTAACTCTGGATTTGTTCTCTTAAACAAATATAAAAATCTTCCTGATATTGTCTAATTGCCAATCAATTTAAGATTTTCAATATGTTCAAAATGCTTGTGATTAAGCGTATCGAAATATAAATTATGCGCTATGGCCGTTGCAGCAATAAATAAATCCGCCTTGTCGATGCTCTTGCGTATCTTTTTAAGATTATTTTGAATTTCTACAGCGGCTAAAGCAGCAGCACTATCGAATGGGAATATGATAAAGTTAGAGAGCATTGTTTCCCAAAAAAATATGCTGTTCGCCTTTAGCTCCCATGTAAATTTCAAATTCTGTAATGCTTGAAATGCACAAGTTTTCGTACTGTTGGGATAAAGCAAATAATCTTGTTTTTGATTTGTCTTTTTTTCGAAAATAATCAATCAATATGGATGTGTCGACCATCGTTATTTGGTTCGCCATTCATTTATAGATTTTCTTGTTTCCTCGATTTTTTGAATTTGCTCATCGGAAAAGACGGGACCTTTTAATAGTATATCTGAAAATTTTGTTCCATACTTAACAACCGGCTCTTCAGCCATAGTTATTGCATTAAACTGTTTGTATTTTTCAGTTAAACTGGCAACAAAATCCCAGACCTCCTGCTTCATGTTAGAAGGAAGTGCAGAAATTTCAGAAAATAACTGTGCGTCTGTCATTGCAAATTTGTTAACCTAAACAAATATAACAAATCTATCTGGTAAATGTTAAGCGCTTGCCTATCTGGTCGGTAGTGAATTTTCCTTTAGTGTAAGCCAGGTTTCCCGATACAAAAGTATGGGTAATACTTGCCTTAAAAGTATCTCCATCAAAAGGGCTCCAGCCGCATTTATAAAAATTGTTCAGCTTGGTTACTTTCCACGGATCGTTTAAATCAACCAACACTAAATCTGCCCAATAACCTTCGCGTATAAAACCACGTTTTTCGATATCGAAGCAAATGGCCAGGTTATGCGCTGTTTTTTCAACAATTTTCTCCAGCGAGATTTTGCCCTGCAAATGCATTTCCAATAAAGCAGGTAAAGCGTGCTGCACCAGCGGACCGCCCGAAGGTGCCTGCGTATAGGCTTGTTGTTTCTCGTCCAGCGTATGCGGTGCGTGGTCGGTAGCAATTACATCAATATTATTGTTTAAAACACCAGCTAAAATACCTTGTTGGTCTGTTTCGGTTTTAACGGCTGGGTTCCACTTAATAAAATTGCCTTTTTGGGCGTAATCCTTGTCATTAAACCAAAGGTGGTGTACACAGGCTTCGGCGGTAATTTTTTTATCTTTTAGTGGAATGGTATTGTCAAACAGCGCAATTTCTTTAGCCGTCGAAATGTGGAGGATGTGTAACCGTGTTTGGTAGCGTTTGGCCAGTTCTACCGCTAAAGAGGATGATTTGTAGCAGGCCTCAGCGCTGCGGATTAACGGATGCATTTCGATGGTTAAATCATCGCCATATTTAGCTTTAAACTCAGCCAGGTTATGGCGGATAGTAGCCTCATCTTCGCAATGCGTAGCTACAAGGATAGGTGCTTTGCTGAAAATGTGCTCTAAGGTTTTTTCGTTATCAACCAGCATGTTTCCGGTTGATGAACCCATGAAAACCTTAATTCCGCAAACGTTTTTCGGATCGGTTTTTAAAACCTCTTCAATATTATCGTTACTGGCACCCATGTAAAACGAGTAGTTTGCTAATGAAGTTTCTGCTGCAATATTGTATTTATCGGTAAGTAATTCCTGTGTTAAAGTATTGGGTACCGTGTTGGGCATTTCCATAAATGAAGTAATCCCACCGGCAACAGCTGCCATGCTTTCAGTAAAAATATCAGCTTTATGCGTAAGGCCAGGCTCGCGGAAATGCACCTGATCATCAATCATACCAGGTAAAAGATATTGCCCCTCAGCGTTAATTTCCTGTGCACCAGGTGCAGCAAGGTTTTGGCCTATTTTGGCAATAAATCCATCTTTAATCAAAACATCGGCAACAATTTTTTGTCCTTCGTTTACAATTGTAGCAGCTTTTATCAGGTAAGTATTCATGGTTTCAAAGGTAGTAATTTAGTATTAAGTTAGGTAGTATTGAGTATCTGGTATTGAGTTTTTAAGTGTCGGGTTTTAAGTATCAGGTATAGAGTATCAAGTTTTAAGATTTTGGAAAGGGAGAAATGAGCAAACCAGGTTTTAGGTCATGTTTTAGGTTAAACACACCAGAGGATAATGAAAATATTTTAACTCCTAAATCTACTTAGTTAGACTTTGAGTGTACAACCAGCTTTCAGCCCTTTGGTCTTTTACCTCTAAGCTTTCAGCTTAAAAAGCCTATCTTTGTGCGCTATGGCAAAACCGTTCGAAGAATTTAAATTAAACAGGCAGATTTTAAATGCTGTGGCCGATGCCGGTTACACCGTTGCAACGCCGATACAGGAAAAAGCAATTGCTCCGATATTATCTGGTCAGGATATTTTTGGTATTGCCGAAACCGGTACCGGAAAAACCGCCGCCTTTGTATTGCCAATTTTAATGCAGTTGAAATATGCGCAGGGCGAGAATATCCGTGCGTTGATATTATCGCCAACACGTGAACTGGCCATGCAGATTGAAGAACAGGTAAAACTGTTTTCTACTTATACCGACCTGCGCTCGCTGGTAATTTTTGGTGGTATTGGACCAAAAACGCAGAAAGAGCAGTTGGCAAAAGGTGTCGATATTCTGATTGCCACACCGGGCCGTTTCTTAGATTTATATTTGACAGGCGATATTAATACCCAAAGTTTAAAGTTTTTGGTGTTAGATGAGGCCGATAAAATGATGGATATGGGTTTTATTGGCTCTATACATCGTATTTTAGAAATTGTACCGCGTAAGCGTCAAAACTTACTGTTTTCTGCAACCATGAGCGATTTAGTTCAGAAAATTGCAGGCGATTTCTTAAAGAATCCAACCATTATAGAAACCTCACAACAGGCAACCCCTGCTGCTAATGTAACACAAGCACTTTATTACGTTCCGAATTTTAAAACGAAACTGAATTTACTGCAAAACTTATTGAAGAATGATGAAGCGTTTAACCGTTTAATTATTTTCTGTAAAACCAAAACCGTGGCCGATAACATATTCAGTTTTATTGAACGCAGATATGGTGCAGAAAATGTTCGGGTGATACACGCCAATAAGGGGCAGAATACACGTATTAATTCGATAAACAGTTTTAAAGAAGGAAATATCCGTGTTTTAGTAGCAACAGATGTGGCCAGTAGAGGGATTGATGTGAGTGATGTGAGCCATGTAATCAATTTTGATGTGCCGATTATCATCGAAGATTATGTGCACCGCATTGGGCGTACGGGAAGGGCTTTCGCTAAAGGTGATGCAATAACTTTTGCTACTGATGGAGAAAAATATTATATCCGTAAAATAGAAAAATTAATTCGCCAGTCCATTCCGGTTGAAGCCATTCCAGAGGGTGTTTTTATTGAAGAAACAGCTTATGAAGAACGCCAGCACATAGCCAAAGAGATCGATTTGCAAAAGCGTAAAGAAGATCCTGATTTTAAAGGTGCTTTTCACGAAAAGAAAAATGCTAAGGCTATAGAACAAAAAGCAAGGGATAAGGCGAAGGCAAAAGCTGGTAAAGAGATTAAGAGCTTTAAAAAAGGAAAACGTTTTGATAAGAAGAAATAGTAACTAACCATAGGTAATGAAACTCCGTATTACTCCTTTAAATATAGTTGGTGCAATTGGCCTAAGCTTATTTGTAATTGGCCTTTTTTCCGGAAAAAATACCGCGCCAGGACACATTAACCTAAGTGGTTTCTATATGCTCATTTTGGGTTGCCTTGTTGCGGTTACCTTTGTTACCGACCTTATTTTCCGTTTTACTTTAAAAGATATCAAGCGGATTTGGCTAATCGAATCTATTTTTATTGTGATTACAGCAATCTTGATGCTAATATTACAAAAAGTAGTTTAATACAAAGGGGAAGTATTTGGTAAAATCATCATCTTTGCGCCGAATAAAATACGGATAGATCTGTGTAATCGATTTATCTGTGCAATCAATATTAAAAATGAGAAAAGCAGAAATTAAAATTACCGTTGAGTTAGACGATAACAATATGCCAGAGAATATTCTTTGGGAAAGTACTGATGCACAAACGAAAGATCAGGTGCCCGTTAAATCGATGATTCTGGCCCTTTGGGATCATAATTATAAAAACTCAATGCGTATCGACCTCTGGACGAAAGACATGCCTGTTGATGAAATGAAACGTTTTTTCTACGAAACTTTACAAACCATGGGCGATAGCTTTTTAAAAGCAACCGGCGAAACCCTGATTGTAGAAGATTTGCGCGACTATTGCGCTCACTTTGCAGATAAAATGGGCATTATTGAAGGGCAATAGTTTAATCGGTAGTTTTTAGTTAGCAGTTCCAAATATATTAACACAAACGATAAGATGTTAGTTGTAAAAAAAATCAATGCCTACATTGGCTTAATTCTAGGTGCCATTGCAATAACCATTGCACCAATGCTAAAGGTACCTGTTAAGGGTAACTGGAATTTATACCAGGCAGACCCGCGTTTGCTTTATATTTCTTTGGCTATTTTAGCTTTAACGGCTTTATTCCTGTTTGTAAGGGCTTTAGGTATGTTCAGGGTAATGACTATTATCGCATTAATTTGGAGTGCCATAATGGCGGCAGCCGTTTGGTTTAAAGTTAACAACTACTTTGGCTCTAAATTTTTTGATAAAATGCTGTCTAAAACCATCCATTTCCAATGGGGTTGGATTGTATTACTGGTTGCGGTACTTTTACTGGCCACCAGCGTTAAAAAAGAACGCCTGGAGATAAAATAATTTCAAAGCAAAACGCCGATACTTATTAAGTTACCGGCGTTTATTTTTGAAAGGCAAGGTTATGCCGGATAATTAATTGTTCCCTTTTTTTCTATTAATTTGCTCCAAACCTTGTATCAGTATATCGCCTACCTTTTGAATGTCGGCCGAAGTTTTTGCATCCTTCTCAGCCTTTAAACGTGCCTGCTCTTCAGCTTCCGCTTTTTCTCGTTGTTGTTGTGCAAGCAAGGCATCTTGTTTTTTGCGTTTGTTTTCAATGTCCTGTGCTTTAGAGTATATTGAAATATAATACATCCGTGATTTCTCGAATTGTTTATCGCTATAATTTACAATAACCTTCGATTTAGGGTCTTGGGCATCCTTTAACAAATCGGTTTTCATCTTTTCGTAGTAAGCCTTATCGCCCGTGCTGAAATAAATAATTCGCGACCAGTTATCACTCAATTGGTATTCGTAGCTAACATAACACAAAGAATCAGCTGGCGATTTGAAATAAAAATCGTGAGGGTAAGCCCCTGCACTATAAGTCATATTTCTATTTGGCCAGTCAACTTTAATCGAAGTCAAATAATTTTCGGCCAGGAATGTTTTTAATGTTGCCTTTTCCATGTTAAGGTAGTAACCTACCAACGAAGATGCATCTATGGGGTCGGTGTTTTGGTAGCGGGTAGCAATGTCGGTAATGTATGGCGAAACAGTAAACCTGATATATTTCTCTTTGTCGTTATTGGTGCATTTCAGGTTGTTTTTACTGTAAATTAGGTCACCTTCTTCATCTCCTTCACCGCCGTCTGTCCAATTATTTAGGCGGAACCATTTTTTAATTTTGTTGTGTACCAGAGGGTCGCTAAAACTAAAGTCTATGCTATTCAGTTTTTGGTATTTGTTGCTCGAAACAGTTACAGAGGTGCCCTCGGCAAACATGTAAGTTGTGTTATAACCATTTACATTCGAAATTCCTTTACCTTGATAACTCGTTAAAATATTAGATGATTTATAAAGAAATTTGTTGCCCTGGCCTCTTAAAAACTGAACTGCGCTTTGTCCGGTTTCTTCGGGGTTGTTATGAACCGTTAACGTATCGGTACTGAAAACTTTAGCCATTACCGGTAAAATAAATTGATCGGTTTTGGTTAAAGTAATGGCATAGGTTAATTGATTTTTATCTTCGCCACTGCTTCCCATTTCGCTTACCTCGGCAATTAAATTGTTGTTTAAGAAAAGGTTTGGGCTAAGTGCCTGCCATTTACGGTATCCCAGTACTTTTTCAAGAGCAAGAAAACCTTCTTTCGGCACATCGTTAAGATACCAATCGATACTCTGTATCTGATCGTTTGCATTGGCGCGTATGTCTACCTGTATCTTATGACTACAAATGAGCGACGTACGCACCTGTAACAGTCTGCCACTTTTTTCTCCGTTTTTCGGGTTATCATATATCGATTCCTCGTCTATACTTTCCATCTGTACGCCCAAAGCTTTCAGTTCGTTGCTAATCATTCGGCTTGCCTGCTCCGTATTAGCACGAAGAAGCTCAATGGCTATACTTTTGGTTGCTACCTGGGCAGTATTGGTCTTTTTGGTTTTAGCTGGACTTACTGTTTTTTTTACCTGGGCACTGGTCTCTGTTGCTATGCAGAATAGCATCAATATAAGGCCGTTTTGAATGAAACTTTTCATGGCTTTAATGGATTGATTGTAATGCTTGTACACGTTATGGTTCTATCTTATTTTTAAAAGTCCGTAAACTATTTTCAGCATGGCTAGCTGTTCGGCCTTATGGCCATTCTCGGCCTCGATATTGATATACGGAATTTTATTTTTGGCGCAGTAAACCGATAAAGAACCATCATCGGTCGGATTATCGCTTTGCAACACTACATTTTCACCTAAACCTTTTAAATAATTGAAATCGTTTAATGCTGTTACCAGGAAAAAGTCATCCAGGTCTTTGCCCTCGGCGCTGAAAACAGCCTTGGCTTCCTGATGATATTTATTTGGTTTGATATAGTCGGTTAATGAAAGGGCACTCTCATTGGTATTATTGTGGATAGAGATGGTGTAAGTATTCTGATTTCGGGCAGCATAGGCTTTTAAAAGCTCGTCCGAAAAAGTTTTGATTTGGCTAATTACCGCTGCCGGAAATTTAGTTACCCCGCTATTAGATTTTTTTAAAGTACTGTCAATCCCGATATCAGAAAAAATACGGTTAGGATCAAATTCAGAGTTTTTATTTTTAATGTTGCAGGTTAAGGTGCGTACATTATTCTGGTGTATCTCAAAAAGATTAAAGCTGGTGTCTTTGGGTAAATCGTTAAAAGCATCAATTGCCGTATTTTCATTGTCGTGTAGCGATAGGAGGGTTGCAATGCCTTCTTTATTTTCTTTGAATTTAGCTGTGCAGATTTTTGCACCTAATTTGAAAGAAATATCGGAGTTTAAAGTAAAAGCGGTTATTATGGCCAGATTTAATAAGAGGGCGCTAATTAAGATCTTTTTCATGATTAAATGATTTTTATGGTAAAGCGTTAATCATAATTTCTATGCTGTTACTGAAAGTAGTTGTTTCTTGTACGATTTAATTTACAATTCAAATTTAAGATAACAATTTTCACTTAAGCCTGTAATTGAGTGAAGTGTTTGATTTTTGTGGTGAACTATGGTTTATACCATGTGTAGTAAGAAAATGCTGTGGCAGCATGTACTTTTAAGAGTTTGAGGAAAGCATTTAAACATAAAACAACAGGTTTCGCAAGACTAAAATAACAGCTCACTCATTTATAATGTTTATTGTAGTTTTTCTAATTAACTTTAAACTTAGGTATCCGTTTAGGGTTTTTAGCAGGATGATTATAAAAAACAGCTCTTTAATCGCTTTCTTCATTTTAGTTTATACCGTTTTGGGTAACAGCTTTTATTTAATGGCTCAGCCTGTTGTAAAACCTGTTGTTGTAAAGTACGAGACAAAAAAGATCAGCCTGATCAATAATTCTTTTTACGCTGCTTCAAAAAAGAATTATAAAACCCCAAATCAGCTTAAAACCCTAAAATGGCATCGGCTGGATACTAACTTGCAGGATGGTGAGTTTGCCGATACTGTAAGGCAATTCTGGCTGAATTTTAGCACATTAAGTGCATTAGAGAAAGATACTACGCTTATTTTAAAACTGGGTAACAAAAACGAAGAATCGCTGCTGTACGAACTTAAACAGAACCAACTGGTGCTAGTTGGACGTACTGGTTTTGGCTCGCGTATTGGTGATTTATCAGTTAAAGGCGATTACTGGCGAATAAATCTACCTGTTAAGAAACAAAGTGTACAACAGTTTTATCTCTTAATCAATAAATATCAATACAACATTGCGCATCAATACCCTTACTTAGAAACTTTTGATACGGCATACCATGAAAAAGCAGAAGAACTGATAAGTGCTCCGGCTAGTTTTAAAAACTTGAAATTATGGGTGGCCGGTTTTTATTTTGCCGTATTTGTTTACTGTTGCTTAAAGTTCTTTTTGCAGCGCAGGCTTAAGTCTTACCTGTATTGTGCTTTAGCTTCTATTTCACTGTTTTTAAGATACTCTTTGCAGGTGGATGCTTTGGTGATGGAAACAGATTGGCTACCCTGGCTTAATAATGATTTTATTTTCCTGTTGTCGTTTATTCCCCAGAGCATTTTTTATATCCTCTTTTTGAGCGAATTTTTACAGGTTAAGCAAAGTAAGTGGTTGAATATATTCCTGAAAATATGCCTGCTGCAATGGTTATTGATGTTGATTATCATGCCAGTTCATTTTGTATGGCCCGAGCAAAGTATCATAACCAAGATATTTTGGAAATACAATGCGCTGCCCTTTTTGGTATTACTGATTTGGTTAAGCTATTATACCAGGCCAAAGCCCAACAGGGGATATTTAAAATTTGCATTTATAGGTCTGGTTGCCCTGGCAACGGCATTTATTTTTGTAGTTGTGCCCAGGTGGTTGTTTGCATCGGCCTCTTTGCCCGACTGGTATCATCATTTAAATGCGCAATACGACTTAATAACCCTTGCATTTGTGGTCGATACCATTTTGTTTTTAACTGCCCTTGCTTATAAAGACAGGCTTGATGAGCTGGAACGGATTAACCTGAAAATAAAGAATACCGAAAACGAGCATAAAATTTTACGCTTGCAAATGAACCCTCATTTTATTTTTAATTGCTTAAATTCAATTAATTTATACATCGAACAAAATGATAGTACCTTAGCTTCCGATTATCTCAGTAAATTCTCTCAGCTCATGCGCTTATCGTTGGTACATTCACGAAAAGAAAAAATAGTGCTCACCGAAGAGATTATTGCGCTAAAACTATATCTCGAGATGGAAAGTATGCGATTTAAAGGTAAACTAAACTATGTTTTTGATATCGATGACAACGTTGATGCTGATTTTATAGAAATTCCACCCATGTTAATACAACCTTATATCGAAAATGCAATATGGCATGGTTTAATGCATAAAAAGCAGGGCGGAAAAATCAGCATTAAAATTAGTCAGGATTTTACCAAACAAACTTTAAATATAACCATTGAAGACAATGGAATAGGGCGGGTAAAAGCCGGCGAGCTGAATAGCAAGGCTGCAGAAAAGGATAAATCGTACGGCACTTTAATTACCAGTGAGCGCATAGCTGTTTTTAATAAAAAATTTAATGCCAATACCCAGGTGCGCATCGAAGATTTATACAATGAAAACAAAGAAGCTTCGGGTACCCTGGTTTCCATTAACCTCCATTTGGTATGAAACGCTTAAACACCATTATTATCGACGATGAGGAGGATAGCGTTAATCTGTTACGCATCCAGCTTCAACGGCATTGCCCCGAAATTGGCGAGATCCATACTTTTAACAGCCCGTTAAAGGCCTTGCAGGAAATTGATCAGCTAAAGCCCGACCTGCTTTTCCTGGATATAGAAATGCCCGAACTTAATGGTTTCCAGTTTTTAGAAAAACTGACCCCGATAAATTTTAGTGTAATTTTTATTACTGCCTACAACGAATTTGCTTTAAGGGCATTCAGGTTTAGTGCTTTGGATTATTTGGTGAAACCGGTTTACATTAACGATTTAATTGATGCAGTAAATAAAGCTGTTAACACCATTAAACCTTCTGATGCACAATTTGATCTTTTTCAGAAACAGTTTTATCTCGAACGGATTAATAAAATAGCTGTAAGCTCCTTAACAGGCATTACGTTTGTAAATCTCGACGACATTCTGTATGTGGAGGCCAGCAGTAATTACTCTATTTTGGTTTTACTGGATGGAGAAAAGGTAATTATTTCGAAAACATTGAAAGATGTACAGGAAATTCTGGAGAACAGAAACTTCTTTCGCATTCACCGCCAATATATCATCAACCTTCATAAAGTAAAGCATTTCAATAAGAACGATTGTCTGCTAACCATGGAAAATAATAAGCAGTTACAGGTAGCCCGAATTCAAAAAGATAAGCTGATCGAAAGATTTGGCCTGGTTTAAGGCCATAATACTAGTCCATTTTGTGTTGCTGGGAGGTAAGTTTATCTACATCGTAACCTTTTGCCTTGCACCGGGCAACAATTTCGTCGAGGGTTTTCTTGGGCATAACCTCATTGCGACTCATGATGAATAAGAATTTATGATCAGGATGACCAACAACGACATACGAATAATCGCTGGCCAGTTCAATAATCCAGTAATCAACCTTTATGGGCCATATAAACTGTGCCTGGAGCTCACCATTATCTCCCTCGGTTGAAGGGAACATTTTCGAATTCCTCGAATATATCTTTTCATCACCAGGCTTTTTGTAGGTGGTTACCACATGATAATAGCCGGTTTTGTTCAGCGTATATTTAGTAGTGGTTTCACGGCTGCCTCTATCAAAAATAGTTGGGATAGAATATAAAGAATACCAGGTTCCGGCATACTTTTTTAAATCCAGTTTTGCCACAGGTGTATTTTTATCAACGGGCGAATGGCCTAATAGCACAAAAAGTAATAAGCAAATCGTTTTCATCATACCAGAGTTTGGTATTATTTACGAAACCGATCAAAAAACAGATCTTAGAATTTGTGTTTAGCCTTCCAGATAAAGCCGTCGAGTACATAATGCGTGGCCTGTGGTAATGCCAAAAGCGGAACGAGGAGCGAAAGCAGTTCGCTGCTGGTTATTTGCGGTAAGGTGGTAAAAGGTTTAAATACAGCCTGGTGTTCATTCCATACCAAACCATCCCACAGACCTTCTTCCAGGTAGGCGAAGAGGATTAAAGTGAACAGGAAATAAAATATCCCCGATTTGCCAAAGCTAAGGGCTATGATTTTACTCTTAACAGTGGTTTTATCTAATTTTTTCTTTTCGAAAAACCAAATGAGGGCCATATATGGAATGCCATGCGAAACAACATTCAGGGTGGTGAAAGCCATATCGCCGTTAAAATAAACGATTCCGAAATACCAGGACAGGAATGTTCCGACAACAATTAAATTCCGCGGAACATTAATCCATTTTTGTTTAATAACCGCCCATAACTCTTTTATGATGTATATGGCAATAATGGCGAGGTAAACCATTCCCGAACCCTTTAAAAGTACATCGTTTTTAAAGGAAAAGAAATCACCTTCTATAAACCAGTTGAAATGCCTGGCCGTACTGAGGTGCCAGAAAAGCAGTGGATACAGGGTTGCAGTATAAATGGCCACTTTATCGATAAGCTGCTGAACAGGCGAAGCTTTTTCATTGCGCGAATACAAACGCATAAAACCATATTGCTGCCTGATGAAATGATAAACCGCCAGGTAAGCCAGAATTCTCCAAAACCATAAAGCATCAAAATGGTAAGTCATTACCCCTGTAACATAACAGGCCACCGGAATGGCAACAAGCAAAGTATATTGTTTTTTAAAATTGCCAGGGTTAAAATAGGTACGGTATAAAGTGCTGTATACATGCGCAACATCAATAAAAACAATTAAAAATACCCAATAGGCCAATGGAATGCCTGCTGAATCTTGAAATTGCGATGGAAAAAGTAAAACCAGCAGCAAAGAGAAAAACGGAGGCGACAGGATGAAAACAACATCACTTACACGCGAATTTAGCCAGGGTTGATTTGGATTAAGATCTGCCATTTAATACCTGTTTTGCTGCATTTATACCTTGATGAAAAGCTTCTTCAAAAATAGAAACTCCGCTTAAATCACTGTGGGCAAAGAAAATTTTATCATCAATTGCTGCCTTTGCTTTTGCTAAATTTTCACTCCAGATAAAATCCTTCGTGGGTGCAATCATACCATGTCCCCAAACCCAAAAATCGATATTTTCTATAGCTTTGGTAATGCCCGGATGTATTATTTCCAGCTCGGGGATAACGATATCCAGCCATTGTTCATAATTTCTGGAGTAAGCAGCCAGGCGGGCAATCGCCGGTTCGAAATCGCAGAGGGGGAGGTAATAGGTAATTACTTTTTTATCTTCCGAAAGTTTCAAATGTTGTTGTGCCGAATTTACATAGCCAACGGATGGGGTATTGTAAGCTACATTATCCCAGCAAAGGTTTATTCCTTTCGATTCTGGTAATTCGTTGATGGTAATGTTGGCAATTAGCCATGGCGAATAGTTAAAAGCCTTATAATCTATATTGCGGTCAAAGTTTTTCAGTAAGCGGTTGTTTACAAACTGTGGTGCACACTGCATAATTTTTTCGGCTTCTATATTTTCGGTAACCTGTGTTTTTGCATTAAATGTGGTTACCAGGGTATTTCCATTGGCCATCGGCTTTAAATCGTAACACAGCGTCGAAGTTTTAATGTGATCTTTTAACGGCAGGCCAATTGTTTCATAATCCAGCCATTGCCTTCGGGCCAGGTTAAAATCGCATTTTGTTCTGCATTGGCAGCTCTGCCTCTACGTGAGGCAAAATAATGCAGACCTGCCCAAGCTGATATATGGGGTATCTTTTGACCATAATCATCTTTACAGGCATAGTTTAGGTACCAAAGCAGGTATTTAGAATGGTAACCCTTTTCTTCCAGGTAAGCCTCGAAAGTAATTTTATCTAGTTTTCTGTAGTTTTCATCATTCGATGAGCTACTTAAGGGGATGTTAAACAAAAATTTACCATCGCTACCTTTGATGTTTTTAAGCTGTTCTACTTCTGATAAAAAGCGTCTGATTTCCTTTTTATCTGCAATGGGCACACCAAAATCCGGAATTAAACCTTCCTGCCATTCGCCGTTTATTAACAACCTTTCTTCCGGATCGAAAGTTAAATAGTAATCGTTGTAGTAGGGTAGCTGTCCTTCAAAGTGGGTAATAACATTAATTTCCTGTAAAAAATCTATCAGTAAAGCATCGTCGTTATTGGCTATAGTGATGTAATGCGCACCCAGTGGATAAGCCGCTATTTTATTGGTGCCATAATATGAATTTCCTCCTGTATGTTTTTCAAGTTCCAGAATTTCGAAATTTGTTTCACCATTCTTTTTTAGCCATCGTCCGGCTGATAAACCCGAAATACCGCTTCCAACAATGAGTGTTTTTACTTTTCTTGTCTTTTTCGCTGCCGGTAATTTTATTTTATCGCGCAAAATATGGCCTGCTTTAGCATCCGGACCTTGTAAGGTTCCCTGAATGTTGTAGCCGGCTGACCGTATTTTTTTATAACAGCCGTTTAAAAAAATACCACCCGTAATTAATCCAATCCTCAATAAAAAAGAGCGACGCTTTAAATATGCCGATAATTCATCCTTATAAAACGTTTGCCCACTCATCTTCAAAGTACTTAACCAAAATTTGATTGTTAAGCTTATTTACATCGGTTTCAACTTTGCCCATATCTTTAGGGAAATAGAGCATTAAGTCTAAACTTTCTTTCGATATAAATTTTAAGCCCGGTAAATATTGCTGCGGTTTTTTATATACATTATCGGGGTCAGTAGCCATAATGTAGCCCCACTCGCCAAATGATGGTACATAGTTGTGGTAGGGAATAGTTTTTAGACCAACACTTTCTAAAGTTTTGTTTACCGTCCAGAAAGATTTTGGCGCAACAAAGGGTGAGGTAGACTGGATAACCATCAAACCTTTTGGGGCAAGAATACCCTTAACCAGTTTGTAAAAAGCATTGGTATAGAGTTTTCCAACAGCATAATTAGATGGATCTGGGAAATCGATCACAATAAAATCGAATTTCCGGTGCTGTGCCTTAATCCAGCTAAATGCGTCAGCATTAATTACTTTTACTTTTGGCGATAGCAGCGCATTTTTATTAAGCCCCAGCAAAATTTTGTTCGATTGGAAGAGACCTGTCATTCCCTTATCCAAATCTACCAGCGTTACCGAGTCGACATTTGGATATTTTAAAATCTCTCTAACGGCAAGGCCATCGCCGCCACCCATTACTAAAACATGTTTGGCAAAAGGTAAAGCCTGCAAACCGGGATGTACCAAAGCCTCGTGGTAGCGGTATTCATCATCAGAGCTGAACTGAAGGTTTCCGTTCAGGAAAAGCCGCAAAACCTTGTTTTTTTTGGTTAAGATTATGCGTTGGTAAGGAGTGCTTTTCGAATAGATAATGGTATCGCTGTAAGTCTGGCTTTCAGAAAAACTGGTTATTTTATCGGCATAAATGAAGCCGGCAAGTAGTGCTATAATACTAATGAAAGAAGCGCTTTGCAGGTATTTTGATGCCCTGATTTCTGCTTTAAAACTCAGGCAAACAATCAATGCTACGGCAACGTTCAGCATCCCAAACAAATAGGCTGTTTTTACCAAACCCAGGTGCGGAATTAACAGCAGCGGGAAAATTAAGGAAGCCAGTAGTGCGCCAATATAATCGAAGGTGAAAACTTTTGAAACCAGATCTTTAAACTCATAGCGGTCTTTAAGAATGCGCATGAGTAATGGAATTTCTAAACCAACCAGAATACCGGTTAGGCTTACAAAACCATACAGCACTATCCTGAAGGAAGCAATGCTTTCGAAAACGAGGAACAATACGGTTGAGCTAAAGCCACCAACCAGCCCAACCAGGATTTCAATCTGAATAAACCACGAAAGGATATTCTTCTCAAAATATTTAGATACCCAAGAGCCTATACCCATCGAAAAAAGGTAAACCCCAATAATGGTCGAAAATTGGGTTACCGAATCGCCAAGCAGGTAGCTGGCCAGGGTGCCGGCAATTAACTCGTAAATTAAGCCACAGGTTGCAACAACAAAAACTGAAATTAATAAAAGCGCAGGTAACTTTTTGTTCATGCTAACTGTGAATGGCTGAGCTTATAATGATTGCAATAGCAATAATAAAGGCCGCAAAAACAATGGCTAAAGCTAAATTTTGTTTTTCGAGAATTTCTTTCCAAAGGTTTTCGGGCGTAATTTTTTCGATAATCCAGAAGGCGATAAAAAGTACAACAATACCCAATATAGAGTAAACCAATGATGCAATAATGTACTTGATGTTGATTAGTTCGTTTAAGCTCATAATTTTTTATTTATGGTAAAATCTGTTAACGTGGCCGCTGTGACCTTTATTTCCATTAAAATCAGTGTTTTTTTCTACGTTATCCTGGTAAAAGGCATGACCGCGGAGGCCGCTATAGCCATAAAAACCTAAAATAATCAGTAGCACAATAAGGTAATATTTAATCGGTTTTAAATTCATTTAATCTCCTTCTACAAAGGGTGAAAAATCGCTGTTGTTCCATCTTCTTTTCTCGTAATTGCGCATTAAATACCAGCAAATGGCCGGAAAAATGCAAAGCAGTAGTATGGTAATCAATGTATTGCGGAACATGCTTACATTCGTTGTGGCCCTGATATAAAGGTTATTCCGGTAAACATCTCCTGATGATGGATATACATTTAAGTGGTATTTGCCTTTTGGTATATCTGATAAAAGAACGGATTCTTTGGTTGAGCCTTCAGACCAGCTTTCGCCATCCTCTACACCATGGTAATATTCTATGCCTTTACTTACTTCCCAGGTTCGGTTATCGGCTTCATTAACCAGTACAATTGTGGTTTCGAGCCAGTTATTGTCAACACCCGAAGCAATTTCGAACTCAATATTCGATGATTCATCATCAATAGCAAATGAAGGGGTGATAAAAGACTTGAAAGCATCTGCACCTGTTTTGGCATCGTAGGTGATTAAAAAATCGTCGTTTATTAATTCCTTTTCCGGTTTAACCGCATTAAAAAGCAAATGCAAAAGCAAAACTGCAATTATGGCTATGCCGGTTATTTTTAAGGAAGAATTCCACCTGTCGAAAGCTTTAGATGGCTCATTGGCGCCAATGCCAATCTGCTCCGGAAGACTACTTTTATCCAGGTTAAATGCCTTAGCAATTTCATCCCTGGTAAGATATTCGCCAATGTAGTAATTAGTAAGATTTGCAGATTTATTAATCACCTCTTTAACAACCATAAATGGGGGAGCGATATACTCGGTAGCTTTAACCTTTTCATTCACCACGTCCCAATCTACCTCACCAAGCATAGCTGTAACTACCGGCGTATACCTGTTAAAAAGTTTGTATTCCACATCTTTATAGCCTATACTCGTACCATAAGATATGGGTTGTTTATAATCAGGGAGAAAGTCTTCGCCGGCAATGAAATTCCAATGGCCGTTAAATTCGGATAAGGTAACATAGCCCTGATCATGGCTTGTTAAAATATATTCCCTCCAGTGGTAACTCGTACCTGCTTCTTTTTTCTCGAGGTAGGCAATTACTTTTAAATCGACACCATGGATGTTTGTTGTTGCGCCTAATTTTAAAACCGGAGATTTTTCGGGTTTTTCTAATTTCCGGTTCAGCCTTGTTTCTGCCCTGGTAAAAATATGTAAGTAAGAAAAACAAAAGGGGCAAACTACGTATTCGCTTTTAGCCGGTTCGTAGAGCACAATATTTTGTTTGCACTTGGAACAAGATATTGTTTCCGACAATCTAAAAAATGATTTAACTGAATTTTCCATTAACGCACAATTTCAGTTTTTTGCATTTCCTTACCTTCGAAAAAGCGCAATACAGCATCGTAAATATCCTTAACCTTTTGGGTATTATCTTTCTGGTAATTAGATAAAAAGATATCGAAAGTGGCCAGTTTAAACTCTGGCCAGGTATGGATAGATAAATGAGATTCGGTTAAGCAGATTACAGCGGTAAAACCTCCGTTAGGGAAATTGTGATAAACTTCTCCAACTTTTTCAAGGTTCTTACTAGCAATTAGTTCGTTAAAAAGATCTTTACAGTCTTGAAAGGAAGAGAGTTGTTCGGCTTTTTCAGAAGAAAATTCACCTAAAATATGTAATCCTGGATTGTAGGTCATTGAGCGTTTGGTATCTTTCAAAATTAGAAAAGTATTTTTAAAGTAGGCATTAGAAATGTGAATTTTATTTATGTGCTTTTTCCAGCAATAAAATGATCTTCTACGTCTTCTTCAAGCGGGATATAAATCCTTTCCCATTCATTGCCATCTATAATTTCCCAGGTGTGCCCAACTCCTTTGGTGTCGTTTGCGATTAAAATAATGCCTGGTTCAATGATAAAAGTTTCTCCATTACTTACCGTAAAGCGGAGTTTACCCTTCAATGTAAGTACATATTGCCGGCGTGGGGCAGGGTGGGGGATTTTCTCCAGGGTTGAAACATCAGTTTGGGCAAAGAAGTAACTGGCATTGATGTGTTGGCGGATGGGGATTTTTCCTATTTCAAAAGTGCATTGGTTGTTTTCTGTATTAATTAAACGGATGGCTTTAAGGTAATTTGGGGTAGCGACTATTGCTGTATTCATCTGCAAATAAAAAGTATTGATTTTAAAATTTTAGTTCTGTTTGCCCGCGTTGCATTACTTCGCTTTCGTGTTGCAATAACCATTTTTTACGCCATAAACCGCCTGCATAACCCACCAGTTTGCCATTGCTACCAATAACCCGGTGACAAGGCACAATTATGGCAATGTTGTTTTTACCGTTTGCGGCTGCAATGGCGCGAATAGCCAATGGTTGATGAGCTGAAAATTTAGCATAAGAGGTGGTTTCTCCATAAGGGATTGCCAATAAATTTTGCCAAACCCCTTGCTGAAATTCCGTTCCTTTCTGTTTCATCGGGAAATCGAAATGCTGTAGCTTGCCATTAAAATACTCTTTTAGCTGCTGGGCAGCTTTTAGGGTAATCGGATTTTCGGTTAAGCCCGTAATATCTTTTTCGGCAAAAGTAACAACATGCACAAATTCGTCATCGGCAAGGATGGTGATTTGGCCAACAGGCGATGCTATAACTGATGCGTAGTTCATACTTTTCTTTTTTTAGCACAGATTTCCATTTTTTTTACCACAGATTTCTCGGATTTTTGTTTATTTCTCTGAGTTTTCTGCGCCTCCGTGGCTATTTTTTTTGCCACAGATTACACGGATTAACACGGATTTTTGCCTGGTCTATTTCTTCGTGTTTTCTGTGCCTCCTATGTTTGTTGTGAAATTTAAAAATAATAAATTTAACATATTTAAGTGAAAAAGAGTGAGAGTTGATTTGTGCCCAAACAACTTCTTATAGTATGTTCTCACGGAGATATTGCCTCACTCTTTTTTGCCTTTTAGAATCTGAACAGAATGTAAGGCGTATTTATTTTGAAGTATAGCCAGGATATCCAACCAGGAGAAAAGATGAAGGAGGGCAATTCACTTTTACTAATTAAATAAAGAATTATGTCATCTATTGTAAAACAGGTTGTAGGTATTGATGTGGCGCAAAAGGAACTGGTAGTGTCACTTGGGAGAATGAGCCATGACACAGGTGTTGAGATATACGCCTATAAAATATTTTCAAATACTTCAAACGGTTTTAGCAGCCTTAGCTCCTGGGTGGATAAAAAGACTGTAAAAAATGTTGATGTTCGGTACGTGATGGAAGCCACCGGTGTTTATCATGAACATTTGGCTTATTATCTTTCAGATCAGGACAAGCGCCTGAGTATTGTACTTCCAAACAAGATCAGCAATTACTTTAAAACACTTGATGTAAGGACTATTACTGACAAGACCGCTTCACAGGCGATATGCCGGTTTGGACTAGAGCGGAAGCTTGAAGACTGGCAGCAACCCAAAAAGATATTCAGGAAGCTTAAACAGCTTACCCGTGAAAGAGACCAGCTAATTACGGATAGAACGGTTTTGAAAAACCAGCTTCATGCCGAGCTGGTGGAGCGATTCCCTAACCAGAGCAGTATAAAAAGGATATCCAAACGTATCCAGCTAATCAATAAACAGGAACTGGAAATCAGAAACGAACTGTCTAAAACGTTAAAAGAAGATTCAGAGCTTGTTCGCAAAGTAGATCATATCACATCAATCCCTGGCGTGGGTAAGCTAACAGCTTTGATTACCCTTGCTGAAACCAATGGGTTTGAACTGATAAAAAACAAAAAACAGCTGGTAGGCTATAGTGGACTTGATGTAAGGGTCAAAGACTCGGGAACCTCTGTAAAAGGGAAACCGAAAATATCCAAAAGAGGGAACAGACATTTAAGGAAGGCAATGCATATGCCAGCCCTAACAGCAATAAGGCATAACCAGCAACATAAAGCTGTGTTTGTACGTCTTGTGTCCAAACACGGCATAAAAATGAAAGCAGTAGTAGCGGTTCAAAGAAAAATACTCGGACTTATATATACCATATACAAAACCGAGAAGTGCTTTGATAGTAACTATAGTAAGATTGAGGTGGAAAACGAAGTAAATTGTTAGAGCAGCCATTAAAAATGAACTGCCCTAATGAAGCTAGCTTAGAGCTGCCTTGAACTACAAAATTAAAAATTAATTTGGATATCAACACAGAATCTCCGTGGCTAAATTAGTAATAGTCAATATCTCAAACAAAATTACAACAATACAACAATTTAAGCATGCAATATTTATCAATAAAAGTATCTTTGCGGTTATGCAATTGACCAAAGAGGTTAAATATTTAATTCACAAGGAAGTATTGTTAGAGTGGCGCTCCAAATATACCATCAATGGTGTGCTGTTATATGTGGTTTCTACCATTTTCACCTGCTATTTGTCGTTTGTAAGTTTGGGCGATAAGCTCACCTGGAATGCGCTTTTTTGGATTATTATGCTCTTTGCCTCCATCAATGGTGTTTCAAAAAGCTTTTTGCAGGAAACCAAAGGGCAACAACTTTACAGTTACATTTTAGCAAGTCCGGCGGCGGTTTTGATCTCCAAAACAGTGTACAATACGTTGCTGATGCTGGTGCTTACCACGATTGCATTGGGCTTTTACACCCTGGTTTTCGACTCGTTTACACCGCCCGATCTGGTGATGTACTATATCGCTGTAGTGTTGGGCAGTATCAGTTTTTCGACTGTATTTACTATGGTTTCGGCTATTGCCAGCAAAGCGGGCAACGGGGGGATGCTGATGGCGATTTTAAGCTTTCCGATTATTATTCCAGTGCTTATTTTGCTGATAAAACTGGCTAAAAATGCGGTAGATGGTTTGCCCTGGGAAAACAGTTACGATGAAATTGCCATGCTTTTGGTGGTAAACGTATTGATGGTGGCCACCTCTTTATTGTTATTTCCTTACCTTTGGCGCGATTAAAAATGATTGAATTGGAGAAGAGCGGAATGAGAGAATCGGGAGGCAACTCAATCATTCAAAACCCGATAATTAAAATTTAAAATGAAGGACTGGTGTTGATGGAATGAGAAATGGCATTCATCAATTCAATCATTCAAAACTCAATAGTTATATATATGAAAAAAACCTGGTGGAAAATTTTAGCTTCGGTGCTGGTTGTTTATACTGCAATTGCAGGTTTATTACTGGGCGTACCCCGGCTGGCTATTTTAAACGAGACTATTCGCAATCTGTATTTTCACGTGCCCATGTGGTTTGCAATGATTGTGCTATTCTCCATTTCGGTTTTTTATAGCATAAAATCTTTGAGTACTAAAAGTGAAATCGACGATATAAAGGCTGTTGAAAGTGTAAATGCAGGTATTATTTTCGGTTTACTGGGTTTAGTAACCGGTGCGATCTGGGCAAAATATACCTGGGGACAGTTTTGGAGCTTCGATCCAAAGCAGAATTTTGCGGCAATTTCGGTATTGCTTTATTTCGCCTACCTCATTCTGCGTAATGCCATTGATGAAGAGCAAAAAAGAGCCAAAATCTCAGCTATTTACAATATTTTTGCCTTCCCGATGATGGTGGTGCTGCTTTTTGTACTTCCGCGTTTAAAAGATTCTTTACACCCCGGAAATGGCGGTAACCCAGGATTTAACAGCTATGATCTAGATAGCCGCATGCGTATGGTATTTTATCCGGCATGCTTAGGCTGGATATTAATTGGTTACTGGGTATATACAATCCGTTTCAGAATACGTTCAATTGAAACCATCATGAACACGCCTGATCAAGAAGAAATAAAAGGTGTTCGTGATAGCTTCGTTACCGCTGAAAATCAATCAACAACAAACGAAAACAAACAACAACACAACTAAAATGAAGAAGATACTTTTCTCCCTGATATTAATGATGGCTACCCTGCAGTTATTTGCACAGGAAAATGGTGTAGAAATGGCCGATACTTTACGCAACAATGGAAAAATATACGTGGTTGTAATCTGTATTGTAATTATCCTGCTTGGTTTACTGGCTTATCTTTTTGCTATCGATAAAAGATTGAAAAAAATAGAAAAAGAGAGCAGCAGCGAAAAATAAGTGTTTGCAGGCAATAAGTTTACAACTTATTTTAACCCGTAAATGAGGAAAATGCAATGCCTCTATTCCTTTGTTAGTGGCTTTTTTATTCTTATCTTCTTGTAAGATAGGTTTTTGTGTTTTAAAAAATAGCTAATTAAGTATACAAAACAGTAGACTTGTAAATTACCTACTACATAGTATTGTTTCTTGCAAATTAATTGGTGATGTTTGATTAGTTATAAATTAAATCAACGGGACGATTTAGATTAACTTTAAGAGGTGATCAATTTTATATTGATCACTTTTTTTGTACCCTTTTCCTTTAAAATGGCCTTTATTGTGTCGTTAATCAGATTATTTTAAGTATATTTATTTGTGTTAAAATATTTTTTTAACTTTTTTTATGCTTGTTTAACGCTTCATATCTTGTCTAAATGTTTCGTTTGGTTTCGGATTTAAGCGGGGCATAACTGCCTCAAAACAGGTTTAAATATTGTTTTTGTACAGTTTGTTCAAAACGGTCTAAAGTGCCCCCAGTAGTACAAGGCATGTGGTGTTTGCTGTACACTAAGTATTTTTGCATTTGGATATGTGCGGTTTTTTTAGGCAATTTTGCAGCGAAAACTTATTCATAAAAAAAATAAATAATGGCTAATCTAGCAGACGAGAACAAGTTCTTTGCAGATGTTTGTAAGAACTTTGACAGTGCGGCTCAATTCACCAATCATCCAGAAGGTTTATTGAACCAGATTAAAACATGTAATAGTGTGTATCGTTTCCAGTTCCCAATCCGCCGCGGAAACGGTTTTGAAGTAATTGATGCCTGGCGTGTAGAACACTCTCACCACATGAGCCCTACAAAAGGCGGTATCCGCTACAGTGAAATGGTTAACGAAGACGAAGTAATGGCGCTTGCAGCGTTAATGACTTACAAATGTGCCATTGTTAACGTTCCCTTTGGTGGTGCAAAAGGTGGTATTAAAATTAACACCAAACAATATAGCGTTGCCGAGTTAGAAACCATCACGCGCCGTTATACTACAGAATTAATTAAGAAAAATTTTATTGGCCCTGGTATCGACGTTCCTGCACCTGATTATGGATCGGGAGAACGCGAAATGAGTTGGATTGCCGATACGTATATGACGATGAACCCTGGTCAGTTAGATGCATTGGGTTGTGTTACAGGTAAACCCATTGCTTTACATGGTATCCGTGGTCGTAAAGAGGCTACAGGCCGTGGTGTGGCTTACGCCGTGCGCGAGTGTGTAGAGGTTGCTGAAGATATGGCTAAAATCGGTTTTAAGGCTGGTTTGGGCGATAAAAGGGTAATCGTACAAGGTTTAGGTAATGTGGGTTACCACTCTGCTAAATTCCTTGCCGAATTTGGTGCAACCATTGTTGGACTTTGCGAGTTTGAAGGTGCCATTTACAACCCTAACGGATTAAACGTTGACGAGGTTTTTGCTCACCGTAAAAACACTGGTTCAATTTTAGGTTTCCCAGGCGCTAAAGACTTCAAAAATTCAATGGAAGGTTTAGAACAGGATTGCGATATCATCGTTCCTGCGGCTTTAGAAAACCAGTTCACCGAGCAGAACATCCGTAACATTAAAGCGAAAATTATCGCTGAGGGTGCAAACGGACCAACTACGCCGGAAGCTGAAGCAATTTTCACCGAGATGGGTGGTATCATCATTCCGGATATGTACTGTAACGCTGGTGGTGTTACCGTTTCTTATTTCGAATGGTTGAAAAACCTTTCTCACGTGGCTTTTGGCCGTATGGAAAACCGTTACGCAGCTAACTCGAATGCTAATCTGATCAATACTTTAGAAAACCTGACCGGGAAAACCATTCTTCCTGAGCACCGTTTAATGATTGTGAAAGGTGCATCTGAAATGGAACTGGTTAACTCTGGTTTAGAAGATACCATGATCCATTCATACCACGAAATACGCGAAACTTTAAAGACCAAACCGGGTACGCAAACCTTAAGAACTGCAGCTTTTGTTAATTCGATTGATAAAATTGCCGTTTCTTACATGAATTTGGGTGTTTGGCCATAAGAGTCGAAGCTGAAAGAATAAAGCTTAAAGCGAAAAATCCTTGCAGATATAAAATTTGCAAGGATTTTTTTATGGATAAAATTAGCTTGAATCGGCAGAAAATAACTTACTTGCTTACTGTAACACCATTATTGTACTTGAAATTAAAGTCCAGTGAGTTGCCTAAGCCGTTTCTAAATGGTTTCAATAACTGAATCAGGGAGTTGGCATCCTGGTTTACAAACAAAAGTTCCGATTCTAATTTGATTTTATCTTTCCCCGTACTTTTTGCATGCATCTCCAGTTTGCTAAAGATATTCAGATTATCGCTAAGTGTAAGGAATGACATTTGTTTAATCAGTTTTTTAAAATCCACTTTAAAGTAAAAGAAATCGTCTGCTGATTCCGTTTTAAAATCAGGTTTGGCATTTGGCAAAGTGCTCAATTGAATGTTCCCATTATTAGCCTTAAAGTAAACCTGGTACAACGGAATCACAGCATTATTAATTCTTCCAGTCGATTGATCCAGTGAGCCCGATGATTTAAGATAATTACTTACTTCCTGATCATTTGCGCTCATATTTATGGAAATGCCAGGGATGTTGCGCGCTCTGGCCACTTTTTTTTCTACCTGTTCAAAGTCATCATTGTACTCATAGCTCACAACAGTATCTATCTGTTTTACGGTGTTGGTCCATTCGAAATCCAGATAGCCTTTATAAAACTTAAAAAAGTTGTTTTTGGAAAATATAGCAGGACTAGGAGCAGTGTTTCTTTTGACCAATGCAGGCTTAAAGTTTCCGTTTAGCCACATACTTATCGTACCTTCCGGATTTAAAATACGGTGCTTTGGTTGAGCAGCAGGTTCGATCCAGCGGTTTACAAACTCATTGCTAAAATTAATTTTTCCATCGGTAAAATTAACCTTGCTTAAATTTTCTGCATCCTGATAAGACAGGTGATCGGAAAGATCGGTCAGTTGCTTAAATTTGCTATCGCCAATTTTAACCATGTCTTTCTGATTCAGTATATCAACCAAAACAGTTTTTATCGCGGCCTTTTTAGGGCTAAATGCAATAGCTACACTTGTTTTGTTTAACAGTAGACTAAAAGTTGAATCGGCAGATTGAAAGAAATTGGTATCTTTTTTAATTAACGAAAGTTTTTCCTGGATAAATCGCTTAAATGCTACACTATCAACGATTTCTAAACGCGAGAAAAAAGTATTTTTAACCTGCCCTTTTAAACCATATATGTAAATGTTTGCAGGGATTTTTAGGCCTGTATTTAAATCGGCTATCTTTTCTTCAATCCCTTTCTTATCTGTACCCGAGTATTGGCTGGGATGTTTCACATAACTAATGGCAATGGTTTTGTATAGTTCATCCACATTTATTTTAAACAAAGCTTGGGTAGTAACCGGAATTAATACTTTATTGGCCTGAATTTGCCTGTATTTAAAAAAGCCGAAATAAAAAACAAGCAGCAATAAAACTATCGCTGCTGTTATTTTTAAAAATTTTACCATGATTAAGGTTAATCGGTTAATTGTTTAAATCGGTTAATTGTAGTTGTTGTTCAACTTTATAACCTTAAAACTTTTCAACATTAAATTCCTCTAAAGGCTACTTCGCAGCATTTTCGATTAAAGAGAAAAGGTATTTCAAGGCATTCTCATGGCCGTTTGGAATTTCAGCACTGATATCGGCCGATACCAGCCTGCCTTTAATCGGGTTCGATTTCATGTACACATTACCCATTTTCTCTAAAGTACTGTTAAATTTTTTAGCGGTTTCTTCGCCACCAATTTCAGAGGCCGGTACTTTGCCTACCAGGTTTTTAGCATTAAACAAAAAGCTGAAGTTATTTTTGCTTAGCAGGTTTTTATGTATTTTGCTAATACTGTTGTTAACCTGGTTGTTGTTTATAGCCTGTATTTCGGTTAATGAATTGCCAAAAAAGACAATACCATCTTTAATCAGGAAATAAATATCAATCGGACTTTTCTTTTCTGTTATTTTATAAATATTACCATCAGCGCTTACAAAATTCTTGTTTACGCCATACTTAATCAGTTTGTTAATTAGTCTGGTGTCATCTGACGAGAACATGAAAAGGAAATCGGGCAAAGTTTCTTTTTTGGTTTTAACCACCTCTTTCTGTTTGTAATCATCATCGTAATCGTACGTAGTGTAGGTTACATCTTTGGTATTCAGTCCGTTAATTACAAATAAAGCATCACCTTTAATAACTTTACTAACTGCTTCCTCATCCAGTAACAAAGAAAGCAAGTCGGCACCAAGGTCCATTTCTTCATCCATACGGCCGCCAAGGAAAGAACCATAGGTTTGTTTCATCAGTTTTGGAAATTCTTCCAGGTAGGCTTTGGTATCAATGGCATAGCTCATAAAACCAATTGCTTTATCGCTGTTTACATACTTTAAAAAGTTCTTGTTCAGCTTTTTGTTCATGATCTTTTTATACGAATCGGCTTGTTCCTGTGCCAGTTCTAAGCCCGTAGAAATACGGAAACTCTTATTATCCATAAACAGTTTGGCATTTAAGCTGCCATAACCTTTCATCAGGCCAGCTTTACCATAAGTGCCAAATTCTGGTGCAACAGCATTGTAAACGTCTTGCAGGCTCGAAACCCAAAGTTCAGCAATAGCTTTGCTATCTAAGCTGTTAGTGTACGATTTGTTATTTTCTATCGATTCGTAGTTGCCGTTAAAGATCTGCTCTGCCTGTGCGGTCATCCAGGTAAAGGCCAGTCTTTTTTTCTTTGCTTCCTGTTCGGCACGTTCCTGCTGGTAAAGGTCGTATTGGGCATTTACTGTTTCTGCTGCAGGTATAGCTTCAGCGGCATCCATAGCTGCATCGGCTATTTCTTTTTCCGTTTCCTGCTTTGGTTTTATTGCTGCTTTTTTCCTGGTAGCCTTTTTCTTGCCTGTGGCTTTTTTATTGGTTTTTTTTAGAGCTGTTTTTTGCTTCACTTTAACTTTAACGGGCGGCGCAACTGCAGTTTCTACAACAGGCTCGTCGGTTGTGGTTACATAGGCAGAATCTACAGCAACAGCAGCGCTATCAACCATTGTAGCTTCGTCTTGCTGAAACCGGATATCTTTAATGCCATAACGGGCTGATTTAGCCGAATCGGCAAAAAAAGAACCCTTAATGCTACCGGTAACAAAATACATCATGTTGTTATTCCATTTAATGATGCTGGTACTATCGGGCAACACCATGGTTTTGGTATCACCGGTGGTTTTTATTTTACTGTCTTTGTTGTTAATCAGACTTTCAAATTTAGCAGCATCTTTTAAAGGGATCAGGAAACAGTTGTAGGTAATGCTATCCGTTAACTGGTTAAAGTAGTACATGTTTTTATCGAGGTTGATTCCGAAATCCTCGATAGTTGTAAAATTTTTATCAAGCGATTTTGATGTGCCTTCCAGTAATTTTTTGCCCACAAACGATTCGTTAAAATCTTTTACAAACATCAGTTTAAAAATGTTGTCGCCCTTAATGGTAGCAACAGTAAAAGCGTTTGCAGGTATTTTTTTAACCAAATCCTGAGCTTTGGCCAAATTGAATAATAACAGGAGGGAGAAAGAAAATAGAATTTTTTTCATTGGTAATTTGTTGTTGTGTGAGCAATGCAATCTGCACAATTGCAGGTAAGCTGCTTTTTGTTATTTAGCTAGTTGTATTGAATTGGATACGTTAATTTTTCCGTTTATTAAATCGGTAATGGCGCTTTTCAGCATCACAGCTTTTTTCGATTTTGATACATTTGATGCCGGATTGGTGCTACTTGTTACAAGCGATTCGAAACGGTAGATGCTGGTGTAGGTGGCACCGGTAAAAACAGCCTTATCTTTCGGCTTTAATTTGTTGAATTCCGTTTTAGCGGTACCAATGGCCTGGTACTTCCTACTGAAAGTTTTAGTGGCCTTGTTGTAAGTGTAAGATGAGGTATTTGTCGCTTTAATTTTTTGTTGCGCGAGGATGTTTTTGGTGATATTATTGATGTTGGAAACGTCTTTAAACGAAAAACTGATGGTAGCTATAAAATTGTTGAAATCTGAGGTACTTTTTACATTGCTTATCCCTTCCGATTTTTTTAAGTAAGCAACAGCCTCATTCAATTCTTGCTGTATTTTCTGTTTGCTGGGTACTTTATAGCCTTGCACACTATCTAACAGCATTACCGAGGCTATTTTGGTTTTACTCTGGCTCAGGTTTATGGTTAGCACCACATCGCCGGTGCCATCGTTTTTCATCGAAATTTCTTCAATTACTTCAAAACAAGAACTTAAAAAAGGTAAAAGCGCAATAAAGAATATAAGCTTATAGCATTGGTTGAGACGCATATCAATCGCAGGTTAGGGGTTCGTTAATCAGTAAATAGTTATCCGATGTCAAAATTAACAATTTAGGTGATGAAATTTTATCTCCTACAGCAGATAAAGCAGATTTACTTAAGAACCGATATAAATAGTGCAACAGACTGCAGGGTTTTCTTTCAAAAAATCAGTTAATTGTCAATATAAAGACAAGAAAACGGTAAAAGAATGCTGGCTATGCCTATTTTTTTATCTTTGTTGCCAGCTTTTACAACACAGATAACCATGAAGAAAAGTGCCATTATTGGATTGATTACCATTGCCATTTCGGTAGGGATTTTATTTAGCTTAAATGCCAATACCGATACCTACTCTAATTTTAAAGAAGCAGCTTCTTCTAACAAGGAAGAACATGTAATGGGCTATTGGGAAAAATCGAAAGGTACCTACTACGATGCGCTTAAAGACGCCAATCATTTCTCTTTTTACATGAAAGATGAAAAAGGCGAAATCCGTCAGGTAGTTTATAACGGTACCAAACCGCAGGATTTTGAGAAATCAGAAAAACTAGTACTTATCGGTAAAATGGATAAGGACAAATTCTACGCATCGAAAATTTTAATGAAATGCCCATCTAAATATAATGATAACCTGGTAGAGGTAAATAAGGATGGTAAGGTAGACACCGTAGGGAAATACGGCGAAAAAAAATATAACTAATTTTAATGGATATTCAATTTGTAGGCGAAAACCTGCTGCCGGGTAAAATCGGACAGTTTTTTATTGTACTGGCGTTTAGTGCATCGTTATTATCAACAATCTCTTATTTTTATGCCAGTCGAGAGAAAAATTTAGAAGACAAATCGTGGCGCAATCTCGGAAGAATTGGATTCCTGGTTAACTGGGCCAGCATTATTGGCGTTGGGGCAGTACTTTTCTATTTAATTTTTGGCCATTATTTTGAATATTATTACGTTCAATCGCACTCTTCAAAACAACTTCCTGTTTATTACATCATATCTGCTTTCTGGGAAGGACAGGAAGGTAGTTTCTGGCTTTGGGCATTCTGGCAGTCGTTTTTAGGCGCACTGTTAATCTGGAAAGCCAAAACCTGGGAGCGCCCTGTAATGACAACTGTTGCATTTTCGCAGGTATTTTTAACCTCGATGATGTTAGGGGTAGAGATTTTTGGCGAGCGCGTTGGTAGTTCTCCGTTTATTCTGTTGAGAGATGCGATGGATTTAAAAGCACAGGCCCCTGTGGTTTTTGCCAATCCGGAAAATTATAAAAACTACCTGAAATTCATTACCGATGGTAAAGGCTTAAATCCATTGTTGCAAAACTATTGGATGGTGATTCACCCGCCTACATTGTTTTTAGGTTTCGCCAGTATGGTGGTTCCTTTTGCTTATGGAATTGCAGGCTTGTGGCAAAAAAGATATAAAGAGTGGATTAAACCAGCTATGCCGTGGACACTGTTTGCGGTAATGGTTCTGGGAACCGGTATTATTATGGGCTCTTTCTGGGCTTACGAAGCATTAAACTTTGGTGGTTTCTGGGCTTGGGATCCGGTAGAAAATGCGTCATTAATTCCGTGGTTAACCTTAATCGGGGCAGTACACGTAATGATTGCCTATAAAAATACCGGTCATGCTTATTTTACAGCAATTGCCCTCGTATTTTTAAGCTTCCTGTTAGTGCTTTACGCATCGTTCTTAACCCGCAGTGGTATTTTGGGCGATACATCGGTACACTCGTTTACCGATATGGGTATGTTTGGCCACCTGATTTTGTACAACGTTGTATTTGCCGCTTTGGCTATTTCTTTAATTGTTTGGCGGTGGAAAGAGCTTCCAATTACGACGAAAGACGAAGAAACTTATTCGCGTGAATTCTGGATGTTTATAGGTGCTTTAGTCGTAACAGTTGCCTGTCTTCAGGTGATTTGTTCAACTTCAGTGCCCGTATTTAACAAAGCTTTTGGTACAAATTTCGCGCCTCCACCAGATGCAGTAAAATACTACAATCAATGGCAGGCTCCTTTTGCTGTACTGATTACGCTGATATCGGGTTTCTCACAATATTTAAAATACAAAAGAACAGATCCACGTAAATTCTATAGCAGTTTAGTATCTGCTGTTATTTTCTCGGCTGTTTTAACTGCTGGTCTGGTGTATGTAACCGAAATTTACACCAATACCATGTATATCCTCATTACTTTTAGCTGTTTATTTGCAGTGCTGTCTAATGCTGCAGTATTGTATCAGGCTTTTGGTGGTAAAGCTAAACTGGCAGGGTCGGCTATTGCACACATAGGTTTTGCTATTCTGGTACTAGGTGCACTTATTTCTGCAGCTACCAATAAACCGATTTCTATAAATGCGAATAAGTTTATCCCTGTTAAAGATTTTGAGAAAACGGAGAAACCTGGCGAAAACATCATGCTGTACAAAAACGAGCCTAAGCAAATGGGCAAGTACACGGTAACTTATATAAGCGATACCACTCAGGCTCCGAATACCTTTTACACATTAAACTTCAAGGTTATAGATAATGAGGGTAAGGTTAAAGAAGATTTCAATTTGCATCCTCACACTCAGGATAATGAGAAAATGGGTTTAATTGCTTCTCCAGATACCAAACATTACCTTACTTACGATGTGTATACGCACATTACCAGTGCGGCAGTTAAGCAATCATCTCACGAGGATCATGAAGGCCATTCGGATGATGAAAATTACAAAGCTCCGCGCATTGTTAAAGTTTCGGTAGGCGATACCATTCATACTTCGAGTGGGGTGGTTACGGTTAAAGATTTAAACAGAAAACCTACTGCCAAAGATTTAGCCTTGGCACAGGGAGATTACGCTGTAGGTTTACCATTAGAAATTAACGCTGCAGGTAAGATTTACAACACGGAACCAATTTTCTTAATTAAAGGAAATAATACTTTCGATTTCGCGCGTAAAGTAGATGAACTGGATTTGAAATTCCGTTTCTCGAGAGTTTTACCAGATGAGAAAAAAGTTGAGTTACAGATTTTCGAAAAGCCACAACAGGCTAAAGACTGGGTAGTTTTCAAAGCAATCGAGTTTCCTTTTATCAATTTATATTGGGCAGGTACCATTGTAATGGTGGTTGGTTTCTTATTGTCTATTTTTAGAAGAAGAAAAGAAGCCAGGATCGGATAAGCACATGAAGATCGTTTTATTAGGTTCGGGTAACGTTGCTACACATTTAGCCAAAGCTTTAAAAGCAAAAGGCGAAGATGTGGCGCAGGTATACAGCCCAAACCTGGTTAATGCGAAGCTGTTAGCCGATAGCATCGCTGCCGAGGCAATAAGTGATTTAAGTGCGGTTAAAACGGATGCCGATCTGTACATTATTTCGGTTAAAGATGATGCCATTGAAAGCATTGCCTCCAGGTTAAAGGCAGTAAGCGGTTTGGTAGTGCATACCTCGGGTACAACCGATATTAAAGTGCTATCGGCCCAGATAAAACATGCAGGCGTTTTTTATCCTTTGCAAACTTTTTCTAAAACAAAGCAAGTATCTTTTGATCAAATTCCGCTTTGTATTGAAGCCACTGAGGCAGTTCAGCTGGATGTTTTAAAACAACTGGCATCCAAATTAAGTCAAAGGGTTTATAAGTTGGGAGGCGATAAAAGAAAAGTTTTACACCTGGCAGCTGTTTTTGCCTGTAATTTTCCAAACCATTTGTATGCCTTAGCCAATCAGGTATTAACGCAAAATGGTCTGGATTTTGAAATTATCAGACCTTTAATAGCCGAAACTGCCGATAAGGTAATGACTGATTTACCTGAAAACGTACAAACGGGACCAGCGGTCAGGGCCGACGAAACCACTATAAATAAGCACTTAAGCATGTTGAACAATATGCCGGAGTTGCAGAACATTTATCAAATATTAAGCAATAGCATAAAATTAATGCCTAAGTAGCATTATTACGGCTTTTGGTTATTACTTTTGCAAAATAATTATGAGCATTTTTAAACTAAAAATAAATTTTGAAGAAGCAGATCACGATCCAATAGAATTACCTATTGCTGCCGGTGAGTCTGTTTTAGATGTTTGTCTGGATAACGGAATTGAATTACAACACAATTGTGGTGGCGTTTGCGGTTGCAGTACCTGCCATGTGTATGTAACCAAAGGCATGGATAATATCGAAGAGATTTCTGATAAAGAAGAAGATTTTATCGATAGGGCAGTACGTCCGAAAATTACTTCACGTTTAGGTTGCCAGTGTGTGGTAATTAACGGCGATATTGAAGTTACCATTCCGGATCAGTCTGGCTTCATGGGACACTAATTTAGTCCTAAGTCTAAAGTCTTTAGTCTGGAACTTTCCAACATTAAACATTTCAACTTTACAACAACGAACAAAACATGAACAACGATAAATTTGCCTTACCTTTTTACTGGAACGATTACGAGGATATTGCAATGTCCTTATATGAGAAATTTGGTGATGATTTTTCAGAAACCAAAATTTACCGCATCCGCTTTACCGAATTGATCGACTGGGTTTTAGAATTACCAAATTTTAAAGGAACACGCGAAGAAAGCAGCGAAGGTCATTTAGAGCAAATCCAATCGGCCTGGGTGTACGAGTGGAGAGATAATCAGTAATTAGTCCAGAGTTCGGAGTCTTCAATCTTGAGTCGGCTCCAACGCTCAACTCCAAACTCCCAACCAGATATGTTTCTCCAGAAGCTAAAAGAGATTACCACTTTCATTTTTGATGTTGATGGTGTATTAACAGATGGATCGGTTCAGGTTACTGATAATGGTCAATCGTTGCGCACCTTTAATATTAAGGATGGTTATGCCATGCAATTGGCCGTTAAACGTGGTTACAACATTTGTATCATTTCGGGTGGGGATGGGATTGCCATGGGCAAGCGCTTTTTTAACCTTGGCGTAACCGATGTTTTTTTAGGAACTGGGGATAAAGTTGCCGTTTTTAACCAATACTTAGCCAAGAAAAATATTACTGCCGGAGAAGTGCTTTACATGGGCGACGATATTCCGGATTTAAAAGTAATGAAACTGGTTGGACTCCCAACCTGTCCGGCTGATGCCGTTGAAGAAATTAAAGCCATTTCTACCTTTATTTCGCCATATAATGGAGGTAAAACCGCCGTACGGGATATTATCGAAAAGGTAATGAAAGTACAAGGCAAATGGCATGATGAAAACCCTAATGCCGCCGATTCGGGGGTATAGGTTTATTAGTCATCAGTTGTTTAACTGGTTAATTGTTTAAATTGGTTAACCGTCTCCCAACTCCGAACACCCAACTCCAAACTTGTTCAATCGTCATTGCGAAGCAGGGCCAGCGCGAGCTGAAGCAATCTATTTAAAGGTCAACTTACTCCAAACACCCAACTCCAAATTTTTACTAGTAATACCTCCAGTAGTATTGACCTTACTATTATAATTCTCGTCCTTCAAAATTTGCATTCCACTAGATTATATACGAAATTTACCTGCACAAATTAATCAATCGATTGATTAATTTGTGCAGGTAAAAAACATTAACTTTAATTATATGAGCACATATCTCGTACCTGTCGATTTTTCCAAAACAGCAGACCATGCAGCAAAATATGCGGCAAGGCTTAGTTTCGCTATGACCAATGCTAAAATAATTTTGCTTAACGCATATTACGTTTCAGAATATGAAAGTATCCTGCCAACACCCGATTTGCTGGTGACTACCGATGATCGTATTGCTGATGAAATTTCGGACAGGCTGGCGGCTTTAGAGAAACTTAAAGCTAAATTATTAGAAATCAATCCGCAGGCAGAAGTAGAAGTTTATTTAATCCGTGATACCATTTTAAGATCGGTAATCGATCGGGTAAACCGCGAAGAAATAGAGCTGATTATTATTGGCAGCAACGGTAAAAAAGCCAAAGATGAAAGCGATATCGGTTCTAATGCCATTAAAATCTCTAAATCGAGTCCGGTGCCAGTATTGGTTGTACCGCCTAAAGCCGATTACCAGTCGATCAGGAAAGCAATTTTAGCCTGCGATTTTAAAAAAGTTAAAGAAGTCATCCCAATGCGTGCTCTTAAAAATATCCTGAGCAAACACGCACTCGAACTTTTGGTGCTCAACATCAATTCGGGCCATAATATCGATCGGGAGGAGGAACATTTTCTGCACGATATGCTAAGAGATTTTTCGCCGGCTTATCATTATTCAGATCATCCCGATACCATTAAAGGAATTGTGAAATTTGCTAAAGCTGAGGCCGCACAACTCATTATTGCATTGCCCAAGAAGTATAGTTTTTTCGAAAGTTTACTGCATGAGAGTGTATCGCAGAAGCTAACCATTAAATCGCATGTACCGGTATTGCTGCTTAAGGATTAAAAGTAACTAATGTGCAACAGCTAAGTTACATTTCGCCATTAAACTATTAATTTGTTTTAGACTCCAACCAGTCAATTTTCAACCAAAAACAACAAAAAAAACATGAAAAAATTAATGATGATTTGCGGATTAATGCTAGGTATAGCTGGCTTCGCTAACGCGCAACAAGGTGGCGGACAAGGTAGAATGATGATGAAACCAGAAGACCGTGTAAAACAATTAGACGAAAAATTAAAACTTTCTGACGATCAAAAAACAAAGTTGACAGCTGTTTTTACCGAACAGGTAGAAGCGATGAAAAAATTTCGCGAAGAAATGCAAGGTGGCGATAGAGATGCAATGAGAGAGAAAATGCAAAAAATGCGTGCAGATAACGATGCAAAAGTTACTGCGGTATTAACAGACGATCAGAAAAAAACTTACGAAGCCTGGCAAAAAGAGCAACGTGCCGAAATGGAAAAACGCAGACAAGGTGGCGGAAATAATTAATCTTTGAAAAATATCAAATAAGAAAAGCGGCTTTATGTCGCTTTTCTTATTTTAGCGGAAAATTAAAATATGCCTGTTCAATTTCCACCAATCATTTTAGCCTCTAAATCGCCGCGCAGGCAAGAACTCCTTAGTCTGATGGGGCTTGATTTTAAAGTTGAATTGAAAGATGTGGATGAAAGTTACCCTGAAGGCCTGAGTCCGGCTGAGATTGCCGTTTACATAGCCGAACAAAAAGCTAAAGCCTTTACGGCTGATGATGCGATCGTAATTACTGCCGATACTATTGTGGCCTTAAACGGCGAAATTTTGGGTAAACCCGAAGATAGGGCCCATGCACAAGAGATGCTCAAAAAACTATCAGGTAGCAAGCATGAGGTTTTTACAGGTGTAACGCTGGTTAAAGGCAAGCAAATGTATTCGTTTTACGATCGTACGGCGGTTACCTGTAAAGCTGTTACAGCTGCTGAAATAGATTTCTATATCGATAATTATAAGCCCTTTGATAAAGCAGGTAGCTATGGCGTGCAGGATTGGTGGGGAATTGTAGTGGTTGAACGCATTGAAGGCTCTTATACCAATGTAATGGGCTTGCCTACCGAAAAACTCTACAACGAGTTGTTAAAATTTATTTAAATTCCTTTGTGGAATCTTGTTATAAGTTTCATCATCTAACAAAATTAGAAAGATGAAAGTTCCATTTAACGAGATAACCATAGCCGAACCCTGCACGCAAAACTGGGATGAAATGGAAAAGGCCGCGGGCTTTAATTTCTGTAAAGCCTGTAGTAAAAATGTAATCGATTTCTCGGGTTATACTAACGCCCAAATTATTCAAACATTGGCAAGCGCCAGTTCACCCGTATGTGGCCGCTTAAGTAAAACGCAGTTAAATCAACTCAACTACTGTTTAACCATAGTTCCGGCTACGAATAGAAACTGGATGAAATATCTGGGCGTATTAGCCATTGGGGCGAGCATTTTTGTACAAGACGCGAAAGCTCAGAGTTTTAAAAAAACAAATGAAGTTGTAAAAAGTATTGACCAGGAGGTAGATAATAAGAAACCTATTGTAGTTACAAAAATATACGGTTATGTACTCGATGTAAACCATAAACCAGCTGAAGGTGTGAGGATAGTGCTGGTAGGAACGAAGTTATTTGCATTGACTGATAAGAATGGGAGGTATGAAATTTTGCTCGGCGACGAATTCGAAGTGAAATATAACGAGCTAATGGTCGATAATATTAGTTTTAGGGCTGCTTTAAAAATCAATTTTGCTAATCAAAAACAAAAAGACCTAATGCTAAATAAAGCAGAGCCAATGATTATGGGCAAAGTATTGGTGACATCAAAAAATAAATAAATATAAATTACGCTTTCAATCTCTCAATGATCTGTACATTCGGTATGGATCATTTTTTTATATCTGACTGGCCAAAACGCCCATTTTTAGATCATAAGTAGAAAGTGTAAGCCTGTTTATTTTACAACGGCCTAAAACATAATTCGTAATTAAGGTGGCAATTACAATCATATCAACCCGTAGTGGGATAATGCCGGGCATTTCTACCCTTTGCTGATGCGTAGAATTGATTAGTTTTACGGATGTTTCGATATAATCATCGTAATTGAACTGAAATGTTTTTATTTTGGTAATATCGATACTAAGGTTGTTTTTTTTAGTAACCAGTTCAGCAAAGGTTTCGAATGCACCAGCCGAACCAATTAAAGTTTGAGGGGTATATTTTTCGCAGATTTCGAAAAGATCTGTCAATTGTTCTTGAATGTGAAAGAGTATGGCTTGTTTATCTTCGTCAGAAAGGGGATCAGATTTGAAGAATTGTTGCATCAACCGTGCTGCCCCAATGTTATAGCTTTTTTTCCAGATCAATTGTTCCTCGTCGCACAGAATAAACTCTACGCTGCCACCACCAATGTCCATAATCAGCGAAAGATCTTTTATAGCTCCACTCAGTTTAACACCTTCGTAAATTAACGCAGCTTCTTCATCGCCGCTAATGGTTTCGATCTCAATGCCTGTTTGTTCTTTTACCGCCTGAACAAAATCATTCCCGTTTTCGGCGCTTCTCACTGCCGAAGTTGCAGTTGCCCTTACGCGATCGACGTTATAATCAGCAATAGTATTTTGAAAGCTTTTAAGGCAGTTTACGCCTCTTTCAAATGCAGCTGGGATAATAACATTATCATTAATCCTTCCTTCGCCCAGTTTAACAGGAACATTGGTTTTGTATAGGATTTCAAATGTTGTTGTATTTGTTTCTGCAATAAGCAGGTGGAAGGTGTTCGTACCCAGATCGATAACAGCAATGCGCATAATAATTAGGTTTGGGAAAGCAAGAGCAGTAGCTTTTAGGTACTGCAAATCTAGCTATCCAGTAAAATTCGTTATTGTTGCTGCTAAATTAAGGTTAGTACAACAAATTATCACTTCCTACATAACGATTTGGTCTATAAAACAAAAAAAACCGATGCTTGCGACACCGGTTTTTTAAATTTATGTGGAATTAATTACTCAAAATATTCTTTCATTCTTTCGAAGAAGCTTTTGTCGTTTTTGCCAGGTTGTGGCTTAAAGTTTGGAGATTCTCGTAATTTCTCTAAAGCACTGCGTTCATCACTGCTTAGCGCTTTAGGTGTCCAGATGTTGATGTGGATAATCTCATCACCTCTGTGGTAAGAGTTCACTTCTGGTAAACCTTTGCCTTTTAAACGCAATAGTTTTCCGCTTTGGGTACCCGGATCAATTTTAATTTTGGCTTTACCATCAATTGTGGGTACTTCTATGCTCATTCCTAAAGCAGCATCTACAAAACTTAAATGTAAATCGTAAACAATATTGTTTCCTTCGCGTTTTAAGGTCTCGTGTGGAGTTTCTTCAATTAAGATAATAAGATCGCCTGGAATACCACCGTTTGGTGCGGCATTTCCTTTACCGCTCATGCTTAGTTGCATGCCTTCGCTTACACCGGCAGGAATGTTAATGGTAATGGTTTCTTCGCCACGTACCACGCCATCGCCATGGCAAACATTACATTTAGCCGTAATTTGCTGACCGCTGCCGTTACAGGTAGGACAGGTTGATGCAGTTTGCATCTGGCCTAAAATGGTGTTGGTTACCCTGCGCACCTGGCCGCTGCCACCGCAGGTACCACAAGTACTTACAGATGATTTATCTTTTGCACCAGAACCGTCGCAGGTTTTACATACAATCAGTTTATTAACCTTAATTTTCTTTTCAGCACCGTGCGCAATTTCTTCAAGTGTTAATTTAACCTTAATGCGCAGGTTAGAACCTTTAGCTACACGTCGGCCACCACGTTGCTGACCGCCACCGCCACCGCCGCCACCAAAAAAGCTTTCGAATGGGTTATGGCCACCAAAAATATCCCCAAAATTACTGAAGATATCATCCATGTTCATGTTGCCACCACCATAACCGCCAGAGGCACTGCTGCCTACACCGGCATGGCCAAACTGATCGTAACGCTGTTTCTTCTCCGGGCTGCTTAAAACTTCGTATGCTTCTGCAGCTTCTTTAAATTTATCCTCAGCGGCTTTATCTCCCGGATTTTTATCTGGGTGATATTTGATCGCCATCTTACGGTAAGCTTTCTTTATCTCGTCAGCAGCTGCGCTTTTGGTTACGCCTAGTACGTCGTAATAATCTCTTTTACTCATTTTCTTTATAAACGTTAAAATGTTTGAAGGTTGAAACGTTCAACGTTATGCTACCCAACAAACATTCTATTTATTATTTTATGGTTTGGAACCGGTTATTGAAATTATTGTCTACAACATTCCAACCGCTAACCTTCCAACTTTTCAATTTTTCTAAGCGCCAACTACTACTTTAGCAAAGCGGATCACATTATCATTTAAAGTATAACCTTTTTCAACCTCATCAATAACTTTACCCTTTAATTCTTCGGTAGGGGCAGGGATATTGGTGATGGCTTCGTGGAAATCGGTATTAAAAGGCTGGCTGATGCTTTCTACATCTTTTAAGCCTTTTTGTGCCAAAGTGTTTTTTAATTTGGTGCTAACCAATAAAACGCCTTCTTTAACCGGAGCAACCTCACTGGCGCTTTCCATGGCTTTTAATGCACGGTCAAAATCATCTAAAACCGGTAAAAGCGAAACGATTACATCTTTACCAGCGGTTTGTAGCAACTCTACGCGTTCTTTTTGAGTACGGCGTTTGTAATTGTCAAACTCAGCATATAAACGCAGATATTTATCGTTAAGTTGTTGAACTTCTGCCTGTAATTTCTCTTCAGCAGTTAGTTCCGGAGCCTGCTCAGTTACATTTGCAGCGGCATCAGTATTTTCTACATTTTCGGTAGTATTTTCTGATGTATTTTCAGTATTCATTATATTTTCTTCTTTGTCGTTATTTTTCTTCTTATTAAACATAATACCAGGCTGAATTTTTTTGTGTTAATCTCAACTATTTTGCCATAAACGTAAATCAGCCAAGCTGTCAGATTTATTTGTATTTATCTGAACAGTTTGGCTGATTAGCTGACGGATGTCAGAATTTTTTATGCTATTTGTGCATCTTCGTGAACAATGCCGTTTTCGCATTTGATAATACGCGATGGAAAAGTACGGATGATGTGGTAATCGTGTGTGGCCATTAAAACGGCGGTTCCGGCCTGACTGATTTGCTTCAACAGCGTTACAATTTCTTCCGAAGTTTCGGGATCTAAGTTACCTGTCGGTTCATCGGCAAGTATAATTTCCGGATCGTTTAACAACGCCCTGGCAATTACAATGCGTTGCTGCTCACCACCCGAAATTTCGTGCGGCATTTTTTTAATCTTCGAACGTAAACCCACTTTATCCAAAACATCTTTTATGCGTTCGTTAATCAGCTTTTCGTCTTTCCAGCCGGTAGCTTTGAGTACAAATTCAAGGTTTTTTTCAATTGTTCTGTCGGTAAGAAGCTGAAAATCCTGAAAAACCACGCCCAGTTTACGACGTAAAAAAGGCACCTGGCTTTCTTTCAGGTTTTTAAGATCGAAACCTGCAATGTTACCCTCGCCGCTGCCAATATGCAAATCGCCATATAATATTTTAAGCAAACTACTCTTGCCCGAACCGGTTTGACCGATTAAGAATATAAATTCGTCTTTTTCGATGTGTAAATTTACGTTTGAGAGTACCAGATGTTTCTGTTGAAAAACATCAACATTGCTTAAATGAATTACTGCGTTACCTGTCATATTATATTTCTAATTTTGCAATCTGCCCAAAAGGCAGGTCTTTAACCATTTCCATAATGTAATCCTGCTTGTCGCCCAGACCCAGTTTTTCCAACGATTTATCGGGCCTGTCTACCCTAAAATAAGCTAAAAGTGTAAACTTGTCATCTCTTAACTGTACGTAATCTGGAATTTTGGCTATGCCTTTAACTTTAACGATATACATTGTGCTCAAAAATAGCATTTCCAAATGATAAGCGAAAGTATGAAGCCCTTTTTATCTGACCAACATGAGCCAGCCGGTGTAGGTTTGGAAATCTTCGTTTAAATAAACCGAATAATAATACACGGCCGGCGGAAGTTCCTTTCCGTTCATTTTGCCATCCCAGGGCCTAAATGGCCCGGTACTTTGGTAAACCAGGTTGCCAAAACGATTGATAATTTTGATCACCGGATTTGGGAACGATGCTGCTGCAGGTATATTCCAGGTATCATTTATGTTATCGCCGTTTGGTGAAAAAGTGTTGGGGATAACCACTTTTGGATAAACAGTTATGGTAACATCATCACTACTGCTGCTGCAGCCTAAATTGGAGGTGGCGTGTAAAGTGTAGGTGATATTGCGTGGAGGTGTGGCAACAGGATTCAATTTAGTCGGATCATCAAGATAGTCGGCAGGTGTCCAGAGATAGGTAACATCCCCAGAAACCTTACCACTTAGCGTTATTTTTTGCCCGTCTACAATCTTTTGATCTGTTCCGGCATCTGCAATGGCATTTTTATTTACATTAATGGTTATTTGTGCCGTTTCGAAACATGCGCCATTCATAACCTTTACTGTATAGATTGTGGTTTCTGTTGGGGAGGCAAGGGGGGTAGCACTTTTGGGATCTGAAAGGCCGTTTGCCGGCTGCCAAAGATATTCGGTGCCACCAGATGCTGCTAACTGAATTGATTTACCCTCGCAAATGGCAACCGTTTGTATGTTGGTGGTAACCTGTACAGGATCGTAAATCAGCACCTGGGTTGATGCGGTAGAAGTACATCCATTTGCTGTAACCGTGACGATATATTCGCCCTCCATAATTTTGGCTGCATTGATAATGGTTGGACTTTGAGCAGTTGAAATGTACCCATTCGGTCCGGTCCAGCTGTAGCTTGTTCCGCCTGATGCATATAACTGGATGGTACTGCCGGTGCAGAAAGGACCGAAGTCTTCGGCTTTGGCAATGGGCAAAGGGTTTACTGTTACTGTTATGGGATCGGATACTGCCCTGCAGAATACTTTATCGATATTTCCGTTAATGGCTGTAATTAAACGGTATTGGTAGGTTCCAACTGGCCGGTTTAAAAAATTGATTGTAGTCTGTTTTGTGGTTGCAGCAGGAATATCAATCCAGCCAGAACCTGTATTTTCCTGCCACTGGTAAACTGGATTGTTATACTCTGGCGAAATATTGGCATCTACAGTAAAATTCCTGGTGCTGCCCTCGCACATATTTAATGATGCGTTATTGAGATTAAAAAACGGCGCGATGCTAGGTCCGCATGCCTGCACGGTAATGTCATCCAGAGCAAAATCGTTTCCGCTGTTGGTAGGCGTATTATTAACCAGCTGTAAGGTTACAGTAGAATTGTTTCCATTGCTAAAGTCCAGCAAATATTGATGCCACTGTCCATCTGCTGTTACATTTCCGGTTGGTGCACTGCCCAATAAATTATTACCTGGGTCAATTACCTGTAACATCATATTCGGGGGTTGGGCATTTGCAGCCGGTGAATTGGTATTGAGCACCCAAATTGATAAGCGTAAAATGGTATTTGGACAAAGATTATCCATTTTTTGCTCAAAAAAAACAGTAGGAGTAGCAATACCATCAATTAAAAGCATTAAGCCATTTTCATTACCGGTATGATCTGCATGGGGTTGCCAGTAAATGGAATAAGGATTGCCAGGAGTGGCCGGTGTTTTAACTAACCCCGACTGATTAGCAGTTAAATTACGTGGGATTGCTCCCGGAGGACCAACAAAAGTTGTAGAGGTAGAAGCACCAGGTGCATATTGTGCCAAAGGGCCGTACCAGCTATCGGTATTATTACCCTGGCCAAAAGTCTGGTTAATTAAAGGCTGACCAAAAGTGCCTGTACATACCTGTGCCTTAGCAAAATTTGCAAATAGGAAAATGCAAAGAAAGGATAGCGCGTTTATTAAACGATACATCTACTGGCTCAGGTCAATCAGCGAATATCTAAATAAAAACTTATAATCCAATTGGTTAGTGCGATCAATTTAGCCCATTCAAAAACTCAACTGTATTTACATTATCGGCATAATCCCAAAGTTTTGGGTGCTGGCTTTGGCCGAAATCAAAACTGGCCACATTTATTGGCGATTTGGTAACCACGCATTGAATATCTGCAGCTTTATCTTTCAGTTTATCTTCCACATCCTGAAGGTTTTCGTATTCTTCATAATAAAGCACAGCCAAAGGCGAAGCCATGTTCTCGTCTTCTTTTAACAATAAAAAGCCATTGTCGAAATGTTTTGCCGCATTTACCAGGTAAATAGATTTATTGTAATCGTAATTGTTCTGGTATTTAAAGTGGTTAATGATTTGGTTATTGCTTTCTATGCCTTCATACAAATGGGCAATATCATAACCTTTCGGGAAATATACTTTCGAAACATTCCTGCAACCTAATCCGAAATAGTCGAAAATATCGGTACCAAGGTTTTGGATATCTTCTCTGCTTTCGGTTCCATCCAAAACCGCAACACTATTTCTGTTTTTGCGGATAATGTTGGGCACTTTACTAAAATAGTAATCGAAATACCGCGATGAATTGTTACTTCCAGTGGCAATTACGGCGTCAAAATCTTTTAAACGCTCCACATATTCAATGCTGTCTGCAAAAGCAGGCTCAATCTTAACCAACTCGGCAAGTACGGTTTTAATCAGTTTATCATCAGATGAAGAAAGTTTAATGAGTGCAATATTTCCGGTAGCTAAAACGCTTAAAACATCATGTAAACCTACCAAAGGGATATTGCCAGCAAGGATTAAGCCCACCTTTTTAGGCGATGTACTAAACCTTACCGATTCGAACCAAAGTTCCAAATCGGCCTCATTCAGCATAGCTGCAAAAGATAAAACAGATTTTTTTATATTTTCTTGAGTGAACCATGCATTGGCACTTTCGGCACTATAAAGTGCATTTCCTAGTATGTCAGTAGGGTTGGTAAGCTTTTTGCCTAGTTCACCAAATGCGATTATTGCTTTTTCTTGAGTTAATGCTGACATATTTAGAATTATTATTAATTGATTATATCTTATATTTGCAGCGCAAAGGTAAACTAAGCAAAAGAATTAGACGAAAACATGGCAATTAAAATAACAGATGAGTGTATAAATTGTGGGGCATGTGAACCAGAATGTCCAAATAACGCAATTTACGATGCCGGAACTGCATGGCGTTTTTCTGATGGTACCAATTTAAATGGTATCATTGATTTTGGTAATCAACAAATTGAAGCTGATGCAACTCAGGAAGCAGTTTCAGACGAAGTGTATTATATCGTATCGGATAAGTGTACTGAATGTAAAGGTTTTCATGACGAGCCTCAATGTGCGGCAGTATGCCCGGTTGATTGTTGCGTAGACGACGAAGACATCCGAGAAACAGAAGAAGAATTATTGGCTAAGAAAGCCTGGTTACACCAGGAAGGTTAAGCTAATACCAAATATTTAAATGAGAAAGTCCTGCATAAGCGGGACTTTTTTGGTTTAAAGGGTTTTTAGTTACCTGTGCCACGGATGCACGGATTAACACGGATATATTTTTGCATCCTGCTAACTAATGAACCAATGACTAATGAACAAATGACTAGTCTACTTCACACTTATTCGGGATAATCAAAACCGGACAAGCCGATTTTCGTGCCACGTGTTCAGCTACACTTCCCATTAAAAAATGGTACAATCCGGTTCGGCCGTAGGTCCCGATTACAATCAGGTCAGATCCCCATTCGTCTGACTGCTGGATAATTCCGTGTGCCGCAGTATCTACGATGCTTAGATATGTTGTTTTAATATCCTTGCCATATTTTGTTTCCATTTCTTTGAGCAAAATATGACTATTCTCTTCGCTATTGTCGTAGGTTTCTAAAAACACTGGGGCCAATGTTAAATCGGGATTTACGTTGGCTGGGATAGGTTCGATAATATTAACCAATGCTACTTCTGCTCCAAATTTTTCTGCCATGTCGTAACCGGCTTTAGCCGCTTTTTCTGAGCAGGTGCTATTATCAACGGCAATTAATATTTTTTTAAAATTCATAGCGTTTGTATTTAAAAGGTTATCATCATAAAAATAACAAATTTGCTGGCAAAATGTTAGGCAATGGATGTATTTTATTAGTTTTACTCTACTAATTTACAGGTACATTAAATGGAAAACCAATACGGTATTTGCAGGGTTGCTGTGGCACCTTTGCGGGCAGATGCATCAGATCGATCAGAAATTGTATCACAACTTTTATTCGGCGACCATGTCGAAATTATTCAAAAGGAAGAACGCTGGTGGCTGGTTCAAAATGGATACGATGGTTATGAAGGTTGGCTGGATTTCAGGCAACTGGCACCTATTAGCCAGAACCAGTTTGCAGAAATGCACGATTGCCATTTGTTGGCGCCTTTAAGCTTTAACAATACCCTTACCGCCGAAGATGGCAGTTTATACCACTTGTGCCCGGGCAGTAACCTTCCGTTTTTAAAAGATGGAATTTGTTACGCAGGGGCTGAGCCATATAAACTCGGCTTTGATGTGCATGATAGTTATCAAACAGATTTTAAGGCTGAAGTTACAGCTACAGCCAAATTTTTCCAGAATATCCCGTATCTGTGGGGCGGACGAAATTTATTTGGTTTAGATTGCTCTGGTTTTACGCAACTGGTGTTTAAACTGCTGGGCATTAAATTAAACCGCGATGCTTCGCAACAGGCCGAACAGGGCGAACTGGTGGGCTTCCTGGCCGAATGCAAGCCTGGAGATGTTGCATTTTTTGATAACGATGAAGGTAAAATTACGCATGTGGGCATTATGTTAAGCCCGAACGAAATTATCCATGCCTCTGCTAAAGTAAAAATTGACCCGATTGATGATCAGGGGATTTTTAATAAAGAGCTGGGCAAGTATTCACATAAGCTTAGAATTATAAAACGCTTTGTGGAATAATGGTCTGAAATGAATCTTATCTAAAAAGATCATTTTTATGCCGGCCAAGTTTAAAATTCAAATCACTAATCCTTGTCATGAGAAATGGGGCGAGATGCAGCCCGATACAAATGGTAAATTTTGCGGTTCCTGCCAAAAGGCTGTAATAGATTTTACTCAGTTTTCTGATGGCGACTTACAAAATTGGTTTAACAAAAATCAGGGAGAAAGCTGTGGCCGGTTTAAACCGGATCAATTGGGCCGTTTGATTCAGGGAAAATCGAGTTATACAATCAATAGATTTAAGCCGGGCCTGGTTGCGGCTTCTTTACTGGCTTTTTTAAGTTTTCCGAAGTTGGTTAATGCCAATAGTGCTAAGGCTCCCTATACTCAAACTGAAGGGGAGAAAGCCAAACCTTTTTTAGCAGCAAAAGAGGTTTTAACTGATACGTTAAGAACCATTAAAGGACATGTGGTTGATCAGGATGATAAACAACCTGTTGTTGGAGCCGTGGTTTCTATTAATAACCGATTAGCCTATGCTTATACGGATATAAAAGGAAACTTCGAAATACAGCTGCCTGAAAATTTCAAAGGCCAAAATTGCGATTTAACAGTAAGTTATGTAGGCTATAAGACCTTAAATTCGAAGGTGGCTTTAACTGATAATGATCAGCTAAGGCTGGAATTATGTATTAGTGGACAAATTTTAGGTGGAGTTGAAGTTGTGATTGTCAGACATTCTTTGTGGAGAAGGATTCTTTATCAAGCAAAAAATCAATTGAACGATATTAATCCGTTTTATAAAAAGATGAACTAACCCTCCATCTCCCAAATCATCACCTGTTTATCATCCCCTGTCGAAATAAGGTATTTGCCATCATTGCTCCAAACAATTTTATTGATGGAGTGGGTATGGCCAATTCCTGCTTTTTCGAGACTTAAAATTTTATACAATTTGAAATTTTCGGCATCCCATAGTTTAATGCTCTTATCCTGACTGCTGGTAGCAAAATAGGGCAGGTTAGGGTGGAAAGCAATGTCGTAAACAGTAAACATGTGGGCCGGAACGGTTTGTAGCAACTCATAATTTGGCAAACTCCATATTTTAAGCTGTGCATCGCGGCTTCCCGAAATTAAATACCTGCTTTCGGGATGATAGGCCAAAGCCGTAACCGGAAGCTTATGTCCTTCGAGGTTTTGTTTCAGGCTGTAATCACTCAGGTTATAGATTTTAATCAGATGGTCTTTACAGCCAAAGGCAATCTCTGTTTCATCCGGAGAGAGTGCAATGGTTCTTACGGTATCATAAGCCGCCTGGAAGCGGTAAATCTCTTTAAAATCGGTTAATGACCAAACCGCTACTGTTCCATCTTCGCCTGTGGTAATGAGCTCATTTTTGGATTGAACAGTTTTAATATTGAAAATCGGCTTCAGATGCGCATTCACACGCACAACCACTTCCTGTTTGTCTAAATCGTAAACACTAAAAGCACCACTTCTTTCGCCCACAAATAACTGGTTGTTGTAATAGTGCAGGTAATAAACAGAGCTTTGTACGGGCATTTTAACTTTAACAAAAGCCATCTGGGCTAAAGACCATTCTACAATGCCTTTATCGTTACCTGCACTAAAAAAAATATCATCCTGATCGGAATGTGCAAGTGCATATACCGGGTTTTGGTGGCCTGGAAGGGTTTGTCTGTGTTTGAGCATATTTATAGCTAGAAGATTAAAGCTGATAGACTAAAGGTTTATGCTTTACCTTTCAGCTCAAAATTTTAAGTCTTTTCTAGTTCAATGTTAAAGTTTAATTTGCAAAAATCTTTGGAAAGTTTATCTCTTCTCCAAATTCATCAATTTTTATTTCATTCAATCGGTTAAAAATTCTTTCTGAATCTAAAAGCGATATTTCAAGAGCAGTACTGAATACTTCAATAGGCAATTTTTCAGCTGTATAATCTTGGAAAATCAGACCTACACTGTTATTTTCCTTACCTTGGATCTGACTGATGCCATAATACTTAGCGGTTTTAAGCTTAGTATTCCAAAAACCGTAACTGTGCTGATAGGAAATATGAGTCGTGCTTATTATATAAAATTCCTCACCAAAAGTATTCCAAAGTAGATATCTGCCTAAAGTGAAAAAATAGCCGATTGGTAGTAAGAATGGGAAAATATTAGGTTTTTCTTCTTGCAAACTGATGGCGAACCAGAATAAGCCAATGATAGCAGAAATATTAAATAGGAATAAAAATGTTTTTAAATAATAGTTTGTAGGAATTTTAGTCCTGACATATATATTTAAATCATCGAAATTTATTTCTGTTTGCAATTCTGATTTTGTTTGTTTTTTTCTTTCAGTTCAATTTTCATAAGGGGCTGCTAGTATCCCACAGCCTTATACCTTCAACCTTCCTGCCTTCTACCTTATTTGTGTCGTTTCTCTAAATTCTTGGCAATATCCTGAATTGATAAACCTTTTTCTTTTAGTAAGAACATCAGATGGAAAAGCAGGTCTGATGCTTCGCCAATAAGCTCTTCTTCACTTTCGGCAAGTGCAGCAATTACAGTTTCAACGCCTTCTTCGCCAACTTTCTGCGCAATTTTATTCAAACCTTTGCTACGCATTTTGTTGATGTACGAACCTTCTACAGGATTTTCATACCTGTCGTTGATGATATTTTCCAGCTCAAAAATGAAATTCTGATTGAAATCTGTTTTAAAACAACTGCGGCTACCAGTATGACAGGTAGGTCCAACAGCATCTGCTTTAATCAGAATGGTATCATTATCGCAATCAACAAAAAGCTCCTTTACATACAAAAAGTTATTGCTGGTTTCCCCTTTCGTCCAGAGGCGGTTTTTAGAACGAGAAAAGAAAGTCACTTTGCCTTCGGCCTGGGTTTTTTCCAAAGCTTCGGCGTTCATATAGCCCAGCATTAAAACCTCTAAGGTTTTGTAATCCTGAATGATTACAGGCAATAAACCTGCAGTTTTATCCCAATCAAGGGAATTGGTATCGATTGTCATTTTATTTCTTTATTTCGGAAAAACAGACTCATGACTATGGACTGCTGACTCCGGACTTATTTATATTCTTACCGGAATCTGATTTCTGCTTAATTCCTGTTTTAAATCGGGTATCAAAATTTCGCCATAGTGAAATACCGAGGCGGCCAATGCAGCATCAACGTTTGCTTTTTGAAAAACTTCGGTAAAATGATCCATGTTACCGGCTCCGCCTGAGGCAATAATCGGAATGTTAATCATTTGGTTTACCCTACTTAGCAATCCGCAATCAAAGCCTGCCTTAGTACCATCATGATCCATAGAGGTTAACAGGATTTCGCCAGCGCCTAAATCTTCGGCTTGTTTAATCCAGTTTTCGGTTTCCAGTTCGGTAATCAGCCTCCCGCCATTTAAATGTACCATGTTTTTACCGTCAACATGTTTGGTATCGACCGCTAATACCACGAATTGTACTCCGAAAGTTTTAGCCAGTTCTTCAATCAGTTTAGGGTTGCGAACAGCCGCCGAGTTGATACTGATTTTATCGGCACCAGCGTTTAACAAGGCTTCAGCATCGGCAATTTCAGTTATTCCACCTCCAATGGTGAATGGAATGTTTAATTGCCTGGCAACCGATTTAACCATTTCGATCATCGTTTTGCGGCGCTCGTGTGTAGCGGTAATATCCAGGAAGACCAGTTCGTCGGCCCCTTGTTGTGCGTATTGGGCCGCCAGCTCCACAGGATCGCCTGCATCGCGTAAATCAACAAAGTTTACACCCTTTACTGTACGGCCATCTTTAACGTCTAAACAAGGGATTATTCTTTTTGAAAGCATGTGTTTGTTTGGTTTCGTCATTATACATGTTATAGATAAAGCATTAAGTTTTATCTACTTTACGATCTGCAATGACTATTAATATTATCGCTAAAATGAAGGTTGGAATGCATAAGATAAAACTATAAAATCCAGTTATGCTCATGAATTTTGTATAGTCACCTTTGTAGGTAAATATATGTATTCCCCAAATAAACATGCAAAAACTGGCTAATAGCAATAATAAACCAGCAATTAGCATGTTTTTTGATTTCATTGCCCGCTTAGATTGAACTCAAGGCCTTCAAATTCCACTCTTTAATCTCTTCGATGGTGATGCGGTTTTCGTAAATCGCTTTTCCAACCACTACACTCCTGATTGGGTATTTAGCCAATTCGTAAATATCATCCATTGAACTTACACCACCAGAAGCAATCAATTTAATCATTGGCGAGTGCTCCAGTAGTTTTTCATATAAATCGATGGCTGCGCCACCTAATTTTCCATCTTTGCTGATATCGGTACACAGGAAACGGAAGAAACCCAGCGAAAGGCACTTATCTACATAATCCATTAGTTTAATCGGCGAGCTTTCCATCCAGCCTGAGTATTTGATCACTTCGTCAAGCACATCGATTGCAATAACAATACGGTTGGCATAATCGTCTTTTTTTGCAAAAGCTTCGCTTAATGAAGGAAGGAAATCAGGATTGGTAATCGCCTGAGTGCCCACAATTACCCGGTGAATACCTGCATCAAGCAAATTGGTAACCTGCTCAATGGTACGGATTCCGCCGCCATACTGCACTCTCATTTCTGTTTTCTTAATGATCTCGAAAAGTGACTTCTGGTTGCTGAAATCGCCTTTTGCACCATTCAAGTCGATGATGTGAATGAAATCTGTACCATTCGAACGGTATTTTTCTATCATCTCGGCAATGGAAACATCGTATTCCGTTTTTTGGTTGTAATCGCCTTCACGCAAACGAACAACCTTTCCATCCAAAATATCAATAGCAGGTATTATATACATTTTATAAGCTTAAGTTTGAAAAATTCTTTAATATTAATTCGCCGGCTTTTCCAGATTTCTCTGGGTGGAACTGAACGCCGTAAAAATTGTCTTTTTGTACTGCTGCCGAAAATTTTAAACCATAATCAGCAGATGCAATGTCAAAAGTAGGGTTATATTCAATAAAGTACGAATGCACAAAGTAAAATTGTGTATTATCTTCAACACCTTCAAATAGCGAATTGTTTTTGGGGCTCACCGCATTCCATCCCATGTGTGGTATTTTGATATTCAGTGCTTTATCAAATTTTTTCGTCTTTACCGGTACAATGTCTAATAGTGCTGCATCGCCCTCTTCAGAGTGTTCGGTAATGAGCTGCATGCCCACGCAGATGCCGAGAACTGGTTTAGTCAATTTTTTAATGGCTTCAACCAACCCTGTTCCTTTCAGTTTTTCCATGGCAGCACCTGCATGGCCAACTCCCGGAATGATAATGTGGCTGTATTTTTCCAGGTCAGCTTCTGTATTCACCATTCCGTAGGTCACATTTAAGCGGTCTAAAGCTGCGGTAAGGGAGAAGATGTTACCTGCTCCGTAATTTACTATTCCAATCATAATTTAGTAATTCAGATTCTTTTTTTAAGGTTTGAAAATGAATGTCAGTTTTTTATAGGTTCTACAGTCCCGCTATCGCTTATAGTCCTCGCTACACTGCGGGCTATTCCGCTCTATCGGGTTTATTTAACAGCGGCTGAGCTTTAAACCCCTCCACCTTAAACCTTTCTGCTTTCCACCTTGCTTATAACAGCCCTTTCGTGCTTGGCAATACCATTTTCTCGGCATCACGTTTTACCGCCATTTTAATGGCTTTGGCAAATGCTTTAAAAATCGCCTCAATTTTGTGGTGCTCATTATCACCTTCGGCTTTAATGTTCAGGTTGCATTTTGCAGCATCGCTAAACGACTTAAAGAAATGATAAAACATTTCAGTTGGCATATCGCCCACTTTTTCGCGCTTAAACTCGGCATCCCAAACAATCCAGTTTCTGCCACCAAAATCGATAGCAACCTGTGCCAGGCAATCATCCATGGGTAAGCAAAAACCATAACGTTCAATTCCTAATTTATTGCCTAAACCCTTGGCAAAAGCCTCTCCCAAGGCAATTCCGGTATCTTCGATGGTGTGGTGTTCGTCAATATGCAAATCGCCCTTGGTAACTACCTCCAAATCTACACTTCCGTGTCTGGCAATCTGATCAAGCATGTGATCGAAGAAGTTCAGTCCGGTTTCAATTTTCGCCTTTCCTGTACCATCTAAATCGAGGTTAATGGTGATGTCAGTTTCGTTGGTTTTGCGGATCTGGCTAATTTTTCGGCTTCCTGCTTTCAAAAGGTTATAGATATCTTCCCATTTTTTGGTTTCGAGAATAATTACATCCAACAAAGTTTCGTGTTTATCTAACGCTTCGGTAGAACCAAGTGCATCATTCTGACGGAGGAAAATTGCTTTGGCGCCTAAATTTTTCGCCAGTACCACATCATTTAACCGGTCGCCAATTACATATGAGTTTTTTAAATCATATTCGCCATTAAAATATTTAGTAAGCAAGGCCGTACCTGGTTTACGGGTAGGGGCATTGTCTTTTGCAAAAGTACGGTCAATCACAATCTCGCTGAAGTTAACACCTTCTCCTGCGAAAGTATCTAGCATGAAATTGTGGATCGGCCAGAAATTTTCTTCCGGATTGGAAGGTGTTCCCAAACCATCCTGATTGGTTACCATAACCAGTTCGTAATCCATTTCGCTGGCAATTTTCGACAGGTAATATAACGACCGTGGATAAAACTTTAGTTTGGCAAAACTGTCTACCTGTTCGTCATCTGGTTCGATGTTTAACGTACCATCGCGATCGATAAATAATACTTTTTTCATCTTTATATAAGCTGTTTTTGATGAAGCTATCTGCTTTTTTCAATTCACTGTGTGTGATGAAAAAAGCATGATGGTTTCATTATAGTTTTTTTAACACGGTTAGCAATTTATCATTCTCTTCTTTTGTGCCTACTGTTATGCGTAAACAACCTTCGCACAAAGTTACTTTTGAGCGGTCGCGTACAATGATACCTTCTTCTACCAGATCATCGTAAATTTTAAGTGCATCGGTTACTTCTGCCAGTATAAAATTCGCATCAGAAGGGTAGACTTTGGTTACAATTTCAAGGTCGTTTAAAGCGATAGATAAACGCTGTCTTTCGGCAACAGATTCCTTAATCCAGTCGTTAACCTGTGCAATGTTTTTTAGGGCTTCAAAAGCTAAATCCTGAGTAGCCTGATTGATGTTGTATGGTGGCTTAATTTTGTTTAAAACATCGATCACTTTTGTTGAAGAAAATGCCATGCCTAAACGCAAAGCAGCAAGTCCCCATGCCTTCGAAAAAGTTTGCAAAATTACCAGGTTTCCGTACTCGGTTAGCTCTTGTATAAATGTCTTTTGACGGGCGTAATTGATGTAGGCTTCATCTACTACAACAATACCGTTAAAGTTGGCTAAAATCGTTTCAATATCTTCGCGATTTATTGAATTTCCGGTCGGATTATTTGGCGAGCAAATGAAAATTAATTTCGTGTTTTTATCAATCGTTTCTGCAATCTTTTCCATGTCTAACTGGAAGTTCGGAAGCAGACTAACTTTACGGATTTCCACATCATTTATATTCGCCGAAACTTCGTACATACCATAAGTTGGCGGCAAAATAATTACGTTGTCTTTGCCCGGATTACAGAAAGCACGAAACAATAAATCGATAGCTTCGTCGCTGCCGTTTCCTAAAAAAGTATTCTCAATAGGTACGCCTTTTATTTTGCTTATTGCATCTTTCAAATCCAGTTGTAAGGGATCCGGATAACGGTTATAATTGGCTGGTAGAGGTGAGCCATAACTATTCTCGTTGGCATCTAAAAAAATCGATGCCTGGCCTTTAAATTCGTCCCTTGCAGTAGAGTAGGGGCGAAGGTTTTTTATATTTTCTCTTACTAAATCGTTAATGTCCATTTTGGTGGTTATTTTCTTTCGGCTAGATTACACCGATAGTTTTGTTCTATACTTAATATCTTCTGGCTCTGGGCCTCAGATCCCAGGCTCAAAACCTAATCTGATACTCACTGCATTTTTATGTGCCTCCAATCCCTCAGCTGCGGCGAGTGTTTCAACAGTTGTACCAATGTTGTTTAAACCTTCAGTTGACAGGTGCTGAAAAGTAATTTTTTTAACAAAAGCATCAACAGAAACGCCCGAATATGCTTTAGCAAAGCCGCTGGTTGGCAAAGTATGGTTCGTACCTGAAGCATAATCGCCTGCACTTTCGGGTGTGAGGTTACCTAAAAATACCGATCCTGCATTGGTAATCAACGGAATAAGCTTTTGGTACTGCTCGGTTGCCAATATTAAGTGTTCGGGGGCATATTCGTTTGAAAACTGCATAGCAAGCTCAATATCATCAGCTAAAACAGCGTAAGAATTATCAATTGCTTTGGCAGCTATTTCCTTTCTGGGTAGAATAGCAAGCTGTTTTTCAACTTCTTTAAGCGTTTCGGCTATGATTTGATTTGAAGTAGAAACCAATATAGCCTGACTATCAGTTCCGTGTTCAGCTTGCGCAAGTAAATCAGCAGCAACAAATGACGGAATGGCAGTCTCATCGGCTACTACCAGTACTTCGGATGGACCTGCAGGCATATCTATAGCCACTTTGTTTTGCACCATGGTTTTGGCCGTGGTTACATAACGGTTGCCCGGACCAAATATCTTGTACACCTGTGGTACCGATTCGGTGCCGAAAGCCATTGCTGCTACGGCTTGTGCACCACCAATCATGAATATTTTTTCGATACCAAGCAACACCGCGCAATAAGCCAGATAACAATTTGTTTTGCCATCTTGCTGCGGTGGCGAGCATACAATTATTTCTTTACAGCCCGCAATAAGTGCTGGTGTGGCCAGCATTAAAAAGGTGCTCGGTAAAACTGCCGTTCCACCAGGAATATAAAGTCCAACCTTTTCAATTGCCCTTGCTTCGCGCCAGCAAACTACACCAGGCATAGTCTCTACTTTCTCTTCTGTTTTTAGTTGCGACTGGTGAAAAATTTTGATGTTCTGGTAAGCCGTATCAATTGCTTTTTTTGCTTCGGCCGGGATGGTAGATGCGATAGCTTTTAATTCTGCTGCATTTAAAAAAAGTTTTTCCAGTTCAACTTTATCAAACGTTTTTGCAAAATTAAAAAGGGCTTTATCTCCATCCTCTTTTACCGATTTTATGATGTCCGTAACGCGGCTTTCAACCAGTTTATCGTCTTCAATATGCCTGGAACAAAGTTCTTCAATTTTTGATTTATATAAATCCGTATAATTGTAGATTTTCAATGTTTTATGTTTTAAAATTAACTAATAGTTAATGTGTATTTAAACGATTTTATTTGATTATTTTCTCAATTGGCATTACTAAAATACCTTCTGCACCGGCTGCTTTTAAATTGTTTATTTTATCCCAGAAATCGGCTTCTGCAATTACCGAATGTACGGCTACCCAATTCGGTTCGAAGAGTGGAACTACCGTTGGACTTTTAACACCTGGAAGTAAATCGACTACTTTTTGAAGGTTGTCTTTTGATACATTCAGTACAACATATTTGTTCGATTTTGCACTGAGTACCGAGCGGATCCTTTGCAGTAACTCTGCCACTTCCGGATTGTTGGCTATCGATTTATTTCCGATTAAAACAGCCTCCGATTGCATCACGTCTGCAAATGGTTTTAGTCCGTTGCTCTTTAATGTTCCGCCGGTAGAAACGATATCAAATATTGCATCGCTTAAGCCTAAACCCGGACCAATTTCTACAGAGCCGGAGATGGTTCTGATATCGGATTTGATGCCTTTTTCTGTTAAGAATTTTTCGAGAATTACCGGATAAGAAGTTGCTACCGCTTTACCATGTAATTCATCTAAATTTTGAATGGTACTGGTGGCTTGAACAGCAATTTTTAAGGTACATTTTCCAAAACCCAGTTTCTGAAGATAATCAACCTCAGCTTTGGTTTCTACGATTACGTTTTCGCCAACGATACCCAGATCGGCAATACCATCTTGTACGTATTCTGGAATATCATCATCCCGGAGAAAAAGAATTTCTAAAGGGAAATTGGTAACTGTTGAAATGAGTGAACTTTTGTAGTTTTCGAATGCTAAACCACAGTTTTTAAGGATTTCTACAGATTTTTCGTTTAACCTACCCGATTTCTGGATAGCAATTTTTAGTGTTTTCAAAGTATTGAATATAGAGTGGACAAGAAATTATTTTACGGAAAAAACGTTTTGAAGTACAAAACAAACATATATCATCGCCTATCGGCGATGGTGCAAATGTAAGTGATGGTTCAAAGTTAAGTTCATAAATTTATTTCTGCCAATATCAATGCTTTAGCTGATTAGCGATGGCAAATATAGTGTTTGAAATGGTAAAACAAAAAATAATGGCACTTAATTTGCCATTATGCTGTTTTTATTGCCAGTAACACTTATTTTGTATTAAATTTTTAACAAATTGAAAAAGTTTCGCTTTCTAATTTTGCCCGTTATTTTGTTCATTTCTGCCTGTGGGTGGTTTAAAAGCCCACCTGAGATTGGAAAAGTGTTATCTGAGCATTTTAAGAACAAAATATACAAAGATTTTGATACTGTAGCTTACGACAGCATTTTTGTTAAAACAATGGATAGTCTTTCGGGCAAATTCATCAATCCGAAAACCATTAAAGCATTTTATCACAATAACTATAACGAACCTAAGCTGGTAACCCGCTTTTATATTAATAGTGAGCTCGATTCGCTTGTATCCTATTTAAATGAAAGTGGGGTGCATGGTTTCAATCCCAAAATATTTAAAGGTGATGAGATATCAGACTTATTGGGGGTGTTAACAGCTAATAAATTTAAGAAAGTAGAAGAGAGCTATCCGGTAATTGCAAAGCTCGAACTTTTATCGGCCAATGCTTACTTAAATTATACCAATTATTTAAAGTATGGGGTGGTCAATCCACGTAATATTTTCTCGCGTTATTACATCAAAGTTGGGCGCCCGGATAGTACAGGGATGGCGAAGCTTTTAGACGGAAATAATCTGGTAGAAAATCTCAAATCCGCACAGCCAAAATCGCCACAATATAAAGCTCTGCAGTCTGCATATCTAAGTGCAAATTCGGAAGATGAAAAACGGATTTTATTGCTGAATATGGAACGCTTCAGATGGCAGATGCCTGCGACCGGAGATAACTATGTTCAGGTAAATATTCCTGACTTTAGATTGACCTGGTTGGATAATCTGGATACTGTAGTTTCGATGAAAGTTTGTGTGGGCGGTAAGCGTGAAAATGGTTACGAAGAGAAGCTAAAAGCTTTTGCAAAATCGGGCAATTTGGATGATAAACCAAAGAACCATGAAACACCATTATTGTTCAGTAAAATCAATTCGATTCAGGCCAACCCAATATGGAATATTCCTGTGAGTATTGCCCAAAGTGAAATCTACTGGATGGCGCGAAAAGATCCGTTTTATTTGTCGAACAGCAACATTAAAGTTTACTATAAAGATAAGCTCATTGGCGAGCCTGATACCATTAACTGGAACCGCTATTCGCGAGATAAATTACCGTTTAAATTTAAGCAAGGATCGGGTGGCGGAAATGCGCTCGGCAAGTTCAAATTTATTTTCGATAACAGCTCGAGTATTTACCTGCACGATACCAATAATAAAAATGGCTTCAACTTAACTAACCGTGCCATCAGTCATGGTTGTGTGCGGATTGAAAAACCTTTGGAGTTTGCCGAGCTGTTGGTAAAAGATAGTTATACCTACGATAAGCTGAGGGCCGAAGTAGATTTGCCTCCTGTTGATAGTACACACGTAAAGTGGTACAAAAAACGCATGGCCCAAAAAGCCGATACGCTTAAAACCTTTCAGTTAAAACCAGCCTGGTTTGCGCCTAAAAATCCGGTGCCGTTGATCATTACCTACATTACGGCCTGGTCGCAGAATGACAGGATAGAGTACCGGCCGGATGTTTACGGAATGGATGAAAAACTTTGGGCTGCCATGAAAAAGTATCGATAAGAAAGCTTTATTTTGCAAAATGCTAGAAAATCCAACCTTTAACCACCAGGCCGATTTGGTAAACAGTGCTATCCGTTTTATCAACTCGTGGTTTAAGCAATCCAAAACTATCACGGCAGAGCTGAGCGATTTTTTTATCCTTCCGGGAGGTAAAGTAATCGGTAAAGACGTTATTGTTGCCCGGTTGAAAGGGATTTTTGGTCAGTCAGACGAATACGTTGGTGGGAGATATGATATCATCGATGTAAATTTCGAACTGATGGATGAAGAAAAGGGGATGGGTTTCGTAGAAGGTGTTGCTGGTTTCAGGGCGGTCTTAAAAAAGGAATCGAAAATTATCAGTGGACCTTTTAAGCTGTACTTTGCACTTCAGAATGGAAGCTGGAAGATTGTAAATATCGAGTTTCCGGGTTTTGCTTATTAAATAATCCATCATTTCTGCTTAACCGATATCTTTTTTAGATTTGTGTTTCTTTTACACAAATCTTTATGATCAATCAGAATATTAAAATCGCTGTCGATGCCATTGTTTTTGGCTACGAAAAAAACGTGCTTTACGTTTTGGCCGTTCAACAAAAATACGGGGTGTTTAAAGATAGGTGGGTTTTGCCTGGTGGCTTTATCAAAGATGATGAATCATTAATTGATGCCGTTAAACGGGAGCTACAGGAGGAAGCGGGTATTGATGTGAACTATCTCGAACAGCTAAATACATTTGGCGATGAGGTAAACCGCGATTCCCGCGGACGGGTAATTTCAGTCGCCTATTTTGCCCTGGTTAATCCACAAAATTTTATGCTTAAAGCTGATACAGACGCAAAAGATGCCTGTTGGTTTCCGGTTGATGAGATTCCGGTACTGGGCTACGACCATAATGAAATGGTAAAACTGGCACACCAAAGGTTAAAAGCTAAATTAACCTATCAGCCTATAGGTTTCGATCTGTTAGATAACGAATTCCTTTTCTCCGATCTCGAAAATTTGTATTGCTCAATTCTTGAACGCGATATTGACAGGAGAAATTTCAGAAAAAAAATACTAAGTTTTGGGATCATTACAGAAACAGATAGGATGGTTAAAACGAGCTCCAGTGGGCGGCCAGGCAAGTTATTTAAGTTCGATAAAGCCAAATACGACCAGTTGTTACAAGAAGATTTTCAGTTTGAAATTAAATTTGCGTAAAAATAACGCAAATAATATTTTGACTATCGAAAAGTGTTTTTATATTTGTGTAATTAATACGCAAATGTATGATCAACTTAGATAAAAATTTCAGCCCGCTAGGCACAGAAAATGCTGTTCAGTTTCAGTCTTTCGTATTTGCCGGTGGCGAACCGCACATTAAAATAAGTGGCAGTTTCGATCCCGCGTCGGTTGTGCAGCTTACACACCGCATTAATTCTTTCAACGATTTGGGTTTAATTTGTACCACTGTTGATGCATTAAAGCGGATGGGGGTTAAGGCGATTAAGTTGTTTGTTTCTTATTTTCCGGCTGCAAGGCAAGACCGGGTAATGATACCGGGCGAGCCTTTAACGGTTAAAGTTTATGCCGATATCATTAATGCACTTGGTCTCGATAACATTACTGTTTTCGATCCGCATTCGGAAGTTACACCAGCTTTGTTAAATAACTGCACAGTAATTCCAAACCACGTTTTTATTCAAAAAGTTGTTGCGCAAGTTGGCGAAGGGGTAAAGCTGATTTCGCCTGATGGCGGCGCCTTGAAGAAAATTTATAAAGTTTCTGAATTTCTCGGTGGAGCAGAAGTGGTAGAGTGCTCGAAAAGCAGAGACGTTAAAACCGGCAAATTGTCGGGCTTTAAAGTTTATGCCGACGATTTAAAAGGGGCAGATTGTTTAATAGTGGATGATATATGTGATGGTGGTGGTACATTTATCGGTTTGGCCGAGGCGCTTAAAGCAAAAAATGCGGGTAAATTGTATCTGGCCATCAGTCATGGCATATTTAGCAAGGGCTTTGATGAACTCGGCCAATATTTTGAGCAGATTTTTACCACCGATTCGATCAAAGAAATTGGCCATACCGGCGTAACACAGCTAAAATTAGCAGATATTTTATAAAAGAAAGATGAAAACTACAGCTATCCATAGTGCAATATTCGGATTGATAGTCGGTGATGCTTTAGGAGTGCCGGTAGAATTTAAGAGTAGGGATTTCCTAAAAAAGTTTCCGGTAACAGATATGCTGGAGTATGGTGTTCATCATCAGCCAATGGGCACTTGGAGTGATGATAGCTCGCTTACGCTTTGTTTAGCTGAAAGTCTTTGCAATGGTTACAACTTGGATGATATTTCGCAGAAATTCCTTCAATGGTTCAATGCTCAAATTTGGACGCCGCACGGAAGAGTTTTCGATATAGGTATTGCAACAACTGCTGCTATTAAGCTGATAAAGCATGGAGCTGACCCCGTTTTATGTGGTGGGGCATCAGAAATGGACAATGGTAACGGATCTTTAATGAGGATTTTGCCTTTGCTGTTTTATTTAGAGAAGGAAAGCGATTTGAAAGTTATTTTTCAACGTGTAAAAGAAGTTTCATCGATTACCCACGCACATTTCCGTTCTGTTTTTGCCTGTTTTATCTATATTGTTTATGGCCTGGAATTATTAAAAGGCATTGATAAAAGCGAAGCATACCTGAATATGCAATGCGAGCTTAAAAATTTTATCGCTAACAATGATTTAGATCCAAAGGAAATTAAGCTGTTTAAAAGACTTTTGGTAGATGAGATCTCAACAGTTCCTGGAAATGAGATTTATTCTACCGGTTATGTGTTGCATAGTCTCGAAGCAAGCTTGTGGTGTATCCAAACTACAGGATCTTATGAGGGTGCTGTTCTAAAAGCGGTTAATCTTGGCGATGATACCGATACAACAGCTGCAATTACTGGTGGTTTGGCAGGTTTGATTTATGGGCTTGAATCAATTCCCGAAAGATGGCTCAATGCCATTGTGAAGAAAATTGAGATCGAAAAACTCTGTTCAAAAATGAATACTGTGTTTATGGAAAAGCAAAAATATAATATTTCAGATGTAAATGAATATGATGAATTCCTGTTTTTTTGGGGACACCAAAGAAGCAAAGACGGATCGGTTATTAAAACCTGTATGAGCCAATGGTGGCCACTCCATTTATTGAAAATCATATCACTTATCAAACAGCAGAGCATTATATGATGGCGAAAAAAGCTTTATTGTTTAATGATCAGCGGATTTTTGAAAAAATATTAACAAAAGAGTCTCCAAAAGATGTAAAGGATTTGGGTAGGCAGATCCAAAATTTTGATGCAGAAATTTGGGATGCTCATAAGTTTGATATTGTAAAACAGGGCAACCTGCTTAAGTTTTCTCAAAATGAAGCTTTGAAGTCGTTCCTCTTGCAGACCAAAGGTAAAATTCTGGTCGAAGCCAGCCCGGTTGATGCAATTTGGGGAATTGGCTTGGCAGAGGATAATGCCAATGCTTTAATTCCCAAAAACTGGAAAGGTTTAAATCTATTGGGTTTTGCCTTGATGGAAGTAAGAGATGAGATATTAAAAAAGAAATTTAAAGCCTAAAGATGGTAACTGTCGGATCAGTATGAAGATGACTCTATTATAAATTATGAAAACAACAACATTGTTCAGGCCGGTTGGGTTAAAAGAAATGGAGCTTATTGCTGAGAGTGGCTTTAAAGTCTTTCCTCCGAGATTAGTATGGCAACCGATTTTTTATCCGGTAATGAACCAACAGTATGCTGAGCAAATTGCATTTGAATGGAATACTAATGATGAATTTTCCGGTTTTATTGGCATTGTAACTGCGTTTGAAGTTAATGAGGACTACTTGAAACAGTACGAAGTTCAAAACGTTGGTGGGGCAATACATAATGAACTTTGGATCCCTGCCGACGAATTAAATAATTTTAACAATAACATCGTTGGTACAATAGATATTGTAAATATTTATTTCACAGCTAGATCCGCAAAAGCAGAAAACCTGGTATTGAATAACAAATTAGAAAAATTCAAAAAATGATTTTAGAAGTCATCAAAGCCGATATAACAACCATTAATGCCGACGCAATTGTTAATGCCGCAAATAGTTCATTGCTAGGTGGAGGTGGAGTAGATGGTGCCATTCACAGAAAAGGCGGTAAAGCAATTTTAGAAGCTTGTATGGTCATCAGGAATAACCAGGGTGGATGTAAAACCGGAGAGGCTGTGATCACAACGGCAGGCAATTTACCAGCAAAATATGTGATCCATACCGTTGGACAGGTTTGGACCGGAGAAAGTGAAAAAAAGAATATTTTGCTCGCCAATTGCTATCACAACAGTTTAACCCTTGCAGTAGAAAATGGGATTAAAGTTATTGCTTTCCCAAACATCAGCACGGGGATTTATCATTTCCCAAAAGATAAAGCAGCAGAAATTGCCATTGCATCGGTAAATAATTTCGCTGAAAAGGAAAAGATAGAAAAGGTAATTTTCGTGTGTTTCGACGATGAGAATTACCAGCTTTATGAAGAAAAACTCAATCATATCAACAATTGAGATGAGTTTATTAACAGTATTACAAAATGAAAATAACAGTAAAAAAATATACAGAACAGCTATTAGAATGGCCAAAATCAGGATGCCATATTATGGCCCAGTATGATGACGAAAAAATAATAGTTTATCAGGCATATAGAAAGGAAATCGCTGAATTTGCCATGAAAAATCAATATTTCGGAGGAGAGTTTAGTTTAAACAGGATGACCTGGATAAAACCCAATTTTTTATGGATGATGTACAGGAGCGGTTGGGGAACAAAAGAAGGTCAAGATGTTACTTTAGCTATTCACCTTAAAATCTCTGCATTTCATAATTATCTGGAAAATGCAACTTATACTTCTTTTGCTCAAACTGAATGCATATCTCATGACGAATGGAGAAATGCGCTAGAAAATTCCAATATCAGGTTACAATGGGATCCGGACCATGATCCTTATGGTGCAAAACAAGAAAGAAGAGCAAGCCAGATCGGATTAAGGGATAATTTTATCAGGTCTTTCGCAAAAGACGATATTTTGCTGATTGAGGATATTAGCCAGTTTGTAAAAGAACAGCATGAGGTTGTTCAAAACAAACAGCTGGAAAACTTAATCACACCCGCAGAAAGACCTTTCCTGTTTAAGGATGAGGCTATGAACAAAAAAATGAAACTCATAAATGAATACGCTCATGGACAATAAAATAACAAAAGGCATAAGCAAGCTACTAAGTTATATTTTGAGGCATTCGCCTGAAACAATAGGCTTAAAGCTCGATGAAAATGGCTGGGCAGATGTGAATGAGCTAATTGCCAAATTCGACCTTTATGATAGAAGGATAGATATCGAACAGCTGGAATACATTGTTGAAAATAATGATAAAAAACGCTTTGCCTTTAATGCAGATAAAACGAAAATCAGAGCAAACCAGGGGCATTCGATTCAGGTTGAGTTAAATTTAAATCAAACCGAACCCTTAGCATACCTGTATCACGGTACTGTTGAAAAATTCCTGTCAAACATTAAAGCGCTGGGCCTGCAAAAAATGAGCAGGCAGCATGTTCATTTAAGTGCCGATAGGGAAACTGCAAACAAGGTAGGCGGTAGAAGGGGAAACCGGTTATCCTGACCATTGATAGTGGGGCAATGTACCGGTCAGGATATAAATTTTATTTATCAGCTAACAACGTATGGCTTACAGATGTTGTACCTGCGGAATATATAACGTTTTAATATGGGAAGAACACTGGCGATAGGTGATATACACGGAGGTTTAAAATCGCTGATCCAGTTGTTGGAAAGGGCTTCAGTAACTGAAGAGGATAAGCTCATTTTTTTAGGCGATTATGTAGATGGCTGGAGCCAATCGGCACAGGTAGTTGACTATCTTTTGAAACTGAAAGATACCCATGACTGTGTTTTTATCAGGGGAAATCATGATGTGTGGTGTGAAGATTGGTTAAGGACTGGTGTTGTAGATGAAATCTGGAATCAGCACGGTGGAAAAGAAACTATGGATAGTTATGCCGGCATTGATGCTGATGAACAGAAAAAACACCTGACTTTTTTTGAGCAGATGGAAGATTATCACGTAGACGGGCAGAACAACCTGTTCATCCATGCCGGGTTTTCGTCTATGCATGGGCCGGCTAAAGAGCGGTATGTTTCCAATTATTCGTGGGACAGGACCTTATGGGAAGTTGCACTCACGATGGATAATCGGATTAAGAAGGACTCTGCGCTATATCCTAAGCGGCTTTTACTTTTTAACGAGATTTATATAGGCCATACCCCAACGCTCTATTATAATGTAGATGTTCCAATGAACGGTTGTAATGTTTGGAACATCGATACCGGTGCCGCATTTACAGGAAAATTAACCTGTTTGGATATCGAAACGAAACAATTTTGGCAGAGTGATACTTTACAAAGCCTGTATCCAAACGAAAAAGGAAGAAATTAAAGATGAAAAATATTGAATATAAGAAAGGTGATGCAACAAATCCCTTAGATAACAGAAATAAGATAATCGTTCATATATGTAACAATATTGGCGGATGGGGAAAGGGATTCGTATTAGCGATTTCAAAAAGATGGAAGGCTCCAGAAAATAGTTACAGAACCTGGTATCAATCGAAAGATAATTTCAATCTTGGTGAAGTTCAGTTTGTACAGGTAGAACAAGATTTATGGATAGCCAATTTAATTGGTCAGCATAAAATAAATAAAGATGAGAATGGCAATGCTCCCATAAGATATGATGCAGTTGAAGAAGGCTTAAGAAAGGTTGCAGATTTTGCAAGTGACATTAATGCCTCAGTGCACATGCCAAGAATAGGATGTGGTTTAGCAGGAGGGGAATGGGGAATAATTGAGCCAATTATTAGAGAAACAATTTCGAAGAAAGATATTAATACAACAGTTTACGATTTTTAAAAGATAGAACCATGAACCCATTATTATTAACAGATGGTTACAAAGTTGACCACAGACGACAATATCCTGAACACACCACATTGGTATATTCTAACTGGACACCAAGAAAAAGCCGATACGAAGCAATCAATCATGTGGTTTTATTTGGTTTACAATACTTTATCAAAAAATATATCATAGAAGAATTTGATAAAAACTTTTTCAGTCAGCCTAAAGAAGAGGTTTTAAAAAAATATGCCCGCCGCATTAACAATTACCTGGGCGAAAACCTGGTAGGTACTGCCCATATTGGTGCTTTACACGATTTGGGTTATATTCCGATGGTATTTAAATCTTTGCCAGAAGGATCGAAAGTCCCCTTGCGTATTCCGATGTTTACCATGTACAATACGCTGCCTGAATTTTTTTGGCTGACTAATTATTTCGAAACATTGCTGTCGGCAGTGATTTGGTTGCCTTGTAATTCTGCAACGCTGGCGCTTCAGTACCGCGGCATTTTGGACAGGGCTGCTGCCGAAACTTCGTCACTGCCCGAATTTGTAAACTGGCAGGGGCACGATTTCTCGATGCGCGGTATGGGTGGCATAGAAGCTGCGGTTACTTCGGCAGCTGGCCATTTATTGAGTTTCACCGGAACTGATACTATTCCGGCCATTGATTTTCTGGAAGAATATTACAATGCCAATTCAGATGAAGAGCTGATCGGTGGATCAGTTGCTGCAACCGAACATTCGGTAATGTGCATGGGAACCAATACCGGCGAACTCGAAACCTTCAAAAGGCTGATTCTGGAAGTTTATCCAAAAGGGATTGTTTCTATTGTTTCAGATACCTGGGATTTATGGAAGGTTTTAACAGAATACCTGCCTCAGCTAAAAAATGAAATCATTAACCGCGAAGGAAAAGTGGTAATTCGCCCCGATTCTGGTGATCCGGTTGACATTATCTGCGGTAACCCGAATGGGAAAGATGAAAACGAGCGGAAAGGCGTAATCGAATTGCTTTGGGACGTTTTTGGTGGGACGGTAAATGCCAAAGGATTTAAAGAACTTGTTCCACAGATTGGTGCCATCTATGGCGATAGCATTAATTTAGAAAGAGCCAGCCAGATTTGTGAAAGGTTAAAAGCAAAAGGTTTTTCTTCTACGAATGTGGTATTGGGGATTGGTTCTTTTACTTATCAGTACAACACGCGCGATACTTTTGGTTTTGCCATGAAAGCAACTTATGGAGAAGTAAAAGGCGAAGGTAGAGAGATTTTTAAAGATCCCATTACCGATGATGGCACCAAAAAATCGGCTAAAGGTTTATTACAGATTTTTAAAGATGCAGATGGCGAATATCAGCTAAAAGACCAATGCACCTGGGAAGAAGAAAGAAAAGGCGAACTCAAAGAAGTATTCAGGGATGGAAAATTATTGATCGATCAATCCCTGGCCGAAATCAGGGCCCGCATAAGAGAAAGTCAGGTATAGTTTCTTTTGTTAACAAGGGACGCAATCAATTGTTTCATGCGGCAAAAATTGCAGGTGAAGCAATTGATCAGGTCCTGATTGCATAATAGTAGACGACGGAGCTAATCCTTTAAGTTTATTACAATCCCGATTCGCCACTTTCCATATTTTTTCTATCTTTGGTTTTTAATGAATTTCCTGTATCCGGGCTTTCTTTTCGCACTAATATCGGTTGCTATTCCGGTTATCATTCATTTATTCAATTTCCGGAAGTTTAAAAAAGTTTATTTCTCTAACGTTCAGCTTCTAAAAGAGGTAGAACAGCAAAATTCTTCGAAGGAGAAACTTAAAAACCTGTTAATTCTTTGCTCGCGGATTTTAGCCTTAATTTTTTTAGTACTTGCTTTTGCACAGCCCTACATTCCGGCTGATAAAACCAAAACAACAACGGCAGGCAATATTGCCAGCATTTACATCGATAACTCTTACAGTATGGAAGCCATTAACAAAGATGGTAACCTGTTGGATGAAGCCAAACGCAGGGCGAAAGAACTGGTTAAAGGTTTTGGTATAAATGATCGTTTTCAGTTGCTCACCAACGATTTTGAAGGTAAGCACCAGCGTTTACTCAATGCCGAAGAATTTTTAAAAGCACTGGATGAAGTGAAAATTTCGGCGGTTAACCGCAACCTGCAGCAAATTTTAAACAGGCAGGGCAATATATTAACGGGAACTGAAAATAAGTACAGCTTTTTAATTTCCGATTTTCAGCAAAATATTTCGGCTGGTAAAAAAACCGAAACAAAGCCCGATATTCAATATTCGTTTTTAAAATTAAATGCCACTCCGCTGCCTAACGTGGCGGTTGATAGTGTTTGGGTGCTTTCACCTAATCACCAACCGGGGGCTAATGAGCGCCTGGTAGTTCAGCTAAAAAATTATTCGGCAGAAGAGGCTAAAAACATTCCTTTAAAGTTAAGTGTCAATAACCAGCAGAAAGGACTTGGCTCGGTAACCATTCCGGCTGAAAAGATTACCCGCGATACCTTAAACTTTTCGGGTTTAAAAGCAGGCTGGCAAAAAGGCGTAATCAGCATTAAAGATTTCCCGGTTACATTCGATGATACCCTTTCTTTTAGCTTTAAAGTAGAAGAAAGTTTTCCGGTACTGAGTATTAACGGGCCTGCTTCCGGAAATTACATCAAAGCACTTTTTGCGGCCGATAGCTATTACAAACTCACCGAAAATCCGGAAAGTAACGTGAATTATAGCGGTTTTGCCAATTACGGACTTATTGTTTTAAACGGACTAAAAAGTCCATCCAGCGGTTTAGCCCAGCAGTTAAAAACTTATTTAAGGACTGGCGGAACAATCGTACTTTTTCCCGATCTGGATGTTGATATCAATACCTACAATACTTTTCTAAATGCATTATCGCTGCCTACTATTCAGACTTTAAATACCGGGGAAACGAAAATCGATAAAATCGAATTACAGCACCCTGTTTTTAAAACAGTTTTCGAAGAAATACCAAAAAATCTGGACCTTCCAACAGTGAACCGTTATTTCTCTTTTGCAGAAACGGCTTCTGCCAATAAAGAAAATATTTTATTACTTCCGGGAGGCAAAATGTTTTTTGTCAAATATGGCATGGGTAATGGTTCGGTGTATTTATCAGCCAGTGGCTTAAATGCTACCGATGGTAACCTGGCTCGTCATCCGGTTTTTGTACCGCTGATGTACCGTTTAGCTCTAAGTGGAGGAAATGAAGTGCCTTTATATTATAATTTGGGTAACGATAATGCCTTGGCCAGTAAAAAAATAACCTTAGGCAAAAACCAGAGCCTGAGCATTACGGCTAACAATTTTGAAGTTACACCCGAGGTGAGGCAAGTGGATGGTAAAACATGGATTTATGTTGCCGACCAAATTAAACGTGCAGGTTTTTATAACCTTAAACTGGTTGATTCGGTTTTGGCTGTTTATAGTTTCAATAATGGCCGGTCAGAATCTGATATGCATTACCTGAATAACGCTACGCTTAATGAACTCACAGGAAGAAACAATATAAAAGTATTCGATACGGATAAAGATGCGGTTAAATTAATTGCAGGCGCTAATAAAATCGGCCAGACTTTATGGAAACTTTGTCTAATTTTGTCGCTGGTTTTTATTGCAGCCGAAATCCTGCTCATCCGATTTTTTAATAACACAAAAAAAACAATATGAATCTCCTAGTTAAAAATGTAACCATTGCCGATCCGCAGAGTAAATTTAATAACCAGCAATGCGATATCAGGGTAGAAGATGGTAAAATTAAAAACATAGGTAAATTAACGGCCGATAAAAACGAAACGGTTTTTGAAGCACAGGGAGCTTTTTTAAGTCCTGGCTTTTTCGACTTAAACTGCGCTGCAGGCGATCCGGGTTTTGAAACCAAAGAAGATATACAAACCCTTACTGCTGCCGCACAGGCAGGTGGTTTTACAGGATTGGCGCTGTTACCGCAAACCAGTCCGGTGGTACAGTCAAAATCGCAGGTCGAATACATCGTAAATAAAGCCAAAAACAACCTGGTAGATGTATTGCCTGTAGGCGCCATTAGCCAGAACCGCGAAGCCAAAGAACTTGCTGAGCTGTTTGATATGCAGCAGGCAGGCGCTGTGGCTTTCTCGGATGGAGATAAAGCTTTACAGGATGATGGTTTCATGAGCCGTGCGCTGCAATATGCCAAAGGTTTCGATGCGTTGCTGATGGTATATCCCGAAAATAAATCCATTGCCGGAAAATCGCAGATCAACGAAAGTAAAAATTCTGTGCTGTTGGGCATGAAAGGCTTGCCTGCTTTGGCCGAAGAAATGCATATCGCCCGCGATCTTTTTTTAGCAGGCTATAACGAAACTAAAATCCACATCAGTAATATTTCTACCGCCGGTTCAGTAGCATTGATCCGCAAGGCGAAAAAAGATGGCATTCGTGTTTCTTGCGATGTAACTGCACACCACCTAGTTTTTACCGAAGAATTACTGGGCGATTTTGATAGTAATTATAAAGTTAAACCCCCATTACGCAGCAAAGCTGATGTTAAGGCACTAATTGCAGGTTTAAAAGATGGAACGATTGATGCCATTACTTCGCAGCACCGCCCTGAAGAAATCGAATTTAAAAATGTAGAGTTCGAAATTGCGCACTATGGTATTATTGCTCTGCAAACTGTTGTGCCTTTATTACTAAAAGCTGGGTTGGATGTCGGTCTTATTACAGAGAAGTTAGCCATTAATCCACGTAAATTATTAAATTTAGCAGTTCCGATAATTGAAGAAGGGGCAAAAGCGAACTTTACAGTGGTTAATACTGGCGAAAAATGGTTGTATAATGCAGCAAGTAACTTTTCAAAATCGGCCAATAGTCCATTGTTAGGAACAGAACTTACCGGAAAAGTAACTTTGGTTTATAATAATAGTCAATATTCAGCAAGGTAGAAAGCTTACTAACAGGACTTTCTAAAACAATAGTTCAAAAATTAATAAATAAAAACAGGTTTTTAAGCATGGATGGATTTTTTCGTGAAAAATGATCTTATCATCCTAAAATCCCAAAATTTTAATCCTATGGACAATAGAGTGAAAAAAGCGCTAAGCGCTTCAATTAATAAATATGCTGAAGTTTCGGCAACCAATGTAGCGGATTTTGAAACTGAGTTACTGGCTGCTTTCGGACTGGATGTAAATTTCCTGGATAAAGTAACAGCTTTTGATGCTGTTTTTGATTCACATCCGAAATTTGAAGAATTACGCGAAGTATTTTTTGATTTATTGATGGTAAATTTCTTTAGCAATGATGTTCAAAAACTCGAAGATGATTATTTGGAGAGCGATGAGTGGGCAAATATCGAAGAGGAAACCATTGAGCGTGGAACAGAGTTGTTAAACCTGTTACTGTATATCAAAGAATGTAAAGACGAGGATTTAGATCCGGAATTGGGCGATTTCCTGAAAGAATTCTTATTGGTTGAAGATGATGAGTTTCAGGATGAGTTTGAAATTTATGAAGAACTGATCAGTAATCAGCAGCTGGCTGAAAGCAGCGTAGAGGATATCTGCAAAGCAGCAGGTAAGTTAAACATCAGCGAAGAGATGCAGGAACTGTTTGTGCCGTTTATGGTTTTCTTCCTTGATGTAGAAGGCAGTAAAGAAACTGAAAAAGAATTAATTCAGTTTAGCAGTAACAAAGCTTTCGATGCGGCATCTTATACATTGATCACAACAATCAATAACTAACTAAAATTTTAAAAAAATGGACAAGAGTGCTCTTATTTCCAAATTAGCTTTAAAAAATGGATTAATGCTGGCTGCGGTTTCGGTCATTTTATCATTAACTCTGCATTTTATTGATCCTGTATTAATTTACACCAGTTTTGTTGCCCAGATAGGAATATTTATTTTGTTTATTGCCTTATTGGTAGTGATAGGGATTAACATCCGTAAAGAAATTGGTGGTTTTTGGACATTTGGAGAAGCTTTTAAAGCTTTTTTAATTGTTTCATTAATTCTGGCATTAACAGCAACCCTTTATAATGTAGTGCTGATGAAGATTATCGACCCTGATCTTCCGGCCAAGGCTGCAGCTGCCATCGAAACAGCACAGAGGGCCATGATGGAGAAATTTGGAATGGCCAGCGAACAAATTGATGAGGCTATAGCAAAAGGAGGTAATATGCAGGAAAAACTTGAACCTACTTTTAAAAATATCTTTACAAGTTTTGGTGTTTCATTGGCCTTGTATGGCGTATTGTCATTAATTTTATCGGCTATATTAAAGAAAAAAGAGCCGGTTACCTTTAATTCGTTTCCTAACGAAGGCTAATTTCTTTTATAAAATTTTGAACGTGCAGGTTTTATCATTTAATTTGATGAAATTTGCACGTTTTAATTTAAACAAACTTTGCTGGTATTTTTAAACCCGCGAGGTTTATGCTTAAAAAATGGATATATCAGTTGTAGTACCCTTATTTAATGAAGACGAATCGCTGCCCGAATTAACGGCATGGATTGATAAAGTGATGATTGAAAACAATTTCAGCTATGAAATTGTACTCGTTGATGATGGCAGTACCGATAAATCGTGGGAAGTAATTGAAGACTTAAGACAACAAAACCCAGCTGTAAAAGGCATTAAGTTTAGACGTAACTATGGCAAATCAGCAGCCTTAAATGTGGGTTTTGAAGCAACACAGGGCGATGTGGTAATTACCATGGATGCCGATCTGCAGGATAGCCCCGACGAAATTCCGGAGTTGTACCGCCGCATTAAAGAAGAAAAACTCGATCTGATTTCGGGTTGGAAAAAGAAGCGTTACGATCCGATTACGAAAACCATTCCAACAAAACTTTTCAATGCTGCTACCCGTAAAATGAGTGGTATTGAGCTAAACGATTTTAACTGTGGCTTAAAAGCTTATCGTAAGGATGTAATTAAAACCATCGAAGTATATGGCGAAATGCACCGTTATATTCCGGTTATTGCCAAATGGGCTGGTTTTAATAAAATTTCAGAGCAGGTTGTAGAGCACCGTGCACGTAAATATGGCACTACGAAATTCGGTTTCAGCAGGTTTATAAACGGGTTTCTGGATTTACTATCCATATTTTTTGTGGGTAAATTTGGTAAACGTCCCATGCACTTTTTTGGTTCGTTGGGCGTATTGAGCTTTTTTATCGGTATTATCATGGCCTTATATATTCTGTTCGAAAAGAAATATTTAATCTGGCAGGGATTAGCTTACCGCGACGTAACCGATCAACCTTTGTTTTATTTATCGTTAGTAGCCATCGTTGTAGGTTCGCAAATGTTTTTAGCTGGCTTCATTGCCGAGCTTTTATCGCGTAATGCACCAGAAAGGAACCAATATTTAATCGAAAAAGAACTTAAATAAGCTGAAAGATTAAAGCTTAAAGCAAAAAGCTTTGGTCTTTAGTCTTTCTGCTTTCAGCTTCAAGACATGTTTTTCTCCATCATCATCCCACTTTACAATCGTCCGCAAGAGATAGACGAACTGTTGAATACCTTAACCAAACAAACTTATTTACAGTTTGAGGTTTTAGTAATTGAAGATGGTTCGAAAAACGACGCGAAGGTCATTGTCGATTCTTATGCAGATAAGCTCGATATCAAATATTATTTCAAAGAAAATGCCGGACAAGGCTTTGCCCGTAATTTTGGTTTTGAAAGGGCTAAAGGCGATTACTTTGTTATTTTTGATTCCGATATCCTGGTTCCGGCCAATTACCTCGAAATCGTTAAAAATTACTTATACGAGCATCACTTAGATGCTTATGGCGGTCCGGATGCTGCACATGAAAGCTTTACGCCAGTACAAAAGGCCATTAGCTATGCCATGACATCCCCTTTTACTACCGGTGGTATTCGCGGTAATAAAAAGCATGTGGGACAGTTTCATCCACGCAGCTTTAATATGGGCGTTTCGCGCCAGGCCTGGGAAAAGGTTGGTGGCTTTATTTTAACCCGTTTGGGCGAAGATATTGAATACAGTATCCGGATTCACGAAAATGGCTTTAAAATCGGACTGATTCCTGATGCTAAGGTTTACCATAAACGCCGCACAAGCTTTAGTCAGTTTTACAAACAACTGCATTTTTTCGGCAGGGCCCGGATCAATATTTATAAACATTTCCCTAATGAATTAAAACTGGTACACTTTTTTCCGGCGTTATTTACACTGGGTTTTGGTTTCACTATTTTGTGTAACTTTATATATCCTCCATTGGCATATGTTTGTAACTTCTTGTTATTGATTTACTTTATGTTGATATTTTTTCATTCATGGTCTGTAAATAAATCGTTAAAAGTTGCATTTTTGAGCATTATATCTTCCTTTATCCAGTTAACTGCTTATGGTTTAGGATTTATACAGGATTTATTTAAACGTGTGGTATTTAAACAACAATGATAAACTATTTAAAAGAAAGCACATTCGCCGTTAATGATGTAATCCAAAAAGCCTGGAGCATAACCAAGAAACATTATTTCTCGATTGCAACGCTGTGCTTTTTGATGTTCATTACTGCCAGTGCATCGAGCTTAATGGCCTTTTTTATTAAAGATGTAAGTAAGGCGCTGAGCATCATCATGGTTATCATTTTTGTGCTGCTGTACTTTACTATCAACCTTTCGCTGTTCAAATATATTTTCCATTTAATGGATGATGAAGAAAGCGATGTTAAAATTGTTGATACATTACCAACCCGCCAGCAGATTATTCGTTTTCTGGTAGCTACCCTTTATTTTGTAGGCTGTATTTTCGGCGTTTACCTGGTGGTAATCCTGGTGGCCTTTCCTTTTATTTATACCGGTATTAATGTAACCATTGTTAAAAATGTGGCCATCTCGGTAGGTATTATAGCCATTTTTATCACCTGGTTAAGAATTTCTTTCTTTCCTTTTTTTATCATTGATAAAGGTGCAACCCCGTTCGATTCTATTAAACTGAGTCTGGCAACTACCAAAGGGAATTTTACTAAAATTTTATTGCTACTGGTGGTTTTGGGTGGGGGCTACTTAATTTATCTGTTATTAAACTATCTGCAATGGCCTTTAGTGGCGTTTATTGTAAATATATTAAGTTCGTTTATTATTGTTCCACTATCAAGTGTGGCCTTAACCGTTGCCTACCGCAAAATTTCGAGCGAATATAAAGGAGATGAGCACCCGGATATTTTACATAATATCGTTTAGGGCAGGACTTATTCAATCACTCAATCATTCAAAATTCAGTTTAGCATGGGATTAAAAGCAGCATTAAGTAAACCCTTTGCAGCATTTGCGGTTTGGCAAATTAACAAATGGAAGTATAATGCCGTAAGTGCCCAAAATAACATTCTTAAAAAGCTTATTGAGGAGGCTAAACATACCGCATTTGGTAAAGACCATCACTTTGCGGAGATCAAAAGCTATGCAGATTTTAAAAAGCATGTTCCTGTTCAGGATTATGAAGGATTAAAACCTTATGTTGACCGGGTTGTGGCTGGTGAAGCCGATGTACTTTGGAAAGGTAAACCACTTTATTTTGCTAAAACTTCGGGTACCACTTCTGGGGTAAAGTATATTCCGCTTTCAAAAGAGTCGATGCCCGAGCACATTAAAGCTGCCCGTAATGCCATTTTAACCTATATTAACGAAACCGGGGAAACTGGTTTTGTAAACGGTAAAATGATCTTTCTACAGGGGAGTCCGGTGTTGAGTGTAAAACATGACATTAATGTGGGCCGATTATCAGGTATTGTGGCACATCATGTGCCTGCTTATCTGCAGAAAAACCGTTTGCCATCCTACCAAACCAATATTATTGAAGATTGGGAACAAAAGGTTGATGCTATTGTGGAGGAAACCATAAACGAAGACATGACCTTGATTTCGGGTATTCCGCCATGGGTACAGATGTATTTCGATAAACTTTCGGAGAAAACCGGCGGCAAAAAAATTGCAGCGATTTTCAAAAATTTTAGTCTGTTTATCTATGGTGGTGTAAATTTCGAACCTTATCGTGCTAAAATTGAGCAGAGTATCGGTAAAAAAATAGATGCCATTGAAACTTATCCGGCTTCAGAAGGATTTATAGCCTACCAGGATTCGCAAAAAGATAAAGGCTTGTTGTTATTGGCTGATGCTGGCATTTTTTATGAGTTTATCCCGGCTGATGAATACCATAACGATCAGCCCACGCGCTTATCACTTTCAGAAGTTGAATTGAATACCAATTATGCACTGATTTTAAATACTAACGCCGGTTTATGGGGCTATAGCATTGGCGATACCATTAAGTTTGTATCTAAAAATCCTTATAAAATTGTGGTTACCGGCCGTATTAAACATTTTATTTCGGCTTTTGGCGAGCATGTTATTGGCGAAGAAGTAGAGCACGCCCTGTTAAGTGTTGCCAACGAAGAAAAAGTTGAAATAACCGAATTTACCGTTGCACCGCAGGTTAACCCAAAAGCAGGTGAACTGCCTTACCACGAGTGGTTTGTTGAGTTTTCGGCAGCACCAAAAGATATGGCTGCCTTTAGTAAAAAGGTAGACGAAGCTTTGCAAAAGAAAAATATTTATTACTTTGACCTGATTGAAGGCAATATTTTGCAACCATTAATTATCCGACCTTTGCAGAAAGATGCTTTTGTAAGCTATATGAAAAGCGAAGGGAAACTGGGTGGGCAAAATAAAGTGCCGAGATTGAGTAACGACAGGAAACTGGCAGAGGGGTTGGAGAAGTATATAGTTTAATTGCTTTATTGTTGAATTGTTTAGCACTGAGCTTATTAAAATGTTTAATTGTTAGATTGTTATCCGATCATAAGTTGATTAGAGTTATTGAATTTTTTAACATGGTGCAAATGAAAAATGCTAAATTGTTATCAATAATTAACGATTCGGCAATAAAATGGAAAAGAATTATTTACAGTTAAATCAGATCACAGCTTATACAAAGTCGTTTCACCTCAGTAATTTTGTATGGGATTTAGTTGCAAACTGGGATAGTTTTGCAAAGTATACCATTGGACAACAGTTTGTTGATGCTGTTGATTCCATTTCAGCTAATATAGCTGAAGGATTTGGCCGTTATCATAAAAAAGATAAGGTTAAGTTGTATTATTATAGCTTTGGTTCTGTTAAGGAGTGTTTAGACTGGAATGAAAAAGCAAAGGTTAGAAAGTTGATTGATGAAGATGCCTGTTCAAAGATTTTTGCAACTTTGGATATTTTGCCAAAAGAAATACATCAACTAATAAAATTTACAAACGAAAGGTTGAAGATTTAATAAGAAACCCTAAAAGCAGTTAAATTTTTAATACGAGAGAAAGAAAACAATTGAACAATACAACAATACAGCAATCTGTAAAGAAAATAACCATATTAGGTTCTACAGGAAGCATAGGTACACAAGCATTAGAAGTTGTAAGAGATCATCCTGCAGCCTTTAAAGTTACCGTGTTATCGGCACTAAAGAACGCCGCATTACTTATTCAGCAAGCGCTTGAATTTAAGCCTGCTGTTGTAGTAATTTGCGATGAAAGCAAATACAACGAAGTTAAAAATGCCTTATCTGCCACACGAATAAAAGTTTTGGCAGGCGAAGCGGCTTTGGCCGAAGTTGCTGCTTATGGTGATAGTGATATTGTACTTACTGCGTTAATGGGATCGGTAGGATTAAAACCTACCATTGCTGCCATAAAAGCAGGAAAAAACATTGCACTTGCCAATAAAGAAACATTGGTGGTCGCTGGCGAGTTAATTACCCAACTGGCTACTGAGCATCAGGTTAAAATTTTACCTGTAGATTCAGAGCACTCTGCCATCTTTCAGTGTTTGGTAGGCGAGGAGCACAATGAAATCGAGAAAATTTACCTCACTGCATCTGGCGGGCCATTTTTAGGCAAAACAAGAGATTTCTTGTCGACGGTAAAAAAAGAACAGGCACTTAAACACCCCAACTGGGTTATGGGGGCTAAAATCACGATCGATTCTGCTTCGTTAATGAACAAAGGACTTGAAGTAATCGAAGCCAAATGGTTATTTAACCTGGAGGCTAATCAGGTTGACGTAATTGTGCACCCGCAGTCTATTATCCACTCGCTGGTGCAGTTTACCGATGGATCGATGAAAGCCCAAATGGGACTTCCCGATATGAAATTGCCTATTCAGTACGCCATCAATTATCCCGACAGGCTAAAAAACAATTTTAAACGTTTTAATTTTCTGGATTATCCAAACTTTAGCTTTCAGCAGGCAGATATAGAAACCTTCAGGAATTTAGGTCTGGCTTATCAATCGTTGAGAAAAGGCGGTAACATGCCATGTATTTTAAATGCAGCTAACGAAATTGTGGTAGCAGCATTTCTGGAAGATAAAATTGGTTTTCTGGAGATGAGTGATGTAATTGAGCAATGCATGGAGGAGATTGGTTTTGTTGAAAAACCGCAATTGAGTGATTATTTAGAAACTGATAAACATAGCCGTATCTTAGCCGGCGAATTAGTAACAAAAAGTATAGTTTAACATCTAACCTAAAAATTTTATAAGAAAATATGAATGGATTGATTATGGCGGGGCAGTTGCTGCTCGGATTGTCTTTATTGGTTATTTTGCACGAATTAGGGCATTTTCTGGCAGCCAGGGCATTTGGTATTAAAGTAGAAAAGTTTTATTTGTTTTTTGATGCCTGGGGTTTTAAGCTTTTCAGCTTTAAAAAAGGAGATGTTGAATATGGTGTGGGATGGTTGCCTTTGGGCGGTTATGTGAAAATTGCCGGAATGATTGATGAAAGCATGGATACCGAGCAAATGGCCCAACCGGCGCAACCCTGGGAGTTCCGTTCTAAACCAGCCTGGCAACGTTTAATTGTAATGCTTGGTGGTATTATTGTGAATGTAATTGTAGGGATCATCATTTTCTGGATGCTTACCTTTAAATATGGACAAAGCTATACTGTTAATGGTAAACTGAATGATGGTATCTCGGTTGGTACACTGGGTAAAGAAATAGGCCTTAAAAATGGCGACCGTATTTTGGCCATCAATGGAAATAAGTTAATCCGTTTCGAAGATGCCATTTCGAGCAAAGTGTTGTTTGATGGTGCACAGTTGACTGTGTTAAGAGGTAACCAAACCTTATACGTATCTGTTCCGGATACGATTTTGAACAAACTTTCTAAAAACGATAAAGAGAATTTTATTACTCCACGTTACCGTATGGCCAGTGTGGCTACGGTTTTGGCACCCGATGAGAAAGCGGATCAACCTTCTTTTTTTGATAAACTTTTCAAGAGGAAATTCGAAAAACCGTGTATCCGGCCTATGCTGCAGGGATAAAACCTGGTGATAGTATTTTATCAGTTAACGGTAAGGCCATTACTTTCTTCGATCAGTTTAAAGAAGAAGTTTCGGGTAATAAAAACAAACAGATTTCAATTCAGGCTTTGCGTAAAGGAAAAGCAATTGAATTTAATTTAAAGGTTGGTAAAGATGGTACCATTGGTGTTGGGCCTAACTTTAAAATGCCAGAAACTGCACATGTCGATTTTGGCTTTATTGAGTCATTGCCGATAGGGGCAAATATGGCCTGGAGTACTTTTGTAGATAATGCAAAGGGTATTGGCAAAATGATTACCGGTAAGCTAAGCGCGCGTAACATCAGCAGCCCTATTGGTATTGCCAAAGTTTATGGCAGTACGTTTGATTGGGTTAAATTCTGGACTTTAACTGGGTTGATTTCAATGGCACTGGCATTTATGAATTTATTGCCTATTCCGGGCTTAGATGGAGGCCACGTAGTGTTCCTATTGATTGAAATGGTACAACGTAAGCCTGTAAGCGAAAAAGTGCTTGAGCGGGCTCAAATTGTAGGTTTCGTGATCCTGATTTGTTTAATGGTGTTTGCTTTTGGTAATGATATTCTAAAATCATTCGGTAAGTAAAACCAAATTTATAATATTGCCACAGATGTGCAGCTCCTTAGGAAGGCATATCTGTGGCTTTTTAATTGAATACCAGCATGAGCGAACAACAGCAACAGCCCGATTATTTTAAATTTTATGGGCTCCCAATACAGTTTAATCCCGATCAGCAAGAAGTGAAAGCAAAATTTTATGCTTTCAGCAAGCAATACCATCCCGATTTTTATGCCAATGAGAGCGAAGAAAAGCAGGAAGAAGTTTTAGCTTTATCTACACTCAATAATAAAGCCTACCAAACTTTAAGTAACGCAAAAAAACGTTTGAGGTATGTTTTAGAGCTAAAGGGGATTGTTGAAACGGATGAAGGCTATCAGTTACCTCAATCATTTTTAATGGAAATGATGGATATTAACGAGGCTTTGATGGATTTGCAGTTTGAACCGGATGCCGAAAAGCTGGCTGAAGTAGGTAACAATATCGGTTCTGTTGAAAAGGAACTGAAAGAAGAGTTAGAAGACCTGATGAGCCAGTTCGATAAAAATCCGGAAACTGCATCAGAGGTTTTATTTGCTGCCATAAAAGATAATTTTTACCGCCAGAAATACATTGACAGAATTCGGGAACGACTGGTGAAATAGATGGAAGATGTAGGATGGAAAATGGATGATGGGGAGAGGTTAGCTTAATAAGCATTTTGTACAGGCTTTCAGGTAGGATGGAAAATGGATGATGTAAAATGGATGATGGGGAGAGAAGTAGCTTAATGAGCATTTTGCACCGGCTTTCAGCTTTAGTCTTTGAGCTTTCTCCTTTAATCTTTCTCCTTTAAAACACCAAATTGTAAAATCATTTTTTAGTTTTTGATAGACAAATGCTTTGTTTTACTTTCGGAGCAAACAATCAGATATATGAACAGTTCACTTTCTATTTTCCGTAAGGTAGCCGTTGCCGAGGGGATTTCGTACCTGCTTTTATTGTTCGTGGCGATGCCATTAAAGTATTTCGCAAATATGCCATTATATGTAAAATATACCGGATGGGCACATGGTTTGTTATTTGTACTTTATGCAGCAACACTTGTGCTGGCCTGGCAGGAACAAAAGTGGAAATTTGGTAAAACAGTCCTTATTTTTGTAGCTTCTCTATTGCCTTTTGCCCCCTTTATTGTAGATAAGAAGCTGAAAGATGAACGGCCTGAAAATGCAAACCGCATACTGTAAGCCAGTTGCAGGTTATTTTAAAATATTTTTTGCATTTTAAGTTTCATTATCTACATTTGCAACCCCGTCCAAGAAGAATGCCCAGCTGGCGGAATTGGTAGACGCGCTGGTCTCAAACACCTGTGGGAAACCGTGCCGGTTCGACTCCGGCGCTGGGTACGGAAAAGCCTTAGAGAAATCTAAGGCTTTTTATTTTAATGACCTACATTGTCAAAATTCTGATAATTCTTTTTCCAATACTGTGCTATAAATCCCCATTTATAGTCTCTGTACTTCTCAATTATATTAATTGATAGTTTTTGGACTTGAATTTCCTTGCCATTAAGCATTTTATTGATAAACCGTATCTCCTTTATCATTCGTGGATTTAATGGTCATCTGACTTTGCCTATGAAATAATAAAGATAAGGAAAGACAAAGGTTTTTAGCCAGATATTAAAAGCATAGATGCGCGCCTGAATTTTATAGCTTAAGTAAACAATTTGGATGTTTGCAGCCAAAAAATAAAAATTACACCAAAGTGTAACCGATATTTAAAACGTGATAATGAACTTTACACCCAATGCATAACGTATTTAAACTGGCAGATTAAGATATAACCTAAATATGGAAATGAAAATGGTACTTACATTCACTTTGACAATTGTAGCCATCATGGTTGGTGTAACCTTGTTTAAGCAATTTAATTTTCAAAACTTGAAATTTGAAAACCCTGCATTTACATTCATATATTCGATTATTTTTATGGGAGCCGTTTAATTTTGGCTTTGTTGTTTTTTATAACGGCTTGCAACTAATTTGTTCTATCATTTGGAACCGTTTCGGAGTTTACCCCATTAGTCTTACATTTGTCGCGCAAATTTATTCGAAAATAGATTTCAAAATACACCTACCTATGATATACGCTCGATACTTCCTGATTGGATTCTTCGCATTTTTTATTTTTCTATCCGCATGCAAGAAAACCGAAATTCCCGAAACACCAAATGTGCCCGTTCCTTCAATCCGCATGAATCTGGATAGTACCATTTTGGCCAACGATAGCTATTTTGGTACCAACCTTTCTATCATTATGGAAAATTTTCCGCAAGGTACTTCAGATGCCGTTGAATGGCGTGTAGAAAATCCACGCATTGCCGAAGTAACTACCGGAGGAACTGTATGGCCAAAAGGTGCAGGGGTTACTTATGTATTTGCCAGATTGCTTAATGGAAAAGGCGAAGCAAAGTGTAAAGTAATCGTAACTGATGGGAATGACTATAAGTTTAGGCTGGTGTTGAAAGACAAAGGGAAATCTGATTTCTCTATCAGTAATCCGGAAGCTTTTCTCTCCCGAAAAGCTATTGAGAGGCGTCGGAAGCGAAACATTGCGATTGATGAAAGCGACTTACCCATATCTACCGAATATCTTAAAGTTATACAGGCTGTTGGTGGCGAAATTGTGACCAAAAGTAAATGGTTAAATACGGTTTGCGTAAATGTTCAGGATCAGTTTTTAATTGATAAATACAAAGACCTACCTTTTGTAAAAGAAGTGGTTTTAGTGTATGTAGGTAAAAGAAAACAACAATCGGTTTCCCCGAAATATGTTGATAGTCCACAACCTGGAAACCCGGGCACTTTAGGTACTACAATCGATTATGGAGCGGCTGCATTAAACATTACTACGGTAAAAGGAGAAAATTTGCACCAGCAAGGTTTTAATGGGGCAGGTATTGATATTGCTGTAATCGACGCCGGTTTCATTGGGTTAAAGCATAATCAGGCTTTTAACAATATTCACATCAAAGGCGCAAAATCTTTTGTTTATGAAAATGATGATCCGTACAGTATAGATACACATGGCGTTTGGGTAACCTCTTGTATGGCTACAAACAAACCTGGAAAATATGTAGGTACTGCCCCGGAAGCAAATTATTGGTTGCTTAGAACCGAGGATAGTGCAAATGAATACCCGGTTGAAGAGGATTATTGGACAAGCGCCATAGAATTTGCCGATAGTGTAGGGGTAGACCTGGTTAACTCTTCTTTATCCTATACTGACGGATATTCTTATCTCACCAAAAAATATTCTTCAAGCGATATGAATGGTAAAACGGCAATGGCTACGAGGGCTGCTAATATGGCCTTTAGCAAGGGGATATTTATTGTTAATTGCGCAGGCAATGAGCAAAAATGGGTAGGCACGCCAGCAGATTCGCCTAATGTATTAACACTGGGTTCGATATACAGCAACGGTACAGCAAGTTATTTTACCTCCTGGGGAATGACCGCTGACGGGCGAATTAAGCCTGATGTTATGGCACTGGGAGGAAGTGCCAGTGTAATTAATACCAGCGGAGAGGCTGAGAATAGAAGTGGTACCTCTTATGCTAGTCCGATTATGTGTGGTTTGATAGCCTGTTTATGGGAAGCCTACCCTACATTGAGCAATAAAGATTTGATGGAAATTATTCGGAAGTCTGCAGATCGCGCTAGTCAGCCGGAATTACCTTTTGGCTATGGTATAGCAGATATGAAAAAGGCAATGGATCTTGCTAAAATAAAGGCCGGCTCAAAATAAGTTTTGGCTAATGATATAACCAACTGAATAACGTAAACACCAAAATATTAAGCATGGAACAAAAAGCACTTACCGAACTAACAGACGAAGAATTGCTGCAGGAAGCAAAAAAAATGAAATCAGCTGCCATCATGAATGGTTTCTTGATCGGGTTTCTCGTAGGCGTTATATTTTACAGCGTAATAAAAAACACCTGGGGTTTCCTTACCATAATTCCTTTGTTTTTTATTTATAAGCTGGTTAATCAACCGAAATATAAAAGCGAAGAATTAAAAAGTATTTTAAAAGAGCGGAATTTGAAATAGCCAATAATCCGGCTTCTAAACAGGCATTATAAATTTGATGGCCTCCTGAATGTTTTTGTCTAAAAGGAGGTCGTCAAAGTTATCTTGTTTCGAAACGGCTATATCCGGAATAATCTGTTCGTAATAATTACCATTTCTATCGCTGTCGTATGAGCTGGTGAGCGCCATGGTAATATCAAAAGGTAAAGGCCAGGAAATATTTCCTGTAGTAAAACCTGCTGTACTTTCTCCAATGAATGTAGTATTGGCGCGGCCTTTAAATGCCAATGCAGTTACTTCCCCCGAGCTTCCGGTTAATACACCGGTAATTATGGCAACCTTTGTTTTATCCAGCAATGCTCCGGTAGGGGTAATGTAGGAAATTGATTTAGCATTGTCGGTATACCTCCCTTTACTTAGCTTAATTTTACGATCCTGTTTTTTGTTAACATTAAGCGAACCTCCAATATCATGGTCTCCCAAAAAATCATATAAGGCGAGCAACATCGGCCATGAATTACCTCCGGTGTTAAACCGTAGATCAATAATCCAGCCTTCGGGTTTATTTTGGGTTTTAATTTGCGCGATTTGATCGTATAAGGGCTGGGCTATTTGATGTATATTTTTCGGACTGGTATCAAAAAATACCATGCCCGGCATCAAAATGTAACCATACTTTCCGTTGAGCATTTTGACTTCAAAGCCTGGTTTGGTATCATATTTCTTTTTCCACTGCTCACTGTAGTCATCTTTTGATATCGTTTTTCTTGTTGCCGAGTATTTATCCTGTTTATAGTAAACAAGGCAGTGCGTTGCTTTTATTTTGTTAAACAGGGGTTTTATCTCATCCAGCGAGTTTTTAAAACTGCGGTATTGCGCTAAATTTTGTTTAGTTTCTGATTCAACAAGCGGCCAGTTAACTGCTTTCTTATGCAGGTATCCAATTTTTAATGCAGAAAAAAGTTCGTCGTAAAATACTTTTATACTATCCTGAGTGGTGATTTTTTGTGCGTTTACATTAAACGTTAATAAACAAATTAAAAGCAGAAGCGGATATTTCATGGATAGGTTTTTTACTAAGATGCAGATTTGAAGTTGAAGGTTGCAAAATGACAAATAAAAATCACTTTTGAGTTTGCTGCAGGTGCGTCAAAATGCAATATCTTAAGGAGAAAATTAAAATATTATGATCCTGAACCTCGATATGACCTGGCTAAGTAGTGAAATTACAAATTAGCGAACTGGATGAAAATAAGTGAAAGGCCCTCCAATGCCATTTAAAAGTACCTTCGGAGACTAATTTAGTGTCCGGAGGTAGAAAAAGGTACTGCTAAGGTAGATCGTCGGGGCTTTTTACATCAACGATTGGGTCCGGAGGTAGAAAAAGGTACTGCTGAGGTAGATCGTCGAAGCTTTTTACGTCAACGATTGGGTTCAGAGGTAGAAAAAGATACTGCTGAGGTAGATCGTCGAGGCTTTTAGTTCAAACGATTGGGTTTAGAGATAGAAAAAGGTATTTCAGCGATATTTCTCTCGTTATAATCCCGTCCCTTTCCCTTATCTTTGCGGCAATTCAATATTTTCATACTGTGATTAATGTAAATAATATCTCCGTTTCATTTGGCGGAACCACTTTGTTTAGTGATGTAACCTTTTCGATAAACGAGAACGATAAGATTGCCCTGATGGGTAAAAATGGTGCAGGTAAGTCGACAATTTTAAAGATTATTGCCGATGTAGCCAAACCCACTACAGGTAGTGTAACTGGTCCGAAAGAAGCTGTGATTGCTTATTTGCCACAGCATTTGCTAACCCAGGATAAGGTTACCGTTTTTGAAGAAACCATGAAGGCTTTTGAAGAGGTTACCCAGATGCAAAAAGAGCTTGATGAGCTGAATGAGCAACTGACCATTCGTACCGATTACGAAACCGACGACTACATGAAGCTGATTGAACGCGTATCGGAGTTGAGCGAGAAGTTTTATTCGATCGAAGAAACGAATTACGATGCAGAGGTAGAGAAAGTGTTAAAAGGTTTGGGTTTTGAGCGTAAAGATTTTACCCGCCAAACTTCTGAGTTTTCAGGCGGATGGCGCATGCGTATTGAACTGGCTAAAATTCTGTTAAAGAAACCCGATCTGATTTTATTGGATGAACCTACGAACCACATGGATATTGAAAGTATACAGTGGCTGGAAGATTTTTTAATCAACTCGGCAAAAGCAGTGATGGTGATCTCGCACGATCGTGCCTTTGTGGATAACATTACCAACCGTACCATAGAAGTAACCATGGGGCGGATATACGATTACAAAGCTAAATACACTCATTACCTGCAATTGCGTGCCGACCGCCGCATACACCAGTTGAAAGCTTATGAGGAACAACAACGTTTTATTGCCGATAACCAGGAATTTATCGACCGGTTCAGGGGAACTTATTCTAAAACCTTACAAGTACAATCGCGCGTAAAAATGCTTGAGAAGCTGGAAGTTATTGAGATTGATGAGGTGGATACATCAGCACTGCGCTTGAAATTTCCCCCCTCTCCACGTTCAGGGCAATACCCGGTAATGGTAGAGGAGTTAACCAAAACTTATGGCGATCATGTGGTGTTCCAAAAAGCATCGATGGTAATTGAAAGAGGAGAAAAGATCGCTTTCGTTGGTAAAAACGGTGAAGGTAAGTCGACCATGATCAAAGCCATCATGAACGAAATTGATTTTGAAGGCAGTTTAAAAGTAGGTCACAATGCCAAGATTGGTTATTTTGCCCAAAACCAGGCCGCTTTGTTAGACGAAAATTTAACGGTATTCGAAACCATTGATCAGATTCCGCTAACAGATGGCTCCATTAAAATTAAAGACCTTTTAGGTGCATTTATGTTTAGTGGCGATGATACAACCAAAAAGGTTAAAGTGCTATCGGGAGGTGAAAAAACACGTTTAGCGATGATTAAGCTGTTGTTAGAGCCGGTGAATGTGTTAATCCTGGATGAGCCAACCAACCATTTGGACATGAAAACCAAGGATATTATTAAAGATGCGCTAAAGGATTTCGACGGAACCTTGATTCTGGTATCACACGATCGTGATTTCTTAGATGGATTGGTACAAAAAGTATTTGAGTTCGGCAATAAACGCGTGCGCGAGCATTTCGAAGATATTAAAGGATTCCTGGCTTACAAGAAAATGGATAGCCTTAAAGAAATAGAACAAAATTAATTTAAATATTGCAGGCTGTATAGGGTATAACCTTTACAGCCTGCATCATTACAGCCTTTGCTAATTTAGCATGGCCCGGGTACCTGCCTTATAATATAATTCTGCCAGTGCTTTCTGGTAGCCAGCAACCATACTTTCCTGCTTAATCTTCATCTCTATAAGCTTGGTTTCTCTACTGTTAATTAAAAAAAGTGTGCTTTCTCCCAAAATAAACTTTTGGTTTTCGCCGTTTACAAGCAATTGCTGGTTTTCGATGCTTTTTAACTGTACCGCAAGCTGCGCAGAATAAGCCGACAAATCGTTGTAGGATGTCATTACCTGGTTTCTGATTTCTCTTCCCAATTGCTGAAGATCATAATTCAGCTCTTGCTGTTTAATTTTTACCTCTCTTAATTTGCCTCGCTCTGATCTTAGAAAAAGCGGGAAAGCAAGCTCAACGCCGAATTTATAATTGCTCCAGTTGAAATCATAATATCCCGGTATATTGCTGTTAAAACCAGTTCGGCTGGAGATCAGGTTACCAATAACATTCAGTTTAGGCTTTAGCATTTCCTGGCGGTAACTTCTTTCTACAGCCAGCTGCTCGCCCTTGCTGCGCAGTTTTAAAATTTCGGGATGTTGGTTTGTAGCCTGCCCCAAAAGTGTATCCAGCAGCTGTGGGTTGGGCCGATCCATTTTATTAACCATATTTTGTGGTACAGCTTCGGCCGGCAGTTCCAGAGGATTACCGGCTTCGTTCCATAAGTGGTTAGAAAGTACCAGCCTGGCATTTTGCAATTCAATAGCTGTTTTTTCTTTCTGGATCACCCGCTCCTGTACCGTAATATAAGCTTCAACAGAATCGATAGCCGGTTTATCGCCCATCAATGTTTGTGCACTCAGGGCTTTAAACCTACGTTGGGCCAAATCCAGTCCTTCGTTAACCAGTTCAAGCTGTTTATAGGTATAATACCAGTTCCAGTAATCTTTAACAATGTTATACCAAATGCCGTTAATCTGTTTTAGCTGGTCGGCCTCTGCATATTGCACCATTATTTTTGACTGCCGCAGTGTACTTCTTCGGGCATCAATAATTAAACCTTGCCCCAGGGGGATACTCAATCCTATAGCCGATAAACCTTGTCCGTTGGTGCGGCTTTCAGGATTCACATAAGCGCCCACGTTGCGGTCGTAACCAACTTTTAAATCGGCACCGGCAAGCCAAAGTGGAATTTTAAGCTCATTATTCCATTTGTTGTAATATTCGGTATTGCCAAATAATTTCCGGCTAAAGCCTGCCTTTAATTCAGGATCGAAATAACCGAGGGATTGTAATACCTTTGCCCGGGCCGATTCGCTCAATAATGCAGCCTGTTTAATGATAGGGTGAAACCTGAAAACCATTAGCTGCAGGTCTTCCAAAGCAAAAAATTTGGTGCTATCTGCATTTTTCGCTACCGTTGGTCTGTCTGTTTTTTGTGCTGAAACTGCCCCGACTGATAATAGGATGATGAGAAATATGCCTGATATTTTTTTCAAAACTATGTTCATTTCATTGCCTCCCAATCTATTTTTTATCCTTAGCAAGGCCTGTAGGTTCTTTCTCCAGGCTAGGAGGGAAACCATTAAGCTGGCGCCATATTTCGTACCAAAGCGGTACAGAACGCAAAATAATGCGACCATAAACACCCGAACCTTGCCTTAGCTGAGGGGGCCAGGGCTCATCTTTTGATGGCACCGGATAGGTTTGACTTATCAGCAAACGATATTTTCCACCCGTGCTGCTCATGCGGTCGATAGAAAAAACCTTGCCCGCAAAAGTACCCACGGCTACCGATGGCCATCCCGAGAATTGAACTGATGGCCAGCCTTCAAATTGCAGGCGTACATCGCTGGTATCTAATATCAGTGGCACATCCATGGCGCTTACATATAATTCTGCAGCTACCATTGGCGATTTTGGCTGTAAAGTAGCTACCGATTCTCCTTCCTTAATATTCTCGCCAATACCGGCTTTTAAGGTTTTAACAATAAACCCGCTTTGGGGTGCACGCACAACATAAAGTCCGCGCCTGATACTTACATTTGAAATATCGTTGCGCAATTTGGCAATATCGCCCTGTGCACTGGCCTTACTCGATATGGCCGTGCTCATGTCTGATTGTGCTTTTGATAGCGATTCCTGGTATTTCGCCCTGATGTTATCGAGCTCAATAGAAGCATTTAATAAGTTCTGTGCCGAATTGTTCAGCTTATTTCGCTGGCTAATTACCTTGGCATTGTCTTCCTGTAGTTTAAGCCGGCGTGTTTCGATATCCGTAAGCGAGAAAAGCCCGTTTTTATAACCGGTTTCATAGCGCTCTAAACGCACTTTTGTGGTTTCGTAAAACTTTTGAACCGCCAGTAAATCTGCACTGTCAATGCTAACATAGTTTCTGGCTTGCAGTACCTTGTTTTCGGCAGCTTTCATCTGAAAGTGTAAGCCATCGCTCAGGGCTTTCATTTGTGCTTTTGTGGCATCAATCTTTTGTCCGGCGGCAGTTTCACTTCCCCGCTTGGCATCGAGCTGTTCGTTCAGCCTTGCCGGTAATTCGGGATCGAAATAAGATTGGCTGGTTTCTGAAATCACCAGAATCGTATCACCTTTTTGTACTTCTTGTCCTTCGCGTACTGCCCAATGTTCTATACGGCCACCAATCTGGTTTTGGACTGTTTGAGGCCTGTCTTCCGGCCGAAGTGCTGTAACGGTACCTCTTCCTGGGATGGTTTGACGGTAGGGGAGAAAAAGGAGGAGCACAAAAAAAGCAATTATAAAGAGCAGTATCCTGCCCAACCGTTTGGTTCCTCTTGCATCTATAATTTTGCTGTTGGCATGTACCGAAAGTGTTTCCCAGTTCTGGAGCTGCGCCAGGTTATTACTCATCTTACCCATGGTTGTAATCTCCTTCCTCCAACTCCAGGTCGGTTACTACCGCAAGTTTCTCACTACCCGTTATCATGTCAAACACGGTGTTTAAATTGGTCATTAGTTTTTCGATGGCGTAACTAATCTGCACAATAATTACCTCGGCGGCTACGAACTGGCCAAAAGTCATCTGTCGTTCTACAACGAAATAAGAACCTAAAAGCAATAGGGCACCCATCAGTACGGTACGCATGGCCACAGCACTAACAAAAAACTTTTTCAATATGCCGAAGTGGTCGTTACGGGCCTGGATATAGTTTGCTGTAATCTTATCCGTTCGTTCGATAATTTCCTTACGCTTTGCCGGGCTGCTGCGGTAGGTATCCAGATCGGAGGCAATATCTTCCAGATAACCAACAACCTCGTATTTGTACCCTGATTCTTCAATACTGGTGCGTACGCCCTGGCGATAATACAGCACCAGAATCAGTGCGATAACAATAAGTGCAAAGGTGCCAAAAGCCATAAAAACGGGATGGTAAAAAGAAAGCAGTATTACGCTGAAAAATATCAGCACTGCTGCGGCAACAATATCAACCAGGAGTTTGGTAAGGCCTTTCTGAATGGTGAGAATATCGAAAAAGCGGTTAACAAGCTCGGTAGGATTCTCACCTTCGAGTGCTTTCTTTTTAATTCTTGGCAAACGGAAAGCAAACTCCAATGCTGCCTTGGTGAAAATCTTTTGCTCCAGAAACTCAACCAGGGTTAATTGGCCAATAAGCAGCAGGCCGCCCACCACAATGCCTACCAGAATTACTGCAATAAGAATGTAGGTAGAGCTGTACATTGCCCCGTTGGATAGCAGGTTGAAAACTGCACTGGTGCCGAGTGGAAGCGATAGGCCGATTAAGCCAATGAGTATGGCATAGATATAAATGTAATTGATGGTTTTACGCTCTAAATGGAGCATACGTACCAATCTTTGCCAGGGCGACGGTGCGCCGGCAACAGTATGATTTTTCATTTTTTAATTTTTTAAATCAGGCACAAAACCAGTTGCAGGGCAACAGCAATTGGCCTGGGATAAACTTGAACTAGATTTTTACAGGAAATCACTCTTGAAATAACAGCTTATTTCAAATGTTAAGCAGTTAAGTCGGGAGGCGGTGTAGGTACATTTTTGGCCGGCGAGGTGCATAGGCGTGGGCCGTACAGATATTGATTAAGCGCTGGGCAATCGGCAGGTGCTGGGTTTAAGTAGGCTAGATCCAATGATTCGTAAAGCATCAGTTTCTTCTTTATTTTTTCGAAAGATTCTTCTTCTTTAGCCTTATTTTCTTCACTGCTTTTTTCAATGGCGTAGGCATAATCGGTAGATAACAATATGGTTATGGCACTGGTAAAGAATTTAGTGGCAAACAGGACCAATACCATAATGCCAAAAAACCTTTTCAATAAATTTTTTCTTAATAACCTCATCATCTGATCGCAAATATAGGATCGGTAAGGTATCTGAAACCATTTAGAAACTGAAATATGACACTTTTTTAAAAGCCTGACACAAATGTTATACTAGTATTAAAACGAGATTAGAGAATGGCAAAAAGCTGATTTTTTTGAAGAAAAATAGGTGAAAAAACAAAAGCGTTCATCAATACACAGCAAGGGTTAGCTGTATACCAATGAACGCTATGGAGTGTGTTAATTAAGCTGAGTTAGTTTGGAATAATTTCCAGTATTTGCATCAAATGATCAATTACAGCATTTGGATTGGCATTTTGCAACTGTTCTCTGGTATGTGCACCCGTAGTAATACCAATGCTGAGGCTACAACCTGCATTTTGGCCTTCTTCTATGTCAATGCTCGAATCGCCAACTTTCATTACCGCACTTCCGTCGGCAATTTCATATTGTTTCATCGCCAGTAAAATCATATCTGGTTGAGGCCTGTTCTGGCTAACTTCTGACGCTGTAATTAGTGCATCAAAATCTTTGCCTGCTACCCAGCCAAGCTTTTTTAATATGGCTTCGGCGGTAGGCCTGTCGTAACCTGTATTCAGTACAGTAACGATATTCCTGTCTCTTAGTTTCTCAAAAATATCAGTGGCACCCGGCTGCGGTAAAATTGCCTCAACTTCGTAAGCTTGTTGCAATTGGTTAATAAATTTTCCGTAAATATCGGTCACTACCGCTTCGTCAAAGTCACCTCCGTAGGTTTTAAGTACCGATCTGATAGCCTCTTTCTTCTCCTTTCCGGCAGCTACAGCCAATACCTGATCCAGGTTGTAAGAAAAACCAGCAGCGTTAATGGCATTCATCAGGGTTTTATAAACCAGGTTATCTTCGTTTACTGTGGTGCCGGCCATGTCGAATACGACCATTTTAATTTGTTGGTGCATTTGCTATTGTTGAATAGAGTTAATAATATAGAATTAGTAAACTTGGTGATAAACGTTACTATTACGGTACAAATATAAGTACGTTAGTAATACTAAACAAATGTTTAGTAAATATTAACATTTATGTTATCATTTGTTTACTTTTGCTAAACATTAAATTGCCATTATTGCATTTACAATTAATCGCTCACTCAAATAATATGAAATTATCAGGTGGGATGTAGTCGAAACTGCAGGATTTAAATTAGCAATGTTTATTGGCTCATCAACCAAAAATAGTTATGAAAAAAGCAACACTTATTGTTTTCAACGGAGCTGGCAAGGCGCTGGAAGAAATTAAAACAGATATTCCGGAGCTAAAACCTGGCGAAATTCTGATCAGGAACAAATATACTACCATTTGTGGAAGCGATCTCCATACTTATTGTGGGTTACGGCATGAAGCTGTTCCGACGGTTTTAGGCCATGAAATTGTTGGAGAAATTGCCGGGTTTCATCCCGATCACAACAGGAAAGATTATTCAGGCAGGGCACTTGAAATTGGCGATAGGGTAACCTGGAGCATATTTGCTTCAGATGCTACATCGGACAAGGCCAAAGCGGGTATGCCACAAAAAGCCGAAGGTTTATTTAAATACGGTCATGCCCAGGTTACAGCTACCGATGCACTTCATGGAGGTCTTTCTACGCACTGCGTATTAAAAAACGGCACTACTGTACTGAAGATTAGCAAAGAAATTCCACTTAAAGTTGCTGCCACCATTAATTGTGCAGTAGCTACAGTTGCCGGTGCGGTTCGCCTTTCGGGGAGCCTCGATGGAAAAAAGGTTTTAATTTCGGGAGTAGGCTTACTGGGGTTGGTATGTGCCGCTATGTGCAGTGCCGATGGAGCCAAGGAAATTCATGTGGCAGATTTAAATGAAGAACGCTTAAAGCTGGCTGAGGCATTTGGAGCCAATGTACAGCATTTGCTCAATCAAAACCCTGCGCTTCCTGCAGATATTGATGTGGCTTTTGATATGAGTGGCTCACCCGATGCCATGGAAATGGGACTTAATGCACTAACTATTGGTGGAACCGCTGTTTGGATTGGTGCAGTATTTAAAACCCGTAGCGTAGCGGTTAATGCCGAACAGGTGGTAAGAAAGCTAAATACCATTAAAGGGCTTCACAATTACAATTACGACGATTTTGTACAGGCCGTAAAGTTTATAGAAAACAATTATTCCAAATTTCCTTTCGAAGCGCTGGTTTCGGCTGAGTTTGCATTGGCAGATGCGGCAACTGCTTTTAATTTTGCGGTAACCGATAAACCTATCCGTGTTGGTATTAATATAGCTCAGTAATCAGATAATGAATAAAGATACAGCGATAGGACAGAAGTGGAAGATGTTATTGGTAACCATGTTGTGTTACCTCTTCTTTTATACAGGCAGGCATAACTTTGGCTGGGCCGTAAAAGGAATGGTTGCTTCGTTAAATATACCCTACAGTACAATCGGCTGGATTAGCTTTTGTATGCTTATCGGGTATGCAATAGGGCAGTTTATTAATGGTAACCTTGCCGATAGGCTAAGTCCGAAACTGATGGTAGTAGCAGGAGCATATCTCTCTATCATAACCAATATAGCCATCAGTTTTTCGAATACTGCAGCAGTAATTATGGTATTATGGGGGCTTAACGGCTTTTTTCAATCGATGGCCTGGGCTCCCGGTGCAAAATTAATTAACAACTGGTGGGATGAGCATGAGCGGGGGAAAGCCTTTGGTTTTTACACCATGGCTGCTGGGTTATCTTCGGCGGTAACCTATTTAATCTCTATCATTCTGCTGCAACAAGGTATTGAGTGGCGCATGCTTTTCAGGTTGCCGGTACTTTTGTTACTGGTTTCTGCCACCATCTTTCTGATTGTAGCCAAAGATAAGCCCGAAACTAAAACAGACGAAGGTAAACTGGCACGAGATGCACAACAAGCTGATTGGCTCGACCGCTATAAAGAAGCCTTCAGGAACAAAAAGTTTCTGTTTACCTCGCTGGCTTTTGGCTTTGAGAGTATGGCCCGTTACGGACTTATTTTTTGGGTGCCGGTACATTTTCTGGGTAAAAACTGGAAAGATAACCCTGGTAATATCTGGGTAACGTTTTTACTCCCGATTGGTATGGGGATCGGTGCCCTGTGCTTTGGGGTCTTGTCTGATACACTTTTTAAAGGAAACCGGCTAAAGGCAATTGTAGTGGGCATGGCAGTTAGCGCAGTGTTATCGCTGCTCATTTTCTTTGTCCCCTCGCAAGAGCTTGTGCTCAGTGGCATACTGATGTTGTTAACAGGTTTCTTTGTTTATGGGCCACAAGCCTGTTTCTGGCCACTAAGTCCCGATATGCTGGGCAGTAAGCTAACGGGTACAGGTGTAGGTATTATGAACATGTGTGGTTACCTTTTTGCAGCCATAGGCGAACCGTTTTTGGGATATGTGATAGATGCTACCGGAGATAGCAATAATATTTTTATTGTAACTGCACTGGCCTGTCTGCTGTCGGCTACCATTGCGTTTTTTGTATCCCGGTTAGGTAAAAACCACAGCCTGTTAACTGCCTGACTTTAATAGCGCATTGTAATGCAGAGATGATTTATGAGTTTAAAAGGAATAAATAAGCGTACTGTTGCAAATCTGATCGGTTTGCTTGATCAGCTGGAAGAGCTCGACCGTTTATTAGGCGCCAGCCCTGAAGAATGTGACGAGGTAAAGGCATTTAGACAGGATCTGAATGAAGCCTATCGTCAATATGAACGCATGCTTACCGAAATAGCCGTGCATGTAAGTGTTTGCCAGGCGATCTACAATAAAATCAGGTTAAGGTTTATACCTGAAAAGCTGAAGGGCTTAAGGCGCACGGTTCCGCAGGATAGTTATGAGTTTATTTTGTTAAGGGAAAGCATCCGTAAAAGCCATTTGATATAGGTAGCATCAGGTTTTTTGTGGATGAAATAATAGGATGAAATTTATTTTGCTGGCTCTTTTATATTTAATTTAAATTGCCTAGCTTCATATGAGTCACAAAAAAACGTATTCAGTATAAGGCATTTATTGCTTATACTCAGTAAATTAATTGAAAACCGAACTACTTAAAATTGGTTGAGTAGAAATGAGTAGGCGTTAATTTTTAGAAAAATGTTCTCTTTGTGGTTCGCTTGTGCGATGCAAAAACGTTTATCCCGAATTAACTATCCCTTCCCTCCATGAATTTTACTTACACCTGGACCATCTCAAAGAAAATATTATTCATATTTTTGATCCTCACCATTATTTCTGCCGGGGCTGCTTTTTTTGCGCTCAATACCATAACGGGTAAACTGCGTAGTGTTTCTAAGCTGGCCACCAATATAGAGCACAGCCAGTCAGAGCCAGAACAAATTTTGTTGCTTATCCATCATGCAGAGGGCGATTTTCAGGAATCGATGCTCAATGCAGGCAGTAAAAAATATACCGCTTACAACACCAAAATATCGAAGGTATTCTTGATGATCGATACCTTGCTGAAAGCACAGGCCGATACTTCTCAGCTTACTGCATTGCAAATCAAGAAAGTTAAATTCTGGTACAATAAGAAGTCGGCTTTATCCGATCAGCTTTATTCGTTAAAGCACAGTTTCGATTCGTTATTAACTATTTATGCCGATTATAACAGGGAAACTACGCAGAATGCACAGGGAGCAAGTGTAACCGAGCACAAGTTCGACAGGAATGTAAAGGTAAAAATTGATACCGTTCAGAAGGCTAAACCTGTAGCCAAAAAAGGTTTCTTTAAACGCTTAAAAGATGCGATAGCCAATAAAAGCGAGGTATCTACTGTCGAAATTACCAAGAAAGAAAGTACGCAAACCGCTACTGTAAGTAAGGAAAAAGAAAGTACCATCAACGACCGCAAAGCTTATTTAAATAAACTTAAGCTCCTGCAACGCGAAAATGAAAAACTGCTGGGTATGCAGAATGAGCTGATTGTACTCAACAGCCACATCAGTAATGAGTTAGAGAATATTATAAATAATGTAAAAGACATCAATTACCAGATGATTGATGAATTTAAAGTGCTTGCACTTAAAAATTATCAGGAAACAACGGCACTTTTAAACAAGTTTTATCTGGCATCGCTTGTCATTATTGTGGCTTTTGCAATCCTTTTGATTGTTTTTATCATCAGGCTAAACAAGGCTGAATTGTTATTGCGCGCGGAAAATGAAGAGGAGGTAAATAAAGCGCAGCAAAAAATTGATGAGCTGGTTAAAAAGATCGAGTTGAATGAGCAGGACCGTTCGCCGGTAAAAATGGAGGAATTAAAGGAAATTGTACAGCTTGCAGTTGAAAATAACCCCGCCTTTTTGGTTAAGTTTAACGAGTTCGATACCAGTTTTAGCAAAAAACTACTCGAAAAAGCACCTACATTGGTTGCAGCTGAAATAGAATTCTGCGTTTTGCTGCGACTAAATTTCGAAACAAAAGAAATTGCCCGTTATACTAAAACCTCGGTGCGATCGGTAGAAAGCCGTAAATACCGGATCAGGAAAAAACTGGATATTCCTTCAACTATCGATATCAATATCTGGATGAGCCAGATTTAGTATTTATTTAAGGTATTTTAGTTTTGTTGCGAAATTTCGTCATTGCGAGAAGGCTTTTTCAGCCGACGAAGCAATCTTGCAACGATCGCTATTTAGCGAATGCATTAAGATTGCTTCGTTCCTCGCAATGACGAGACTTCTATGGGCTTTTGTCAATGGTAGCTTGTCGAAGTCTATCCTAAATACTGCCTGGAGCATTTCGACAGGCTCAACGTGACAACCATGTAGAATCAGGCTAAGATTAAGATACAGCCTCATTAAATAACCAATTTACTTAACTCAATGGCTTGCTGTTGTTAACTCGCTCCTTTTATTCTTATACCAAACACGGCACATTTGTAAGGCTAGCGAAGTTAGGATTAAAAACAGGCCGATGTAAAAACTGGCAGACAGTACCTTGTTTTCTTTGTAAATAACAATGGCCAGTAAGATGGTGTAAAGCGGTTCGAGGTTAAAGGTTAAGCTTACCGTAAACGAAGAAATATGCTTTAGGGCGTTGATAATTAGCAGATACATAACCACTGTACACAGTATTGCCAGAACCAAAAGCCAGCCAAAATCCTGTAGCGAAGGCAGTAGCGTGGTAGTTGGTGTAAAGTACAAAAATGCAGGCATAATGAGTGTTAAAGCCAAAACGCCACCGATCATTTGGTACAGCATAATGGTTTCTCCCCGGTAATTGCATGACAATCGTTCGTTATAAACGGTATACAGTGCCGAAAATATTGACGATATAATGCCCAATATGATGCCTCCTAAAACTGATATCCATCCCAAATATTAAAGCAATGCCACAAAGCGTAAGGCCGCTTAACATTAGTTCTTGTATGGAAAGTTTCTTTTTGTTGAGTGCAGGTTCGAACAGGGCATTGAAAAAACCGGTGAGTGCAAAACACACCACGCCAACCGATATGTTTGAGTATTTAATACTGCCGTAAAAGAATAACCAGTGGAAGCCAAGGATAGCTCCGGCAGCTCCTATTTTAACTTTTTCGGATAAAGTTATTTTTTGAAACTTACCGCTAACTGTTAAGACAACGAGGATAAAGACTGCTGATATAAATGTTCTGTACCAGCTGATTAAACCCTCGTTTAAAGTTATTAAACGGCCAAATATGCCTGTAAAACCGGCAAGTACCAATGCCAGGTGAAGTTGTATATATGCTTTTTTCATTTTGTTAAGAAAAGTAATCTACCTGGCGCAATAGGTAGAAATTTATAATGGTTAAAGCCTGTAACAGGCTCATGATTATTAACGGATTTTAACCGTAGCTTATTCAGCCCGATATGATTCCGTATCCGGTAAATAGATTGAAAATAGGTTCATTGCAGAGATTGATACAAAGGCCTAAGCACAAGCATCAGATGGCAATAAATTTTAACTAAGGCGCTGGAGGTGAAATTACGTTTCTCATTATGGTAGCATTTAATGGCCATAGTTTGATGGCTTGCTAAACAAGAAAGTAAGCAATTCAGGTTTGCCATCAAAATGAAAAGAGAAATTGAACTGGTTGGGGGCTGAGGCCCTGAGCGTTTACGGTGTTAACATGATAACATGTAGTAGCCTGTCGAAACACTTTAAAATTGCTTGATAGTGTCTTTCGACAGGCTTAGGGAGATAAAACGGCCTATATTTCTAAACCCTTAATGAACCACGAAAACCACGGGCTGCATAATAAGATTCTGCACCGTTATGGTATACAAAAACAGTGTTGTAACGGTAATCACAGAACAAGGCCCCGCCTAATTTTCTGATATCGGCAGGTGTTTGTACCCAGCTTGAGGTTTTAGTATCGAATTTGCCCAATTGCTGTAAAGCCCGGTATTCGGTTTCGGTTAAAAGCGTAATGCCCATGGTTTTAGCCATGTTTACCGCACTGTCGGCTGGTTTATGTTCTTTGCGCGATTCGAGTGCTTCACCATCGTAACAAATGCTCCGGCGACCTTTCGGGCTTTCAGCGGCACAATCATAAAAAATGTATTCACCTGTTTTTTCATCATAGCCAGCTACATCAGGCTCACCACCGGTGTTTTCCATATCGTCGAGTATCCATAATTTTGCTTCACTGGTTTCGAGTTTTACTTTTACTTCACTCCATTGAATATTCTTGTGGCGGCTCATGTTTTTCTCGAAACGTGTTTGTAAAATGTTCAGTAATTCTTCGCGTTGCTCGGGTAGTAGTGTTTTGTTTTTCATGTGGCAGTAATTGTTAAATGTTTAATTGTCGAGGCCTTTTCCATTCATAATTTGGGGCATATATTTTTCTACCCTGGCTTCCCGGGTTTTGGCTTGTTTAGCTTGAGAAAAGTAGAAAAGATAGCCTCGCTGGCGACCAGGTGTTAAGGCTTCGAAGGCGGCTTTTAAGTCGGGTATGCTGTCTAATTTGTGCTGAAACTCGGCAGGTATGGCAAAGTCCCCGGTTTTTTTTAATGCGACCTTAAGTCCCGCTTTCTCTACTTCAATGGCTTCATAAATGTAGCTTTTTAGTGTAGCAGCCATTTCAACAATATCGATCACATTAGTAAAACGGATTTGTCGCGCCGATTGTACATTTTCGGTTTGCTGAACCAAAATGCCATTCGGATCCTTCAATAAAACCCCTTTAAAAAATAGAAAGGCACAATATTCTTTAAAATCGTGTATTAAAACGATGTTGTTTTGCTGATAAGTGTAGCAGGGGCATCCCCATTTCAGTTCCTCAGTAAGGCCACAATCCAATGCAATGGTTCTCAGTTGTTCTGTAGCTGTTTGCCAGTTTTTAGCTTTGTTAAAATAAAAATCAACTTTTGGATTCATGCTATTCTGTTTAGATTGTTGTTAATAAAAAGGAATCTTCAGTATTCGGCTTATTGATTAAAATTAGCAAAAATAATTTTTCTGTCTGCAGGTCTGAAATACCACGATATGCCCGTAAGCACAATTAGTAATATTGGGCCAAAAAGTTCTTTTGCTCCATCGCCGATAGCCAGGTGAGAAAAAACCGCCCCCGACATTGAAAAGAAGAAGCCTGCATAAGCCCATTCTTTTAGCAAAGGAAATTTAGGTATCAAAATGGCTATTACACCTAAAATTTTCCAGATCCCTAAAATGGTAAGGAAATAGATCGGATAGCCCAGGTGTGCCATCATAACGGTTTCTTCCTTCATTTTCAATAACTGTACTATTCCGGTTGCGGTCATTCCCAACGCCAGCCAAACGGTGGCAATCCAATAAATAATTTTGTTTCTCTTTGTCATGATCGGTTATTTTAATTGATTAACGATTTGTTGTAAACGGTTGTGGGCCATGTTAATGCCCTGGGCAAAAGGCATAGCCAGGATCTGGTCGCGCACCTCAACCGAACGGTATACCACATGCATGGTTAGTTTGCTGGTATTGTCGCTAATTTTTTCGAACACTAAGTATTCCAATTGAGCACCAAAGGATGTGCTTTCCATTTCAAAGGTTCGGGTAATTTTCTGATCTGCTATAAATTCGTGGATTACACCGTTAAAGCCGTGTTTATTACCTCGTGGGTCGGTGGTTTCGAACTGGTAGCTGCCATGCTTGCGGCTTTCGAGTTTCAATACTTTGGTTCCCATCCATTGTTCTACAATTTCGGGTTCTACGTACGCTTTAAAAAGCAGATCAACAGGAAGGTCAAATTCTCTGGTAATGTGTATTTCCTGTTTGCCGTTTTGGGCATCAATGTTTGTTTTCTGTTCCATGTTAATCTTTCTTTTTGGCTTGGTAAGCTTTCATTACTGATTCGAGTTTGTTAAAGCGATCATCCCACATCTGGCGGAAAGGTTCGATAAAATCGGCTACTTCTTTCATTTTTTTTGCATTAATGTAATAGAAAATTTCCCTGCCATTTTGCTTTTGCTCCAATAGTTCACATTCGGTAAGTATTTGCAGGTGTTTAGAAACGGTGGGTCGGGCGGTATCGAAATTTGCAGCAATGGCACCGGCTGTCATTGCCTGCGAGGCTACCAGCAAAAGGATTGCCCTGCGGGTTGGTTCTGCTATGGCTTGGAAAACATCTCTTCTTAAATTCATTATGTAGCTATTTGACTACAAATATATGTGTAGCTATTTAACTACGCAAAGTTTTCTTCAACTTTTTTAATAAATGTGCTTTTGCTTTAGTTAAAACAGGTACTTATGGAGTGTAATAAAAGAAAAAAGCCCAATAACCGTAAGGCTATTGAGCTTTGTAATTGGATTTTAAACAATACTTAAAGTTGTTTTTCTAATAATTGCTTAATCTCTTTATTGTCTAAAAAGCCTAAATGTGGATTAACCACCTTGCCTTCTTTGTTTATCAGTACCTGGTGTGGGATACCGGTAATTTTAAATTTGTCGGCAAGGTATCGCCAGGCATCGTTGTCGAGTCTGTAATGCTGGCCTTTAATGCCAGGTGTCATATTCTGATAATTAGCAAGCGGCGAGGTTTCATTGGTAATGTAAACAAAGGCCACATTACTATCTTTCATCTCTTCTTTTAAAGGTTTTATCTCTTTTATTCCATTCAGGCAAGGGCCGCACCAGGTTGCCCAAAAATCAACCAGGATAACTTTACCCGCATATTTGCCCATAATGTTATCAAATATTTTATCGGCTTCAACTTTTGGTGTTTCGTTTACAAAATAACCGCCGGCAGTTTTGTTTATTTCAATCTGCTTTAAGGTTTCATTGTTTTTCAGTTCGATATATTGTTTTAAGAAAGGATTGCTAATCTGTTGTTTGGCTAAGGTTAGGTGTTTTGCATCCAGTGGAGTTAGCTGAGATACAACTGGTCTTGCAATATCCTGCGATCGCATTAAATCGATTAAAATACCCTGCTTAATTCCCACTGCCGAATCTAACGCGGTGTAGTAGCGGTTTTTAAAAACATTGTTCACAAACTCATTGATAAAAGCATTGTGATCTGCTGTCCATTTTTTAGCTATTGGCTCACTTATGCTATCGGTTGTGAGGCCTAAACCATTTGGGTTGATTAATTTTTCGAAAGCGATGTCATTTTCACTCAGCTGTTCACCACTCGCTTTTAGTGCCGCTGTAAGGTCTTTATAATTATGGGTGTAGGTGCTGGCTCTGAAATCAGGTATAAATTTAATCCGGTTGATAAATGTACTGTAGCCGTTAGAAATTACATTTAGTTCATTGTTAAAATCGTTGTTGTTGATGAAATTATAGTAGCCTGCGGGTAGGCTTCTACTTTAACTTTTGCTGTATCGGACAGTTTAAATGCATTTTTGTAGGCATATTCGTAATTCCAGTGGTATTCCATCATGCGGTTTGCGTATTCGAAAATAATATCCATTTTCTTCACCTGATAAGCTTTGGCCGAAACTTTACCCAGTTGATTAAGTGAATCTAATTTAGTCTGTTCGATGGCTTGCAGACCAAGCAGGTAGGTTTTGTAATCGTTGGGCTTCATATTCACCAGCTTTTCTTGTGTACGCTGGTAGTTATACTGGTCGATACTGTTTAATTGCCTCAGATTTTCGTTCAATTGTGTGGCACTGCCAGTGTATTTAATGGGGCCATTTCCCAATACCACAAAGAGTGTTTTGCCAGGTTCCAGATAGATGTCATTTTCATCGGCTACATCGGAACGCAAAAAGACCCTTTGCAAGTGGTACACTGGTATTTTGCGGTAGAAGTAGCCATTATGCTCAATATTAACCAGGGCATTTTCCTGCTCGCCGGTAATAATGTTATCGATGGCCAGCATCAGGGTTTTGGTATTCAGTTTAGCTGAATAGTTTTTAATGTATCCGCTAAAAACAGCACTGTCGTTTTTTAACAGCGGAAGCTGATAAACTTGCTTACTTAAAATCTGTGCACAGCTTTCTTTATTACTGCTTAAGCGTATTGAAAGTTTACCTATGGTTAGGTTAAGCTCGTTGTCGGCCAGTTTTTCTACAGTAATTTGTTTGGTAGCCTTGTTGTTGCTTAGGGTAAGGCTGTAGTGGTTGCCCTTTTGTGTAATTGCCTGGTAAGCCCAAACCTGCTGATCGAGTACTACGGCTTTATTGTAAAAAGCGATGGCTAAATCGCTGTTTTTTGGGCTGTACCATTCGGTGTACAAAGAAGCAGGTAGGGGCGTTTGCTTTTTTATGAGTTCAATGTCGTAAATTTTCCAGCCATCGCTGCTGTCTTCGCCGTAATCAATAATGCTGGTTGTAGAAGCTATTTTCGGGAAAATAAGTTCGTAGCTTGTTTTTCCGCTGGCAGGCATGATATACTGTTTGTTAAAGGGAATACCTTTTGTTGTTTTGATAAACAATTTTTCCTTTGCACCATTAACCTGTATATAGGTGTTTTTGGGAATGCGTATCCAATTTCCGGCAGGCGCGGTGGTTTCGAAGTTTAAAACGGTTGCTGTATCGCTCAGGCTAATTTTAACAATTTTTAAGTTCGGGTTTTTTCCATCAAAGCCAACCAAGGGATCGGTAATGGTTTTTTGAGCTAAACTGGTTAAGCTAAACGCTGCCAGCATGCAGGTTAAGGTCAGGCCTTTAAGCAGTTTGTTTAAGGGGGTGGGTGAGGAGTTCATGGGTTGTTAATTTGATTAGATAGCTAAATTAAATAATTAAGACGGCCTTAACCCTTAAATAATGTTAATTTTTTTGCAGGTACATGGAGGTGTAGATGAAGCGTAATAGGGATGGCTGGCGCTAAATAATTGTTTGAATTTTATAATCAATTATTTGAATTGCGTAATTTTAAGAAACAACTCTGCCTTAAATTTGTAAGGGTATAATATTTTAAAATTTAAACTTATGATAGCAACAAAAGGATATGCGGCGCAAAGCCCAACAACAGATCTTGCACCATGGAACTTCGAACGCAGAGCAGTTGGGCCACATGATGTACAGTTCGAAATACTTTTTTGTGGTGTTTGCCACTCCGATCTCCACCAGATTAAAAACGACTGGTTTCCAGGTATCTTCCCAATGGTTCCGGGGCATGAGATTGTTGGTCGTGTGGTTAAGGTTGGCGACCACGTAAAGAATTTTAAAGTAGGCGATTTAGCCGGTACAGGTTGTATGGTAGATGCCTGTATGGTTTGCGAAAACTGTAAGCAGGATTTAGAGCAATATTGCCTGGAAGGAAATACGCAAACCTATAACGGTTTAGAACGCGATGGCAAAACACCTACCTACGGTGGCTATTCGGATAGTATTGTGGTTAGGGAAGAGTTTGTGCTTAAAATTGCCGATAACTTAAACCTTGCTGCGGTTGCACCATTGTTGTGCGCCGGCATTACAACTTATTCACCTTTACGTCATTGGAAAGTGGGTAAAGGGCATAAGTTAGCGGTTTTAGGTTTGGGCGGATTAGGTCACATGGCAGTGAAATTTGGGGTAGCTTTTGGGGCTGAGGTAACTGTATTAAGTACTTCGCCTAAAAAAGAAGCAGATGCTAAAAAACTGGGTGCCCATCATTTTGTGGTTACTACTGATCCAGAACAGATAAAAGCTGCTACGGGTACATTCGATTTTATTCTGGATACTGTTTCGGCTGAGCACGATTTTAACATGTACCTTTCTTTACTGAGAACAAACGGAATACATATTTGTGTAGGCGTGCCACCGAAACCGGCAGAAATTGCTGCATTTAGTTTATTGGGTGGTAGAAAAAGCCTTGCTGGTTCTGGTATCGGAGGCATTAAGGAGACCCAGGAAATGCTTGATTTCTGCGCAGCAAACAATATTGTTTCAGATATTGAAATGATTGATATCAAAGATATTCATAAAGCATACGAACGCATGGAAAAAGGCGATGTACGTTATCGCTTTGTGATTGATATGGCTACTTTGTAAGCTGCCTGATTATTCAACTGGAAAAAACCGGAGAATTGATTGTTCCGGTTTTTTTGTTTAACTGCAGTAGACATTGTACGCTGCTTAAAGTAGCGATCAGTGAGGTTTCAGTTAACCGATTTAAACAATTAACCAGTTAACCAAATAGATGGATTGCTTCAGCTCACATCGCCCGGTTTCACAATCACGATCTGAGAATGAGCGGCCGACTAATGACCAATGAACTAATGGCTAACGAACTAATAAACCTATAATGCATAAGCTGTTTCTGCCTTTGATTGCGAAAGCACCAAAAAACTCTGGATGTTGCCTACATAGGCCAGGGTACCAATATTATCCCTTAAAAAATTGTTATACGAAACCATATCGGGCATAGCTACTTTGAGCATAAAATCGAAATGACCGGTAAGGTGGTAACATTCCATTACCTCGGGGTATTTTTCCATTTCGGCTTTAAAAGCCCTGATCACATCTTCAGAATGGAGATTAAGCTGAATGTGTGGAAAGGCAATAAAATGCGATCTCAGCTTGTCAATATCTACCAGTGCTACTGTCGATTTGATGTAGCCATTTGTTCGTAGCTTTTTAATGCGCTCAACAATGTGTGTCATACTTTTTCTAAGCTTTCCCGAAACTTCCTTGTAGGTTAATAATCCGTCGCGTTGTAAAAGGTTAAGGATTTCAATATCGGTCTGATCGACTTTTGGTGACTGCATGTAAATACTTAGTGTATAATTGTATATTTTTTGTTCGCTTTTGTGAAGCCTAAAAATAGTTAAAATAATTATATTTAAGTTGATTTAATGCAGATATTGATTGCTTTGCTTAGTGTATTTATTACAATTATGTGCAGTTTTTGTTAGGTGCAATAAAAATTATATTCTGTTAGCTGGTTTATTGAATCAGATAAACCAAATTTTTGGGATGTAGGTGTGATTGAAAAAAATAATTTTTACCAAAAAAAATGCTTGTTGCTTTATAATTTGCTTAACTACTGATCTTTATAGCATAAATTGTTTTACCAAATATTGTATCTCTCATGGATAAAAAACACAATTTCGGCGCTGGCCCTTGCATATTGCCATCGGTTGTAATGGAACAAGCTGCCCAGGCTGTTATCAACTGGAATGGAATGGGATTGTCTATTTTAGAGGTTTCGCACCGCTCGCCTGAATTTGAGGAAGTGGTACTTAAAACGCAGCTGCTGGTGCGCGAGTTGCTCTCGGTTCCCGATCATTATTCGGTGCTTTTTTTACAAGGCGGGGCCAGTACACAATTTACTATGATTCCGATGAGTTTTTTGAGCGCAGGAAAAAAGGCAGCTTATCTCGATACCGGTTATTTTGCAATAAAAGCCATTAAAGAGGCCAAATTATTTGGTGAAGTGGATGTTGTAGCTTCTTCGAAAGATAAGGACTATGCCTATATTCCAGATCACGATGATGTAGATGCCGAATCTGCCTACCTGCATTATACCTCAAACAATACGATTGAGGGAACAGAGATATTTAATTTTTCAGCCGCTGGCGTTCCGCTGGTATGCGATATGTCGTCAGATATTTTTTCGAGAAAAATTAATGTAAGTGATTTCGACTTGATTTATGCCGGCGCGCAAAAGAATATGGGGCCAGCAGGCATGACTTTGGTTATTGCTAAAAACGAATTCCTCGATCGCGCAAAAAAAGAAGTTCCATCTATGATGGACTACCGTGTATTTCGCGATAACATGAGCATGTACAATACACCTCCTGTATTTTCTATTTACGTTGCCATGCTCAATCTTTTATGGCTTAAAGATCAGGGTGGGGTAAGCGGAATAGAACTTAGAAATATAGAGAAAGCCAAATTACTATATGCTGAAATAGACCGGAATCCGCTCTTTTACGGAACTGCACAAGTTGCACACCGCTCGCGGATGAACGTTACTTTTCAGGCAGTTGACAAAGATGCAGAACTTGCATTTTTAAAGCTTGCGGCAGAAAAAGGTATCGTAGGTATAAAAGGTTACCGTACCGTTGGTGGCTTCCGTGCATCGCTTTACAACGCACTTCCCTTATCAAGTGTAGCTGTATTGGTAGAAGCTATGATCAGTTTCGAAAAAATATATAGTGATAAAACAGTTCTTGAACTCGAATAAATCAATAAAAAGATGATAAAAATTTCTCCTTTAAAGGCATTAAGGCCAGGGAAAGGCATTTTTGATCTGATGATTTCTGACCAGGTAAATGGTAAGGGACATAAAAATGAACAGCTTTCTTTTGAAGATATCATTAATTTGTTTGGATGTGCTTTGGACGATCAACCAGCCATTTATGTTTATGAAGTTCGTGGCGATACCGGTGTAATGCGCGGTGTTTGGGCCACTATCGACCTTTCTGAAACGGCTGCAGAAGCCATTAAGCGTCACGAAGAAACAGTATCATCGAAAGTTGAGTCGCTTAAAGCCGACAGGAGAAGTAAAACCACAGAAAAGTCGCCCATATTATTGGTGCATAAGAAAGATAAAGCTTTAGATGCACTGATTGATTATGTGGTGCGCACACGCAAACCGCTGGCTACCGAGTGGTCGCAAATGGGGCATTTTCTTTATCAGGTACTGGAAGAGGAAGTGATTGAAAAATTTGTGCACCAGTTTAAAGTAACTGAAGCCGTTTACCTGGCCGATGGGCATCACCGACTGGAAGCTGCCTGTTCGCTTCAAAAAAATATTCCGCAGCAAATCAGTTCACTCTTTGTTTCATCCGATGTAATTTCGATAGCCCCTTTCCACAGGATTGTTTCTGCGACTGATATTTCATGGCGGGTATTGATGGAAAAGCTGGGCCAGTATTATTATATTTCAAAAATCCCAAACAATAAACCTTACAAACCCGATCAGAAAAACAGGCTCGGACTCTGTTTTCAGGGAGAGTGGTATCAGCTCGATTTAAATAAAGCCTGGGGCGCCCTGTCCGCTAAGCCCGATACGGTGATTTTGCAGGATATGATTCTTTCGGAAGTGTTGGGGATACATCAACCTAAAGAAGATGAAAGACTAACTTGTTTTCCCGATTGCAAATGGCCCCAGTTTCTCAGCGAATTAAGCAATGATACACGGTCAATTGGTTTTTCTCTTTTTGCCATGACCTCCGATGCTTTTATTGCAGCTGCAGAAAAGGCTGAGTTTTTACCGCCCAAATCTACATGGATCGCCCCTAAAGTTCCACAGGGCTTTATGGCAAGCAGTCCGGTAGCCATTACCGCAAAAGGCGAACAGTTACGGGTGAATTAATAAAATAAATACAATGTTCGATCTCGATTTAGAAAGTATAGGACAAGTAACCGCCACGGTGCTAATTGTTGGCTTTTTTGTAGTGGCCTGGTATAAAAGGCGGTATTAAGTGAGGCTATGCTTTTAATAAAATCTGCTGGAGTACCTTAATTCTTCGAAAGAGGATGAGTTGAAATTTTTTCCGCAAATTACGCAGATTGAAACGCAGATTAATAATTCCATTTGTAATGGCTTAACCTAAGCCTATTATATTTCAATTCAGGTTAAAAGTGTATCAATGCGGTTGAAATTTGGTAGCGGATGAATTGATTACCACTAAAATTTATACTTTTGGTTTTCTAATCATACTCTTTTTATGAAATTACTTTTTAGATTTTGTGTAGCGGGCTTATTAACTGCTTCATCAATTGCAGCCAGTGCACAAACAGTTACACTCGATTACTTTTTTAACCGCGAAACCCGTAAAGATAAACAGGGAAAAGAAATCCGTTTCCATTACCTGTGGAGTGAGCGCGCAAGCAGTGGCTTCTCTATTTTGGGCAATACTTTTAAGAAAGAGGGCTTTAAGCTAGACTCGCTCGAAACCGCACCAACAGTTGCCAATTTAAAAGGCAGTGATGTTTATTTAATTGTTGATCCTGACAGACCAAAAGAAAACCCAAAACCAAATTATATAGAAGCAGAGCACATCAAAGCCATTGCTGCCTGGGTAAAACAGGGAGGGGTATTGGTGATGTTTGCTAACGATAGTGCCAATGTAGAGCTGCCACACTTTAATAAGCTGGCAAACACATTTGGAATACATTTTAGCAATGAGATGCAAAACCATGTAATTGATGATGCCCATTTTGAAGATGGTGCTATTGCAACCAAAAACAATCCGGTATTTAAAACTGCTTCAAAAATCTTCATGAAAGATGTATGCGCCATCGAAACCAAAGGCGCTGCCAAACCGATATTAAAAAATGGTGCAGGTGCCACTGTTATTGCTGCTGCAAAATACGGTAAGGGCAATGTAGTGGCCATAGCCGATCCATGGTTGTACGATGAATACGTAAATGGTCGCTTGCCTAAAGAGATGAGCTTCGAAAACGATAAGGCAGCTGTTGATCTGGTTAAATGGTTAAAAACCTTAGCCAAAAAGTAATTAAAGTTTATCCAGTTTAAAATAGCCTAAATGAATTTCATCTTCTGGCAAGCCGGTTGATTCGGTAATTTCTATCTGATATTTTTTCCTGGCCTCCTTACCCAACACATCTTCTATTTTATAGATATCATCAACGTCAATTCCATATTTTTCATCAATATGTGAATTGGCGCCTTTGATTGAGTTTGTTTTAAAAAATAAGGTCTTTTTGGCTTCCTGTATGGCTTGTGCCCGCTCATCGTGTACCGATAGTACAATGTAATGCTGTTCGTAAAGCAGGCCTGATTGATATCCGCCAAGGTTGATAAAAAAGAGTTTCTTTGTACCGGTAGACGCGCCGTTACTGCGCGGCAATACTTTAATCCGGTATCCCTCTACATAATTTACTTCGCGCCAACCATCCAGGTGGATGCTGCTGCCAGCTTCGGGCCAGAAAGCTTTTATTTCCGGTATCAATTCTTTTAAGTTGTGTGCTATTCCAAAAAAATAGTCGTGCTGCTCTACATTTCTTTTAGGCGCTTTCGATCCCAGTAAAATCATAAACAATTTGGGTCGTGTTAGTGCTGTTTCCTCCATTTTGTTGTCAAACGTATTGATGTCCGATAAAACTAACAAGATTCGTTACAATTGGTTTCTGAAAAAAATAAGCTTGGCAATTTCTCCTGAGGTAAAACAATTTTAGTTTTTAAAGATTATAAGGTTTACAAATCACATTAATTAATGGGTAAGGGAAAATTAAATAAGCGAATCGCCATCATTGGTGCCGGACCGAGTGCGCTTTTTATGTATAAAAGACTTGTCGAATCGAAAAGGAAAGATCTGCAAATCGATATTTTTGAGCGAAAAGACTATTTGGGAGCCGGTATGCCATATAGTGCCGAAGGAGCAAACGATGAGCATATTACCAATGTTTCTGATAATGAAATCCCGGTTATTTTTAATTCAATTGCAGATTGGACCAAAATGGCACCAAAACCTTTGTTGAAAAAGTTTAACATCAACCCCGAAAATTTTAATGAATATAAAGTGCTGCCGAGGTTGTTTTTCGGTGAATACCTGAAAGCACAATTTGAGCTATTAATAAGTTTTGCTGTTAAAAAAGGAATTATAACCAATGTGCACCTCAATACTGTGGTTGAGGATGTGATCGACCATCCGCGTAAAAAGGAGGTAGCTGTAAAACTGCAGAAAGGTGGGTGGCTTGATTTTGATAGTTTAATTATTTGTACCGGCCACAGCTGGCCCAAAAAGTGCGAAGGTAAAATTCCAGGTTATTTCGATTCTCCCTATCCGCCCAAAAAAATGTTGTTAAAGCTTAATCATCCTGTTGGCTTAATGGGTTCGTCGCTCACTGCAATTGATGCTGTGAGGACGCTGGCTAAAGCAAACGGTAAGTTTGTAGAAAACAAAGACGGTAAACTCAGTTTTGAACTTAACGAGGGTAGCGAAGGGTTTAAGCTTATTATGCATTCCAGGAATGGCTTGTTGCCTGCCATACGGTTTCATTTAGAAGACCCGCATTTAGGCAAAGGCGAAACCTTACCCAAAACAGCAATTCAGAAACACATAAAAGCAAACGGTGGCTTTGTGAGCCTTGACTTTTTATTTGAGCAGAATTTTAAGGCCAGGTTTATTAAAGAAGATCCTGATTTCTTCAAAAAAATAAAGGATTTAACGCTTGAGGAGTTTGTGGCAAATATGATGGCTTACAGGGAAAAAAAAGAGCCTTTTGAACTTTTTAAACAGGAGTATATAGAAGCCGAACAATCCATCCGTAAAGAAGAATCGGTTTATTGGAAAGAGGCATTGGCTATTTTAAGCTTTACCATGAATTATCCTGCCAAATATTTATCGGCCGAAGATATGGAGCGATTGCAAAAAGTGTTGATGCCCCTGATTTCTATTGTTATTGCATTTGTGCCGCAAAGCTCATGCAGGATGCTGTTTGCCTTGCATGAAGCGGGGATTTTAGATATTGTTGAAGTTGGCGACGATAGTGAGGTTAAACCACTTAAAAACGGAGGGATTAATTATCACTATTACAACAGCCATAATAAGAAGATTGTAAACCATTTTAAAACATTTGTTGATTGCGTTGGGCAGTCCCACCTTTCTGTTAAAGATTTTCCTTTTAAAAGCCTAGTTAAAGGTGGTAAAATCAGTCAGGCCAGGCTTGCTTTTAGATCAGCTGATGCAGGCTACGAAGCTAAGCTGGCTGGCAATAAACAAGTGAGGTTAGTGGGAGGGAAATATTTTTTAAACGTACCAGGCATTACCATAAACGATCATTTTCAACTAGTGGATAAAAAAGCGAATAGCAACAATAGGCTTTATCTGATGGCAGTTCCATACATGGGAGGCTACAATCCGGATTATTCTGGCCTTGATTTCTGTGAAGCTGCGTCAACAATTGTTACTCAGCAAATTTTAGTTTGAAATATCTGATGGTTTTAGCTTAAAATGTAGCGCTAAGTATACCTAATTTTAAGTACTATGTGTACTCTTTTTTTGCTTCTTTATTTTGTTAATATATTGATTATTAGTCTATTGTTTTTTGTTTTGCTTTGTTTGTGTTGCTAAAAACAAACGTTTGCGCTTAAATTGTGCGTAAATAATTTTTCTTCACTTTTTCTGTCTGATTAGCACTGTTGTCAAAAGCCTAAAAATTAGCTTATTATCATTCTCTTTTTAATATTGGCTTACAAATTATATTGTCATTTTAACATTTATTGATTTTTGCTATTCGCTAAAGGAATATCTCTTTAAAAATCGATAAAGTTTGTAGGGTATTATTTAAGCGTTAAAATTTTTATATTGCTTTAGTTTGTTTTAAGGCCATTTTTTAAGCAAACGTTTGCGTTAAGAAAAATGAAAATCGAACTTTCATAATCTATATCTTGCATTAACAAAAACATAACGAGCCAAATATTTTATTAGTACAACCAGTTAATAATGTTTCTTGCTAACCACCTGAAATACCATTAACCAAAGCAATGATATAACCTCTACCGGGGAATAACAGCAAACAAACAATAACTAATGGTTCTTGTTACAGATTTTTTTGTAGCAAGGATTAATATTTAATCCTAATTAAATTCTATGGTCAAAACTTTACACTTTGTCTCCAGGTATTCTTTTAAGAAATAACAAACAACTAATAACCAAAGGTTCTTAATGTATCTTTTTGCAGTTAAGAATTATAACTAATCATCCTAATTCCCATACCATGTTCAAAAATTTTACGCTTTGTCCACAGGCATTCTTGTGCCCAAAATTCTCTGCCAGTAACGATCAGTTACCGTCTTTTAGCGATTGCATTTTCATTTAACACTAAAAATTTAATAAAAACTATTCAAATGGTTAAAATTTACACAAGCATTTGTTTTGCCTTGTTTTTATCTGTTTTTGGATCTCAGGCTTTGCATGCCAACACGGTAGTGGTAAAGCGGGTTAACAGTGTGTACTTTGCTTTTCAGCAGGATACCACGAAAGCTAAGAAGGAGCCAGCAACATTTTCTGTAAAAACAGATACAATAGGGCAAATGATTAAGGCGTTGCAGAAATTTAAGGCTGTGCGCGATACGATTAATGTGCGTTCTTCTGCACCTGTTCCTAATTTGTCGTTACAACAGATTATTAAAGGAAATTTAGCAGGAGTTTACGTGCAGGAGCCAAATGGTGAACCTGGAACCGAGCAAGGTATTATTATACAAGGTACTTCTGGTTTACTGTTTAATAAGAAAGATATTTATGCTTTACAGCCCGCTATTTATTTAAACGGTGTGCCTTTGGTAGCTGATAACCCTTTCGCATTTGATGTGCAGAAATATGACTATAACAGAATTGGTCCGGCAACAAATTTATTATCGCAAATTGATATCAATAATGTTCAGTCAATTACTGTTATTAAAGATCCTTTCGAATTAGCTAAACTGGGTCCTAATGCAGCTAACGGAGCTATATATATAACTACTAAAAATGCAAGAGGAGGACTAAGAGATATTAGTTTAAACGCTTATTTTGGTTATGTTACAGCTCCGAAAGTAAATACTGTTAACGGGGTTTATGAAAACAATTTCAGAAATCAGTTCTATAAAAAATACAATCCAGCCGGTAGCCCAGCTTCTTATTTACGCGATTCTACGAACGTAGCTTATTTTGGCCCTTCAAACTGGACTGATTTATATTACCAAAATATGCCAACCTTTTCTGCAGACCTTGGGATTACTGGAGGTACTGAAAGAGCAAACTTCAGGTTTTTTGGTTCAGGTACCAAAAATGCAGGGAATGCTGACGATACTGGTCTTAACCGCTATAATTTGTTTTTTGGTATCAATATGGCACCATTTAAATGGCTTACAGTATCGAGTACAGTTAATACTGCGCGGTTAGACCGTACCAGAAATAAAAGTTTACGTGATCGTTTTGCGGAAACGCGATATATACCCGATTTAAGTAGCCCGCTTTCTCCAAATGCCGATTCGTATGCCACATATTTAGCTGAAAATGATAAAAATGTGGATAACAATCGTTCTACCGTTTTGAATGGGAGTTTAACACTTAGCGCAAAGGTTAACAAATTTGTGATTTCATCTACCGGTTTATTTAACTACAACGAAGGAATCAGAGATTATTTTATTCCATCAACCTTGTTGGCAGGTATCAGTTACATTTCCAATTACTTCGGCTATAGCCAAAGGGTATCAATTAATAACACCATTAGTTATAAGTACGACATAAATAAGTCCCATGTAGTTGATTTTGAACTTGGCCAAAGTTTACAAGGCGATACCTACAAATATAATTATGCAAGAGCTTATAATGGTCCAAACGATTATGTAAAACTATCTTTTGTAGATGGAAACCCAACAAAGGATGGCACTGATAACCCAGATTATCTTAATGTATTGGCTAACAATAATTTTTATGTATTCAGGTATATTGATAAGGAACGTAATAACTTAATGTCATTTTATGGTTCAGCAAAATATGCTTATAAAAATTTATTAACCTTAAGTGCACTGGTTAGAAGAGATGGAGCTTCTAATGGCCAGCCAGATAGCCGTTGGGTAACTACACCTGCATTTAATGCAGACTGGAATTTAAAAGAACAGTTTTTAAAAGGTAATAAAGTAATAGATGCATTACATTTAAGTGCAAGCTGGGGAAGAACATTAAGGATTTTCCAGGATGACCGTTTTGCAGCAGGACCACAGTACCGCTCAGAAAATGGATGGGAAGAAGAGCCAACTATTCCGGGTTATGGTGGTTTATTGGGTATTAACCGCCCGTATAATAGCGGTTTTATTGGCTATAACATTAGTTTACCATTTGCAGATAGAACCAGTGTTACCCTGGACGGATCATTTTTAAACAGTCGCATCAATGCTGCCTTAACGGTATATAACCGAAATGACAAAAACAGTGTAATTGGGTTGCCGGTACCTGTAGAAACAGGTTATTCTACAGAGTATAAATCGGGCATGGATATCAATAACAAAGGTATTGAGCTTTTACTTAACGGTAGGGTAATAGAGCAGCGCAACGGAATAAACTGGAGTACAGGTTTGAATCTAAGCTATAACAAAAATAAACTGTCGGCTCTACCTGAAGGCTTAAACGAATTAATTTATCAAAATGATAATAGGTTACAGGTTGGGAAATCTGTTGGTAGTTATTGGCTGTATACTAATGAAGGTATTTATAACAGCGATGCTGAAGTACCTGCAGGCAGGACATTTAATGGTATCCCATTAAAAGCAGGCGATCCAAAATGGGTTGATTATAATAATGATAATAAGATAGATAGTAGAGATAAGGTATTAACTGGAGATAGATTGCCAAAATTTGTTGGTGGTTGGAACAATACGCTATCTTATAAAAACTTCGATTTAAACTTCAATTTTATTTTTGCTGCAGGGCAGAAGGCCATTAACCAATACGAAGCTACCCGTTATGGTTTTGTAAATCGTGAGGCTGGAAATGATATTAACTCTGTGAAAGAGGTTTCTTCGTGGCAATCGTTCGATAATGAGAAAAACTATCCAATATACAATCCGTGGAGCCCGGTAGATGCCTACCGTGCAGATCAGGATCTGTTTTTAGAAAATGCTTCTTATGTGAAGTTAAGATCGGTAACGTTAGGTTACGATTTTAGTAAAGCAGGTTTCTTTAAAAAGGCAGGAGGAAAATTTAGGAGAGCCTATTTATATGCTACTGCCCTAAACGTATTTACGCTAACCAATTTTTCAGGTGTTGATCCGGAATTGATCAATTATAATGGGATATACGATGGCGCAAATATTACCATCCCAAGAACATTTGTTTTGGGTTTCAAACTGGATTTATAAAATATTACCATTATTGATATGAATTATTCTAATTATAAAATTAGTACTCACAAATTGGTTACCCTCGTTTTGATATTGTGTGCAGTTGGCATGGGTAATTTCTCTTGTAAAAAAATAGAAGATGTACAATCAGTAAGATTAGCTACTGAAGAAACCAACTGGAAAACATTAGAGGATGCCCGGGCAAACATCCAATCAGTATACGGGTTAATGCGTTCGGCTACTGTTTCTGATAATACGCATTGGTTAATGGGCGATCTGCGCCAGGGTGATTTTCAAATTACCAATAGGGCAGATCTTAAATCGATAGTTTCAGGACAATTAAATGCCCAGTATCCGGTAATTAACCGGATTACCAATTGGCGCAGATTTTATGCTGTAGTTAATGCAGCAAGCTTATTTATTGAGCGCTCAAAGCAAATTGTACCTTTGGATTCGCGTTATACCTCAATAAATAACAATGTAGATATTGCACAAGCCAGAATACTTAGGGCATTTGCCTATTTTTATATGGTGCGGATTTGGGGGGATGTACCTTTATTAACCTCATCTCATGATGGCGATTTTATTAAACTGCCAAGGACCAGCAAAGAAAAGGTTTTACAATTTGCCACAGCCGAACTATTGGCTGCAGCGCAAGTGGTGCCATTTAAGTATGGCGGTGATGACCCGATTTTGCCAGGCCTTTATTATGGTGCAGGGTGGGCAACCTGGAACGGAAATGTTTTTACCCGTTTATCGGCTTACATTATTTTGGCACACATTGCGGCCTGGCAAGGCAATTATCTGGATGCAGCCAATTATACAAAATTTGTACTCGATAATTATACCAAATCTAACGGAAGCGGTTCTAATGGAATTGTTTATCTGGATATGGATGCGCTGACTGAGAATCTGAATTATTACAGTCCATTTGCTTTCAAGCGTGCAACTGTTCTGGTAGGTTTCCCTTTTGAAGCTGGTAACGGTTTGTCAACTGCGAATGGTCATATTGAGCAGTTAACACTGGCTTCGCCATTCATTCCTAAGGCACAGCCTGAAATGTTTGTACCAAAAGATAGTATCCTTAAAATATTTACAGATCCAAATGATTTAAGGTTTAGTATTAATCCAATTAACGGTTTATATCGTACAAATTACTTCTACAATTTCACTTCCGAACAACCTATTTTCAACAAGATCAAAGTTATTTATACCGCTCAAACCTCGGGCAATTTAACTTTATTTAGTTCAACCATGCTGTTTAGTCGTATTGAAGAAGTTAGCTTGTTAAGGGCTGAGGCATGTGCTGTTCTTGGACAACGGGATGAAGCTGTTGCAGCTTTAAATAAAGCAGCAAACTTGAGGGGGACAGCACAGTTTGATATTAATGGCTCTGCTAATCTGATTGATGCAATTTTTCAGGAGCGCAGAAGAGAATTAATGGGCGAAGGCTGGAGATGGTATGATCTAGTGCGTTACAATAGAATTAAGAATCCGAGTGGAACCTACATCAACAAAAATGGCACACCACTAACATTTAAGCAGTTTGAAAATGCAGGAGGTATTTACTGGCCTGTATCGCAGGATGTAATCAATGCTAATCCATCGGTTATCCAAAATCCATACTGGCAATAGTTATTTAGAAGATCATGGAGTAATTAGGGTCTTTAATCATGATTACTTCATCACCAATAAAAACAAAAGATAATGATGAAAATGAAATTATATAAGCGTAGCCTGTTATTACTACTAGTGGTAATAGGTATTTATTTAAGCGCATGCAAAAAAAGCGATTCTCCTTATTACGATTATTCCAATACGGTTCAAACCTATAATGGTTCTGCAATGGATTATTTGAGATCGAAACCAAATACTTTTGACTCACTGTTATTGGTTTTGGATCGTTTCCCGTTTTTGAAAGATTCTTTAACGAACCAGAAAGTTACGCTGTTTGCACCTGTAAACGAAAATTTTGCTGCTTCGGTTAAATATTTAAATCAAACCAGAAAAGCGGCAGGCAAAGCTCCCATCTATTTACGGACAGCAGATCCCTTACAACTATTGTTTATGCTTTCGAAGTATATCATCAGAGGAAATAGGACCACAGATGCTTATGCGGGCAATATTGATGGCGTTTCGCTAAATACAGTGCTTAGTAGTTATCCTATGCATATTAAGGCTGTAAAAGCAAATGCTTCGGGGTTTGTAGGGGGCGGAGCTACCAGCCTTGAATATAGTGATATGTACGGCTCAACAATTCAGCTCAATTGGGTAACTACCAATACTAACGCAATTAATATTAAAACCAATAATGCTACGATTAATATTTTAACTCCGCTGCACAATTTCGGTTTTGATGAATTTACATACCGATTAGACCAATAGCTTTTTGAAGATGAAAATGAATAAATACTTATTTAGCGCAGTAATAATGCTTTCGGGCATTGCACTCCTATTGGTATCGTGTAAGAAGAATTTACCCGATAACAGATTGTCTATCGCAAACGATAGCCAGTATACACAGTTCTTATATCAACCCACATTAGGCAGGAATACTTTATTTACCAACAATTTTACCTATGGTAATTCGAGCAGGCCTTTGGATTTTAAAATTGTAAACATGCGCACCTTCGGAGGTGAGCCAGCTCCTGAGTTAACAAAACTGTATCCGGTAAAAGTATGGAAAACAGCTTACGATGGTACTGAGAAATCGTTAGCGGAGATTGAGGCAAAACGAGTAATAGAAAACCATCCTTTGTTTGAAGTACGTCCACATTCTGGAGAATTTTTAATGTGGGCAGAAGCCAACTCGAATATGATTAAAGCACAACCGGATTCGGGTTATGTTTTCGATGTTGAAATGTCGAATACAGGAGGTAGAAAATATTTTCAGAATTTTCGTTTAAGCCCACTGCGTGAGCGCCCGTATGAACCTTCTCCTCTTGATCCGATTACCGGACAGGGAACTACAACCTCTGTTAGCCCTTCTAGTTTATTTATTACCGGAGCTAAAACTAACCAGTTTTTATCATCCGGAGATGTACGTGTAGTATTCAATAAATTGCCTAAGGGCTTGCCGGGCTATTCGGGACATAGCATTAGTTTTAAGTTTGTAGATACCTTGGCACAGGTTATTGATCCAAATAAGTTTGCCTTAACTGATTGGGGTAATTTGGTTCATGGTTTTAACATGATAAAAGATGCCACGAAGGTTAAATTCGATGTCGCTTATCCCGTTCCGTTAACTGCGTATCCTACCAAATACACTACAACCGATGGTGGTGCAGCACGAGTTGTATTCAGGTTTGACAGACAGGCATTTGGAGCCGTTTTACTTCACTGTTATGTTGCATTAAATTTTAAGATTTATGAAGAGGGGGATTGGGAAATTATCTTCCAGTTCAAGAACGACAAACCAAAATTTGATAACGACTGATGAAACTAACTAAATCAAAACAAAATATATTTCCAATGAAGTATTTTTACAGCATAGTAATTTTATTGATTTTTGGTTTGCATAACCTTGCCTGGGCGCAGCAGCAGATTGCGGTTACAGGTACGGTTTATGATGGCGAATCGAAAAAGAAAGAAACCATGCCCGGCGTAAGCATTTTAAGCGGGAGTAAGGTTTTGGGACAAACTGATGGAGATGGGCATTTTAGGGTGACAGTGGCTTCAAATGCAGAAATTACCTTTAAATATTTAAGTTATGTAACACAAACCATAAAGATTAATGGCAGAACTACCATCAACGTTACTTTAGAAGGCGATAATAAAACCCTTAAAGAAGTAACGGTTACTGCTGGTTATCAAACTAAAACCAGGACTTTATCTACTGGTTCTACAGTAAGTATTTCTGGAAAAGATATCCAGGGACAACCCGCAAGTGATGTAATGTCGCTATTACAGGGTAAAGTTGCGGGTTTAAATATCCAGAACAACACAGGTGCACCAGGTTTTAGGGGCTCAATTACTTTACGTGGTATTTCTAATATCAATGTATCAGGCTCAGGTGGTTCTAGTTTCTTAACGCCAACCTCACCTTTATTTGTAATTGATGGGGTACCGGTTGATGACAATACCAATTATTCTTATGGTTTTCAGCAAGCAGGTCCGGGTGTATCGCCTATATCGCAAATACCACCCGAAGATATTGAAGACATTACTACTTTAAAGGATGCCGCGGCTACTGCGTTGTACGGATCGAGAGGAGCTTATGGTGTTATTTTGGTTACCACAAAACGCGGTAATTCGAAAGTACCGGTAGTAAGATACAATGGTGCAACCTTTTTTTCATTGGTACCTCAGTTACGTCCCGTAATTGGAGGTAAAGGAGAAAGACAATTGCGTATATGGCAGATTTTACAAAACGATAGTACTTATAATCATGCGATAGATATGATTAACTCTTCGCCAATTTTAGCGGATAGTTTAAATGCATACTTTAATAATTCGACAGATTGGCAGTCTTATTTTTATAGAAATACGCTAAACCAGACCCATAACGTGAATATTTCGGGTGGTGATGTGGCTTTCAATTATAAAGTGGCTTTGGGTGCGTATGATGAGACTGGGATTCAGGAAAACACAGGTGCTTCCAGGTATAACCTAAATATGAATATGCAGTACAACCCAACTCCGAAGTTTAAGTTGTATGGTCAGATCCAAAATTCAATCCTTAAACAGCAAACGGGAAGCGGTAACGGGTTATTAAATAGTGGTCTTGCATCTACAGGACAGGCCTCAAGCTTATTGCCTTCGCCATCATTATATTCAGCCCAGAGCGGTTTGTTGGCACAACTAAAAACCGATAATGACAATAAATCGTTGCAGACATTTGCAACCATTAATGCCGAATACGAAGTTTTTAAGAATTTTAGAATTGCTACATATTTAAACTATACTAATAGTTCTAATACAAAAGATAATTTTTCGCCAGCAGCATTAAATGGCAATCAATCGCAATATTATACTTATAACGATCGTGCGACCAAATTATACAATCGTAACCAATTCTCGTACGTATATGGTTTGAAAGATGCCGCTGGAGAGGATTCGCATACTTTTAATTTATTTGCCTTTACAGAGCTTAACTCTAGTTTTTTTAAGGCTGATGCCATCTTGAACGAAAAAGGGGTTAACGATCAGCTAAGAGGTCCTTTAACCAACATGACCAATTATCTTACATCATTGGGCGGAACCATCGATTATAACGACGCCAGAAGTATAGCTTTCGCTGGTGCATTTTCTTATAACTATAAACAGAAATACGTATTGGATCTTAACTACCGTTTAGATGCCAACTCTGCAAATGGTGAAAATGCTCGTTATATTGCAAACCCATCTATTGCTCTAAAATGGAACTTTAATAAAGAGAAGTTCCTGGAAAACATTCAATGGATTGATTATTCAGATATTCGTTTAAGTTATGGCTCTAATATCCAGCCGGTTGGTGGTGTTTTTGATGCCTACGGAAAATATTTTGGAGGTGACCGTTACAATAATGCCAATTCAATCATTTTAGACTTGAAGCGATTACCAAACCTTGATTTACAGCCTACCAAGGCAACTACCTATAATGCCGGGGTTGATTTTAGTTTGTTCAAAAACCGCTTATCATTTGTTTTTGATACTTACTATAAACAAATGGATAATATTTTCAGGTATAAAGATATCTCTAGTACCAACTCATTTGAGACTGTTGCCTCAAACGAAATCAGTAATGTGAATTATGGATGGGAATTTCAAGCTACTGCACGCCCGCTAAATCCTAATAGCCCTTTTAAGTGGACTATATCAGCAAATTTAGCGATCAATAGAGAGATTTTGGCGCAATTGCCTGATGGTTTAAGAGATTTAATTTATTACGATAAAGCTTTAGGTCAGGATACCTACTATCGTTTGGGTACCAACTCTCTTTCTAATTACCTATATAATACTAAAGGTGTATATTCCACCAATGCGCAGGTACCAGTTGATCCGAACACAGGTTTACCATATAGGGTAGGTGGTACTGGTCGGTTGAATTATTTCAGAGCGGGTGATCCTATTTTTACCGATTTGGATGGTAACTATGTACTTGATGGCAACGATAGAGTGATTGCAGGTAACTCGCAACCTCAAGTAACTGGTGGTATAACTTCTTACTTACAGTGGAAAAATTGGAGTTTGGAGGTTAATACATCGTTTACATTAATTAGGGATATTATTAATAATCCATTGGGCAAGCAATTTCAGAACTTTAGTTCTCCAGCTTATAATAATGCTACCAAATCGGGTAGCTTAACGCCGTTAGATCAGCTTAATTATTGGCAATCGCCAGGCGATGTAGCAACTTATGGAAACCCACTTGATTTTATTCGCGCAGGTATTATTGATCCATTTAGATTGAACCAAACAGCATTTCAGGAAGATGGTTCTTACTTTAAATTGAATTCAGTTAAAGTATACTACATGCTTAATAAGAGTTTTACCAGCAAGCTCGGGATGAACAGGGTAAGTATAAATGCTACGGCTGCAAATCTTGGTTTTATTACACGCTATTCTGGGCCAAATCCTGAAAATGTAAGCAGTTTGGGTAGAGATGATTCAGGAGGCTACCCTTCTCCACGACAGTTTACAATAGGTTTAAACGTTGAGTTTTAATAGAAATTAGACAGATGAAAAGTACAAAATACATAATCTTGTTTGCCGCACTGGTTTTTACAACAGTGGGCTGCAAAAAATTCCTAAATGTAACCCCTATTGAAGCACAAAGTGGGAATAACTTTTGGAAAACTCGTGATGAAGTTGAGGGATTCACCAACGGTATTTACTCCAGGTTAAGATCTAAAGTTGCCGGCACACCACAATTCTTTAATGGTGATGACCGTGCATTTTTTCCGGCCTTAGAAATCAGGGGAAATAACATAAATGTTTTGAGTATAGATGGGAGTGGGGCCAACACATTTAATGCGCTTATTGGTAACAATATGAGAGCTATCATGAATAGCGGCAACCGGTACGATAATTTGATGAAAAAAATTATGAGCTGGAAAGAGTGGTATGATGTTATTGCTGCTTCTAACATATTGTATTTCGAAGTTGATAAAGTGCCTTCAACCAGTTTGTCTGATCAAGACAGAAAACGATATAAGGCCGAAGCGGTGTTCTTGCGTAATTTGAGCTATATGTTTGTATGTAAGTTGTTTGGTGATGCCGTTTATTATACCGAAGCTTATCATAGCAGCCCTCTTGGCCGAACTTCTCAGGTAATAGTAATGAACAAATGTATTGCGGATATGACTGCTGCAAAAGATGATTTGCCAGTTTTTTATAACGATGCTTCTTCTAATGGTTTCAGACCTACAAAGGCATCGGCTGTTGCGTTGTTAATGCACTTAAATATGTGGGCTGCTGCCTGGGATACCGCTAATAAAACAAAATATTACGAATCGGTAAAAACATTGGCTGCTGAGCTTGATACTTATACCAGTTATAAACTATTACCTATTACTGCAGCAAATACATTGAAGATTTTTAAAGGCAGAAGTAGTGAAAACCTGTTCGGCATTTTGCAGGATTTTAATTACGGCGAAGGCTTCTCTTTACCAGCGGGCTTCTCTTATTATTTTTCGCATTTTCCATATCAGGGTAATGTAACCAAAACAGCAAGTTCTATGGCCTATGTTAAAGATTATATTACCAAACTTTATCCTGCCGGGTCTTCAGATGCAAGGTTAACCACCTGGTTCGAAAATTATGATTCAGGAACAGGTACTTTCCAGTTTAAAAAATTTGCAAACATTTATACAACAGGTACCGGTACTGCAGTAACGGTAACCAGCGATGATAGTGCCATCATTTTCAGATTGCCGGATTGTTATTTATTAACCGCCGAGGCACTTGCTGAACTTGGTGATGAAAGTGGTGCAAAGGACTTTGCCAACAGGGTAACGGTAGCAGCTAATGCACCACTTATTATCCAGGAAGGCCAGGATTTAAAGGATGAAATTTATAGGGAAAGATGCCGCGAGCTAATAGGCGAAGGACAGTTCTTTTTTGATTTAGTAAGAACCAAAAGGGTTATAAACTCTGATTTTACAAAATCACCTATGTCGGTAGCTAACCTCAATGCAGGTGCCTGGACATGGCCATTAACCATCAGTGCTGCCGAACGCAGTGCAAACCCAAATTTAATCGGTAATAACTTTTGGAATTAATAGATATGATGATGAAGAATTATAAAGCACTATTGTTTTCAATAATTGGCGTATTATCAGTTTTAACAAGCTGTAAAAAATACTATGTGGAAACAGGAGTTCATGATGCAAAATATAGTGGCAATATTATGCAGTATATGGAAGAAAAGAAACCGTTTTTCGATTCGACCTTAACCGTTATTAAACTAGCTGGATTGGCTGATGTGATTAGCAAAGAAAACATTACATTTTTTGCACCACCAAGTGGATCTATCTTTAAATCTATTAAAAGGCTAAATGTCGAATTAAGGGTTACGGGTAAAGATACGGTTTCACAACTGTCGCAAATAAAACCAATTGTATGGAGAAGTATACTTTCTCAATACATTTTTAAAGGAGCTAACAGGTTAAAGGATTATCCACAGCGCGATACTTTATCTTATCTTGCTTTTCCGGGTCAGGGATATACCTCATATGATGGCAGGATTATGAATATTGGGGTAATTTTTAATGATGCAGTAGTGTACAATGCTAATGGGGGGGAAATCTCGAGGGTATCGTACGCGGGTTATCGTCAACTTTACCTTGCCTATATTCCTGATTTGTCTAATCCTCAGATATCGTTGGTAAATATTCCTGTCGCAACTTCGGATATACAGCCTACTAATGGTGTTTTACATGTGTTAAATAAGTTAAAACATAATTTTGGCTTTAACACCAATGTTTTTATCGAACAGGCCATATCCGCAGGCATTGATCCCGCCACACCTTAGGTTTATTGTATTACCCATAAATTGAAAAAGATGTTAACTAACATAAATTATAAATTTAAGCAGCTATTATTTGGGGCGATATGCTTAATAACGGTTTTTGCCTCTTGTACCAAAGAGAAGGGACTAACTGAAGATCCTTATGCTGGAGGCAAAAAGCCATTGGATCTTACCTTTATTTCTAAAACAACTGATGCTGACGTGGTAAACCCAGGCGATGTGTTAAGTGTAAAGGTTAGGGGATTAAATAAATACATTAACGATTTTAAAGTATATGTAAATGAAATAGAAGCCGAAGTAGTTCCGGCTTCTACGAACGATACTACATTAACCTTTAAAGTCCCTGTAAATGCAAGTACCGGGAGCATGTGGATTACCGCCCAGGGGCAAAGTTTTTTTGGTCCATTAGTTAAAATTGGTGGTAAACTCAGTGTAGATGCTACCTGGAAAGTGATAAATGGGGCAACAAACCTCAACGGTCCAAGTGGTATTTACGATATTGAATCATTGCCAAGCGGACGCTATTTTATTGGTGGTGGCTTTAATAGCTTTGAATTAAAAGGAACTGATAAACTTCCCAATGGAGGAATAGTACAAATATTAAATGATGGTACTTATTCTACGGATGCAGTTGCTTTTGGAAAAGGAGTTGGCGGAAGCGGAAAATACATCAATTCAATTACCCGTATTCCATCAGGAAGCCAAGCCGGTAAATTTATTATTGGAGGAAGTTTTACCAGTTATAACTCTACGCGTCCTAACCGTCAAACTTTAAATAATGTAGCAAGATTAAATACAAATGGGTCGTTAGACAGCACGATACTTACCAATGTAATTAACCCGAAGCCACAGGAAATCTATAAAAATGGCGATACGGTTAGCACATTTAATGCTGGTGTAGATGGGCCGGTTAGAAAAACATTTGTTCTTGGCGAGCAGGTTTATATAATAGGTAACTTTTACAATTACAAACGGATGTATTTACCAAATTCAAGTTATGATGAAAAGGTTTACGATTTAACGCGTATGCGTCAAATGGTGCGGGTAAATATGGATGGAAGTATGGATTCAACCTTCCATTATAACAAATCTACCCGTCAGAGTGCAATAGGGGCTAATGGTGTGATACTGGATGCCATGATGCAGACCGACGGAAAATTAATCCTTGTAGGAACATTTAGTACATTTAATGGTGTACAGGCAAATCGGATTGTACGTTTGAACCTGGATGGTAGCGTAGATAACAGCTTTAGTGTTGGCTCAGGTGCCAATAGCGACATCGTATCAATCAGGTACAATGCAAATACCAATAAAATTGTAATTGGAGGTACGTTTACCAGTTTTAATGGTAAAGCAGCCTCAGGTGTTAATCTGTTAAATGCCGATGGTTCTAACGTAGCCACTTTTAATGGACTTCCTATAACGGGTGGTATAGCCAATTTTGTTGGCCAGCTTAATAACGGAAAAATAATTGTAAGTGGATCCTTTAATAAATATGGCGATTATCTGCGCCAGGGCTTTATGGTGCTAGAAGCGAATGGGCAATTGGCTGTAGGTTATAATAACACCGGTGGTTTTCAGGGCTTTATTTACGATATGTTGGAAACTTCAACCGCTACAGGTTCGCAAGTGATTTTAGTTGGCGATATTTTGCGTTTCAACAACGTTTTGCCACACAATCTATTGCGGTTAAATTTTACAAATTAAATGGTTAAAATAATAAGGATATGAATAAATTATTTAACTCAGCAAGTACTTTTAAAATCTTAGGATTATTTTGCGTACTAATACTGATCCTATGTGGATCGAGCTGTAACAAGGATTTTAGCAATGTATTACCTACCTCGTATAAAAACGATACTTTAGGCAGAGGAGCTGGTAAGAAAGTTTTATATATTGTTTTGGATGGTGTAAGCGGATCAGCTTTGAAGACTCTCGCTCCGGCCACCATCACACAAATAAATACCAGAGCAACTTATAGCTTTGATGGTCTAGCTGACGATAACCTCAATGCTATAACCAATGCCTCGGCCTGGACAACCATGTTTACAGGGGTGGAGTATACAAAGCATAACGTTACCACGGAAGATTTTGCCGGTTTAAATGTTGATGCTACCCCAACAATTTTTACCAGAATAAAAAGCAGTATAAATTCGGCCAGAACAGTTTCAGTGGGATCGACAAGTTTGTTCAACGATAAACTAGCCGGAGACGCAACTGAAAAAATAAACGCTGCCAATGACGAGGCTGTTAAAACCGCTGTTGTAAATGACCTTAAGACTAAGAACTCGAACTTAATTGTAGCTCAATTGCATAGCGCAGAAACGGCAGGTGCCGCCAACGGTTATACTGCGAGTACACCTGGTTATGCTAGTGCAATTATGGCAATTGATGGTTACATTAATGAAATGTTAACCGCTATGAGAGCCAGAGAAGGTTACTCTGGAGAAAATTGGTTGGTGATAATTGCTTCAAACAAGGCGGGTGGGCCTTCAGGTGGAATTCCAGGATCTAACATTTATTTAGATGCTTCCAGAAATACTTATATTGCCTTTTACAATCCACGTTTTTCTACAGTAAAAATTGATAAACCAGATGATAATAGCTATCCTTTTGTGGGTAGTGCACCACGTTTTCTCATGACAGGAACAACTGAGGTATTTGCAAAATTGTCTAATACGTCGGTCGGAAATCTTGGAACTGGAAATTATACATTAATGTTTAAGATCAGAAATGATGCAGCCACAGATTCTTCCTGGCCACCATTTTTAGGTAAAAAAGCTGATTTTACCGCTGTTGCATCAGGTGGGTATCTTTTTAGTTTTGCCGGAACACAATTTCAATTCGATTTTGGCAACTCAAGCCGTCCAAATGTATCTACAATTCGCGATGCAAAATGGCATACTTTAGCCATTACCATTGCTCCAATTGGTGGTGTTCGTTCCCTAACCGTTTTTTCTGATGGGGTAAAACGATATACATTAGGAGTGGCCAATCAAACCGTTGATAATACCACGGCTTTTAGAATTGGTACGGCAATAGTAGGTGGAAAGGTAACTGATTTTCTTGTAAGGGATTTAGCAATCTATAATATTGCTTTAACTGATGATGAGGTAATTACCAATATGAAAAAGGAAAATTCTACAAACATTATTTATCCAGCGAATTTAGTTGGTTGGTGGCCTTGCAATGAGGGTAGTGGTTTTGTGTTAAAAGATAAATCTGGTAAAAACAACGATTTTACACTATCAAGTAATGCAACCTGGTCTACATTTAATGAATTATCTCCATTAGTAGCCGGTAATATCACTCAGGCAGCTTATAGTGCAGTACCAAATGGAGTAGATATACCTGTTCTTATTTACAACTGGCTAAATATTGCAGTACCAGCTAACTGGGGGTTAACAGGCAAATTGTATACGCCTACTATAACATTACCAACTAATTAACTTTAAATATTGATAAAATGAAAATTAATCAATTAACTAAAATATTTGGCCTGTCTCTTTTATTGGCATTTACAGCTTGTAAGAAATATGGTTATGAAGTTCCAGATGGGTATCCGGACAATTCGCAAAATGTTGCTGATGGAACTATCGATACCAACATGAAGGTAATCGATAAATCAATGTATGCTAAAGCAAGGGTATTTCCCGGCTTGGTAGATCAATCAGAGCCAAGGGTAAAAGACGCCCAGTTTACACTTGATCTTAATTTTACTGATCAAACTGCACAAAACTTAAGAATTTCTGTTGCGCCATCTCCACAATATAGTACAGGTTACTATGCTGCTCCCGGCGAATTGATCAAGTTAGTTGTTCCAGCTGGTATAGAAGGTTTAACCGTACAGATTGGGGCACATACCGATAATTTGGGTGGTAAATTTCCATTATTACGCGATCCGGTAATTTATAATAGGAAGCAGTTGGTTTCTGGCGTAAACTATATTCGTAATCTATATGGCGGGCATATTTATATCCTGGCAACTTTCGCATATCCTAACCCCATTACCTTTGCCATTTCAGGTGCGGTGGTATCACCAGACTTTATTTTGGGTCAAACTACTGATGCTGATTGGGTGGCTAAGGTAAAAGCTTCGCAGGTACCCTGGTTAGAGCTAAGAGCCAAAAGTGTTATTTTTACGATTCCAAGAGATAAGGTGTTAGCCACTTTTAATTCCAATGAGCCATTTACTAATCCAACCGCGGTATTTACCAAATGGAATGATGTTTTTGCTTTGGATTACAATGCCTGGATGGGTTTATCAGATAATGCAGTTGATATCAGAGATCGAAGTCCGCAGAGTCAGTGGCGCGGTGTATTGGATATTCAGTTAAGTCTTGGTTACGGTCACAATGGCTTCCCTTTTGTAGGTTTAAACGATTCTTATTGGTTTACCAGCTTTACCAGTTTAAACTCTTTAAGTACAAGTTCTGGCCAATGGGGTACTTACCATGAATTTGGACACAATTGTCAACAAGGAAGCGTGTGGAGTTGGAGTACATTGGGTGAAACCACCAACAATCTGTTCAACTTTAAGGTGGCCAACCGAATAGGTGCCAACTATAATATCCTGCACCCCGCAGTTTCAAGTGGTTTTCCTAAAGCACTTACTTTTGCAAGTGGTACTGGTACTAAAAATTTTGATCAGGATGCAGCTATGAATGCAGTGGATGAGGCACCATTTATGAAAATGTTACCTTTTGTACAGGTTTTTGAAAAGTACAACTATGCTGCAATGACTTATTTATATACGCAGGCTCGCCATGCTGATCGTTTAAATAGTAACGACATTACCAAGCACAATTTCGTTTACGAGAAATTGTCAGATTACACGCAAACAGATCTAGCACCGTTTTTTGATGCATGGGGAATTTCTATCAGCGATGCAGTTGTAATGAAGGTAACAGCAAAATATCCCATGTTGAGTAACCAGTTATGGACCTATAATCCTTTGAATAAAACTGGCGGTACAGCTGCAATTTCATATGCACCTGGGGTAACGGTAAGCTCTAGCCAATCAAATGAAGGTAGTCCGGCAGCAATGCTCGATAATAACACTGCCACATATTGGCATTCTCAATATAGTCCGGCACCAACTGCTGCTCAAAGCTATCCATATACCATTGTATATAGCGAAAACAAAAGGATGACTGTTAAAGGCATGTATTTCGTTCCCCGGAATTCTACTGCACAGCGTGTGAAAAATATAGAAATATTGGTGAGTAGTGATAATGTTAATTTTACCAGTGTTGCTACAACGCAAATACCAAATGCATTTTCGCGTTACGATTTTACTTTTCCAAACGGGCCTGTATTTGGAAAATATTTCAAAGTTTTGTTAAAAGATGGTTGGAATACGCCGGTTGCTTCATTCCCGTATGCAGCAATGGCTGAATTAGGTGTAATCAAATAAACGCTAATTTTAAAGAAGATGAAAATTTTAAATAAATTTAAAAATTATACGGCTATTGCATTGTTAATCCCAATTTGCTTTACTGCATGTAAAAAATATGCTAATCCGCCAGCTATATATGAGGAATTAAAGCCTTTGACAGCTGGACAACGCAAAATTATCGTAATCAGCATTGATGGGGTAACAGGGACCGAGTTACAAACTATTGCACCAACCAATATTGCAACAATGCAAAAGAATTCGAAGTATTCTTATAACACGTTAAAAACACCTTCTGATGCTGCAGGATGGGTATCAATGTTAACAGGTACTAGTTTTACAAAACATCAGATCAGTAGTGATAATTTTGAACGTACTCCCGGTTCTTCAAATGATGAGCATGGCAATATTACATCTTATCGCAATGTATTTGACTATATTACTCAGTATAAGTCAGTAAAAACTGCTTTAGTCACACCGTGGGCTAATTTGAGGAGTTATATGCGAAATGCAGATTTTGCTCCGGTTGTATCAACAGATGTAGCTGTTAAAGACAGTACAGTAAACATATTGAATACGCAGGCTGGCCTGGGTACTATCTTTGTTAATTTTAGGGAAGTAGAAGCAGCTGGTGCAAATGGAGGATTTACTGCAGCTAACGCTAACTATAAAAATGCAATAGTAAAAGCCGATGAATATGTTGGTAATATTTTAACTGCTTTAAAAGCCAGAAAGAATTACGCGAACGAGGAATGGTTAGTCGTATTAACGAGTAACCATGGTGGAAGTAGTGCCAACCCAACTAATGGCTTTACGCTGGTTTACAATCCTGCATTTAAGCCTTTCGAATTAAAAAAATCAGGTTTTAATCCTGTACTTTTTGCTACAACAACTTCAAGGGCTGTGGTGCCGAACGATAATGGTCTTTATGATGCCAGTGACACAAAAAGTTTTACGGTACAAATGGATACCAAATTTAATAGTACCAATGTTAACTACCCAACTTTTCTTGGTAAGAGTACTAATTTGACAGGTGGAACGATTACGGGCTGGCAATGGGGTCATTATGGTGACCAATGGTCGGTTACTTTAGGTGGCTCAGCCAATGGCGGTCAAGGAAAATTACAGTACAATGCAGTAACTGCACCTGGTACTGGTTGGCATACTTTAACCATGAGTGTTAACACTACAGTTAATGGATTAGGAGTAGCAACTGCAAGGACGCTTAAATTGTACATAGATGGAAATTTAGAAACAACGAGTAATATCTTGGTTCATAAAAGTTTAACCACAGCTGAGTTACTTAGAGTAGGGCATAGAAAGGGCGATACTGATACCCCAACACCATTCTACGGCGCAAATTTAGCCTATTACAATGTGGCTTTAAGTGATGCTGTTATAAAAGCAAACGTGGCCCTTAAAGACATTACTCAGCATCCTAATTATGTAAACTTAGTTGGGTTTTGGCCAATGGATGAGGGGACCGAAGGGACGTTTTTTAATAAAGCACCTTTGGGTTACGATATGTCGCTTTCTGGAGTGTACAGCTGGACAAATTTAGGAGCCTTATATCCGCCAGGTACAACGCCTGAGCCAATTACATCAAGTTTATCAATCCCATCAACTGTTAGTGATGTTTCTGCTTTAGCGTTATATTGGATGAAGATCAATATTCTGCCTGATTTTGGTTTTGATGGTAAGCCTTATCTTAAAAGCTTTGAAATCGAATTCTTAAAATAGTAGTTAGTTTAGTTAGTGAAACCCTTGCCTCCGGAGGAGGCAAAGGGTTTTTTCTGTTTAATGGGATTATTAAAAAACTGTAACAGCTGCTTTTGTCAGCGATTTCAATTGGTGGCCCTTTTGTTCCGTAACATATTTAAAACTCAAACGTTTGCGCTAAAACAATTTTACCATTATCACCCAATCATCAGTAATTTGGGGCCACAAAACCTAATATTATAAACACACACAATGAAGAGAAAATTAACCATTTTTTTTACCTCATTATTGGTAGCCGGGCAAGTGAGTGGGCAGCAGCTGCCATCCGAACTGCAAACTCCTGAAGTCGTTTCAGTAAACCGTTTACCCATGCGGGCTTCGGCCTTTGCCTTCGAAAACCAGGAGCTGGCCGCTAAAAGAGCTAAAGAAAAATCGGCCTACTTTTTATCCCTAAACGGAACCTGGAAATTTAACTGGGTAAAAGACCCACGTAAACGACCAACAGGTTTTTATAAGGTAGATTTCGACGATAAGGGATGGGATAACTTTAAAGTGCCTGCAAACTGGGAAGTAAACGGTTATGGCCTGCCTATTTATGTGAATCAGCCATACGAGTTTGCCGGTAGGCAGCTTACGGGTAACCGCATGAATCCGCCTTTCGATATTCCGGAAGACAACAATCCGGTAGGTTCTTACCGGAAAAAAATCAATATTCCGGCCAACTGGGGCGATAAGCAGGTGTTTATCAGCTTAGGTGCCGTTAAATCGGCCTTTTACATTTGGGTAAATGGCAAAAAAGTGGGTTACAGCGAAGATAGCAAGCTGGCAGCCGAATTTGATATCACCAAATACGTAAAACCAGGCGAAAATACAATTGCCCTGCAGGTGTACAGGTGGAGCGACGGCAGTTATTTAGAGTGTCAGGATATGTGGCGCATCTCGGGTATCGAGCGTGAAGTGTATCTGTATGCTACCCCGAAACTGGATATCCGCGATTTTAAAGTATCAGGTACCCTCGATGCAGGTTATACTAACGGATTGTTAAATATTGATTTAGCCGTTCAGAATTATAAAATAGATCAACGCACCAACCATAGCCGTCCCGATAGTTTTTATGTAGCGCTCGATTTGGTTGATGCCAAAGGAGATAATGTGTGGAAAGAAGCGACCAAATTGCAAAAAGTATTGGGTAACTATAAAACCGATCTTACTTTCAAGGCACAGATTAACAATGTTAAAAACTGGTCGGCAGAAGTTCCTAATCTATATACCTTATACATCACTTTAAAAGATAAAAACGATAAAGTAATCGAAGTAATTCCACAACGTGTGGGCTTCCGTTCGGTAGAAATTAAGGGTAGCGATTTACTGGTTAACGGTAAGCGCGTATTCTTGAAAGGTGTAAACAGACACGAGCACAATGCTACACAGGGCCATACTTTAACCCATGCCGATATGGAAAAAGATATGGAAATGATGAAAAAACTGAATGTAAACGCTGTGCGTCATTCACATTATCCACCCGATCCCTATTGGATGGAACTTTGCGATGAATATGGTTTGTACGTAATTGATGAAGCCAATATCGAATCACATGGCCGTTATTACAGTTTGGAGACAACTTTTGCCAACGATAAACAATGGCGCGTGCCACATCTGGAGCGCATTACCCGCATGTACGAGCGCGATAAAAACCACGCTTCGGTTATTACCTGGTCGTTAGGTAACGAAGCAGGTAATGGTGTTAACTTTTACGAAGCTTACGAATGGTTAAAAGCCAAAGATTTCCGTCCGGTGCAGTACGAAAGGGCAGAAAATGATTTCAATACCGATATGATTGTACCGCAATATCCTTCGCCAAATTATCTGCCGCGTTACTCGAAACAGGAAAAAGAAACCCGTCCGTTTATCATGAGCGAATACGCACATATCATGGGCAATAGTTTGGGTAATTTTAAAGAATATTGGGATGCTATTGAAAACAATCCAAAATTACAGGGCGGTTTTGTATGGGAATGGATCGATCAGGCCATTGATACCGTTAAAAACGGCAAGCGCATTATGGCTTACGGTGGCGATTTCCCTTTGAGTGGCCCGGTTGATGAAAACTTTAGCGATAACGATTTTTGTGTTAAAGGAGTGGTTACGGCTTATCGCGGCATGACCCCAATGGCTGTTGAACTTAAAAAAGTGCATCAGTACATTAAAACCACTTTTAATGGTACCAACCAGATTAATGTAAATAACAGCTATTTCTTTAAAGACATCAGCAATGTTCAGTTAAACTGGGAGTTGGTAGAAGATGGTAAAGTAGTGCAAACCGGTGTGGTAAATAACCTGAATGCCGGGCCGCGCCAAAGCCAAACGCTAAGCATTCCATTTAATACGAAGTATGCAGCCGGTAAAGAGTATTTCTTAAATGTGCGTTACCGCTTAAAAACAGCTGAACCATTTTTAGAAAAAGGCTATGAAATTGCATACGAACAGATTGCTCTTGCAGGAACACCAAAAGCGAATACATACGCTGCTGGTAAAAAGGCTTTAAAAGTTGAACAAACTGCCGATCGCGCAATTGTTAAAGGCAGCGATTTTACCATTACTTTCGATCTGAAAAAAGGAACTTTAATCAGTTATCTGTCTAAAGGTCGCGAGTTGTTGGCTACTGGTCCGCAACCGGGGTTTTACCGGGCGCCAACCGATAATGATATTGGTGCAGGTTTGAACACCAGGTTAAGGATGTGGCGCAATGTATATCAGGATAATGATTTTGCCAATATCAAATCAACTGTAAATTCAACAGCTACCGACTTTACGCTAACCGTTAAATCATCCCTGTTAAAAGGCGATGCCGAAACCACCCAGCAATTTACGGTTCTGGCCGATGGTACCGTTAAAGTTGATAACCAGTTTAAAGCAGTAAAAGGAAACTACAAAAGTTTAATGCGTATTGGTAACGATTTGCAGTTGAAAAACGAATACAACAATATTCAGTGGTATGGCCGTGGTCCGGGCGAAAACTATGTTGATAGAAAAACTGCTTCCTTAATCGGAACCTATAAATCAACCGTTGCCGATCAGTATTTCCCCTATGCCCGTCCGCAGGAAAGTGGTAATAAAACCGAAGTGCGCTGGGTAAATTTCACCGATAAGGCTGGCAAAGGTTTACGTTTCGAATTTGCCGATCAGTTATTGAGTTTTAATGCGCTGCCTTACGCAGTTGAAGATTTAGATCCTGAGGCAGAGAAAAAACAATATCACTCAGGCGAACTGGTAAAACGTAATCAGGTTTATGTACACATGGATTTACAACAACTGGGTGTACAGGGAATTGATAGCTGGGGCTCTATGCCATTAATCCAGTATCAGATTCCTTTTAAAGATTACAATTACAGCTATTACATTAAACCTATTAAGTAATCCGTGCTATTGTAAAACGGATGATTGAATTACTAAAATCATCCGTTTTATTTTTCTAATCCATCTAACCAAAGAAAATGAAATTACGATCTACGTTTCTGATGCTATTGATAAGCCTTGCAACATTTGCACAAGAAACAAAATTAGCAGCAACGCCGCCCATGGGCTGGATGAGCTGGAATATCATGTCAGAAAATCCGAACGAAAAAGATATTAAAGAAATGGCCGATGCCATGGTAACCAGCGGAATGGTTAAAGCAGGTTATCAATATATCTTTTTAGATGATTGCTGGCAGGGTGGTCGCGATAATAAGAACAACATCATTGCCGACCCTAAGAAATTCCCTTCAGGCATTAAAGCCCTGGCAGATTATCTGCATAGCAAAGGGATGAAACTCGGCATTTATTCGGATGCTGCTTCTTTAACCTGTGGAGGTTATACAGCCAGTTTAAATTTCGAAGATCAGGATGCCAAAACCTTTGCATCATGGGGAATCGATTACTTGAAATACGACTATTGCAATGCACCAGAGGATGTAGAAACCGCTAAGAAACGATATGGTAAAATAGCCCAGGCCTTACGAAAATCGGGCAGGGATATTGTACTGGGTATTTGCGAATGGGGACCACGCGAACCATGGAACTGGGGCGTACAGGTTGGCGGACAAAGCTGGCGTACCACTTACGATATCAGGGATAAATGGCTGGATACCGAAGGTAAAGGCGGTGTTGGGATTTATAACGTGGTTGATAAAATGGCAGGATTGGCCACCTTTTCAGGTCCGGGTAAGTGGAACGACGGCGACATGCTGGTAGCGGGTTTGCATGGCACCAAAGGGCCTTCCGCTGCTTTTAATGGCGTGGGTTGCACAAAGGCCGAGTATCAGAGCCAGATGAGTTTATACAGCATGCTCAACTCGCCACTGTATGCCAGTTGCGATATCCGCAAAATGGACGATGAAGCGAAAGCCATTTTCACCAATACCGAAGTTATTGCTTTAAACCAGGATGCTTTGGGCAAACAGGCCGAACGTAAAATTAAAACCGATACCTGGGATATTTTTGTGCGTCCTTTGGCCAATGGCGATTTCGCCATCGCTATTTTAAACAAATCAGCCTCAACACAAAATGCCAAAGTAAACTTTGCAGAACTGGGCCTGGCTAATAAATATGAGATTAAAGATTTGTGGCAACACAAAATTATTGGCAAAAACAACAGGTGGACAGGTGAAGTAACTGCTCACGAAACCAAAGTTTTCCGCTTGAAAAAAGTATAACCTACTTCAAATCACCAAACCATCCCAACTAAAACACAATGAACCAAACAAGAATCAAATCAGCATTAACACTGGCCCTTGTGGCAGGTGGTTTAACTGCTTTTGCACAGGATGCAGCTAAAGATCCGGCAACTATTATTATCTCGCCTGAGCATACCCTTTCTAAAGCCGATACGGAATTTAGAAAAGCCATAGCCAAATGGAGCGATGAAACCTTAAAAAGTACCGATTATAAAAGCATTAAAGCGCAGCCCTCTGCTAATATTTTTCCGGGTGCAATTAAAGAAGGCTTCCAGTTTATCAATAAAACAGTAAGTATCGAACATAAAAAAATGGCCGATAGCCTGGTGTCAATTGTATCAACCCTGGGTTACTCGGGTTACGATAATGCCACCATGTACAGCACGGGCTTATATGCCAAAGCTGGTGAATATATTGAAATTGACGTACCTAAAAATGCCGATGTAACTGAACTTGAAGTGCAGATTGGCGCACACAGCGACCGTTTAAATTATTGGGTAGCCGGTAAAGAAGATTGGCGCAGGATGCCGATTATTACCAAAAAACAAAAACTGGTAGTGGGCAAAAACAGGCTGGCTTCGCCTTTTGGCGGTTTAATTTATATTGATGTTAAACCACAGTCTGCCAGCAGAAAAATTGATTTCAAAATTAGCCATGCAGTAGCTGCGCCGCTTTTTGTTTTGGGCAAAAGCACGCAAAGCGATTGGGAAAACCAGTTGAAAAACAATAAATCGCCCTGGGGAGAAATGGCCACTGAAAATGTAATTTTAACCCTGCCCGATAGTGTTTTGCAAACCATTAAAAAACCTGAAGAAGTACTTAAACTATGGGACCTAGTAGTAATGGGTGAGCTCGATCTGGCCAATATGCCTGCTCCGTTTTACCGCGCACAACGCATGGTTCCCGATGAGCATATTGGTGGGGGGTATATGCATAGTGGTTATCCGATCATGATTCACCATTCGCCATCAAGACACATGGTTTCTAACGAGATTATGGCTAACCCCGAGTTGCTGATGAAACCTAGTAAAGGTGGTGCTAACTGGGGCTTTTTTCACGAAATAGGGCATAACATGCAAAACTTAAACTGGGTTTTTGGCGGTACCACCGAAGTGAGCAACAACTTCTTTTCGCTGTACATGTTCGATAGGTTAATGGGCGGAAGAGACGATTCGCACACAGGTGTATCGAGTGCCAATACACAGAAAATGATGAAAAAATATTTTGCAGAAGGAGCCAGCTACGAAAAATGGAAAAAAGATCCTTTCTTAGGCTTAATCATGTTCCGCCAGATGCAGGAAGGATTTGGTTGGGAAAGCTTTAAATCTTTCTTTAAAGAATATCAAAAAATTGGACCAGCTATAGGCGAACTTAACGATCAGCAGAAGCGTGATTTATGGGTAAAAACCTATTCGAACATTGTAAAACGCAACCTTGCGCCATTTTTTAATACCTGGGGAGTTGATATTAGTGAGCAGACTCAGAAAGAACTGGCAGGCTTGCCAGCCTGGAAACCTTTCAATTTTCCACCGGTAAACTAAGTTTAAAAGCTATTCAATCAAAAATAAATTAACGGGTATGGCTTTAAGCGAAAAAATAACATCAAAAACAAAAGAGCTGAAAATTTATGAGGTTAATCCCATCATTTTTTATTCTGGCGAAGCCGATGAACTGAATATTGAGCTGCTGGAGTTTAATCATGGCGAGCTGATTATCAAATCATTGTCTACGGCTATTTTAAAAGTGAAATCGCTAGCGATGGCCGACGAAGATTTTACCATCAAATGGAAGCAGGATGCTAAAGGACTGAGAATTACGCTACCTGATGGGCTCATCAATGATGAAAGCAGGGAAAAATGTGTTTTGAAAATTAAGTTTTAACCAATTCTACGAAATTTCACACTTCAAACCTATGGGGTTTTAATGGGCAATTACCATTAAAACCCCATAGGTTTTTATTCATAACCGATAAAATTTTCTTATTTATAATGATTCCAGGCTGCCCAGGACGGGAAGCTTTCATGACCCTCATGATTTGATGCTGCTTATAGCGCGAAGGTTTCTAAGTATTCTGGATAGTTGTTAGCAAAAAATAGGGCAGAACCCTAAAATTGATCCCTCCTGTTAAGTACAGCTGTTGTCAGGCTAGGGCTAATCGATACACTTTTACTATTTAACATATTCCTTAATAAACACCTGCGGATTGTAAAACCGCTCGTTCAGCTGCGCGTTCGTAAAGGTTAACCAACTTGCACAGCCATAATCATCAAATTTCTTCCTGATTTCTAAATGCAGGTGATGATAATCGCCTCCATATTTTTTGCTTTCCTGAGGGGTAAACAGGCGTGCCAGTTTGGTGTACTGATCCACGTTTTGGCCATTACTTACATATACTTCCTTTAAATGTTTATAGGTAGTAAACATCGTTGTGCCGCCGGGCAATTTATGTTTCACCACCACAGTGCGTTGGTTTTCGCCTAAATGTACCGAACAAACTGTACCATTGGCCATGGCGTAAACACTAACCAGTTTGCTTTTGGGCTGGGCAGGGTTAATGTCAATCGCTGTGTGGATGTGTCCTCTAACATAACTATCGCGATGATCGCCGAAAATGCTGATGATTTTAATATTGTTTACCTTTTTACGGTTGGCTACATCAAATGGAAGGTACCATTGGTCGGCCGTTTTAGCGGGGCTAACCTCGCTGTAATAGGGTTTCCAGCGCTCGCGATCCTTTTCAATGGTTGGCGTTTCAAATAATAGCGCCGATAAGAAGATAAATAATAATGCTTTCATGCCTGAAGTGAATTGATAAGCAAGATAAGATTATTTTGATAAATTAACTATGGCGTTAGTTTGTTTCTGTAATAACCGTGATGGATCAGGAACGACAAAGCAATCTTACAACGATCGCTAGTTGAAATTGAATTAATACTTTTACCCACCCATAGTAGTAAGATTGCCTGCCTGCAGCAGGAAGGCTTCGTACCTCGCAATGACGATCATTATTATGCTCGTGGTGTCAGATGTTACCATCTGATACTGATCGAAACATTCTATAAAGCCTGCAGTCAGATGATAACATCTGACTGCAGGGAAATTAAAATTACACTAACACATCTTCTCTCAAAGCTTCAGCTGCGGGGTTCACCAGCGTACCAATCAATTCCGGTACCGGTACATCAGTACTTTCGCTGTAACCATGCGTTAATAATCTTACCCGGTTAATGCATACGCGGATAAACTCAGGAACGAACAGATCGAATTTTTCGAATTTGGAGGATAATTCAGGGTTTTCCTGCTGGAAAGCTAAAATTACATCTGCCACCTGGCGCCAGAACTGCTTTTCATCCAAGCCCACATAGCTGTGGAAAATATTGCCTAGATATCTGAAAACCGCATCAAAAATGCCCGAGAGGATAAACAAGGGAGCCAGTTCATCATTAATCTCCCTTAAAACATCCACCAGGTTTTCGGGTAATCTGGCTTTCGATTCCTCAGTGAGTACAATTTCTTCCACAAAATCTTTGATGATAATCCTTTCCGGAGCTCCGTTGTTCATTACCAGTATGGTGTTCTCGCCATGCGGACTAAAGAAGAAAGCATGTTTGTAAAATATGCGCAACACGGGTTTTAGGTAAGCCGATAAATAGGCATTTAACCAGGTTGTAGCATCCAGTCCCGATTTTTCGATCAGTGCCTGTACCGTACTTTTTCCCTGATCATCTACATAAAGCAAGCTGGCCATGGTCATGATGGTTTCGCCTTCGAGCAGGTAATTCTCGGCACTTTCTCTCCAAATAGCACCTAAAAACTCCTGGTACTGGTAAGGTGATCCGGGGATTTCGCTATACTGCGGGTGTGTATAGGCTACCGTAGCCACCTCGCCCAAAAGCACTACGCGGGTCTGTTTCAGGTATTCATCGCCTTGCAACATATCTTTAGCCCATTGCGTTACCCTTGGTGCAATAGCCAGTTTTTTAGGCGATAAGCCCCTGAAAATTGAAGTATTTAAAATAGAAATGGCCGTTTTTACATAGTGTTTTTTAGGTTCACTTACATTAAAAAAGGTACGGATACTGTTTTGGCACATGTATTCATCTGCGCCCAAGCCAACCGGTACAATTAACTGGTGGGCAATATCGTGCGCCAGTTGAAGCACAATCTTATTGTTCCACTGCCATTCGTGCACCGGAATAAAAAAATAATCGGCAGGTTGTAGCTGTTGCTCCAAAAGCACCTGATTAAAATCGTGTACCTGTTTTAAGCTTAGCTCTTCATTGTAGAAAGAAAATGCCGAAATACTTTCAATGCTTTTAAACGATGCCCTGCTATGGTGTACCGCCAGCCAGGCCAGGCGTGTTTTTTGTGCCGCTTCGGGCGCATATTTACCCTGATCGCTATGGTTAAAACCTATGCGGCCTTTGTTAATGGTTGCCCATGGGTGACCATCCATTTGGTGCTCTATGGTTTGGTAATCTGCATTGGCCAGTTCATCGGCACTTAACCTGCCTTTTTCGTGAATGTAGGCATCGGCATAAAGGGTATTTAAGGTTTCTTCTATAAAATGTGCCAGCGTAAAAGGTTTAATACCGAAAGTTTGCTGTAACTCAGTGTAAAATGCGGGTGCATTATTTACTGCCACACTTTCGCCGTTTACAAACTTTTTAATGCTCTTTTTGTCGATATGCAGGTAATCGAGTGCCCGTTCCTGACCCGAAAAGGTGTAGTAAATCGCTGCACTGTCGGTAGCTAAATGATAATCATTCCAGCCTGGTGTACTGCTGCCTACCAGCGCAGGTTCGGCCAGTTTTTCATGCATCAGTTCTACGATCGATTTGGCAATATAGTTGAGATTTACCTTATCCCAGATTTCTTTTTTTAAAGGTTTTATTTGATCAAAGTTATTGTAATTCATGGTGTTGTTTTTAATTGCATTGTTAGTCCGGATTTGTAATCCGGACTTAATTTATCTCCGGTCGGGATTACAAATCCCGACCAACTGTAAGACCAACAGCTAGTTCTTCCTCGGTAAATTCAGGTTCTGGTTTTTCATCCGGAATGCTAAACTGCTGGAATGCAATGCGTTTTTCTACCTTGTAAATTTCGAATCCCAGCACGGCATTGATAATGGATGCGTTACGGTAAGCACCCATGCCCAAATCGGGGGTTACAAAACCATGGGTATGTAGTTCGGCATTCTGAACAAAAATTTCATCTCCGTTTACATCAATGGCATAATTGCGGTGCACCTGGAACAGCCCGTCGGCATTTCTGCCTATACGTTCTTGAACAGGACTTAAAAACGCAGGCTCGTTGTATTTATAGCCGGTAGCCAGTACCACAAAATCCGTATCTATACTGAAGTTTTTCTCGCTTTCGGTATGGTAGAAGTCGAGCTGGTAAGCACCGTTAGCTTTAGCGGTTAAATTGTTCAGCTGGCAGTTAGGCATCAGTGCTGCATTTATCTTTTCACCATCTACGCTCAACTCATACAGTTTATCGAATATCTGGTTAATCAGATCGAAGTTGATGCCTTTAAACAGCGAGTTTTGTTTAGCCAGTAACTGTTTGCGCTTCGCATCAGTCAAATTATAAAAGTGGTCTACATATTCAGGCGAAGTAAGCTCCAGCGTAAGTTTCGAATATTCCATTGGGAAAAACCGGGACGCGTAAACCATTTTAGTTGCAGTCCGTTTTCTGTTTCGGGTAAAAGATCGTAGAAAATTTCTGCTGCACTTTGGCCCGAACCAATTATAGTTACTGTTTTTTGTTGTAAAAGCTCAGGCTTAAATTTGAGGTACTCCGAAGAGTGTATGGCGTTTTTATGCACGGTAGGCTTAACAAAATCGGGTACCTTGGCCGGTTCCGGTTCCGAGTACAATTTTTCTGGCAAGAATGGTTTCGCTAATACCAGTTGCCAGGTTAAGCCTTTCTACCTGATAAATGCCATCAACATGATTTAGACTGATAACCTTTTGACCAAACTCGCAATTGGGCAAGTGGCTAATGGCCCATTTGCAATAAGCATTATACTCTTTGCGCAATACAAAAAAGTCTTCCCTGATGTAAAATTTATACAAACGATCCGCTTGTTTCAGGTAGTTTAAAAAACTGTACGCACTGGTAGGGTCGGCTAAGGTAACCAGATCGGCCATAAACGGAACCTGCAAGGTAGCATCGCTCAGCATCATGCCCGGATGCCAGTTAAATTCGCTGGCCTGATCTAAAAACAAGGTAGATAAACCGTTAATAGGCGCGCATAAGGCAGCAAGACCCAGATTAAAGGGGCCAATGCCAATGCCTACGATATCGTATATTTTCTGGTTCTGCATTAGGCTTCCTCCGTTTCAAATGGTGATAATTTGGCCTGGGCATAAGCTTTAGCTTCAGGGAATTTTTCCCAGTACCAATCGCGGTAACAAAAGGTAAGATTGGCCATTTTATAAGGCATCTGAATTACTTTTTCGAGTTTAAAGCCCAGTCGGGTTACAAAAATGTGCATGGCGCGACTTTCAACTGCAGCTTCGCCGATGCATTTGCCTACCTCTTTCTGCTCAAAAATAAAATCCATTAAAGCCTGGCCGGTTTCAAAACTGTATTTCTTGTCTTTATCGGTTGGGGCAATGAGGAGGTGAGCGCCATAATCGGTGGTTAATGCTTCATAACAAGCACCTACGCCATCGCGCATAGGCCAGTAAGGTTCTATGGTGAAGGTGGGTTCGCCGTTTATCTCGCCAATAAAACTGTGCGAGGCATCGTTGGGCAGTAAGGTGCGGTAAAAGAGTTCCAGCCCTTTAATCGGGCCGTCCATTTTCCAGATGGGTTTGGCGTGTTCCTGGTTAAACCAGTCGTGCACCATTTCCAGATCCCGGTCTATATCAAAGGGGCGGATATTAATTGTCACATCTTCTTTCGGAAAATACCGGCTGTACAGCACCTCTTTGCTTTGTGGTTTAATCAGGTTTTCTGCAAACAGATATTTAGAGAGTGGATTCGGGAATTCGCGGTAAATGGCCGGATTATCAATCGGTGCGCTGGCTTCGTCGATATTGCAGAGGTTGGTAAGCAGGTTGCCTTTAACTTCCCAGCTGCGGCGGTTAATGATGTAATCTACCAAACCGGTAGTATCGCTGTTTTCAAATTGCTTAAACTCCAGGTAAACCAGGTCGATTAGAGCCTTTTCATCCGCCAGGTTATTGCTGGCCAGCGCATTTACTACACCTAAAATATTATTGATGAGCAAATAGTAAGTGAGTTTCGGAATAATGTATTCGTTGGGTACTATAGAGCCACTTGCTGCTGCAATTTCAGGATATGCCTGTTGCAGGGCCTCAATTTTGCTATCGCTAAAGAAATAACCCTGGTTATCTCTGAAGTACAATTTGGCTGGGTAAAAATCTTTATCCAGCTCTACCATTACGTTCTGCTGGTGAAATTCGAAAGCCATCCCATAATTGTTATACAGGCCAACAATAGGGGCTACGCACAGGTGCAGGTATTGTTTAAACCAGTTTACAGCGGTATAGCTAAGGCTTTTGTTTTTACTGATCGATGCTTCTTCAATCACATGTACCAGCCTTGGTTTTTGGCCCAGCAAGCCATCCTGACATAAGGCCGCAAGCAGGGTTACGTTTTTCTCTGCTTCTTCGCCTTTAAACGGATTGTGCCTGATGCTGATGTTAAAGCCATCGATGTTTTGTCCCTGATAATTTACGGTAATAAAAGCCGGATCGGTAATGAATTCAATTTCAGGAAATTCGGTTTTGGCAGCTTTGCCCAAAGATGTTTTTAAAAGCTTACTTACATCGTAACCACGGTAGAGTTCTCTAACCAGGTTAACGCGTTGCGAATTAGTGATTTTAACATGAAGCGAAAATTTAAGCATCCAATCGCTGGTCGCATTGTACACTGTTCTTACCGATGAGGTTGGGGTATAAGCATCGCCAAATTGCCCCAGGTAAATCAGCAATTTTTCTGCTTGCATGGCTTGTACGGCAGGTTGATCGAGCAGGTAAACTGCTTCCCAGGGATGCATGGGCACTACTTTATGCTTAGGGTACTGATCAATCAAGGCTATTGTTTCTGTATTTGCCGTTTCTAAAAGTTCAATCCTGAACAGATCGGTAATATCGAAACCCTCGGCATTTTTTTCGTTGATGTTGGTTGCCGCAATTAAGAAATAGCTAAGCTGGAAACTGCCTTTTGTTTCAGGCGAATATTTAAAAAGCTCGTCGGTACTGTTAAAACCCGACCGGCCTTTAGGTAGGGGATGAGCATTGTGGCCTAAAAACAGCGATTGTTCGGCCGATATAAAATTCATTTTAGCAAAGTTTACCGGTTTGCCATTTTGCTGGAAGAACGAAAGAAATTGCTGAAGGTTTTCTACACTATTGGTTAAGCGCTGTTTTACCAGATCGGCAGCTGCATCCGGAAACTCAGCTGAGCTAAATTGCACCGCCAATTCCATAAAGCGGTAAATATCAATGGCAGTAATGGCATCTGTTTCAATATCGCGTGCTACAACCGGGAAATTAAATACATGCCGACCGCTATCTGCATAAAACTTTAACGGGGCATATACCTCGTAACCAATGCTGCTGAAATCAAACCAGATGTGCAAGCGGTCTGAGGTAGTAGACAGGTAGCTGGCCAGTGGCGGATCGTATTTCGGGATACCTGCATAGCGGGTCCAGTTGGTAAATTCGCGGCAATAACTGTTAAGGAGCGCATTAAAGTTAGTTTCTTCTGAAATCTGCTGAAGCTTGATTAAGTCTAACGTATTCGTTTCCATGTTTTTTAATGATTTTAATGATGTTTTCAATATCGCTGATGGTAGTAAGCGGGTTTAGTAGGGTAAATTTGAGGTAGAATTGCTGGTTAATCTTAGTCCCGGCCACGAGGGCTTTACCTTGATTAAACATGGCTTTTTTGATGTATTGGTTCATGGCGCAAACATCTAACTGTGCATTTTTCGGGCGGTACCTGAAAACCAGTGCGCTGATATCCGATTCGTTCATGAGCTCAAAATCATGGTCGGCCTGCAATAAGCCGGCTATTTCAGCTGCTGTTTCAATAATGGTATCGAAATAGCCACCCAGTTTATCGCGGCCCATCATGCGGAGTGTGAACCATAGTTTTAAAGCGTCGAAGCGACGGGTAGTTTGTATCGATTTATTTACCTGGTTCGGCAGGCCATCTTCATCATGATCTTTAGGGTTTAAGTAATCGGCATGATGCGTAATCAGGTTAAAAAAGTGCTTATCGCGCACCAGAAAACCGCTGCTGCTTACGGGCTGAAAGAAAGATTTATGGTAATCAACCGTAACCGAATGAGCCAGTTCGATGCCGTTTAACAGGTTACGGTATTTATCGGTGAGCAATAAGCCACAGCCATAAGCCGCATCAATGTGGAACCAGGTATTGTATTTTTGGCTGATAGCGGCCAGTTGCTGCAATGGATCTACATTACCAAAATCTGTGGTACCCGCTGTACCCACAATGGCAATGGGTATATTTCCCTGTGCCAGTTCTCTTTTTATCGCATCTTCCAGCAAAACGGTGTTCATCCTGAAACTGCGGTCGGTTTTAATCTTGATGACGGCTTTTTCGCCCAGACCTAACAGCGAGGCATTTTTCTGAATACTAAAATGTGCTTTTTCAGAAACAAAGATCCTGAATCGAGAAGCCTCGGCAGGCAGGCCATTTACTTTAATGTTGTGGTTCAGGGCGGTAATGGCGTAGTGGTCTCTGGCCAGTAAAAGCCCCATTAAATTGCTCTGCGTACCGCCGCTGGTAAAAATGCCATCGGCTTTTTTGCCATAACCAATCTGATCGCAGGTCCACTCAATTAATTTTTGCTCAATTAAGGTGCCGCCAGCACTTTGGTCCCAGGTATCGATAGAGGAGTTGATAGCCGAAATCATCACTTCGGCAGCTACCGCAGGGATAACAATGGGGCAGTTTAAGTGCGCAATGTAGGCGGGATGGTGAAAAGCAACAGCGTGATTGGTGTAAAGCTGTTCTACTTCTTTCAGCAAAGCGTCGTAATTGTCGTGCGTTTTTTCAAATTCGATGGCATCGAATAAGGGCTTCAGTTTGGCTGGCGATACACCACTAAAAGGCTGTTTGTTGTGGTTCAGGAATTTTTTTACCGCCTGGGTAACTTTGCCAACCGCATGCAGGTACTCTGCTTCGTTTTCGTGGTGAAAGATTTCCTTAGCCGGGCTCTCCGTAAGGAAATCGATGAGGTCTTGTTTTTCTAGGTCTGATGTAAACATTAGTTTTTCAATTTTTCAAAATTTAAGGTCAAAAAGGCAATACATTACCGGGCAAAATGCCGATAGTTTTTTTACTGATTAATTGGTTAGTTGAGTACTTAAAATAAGCGTAATGTGTAGACTATAATCTCGACTGCTAAGGTATATTTTTATTTAGATTGATTAAAAATAATATTTAAAATAGTTTTAATCTGTTGTTAATAAGTTATTTACGAGTGGTTTTTGTTGCGTTTTTCAGGTCGTTTTGAAAAATAATTGCTAATTATTATTTGGATTTAATCCAAATAAATGATTGCTTTGCGAAAAAAATATAATTGCGAATGAAAAATCTATACTTAATTGCGATCCTAATCTGTGGGTTTATAATTACAGGTAAAGCTCAAACCATTACCGGCAAGGTAATGGGCGAAACCGCACCGCTAAGTGGTGCAAATATTAAAGTGCAGGGCAAAAATTCTGCGGTTACCACTGGTGCAGATGGTAGTTTCGAACTTGCACTAACCGAAGGTTCACATCAGCTACAGGTAAGTTATGTAGGCTATGTTACGGTATTACAAAAAGTAAATTTAGCTAAAGGGCAAACGGTTAATTTAATCATCAACTTAAGTCCTACAGCCAATATGCAGGAGGTAGTAGTGGTATCGGCACGTAAACCAACCAAAATAAGCGAGATACCGGGTACGGTTTGGGTGGTTGATGGTGCAAAAGTACAGGAGCAGGTTAAAGCAGGTGTGCCCTTTAAACAGGCTTTGGCCCAATTGATTCCGAGTTTAGATGCCGGACCGGAAGGCCGAACCAATTATGGTCAAAACCAACGTGGCAGAGATGCATTGGTTATGATTGATGGTGTATCGCTTAACAGTACACGTGGGGTGAGCCGTCAGTTCGAATCCATCGATCCGTTTAATATCGAAAGAATTGAGGTTTTGTCGGGTGCCAGTGCCGTTTATGGCGGTGGTGCAACCGGTGGTATTATCAACATCATTACCAAAAAAGGACAGGATAGTCAGCCAGGTTTTACTACACAAGTTGGTGTTCGCAGTGGTTTGAAAGAAAAAAGCGATCACGATGTTCGCGTTGCGCAAGCTATTTCGGGTGGCAGTAAAGATTGGAATGGCCGGATTGGTATTGCTTTCCAGAAAAACAATGCAGCTTATGGTGCAGACTGGAAACAGATTTTCACCGATATTACCCAAACCGATTTGCAGTACAATCAGTCCTTCGATTTTTTTGGAAGTACAGAATTTAAATTAACTGATTATCAAAAGTTAACTGTAAATGCACAGTATTACAATTCGGGTTACCGCGGTGATAAAGATTTATTTTTAGGTACCAACTATGCGGGCTTATTGTCAAACGCATCGCTTCTGGAAATGAGAAACGGTTATTCATCAGATGTTGATCCTAAAACAAGCCGCGCGAATATCAATGCCAATTATCAGGCCAGCGATATTTTGGGTGGACAAACCCTTTACTTGCAGGCTGCAGCCAGAAATGAACGGTTTAGCTTTCACCCTTTTCCTGGAACAGCTGCCTTACCGGGCGTGCTTTACAGTGGCTCATCAATCCAGAATACCAACTATAGTGCTTTAAAACTGGTGTTGAATAAAGACTGGGATAAATTAAACCTAACCTATGGTATTGATGCCGATAATGAGAATTTTAATGCACAGCAAGCCCTTTTCGATCGGGTAAAAGCAGCAACATCTGGCGGTTTGACTAATACTACAGTAGCCACTATTGCGCGTTATCCAAATTTCAGGGTAAATGGCTTGTCGGGCTTTTTACAGGCACAGTTTAAGTTGGCCGATTTCTTAACCTTATCGGGTGGTGCGCGCCAGCAACGCATGTTTGTAAAAGTAGGCGATTTTGTAGGTACTGCAGCTGCTGTGCCTTTGGCTTATGGTGTAGGCCGTAGCGCTACGGCCATTGCGGGGGGAAGCAATCACTACGATGTTAATTTGCTTAATGGTGGTTTGGTATTTAAAATCAACGCACCTCAACAAGCCTGGTTTAACTATTCGCAGGGATTTAACCTGGCCGATCCGGCAAAATATTATGGTCAGGGAACTTATACTTTAGCAGGCACTAACTGGAATTTAGGTAACTCAATCAATGTAGGCAGCTCTCCGTTAACGGGTATTAAAACCAATCAGTACGAGGCTGGTTACCGTTACCGCACTGCTGTATTTAATGCACAGGTGGCTGCTTTTTATGCTTTATCAGATAAAAATGTAAAAACCAACAGCACTTTCAATATCGAAGTGTACGATGAACATGTAAGAAACCTTGGACTTGAAGGCTCACTATCGCTTAACCTTGAAAATGGCTTCGAAGCTGGTGTAAATGGTTTGTATATCAGAACCCAGAAACAAAATGCCGATAGTACCTGGTCACTACAGGATGTAACTGTGGCTAGTCCATCTAAACTGGCTGGTTATTTAGGCTATAACGGAAAAGTATTTGGCTTAAAAGCACAGGTTTTCCACTCATTCGATTCGAAAGGAATCTCTACTAATTTAAAAGAGTACGAATTAAAAGGATATACCACTGTTGATTTATTGGGATCAGTAAAAGTATTTACCGGTAGCTTATCAATCGGTGTTCAAAACTTGTTAAACAAAAATTACCAAACAGTTTGGAGTCAGCGTTCATCAATTTTGTATGCTGCCTTAGCTAAGCCCGAAACGTTTTATTATGCCGGCCGTGGCCGTACCTACAATGTAACGTATACGCTTAATTATTAGGTTCAATAGATTGCTTTGTGATCCGTCATTCCCAACTTGATTGGGAATCGTAATGCCTTAACAAGGTTTTTTTAGTTGCATTAAGATTCCCGCCTGCGCGGGAATGACGACCCTCTAAACACTAAATGCACCATGTTGGGCATTTAGTGTTTATTCCGCTTCAATTCAATCACGGTTACCTCTGGCCAGATCCCAATCCGACCGGAAAAGCCCAGGAAACCAAAGCCACGGTTTACATTTAAATACCTGCCGTTCTCGGTTTTAATACCTGCCCAGTGTTTATAACGGTATTTCACCGGACTCCATTTAATACCAAAAGCTTCGATGCCAAACTGCATGCCATGTGTATGGCCAGCCAGCGACAATTGTATTTTTGAAGGATAATTTTTTACCTGTGCATCCCAGTGCGAAGGATCGTGAGAGAGTAGGATTTTGAAATCATTAGTATCGGTATTGTCCAAAGCTTTGTTTAAATCGCCCCGTTCGCCAAAGCCAATTCCCCAGTTTTCTATTCCGGCCAGGATAATTTTTTCGCCGTTTTTATGCAATTCTACATGCTCATCGAGCAATAACTTAAAGCCGAGTTCTTGATGGTAAGCTTTTAACTGATCGAGGTTTTTGATCTTCTCGGCTTCGCTTGGCCATTTTACATAATCGCCATAATCATGATTACCCAATACCGAAAATTGCCCGAATGGCGCTTTGATTTGCGAGAAATGACCAATGTAAGGTACAATTTCGGAGGAGATATTGTTTACCAGATCGCCAGTAAACACAAACAGATCGCTTTTTTGTGCATTAATTAAATCAATGCCCTTTTGTACAGCTTTGGGGTTGGTAAAACTGCCGGCGTGTACATCCGAGATTTGTGTTAAGGTAAAACCATCAAAACTTGCCGGCAAATCATCGAAATACAAAGTATGTTTAATTACCCTGTAGGCATATTTCCCCTGGGTAATGCCATAGGCAAATAATCCAATGGTTAGGCAAAACATTACAAAAGCAAAATCGACCCAATAATTGCTACGTGCTAAAAGGTGAAAACCACCGCCATTAAAACTACCCGTAATTCCGAACAGAAAACGGTAGATATCGCCCAATAGCAGGAAGATGGCAAAAACTACTTCTGCTGTAAAAATGATCAGGAAAGTATGGCTTACGATTTGAAAAAAGCGGTTTATGCCCTGTATACGCATTTGCTGGATGGCATAAAACAAAGCAAAGGTTAAGCCGACAATAAAAACCCAGAAAATAGGGCTAAGCCAGGTAGATTGATTTAAAGTGCCCAAGCCTGATAAAACGTATGCGTTTAAGGCAAAAAATATAAATGCTACAATAAGGAGCGGGATGAAATTGAGTTTTCTTTTCATTATAAATTGGTAAGAGGCATAAAGATAAATGTAGGGCTTAAACGCAGATAAATTGCCTGCAGTTTGCAAGTTGGATTATTTTTACGCTTCTTTGATTAAAATGTATCTAAAGGGGCGAGGCTCCGATTTTTAAATAACGTGCTACAGGTAGAAAACAGAATAGCCTGAATAGCGTATTTTAATAATTTACTTTCTTTTATTAGCTTTGTGCGAATATGCTGTCGAAAAAAACAAAATACGCCATAAAGGCACTTGTTGCTCTTGGTAAAAATTTAGATAAACCACCAATGCAGATCTCAAAAATTGCAGAGGAGGAGCATATCCCAAAAAAATTCTTGGAGCAGATTCTGCTCGATTTACGTAACGCAGGCTTTTTATACAGTAAAAAAGGAGCCGGAGGCGGTTACAGTCTAAACAAAAAGCCTGAAGAAATTTTATTGGTACACGTAATGCGTGTTACCGATGGTCCTATTGCGATGGTTCCATGTGCCAGCTTAAACTTTTATCATAAATGTGATGAATGTGAAGATGAAAAGACTTGCGGAATCAGAAGTGCATTTATTGATGTGAGGGATGCTACATTGAAAGTTCTGAGCGAAACCAGCATTGCCGATGTAATTAATCGTGAGGATACGCTAAAGCTGGCTATCGAAAAGTTATAAGATTATTTTAATCATAATGATCTAAAGGTTGGTGTCTGCACCAACCTTTTTTTATTGCCTGTTTCTGTCGGTGGGAACACCTACCCATAGGATATTCTACTGGTTGGCGGCCTCACCAACCAGCTTCTGCTTCGCTGCGGCTATCTTAAAAAATAAATTGCGGAACAACAACATTTTTCATCAAACGATTGCGCAGCGTACTGAAGGCAAAAAAACAATAGAAAACTGTCGTTAAGGCTTTACAGATTAACACCGTACCGTAATTTTTTTTATAAAAAATTACGACTATTCCTATATACTTTATATATTTGACGGATGAACCTAAATTTTATACTTAATAGAGCCGCTATCAGGATGATGTGCTATTGTTGTAAAACACAGTAACAGGAGCCTATAGATAATTTAAGTATAAAATATTGGATGCTTCTCGGTAAAAGGGAAGCATTTTTTGAATAAAGCTAACAACACATATGCAAACTTTCAGAACAGAACTCGAAAACAATATTGTCGAGCAGGACATTATCGATTTAGAGAATAAGATTAAAGCCTTTAGGGATGGTACAATCCACGACGAAAAGTTTAGGAGCCTGCGTTTAGCACGCGGTGTTTACGGACAAAGACAGCCTGGAGTACAGATGATCCGGATTAAGCTACCTTTTGGAAAGGTTACTTTTAAGCAGTTATTGCGTATTGCCGACATTGCTGATGAATACGGAAGCGGCAATTTACACTTAACCACCCGTCAGGATATTCAGTTGCACTATGTAAGTTTAGACCGGACACCAGAACTTTGGGCTAAATTAGAGCAAGATGATATCACGCTGCGTGAGGCTTGTGGTAACACGGTACGTAATGTAACGGCATCGCCAAATTCGGGCATCGATAAAGATGAGCCGTTTGATGTTTCACCATACGCGCACGCTGTTTTTAAATACTTTTTGCGTAACCCAATCTGTCAGGAAATGGGCCGTAAAATTAAAATTTCATTCTCTTCGAGTGATAAGGATACTGCATTTAGCTACATTCATGATTTAGGTTTCATTCCGAAAATTAACGAAAAGGGCGAGCGTGGATTTAAAGTTTTATTTGCCGGCGGCTTAGGTGCACAACCTTTCTTAGCGAGCGCTGTCCACGAATTTTTGCACGAAGATCAGATTATTCCTTTTACGGAGTCTGTGCTTCGCGTTTTCGACCGTTATGGCGAACGTACCAACAGAAATAAAGCGCGTTTAAAATACCTGGTTCAAAAATTAGGTTTAGACGAAGTTTTACGCCTGGTTGCCGAAGAGCGCATTGCCAATAAAGTAAAAAGCTTTAAAATAGATTTAAATACAATCGCGGAGCCTGTTTTGCCTGCAGAACAAGATTATCCGGCAGTAGAGATATTAAACGAAACCCACTACAAACACTGGTCGGCTACTAATGTAGTAGAACAAAAACAGGATGGTTTTTATTCGGTTTATGTGAAAGTGCAGGTAGGCGATATTAAAACAGATAAAGCCAGGGCCTTTGTTGATGCCATCAGGCCGTATGTTGCCGATGAAATCAGGGTTACACAAAACCAGGGTTTATTGTTAAAATATGTACGCAAAGAAGCTTTACCCGCTTTATATGCGGAGTTAAATAAAATTGGGTTTACCACTGCCGGTTTCGATAGCGTAGCCGATATTACCACTTGCCCGGGAACAGATACCTGTAATTTAGGTATTGCCAACTCTATGACATTGGCCGAGGTTTTGGAAGATGTGATTTATACCGATTTCCCTGAATTGATTTATGAGAAAAACATCAAAATCAAAATCAGTGGTTGTATGAACTCTTGTGGTCAGCATGGTTTGGCCGAGATTGGTTTTCATGGCAGTTCGGTAAAAGCCGAAGGAAAAGTGGTTCCGGCGGTGCAGGTAATGCTTGGTGGTGGTACCGTAGGTGATGGCGTGGGCCGCGTGGCAGAACGTGTGATCAAAGTTCCATCAAAAAGGGCAACCAGTGTTTTGCACTTCATTTTAAATGATTTTAAAGCCAATAACCTGGCTGATGAGAATTTTCACCAGTATTATGATAGAAAAGGTAAAGACCATTTTTATCAGTTATTAAAACCACTGGCCGATTTAACTAATCTGCAAACCGAAGAATTTGTAGATTGGGGACACGTAGAACCTTTTGTTACCGCAATCGGTGTTGGTGAATGTGCTGGTGTAGTGATTGATTTGGTTGCTACATTATTGTTGGAAGCAGACGAGAAATTTGACTGGGCAAAGCAAAACTTAGAGAAAGGTGCTTATGCTGATGCCATTTACCATACCTACAGTACGTTTGTAAGTGCTGCAAAATCGTTGTTGCTGGATAAAGGTGTAAACAGCAGTACCCAGGTTGGTGTGATCCGTGAGTTTGATAACCATTATGTTGAAACCGGCGAATTTAATCTGGCTACTAATTTTTCTGATTTGGTTCTTCAGATCAATAAAAATGAACCAAGTGCTGAATTTGCCCAACAATATTTTGAACAAGCGAATCAGTTTTTAAATCAGATTAAAGAAAAGAGAGCAGCACTGGTGAAGTAATAAGAAAGATCGAATGGTAGAATGAATGAGTGATAGTATGATTAGGCTTGCGCTTGAAAAATATTCACACATTCAAACTTCAATCATTCAGACATTAAAAAATTAAAACATGGTTAATCAAAATAAAGAATCAAAAATAACCCTTCTAGGTGCAGGTCCGGGCGACCCTGACTTGTTAACTTTAAAAGGGGTAAAGGCTTTACAGGCTGCAGATGTAGTATTGTATGATGCATTAACCAATGAAGCTTTATTGGAGCATGCACCAGCCGAAGCCATTAAAGTATATGTGGGTAAACGTTCAGGAGAACATTCGTATCCTCAGGATACCATCAATAAATTAATGATCGATTACGCTTTAAACTATGGGCATGTAGTGCGGTTAAAAGGTGGCGATCCATTTGTGTTTGGAAGGGGTTACGAGGAGTTGGATTATGCTGCATCATATAGCATTCCGGTAAGTGTTATTCCGGGTATTTCGAGCTCAATCGGCGTACCGGGTTTACAGCAGATTCCGGTTACACACCGTGGTCTGAGCGAAAGTTTTTGGGTAATTACCGGCACAACCACTTCTGGTGAAGTATCGGCCGATATTTATCAGGCGGCAACATCAAATGCTACCGTAGTGGTTTTAATGGGACTTAAAAAACTGTCGAAAATTGTAGAGATTTTTAAAGCTGCCGGAAAACACAATTTGCCAACAGCCGTAGTGCAGAATGGTTCGGCAGAAGACGAAAAGTTAGTTGTTGGTGTAGTAGAAACTATAGAAAGTTTAGTGCAATACGAAAATATTAAGGCTCCGGCATTGTTAATATTTGGAGAAGTTGTATCATTACATCCGTCATTTAAAAACATCATTAAACAATATGCAAGTATTGCCTAACCAACCCAATAATGCAGATTCTTTTTCCGAACAGGAAAAGGGCAACCAGCTGTTTCCGGTTTTTGTGAAGCTGAATAAGCTGCGTACATTATTAATTGGTGCAGGTAATATTGGCCTCGAAAAATTAACGGCGATTGTAAACAACAGTCACCAGGCTAACATTACCATAGTAGCCGAAGTAATTTCTCCCGAGGTTTATACCTTAATTGCGAATTATCCTTTGGTTAAGGTTAAGCAAAAGAGTTTTGATGTTTCTGATCTGGAGGATATCGATATCGTTTTTGCAGCTACAAACAATAACATCTTAAACGAAGAGATCAGAAAAGTAACCAACGAAAAAGGTTTACTGATCAATGTGGCCGATAAGCCCGAGCTTTGCGATTTTTATTTAGGCTCTATCGTTCAAAAGGGCGATTTAAAAATTGCGATTTCTACCAATGGAAAATCGCCAACCATAGCCAAGCGCTTAAAACAAATTTTGAACGAAGGTTTACCAGCCGAGCTGGATGAAACTTTACAGAATATGAGTGCTTTGCGTCAGACCTTAAACGGCGATTTTTCAGCAAAGGTTAAAAAACTGAATAAGGTTACCCAAAGCTTAATTAACCCTAAAAAGAGTTTTGCGGAGCGCAATATCAAGTGGTTAATTTGGGTAGCTTCGGTATTACTAATCGGTGCCATTGGTTTTTCATTGTGGAATACCGAGCCCGAGTTTCAAACTTTCCTGATTAATATCGATCCTCTGTTTTACTGGTTTTTAGGTGCCGGATTTTTATTCGCCCTGATTGACGGTGCAATTGGCATGTCGTACGGGGTTACTACAGCCTCTTTTTCGCTGGCAATGGGTTTACCTCCGGCCTCAGCCAGTATGGCTATCCACATTTCGGAAGTAATGAGTAACGGTATTGCTGGCTGGATGCATTACCGTATGGGCAATGTAAACTGGAAACTGTTTAAAATATTAATCCTCCCAGCTATTGTTGGGGCAGTGCTTGGCGCATATATTTTGTCGTCGCTTGAGCACTACAGTGCTTATGTTAAGCCAATTGTGGCGGTATACACCTTGTTTTTAGGTGGCATTATTTTAATGAAAGCTTTTAACATCAAAAGAAAGAAAGCCGATCAGAAGATTAAAAAAATTGGCTTACTGGGTTTTGTGGGGGGCTTTATCGATGCCGCTTTCGGTGGCGGTTGGGGTTCAATCGTACTTTCAAGCTTAATTGCCGGTGGCAGGCACCCTTTGTTTTCATTGGGAACAGTAAAAATCAGCAGGTTTTTTATTGCCACGCTTAGTTCGCTAACCTTTTTTACCATGTTGGGAGGCAAACACTGGGAAGCTGTTTTAGGATTGATTATTGGTAGTGCGATAGCATCGCCGATTGCTGCAAAAGTATCGAACAAAATTTCGGCAAAAACCATTATGGTGGCGGTCGGAATTATTGTAATGATTGTAAGCTTGCGCAGCGTAATTATGTTTATTTTAAAATTAATTTAGTGATGGAACGTGTAGAAGAGATAAAAGAAGCACTAAAGGGCTTAAATATCATTGAAAAATTAAGGTTTTTGGCCGATCGCTTTGAAGGTCGAATCATCTTTTCGACCAGTTTTGGATGGGAAGACCAGGCAATTACACACCTTATTTTTGCCAATAATATTCCAATCAAGGTTTTTACCTTGGAAACCGGACGGTTATTCCCCGAAACTTATTACGTTTGGAACCGTACCCTTGAAATATACAATAAACCAATTTATGCCTACTATCCGCAAAATGAGCTCTTGCAGGATATGGTAAACAGTAAAGGGCCTAGCAGTTTTTACGAATCGGTTGAGAACAGGAAAGAGTGCTGTTATATCCGTAAAATAGAACCTTTAAAAAGAGCATTAAAAGGTAACGAAATCTGGGTAACAGGCATCAGGGCCGATCAAAGTGCCAACCGCGAGGATATGCACGATGTGGAGTGGGATGAAGGCAACCAGCTGGTTAAATTTCACCCTATTTTCGACTGGACCTTAGATGATGTAAAGGCTTACATTAAAGAAAATAACATTGTGTACAATACCCTGCACGATAAAGGATTTCCGAGCATAGGTTGCGCCCCATGTACAAGAGCAGTACAACCCGGCGAAGATTTTAGGGCCGGAAGATGGTGGTGGGAAGACCAGAGTAAAAAAGAATGTGGTTTGCATGCGGCATCCTGAGGATGTGACATGTAACAGGGAAAATGTAAAAGGGAAGATGTAAGAAAGACAAGGTCGAATAACGGGAAACTACAACTTTACAAATTCAAACCTTCCTGCAATTTTTAACAACAACAGCAAATATATTAGTTGAAAAAGGAACAGCGCTGGCAGGCAACCTTCCAACATTTCAACAATCAATCATTTCAACATTTTATAATGAGTACATATAATTTTGATTATTTAGATGAACTAGAGGCAGAGGCCATTCACATTTTACGTGAGGTTGCGGGGCAGTTTGAAAAGCCGGCCTTGCTGTTTTCGGGTGGAAAAGATTCGATTACCTTAGTGCGTTTGGCAGAAAAAGCTTTCCGTCCGGGTAAATTTCCTTTTCCATTGGTACACATCGATACCGGACATAATTTTGAAGAAACCATTACCTACCGTGATAAAATGGTAGAAAGAATTGGCGAAAGGCTGATTATTGGTTCAGTTCAGGAATCTATTGATCAAGGTAAAGTAGTAGAGCAAACCGGTAAAAACGCAAGTAGAAACGCCTTGCAAACCGTAACCTTGTTAGATACCATTGCAAAACACCAGTTCGATGCCTGTATTGGCGGTGCGCGGAGAGACGAAGAAAAAGCACGCGCAAAAGAGCGTATTTTCTCTGTTCGCGATGAGTTTGGTCAGTGGGATCCTAAACGTCAGCGCCCTGAACTTTGGAACATTTATAACGGTAAAATCCATAAAGGTGAAAACATCCGTGTATTCCCTATCAGTAACTGGACCGAGCTGGATGTTTGGAACTATATCCGCCGTGAAAAAATTGAATTGCCAAGTATTTACTTCTCACACGAACGCGATGTGATTACCCGCAACGGACAATTAATGGCAGCATCGCCGTTTTTAAATATGGACGATGAGGATATTGTATTCCGCAAACAAGTACGTTTCCGTACAGTTGGCGATATGTCATGTACAGCTGCGGTAGAATCGGAAGCCACTTTGATTGATGATATTATTTCAGAAATCAGCGCATCTAAAATTTCGGAGCGTGGTGCCCGTTTAGACGATAAAGTTTCGGAAGCAGCAATGGAAGACAGGAAAAAGGGAGGGTATTTTTAGTCTTGAGTTCGGAGTCTTTAGTCGAGAGTCCTATTCAATAATTAGATCCTCCATTCATTCAATCATTTTTTAACATGAACATATTAAAATTCTTTACAGCAGGCAGTGTAGATGATGGTAAAAGTACCTTAATCGGCCGTTTGTTATACGATACAGATTCTATTTTAGCCGATCAATTGGAAGCTTTACAAAGCTCGAACCGTAAAAATGACGACGGAACAATTGACCTGGCTATTTTAACTGATGGATTAAGGGCAGAACGCGAGCAAGGCATTACCATTGATGTAGCCTACAAATACTTTCAAACCGAAAAGCGTAAATTTATTATCGCCGATACACCGGGGCACATCCAGTATACCCGCAACATGGTTACCGGGGCATCAACAGCAAATCTGGCCATTATTTTAATCGACGCCCGAAACAGTGTGGTAGAGCAAACTATCCGTCACTCGTATATTGTTTCGTTATTGGGCATTAAACATGTGGTGGTTTGTATCAATAAAATGGATATGGTTGATTACAGCGAAACTGTATATGCTTCCATCATCGAAAAGTATAAAGTACTTGCCCAGCAGCTTAAGTTAGACGATGTAACCTACATTCCTGTTAGTGCCCTAAAAGGCGACAATGTGGTGCAACGTTCAGAAAATATGCAGTGGTACGAAGGCGAAAGCTTGCTGCATTTTTTAGAGCAGGTAGATACCGATCATTTAGACCGTTCACAACTGGCGCGCATGCCGGTACAGTGGGTTGTACGCCCGCAAACCGACGAATTGCACGATTACCGTGGTTATGCTGGCCGCGTCTTGAGCGGAACTTTTAGCCTGAACGATAAAGTAAAAGTATTGCCATCGGGAGCAAGTTCAACTATAGAAAAAATTGAATTTTTTGATGAGGTACTGGACGATGCGCATGCAGGTCAGTCGGTGATTATCCATTTAAAAGATGATGTAGATATTAGCCGTGGCGATACCATTGTAAATGCTTCTGCCTTACCGCAGGAATCGAAACTGATTGAAGCCGACTTGTGCTGGATGGATGCGCGTGCATTGGATACCTCGATTATGTATAACATTCAGCATAACAGTAAGGTTACGAAGTGTAAAATCAGCGAAATTCTGCATAAGGTAGATATCAACACACTCGAAAAACATACCGCTGATGAATTTAAACTGAACGATATAGGTCGTGTAATTGTTAAAACAGCAGATGCGTTGGCTTTTGACCTTTATGATGATAACCGGACTAATGGCTCAGCTATTTTGGTTGATAGCCGCACCAATTTAACAGTTGGAGCCTTAATGTTCAGGGCAGCAGTAGAATAAAATAAATGTAAAAGGGGAAATGTGAGATGGATGCATTTTGTAATATCCAGTAAAACCACAACCAAATATAAGATGAAGACGCTATGCCGAAAGGTATAGTGTGAAAGCAATTTCAGCGGGGCATCGGTTACGATAGCCCCGTTTTTCGTAGTGTTCAGGCTATTTTACCATAAGTTAGCGCCTGCGTAATAATTTTTATATCTTAGTTTAACTCACTATCTCTTAATAACCGCTTAACTTATGCATGCAGGAAAAAAATATACTTTTCTGGAATTTATTATCTGGACCAGGCGCGATATTTATCGTTTAACCATACTGGCCATTATTCCTACCGTACTTTATCATTATTGCGCTTTTACATTTCTTTCCATTTCCTGGGTACCTGTAGCGCTTTTGGGTACCGCAGTTTCATTTATCATTAGTTTTAAAAATAATGCCAGTTATGCCCGCCTTTGGGAAGCCCGGCAAATTTATGGTGCAATAATCAACGCTAGCCGGGCCTTTGGGGTAATGGTTCGCGATTATCTGGCAGTTCATGATAAAAAGACAGATGTTGAGGCCATTTTTTACCGCCATTTTGCATGGTTAACCGCCTTACGTTTTCAGTTAAGAGAGCCAAGGGCATGGGAAAACTCAAATGATCCGCGCAATATCGAATATGCCCGGCTTTACCGTGTTTCAGAAAAAGCAGATCGTTTGGAAGATAGCCTTGCGCAATACCTTTCTGCTGATGAATTAAAATATATTTTGACCAAGAAGAATAAGGCTACCCAATTGATGGCGCTCCAATCTGCCCACATTAATAAACTTGTGGCTTCAGGAGTTTTAACCGAACTGCAATTGCAATCTTTACAAAATACCATTACCAGCTTTTACGATAATCAGGGGAAGGCCGAAAGGATTAAGAATTTCCCTTATCCACGCCATTTTTCATCTATAGCTACCATTATGCTAAATTTATTTGTGTTTTTGGTCCCTTACGGACTGCTTAACGAATTTAATAAGCTAGGCAACGGCACTTTAATTGAGGGTTATTCTATCTGGTTAAACATTCCCTTCGCTATTTTGCTAACCTGGGTTTTCAATTCGCTGGATATCGTTGGCGAAAGCTCTACTAATCCTTTCGAAGGAAGTGCGAACGATGTTCCAATCACCAATATTTCCAGAACGATAGAAATTGACATGCGGGATATGCTTGATGAAGTTGATCTGCCGCCGGCACTTACGCCAGAGCATTTTATACTGATGTAATGGTTTTTCTGTTATGGAAATGCCTTAAATTCTTCATCATATTGGTATATTAGTATAATAAATTACAATGCTAAAACTCCTGATATGAAAAGAAACATCGTTTACCTCGTTATGGCGGCTCTTCCCTTTGCTTATGCCTGTAACCAAAATAAAACCAGTACAAACTCGAAAGAGAAAACCGATTCTGTAGTTAATGAAGCTTGTTATGCATCTGCATTTGAAAAAGATAGTGCAGCAATTATTGTTAAAACAATGGCATCGGGTAAAGTAGAAGGTTCATTATTAATTAAGTATGCCAATAAACCTCAAAACAATGGTAAAATTGACGGTAAATTTAGTGGCGATACCTTATATGTAGATTACCGCTTTAATACCGGTAAAGATAGCACCCGGGTATTTACAAACCCACTGGCTTTCTTAAAAAAAGATGGCAAACTGGTTATGGGAGTGGGGCAGATCGAAACCACATTGGGAAGATCTTACTTTGCTAAAGGAAAACCAATTAATTACGAAGCCGGAAAATTTATTTTTACAGCAGTAAACTGTAAATAAGTAATAAACTATTTTTAGGGGTCTTAATGTTTTTTTAAGACCTCTTCGCATACCATAATATTTTTGCCACGGATGCGCAGAAACCAAGGAGATATCGTTCTTTTTTATCACCCTGGCTTCTAACTTAAGGTCAGATGTTGCCATCTGACCTTAGATCAACGAAAGATTCGTTTATTGTTCGAGAGCAATATCTGACAACACCAATTAAATAGGAATCGATAGATAGTCCTCCTGAGCGGAGTCGAAGGATCTTTATAGTCCTGTTTTTCATATCATAAGAGATGCTTCACTATGTTCAGCGTCACAATAAAAAAATATTTTAAAATAAATTACTACAATACCTATAGACTTTGTATATTTGTAATAATTAACGAATGTGAACCAGCATAAATTTGGTGTTATGATTTTAAATAAAGTAGAAAAAGCGAACATTGAACCACGAATTACTTTAATAGGTGCAGGTCCTGGCGACCCGGAGTTATTTAGTTTAAAAGGTGTTAAAGCATTAAAAACAGCTGATGTTGTTTTGTACGATGCAAATGTGAATGAAGCTTTACTATGTCACGCACCAGATGGTATTCCTAAAGTTTATGTGGGTAAACGCAGCGATGATGAAGATTTCTCGCAAGAAGCTGTTAATAAACTGATTGTAGATTACGCTTTAAACTACGGACATGTGGTGCGTTTAAAAAGCGGCGATCCGTTTTTCTTTGCCAAAGGTTACGAAGAAATCGATGCGGCAGAATCGTACAGCATCCCAACTGAAATTATTCCAGGTATTTCGAGTGCAACAGGTGCACCAAGCTTACAAAAGATCCCAATGATTTATAAAGATCTGAGCGAGAGTTTTTGGGCGGTAACCGGAACTAATTCAAGAGGTGAAATTTCGGAAGATTTATATATTGCTGCTAAAACCAAAGCGACCATCGTTGTTTTAAACGGAATTGAGAAGGTAAAAGAAATCGCAGCTATATTTCAGTCTGAAAATAAAAATCTTTTGCCCGTGGCTGTAATCCAGAATGGATCGACGCCACAAGAGAAAATTGCCGTTGGTATAGTTGATACCATTGTCGAAATTGTTGAGGATAAAAAAATAATTGCCCCTGCCTTATTGGTTTTCGGTGATGTAGTTTCATTACACCCGCAGTTTCAGCCTATCCGCGATTTCTATGAAATTATGGCGGAAGAGTACTAAGTTATTTTTGAACCAAAAATATATTTGTTTTGTTGTTAAAAACCGCGTGGGCGAGCCAGGCGGTTTTTTTGTTTAACTCAGCGTAGATCTGCGGCATCAGCGGGAAACTATTATAAATTCTCCCGCAGATTTAAGAAGATTACCGCCGATTATTCTTTACCTAAATCTACAGAACCAGCGCTGTTAATAAGCCTGATTGAAACGAAAAGCCCGGAACCCGATATTTCATCGGGTGAGGACTTGCAGTGTAAAGCAGGTCTGCTGGCTGCCACAAATTGCTGAACATTCACTTTCTTATCAACATGCATCTGCGTAATCAGTGGCAGACTATTTTGCAAATTCTCCCGCAGAGTTAAAGAGATTATCGCACATTAAATACCTGTTTCCTACTTTTTTTAATAGCTAAATTTGCCTTTTAAGCCTGGTTTTAATGCTTCATTTTTCCATAAGAAAGCCTCCGCGTATATCTGCGTAATCGGCAGAAAAATGCCTAAAACATTGCCGCCCGGGTTCAAAATCAATACCCTGATCACAAAATATCTGACCGCTAAATATTCAACTAAAAATATAATTTCCATTATTTGCAAAGCTCAAAACAATTAGTAACTTACTTAGGTTATCTACACCAAATATTTGATGGAAATTATACATATAAGCGCCGAGTGTTACCCTGTTGCAAAAGTTGGTGGTTTAGCCGATGTAGTAGGGGCCTTACCCAAGTATCAAAATAAATTAGGCCACATTGCCAAGGTGGTTGTTCCCGCGTACGACACTAAATTCATCCGCGAAAGCGAATTTGAAGTAACATACGATGCCTGGTCTAACTATGGCAATCACCATTTTCAGTACCGCATCTTAAAAGAAAAAACGAATAAACTGGGTTTCGATGTTTATGTAATCCACATCAAAGGCCTTACCGACAGACCAAATGTTTACGGTTACGGCGATGATACCGAACGTTTTGTTGCCTTTCAGATTGCTACCTTAGATTGGATAGCACAATGGGAACATCGTCCGGATGTAATTCATTGCCACGATCACCATACCGGTTTAATTCCTTTTATGGCATCGAACTGCTTAAAATACGAAAGTATTAAGCATGTACCTACAGTTTTAACCATTCATAATGCACAATATCAGGGACAGTTTGGCTGGGATAAATTATACTACCTACCCGCTTTCGATTTGTGGAAAGGTGGCTTGCTGGGTTGGGAAGATGCCATTAACCCTTTGGCATCGGCCATAAAATGTGCCTGGCGGGTAACTACGGTTTCGCCAAGTTACCTCGAAGAAATGATGAACAATGCCCGCGGTCTCGAAAGTTTGTTGAGACAGGAACGCTGGAAATCGGTAGGGATTTTAAATGGCATTGATAGTGAAGTTTGGAACCCCGAAACCGACCCCATGCTGGGCAAAGGTTACAACATAAAAACAGTTGAAGCCGGTAAACTGGCAAACAAAATCGCTCTGTGCGATGTTTTTCAACTGGATGCTACTAAACCACTCTTTACTTTTATTGGCAGGCTGGTTGATGAAAAAGGAGCCGATTTACTGCCCGATATATTTTATACAGCTCTGCAGCAGCATGGCGATAACATTAATATATTGGTTTTAGGATCGGGCGATAGTTGGGTAGAGGGGCGTTTAAACCAGTTAAAAGATATTTTTCCGGGTAAGTATAATGCTTACATTGGTTATAATGAACAGGTTTCGCACGAAATATATGCAAGTGCCGATTTTCTGATCATGCCATCGCGGGTTGAGCCCTGTGGTTTAAACCAGCTATATGCTTTAAGATATGGCACGGTGCCCATGGTGCGCCGCATTGGCGGATTAAAAGATACCGTTATCGATATTGGCGATGGAGGTTTCGGTATTTGTCACGACCAGACCAGCATTTGGGATGTTACCCATGCCATTAACCGGGCAGTAGAACTGTATAACGATAAAAAGGCATTTAAAGCAGTACGTAAAACAATGATGAAGCTAGACCACTCGTGGGATAATGCTGCATTAAATTATATAGAATTGTACCAAATATTAAATTAAGCTTAAGCATGACTGACAAAGTTTTAGGCGTTATCCTTGGCGGTGGCCAGGGCTCTAGATTATCGCCACTTACACAAACACGTTCTAACGGGCAGTTCCAATTGCAGGGAAGTACCGGCTGGTAGACATTCCGATTTCTAACTGCCTTAATTCTGGTATCCACCGCATGTTTGTGCTTACGCAGTTTAATTCGGCATCGTTAAATAAGCACATTAAAAACACTTATCACTTTAGCCATTTCAGTAAGGCTTTTGTCGATATTCTGGCAGCAGAACAAACGGTACAAAATGCAGGTTGGTTTCAGGGTACTGCCGATGCGGTACGTCAGTGTATGCATCACATTGTTTCACATGAGTTCGATTATATTTTAATCCTTTCCGGCGATCAGTTGTACCAGATGGATTTTAAAGACATGATTGAGAAGCACATTGAAGCCAATGCTGAAATTACCATTGCCACCATCCCGGTTACGGCAAAAGATGCTACCGATTTTGGTATTTTGAAAACCGATGAAGAAAATATGATCACTTCTTTTATCGAAAAACCAAAAACCGGACTGGATGAATGGATTTCGGATACAGGTGAGGAGATGCAGGGTGAGGGGCGTAATTTTCTGGCTTCGATGGGTATTTATGTTTTCAACCGCGAATATCTCATCAACATCTTAAACGAAAACGAAGAGGAAAAAGATTTTGGTAAAGAAATTTTACCGCGTGCCATTACCCAAAGTAGGGTTTTAAGTTACCAGTACGAAGGTTACTGGACTGATATTGGTAATATTTCGTCGTTTTTTGAAGCCAATTTGGGATTGACCGACGAAATTCCTAAATTTAATATGTTCGATAGTAACCATGCTATTTTTACCAGGGCGCGGATGTTGCCTCCTTCTAAAATTTCGGGTACCACTTTAGATAAAACCATTATTGCCGAAGGCTGTATTGTACAGGCCAGCAAGGTAGAGCATGCTGTTTTGGGGATCAGATCAAGAATTGGAAAAGATACCATAATTACCAACTCCTACATTATGGGTAGCGACAGGTATCAAACTTTCGAAGAAATACAAGAGGAAACAAGTAAAGGAAATTCGCTGATTGGTATTGGCGACAGGTGTTACATCAACAATGCTATTATCGATAAAAACTGCCGCATTGGTAACGATGTAAAAATTAATGGCGGCGAACATTTAGAAGATGGAGATTTTGAACTCTATGCCGTTAAAGATGGCATAGTGGTAATTAAAAAAGGAGTGGTTTTGCCTAGCGGAACCGTAATTTAGCAATCATTAATCATTAACTATAGGCCAGTCCGGATTTATCCGGGCTGGCTTTTTTATTTTAGGAATTTAGTTCTTCCCACTATTCCGCATTGCGCTGCGAGCCGCTTATCAGGCTTATAAAAAAAGGAAATTAAAGATTCGTTAATAGTTGCTTAAACAGGTTTTTTATATTCCTGCCAACATTTTTGGTATAGGCTTGTTAATTTATAAACACATAAAAACAGCTTATGCCCGAACAGCATTTATATCAAACCGGAATAATAGGAAATTGCGCTTTTTTAGCCCACGTAAATAAAAACACCGATATATCATGGCTTTGCTGGCCACGTTTCGATAGTCCTTTCGTTTTTGGGAGTTTGTTGGATCAACAAAAAGGAGGGGAGTTCTCCATCCGGCCACAGGGCGAATTTTCAACTAACCAGTACTATATCGAAAATACCAATGTGCTGCGTACCGAAATTACAGCCGAAGATGGCACTTACCGGATTACCGATTTTGCCCCGCGCTTTCACCTCTACGAAAGGTATTTTAAACCTTTAATGTTGATCAGGAAAATAGAACCCCTAAGCGGGAATCCGAGGATAACAATCAAATGTAAACCGGTTTGCAACTATGGCAAAAATGAAATGACGGTTAGTCGGGGTAGTAATCATATCGATTATTCAGGTTGTGATGAAAATATCCGTTTAAGTACCAACGTTTCTTTAACTTATATCCTCGATGAAAAGACATTTGTGCTTAATGAAGCCAAATACCTGGTAATGACTTACGGACAAGACCTTGAAGCCCCAATTGTAAGTACAGCAGAAAATTTCCTGCGCGAAACGATTGCTTATTGGCGCCTTTGGATAAAACACTCCTCCATAGCCGGTTTTTACCAGCCTTTTGTAATTCGCTCTGCCCTGGTGCTTAAAATACATCAGTACGAAGATACAGGGGCTATTATTGCTGCCAGTACTACCAGTTTGCCCGAATCGCCGGGCAGTACCCGCAACTGGGATTACCGTTATTGCTGGCTACGCGATTCTCACTATGTGCTTACCTCGCTCAACCACATTGGTCACTTCGAAGAAATGGAAAAGTATTTTAACTACCTGTCTGATATTTCGCACGCAGAGGATACCCGTTACCAGCCCCTTTACGGAATTGCCGGAGAAAGAAAAATTACCGAAAGTACATTAGACCATTTGGAAGGCTATAAAGGCGAGCAGCCCATCAGGATTGGAAATCAGGCCTATGAGCACATTCAGAATGATATTTATGGTCAGGTTTTAATTTCGATGCTGCCGCTGTATACCGATCACCGTTTTGTATTTTCTGAGCGGAGTGATTCGGTAAAATGGATAGAAAGTGTTTTGTCTAAAATTGAAAGCACCATTGATGAAAAAGATGCGGGAATTTGGGAGTTCAGAAATATTGCTAATGTGCACTGCTACAGTAATTTGTTTCAGTGGGCCGGGGCACAGGCCGCACTAAAAATGGCCAAAACCATAGGCAATGAGAATTTCGAATACAGGGCGCAGATTTTAATCGATAAAGCTGCAGCACATATCGAAGCTTGCTACGATCCGGAAAGGAAAGTTTATACGAATGCAGTAGGTAGTAAGCATTTAGATGCCAGTACACTTCAACTGATTATGATGAATTATCTCGATCCGGCATCGGACAAAGCCAAAGATCATTTAAAGGCATTGGAAGCTGAACTCAAAACCGAAGATGGTTTATTTTACCGCTACCTGCATGCCGATGATTTTGGCAAACCAAAAACTACGTTTTTAATCTGTGCATTTTGGTATGTTGAGGCCTTGGCTTGTGTTGGTCGAACCGATGAAGCCATTAAAGAATTTGAAAATATCATCAAATACTGTAACCATTTATTGCTTTTCAGCGAAGATGTAGATGCTAAAACTGGTAGCCAATGGGGAAACTTTCCGCAGGCTTACAGCCATGTAGGTTTAATGAATGCTGCTTACCGCATTGCAATTAAACTGGATAGGCCAATATTTTTATAATAATGTGGATTATAAATCCACAGTTCTGAGGTCGGGATTAGAAATCCCGACCAACCTCTTGATCGTCATTCCCGCGCATGCGGGAATCTTAATGCCTTAGCTATACATTTATTTGCTTTAAGATTTCGTTTTCACGGCAATGACGGGTTTGTGTTACCGGATCAGATCATTTTAAACCTCTCTGAAGGAAAAGCGGAGGATTGAATTTTTAAATAAGGATCGGGATTACAAATCCCGACCAACGTCTAAACCAGGATTAACTCTGTTCCACAAATTCTCCCCTAACCAAACTCCACAATAATTTCCGTACTTCCTTATAATCGTTGAGGTAATATTTAGCTTCTGATATATTATTGCCAACTTTAATCGTAAAAGCATCATCAGGCAATGCTTTAAAAATATCTTCGTCGGTATGGTCATCACCCAGGGCCAGTATAAAATCAGGATGTTTATCGTAAAGCCAGTTTAAAGCTGCTTTTCCTTTATTTACCTCCATGTTTTTAAACTCGATAACCTTGTTGCCAGGCATCAGCTGCAAACCTTTATCGGCTGCAAGAATTCTTAAATGGCTCACAATTTCGTTGGCCCGCAACTCACCCAAACCTTCTTCCGCTTTGCGGTAGTGCCAAACCAGCGAATAACTTTTTTCTTCAATGAAAGAACCAGGCGTTCTATCGGTATAGGTTTCTAAAATAGCTTTCATTTCCTGTTTCCATTGGTCGGTTAAGAGTGGCAGGCAATTCCATTTATCGCCTTGTGTTCTTTGCCATGCACCATGCTCGGCAATCATATCCACCTTTAAATGGCCAAACCATTTTTCCAGCGTTTCGTTTCTTCTTCCGCTGATGATAACCACTTTATTGGCTTCATCGTCGGTTAGTTTTTTAATCAGTTCATACAGTTCTTCATCTGGCGATGCATCATCAATATTCCCGGTAAAATCAACCAGGGTTCCGTCGTAATCCAGAAATAAGACCCGATTATTGCTTTGCTGGTAGTGCCGGGTGATATTTTCGTTGATCAGGTTTACTGCATGTTTGGTTAATAAGGATTGTTGCGAATCTTTCACTTCGTTTAGTCTTAAAATAAAATTATTGACCCAATGTTTAACATTAAATTTTTCTACAATGCTGCGCATGGCTTTCATGCGGCTTTGTTGTTCTTCAAGAGGCATTTTAAGGGCCAGAACAATGGCATCCATAATATCGCCTACATTATTGGGGTTTACAATTACTGCATCGGTTAACTCTTTCGATGCACCTGCCATTTCACTCAGGATGAGTACACCATCATTGTTTTGCCTGCTGGCCACGTATTCTTTACTCACGAGGTTCATGCCATCGCGCATGGGCGTAACCAGACATATATCGGCAGCTGTATATAGGGCCGATAGCACTTCGATAGGAAAAGAACGGTAGAAATAATTAACCGGAATCCAGTTAATAGAACGGTAACGGGCGTTCAGGTTACCCACAAACTGGTCTATTTGTTCTTTCAAATCGCGGTATTGCGGAACGGTATCGCGAGAGGGAACTACCACCATATACAATTCTATTTTTCCAATGTATTCGGGATGCAGTTGCAACAAGAGATCGAGTGCTTTTAAACGCTCCAAAATTCCTTTGCTGTAATCGAGCCGGTCAATAGAAAGGATCAGTTTTAAATCTTCTTTGCCCTTACGGAAGTACTCCATTTCTTTTTGTACTTCATCGCGAGCGGTCAGACCCGAAAATTTTTCGAAATCAATCCCCATCGGAAATGCCTCTACTACAATATGCCTTTCGTTGCTGTTTAATACATTTGCCGACGAGTTTACGGGGAGCAGCCGGGTTACCGTGCTTAAAAAATGACGGACATCATCATACGTATGGAAACCGATTAAATCAGCACCCAGCATGCCGTTTAAAAGTTCATCGCGCCAGGGGATCAGCCTGAAAATTTCGTAGGATGGGAAAGGAATATGCTGAAAAAAACCAATGGTTGATTGTGGCAGCTGCTCACGCAATATGCCCGATAACAGTAATAATTGGTAATCCTGGATCCAAATTTTATCTTTTTTATGAAGTACTTTTAATGCAGCTGCTGCAAATTTTTGATTAACAGACTGGTAGCAATCCCAATAACTTTGTTCGTAGTGGGCGTAAGTAACCAGGTAGTGAAATACCGGCCATAAAACTTCGTTCGAAAAACCCTCATAATAAAGGTTAATTTCATCCTGGGTTAAAAAAACAGGGTAGAGGTTAAGTGTTGCGAGTTTATCGGTTACTTCTTGTTGCCGCTCTTCCGGAACATCAATTCCGGGCCAGCCAATCCAGATCGAATTGCCTGATTTATACACATCGCCAAGGCCGGTAGCTAAACCACCCTCGCTTGGAGTAAAAGTGTAATGGCCATTTTCTTCAATAATTTTAACGGGTAGTCGGTTCGATATTATAACTGTCTTCATGCTTGTATTTAATGTATCTACATAATAGAAGCAATGAATACCATTTTTGTTTTGAATTTTTAATTACAAAACATTCAAATGATTTAAGGGAAGTGGGTTTTTCTGCTGTTTTAAAGAAAATTAACGCTCTGTATTGCAGGTTTTGCCATTTAAATATAATTGAACACCAGTGAAAAAGTGGTCAGCTTATCTGGTTCTGATACTACTTCGATACTACCCCGATGCATTTTCATAATGTTGCGGCTAATGGTAAGGCCAATGCCCGACCCATTTTTTCGTGTGGTATAAAACGGCACAAATATTTTCTCCAGGTTTGCCGCTTCAATACCTTTTCCATTATCGCTCACATCGATATACAATTTGGTGTTTTCTAAACGGTAACTGACAGTAATGTGTGGGTTTTCCTTTTCCTCAACTGAATAAATACTATTGGTGATCAGGTTAATCAATACCTGTTCTATCAATTTTAAATCTAGCTGTACAGTAATTTTTGAAGAGGTTTGTTCTACATCTAAAACCACATTTTTTACCCTGGCAAAAGGCTGCATCAACACTTTTATATGTTTCAGGATTTCGCCGATGGTATGCGATTCGAGATTTGGTGTAGGCAGTTCGGCAATTAAACGGTAATCTTTTACAAAATCGAGCAAACCGGCCGAGCGCCTTTTGATGGTTTGCAAGGCCGTTTTCAGATCTTCCATTTCGGATAAATCGAGGTTTTCCTTATCGCTTACCATGCTGTTAATCGTATCGGATAAAGAACTGATTGGGGTAATCGAATTGAGGATTTCGTGCGAAATAACCCCGATTAGGCGGTTCCAGGCCTCAGTTTCCTTTTGCTCAATTTCGTCCTTTATATTTTGAAAACTGATAATGGTATAATTTTTTCCGTATAGGTTTAGCGGAATAACCTCTGTTGAAAGCTGAATGAGCTTATCCTGTATTTTTAACTCTAAAAACCTTTTTCCACCTTGTGTAATCTCCTCTATCTCCTGTGCGAAAGCGGGGAGGTGCTGTTTTAGCCTATGCCAGTATTTATACGCTGGTATGCTTAACAGATTAGATGCTGCCTGGTTAAAAAAGGCAATTTCCTCATTTTCTGCATCCTTTTCGGTATTGTTAATCACAATTACACCAACCGGTACCTGTTCCAGAATGGTTTTAATCAGCTGGAACATGGCTTCCTGCTCAAGCCTGATTTGTTTATGTACCTGCAAAATTTCGCCAAAAGACTCGTACAGCTCCGGAAAACTGCCTTTTGTAGCTTTATTTTTAAAGTTAAGGGTATGATCGCGCGTTTTTACCGCCAGAATAAAGCGCTTAATATCCGAGCGGATTTCGTTGATGTAATAATAAAGCGAAATAAATGATCCAAACAGCAAAAATGCCACGCCAACGATAGTAAACCAAAGCTGGGTATTATTGATGAGGTAATACAGCAGATAACCCAGCAGATTGATAACAAGCAGGCGGAATATTAAACGAAAAGTAAAGCGTTTGTAGAACATATTTTAAGTTTAAAGGAGGAAGGTTTAAAAGTAAAGGGTTTGATAGCGAAAACTACCTTCTGCCATCTTCCTTTTTACCCTCCACCTCCAATTAAATTCCAAATTTCTCAATTCTCCTGTAAAGTGCAGCACGGGTTAAACCCAGTTCGGCGGCAGCTTTTGATATATTGCCTTTATGCTTGTCGATGGCTTTCTGTACCATCATTTTCTCCATATCTTCCAAAGCCATTTCATCAGGCAAGGTATTGCTTTGGGCAAAACGCTGCGGACTTAACTGCAAATCGGCTTCCGAAATTTCGGTACCATCACTCATAATTACCGCCCTTTCTAAAACATGCTGTAACTCGCGCACATTACCGGGCCATTTATAATGGAGCAGCAATTCCTGGGCTTTAGCGCTTAAATTACGGATTTCTTTATGGTATTTCGAACTGAAAACCTGCATAAAGTGATTAGCCAGCAGTAAAATATCCCCCCCACGTTTGCGTAAAGGAGGTAGCAATAACTCAACGGTGTTAATCCTGAACAATAAATCCTGCCTGAAGGTATTTTTAGCCACCATCTCATCCAGCGGCATGTTGGTTGCTGTAATTAACCGCACATTTACCTTACGTTCTTTGCTTTCGCCTAAACGGGTAACGGTTCTGTTTTGTAAAACACTCAATAACTTGGCCTGAAGTGGTAAGGTTAAATTGCCGATCTCATCTAAAAAAATAGTGCCTCCATCGGCCAATTCAAAGCGACCCGGTTTATCCTCCCGTGCATCGGTGAAAGCGCCTTTGGCATAACCAAAAAGCTCGCTTTCAAATAAATTTTCATTTAACGAACCCAGGTCGACATGCATAAATACCTGGTTTTTCCGTTGCGAATTTCCATGTAGTTCATAAGCAAAAACCTGTTTTCCGGTGCCATTTTCGCCTAAAATAAGCACGTTGGCATCAGTAGGTGCAACTTTTATCAAGGTGTTTTGTAAATGCTTTATTCCTTCGGCCTGCCCCACAATATTGTCGAAACCGCGGGCCATATCTTTTTGCAGCGAAGAGTGTATTTTTTCGAGTTTCTTTACCTTCCTGGTCGATTCGCGCAGTTTAGAAGCAGCCGAAATCGTGGCAAAGAGCTTTTCGTTTTCCCAGGGTTTCAGGATAAAATCGGTGGCTCCATTTTTAATTGCTTTTACAGCAAGCTCAACATTACCAAAAGCAGTCATTAAAATTACTACATAATCTTTATCAATTGATAAAATATGTTCGAGCCAGTACAGCCCTTCGCGGCCATCACTCGCACCTTTTTGATAGTTCATATCTAAAAGGATAATATCAACTTCGTTTTTGCTCAGTAAAACATTGATCTCTTTGGGTGATTTGCAGGTAATCACCTGTTTAACCTGCTGCTTTAAAAATAAACGCGCACTCAATAGAATGTCGTCATCATCATCGATAATTAAAACTGTAGCGTCTAACATAAATAAATTCTTACCGCTAAATTAACTAAACTGTCCGCTCCCGCACATAAACTGTCCGATAATGAACATGTTAAAATAGTAAAAACTTTTAAAGTATTGATTGTTAGTATTTTAATTGTGTTTTTCGCTTTTGGCACAAGCTTGGTTATTAGTGAAACCGAACAGTACAACCGAACACATGGACAAGAAAATAGAGAAGAAAAGATTTAGCAGAAAAACCTTATTGATGATAGGTGGAGCCATTGCTTTTGTAGCAATTGTAATTTATGGCTACACCTTATCGCTGAAGAAAGTATATAGTGCCGATGCCGATAAATTAACCATCAGCAAGGTAGAGTTTGGCGATTTTGAAGATGTTGTTTTGTTAAATGCCAGTGTGGTTCCCTTAACTTCGGTAATTGTAAGTTCATCAGAAGGCGGTACAGTAGCCGAAATCTTTACCGAAAACGGTGCTTCAGTAGTAAAAGGAACACCACTATTGCGGATCTCTAATTCGAATGCGATGTTAAGTTATACTTCGAGTCAGACTGCAGCTACCGAACAGATTAACCAATTGCGCAAATCGCGGCTGGATTTAGAACAGAACCAGCGGGTGTTAAACCAGGATCTGCTCGACGTAGAAAATAACCTGCGTACAGCGGCAAGACAGTTTCGTTTGGATAGTAACCTGTTCAGTAAAAAAGTAATTACGCTTCAGGAATTTAACAAATCGAGTCAGGACTACGAGTATTATCAGGGCAAACGTAAAATTGTGCGACAAGCTATTGCCCAGGAAAACCAGAGTAGAAAAATGCAACTGGCACAAATCGACCAATCGATGGGGCAAATGAATGAGAGTTTGGAAATGATCCGGAAAAACATCGAAAATATGACAATCAAGGCACCGGTTTCAGGTAAATTATCTTCTTACGATCCTGTAATTGGTAAATCTTACAATTCAAACGAAATGATTGGAAAGATTGATGTGTTGCAAGGTTACAAATTGCAGGCAGGTGTTGATGAATATTATATCAACAGGGTAAAAGAAGGGCAAACTGCTACCTGCGAATTTAACGGTAAGACCTATAACTTAACGGTAAGTAAGGTAATACCAGAGGTTACAGCAGGGCAGTTTCAGGTAGAAATGGTATTTAAAACCGCTGCACCAGAAGGTTTACGTAGAGGTTTATCGCTGCAAACCAAGTTAACTTTGTCTGATAATAGTAAATCATTGCTTTTGGCACAAGGGCAGTTCTTTCAAAGCACAGGCGGATCATGGGTTTTTGTGGTAAAAAATGGCAAGGCCATTAAGAAAAATGTGAAAATCGGCCGTAAAAATTACCTCTATTACGAAATATTAGATGGTTTACAGAAAGGCGACGAAGTGATTACCTCTTCTTACGATCAGTTTACACAATACGATCAGGTAGAGATTAGTAAGTAATATAAGCGCATTGCGATAAGCGTTTAGCGGAAGTTTTAAATTAATTAAACAAATTAAAAATATAATCAAGTCTTGCTACTCAGTACTCGATACTTAGTACTTGCTACTAAATACTTGCTACTAGTTCCCAATACTTGATACTCAATACTAAAAGTTATGATCAAAATAGAAAAACTGGAAAAAGTTTACAAAACGGAAGAAGTAGAAACTACGGCACTTAACGGGATTGATCTCCATGTAAAAGAAGGCGAGTTTGTATCCATTATGGGCCCGTCGGGTTGTGGTAAATCTACGCTCCTAAACGTAATGGGTTTATTGGATAAGCCGGAAAGCGGAAGTTACAAGTTTATCGATACCGAGCTTTTAACCCTTAACGATAGAGAACGTTCCAATTTCCGTAAAAGAAATATGGGCTTCGTTTTCCAGAATTTCAATCTGATTGATGAACTGACCGTTTTCGAAAACATCGAACTCCCGTTAATTTATAATAAAGTTCCGGCAGCCGAACGAAAGAAACTGGTTAATGAAATTATTGAGCGGATGAACATTGTAAACCGTAGCGGACACTTTCCACAACAGTTATCGGGGGGGCAGCAGCAACGTGTGGCTGTGGCGAGGGCCCTGGTTACCAAACCTAAACTGGTTTTGGCTGATGAGCCTACCGGAAATTTAGATAGCTCGCACGGTAACGAAGTGATGGAGTTGCTTTGCGAATTAAACGAAACCGGAACCACCATTGTGATGGTAACCCACTCGAGCCATGATGCCAGTTTTTCTAACCGGATTATTAACCTGAAAGATGGCCATGTGATTTCGGAAAAGATAAACAAAAGCCGTAACGAGGAGCTGATATAAGAAGGAAGGCTGAAGGTTTTAAGCTGGAGGGTCAATTTATATCAACCTTTAAGCCTCCACCTTCCTGCCTTCAGCCGCTAAAAATGATTTTAGTTTAGTTTAATGAGAGCCACCCAGCAATCTTCCCGGATGGGGAGATTGGGGACAGGCAAGAGAAAGCTTATCGCTGCTCAACACTTGATACTAAATACTAATTACTTGATACCAATTACTTGATACCAAATACTTAATACTTAAAGTACCCAACACTAACTACTTGATACAAATAATATGTTCAAATTAAACCTGAAAATAGCCTTACGCAACCTTTGGAAAAACAAGGGGTTCTCACTGATCAATATCGGTGGATTAGCCATTGGCTTAGCCAGTTGTCTGATTTTGCTTTTATACGTGGCCTATGAGTGGGGTTACGATAAGCAGTTTACAAACAACGAAAAAACTTATGTAGTTTATCAAAGTGTAGTAGCAAACGGCAAAACCTTCAGCTGGTCGTGGACACCCAACGTAATGGCCAGCGATGTGCAGGAAAAACTACCAGGAGTTAAGTATGCCTCTCATTCAACTTATCCTCGAACAAATTTAATCACTGCCGGTGAAAAAAAGATAAGCAGCAGAGTCGTATTTGCTGATCCCAATTTTCTTAAAATATTAGATTATAAATTTATTAAAGGTAACTCATCTAAGGTTTTAAAGGATGTAAATACCATTATTCTTACTAAATCTTACGCAGTAAAATTATTTGGCAATGAAGATCCCATTAATAAAACCGTAAAGTTAGAAAATGAGGATGTTTTAAAAGTTGAAGCCATAATAGATGATGCCCCAGCGAATAGCAGTATAAAATTTGAGTGCATCATGCCCTGGGAATTATTTGAAAAAAAAGAGACCTGGGCAAAAGAGCCTAATTGGGGAAACAATATGTGCCTTACCCTTGTGCAATTAAAAGATAATAGTGCATTCGCTAAAGCTAACGACGATATAAAAGATATTTATAAAAGGCATAATAAGGAAATTGCTGCAGTGGCATTACTTCATCCTTTAACCAAATGGCATTTATATGCCGATTTTGAAAACGGAAAATCTGTGGGGGGTAAAATAGATCAGCTGAAGGTGTTTTTATTGTTAGCCTTTTGTATATTATTAATTGCCTGCATAAATTTCATGAATTTATCAACTGCCCGATCAGAGCGTAGAGCTAAAGAAGTTGGTGTTCGGAAAGCAATCGGATCAACACGTAAGTCTCTAATAAGTCAGTTTTTTTTAGAGTCGCTGCTAATCACATTTATTGCTACTGTATTTGCATTTATTATGGTTGAAGTTAGCTTACCCTATTTCAACAATCTATTAAATATTAAGCTCACAATTGATTACCACAATAGCTTATTTTGGTTAATCTTATCGGCTTTAATAATTTTTACCGGATTCGTAGCAGGTAGTTATCCGGCATTATACTTATCATCTTTTGAGCCGGTTAAAGTATTAAAAGGCTTTAGCTTGAAAACAGATTCATCCGTATCGATCAGAAAGGTTTTGGTAGTTGGGCAATTCGTTTTTGCCGCATGTTTAATTGTTTGTACTGTGGTGATTTACCAACAGCTTAATTATATTAAAAACAAACCTATTGGTTACGATCAATCAAACTTGGTTCAGATTGCAATTGATGGCAAGTTACGTGATCAGAGCAAGTTAGAAGTGCTTAAAACTCAAATGATAAAATCTGGTGCGGTCACAAATGTAACTTTTTTTAATTCTGACTTTACTGAAGGAGGAAACAATACTACCAATATTGAATGGGAGGGTAAAAATCCAAAAGAGCTGATTTCATTTAACCATAGGGGAATAGGTTACGACTTTACCGAAACTATCGGGACGAAAATAATTAGTGGAAGAGAGTTTTCTTCAAAATTTCCAAATGATACAAGTAGCGTTATGCTTAACGAAGCTGCCGTTAAGATGATGAATTTAAAAAATCCTATTGGTGCCATAATCAACTTTTGGGGTACCAGGTTAACCAATGTTGGTGTGGTAAAAGATTTTGTTGTAGAAAGCGCTTATCAAAAAGTAGCACCCATGATTTTCTATTTAAATACTAAGGATAATGCTACAATGATTATTGCGCGTTTAAACCCCGATCAGAATATAAGTTCTTCATTGGAGAAAATAGATGAATTGGTTAAAGAAATGGAACCCAATTACCCTGTTAACCGAAAATTCGTGAACGAATCTTTTGAAGTGAAATTTCAGGATGAAAAACTTTTGGGTACGCTTTCTAACTGGTTTGGTGGTTTTGCAATATTCATTTCTTGCTTAGGATTACTTGGTCTTGCACTCTTTATGGCCGAGCAGCGCAAAAAAGAAATTAGTATCCGCAAGGTATTGGGCGCCAGTACAACCAATATCCTCACTTTACTGAACAAAGATTTTATTAAACTGGTGGCTATTGCTAATATCATTGCATTTCCGCTGGCTTACATCATTATCAATAAATGGTTATCAGCTTTCGAATATCGGGTTTCGATTTCGCCCTTGCCATTTATTGTAGCAATTACAGTATCGGTGCTAATTGCCATTTTAACTGTGAGCATTCAATCGGTTAAAGTAGCTAAGGCTAACCCGGTTGATGCTTTAAAATACGAATAAAGCTGAAAGCAAAAAAGACCAAAGACTAAAGCGAGCACTGCGGTCTTGATACTAAATACTTTTATCCTGATACTAAAGACTGAAAAATGTTCAAATTAAACTTAAAAATAGCTTTACGTAATCTTTGGAGAAACAAAGGGATTACTGCCATTAATGTTGGTGGTTTAGCCATTGCTTTAGCTGCGTTTATTTTAGTAATGCTGTATTTTACTTACGAAACCAGTTTCGATAAGTCTAATCCGAACTATAAGAATATTTATGTAGTTGGGCGTATATATCCCGATTTTAAAACAAATTATACGGCACCACCACTTGCAAAAGCGATAGCACAACACTTTCCCGAAGTTGAAATGGCCGGGATATTAAAAGGGAGCTTTTTCGAGCTCGTGTTAAAAAATGGCAAGAACACCATCTTTACCAATAATTTTCTTCAGGCAGATTACAACGCAGCCAAAATACTCGACCTAAAACCAACTGGCGGTCTCGAAAGGCCAGCGGGGAATGAAGAGCGTGTTTCCTATTTAAGTAAGGAAAGTATGAAAACACTTTTCCCAGATAAAGCTGACAATAAACCCGAAATGGTAACCGTAGGAAGCAGTGTAATGGGGATAACCAGTAAGATTAATGGTTCAATTGTAAATAATCCTCATTCAAATGTAACTTTCGATGGCATATCAATTGGTAACGAGATAGGGCAGGGCGAAAATTATGGACATAACAATTACACCACCTACATTCAGGTTAAACCCGGAACTGATGTTGCCAATTTAGCAGAAAAAATAACCAGATTGTATCGGGCCGAGTTACTGAAAGCAGAAACTGATCGGGAAACAATCGATAAAATAAAAGGTATCTCTACCTTTTTAGATCCATTGTCGAACCAACACTTAAAACCTAAAGCAGGTAACGACGCACCTTATAAAATATTAATCGCGCTGTCGGTATTAGGGATTTTGATTCTGCTAATTGCCTGTATAAATTTCACTAACCTGAGTATCGCACAGGCCACAAAACGGGCAAAAGAAGTTGGCGTTAAAAAAGTAATAGGTGCTTTCCGTTTTCAGCTCGCGGTGCAGTTCATGGTTGAGATATTGATGCAATGTTTCGCCGCTACCATTTTAGCCCTAATGCTGGCCGAGCTCGTTTTGCCAGGCTTTAACAACCTGTTCCTGTTAAAATTATCGATATGGCATGCTGGTAACGATTTGTTTTGGCAACTGCCATTAATCTTACTTTTAATCACATTGATTGCAGGTATTTACCCGGCAATGGTGCTATCTGGTTTCAAGCCTGCACTGGTTTTAAAAGGCAACTTTTCTACCAGCAGGCAAAGCTACTGGTTGCGCAATGGTTTGTTGGTTTTTCAATTTAGCATTGCTGTCATTTTCATTATTGGCTTGTTCATCATCAATACCCAGTTAAAATACATGCGGAGCCAGGATTTGGGTTTTAAAGCCCAACAAGTGGTTTACATTAAAAATATTGCCATGTTCTCCGATCCGGCCAAATTTGAACCGGTTAGAGAAAGGATGCTGAAAATTCCAGGTATTAAATCGGCAACAGTAGCAACGGGAATCCCGAATGGCGCAGCCAACGGAACCAATACCTATACCTCAAATGGGGTAAAAAGCAGTATCGATTATCTGGATGTAGATTTCGATTACTTCGAAACCCTTGATATCAAGCTAAAAGCAGGTCGGTTTTTCTCCAAAGCCTTTAAAACCGATACTGCAAATTCGGCGGTAATTAACGAGAGTGCTGCCGCGAAATACGGCTTAACCAATCCGATTGGCCAAACCATAAGTGGCTGCGGTACCGATTATAAAATAGTTGGGGTAATTAAAGATTTTAAGGACCAGGGTTTCGAAAATGCTACCCAACCAACCATTTATGCCATTAAAGATCCCTGCGGAAATCCAAAAATGGAAATCATGCTTAAAATTGAAGAGAATAAAATGGCCGATGCATTGGCTGCCTTAAAGGCCCAATGGCCCGAAATTAATAAACTCGACGGGGAAGATTTTCGCTATGCCTTTTTGGATGAACTGTACGGTAAGCTTTTTAAAAAACAAGAACAGTTGCAGTCTGTCTTCTTCGCCGCTGCTGTACTCACCATCTTTATTGCTTTACTGGGTTTATATGCATTTGCCAAATACATTACCAATGGTCGCTTAAAAGAAATTGCCGTGCGTAAAATACTGGGTGCAACCGATGTGCAATTACTCAAATTGATTAACAGTTCATTTTTCATCCTGGTGGTTATTGCCAATATCATTTCATGGCCAATTGCCTATGTTATTACCAATATGTGGCTTAAAACTTTTGCATACCGGATCGATTTTCCTGTTTTACCCTTTGTAACCACTACACTGATAACCATTTTATTAACCATTATAACCGTAAGCATACAGGCTAAAAAGGCAGTGAATGCCAATCCTGTAGATGCTTTGAAATACGAATAAAGCCGAAAGACTCAAGCGAAGAGTCAGTATCGATACTTGATACCCGATACTTGATACCCGATACTCGGTACTTGATACTTGATACCCAACACCTGATACTCAACACTAAAAAGATGTTCAAATTAAACTTAAAAATCTCATTACGGAACTTGTGGAAGAACAAAACCTCTTCTTTCATTAATGTAATTGGTTTAGCTATTGGCCTGGCTGCCTGTTTAATGTTGTTGCTTTATGTAACGTACGAATGGAATTTTGATAAGCAGGCTAAAAATTCGGCTCAGGTTTATACCACCATGACCAACATTGAGGGCGACAATCAGAAAATAAGCGGAACTTTTGAAGGTTCGGTTACGGCCTTTGGACCGGCAATAAAAGCGGCTTTACCTGAGGTAATGTATACGGCAAGGATGGATTATGGTAAGGAAAACCTGATTGCTAACGGTACCAATGCATTTAAACGCAAATCGAAATTTGCTGAGCCTGATATCCTTAAAATGTACGATTATAAATTTACCAGAGGGGATGCCAAAACAGCTTTGAATAGTCAAAATTCCATTGTGCTAACCGAATCTACTGCCAAACTTTTATTCGGAAATACTGATGTTTTAAATAAAGTGGTACGTTTTAAAGATAAGTACGACCTGAACATCACCGCTGTAATTAGCGATCAGGCAGAAAACAGCTCTAATAAGTTTGATTATTTAATGCCCTGGTCATTTTACGAATCGATAGATGAAAGTGCCAAATCCATCAATTGGGGCAATTACAGTTACATAACCTTGGTAATGTTAAAGGAAAATGCCGATCTAACAGCCGTAAATAAAAAGATTATGGGGGTAATTAAAGCCCACACCCGCGATGATTTTCAAACCCAGGCCTTGTTCCCATTAAGTAAATTACACCTTTACGGAAAATTTGAAGAAGGAAAAAGCATTGGAGGCGCCATCGAACAAATCTACCTGTTTGTTGGTCTGGCTTTTGGCATCCTTTTAATTGCCTGCATTAATTTCATGAACATGGCCACCGCCAAATCAGAAAAAAGGGCTAAAGAAGTTGGCATCAAGAAAACCATCGGGGCAAACCGTACTTCATTAATCATTCAGTTTTTAACCGAATCGATGGTACTTACGTTTATTGCAGTCGTTATAGCAATTGCCCTGCTCGAGATTTCGCTGCCTGCCTTTAACCATCTGCTTAACATTAACCTCAGTATTTCTTATTTTAATGTAGCAAGCTGGATCGGAATTTTAGCCATCGTATTTGCTACAGGCCTGATTGCAGGAAGTTATCCGGCATTTTATCTTTCTTCCTTTAATCCGGTTCAAACCCTTAAAAGAAAAATTGGTTCGAAAGGAGGCTGGTCGGTTAGTTTACGACAGGTGCTGGTTGTTGGGCAGTTTTGTTTTGCCATTATCCTGATCATTTCTACGCTGGTAATTTACCGTCAGATTCAATACATTAAAAACAGACCGGTTGGTTTCGATATCAATGCCTTGGTAGAAATTCCGCAGGATGGCGAATTGAAGGGGAAATACGAACTGTTAAAAAGCGAATTGCTTAAATCGGGTGCGGTTTCTGCCATGTTCCAGTCGTCGGTAAGTTTACCGCACCATGGCTCCAACTTTATGGATGTAGCCTGGGAAGGAATGACTAAACCAACCAATACCGTTTTGTTTAATCAGGTAGCTACCACTTACGATTTTATCAAAACCAATGGCATTAAGCTAACCGATGGACGTGATTTTTCAAAGCAATTTGCTTCCGATTCAGTAGGCGTATTGGTAAGTGCTTCGGCGGTAAAAGTATTTGGCTATAAAAACCCGGTAGGGAAAACCATGAGTGCTTTCGGCGATAAATATCGCATAATTGGTGTGTTCGACGATTATGTTTGGGATTCTCCCTACAAATCGAATAACCCGATGGTTGTATTTTTCGATCCACGTAGAACCGGATACATCACCATGCGGTTAAATGAAACGAACAGTTTGCAAAACAATATCGAAACCATCAACAAAATTACCAGGGATATAAATCCGGCATTTCCGGTCGAAATAAATTTCCTGAATACTTTGTACCTGGAGAAATATAAAACCGAAAAAACACTGGGAGTGCTCTCTAATCTATTTGGTGGCCTGGCCATTTTTGTTTCCTGCTTAGGTTTATTTGGCCTTGTAGCCTATAGTGCGGAACAACGCACTAAAGAATTTGGCGTACGGAAGGTTTTGGGTGCATCGGTTGCCAATTTAATGCAGTTGTTATCACTGTCCTTCCTTAAAATGATTGCAGTGGCCATTGTAATTGCCATTCCGGTAAGTTATTATGCCATGGGAAAGTGGCTCATCAAATTTGAATTCCATACCGATATCAGCTGGTGGATTATGCCGCTGGCAGCTATGGGTACTTTATTAATGGCCCTAATTACGGTGAGTTTTCAGGCTTATAAAACTGCGAAGGCTAACCCGGTAGATGCTTTGAAATACGAATAAAACAATTGACAGTTTTCAGTTGGCAATTTAACAATTAACCAGTTTAACAATTTATACAGTTAACCCTAAAATGTTCAAATTAAATCTAAAAATCGCATTACGGAACCTGTGGAAACACAAGGGCTTCACGCTAATTAATGTTGGTGGCCTGGCCATTGGCATGGCTTGCTGTTTAATGCTGTTGCTGTATGTAAATTACGAGTGGAGCTTCGATAAGCAATATACAAATGCAGATAAAGTATATTTTGCCGCATTAAACCTGAAATTTAACGGTAAACTGGCCACTACAATGGCCGTACCGAACAAGTTGGCCAATGCAGTCGCCACAGAACTGCCTGGTATTAAAAACGCAGCACGCATTTCTATGCCCGGCGGCTCCAGGCTTTACAGTCACAATCAGAATCATTTTAAGCTGGAAGCACTGAGTGTGGATCCCGCTTTTCTAAAAATCCTCGATCAGAAATTTATTTACGGCGATCCCGAAACAGCATTGGCCGAACCCAATAACGTGCTAATCAATGCCTCTACTGCTAAAAAGTTATTTGGCGATCAAAATCCGCTGGGGCAAAGCATTACTTACGACAACAAAATAAGTTTGAAGGTGAGTGCCGTGATTGAAGATCTGCCTAAGAACCAAAGTATCCAATTTGATATTTTACAACCCTGGGCATTTTTAGAACAGGAAAACCCAGCCGAGAAAGAATATGGATGGGGCGCTATTACCTGCTTAACTATATTCCAGCTGAAAGATAACGCCAATTTAGAAGCTACGAATACAGCCATTAAAAATTTTGTAGTAAATAAAGAACCTGACCTGAAGGAAATGACCTACCAGATTTTTCTTTTTCCACTGGCTAAACTCCATCTGTACGATAAATTCGATAATGGAGAATCGACTGGCGGTAAAATTGATCAGTTAAAATTATTCGTTTTTCTGGCCATTTGCGTGTTGCTTATTGCCTGTATCAATTACATGAACCTTTCTACCGCGAAATCTGAAAAACGGGCGAGGGAAGTAGGGGTACGTAAAGCTTTAGGTTCTACCCGCAATACCATCATGGGACAGTTTATGATCGAGTCGCTTTTGTTATCGGTTCTGGCCATGGCCATTGCTTTTATTACGCTCGAGGTTTCTTTGCCTTATTTTAATAACCTGCTCGATATTTCGATTAAGATCGACTACAGTTCATATCAGTTTTGTGGATTATTACTTTTGATGGTATTGATTACCGGCTTACTTGCCGGAAGTTATCCTGCTTTCTATCTTTCCTCTTTTATTCCTGTCAAAGTACTTAAAGGTTTTAAAGGCTCCACCGGTTCACTTTCTATCCGCAAAACATTGGTGGTGGTGCAGTTTAGTCTTTCTATCTGCATGATTATTTCGGCCATTGTAATTTACAGCCAGATTCAGCACCTTAAAAATAAGCCACTGGGCTTCGATCAAACTGCGCTCGCTCAGGTTGATCTGGAAGGCGAGTGGACTAAACCCGGGAAATTAGCACTATTTAAGAATGAACTGGAAAGATCGGGAGCCATTACAGCGGCTACAGAATATGCCAGTTCTTTTACCAATAGTGGTTCCATTACAGGTGACATTTCATGGCCTGGTAAGCCTAAAAACGATGTTTCGATTATCAATTACAGAAGCACTGGTTTCGAATTCGCTAAAACTACAGGAGTAAAAATTGTGGCCGGAAGGGATTTTGACCCTAAATTTTCTGCCGATACCGCCACATCGCTTTTACTAAACCAAACTGCTGTTAAAACCATGGGATTAAAAGACCCGGTGGGCACTGTGATTCATTGGGGCGATAATCCGCCGCTTAAAGTAGTGGGGGTGGTGCAGGATTATTCGAATGAATCGCTGGCGTCGAAAATACAACCAACCGTTTACTATTACAACATTAAAACCAGTAAGGTTTTATTGCTCAAACTAAACCCTGCGCAATCGTTAGGCACTTCGGTTGAAGCGATAAAATCGGTTAGCAGTCGTTTAAATCCTGCTTATCCGGTAGAGGTAAAGATGGTTAGCCAGGGTATGGCCGAAAAACTGCGTAGCGAAAGGTTGCTAAGTGTGCTTTCTAACCTGTTTGGTGGCTTTGCTATTTTTATTTCCTGTTTGGGTTTATTAGGGTTGGCTTTATACACCGCCGAACAGCGGAGCAAGGAAATCAGTATCCGCAAAGTTTTAGGGGCCAATCTTTCCGATATTCTGATCTTATTAAATAAGGATTTTATGAAACTGGTAGTTATTGCCAATCTGATTGCCATTCCGGTGGCCTACATTCTGGTTGCCAAATGGCTGGAGAAATACGACTATAAGATTTCAATAAATCCCTGGCCATTTTTGCTGGCACTTTTAACTTCTATACTAATTGCGCTGATTACGGTGAGCATGCAAACCTTTAAGGTTGCTAAAGCCAATGCTGTTGATGCACTAAAATATGAATAAAGCAATTGGCAGTTTTCAGTTGGCAATTAACAATTAACCAGTTTAACAATTTATACAGTTAACCCTAAGATGTTCAAACTCAATCTCAAAATAGCCTGGCGCAACCTCTGGAAAAACAAAGGTTATACGCTCATTAATATTCTCGGTCTGTCTATCGGGATGGCAAGTTGTATTTTGATCTTTATTTTTATTCGATATCAAATGAGTTTTGATAAAGATTTTAAAGATAGCGACCGGATTTACCGTGTGGTTTCATCCTGGGATTATAGTGATGGGAACCAATTTTTTTCGCAGGGCGTTCCTATGCCTTTAACGCCTGCTATGCGAAATGATTTTTCTCCTTATATAGAAAAAATAGCTGCCATTGAGCAAAGTACCGGAGTAATACAAATTAAAGATGCCGCTGGAAAAGAGACGCTCAAAAGCAATGAAGATGTATTTTATATTGAACCTGATTTTTTTGGAATATTTGGTTATAAATGGTTATCGGGCGATTATGCAGCGCTTAAAGATCCCGGTAATATTGTACTTTCAAAAGAAATGGCCGATAAATTTTTTGGAAGCTGGAAAAATGCCCTTGGCAGATCTGTAAATTTTGATATGGCCAATTACCTCGTTATCGGAGTAATAGATGATGTGCCGGAAAATAATTCCGTGCCGTTAAAAATTATGCTTTCTTATAAATCTTTAAAAAGTAGAAACCTGGAAAGATGGGGGTCGGTAGGCTCAAGCTCTGAAAGTTACATCAAGTTAAAACCAAATGTAAAGGTCGAAGCCTTAAATACACCACTAAAGGCATTTTTAAAGAAGTATTATACAGAAAAGGCCCCCGGAAAAGAGGGGCATTCATTTCAACCCTTAAATGATATCCACTACAATAGTAAATTCGGTAATTTTTCGGGAAGGATTATGCCTAAAAAACAAATTTATGGTTTGGCCATTATCGGCTTCTTTTTGATGATTACCGCATCCATTAATTTTATCAATTTGGCTACAGCGCAGGCAGTGAGCCGTTCAAAAGAAGTGGGTATTCGTAAAGTAATGGGCAGTCAGCGAAGCCAGCTCGTGGTACAGTTTTTAACCGAAACGCTCACAATAGTGCTTGTTTCGCTATTGCTTGGCAGTGTTTTAACTGAAATTGCCTTACCCGGAATGCAAAATCTGTTTGGTTCAAAAATATCTTTCAGCATTTTTCAGCACCCCATTATTTTGGCTTTTTTATTATTTCTTGTCGTTTTTGTCAGTCTGATAGCTGGCTTTTATCCGGCCGTTGTCCTGTCAGGGTTTGACCCGGTTTTGGCCATCAAAAGTAAGATTTCGGCAAATACCGGTGGTTTAGGTTTGCGGAAAATTTTGGTTGTACTGCAATTTGCCATAACTGCAACGCTAATTATTGGTACCCTGGTTATTCTTCAACAAATGAAGTACATCCGGGAGCAGCCCCTGGGTTTTAATCCAACAGCAATTGCCATGGTCGATTTACCAAACGACAGCCTGACCATGCAACGCTTTGACACTTTTAAAAGCCAGTTAAAACAAATTCCTGGTGTTGAAGCGGTAAGTTTATGCAGAACTGCTCCTTCATCACAAAATAATAATGGAAGCAGCTTTTCCTATAATAGTTCAAAAGATGCCGATTTTCAGGTAAATACCAAAAATGCAGATGTGGACTATCTGAAAACATTTGATTTAAAACTTGTAGCAGGTAGAAATATTGTTAAATCGGATACGATAAATGAATACCTGGTTAACGAAACCCTGCTGAAGAAATTAAATGTAAAAAATCCAAATGAAGCGATCGGTAAAATATTATCTATGGGTGGAATGAAAGCTCCCATTGTGGGGGTAATCCAGGATTTTAAAAATAGGAGCCTGCACGAAAGTATTGATCCTATTTTGGTTGGTTCGTCAAGAACGCGATATTTTAACGCTGCCCTAAAATTAAATTCATCGCAAATGGTGACTACGATGCAGAATGTTAGAAAAATTTGGCAAAACACTTTTCCTGAGTCTGTTTACAACGAATTATTTTTAGATGAGCAGATCGCAAATTATTATCAGGGAGAAAAGGTTATGGGTACTTTGTTTGAGGTATTTGCAGGTGTAATTATTTTCATTTCTTTTATCGGCTTATTCGGACTAATTTCATTTGTAGCCACTCAACGAACCCGCGAAGTGGCCATCAGAAAGGTTTTAGGAGCCTCTACTATCGAACTGATAAAAATGCTTAACGGCTCATTTCTAATGATGGTGTTTATTGCCAATGTGATTGCCTGGCCTTTAGCTTATTTATTTGTATCGAAATGGTTATCCGGCTTCGCCTATCGCATAGATATAAGTGTATGGCCTTTTGCATTAGCAATGATCATATCGATGCTAATTACTTTAATAACAGTGAGTTTTCGCTCTTATAAAGCTGCGGTTGCCAACACTGTTGATGCACTTAAATACGAATAAAGCTAAAAGGAAAAAGACCAAAGCCATCTTAATACTCGATACTTAATACCTGATACTGCATACTTGATACTATAGATCCAAAGAAATGTTCAAACTCAACCTAAAAATCGCATTGCGAAACCTGTTTAAAAACAAGGTGTATGCAGCCATTAACATCGGCGGACTGGCCCTTGGGTTAACCGCTTTCTTATTAATGCTGCTATATATTAATCATGAAGAAAGTTACGATACCTGGTCGGCCGATCTTAAAAATGTTTACCAGATCAGAGAGAAACATAGCTTTTTCACGCCCGATAATCAGGATCACTGGCAGGAAATCAGTAATTCGAGGGTTGCGGCTTTAATAAAGGAAAATGTACCGCAGTTTACCATGGTTACCAAAGTAGATCAGGAGTGGGGGAATGGCTTTTCTGTTAAAATAGATCACGCCGATCCGATACTGATAAAGGGAATTAAAGATGCCGATTCTGCGTTTTTCAATGTTTTTCCTTATAAATTTATTCAGGGTAACGAAAGAACGGCTTTAAAAGAGCCCAATACCGTAGTGTTGAAACAGCACCTGGCCATTAAGCTCTATGGTACTGACCGGGTATTGGGTAAAGTTTTTAAACTGGTTAGATGGCGCAATGATGAGGGTACACCATTGAAAATAACGGGTGTAATTGCTGATGCGAGTACCCCCGAAAGTGTAAGCTTTAATGCAATAAGCCATACCGGAGATCAGGATCATGATCCCGATCAGTTAGGTAGCTCACACTATAATCAGGTATATGCAAAATCAGCCGATCATATCGATACACTATCGGCAAATAAAAGTTTGCAAAAAGTATATGTAGATTTTAAAAAGAAATCCTTAGCTGAGGAGAAACGGAATTTTAATGACATTTATAAAAACGGAAAAACACCAGGGCTTAAGGCTATCCCATTAAAAGATGTTCATGCCAATCCGCCTTTTGCAATTAACTGGTTAAATAAATTAAAACCTGTAATCGGGATTAGTATTTTTTTGCTGCTGGTATCCATTATCAATTTTGTTAACCTGGCTACCGCACAATCTGTTCAGAGAGCTAAAGAAGTTGGTGTAAAGAAAGTGCTTGGTGCTTACAAAAAACAATTGATTACTCAGTTTTTAATCGAATCGGCTTTACAAAGTGTTGTTTCACTTTTTTTAAGTGTTATTTTAATCGAAGTGCTGTTGCCAGCGTTTAATCATCAGTTTAATGTAGCGTTAACTTTCTGGCACAATCAACATTTTTTAAGTATTGCATGGCAGCTCATTGCAGTTTTTGTGGTGGTAACACTTCTGGCGGGTTTCTATCCGGCCTGGATATTATCTGGCTACCATCCAGTTTCGGTGCTAAAAGGCAATTACGAAAACAGTTTGAGAGGAATTGTGCTGCGTAATATTCTGGTCGTTTTTCAATTCGGAATCTCTGTAACCTTTATTATTGCCATTGGGGTAATGCAAATGCAAACCAGGTACATCAGCAATAAAGATCTGGGATTCGAACGCGATAAGCTCATTAACCTTCAAACCGGCTACGATCAGGATTTTGCCGATAAAATTAGGCGTATTCCGGGTGTTCAATACGTTTCTACAACAACTCAGGTGATGGGAAATGCCTTTAATAACAAAAGTGAAATTATTTATAAAGGCCGTGAAGTTAATCTGAATGGGGTTACCGTTACCATGGATGCCCTGCAAACACTTGGCGTAAAGTTAATATCCGGGCGGTTGTTTGCTAAAGAGTATAAACAGGATACCATTAATTCGGTTGTACTTAACGAAGCTGCAGCTAAGCTACTGGGTGAAAATATGGTTGGCCAAACCTACGGCAAGGTCGATTATCTTGGTAAAACCATTACCTTTCAGGTTGTTGGTGTAATTAAAAATTACCACAATGAGGGTTTCGATAAAGCTGTATTGCCTACAGTTTATAAAGTAAGCAGCTTAGGGGGCACTTCGAATACAAATAATCTGCTGGTTAGGTTCGATACCAAAAACTATAAGGGAATAATCAATAATATAGAAACTGAATGGAAAAAGCTTTATCCCGATTTTCCTTTGCAATACCAATCTATGGATGAGGCCTTTTCTGAAATTTTGGAAGAGAACAAGCGGTTTATGAACATGATCGTGCTGTTTAGCGTCGTATCTGTCTCTTTATCGTTGCTGGGTTTGTTTGCCTTATCTACTTTTGTGGCAAAACGCCGCACCAAAGAAATTGCGGTTAGAAGAGTTTTGGGAGCATCAAACATCCAGATTGTAAACCTTTTAAATAAATCCTTTCTGATTTTAGTAATAGCAGCTAATTTAATCAGCTGGCCGGTAGCCTATATTTTAGTGAAAAAATGGCTCGAAGGTTTTGCATACCGGATAGATATGCCGGTTTATCCGTTTATGTTAGCCACTGTTATTTCAATTATTATAGCCGTTTTAACTGTAAGTATTCAGGCAAGAAAGGCAGCCACCGGCGATCCGGTAAATGCACTTAAATATGAGTAACGGCAGGAAGGCACAAGGTTTTAAGGTAGAAGGCTAAATTGCCCAAAACCTTCCAACCTTTAACCTTTCAACCCTCAACCTTAAAAAATTATGATACAACTTACCAATATCGAAAAGTATTACGCCAACAAAGGCGTTAAAAATTATGTGTTACGTTTGGTAACCACAACCATTAATCAGGGCGAATTTGTTTCCATCATGGGGCCTTCAGGTGCCGGGAAATCTACTTTGCTCAATATCATCGGCATGTTAGAAGAACCAACTTATGGTACCTATAACTTTTTTGGCGAAGATGTAACCAGTTTAAACGAGCGTAAACGTATCGAACTTTACCGTAATCATATCGGTTTTGTATTTCAGGCATACCACTTAATCGATGAAATGACGGTTTACGAAAATATTGAAGCACCACTTTTATACAAGAAAGTAGGAAGTGCCGAGCGAGCCAGCAGGATAGCCGATCTGCTCGATCGTTTTAATATTGTGGCTAAAAAGGATTTATTCCCCAACCAGTTATCAGGTGGTCAGCAGCAATTGGTCGGCATTGCCCGGGCATTAGCCGCACAACCTTCGCTTATTCTGGCCGATGAGCCCACCGGGAACCTGCAGTCGGCACAGGCTGAAGAAATTATGAGCTTGTTTAAAAAACTCAACGAAGAAGAGGGGATAACCATTATCCAGGTAACACACTCCGAAAAGAACGCGCAATATGGAAACCGGATATTACACATTGCCGATGGGGTGGTAAAGGAGGATATAGCCGTAATAGCTTAATATAATTTCCATCCATTTAATCCTTTTTATCTGTCGTTAATTACCTTTGCGTTATGCAAAAAACGTTTACCGATCAGATGGGGCGGGAAATTACCTTTAATTTCCCGCCAAAACGGATTGTCTCTGTTGTTCCTTCCCAAACCGAACTGCTATTCGATCTCGGCCTGGATACCGAAATAATCGGTTTAACTAAATTTTGCATTCATCCGATAGAGAAATTTGCCACACGTACTAAGGTTGGCGGAACCAAAAAGCTGAATATCGATTTAATTAAAGACTTAAAACCCGATTTAATCATCGGCAATAAAGAAGAAAATACGCAGAGCGACATTGAAGAACTTGAAAGATATTTTCCGGTTTGGATGAGCGATATTTTTACCCTCGATGATGCCATGAAAACCATTGGTCAGATTGGCGAGCTGGTGGACCGCGAACCCGAGGCCGGTTATTTAAATCATTTAATTTCTGCAGGTTTCAGCGATCTGAAAACACTGGCCGCACAGTATCGTATTGATAAAAAAGTAGCTTATCTGATCTGGCGGAAGCCCTATATGGTAGCAGGCAAAAGTACTTTTATTGATGATGTGCTGTTAACCAATGGAATGACCAACGTAATCAGCCAGGAACGCTACCCGGAACTAACACTAGAGGAACTGAAAACTTCAAATTGCGAACTGATTCTGCTTTCTTCAGAGCCTTATCCTTTTGCCGAAAAACATATCGAAGAAATACAGGCTGCGGTACCGAATGCCAGAGTTATGCTGGTAGATGGCGAAATGTTTAGCTGGTATGGCAGCAGACTGGTTAAAGCGGTGCAATACTTTTTTGAGTTTCAAAAAGAATTATATTAAGGCTACTGCTTAAAATTGCTTAAATTGTAGCATATTTTAAATTATAGCGTTTTAACTACTATGAAACCACTATGATTTTTCAAACCACTCAGTGGGATGAATAAATCTGGTAGCTTCATCACAATTGAAAATAAATTTAAACGGATGAAAAAAATCTTAATCCTATCCCTTTTTGTCGCGGCACTTTCGGGTTGCAGCACGATGAATAATACTAACAGCGCTGGCGCTATAACTGTAAAAGGTAAAATAGAAAAACTAGGGATGACAACCTTTCAATATGGAACCCATTTGCTAAAAGCTGAAAATAAAACCTATGCCTTGAAAAGTGCCAGTATTAACTTCGATAATTACCTGGATAAAGAAGTTACCATAAAAGGAAAAAAAGTAGCTGGTTATCCGGTTGATGGCGGACCTGAGCTGATTGATGTAACCCTCATTAAATTCTAGGATAAAGCATAAGGGAGGCCCCCTGGCTTAAGCCCTTAAAACCGGAATTTGATGTTTGATCTGATTACCATGATGAAAAATGTGAAAATATTTTTTTAGCCGGTTGTAAACCCGAAGTAATTAAGATGGGTGCTATCTGTCAGCAGCACAGTGTTTTCATTTTTTGGTTGAAGTTAGGTGAAAGAAACCTGCACTTAATTTGTGTTTTCGTGTGGCATATAAAGTTTGATTATTCAATCTAATTTCTATCTTTGCACGCATTAAACATCCTGAGATGCGGAAGTGGCGTAATTGGTAGCCGCACCAGACTTAGGATCTGGCGCTTCACGGCGTGGGGGTTCGAGTCCCTTCTTCCGCACAACAATTTAAAAACCGTTCTGATCACCCAGAACGGTTTTTTTATGGCATATCCCAAGTCTATCGGTTGATGTCTTCGCTACCTAACAACTGTGAAACGCTGGTCGGTGAGGACACCAGCCAGTAGATAGAACTTTTCTCGGTTTAGTTTTCAAAATGACCATCGTGCCCACCTGCTCTTGTTAAAGTTTTTCCATCTTTAAAAACTAATTGTAACCCGTGCTCTTCTTCCCATTCGCATTCGCAAGACACACATACATAAAACTCTTCATTTTCATCCCAATGAATAATGATTTCATTAGGTGTAATATAGTTCCAAATATCTTGAGAAGTTGGCATTGTCAACGGATTTGTAAGGCCAAACTGTAGTGTTTGTATGTAATAATGTCTGACTATTTCCGAATCTTTAATTCGTTCAGAGCTGGTTAGTGTAATGAACCTTTGCAATGCTTGATCAGCGCCATCCAGATACGGCTGGTATTTGGCTTCAACAAATCCAATTTTTAATTTTTCATTGTCAAAATATGGAATTTCAAAAGGTTCACTTTCATAAAATTCCGGATCATATTCTATAGGACGAAGTCTGCCTGCTATACTCGATTTCATTGAGTTTTAAATGTTCAATCTAATATATCAAAGTTATTTTGTGTTTATTTACTACTTATTTTTTTAACCAGCTTTGAAAGGACTTCCATAAACTATTTTTGTGTTCAACTTTTCCTTCCGTCGTGTCAATAGTCTCGGGCTTTAAAGTGCTTTTAAAAAAATAGAGGGAAGTGGAGTTTATTAGCTTTGGTTTAACGATTATATCTTTATTGATAAGGTCGTTAAATTCCTTTTCAAGCTTTGTGTTGTCTTGATATTTAGGATATTTATTACGTTGGTTTTGTATAAAGTTTTTAAGTCTCCACAGGTCGAATCCATCGTGTCTTGGTTCCGGAAAATAAGCGAAGTCAAAGTCTACAATTTTATCTTTGAAATGTGCAATTAACCCAATTCCATGAAAAGCATAAAAATAAAGACCTTCATCAAGTAGCTTTCCTGTTTGCTCATAAACGTTGTCATGCCATCCTTCAAGAATATCGTTGACTTTGTATTTAGCTTTGAAAATATTGAGTGCTTGGTCAGCAGAAGTCTGATAGTCTTTAATAATATCGATAAGACTAAATCTGTCAATTGAGATTACTTTAGTTAACTCCTCATAGGCTGCATTGTCGCAAAGCGCTTTAATTTCAATTAATATTTTTTCGGTATATTCTTTTGAGGCAAGTCCTTTTTCAACGAGCTCTAAATCTTGAAGTACACTAGTGATTTTTGACCAAATCTCATCCAGGTCCGAACCGAATTTTTCTAGGTCGGCCTTCTTATTTATTTTTAAAATTCCATCTATATCTCCTCCATAGTGGCGATATATTTTAATTCTGTCTGCGTTTATAATAGTGGTCATCGGATTAGTGTTAATTCAAATGTAAGTAAGTCTAACATTAAAAGAGTCATCTGATAGGATTGTCTAAGTTTTCTAAGGACTATGAGGCTAAGGAATTTACAATTTGTTTTCCCTATTAGGATTGGATATGTATTTATCATTTGAATTGACTTGCCTGGTGCTGGGATGAAACTATTATCTGCCAATATTTACGATAGACTTTGGTTTTATTCTTTTTCCAGGTTCGCTTATATTTTAATACGAAATCTCTAGTAAGGAGTTCATGGTTAACCGATTCCCTAATCCGTGCAATTTTCTTCAAATCTTCTATGGATTTTTTTATGGTTTATACCCAGGTCTATCGGTTGATGTCCTCGCTACCGAACAATTGTAAAACGCTGGTTGGTGTCTCCACCGAACAGTAGATCTTTATTTCGGTCGATGGAGACACCAACCGATAGCATAAATGCCTTATTAATATCCTGTTTTCTTTTAACCACTTAGAACTTTTGTGACAATATTTTTGTGCCTGAAAAAAATGTCACAAAAAACGGGCACAACTTTGTGGCGGTTTTTTTCTTTACGTAAAAGTTGCCACAATAATTACAGATCAACACCAATATTGCCAGATGGAGTGCAGTAGATATTACTTTGTTGTATAAAAGCAGGAAGAACTTCGAAGTGTTTTTCAATTTCCGTAGGCAGGAATAGAGGCAAAGTGCATTCGGAGCGCTTCCTGTGAAAAATTTTCTCCTTAAAAATTAGTGAGTTAGCACTTTTTTGAACGAATAATCTATAAAATATTGCCGATGCCTTTTGATTATTCAATCTTGTTTCTATCTTTGCAGTCCTTACAACATCCTAACTGCGGAAGTGGCGTAATTGGTAGCCGCACCAGACTTAGGATCTGGCGCTTCACGGCGTGGGGGTTCGAGTCCCTTCTTCCGCACAACAAGATAAAGGCCGTTTCGATTTAACATCGGAACGGTTTTGTTTTTTTAAAACATTGATTAATAAAAATTGATGTGCTGTTTAAATCGCGGGGCGATATATGAAATTTGTATCAAATCTCATATCGCTAAACTCAGATCTAATTGCATATCTCAATCGCTAAAAAATGAATATTACACAGGAAAAAACCGGCAACTTAAATGCTGTTGTAAAAATCAAAATCGCACCAGCTGATTATTCTGGCAAAGTAGAGAAAGCCATTAAAGATCAAGCTAAAAAAGCACAATTACCTGGTTTCCGTAAAGGGATGGTTCCTGCTGCCCACATTAAAAAAATGTACGGTAAAAGCATTTTGGTAGAAGAGGTTAACAATTTGTTAAACGATACTTTATCGAACTACATTGCTGAGCAGAAATTAGAAATTTTAGGTCAGCCATTACCACAAATGGATGATGAGCGCGAATTTAAATGGGATAACACCGACGAATTCGAATTTGATTACGAATTAGGTTTAGCACCTGCTTTTGATGTAAACGTTTCATCTAAAGATAAATACACCGAATATGTGGTTAAAGCTGATAAAGAAACTTTAGAAAGCCGTATTAAAAATATCCGTCGTAGCTATGGTAAAATGACTAACCCTGAAGTTTCTGCTGAAGGTGACGTACTTTACGCTGAATTAACCCAGTTAGGTGCCGATGGTGCTGTTTTCGAAGGTGGCATTTCAAGCACTGCAACACTTCGTTTAGACTTGGTTAAAGACAAGAAAATCCTTAAATCATTAGTAGGTTTAAAGAAAGATGATGAAGTTACTGTAGATTTAGTAAAAGCATTTGATGATGCTGCAGTTGTAGCTAAAGCTTTAAACATTTCTGAAGAAGATGCAGCTGATCTAAAATCTAGCTTCAAACTTTCAGTTAAAAACGTAAACCGTTTAGAAGAATCAGACTTAAACCAGGAATTTTTCGATAAATTGTTTGGTGAAGGTACTGTAACTGACGAAGCTGGTTTCAGAACTAAAATTACTGAAGAAGTAGAAAGCATGTTTAAACAAGATGCTGAGCGTAAATTATCGAACGATATTTACGAAGATCTTTTAAAGAAACACACTTTCGAATTGCCAGATGAGTTTTTACGTCGCTGGTTAAAAGCTACAAACGAGAAATTAACCGACGAAGAATTAGCTGAAGGTTATGATGATTTCGCTAAAAACCTGAAATGGACTTTAATCGAAAACAAAATCATTAAAGATAACAGCATCGAAATTAAATACGAAGATGTTGTGAAGGCTGCCAAAGCTAAATTAGATGCTCAGTTCAGAATGTATAGCCCAAGCCCGCTTCCTGAAGATCAACTGGCACAATATGCTGTTCAGTTCTTACAGGAAAAAGAAAATGCAAACCGTGTTTTCGAAGAGGTTAAAGCTTTAAAAACTTTCGAGCAAATTAAAACCATCGTTACTTTAGAGCAAAAAGACATCAATTACGATAAGTTTATTGCTTTAGACAAAGCGTAAGGCGTTTAGCGTTTGGCGCTTTGAAATTGACTGTGCTATTTCTATATTTAGTTATGGCTCAATTTAAATTTCAATCGCTGGAAGTTTGGCAGTTATCAATAGCAATAACTGGTAAATTACTTGATATAGCTGACCGATTGTCAGTTGATAAAAAATACAGATTTGCAGAGCAGCTCAATGGGGCTGCTCTTAGCATATCTAACAATATTGCCGAAGGTTCAGGCACTGTTTCAAATAAGGAATTTGCTCATTATCTGAATATTGCACATCGTTCTACGTTCGAGAATGCAAATATTTTAGTAGTTTTAGAACGGAGAAAATATATTTCTGACATAGAGTTGAAGGATTATCTGGAAGAATTAGATAAATTGGCACGGAAATTAACCAACTTCAGAAAATATTTATTAAAGTAACCCGCGTATTTGGATAGCCTAAACGCTTATCGCAAAACGCCAAACTCTATAATCATGAACATAGACTCACAAGAATTCAGGAAATTTGCCGTTAAACATCAGGGAATTGGCGGTTTACACGTAGATAAATTTATTGCACAGGCTAATCTGAACCCTCAGAGCATGACGCCATATATCATTGAAGAGCGTCAGTTAAACGTTGCTCAGATGGACGTATTTTCGAGGTTAATGATGGACCGTATTATCTTTTTAGGTGATGCGATTTATGATCAGAATGCAAACATCATCCAGGCTCAGTTGTTGTTCTTACAATCGGCTGATGCAGAGCGTGATATTCAGATTTATATTAACTCTCCAGGCGGTTCAGTATACGCTGGTTTAGGTATTTATGATACTATGCAGTACATTCAGCCAGATGTAGCTACCATCTGTACAGGTATGGCAGCATCAATGGGCGCTGTTTTATTAGTGGCAGGAGCTAAAGGCAAACGCGCTGCGTTACCACACTCAAGAGTAATGATTCACCAGCCATCAGGAGGTGCACAAGGTGTGGCATCTGATATGGAGATCAACTTAAGGGAAATGTTGAAATTGAAAAAAGAATTATACGATATCATTTCAGAGCACTCTGGTCAGTCTTATGACTGGGTAGAGAAAGCTTCAGACCGCGATTACTGGATGACTGCCGATGAGGCAAAAGGGTTTGGTATGGTTGATGAAGTGTTATCGAGAAACGCAAAGAAAGATGGCGAAACAAAATAAAGAATCCCGTTGCTCATTCTGCCATTCTGGCAAGCATGAAACTTTAATGTTAATTGAAGGTATGGATGCATTTATCTGTGATAAATGCGTTACCCAGGCCAATCAATTGCTTGCACAGGAGTTAGGAACCAAAGGGACGAAAAATATTCAGGAGGCGATAAATTTATTAAAGCCTCTTGAAATTAAGCAACACCTCGATCAGTATGTAATTGGTCAGGATGATGCGAAAAAAGTATTATCTGTTGCAGTTTACAATCACTATAAACGTTTAAACCAAAAGGTTGATAAAGACGAAATTGAGATCGAGAAATCGAATATCATGTTGGTGGGGGAAACAGGAACAGGTAAAACATTACTGGCTAAAACCATTGCCAAAATTTTGCATGTGCCTTTCTGTATCTGCGATGCGACAGTTTTAACCGAAGCGGGTTATGTAGGAGAGGATGTGGAGAGTATTTTAACCCGTTTGCTGCAAGCTGCAGATTATGATGTAACTGCTGCTGAACGTGGTATTGTGTATATTGATGAGGTAGATAAAGTTGCCCGTAAAAGCGATAATCCATCTATTACACGCGATGTGTCGGGCGAAGGTGTACAGCAGGCTTTATTGAAGATTTTAGAAGGTACAGTGGTAAACGTTCCACCTCAGGGCGGACGTAAACACCCGGACCAGAAAATGATTCCGGTAAACACTAACAATATCCTCTTTATTTGCGGTGGTGCATTTGATGGTATTGAGCGTAAAATTGCCAACCGTTTAAGAACACAGGCTGTAGGGTATAAAGTAAAGAAAGATGAAACAGTTTTAGATCTTAAAAATCTTTATAAGTATATTACACCTCAAGATTTGAAATCGTTTGGATTAATTCCAGAGCTGATTGGCCGTATTCCGGTGCTTTCGCATTTAAACCCGTTGGATAAAGAGTCGTTGAGAAATATCTTAACGGCGCCTAAAAATTCATTAATTAAACAATATGTTAAGCTTTTTGCTTACGAAGATGTTAAATTAGTGTTTGATGATGAGGTTTTAGATTTTATTGTGGATAAAGCAATGGAATATAAATTGGGTGCACGTGGTTTAAGATCAATCTGCGAAGCGATTATGCTCGATGCGATGTTTGATACACCAACCCAGACGGATGTCAAGGAATTGCATATCAATCTCGATTACGCGATAGAAAAATTTGAAAAAGCCGACTTTAAAAAGTTACAGGCTGCATAAAAAAATCAAATCCTCTCGCGAAAGCGGGGGGATTTTTTTTTAATATAACATTTGTTAACGCTAGGCGCTTAGCGCTATGCTTAAAGCTACAAGATTATGAACGAAGAAAAAGACGTAAAGAAAGACGAAGCTGCATTAGAGAAAGCAAAAAAAGTAAAAGAAGTAGAAACTCCGGTTAAAGCCGGATTAAAATCTAAAGATGAAATTGTGAAAAACTGGCTGCCACGTTATACCGGCAGACCTTTAGATCAGTTTGGCGATTATATTCTGCTTACCAATTTCAGTAAATATGTAACCATGTTTTCGGAGTGGAACGATAATGCGCCGATTATGGGTTTAGATAAGCCGATGCAAAGTGTTACGGCCAATGGGATAACCATTATTAACTTTGGTATGGGTAGCCCGCTGGCAGCAACCATGATGGATTTACTAACAGCGATTAAGCCTAAAGCGGTGCTGTTTTTGGGTAAATGCGGCGGTTTAAAGAAGAAAAATCAGTTGGGCGATCTGATCCTGCCAATCGCCGCAATCAGGGGAGAAGGAACATCAAACGATTATTTGCCTGCTGAAGTGCCCGCATTACCGGCTTTCGCCTTGCAGAAAGCAATTTCGACCACAATACGTGACTATGGCCGCGATTACTGGACCGGAACCTGTTATACCACCAACCGCAGGGTTTGGGAGCACGACAAGGAATTTAAGAAGTATTTAAAAACTTTACGGGCAATGGCAGTAGATATGGAAACAGCAACCATTTTTACAACCGCATTTGCCAATAAAATACCTGCGGGTGCATTGTTGCTGGTTTCTGATCAGCCAATGATCCCAGAAGGCGTTAAAACCGCTGAAAGCGATAGCAGCGTTACCGAGAAATATGTAGAAACACATCTGCACATTGGTATTGATTCGTTAAAACAGTTAATTAATAACGGCTTAACCGTGAAACACTTGTTGTTTTAGTTTGCATTTTAGCTAACCACAAAGGCTCAAAGTACACCAGGAATTTATTTTATTCTCTGTGTTCTTCGTGTCTTAGTGGTAAATCATTACGCTATACTGTGAATCCTGACAAATAACCATATAGTATCAAATCGTCTTCGCTATTGATGTTGTAGTTGCATCTGTTATGTAATAAAACAAGTCTGTCGGAAACATCGAGGATCGATTTGTACAAATGATCAGTTATAATAAAACCTTTACGGGCTTTCATGCGGTTGATGTGATGTTTTAATTCCTCTACCCACAATGGAGATAAATGTGAAAAAGGTTCATCGAGCAAAACATATTCAGCATTACTATAAATCATTAGCAAACATTCTAAAAACCTGGATTCTCCTCCGGATAGGTGATAGAATTTTGAATTTAAATGATTGGCTACCAATTCAATTTTGTGTAATTCTGCCTGATGGGTTTTGCAAAATATATTAATTGCTTTCGAAACACTAATTGTTGAGGGGATGAAGCTGTTTTGCGGTAGATAAGATATGTTTTTAGAACGGTAACCTTTGCTATATATCTTGTTATTTATGTTAAGGTATTTGAAGTTTGCATTTATACTTCCAAAAATAATCTTTAACAATGTTGATTTACCAGATCCATTTCTTCCTAATAAGCCTACTACCTCCCCAATTTCACAGTTTAAATAAACGCTGCTTAATACTTCCCGTTCTGCAAATGATTGGTTAACGCTATCGATAAAAAGTCTTTGCATAGTAATGATATTATTAAGATTCCGATAAAAACAATTAAATCATACAAAACTAAGTTTGCCATAATTTGTCTAAAACCTATGCCCTGGTTTTTGAAAAAGTATGCAGTAGATTGATAGAACATTAAATAAATTGCGATAGAGAATAACCAGCCTGTAAGTTTGAAGAAGGTAGCTAGTGAATAAATAGCTGACTCTGTAAAGCCACTTAAAATAAAGAATGTTGAGATCAGGAGGCTAACCAGTATATTCCATATAAAAATAAATTTATAAACTGGAATGGATTTTTTGAGTAGGCTAACTGACATGATTTAAAGGTATAAAATCATAACGATAAAATTAGTTATACTCGGCAAAAAAAAAGGTCCCGATCAAAAATCGGGACCTTTTTTGTATTGAAGATATCTTGCTTATCCTAAATAAGATTTCAAAATCTTACTTCTTGAGGTATGACGTAAGCGTTGTAGCGCTTTATCTTTAATCTGACGAACACGCTCACGTGTTAAGTTAAATTTCTCGCCAATTTCTTCTAACGAAAGTGGGTGGTTAGAACCTAGACCGAAGAATAAAACGATAATTTCTCTTTCTCTTTCTGTTAAAGTAGAAAGTGAACGTTTAATTTCTTCTGACAAAGATTCGTTAATTAATGAGCTGTCGGTGTTTGGCTCGTGGTTTTCCAATACATCTAACAATGTATTTTCTTCACCCTGCACAAACGGAGCATCCATTGATACGTGACGGCCAGAATTACTTAAAGTGTCCGAAATTTTATCCACTGTAGTTTCTAAAATATCAGCCAGTTCTTCCGGCGAAGGCTCACGCTCGTATTCCTGCTCTAATTTAGAGAAAGCTTTACTGATTTTACTTAACGAACCTACCTGGTTTAAAGGTAAACGTACAATACGGCTTTGCTCGGCAATAGCCTGTAAAATCGACTGACGAATCCACCAAACGGCATAAGAAATGAATTTGAAACCTTTGGTCTCATCAAAACGTTTTGCAGCTTTAATTAAGCCCAGGTTACCTTCATTAATTAAGTCACCTAAAGTTAAACCCTGATTTTGGTATTGTTTTGCAACAGATACAACGAAACGTAAGTTGGTTTTAGTTAATCGCTCTAATGCAGCCTGATCGCCCTCACGAATCTTCCTTGCTAAAATTACTTCCTCTTCTGCTGTTATTAAATCTACTTTACCAATTTCGTGCAGGTATTTATCTAACGATTGGCTTTCACGATTGGTAATGGATTGCGTTATCTTGAGTTGTCTCATTTATACGTTTTGTGTGCTCTTTAATTATTGAGTGTGCAAAGTTACGAAATTGTATAGCAATCCGAAAGGATAATATGCTGAAAATGTTATCGTTTGCACAAGATTTTTACAGTTTTACTTACAACAAAAATCATTCCAAATAAAATTGTGTCATAAAAATTAGGTTTTGCCAGGTAATGATTGATATTCGTATAATATGTATTGTAAAATGATTAAAAATTATTATTAATCAATAATTTTTGATTTGTATCAATATGGCAAATAATTAAATGAATATGACGTTTCTATAGTTTTTATTTTTAATGCTAATGATGCTTTTAGCCTTTTATTGAATGATTTTACAGGCAAGAATTTTTGTCAGATTTGATTTAAACAGCGTATATTTTCGAAAGCCTGATGGGGGAAGTAAGGCTTGAAGTTTGATATTATGCTTTTTACCCAGGAACCAGAGGCTTTTGTTCATAAACCTGATAGCACGAAAAGCCCGGAGCGAAGCATGAGTGAGGACTTGGAGGGATAGCAGAGCTTGTGGTACCGAAATGTACAGAACCTTTCATTTTCAAATGATATCGATGATTGAACCTACTAGGTTTGGTATAAAAAAAACCTTCCAGTTTTCACTGAAAGGTTTTTTTATGTGCTTTTAGCTTTAGTCTTTCAACTTTCAGCTAGAATTATGCTTGTTCTGCTAAAACTTTAGTTACTAAATCAGCAGCTTCTTTTAAAGCAATTGCCGAGTAAACCTGAAGACCAGATTCGTCGATTAGTTTTTTAGCCTCTTCTGCGTTTGTACCTTGTAAACGGCAGATGATTGGCACAGGGATATTTCCGATTTCTTTATAAGCGTCGATAACACCTTGAGCAACACGGTCACAACGTACAATACCACCAAAAATGTTGATTAGGATAGCTTTAACGTTTGGATCTTTCAAAATGATGTTGAAAGCTGCTTTAACGGTTTGTGCATTTGCAGTTCCGCCCACATCAAGGAAGTTAGCAGGCTCGCCACCAGCTAATTTAATGATATCCATGGTAGCCATAGCCAAACCAGCACCGTTAACCATACAACCTACGTTACCATCAAGGTTAACGAAGTTCAGGTTACTTGCACTTGCTTCAACTTCCATTGGATCTTCTTCTGTAACATCGCGCATTGCTGCGTAATCAGGGTGACGGAATAAACCGTTTTCATCCAGATTTACTTTAGCATCAACTGCAATTACTTTATCATCAGAAGTTTTTAATACCGGGTTGATTTCGAACATCGAAGAATCGGTAGCTTCGTAAGCTTTGTATAAAGCAGTAACGAATTTTACCATTTCTTTGAAAGCGTTACCGCTAACACCTAAGTTAAAGGCAATTTTACGTGCCTGGAAACCTTGTAAGCCAACTTTAGGATCGATTTCTTCTTTGAAGATTAAGTGTGGCGTGTGTTCTGCAACTTCTTCAATATCCATACCACCTTCGGTACTGTACATGATGATATTGCGACCTTTAGCACGGTCTAACAATACTGAAATGTAGAATTCTTTTGTTTCAGAAGCACCTGGATAATAAACATCCTGAGCAACCAAAATTTTGTTCACTAATTTACCTTCCGGACCGGCTGAGGTGTAACCAGCTGCATACCAATGATATCGGTTGCGCGTTGTTTAACTTCGTCAAGGTTTTTGGCTAATTTAACACCACCACCTTTACCGCGACCACCAGCGTGGATTTGCGCTTTAATTACAACCCAGTCAGAATTATAATCAGTTTTCAGTTGCTTAGCAGCCTCAACAGCTTGCTCAGGAGTATCGGCAACTATTCCTTCTTGAACGTTAACACCGAAACTTTTTAATATTTGTTTACCCTGGTATTCGTGAATATTCATCTGTTTATATTTTTGTCTTTATCTGTCAGATGGAGCCCTTTACTATTAAAAAAATTATTTTAACAGCATCGGGTTCATTTGCTACAAAATTTGCCCAAAGCTACAATTTCAAAGCCTTTAAACAAATAGAATTCGCCGATTTTTTCAGAAAATGAACGTTTTATGTTAATCTGAAATTTTAAGCTTCTTTTTGTTTGCTCCCGTTATAAAAACAGGAGCAACTAATGGCGGCTCCGTAAGATGAAAGACAAAAAAAGGCTTAGCTTCCGGCAAAAGGTGTTCCGAAGATGCCTACTGCCAGTTCGGCCCAAATGAGGAATAAGGCAAGTAAAATGATAAATAAAATTACCGTTCTTAAAGTGCCTGTTTTTAAATTTCTGATAACAAGTTCTATGGCCAGTCCCGTGCTTAGCAGAAGGATGCCAGCGATCATAAAATCGGTTAAATCCCATTTTACTTCATTGGTAAATTGCATGGCTATAAGCGGAATGCTTAAAATTAGTACCACAACACCAAGGATAATTGCAATCCTGGTTGCAGGCGAACTTAATGTTGACTGTAGATTTTTCATGATTTTAAAATTAATATAGTGTTTAATTGTTTAACTAATAAAACCTTTGCTTCCCGATGCAAGGTGCATCGGGATAAACTAAATCCAACAAAAGTTAGCAAAGGCGAGAGGTTAATTGTACAGGATTTTTAATATGATAGAGTTGTTTGTAATTCGGTTTTGCTCTCGGCTTTGCAAAGCGCTTTTTTGCTTGCAACCTTCCGCAGCTTGTTTTTCATTTTAATATAATATTTAGAAAAATTAAGATTACCTGCTTTAAAAAGCCTTCGGTGTGCTAACCAGATTACTAAACTTGTTGCCATAAAAAAACAGGCATAAGCTGTACAGGCTATCCACCTTAAAAAAGCATTTTTTTGACTACAGATGATATAGAGGCGTTCTTTTTGAAATTGAATATGAGCCGCCTCATCTATTAAGATATCTGTACAAATCTGTTTAAGAAGTGGGCAGTTGGTAGCATCTTTTAACGCCTGATAGAAAATTTGAGCAGCGCTTTCTACGATAAGTACGGTGATCGTCCAAAGTTCCATGCTGCTGTTAAAATATCTCACCTGTCGGAAAAGTGAATCATCCCAGTTTTTTTCCAGGCGTTTTACATGGATTAAATCGAGATATTTACCCAAATTGGCCCCATGTTTTTGCTCTTCTTTAATAAAAAGGTGAGCAGCTTTCGGATATTCCGAATCATTAATCTTTGTAGCATATTTTTTTGAAACCTGCATGAGGTGTTTGCCATCACCAGTCTCCGCTAGTTGCCAGGCTTTTAGTGATTTAATGGTATTACGTTTTTCCTCATTTGTAACCACCGGGTTTAATGTCCAGTCGATTCTATTGATTTGAACATTTTTTTCAAAATAATTTATCCAGTAAGCTGAGCTATGCGTTTTCATATTTAGACGATTAATTTATAGGTGTTTTATTAATTGTTGAGTCAATAATTTTATGGATGGTCACGTTTAGTGCAAACCATGCTAAAGCAAAAAGTGCTGATGTCATTGCTGTCATTTTATGCCACTTGTTGATATTAATCTCGATTGGCCCCAAAATATTTCGCCGTATTCCAATCCTGCAAATTCCATGATAGCCAGCTTACCGTTTGATAGCGCTCTTTAAAATAGCCAATGCGCTCATCCAGCAGTTCGCTGTAAAACTGTGTGTTTTTGGGTTTAGCAATTTCTTTTCCGTAAAGATCTTTTGCCGGAGTGTAATGCAATTTTGAACGATTTTGATCTAATAAAGGCAAAGTTTTATCAGATAGCGATAGCAGGTAATCGGCATCTACTGCAACCCGATCGCTGTGCGAAAGGTTGTATTTGGCGATAAAAACATCCCAGTTTACCAAACTGAAAGCAAGCAGCAGTACAAACCAGATATTTCCATTTACTTTAAACAGGTAAAACAAGGTTCGCTCTTTCGCAACTTTGAGGTAAACGGTGGCCAGGCCAATGATACAAAGGATAGCGAAAACCAAAACGCCGATTCTTTTGTGGGTGAGGCCATAAAATTCGATATAATAGCCGTCGCGGATGAATACGGAAATGATGAGGATAAAATTCTGCACCATCCAGGCAATAGCCAAACTTTTTAGGGTTTTGCTTTTGTGGTAAAAATTCAGGTTACCACGGAAGAAATATAAAATTACTGCCATGGCGAGTACGATGCTGAAAATTAGGGCATTGGTGCCGTCGTGCAGGTCGGCTGAGAAATTACCTGCTGGTTTATAACCGAACCAGAGTGTTGAAATATCAATCAGGTTAACACATAAGAGCAGCAGGTTTAACGAAATAAAGGATATGAGGCCGATGATGTATTCGGTTTTCAGGGCCATTTTTTTAGTGATAATCTGACTGGTAAAAGTATGGGCAACTTCGTACCAGATGCTTCTTGGTTTTTTGCCACGTCTTATCCTTAATAATTTTTCGTTACAGCTGGCTTCAAGCTTTTCGATGCTTTTGTTATAAAAAGTGATGATTAATCCGGCAGTTAAAAATACGCCGAAGCAGAAATGTATAAAGCGTGGAAAGCTTAAATCCTGAAAGATAAAACCGAAAATATTGTTAAAAAAGTTATAAATGCCGGTAAAAGTGGTTTCTAAATAATGCCCGAAAATTTGGTTGGCACCACTGTATATGGCAGTAAATACGAAAATGATAAATAGCGGAAGTATGATGTATTTAATGGGCTTAAATACAGGTTTTAAATTAAATTTGCCAATCTTAAGTTCAGAGAGCCTTTTAATTAAACTTGCAGGTACGGTAATGATCTGAAGCGCGGTAGCCAATGCTGCAATGTAAATGGTGCGTACTGCCTGGTAATGGGCAAAGCCCACAAAGAACAAGAGGCTGATACAATAACTTACGCTGGTTAGCGCCGAGTTGTTTACCACTACAAGCACTGCTGCCAGCAAGTGTGCAAGTGCATAAACTTTGAATTTGTTGCTTTTGGCTACCTCACTGTTAAAGAGGGTAACTGCTATAATAAAAATACTATAAATCAGTTGGTTCAAAGCCAGCCACTCTTCCCAGAAGATGTAGCTAAAAAGCAATCCGCCGAGCAGGGTAGAAAGCAGTAAAAAGTTGGATTTTGTTTTCATTTTGTTTAAGGTTTATAAGTGGAAATAACTTAGTATGCACATGTAGAGAATTACTAGAGGAATATTTAAAAGCATGCAGATAATGGTAGCGACTGTGTGCCTCCAGGTGGTTGGGTTGCAAATGAGCTCAACTAGAATTATTGCCAGCACCAGGAGATTTATAATAACTGCGCCAAGCGTAAAAACGGCCCCAACTATCACTAGAAAAAAAGTTTGTGATATTAAGTAGGTTATGAATATTAATGTGCCGATAAGCGCGGAATAATAAGCCAGTTTTTTGCCTACATAATTCATCTGTGGTTCAAAAATTTCTTCCATTTTATATTTTTAAAAGTGCTTTGAATTTCAAAGTAATTGATTAAAAAAAATTGCTTACAGTTTTTTTATCATTTTTTCGAGTGCATCTAAGTGTGCTTTAAAAGCTTGTTTGCCCAATTCGGTAATAGAGTAGGTGGTGCTGGTTTTGCGACCAATAAAGCCTTTGTGTACTTTAATAAACTCGGCCTGCTCCAAAGTATTGAGGTGCGAAGCCAGGTTACCGTCGGTAAGTTCAAGCATTTGTTTTAAATCGTTAAAGCCAATTTCATCGTTCACGACCAGTACAGACATTACGCCCAGCCTGATCCTGCTATCAAAAATCTTGTTTAAATCTGCTATCGGATTCTTCATCTTATTGGCCTCTTTCGTATTTAAAATACATTACCAATCCGTAAATAATGTGTAAAACACCAAAACCAAATGCCCAGAAAAACAGTCCGTAGCCAACATAAAACATGCATACTAAGCCCAAAATAACTTCGCAGTAACCCAGGTAACGGATATCGCTGTAGGTGTACTTGCTGGCATTGATGAGTGATAACCCATAAAAAATTAAACAGGTTGGTGCAATAATGCTATAGGTATTGGGGTGGTTAAGGAGCAGGGCTATTATAAACAAACCACCGGCTGCTAATGGGGTAAACAAATTAATCAATAAAGATTTAGAAGTTTTATCCCAAATGGGCAGATTGTTTTTTTGGCTTTTGCGGTAGGTAAATAAAATTCCACCTGCCAAAGCAATCACCAAAACAAACACGCCAAGCTTAATAAGATTAAATTCGAGGTCCATTTCTCCGCTTACACCATAGCCATAACCCCGTTTATTCACAAATTTATCAATCTCATCATGCGCCAAATAAGCACCAATTAATGCAATAACACCGGCAAAAACGCCAGATAAACCACTCAATGAAATAAACCTCGACGATCTATCCATCATTTGCCTGATATCTTTTAATGCATTTAGCTGTTCTTCTGAGTTGCTCATTTTAAAAGTGCTTTGTTTTTCAAAGTTAAATAAGAAAATGATAATTGCAAATTTTATTTTTTAGGAAGGGAGGTGGAGGGGACATTTAGTATCAAGTAAGAGGTAGCTGGATGGGATATAGTTGCTTTAGCCTTTCCGCTTTTTACTTTGAGCTTTAGTCTTTCAGCTTTGTGTATTCTTTAACTTTGGTCTTTTCGCTTTGTACTTTGAGCTTTCAGTTTTAGTCTTTCTGTTTTAAGCTTTGGTCTTTCAGCTTTAGCCTTTAAGCTTTTTTACTAAATTTGACACATGCTAAAAGCCACTGGAATAAAAAAGTCGTACGGAAATCTGCAGATCCTGAAGGGTGTTAATTTTGAAGTGCAAAAAGGAGAGATTGTGAGTATAATAGGCCCATCTGGTGCCGGAAAAAGCACTTTACTACACATTTTAGGTACTTTAGATAAACCTGATTCAGGCGCTGTTGAATTAAAAGGATCGGTAATCAGCGGTTTAAGTGGCGATTTGTTAAGCACTTTCCGTAATAAAAACATTGGGTTCGTATTTCAGTTTCACCATTTGCTACCCGAATTTAGTGCGCTCGAAAATGTGTGCATCCCGGCTTTCATCGCTAAAACAAATAAAAAACAGGCCGAAAATAGAGCGCTTGAATTGCTTGAACTTTTCGGACTTAAAGACCGTGCGCACCATAAACCGAACCAGTTATCCGGTGGCGAGCAGCAGCGTGTAGCCATTGCCCGGGCGTTAATTAATAATCCAGCTATTATATTGGCCGATGAACCTTCAGGGAATCTCGATTCTGAAAATGCAGCAGCCCTACACCAGTTATTTGTTAGTTTGCGCGATAACTTTCAACAAACTTTTGTAATTGTTACGCATAACGAACATCTGGCAAAAACGAGCGACAGGGTGGTGATGATGAAAGACGGACTAATTGTATAGCCAGTATTAAAGAATTGCAAGATCTTCGGAGAAATACAAAAAACATTCTTTCATTCAAAAATTCAATCACTTTCTAATTCGCTCATTTAAAATTCATTCATTAACCAATTTATTATTCAACATTGAAAATACTCATTACCGGAGGAAACAACGCAAAAGCCTTAAAGCTGATGAAGGCATTTCCCAATCATTTCGTTCTACTTGCCGATTATGGTGAAGTGGCAGCCATTGCTACCGAAAAATATGCTTTCACCTCTTTAGGCGTACTTAACCAAGACAGCATTGCGCACATTTTATTGAATTTTTGTATTACTGAGGGGATTGATTGTATTATTCCGCTGCACCGTTACGAGGTAGAACCGTTGGCTAAATCGGCTGTGCTTTTTGGCGAATATGGCATTCAGGTTTTATTGCCCGATGCGGATTCTATCGCAGCATATTTGGCACCCGAACAAACTACATTTCAAAACTTCGCTGTTTTTGTTGGAGGCGAATCTGTTTTTGCAAGTGGCAAGGAAATTTTTGTCAGGACTGAAGAAAAATTAAATGGCGTATTTGGTTATCAGGTAGCAGCCGATGAATTAAAACTTTTTACAATATAATATGGATCTTAATCAACATATAAAAGACAAGCAGCTGGTTATTTTCGAACTCGATAATGTACTTTTCCCCGAAAGGGATTACCTGCTTCAAGTATATTATCTGTTTGCCCAGTTTATCGAATATAGCGAACAAAAGGGTGCAGGGCCTATTATTGAGTTTATGCGTGCTGAATACGAAAAGGAGGGTGCCACGCAACTTTTCGAAGAAACAGCGAAACAATTTGGTATCGACAGCAAGTACAAATACAATTTTGATCTCTTGCACCAGAATGCACGCCTGCCTTTAAAACTATTGCTCTATAAAAACATGCTTTCGTTAATGCAGGAGCTGGTTGTAGACCGTAAAAAGATATGTATTGTAACAGCAGGCAATGCAGAACAGCAGCTCAACAAAATAAAGCAAACCGAGTGGAATGGTTTAGAACAATACCTAACCGTTTATTTCAGCGATGAACTGAGCCAGCCAAAAGCAGAAATTTTTCAGAAGATACTAAACGACAATAATTTATCGCCAAATGAAGCGTTAGTTGTTGGTGCAAATAATTTTGATGAGGAGCAATCTAAATTAGTTAATTTGCCGTATATTGTGTCACTAGAAATTTACAAATAAATATGTTTAGAAAAATTTTCTCGCAAAATGTATTTTTGGGCGCTTTAATTGTGGCGGTAGGCTGCACTGTTTCTTGTAAAAAAAGCAAAACAGAGCCCGATGCAACTGTCGACTCCAACGTGTTGCAAACTCCAACAGGCGATAGATCATTGCTTACTAAAGATTCGATTTTTTTATATGCCAAGCAAACCTATTTTTGGAATGCGGGTATGCCTAATTACGATACTTTTAATCCGAGGCAATACAGCTCAAATAATGCTATAATTGCTGCGTTTAAAGCTTTGCCGAGTACCGGCGGGAGAGATAAATATTCTTTTATTGATGATGGATCTGTGGCCAGCCAGTTAAGTGGTGCGGGCGAAGACTATGGTTTCTCTGCTAATTTTGATGCCTCCGATTTGCTAAGGGTAACTTATGTTTATCCGGGCTCTCCGGCAGATCAGCAAGGGTTAAAGCGAGGTTACCAGCTCACGAAAGTTAACGGTGGCGGAACTTCACGATCGAGCAGTACCGATATCGCCAATTTAAATGCTTCAATATTTGGCGATAACCCATCAATTTCATTAAGCTTTTTAAAACCAGGCGGAGCAACGCAGGATGTTGTGATTAACCGTGCCAGCTACAATATCAATCCTGTTTTGTTTAGTAACACCTATACTGTTGGGACAAAAAAGATTGGTTATATTGTATTTAATAGTTTTACCACCAATGCATCAACGGCATTAGATGCTGCTTTTTCGAAATTTACAACCGATGGGGTTACCGAACTGGTGGTAGATTTAAGGTACAATGGCGGTGGTTCTGTAGCTACGTCCGAATTGTTTACAAATTTAATTGCACCTCCTGCCCAAAATGGTAAAATTATGTACACTACCTACTGGACCAAAACCATGCAGGATGGCGCCGCAACGATTTTGCAGAACCAGAAATTTTATGCCAAGGGCAATGATGGGGTAACCAGGCTCTATTCTTATTTCGATTATTCTTATAAACCAACAATGGCGGCCGGTAATCAGGAGACTTTTACCAAACGTGGCGCCTTAAACGGTTTAACCAGGGTTTATTTTTTGGTTACCAGAAGCACCGCTTCGGCCAGTGAGTTATTAATTAACAATTTAAAGCCCGTGTTGGATGTGAAGTTGATCGGTAAAACCACATACGGTAAGCCAGTAGGTTTCTTCTCTATCCGGATCGATAAAAATGATTTGTACATTCCGCAATTTCAAACCAAGAACCAGTTAGATCAGGGCGAATATTTTGCAGGTATGACTGTTGATAAGGATGTTGCAGATGATTTAACCAAGGATTTTGGAGACCCCTCAGAAAAAATGCTGGCACAGGCTTTATACTATTCGGCAAATAACAATTTTTCTGCTTTAGCTAAAGATAATACACTTAGCAGTACTTCTGGTGCGGTAAGACAACAAATTGATGCAGCCAATGAAAAGCTCGACCACGGGTTTAAAGGAATGGTAGAAACCAGGAAGCTGAGGTTTAAGTAATTAACCATTTTATACGAAAGGCTGAACTGGTAAAATCCGGTTTCAGCTTTTTTTTATTTTAAATTATTACACAAAAGGTGTAAAATTTGGTTGTTTTTTTTTGAAAAAATCGATAAGCTTGTTTAACATTAATCGTTAAAGAGATACCATGTCAGTAGAAATTGTAGAAAAGGAACATATCGGCTATTTAAATATCATCAATGCAAAAGAAGATCACACCAGTGAATTAAAAACTAAGCTTGGTGAAGCACAACGGCTTGGAAACGAATTTAAATCGAAAGCCGTAATAACATTTAATACCACCATTGGTCCGAAGCGGGTAGATACTACAGTTTGGTCGGTTACCGATAACTATATACAGCTAAAAAACAATATTCATATTCCGCTAAAAAGCTTAATCGATATTGATTTTTAAGGCTGTTGTAAGGAAAATAAATCATCCTGCATTTATTTAACCTTATAAACATAATGAGTACACTTCATCAAATTGCCTTAACTTTTATTAAATCTATCGGGCAGGTAACGGCTAAAAATCTGTTAGCCTATTGTGGGAGTGCCGAAGCGGTATTTTCGGCATCTAAAAAACAACTGCTGCAGATTCCGGGTATTGGAGCCAAAACGGTTGATGCTATTTTAGCTACCAATGCTTTATCGCGTGCCGAACAGGAGCTCGCCTTCGTACAAAAGCATGGCATAGAAGTGCTTTTTTTTCGGAACCGAATTACCCTAAACGCTTAAAGAATTGTTGCGATGCGCCGATATTACTGTATTTTAAAGGCAATGCCAATTTAAATCAGCAAAAGATTGTCAGTATTGTAGGCACCAGAAATGCTACAGATTATGGCCGCAATCTCTGCAAGCAGCTATGTGAAGTACTGGCACCTTATAATGTTTTAGTGGTGAGCGGCCTGGCCTATGGTATTGATGTGGCTGTACATAAAGAATGTATCGTCAACCAAACCACAACTGTTGGTGTGTTGGGGCATGGTTTAGACCGCCTTTACCCGCAGATACATAAAGCAATTTCGCAGAAGATGGTGTTAAATGGAGGCTTACTTTCCGAATTTCCGATTTTAACCAATCCCGACAGGCAAAACTTTCCACAGCGTAACCGCATTATTGCAGGTATAGCCGATGCCGCAGTGGTAGTAGAAGCATCAATTAAAGGAGGGGCATTAATCACTGCCGAGATTGCCAATTCTTATAATAAAGATGTATACGCTTTTCCGGGGCGTACCAACGATGTTTATTCTGAAGGATGTAATTTCCTGATTAAACCCAACCGCGCAGGTTTAATTAACCATCCAAAAGATCTTGTTTATTATCTGGGTTGGGATAATGAGGTGCCCAAAAAGAAAAAGCAGGTGCAGGCCACTTTGCAGTTAAGCCTTACCGTTAACGAGCAAAAAGTGGTAGATACTTTGCAAAACGGACAGCTTTCTATTGATGAGCTTGCCCTGGCCACCAATATTCAGCAAAGCAAACTGGCAATTGTGATTCTTACACTCGAAATGCAGGGTATTATTGTTTCTTTGCCGGGCAAAATTTATAAACTGCTTTAAATTTTCCGAAAAGGAGGCTCCTGTTCTATGATTTGGAACTTTGCTTTCCCAGCCATATTATCAGATTTATTAGCGCTGATAATAACCAAAAAACTCAAATAAAGCGGGTAAGCAGGTCTGCTTTAAACAGACAATATTGTGTTTTGCCCAATAATCAATCTATAATGCCTATCATAATTATAGATTATGGAATTAAATTTCTTAAAAATTTATTTTTTAAAATTATGTTTCAAATATGTATTAGTTTGTAAAATACTTAATGCCTTTGCTTAATTTTGTAGCATGTGGTACAATAATATTTTAGAAACAATTGGCAATACGCCATTGGTAAAATTAAATACAATTACTAAGAATGTTCCGGGTACAATTCTGGCCAAAATAGAAACTACCAATCCAGGTAACTCCATTAAAGACCGTATGGCGGTTAAAATGATTGAGGAAGCTGAAAAAAGTGGTAAGCTAAAGCCGGGAGGAACCATTATCGAGGGAACTTCAGGAAATACAGGGATGGGCCTGGCTATGGCAGCCATTATTAAAGGTTACAAATGTATTTTTACCACAACTGATAAACAATCGAAAGAAAAGGTTGATGCTTTACGTGCTTTTGGTGCCGATGTAATTGTGTGCCCTACCAATGTAGAGCCAGAAGATCCACGGTCTTACTATTCAGTTTCTTCACGCCTGGAGCGCGAAGTGCCAAATTCATGGAAACCCAATCAATACGATAATTTGGCCAACTCGCTGGCACATTACGAGCAAACTGGTCCCGAAATATGGGAACAAACAGAAGGTAAAATTACTCACCTGGTAGTTGGTGTTGGTACTGGTGGTACCATTTCCGGAACGGGGAAATACTTAAAAGAGAAAAACCCTGATATTCAGGTTTGGGGAATCGATACTTATGGTTCGGTTTTCAAAAAATATAAAGAGACTGGCATTTTCGATAAAGATGAAATCTATCCTTATATCACCGAAGGTATTGGCGAAGATTTTCTTCCGGCAAACGTTAATTTTGATGTAATCGATCTGTTTGAGAAGGTTACCGATAAAGATGCGGCATTAATGACCCGCGACATTGCCCGTAAAGAGGGGATTTTTGTAGGGAATTCTGCCGGCGCAGCTATTGGTGGCTTAATCCAGTTAAAAGATAAATTAAAGCCCGAAGATGTAGTGGTGGTAATTTTCCATGATCATGGTAGCCGTTACATGGGTAAAATGTATAACGAAGACTGGCTGCGCGAACGTGGGTTTTTACAGGATGAAAAACTTACGGCTAAATCTATCCTTGCCAAAAAAGAAAGCACCGAAATTGTAACTTTAGATGCTCAAAAATCGGTTTTAGAGGCAATTAATACCATTAAATCGATGAATATTTCGCAAATTCCGGTTACCCAGCAGGGAATGATCGTAGGTAAAATTGCCGAAAGTGATATTTTATCTGCATTGCTCGAAAATCCGGGATTAAAATCAGCTCCGATTGCAGAAATTATGACGGCTACTTTCCCTTTTGTTGATCTGAATACCTCGATCGATAAAATTTCGTCGTTAATCAATAAAGAAAATTCGGCTGTATTGGTTGAGGATGAAACCGGCAAGATTGAAATTATCACCCAGTACGATATTATAAACGCCATTTCCGGATAGAACGGTTGCTGTCTGTGGAGACACAGACCGATAAATTGATCGTCATTGCGAGGCACGAAGCAATCCTAATGCATTAGCTTTCGTTGTAAGATTGCTTCGTGCTTCGCAATGACGAAAATCAACAAAAAACGCCCATGTAAAATTTTACACGGGCGTTTTTTGTGACACTATTATCGGCTTTGGGTTTTACCTTCAACCCTCAGCCTTTAAACCTTTTACCTTTAATGGCTCGGCGCATCTGCGTTTACACGCTTAATCTGAGCACCTAAAGCACGTAAACGGGTATCGATATCCTGATAACCACGTTCAATCTGCTCAATGTTATAAATGGTCGATTTTCCTTCTGCAGATAAAGCTGCGATTAATAAGGAAACTCCTGCTCTGATATCAGGAGAAGTCATGCTGATGCCGCGAAGTTTGTATTTTTTATCAATACCGTTAACTGTAGCGCGGTGCGGGTCGCAAAGGATAATCTGAGCCCCCATATCAATCAATTTATCCACAAAGAATAAACGGCTCTCGAACATTTTCTGGTGGATCAGCACGTTTCCTTTGGCTTGTGTGGCTACAACCAAAACGATACTCAATAAATCTGGGGTAAAACCTGGCCATGGCGAATCGGCAATGGTTAAAATTGAACCATCAATAAAAGTATCAATTTCGTAGTGTTTTTGAGAAGGAACATAAATGTCGTCGCCACGACGCTCCAATTTAATGCCGAGTTTTTTGAAAACTTCAGGAATTACTCCAAGCTCATCGTAACATACATTTTTAATGGTGATTTCTGATTCCGTCATTGCAGCCATACCAATAAACGAACCAATTTCGATCATATCTGGCAGCATTCTGTGTTCAGTTCCGCCTAATACTTCAACACCTTCAATGGTAAGGAGGTTAGAGCCAATACCCGAAATTTTTGCGCCCATGCGGTTAAGCATTTTGCAAAGCTGCTGCAAATACGGTTCGCAGGCTGCGTTGTAAATGGTGGTTGTACCTTTTGCCAAAACAGCTGCCATAACAATGTTTGCTGTTCCGGTTACCGAAGCCTCATCTAACAGAATGTATGCACCCTGTAAATTGGTAGCATCAACATTAAAGAAAGATTTTTTGCTGTCGTAAACAAATTTAGCACCAAGCTTTTCAAAACCGATAAAGTGGGTATCTAACCTTCTGCGGCCAATTTTATCGCCACCTGGTTTCGGGATTGCTGCTTTACCAAAACGGGCCAATAGCGGGCCAACAATCATAATTGATCCACGTAAACCACCGCCTTTAGCTTTAAAAGTTTCTGATTCGAAAAAATTTAAATCGATGTTTTTTGCTTCAAAAGTATAGGTATCCTTGTCAATACGTTCTACCGTAACACCTAAATCGCCAAGCAGCTCAATCAGTTTGTTAACATCTTTAATATCGGGTATGTTACTAATAGTTACCTTTTTTTCGGTAAGCAACACCGCCGATAAAATCTGTAAAGCCTCGTTTTTGGCTCCCTGTGGGGTAATTTCGCCTTTTAATTTAATTCCGCCTGTTATTTCAAATGCGTTCATATATGTTTCTTCTTTAACTAAATTCATGTGTCATGCTGAATAAATTCAACATCTGATTTGGAGATACTGAAACCATTTCATAGGAATCAGCAAGACAATCTGCTTTTAATATTTAGGTTTGTTGTTATTTCGTTGACGGTTGTTGTTATTGTTTTGGCGGTTTTTGCCGTTGTTATTGTTATTATTGTTGTTGCTTCTGCCACGGTTGTTGTTGTTGTTATTTTGACGTGGATTTTGCGCCCTGAATTCTACTTTGGCCAGGTTAACGCCTTCTTCAAGCTCAAGCAAACCACCTGAAAGGTATCTTAGGTCTTTAATAATGGTATCGTCGCTTACATTATCCTTATTCCAGGTAACATAAGCCATTTTCATAAAATTGGCAATGCTCTGTACCATGGCTTTCTTAATCTCAGGATTTTCCTCGCGCATGGCTTTTTCGATTAAGTTTTCAACGGTTTTACCATAATGTTTGTAGGTAATGCGTTGTTGCGGATAAGCCAGCGGCTCTGGTTTAATGTAGGCATTCTCGATCAAAGGCTTTGGATAGGGGCTGTCTACATCAATCTGATAACCAGAAATAATGTGCAGGTGATCCCAAAGTTTATGCTTAAAATCGGCAACATCACGCAAATGAGGTTGCAAAAAACCCATCAGGTCGATAACCGCCTGTGCATATTTATTACGTTCTTCAATGGTTGGCAATTCGCAGATATACTTTACCATATTTTGTACGTTACGGCCATATTCCGATAAAATTAAATGGCTACGTGTAGTATTATAATCAAAACTCATGTATAGATAAATTAATGGATAAATATTCCGGCGATACGAATTATGAAATAACCAGAAGAGTTTAGGTTATGAATTCACCGAAATGTCTATTGCCGGACTTTCGTTTTTATATACTCAAAGGTAGTAAAATTATTTTAATATGCTCAATTCTGTCGATTGAAGTCGACAGTTAAAAAACAAAATAATTTTCCGTGTTAATCTGTGAATCCGTGGCTAATTATGCCCTAAATTTCATCAGTATTTTTAGGGTAATCGAAAAAGATTAACTCCCCGGTTCCGCGGCTTACAAGTTCCCACGAATCGAAGGGAAAAGTAATTAATACTATACCTGCAGTTGGAATATTGTAGATATCGGCATTGCAGAGTTCGTTGGCAAAATCGGTAAAGCCCGGATTATGTCCAAACATCAGCACTTTATCGGCTGCATCATCCAAAGTATTAACTACCTTAAGTAATGCGGTTGTATTGGCCTCATAAATAGCTGCTTCAAATTGGATTTGGTCAAAACCATAAGCTTCGGCGAAGTATTTGGCTGTAGATTTAGCTCTCTTTGCAGGACTGCTCACCAATAAATCAGGTTTAAAACCTTTGTTTACCAGACGTTCGGCCATTTCTGGCGCGTTTTCTTTTCCACGTTTGTTTAAAGGCCGGTCGAAATCCTTTAAGTCTAAATTTCCCCAATCCGATTTTCCATGACGGACCAATAGTAATTGCTTAGCCATTGAGTTTCTCCTTAATTTTATTTACAATTGTTTCAGGTTCGATTAAATCTATACAGTTTTCAACACCGCAACGGCAGGGTTTGTTTCCGTAAATGGAATTTGGTCTGGCCGGGTGATCGATCTGAATACAATCGCTTTCCAATTGCCCATAGCCAAGAAAGCCAGCATAAGGATGCGTTGGCCCCCAAATGGAAACAACGGGCACGCCAACCAATGAAGCCATGTGCATACCAGACGAATCCATGCTAACCATTAAATCGAGGTTTGAAATAATAGCCAGTTCTTCGGTAAGGTTGTAATTGCCAATTAAATTATGGGTATTGGCGTGTTTTTTTGCCCACTCTTTGGCAACTGCCTGCTCGGTTTTACCCCCGCCAAAAATAAAAAGCTGATAACCCAGATTGCTCAGGGAAGCTACGGCTTTTTCCATTTTAGCCAAATCGTAAACTTTATAAATGTGTTGTGCAAAAGGGGAGATGCCTATTTTTTTTGTGCTTTTATTGGTAAATAATTCTTTTGCTTTTGCGGGCAAATCTTGTGCTGATTTGTTGATCTGGTGACTGAGTTTAAGTTCAAAACCCAACTCCCGAAAAACATCGGCATAGCGCTCTACTGTTTTTCTTAATGGCTTAAAAAATTTGTTTGTAGTGCGGGTTAATGCTTTTTTCTCGTCTCTTCCTTTATCAATGCGCTTAATTGTAGTGCCGGCTAAGCGAAAGAAGGTGGAAATGGTTCTACTTCTTAAATTATCGTGTAAATCGGCTATTGCAGCAGGTTTATAGCTGCGAAGTTCCTGAAAAAGCTTGTAAAGGCCACCAATTCCTTTGTGTATGGTTTTGGGTTCTATCGCATGAAAAATGAGATTAGGAATACCCGCAAAAAATGGCTTGAAGGCTGGTCTGCTCACCATGATCAGCTCAGTGCCCGGATTTTGTACTGCAAATTCGTGTAACACCGAGGCCACCATGGCTACATCGCCCATAGCCGAAAAACGTAAAACGATAATTTTATGGGTTGCGGCCATGGCTTTCTGCTTCGGTCTTTAGGCCTTATTATACAACACCGGATTTAAACTTGGGTCGTTGTACATTTTCATTTGCTTATACACTTTCATGTATTTTTTACCAGCCTCAATATCAGCCAATAATTCATCAATACTGGTTGATAGATCATCGCGTTGCGATAACAACACATTAAGCTTCGTTTGGCATTGCGCACGGTGATCGGCCGATGCGCTTTCGCGTTCAGCTTCTTCCTGCATGTGGTAAATTTTCAGGGCTAAAATAGAAAGTCTGTCGATAGCCCATGCCGGACTTTCGGTATTGATTTTTGCATCAGGCAGAGCCGAAACACCCTGATACAGATTTAAGAAATAACCATCTATAAACTCTACCATATCGGTACGCACCTGGTTTTGAGCATCAATGCGTCTTTTCCAGCTTAAACCTTCTACAGGATCAATGTTTGGATTGCGCACTACATCTTCCATGTGCCATTGTGCGGTATCGATCCAGTTTTTTACGTAAAAAAGATGCTCTAAACTTTCAGCATCGTATGGGTTTTCAACCGGTTGGTCAATGTCGTCAAACTTGTGGTAGTCTGTAATTACTTCATTAAATATGCGGTTGGCAATTTCACTTATCATGGGGCAAAGATATTAAAAGATTCGTTATGGTTCCTTACGGGATGATTACACAGATTATAAGATTGCACAGATTTATAAATTATCGTCATAGAATGGAGACTCTATTTCTTCTTCAGATGGTAACCAATCGTTATTAATTTTTTCAATTAAACTGATAATGTTATTTTTTACGCCTTTTTTTGTAAAGTCTAAGCAAATAAGCGTATTTATCCAGTTTTCTTCATTTTGTACGACAAATGAAGCGAACCAAAATCCTTCACTGAAATTTTTATGTGCAGTTGTAATCGGCGACTGGTCATAATCAAATGGCCTTTGAGTTATATTTTCTTGTTCGATAGCTTTTTCTACTATTTTCATATCAAAGGCTAATTCTACATGATCTGCCAGTTGGCCAGCACAACAAATATAAGCCACTTGATTTTAGAGGGACTTTTCAACAACCATTTCAACAAAATCCTTATCTTCTTCATCAGTAATTGTAAAAGTACACCAATTACCGTTGGTAAGCGCTTTAAACCATCCTGCATCCCATCTTAGATTGGTATAAATGATTTTTCTGCCATTGACTAGGCCAAGCTGCTGCATCGCTTCTTATTTCCGCTGATTAAATTATTGGCTTCTTACTTTCAAAATATGCCGTAATCTCCTCCAGGGTGAACGCATTTAAACATTTATCGGCACTTAAACCGCCTTTGCGTGCAACCAGAATACCATAGTGCATATCATGGAAACCTTCGGTGCGGTGTGCATCTGGATTTACCGATAGTATAACGCCTTTTTCGAGCGCATAACGGTGCCAGCGCCAGTCTAAATCTAAACGTAAAGGGTTAGCATTGATTTCGATTACGACTTTGTTGGCTGCACAGGCGTCGATAATTTTTTTATAATCAATCGGATATCCGGCTCTACTCAATAATAAACGGCCTGTTGGGTGACCTAAAATAGTGGTATAAGGGTTTTCGATTGCTTTTAACAAGCGAGTGGTTGCCTTGGCTTCGTCCATGCGTAAATTGCTGTGTACTGAGGCTACAACAAAATCGAAAGTTTTTAAAATTTCATCCGGGTAATCTAAAGAACCATCGCTCAGGATATCGCTCTCAATACCTTTAAAAATTTTAAATGGAGCCAGTTTTTTATTCAGTTCATCAATTTCCTGATGCTGCGCAAAAACACGTTGCTCATTTAAGCCTTTTGCATAAACGGCAGTTTTAGAGTGGTCGCAGATGCCCAGATACTGCAGGTTTAGGTTATCTTTACAATAAACCGCCATTTGCTCCAGAGTATGTACGCCATCGCTCCAGGTAGAGTGATTATGCAAGCTACCTTTCAAATCTTCGTACTGAATTAATGTTGGAAGCTGATTGGTTTTAGCCAGCTCAATTTCATCGAAATCTTCACGCAGTTCGGGTACAATAAACGATAAACCAGCTTTGCTGTAAATTTCTTCTTCGTTAGCAAATGGCCCTTCGCCGGCTAATTTTAAAACTTTATCTACATGTTCGGCATTACCGGTTAATTTAAACCATTGTAAATAGAAAACTGATTTTTCCACTACATGGATTTTTATTCTGAAACCTGCCTCAGTAGTGCAAACGAAAGCATTTTCAGTTTCGATTAGGGTAAGTTGCTTAAAAGCTGGCAAGTTAAGTTTAACTGCCTCCAGATCGTCTGCGCCGATTACAATTTCCAACTCATCAATAATTTCGCAGGCGCGGCGGTATTGACCGGCAAAGCCTAAAAGCGCATCTTTATCTGTTTTTCCTAACCATTCTGATAGTTGCGTAAGCAGGGTTTGGGCAAATCCCTCCACCTGGGCATATAAAAACCTGCCATTGGCTGCCAGTTTAAACTCAATCGCATTTTTAATTTCTTCCTGGGTTTTTAAGCCGAAACCTTTGGCTTCAATTAAGCGGTTTTCGTTGCAGGCGTAATACAATTCACCAATGGATTCAATGCCGAGGTCGCGCCAAATGATGAGGATCTTTTTCGGACCGATGCCTTTAATGCCCAGCATTTCTACCACACCTTCTGGCGTTTGTTGCACAATCTCATTCAACTCCTGCAGTTCGCCGGTTTCGAGCAATTCGATTATTTTGGAAGCCAGTCCTTTACCAATCCCATCAATTTTATCAATTTCTGCTATGGGCTTATCTTTTAATGCAAAAGGTAGTTTATCTACCTTGAAATATGCATTTGCAATAGATTTGATCTTGAAAGGATTCTCTTCATGCAGTTCCATTAACTGCGATAAAAGGCGTAAAGTACGGGCGATGGTTTTATTTTCCATAAGCTGTAAAATTAGAAAATAATGCCTCAAATTACGATCACGCCACGCTAATTTTATAAACACAATTTAACCGGGGCATTGTTTAATAGGGATGAAATCGATAAAAATTGTCCTTTTGGGCTTAAGTATAAGCGTGGTAGGCTGCCAATCAGCGAACCGTAAACAGGCAGTTCAGCATGATTCGCTTACCCACATTTCTACAGTGGCCGGGCAAACCACAGATCAACGGTTTTTGGTTGTGGCCTGCCGCTCGGTTGGCGAAATTACGATAGGAGCAGATATGGAACAGGTTAGCCAAAAACTGGGTAAGGCCGATGCTGGTGATGCGGCCATGGGTAAAGCCTGGGGAATTTGGTATGGAACCGATTCGACGGGAGGGCAAAGAAATGAAATTGCCATTTACTCCACTTACCGTGATACCAGCATGCGCGTAAAAGATGTGAAACAAATCAGGGTTACTTCTGATAAATTTAAAACCGCTGATGGTTTTTCGCTGGGTACCACACTAACTGCCTTGCAATCAAAATTTCCTGATTTAAAGCAGATAAGTCGCTACGAGAATGCACAAAAAGATACCGTATTGGTTTACGATTCGAAAAAAAGCGGAATTAGTTTCGAGTTTTTAAAAGACAAAAGTATAGCCTTAACTGTTCATCCGGAAAATGTTGCTGTTAATGAAACTTATCTTACGTTGCATCCCGAATGGAAAATAGTGCGATGAGGATGTATAATGGAAGATGTAAAACGGATGATGGTTTGTTGGCTCATAACTTGATCGCCATTTTGCCATTAGCCATCAAATTATGAACCTTTTTTTAAAACCTTAGCCCATCATCCATTTTACATTCCCCGTCTTACATTATTATTTAATTACGGCTTCAAACGGCATCCTGGCCTGGATACCCGAACTTGCGATTACCTTTTTCATTTGTTGATAAAGGAAGTAGTTTTCGCCAAGTTCCTGTTTAGTGTAGTAGGTTTTAACTTTATCGGTACTTTCATCCATTAACGATTTCCATGGATCAATAACCTCAGGGTACTCTACAACCTTATAATCTTTAAGCTTTGCTTTTTTTGCTGCAGCTTTAATGGCATCGTTAAAGCTACCAATTCTATCGGCCAAACCAATTTGAACAGCGTCTGTACCGATCCAAACATGGCCACCGCCAATGCTATCGATATAAGCCTTGCTTTTCTTACGGCCATCGGCAACGCGACTCACAAAACCACTGTAAATCCGGTTTAGCTCATTTTGAATAATAAAGCGTTCTCCGGCAGTCATTGGCCGGTTGGTAGCCATAATATCGGCATATTTACCAGTTTTAACGCCATCAAAAGTGATCCCAAGTTTGTTGGTCATTAAGTTCTGAAAATTCGGAATGATACCAAACACACCAATAGAACCGGTAATGGTATTGGGTTGAACAAAAATGCTATCGGCAGCACAACCAATATAGTAACCACCTGATGCGGCTACATCGCCAAAGGATGCAATAACCGGTTTTCTTTTTTGGTCAGTACAATTTCTCTCCAGATCACATCAGAAGCTAAGGCACTGCCTCCCGGCGAGTTTACGCGGATTACAATGGCTTTAATGTCATCATCTAAACGTGCTTTTCTGATTGCTCTCGAAATGCGTTCAGAACCAATCTGATTATCAGAGCCCTCGCCACCGTTAATTTCGCCATTGGCATAAATTACAGCTACTTTATCTTTGCCTGTGCCGGTATTGGTATTGTTTTTAGCATAATCGTTTATGGTAACCGTGCGGATGTTTTCGCCGCGGGTACGTCCCGATAAGCCTTTTAATTCTTCTAAAATCTGATCTTTATACTTCAGTGCGTCAACCATTTTAAAATTAACTGCATCCTGAGGTTGTTGTACCTTATAATTATCGGCAATGCTGTAAAGGCTATCTTTCGGGATGTTTCTGCTTTGGGCAATGTCGGTTAAAAAAGTATTGTACAAGCCTCCCACATAAGCGGTAACCTGTTTGCGGTTGTAATCGCTCATTTTATCCAAAATAAACGGCTCTACTGCACTTTTATAGTTTCCAACGCGGATTACCTGCATTTCTACCCCAACTTTTTCTAAAGTTCCCTTAAAAAAAGTTAGTTCTGAGCTAAAGCCTTTAAATTCTAAAGCACCTTCGGGGTTTAAATATACCTTATCAGCCACCGAAGCCAGGTAATAAGCGCCCTGTGTATATACTTCGCTGTAGGCAATAATCTTTTTATGCGATTTTTTGAAATCGATCAGTGCATTTCTTACCTCACGAAGCGTAGCATAACCGGCAGTCGGACTGCTTACATTCAGGTAAATACATTTAATGTTATCGTCGGTTTTGGCCCTTTGTACCGATTTAAGAAAATCGTTTAAACCAATGCCATCTTTTTCTTCGCCACCTACAATAGGCAAATTGCCGAAAGGATTTTTAGGGGTACGTTCGGTAATGGCCTGATCTAAATTTAAGAACAGTACCGAATTGTTGGATACAATAACGGTTTTATCGTTATCGATTGATGAAATTACACCCACAACAATCACGAAGCAGATAATAAATATAATTACCATCGATAAGAAAAAGCCCAACATAGAGGCAAATAAATACTTAAAGAATTCTCTCATTTAAATGTTTTAGTTTTGTGCTGTAAAGATATAAAAATACATGATGCTTAATAAGGCTTTAGAGTGCAGCACGGCTTATTTGTTACTGGGTGGAAATTTGGGAAACCGGGAGGCAAATTTAGAACTTGCAGTGGCACTTTTGAACGAAAAGGTAGGAGAGGTGGTATCGGTTTCTGCCCTGTACAAAACTGCTGCCTGGGGCAAAACAGATCAACCTGCTTTTTTAAACCAGGCTGTGGCTTTACGAACCAGTTTAACCGCCCTGGAGGTTTTGACAAAGGCTTTGGCTATTGAACAGGATTTAGGCCGTGTAAGAAAAGATAAATGGGGCGAACGCCTGATTGATATCGATCTGATTCTTTTTGGCGACGAAATTATCGATATTCCCGGTAAACTCCAGGTGCCACATCCACACATGCAAAACCGAAGGTTTGTAATGGAACCCCTTGCCGAAATTGCGCCGGAAGTAATACATCCCGTACTCGGGCAAACCATGTTAAATATCAGTCAAAACATTAACGACCCATTGACGGTTAAAAAATTATAACTGAAATGGCTAAGCAGATGCAGGAACGTGTTTTAGATTTTTCGTATGTGATAAACATGGTAGGTGATGATACGGACGCGTTAATAGCCGTTTTTGAATCTTTTTTAACACAACTGCCTGTTTATCTCGGAGAATTGGATCAAGCTTTAGTGCATCAGGACTGGGGTAAAGTGGCCCGATGTGCACATAAAATTAAGCCCGTTTTTACTTATTTAGGTTGCACTGATGTTAGAGATTTGGTACAGGGTATAGAAGAAATAGCACAAAATAGAACCACGTTACCAATATACAAGCCAATATAATAACTTTAAAACAGCATGGTGCTGCTATCAATAAACTGATTGAAGCAGAAATAGATAGATTGGTAAAGAAACAACAGGGGGGAGCTGATTAATTTTTTTCCAATTTCGGTTTATCTTTGAAGTAAAATAGCGATAGGGCAATATAAAGTACTAGTACAAATGGTATTGCTGCAAATTTCAAGAAACCAATCAACACAGCCGATAATATTAAAAAGATAAATTTGATTTTGTTTTTGGCCCAGCTCAGGTCGCTGAATTTCAAAGAAAATATCCTGATTTCACTTACCAATAGAAAACTGGTTATGGCTGTAATGGCAATCAGCAATATGCTCGAATAAATTACCTGAGGGTAATCGGTAGCAATATAAGGTAAGGAGCAGATAAACAAGGTGTTCATTGGGGTATTTAAACCAATAAAATCTTCCGTTTGGCGGGCATCATTGTTAAACTTAGCCAGTCGTAACGCCGAAAAAACAGTAATTATAAAGCCAAGATAAGGAAGGTAAGCTGAGGAGTAATCGCTCGATTTCAATAGCTGAAACATAATTACGCCAGGTAAAAAGCCAAAACTAACCATATCGGCTAACGAATCGAGGTCTTTGCCAATAGCCGATTTAACATTTAATAAGCGGGCTATCATGCCATCAAAAAAGTCGAAAATCCCCGAAAAAATAACGAAGTAAGCTGCGGTTTGTAAATCGCCTTTAAATGCAAAAACGATTCCGATGCAGCCAGAAAAAAGGTTAGCACAGGTAATCGCATTAGGGATATGCCTTTTCATAGGATGGAAGATGTAATATGGTCGATGGTAGATGGAAAGTTACCTTATCCATTTACCATCTTACATTTTACCTTTTTTAGCTGTTCATCGAAATTAAGAATTCTTCGTTGCTTTTTGTGCCTTTAATTTGCGATTGTACAAATTCCATGGCTTCCTGGCTGTTCATATCGGCAAGGTGGTTGCGTAAAATCCAAACACGTTGCAGGGTATCCCTGTCGTGTAATAAATCGTCGCGGCGTGTGCTCGATGCAGTAATGTCAATTGCAGGGAAAATACGTTTGTTAGATAATTTACGATCCAGCTGAAGTTCCATATTACCTGTTCCTTTAAATTCTTCGAAGATCACCTCGTCCATTTTAGAACCTGTATCTGTTAAAGCAGTAGCCAAAATGGTTAAAGAACCTCCGTTTTCGATGTTACGTGCAGCACCGAAGAAACGTTTTGGTTTGTGCAAAGCATTTGCATCAACACCACCCGATAAAATTTTACCTGATGCCGGAGCAGTAGTGTTATAAGCTCTGGCTAAACGCGTAATCGAATCTAACAGAATTACCACATCATGACCACTTTCTACCAAACGTTTAGATTTTTCCAATACGATATTGGCAATTTTAACGTGGCGCTCTGCCGGCTCATCAAATGTAGAAGCAATTACTTCTGCTCTTACACTACGTGCCATATCAGTTACTTCTTCCGGACGTTCGTCAATTAAAAGGATAATTAAATAAACTTCAGGGTGGTTTTTGGCAATTGCATTCGCAACTTCTTTTAATAAATTGGTTTTACCTGTTTTAGGCTGTGCTACAATTAAACCACGCTGACCTTTACCAATTGGGGTAAATAAATCCATAATACGGGTCGAATAGTTATTCGTATCCGTAAACAGGTTTAATCTTTCGGTTGGGAAAAGCGGAGTTAAGTAATCAAAAGGAACACGGTCGCGCACATCGGCAGGGATTCTGCCATTAATGGTTTCTACGCGCACCAATGGGAAATATTTTTCGCCTTCTTTTGGCGGGCGGATACTACCTTTTACAGTATCGCCGGTTTTTAAGCCAAAAAGTTTAATTTGCGATTGTGATACATAAATATCATCAGGAGAGGTAAGGTAGTTGTAATCTGCCGAGCGTAAGAAACCGTAACCATCGGGCATAATTTCCAATACACCTTCGTTTGTAATTACGTTATCGAAATCCAGGTTAGAATAGCTGTTTTCGTTTTTATGGTGGCTACCTCCGCCCGGTTGTTTCTGAGGACGGTTTTCATCACGCTGTGGTTTTTCCTGTTTCTCCTGCTTTTCTTTTGGCTCGTGCTTTGCCTTTGTTGCAACCGGAAGTACTTCTGCGCTTTCTTCAATTAAAGCCGAAATTGGTTTTACACTTTCTTCTGCTTCAAAAATACGATCGGGCTGGCGTTCTGGTTGGTGCTGCGGCTCATCAAAAAGGGTTACAGCATCTCTTTTTCTACTTACCGGAGTTGTTGCAGGTTCATCTTTAGGTAGCCTTGCTCTCTTTTTTGCCGGTTTTTCGGGAGTAACTGCGGCTGCTTCGGCGGCTGCGGCTACAATTTTTGGTGCTTTTTCAGCTTTGGCAGCTTTAGCCTTTGGTGCGGGGCTTGCCGCTACCGGTTCGCTTTCGCTATAAGGGTCGCCTCCAGCTGATTTAGCGGCGTTTATAATTTCTTGCTGGTGCAAAAGTACTTCAACCAGGTCTATTTTTCTAAGGGAGTCGGCACCTTCAATGCCATAGTTTTTTGCCAGCTCACGCAATTCTGTTGTGAGCTTATCATTTAATTCTGTTTTGCTGAACATTCTAAATATATATGTTTCAAGAAATTTTTCATTTGCTTATAACGCACATATGCCGTTATAAAATCTATGCAGGCCTAAAAATATTTCTGTTAAGGTAAGCCAAACTGTTTCATTGTATATAAATTCTTATGGCTATAAAACCGAATTGAGTTTATTTTAGAAAATACTCAAATTGTTTTATATTGTTTATAAGCTGAATAAAAAGCAATTTTGCTTCTAAAAAATGGTAACAAAAAATAAATCTTGATAAATTTTTCTGGGATATTCAGATAAACGGTTGAGAAATTATGTTGCAATTGTATGTATTTGAAACGTAATCTGCAAGCAAAAGTTTAAAATGTTTAAAAAAATAATTCATGCAGGTATAATTTTGTTGTCCGGAAAACTTAAAAATCTTCATATTTGCAGCAAATAAGCCCATATATGACCAAGCAACAACTTTTCGAGCAAATTCAAAAAAAACGTTCATTTTTATGTGTCGGATTAGATTCAGCCCTGGATAAGATCCCTAAACACCTGTTAAAATATGAAAATCCGATTTTAGAATTCAATAAGCAGATTATTGATGCAACCCAGGATCTATGTGTGGCCTACAAACCAAATACTGCGTTTTACGAGTGTTATGGTAAAAAAGGATGGGAAACTTTGATCGATACCTGGAAGTATATTCCTAAAGATACTTTCTCTATTGCTGATGCCAAACGTGGCGATATTGGAAATACCTCGGCCATGTACGCCGAAACATTTTTTAATGCAGCATCGTCTGAAATGAGTTTCGATTCGGTTACGGTTGCGCCTTACATGGGAAGCGATTCGGTAACTCCTTTTTTAACTTACGAAAATAAATGGGTTATTCTTTTGGCCTTAACTTCAAACACTGGTCATGCCGATTTCCAATTGCAGGAAGTTGGTGAAGACAAGCTTTTCGAAAAAGTACTTAAAACATCGCAGCAGTGGGCTACTGATGAACAAATGATGTATGTTGTGGGGGCAACCCGCGGCGCAGCATTTGGCGATGTACGTAAACTGGCGCCTAACCATTTTCTTTTGGTACCTGGTGTTGGTGCGCAGGGTGGCGATTTAAGCGAAGTATGCAAATATGGCTTAAATGCACAATGTGGTTTACTGATTAACTCATCGAGAGGAATTATATATGCCAGTCAAGGCGAAGATTTTGCCGAAAGAGCCAGAGAAGAGGCCTTGAAACTGCAAAAAGAAATGGAGCAGATATTGATTAAGGCTGGATTGGTATAATTTATTTCCAGAAGGTTAGTTCTCACCTATTAGATTGCTTCGCCGATGAAAAATCGGCTCGCAATGACGGCGCGACTACGTCATTGCGAGGAGGAACGACGAAGCAATCTAATATAGAGATAGAATAATAAGTAATTTTAAACTTATAAGTTAGTTATAGCAAAATAAATTCATTATCTTCAATAATGAATTTTCCGGAAGATTTTCTTCATTACGTATGGCAGTTCAGGTCGTTTGATTACAACGGGCTGCAGACCTGCGAGGGCGAAAAACTGGAAATCATGCATCCCGGACTGCTCAACAGAAATGCAGGCCCCGATTTTAACCATACTAAAATTAAGATTGGTGATACCCTCTGGGCCGGAAGTGTCGAAATCCACCTCAAATCGTCTGATTGGTTAAAACATAACCACCAGTTCGATCACAGCTATGAAAATGTAATCCTCCATGTGGTTTATGAACATGACATAGAGATTAAACGCATAGATGGTACGGTACTGCCTGTATTGGAACTTAAAAACCGTATTGCAACCAGTTTGATCCGCAAATACGAAAACCTTTTTTTAACGCTTACCGATTTTCCCTGCGTGGCTCAGATCGAGCATGTAGACCGGTTAATTGTCGATTCATTTTTATCTCGAACCCTGGTAGAGCGTTTCGAGGAGAAAACTAAGGCTGTTAATGAAACATTGCACGGATTGCATGGAGATTGGGACGAAACTTTTTATCGCTTTATGGCGCGCAATTTTGGTTTTAAGGTAAACGCATTGCCCTTTGAGTTGGTTGCCAAGGCCGTTCCGCAAAATATTTATGCCAAACACAAAGATAATCCCTTACAAATTGAGGCTTTGGTTTTCGGAGCTGCCGGATTTTTTAAAAGATCAGTTTACCGAAGCCTATCCGCAAAAACTAAAGGCCGAATTTGAATTTCTGCAAAAGAAATACAACATCAAGCCGCTCGAAGTATCCATCTGGAAATTTATGCGTATGCGGCCACAGAATTTTCCAACCATCAGGCTGGCACAATTTGCAGCCTTAATTTTAAAATCCAATCACCTTTTTTCTAAAATTATAGAAATTAAAAAGGTAGCCGAATTACATACTTTATTCGAAGAATTGCCCGTAAACGATTACTGGAAATCACATTATCACTTTAAAAAGGAAGCTGATGGGGTAAAAACACAAATAGGCAAAACATCTGTTGATAATATTTTGTTAAATACAGTAGCCTTGTTTTTGTTTGCCTACGGTAAATACACCGATACCCAATTTTACCAGAGCAGGGCAATTAAATTATTAGAAAGTTTGCCAGCCGAAGAAAACGCTATAACCGAAAAATTTTTAGCAGCAGGAGTTCAAATTGAAAGTGCATTTGCGTCGCAAGGTATTTTACAATTGAAAAAACAATATTGCGACCAGAAAAAATGTTTAACTTGTGGTATTGGTATTAAGATTTTAAAACAAGCTTAAACAAAAAGATTTACCCTAACCGTTTTATAATTATGGAATTTCCGCACGAATTAAAAGAACTTTATCCCAATCAGATTGTAGAAGTTAGGGGTAATGCTGATGCCTTAACGGTTATTCTGGATAAGGACGTTGATCTGCATAAATTTAAGGCAGAATTGGTTAAGAAATTTTCAGGACTGGAAGAACAGCAGATTCTTTTCATTAAACATGAAGATAAACAGGATTTCGAAAAGCTGATTTTAGAATAGTTCGAAATCAATTTTGCATGTTTAACCAATTATTATTTATAAATTAGAATAAGAAAACCAATGTTACAGCGTTGGTTATTTATTATTTTATCTGTTGATACAATAATTAAAGTGTGTTAAAATAAGCTTAAAATGTTTCAAAGAATTATAACCTATTTTGAACAGCAGAGTTTTGGTGTTTCTACTTATCTGGCTAATAAGCTACACATGAGCACGGCAAAAGTCCGCCTGTTTTTTATTTACTCGTCATTTTTGGCTGTAGGTTTCCCCATACTATTTTATTTTCTGGCTGCCGTGGTTTTGGATATCAGAACCTACATGAAGCGCATGAGGCTTAGGGTTTGGGAGTAGTTTTCAGTTGGCAGTTTTCCAATACGCAGTTTGCAATGATGGGTAACTGAAAATTTCGAACCGGAAATTGGTTTTGGACTAAAGACTCACAACTTTGGACTCATGACTATCTAATCATCGTCTCTCAAAATTTCAGCAATTTCGTTAAAACCTTTCTCTGCAGCTAAATCGGCAGGTAATTTTCCGCCTTCCATGCGTAACGAAACTTCGGCGCCATGCTCCAGCAATAAAATAATCAACTCAATATTACCCAATTGTGCCGCACTGTGTAAAGGTGCCAGACCAGCTTTTTGGCAAACATTAGGGTAGGCCCCGGCTTCTAAAAGCATTTTGGTAATGTTAAAATTGTTTGCCGCAACGGCCGAATGGATAGGAAAAACATTGAATCCGTTTTTCGAAGCTAAATTTACATCAGCACCTTTGAGTACCAAAAAGCGGGCTAAATCTTCGTGGCCGAAATAGCAGGCCAGGCCCAGCGGCGTAAAACCATCATCAGAGAACTCGTTAACACTCTCAGGTTTTTGGAAAATCAATAGGGTCGCGGCATCAAATTTACCTACTGCGCAGGCTTCGAACAGGGTAAGCTGATCAACAAACTCTGCAATTAAATCGGCAATCTCCTGCTTTTTATAATAACATGCCAATAATAACGGCGAAATGTGGTGCGATGTATCGGTAACGGCCAATCTGGGGTTTTGTACCAAAATTTCCTTTACCGCATTTAAGTTGCCGGCCTCAATTTGTTCTTCTAGCTGCGCTATACCCATAGTATTGTATAAAAATCGACTTAAATTAATAAAAAATAAATAATTATCTAATTTTCTAAATATATAGTGTGTTAAGCACTTTGCAAAATATAGGGCTACTGGTTGTTGATTTCAACTTCTGGCAAAAAAGAACATCTGAGTTCAGGTTTTCAGGCGGTGTTTTTAACCGCTGTTGCTTTAATGGCTAAAGGCATAAAAAAAATCCCGTCTCACCTCTCCAGGTCAAACGGGATAAAACCTAAAACAAAATCCGTTTCATTTATGATAAAACGTAACAACTTGCGTGTTGTTGAAATAATAGACTATATTTTTTGTTTAAGGTTTAATACCCTATCGAATATTTTTATTTAATTTAATGGGGAATAGAAAACTCGTATCAGTTATTTTATATTTGTTGATCAAAATAATATTTAGGATAGAAAATGTCGGCAAGGGGTAATCAGTTTAAAACCAATACATTCAGAGATAAAGGTGCTGAAAATGCATCGGGCAGAGGGGCGTCAAACCGCCAGCCAAAAGAAAAAAGGGAATTTCTGCCCCGTTTCGACCTGTCGGATGGACGTGCAGTAAAGATTCTGGGACTGTTCTTTGTAATTCTTTCCCTTTATTTTTTAATTGCCTTTACCTCTTATTTATTTACCTGGCAAGACGACCAGAGTTATGTAATAGATGCAAATGGCGGCTGGGGGAATTTGTTTAAAACAAGCGAAGAACTGAAAAATGCAGGCGTAACTACCCCGGTTGTACAAAACTGGCTGGGTAAATTTGGCGCTTTACTATCGCATCAGTTTATTTACGAGTGGTTCGGTATTGCCTCGTTCTTATTTGTGCTTGCCTTTTTTATTATAGGCTACCGCTTATTGTTTAAAGTGAAAATCCTTTCTATCTCAAAAACATTAGGCTATAGCTTTTTCTTTTTGCTGTTTATCTCGTTAACCTTAGGTTTTGCACACAGTTTCTGGTCAGAATCGCCGCATTACCTCGAAGGTGAATTTGGTTTTTGGACCAACAAATTACTAGCCGCGCAAATTGGTGCAGCAGGAGTTGCCGGTTTAATTGCTTTTGCCGGTTTAACCATTTTAATTATTGCCTATAACATCGATTTTAAATTTCCTGAACGTAAAGAAAAAGAAGTATATCTCGATTCGGAAGTGCCCGATTTTGTAAACGAAGTTAGGTCGCAGCATGCAGGCAGGGAAAATGTTTACGAAGAGCCTTCAGAGCCGATAGAATTTCCGGTACGCGATAAGCCTGTGAGCAATGAACGTAAGCCACAAAATGTAACTTTACAACCTAACCGTTTCGAAGAAAAAGAACCCGAAGATGAGGTAAGCCCGCCGGTAGTTTTATCGCCTTTGGCTACCAATCTGCCTTTGGCAACCACTGCGGCTTCGGCTATGCCATTGGTGGTTGAACCACCGGTAAACGACGAAAAAGAGCCCGCATTTACCATCGAAAAGACTGAAGAAGAAATTAAATCGGATGATCTGGTAGAGCAGTTTGGTAATTACGATGAAAAGCTCGATTTATCGGGCTACAAATACCCAACGGTTGATCTACTGGAAAACTACGGTACCAACAAAATTTCGGTAAACGCTGAAGAGCTGGAAGCCAATAAAAATAAAATTGTAGAAACCCTTAACCATTATAATATCGAAATCGATAAAATTAAGGCTACAATTGGTCCAACAGTTACACTTTATGAGATTATTCCGGCACCTGGTGTGCGGATCTCGAAAATCAAAAACCTGGAAGATGATATTGCCCTTTCGCTGGCTGCTTTGGGTATCCGTATTATTGCGCCAATGCCAGGTAAAGGTACAATTGGTATCGAAGTACCGAACCAACACCCCGAAATGGTGCCGATGCGCAGCATTTTAAATACCGAGAAATGGGCACAAAACACCATGGATTTACCAATTGCTTTGGGGAAAACCATCAGCAATGAAGTTTTTATCGCCGATTTGGCCAAAATGCCCCACTTACTGGTAGCAGGGGCAACAGGGCAAGGTAAATCGGTTGGTATTAATTCCATCCTGGTTTCGCTATTGTTTAAAAAACACCCGGCACAGTTAAAGTTTGTATTGGTCGATCCGAAAAAGGTAGAATTAACCCTGTTTAACCGTATTGAAAGGCACTTTCTGGCTAAACTGCCGGGCGAGGCCGATGCCATTATTACCGATACTAAGAAAGTGGTAAACACACTAAATTCACTTTGTATTGAGATGGATCAGCGTTACGATTTGTTGAAAGATGCACAGGTAAGGAATTTAAAAGAGTACAACGATAAATTTATTAAGCGCAAGCTGAATCCGAATAATGGTCACCGTTTCTTACCATTTATTGTTTTGGTAGTAGATGAGTTTGCCGATTTGATGATGACGGCTGGTAAAGAGGTAGAAGCGCCGATTGCGCGTTTGGCTCAGCTGGCCCGTGCCATTGGTATTCACCTGGTGCTGGCTACTCAGCGTCCATCAGTAAATATTATTACCGGTACCATTAAAGCCAACTTCCCGGCGAGGTTAGCCTTTAGGGTTTTGTCAAAAATCGATTCGCGTACCATTTTGGATAGTGGTGGGGCCGATCAGCTGATTGGTCGCGGGGATATGCTTTTATCAACCGGTAGCGACTTAATCAGGCTACAGTGTGCTTTCGTTGATACACCTGAGGTTGATCGTATTTCTGAATATATCGGTAACCAGCGCGGTTATTCAGATGCTTATCAGTTGCCAGAATATATTGATGAGGCAGGCGAGGGAAGCAAAGCAGATTTCGATCCGAATGAGCGCGATAAATTCTTTGAAGATGCTGCAAGGCTGATTGTAATGCATCAGCAGGGCTCAACTTCTTTGATTCAGCGTAAACTGAAGTTGGGTTACAACCGGGCAGGTAGAATTATAGACCAATTAGAGGCTGCGGGAATTGTTGGACCGTTTGAAGGAAGTAAGGCACGTGAAGTTTTATACCCTGACGAATATTCTTTGGAACAATTCTTGAATAGTATGGATAACAAAGATTAGATTAAACCAATACCAAAAAATCTACTCTAACGTTACAAAAGAAAATTAAAAAAGAAAAGATGAAGAAATTAATTTCAGCATTAATGGTTGTAGTTGCTTTTACAACATCAACCTATGCTCAAACTGATGCGAAAGCTAAAGAGATTTTAGCAGAGGTAAGCAAGAAATACAAGTCGTACAATGTAGTTAAAACAGATTTTACCTTCACTTTGGATAATCCAAAAGCTAAAGTAAAAGAAACCCAGCAAGGTACTTTATATGTTAAAGCCAATTCTAACAAGTATAAAGTGGCTATGACCAATCAGGAGTTGTTTAGCGATGGTAAAAGCCAGTGGACTTACCTGAAAAAAGATAAAGAAGTACAGGTAAGCAATGTAGATAACAGTGGCGATGCCATTAATCCGGCTAAAATTTTTACCGTTTACGAAAAAGGATTTAAATACGTGTACACTGGCGAGGAGAAGGCAGGTGCTAAAACTTACCAGATGATTGATTTAACGCCTGTTGATGCAAAAAAATCGATCTTTAAAGTGCGTTTAAGCATTGATAAAGTTGCTAAGCAGATTGCCAATGTGGTATTGTTCGATAAAAACGGAAACAAATACACTTACAATGTGAAAACTTTTTCGCCAAATGTAAATGTACCGGAAACTACTTTTGCTTTCGACGCTAAGAAATATCCTGGTGTTGAAGTGGTAGATTTAAGATAATTGTTAATTCCGCAAATGCGGGATGAAACCTGTAAGGTTCAGTTGGAAACAGCTGAACCTTTTTTTATGCATTATGCCGATCCGATTGCTTTATTAAGTTTTTCATCTATTAAGTTGTCATCCTGAGCGGAGTCGAAGGATCTTCGCTATTCTATTCTCTTATTTAACACACTCCCACAATTAACCAGTTAACCCTTAATACCAGTCAAAACAATTAACCATTTATTCGCTGCAAAATATTCTTATTGTTTACTTTTGTTCCAATGTCATTGCCACTTACCAACCATACTTTAGAGAAATTAGAAACCTTACTTTTTGCAATGGGGTATAAAGTCCGTTACGAAAAGGGAAATTTCAGAACCGGATCTTGTTTGTTAGAACACAATAAAGTAATTGTGGTAAACAAGTTCTCCAACCTCGAAGGCAAAATTGCTGCCCTGGTTACACTGGTAAAGCAAACCACTGCCGATGAAAACATGCTTGACGATAAACAGCGCCAGTTTTACCTCTCTTTACAACAAACCGAATTGTTTTAACAGATAGGCTAGCACAAAGGCTTTGAATGTAAAAATATTATTCATTTGTTTAGTATATATAAATATTGTTTACTTATTTGGTTTCTAATCCTTAGTTTTGGTATTCACCAGAACAAGACAAATGAATCTCTTTAAACACACATTTTTAGCTGTTTTATTAATTGCTACTGTTGGTAGGGCCACTGCACAACAAGTACAACGTGTAGTTATTATTGGTTTTGATGGCTTTAGTGCCGAAGGTTTTAAGGCTATTAAACATCCCAATATCGATAAACTTTTTGCCGATGGGGTAGTTTCGGTAACTACAAGGCCGGTAATGCCCTCGGTAACTTTACCCAACTGGACGAGCCATTTAACAGGCTCAGGGCCTGAAGAGCATGGAGTAACCAATAACAGCTGGACAGTAGCCAAACACGAGCTCGAACCCATTGATAAAGATCAGGATGGTTATTATCCTTCCATATTTAAGGTATTGAAAGAACAGGTCCCAAATGTTAAAACAGCCTATTACTGGAACTGGTTAGAGCTGGTAAATTCGATGAATAAAAAATATCTCGACGAATCGGCTTTTGAAGAAAAAGATGCCTATACCCAAAATTATGAAAAGGCCATTAATTTTATGGATGCGAACAGAAAAGATCCTACGTTGGTTTTCCTGTACAGTGTACATACCGATCATGCAGGTCATGGTTTTGGCTGGATGGGGCCTGAATACATAGCTGCGGTTGAAAAGGCCGATGTTGCCGTAGGCGATTTAATTAAGGCTTTGCAAGCTAAAGACCTGTTTAAGCATACCCATTTTTTACTCATTACCGATCATGGTGGTATAAATAAAGGTCATGGTGGTACAAGCATGCGCGAAATGCAGGTGCCATGGGCTGCAGTAGGCCCTAAAATAAAGAAATTAGGTTTTACTGATTTTTACAACAGCAATAAAAATACAGCGTTGGTTGTGGCTAAGCTCTTTAATGTTAAAGAAGATAAACTGCCAAAATCGTGGGCAGGTGTTGCACCAAAAGTGATATTTAAATAAAAAGCTTTAAATTGCAGCAAAATAGCCCGTTCACTTTTATAACTGCAATTTGAAGATCACATTTTTAGGCACAGGTACATCTCAAGGCGTTCCAGTAATCGCTTGTAAATGCGACGTTTGTCGTTCTACAGATAAGCGGGATAACCGTTTAAGAACATCTATTTTAATAGAAACGGCCGATAAAACCATCGTGGTAGATAGTGGTCCTGATTTTCGTTACCAGCTTTTACGCGAAAAAGTTGAAAACCTCGATGCCGTTTTATTTACGCACGAACATAAAGACCACATTGCGGGTTTAGACGATATCAGGCCCTTTAATTATTTATTGCACAAGATCATTGATGTATATGCTACCGAAAGGGTGCAAACAGCATTAAAAAGGGAGTTTTATTACATCTTTGCCGAAAAAAAATACCATGGCCTGCCGCAAATTAACCTGCACACAGTAACCAATGGCGAAGATTTTAAAATAGGAGAGACGACTGTTACACCTTTTGAGGTGATGCACCATTTGCTACCCATTAGCGGCTACCGGATTGGCGACTTTACCTACATTACCGATGCCAAAACGGTTTCGGAAGAAAGCTTTGCAAAAATTAAAGGCACGAAAATATTAGTGATCAACGCTTTGCAAAATGAGGCACATATTTCTCATTTTACGCTAGGTGAGGCCAGGGCATTTGCAGAGAAAGTGGGCGCAGAGATCACTTACCTTACCCACATTAGCCATAACCTGGGTAAACATGCCGATGTGGAGAAAGATCTGCCTGATTCGATCCGTTTGGCTTATGATGGGTTAAAAATAGAATTGTAAATGATTGTTTCGAAAATCCAAAATTAAATTATATTTGCAGCACAAACCCAGGTGGCGAAATTGGTAGACGCACCATCTTGAGGGGGTGGCGCTGGCAACGGCGTGGCAGTTCGAATCTGCTTCTGGGTACTGTTCTAAGTATGCATGCTTAGTATAAAACCCGTACTTTGAACAAGTCAAAGTACGGGTTTTTAATGTGAAATCGGCCTTCTATGCTGTCTCAGGCTTGTTCAAAGTATTCCTGCTAAAGGTTTTTAAGATTACGTGGGACTAGCAGATTATGTTAGAACAAATTTTATCAAATTCGCTCACGATATTCCTTCGGAGTAACTCCAAGCATTTTTTTTACATAGCGGGTAAAGAACGAACGGCTCGAAAAATCCATTTGATCGGCTATTTCGGAGATATTAAGCCTCTTATTTTGCAATATTATAATGATCCGCTCTTTTGCGTTACGCTGTATCCATTCAGATGCGGTTATTGCGGTGTTAACCTTGCAAATATAATTAAGGTATTTGGGTGTTATATTCAGCTTGTCACTATAAAACCGTACTTCCCGCTGTGTCATGCAATGTTCCTGTACCAATTGTATAAACTGTTCGTACAACGTTCCGCTTTGCAGACTCCGTTTTCTTCTGTCGAGCTCGTCTTCAAAGATGTGCCACATTTCCAATAAGAAAATTTGCATTTGCAGTTTAAGTGCTTCATCATAAAACCGATGGCTTGTTTCCTGCGACATATCGTACAGCAACCTGAAATTTTTCAATATCTTCTCTTTGTCTTTTTTATCCGGATGCAAAATTGGATATTCTTTGGAATGTATAATGCTGTCGATGCTCGCCGTGGCACTCGGCAAACTTGCGGTAAGCAGATCGCTGTCGACAAACAAAATCGTGGCCTTAAAACTCTTTGAAAAAAATAGGCCCGAAACATTGATGCCCGCCAACCAAAAGATAAACTCGCCTTTTTTGCTTTGATATTGCCGGCCATTAAAGAGGAATTTCAGACTCCCACTTTGACAATAGATATGTGTATGAAACCGGATATTAAAATCCTCTGGAAACTCACTTCCAGATAGGGCTTTGCAAAGCATAACTTTTTGATTTTCTACCATATTAGGTAAAAATAGAATAAAGAATCAATAATATGTAATATTTGACATTAATTGCGAAATAAATGTAATAGAACACCTTTGAATTCCATTTACCTTTGTTGCTATAAAAATTACGGGAATGAACACAGAAGATATTTTCGAGAGGTTACGCAATGGGGAAACTGTTTTACCGAACGACCCTGAAGCATATAGAATGCGTGAGGAATCGTTTGCCACCAAGAAGCTTTTGATCCAAATGAACAACACGGCAGACCCTAATGAAATAAGAAGTTTATTGGGGCAGATAACAGGTTCGGAAATTGACGAAAGTGTTGCGGTTTTTACCCCTTTGCATATCAATTACGGAAGACATATCAAAATCGGTAAAAATGTATTCATCAATTTCGATTGCGTGTTTTTGGATCTTGGAGGAATTACCATTGAGGACAATGTGTTTATCGCTCCAAAAGTAAGTTTATTATCCGAAGGACATCCAACCTCAAGGGAAGACCGACATTCGTTAATTCCCAAAGCTATACACATCAAAAAAAATGTCTGGGTTGGTGCGGGAGCAACCATACTTCCAGGGGTGACCATAGGAGAAAATGCGGTCGTTGCAGCTGGAGCAGTTGTCTCAAAGGACGTCGCTCCAAATACAGTTGTCGGTGGGGTTCCGGCAAAATTCATTAAAAACATTTAAGCATGAAAAAATCAATTCTTATAGCGCTAACTGCAGTCCTTTGTTTTGGTAGCGCAGGCGCACAATCAACATCCAACTCAATACAGATGAAAGAAATATCAGCAAAAAGCTATACAACCTTTAAGGTAAGCGACAAGGTCACCTTGTATGCCGTAAGTTTTAAGAATCAATACAACATGCAAGTGGCCGGACATCTTTTTGTTCCTAAGATTATAGATAGGAAAGCCAAAAATTCCGCCATAGTTGTCGGTCACCCTATGGGGGCGGTAAAAGAACAGAGCGCCGATGTTTATGCCTCGAATATGGCGGACAGGGGCTTTATTGCCTTAGCTATTGATCTTTCATTTTGGGGGGAAAGTGAGGGCTCGCCACGTAATGTCGTACTTCCCGATATGTATGCCGAAGATTTCAGCGCTGCGGTGGATTTCCTTGGTACAAGGGATTTTGTAGATAGGGAGCGCATCGGTGTACTCGGGGTATGTGGAAGCGGAAGCTTTGTGATCAGTGCGGCCAAGATCGATCCAAGGATGAAAGCAATTGCAACGGTGAGTATGTATGACATGGGTTCAGCTAGCCGAAATGCACTGAACCATTCGCAAAGCCTTGAACAGAGAAAAAAAAATCAGACAGAAGCCGCTGAACAACGGTATGCGGAATTTTTGGGTGGTGAGACTAAATATACAGGCGGAACTACCCACCAGCTGGATGAGAACACCCATCCAATACAGCGTGAGTTCTTTGAATTCTATCGCAGGCCCAGAGGTGAATATACACCAAAAGGCGGCTCGCCGAAAACCACAACACATCCTACCTTGAGCAGTAATACCAAGTTCAATAATTTTTATCCGTTCAATGATATAGAAACCATTTCTCCCCGCCCGATTCTGTTTATAACAGGTGACAAAGCTCATTCCCGGGAATTTAGCGAGGATGCCTATAAACGTGCAAGCGAACCGAAAGAGCTGGTCATCGTTCCAAATGCAGGTCATGTTGACCTTTACGACAAAACCGACCTGATCCCGTTCGATAAGCTAGAGGCTTTTTTTACCAAACATCTTAAAGAAAACAAATAGTAAAAACACAAAATCAAACACCGATGAAAACATTATCAATAACCGCATTAGCTGTCCTGATGCTTATGAGCATCAGTTGTAGTGCCCAAAATACCAGCAAGGTAGATCAGAAAAAATTGAATTTCATTTTTCCGAAAGGGGAGCCCGGCCCTGCCGAAAATTTCACTGGCAAGGTATGGACCTTCAGCCTTGTTAAAAATGATTCAGTCTACAACACCGTTGTCGGCAACGTCTTTTTTGAGCCTGGAGCAAGAAGCAACTGGCACAAGCATCCTTCGGGCCAGATCCTGATCATTACCGATGGTGCAGGATACCACCAGATCAAAGGACAACCAAGACAGACCCTCAAAAAGGGAGATATTGTACAATGCCCGCCCAATGTAGAACACTGGCATGGCGCAAGTCCCGATACTGGCATGTTACAGCAATACATTTTACCAAATACAGAAAAGGGCATCGTGACATGGCTACAGAGGGTAACCGACAAAGAATATCTCGGTAGTAAATAAATAACTTCTAAAATGAATAACATGAAGCCTCTACTAACATCCTTTATCATGATTTTTTTCTTATAAAACATTTTCGTCGTCATATCGTTACACGAGTATCGCACGGATCGATAACCCTTCTGGTCTTGCCGCTTCGCTGGGAAACGGAAGAGTAACGGTAAAGTTTGAACTGGAGTAGAGATGGACCTTGAAAAGAGATTCTATCCTTAACAATTAATTTTCACATTTGCCAACTTTTTTGTTCTATTATAATCTTCTCAAGGTGATCTAATCAAAGATCACCTTGATTTTTGATGCCTGATTAAATGAATTTTTTTCTTTCCAAATCCTCTATTATTGGCTCAATAAGCATAAAAAGCGATTTAAATGTTCAAAGTATTCTTGCTGATCGGTACTTCACCGGAGTTCAAGTTTTTTTAATCTTGGCTCCGGTTTTTTTTATTTCCTATTGTGCTTTATTGAAATGATTATTGCGAATAATTAATTTATTAAGTTTTGGATCGCACAAGTCAGCCATAACAGTTGCCCAACCACTAAGACTTGTGCTAGAAAAGGAATTATGTGCTGAGTATTTGAAAAGTTACATATCAAAATATTGAGTTCTCACCTCAGCAGAGTGTTTCAAATAGTAAAGGTGAAGCTTGTGCAGTTTCTAACTTTAGCAAAAAGAATCTGCCTAACGGATCATTCCTTGATCCGTTTCGGAATAGATTATCAATTATTTATTTAATACATTACAAAGACCCAAGCCTATTTAATAACTACATTATATAGCGCAGCTGACTCTATATACTGCCGGTCGTAACCAAAGCCAACATATAATTTGTCGTTTATTGTTCCAAAGTAACCATAATTATTGCTTACCCAACCTGTGTAATAACTATAGCCACTTACGCTGCTCCAGGTATTGGCATCAGGATCATAAACAGCAAAAACAGAAGAATAGACAGAACTAAATATGGTATTCCCTCCGCCATATACATAAATTTTTCCCCTGTAACTGGCCAGATTCGGGGCAGCAACGGCAAACTCATTGTCGTTAATAATTACCCAGTTTTTGCCTGGGTCGGTAATCCATTTCCTGGGTGTTAAAGTTTTCGTATTCATGTCCATTTCAAAGAACTGATTTTTAGTTACCGTACCCGAATATGACGAGCTCACCCTCTTAGATACAAGCAAATAAGCTTTGCCGTTATTAACAACCGTTTTGTAAACCGTGATTGAGTTCCTGTCGTTTGGTAAATCCATAAACTTCTTCCAACTGTTATCTGCCGGATCATAAACATGCATTTCGTAATAATCAGTGCCGTAAGATTTATAGCTTAAAAGACAATATAATTTGCCGCCATGACTAAAACAACCCAAAAATTGTTCATCAATTTTTGTTCGGTTTGATGGGCCGTTACTGGATAGAATGGTCTTTTTCCATACATTATTAGCTGGATTAAATGTCCATAACCATTCTTCATACAAAAAGGGGTAGGTATTACCATAATCTCTTACATTTGGACAAAAATAAATGAGTCCATTTATGCTTTGGCCGCCATTGTATTCAGAATACCTGGTTTCTGGTGGGTTAGGAAGTTTGGTCCAGGTATAGGTAGCTGGAGACCATTTATGAAACTGTGGTTGTTCGGTACCAGATCCTGACCATCTATTAATATAAGTGTAAAGTTCGTTATTGTGAACAATATAATCGCCGCCCTGATTGTTGCCTATAGGGTGCAACACCTGACTTAATAAACCACCATTTACCACCACAACATCGGCACTGTATACCAGCTTATCGTAGTTGTACAATTCAAATTTGGCATTGCCTATCGGAATATTTTCAGGCACATCGAACACGAGTTTTTTAATTTCAGTAACGCCCCAGCTGTCTATAAATTTGCCTAAAGGGGCATTAATGCCATTAATTTTTGCCTTATAGCCCTTGTAATCATAACCCTTCATGTAAATAGATACCGTTAACGAATTGTTTATACCTGTGTAAGGAGTTTGATCATAAGTAACCAGTCCATCTTTCGAGTGGCTATTATCAATGGCAAGTCCGTTTACAATATATTTATTCTGTACCTGCCAGAGTGAGAATTCGTGACGATAAATTTTTGAATATACCTTGGTACCATTGCTGTTAAAAAAATATACCTGATACCAAACTTTATTGTCGGTTGGGTAAGCTTTTAACGCAATTTTTGCCAGATATGACAGTGTATTAGCGAAACTATTTACATCGGTACCGACATTTTTTACCAACGAAATAGAATCTGTAGCATAGGTAACCCCGGTTGCAGAGGTAGTGAAGCTCAAGGTATAAGATACCGTAAAGTTAAGCTGATCGATGCTTACAGCGGTTATATCGTTAGCCTTTGGGAGATTATCAACAACTGGTGGAGTAGGGATAGGCACTGCCGCTTTTTTGCAGGCCACTCCGTATACCAATAAAAAGAATAAACCAAATGTACGGAGCAAATTGCTCGGGCGGGTGTTGTGAAACTGAAAAGATGAAGGCATTAATGAGATGTGTAATTTGAGTACCAAGATAATAAAAACCACATTAACATTTAATAAAATATTATCTAATTTTGATGGAATTTGATATGGGTTAGCCTTATATTTAACTCATCCAGCCGTGTACTAAAATTTGGTTATAGCCACTAATTACGATCTTTTTAATTAAAATACCAATGCTTTTTATATTGTTTGAATGATAACTTTATCGTTGCAGGCTTTATCAATAAAAAACGTTTTTTTCAACACTGTAGCACAATAAATTAATGCGGAGACAAAGATTTAGTTGAGCTGTTAAGGCGCACACGCCACACGCGTGCGCCAGGAGGATGAAAGCGATCATGGGCACTTCTTGTTGTTTTTTGGCCTTTGCCCATGATGCTTTTATTATATTTTTTTAAAAATTAATTCAGCACAGTTTCTATAATTTTATTCAAAAGGTTTTGTCTCATTTTCGAATCTCTTTTATTGATCAGGATAATTAAACCCCAATTTTTAACCCTGTTGTAAGCTATAATAGATGATTGACCCATAGAATCTACTGTTTTTAAGTAAATGGTGTTTTTATCATCGGTTATAATGTTGGTGCCTAACCCCATTTCTCTTTATAGTCGTACCAGCTTTCGGTCTGGCACCTGTAATGGGGGGGAGTTACGATAGCTAGCAGGACTGATTACAAAACGTTTGGTTTTTACCAAACGCTTTGGTATGGTATGTTTAAGGGTGTATAATGGCCCAGCCTTGCTGCTGACGGATGATGAGCTCTCCATTTCCACTAGGAACAAAAGAAATAAAATCAAAGAGTTCGTCTTTTGAAATGTTTCGCTCCCTCAGTGTGTTTTCGCACTCTGCCAGAATTACGCCTGCCTTTTGCAGCGCCAGCAGCTGCTGCTCGTATGCCGAACCTTTCTTAAATGCGGCTACGCCACCACCATGTACAACCAGTTCAAGCTCCAGTTTTCCTTTTAAACGCGGGTCTTCAAGTGCATTCGAAATATTCTTTAGTGTACCCATTATTTTTTTGTCATCATCAGTGTTGAGCTGATAAACCGCTTTATAATGTTTAGCTGTTGCTACTGCTCCGTGAAAGCTTTTGGGGTCGGTTTGCTTTTGCTGGGCAGATAAATTTAAGCTTAAAAAGCTGAATACCACTATCGGGAGTAATTGGTAATTTTTCATGTTGTTATTTATAAATTTTTAAGATGGGCTTTTTTAATGGGACTAAAAGGGCCATATTTATGTTGTACTTCGGTAAATTGATCCGTATAGGGCCCAAAGGGAAAGTCTATTGGCTTTTTCGAATTATCCGACCAGTCGCTGTGCTGATCTTTATGGGGCCGCGACTGGCTGTTTACGAAGGCCGCCAGGTCCCACGATTCTTCATCGTTGAGCAGCTGGTTTTTATAACTGGCGCCATAAGGCATATTATTTTTAATGTAACCCGCAAAATTTGAAAGCCTGTAAAGACCGGCTGCATCATTGTAACTATCTGGTCCCCATAAAGGCGGATAGGTGAATGTTTTTTTGCCTGCAGCGGGCAGGCCTTCGCCATTACGGCCGTGACAGGAAACGCATTTAGCCTGATAGATCAATTTTCCTTTTAAGGGATCTGCTGCCCGCATCATAAAAGTGAGTTTTTGGATACCACTACCCTGAGGCGAAATTCCTTTTTTTACATCACTTCCCAAAAAACTGATATAGGCAATCATGGCTTTCAGCTCCCTGCTTGTACTATCGGGCGCTGTACCATTCAGGCTTCTCTCAAAGCAATCTGAAATGCGTTTAACTATGGTTTCTTTAGTGCCCGACCTGGCCCTGAATTTGGGGTAGGTAGAAAATACAGCCGCGTAATTGTTTCCAAATGGTTTAGTTCCTGCATCCAGGTGGCAGTTTTGACAGTTCATGCGGTTGCTGTGCTTGCCTACTGTACCTTCGGGCCCGAGATATTTGGCTGTGTTGGCAATCAGTTCCCGGCCATAACTCACCAATTCTTTCTCCTGCGGATCGTTAATGGCAGCTACATCAGGCGATTTCCAGATTGGCGCTGGTTGGCTATCCTGCTTTTTTTCTTTCCGGTTAGTGTTTCTTTCAATCAAAAACGAAGCATGTTGGTTTGTCCTTGTTAAAACTAAAGCTATAACAAGGCTTAAAAGTATCACCGTAAGGATGCTAACTATAACTAAATTTTTGCTGATCTTTCGTTGTAATTCTTCCATTCGCTGCTAGCCGATATGATTGGGATACAAAATAATGGCTAATCTCTGCATCTTCGGTTAAAATTCCAATTTCTTATCTGCAATTACTTATTGGCTGTTTGTTTTCTTAGTTATCCGTAGAACTCCTGCTGAAGACTGCGGACAGTTCGGTGTCAGGCTTCTCTAAGAGAATCGTCACGGCGAGAGGTCAGCTTTTAAAAACACAGGAGTTGGAATGACAAAATTTAAGCTACCACGCTTCATGTCAATACTTTATTTACAAAATTTACATTATTATTTACAATCCAAATTCGTTTCGCCGAAGCATATCAAGGTAGATTTGTTGAATCAATTCTAATCGGATCAATAAATAAAAAATCATGAAATACATGCACGTATATGCTTTGTTTTTAATGTTTGTTTTGCTCACGTCCTGCGGACAAAACCAAACAATGGCGCCAAAGGATAGCACTAACGCGATAGCGATAGCGGCCGAAGTTAAAGACATAGGGCCTAACATCATGGTGCGCAACATCAAAAAAGGCAGCAATGGCACCATTTTAATTGCTGGCCCCAACAACTTATCGTATGGAGATGTTTTCAGATACGATGCCCGCCTGCCGGAAGGGAAGGAGAAATCTTTTACTAACCTTAGCAGTAAAATAGGTTCGCACCGGTTCTGGGATGTGTTGGAAGACCGGAAAGGAAATATTTGGTTCACCACTACCGATTCTGGCGTATATTATTACAACAATTCGGCTCCGCTCAGTGCAGGCGCTAAATCCGTTCAACATTTTACTACCAAAGATGGACTTGCCGATAACCGGGTAATGACTGTTTATGAAGATAAAGCCGGCAATATTTGGTTCGGCACCGGAGCTGGAATAAGTCGTTACGATGCCAGCCAGCAGAACGGGCAGGGAAAATCATTTCAAAATTTTAAAACTCCAAACGCCCCGCTTTTTTATAAAGACGCGCGTTTGAATAATGATATCACAACAATCATAGAAGATAAAACAGGGAAGTTGTGGGTTGGCACAAGGGGCGACGCCTTTGTGTACGACGGGAAAAAGTTTACCACCTTAACCCATAACGGCCAACCCTTCCTTGATGTTTGGAGTATCATGGAAGATAAAAAAGGCAATATCTGGCTCAGCGGTTTCAATGGTTTTAATGTAAGTCAAACCGGTGGCCTCTGGCGTTACGATCCTGCTACTTCGCCAACTACAGGCAGCGGTACTTTTACCAAGGTATCGCAAAGAGCTGCCTATGCCATAATCCAGGATAAAAAAGGAAACATCTGGACTACCGGTTCAGTAAATCCTGCTAATTCGCGTGTGCAGGCACTTTCTCGCTACGATGCAAATACCTTGTATAATAAGCAGCCCGCGGTAACCGAAGTAATGTCGGGAAAGGCATTCTTTGGGCTTTTGGAAGCTAACGATGGAAATATTTGGTTTGGCGATGCCACCAGCGTGTATCGTTACGATACACGCCTGCCGGATGGACAGGGAAAAAACATCACCGACTTTTATAATAAAGCGGGTAAGAAAAAATACAGCATCGATACCAAACAAAGTGCTATCGTATGGCAAGGATCTATGCTTTTGGGTGGATGGGAAGGCACTAAGTTAATTAGTGATGGTTCCAGTACAGGCAAGGTAGATATCTTAAAAGGAGAATTGTTAATCGAAAACAGTAATCTGGTGGGCGGTGCAGTTGATGTAGACATGAATACCATTGCGCAAATATTTGAAGATGAAGGCCCACACAATAAATTACCTGCCTTTTTTGATGTCAAAAAATTCCCGCTTTCTACATTTGCCATTACCAAGGTTGAAGCCGGGAATCATGAAAATATAAAAGTTACAGGGAAGCTCAGTATCGAAGGTATCACCAAGACCGTTACTTTTCCCGCCCAAATGCATTTTAAAGATGGTATGGATGGAACTATCGAGATAAATGGCGCATTGATCCTTGACCGGACAGATTGGGATATCTATTATCGATCAGAAAAGCGCTTTAATGAGTCTGGTGATTTAACGATTTCGAATGAGGTTAAACTCTTTGTCAAAATCGTAGCCAAAAAATAATAGCAGAATTGACGATAAAAGATTTTAATTCAAAGCGCTGAAACCAAAGATTCAATTATTCTGTGGTTTTGGTTCCGATAGTTAGCAGTACTGCTTCCGGGTAAGCAAAAGCCTTAACAAGAAATTGTTGAGGCTTTGTTTTTATACGGAGTCAGAGACTCCTCTCTATTCAGTTATCCGTAGAACTCCTGCGGAACACTACGGACAGATAGGTTCTTTGTAGTTAAAAGGAAGGTCGGGGGGGAGGTCGGAAGTTTGGGCGTTCAAAGGAAGGATGAGAGATGTAAAATGGACGACGGAATGAAACATCCCGCTCTATGCACTCTGCGTCTTTTTCCTTTGTGTTCTCCTATGTTTACAAAAGTTTAAATTCGTAAATATAATTGAAGAAAGATGAGAGCGCATTTGTGTCTAAATAACTATCAAGTATATTGTCGCAAAGATTATGCCTCATCTTTTTCCATCTTTTGGAGTTTGAACAGAATGTAAGGAACTATGCATGTCATATTATCCAGAATATCCAACCAGGAGAAAAAACGAAGGGAGATTCATCAATTATAAAAAAAAACTAATCGATGAAAAAAGTATTGAAACAGGTACTGGGAGTAGATGTTGCCCAAAAAGAGCTAGTTGTTACCCTAGGCAGGCTAATGGATGATCTATCAGTAGACCTTTACGCCCACAAGGTTTTTAAGAACAGTGAAACAGGTATGGGGTTATTGGTTGAATGGGTAAAAAAGCTTTCAGAAGACAGTGTAGTAGTGCAATATGTCATGGAAGCCACAGGTATTTATCATCAAAAATTTGCTTATTATCTGGCAGATCATTGTTATAGCGTTAGTATTGTGCTCCCCAATAAAATAAGCAACTATATGCGTACCCTGGAAGTAAGGACCATTACGGATAAAACCTGTTCTGAAGCCATTGCAAGATTTGGCCTTTGCCGGAAGCTGGATAATTGGGAAAAGCCCAAAAAGACATTTAGAACCTTACAGCAACTGACCAGGGAACGTGATCAGATAGTACACGAGAGGTCTGCTGTAAAAAACCAGCTTCATGCAGAAAAATCGGAGGCTTATCCTTATGAGAAGAGTTTGGAGCGTCTAAATGCAAGGATTGCTTTCCTGAATACCCAGGAAAAAGAGATAAAAAAGGATATATCAGAAATTGTCAATAGAGATAAAGGTTTGAAGGAAGATGTAAAAACCATCTGTACAATACCCGGGGTCGGGGAGCTAACTGCTGTAATTGTTTTGTCAGAAACTAACGGCTTCGAGCTAATACGCAGCAAGAAACAACTTGCCAGCTATGCGGGCTTTGATGTGAAAGAGAAACAATCGGGTACATCGGTAAAGGGGAAGCCGAAAATATCAAAAAAAGGAAACCGCCATTTGCGCAAGGCAATGTATTTGCCTGCTTTGAGTGCTGTAAAATGGGATGAAAGGTTTAAAGCAGTATACGCCAGAATCTTAGCCAAAAACGGAATAAAAATGAAGGGGTTAGTAGCTGTACAAAGAAAAATGTTAGAAATGATATACACCATATTCAAAAACAAAACGGCTTATGATAAGGAATATCTTAAAAATGAGAATAGCGTACAGACACAAGGTGCGTACGCTATTACAGGCTAGTTCTATGACTGCCTTAGATAACAAATGTAATTAATTAAAATATTTCTTGGAAATTAACACAGAATCTTTGTGGTTCAAAGGGAGGTCGGGAGTCGGAAGTCAGATGTCTGGGTGCTTAATCTATCGTTCACTGCTCAGGAGTGCTTAGCTAGCTTTTTTGAATCATAAGCTGCGCTGGCTAAATTTGGTTACTAGTTAGTAATTTTTTGCCGGTCAACATGAGAAAGTACATAGTAAATATCTCCGTGGGCGGTCTTTTCCAATCCAATTCCTGCCGAAATCCGCTTTTTGCCGACTTCCCACACGTAAGATTCGAATAGTTTACCGTCCTGCATTTTTTTCTGTATAGGATATCCTCTGTCTTCATCAGGTTGACCGTAGGTGTTCATGAAATAGGCTTTAATCAGCTCCAGTCTTTTCATTAAATTAGCATCAAATTTTTGATTGTTAAAGGTTGCCTCATCGACAAGATATACTTTTTCAAGCCCTCCGTTATTATCAAAATAGGCACTTACGATATGCTTGTTACCTCCCAGGTTAGCCAGAGAATCGGGAAACTGGCGATTGAAAGCTTTTTCTGAAATTCCAAAATTAGCATTACCAATTGCAATATTTTGAGTAGCACTGATCAGGCTATCACTGAGTGCTTTTTTTCCATTACTTCCTGTCCTCGAGCAGGAAGCGAATACGGTAAACAAACCAATTAGTATAAGGCTGAAAATAATATTGTTTCTCATTTTTGTTGGGGGTATATATAAATCCATGCTATCAAATATATCAAACTTCGCTGTGTCCTTTTATCTTAATTTTAAAGCTGCTGCAAGGCTTTTTTTACCGTATCCTTATTAGGCTTAGAAATGGGTACTTTTTCTCCAGTGCTTAAGAGCAGGATTCCGCCATCTTCTTTTAACCAACTTTTTACATACTTGGGGTTAACCAAATGACTTTGGTGCGTTCTTAAAAAGCCATTGGGGCGCAGTAAATCTGCATATTCTTTAAGTGATTTAGAAACCAGTATTTTTTCATTGCCCGTAAGGAAGAAGTGCGTGTAAGTATTGTCTGCTTCGCAACGTACAATTTCTGATAAAGTAACATACCTGATTTCGCTTTGCATTTGCAGGGCAATTTTGCTGGCGTTTGTTTCAGGCTTTTTGAGTTGCTGCAGCAAAAAATCGAGTTGCGAAGCTGTTTGCGGAGCCAGTTTGCGGTCGACTTTATTTACCGCATCTTTCAACTCTTCAATATCAACAGGTTTTAAAAGATAATCGAGCGCCGCAAATTTTACCGCTTGTATACCGTATTGATCATAAGCGGTAACAAAAATAACTTCGAAATTACGGGTTGGGAGCAGTTTCAGTACTTCAAAACCAGTTTGATCGCCCATTTGAATATCCAGAAACACCAAATCAGGCAAATATTTTTCAATCACATTAACGCCATCGCTTACATTTTGTGCTGTGGCTATTATGGTTACCTGCGGGCAATGCTTTTTAAGCAAAGCCTGCAGGTTTTCTAAGTTCGAAATTTCGTCGTCTATTAATACTGCTCTCATTCTGTTTATAGCCAGTCAGTTAAGGTTAAGCTTATTTCAGTGCCGTTCTGGCTGGATTGTATGGCCAGGGTAAAGCGATTTTCTTTATAAATATCATTTAAGAGCGCTATTCTGCTGTTGCTGAGTTGAAGCCCTAAGCCATTGTTCTTTTTACCGGTGTCAAATCCATTTCCATTATCGTTAACGGTTAATACCAGGTCGTTCTTTTGTCGCGCAAAGGTGATGGTAATTTTTCCATCTGCCGCTCTTTTCGATATGCCATGTTTTACGGCATTTTCTACAAAAGGTTGCAGCAGCATGGCTGGTATTTCGGTAATGTCTAAATCGGGGCCTTCGGTATGCTTAATTTCGTACTTAAAGCCGAAGCGCAATTGCTCCATTTGCAGGTAATCATCCAGCAAAATTTTTTCCTGCGACAGGCTGACCAGCTCTTTATCATCGAGTACGTTGCGGGTTAAGCGGGCAAATTTAGCAAGGTATTGGTTGGCATTATCGAGCTCGTTTTTGTTCATTAAATTTTGAATACCAGAAAGGGCATTAAACATAAAATGTGGATTTAATTGCGAACGGATAGAGTTAAGCTGGAGTTTTGCGGTGTTTTTTTGCTGCTCATTTTCTACAAGCTTTTTTTTATTTCGTTTTTTAATGAAGTAGAGGATCACAAGAAAGGCCAATCCGATTGAAAGGGCTACTGCAACCGCATATATTAAGAGTTCCCGTTTGCTGTAGTTTTCCTGGTCTAAAGTGATGGAAAGGGTATATCTGGCTGTATATTTTTCCATTTCCTTTGGCGGCATATTATAACGGGAAAGTGATGAAGGCTGAATGATAATTTCATAATCACCCGATTTTTTGAAAATATTTTTGTCGATTTTCAGGTACGGTGAAAATTCATTTGTTTCAGTCACGTAGCCGCCATATTGCCAGGCTGTTGATTCGAAAATAATTTTATTACTTTGCTTGTCTTTAATTGAGGTATAATAGAGATAATCAATATCAGATTTGTCTTTAACAATGGTTAGCTCATCGTCTTTTTCGGTGAAAGTAAGCTTGGTTCTTTCTTTGGGGTCGGTTATTGGGCTGTAGCTAACCCCTTTGTCAGTTGCGAAGCGCTTTAACAAAGCTTTAATCTCTGCTTTTGGAATAGGCTTACCGTAAAGAACTGATTTTTCAATATCGAGCGGTTTTTCGATACTGTAAACTAATATAGTAATGATTTTGCCTTTTACGGGAAAAGCACCCAGTGTGGTAGATCGAAATATTTCTTCATCCCCTCCGGCATGGGTATCTTTTAGCTGCGCTTCGTTAATCGGTTGATTTACAACCAATGGTTTATTATCGGATATTATGGTATACCGGAAATGCTGTATTTGGATATGTTTTCTGAAGTTAATCTGGATACTTACCTGGTTTACTTCGGGTAAATAGCTAAAGGAAGTATTCGGTTGATTGGGAAATACATTGGCGTAATAGACATTTTTTGCCGAGCTGTCTACACACATGAGCAGTCTTCCACCGGCAGGGTAAATGCGATTAAAGTTAATACCTTTTTGGGCACTTACCGTTGATAGCGCGATGATGAAACTGAGAAAAGTAAATGTTATTTTTTTCATAATGTTAAGTTGATTTTCATCAAACTTGGGGCAATAATAGCAAAACTAAAACCATAAAACAGGAAACATCGTGTTTGAAATAGCAGGGGCCTTGTTTTGTGCAGTATTTGAATCTTGCCAAAAAATGCAATGGATTGAAGAGATCAGCAAAATCATCAGCTTATTATTGTTTGTACTGATGAACTGATGTTTCGGTGGAAATTCGCTATCTTGAGTTAACCAAACTAACGACTATTTGGCAATGAAAAAATTAATTCTTTCAGTTCTTACCTCGCTTATTTCATTATGCGCCCTGGCTCAAAGCGATAATAAAGTAATTATCGGAACGATTGACAGCATCCAATCGAAAATGCTGAACGAACAAAGAAAAATATGGGTATATGTACCCAACAGCTGGTCTCCTGATTCTAAGCAGCGCTATCCGGTATTGTATTTATTAGATGGCGATGCCCATTTTTATTCGGTAGTGGGCATGATTCAACAGCTCAGTCAGGTAAATGGCAATACCATTTGCCCCGAAATGATTGTCGTGGGCATTCCGAACACCGATAGAACAAGAGATCTGACCCCAACACATGTAGATTCCGACCCGCCTTTTATCGATACAACACTTTCTAAAACATCGGGCGGTGGCGAGCGCTTTGTTTCCTTTATTGAAAAGGAATTGATACCGCGGATTGATTCTTTATACCCAACGCAACCTTACAAAATATTAACCGGACATTCGCTTGGAGGCCTTACAGTAATGAATGTTGCCCTAAACCATACCCAATTGTTTAACGCTTACATTAGCATAGATCCGAGCATGTGGTGGGATAAAATGAATTTTTTAAATAAAACGAGGAAAACGCTGGGCGAGAAGAAATTTTCGGGTACTACTTTGTATTTAGGAATCGCCAATACGATGAACGAGGGCATGGATATTACTAAAGTAAGGAGCGATACATCTGACGATACCAGGCATATCCGTTCCATTCTTGATTTGGATAAATACATTAAAGAGCAAAAGCAAAACGGTTTAAGGTACGAAAGTAAATATTACGGCAATGATGATCACGGATCGGTACCTTTAATTGCCGAATATGATGCTTTGCGTTTCATTTTTAACAAATATCGTTTTAAACTTACCTTTAAAGATTTTACCAATCCTAAGGCAGACATCGTAAAGAAATTCGAAACCCATTATCAGGAAGTTTCAAAAATGTTTGGCTATAAGCTTTCACCACCCGAAAATATGATAAACGGCCTGGGTTACGAATTTTTGCAGCGAAAACAATATGCCAAAGCTGAAGGACTGTTTAAAATAAATGTGGCCAATTATCCTGATAGTTATAATGTATACGATTCTTACGGCGACTATTTTCTGGCAATTGGCGATAAACCAAAAGCAATTGAATATCTCAAAAAGGCTTTGGCATTAAAAGAAAATCCAGAGTCGCGGAAGAAACTGAATAAATTATTGGAGTAAAATAAAAAGGCTTTAAACATTTAAACCTTCAAAAGCATTGAGGCTGTTTGGTTTAAAATAAGCTAAAATGAAAAAGGATTGCGTTTCTGGCTGCAATCCTTTTTTATTGTTTTAATCAACCAGTTAGGGTTAAGGTAATGTGCTGGTATTAGGTTTTAAATGTAAGTTAAGCTAATCCGTTTTTTTCGGGTCAGCATTTTCCATTCTCGTACTGGTTCTAAAAACAGGCGCGCTGTAATCTTTTGGCAAATGCGCGGCAGGTATGGTGGTTTCATTTCCATCGCGCAATGCTTTATAATGTGGCGACATAATTTCTACGCCGGCTTTGTTAAAAATATCTTGTATGTTGGCATGCAGGCTGGAGTATATCAGGGCCTGTTTATTGGGCGATTTAGTATGCGCATTTATTTGGTAGCTAACGTAATAATCGTCAAGGCTGGTTTGTAGCACATAAGGCTTAGGGTCGGCCTCTATCATATCCGAGCTAAGTGCAGCATCGATAAGCAATTGATGTACCTGGCGCCAGGGGGCATCGTAACCAATGGTAACCGTAGTATGTATAATGAGTCCTTTTTCTGCAGCTTCTACACTGTAGTTAATGGTGTGGTTGCTCATAACAGTCGAATTGGGAATCGAAACCACCTCATTCTGGATTGTTCTTACCCGGGTAACCAAAAGGGTTTTTTCGATAATATCTCCGGTTACCTCACCAATTTTTACACGGTCTCCAATTCTGAAAGCCCGCATGTAAGTGAGTACCAGGCAACCACGTTACCCAATGCCCCGGCCGATCCGAAGGTAAACAGAACGCCCATAAATACCGATACCCCTTTAAATACACCAGAGTCTGAGCCTGGCAGGTATGGAAAGATAACTATAAGCATAAAGGCCAAAATAAGTACCCTAATGATTTGGTAAGTAGGATTGGACCAATCTTTATAAAAGCCGGGAATGGTAAGTTTGCCACGTTCTACCTCTGTTTTAATAAAGCGCACAAACCGCAGTACATAGCGGAAAACCACCAGCAATACGAGTATTGTCATCAAATCGGGAATGTAATTCCAAATGGCACTTCCTATTTTCTTTAAAGGACCCAGAATATAGACCAAAAGATTTTCGGAAAGATCTTTAGTAAAGGGAAATATACCAAAGAGCACCGGGAGGGCCATATAAATTAGCAGTATGATAATTATCCACCGGGCAATAGATAAGGCAGCACCGATTACCCAAAGCTGTCGGTCGGAATCTAAAAGTTGATAATTCTTAATCCTGATTCCATCTTTAAGCCGTCCTTCGCTTTTAAGAAGTTTGGCAGTGAGGGTTCTAAACAGCCGGTTTACCAGGTAAACCAGACCAATAACCACCGCAATTACCAATAAGGTGAGCAAAATTTCTTTTATAATTACCTGCAAGCTGTTTTCATCGCGATAATTGATTACAGATTTGCCTACTGCAGCTTTAACATCGGCTGATAATGTATTGATATCTTTTTTTGCCCAGATGGCATCCTCTTCGTTAATGGAAAGCAGTAAATTATTTCCGTAAATCAGATCGATTGAGCTTTCGGCCTGGCTGAGTTTAAGCGAATCGGCACGAAAGGTTGTACCACTGGCAATTTTTTCTAAACGATTGGCAATGGCCTGGGCACGATCGGATGCGCTGAAACTGCCAAGTTTGGCGTAAATATAGAACAGCGTATCGCGGTTAAAAACTACAGGAACACCTTTAATAAATTTCCTGAGCGAATCGATCTGTTTTACCTGGCGGACTTGCTGAAGCGAATCTTTTTTTTTCAATGCGCCAAGTTCGAGCAATAAGCGGTTACGTTCGGTATCATCTCCTTTGCCCAAAGCATTTACCTGTTTTTGAAGTACATCACGTTTTAAGGAGTCTGCAATTCGCTCGGCCGATAACTGGCTCACACGGTCGAGCCCATTGTTCATTTTTTTAATCTGTGTAGAATCGACAGGGCTTTTCAGGCTATCGGACTGGGCATAAAGTTGGGTTCCGAGAAAAACCAAAGCAAAAAGATGGAGCGTAAAAAGTCTTTTCATAATCGTTTGTACTTGGTTAAATGTAATTAAAATTAGGCTGATAATGATTTTTGATGCTTAAGTTTATCCGAAAAAATAGATCAATTGCCTTTCAGCGGTAAATTATTCAAATTTAACGGCTCAATTCATATCAGCCCCAAAGTATTTAGTATTTGTATACAAAAATATTTTTATACTTAACAAATTGTTAATACGTAGAGAATTGTATATTTAACATCTAAATGGTTTTTTTGTATTGAAATTTAGGCAGGTAATGAGTGATTATAATCTGAATACTGATGATGAGCTTTTACTACTCCTGAAGGAGCGTAATCATCGTGCCTATGCAGAAATTTACCAGCGATATTGGGCAATTTTGTTCCGTTATTCGCGTAAAATCCTCCAAAACGACGAAGAATCGAGAGATGTGGTGCAGGATGTATTTGTGATGTTATGGTCGAAATCTGAAGAACTCGAAATTCACACTTCCTTATCCTGTTTTCTATATGCTGCTACGCGCAACAGTATCCTTAAACTCTTTCAACGGGGAAAAGTAAAAACCAACTATTTAAACTCGCTCGAGAAATTTATCGAGGCCGGCAATAATACCACCGATCATTTGGTACGCAACCGCGAACTGGCCAAACGTATCGAGCTCGAAGTTGCCCAGCTGCCCGCAAAAATGCGCGTGGTTTTTGAACTAAGCCGGAATGCACATTTATCACATCGTGAAATTGCCCTTCGTATGGATATTTCTGATAAAACGGTTAAAAAGCAAATGAATAATGCCTTAAAAATACTCCGCTTAAAACTGGGCAGTTTATTCGTTTTGATCTTCTGATTTTACTGAATTTATTTTTTTTCATTTTTTTCTACGCCCTGGCCCCGGGCAAATGTTCATAACCATACATCAACCTATAAGTGTAAGTTATGGAGCATAAAAGAGCTGAAGCATTACTGGAAAAATACCTGGCTGGGAATTGTACGCCCGCGGAAGTGGCTATTGTAGAGTCGTGGTACCTGCAGGTAACCGAAAATCCTGAGGCTTTAGCTTCCGAACCCGATTATGCTTCGCTTGACCATACGATGTGGGCAACTATACAAGAACGCAACAGGCCACCTAAAAAAGTAAAATTGCAATGGGGCTGGGCGGCGGCGGCCGCTATTTTGCTGACATTTGGTTTTGGGTTATACCAATTTAAAAATGCCAGCCAAGCCGAAATGCAAAGTGTTGAGCCTTTAGCCAAAAACGACATTAAACCCGGTGGCAATAAAGCTTTTCTTACACTGGCCAATGGCACTAAAATTTCGCTTGATGATACACAGAACGGTAAAATAGCCGAACAGCAAGGCGTAAGCATTACCAAAACAGCTAAGGGCGAATTGGTTTACACCGCTAAAAATGCCGCAGCTAAATTTGTTGTAGGGAAACAGCAATTTAATACCATCGAAACACCAAAAGGTGGCCAGTACCAGATCAATCTGCCCGATGGTACCAAAGTATGGTTAAATGCTGCTTCATCTTTAAAATATCCAACATCTTTTGCCAATACAGATCGCGAGGTACAGCTTACCGGTGAGGCCTATTTTGAAGTGGCCAAGAAAACGGTTAAGGGGCAAAGGCTTCCATTTAACGTAAAAACCGAAAGGCAGCTGGTAGAAGTTTTGGGTACCCACTTTAATATCAACAGTTACGATAATGAAGATAATACCAAAACTACTCTTGTTGAAGGATCGGTAAGGGTTACACCTGTGGCCGGATTGGGAAATTTAGCTGTACTGGCCAAAGTTTTGAAACCGGGCGAACAGTCGGTGTTAAAAGGATCGTCGGTTAAAGTAAACGAGGTCGATACCGAAGAGGCGCTGGCCTGGAAAGAAGGCCTTTTTATGTTTGATGATGAAGACCTCGAAAGTATTATGCACAAAGTAGCCAGATGGTATGATGTAGAGGTAGTGTTTAAGGATAAAAGTTTATTGACAAAAGATTTTAGCGGTACCGTTTCCAGGTTTGGGAATGTATCGCAGGTGCTTAAAAAGTTAGAATTAACAGGATCTGTTCATTTTAAAATTGAAGGAAGGAGGATTGTAGTAATGAAATAAACCTTAAAACTGCAATCCAAAAAAAAGTCAGCAATGCTACCAACATTACTGACCCAGAACCGGCATAACCGGCTAATGTTTGGATCAGTTCAAAATAAACTATGCGATAGAATAATAGAAACCAAAACAAACAAACAAATGTATATAAATTCTGCTAATAATTTTTGCAGGTATAGCTCCTGCATGACCAAATTTTTGCTAGTGATGAAACTCCTTATAGTTTTAATGGTAACTGCTTTACTACAGGCAAGTGCTGCAACAAGCAATGCCCAGAGTCTTTCTCTAGTCAATAAACACATTACCATTAAGCAGGTTTTCAAAGAAATTAGAAAACAAACCGGCTATAATGTACTGTGGGAAGCCGATAAATTACAAACCAACCAAACCATAAATGCCGCTTTTAAAAATGCGCCTTTAGATGAGGTATTGAAAAAATGCCTGGCAGGCAAACCATTAACTTATGCCATTGATGAGAAAACAGTGATTATCAAAGCAGTCGAAATTTCGGTATTCGAAAAGTTACTGAATCTGTTTAAAAACATCGAGGTGAGCGGTAAAGTGGTCGACGAAAAGGGGGGCGCCATGCCCAACACCTCCATAGTGATTAAGGGAACCAAAATTTTTCATAAGACCGACGATAACGGAAACTTTAAATTTACCATAGCCGGAGAGAGTGCAGTTTTAGTGGTATCGTACCTGGGTTACAAAACGCAGGAGGTACCGGTAAATAAAAGCGGAAGTTTAACCATTTCGCTGCAACCCGACATGGCCGATCTGGAAGATGTAGTGGTAGTAGGTTACGGAACGCAGAAACGCGCCAATTTAACAGGTGCGGTTGATGCAATAAGTGCCAAACAATTAGAAAACAGGCCAATTGCCAATGTTGGGCAGGGCTTACAGGGTTTAATTCCGAATTTAAATATTTCTATTGCCAATGGCAGGCCCAATACTGCACCCGAGTTTAATATCAGGGGATTTACCTCTATTAATGGCGGTGCACCTTTAATATTGGTAGATAACGTACCTTTCAGCAGCTCCGATTTGTTAACACTTAACCCTGCCGATATAGAAAGTGTATCGGTACTGAAAGATGCAGCTTCATCGGCCATTTATGGTGCGAGGGCTCCGTTTGGGGTTGTTTTAATTGTTACCCGCACAGCAAAAAGCAGCAAATTAAATGTTGGGGTAAATGGTTATACTGCCTACCGTACGGTGGGTAAATTGCCAGAAGTGGTTACCGATCCCTACCAGGTATTGAAAGCTAAAAACGAAGCGGCCTTTCCTTTGTACAATCCAGCCTATAGCGCTGCATTGGTAGAGGCAGCCAGGTTACGTTCTTTAGATCCTTCATTGCCAGATGTAATTACCGATCCAACCGATCCAAACAAATGGTTTTATATCGGATCGACAGATTGGCTTAGGGAAGCTTACAACCAGTCGGCACCAACTTACAATGTGGGCGTAAATATATCCAAAAGGGCCGAGCAGGTGAGCTATTACCTTTCTGCAAATTATTATAAACAGAAGGGGATGATCAAGAATGCTGATGAAAACAACAATATCTATAACCTACGTGGAAAGGTTGATTTGAATGTAACCAAATGGCTTACCCTTTCTAACAATACCATGTTAACCTCTACCTTTTATGAGGCCCCTACTTTTATCGATGGAAACTATTTCTGGAACATCAACCGAACCAATGTAACCGATATTCCCCGCAATCCGGATGGCTCGTGGACTTCGGCGGGTGCATCTTTATTAGGTGCCGTGCAGGAAGGCGGCCGGAAAACTTTAAGTTCGAACACCGTGCAAACCACTTTCTCTTTCGATGCTTCGCTGGTTAAAAATATCTGGAGTTTAAAAGGGGATGCAACTTTAAGGCGCGTAAACAACCTGAACAAATCGTACGAAATTCCGGTGGCTTATAAAACCGGGCCTAACTTATCGCCGCCTTTATCTACTTCTACTTCGGCAGCCGATCAGCACGGAAATACTAAATACAATATTATTAACCTGTACACCGAAGCACACAAAAAGTTAGGTAATCATTTTGTATCGGGTTTGGTAGGTTACAATCAGGAGGAATTGCGCAACAATACTTTTACGGCTTCGCGTAAACTGTTAATTTCCAATAGCCTGCCATCTATCAACCTGGCTACCGGCGATCAAACAGTAAGTGAAAGCATTTCTGAATGGGCGGTACAAGGACTTTTTTATCGCGTCAATTATAATTTTAAAGAACGTTACCTGTTAGAGTTAAATGGCCGTTACGATGGCTCATCGCGCTTTGCCCCAGGTAAAAGATGGGTTTTTGTTCCTTCAGGCTCGGCAGGTTGGTTACTGTCTGATGAAAAGTTTTTTGCCCCCGTAAAAAATCTTTTATCGATGGATATGTTTAAAATCAGAGGATCTTACGGCGTACTGGGCAATCAGGCTGCGGTTGGGGAGTACGATTACCTGTCGAAATTAAGCAGTGGTAAAACCTCGCAGATTTTGGGCGGCGCACAACCAACTTATGTTAGTCCGCCGGCAGCTATCTCAAGCAACTTTACCTGGGAAAAAGTATCATCTGTAAACCTGGGTATCGATGCGGCTTTCTTCAAAAACAGGCTGGAGGTAAATTTTGACCGTTACACCCGTTTTACTAAAAACATGCTCGTACCCGGTAAACCGCTCCCCGGAGTTTTTGGTACCAGAGAGCCAACTACCAATGCTGCCGATTTAAAAACCAAGGGCTGGGAGTTAAAACTGGGCTGGAAAGATCAGGCTACTTTAGGCGGTTCGCCATTTAGTTACAATGTAGTGCTTGCCTTAAGTGATAGCAGAACTTACATTACCCGTTTCGATAATCCAAATAAACTGCTAAGCAACTATTACGAGGGCATGGAGTTAGGCGAAATATGGGGCTTGGAGGCCGAAGGCTTTTTCCAGAATGCCGATGAGCTGAAAAACCATGCTAACCAAACTGCGGTAGGTACAGATGATCAGCGTTATCAATATTTTGTGGGCGATATTAAATTTAAAGACCGCAACAACGATGGTAAAATCGATTTTGGTAATAAAACGGTTGATAACTCTGGCGATTACTACAAACTGGGTAACAACAGAAACCGTCTTCCTTACAGTATCGATTTATCTGGTGCATGGAAAGGCTTCGATTTACGCGTGTACATTCAGGGGGTAGCCAAAAGAGATTGGTATGCCGATGGTAGCAACATTTATTTCTGGGGTATTTATGCACAACCCTGGACCAACGTTACCGTGCAAAACCTTGATCACTGGAGCCCTGAAACCCCAAATGCTTATTTCCCAAGGATAAAAGCTTATGCTGCTGAAGATACCGGAGAGGAATTGGGTATTCCGAATACCAGATACCTGCAAGATGCTTCGTACATGCGGGTTAAAAATATCACCCTGGGTTATACTTTACCTAAAAGCTGGTTAAAACGTGCGAAGATCGAAAATGTACACTTTTATGTAAGTGGCGAAAATTTATTCGAACATTCTAACCTGAAAGTGAAACTAGATCCGGAAGGCCTGGGTGGAAGTATCTATCCGTTTCAACGTACTTATTCATTTGGTCTGAACTTTAATTTCTAATACTAAACAGATGAAAACAAAATATTACATCAATATATTAGTGGTTATCCTCACCATTGGCTCTTTGGCCGGATGTAAGAAGGATTTTTTAGACCGGATTCCGGAAACCACCATTACCCCGAATGAGTTTTTTAAAACAACAGCTGATTTAGAAACCTATAGCAATGGTTTTTATGGCATGTTTGGCGCCGGTACCGAAGATCTTTTTTCAGACAATATATCGGTTTACCTGGGCGGGCATGAAATGGATAACATGCTGAGGGGCAAAATTACACCTGCTAACGTTGGCGGCTGGAGCTGGGGCAACCTGCGCACCATCAATTACATGCTAAACAATCTTCAGAATGTAAAAGGCGATGCAGCTGCCATTAAGCACTATGTTGGTATTGCCCGTTTTTACAGGGCGATATTTTATTACAACATGATCCGCAGATACGGCGATGTACCTTATTATAATACGGTTTTGGGTACCAATGATGAAACGCAGCTTTACAAAGCCAAAGACCCACGAACGCTGGTGGCCGATTCGGTGCTTGCCGACCTGGAATATGCTGCAGCCAACGTACTGCCAACCGGAACCAATACCCGTGTAACCAAATGGGCAGCACTAACGGTTTTATCGAGGTTTTGTTTGTACGAAGGTACTTTTAGAAAATACCACGATGAACTGGGCTTGCAAAGTTCGGCCAATACCTTTTTGCAAAGGGCTGCATCTGCTTCTAAATCGGTAATGACCGATGGCGGTTTCAGCATTTACAATACCGGTAAAAAAGGAGAAGATTACCAGAAACTGTTTACCAGCGAAGATTTAAGCGGTGTTAAAGAAATCATTTTTTACGATGATTACAACCGGGCTTTAAACCGCTCTAACAGTACACATTATGTGTTCGACTGGCAATGGTCGTTAAGCAAAAGTTTAATCGATACCTATTTAATGACAGATGGAACGGCTTTTACCTCAACAACCGATTGGGACAAGAAGCCTTACACCGAAATCTTCAAAAACCGCGATGCAAGGATGGCCGTAACGGTTGCACCTCCGGGATTTTCGACTACTTTGGGAGGAGTGCCTAATAAAACCCGTCCAACGTTTGGCGGTTATCCTCAAATTAAGTTCTACGCTATCGATCCTACCAGCAAGGTATATACCGAATTTACCGATTTGCCAATATTGCGTTATGCCGAGGTATTGTTGATTAATGCCGAAGCCAATGCAGAACTGGGTACCCTAAGCCAAACCGATATAGACCTGACCATTAATGTGCTGCGCAACCGTGCTGGTGTGGCAGCATTGAATATGGTTACCGCAAATGCAAGTCCCGATAATGTTTTGGCAGCCATGTATCCTTCGGTTAATGGTATTAACAAAGGAGTGCTTTTAGAAATCCGCCGGGAGCGCAATGTTGAGCTCGCCTGCGAAGGTTTCAGGTTTGCCGATTTATTGCGTTGGAAAGCTGGTAAATTGTTAGAAAGACCTACCCAGGGTATGTATGTGGCAAAACTGGGTGCTTATGATGTTACCGGCGATGGGGTAGAAGATGTTGCCATTTTGCAGGCTGCAGGTCAGGAAGCACCGCTTGATGGTTTACCTGCTGATGTTAAAGCTAAGCTGGTAAAATATTATTTAAGCGATAATAGTTTTTATCTGAGCAATGGTACCTCGGGCTTCATTATGTTCCCCGAAAACCAAACCAGCCCTAGATCATTTATCGAGCCGAAGTATTATTATTACCCGATACCGATGCAACAGATTTTACTTAACCCGCAACTTAAACAACCAACTGGTTGGCAATAGTATAAATAAGAAACCGTCATCTCGACTGAAGCGCAGCGGAGAGATCTATTATTAGATTTCTCCGTTAAGCATATTCGTCATTTCGACCGTAGAAATCTATCTAGACAGATTTCTACACCCGATGGCTATCGGGTCCGATCGAAATGACGATTTTCTCAAGGTCGAAATGACGGTCTCTTTAACACAACACAAATGAACATGAAAAGAAGAAGTTTATTAAAAGCACTTCCACTGGCTACCGCTGCATTGGCCCTTGGCGATTTAAATGCGGTGGCATCGGCACCAACCGAAAAGGATAAAAAGAAAAAACTGGTATTAACCGTAGCCCATATCACCGATGTACACATCCGCCAGGGCGATAATGCCCCGGCAAGGTTTGAGAAATGTTTGCAAAAGATTAAAGCCCTTAAGGTAGATTTTTTTCTCAACGGAGGCGATAGCATCCATGCAGCCGATTATAACGATATCAAACGTGAAAGTGTAGTAGAGCAATGGGGAATCTGGGATAAATGCATCAAACAGCTTGAAGGCTACGAACTGCACAGCTGTATTGGTAACCACGATATCTGGTGGGCAGCTCCCTCAAAAGAGGATGAAATGTATGGTAAAGATTACGTGGTAAAAAGGCTCAAAATTCCTAACCGCTATTATAGTTTCAGTAAAAATGGATGGCATTTTATCATTTTGGATGGGAACAATAAAAATACCGCATTAGATCCCGAACAATACAAGTGGCTGGAAACTGAATTAGAGAAATTACCGGCAAATACACCGGTATTGCTCATGTCGCATTATCCCATCCTTACGGTAACCGGGACTTGGGAGGGAGGCCAGCACGGCGACCATAAAGAATTAAAACAGCTTTTTTATAAGCATAAAGATAAGGTGAAGGTTTGTCTCAGTGGTCACCAGCATTTACTGGACAGGGCCTGGTACAATGGTGTAGAGTATTATTGTAACGGCGCAATGAGTGGTTTTTGGTGGGGTAAAGGCGATAAACGTTCTGCTCAGCCTTATTATTACCAGGAAACGCCTCCCGGTTATGCAATTTTAAAGCTGTATAGTGATGGTACGCTCGAAAACAAATATATCGTAGAAACAGAAAGTTAAGCTTAATTAAGATTTAGTTTCTACTTTGATAAAGTGCCGCCGAAAGGTGGCACTTTGTTTTTTATGGATTTGCTCATTCATGTGTCATCCTGAGCCTAATCAAAGGACTTTTATCTACTTTAAAAAGGGTCAAAATTCAATATTTACCAATAGCTTATGGAGGGATAATATTTAGCCACGGAGACAAAGAACTCACAGATTTCATCGTCAATGCTTTTTAGTTTAGTCCCAAATCAGAACACTAAAGCTATTTTGAGTAAAATTTAAAGGAAAGCTTCCTGCCGTGTGCAGCGCCAAATCATGAGGGTCATGAAAGCTTCCCGCCATGCGCAGCACCAAATCATTGAAAAGCCATAAAAATGGGCTGCTATAGTAAAAAAGACCTGTTTAACTTAATCTTTCAGGTGGCCAGGATTGATGCGTTTTGCAAAAAAATAAAAAGGATTACCCCTTTGTTCAGATAATCCTTTCTATTGTGATAGGGCAATAATATCTTGTTACAACAATGCCCGGTCTAAATGCACATAGCCACCATCAACATGAATAAGCTGACCTGTAGTATGACTCGATTTATCTGACAGTAAAAACACAGCTGTATTGGCGATCTCCTCCACGGTGGTCATCCGGTTCTCAAAAGGGATTTTATCGGTAATGCTTTTCAGTTTTTCTTCCGGCTGATCGAATGAGCCGATCCATTTTTGATAGAGCGGAGTCCAGGCTTCAGCCACAATAATGGCATTAACGCGGATGCCGTATTGCAATAACTCAACCGCCCACTCGCGGGTTAGTGCATTACGTGCGCCATTAGCAGCGGCATAACCTGATGTGCCACCCTGGCCGGTTTCGCGGTTTTGCTGCCGATGTTTAAAATAGCACCTTTGTTCTTCTTAAGCTCAGGCAAAACATGCTGAGCCAATAAATAATAATGTACTACGTTTTTGTGTAACGATTCCATAAAAGCATCGTAAGTGCCGTTTTCGAGGCCTACGCCATCATTAACTCCGGCATTGTTAACCAAACCATCAATGCGGTTGTATTTGGCTAATATGGCATCTATAATGTTTTTGCAGCCCTCAGGCGAAGTTAGTTCGGCAGTAAAATAATCGCCATGCAGTCCCAGGTCTTTAATTTCCTGCAACATGCGCTGGTTATCGGCTTCGTTACGGCCAATAATGATTGGAAAGGCGTTTTCGATTGCCAAAGCTTTAACAATTGCTGCGCCAATGCCTTTTGCACCACCACTAACCAGGATTATTTTCTCTTTTAAATTTAAATCCATATTCGGAATATTTTTATTTGTTGTTTTAAAATAGGACAGATGGTGTGTAAGTTTAAAGCTATTTCATTGTTCCGAATGAAATCGGTGTGATCATGCAATAAGCTTTAAGAACCCGCCTGCACGGCAATGACGATTTATTTATGAAATGCTTAGCTCCCAAATCATCCATCTCCCATTATACGTCTTCCATCTTACCTCATCCATCTTCCATTATTATAAGCTAACTCCTCTTTTCCATGGAATAAAATCATCCTGGTTAAGTTGTACAGCTTTTGGTATTTCGTCACCGCTTGCTACTTTAATACAATATTCCAAAATGTCTTCGCCCATTTCGTTAATGGTTTTTTCGCCACTGATAACCGGTCCGGTATCAATGTCGATAATATCGCTCATGCGTTTTGCCAAAACGGCGTTGGTGGCTACTTTAATGGTTGGACAAACCGGATTACCCGTTGGGGTACCCAATCCTGTGGTAAATAAAATCAGTGTGGCACCCGCTGCAGCCTTACCTGTGGTGGCTTCAACATCGTTACCGGGAGTACATACCAAACTCAAGCCTGGTTTTGTTGCCGGCTCAGTATAATCGAGTACGTCTACCACCGGCGAAGCACCAGCCTTGCGTGCAGCACCGGCTGATTTAATGGCATCGGTAATCAATCCATCTTTAATATTGCCCGGCGAAGGGTTCATGTAAAAACCCGAGCCTACCTTATGCGCAAGGTCATCGTATTCTGTCATTAAACGGATAAACTTTTCGGCAGTTGCACGGTCTACCGATCTGTCGATCATTTCCTGTTCTACACCACATAATTCCGGAAATTCGGCCAGCAACACTTTGGCACCAAGTGCTACCAGTAAATCGGCGCAGTAACCCACTGCAGGGTTTGCCGAAATGCCGCTGAAACCGTCGCTGCCGCCACATTTTACGCCTACGCACAATTTATTTAAAGGTGCGGCCTCGCGTTCGTGTTTATTAATGAACATCAACCCTTCGAAGGTGTTTCTGATCGCATCCTGAATCAGCTGTTCTTCACTTTGTGTTTTCTGTTGCTCAAAAATCAACAATGGTTTATCAAACTCCGGATCAAGCGCAAGCAGATCGCGTTTAAAATCGGCTACCTGTAAATGCTGACAACCTAAACTTAAAAGAGTAATACCGGCAACATTGGGGTGATTGGCATAAGCCGCCAATAGTTTGCTTAAAGTATCCGAATCTTGCCTGGTGCCTCCACAGCCTCCGTTATGGGTCAGAAATTTAATGCCATCTACATTTTTAAAGGTGCGGGTTTTGCGGTCAGCTTTAGGTTCGAGGCTGATATTGTGGATATCTTCTCCATTTTCGAAAGCCTGAACCAGCTTATGCGTATACGATTTGTATTTATCGCCCACAGCATAGCCCAGCTCACTGTACAGCGATTCGCGGATGATATCTAAATTGCGGTTTTCGCAAAATACCGTTGGGATAAACAACCAGTAATTGGCAGTACCTACAGTACCGTTTTTGCGGTGGTAACCATAAAATTTGCGGTCGGCATATTTTTGCACATCGGGTGCTTCCCATTTATAGTCTACATCGCGATAAGCAAATGGCTCGGCTGCATGTTTGGTATTTTCCACATTCATGCGCATGCCGGCTTTAACGTCGAACTGCACTTTGCCAACCAAAACACCATACATCATAACTTCATCACCCGCCTGCATATCCTGCATAAAAAACTTATGCTTTGCCGGAATTTCTTCCTGCGTAGCGTAAGTATTTCCTTCATGTGCTATTGTGGTGCCTTGTGGTAAATCCTGCAAGGCAACCAAAACGTTATCGGCATGGTTAATTTTGATGACTAATTTTTTCATCTATAAATAGTATTTGTTATTTTTTTAATCTGATTAAGCTGCTAAAGTCACTTCTTTTTCAACATGATTGGGTTTCCATCCTTTCCAACCGAAATAAAATACCACTAAAAAGCATACAAAAGGTACAATGTAGCCGTATTGGATATTGTGTGTTGCATCAGAAATTAATCCCAATACCGGAGGTAGAAATGCACCACCCACAATCGACATTACAATAAGTGAAGAACCCAGTTTGGTATCTTTGCCTAAACCGGCAATACCCAATGAAAATATGGTTGGAAACATAATCGACATAAAAAATGCAACTCCAATTAAGGCGTAAACGGTAAGCATGCCTGTGGCAAAAATAGATACCAGGGTTAATACAGCACTGATTAAAGCATAAAGCATTAACAGTTTATGTGGGGCCACAAATTTCATGAAAAATGTGCCTATGAATCTACCCGCCAAAAATGCAAGGCCTGCAGCACTTGTATACAATGATGCTTTTGCCAGCGTAATGCCAGCCGATGAGGTAATGAAACTGATAAACATACTCATTACACAAACCTGGGCGCCTACATAAAAAAACTGCCCAATAATGGCCCAACGCAAATGACTGTGACCCAGTACGTGGCCAAAAGTGCTTTTTTCGTCAGCATGCGCTTCTTCTTTAATATCAGGGAGTTTGGTGAAAATAAATAGAATGGCCACCACAATAATCAGGATGCCTAAAATTAAATAGGGCGCTTTTACAGTCGAGGCTTCCTGTAGTACATAAGCTTGCTTGGCTGCTGGCAACATTTTGGCCAATTGCTCATCGGTATAGGTAGATTCGGTAAAAATAAGTTTACCACCTACAATCGGACCTAAAAATGCGGCCAAACCATTAAACGATTGCGAGAAATTTAAACGCTGTGTAGCTGTTTCCGGCGGACCCAATACCGTTACATAAGGGTTTGCTGCAGTTTCTAAAAAGGTTAATCCACAGGCGATAATGAAAAGTGCACCCAGGAAAAAGATGTATTTGGCGGTATTGGCAGCCGGTATAAACAATAAGCAACCAACTGCAAATAATATCAGTCCCACAATAATACCACTTTTATAGCCGTATTTGCGCATAATATAGCCGGCTGGTAATGCCAGTAAAAAATAGGCAATAAAAACCGACGAATCGACTAATGTAGATTCGAAAACGCTGAGCTGAAAAGCTTTGCGCAGGTGCGGAATCAATACCGGATCGAGGTTGTGAACAAAGCCCCAGAAAAAGAACAGGCTGGTAACTAAAATTAAGGGGAAAAGATATCCTTTACTGCTCTTTTGCGTATCGGATGTTGTGAAATTCGTTGATGTACTGTGGCTCATATTTGGTTTTTATATTGGTTATGGGTTTGCTCTAAAATAAAGATTATTTACATAAGCTAGTTGTCCCGGGAAATTAAATGGCTATAACCCGGATTGGCGAAAGGTTGGCCACAACAAATTTGTTTAATAGGAAATGGACAGTTATGCCTTGTTTTTCCAACAGTTTTAAGGTAGTAATGGCAACTTTGTGGTACAGCTGGTCTATATAACAAGTAATAAATAATCCCACCTTCATACGTATGTTTGTTTAGTTGAAACTTTACAAATTAAGCCCTTAAGCGCTAATAAAAATTTAACTTTATCATCCAATTATTAAATGATATTGTCTTAATTTTATACATTGCGAAATATTACTGCATATTAGATTGATTTTTTAAGATTGTATGAAACCGCATTTACTTAATGTATCTACTAATTCGGTAGATTCTTTTAGTGCCCGAAGGGATATTATGCCAGATGTAAACAATCTGTGGCATTACCATTCTGCCTTAGAGTTAATTTATATCAAAAAAGGGCGGGGGACACAATTTATTGGCGATAGCATTAAAAATTTTAATGATGGCGATGTTGTTTTGCTCGGAAGTAATTTGCCGCATTACTGGCGCTTTGATCCGGAGTTTTTTGAAACAATCGATGGGGAGCCGGTTGATGTTTACGCCGTACATTTTAAGGAAGAATTTTTAGGTAAGGACTTTCTTAACCTGCCCGAGAACCAGGAAATAAAAAGAATTTTTACCCAGGCAAAGCAGGGGATTAAATTAGAAGGGGCTGCCAAAGAGAAAATTGCAGTTTTAATGCCCCAGATAATCGAAGCCACGGGCACCATGAGGATTATCAGGTTACTGGAGGTATTAACGGTAATTGCCAATTGCAGTGAAAAAAACATATTGGTTTCACTTGGCTTTAAGCCTAACTTTCTGGAGAACGAAAAAGACCGCATCCAGTCTATTTATAATTATACCATCAGCAACTACAAAAAGAAAATCGAACTGAAGGAAATTGCAGCAGTAGCTAAGATTAGTCCAAACTCTTTTTGCAAGTTCTTTAAAACCAAAAGCCGAAAAACCTACACCCAGTTCCTTAACGAAATCAGGGTTGGGCAAGCCTGCAAATTGCTTATCGAGAACGATTTAACGGTGAAGGAAATCTGCTATGATTGTGGCTTTTACAACTTTACGAGTTTTCATAAATATTTCAGGGAAATAACCGGAAAATCGCCATTGAAATACCAGCAGGCTTTTTCTAAGCAATAAAATAACCGGATCATTATTGCAAAGCAAATTTTGATTTCGTTAATGTTTTGAGGGGGCAAGCCTGACAAATCTAATGATCTGCCACACTTACCTCGCCTGAAATTTGTCGCGGTATTGGGTAGGGGTCATACCAACCGATTTTCTAAATACTTTTCTAAAAGCTTTAGGATCGTTGTAGCCAGAGTTATAAATTACCTCGGTCATTTGCTGTGCCGTTTGCTCCAGCAGCTTTTTGGCGGCTTCGATACGTGTTTGCTGCAGGTACTCAATAGGGGTAATGCCAATTACCTGTTTAAAGCGGCGCACAATGTTCCTCCTGCTCGATGGAATATCTTTAATCATCTCTTCGATGGTGGCTACATCCTGGTAATTGTTTTCTATTTTTTCCTGTGCAGAGGCTACAATGTCATCGTTATGGTGCCTGATAGGCTGGAAGGTGCTGAAATACAATTGATTTACACGGTCCATATCGATGGCAAAAATCTTCGCCACTTTAATGGCCATTTCTTTTCCGCAATGTATTTGTAAAAGGTGTAGCAACAGGTGGAAAGTAGAGGTTGCGCCGCCGCTGGTAAACAGTTTGCCATCCTGGGTTACCGTTTTATCGGCCTTTAAATGCACCAGCGGAAATGCTGTAGCAAATGCAGCACTGGCATCAATGTGTGTAGTGGCTGCTTTGCCGTTTAGTAGTCCTGATGCTGCAAGCAAAAATGCACCAGTACAAAATGTAGCAATTTCAGCCCCTGAATGGTGTTGCTCGTTTAGCCAGGGCAGGTAATGCTTATTTTCTGCAAGGCTGGCAGCCATGTCGTTGGTAGAAAAAGATGGGATCAAAATCAGATCGAGTAAGGATACCTGTTCTGTCGAAATAGACGGATGCTCGCTAAAATTGTAATGTTTGTCATCCAGTGTAACTAAACTAATGGCAAAAGGCGTTTCAAGATTATCTTTTCTGTAAAAGCCATTCACAGTATCAAAAACGTCTAAAATGGCTGCTACGCTCAATAATCTGAAATTTTTGGGCATTAATACACCAACTTGTATCATTTGGTTAAATTTAGGTTCTGCGTACAAGATATAAAAAAAATGTCTGAAATGCCCCTCAATATTGACTTTTACGGCAAGGGTAGGTGGTTAAATAAAGCCCTAACTTTATATTCATAGTCAACCTAATAACAATAACATGAAAACAAAACCAATTAGCAACAGGATGTACGGTATTATGGTGCTGTACGAAATGCATACCGATTTTTTATTAAGGGCTTTAGCGGATATTGATGAAAAAGATGCCCAAAAAAGATTGGATACTAAAGCGAACCATATTGCATGGATAACCGGTAGTATAGTAGATGGCAGGTATTTTCTGGCCAAATCGTTTGGTATCGAGCTTAAATCAGCAACGGGAGCCCTTTTTGCCAATCATAAAGGGATTGTTGATGATGCAGTTTATCCTTCTTTGGCAGATTTTAAAGCAGACTGGGCACAGATTTCGCCTTTATTACAGGATGCACTTACCCAGGCTACAGATGAAAAACTCGATGAGCAATTAGAAATGCCAGGCATGGAAATGACGCTTTATGAAATGATCAGTTTTAATACCTACCGTGAAGCCAACTGCATCGGGCAAATTGCACTATGGCGCAGGCTGCTCAATTATCCGGGAATGAATTACATGTAAACTATGGAAAAAGTAATTAAAGAAGCCGATGGTACTTTATCGGCATTGGAAAATCTGCTTTCAGGCTTTAATGCACAGCAGGTTAACGAAGTGCCTTTTCCCGGCAGCTGGACGGCGGGGCAATTAGCCCAGCACCTGATTATGGCTAATGGTGGTTTTGTTGAGGTGATTAACGGGCCAACCACAGAAACCAATAAGCCGGCCGATATTATGGTAGAAAGAATAAAGGCTGATTTTTTGAATTTCAATACCAAATTTGATTCGCCGGAATTTATTTATCCAAAAAATAAGGATTACGACCGGACAGAATTACTGGTGAAATTGAAGCAGATTCGAAACAATGTTGCTGATGTGATTGCTACACTAGATCTCACTAAAACCTGTACAGCATTCGAGCTGCCTGTTTATGGATTTTTAACCCGCCTGGAAGCCGTTTATTTTATTATTTATCATACACAACGGCATACGCAGCAGTTAAAAAATATTTATAGTAAATTAGAGACTGCCGATTTTAACTAAATTTATGAGAAATCAAAAGCTTGATCTATTAAATCCATATATTGGTAAATGGCAAACAGAGGGGCGTACAAAAACGGGTGATGTAATTAGTGGTACCGATTGTTACGAATGGATTGATGGTGGTTTCTTTTTAACACACCGGGTTGATATAAGGTTTAATGAAAAGGAAATCAGGTCGCTGGAAATTACACATTACGATGATATGGAAGACGTTTTCAGGTCGCAGTCTTTTGGTAATGATGGGACTATTTCGATTGCTACGCTGAAGATAATCGACGACATTATTCTAATATTCGGAGATAATGAAAGATTTAAAGGTAATTTTAAAACCCATACTATTGAAGGGTTGTGGGAACGTTTTGATGGTAAATGCTGGATGCCCTGGATGGATATTACGCTAAAGAAGCTTGAGGCTGGATAAAACATAAAGTTATGGCAATAAAAAAGAATCTAATTTCTGGCAAAGCCGAAGTAGATGAATACATGCTTCAATTAAGTCATCCCTATAAACAGGAAGTGGAGCAATTGAGGGCAATTATTGCGCACGCAAATCCATTAATAATGGAAAGGGTAAAGTGGAATTCACCAAGTTTTTATTACCTTAAAGATTTTGCAGCTTTTAACTTAAGAGCCAGAGGTTACGTGCAAATTATCTTTATTTTTTACGATGGTAACATGATCGAAGATGCCTCACTCTTGCTTGGCAGTTGGAAAGACCGGCGCGAAGCCAGATTTTATGGCATGGATGACATAAGTGCAAAAAGGCCGGCGCTTGAGCAACTGGTGAATAACTGGATAACATTAATCAATAAACCAAATCATAATTAATCTTCCCGAAAGGGAACTAAAAACAACAAAACAATGGCATCAATTAACACTTATTTAAATTTTAACGGTAATACCGAAGAAGCATTTAACTTTTACAAATCTGTTTTCGGTGGGGAGTTTGCAGTGCTACAGCGCTTTAAAGATTCGCCGGGATGTGAAGGGATGGCTGTGGGCGATCAGGAAAAAATAATGCATATAGCCTTGCCAATTGGTGGTAATGTACTGATGGGTACTGATATTACCGATCCGACTCCGGCATCTACCTTTGGTACAGGGATTTCAATTTCTGTTGATGCAGCTACTGAAGAAGAGGCGCATCAGCTTTTTAATGGCCTATCAGCTGGTGGTACTGTAACCATGGAACTACAAAAAATGTTCTGGGGTGCACTTTTCGGGATGGCAAACGATAAGTTCGGAATCCAGTGGATGGTTAATCACGATTACGGTAAGAAATAAGCCTGATAAAATTGCCACGGATGCACAGATTAACACGGAGTATTTCTGTGTCTTCCGTGCCTTTAAAAAATATAATATGCCACTGTGGCAAAAATAAATAGTCACCTAAAAACTTATGATATGAAAATTGCAGTTATTGTTGTACGCGTGCTTTTAGCCGCTATGTATTTATTTGCTTCGGTAAGTTATTTTCTTCATATAATGCCAAAGGCACCGGAAATGACACCAGCACAAACTACCTTTATGAGCGGTCTTATGGCATCAGTATACCTGTTTCCGCTACTTAAAGTTACCGAATTGGTAGGTGGCTTATTGTTGCTTATCGGAAGAACAGCACCCCTGGCCGCGATAATTATTTTTCCGGTTACGCTGAATATTTTCCTGTACCACGCATTTCTAGGGCCAAAAGATTTACCTATGGTTGGCGTAATGCTCATTTTTAATGTTTTCTTGTTTTATGCTTACCGCCAAAAGTATCTGCCCATCGTTTCTAAGTAAATTTTAAGGGTAATAAAACTTTCTTATACTTTTTCGCTTTATTTAGTGTTTCCTATAAGGTCAAATTATTATCTTTAAAAACTAACTAGAAAAAATATGAGAAAGTTTCCATTTTTAATGCTGCTGTTTTTGGCGGTTTCATTTTCTGCTTTCGCGCAAAACAAAGATGCAATTATTGGCAAATGGCTTAATCCATCAGGTGAAGGGCAGATAGAGATTTATAAAAAAGGCGATAAATACTACGGAAAGTTAGCCTGGATGAAAGAACCCAATCTAAACGGTAAACCCAAATTAGATAGTAAGAATCCTGATGAAAACCTTAAGAAACGTGCCTTGTTAAACCTCGAAATCTTAAAAGATTTTGTTTACGATGGTAGCAAATGGACCGATGGTACAATCTACGACCCGAAAAGCGGTAAAACATACAGCTGTAACCTAAGTTTAAAAAGTACTGATGTGCTGAACGTTAGGGGCTACGTAGGTATTTCACTTTTAGGTAGATCGGAAACTTTTAGAAGGGTTAAATAAAATTTTATACATGAAAAAATTACTATGGTGCCTGTTAATGGCACCTTTTTTTTGCGCGGCACAATCGTATTCGGTAAAACCTTTGAATGAAAGTGCCAAAACCAGCTTGCGAGGTTTGAGTGTGGTTTCAGATCAGGTAATCTGGGTAAGCGGAAGCAATGGCTCGGTGGGTAAAACTACTGACGGCGGTGTAACCTGGAAATGGTTAAAACCTAAAGGATACGAAAAGATCGATTTTAGGGATATCGAAGCTTTTGATGACCGGCAAGCAATTATTGTTGGGATCGCATCGCCAGCCTATATTTTAAAAACAGTTGACGGTGGCGAAACATGGACCGAAAACTATAAAAACGTAGATTCGGCTATATTCCTGGATGGTTTAGGATTTTGGGACAAGAATAAAGGCATTATTTTCGGTGACCCAATTAACGATAAAATGCCGCTGCTAAAAACTACCGATGCAGGCAAAACCTGGCAGGATGTTTCCGCGAACTTAAAACTTGCTCTTGCAAAAGGAGAGGCTGGTTTTGCCGCTAGCGGTACAACGATTAAAACCTTACCAGGTGGCAAAACCTGGGTTGCAACGGGAGGAACAGTTTCTAATATTTACTTCTCGCCTGATTACGGACAGCATTGGCAGGCTTTTAAATGCCCGATTTTGCAAGGCGAAAATAGCACAGGACCCTTTTCAATAGATTTTTTTAACGAAAAAACAGGGATAGTTGTAGGGGGTAATTATCTAAAAGATAAAGAAAATTCGAATAACGTGCTGTTAACCAATGATGGGGGTAAGAACTGGCAGAAACCTGCAACACCTGTATTGGGTTTCCGGTCGGCAGTAACTTATATCAATTCAAAAACTTTAATAGCTACCGGAACCTCCGGAACCGATATCTCTACTGATGGTGGCCAAAATTGGAAACACATTTCGGATAAAAGTTTTAATGCAGTTCAAAAGGCTAAAAAAGGGAAACAGATCATTTTGGCCGGCGAAAAAGGATCAGTTTATCAGTTGGTATTCTAGATCGTCATTTCGATCGTAGTGCCTGCCCACACAGGCGGGGAGAAATCTTTTCGAGATAAATTTAGCTTCGCTGAGCACTCGTGGTTCTCGGTTTTGCTGTGCTTCATCCGATAGCTATCGGATCGAAATGACGATTACCTAAAAAGAGATCAACCTAATTTCTGCTTAAACAAATCAATTGTCCTGCCCCAGGCTAATTTTGCAGCAGCTTCGTTATACCTGGTGGGTGAGGTGTTGTTGTTAAAAGCATGGTTTACGCCATCGTAGATGTAAAGTTTGTAATCGATCTTATTGTCTTTTAAAGCCTGCTCATAAGCCGGGATGCCGGCATTAATGCGTTCATCTAACCCTCCGTAATGGAGCATTACACTTGCTTTGATCTTTGAAACATCGGCCGCATTTGGCTGGGCACCGTAATAAGCCACAGCAGCTTGCAGCTTCGGATCGTTAATAGCCAGTTTGTTCGCCATGCCGCCTCCCCAGCAAAAGCCCATGCAACCTACTTTGCCATTACCATCTTTGCGGTGACGTAAATAATCCAATCCTTTTAAATAGTTCTGCAGGTTTTTTTCGGCATCCAGTTTGCCAATCAGCTCACGGCCCTTATCTTCATCAGCAGGGGTTCCGCCAAATGGCGAAAGCGCATCAACACCCAGGGCGAGGAAACCCTCGGCGGCTACCCGTTTGGTTACATCAATAATGTGTGGGTTTAAACCCCGGTTTTCGTGAATTACCAGTACGCAACCCAGCTTCTTTTTGCCTTTTGGTTTGGCTAAAACGGCTTTCATTTCTCCCTCAACACCCGGAAAGGTGATGTTTTCAACTTCGATATCATCATTTGTAAATTCGGCAGCAGCCACATAATTGTTTTCGAGCAGCGGCAAAATAGTTGCTGCTAAAGCTGTACCACCAGCAAGAATAGCCAGTTTTTTCATGAAATCTTTTCGGCTTAACTGACTGTGGGTGTACGCATCGTACAGGTTGATTATTTTCTGGTCCATCTTGTTGGTTTTGAATAACTATACAAGATAAATAAGCCTGACGGAATTTGAGCAAGCCTTGCCTAAAAGTTACAATAAAGCGCTTCCCATTTTTTGATCAACCCAACGCGCTGTTTTGCATATCTGGGGGTTAAAAATATGTTCGACCAGTCGTCGTAATTATCGTAAAAGAATTTTAAAAAGAAGATATGAAAACAAATTCCCAGGTAAGGGATGGCAGCCAATTCATCGCTGCTTAAAGGCCTTACCTGCTGATAAGCTTGTAAGAAGACTTCAAAATCTTTATCCGCCTGCGCTTTGGTGGTTAGCTGATTCACCTGGTGGAAAAAATAATGGTTCAGAAACGACATCAGGTCGTTAATCAGGAAACCCTGACCCGCAAAATCGAAATCAAAAAAGGTAATCTTTCCCTTTTCATCAAAATGAAAGTTTTTAGGGAAGAAGTCGTAGTGACAATATCCGGTGCTAAAATTGGCCGTATCGAATGTTTCGAACTTTTTCACCACTTTACCGGCAACCTGGCTCAGGTAATCATACTCCTCAGGCATGGTTTCAAAATGTGGCGCCAAAACCCTTATGGGTTCAAATAAAGTGGTTTCGAAGTTAAATACTGGTCGCGGGTTTTTAAGTTTTATTGCCGAAGTAGTTTGATGGAGTTTGGCCATGTCATTACCTAACCGGATAAGCTGCTCGTTCTCCAGCTCGTGGATCACCATTCCTTCGGCAAAGGAGAATAAGACACCATTCCTTAGTCCCTCAATTGCATTAAATTGCTGAATTTGTTTGCCATCACAATCTGTAAAAGGATAGGATACCGAGTTGCCGTTGGCTTTCAGTACATTAAGGAGCTCCACTTCTGCCTCAATTTCGCTTCTTTTGCGGTGTGCATCGCGGTAAATTTTAAAGATGTATTTCGACTTATCGTTTTCCAGAATATAAGTATCACTTACATTTCTGATCAGTAAACGACAGCTTGTGGCCGGATCGAGATCATAGGCCTTAATTAAATAATCTTTTAAAGCAGCGGCTGATAGGGTGGAGTACTGTGCGGGGAAAACGTTTTGCATAAAATGGCGTTGGAATTTTCAAATATAAATTTTCAAAACGAGATCTAAACCATTAATTAAGATTACCTTACACACCTTAGGCACGTTGTTATAAGATTAAACCAGTCTGGTGGAAAAAATATTTGATTGCCTTATCGATAGTTTTATCGAAGATAAAGTAGGAATTGCCGAGAATTTTTTAAACGTTTCGCTGGCAGCCCACCTCAAAGATAACCTGACCAGGCTATTTGAAAATAAAGCACTTTTAAATGCCGGTGTTGGTAATAGCGTTGTTATCAATCAGGATAAATTAATCAGGAGCGATGTAATTTACTGGTTGGACAGAAAACACCAGAATAAACATGAAAATGATTTCTTTGATTTGATGGATGAGTTTGTGGTGTATTTGAACCGGACCTGTTATACTGGAATAACGGGTTATGAGTTTCATTATACGCTTTATGAGCCAGGTACATTTTACAAAAAACATATCGATCAGTTTCAAAACAATGGAAGCCGCCAATATTCGATGATTATGTATTTGAACGCCGATTGGAGGATAGAAGATGGTGGAGAATTACGCATTTATCACCAAAATGAAGAACAGGATATTACACCCAATAATGGTAAAAGTGTTTTCTTTAGAAGTTCAGATTTGGCGCATGAGGTTTTACTTACCCATAAACAGCGCATGAGCATTACGGGCTGGCTTAAAATCGGTTAACGTTTAATCTTCGATATCAAGCAATTGCTTGATTATGCCTTTATAATTTTTACCGATGGGAACCACTTTGCCATTTTTTAGTACGATCGTATTACTTTCCAGATAACTGGCATATTTTCTATTCAGGATGAATGATTTATGGATGCGGATGAAATCATTGGCTGGTAGCTGCTCTTCAAAACTACTCAATGTTCTTGCCGTGAGCAAATAATGTTGATCTTTCCAGACTTTTACATAATTGCCCAAACTTTCTAAATATTGTATTTCATCAGACTGCAACAAAACGTGTTTTTTGTCTACCTTGATCGAAATTTGCCCATTGCGTTGTTGATCTGTGTTTATGGTTTCGATAGGTGAAGCAGATTGTTTTTTTAAATGCTGAAAAGTTAAAGCGCGGTTAACAGCCATCAAAAAACGCTCTAACTTGAAAGGCTTTAACAGATAATCACAAACGGCAAGATCGAAACTCGCTAAGGCATATTCTTCATAAGCAGAAGTAATAATAACCTGTGGCTTGTGCTGCAGGGCACGCAGAAAATCAAGTCCGTTTAATTTGGGCATTCTGATGTCGAGAAAAATCAGATCTACTTCCTGTTTACTTAAAAAATCCAATGCTTCTGTAGCCCGGTAGCAATGTGCAACAATTTCTACAAACGGAATATCTTTGGCATAGGCCACAATGATTTCGTGTGCGAGGGGTTCATCATCTACAATTAAGCAACGTAAACTCATGCGAATCGGAGTTTTAATTCTGCCTTAAAGATATTGCCAATCGTGGTAATATCCAAAGTATGCTTAGCGGGATAAAGCAGTTCGAGCCTTTTTCGCAGGTTATCTATGCCAATTCCACAAGCGGAGCTGATCTCTTCAGGATCGAAAGAGTTTTCTACACAAAAAGTTAAGGTTTGTGCGTTGCTGGTTAATGATAGTTTTAGGCTAGCTTCTCCATCTGCCGGCTCAATACCATGTTTAAAAGCATTTTCAATAAACACAATTAATAAAAGCGGGGCAATTTCGAGCTGATCGTTGCTAATCTGCTTTTCAAATTCAAAATGGAGTGTTTTACGCAACCTGATTTGCTGCAACTGGATATAATCCGTAATGTAATCCAGCTCCTGGGCCAGTTTAACGGTTTTTTCTTTTCCTTTATAAATGGTGTAACGCATCAGTTCCGATAGCTGTAAGATGCTTTCGGGTGTTTTATCCGATTTTTGCAGGCTCAGGGCGTACAGATTATTCAGGGTATTGAAAAAGAAATGTGGATTGAGCTGCTGTTTCAGTAAATCGAGTTCGTTTTGCGATTTCTCTTTTTCTAAAGAAAGGATAATGTTATTTTGTTTACCCCATTGCAAGGCCAGTACCACAGGTAAACTGATGAGCATAATGGCAAAAGCCCCAAAGGCATTTTCCAGTTCAAAAGGATTGGCTTCGAATATACTTCTGCCAAATACGGTATTAATGGGTAACGAAATGAGCAATTGTGCCAGCAAGGGATAAAGTAGCGCAACGGTAGCCGAAACGCTTAACAAGTAGATTAACAAGCCTTTTTCTTTCAATATTTTGGGTACAAGCCAGCGGCTATTGATGAAAAAAAGGAGGTAACCGCACAAATACATGATTAAAAACTGGGAGAAGAAGCTCAGAAAGATCCCGAAATTGTGCAGCAATTGCCTGATATTAAATTCAAAACCAATGAGCCAGAAGCCTTTCCTTTGATAAACCGGATTGTTTAAACTCGATACCGCCATTATCGAAATACTTAAAGCGATTAAAACGATGGAAATGAGTACGGCGTTTTCCAATCCAATTTTCTTTATCCATTTGATGTGCTGCACCTTTTTTTGATAGTACTGGTTAAGGATTAGCAAAAGTTCGAGCCCTAATGCAGCTATTGCCGTAGTAAGCTTATCCGATAAATCGAGCGGTTCGGTTTGAAACTGGGTGGCCAGTAGGGTGAAAACGGGTAAAAATATCAAAAAGCAGCCGCACCAGTAAAGGATGTACTTTTTGTTGGGAAGCTTTTCCTTTAAGGTCTGTTTAAAAAACGAAAAAATAAGTACCGGCAGTAAGCAAAAGCCCAGGGTTAAGATGCTGATAGCATATGTGAGCCAAACAGCTGAATGCTGATCGTAACAATTGCATATAGCGACCCACAGTAAAAGCCCTGCAAAGATGAAAAAGTCCTGGTGTTTATAGCTGGAGCTGAAGTTTTGTGTGTTGGGCATAGGTAAGATGTAGAAAAGCCTGCTAAAGTTAGAAAAGGCATCGAAACCATTAAAATATTAATGACGAAGGGCCGGTTTTTGGTGATGAAAGGAGAGAAAAACATGAAATCAGGTCTAAAGGTAAGGCTTTTGCTCTTTCGTCATCACTTTCGTTGCCTTCATCACTTAAATGTGGAAATCACTTTTGTTGAGGCTAATTTGCGGCCATTCTGAAGTTAAAATTCTATGGCACGACTTAAAATACAGCAACTTACAAAAACTTACGGCAACGATGTAAAAGCACTTGATGAGGTGAGTTTAAATATCCCTAATGGCATGTTTGGTTTATTAGGACCAAATGGTGCTGGCAAATCGTCGCTGATGCGTACACTGGCTACTTTGCAGCTACCCGATAGCGGACAAATCCATTTTGATGGAAACGATGTGCTGCAAAACCCGCAGGAAATGCGCAATAAACTGGGCTATTTGCCACAGGACTTTGGTGTTTACCCTAAAATTTCGGCTGTTGATTTATTAACGCACCTGGCTGTTTTAAAGGGTCTGCCCAATACTAACGACCGTAAAGAACAGGTGTTGTCGTTATTGCAGCAAACCAATTTATATGACGTACGGAAAAGATCGGTAGGAACCTTTTCGGGTGGTATGAGGCAACGCTTCGGCATTGCACAGGCGCTGTTGGGCAACCCGCAATTGATTATTGTTGATGAGCCCACTGCAGGTTTAGACCCTCAGGAACGCAATCGTTTTCACGATTTGTTAAGTGAAATAGGTACCGAAAGGGTGGTAATTCTTTCTACGCATATTGTAGAAGATGTGAATGAGCTTTGCCCCGAGATGGCTGTAATGGCTGATGGGAAACTAATTTTGCAGGGAAAACCAGCCGATCTGACTAAAAACCTGGAGAGGAAAATCTGGCGGAAGGTGATTACTAAAGCTGAGCTGGAGCGCCATTCGCTTGATTTCGATGTGATTTCGACCCGGATTATTGCCGGCAGGCTAAATGTTTTTGTATTATCGACTCAGCTACCCTCAACAGGATTTGAGCCAGTTTACCCTGGTCTTGAAGATGTTTATTTTACAGCTTTATTTGGGATAAAAGGTAAAAGGGAGGCCGTAGTATGATTACAGTATTACTGAAATTTGAACTGAAGTATCATTTTAACCAGATGGCCTTCAAAATCGGGGCAATCCTGTTTTTGGTTTTGGGTATGGTTTGCGTAGCCAAGGGAGGTTTTGGTACGGATGAGGTACACAAGAATTCTCCTTATGTAATTACCAATATCATAGCCTTACTCTCCTTGTTTTCTATATTTTCGAGCACACTTTTTAGTGCCAATGTAGTGCTTAGGGATGCCATGTACAAAATGGAATCGGTTATATTTACCACTGTTATTACCAGGCCTGTTTATTTTATGGTGCGGCTTTTGGGCTTACTTATAGCGGTTTTTACCTTGCTGCTCCTGGTTGCTATTGGCATTTTTATCGGTACCTTTTTTGTTGGTTCCGATCAGCTGGGTGCTTTTAATATTGTCTATTTTTTGCATGCGCTTTTGGTATTTGCCTTACCTAATGTGTTTTTTTCGGCTGGTGCGCTGTATTGTACCAGTTTGTTAACCAAAAACGTGCGGGCCATTTACGTAGTGGGTGTGTTGATTTACATTTTATACATGCTTGCTTCTATATTCGGAAACTCGCCCTTACTGGCTACATCTGCCTTAAAAGGCACAACGCCAGATGTTTTGCCCATTCTTTTAGATCCATTTGGTCTGGCTTCGTTTTTTGGTGAAACCCGAACATGGACAACCTTACAGCGCAACGGGGAACTCTTTCCTTTGACAGGATTATTCCTGCTTAACAGGTTATTGTGGCTTACTTTTTCGGCTATACTGATGTGGCTAACGTACCGCATTTTTAACTTTAGGGTGCAGGGGGAGGGGCAGGTAAAACAGAAAATAACAGTGACTGAAAAAGTTATGCTAATTCCTTTTAAACATTTTGAGGTTAAGGCAAATGGTTTAGCTTATCAACTGGCCAGTTTAAATACACAGTTTAAGCTCGAAATGAACAACCTGTTTAAGAACATTCCGGTTATGGTGATGCTTTTACTTTGGGTATTTCTCTTCGGAGTTGAACTGAAAGATGAACTTTTTAGCGGTGTGTACGGCATTCACAGCTATCCGGCAACCGGAATTATAGTAGAAGAAATACGGTCAATTAAATTCGCATTGATCCTGATTATCTTTTATGCTGCAGAAAGTATAGCCCGCGAGAAATCGGTTGGTATCCAGTCGCTAATTTACAGCACCCCGGTGCGCAGTTCGGTAATGTGGGCTGCCAAAGGCATGAGCCTTTTTGTGTTGGTTTTTATCCTAGTTTCTTTAAATATAGGCATTGGCATTACCTTACAGCTAAGTCACGGTTATTTCCATATCGAATTGCCCTTGTACCTTTCTTTATATTATTACAGTGCATTTCCCTTAATACTTTTTGTAGTACTCATTGTGTTTATCCAAAATTTGAGTGGCAATAAATATGTAGGCATGATGCTGACCATGGTTACCGTCTTTATAGTGCTTTATGCCGATCGTTTCGGGCTGGAGCATTACCTTTTCCGTTTTGCAACTGTGCCAGATTTGCTGCATTCGTACTTTAATGGGTTTGGATATTATGCAACTGCATTTAGCTGGTATATGTTGTACTGGGCAGGCTTTGTAGCCATTATTGCATTGCTAACCATTGGAATGTGGCAGAATAAGGTAGAAACTAAGGCCAAAAACAGATTGAAGTCGGTAAGCCTGGTACTTAAGCAGCATCGGTGGATTGCAATTTTTGCTTTGCTTACCTGGATTTCGGCTGGCGCATATAGCTATTATCAAAGCAATGTGGTTGGCAGGTATCAGAATGCCAAAACCTGGCTAAACTGGCAACTGGCTTATGAGCAGCACTACAAAGCAATGGCGAATATGCCGCAACCTGTTATTAAATCGGTTAAAACCATTGTCGATTTATACCCGGATGAAGGCAAATATACCGTTAGAGGTACTTACCGTTTAAAAAATGAAACCAAGAAAGCAATTCCTAAAATATGGATTAGCCTGAACCCCCAGGTAAACATGTTTGCTGTGGATATTGCCGGGGCGAAGAAAGGTGTGGTGGATGAACAATTTAAGCAACAGTTTCTGACTTTAAACAGCCCTTTGTTGCCAGGCGATACCATTAAGATGAGTTTTGCTATCACCGTTTTTAAAACAGGATTTACCCCTTTCGATAAAGAAAATTCGATAGTAAAGAATGGTAGCTACATTGAACTGGAGAAATTTGTACCACATCTGGGCTACAGTTATCATTTTGAAAGTGATGATAAGCGCGCCCGCAAAGAATATGGTTTGACAGAAAAACGCGTTGAGCAAACATTTAGCAGGAACTACGAACTGATTGACTTTGAAACAACCATTTCTACAAATCGCGACCAGCAGGTACTTACAGTTGGTGAATTACAAAAAAGCTGGCTTGCCAATAACCGGCGCTATTTCAGCTATAAAACATCCATGCCTGTTAATTTTATGTTTGCGTTAAGTTCGGCACGGTACGAAGTTAAAAAAGAGCTGTACAAAGGTGTTGCATTAAGTATTTATTATCAGCAGGGGCAGGAATATAACCTAAGGCAAATGTTTAAGGGAATGAAAGACGCACTTGATTACGGAAATGCACATTTTGCAAAGTATCCTTTAAAACAACTTACCCTTACCGAAATTCCACAATACAAGGGGGCTGCAACGGCTTATCCAGGGATTATATTTAGTGCAGAGAACATTAATTTTTTAGGTAATTTTAGTCAGCAGGGCACTATAGATCACAGTTATGCCATTGCTGCACACGAGACCGCGCACCAATGGTGGGCCAATAAACTTGCCCCCTTTGATGGGCCCGGCTATGCCATGCTTACCGAATCGCTGGCTAAATACACCGAAAATGTACTGATGGAAAAAGCTTTTGGTAAAATGTACCTGCAGCAATATCTGGATTACGATAACCGTCTCTATTTCTTAAACCGCAACAATACCGAAAAAGAATTGCCACTGGCAAAAACACTGAATCAGGCTTATGTCAACTACCAGAAGGGCGGCATAAACATGTACGCGGTTAAGGAGTTAATGGGCGGACAGAAATTCAATGCGGTGCTGAAACAGCTGATTGCTGATCATGCCTATCCAAAGCCGAAAGCTTCGGCTACAGACCTGGTTAATGCCTTGTTAAAGGAAGCTTCGCCTGCACAAAAGAAATTTATCGACGATTGTTTCAACCAGGTGGTAACTTATGATCTTGGCTTGAAAGTACAACAATGCACTTTGCTTAAAAACGGGAAGTATCAACTCGAACTTTTGGTAAATGCAGAACGCTTAAGTGCTGGTCCAAAACAATTGCCTGATCTGGAAATTGAAATTGGTTGTTTTAATCAATCTGAACAAAACTGGACGGTAGAAACCAAACCTTTTTCGCTGCAAAAGTATCACATTAGGGAACATCAAACCAGGCTAATCCTGATTGTCGACAATAAACCTAAAACAGTGGCTTTAGACCCCTATCGGTATTTGCTTGATGCAGATAAGAGTGATCATGCGGTGGAGGTGAATTAATATAAGATAAAGCTTGATGTCAAATACTCATGACCTGTGCGGATACAGACCACTAGAAATCTCGTCATTTCCTGTTCGTAGCGTTAAGCATAGCGTCTCTGCGGATTGGTGTATAGAATTGAATTTTTGAACTCAATTAAAGAACAGGTCAAAGACTCTGATCCATTTTTCATCCGTAGAGCCCTTCGGAACTCTACGGATAGACTCAGACCATTAAATAAATCTAGGTAGTCCTAAAATGCTTTGGTGTACATTGCATCTGGCGTTTAAAAAAGATGTTGAAATTGGCCGGATATTCGAAGCCCAGGCAATAAGCAATTTGTGCGATGTTCCATTCGGTATGTTTCAACAGGGCCACAGCTTCTGTGGTTACCCTTCTCGAAATATGCTCGGAAGTAGTTTTGCCGGTAACTTCTTTTACGGCATGGTTTAAATGGTTTACATGTACCAATAGCCTGCAGGCAAAATCATGAGCCGTTTTTAATTCGAGTATTTGCTCGGTCGAGCCAATGGGAAACTGTCTTTCCAATAATTCGATAAATAAGGCAGTTAAGCGTACTGAGGCGTTATTTTGTTTCAGTAATTCGCCTTGTGGTTTAACTTTTAAAGCCTCGTGAATTATGAGTTGTACATAATTTCTTAGCAAATCATATTTGTGGATGTAATCGCCATCCATCTCTTTCATCATTTTTAAGAAAATGTCGGTCAATACCACTTCCTGCTCTTCGCTGATGTGGATAACCGGACAATCGTTAATGCGCCAGAGTAACGAATCGCGCAGGGTTTCGTTGCGGTTATGGATAAAGTTTTCGGTAAAAAGGCAAAAGTAGCCCGCAGGCTTTGGCGAAGTACTTTCCCAGGAGTATGGAATATTGGGGTTGGTAAACAACAACGCACGCCCCTTTATTTCAATCTCGGCATCGGGGTAATGCAATATCCCATTGCCAATAATTAATGAAATTTTATAAAAATCTCTGCGGCTAAAAACCGAAGGCACATTGGTACAAACTGTGGTTCGGTTAAAAACATTAAAGTGGCCTATGTCGTTAATCATCCCTAAGCTAGGCGTAGGAATTTCAGGACGGTTGATTTTTAATTTATTGTAAAAATCCTCCAGGGTTTCGTTTTTCTGGAGGGTAGAAAGCTCCTGGTTTTTGGTTAACATACTGTAAGTGCTTATATGGTAAAGTTATGGTTTAATCGCCATTCCTTCGTGCATTTCTTCGGTAGGTTCTGCAACTAATTTGTCACCTTCTGCCAGATCGCCAAATACCTCAATACGGTCGTCTGTTTCGCGACCTTTTTTAACCTCAACCTTCACTGCTTTATTGTCTTGCACTTTCAACACAAATAAACCTTCGCTGGTATCTAGCAGCGCTTTTTTGCTGATGATAAAAGTGCTGGCATTGGCTGGTATCGGAATGTTTACCTCCGCCACCATGCCAGGTAATAGTATTTTGCCGGCATTGGGTACATCCATCTCAATGCGTTCGGCGCGCAAGCGTAAATCTAAAGCTCCCGATAAACGTTTCACTTTTGCTTTAAACGTTTGGCTGGGTAAAGATTTAACTGTAAAACTGATTTCGTCGCCGGCTTTCAGGTAACCCGTATAAATTTCAGGGATTGATACTGCTAAACGGAGGTTTTTCTGATCCTGCAAGGTGAAAATGGGTAAATCAGAACCTTTGCCTGATGGACCTACATAAGCACCTAAATTTACATTCCGGGCAGAAATAATGCCACTAAATGGTGCACGAATGGTCAGGTAATCCTGTACAGAACCAACCTCTTTATAAGCTGCCTTTGCCGCCTCGAGCTGGGCAAGATCGGCATTCCTTTTTGCCATGGCCTGATCGAGATCGTTAGTAGAGATAGTGCCTGGTGTTTTACTGGTTTCGTACAAACGGTTATAGTTGGCCTTGCTGGCCGTATAAATGGCTTCCTGGGCTTTAACACGCGATTGGCTAGCCGAAAGCTGCGAACTTAATTCAGGCGCCTCGAGGGTCATCAACAGCTGGCCTTTGCTTACCTCAGAACCGATATCTACCTTTAGCGTGCGGACAAAACTGCTTACTTTGGCATATAAATCTACCTGTTGCATTGCAATTAATTCGCCCGGCAAGCTCAGTTTAGTCGATAGTTTTTCTTTTTTAAGGTCGAATGTGGCAATAACAGGGGCTTGCTCTTTTTTTACTTCCACCTTTGATTCGGCATGGCCACAACCATAAATAGCCGAGAGTAACAGGAAACCTGCACTTAATAAACCTGTTGAAAATAGCTTGGTATTCATTTGTGATGATTTTATTCGTTTTCTTCTAAATCTTTAATGTAATGGATGCTGTCTTTATCTTCCGGATCGAGTGACATTGAATCGGTAGTTTGCTTGCCTTGTACCCAGGCAAAAACCAGTGGTAAAATAATAAGTACAGCAAATGTTGAAGCCAGCAAGCCGCCAATTACCGCCCTGCCAAGTGGCGAAACTGCCCCGCCGCCTTCTCCATGGCCAATAGCCATCGGTAACATGCCCGCAATCATGGCAATACTCGTCATGATGATGGGACGCAAACGTAAGGCTGCGGCTTCGCGGGCTGATTCCAGCGCATTGCCATTGTGTTTTCTCAACTGCTCAGCATTGGTAATCAGCAATACCGCATTGGCAATAGATACCCCCACCGACATGATGATACCCATGTACGACTGCAGATTTAGGGTAGAGCCGGTAAGGGTTAAGAGCAATAAAGAACCTAAAATAACCGCTGGTACCGTGGCTAAAATTACCAATGGCACTTTAAACGACTGGAAATTGGCCGCCAGCATTAAAAATATTACTACAATGGCCACAAACAGCCCCGATTGTAAGCTATCCAGCGTATCGGTAAGTACCTTGCTCATGCCAATAGCCGCAACATTTAAACCTCTTGGCAGTTCGCCAACACCTTTAATCGCTTTTTCTACGTCTTTGGTGGCTGTACCCAAGTCGGTATGGTAAAGGTTTGCGGTAACCGATAGGAAAGGCATAGCGCCAATGTTGTCGTTTTCACCGGCAGTAGTATCGGGTGTAATTTTAGCTACATCGCTCAGTACAGGTCGGGCCGAATTTTTTAATAATGGTATTTCCCCAATATCATCTTTACTGGCCATCTGGTTTAAGGGCACCTGCACCTGAACATTGTAAGGCAAAGCTGCTTTTTCATCCAGCCAGATATTTTTATCCGTATAACGCGATGATGAAGTAGAAGCAATCAGCGACCTCGAAATATCGGCCATATCTATCCCGATTTGTGCCGCACGGGTTCTGTCGATTTCGATATTCAATGAAGGATATTTAATCGGCTGTGCAATCTGAACATCGCGCATGTAAGGAATTTCTTTCAGCTCGGCCACAATTTTATTGGCGTATTGCGCATTCAGCTTTTTGTTTTTGCCCGAAATGCGCACCTCTACAGGAGTAGGAGAACCCTGGCTCAATACTTTATCGGTAAGCTCTATCGGTTCGAATGATAATTTAACGTCAGGTAAAAGTTGTTTGATTTTTGCCCTGAACTGATCCTTAAAGTCATCCATATCAGCTTCGTAATCTTTTAAGCTCACCTGAAATACAGCTTCGTGCGGACCAGCCATGAACTGATAAATCGGGTTAACCGAAAACTGAGCAGGGTGCTGTCCTACATAAACAGAGGAAATACCCACATGTTCGGCGCCTACCATCTTTTTAAGTTCGGCCAAAACCACATTGGCTTTTTCTTCTGTGCGCTCTAAGCGTGTTCCATCGGGTGCACGTAAACGCAACTGGAACTGGCTCGAGTTTACACGGGGTAAAACATCGCGGCCAATGTTAAACAGTAAAAGGGTAGCCAAACCGATAATAACCACCAGATAAGTTAACACGACAGGCTTCTTGTATGGTAACAAGCGGTCGATAAAACGCATGAAACGGTTACGGAAGCGATCGAAAACCCCAATTTTGCCATCTCCGCTAAAATCTTCACGCTCCACCAGTACCCTTTTTTGGTTCAGGGTATCTTTTTCCGATTCGAGGGTAATGCCGGTAGCTTTAAAGTCAGCTTCATCCTGCGTAATGCCCGGATGATGTTCCTTGCCTTTTTTCGGATGCGCAATCATTAGCCAGTTGGCCATAATGGGCACAAAAGTTTGCGAAAGCAAGAACGAAACAATCATCGAAAATCCAATGGCCAACGCCAGCGGTAAAAATAAAGCCCCCGGTATGCCCGACATGGTAAAGGCAGGCGCAAATACGGCGAGGATGCAAAACAGGATCAGCAATTTAGGGAAAGCAATTTCCTTACAAGCGTCCCAAATGGCCAGTGCCTTGGGTTTTCCCATATCAAAATGCTGGTGTATATTTTCAATCGTAACAGTCGATTCATCTACCAGAATACCAATCGCTAAAGCCAGTCCGCTAAGCGTCATGATGTTGATGGTTTGTCCGAATAATTTCAGGAATAAAACTCCGGCAATAATGGATGTTGGAATGGTGAGGATTACAATAAGTGCCGCACGCTTATCGCCCAGGAACAGTAAAACCATCAAACCCGTTAAAATTGCACCGATAGCGCCTTCACTCACCAGACTTTTTACGGCATTAATGACATAAACCGACTGATCGAATTCGTAAGAAAGCTTTACATCTTCGGGCAAGGTGTTTTGGATGTTCGGTAAGTTTTTCTTTAAATTTTTAACCACGTCCCAGGTAGAGGCATCGCCTGATTTGGCAATACTTAAGTACACTGAGCGTTTACCGTTAATCAAGGCATAACCGGCCACTAAATCGGCGCCATCTTTAACCGTAGCTACATCACGGAGTTGCAAATTCTGTACACTGCCTTTAAACAGGGGAATGTTCTCAAAATCTTTAACTTTTTTGATGGTATAGTTGGTCGGCGTAAGGTAGTTTTTATCCCCAATGCGTACGTTTCCCGATGGAGCAGTTTGGTTATTGAGGCGTATGGCTTCAACCACCTGATCGACCGTAAGGTTGTGCGAACGGAGCAATGACGGATTAACATTGATTTCTATCGTACGCGGACTGCCACCAAAAGGAGCCGGAGACAGCAAGCCCGGAATAGATGAGAAGCTGGGGCGCACATAAGTGTTGGCCAGATCCTGCAGTTCGTTGTTGGTTCGGATGGGGCTGCTCAACACCAGCTGACCCACGGGAAGCGAAGAGGCATCGAAACGGATGACGAAAGGCGGTTGCGAGCCCGGCGGGAAAATGGCTTGTGCACGTGTAGAGAGCGCACTCAGCTCGGCTGCGGCCTGAGCCATATTGGTGCCCTCATAATAGGTTAGCTTCATGAGCATTAAGCCCTGTGTATTCTTGGTTTCGATACTTTTGATACCGTTGGCAAAAAGCAGGATGTTTACATATTGCTTGCCAAAATAAGCCTCCATCTGATCTGGTGTATAACCACCAAAAGGGTGGGCAATGTAAATTACCGGCAGGTTCATTTGTGGCAGGATATCAACCTTAACCTGGTTGATGGCTCCTATACCGAAAAAGAACAGCCCGGCAACTAAAACCAGTATGGAAATGGGTTTGCGAAGTGCGAAACGTATTAAATTCATGTATTGGGGCAGATTAAAATTCGTTGATAAATAGGTCGTAGTTGCCAAGGGCTGCCGATTTTAACAGCAAAGCCTGCCAAACGTTGGTATAGGCAATATCACGGTCGGTTTCGGCGCGATTGAGTGTAAAAAGTGCCTGGGTTAAATCAACCAGCGTGGTTAAGCCATTTTTATATAAGGTGCTTTTTTGCAGGTAGGCATCCGAAGCGGCCTTTACCTGCACGGGTGCTTCGCGGTAATTGGCCATGGCATTGGTCAGTTTGGTTTCTGCCAGTGCCAGCTGGGCTTTTAATTGCTGATCGACCAGGTTATATTCTGCTTTTAAACCCTCGCTAATGTATGCCTGCGCACGAACCTGCGGATGGTTTTTAAGCAAGGTAGAAAGGTTCCAGGTTATTCCTATGCCAATCAAATAGTTACCCCTGGTTGGATTGATCCCATCTACATAACTCGATGAGAAAGCCGTCTGATCTAAAGCATAACCCGGACTAAAACCCGAACCACGGCCCTGCATTACACCAAATAAGGAAAGGGTAGGATAGTAGAGTTTCTTGAAATAATTGGTTTGCTCTTCACTTACTGTTACCCGGTTTTGGTAAAACTTTAACAGCGGGTGCGTACTGTTAATGCTATCGCCTAGCAGATTGTTTGGAATGCGTGTAATCGAAGCGGTATCTAAATCGTAAGTGGTGGCTGTGAGGCCCATTAAAACGCCGAGCCGGTTGGCTTGTTCCTGTTCTAAATCTTTAGCCTTGGTTAGAGCAATTTTTGCATTCGAAACCTCGGCTTTGGCCAACGATGAATCTACCCCGGCAATTAATCCATTCTTTGCTCTGATTATAGCCGTATTTTGAAAGGTAATGGTACGATCTAAATTCTTCTGCTGCGATTTGGTTAAACGTTGCGCCGCCAGTAAATTAAGGTAAGCTGCAGAAACGCGGATTTCCTGCTGAAATTTTTCCTGCTCCAGGTCGTTTTTGTCTCTGTTGTAGGTCGCACTGGCAATTTTTATCCTGTCCTTAATTTTTCCAAAGGTGAAGAAATCCCAGTTAATGTTGGCCAGATAAAGTGCGCCAAAAGCAGCATTCCAGTTTTGCTTATCTAAGGCCGGCCCTGATGAAGCTGTACCCAAACCACCAAAACCATACTGTGGCCCGTTTTGGCCATTAATGGTGCCATAATCTTGTTGTGCGCTAAGGCTAAAATTGGGAAGGTATTCTCTTTTGGCCTGCTGGATAGTTGATTTGGATGCATTTGCATAACTATCTTTGGCTTTAATGGTGCCATAATTGGCTAAGGCGGTGTTAACAGCCTGTTTTAAACTGAGTGTTTGGGCATTTGCGCCAGTGTAGAGGTTAATAAGCAGGAATAACGAAAGAAAGAATAAAGATATACGATACATAGTGTATAATTTACACGGCAAATGTAAATTATGATCACAATATCAAAGTATTCGGTTCAAATCAAAAATTATGCGAATCAAATAATAATCGAATTGTTACTTTAGGATTATTTTGGGATGATAAAGCGGGTAAAAATGGCATATTCCTTACAGATTGGGTTAACCTGTAAGGAATATGGATGAACCTTAAGATTCTTCGGTATATTTTTTGAAATTATCCAGAATGGCTTGCCAGCCACCACGTTGCATTTCAACCGGGTTGGTGCCTTCCGGATCGAAAGTTTCGGTAACTCTGGTGCTTTCACCCAGTGCGTCGAAAATGATGCTAACTTTGCGGCCATCGCCCAGGGTGTATTCGATTTTTTTAAGGTGATCGACAGTGGTATATGTGCCCCCGAAATCAAAACTCATGCTGCCATCTTTAGCGGCCATAGTGCTTTTAAACTCGCCACCAACCCTTAAATCATTATCTGCATAAGGCGTATGCCAATCGGGCGAGGCAAAACTCCATTTGGTAATGTGTTCAGGATTGCTCCAAAAGTCCCAAACTTTTTCAACTGGACTAGTTACAGTGGTTTCTACAGTAATTGCGTTGTTTTCCATTTTTTTCTTGGTTTAAATTGTTAAATCAAAGTTATTGTAACTTTTACAACCTCAAAAGTGCAATTGCGACAAATATAGGGGTGAAATACCCCTGTACTGATAGACTGCTTAATTGGCGTTGACCAAAAAGTACGCAATACGGCAGGCGTATCCAACTGATTTTTGGTTGTGATACTCACTAATGCGCACGCTTAATTTGTGCTCGCCACCGCCCAGTTCATCGCCAAGTAGCAGGTACCAGGGTAAATGCAGACTTGTACTCCATTGACTAAACAAATCGATCGTTTTTTCATCTCCGTTATCAATGCGGTAATGCAGCATGCCTGCATCAGGTCCCGATAAAACAGCAATCCCCACGGCATTGCCTTTAAAAATTAAATCGAAAGTACTGTTTCGGGTAGTGCTTTCGAGCACCGGGATATTTACAAAACCATCCCGTGTACCCACGCCATCATTTGGTTTCCAGCTTTTGTTGATGTTAAAGGTGTTTAAATTTTCGGCGGCAGTAACGTTAATGTATTGTCCTTTGGTATAGGCAAACTTATCCAAAATTTTAGGCAGACCACCAGTAGCTTTTTTCGCAGTATTTTTCTGGTTTTCTTCCAGGAAGGTTTTAATGGTGTTAAAGTAAAGCTGTTGTCCGAATGGCGAAGGATGGAGGTTTTTGAAATCGCCGGTCCAGGTAAATTCTTTGTTGGCAATGCGTTTATCTACTTCTAATGCCAGGTTAATAAAAGGCAGGTGGTAATATTCGGCTAAGTCGCTGTGTACTTTTACCTCTGCTGGGACCTTGCCTTTATCGAAATCATCGTTTTTATCTTCATCGGCAAAAGCCATCAATACGATATTGGCTTTTGAGTTTTTGCTCAATATATGCCTGATAATGCCTTCTAATGCGCGACGCTGTGTTTTTTCTGCAGTCTGGTTTACATGGTCGTTAACTGCCGATTCGATAAACAGGAGATCTATTTTTCCACTGTCTAATACATCGCGTTGAAGGCGGAAACTATGTGGCAAACTACCCAACGACGGGATACCTGCATTGATAAATTTAAATTTGCTTTGCGGATAGGTTTTAGACAGATAATTGCAAACCAGTCCGCGCCAGCCTTCCATATTGGTAATTGAGCCGCCTAAGAAAGCAACAGTCACCGGTTCGCTTTTTTGGAGCTTTTCAGCGAAAGTGTTGCTGTAGCCATTAAAAGTAATGAAGTTGCTCGCTTGCAGTTTATTTTGTGCAATACTTTTAGTAATCAGTGTGGTTACCAGCAGGGTAACGCAAAAAAAAGAGGTCAGTTTCATTTTTGATTAGAATAAACCAAAAGTAATAAAATTAACAATGACAAAGAATGTAGCTTAATTTTATAAATTTAACATCATATTGTGACCTCATTAAAAATAACGCATGAAAAATAGCTTTTTAGCAGCCATTTGTTTATTCCTGTTTACCTGTGTAGCCAACGCTGCCGAGATAGATACTGCTGTAACCTATAGCCAATCGATGAAAAAAAATATCAAGGCAGTAGTCATTAAACCCGATAGCTATAAAAGCGGAAAATCGTTTCCGGTGGTTTACCTGCTACATGGGGCTGGAGGCAGTTATGCCGAATGGGTTAGAAAAGTGCCGGGAATTAAAAACCTGGCCGATCAGTACCAGTTTATCATTGTATGTCCCGATGGTAATGTAACCAGCTGGTATTTCGATAGCCCGGTAGATCCCGAATGGAAATACGAAACCTATGTGGCTACGGAACTGGTAAGTTACATTGATGGGCACTATAAAACCATTGCCGAAAAGAAGGGTAGGGCCATAACCGGTTTAAGTATGGGCGGTCATGGTGCATTTTACCTGGCCATTAAGCATCAGGATGTATATGGGGCCGTGGGGAGCATGAGTGGTGGTGTGGATATTAAACCCTTCCCGAACGGGTGGAATATTTCGAAAAGGTTGGGCAAGCAGGATGAGTTTCGGGAGCGCTGGAAGCAAAATAGCGTAATCGATATGATTTATCTGATTAAACCCGGATCGTTAGCCATTGCGTTTGAATGTGGCGTAGACGATTTTTTCTATAAAGCCAATATACGTCTGCACGATGAATTGCTGTACAACAACATTCCCCACGATTTTACCACCAGACCCGGAGTACACAATTGGGATTACTGGGCAAATGCAATTAAATTTCAAAGTGTTTTTTTAAGTAATTATTTTAACCAGAAACCCTAAACCAGTTATTGGTTCCGATTTAAATATTTGGTTTCTTTTGTTGTTGATAAACAGTTCTTTATCAATTGTGTTCTTATCGAAAACGTTAATGCGTGGTTAAAATCATACGTTTCGAATTAAAATTGATACACGATTTACTCAAAAAATTAACTTTTAGATTACATGAAAAATACAGACTTACCATATTTTTGGCCGTTCGCGTAATCTTATTTATAAAGCGGGAAACAAAGATTTAAAACAAAAATGAAATACTTAGTCAAAGAAATAAGTGAGGGAAACTGCGATATCACTTTATTGCCGGAAAACTTAAATGACCGAAATCTTTTAGCCGAAACAGCCAAACACGTTCAGGGCGATTATCAGGAAGCTATTCAAACACATTATGAGCACGCATTAAAGAACGAAGTTCACAACAGTGCAGCTTTTGTTTCGTTAAACAACGAGCAAAGCAATTATCCGAAAAGAGTAAATGTAAATTACCAGATCATCTTAAGCTAAGCAGCTTAATTTACTGGAAAAAGGCTTTTTTTAATGGTAAAGAAAGCCTTTCTTGTTTTTAAATCGTAACCTAAGGCAAGGGGAGTACCTGACCGTTTACCTGAAAATCGTTAAGTCCCACCAGTAAATTGCCGCTGGTTGCCGTAGCACCGTAGGCATATAACCTGAATGTAACAGCTGTGCTAATGTTGCTTAGCGCCGCTGCATTAAACGATATGAGCGTAGGCGAGGTGGTGCCGCTAATGCTGACAGGAGCCGCAATGTTGCTGGCATAATTATCTACACTGGAGCGAAGCACAAACTGGTTGGGATGTGTAGTGCTGCCATGAAGCACTGTAAACTTAATATCGCTAAAATTAAAATAATAACCGCTTTTTGGTTCTAAACGGAACTCGTAATATTCGGTAAGATCCAGAGCCGTTGGTGTACTTGCTGATGATGCATTTGCCCAGCCACCCAACAAATAACGCCCGCTTGGACCAGGCGTACTGCCCGACATGCCCGATGCGGCGAGTGTAGACCGTGAAAAGTCAGACCTTGGCGTACCCACCACGTTATCGGAAGGGTTTGGCGCCGGACTTGTACTGTTAGCATATACAATGTTTTGCGGGGCCTGATACTTAATATAAGGATGCAGGTAAACATTACTGGTGTTATTGTAACTTGACGGGAGGCTAACATCGCCTGCTTTGGTATAGGGGCCATCCAAATAAGCCGGATTGGCATCCGGAATACTGTTTCCCCAAATCAGGCCAGTACTGGCAGGAGGGTAGTTCAGGTTAATAATGCGGAGATCATCGTGATAAACAATACGCATAAGGTTGGGTGGTACTACGTAAACGCCCCATTTAACATAACCAACGTTTCCGCTGCCTACATCACCGGTGAAAGTAATGGCATTATTTCTTTCGTTTGCCAGAACAAAATCAGTTTGACCTGGCAATTTCATGTAAATTTTCATCGATCCGGTGGCCGTAGTGGCCCATTTTACATCTACCCTGAAATGGATCCACTGGTTTACCGAATGACGAAAATCGTTAAGGATGTCTACAACCGTCTTGGTATTATCCATATTGCCATAAACCACACGCAGTGCATTTCTTTGTGTGCGGATTTGTAGCGGAACAGCTTCGCCCCCCGACATTTTTAACTGAAAAAAGTTGGTTTCATTAATGGGGTCGCCGGTATTCCAGGCTGTCCAGTCTTTTAACAATACACTAAATTCATATCTTCTTTCCTCACCAGGCAAATAACAGCTTGAAGGTACGCTGTTGCTTGCTGCTTCGCTGCGCCAGTTGCCGTCAGAGTAGTAGGAAGAGTCGCCGTAGGTTACTTTGTGCGCAATGGCATAATTTCCGGTAGCACCGGGCGAAAGGATATAGGCTGCATCGGTCGCTGTAGCATTGGTAGCCGTTAAGCCGGTAATGCCCGAATTGAGCGTGCCACTTTCGTAATTGATGTCTAAAATGGTATCGCCATAAGCATAGCTTGCCGTAGCGGTTCCACTCATTTTTGTGATGGGTTTAAATGTTGCTGTAGCTTGATCGCTTTGGATTTTACTACAGGAACCTGCTAAAAAAAGCATGGCAATAGCCATATACTTTTGAAAGTAAATTGTTTTTTTTCTCATATGTTTTTTTGGTTAGTAAGGGGTTGGTTGTAATTTTTTATTTCATATTGTTTTTTTATGCGTAAATAAAAAGAGGTAACGTTTAAACATTACCTCCTAATTTTTTAACCGCTATGGGTTGGTGTCACCACCGTTCAGCTTTGCTTTTAACAGGCTTGTTTTGCCATTAATGCTAACTGAGATATTGATGTTGCCATTTTTATAATCGTTACCAGCATTTTCTTTAATCCTGATCTCTGGTGCTTTATTGCCATTGTATGGATAAACTACGCTTATAAATTGTTGTGTTTGATCGTCGCTTTTTGGTTTCCCGAATACAAATGCCGGACGTTTCATTTCTTTTCCATACTCATAAGAAACTTTTCCATCCTCCTCCTGTAAGGTGATTTTATCCGAATTAAGCGATTGGATTAACAGGTTGTTGCCATCTGCATAGGTCGTATAAACCTTATTGTTTGCTTCGTCAAATACCGGTTTGCTGTCTTCTTTTAACTGGAAGTGCACGCCGAGGTTGCCGGTAGCGGTCCCAATGGCCTGATCAATCACCAGAAAGTATTTTTGATCAATGAACATTACTGTTCTGCGGTGGTCTAGGTTTTTATAACTCGGGTTGGTAAAAGTTAAAATATCCAGGTTTTTACTGCTTTGCCATTTGTTTTGCACCGCTTTGGTAATCAGCATATTTTGATTGTCTAAAGTAAGCGTACTGTGTACACGGGTTTGACGGTACCAGTTACGCTGTTTCATAATTTCGGCATCGCCGCTATACACAAAACAACCGGCATCGGGGGTAAAATTGCGGCCATTTACCCAAAGCTCAAAGGTGCCATTATCTGGCTGCGCATGAAATTCGGCAGGAGGACTTGCTTTCAGCATTAAAATCGTCGATGAGCTGTCCCAACCATTACGGAAGGTATAGAAACCCGCTGTGCTTAATGCATTAGATAACCAGTTTGGTTTTTTACCTGCCTGGCCATCGGTAGCAAAATATTGAATAAATGGATTTTCTGGAATCATGGCTGCCCAGGATTGAAACTGCTTTAAACGAAGTCTTTTCTCCCTAATCCACGAGTCGCCAAACATGGGCTGATTATAATTAGGGAAGGTGATGTTGATAAAAGCCATCGCCATTTTTTCGATGGTTTGCTTGTAACTTGCCGGAAACTCGCCTGCTACGCCTGCTTTTTGTGCTCCCTGGTAAGCTTTAATGAAAATATCGATCGCTGCGGCATGGTAAACTGGCGATAATTCATATTGTACGCCATCAGCCAGTACCTGTTTTTTGATCTCCGCATTTAAGACATCGATGCCGCTTTTACGCCAAACAGGGGCATTTTTATATTCGGGTAAAGATGCGCCTGCAAATAGGGTACGTTGGGCTTCAAATAAGCGGTGATTACCCTCTGCAGCATAATTTTTGGGCAGGTAATCGGCCTGCTGACCATAACTTTTTAAAAAGGTTAATAAAAAACCAGGGGTAAAATTGGGCGAGTTGATGAAAAAACTCAGTGTGGGGGCTAAGCTTTGTATGCGGTCTGATACTTCAAGCGGGCGCCAGGCATACTTGTCGTTATCGGCCGATAGGCCCAGGGGATTTTTTTTCATCCAATCCTCAAACTGGAACATCCATTCTTTGGCATAATGTTCATTCCGGGTAGAGCGATAGGCAATTGCCAGCGATAGCCACCATTTAACGCGGTGAAGCTGCCAGCGCACTTCGTTATCTTTTACCGGCCAAAGCTGCCAGTTAATATCCTGCCCGAAATCAAAAAAGCCATAACTTTCCTGGGTTTTAAAAAGATGTTTCAAGGCATTATCAGCGGTTTCTTTGGTTTTAGGGGCTAACTTATCGGTATCAATTGGTGTTTCCAGATTACTTAAATCGGGAGTGGTACCTAACTTCTTTCTGTAATACTGCAAAAGTGCATTGCCCGCTTCCTGGTATTTGCCGGCTTCAACCGCCATTTTTACTTTTTCCAGTCCGGGATACCCCAGATTAATCAGATCGAAGCTTGCTTTGGTAACGGGGTTTTGGGCTTTGGCCAGCGAACCCAGCAGGAGCAGGGTACAAAAGAAAATTTTTGCTTTAAAACGTATCATGTTTATGTTGCTATTGTAATTACAATTTTTGTTTAATGTTTTTTTCCTTGCCATTTATGGTTAAGGTCAGGTCGATGTTTCCGGTTTCGAAATTATTGGCTGTATTTTCTTTTAACGATACTTTAGGAGCAGTGGTACCTGTGTAAGGCATTACCAGACTTACAAAAATACCGGGCTTGCTTGTAAGTTTCTCTTGCTCGAAAACAAAAGCAGGTCGAGGGCTTTCTTTCTGGTATTCGTAAGAAACAAAGCTTTCTTCCTCTTTAAGGCTAATACCAGCCTTGTTGAGCACCTGGATGCTGAGGTTATTGCCATCGGCATAAGTCGTATTAAACTGAAGATTGTTTTGGTTTATATTCGCTTTTGCGTCTTCATTCAGTACATAATGAATGCCTAATTTGCCTGTTAAGGCACCGCTTGCTTTATCTATAATAACGAAATAAGACTGATCGATAAAAAGGATGGTACGCTGGTGGTCTAAATCTTTATAGCCTGGATTGCTATAGCTCAGCACTTGTACATCACCATTGGGTTCCCATTTTATTAGTTTAGCGTTATTTTCAATGGTTTTATTATCGATTGTGAGGGTTTGATGTGCTTTAGTGCTGCGGTACCAGTCTCTTTTACTATTTTCCTGGTTGCCTACATTGGCATAAATAAAGCTTCCGGCATCGGGCGTAAAATTGCGGCCATTAACCCAAAGTACAAAGTTGCCATTATCGGGATGTGAGTGAAACTCGGCCGGAGGACCTGCCTTAATTTGCATTACGGTAGCTTTTTGGGCCCAGCCATTTCTAAAAGCATAAAAGCCCGCGCTTTTCAGGGCACTTGATAAATATGCCGGGCGGTTACCCGATTTGCCATCGGTAGCAAAATAGGCTATTTCTGCATTCCCGGGAAATACTTCTGCCCAGGCCTGGTAATTCTTCATCATCTGTGCTTTGTTGGTGATAAATGAATTACCATACAAGGGGAAGGTATAGTCGGGAAACGAAAATTTAGGCACGACAGTGCACATTTTCTCTACCAAATCGCGGTAAGTTTTAGGAAATTCGTTTGATATTCCTGCATCATTGGCCATTTTTAAGGCACGTAAAAAGGTACCAATGGTTCCAATGTGATAGGATGGCGATAACTCGAACTGCATACCATCGGGGTAAACCTGTTTTGTGATTTCTGTATTTAAAACGCTGATCCCACTTTTGCGCCAGGTACCGGCCTGTATACATTCTGGAAAACTGGTGCCTGCCAAAAGCAAATGTTCTGCTTCGTACAGGCGGTGATTGCCTACATCGGTATAGTTGGCCATCACATAATTAGCTTGTTCGTTATAGGAATTTAAAAATGCCAATAGAAATTGTGGGGTGAAATTTGGCGAATTGATAAACTGGTTAAAGAAAGTTGCCCAGTTGTTTAGCCTAAACGAAACGACAAAAGCTTTCCAGGCATAGTCCTTATCATCGGCATAAGCCCCCTGTTTGTTCTTTTTGATCCAGTCTTGTACCTCAAAAACCCATTCTTTGGCGTAGCGTTCATCGCCTGTGGCTAAATAAACGGCGCCCAGCGATTCCCAGAAAGTTGTGCGATGTAAAAAAGTGCTCAGTAACTGGTCTTTAACCGGACGATACTGCCAGTTAATGTCTTTCCCGTAATCAAATGTGCCGTAACCTTTGTGTGGTTTAAATTTGTGCAGTAAAATATCATCGGCAAGCTGCTGCGCATTGGCGTTTACCTTTTTGGCGGTTTGCTCAGGGCTTAACGCCCCTTTATGTTTGCGGAAATAAGCCAGCAATTGTGCGGCGGCTTTTTCGTAATCACTTTTGGCAACAGCTTTGGCTACATTTTCCAGCCCGGGATAGGACAGGTTTATACTAGCGAAGCTATTGCTGCTTAAAGGTTGCTCCTGCGCACGTAAAACAAATGCAGAAAGGCAAAAAAAGCAGGTCGTTAACAAAAAAATCTTTAGCATCGTATTTAGGGTTTATTAACCTTTAATTTTTTTATAGCGATTTAATGCCTCCAGATAATAGTAATCGGCATAATCTAGTGGTGTATCTATTTCAGAATTGTACAAAAATGCACCAACGCTATGTTTCAGTATAAAATATTGGTTTTCTCCTGGCTTGGCCAAATAAGCGTCAGAAGATAGCGTTTTCAAAATATCTTCGGCATAGTTAAAATATTTTTGGCCGTCTTTTACTTGTGTGCTTAAATCGAGCAGGGCCGAGGCAATTACTGCGGCAGCAGAGGCATCGCGGGGAGCTGCTCCATCGGTATCCAAATCGCTTGCGTTGTGTACATCCAAATCCCATGCCGGAATCTTATCTTTCTGCAGGCTGGGATGGTTCATAATAAATTTGGCAATGTTTTCTGCCTGTGTTAAAAAAGCCGGGTTTTTGCTGTTTTTATAACAGATAGTAAAACCGTATAAACCCCAGGCTTGTCCGCGGGCCCAGGCCGATTCGTCTGTTAAACCCTGATGCGTAGCTTTTTTTAGTATTTTTCCTGTTGTTGCATCATAATCTACCACATGGTAAGAACTAAAATCTTTTCGGTAATGGTTTTTCATGGTAGTAGTTGCATGCGTATTGGCTATGGTAGCGTAATTGGGATTGTTAAATGTTTTTGCTCCCCAATATAAATATTCGAGGTTCATCATGTTATCGATAATAACAGGATAGTGCCACCAGGCGAAATCCCACGAACGGATTACCCCAACTTTAGGGTTAAATCTCGCTGCAAGGTGTTTTGCACCGTCGGCTAATGCCGGTAAATAGGTTTTATCGCCGGTTAGTCTGAAAGCATTGCCGTATGAGCAGTAGAGCATAAAACCTAAGTCGTGTGTATTGGTAATGTTGCGGATAGAATCGAGCGCCAGCGTAAATTTTTTTGCTTCATCTGCCAGCTGCTGGTCACCGGTAAGCTCATATCCATACCATAAACTGCCCGGGAAAAATCCGGTGGTCCAATCGGTTAGACCGGCAATTCTTACCGTTCCGTTCGGGTTAACAGAACGGGGATTTTGACCAGGTTTATAGGTTTGACTAGCTCTGTTCAGCTGAAATGCAATCACATCAGTAGTCCTTTTTAACCAGCTTGCCGGTGGGTCATTTTGTATGGGGTTAGCATAACCGTTTAATAAGAGTGTAGTTGCCAGTACTATTAAGCAAAAAGCTTTTTTCATTGTGTTAAGGTTTGAATCTTTGATAATTGTTTTATAATTGTGAAATTAGGGGCATCCGGACACAAACACTTTTGATTATAATTATAAATATTTTGAATTTGATTAAAAGTCGTTTTGGCCAGCTGTTTAATACCTCACAATGAAATCTTGGCTTTTTTGAAAGGTATTATGGAAGTCGTTAATCAATGTTAAAATATTTTAAGCCGAAACCTAAGGCATCAATGCGTACTACATTTTATTTTTAGCCCGGATTAAAAAGGATGAATATGCTGTCAATTCAATAAACCGAAGCTTAACTGATCGAAAAGAAGCGTTCTGTATAAAGGCAACCAGAGCAGGTTTCGGATTGATGAAAGGGCAGCCTAAGACAAAAACAATAAGACTAAAACCTCAAACAAATGATAACTTTAAACGATACCAACACGCACCAATCTTACGCGATTGGAATTGATGTTGGCGGCTCTTCGCTCAAATGCGGGGTAGTAAACCAGCAGGGCGAAATTTTATATTCTACATTGATTTCGCTTAAAAAGGCAAAAACACAAGGTGCAATTATTGCACTTATCGTGGAGGCCATCCAAACCTGCGCTGCAAAAGTTAAACATCCAATTTTGGGTGTTGGAATCGGATTTCCGGGAACGATATACAACAATAAAATTATTGCCGGAGCCGACAATTTACCCGGCTTTAAACAACTGTCCCTTGGCGAAATTCTGCAAGACGTAACCCGTTATAACATTATTATGGATAATGATGCCAATTTGATGGGGCTAGGCGAAATGAGCTATGGTGCCGCTAAAGACTGTAGTGATGTGGTTTTCCTTACCGTTGGTACGGGAATAGGTGGCGCCGTGATGATCGATAATAAGTTGTATGGCGGGTTTAGAAACAGAGGGACGGAACTGGGGCACATTATTGTACAACACAATGGTTTAGCCTGTGCATGTGGTGCAAAAGGGTGTTTAGAAGCTTACGCTTCGGTAACTGCCTTATTGAAACACTACCAGTTTATTCATCCGGGTATACCCGAAACAGACGAAGTTGATGGCAGATACATTATAGAAAAGTACCTGGCTGGAGAAGAGTATGCGGTAAAAGCAATGGAGCTGCACTTCGATTACCTGGCCACAGGCATTACCAGCTTCATTAATATCTTTAGTCCCGAAAAAATCGTAATTGGTGGCGGCATAAGTGAGGCCGGAGCTTTTTACACCAGGGAAATAGAACGGAGGATCAAAACATTAGCCGTTCCGGTAACTACAGCCAATGCATTAGTTGTTCCGGCCAAACTGGGCAATAAAGCAGGTTTGCTGGGTTGTGCAGCAAATGTTTTTCAAAAATTTAAAGCTTTTGATTACGCTACAAAATAATGATAGGGTTTAGAAAAAATGTTTCTTAAGGCTCAGTTACCTATTGTGGCAACTTTTTCTGTGGCTAAAAAAACGGTCACAAAAAAAGTTGCCACACATTTGTGGGTAAATTTTAACGGACAGAAATAAGTGCCACAATGAAAAAAATACAACTTTGCATAAACATTCAAAATGTTAATGCTTATAAGATGAGAAAAATTTAATTAATTGTTTTTTCTTAAATATGTACAACTGATTTGGATTGTATCTTTCCCACCAAAGGTTTTTGCGTTACGGTATCCTATAGTTAATGAATCTTGAGTTAATCTTATTATTTCGGAAGTTGTTCGTGCTTTTTTATCAGAGCTTATAAAAAAAAATCCTGTTTCGATACCATTTTGTTGCTGTAGAATCGAAAGCTTTAATGAGGTATGGTTCTGGAATAAAATTTTTGGGACCATACACAAAATATTTAAGATAGGTAAGCTCACGTAAATCGTCAGTCTTAACAGAATTATCGTCAAATCCCTGTTTCTTTACCAATATCCATTCCCCCTTCAATCTACTTCTTACGTTTTTAGTTTCCTTACTATCAAATATCATTGCAGAAACAATATGCCTGTAATGTGCTATAGCGAACAATAGTAAACAGAACAACAATGGGTATATTATGTTTTTAGCGGTTTTCATATCTAGTTTTATTTTGTCTGTTATTTTGAAAACTCAGCAAATCCTTTAGATTCTCAATATATTTTATAGAACGGGTGGTAGCATTTATATGATCAAAATTTTCATTAAAAGGTGTTTTCATCTCGTTTAGATTAATCATTTAAACAAATATGTAGCTTAATTTTATTTTGAAAGTGATACTTTTCTTTACATTACTGATAATATTTTTTACATAAGACCTATTTATTCTATATTTAGACCCATCCCAAAATTATATTTTATAATCATGTGTTAATATGAATAAAAGATTAGGGAAAACTTTAAAACAATTCAGACGGAGATCAGGACTTACCCAACAAGAAATCGTAGAAATATTATCAGTTAGCAGGCCAACTTATATTAAATGGGAAAATGATATGGGGGTACCGAGTTTCCTGCATGTGTATGCATTGATACAGTATTACAAAATTACTTTCGACGATTTTGTAAACGATTTAATTGAAATTTAATTTCTAATAGTCCTCGTTTGTAGCGAGGATTATTGAGCCCTGCATTTATAATGCATATTAACATCTCCCAGCGATAAAATCGCTATGCTCGGACATCCCCGTTGTAAACGGTGACGATAGACTCCGAGTAATCCTCGTTTGTAACGAGGATTACCGAGGCCTGCATTTATAATGCATATTAAATGTGCTTCAATATCCTATCCAAAAACACCAATATTTTCTGTTTTGTAGCATTTATACGGCTACTTATTTTAATAAAAGTTAGTTCGTTGTTTTCTGTTTTTGAAATGAAAAGTGCTTAATCCGCGCTTTTTCAGCTGTATTAGCCAAATTTGATAGTATTTTAAACAAATTTGAAACTCTGTTTTTATATCGATTGCTAAATTCGTTTCCGTCGATTTAACCTAAGGAGGCAGATTGCTGATCACTGCCTGATAGAAAAAAATCAGTGAACACAATTGCAGGTGTTCAGCAGGATTTATACAATAACCAACAAACTAAAATAACTAACCAAACAATGGCAGGAGATCATGAAAAAACTGAAAATATCACCTTAATTTTCTTAACAGATAGAGTAGGGCGATGGCAATTTTTTAAACAGAGGAATTACCAAATTATGCTTATAAACTAACCTGCGCTTTCAATATATTATTTCCAACTAACCAAAACCAAAAATGAAAAGGATTATAATACTAATAGGCTTGCTCTGCTTTTTTAAGGGATTACATGCACAAAATGTAGTTACCATAAAGGGGGTAGTAAGAGATGGATCCAACCAGCCGATTCCGGGGGTTACAATTACAGAAAAGGGAACCAAAAATATCACGGTTTCTTCTAATTTCGGTACCTATCAAATCAAAGTGAAAACCGATGCTGTATTGGTTTTTAGCTATTTGGGTACGAAAACAGTAGAGCAAAAAATAAACGGACGTACTTCGATAGACGTAAAATTACAGGACGATGTAAACAACCTCAATGATGTGGTGGTTATTGGTTATGGACAAACCGTTCAGCGTAAAGATTTAACCGGAGCAATAGCTTCTTTAAAAGGTAGCGAGATTGCAAAAATGCCTGTAGCGAACGTTGCCCAGGCCCTACAAGGGCGTATGGCCGGTGTACAGGTAACCATGCCAAGTGGCGATCCGGGGTCAACACCGCAGATTAAAATACGCGGCGGTTCTTCTATAACGCAGAGTAACGAACCGCTCTATGTGGTAGATGGTGTGCCTCAAACCGATGGACTGGCATTTTTAGATCCAACAGATATTGAGTCGGTTGATGTGATGAAAGATGCTGCATCAACGGCTGTTTACGGCGCCAGGGGAGCTAACGGGGTAATTCTGATCACCACAAAACAATCAAAAGGTGGCAAGACCACCATCAGTTATGATGGTTATGCAGGTGTACAAAAAGCACCTAAGTTTTTATCGGTATTAAGTCCGTACGAGTATATGTTGTATATCTACGAAAACTCTACCAGGGATGTAACCCGTGCACAAAAGTTCTTAACCAGTTTCGGCACCTTCGAAACACTTGCTGCCAATTATGGCAATAGGGAAGGGATTAACTGGCAGGATGAAATATTTGGCGGAACAGCTTCAAGCCAGTATCATAAAATTGGGATAAACGGCGGTAGCGGCGATACGAAATATAATTTATTCTATTCCCATAATGTTAACGATGGTTTAATGCTTAACAGCGGTGCTAACCGCGATATCGCTAAACTAACGGTAACCAACAGTCCCAGTAAAAAAGTAAAACTGAACGGAATTGTTAATTATTCCAATCAGAAAATATATGGTTCGGGTGGTACTCAGGAAGGTGGTAATGCACGGTTGAGTATGTTACAAACCTTACTGCAATATCGTCCGGTAAATTTACCAAATGCTTCTGACGCGGGGCTAATTGATGATGTTTTAGACCCGCTTGATGATGCAGGCAATCCGGCTTTTCAAAGCCCTATTGTTACGGTAAATACCCGTTTGCGCGATCAACGGATCCGTTCGCTCAATGCCAACGCCACAGCCAGGTATGCCATTAGCAATAAATTTACCTACAATGGTTTGGTAGGCTTTACCAATACCTCAAGGGTTGATAAAACATTTAACGATTCGGAATCTATTACTGCGATCCGGAATAAAGGAGCCTCAGGTGGTATAACCACAACTTTCAATAACCGGTTTAACTATAACAATACGCTCACCTATGCCGATGTTTATGGGAAAGATCATAAGTTCGACATTACCATAGGCCAGGAGTATATTTATAACTATTCGGAAAGCGTAAGTGCGGGGGCTACTAATTTTCCTAATGTAAATAGCGGCTGGAATAACCTGGGCTTAGGTACTGTTGCGGGTTTCCCTTCATCATTTGCAGAAGAAGATAAGCTATTGTCGTTTTTTACCCGGGCCAATTACAGCTACAAGGGCAGGTATATTCTTGCCGGAACCTTAAGGGCTGATGGTTCATCTAAGTTTGGAGAAGAGAACAGATGGGGCTATTTCCCTTCGGGATCTTTTGCATGGAAAGTAACCGAAGAAAACTTTATGAAATCGTTAAACTTCTTGTCAGACTTGAAACTTAGGGCCAGTTACGGTACTTCAGGTAATAACAGGATTGCCAATTATGCGGCTTTGGGTATTTTTACTTCCGGTCAATATGCTTCAAATACCAGTATTTTACCTACCGTGTTTCAAAATAGTTTAGCCAATCCATTTCTTAAATGGGAAGCCGTTAAAGCAACCAATATCGGTTTGGACATCGGTTTATTGAAACAGCGCATTGCCTTAACGGTTGATTGGTTTGATAACCGTTCGAAAGACTTGTTGTACAATACCCGGATCCCGGCAAGTGCTGGTTTTACCCGTCAGTTTCAGAATATCGGATCTACATCAAGCAGGGGAGTTGAGTTCACTTTAAATACCGTAAACATTAAAAAAAGCGACTTTAACTGGAGTACCAATTTCAATATTACCTTCAATAAAACTAAAGTATTGAAATTAAGTGATGGTGAAAATTCGTTAATGACCAGTAGCTACAACAACAGCTACCAGGATTATATTTTACAGGTAGGGCAGCCGGTAGGTACCATGTTTGGTTATCAGCAGGATGGACTTTACCAGGTAAGCGATTTCAATTACGATGCTACAGCCAAAACATATAGCTTAAAAGCAGGTGTGGTACAGGATGCCATTGCCGTACAGCCGGGCTATATTAAATTTAAAGACCTTAACAGAGATGGAAAAATTACCGATGCCGACCGTACCATTATTGGTAATGCGAACCCTAAATTTTCGGGTGGTATTAACAATACTTTTGCTTACAAGGGTTTTGATTTAAGTATATTCCTGAATTTTACACAAGGCAATAAAATCTTTAACGCCAATGTTAAGAATAACTTAGCCATTTCCAGTGATTTTAGTAATAATATGGCTTTTCAGGCCGACAGGTGGAGAACCATTAATGCTGCAGGGCAGGTGGTTACCGATCCGGCAGAACTAACAGCACTTAATCAGGGTAAAAATTCTGTAGCATCTATATTGGGCAATACCAGCGGCCGCATGTACGACAGTGTGATTGAAGATGGTTCCTTCCTGAGAATAAGCAATATAAATTTGGGCTATACTTTCCCGAAAAGGTGGCTTGAAAAGGTTAAAATAGCCAATGCCAGAATTTATGTTACTGCATATAACCTGCATGTATTTACCAATTACTCGGGCTATGATCCGGAGGTTAGTGTTGTCGATAATGCGCTTACACCGGGTGTGGATTTTAGTGCTTACCCAAGACCGCGATCATTTGTAGCGGGAATTAATCTCTCTCTATAACTAAAAATGTATTCCGTTATGAAAATATTAACATCAAAAATAAAAACATCTGTCATAGCAGCGGCGTTATTGGCAATGTTGTTTACCTCATGTAAAAAAGCTACAGAGGCTACCCCTTATTCCTATTTTACTACCGCCAATTTTTTTAGCACGGTAGATGAGGCTCAACTGGCCACTACAGGCGTTTACGAAATCATGAAATATCCCTCCACTTACGCCTGGTATGTGCCGCTTATTTACGATAACGATTCGGATATTCAGTTTATTAGCGATGGTGTTACGCCCGACTGGCGAATCATTCCACATTATCTGGGAATTCCTGAAACCCCGTTTTTATACGAAACCTGGAGCGCTTATTATAATGGTATCGACAGGGCAAACCTGGTAATAGACCGGATTCCAAAAATGGATTTGTACAATAACGGCAGCAGCGAACAAAGGGCATCATTGAACAGGATGCTTGGCGAAGCTAAATTTTTACGTGGGTTCTACTATTCCGAACTGGTAAGGTTATGGGGCGATGTGCCTTTTAAACTTAAAAATTCAGAAACAGGCGACGATTTTAAATTGCCTTTGACTGATCGTTATCAAATTTATACACAGATTATAAAAGATATGCAGGAAGGGGCCGATTTGCTACCTGCTGCATTGCCCACTGACGAACGCATCAATAAATTTGGTGCCAAAGCCGTGTTGGCAAGGGTTGCCTTAGCTGCCGGGGGCTTTTCGTTAAGGGCTGATGGAACCATGCAACGACCTGCCGGTTATAAAGATTATTACATCCTGGCGCAAACCCAAATTAACGATGTAATTGGTTCGGGTTTGTATGCACTAAACCCCGATTATTCGATGGTTTTCAAAAATCAAAGCATACAAAAGTTCGAACCAAAGGAAAGTCTTTTCGAAACAGGGATTTATACACCCACATTGGCCACTACCAATCAATCCAGTTATGGAACATTTAATGCACCACAAACAGCCAGCAATGCTACTTCTCCTTATGGTAATACGCAAAACCGTTGCTTTGTAACCAAAACTTTTTACGATACCTTTAAAGATGGCGATTTAAGAAGGGATTTTTCGATCGCAAAATACAGTATTGATGCCACCGGTAACCGGCTTAGTTTGCTTACCAACAACCGGATATGGGCACCAGCCAAATGGAGCAGGGAATACCAGAATAATTCTAATTTAGAACGGGTAAATACGAATATCAATACCGTACTCATGCGTTATTCGGATGTGTTGCTGATGCGGGCTGAGGTAGAAAACGAATTAAACGGAGGCCCAAATGCTTTGGCTTACGATGCCATTAACATGGTACGCCGCCGTGCTTACGGCCAGGGGCTCGGCGGAAGCAGGATAACGGTAACACTTACAAACGGTGGTACCGGTTACACTACCATCCCTGTAATTAAATTTACCGGTGGCGGCGGCACCGATGCTTCTGCAGTGGCTACCATTAGCGCTGGCAAAATAACGGCCATAAGCATGCTAAATAATGGTTTTGCTTATACATCAGCCCCTTCAATAAGCATTACCAATACCGGTACAAGCACAGGTACTGGCGCGGTAGCTACCGTTACTTTAATGGCTCCTGCTACCGGTGTAGATTTGCCTGCTGCTTTAAATCAATCTGCTTTCTTTCAGGCAGTACAAGATGAAAGGGCATGGGAATTGTGCTTTGAAGGTACACGGAAAGCCGATCTGATCAGGTGGAATTTATTAGGCGATAAAATTAAAGCAACCCAAACTGCTTTAAAGGTGATCAATACAGCTTATCCTTATAATGCTGCTAATAATTTTGTTGCCGGTAAACACGAGTTATATCCAATACCTCAAAACGAAAGAGACGTAAACAGCGGCATTACCAGGAATAATCCTAAATACTAAAATTAGTTAATCAAAATGAAGCGGTTATCTCAAAAGAGAAAGCCAGATCGTAAGTGATGTTATGAGATAGTCCGCTTCATTAGGTTCCGTATATTGATCCTATGAAATTCATCCTCGCATACCTAAGTTTCTTTATCGGCCTGCAAATGGTATCTGCCCAGCAGCAATCGCGCCCTAATATTCTCCTCATTATGACCGATCAGCAAACGGCAGAGGCCATGAGTATTGCCGGTAATAAGGATCTGAATACCCCGGCAATGGATAAGCTGGCAAAAAACGGTGTGCGGTTTACCAAAGCTTATTGCGCACAGCCTTTATGCACACCTTCCCGTACGGCCATTTTTAGCGGTAAAATGCCTTTCGAAACAGGCTTTGTAGGGAATGCGGCCGAAAAAGACGGGCAATGGCCGGATAGCCTGCTCATGATGGGTAAAATATTTCAGCAGGCTGGCTATCAAACGGGTTATGTAGGCAAATGGCATTTGCCGGTACCCACCAAAAAAATAAGTCAGCATGGATTTGCCTACATCGAAAACACCAATTTTTTAGATTATAACGACGGGGCAACACCCTCATTTTGCGCACGTTTTATTAAAGAGAACAAAGAAAAACCATTTTTGCTGGTGGCATCGTTCCTCAATCCGCACGATATTTGCGAGTGGGCCCGCGATGAAGATTTGAAAATGGATGTGCTGGAAAAAGCTCCTCCGGCCGATCAATGCCCTGCATTACCAGCTAATTGGCAAATTCCGGCCAGCGAGCCCCAAATTGTACGCGATCAGCAAAAAACAGTTGGTTTGCGCACCTATCCATCGGTAAATTATACACCCGAAAAATGGCGCCAGTACCGCTGGGCTTATAATCGTTTGGTAGAAAAAGTAGACCAGTATATTGAGCAGGTATTGTACTCACTCAAAAAATATGGCGTAGAAAAAAATACCATCATCATTTTTACAGCCGACCACGGCGATGGCTATGCAGGCCACAGCTGGAACCAAAAACAGATTTTGTATGAAGAAGCAGCTAAGGTTCCTTTTATCATTGCCAAAATGGACGGCTCGATGAAAACAGGCACCGACGATATGCTGGTGTGCAACGGCACAGACATAATCCCCACCATCTGCGGCTTAACCGGTATACAAAAAACAGTTTACTTAAAAGGTGCTGACATTAGTAAAAGATTAGCCAACCCTGCCCAAAACCTGCGCGATACCCTGATTATTGAAACCGACTTTGCCGACAATGACCAGCTGCTTGGTATTAATGGCCGGGCAGTAATTACCCAGGATTTTAAATATATCGTTTACAATAAAGGCGATATTAAAGAACAGTTATTTAATTTAACCAATGATCCTGGCGAGATTAAAAATCTGGCTGTTGATAAGGCTTATAAAAAGAAACTGATTGCTATGCGTAACTACCTTAAACAATGGTGCAAAAGCAATGGAGATAATTTTATAGTACTTTAGGCCATCGGACTTTTTAACCGGTTTACGGAAGTTTGAAGTGCCACCTCGACGCTTTTAGGTGGGCTGTTCAAAAAACAGTTTCATTACTAATGATAAATGTTTAAATTAATGTAGCAAAGCTAAATATACGCTTTTCGAAATAGGGCACCAGGTATGTTGAAGAAGAACACTTACGGGATGATAAAAAAGATCAAATATCAGGTTAGAAAAGGCTGTCTATGGTTTTACGCTGCATTAGTAACCCTGCTTTTATTTTCGCAAACTGCCCCCGCTCAGTTAGATGGCCGGCATTTCAGGAATATTTCGGTTGACAAAGGCCTATCACAAAGCACCGTTTTTTCGATCAAACAAGATAGCCTGGGTTTTATCTGGATGGCCACACAAGATGGCCTGAACCGCTATGATAGTAAAGGTTTCAAGGTTTACCGTCCGGTTGATGGCGAGAAGAATGGCCTGCAATCACATTATATCCGTTGCCTCTTTGTCGATCATAAAGGGGTAATGTGGATTGGCGGCAATCAGGGGGTTAGCCGCTATAACTATGCTTCCGATGATTTTGTAAATTATAAACTTCCGGGAAGTCTGGGCGAGTGGTACATCTCGTCGATTACCGAAGATACAGCACATAGTATCTGGGCAACCACCATAACGGGGAGTGTGTTTAAGCTTACCGCTGGTGATGCGCAATTTAAACCGGTTAATTTTGATGCCCTTGAACACGGCATCAAAAAGATTACCTACATCAGTGCATGGAACAAAAATATGTTAATCGGTACCGATGTTGGCCTTTTCGAATTTAACGGACCAGGCCGTCGCCTTAAAAAACTAAACTTAGGTGTAGATAAGCCGGCTATCAACGACGTAAATATAGATGGTAAAAATTTGTGGGCAGCCACAGAAGGCAGCGGACTTATTAAATACGAAACTACAAATGGTGAGCTTACTTTTTTTAATCACCACGTTACCAAAAACAGCATTGCCGATAACAATGTAAGGTGCATAGGAAAAGACGGGGCAGGTAACTTCTGGCTGGGTACATTTAAGGGTTTATCAATTCTGAACCCCAATACCAATACTTTAGAAAATTATTTTCATCAGATTTCCCAGCCTTACACCATCAGTCAGAACTCGGTGCGTTGTTTTTTCAGAGACCGGCAGAATGGCATTTGGTTGGGTACTTTTTATGGCGGGGTTAACTATTACCATAAAAACGATATTAAATTTAACCTGTTGAGTCAAAATACAGGCCGGTTATCTTTAAATGATGAGGTAATTGGTGTAATCAGGGAAGATTCGAAAGGTAATTTTTGGATCGGAACCAACGATAAGGGCTTAAATTACTGGAACAGGGCTGCGGGCACTATCAGTTATTTTACAAGTAATGAAAACAACGCCAACAGCTTAAGTTCGAACAACATTAAAGCCATAGCTTTTGACGATGATCAGAATCTGTTGGTGGGGATGCATAATGGTGGTTTTAATATTTTAAATCCCGCCACAGGAAATGTAAAAAGATACCGCCACAACGAGCGCGATCCGAATAGTATAGCCGGCGATTTGGTTTACAGCATATTGAAAGATTATAAGGGCAGGATCTGGATCGGAACCCGCTCAGGCCTGGATAAGTTTAACCCTCAAAGCCAGAATTTTACGCACATCCACTTAGATAAGGCAGGTAAACGCCCGGCCTCTGATGATATTACCTATCTTTTTGAAGACAGTAAACACCGGATCTGGATTGGTACTACCAATGGTATTACACTTTTCTATCCCGATAACATGCTGTTTGATAACGAACTCGCCAGGCTGTTGCGCGAAGAGGTGATTAGTTGCATTACAGAAGATAAGCAGGGTAGGGTGTGGATTGGCTCGCGCGAAGGGCTAATTTTGTATCAGGAGGCTAAACAAACGTTCGTAACCTATAAAAACCGTAACGACTTTGTAAAAGGTACCATTTATGGTTTGCAGCCCGATAATGAGGGTAATTTGTGGATTTCTACCAACAGAGGACTCATTCGCTATAATCCCGATACCAAAACAACACAGGCTTTTGATGAAAGCGACGGACTGCAGAACAATCAGTTTAACGATTATGCCTTTTGCAAAGCCCGCGATGGTATGTTGCTGTTTGGAGGTATTAAAGGCCTTTCGTATTTCTACCCTTCGAGCATTAAGCAGCAGCAGCTACCCTTAAAATTAACTTTTACAGGCTTAGCCGTTTTTAATAAGAATGTAACCAGCGGCGATGATACCAAAATACTCGACAACCATATCGATCAAAATGCAGAACTCAAATTTGCTGCCGAGTATAAACAGTTTACCATTCATTTCAATACCTTCAATTACATCTCGGCCAACAGAACCCGCTATTTGTATAAATTAGATGGTTTAGATAAAGACTGGCAAAGTACCGATGATTTAAAAATAACTTATAATAACCTCAAGGCGGGTAGTTATAATTTTTTGATTAAAGCAGTAGGGCCAAACGGCGAAAACAGTGCCGTTCGATCGTTAAAAATTATCATTTCTCCGCCCTGGTATAATGCAGGCTGGTTTTATTTGCTCCTCTTAGCCATTGCCGCTACCGGTAGCTATATCGGATACCGCATTATTTCCGAAAGGATTAAAGCGCTACAACAGCTTAAATTGGAGCGGGTAGATAAAGAACGTGTTCGTTACATAAATCAGGTAAAAATGGATTTCTTTACCAATGTTTCGCACGAATTAAGGACCCCGCTTACCCTGATTCTGGCGCCGTTAGAAGAGCTGATTAAAAAGCCTTCAGAAGATAAGCTCGTAACAAAACGGCACGAAATGATGCTGATCAACGCCAGGCGCTTGTATAACCTGGTCGATCAGTTATTCGAATTCAGGAAAACAGAAACGGGTACACGGAAACTCAAAGTGGGTAAAAGTGATATTGTTAGCTTTATTCATGAGATTTATGTGTCGTTTAAGCCACTCTCAGAAAAGAATCAGATACAATATACCTATTATTCAACCGAGGCTAAATTATCATTCTACTTTGATAATGATGCCATGGAGAAGATATTGTTTAATCTGCTATCTAATGCATTTAAATACACGCAGGCGTATAATAAAATCAATGTCGAGTTGGTTACACAAAACAATTTTGCCATTATAACAGTAACCGATACCGGAGTGGGCATTGCAGCCGATGATATTGCAAAGGTTTTTGATCGTTTTTATCAGGTTAATAATCAGGAAATGAATTTAGGCTCGGGCGTTGGTCTGGCTTTTACCAAACGCCTGGTAGAGCTTCACCATGGCACTATAACAGCAGAAAGTGAGCTTGGAAAAGGCAGCCGCTTTACCATTGCCATTCCAATGGATGATTCGATTTATAATGATGATGTGCGGACAGAAACTACCCGTTATGAACTTTCGATCGTAACAGATGAAGAAGCCTTGGCAGAAAATAACGAGATTTATGCCGATCAGACTTTAACAACCGACACTCCCGAAAACGACGGACAAAGAAGCAGGTTGCTCCTGGTTGATGATAACAAGGAGATTTTAGACTATCTGCAGGATTATTTTAAGGAAAGTTATGATATCACCACGGCTTTTGATGGTAAAATGGCGCTGGATATTCTGGAGAAAGAACAATTTGATTTGGTAGTGAGTGATGTGATGATGCCTGAACTGGATGGTTTGCATTTTTGCAAAAGGTTGAAGCAGAATATCAATACTTCGCATATTCCGGTGGTACTGTTAACTGCTAAAACGGAAGTAAACCAGCAAATTAAAGGCCTTGAAATGGGGGCAGACGATTACATTACCAAACCTTTTTCAGTTGATATGCTGGGTGCTAAAATAGCCAGCTTATTAAAATCGCGCAAACGTTTAAAAGAATATTACAGTGGGAGTAAAGAGGTTGTGCCGCAAAATTTAGCTTTTAACACACTCGACGAAGAGTTTTTAAAAGAAGCAATTGAGATTGTAGAAAAATACCTGGCCGATTCTGACTTTTCTGTAGATAAATTTAGCCGGGAGATAGGCATGAGCCGTTCAAACCTTTATTTGAAGTTTAAAGCGATAACCGGCGAGTCGGCAACTGACTTTATTAAAAGGATCAGGTTTAATAAAGCAGTAGAATTGATGCAGAGCAAGCGATATACCATTGCACAGATTACCTACATGTGCGGTTTTAATTCGCCCTCTTATTTTTCTACCGCATTTAAGCAGTATTATGGCTGTATGCCTAGTGAATATTTTGAAAAGAAAAGTTAAGCAAAATAGGTCAGTAGAAACGTTAAATTATCTTTTTTCTACTGGCTGGTGTCCACACTTGCCAGCTTTTGGTTCTCTGTTTCGGTGGGTGAGATACCAACCGATAGATTGCGGATATTTGAAGCCTGTTTAATAAAATAGCCATAAAACAAAAAAGCCTCGATTTTCATCAAGGCTTTTTGTTCGATTCTTTTGTTGTACTCGGGGCGGGAATCGAACCCGCACGCCTTTGAAAGCACAGGATTTTAAGTCCTGCGTGTCTACCAGTTCCACCACCCGAGCATTAGCCGCTACCGATCTCCATCGGCTTGGTTAACTTTAAAATAAATGCCTTCGGTTAGGAAGGCATTTGGAGCGAAAGACGAGATTCGAACTCGCGACCCCGACCTTGGCAAGGTCGTGCTCTACCAACTGAGCTACTTTCGCAATTGAATACTGATGTGTTGTATTCCGTTGGGGTTGCAAATATAGAAATATAAATATCACTTTCAAAAATAATTTTATTTTTTTTGTGCTAATTGACAAGCTGAGGGGCTTTTTACACTAAAATAATAGGGGTAAACCACTATATTTTGCTCTCTTTTTCGATGTAAAATTTAAAGATTATCAGTGAGTTAAAAGCTGTTTTAGCAATCGGAAATGTATGGGATTATCAGGCTTGAAAAAAAAATAAAATTATTTTTTCTGCCCAGTAAAAAGAACCGAAAAATTGCCTCGTTGTTTAACGCTACTGCAACAATTGGTAGTTTTTTGAGTAATATTGGTGCCTTTGAATGATCAATATCTGTTAAAAAAATTAAAATAAATTAATCAACCATGAAATACCATACCGTTGTTAAAGCCTTTCCTGATTTAAGCCCGGATGAACTTTATCAGATTATGCGGCTCCGGATTGAGGTTTTTGTAATCGAACAACAGTGTTTTTACCAGGATGCAGATAATAAAGATCAGCATTGTCACCACTTAATGCTTTTGGAAGATAACGAACTGGTTGCCTATGCGAGGATTGTTCCGGCAGGACTTTCTTTCGAAGAAGCCTCTATCGGAAGGGTGATTACCAGTGCCCAGGTAAGGGGTACAGGAGCCTGTAAAATATTAATGGAAGCAGCAATTCAAACCTGCAGGCAGCTTTTTGGCAATGTGCCGATTCGTATTGGCGCCCAAACTTATGCCAAAGCTTTTTATGCGGCGCTTGGTTTTGAAACATCAGGTAGCGAATTTATGGAAGATGGTATTCCGCACATTGAAATGGTGGCTAAGCCGCTGTAAGGGCTTTTGTTTAGCGGGCGGTTATCTTTATCATCAAATAGGTCGGTGTCTACACCTGCCAGTTTTTAATTATCCAATTAGTATTACAAAGGAGTTACGACTATTGATGAGGCGAATCCATCTCTGCCCAGCGAGGAAGACAAATAGACTGGGACACCGTTTTTCCAGAATGCAGCAACTGATTTACCTTGATATAGAGATTGAGTGGATGCATATACATCACCATTAAGCACTGCAATGCCAGTTAGTTCTGAAGCCCTATCTGAAAAAGTAGTTAGAACGCCATTTTTAAAGTATCCGGGGCCTTTACTTGTAAGGCAGGCAACATACAAATCGTCTCCGCTTGCAGCCATCTGAATCACTAAAAGCCCCGTTTTTCCATCTCCAAGTGATATAGGTTTATCATTCTGCCAGTAATTAATTACGTTGTTCTTAGCATATAATTGTTGATAACTTATTGGGATATACATCTGATTTTTATGGAAAAGAATGTTCTTCCCTGCATAAGATGCGCTATCATTTTGGAGTCTTTTTGGAACCTCATTTTTCCAATAAACCGCCGTTGCTTTAGTGCCTACCTGATACCCTGTAATATATATGTCTGAATCCTGAATGCAAATGCCAGAACTACTACCTATGCTCATGCCTGGTAATAGGGGTAGGTTTACTCGCTCTCCGTTTTTCCAATATCCAGCCGAACTTCCTTCAAATCCCGCTATGTAAACATCATTTCCATTTATAGCAATACTAGATGCAGATGAAGCATTAAGGCCACTACCTAAATTTATACGCACTCCGTTTTTCCAATACACGGCATCAAAACTGTTCTTTTCATTGTATACATAGCCGGCAGCATATACATTATCACCGACAACAGCTATGGCAGTAGCTCCTGAATTACGGGTGCCACGATCCAGGATTACCGGAGTTTTGTTTTTCCAGTAGACAGCATGCCGGACATAAGTTACCGAGTCATAAGTTTGACCTGCAACATATACATTTGCTGTTTGAATGTAGGCGGGTTTGGGTTTGGTTGGCACTGGATCTGGAGTAACAGGAACATCTTTGTTCTTATCACATGATGTAAAAATTAAAAATACCAGCGTAATACTAAAGAGGCGTTTGTAAATTTTCATGAGAACTAATTTCTAAGGGACCAAGATAATTCTTTGGAAGATATTTTATTAAATTATTAGTAAAATAGGGATAACACAAAAGCTCTTTTCTTTTTTAAGCTAACTGTTTCGGTCGGTGAGACACCAATCGAACATGATCCCCAATCGATAGACCCCGGATATTTGAAGCCTGTTAATGAGATGACTTAAAAACAAAAAAGCCTCGATTTTCATCAAGGCTTTTTGTTCGATTCTTTTGTTGTACTCGGGGCGGGAATCGAACCCGCACGCCTTTGAAAGCACAGGATTTTAAGTCCTGCGTGTCTACCAGTTCCACCACCCGAGCATTAGCCGCTGCCGATATCCACCGGCTTGGTTAACTTTAAAATTAAATGCCTTCTGGTAGGAAGGCATCTTTTTGGAGCGAAAGACGAGATTCGAACTCGCGACCCCGACCTTGGCAAGGTCGTGCTCTACCAACTGAGCTACTTTCGCATTTACAAAACTGATGTTGTTGTTTCGTTTTGGTGATGCAAATATAGGCAGATTTATATATCTGTCAAGAGATTTTTTATTAAAAATTTAATATTTAATTTAAACTGCTGGCTTTCAGTACTAGTAAAATTAAATCAGTTTCAAATCCTTTTGCCTGAAGATAGCTCATTAGCTTCATTTTTCTTTTGAACGGATCATTTTCATTCAAACTTTCTGCTTTTTTTACCGCCAGTTTTTCTAAAGTAAGCAGGTAATCGTCTTCATCCAGACTATAAATTGCTTTTTGCAGCATTTTATCCGGAACGCCTTTCAATTTTAAACCCTGTTTAATTTTTATCCGGCCCCAGTGTTTAATGTTAAATTTACCCGAAGCATAATTGAGGGCAAACCTTTCTTCATTTAAAAAATTGTTTAGAATCAGGTCCGTAATAATTTCTTCCAGCTCGTCGCCGCGCATGCCCAGGTCTAACAATTTGCCACGCACTTCCTTTTGCGAGCGTTCCTGGTACGCACAAAAACTTTCGGCCTTTGCCAATGCCTGCTTTTTATCTAATATTATGGTGTCTTGTTTACCGCTTTTCATAATTAATTACTGAAATTCGTAAAAATATAAACGATTACCCTATTTTCTGAATAAAATAGCATGCAAAACCCGATATATACCATTGCCAGAATATCCGAAATTTTAAATGCAGATGCCAAATTGATTGATAGCGAAGTTGTTATTCAGTATTTGGTAATTGATAGCCGGTCTGTGCTCGTTCCGGAAAATTCTATCTTTTTTGCCCTTGCAGCACACCGCGATGGCCATGAGTTTATCAAAGATGCTTATGCTAAAGAGATCCGTAATTTCGTAATTACTGATGAGAAATACATTTCACAATATCCAGATTGCAATTTTTTAAAGGTTAACGACGCCCTGGAAGCTCTGCAACAGCTGGCAATTGAACACCGCAAACAATTTAATCTTAAAACCATTGGTATTACTGGCAGTAATGGCAAAACCATTGTAAAAGAATGGTTGTACCAGCTTTTGGCCGCCGACTTTAATATCGTAAAAAGCCCTAAAAGTTATAATTCACAAATCGGGGTACCGCTTTCGGTGTGGCAAATTGAGGCCAGTCATACATTAGGTATTTTTGAGGCAGGTATATCGGCCGTGAATGAAATGGAAAGTCTGACGAAGATTATTCAGCCCCAGATCGGCATTTTAACCAATATTGGCGAAGCACATGCCGAAGGTTTCAGTTCGAAGAAGGAAAAGCTAACTGAAAAACTCAGGCTTTTTAAAGATAGTGAACTTTTTATCTATTCGCCTGAGTATGTAAGCGAAGTAAGCTTTAAAGAACTTCCCGGTAAAAAACAATTTAGCTGGAGCAGTAAGCAAGCTGCCGATTTACAGATAATTGCCGTAGAACCGATTGAAGGCAACTGTTATTTAAGGGCCGTTTATCAGGATAGGGAAATAGAATGTATGCTGCCTTTTAAAGATAAGGCCTCGATTGAGAATGGCATGATTTGCTGGGCCACTTTGCTGGCTTTGGGCTACACACCTGAGCAAGCCGATCTGCGTTTAGAAAAGCTGAGTCATGTGAGCATGCGCCTCGAACTGAAAAACGGCATTAACCAGTGTTCTATCATCGACGATTCGTACAGTGCAGATATTTCTTCGCTTGCCATTGCCCTCGATTTCCTGAACCAGCAGAACCAACATGCACGGAAAACCGTTATTCTTTCCGAATTATTTGAGACCGGAAGAGATGACCTCGATTTATATACCGAAATAGCCGAATTGCTGTTGCAGAAAAAGGTAAATCGCTTAATCGGAATCGGAACGCACATTGCGCGTTTCGCAGATCTTTTTAAGTTCGAAACCCAGTTTTTTGACGATACCAATGCCTTTGTTGAGACTTTTCCGGGTTTGCAGTTTAGTCACGAAACCATTTTGGTAAAAGGAGCCAGGCGCTTCGAATTTGGCCGGATCAGTAAGCTGTTGACACAGAAAATACACGATACCGTTCTGGAGATCGATTTGAACGCCATGGTTGGTAACCTACAGTTTTACCGTTCTAAGATTAAACCTGGCGTTAAAATGATGGCCATGGTAAAGGCTTTTTCTTATGGTAGCGGCAGTTTTGAAATCGCCAACTTACTCCAGTTTCACAAAGTAGATTACCTGGCAGTAGCTTACGCTGATGAAGGTATCGCCCTGCGGAAAGCGGGAATTACTTTGCCGATTATGGTAATGAGTCCCGAAGAATCTGCTTTCGAAGCCATTATCAAGCATCAGTTAGAACCTGAAATTTATAGTGTAGATATTCTGAACAGCTTTGTAAATGCACTTTCTGATTACGATTTCGATTACCCCATTCACATTAAAATCGATAGCGGGATGCATCGTTTAGGTTTCGATCAATCCGAAATTACCACTTTAACTGGCTTGTTAAGTGATAATGCTAAGGTAAAGGTACAAAGCATTTTCTCACATTTGGTAGCCAGTGGCGAGGCTGAGCATGATGGTTTTACCCAGCGGCAAATAGAGCGATTTAAGGAAATGGCCAAACAAATAACCGAAGTTTTAACTTACAAACCTTTATTGCATATCGCCAATACCTCGGGCATTTCGCGCTGGCCCGACGGGCAAATGGATATGGTACGCCTGGGCATCGGTTTATATGGTTTCGATTCAGCATTGCCCAATAACCGCGGTCTGCAAACCGTTATGGTACTTAAAACTACGGTTAGTCAGGTAAAAACACTCGAGCCGGGCGAAACAGTAGGTTATAGCCGGAAAGGGATTATGCCTCATGGCGGTAAGATTGCAACCGTAAAAATTGGCTATGCCGATGGCTACAACAGGGCTTTTGGCAATGGCGTAGGTAAAATGCTCATTAATGGTACTCCCGTGCCTACCATAGGTTCTATTTGCATGGATATGACCATGCTCGATATTACAGGAGTTGATGTTAAAGCCGGCGATGAAGCAATTGTATTTAATAAAGAGCACACCATTATGCAGCTGGCCAGCGAGGTAAATACCATTCCCTACGAGATTTTAACCAACATTTCGCAAAGGGTTAAGCGGGTTTATTTTTACGAATAAATAGGTTCACTGGTTCAATAGTTCATTGGTGCCAGGCAAAATGCCACATAATGCATCTTTTTTAATAAATTGTTGGATTAAGCGCTGTTGATCATCTGTTTCGGGTGCGACATCGACCGATAGGGTGGGACTATGGGTTTCACTAATTTTACCTAAATTTGCCGTATGAACAAAGTAGGGAAAGCCATTTTAAACTATCTGATTAAAGGTTTATTAATTGTGGTGCCCATTGCCGTAAGTATTTTTATTGTAGTTTGGGCAGTTACAACGGTTGATAGCTGGTTAAATGTAAAAAATATACTTGGCGTAAATCCGCTTACAGGCGAAAGTCGCAACATACCAGGTTTGGGTTTGTTAACCGTTGTAACCATTATTTTGCTGGCAGGTATTTTTGTAACCAATTTGGTTACTGAGCCTATGTATAACTGGTTTCAAAGGATGATGCACCGCCTGCCTTTGCTCAATTTCATCTATTCTTCTATAAAAGATTTAACCGAAGCCTTTGTGGGCGACGAAAAGAAATTTAACCATCCGGTATTGGTAGAAGTGGAAGGAGGCTTAAAAAAGATTGGTTTTTTAACACAGAACGATTTGCATAAACTCGATTTGCCTGATGAAGTAGCCGTTTATTTTCCCCTTTCTTATTCGTTTGCAGGCCAGTTGTGTATTGTACAACGCAATAAGGTTACCGATTTAAAAATGACTGCTGCCGATGCCATGAAACTGGTGGTAAGCGGTGGTGTAAGCGGATTATAAACAGCATTAACATGATTACTATTTATCACAATAACAGGTGTACCAAAAGCCGTTGCGCTTTACAGGAACTCGAAAAAAGTGGAAAAGAATTTGAAGTGGTGTACTACCTGGATACACCGCCAAACAAAGCCGAACTTACAGAAATTGTAGCCAAACTGGGGATTAAACCATTGGGGCTGATTAGGAAAGGAGAAGTCGTTTTCATCGAAAACTACAAAGGGAAAACCCTAACCGACGAGGAGTGGATTGAAGCCATGGTTAAACATCCTATTTTAATTGAACGGCCTATTGTTGTTTCAGGCAACCAGGCAGTTATTGCCCGTCCGACAGAAAAAATACAGGAAATTTTAGGCTAAGCATTCGTCAGATGTATTCCTAAGTGCTTAAAAAGTGCTTTTACCACAGGCTAAAATTACGACCAGAAAGATAAAAGCAAATAAAATTCTGGAATAATATTCCCGGATGAAAAGCCCAGCAACGATAAGCATATCGTCGTTTACGTTGGTATGTATATTTCCGTTTCCTGCCGATGCATTGAACAGAATCTGTTTATCTTTAAGGTTATTAAGCGACCAGCGACTTAACCAGCTGTTTTGGTAGCTCCAGTCAAAAGCTTCGCCAGAGGCAAAGACAATTTTGGCTTTAAAACCCAGCCAGTGATAAGTAATAGTAGCCAAAACCTCGTTCTGGTTATTTAAAATTCTGGTTTCAGGCCTAGAAAATCCTTCACTTTTTAACAGGTATATGCCTGTTTGTGTTGTAGCAATGGCAGAGTTTTGCCAGGAGGTAAAATTCATCGAAAATTTTAGCTGCTGCTGTTCAAATACCTGATAGTTGCTATCAAATAAACCTTTTCTCCAATATAATACCTGTTCCATCGCCAAAAAAGATTAATTATACCTAACCGTGGTGGCGGGTAAGCGTTGTGGTAATAATCGGAACAAAACAAGCCACCATTACCGCTGTTTTTTTATTGTAAATCTGTTTAATAAACAAACCTGCAACAATTAATAAGTTATTGTCTGCCTGGGTAGAAATAGCACCAGTATTGCTCGAAGCCTGATAATAAATGTGTGTGTCTTTGTTGTTGGAAACTGTCCATTCTGAGCGCCACGAACTGGTTGCTTTCCACTCGTATTGCTCGCCCGATTTTAAACTGATAACAGCTCTCGATTTCCAGCTATCGTAAGTAATGATGGCCACCACTTCATTCGTTTTACGGTCGGTTACCGTTGTGTTACTTTGCCAGAAACCTTTGTTCTCAAAAGCATAGTCTTTATCCTCGAATAAGGTATAGGCATTGCTTCTCCACATTTCGAATGTTAAAGCACCCTTCTGAATCCCGTCAACAAAAAGTTGTAAGTTGCCGTTCAACCAGTTCCTTTTCCAATTAATAAACTTTGCCATATGTATGCTGTTTTATTTTAGATGGCAAGAGGCTTAAGTTGTTACAATTTATTTGGGCATAAAAAAAGGTGCTCATCTTGTGAACACCTTTTTTTAATATTCAATAATCAATCACCAATTTTCAGTTACCAGTTACCAATTTTCAGTTATCAATTGGCGATTAACCAGTTTAAACAATTAAACTAAAATTAGAAGTTTGGCTTAAGCACATACTTATCGTAGAAACGGAAGATGTGCTCTGCGGCTTCTTCAGCAGTATCAACCAGGCGGAAAAGGTTTAAATCTTCTTCATGGATATTATGCTCCTTTTGCAGCATGGTGCCTTTAATCCAATCAATTAACCCTCCCCAGTAATCGATACCTACCAATACAATTGGGAAACGGGCAATTTTACCGGTCTGGATCAAGGTTAAGGCTTCGAAAAGTTCGTCCATAGTACCAAAGCCGCCAGGTAACACCACAAAACCCTGACTGTATTTCATAAACATTACCTTGCGTACAAAAAAGTAATCGAACTCCAGTAATTTGTTATGATCTATGTATTTATTGTGGAATTGCTCAAAAGGCAGTTCGATGTTTAAACCAACTGATTTACCTCCATTGGTGTGCGCACCTTTGTTACCAGCTTCCATAATACCGGGACCACCACCTGTAATTACACCGTAACCGCGGTCGGTTAATAATTTACCGCACTGTTCTGCCAGTTGATAATAGCGGTGGGTTTGGGCGGTACGTGCCGACCCATAAATCGTAACACATGGACCAATTTTGGCCAGTTTCTCAAAACCATCTACAAACTCGGCCATAATTTTAAAAATTTGCCAGGAGTCTGTTACTTTAATTTCCTGCCAGTCTTTATTCTCAAAAGCGCTTCTTATTTTTTCTTCACTCGTCATATACGTAATGCTAAATATTAAAACCTGGTTTGCGCATCAGTTTTTTTGCTAATGAATAACAAACCTATAAATGTGATTAAACCGTTTACAAGTATTAATTCATTGTCAAAAACATACCCACCCATTAAGGTTTTTGAATTTGAGTTTAAGAAATAACAGATTGCAGGCGATACCACACAAACGAAAGGTACAATTTTATCATGCAATCCACGATTTTTTACAAACAAACCAAAACTATATAGACCCAAAAGTGGGCCGTAGGTATAAGATGCAACTGTAAATATGGCACTTACTACTGCCGCATTATTAACAACATTAAAAAGTACGATGACAAGGAACATTACAACTGAAAATCCCACATGCACGCTGTGTCTTTTATTAACGGCTTTTTTACTATTCAGGTCAGATGACTTGTCCATGCCTAGAAAATCAACACAAAAAGAGGTGGTTAATGCTGTTAAGGCGGAATCCGTAGTGGCAAATGTTGCAGCTGTCAGCCCCAACATAAATACTATTGCCGGGACTGCGCCGAGATGATTTAAGGCAATCTGAGGGAAAAGAAAATCGGTTCGTGGACTTCCGGTGACATGGTCCAAAGGAATAGCAATACCGTTTTTACTAGCGAAAATGTAAAGCAATGCACCTACACTTAAAAAGAAAATATTTAAAACTACAAATACACCAGTAAAGGTAAACATGTTTTTCTGCGCTTCTTTAATGGTACTCATACTCAGGTTTTTCTGCATTAAATCCTGATCCAATCCTGTCATGGCGATAGTTACAAAAATCCCTCCTAATAGTTGTTTACTAATGTGGAACTTGCTCGATAAAAAATTTTCAAAGAAGAAGATTTTTGAATAGTTACTTTGTTTGATAGTTTCGAATGTAGAAGCAAAATTTAAATTTAAGCTACTACAAATGAAATAGATGGTTAAGAAAACAGATAAAACTAGAAATAGTGTTTGCAGAGTGTCTGTAATGATAATGGTTTTTAAGCCTCCCTTGAAAGTGTATGACCAGATTAAGGCTAAAGAGATTAGTACTGTTAACCAGAAAGGAACACCATAACTATCAAATATAAATCGTTGTAAAACAATCACAACTAAATAGAGTCTAAATGAAGAACCAATTGTTCTACTAATTAAGAAAATGGTGGCAGCAGTTTTATAGCTGTAGTATCCCAAACGTTTTTCTATATAGCTGTAAATGGAGGTTAAATTCATCCGGTAATAGAGTGGTAAGAGCACTGTTGCAATAATAATAAAGCCTATTGCATTACCTAATACAAACTGAAAATACTGGAATTGATCACCACTTGGTGCCCCAACTTTTCCAGGTACCGATATGAAAGTTACCCCCGAAAGGGCTGTGCCAATCATTCCAAAGGCTACCAGGTACCATTTAGAATTTTTATTTGCCGTAAAGAAGGTTGAATTATCTGATGATTTTTTAGAAGTAACTAAAGAAATAATGATCAGCATCAAGAAGTAACCAATTAGAAAACACAGTAGGATGGTTGGTGACATAGTTTTGTTTTAAGCTGATAAATGTAATAAATTCAAAGTTAAAGTCAATGGCTTTAGTTTTTACTGCTTTTGGTTAATGGTTTATAGCTGATTGTTAATAGCCATTACACCTAAGCCAGCAAGCCATTAATATTCAATCGTTTTTCTAAAACATCGCATTGGACTATGGGTAATCGACCATTAACTTAGAAATGCTTCTGAACATTGGCTATCAACTATGAGCCATTAACTATAACCCATGAACTATTGAACCAATGACTAATGAACTAATGAACCTTTTACCTATTTTTGTACTATGAATTTTTCATCCAAACTACTCGAGGATGCAGTAAACGAATTTTCGAAGCTGCCTGGTGTAGGACAAAAAACGGCTTTACGCCTGGTGTTACATCTTTTAAGCAAAGAGCAGGAGGAGGTAAACCAGTTTGGCAATACATTTATCAAATTAAAGCAGCAGATTAAGCATTGTACCACCTGTCATAATATTTCTGATTATACGGTTTGCGAAATCTGCACCTCTCACAAACGCGATAAAGAAACCATTTGTGTGGTAGAAGATACGCGCGATGTAATGGCGATTGAAAACACCGGACAGTATTTTGGTGTGTACCACGTTTTGGGAGGCTTAATTTCGCCAATGGATGGGGTAGGGCCATCTGATCTGTTTATCGATGGTTTAGTTACCCGTGTTGCAGCTGGCGGTATTAAAGAAATTATTTTAGCCTTAAGTCCTAATATGGAAGGCGATACTACCTTGTTCTATTTGTACAAAAGATTAAAAGAATTCAACGTGCCGGTTACCACCATTGCGCGGGGTATTGCTTTTGGTGGCGAACTCGAATATGCCGATGAAATTACCCTTGGCCGTTCGATTGTGACCCGGGTGCCTTACGAAACTGCAATGATGAAATAATAGTATCGAGTATTTAGTATAGGACTTGTTTAATTGTCAATTAGTATTAAGTATTTAGTATCAAGACTTGATTTAATTGTGAACTGCTTAATACTCACTACTAAATACTTACTACTCAATACTTACCACTTGCTACTCAATACTTCAAACATAAATGAATCTAAAAAATAAAGTAATCATCATTACAGGTGCGTCAAGCGGAATTGGAAAAGCCTGTGCCGAAGAATTTGCCAGGCGCGGTGCCAATTTAGTTTTAGCTGCCCGCCAATATGTAACCTTATGCGAAATCACAGCCGATCTGGAAAAACAATATGGTATCAGGGCTGTAGCAGTTCAGGCCGATGTGAGTAAAGAAACCGATTGCGAGTTAATCATCAAACAGGCTCTGGTTTCCTTTCAAAAAATAGATATCCTGGTTAATAATGCCGGTTTATCAATGCGTGCCTTGTTTAACGATCTGGATTTATCGGTGCTTAAAAACCTGATGGATGTGAACTTCTGGGGTACCGTTTATTGTACAAAATATGCTTTACCCGAAATTTTAAAAACCAAAGGAACGGTGGTTGGTGTATCATCTATTGCCGGTTACCGCGGTTTACCAGGCCGTACAGGTTATTCGGCTTCTAAGTTTGCCATGAATGGTTTTATGGAATCGTTGCGTACCGAACTGCTTAAAACCGGTGTAAATGTAATGGTGGCCTGTCCGGGTTTTACAGCTTCGAATATACGTGTAACGGCCTTATCAAAAGATGGTGCAGCCCATGGCGAAACCAGTATGGATGAAGGTAAAATGATGACGTCAGAAGAAGTAGCCAGCATTATTGCCGATGGTATCGAAAAACGTAAACGTACTTTAGTAATGACCGGGCAAGGGAAATTAGCTGTATGGATGAATAAGCTTTTCCCAGCTTTTGTAGATAAAAAGGTATTTGATTTGTTTGCAAGAGAAAAGAACCCGTTGATTAAGGCTTAGAAGGTTAGTGGTGAAAGGTTTAAGGCGTGAGGGATAAAGTCAAAGTGTTTAATAAAATTTAGTCTGTCTTGATACCAGATACTAAATGCTTGATACCAAATACTCGATACTAAACGCCAAATACCCCATCCCACCCAAAAACCACCCCTACAACAAATCCGTTTATTTATGTAGCGAAGAAAATCTTGTTTTATGTACAAACCCTTTGTTTTATTCATGCTCTTATTTCAAACTATCGTTTCATCCGCTCAGGTAAAAAAGGCTAAAGACATTAATTACGCCGGCAATACCGATGAAGCCAATACGCTGAATATTTTTTATAAGAACGACAGTATAAAAGATAAACCTGTTTTGGTTTTCATTCACGGTGGCTCGTGGAGCAGTGGGAAAAAAGAAACCTATTGGTGGCTGGGCAGAAATTTTGCGCGTAAAGATGTGGTTACGGTAATCATCAATTATCCGCTGGCACCCAATTTGCAGTACGCAAAAATGGGTAATGATTGTGCATTGGCCATAAAATGGGTGAGCGAAAATATAAGCAGTTATAAGGCAAGTCCAGATAAGATTTTTGTAATGGGACATTCGGCTGGGGCACATTTGGCTGAGCTCATTAACGCCGATCCCAAATATTTTAAGCAGGCAGGCATAGCGAACCCAATTAAAGGTGTAATCCTAAATGATCCTTTTGGTCTGGATATGGAAGAATATTTAACCACAGCCGAAAAAGATCATTTTTATTTCGATTTCATCAGAACGTTTACCGAACAACCTGAGGTTTGGAAAGTTGCCTCGCCGTTGAATTATGTAAACAACATTAAAAATCCGCATCTGCTTTTTTGTGGCGCCAAAACTTACGGTGCTATTAAACTGCAAACACCAAAATTATACGAAAAACTTAAAGCCAACGGGGTTTGGGCCGAGATAAAAGAAATTAAGGGTAAAAGCCACGTGCCCATGATTAGCCAGATGATTTTTGGTGGCAATCAATTGTACAAGGATATTTTGGATTTTATACAAGAGGTATCGTCATTGCGAGGTACGAAGCAATCTTAATGCGGTAGCTGGGCTTTTCTTTGTTCTGTTGCAGTCCTACTAAACCCGCTAGAAGCGAAAATCCTTGTTGTTTGCAGCAACCCTGAATATAAATAACAAAAGACACCTAAACCGTCCGCGTAACCTGATCCAGTTTACTATAATCCATTACCATTTTACCAGCCTCGTTGTGGTAATACATTTTCTCAAACCTGGCATCTATTTCTATTTCCTCATCCTGATAGCTTGTTCTGGTGTGTATTGTTTGCGAAAAAGTATCGTCAAAGGCTTTTAGCATCACAAAAATTTCTACTTCGGCCTGTTGCAGCTCGGTTAAAGATTTTTCATAAAATGGACTATCTTCGGTAATGGCATGTACCAATGTCCAGTTTAAAGAGAGTATGCCAATTTTATCGCGTTCCAATGCTAAAGGATAAAACCTCCGCACATGTTTGCCCTCAACGGTTTCGTTGTACGACATTACCATTTGTACTTCTACCTCGATAAGCTGGTTGCGGCGAAGGTTAACCAAACGACACATTAAACCATGTCCACCCTCGTAAGGGGCAATTACCATTTTCTTGCTGAAACTCACCTTTGAAGTAGGCCGGCTAAAACGTCCGTACAGTAAACCGGTTGCCAGGGCAAAAGCAAGCAAACCGAGCATACTTTCGAATGCTGCCAGTACGCTGGTTACAAAGCCTTGCGGCGAAATGTGACCGTAGCCAACGGTAGAAATGGTTTGGGCCGAAAAGAAAAAGGCATCAAAAAACTGATCGCGCAGGGTTACACCTTTGGCACCGTTTAAATTTTCAATTCCGATTATATTATACAAAACCGCAAAAATGGTGTTTACTACTAAGTAGGCCAGGAGTATAACAAAGAAAAACCGCGGCCAGCTCATGGTAACCAGGCGCGTATAAGTGTCATCAAACTTAAACCAAGGCAAGCCTGTACGCTCTATATTGGCCGAACCATCGGGGTTAAGCATACGCTGGTTTTTGGTTACTGGATTCGATCCGAAACCCAAATCATCATTAAACTGTACTTTTCTTTTAAAAAAGGCCATATATTTTTAGAAAGATTTTGGAATATTAAAAAAGTATGTCAATATTTGCTTTATACAAACATGATAATTAAAAACTTAAATAACAATTGGTGGTGGCATAACGAAATTCGTTAGGCAAATTCTATTGTTATATATTTTAAAATATTTTAAACACAACGAAGAGGATTGCCCAAAAAGCAATCCTTTTTTTTATGTGGTATTTTTTAACAACGCCCCGTTTAGTGTCTCCACGAAACGGAGTTTAAATAAATGGTTCGTGGGGCCACGAACCATGGCACAAGAGGTGTTGTGGTGAAATAAGAGAACACAAAACATGAAAAAGATATTAAACCATTTATTCGAGAACAAGAGTTTTAGCAGGGAAGAAGCCAAAAACATCTTAATTTCCATTTCGGAAGGCGCATTCAATTCCTCGCAGATTGCTGCATTTATTACAGCATATGCCATGCGTAACATTACCGTGCAGGAGCTACAGGGCTTTAGAGATGCAATGCTGGATATGTGCGTAAAAGTAAACCTTTCGGCCTACGAACTGATTGATCTTTGTGGTACCGGCGGTGATGGCAAAGACACTTTTAACATTTCTACCTTATCATCGTTTGTGGTTGCAGGTGCGGGGCATCATGTGGCTAAACATGGTAATTACGGTGTTTCTTCGGGCTGTGGATCATCAAATGTAATGGAGTACCTGGGATATAGCTTTACCAATGGTGAAGATACTTTAAAGCGTAATCTCGATGTAGCAGGTATTTGCTTCTTACATGCACCGCTTTTTAACCCGGCCATGAAAATTGTAGCACCGATTAGAAAAGAGCTGGGTGTAAAAACCTTTTTCAATATGCTTGGGCCAATGGTTAACCCTGGGCAACCCAGGCACCAGATGGTTGGCGTGTTTAGTTTAGAACTGGCCCGTTTATATGCCTATTTATATCAGGATACCGATAAAAACTATACCATTGTGCATGCCCTCGAAGGTTATGATGAGATTTCGCTTACCTGCGATGTGAAAACCTTTAGCAACAAAGGCGAACAGATTTTAACCCTTGATGATATGGGCTTTGAAAAGGTAGATGTAAATGCAATTAAAGGTGGCGATACCGTAGAATCATCGGCTAAAATATTTATGGATGTATTAAACGGAGAGGCAACAGTGGTACAAAACAATGTGGTGCTTTGCAATTCGGCACTAGCCATCAGAACCATAAAACCGGAATTGTCTTTTGCCGATTGCTATTACGAAGCAGAAGAATCGCTGATGAGCAAAAAAGCGCTTAACAGTTTTAAACAATTACTGGCATGCTAAAGTTAAAAGTTTGTGGTATGCGTTTGGCGGCTAACATTGCTGCGGTTGCAGAACTGCAGCCCGATTATCTGGGCTTTATCTTTTATGAAAAATCTCCGAGATTAATCAGCGATGTTTCTGCAGAACTGATCAAATACATCCCTGCCGAAATTAAAACCGTTGGTGTTTTCGTAAATGAAGATATAGAAAAGGTAAAGGAAAAAGTAAGTACTTTGAAGTTGAAAGCCGTTCAGTTGCATGGGAGCGAATCGCCGGAGTATTGTGCAGGGGTAAAATCTGATTTTCCTGCTATTGAAGTGATTAAAGCTTTTGGAATAGACGAGGATTTCGATTTCTCTGTTTTAGAAGCTTACTTAAATACCGCAGATTATTTTCTGTTCGATACCAAAACCAAAGCACACGGTGGATCGGGGAAAACATTTAATTGGTCGGTTTTAGGCCGATATACTTATAACAAACCTTACTTTTTAAGCGGTGGAATTGACCTGGAACATACCTCTGCCATAAAAAACATAAACGACGAACGATTATATGCGCTGGATATCAATAGCCGGTTCGAAACTGAACCTGGACTGAAGGATGCAGCAAAGATTAAAGAATTTATAAAAGAAATGAGCACGAAATAATGTCATCATGAAGTTGATTAATATAAGTTGATCCGTCATTCCCAACTTGATTGGGAATCGTAATGCATTTGCTTTAAGATTCCCGCCTGCGCGGGAATGACGAATTATTTTTAAAAGCTATCAATGTGACAACTTAGTAGAAAAGAAAATGAAATACAAAGTAAACGAAAAAGGATATTACGGAGATTTTGGAGGCGCTTACATCCCCGAAATGCTTTATCCGAACGTAGAAGAATTGCGTCAAAACTATTTAAAGATTATTGATGATGCCGGTTTTCAAAAGGAATTTCATCAATTGTTAAAAGATTATGTTGGCCGCCCTTCGCCGCTGTATCTGGCAAAAAGATACTCTGAAAAGTATGGGGCTAATATTTTTCTGAAAAGAGAAGATTTAAACCATACCGGCGCGCACAAGATCAACAACACCATCGGGCAGATTTTATTGGCCGAAAAACTTGGCAAAAAACGGATTATCGCCGAAACAGGCGCTGGTCAGCATGGAGTAGCCACAGCAACGGTTTGTGCTTTGCGTAACCTCGAATGTGTAATTTACATGGGTGAGGTAGATATAGAACGCCAGGCGCCGAATGTAGCCCGTATGAAAATGCTGGGTGCAAAGGTAGTTCCGGCAAGTTCGGGCAGTAAAACTTTAAAAGATGCCACTAACGAAGCGATGCGCGATTGGATTAACAACCCGGTTGATACGCATTACATCATCGGTTCGGTAGTTGGACCACATCCTTATCCTGATATGGTGGCTATTTTTCAATCGATCATCTCAGAGGAAACCAAAAAACAGTTAATAGAACAAACCGGAAGTGATCAACCTGATTACGTTTTAGCTTGCGTAGGCGGCGGTAGTAACGCTATGGGCATGTTCTATCATTTTATGGACGATGAAAATGTTAAACTCATTGCTGTAGAGGCTGCTGGTAAAGGTGTATCGAGCGGATTTTCGGCCGCAACAACTTATCTGGGTAAAGAAGGCGTTTTGCACGGTAGCCGGAGCATTTTAATGCAAACGGAAGATGGACAGGTGGTAGAGCCACACTCGGTTTCTGCCGGACTGGATTACCCGGGTATTGGGCCGCAACATGCCCATTTGTTTAAAACCGGTCGTGGGCAATACGTTTCCATTACCGACGAAGAAAGTTTAGAGGCGGGTTTGTTGTGCACCCAACTGGAAGGTATTATTCCGGCGATTGAAAGCGCACACGCATTGGCTTATCTCGAAAAAATGGAATTTAAAGGAGGCGAAAATGTAGTGGTTTGCCTATCTGGCCGTGGCGACAAAGATCTGGATACTTATATTAAGTACTTTAATTTATAGTAATCATCCGTTTTACATTTTCCATCATACATTATTATGAACAGAATCAAACAACTCTTCCAGGAGAAGAAAAATATATTATCAATTTACTATACTGCTGGTTACCCTAACCTGGGCGATACTATTCAGATTGCTGAAGCCTTGCAAAAATCGGGTGCTGATATATTGGAAATCGGATTCCCTTATTCAGATCCTGTTGCCGATGGACCGGTAATCCAGGCCAGCAGCAAGCAATCTTTAGATCAGGGGATGACCTTAAAGGTGCTTTTTGAACAGCTTAAAGATTTACGTAAAAATGTTACCATCCCTGTGTTACTGATGGGCTATGTAAATCCTGTGCTGCAGTTTGGTGTAGAGAACTTTTGTAAGGCCTGTGCTGAAGTAGGGGTAGATGGCTGTATTGTGCCCGATTTACCTATGGCCGAGTATGAAGAGTTTTACCAGGATTGCTTTGAACAACACAACCTGAGCAATGTATTTCTGATTACACCACAAACGGCAGAAGAACGCATTCATAAAATTGACGGCTTAACCAATGGATTTATCTATTTGTTATCATCATCAGCTACAACGGGTAAAAATTTAGAAGTGGGCAATACCACCGAAGCATATTTTAGCCGCATAAAAGAGATGAACCTGAAAAACCCGACTATGATCGGCTTCGGGATCAGCGATAAACAAACTTTCGATAAGGCCTGTTCGTATGCCAATGGTGCAATTATCGGTACTGCTTTCGTTAAAGCTATTGCTGATGGCAATTTAGAAGAAAACGTAAGTAATTTTATGAAGAAGTTTAGAGACTAATTTTTTCTCTTTTCCAATAAATCGTCATTACGAGGAGGAACTACGAAGCAATCTATGTTAAAAAGATTGCTTCGTAGGCTGAAAAAGCCTTCTCGCAATGACGATATCTCGAAAGAATTTATCTATTCACCCAATCGGCATAAGTCATTTCGAATTTCACTTCCCCTTTATTTACCATTCCTGCTTTTTGCCAGCCATGCCTGGTATAGAACTCCTCGGCACGGGTATTAGGCGATGTGCCTAGCCATACGGTTTCCCGGGTCTGTTCGAAATACCAATCCATCATGAGTCTGTGCAGTGCTTTACCAATGCCCTGGCCTTCAAATTCAGTGCGCAGGAATAAGGCCCAGATATTATGCTCCTGTAAATCTACAATCGAAAAACCAACCACTTCGCCGTCTGCTTCGCATACCCAGCCTTTGCCGCGGCGGGTAATAAAGTCTTCGCAATCTGCATCGGTAACCAAAGCAGGGTTAGATAGGGGGTTTTCTTTAACGGTATGTCTTACCACCTGAATTTGCGGAATATCGGTTATGGCTGCTTCGCGGTATATCATGATACTAAGATAATGGATTTGAGAAATGATTGAATTTTTAATTTTGAATGATTGAATGTTTTGGGGATGATGCTATAAACCAGTATTAGTTAAAATGCTAAGGTGCGCTAAGGTGTCTGAGGTGTGATAAAAGCCTAAAGTAAATTTTACCACCTTAGACATCTAAGAACACCTGAGAAAGATAAAGATTTAGCTGCCCTCAGTACTGCGTAGTTCTCGGCTACGTTGCTCTGCGCTCGAAATGACGATCCAGAAAGTGTTGTTTTGAAGGTGTGTAAAACTATTAGCGTAGCTACACTGACAAAAGATCACTGCCATGGCTAACCCGGAATGCCGGCTTGTCAGGTGCGAAAAATAACAGTAAAAATATTCGTTAGGATATTAACAAAATTGGAAAACCTTCTTTAAATACAATAGGAGTGCTTTTTGGTACCGCAAAATTCTATATGACAATTGCATGATTGTGAATTCTGGAATTGGTTCTACATTTGCTTAACGGTGTTAGATTATTTACACCTTATATTCCAGTCATGGGAAGCAAAGAAAGAATACTACGTTTAAAAGATGAAACCAGAACCAAAATTCTGGATGCTGCCTTGAACATTGTTCAAACAGAGGGCTGGCAGGCATTGAGTATGCGTAAAATTGCCGATCAGATCGAATATACTGCACCGATTATTTACGAATATTTTTCGAACAAAGAGGGGATTCTGCTCGAGTTAACCAGAAGAGGTTACCTGATGCTGGCCAAAGACATTCGCGAAGCCCGCGATAAGCATGAAGCAGGTGCCGATAAAATGGAAGCGATGTGGATTGCCTACTGGAATTTCGCCTTTGCCCACAAAGAATTTTATCAGTTAATGTACGGTGTGGATATGGTTTGTTGCACCGTTAAAAATTCGCTTCCTGAAGCAGAAAATGTAGGCCATATGCTTGGCGATGTAATTGAATCCTTATTTGATAAGAAGCCGGTATCTGATGATGATATCTGTAGAAAGTACTACACCTATTGGTCGATTATACACGGTTTGATATCCATCAACCTGGTACGCCCCGACGGGAGAACAACCAACGAGCTGAACCAGCAAATTTTAAAAGACGCTATTAAGGGCATTACCTTATCTATTAATAGTTAATTTTTTTACCCTGCTATTTAACACTGTTAAATAGTTTATACATCTTAAATCCATTATAATTTAAAATCATATGAAATCTCTACATCGTTTGTTTTTATTATTTAACACTGTTAAACGATTTACATTTGTTAAATATACCTTCGCTCTCGCTTTTGCCGCAATTGTACTGGCCAGCTGTAAATCAGCACCACAGCAAGCTGCAGCAGCCCCACCGCCACCCGTTTTACCCGTAAGCGCAATTAATCAGGGCGCTGAAACTACCTTTGTCGAATATCCGGCTGCTATACAAGGCGCTGTTGATATTGATGTACGCCCGCAGGTAAGCGGTTATTTACAAAGTGTACTGGTTAACGAAGGTGCTTATGTTACTGCCGGCCAAACACTTTTTAAAATTAACGAAAACCCTTACCGCGAAGCTTTAAACAATGCCAAAGCCAGCTTACATGCTGCTGAGGCCGCTATTTTAAATGCCCAGCTGGAGGTAGATAAGTTAACACCACTGGTACAAAATAAGGTAGTATCTGATATCCAGTTAAAAACTGCTAAAACGGCCTACAAAATTGCGCAAGCCAATGCCGAGCAGGCTAAAGCCAATGTAGCTTCGGCACAAATTAACTTAGGTTATACCAATGTTAAGGCTATCGTGAGCGGTTATATTGGCCGGATCCCGAAAAAACAGGGAAGTTTGGTATCACCAACTGACCAGGCTGCTTTAACGCAATTGTCGGATATACACGAAGTGCATGTATATTTCTCGCTGGCCGAAAACGACTTCAACAGTTTCAATACCAACTATCCGGGCAAAAGCCCTGCCGACAGGATTAAACATTTACCTGCGGTAGAACTGGTACTGGCCGATAATTCTACTTATCCGGTAAAAGGAAAAATCGATATGATTGATGGTCAGTTTGATAAAAACACGGGTGCCATTACGCTAAGGGCCAGTTTCCCGAATGCCAATGGCGTACTACGCTCGGGCAATACCGGTAAAATCCGTTTGGGTTTGCTGCATAATGATGCCATCCTGGTACCTCAATCGGCAACGGTAGAAATGCAGGATAAAGTGTTTGTGTTTACCCTGGGCGACAGCAGCAAGGTGAAAAAACAAGCCATCAGCATTGTGGGTAAAGCCGGCGAAAATTATCTGGTTAAAGACGGTGTAAAAGCCGGCGACCAGATTGTGTTAAGCGGTGTCGACAAATTACAGGAGGGCATGGTTATCCAGCCTCAAAAAGCAGCAGACAAAGTAGCTGTTGCAACAACAAAAAAATAAGACAACAATAAACTTCATAAGTCATGTTTCAGAAATTTATAAACAGGCCTGTACTTTCAACTGTTATTTCCATATTACTGGTAATAGTGGGTATACTTGGCCTAACAAAGTTGCCCTTAGAGCGCTTTCCAAATATCGCCCCTCCGTCGGTATTGGTAACTGCTGTTTATCCGGGGGCTAATGCCGAAACTATTTTACGTTCGGTAACTCCATCATTGGAGGAAGCAATTAACGGTGTGGAAAACATGACCTACATGACTTCCACTGCCAGTAACGATGGTACGCTGGGTATTACGGTTTACTTTCAACAAGGTACCAATCCCGATCAGGCCGCTGTTAACGTGCAAAACCGGGTTTCGCAAGCCACCAGCCAGTTGCCGGCAGAGGTTGTACAATATGGTATAACCACTACCAAGCAGCAAAACAGCTTTATTGGTGCGATCGGTGTTTACTCGGAAGATCCCAAAAAATACGATGCTGTTTTTGTAAACAACTACGCACAGATTAACATCATTCCGGAAATTAAACGTATTCCAGGTGTAGGTTCTGCCAGTGTATTTGGTGGTATTAAAGATTATTCAATGCGGATCTGGTTAAATCCAAGTCAATTGGCTACATACAAAATTACCCCCAACGAAGTAATCAGTGCTATTCAGGATAAAAACCTGGAAGCGGCACCAGGCAGGGTTGGTGAACGCAGTAACGAGGCATTTGAATATGTAATTAAATACAAAGGAAAGCTTACCAAACCAGAGGAGTACCAGAATATTGCGATCCGCTCTAATTCGGATGGTTCTATATTGCGCTTAAAAGATGTGGCGCGTGTTGAACTGGGTGCTTACAGCTATAGTAGTGTAAACCGTTTAAACGGACATGATGGCATTACCATTGGGGTAATCCAGTTATCGGGGTCTAATGCCAACGAAATCCAGATTTCCATCGATAAACTGATGGCCAAACTATCGAAAGATTTCCCTGCAGGGATTAAATTCAACCAGTTTTACCGTACCAAAACCGATCTGGATGAATCTATCAACCAGGTTGAGCATACTTTAATCGAAGCCTTTTTACTCGTATTTATCGTAGTATTTATCTTCCTTCAGGATTTCAGGTCTACCTTAATCCCAGCTATAGCGGTTCCGGTGGCTATTATCGGTACTTTCTTTTTCATGCAGCTGTTCGGTTTCTCGGTAAACCTTTTAACGCTGTTTGCATTGGTACTGGCCATTGGTATTGTGGTGGATGATGCGATTGTGGTGGTAGAAGCGGTGCATGCCAAGATGGAAGAAAACCCCGGGCTTAGTCCGAAGGCGGCAACCACCCAGGCCATGAACGAAATTACCGGGGCCATTATATCGATTACCCTGGTAATGGCGGCGGTATTTTTACCGGTAGGTTTTATGACGGGCTCTACAGGTATATTTTACAAACAGTTTGCCTTAACCATGGCTATAGCCATCATTATATCGGCGGTTAACGCTTTAACTTTAAGTCCGGCGCTGGCTGCCTTATTTTTAAAGAACAAACATGCCGAGGGTGGCCACGCTGCACCTAAAAAAGGTTTTGTCGATAAGTTTTATGCGGGCTTTAACGGTGGGTTTAATTACATGACCAACCGCTATATTGGTGGCTTAAAAGTGCTTATCCGCAATAAATGGATCAGCATGGCCGGTCTGGCATTAATTGTTGCGGTTACCGTTTTACTCGTAAGCAGAACCAAAACCGGTTTTATCCCTACAGAGGATCAGGGTTTTGTGGCCATTGCGGTTGCTTCTCCATCCGGAACTTCGTTAGCCAATACGAATAAAATATTAAAACAGGCTGAAGCTGAGTTGAGGGCAATGCCATCGGCCAGGTTTGTAATGTCGCTGGCTGGTTATAACTTTTTAACGGCATCGAACAGTCCATCGGCCGGACAGATTTTCTTATTGTTAAAACCGAACGACGAAAGGGGTGCGGTAAAAAACATCGACGAAATACAGAATATCGTAAGGGCTAAAATGGCAGCCATATCTGCCGGTACCTTCTTTGTGTTCAGTTTTCCAACTGTACCGGGTTTTAGTAACGTGGAAGCCATGAACGTAATGCTACAGGATAAAACCAATGGCAGGCTGGATAAATTTAGTGGTGTAGCCAATAACTTTATCGGCAAACTGATGGCGAAACCTGCAATTGCTTTTGCATTTACTTCTTACAAAGCAGATTATCCGCAATTACAGCTGGATGTGAATAACGAAAAAGCCGATCAGCTGGGTGTAAGTGTTAAAGACATTTTGCAAACCATGCAAACCTTTTTCGGTACTGCACAGGCATCAGATTTTAACCGCTTTGGTAAATACTACCGTGTGGTGGTTCAGGCTGATATTGCCGACAGAACCGATCCGGCCAGTATCGACCGTGTGTTTGTTAAAAACAAGGCTGGAGAAAGTGTACCTATTAATACCCTGGTTAAACTAACCCGCGTTTATGGTTCTGAAACGGCTTCGCGTTATAACCTGTTTAACTCTATCGAGGTAAATGCCATTCCTAAACCGGGCTTCAGCTCTGGTGATGCCATTAAAGCGATTGAAGAAACCGCAAGGGAACAATTGCCAACGGGTTATGCTTACGAATTCTCGGGACAAACACGTGAGGAAATTTCTTCAGGCGGACAGTCGACGGTGATCTTCCTGCTTTGTCTGATATTCGTGTACTTCCTGTTATCGGCACAGTACGAAAGTTATATCCTGCCATTAGCAGTAATCTTATCTATCCCTACTGGTGTATTTGGTGTGTTTGTGGTATTGGGTTTAACTGGTATCGAAAACAACATTTATGTACAGGTAGCGCTCATTATGCTTATCGGGTTGCTGGCTAAAAACGCCATCCTGATTGTAGAGTTTGCAGTGCAGCGACGAAGGGCAGGGCTGAGCTTGTTCGATTCGGCTATTGAAGCCGCGCGATTAAGGATCAGGCCGATTATCATGACCTCTCTTGCCTTTGTGTTTGGTTTGTTCCCGATGAGTATTGCAACGGGTCCATCGGCACAGGGTAACCACTCTATCAGTATTGGTGCTGCCGGAGGTATGGTATCTGGTGTGGTATTGGGTTTATTTATCATCCCGGTACTTTTCGTCATCTTCCAGGCTTTACAGGAAAAAATATCCAAAAAATCAAAAGAGGTTGTTCACCACCATGAAGAACCTGTAAATAATCATGCAGTTTATGAAACGGTTTAATTTATATAGCATCCTGCTCCTCGCTTTGGTTTGGAGCGGATGTTCGGTTTCGAAAGATACAGCCTTGCCCAATGTTGCGCCAGGCTTATTCAGAAACACAGCACCTCAAGACTCTTCGAGCATTGGCACTATGCCCTTGAAAAGTTTTATCAACGACCTTACTGTACAAACTTTAATTGATACGGCTTTGGTTAAAAATTACGATATGCAGATTGCATTGAAAAATATCGATGCGGCCGAAGTATTGTTTAAACAATCGAAACTGGGCAATTTGCCTGAGCTGAAATTGCAGGTAGCAGCCAGTTCGAGCCGCCCCTCTGATAACAGTTTAAACGGATTGAGCTTAAACCAGTTTACCGGTTCGAGTCACATTGAAGATTACAGCGCTAACCTGGGCGTGTTCTGGGAGGCCGATATCTGGGGAAAGATCCGCAACCAAAAGGCGGGCGCTTTGGCCAGCTTTTTACAAACAGCCGAAGCACGCAAAGCAGTGCAAACCCGCTTAGTGGCCAATGTGGCCCAGGGTTATTATAATTTGCTGATGCTGGATGCACAACTGGAAATTGCCCGGAAAAACCTTAAACTGAACGACAGTACTTTAAGGATTATTAACCTGCAGTTTGATGCCGGTCAGGTAACTTCGCTGGCCATTCAGCAGGCACAGGCACAGCAGCTGGTAGCTGCACAGCTGATTCCGCGTTTGGAGCAAAATGTAGCTTTACAGGAAAATGCTTTAAGTGTACTGATTGGTACTTTGCCTAAAGCGATTAACCGTGCAAGCCGTTTGGATAAAATGAGTATCCCTGCTAATTTAAACGCAGGTTTCCCATCGGCGATGTTAAGTCGCAGGCCTGATATTAAATCAGCCGAACTGGCACTTAATGTAGCCAATGCCAAAGTGGGTGTAGCGAAAGCGAGTTTGTATCCTTCGCTGGTTATTACCGCCAGCGGTGGCGTTAACTCTTTTAAAGCGAGTAACTGGTTTAATGTACCGGCTTCGTTATTCGGATTGGTTTCGGGTGGTATTACGCAACCTATTTTTCAACGCGGACAGCTAAAGGCCAATTTGGAACTGGCTAAAATAGACCGCGAGAAAACGGTGATCCAGTTCCGTCAGTCGGTATTAAATGCTGTTGGTGAGGTTTCTGACGAACTGACTAAAGTAGAGAAACTGAAAGACCAGTACAGTATTGCTGAAAGGAGGGCACAAACTTTACAGCAGGCTTCTAAAAATGCAAGCTTATTATTTAAAAGCGGCATGGCCAACTATTTAGAGGTAATTACTGCACAGGGCAACCTATTGCAAAGCGAACTTGAACTGGCTACCATTAAAGCCGAACAGTTAAATGCTGTTGTAGGCTTGTATCGTTCTTTAGGGGGCGGGTGGAATTAAAATGTAATTGTTTTACCACCAAGGCACAAAAACACGAAGAAACCTATAAGATCGTAATGATCTTATAGGTTTTGTTTTTTAAAGACTATTCCCTTCCACGATCCGTCATTCCCGCGCATGCGGGAACCTTAATGCTTTCGCTATTGTGCCTTATGCACAGGCTTTCTTCCACTCACCGCCGCGGGGGCTCTTTCTTTTCTCTTGATAGAAAAGAAACAAAAGATCAAGGCTTGGATCTTTTCTTGTAAAAACCTACGAAAACCTGAATTGTGGCAGTTCCTAGGCGCTCCCTCTGCTCTTTTCCTTCCGCACGCGCTTGATCCTGCCTTGGACAGTGTGGTATGAAAGGCAGTGCAAAGTTTTTCGTGCTTTTTCCTGCGAAAATCTCTAATTAATATTCTTCTCTGGCTGACTGAAATTATGGTGGGTTGGGGCCAATATGCACCGCGTTCTTTGCGCTTTCTCTCAGCGCCCTTTGCGGTTAAATTTATACTTAAGCCTTCTTGATCACCTTCAAAAACACAAATCCCACCAACCCTGATAAAACCGACGCGGTTAAGATCGCAAACTTCGCTTCTGCAACATGCGCGGCCTCGCTAAAAGAAAGTAGCGCAATAAAAATAGACATCGTAAAGCCGATACCGGCCAGCATGCCCAGGCCTAATATATGTTTCCAGCCTGCACCACTGGGCAGGGCAGCCCATTTGAGCTTTACCGCCAGCCAGCTAAATAGCGTAACGCCAATGGTTTTACCGGCAAATAAACCAATTACAATACCCAGGCCTAGTGGAGAAAGCAAGCCGCTTAACATTTCTTTTTGAAAGCTAATGTTGGTATTGGCCAGTGCAAACAAGGGCATAATGAAATAATTAACTGGCAAGGTTAAGCTATGTTCGAGTTTTTCTAAAGGTGATTCGGTACTGGTGCTATTGGTAGGAATGGTAAAAGCGAGTAATACCCCTGCAATGGTGGCGTGGATACCGGAATGGTGGATGCAATACCAGAGCAAAATGCCGGGGATGAGGTAAAATACGAGCCGCTTTACCCCGAAGTAATTCATTAAGCTGAGCAGCAGTAAAATGCCTGCAGCCATGGCCAGGTATTCGAAATGGATTTGATTGGTGTAAAAAATGGCTATGACTAAAATGGCACCTAAATCATCTACAATGGCCAGTGCAGCCAGGAAGATTTTTAAACTTGCAGGTACGTTTTTACCGAGCATGGCAATAATGGCCAGTGCAAAGGCAATATCGGTAGCCATCGGGATGCCCCAGCCGGCTGCGGTTGGCTGGTTCTGGTTAATTAAAAAATACAGAGTTGCGGGTACCAGCATGCCACCCAGGGCAGCAATTACGGGTAAACTGGCGCTTTTGATGGAAGACAGTTCGCCTGCTATTAATTCGCGCTTAATTTCGAGGCCTACCAGTAAAAAGAAGATGGCCATCAGGGCATCGTTAATCCAGGCTAAAATGCTGTAGTTTACCACACCGAAGCCCAGTTTGGTTTCGAGGAAGTGGATAAAGCTATCTTTTGCAGCTGTGTTGGCAATGATGAGGGAAATGGCTACGCAGATTAACAGGAGTATACCACCGGTTTGTTCTGAGCGGAAAAATCTTTTGAAGGTTTCGAGGTTGATGGTTTTGGCCATGAGGTAAAAGTAGTGAAAATGGAGGGGATAAGGATGTGTTTTTTCAGGATGTGTTAGTGTTTTTCTTTCTAAAGTGATCCGTCATTCCCGCGCAGGCGGGAACCTTAATGCTTTAGCTGGTTTCAGCACCTTTTAGGGTTGTTTTTCCGCTCACCGCCGCGGGGGCTCTTTCTTTTTGTTGTCAAAAAGAAACAAAAACACCGGCTGAAAATTTTTCTTTTAAAGCCAGTGGGACGGCTGGGGCAATGGAACCCGAAAAATTTGTTAGGCCGGATCTAAGTAGAACGGAGGTGTAATGCTTTGGCTTAATTGGGCGGAAATGCATAAGCGTGTAAGTTGCTGCTTATCTTTTTGAGCGTAGTCGAAGGATCTCCTGCCATCATTTCCTAGGCCGGATGGCAGGGTGCAGTGAAGGTCCTTCGATTACCTGTTACCGAATTATCTGACATCTACAAGGATGACAGGCTTGTGGAGCGCTATTGGGATTTCAAATAAAAAGCCGCAGATGGATCGTCTGCGGCTTAATATTAAGTGTGGCTATGCTGTATGGTGGACTATGGCTTTTTGCCGATGTTTACACGTACATTCACTTCAAAATCGCCGCCGGTATAACCACTAATGGCTGATGTTGCCGTATTGTAATAGGCCATAATGTACAGGGTAGATTTGTAGTTCATGCCTAAACCAACGGTAGCATTCTGCGTATTGTGGTACATGGCCATTAAATAGAGTTTATCGTCGGCAAAGTTGGCGTTTAAGCCGGCATCCCATAAGTTCTGGTAGTTTTTAATGCCCCTGAATACGCCTTTAGGTTCTAAACTAATGGCATCCATACCCGAGCCGAGGTTAAATTTATAACTCACCGCCGAGTAAAAGGTGGGTTTATCGGCGAAGTTTAAATCATCTTTACGGAACACGGAACGCATATTGGGTACGGCACCTTCGATGGTTAAGTTTTTCGAAGTGTAGGATACGCCGAAATCGCCATCGAGATAGTAACCCCTGTCGTTAAAGCGAGCAATGGATGGATCGTTGATATCGCTGTTTCTGATGCTGCTTAAATCGAGCCTGTCCTGACTGGCGCCGAACGAAATACCAAAGTTTAGTTGCTGATCTTCGCTGTTTAGGGGCAAATGGTAAGCAAAGGTTCCAACAGCTTTGGTACGCTGTATACCGCCCGACTTTTCGTTGTAGAAGTTAACACCCCAGCCCACTTTATTTACCTGTTGATCGAGGGTAATACTTTGGGTAAGCGGTGCGCCCGGAATGTTTGACCATTGCTTGCGGAAACTGCCGTTAATGTTAAAGCCTTCGTTAATACCGGCCATGGAAGGGTTAACCAGATAGCGGTTTTGGAAATACTGGGCATTTAAGGGCAGGAGCTGTGCTTTTGCCTGATTGGTAAAGAAAAGGCCTGCTGCAAATAGAAACGTTACGCGACTTATTTGCTTTATGTTTTTGATGATTGCTTTCATGTCTGTAATTAGTTTCTAAGGATGTTGATATAACCTTTAAATGTGCCTATACCGTTACCCAAATCAATGATGTAGTAATAGGTGCCTTCTGAGAGCGGACTGCCGTTCAGGGTTCCGTCCCAATCGTTGGCATAGGTGTGTTTGGTGTATAAGATGCGTCCGGTTTTATCGAAAATCTTTAGGGTATTGTTGGGGTAATAATCGATGTTTTTGATGATGAACTTATCATTATAACCATCGCCGTTGGGTGTAACTACAGTACTGGCTTCGAGTTTATAATCTTCTATTACGGTAATGGCAATGGTTTGATCGCTAACACAACCGCTTGCATTGGTTACGGTAACCCGGTAAGTACCGCTCTGCCTTGGCCTGATGGTTAGGGCTGCAGTGCTTTGTCCGCTGATGATGTCGGCACCCGACCAGCTGTATTGGGTACCACCTGTTGCGGTTAAAATCAAGGCATCGCCTTTAGAAATAGAAACACCTTTATTGCTGCTGATCGCAACTGCCGGTAAAGCATTTATGGTTACGGTTGCCGATCCACTTTGTAACTGGCTGGCATAGGCATCGGCCACGCTGACCAGGGTATAGGTATAGGTACCTACCGAACCAGTTGGTACACTAAGGCTTGCCGTGGTATTGTTTGTGGTGATGGTGCGGTTTGCGCCTCCGTTTATGGTATAGGTAAAAGTATATGGTGCTGTACCCACTGAACCGGTAAAGGTAATGTTAGGTGTTGAAGCAAAGTTACATACGGATGCAGTACCTGCGATGGCTGCCTCTGGTATCGGACGGATAATTACGGTTGCCGAGCCGGTTTGTGGCTGACCACAGTTGATATCGGCCACGTTTACCAAATTGTAAATGAAAGTACCCACTGTACTGGTTGGTGCTGCAACTGTTGCAGTATTACCTGTCGAAGTTACCGTGCGGTTAGTGCCACCGTTAATGTTATAGGTAAAGGTATATGGGGCTGTTCCGTTTGCACCGGTAAAGGTAATGTTTGGTGCTGCGGCCAGGTTTGGTACTGCTGTTGTGCCCGAGATGGTTGCTGTAGCCAGAGTTCTAACGGTTATTGTTGCAGTTCCGGTTTGGTTCTGCCCAGCATTTACATCGGATACGCTTACCAGGTTATAATTGAAAGTGCCGGCTACGTTGGCAGGTGCGGCTACCGTTACTGTGGTGTTTGCCCCAACAGTGCTGATGGTTTTATTGGCTGCGCCGTTAATGTTATAGGTAAACACATATGGGCCTGTACCGTTGGCACCTGTAAAAGTAACGTTTGGTGCGGTTCCGTTTAAGCATAGTGCGGTTGTGCCCGAAATAGCTGCTACCGGAATAGGGTTAATTTTAACCGTGGTAGAAATATTCTGCGGCTGCGTGCTATAAGCATCGGTAATGCTGGTAACGGTATACACAAAGGTACCTACGGTATTGGCCGGTGGGATAAGGCTTGCCGTAGCTGTTGCTGAGGTTAAAGTTTGATTGGCACCACCGTTAATGTTGTAGGTAAAGGTAAAGGGTGCAGTACCTGCTGTTGCAGTAAAGGTAATGGCCGGTGCAGTAGTATTTACCGGGATAGAAATATTACCGCTCAATGCTGCAACTGGTTTGGCGTAGATTTTTAAATTGGCCGGGCTGTAGTTAAGGGTATAATTGGTGCTTAATGCCAATGTTCCCTGTTGAATGGCGTAATCGCCGGTGGTTTCGCCCGTAACGCGTGTTAATGCACCCGTAAAGGTATCGGTGCCTATTAACGCAGGGCTAGAAACATAGGTAAATGCCGGATCAACGGTACCTTCAACCTTGGTTTTGGCATCGGCCGTTACGTTAATGGTTTTAGGGGCAATGGTTAATACCTGTTGTTTGGCTACAGCCGGATTAAAGAAGGTGTCGCCGGGCTGGCTGGCCGTAATGGTTACGGTACCTGCTTTTACAATATGGATGTCGTTATTGCTGATGGTTGCAATATTGGTATCGCTGCTGGTGTATTCGATGTTGATGGTGGTATTATCGCTGGTAGCACCTGCAACCAGATCGGGATCGCCATAAGTAGCGGTTCTGGTAGCGGCAAAAGTAATGACCTGGTCTTTTTTAACGGTTGCGTCATCCCTGGTGTACCAGATAGGTGAGGTGATGATCCTGCTTCCATCGGCCTCAACAATATCGGCATAATAATAACCAGTGGCCAGATTGGCTAAAGCGTTATCGGTATAGGTTAAACTTGCGGTAGCGCTATTGGTTAACTCAACCGGGTTGATGCCGCTTCCTGGTGTTCCATATAAAATCCTGATGCTGGTTACCGGGCTTGTGGTAATCGAGCTTACCGAAATCTGTGGTGCACCTGCAGTTTTAAATATGCTACCTACGGGCTGTTTATTAATATTGAAAACTATTTTGGCGGCCGAATCCTGTGATGCATAAAAACGCATCTTTTTAATGGCATCCAACAAATCGTTTTCCGTAAGGGCAGGGGCCATTACCACCAGTCTTGCACGGGTATGCTTACCAAAGGTTAAATTGTGGTTATCGTGATCGATGTTTGCACCAAGGTGATATCCACGGGCGAGCATGCGGTTATAATAACTTAAATAACTCATCGAGCTTGCCGGATCGGAATAGGTAACGTTGGTAGAAAATGCGGGACCGCTCTCTAAAGCTGCACCAACAATGGCACTATCGGCACTTAAATCGTAAGTGGCAGAAATGTTGTTAAAATCGGTGGTGTTGGGGTGGGCCAAAGTTGCAATGGCATTTAAACCATGGCGGTTAATGATCCTGAATAAACCAGCCGGACCGGTATAGGTACTTTTTGGTACGTAAATCTGGTTTTCGCCAGGTTCCCAACCGATCAGCGAATCGATACCGTACACAATTACGTGTCCGCCACCACTGATTACACCCCACTCCATACCATGCATAGCAACGAAAGTAGAGGTGGTTGCTTTTTTAGCAGCGTCGATACCGGGTTGCCAGTTAGCCAGCGACATACCTGCCTGGGTGTGGTTATGCTCTGATATACCTAGGAAATCGAGATTCATTGCCGTTTTGGCAAAAGCATAGTCATCTTCAGGTTTTTTGGTTAAATCGTCTTTATTTCCGTCCGAATAACTACTGTGACTGTGTAGGTTACCATAATAGAAATTCAGTTTGTTTACATCAAGGATGCCTGTTTTAAAATTGCCTAAAAGTGGTTGTGTAGTTAAATACAACGGACCACCGCTACAGGCACTGTTTAGGGCATAGGTAAAGAAATAGTAATTGGTGTTCTGCGTTAATCCGTTTCTGATAAATGAAGTACCGCTTCCTCTTTTTACCACAATACCACCGCCCAGCATGTCGCCAACATTGTAAACGGTTTGGTTTACCGGTGCTGCGGTTAGGGTATTGCTGGTGCTCATTACTACCAGGTATTCATCGGCTGCGCTGGCTGCTGTAAAAGATGCCTGGATAAAGTTGTAGTTGGATGAAGTAATGGTAAAACCTGTAGGCTGTGCAGTTGGAGTGGCACATGGTAACAGGGGTTTGGTAGTTTGTGCAGCGGTTAAAATATTGGTGGTTAAATATTTCGGTCCGCCGGTACAGGAAAGGTTGTTCAAAGGAACAATAAAGTAATTGTAAGTGGTTGAGCTGGTTAAGCCGTTATCGGTAAAAGTATTGCTTACAATTTTATTGATAACAGTACCACCGCCAAAAGAAGAGCCAATGGCATAAGCGGTACCATCAACCGGAAGTGCGCTTAATGTTGCGTTTAAACTTCTGATGATGAGGTATTCGTTGGCATCGGCCGATTTGGTAAAAGCAGCTGTAATGCTTCCGGTGGTTACCGCACTAAAAGTAAGAGCTGTTGCGGGGGCTGTTGGCGCGGCACAGGCAGGTAAATTTGGCGGAAAATGAACACCTAGCCTGTTGGCATCGTCATCGTCGATTGCATTTTGTACAGTAGCCAGTGGAGTTCTGGTCCAGTCATCATCCACGTAAGTAGGACTAGGGGCAGTAACATTTAAACTTCTTACATAAGAAACATCTTTAGCATTAACTCCCTGACCAAAAGCATCGATAATGTTATTGTTGGCATCGAGTAAAGCCACACCGTCGTTACCATTAAAATTGATAACGGTATTGCTGTTCAATACGGCACTTGCAGGGCTTAAATAAGGCACTTCGCTGGTGCTGTTTCCGGTATTGCCCAAAAGCACTGTACCGTGCGCAGGTATGATAAAGTTTAAATTTACGGTTTGCGATGGTGCTCCGGTAATGTTGATATTGCCGGCATCGCCCGAAATATTATAAAGCGCGAGTTTTAATTGTGGTGATGCGGTATTGATGGGGGCATTGCTCAGGTTGGTCAGTTCGATCCATTTGTTTACCGAAGCTCCTTCGTAATACTGGCTGATGATTACAGGTGCACTTACCAAAGGCGGGTTGGCGGTAGTGGCATCAACAGTGGCCACTGCGGTCTGTAAATTGCCGGCCACATCCTGTGCAACCACATATAAGGTATAACCTGTACCGGTTGTTAAACCTGTAATTGATGCACTGGCATCGGTATTGGCGGTATTGGCAAATGAACCCGATTTTAAGGCTGCGGCACCTGTTCCATCCTGTGCGGCTTTAACCTGTGCAGGGCTAGGTGTGGTACCGCCTGATAATGCCAGCACATAATAAGTGGTGCCCGCTTCGTTAATGTTGTTTACAAAAGCAACAGCAGTAGTGGTAACCGCAGTTGTTTTTGGATAGGTTGCTGTGGTTACCGGTGGAGTAACATCGCCGGTAACGCCTGTGCCGCTTAGGGCAACATTTACAGTGGTTGCCCCTGTGCTTGCATTTAGTACGTTTGCACTTGCTGAACCCGTACTTGTAGGGTTAAACTTTACATACACGGTAGGCGATGCCGATACCTCTGCTGTTGAATAACTTATGGCATTGGAGAAAGCACTATTGTCTTTAGAAATGGTGAAAGGTAATGTGGTACTCACATTTGTAGCTGCGGTTAAATTAGAGCCACTTAAAACATAACTCTGTGCAGCTGATGAGGTACCTGTATTCTGATTGCCAAACGATAAACTGGCAGGAGTGGCCGCCAAAGCAGGGGTAGCAGGGCCACCACCAGCGTTAAACGTAAGGTTAAAGTTATCAATGGTTGTTGATGGCCTGTTGCCAGCGCCTGTTGTAGCATTTAAGGATACAATACGGATCCAGATGTTATTTGCATTATTGTCTAAAGCAGTGCCGAAATCTACATTTATAGTATTGTTTGTAAATAACGAGTTTCCGGTAGTTAATGTACCCGTGGTTGCTGCTGCTGTAAAAGTAGTTGGAGCAGTACCAATGCCATAATCAACACGCCATGTTGCGGTACGTGGAGAAGATGCATCGACCGATTGCAGGTTGAAACTTAATTTTAAGGCAGTTTTACCGGTAGTATTGGCCAGTTGGAAAACAAAAGCGCCACCTGGATCGCCCACGCCACCGGTTTGCCTTAAACCCAGGGCCCTATCGGTTGCTGCAGCCTGTGCGGTAGTAGTAGCCGCTGCACCAGCAGTGGCCGATGCAAGGTTTTTAAATGCACCGGTAACGTTATTCCATGCTGTTGCAGCAGTGGTAAATGAAACAACGGTACCCAACGATGTTGCCGTTGCTGGAGTTCTAACGGAAAAGCCATTTGGTAGGCCAGTCCCAATACCATCGAAGTTTTCTACATAAGGAGAGGTAGTGAGCGTTACCTGAGCAAGGAGCCTACTTGTTATGAGAAATAATAAGGATAATAGTAAAAGTTTTTTCATATAATCTGTTTTTGATATGAAATGATGAATAAATCTTTTTTAATAAGTTAGTTAAGCGAATCAGGAGTAATTGCTTTAAAATTCGGGAACGGTCCCGCAAGAATTTGGATGATTAGATTAGCGTTTTGTCATACGGGATAATAAGGATTGTTTTGTTGGAGAATTTTTTGATCATTCAGCAGGAAACAACAACCGCTATATCGTAAATGGATATAACGATGCGGAGAAACCATTTGTCTGACAACGATTTTTAAACTGATGAACAGTTATTGGAGTAATTGTAGCGCCATATAGAATGATTAGGTTGCGAAAATAGGTTTTGAATGTTAATTCAGTATTATTGGGTGATTAATTACTGGTTTGTTTGTTAAAAGCCTGGGCAATACAGTATTGAAAATATAAATTTATATATTTCTTCGGCATTTTAACAAGATGTTGATAAATCCTCTTAAACCGGTAGAATTGCCGGCGTATTTTAATGTATTTACAGGTAATCTTCGATATTTCCTTTACCCTCACGAATTACTTCGAACTCGCCGGTGGTGCAATCTATCACTGTCGAAGCCTCATTGTCGCCATAACCACCATCAATAACGAGGTCGACCAGGTCTTCGTATTTTTCGTGGATCAGTTCGGGATCTGTTGAATATTCAATTACTTCATCGTCATCTTTTATTGAACTCGATAAGATAGGGTTGCCCAGTTTTTTTACAATACAGCGCGCAATGTTATTATCGGGCACACGTATACCTACTGTTTTTTTGTTCGAACTTAACAGTTTGGGTACATTGTTGTTGGCATTAAAAATAAAGGTAAAAGGGCCTGGTAAAGCTTTTTTCAGTACCCTGAAAGTGGTATTATCAATGGGTTTGATATAATCGGAAATGTGCTTTAAATCGTGGCAGATAAAAGAGAAATTGGCCTTTTCGGGTTTAATTCCACGTATGCGGCAGATCTTTTCAATTGCTTTTGGATTGGTAATATCGCAGCCCAAACCATAAATTGTATCGGTTGGATAGATGATGAGACCGCCTTTTTTCAGTACTTCTACAACCTGTTCAATGGCTTTTTCGTTGGGGTTTTCCGGATATATCTTAATAAGCATAGCGTAAAAATAACAATTTAATGGTGTCAGTTGTTTAATAATCCTAATCTTTGTAAGACAAAACATCCGCTAATCTAACTTTATGAGAAAAGCTTTCGTCGCAATTGCCGCATTTTTAATTGCCCTAACCATTATGTTAGGCCTTTATCATCCCTTTTTATGGTGGACATTTATTTTTACAGGTCCTTTTGTTATTCTCGGTATTTACGATTTATACCAGCCAAAACACAGTATTGTAAGGAATTACCCTGTTTTTGGTCGCTTAAGGTATTTTATGGAAGAGTTAAGGCCAAAGGTGTACCAGTATTTTGTAGAAAGCGATACCAATGGTACGCCATATAGCCGGTTAAACCGCTCGCTTATTTATCAGCGCGCTAAAAAAGATAACGATACCATTCCTTTTGGAACACAGTTAAATGTATACGATAATGGTTACGAATGGCTAAGCCACAGTATTGCTGCCATTTCACATCACGAATTGAATTTAGATCCACGGGTTTTAGTGGGGGGGCCAGACTGTAAAAAGCCATATTCGGCCAGTATTTATAATATTTCGGCCATGAGTTTTGGTTCCTTAAGTCAGAATGCAATCCTGGCTTTAAACGGCGGAGCCAAAATGGGTAATTTTGCACACAACACAGGCGAGGGGGGGATTAGTGATTACCACCGCCAGCCGGGAGGCGATTTAATCTGGCAAATTGGTACCGGTTATTTCGGTTGCCGCAATGCTGATGGTACCTTTAATTATGATGCTTATGCCGAAAGGGCCAAAACCGATCAGGTAAAAATGATCGAGATCAAGCTCTCGCAGGGTGCTAAGCCGGGTCACGGTGGTATGTTGCCGGCTAAAAAGGTAACCCCCGAGGTGGCACGCATCCGTTTGGTGCCCGAAGGTAAAGATGTATTGTCGCCACCAGCGCACTCAGCCTTTAATACACCTATTGGTTTGCTGGAGTTTGTGAAGCAACTGAGAGATTTATCAGGTGGTAAGCCTGTTGGCTTTAAGCTTTGTATTGGCCGTAAAAGTGAGTTTTATGCCATTTGTAAAGCGATGATCGAAACAAAAATCTATCCTGATTTTATTACTGTGGATGGGGGCGAAGGTGGTACCGGTGCTGCACCGCAAGAGTTTTCTAATTCGGTGGGTATGCCGCTGCGAGAAGGGGTAGCCTTTGTATATGATGTATTGAATGGTTTCGATCTGAAAAAACACATTAAAATTATTGCTTCGGGCAAAGTAGCTACAGGATTTGACCTGGTTAAAAATATAGCATTGGGTGCCGATATGTGTAATGCCGCCCGCGGAATGATGTTTGCATTAGGTTGTATACAGGCTTTAGAGTGTAACAGTAATACCTGCCCAACGGGTGTGGCTACACAGGATCAAAGCCTGATGAAAGGTTTGGTGGTAGAGGATAAAACCGTACGCGTTAAAAATTTCCATAACCTAACTGTTGCCAGTGCTGTAGAGTTGCTGGGTGCTGCGGGTTTAAGGGAAACCCATCAGTTAAGTCGCGCATATATTAACAGGAGGGTGAGCCCTAGTGTAATGCAGAGCTATTTAGAGAGCTTTCCGTACATACCGGCAGGTAGTTTGCTGCAAACGCCTTATCCAACCCGTTACGAACTGGGCATGGCTTTAAGTACTTCGCAAAGTTTTGCGCCAACCGATTATAAGGTTTCGGCGGTTGATTATGCGCATGCTAATCCGTATGGTGATCATGCAAGTGAATAATAAATGCAATTAACGCCAATTTTACAATTGGCTACCCGGGAGTCGTCCCGATGGGACGGCCCGTTCATGTGGATAATCTCTAAATCTAAAATCGTCTCATCGGGACGATTCATGGTAGAAAAATAATGGAATGTTTTTTCGTCGTGTAAGAAGGTTTTGTGTTTTACGGTAAGGGATAAAAAAAAGAAGTCAAGTTTCTAAAAACTTGACTTCTTTGGTAATAGGTTATTTGTTTACCCTAAACTAAAATTCCGCGTTTTTAGGGAATCTTGGGAAAGCAATTACATCGCGGATGTTGGTCATACCGGTTACGAACAATACTAAACGTTCGAAACCTAAACCGAAACCAGCGTGTGGTGCTGTACCGAAACGGCGGGTATCTAAATACCACCACAATTCATCCTGCGGAATGTTTAAAGCTTCCATGCGTTGGGTTAAACGATCTAAGCGCTCTTCACGCTGCGATCCGCCAATCATTTCGCCAATGCCAGGGAATAAAATGTCCATAGCGGCAACCGTTTGTCTGCCTTCGGCATCAGGTTCGTTCTGGCGCATATAGAACGATTTAATATCTGCAGGGTAATCGGTTAGGATTACCGGTTTTTAAAGTGTTTTTCTACCAGGTAACGTTCGTGCTCGCTCTGTAAATCAGCTCCCCATTCATCAATCAGGTATTTAAATTGTTTCTTCTGGTTCGGTTTAGAAGATTTTAAAATCCTGATGGCTTCTGTATAAGTTAAGCGCTCGAAATCGTTAGTCAAACAGAAATCGAGTTTCTCTAATAAGCCCAGCTCGCTGCGCTCGTTTTGTGGCTTTTGTTTATCTTCTTCCGCTAAACGGCTGTTTAAAAATTCAAGTTCCTCTTTGCAGTTATCTAAAGCATATTTAATTACATACTTCATCATATCTTCTGCAAGCTGCATGTTGTCTTCTAAATCAGCGAAAGCAAACTCAGGCTCAATCATCCAGAACTCGGCTAAGTGGCGCGTAGTATTTGAGTTTTCGGCCCTGAAAGTAGGCCCGAAAGTATAAATTTTACCGAAAGCCATTGCCGCTAATTCGCCCTCTAACTGGCCCGATACGGTTAGGTTAGTGGCGCGTGCAAAGAAATCCTGAGAGAAATCAACCTTGCCATCTTCTGTGCGTGGTGTATTGTCGAAATCTAAAGTGGTTACTTTAAACATTTCGCCTGCACCTTCTGCATCACTGGCGGTAATTACAGGCGTGTGCATGTAAACAAAACCACGTTCGTTATAAAACTGGTGAATAGCGAAAGCCAGGGCATGACGAACCTTAAAAACCGCGTTAAAAGTATTGGTACGGAAACGCAGGTGTGCTATTTCGCGCAAAAACTCCAGACTGTGCTTTTTAGGTTGTAGCGGGAATTTCTCCGGATCGCTATCGCCCAGAATTTCTATGCTGGTTGCTTTAACCTCTACTGTTTGGCCTTTACCAAGCGATTCGATTAATTTACCTGTTGCAGAAATGGCTGCACCTGTAGTGATTCTTTTCAACAGCTCATCGGGTAAATTATTAAAATCGATCACAACCTGGATATTGCTCATGCAAGACCCGTCATTTAATGCAATAAACTGATTATTACGGAAAGTTCTAACCCATCCCATAACCGTTACTTCTGTGTCAAATGCTGTCGACTTTAATAAATCTTTAATTTGCTGTCTCTTAATCATATTGTTGTTTATAAAAGCCGCAAATTTAGGAAAAAAACTTGTATCAGGTAACAGTTTGCGGTTTTCAGTTGACAGTTTTTTTGCGCCTGAAGTGTTTTAAATTGTTAATGGCCAGAGTTCGTACTTATGACTTAGGAATTTAAAGCTTTGAGCATTTTTGAAGGTTAAATATCTTTAATTTTCTTGTTTTGTGAGTGTTTGTTGTGTTTTAGCTTATTTGTTGACTTGTTTTTAGGTGTTTTTGTGTTTTTGTTTGTTTATTTTATTCTTTTTCTCTGATTTTTTGTGTTTTATGATATTTATCAGTGTATTTGTATTGGTTATTTATGTTTTTTTATAGTATTTGTTGGTTTTTGTTTTGTTTTTTGTGGATTTTATTGGTAATAATTTACCTTTTTAGGTTTAATTTTGAATATTTTTTATGTTTTTTGATAAAATTACTTGTGTTTTTAAATAAAAATCGTACTTTTGTAATGCTCGTTAATTATTATTATATATTTGGTTTAAAAAGAGCGCTGGTAACGGCGCTTTTTTTATAAAAATTAAGACTTATTCATAAAATCAACATAAACTAAACAACCTAAACTAAGAAAGCTCCAATTTATTGGAGCTTTTCTTTTTATTGGGAGGTTTTAGTTCGTAAAGCATAGCATATAGTGTTCTTTATTGTTAAGAGTTGCAAAATCAGCAATACATCCCTCTTTGATTTCTCTATAACAGATCTATGAGAAAAGCCGTCATTGCGAGGTGCGAAGCAATCTTACAACGATTGCTATAATCTATAGTAGTAAGATTGCTTTGGCGGCTGAAAAAGCCTTCTCGCAATGACGAGCCCTTTTCCTTGGGAGGCAGATTTGAAAGTCAAAAAAAAAGCTACCCTTTTCAGGATAGCTTTTCAATATATGTTTTGTTGTTGTTATGCTTCTGAATAATTGATTTTATTCACGTGCTTGTCGATTTCCCATCTTCCGGTACCTTCTTCGCCAATTACTTCGAACAATTCTAAAGCTCTGCGGGCTTTGTATTCTTCTTCACGTTGCTCTTTTAAGAACCAGTTTAAAAATTCCATGGTTACAAAATCCTGTTCTTTGTGGCATTTAGCTGCAATGTTTTTGAAACTCTGGGTAATTGCAATTTCAGCTTCTAAGGCATCTTCAAAAACTTCTCTAAAGCCTGCAAAATCTGTTTTGATTCCGCTTACTTCCGGAGAAATCGCATTTCCACCCATATCCAATACATATTTGAATAATTTAAGCTGGTGTACTCTTTCTTCTTCAGATTGCTTTAAAAAATAATCTGCCGAAAAGTCGTAGCCATTTTGATCACACCAAGATGACATTGATAAATATAGTGATGAAGAGTGAGCTTCTTTTTTGATCTGCTGATTTAATAATGTTTCAATATCCTGTGATATTAAACATTGGATGCGCATTAAGTCTTTCATAATTCTGTGCTTTAATAACAATACAAATGTAAAGTGAATTTGTTCGGCTTTCTAATTTATTTGCAATATGAAATTAGTCTAAATTGCTGATAATTAGTTATTTGTAATCAGTTTAAATAAGGTAGCATGGATAATGTAAGAGGGAAGATGGGGGATGGGAGATAAAGAGAATGACGCCAAACGGATACTGGTTGAGGATCAGAAGTATAGTAGCTGTTTTCAGTTAACAGTTTTCAATTTGCAGTTTGCTGTACTCAGTTAACCAGTTTAAACAATTAACCGATTAACCAAATTATACAGTTAACCAATCATTTGGATCATTAAGAAAGTTAAGGAAATTAAGATTTTAGTACTTGCTAAAACGATATGATAATCAGTTTGCAGTTTTCAATTTGCTATGCTCAGTTAACCAGTTTAAACAGTTAACCGATTAAGCAATTTACACTACCAATGAACTAATGATTAATGAACGAATGACTATTGCAGTTAACCAGTTTAAACAATTAACCGATTAACCAATTTACACTACTAATGAGCTAATGGCTAATGAACCAGTGAACTAATAAACTAACCTGTACAGGCAGTCATTAATCATGTGGTTTAGTTTAAACATGGTGAAAGTGCCTTGTAACAGATCTTTTAGCGCAATAATTTCTAAAGCATTTAAAAGATAGATGTGTTCGCAGCCATTAAAGGTAACCAATTCGAAATCGGCTTTGTGGGTGTTTAAGAGAAGTGCCTCAATATCTATGTCTTCCACTACCTTTTTTAATTTCTGAAGTGAAAGGCAGTTGAAGCGGGCAAACTTGCCACCAAAATCTACGTAAAAGCAGTTTAACTTATCAGATTGATAAATTGAACCATGGGTATTTGAGAATACGTTAGCCAGTTGGTTGATATCGATACACGCTTTTTCCATTGGCTACAAAAATTGTGATTATTTAGATTAAATACAAATAAAAACGAAAATAAATTTTGCTGAGTGTTTAGCGTAGGGCACTTTGGAAAAGAAAGGGATGCCGGCTTAATCATTTTGAATAGGAGAGATATGCGGAACCATCATTTCGCGACTTATTGTTACGAAATTAACATGAATGATGTAAGTAGTTGATTGTTTTTTGCCATCTTCACGGCCTTGCCTCGGCTCGCCGCCGCCGAAGGGCTCTTTCTTTTTGCTGCCAAAAAGAAGCAAAAACCACCGGCTGAAAATTTTTCTTTCAAAGTTCGTGGTGTGGCTAGGACAGTAAGGTCCGAAAAATTTGTTAGGCCGGACTAAGTGAAACGGAGATACTGTGCTTTGGCCTGATTAGATGGAAATTCATCCGGCTAAAGAAAGGATAAGATCAACAATAATTTGAAACAAGGTTTTTGAAGCAAGGTTAACGAGTAGAGAGGTGAACTTGGCTCATGGATTATTTTTGGTTCTCTTTAACTTTAAATACCATGTGATGATACCAACCGCCCATAAATTGTTTCTCGTTTTGGATTACAAAGCCCATTTTTTCGTAAAGCTTTAATGCCTGTTCGTTATTTTGTTCAACCAGGAGCCCGATGGTTTGGTGACCTAGTTGCCGGCCCCAGCTAATGCCTGCCTTGATCAGTTCTTTTCCTATTCCTTTTCCCTGTGCTTTAGGATTAACACTAATGCTATCCAGATAGAATTCGCCGCTTTGGGTTTCTGTATCCGGGTTGTTGCTGCCTGGCGTATCGCTGTGGATATAGGTTAGAAAGGGCTTACGGAGTTCGGTAAGCTTTCCTCCATCGTAGGCATTTAAAGCGCCCAGCACTTCACCTGCTTCATCAAATACCAAGGTGTTTTCATAGCTGTATTGATTGCCCTTTTGCTGAAAGAGGTATTCGAAAATACGGTCAATCTCGTTCTGGTTTTGTGTATGGGTTAATTTGCCTGCCAGTTCACCCATCGCCTGGATTATTAAAGGCGCAACTTTGGAAAAATCAGCGGGTTTGGCTGGTCTGATCATTTAAATATCGCTTAGGTTAAAAGTTTCGGCTACCCGGATGCCTTTTTCGGTCCTTTGCAGGGTACAGCACTCATTAACCGGATCGTGCTCCAGGTATAAAACATAGTTATTGCTTACTGCTTCTTCCAGAAAGGCTTGTTTTTCGGTTAATGTTTTTAAGGGAAACATATCGTAAGCCATTACATAGGGCAGGGGCAGGTGACCAACCGAGGGTAAAAGATCGGCCATGTAAACAACTGTTTTTCCTTTGTAATTAATTTTAGGCAGCATCATGGCATCGGTATGGCCATAGGCAAAGCTGATGCTGATGTCTTTTTTCCAGGCTATATTTTCCTGCTCGGTAACAAACTTCAGCTGACCGCTTTCCTGTATGGGTAAAATGTTTTCTTTTAAAAAGGATGCTTTTTCCCTTGCATTGGGTTCTACCGCCCACTGCCAGTGCTTTTCGTTGCTCCAGTAGGTAGCATTGCTAAACGTTGGTAACAGCTTTTCTCCCGCTCTCACTACTGCTCCGCCTACATGGTCGAAATGGAGGTGTGTTAAAAATACATCGGTAATATCGCCCGTACTGAAGCCTAAACCGGCCAGCGATTTTTCCATCGTATCATCGCCATGCAGGTAATAATGGCTAAAGAACTTTTCATCCTGCTTATTCCCGATTCCGGTATCGACTAAAATGAGTTGATTGCCCTCTTCAATTAGTAAACAGCGCATGGCCCATGTGCAAAGGTTATTGGCATCGGCCGGGTTGGTTTTTTGCCAAATGGCTTTGGGTACAACGCCAAACATAGCGCCGCCATCGAGTTTAAAAAAGCCTGTGTTTATGGTGTGAAGTTTCATTTGATGTAAGATGTAAAATGGATGATGTAAGATGTAAAAGGTAAAACGGATGATGTAAGATGGCTAAAAATAAGAAAACCCTCTAGAATTATCTAAAGGGTTTCTGTTATTTCGAGTATGGACTACAGACTTTCGACTATAGACTCAAGACTTACAAGTGGATTACCTCACCATATGCATCAGCGGCAGCTTCCATAATGGCTTCGCTCATGGTAGGGTGTGGGTGAACCGATTTAATCATTTCGTGTCCGGTAGTTTCTAGTTTACGGGCCACTACGATTTCGGCAATCATTTCGGTAACGTTGGCACCAATCATGTGCGCACCTAATAATTCGCCGTATTTCGCATCAAAGATTAATTTAATAAAACCATCTTTAGCACCGGCAGCACTTGCTTTACCTGAAGCTGAAAATGGGAATTTACCAATTTTTAATTCGTAACCTGCTGCCTTGGCTGCTTTTTCGGTATAACCTACCGAAGCAATTTCTGGTGTACAATAGGTACAACCCGGAATGTTATTGTAATCTAAAGGCTCTACATGCTGACCTGCAATTTTTTCTACACAGATAATGCCTTCGGCTGAAGCAACGTGCGCAAGCGCTTGTCCGCCAACTACATCACCAATAGCATAGTATCCTTTTACTGATGTGTTGTAGAACTCATCGGTAACAATTTTACCTTTTTCGGTTTTGATGCCTGTTTCTTCTAAACCAATGTTTTCGATGTTGGCTACAATACCGGCAGCAGAAAGTACGATATCGGCTTCGATGGTTTGCATACCTGAAGCAGTTTTAACCGAAACTTTGCAACCTGCACCACTGGTATCAACCGATTCAACACTTGCCGAAGTCATTACATCGATACCGGTTTTCTTTAAGCTGCGCAATAATTGTTTCGAAACGTCTTCGTCTTCAACAGGTACTACGTTTTCCATAAATTCTACAATGGTTACTTTTGTTCCCATTGTGGCGTAGAAATAAGCAAACTCAACACCAATAGCGCCAGAGCCTACTACCACCATGCTTTTTGGTAACTCAGGAAGTACCATGGCCTGACGGTAGCCGATAATTTTTTTGCCATCTTGTTTCAGGTTAGGCAATTCTCTTGAGCGTGCGCCTGTAGCAATGATGATATTTTTAGCTGTAAGTTCTTTTTGCGAGCCATCAGCACCTTTAACTTCTAATTTGTTGCCTGGTTTAACTTTACCAGTACCCATAATTACGTCAATTTTATTTTTTTTCATTAAAAATTGAACGCCTTTACTCATGCCATCGGCTACCCCGCGACTGCGTTTTACCACAGCAGCAAAATCGGCCGTTGCGCCAGCGGTTGTAATACCGTAATCGGCAGCATGGTTAATATATTCGAAAACCTGAGCACTTTTTAAAAGTGCTTTAGTAGGGATACAACCCCAGTTTAAACAAATACCGCCTAATGATTCGCGCTCAACAATTGCAACTTTTAGTCCCAGTTGTGAAGCTCTGATCGCAGCTACGTAACCACCTGGGCCGCTGCCTAAAACAATAACGTCGTAATTCATCTGTTTTTTTTAGTTTATTTTTAATCTGTCAGATGGAGCTTCCCCTAATTAAAATGAGTTAATTAGGGCTGGTTCATATCTATTTTAAACAGATTCGTTTTTTAATCGCCTTGTGTTTTGCTGTAATCTTTGGATAAAGGAGTCTCTGTGCATACAGATTAATCTCGTGTTGATAGTTGCCTACGTTCACCTTACAAGAAGTTAAGGAAGCTAATCCTGTAACAATCGCTCAAAACTAAAAAAAAAATGTCAATTGACTAGGCCAATGTTGAGATAGCAGTTAAAATTTACAATGGCTGCATATTGCATGTTTAAATTTAACATGGTGTTTTTTGTGTTTTCGTATTTGTAGATAGGCAAAATAAATGCGGGGCCTGGTAGGTATAACTGTCTTATTTTTAAGTGGATATTTATTGTGAATAGTTATTATTTGAAAAATATCATTGTTGTGCCTTATTTTCTGCCTAAATATTAACCAATTATAGTTTTTGTTATTAAAAATTTAGTTACCTAGTCAAACGATTGATAAAGTGAAAGTTGTTGGCTTTGGTGTATTTGTTAAATGTTGAAAAATTATGACCAACTTAACTATAATTTAACATTGGATGTTAAAATGTGTTAAATTTTATTGGGTACATTTGCAGCATTAATTATCCTTTAGATTATTATTCAACAACAAAAAAACATTTAAAAAAAGAAAGTATGAAGAAATCTTTACTTTTAAGATTAGTACTGGTTATTGTTGCTTTTGTAGGTATCACTTTTGGTGCAGGTGCACAGGTAACTACATCATCAATGACTGGAACAATTAAGGACGCCAAAGGCGCCTTGCCAGGTGCAAGTGTTAAAGCAACACACACACCAACCGGTACGGTTTATTCTGTATCTACCAACAACGATGGCCGTTTTATAATTAACAACATGCGTGTTGGCGGGCCTTATACTGTTGAGATTAGTTTTGTAGGCTATCAGCCAGAAAAAATTACAGACCTTTCATTAAAATTGGGTGAGGCTTTTTCTTTGCCGATTACATTAAGTGAAAACGGTAAACAATTACAGGAAGTTGTTGTTAGTGGCTCAAAATCAACTATTATGAATAGTAAACGTACTGGTGCTTCGACAACTGTGTCAAAAGCTCAGATCGAGAATTTACCAACAATTTCAAGGTCGTTACAAGATTTTACCCGTTTAACCCCTCAGGCTAATGGTAACTCATTCGCTGGCTCAAACAACCGTTACAACAGTGTTACTATTGATGGTGCTGTAAATAATGATGTGTTTGGTTTAGCAGGTACCGGAACTCCGGGTGGACAGGCTTCAACTCAACCAATTTCTTTGGACGCAATTCAGGAACTTCAGGTTGTTTTAGCTCCATTTGATGTTACTCAAGGAAACTTTACCGGAGGTAGTGTTAACGCGGTTACACGTTCTGGTTCTAATAAATTTGAAGGTTCTGCTTATTTCTTTGGAAGAAATCAAAATACAATTGGAAAAAGTGTTGATGGTTTAAGAACGAAAGCTGCTCAGTTTTATAATACCCAGTATGGTTTCAGATTGGGTGGACCAATTGTGAAAGATAAGTTATTCTTTTTCGTTAATGCAGAGTCTGGAAGAATTCAAACGCCAACTACCTTTAACGTTGGTGATCCAGGTTCATTGCTTTCATCTGCTGACGCACAGTTGATCGCTTCAACATTACAAACCAGATATGGTTATGATGCCGGAAGTTATTCATCTATCGATACTAAAACACAGAATAATAAAATTTTAGCGAAGTTAGATTGGAATATTAACAGTAAAAACCAATTAACATTACGTCACAGTTATATCGATGCTTTTGACGATAACATTTCCAGGTCGAGTACTTCATTTCGTTTTGGTAACAATGCTTACAAATTCGATAATACTCAGAACATATCAGTTTTAGAATTAAGAAGTACTATTTCTCCTTCTGTATCTAATAATTTAATTGTTGGTTATTCTAGAATTAGAGACAAAAGAGCAACTGCCGGTTCATTATTCCCTCAAATTCAAATTAATAATATTGGTGGAATTTCAGGAAATTCTGCTACTGTTGGTTCTGAAAGAAGTTCAACAGCAAATGAGTTAGATCAGGATATCTTTGAATTTACTGATAACTTGAAAATTTTCGCCAATAAGCACACTTTTACAATTGGTACGCATAATGAGTTTTTTAAGTTTAGAAACTTATTTATTAATAACTTTAATGGTTCATACACCTATAATAGTTTAGCTGATTTTGTTGGTGGAACCGTAAAACCATTAACTGCAACAGCTACTTTTTCTAATGTACCGGGCGAAAACAGCCCTGCAGCTAAATTTAGTGCTGCTCAATTAGGTTTTTATTTCCAGGATGAAATTGATGCTTTTGAAGGTTTTAAATTAACTGCTGGCTTAAGAGTTGATGTGCCGTTGTTCTTCGACGATCCAGCTGCTAACCCATTAGTTCCTACAACTTTCTCTGGTTACAAAACAGATCAAACGCCTTCAGGTCAAATTTTAGTTTCTCCTCGTATTGGATTTAACTGGGATTTAACAGGAACTCGTTCGATTCAGATGCGTGGTGGTATTGGTTTATTTACTGGCCGTGTTCCTTTTGTATGGTTATCTAATCAATACACAAACAGTGGTGTTTTATATCAAACTGTTAACGCTACTAATAGTACTGGTAATTTTGTTGCGGATCCGACCAAACAAAATGGTATTTCTCCAACTCCGGTTGCGACTTATGAGGTTGACTTATTGAAACAAAATTATAAATTACCTCAAACAATGCGTTACAACCTGGGTCTTGATTTTAAAATGCCAGGTGGAGTAATTGCAACGTTAGAAGGATTGTATTCAAAAACAATTAATAATGTTTTGTATCAAAATATTAACTTAAAACCATCAACTGCGAAGATAGATCCGTCTTTATCTGGTGGTGCTGATACCCGCGAATTGTATACATACTCTTCGAGTGCAGGAAAAGTTAATCCAACATTTACGAATGCAATTCTGTTAAATAATACCAGAAAAGGCTACTCTTACAGCTTAACTGGTCAATTGCAAAAAAATTGGAGCTTTGGTTTATCAAGTATGTTTGCATATACTTACGGAAAATCGACAGATATCAATTCTGGTACAAGTAGTACTGCTTTATCTAACTATTCTTTTGTTCAGATTGTAAATAACCCGAATGATCCTCCTTTGGTTTATTCAAACTATGATGTTCGTCATAGATTAGTTGGAAGTTTATCTTATGGTGTAAGGTATGGTAAAAACAAAGCATTTGGAACATCAATATCTATAGTTTATGTAGGTAAATCTGGTACACCATTTACTTATCTGTATAACGGAGATTTAAATGGTGATGGTAACACTGGTAACGATTTGTTGTATGTACCAAGAAATGCATCTGAGGTTAAATTAGTACCGTTCTATAGCAGAAATAGTGCAAATCAAGTTGTTATAACCCCTGGTAGTCCAACTCCGGCTGAACAATGGACAGCTTTGAATGCCTTCATTGAATCTGATCCTTACCTAAGTAAAATTAGAGGACAGTATACTGAAAGAAACGGTGCAAGAATGCCTTGGGAGCATCAATTTGATTTATCATTGCTACAAGATTTAGGTTTAGTTGGTAAATCAAATAGAAACTCAATACAATTATCAATCAATATTACAAATATTGGAAATCTTATAAACAAAGATTGGGGTAAACAATATTTCTTGTCTAATACTTCTTCTACTGTTGTTGCGTATAACACTACACAGAGTTCTGATAGAGGTTTTAACTTCAGAACTCCAACAGGAGGCGTTGTTTATGGCTTATCATCTTTCCTTTCAAGATGGCAAGGACAAGTTGGTGTTCGTTACAACTTTAACTAATACTTAAAAGATTATAAATGCTAAAGCCCTGGTCAATCCGATCAGGGCTTTTTTTATTGGTATTGATTTGGATAGACGAAATCCGCTTAAATTATTGTTTTTTTTACCCTGGCCGGTACTCCTGCTACCATTACATTTTCGGGTACATTCTGCGTAACTGATGCTCCTGCGGCGATGTAAGCGCCTTTGCCAATGGTTAGCCCCGGTATTATAGTGGCACCTGCACCTACAAATACACCTTCCTGGATATGAACATTACCTGCAACGGTAACGCCGGGAGATATGGTTACATAATCATCGATAATGCAATCGTGGCTAATGTTGCAAAGGGTATTGATGATGCAGTGGTTACCAATACTAACCTGTGCATTAATTACTCCTCCGGGCGCAATACAGTTCCCTGTACCCATTTTTAGGGTCGGGCTTAAGTAATTGTGCGGATGGATAATATTAATGAAACTGTAGCCCTTTTCTGTTAAGAGGCTGATAATTGATTTTCGCTGGTAATTACCTATAGCTCCAATAAGCGCAAGCTTTGATGAAGGTGGATATTGCTTGATAAAATCGTGCAGCTGGATAACCGGTTTACGGATACTGGAATGCTGATCATGAGGATCGACATTGATGACGTAGCCTGCTAAATTATATTCTTGGTGACTGCTAAAATATTCGCTAACTTCTGTAGCGTGTTTACCAGCACCCAGAACATATACGTCGATCATGATATTTATTCCAATTAGGTGTAATTTTTTAACGTTGAATATACGTTTATAAATATGGATTTAGACAATGTGTCGGTAAAAAGGTTTAATGTATCGATAAAGATATAGTTGCTTTTATAGTTATTTTGGTTTTGTGTGCTTAGTGCGATTTACATTTTCCAAAACATAGTGATTATTCATCGATTTAAAGAAATAGATTGAGATGCCTTTTGAAATCTTTAATGAAGAAAAGCTTGACTTTCTTTGTCAGGAAAAGAAAGCAGATGGGGAGGAGGGGACCTTTCATAGATTCGTAGAAAGGACATAAATAAAAAGAGGTTGTCTTAAAAGACCTAGTTTGGCTATGAGCTTAGATTTCAGAAGGTTCTTCGACAAGCTCAGGATGACAATACTATATTTAGACAACCTCTTTTAATGCATTAAGCAATCGATTCTTAAATTACTTACCTGGCTCGGCTTTACCGTTGTGGCAGGTTACGCAGGCAATCTGGGTTATGGTTTTTCCTTCCTGCAAGGCTGTATGGAAATATTTCTTGTTAATTTTAGCTGTCATTCGCATCATTTTACGCGCTGTTTCTTTTTCTGGTTTTTCGTCACTGGCGAAATCCATTTTCCGTGGGTTATCTTTCATTGGCGCATGGCAATGGCTGCAACGTACACCTAATGCAAGCTTAAAGTTGTCCATTACTTTATCAAGCTCTTCTTTACTAATGTTTTTGGGCAATACCTTTAAATTTTTTGCTTTTGGCTCTGGTTCGGGTTTAGGCATAAAGGCGCTTAGGCTAAATGCAAAGCAAACCAGTAAGGCCATTACAATGGTCTTTTTATAATTCATATTCTGTTGGTTTGTATAACTAATATAATCCTTTTTCTGTTGTAGAAAATGACTTTAACAGATTGTAATGAATTTATTTCAATAGCCCAGGCAAGGAAGCAGAATCCGTTTAAAAGAGAAAGGCTTTGGAGTGTATCCAAAGCCTTTGTATTAAATGCAAAGCGGGAGCTTAGTTGTAAACAAAGGTTCCTTTTTCGCTTTCGATAGTTACTTGTTTTTGTTCGCCTTTTTCTACGCGGCCAATAACTTTGGCATCGATATTAAAGCTTTTAGAAATTTCGATAATGCTGGCTGCAATTTCCTGTGGTACATATAGTTCCATACGGTGCCCCATATTAAACACTTTGTACATTTCTTTCCAATCGGTACCCGACTCTTCCTGTATCAGTTTAAATAGCGGCGGAACAGGGAATAAATCGTTTTTAATTACATGGATATCGTCGTTAATGAAATGCAATACCTTGGTTTGTGCACCACCGCTGCAATGCACAATGCCATTAATCTGGCTACGGTGTTTTTCCAGTATTTGTTTAATTACCGGTGCATAGGTACGGGTAGGAGAGAGTACCAGTTTACCTACTGTTATTTTGCCATGGCCATCGATATCGATTTCTTCGGTTAGTTTTTTACCTCCTGAGAAAACCAGGTCAAAAGGCACTGCCGGATCGAAGCTTTCTGGATAAGCATTGGCTACCGATTTGTCAAATACATCATGACGGGCAGAGGTTAATCCGTTTGAACCCATACCACCATTGTATTCTGTTTCGTAAGTGGCTTGTCCGGATGAGGCCAGGGCTACAATTACGTCGCCAGGTTTAATGTTATCGTTGCTTATGATCTCTTCGCGCTTTAAGCGGCAGGTAACGGTAGAATCGACAATAATGGTGCGTACTAAATCGCCCACATCGGCTGTTTCGCCACCGGTAGAGTAAATTGAAATGCCTTGCTCGCGCAGATCAGCTAAAATTTCTTCGGTACCGTTAATTACAGCAGCAATTACTTCACCCGGAATCAGGTTTTTATTACGGCCTATGGTTGATGACAGGAGGATGTTATCGGTAGCACCTACACAAATCAGGTCATCAATATTCATAATGATGGCATCCTGGGCAATACCTTTCCAAACTGAAATATCGCCGGTTTCTTTCCAGTACACGTAGGCTAATGATGATTTGGTACCTGCACCATCAGCATGCATGATATTGCAGTAAGTTTCATCTCCGCCTAAAATATCGGGGATGATTTTGCAGAATGCTTTTGGGAAAATTCCTTTATCGATGTTTTTGATGGCATTGTGCACATCTTCTTTTGAGGCAGAAACGCCGCGTTGATTGTACCTGTTATCACTCATGTTGCGCAAAGATAACTTTTTAAGGCGGAAGGTAAAAGAGAAATTAGTCCAAAGTCCTTAGTCAGCAGTCTTTAGTCACTAAATAATTTAAAACAATTAGTTGGCTTTCAGTGGGCTGTTGTTTGAATTATCAACGAACATTTTAACCATCTCAGACACCTATGAGCTCCTTAGACTGTTTTTACCACAAGGGCACTAAGTACATGAATGAAATTTCTCCCGTCTATACTTGCAGGCGTTCCTTTGCACTATATCTGATAGCTACCGGATCGAAATGAGGACCAGTGTTAAGCTGCTGTTTAGTGTCAGTTAACCGCTTTATACAATTAACTGATTAACCATTGAGCAGTTATCTATAACCAGTTTGCAGTACCAATGAACTAATCGCCAATGAACGATTGAACCAATAAACCATAAAAAAGGGCGTAAAGTGTACAACTTTACGCCCGATAAGCTTAAAACCTTACGGTTATTATTTCATGAATAACAATTCTCTGAATTTTGGTAAAGGCCAAACGCTGTCGTCAACGATTTGCTCTAGTTTATCAGCGTGGTAGCGGATCGTATCGAAGTAAGATTTAACTTTCTCATCGTAAGCAATCGCTTTTTCGCGGGTGTCTTCCAATTTGTTGGTTACTTTACGTTCTTCTAACATCGCATCGATATTGGTTTTAACGATATCTAAGTGCTCAGATAGTTTTTTTACAATTTCTAACGAAGATTTGCTATCCACACCAAGTTCTTTTAATCCTTTAACGTTTGCGATTAATGAGTTCTGGTAAGCAATTACAGCTGGAATAATAGCCGTGTTAGCTACTTCGCCCATTACACGAGCTTCAATCTGTAATTTTTTATAGAAGTTTTCTAACATGATTTCATGACGGGCATGAATTTCACGAGCGCTATAAATACCAGTTGTTGCAAATAACTCAGCCGATTTCTCAGTTAAGTAAGCATCTAAAGCTTTAGGTGTAGTTTTGATGTTTGATAAACCGCGTACTGCAGCTTCATCTTCCCACTCCTGGCTGTAACCATTACCTTCGAAACGGATTGCTTTTGATTCTTTGATGTATTTTTTGATTACTGTTAATAAAGCGATGTCTTTTTTGTCACCTTTCTTAATTAACTTATCAACTTCAGCTTTAAATTTAACCAATTGCTCGGCCATAATCGCGTTTAAGATCGTCATTGGAGCAGAAGAGTTTGCAGACGAACCTACAGCTCTTAACTCAAATTTGTTACCTGTAAAGGCGAATGGAGAAGTACGGTTACGGTCGGTGTTATCTAATAAAATCTGAGGGATTTTAGGGATACCTAACCAAAGTGCGTTATCTTCTTTGATTTTTTTGCTGATACGTGAGTGCTCGATCTCATCTAATACATCGTTCAATTGTGAACCTAAGAAAATAGAGATGATTGCAGGTGGCGCCTCGTTAGCACCTAAACGGTGATCGTTGCTTACCGATGCAATACTTGCACGTAATAAATCTGCATGCTCGCTAACTGCTTTAATGGTGTTAACAAAGAAAGCAAGGAACATTAAGTTGTTTTTTGGCGTTTTACCTGGAGCCAATAAGTTTTTACCAGTATCGGTAATTAACGACCAGTTGTTGTGTTTACCTGATCCGTTGATACCTGCGTATGGTTTTTCGTGTAATAAAACACGGAAGTGGTGACGACGGGCAACTTTTTCCATCAAATCCATCAACAATTGGTTGTGGTCGATAGCTAAGTTGATTTCTTCATAAATTGGCGCACACTCGAACTGAGATGGTGCAACCTCATTGTGACGGGTTTTTAAAGGAATACCTAATTTTAAAGCTTCGTTTTCAAAATCCACCATGTAAGTGAATACACGCTCAGGAATAGAACCGAAATAGTGATCTTCTAATTGCTGACCTTTAGCAGACATGTGTCCGAATAAAGCACGGCCGGTTAATAATAAATCCGGACGGGCGTTGAATAACGACTCATCAACAAGGAAATATTCCTGCTCAATACCTAAAGAAGCATTTACTTTAGTGATGCTTTTATCGAAATACTGGCAAACATCAACAGCAGCTTTATCTAATGCAGCTAATGCTTTTAATAAAGGCGCTTTATAATCTAACGCTTCTCCTGTATAAGATACGAAAACGGTAGGGATACAAAGGGTTTTACCTGCTTTACTTTCCATAATGAAGGCTGGAGATGAAGGATCCCATGCAGTATAACCACGAGCTTCGAAAGTATTACGGATACCACCGTTAGGGAAACTCGATGCATCTGGCTCTTGTTGAACTAAAGCGCTACCTGCAAATTTTTCAATTGCACCTTCACCGCTAGGCTCAAAAAACGAATCGTGTTTTTCGGCTGTAGTACCGGTTAAAGGCTGGAACCAGTGTGTATAGTGGGTTGCACCAGCAGCCATAGCCCATGATTTCATGGCAGTAGCAATCTGATTTGCGTCTTCTGCGTTAATTAACTCACCTTGGTTGATAGATGAAATTAATTTCTCATACACGTCTTTAGATAAGAAATCTCTCATTTTTTTCTTATCAAATACATTAGCGCCAAAAAAGTCAGAGATTTTTGCTGAAGGAGATTTAACTTCTGGTGAAATTCTGTTTTGAGCCTCTTTTAATGCGATGGTTCTTAAGCTTTTCATTAATTTGTTATGTTTTTTGTCAAAAATAGTATATTTTATTAATTTTCGTAAAAAAATCGTATTTTTTGTATCAATTTTATTGAAAACGAAATAAAAAAATGTTTTTCAGGTGTGAAATTTCATTTTTTGTAAAGAAAACAGATTTTTTGAATGTTTTATGGAATCGGTGATTTTGCTGCATCATCCTATAAAACTTTAAAACTATGTTTAACTCTTCGATTAACGTGTACAAAACCGAGTGGCTCGATCTTGTATTTGCAGACCGCAACAAAAATTATGGCGCTTACGATTTAAGATCTAAATCTTCTAAGATTATGACGAGGGCGCTTTTTATAGCCGGAGGCTTGTTTTTATTGTTGGCCTTTTCTCCTTTAATTTATGCTAAAATCTTTCCAAAGGAAGTTAGTCCGAAGGAAGATAGTGAAGTGACCAGGATTGTTCCGACAGATCTTATTCACCAAATGAAAAAAGAAGAACCAAAACCGGAAAAGAAGCCTGAACCTGCAAAGGCCGATCCGGTGAAAGTTAAAACCCTAGCACTTCCTTCGAAAATAGTGGTTGTAGATAAAGTGGATATACCTGAACCACCTAGCTTAAAAGAAATAGAAAAATCCGTGATAAGTAATGTTACTCAGGATGGTGTTGAAAAACCGAATGCAGTGATAAATGAGAACAAGGGTGATGGCAATGGAACAGGGACCGCTAAAGATGGTGCAGGAACCACCGACAATAATGAATATCTTGCTGGTGGAGTAGATGAGTACCCTGAATTTACTGGTGGAGCCAAAGCTTGGTCTAAATATATGGAACGTAATTTAAGGTATCCTTCAAGAGCGCAGGATGAAGGTGCATCGGGCAAGGTATTTGTAAGTTTTGTGGTCGAAAAGGATGGTTCGATTACTGATGTATCTGTAATTAAAGGTATTGGTTTTGGATGCGATGAAGAAGCCATGAAAGTAATTAAAAAATCGCCACTCTGGAAACCCGGAAAAAATAAAGGCGTTCCGGTTCGGGTACGATACAACATGGCCATCAATTTCCAGATCTCTAATTAAAGTTTACCAGCCCAATTATGAAAAAGCACACTTTAATATGGATGATTCTCTGCCTGATTTCGGTACAGTTAAATGCTAAATCCGGAATGTTTGATGATCGTATTAAAAAAGAGAGCGTTAAACAGGCCAATGCGGATATCAGTAAAGGACAGCTTAAGTTTCTCATCCACGGAGGTATTGCGTCTATCCATGTTAAAGGTCAGGAAATATTTGAGCGAAAATACGGTCTGGAGTACTATGATTTTGGGTGCGTGGCGCCTTCGGATATCAACATTGCAGATTATAATAAAGTAATAGCTGCTTTTATGGATCGTAAATATGGAAAAGGCTGGAGGAAAGAGGTGAGGAAGGATATTAAGGGGATTTAAGATGGATGATGGAAAACGGATGATGGATGATGGAAAATGGATAATGGATGACGGAAAATGGATGTACATCTTCCATCTCACATTTACCATCTTACATATTTAATAGGGTTGGGTAAATTGAAACGGTTTGGGCGGTGCTCAGGCTGTTTTTTTATTTTTATTCGTTATACTCAACTTAGTGCCTCGCCAATAGCGATAGTTGTAAGGTTGCCTGCCTGCAGCAGGCAGGCTTCGTCGTTCCTCCTCGCAATGACGGATATTTTAAAAAAAAATGGATGATGGCTTTTAGTCCCATCATCCATTTTACATCTTCCATCTTTGTTACCCGTGGTTTTCGATCCACTTGCGGGCGTTTACAAAAGCTTCCATCCATGGCGAAACTTCGTCTTTTCTGCCTGCCGGGTAATTTGCCCAGTGCCATTGGAACAATGAACGTTCAATGTGTGGCATCATTACCAGGTGACGGCCGGTTTCATCGCACAGCATGGCTGTGTTATAATCAGAACCATTCGGACTGGCCGGATAGGTTTCGTAAGCATATTTCGCTACAATTTTGTATTGATCTTCTGCGTATGGTAACGAGAATCTTCCTTCGCCATGCGATACCCAAACACCTAAAGTACTGCCGGCAAGGCTTGATAGCATTACCGAATTGTTTTCCTGTAAGGTTAAAGAGGTGAAAATACTTTCGTGTTTACCACTTTTGTTATGCAACATTTTAGGTTTGTCGGCGTGGTCTTTATTAATTAAGCCCAGCTCAACAAATAACTGACAGCCGTTGCAAATACCTACAGATAATGTATCAGGACGGGCAAAGAATTTTTCTAAAGCAATTCTCGCTTTATCATTATATAAAAATGCACCAGCCCAACCTTTTGCCGATCCTAAAACATCAGAATTTGAGAAACCACCCACAGCACCAATAAACTGGATATCTTCTAAAGTTTCTCTGCCAGTAATTAAATCGGTCATGTGTACATCTTTCACATCAAAACCAGCTAAGTACATGGCGTTTGCCAGTTCGCGCTCAGAGTTACTTCCTTTTTCGCGGATAATGGCTGCTTTTGGTCTTGGTTTGGTTTCGTCGATTACTGGTTTTTTACCATCAAAAGTAAGCGGGAAACTGTAATTTAAAACGTGGTTTTTATAATTGTCGTAGCGTTCTTTGGCTAAACCAGCCCCAGTTTGTCTGCTATCTAAAAGGTACGAAGTTTTGAACCAAACATCTCGCAGGTGATCGATATCAAAGCTAAAGCTATCGGCAGCATTTTTAACTTCCAGCGTAGCTGAAGTACTTACTGTACCAATTTTGTGGAAAGTAACACCGTTTTCGGTTAATGTAGCTTCTGCAGCAGCATCAGCCTGGAAAACAACGGCAATATTTTCGGCAAAAAGCAATTTAATACTGTCTTGCTCTGCCAAGGCCGATAAATCTAGCTGAGCACCTAACCCGCGGTCGGCGAAACACATTTCCAACAGGGTAGTAATTAAACCACCGCTGCCAATATCGTGTCCGGCCTGGATTTGGCCCGCTTTAATTAATTGTTGTAAGGTGTTAAATGCATTTTTAAACTGAACTGCGTCTTTAACATCAGGTGTTTCGGTACCTACTTTATTTAAAATCTGTGCGAAAGATGAACCGCCCAGTTTATAACTATCGTTTGAAAGGTTGATGTAATAAATAGCACCACCATCTTTTTGTAATACCGGTTCAACTACCTGGGTAATATCATCGCAGTTGGCACCTGCAGAAATAATCACTGTTCCCGGAGCAATAACATCACCGTTAGCATATTTCTGTTTCATTGATAAGGAATCTTTTCCGGTTGGGATATTGATGCCTAAATTAATTGCAAAATCAGAACAAGCTTTAACAGCTGAATATAGCCTGGCGTCTTCGCCTTCATTTTTACAGGCCCACATCCAGTTGGCAGAAAGCGAAACGCTTTTTAAACCATCTTTTAAAGGTGCCCAAACAATGTTCGAAAGTGATTCGGCAATGGCATTGCGGCTACCTGCAGCCGGATCAATCAACGCTGAAACAGGAGCGTGACCAACTGAAGTGGCAATACCTTCTTTACCCTGAAAATCTAAAGCCATTACACCACAGTTGTTTAACGGCAATTGCAATGGTCCGGCACACTGTTGTTTAGCCACACGACCACCCACACATCTGTCGACCTTATTGGTTAACCAATCTTTAGCAGCAACAGCCTCTAATTGAAGTGTTTGCTCTAAATAGGTGTTTAACTGGCTGGCATCGTAATTCAAGTCACTGTATTTGCGATCAACGGTGCTGTCTTCCATTACGATTTTTGGAGAACTGCCAAACATAGCAGCCAGCTCTAAATCCATAGGTTTTAAACCGGTTGTTGCCGATTTAAAGGTGAAACGGTGATCGCCGGTAACTTTACCAACAGTATACATCGGTGAACGTTCGCGGTCGGCAATTTTTTGTAAGGTTTCGATATGATCGTTGCCGATTACCAATCCCATTCTTTCCTGCGATTCGTTACCGATAATTTCTTTTGCGGAAAGGGTAGGATCGCCTACCGGAAGTTTATCGAGGTTAATTAAACCGCCTGTTTCTTCAACCAGTTCTGATAAACAGTTTAAGTGACCGCCTGCACCGTGATCGTGGATAGAGATAATCGAATTGTGATCGCTTTCTACCATGCCACGCACTGCATTTGCTGCACGTTTTTGCATTTCGGGATTAGATCTCTGGATGGCATTCAATTCGATACCGCTTCCATGCTGACCGGTATCAGCAGACGAAACTGCTGCACCACCCATTCCGATTCTATAATTTTCACCACCCAGGATTACGATATTATCGCCTTCCTGTGGCTTAAGTTTTTGCGCCTGACTTGCTTTGCCGTAGCCAATGCCACCAGCAAGCATAATTACCTTATCAAAACCAAGCGTACGGTTGTCTTCTTCGTGTTCGAAAGTTAAAACTGAACCGGTAATTAGTGGCTGCCCGAATTTATTTCCAAAATCGGTAGCACCATTGGATGCTTTGATCAGGATATCCATTGGGGTTTGGTACAACCATTGTCTTTCCTCTACGCCTTGTTCCCATGGGCGGTTATCTGCTAAACGCGAAAGGGCAGTCATGTAAACCGCAGTTCCGGCTAAAGGCAAAGAACCTTGTCCGCCAGCTAAACGATCTCTGATTTCGCCACCCGAACCGGTTGCTGCGCCGTTAAAAGGCTCAACAGTGGTCGGGAAATTGTGTGTTTCTGCTTTTAGAGAGATTACTGAATCGAAATCGCTCAAAGCATAAAAATCAGGCTGATCGGCACGTTTCGGTGCAAACTGCTGAACTTTTGGGCCTTTAATAAAAGCAACATTATCTTTATAAGCGGAAACAATATCGTTAGGATTTTCTTCTGAAGTTTTGCGGATTAACTTAAATAAAGAGGTAGGCTGTTCAACACCATCAATTACAAATTTTCCGTTAAAGATTTTATGGCGGCAGTGCTCTGAATTTACCTGCGAGAAGCCAAAAACTTCCGAATCGGTTAATGGTCTTTCTAATTTTTGTGCTAAAGAGTTTAAGTATTCAACTTCTTCATCACTTAAAGAAAGGCCTTCTTGTTTATTGTAAGCTGCAATATCGGTGATTTCTAAAATAGGCTCAGGTTTAATGTTAATGGTATATATTTCCTGATCAAGCTTATCGTATTTTTGAGAAAGCATTGGGTCGTAATCAGCAAAGGCTTCGTCAACCTGCTTAAATTCTTCGATCCTGATGATACCCTGCATATCCATGTTCTGGGTAATCTCTACTGCGTTGGTACTCCATGGAGTAATCATAGCCGCCCGTGGCCCTACGAAAAAGCCTGTTAAAGCTGTTTCCTGTGAGATTTTGGCGCCGCCAAATAACCATTCGAGTTTAGTAATATCAGTTGTAGAAAGCGCTTTGTCTGTTTGTAGAACAAAAATCGCCTGCGATTGACTAAGGAAGAAATGAATCATGCTTTTTTTTTGAAGTCGCAAATTTAGCGTTTTTATATCGAAAAACTGGTGTACTATGGTGATTGAATGAGAGAATTTTGAAGATAAAATGATTAAAGATGGATTATTGAATGAGAGAATTAAGGAATTATCGGATGATGGGATTTTGAATACGTGAATTATTGAAAGATGGAGTTTTGGGAGAGTGGTACCTTAATGAAAAGATTTTGATTAACTGAAGGGTATATTTTGCAACTTTGCCTTTATATTCAATCATACACTCATTCTTTAATTCAATCAATCATTATTTATGCTACGCATCCATCATATTGCTATTATCTGCTCGGATTATGAAAAATCGAAAGATTTTTATGTGAATAAACTAGGATTTACGGTACTTGCCGAGGTTTACCGGGCGGAGCGCAAATCTTATAAGCTGGATTTGGCGGTGAATGGTGTTTATCAAATCGAGCTTTTTTCTTTCGAAAATCCACCTGCACGGCCATCGCGTCCGGAGGCACAGGGTTTACGGCATCTGGCCTTTGAAGTTGACGATATTGAAAAGGAGATTTCGAGGTTAAATGGGCAAGGTATTGTAACTGAATCTATTCGCATTGATGAATTTACGGGTAAGCGCTTTACTTTCTTTGCTGATCCGGATGGTTTGCCTTTAGAACTGTACGAAGGATAAATATTATTCATAAATAGATAGCGCTCCTGATGAAAAGAATACTCTTGTGCTGCACATTGATTTATGCTTCTCTAAATCTTTATGGCCAATCTCAGATTAAATACACAGGTAAATTAGAAACCGGGTATCAATTTTTTTTAGCAAGATTGCTTAAAAATCAACCTTTAGAGGTGGTGGAGGATTATCAACAACGTGGATTAAAAGATGGCATAGATTTAAGTTTTGTTAATGGTATAAGTTTCAGAAATAATCTTCGATTAGGTTTAGGTATTGCTTATTTGAATTATAAACAGATTAATGGTTACGCTATTTTTGGTGATTTGGAATATGTAGCAGGAAAAAATAAAATTTCACCAATAGTGAATTTGAAAATTGGAAAAAGTTACGTTAATAATATTGGTGATAACACTATTGTTGATTTTAGTGGCGGGGTGGAGCATAAGGTTGGGAAAAAACTAAGTTTGCAATATAAAACGGGATTGAGATTTGTTCATCACTCCATTTTTCTTCCAATACGGATAGGCGCAAAATTTTAAAATAATATGAGTATTTTCAAGTTCAAGCAGTTTGATGTCGACCAACCGGTTGTGCCATGAAAATTAATACCGATGGGGTATTGCTTGGTGCAATGGCAAATCATAGTGCTCCGAAAAGCATACTGGATATTGGCACCGGAACAGGAGTGATTGCCCTGATGTTGGCGCAGCGTTTTCCTGAGGCTGTTATACAAGCAGTAGAGATTGACGAAAAAGCAGCCGAAACCGCAAAGAGAAATTTTGATTCATCAATTTTTAACAAGCGCTTAAAGGTATATCATACTGCCTTTGAAAATTTTAACAGTGACAAAAGGTTTGATCTGATTGTTTCTAACCCCCCATTTTTTGTGAACGATCTCCGGAATGAAGAAGTGAGAAAAGGAATTGCCCGGCATGCAGATGTGGTTTTTTTCGGTATGCTGGTGAAAAAAATAAATGAATTGCTAACTGCAGACGGCGAAGCATGGCTGATCCTTCCGGTAAAGCAAGCCGATGAGGTGATATTTCGTGCCGGGCATCACGGAATTGAACTTATGGCACGGGTAAATATTCATTCCGATCGGTCTAAAGCTACTTTCAGGCAGATCATTCGCCTGGGGAAAAAGAAGGCCATATTGAAGGAAAGTGATTTTTATCTTTATGAAGATTTAAAAGTGCATACCGCTGAATATAGAACGTTACTTAAAGATTTCTTTTTGGCTTATTAGTTGAAACAGATGTCAAGATTGTACAATTACAACGGCGTATTTTTGTAAGGTATTTTAGTCTTTTGTTACAGATTTTAGGTTTTTTGCTTGTTGGTTTTTGATTGAATTTTGTGCCTTATGGCTGTTATATCCTGTAAATTAAAGGCACAATTAAGTTTACATAATGAAAAAAATAGGATTAATTTCAGATACACACGGTTTTTTAGATGATGCGGTTTTTAAACACTTTGAAAGTGTAGATGAGATCTGGCATGCCGGTGATTTTGGGCCGGATGTTGCTGCCCCTCTGGCTGCTTTTAAACCTTTGCGGGGTGTGTTCGGGAATATAGATGATGCCGAGATCAGAAATGAATTCCCGGAGAAAAATCGATTTAGCTGCGAAAGGGTAGATGTATGGATGACGCATATTGGTGGATATCCGGGGAGATATTCATCTTTCGTAAAGCCTGAAATATACACTAACCCTCCGAAATTATTTATCACAGGGCACTCGCATATTTTGAAAGTGATGTTCGATGAAAAGCTAAAATGTTTGCATATAAACCCCGGAGCAGCGGGAAAACACGGTTGGCATAAAGTGAGAACCTTGATTCGCTTTTGTATTACTGATGAAAATATTCATACCTTAGAGGTCATAGAGTTATCGGGTAGATAATGTAAAATTTACACTAAGTATGGTTTGTGGCGTTAAAACACTAGGGCAATTTATTATAGAAAAACAGGCAGATTTTCCTTATGCCAAAGGCGAACTTTCGAGGCTGCTGCGGGATATTGGTATTGCTGCAAAAATCGTTAACCGCGAAATTAACAAGGCGGGTTTGGTTGATATCCTGGGTGATATGGGAACAACCAATATTCAGGGCGAAGAGCAAAAGAAACTGGATGTGTATGCTGACGAGCAGTTTATCGCTGCTTTAACCAGTGGGGGCGAATGTTGTATTGTAGCTACTGAGGAGGAAGATGAAATTATCCACATTGATTCGCCGGTTTCGCAAAATGCAAAATACATTGTGTGTATTGATCCGTTGGATGGCTCGTCCAATACTGATGTGAATGTTGCAGTGGGCACTATTTTTTCGATTTACAGGAGAAAATCAGTAGAAGGCAGGGCCAGTTTAGCCGATGTACTGCAAAAAGGTACTGAACAGGTAGCTGCGGGCTATGTTATTTATGGTTCATCGACCATGCTCGTGTATACTACGGGTAAGGGGGTTAATGGTTTTACGCTCGATCCGTCAATCGGTGAGTTCTGTCTTTCGCACCCCCAAATGAAAATACCCGAAACAGGCTACATGTACTCGGTAAACGAAGGGAACTACGTGCATTTTCCAGATGGAGTTAAAAAATATATCAAATATTGCCAGGTAGAGGATGAGGCTACTAAACGCCCTTATACCTCGCGTTATATTGGCTCAATGGTGGGCGATATTCACCGCAATTTAATAAAGGGTGGAATTTATATCTATCCTACAACTGCGCGCTCGCCTAAGGGAAAACTGCGTTTGCTTTATGAATGCAACCCTATGGCTTTCATTATTGAGCAAGCAGGAGGGAAGGCTAGCACCGGTTTCGACCGGATACTGGATATTCAGCCAACTGAACTGCACCAACGGGTACCTGTGTTTATCGGGTCGAAAAATATGGTAGCCAAAGCGGAAGAAATGATGCTTTTGTATACGGCCAAATCAATTTCGCTTGAAGCAAAAGTAGAAAACACACTACAAGATCTGGGTGTGGTAGGTGGAATTGATTAGCTACCCTTAGCTCTTTCTACTTCAAATACGGTATCAATAGCAAGATTTTGTTTGTCTTGTGAAGCAAAAACCGCTAAACGGTCGCAACGCTCATTCTCCGGGTGGTCGTTGTGACCTTTAATCCACACGAATTTCACTTTATGAAGTTTATAAAGTTCGAGAAAGCGAATCCATAGGTCTTTGTTTTTCTTGTCTTTGAAATTTTTGGTTACCCAGCCAAATACCCATTTTTTTTCTACCGCATCTACCACATACTTAGAGTCGGAGAAAACCGTAACCTGTTGGTTTAAGCTTTTAAGTGCTTCCAAACCTTTAATTACGGCAAGGAGTTCCATGCGGTTATTAGTGGTCATTCTAAAACCGCCGCTTAACTCTTTATAATGTTGCCCAGCCCTTAAAATAGTACCCCAACCGCCTGGTCCGGGGTTTCCGCTGGCTGCTCCGTCTGTGTAAATTTCGATCATAAACGCAGTAAAGTTATGTTTTTAGTGCCAAAATAGCTTGTCTTATCTGTTGCTGAATTTTTTTTTCAAATTCAAACAATTGAATGTTAAGGAATTAAAAATTTGTTGTAAAAACTTTAGCAAAAATATTTGCAGGGAATGTTAAAAGTCGTACTTTTGTGACATCAAAAAAAACACGGTGGCTGTAGCTCAGTTGGTTAGAGTATTGGTTTGTGGTGCCGAGGGTCGTGGGTTCGAGCCCCATCAGCCACCCCCAGTGGGGCAAAGATTTTTTCGAAGATTTTTGCCTCATTTTTTTTGCCTTCAACTCTTTGTTTTTCAGGTAGATATGTTGGGCGGTTTCATTCACTAAAGTGGTTCGAAAACGGTCTCCATTGTATACCAATTTTTCAATAAAAAGGGTGCTTATCAGATATCTTTTCCCTTCTACACTGGAATTTTCATAAAAAAGATCTAATTGCTTTAAGTTGTTAATAGCGCGTTCTGCTATTGGTCTTATATTCAAAACTTCTTTGTTTTTGGTATTCAGATCATTTAATTTAGATTCGACAATCGATATTTTTTCGTTGCACTCAATTTTTATCGCTCTAAAATCTGTCGCTTCAATTTCATTATCCAAAAGCAGATCCCTTGCTCTTTCTATTTTCTGGTTGAGCGTCCTTATTTGACCTGAGTATGTTTTGCGCTCATCAAGCAAAGAACCAACTTGGTTTGTGTAAGCATCAGAAATTGTTTCAACGAATATTTCATCAAATCCATTACGCGGTAGGTATTCCATTAACTCTGTAGCGAAAGCTTCGTTCACTATTTCAGATTTGAACCTAATGCCACAAGATGAAGAACAATGATAGTAGGTGTGATACTTATTTCTTCCCTTAGAAGCACTACCACTTAGCGACTTTTCGCAGTTTGGGCATTTTAGAAATCCTCTTAATATAAGTTCTTCCCGCGTAGCTATAGGCTGGCCAAGAATTTTCTTCCTGCCATTTAGGATCTCTTGAATCGTAAAGAACATGGTTTCCGTTATCAAGGCTTCATGTAACCCGTTTGCTAAAAATGCTTCTTCATTTTTATATTTAGGGACGAAGACCTTTCCACAGTAAATTGGATTTCTTATGATAGTGTAGAAGTTGTTCTTACTGCAGTTGAGGCCTTTTTCACGTGCAGAGAATAATATTTGTTCACCAGAATAAGTTCCCTCTGACAATTGGTCGAAAACCCATTTCATTAATGAGGCTTCGGGTTGCTTGATAGCAATATATTTCTTTCCGTTTTCAGCGGTCTTATTAATATATCCAAGCGGGGCTTTGCCTGTCCACCGACCTTCTTTTTTTGCTTGTCTAATACCTGCCTTGGTATTTAATCCTCTTCTGTCATTCTCAATTTCTGGAGTAGTAAGATAGACGGCCAGCATCATTTTATTCTCTGGTACATTTAAATCTAATGGCTGTTCTATTGCTTGAGGATCAATTCCCAATTTGTTGAGCATCGCAATCGTCTGGTAGGCGTCGCTAGTATTTCTGCTAAATCGATCCCATTTGGTGAACAACAGAAGATCTGTTTTACCTTTATGTTTTTTGAGGTCAATCACTAGCTTCTTCCATTCAGGTCGATTGAAAGTTTTAGCGGAGTAGTCTTCGACAACTATCTTTCTAATTTTAATGTCGTTTAGCTCGCAGTATTTTGTCAGAACGTCCTGTTGGCTTCTTAATGAATACCCTTTTTCTGCCTGCTCATCAGTGCTCACCCTTACGTATAAATCAGCTATTTTTGTGCACTTCCCAAAATTCAGACCAGTTAAAAGTATAATTCTAGACCGAGCGCAGCGAGGCTATTAGAAAAAACTATTAATTTTAATTGGTAATATGAAAAGAATCAAGTTTACGGAATCTCAGATTGTAAAAGCCATCAAAGAACATGAGAATGGCAAAAATGTACACGATCTCTGCAGAGAGTTAGGGATTAGCACCGCAGCCTTTTATAAATGGCGTCAGAGGTACGGAGGAATGGAAGTGAAAGAGTTATCCAAGCTCAAGGCATTAGAGGAGGAAAATGCGCGTTTGAAAAAAATGTATGCGAATCTCAGCCTTGTGCACGAAGTTTTCAAGGAGGCGGTGGAAAAAAAGCTTTAACGCCTGACGAAAAACGTGGTTTAGTGGATGAGATGGTGAAAAGGATTAGCCATCGTCAGGCTTGTCAATGTGTCGGGTTAAACCGGAGCAATCATTACTATAGACGCAAACGGCGCGATGACAGCGAAATAGTTAATGCACTTTCTCTTCTAATTGAAAAGCATGTTTCCATAGGCTTCTGGCAATGCTACTACCGGTTACGTCGAAAAGGAATTACATGGAACCATAAAAAGGTTTATCGGGTTTATACCGCGATGAGGCTTAATATTCGGCGCAGGGCAAAGAAAAGACTACCAGAAAGAGTCAAAAAGCCATTATTTGTGCCGGAAACTGTAAATGAGGTGTGGTCTATGGATTTTATGAGTGACTCGCTTTGGAATGGGAGGAAATTTAGATTGCTGAACATTGCCGATGATTACAACAGAGAGATACTTGCTATGGAAATAGATTATTCACTTCCAGCATTGAGGGTTACCAGGGCATTGGATGAACTCAAACAATATAGAGGGCTACCAAAGATGATAAGAATGGATAATGGGCCAGAATTCATCTCACACAAGCTGGATGAATGGGCGAAGGAAAACAATGTAGAACTGCTTTTTATCGAGCCTGGAGAACCAACACAGAACGCATATATAGAAAGATGCAATGGAAGCATCAGAAGAGAATTGTTAAATGCCTACATATTTCATTCGTTGGATGATGTGAGGGAAAAGGTAGAGGAATGGATGATGGACTATAATTACCATCGACCACACCAGGCATTGAACTTCAAATCTCCCATCGATTTATTGCAGGAAAGTTGAGGACAAAATTATACTTTTGAATGGTCTGAAAAACAGGGGAGCTTACATTATGGCCCTTACAGGTGCGGTTATTGAGATTTGGATCGGTTATCCCCAATGCTAGTGATGACAGGGAAATAAGGTGACCGACTGGTTTTGTTATCTGCCTGCGGTGGAGCGGTTGTCTCCCCGTGGCAGATTCAATATCGGGCTGAACTTTACCGGACATATGTTAATTGCTTTGGCTTTGAATTTAAATAAAGAAATATGAAAAGACTGTTAGTGCCAACCGGTTTCTCGGTTCCGGCCTAAATATGCAACAGGCATTTCTAAGGCCATCGGTGCAGGCACCGACAGTATAATCAGCAAGGTAGAGATTATCGGAAGTAGCTAAAGTTATACTAGCAGGATATTGGAAAGCCGCTGCCGGAAATTGGACATCAGCTGTAACATAAGCCTGCGACCCGCCTTTGAAATATCTATTTGACACTGACCAGAAACATTAGCTCCAGTAACGTCCATCAGTTAAAGGTTCTCCTGGGCTATTTAAATTTGTATTTGAATAGCTTTTTATAATTAATTCTATACCATGAAAACACAGACATCTTTTGTTCTTGGATTAGTTTTTCTTTCAGCCAGTGTATCCTGTACTAAAGAACGAAATAAACCTATCACCGTAACAGTAAGCACGTTTGCCGGTGGCGGACAGGTCGGCTCTGCAGATGGCATCGGTACTTCAGCTTCATTTTATAGCCCCTCTGGGCTGGCAATTGATAATGCCGGCAATTTGTATGTGTCAGATAGTTGGACGGGTTTGATCCGTAAGATAAGCCCGAAGGCTGTGGTGACGACACTCGCCGGCAACGATCATATTGATATGGACGGGCGGGGGCCTGTTTTCTGGTACCCTAGTGGGATAGCGCTGGATGCTTTAGGTATTATTTATGTGGCTGATAGTCATAATTGTAGGATCTGTAAAGTAGGCTTGGATGGTGTTGTAACAACCATTGCCGGTATTGGCGCTCAAGGATTGGCTGATGGCCTTGCCGCTACGGCTAAATTTTATAATCCAAGAGGGGTGGGGCTGGATGCTAATGGCAATATATATGTTGCAGATCTTTCTAATAATGTAATCCGTAAGATAAGCCAGCAAGGGGTGGTAACAACTTTTGCTGGTAGCGGTGCAATCGGTGCCCGAGATGGAAAGGCGGCTGAAGCATCATTTAACTCACCCTACGACCTGGAGGTAGATGTTGACGGTACCATATATGTCGCCGATACTCAAAATAACCTGATCCGTAAGATTAACCAGGAAGGGACAGTCAGTACCCTTGCAGGAAGCGGTGCTCAGGGCGCAAATGATGGAAAAGGGGCAGCGGCGTCATTTTTTCGCCCTTTCGGTTTATGCTTAGATGCCTCAGGTAATATTTACGTGGCGGATACACGCAATAATAAGATACGTAAGGTAACCCCTGCAGGAGTTGTAACAACGCTTGCCGGTAGTGGCGAATTTGGAAATGACAATGGTCCTGGTGCTTCTGCTACATTCGCAGGCCCAGAAGACCTGGCTGTAGCCCCTTCCGGACGCATATTTGTAACAGAATATAATGGGATCCGCTTGATAGAAATTAAATAATTGAATTTCAGACCGACTGTCTTTCCTTCAGGATTTTTTCCAGCATAAAGTGTCCTTGTAAATAGCCTTTCTTCCAGGTTGTCCTGGTTACATAAGGTGAGTATTTTTGGTCATGTTCTTGATATTAGGGCATCCTCTGGTATGACAGTTGAGTTAATTGTTTCAAACCAAAACGCTACCATTCCTAAACTAGTCGCCTGTACGCCTGCAACAGGATTCCTGTATATTGGCATTCGATAGCAAGCAATTAAAATTTAATCTATGCGTAATCATATTTTCTTGTATCTCGTTTTGATCCTGGTCGCTTGTAAAAACAAAGCCGTTTACACCAGGCCGGTAATCTCATCCATTACTGAGTCGATATATGCTTCTGGGATTTTAAAGAGTAAATCTCAGTATCAGTCGTTTGCCAACGTCAGTGGAAGCATATCCCAGATTTACCTTAAAGAAGGCGATAAAGTTAAAGTTGGCACGCCAATACTCAGTATAACACATGATCTTCAATTACTAAATACCCAAAATGCAGCAATCAGCGCGCAATATGCCTCGCTAGGAAATAACCAGGATAAAATCGAGGATGCCCAGAACACGATTATGATACTCGGGCGCAAGATGAAGAACGATTCATTGCTCTGGATTAGGCAACAGGACGTATATAAAAATGGTGGTGGTACAAAGGTCGAACTGGAGCAAAGGGAGCTGTCTTTTGCATCTTCGAGAGTAGATTACCAATCAGCAGTGCTAAAATATCAGGATCTTAAAAAACAACTCAGGTTTAATGCGCAGCAATCAGCAAAGAACTTACAGATCAGCCAGAAACTAGCCGGAGATTTCACCCTGAAAAGTGAGCTTGAAGGAGTTTTATACCAGCTTTATAAAAAAACGGGAGAATCCGTTACGCCACAAACACCACTTGCGCTACTAGGTAATAATAGGCAGTTTGTCCTGGAAATGCAGGTAGATGAGTATGATATTTTTAAGGTAAGGATTGGGCAAATGGTATTGGTAAGAATGGATAGCTATAAAGGTCAAATATTCGAAGCATATGTCAGTTCCATATCGCCTGTGATGGACGAGGCGGCTAAAACCTTTCTCGTTGAAGCAGTTTTTATGCACCCGCCTAAAGTTTTATATCCCTTTATCACATTTGAGGCAAATATTGTTATCCGCAAAAAGGATAGCGCCCTGTTAATTCCTGTGAGTTTTTTAGTGAGCGATTCCACCGTATTAAGCAAAAATGGCAAGATATTGCGGGTTAAAACTGGCTTAAGGGATTACAAAATGGTCGAGATCATTCGGGGCATTTCCCGCTCAGATGAAATTTCAATTCCCTCCCCGTGAAGCTGGCCTTAGTTTTAGATATATCTTTTGCATTGTTAAGGGCCCGCTGGCGGCAGACCCTGGTTGCGGCGACGGGAGTAACTTTTAGCATCACCATGTTTATTGCTCTGCTGAGCTTCATGTCGGGCTTGAATGACCTGCTTGACGGGCTGATGTTGAACCGAACCCCACACGTGAGATTGTACAATGAAATAAAAGCATCACCGGTGCAGCCCATTGATTTATCAAAAAAATACAATGGGGGATATAATTTTATCCGCTCAATTAAACCGGGAAAGGAACTACCCCAAATTCATAACAGCATAGCGATTATCGATGCATTAAAGCAAGATAAAAGAGTTGTCGGGGTCGCCCCAAAAGTAACGGTACAGGTTTTCTATAACGTCGGAACAATTGATCTGACCGGACTAATCAATGGCATTTCGCCGACTGATGAGAACAAATTATTTTGGTTCAAAGATTACGTAGTCTCCGGAGATTATATGGATCTGAGTTATGCTCCCAATGCAATTATTCTCGGCAAGGGAGTAGCTGATGCAATGATGGTGGGCATTGGAGACCGCATCCAGATCACTACTGTTAAAGGTAGCAGAATGCAGTTAAAGGTCGTCGGATTTTTTCAGTCCGGCCTCTCTGAGATTGACAAGGTCCAGAGCTATGTTTCGATATCTACCGCACAGAAAATGCTTGGAAAGCCTCGAAGCTTTATCACCGATATCCAGATCAAACTTACCAATATTAAACTTTCTCCTGAAGTTGCAAAGGAGTATCAGCAATTTTATTCCCTGGATGCCATCGATATACAAACGGCAAATGACCAGTTTGAGACCGGGAGTTTTATCCGGACCCTTATCTCTTATGCGGTAGGAATAACCTTACTCGTAGTTGCAGGATTTGGGATCTATAATATACTGAATATGATGATTTACGAAAAGATGGATTCCATTGCCATCTTGAAAGCAACGGGGTTTTCCGGAACAGATGTGAAGCGAATATTTTTATCAATTGCTTTATCCATCGGTATTTTCGGAGGTGCTACCGGACTTATTTTTGGCTTGGGATTGTCAGGTGTTATCGATCAGTTGCCATTTGAAACAGCCTCCCTTCCAACGATTAAAACTTATCCGATTCATTATGATCCGATGTTTTATATTATCGGAGGCATATTTTCTATTCTTACAACCTATCTCTCAGGTTTGCTTCCGGCGATGAAAGCAAGTAGAGTTGATCCTGTAGTGATTATCAGAGGGAAATAACCATGGAAAGAAAAATTTTGGAAGCTGTTCATGTCAATAAATATTTTTATGACCCTGTAAAAATGGAGGTATTGAAAGATATCAGCTTTACCTTAGCTGAAGGAGAGTTTACCTCTATCATCGGCAAATCGGGCTGTGGAAAATCTACGCTGCTGTATATACTCTCAACGATGGATACGGACTTTTCAGGTGAATTATTTATAGACGGGGTAAATATGAAAGGCAGGAGTGAAAGAGAGCTGGCCAGCGTTAGGAATGAAAAGATAGGCTTTGTTTTTCAGTTCCACTATCTATTGAATGAATTTTCTGTTCTAAGAAATGTTATGTTGCCCTGCGAAAAAATGGCGAAGTTTTCAAGAGTGGAAATTGAAAGCAAGGCCTATGAGAAGTTAAAGATTCTTGGTATTGAGAATGAGGCATTAAAAATGCCAAATCAGCTTTCCGGAGGGCAGAAACAAAGGGTTGCGATTGCAAGAGCCCTCATAAACGACCCCTTGATCATCATGGGCGATGAGCCTACGGGAAACCTGGATAAAAAAAACGGGGAGATCGTTTTTGAAATCTTTAAGCAATTGGCCGAAGAGTACAGTCAGTCGCTGGTTATTGTTACTCATGACAATGATTTTGCAGGAAAAACACATCGGATAATAGAAATGGAAGATGGCTGCATTACATCGGGCGGCAAAGGAGCTTGAGGTCTTCAAATTCTGATTATCCAGATAAACAATCTTTTGCAAGATCAAAAAAAATGATTTTGTAAGTCTTCTGCCTCGCAGGCCTATTTTATTGGTTGAATTGTTCGTACACTAGGAAGAGTTTTTTAGCCTTTAAGATTCAAAGCATGTATAGAAACTATACGGTTAGGTAGTAGAACTAAGGATCTCTCGTTATGTGTTCATTGAAGCCCCGTAGAGCATGGCAAGGATTATCTTTATACTGAAGAATTCCTTTCGAAACTTAGAAGTAATCTCAAGCTTGAACCTTCAAAAGTTTATTCTAAGGTATTGGAAACGATTTTCAGTATGCTCCCCAAGACGAGTCATAAATTTCTTGGAGATCATATAAAGTGCCTTACTGCTATCTGCCCACAAGTTGTAAATAGAGAAGGGCCACTGCAGCTGCGGTCATGATAATAAGAGTGGCAAACCCTAGGAAATTTGCTGTTCTTGTGTTGGTATTGCTGCCCATAATTTTCTTATTATTGGAAATGTGCAGGATGATGGCAATCAGTACAGGAGCCGTTACTCCATATAAAATCGCGGTATAAATTAAAGATTGAATGGGGGTTATGCCAACGTAATTCAATGAGAGGCCAACGATTAGCGAAATGGCAATAATGACATAGAAAGCTTTCGCTTCATGGAATTTTTTGTCGAGGCCCTGTTGCCATCCGAACGTTTCGGTAACAATATAGGAAATCGATCCGCTCAGAACTGGGATTGCGATCAGCCCTGTGCCGATCACTCCTATAGCAAAAAGAAGATAAGCAAGATTTCCTGCCAACGGTTTGAGTGCAGCTGCTGCCTGCTCCACCGTGTCGATCTGGTGGATCCCGCCCTTGAAAAGCACTGTTCCTGTTGTAAGTATGATAAAATACATGACCAGTCCTGATACGCTCATCCCAAGATCAACATCTCGGTTGATTTCATGGATGAGATTTTTATTGACCATGATGTGGTATTTTCTACTCTTCATTTCCTCAACTTCCACAGAGGCCTGCCAGAAGAAAAGGTATGGCGAGATCGTCGTGCCCAGTATTCCCACAAGGATAGCTATAAAGCTCTTGTCCATCTTTATGGTCGGCATGAAGGTAGCCTTCAGAATTGCAGTTAGGTCCTGTTTATATAGAAAAGGAACGATAAAATATACAAGCATCACGATGCAAAGGTACTTAAGCACCGCTGCTATCTTCTGATAGGGAAGATAGATGATCAGCCCCAATAAAACAATGGTGAAGACCACACTAAAATAGTTCGCGTCTATAGATCGGAACAGTAGATTGCCCACTGCGCCCATAGCAGCGATATCAGCACCGATGTTCATTACAATGGCAGGAAAGCTGAAGAGCAGCATAAGATAAAGGATAGTCCTTGGGTAGTGCTTTTTGAGCGTACCTGTAAGCCCCTGGGAGGTTACAAGCCCGATCTTTGCACACATCTGTTGGATAGAGGCCATTAATGGAAAGGCTACGATAGCGGTCCAAAGAGTGGAAAGTCCATATGCGGCACCTGCTTGTGAATAAGTTGCTATCCCAGACGGATCATCGTCACTGGCACCTGTGACCAGTCCGGGGCCAAGTTTTCTCCAGCCATTGACCATTCTATTTCGAATTTTTTTGTTTTGCATTTGTTTGGCTTTCTGTTCGGACCGAGGCTACTCGTATATTTTACTAATTCAAAAGTAGTTAATAAAGTGGGCAACAAAATGATCTCGGACATTCCTGCAGGTGATTTTAATCAGCAAGCTGGCTCACCAAATTTTTGACAATGCCAGAAAGCTTAACAGATAATTAGAGCAAATTTTAGTTAATGTCCTTAACCGCCCTAGCATCTGTTGGACTCATCGATTACCGAAATGTGATCCTGAATAAGGAAAAATCGACTGTGTTTAAAAAAAATACGGGCTTTTTTGTGAGATGGAGCTAGCACTGAAGTCAATTGATTAGGAACTTTTAGCGGTCTGGAATTTGGTCATGCCCCTAATGTACAATTGTAGATGTCCTAAGTATCTTCCGTTAATTTTACAATCCGCAGGACATTTCAATTCAGTATACCATATACTAAAAATCAATCGATCTTTACATTCCTTAAACGCAGGGAATTTAGGATAACAGAAACCGAACTGAAACTCATGGCAAGGGCTGCGATCATCGGTGAGAGCAGGATGCCGAAAAAAGGATACAGCAGGCCAGCAGCTATGGGGATGCCCAGAATATTGTATCCAAGTGCAAATAAAAGATTGCCTTTGATATTGGCCATAACCTTGTAGCTTAACAAATGGGCTTTTGCGATTCCGTTTAAATCTCCCTTTACAAGGGTGATCGCAGCGCTCTGTATGGCCACATCCGTTCCTGTGCCCATGGCTATGCCGATGTCAGCCTGGGAAAGTGCCGGGGCGTCGTTAACGCCATCTCCCGCCATCGCCACTTTCTTGCCTTCAGCCTGGAGACTTTTTATTTCCTTTAATTTATCTTCAGGAAGCATCTGGGCTTTATAGCCGTCTAATTTCAGCGTTTCGCTAACTGCTTTAGCTGTATCGTCATTATCGCCGGTAAACATCATGACCTTTATGCCCTCACCCTGGAGTTTTTGAATTGCAGATGCACTCGAAGGCTTAATCTTATCAGAAATCACAACATATCCGACAGCTTTTTCTCCTACAGAAAGATAAGAGAACGTCTTGCCCTCTTTTTGAGCAGCCTTAACCTGCTCTTTTAATTCAGGGTTTATTACCGCTTTAACCTGCTCCATTAATTTCTGGTTGCCTAAAACCAGTGTCTCCGATCCCAAATGGCCCGTTACACCCATTCCCATGATTGCCTCAAAGCTTGTTAGGGACTTGACCTCTATCTTGTTTTCTTCGCCATAGCGTAAAGTTGCCTGTTCCAATGGATGTTCACTGCTGCTGTTCAAAGCCACAATTTTTTCAAGAATATCCTTTTGGGTAAAGCTTGAATTTACGCTAACCACTTTTTCAACCGAAGGTTTACCTTCGGTTACCGTTCCGGTCTTGTCGATGATGACTACATCAATCGATTTCATTTTTTCCAGGGATTCCGCATTCTTTATAAGGATACCCGAATGTGCACCCTTGCTAACGATTTGGTAATAGCTTTGTTACTTTTTATTCTCTCATCTTTTTAGATTAATGCGGATTTTAGCACCAATATATTTAGGTTGTTAAATTTGAAGGATGTGAAAATTAAGCAGGTGCCAAATTGCTCTATAATCGGAGTTGTTTTGTTATATCTGATTATCTCTTTGGGCAACATCTTTTTTTTATCCAACCTGTCCCTTTTAGAATCCGCACGAGGAATAAAATCAGCAGCCCAGTACAATGGCAGCTTTTCTCCGCTAGCAAAGGATTCAAAAATTACCAGACAGTTTAAGTGCATTCTTGATGAACGGAAGAAAACCGTGCTTCCTGTTCTGGAAGCTATTATCATCGGGATCATTTTGCTTTTTGGGCTTGGGCTTTTAGCCACCAACCTTAACAGGTATTTTCTTGAGATCAGATACAGGATTGCCGGATCAGTCCCAATTTATATTTCCAACCAGGTCTTTCGGATCTGAGATTTATCTCCAATTTTTTTTATTGACAGGTCCTTCATATGATGAGGTGACGACGGACGGTTAATCACCCGGTTTCCTGTCGCGAAATCCGTCAAATCTTTTTCCTTAAATTTTAATTTAAAGACATGATCCGTATTAAACAGATTTTCTGTTTGTTCCCACTTTTATATATGGGGCTGGAAAGCCATGCCCAAACTTCCCCAAAACCCATCGGGATCGTCGATCTGATCGATCACGTGACCGCTTTTTCGCCCTCCCTGGCCGCTGATTCAGCGGCCGTGGATATCCGGGCCGCCCAGTTAAAAGAGACCGGAGCGAATGCCCTGCCCAACTTGAAGCTTAACTATCAGGCAGATCTGGGCTCAAACAATAATGTGGCGGGGCCCTATATGGCCTTTGGTATCGTTCCTTCCAATTCCAGGGGGGTTAGAACCGAAAGCACTACCAAGGCTGCACTTACTAATCTTGGCATCGCTTCCCTTGATTGGGAGGTTTATAATTTTGGTGCCTATAAGGCCCAGAATGCAGTAGCCAAATCAGAACTTGTCGCTGAGCGTTCCAGGTTTGCCCAGCGGCGCTACCAGACCAGGGCCATTGCTATTGATGATTACCTGAGCCTTTTAAAGCTTCAGGATATGCTATCTATTCAGAAGCAGAACATCAGTCGCAACGAGCAGATCGGCCGCTCCATACTGTCCCTAGCCAGAAGCGGTGTGCGCCCGGGTGTAGATACCAGTATTGCGGGTGCCGAACTCTCCAAATCAAGGCTGAACTATATCGAAATGGACAATACCTATAAACAGGTCCAGCTCGATATTGCAGCAATCAGCGGGCTGAATCCGGAAAGTATTGTCGCCGACAGCACGATCCTCGACCGGCTAAAATCGCTTGAAGTAAACCTATCAGTAAACCTGACTGACAGTTCAAGCCATCCGCTGCTTGATTTTTACAAAAGCAATTACCTCAGCAGCGTTGAGAAGGAAAACCTGGTCAAAAAAGCCTACAACCCAAAGGTAAGCCTACAAGCTGCGGCCTGGTCAAGGGGATCAAGCATTGATGCCAATGACAATTTCAACAGCCTCTCGAATGGCTTGGAATGGCAACGTGAAAATTACCTCGTGGGCGTAGGGATCAGCTATAACCTCTTTGATCTGCGCAGGCGTCAGTTGAAGCTTAGGACCCAGAAGGCCAACAGTAACTTTTACTTAAAGGAACTGGAGCAGGAGCGGTTAATGTTATCAAATGCCGCCCTTCAAGCGGGCCTCGAAATCAGTACTGCGCATAAAAGACTTGATGAAATACCAAACCAGTTAAAAGCAGCCGCCGCAGGATACCGCCAAAAGCTCTCCCTTTATAAGAACGGACTGACCGATATCATTGAGCTCAATGCAGCCCTGACCATCCTCTACCGCGCAGAAACTGATTTTGTTAACGCAAAATACCTGTACGTCCGGGCTCTTTTTCAAAAGGCTATTGCCACTAATCAAGTAGATTCCCTGTTAAACGCATTAAAATAATAAAGATATGTCAATGGTTACCTCGGCCCTGAAAAAGCCGATTACAACAGTGGTGATCACAGCGAGTTTACTGCTTTTTGCAGTGCTCAGTGCGCTGAAGATCCCAATAGATATTTTTCCTCAACTTAATTCTCCAACTATATATCTTATCGAATCCTACGGGGGCATGTCCCCCCAGCAGATGGAGGGTTTTTTCTCTACCCGTCTGCAGGATCAGTTCCTTTACGTTAATGGCGTCAAGAATATTACCGCCAAGAACATCCAGGGACTCACCATGTTAAAGCTGAGTTTTTATGAGAGCACCAATATGGCTGAGGCCTCTGCCCAGGTTGCCCTCCAGGTAAACCGGGCCATGAAGTTCTTCCCACCCGGTGCACTGCCTCCGCAGGTAGTCCGCTTTGATGCCTCTTCACTGCCTGTGGGCCAACTTGTGCTCTCAGCCAAATCAAGGAGCCTCAAAGAAATCTATGATATGGCGGCAACGCATATCAGGCCTATGTTTTCCTCGGTCGCCGGACTTTCTGCGCCACCGCCATTCGGTGCCAACTCCCGCTCAATTACCATTAGTGTAGATCCGAGCAAGTTAAGGAGCTATAATCTGACCCCGGACGAGGTGGTAGGGGCTTTATCCAAGTTCAATGTCATGTCGCCTTCGGGAAACCTTAGACTGGACAATACCATGATGGTAACCTCCATGAACTCGCTGGTAAAGACCGTAGATGAATTCAACAACATTCCCATAGCCACAAAAAATGGCGTTTCGATATTGGTCAGGGATGTGGCAAGGGTTGCAGATGCAGCAGATGTTACCGTAGATTATGCACTGATCAACGGAAAACGGTCGGTTTATATTCCGGTGGTCAAAACCGCAGACGCATCGACCTGGTCGGTGGTGAAATCCTTAAAGGCCAAAATTCCTGAAATGCAGAGCCTTTTGCCGGACGATGTCCACATCTCGTATGAATTTGACCAGTCTGTAGCCGTTATCAACTCGGTAAAAAGCCTGATCACTGAAGGTGGTCTGGGTGCGCTCCTGACCGGTCTCATGGTACTCTTATTCCTGCGTGACCTGCGCAGTAGTCTTATCGTTGTGATTACCATTCCGGTATCGATTTTAATTGGTGTGCTTTTACTGGGCATGTTTGGTCAGACGATCAATATCATGACCTTGAGCGGTCTGGCACTTGCAATAGGGATCCTGGTCGATCAGGCAACAGTGACGATTGAAAATATCCACCAGCACCTGGAAATGGGAAAGCCCAAACGCGAGGCCATTTATGATGCCTGTGAGGAAATAGCATTCCCGCTGCTCCTCATCCTGCTGTGTATCCTGGCCGTTTTTGCGCCATCCTTTATGATGAACGGGATACCAAAGGCGATGTTTCTGCCACTATCCCTCTCGATTGGCTTTACCATGATTGTATCTTTCATCGTGGCCCAGACCCTGGTTCCTATTCTTTCCAACTGGATGATCAAGGAAGAACGTTACCAGCACTATGACCATGGCAAGATCCATGCCCATGCAGGGGAAGCCCTGGACTCACGGGAAGCAGAACAGGTTGAAAAACACCTGGAAAATGAAAAGGATGAGCCGGAGAAAAACGATTTCTTTGAACGGGTAAAGGTGAGATTTATGGCGATCATTGAGCGGTGGATGCCGATGAAAAAAGGAATCGTCGGAATTTATCTTTTTGCTGTTATTATCCTTGCCGGACTGGGCTTTGTTTTTATTGGAAAGGATATGATGCCCAAGCTCAATAACGGGCAGTTCCAGATCCGCATCAAAGCGCCAGACGGTACAAGATTAGAGCGTACCGAAGAGAAATTCAAGCAGGTACTCTCCATCATCAACCAGACTGTCGATAACCATGTGGCGGTTAGTTCGGGCTACGTTGGGCTTATCCCCAGCAGCTATGGAACCAGTAACCTGTATATTTTCAATACCGGAACACATGAAGCCGTGCTGCAGGTAAACCTGGATGAAGATTATAAGGTGAATATGGACGAATTAAAAGATGCCCTGAGAAAGAATATAGCATATAAACTTCCTGATCTGCGCATCACTTTTGAGCCGATAGACATGACCGAAAAAATCATGAGCCAGGGTGCTGCCACGCCGATCGAGATCAGGGTGGCGGGAAAAGATATGGATCAGATCGAATCCTACTCTAACAAGGTGTTAGCAAAACTTAAAAAAATAGATTACCTCCGTGATATCCAGATTGCTCAGCCCCTGCATATCCCCGTGGTATCCATTACCCTGGACAGGCTCAAGGCAGCGCAGTTCGGACTGAACGTCGTGGATATAGCCAGATCTGTTACCGCAAGTACCTCTTCCAGCCGTTTTACCGAAAAGAACCAGTGGCTTGATGAAAAAACTGCCTATACCTATCAGGTACAGGTGCAAGTTCCCGAATATGTGATGAATACAATGGATGAACTAAAGGAAATTCTTTTGGTAAAAGGGCAGAGCAGTCCGGTACTTGGTGATATTGCAACATTCAATACCAGTTATCATCCAGGAGAATATGACCGCTCAGGACCAAGACGCTTTCTTACCGTGAGTGCAAACATTTATAAAAAGGATCTTGGAACGGCGACGGCTGATGTTGAAAAGGTCTTGAAGTCCGTAGGTACTCCACCTAAGGGGTTGACTGCGGAAGTGAAAGGCATGTCGAGCCTGTTGACCGAGACACTATCTTCACTCCAGGGCGGACTGGCCTTTGCGATATTGGTGATATTCCTGCTGCTTGCCGCCAATTATCAGTCTTTCAAGCTTTCGCTGACCGTGCTTTCGACTGTTCCTGCAGTAATCTTAGGGTCGCTTACCGCATTATTGCTAACAGGCTCTACGCTTAACCTGGAGAGCTATATGGGAATGATCATGTCCACCGGGGTATCAGTGGCCAATGCGATATTGATCGTGACCAACGCCGAAAAACTCAGGCTAGAATACAAGGATTCTATCCGGGCGGCAGTGGTGAGTGCGGGGATCCGTTTAAGGCCGATCCTGATGACCAGTTTTGCGATGATCGCTGGGATGATCCCAATGGCCTCAGGGCTGGGCGAATCCGGTGAACAGACCGCGCCGCTTGGAAGGGCCGTTATTGGAGGGCTATTCTTTTCTACCCTTGCAGCGCTCTTCATCCTTCCGCAGGTCTTCGCCTGGGTACAGAAAAAAAGTAGCTTAAAGGAACCCAACCTAATGCCTAGAAAAACAAAAATTTAAAAAGATAAACAACATGAAAACCAGATTCATTCCAATTATAATTTTGATCAGTACCCTGGCCGCCTGTGGCGGAAACCAGAAGCCTGTGGACATCAGTCCCGCAAAAAACGGCAAGGAAGCCAAATATGAAACCGCAAAGGTTGAAGAGCAGGCCCTTTCCAGTTATACCCGTATTCCGGGAATGCTCAAGCCTTTCAATCAGGTAAACATTTTTCCGAAAGCCAACGGGTTTGTGAAGGCCATATTGGTCGACCTGGGCTCCAAGGTGGCCAAGGGCCAGCTGCTGATGACCCTGGAAGCACCAGAACTTGAATCGCAGTTACAGTCAGCAAATTCCCGCTACCTGCAGGCACGTGAGACTGCCTCGGCAAGCAGTGAGAAATACAGGCGGCTTAAAGAGGCAGCAAAGGAGGAAGGTTCGGTATCGCCTTTAGAACTTGATAATGCGCTTTCCCGGATGAGAGGCGATAAGGCCATTGCCGAAGCCGAACGGTCAAATGTTGCTTCTGTACGCACCATGCAGGATTACTTAAAAGTATATGCGCCTTTTGATGGGGTGATCGTAGACAGAAATGTTTCCCCGGGAGCACTGGTATCAGCAGGGAAATCCTCAGACCTGCCTATGCTGGTATTGCAGGATCTGACCCACATGAGGCTTGAGGTATCCATTCCCGAAGATTATGTAGACAAGGTGGACTTAAGCCAGATGGTCAAGTTCCGCTTCAATGCGTTGCCGGGAGAACAGCGCCAGGCAAAGATCAGCCGGTCTGCAAATTCCCTTGGCAATATGCGCCAGGAAGTTGTGGAGGTTGATGTAGCCAATAAAGATAACCGGTTAAAGGCCGGAATGTATGCAGAGGTTGAAATCCCGCTTAAATCCGGTGCCACCTCATTACTGGTGCCCAATTCCGCTATTGTCCGGTCTACAGAGCGGAAATACGTAGTGGAGGTGGAAAACGGCAAAGCCCAGCTCGTTGACATCAAGGAAGGGATGAAGGGAACAGACATGACGGAGATTTTTGGCGCAATCAAAGCAGGAGCAGAGATCGTCTCGCCTGCGAACGATGAGATCAAAAGCGGTCAATCGCTTTAATACTTTGGTAGGCGGAGCGCAATCCGCCTGCCAAATCTTTTTATTAGTAAGATAAGAAAAAAGAAAATATGAAAAATTTAGCATTCAACTATGAGTTTGAAATGGATGGTATGCACGTTTGTATAGATATACCGAAGAAAAAATGCAACCAGATCTATATCGAAGGCGAACTCTTTGAGACGGTCTGGGAATGCAGAAAACAGGGCGTTACGTCCTTCATCTCCAGGGATTTTAAACTTGCTCCATATCTGGAACGCATAATAAACGAGTTGAACCTTTTTACCAGGGTTTCCTTATAAGTACTTCCGGCAAATGGACATCGAAATCTTGTCTGATAGCGGTCTTTTTACTAATGGCAGCAATGGTACAGGCGCAGGGTAACGCTGCCTTCTCTAAAATATCCCTGGGTTTTGTCATGGGCTTTCCAACAGGAAAAACAGCCAAGGTGTATGTCAATGGTTACGGTGCTTCGGTTAAGGCGGAATATAATATTGCAAGCGCTATTAACCTTACTGGTTCTGCCGGTTATTTGGTTTTTCGTTATAGGGATGATGTCAAAAAACGCCTTGATTATAACGGAGAGGAGACCCGTGCAAATGGTGTACTACCCATAAAACTGGGGGCTAAATATTATTTCGCAGGGATTTACTATGCCGCAATTGAGGTGGGCACTGCCAATACCCTAGGGGATAGGATCAGTTCATCATTTTCCTACGGCCCGACCCTTGGCGTTTATTTGCCTTTTTCAAAAAGTTATGGAGCAGATCTTGGTCTGCGTTATGAAGGCTGGAGAGGTAGCGGTGGGCAGGTTTCTTTTTTTGGCTTGCGCTTGGCTTTTGCAATAGGTAAAAACCGATGATCTGGAAACTTAATCTGAATTGTTATGGCAAAGATGAAAGAAGCCAGCGGTATTTATGATTCCATCGGAAAAATCAATAATAAATTTCAATGCTTACTATTCGAAAAGTATGTTTCAAAACTGTTCCCGCTATTGATCAAGTATTATTAAAGTATATGTCCGTAAAATTAACTGTAGGTTAATATAAGTGTAACAGGTGAATATTAGATTAGAACTTAATCATCATTCATCAATGATTAGAAAGATTTTTTATAGTTTGGCCCAAATGGATTTCTGGGCCATTCTTTTTCTAATTGCTTGCGTTATTCTAGATTAACAGGTAAGGACGATATTCCGGAATTGCTCTTTGCTTTTTCTTATTTGAAGCGTTCAGCAATATTATTTCTGAAAACCTTGATGGCCTCGCCAACAGCAGGTATTTTTGTTTGTGGTTAATCTTTTTATGGCGACAATATAGCAAATTACCCTTCGCTATATAATCTGTGTTTATTCAGTTTAAAGCCGCTTTTTTACTGTCGGCTATTTTAGTTACTTTTGTTTAAATAAGAATGCCTCTGCAAAGGCACTCTTAAAATCGAGTAATTTTAATCAACGTGAATTATTTTCATGAAGTGCTTGTTGTCCTAGAAAGACTTTCAATCATCGCTACTCCAATTGTTTTAGTTTGGATAGCAAAACATTCAACGAAGAATCAATCTTCAAAATAATCGATAAAGGGCTCTCGCAGCCCTTTTGTTTTATAAATATCCTCCTTTAAAACTTATCCACAGAGTTTTTTAATTAAAAGCTAGGACTATATTCCTAAAAAGAGTGATTTTGATTTTTACATGACTGTTTACGGCTACAAAACAGTGGTAATGTGAATAACTTTAAGCTAAATATATTAGTATAATATTGCTTGTTTATTTAGTATTTTTTATATTTGAGTTGTGATAAATATCTATCACATAAATACTTACATAGTTATGACTAAGAAAATTGAATTTAAAATTGGTAGAGATGCTGAGACAGGCGAATTTATGAAAGTTAAAGATGCTCAAAAGAACAAAAAGACAGCTATCGTTGAAACAATCAGCTACACTCCACCTAAAAAGAAAAAGAAATAATTGAAATTAACACACTTTTATGAAATTTAATTGACTGCCCCTTGTTTTACGAGGGGCTTTATTGTTAAAATATTTCTTTTAGGCTTATTCCTAAGGCTTTAACAATTTTTAACAATGTAGTTAATTTAGGATTAATTTTACCTGTTTCAATCCGATAAATCTGAGATAGCTCTATCTCAGCTAAATTTGCAAGTGCTTCCATTGAAAGTTTTTTCTCCTTTCTAAGTCTTCGAAGATTCTGTCCGAAAGCCTCTAATTCCTCTTGTTCATCTGACGGTTGTAACATTAGTCAAATGTGCTGTAGAAGCGTAAATAAAATTTAGGCATGTGTGCCTAATTTTGCTTTTATTATTTAGTTTTAGCAAAAACTTAATAATATGAAAAAACTTACATTACTATTTTTAATTACACTGTTTTTCAGCTGTAAGTCGGGTTCCAAACAGGATACGATCTTATTTGATAAAACTTATCTTATTTTTCTTAATGAAAAATCCTGGACGGATGGCTCTGAAACTATTAGATATGAAATTTACAAAATAGATAAAAGCAGGGATAAATTTGCTAGTGGTAAGTCAGGTATTACTTCAAATGCAATTACTCTGGAGCACGAAAATGAAGATGATGTTAAGTCGGTGATTAACGACTTTAAAAAGAAGTATCCAGACTCTCGTATTTATCTTAACAAAGAGCTTTACGATTAAATAGAAAGAGAGGGTAACATTACTTCCCTCTCTTTTTGCTCACTACAGCAACTTATTTGAATTAAGTAATCTAAAGATCGTATTATCAAATAAGTTGCTAAACTTTTATTTTTCTTTCTTGGGCTTACCAGCTTCGACAATTTTATCTATAGCCTGTTCCATTGAAATACCGTAGAAGGGATTTGTGATTTCTTCTTCCTTTTCTACTTTGGGTTTAACTTGTTTTGCTTTCGCTTTTTTCATTATCGTTTTATTAGTTCGTGATACTTTAATCTGCAGTTAGCAAGATTAACTACCAAAGCAACTCTTTCTCCATCACAAGCTTTTCTGTAGTTGTATCTAAATACACTCTCATCAACATATTTCTGTAGGTGTAATCTTGAAGTTGAGTGATATATTCCAAATATACTACGTTTTAAGTGACTCCAAAAACCTTCAATCGTGTTTGTGTGCGCATTACCAACAACATATTGACCTTCTCCATGTTTTACAAAGCTATGAGAGTGACTTTTCTTTAATCCTTTATAACCTCTCCATTCGTCAGTCATAACTGTTGAGTTTGGTTTAATTGTGTTATCAACAATTGGCTGAATTTCTGAAGCAGAAGTATCTTTCATTACTTTTGCCACTAATAAACCACCTCTTTCAATCATTCCAAGAACTGGCGTTTTATCAATACAGCTTCTACCTTGTGAGTTTTTAACTTTCTTCTTTGCATGGCGATTCTTGTTCTTTCCGCCTACAAACGATTCGTCTATTTCAACTATATTCTCACCACCGAGCATTTCAAAGCTTCCATTTCCTAAAGCTGTACGCAATCTTTGTAGCATGAACCATGCTGTTTTCTGCGTTACTTTTAGATCTCTTGCTAACTGATGGGAAGATACTCCTTTCTTATGCGATGTGAGAAGGTAAATAGCTATAAACCATTTTTTAAGTGGAACTTTTGAACCTTCGAAGATCGTTCCAACTTTAGCAGTGAATTGTTCGTCGCAATCTTTATCAGCACATTTATATTTACCGCTTTTTAATGCATAGGTTTTGATGTTGCCACAGTGAGGGCACGCTCTGTTTCCTTTCCATCTCAATTCTTCAAGATGCTTTACAGCTGTTTCTTCGTCTTTTAAAAACTCTACTAATTCAAATAAATTGGTGTAGTGTTGGTTCATTTCTTTTAATGTTTTCTCGATCTTATAATGTTAGTCTAAAGGTCCAACTATTAACAATCGGGTCCACCATTTTTGTGAAAAAACTTGCAAGAAAGTGCTGTGCCTAATTGGGAATGAGGCTTTATAAGGTTAAGAAGAATTGGATTTTACCACCCTTTTGTTGATTGTAAGGTAGGTTGTTCTTAATAGAAGAGATTGGAATTAGTACCATATCAACATACTTAGATTTCCATTTCCTTTCATAATTAGCAATTAATTCATTGACTTGTTTTTCTAACTCCTCTTTTTCTTTTATTGCTTGCTGGTGATTAGTATACATATCGTAAACTTCCTACTTAATTTTCTAAATGTTATATTTGGATATGAAAGTTTTTAGAATAAGAATTGATGGGATTCACATGTTACCTAAGGATGAATTCTTAGAAATTGCTGAATTTGATGAAAATAAGATTTTGAGTATAGTCAATAGACACTTATCAAATCACAGCTTATTGCTATCTAAAAACTCAGCACTAACATACACTTGGCATAATAACACTCTTCACGTTACAGGAGTTGCTTATTTTGACGATCCAGATGCACCTTTAATGACGTTTCTCTAGTAATACCCACTAAATAACCTTTTAGTCCATGTAAAAGCTTATCGGTCTGATGGATTACATTTTTTGTGCCATCTTTTTCATCGAGTATGTCCAGTCTTAAAGACGTGTGATTTTTATTGTTATGTTCGACAACCTTTAAGCCATTAACAAATATTTGAATTTCAATTAAGTCCACTAGACTTTTCTTTTCTCGATTTAACATAAACATCCCCCTTTACATACACATACTCCAAATAATTGTTGTGATTTGTTATATTTACTGTTAAATCTAAAATAACATGGCAAAAAATCAATTCAAATTTAAGCTCAAAATCACAGGCTTTGAATTAGAAGTAGAAGGCTCAAAAGAAGATGTTGCAGCTATCACTTCTAGTGTAACAAACCAAATTAAGGGATTAACAAATCCTCAAATTCTAGGTGGCAATAGTGATAGTGATGAAACCGAAGATGTTGAATCTATGGACGTAACTCCTTCTGCACTTCCTTCCCCTAAGAAAAAGAATAATCGTAAAAAATCAAGTTCTTCAACCTCCTCTTCTGGTGCAGCAAAAAGTGAACCTATCGATTTAAAGAAAGATCCTACAAAATATAGTTCGCCATTACAAACTTGGACAATGCAACAAAAGGCGTTATGGATTTTATACGTAGCAAAAAATGGAAATAGTATAAATGAATTATCGTTGGCTCAAATAATATCTACTTTTAACGCCCATTTTAAACATTCTAAATCAATTACGAGGGGTAACGTATACAGAGATTTGGGCAAGGTTACAGCAGGTAAAAATGCTTTAGTGCAACAAAACTCGACTGCAAACCCATCTACTTGGTATCTAACGTCAGCTGGGGAAAAATTTGTCCAGGATCTCATTAAAGATTCTAATTCATAATGGGGTTGATTGAAAGAGGCACACTAATTTCGAAAATATCACCACCTTTTGACAATTTATTAGCCACCCAATTTGTTGATGAGTTCCTTTCAATTGAGCGTCGTTTTATTCAGAGAGATTGGGAACCTGCAGAACTTGATGCAGGGCAATTTGCAGAAATTACCTTCAGAATATTATACCATCTAGATAGTGGAAATTTAAATCTTAATAAGGAAGTAAAGGATTGCAAAAGATATCTTGTCAACAATGACGTACCGCACTTGCTCAACAGAAAAGATGTATCACATTTATCAAATGTATTAGGAGCGATATATGAGTTTAGGAGTGATAGAGGAGCAGTGCATATATCTCCTACATATAGTCCGAACCACATGGATTCAAAGTATTTAATTGAGTCAGTAAGATGGTGTATGAATGAAATGCTCAGAATATTTTGGAATGGCGATAGAGAAGAAGTTGCTAAAACAATTAGGGAATTGCTTCAATTTGATGTTCCATGTATTGGAGTTTTTGGCGATATTTTAATAGTACAACGAACAGACTTGAAAGCCGATGAGGAAATCTTGATACTACTGCATTATGCAGGCGAAAATGGATTTAGTCGAAAAGAAATCGGTACTCATGCGCAAAGTAGTCCTTCATCAGTTACAACTAATTTGCAGAAATTATCTGCTCCGACTAAGAGACAAATTATTAAGCTTGGAAATGGGAATTATAGGCTTACCGATCTTGGTAGTAGAAGAATTCGATTGGAATTAGCTGATAAACTTTTATTAAGTGTTTAAAAGAAAACTAGAGTTGATCAGCTCTAGTTTTCTTCATTATACCACTAAGGGTAATTTGCTATATTGTCGCCCTTTTTATATTAATGGGGCAGCTTGTTTTTCACTGCTCCGTACAGATACGTTCCAAGGAGCGCGCCCAGGATGACCAGCGCCATGCCGGCATATCCACTTCCCAGATTGACGAACATCGGGCCAGGACAGGCACCGGTGAGTGCCCAGCCCAAACCGAAAATGGTTCCCCCGATCAGGTATTTGCGGTATGCTTTGTTCTTATCATGAAAGAGGATCAGGTTTCCGCCAATATCCCTGACCCTGAATTTTTTAATCAGGTATACCGCGGTTATGCCCAATAAAACTGCAGTACCGATAATTCCATACATGTGGAAAGACTGGAAACGGAACATTTCCTGTATCCTGTACCAGGAAACCGCTTCCGATTTGGTCATGATGATCCCAAAGAGTGTTCCTGCCAATATATATTTGATGAATTTCATGTTTTCTGATTTAGAAGATAAAGGGCATGATCAGGAAGGTCATTATCAGACCGCCGATAAAAAAACCAATGACGGCGACCAGCGAAGGTGCCTGCAGGTTGGAGAGGCCAGAGATGGCATGGCCGGAGGTACAGCCGCCGGCGTAGCGCGATCCAAACCCCACCAGAAGTCCCCCGATAAGTAAAATGGCGAGGGTCTTTAAATCTTTCATGGCCTCAAATGAAAACAGGCTGTCTGGATTTTTCCCGCCATCAAATTTTACCCCAAGTTGGTTCAAATCTGCCACCGTAGCTGCAGAGAGCTGCAAGGGTGCCTGATCGCTCAGGTAATTGGTTGCAATGAACCCGCCTAGTACAGATCCGGCCAGGAACATCAGGTTCCAGAGCTGGTCTTTCCAGGGGAAATCGAAGAATTTTACTTTTTTACCTGCTCCAGCTATGCTGCACATGGTGCGGAGGTTAGACGAAAAGCCAAAAGACTTGCCGAAAAAAAGTAGGATAAGCATGATGAGCACGATCATTGTACCCGAAAAATACCAGGGCCAGGGTTGTTTAATGAAATCAATCATAATGTCTTAAGAGAAATGTGAATAGGGGTTTTTGTTCTTGTTAAACTCGTTTTTGAAGTGGTAGCCGTCAAGGTCGTACGCATCTTTTGAAAAGAAACTGCCCAGCATCTGAAATAATTTATTCATTTTTTTATTCGGATCTAATTGGGTTGTATTTTTTTAAAACTGCAGAACAGAAAATCCTGTGTGCTCTGCATTGGGGTAATGTGCTGATGCAGCCTGCATTCAATTTTGGTAAATCCGGTTTTGAATACCTCCTGCAGCCCGTTCTCATCATATCTGGATACAGGCAGGCCACTGCACTTTTCAGGGCCGGTGAGCGAAAAGGTAGCCATGATCAGGTAGTCACCGGTAAACCGCTCTGCCATGGCTGCATAGTGCTCGATTTCTTCTGGAGAGGTAAGGAAATGGAATGTTGCACGGTCATGCCAGATGGCGTATGCTCTATCCGGTACAAACGCCCTTATATCAGCTTCGATCCAGTGGATCCGACCGGCAAAATCTCCAAGCCTTTCCTTTGCTTTTTGCAAAGCCCGGGCAGATATATCAACTATTGTAATATCGGTGTAGCCTTCCTGAAGCAGAAAATCCACAAGCAGGCTGTCTCCTCCTCCGATATCGATTATCGGAGCGGATTTGTCCAGATTGAAGCCCTTTATCATTTCCATTGAAACTGTCGGATAGCTTTGTGTCCAGCTGACCTGGTCAGGACTTTTTTCAATATAGACCCTTTCCCAGTGCAATTTTTTCTTATTGTCCATCTTCGGATTATTTTAAAGTACTCGGGCATACAAAGGCTGTAATGGGAATATTTCCATTTTCTTTGATTGCTTTAAAACCGCCAGCTACATCTATCAATTTGTTGTATCCGCGCGAGCGCATAATGGAGTTAAATATTACAGAACGATAACCGCCGGCACAGTGAACGAAGTAAGTCTTGTTTTTATCGATGCTACCAAAGTTTTCGTTGATATAATCCAGGGGAAGATTTACCGCTCCCTTAACGTGTTCACTCAAGTATTCATTTGCCTTTCTGACATCCAGGATACTGACCTCTGCAGCATTGCTGATTTCTGCCAGTTTCTCCGCAGAAACGGACTTTATCTCGTCGGTTTCCTTACCTGCGTTTTTCCAGGCGGTAAAGCCACGTTCTAAATAGCCAATTGCACCGTCAAATCCTACTCTGGATAACCTGGTCAGCACTTCTTCATTTCTACCCTCATCAGTTATGAGTAAAATAGGCTGTTTGATATCAGGGATCAATGTTCCTACCCATGGCGCGAAGTTTCCATCTATGCCGATATTGATCGAATTTGGGATAAAGCCCTTTACAAAAACCTGAGGATCTCTGGTATCTAAAATGACCGCTCCGGTTTCATTTGCCAGGTGCTCAAAAGCATCTGGATTTAGGGCATGCATACCTCTTTCCATTACCTTGTCCAAACTATCATAGCCATGAATGTTCATCATCACGTTTTTGGGGAAATAAGCGGGAGGCGGGAGCAGCCCATCAGTTACTTCTTTGATAAACTCATCTTTCGACATATCTGCCCGTAAAGCATAATTGTTCTTTTTTTGATTGCCCAAAAGGTCTGTTGTTTCTTTGCTCATGTTCTTTCCGCACGCACTGCCCGCTCCGTGAGCAGGATAAAGGATAATGTCGTCATTTAAAGGCATGATCTTATTTCGGAGAGAATCAAATAGATATCCGGCAAGCATTTCGCTGGTGAGCTCGCTATGGAGTTTTTGCGCCAGATCGGGCCTGCCCACGTCACCTATAAAAAGGGTATCGCCAGAGAAAAGCGCAGTTTCTTTGCCCTGTTCGTCACTTACCAAAAAACAGGTGCTTTCCATGGTGTGCCCTGGAGTGTGCAGCACTTTGATCTTTGCACCGCCAAGCTGTAAAATCTCTCCGTCTTCTGCGGCATAAAACTCAAAATCCGGTTTTGCATTTGGTCCATATACGATTTTTGCACCGCTTTCTTTGGCAAGATCCAGGTGGCCGGATACAAAGTCTGCATGGAAATGTGTTTCGAGCACATATTTGATCTTTGCGCTGCTCTTTTCGGCACGCTTTAAGTATGGTCTTACCTCGCGGAGCGGATCTATGATAGCGGCCTCCCCGTTACTTTCGATGTAATAGGCACCCTGTGCCAAACATCCTGTATAAATCTGTTCTATAATCATGATGATCAAATTAATATTTCAAAATTAGCGCTTTATGTTTACCCCTTTTGTGACTTTTGTCACAGTGCTTGGTTTTATTTGAGAACGACTTCTTTTAGTATGATGTAGCAGCCCATCACCAGCACAAACCATCCAAAACCTTTTTTGAGCTTTTCCCCGTCTATTCTCTTGCTGATCATTCCCCCAACAACGATACCGGCTATGGCTATTGCGGTGATCTTTGCCAGAAAAATCCAGTCGATCGAGAAATGCCCAAGGTCTCCGGTAAATCCGATAAGCGAATTGAGGGCAATAATAAAAAGGGAAGTCCCAACGGCCTCCTTCATAGGTAGTCCTACCAGTATAACCAGGGTTGGAATGAGTAGGAAACCGCCCCCTGCACCTAAAAAACCTGTTGCAAGTCCGATGGAAATGCCATAAAGTAATAGTTTTCCAATATTTAGCTTTGGCCTTTCTCTCTCATCATTTTCTTCCTTGGTACCTCTGATCATCGCTACTGCGGCTGCTACCATAAGGACAGCAAAGAGGACCATCATGAGCATATTCTCACTAAGATCAAAGTTTCCAATCCTTAATATGGTTTTAGGGATAAATGGGATGACAAGTTTTCGGGTGAGAAAAACGGTAGAGATGGACGCGCTTCCAAATAATAACGCCGTTTTGATGTTTACCAGGCCTCTTTTAAAATTGCCGACCGTTCCGGCAAGGCTGGTAGACCCAACAATAAAAAGTGAGTAGGAGGTTGCTAGTAGCGGGTTAACACCGAAAAGGTAGACCAATACTGGCATCGTTAATATAGATCCACCACCTCCGATCAGGCCAAGGGAGATGCCGATCAGGGCAGCGGCAGCATAGGCAAGGATTTCCATTTTTTGTTATTTTTTTAACAAAATTCGGATTCTCATGCGCTGATGTCGGTGACTTTTGTCACACTGCATATTTTTTTTAGGAATATGCAGTGGATTGCAGGTGTCCGGGCAGAACAGTGAATAAAGGTCTTTAAGATAGATATTCAATGTAGTTCCGGTGCATTTTGATCGCTCCGGTCTGCTCCATTTTTTTGAGCAGTCTGGAGATGACCTCCCTTGAGGTATTCAGATCTGAGGCAATCTGGCTATGGGTAAGCTGCAGCGCTTTTGTATTCAGATCGGCGGATTGTTTTTTTAGGTAAAAGACCAGCCGTTCGTCCATCGCCTTGAAGGCAATATTGTCGATGACAAATAGCAGTTCCTCAAAACGCATGCGATAGGTTTCGATCACGAAGTAGTACCAGGTTTTATAATCTCGCATCAACTGATCCATCAATGAGATGGGAATCATTAATACTTTGGTTTGTTCAATGGCTTTGGCCATCACCTGGCTGGTTTCCTGCTTGGTAGCACAGATCATGGAAAGGGCGCATGCATTTCCAGGTTGAAGATAGTACATGAAAAATTCCTGCCCGTCTTCTCCCTCCCTGTACAGCTTTACCATTCCATCTACGATAAGCACTGTCGAGCGCATATTCTGCCCGGTCTGCATCAGCATGTCTCCAGCCTGAAAATCCCTGAGCATGGCATTCTCGATAAGGATTGTCCTTAACGCAGGTTCAAACTGGGGAAAAAGCCTGTCGATGTATTCCGCTATGATCATATCTTTTATTTTAGCTGTCGGGTTTTAAATATAGTTATAACAATGTCTCGCGCCAAAATTCCATTAATATTGACGGCAAAACATTGCTTTTCAGCGCCCTTGCCTGGTGCAAACAAGGGCGATGAAAATACTTTTGCCTATAAAAGCGGACAAATGGGTGAAGCTTGCCCCGTTCCTCGTTCTTTTGCATATATGGGTTCTTTTGAGGTGTGACCGAGATTTAAGATTTTGTGCCTGTCGAAGGCTAAATCGGTTCTTCATCGTTAAGTATACCCCTTCTGAGATCATTTACAGGCTCCGGCAGGGGTTTTTGCTTCCCCGCTGCTTAGACCTAAAAACAGTTTTAAAAAGTTCTAACCCGGATCATCTCCAGCGATGACAGTAATCATCGCTTATCGGCCTCGCAGGACTTAAATTTGCTGGAAAGTCAGCAAGGATAAAAACAAAAAAAACAGATAATTTGAAAACCCACTCGCAATTATTCCTTGAGCTCTGGCAGGAAGCCAGGACCAGGTTAACCAATCAGCTGGCAGAGATAACCACCGAAGATCTAAAAAAAACATTGTCCCCATCAACAAATTCCGTGGGCTTCTTGTTGCGCCACATCGCTGAGGTAGAACTTTTGTTTGCAAAGAATGTATTTAAAGCCCCAGGGATAACCGTACACGCCGCCACCCTGATCGCCAAACATGATACGGGTGAATGGAACAACCTGACCGCACTAAAGGACTTTCTTGGCTATGCTTTTGAAAGCCTGAAAGAAATAATCGAAGTTCAGATCGAGGACTGTTGGGAACAATCTGTTACGACAGTGGAATTTGGAATAAAAAGCAAGGCAGAGGCTTTAGGAAGGATCACATCTCATACGGCCTATCATTCCGGGCAGCTGGCAATGGTGTTGAAATATGGGAAATGCGTTTTATAGCCACGAAATTATTCGTTTTTTCTAAATATACACCCTTCATGGGGCATCAATAAATTAATAACCGGTTCATATTGAGAATCAAGTACAAAACCTTTTAAAATTCCTGCGCCCATACAGGGAAATGCTTCAAACCGGTTAAATACTAAAAATTAAACAAAAAAGATGAACTGGTACCGATTGGGCATAGAAGAAACGTTTGAATTATTGGGCACAGGCAAAAAGGGACTAAGTTCAGCTAGCGCTGAAGAAAAATTATCCCTCCTCGGGTTAAATGAACTTTCAGCAGGGAAAAAGAATGGTACCTGGAGAATTTTGCTCGCCCAGTTCAAAGATGTGATGATATTGGTCTTACTTGCGGCAGCAATTATTTCCGGAATTATCGGAGACCTCACCGATACCATCGTTATTCTGGTCATTGTGCTCTTCAACGCCCTGATCGGTTTTTTTCAGGAATACCGGGCAGAAAAAGCGATGCTGGCATTAAAACATATGGCCATCACTCAGGCCAAGGTGCTAAGGGATGGAAAGCCAGTCTGGCTTCCTGCAACGCTGTTGGTTCCCGGCGACCTTGTGCTGCTGGAGGCAGGCTGTGCTGTTCCGGCAGATGTGCGTATTGTCTCTTCGGTAAACGTCAGGATTGAAGAGGCCGCCCTGACCGGTGAATCCGATGCTGTGGATAAGGTTAGCCATCCTTTGGTTCAGGATGGACTGGCCTTGGGTGATCAGATTAATATGGCATTCAAGGGTACTTTTGTTGCATACGGCCGCGCACAGGCTGTGGTGGTTGTAACAGGTATGGAAACTGAGCTTGGCCGCATCGCAGCCATGCTGCAGCAAGACGAAGCCCCAACGCCTTTACAGCAGCGAATGGCCGCGTTCGGCAAAAAACTTTCTCTGCTAGTGGTGTTTTTATGCGTGGTCTTCTTTCTTGCAGGATGGTTCAGGGGCGAAAATACCGTTCAAATGATACTCACCAGTATCTCCCTCGCTGTTGCTGCTATCCCTGAAGCATTGCCTGCGGTGATCACAATTTCGCTCGCACTCGCTGCAAAAAGAATGATCCGGTTTAACTGTCTTATCAAAAAATTACCGGCTGTGGAGACCTTGGGCGCTGTAAGCTTTATCTGCACGGACAAAACCGGTACGCTAACCAAAAATAAAATGCATGTGGAGGTGATTTTTGTAAACGGGCAGTGTTATCCTCCTGATGCCCTGCCCGCTGTCCGACAAAACGACAATATCGGTTTATTGTTACATGCATTTGCCCTGAACAATGATGCGCTGCGGGCTGATGACAATAATATTACGGGTGATAGCACTGAAGTTGCATTGATGGCAGTATCAACAGGATATAACATCAAAGGCAGCATTTGGCCACGCTTAGCGGAAATCGCTTTTGATGCGGACCGTAAACTGATGACCACCTTTCATCATGATGGTGAAAGAATTGTTTCTTTTACCAAAGGTGCGCCTGATATTTTATTGCCGCTATGCAGGGATATTGATCAGGCCAGCTTGAAGGATCAGGTCGATCTGATGGCAAGAAAGGGTGACCGCATTATGGGATTTGCTTACCGCTACTGGAATGCATTGCCCGAAAACCCCGGCAGTGCCGTTCATGAAAGGGACCTGTGTTTTTTAGGTCTGACAGGTATTATAGATCCGCCGCGGGAGGAAGTATTCGAAGCGGTCAGGCAATGTAAGACAGCGGGGATTGTGCCGGTCATGATCACTGGCGACCATCCGCTTACAGCAGGTACCATTGCTGAGCGCATCGGTATTCTCGGTTCCGGTAAGGATATGACCATTACCGGCCAGCAGCTCTCAGAGATGGACAATGAACAGTTGCTTGAAAAAATAGAAATGATCAAAGTTTATGCCCGCGTTTCCCCCGAACAAAAATTAAGGATAGTAAAAGCCCTTCAGCAAAAAGGACATTATGTAGCAATGACGGGAGATGGGGTAAATGATGCCCCTTCATTGAAAAGGGCAAACATCGGTATTGCTATGGGTATTACAGGTACCGATGTTGCTAAAGAGGCAGCCCATATGATCTTGCTGGACGATAACTTTTCAACGATCATAAAGGCCGTAAGGGAGGGCCGGAAAATTTATGACAACATTCTTAAGTTTATCAAATACCTGATGACCACAAACTCCAGCGAGCTGTTGGTTTTGTTATCAGGTCCGCTTTTGGGCATGCCCATTGCCTTGTTGCCGATACATATTCTATGGATAAATCTGGTCTCAGACGGTTTGCCCGCAATTTCGCTCTCTTTTGAAAAAGCTGAAAAAAATATTATGAAAAGACCACCCCGGCCTGCCCAGGAAAGTGTTTTCGGGAATGGGAGAGGCTTACACATGATATGGGTCGGGGTACTTATGGCTACGGTCTCCTTAGCAGCACAGCGATGGGCGATCAGTCAGGGTCTTCATTGGCAAACCATCGTATTCAACGTTTTGTGCCTGAGCCAGATGGGCCATGTACTTGCCATCCGCTCGGAATACCGATCTTTCTTTAAGATAGGTGTTTTTTCGAATAAACCCCTGATATTATCAGTGATGGCCGTTTTGCTCCTCCAGTTCCTGATCACATATTTGCCGTTTCTGCAGACTGTTTTCCATACCCAGTCGCTTAGCCTGATGGAATTTTTAATTGTCGGGGCCTTATCCACTATTGTTTTTCTCGCAGTGGAGATCGAAAAGGCTGTGAAAAACAGATGAGCAATGAACTTCTGGGAGCGGCGTGCTGTGGATAATAAGGCGGGAAACCAGACATGCTTTCCAATATCATTATCAGGAATGATATTCCTCATTTCTTTAATGCTCCACTGCGGGTAGTTTTACCCCAAAAAAAGAAGTAAATTAATATAATCCCAATGAAAGATATTCTTTTTCTCACTGATCTCTGCAAAGATGATACGCCGCTTTACACAATGGCGGTAAATATGTGCAGCCAGATAGGTTGCAACTTAGTGGTATTGAACCTATACAATGGTGTACCTTATGTTCCCTCACTTGACGCCGGATCTTATCAGGCCAAATGGTATAACGACGCGTATGATGGTCACCGTGATGCCTTTAAGGCGTTGATAGGGAGAATCCAACAGGTTTCCATATCACTACCTGGAAACGCCCACCGTCCCCAGATCAGTTCAGTGCTGACTGAAGGGGATCTTGGGATCCTGGTCGAAGAATACACCATCAGCAAAGATATTGCTCTTGTGATCATGGGAGCGGGGCAGTCTGGGGCGCTTTCGCATATGCTCTTTGGGGATGCAGTGCGTGCAGTCATTCAAGCTTCAAGGGTTCCGGTGCTGATTCTCTCCCCGGGGGGCGGCCAGAGCATAAAAGTAAATACAAAGGTGATGTTCGCAACCGATTTTAATGAGCATGACCTTGCTGCGTGCAGCTATCTTTCCTTTCTCGGGGAGCGGCTTGGATTTTCCATAGAAGTTGTTCACGTGAAAAGCGAGCGGGGCATCCATCCTAAAGAAATAGTACGTGAACAAAGGTTTGTTGAGGAGATGAAGCGCTTGGATGAAAAAAATCTCACCTACCGGCATTTGATGGGTAACAACGTATTTGATGTGCTGGAGCAATGGAGCGAAATGCTAAAAGCGGGCTGGATTGCCCTTTCCGAACACCATAGGCCTATATTTGTTTCGGTTTTTAAAAAAAATACTTTAAAGGCCGCCATCTCAGAACAAAAAATGCCGCTATTGATTTTTCCCGAAAAATTTCAAAAAGAAGAACATTTCTTTTAAACAGTAAATGAACGGTTAAAAAGCACATTTTTATTTCGGGCCTTGTAAATGGCTTCGCCAAAAGAAGGCTGATCATCTTTCATTTAGAAAAGGATCAGTGCCCAAACCGATTTAACCGTCAAGAGTAGGGAAAGAACCATTTTCCCGCAGAGCAGGTGGTCAGTGAAAGCGATGTCAATTAAACCAAGTGCATATGATTTTAGTCGTTTATCTGTTTGAGGTTTGGAGCAGGTAATCCAGTTTTCTACATAAATAAAAGTTCGTCCCTACAGGTGTTATGGTGGTGGGCGCAGCAGAGCTATGCTGATCTGGCCAGACGCGTGGGAGATGAGCATACCGCTCAAAAGTGGGAGGCAATTTCAGGTTTGCTAAAGAAAAAGTTATTTTATTACGCCTGGAACGAAAATCAGGGCAGTTGGATGGACGATATTTATCAGCCGAAGGACCCCTCGCGCCACGCCAATATCTTAGCGGTAGTCTCAGGGATTTCTGGCCAGGAAGATTACGTAAAAATAGGGGTATACTGACGGATAAAAGGGTAGCTACCATAGGAGAGTGTGTTCTGATCCGGTGAGGATATAACTAAATACCGGTTCGGCACTAAGTGCAAATTCCACACCGCAGGTATCGCATATCCTTCCAGCTACTTTCTTTTTAACCTCCACGTTCGAAAAACCACCCGCCTGATCCTGTTTCCGGACAAGTTGTTGCTGGGCAAAGCCTAAGTTAAAGGCGGTGCCCAGGAGCATGGTAAGGAGGATTCTTTTAAACATTTGGTCTGTTTTGCACTTATTTCTGGAGGTGGTTTCGTTTGCAGGTTCGTTGGAGTACGAAAACGCCGTCAAGATCGGAAAAAACACTAATTTATATTTCAAAAACATATTAAAAAATATTGGGAATGGTTGGTTAATGTTGGTTTGTGCTGGTGGCTAGTGGTTTGGAAGGAATAGACAGGGCAGAGATGATGGCTTGCTCCAGTTTGGTTTCCGTGTCTGGTGCTTTGCCAATTTCTACCAGTTTTATCCTGCCGTCTCTGCCGATAATGACGATGGTGGGAAAGGCATAGAGTTTATAACTATTGGTCATGTTTTCAGGCTTAAAAAACTGGCGATAGCCGATGCCTCTGCCAGAGAGAAAATCCTGTATCTGCGTGGCAGAAGTATCGACCATATTGATGCCTATTACTTCAAGCCCTTGTGCTTTGAATTTATTGTTTAGCTGCTGGATCTTAGGCATTAAAATCCTGCGGGGCATACAGGAAAGGTACCAGAAATCCAGTAGTACAACTTTTCCTTTCAAAGCCGGAAGGATGGCCTTTTCGCCTGTGCTTAATTCAGTAGCCGAAAAAGCAGGGGCCAACATATCGGTACCAATGGTTTCAGCACTGTTTTTTTTAACGTCCATTTCAATTGGCCCTTTCAGGAAAGTTTCAGGATCGAAGCTGCGCTTTTTTCCGATGTTGATTTTCGCAGAGAAATCATATATATCAACCGCCACTTTTCCATTTTCCAGTCTTTTTGAGTACATCATCCGTCTTAGTGGGAGCATGGTTTTCTTATCAATCCAGTAGCGGTTGAAATAGGCCAGGCTCTGGATTTCTGTAGTCCGGTAATCAGGCTTTTTACCAACGATATCGATCACAAAAAAAGTGCTGTTTTTTATTTCTGCGCAGAATTTAAGCACGGCTACATCATTATTGACTGCCGGGCGGTTTTGTTCAACGAGATTATAAATACTAAAAGATGCCAGCTCATGGCTGTTCCATTTAGTAGTATAGCGTGTTTGACTGGAGGAGGCAGGGCTTTTTTTATACAGGGTGTCTCTGCGGATAAGCCAGGCAGAACGCCCACCAAAGCGGATGTGCCAGAAAGCACCCTTTTCGATTTCTCCCTCCAGTGTGGATTGGGTAACAGTCATGGGGCGGCCTTCGCGGATCATGGAGTCTTTTTTTTCCAATTGATAGGAGATATAATTCATAGCCGCAAGCCTGTCGTAGGACTTTTGAAGGATAGCGAGTGCAGTAGTATCAATAGACTGGGCCCAGGCGCAGGAAGCCGTAAGGAAGAGGGTAACTAAAAGCGTCATTCTTTTCATCGTGTTAATTTTGATCAAAAATGAAAAGGATTTACCCGGCTTTATTATCAATAACTGAATCCGGTATGACTTAGTTTGAATTCGGTAAATTGTGTTGGGATTTAGGGGTGAGTGGGCAGCACTAAAAGCTATCCTTGATAATTTTCGAGCCTGAATATTAAAATGTACTTACAAACAGCACCATTTCTATAAATTGGAACAGATAACAGCAGGGAGCAGTGCGCATAGCTCTTTTTAATTTTTTTCAGTACAGCTTCATCAAAGAGATTGGAAGGGAGGATATAGAAAGCATCTTCACCATGCCGGGGTTTGTGTTTAATCTGATTGGAAAAAATATATTGATGTAAATCGCTGGTATCTCCCATGCCATAAGTTTCTAACTGATTATTATAACATATATAAAAATCAAGGTGAGCAGCAGGAAACCATTTGGTGACGATGAGGGTTTTTATCCTTTTCTTACCAGCCTGATTTTCATTTCGATATACCGAATCGATGATTTTTTTGGTTTCCCTCCAGCCATAAAGATCCAGGGTGGGGTCTCCTTTGCCGAGGCTTAAGTTATTCTTGTTTGCGGAAAAGGTTCCCGGATAGCAATTGATTATTAGGAGCCCCAAAGTTATCACAAGAAAGAAACAACCGGCTGATATGCTGATCCAAAGGCGTGCTCGTGGCTGAGACCATTGCTCTAGTTTTAGTGCCGCAAGCGGAATAAGACTGGCGTATGCAGGGGCCGACCAATGTGGTAGGGTATCTCTGAAAAGTGAAAGAACCATCAGCATTAACATGAGTGGTAAGGCACAAAATAACAATATCTGTTTCTCCTGTTCGTGAAGGCGATTCTTATTATAAACTGGACTTAAGACCGCAATCCAAATCAGGGCGAAGTTGATGGGATTGTTGTAAAAAATCTCTCCGCTAATCTCCCTTAAAAACGATAAAATATTAATTCCGGCGTGAAAGATGTTTACCCTTTCGCTGTGATAGCTATAGGTGATAAACCCATGCTGAAAGTTCCAGAGCAATACCGGAAGGAAAAGTAGGCAGGCGATTGAAAAGGCAATATAAATGCCCTTGTAGCACATTAGCCTCGGGTGTTTGAACAGGATCAACAAAGCCATAGCCAGCAAAAGGAACACGCTATGTACCTTACAGAGTAGGGCTAAACCTACCATCAAACCGAACCAGCACCAATCTCGAAGTTTTTTTTCTCCGTTAGCTATACTTCTGTTAATTTTTAACAACAGGTACACGGCCCCTAACCAGAAAACCATTTGAGGGCTATCGGGAAGGATAAAAGTTCCTGCGATAATGCTGCAGTAAAATGAGCTGGAGTATAACAGTGTTGCGTACCAGCCTGTACGCTGGTTATTGAGCAATGTACCCAGACGGAAAATAATGAGCGTGCAAACTGATGAAGAAAGGATTGCACCTAATCTTACTGCTAACTCTCGGTGCAGACTGAGGTTTAGCGTAGAAGCCCTGATCAGCCAGGCTACAAATGGAGGATGATCAAAATAATTCCATTGCAATTTTAAGGCATAAGTCCAGTAGTAAACTTCATCATTGCCCAGGTTGATGGATGTGGCCAATACGATTTTGATAATGACCATGAAAATAAGAAGCAGCCAAACCTTTAATGGAAACTTTGCCTGTTTCATTGGGCACTCGGTTCAACTGCTCTTAATCTCTTTAGTCGTTTGATGGCTTTGACCGGTGGAAAAGCTTCTGTACATAAACCTGATTGAAGGCCAGTAGTGCGCCGAACAAACCTATCATTGCCCCAAAGAGCACATCAAGCAGGAAGTGTTGCGCCAGGTAAATACGCGAATAACCAATTGCTGTTGCCAGGATAAGGCAGGGGATAGAAATCTTTAATTTTTTATGTACAAGCACCAATACTGTTGCCAGCGCAAAGGCCGAAGTGGTATGGCCCGATGGAAAGGAGTGGTGATCGTGAAGGTTGATACCGCTTACGAAATTGGTATAATCCAGGTGCATTTGTTCCAGGTACAATCTTGGCCGGGGCTGGTCGAATAATCTTTTAACAGTTTGCGCCAGCAAGCTCGAATAAGCATAGGCAAGCAGCAAGGTTATTGCTTTTTTACGTTTTTTCAGTATCAGCAGTAGGATGCCAAGCAAAATGCACAATAATCCATCTCCAAGGTTGGTTAATAAGCTAAAAAAGAGGTTTAGAAAGGGACTGTGATAAGTATTGAGGGCGAAAAAACATTCTGCTTTGCTTAGGCTGCAGCAAACTATGCCGGCCGATAGTAAAATTAGGCTAAGGCTGGTAAAATATAAAGGTAACCGCTTAATCCGTTTGATCATCTGTTGAAGGTTTTAGGCAAAATTACCTTACACAGTTAATCATAACGTTAAGAAAGCGTCATGTTATTGTCATGCGAAATTTGTCGGGCTACGCATATTTAATTTCTACTACGTTAATTGGTAAGTCGTAAAAGCTCCTTATTGACAAAATAAAAAGTCATCCCCGGGTTAAACCAAAGGATGACTTTTTGATAAATTAATACCAATTCATATTAATGCGGTGCTGCCAATAACGGCGTAGCAATGATCTTCGCGGCTTCTGTATCTTCGTATTTATCAATTTGCTTTTTCAGTTGCCCCATCAAATCAGCAGTAAGTTTTTCATATCCTTTCTTTCCGAAGATATTGGTGTTTTCGCTTGGGTCTGTTTGCAAATCGTACAACTCCCAGCTGTTTACCCGTGTGTAAAAGCGGATAAGTTTATATCTTTTGGTTTTAATACCAAAGTGTGGCGATACCGAATGCTCGCCATTTTCGTAATAGTGATAATAAATGGCATCGCGTCCTTTAGTTTTTTTCCCGTTCAGCAATGGTAAAAACGATTCGCCCTGAATATCTTTCGGAATAGTTACTCCGGCAGCTTCGAGTACGGTTGGGGCAATGTCCATATTCAATACATAATCGCTTGATTTGGTGCCGGGTTTAACCACGCCCGGATAACGCATCACCATAGGTGTTCTAAACGATTCTTCGTAAATCCAGCGTTTATCGAACCAGCCGTGCTCGCCGAGGTAAAAGCCCTGATCTGAAAGGTAAATTACAATGGTATTTTTAGTCAGATCGTGCTTATCGAGGTAATCAAGCGCGCGACCAATGTTTCTGTCGAGCGAGGCTGCTGTACTCAGGTAATCGCGCATGTAGTGTTGGTATTTCCATTCGGTTAAGGCTTTGCCCGATAAATTGCGCGTTTTTAAATCAGAATCGATGGGTTTGTAATAGGCATCAAATTTAGCCCTTTGATTGGCATTCATCCGGTCAACCGATGGTTCGCGCCCGTTTTTGCTATACGATAACATTTTTAGGTCGTAACTCATTTGCATGGTATTACTGATGCTCATGTCTTGTATTTTGGCTGCTTCGCGATTGGTGTAGTTATCGTAAAAGTTGGCTGGTAAAGGAAAATTAACCTTATCGTACATGCCCATATCGCAGGTATCGGGTATCCAGGTGCGGTGGGTGGCTTTGTGGCCTACAACCAAACAGAAAGGTTTACTTTGATCTCTGCCATCTAAATATTTTTCTACCTGGTCTTCTATCACATTACTGGCATAACCTTCAATATGTTCTGTTTTTCCATCCATGCCAATAAAATCAGGGTTGTAGTATTGTCCTTGTCCGGGTAGGATTTTGTAGTAGTCGAAACCTTGGGGAGTACTTTCGAGGTGCCATTTTCCAATCCATCCGGTTTGATAACCTGCTGTCTGCAGATCCTTTACAAATTCATTCTGGCTTCCATCAAATTTATAGTTTACATTGTCTCTGAAACCATTTTTATGACTATACTTTCCGGTTAGTATTACCGCTCTGCTGGGACCGCAAATAGAATTGGTTACATAAGCCTTGTTAAAAACGGCACCTTCTTTGGCTATTCGATCAATATTGGGTGTTTTGGCAATTTTGGCACCGTATGCACCTATGGCCTGGTAGGCATGGTCATCCGATATAATAATCAGAATGTTGGGTTTTTGCTGAGCTAAACTAATATTTAGCTGCAAAACCATAAAGCATAACATACAAAAGATGCGGTAATTTTTTTTCATTTTTTGGTTAGTAGAAATTTTGGTTTGATGGGCTAAAGTTAATACTTGTTCAAAGGTATTCAACCGGTTATCTAAATTGATACACTACAATTAGTGTTATAACGGATAGTTTTTTGTGCCCGATATCTTTCAAGTGCTTAAACAAACGTTTGTGCAGGTTTTGTTTGTCCGGGTAAATAAATTACTTCATATTTTAGAAGAAACATAGCCAATAACTTTTTCGACAATAACAAAACCCAATATATTCAACATCCCAATTTATGCGTAAAATTTTATTCCTGTTCCTCTGTAGCTACATAGTTTCGGTTCAGGCACAATCGTTAAGACCTGACAGTATTTTTGACCAGATGAAAAAAGTAGCCGATTGGCAATGGAAGACTTTAGAAACAGATGGCTGGAAAAACCCTAAAAAAGACTGGACTTCGGGTGCCATGTACACCGGTATGATGGCATTTGCGAAGTTAGCTAATACAGATACCTATTACCAGAAACTGATTCAGGTTGGTGAAGATAATAAATGGAAAATTGGCCACTACCGCCATTTCGCCGATGATTACTGCGTTGGTCAGCTCTATTCGGAACTCTATAGCATTTACAAGCGACCCGAATACATTGCAGATTTTAAAAGTTTGGCCGATTCTGTAGTTATTTTACCTCATGCTGAATCTTTAGAGTGGAAAAAGAGCATCCAATTAAGAGAATGGGCCTGGTGCGATGCCTTATTTATGGGGCCTCCGGCATTAGCTTATTTAACTCAGGCAACTGGCGACACGAAATATTTGGATAAAGCATCCGAATTGTGGTGGAAAACAACTGCTTATTTATATGATAAGGATGAGCATTTGTTCTATCGCGATAGCCGTTATTTCGATAAAAAGGAAAAGAACGGTGCGAAAGTATTCTGGGGACGTGGAAACGGTTGGGTAATTTCCGGATTGGTGAGGGTGCTTGCTAACATGCCGCAAAGTCATCCGGATTATAAGCGTTTTGTAAAGTTGTATAAAGATATGTCGCGCCGCTTAGCCAAGTTGCAACAACCAGACGGCACCTGGCATGCCAGCTTGTTAGATCCTGAAAGCTATCCAAGTAAAGAAACCAGTGGAACAGGTTTTATTACCTATGCTATAGCCTGGGGCGTAAACAATGAGCTGTTGCCTTATAAAAAATATGAAAACACATTAGGTAAAGCCTGGGCTGCACTCAGTACCTCGGTACACGCTGATGGTAAGTTGGGTTATGTACAGGCGCAGGGCGCAGCACCTGATAAGGTTGGTTATGATGATACCGATGTGTATGGTGTGGGCGCTTTTCTGTTGGCCGGAACAGAACTTTTTAAATTAAAAACAGGCCAGGGCAGCAAAGTTCTTGTCAAATAAGTCAGTAATACAACAAGAGCGGTTAACCATAAGAGGTTACTTAATCTCTGTTCTATAACAAAAAAAGTCAGGGTATGCTTATCCTGGCTTTTTTTTGTCATGCTTTTAAATATTTGCTACAATAATTTTTTTGCGGTACATTAGCTGCCGTATTCATGGTAAATATTCTTAAAAATATCATCAATAGACCTTCTTAATCAGGCCCTCGCCTGAAAGACTGCCTGATGTGCAGTTTATTTTAATTATTTTTATTTCAACACGTGCTGCCGGTAGTTTTCGGGCTATCTTTTAGTTTCATTATACGTAATTTTAAAAACATGATTTTTGAAAATAGTTTGGCATTTGCCCAAAGTATGGATCAGCAAGATCCTTTAAACCATTTGCGCGAGGAGTTTTTCTTCCCTCAGCAAAATGGAGAGCCGTTTATTTATTTATGTGGAAATTCTCTTGGGCTTCAGCCTAAAATAGCAAAAAAATATATCGATCAACAATTGGTTAACTGGCAAAATCTTGCCGTTGAGGGATGGTTTGAAGGCGATACGCCATGGATGTTTTTCCACAAGGCGCTGAAAGAACTCATGGCACCTATCGTTGGGGCGAGTAGTCAGGAGGTGTCGCCAATGAATACTTTAACCGTTAACCTGCACCTGTTGATGGTGAGTTTTTACAAGCCAAAGGGCAAAAGGTTTAAGATTATTATGGAGGCCGGTGCCTTTCCATCCGATCAGTATGCCATTGAAAGCCAGGTTCGGTTTCATGGTTATGATCCTAAAGATGCCATTATCGAAGTGAGCCCGAGAGCTGGCGAATATACTTTGAGAACGGCGGATATTTTAGCTCAAATTGCCGAAAATGCTGATGAAATTGCCCTGGTACTGTTTGGCGGCATCAATTACTTTACGGGCCAATGGTACGATATGCCTGCTATTACCAAAGCTGGTCACGAGGCTGGCGCAATAGTTGGCTTTGATCTGGCCCATGCTGCGGGCAATGTACCCTTGCAATTGCACGATTGGGATATTGATTTTGCCTGCTGGTGTTCATACAAATATCAAAATTCGGGCCCGGGAGGGATTAGCGGTATCTTTGTTCATGAAAAGCACTTTAGTGATACCAGTTTGGATCGTTTTGCCGGTTGGTGGGGCTATCAGGAGCAGGAACGGTTTAAAATGACCAAAGGTTTTGTGCCGGAGGTTGGAGCAGATGGCTGGCAGGTAAGCTGCACACAGGTAATACCGATGGCCTTATATTATGCCTCATTGCAGATTTTTGAAAAGGCAGGGTTTATTCAGCCATTAAGGGAAAAGAGCAAGCAACTAACAGCTTATCTGAGCCACATCATTAAAGAGATAAACGGATTATTGGGCGAAGAACAATATCAGATCATTACTCCCGAAACCGAGGACGATCGTGGTGCCCAGTTGTCGATTATTGCCAAACACAATCCCAAAGCAATATTCAAGGCATTAATGGAACATAATATTTTGGGCGACTGGCGCGAACCCAATGTGATTCGCTTGAGCCCCGTTCCGCTTTACAATAGTTTTGAAGATATCTTTAAAACAGGCTCGTTGCTGTTAAAGATCAGTAAAGAGCTGATTTGATTTACACCAAATTATTGATCACAAACAAACATAACAATGGAACTTACTCCTGAAATTACCGAACGCCTTCGAAAGCTGGAGGAAAAATATACTGCAATGGGCCAGGATATGGGCTCATACTTGGATGGCTTGCTTTATGCCGATTTTTTAACTTATTGGGATTATATTCATTTGGATACCTTACTAAGTCTGCAAAACCCCAAAACTCCGTTCCCTGATGAAGAAATCTTTATCATGTATCATCAGATTACGGAACTGTACTTTAAACTAACACTCCACGAATGCAGGCAAATAGCCGAACATCAGGAACTTACAGCTGCATTTTTTGCCACCAGGGTGAAAAGGATCAATGCTTATTTTAATGCCTTAACCACTTCTTTTGAGGTAATGGTTGATGGGATGGACAAAGAACAATTCCTGAAATTCAGGATGTCGCTATTGCCAGCCAGCGGTTTCCAGTCGGGCCAGTACCGGATGATTGAAATCTGTGCAACCGATTTTAACCGCCTGGTTGATAAGAGCAAACGTGCAGAACTGGCCAATGCAAGTATAGAAGCCCAATTTGAGCATATCTACTGGAAATTCGGTGCTACTGAGCTGGCTTCAGGAAAACAAACCTTAACCTTAAAGCAATTCATTAAAAAATACGCCGGCCAGTTTTTACAGTTGGCTAAAGAAAGGGTGCAGACCAATTTTTCGGCACTTTATTTACAATTGCAGGCCAAAGGTGAAGATGTATCGGCGCTGGCAGAAGAGCTGAGGAAGCTAGATTTATATGTAAATGTAGAGTGGCCGCTTTCGCATTACAAATCGGCAGTGCGCTACCTGGAGAAAGATCCGGTTGATGTGGCGGCTACCGGCGGTACCAACTGGCAGAAATATTTGCCTCCGCGTTTTCAAAAAAGGATTTTCTACCCCTTTTTATGGACTGAAGATCAGATGGAAGAATGGGGAAAAGGATGGGTATTGGATGTTTTAAAAAGCCACCGCAAAGAAAAGTCATAATTTTAAAATGGATAAAAGCTGTCTCACAATATAGAGGCAGCTTTTTTTGCTTTAATAGAATCCGAAAATCTTATTAAAGAAGGAGTCTGGTTTGTCCTGCGAACTGTCTAGCTCACCTGTGAATTTGTCTGGTTCAGTACATTATTGCTGTTTTTTGCCTGTTAATGCCACTAGTTTTGGCTATACAATCACAGGAAAAGAATAAATCAACCATTAAAACCAATAAAATCATGAACGGATTATCAATTAAAAAACAGACAGGCCTTTGGGGTAAAATAACAGTATATTTTGTTGCCTTTGTGCTAAGCGGTTTGGGTGCTGCACAGGCTACTGAAATTAATTTAATCGATAGCAATACTTTAAAAAGCAAGCCCTTGGTGGCACAAAAACACATAAAGGCAGGCGTACTGAATGTAGGCTATGCCGAGGCAGGTCCGGTTGATGGGGAAACGGTTATCCTGCTTCATGGCTGGCCTTATGATATAGACAGTTATAGTGAAGTAACACACCTTCTTGCTGCAAAAGGCTACCATGTATTCGTTCCCTACTTAAGGGGTTACGGTACAACGAGATTTCTTGATGCAACTACTCTCCGCAACGGACAACAATCGGCAGTTGCGGTAGATATTGTGGCCTTTATGGATGCTTTGAAAATTAAAAAAGCCATTTTGGGTGGTTACGACTGGGGTGCCCGGACAGCCGATATCATTGCAGCCATCTGGCCTGAACGTGTTAAAGGATTGGTTTCGGTAAGTGGTTATTTAATTGGTAGCCAGGCTGGAAATGTGGCTCCGCTGCCACCAAAAGCTGAGCTGGCCTGGTGGTATCAATTCTACTTCGCAACAGCACGTGGTGCGGCGGGTTATGCAGCCAATACCAAAGCCTTTAACAAACAAATCTGGCAGCTGGCCTCACCAAAATGGAACTTTAGCGATGCAACTTACGAGGAATCGGTCAAAGGATTCGATAATCCTGACCACGTACAGGTGGTGATCGATAATTACCGCTGGAGATTGGGCTTAAGCAAAGGAGAAACTAAATACGACGCACTTGAAAAGAAACTGGCGGCTTCACCTGTTATTTCGGTACCAACAGTAACCCTTGAGGGTGATGCCAACGGGGCGCCTCATCCTGATCCTGCACAATATGCCAGTAAATTTACCGGTAAATATGTGCACCATACCATTACCGGTGGCATCGGTCATGTGCTTCCTCAGGAGGCTCCACAAGCTTTTGCCGATGCCATTATTGAGGTTACAAATCTGGCCCGGTAAGCATTTCTTGATCCTTAATTATCCGCGATGGATAAAAATAAGGTCCATAATCATTGTTTTACGGGCAGTAATGAGTTCATCAAAAGCATTATCTGTAAGTTGAAATAACTGCTTGTACAAAGGGGCCATAATGAGGGGATAAGATAATAACGAAAAAAGGTTCATCAGGAATTGGTAGGGAGGCATCGCTTTAACATGACCCGAATCCATTTCCTGTTGCACTTCGTTTAAAAAGTTTTTAACAGGACCCGAATCGATATTTCCAACCAGTTGCTTTCCTAGCGTGTTGATTTCGGATACGAGAAAAGTTTCCTGATAAGGGAAAGCCATCATATCCTTTAAAAATACTTCGATCAGAAATTCGACCTTTTGCCTGAATGGTTTAACTGAAGCCATGCTTTCGTTAAGGCGTTCGCTCAACCCTTGCATGGCTTCCTGAAAAACAGCTGCGATAAGTAAATCCCTCGAGCGGAAATAGTAATGCAGCGCAGTACGGTTTACTCCTGCTGCATCGGCAATTTCCTGCGTGGTAGCATGCAATTTACCTTCGGCAAAAATGAGCCTTTTGGCTGTGTCCTTAATCAGTTGTTCGGTTCCGGTATTTTTAAGTGGCATGTTATCGTTTAATTGCTGTTAAGTTAAATTAATGTACCTGTTTATGCCAATCTCTCCAATAAAGTATTCATCATGAGAGATCACCAGCAATGTACCTGCATAATCTTTTATGGCTGCAGTAAGTACATCCAGGCTCTTCAGGTCCAGGTTGTTTGTTGGCTCATCCAAAATCAGCACGTCGGGTTTGAGGTTACTTACTGAAAGACAGCAGAGCGCCAGCTTCATTTTTTCACCCCCGCTCAATCCTGCACATTTCCGGTCAAAAGAGGCTGCGTCAAATTGCGAATGCACCAAAAATGCCCTGATTTCGTGTTCCTGCAAACCAATCGAATTGTACTCCTGGATCTGGTCGTAAATGCTTAGATCAGGCTTAATCATTGCATAATCCTGATCGAGGTAAAGATAGGAAAAATCGCTGGCGCTGTAATTTCCCTCCAGTGGCTGCACCTCACCGGTTACGATTTTCAGCAAGGTACTTTTGCCCGAACCATTTACTCCTTCAATTTGCAGCCTTTCGCCCGACCGTAGCTGAAAACTCAGGGCTTGTGGCAGCAAAGGAAGCGTATATCCGAAGTTAATTGCTTTGGCATCGATCAGCAACTTTCCATGGTGCATTTCAGATGCCTTGATGTTGATCTTTAACACCTGATATTGTTGGATTTGCGATCTGGTTTCCTGCATGTTGTCCTGCAAGCCCGTTATTTTTTTGTGCTGGCCATCAAGTACTTTGGCTGTGCTACGTTCCGATTTACTTTTCAATCCGCCGGCAATAATGCGGGGAAGCGAATTGCTTTGTCCGGCGCTTTTACCACGCTGCTCTTGTTTTTGGCGCTGGTAAGCCACATCGCGTGCTTTCTTCTCCGTTTGTTTAAGTGTTTTGGCCTGTTCGTTAAGCTGTGCATGCAGGGCACTAACCTTTTCCAGCTTTTGTTGTTGGTAAAACCCAAAATTGCCGCCGTAAACCTCAATGCCTTTTTTACTCAGTTCGAGTGTTTTGTTCATCAAGTTAAGCAGGCTCCTGTCATGACTCACTACCAAAACGGTTGCCTTGCTCTGCTCAATCAACTGGTATAATTTTCTGCGGGTTTGGATATCCAGGTGGTTAGAAGGTTCATCGAGCAAAATCAGTGCTGGTTGGTGCAGGTCTATGCTGGCCAAAAAAAGCTTTGTTTTCTGCCCTCCGCTCAAAACGCCAACCAGCTGATCGGCAGATATATGTTCCAGTCCCCATTTTTTTAGTGCCGAACTTACTTTTTGTTCAATTTCCCAGTCATCATCCAGATCGGTAAAATGTTGCTGATCGGCATCACCAGCCAGAATAGATTGCAGGGCTTTTATTTTTTGATCGATGCCAAGTGCACGGGCAATGGTATACTGATCGTATTCGCCCAAATGCTGTGGAATGTACCAAGGTTTTTCTGGTGTAATAATTTCGCCCGAACCAGGTTGCATAGCACCTGTAAGCATTTTGAGCAGGGTCGATTTGCCTACGCCATTAATGCCCACTAATGCCGCTTTATCGCCGCTGGCAATGTTTAGCGAGAGGTTATTGAAAAGCTGTTCGTTATCGGGATGGGTATAAGAAAGGGAGCGGATAATTAAACTCATAGCAGCTAACATTAGTCGGTTGAAAAATATTTATACTGCAAATATATTATTCTTTTTTGTTTAACAAAAATGTTAAATAAAGATAATATGGAAATCATTCTTTAGCAATGGTCAAAATATGAGTTAATTGGATGTCAGTATACTTCATTGCCAACCATGCTGCGCCAGGTTATTTTGCTCATGAAAAGAAATTTAATAGCAGGGGAGCTAAACTTTGGTTAAGGAAATGAGAAAGGAGACTGATTATTTTTAATAAAGTATATTAAAATTGTCGACTTTTTTCTGTATTTGGCCAGTCACCAGGATCGCGTTGTGTTCAGTCGGGTGAATTTCAATAATTCATAAAAAAAATAACATCCTGGTTGTGCAATATGCGGCGCTTTATGTAATGGTGGAAATTCATCTAGCACACATGGCGTACAATCCAGGATGTTATTTAATGCTTTTCACAAGGTACGATTAAGCCATCATACAATCCACAAGCAGCAGCCACACGTTTTGGCTCTGGCTGGGCCTGGCTGGTTAATGATAAAGGGCAGCTTAAAATCACCTCTACGGCCAATCAGGATAACCCCTTGTTTGGTTCGACAGAAGCTAAAGGCACTCCTTTACTCGCGCTCGATGTTTGGGAGCCCGCCTATTACCTTAAATACCAGAATAAAAGGGCTGATTATATTGCTAATTTCTGGAATGTGGTTGATTGGGATGTAGTAGCAAGCAGGTTAACCTGATAATTTGATTACAAGGCCATTTTAATGGCTTAAAGAAGCCCTGCTTTCTGCAGGTTATATTTGGTTAGAAGAGCGGAACTCGCCTGGATAGGGAGTTCCGTTAATTTATAATGGCTGTTATCCTTTTTTGAAATGTTTGTTCAATGCATTCTGTACTTTAGCCACATCAGTTTCGATGGCTTTTTTTACGCCCGCATCAAGTGCTTTGGTAAAATTAGGTGCAACATGAATGGCTGTAGCATCGTTTACAATAATTAATTCGAGCGGATTAGCCCCAAATTTTAAGGGTACTTTTAATTTAGAAACCTCTTTTTCAACGTTTTTGCTAAATTCATAGCTATCGCTCAATTCGTCAAAACAGTCGCGTGCAGCCTGATATACCAGTTCAGTTTCGATATCTAAACCGTTTATAATGATAGTAGACTCCTGAAGTTCTTTTTTCAAGCCTTCATTTCCTTTTACTGTGGTGTGGATGGTTTGCAAAGGCTCCAGTAAATCCTCGCTGATCACGATTAACTTTTTATCAGTGATTACAATTTTTGCATGGTTACCGCTTTCATCAAATAACTGTTCTACGTGGATGGTATCGTTACCATCTTTAACTACAGATACATTTTGTGATTGTTTTTCAACTTTCGAATCGGCGATGGCAGTTTTCAGTACGTTTACCAGATAATCGAGAACCGGATATTGATTAATTTCAGACATGTATTTAATAATTTTTTTTGCAAAGATAGGTTTGCAAACGGATCAAAGAAGTTTTAACAGGATTTTTTTTGGAAGCAGGACAATACAAGATGAAACTGAAGAATTTAATCTTTAATTTTATAATTAACCACCCTAACCAAATTGATATGAGAATTAGCCATTTAACATTTCTTGCTTTTTTAACCTTGCTAACCGTTTCGGGTTTTGCACCCGATAAACAGTACGCCCAACGTTTGGGTATTATGTCGGGCTTAGGGCAAGACAGTATTGCCCATGCCGGTGGTTTTACCATGATTGGCGAATCGGTAAGGAAAATGCTTGCCCCTACTGTAACCGACGATGCTTTTAACGCCAACCTGAAACAGATGAAAGCTGCCAGGTGTAAAGTAACCGTGTGTAACCTGTTTTTTCCGGGGAACATTAAAATAGCAGGTCCAGATGTGGTAGAAAGCAGCGTTTTATCGTACGCCGATTCGGTACTTTCGAGGGCAGGGCAGGCGGGCGTAAAGCTGATTGTTTTAGGTAGCGGAGGTTCGCGCAATATTCCTGTAGGTTACGATCTGGCTAAAGCTAAAACAGATTTTGTGGCACTTTGTAAAAAAATAGGGCAGCTAGGCGCAAAATATAAAGTGGTTATAGCGCTCGAGAACCTCGAAACTACCGAAACCACTTTTATTACTTCTCTTAAATCGGCTGCCGAGATTGTAAAAAGAGTAGATCACCCCAATTTCAGGCTTAATGTAGATATTTTTCACATGATGCGCGAAGGAGAATCGCCTGATGAAATACGGGCTGCAAAAGGCCTGGTAGGCTATTGCGAAGTGGCGGAAAAAGAAAAACGTACACTACCAGGTGTAATGCGCGATGACTTTAAACCTTATTTCCGCGCCTTGCGCGACATAAATTACAAGGGGCTTATTTTTATTGAAGGAAGCATTGGCAATGCTGCGGTAGAAATACCCGCTGCTTACAAATATTTATCGGCGCAACTGGCCGAAGTTGATGCAGAAAAGGGATAGCCTATATGCGGGTTAAAAACAATTCACAGGTATATCAGGTGGGTGGAGACACCCACCTCTAGCGTTGCTAATGGGCGGTGTCTCCACCGCCCAATTGATATTTCGCAGAAATTTAAGCAGTTGTTAAATATGATTCCAGTCTGGTTTGATATAATTAGATAGTAATTTTCTGGTAGTTCTTATAGCAGCCTTTAAGTCTTCAGTTTCTGCAGGTAACTCAACAGGACTTTCTTTGGCTAATTACTTTCTCCACATTCTACAACGCTCAACTTGAGTTAATTACTTGCCTATCAATATAAAACTACACTCGGTTTACTGTTAATTTCAGTGCAAACTGACCGAATAATATTATCTTTGCAACCGATTGCGATGGACACTTACAGCTCATTTTCGGATAATGAACTAGCTTTCTTATTGACTAAGGATGATGAGCTGGCTTTTACCGAAATTTACAACCGTTTTTACGGTTTGTTGTTTATCCATGCCAGTAAACGCTTAAACAGCGAGGAAGAAGCCAAAGACCTGGTACAGCAATTATTCGAAACTCTATGGATTAAAAGGGCACAGATAGCACCCGACGGTAATTTGTCTGCTTATTTATATGCAGCCACCCGAAACAGGGTGATTGATGTATTTGCACATCAGAAAGTTGAGGATAAATACATAGGTTCTTTACAGGGCTATCTGGATCAGGAACATGTATTAACCGATTACCTGGTGCGTGAAAAAGAAATGGCTGCTTTAATAGAGCGCGAAATTGATGCTTTACCACCTAAAATGCGCGAAATCTTCTTAATGAGCCGCATGGAGAATAAAACCCACAAAGAAATTGCTGAATTACTCGAAATTTCTGAGTTAACAGTAAAAACGCAGGTAAAAAGAGCGCTTAGGATTTTACGTTCGCGATTAGGTTTGGTTACCTATCTTCTTTTTATGCTTAAAACCTATCATTAAGATAAAAATCCTGCTTTTTGGTGAGATAAAGGTTACGATTTAAAGATTTTGAGTGCCAGATTTTTAGAATGGGCAATCAATTTTTACGTCTTCTGAAAAAAAAGTAAAAAAAAATATATTTCCGCGTACCCCCAGGCTATACGCTTCGCCGTATATACATTAATCAACCCTAAAAGATTGTTGTTAATGGAGAAAAATGCGAAAATATTGTTGGATAAGTACTTGTCAGGTAATTGTACCCCCAACGAAAAAGCCATTGTAGAACAATGGTATCAGCAACTTCCTTTTGAAGGCAATACGCCAAAGCAACAACGCATTACCGCTACCCAGGCCGAGGTTTGGCAACAGCTGCAACAGGGCAGAAAAAAGGCAAAGCAGGTAGTGCTGTATAAACGCATTGCAGTGGCGGCCAGTATCTTATTATGCCTGAGTGTTGGCCTTTACCTGGCAACACGCACCAGTGTGCAACAACAGCTTGTAGTAAGTACTTTAAACGATGTTAAGCCAGGTCGCAATAAAGCCATTTTAACCCTGGCCGATGGTTCTGTTATTGATCTGGATAATGCCAAAACCGGTCAAATAGCCATGCAGAATGGTATTGTTGTACGTAAAACAGCCAATGGTAAGCTCGAATATATTATTAAAGATGCCGCAGGTAACACCAATCAAACAATCAGTAACAATCTAATTTCGACCCCAAGAGGTGGCGAATATCAGGTAACCTTACCCGATGGTACAAAAGTTTGGCTAAATGCAGCTTCCACTTTAAAATATCCTTCAACGTTTGCTAAAAACGAACGGAGGGTAACGCTTCAGGGCGAGGCTTATTTCGAAGTATCAAAAGATAAAAACAGACCATTCAGGGTTGTTACGAATCAGCAAACGGTAGAAGTGTTGGGTACACATTTTAACATCAATGCCTATAATGATGAGGCAGTAGTTAAAACAACGCTTTTAGAAGGTGCCGTGAATGTTTCGAATGGTACAAACAGCTTAAAACTAAAACCTGGCCAGCAGGCGCTATTTAACCTTGCAGATGCAAAACTCCGCATAAACCCGGATGTGGATGTGGATAAAGAACTGGCCTGGAAAAACGATCTTTTTGCTTTCGATAACGACGATTTGAAAACCATTATGCGGCAAATATCGCGCTGGTACGACCTCGATGTGGTATATCAGGGCAAAATAACCGACGAAAAATATGTGGGTGAAATCCCAAGAAACAGCAATTTATCCGAAGTATTCAAAATATTGGAACTTAACCACGTCCATATTGATGCCAAAGGTAAAGTGCTCACTGTATCTGGCAGTAAAACCAGATAGACTTTGCCCGTCGCTAAAAAGGCAATAAACCAAACAATTAATCAACTAATTAAACTAAACTGTATGATGAAAAAATTACCTGAAATCTAATTTCGTACCGCAAAAAAAACCGAAAGCGTCGCAACGCTTCCGGCAGAAATTTTGGACACAGCAGCTTGCTTCGAAACCCAGCTGCTATTTATTAACCTCATTCAAAACAAAGGTATGAAATTAACTACCCTTTACAACCCCGTATGCGCTATACGGAGGGTAAGGATTAAATTTTTATTGGTCATGAAATTGACTGCTATATTACTACTGGTCGGCACTTTGCATATTTCTGCCGCCACATTTTCGCAAACTGTAACCCTATCACGTAGAACAGCTCCGTTAAAAACGATATTTAAGGAGATTAAAAAACAAACCGGTTACTTTTTCTTTTACAAAGGTCAGCTTTTAGAAGGCAAGCCCGAGGTTACTGTAGAGTTAAAAAATGCCAGCCTAACCGAGGCCTTAAACTCGTCGTTAAAAGGGCTAAACCTCAATTTTAATATTGTAAACAAAACCATTGTAATCAGCAATAAAGAGAACCAGTCGCTGGAACCGCTTGCTGTAGCCAGCCAGATCGAAGTTAAAGGTAAGGTGGTAGATAAAGACAATGACGAAAGCTTGCCTGGTGTTAATATTTCCGTAAAAAACGGCGCTAGTATTGGCGTAACCAACGAGAAAGGCGAGTTTAAATTAACGGTTGCCGAAGGCGCTACACTTGTTTTTAGCTATGTGGGCTACGAAATACAGGAAGCCAAGGCAAGCGCTGGCAAAACACTGAATATTAGGCTCACGGCTAAACAGACGCAGATGACCGATGTGGTGATTACCGGTTATCAGGCCATTAAGAAAGATAACTATACCGGTAATGCCATTACGATATCCGGAGATCAGTTGAAAAGGGTAAATCCGCAAAATTTGCTTCAAAGTATAGGCACATTCGACCCATCGTTTAAACTGATTGATAATAACCTTGCCGGTTCCAATCCTAATCGAATTCCGTCTATTAATGTCAGAGGCGCTTCAGCATTACCCAGTGGCGATGGTCAGGTACTTAGACGGGATGAAATTCTTGGAACAGCAAATATGCCGGTTTTCATGCTTGACGGGTATGAAGTAAGTGTGCAGAAAGTGTTTGACCTTGATGTTAACAGAATAGCCTCTGTTACCTCATTGAAAGATGCTGCCGCTACCGCTATCTATGGTTCGCGCGCAGCCAATGGCGTAATTGTGATCACGACTAAAACACCTTTAGAAGGCAAACTAAGGGTTGAATACAATTACGAATTGAATCTAACTGCGGCAGATCTAAGCGATTATCAGGTTTTAGATGCAGCTCAAAAACTAGATTATGAAGTTCTGGCAGGATTATATAATTCTGCTAAGCAACAGGTATCTCAGGATCAGCTGGATGAAATTTATTACCACAAAAAAGCCAATGTTGTGGGTGGTGTAAGCAGTTACTGGCTTTCTCAACCCTTACGTAATACGATCGGAAATAAACATGCTGTAAATCTTGATGGAGGTTCATCGGCCTTCCGATACAATGTTAACCTGCGCTACCAAACAAGACCTGGAGCAATGAAAGGATCTCAAAGAGACCAGTATTCAGGTGGAATGAGTTTCCAGTACAACGTTAAGAAAATTCAGTTTAGAAATGAATTATCTGTAACCCAGGTAGGGGCTACCGAATCCCCATACGGTGATTTTTCAAGTTATGTAAGGATGAATCCCTATTACCCTTTGCAAGATGCGAATGGCATGGTTATGCGAATTTCGGATGTCTACGAAAAACAGGATCGATCAAAAGAATATGTGTTTAATCCACTGTATGATGCCAGTTTAAGTAGTTTTAATAAATCAAAGTATACCGAAATCATTGATAACCTTTCTGCCGATCTGGAAGTGGCAAAGGACCTGAGGTTAAGGGCTCAGATGAGCATAACCACGCGATCAAATGCCGATGATGTATTCACATCTCCCATGGCAAATAAATATTATCTGTACACTTCAGATAAAATCGACGAAAAGGGGGAGTACACAAATAGGGAGATGAAAGAAACCTATTGGGACAGTAATATCAGGCTAACCTGGTTAAAGCAGATAGGCGGCCATTATTTTAATGCACTAGTAGGTGTAAACGCCAGGACAGAACTTCGCGATCAAAAAGAATTTACCGCAATCGGATTTGCGAACGACCGCTTTACCAGTATAGGATTTGCCAAGGGATATGCCGAAGATGGAAAACCATTAAGTAAGCTCGAAAAAGCAAGGCTTTTCGGTTCTTTCATCACCATGAACTACTCCTACAAAAACCGTTACCTTATGGATGGAACTGTTCGTATCGACGGTTCTTCTAAGTTCGGTGTAAACAACAGGTTGGCTCCGTTTTGGTCGTTCGGTTTAGGGTGGAATGTACATCAGGAGGAATTCTTTAAGGATAATAAAGTAATCAGTCAATTGAGAATAAAGGCCTCAACAGGTCTTACTGGTTCTGTAGAGTTCGATCCTTATTTATCCCGGACCATTTATAAATATAATACCGGAAACTGGTATTCATCAGGCATTGGTGCGAGTGTAAACAGTTATGGTAATGAAAACCTGGGTTGGCAAAAAACACGGATGACGGATATTGGCGTAGATATCGGGTTATTTAAAGACCGTATCATGATTACGCCAAGGGTATACAAGAAGTTTACCAAAGATATTCTGGCCGATATCACCTTACCTCCATCAACAGGCTTCTTATCGTATAAAGAAAACCTTGGAGATATGGAGAACAAAGGAGCGGAATTAGGACTTACAATAGATGCGGTGAGGAGCAAAGACTGGTCGGTAAACCTGAATGCCAGTATGGTTTCCAACAGAAATAAGGTGGTAAGGATCTCGAATGCCTTAAAGAAATATAACGATAGGGCCGATGAACTGCAGTCGGTAAAACCTGGAGATGGCGGCTACAGGGGTATTCCATTACTTCGTTTTAGCGAAGGACAACCTTTCAATGCTATTTATGGTGTACGTTCATTGGGTATCGATCCGGAAAACGGACGTGAGTTGTACCTTAAAAAAGACGGCAGCATAACCTACGATTATGATAAGCGCGATTACGTTGTAATTGGTGATCCTAACCCTAAAGTGAGCGGTTACTTTGGCGGAACGGTCAACTACAAAAGATTTAGTCTTTATGTGCAGTTTCAAACCTTTTTTGGAGGTGACAAATATAATTTAACCCTGGTAGAGCGTGTTGAAAATGCAGATCCACGCTACAACGTTGACAGCCGCGTGTTTGAAGAAAAATGGAAGAAGTCTGGTGACCTCTCTTTTTACAAAAATATAGCTGATATCGGCGAGACGGATGTAAGTTCGAGATTTATACAGCCTGATAATCTGATCAACCTTCAATCAGTCAACCTTTCTTACGACATGAGTAAAAAAATAGCATCCAAACTATCGATGTCAAGTTTGATGTTCCAGGTAACTGCAAACGACCTGGTGCGCTGGTCGTCGGTTAAAGAAGAAAGAGGTATTAATTACCCATTTACCAGGAGTTTAACCTTTTCTGTTAGAGCAGCTTTTTAAACTTTTTAATCACAGATTTAAAATAAAAAACATGAATATTAGATTATTAATCTGCCTTATTTTAGTAACAGGAATATTCAGTTCCTGCAAGAAATGGCTGGAAATTGAGCCGGAATCAGAAATCGCCGCCCCAATTTTATTCAGTACCGAAAACGGTTTCATGGAAGCAATAAATGGCGTGTATAACCGCAGTACCGAATCAGATCTTTATGGTAAAGAACTTACCTTCGGAACAACCGAGGTATTGGCGCAAAATTTTTCGATGCGTGATGACGGACAGGATTACAGGCAGACCTCCTTGTACAATTATAAACATGGCGAGTTTATCAAACGGAAGGATAAAATATGGGCTGGTTTATACAATTCCATTGTAAACTGTAATTTGATCCTTGAAAATGTTGATGCAAAAAGGAATGTTTTTACAGGCTCAAATTATGCCATTGTAAAAGGAGAAGCACTTGCACTAAGGGCCTACCTACATTTTGACTTACTGCGTCTTTTTGCGCCATCGTATTTGCGAAACCCTGCTGCAAAAGGAATTCCGTATGCCAGCAAGTACACAAAGGAAATTACTCCTATGTCTACAGTGTCGGAAGCCATCGAGTTAATCATCAAAGATCTGGAAGAGTCAAAACAGCTTTTAAAAGCAGATCCCATCCGAAGCGCCGGTTACATTGTAAACTACCCTTTGGTTAGCGATACACTGAAAAATACAGAGGAGAAAAACGCTAGTCTTTTTTTACAGAACAGAAGGCACCGTATGAATTATTATGCAGTATGCGGAACATTGGCCAGGGTTTACCTTTATAAAAATGATAAGGTGAAAGCCTTGTTAAATGCTAAGGAGGTAATCGATTCTAAAAAATTCCCATGGACAGCAAAAAGTGATTTTGAGGCTTTTGAAGATTCAAAAAAAGACCGTATCCTTTACAAGGAACTTGTTTTCGGATGGTATATACCTGGTGCTGCAAAAGAAATAAAAGACAATTGGTTTCAAAGTGGTACAAGAGGATTTTATTTAATTGAGGATGCTGCTGATTATATCTATGAAAAGGCAACAGCTGGTGCAAGTGATTCGCGCTACAAATACTGGCTATCTGCTACTTCAAATCAATCGTCTAGATCTTATGATATTGTTAAATACCGCAGAAACCCTTTAAGTGCTGAGGCGAATGCAAATCTACATTACCTGATGGCACCTGCAATCAGGCTGAGTGAGATGTATTACATTGCTGCCGAGTGTTCGTACTCCACCAATCCTGCAACCGCAGTCAATTACCTTACACAGGTTCGGGAAGCCAGACAAATTGGCGATCCTTTATCTATAAACAGTGAAGAAGATTTATTAAAAGAGCTACTTAAAGATGCACGTAAAGAATGGCTGGCAGAAGGGCAGTTGTTTTATATGTACAAAAGGCTAAACAGGGGTATTGTAGGGCAAACCGGCGTAATTATTCCTCCTTCCGATAATATTTTCGTACTTCCACTGCCTAACGATGAAATCGTTTATGGTGGCAGATAAAACATGTGAAATTTTTGAATAGCAAATTATGAAAAAATATATATTAATATTCGCGGTATTCTGCCTTGCTTCCTGCAAAAAAGCAGAAGAGATGCGTTTTGATCACAACGCCAATGTTTATTTCGATATTTATAATGGTGATAAAGATAGTATCGTAAGAACTTTTGCCTATAACCCTACATTAGCCCAGGATACCGTTTGGCTACCGGTGCGTTTATCAGGAATCAGGACCGTTGAAGACAGGAAGTTTAGTGCAAGGGTAGACGCTGATTCTTCTACAGCCACTGTTGGCGTTCATTATGAAGCGCTAAAACCCCAATATTCCATTCTTCCTAACAGGGGAATAGGATACATTCCATTGGTAATTTATAATAAGGATAAGGAACTGGAAAACAGATCGGTTTCGATATTGATCAAATTAACTGGTACACCCGATCTGGGCATCGAAAATCCTTACCTCATTAGGGCAAAAGTCGTATTCTCGGCCAAACTGGAAAAACCAGGTTGGTGGGATACCTGGCCGCTTCCCCCTTATTCGAGAACCAAACATGAATTGTTCATTCTGGTAACCGGACAAACCTCACTCTCAACCGACGGTTTGGATGCACCAAAAAACCTCTATTATATAGGCCTGTTAACCACGATGTTAAACAATCCTTTTAATTGGGTTACCAAAAATGAAGCAAAAGGATATGTGATTGAAGAGGTAACTGCTGGCAATACAGATAGATACTATTTCTACAACAAAAAAAATCCGGCCAAAAAAACACTTTTACGGAAAAATATGCAAAACGGTAAATACTATTTTATAGATGAAAACGGCAATGAGGTTATTTAAATATAAGAACATGGATATTAAAAAAATAATATTGCTAATTATAGCAGTGGTATCTATTGCCGCATGTCATAAAGACCTGGGTAATTACGATATCAATATGCCTGTCGAGCCTAAGGTGATTAATCTCGATTCTGTTTATACAGCAAGTGTGGGCGATAGTCTGATCATCAAACCTAAAATAGAAGGTACCGATGCTGCCAATGTAGACCTTGAATGGCGAATCAGTGTAATTGAAGGAAACGATGTGCTTTATAAAGGGCCCGCATTAAAAATCATATTTGGTTTGCAGGCTAAAAGATATGCTGCCCGCTTAACCGTATTCAACAAAGCCAATGGAATGAAATATTTCCATAAGTTTTACATAGATGGCGGGACCGAATTTGCGAGCGGTACAACAGTGTTGAGTATAGAAAATGGAACAACGCAGTTTTCATTTGTAAAACCAGACGGCAGTGTACAGGCACGTTTATACAGGGCCATGCAAGGCAAGGATCTGCCTCCAAACCCTACAAATCTATTTCTGCTTAGAAATACATTTACCGGAGGTACCCTATTGGGCTATTGGATTATTACAAAGAACGGCGGCATCAGGCTGGAGCCAAATACTATGCAGGAAGATCCGAAATACCCCAATACACTTAAGAATAACTTTTTTACCACACCTGATAATCTTGAGGTGGGCTCCCTGATATCACACCCTCAGGGGGTAATGATGGGCGTGGTAAACGGCAAATTTTACGGAGGCACCACCAGTACCTGGGACCAGGCTGCTACATATGGCATGTTTGGTTTACCTGCTGATGGCGATTATGAATTGGCTTCCTCCTTTGTAATGAGCTTTACGCAGTCAGCCACTTATTTTATTGGTTTCGACCGGAACAGGAAACAATTTGTCCGAATCAATCTATACGGAGCGCCTGTTTATTTTGGTACCCAATACTCGGTTAGCACAACAACTGCTTTCGATCCTACCAATGTAGGTATGGATCTTGTCCATTTAGAGCAGCTCAATAACGCAGATTGTTTTGCCTTTTGCAAGGGAACCGACGGAAAGATTTACGAGCTTAAGTTTAATGTTCAGTTTAATGGTCCGTTTACTTTTACCCCTCAGCATAAACGCCTTTTTGTGCGTCAGGAGTTGATCAACGAAAATACAAGATGGAGCGGTGCTAAAAATGGGGTAATCTATATTGCCAATGGCAGTAAAGTTTACCGGTACAATCCTGTAAATGAAGAACTCAGAGAACTCGCCACAAGCTTTACCGGGAAAACGATTTCCATGCTAAAACTTAGCGAAGACGAAGAAACGTTGATGGTAGGAACAGAAGAGACCGTTTCCTTTCTAAACATAGCTACCGGAATGAACGGCGTATTCATTAAAAAGATCGAAGGCATTCCAGGTGCTCCTGTTGACATCGCAATCAGAAAATAACCTCATTCTATGCGCGGCTTTTAAAAAGCTCGGGCATAGAAATTTTAACCATAAAGAACGAACAAATGAAAATCATAAAATTAGCCGCACTGGCCTTATTATTCCCGGTTTTAACCTGGGCACAAACACCAAACTTTAGCCTTTCCGGCAAAATAGGCAACCTGAATGCCCCGGCAAAAGCTTACATCGATTATATGGACAACGGCGTGGGCCATGAAGATTCGACTGTAGTGGTAAACGGAACTTTCCGCTTTACCGGTCATGTTTCTGGTATAGCTTATGCCCGTATGGCACTCGATCATACCGGTGGAGGCAAACAACGCGCAGTATACACGGGCGATGTAATCTATTTCTACTTTGGTAAAGAGCAGGTTTTAATCAGCTCAAAAGATTCGTTAGATAATGCAAGCTTTACCGGTTCGAAAGTATATAACGAATATGCTGCTTACAACAAAACCATTGGCGGTACCATTATGGCTTTAACCAAAGCAGTAAATGCCGATTTCAATAGCGGCACACCCGAGCAGCAAAAAGATCCGGCTTATATGAAAGCGGTTGACACCCGTTACCGCAACAACATCAAAGCCCGCGAGGAGAAACAGTTTCAGTTTGCAAAAGACCATCCCAATTCATTTTTTGGTTTAGTGGCTTTATCTGAGTCGGCAGGGGCAAAAGTAGATGTAAAGAAAGTAGGACCTGTATTCAATGCCTTAAGTAAAGAATTGCGTGCTACCGATCTGGGAAAAGAACTTGCGCAACGCATAGCAGCCAATGGCATAACGGCTATTGGAGCCAAAGCACCTTTGTTTACACAGAACGATGTGCTGGGAAAACCAGTCTCTTTAGAAAGTTTAAAGGGTAAAGTAGTATTGGTAGAGTTTTGGGCAAGTTGGTGCAGTCCTTGCCGTGCCGAGAACCCTAATCTGGTTAAAGAGTATAACCTGTATAAAGATAAGGGCTTCCAGATTTTATCGGTTTCGTTGGATAATGTGAAAGAAAACTGGTTAAAAGCCATTGAAACAGATGGTTTGCCCTGGTTGCATGTTTCCGATTTAAAAGGCTGGAACAACGAAGTAGGTCGTTTGTACGGTGTTAGGGCTGTGCCTGCCAGTTTCCTGGTTGATCGTGATGGAACAATTATCGGCAATGGTTTAAGGGGCGAACCTTTAAATAAAAAACTGGCCGAAATATTTAAGAATTAATCGTCCACCTATTTTATAACGCTCAGAGGCTGTCCGCAAGTTGGATGGCCTCTTTTTTTAAAGAACAATAAAAACTAACATATTATATGAGGAGATATTTTAGGCTGCTGGCCTTATGCGTGTTGCTGTTTTCTACAAATGTTTTTGCTCAACAAAAGGTAGAAAGCATCATCTCTACTGCAGTTAAAAAGGCTTATCCCGCAAGCGTCAGGATGTGGGGCTTTGATACTACGCGTAACGAACGTACCTCTGCACAGTTTAGTGGTGTAGTGGTAAGTGCCGATGGGTATATTTTAACGGCTGCACATACCGTACAACCCGGCCGTAATTACAAAGTTTTTTTTACCGATGGCCGCGAAGCCGTTGCCGAAGCTATGGGCAAAATTGAAGTGAAAGAAACTCCGGGTACACCCGATGTGGCCATGATGAAGATTTTAACCAAAGGCAACTGGCCTTACGCCGAAATGGGCTATTCGCAAAGCCTTGTTAAAAATGAAATGTGCCTCAGCATTGCCTATCCGGAAAGTTTAAACCAGAAATTGCCCACTTTAAGACTGGGGAAGATTGCCGAGGTGAAAAATACCTATGGTTTCATTCAGTCAACCTGTAAAATGGAACCCGGCGATTCAGGCGGCCCCTTGTTCGATTATTTAGGGCGGGTAATTGGTTTACACAGTGCCATTGATGTAACTGAAGACATGAACTTCGAAATTCCTGTCAATTTGTACCGTAAATATTGGTCGGCTTTGCAACAGGAGAAAATTTATACAGCGTTCCCCGATCAAACCGATTTATTTAATGCCGATAACCTCGCAGGGCAGATTAAAAAAGACACCGAAAGTGGTCAGATTGATTTCGGTAAAGTAAAGTTTAGTCCAAAATTTAAAAATACCAGTTTTGAGGTCAGCAGCAGGTTAAATGGCGAAATGAAAACGATTGGTGCTACACTTTTTAACCTAACAGATGTTTCGGGAACGCACAAACAGGTATTGGTTACCAAAAACAGCATGATTGGTGAAGCCATTGGTCTAAAATTTAAGGGTAAAACGCTTAATCTGTCGGTAATTGCCCGCGATAAAGAGAACGATTTGATATTGCTGGACGTGAATGAAGCCATTCAGGGTGGGATTGATCTGAAAGCGATAAAACCGTTAATCAACGAAAACCCTGTCGGGCAATTGCTGTTTACAGCAAAGTACGATGCAACCTATTTGCAGAGTGTTTGGAGCAGCACAGCACTAAACTTGCCGAAAGTATCAGCTATGCCTTATTTTGGGGCAATGGTAGCTTATAATACCAGTCCGGTGGTGTTTTCGCTTATTAAAGCCGCAAGCCCCGCCGAACTATGTGGATTAAAAATGGGCGATGAACTGGTAAGCATAGATGGACAGGCGATTGCTAAATCGGCAGATTTTATGCCTTTTATGGCAAAATACTGGCCCGATGATGAAATTACACTCAACTGGACAAGGGAGGGGAAACCTTTCGCTAAAACCGTAAAGCTGGCCGGAATAGGGCAGGGCAGTTCAAACCATCCTGCCGAAAAGTTTGCTGGTGGTAAATCGGCACGACGCGATGGATTTAGCACAGTGTACGCACACGATCTGGCAGTCACTCCCGATTTAAACGGCAGCCCGGTATTTGATATTAAAGGCAATTTTTGTGGACTAAATATTGCCCGCTTTAGCAGAACGGCAGCTTTGTTTTTGCCAGCCAGTGTGGTTTGCAATTTTATAACCGAACATATTAAATAAGCAGTTCTGGCCAAAATTAGATTCTTGTTGCAGGCTTAACAGTAGTTTCATATTCACTTGGTTCATTTGTTTTTAAACAAACGATTAAATGAAAAAAGAATTACTTGTCCTATTTACAGCAGCAGCCATCGGTATGGTAGGCTGCAAAAAGAATCATGAAGAATCTGCCACAGAGATCAGCTATCCCGATGTGGCCGAAGTTTCAGATCCTTCGGTTTTATTTACCACGGCAGCTGGTGTAAAAGTGTATAATGGAGGTTTTGGTTCGGCTGTTGCCACCGACCCAAATGCACCCGATGTTTTTTACATGCTTACCGATAGGGGATCGAACGTTGCCGGACAACTGGCCAATTCTATCATTATCGGTAAGCCTGATTTTGATCCACAGATAGGTAAATTCAGGCTTAAAGATGGTAAACTGGTATTGGAACAGGTAATCGAATTGAAAAATGCTGCGGGTGGCAAACTCAACGGCCTTCCAAACCCTGCAGGTATGGGCGCTTCGGGCGAGACTGCCTACGATTTAAATGGACAGGTAATTGCACCGAGTGCAGATGGAATTGACTCCGAAGGTTTAGTAAGGGCTGCTGATGGTTCATTTTGGATTAGTGATGAATACGGACCACATATTGCCCACTTCGATGCTTCAGGTAAAACCATCGAGCGTATTAACCCCTTTGGAACCGGGACCGGTGGCCGTAAAATTCCGGCTGTATTTGCTAACCGAAGGGCAAACCGCGGGATGGAAGGACTAGCCATTACTCCTGATGGCAAAACTTTGGTAGGCATGATGCAGTCGCCGATGTACAATCCCTCTAAAGCAGCCACGGCAAATTCGGTAGTGTTGCGGATTTTAACTTTCGATATTGCAAGCGGAGCAACCAAACAATATGCCTATTTGATGGATAATGTATCCTTAACCGGTGTAAGTGATATTGTTGCAGTAAATAGTACTACATTCCTAACTATAGAGCGCGACGGGCTTTTTGGAGGTGCGGCAACTAATCCGGCGGCCTTTAAAAAAGTGTTTAAAATCGATATCAGTGGTGCAACCGATATTTCAGACGCAGCTGATGGCGCTACAGGCAAGCTTTATGGCGGAAAAACTGTCGAAGAGCTTAACAACGCTGCAGGTTTGAATGGAGCAGGTGTTGTACCTGTAGCCAAAACGTTGGTTTTAGATTTGTTGAAAGATTTGCCAAAAGTATATCCGCACGATAAAGCCGAAGGCCTGGCATTACTTCCTGGTAATATCCTGGTGATATCGAACGACGATGATTTCGGTGTGGTAGACAATGGCGCAAGCGGATTTGCACAGAAAATTTTACCTTTAACCAATGCAGTAGATCGCAATCGCCTGTATTTCGTGAAAATTAAACTTTAAAATATTTAGCCACGTATCTTATTAGGTAAGTGGCTAAATGTTCTTTTGTACTGTTTTAACTTTGTTTTAGAATAAGCGCTTACAACTTACGGGTGTTGTGGCCTGGCTTTTAAGATACGGTTGCTTACCGTAATTTTACCCTTTTTTGCTACAAGTGTTGTAAATTAGACAGACATTAACAAGATTTGTATTGTCTATCTTAACTTATTCATATGTATTACACTTGTGCGATTGTTGATGATGAGCAACATGCTATTGATGTGTTGACGGATTACATTAACGACACCCGCTTTTTAAGAGTAACCAATAATTTTAACAACCCGATTGATGCCCTGGAAAGCATAAGCGCCGGCGATAAAGTTGATTTCCTTTTTTTAGATATTGATATGGATGGGATGCAGGGGACTGAACTTTCAGCGCACCTGAGGTCGAAAGCAAGGTTTATTATTTATGCTTCTTCCAACCTCGAGCACGATGTAAAGGAAACTAACTCGGATTTTGAATGTTACCTGGGTAAACCGATATCCATGAAACGCTTTTCGGGTACCATAGAAACATTGATGCGGCTGAATAACCTGCCAATAAAAAACTGAAACAAAAAAATATGATTGAGCTCTCTTACTCATTTGAACACGAATTTTTAGCCAATACCGCTTATCAGCTGATGCGCGTAAACATGAACGACCCCTGGTTGGTGCTTTCGGGCAGTGATGTGGTTGGTATTATCGATCTGGATGAAAACGACGACTGGAAACAGATTGCCGGCGAGCAGATGCCAGAAGATGCCGTTAATGGGATGGGAGAACTGATTGGCATGCAACAGTTTAGCTGGCTGCCCAAACTGATTAAAAAACAATGGCCCGAGTATGTGCAGGAAGTTATTGTAGAGAACGAAAAAAATTACGAAGTGGTTTGCCATAAAGATACCTGCCCCGATCGCTTTAAGCAACGTTTTACACCAGGTATTCATGCTTTAGCCACACGTGAAACTGAACTTGTATTCAAAGTTCGCCACTTTAAAGTTTCTGGTCATTATCACGTAGTAAAAACACGCACCGCCGACCGGTATGCTTAAAGGTGATTGATGATTGAAGGTTTAAAGTTGGAGGGTTGGAATGTTTGAAGGTTGGAATTTAAAGCCATTCGATCATGCACTAGTTCTATCATTCGCTAATTCATTCCTTCAAAATTTGCCGATTTTCTGTAAATAAATCACTACTTTGGTTTTTATTTAGACTAATTCTTGTTAGTTTTGAGGCTTATATCTTATCAGTATATCCCAAACAATGAAAAAACTAGTACTAGCCCTAACTTTGTTCTGGTGTGTTTCTGCACAGGCACAAAAAAACAGCTTGCTCGATCAGGCTTTTTGGCAAGGCAAACCAGATGTAAACAGTGTTAAAGCCGAAATCGAAAAGGGAGCAAACCCTGCCCAGTTAAATGGTTCGAGCTTCGATCCGGTAGTGATGGCCATTAACGCCGATGCACCTAACGAAACCATCAAATTTTTATTGGTTCAGCCTGGAAACGAAGTAACCAAACTTACGCACGATGGCCGTACTTATTTACATTGGGCAGCAAACAGAGGGAACGACGAAATATTAAGTTACCTGTTATCAAAAGGCATTAATGTTGGCTTAAAAGATAGCCATGGGGTTACTGCATTAACTTTTGCCGCCGGATCTGGTCAGCAAAATACCAAAATTTACGACTTACTTTTAGCCAATGGTGCCAATTTAAAAACCGATGTAAACGGTAGCGGAGCAAATGCTTTACTTTTAGCTATTGGCAGCGATAAGGATTTTAAACTCACCGATTATTTCGTAGGTAAAGGACTTGATTTAAAAAGTACCGATGTAGATGGTTTAAATGCTTTCGGTTACGTAGCCAGAAGTGGTAATATCGAAGTGCTTAAAGCTTTACTGGCAAAAGGCATCCCGGTTGATCAGTTGGCCTTAATAACGGCAAGCGAGGGCAGCCGAAGGGGCAGCAACGGTATTGAAGTTTACCAATACCTGGAGAGCTTGAAAATTAAGCCAACCAATACCAATAAAGAAGGCCGCAGCGTATTGCATGCCCTGGTTCGTAAACCCAAACAAAACGATATTATTGCCCATTTCATTACAGCTGGCGTTGATGTAAACAAAGCTGATAACGATGGTAACACACCTTTAATGTATGCTGCTGCCACTAACCGCGATACAGCGGTGCTGGCTTTACTGTTACCAAAAGTGAAAAACATTAACCAGGTAAATACCAAAGGCCTGAGTGCATTGGCTATGGCGGTTAACAGTAACTCGCCTGCAGTGGTAGCTTATTTGCTTACTAAAGGTGCCGATTTAAAAATAACTGATAAGGACGGCAATAACCTGGCTTATTATTTAATCCAATCGTACAGCAGTGCAGAAGCAAGCCGTGGTTTTAATGCCGGCGGACCTTCTAAAGCTGAAGAATTTGAAGGTAAACTTAAATTATTGCAAGCCAAAGGTTTCGACCTGGCTGCAGCACAGAAAAACGGCAATACATTGTACCATTTAGCCGTTGCCAAAGGTGATTTAAGTTTGGTTAAACGTGTGCAGGATTTCAAAATTGACGTAAACAGCCCAAACAAAGAAGGCATAACCCCTTTACATAAAGCTGCAATGATCTCGAAAGACGATGTGATGCTGAAATACCTTTTAACCATCGGTGCTAAAAAAGAAGCCAAAACCAGTTTCGACGAGAGTACTTTTGACCTGGCAAGTGAGAATGAATCATTAACCAAAGGAAATGTATCACTTAGCTTTTTAAAATAGAAGATGAACAACTTAATTAAAATAACACTACTTTTTTGTGCGCTTGCATTTTTTAAACCAACACAAGCCAATGCACAAGCTGCTGCGAAATACAAATGCATGATCCAGATGAAGAGCTATATGGGCGAAGGTGCTTACATCGTTATTTCGCTGGTTGATGCCAAAGGACAATACAACAAAACCCTTTATGTGCTGGGTTCTGATAAAAAATGGTACAACAGTTTAAAAGAGTGGCATAAATTTTACGCCCAGAAACCAACCAATATCAGTGCGGTTACCGGAGCATCCTTAACAGGTGGCGACCGCGGTGTTTCTGTTATCGAAATCGAAAAAGCTAAAATCAATGCCGGCTACAAACTACGTTTCGAAACTGCGGTTGAAGACAAAGAATATTTCGTTAAAGATCTCGAAATCCCATTAACTACAGAGGCACTTTCTGCAAAGACCGATGGTACAGGATTTATCAGATACGTACGTTTTAGCGCGAATTAAAATTCAGTTAAAACTATGACTACTACTGTTTGGAGATACAGCCACTTAACCCTGGCTGTATCTTCTTTTATTTTTCTATTGATTGCTTCCGTTACCGGCATTATCCTTTCTGCTGAGCCTATCAGCCAAAAAATGAAACCTTATGGAGTAGCTAAGCTCCAAAACACCGATGTTGCCACGGTTGTCCCCATTCTTAAAACCAAATACAGCGAAATTACAAGCATTACCGTAGAGAATGGTCAATTTGTGTTGTTGCAGGCTATTGATAACAATGGTGATGATGTAAAAGCATATATCGATCCTAAAACGGGTACGATTTTAGGCAAACCCGGTAAAAAGAACGAATTTTTTCAGTGGGTAACCACTTTGCACCGTTCACTTTTCCTGCACGAAACCGGTCGTTTTTTTATTGGCTTAACTGCATTTTTACTGTCACTCATAGCTATTTCGGGTATTTTGCTTGCCATCCAAAGACAAAGGGGCATCAGGCATTTTTTTGCCAAAATACAAAAGGATGGTTTTTCGCAGTATTACCATGTCATTTTAGGCCGTATTTTACTCATCCCAATCCTGATTATTGCCATCAGCGGCACTTACCTCTCGCTTAATACACTGGGGATTTTAAAAACAGTTAAAACCAGTGTCGATGTTAACCCCGATCATCTTAAAGCTACACCAGTAAAAAGCCTGAAAGATTTTACAGTTTTCAAAAATATCAGCCTGGCCGAAGTACAGTCCATCGAATTTCCTTTTTCAGAAGATGTAGAGGATTATTTTATCCTTACGCTTAAAGACCGCGAAATTGCGGTTAACCAGCTTACTGGCGAGCTGTTGGCCGAAAACAAATATCCTTTCGCTTTATTGCTTAGTAACTTAAGTCTCGATATCCACACAGGCAGAACCAACGTAGTTTGGGCGGTAGTGTTGGGCATATCATCGATCGGGATTTTATTTTTTATCTACTCGGGTTTTGCCATTACTTTAAAACGCATATCGAAACGCAGTAAAAACAAATACAAGGCTGCAGAGGCTACCTATATTATTTTAACCGGATCAGAAAATGGCAGCACGCAGGGCTATGCCGCTGCCCTCCATAAACGGTTGCTTAAGCAGGGAAAAATCTCGTACATCACTACCCTGAACAACTATACGGTTTTCCCTAAAGCAGAGCAGCTGGTTATTTTTACTTCTACGTATGGACTGGGCGATGCACCTTCAAACGGGAGCCGGTTTTTACAAAAGATAATGGATACGCCACAAACGCAGGCCCTTCATTATACTGTGTTGGGATTTGGATCTAAAGCATACCCCGATTTTTGCAAATTCGCCTTTGATGTGCACAACAGTCTTTCTAAAACAGATTGGGCTATTCCACTAATCGATATTCATACCGTAAACGATAAATCGCCGCACGATTTATTGTTGTGGGAAGAAGGATGGTCGCAAAAGAGTGGGATTGAAGTAAATGGATTCTCCGCTCAAAAAGCAATGAAGCCTAAAAAGTTAAAAGATTTCATCGTTCAATCGAATACAGGCCAGGCTAAAAAAGAAGGTGTTTTTCAGGTTAAGTTGAGTGCTGTTGGTAAACTGAAAGCAAAATCGGGCGATTTACTGGCTATTTATCCTGCAAACGATCACCGCGAACGACTGTACTCAATAGGGGTGGTAGATGATGCCATACAACTGAGTGTGCGTTTGCATCCCGAGGGTTTAGGATCTGGCCTTTTACATAACCTTAAGCCTGAATCTGTTTTGAAAGCTAAAGTGGTTAAAAATCCACATTTTCATTTCCCTGCAAAGGCGGGTAAGGTGATTATGATCTCGAATGGTACAGGTATTGCCCCGTTTTTAGGAATGATTAACCAGAATGCTGCTAAAGTACCTTGTTACTTGTTTTGTGGTTTCAGGGAAAATTCTTCTTTCGAGCCCTTTCGGCAGTTTCTGGCAGAAATGAAGTCTGACGCGAAGGTGAGTGAATTTAAAATTGCTTTTTCGCGCGAAGGTGAAAAGCAGTATGTAATTGACCTGATTCGTGTCGAAGCCAATTTTGTAGCCGAAAGCCTCACACAATCAGCTGTGGTAATGATCTGCGGATCGCTGGCCATGCAAAAAGATATTGTGCAGATACTGGAAGAAATATGCCGGGAAAAAACCGGGCATCCATTATCATTTTATCAATCGCGAAACCAGGTGTTAACAGATTGTTATTAGGTAATTCAACCTCGCAGGATTTTAAATCCTGTGAGGTTTTTTATTTAGTAAAAGATTGTTTCAATTACTTTGCTTACCTGCCAATTGCATGGCCTGGTAAGTTAATATCCTTGGAGGTTAATATTTCGCCTTTATCGGTAATGATGATGTAACTGTATTGCGGGTATTTTTTGATTAGCCTGGGCCCTGCAATTTTCCCTAAAACCATAGTCGATGTACTTAAACCATTGGCCATTTCGGCACTTGGTCCAAATACCGTTACGCTAATTAAGCCTGTAGCCGGATAACCAGTAGCCGGATTAATAATGTGGGCGTATCTTTTGCCCTTAAAAACTACAAATTTGCGGTAACTACCCGAGGTTACCACCGCATTTTTTTTAAGCGGAATTACAGCCAGTAAAGCATCTTCTTTCATTGGGTTGGTAATGCCAATGCTCCAGTCGTCGCCATTGGGCTGTTTGCCCCAGGTGCTCATATCGCCCGATGCATTTACAATGCCAGCTTTTATGCCTTTGGCCAGCATCATCTCACGGCACCTATCTGCAGCATAACCTTCTCCCAAAGCACCGAAACCTATTTTCATTCCTTTTAACCTTAAAAAAATGGTTGAGTTTTGTTTATTTAGGATGATGTTCTGGTAGCCTACTTTTGCTACCGATCGCTTAATCGCTTCGGGCGAAGGCATTTTGGTCATAGAGCCATCAAACTTCCAGATGCGATCCATAGCTGCGAAACTAACATCGAAAGCCCCTCCGGTAACCTTAGAAAGTGCAAGGGCACGCTCGGTTAAGGCAAATACTTCAGCATCTACTTTTACAGGTGCAATGCCGGCATTCTGGTTTACTGCCGAAACCTGAGAAGTGCTTTTCCAATCTGAAATCAGATTTTCTATCCGGCTTATCTCTGCAATAACGGTATCGATATTGTTTTCGGCCGAAAGGGAATCGTGAGCAGAAATGGTAATATCGAAGCGGCCGCCCATTAAAAGCGTGGTTCGTTTTCTGATCATCTGGGCACTGGTATTTAAACAGGATAGGATAAGGACAGCTAAAAATATTCTTTTCATTTGCATAAAATTCAGTGCAAATATACGGTAAATGCAGGTGCTTCCTCCATTGCAGTCTATCCGGTATTACTGGCTGTGCAGAAATATATTCCCAATAAAAAAGGGCAATACCATCCGGTGATTGCCCTTTTCTACTAATAAAATTAACTAACTATTTCTACTTTTTGGTAACATCCGAAAATTTTACCTGGATAACGTAGGTACCTTCTAATTTTAGTTGCCACGACCAGCGTGGGTTTACCGAGAACGTGCCCAATGAAGCTGGGAAATTATCAACCGTAACAAACTGACTTGGAATCCGGTAATACATTAAAAATCCCCAGTCGGTTGTTGGTGTTACATATTTGGTTAACGGAAATGGTGCTACTTCGAAATCGCAGATCATCGCGGTGTCGGTTTTAATTACCGGGTTAAACTTGGCGTAGTTTTCGAAAATAGGCCTGTCGCCCCTTGCAATAATTTCACCTGCCTTAGGATTAAAGGTTCTACCGTTTTTATCCACCATTTTCAAAATTGCTCTGGCACCGTTGTTCGAGATTTTGGTACAGGTAATGGTAGGATTTCGCATTGGTGTTGCAGCTCCTGTGGCATCGTTAAATGCGTTTGCTACGTTATCGGTAATCACAAACAAATCTTCGGCCGATGGGTCTACCACGTTAATGGTAGCCAGCTTAGGGTAGAGTTTGGTGCCGGTAACATTGTTCATTTCTACATCGAATACATATTTACCTAAAGGCAGGTTTGCCGATGCTTTGTTAAAGGTTAACTGACCACTGCTTTCGTTAAAATACATGGGTAGTCTTTTCTGCGTTTCCCTTTTCTTGTTTAAGAGTGCAACGGTTGTATCAGTTGCGGCATCGAACGACATTCCACTCTTGAATACCACAATATCGTAAGTTGTGGTAAACTCTGCAGGTGCCGGACTGCCATCTTCCTTCCGCAGGTTGAGCATTTTAAACGTATAGGGTGGGGTAGAACCATCGGCATTAATCCGGTCTGATTGATAAAGAATCAATCCCCGTTTGGCGAAAAGGTTATTGTCCTTGTAACGGATAGTATCACTTTGGAAACCCTTTTCTATTTTTTTACAGGCTACAATGCTTACCAGCATCATAAAGCCTAAAATGTATTTCATTTTCATTATCTAAATATTAGTATTTAATAAATTTTACCCTCCTGTATGTTTCAGATTGGGTAAATAATTAATTAAATTAATTTCCTAATGGCTGAGCGTTAAAAAACAACCTGTGGTTTCCGTTTAAAACATGTACAATCCCCGTTCGGGTAATAATGCCCGAGGTTTGGCAATCAACCCCTTTATCCTTTAATTCATCCGGTATGGCATTCTGATCAAGTTCTTTATCATCGCGGGTGCCTATTACTTTGGTATAGGTTACATAATCTACATAACTTACATAAGCGCTGTAATCGAAACTTCTTCTGAATTTGATCATGTACTGCACATTGGTAATCGGACCAAGCACACTGTTGTACAGTTTACCTGCCAGGGTAATCTGATCGCGGTTAATTTTTCCGGCAAACATGTAAGTTTTTAGCGAGTCGCTTAGCTCTTTAGACGGGATGTCTTTTATACCGAAGTTAAAGTTCTCGTTACCGGTTTGAATGGCAATCTGGTTTTTCTTAGCCGCAACATAATCTACAACACCGTAATTGGTGGTTGCAAACAAGGTGATATCGCCATTAATCGCATCCTTTAAGCCAGCCTTGTCTATTACCTTTACCAGCGAATCGAATTTGGGATTAGATTTGAGGTAATCGTAGGTGGTCATATCCACATAAGCGTTACTTACCCCGCCGTCATTTTTGTAATCATCTTTTTTGCAGGCAGCAAAAACTGTTATTACAAGTAAAACGCATATTGTTATATAATTTCTCATGATTCTGTCTTTTGAATTTTGCTTAAACTTTTCCTAACCAGTAAGTAGTTTGTTTAAGGTTCGGGTTTTCTCTGAATAATGCGGGATCTACAGGCCAGTAAAAACCTTCGCGTCTAAACCTTTCAACTGGTAACCAATCTACTATGTTTCCATATCTGCGCGTTCTTAACAAATCGTAAAACAAGTGTCCTTCCAAAAACATTTCCTTACCACGCTCTTTAATATACTCGTCCATAACGGCGCTTACCGATAAACCAGCAGCCACTTTTTTAGGAACCCGATCGTACTTGGTTCTGAAATCGTTAATAATGGTAGTGGCTGTTGCAGCATCGCCTTTATAAAGCGCAATTTCTGCTTTAAGTAATTTAAGGTCGCTAAGCCTGAAAATAATCATGTTATTGCTCAGATAAGCATCTAATTTCTGACCCGGGTTACGGTAAATTACATTGCTGTATTTGATACATAACGGTTTATCGGGGGTAACCAGATCGAAGTTTTTGCGGTAACGGATATCGGTTACTGTGCCCGAACCATACTGATCGGTAAGGTAGCGCGGAACTACATAAAACCGCGGCGTATTGTTGTAGTAATTGATGTAGCTGGTGTTGAGGAAACGGGTACCGATGTTACTTGACGAACCTTCTAAAGTATTTTCGCTCATGTTCAGCTCAAAAATACCTTCGGGCGAACGGCCGATAAAAGTACTGTTGTAATTGGTCGTATCGGTTTGGGTATAACCACCACGGGCAATTAAGGTGTTAATGGTGGTATCAGCACTGTTAACATCAGCAGGATTAGCCACATCTGTGCTCACATCGGCCATGGTAGCTCTCCAAAGGTAAAGGTGTGCTAATAAAGCATAAACAGAGCCGCGGTTAGCTGTTACTTTGGCATCGCCGGCGTTATCGTAGGTCCAGCTCAACATGTTTGCAGCACTGTGGCAATCGTTTTCGATCTGCTTCATTATCGCAATTTTATTGGTTCGCGGAAGCTGAGGTGCTGTAATCGGATCATCATAAGCCGTTGTTACCAAAGGCACATCGCCCCAAACCCTTACCATCATAAAATAGCTTAATGCCCTGATGAACAGCGCCTGACCAATAATGTTATTCTTAAAGGTTTGCGGGTCTTCCACATCCTTAAGCTGATCGTTGGTCATTTTTGTTACATTGGCGATCACAATGTTCGACATGGCTATGGTTTTGTAATATAGCGTGTAATTGGCCAGGGAGTTCAGGTTGTACTGAAAAGTAAAATCTCCGTTTTGTATCCCTTCCAAACCATCACCATTATACTGAATGGTAAAATAATTTTTGGCTATGGCATCGCCGTACATGTAATACCTGTTTTCTTTGTTGGTGCAGGCATTGCGTAAAAGGGCGTAGTTACCAGCAATTGCATTACGGGCATCCTTACCCGATTTCCAGTACACTTCTAAATATGTTGAGTTTTTAGGTTCCTGCTCAAGCAGTTTTTTGCAAGAGGCCAAACTGATTACTACCAGCGCCAACCCAATCATGCTTAATTTTTTATATGTATTTCTCATGGCTTTCTTATTAAAATTGAACTTCGACACCTAGCGTATATTTTTTCGGAATCGGGTAACCTCCTCCGTTATATTCGCCGTAAGGGTTTACCGCTTCGGCATCTGGCAAACGTTTTGATTGCTGGAACATAAACAGGTTATCGGCAATAGCAAATACCCTGAATTTTCCTACTCCCAACCTTTTTAACGTGCTTGCCGGCAGATCGTAAGCCAGGTTAACACTCTTTATTCTGAAGTATCCACCTTTTTCCAAGAAGAAAGTTTGTGCACCGGTATAATAGTAACGGTACGTTCCTAAATCATATTTGGCGTAATCGGCTGCGTCGCCTGCTGTTTTCCAGATGTTGATTTTGCTTAAATCCGGTGTAGAGAAACTCGCGAAATTGTTGATCGCATTACCATCAGTAGAGTTAGAAAAACGATCAGATTCGAATAAATTTAGCACATCACGATCAAAAGTAAAGGTCGCAAAAACACCAAGGCTAAAGTTTTTATAGGTAAAGTTGTTGGTCCAGCCGCCGGTAAATTTAGGGTTTGGATCGCCGATTGGCACTTTATCCGGATTAATACCGTCATTGAAAATATCAATAAATCCGTCACCATCTAAATCAGCCAGGTAAAAATCGCCCTGCTGGTAAGTACCATTGCTGTTGCGGTATAATTCGCCTGTGTAAGGATTAACAGGAATATCGCTGGTTTTAGAGAAAACACCATTGGTTCTGTACAGGTAAAAAGCATTGATTGGACTTCCAACCGATAGGATGTGCGATTTATCAAACCTGTCGCCGCTTAATACCAGGTCTCTTCCGCCATTTGGCAGGTTCATGATCTCGTTTTTGTTATAAGAAACGTTTAAGCGGGTATTCCATTTAAATGCACCAGAGAAAGGGTTGGCCATTACGGAGATTTCTGCTCCCGAGTTTCTAACACCAATAGCGTTGGTTAAGGCCAGGTCGTAACCTGTGGTTAATGGTAAGTTTAAGCTAAATAGCTGCAATGAAGATTCTTTGTTGTACACATCGAAGGTTAAACCATATTTACCGTTTTTAATTTCAAGGTCGGTACCAATGTTCCATTGCATCGATTTTTCCCAGCTCAGGCTGCTTTGGGCCACACCATCATATAAATTGGGAGTAATGGCCGTTACACCGTTGTACGATGTTGCGCCGCCGTTACCGTCAAAGCCACCGTTGTTAACCTGGTACAAGTTGTATTGCAGGTAGTTTCTTTTGGGGTCATTACCTGAATTACCAATACTGGCCCTGATTTTGGCCATGGTGAAAGGGTTTCTGGTCCAGTTTTTCATAAAACTTTCTTCAGTAAGTAGCCAGCCAATTGATGCTGAAGGGAAGAAGCCCCATTTATTGTTTTTACCAAAGCGGGATGAAGCATCGGCCCTGGTAGAGACAGATAACAGGTATTTGCTATCGAAATCATAAGCTAAACGTCCGTAGTAAGATAATAAGCCGAAAGCCTGGTAATCTGAACTGGCGCTAATTTTAGATTGCTGAAAACCGCTTACTACCTGTATGTTATCAGAAGGGCCATTATAACCTGAAGCAGTGGTATACTGGAACTGATTGTAAAGGATATCCTGACCGGCAATTACACTAACCGAATGCTTGCCAAACTTATTGTTATAGCTTAAAAAGTTAGAGGTTTGTGCGGTAATACCATTATCGGCATAACTGTAGGCCGAATTACCTTGTCCGTTATTGAGCAGGTTACTGGTACTCAGATCGCGCCGTGCACTGTTCTGTAAATAAGAAGACTGAGAGGTTATTGATAAATGCTTATTAAACTCATAGCTTAAATTGAGGTTAATGGTAAGCTGGTTACTGATATTCTTATCCAGGTTTTCGCTATAGGCACCTAAATAAAATTCTTTTTTGTCATCATCGAGATTCAGCAGCGATGATGGCATATTGCCGGCACCTAAACTAATGGGACTGCTGTTGCTGCCATTTCCTCTTGCCCGGTCAGAGCGCGAGTAGGCAAAAATCGGATTGATCATCAGCTTTTGCTTTAAAGCTCTTGTGGTGAGGTTAATCCTGCCCGAGTATCTTTTAAAGCCGGTTGCTTTAATAATCCCTTCTTCATTGTAGTAACCTCCGCTAAAGCGGTAAACCATACCGTTTTCGCCACCACCACTTACGTTTAAATCGCCATTGGTAATTCTTCCGGTTTGATAGAAGAGATCCTGCCAGTCGGTATTACCATTATAGGCCGGGTTTAAACTATCGGTTAACAGGTAAGGAAGTTGTTTCTGGTCTGCATAGCTCAGTTGTCTTTGCAAAACTTCCATTTTTTGTCTCCGCTCTGTAGTTCCAAGCGTAACATCACGCAAATTGGGTCTTTCGGTTAATCCGGCATAGGCGCTGATCGAGATTCTCGGTTCGCCGCTGATTCCCTTTTTAGTCGTAATTAAAATTACGCCGTTTGCTGCCCGCGATCCGTAAATGGCTGCAGCCGAAGCATCTTTAAGGATATCGATTGATTCGATATCGGCAGGGTTTAAACCAGCCAGGTAGTTACTTCCGGTACCCACACCCGGGCCAACATACGATTCGGTAGGCTGTGGAACACCATCAACCACATAAAGTGGTGAGTTGATTACGTTAAATTCATCGTAACCTCTGCTTACCTGTGAGTTACCACGTACTGATACGGTTGGTGCCGAACCTGGGGCGCCAGAGAAGTTCTGTACGTTTACCCCTGAAACACGTCCCTGCAACAACTGATCGAAACTGGCAGCCGGTAAATTAGCCAGTTCTTTTGCCGAAATACTGGAAATAGCTGCTGTTGTTTTCTTTCTGCTAATGCTTTGGTAACCAATGGTTACTACTTCGCTCAGTGTCTGGTTATTTTCGCCCAACGAAAAATTGACGGTGGTTTTTCCACCTGCGGCTTCTTCTTTTCCTAAATAGCCCACCATGCTTACTACAAGTATTGAGTTTGAACTTTTTACCATTAAAGTATAGCGTCCTTCAGCATTGGTAACAGTACCATTTTTGGTTCCTTTTTCAACAATGGTTGCACCCGGTAAAGGCCTCTTCGATTCGTCGAGTACAACACCACTGATTTTGGTCTGCGCCATGGCCAGCCAGGGGATTAATAAATAGAAGAAAATTCCAAATAAAATTTTTGGGATGGTTTGTGTAAAGTTTAGTTTCATAAAATTTAGTTGGTTAACTGTTTAGTTATCCCTAAATTATATCCATTATTTTACAGGAAATTAACGTATTTTAACATTAGGTAGTTGGATTTTAACGTAAAAACTCTTAAAAGGTGATTTTTACTTAAAATGGTAAGAAATTTTTATTATATGTATGCAAATACTAAACAGTTTCTTTGTTTGATTTCAGTTTTTAACTAATTTTTACGTTTTATTATTTTAGTTAAAAATTGTATTATTAATATTTGCAAAACGTTTTAGTAATACTACTTTTTACAAGATATTTAAATATTTTTCTGCTGTTCGCGCACGCGTGCCACGCGTTAAAAAATAAGGTCAAGCCTTGGTCTTATACGTGTGTAAATTTACAATGATAAAAACCGTATCTAAATTTATAAGAACTGCACTCTGTTTTATCATAACTGCACTTGATTTTATCATAACTGTACTTGGTTTTATCATAACTACACTTGGTTTTATAATAACTACCATAACTAGCGAAAGTCTTAGTGATTTGGGTGGTGTGGAGCGAATAACTTGTGCTTTTAAAACAATTAGCCCGCTGATGCTGAATCTGGTTTATCAAAACTACATCTCCAATGATAAAACTGTACTCAATTTATCAGAACTGCACCTCAAATGAACAGAACCGCGGGCTGTTCAATAAACTGTGTCAAAAAGAATATTTAAATTTGGCCGATAAAATTCTTCTTCCTCATGACCTTTGTAGAAAAACTGCAGGCCTTACGCACCTTAATGGCCGAACAAAAAATAGATGCTTATATCATTACCGCCGCCGATCCGCATATTAGTGAATACCTGCCTGCGTATTATAAAACGATCCCATTTGCCAGCGGTTTTACAGGCTCGGCCGGAACTTTGGTGATCACACAAGATTTTGCCGGTCTTTGGACTGATTCGAGGTATTTTACACAAGCCGAAACACAATTATTGGGTTCTGGTTACGAATTGGTAAAGCTAAAAGTACCACATACCCCCGAATACATTGAATGGTTAACCGAAGTTATGCCTGAAAATGCAACTGTTGCTTTCAATTATCAGCTCATTTCAATATCGCTGGCCTTAGAAATACAGGCTAATTTTGAAAAAGATCAGATCAATACCCTAAATGCTGATTTATTAAATGCCATTTGGTTAAACAGACCTGCTTTGCCAATCGAAAAAGCGTTTCTGATTGAAGAAAAAGATGCTGGTTTATCCATCTCCGCAAAACTTGCACAGGTAAAAGCACAGTTAGCAACGAATGGTGCCGATAGCCATTTAATTTCTTCGCTCGATGATATCGCCTGGCTTTTTAATATCAGGGGAAAAGATGTTGATTATAATCCTGTTGCCTTAAGCTTTGCTTTAATTACGCCCGATGCGGTGAAACTCTTTATTGATGCTGAAAAGCTATCAGAAAGCGATATGGATACTTTAAAGCAGCAAGGTGTAACACTTTATCCATACACTGCGATCAATGAGGCGCTAAAAGCGCTATCGCCCGATGCATCGGTTTTTATAGATTTTAAACGCAACTGTTTTGGGATGTATCAACTGTTGCCTGCTACGGTTAAAGTAATTTCGGGTACCAATCCAAGTACGCACTTAAAAAGTTTAAAGAACGAAACTGAGGTTAATCACATCCGCAAGGCTATGGTGCAAGATGGGGTGGCCATGACCAGGTTTTTTAAATGGATGGAAGAAAGGCTGGGAGAGGAGCAGATTACGGAATGGTCGGCAGCCGAAAAACTGGCTACTTTCAGGGCCGAACAGCCTGGTTTCGCCGGTTTAAGTTTTAACACCATTGCCGGCTTTAATGCCAATGGCGCTTTGCCACATTATAGTGTAAGCTTGGCGAGTAGCCTTGAGATACAGCCAGATGGCCTGTTTCTGGTCGATTCGGGCGGGCAATACTTATATGGTACAACCGATATTACCCGGGTAATGCCTATGGCAAATTATTCAGCGCAGCAGGCCGATGATTATACTTTGGTATTAAAAGGATTGATAGAAGGATCGAAACTGATTTTTCCGGAGGGCACAAAAGGCTACCAGATCGATTCGATTTGCCGGAAACCTTTGTGGGAACATGCCATTAACTTTGGTCATGGCACAGGCCACGGTATTGGCTTTTTCCTTAACGTACACGAAGGACCTCAGAATATTAGCCCTGCCAATGTTGATGTAGCCTTTAAACCGGGCATGGTAACCTCCATTGAGCCGGGGATTTATAGGCCGGGCCAACATGGCGTAAGGATCGAAAACCTGGTATTATGCACTGACCACAGCAGCAGTACTTTTGGTAATTTCCTAAGTTTCGAAACGCTTACTTTATGTTATATCGATACCCGGATCATCAATAAAACACTTTTAGAGGCCGATCAGCTTCGCTGGTTAAATGAATACAATAGCAAGGTGTTTCATCAGCTTCAACCACACCTTACAGCCGGAGAAGCAGCCTGGCTAAAAGAGAAGTGCCAGCCGATTTAGTTATTTATAATCTTTTATATTCGAAAAGCAGCGCCCTATTTACTTTAAGGCGCTGTTTTTTTGCATTAGATAGTGTGCAGTTTGCTAACTGACTTTAATAAAACACAGGCTTAACCTAACTTGCCATAAATGCACCAATTCTTTACCGATTTTGCGCTATTTCTACAGATGGTATGCGCTTTACTTTTTTAACTATATTTTTGGATAAAACGTCATAAATACGTTTTTTCATCATGATGAATATAAAACCAACAAAAAGATCTGCTGTAATAGCTTTTAAAGCAATATTTTGCTTAGCCTTATCTTTACTACACATTCAGGTAGTTTTAGCCCAGTCTCCCTGGATTGCATTAGGTAAAAAGCCATCCACACTGGGTTTAGCAAAAGGTTTCTCGCAGTTTGATGCAGGTGCGTTTAAACTCAAACTGGTTAAAGCATCGCAAACGGTAGCAGGTTTACAGCCCAAAATGGTTGAAGGTTTTGATTTTGTACCCAGCGACAGCCTAAAAGTGCGCAGCTCGGATGGTTTGTACCATTTGGGCGATATTAACCTGAAACTACGTAGCGCCGGCAATGAAGCCTGGACAAGCTATAGCACTGCAGCCAAAAGAGCTGAGGTTAAAAGTATAGCTGCGGGTAAAAATGTACTCTCAGCCGCCGATCTTGCTGCCACACTTCCTGCCGATATTCCCCTGCAAATTATCCGTAGCTGGGAAATGCAGCAAGGTAAATTAGTGCTTCGTTTCGAACTAAAGAACAAAAGCAGTAAAACGGTAGAAATTGGTGCATTGGGCATCCCGATGATTTTTGATAACATTTTAGAAGGCAGAACCCTGGAGCAAACCCATGCCAAAAATGTGTTTTACGATCCTTATATCGGTCAGGATGCCGGCTATTTACAGGTAACGCGCTTAAGTGGTCAGGCACCTTCGTTAATTGTGGCTCCGCTGGGGCATACCCCTTTCGAAGCATACAACCCGCTAAACGACGATCGCACACCCCGTGGAATTGCTTTTGAGGGCTTTTACGAGTGGATGGTGCACAGTAAAGCCTATGCCGAAAACGAGTGGAAAAGCGCCGAACAATGGAACAAGCCCAGCAGCGCGTTTTTAAAACCAGGCGAAAGTAAAAGTTATGCACTTCAGTTTATCTTATCGGGTACTGCAAAGAATACAGAAAGCAAGCTGATTGAAAATAAAAGACCAGTAGCCATATCGGTACCAGGTTATGTATTACCTAAAGATGTAGACGCTAAATTATTTATCAATTACGCTAAAAAAATTAAATCACTTAGCGTACAACCCGAAAATGCCTTAACTGTAAATGCCGCAGGTGTAACAAAAAATGGCTGGAAAAGCTATTCGGTAAAAGCCAATACCTGGGGAAGAGCGCGTTTATCGATTGTTTACGAAGATGGCCTGGAGCAAAGCATAAACTATAAAGTAATTGAGCCGGAAAATGAGGTGATTGCCAGTTATGGTCACTTTTTAACCACCAAACAATGGTTCAATCAGCCAGATCCTATTTTTAAAAGAAGCCCTTCGGCCATTACCTACGATTACGAAAAACAACAGCAGGTAACGCAGGATAATCGCGCCTGGATTGCAGGTTTAAGTGATGAGGGTGGTGCGGGTTCGTGGCTAGGTGCCATGATGAAACAACTGGTGCATCCAGAAAAAGAAGAAGTAGATAAGCTGAAACAGTTTGTAGATACGGTAATGTTCGGGCATATACAGCTTAAAGATGGCCCTCAGAAATACGGGGTGAAAAAGAGTTTGTTTTACTATGCACCTGATTCGTTGCCTAAAGGCACTTATGCAGAAAACATAAACTTTAAAACCTGGTCGGCATGGCCTAAAAAAGAAGCCGATAACCTTGGCCGTTCTTACAACTATCCGCATGTGGCTGCTGCGCATTGGGTAATGTACCGTTTGGCACGCAATTACACAGGACTGGTAGAAGAGGGGAGTTGGAAACAACATCTAATCAATGCCGCCGAAACTGGCATGGCCATGGTTAACATCGCACCATACTATGCACAGTTTGGACAAATGGAAGGCACTATCTTTTATCTCATCTTAACCGACCTTAAAAATGAGGGCTTAACAGATGAGGCAACCAGGTTGGAGAACGAAATGAAAAAGCGTGCCAACCACTGGCGCTCATTGCAATATCCCTTTGGTAGTGAAATGCCTTGGGACTCTACAGGTCAAGAAGAAGTTTACGTATGGTCGAACTATTTTGGCTATGCCGATAAGGCCAATGTAACACTAAATGCCATACTGGCCTACATGCCTGTTTTGCCACATTGGGCCTACAATGGTAATGCGCGCCGTTACTGGGATTTCTTGTATGGTGGTAAACTTACGCGTGTAGAGCGCATGATCCACCATTACGGATCGGGCTTAAATGCCATACCGGTACTGATGGATTACCGTAAAAACCCGGATGATTTTTATCTGCTGCGTGCCGGATACGGTGGTTTAATGGGTACCATTTCGAACATTACACAAGATGGTTTTGCGCCAGCTGCCTTTCATGCTTATCCTTCTACCTTAAAGAACGATGGCATTACTGGTGATTATGGTTCCGGATTTTTTGGCTACGCGGTGAATACTTCGGCTTATGTAATCAAACACCCTGAGTTCGGTTGGCTGGCCTTCGGAGGTAACTTAAAGGAAACAGGTGCTAACATCGGCGTTAAATTAACCACTGCTGCAAAATCGGCGGTGTATATTGCTGCTGCAGGCCTTTACATTACACTAGATGCAGGTACGATAGATGAGCTTACCTACAATAACCAGAGTGGAGAGATTAAACTCAAACTGAATACAGCCAATGCCTATACACCTGCAGCACTGATCAGATTATCGCAATCGGCAAAGCCTAAAGATAATGCCGTTTATACCCTAAAAGATTATCAGGTTAATGAGCGAGGAGCTTATCAGATTCAACTAAATAAAGATAAACCTACTGGAATAACCATTAAAAAATAATACCAATTTCTCAACTCTCGGGCCCTGTAAATAATTGTTTACGGGGCTTTATTTTTTTATTTAGTTTTTATAATCAAATGTATATAGCTATTATTTGTTATTTTAATTCATGTAACTAACATCATTTACTTAGAAAATAAGTTAATAAGATTATAATTTATATGATAACCGCTTAGAGCACCTGAGTAATTTAGTAGATGGGGAGGCTTTAAACAGGCTCGAATTGTTTATATAGATACTTTAATTAAATAGGTTTAAATTTTTGATTATAAAATCTATATTATTTTTAATGGTAATATCGTACAACAAAAAGCTGGTGCTCCAATACTCTGGCATACGCTTTTACCTTTGGCTGTGTAAAAACATGGCTTATTTATCAGCAAAAAAACGTGTAATTGTTTGTGTCGTCATTTTGGAGCACCAGCATTCGAACTCATTTATTGCAGAACAATTGGTTTGTCATTGCTGTGCAGATTTTGCCGGTATTTTTCGCTTAAAAGAAATTAATTGTGATTTTTACATCTAAAATCTAGCTTATAATTTGCAGATACCGCCCATATTTTAGCCATTCAATTGTTAAGTTGGTTGAATGAAAATTGCATTTGGGATATTTGCCTAACAACAAAAAATATGTTTCAAAAGGAAGTTTACCTCCAACGGAGAGCAGCATTAAAATCAAAAGTAAATTCGGGTATTTTACTCTTTATGGGTAATGAAGATAGCCCGATGAATTATAAAGACAATACCTACCACTTTAGGCAAGACAGTACTTTTTTATATTATTTCGGTATAAACGAACCTTTACTGGGCGCGGTTATCGACCTGGACGCCGATAAAACCATTTTGTTTGGCAACGAAATGGGGATTGATGATATTGTTTGGATGGGCAGACAGAAAACCCTGAAAGAAAAAAGCATCGATTCGGGTTTAACCGAAGTGCAGCCACTCGATAAACTGGATGATTATATTCAAAAAGCAGTCGAAAAAAAACAGCAGGTACATTTCTTACCGCCTTACCGTGCCGAAAATAAAATTAAACTCAGCCATTGGTTAAATATTCCAATCGGTCAGTTAAAGGAGAAGGCATCACTAACTTTTATTAAAGCGGTTGTTGCCCAACGATCAATTAAAGGACCTGAAGAAATAGCAGAGTTAAACCATGCAGCAGCTTTATCGGCCGATATTCATTTAATGGTGATGCAGCAAGCCAGACCGGGTATGTACGAGCGCGAGCTTGCCGCAAAAATTGAAGGAGCTGCGTTGGCTACAGGCGGGAATATGGCCTATCCGGTTATTTTAACCGTACGTGGCGAAATTTTGCATAACCATTATCATGGTAACCAGTTGCAGGAAGGCCAAATGGTTTTAAACGATTCGGGTGTGGAAACCGCTTTGGGTTATGCCGGCGATCTTACCCGTACTTTTCCGGTAGGCAAGAAGTTTACTGCCGAGCAAAAAGATGTGTATGATGTGGTATTGAAGGCCTACACGGATGCCAAAAATATGCTGGCGCCAGGTGTAAGGTATCTGGATGTGCATTTAACCTCGTGCAGAACACTGGCGCAAGGCCTCAAAGATATAGGCTTAATGAAAGGAAACGTTGAAGATGCCGTAGCCGCTGGTGCACATGCGATGTTTTTTCAATGCGGAACAGGTCACATGATGGGGCTCGATGTACACGATATGGAAGACCTGGGCGAACAATACGTGGGCTACACCGACGATTTGCTTAAAAATACCACACAGTTTGGCTTAAAATCGTTAAGGCTGGGCAAAGCACTCGAAAGCGGTTATGTGTTAACCGTAGAACCTGGTGTATACATTATTCCGGAACTGATAGACCGCTGGAAAGCCGAAAACCAGTTTAGTGAATACATTAATTACGATAAATTAGAACAGTTCAGGCATTTTAGCGGCATCAGGGTTGAAGATGATTTTCTGATTACTGACAGCGGAAGCACCATGCTTGGAAAACATCTGGCCATTACTACCGATGAGGTGGAGGCCATAAGAGGTGAAGCCTACTAGCAAGATAGCAGCACAGGATTAACCAATGAAACACCGCAATTGCTTTTCAAAATAAATTGGCTTATGCCGGTAAATGATATGAAAAAAACAACACTTGGCTGCTTAACAATGCTTATGGCCTGTTTTACTGCGCAGCTTTTTGCACAGGGTACGAAAAAGGTTTACACGCTGGCCGATACCTTACGGGGTAGTTTAAATGCCGAACGTACCTGGTGGGATGTGCAGCGTTACGAGCTTTCGGTTACACCCGATTATAACGATAAAAGTATTACCGGTTCGAACAAAATTGTGTACAAGGTAGTAAAACCCAACAATGGTAAAATGCGTATGCAGATCGATTTGCAGGAGCCCTTAATTATTGATAGTGTTTTATATAACGGAAAAGCACAGTTAAAATTTGAACACACCGGAAGTGTTTGGTATGTGCATGTTCCTGCGCAAAAATTATCGGTACTCAACAATGTAGAGTTGTTTTATCACGGCAAGGTACACCAGGCCAAAAGGGCTCCATGGGATGGCGGTTTCATTTTTACAACCGATTCGCTTTCGCGCCCATGGATGACGGTTGCCTGCCAGGGCCTGGGTGCTTCGGTTTGGTATCCCAATAAAGACCACCAAAGCGATGAACCCGATCGCGGCGCTTCTCTAACCATGACGGTGCCCGAGACACTTGTTGCGGTAGGGAACGGTCGTTTGGTATTTAAAAAGAATAACGGCAACGGCACTGCTACCTACAAGTATAACGTGCAAAATCCAATCAGCAATTATTGTATCATTCCGTACATTGGCAAGTATGTTAATTTTAAAGAAAAATATGCCGGAGAAAAGGGTGCGCTTGATGTAAATTACTGGGTGCTCGATTACAATTACCCAAAGGCGAAAACCTACATGCCCGATCAGGTACATAAAATGATGAAAAGTATGGAGCATTGGTTTGGCCCTTATCCCTTTTACGAAGATGGTTACCAGCTAATCGATGCTTCGCATACCGGAATGGAGCATCAATCGGCCGTTTCTTATGGCAACCGTTATAAATTTGGTTACATGGGGCGCGATATGTCGGGCAATGGCTGGGGGCTGAAATGGGATTTTATCATCATCCACGAAAGTGGTCACGAGTGGTTTGGAAACAACATTACCACCAACGATTTGGCCGATATGTGGGTGCACGAAGGCTTTACAAATTATAGTGAAACCCTTTTTGTGGATTATATTTTTGGCAACAAAGCAGGTAACGAATACAATTTTGGGATTAGAAAGGGCATTCGAAACGATAGCCCCATTATTCCGGCTTATGGTGTAAATGCCCAGGGCAGTGGCGATATGTACCCTAAAGGCGGGAATATGCTGCACGCCATCAGGCACAGTTTAAATAACGATGCCCTTTTCAGGTCGGTTTTGCGTGGACTTAACCAAACCTTTTACCACAAAACGGTTACTACCGGCCAGATAGAAAATTATATTTCTAAAAAAACAGGCTTTAACTATGCTAAAGTTTTCGATCAATACCTGCGCACTACACAAGTGCCAACCTTTGAGTATTATGTAGCAAATGGTAAAGCTTTTTACCGTTACAGCAATTGTATAAAGGGTTTCAACCTGCCCTTATCGTTAACCAAAGCAGGTGTAAAAACTTTAAAAATTACCCCTTCCGAAAGCTGGCAGCAAGTTACGCTGGCTAAAGATCAGGAAGCGTTGTTTACCAAAACGGGTATCGAATTTATGTATTACCTTGATGTAAAAAACGCGAAGTAATTTTAAAACCAGCTGCAGTTAAGATTTAATGGCATTCTTTTTTAAGGATGCCATTTTTTGTATCATCAGGTTTTACCACCATGCTACCATTTGTTCCTGCTCCCCGCTGATCCAAATTGCATATTTATAGCCAATATTGGTTAAAATCCAATAATACGGGGGCAGCACGATCCAGTACCTTTGAATGTTGTTTAATGGGTTGATTATTGAAAATAACTTAACCAATGTTTAGCGATTTTAAACTTTGAAGTTTACAGGCAACCGCTAATTTTTTAAATCTTAATTATTAAAAACATAATAGTACAATGAGTATCAAATGGACAGGGGTTTTCCCAGCTGTAACTACCAAATTCACAGCAAACGACGAATTAGATTTTCCGGCTTTCGATTTAAATATTGAAGCGCAATTAGAAGCAGGTGCTGAGGGAATTATTTTAGGCGGATCACTTGGCGAAGCCAGTGTATTGAGCGATGAAGAGAAATTCGGATTGTTATCGCATACCTTAACATTGGTAAACGGTCGCGTACCTGTTTTATTGAACATTGCCGAGGCTACTACTAAAAAAGCAATTGAAGTGGCTAAAAAAGCCGAATCGCTGGGTGCACAAGGTTTAATGTTGTTGCCGCCAATGCGCTACAACGCTGCCCCCGATGAAACATTAGCCTTTTTTGGCGCCATAGCCGAAAGCACCAGTCTGCCAATTATGATTTATAACAACCCGGTTGATTATAAAATTGAAGTAACCTTAGATATGTTTGAGGTGCTAACCAAATACGATAATATCCAGGCCATTAAAGAATCGACCAGGGATGTATCTAACGTAACCCGTTTAATTAACCGTTTTGGCGATCGCTTTAAGATTTTTACCGGAGTAGATCCGTTGGCAATGGAAAGTATTGTAATGGGAGCACATGGCTGGGTTGCTGGTTTGGTTGATGCTTTTCCGAGGGAAACCGTAGCCATTTTCAGGTTGATTAAAGAAAACCGTATTGCCGAAGCCTTAACCATTTACCGTTGGTTTTTACCGGTACTTGAGCTTGATATTCATGCCAAACTTGTACAATACATTAAACTGGCCGAGGTAGCTACAGGCTTGGGAACAGAAGCTGTTAGGGCGCCGCGTTTACCAATCAGTGGAGCGGAGCGGGAAAAAGTACTTAAAATTATTAATGATGCATTAGCTGTTCGCCCTGTATTACCTGCAGGTAGCTGGGGCAAATAGTTTGAATAACCAGATATGAACGGAAAAAATATTATAGCCGGTACTTATTCAGAAATTAATGAAAAAAACCTTAAAGCCGTTAATCCTGCAACAGGATTAACGCTTGAAGGCGATTTCTTTAAAGCCAGTCAAAGCCTTGTTGATGATGCACTAACATCGGCAACCAGTGCTTTTCAGGTTTACAGAAACATAAATAAAGACCTTAAAGCCGCTTTTTTAAATGCCATCGCCGATGAAATTACGGCCATTGGCGAAGAACTGGTAAACAGGGCTTCGGCCGAAAGTGGTTTACCTTTGGCGCGTTTACAGGGCGAATTGGGGCGTACTACAGGTCAGTTAAGGTTATTTGCCAATGTGGTAGCCGAGGGCTCGTGGGTTGATGCGATTATTGATACGGCTTTGCCCGAGCGCCAACCCTTACCACGACCAGATATCAGAAGAATGCTGATTCCAATTGGCCCGGTAGTGGTTTTCGGAGCCAGTAATTTTCCGCTGGCCTTTTCGGTAGCGGGTGGCGATACCGCTTCGGCACTGGCAGCCGGTTGTCCGGTGGTGGTAAAGGCGCACCCTGCACATTTGGGTACCAGTGCACTGGTAGGTGGAGCTATTGTGAAAGCGGCAGAGAAAACGGGGATGCCCAAAGGTATTTTCTCTCTATTGTACGATGATGCTTATACTGTTGGCGCAGCTTTGGTGCAGCATCCTTTAACCAAAGCGGTTACTTTTACCGGTTCGTTTAAAGGCGGTATGGCTTTGGTTAATCTTGCGCAGCAGCGCGAGCAGCCTATTCCGGTTTTTGCCGAAATGGGCAGTATCAATCCGGTAATCTTTTTGCCACAGGCGATCGAAAACCAGGCCGAAGAACTGGCTAAAAAATATGCAGCATCCATTACTTTGGGCGCTGGTCAGTTTTGTACCAACCCGGGTTTGCTGCTTGCCGTACAATCGCCGGAACTGGAAAAATTTAAAACCGTTTTAAAAGAAGCCATCGCTGTTATTCCATCGGCTACCATGCTTACCGAAGGCATTGCCCAAAACTATAGTAAACTCTCGGCTGGTATTGTAAGTGAAGGTGGGGTTGCGCTTTTGTCGGTATCTACGGTGAAAAACAACGAACTTCAAAATCAATCAGAGGCAAAAATTGCGCAGGTAAGCGCCAGCGATTTTATCCGGAACCCAAAGCTTCGCGAAGAAATTTTTGGCCCATATTCTTTATTGGTAGTGGCACAAAATATAGCCGAGCTCGAAAATGCAGTTGAAGTATTGGAAGGACAACTTACCGCTACTTTGATGGCCGATAAGCAGGAACTTCAAAACTATCAGGCTTTAATCAATAAACTAACCGATAAAACCGGAAGGATTATCCTGAATGGGGTACCAACTGGTGTAGAAGTTTGTGCAGCCATGCAACACGGAGGGCCATTTCCGGCCACGAACGATAGCCGCTTTACCTCGGTAGGCTCTACCGCTATTAACCGTTTTGTGCGTCCGTTGGCTTACCAGGATTGGGAACAAGGTTTATTGCCCGATGAACTGAAAAACGAGAATCCTTTAGGGATTTTCAGAACGGTGAACCAGAAATTAACGAAATCTTATGAGTAAAACATTTTTTTGTGTAGATGCACATACTTGCGGAAATCCGGTTAGGTTGGTTGCCGGTGGCGGCCCACAGCTTATTGGTGCCAACATGAGCGAGAAACGGCAACATTTTTTAAAGGAATTTGATTGGATCAGAACGGGTTTAATGTTCGAGCCAAGAGGGCATGATATGATGTCGGGTAGTATTCTTTACCCACCTCACGATCCCAAAAATGATGTTGCTGTGCTGTTTATCGAAACCAGTGGCTGCCTGCCCATGTGCGGCCACGGTACAATTGGCACCATTACCATCGCTGTTGAAGAAGGTTTAATTAAACCCAAAGTACCCGGTGTAATCAGAATGGAGGCACCTGCAGGATTGGTTTTAATCGAATACAAACAAGAAGGTAAAAAAGTAAAATCGGTGAAGCTTAAAAATGTGGCTTCTTATCTTGCTGCAGAAAACCTGGAGGTAGAATGCCCTGATTTGGGCCTGCTTACTTTTGACGTAGCTTATGGAGGAAATTTCTATGCCATTGTTGATCCGCAAAAGAACTTTCCCGGGCTCGAAAATTATACCGCTTCGCAACTGATTACCTGGAGCCAGACCATCAGAAAACGCATTAACGAAAAATATACTTTTGTTCATCCTTTAGATCCGACCATCAATGGCTGTAGCCATGTATTGTGGACTGGAAAAACAATCGACCCTACATCAACCGCCAGAAATGCTGTTTTTTACGGCGATAAAGCGATAGACCGATCGCCATGCGGAACAGGAACCTCAGCCCGTTTGGCACAATGGTTTGCAAAAGGAAAACTAAAACAGGGTGAAGATTTTATCCACGAAAGTTTTATTGGAAGCAAGTTTATTGGCCGCGTAGAAGAGGTAGTAGATTTAAACGGAATTAAAGCCATTATTCCAAGTGTAGAAGGCTGGGCAAAAGTGTATGGGTACAATACCATTAAAATTGATGCCGAAGACGATCCCTATGCACACGGATTTCAGGTGATTTAGTGTTTTAAACTTAAAAGAATGTCGAAAGTATTAATAATAGGTGGTGGAATAGTGGGTTTAACTTCTGCATACTACCTGCAGAAAAAAGGCTACGAAATAACCGTTTTAGATAAGGGGGATATTACCGACAACTGCTCTTTTGGTAATGCGGGCATGATTGTACCCAGTCATTTTGTGCCGCTGGCTGCACCGGGCATGATAAAGCAGGGAATCAGGTGGATGTTTGACAGCAAGAGCCCTTTTTATGTGCGCCCATCATTAAATGGCAGCCTCATTAACTGGGGACTGAAATTTATGAAACATGCCACTGCAAAACACGTTGAAGCTGCTGCAGTTCCGCTACGCGATTTATCTTTGCTTAGTAAAAAACTATATCAGGATTTAGCCAAAGAACCCGATTTTAATTTCGAGCTTACCAATAATGGTATCCTCGCATTTTATAAAACCGAAAAAGCCGGCGAGGAAGAAGCACATCTGGCCGAAAAAGCTATTGATCTGGGGCTGGATATGGCTGTTTTAAGCGCCGATGAATGCCGTGCCTTGCAACCCGGTTTAGCACTCGATGTTTTAGGAGCTGTACACTACCGTGATGATGCACATTTGTACCCAACCAAGCTAATGAATGCTTTGCTAACTTATTTAACCAATAACGGGGTTAAAATTGAAAGAAACAAAGCTGTTGATCAAATCGAGATTGCTGGTAACCGCATTATGAAAGTGTTTACAGGTAATCAGGCCTGGGAGGCCGATCAGTATGTGCTGGCTACCGGTTCGTGGTCGCCGGCTGTAGCTAAAATGGCCGATTTAAAAATATCGTTAATGCCAGGCAAAGGCTATTCGTTTATGGAGGCCGAACCTAAACAACGTTTAACTATACCAGCACTGCTATGCGAGGCCAGGGTAGCCATTACACCTATGAATGGCCAGATCAGGTATGGCGGTACCATGGAGCTCGATAAAATTAATATCCGCGTAAATATGCAAAGGGTTAAAGGTATCGTAGAATCTGTACCCAATTATTTCCCCGATTTAAAACCGGCATTACCAGCCGAAAAAGATATCTGGTACGGTTTCAGACCTTCATCTCCTGATGGCTTGCCTTATATTGGCAGAAGTGCCAAAAGGGAAAATTTAATTATTGCTACCGGTCATGGTATGATGGGTTTAAGTTTGGGGCCGGCAACAGGCTTGCTGGTAAGCCAGATTGTTGCAGAAGAAGCCAAAGCGATGAAACTGGAACCTTTCTCTGTTGAGCGTTAAGACTCCTAAGCTTTCTATAGTGGCTGTATCTTAACCTTATTTTCTCTGGAAGTTTGTCATGTTGAGCCTGTCGAAACACCTCAAACAGAGTTTGGGCTAATCCTTCGACAAGCTCAAGATGACAATTCTGTATTTATGATACAACCGTTCTCCTCTATTTTTTAAAGCAAATCATTTCCCCTTTGTCTTGTGGTGTCAGATGTTTCCATCTGACACTATGTTAAAAATACTCCGTGCAAATCTGAGCCTCCGTGGCAAATTATTAACCATCCTTTAAATTTTTGCTGCCTTTAGCTGTATCTGGAATGTAACTAATTTTTAAGTAGTGTGTTACGCGATAGAAATAACTTTCTTTTGGTGATATTTTATCAACTTATAGCAGGATTTTAACCTTGTTGTGCATTTTATTGGTTTTTAAGAGTTAATATCCTTACATTCATTTTATAATCAACAACCTAAACCAACTAACTATCTCTTATGAAAGTATTACCATTTACCATGCTTGTGCCCGACGACAAGAGTGTGATATCGGAGCATATTGAATCACCCTATTTCTATCAATATCTGCACCGTCATGATGAATGGCAGATTACTTATGTAGAAAGAGGCGAGGGGACACTAATTGCGGGGAATGATATGCATGCCTTCCGTTCGGGTGATATTTTTGTAATCGGGGCCAAACTTCCACATCTGTTTAAAAGTAATCCTGAATATTTTTTAACCGATTCAACCCGCACAATTAAAGCTTGCTCTATTTATTTCAATCCAAACGGAATATTAGCGGCACTGTTTAATCTGCCTGAAATGAAGATGGCCAGTTCTTTTTTGGCTAAAAACAAACACGGCTTTAAAATTCCAGAGCGTTACAGCAAAGCCATTGTAAACAAACTTTTTGATGTGCACCATGCCTCGGGAGTAGATGTATTGTTTAAGTTTTTGCAGCTGGTTAACGGACTTCAGGATTTAAATGATGATGTAGAATCGTTATGTTCGGATTTGTATTCTTCAAATGTAACCGAAAATGAAGGCATGCGTTTGAGCAAGATCATCAATTTTATTACCGAAAACTACAACAACCAGATTTCGCTGGAAGATGTTGCCAATGCGGCTTTTATGACTCCACAGGCCTTCTGCAGATATTTTAAAAAGCATACCGGCCATACCTTCGTGTCTTTCTTGAACGAAGTACGCATTAACGATGCCTGTAAAAGCCTCATTTCAGGCGAAAAAGCAGATTGTATTTCGGGTGTCGCCTATAAAGCAGGTTTCAATAGCATTACCAACTTTAACCGTGTATTTAAAAGCATTATCGGCCAATCGCCACGTGCTTATATCGATACCTATAATAATGTAAGCCGGGTAAGCTACGTAGGCGCCTAAGCATTATCAGAATTCATTTTACTATAAAAAGCTAGCCATTTTTCGGAATGGAGGCAAAAGCTATTGCTCATTTTTAAATCAATTGAAATGCTAAAAAGATTACTTTTTATTGCTTTTTTATTTGCTTGTAGCCTGTTATCCAGTAGGGTTACTTTTGCTCAGACTACAAATGAAAGCCTTTACGAACAAACCAGTGAAATGGGTACCTGGGTGGTGGGCTACCAGCGCGATGTTGATGCCATTAACGATTTTTATTATCCTTATTCGGCCGGGGGATATTATTCCAGTCCGTTAAATACTTTTAAAAGCCCAGAGCAGCGCAAACGCCTGCAGGACATCAATAACGATTACCTCGCTAAACTTAAATCGGCTAAGTTCGAAACCTTTAGTATTTATGGGAAGGTGGATTATATTTTGCTCAAAAAACAGATCGAATCTTCCAAATACCTGCTAAATAAAGAAGAAACCGAGTATAAGACCCTGACGAGCTATTTCCCTTTTGCTGATGCCATTTATGCACTCGAAAGGTTGAGAAGAAGAGGTGCCTATCAGGAAGGTTCGTTGCTGGCATCACAAATAGATGCTACAGCTAAACAGATTGAAGCTTTAACCAGCAATACCCAGCCCAAAGACCTTAAAGCCGATCAGCTTAAAATGGGGGCGGCGATCACAACAAGCTTAAAGCAACGTTTAAAAGGTTTTTACCAGTTCTACATGAATTACGAACCCGGTTTTACCTGGTGGGTGCCAAAACCTTACGAAAGGTTAGATGCTGCCCTTACTGCTTATGGTAAATTGTTTGCCGAAAAAACCGAGGCACCTGAACCCAAAAGCAATAAAGCACCCATTAAAGGCAATCCGATTGGCCGCGACGAACTCATCAGGCAATTAAATACCGAGTTTATTCCATACACGCCCGAGCAGTTGATTCAGCTGGCCGAAAAAGAATTTAAATACTGCGATGCAGAACTGTTAAAAGCATCGAACGAAATGGGCTTCGGAAACGATTGGAAAAAAGCGCAGGAAAAAGTAAAAAACAGTTATGTGCCCTTAGGTAAACAACCCGAACTGATTGTAAAACTGCAGGATGATGCTTTGGCTTTCATTAAAGCCAACGATCTGATCGAGATTCCGGCACTGGCTGAAGAAACCTGGGGTATGGTGATGATGTCGGCAGAGCGCCAGTTGGTAAATCCGTTTTTTACCGGTGGCCGCGAAATTAGTATTTCTTATCCCACCAATACCATGGAGGAAGACGATAAGCTAATGAGCATGCGGGGCAACAATCCCTATTTTTCGCGCGGAACTGTACAGCACGAGCTTTTACCGGGCCACCATTATCAGTACTTTATGAACAGTCGCTACAAAGGTTACCGTGATCCTTTTCAAACCCCTTTTAGTGTAGAAGGCTGGCCCTTGTATTGGGAACTTTTATTGTATGATAAGGGTTTTGCCAAAACACCCGAAGAAAAAATTGGTATGCTTTTCTGGCGGATGCACCGCTGCGCGAGGATCCTTTTCTCACTTAATTACCACCTGGGCAAATGGACACCGCAACAATGTATCGATTTTCTGGTCGATCGTGTAGGGCACGAGCGCGCCAATGCCGAAGGCGAAGTGCGCAGGTCGTTTCAGGGAGGCTATAGCCCCTTGTACCAGGTAGCTTACCTTACCGGTGGTTTACAGCTTTTTGCCTTGAAAAAGGAGCTGGTAGATAGTGGTAAAATGAGCTTTAAAGCCTTTCATGATGCCGTAATCAAACAAAACCTGATTCCGGTAGAACTGATCCGCGCTACCTTGACCAACCAAAACCTTAGCCGCGATTTTACCACTTCGTGGCACTTTTACGATCAATCACACTAACCCAACCTTAAACCTTTTTTCGAACCACAAAACAAAACTATGAAAGCAGAAACCACCCAGTTTAAACCTTCGCTTAAATTGATGGATGCCACCATGCTCGTTGCAGGAAGCATGATTGGCTCAGGTATTTTTATTGTAAGTGCCGATATTACCCGCAATGTAGGCAGCTCAGGCTGGCTCCTGGTGGTTTGGCTCATCACCGGTTTTATGACCTTAACCGCGGCTTTAAGTTATGGCGAATTGAGTGCCATGTTTCCGAAAGCTGGCGGCCAGTATATTTATTTAAAGGAAGCCTATAATCCGCTCATCAGTTTTTTATACGGCTGGAGTTTTTTTACGGTAATCCAAACAGCAACTATTGCCGCAGTGGGGGTAGCTTTCGCTAAGTTTACAGCCTACCTTATTCCGGCTTTAAGCGAAGATTTGGTAGCGATAGATCTGGGCTTTTTAACCATTTCGCCCGCGCAGCTGTTGGCTATAGGCGTTATTATATTGCTTACCTACATCAATAGCCGGGGTGTTAACGGAGGTAAGGTGATCCAAACTACCTTTACAGTAGCTAAACTTTTAAGTTTATTCGGCTTAATTATGTTTGGATTATTCTTTTTAGATAAAGGGATCTGGAAAAGCAACTGGGAAAATATGTGGGAGCTTGGTGCCTTGCCCACCAGCGGATCGGTTTCCTCGTACACCACACTGGCAGCTTTTGGTGCCATTGCAGCGGCTATGGTGGGTTCTATATTTAGCAGCGACTCCTGGCACAACGTCACTTTTATTGCCGGCGAAATTAAAAACCCGGCGCGTAACATTGGTTTAAGTTTAGCCCTGGGCACTATTATCGTTACGGTGCTATACATCCTCACCAACGTAATGTACACCGGCGTACTTTCGCTACACGATATTGCTTATGCCGATAAAGATAGGGTTGCTGTTTCGGCTGCCAATCATATTTTTGGTACTGCAGGCACCATTACTATTGCCTTAATGATTATGGTTTCGACCTTCGGCTGTAACAACGGTTTAATTATGGCTGGTGCCCGGGTGTATTATTCGATGGCAAAAGATGGGCTTTTCTTTAAAAAAGTAGGCACCCTGAATAAAAATGCTGTACCTGGTTTCGGTTTGTGGATTCAGTGTATTTTTGCCTCTTTATGGTGTATTAGCGGTAAATACGGCGATTTGCTCGATATGATTTCTTTTGTTGTGGTGATGTTTTACATGCTCACCATTTTTGGGATCTTTATTTTACGCAAAAAACGGCCCAATGCCGACAGGCCTTACAAAGCTTTTGGCTATCCGGTACTTCCTGTTATTTATATTGTAATGGGACTGGCTTTCTGCATTCTCCTGATCATATTCAAACCCAAATTTACCTGGCCTGGTTTAATTATTACATTAATTGGTATTCCGGTTTATTACTTAATTAAAGGAGGTATTAACCGGCAAAATGTAGCGGTAAAAGAAGCAGTGGAGGCATAAGGTTAAAATGTTCATGTTATCGATTAATATCTTAGCTTAAACTTCCGGTTACTACAATTACATTTACAAAAAATCCCAAGTCATGATGTATCCTATGGTCAGAAAGCCACTGGTTTTGGCCCTGCTTAGTTTTGCTTTTTTTCAGTCGGAGGCGCAGCAAATGCCCTTACAGCCTTATGCGCCGAGTCCTGTCGAAGTTGCCAATAGTTATCAGCTATCTAATAAACTGGATACAGCTTTGCGCAATATCCCTACCAACAATGATATCATCCCGTTTTGGAAAAAAGATGGAACAGCATTCTGGTATCGGAAAAATCTGCCAAACAGAACAGGGGAATATTATTATGTAGAAACGGCTTCAGGAAAACGTAAACTGGCTTTCGATTCGGAGAAACTGGCCAAAAGCCTCGAAGAAACCACCGGGAAGAAACAAAATGCAGCAAAGTTACAGTTTGGCGATTTGTATTTTGACGATGGCAACACCGCTAAAATTAAATTGCAGGGCAAATGGTATGGCGTTAATTTAGGCAATTATAGCATCACTGATTTAGCCGATACCAATATTTACCGTTATAATGCCAGGAGGCCTTTGCAACAAAAAAGATCGCGCTGGCAATGGAACCGTGTAGTGAGAAAATCGCCTGATGGTAAATACGAAGCCGTAATTCGTGACGGAAATCTTTTTGTAACCAATAAGGCTAACAATACCGAAATACAACTTAGTACCGATGGTACAGGGGCGAAACCTTACGGCGATTACGCCTGGGCTCCTGACGGGAAAAATATCATTGCCTATAAAACCGATCCGAAAGAAATTAAAAAAGTACATTATGTGCTTAGTTCGGTTCCGGGTACTACCCGTGGCGAGTTAAAATCAAGAGAGTATGCCCAGCCTGGCGATGATTTTACTTCTTACCAGCCTTACATTTTTAACGTAGCTGCAAAAACGGCTATCAAAGTAGATGCAGATCCGATCGATTTTTTTGGTCCGCCAGAATTGCATTGGCGCAACAACAATAGCCGGTATTATACTTACGAAAAAGTAGACCGCGGTCACCAGCGCTTTAGGGTAATTGAAGTAGATGTGCAAACCGGTAAAACCAGAAACATCATCGACGAAAAAACAAATACCTTTATTTACGAAAGCCGCATTTATACCCGTTACCTGCCCAAAACAAATGAAATGTTATGGACCAGCGAACAGGATGGCTGGCAGCACCTTTACCTGGTAAATACTTTAACCGGAAAACAAGCCAAAATAACCCATGGTAACTGGGTAGTGCGCGATATTGATAGTGTAGATGCGGTTAAACGTCAGGTATGGTTTAGGGCCAGTGGTATGCACGAAGGCGAAGATCCTTACTTTATCCATTACTACCGCATTGGTTTTGATGGTAAGGGCTTAGTAAACCTTACGCCCGAAAAAGGCAACCACAGCCTCAGCTTTTCGCCCGATCGTAAATATTATATCGATACCTATAGCCAGGTTAATGTACCGCCGGTTAGCGAATTAAGGTTAACAGCCAATGCCGGTAAGGTGACGGAGTTAGAGCACGGCACAGCCGATGCCTATCTGGCTACCGGTGTTAAACTGCCCGAAGTTTTTGTGGCCAAAGCGCGTGATGGGCTAACTGATATTTGGGGCGTGGTGTGTTTGCCATCTAAAATGGATCCGAACAAAACCTATCCGGTTATCGAAAACATTTATGCAGGACCACAAGATAGCTTTGTGCCCAAAAATTTCCTGCCGGCCAGCGAAATGCAAAGCATTGCTGAACTCGGCTTTATTGTGGTGCAGATTGATGGTATGGGAACGGCAAACCGGTCGAAAGCCTTTCACGATGTGTGCTGGAAAAACCTGGCCGATGCAGGCTTGCCCGATAGGATTTTGTGGATGAAAGCCATGGCCGTAAAATATCCCAATGCCGACATTAGCCGGGTAGGGGTTTATGGCACCTCAGCAGGTGGACAGAACTCAACAGGTGCGCTGTTGTTTCATCCAGAATTTTATAAAGCTGCGGTTTCGGCCTGTGGCTGCCACGATAACCGGATCGACAAACAATGGTGGAACGAGCAATGGATGGGCTATCCTGTAGGACCACATTATGGCGAACAATCCAACATTACCAATGCGGCTAAATTACAAGGTAATTTATTTTTAATTGTGGGCGAAGCTGATGAAAATGTACCACCAGAATCTACTTACCGTTTGGCCGATGCTTTAATTAAGGCCAATAAAGATTTTGATATTTTAAGCATCCCCGGAATGGGGCATAGCGATGGGGGTACCTATGGCCGTAGGCGTAAACGCGATTTTTTTGTAAAACATTTGCTTAATGCCGAACCGCCCAACCCCAATATTCTTGTTACGAAATAAAAGCAGATTTCTTTTTGCATAGATTTACCGCTACATTAATTAGTCAGTGCAAAATAAGATGTTAAAAAAAATCAGCTTTCCGTTTATAGTATTATTGGTTTTGGTATGCAGTGCATTTCAGGCTAATGCCGCACAATCCGAATTTTATCAGCTTAAAATATACCATTTAAAAACAGAGGCCCAGGAAAAAACGGTTGATGCTTATTTACAAAAAGCTTATTTGCCGGCCTTGCACCGCTGTGGAATAACAAAAGTAGGCGTTTTTAAGCCTGTTGTTAACGAAACAACTGTGCTTACCGAAAAACTGATTTATGTGTTTATCCCTTATAAATCATTCAACAGTGTTTTGGCATTAGAGCAGAAACTGGCTAAAGATGAGCAATATGCAGCCGATGGAAAGGAGTACTTAACTACTTTGTACAACAATGCTGCTTACGAACGTTTAGAAACCATTTTGTTAAAAGCTTTTGATGATGCACCGCATTTTGCTTTACCTAAGCTTAAGTCGCCAATGGCGAAAAGGGTTTACGAATTGAGGAGCTATGAATCGCCTAGCGAACAATATTTTCAGAACAAAGTAGAGATGTTTAACAAGGGAGATGAGATTGGCTTGTTTAAACGCTTAAATTTCAATGCCGTTTTTTATGCTTCGGTAATTGCCGGTAGCCGCATGCCCAATTTAATGTACTTAACCACTTTTGAAGATAAGGCAGATCGGGAAGCCCATTGGAAAGCTTTTTCGGCCGATGACTATTGGAAGAAACTCTCTGCCATGCCGCAATATCAGCACAATGTATCTAAAAACGATACTAAATTTATCTACCCTACCGATTATTCTGATATTTAAATTACGAAAGCAATTCCTTTTTTTGTTTGCCGCGGTTAATCAGGTGTTCAATGGTATCTAAAAAAGTAGCATAACCAATTGGTTTAAGCAGGAAACTATCGCCATCACTAACCGCACTAATGGCGTGATTGCTGTGTGCGGTAACAAAAATCACAAAGCTAACTTTGTTCCTAAGCATGCGGGCAACATCTATTCCCGAAACTTCCATTTGTATATCGAGCAAAAGAAAATCTATTTTGCCGTACTTCCAAAAAGCAGCCATAGCAGCAACAGGATCTGTAAAACTGCCTGTTAATTTAAGCTGATGGGTCTTCGAAACATATTGTTCTAAAACCTGAACACTCAAGGGATTATCGTCGATAATTACGCAGCTGTATAGTTTGGATGTTGAAGGGTTCATGGCAGATTTTTTTTTAACCTATGCAAAATGCTTGCCACTTAGGTGTTTTTAAGCGTATTTATGAAGTACATTTAGTAACACTCAGGTTGTATAAATTGAACAGCAGCCTTTAAATTTGTAGAGCCCCCCTGGTTTTTTATGCATTACTGTATTTTAGCCCGTTTAAATTTGGCTGCTGGTTACAGAATTATGTTTTGAGGTAACACCATAAAGCTATTTTTCACGACTTACCTTCTGTAAAAAAGCTGTTTTGTCAAACGATTGCGCGGTGTTTGTCTCCTTGTTAACAAAGGTTCTTTTGCTGGGTTTGCTAACTTTATACCATGGCACCTTTTCAACCAACATTGTTAAGTTGCTTAACACATAAGTTTTAACCAAATCAAACTCTTAATGACCCTAAATTCCTTTTACAAGAAAATTAAAAAGAATACACCCGAAAACCGGCATAAAAAGGCTGTTTTGGCAGCTGCTTTTCTGTTAGTTGCCGTGCCCTTTATTTCGGATGCAACATCTGCCGGTATCCATGCGGTTGCGATCTCAAAACAGATCAAAACTGATGTAATTAAAGTAATTGCTGCAAAAAAAATCAATCCAACCACAATCGAATTGTCATTGTCTGATGGGCAAACTTTAACATTCGATTTTTATGGGGAAAATATTTTCAGGCTTTTCGAAGACCACAATGGAGGTTTCATCAGAGATCCCCAAGCGAAACCCGAAGCAAAAATTTTGGTCGAAAACCCACGCAGACCAGTATCTAAATTAAATGTTACTGATGAAAATAATCAGATCAGCATTTCAACCGATAAAATTACCATTCAGGTAGATAAAAACACCTCGCTGATTAAAATCATTAACCTGGCCACAAAAGCCGTTGTAATGGAAGAAACCGCACCTGTTCAGTTCGAAAAAGGCAAAGTAACTTTAACCTTAAAAGAAAATACAGCAGAATATTTTTATGGTGGTGGCGTACAAAACGGACGTTTCTCGCATAAAGGAAAAAGTATCGCTATCGAAAACCAAAACAGCTGGACAGATGGTGGCGTAGCTTCGCCAACGCCTTATTACTGGTCTACCAATGGCTACGCTGTACTTTGGCATACTTTTGCAAAAGGGCGTTATGATTTTGGTGCGAAGGCAAAAGGTACTGTAAAACTGGCGCACGAAACCGATTATTTAGATGCCTTTTTTATGGTAGGTGATGGTGCTGTACCTTTGTTAAACAATTTTTACCAGTTAACCGGAAATCCTGTATTGCTACCTAAATTTGGTTTTTACCAGGGGCACTTAAATGCCTATAACCGCGATTTCTGGAAAGAAGATGAAAAAGGAACTTTATTTGAAGATGGCAAACGCTATAAAGAGAGCCAGAAAGATAACGGCGGAGTAAAAGAATCGTTAAACGGAGAGAAAAACAATTATCAGTTTTCGGCCCGTGCAGTGATTGACCGTTATAAGAAGAACGATATGCCTTTAGGTTGGGTACTGCCTAACGATGGTTACGGAGCTGGTTATGGCCAAACCGAAACCTTAGATGGTAATATTCAGAACCTGAAAAGCTTTGGCGATTACGCCCGTAAAAACGGTGTCGAAATTGGTCTGTGGACCCAATCAGACCTTCATCCTAAAGCTGAAATAAGTCCCCTGTTACAACGCGATATCATTAAAGAAGCACGTGATGCAGGTGTTCGGGTATTAAAAACGGATGTAGCCTGGGTAGGAGCTGGTTATTCGTTCGGCCTTAACGGTGTTGCCGATGTAGCACAAATTATGCCTTATTACGGCAGCAACAGCAGGCCTTTTATCATCTCGTTAGATGGCTGGGCAGGTACACAACGTTACGCCGGTATCTGGTCGGGCGATCAAACCGGAGGTGTTTGGGAATATATCCGTTTCCATATTCCTACATATATTGGTTCAGGGCTATCTGGTCAGCCAAACATTTCGTCGGATATGGATGGTATTTTTGGGGGTAAAAACCTAACGATCAATACCCGCGATTTTCAATGGAAAACCTTTACACCCATGCAGTTGAATATGGATGGCTGGGGTGCCAACGAGAAATATCCGCATGCACTGGGCGAGCCTGTAACTTCTATTAACCGCAATTACCTGAAATTAAAATCGCAGTTAATCCCTTACACTTACAGCATTGCCAAAGAGGCCTTAACCGGCTTACCAATTATCAGGGCCATGTTTTTAAATTCGCCTAATGCTTACACTTTAGGCAGTGCAACCCAATATCAGTTTTTGTATGGACCAAGCTTCCTGGTTGCACCAATTTATCAGGAAACCAAAGCCGACGATAAAGGGAATGATATCCGCAATGGTATTTACCTGCCAGAAGGAACCTGGTTCGATTATTTTACAGGAGACAAATACACCGGAAACAGCATTGTAAACAGCCTCGATGCACCAATCTGGAAACTGCCTGTTTTTGTTAAAGCAGGTGCCATTATTCCAATGACAAATGCGAACAACAATGTTTCCGAAATTAATAAAGCCACACGCATGTATGAGCTTTATCCTGCAGGTAAAACTACTTTTACCGAATATGACGATGATGGTGCAACAGAAGCCTATAAATTAGGTAAGGGGGTTTCGAATGTAATCGAATCGGAAGTTGATCAAAAAAATAATGCCATCATCAGCATTCAACCTGCAAAAGGTGATTTTGATGGTTTGGTTAAGGAAAAATCAACAGAACTGGTTATTAACGTTACCGAAAAACCAAAACGCGTAATGGCAAAAATTGGAAATAACAAAACCAAACTAACAGAAGTTACTTCGATGGGAGAATTTTTGAAGGAGGAGAATGTTTATTTTTATAATGCCACACCAAATTTAAACCAGTTTGCCACCAAAGGCAGCGAGTTTGAAAAAGTTGCGATGACTAAAAATCCTCAGCTGCTGGTTAAACTTGCATCGACTGATATTACGGTAAATCAGGTAACCGTCAACGTAGAAGGATTTAAATTCGAGCCAGCAGACAAGCAGCGTACCTCAACAGGTAAACTAAGCGCACCGGTAAATGCACGTATAACGGATAAAAACACCGAAGCTTATACGCTTAAACCAACATGGACTAAAGTAGATCATGCCGATTATTATGAAATCGATTTTAATGGCATGCATTATACCACCATTAAAGATACCACCTTGCTTTTTGATGGTTTACTGGCCGAAACACCCTATGCTTTTAAACTGCGTGCGGTAAATAAAGATGGTGTTTCAGACTGGACAGAAATTAAAGCAACTACGAAATCAAATCCGCTCGAATTTGCCATTCAGGGTATAACGGCCGAGACTACTGCCGAAAACCAGGGCGGATCGGGCATTGCCGATTTGTTTGATTTTGATGAAGGCAATATGTGGCACACCAAATGGGGTGCTAAAGCCATTCCTTTTGATATGCTTATCGACCTGAAAACAATTAATCAGCTCGATAAATTCCATTATCTGCCACGAAATGGAAGAGGAAATGGTAACTTACTTAAAGGAACCATATTTTATAGCAACAACAAAGAAAACTGGACCACCGCAGGCAACTTTGAGTGGGCTAACAATGGCGATGTTAAAATATTCAATTTTAATGGCCACCCAAGTGCCCGTTACATTAAAATTTCGGTTGCTGATGGTGTAGGCGGTTTCGGATCGGGTAGGGAGTTGTATGTATTTAAAGTTCCAGGTACCGAAAGTTACCTGCCGGGCGATATTAACAACGACCGTTTAATTGATAAAAACGACTTGACTTCGTACATCAATTATACCGGATTGAAAAAAGGTGATGCCGATTTTGAAGGTTACATCAGCAATGGCGATATCAACAAGAACAACCTGATCGATGCTTACGACATTTCGGTAGTAGCAACACAGCTTGAAGGTGGAGTAGATAACACCAAAATAGAGAAGCTTGCCGGTAAACTGCAAATCAGTACAGCCAAACAGGCCTACAATAAAGGCGATATTATCGAGATTAAGGTAAAAGGAATAGACCTTAAATCGGTAAATGCTCTAAGTTTTGCTTTGCCTTACCTGGCTCAGGATTACGATTTTGTTGGCGTAGAAGGCTTAAAAGTAAAACAAATGGATAACCTGACTTACGACCGTTTGCACACCAATGGCGATAAGGTGCTTTATCCAACATTTGTAAATTTAGGTAACAAGGAAAGCCTGAATGGTACCAGCGAATTGTTTACCTTAAAATTAAAGGCCAAACGCAAAGTGCAGTTTAACCTTAAACTAACCGAAGGATTGTTGGTAGACAAACAATTGAATAGTGTTAAATTTTAAACACAAATAAACAGTTTGAAAGCTCCATGTTAATTCATGGAGCTTTTGTTTTTTAAGGCTAAAATGGCTGGTAATAATTTAGTAAGTTGTAGGCGCAAATCATTCCCCGTTACTAATGAAAAAATCCGCTATGCTAAGGCCTTTATTCGTTAATATGTTGCTGTTTTTCGGTTGCACTACCGCTTTTTCGCAACAAACAGTTATAAAAGTAGAGATCGATCCGGCTACCACCTTTCAAACCATGGAAGGTTTTGGTGCATCAGATGCCTGGTCGTGCCAGTTTGCAGGTCTTTGGCCCGACGCCAAAAAGAGTAAGATGGCCGATTTACTGTTCAGCACCGCTACTGATGACAATGATCAGCCCCTGGGGATCGGATTAAATATGTGGCGTTTTAGTATCGGCGCCGGAAGTGCGGCACAGGGTAAGTTAAGCGATATCGGTGATGAGTGGCGCCGCCAGTATGCTTTTTTGCAGCCAAACGGTACTTACGATTGGAATGCCATGCCCGGGCAAACCTGGTTTTTGAAAGCGGCTAAAGCAAGAGGTGTAAATCAGTTTATTGGTTTTGTAAATAGCCCCAATGTTTTGTTTACCAAAAATGGCAAGGCTTATTCTACCGATGGGAAATGTAACCTCAATTTTGAAAAACTAACTGCTTTTTCGACAGATATGGTTGCTACGGTTAAAGGTTTGCAGCAAACGGCAGGTATAACGCTGAATTATCTAAGTCCGGCAAATGAACCGCAGTGGAAGTGGAATGAGCACAACCAGGAAGGTTGCCCATACAATAATGCCGAACTGGCCAGCTTATACAAAGGCATTAATCAGGCATTTGAGCAAAACAAAATTACGACCAAAATACAGGTGGGAGAAGCCGGTCAGCTCGATTACCTGTATCAGAATGGCGATACATTAAAGGGCAACCAGGTGTATCATTTTTTTAATATGGCCTCTCCAAACTATGTGGGCAATTTATCGCATATCGATCAATCAATATCCGCGCATAGCTATTTTACCACCAGTCCGCTCAATAAGTTCATCAATACACGAAAAAAAACAGCCGAAGCAGTGGCTAAAGTGCCCGGTTTGAGGTACTGGATGTCTGAATACTGTGTGCTGGGCGATGCCGTACTAAAAGGCGAAAAACGCGATCTGGGTATGGTTACTGCTTTGTTTATTGCGCGGTTAATTCATCATGATCTCGTTATTTCAAACGCTGCATCATGGCAGTGGTGGCTGGCCATATCATCCGGCGATTATAAAGACGGACTGGTCTATATCGATAAAAGTAAAACCGATGGGACAGTGTACGATAGTAAAATGCTGTGGGCATTGGGTAACTACAGCAGGTTTATTAAGCCCGGTAGCCAGCGTGTACAAGTAAATACCCTTTCTGACACCAATACCGAAGTTTATGTTTCTGCTTATCGGCAAAACCAGAAACTGGTAACCGTAGCCGTTAACCCTACCAAACAGGATATCATGCTGGATATCGCTATAAAAGGGAAAGGGAATAATAAAGCACAAACCTATGTTACTTCGGCCACTTACAATTTATCTCCTTTTAAACAATACAGCAATACCAGGCAAATTTTGGTGCCTGCCGAATCGGTTACAACAATATTGAGCAAATAATACGGCTTATCCTGTTATTTAAGGTTTTGGCTTAATGTTCTGATCCTGCTCAGGGTTTCGAGGCGCATACCAATAAATGAAGCAATGTATTTGAGTGGCACACGCTTAACCAGATGGGGGTAGGTAAGCAGAAAACGTTGGTAGCGTTTCTGTGCGGTGGGTAAACGGCAGAGGTAGGCCCGTTCTGCTGCACTCTGGAAATAAATTTCGGTCATTTTACGGCCAACATAATTGGCAATAGGAAAGTTTTCGTATAAAAGTTTCGACATTTCGTGCGGGATGGCAATGGCAAGTACTTTATCGATGGTTTCAATGTACTCGTCAGAAGTCTCATTCTCCCACAAATTCCTGATGGTACCTGCCAGTTCATTTTCTACAGCAATCCAGGTGGTTACTTTTTTGTTAGCCATTTTTAAGTAGCCATGTACAGCGCCTTCTAAAATCAGGTAGATATAGTGGTTCTGTTTTAGTGGCGATGCAATGTGCTTGTTTTTGGCAAATTCTACCGGAAAAGTGTACTGGTTTATAATCTTTTCAATTTCGGGATTAAGCGGGTGGTACGATTTAAATACACTGATTAAAGGCGAAAATCCACCAAAAGCTGCCCATTTCGCCTCTCCATATTTGTTTTCAATATTCATTTTCGGAAGATAATGATAATAGCTATAAACCTTAAGTATTTTATAACCAACAAATGTTAAATGAGTTTTAACAAATAATTAATGCTTTCCTGTTTGCTGCAACGCATTATTAAAAAAAGTAATTAGCTGGCGATTCTTTAATGAAAATAGCTTAAAACCTGTTTGGTCTTTTATTGCCTCAAACTCCATTTGCATTTTAATCCCAAAAAATTGAAAAAAAATTAAATACTTAACCAGATGACAATGATATATTTAACTGCTTTTGTTTTTATTTTGATCAAAATAACTGCAAATTATTTCAATTCTGTTTTGGATCATTACATTTAATTTCTATCTTTGCAGCCCCGCAAGGGGGATAAATGATTCCGTAGCTCAGCTGGTAGAGCATTACACTTTTAATGTAGTGGTCCTGGGTTCGAATCCCAGCGGGATCACAGAAGGCCTTACAGAAATGTAAGGCTTTTTTGTTTTATGCCCCCGGCCATTCTGCCGGATTGGTATTTTTGCTTTGAATTTTCTCTTCTGGTTCATGATCTGTTGATAAATTAAATCAGTTTGTATATTTAAAACAAAAATCAAAACTCAAACAAAACGCCAGGAACTATGTCACTGATTAACGATCTCTCTAATGCAGGAATTATTGAGCAGCTGGAAGCTGCGGAATTGAATAAGAAAATCGGTTCAGATTCAAAAGATGTTTTAGAAATCCTGTATTACTTTTTTTTACAAAAAACAACAGGGAGTTCTCAGGTTGGAAGCGTCTATATTTTGGTGGAGCCACCGGAAGGGCAAGGGAACGATAACAATAAAGAAAATCAACCAAAATTTCTTGAAATACTATATAGGGAAGGCGTAGTCCCGGAGATTGTATATCAAAAGATAAAAAAGTATCCCTATACAGCTGATCAGTCTGGTTATTTAGCTATGCTTCATTTAGCCAGAGAGTTGACGTGTTTTTATAAATCTTTCACAATTGAGAATCAATTGGCATTTGCTACTTTACTTGAAGGGAGAAGTCCTTATGGCTTTGATTCCCTGCTTGATGCCCGAAAGAAAAACAAATTGATTAAGGACATCAAGGCTGGAAAACTGGAGACTTATCTTGATTTTTTCGGGTATTGCTATGGATGCAGATTTGTAGATATTACAGGCTATCTCGGCCAGGAAAATTCTTTTTTAAAAGAAGCAGCTAAAATATTAAATCAGTTGTGCTATAGTGCATTTACGATAACTGAAATTACAAGTTACGATGAAGATTTTACCGGAGAGCCTTCTTATGACAATAAGCAAACTACAATCGTTATCAACACCGGTGCCAGGGAACATCGGCATACCTATACATTCTGGCAAAACGAAAGTAAAAACCATCGCGAAAATAAACTCCATTTATTGTTAGAAAATCTTTTGCTTCAGGCAAATCAGCTCTTAGCCGATTTTAATGCCACTTATCGGTTGACGGGCATTACCAATCATATCAGTGAAGCTTTATTTCCAGGCAATAGTGCACAAAATGCCATTTGTCGTTTTCAACAGGATAATCTCGGTATCCTTGATTTTTACGATATGGAGAAAAGGTTTTTGACCAACAGGCCTGCTCGCTTGTTTATTCGATTTCCGCTTTCCTATCTGCACATCGAATATGCTATTTACCACATTAAAAAGTGTGGGTTATTAGTACACATCAATAATAAGCAGTATGAACATATTTTAACAGACATTTACAAAAGTACTTATGCTGTGGTAGCAGATTTGCTCGCGATCTTTCCAGACACAATTGTGATTGTTAACAGAACAGTGAGTTCGGGGCAGCAACCCTATCGCGACTTTCTTTTGGCATTAAATGAGGTATCCCGCGGAGTCCTTAATTTTACTGAAATTAACGATGGCATTCCAGAAAGCTTTACTTTGGAAAGTGAATTAACCTTTAAGGTTTCCTTCAAGTGCAATGGCGAATACCATGAGGTAGATTGCGGTCAGGTAAGCCCGGAATTTAGTGATAACCTGGTTTACTATATCATTATTGAAATTATCCGGAAAAAATATCCCGAATACCTACTCAAACAGCTAATTAATAGCAAACACACACAAGATGTCTATATGTTTCTAACAAGCCAGCAATATGAGTATTTACACAAAATGAAGCTTATAGAAACGATAGATCGTTTTTAGTTTGTTCTTTCCCGTTTAGTTCCGAACTACCTTTTTGTATCTCTGAGCGTGCCCGTTCTCAGCCTAAACTACTTTTTTGTCCCTTCGGGTATATTCGCCGAGGCTCGGAACTAGCTTTTTGTATCTCTGAGTGTATTTGTTCTCCCTCCGAGCGCATTCGTCGGGGCTCCGAGCTACTTTTTTGTCCCTCCGGGTATATTTGCCGAGGTTCGGAACGACATTTTTCTCGCTCTGAGTGTATTCGCCGGAGCTCTGGGTGACCTTTTAGTACTTCCGAAGACCAAATTAGTCTTCGGAAGTACTTTTAAATGCTAATGGAGGCACTTTCTTAAAAAGATTTGATTAATGTGAAAACAAGCCCTATCGATTGCTTTGGCTTAACAATCAAAGTCTTGTTCCAAAAGGGGAGCTTGCTCAAAACGTGAATGGATGCAGTCATTTAGGCTCTGCTTTTACTGGTATCTAAACGTTTGATACTCTCCTTTGTACGTATAGATTTTATGATCATCCCGGAATTTCTCCCTTAACAGCGAATCAATTTTTTCATCTTTATAGTTGTAGTGTCTTTTGTTTAAGAAGCCTACAGATCTTAACGTTGGATGGTTAAGGATTGGTCGGAGATTTCCATCTAAAATATTGGTATTAACGAAACGGAAATCGATAAGTTCTGGGAAATTGCTTATAAAATCGATATTATCAATGTCTCCACATGCATTCAAGCACAAAACCTTAATTTTTTTAAGTGAAAGCAATTCTTCTGTAATTACGAGCTTCTTACTTTGGTTAATATGTAAAAACTCTAAGCAATCTTTTAGGCGACTCAAACCTATGTCGCTTGTGAGTTTGGTGCAATGATGTAGTTCAAGTCTTTTTAAGTTTTTGAATTTTTCAATCCCATCGAAGTTTTTAATATTTGCCCAGTTCAGCTCCAGGTACAATAATCTATCAGACTCCGGTAGGCTTTCGAATGAGTTCAGTTTTTCTTTTAGGTGCCAAATAATCGCATATTCTGTATTTGCTAAATCATTGCTGTCTAACCTTTTATTAGGTGCATTAAAATCCTTTCTAAATATGTTGTTCCGGTCTAATTGTTCGAACCAGATGGTGTTGAATCTCCAATCCATTCTTGCTTAGGTTGCTAAGTAGTTGTTCCTGGTTTTACACTTCATCTGCTTTTGGGCTATTATCAGCCGGTTCCCAAAGTTCAATCTTATTGCCTTCGGCATCCATAATGTGTACAAACTTTCCGAAATCGTAGATTGCAATATCATCCAGTACGGTTACACCGTTTTCTTTCAGTTGCGCTACCAGTCCTTCAATGTTCTGAACCAGGTAATTGATCATGAAATCCTTTTTGGAAGGGGCAAAGTATTCATCGCCATTTTTGAAGGGGCTCCATTGCAATGCGTTAATTTCTTCGGGCCTGTTCACATTTCTCGAATCAAAACTTACCGATCCCCATTCATTAACATCGAAGCCCAGGTTTTTAGCATACCAGGCTTTGGTATCTTTGGGGTTATCTGAAAAAAAGAAAATGCCGCCAATGCCTGTTACTTTGGGTGTGATTGGGTTTTCTGCTTGTTTTTGTTGCGCTTCCATCTGCTTTGTTTTTTTTAATAAATATAGCAATTGAACTGAAATATTGGTAAAGGATAAGGGTTTTAAACTCCCGGTTTGGGAACAATAAAAAACACAATACATTTGCTGTTCCAGGGCATATTAGTACTTAGAGTAAAGCCTTAACTCAGTAAATCTTTGTTGTACCTGTTTCGGTATTCGAGGGGCGAAATACCGGTTATTTTTCTAAATACCTCGCGAAAAGCTTTTGCATCCCCGTAGCCAACCTCGTACATTACTTCGTTAATGGTTTTTCGGCTGGTTTCGAAGGCTCTTTTGGCCGATTCTATTTTGGCCCGCTGCAAATATTCAATAGGAGTGTTGCCTGTGGCTTTGATAAACCTCCTGTCGAAATTTCTTCGCCCTACGGCGAAACGGGCAGATAAATCTTCTACAATGATTTTTTGATGCAGATTGTTCTCCAGGTAGCATTGCGCTTCTTTTACCATTTCATCGCTGTGTAGCTTTTGCCCCTTAAAAATAATAAACGACGACTGACTATGTCTGTCCATTTCGATCTGAAAAACTTTGGCACAATAGATAGCCGTTTGCCGGTCGAAATTCTTTTCAATAAGGTACAGCAGCAGGTTTAGAAAAGAATAGGCGCCTCCATTGGTGTAGATCCCGTTTTCATCTGTAATCAACTGGTCTGTTTTTAAATGTACTTTCGGAAATTTGTTCCTGAAATTATCGGCAACCACCCAATGGGTAGAGCAACTCTTGCCATCTAATAAGCCGGTGGCGGCCAATAGAAAAGCCCCTGTGCACATGCTGGCAATTTCTGCTCCTTGCTGGTATTGCTTCGTTATCCAGTTGGTAAGCACCTGGTTTCCTTCAATGGCTTTCTCGTAATTGTGGTTTAATGATGGAATAATTACCAGGTTGGTGCGGCCAATAGAAGAGATATGTCGGTGCGGTTTAACGCTAAATAAACCATCGTAATAGCTTACTTCATCCGAAATGCCTGCCAGTTCGATTTTAAACAATGCTTTGTGGCCATTTTCCTGCCAGTATGCATTTGCCCTGCTGAGTATTTTAAAAGAACCAACAATACTGCTTAGGTTGTTAGGTCCATCGGGAACAAGTATGGTGATATGTTTCATTGCCGTATGATGGTGTGCGAGTTGACATAAAGATAAGGTTTAAGCTTGTCCAAATCAACCCGTTACAATGTCTGTTTTACACCGTACATCAAAGCATTAATTGAGTTAACTTTGGTATATACTCATCCATATTTAAAATTTAAACCACATCAATACCATGGAAAAACAAAATTTTACAGCTACCATCGAGGTGGATCAAAGCACAAAAGAAGCATTTAATGCCATTACCAATATCCGAGGATGGTGGTCGGAAGATGTAACAGGCAATACCAACGAAATTAATGCCGAGTTTATTTACCACTACCGCGATGTTCACTATTGTAAGGCAAAACTAACAGAACTGGTTCCCGATCAAAAAGTAGTGTGGCTGGTGCTCGATAACTATTTTAAGTTTACCGAAGATAAAAGTGAATGGATAGGCACCAAACTAACTTTCGATATTTCGACAGCAGACAACAAAACCGTTGTAACTTTTACCCATGAAGGTTTGGTACCAGCATACGAGTGTTTCGAAATTTGCCGCGAAGCCTGGACCAATTACATTAAAGGAAGTTTATTTCAGCTCATTACAACCGGCAAAGGACAGCCAAACCCTAAAGAAGAAGATGGTTATAATACAGAACTGGTTAAAAAATGGAAGCTGGAGGCCTGATTAAAAGATTTAGCTCCCACATCCCCGTTTAATCAGGAAATTACCTTGCGATTGCTCTTCATCACTAAGGCTTCGCAAGGTTTTCTAGCGAAGCAATAATTTTTTTCTGGCTTTTAATCGTTTCCTCGTAAAGCTCCAGAAGCTTATTCTTATCGCTGTTTAAGCGTTTCAAATCGGCAATTTCCTGGTTGTGCTTTGGGCCTGTGGCTATTTCTATCTTAGCCAGATCTTCGTCTTTGCGGAAATACTCGAAAAAGTTAACATCAAGGGCTATAGAAATACGGGTGAGTATATCCGTGTCTATGGAAGTAGATTTCAGTATCGTACCCACACGGTGCTTGCTAATCTGCACTTCATCGGCAAGCTGTTCGCGGCTCATCGATTTAACTTTCATCTCCTTCCAGATTAGTAATCCAATATTTATACCCATGGCTTGTTTTTTTGTTGTTAACTGTTGTTTAGTCTACTTCCTTTTAACATCAAAACCGTATAGTCCGTTTTGATACAGGTAAGAGGCCATTTGATAGTTGGCAATAGCTTCATTGATCAGTTTTTGATCAGCAGGAAGTTTTTCAGCATTTCCGGTCTTGAAATCGGGCTGATAGGTATTTGCTTTTTTGTTTGGATCGAGCACAACCAGCTTCTGGTTTTTAATGTAGCCTAAACTTTGATAGGTGCTAATAAATGCCCTTTCGTCTGCATCCTTCATTTTAAATACATCCTGACCGAAAAATTTACTATCGTAGCTAAAATTTAAATAGCCTAAAATGGTTGGACCAATATCAATCTGGGCAGTAAGTTTTTCGAATTTACCCGGCGCAATGTGCCCGGGACTATAAAAAATCATCGGGATGTGGTATTTATCTACCGGTAATTCTACTTTACCGGCACTTGATGCGCAATGATCGGCTACAATAATGAATAAGGTATTTGCAAACCAGGGTTTTTGTTTGGCTTCGCGTATAAATTTGCCAATGGCATAATCGGTATATTTTACGGCACCTTCTCTTCCGGTGTGCGATGGGATATCTATTCTGCCTTCGGGGTAAGTGTAGGGGCGGTGATTAGAAACCGTCATGATTTGCGCAAAAAACGGTTTGTTGTTTTTATAATCTTTATCCAGTTCGCGCAACGACAGCGTAAACAAATCTTCGTCGGCTACACCCCAGATGTTCGAATAGTGGATTTCCGAATCCTTTAAGGCACTTCTATCGGTTACCTCGTAGCCATTATTGGAAAAGAACTCGTTCATGTTATCGAAATAGCCATAACCACCATAAATAAACCTGCTGTTGTATCCTTTTGAGCGGAATACGTTACCTAAAGTAAAAAGGTTTTTATTATCAGGCCGTTTCACGATCGATTGGCCCGGAGTAGGAGGGATACAAAGTGAAAGGGCTTCCAATCCGCGCACGGTTCTGGTACCCGATGCGTATAAATTATTGAAAAGTAAGCCATCTTTGGCCAGCGAATCGAGTTGAGGTGTAATGTGCTGCGTATTGCCAAATGTGCCTAAAAATTCGGCACTTAAACTCTCTACACTAATCAGCACCACATTCATTCTGTTCTCGGTTCCACTATTATTTACGCCGTGCGATGTACTGATCTCGGTTTTTACAGGTGAGCCTGGCTGGAGCAATTGCTGAATAATATTTGCTGCATTTTTAACCGGCAGTGTTTTATAAAAGGTATCGTAATCGAGCTGATTATGCCAGAAAGCAAAGCCAAAATCATACATCCCATTACCCGAAAGCTCGTTTACATACTGGTTGCTGCTGTTGTTTTTCCATTTATGGCTTACACCGAAATAGGTAAAAACAGGCAGGCACAACAGAATCAGTGCAATTTTGGTTCTTTTGCCAAAAGCAGTTTGCTGGTGTGTCGATACTGTAATGATGCGCCTTAAAAGGTAAACAATAACTGCTGTTAAAATTACCAATACTATTAAAATGGTATTAATGGGGTAGGATTGGCGGATATTTCCAATCACCTCTGTGGTGTACACCAGATAATCGACAGCAATAAAATTATACCGTACCGAAAATTCTTCCCAAAAAAACCATTCGGAAATGGCATTGAAAATAAGTGTTAGAATAACAACGAAAAAATAAATAAACAGTAATACCCTGCTGGTTTTGCCGGTATAGCCTTTAGCTGGGAAAAACCACAAATAAATAACCAAAGGTATAATGGCAAAAGATGCAGCAGCCAGATCGTAAAATAAACCGATTACAAAAACTTTTAACAGGTTTAAAATAGACCAATCGAAAGATGTTGCACTGTAAATTAACAGGCTAATGCGGGTTAATAACGAAATGCTGCATAGTAACAGGGTAGCCAATAAAACGGGGCCAAACCTGTTTTCTAATAATTTACTTGTTTTTTCTTTAATGCTCATAATTGGGGACATTCCAAAGTCTTGAACTTATCTGCCAGACTTTGTTTTTGCAAAGGGCGAAGGTAAGTTTCAATTCTGAAGGAATTCTGAATGTTTGGTTAGCAGGGCGAAAATAGGAGTATTGGTTTAATTTAACAATTTATTAATACTTAATTAACGCCCTTGCTTTGCTACTGCTTAGAAAAATTAACACTCAGTGTCGAAGTAAAGCGCGCAGTTAATTTCTCGTACAATGCTTTATTGATGGTGCTGGATATAATAATCATGTTATTGGTGCCGGTACGTGTAGTTTGTCCGAAATCGCTTGCAGTTAGTCCGGTTACCAGGGCATTAAGCTGTACCGTAACTTTAGCCAGGTAGGTTCCTGAAGTAACTTCTACTCTTTGGGCTTCGAGTTTAATCAGCTGCGACTGGTTCATTTCAAACCTTACCGGAATTTTTGTTCCCGAAGCTTCTATATACGTTCCGGTTAGCAACAGGGGTGGGTTGGTTACCGAACTGGTTAAGGTGAGGCTAAATTGATTTTTTTCATAAAAACCCGATGCTATAGCAACAGTGCCGGATAAAGAATCGGGTTTTAAAGCATTTACCAGATACAGGTTTTTAGTTTCGAGATTTATAGCCCCGCTACCCGATTTAGTTGCACTGAATTCGATTTTGGCAACATTAATACTTGCAGTAGTCCAGTTTATGCTTCCGTTGGTACCAGCGGCTACAACAGCACCACTGGCGCTAGCATTACTACTTAATGATGCATTTAAATTGCTTGCACTAAAACTGTAGCTCAATTTAGTGTCGGCCGCTACCTCTTTTTTGGTACAGCCCATAAAAAGCACTACTACCAGCAGTGCGCTTGTAATGTGGTAAAGTTTTGTCATCATAATTGATTTTAAGGATATCAGATTTGGTTAATCACTGGTCTTAAATGTAAGTTTCAATTCTGTAGCAATTCTGAAGTTGGGGTGATTATGTCCTTTTTTATTCCTTAAATCCAGTATTTAGAACTTATAACTGTATCCGATTCTAAAAACCTGCGTTTCATAAAAATCGGTACTGCTAAACCTAAAACCGTTACCGGTAATGTTTTTCTTGATTTTTAAAGTGTTGAAAATGTCGTTTCCGTTTAAAAAGAGCTCGCCCTTTCCATTTTGAATCTGTTTTTTAATCCCAAGATCAGTTGAGAAACGGCTCCCGGTTTTTCCTTGTGGAATAATATCAGGAGCTAAATAAGCCATAGAAAGCTGGATATCCGTTTTTCGGGCTAGTTTAAACTGTCCGTTAAATTTAGCATTGCCCGATACGATTGACTGCTCTGGCATACTATAGATTGTGGGTACAGGATATTGATTGGCTACGGTAAAGGCATTAATTTTATTTTGATATACCATGGTGCTGAGATTAAATGAAAACCATGTTGCAAGTTCCTGCTGTAAAAGTAGCTCAGCACCCGAATTAAAACTTCTGCCGGCATTTTGAAAGATATTGTAAATTATGGCATTGCTCGGAACAATGGTTGCAATGCGGGTTATGGTTCCGTTAACAATTTTATGAAAGGCTGAACCATAAAAATAGCCCTTGTCCCAGCTGTTTTTGTAGCCAAGTTCTATGGCATGCGTAAATTGTGGACGAAGGGTAGGGTTGCCTACTTTTAACAGTTCTGGCTCATCGTATTTCGGGAATATCCGGATATCGACCTCATTTGGCCGGTCAACCCGCTGGTTATAAAAAGCACTTAATTTGTTAGTCTCGTTTATTTTGTAAGCAAAACGTACGTTCGGGAAAGGCCTGAAGTATTCGTAACCATCGCTTTTGTAAGTATTGTGGTTTGGGTTTACTTTATAATCAACACGTACATATTCCATTCTGAGGCCAGCTTCCAGTTCAATTTTATTGCTTTCGTAAACGTAGTTGCCATATACTGCCGGTATGTTTTCGCTGTAATCGGCCCATCCACCTGCATTTACATCTATTGGAGAGTTTAAGCCTGGATAAAACTGCATATTGGTAGGGATAAAGCGGTTACGGTATTTAACGCCGGCTTCTATTCGCCCATGTTTAAGTGGCCGGACATAATCGAGATTAAAATCGGCAACATGCTCGTCTGAGAGTAGTTTAAAAGCATCCATGCCGGTAAAGGTGGACATGATATTGGTGAAGAAATACTTTTCGTCTTCCCTGTGCCAGGTATAGTTAAAGCCTGCGCTTAGCGTATGGCCGGGTTGTGCAAACTTATGCTGGTAAAGTGCAGCACCTGTAGCGGTATATTTCACTTCATCTTCTACAAATTGCCAAAGGCGGTTTCTCACGGTAAAATCACTGTTGAAATAAGGGATATCGCCGAGATCGCCAATTTTTTCGTGGTTAAAAAAGCCAGATAGGGTAAAGCTATTGTGTTCGTCGGGGTTATAATCGAAACCACTTTTTACCGTGGTAAATGTTGTGGTACGGTTGCGCTTAACCTGTTGGTTAATTATTGTTCCATCATCATAAACACGTTGCGAAAATTCGTTTTTATTTAAGGCTTGGGTATACAGATAATCGGCCTGTAAAAAGGTGTTGAGTTTGTTTTTGCGGTAATTTAATGATAAGGAAGGGTTAAACTTTGGCGTGGCCTGATAGGGAGCGCTTATTCCGGGCAGATTTTCTTTGCGCTGCCACAATGCACCTAAACCGGTACTCATTCCCAGTTTGCCGTTAAAGCCTTCCTGTTTATTTTTCTTGTAAATAATATTGATGATCCCGGCATTACCATTGGCGTCGTATTTTGAAGAAGGATTGTTGATGATCTCGATACGTTCAATGGCCGAAGCCGGAATATTATCTAAGCCTGTTTGACTGCCAAAACCCGTAATTGCATTTTGTTTACCATCAATCAGTACCGCAATTTTATCGTTTCCGCGCAATTGCACTTTTCCATCCTGAATGGTAATGCCCGGAAGGTTTTGCATGGCCTGCAGTACCGAGCCGCCCAGCTGACTGGTGTTTTTCGCAAGATCGTAAGTTTTTTTATCCAGTTTATTCCCCAAACCTTCGTTCTGCGAACCTTGTATGTTAACGGTTTGGAGGGTTTGTGCATCTTCTGCCAGCTCAAAAATACCCAGATCGAGGAATGGGCTAAGAGTACCAATACTGATTTCCTTTTTTATGGTTTGATAGCCCATCATGCTAATTAACAGGTGGTAATTGCCCGATGGAATATCTTTAATTGAAAATCTCCCTTCATTATCACTAATGGTACCCAAAAGAAATTTTTCATCATTTGTTTTTTTAAAAACGATGCTGGTATATGGGAGGGTGTTTTTATTTTTCGCCTCTTTAACCTGTCCTGAAACAGTTATGGGTTTTTCCTGTGCGCAAATATCATCTGCCAGCAGAAATATAGAAAAGCAAAATAGCTTTAATATTCGCTTGTAGTTTTTCATAATCGGTAAGTTTTCCGCCGGCAAATTAGAAAGCAATTCTGAAGAGAATCTGAACCAATGATTTTTTATTCATCTTCAAATTTCCGACAGATTTGAAGTGTATCTATGCAAATTAATACAACGATTTACGTAAGCTAAAAGGGATTGAACTTTCAATTTCCGGTTTTAATGGTTACTTTATGTCGGTTTAAATAATAAATTATACCAATGAAAATTTTAGTTATAGAAGATGAACAGGCTTTATTGGAAAGTATTCTGGCCTATTTTACAGGTGAAGGTAATATATGTGAGCATGCTTCAGATTTTGCTGCAGCCAATGAAAAAATATCGCTCTATAACTACGATTGCATACTTCTAGATTTAGGATTGCCCGATGGTGAAGGATTGGAGTTGTTAACCCGGCTTAAGCAACTGAAAAAAAGAGATGGGGTGCTGATCATTTCAGCAAGACATTCTCTGGATGATAAACTTGCGGGGCTCGATCTTGGTGCCGATGATTATCTGGTTAAGCCATTTCATTTATCTGAGCTGAAAGCCAGGGTAAGTGCCATTATCCGTAGAAAGAATTTCGATGGCAACAATGTGATTGTCTTTAATGAAATAACCGTAGATGTATCAGCAATGAAAGTAACCATCAAGGATCATCCGGTTGTTTTAACCAAGAAGGAGTTCGATCTTTTGGTTTATTTTCTGTCTAACCGCAATAAAGTAGTCACTAAAAATGCAATGGCCGAGCACCTTTGGGGCGATGAAATGGACCTGTCGGATGATTTCGACTTTATTTATACACATGTTAAAAATCTGCGTAAAAAACTGCTCGAAGCCGGAGCAGCCGATTATCTGCGTTCTGTTTATGGGATAGGCTATAAATTTGGCGATATATGAAACTGGCTAATCGCTACAACCGTGTAAATATTTTAACCTCCATTGTGGTTTTAATCATTACCGGAATTATTTACTATGTAGTCATCCACTTTATCTTAACCGAAAAACTGGACCGGGATTTAGCGGTAGAAGAGAACGAAATCAGCCAATATGTAAATACTTTTCATAAACTGCCTTTACCTGCAAGTTATCTCGATCAGCAGATTTCTTATAAAACCCTTAACGGACCTGTTCCGGAGCGGGAATTTCTGTATACCACTTACTATAACCCTAAAGAGCAGGAAAATGAACCAGGAAGGAGCTTAATTACAGTTGTTCGCCTGGATGGCAAAGCCATAGCGGTTACAATAACTAAATCGCGGGTTGAATCGGAAGATCTGGTAAGGATTATTTTGCTGATCACAGTAGGTATTACCGTTGTTTTACTCTTGTCGCTCTTGCTAATCAATAGGTTGGTGTTGAGCAGGCTTTGGCGGCCTTTTTATTCTATTTTGAACAGGATGAAATCATTCGAGGTTACCCGGATGGATACCATTGAGCACGAACCAACTAAAATTGATGAGTTTAATGAATTAAATAAATCTGTAAATGCCATGGCCGAAAGGGTGCGGCAGGATTATAAAGAACTTAAAAGTTTTACAGATAATGCTTCGCATGAAATGATGACCCCTCTTGCGGTAATTAATTCTAAATTAGATTCTCTACTGCAAACCGAATCATTTACGGCACAGCAAGGCGCATTGTTGGAAGACATTTACCACGCAACAGGTAGATTGTCCAGATTGCACCAATCTTTATTGCTGCTGGCCAAAATAGAAAATAACCTGATTCCCGATTATCAAAATATCGATCTTAAAGAAATGGTAGAGGCAAAGGGGCGCCAGTTTCAGGAATTATTAGAAAAGGATGGACTGGTACTGACTGAAAAACTACTACCTGTAGAAATCAAAATGAGCCGCTATCTGGCCGATATTCTGTTAAACAATCTTTTTAGCAATGCAGTGAGGCATAATATTACAGGTGGATACATCAATATTCAACTGGATCAACAAGCTTTAACCATTTCCAATTCGGGGAAAAGCCGCCACCTGCAAACCAAAATCTTCGATCGCTTTTCAAAATCAGTAGATTCGGAAGGTATGGGTTTAGGTTTGGCTATCACTAAACAAATCTGCAATCTTTATGGCTTTCGAATCGATTATGAGGAAGAAAACTGTGAACATGTTTTTGTAGTTTATTTTGTTTAATCCGATTTGTTTAGCAGCACCATTGTCCTCATTTGTAACGAGGATAAGTGTGAACTGCGATTGTATCGCATAGGTTAAAAGCTTTTTCCGCTTGACAGTTAACTACAGAATTTCTACATAATTGAAATATAGTTTTGATTAAAATTTAAAACTATGAAGACATTTTTTGGAATTTTATTGCTCGCTACCGGTACGGTTAGCCTGGCTCAGGCGCAAAAACTTAATGCAGCTAAAGTACCCGCTGAGGTTAAAGCTGCATTTACAAAACTTCATGCCGGAACGAAAGTTTCATGGGAAATGGAAAAACAGCATTATGAAGCTGGCTTTACCTTGAATGGTAAAGAAACTTCGGAAGTTTATTCGGCTAAGGGATTGCTTTTAGAAACAGAAGTAGAAATTAAATCTACCGAATTGCCTGCTCCGGTTCTGGCTAAATTAAAAGGAACAAAAATTGCGGAAGCTGCTAAAATTACCAAAGCAGACGGAACCATATATTATGAAGCGGAAGTAAAAGGGAAAGACCTTTTATTCGATGCGAACGGAAATCCTGTAAAATAGTAATCATGCGTAATTTCTTCCATTGCACAATCCTTTTCGTTTCCGTTGGTTTTTCGTGTAGGGCCCAAAGTATCGATTCAGTTAAAAATATTGCTACCGATTCATTAGGAAGATGGTATACCGGAAACCCTGTGCCTAAAAGAAAGTTTAAGGCTGCCGTTTTTATTGCACCTGTGGTATTAGCGGGTTATGGTTTTGCTGCGGTTTACGATCATGGTGCATTAAAACAGCTGGATTTGAGTACCAAAGCAGAATTACAGGAAGACCATCCTTTATTTGCTGCACACGTTGATGATTATCTCCAGTTTGCGCCTGCTGCTGCCGTTTATGCGCTTAATTTATCGGGAGTAAAAGGTAAACACAACCTGTTCGATGCCTCAATGTTATATGTAACTTCGGCAGCTATTATGGGTGTTTCTACCCATTTTGTAAAACAGGGCGTAGGCAGGGAAAGGCCAAATGAGAATGGCCAAAACTCTTTTCCATCCGGGCATACGGCTTCGGCATTTATGGCAGCAGAGTTTTTGCACCAGGAGTATAAAGATGTTAACCCGTGGATTGGTTACGCCGGTTATTTTATTGCCACTGCTACCGGAACATTGCGCATGTACAACAATAAACATTGGTTTAGCGATGTGGTGGCTGGTGCAGGTTTTGGAATTGCTTCTACCAAAATATCTTATCTGGTGTACCCATACATTAAAAGCCTTTTTACTACAAAGAAAGACGGGAATTTTACTTTAATGCCTTTTCATCAACAGGGAAGTACAGGTTTAATGCTTTCGGGCAGGTTTTAATTTTAAAATGACTGTGCAATTAATATGGTATGCTGTTCAAAAAACCAGCTACAGACTTTCTTCATAATTGATTAGTAATTTTAATTTATAAAATGAAGCTAAAATTAACCTGCCTGATTCTTTGTATGTTTGCCTTTTCGGCGGGAAGGGTATTGGCTCAGGTACCATCAAAAAATCTCGGTTATTATTTAAAAGAAGCCGAATCAAACAGTCCCTTACTTAAAGATTTTAAGAGTCAGCAACGCGCTGCAGGGGTAGATAGCTTAATTGTTCGTGCTACCGGAGGGCCACAGGTTACGGCAAGCGCTGCAGGGATGTATGCACCCGTAATACGTGGTTATGGTTACGATGAAGTACTTACCAACGGACAAGCTTTAGAAGCCCTGCTTAATGTAAACTACGATCTCCTGAACAAAAAGAGGATTAATAATCAGCTTGAGGGGATTAAGATACAAAGTGATTCTATTCAATATGCCGGCCAGCTATCGCTATTTGATTTGCAACGATCTATTGCCGATCAATACATTGTAGCTTATGCCAGTCAGCAACAGGTAGATTTTAACCGGGAAGTGATTACATTACTGGAGCAGGAAGAAGCCTTATTAAAGAAACTAACCAGAAGTAACATTTACAAACAATCGGAGTATTTAACCTTTCTGGTAACGCTGCAACAACAGCAATTGGTAGTAAAACAGGCAGAATTACAGTTTAAAAACGATTATGCCACTTTAAATTATCTGGCAGGCATAACCGATACAACACAGGTTGTGCTGGCTGATCCAAAATTACAAACAGGCGTAGCTACTATTGCTCCAAGTTTTTTTGGTAAACGTTTTGATATTGATAGCTTAAAAAACAGCAATCAAAAAAACGCAATCGATCTCAGCTATAAACCCAAACTAGGTGTGTATGCTAACGGAGGATATAATTCTTCGTTTATTTTACAGCCCTATAAAAATTTGGGGGCAAGTGTTGGTTTTACCTTTTCGGTGCCAATTTATGATGGTCATCAAAAGAAGATGCAGTACCAGAAGCTTAATCTTTCTGCTAAAACAATCGCCGGTTACCGCAATTTTTTTATCCGTCAGCAACAACAACAGCTAAACCTGATCCGGCAACAGCTCGAACAAACAGACGCTCTTTTTCCTAAAATAAACGAACAGATCCGTTTCAGTAAAGGTTTAATTGATGTAGACCGTAAACTGATGCATACCGGCGATTTAAAAGTAGCCGATTTTGTAATTGCCATTAACAATTACCTGGCCGCCCAAAACCTTTTGCGCCAAACCAATATCAACCGTTTAAAACTGATCAATCAATTTAATTACTGGAACCGATAACCATGAAAAGCGATTTAAAATTTATATGCAGTTGTATTGCCGCCCTGTTTATTTTTTCGGGATGTAATCATTCAGAATCAGCAGATACGGTTGATGAACCTTCGCCAGTTATACCTGTTCAGGTTACTACTGTACAAGATAGTTCGCTGGCCGAATTTGTAGCGCTTTCGGCGGTTTCAGCCTATCTCGAAAAGAGTTTTGTAAAGGCCAATATCAATGGTTACATAGAAAGTACACAAGCGGTAACAGGTAAGCAGGTAGGCAGTCATCAGCTATTGTTTAGCTTAATTACCAAAGAAGCCAAATCGATTGGCAATAGTGTAAATAAACTTGATGCCGGGTTTAAATTTTCAGGAATTTCCAATATCAGGGCCGATCAGGCGGGTACCATTATTCAGGTAAACCACCAGAAAGGAGACTACGTGCAGGATGGAGAAGCCTTAGCGACTATCAGTAACCGCAATAGCCTTGTTTTTTTGCTCGATTTGCCTTACGAGTATAACCAGTTAATTGATCAGAATAAAACTGTAGCTATTCTGCTACCCGATGGAACAAAAATGACAGGAACAGTTTCGGGTACTATGCCTTCGGTTGATTCGGCAGCGCAAACCCAGCGTTATATACTTAAAGTTGGAGCAGGCAAAAATATTCCCGAAGGTTTGATTGCAAAAGTGAGGTTAACTAAAGTAAGTCATGCGCAGGCACAGGTATTACCAAAATCGGCAGTGTTGGCTAACGAAACAGAAGATGAGTTTTGGGTAATGAAACTCATTAACGATTCTACCGCAGTAAAGGTAAAAGTGAAAAGGGGAATCGAAAATCAGCATACTATTGAAGTGCTTGAGCCTAAGTTTTCTAAAAAAGACCGGATCATTACTTCAGGGAATTATGGGATAGCCGACACGGCCAAAGTTAAAATTCAGCACTAGCCATGAACAAGTTTTTCGTTTCTCATAAAAACCCTATTCTGGCGGTATTGCTGATCATTATAGTAGGAGGGGTTTATTCTTTTAGTCAGCTAAAAACCTTTTCCCCGAAATTACCTTTCCAAAGATCAAGATTATTGCCGACGCGGAATTGCAGCCGGTTGATAAAATGGTAGTTACCGTAACGCGGCCTTTAGAAAATGCAGTAAAACAAGTGCCCGATCTTCAGTTGGTGAGGAGTACCACCAGTCGCGGTAGCTGCGAGCTTTCGGCATTTATGAATCCTGGTGCCGATATCGATCTGAGCCAGCAGCGAATAGAATCGCAGATTGCCAAAATAAGTGCTTCATTGCCCGCCGGTGTTAATATTTCGGTCGAAAAGATGAATCCATCTATTCTTCCGGTAAGTGGATATAGCCTGGAAAGTCACAACTATTCGCCCGCCGAACTGAAAAAAATTGCCACTTATACCGTAAAACCATTTCTTTCGCAGGTTGACGGAGTTTCCGAGATTCGTGTTATTGGTGGTAAAAGCAAAGAGTATTGGCTTGAACTGGATGTACAGAAAATGCAGGCGCTGGGCATCACTCCTGATCTGATCAGCAGTGTACTTAGTCAAACCAATTTTATTAAATCTAACGGCTACCTGGCCGATCACCATTATTTATATCTATCTGTAACCGATGCTACGGTAAAAAATAAAGGTGATTTGGAAAACCTGGTACTGAGCAGAAAAGGTAACCGCATAATCAGGGTGATGGATGTTGCGAAGGTAAACATTCAGCAGAGTGTAGAATACACCAGAATCAATGCCAACGGAAAAGATGGAATCCTGATTGCAGTAATTAAACAACCCAACGCCAACCTGATCGATCTCTCCAACGAGATGTATAACAAGGTAGCACAATTGAAGCATATTTTACCAGCGGGGGTAAGTATTAAACCTTATTATGTACAGGCCGATTTCGTAAACGAATCAGTAAAAAGTGTACGCGATAGTTTGTTAATTGGTTTGGTGCTGGCTATTGTTGTGGCGATTATTTTTTTAAGGTCGTTCAAAGCGAGTGCAACGATACTAATTACCATCCCGGTTACACTTTGTTTAACGGTAATTGTACTTTATTTTATCGGTTATTCGCTCAATATTATGACACTTGGTGCCATTGCTGCAGCCATAGGTTTAATTATAGACGATGCCATTGTAGTGGTAGAACAAATTCACCGCACACATGAAGAACATCCCGAAGAGCTTACCATGCGGCTACTGAGCAAAGCCGTTGGCTATCTTTTTCCGGCTATGCTGGGTTCTTCTATTAGTACCATCGTAATTTTTGTACCCTTTGTATTGATGACCGGTGTTGCAGGTTCTTATTTTCAGGTAATGACCAATACCATGATTATTACCCTGGTTTGTTCTTTCTTTGTTACCTGGATTGGTTTACCTGTAATTTATCTTTTGCTTACCCGCAAAGGTGGCAGTCATGCTGCTTCTGGTAAGAAGGTGGTGGTACATGAGGTGAAGTCGCAAAACTGGGTGCGTTATTTTATACAGCGCCCCTATATTTCCATCATATTTATGCTGGCCTTAGTTGGCTCAATAGTACTTGTTTTTCCGCGTTTAGCTACCGGATTTTTGCCTGAAATGGATGAAGGAAGTATTGTTTTAGATTATGCTTCACCTCCGGGTACTTCGCTCGAAGAAACCGACAGGATGCTTAAAGAAGTAGAAAAAGAAATTGTTAAAATACCCGATGTGCAGGCTTACTCGCGCAGAACAGGTACGCAAATGGGTTTCTTTATTACCGAACCGAATACTGGCGATTACCTGATCCAGCTTAAACCCAACAGGACGAAAAGCACCGACGAGGTGATTTCAGAAATACGCACACATATAGAAAACACCCAACCTGCACTGGTTATCGATTTTGGGCAGGTTATTGGCGATATGCTGGGCGATTTAATGAGTTCTACACAGCCGATAGAAGTAAAGATTTTCGGTAATGATCAGGAAAAATTGCAAGGCTTATCTAAAAAGGTTGCAGGCATTGTTTCGCATATAAGTGGCACAGCCGATGTTTTTGATGGTATTGTACGCTCGGGACCTACAGTAAATATCGAACCGAACTTTGCCATGCTGGCGCAGTACGGTGTGAGCCCGGCTGCTTTTCAATCGCAGCTTCAAACGGCGATGCAAGGTACTTTAATAGGCGATTTATACGATAAACAACAGCTTGCACCTATCCGTATGGTTTATCCGGGCAGCAGGACTTTTAGTGTGGCCGATATTAATAAACTTAAAATTTTCTTACCCGACGGAACTGCTGTTCCTATTCGGCAAATGGCTGTGGTAACGTTAAAATCAGGAAATGCAGAAGTAGGAAGGGAAAATCTGCAAAGCATCGGGGTAGTTACCGCACGATTGGATAACCGGGATCTGGGTAGTGTAATGAAAGATCTGCAGCAAGCTGTAAATAAAAATATAAACCTGCCTTCCGGTTATCATATCGAATATGGCGGAGCCTATAAAGAGCAGCAACAATCTTTCTCCGAGTTATTAACCATTCTTATCGCATCGAGTTTGCTGGTGTTTAGTGTAATCCTGTTCCTTTTTAAAGATTTTAAAATTGCCTTTCTTATTTTATTAATCTCGGTACTGGGTATTTCGGGTAGTTATTTAGCCTTGTTTTTAACCAATACCCCTTTAAATGTAGGTAGTTATACCGGGCTAATTATGATTGTAGGCATTATTGGCGAGAATGCCATATTTACCTTTCTACAGTTTAAAGAATCGCTGCAAAAGTTGAGTGTTAATGATGCGATTACCTTTGCCATTTCTACCCGTTTGCGGCCCAAATTAATGACTGCCCTGGGTGCAATTATAGCATTAATGCCTTTGGCTTTGGGTATTGGCGCAGGAGCACAACTTCACCAGCCATTGGCCATAGCTGTAATTGGCGGTTTTATTGTAGCCTTGCCTTTACTGCTAGTGGTTTTGCCCAGCCTGATTAGAAAGTTATACCACGAGTAGCGTATTTAAACAATATGATAAAGTATAGATGAATGATTTTCTGGTATTAATAAACAGAGATGCGTTATTAGAGAATCGGGATACGTTATTTGATAATTGGGATGCATTATTATAGAATCGGGATCCATTATTGGAGAATCGGGATGCGGTATTTGATAATTGGAACACATTATTGGGAAATCGGAATGCAATATTGTTAAATTGGGATACCATATTGTAGAATGGACTCACAATTATTTAAATGGATTGTCCTATATATTTACCATTAGGTTATGCAGTGTAAAATAAATGAAAAGATCGTCTGGAGATTGTTGTACACCTTTTGTAAAAAAAAGCCATGCGGGGATGAGCACCCGCATGACGATTAATTTATTTGCTAAATGTTAAAGCTAAAATGTGTTTAAGTTGCGGGTGATCGCTTTTTAGAGAGGCCTTTATATAGTTTTTAACCCCTTTTACTATTATAACTAAGCCGCTTTGTTTATCGTAAAATGCATTAAACCGATTTCTACGGGCATCATCAACCGGTGTTTTGGCAATTGCAACCGCAGTAATATTGCTTTCCATGCTGATCAGTAGCGTTTGTAAGGCTTCAATACTGATATCGGCTTCGGCAGGTGAATATATTTTACTGATAATGAGCACATCAATGTATTGTTTAAGGTTTTCCACTTTAGTATCGTAAGATACGCGCACATGGGGCTGGGTACTGGTACCATCAGCCTTTGTTGCTTTTGATGATATGCCCCTTAGGTTATCGGCCAGTGTTTTAGCTGTTTGCAGTTCGGCAGGATTATCTATAGCTGCTTTCAGGTAATTATAACTTCTGGTAATTAAATTGCTTAAAGCCTTAAAAATAAGTTCCTGCTCATCTACAGCTTTACTGTATACCGGAAGTACCTGGCTGAGTATCCGGGTAGCTTCGTCAGCATTTTTTGAGAGGAGTTCTAAAGCCTCTATCTGGAAGGCTTGCTTAGGAGGCTGATATGCCGCGCCCAGGGTTTTTAAACGAATAATTAAATCTTTTAGGTTGGCTGCATTTTTTGTGAAGCCGCTTTCGGTTGTTGACATTGATTTGTTTGGTTAGGTAAATAAAACATAAAGCATAATGAACTGATCATTGATGCTGTTATAAATGCCTAAGACAAAAGCTAAACCAATTTTCTATTTTAGGGTACAGGTATTGGAATTTTGGCTATTGGGTTATTTGTGATATGCGGTTTTTGCATCATTAATGCCTTATTTAAGCCAATTTTCTTGTAACATAAAAAATAAATGTATGATGAGGAAACTAAAATGAAGCAGCATTAAATGGGGATAGTTTTCTACGTTATGTGGAATTGGGGAAATATTTCTACACTAATGGTAGGGGTAACTATTTTGACTATGCCCATTAACATAATAAATTTTAGCGGCTTAGCTAAAAAGCTACTCCAACCTGTATACCTGTGGTTAAAGAAGCGGGTTGATCATTACCAAATCTAACAGGTAGTGGCAAAGCCATATACAGACTGGTATTTTTCCCTTTCTTAACAACCTGATTAAAAACCGGTGTAAAGCCATAACGGCCATTGGTTTCGAAGGCTGCGCGACCAATAAAGGTAAAACCATGTTTAAAACGGAACATGGCACCCGGATGAAAGAGTACAGAGCTAACCTTCGAAACGTTATGCTCGGTACGGATAGCCGGGGCAATTTCGAAGCTGATACCAAATTTGTCGCTTTTTAGGAGGTTGATCCCGAAAGGAAATACCAGTGTATAAACATTGGAAAAGTTGTTGTGAAACCCGTCTTTATTAAACGTGCCGATAGGGTGGAATAAACTGAAATACCCGGTTATTTTTGGATAAGCATTAACGGGTAGGCTGCTTTGTGCTTTTGCTTTAAAAGATAAGCTGCATATAAAGGCAAAGACTGTAAAACTGATAAACGATCTGGTAAAAGATGTAAGCATAATTTTATTAAACAAATTTGATAAGTAAACCAATAATTGCTGCAATACCAATTAGATAGGGTTCCTGCAGTTTCTTAATGTAAATGAGTGCCAGCACTGCTGCTACAGCGATTAGCGTGGTCGGAATATCTTTAATGGAGCGCATGCCGATTACAATTACCGAGCCCACCAGGGCACCAATAACTGCAGCAGTAATGCCATCAACAAATGCTTTGATACTGGTATTCTTTGCAATTTTTTTAAAGAATGGTGCAAGCGCAACGGTAAAGATGTAACATGGCAAAAAGGTCGCTAAAGCTGCTATGCAGGCGCCCGGAAACCCCGCAACCAGATAGCCAATAAAACCTACTGTAATTACTACCGGGCCAGGGGTAATCATGGCAACCGCTACCGAATCTACAAACTGGCTTTCGGTAAGCCAGCCAAATTCTTTTACCACACCACCATGTAAAAAAGGTACAATGGCAAGTCCGCTGCCGAATACAAATGCACCGGCTTTGGCAAAGAACCAGCCAATTTGCTGTAGGGTTTTTCCTTCATAAGTCCAGAATCCCGTATTCAACAGCAATACAGCAGGCAATGTAGCCGTTTTTTGCCCATTTGGGTGGGGCTTTTATCAGCATATATAAAATACCGCAACCCAGAAAAAGTAAAATTTCTTCTCTTTCGGTAATCACCGTTATTACGATACCGGCAATATAAAACAGCCACAACAACCATTTAGATTTCATGGCTGCAAGCTCAAACCTGCTAATGGATTTAATGGTTAGTTTGTAGGCACTCATTACAATAATGCCGATAACAGCAGCACCAACCCCGTAAAATACTGCCTGCATCCAGGCCAAGCCGCCATACAGCTGGTATGCCATACCCAGTAACACCACCATGATAAATGATGGAAGGACAAAAGCCAGGCCTGTAAGCGTAGCGCCCAGCAAACCATAGTGTACAAAACCAATGTATATGCCAAGTTGTGCGGCCAGCGGGCCGGGTGCCAGTTGCGCCAGTGCGAGTCCTTCTTTATATTCTTCTTCGCTTAGCCATCCTTTTTGTTCTACCAAATCGCGCTGCATATAACCTACAAGTGCAACAGGGCCACCAAAACCCCAGGTGCCCAGTTTTAAAAAATAGGTCGTAATTGCTGCAAGCGAGTAGAGTGGTTTAGGGTTATCAGGCTGTTTATCCATCAGGCAAATTGTATTTCACTACAATATTGCGCATTAGGTAAATGTTATAATTGTACAGATTTAACTATTTGTATCCTTTTTACCTTTTTGTATCCTTTTTCTATAGATAGAAGGGTTTTCGCCGGTTTGTTTTTTAAAAATCCGGTTAAAGTGGCTCTGATCAGAGAAGCCGGTGAGGTACGCAATCTCTGTTAAAGAATAAGCGGTTGTTTCCATTAGTAGCATAGCCTTTTCAATGCGCATTTTTCGGATATAATCCCCAAAAGACAGGTTGTCGAAATATTTAGAAAATTCTCTCGAAAGGTAGGTTGGATTAATTTCGAGCTCATCAGATACTTGCTGCAGACTTAAATTCATGTTGGTATCCATTTGGTCCTGTATCATTTCTTTAAGTGCTTTGGCCCAAACCGGGGCTTTCTTCCCTTTGGTTTGTTGCAGGTACTGGGTAAAGATGTTCAGCAACATTTGCTCAACAGGGCCTGCCTGTGTGTGTTTTTTGTGGTAAAGGTGTTTGGCCCAACTGTACAGGCCATCATATATCTGCATACCAAAAGCCAGTAATTCCTGATCGTTTGTACTGTGGTAGGCTAGTCCCGAAAAAATAGCTTCGAGCCCTGCGGCTTGTGGGGCAAAGTCGTGGCGGTCGGTATCTGCCCCGCGAACAATAGCTGCTAATCTGTCAAGCGCAGCATCTTTTAACTGGTGTTTTTTAATGAAATAATCGAAGGTACACTGATCGTCATAATGTGTATATTCTACATCGGGCATATCAAAAGGGGTAGCACCCAGTTCTGCCGCCTTAGTCAATACCTCACTGGCCGGAACGTAGATAATTTCTGCATCGGCATCAATAAAGCGTTTAATTAACCAGGGACAGGCAATACGGTCTATTTTGGGATGTTCACGCGTAATCCATTTCATCATTCAAGTATAAGGTTATAAAGATATACATTGGATACGGATTAATATATTGGAGGCTGGTTTAATACATCCTTAATGCTAATACAAGGTATGGTTTGCTTTCCATCGGTTAAAACAGGCATAGTAAAAATTAGACAATCGTTTGCGCTGATATTTATGTTGTTTTGCTCATTTGCTTGTCCTATTTTTAAAAATACAAATCAACAAAACCGAACAGAACCTTAACGAATGCAAGTCCCCCTGCTTAAAAAAATATTTACGTTAGCATTGTTAATCAGCTTATCAGCTGGTAGCCGGGCCCAAAAAGCGGAAACCTTTGCTATAGGTACCGAATCTTTTGAGCTTAATGGTAAGCCTTATGTTATCCGTTGTGGCGAAATGCATTTTGCGCGTATTCCGAAAACTGAGTGGAAACAGCGTTTGCAAATGGCGAAAGCTATGGGTTTAAACACCGTTTGTGCTTACCTTTTTTGGAATATGCACGAAAAACAACCTGATCAGTTTACCTGGACAGCGCAAAGTGATGCTGCCGAATTCTGTAAACTGGCAAAAGAGGTAGGTTTATACGTAATATTAAGGCCCGGACCTTATTCTTGTGCCGAATGGGAGTTTGGTGGCTTCCCCTGGTGGCTGCTTAAAGATAAAAACATCCGTTTGCGCACACAAAATCCATATTTTTTAGCCCGATCGAAAAAATACCTGCTCGAAGTTGGTAAACAGCTTGCTCCACTACAAATTAATAAAGGTGGTAACATTATTATGGTGCAGGTAGAGAATGAGTATGGCAGCTACGGTAATGACAAGGATTATATGAACATCATTAAAGCCAATTTACAGGAAGCTGGCTTTACGGTTCCTTTGTTCCATTGCGACGGACCTTCACAGTTAAAAAATGACCACCCCGAAGGATTATTTGCTGTAGTAAATTTTGGTAGCAACCCGGAAGCCAATTTTAAAGCTTTAAGAGCTATACAACCTACAGGGCCATTAATGTGCGGCGAATATTACCCGGGCTGGTTCGATAGCTGGGGCAGGCCACACCATAAAGGCGATACCCAGAGAATTGTTGCTGAGCTGAAGTACATGCTCGATCATAAAGCATCTTTCAGTATTTATATGGCCCACGGTGGCACAAGCTTTGGCACATACAGCGGCGCCAATGCACCACCGTACCTGCCGCAAACCAGCAGTTACGATTACGATGCACCTATTGATGAAGCAGGCAACACTACTGAGAAGTTTTATGCCATCCGTAATTTATTTGCCAATTATCTGCAGGAAGGAGAGGTTTTGCCTGATGTTCCGTCGGCAAATAAGATTCAAAAATTGCAACCGGTTACTTTTTCATCCATAGCCGTGTTAAATAAAAACCTGCCCAAAGCAGTTTTGGCCGATACAGCACTGTTAATGGAAGATTTAAACCAGGATTTTGGTTGTGTGCTGTACGAAACCAGTTTAAATGCAGGTAAAAAAGCTAACCTTATTTTTAAAGATATACACGATTATGCCCTGGTATACATTGATGGTAAAAAGATTGGGGAGCTGGATAGAAGAAAAGGAAAATTTAGCATAGAAATACCGGCCAGGTTAAGCAAAAGCGTATTAAGGGTATTGGTAGAGGCAACAGGCAGGGTAAACTACGGTTACCAGATGCACGATTGGAAAGGGATACATGGTGCAGTTTACCTTAGCGAAAACGGAAAACAAAGGGAGTTAAAAGGCTGGAAAAATTACCCGGTCAGATTGGGTGAGGTAAATATCCCACTTCGTTACGAAAAACTTAGCCACCAACCCGCTGCTACCGCTTTTTATAAAGGGAGTTTTACGGCCGATAAATTAGAAGATACTTATCTCGATATGGGGAAATGGAATAAAGGATTAGTTTGGTTAAATGGAATGTGTTTGGGCAGATACTGGAATATCGGCCCAACTCAAACCATGCTTGTACCTGGCAGCTGGTTAAAAAAGGGTAAAAACGAAGTTGTAGTTTTCGATTTATTTGGCACCCAAAGTCCGGCACTAAGCTTTTTAGATAAACCCATTTTGGATGTAGTAAACGAAAAACAGCCTCAGCTGCACCGTAAAGTAAACCAGAAATGGCTTGCAGATGCACAGCAGCCATATGCCGAAGGCAGTTTTGCAAACGATAACAAATGGCAGACAGTAAGTTTTAAACCTGTTACAGCCAGGTATTTTTGCCTTGAAGCATTATCTGAACAAAAGGGACAACCTTATACCTCGGTAGCAGAAATAGTGCTGCTTGATGATAGAGGCAATGAAATACCGCGTAGCGACTGGAAAGTTGTTTATGCTGATAGTGAAGAACTGGGTAGCGATGATGGAAATGCAGCAAACGTTTTCGATTTGCAGTTTACCAGTATCTGGCATACAGAGTGGGAAAACAAGTCGCCAAAGCCACCACACCAGATTGTGATAGACCTGGGCAAAAATTACAGCATTAAGGAATTGAAACTTTTACCAAGGCAGGATAATGCCAATGGCAGGATTAAAGATTACAGATTATATTTTAACCAGAAACCATTTAAAAATTTATAAGTAGATGCAAAGGGATGAACTACTGAAAGTTAAGCAGATGTGAATTTAAAAACAGCTAAATAATAGCAAGTAAAACGTTTGTTCAGTAGCAATTACGATCAATTAAACTTAAATAATAAACATAAAAAACACAAATGGAACGTAGAGATTTTATCAAAAGTGGTGCAGTCACAGCGGCGGGTTTAACCATCCTGCCAACAGGAAGTTTATTCGCATCATCAGACAGTGCCAAAGTAAGAGTAGGTTATATTGGTGTAGGTGCACGTGGTATGAGCCATATTTCTGAAGGCGCATTAAGAGACGATGTTGAAATTGTAGCTATTTGCGATACTCAGGAAAGCTCACTTAAAGTTTGCCGTAATTTTATTGCTAAAAAAGGAAGACCTGCTGCTACTGAATACACAGGTGGGGTAGATGCTTATAAAAAACTTATCGAGCGTAAAGATATCGATGCCGTAATTATTTCTACACCATGGCAGTTTCACCGCGATCAGGCAGTTGATGCCATGAAAGCTGGTAAATATGTAGGTTGTGAGGTTATTGCAGGTTTAACGGTTCAAGATCACTGGGATATTGTAAATACTTCTGAGAAAACCGGAATGCCTTACATGACTTTAGAGAACGTTTGTTACCGTAGAGATGTAATGGCAGCTTTAAACATGGTGCGCCAGGGTTTATTTGGTGAGTTAGTTCACTTAGAAGGTGGTTACCAACATAATTTAAGAAACGTATTATTTAATAACGGTAAAGATTATTATGGAGGTGGTGTAGAATACGGACCAAAAGCTTTAAGCGAGGCACAATGGCGTACACAGTTCAACATCGATCAGGATGGTGATTTGTATCCAACCCACGGTGTAGGTCCGATCATGCAATATGCCAATATCAACAGAGGTAACAGCTTTACCAATCTGGTATCTTTCAGTTCGAAAGCACGAGGATTGGCAGCTTATGTAGAAGAGCTTTCTCCAGGTCACCCAAATGCAAAAATTAATTATAAAAATGGTGATGTTACCACTACCTTAATTAACTGTGCAAACGGCGAAACCGTAATGTTAAGCCATGATACACACTTGCCTCGTCCTTACTCTATCGGTTTCAGGGTTCAGGGTACAAACGGACTTTGGATGGATGTAAACAAATCGGTACACATCGAACATAAATCGAAAGATCATGCCTGGGATAAAGCTGACGAATGGTTTGCTAAATACGATCACCCGCTTTGGAAAAAATATGAAGCAGAAGCTGTAGGCGCTGGTCACGGTGGTATGGACTGGTTTGTATTTAATGGTTTTATCCAGGCGGTAAAACAGAAAAAACAAACCCCAATTGATGTTTATGACTCAGTAACCATGAGTGTAATTACTCCACTTTCTACCAAATCGCTAAAAGAAGGAAATATGCCACAAAAATTCCCTGATTTTACCAAAGGTAAATGGAAAGACCGTAAAAATACTTTCGCTTTAGACGATAGCGGATTTTAGTCTTTTTGTGGGTAGTACTGCAAAGTATTACCCACATATTTTTAACCAGAACTTTATTCAGGATGGGGTTTAACAGCCTGCCTGACACATTTATATATATTATTACCATCTTATGTTTCAAGAAGTCTTAGGTGCTTATGGACTTAACGTAGAAAAATTAAAAACAGAACCTTTTGGCTCTGGCCTGATTAACCATACCTGGAAAGTGTATGGAGATGGTGTTGCCTATATTTTACAGGAGGTAAATACCGAGGTTTTTAGGGAGCCCTTAAACATAGCCCGGAATATTGAGGCAATAAAAAAATATCTGGATCAAACCGCTCCCAAATATTTATTTGTTGCACCCATTACCGCCATAAATGGCGATGATTTTGTAGTGATCGACGATCATTTTTACCGTGTTTTTCCTTTTGTAGAAAATTCTTGTTCTGTTGATTTTGTTCAGGAACCAGAACAGGCTTACCATGCCGCAAAGCAGTTTGGTAAATTTACCAGAATGCTCGGAGCCTTTAATGTAAATGTATTAAAGCCGACAATCGAAGATTTTCACAACCTGCCACTACGCGTAGAACAGTTTAAAGCGGCTTTAGAAAATGCTGCAGAAGCAAGGATTGTGGAAGCGAAACTGCCTATCGAAGAAATTATCAGGCTTTACGAAATTGAAGAACAATATGTACACATGGTAGATAGCGGTGCGCTTAATCTCCGTGTAATACACCACGATACTAAAATAAGTAACGTATTGTTGCAGGTGCAAACAGGTGTGGGTCTTTGCGTAATCGATCTTGATACGGTGATGCCAGGCTATTTCATAAGCGATGTTGGCGATATGATGCGTACGTATCTTTCTGAAGCAAATGAAGAAGAGCGAGATTTTAGTAAAATAGCAATCAGAGAAGATGTTTTTGCCGCTATACACAAAGGCTATATGGAAGAAATGGATTCTGTTTTAAGTTTTGCCGAAAAACAATTCTTTATTTACGCCGGCAAGTTTATGATTTACATGCAGGCCGTTAGGTTTATTACCGACTTTTTAAATGGCGATGTTTATTACAAAACGAATTATCCGGAACACAACCTCGTTAGGGGGCTAAACCAACTCGATTTGTTAAATAAATACATGGCTAAAGAAGCCAGTTTTGAAGAAATTGTCAAGCAGATTAATGCTGATAGGGTGAACGAACCCAGGATATTAAACTAATAAGGTAAAGGTAAGATGTTCAGTTTTTTATGCTTCATCGTTTGAGCTGGACATCACTTTTTACCTTTATTATCTCAATTTTAGCGCAAACGTTTGTTATTTAAAGTAAATAAATAGTTTTTGTAGCTATTTATTGGTTTTTTTTTAACCTTTATAATCAATTTATATAGCTATTTTTCTGTTCGGTAAGCGTTTCCCGTTCTTCAGCAAACTGGCAGCTGAGGTTGTTTGCCTTAAATACCCAATATTTCATTAATGGATAATTAAATCCATAAGATACTACGCTATCAATTAATAACCGGCCAATTTTATAATCTATATTTAAATTGCTGTGGAGCAAATATGTTCCCGCTGATTTTAGGGAAATACTACCTAATACCACCATAAAAAACCGGATAAACTGGTTATTGGCAGAACTGTGATAGCCACCGGTACTTTTAAAGGCCCAGAAACGGTTAATGCAAAAGTTTACAATTCCACCTACCGTACCCGAAATGATAATGGATATGGTAAAATGAATGTGCAGTAATTCGGTTAAAAGGATCATGAGGCCATAATCAGTAAGTCCGCCCGAAAATGCTGATACCTGCGCTTTTAAGAATAGTTTAATCGATTCCCAGGTCATCGGTTTCCTTGATCTGCTTTGTCTCTGGCATCGCCGTCTTTAAGCAGTTTTAGTGTATCAATAGTATTAATAATTAAAAGCAATACACAAATGGCCATGGCAAAGTAGCCGATGGTGCCGGTAATAATGGTTTCGGCCACGAGTATTAACGCTATGATTACGCGCAGTTCGGTTGGCCCCAGGCGACCGGTATCAATCTGGTAAGCACCAGTAATTTTATATCTCAGCAAAGCAATAATCATCGACCAGCCATACAATACCACGAAGACAAAGGCCAGCACTTGTTTTACATTATCGGCATAAAAATAATAACCCAGGCCAATTAAAACGATACTCAACCAATCCATAACGATATCGAGGGTAAAACCATACCACTTTCGCGGAATGTTTCTGTAATAAGCTAATCTGCCGTCCAGCGAATCTCCCAGCCAGTTAATCAACAGGCCCCAAATTCCAATCAGTAACCAGGTACTGCCGTAAAAGTGAGCCAGTATAAATGCTGCGAAAACCAGTACCGAGCCAAACACGCCAACACCAGTCATGAAATTAGGCGATACCCATGCAGGAAGTTTTTTAAGCAGAAAAAATATGAGTTGTTGCTCACCGCCGCGTAAAATGTTCGTTCTTTCTCTGTCGGCAAAAAGTTTGGGGTTTGCAACAGCCACTTTTTCTCTTTTAATATTACACTCCATTTAGGCTCCAGCTACGATAAACCCGAATAAGATGGCCGTTTCGGGGCGATAAAATTTTAAACCAATTTTTTTAGGTGCAGCCTTAACAAAATTACCGGCGCGCTTTAGCTTCCCTGATCTGACCAGGTAGCTGAAAAGTAAAACAAACAGCATAATTTATTTTACAATCCCCGCAAAGCGCTGATAAAACACAGTAGGACTATTTTCGTGTTTTGGGGCATATTTTCCGGCAATAATAGGCACATAAATAACACGGCGTCTGCTTTCCTCACCTCTAATAGCCGATTCAGCTACGCGGTGCCAAAGTCTGCCATCGTGAATGGTTAAATCGCCAGCCTGAGGCAAAATTGATACCTCTTGCGCATCTGGCTTGTTATCCAAAAAGTATTTTTTGCGGAAAAGCATTTGATAGATACTTTGCTTGTGTGTGCCCGGAATAATCTTTAAACCACCATTTTCTGGTTGTAAGGTACTTAGGTGTATGCCTACATTAAGCATTGGGTTTAGTTTGGTGCCATAAAATATATCTCTCAGGCCGTCGGTATGCCAGCCCATTTTGCTAAACTTACTTTCCGGGCCGTTAATGTAGTGGTTAAATACCATGCCGTCTTTTTCTTCCGTTCCCAAACGCGCACCTTCGCCTGCCAGCTGAAGCAATGCATTAAAGCGTGGATCGAGCAGTAAGCCGCTTAAAGTTTGGTGGTGCTGGTTAATAAAGGCAAAGCGTTGTACAATGGCCGAACCATCAAGGTCTTTCCCATATTTAATGGGCACGCCATTAATTTTCTTAATATCTTGCTGAAGCCATTTTTGTTCTACCTGTTTGGAAGCCTCAATAATAGCAGAAACTGTTTCGGGTTTAATGAAGTTTTTAAAATGGATAAAACCGTGTGTATTAAAAAAATCGAGCTGTTGTTCGGTTAATTGATCAGATAAGGTAAAGGTTGGATACGATGTTGCCATGTGTCAAAAAAAATTAAAAGTTTAAGGAAAGGATAAATTGGATTTAGTATTATGCGCAACAACAGCACATTCGCATGGGCGAGTGGTTCGGTACTGGAAGAAAATAAAACAAAAATGTTTTATCCGACATAATCTATAGATTTAGTAGTATTTAATACAAAAGTAATATATTTTTAACATTCCAAAGAATTTTATTTCATTTTTTTATTTTTTTTGTGCTGATTCAGAATCTAATATGGTTCTGTTGACAGAAAAGGCTTGATAGGGCTGATAAAAAAAGCTTATCATGAGTGCGATACTTATCGCTTTGAAAATGGGTTATGAGCAATTGGTTACCCGAAATTGGGAATTGCTAACTGAAAACTGTTATAGACGTTTAAGCTTTGTTACATCAACTGTTGTTTATAAACCCGATTGTAATGAAGAGCCCGCAAGCGAAGTATGAGCGCGAACTTGAAATGTAAAGCGGGGCTGCAAAAGCCAAGAACACAGGACCATTCATTTCCAAATTGTTTAGACATTATTTAACTGTTTTAAGTCCACAGGGATATAAAGCTACTATCTGAAAAGTAAATGATTAAATGACGGTGCTATCGTTTGTTAATAGTAAAGCTAACCGCAAACTAAGTTTTATAAATCCCTGCAGCCATTTTTTCGATAAAAGCTTTAGGCAAAATCCTGTTGGCATAAACGCTGATGATATTGGTGAAACCCGGAATGATTTCAGATTTTTTGGCAAACATGCCTTTAATGGCAATTTCAGCTACTTCATCGGGTTTCATGTTAAATTTTTCGGCCATTTTGCTAAAGGCATCTAAACCGGCACGTTCGGCAAAGCCCGTATCAACAGGCCCCGGGCTTAAACAAGTAACCGAAACAGGCCCCGATTTAAGTTCGAACCTTAAGGCCCTTGTAAACGACAATACAAAAGCTTTGGTGGCCGAATAAACCGCAAGGGTAGGCACAGCCTGATATGCTGCGGTGCTGCAAACGTTCAGGATATAAGCCTGCTTCTCTTTTTGCAACATGGGAAGGAAATAATGACAAAGTGAGGTAACCATGTTTATATTTAACTGGCACATTTCCAATTGTTCGGTCAGGTTAAGCGCTCCAAAATTGCCCCACAGGCCATAACCAGCATTGTTAATGAGTATCGAAATATTTACCTCTTTCTTTAGAACCCATTGATAGAGATCGGGAGCAGCATTGGGTTCAGTTAAATCGATCGCCAAACTATGCACTTTTACGGCATAGCTGGCTTGAATTTCCCGTTGCAAATCATCAAGTGCAGTAACAGAACGGGCAACAAGCAAGAGGTTAATTTTTCTTTTGGCCAGGGCAATGGCCATTGCTTTTCCTATTCCTTTACTTGCTCCGGTAATGAGGGCATAAGTTGGGTTTGTTTCAGACATCATTTACAGCTGGTAGTTTTTTGGCTAATATCAATAATACATGCGAACAAAGGAAATTTGGAATATTATCTTTTTTTGTTTTATTATTTTTAACAAGTCTAAATAATGTTAGCTTTGCCGAAATTTAATTTTAATGAAACACACTTACCTCCGGTTACTCGCGCTAACACTCTCTATTTTATCAGCATTGCCACTTTTTGCACAAACCGATAAGGGTGCAATCAGGGGTAAAGTAGTCGATTCGTTAGGCAACAGTATTCCATTTGCCAATATTCAGGTTAAAAAACAAAACCTTAAAACTACTTCCGATAAGCTTGGTGCATTTAAATTAACCGCTGTGCCTGCAGGGAATCAGCAAATCAGGATTTCGATTACGGGTTATAATCAATTAGAACAAAGCGTAGTAGTTAAGGCAAATGATACCACTACTGTTACTTTTACCTTAAAAGAGCAGCAATCAGATTTAAATGATGTGATTGTTTCGGCCAGCAGAAGACCCGAATCTTTGTCACAAACGCCATCGTCGGTAACTGTGCTTACCGCCAAAGAACTGGCTACACAATCAACAATCAGCCCTAATTTAGCCAATATACTTTCTTACAGTGTACCTGGTTTAGGTTTTTCTACCAACCAGACGGGAAACTCCGGACAAACCTTACGCGGCCGAAATGTGCTGGTGTTAATTGATGGGATTCCGCAATCTACGCCCTTAAGGGCGGGTGGAAGGGATATCCGCAGTATCGATCCTTCGGTTGTAGAGCGTGTTGAAGTAATTAAAGGCGCAACGGCCATTTATGGCAATGGTGCCGAAGGTGGTTTAATCAATTACATTACTAAAAACGGTGATAAAGGGAAAGCTTTTGGTGGTTATACGCAAGCCGGCTTAACCGGAAATCTGAAAGGCGACAGTACCATTGGTTACCGTTTTTCGCAGCAGTTTTACGGTAAGGTAGCTAAATTCGATTATCTGGTAAGCGGCATGTACGAAAAAACAGGTGTTTACCGCGATGCGGAAGGCCTGGTTATCTCGCCGGAATATGGTCTTGGTGAAACTAAATCGTACAATGGTTTCGTAAAATTGGGTTATAATTTCACTGCAAAACAACGCCTGCAATTGATGTACAATTATTTCAGTTCGCGCCAGCATTCGCTTTATACCACAAAGGAAGGCGTATTTGGGCAATCACCAGCCATTGGTGTTTACGGCACGCGCTTAGGTGTTGATGAAGGTACACGCTTTAACCACAATGCCAATTTACAATATACCAGTCAGCAGATTTTTGGTAAAACCGATTTAACAGCCAACCTGTATTATCAGGATTTTTATACTATTTATTCTAATTCAGCTTCGTTTTTTGGCGGAGGACAATCGGCCATTACTTCTACTAAAAAAGGGGCAAGGGTAAATTTAAATACGCCTTTCAATCTTACAGCAAATGTGCCGGTAACTTTAAACTATGGTTTAGATTTAATGAACGATAAAACAGCCCAGAGCTTAACCGACGGGCGTTTATGGGTGCCTAACATGAACATGGTTAACTTTGCTCCTTATTTACAGGCATCAACCACGCTCTTTAACGATTTAACCATCAAAGGTGGTTTAAGGGCCGAAAACATCAATATCGATGTTGATGATTTTAACACACTGGCAACAGGTGCAAACGGCGCAGGTAGTATTGCCGTACAAGGCGGAAAATTAAACTATAATGCATTTGTTTTTAATGCAGGTGCAAGGTATTCTAAATTCAAATTTTTTAACCCTTTTATCAGCTATGCACAATCGTTTTCGGTTTTCGAACTGGGCAGGGTGTTGAGAGCGGCTAAAAGCAATACTTTATCGCAGTTAGAAACCAAACCGATTATTGTAAACAATTACGAAGCTGGTTTTAGCAGTACTGTAGGTAAATTAAATTTCAGCGCAGCTTATTATTACAGTACCTCTAAACTTGGTGCCAACCTGCTAGAAGTAAACGGAACATATATTTCGCAACGCATTCCGGAACGTGTATACGGTTTTGAGCTACAGGCTGATTACCAGATACTGCGCGATTTGAGCATTGGCGGTAACTATGCGCAGGTAGAAGGAAAAGGCGATGTAGATAACGACGGTAATTTTAATGGTGATAAAGATGTGTATCTGAATACTACCCGGATCCCGCCTTCTAAAACTACGGTGTACCTGAAATATTCGGGGGTTAAAAACCTGACTTTAGATGTAAACTGGATGCGTGTGGGGAACAGAGATCGCTTTAAAACCAATGCCGCCGGTAAATATTTAATCGGCGAGGGTCCGGTAAAAGCGTTTAACTTATTTAACTTAGCAGCAGCTTATCAGGTTACCCAACCATTAAGGCTATCGCTGGGTGTAGAAAACCTATTAAATAAGGTGTATTACCCTGCTATATCTCAGTTTTATGGCAGTAACATAAACTATGTGAGGGGAAATGGACGCCGTTTTAACCTGTCAGCTGGTTATGCATTTTAATTGATGAGGAAAAAGAGTTTAAAAAATACCATCAGGAACATACACCTATGGCTTGGCCTGGCAACTGGCCTGGTGGTGTTTATAATCAGTATTACCGGATCTATTTACGTATTTGAAGAAGAGATCAGGGAATTTACGCAAAAAGATTTCCGCTACGTGGGGCTTCAACAGAAGCCCTTTGTGGGTTTAGACCGGGTAATTACTGCTTTTGAAAAACTGTCGCCTAAAGATCCCCTCAGGCTCATCCGTATGGAAGAGGCTTTCCCGAATGCAACAGTCGAAATTACAACTAAGAAAGGAGCCGCTTATTACTTTAATCCCTACAATGCTGAACTTGTAAAGAAAGGAAAAGAAGATTGGCTGGCAGTGGTAGAGCATATTCATACATCGCTTCTACTGGGTAAAACCGGCGAATTTATTATGCAATGGTCGGTAGTGATCTTCGTAATCATGCTCATTACTGGTCTTGTACTTTGGTTTCCGGGGCAAATGCGTTTATTAAAGCAATCGCTTACCATTAAACGGAAAGCTTCTTTTAAGCGCTTAAACTATGATTTACATAATGTTTTAGGTTTCTATGCATCAATTATACTGCTGGTAACGGCATTAAGCGGTTTGTATTTTGCTTTTAAAGGTGTTAAAAATGTTGCCAGTTTCTTTACCGGAAGCAAACTAACCCAGGGCAAAGCAGTGGTAGCACCAGAAAATACTCCTGTCTCTTCTTTAGCGCTGCGCTACAATAAAATATATACTGCGGCCAGAATACAATATCCGGGAGCTATTTCGAGTAGTTTTTCAGTACGTGGTAAAGGCGAACTACGATTACGGATGATTTACCCTTACCGTTGGGCACGCAATCAGAATACCTTTTTCTATGATGAAGCTACAGGGACGATGATAAGGTCGAAACTTTATGCCGATTTTAATGGTGCCGATTTAATTGAAGCGACCAATTACGACTTGCATACCGGTAGACTGTTTGGTTTGCCACACAAGATATTTTCATTTTTAGCTGCACTGATTGCTGCAAGTTTGCCAATTACTGGTTTTATTATCTGGTGGAAGAAGAGAAAAAAGAAACCGAAACAACTGGTAGGGGTAGCTTAAAGTATATCTGACTTTCGATTTTTAACCGCAGAGCACGCAGAGAAAAAGCGCGAAGGGCACAGAGTTGGTTGCAGGTTGTTTCTCAATTTGTCCGTATTATCTTCGGACTTCGAACTCCAGACTTTTTAACCGCAGAGCACGCAGAGAAAAAGCACAAAGGGCACAGAGCAGGGTGCAGGTTGTTTCTCAATTTGTTTAAATCATCTCCAGACTCCAGACTTCCGACTTTTTAACCGCAGAGCACGCAGAGAAAAAGCGCGAAGGGCACAGAGTTGGTTGCAGGTTGTTTCTCAATTTGTTTAAATCATATTCAGATACCGGACTTCTGACTAACCAGTCTTGTTTTTTGTATGATAATCAAGACTTCGAAAACAAAAAGCGTTTCAATATTGTAATACTAATTCCTCTAACACGGGAGTAATTGGAAAGGGATAGCTATGGATGTAGTTATCCTTTTCTTATTTACAGAACGTAATTAGTCATTAATTTGTTTAGTTCATTTTGTTCACTATCCGCTTTTATAGTGGTATAGGTTGTGGTTTTGTTGACAACTATTTGGTGTGCATGCTGTTGTTAAGGCATGGATGATCGGTTGAATTTTATTTTAGGAGTTGTATTTTTATTAGCGGGAGTGATCGTTTTTTATTTCATTTTTAAACCCGGTCGGGAAAAAAAGCGTTAGTATTATGGTTCCGACATATTTTTTATTACCCTTGTAAAAAATAAAATGGACAAACCACTCATACATATCACCTATTGCCCTAAATGTGGCTGGATGTTGCGTTCAGCTTATATGGCACAAGAAATTTTAACCACTTTTGTTGATGAAATAAAGGGAGTAACCCTCTTACCTAGCGAAACATCAGGTGTTTTTACCATAAACGTTGGCGAAAAGCTAATCTTCGATAGAAAGGAGATGCAACGTTTCCTGGAAATTAAAGAGCTAAAACAGCTTATCCGCGATGAGGTGAATCCTGCGATGAGTTTGGGACATTCGGACGTTAAATAGTTGCCATTAGGTGATGAGTACGCCAAAACATACCTAAGCCCATTCAGTTTTATTGCTCAAATCACTAAAATAATTGCGAAATGATTTATTCATAATCTTCTGAATAAAATATTTTAACAATAAAGCATAGTAATTCTATAGATTTTGTATATATTTGTCTTATTGTTGCTCTTATATAGATTTCAACGAAAAATAGTCATGTGGCCGAGTGGTTAGGCAGAGGTCTGCAAAACCTTTTACAGCGGTTCGAACCCGTTCATGACGTCAGGTTTTTTTAACTTACAAAAGCTCAATGCATCATTGGGCTTTTTGTTTTTTAGCGTATCAGTAACAAGAGTTTTATGATATGCTAAAAAATAAATCCTCAAATTTAAGTTCAAAACAATTGCCTAAGCCAGAAGATATACTTCTGTCGCAATATTCTAACCTTTGATTATGAATAAATTATTTTCCATTTTTAGCTGCTTTGTCTTTCTGCTCTTTTTTAGTGGAACAAAGCCTCAGTTCCCGGCGCCAGTAAAGGCACCGAATATTTTGCTAATCATGGCCGATGATATGGGCTTTGCAGATATTGGATGTTATGGCAGTGAGGTGGCTACACCCAATTTAGACCGGCTGGCCGCAAATGGTATCCGTTTCAGGCAATTTTACAACAATGCCCGGTGTTGCCCTACGCGTGCATCTTTGCTTACGGGTGTTTATCCGCATCAGGCAGGCATCGGACACATGTCTAACGATCCGGAAGATAGTACCAGCTTCAATTATAACCTGCCGGGCTATCAGGGCAGTTTAAATAATAAATGTGTAACCATTGCAGAAGTGCTGAAAACAAAAGGTTATCAAACTTTAATGAGTGGTAAATGGCATGTTGGTTATCATGGCGAACAGAAATGGCCCATGCAAAGAGGGTTCGACAAATATTATGGCTTATTAGCCGGTGCAACCAATTATTTTAATCCTGCTGGCGGGCGTGGGTTAATGTTGATGAATCAAAAAATACAACCCGAAGGTGAACATTTTTACCTTACCGATGCCATTACCGATTATGCGGTTAAATTCCTGGATGAAAATAAAAAGGAAAGTAAAGCACCTTTCTTTATGTACCTGGCTTACACCAGTCCGCATTGGCCCTTAAACGCTTTAGCGGCCGATGTAAAGAAATACCGCGGCCAATATAAGAAGGGCTGGAAAGCGCTTCGCCAAATGCGCTACGAAAGGATGAAAGCTTTAGGTGTAATTGATGAAACTGCGGGCCTTAGTGCCGCTGATGGTGCAGATTGGGATAAATTATCGCCGGCTAAACAAGACGAAATGGATCACCGGATGGCGCTTTATGCCGCCCAGATCGATCGAATGGACCAGAACATTGGCCGGGTAATTAAACAGCTCGAAGCTTTGGGCGAATTGGATAATACGCTCATCTTTTTCCTGTCTGATAATGGTGCCTGTGCCGAAGGTGGCCTGCTTGGTGGCGGTTTGCCCCAGAATCTGGGCACAAAATTGGGCTATTTGCTCAGTTACGGTCAATCTTGGGCCAATGTTTCCAATACACCCTTTAAAAAATTTAAGCATTGGGTTAACGAAGGTGGAATTAGTACCCCATTGATTATACACTGGCCTAAGGTCATACCTCAGGCCAGTTTGGGTAAATTTACAGATCAGTACGGCTTTTTGCCCGATATTATGGCCACCATTGTTGAGGTAAGCAAAGCCAAATACCCTGCCAGCTATAAAGGAAATAACATCATCCCTTTGCAGGGGAAAAGTTTGTTACCGTTGATTTCTGGAAAGGAAGCCGCCATTCATAATGAACCTGTGTTTTGGGAGCATGAGGGTAATGCAGCTGTAAGGCTGGGTAACCTGAAACTGGTAAGCGAGTACCGCACAGGCCCAACCCAATGGGAGTTGTATGATATCAGTAAAGATCGCTCAGAACTGAAAGATCTGGCCGCTGTTATGCCACAAAAAGTTGCCGAACTTACCGTGGCTTATCAAAACTGGGCCAGGTACGCCGGGGTTGTTCCGTACAACGAAATTATTAAGATCCGGGAGGGAAAGAAGAACACTCCGAAGACTGGAATTTAACCATGAAGCCTATTTGTAAGTAGTGCTTGTATGGATTAACATACAGCCTAAAAGAGGGGTAAACACTGGGCTTTTTAGGAAAATATGTATATTCGTTTCCTGCCAAGTATATCCAGGTACTGATTTTTCTATGTTCCCTATCCATAAAACTACTGTATGCTCCATATTTTGCTTATGGCTGAGTATCAGTGTTTGCTTTTCTCAAACACCTGCCTTTACCATTAAATATTTAGGGGTAGAAAACGGATTATCAAACAATGTAGTAAACTCTTTATACCTTGATGGTTTTGGTTTTATGTGGATGGGCACTTATGATGGGCTAAACCGCTATGATGGCTACCATTTTAAGGTGTTCAGAAATGGCTGGGGCGATGAAAATTCGCTGGTTAATAACCACATTACCGTACTTAACGGAGACCAGAAAAACCGCGTTTGGGTCGGTACGCAAAAAGGGATTTCCTATTACGACTATGCCGATTCAAAATTTCATCAGTTATTTTATCAGGACCGGGGCAAAAGAAATGAAGTAGGTTTCTCTATTAATGCCATTGCAGTAAGCAAGGCCACGTCTGTTTATGTGGCTACTGATGAAAAGGGACTTTTTTTACTTAAAAAGGATAGCCAACTGGCCGAACAAATCCCTTTTGGTAAGAACCGGAATTATACCGTAAAAGCTTTGTATGTTGATGATAAGGAAACCTTATGGCTTTTTATTAAAGATGTTGGTTTATGCCGGTACGATGCAGGGAAAAACACCATTCGCTTAGTTACCCCTGGAATACGCTCGGTAACCAGCATTACCACCGGGACTAATCAAACCTTGTGGGTTGGAACAGAACGCGGACTTTTTCAGTTTAATACAATCAACAATAGTTTAACACGGTTTAACCAGCATTTGCCCAACGAGAATATTATGGGACTGCTATTGGATAAACAGCAGAAGCTCTGGATATCGACAGATGGCGGAGGAATAGCAATTTACGATACACGAAACCAGAAAACAAACTATCTGGCAGCTGGAAAGGAAAAAGATGTATTGAGCAGTAACTCGGTTGCACAGGTTTACGAAGACCACGAATCGAGAAAATGGATTGCGACGCTGCGTGGTGGGGTAAATATTATTGATCAGGAAAACGAACAATTTAAAACCATTAAACACGATCCCTTAAGGAGTAATTCGCTCATTAACAATTTCGTACTTTCTTTCAGTGAAGATGAAAATAAGAACATCTGGATTGGGACCGATGGTGGCGGTTTAAGTGTTTGGAACCAAAAACAGAATACCTTTACCAATTATGCTAAAACTGCCGATCCGGGATCGTTAACCAGTAATTTTGTAACCAGTATTCTAAACGATAACAGTCACAACACATGGGTAGCCACTTTTAGCGGCGGAATCGACCGTTTTGACCGCAATAAAGGTAAATTTATTCACTACAACTGTTACAATACCGTTAAGGGCGTAGATGAGGTTAACCTTTGGAAACTGTATCAGGATAAACAGCAAAATCTGTGGGCTGGTACTACCAAGGGCGGGGCATTGTACCGCTACAATAAAGCGCTCGATAAATTTGAACTTTTTGATAACCGTCTTAAGGACATTCATACGCTTTTTCAGGATTCGAAGGGAAGGCTTTGGGGTGGCAACTATGCTGAGCTCATTAAGATCGATCCGCTAAATAAAAAACACGAGTACTTTAAGGTTAATTTCGCTATCAGGGCTATTCACGAAGATGCCAGCCACCGGTTATGGGTGGGTACCGAGGGCGGTGGATTGCTGCTTTTCGATCCTAAGAGCAAAAAAATAAAGCGCTATATCCAAAGCGATGGTCTTCCCGGTAATTCGGTCTTAAATATCCTGGAAGATAAACAAGGCAATTTATGGTGCAGCACCTATAATGGTTTATCCAAATTTGATGTTAAGCATAATACATTTAAAAACTATTATGCTACTGATGGATTGCAAAGCAATCAATTTAACTATAACGCAGCCCTAAAATTATCGAACGGAAACCTTTTGTTTGGTGGTATTGGTGGTTTCAACCTGTTTTCGCCTGATAGCATTAAAAAGAACAAGCGGATCCCTAAAATTGTGCTTACCGATTTCAGGATTAATAATGTACCGCTTGATCAGGATTCCAATTACAGGGATGTTTCGGTTGTTAATCTCGAGCGTATTGCCATCCCTTTCAATTCAGCCGTAATTTCGGTTGATTATGCTGCGGTAGAGTTTTCTTTTCAGGATCAGATTTCGTACGCGTATTATCTGGAGGGCTGGGACAGAGACTGGAATTATGTAAATAAATTGAGTACAGCCTATTATTCGCGCTTAAACGAAGGTAAATACAAGCTGCACATCAAAAGTACCGATACAGAAGGTGCCTGGAGCAACAACGAAAAAATTGTAATCATTACCATTTTGCCGCCCTGGTACCGTACCTGGTGGGCTTATACCATTTATTTAATTATTGGTTCATCATTATATTACCTGTTCCAAACTTACCGCAACCGCCAAAGAAGGCTAAAACACGAGGTAGAAATTACCAACCTGAAAATGGAGCGTGAAAAAGACCTAAATGAAAAGAAATTGAATTTCTTTACCAATATTTCGCATGAGCTTAGAACACCTTTAACCCTGATTGTTAACCCAATTAAGGATATTCTGCACAAAAAAGAAGCTGGACAGGAAAAGAACGACCTCAATGTGGTTTACCGCAATTCGAGACGTTTGCTGAGTTTGGTAGATCAGTTGTTGCTTTTCAGGAAAACCGAGAGTGAAAATGATATCCTCAAAATCGTAAGGATTAACCTGTTTAAGTTTACCAACGAAATTTTTCTCTGCTTTAATTACCTGGCCAAGAACAACCACATCAATTACATTTTTGAGTGCGAAGAGGAAGAGCAGGATATTTACGCCGATAAGGATAAACTCGAAATCGTGTTTTTTAACCTGCTTTCTAACGCATTAAAATTTACACCTAAAGGTGGCTATGTGAAGTTTAGCGTTAAAACCGATGGCACTCGTGTACAAATCGAGGTAAGAGACAGCGGACCTGGTATCCCTGCTGATGTAGGCGAGAAGCTTTTTGATAAGTTTTATAAGGTCATGTCCAACGAATCATTAAAAATGGGCTTTGGCATCGGACTTTATTTAGCTAAAAACTTTGTAGAACTGCACAAAGGTAAAATCTCGTTCAGTGCGAATCCGGGGATGGGTACTACCTTTTTAGTCGATATTCCGGTAGGTGAACCACATTTGCCTCAGCACAGCAGCATCATGCAGAACGAACTTACTTATGTAAACGAACTGATTGCACAGGAAGAGGAAATAGAAAACAACGAAGCCGAAAATGTAGGAAACCTCGAATTATTGATTTCTGACCTGCATTCTATCCTCATCATTGACGATAATCCGGAGATTATAGATTATATCAGGCATATTTTTCAGGATAACTTTAAAGTATATAAGGCCGAAAATGGTTTCGATGGCTTACGTTTATGTAAAGAATACCTGCCCGATATTGTGATTTCGGATGTAAACATGGATGGCCTAAACGGTATTGAACTTTGTAAGGCCATCAAAGATGATTCAGCATTGAGCCACATTCCGGTAATCTTATTAACCGGCGATCCAAGTCCGGAAATTAAGCTAAAGGGTATAGAGGTTGGAGCTTATGATTTTATTAGTAAACCTTTTGATAAGGAGTTGTTTACCGCGAAAATTAATGGCATCATTAAGAACCACACCAATTTGCAATCTTACTTTTATAACGAAATCACCCTGAAATCCGATACCCACAAGGTATCGCAGGAGGATAAGGGCTTTTTACAGAAATGCATTACCATTATTGAAGAGAATTTAATGGAAGATAGTTTCAATGTAAAAACGTTGGCTTCCGATTTGGGTATGAGTCATTCTAACCTCTACAAAAAGATCAAAACTACATCTGGACAAAGTATTAACGGCTTTATCCGCTTTATCCGTTTACGCAAGGCAGCCGAGTTGCTTATTAATACCAATTTGAATATTAACGAAGCCGCGTTCAGGGTGGGCATAAACGATAGCAAATACTTTAGAGAACAGTTTCAGAAACTCTTTAAATTAACCCCATCGGAGTTTATTAAAAAGCATCGTAAAAGTTTTCATAAATATTATAATATCAATGCTACCACATAAAAGTTACGCTAATTTGAGGTTTAAAGGGTGTTATTCTTAAAACGCCCCCTTCAAAGTATGATTTAGCCCCCTGTTTATAGCATAAAAAAAGCGGTACTTCGGCATTACCAAATAAAACTGAGCAGCCTAAATCTTAATATGTACCAAGTGCCTTTTAAAAGTATATTTTTTACCTGTTTATGCTTCATTGTAAGTTTTACGTGTTTTGCACAAGAAACGCAATTGAGCACCGTTGCCGCTAACGGCTGGGCCAATAATTCGGTCAATACGGTTATTTTTCGTAAAAACTCACTTGTTACCTTTAAAAACACACAGTATACAGCCTATTATGATTACGAACAGTATGTAGTACTTGCCAGTCGCAAATCAGGAGGGCAAAAATGGGAAGTACAAAGAACGCCTTATAAAGGAGATGCTACCGATGCGCATAAATCCATTAGTATTATGGCTGATGGTGAAGGCTTTTTACACCTGGCCTGGGGACAGCACAACAACAATTTAAACTATGCCAAATCTGTAGCGGCAGGCTCGTTAATTATGGGCGATAAACAGCCTATGGTTTCTGCAAAAGAGAATAAGGTCAGTTATCCTGAATTTTATAAGCTAGCCAATGGCGACCTGTTGTTTTTTTACCGCGATGGGGGCTCGGGCAATGGAAACCTGATGATTAACCGTTATAGTTTAAAAACTCAAAAATGGACACGTGTACAAGACGGGATGATTGATGGCGAAGGGCAGCGTAATGCCTACTGGCAAGTTGCGGTAGACCAGGTTGGAACTATCCATTTATCGTGGGTGTGGCGCGAAAGTCCGGATGTGGCCAGTAACCACGATTTAGCTTACGCCAAATCTACCGATGGCGGCCTTACCTGGTTAAAATCTACCCATGAAAAATATACCCTTCCCATTACGGCTGCCAATGCAGAATATGCACTAAAAATTCCGCAAAAGAGTGAACTGATTAACCAGACATCGATGTTTGCCGATGCCCAGGGAAAAGTATTTATTGCCGGTTACTGGCGCGAAGCCAATGAAAGCATCCCGCAATACCACCTCGTTTTTAAAACAGCAGTAAACTGGAAAGTAAGCAACCTTAATTTTAGGAAAACGCCTTTTAGTTTAAGCGGGGGCGGAACCAAAAAGATTCCCATTTCGCGACCACAGATTATCGTTTGGCCTAACGGTAAAAATTATGCAGCAGGTTTATTGTTTAGAGATGCAGAACGCGGAAATAGGGCTTCAATTGCTTTAAACAGTAATTTAGGTTCAGGTAACTGGACAATTAAAGATCTCACCGAAACCAGCATGGGCGATTGGGAACCCACTTACGATACGGAGCTTTGGAAAAGCAAAGGCATTTTAAGCCTGTTTTTGCAAAATGTAACTCAGGTTGATGGCGAAGGCAGGGCCAATCAGGCACCAACTGCCATACAGGCATTAGACTGGAAACCCAAAAACAAATAGCGAAGTCAACTTATATATGATACATCCCCTTTTTAAATATCTTTCTCTGGTTTGTATAGTCTTGCTTGTTTCGGCTAATGGCGTGCAGGCACAAACTAAAAATAGTTCGGGTACAGCAGCCGGAAACACAGCCTATCTGTTTACCTATTTCACAGGTAATTCGAAGGCAGAAGAAGCCATTCGTTTTGCCATTAGCAGCGATGGCTATCATTACAAGGCTTTAAATCATAACAATCCTGTAATCTCTTCCGAAAAAATCAGCAGCACAGGTGGCGTGCGCGATCCACATATTTTGCGCGGGGCCGATAACAAAACCTTTTATATGGTTGCTACCGATATGGTTTCGGCGAAAGGATGGAATTCCAACCGGGCAATGGTACTTTTAAAGTCAACTGATCTGATCCACTGGACTTCCAGTGTTGTGAATGTTCAGGAACGTTTTCCCAAGAACGAAAACCTGTTGCGCGTATGGGCACCACAAACCATTTACGATATCAAAGCGAAAAAATACATGGTATACTGGTCGATGAAGCATGGCAACGACCCGGATAAGATTTATTATGCCCATGCCAATGCCGCTTTTACGGATTTGGAAACCGAGCCCAAACAACTTTTTTTCAGTCCGACAAATGGCTCTTGCATTGATGGCGACATTATTTACGATAAAGGCAAGTACAATCTTTTCTTTAAAACCGAAGGAAATGGTAACGGTATAAAAAAAGCAGTTTCCGATCGGTTAACCGAAGGTTATAAGCTTCAGGATAACTATTTACAGCAAACTACCGAAGCGGTTGAAGGGGCTGGGGTGTTTAAACTCAATCAGGGCGATGCCTATATTTTGATGTACGATGTGTACATGAAAGGCCGCTACCAGTTTACCAAGAGTACCGATCTGGAACATTTTAAGGTGGTTGATCAGGATGTTACGATGGATTTTCATCCGCGACATGGTACGGTTTTGCCGATTACACAATCAGAAGCCAATCGCCTGTTAACGCAATGGTACAGCGCTTCGGCCGTATTACAGCATGCCGGAAACAAAGCTGTGAAACAAAATAACATCGTGGTTGATTCGGTTGCCAAAACCGTTTATTTACCTGTTCAACCAGGTACTGGTTTAAAGGCTTTCAATCCTCAGTTTTCAACTGCTTTTGGGGTTACAGTTTCGCCTGCTGGCAATGCCGATTTTAGCAAGGGGGCTGTGAAATACACGGTAAAAGTAGGGGATAGGGCTCCGGAAATCTATTCGGTTAATGTATCAGAAGATCACAACCCGGTTTTGAACGGATACTATGCCGACCCGGAAATCATTTATTCCAATAAGAACAAAAAATACTATTTATACCCAACCAGTGATGGATTTACCGGCTGGAGTGGCACTTATTTTAAAACTTTTTCATCAGCCGATTTAGTAAACTGGAAGGATGAAGGAGTGATACTCGATCTGGAAAAAGATGTTTCGTGGGCCAAAAAGAATGCCTGGGCACCCACCATTACCGAGAAAAAGATAAATGGAAGCTATAAATACTTCTATTACTTTACGGCAGCACAAAAAATAGGGGTAGCTGTAGCCGATGACCCTGCCGGACCATTTAAAGATAGCGGAAAGGCTTTAATTTCGAAAAGACCTGAAGGTACACGTGGTGGGCAGGAGATTGATCCTGATGTGTTTACTGATCCAAAGACCGGAAAAAGCTACTTGTTTTGGGGTAACGGACACATGGCTGTAGCACCACTGAACGACGATATGGTTTCAATAGATACCACTTCCATCAGCGTAATTACACCAAACAGTAGTTTCCGCGAAGGAACCGAGGTTTTTTACCGCAAGGGGAAATATTATTTCCTGTGGTCGGAAGATGATACCCGAAGCGAAAACTACCGCGTGCGTTACGGCTATTCCGATTCTTTAGCGGGCAAAATGATTATTCCAAACGATAACCTGATCCTATCTAAAAGGCCCGAAAAAGGAATTTATGGCACCGGGCATAACAGCGTAATCCAGGTGCCGGGTAAAGATGAGTGGTACATGGTTTACCACCGTTTTAACAGGCCAAAAGGAATTACAATGGGCGATGCCGCCGGTTACAACCGCGAGGTTTGCATCGATAAAATGGAATTCAATACCGACGGAACAATTAAAGCCGTAGAACCAACTTTAAAAGGAATAAAACCAGTAAAATAATGAAGCCGTTTAAATTATACAGATCAATTTTTGTAGCCCTTTGCCTCGCCTTATTTTCGATAAGTGCTGATGCACAAACCAAAGCAGATGTGCTGGCTAAAATTAATCTGGCCAACCAATACTGGCAAGCCAATAATAAGCCACAGGTACGCGCCTTTTGGGATCATGCAGCCTACCATACCGGCAATATGGAGCTTTATGCGCTTACTCAGAATGATACTTACCTGAAATATTCGGAAGATTGGGCAGGATACAACCAATGGATGGGTGCAAAATCGACTGATAAAACCAAATGGAAATATAAGTACGGCGAAACAGATGAATATGTGCTTTTTGGCGATTGGCAGATTTGTTTCCAAACCTACATCGATTTATACCACATTAAACCCGAAGCCTATAAAGTAGCCCGCGCCAAAGAAGTAATGGAATACGAAATGAGCACGCCCAATAACGATTACTGGTGGTGGGCCGACGGACTTTACATGGTAATGCCGGTAATGACCAAGTTATACAAACTTACAGGCAATAAGCAATATTCTGATAAGCTTTACGAGTACTTCACGTACGCGAACAGCATTATGTACGATAAAGACGTGAAACTCTACTACCGCGATGCCAAATATGTTTATCCGCAACATAAAAGTGTAAACGGTAAAAAAGATTTCTGGGCCAGGGGCGATGGCTGGGTGTTTGCCGGTTTGGCAAAGGTATTGAAAGATCTGCCTGCTAACGATCCACACCGTGCCGAATATCTAACGAAATACACAAACATGGCCAAAGCCATTATCAAAAGCCAGCAGGCTGATGGTTACTGGACAAGGAGTATCCTCGACCCTCAACATGCACCAGGGGCCGAAACCAGTGGAACCGCATTTTTTACCTATGGCTTGCTGTGGGGAATCAACAATGGATATTTAAAGGAGAAGACCTATTTGCCAGCTGCCCGAAAAGGCTGGGATTATCTTACAAAAACTGCCTTACAACAAGACGGCAAGCTGGGTTACGTACAGCCTATTGGCGAAAAAGCCATTCCGGGGCAAGTAGTTGATGCCAATTCTACAGCCAACTTTGGTGTAGGGGCATTTTTATTGGCTGGTTGCGAAATGTACCGTTATTTATCAAACAACAAATAACTTTTATTAGAAATGAAATTCAGAAATATAGCATTAACTTTTATACTCCTTATCGTCCTTGGTTTCCCGGTTCTGGCGCAAAAGAAAGCCAAAAATGCAAAAGCCGAAGCATTAACCGACAGGCAGTTCTGGTTGCAGCAAATGGATAAAATGGTACGTCCGGTACTTTACAACCTGGCTAAAGATAGTCTGCGCATTGCCATGCCTAAAGTTACTTCAGTACACATTGATAATAAAGAACACCGCATTAAAGTACAATACGTAGAGGTTTTAGGTCGTGTTTTGAGTGGGATAGCTCCCTGGTTACAATTAGAAGGAGGTTCGGCGGCAGAAGTCTCTCTCCGTAAACAATACCGCGAATGGGCTATTCAGGGCTTAAAAAACGCTTTAGATTCCAATGCCAAAGATTTTATGAATTTCGATATTGGCGGACAACAACTGGTAGATGCTTCTTATGTAGCCTTTGCACTGGTACGCGCGCCATGGTTATGGGAAAACCTGGATAAGAAAAACCAGGAGCTGATGATGAAATCCATCGTTACTACGCGTCGTTTTAAACCTGTTTTCTCTAACTGGTTGTTGTTTTCGGCCATGAACGAAGCCTTTTTAGCCAAATTTGGCTACAGTTGGGATCCTATGCGGGTAGATTATGCCCTGCAACAAATGGAGCAATGGTACACCGGCGATGGTATGTACACTGATGGTACCTCTTTTGCCTTCGATTATTACAACAGCTACGTAATTCATCCTTATTTAGCTGCCCTGGTTGATATTATTGGTGCTAAAACGAATGCTTACAAAGAAATGTTCGAGAAAATTAAAAAGCGCAACGAACGTTACGCCATTATTCAGGAGCGTTTAATTAATGCCGATGGTACTTATCCCGCCACCGGGCGCTCTATCATTTACCGTGGTGCAGCATTTCACCATTTGGCCGATATGGCCTGGAGGAAAGTACTGCCCAAACAGTTAAGTCCGGCGCAGGTACGTTGTGCTTTAACGGCGGTAATCAGGAAAACCTTAGAAAGCCCTACAACCTATAAAAATGGCTGGCTAACCATTGGTCTTTATGGCGATCAACCCAATCTTGGCGATTTTTATAATAACCAGGGGAGTCCGTATATCGCTTCAAACATCTTTTTACCCTTAGGTTTGCCCGAAACTGATCTTTTTTGGGCTAACCCTGCAGAGAAATGGAGTGCGCAAAAAATATGGAGTGGAGAGAATTTCGAAAACGACCATAGTGCAAGCTTAAAATAAGTGAGTAAATTAATTGGTATATACCCATTGAAGTCAAATAGATGTTAAGTAAATTACCGTCTTTATAACGTTAAAAATTATTGGTGAAAATTATGAGTAAGAAAATCAATTTTATAGCCGGATTTATGGCTTTCGGCTTAATGCTGAACAGTTATGTTTGGGCACAGCAAACCAACACTTCCTTTACTCCGGGTAAAATCTGGAAAGACGATAAAGGCGTGCACATTAACGCGCATGGAGGCGGTATTGTAGAACATAAAGGCGTTTATTACTGGTTTGGAGAACATAAAATTGAAGGAGAAAAAGGGAACACCGCGCAGGTAGGTGTGCACTGTTATTCTTCAAAAGATTTATACAACTGGAAAGACGAAGGTATTGCGCTACCGGTTTCCGACGATTTAACCAGTGATATTGCCAAAGGTTGTATTTTGGAGAGACCAAAAGTGGTGTACAATAAGAAAACCAAAAAGTTTGTGATGTGGTTTCACCTCGAGCTTTTGGGTAAAGGTTATGCAGCAGCCAGATCAGGAGTAGCTGTAGCCGATCGCCCCACAGGTCCATATACTTTTATCAAAAGCTATCGCCCAAATCCGGGTAAAATGCCTTTCTATGCTGAAGGAACTGCTGATAAGGACAAGGTAAACTGCGAAACACCTGCCAATAAAAGCGATGGTTTTTTCTGCAGGGATTTACCGGGCGGACAAATGGCACGCGATATGACCGTTTTTGTAGATGATGACGGAAAAGCTTATCATATCTTTTCATCAGAAGAAAACTTTACCCTGCATTTGGCCGAATTAACCCCCGATTATTTAGGCCATACCGGAAAGTTTATCCGCATTTATGTAGGTCAGCAAACCGAAGCGCCTGCTTTATTTAAGAAAAATGGCGTTTACTACATGGTTGGTTCTGGTTGTACCGGTTGGGCACCAAACCCAGCAAGGTGGTTTAAAGCCAGTTCAATCTGGGGGCCGTGGACCTACATGGGCAATCCGTGCCAGGGCGAGGGTGCTAAACTTACCTATGGAGGCCAAAGCACGCATGTGTTGCCTGTACCGGGTAAAAAAGGCGAGTTCATATTTATGGCCGATAAGTGGGAACCTAAAAATGCGATTGATGGCCGTTATTTATGGTTGCCAATTCGATTTGAAAACGATAAAATCACGATAAACTGGCTCGATCAGTGGGATTTGAGTGTGTTTAAAAAGTAGCAAAAAACCGATTTTTTAATATAGAACCAAGATGATGAATTGCGCAAAAATGCGCAAAAGAGGATTTTTTTGCCCAAAAAATCCGATTACTTAAAAACAAAATGTACAACATGAAAAAGAAATTACTATGGCTGGTGGCAATGTGCTTTTCGCTATCAGTTTCGGCGCAGCAGGCAAAACATACCTTTAAACTAGGCGAATCAGACTTTTTGCTGGATGGAAAACCCTTTCAGATTATATCAGGCGAACTCCATTATCCACGCGTACCTAAAGAAGCCTGGCGAGAGCGCATGAAAATGGCTAAAGCCATGGGCTTAAATACCATCGGAACCTATGTGTTCTGGAACCTACACGAGCCGCAGAAAGATAAATTCGATTTTAGCGGGAATAACAACATTGCAGAGTTCGTAAAAATTGCACAGCAGGAGGGACTTTGGGTAATTTTAAGACCAAGCCCTTACGTATGTGCCGAATGGGAATTTGGTGGCTATCCATACTGGTTGCAGAACGAAAAAGGTCTGGTGGTAAGAAGTACCGAAAAACAGTACCTGGAAGAGTACCGGAAATACATCCAGCAGGTGGGTAAACAATTGGCTCCACTTCAAATCAATCATGGGGGTAACATTCTGATGGTGCAGGTTGAAAACGAATACGGTTCGTACGCAGCCGATAAAAACTACCTGGATATCAACCGTAAAATGTTTATAGATGCAGGTTTTGATGGCCTGCTCTATACCTGCGATCCTGCAGCTGATGTAAAAGACGGACATTTAGCTGGTTTATTGCCTGCAGTGAACGGTATAGATAATCCCGAAAAAATTAGAAAGCTGGTAAACGAAAACCACGATGGCAAAGGGCCATATTTTATTGCAGAATGGTATCCGGCCTGGTTCGATTGGTGGGGTACGGCACACCACACGGTACCGGCGGCACAGTACACCAAAAAGCTCGATTCGGTTTTATCGGCAGGCATATCTATTAACATGTACATGTTTCATGGCGGTACCACACGTGATTTTATGAACGGAGCCAATTATAAAGACATTTCGCCATACGAACCTCAAACCAGCAGCTACGATTACGATGCCCCTTTAAATGAAGCTGGAAACGCTACCGAGAAGTTTATGCAGTTTAGAAGCGTAATTGAAAAACATTTGCCAAAAGGCCAGACTTTACCCGCAGTACCAGCAGCAAAACCCGCTATGGCCATTGCACCGTTTAAATTAAGCAGGGCGGTAGCTTTATTTGATGCCTTACCTGCTGCCGTTAAAAATGTTAATCCCTTAACTTTCGAAGACCTGAAACAAGATTATGGCTATGTACTTTATCGTACTACCATTAAGGGGGGACGTAAAGGAGCACTGGAGCTGAAACAGCTGCGCGATTATGCCATTGTGTTTGTTAACCAGAAAAGGGCAGGGGTGTTAGACCGCCGGTTAAACCAGAATGCCCTGGAAATCAACCTCCCTGCAGGAGAGGTACAACTCGATATTTTTGTAGAAAACATGGGACGTGTAAATTTTGGCAAGTACCTGTTAGAAAATAAAAAAGGAATTACCGAACAGGTAAACTTTGCAGGTGCTGAAGTTAAAAATTGGTCGATGTATAGTTTCCCTTTCAGTAACACCAATAATTTCGCGGCTAAAGCCACTGTTACCCAGAAGAGCGGTAATGGACCAACGGTACAAAAAGGATCCTTTACCATTAATACAGTTGCCGATACTTATCTGGATATGACCGATTGGGGAAAAGGTGTGGTTTGGATAAACGGACATAACCTGGGCAAGTACTGGGCAATTGGTCCGCAACAAACTTTGTACGTACCCAAAGAATGGTTAAAGAAAGGTAAGAACGAGGTAGCCGTTTTAGAATTGCTTAAAACCGATCAGCAAATTTTAAAAGCGATAGACCAGCCGATTTTAAACACGCTTAAAAAATTAAACGTAGATTAAACGTTTAAAAAACCGTAAAATAGGGGTTAAAGGCCAAAATTTAACAAAAAGTAACAATTTAACCCCTATTTATTACCGTATTACCCCCATTCTGAGCACTGCCTAAGTGCTTACTTTGTTTTTACCAAATAATAAATATATGAGCAGAAGCAGATGAAACGTTTTTTTACATCCTACCCGAAAATCTTTTGAATTAACTTTTACGCAATAACCAAAGTAAACTAAACTGTTCCCCTGAACGGCTAACTATTAATCTAACCATCCCATTAGTATGCAAAAAAAATTACTACTGAAACTTTCGGTTGTATTTTTATTGCTGCTTAAACTTATCCCTGTTCGGGCTTCTGTAGTAGATGCCAAACATGCGCTGGGTTTTAAACAGCATATAGATACACTGCAAACGGGTTCATCCCTCTACCTGGTTGATGAAAATCAATTCCCCATCGCAGGTTTAAAAATTTTAAATACCAAAACCAAAAAAACAGCAGTTACAGATAATAATGGCATTGCCGAGCTGAGTTATAGCACAGGCGATGTGATAGCGGTTTATGTACAGCAAAGTCTGGTACTAAAAACCGAAATGAGTAAAGATCGCAATGTGATTATGGTGAGTAGCAAAAATCCAGGAGTGGCTGCACTCAGACCAATAAGAACGCTTTTCGATCAAACAGTTAAATCTACCTTATCAACTATGGCAACAGATGTGGTGTATGGTTCAGACCTCACCAAATCGCCGGTAACCTCTGTTAAAGCCGCTATTACAGGCCGTTTATCGGGGATGTTTACCAATCAAAACTCAGGCAGGTTAGGTTCTGAAGGCCGTACCGATGGAACAGCAGCGCTGATTTCTTTGGGGTCACTCGGTTCGGATGCTGTAACCATGTCTTTAAGGGGGCAAAACCCGGTTGTAATTGTTGATGGAATACCAAGGCCATTAACCATTTTCAACATGGAAGAAATCGAATCGGTAACGGTACTAAAAGATGCCGTTTCTACAGCTATGCTTGGCGTAAAAGGAGCCAGTGGAGCCATTTTGATCACCACCAGAAGAGGAACCAAGGCCAAACAAACCATTTCTTTTACAGCACAAACTGCCGTTCAGAAATTGCTCAAAACACCACAAGGTTTAAATGCCTTTCAGTACGCCACACTTAATAACGAAGCCAGGGTTAACGACGGACTGGCGCCGGCTTACACAGCTGCCGATTTGCAGGCTTACCAAAACGGTAGCGACCCGCAGGGGCATCCGGATGTAAACTGGAGTGATCTGGTTACCAAGCCAACATCGCGATTTAACCATTATACTTTAAATGTGGCTGGCGGTAACGATTTCGGGAAATATTTTGTGGCAGTAGAACATATTAATCAGAATGGTCTTTTCCGTACATCGGATATCAACACTTACGATACCGACAATACCTTTAAAAGTTATGTTATCCGTTCTAATGTCGATTTGCAGATCAATAAAAAGCTTTCGGGGGGTATTAACCTGATGGGCAGGTTAATCAATTCGAACGACCCCGGTTATGGTTCGCAGGCAATATTAAATTCAATTTATGCTACACCCGCCAATGCCTATCCGGTTTTTAATCCAAATGGCAGTTATGCTACCACCTCGTCTTATCAGAACAACATCTACGCACAGTCAGTGGGTTCGGGCTACATTGGTACGTACAAACGCGATGTATCAGCGGATTTGTTTTTAAAACGTACTTTCGATGAAATAACCAAAGGTTTGTGGTTAAAAGCGAAGGCTTCTATTTACGCAACCTTATCAGAAAACACCTACCGGAATAAAAGCTTTGCTTCGTTTTTCTATAATCCAACAACTAAAGTTTATACCCAATACGGTACTATTGGTACCCAAAATAATTTTACTGGTATCAATTATCAGGGGCATTCGGATTATGAGGAACTAAGCCTTGGCTATGACCGCAATTTTGATAAACATGGTTTAAGCGCAGTTGTCCTGGCTAACCACGATAACTCTTTTACAGGATCAGATTTACCTTATACTGTACAAGGGATTTCAGGAAAAGCATCATATAATTATGATGAAAAATATGTGGCCGAGTTAGCATTTGGCTATAATGGTTCAAATTATTATCCACCGGCTGGCGATTACAAATATGGTTTCTTCCCTGCGGTTGCCTTGGCCTGGAATATCAATAAAGAAAGCTTTTTAAAAGACAGCAAGTGGCTCAATACCTTAAAATTATATGGTTCTTACGGTAAAACCGGTAACGATAATCCCGGGTATTTTGTTTACATCCAGCGTTATTTTGATGGAACATCTACCTACTTTGGTTCTACACCAGGTTCGAATACCAGTATTTTCGAACAGGTTTTAGCTAACCCGAATATTACCTGGGAAAAAGCCAATAAATTTAACCTTGGCCTGCAGGGAACTATTTTGGATAACAAATTAGGTTTTACCGTTGAATATTATCGCGATAAATATTATGATTTGCTGATGCAAAGAGGCAAAAACTCGGCACTTATTGGTCAGAGTTACCCTTTAGAAAACATTGGCCAGAGCAGGTACACTGGTTGGGATTTTAAACTGAATTTTCAGCAAAGTTTAAACGATTTTAGCTATTACATTGCTGCAACAGGTGGTTTACAACAATCGAAAGTGCTTTACCAGGACGAGGTGAACCAACCTTATCCATGGATGGCCAGAACCGGGCAAGCCGTTGGGCAGCGCTTTGGTTACATTGCCGAAGGCTTGTTTCAAAATACATCAGAAATAGCTGGTAGTGCTAAACTTGAAGGCTATACTGCACAACCAGGCGATATTAAATACCGCGATTTAAACGGCGACGGCATCATTAACCAGTTAGACCAAACTGTAATTGGCAATACTAAGCCGCTTTTCTACTATGGTTTAAATTTGGGCTTCCAGTTTAAAGGGTTCGATTTCAGTGCATTGCTGCAAGGTGCTTTAAACCGTACCATTTACCTGTCCAATAATACTGAGTGGGCCTTCCAGAACAATGGTTTTGGTCAGGCCTGGGAGCACAATTTAGACCGCTGGACTCCACAAACTGCTGCAACAGCAACTATGCCGCGTTTATCTATTGGTACCAATATCAATAACGAAGCTACTTCTACATTTTGGCAGCACTCTGGCAATTACCTGCGTTTAAAGAATATTGAAGTGGGGTATACCATTCCAAATAGCCTAACCAAAAGGATTGGCCTGCAAAGTATCCGGGTATTTGGTAATGCTACCAACCTGCTTACGTTTGCCGCTTATGATAGGGTAGACCCAGAGGTTTACAATGGAAACTATCCTATCCAGAGATCGATCAATATGGGTATCAATATTAAATTTTAAGGATATGAAAAATTTTAAACAACATATATTTATCGCTTTAATGGGGTTGCAGGTGGCTCTGACCATTACAGCTTGTAAAAAGGTCGAAACCGAGCCCCGCGACTGGATTCAGGCCGACCTGGTTTGGGACACGCAGGATAAAAACGGAACTGTGGCAGGGTTTTTCCTAAACAGCGTATATACTTTTATTCCCGGCGGCTTTAACCGGATTGATGGCGACTTTTTAGATGCTGCATCCGGCGATGCCATTCCTTCCAGAAACAATACGCAGGTAGAATATTTTACCAATGGTCGTATCAGTACCTTAAATAATCCCGATCCTTATTGGGGGAACAGCTACAACGGTATTAGGGCAGCGAATATTTTTCTGGCCAATATTAATGTAGTACCGGTTGCTGCATTAACCAAACAATACTGGCGTGCAGAGGCCCGTTACATCAGAGCCTTATTGTATTTCGAATTGGTTAAAAGATATGGCGGTGTTCCGCTAATCGGCAATAAAATTTTTACCCTCGACGATAACCTCGAGTTGCCAAGAAACAGCTTTGCAGATTGTATTAATTACATTGTAAGCGAATGCGATGCGGTAAAAGATAGTTTAAGGCTCGAAACCGGTGCAAATTATACTACTTCTGATTGGGGGCGTATTCCAAAAGGAGCCGCAATTGCCTTAAAATGCAGGGCTTATTTGTATGCTGCCAGTCCGCTATATAATGGTGGTGGGGTAGAAACAAGCGGAAGCTTAAAAGCATTAACTGGTTACCCAACAGCTGATGCCAGCCGCTGGCAAAAAGTGGTTGATGCCGCAGTCGAATTGAATGGCTTAGGCTATTATCAGTTACAGGGTACTTTCAACAACATTTTCTTAACCAACAAAAACACTGAGGTTATTTTAAGCAAACAGGGGGCTACGAATACCAGTATCGAAACCACCAACGCGCCTTCGGGTTATGGTGCGCCGGCCTTAAGTAATGGTAGAACAAGTCCTACAGCCGATTTGGTGAATGCCTTTACTATGCGTAATGGTTTGCCAATTACAGATCCCGCTTCGGGTTACAATGCTGCTGCACCTTATACAGGCAGAGATTTGCGACTCGATTATACTATTTTTTATAATGGTGTAAACTGGTTAAGCAGGGCGGTGCAAACTTACGAAGGCGGTTTGGATAAACCAGGTGGAACTACGGTACAAACCCGTACTGGATATTATCTGCGCAAGTTTATGGGTAATTTTGCTACCAACAGCACCTATACCAATCAATCACACAACTTCATCATTTTCAGGTATGGAGAAATTGTTCTGAACTATGCCGAGGCCCTAAATGAGCTTGGCCGTACCGAAGATGCAGTGACACAGATTAAATTGTTACGCACCCGGGCAGGTATAACCGCTGGTACCAACTCGCGTTATGGTATTCCTGCAGGCATCAGTCAAGCCGATATGCGTACCCTGATCATGAACGAAAGAAGAGTGGAGCTGGCTTTCGAAGAACACCGCTTCTGGGATATTCGCAGGTGGAAAATTGCATCGGCAGTACTTAACGGACAACTTAACGGCACAAGGATTATCAAAAATGCTGATAACAGTTTGAGCTATACCAATATTCCGGTAGTTACGTCCATTTTCACCAATAAGCTTTACCACATGCCTGTACCTTATTCAGAAACAACAAAGAATAGTCAGTTGCTTCAAAATGAAGGTTGGTAGATCGTGTATTTCAAAAAAAATAAACAGATGAAACATTTATATAAATACTTACTGGTTTTACTGGTGCTCTTAACCTGCAATTTAGCAATGGCCCAGAACCAGGTTATATCGGGAGTGGTAACCGATGCCACCGGACCAATTTCCGGAGCTTCGGTAAAAGAAAAAGGAATGCCTACCAATGGCGTGGTAACCGATGCAAAAGGAAATTACAGTATCCGTTTAAAAGGTACAAGCGGGGTTATTGTAATTTCGTTTGTAGGTGCCCTGTCCAAAGAAGTTGCAGTAGGTAACCGTAAAACCGTTAACGTGCAGTTAGAAGACGATGTGCAAGGTTTAGAGCAGGTAGTGGTGATTGGTTACGGTAAGCAGAAAAAAATAACCCTTACCGGTTCTATGAGTACCATTTCGGGGGCAGATATTCGTCAAAATCCATCGGCCAGTTTGCAAAATACTTTGGTAGGACGCTTGCCTGGTTTCTTTTCACAACAACGTTCAGGTGCTCCCGGATCGGACGGTGCCACATTCTTCATCAGAGGGGTAAGCTCTTATAACGGAGGTTCTACCACACCCTTAATCATTGTTGATGATATAGAATACAGTCCCGATCAGTTTGCTGCTATTGATGCAAATGAGGTAGAGAACATTAGTATCTTAAAAGATGCTGCAACCACTGCTATTTATGGTATTAAAGGTGCGAATGGAGTAGTGGTTGTAACTACCAGAAGAGGTAAACTGGGTATTCCGCAGATTACTTTCAGGAGCGAGTACAGTGTAATGAAGCCAACTGTAATGCCCGAATTTCTGGATGCATATGAATCGGCAAAACTATACAATCAGGCGCGTGCTAATGATGGGCTCGCACCAAGATTTACGGCTGATGATTTGCAGAAATATCAGGATGGGTCTGATCCTTATGGCCACCCGAATAACGACTGGAAAAAAATCCTGTTCAAGGATTTCAGCAACCAGGTTAAGGGTAATTTCGACATTAGCGGAGGTACTGAGAAAGTAAAATACTTTGTTTCTGCTGGTTTCCTTTATCAGGATGGGATGTTACGTAACTATGGTAAAGAGGAGGGAGTAAACTCTAACTTTTACTACAACAGGTACAATTACCGCTCTAACTTAGATATTAAAGCTACCAAAACGCTCGATCTGCGTATCGATTTATACGGTAACCTTGGCGTAACCAATACCAACAACATTGGTAGTGCTTTCGGTTACAACGATATCTTTTACGATTATGTGAGTTTCCTTTCTCTGGCGCCATTCAACTATCCGGTATATAATCCAGATGGCAGTTTTGGTTACAGCAAATGGCAGCGCGATGAAAATCCGAATTATAACCAAAACAACATTGTTGGACGTATTACCCATTATGGTTATAACCGCAAGTATGGCAATAACATGAACCTGGTAGCCAACGCCAATCAGAAATTAGACTTTATTACCAAAGGCTTATCGGTTAAAGGTGTGCTTTCTTATGCCAGCACCTACGATTATACACGTAGTATGACAAGGGATCAGTTTCCCTCGTTTATTTACGATCCTGCCAACAACGCATACGAGCCACGAGATCCGAACATTTACCGGGTAAGAAGATATTTTATCGGCTATGGCCCAGGTAGTACAATCCGTAATTTAACCACACAGGTGGTGTTAAATTACGATAGGAGTTTTAACAGTCACCACGTGTACGGAACTGCTTTGACCAATATCAACACCGTTATAAAAAACAATTCCAATTCGATTTACAACTTTGTGCCGAATAACTTTAAAGGTTACACTGGTCGTGTAGGTTACGATTATAAAGATAAATACCTGTTCCAGTTTAATGCTGCCTACAATGGTTCCGACCGCTTTGTGAGCACCAAAAAATATGGTTTCTTCCCGGCAGCTTCGGCAGGTTGGGTAGTTTCCAATGAGAAGTTTTTTAAAGATAACGTACCTTTTATGGATTACCTGAAATTCAGGGGATCTTATGGGGTTGTGGGTAACGATCGTATTGGCGATAACTTTAACTATTACTATCAGCAAAACTACAACAACGGTAGCAATGCATCTTTCGGTTATTCTGATAACACCCAAACCGGTATTTTAGAAGGTACTTTGGGTAATAACGAAGTAACCTGGGAGAAAGAAAAGAAAACCGACGTTGCTATGGAGTTTGGCCTATTCGGTAGTAAAATAACCGGATCTATCGATTTATTCCACAACGTTAGGAGCGATATTTTAACCAGTAGGGGAACTGTTTCGTCTATTTTTGGAGTAGGTTTGCCACCGGTAAACTTAGGCCGTGTACAAAACCAGGGTGGAGAGATTGAAATTAGCTACCGCGATAAAATCGGAAACGTTGATTTCTCTGTACGTGCCAATTACTCACTGGCCAAAAACAAAATCCTTTATCAGGATGAGCCACTTGCAGCCTATCCATACCAGCAATTTACCGGCAACAGCATTGGCCAGATTCTAACCTACCAGTGGATTGGTTTTTACACCTCGGCAGCCGATATTGCTGCTAGTCCGAAACCGCAAACCACACCAAGGGTGGGCGATTTAAAATACGCCGATTTAAATAACGATGGAAAGATTGACGGTTACGACATGTCAATTAACGGTTATCCAAACCTTCCTAATACCAATTACGGTTTAGAGTTACGTGCCAATTATAAAAATTTCGGGTTTAGCCTGTTGTTCCAGGCTGCAACTAACTTTAATGTTCGCGGGGTGGCCGAGGCTATTCAGGCCTTTTCTTCAAACCTTACTTCTGTACACCAAAATTCGTGGACTCCAGAAATTGGCGATGCAGCCCAATATCCTTTGCTTTCGCTTTCGCCAGGCTTAAGCAGTCCTTCTGCTTATCCATCTACTTTCTGGTTCATCTCTGGTAACTACCTACGCCTGAAGAATGCTGAAATCAGTTACACACTGCCTAAAAAAATAATCGAAAGGCTAAAAGTGCAGAGCATCCGTACCTATATCAATGGTTACAACCTGCTTACCTGGTCTAACCTCAATAGCCGTTATCAGTTCGATCCGGAATCGAATTCAGGGCAGGACCGGATTAAATATCCGCCTCAACAAATGATCAATTTAGGTTTAAGTGTTACGTTTTGATAAATCTTGATATGAAAAGAATAATATTAATGATATGCTTATGTGCAGCCATAGCTGGATGTAAGAAAGGAAGCGATTTTCTCGATAGTAAAGCCGATACCGGAGAAACGGAGGCTACAGTTTTTTCCGATAGCTTAAAATCGATCAGGTTTTTAACCCAGATTTACAGTGCTGCCGGATATAGTTTTACCAAGGGCCGTTTTAGTAGTCATGGTAATACCGAAATGGCTACCGATGATGCAGAATATGCCTACTCAGGGCCAACGCAAAATGCGGTAATTATGTACAACGGAACACTTTCGCCAACTAATTTTTGGAGTGGTGGTGGTTTGCCCGATTTCTGGACTACACCTTACACCAATATCCGCAGGGTAAACCTCATGTTATCCAAACTGCCCGTTATTCCGCTTTCAGATGCCAAAAAGAAGCGCATTCAGGGAGAATTAAAATTTTTAAGGGCCTGGTATTACCATTTCTTGTTAATTAATTTTGGTGGTGTACCAATAGATGGCGATAGTGTATATGGCATTAGCGATGTGATTGATTTGCCAAGATCATCATTCGAAGAAACCGTTAACTACATTACTTCCGAGCTTGATGCTGCAGCCAGCATTTTACCTGCAACAGCCGATTACGCTGAGCAGGATTATGGCCGCGCAACCAAAGGTGCTTGTATGGCGCTAAAATCGCGGGTTTTATTGTACGCAGCCAGCCCATTGTTTAATGGTGGTGCTATCGATCAGGCATCCGGGGCTGTTAAACCTATTGTAAGTTATCCTGTTTATAGCGTTGCACGCTGGCAAAAAGCCGCCGATGCTGCTGAAGTTTTAATTAATACCGGTACTTACAGTCTTTTTGAAGATAATGCCACCGCACCCGGTTATGGTTTTTACAATGTTTTCCTTAAAAGGGTAAATTCCGAATACATTTTTGCTTTTAATCGTCCTGTTAACCGCGATTTTGAAGGTTATTACAATCCGCCTTCAAGAGGTGGGGCAAAAAACTCTACACCAACCCAACAGTTGGTAGAGGCATTCCCGATGAAAAACGGAAAAGCGATCACCGATGCCACCTCTGGGTTTGATCCCGCAAATCCTTATGCCAATCGCGACCCTCGTTTTGGTTACTCGATTATTTATAACCAATCACTTTATTACAGCACGACTACCAGTTCGAAAATTGTTGTAAATACTTACAATGGGGCAGCTACCGATGGTTATACTACAAACGGTACCGGACCAACTACCACAGGCTATTATGCCAGGAAAATGTGCGATGAGAATATCTCGAGTAATAGTTCTTTTAATACCGAACGTGGTTGGCCATTAATCCGCTATGCTGAAATCTTATTAAATTATGCCGAAGCCATTAATGAGACTGGCCAAACAGCTTTGGCCTATCCAAAACTGGTAGCCATCCGCAAAAGAGCTGGCATAACAGCTGGTGCAGATAATCTTTACGGATTGAAAGCCAACATGACTGTGGATGAAATGCGTGCCGTTATCCAGAACGAACGTCGTATCGAACTAATGAACGAAGATCATCGCTGGAATGACATCAGACGCTGGAAAATTGCTGTTGCTGTAAACAATGGTTACAATAAAGCCATCAATATTACCAAAACAGGTAATGTTTACACCTATCAAACTACCAATACCATTCGTTTGCATGTTTTTAATCCACAACATTATTTGATGCCGATTCCGCAATCGGAGGTATCTAAAATGCCCTCGATGGTTCAAAACCCAGGATATTAATCCCGTCTTTTTATATTTATTCTGGCTCCTCAGCTGCTTTGTGCAGTTGGGGAGCTTTTTTGTTTTTAACCGCAAAGCACGCGAAGGTTGCTAATTTTAAATTTATAAACCACCAGGCCGCAAAGGACACGGAGTCTCATGTAGTTAGCAATATTGCTTTGCGTGCTCTGCGCCTTCTCTTTGCCTACTTTGCGGTTAAATGGAGGCAGTATAAGTGCTTTAAATTAATCGCGAAGCACACGAAGCTTGTTATTCTTAAATTTATAAACCACCAGGCCGCAAAGGACACAAATTTTTCAATATTGCTTTGCGTGCTCTGCGCTTTCTCTTTGTGCACTTTGCGGTTAAATAATTGCCTGCACTATTAAAAATAACCCAATTTAAAGGAAAGCTTCCTGCAGTGTGCAGCGCCAAATCATGGGGGTCATGAAACCTTCCTGCAGTATGCAGCGCTAAATCATGAGGGTCATGAAAGCTCCCTGCAGTATGCAGCACCAAATCATAATTTTTTCGCCAAAACCTTAAAAAAGCATTTTCGATATAGTTTATACTGGCTGATTCAGGAGCCTGAGGATGGCTATCGGTACCACATTAAAACACAGGCTAACCAGGGAAGCACAATTTAGTTTTTGAGCACAATTAAGTGGTCGAAACCATTGCTTATGTATAAGGAAAATTACCGCCTTAAATTTTAAATTATAAACGTATAATTAACGTTTATAAAACTGAATTTTTGTTCGAAAAGCTCAAAAAGGCCCGAAAATGGTTTGAAAATCACAATTTGCCCCCTTTTTATTACCGTATTACCCCTCACTAGCAGCGCATTTTTTATGGTTAATTTGTTTAAACCAAGTATAAGATATAAGCCGATCCAAATTATTCAAAGATTAACTACCTGGAATAATTGATGGTTGTAACAGAGTTAAAATGTTACATCCAGTTTTTTCCGAAGCCAAATCAAACTTAAAAACTGATCATGAAAAAACAAAGAGTCAATAAACCAGATCATCCTGATTAAAAGAGTGCTGGTACTATTTAACATCCCAGACCATGCGCTTTAAAAGAAACCCCTAAAACAAAATATATGAAGAAAGTTAAATCTACTCCAAAAACCATTTTACACCTCAGGCAAAAATAACACTGCGCTGATGCTCCTGTAAAAGCAAACCAATTAATTAAAAAAAAGAACAGGGATTTAGCGCGCAGGCACTGATTCCAAATATAGCTGACGAAAATATTTTCGATCGGATGAGCAACCTGTTGCCTTTACATTTCAGAGAGGAGTAGGAATCCGGTCAAGAATAACTAACCAATTAAACCATTTTATGAAGAAAAAATTACCGAAGAAAATCCCACTCAATCAGTGGACAAAGGCTTTAAAGCCTGTTTTTCAATTTTTGGTCTATCTCTTAATTACCACCTCATGCCTAACAGCAGCCGCACAAAGCGATGTAACCGTTAGAGGGGTGGTAAAAGATACCCTTGGTGGCCTGCCAGGGGTAAACGTTAAAGTATCAGGTACCAATCGCGGTATTTCTACCGACGAGTTTGGACGTTATACCATCAAATTACCCAGAACGGGTAAACTGTTGTTCACCTTGGTAGGGTATAAGCCTAAAAATGTAGCTGTTGCCAATTACGATAAAAATGCCGAAGGGATTTATGTAGTTAACGTAACCCTATCTTCAGATGAGAGTTCATTAGAAGAAGTAGCAGTTGTAGGCTTTGGTACACAAAAGAAAACAAGTGTAATCAGTTCTATTACCGCAATTAACCCCAAAGAGCTAAAGGGGCCAACCAGCAACTTAACTACCATGATGGCGGGTAGAGTAGCTGGTATGATTGCGTATCAGCGTAGTGGCGAGCCTGGCGCAGATAATGCGCAGTTCTTCATTCGTGGTTTGGGTACTTTCGGTGCCGGAAAACAAGATCCTCTAATTTTGATCGATGGTATCGAATCGACCCAAAATGATATGGCACGTTTGCAGCCCGATGATATCTCTTCGTTTAACGTATTAAAAGATGCAACAGCATCGGCGGTATATGGTGCAAGGGGTGCAAATGGGGTAGTACTTATTTTAACCAAATCGGGTGTTGCTGGTCAAACCAAATTCGGTTTCAGGGCCGAATCTTCTCTGTCATCTAATACCAAAAATTTCCAGTTTGCGGATAACGTTACCTACATGAAACTGGCCAACGAAGCCGCACTAACGCGTAACAGATTAGCCATACTGCCTTATTTGCAAACCAAAATAGACGCTACAGCTGCGGGCGAAAACGAATTACTTTATCCTAACAACAACTGGATCGAGCAATTGATTAAAGATTATACCATCAACCAAAGGTACAACCTCAACATTTCGGGCGGTGGTACCAAGGCCAGTTATTACATAGCCGGTACCTATAATATTGATAACGGGGTGTTAAAAGTTGCCGATTTAAATAACTTTAACAGCAACATCAAGTTGAAAAACTACTCGGTTCGTTCTAACGTAAACATTAACTTAACCAATACCACCGAAGCCATTATCAGGGTTTATGGTCAGTTCGATGATTATACTGGTCCCGTAGGTGGAGGTGGCGCAACCTTCAACAGGGCCATTTGGTCTAACCCGGTAATGTTCCCCGCAGTTTATCCGGGTAGTTTATCGCCTTTTAGCAACCACCCTTTGTTTGGTAACGCCATTTCGCCAAGAGGCGGACTATACATGAACCCTTATGCAGAGATGGTTAAAGGTTACCAGGATAAAAATGCTTCAACACTGCAAACGCAGATTGAAATTAAGCAGGATTTAAAATTCATTACCCCAGGTTTAACCGCCCGGATGATGAGCTATGCCCGTAGGTATTCGTATTTTGATATTTCACGTGCCTACAACCCTTTCTATTATTCAGCTACCGAACAACCCGATAAATCAATCGGACTGAGCTTAATTAATGGTGGTGGTGCCTTATCAATAGGTAATGTGGGTACTGAGTATCTGGGTTACTCTGAAGGAACAAAAGATTTAAACTCTACTTTTTATGCAGAGTTTTCAGCCAACTACAACCGTACTTTTAAAGAGAAACATGCCGTAGGTGCTATGATTATTACCACCATGCGTAATTATCTGGCCGCCAATCCGGGTAGTCTGCAGCTTTCGCTGCCATCTCGTAACCAGGGCGTATCGGGTAGGGCAACTTATGGTTACGATAACCGTTACCTGGCCGAGTTTAACTTTGGTTACAACGGTTCGGAACGTTTTGCCGAAAATAACCGTTTTGGTTTCTTCCCTTCGTTTGGTTTAGGTTATATCATTTCGAACGAAAATTACTTTAAGCCTTTAACCAGTGTAATTAACAGTTTAAAACTAAGGGCTACTTATGGTCTGGTGGGTAACGATCAGATTGGAAACGCTGCCGACCGCTTCTTTTACCTTTCGGAAGTAAACATGAACAATGGCACATTTGGTGCAAGGTTTGGTGAAGATGGATTGTATTATCGGGATGGTATTTCGATATCGCGCTATTCAAATCCTTTAATTACCTGGGAGCGCTCCAAACAAACCAATATTGGTTTAGATATGACCTTGTTCAATAGTTTAAACCTAACCTTCGATATTTATAAAAACGAACGTTCGAACATTTTAACCGACCGGACATTTATACCGAGCTCCATGGGCTTGCAGGCTTCTGTAAGGGCTAACACCAACAAAGCGGAAAGTAAAGGTGTCGATTTCTCTGCCAGTTATAACAAGTCGTTCAGCAACAATATGTTTTTGCAGTTGCGGGGTAACTTTACCTACGCTACCAATAAAATCTTAATTTACGATGAACCTTCTTTTAACGCCAATGAAACTTACCGTTACCACATTGGTTTGCCTACTACCCAGGCATTCGGTTACATTGCAGAGCGTTTGTTTGTTGATGATGCCGAAGCTAAAAACTCGCCGGTTCAGTTTTCGGGCGTACCAGGCCTGGATTATGGCGGAGGTGATATCAAGTACAGGGATGTAAATGGCGATGGTATTATCAGCGATGTAGATCAGGTGCCAATTGGCTTACCAACCAGTCCCGAAATTGTGTATGGTTTTGGCGGTACCTTTGGTTTTAAAGGCTTCGATATATCGGCATTTTTTCAAGGTTCGGCCAGGTCTTCATTTTTCATCAACCCCGGTAATATTTCTCCTTTTGTACTTAATAACGAATCTGGCAATCCTAATGTTACACAGAACGGATTACTGCAAGTTATAGCCGATAGTCACTGGTCTGAGCAGAATCGAGATAGTTATGCGTTCTGGCCACGTTTAAGCCCTAATTTTGTAAACAACAATACCCGTACTTCAACCTGGTGGATGCGAAATGGTGCATTTTTAAGATTGAAAAGTGTGGAGTTGGGCTACAACCTCCAAACCAAACTGCAAAAAAGACTGGGTTTAGGCAGTGCACGTATTTACGCTAATGCCACCAACCTCGGGGCTTTTAGTGCCTTCAAACTGTGGGATCCTGAAATGGGCGGAAACGGCTTGGGCTATCCTGTTCAAACCGTATACAATTTAGGTTTAAATGTTTCATTCTAACCATTGAGCTTAAAAATAACAATATGAAAATCAATAATATTTTATTTCGAAAATACATGGCAAAGGCAGGTATGGCCAAACTAACACTGGCTGTACTGGTCATCGTTTTATCGGTGAGCTCTTGCAAAAAATACCTCGATATCGTTCCCGATAATGTGGCTACGATCGATAATGCCTTCACTTTAAGGAACGAGGCCGAAAAATACCTGTTTACCTGTTATTCTTTCTTACCCAAAGATGGAGATCCCTTATTAAATGCCGGTTTTATGGCTGGTGATGAAATCTGGACTTCGCTGGATGAAAGGGAATTTATCTCTTATGGCTGGAGAGCGGCCAGAGGCGGGCAGGGAGCTGAAAATCCATATTTAGATGCCTGGAATGGCCGCTATCAGGGTGGTGGTAACGTTTATAATTACAATGATAACCCTGGTGGAGATTATGGTTTATTTAAAGCCATCAGAAACTGCAATATCTTTTTGGAGAATGTGCAGGACCAGAGTAAAATTCCCGATCTGAGTTTAAACGAACGCCAGCGTTGGATTGCTGAGGTGAAATTTTTAAAAGCGTATTATAATTTCTATCTGCTGCGGATGTATGGCCCGATTCCGATTATCGATACAAACTTAGGCATCAGCGCCAGCGAAGAAGAAGTACGGGTTAAACGGATGCCTTTTGACGAATGTGTAAATTATGTATCAGGCTTACTGGATGAGGCTATTCCAGGCCTGCCGCAAATTATTACGGATAAAAGCACCGAACTGGGACGTATTACCAAACCCATTGCACTGGCCATTAAAGCCAAACTTTTATTAACAGCAGCAAGTCCTTTGTTTAACGGAAATACCGACTACAGTAACTTTAGGGATAAAGACGGTGTAATGCTGTTTAATACCGCTTACGATGCCAATAAATGGAAAAAAGCTGCCGATGCAGCCAAAGCAGCTATTGATGCTTCAGAAGCTGCCGGCTTTAAGCTGTACCAGTTTCCAGGTACTACGTTCAAATTATCGGATACTACACTTAGGCAACTTACAATTAAGGGAGCCGTAACGGAGCGTTTCAATGCCAACCTGGAGCATGTTTGGGCAAACCCAAACAGCAGAACTTTCAATATGCAACGGGCAGCAATGCCGCGTTTGGCTTTAACGGTTGTGGTAGGTAGCGCAAGGCAGCAACTGGCCCCGCCGTTAAAAATTGCCGAAATGTTTTACAGCAAAAACGGAGTGCCCATTAACGAAGATAAAACCCTCGATTTTACCAATAAATATACGCTGCGTACGGCAGTTAAAAGCGAACGCTTTTATGTAAAAGAAGGTTATACCACGGCAAGGATCAATTTCGACAGGGAGCCAAGGTTTTATGCCGATTTAGGTTTTGATGGCGGAATCTGGTATAAATACGATAGCCCAACCAATTCGGATGAAGGCACTTTCGTACTGGAAGGTAAATCGAACCAGGTAGCCGGTGCAAACAACTTCGGCTGGTACAACGAAACAGGTTATTTTATTAAAAAACTGGTCGATTGGAACATGATTAACGGTACAAACGGTGCCAGTTACCGCGATTATCCATGGCCGCAGGTAAGAATGGCCGATCTTTATTTAATGTATGCCGAAGCCTTGAATGAAAGCCTTGCTGCGCCATCGGCTGATGTTTACGGATACATTAATCGCATCAGAACAAGGGCTGGTTTACCAACCGTACAAAACGCATGGACTAACTTTTCAAACAACCCGGGTAAGTACACCACTAAAGATGGCATGCGCGAAATTATCCAGCAGGAACGATTGATTGAAATGGCATTTGAAGGAAGCCGCTACTGGGATATTAAACGCTGGAAACGTGCTGCAGAAATGTTTAATCAATCCATTACCGGATGGAGCGTTTACCAGCCAACTGCCTCAGAATATTACCGTGTGAGAACCATTTTTAACCAGAATTTTGTGGCCCCGCGCGATTACTTATGGCCATTAAGAACTTATGATTTAACTGTAAACCCTAAACTGGTTCAAAACCCAGGATGGTAGTATTAACTGATGATTAAAAATATTCGATATGAAAAGAATAAATAGAAACCTGCTGTTATTCCTGTTAAGTTTAACAGTAGCCTTTTCGAGCTGTAAGGAGGATGAGTTAGGCCCGTTGGAAAATAATACCACGCCGCCGGGTAAAGTAGCCAATGTTTCGGTTACCAATGGTCCGGGCAATGCCAGCATTACTTTCAGCTTACCTGCCGATAAAGATTTGTTGTACGTTAAAGCGGTTTATTACCTGGCAAACGGGCAGGAAATGGAAGTGAAAACTTCTTATTATGGCAATACTTTATTGGTAGAAGGCTTTGGCGATACCAACGAGCACGAAGTGAAAATTTATGCCGTAAACAGGAGTGAAACTCCTTCTGAACCGACCATTGTAAAAGTAAAACCACTCGAAAATCCGATTTGGGGTGTTTACCGGAGCCTTAAGGCAGTAGCCGATTTTGGTGGTTTAAATTTTAAAGGAAGTAATCCATCCAAAGCCGACCTGGCCATAGAAGTTTTGGTTTTATCGAAGGGCAAGTATGTGCCAACATCGAAAAACATTTATACCGCGGCTATAGATATCGATCAGTCGGTAAGAGGATTGGATACCCTGAGTCAGAAATTTGCCATTACCATACGCGATAGGTGGTTAAATTATAGCGATACCCTGTTTACGACCTTGAAGCCGCTTTACGAAACAGCACTTCCCAAATCAGGTTACAAAGAAGTTATTCTGCCAACCGATACCCCACAGGAATATGGCGGCACTGGTGTAGCTAAAATGTGGGATGGCAACATTATCGACTGGCCTAGCGTATGTTTAACCAAACCATCGGTACTTACCCCGCAATGGGTAACATTCGATTTGGGTAAAGTGGCAACCATGAGCCGTATTGTGGTTTGGAATTACCCCGAATACTTAAATGCTGGTCGTACCTATTATTACGGTGGCAACTTAAAAGACTTCGAAATCTGGGGAACCGATAATCCACCGGCCGATGGCAGTTTCAATAACTGGGTAATGTTAGGTAAATACAGCTCTACAAAACCTTCTAAAAGTGCTTATGGCGTACAAACCAGCGAAGATTATGCTTTCGCAAATGCTGGTATCAGCTACAATTTTGCTGTGGGCCTGAAAAAGGTGAGGTACATCCGCATTAAATCCATCAACAATTGGCAGGGTAATACATTCATGAGCGTATCAGAAGTACAGCTTTATGGCGATCCAAGATAATTACTAAACAGCATTTAGAAATGAATAATCAAAAAACATATATCAGAACCCTAAAACTAGCTTTTATGTTCGCATGGGCAGGTACTTTTATGGCCTGTACCAAATCTGATGATTACAAAAAGTTTACTGAAAAAGGCGAGATTTCTTATACCGGAAAGTTAGATTCGGTAAAAATAATGTCGGGTAGCAACCGGGTGTACATCAGGGGCTTATTTCTTTCCGATCCGAAAGTAACCCAATGCAAAATATTCTGGAACAACAGGGCCGATTCGGTAGTGATACCCGTAAAGAAAAAATACGCTACCGATACCTTAAAATATTTTGTAGAAAACGTACAGGAAGGCGTACAGAACTTCCAGATTTATACTTACGATGCAGCCGGAAATAAATCTATTCCGGTATATAAAACCGGAAGGTCTTACGGATCGAGGTACCAGTCATCCTTGTTTAACCGACCGATCGAATCGGCATTTACCAACGCCAGTGGTGCAACTACCATTACCTGGCAGGGTATGGACAGGTTAACCGGGGTATTTGCAACAGAAGTAGAGTACACCAGCTTAAGCAATGCAATTAAAAAAATCAGGACCAAAATCGATGAAACCACAACCGCTATTCCGGATATTAAACCCGGTACAAGTTTAAGGTACCGTACCCTGTTCTTGCCCGATACTGTTTCTATCGATACCTTTTCTACAGCTTTTCAAACACAGCGCGTAGGAGCGGATATTACGGCAACCTATTTTAAGAACAAAGGAAACCCCTTCATTGCTGCAGCAAGCGGTGGCCGCTGGCGTAATATTGCCGACTGGACTGTTACTGCAAATATCAAAAATCACGGCGGTTTGGGTGGTTGGTGTTCTGATTCTGGTGGTTGTTTAGCCATGGAAATGGGCTGGGATGGTACCGCACAAATTACCAATGGTAAAATATACCAAACCTTTACGCTTCCGGCAGGTAGTTACAGCTTCGAAATTACGATGGCCAAAAATGAAGCAAAGGACCCGGTTTACATTGTAGCAGCTGCTGGCAATACCCTGCCCGATGTAGCCGATGTATCCACTTCATTAGGTTATACCAATTTTGCCAACAACAAGTTTCAGTTTACCCTAACGCAATCAACAACCGTATCAATTGGCTTTCTTGCCACAATGCTGACAGCATCGGGCAATCAGTTTTGGATTGTAAAAGAAGTAATGCTTAAATCGCTCTAATCATTTGTTTAAACATTTAACCATAACAATGGTTATTAAGTTTATCTCAGGGCTTTCTGAAAGGAAACCCTGAGATTTTTTCTTTAAAAGAATATTAATTTTGCCAAAAAACAACCTATGCAAAACCGCATTACAACCTGCCTTATTTTATTTTTAGCTATTGCTATTCAATCCTGTACAGTAAAAAAGATGCAGCATGTTTCTACCCAATATGCAGCCGAAGGTTATCAACTGGTTTGGAATGATGAATTTGAAAAAGACGGAATACCCAATCCGGCCAACTGGACTTACGAAAAAGGTTTTGTACGCAATGAAGAATTACAATGGTACCAGGCTGAAAATGCTTTTTGTAAAGCTGGTAAACTAATTATCGAAGCCCGTAAAGAAAAAAAGCCTAATCCATTATATGTTGCAGGAAGTAAAGACTGGCGGAAAAAGCCTCAAAATATCGAATATACTTCGGCCTGTATCATTACCAAAGATTTGCAAAGCTGGCAATACGGTCGTTTCGAAATGAAAGCTAAAATAGATATATCAGCAGGTTTGTGGCCCGCATTCTGGACGTTAGGCCTAAAAGGTCGCTGGCCGGCCAATGGCGAAATTGATGTGATGGAATATTACAGAGGTAAAATACTGGCCAACATTGCCAGTATGGGTAAAAACGATAAACCCAAGTGGTTTAGCAATACCAAATCAACCGATTCGCTTGGTGGAAAGAAATGGGCCTCCGAATTTCATACCTGGCGAATGGACTGGGACGAAACAGCAATCAGCCTTTTTGTTGATGATGTTTTAATGAATAAAACCCTATTGAGCCAGCTGGAGAATGAAAAAGGAACAACGTTCCATCCTTTTAAACAAAAGCATTATATTTTGTTCGATTTGGCTTTAGGAGGTATGAATGGTGGTGAGCTGGGAGACACCCGCTTTCCGAACCGGATGGAGGTAGAATATGTGAGGGTTTATCAAAAATAAATATAAAAAAAAGACCTTACAGGTTTTAAAAACCTGTAAGGTCTAAAATAAGTTTTAATTCTGAACCTTAATTTCAGTTCTTCTGTTTATAATTCTGCCTTCTTCGCTGTTGTTATTGCTAATCGGGTTTTTCTCGCCATGGCCAACAACCGTAAAATTAGTTCCGTTTAAACCAGCGTTTACGAAATAAGATTTTACTGCATTTGCACGGTCAACAGATAATTGCAAATTATGTTCAGGCGTTCCTTCTGCCGATGAATAACCATTAAGTACAAACTTTGTTTCAGGCGATTTTTTCATTTCTGAAACTGCTTTATCTAAAATAGAAAAAGACGATGTTTTTAATACGAACGAGTTAAACTCAAACTGAATATTGTCGAGGTTAAAGTTAGGTTTTTCAACCGGAGCTGGTTTCTCTGGCTCTTTTTCAGGTGCCGGAGCTGGTTTTTTCTCTTCAACCGGTGCTGGTCTCTCAACAGGTGCCGGAGCAGGTTTTGCTACCAGCTTTTTTGTTTTACACGAGTAAAGGCTTAGGGTTAATGATGCAACGAGCGCTGTAAATAAAAGTTTTTTGGTAATGTTCATGTTCTTAGATTAATTTAAGTTTATTGTGTGTTTTGTTGCCAAACATACTAATAAAATGATTATAGCTATAACGATGATTTTTACAAGAACTTATACTATAGCACGGAAATGCTCAAAAACAGCCCCTTATTAATGGAACCTAAACTTTTAAATTGGGCATTAAGTTTAAGAAAACCTGCGAGTTGGCAGTATATTTCTTTTTGTCCAGTTTAAAATAAAATGCACCTTTTTTCGATCCTGTTTTGTCTTTTTCGCTCAGTTTAATCAGCAAACCCGTTGAAGTGATTTTACGGCTAAAGTTTCGGGTATCGATTTTAGTATCGTTAACTTCCTCAAAAAGGATATGCAGCTGTGGAATGGTAAACTTTTTAGGCAGCATTTCGAACAAAATAGGGTGGAGCGATGCTTTATAGCGCAACTTTTTCCGCGCATCAGCCACCATCTGGTTATGATCGAAAATCAGTTTAGGCCGCTCGTTAATCAAAAACCACTCTGCTTCGTATTCGTCATTTAACTGCGTTTCATATTTATGGATATCAATCAGTGCAAAATAACCTACCGATAAAGTACGTTCTATTGGGTCGCGCTTCGGTTCGCCGTAAATTTGCATTTGTTCCAGGTAAACCCCTTCCAAACCGGTCATCTTTTTTAGTACCCGGTTTGCTGCGTCATCGGGACTTTCATCAGGGCCAACAAAGCCGCCCATTAAACTCCATTTGTTTATTTCGGGCTCCAGGCCCCTTTTAACCAATAAAATCTTAAGGTGTTCGCCATCAAAGCCAAATACAATACAATCAACAGCAACAAGGTAATGTGGCTGTCCTGAATATTCAATCATTTCTTAATTCATGTTTTGAACCGTTAATATGTTCAAATTTTCACGAATATAAAAATTATTATTAATTGTCGTTTTGACAATTAATAATAATTTTATAATTTGGCAGCGTAGATAAGTTATGCTAATGAGGCTGACTGTTCTAACCAATTATATCAAACAAGATGAACCAGACATTCGAACTCGACAGTAATCCGCATACCCGCTTAAATATATTAACGGGCGAATGGATTTTAGTTTCGCCGCACCGTACCAAAAGGCCCTGGCAGGGTAAGGTTGAAGATATTACACCCGATAACCGCCCCGAATACGATCCAAAATGTTATTTATGCCCAGGCAATGGCAGGGCAGATGGCGACAGTAATCCCGAGTATACCGAAAGCTTTGTTTTTAATAACGATTTTGCGGCATTGCTCGAAGATACACCTCAAAACGAGATGAACGAGAACGATTTACTTGTAGCCAATAACCAGAGGGGGCTTTGCAGGGTAATCAGTTTCAGTCCAAAACATAACCTTACCTTACCCGAAATGAGTGTTGAGGGCATAACGGCTGTAGTAAATGTTTGGCAAAATGAATTTAATAGCCTGGCCGAAAATGAATGGATCAAATACATTCAGATTTTCGAAAATAAAGGTGAAATAATGGGTTGCAGCAATCCGCACCCACATGGTCAAATTTGGTCGCAAAGTGATATTCCGCTCGAAATTACTAAAGAAACCGAACGCCAGAAAACACATTACGCCATCCACAGGAGAAGTTTATTGGGCGATTATTTAAAACTGGAGCTGAAAAAAAATGAGCGTATTATTTTTGAAAACGATCACTTTGTGGTGTTGGTACCGTTTTGGGCGGTTTGGCCATACGAAACCATGATCATTAGCAAACGACACGTAAACAGCATCAAATTATTTACTGAGTCAGAAAAGCAATCGCTGGCCGAAGCCATAAAAGTATTAACCACCAAATACGATAACCTGTTCGAAACCTCTTTTCCTTATTCGGCGGGGATGCACCAGGCGCCGGTAAATAATGGATATTATCCTGAGTGGCACTGGCACATGCACTTTTACCCGCCATTGCTGCGCTCGGCAACTGTTAAAAAGTTTATGGTTGGTTACGAAATGCTGGCCAATCCGCAACGTGATATTACCGCCGAATTTGCTGCAGGCAGGTTAAGGGAAATGTCGACCGAACACTATAAAAATATTAAGAAAGATTAAGGAGTGAATTCATGAACGCACAACATTTAAAAAATACCTTTAAAAATCTTTTCAATGCCGAGCCTATTTTGGTTCGTTCGCCGGGAAGGATTAATATTATTGGCGAGCATACCGACTATAACGAAGGTTTTGTGATGCCCGCGGCTATTAACAAAGCTATTTATGTGGCCATATCCAAAAGAGATGATCACGAAATCCACTTGTTTTCAGAAAGCTACCAGGAATTCGATATTTCATCTGTTGATGATTTAAAGCAATCAGAAAACAGCTGGGCCAATTACATACTGGGTGTGGCCGATCAGTTAAAAGAGCGTGGTTACAAACTGGGCGGATTTAACTTTTATATCGATGGCGACGTGCCTTTGGGGGCTGGTTTATCTTCTTCAGCTGCAGTAGAGTGCGCAACGGGATTTGCCTTAGATCAGCTTTTTTCGCTTTCGGTACCTAAAATGGACCTTGCCCTGATTGCCCAAAAAGCCGAGCAAACCTTTGCCGGTGTTAATTGCGGTATTATGGATCAGTTTGCATCCGTATTTGGTAAAAAGGATCATGCCATGATGCTCGATTGCCGGTCGATGAAGCACATTTACATCCCTTTAAAACTGGATGGATACAAACTTTTACTCTTAAATACGAATGTAAAACATGCACTTTCTGATTCGGCTTATAACAAAAGAAGGCAGCAGTGCGAGCAAGGCGTAAGCTGGGTAAAAGAACAATACCCTAATGTAAACAGTTTGCGCGATGTGAATTTAGGCATGCTGGAAGAATTTGTAAAGCCAAAAGATGCCGAGGTTTATGCTAAATGCCGTTACGTAGTAGAAGAAATTGGGCGCCTGTTAAATGCAGCCGAGCAATTGGAAAATGGTAATTTAAAAAGTTTGGGTAAACTGATGTTCGAAACGCACGAAGGTTTGAGCGCAGCTTATGAAGTAAGTTGTAAAGAACTCGATTTCCTGGTTGATGCGGTTAAACCCTTAGATTATGTTCTAGGTGCAAGGATGATGGGTGGTGGTTTCGGTGGTTGCACCATCAATATTGTGAAGGAAGAAAATATCCCTGGCCTGATTGAGGAGCTCTCTACCCAATACCAGATGCAGTTTGGCCTTAAACTGGATGCCTATACTGTGCAAACCGATAACGGAACCAGCTTATATAGCTAAATCTAACCAATATATAATACGAGCCAGATTAAGGGGTAAAGCGTTCAGTTTTATCCCTTTTTTATTGCCTGGCTTATTGTTCTTTTTCGTCTGCCAGTTTTTTTACCAGCCATGGTAAACTTAATCCCTGGCCAATAAGCGTAAATAGTACCACCACTACCGAAATAAATATAATGGCATTGCGCTGCGGAAAAACGTTTCCATTTGCCAGTCTGGCCGGTAACCCAATGGCAATAGCCAGCGAAACAATGCCACGCATGCCCGACCAGCCGATGATTAGGCTGTTTTTAAAATCCAGCAATGCAGCTTCCGTAATCCGGTGTTTCCCTTTTTGAAATGCTTTTTGGAGGTTGATTTTTTGTAGAAAAACACGGGCCATCCTCAACAGCAAAGCCACAATGGTAATCACCAGCGAGTAACCGATGTAAGGTAAAATATCGGCTTGATTGATACTCTTATACACATAAGGAAATTGCAGGCCAATTAAAATGAAAATCAGTCCGTTTAAAAGGAAAATAATGATATCCCAGATATTTTTAGATTGGTTTTTAAGTTGCTCGGGAAATACCTGGTTGCTAAATCTCGAAATCCCCAAACCTAGTATGACCACCGCAATAACTCCCGAGACGTGAATTTCTTCGGCAATTAAATAAGTAACAAATGGCATAAGCAGCATAAAACTTATGGTTGCCAAACGGTTATCATGAATTCTTTTAAGTATAAAAGCCAAAATTCTCGCCATTACCATTCCGGTTATAAAGCCGCCAGCCATTAAAATAGCGAAGGATAGTGATGCTTTCCAGAATACAAAAGCCGTTCCGGTTACAGCAGCTACTGCAAAACGGTAGGCCACCAATGCTGATGCATCGTTAACCAGGCTTTCGCCTTCTAAAATAGTATTTGTTTTGTGCGATAAGCCAAGGCCTTTGGTAATGCTCATGGCGGCAACAGCATCTGTAGCCGATAAAATGGCCCCTAATACAAAAGAAACTGGCCAGCTCATGCCCGGTATCATGTAATGCGCTACCACTGCAATACCAATGGCGGTGATAAAAACCAAACCAATTGATAGCGTTGCAATGGTGTTGATATTGGTTTTAAACTCCTTAAACGAAATGTTAAAAGCAGCGTCGTAAAGCAGCGGAGGAAGAAAGATCAAAAATATAATTTCCGGATTAATATCAATTGGCCGCAACGCAGGTATAAAGCCAACTGCTATTCCTGCAATAATTAATAAAACCGGGTAGGGGATTTTAATGTGGTCGGCAACTGATGAAAGGCCAATCATCACGATTAAAATGAATATAATGATGGTATAATTTTCCATAGCAAGGCTTAACTAGTCTGCAAAATATAGCTTTGAAACTAATTCGCAAAGGTTACAGTCAAAAAACGTTGCGGTGCTTAGAGACATTTACATGCAACGAGTCCTTATTGCATGTAAAAAGCAGCTATTGCCGTAAGAAATTTAGTAACGATATAGAAATGATTGATACCATGCTGTTCAGGAACGATTACAACATAGCTTAATGGCGGGCTAAAACAGTTTTAGGCTCTGAACAATAAAATTAACGCTGTAACCGCGGTCTTTTAGTTTTAAAAGGCTGACTTGCTTTTGGTTTAGCCGGTTTAGCTGTGTTATCCTCCTCCGAAATTTTTACCGTAATGATATTGCCTTTAAACGTTTCTCCATTTAAGGTAGAAACAATGTTTTTGGCATCAGGAAGACTAAAGATTTCTAAAAAAGCATAACCTTTGCATTTTCCTGTAGCCCTGTCTCGAACAACTTTAATTGTTTCCACTCTGCCATGAAGGCTAACAAAAATTGCCAGGTCCATCTCTTGGATGTTGTCAGGGAGGCCGCCTATAAAAATCTTAACCATTTGTACTGTCATTTTTAGAACGTAGACCGAAACGATTCCCGATCCTGAGCTGTTCTTTTAGGTCTGCAAAATAAGTAAAATGAGGCGTTTCCCCAAACGAATTGGCTAAAAACTGTTGGGTTTTAACATTATTTTATAATTGATACTGATAAATATTGATGTAAAGTATTAGAAAATGTACATTCGTTATCTAATCATAAAAACCAGTCTTGATATATGAGCCTCAATAAGTTAAAATCTATATTATTTATTGCTTTATTTCTTTTTTGTTCGCCCTTGGTGCAGGCTAAGATTATTTTGCCTTCGGTATTTAGCGATAACATGGTTTTACAGCAAAAAACCAATGCCGCTATCTGGGGTAAAACCGATGCCGGTAAAGCTGTAAAAATAACGGTATCATGGAATAAAATTAATTATGGTGCCATTGCAGATGCCAATGGAAACTGGAAAATTAAAGTGGCTACACCCGGTTTTGGTGGTCCGTATACCATTACCATTTCTGATGGGGAAGCAACTGTGCTTAATAATGTGCTAATTGGCGATGTTTGGATTTGTTCTGGGCAATCAAATATGGAAATGCCACTGGCCGGCTGGGGTAAAATCTTAAACTTTGAAAAAGAAATTGCCGATGCCAAATTTCCCAACATCCGCTTATTACAGGCCGATCACATTACAAGTAATGTTCCCTTAAATGATGCCAGGGTGGCTAACGGAGGATGGCAGGAGTGCAATCCGAAATATGTTGCGGGATTTTCTTCTACTGCCTATTTCTTTGCCCGCCAGGTTTACGAGAAAACAAAAATTCCAATTGGATTAATCCATACCTCATGGGGCGGTACCATTGCCGAGGCCTGGACCAGTGCCGAATCATTAAAAAAGATGCCCGATTTTGCTGCAGCCCTTGATAAAATTCAAAAATCGGCTAAAAATCCGTCACCGCTTACCTACGAGGAAAAAGTTAAAAACTGGGTTAAAAGCATTAATGAAAAAGATTCTGGCTACCTGAACGGTCAGGCCAAATGGGCTGTTGCCGATGCAACTGGCTGGAAAAAAATGGCCATTCCAACCTTATGGGAAGATGCCGCACTTAAAAATTTCGACGGTATTGTATGGTTTACCAGAAAAATAAACATACCCGAAAACTGGAAGAAAAATGGGGCTAAACTTAATCTGGGGACTATTGATGATAACGATATCACTTTTGTAAATGGCGTAAAGGTTGGCGAAACCGAAGGCTACAATGTTGGTCGCGCATACACCTTACCTGCCGATTTATTGAAAACCGGCGAAAACACCATTGCCGTACGCGTATTTGACAGTGGCGGTGGCGGTGGCATTTATGGAGAAGCCAAAGATTTAAACCTGAATAATGCAAGCGGTGAGCAAATTGCTTTAACCGGCGACTGGAGCTATAAAGTTGGTCTCGATTTTAAAAATGCAGATCCTAAACCTTTCGAAGAAAACGGCCCGAACAGACCTACCGTGCTTTATAACGCTATGATGCACCCTTACATCCAGTTTGCCATTAAAGGTGCCATTTGGTACCAGGGAGAAAGTAATGCCGACAGGGCTTATCAGTACCGTGAGTTGTTTCCAACCATGATTAAAGACTGGCGCCAAAAATGGGGGCAAGGCGATTTCCCTTTTTACTTTGTGCAACTCGCTAATTTTATGCAGGCCGACCAGGTACCTGTAGAATCTGCCTGGGCCGAACTGCGCGAAGCCCAGCAAAAAACACTTGCGCTGCCCAATACAGGCATGGCTACCATTATCGATATTGGCGAAGCCAAAGATATTCACCCTAAAAACAAGCAGGAGGTTGGCAGGAGACTGGGTTTGATAGCTTTAGCCAAAACCTATGGTCAGAAAATAAACTTCTCCGGACCAGTTTATCAATCGCAAAAAGCAGAGGGAAAGCAAATTACATTAACTTTTAGTAATACTGAGAACGGCCTAAAAGCCAGTGAAGGAGCTGAATTGAAAGGTTTTGCCATTGCCGGTGCCGATAAGAAGTTTTATTGGGCAAAGGCCACAATAAAAGGAAGCCAGGTGGTAGTAAGCAGTAGCGAGGTAACCAATCCGGTAGCCGTTCGCTATGCCTGGGGAAATAATCCTGTTTGCAATTTGGTTAGCAACGATGGTTTACCCGCTTCGCCATTCAGAACCGATACCTGGCAGGGAATTACTTCTGGAAAAAAGTAACTTTTCGGTTTGCTGTAAATTTGTGCAATTTGTGTGTTTAAAAACGTGCAATTGAGGCAATTATTAAAGAGCCACATTTTTTTGTGGCTTACTTTATATTTTTACAGCATAACCGGAAATTATGCCAAATACTTTGTCCGATCAGGAAACCATTCTCCTGATTGCAGATCTCGAAGAAAAATTACTTGATGGAGTTAAAAAAACAGATCTTGGAACATTAGATTTGTTATTTGCCGATGGAATGATTTTTCACGATCAGTATGGTAATGTATTGGATAAAGAAATGGATATGGATTCCTATCGCAATGGCCTGGTTTCAATCCATAAAATCAACGTATCCAAGCGTGAGATACGTGTTTTCGACTCTATTGTTGTGGTTTCTGCCAGTCTTTTTATAAAAGGCGAGTATGCCAATATACTGCTTAACGGTAAGTATCAATGGCTAAGGGTATGGGCAAAGGTGCAGGAAGATTGGAAAGTGATTTCAGCCAGCTGTACCAGCATTTCCATTTAATTAATGAGCTAAAAAAAAGAACGGGGAATAACCTTTAAGGCTATCCCCCGATTCTAAATTAACGCTCTCTGGTACTAATATAGAACTAATCTCAACTTTCTCCAAAAACCTTGAGCACTCCAGGCAGACTTGCAAAGCCTGGCGTATCCTAACCGGTGTAATATTCGTGTTGAAGTGTAAACTCTACACCTTGAAGTTGTAAAGATTTTTTTCCATTTAAAACCCCTTTTGTTTCGTGAGCTATCGGTAAACAGAAAAGCTTTCGACTGCAATTATTTTAAAACAGCTTACTAAATCGTTTTAATATTGGGTCAGAATGATTATTTTTATAAAAAAATAGCTAACCAATTAACTGCTTTATGAAAAGAATAGTAAAACCACTTTTTTTCCTAGTTTCCTGTCTATCAATCAATACTTCGCACGCACAAAGTTTAAACGAGTTTAATAAAGCCCCCCTTAAGCAAGATGTTTATGTACAATTGCCAATAGGCAGCATTAAGGCCAGAGGGTGGTTGTTAAAACAGCTGGAGCAGCAACGCGACGGAGCAACCGGAATGGCAGAAGAACTATACGGTGCGAAAGACGATTTAGGTAAGCACACTGATTGGTTAGGAGGCGATGGGAACAGCTGGGAGCGTGTACCGTACTATGTTAAAGGTTTGGTGGCTTTAGCTTATACGCTTGATGATGCCGGTTTGAAAGCAAAAGCACAGAAGTATATTGAGTGGACCTTAAATAGCCAGCAGACCAATGGTTTGTTTGGGCAGGTTAAAATGAAAGACTGGTGGCCGCGTATGCCGATGATGTATGCCTTACAAAACTATTACGAAGCTACAAGTGATAGCAGGATAGTCCCTTTTTTAACTAAGTATTTCAAATATCAGCTGGCCAATCTCGATGCCGAACCATTAAAAGAATGGGCAAAATCAAGAGCAGGAGATAATATGGAAATCGCCATTTGGCTTTATAACAAAACCGGCGATCAGGATTTGTTAAAGCTGGTAGAAAAACTAAAGCAACAGGCTTATCCATGGATTGATATTTACACCAACAACGGATTTTACTTTTATGGTGATGATTTCCAGCCTAAACACATGGTTAATGTGGCGCAAGCGCTGAAATTTCCGGTGGTTTATGCACAGCTTCACGATAGTCAGGCCAATACTGATGCATTTTCTAAAGGGATTACGCATATTATGCACGATCATGGCCAGCCTGAAGGCCTGGGTTCCGGAACAGAATTTCTGGCCGGACAAGCAGCATCGAAGGGGTAGAGACCTGTACGGTGGTAGAGTGGATGCAAAGTCTGGAAACGGCTGCTAAAATTATCCACGAAGCCAACATTGGCGATCAGCTCGAAAAAGTAGCTTTCAATGCATTACCTGCGCAGTTTAGCCGCGATTTTAAAAACCATTCTTACTACACCCTGCCCAACCAGGTTCAAAGTGTACATGGCGAGCAGGGTTTTAACCAGGATTACGGCTCGGGGATTGTTTCAAGTCCATATTCAGGCTATGGCTGTTGCCGCTACAACATGCACATGGGCTGGCCTTACTACGTAAAAAACAGTGCCGTAGCTACTCCCGATAAAGGTATCGCCATTATAACCTACGGACCAATGGAAATAGAAACTTTCGTTAACGGCAACCAAAAAATAAAAATTACCGAAACTACTAACTATCCTTTCGAAGAACAGATTAATTTAAAAGTTTCGCTTTCATCTGCTGCAATTTTTCCACTGGTATTACGGGTACCCACCTGGGCTTTAAAACCTGTAATTAAGTTAAACGGAAAGGCTTTAACCGGCGTAAAAGCGGGCGAAATGTTTAAAATCCAGCGCCAATGGCAAAATAACGATCAGCTTGAACTTAGCTTCCCGATGGAAGTGGGCAGCGAGCAACAGGTAAATAATGCTGTAAGCATCACGCGAGGGCCAATCGTTTATGCCCTCGAAATTAAAGCGGCGAATAAAGTAACCAAAACGCATGATGTTGCAGGTTTCACCGACTATGAAATCCGCCCCGAATCGCCCTGGAATTACGGATTATCGCTAAACAAAGGCAATCTGGGCAGCAACTTCAGGGTTGTAAAATCGGCCATGACCGAAAATCCTTTTATTGCAGCTACTTCACCGGTTAAATTAAAAGTGCAGGCAAAAAAGATCCCTTCCTGGGGTTTATCTTATCATAAAATGGCGGCTTTCGATGTGCCTTTTAGTCCGGTACTTTCAACCGAACCTGACGAAGAGGTTACTTTAGTGCCTTACGGATCGGAAAATATCCGTTTAAGCTGTTTCCCCGTAATCGGAACACCCAAAAAAACAACCAAAAGCCTGACCGAAAATTTTAATCAGGGTATGCCGGGCAACTGGGTTTTTTATGGTGGAGGCTGGTTTTGGAAAGATGGTGAGGTTAATGCTGCTTCAAACGCAAGTTCAGGAGGCTTTGGTATAAATGGTTCTAAATATGTAGCCAATGGTACCGATTTTAAAGATTTTACCTATCAGGCAGATGTGAAGATCAATACCCTTGGCGATGCTGGTTTAATGTTCAGAGTTTCCGACCCCGCAATTGGTCCAGATGCTTACCAGGGCTATTACGTAGGTTTAGATCAGCCCAATGGTAACGTGATTTTTGGCAAAGCCAACGGCCAAAAGTGGGAACTGTTAAAAACCGAAAAGTATCCGGTAGAAATGAATAAAATGTATACCTTAAAAGTAGTTGCCAAAGCCGACAAATTTGATATTTTTGTTAACGGTGCTGCAAAACCGGTTCTTTCTGTAACCGATAGCCAGTACAAGTCGGGTAGTATTGGGTTGAGGACGTACAAAGCGTTGGCCAGTTTCGATTCGGTAAAGATTAACGCTTTTTAACATCGCTTAAACCCCATATAAAACTTTGCGGCAAGAAATTTGTTAACGTAATTGCTATAAAACAATATAATTATGAAATTATACAAATCAATCCCAATAATGCTCTTTACTGTGGCACTTGCCGCAGGTTGTGTAAGTAATAAGAAATACGCCGAACTCCAGGATACTTACGCTAAGTTAAGGGAAAGGAATCAGGAGCTGAGTAATAAATATCAGGATAGCCAGCGCGAATTGAGCGGAAGCACCAGTAGAGTAAAAAGTTTAGAAGAACAGATTGCTTCGGAAAGGGCCAATGTTAAGGCTTTGCAGGATGCCTTAAATAAATGTCTGAATTCAAGCAACCAGGGTAATGTAAATATTTCCAAACTAGTTGATGAGATTAACAGTTCGAATAAATACATTAAGCAACTGGTAAATGCCAAAAACAAAAGCGATTCGCTTAACATGGTGTTAACCAATAATTTAACCCGTTCGTTAAGTCGGGAAGAATTAGGCGATGTTGATGTTCAGGTGCTTAAAGGTGTGGTATATATCTCGCTGGCAGATAATATGCTGTACAAATCAGGTAGTTATGAAATTTCTGATAAAGCAGGCGAAACCTTAAGTAAAATCGCTAAAATTATTAAAGATTACGATACCTACGATGTGCTGATTGAGGGTAATACCGATAACGTGCCTATTGCACAAACCAATATCCGCAATAACTGGGATTTAAGTGCACTGCGGGCTTCGTCTGTTGTACAGGCGCTGCAAACCAAGTACGCTGTCGACCCGAAAAGATTAACAGCAGGCGGACGTGGTGAGTTTAATCCGATTGCCGATAATACTACCGCAGGAGGTAAAGCGAAAAACCGACGTACACAGATCATTATTACACCTAAATTAGATCAGTTTATGGATTTAATTGGTAAAGCTCCTGAGCAATCGCAGAAATAAATCCGGTTTTATAAATTTGATAAAGAGGCAGCCCATTTTTGGGCTGCCTCTTTTGTTTAACGGACTTAAAACATTTTATTTGATATAACAAAATCACTATCTTGGGACGTATTTTTAAACGCTCCATTCTTTATGAAGTTTCCTTTTTACTTTGAGGTTCGCTCAAAGATTTTGTCTCTTATTCTGGTTCTTTTTTTTATTGGTTTCAATAGTTTTTCACAAGAAAAGAAATCAAATTACAATTTGCTTTGGCAAATAAACGGTAATGGCTTAACTAAACCTTCCTATCTTTTTGGCTCAATGCACGTTAAAGATAAACGTGCCTTTAATTTTAGCGATTCACTAATAAAAGCCATCGAATCCAGTTCAGGCTTTGTATTGGAAGTGCATCCCGATTCTTTAATGAAATCGTTTTTTGCGGCCAACGTAGAAAGGACCGGAAAAAAGAAAATAACAGAGCTGATCACAGCCGAACAAATTGCCGAACTCGTTAAGCGGTTCGAAGCAAAAAATGGTTTTGCACCCGATTCAGCAATGCTGGATAATCCGATTCTCGTGGCCTCCTTAATGAAGAACCATATCAACAGGAAAGATGATATGCAAACCTTTGTCGATGCCCATCTCTATGGTATTGCCCGAATCTTGAAAAAAAAGATTTACGGTTTGGAAAAGCCCGAAGACCAGGTGAAACTATTGTATGGTAGTGATGCTAAGATTGCTGGTTTATTCGATATTGACGAGGAAGCAGCAGCCGAAGACATGGAGAAGATGGTGGATGTGTATGCAAAAGGCGATTTGAATGGAATTACTGGGCTGCTAAGTGCAGAAACTGAAGATCAGCTCGATCTCGCCAATCGAAACGAGGTAATGGCTGGTGGCATAATGAAGTTAATACAAACTGATAACCTTTTTGCTGTAGTGGGTGCATCGCATTTAGCCGGTGAAAAGGGAATTATCGCTTTGCTTAAAAAAGCAGGCTATAGCTTAAGGCCGGTTACAGCTACTTTTACCGGCGTAGCCAAAAATTTTAAGGTCGATTATGCTAAAATGGATTGGGTAAAACATAACGATGTTTCAGAGAACTTTGAAGTAGAATTTCCTACCGAACCCATAATTACCAAGGCGATTATTGGTAAATCTTATGTTTCTGCAGATATAATTACCAATATGCACTATGCTGTACAGTCGAGTTATACCGGGCCTCTCGAGAAAATGACTTCAAAACAGTATTTAGATACCGTGTTGAGCAAATACTTGAAAAAGGACATGAAATTGGTCAGTAAAAAAAGCGAAAACAGGTATGGTGGAGTTGGTTTGGCTGTTGAACTGGAAAAAGAAGGTAAATTTTCACGTAGTGTATTGATACATAAAAATTATACCTTATACATGATAAGTGCAGAGGCCGAAAAAAACAATCTTCACGAAACGTATGTAGATAAGTTTTTCTCGACTTTTAAAATTTCTGATGCAGTTACGGCTAAGAACGGCAATTGGCTCGATTACAAGAATGATTTAGCGGGTTTTAGTTTAAAAATACCCATGCAGCCCGAAGAAAGTATCAAGGAGATACCAAACCCAACTCTTCCGGCGCATCCTTATGTAATGAATCTGTACACCATGCTGGATAAGGTAAATTTTGTAAGTTATTTATTCCGCTATAACGATTTTCCGGAAGGGATGTACCTATCTGATAAAAATACCTTTTTTAACGGCACTAAAAGCCAGCTCGAAAAAAGTGGTAAAATTGTAGATGGCCCGGTAACCATTTATAAAGATGGCCTCGAAGGGCGCGAAATCGGTCTTGTATTGCAGGGTACTTATATGAAAGTGCAAATGTTTTTGAGGGGTAACCGTTCTTACCTGTTAATGAAACAAAATCAAATGGGGGAGGATAAGGTGAAAGACGACGAGTATTTTAGTTCGTTTAAAGTTGAAAAATATGTTGAAGGCAAAAGTGACTTCTATCATGTTGATGATTTAAAAGTTTTTACGCCGGCACAACCTTCAACAGCACCAGAAAAAGATGAAGTAGATTATACTTCGTTTTTGAGCGATAATAAACTCTATTATTCACGAAATAAAAATACAGGTGGGGCATATCTCATCGGAACGAGTAAAATAAACAAATATTTTAAGTCAACAGATCTCGATTCACTCTACATAAGAACAATTAATAGGATGAAGAAAGAGACAGATAGCATCATCAAAACAGAAGATGTTGTTGTAGGTACTTCAAAGGCCAAAGTGTTTACCTATGTAGATAGTGCTTCGGGTTTACAGAAAAAGGCAAAGTTTTGGATAAACGGCGAGCGCTTTTATTATCTGAACTTAATGAGTACCAAAGAAGATCTGGATAGTAAACAAGCGCTCGATTTCTTTAATACAGTAAGTGTAACCACTGTGCCAAAGCCTTTTGATATTAAGGCTTCGAAAGCTAAACTGATTTTTGATAGCTTGAAAAGTAAAGACACATTGGTTTATAATCCGGCATTTGGCGCATTATCCTACTATGAATTTGATAAGACCGAAATCCCGCTTATTAATGCTGCATTGAGGCTGAAATATGCTGACGATACTGTCACCAACGGAGTCAGGGTAAAATTGATCAAGGAACTAAGTGCTTTGCAGAAAGAGAAAAGCATCCCATTGTTAAAAGAACTGTTCGCCGATGTTAAAAATACAAGCATCATCAGAAATAAAGCGCTAACAGAAGTTGTAAGGTTAGATTCGAACCAGTACGACTGGTATTTGAAAAGCCTGGCCGATAATAAAGCCCTGGACCTGGAGAGTTACTGGTCTACCTTTAGTGCACTTAACGATTCGTTAGCTTATGTATCCAAACATTTTGATCAGGTACTGGCACTGAAAAATAAGGAACCGTACCGTTCAAGTGTGCTTGGTCTGATTTCAGAGATGATAAGCAGCGAAAAGCCCGCATATCTTGCGCAACTGAAGCAAAATAAAGATAAAATTACGGCACAGGCCATGCTCGATTTGGATGGTTATTTTAAAGATAACGATAATTATCGCGGTGGTTCGATTTACCATTACCTGGATATTTTGCCAGCGCTTGGTATGCCTGAGCTTACCGATGCCTTTACCGGTAAGTTAGTTACTGATTCTAATACTTACCTGGCCACCAGTGCAACGGTTGCCAGAATTAAAGCCGGCTTGCCTGTTGATCGGAAGCTGATTGATGCAAAGTTGGATAGCTTATTCAGCAGGTACGATATTTTAATGGCCTTCGATGCCGTTAAGAAATTAGATCAGGTACCGGAAATACCTGAAGCACGAGGAAATTGCCAAACTTTTGCTGTCCAATTACATGAGCGAGGAACTCGATTATTCCGAAAAAGTGCAGTTATTGGATAAGATTGAAGAAAATGGAAAAACATATTACGCTTTTGAATTTATTTACCCTGGTGAGGAAGAAGGAGAAAGCACTACTTATGTTGGTGTTTGCGGCCCTTTTGATTCTGATGGTAAGCAGCTTAATTTTAAGCAGTACAAATGCAATAGTGATTTCGAAGTGAAAAGCGACGACTGGTTAAAACAGGTAAAAACTTTAATCACGGGCCTAACCGAAGAGTAATTTTGCCTAAAGCGTGAAAGAGGCAGTTCAATATGGAGCTGCCTCTTTTGTGTTACAAATTCACCGTAAACCTGATAATTTATTAATTTTACCGCTCCTTATCCAAAGATCATGAGAAAACGAATTAGGAGGCATTATCGTACTGCAAAATATATAGTTTATAAAGAAACTTTAATTGATTTTAAAGAGCACTTCTGGACATTCATAGGCGCTTTTCTGGGGATCGCCATCATGGGCTTACTCAACTCTAAATATTATACCGCTTACGATAATCTGTTTATAATCGGTTCTTTCGGCGCATCATCAGTACTTATTTATGGTATAATCAATAGTCCGCTGGCACAACCACGTAATTTAATTGGCGGGCATGTGGTTTGTGCACTGGTAGGGGTAACCATTCATAAACTGATTCCAGGCGAGCTCTGGCTCTCCTCAGCACTTTCGGTAGCACTATCCATCGTTTTAATGCAAATTACCAAAACCCTGCATCCCCCCGGAGGGGCAACAGCGCTCATTGCCAATATTGGCTCACCAAAAATCCAGTCGTTGGGCTACCTCTACGTATTGAGCCCGGTATTAACAGGCGCTGTTATTTTATTATTGGTTGCCATTTTTGTTAACAACAGAACATCACACAGAAGCTACCCCAATAATAAAAAATGGTATAGAGTGTGGCACAGATATCGGCGTTAAGCCAATCTGTTTTCCTGGTTTTAGAAAAATACCGTTTAACGGCCTATGAATTAGTTAGAGACAGGTTTTTCTTTTGCTGGCTTAAATAAGCAGTTATTTGAGGTAAGGTAATACATCTTGTTGCTCTTACAGCAGATTTTAATGCTTCTGAAGAAACACCCAGGCGGTTTGCCCAGTAATTGCGGTCTGTTTCTTCTGATAACAAGATAATTTCGTCTTGAATACCTTTGGCTTGGTTGGGATTTTCCATAGTCGCGATAATTAATTTATAAATAACTGTAACAATCTGACTTCGATTTGCATTCCCTTCGGGATTTTTCATTTATCATTCGAAGCATAAGCACCAGCTTATGCAGTTCCGGTTTATCGGAATCAACAGCTTTATCAGAAAAACTATTCCCGATTAACCATCTGAACCCTTTGTGAATGCACATAAACAAAACATGATGAACTACTCAATCCAACGGAATTTGGGATTCAGTTTATTAAGCCATCTCAATGTGATAAAATTAGTTTTTTTTATCTATAATAACAAGCTGTAAAGCAGTAAGTTAAAATATTTTTGGTAAAACGTTTTTCCATGAAGGGAAAAATAAATTACTGATTATCAGTTAGTAATTTAATTGCTGGCAAATAATATTAAACTAATAATGCGTTTTGGTGATATTAATTCGTTTTAGTAAAAAATAAGGTGCTTTGTACAACTAAAAGTTGTACAAATATTTTAATTTATGTATTTTTAATGATACGTAAATTAACTATAATTGTTGATTATTTGTGAACTTATTATTTTAAAAATGGACGATAAGAGAAGGGGAGAGATTACCCGCATTGACATCGAAAATGGGGTGGGTACTATTATTGATGAAAATTGTCAGGATATTGATTTTCAGTTAGATGAAACTTCCAGTCAGATTGCTTTGAATATGAAAGTAGTTTTTGAAATTGATTTAGGAAATTCCGGCTTGGTTGCGGTTAAAGTTGTGCCCGAAAAAATAGAAATACCTATTTAAACCACATATGTTTAAGGTAACGTAACCTATTCTTCTGCAGGCAGGCTAAAATAAAATGTAGATCCTTTTCCAAATTTACTGTCTACCCATATTTTTCCTTCGTGCCTTTTAATAATCTCGGCACAGATATATAATCCCACACCAAAACCCGAAATTGTTTTGGTAACAGCGCTATCTACACGAAAAAAACGGTCGAAAAGCTTTGGTATGTTGTTTTCTTTAATGCCAATTCCTTCATCTTCTACACTCACTATTATTTCGGCATCTACTCTTTCGCATTTGATGGCAATAAAAGAATCTTTTTTAGAATACTTGGCTGCATTTCCAATCAGATTACTGATTACATTGCCAATTTTTTCCATATCAGCATTCACTATAGTTTGTTCTAAGCCAATTACCTGTATAAAATGACTTGGTAACACCATTCTGTTTTCTTCTGCTATAGTTTTAATTAAGGCTATCAGATCGAAATTCGTCTTGTTCAATAAAATCTTGCCAGATTCCAGTAATGAAACATTCAGAAAGCCATCGATCATTAACGACATTCTTTTCAATTGAAGATTTACCTTGTCAAGCGTATCAATAGCGAAAGCATTTTCTGTCTCCTTAAATTTAAACTGCAAAAGTTGTACATACGCACTTAAAGATGTTAGCGGGGTTTTAAGTTCGTGACTAACCATACCAATAAAATCGTTCTTTCTGATTTCATCCTGCTTATGTTCCGTAATATCTAAAACCGCGCCTGCAATGTACACGGGTTTCCCGTCTGCATTGTAGTAGGCCTTACCGGCAGTTCTTAGCCACTTTGTTTTCTTTGCTGCCCCTTTTAGGTTAATCTGGTATTCGACATTAAAGGCCGATCGGTTGTGCAACGCTTTACGTATGCTGCCCGAAAGAAATTCGATATCTTGTTCGGCAATTAAACCTTTGGCTTCTTCAATTCCCATGCGGTTGTTTTCCAGTTCGTAAATCTGCTGTGCACGCTCAGATAAAAGTACCTTTTTACTTTCAAGATCTACATTCCACGAGCCCATTTCTGAAGCATCCATGGCTAGTTTTAAGATATCTTTCGCTTTTAAAAGCTCTTTTTTAAAATTTACTTCCTCAGTAATGTCTTTAATAATAGCCAAAACACGCGTAACCTCATTTTTATCATTTTTCAATGGCTGGTACATGGCAACAAAGTACCCGTCGAATACAGCTGTCGAAATTTTTAATTCATTAATGGTTAAAGGCTCTCCTGTTCTGAAAATCTCTTTCACACGATTTAATATTGGCCTTTGTTGAGCCAGCTCTGGCCTGGCCTGCTCTTGCGGTATCCCGATTATTTCTTTTCTTGTTTTGCCCCAAAGCTTTAAAATATTATCATTGGCATATTCTGTTACCAGATCAGTACCTCTTAAAACACACATGCCCAATGGAGCCTGTTCAAAAAAGCCCCTAAACCGGGTTTCGCTTTCTGATAGCTCGAACAAGATCCGCTCGAGGTTATTTTCATTAAGCGGAATTTCCTTTAGTGAACAGATGATATATTCGGCCGGATAGCTATCCTGGAGCACAGGCGAAAATTCTAATTCCCACTTAACATTTGGCGAATTGGAATAAATGGGGTGGATGACCAGGCTGGTTTGTTTTTTAAGCTCACTTACCTGCTGTACAGTATTAATCAATAAATCTCTTTCCGCATCCGATAATAAAGTTGGAATAATATCTACATCATAAAACTTTAAATTTCCCCCTATGCGTGCAATCAAAGCCCGATAAGCGTCGTTATGTTCTACAACTACCAATAATGGCTTTATTTTAAAGATAATTATTGGGTTATGAGCATGTTTTAATAAGGCTTTTAGCAGGGACGAAGTTAAGTCTATCATAAGTTTGATTCACGCTTATTCAAATATAATCGTTAGTACCCTAATCAGCAACCAAATTGTTGTCATTAGCGTAATATTATCATACAAATCGGTCTAAATTGTAAGAAAAACGTGTTTTCTCTGGTTTTAGGTAGGTTTCATCTTATTTTTTCCGTTAATTTTTTAGGCGAGAATGTTTTTTATCGCAAACATTTTTGGCGTAAGTGTGCTTGCTGAGGAGTCGGTCATATTTTTAATGCCCTTTATTTTTAAATTGCTTTACACTTTAGTTGAGGTCATGAATCCCGAAAAAAAACACGTTTTAGATAAGTGGCGGTCTTTCAATGGATTTTCACCATTGATTACGTTTTTTAGATCATATCACGATTTAACTCCCGAGATAGAGTATTTTATCAATCAGTATACTTTTCCTGTTATCTTTAAAAAAAATAAATTTATAGCCTCGCCTTTGCATCGAAACGAATACGCCTACCTGCTTATTAAAGGTGTTGCCCGCGGCTACATGAAAGATGATAAGCAGGAAATTACTACCTGGATTGCCCGGGAAGGCGAGTTGATTGGCAATATATACAGCATTGGCGGAGGCAAGAAGTCAATTGATGAATATATACAGGCTTTAGAAGATGTAGAAGCTGTTGCTGTACCTTACAATCTGTACGTACAGCTGTATAATATAGATCATATTGCAAATTATATCGGGCGAAAAATTGTTCAGCTTCATTATTTCCAGTCATGCGAAAGGGCACTGATATCTAGGTTGCTATCTGCAGAAAAAAATACATCCGTTTTATGCAGTCTTATCCTGATCTGGTTAATAGGGTAGGTTTAAAATATATCGCTTCTTTTCTTTGTATGCGGGTAGAAACCCTAAGCCGCATCAGGTCTAAATTTGCCGCTTTATCTTGTTTTAATTTGTTACTGATGCTTCCCAGAGTTTAAGCTGTTTTTAGTCAATTGTCATTTATTTTAGTATTATTTTAAAGTAAAAAAAATGTAAAGAAAACATGGTGAAATTTTAACTCGTTTTTTAGTTGTAACGCTATATTTCTTTATTTCGACTGATTTCTAATACACATTTTTCGAATATGGTGTCGTAAGTTGGCGGTTTTTAGGCTTAAAAATGATTTTTGTGTATTTTTTTTGAAAATTATTGTATTAATAATCAGAGTGTTATATTTTATTTTCGATTAAAAAACGTCATTTATACGATTTAACATTTCTTGCTTACATTTTTTTAAAAATTTATATATATTTGTTCTTACCCTTTCGAGGGTATGTTTTTCATAGGTAGATGTAGGGTCAGAACATTGTTCTGGCCCTTTTTTGTTTTTATAACTTCAGAAAGCCTACTTTTGTTTTCATGGTTAAAAAGAAAGTGATTGTGGCAGTTACAGGTGCCAGTGGTTCAGTTTATGCAAAAGTATTGCTCGCCCAGTTATCGAAACTAAAAGATCAGATCGAAGCAGTAGGAGTGGTGATGAGTGATAACGCTAAAGAAGTGTGGCAGTTCGAACTGGGGAACCAGGATTACAATCAGTTTACCGGTTTTAAATTTTACAGTAAAAATGATTTTAATGCGCCCTTTGCTTCTGGTTCGGCAAAGTACGATACCATGATAATTGTGCCCTGCTCAATGGGTACCCTGGGCCGCATTGCTCATGGCATTTCTAACGACTTAATTACGAGGGCTGCTGATGTAATCCTGAAAGAACGCAGGAAACTGATTGCAGTTGTACGCGATACGCCTTTCAGTTTAATACACATCAACAACATGAAAACGGTTACGGAAGCAGGTGGTATTATTTGTCCCGCAAACCCATCATTCTACAGTTTGCCTAAAACAATTGAAGAAGTTGCAGGTACAGTAATTAGCAGAGTTTTGGATTTGGCAGGCTTCGAGCAGGAAAGTTACCGCTGGCAGGAAAAGTAGTTGGCAGTTTACCAAACTTTAAATATTTTTGGGAGATTTAAACCAACATTCATGAAACTATTTTTACGCTCTTGCTTATGCTGCGCATCATTATGTGCTTTTTTTTCCAGTGTTAGCGCACAGGATTTCCTGATTACTTTAAACAATGACACCTTAAAAGGAGAGATTAAGAAGCAATTTATTGGCTTTTATAGATTTAAACCAGATGGGACAGATAATTTTAATAAGATTAAGATTCGCGAAACTAAAGAGTTTTATAAAGCTGAAAAGGAGATTAACTATTTGGTAAAACAACGGCCGGATAAAAGAAGCCCCGATTTTTTACAAAGATTAGTTAGGGGTAAAATTGATTTGTTTGAGTATTACAGGCAGACCGGGAATAATCAGGTTGACATTGTTTGGTATGCCAGTAAACAAAATGGAGAATTGCTGGAGGTAAAAAGCAATCACATCTTTGGTGCGCGTAGCGAACGCAAAGATAAGTTGTATAGCCTGATCGGTGATAAGCCTGAATTACTCGAAAAGTTTAAGAAAGACGATAGTTACAGTTTTGATGCTGTAAAAGAATGCATCAAATCATATAACGCAAATTAAATCAGTCAACCCCATGTTTAAGGCAATTTTTATTTTAGCCATCCTGCTAGCATTTGGTATATTCCTGTCTGGATGCGAAAAAAGGGCATGTCCGGAAGGAATGCACGAACAGCGATTGAAAGATGGTACTACGATATGTGTTCCAAATAATTTATAGTCTGTATTTTGTCAGTTATTTATTCTCAAATATATTGTCTCGAATCTAATCTCTAAAAATAGTATCTTTGCAGCCTCAATGAAAAAGGTCGCATTTTATACATTAGGTTGTAAACTCAATTTCTCTGAAACATCAACCATCGGTCGTTTATTTACCGATGCGGGTTATGCCGTTGTAGAATTTCAGGATCAGGCCGATGTGTATGTGATCAATACCTGCTCTGTTACCGACCATGCCGATAAAAAATGCCGTAAGGTGGTTAAAGAGGCTTTAAAGTATTCGCCAAATGCTTTTGTAACCATTGTAGGTTGCTACGCGCAGTTAAAACCGCAGGAAATTGCCGAAATAGAAGGCGTTGATATGGTTTTGGGCGCAGCCGAAAAATTCAGGATTGTTGAGTATATCAGCGATTTAACCAAACGGCCTAAAGCAGTGGTGCACCAGCAGAATATCGAAAAGGTAAACCACAATTTCATTGCTTCTTATTCGATTGGCGATAGAACCCGTACTTTTTTGAAAGTGCAGGATGGTTGCGATTATCCCTGTACTTATTGTACCATTCCTTTGGCCCGTGGCGCAAGCCGGAGCGATACCATTGAAAATGTGGTTAACCGCGCCAAAATGATTGCCGAAAGTGGTGTGAAAGAAATTGTGCTAACAGGGGTAAACCTTGGCGATTTTGGGATCCGCAATGGAGAACGCGAAGATAAATTCTTTGATCTGGTAAAAGCCCTTGATGAAGTTGAAGGCATTGAAAGGATTCGGATATCATCTATCGAACCCAATTTGTTAAGCAACGAAATTATTGAGTTTGTGGCCACATCAAAAAGATTTGTACCACATTTTCATATTCCGTTGCAGTCGGGTTCTGATAAAATCCTGGGCTTAATGCGCCGTCGTTACCGCAGGGATTTATATGTGGAACGTGTAGCCAAAATTAAAGCGGTAATGCCACATTGCTGTATTGGTGTAGATGTAATTGTGGGCTTCCCTGGCGAAACCAAAGAAGATTTCTTAGATACTTACCAGTTTTTAAACGGATTGGATATTTCTTACCTGCATGTGTTTACCTATTCGGAGCGCGAACTAACCGCTGCTGCCGAAATGAAAGGAGTAGTGGCAGGGAGCGAGCGAAACGAACGCAGTAAAATGCTTCATATCCTGTCTGATAAAAAGCGGAGGGCTTTCTACGAATCGCAGATTGGCAGCGATGCTGAAGTACTTTTCGAAGCCGATCAAAAATCGGGCTACATGCATGGTTTTACCAAAAACTATGTAAAAGTTCGCGCCAAATACGATCCTGTTATGGTTAACGAATTAAAAGCTGTTAAACTTGTGGCTATTACTGCTGATGGAGAAGTTGAGGTAGCCGAACTGGAAACTGTCTACGCACATCATTAAGAAAGTCAGAAGCCCGGCGTCCGAAGCCTGATTGCATATTCCTTTGAATACCTTCTGGAGTTTGTAATCTGTCTCTTCTATTACAAGGATCGTCGTTTCGAGCGGAGCGCAGCGTAATCGAGAACCAAGCAGTGCTCAGCGAAGCTAAATCTTTTAACTTTCACCTTTAGTCTTTGAGCTTTTATGCTTTAGTCTTTAAGCTTTGGTCTTTAGTCTTTCTTTCCTATCTTCGCAACAAATAATTTGTATGTTTCCTACCGTTTCACATTTCTTAGAGTACTTATTCGGCATTAATTTACCGCTCCCTTTTAAAACATTTGGATTGTTTGTAGCACTGGCATTTGTAGCTGGTTATTGGGCATTTTCCAAAGAATTGAAAAGAAAAGAAGCGCTTGGAGTGCTTCATTCTTTTAAGAAAAAGGTAACCATAGGTTTGCCGGCAACAGCTAGTGAGCTGGCTTTAAATGGACTTTTTGGCTTTGTAATAGGCTACAAGCTTATTTATTTGATCGTGAATTATCAATTAGCGGCAGATAACATTGAGCTTATTTTACTTTCAGCTAAAGGGAATATTCTCGGAGGATTGTTCTTCGCAGGTTTGTTTGCTTATTGGGATTATAAAGAGAAAAACAAAGTAAGATTACCCAAACCTAAAGAAGTCGAGGTTACTGTCCATCCATATCAAACCATGAGTAACCTGATTGTATGGGCAGCTATTTGTGGTTTTTTAGGCGCTAAAATTTTCGATGGCCTGGAGTATTGGGATGATTTTATACAACATCCAATTGAAAGGATATTTTCGGCTGGAGGCTTTACGTTTTACGGTGGCTTAATTTGTGGTGGTGCAGCGGTTCTTTACATAGCTAGGAAAAACGGCATTAAACCCCTGCATATGCTCGATGTTGGCGGACCGGGGATGATGCTGGCTTATGCTGTAGGTCGAATTGGCTGTCACATGGCTGGTGATGGCGACTGGGGGATTGTTAATGCTAATCCGAAACCATTTTCATGGCTGCCAGATTGGTTATGGTCTTACAAATACCCAAACAATGTGGTAGGCGAAGGTATTCCGATTCCGGGTTGTAGTGGTAAATTTTGTAACGAACTGGCCCAGGGAGTATACCCAACCCCAATTTACGAAGTAATTATCTGTTTAATACTTTTTGCTTTTCTATGGAGCATCAGAGATAAAATAAAAGCACCAGGTTTAATGTTTGGCATATACATGATATTAAACGGTCTTGAACGCTTCTGTATCGAGTTGATCCGCGTAAATTCGAAATATCACGTATTGGGTTTGCCGCCGTTTACCCAGGCAGAAATGATTTCTACTTTTCTGGTTGTAGGTGGCATAGCTTTAAGTGCTTATGCCTTAAGAAACAAGAATAAACTGGCTTAAATTACCTTCTTTATAAATTCATTTTATACCCAACAACCCTTTGCGGTTTTTGTTCAACAGTTATGAATTACGAATTAATATGCAATAAGGTGATCGCTATTGTAAGGCTTACCGGAAATTTTATCCGTAAAGAAGCCATGCAGTTCGATGCACAAAAAATTGAATACAAAGGTTTAAATGATATGGTTTCTTATGTAGATAAAACTGCAGAACAGAAACTGGTTCAGAACCTCGAAAAACTGATTCCTGATGCCGGTTTTATCACCGAAGAAAAAACGATTAGCAGGGTAGGTAAAACCTATACCTGGATTATCGATCCGTTGGATGGAACCACTAACTTTATTCACGGCATTCCGGCTTATGGTATCAGTGTAGCGCTGTACGAAGATGGCCAGCCGGTTGTTGGTGTTGTTTACGAACTGAACAGAGCAGAAATGTTCTATTCTTTTAAAGGAGGTAATGCATTTTTAAACAAGAAAGAAATTAGCGTGTCGGTTAATCCGGATTTAAAATCGAGCTTACTGGCCACAGGCTTTCCTTATTACCAGTTCGATAATCAGGATAAATATTTAAAGTTATTAGCCGAAATGATGCAGAAAAGCCATGGTGTGCGTCGAATTGGTGCCGCTGCAATAGATTTGGTATATACCGCCTGTGGGCGCTTCGATGCCTTTTTTGAATACAACCTACAACAATGGGATTTTGCAGCCGGTTGTTTCATTGTGCAGCAGGCAGGCGGCGAAGTTTTCGATTTCTCTGGCGGTAACAATTACTTTGATAAAAGGGAAATTCTGGCTACCAATGGCAAAGTAACAACAGAAATGCTGGAAGCAATTAAAAGGCATTTTTAAGAAAGCTATTCCATTAGTTAAATTATTTTATATACTAAATCGTCATTTCGCGGAGTCGGGAAATCTAATCTGAGGAGGTCTCTTAAGCTATAAGTCAAGCTGAAGTAAGTCCGACAATTATAGGGTAGCGTGAGCGATGATTTAAATCTGCGACTAAATCCGTGCTATCTGCAGGAAATAAATAGGTGTCTTTAAAATAGCTTAAAAACAAAAGAGGGTTTACTAATTAGCAAACCCTCTTTCTTTATGTATAATGAAAAATGCACAATTTTAAAGCGCTTCCGAAACTACTTCGGTAACTTCCGGTACCATTCTTTGTAACAAATTCTGAATACCCGATTTAAGTGTAATGGTAGACGATGGGCAACCACTGCAAGAACCACGTAATTCTACTGTTACCACACCCTCATCAAATGATTTGTAGGTAATGGCTCCACCATCTTGCTCCACAGCCGGGCGCACATAGTCATGTAAAATCTGCTGAATTTTAATTTCAGTTTCCGTGCCCTCAAAAGCTGGCGCCTCATCAGCAGTTGCTTCTTTAATTTTTAATTCAGATTCAACAGCTCCTTTAACAAACTCTTTTAAAATGGCTTCAATATCTGCCCATTCTGCATCGTCTGTTTTGGTAACCGTAACAAAGTTGCTGGCGAAAAAAACACCAGAAACAAAGCTAAATTTAAATAACTCCTTGGCAAATGGCGAGTGTTCTGCACTTTCTTTAGTGGCAAAATCTTCACTACCGTTTATTAACAGCTTATTTACCATGAATTTCATGGTTGCCGGGTTTGGAGTTTGTTCTGTATATACGTTAATGGTCATGTCCTAATCAATTTGAATAAACAAAATTAACAATTCGTGTTTAATAAAACGTGGCGCGGCTGTCTGCTTAGCGTCAATTTAATTTGATTAGAAAATACCAGTGTAGTTAAATGGTGTAATCGTTCTCAACTGTGTTTTTACTTCTTCTGTTACCGCTAAGCCCTCAATAAATTCAGCAATACTTGTTGCATTAATTTTTGAGTTTGTACGCGTTAGCTCTTTTAAAGCCTCGTAAGGGTTGGGGAAGTTTTCCCTGCGCAATACCGTTTGTATGGCTTCTGCAACTACGACCCAGTTTTCGTCTAAATCGGCGTGTAAAGCTGCTTCGTTAAGTAAAATTTTGTTAAGACCTCTTAATGTAGCATTGATGGCTATTAAAGTATGTCCAAATGGAACGCCCACATTTCTTAAAACGGTTGAGTCGGTCAAATCCCGTTGTAAACGCGAAATAGGCAGCTTAGCGGCGAAAAACTCGAATAGAGCATTGGCAATACCAGCGTTACCTTCTGCATTTTCAAAATCGATCGGGTTAACTTTATGTGGCATGGCCGATGAACCGATTTCTCCTGCTTTTATTTTTTGTTTAAAATAATTTTTAGAAATATAAGTCCAGATATCGCGGTCTAAATCGATGATGATGTTGTTAATGCGTTTTAAAGCATCGCACTGGGCTGCAAACTGATCGTAGTGTTCAATTTGTGTAGTGTGTTGCGCACGGCTTAAGCCCAAAGTTTCGTTTACAAACTGGTTTGAAAAATCAACCCATTTCACCTCAGGATAGGCAATATGGTGTGCATTAAAGTTTCCGGTAGCACCACCAAATTTGGCACTGTTCGGGATAGCTTTTAAATTTTCTACCTGGATGCTTAAGCGCTCGGCAAAAACCAAAAACTCTTTACCCAGTTTGGTAGGAGAGGCCGGCTGACCGTGTGTATGTGCCAGCATCGGAACTTCTTTCCATTCGGTAGCGAGTGTGTTTATTTTGGTAATCAGTTCGGTAATTGCAGGATAATAACTTTCGTTCAAAGCCAGCTTAATCGAATAAGGGATGGCTGTGTTGTTAATGTCTTGCGAGGTTAAGCCGAAATGGATAAACTCTTTAAAATTTTGAAGCGATAAGCCGTCAAATTTACTTTTGATGAAATACTCAACCGCTTTAACGTCGTGATTGGTAACTTTTTCAGTTTCTTTAATTTCTAAAGCATCTGCTTCTGAGAAATTTTCGTGTATTTTACGCAATTCAGCATAAAGATTTTTATCAAAGTTCTGCAAGCCAGGCAAGTTGATGTCGCAAAGGGCGATAAAATATTCGATTTCTACAAAAACACGGTATTTAATCAGCGCTTCTTCTGAAAAGTAAGCAGCTAAATTTTCGGTAGTTTTTCTGTAACGACCATCAACAGGTGAAATAGCTTGTAGTGATGTTAAATTCATTATACGGATTATATTTTTGCCGCAAATTTACTACAATTGATGGATTTTAAGGGATTTAAAAGCTAAAGAATTCAGATTAAAAACAAAAAAGGCTTCAGTTTTACCTGAAGCCTTTTTATTAGGTTAATTGAAGCTACTATTTTTTAGTAGTATCTGTTGCTAAAGTATCTTTTACTGTAGAATCTTTCACAGTAGTATCTTTTACAGTTGTATCAACTACTGTAGAGTCTACTTTAGAAGAATCTGCTGCGCCGTCTTTCTTTTCAGATTTACAAGCAACAACTGATAGAGATAAAGCAAGAGCCAGAAAGCCTAATTTGAATGCATTTTTCATGTTTTTTAATTTGTAGTGGTTTTTTTAATTAATTACTTACTAATTTATACAAAAAACTTAAAAAAGTAACCCACTTTAAATAAAAAAAAAGCTTTGATTGCAAAATCAAAGCTTTTTTCTGTATTATTTTAGAAATATACTAGTGTTTTACCTCTGTTGTGGTAGTTGTGGTTTTAACAGTAGTGTCTTTAACCGTCGAATCTTTTACTGTAGTGTCTTTTGCTGTAGTATCAGTCACAATTGTTGATGAATCTGTAACGGTGGTATCGCCGGCACCTTCTGCTTTTTTTCCTGATTCGCCACAAGCTGCGATGGTTAGAGATAAAGCAAGAGCTAAAAAGCCTAATTTGAATGCATTTTTCATGTTGATTTTGTTTTTAGTGTTAATATATACTTTTAATGCCCTGAACAGGAAAAGGTAACCCTTAAGATAAAAAAAAAGCCCTTGAAAGTTAATTCAAGGGCTTTTGTATACTAAAAGTTAGACTAGTGTTTAACTTCAGTTGTAGTTGTAGTAGTTTTTACAGCAGTATCTTTAACTGTAGAATCTTTAACTGTAGTATCTTTTGCAGTAGTATCAGTAACGATAGTAGAAGAATCAGTTAAAGTAGTATCAGCGCCTTCAGCTTTTTTTTCTGATTTACAAGCAACAACTGATAAAGATAAAGCTAAAGCTAAAAAGCCTAATTTGAATGCATTTTTCATTTTTGAAGTTTTTTTAAGTAATTAATTAATTCTTAGTTAATACGCGAAACCGAAAAAGGTAACCCAGTAAATTGAAAAAAAAGTTAAATAAATAGAAAATGGCCTTAAAAACTAATTTAAGGCCATTTTTATATGTTAAAGTTAGACTAGTGTTTAACTTCAGTTGTAGTTGTAGTAGTTTTTACAGCAGTATCTTTAACTGTAGAATCTTTAACTGTAGTGTCTTTTGCAGTAGTATCAGTAACGATAGTTGAAGAATCAGTTACAGTAGTATCAGCGCCTTCAGCTTTTTTTTCTGAGTTACAAGCAACAACTGATAAAGATAAAGCTAAAGCTAAAAAGCCTAATTTGAATGCATTTTTCATTTTAAAGTTTTTTTAAGTAATTAATTAATTTACCTCTTAATACAGGTAAATGGAAAAGGTAACCCAATAAATTGAAAAAAAAGTAAATAAAATAAAAAAGGCCTTGAAAGTTAATTCAAAGCCTTTTTTGTATGTTAAAGTTAGACTAGTGTTTAACTTCAGTTGTAGTAGTTGTAGTTTTTACAGCTGTATCTTTAACTGTAGAATCTTTAACTGTAGTATCTTTTGCAGTAGTATCAGTAACGATAGTAGAAGAATCAGTTAAAGTAGTATCAGCACCTTCAGCTTTTTTTTCTGAGTTACAAGCAACAACTGATAAAGATAAAGCTAAAGCTAAAAAGCCTAATTTGAATGCATTTTTCATTTTTTGAATTTTTTAAGTAATTAATTTCCTGTTAATGCCGCAAAGGTAAAAAGGTAACCCGATAATTTGTAAAAAAAATAAAATATTTTTTGTTCACAGATGGGTTACCCATGTGGTTAAGTTTGTATTAAGCGATTATAGTAGCTATAAATATTTTTTTGTCTAATATTGGGTTACTATTTATAGAAAAATGTATTAACTAGTGAATAACAGTTTAAAGAGTTCAGTTCCAACAGATAGAGAGGTTATTTTAGGTATTCTAAATAACTCAGCAGATACACTTAACAAGTTATACAAGGGCTATTATGCGATGGTTTTGCAATTTATACTCAATAATAACGGGGATGAAGATGATGCAAAAGACGTATATCAGGAGGCCATCATTATTTTGTATAACAAAGTTAAGGAAGGTAATTTTGAATTGAGCAGTAAGCTTAAAACATATATTTATTCGGTGTGCAGGCGCATTTGGTTAAAGAAACTTAACCTGAATAGCAAAAAGGCCGGCAATATTACCGATTATGAAGATGTGTTTGCAGTAGAGGAGGATGTAGAGCAACATGAAGAGAAAGATGCTGCTTTTGTAAAAATGCAATCAGCCCTCGATCACCTTGGCGAACCCTGTAAAACTATTATTCAGGATTTTTATATCCACAATTTATCCATGCAGGATATTTGCGAAAAGTTTGGCTATACCAATACGGATAATGCCAAAACGCAGAAGTATAAATGCCTGCAGCGGTTAAAGAAATTATTTTTTCAACACTAGTAATTGAAATGAGAAACGATTTGGAGTTAGATGCAATTATTGAAGATTATCTTTTAGGTAAACTTAATCCGCAGGAAGCTGAGGCATTTGAACAGTTACGTCGGAATGATGCCGCTGTAGATCACAAGGTGGTATCGCATAAATTCTTTTTAGAATCTATGGAAGCTTTTGCCGAACAGGTGCGTTTAAAGGAACAGTTAAATCATATTCATGCCGAAATTGATGTGGAAAGCCTTGCTGACGCACTTAGGCCTCATCCATCGCGTGTGGTGCAGTTATGGCGTAAGCATAAATCTGCGATAGCTGTTGCTGCATCATTTATTGTACTTTCACTGGTTTCTATTTATTCTATACAGCATAACAGCAAGCAGATAGAAAGGTACAGGCAATTAAGCAATCAGGTAAATAATGCCATTAAAACCCAAAACAGTTTAATCAGGAAAATTAACCACAATAATACAGCCTCTAATAAAAGCAGTGTACAAAATAGCTTCGGAGGTACGGGGTTTGCCATTTCTACAAATGGTTATATTTTAACCAACCTGCACATTATTAATGGAGCTGATTCTCTGTATGTGCAGAACAACAAAGGAGAATCTTTCAAGGTGAAATCTGTTTATACTGATTCTCAGAACGATATTGCCATCTTAAAAATCAGTGATAAGCATTTCAGTAATCTATCATCAATACCTTATACCATTAAAAGGAATATAAGCAGCATTGGCGAAATTGTTTACACTTTGGGTTATCCTAAAGATGAAGCTGTACTGGGAGAAGGTTATGTGAGTTCGAAAAATGGATTTATTGGCGATACTACTCAGTATCAGGTAGCTATTTCAGTTAATCCTGGTAACAGTGGTGGTCCGGTTTTAGATAATAATGGAAATTTGGTTGGTATCATTAGTGGTAAACCTGATCAAACTGAAGGTGCAGCATTTGCAATCAAATCAAAGTATATTCTGGAAGCTATGAGAGCGATACCGCAAGATTCGTTAGGTACGAATAAACTATCAGCCAATAAAAGGAGTTTACTTTCCGGATTGAAACGTACTAAACAGATCGAAAAAATACAAGATTATGTATTTATGATCAAAGCTTATTAATTTGAATAACCCCCAAATAAATTAATATGCTTAAACCCTGCTGATTCATTTCTGCAGGGTTTTTTGTTTGATGTGGAGTCCTAAAAAAGGTTGACCAAATCTTAACAATATGGTCAATAATAAATTAAAGACACTGCAACGTCCACACCGGATTTACAGTGAGAGTTTCAAGCGGTTAGTTGTAGATGAATATGAGAGTGGTCATTTGAATAAAGACCAGCTTCAACGTAAATACGATATTCGCGGAAATCAGTGCATTCAGAATTGGTTACGAAAATATAGTAAATTAGCCTACCCAGTGTACAAAAGCATTGGCAGGCCTATGAAGGACGATGATCAACAGCGGCTCAAAGAGCTTGAGTGGGAGTTAAAGCAAGAAAACAAGGCATTGGAGAAGCGTTTGAGGGAAGCCGAACACCAACTTTCCATGTACAAGAAATTTGTTGAGATCGCCGAGCGGGAACTTAACATCGAGATCCGAAAAAAGTCTGGCGCCAAGCAGTTCAAGAAATAGCACTTCTTTCCGGTAATAACACTATTACCAAGTTGTGCAAGCTGTTTGGCTACACGAAACAGGCTTTCTATAAGGCAAGGCGCAGTAGCTCAAAAAAGATGGCTGCTGAACAGGAGATCAAGGAAATGGTCCTGAACATCCGGCATAAGCTACCGCGGACTGGAGTCCGTAAGCTGCATGTGATGTTACGGGAAAGCATGTCTGGGAAGAAGATTACGATTGGACGCGATAAACTTTTTGGGATATTAAGATCACAGCATCTGTTGGTCCAACGTAAACGCAAGTATACTAGAACAACCGATTCAAGGCACTGGATGAGGAAATACCCCAACCTAACAAAGGATCTGGAACTTACCAGGCCCGAGCAGCTATGGGTTTCAGATATAACCTATCTACAAACAATTGCGGGAAATGAATATCTGCATCTGGTTACTGATGCAGGCTCTAAGCTAATCATGGGCTATGAGATCTGTGGCGATATGAAGGCTGCCTCTACTAAAAAGGCATTGGAGATGGCCATAGGCAAGAGGGAGTACGAACATCAGCTCATCCATCATTCTGACAGGGGGCTGCAATATTGCAGCTATGATTATATCAGGCTTTTATCGAATAACCACATCAAAATCAGTATGACTGAAAATGGCGATCCATATGAAAATGCAGTCGCAGAAAGGGTTAACGGGATTTTAAAGGACGAATTTGGATTGGACGCAGTCTTTCAGCGGAAAGACCAATTATATAAACAAGTCCATCAGGCGATTGAATTATATAACCAGATGAGATTACACTCCTCTGTAAATATGTTAACGCCAAGGCAAGCGCACTCAAGACCCAAAATATTTGTAAAACGGTGGAAGAAAAAAGAACCATCAAAATAGATTTCAATGGTTCTTTTAATTTTATAATTTAGTAAAATAAATAGTCAACTTTTCCAAGGACTAGACATGAATTGTAATTTATAGGTCGTAAAATAATATTATGTCTATGTATTTACTATAGTATTGTTTAGATTTGTTTTAATCAACTTTTAAATATTATTGTTATGAGTATAAGACTTGGCGATACCGCCCCAAACTTCCAGGCCAATACATCAATTGGTGAAATAGATTTTTATGATTTTTTAGGTGATAGCTGGGGCGTATTGTTTTCGCACCCTGCCGATTATACGCCTGTTTGTACTACTGAGCTGGGTAGAACGGCTGCTTTGAAGGGCGAGTTCGAAAAAAGAAATGTTAAAGTATTGGCTTTAAGTGTCGATTCTGCAGAATCTCATAAAGGCTGGATTAGCGATATCAACGAGACCCAAAATACATCGGTTGAATTCCCGATTATTGCCGATCCGGACAGGACAGTAGCTAATTTGTATGATATGATCCATCCGAATGCCTCTGAAACCTTAACCGTAAGATCTTTGTTCGTGATCAGTCCTGATAAAAAAGTAAAATTAACCATTACTTACCCTGCATCTACTGGCCGTAATTTTAACGAAGTATTGCGCGTAATCGATTCATTGCAGCTCACCGCTAATTACAGTGTAGCTACACCTGCTGATTGGAAAGATGGCGAAGACGTAATTGTAGTGAACAGTATTAAAACAGAAGATATTCCGGCTAAATTTCCGAAAGGACACCAGGTAATAAAGCCATATTTACGTACTACACCACAGCCTAATAAGTAATTTAAGAACGATTTTCGGGCTTACGCAACTTTCTTGTTGAATAGCTGATTTGGGCTTGCATTGCATCGGTAAATTATTATATTTGGTAGTTTTGTTTCAATATTAGCGCTTTATCTGATTGTTTTATTGATGATAATGATCAATTGGTTAAATTAAATGCGAATCAAAGCATAAGGGTTTATTTATTTTATACAATTTTTTATTTTTTTATGGCAACCGGAAAAGTTAAATGGTTTAACACGCAAAAAGGCTTTGGATTTATTGTGCAAGAAGACAATAAAGACTTATTTGTACATTTTAAAGATGTTTTAGGTGGAATCGAAAGCTTAAAAGAGAAGGATGCAGTAGAATTTGAAGTAGCTGAAGGCAGAAAAGGTTTACAGGCAGTAAACGTTAAGAAAGTTTAAGCGATACAATATTTATATCTCATCCCTGCAAAGAGCCTTTCCCTAAAGAAAGGCTTTTTGCATTTTTAGCTAATCGTCATTTTAAGTGAGGTGAAGAAATACGACACCAGTTTGACGGTAAAGGCTAGTAATACTGTATAATCGAAGCTTTGAAGATTACATTATCTCCGTTTGCTACCTTAGTGAATATTAAAAACTGATCCTTATCGGGTTTAATTTTGTATTTCTTTACCAGGTCTTCGGGTTTTGCAGGATAATTTCTAACGATCACATTTCCGGTTAAGTTTCCAGCTTTTTTAAGCGCTGTAGTAGTGAGGATCTCTGTTAGCTGAAATATCCGGCCGGGAAAAGCTTTATTGATCTCAGGAGAAATGTAGAGCTGCGTTTGGGGATGTAATTTTAACAGATCATAAGTTAAACCAATTAAATTGAAAGCACCTGATTTCAATAAGGCAGCATCTGGTTCATAGAGGTAATTGGAAGGATGAAGCTTATCAGAAAAGTGTACCGGAGACTGGATTGATGATTTTTTAAACGAAAATTCCTTATCTGTTTCATTTAAAGTTACCGCGATAATCTGTGTATCCTGATTACATACACGGTCTATTACCCACAAAAGCTCCTTGCATTCGTTTTTTACACTCAGAATGTGGATTTCGCTTACCTGCTTCAGCTCCGATAAACCCGCAGAAATATCTAGCAGGGGAGCTGTTTTGATAATGATTCGCTGTGCTTTTTCTAATAAGGTATCGATTATACTTACCACATCTGGTGTACAATCTTTGAGCATAAAGACCTTGCCTTTTTCAGCTCTGCGCGCCGGATCTACATAAATGGTGTCGAATTTTTTTTCGCTAGCATTTAGGTAGTTAATGCCATCTGTTGCCTCAAAATTAATATGATGTGCATTTAATGCCCTGGCGTTGTAGTGGGCAATTGCCGAAAGCTCGCTGTTGATTTCGCAATGGGTTACATTAGCCACTTGTTTGGAGAAATAATAGCTATCCACTCCAAAACCTCCGGTAATATCGATTAAACTTTCGCCCTTAGCTAATTTTGATTTGTATTTAGCCGTAATTTCTGATGAGGTTTGCTCGATTGACAGAACGGGGGGGTAGTAGATTTCGGCCGTTTTGAACCAGGTAGGCAGTTTCTTTTCCGATTTCTTTTTTGCGGTAATCTGGGTGGCGAGCTCTGCCGATGTAATTCCCTCAAATGGACTTTTAGCCAGCGCAATCTGATTTACATCTGAAGATAGGTTTGCATTGATGTATTGTTGTACGGCTGTTGCTAAAAGGTTGTTGTTCATCGGGAGGGTGCTGGGGTATCAGGTATGGGGTATCAAGTAGCAAGTATCTAGTGAAGAGTATTAAGTATCAGGTAGCAAGTATTGATAAATATTCTTTATACCTGCTACTTGATACTAATTCCCTATTTATTCTTCATCACCATTTGACAGGTATGGCGGCTTTTCACTTCCAACAAAATATCTTTATCAACGGTTACCCGATCGATGGTATGCTGGTTGTAATAACGGATGGTTACCAGTTCTAATCCTTTGTTATATTTTACGGTAAACTCTTCTGAGAGATCCTTAATCAGTCTTTCAATTTGAGTAGGATGATCATCAACACTTACCGAAAAACTAATTGCCGAGTTGAGCATGGTATTGATTTTGATCTTGTGGTTATGGAAAAGTTCGAAAATATTGCTCAGGTTTTCTTCGATAATAAAAGAGTAATCTTTAGGAAAGATCGAAATCAGCGCCTGGTTAATCTTAAATATAAAAGACGGTATAGGCAACGGGTTGTTCTCTTTTGTGATGGCTGTTCCTTCGCCTTCTGGTGTAAGAAATGATCTCACAAACAACGGAATCCCTTTGTTTTGTAAAGGTTTTATGGTTTTAGGATGGATTACTGTAGCGCCATAATAGGTCAGTTCTATAGCGTCGTGATAGGAAAGCTGTGCAATTTTCTCAGTTTCATCAAACCATTTAGGGTCTGCATTTAATACGCCCGGAACATCTTTCCAAATGGTTAAAGCAGCGGCATTGAGGCAGGATGCAAATATAGCTGCGGAATAATCAGAGCCTTCGCGACCTAGGGTAGTGGTATAATTTTCGCTGGTTCCTCCAATAAAGCCTTGTGTAACGATAATATTTTCGGCTAACAAAGGAACCAGGTCTTTTTGTATAATCTGATTGGTTTTTGCCCAGTCTACCTTTCCTTCGCGGTAGGTATTGTCGGTTTGGATATAGTTTCTGGCATCTGCCCAGAGTGCTTTATTGCCGGTTTCGTTAAGCCAGGCTGCTACAATTTTGGTCGAAGCTACTTCGCCAATCGAGACAATCTGATCGTAAATATAGTCGTGGTCATTGTCGGGCTCATCTTCAATCAGCCAGTCAATTTCCACAAAAGTATTGGCGACATCATCGTAAACTGAATTGGGTTTGCCCTCAAACAATTCTTCGATAATATTAAAGTGAAAATGCTTTACCTCATCAAAAATTGCGTGTGCACGCTCGCTATGAGATAAGTAGGCCTGGGTTAGTGCCTCCAGCTTATCGGTCATTTTGCCCATTGCCGAAACCACAACAAGCAGGTTGCCTTTCTTGTAATCGCGTACAATATTGGCCAGATTTTTTACTCCCTCAGCATTTTTTACTGAAGCTCCACCAAATTTAAAAATATCCATACTAAAATGCCTTGATTTGTTCTTTAGCTAAAGCTGCGTTTAGCCATCCGCTCTCTAATTGTGCCTGGTATTTGTTGTAGAAATTAATTGCCGTTCGTTCCAGTCTAAAACCTGCCAAACCATACCACTGTAATTGCCGTTTTTAGCTTCTTCTATTACCTTTTCGAATAATATTTTGCCCAGACCTTTACCCCTGAAAGCTTCGGTTACGATAAAATCTTCTAAGTACAACCGGCATCCTTTCCAGGTAGAGTAGCGTGTATAGTACAAAGCGAAGCCAACAACAATGCTGTCAACCTCTGCTACAAATGCTTTCCAAACCGGATTTTTACCAAAACCAGCATCAACAAAATGCTCCAGGGTTACGGTTACTTCTTCGGGGGCGCGTTCGTAAACGGCCAGTTCGTTAATTAATTCTAATAACCTTGAGCAATCTTCAGCTACTGCGAATCTGATATTTAAATTCATATTAATTAGCTGAAATGTTCGATTTAAAATGTTTAATTACCCTTTTGCCGAAAATACTGCTGCCTATACGCACCATGGTACTCCCTTCTTCAATGGCTAGTTTATAATCGGCACTCATGCCGGTCGAGATTTCTTTAAAGGCTTCATCTTTACGGAAGAAGCTCATTTTAATGCCATCAAAAAACACTTTAAGCTCGTGAAATTCAATTGCAATTTGTTTTTCGTTTTTGGTATTGGTAGCAATGCCCATTAAACCAACTATGCGGATGTTTTTTAATTCAGGGTAAGTTTCATCACGTAAAAGCTCTACTACTTCATCAAAACCAAGCCCGAATTTGGTATCTTCATCAGCAATGTAAACCTGTAAAAGGCAGTCGATTACCCGATTATGTTTGGCAGCCTGTTTGTTGATTTCCTGAAGTAGTTTTATGCTGTCTACACCATGAATCAGCTGAACAAAAGGCGCAATATATTTTACTTTATTCGTTTGCAAATGGCCAATAAGGTGCCATTCAATATCCGCCGGGAGTTGTGCCTGCTTATCAACCATTTCCTGTACATGGTTTTCGCCAAAAACACGCTGTCCGGCGTTGTATGCTTCTAAAATCGACTCAACAGGTTGTGTTTTTGAAACCGCAATCAGTTTCACGCCATCCGATTCGACTTCGTTTTTATATTGTTTAAGATTATCAGCTATGCTCATTTATAACTATTTTTGGTAAAATTAATAACCTTGCCGCAATTTGGGCAAAAAATAATACTTTAATTCAGCATGAAGAGACTAATGTGGGTTTTAATGACAGCGGTATTATGGTTTGGTTGTAAGCCAGGCATACCCGACGATATTATAAAACCCGATAAAATGGAAAAGATTTTGTACGATATGCACATAGTAGATGGTTACCTGTCTACCATTTACATTCCCGATTCGGCCCGGAAAGTTGCAGCCGGTTATTATAAGGGGATTTATAAAAAATTTGAAACCGATTCGGTGCAATACAATAAAAGCCTGCAATGGTACAATGTTAACCCCAAAGAGCTGGATGCGATGTACAAAAACATCCAGAAAATGCTGGCTGCGCAGAAGAAAGGAACTGCTTTGGCCGATAAATTAATTAAAGAAAAAATATTTAAAACCGATTCGATAGCCATCAAAAAGAAATTTAAGGCCGATTCGCTTGCCATCCGGAAAAAGATGAAACCCGATTCATTATCGAAGGTTAAAGCGGTAGCCGAAATTGCTAAAAAGAAAAAAGTGGCCGATTCGTTGATTAAAATTAAAAAGACCGGGACTTTAGAAGTAGCTCCGACAGTACTATAAAATATGTTATATCCCGAAAACTGTTTAGAACGTTTAGGTTTTGTAGAGATAAGGCAGCTGATAAGCAAACATTGTTTAAGCCCGATGGGGCAGACGATGGTGCAGAAGATGCAGGTGATGAACCGTTTTGATCAAATCGATAAATTTTTACGCCAAACCAACGAATTTAAAAGCATTCTGCAAAACCAGGAACCTTTGCAGATCAACACTTTTTTTGATATTAAATCGCTGGTCGAAAAAATCAGCGTAGAGGGAACCTATCTGTTAGAAGATGAATGGTTTCAGGTATACACCTCATTACAAACGGTTTTTTCGGTACTTCGTTTTTTTGAAGAAAGGGCAGAAGTTTACCCAACCCTCGAAGCTTTATTTGAGCATTTACCTATTGAAAAAAATATCCTCCGTAAAATAGAAACCGTAATCGACCCGAAAGGAAAGATTAAACCCAATGCTTCGAAAGAACTGCAAGAGATTACAACGGCAATTTCGAGAACAGAGCAAGATGTGCGCAAGCGCATGGATTCGATTTATAAGCAGGCTATTGCCAATAACTGGGTAGCCGACGGTAGTTTAACTGTTCGTGATGGCCGGATGTGTATTCCGGTTTTGGCAGAGAATAAGCGTAAGCTTAAAGGTTTTGTACACGATGAATCGGCAACGGGGCAAACGGTGTACATCGAACCGGAAGAGGTATTTACCTTAAATAACAAGCTGCGCGATTTGGAATTTGACAAGCGCAGGGAAATTATTAAGATCCTGATCGCCTTAACAGATGATTTGCGGCCTTATTCGCCTTTGTTGCTTTCGTATCATGGCTTTTTAACCAAACTGGATTTTGTGCGCGCCAAGGCCTTGTTTGCCATGGATATAGAAGCCGAAATGCCAGGGCTGCTAAAAGAACCAAAAACAAAACTGATTAATGCAAGGCACCCTTTGCTATCGCTCTCTTTTGCCACAGAAAAGAAAACTGTTACCCCTTTAAATATTCATATCGATGCAGAAACGCGGGTGGTCCTGGTTTCAGGACCAAATGCCGGTGGTAAATCGGTTTGTATGAAAACGGTAGGCTTACTGCAGATTATGTTGCAAACAGGCTTGTTAATTCCGGTTGATGCGAATAGCGAAGTAGGTATTTTTGAAAATATTTTCGCTGATATTGGAGATGACCAATCGATTGAAAGTGATTTGAGTACCTACAGTGCACACTTAAAAAAGATGCGCTATTTTGTAGAGCACGCTTCGCCCAAAACGATGGTGCTGATCGATGAGTTTGGTACAGGTACCGATCCGCAGTTTGGCGGCCCCATGGCTGAAGCGGTTTTAGAGGTGTTAAATAATAAGAAGGTAAGGGGCGTTATTACCACACACTACTCTAATTTAAAGCTCTTTGCAGGTAATACACGCGGCTTAGAAAATGCCTCTATGCTTTTCGATAACGCTAAAATGAAACCACTTTACGTTTTGGAGATGGGCAAGCCGGGTAGTTCTTATGCTTTCGAAATTGCGCAGAACATAGGCTTACCCAAAGAAGTGATTGCGTTGGCAAAAGAGAAAACAGGTTCTAATCAGAACCGTGTAGATACGATGCTGGTTGATCTGGAACGCGAGAAGAAAAATGTTTACGATGCAAAGGTGAGTTTAGCCAACCAGCAGAATAAGGCAAAGAATCTGGTTGCTGAAAACGAGAAACTGAAATCGTTTTTAGAAGAAAACCGGAAGGTTTTGATTAAAGAAGCGAAGCAGGAAGCACAAAACATTATTAAAAACGCCAATAAACTGGTAGAAAATACTATTGCGGAGATTAAGGAAAAGCAGGCCGATAAAGAAGTAACGAAAGAGCTGCGCCAGAACCTGCAAAAAGAGCTGGTTAAGAATACTGTACCTAAAGAACGTCCGAAACCGGTACAGGTTGTAGTGGGGGGTGAAATTGAAGTGGGCGATCTGGTTAAATTTACAGATAGTGAAACCATTGGTCAGGTTTTAGAAATTAACCGCAATGAACTGGTTTTAGCTATCGGCGATTTACGCTCGACAGTTAAAAAGAACCGTGTGCAGAAAGTGAGTAACCGCGAAGCTAAAAAAGTAATCCAGAGTAGTGCAAATTCTTTTGCAGGACGTATGAACGACGCGGTATCGGGTTTTAGGGCAGAGCTTGATTTACGAGGTAAGCGCACTGAAGACGCGTTATTTGAAGTAGAAAAATACCTAGATAAAGCAATCATGCTGGGTTTCCCTTCAATTAAACTGATCCATGGCAAAGGCGATGGTATTTTGAGAAAGATGATCAGGGAGTATCTCCGTAAATACAGCCAGGTAAACCGGATGGAAGATGAACACGCAGACAGAGGCGGAGATGGGATTACCTATGTTTATTTGAATTAGGGGAGGATGGAAAATGGAAGATGTATGATGGGAGATGAAGGATAGATTTATTGTGGTGTTGGATGTTACCATCCGACACTAACAAAAAAACTCATTTCATAGGAGTTGTCAATTGTGATTTCATAAACTGTCAGATGGTACCATCTGACAGCACTTTAAATTGAATAAAAGAAAACTTAATTGCTCGTAACGTTGTTATTTTTAAAACGTTACGGCGATGAAAAACATCTTGATCTGCCTTTTTGTAGTCCTGTTGGCTACAACTTGCAAAAAGAATGGCGACAATAATAATGAAGATCCGGGCGATTTGCCTGATGTTGAATTAAAGGCAAAAATTGTGGCTTCGGGTTTAAATTTGCCATGGGAAATGGTGTATGGACCTGATAATTTCATCTGGTTTACCGAAAAGGTAGGTAAAATAAGCCGGCTAAATCCATCAACCGGACAGATTAGTTCGCTTTTAACCATTAGCGAAGTGCGCACAAATGGCGAAGGTGGCTTGCTGGGGATGGCCTTACATCCCGATTTTGTGGCTAACCCCTACGTTTATGTGGTTTACGGTTACGGAAGCACCTATAAAGCTAAGGTTGTAAGGTATACCTATTCTGGAAATAGTTTAAGCAGTCCACTTACGCTTATCGATCAGATTCCTGCAGCATCTATACATAATGGTTCGAGGTTGCTGATTAGTGGTGGAAAATTATTTATCAGTACCGGCGATGCTTCAGATCAGTCGACTCCGCAAAACATAAACGCTTTGGCTGGGAAAATTTTGCGGATTAATTTAGATGGTTCTATTCCTGCCGATAATCCTTATCCCAATAACCCAGTATGGTCGTTAGGGCATCGCAATGCGCAGGGATTGGTTCAGGTGGGTAACAAAATATTTTCTTCTGAGCACGGACCTGATTCGGATGATGAAATTAATATAATTGAAAAAGGACGGAATTATGGCTGGCCAAACGTTAAAGGCTTTTGTAATGAAACCGGCGAACAATCTTTCTGCTCAACCAATAATGTAGCAGAGCCCCTAATTAATTGGACACCAACTATTGCGCCAAGTGGTTTGGCTTATTACAATTCGGATTATATTCCGCCGTTTAAAAATTCGTTGTTGTTGGCCGTGTTAAAAGGAACGAAGCTGATGCAGCTCAAATTGGATGCGGGCCAGACAAAAATAACAGGCACTAAAGATTTTTATGTAAATGCTTACGGACGGATCAGAGCCGTAACCCAATCACCTGAAGGGAAAATTTATATTTGCACCAGTAACGGAAACGACGATAAGATTATTGAAATTGCGAAATAAGCCTATTTCTTTTTTTTATGCGCAGGGCATTTTTTACAGCGTTTGCCTTTCTTAAATTTCTCGCAGCATTTTTTGTGTTCGGCAGTACAACTGAATATAAAGCCCATTCCTTTTTGAAATTCAGGGTCGGTGGGCAATATGAACATATTTTCTTCTCTCTCGTAAATCATTGCAGCACAAAGGTAATGGTTATTTAGATTAATTCCAATCAATAATTTTACTTTGATGATTTAAATATTATATTACCGCTATTTTGAAGGCAATTTGTAATTTAGCCAAACTAACCAATAATTCGTAAAATGATAAATAAAGTGGTATCTGGGGCCGAAGAAGCCATCCGTGATCTATCAGATGGCGCAACCATTATGCTTGGTGGTTTCGGGCTTTGCGGCATTCCTGAAAATTGTATAAATGCTTTGGTAAAGAAACAGGTAAAGCAGTTAACCTGTATTTCGAATAACGCCGGGGTTGATGATTTTGGTATCGGTTTGATGTTGAAACAACGCCAGGTTAAAAAAATGATTTCTTCTTATGTAGGCGAAAATGCTGAATTTGAAAGACAGTTGCTGAGTGGCGAACTGGAGGTTGATCTTATTCCGCAGGGAACTTTAGCCACCCGTTGTTTAGCTGCCGGATATGGAATGCCTGCTATTTTTACGCCCGCTGGCGTTGGTACCGAGGTAGCCGAAGGCAAGGAAATCCGCAATTTTAACGGCAAAGATTATTTAATGGAATATGCCTTTGATGCGGATTTTGCCATTGTAAAAGCCTGGAAAGGCGATACTGCCGGAAATTTAATATTTCGTTCTACAAGCCGGAACTTTAACCCCGTAATGGCCATGGCAGGTAAAATTACCATTGCCGAGGTAGAAGAACTGGTAGAAGCAGGCGAACTGGATCCTGATTATATCCATACGCCAGGTATTTATGTACACCGCATTTTTCAGGGGAAAGATTATGAAAAAAGGATTGAACAAAGAACGGTTAGAAAGTCGGGAGTCTGAATTTGGTAGCCGAACAGGAATTAGAACATTCGCTTATTCAATCAATCAATCTATTCTACCATTCAAAATTCATTTATTTACAATTTTATGTTTTCAAAAGAAGAGATAGCACAGCGCATTGCTAAAGAAATAAAAGACGGCTACTATGTTAACCTGGGGATTGGTATTCCAACATTGGTAGCCAATTATATCCCAAAAGGAATAAACGTGGTACTGCAATCCGAAAATGGTTTGCTGGGCATGGGACCTTTCCCGTTTGAAGGGGAGGAGGATGCCGATTTAATTAATGCAGGTAAACAAACCATTACCACTTTGCCGGGCTCATCTATTTTCGACTCGGCTATGAGCTTTGGGATGATCCGCGCGCAAAAGGTCGACCTAACCATTTTAGGGGCTATGGAGGTATCGGAAAACGGTGATATTGCCAACTGGAAAATACCTGGTAAAATGGTAAAAGGCATGGGGGGGGCCATGGACCTGGTGGCTTCGGCTAAAAATATTATTGTGGCCATGCAGCACATTAACAAAGCAGGCGAAAGTAAACTGCTACCAAAATGTACATTACCGTTAACGGGTGTAAAGTGTATTAAAAAGATTGTCACAGAGCTGGCGGTATTGGATGTTTTGCCTGAAGGTGGTTTTAAACTTTTAGAGCGGGCACCGGGTGTAAGTATCGAATTTATACAGCAAAGCACTGCTGGTAGATTGATAGTAGAAGGAGAGATCCCGGAAATGAAGTTAGATTAGGTTGTGTGAAAGCGTTCTTCGTACAATCAGGAGCCATTTTTGTATATTAGAACAAAGGAGTTAAGCTTTTAAAACTTAACTCCTTTGTTGTTTAATGTATATCTACCAAAACATCATTTCTTAAATCGTTCGAAATGGCTTCGGTTATTGCTATAATTTCGTCGGGCTCGTTGGTATTGTTCATTACGACCTTATGGCATTGGCTGCGGTAGGGCAGTAGGTATTCTTTATAGGCAGGAACCACATGGTTATGCCATTTGTAAAGTACATCGTCTTCGGGGTAGCCACGTTCTAATCCATCGCGCTTAATGCGGCGATCTAAAGCAATGGCTTCGTCGGCATCTACAAAAATAGTATGATCTAACAGCGCTGCAATTTCTTTGAAGTGAAGGATAAACAGCCCCTCAACAATGATAATTGGAGCCGATTTAATTTCTAAGATCTTTACTACTGCAAGTGGGTTATTAAAGTTGTATTCCTTTTTATAAACCACTTCGCCATTAATAAGCTGTTTAATATCTCTTAAAAACTGTTCGCTATCAATGGTTGAGGGAAGATCGAAATTGTATAATTTATTTTCTTCCTGGGTCATTTCACCTGCCGGGATGTAATAATCATCCTGCGATACCAGTGTTACTTCATCCTGTTTAAAATGATGAAGGAAACAATTTAAAAAAAATGTTTTGCCAGATCCGCTACCACCGGCAATACCAATTATAAATGGTTTTTTGTTCAAACTCATTGAGCGCTATAGGTTAAATTGCAGAAAAAACGTTTGTCTAAAGCGCCTAATGAATCGGCTACTGCTTTAGTCATTACAATGATAACATCTTTTGTGGATTCGTTCTCTGTAAATTTACCAACAACTTTGGCAAAGGTGGTACGGTTGGTCATGGGATTTGTAATTTTAATAACCCTTCCAACAGGTGCAGTGCGGTGTAAAACCAGCATTTTTGTGCCGTCAAGATCCTGGTCAGCAATCCAAACAGCTGTACCTTTTTCTTCAATCTGGCTTAAACCGTAAACACTTGGGTCGCGACGCAGTTTTGGGTCTTTAACCATCGTGCTATCCGGATTACTTTCCTGATCTTCTTTAGAAACATCGTTTACCGATTTAGGTTGTGGTGGTTTAGGAATAACCAGTTTCTGGTCAACTTTCAGTGTATTGTCTTCCAGTTTGTTTGCTGTTCTGATCTGATAAGCCGTAAGGTTATACTTTTTGGCAATCGAAAAGATGTTTTCTCCGGTAGCAACGGTATGGATAAAACTTTCTTCTTTAGGAGCCTGTACTTCTTTTTCTTTGGTTCTGGTGTTTTCGGCTTGTTTTTCTTTAGGTACCTGAACATCTGCAACAATACCTCCCGGCACTTTTAAAACCTGCCCAATGGTGATTGCATTATCTGGCAAATCGTTCAGCTTTCTGATCTGATAAGCCGTTATACCATATTGCTTGGCAATAGTAAAAATGGTTTCGTTTCTCAGTACAGTATGTGTTCCGGCAGCATCTGCTGATTTGTTTTCCTGAACTGGTTTTTCTTCTGCTGTAGCAACTACTTTATTGTCGTCGATGTTTTTGGTCGCTGGTATTTTAAGTTTCTGTCCAATACGGAGGTTATTACCCGAAAGGTTATTGGCTTTTTTAACCTCTTCTACCGTAGTGCCATATTTTTCGGCAATTTTACCCAAAAACTCTTTAGGTTTCACCTCGTGCTCAATCATCGTTCCGCTATCTGCCGGCTGATTGTTTACTGTTGAATTTTGCGTATTGTTTTTTGCCGGTTGAGCTGGTTCTGCAACTTGAGAAGTGTTTTTTGCAGGAATTTTGATTACCTGGCCAATGCTTAAATTACTGCCTGTAAGGTTATTTAAAGCTTTGATTTCGTTGATTGTTGTACCGTATTTTTCGGCCAGCATATTCAGGTTTTCTTTAGCCTTAATGGTATGCTCAATTACATTGCCGGCAGGCACATCTTGTGTGGCGCCTGTTGCAGTAGCAGGGCCTGTGAAAGGAATATTAGTAGGCACCTTAATAATTACCCCAACCTGGAGGTATTTATTATCGTTAAAAGCCATAATGTCTTTTGGTGCCACATTATATCTTCTTCCTATAGAATAATAAGTGTCTTTGGCTACAGTTTGGTGAACGATCAGTTTTTTGCCTTTATTGTTTTCTACACCGATAGAATCTCTTGCTGTGCTGGCTTTGGCCTTCGCCACATTTAAAGCCAATAACACTACAGCAGATAAATATATTTTATGCATTTATTTTTATGTAAATTTCTAAGTCAAAGGGAGCAATTATACGAATAATATTGTTAACCATCTTCAGTTCTGGTACTCGTTTTTAAGTAAAAATAAGATGACTGTTGTACTGTATTCTGTATATCATATTCATTAACAAATGTTTGTGAAACAGTTAATTTTTAAGTTGCCGAATATAAAACGTACTTATAAATCAGGTATTGTTCAAAAGCGGTTAATGTCCAAAACTTTTATCCTCGCAAGTTGTTAATTAGGCAGTAAATACAAGTAAAACAAAACAAAAATGGACGCAAAAGAAATAAGCTTAAATGAAAAGGAAGTAAAGCCCGTGGTAGATCTTTTGAATGATTACCTGGCTAATTACCATATTCACTATCAAAAATTAAGGGGCTGCCACTGGAACATCAAGGGGCAGAATTTTTTTACCCTTCACATTAAGTTCGAAGAACTATATACCAATGCGCAGCTAACGATTGATGAAATTGCTGAACGTGTTTTAACTTTAGGTAAACCGCCGCACAGCCGTTTTGCCGATTATATTAAAGAATCGCATATAAAAGAAGTTAATACCATTGGCATGAAAGATTTAGATATGGTTGAGGCTATTTTAGCTGATATGGCCACGTTGATTGAAATTGAGCGCGAAGTGATGGAAGCCTCTGATAAGGCCGGCGACGACGGAACCAATGATATGGTGAACAAATTTATGCAGTTTAAGGAGAAAAATACCTGGATGTTAAGGTCCTTCGCTGGAAAAAAATAATGCTTATTTCAGCCTGGAAGTCTCATATAAGTAGCTGTTTTGTAAAATCTGCTTATATGAGGCTTTTTTGTTTCCCGGAAAATCTAAATATTTATCTTTGGCCATGGCATATAAAAGTTTAGCAGCATGCGTATCCGATCTTGAAAAGCATGGTCATTTAATCAGAATTAAAGAAGAAGTAGATCCTTATTTAGAAATGGCAGCCATCCATTTGCGGGTTTATGAAAATCAGGGACCAGCTATTCTCTTCGAAAATGTAAAAGGAAGCCCTTTTCCGGCAGTTTCTAATTTATTCGGAACACTCGAAAGGTCTAAATTTATTTTCAGGGATACTTTACCCAAAGTACAGCAATTGGTTTCGTTACGTAACGACCCAATCAAAGCTTTAAAAAATCCCTTTAAGTATGCAGGTTCTGCCATGTCGGCATTATCGGCACTACCACTTAAAACACCATCTGCTAAAACTAAATTCTTAAAAACAAGTATTAGCAAACTTCCGCAAATTGTAAACTGGCCAATGGATGGTGGTCCTTTTGTAACCATGCCGCAGGTGTACACAGAAGATGTGGATAAGCCGGGCGTACTCAATGCCAATTTGGGTATGTATCGGATTCAGCTGGCTGGTAACGATTATATTCAGGATCAGGAAATTGGTTTGCACTACCAGATTCATAGGGGAATTGGTGTTCACCAATCAAAAGCCAATGCTTTGGGGCAACCCTTAAAAGTAAGCATTTTTGTGGGTGGCCCGCCATCGCACCCGCTTGCTGCTGTAATGCCACTGCCTGAAGGATTATCGGAAATGACTTTTGCAGGGGCACTGGGCGACAGGCGTTTCCGTTACTTTTATGATGATGAAGGTTTCTGTATCTCGGCCGATGCCGATTTTGTGATTACTGGTACGGTTTATCCGAATGAAAATAAACCCGAAGGACCTTTTGGCGATCATTTAGGCTATTACAGCCTCACGCATCCATTTCCTTTAATGAAAGTACATAACGTGTACCATAAAAAAGATGCCATCTGGTCGTTTACTGTAGTTGGTCGGCCGCCACAGGAAGATACCAGTTTCGGTGCCCTGATACACGAGATAACAGGTTCGGCTATACCTCAGGAAATACATGGTTTAAAAGAAGTACATGCGGTAGATGCTGCCGGTGTACACCCGCTATTGTTTGCCATTGGTAGCGAGCGTTATACACCTTATTTAAAAGAACGCCGTCCGCAGGAAATTTTAACCATTGCCAACCATATTCTGGGTAAAAACCAGCTGAGTTTGGCTAAATATGTGTTTATAGCTGCTAAAGAAGACGATGAGCAACTCAGTACGCACCACATCGAAGGTTTTTTAAGCCATATTTTAGCCCGCATAGATTTTACCCGCGATATTCATTTTTATACCAATACCACCATCGATACGCTCGATTACAGTGGCGACGGTTTAAACAGTGGTTCGAAAGTGGTTATTGCAGCAGTAGGAAATGTAAAACGCGAACTTTGGGATAGTGTACCGGAGGGATTGCAATTTGCCGATGGCTTTTCGCAGCCTCAAATAGCCATGCCAGGAGTACTTGTATTGCAAGCCGGAGCCTATTTAAATGCCGCAAAAACAGCAGCTGAAATTGCACTGCTCAATATGGCTTTAATTAGTCAGGATTTAGCGGGACTTCCTTTAGTTGTACTGGCAGATGATGCGACTTTTACTGCTGCCAATATAGATAATCTGGTTTGGGTTACTTTTACGCGGAGCAACCCTGCGGCCGATATTTATGGAATCAACGATTTTACCGAAAACAAACACTGGGGCTGCAAAGGCTCGCTGATTATCGATGCACGAAAAAAGCCTCACCACGCACCCGAGTTAATTAAGGATGTAGCAGTAGAGGCTAAGATTGATGAAATGGCGAAAGTGGGTGGTGCGCTATATGGGGTAGTTTGATATTAATCGGTTGGTGTTGAAAGAATAATTAAACGCTTATTCCATAAGCTTCTGTGAATGCTTTTCTGCATATTAAAAAGAGGCGTATACAAATCCTTTATCACCCCATTCATCTCCCCAGCTGTTGCGGATAATTAGTCGACCTTTTGTGTAGCCAACTATTGATACCGCGTGTCCGCCACTCAAGCTTGATAAATCATATTCATCCAGCATTCCTGCTGTTGTTGTCGCATTTAACCAAGTACGGTCAACATTTAATCGAATTAAAATAGGACCGTTACCAGCGGCAATCCAGTTTTTCCAATCCATAATTTTAGTAGAAGTGTCTTTAATAAGACTGAAATAGTTCAAAATTTTTAATCGTGAAGCTAAGGCAAAAAAAGAGTTTTCGTCATTTTTATATAATTCACTACTATTAAATGGTAATACGGCATGAGTAACACAACCATATTTTCTAGCAATATCAAGTGCTGCTTTTAAACTTGTACCTGTTATTTCAATAAAGGTAGAGGGTTTTGAATTAAATTCATCAGTTTCTTTAGATGCCATCTAAATAAATCTGACAGATAGAAGTTCAGCTGGATTAATTACACCTTTTTTAACAAAATGCCACCTAAGTAAACTGTCTGCAGTTGCCCAGCCAGCACAGGATCCTGTAGCACCTTGGTCATTTATTTCCCAGTTGGTCTCTCTAAGATCGAAAGAATTAGGAATTGCAATTTCTTGAACGAAACCTGTCTCCATCGCATTCTCATAAGTAAAGTCCTTTGTAAAATTAACTGAGCGCGAAATGGAATTTCTGAAGTATACCTGTACCGAAAAAACATATAATGAAATTGCGGCCGAAATGTTTGTAAGCCCACGCACTATTGATGGTTACCGGAATGCGTTATGCGAGAAACTACAGCTAAAAAGCCGCACAGGATTAACACTTTATACCGCAAAGCATGGCATTGTTAAAATTTAAGAGAATGTATTTTTTTGAATAATTAAAATAAAAACTGATTTTTAAGCATATATACAATATGCTTTCAACATCCCGTTTAATTACTTTCTTATTGGTGCTGCTTTGTATAACTGCAAAGGCGCAAGACCATAAACTCGATAGTGTGGCTACAAACCTGAACAATTATGGTTTAAGTACTGTTCATTCGAACCTGTTTGTACACTTTGATAAGAATGTGTATACCAATAATGATCAGGTTTGGTTTACCGCCTACCTGCTTAAAGCGGTAACTGATATGAAAGCATACCATACACTTTACTTATCACTGGTGAATAACAGAGATAGCAGCGTGGTATATCAGGCAAAGTTTTTAATAGACAAGGGGTTTTGCTATGGTGCATTGAACCTTCCTGATTCGTTGCCAGGCGGCGCTTACCGCTTTGTAGCCAATACGAACATTACTTTAAACGGCAAGCCCGATGTCGAATTTATTCAACCCCTTACCATTAAATCGACTACATTAAACCCTTTGGTTGACCAGGTGTCTATTTTTAAACCTTATGATGAACGTACGGGCAACGGTACCGTTTTGTTGAAAATTTTAAGCAGCGAAAATCGCTTTGTAGAAGATGCTCAAATCAAATACCAGATTGGACGTGATAAACAGGTTTTAAAGTCGGCCGCAGCCAAAAGCAGTGTCATTGGCGAATTGATGATCGACTATCCGGCCAATAAAATCACAGCGGCAAACAATCTGTTAACCATTAGCATTAAAAAAGGAAACCATAGCCGCTATGTTAAATTTGAACTTCCGGTAAGGAACAGCCCAAAGTACCGGGTTAATTTTTATCCGGAGGGCGGCTACATGGTTAACGATTTATCAACTAAAGTAGGTTTTGAAATAAAAGACGCCGAAGGGGCTGGTGTAAAGGCCCGTGGCGTATTGTATGAGGATAGTTCGGCAATTGATACCATTGCTACGAGTTCGATGGGGATAGGTGCCTTCTTTGTGATGGCTAAACCACTAAAGCACTATAACGTAAAACTTCTTGCAGATGGCCAGCAAGATAAAATTTACGATTTGCCAGTTGCATTAAATAAAGGTGTGGCTTTAAACACGGCATCGGCTATTGGCAATAGCGAGTTTAAAACGCAGCTTGAAGCGAATTTTAATACTAAGGTGCATGTGTTGGTACATAATTTTTCTGATATTTTTCTGCAAACTACTTTAGCTTTAGTAGCCGGTAAAATGCAAAGCATCAGGTTTAATTTAGATTCGGTACCGGTTGGTTTGCACACCGTAACCGTTTTAGATAGTAACTACAAACCTCTGGCAGAAAGGATATTCTTTGCGCATTACGATCAGATCAACCAGGTTGAAGTTGAATCCGATAAAAACGAATATGAGACACGCGGACAGGTAAATTTAAAACTGAAAATAACCGACAAGGAGAATAAGCCTGTAACCGGGCTGGTTTCGATTGCCTGTGTGCAGGCAAACCGGCTGTTGCTTTCCAACAATAGTACCATTGTTGATGCCTATTATTTAAACAATAACCTGAGCGATTTCCCAAACAATAGTTTTGGATTGAAGTATGCCGATAAAAACTATTTAAACGATGTACTCCTGGTAAAGGGCTGGCGGAAGTATAAATGGTCTGGAGTTGAATTGGGAAAACCTGAAACTACTCAGGTAATTTCAAGTTTGGAGTATAGTGGAAGCATAAGCCGGAAACATAAGCCTTTAACAGTACCCATGAGTTTAAGTACCATTGCCGGTACCAACATAAATTTTTTAAATACCGATAGCAGTGGTAAGTTTATTATCCCTTTCGCAAATCTGCTTACCAGGGATGCCAAACCTAATGTATGGTTAAGTATGGGTACCGCTAAATATGAAAACTACGAGCTAAAGATTAACGAGCCACAAAAAGATATTAAAACTTATCTGGGGCTGCAGAGTTTTGTACAACCGGTTAGTAAAACTGCCGTAGCTGATGAAAATGCCCAAAGTATTACTGCCGCTGCGGGCATTAAACTAAAAGATGTGGTAATTAAAAAATCCAAAGATAACAGTACCAGTTTTGGGCGAAGAGGATATAACCGATGTGGCGACTACGTTTGCAGATATAATATTTTGAATTGCTCAAACCATTTTGGAGATTTTGACAACCATGAGCCTGTTAAGGGGAGAGCATATAGAGATGGCGGAACGGGTGGCTCAGTTGTTTATCAGGGCTGTACGGCTGATGAGCCCAAACCTAATCTGGTGATCTTAAAAGGAATTAACCTGCCTAAAGAGTTTTACATTTCGGATGTACTGAACAAAAATGAGCCAATCAATTTTGCTACGGTTTATTGGAACTATCAGGTACTGGTGAATGGCGAAACTCCACTGAGTTTTAATACTGGTGATATTACCGGCAAGTTTAAAATCATAGTTCAGGGAGTAACAGATAAGGGAGTGGTTTACGGTGAAAAGGAAATTAACGTAACAGTAAATAGCAAATAAAATATTCTGCTATCAGTAGATGTCTCCCGATGGCAGAAGCTTAAGCTTCCAACAAATTACATCCGCACAAGCGCGGACATTCAAAATTTTAACTGATCGGTTAAACAAAATCACAGTTTATTAACGTATTTATGACGATTGTAACATTCGTGTTAATTTATGGTTGATACGAGTTAAAATCATCGTTCAATTTGGTTTTTGAGAAGACTAATTTTGGTCTGACTACTAACTAAATCGAATACAATGACCAAATTAAAGATTACTTTGTTCACTTTGACCATGCTCTGTTTCATGCAGATTTATGGTCAAACGTCGCTTATTAGCGGCAAAATTACTGATGCACTGGGGCAGCCAATCCCAGGTATATCGGTAAAAGTTAAAGGAACCACCGTTGGGACTTCTTCCGATGCGAAGGGGATATTTTCAATTAAAAGTGCAAACCCGGCTATACTGGTTTTTAGCGGAATTGGCTATGCAACCAAAGAATTTGCCTATAGCGGGCAAAGCAATATAACCATCACCCTAATCGAAGACCAGCAAAACCTGAACGAGATTGTGGTAACCGCCCTGGGCGTAAAACGCGATAAGCGAAATTTAACCTACAGCTCGCAAGAGGTAAAAGGCGATCAGATTACCCAATCGAAAGAGCCTAACCTGGTAAATGCATTAGCAGGTAAAGTTTCAGGTGTACAGATTACCAGTTCGTCGGGTACGCCGGGTAGTTCATCTCGTATCGTAATCAGGGGGGCTAACTCTCTTTATGGTAACAATGAAGCTTTGATGGTAATTGATGGTATTCCGGTTAATAATGATGAAACCGGCAACCTCAACTCAGGTCCCGGCACCAACCGTATTGCCGATCTTGATCCGAATATTATTGAAAGTATTAACGTGTTAAAAGGAGGTGCAGCAACAGCATTATATGGATCTGACGGTGCAAAGGGAGTAATTATTATTACCACTAAAGCAGGCAGCCTGAATAAAAAGCCCGCTATTAGTTTTTCTTCTTCTTTTTCGATGGAGAAACCGCTGTTGCCAGAAATCCAGAATAAATATTCACTGGGCTCTAATGGCGTATACTTTGATGGTGTGAACCAAAAAACAAGTACTTCTTGGGGGGCAAGAATGGATACCTTAAAAATTAACGGGCAGCCCGCACAGGTGTACGATCAGTCCGATTTATTCTTTAAAACCGGAAAAACTTATACCAACACAGTTGCTATAAACGGGGGTGGGGCTTATAACTCTTATTTCTTGTCTTATACGAATTTTGCTCAGGATGGAACGGTACCTACTTCTTCTTTCGACCGTAATACCGTTTTTGGGAAATTTACTACGCAAATTGTTAAAGATCTGAATGTTACTTTCTCTTTAAATTATGCCAATACCAAAAACCGCAGGCTACCTGAAGGTTATGCTTTGGAAAGTCCGGTGTGGACCATTTTTTCTGCTCCTGTTTCTTACGACCTGCAGCCCTCTGTAAACCCTGATGGAAGCCAGCGTTTATATCGTTTCTCGCGTAATAATCCTTACTGGGTGTTAGATAATATCAGCAATACATCTGTTGTTAATCGTTTTCTACCCACATTTACAGCCGATTATAAGCCCTTAAGCTGGTTAACCATTACTGAACGTTTTGGTGCCGATGTTTATGTAGAGCAAGGTAAATACACCGAGTCTTTACTGTCGGTTTCTAATCCTAACGGAAGAATTGTAAATAACAATACCAATTTCAGACAGTACAATAATGATTTGATCCTGAATGCCAATAAAAGTTTTGGCGATTTTAATGTCGAAGCCTTATTGGGTAACAACCTCATTTCTACTTATTCGCAAAACGGTTATGCCAATGGATTAGGAATCACGATTCCGGGATTTAATAACATAGGTTCTGCATCGACGGTTAAGTTTACTGAAACCAGTTATCTTACCCGGAAAATAGGCTTTTATCTGCAATCGAACATCGATTATAAAAAGTTCATTATCCTGTCTTTAACCGGCAGGTACGATGGTACTTCGGTATTGGCGAAAGACAACAGGTTCTATCCTTACGGTTCGGCTGCAACAAGTTTCATTTTCTCTAATTTCTTTTCGAAAGGTCTTTCTGATGTGATGAACTTTGGTAAGTTAAGGCTTTCTTACAGCACGGTAGGTAACGCAAGTATCGGCCCTTATAGTTTATTAACGCCTTACGAATCGCAAACGATTAGAAATACAACCTTTCCTTATCAGGGACAATCGGGTTTCTTAATCAGCCAGGTGCTTAGCGATCCGAATCTGAAAAATGAACGTATTAACGAGTTTGAAGTTGGATTAGAAACCGGTTTCTTTAAAAACCGCTTAGGCATTGAGCTTACTTATTTCGACAAGCGAACTAAAAATGGCATCATTCCATCGGTGGCCTTAGCTCCATCTACAGGTTTTAATGCAACAAGTGTAAATTCTGCAGCTATGCGTAACCGCGGTATAGAAGTTTTGTTAAATGCGAAACCAGTTTCGACCCAGGATTTTAGCTGGGATTTAACCATAAACTACAGCAGAATCAGAAACAAAGTACTTTCTATTTATAAAGACCTGAAACAGGTTGGCAATGGTTTTACCTTTATTTTTGTTAACCAGCCTTACGGTGTAATTTATGGCACCCGATATGCTAGAAATGCAGCCGGCCAGTTGCTTACTGATGATGGAGGCCTTCCTTTTGCTGCCGATGAGCAAGGTATTATAGGAGATATTAATCCAGATTGGATGGGTGGTATTGTAAATAATTTCAGGTATAAACAGTTTACTCTTAGCTTCTCTTTTGATATGAAAAAGGGCGGCGATATTCAGAATAACGTAGATGGTTATGGCTATTTCTATGGTACACCTAAAGTTACCGAAGATCGCGGTCCGCGGGTTGTAGAAGGTGTTAATGCTACAACAGGGCTGCCTAATACAGTTTCGGTTTTAGGACAGGCTTATTATCAACGTGCCAACAGCGTTTTAGAATCAGTAATCCAGGACGGGACCTATGTTAAATTACGAAATGTAAGCCTTGGTTATAATGTTAAACCTACCTGGTTACTAAAAACACCTTTCAAAACCATCGGTTTTCAGGTAACAGGTCGCAACCTTTGGATTTATGCACCACACTTTACCGGTGGAGATCCGGAAGTAAGTTCGTTTGGCTCTTCAAATGGCTCGCAAGGGATTTATTCGTTCTCAACGCCAACATCAAGATCTGTTGATTTTAGTTTGAAACTGACTTTATAACCCCTTAACAATTAGAAAGAAATAACATGAAAAAGATATATTTTATTTTAGGCTTTGCCCTTATGGTGGCACTGGCCGGATGCAAAAAATACCTGGATGTAAATGAAGATCCAAACAGACCGATTGATGTTAAAGAATCGCTGATGTTACCCCCTATACAAATGCTGATTTCGCAAAATATCAATGCAGCAGGCGATGGGAATTTAAGTGTGGTGCTGCAGCAATACCTGCAGGTAATGGCGCTTAATCAGGTGGCACCAAATTTTGGTACTTATCTCATGTATAATGTCGATATGGATGGCGACTGGAATAATGTGTACGTAAGAACATTAAATAACCTTAACTTACTAAAGGTTAAAGCTGCTGCCAATGGCAATTTTAATTATGGGGCCATTGCTAAAATTCTTACGGCTTATACTTTGGGCTACGCAACAGATGCCTGGGGCGATCTTCCTTACAGTCAGGCTTTTTTAGGGGTGACACAACCAACCCCGGCGTATGATAGTCAGCTGCAGATTTATGTTCAGATTCAAGCCTTACTGGATGATGGAATAGCTGATATTGCAAAAAATGGTGGCCTTAAGCCGGGAAGCGACGATTACATTTACGGGGGGGATATGGCTAAGTGGAGAAAACTCGCTTATACTTTAAAAGCGCGTTATTACATGCACTTAAGTAAAGCACCCGGAAATACAGCTTCTGCGCAGGCACAACTGGCCTTAACTGCACTCACGAACGGGATGCAAAGCAATGATGATGATGCTAAAATTGCTTTTAGTGGGGCTGCAGGGGCAGAAAACCCATGGCAGCAGAATTTTTTACCGGGCACTACATTTGTGCTTGCCAATACTTTTGTTGATGCTTTTACTACCAGAAACGATCCAAGACTAAGCAAAATGGTTAAACCCGCCAAGCAAACCGGTTTATATACAGGCCGACAGATTGGTTTAGACGAAATTGGTAGTCTGGAGGCGTACTCTATTCCTGGCGATTTTTATGCAGGTGCCAATGCCAATAATTATCTGGTAAATTATACCGAGGTCTTATTTATAAGAGCCGAAGCCACGCTGGTCGTATCGGGTTTTGCGGCTGCACAACCTTTTTATCAGGATGGTATCAAACAACACATGACCAAAGTAGGGGTGAGTACAGCAGATATGAATACCTATGTGGCTTCGCGGGGAACACTTAGCAGTACAAATGCGCTCCGTTTAATTATGGAAGAAAAGTCGGTTGCGAACTTTCTTAATGCCGAAAATTATACTGATTGGCGCCGAACCGGGTTCCCGGCTTTAACGAAAGTAAAGAATGCACTTTCAGAAATTCCGAGAAGGGTACTTTATCCAAATACAGAAATTACCGCCAACCCACAGCCACAACAAAAGGCAAAAATTACCGACAGGTTATGGTGGGATGTGAATTAAATAAGGTTAGTAAATAGTGATGAGGGTACCCAGATATTGGGTATCCTTTTTTGTTTGGGGCAAAAAAAGCGTCCGTTCTCAAACCGAAAACGGACGCTCCTTTTTAGTATGTTGAGGCTTAAAATCTTACGCCGAAGGTTAAGAATACATTGTTTCTGTTGCTTTTAACATCTGCTACAGGCTCCGAATAGTCATTCAATTCGTAAGGACTTGAGCTGAAATTGGTTTTATAATTCTGATAAGCCAAATCAAAATAATAATTGTCTACCCTATAACCAATTCCACCTGTATAATACTGGCCTTGGTAGAATTTGTTATCTCCACCTTTAATGCCACTTCCATTCACACCGTAACCACCTCTTAAACTAATTTCATTACTTACTTTCACTTCAGCACCAAAACGATAGTTAACAGTTTCTTTGTAAGAGTTTTTGATAAAGTCGTTCGAACTGTTAATGGTTGAAATATCTGAATTATTATCAGCAGAAAAACGCATTGATGCGTAATCTACATAATCAACATCTGCAGATATTAAAGCAGTACCGGCTATAACATAACTTAAACCGGCAGAAGCTTTAAGCGGTGTACGTAAATTATAGCTGAAGGTATAATATCTACTTGGATTGTTTGATTTTGAAGGTGAATTAGTTGCATTTCCAGCTAGGCTTGCTTGTAAAGTTTCAGCAGTATTGTCTTCCAGGTTCATCCATGTAGGAGTCTGGAAATTCAATCCTATCCTCAGCTCATTTACCGGTCTGAAAATCATTCCCAGTTTTAGGTTAAAACCTCCACCTTTTGTTTCCTGATTTCTGAAATGGGTAAGTGAATAATTTTCATTACCCGTATATTGAGGTGGGGTTAAGCTATCATCGTAGGTATTAACGATACCTGATTCAGTAAAGGTAGCATCACTGGTGTATTTTACATTTACAAAGCTGGCCGTGGCTCCAATATAAACTTTGTTGCCAAAATTAAGCGCACCAGCAACATTAAATTCTGAGGTAGAACCTAAACGCGCCTCATCCCAGTTTTGCTTAAAATTAGCATTATTATAAGGCTCTGCAGAGTATTGATTTGGAAAAGTAGGCGTGTTTTTATTAATTAAATAGCTATTATAAGCATCACCCGCAACCGTATTATCGATTCCTGAGCCATTAGCCTGGTCAACATAAGCATCCCTTATCGAACTGTTTGTGTTGGTGCCATTATAACTGATGTTATTTAAAAAGTCGTTATTTCTGGTATAACTTAATCCAAAAACACTACTTACCAGGCCTTTACTTACATCGCTACCTTTCATTCTGGCAGCGGGGCTGTAAAAAACAACACCCAGGTTATTCAGATTAATCTGGTTCTTATCTGCTTTGATGTTGTTGCCTAAAAAAGCGCTTTGATTCGAAACACTATTAAATTCTGGGGTAATACTAAATTCTGATTTGGTAAACAAGCCTAAGCCCGCAGGGTTGGCATTGATAGAACCAATATCTCCACCTACACCAATTTGTGCGCCTCCCATGCCCTTAAATCTGGCAGAAGAACCGTAATTGGTTTGAGAGAACCGATAAGCATCTGGTGCGTAACTTTGGGCGTAAGCCGATCCCATAGCAGCTACTGTAGCTACTAGCGAAGCTAAAATATATTTTTTCATCTTGTGTGTTTAAATTGATTAACCTCTTCCTGCTCTAGATGGACGTGAACCGCCGCCGCCACCACCGCCACCGGTTGAGCCACCACCGCCGCCGCCACTTGATGGCGGAGGAGAATAGCTAGGTCTGCTTTCGGTTCTTGCAGGAGGGTTATAGCTCTCATTCCTTGTAGGTCTGCTGCTTTGAGTACCTTGTTGAGGTGAATAGTTGTCGTTTCTGGTTGGTCTGCCACTTTGTGCGCCCTGGTTTTGGGTATATCCTCCGTTTGCCTGGTTTCTAACCGGTCTTCCGGCATTATTGTTAGGAGCATAAGAAATACCACCATTCTGATTAGCTATGCCTGATCTCCCAGGTCTGCCGCCGTTTCCAGTGCTGCTTCCATATCTTGGTACACCACGGTCATCACTTCCTGGTCTTGGTCTGTAATTTCTATTGGTATACACACCGCCGCCATAATAGCCGCCACCCCAGCCACCGCCGTAGTATCCGCCACCACCCCAACCGTAGCGATCGTAGTATGAGTTAGGTCCCCACGAGTTCCAGCCCCATGGGTTGTTCCAGCCGTAGCCATAGTTACCATAGTAGAATGGGTTGTTCCAGATGCTTCCGTAACCCCAGCCACCGCCATAGTATCCGCCACCCCAGCCACTTAAGCCATAACCATTACTCCAGCCTAAGCCTATACCTAAATAGTTTGAGGCTCCATAGCTGCTGCCGTAGTAATAATTATCGAAATAGGGGTCGTAATAGCCCTGAAAGCTGTAACCATTATGAAAACGGTTTATCCTTGATGAGTAATCCATATCGTAATAAGGATTACTGGTGCCATAATATTCGTCGTATTCCTGATTATCGTATTGTCCCTGGTTACGCGCCTGTTGCTGGGGTTGTACCTGAACAATTTCTACCTCTCTGGCCTTAGCCACAGTATTATAAACATCATCATTCGACTTGTTTTGAGCCAATTTTGATGTAGAGCATGATGCCACCAGCCCTGCGGCAGCAATCATTACAATGGGTAATAATTTAATTGGTTTCATTGTGTTTATATTTAGTTGTGTGTGTGCATGGGATGTACAGAATATATTCAAATATAACTATTTAATTAGTCGCATAAAACAACAATTAAATAAATGATAATATTTTGTTAAACTTTTGTAGGCATAAATTTATAAATTTGCCATCTAATTTTACAGTTTTTAACACACAAATTACGTTCCAAATACATAAGATGAGCAAAGAAATTACAAGCCGAGAAGCCGATTATTCCCAATGGTATAACGATATCGTATTAAAAGCAGACCTGGCCGAGCATTCGGCAGTGCGCGGATGTATGGTTATTAAGCCTAATGGCTATGCTATATGGGAAAAAATGCAGGCAGTATTGGATAAAATGTTTAAGGATACTGGTCACCAGAATGCTTATTTTCCATTATTCATTCCAAAGTCATTTTTCTCGAAGGAAGCTTCTCATGTTGAGGGATTTGCGACAGAATGTGCTGTTGTAACACACTACCGTTTAAAAAACGACGGAAATGGTAACATTGTTGTTGATGAAACAGCTAAACTGGAAGAAGAGCTGATTGTGCGCCCAACTTCAGAAACCATTATCTGGAATACATACAAAGGCTGGATCCAGTCGTACCGCGATTTGCCTATTTTGATTAACCAATGGGCCAATGTGGTAAGATGGGAAATGCGTACGCGTTTGTTTTTACGTACCGCAGAATTTTTATGGCAGGAAGGACATACAGCACATGCTACGGCAGAAGAGGCAATTGAAGAAACGGAACGCATGTTGCACATTTACGCTGATTTTGCCGAGAACTGGTTGGCGGTTCCGGTAATCAGAGGTCGTAAATCGCCGAACGAGCGTTTTGCAGGTGCTTTAGATACTTATTGCATTGAAGCCTTAATGCAGGATGGTAAAGCATTGCAGGCTGGTACCTCACACTTTTTGGGACAGAATTTTGCCAAAGCTTTCGATGTTAAGTTTACTGGTAAAGATGGTAAGTTAGATCATGTTTGGGCAACCTCATGGGGGGTATCTACCCGTTTAATGGGGGCTTTAATTATGGCACATAGCGATGATTCGGGCTTAATTATCCCACCAAAACTGGCACCAATACAAGTTGTAATTGTTCCGATTTACAAAGGTGATGAAGACCTGGCTAAAATTTCGGCATACGTTAATGAGCTAAGCATGCGTTTAAAAGGCATGGGTATTTCTGTAAAATACGATGACCGTGATACACAGCGCCCGGGCTTTAAATTTGCAGATTACGAATTAAAAGGTGTGCCTGTGCGTATAGCTATTGGTGGCCGCGATTTAGAAAATAAAACGGTAGAAATAGCCCGCAGAGATACTAAAGTAAAACAAACTGTTCCGCAGGAAGGTTTGGATATCTATATCGCCAAATTACTGGAAGATATACAGCAAAGTATGTTTAACAAAGCTTTGGCTTATCGCGATGAACACATTACTGAGGCCAATTCTTACGAAGAGTTTCAGCAGTTGTTAGATACCAAAGCAGGTTTTATTTCGGCCCACTGGGATGGAACACCAGAAACAGAACAAAAAATTAAAGAAGAAACAAAGGCAACCATCCGTTGTATTCCTTTAGATAATAAACTGGAAGACGGTGTTTGTATTTACTCAGGCAAACCATCAATTCAAAGGGTGTTGTTTGCAAGGGCATATTAGCATAGTCCTGAGTCGTGAGTTTGGAGTCGTGAGCCTCCCTGCCAATGGCCAGAATTAGTCTTGAGTTTGTTTTTGCAACTTTTAAATTAATCGTTAGTTGGGATGCTCATCATCCGTGCTAACGATTTTAAATTTTAATGTAAAATAGTATCGCGGAAACGGATGTTTTCAAATCTTATTTCGATACTTGTTAATCATCCTAGTTATTAGAAAAAATGAAATTCGCAACTAAAGCTATACACGCGGGTCAGGAGCCTGATCCAACTACAGGTGCAGTAATGACACCGATTTATCAAACGTCAACCTATTGGCAAAAATCGCCAGGCGATAATAAGGGTTACGAATACTCGAGGGGAACAAATCCTACACGTAAGGCTTTAGAAGATTGTTTGGCTGCTTTAGAAAATGCTAAGTACGGTCTGGCTTTTTCGAGTGGGATGGGGGCTACCGATGCCGTGTTGCGTTTATTGCAGCCTGGTGATGAGGTGATTACCGGAAACGACCTGTATGGTGGATCTTACCGTATTTTTACTAAAATTTACGCCAAGTATGGCATTAAGTTCCATTTTCTGGATCTTTCCAGACCTGAAAATATATTGCCTTACATTAACGATAAAACTAAACTGGTTTGGATAGAAACACCTACCAACCCAACCATGCAGATTATCGATATTGAAGAGGTAGCTAAAATTACCAAAGAGAAAAATTTAATTCTTACGGTTGATAATACCTTTGCTTCGCCATATTTACAAAACCCGATTGATTTGGGTGCTGATATTGTGATGCACTCGGTAACCAAATACATAGGCGGTCACTCTGATGTGGTAATGGGGGCTTTGGTAACCAATAACGAAGCTTTGTATAAAGACCTTTGGTTTGTATATAATGCCTGTGGTGCAACACCTGGGCCACAAGATGCTTTTTTGGTTTTAAGGGGAATTAAAACACTTCATTTAAGGATGAAAGCACATTGTGAAAACGGTGAGCGTGTAGCACGGTATTTAAAAACGCACCCGAAGGTGGATAAAATCTACTGGCCGGGTTTTGAAGACCATCCTAACCATGATGTAGCCAAAAAGCAAATGCGTGGCTTTGGAGGTATGATTTCGATTACTTTAAAAGGAGCCGATTTACAGGAAACATTCCGGATTTCCTCAAATTTTAAAGTATTTACCCTTGCCGAATCGCTTGGTGGTGTAGAATCGCTGATTAACCATCCGGCTACCATGACGCATGGTTCGATACCTAAAGAAGAACGTGAGAAAGTGGGGGTAACCGATAACCTGTTGCGCTTAAGCGTTGGGGTAGAAGATATCGACGATCTTTTGGAAGATCTGGAGCGTGCTTTGGCTTAGAAAAATAGAAGATTATAAAATAGGTTGTCATCCTGAGCCTGTCGAAGGGTAAATGTGCTTCGGCAGGCTCAGTGTTACAAGCGATAGTTGAAGCTGTGAAGCCACTTATACCAATTAAATACCATGCAGTTTCTCGAACTAAAGAATTTTCTCGATCATAAAGTAGAACAGTACAACCGGCCCGATTTCATCGCAAACGATCCGGTTTGTATTCCACATTTGTTTGAGAAAAAACAGGATATCGAAATTGCAGGTTTCTTTGCTGCGGTACTGGCCTGGGGGCAGCGCAAAACCATTATCAATAAATGCCGCGAGCTACTTAACCGGATGGATAATGCGCCCTATGATTTTGTGCTTAACCATAGTGATGAAGAATTAAAACGTTTACTGAATTTTAAGCACCGTACTTTTAACGATACCGACCTGCTTTATTTTATTTCCTTTTTCAAAATGCATTACAGCAATTTTGATAGCCTGGAACAAGCTTTTATCCCAAAGCAGGATGTTTTTCTTGATGCCTACCTGGAAGTATCGGCCACAACAGGTGGGGTAATTAATTCTTCGGAGGTTTGTTTATCCGGTAAGCTGCAGGTTTCTATCGAGCAATGTCTCAATTATTTCAGGCAGTATTTCTTTTCGCTGGATGACTTTCCGCACCGGACCAAAAAGCATATTTCTTCGCCAAAACAGAAATCGACCTGTAAACGTTTAAATATGTTTTTAAGGTGGATGGTAAGGGCTGATGATAAAGGTGTTGATTTTGGCATCTGGAATACGTTAAAGCCCAAAGACCTGGTTTGCCCTTGCGATGTGCATGTAGACCGCGTAGGGCGCCTGCTTGGATTAATTAACCGCAAGCAAACAGATTGGTTAACTGCAGTAGAATTGACCACTCATTTGAAGGAATTTGATCCCTTCGATCCTGTAAAGTATGACTTTGCCTTATTTGGCCTCGGCGTTGAAAAGGTATTGTGATATTGCCTGGGAATTGAGAAAAGTCAAAAAAAAACTTCGTTTTTAAATTCTATCTTCCTATTATTACATAGTAGTTCTACTATTTAGAGTAGCATATTGTCTATCCCAACAATAATTTCTATGATCGCAGTTAACTTATCTGACGAAGACAGGTGGAAGAAATACAACAATTTTTCGCCTTTAATCTCCATTTTTAAAAAGTTTCATCCGCTGAACGATGAGATAGAAAAACGCATTAACCAGCATACCTTTCCAATTAGCTATAAAAAAAATAAATACCTGGTTTCGCCGGTCGACCGCAATAAATTTCTGTTTTTAATTGTAAAAGGCGTGGTTAGGGGCTTTATTAAAGATGGAAGTACTGAAATTACTACCTGGATTGCAAAAGAGAATGAAGTGGTTGGAACCATACGTAATTTATGGATAGATGGCGATTCGGAGGAGTATTTGCAGGCATTGGAAGATGTAGATTTAATTGCCATTCCGCATGTATTATCAGAATACCTTTACGAAAATTTTACTGAAGCGAATATTGTGGGAAGAAAAATGATGGAACAATATTACCGTTCTGCCGAAGAACGTGCCTATCTCTGCAGAATCTCTTCTGCTGAAAAAAGATATAAACGATTCCTGGTTTCGTTTCCTGATTTAATAAACAGGGTTTCTTTGAAGCATATTGCTTCCTTTCTGGCCATCAGACTGGAAACACTGAGCCGTATACGGGCTAAGATCTAATTAATTTTTACTGCTTTCCCGGTTATTACAACAAACGGAACAAAAGACTGTAACGGAATCTTTGTTCCGTTTTTTATGTCTGAAATTTTACTTTTTTGCTCTATAATTGTAGTATAAATAATACTTGTTGGAACATAGTTGTTGATTATTGTCAAAAAAACATCTTTTTGAACACTCTAATGACTAGATGTACAAAATCATATTATCTTTTTTTCTTTACTTTGTAGTATTCAAAAGACAGTTTTTGGTTCTTAATGTTGATTATTTCGATTTTCGGTTTCCAAAACAAGGTTTTAAAATAGTGTCTATCCCTTTCAAGTGTGTTTTATTCTCAGTGCTAACAACCTGCTCTGGCTAACATCCACGCAGCGGATTATCTAAGAACCTACCTTTTTAACAGATGTTGTGCTCATCGGATGAGAAATTATTAAGTAATAATTACCCTATTATTTCCAGGTGGAAAATGAATAAATTGATACAGCTCCTCTTCTCAGGTTACCCTAAAGAAAATTATCTTAAACTAATGATTTTGTCGTTGTTTTTGATGTTCTCTGTCGCTTCAGTTAATGCACAAACTTATAAAACACATTATATTGCCCCGGCGCCATGGCAGTATTGGAGTAGTGCAAACGAAATCATTGTATCTACAAACATTGCCGGTACTTCGGCAACCGTGAAGAAGAGTGACGGTACTTTAATTACAACATTAACACCTACACCAGGAACCCCAGCGGTTTACAGGTTTTCGGGCGATCCGGTTGGGTTGGCTAAAAACAGCCTTAATACCATTTTAAGTGGCGCAGGGATTATTGTGACTGGTAATAATCCGATTGCAGTAAATGTTCGAAACATTGCTTCTGATGATATTCCGTCAGGATCATATACCTCAAGCAACGATCAATATATCAAAGGAAATGCATCGCTGTTCAGCTTTGGCGATGCGGCCATTGGCAATACTTTTAGGGTAGGTTACTACCGTGACGGAGACTTGAATGGGGTGGGGGCTTCGGTTTCGACCATCAGGCCGGTTTACAGCGTTTTAGCCATCGAGAATAATACCACCGTTAAACTAAATGGTACGGCAATTACGACTTTAAACGCTGGTCAGAGTTACATTTTGCAGGCTGCAATGGGTAGCTTGGTAGAAACATCTGGTCCGGCGGTAATGAATACGGGTATTAACGTAGATGCACCAGAGGCCTGTGGTGATGGTGCCTATAATCCTGTTCCTCCGGTTAGCTCGCTGGGTAATGAGTATGTGGTAATTAGGGGAAAAGGAAATAAAACTGCAGAACAAACAACTGTTATTGCTACCGAAGCCAATACAAACGTAACCGTAATGAACTTTGATCACAACGGTGTGCTTCAATCTACCAACAGCTATAACCTAATTGCAGAAGGGAGTTTTATTTCTTTTCCAAATGGTATTGAGACAGGTACGGGAACTGGTAACGTTCAGGTAGGAGATCCATTTTCAGGCTCGAGAATTGTGGCCACAAAAAATGTGGTTGCTTATTCTGGAACAGCGAATCAATGCGAAGTGGATATTGCTACACTTGCGCCTTTAAATTCGTGCGGAGGTTCTTTAAAAGCAGAAACCGCTAAATTCAGAGCCAATAACCTGAGCGATTTACCTTATTTCGCTTATCTGGTTACCAAGAGTCCGACTGATAAAATTTACCTGACTACCACCGGTGGCACTCCGGCTTTTACGAATACAGATATTGAAACCATTTCGGGGGTGGGTACGCGCAGGCAGCTGGGAAGTACAGGGGCGTATGCAGTAGATTTTGATAACGCAAATATTGGTAATCCAAACTCGTTTTTCATCACGAGTAACAGCAGGCTTACTGTAGCCATGGTACAATCGGGTGGTGGCTTTTCGATGTCGAACTTTCTTTCTCCATTTCCGGAGAAAGCTGGTAAACCAACTTATTTACAATCAGACTGTGCTTCAGCATTATTAAGTGCCGATCCGAATAGCACTGCTCCTTACCAATGGTATTTTAACGGGGTAGCTATCGCAGGTGCAACTTCATCAACTTATCGAGCAGCAGTATCGGGCTCGTATACGATTACTTCGATGCTGGATTGCGGTGTTAGCTCGCAGTCGCTACCGGTAACGATTGCTTTATGTAATATTGATCTGGTACTGAATAAAACCGTTGACAATGCTTCGCCAGCAAAAGGTGCGACGGTTAATTTTACCATTACCGTAAAAAACTCGGATGTAGCTTCGGGAGCGGTTTCGGGTACAGGTAATGCAATTGGGGTTTCGGCAACAGATATCCTTCCTTCGGGATATACTTATGTTTCGAATACAACTACTGCCGGAACAAGCTACGATCCAACAACCGGTTTGTGGTCGATTGGCAGTATGGCTTCAGGCCAAACCCTTACCTTAACTATAAAGGCTATTGTAAAAAGTTCGGGTAACTATACCAATTCAGCAACTGTAACTGGTCCGCAAAGCGATCCGGTAACATCCAATAATACAGCTTCGGCGAGTGTAACCCCGGTTGATATTGTGTTAACATCGGCAGCGGGAACAGATGCGCAATCGATTTGTGTTGGAGGTACCACGACGGCCATTACTTATTTAATTACCGGAACGCCGGTTGTATTGGTTACAGGTTTAGGTGCTTCGGGTTTAACTTATGGCACTACTACATCAGGCGGGAATACCATTCTGACCATTAATAGTGGTACGGTTTCAACTGCTGGAACATACAATTACACCATAACGGCAACTTACGCTTTACCATCTACAACTATTACTACCGCTAACGGATCGCTAACGGTTCGTCCGGCTGCAACAACACCGGTATTTGCTGCAGGTGCAACTTCTACACGTTGCCAGGGCGCTGCCGTGCAAAGTTATACGGCCACAGCAAGTAATACTACCGGCATTACTTATAGCATTAGCCCGGCTACTTCAGGTGTTATTAATGCATCAACCGGTAGTGTAACCTGGTCGGCCAATTATAGTGGCACAGCAACCATTACAGCTGTAGCGGCCAGTCCGTGCGGAAATAAAACCGCAACACATACTGTTACGATTAACTCGACCGGAACCATCACCGGAGCTGCCACCGTATGCTCAGGATCGAATGGAACCTTAAATTTAACAGGTGCACCGGCTACCGTAGTACGTTGGGAATCATCAACAGATAATATCAACTGGACTGCGATTGCCAATACCACTACGACCTTAAATTATACCAATATTCCGGTTACCACTACTTACCGTGCCATAGTTTCTGGTAATGGCTGTACAAATGCCATTTCGGGAACTGCAACTGTAACGGTAACTCCAAGGCCGGTAATTGCGAATCAAACTTATTATATCTGCAAAACGGGTAGCTTTAATTTTAGCCCGGTTGATGTACCTAACGGAACAACCTATACCTGGTCAGCTCCGGTAACATCTTCGGCGGATATTACAGGCGGAGCCGCAGGCACAAGTCAGCTGGCTGTAAATCAAACCCTGACTAATTCGGGCACTACGCTAGAAACCGCCGCTTATACAGTAACCCCAACTTATTCGGGATGTTCGGGTAACGCATTTACCATTACAGTTTATGTAGTACCAACGCTTACTGCCAGTGCATCAGGTACTACTACCTGCTCGGGTTCGGCATTTAGCGTAACACCTGGGAGTAATGTTAGCGGTACAACTTACAGCTGGACAGCTGCTTTGGTTAGCGGAACAGCTACTGGCTTTTCGAACCAATCAACACCTGTTTCTGCACCTGTTTCACAGGTTTTATCTAATACTTCGGGTGCCGATGCAACAGTTAGGTATACCGTTACACCAAACTATAATGGTTGTACCGGTGCTACTTTTACTTTTGATGTATTGGTTAGAACTGCCACACCAGCACCAACCGCAAGCAACCAAACTTTCTGCGAAATCGCCAATGCTACAGTAGCTAACTTAGTGGCCACCGGAACATCAGTTAAATGGTATACACAAGCTACAGGCGGAACCGCTTTGGCTTCGACTACTGCTTTAACGAATGGCACTTATTATGCAAGTCAAACAGCAAACAGCTGCGAGAGTGCAAGCCGTGCACAAATTACCGTAACGATAACTGCAACGCCAGCACCAACAGCAAATAACCAGACTTTCTGCGAGATCGCGAATGCAACTGTTGCTAATTTAACTGCAACCGGAACATCGGTTAAATGGTATACACAAGCTACCGGTGGAACCGCTTTGGCTTCGACCACTGCTTTAGCCAACGGAACTTATTATGCAAGTCAGACAGCAAACAGCTGTGAGAGTGCAAGCCGTGCACAAATTACCGTAACGATAACTGCAACGCCAGCACCAACTGCAAACAACCAGACTTTCTGCGAGATCGCGAATGCAACCGTAGCTAACCTTGTGGCAACCGGAACATCGGTCAAATGGTATACACAAGCTACCGGTGGAACCGCTTTGGCTTCGACCACTGCTTTAACGAATGGAACTTATTATGCAAGTCAAACCGCAAACAGCTGCGAGAGTGCAAGCCGTGCACAAATTACCGTAACGATAACTGCAACGCCAGCACCAACGGCAAGCAACCAGACTTTCTGTGAGATCGCGAATGCAACCGTAGCTAACCTTGTGGCAACAGGAACCTCAGTTAAATGGTATACCCAGGCTACCGGCGGAACCGCTTTGGCTTCGACCACTGCTTTAACGAATGGCACTTATTATGCAAGTCAGACATTAAACAGCTGTGAGAGTGCAAGCCGTGCGCAGATTACCGTAGCGATAACTGCAACGCCAGCACCAACAGCGAGCAACCAGACTTTCTGCGAGATCGCGAATGCAACCGTAGCTAACCTTGTGGCAACCGGAACATCGGTTAAATGGTATACACAAGCTACCGGTGGAACCGCTTTGGCTTCGACCACTGCTTTAACGAATGGAACTTATTATGCAAGTCAAACCGCAAACAGCTGCGAGAGTGCAAGCCGTGCACAAATTACCGTAACGATAACTGCAACGCCAGCACCAACGGCAAGCAACCAGACTTTCTGTGAGATCGCGAATGCAACCGTAGCTAACCTTGTGGCAACAGGAACCTCAGTTAAATGGTATACCCAGGCTACCGGCGGAACCGCTTTGGCTTCGACTACTGCTTTAACGAATGGCACTTATTATGCAAGTCAGACTGCTAACAGCTGTGAGAGTGCAACCCGTGCTCAGATTGCCGTAACGATAACTGCAACGCCAGCACCAACAGCCAGCAACCAGACTTTCTGCGAGATCGCGAATGCGACCGTAGCTAACCTTGTGGCAACCGGAACCTCAGTTAAATGGTATACCCAGGCCACCGGCGGAACTGCTTTGACTTCGACTACTGCTTTAACGAATGGGACTTATTATGCCAGTCAAACCGCAAACAGCTGTGAGAGTGCAAGCCGTGCTCAGATTACGGTAACTATTTACCAAACCCCAAAAGGCTTTAATGATACCAAAACAGTTGATTGTACAGGTAGTTTCAGTTATAACCTTCAAACTGCAAATGTTGATAATACAGCTAATGGCGGAAATGCTGTGCCGGCATCGTTTACCTGGACTGTTGGTTCAAACAGCAACGTAACCGGAACTGCAAATGGCTCAGGGAATACCATTAATCAAACTTTAATTAATACCAGCAATGCAGCACAAACCATAACCTACACCGTAACGCCGAAAGCAACGGTAGCTGGTGCCTGCGTTGGAAACCAATTTACCGTTACCGTAAACGTTCCGGTTTGTTCATCGATTTCGATTGCTAAGGTAGCGGACATATCGACTGTTAATCAGGCAGGAAATACAATTAATTACACGGTAACAGTAGCCAATACCGGAAATGCAAATCAAACCAATGTGGTTGTTAGCGACCCATTATTGGGTGGAACTTTAAGCAATCCGGTTAAAACAGGAAATGCGGATAATATTCTGGACAAAGGGGAGACCTGGACTTACAGCGGATCTTATAATATTGTTCAGACTGATTTAAATAACAATGGTAAACCAGTTAATAATTCTGGAAAAATTACCAACACAGCAAGTGTTCAGACTACAGAGTTGCCGACGGCTAAAACAGCAACTGCGGATGTTAATATTACGCTTTCGCCAGCCATTACTTTAGTTAAAAGCGGTACACTTAATCTGAATGGAAATACCATTGCTTATGTGTTTACGGTTAAAAATACAGGTAACGTTACGCTTAATAATCTGGTGATAACCGATAGTAAGCTTACCGGGCCGATTACATTAGCCGCAACAACTTTAGCTCCGGGAGCCAGTACAACTGCCAATGCAAGCTACACAATCACAGCAGCAGAAAAAGCAGCGGGTTCGGTAAGCAATACCGCAACAGTTACCGGTGAAAATCCTTTAAATGGCAATGTAACTGATGTTTCTGGTACAACAGCAACCAACGATACTCCGACAGTAACTGCTACAGGTGTTTATGCTGCTGACGATGAAGGTACATTGAACGCAGTAAGTGGCGGCGTTGCAGTAGCTAATGTTTTGGTGAACGATAAGCTGAATGGAAATTCGGCTACCTTAACGAATGTAACCATTACCCAGATATCGACCAGTCATCCAAATATTTCAATCGATCCTGCTACTGGAGAGGTGAAAGTGCTTCCAAACACACCTGTGGGAGATTATACTTTGGTTTATCAGATTGAGGACAAAGCAAACCCTGGAAATGTAAAACAGGCAACAGTTACAGTTCATTTGGTAAATGGTGCGATAATAGCTGTAAACGACAACGGAACGGCTAATTCTGTAACAGGTGGAACAGCAGTCACAAATGTTTTAGGCAATGATACTTATAATAATGGCGCACAGGCGAATCTTGCCAATGTAACCATTACCAATGGCACTAACGACAGCAACGGAAAAGTAATGCTTGATCCTGCAACAGGCGCAGTAAGCGTAGCAGCAAACACTCCGGCTGGTGTTTATACCTTAACGTATACCATCACCGATAAACTGGATGCAACCAAAACTTCTACCGCTACGGTAAAAGTAACGGTAGCTTCAGGCGCGATCTTAGCTAAAGATGATGCAGGTTCGGCAAACTCGGTAACTGGCGGAACAGCGGTTGCGAATGTTTTAGCGAACGACAATTATAATGGTACCACAACTGCTCCAACTTTGGCAGATGTAACCATCACCAATGGTACCAACGACAGCAACGGAAAAGTAATGCTTGATCCTGCAACAGGAGCCGTGAGCGTAGCAGCGAATACCCCGGCTGGTGTTTATACCTTAACTTATACCATCACCGATAAACTGGATGCAACCAAAACTTCTACTGCAACCGTAAAAGTAACAGTAGCTTCAGGTGCAATATTGGCCAAAGATGATGCTGGTTCGGCAAACTCGGTAACTGGCGGAACAGCGGTTGCGAATGTTTTAGCGAACGACAATTATAATGGTACCACAACTGCTCCAACTTTAGCAGATGTAACCATCACCAATGGCACTAACGACAGCAATGGAAAAGTAACGCTTGATCCTTCAATAGGTGCAGTGAGCGTTGCAGCGAATACCCCGGCTGGCGTTTATACCTTAACTTATACCATCACCGATAAACTGGATGTAACCAAAACTTCTACCGCTACGGTAAAAGTAACGGTAGCTTCAGGTGCAATATTGGCGAAAGATGATGCTGGTTCAGCCAACTCGGTAACGGGTGGAACAGCAGTGGCGAATGTACTTTCAAACGATACTTACAATGGTACTGCAACTGCACCAACTTTGGCAGATGTAACCATTACCAATGGTACCAACGACAGCAACGGAAAAGTAACGCTTGATCCTGCAACAGGCGCAGTAAGCGTAGCAGCAAACACTCCGGCTGGTGTTTATACCTTAACGTATACCATCACCGATAAACTGGATGTAACCAAAACTTCTACCGCTACGGTAAAAGTAACGGTAGCTTCAGGTGCAATATTGGCGAAAGATGATGCTGGTTCAGCCAACTCGGTAACGGGTGGAACAGCAGTGGCGAATGTACTTTCAAACGATACTTACAATGGTACTGCAACTGCACCAACTTTGGCAGATGTAACCATCACCAATGGTACTAACGATAGCAATGGAAAAGTAACACTCGATCCTGCAACAGGAGCGGTAAGCGTTGCAGCAAACACCCCGGCTGGTGTTTATACCTTAACTTATACCATTACCGATAAACTGGATGCCACGAAAACTTCAACCGCAACCGTAAAAGTAACGATAGCTTCGGGTGCGATATTGGCGAAAGATGATGCTGGTTCAGCCAACTCGGTAACGGGTGGAACAGCAGTGGCGAATGTACTTTCAAACGATACTTACAATGGTACTGCAACTGCACCAACTTTGGCAGATGTAACCATCACCAATGGTACTAACGATAGCAATGGAAAAGTAACACTCGATCCTGCAACAGGAGCGGTAAGCGTTGCAGCAAACACCCCGACTGGTGTTTATACCTTAACTTATACCATTACCGATAAACTGGATGCCACGAAAACTTCAACCGCAACCGTAAAAGTAACGATAGCTTCGGGTGCGATATTGGCGAAAGATGATGCTGGTTCAGCCAACTCGGTAACGGGTGGAACAGCAGTGGCGAATGTACTTTCAAACGATACTTACAATGGTACTGCAACTGCACCAACTTTGGCAGATGTAACCATTACCAATGGTACCAACGACAGCAACGGAAAAGTAACGCTTGATCCTGCAACAGGCGCAGTAAGCGTAGCAGCAAACACTCCGGCTGGTGTTTATACCTTAACGTATACCATCACCGATAAACTGGATGCAACCAAAACTTCTACCGCTACGGTAAAAGTAACGGTAGCTTCAGGTGCAATATTGGCGAAAGATGATGCTGGTTCAGCCAACTCGGTAACGGGTGGAACAGCAGTGGCGAATGTACTTTCAAACGATACTTACAATGGTACTGCAACTGCACCAACTTTGGCAGATGTAACCATTACCAATGGTACTAACGATAGCAATGGAAAAGTAACACTCGATCCTGCAACAGGAGCGGTAAGCGTTGCAGCAAACACCCCGGCTGGTGTTTATACCTTAACGTATACCATTACCGATAAACTGGATGCCACGAAAACTTCAACTGCAACCGTAAAAGTAACGATAGCTTCGGGTGCGATATTGGCGAAAGATGATGCTGGTTCAGCCAACTCGGTAACGGGTGGAACAGCAGTGGCGAATGTACTTTCAAACGATACTTACAATGGTACTGCAACTGCACCAACTTTGGCAGATGTAACCATTACCAATGGTACCAACGACAGCAACGGAAAAGTAATGCTTGATCCTGCAACAGGCGCAGTAAGCGTAGCAGCAAACACTCCGGCTGGTGTTTATACCTTAACGTATACCATCACCGATAAACTGGATGCAACCAAAACTTCTACCGCTACGGTAAAAGTAACGGTAGCTTCAGGCGCGATCTTAGCTAAAGATGATGCAGGTTCGGCAAACTCGGTAACTGGCGGAACAGCGGTTGCGAATGTTTTAGCGAACGACAATTATAATGGTACCACAACTGCTCCAACTTTGGCAGATGTAACCATCACCAATGGTACCAACGACAGCAACGGAAAAGTAATGCTTGATCCTGCAACAGGAGCCGTGAGCGTAGCAGCGAATACCCCGGCTGGTGTTTATACCTTAACTTATACCATAACAGATAAACTGGATGCAACCAAAACTTCTACCGCTACGGTAAAAGTAACGGTAGCTTCAGGTGCAATATTGGCGAAAGATGATGCTGGTTCAGCCAACTCGGTAACGGGTGGAACAGCAGTGGCGAATGTACTTTCAAACGATACTTACAATGGTACTGCAACTGCACCAACTTTGGCAGATGTAACCATTACCAATGGTACCAACGACAGCAATGGAAAAGTAACGCTTGATCCTGCAACAGGCGCAGTAAGCGTAGCAGCAAACACTCCGGCTGGTGTTTATACCTTAACGTATACCATTACCGATAAACTGGATGCCACGAAAACTTCAACTGCAACCGTAAAAGTAACGATAGCTTCGGGTGCGATATTGGCGAAAGATGATGCTGGTTCAGCCAACTCGGTAACGGGTGGAACAGCAGTGGCGAATGTACTTTCAAACGATACTTACAATGGTACTGCAACTGCACCAACTTTGGCAGATGTAACCATTACCAATGGTACCAACGACAGCAACGGAAAAGTAATGCTTGATCCTGCAACAGGCGCAGTAAGCGTAGCAGCAAACACTCCGGCTGGTGTTTATACCTTAACGTATACCATCACCGATAAACTGGATGCAACCAAAACTTCTACCGCTACGGTAAAAGTAACGGTAGCTTCAGGCGCGATCTTAGCTAAAGATGATGCAGGTTCGGCAAACTCGGTAACTGGCGGAACAGCGGTTGCGAATGTTTTAGCGAACGACAATTATAATGGTACCACAACTGCTCCAACTTTGGCAGATGTAACCATCACCAATGGTACCAACGACAGCAACGGAAAAGTAATGCTTGATCCTGCAACAGGAGCCGTGAGCGTAGCAGCAAACACTCCGGCTGGTGTTTATACCTTAACGTATACCATCACCGATAAACTGGATGCAACCAAAACTTCTACCGCTACGGTAAAAGTAACGGTAGCTTCAGGCGCGATCTTAGCTAAAGATGATGCAGGTTCGGCAAACTCGGTAACTGGCGGAACAGCGGTTGCGAATGTTTTAGCGAACGACAATTATAATGGTACCACAACTGCTCCAACTTTGGCAGATGTAACCATCACCAATGGTACCAACGACAGCAACGGAAAAGTAATGCTTGATCCTGCAACAGGAGCCGTGAGCGTAGCAGCGAATACCCCGGCTGGTGTTTATACCTTAACTTATACCATCACCGATAAACTGGATGCAACCAAAACTTCTACTGCAACCGTAAAAGTAACAGTAGCTTCAGGTGCAATATTGGCCAAAGATGATGCTGGTTCGGCAAACTCGGTAACTGGCGGAACAGCGGTTGCGAATGTTTTAGCGAACGACAATTATAATGGTACCACAACTGCTCCAACTTTAGCAGATGTAACCATCACCAATGGCACTAACGACAGCAATGGAAAAGTAACGCTTGATCCTTCAATAGGTGCAGTGAGCGTTGCAGCGAATACCCCGGCTGGCGTTTATACCTTAACTTATACCATCACCGATAAACTGGATGTAACCAAAACTTCTACCGCTACGGTAAAAGTAACGGTAGCTTCAGGTGCAATATTGGCGAAAGATGATGCTGGTTCAGCCAACTCGGTAACGGGTGGAACAGCAGTGGCGAATGTACTTTCAAACGATACTTACAATGGTACTGCAACTGCACCAACTTTGGCAGATGTAACCATTACCAATGGTACCAACGACAGCAACGGAAAAGTAACGCTTGATCCTGCAACAGGCGCAGTAAGCGTAGCAGCAAACACTCCGGCTGGTGTTTATACCTTAACGTATACCATCACCGATAAACTGGATGTAACCAAAACTTCTACCGCTACGGTAAAAGTAACGGTAGCTTCAGGTGCAATATTGGCGAAAGATGATGCTGGTTCAGCCAACTCGGTAACGGGTGGAACAGCAGTGGCGAATGTACTTTCAAACGATACTTACAATGGTACTGCAACTGCACCAACTTTGGCAGATGTAACCATCACCAATGGTACTAACGATAGCAATGGAAAAGTAACACTCGATCCTGCAACAGGAGCGGTAAGCGTTGCAGCAAACACCCCGACTGGTGTTTATACCTTAACTTATACCATTACCGATAAACTGGATGCCACGAAAACTTCAACCGCAACCGTAAAAGTAACGATAGCTTCGGGTGCGATATTGGCGAAAGATGATGCTGGTTCAGCCAACTCGGTAACGGGTGGAACAGCAGTGGCGAATGTACTTTCAAACGATACTTACAATGGTACTGCAACTGCACCAACTTTGGCAGATGTAACCATTACCAATGGTACCAACGACAGCAACGGAAAAGTAACGCTTGATCCTGCAACAGGCGCAGTAAGCGTAGCAGCAAACACTCCGGCTGGTGTTTATACCTTAACGTATACCATCACCGATAAACTGGATGCAACCAAAACTTCTACCGCTACGGTAAAAGTAACGGTAGCTTCAGGTGCAATATTGGCGAAAGATGATGCTGGTTCAGCCAACTCGGTAACGGGTGGAACAGCAGTGGCGAATGTACTTTCAAACGATACTTACAATGGTACTGCAACTGCACCAACTTTGGCAGATGTAACCATTACCAATGGTACTAACGATAGCAATGGAAAAGTAACACTCGATCCTGCAACAGGAGCGGTAAGCGTTGCAGCAAACACCCCGGCTGGTGTTTATACCTTAACGTATACCATTACCGATAAACTGGATGCCACGAAAACTTCAACTGCAACCGTAAAAGTAACGATAGCTTCGGGTGCGATATTGGCGAAAGATGATGCTGGTTCAGCCAACTCGGTAACGGGTGGAACAGCAGTGGCGAATGTACTTTCAAACGATACTTACAATGGTACTGCAACTGCACCAACTTTGGCAGATGTAACCATTACCAATGGTACCAACGACAGCAACGGAAAAGTAATGCTTGATCCTGCAACAGGCGCAGTAAGCGTAGCAGCAAACACTCCGGCTGGTGTTTATACCTTAACGTATACCATCACCGATAAACTGGATGCAACCAAAACTTCTACCGCTACGGTAAAAGTAACGGTAGCTTCAGGCGCGATCTTAGCTAAAGATGATGCAGGTTCGGCAAACTCGGTAACTGGCGGAACAGCGGTTGCGAATGTTTTAGCGAACGACAATTATAATGGTACCACAACTGCTCCAACTTTGGCAGATGTAACCATCACCAATGGTACCAACGACAGCAACGGAAAAGTAATGCTTGATCCTGCAACAGGAGCCGTGAGCGTAGCAGCGAATACCCCGGCTGGTGTTTATACCTTAACTTATACCATCACCGATAAACTGGATGCAACCAAAACTTCTACTGCAACCGTAAAAGTAACAGTAGCTTCAGGTGCAATATTGGCCAAAGATGATGCTGGTTCGGCAAACTCGGTAACTGGCGGAACAGCGGTTGCGAATGTTTTAGCGAACGACAATTATAATGGTACCACAACTGCTCCAACTTTAGCAGATGTAACCATCACCAATGGCACTAACGACAGCAATGGAAAAGTAACGCTTGATCCTGCAACAGGCGCAGTAAGCGTAGCAGCAAACACCCCGGCTGGTGTTTATACCTTAACGTATACCATAACAGATAAACTGGATGCAAGCAAAACTTCGACCGCTACGGTAAAAGTAACGGTTGCTTCTGGAACGCTTACTGCCAAAGATGATGCAGGAAGTGTTAATGGTTTAGTAGGAGGGACCCCAGTGGCGAACGTATTGGCAAATGATACTTATAATGGAACAACTGCAGCCCATAGATTAAATGATGTGACGCTTAGTCAGGTTTCGACAACCAATCCGAACGTTACACTTAATACAACAACCGGCGAGGTTAATGTTAAACCTAATACTCCGGCAGGCGTTTACACGATAGTTTACGAAATTGCAGATAAATTAGATCCTGCTCAAACCAGGCAAGCTACCGTAACCATTACAGTCACTGCACCAGCGATAGTTGCTACAAACGATGCTGGAAATGCAAATGGCTTTACCGGAGGCACGGCAGTAGAAAATGTACTGGTAAACGATACTTATAACGGTAACCCTGCAACTTTGGCTGATGTTAAATTAACCCAGGTTTCGAGCAGCAATCCTAATGTAAGTTTAGATGTGACCACAGGAAAAGTGAATGTAGCACCAAACACGCCTGCAGGAACTTATACTTTGGTTTATCAGATCGAAGACAAACTGAACCCTGGTCAAACTAAAACAGCTACCGTAACCATTACTGTTACCGCACCAGCGATGCTTGCTACAAACGATGCTGGAAATGCAAATGGCTTTACCGGAGGCACGGCAGTAGAAAATGTACTGGTAAACGATACTTATAACGGTAACCCTGCAACTTTGGCTGATGTTAAATTAACCCAGGTTTCGAGCAGCAATCCTAATGTAAGTTTAGATGTGACCACAGGAAAAGTGAATGTAGCACCAAACACGCCTGCAGGAACTTATACTTTGGTTTATCAGATCGAAGACAAACTGAACCCTGGTCAAACTAAAACAGCTACCGTAACCATTACTGTTACCGCACCAGCGATGCTTGCTACAAACGATGCTGGAAATGCAAACGGCTTTACCGGAGGCACTGCAGTAGAAAATGTACTGGTAAACGATACTTATAACGGTAACCCTGCAACTTTGGCTGATGTTAAATTAACCCAGGTTTCGAGCAGTAACCCTAATGTAAGTTTAGATGTGACCACAGGAAAAGTGAATGTAGCACCACACACGCCTGCAGGAACTTATACTTTGGTTTATCAGATCGAAGATAAACAGAATCCTGGTCAAACCAAGCAAGCTACCGTAACCATTACAGTTACTGCACCAGTGATGCTTGCTACAAACGATGCTGGAAATGCAAACGGCTTTACCGGAGGCACGGCAGTAGAAAATGTACTGGTAAACGATACTTATAACGGTAACCCTGCAACCCTGGCTGATGTTAAATTAACCCAGGTTTCGAGCAGCAATCCTAATGTAAGTTTAGATGTGACCACAGGAAAAGTGAATGTAGCACCAAACACACCTGCAGGAACTTATACTTTGGTTTATCAGATCGAAGATAAGCTGAACCCTGGCCAAACCAAAACAGCTACGGTAACCATTACTGTTGGTACAGGAGCGATATTGGCGAAAGACGATGCAGGTACAGCTAATGGATTTACAGGAGGTACTGCAGTTTCCGATATTTTAGTGAACGACCTTTACAATGCAGTTTCGACCGCTACAACCGGAACCGTATCAATCACCCAAAATTTAACTGATAACCCGAATATCAACATCGACGTTACCAGCGGAAAAGTGAATGTTGCGGCTAAAACACTTCCAGGAGTGTATAACCTAAGCTATACCATCGCCGATAAACTGGATGCAACCAAGACTTCTACAGCTAAAGTTGTGGTTACCATTCCGGATTGGAGCAGCGATCTTCAGATCAGCAAAACAGCCAATGTTAGCGGTGTAGAAACCAACGGAAATATCAGCTATACCATTAAAATCAAAAACAATGGCCCGGCTACCGTTTTAAGTGGCAAATCGATAGGTGTAACAGAAAACCTTCCGGCCGGACTTGAAAATATTACCTACACGGCAACGGGTGGCATTTACAGTGCAATTGCAAATACCTTTACCTTATCGGCTGATTTATTGACAGGTGATGAAGTAAGTTTAGTGGTGAATGGAAAGGTAGCAGCAGGCTATTCAGGTCCGTCATTGGTTAATCAGGTATCTTTAACCGCACCTGCGGGAACAAACGATCCTGAAAATACCAATAACCAATCTTCGGTAACTACGCCATTGTTAAAAGGTGGTATCGCACTGGTTAAAACGGGTAGCTTAAGTGCTGATGGAAACCAGATTACCTACACTTTTACCGTTACCAATACCGGCGATGTAACCATCAATGATATTGTACTGGTAGATAGTAAAATGGCCCTTGCCAAAACCTTACCTGGCACTTTGGCGGCGGGTGCAAGTTTAACCTATAATGAAGTTTATACCCTTACACAAAGTGATAAAGATGCCGGAAAAGTAAGCAATACGGCCTCGGTAACCGCAAAAACACCTGCTGGTAATACCGTAACCGATATTTCGGGTAGCGGAAGAAGTAACGATACGCCTACTGAAACACCGGTGCTGAGTAGTCCATCGTTTACCTTTACCAAAGTTGCCAGTTCAGTAGGTACCAAGGCAGGCGAATCAATCGATTATACCTTCACCATTACCAATACCGGTAGCACTACATTAAGTAATCTGGTATTGAGCGATGCAGCAGCAAATGCAGGTAGCATACAGCCGGCAAGCATTGCAACGTTGGCTCCGGGAGCAAGTATTAATGCCGTGGCTAAACATACCCTAACACAAAGTGAGGTCAATTCAGGTAGCTTCACCAACCAGGCTACTGTAAAAGTTACCGATAGTAAAGGAAATACGATTAACCAGTTATCAGATGATCCGGCTACTAGCACGCCTAAGGATCCGACTGTAACGAAACTGGTTCCTTCTCCTGCTTATACTTTAACCAAATCGGCCACAAATACAGCAACCAAAGCCGGCGACGTAATTAATTATAACATTACTTTCAAAAATACAGGTAATGTAACCTTAACCGATATTGCTTTAACAGATGCAAATGCCGATGCCGGAAGTTTAACACCTGCTAATATCACCCGCGTATTACCGGGCGAAACGGTTAGCATTAGTGCTAAACATACGGTAAAACAAAGTGATGTAAATGCAGGTGGTTTCAATAATCAGGTAAATGCAACGGCTAAAGATCCGCAGGGAAATACCTTAACCAAAGTATCTGATAATCCTGCTACACCTGCTGCCGATGATGCTACTTTCTCGCCGATTGTTGCCGATCCATCTGTAAGGTTTACCAAATTGGTAGCCAGTGGTGCGGGTGTAATTAAGGTAATTGAGTACAGCATCCAGGTAACCAATACCGGTAACATCACTTTAACCAATATCGTAGTAACCGATCCGGGTGCCGATGCGGGTAGCATTACACCTGCGGTTATTGCCAAATTAGAACCAGCAGAAACAGCTATGATTTTAGCGCGACATACTTTAACCCAGCCTGAAATCGATTACGGAAAATTTGTAAACCAGGCCAGTTTAACAGCTAATTATGGCGTTGGTAACAAGCTGGCCAAACTGTCTGATAATCCTAAAACTATAGCTCCAGATGATCCGACAGTTTACATTATTCCTGAAGCCCCGGGTTTAACTTTGGTTAAAACAGGAGCCTTAAGTGCTGATGGCAATACGGTTGCCTATACATTCACCGCGAAAAATACCGGTAATGTTACCTTAAGCAACTTCAGTTTGGTTGATGCTAAAATCGCTTCAGCAGTTACTTTCGCACCGGCAAGTATTGCACCTGGCGAAACTGCTGTAGCAACTGTAGTGTACACCATTACTCAGACCGAGAAAAATGCAAGTTCGGTAAGCAATACTGCCACGCTTACGGCAAGTACTCCGGCAGGGAATAAGGTTACCGATGTTTCGGGCACGGCTGAAGATAACGACAGTCCGACAGTTTTAGAATTGCCGCGCATTGCGAGTACCAAAACAGTTACTGATGCCAGCAGCAATGGCAAGGCTGAACCTAACGAAGTATTAACCTACAGCATTGTGGTGCGCAATAACGGTACTACAAGCCGAACCGGTGTTAAAATTACCGATCAGATACCGGCCAATACCACTTATGTAAATGCAACTGCCGATAAAGGTGCTGTATTGGCAGGCAACGTATTAACGTGGACCAACCTAAGTATACCCGCAAACGGACAGGTGGTGGTAACTTTCAAAGTGACTGTTGATGCAGCCCTTCCTTCAGGTGTTTTAAACATCAATAACATTGCAACAGTGGTTGATCCGGCCAATATCGCGTCGCCATTAAATCCGGCTGTTGCCATTCCTACCGAAGGTAAGTTAGAAGGCAGTAAATCGGTAGCCGATAACAAAGGCAATAAAGATGGTAAGGCACAGGCGAACGAAATAGTAACTTATGCCTTACAGGTGCGCAATACCGGTGGTTCGGCATTAAACGGCGTAACCATTACCGATGAGCTTCCGGCAGGTTTAACCTACGTACCGGGTTCGGTGTCGGGTTATGGAACGGTAACAGGCAACAGCCTGAAATGGACCATCAATATGCAGCCTAATTCGAGCACAGTGCTAACCTTCGATGCTAAAGTTGCACCAGATGTAAATAGCTACAATACCATTAAAAACGTAGCCACAATGACTGCTCCAAACGGAACCGTGATTAAACCTGAGGTAATTATGGATGTAGATAAATCGGCCGATCTGGTAATTACCAAAGAACTGATGACCAAAGGCGAAATCAGGACTGGTTCTGATGTAACTTATAAAATTACGGTAACCAATAAAGGAGCAAATAAGGCTACCGGTGTTACTGTTACCGATAGATTAACAACGCTTATCGATGCGCCAAAAGAGATTACAGTAACCTTGGGAACTACCACTTATAGTACTACAATGCGCGATTTTGTATGGCTGGTTGGTAATCTTGATTTAAACCAGTCGGCAACCTTAACCTTCAAATCACGTACACTGGCAACAGGTATATTAAATAATAGTGCAACAGTAAAAGCCGATCAGCCCGATCCGGTACCAAATAATAACACCGTACTGGCCGATGCTGCAACCATTTCGGGCGATGATTTGCTTATTCCGAACCTGTTTACACCAAACGGCGATGGTATTAACGATACTTTCGAAATAAACGGACTGGCCAATTTTGCCGAAAACGAACTGACTATTGTAAACCGGTGGGGTAACGAAGTTTACCGCGCCAAAGGTTACCAGAACAACTGGACGGGGGAGGGGCTGAACGAAGGTACCTACTACTATTTATTACGTGTACGTAAATCGGGCAGCAGCGAACTAAAAGTGTTTAAAGGTTACATTACATTAATCAGGGCATTTAAGAACTAATACGAAACTGAAATGATGAAGAAATTAATTTGGCTAATAGCAGGTTCGTTCATGTTGCTTTCGCAGCCCGTATCTGCGCAGCAGGATGCCCAGTACAGTCAGTACATGTTCAACGGCATTTACATTAATCCGGCCTATGCAGGTTATAAAGAAGTATTAAACGTACATAGCTTTTACCGTAGCCAGTGGACGGGTATTACCGGTGCACCAAGAAGCATGTCGCTGGCGGTCGATGCCATTGCCAACAGTGGCAATGTGGGTTTGGCCTTGCAAATAGCAAGCGATAAACTGGGTGCGCAAAACAACCTGAGTATTTATGCTAACTATGCGTACCGTATCAGGCTGAACGATGATGGCAGTTCGCGCCTGGCTTTAGGCTTTGGCGTGGGAATGGCACAGCTGGGCATAGATGGTTCGATGCTTAATCCCAACAATCCCGAGCCTAACCAACCGGTAGGCATGCAGAGCACCATTGTGCCCGATGCCAGGGCAGGATTGTATTTTGCCAACGATAAATATTATGCAGGCTTCTCGGTCGATAACCTGATTGCTACCTATATCGATATTGATCGCTATGCTTTTATTCCACAACCCAAACCGCATTACTATTTAACCGCAGGCGCCCTGTTTCCACTTTCAGAAAATTTTCAGCTTAAGCCATCATTTTTGTTGAAAGACGATCGTGGCGGACCAACCAGCTTAGACTTAAATGCATTTTTAATGATTAAAGATTTTATCTGGATAGGTGGTTCTTACCGCACAGGAGTAAAATTGTATGATAAAAGTTACCTGCAGAAAGATCTTACGCCACGCAACTCTGCCGTTGCGGCGATACAGCTCTTTCCTTCCGAAAAAATCAGGTTAGGTTATGGCTACGATTTCTCAATTGGGCCCCTGCAGGGCTATAGCAGCGGCACTCACGAGATTTCTATTGCTTATTCATTTATCAGGCAAAACATCAGATTGGCAACTCCAAGGGTGTTTTAAACAAAATAACTTGATTGTGTATAATAATATTTACACTTTTGGACAAAAAATAACTTACATTAGCGTACAAAAAAATAACTTTTTATTAACTTGCAGAATATTATAAAAACAATGAAAACAAAAAATGCTGTTAGCGGCTTCACTGTGCTTATCGCCGACGATCATGAGATCATTCGTCGTGGCTTAAAAGGTTTAATATCAGACTTTTGGCCAGGTGTCGAAATTATCCATGCATCAACGCTTGAGCAAGCACTTGTTGAAGCAGAGAAATCGCCGAGTTTAATTATCATTGATGTAAACTTACCAGGTGGAAACAATCTTAAGGTAATCGATCAACTTAAATTGGTTCAGCCAAATGCAAAAATCCTGGTATTTTCTTCATTAAATGAGAATATTTATGCGGTTCCATATTTGAAATCGGGTGCATCAGGTTACTTAACTAAAAATGCCGAAGAATCAGAAATTGTAATTGCAATTACCACAATTTTGGCGGGTAGCCGTTATTCGAGCAGAAACGTTAAAGAAAATATGTTCAATAGCATATTGGGTAACGATGCCGATAATCCTTTTACCAAACTTTCGGGCAGGGAGCTTGAAGTAGCAGAACTTTTAACCAAAGGTATTGGTGTATTGGAGATCTCTAATCAGTTAAATCTTCAAATGGGTACTGTAAGTACATATAAATTGAGGCTTTTCCAGAAACTGAAAATAAAGAGCATTATCGAACTTGCCGAAAAAATGAGCATTTACGAAAGATAAAAAGAGTAAAATACTCTTTTTATCTTTCCCTGTTTTTGTTTTTGGTACCCAATCCGCTCTCTCCCGATTCGTTGTGAGTGGAGCCTGCCTGTCCAAATTTATCCGACGAGCCTGCTCCATTTTGATCAAAAGATGCTTTTTCTTTTGAAGTTCCTTTCGTATTTTTCTTATTTTCCAGTTTGTTGTCTTTCTTTTCTGTATCCATGATCTTCGCATTTAGTTAAAGAAGAACATGCTAAAACAGGTAAAAGTTTGGCTTAGCTTTTGTTTGTTTTTTTTAGTATTGAAGATCAATTAACCTTATTCAAGAGCTGTCAGGTCTCGTACACATACAAATTATTGTAAACCCTGCTGTACAATTTTGATACAAATTTTGGAATCGTTATACACGAAATCGTGTATTGCCTTACTTTCTACAGCTACAATCCGGTAATGTTGATGAACGGGTTGCGATTTCTCCGCTATTTAAGGTTACATATTTAAATTCTACCTGATTTAAGCTCTGGTATAAATGCCGCTAAATCGTTATATAGCTGTAGGTTGTGAGTGAGTAATTGATCCAGATCAATAATTGTGAAATGGGAAAAGTTTAAAACATTCAATTAGGCGCACCAAGACGATGTTTTTTTTGATAAAAATCAAAATATATATTTTTTGTAGAATTAATTGTACGATTTTCGTTGTTAAGGTAAAAAACGTGATACTTAATAATATATCTTTGCAGCTGATTGAAGTAATTAGTAAAAATTTATTGTATTCTTAAAACCACAGGTTTTAAGATTTCGTAAGTATGGGGGAAGTGAAATAGCACGAAATAAATTTATTGCAACAGCGCTCTTTCAATTATTACGATCATCTCCCGTGTATGAATAAAAATTTACCTTCTCATTCTTTGTGCCTTTCTTTGTCTAAAACTTTTGGTTTTTTTAAACCACTGTTAAACGGTTTTAGTCGCTTTTTAGTTTTTTTAATGTTGTTTTTGCTTGCCAACATTGGCTTAACGAAAGCACAAACTTATAAAACCCATTATATTGCCCCGGCTCCGTGGCAATACTGGAGCCAGGCCAACGAATTGGTGGTTACCACCAATACATCCGGAACATCGGTAGCAGTAAAGAAAAGTGATGGTACCCTGGTTACTACGCTTACACCAACACCAACAGCACCTGCCGTTTACCGCTTCGTGGGTGATCCAAATACAGTTTCGGCCAATGCTTTAAATACCATATTAAACGATCGTGGAATTATTGTAGAAGGTAATAATCCCATTACGGTAAATATCAGGAATGTGGCTTCTGATGCCTATACAGATGCCAATATTAAAGGAAATTCAGCACTATACAGTTTTGGGGATGCGGCTATTGGTACTTCTTTCAGGGTAGGTTATTACCGGGATGGCTTAAGTAATGTATCGTATAGTGTGATGGCGATAGAGAATAATACCACCGTTAAATTAAACGGAACAGCTATTACGACGTTAAATGTTGGGCAAAGTTATATTTTTCAAACGCCTATTGGTGGATTAGTAGAAAGTTCGGCTCCGGTAGTGATGAACTCGGGCTCTAATTTAGATGCACCTGCAGGCTGCGGCGATGGCGTTTTTAATCCGGTACCACCGGTTACTTCTTTGGGTAGCGAGTATCTAGTAATTAGAAGTGCCGGTAATTCTACTGCAGAGCAGACCACAATTGTGGCTACACAAGCCAATACTACTTTAACGGTAACCAATTATAATGCTAATGGTACCTTGGCTTCAACAAACACCTATAATTTAGTTGCTGCGGGCAGTTTTGTGACAATCGTTAACGGTGTTTCAGGAAGCCAGTACAGTACATCAAGAATAGTATCAACAAAAAATGTAGTAGCTTATTCTGGAACAGCAACGAGCTGTGAGGTAGATATGCTTACACTGGCACCCGTAACTTCCTGCGGAGGTAGTTTGGTGGCCAAAACCTATAAATTCAGGAACAGTGCCGGTACCGATTTACCCTATTTTGGCTATATCACCACTAAAAGTGCAACCGATAAGGTATTTTTAACCACAACCGGGGGGACTACCAATTATACCAATACCGATTTAGAATCTATTGCCGGTGTGGGCGTAAGGCGACAACTGGGAAGCACTGGGAATTATATTATCGATTTTACCAATGCGAACATCGGTACACCGGCAGCATTAACCTTTACAAGTGCTACCAGAATGAACATTGCCATGGTGCAAACTGGTGGTGGCTATTCAATGTCAAATTTTATTACACCTTTGCCTGAGCAGGCATTGAAACCAACCCTAACCCAACCAACTTGTAGTAGTGCAACTTTAACAGCCGACCCCTCGGGCGTTGCGCCATTCCAATGGTACTTTAATGGAGTTGCAATTGCTGGCGCTACCGGAAGCAGTTACACTCCAACCGAATCAGGAACATATACCATTACCTCACGGCTAAGTTGTGGTACAAGTGCACAATCTTTGCCTGTAACCGTAGCCTTATGTAATGTTGACAGGGCAATTACCAAAACAGTAGATAATTCGACTCCTGCAGTAAACGGATCCGTAAAATTTACTGTAACTGCCAGTAATATTGGTGTGGGTACTGCGCTTGGGGTATCAGTAACCGATTTACTGAAATCGGGCTATACTTACGTAAGCCACACTGCATCTGCCGGAACATCATATACCAGTGGAACTGGTCTCTGGAACGTGGGTTCGTTAGGGTCAAATGCATCAGCTACGTTGGTAATTACAGCTAAGGTAAATGCCTCTGGTGATTATAGCAACACGGCTACCATAACCGGAACACAAACCGATCCTAACACCGCAAATGATGCTGTTACGATCAGTACAACACCGATTACAGCTATTTCTTTAACATCTGCAGCTTCTACCGATGCACAAAACATTTGTATAGGCTCTGCCATTACCAATATTACCTATTCTATTGGCGGTACTGCAACAAATGTTAATGTAACGGGCTTGCCTGCCGGTGTTACCTCCAGTTATAATACAAGTACCAAGGTGCTTACTATATCCGGAACACCAAGTTCAACAACCAGCGGTGCCCAGGTTTATACAGTAACCACTACAGGTGGAAGCCCTAACGTATCAGCATCGGGAACCATACAGGTAAATGGCCTGGTAGGTACACCGGTATTTGCTGCCGGAAGTGCTTCTACCAGATGTCAGGGAGCAGGTACACAAACCTATGCGGCAACGGCAACCAACGCAACCAGCATTACTTACAGTATCAATACTACCAGTTCGCAGGCGGTAATTAATGCCACAACGGGTGAGGTTACTTTTTCGCCGGTGTTTTCGGGTACGGCAATCATTACTGCAACGGCAGCAGGTTGTACACCTAAAACGGCTACTCATACCATTACCATTACTTCTACCGGAACCATTACCGGTACTTCGCCGGTTTGTAGTGGCAGTAACGGAACCTTAACATTGGGCAGTACCACAGCTACCCCGGTAAGGTGGGAGTATTCTACCGATAACGGTACTACCTGGAGTACTTATTTGCCTAATACTACCTCAACTACTTTAAATTATACCAACCTTAACGTAACAACTTCCTTCAGGGCAATTGTAACAGGTGGAGGCTGTAACGAGGCATCATCAACGCCTGTAACAATCAGCGTAACTACCAGGCCAAGTATTGCCAACCAGAGCTATAATTTGTGTGTGTCGGGTTCTTTCAATTTTGCTCCTGTAGATGCTCCGGCAGGTACCACCTATAGCTGGTCGGCCCCTACGATATCAGGTGGTACGGTTACCGGTGGAACATCTGGCACTGCTGCCAGCTCTGTTTCGCAAACTTTAACCAATACCGGAACTACTACGGCTACTGCCGTTTATACCGTTACACCAACCAATGCAGGTTGTGCTGGTACTGCTTTTACCATCACAGTAGTTATCGGGCCAAATATTTCTGCTTCGGCTGCAAATCCGGCTACCTTATGCAGCAATGGCACTTTCTCTGTAACGCCTACAAGCAGTATTGCCAATTTAAAATATACCTGGACAGCGAGTCTGATTAGCGGAAGCAATGTTAGTGGTTTTAGTAATGGTACAACAGCTGTTAGTGCACCCATTAGCCAAACCCTGATTAACAGCTCGGCTGCCACTGCAACCGTTCGTTATACCGTAACACCGGTGTTGGATAACTGTAGCGGTAATACATTTACCTTTGATGTAAACATACAGAGTGCGGTTACCGCCGGAGCAATTGCTGCCAGCCAAACTATCTGTACCAATACAACACCAACCCCAATCAGTTCTACCACCGGTGGAACAGGTGCAGGAACAATAACTTATATCTGGGAGAATTCTACCAACGGTACCACCTGGAATATCATTGGTGGTGCAAATGCTGCAACTTATGCCCCCGGTGCTTTAACCCAAACTACTCAATACCGCAGAACAACGGTATCAACTTTAAACGGGGTTGCCTGCCAATCGGTAGCTACAACACCGGTAATCATTACAGTGGGTACAGCAAGTACCATCACAACTCAGCCTGTTAATCAAAATGTAAGGGCTTTATCTAATGTTACCTTAAATGTAGTAACAAGCGGTGGTACAGGTACCAGCCAATACCAGTGGCAGGTAAGTACCAATAACGGTACAAGCTTTAGCAATATTACCAACGGCAGTTTATATAGCGGGGCAACAACCAATACCTTAACCATTACCGGTGTAAACAGCACCATGGAGGGGTACAAATACCGGGTATTGATAACGCAATCAGATAATGCCTGCGCCAGTGTAATTTCTAATGTAGTTAATCTGACCATCGATTCTGACCGCGATGGTGTGCCCGATAGTATTGACCTTGACGATGACAATGACGGTATTTTAGATACAGTTGAAGGAACCGCTGATTTTGACCGCGATGGTATTCCAAATTACCTGGATGTAGATTCGGATAACGATGGTATTGTTGATGCCATAGAATCGAACGGAAATCCCAATAACGATCCTGATAAAGATGGTAAATTTGGTACAGGTGCATTTGTAGATACCAACGGAAACGGATTAATCGATACTTTAGACCCTGCCGCTGGTGGTACTGCACTGGTTATTCAGGATAAAGACAAAGATGGTAAGCCCAATTACCTTGATCTCGATTCGGATGCCGATGGAATTCCGGATACTTACGAAGCAGCTTTTTACATTATTGATGGCGAAAATGACGGTGTTATTGGTACCGGGGCAATTGTTGATGCGGATAAAGATGGACTTTCAGATTTGAATGATCCTGATTTTGTAACCATTAGTACATTGTTTAATCAGGATCGCGATTTCGACGGGCTTTCAAATTACCTGGATATTGATAATGATAACGATGGAATTATCGACAATATTGAAGGCTTGCCCACAAGTTTATATGTGGCACCAAAAGGCCTGGATACCGATGGTGATGGTATTGATGATGCTTACGATGTAAACAATGGCGGTGCCGTTTCGGGTTACTCAAACATAGATGGAGGTAGTGCGCCCGATTACGTAGATACAGATGCCGATAACGACGGATTTAGAGACTGGCTCGAAAACGCAGTAAATAGTCCTTTAGAAGTTGACGTAAAAAATAACCAAACCGGTGCTGCCGGTGCCGATGGTATTATGGATTTATTGCCTGATGCCGATGGCGACGGATTAGCCGATATTTACGATAACGATAATGGCAACCCTAATGCAACAAACTATGCTACTAACGGTGGCCAAACTCCACTTTCTATGCCTGATACCCAAGTACCGGGCGGTGAAAGAGATTGGAGGGCTACATCTGATTATGATAAAGATGGCGTACCTGATGGTATTGATCTGGATGATGATAACGACGGAATTTTAGATACAGTAGATGGCTTTACGGATGATGGTGGCCGGGATGGTTTGCCTAACTATCACGATTTAGATTCAGATGGCGATGGTGTGCCGGATGTGATCGAGGCCGGTGGTTCTGATCCCGATAACAATGGTTTACCTGGAATTGGTTTAATCGGGCCTTCAAATGTTGATGCAAACGGTGTTCCACTGGCTGCTAACGGAGGTTATACGCCACCAGATAAAGATGGCGATGGTATTCCGAATTTCAGGGATTTAGATTCTGATGGCGACGGTATTTTTGATGTAACCGAAAACGGAGGTCCTGATCCTGACGGAGACGGAAAAGTAGGCACAGGTTTAACCAACGATTTTGATAACGACGGTATTGTGGATATTGTTGACGACTACAATAACCTTACAGGTTCTTTGGTAGGCGACCCTTCAGGTACCCCAATGACCGTAAAAGATGCTGATGGTGATGGTATTCTGAATTACCTTGATCTTGATTCGGATGGTGATGGCATTAAAGATTCGGTAGAAGGTACCGTCGATACAGATGGCGATGGCATTCCGAATTACCTTGATCTCGATTCAGATGGTGATGGTATTCCCGATAATATCGAAGCACAGACTACTATTGGTTATATCCTGCCTTCAGGCAATGATACCAATCAGGATGGCATAGATAATGCCTATGGAACTGGTCTGGTTCCTGTAGATACAGACGGCGATGGCAAACCTGATTATCTGGATTTAGATTCGGATAACGATGGCGATAGTGATACTATTGAAGCTTATGATACCGATAATAATGGGGTAGCCAATGTAATAGCCCTGGGTAGCGATGCCGATAAAGATGGTTTGGATGATGCTTTTGATAATAACGATGCAGCTTATAACCCAACTAATGGTCAAACGCCTGCTTCATTCCCTAATTTAGATACACCCGCAACTGCAGAACGCGATTGGCGCGAAGATTACAACATAGCGCCGATAGCTACGGTGCCAGCTTCAATTGCACTAACAGAAGATACACCACAGACATTAACAGGTATTAGCGTAGCCGATGCTGATGCTGGTAATCTGAATGTCGTGGTTACCTTAAGTGTTCCTGCTGGTCAGGGTACGCTAACTGCCGCTAGCGAAGCAGGTATTGTGATTACCGGCACAGGTACCAACAGCATAACCATTACCGGAAGCACTACGGCAATTAATGCTTTTATTGCTGCCAGTAAAGTAACCTATACACCGGCAGCTAATGCAAATGGTAATGTTACCTTAACAGTGGGAATTAACGATCAGGGCAATACCGGCGGTCCGGCATTAACTGATAGCAAAACAGTAACCTTAAGCATTCAGGCGGTTAATGATCTTCCAACAGTAGCCAATGTTACTAAAAACGGAACAGAAGATACCAACGTTACTTTCACTGCCACAGATTTTACCAGCCAGTTTACCGATGTTGACGGTACATTAGCTAAAATACAGGTGTTAAGTTTACCATCGGCAGCACAAGGTTTGCTTAAATTAAATGGTGTTGATGTAACTGCGGGACAAGAAATTGCAGCGGCTGATTTGGCCAACCTGGTTTTTGTACCAGCAGCTAACTTTAATGGAAATGTATCATTTAGCTACAATGGTAGCGATGGCTCAGCTTATGCAACTGCACCGGCTAACGTAAACATTAATATTGCCGCTGTTAACGATAACCCGGTAATTACGGCCGTACCAAAAGCAGGTACTGAAGATGTAACCTTAACCTTTACAGCCGGCGATTTTACCAATCAGTTTACCGATGCAGATGGCGATGCACTGGCCAAAATCCAGATCGTAACCTTGCCACCTGCCGCGCAGGGTGTATTGAAATTAAATGGAACCAATATTGTTGCCGGTCAGGAAATAACTGCGGCCGATCTTGCAAATATTACTTTTGTTCCGGCGCCTAACTTTAATGGTGCAGTTACCTTTAAATGGAACGGAAGTGATGGTACAGCATATGCAACCGCACAAAATGATGTAAATGTTGTTATTGCGGCCGTTAACGATATCCCAACCATTAACAACATCAGTTTAACTACTGCTGAAGATGTTAACCTGCCATTTACACTGACTAATTTTAGCAGCAACTTTAGCGATTTGGAAGGCGATGTATTAGCCAAAATCCAGTTGTCTAACCTTCCTCCAAATACACAGGGAACGCTATTGCTCAACGGATCGGCCATTACTGCCGGCCAGGAAATTTTAGCTTCGGATATTGCCAACCTGGTTTTTGCACCTGCCTTAAACTTTAACGGAAATGTGAGCTTTAACTGGGCCGGAAATGATGGTACTTCGTACTCATCAATTGCAACGGTGAATATTTCAGTTACCCCGGTAAACGATCCGCCGGTTGTAGATAACTTTAACAAAACCGGAAATGAAGATACGGTTATACCTTTTGTACCTGCCGATTTTACCGGTCATTATACCGATGCCGAAAATAATGCCTTAACTAAAATTCAGGTGGTAAGTTTGCCAGCTAATGGTCTGCTTAAATTAAACGGTGTAAATATAAGCGCCGGACAAGAAATTAACAGCGCTGATTTAGATAAAATAACCTTTGCACCTGATGCCAATTTTAATGGCACAGCAAACTTTAACTGGAATGGATTTGACGGAACAGTTTATGCTACAGCTGCTAAAACTGTAACCATTACCATCAATCCAATAAACGATGCGCCATCTTTTGTAAAAGATGCCGACCAGCTTATTAATGCCAATACCGGTGCACAAACCGTAAACAACTGGGCTACGGCTATTGCCGCCGGACCAACGGATGAGGTGGCCACACAAACCGTAAACTTTAGTCTGACCAATAACAATAATGCTGCATTTACGGTGCAGCCAGCTATTGATGCTTCAGGGAATTTAACTTACACACCAGTAGCTAATTTTACAGGTAAGGTTACGGTAACAGTAGTATTAAACGATAACGGAGGTATTGCAAATGGTGGAGTAAACCAAAGCGCGCCGCAAACTTTTATCATTTCGGTTAAACCGGTAGGGGTAACCGACAATATCAATACTTTGGTAAATACACCGGTAACTACCGATGTTAAAGCCAACGATGGTGCTAGCGCTACCAATGCCACTGTATTGGCAGGTAATGGTGCGCATGGTACAACCACTGTTGATGGAAGTGGAAAAGTAACTTACACACCAAATGCAGGTTATACCGGAACAGATAGTTATACCTATACTTTAACCACTGCCGATGGGGTAGTGAGCGATCCGGTAACGGTTAGTGTAAGCATTTACCCAACGGTGGTATTATCGGGCCCGGCATTGGTTAACGAAAATGCAGGTACTATTAATTATACCGTTACGCTTACCGGGACGCCTGGTACAACGCTGGCTTCGCCGGTTACTGTGGTAACAGCGATTACACCTAATAGCAGCAATGCGGCCGATTATAACTTTACAGGTTCGACTATTACTTTCCCTGCAGGGGCAGTTGTAGGCGCAGCAAGTGGTACCATTACTTTTCCGGTTACCATTGTTGATGATAATTTGTTGGAAAATACTGAAGATTACACCATTACAATCGGATCAATTACCGGACCTGCATCGTTAGGGAATGCATCGGTAACGACAGCTATTACCGATAACGACAATGCATCAGTAGCCATAAACAATGTTACAGTGGCCGAAAATGTAAATGGCGGCGTGGCTACATTTACTGTAACCCTAACCGGAGCAGTACAAAATAGTTTTACCGTTAATTTTGCAACAGCCGATGGTACTGCCATTCAGCCAGGCGATTATACCGCAACAACTGGTACCGTTACTTTCCCGGCAGGATCGGCAAGTGGCGCAACACAAACCTTTACGGTTCCGGTTATTAACGATAACATTACCGAAATAAGTGAAACCTTTACTGTTACACTTTCAGGAATAACCGGACTTACAACCATTGCTACTGCAACCGGTACGGCTACTATTACCGATAACGACCCTGCAACGGTAAGCATTTCGGCAACGCCAGGCAGTTACGATGAAGCTGCAGGGACAGCTACTTTTACGGTAACGTTAAATAATGCCGTTCAAAATGCATTTACGGTAGATTATGCTACAGCAAACGGCACTGCAACAGCCGGATTAGACTATACAGCTAAAAACGGAACACTAACCTTCCCGGCAGGCTCGGTGGCAGGTGCTATCCAAACTTTCACGGTTTCAATTACCAACGATAACGTAGTAGAGCCAGCCGAAACCTTTACGGCTACCTTAAGTAATCCAACAGGCGGCCTGGTAACCATTGCTACTGCAACAGCTACGGCAACCATTACCGATAACGATACTTCGGTGGCGTCTATTACGGCGGGTACCAGCGGAAATGAAAACGGACCTGTAAACGGAACATTTACCGTTAACTTAAGTAACCCATCGGCTACCGATACGCAGGTTACTTATTCATTAGGCGGTACAGCGGTAGAAGGTAGCGATTACGATGCCATTGCTACCAAAATCATTACCATCCCTGCTGGTCAAACCTCAGCAACCATTACCATTCCGGTTAAAACCGATGCCCTGGTTGAAGGAACTGAAACGATTATTGCCAATCTGCTGTCTACAAATAGTTCTTTAGTTAACGTAACTACAGTACCAGCCGATAAAACAGCCAGCATTAATATTCTCGATAATAATACTGCTACAGTTAGTATTTCGGCTACACCAACCAGTATTAATGAGGCTGCAGGTATAGCCACCTTTACGGTAACTTTAAACAGTGCAGTTCAAAATGCATTCGATGTTACCTATGCTACTACAAACGGAACGGCAGTTGCAGGTCTAGATTATACTGCAACCAGTGGAACGCTAAACTTCCCGGCAAATGCTGCTGCAGGTACTACCTTAACCTTTAATGTACCTATCAATAACGATAACCTTGTTGAGCCAGCCGAAACCTTTAACGGAACTTTAACCGGCGTAACAGGTGGTTTGGTTAGCATTGCAACGGCAAGCGCTACCGTTACCATTGCCGATAACGATGCGGCTGTGGCCAGTATTGCAGCGGGCATAAACGGTAACGAAACCGGGCCAATAAACGGAACTTTTGTAGTTACCTTAAGCAATCGGGTATCAACTGATACACAGCTTACCTATACTTTAAGTGGTTCGGCGACAGAAGGAAGTGATTATGGTACAATTGCCACTAAAACCATTACCATCCCGGCTGGTCAAACCACAGGCACCATTACCATCAACGTTCAGGCCGATGCGCTTACCGAAAGCACCGAAACCGTAATTGCGGCTTTGGTTAGTTCGAATAGTGCAGCAACGGTAAATACAACACCGGCAAGCATCAACATTATCGATGCCAATACCGCCAGTGTAAGTATTGCCACAACACCAACCGTTAATGAGTCGGCCGGTACAGCAACCTTTACCGTAACTTTAAATAATGCAGTTCAAAATGCATTTAGTGTAAATTACAGCACAGCTGATGGAACTGCCACTGCAGGACTGGATTACACGGCAACCAGCGGAACATTAAACTTCCCTGCCAATGCAGCTGTGGGTACGGTGCTAAGCTTTACCGTTCCGATCAATAACGATAACATAGCCGAAATTTCGGAAACCTTTACAGCTACATTAAGCGGTATTACAGGTGGGGTAGTGGTGATCAGTAACGCTACTGCTACCGCAACTATTACCGATAACGATGCCGCAACCGTATCCGTTATTGCGGGTACTAACGGAAATGAAAACGGACCTGCAAACGGAACGTTTACTGTTAAGTTGAGTAATCCGTCATCAACCGATACACAGATTACCTACACCCTGGGCGGAACGGCAACAGAAGGTACCGATTATGATGCCATTGTAACCAAAACCATTACCATTCCGGCCGGGCAAACCACCGGAACCATTACCATTCCGGTTAAAACAGATATCATTGTTGAAGGAACAGAAACTGTAGCGGCCACAATTGTAGCCACAAACAGTGCGCTGGTAACGGTAGCGCCGAGTCCGGCTGATAAAAGCGCAAGCATTAACATAAATGACAATACCACCGCCCGTATCACCGTTTCGGCCACTAACGATGGGACCGAACCTGGCACACAAGGTTTGTTTACCTTTACGTTAAGCAATGTAGCTACAAGCGATACCCAAATTACTTATACCCTCAGCGGAACAGCAACCAGCGGAACAGATTACAGCACTTTAGGTACAACGATAACTATTCCGGCCGGACAAACCAGTGTAACCCTACCGGTTTTAGTACTTGATGATACCTTTGTTGAACCAACTGAAACCGTTGTGTTAACCATGGTGGTGGCTACGAGCAATTCGGCAATTACGGCAAACACTACGCCTGCAACGGTAAACATTAACGATAATGATAATGCAACTGTAAGTGTGGGTAACATCTCGGTAACCGAAAATGGTACCAATGCAACTTTTACAGTAACCTTAACCGGTAATGTTCAAAATGCATTTACCGTAAATTACTCAACTGCAAACGGATCAGCATTGGCCGGTACCGATTATACCGCCACAACAGGCAGCGTAACTTTCCCTGCCGGTTCACTTAGTGGTGCAACGCAAACCATTAATATTCCGGTAATTAACGATAATATTGCCGAATTGGCTGAAACATTTACCCTAACGCTGAACAGTATAGGAGCGGGATCAACCGTAACTATTCCTGCTGCCGGTGCTACTGGAACGGCAACCATTACCGACGATGATGTGGCCAGTGTGGTGATTGCCAATACTTCGGCCATTGAAAGTGCAGGTAATATGGTTTTCACCATCACTTTAACAGGTAGTGTACAGGATGCCGTTTCGATAAATTACAGCACTGCAGATAATACAGCAATTGCGGGTAGCGATTATACTGCTAAAACAGGTTTGGTTACTTTCCCTGCCGGATCGGTATCGGGTGCAACACAAACCATCCTCGTTCCGGTAACTGATGATAACGTTACCGAAAATGCCGAAAGCTTCAAGGTGACTTTAAGTGGTGCCACTGCTCCGCTTACCATTACGCAGGCGGAGGGAATCGGAACCATTAACGATAATGATGCTTCGACGGTTAGTATTTCAGCAACTCCAACCAGTGTTGATGAAGCAGCAGGTACTGTAACCTTTACGGTAACTTTAAACCGCGCCGTACAGGCAGGTTTTAGCGTTGATTATGCAACAGCCAACGGAGCTGCTACCGCAGGTAACGATTACACCACTACTACCGGAACATTGAACTTCCCTGCCGGATCTTTAGCAGGGGCTACTTTAACTTTTACCGTTCCGGTTATCAACGATAACATTGTGGAGCCAGCCGAAACTTTTGTGGCCACGATCGGCAATGTAACAGGTGGATTGGTAACCATTGCTACCAATACTGCTACTGCAACCATTACCGATAATGATACATCAGTAGCTACCATCACAGCAGGAACACCAGGTAACGAAAATGGTCCTGTTAACGGTACTTACACGGTTACTTTAAGCAATCCATCGGCAACAGATACGCAGCTTACCTATACTTTAAGTGGAACAGCTACCGAAGGAAGTGATTACGCAAATATCGTAACCAAAACCATTACCATACCTGCAGGTCAAACCACGGCAAGCATTACTATTCCGGTATTAACTGATGCACTGGTAGAAGGTACCGAAACCGTAATTGCTACATTGGCAACTACAAATAATCCTGCAGTAACCGTAAGCAATACACCAGCCAGCATTAATATTGGCGATAATACTACGGCTACTGTAACGGTAGCGGCAACTGCCGATGGTGCTGAGCCTGCTGTGCCAGGTACCTTTACTTTTACATTAAGTAATGCAGCAACAACCGATACGCAGATTACTTACGCCATTAGCGGAACTGCCACCAGCGGAACCGACTACACTGCCATTGGCACAACGATAACCATTCCGGCTGGTCAGAAAACAGCAACAGTTTCTGTTCCTGTAACAGACGACAACATTGCCGAGGGTAATGAAACGGTGATTTTAACCATGACCGCTGCTACAAGTAATCCATCAATTACGGCAAGTACAACACCGGCAACAGTAAATATTGCCGATAACGATACTGCTGTGGCTACCATTACCCCAGGTATTGCCGGTAACGAAAACGGGTGAGTGGTACATTTACCGTAACATTGAGTAACCCTTCTTCGCAAGCTACCACCATTACTTATACTTTAGGCGGGTCGGCAACTGAAGGAAGCGATTACACCGCTATTGCCACCAAAACCATTACCATCCCGGCTGGTCAAACCACTGGTACCATTACCATTCCGGTATTGGCCGATGCCCTGGTAGAAGGAACTGAAACGGTAATTGCTACATTGGCCACTTCGGCAAATGCACTGGTAACTGTAAGCAATACTCCTGCAAGCATAAATATTACCGATAACAATACCGCAACACTAAGTATCGCGGCAACACCTGCCAGTATAAACGAAGCAGATGGAACGGCAACTTTCACCGTAACCCTAAGTAATGCAGTACAAAATGCATTTACTGTTGATTATGCAACTGCAAACGGAACGGCAACAGCAGGTATCGGATCGGATTATACCGCTACAAACGGTACCCTTACTTTCCCTGCGGGATCTCCTGCCGGTGCAACCTTAACATTTAGTGTTGCCATTAATAACGATAACCTGGTTGAACCAGCTGAAACCTTCGACGGTACCTTAAGTAACGTTACCGGTGGATTGGTAACCATAGCAACCAGCTCTGCTACCGTAACGGTTAGCGATAACGATGTATCAGTTGCTACCGTTACACCGGGATCGAACGGCGATGAAACCGGACCTGCTAACGGAACCTTTACCGTAACTTTAAGCAAGCCATCATCAACTGATACGCAGATTACCTATACTTTAGGTGGTACAGCAACTGAAGGAAATGATTACGCAACCATTACCACCAAAACCATTACCATTCCGGCTGGTCAAACTACCGGAACCATTACCATTCCGGTACTGGCTGATGGAGTAACAGAAAGTATAGAAACTGTAGTAGCGAATCTGGTAAATACCTCGAATCCATCAATAACCATTAATGCTGCTCCGGCATCTATTAATATCCTCGATGCCAACACTGCAAGTGTAAGCATTACCACAACACCTTCAGTTAATGAGGGCGATGGAACTGTTACTTTTACCGTAACCTTAAATAATGCTGTTCAGGATGCATTCAGTGTGAATTATGCTACTGTTAACGGAACTGCGATCGACGGATTGGATTATACCGCAACAAGTGGTGTGTTAAATTTCCCTGCAAATTCTGCCGCAGGCGATAAATTAACATTCACCGTGCCGGTAACCGATGATGGTATTGTAGAAGCGACTGAAAACTTCACCGCAACATTAAGTAATATAACCGGTGGGGTAGTGTTAATCAGTAATGCAACCGCAACCGCTACTATTTTAGATAACGATAGCTCAATTGCAACTATTGCGGCAGGTGTACCGGGCGATGAGAATGGCCCGGTTAACGGAACATTTACCGTAACCTTAAGTAAACCATCATCAACCGATACGCAGATTACCTATACTTTAGGAGGAACTGCAACTGAAGGAAGCGATTACACACCGTTTGTTTCCAAAACATTAATTATCCCGGCTGGTCAAACCACGGGTACCATTACTGTTTCGGTACTGGCTGATGATTTGGTAGAAGGAACTGAAACGGTTATTGCAACCTTAACTACTTCTGGCAATCCGCAAATTACAGTAAACAATACGCCTGCAAGCATCAACATAAATGATGCGACTACGGCAACAGTAACGGTAGCCGCTACTACTGATGGTGCCGAGCCAACAACACCAGGTTTATTTACCTTCACCTTAAACCATCCGGCTACAACTGATACCCAAATTACCTATAGCGTAAGCGGAACAGCTGTAAGTGGTTTAGACTTTACTGCAATTGGTACAACTGTAACCATCCCTGCCGGCCAAACCACTGCAACAGTTAGCGTACCTGTGTTAAATGATAATGTTGCTGAAGAAACAGAAACAGTAATTTTAACCATGGTAGCCGCAACAAGTAATCCTGCTATTACCGCAGGTACGGCTCCTGCAACGGTTAATATTACCGATAACGATACATCGGTAGCGACCATCACAGCAGGAACGCCAGGAAACGAAAACGGCCCTTTAAATGGTACATTCATTGTTACTTTAAGCAACCCGTCGTCGGTGCCAACTACCTTAACCTACACTTTAAACGGTACAGCAACAGAAGGCAGTGATTATACCACAATAGTAACGAAAACAATTACTATCCCGGCTGGTCAAACCACCGGTACCATTAGCATTCCGGTACTGGCCGATCAGATTATTGAGGGTAACGAAACCGTAACTGCTACTTTAACCAGCTCTGCTAATCCACTTGTAACCGTAAGCAATATGGCTGCAAGCATTAACATTGATGATAATAGTACCGCAACAGTAACGGTATCAGCCACAACTAACGGGGCTGAACCTGCAACACCGGGCTTATTTACCTTTACCCTAAGTAATGTATCTACTACCGATACGCAGATTACCTATTCGGTTAATGGAACAGCCACCAGTGGAACAGATTATACTGCAATTGGTACAACGGTAACCATCCCTGCCGGACAAACCACTGCTACAGTAACGGTACCAGTGATAGATGATAACATTGCCGAAGGAATCGAGACAGTTGTTTTAACCATGCAGGCTGCAACCAATAATGCTGCAGTTACTGCAAGTGCAACTCCGGCTACTGTAAATATTGCCGATGATGATACCTCGATAGCAAGCATTAGCGCAGGTACAAATGGTGCAGAAAACGGACCGGTTAACGGAACTTTTGTTGTAACCTTAAGCAACCCATCGGCGCAGCCAACTACCATTACCTATACCATTGGTGGTACAGCAGTTGAAGGAAGTGATTATGCAACAATAGTAACCAAAACCATTACCATCCCTGCCGGACAAACTACTGCTACCATTAGCATTCCGGTATTGGCCGATAATCTGGTAGAAGGATTAGAAACAGCTGTGGTTACTTTAACCAGCTCTGCAAATCCACTTGTAAGCGTAAGTAACACACCTGCCAGCATTAACATTATCGATAATACTACTGCAACAGTAACTGTGGCAGCAACAACCAATGGGGCAGAGCCTACCACTGCGGGTCAGTTTACTTTTACCTTAAGTAATGTATCTACCAGCGATACGCAAATTACTTACGCAGTAAGCGGAACCGCAAGCAGCGGAATCGACTATACGGCAATAGGTACAACGGTAACTATCCCGGCCGGACAAACAAGCGCAACAGTAAGTGTACCGGTATTAAATGATGAACTTGTTGAAGGAACAGAATCGGTTATTTTAACCATGACTGCTGCAACAAATAACGCAGCAATTACAGCAAGTACGAGCCCTGCAACCGTTAATATTACCGATAACGATACAGCTATTGCAACCGTAACAGCTGGAACAACAGGTAATGAAAACGGACGGTTAACGGCACATTTACCATAACCTTAAGTAAAGCATCGGCAACCGATACACAGCTTACTTATACTGTAGGCGGAACAGCTGTTGAAGGAAGCGATTACTCGCCAGTGGTTAAAACCATTACCATTCCGGCAGGAGCAACTACAGCAACCATTACGATTCCGGTATTAAGCGATGCCATTGTAGAAGGAACAGAAACTGTTGTGGTTACTTTGGGTACTTCAAATAACCCATTGGTGAGTGTAAATAATACACCGGCAAACATTAACATTTTAGATAACAACACAGCGGCCGTAAGTATCGCTGCCACACCGGTTATCAACGAAGCTGCCGGAACAGCAACCTTTACGGTTACGCTAAATACAGCAGTACAAAATTCGTTTAGTGTTGATTATAATACAGCGAATGGAACAGCAATTGCAGGTTTAGATTATACTGCAACAGCAGGAACATTAATATTCCCTGCCAACTCAGCAGCGGGTACAAGCTTAACGTTCACTGTACCGGTTAATGATGATAACATTGTTGAACCAGCCGAAGCCTTTAGCGCTAATTTGAGTAATGTAATTGGCGGACTGGTAACTATCGGCACATCAGCAGCAACGGTAAGCATTACCGATAACGATACCGCAGTGGCGACAATCGCACCGGGTATAAACGGAAACGAAAGTGGCCCGGTTAACGGAACATTTACGGTAACCCTGAGCAACCCGTCAGCAACCGATACGCAGCTTACCTATACTTTGGCAGGTACTGCAACTGAAGGTACAGATTACGCCAGTATCGTAACCAAAACGGTTACCATCCCGGCCGGGCAAACAACTGCAACGATTACCATTCCGGTTATTGTTGATGCTGTGGCAGAGAGTATCGAAACAGTTGTGGCTACTTTAGCCGCTTCAAATAATCCGGCTATCAGTGTGAACGGAACAGCGGCCAGCATCAATTTATTAGATGCCAATACCGCCAACGTAAGTATCTCGATCAGTGCACCAAGCATTAGCGAGGGGGTAAGCACAGTTACCTTATCTGTACTGCTTAATATTGCAGTTCAGAACAGCTTTACTGTAGATTATGCAACTGCAAACGGAACCGCTTTATCTGGATTGGATTATACCGCAACCAGCGGAACTTTAACCTTCCCGGCTAATTCGGCTGCAGGTACTGTACTTAATGTGGTTATTCCGATTATCGACGATCACCTGATCGAAAATTCAGAATCGTTTACGGTTGGCTTAAGCAATGTAGTAGGGGCAGATGTGGCCATTGGTACGAGTCCGGCAACAGTAGTAATTGCCGATAACGACAGCGCAGTGGCCAGTATAACCGCAGGCACGAATGTAAACGAGAATGGTTTAATAAACGGCGTATTTAATATTACGTTAACCAATCCTTCGGCCACGCCAACAACCTTAACCTTTGCTTTAACTGGTACAGCGACAGAAAGTGCCGATTACAGTGCGGTAACCAAAACTATTATTATCCCTGCAGGTGCAACCACGGCAACCATTACCATTCCGGTATTGGCCGATGCATTGGCCGAGGGAACTGAAACGGTTATAGCTACTTTAACAGCATCCAACAATCCGGCAATTACACTTGATAATACACCGGCCAACGTAAACATTACCGATGCGGATGCGGCAAGTGTAAGCATTTCTGCTACGCCGGTAATTAACGAAAACGCTGGTACCGCTACTTTCACGGTAACGTTAAACAACGCCGTGCAAAATAGCTTTACTGTAAATTACGCTACGGTAAATGGTACGGCTGCTTCGGGTACCGATTTTACAGCAACCAGCGGAACTTTAACTTTCCCTGCAAATTCGGCGGCAGGTGCAACTTTAACCTTCACCGTACCAATTAACGATGATAACCTGGTTGAGCCAACCGAAACATTCAGCGTGGCATTGAGTAATGTTACCGGAGGTGTAGTTACGCTTGGAACTTCTTCTGCAACGGTATCCATTACCGATAATGATGTTTCTGTAGCAACAATCACCACGGGTACAAACGGTAATGAAAATGGCCCGGTTAGCGGAACTTACACCATAACATTAAATAATCCGTCATCAACCGATACGCAGATTACTTTCACGGTGAGTGGTACGGCAACCGAAGGCAGCGACTACAGCGTTATCACCAAAACCATTACCATACCAGCTGGTCAAACTACCGGAACCATCACTATTCCGGTGGTAAGCGATGCAGTTGTGGAGGGAACTGAAACCGTGGTCGTTACTTTGGTTAGTACCAATAACCCAATGGTAACGGTAAACAATACGCCAGCAAGCATTAATATTTTAGATAACAATGCCGTATCTGCAAGTATTTCGGTATTCCAAACCAATGTAGATGAAGCAGCAGGAACGGCCACCTTTACTGTAACCCTGAGCGGATCGGTACAGGATGCTTTCAGTGTTGATTATAACACCTCTAACGGAACCGCAATTGCAGGTTTGGATTATGTGGCTACCAGTGGAAAATTAACCTTCCCTGCGGGGTCGGCTGCAGGTGCAAGTTTAACCTTTACAGTTCCGATTATAGATGATAACATTGCCGAACCGGCCGAAACTTTCAATGGTATAATCAGTAATGTAACCGGTGGCCTTGTTACCATCGATGATGGTATTGCAACAGTAACCATTACCGATAACGACGCATCGGTAGCTACCATTACCGCGGGCACAGCCGGAAACGAAAACGGTCCTGTTAACGGAACCTTTACGGTAACATTAAGTAAACCTGCTGCTACTGATACACAGCTTACCTATACTTTAAACGGAACCGCAACCGAGGGTAGCGATTACAGTAACATTGTAACCAAAACGATCACCATTCCGGCGGGACAAACCACCGCAACCATTACGATTCCGGTACTAAGCGATGCCATTGTTGAAGGTGCAGAAACCGTTGTGGCTACGCTGGTAACTTCAGGAAATCCGTTGGTAAGCATCAGCAATACGCCAGCTACCATAAATATTGCCGATAATACACAGGCAATTGTAACTGTAGCTGCAACTGCCGATGGTGCTGAACCTGCAACAGCTGGGCAGTTTACCTTTACGCTAAGTCATGTATCTACAACTGATACCAAAATTACGTATGCCGTAAGCGGAACAGCAGGCAGCGGAACCGATTATACTTCAATTGGTAATACGATAACCATCCCTGCCGGACAAACTACGGCAGCGGTATCAGTACCAGTATTGAATGATAACATTGTTGAAGGAACCGAAACGGTAATTTTAACCATGAACCCGGCTACCAGTAACACGGAAATTATTGCAAGTGCTACACCGGCGACAGTAAACATTACCGATAATGGTTCTTCTATTGCTTCGGTAACAGCTGGTACAAATGGTAATGAAAACGGACCGGTTAACGGCATATTTACCGTTACTTTAAATAATCCTTCGGCAACCGATACGCAGCTTACCTATACTTTAACAGGCACAGCAACAGAAGGAACGGATTACAGTACCATTGTAACCAAAACCATTACCATACCTGCGGGTCAAACCACCGGAACAATTACGATTCCGGTACTTACTGATGCCATAGCAGAAGGTAATGAAACCGTAATAGCTACGCTAATTTCGTCAGGTAATCCATTAATTACAGTAAGTAATGTTCCGGCAACGATTAATATTGCCGATAACAACAATGCAACGGTAAGTATCTCTGCCACACCAACCATTAATGAATCGGCGGGTACAGTTACATTTACTGTAACGCTGAGCACGGCTGTACAAAATGCGTTTACCCTGGCTTATACCACAAACGATGGAACAGCATTGGCCGGTTTAGATTACACCACAACCAGCGGAACTTTAACATTCCCTGCAGGTGCAGCAGCTGGTAGCACGTTAACATTCACTGTTCCGGTTAACAACGATGATATTGTTGAAGCCGACGAAACATTTAGCGCCACAATCAGCAATGTAACCGGCGGACTGGTAACCATTGGTACTGCTACCGCGACAACAACTATTACCGATAACGATACTTCAGTAGCTACTATTGCAGCTGGGGTTGATGGTAATGAAAACGGTCCGGCAAATGGTACATTCACAGTTACATTAAGCAAAGCATCGGCTACCGATACGCAGCTTACCTATACTTTAGGAGGTACTGCTACAGAGGGTAGCGATTACAGCGCCATTGTAACCAAAACCATTACCATTCCAGCTGGCCAAACTTCAGGAACAATCAATATTCCGGTTCTCACCGATGCACTGCTTGAAGGTGATGAAACCGTTATCGCAACATTAACCCTTTCGGGTAACCCTGCAATAACAGTAAGCAATGTTCCGGCAAGCATTAATATTACCGATAACAATGCCGCAACGGTAAGTATTTCGGGTGCACCAACCGTTAACGAATCGGCAGGTACTGCTACATTTACGGTTACATTGAATAATGCAGTTCAAAATGCTTTCACCGTGGCTTATGCTACCAGCAATGGTACTGCAATGGCAGGCCTGGATTACACCGCAACCAGCGGGATTTTAACCTTCCCTGCAGGTGCTGCGGCCAATACCAGCTTAACGTTTACCGTGCCAATTAACGATGATAATATTGTTGAAACGGGCGAAACGTTTAATGCAAGCATCAGCAATGTTACCGGAGGTTTAGTAACCATTGCTAATAATACTGCAACGACTACTATTGTCGATAACGATGCTTCGGTGGCAACCATTACTGCCGGAACCGATGGTAATGAAAGTGGTCCGGCCAACGGATCGTTCAATATCACCCTGAGCAAAGCTTCGGCTACCGATACACACCTTACCTATACTTTAGGTGGTACCGCAACCGAAGGCAGCGATTACAGTGCTATTGTAACCAAAACCATTACCATTCCGGCTGGTCAAACAACGGCAACCATTACCATTCCGGTATTGAGCGATGCCATTGTAGAAGGAGGGGAAACCATAATCGCTACCTTAACACTGTCTGATAATGCTTCGGTAACGGTAAGCAATGCTCCGGCAACTATTAATGTTTTAGATGGAACAAATACCACGGTAACGGTAACGGCAACAGCCGATGGTGCCGAGCCTGCCACAGCGGGTCAGTTTACATTTACTTTAAGTAATGTATCTACAACAGCTACGCAAATTACTTATACGATAAGTGGTACAGCAACCAGTGGTACCGATTATACAGCCATAGGTACTACGGTAACTATCCCTGCCGGACAAACCACCGTAACCATTTCGGTTCCTGTACTTGACGATAACCTTAACGAAGGAAATGAGACGGTAATTTTAACGATGAATGCAGCTACCAACAATGCATTAATCGTAGCCAATACTACACCTGCTACAGTTAACATCAGAGATAACCGCGCACCGGTAGCTACATCACCAGCACTAAGCACCAACGAGGATAGTGCAGTGAATGGAAGCATAACTGCTACCGATGCCGATGGCGATCCGCTTACTTTTGCGGTAACCACACCTCCGGCACACGGTACGGTAGTGGTAAACCCTGATGGTACCTATACCTATACGCCAGCACCAAATTATAATGGTACAGATGTATTTATCATAACTGTAAGCGATGGCAAAGGTGGTACAACCGCAGTTACTGTTTCGGTGACTGTAACGCCGGTAAACGATGCGCCTGTTGCAACCGCACCAGCTGTTGTTACCAATAAAAATACACCGGTTAACGGAACCATTACCGCCAGCGATGTAGATGGCGATCCGCTTACATTCACCGTAACTACGCAACCGGCACACGGTACTGTTGTAGTGAATGCCGATGGGACCTATACCTACACCCCTGCTAATAATTACAGCGGTGCCGATAGTTTTACAGTAACCATAAGCGATGGTAAGGGTGGTACAATAGCGGTAACTATATCAGTAACAGTTAATCCAACTAACGTTGCTCCGGTGGTTACTGCACCGGCCGTTACCACCAATGAGGATAATGCCGTGAATGGAACCATTACCGCTACAGATGCTGACGGCGATCCGCTTACTTTTGCGGTAACTACACCGCCAGCTCATGGTACTGTAGTGGTTAATGCTGATGGCACGTATACTTATACACCTGATCCGAATTATAATGGTACAGATACTTTTACCGTTACAGTAAGCGATGGTAAAGGCGGTACAACTACCATAACCATTTCGATAACGGTAACTCCGGTAAATGATGCACCTGTAGCAACTGCACCATTCCTGGTAACTGCCGAAAATACATTGGTAAAGGGAAAAATCAATGCTACTGATGTAGATGGCGATCCGCTGACTTATACCGTAACTACGCCGCCGGCACATGGTGCAGTAGTGGTAAACAGCGATGGTACTTACACCTACACACCTGCTGCAGGTTATAACGGTACTGATAGCTTCACGGTAACTATCAGTGACGGTAAAGGAGGTACAACCACAGTAACCATTTCTGTAACTGTAACACCAGTTAACGATGCACCTGTGGCCACTGCACCAGCCATTACTACTAACGAAGATAATTCGGCTAACGGAAAAATTACCGCTACCGATGCTGATGGCGATCCGCTTACCTTTACTGTAACTACGCCACCTGCACATGGTACTGTGGTCATGAATCCGGATGGTACCTATACGTACACACCTGCGCCAAACTATAACGGTACAGATACCTTTACGGTAACCGTGAGCGATGGTAAAGGCGGTACCACCACTGTGAGCATTTCGGTAACGGTAAGTCCGGTTAACGATGTGCCTGTGGCAACTGCACCGGCAATTACTACACCACAAAATACTGCGGTTAACGGCAGCATTACGGCCAGCGATGTAGACGGCGATCCGCTTACTTTCACCGTAAGTACGCCTCCTGCGCATGGTACGGTAACAGTTAATGCCGATGGTACTTATACCTATACCCCGGCTGCGGGTTACAGCGGTGCCGATAGCTTTACCGTAATCGTAAGTGATGGTAAAGGAGGTACAACCACCGTAACTATTCCGGTAAATGTAACCCTGGTTGCTGCTCCGGCCATGAGTTTAACCAAAGTAGCTACCAATGCGGTAAGCAAAGCCGGCGATGTGATTAATTACAACATTGTAGTAACCAACACAGGTAATGTAACCTTAACAAATGTTACTGTTTCTGATGCGGGTGCCGATGCCGGATCGATCTTGCCAGCTGGAATTGCGAGCTTATTGCCAGGTGCCAGCGTAACAGTTACGGCTAAGCATACAGTTACTTTAACTGAAGTAAATACCGGTTCGTTTAGCAACCAGGCTTCTGCAACTGCCCAAACACCAAATGGTGGTACTTTAAACAAACCAAAATCTGATGATCCGAATACAACGGCTGTTGATGATGCTACAGTAACGGTAATCGCTCCGGCATCAACCCTTACTTTGGTTAAAACAGGTACTTTAAGCAGTGATGGAAATAGCATTACCTACAACTTCACTGTGAAAAATACAGGCAATGTAACCTTGCATATTATCACGTTAACAGATGCTAAACTGGGCTTAAACAGGGTAATTCCTGGAACGTTGGCTCCGGGCGCAACTGTAACCGATAGTTATGTATATCAGTTAACTCAGGCTGATAAGGATGCAGGTAGCGTGACCAATACGGCTGGCATTGCTGCTCAAACACCGGCAAATGTTACGGTAAAAGATGTATCCGGAACGGCCGAAAATAACGATACGCCAACCGTTACGGTAATCCAGAGTTCGGGAGCAATTGCCCTGGTTAAAACGGCAACATTTAGTGGCAACAAAGTTACCTACACCTTTACCATCAAAAACACTGGTGCGGTTACTTTAAACACCATTACATTAACCGATGCTAAGCTGGGCTTAAACAATAAGGCTATCACTGTTGCCGGCGGACTTGCTCCGGGAGCAACGGTTACCAATGTTGAAGTGTACACTTTAACCCAGGCCGATAAGGATTTAGGTACAGTAACCAACACCGCAAGCGTAAACGCAAAAACTGCCGGTGGCGCTAATGTTTCCGATATTTCCGGAACATCAGATGGTAATAATACCGCAACTGTAATCACGGTGCCTAAATCGCCAAAAGCAGTTGATGATGAAGGCGGAACCGTTGCCAATAAACCGGTAACCATTAATGTACTCGCTAACGATGATCCGGGAAATTCTACCCTCGATCAGTTAACGGTAGAAATTATGGTTCAACCTAAACATGGTAAGGTGGTTGTAAATGCCAATGGTAGCATTACCTACACACCTGATCCTGGTTATACCGGCGATGATACGTTTAGTTACCGCGTAAAAGATGCTTTCGGATATTACACCAACGTAGCTGCGGTAACCTTAACCGCCAACTTCGCCGGACTCACCATTCCGAACCTGTTTACGCCAAACGGCGATGGTATTAACGATACCTTCGAAATTTTGGGTATCAACCAGTACCAGACCAGCGAACTTACCATTGTGAACAGATGGGGTAACGAGGTGTTCCGTGCTAAAGGTTACCAGAACAACTGGACAGGAGAGGGATTAAACGAAGGTACTTATTACTACCTGTTGCGTGTTAAAAAAGCAGGCAGCGATCAGTACGAAGTATTTAAAGGTTACATTACATTAATCCGGGCGTTTAAAAAATAGATAAGAGGCTTAGTAGGTCTGGTTTTTAAACCAGACCCTACTTTAAGATATTAAGACGATGAAGAAATTAATTTGGATAATAGCAGGTGCGTTCATGTTGCTTTCGGGGGCAGCATCTGCACAGCAGGATGCCCAGTACAGCCAATACATGTTCAACGGCATTTACATCAATCCGGCCTATGCAGGTTATAAAGAAGTGTTAAACCTGCATAGCTTTTACCGTAGTCAGTGGACGGGGATTACCGGTGCACCAAGAAGCATGTCGCTGGCAGTCGATGCCATTGCCAACAGTGGTAATGTGGGCTTGGCCCTGCAGGTAGCCAGCGATAAACTGGGTGCGCAAAATAACCTGAGCATTTATGGCAACTATGCTTACCGCATCAGGCTAAACGATGATGGCAGTTCGAGACTGGCACTGGGCTTAGGTGTAGGTATGGTACAGTTGGGGATTGATGGTTCAATGCTTAATCCCAACAATCCGGAGCCTAACCAACCGGTAGGTATGCAGAGCACCATTGTGCCCGATGCCAGGGCAGGGGTATATTTTGCCAACGATAAATACTATGCAGGCTTCTCGGTCGATAACCTGATTGCGACTTACATCGATATTGATCGCTATGCTTTTATTCCGCAACCCAAACCACATTACTATTTAACTGCAGGCGCACTGTTTCCGCTTTCAGAAAATTTTCAGCTTAAGCCATCATTTTTGCTGAAAGACGATCGGGGCGGGCCAACCAGCTTAGATTTAAATGCATTTTTAATGATCAAAGATTTTATCTGGATAGGTGGTTCTTACCGTACAGGAGTAAAACTGTATGATAAAAGTTATCTGCAGAAAGACCTTACACCACGTAACTCTGCTGTTGCGGCAATACAGATCTTTCCTTCCGAAAAAATCAGGATAGGTTATGGATACGATTTCTCAATCGGACCCCTGCAGGGCTATAGCAGTGGTACCCACGAGATTTCGATTGCCTATTCATTTCTCAGACAAAACATCAGATTGGCAACCCCAAGGGTGTTTTAAGTGAAGCATATTTTATATTTTTGACCAAATTAACCAAACGCTATAATGAAGAAAATTTTATTGGGAACCTGTTTTTCTGCATATTGTTTATTTGCCCTCAGTTTTTCAGCAAAAGCGCAGTATGTTTTAAAAGATGCTGACAAACAGTACGAGCTGTTTAATTACAGCAAAGCCATTGATTTATACGAACAGGCCTATAAAAAGAAAGCAACTTTGCATACCGCCGAACGTTTAGCCAGTGCCTATGCCCTGGTTTATAATTATAAGCAAGCCGAAAGCTGGTATGCTATTGCCTCGAAAATGCCTGGCAGCAATGCCGAAAATATTTTGGGTTATGCCAAAGCTTTACAGAATAATTCCAAGTACAGTGAAGCCAAAGTGCAGTACCTGGATTACATCAGTAAAAATAAGAAGGTATCAGAAAAGCAGCAGGCTGTTTGGATTTCTTCCTGCGATTCGGCTTTGAAATGGTTAAAGAACCCCAAACAACTTGAACTGGTTAATCAAAAAGCATTAAACAGCATACAGTCAGATTGGGGTGCCGTTAACTACCAGGGGGCTGTGGTATTTACTTCCGATAGGTCTGATGCCCGCCTCGAAACACAAGAAAGCAAACCCTTTTTAAGGTTCGATGGAACCAAAGAACCTGATAAAAAAGTTTACGGCTGGACTGGTAACGGATATTTAAAACTATACATCAAAAAATCACCCGCCGATAGTTTACAGATGTTCCCGATAAAAGCCGGAACAAGGTACCACGTGGGCTCGGCAAGCTTTACCGCCGATGGTAAAACCATGTATTTTACCTTAACCCGCATCAGCGATGAATTGGAGCGTTTAAAGAAACAGCCTACAACAGTTAATGTTGAGATTTTTAGCTGCACCAAAGCTGCCGATGGCACCTGGGGCAAACCAGTATCTTTTGCCTATAATAACGTAAACCAATATTCGGTTGGCGATCCTTTTATTACCACCGATGGCGATAGCCTCTACTTCGTTTCCAATATGCCTGGTGGATCGGGTGGGACAGATATTTATGTGTGTTTAAAAACCGATGCCGGTGAATGGGGAAAGCCAATTAACCTAAGGCAGGTAAATACTGAAGGTAATGAGCGCAGTCCGGTTTTTGATGCAAAAGATAATTTCTATTTCTCGAGCGACGGCCGTACCGGAATGGGCGGATTGGATGTGTTCAGGGCTTTGAAATCTGGCGGCGAAATCGGTCAGATTGAAAATATGGGTTATCCCTTCAATTCCCCGCAGGATGACTTTGGTTTTAGCTTAAACGAAAAAGGTGGTATTGTTTACCTTTCTTCTAACCGTGAAGGTGGTTTGGGTAGTGATGATATTTACAGCATCGATCAGAAAATGATTTTAGCCTTCAAACTCGAAGGTCGTGTTTTCGATAAGGAAAGTAAACAGCCGCTTGCAGGTGCATTGGTTACCTTAGCCAAGGTAAATGGTGGTATTTTAAAAACAGAGAGCGACGAGAACGGAGCTTATAAATTTAATCTGGCCAAAGAATCAGAATATAATGTTTCGGCCGAAAAAACAAATTACAGGGCTGATGTAGAAAACCTGGCAACTATCGGTTTAACCACTTCTGCCGTGTTAAAAGAAGATTTGTACCTCGAAGCTGTGGTCATTAACAAAGCCATCCGCATCGAAAATATTTACTACGATTTCGATAAATGGAACATCCGTGCCGACGCCGCAGTAGAGTTAGATAAACTGGTGAAAATCATGACTGATAATCCAACCATTTGGATTGAGTTAGGTTCGCATACCGATAGCAGGGGTAAAGACAATTATAACCTCGATTTATCGCAAAAACGTGCCGAATCTGCCGTGCAGTACATCATTTCGAGAGGTATCAATAAAAACCGCATTACCGCTAAAGGTTACGGCGAAACACAACTGCTAAATAAATGTGCCAACGGCGTAAACTGTACCGAAGAGGAGCATCAGCTTAACCGAAGAACAGAGTTTAAAATTGTGAAACAATAAGCATAACCAAGGTTAACAATATATTTATTTTTTTGCCCCCGGTGTAAATCGGGGGCATTTTTTTTTGCCTGCTGATTCGATAACTATCGGATTTATTCCAGCCGCGCCGCGGTCTGTGTCAGACCACTCTTCCAAGGTTTGGTCAGGTCTATTGCCCTTAAATGTCATATCTGGTGAAAAAATATTTGGCTATATATTATAATAATTATTAATTGAAAAACTAAAATTGTTAGTATTTTGTTTAAAACAAAACAGCCTGTACTTTTATTTAAGCTAAAAATATTAGTATTTTTGATTTATTCATCCCAGTATTTATAGCAATGGAAAAAGAAAGGCAGATTATTCATATGGATCAAGATGCATTTTTTGTGTCGGTCGAAATTAGAAAAAACCCAAAACTATTGGGTAAACCTGTTATTATTGGCGGGGGCGGCGATAGGGGCGTGGTAGCTTCATGCAGTTACGAAGCGCGGCAATACGGTATCCATTCGGCAATGCCCGGCCGAACGGCAAAACTGCTTTGTCCACAGGCAATTTTTTTAAGGGGAGATATGGAAGAATACTCACAAGCCTCGCACGAGATTACCGAAATCATTGGCGATAAAGTACCGCTTTTCGAAAAGGCCAGTATCGACGAGCATTATATCGATATGACGGGCATGGACCGCTTTTTTGGCTGCATGAAATTTGCTTCCGAACTCAGGCAAACCATTATAAGAGAAATGAGGCTGCCCATTTCCTTTGGTTTATCTGTTAACAAAACAGTGGCTAAAATTGCCACCAACGAGTCAAAACCAGACGGCGAACGGCAGGTTACTTTTCCGGAGTTAAGGCCTTTTCTCGATCCGCTGGCCATCCATAAAATTCCGGGCATTGGGCATGCCACCTATAAAAAACTCAGCGAAATGGGGGTGCGGCAAATCCTTACCCTTACACAAATTCCGCAACAGCTTATGTTTAAAATACTGGGCCAGCACGGGCTAAGTTTGTGGCAAAAAGCAAATGGCATCGACCTGGCTCCTGTAGTGCCTTACCGCGAAAGGAAATCGATTGGTACACAGGCTACTTTCGAAAGCGATACCATGGATATGGCTAAACTAAAAGCCATTATTACCGGTATGGTAACCGGATTAACCTTTCAGCTGCGCAACCAGAAAAAGCTTACCGCCTGTATTACCGTAACGGTGCGTTATACCAATTTCGAAACAGTTACCCAGCAGGAACGGATTCCCTATACCTCGCTCGATTCTTTCCTGATTAGTAAAGCCCATAGCCTTTTCGAAAAAGTTTATGCCAAAAGGATGTTGCTGCGCCTGGTTGGCGTTAAACTTTCGCACCTGGTAAGTGGTTACGAACAAATGGGGTTATATAACATCGCCGAAGAAGAATATAGCCTCTATCAGGCCATGGATAAGGTACGCAACAGTTATGGGGCTGAGGCGGTGGTAAAAGCCTGTATTATTACCCAGCCACCCCGCGATGAAAAAGGGAAAATAATAAAATACAATCCCCGTAAAAAGAAAGTACAAATCGAAAATACCGACGAAGAAGAACAGGAAGTAAAGAAACGTTCAAAAATCAGAAGTTTTATGAGCGAAAAAGGAACTACCGGAAGCAAATTGTACGATTAGCCATGTTTTTAAATGTACACTCCTCATATAGCCTTAAATATGGTACGCTGAGTATCGAACAGCTGATTGCCGTTGCACGTAGCCTGGGCATCCACCAGATGGTACTTACCGATATCAACAACTCAACCGGTGCTGTAGAATTTATCCGCGAGTGCTACAAACAGGGCATTGCCAAAGAGGCCGACGAAATACATAAAGGCAATATTCCCTATCAGATTAAGCCGGGGGCAGGTATTGAGTTTAGGCTCGATAACAAGTTGCTGTACGTGGGCATAGCGAAAAATAAAGAAGGCCTGCGCGAGTTGAATGAGTTTTTGAGCCATCACAACATCAACAATATCGCCCTGCCCGAAACCCCGCCCGAAATGGAAAATGTATACCTCATTTATCCTTTTCAGAAATCATTTAACCGGGTACTAAAAGAAAATGAATTTGTAGGCATACAAGGCAAGCAGCTTAATTTTTTATACAAGCACCCGCTGTTAAAGCAGAAAGAGAAGTTGGTAGTATGGCATCCGGTTACCGTAACCAATAAAATTACCTACCGTTTGCACGAATATTTCAGGGCCATTGAACTGAATACACTGCTAAGTAAGGTGCCCGACGAGCAGAAATGCGACCCCGGCGAGTTTTTGATGCCCGAAGCCGATCTTACCCGGCAGTTTGAGCAGTATCCTTTCATTGTTCAAAATACCCAGCAATTACTAAACAGTTGCGATTTGAGTATTTATTTCGAAAATAGCCCTGTTCCTTTATCAAAAAATAAATTCTATTATACCGGCGATTTAGCCGGCGATAAGAAGATGCTGCGCGAACTGGCCGAAGCCGGGCTTAAGTACCGTTATGGCGAAAATAATGCAGAAGCTACTGCGCGCTTGGAAAAAGAGCTGCGGATTATTGAACTTAAAAACTTCTGTGCCTATTTCCTCATCACCCACGATATCGTGGATTATGCCATGAACACCTGTGGCTTTTATCATGTGGGCCGTGGTTCGGGTGCCAACAGCATTGTGGCTTACTGCCTGCGCATTACCGATGTAGATCCCATTGATCTTGATCTTTATTTCGAACGTTTCCTACACGAAAAACGGACCAGTCCGCCTGATTTTGATATCGATTTTTCATGGGATGAACGCGAAACCATACAGCGCTATATTTTTGAACGTTATCCCAAATGGCATGTGGCTTTTTTGGGCACCATGAGCACCTTTAAAGACCGTGCAATTATTCGCGAAATTGGTAAGGTAATGGGCTTGCCCAAAGAAGAGATCGACAGTTTTACCGATCCGACCAAAGAAAGGGAAAACCTGCAGAACAGCACTTATCAAAAGTTACTGGCTGTACACCATTACATGAAAAATATGCCGAACCAGCGTTCTATCCATGCCGGGGGGATTTTGATTTCAGAAGAGCCGATTACCTATTATACTGCATTGGATATGCCGCCCAAAGGTTTCCCTACAGTGCAGTGGGATATGTACGAAGCCGAAGCAATCGGGTACGAGAAATTTGATATTCTGAGTCAGCGGGGTATTGGTCACATTCGTGAAGCCGTGCAGCTGATTCAAAAAAACAAGGGGAAGCCGATCGATATACACAATTTTCCGGTTTTTAAGAACGATGCCAAATTAAACGGAATCTTAAAAGAAGGGCAGCCCATAGGCTGTTTTTATATCGAATCGCCCGCGATGCGGCAGCTTCTCAAAAAACTAAAGTGCGATAATTACCTTACGCTGGTAGCAGCCAGTTCCATTATCCGTCCGGGGGTAGCTAGTTCGGGCATGATGAAATCGTATATAGAGCGCTACCACGCGCCAGATAAGGTGGTTTACCTTTGCGAAGTAATGAAGCAGCAACTGGCCGAAACTTACGGCGTAATGGTTTACCAGGAAGATGTAATTAAAGTGTGCCATTACTTTGCCGGCCTCGATCTGGCCGATGCTGATGTGCTGCGCAAGGCCATGAGCGGCAAATACAGGTCGAAACTGGCTTTTGATGAACTGGTAAACAAATTTAAGGTTTCGGCCCGGCACCAGGGCCATCCGGAAGAACTGGTTAACGAAGTGTGGCGGCAGATTTCCTCTTTTGCAGGTTACAGCTTTTCGAAGGCGCACTCGGCTTCCTTTGCTGTAGAAAGCTATCAAAGTCTTTACCTTAAAACGTATTACCCTATGGAATTTATGGTTGCCGTGCTCAATAATTATGGTGGTTTTTATAGTCGCTGGGTGTACGTTAACGAGTTGCAAAAAACCGGTGCACAGGTACATTTACCGTGCGTAAACCATAGCGATGAAGTGGTGAATATACAAGGCGAAGATGCTTATCTGGGCTTTATTGGAGTGCAGGGCTTGGAAGAGAAGAATATAAAGATCATTCCTGCCGAGCGCAGGGCCAATGGGCTCTATATCGATCTGGAAGATTTTGTAAAACGAACCAATATTTCGTTAGAACAAGCCATTATTTTAATCCGTTTGGGGAGTTTGCGCTTTACCGGTAAAGACCGTAAAACCCTGCTTTGGGATGTACATAACTACCTCGGCTATAAACAAAAGAAAGTAAACGCTGCTGAACTTTTTAAGCTCAATTATAAAACCTATCAGCTGCCTGAGCTGGTAGATTCGGAGCTCGAAAATGCCTATACAGAATTAGAATTGCTTGGTTTTCCGTTGAATTATAAAATGTTCGATTTCCTGAAAACCAGCTACCGTGGCGATGTAATGGCTGCCGATTTGCATAAACATTTAGGTAAAACCATCAGGATGGTGGGGAATTACGTTTGTGAGAAAACAGTGCATACCATTAAAAACACTAAAATGTGGTTCGGTACATTTTTAGATGCCAACGGTGAATTTTTCGATACCACCCATTTCCCTAATAATACCCCTATGTACCCTTTTAAAGGAAAGGGCTGTTACCTGATTTTGGGTAAGGTGGTTGAGGATTTTGGCTTTCAAAGCATCGAAGTATTAAAGTTTGCCAAACTGGATATTCAGATGAATCCTGTAGCGATTGATTAAAAATATTCATTATTAGATAACAGTGTTAAAAATATGAGCCGAATAATTTGTGTATTCGGCTCATGATTTTGTGTTTTTATGAGCCGAATAATATTTTGTATGCTTGCGCGCGTTTCTAACGCGTGCATAAATAGCCCAACGATTCCATCGTTTAAGCTTTTTCATCAACATAATTTCTATATTTAATCCATGATCCACTTCAAAGCAGAAATAGAACGTTTCGAAACCATGGGCGAAAAAAGGGCTGGAGCTATGTATTTATTCCGGAGGCTTTAGCCAATGAGATTAAGGCCGGTTGCAAAAAGAGCTTTAGGGTAAAGGGCAAAATAGATCAGCTCGAGGTTTCCGGACTGGCTACCATACCCATGGGAGAGGGCGATTTTATCATAGCATTAAATGGCCCATTACGTAAAAAACTCAGAAAAGAAGCCGGAGCAGCTATCGAATTGTTTTTAACAGAAGATAAAGATTTTAAAATTGAAATGCCCGAAGATCTGGAGATCTGCTTGTCGGAAGAGGAGCATCTGCTCCAAAACTTCTTAAAACAGCCTAAATCGCACCAAAACTATTATATTAACTGGATTAATCAGGCTAAAACAGAACCTACCCGTACCAAAAGAATTGTAATGACTGTTAAAGCGATGGACAAAGGGCAGGATTTTGGAGCAATGATAAGAGAATCACAAGGCAAGTCCTGAGTCTCTGGTTTCAGAGGAGAAAGTATTGGTTGATGGCTAATTGTTGATGGTTTATAGCCAAAATGTCTAAAGCATTAGTTAATAGAATTGGGAACAAGTTATTGGTTATCCCGACAGAGATAATAAAGCTATTGTCTATGGACTATAGACTACGGACTTCAGACTCCTGCTTATCGGTTATAATTCCTGAACCAGCTGTTCACCTTCATCTGGATTACCCCCAAAAAGGCTTCCCTAAAAATACGGGTACTCATTTTAGAAGTACCTTCAGTGCGATCGGTAAAGATAATAGGCACTTCAACCACTTTAAAGCCGAATTTAATGGCGGTAAACTTCATTTCAATCTGAAAGGCATAGCCTACAAACTTAATTTTGTTTAGCGGAATGGTTTCAAGCACTATTTTGCGGTAGCATTTAAAACCAGCAGTAGCATCCTGAATGTTAATGCGCGTAATAAAGCGAACATACATCGAAGCAAAGTATGACATTAAAACCCTGCCCATTGGCCAGTTTACGACGTTTACCCCTTTAACATAACGCGAGCCAATAGCTACATCTGCACCATTTACACAGGCATCGCGCAAACGCGCAAGGTCATCAGGATTGTGCGAAAAATCGGCATCCATTTCAAAAATGTAGTCGTAATTTTTTTGCAACGCCCAGTTAAAACCATAAATGTATGCTGTGCCCAAACCCTGTTTGCCCGAACGTTCTTCGATAAACAAATGTCCCTGGTATTCATCCTGCAGCGATTTTACAATATCAGCAGTTCCGTCTGGAGAGCCATCATCAATAATTAAAACATGAAAAGGTTGTGGTAAAGAAAATACCTTACGGATAATCTTTTCGATGTTTTCCTTCTCGTTATACGTTGGTATGATGACTAAACTATCTGGCACGTTCGTTGTGTTTTTTATGAATAGAAGCTTTGTATTTTATGCCCTGCACTTATTTGTGGGCTTCCCTTTGCTTTCAAAAGGCGAAAGTAAAGATTTAATATGAATTCACCACGATTTTTCCTTGAATTGTGGACGCTTTAAATCAACTGCTTTTTACCATATAAGACACATAAGCACATTTAAGGTTTAAAGTTAGATGAATCTTACATGCCTTACATGTTTCAGAAATTAAGCCTATCTAACCTCCTGCATTAATCTTTTAACCAACTGCGAAAAGAGGATTAAAGCTAACCCAGCTATTAACGAATACAGGGCAAGCGCTTTGTAGCCTTCGGTATATGCCATTAATTTGGTCGTTAAAGAAGCATTATCGATACTCGACATTTCTGCACCAAGTTTTCCAGCAGCCAACTGGCCAAAGGCACTCGATAAAAACCAAAGCCCCATCATCATCCCAAACATCTTTTTAGGCGAAAGTTTGGTAATAATCGACATACCAATCGGACCTAAGCAAAGTTCGCCCAGCGTTAACAGTAAATAGGCCAGCGTAAATACATTTAGAGAGCTAATGCCCTGTGCATTTGCAAAGAAACGGGTGGCGTAAAACACATAAAAACTTAAAGCCAATAAAAGAAAGCCTATGCCGAATTTAACCACAGTGTTGGGCTCTATTTTGCGTTTGTACAGGCCAAGCCATAAAATACCTACTATCGGGCTAAAAACAATAACAAAGAAAGAGTTTACACTATTATTTACCACATTAGGGTCGATATTGAAGAAGAGGATTTTATGGTCGAGATTATCTTTTGCAAATAGCGATAATGAACCACCGCTTTGCTCAGAAATGGCCATAAAAATGAAATAACAGAAGATAAACACAAATGCTGCAAGCAGTTTGTATTGCGCCTTTTTGTCTTTTATTTTGAAAGTTTCATACAAAAAGTAAATCATGGCAATTACCCCAATCGTATACATAAAGTAATCGGTAAAGGCTGTATTTTTTACCATGATGTAAATTAAGGGGATACACAGGATAGAACCGATGTAAACCGAAATTTCGGCTACTTTCTGCTTTGCTTTTTTAAGGTGTAGCAAAGGCGAAATCCCAATTGGTCCTAAATGCTTTTTGGTAAAAATAAAGGTACCCAAACCAAACATCATAACCAGGGCTGCCGATAAAAAGCAAAGATGCCAGCTGTAATATTTACCCAAATAAATACACATGGCACCACCAAACAGACCACCTACGTTAATTGCTGCATAAAATAGACCATAGCCAGCATCGCGCCTGTTATCTTTCTCGTGGTAAAGTTCGCCAACCATCGATGAGATATTGGGTTTAAAGAAACCTGTACCAATAATAGAAAGCGTAATGCCAATATAAAACAAATCATGAGGAGAGAAAGCGAGGATCAGGTTACCGATAATCATTAACGAACCACCCCAGAAAAGCGATTTCCTGAAGCCCAGGATCCTGTCGGCAAAAATACCGCCTATAAAAGTAAAAGCATACACAAAGGCCTGTATAGCACCATATTGTAAATTCGATTTCTGATCGCTAAGTCCGAGCTGGTCGACCATAAAAAAAGCCAGTACGCCACGCATGCCGTAAAAACAAAAACGTTCCCACATTTCTACCAGCGACAGGTGCCAAAGCTGTTTAGGGTATTTGCCCTCAAAGTTCTGGATATCTTCTATTGAAATTGTTTTTTCCATGAAATTGGTCTAAAAATTAAAAGCCCGATCAGGAACCGGGCTTTAAGTAAATTTATTTTTTTCTGTTAATGAACACCATGCATCCATTTGCGTAATAACGGGCTTAATGCAAACATAATAAACCCAGCTACAATAGGAATGATCGTAAATATTAAGAAGAAAATTGAAATAGAGTATTCTGAACTAATTTTATCGATTAAGCCTCCGGTGGTACCCGCTAACCAGTTACCGATGGCAGTACAGGTAAACCATACACCAAACATTAAACCTACCAGTTTAGCAGGAGCTAACTTACTAACGTACGATAAACCAACAGGAGAAACGCATAACTCTCCAACAGTATGGAAGAAGTAAGCGAATATTAACCAGAACATGCTTACCTGTGCTGATGTGGCACCTTTTGCAATGTCCATACCTCCATATGCCAATCCTGCAAAACCGATACCAACGAAAATTAAACCCAGTCCAAATTTTACCGGACCACTTGGATTAAATTTAGTTTCCCAGACTTTAGATACAAATGGAGCAAGAGAAACAATGAAGAATGAATTTAAAATTCCAAACCATGAGGCAGGAACTTCTGTATTTAATGAGGTAAATTCCTTTTCTACTTTCCAGATGGCTAATCCCCAGATAATAATAAAACTTATTGCAGTGAAAATGATTGTGGCAGGGTACTTCTTTGCAATTTTTGCCGCCAGGCTTACCAGAACCACCGTTACAGCAATAAGCGGAAAAATAGTAAGTATCGCATCAACCCATTTAAAAGCTGCGCCTGCATTTCCTGTTAAATTTCTAAGGGTATAATCTTTTGCAAAAATAGTCATTGAACCACCTGCCTGCTCAAATACCATCCAAAAGAAGATCGTGAAAATCGAAAATACTGCAATTACAGCTAAACGTTGATTGCTTACATTTTTGGGTAAAACCTCATCAGTTGGATCGATTACTTTTTCTGTTTTATTTACGGCAGCACCTAAAACACCGAATATTTTTTGCCCGAAGTAAAACTGAAGCATTCCAAAAAACATAAATACCCCCGCTAATCCAAAGCCCCAGTGCCAGCCCACTTTTTCGCCAATATAACCGCACATTAGCATACCTAAAAAGGCACCAGAGTTAATACCCATGTAAAAAATGGTATAAGCGGCATCTTTTTTATCACTTGTAGATGGATAAAGTTTACCTACAATAGAAGAAATATTTGGTTTGAATAGTCCGTTTCCGGCAATTAATAAAAATAATCCAAGATAGAAGAAATTGGTATTAGCACCTTCTAAGGCCATTGATATGTGACCGAGGGTCATAATTAAGGCTCCTAAAATAACTGCTTTTCTATATCCGGTCAATCGATCCGCAATTAAGCCACCAATTATTGGGGTTAAATAGACTAAGCCTGTGTACCATGCATAAAGCTGTAAAGCCTCTGGTCTTGTCCATTGCCAGCCACCTTTACTCATTTCGCTTACTAAGAATAAAACAAGTAAAGATCTCATCCCATAATAACTAAATCTTTCCCACATTTCGGTGAAAAAGAGTACAAAAAGGCCTACCGGGTGACTAAATAATTTTTCTTTTGATACACTGTTACTCTCTAAATGGATATCAAGTTCCTTGTTATCGTCAATACTAATGGTTGCATTAGATTTTTGCATAAAACATTTGTTGGTTTTGGTTTATGAATTCAGAATTTGTGTGTTGTTTAAGCTAGTTTAGCAGGGCGCAATATAGTCAGCGGATGCCAAACTCACAAATTTTTAAATGATGTGTCAGATAATGAAGTTGTTAAGTTTTGTTAAAAATTAAAACTTTCTGATGGGTTTAACATTTTTCTTCGGATCTGCATAAAGTTCATCGTTCAAATTTGGGTCGTTGTTTAACGTAAGTTCTTCCTGTAGCTTTAATTTGCCGCCAATGATTCTGAAACCATCAAAAGTGCCATCCGATCCGTAAAATTCAAACTTGCCTTTTACTTCAGGATCGAAAGAAGCCAGGTGATCGAACACAATCATTCCGGCTTTTACGTCGGTTTTAAGCATCATGGCATTCGATTTGGCATACTCAAATATAACCCTGTTCTTTCCTTTCAGCTCTTTTCCGTCAAAAACAGCTGCGCCAAAGTTTACATTGTCTTTATCAAATGAAAGCACTTCGATTACCTTTTTGGTAGTAGCCTGGGTATTTCCTTTCCAGCCCAGCAATACATAATAAGGTAAACGGTTTCCGCTGGTTACAGGCACAATTTCATAATACCTGGCTCCAAACCATTTCTGGTTATTGGTTACAATGTTCGGATCATTCATGTTCTCCGTTTGGTCGATCAGTGGATAAAGCTTTAAAGGGCCATTTTTGGTATTCATTTGTATCGTGCCATAATAGCGATAGCTGCCATTTTCGAGCTGTACATACCAGGTTAAAGTTCTGAAAGCCTGGTCGGGAGATTTGATTACCGATACATTTTTTAACGAATCGAAAGGGTAGGCGAAAGAATTGGGTGTTTTTAAGGCTTCTACTAGTAGTTTAACAAATTTGCCGTTATTTTCGAGCTTCTCATTGTCGCTTGATGCAGTTACCGTAGCTGCTGAGATCTTGATCAGTGAATCCTGAAAAACATTAAGTTTACTGGGTACCTGTTGTGCTTTTGCATTAAAGCCCAGCAGGCCAATAAACAACAGGACAGGCAACTTTATGTTCTTCATCATACTTGGTCGTGAGTTTTTACAGCTATTATATTTATATGTTATGATATTTTTTCTATAACCAGTGCACTGGCCCCACCACCACCATTACAAATACCAGCAACCCCGATTTTGCCATCGTTTTGGGTCAGCACAGAAAGTAAAGTAACAACAATCCGCGCGCCTGAGGCTCCCAGTGGGTGACCAAGCGACACTGCGCCACCATTAACGTTTACCTGATTATCATTTAACTCGAGGAGTTGGTTGTTGGCAATAGAAACTACCGAGAAAGCTTCGTTGATCTCAAAAAAATCAACTGCTTTAATATCAATATTGGCTTTATGTAAAGCCAGTGGAATCGCTTTTGAAGGGGCTGTGGTAAACCATTCCGGTGCCTGCTGGGCATCGGCATAGCCTAATATTTTAGCCAGGGGTTTGATGCCCAGGGCTTTTGCCTTATCGGCGCTCATTAAAACCAAAGCTGCAGCGCCATCGTTCAGAGTAGAGGCATTTGCAGCGGTTACCGTTCCATCTTTTTTGAAAACAGGTTTCAGTGCAGGTATTTTATCAAATTTAACAGCTGTAGGCTCGTCGTCGGTATCGATTAAAGTAATATCGCCCTTGCGGTCTTTAACTTCTACAGCAACAATTTCACCGGCAAATTTTCCGGCAGTTTGTGCCGCCTGAGCTCTTTTGTACGAGTTAATGGCAAAATCGTCTTGTGCCTCACGGCTAATCTTGCATTCGGTAGCACAAAGTTCTGCTGCCGATCCCATGTGGTAATCGTTGTAAACATCCCATAGACCGTCTTTTACCAGTCCATCAGTTATTTGTCCGTGACCAAGGCGGTAACCATTGCGGGCTTTATCAAGGTAGTAAGGAACATTGCTCATGCTTTCCATTCCACCGGCCACAATAATCTCGTTATCGCCATTGGCAATACTTTGTGCCGCCAGCATAATGGCTTTAGTACCCGATGCGCATACTTTATTGATGGTGGTTGCTGGTAAATCTGGTAGGCCGGCAAACTTGGCTGCTTGTGTAGCAGGTGCCTGCCCTAAATTGGCCGATAAAACGTTGCCCATATACACTTCCTGGATCTGCTCGGGTTTTAATCCAGCTTTTTCTATAGCCGCTTTAATAGCAAATCCACCTAGCTGAGTAGCCGAAAATTGTGCTAAAGAACCTCCAAAACTGCCGATAGGCGTTCTAACAGCCGATACGATTACAACTTCTTTCATGTAAACTAAATTTTTTATGAATTTTTGGTTAGGCCGCTAAGTTAGTTAAACGTTAGAGGTTTGCAAAACCTACGCGCCCTAAATAATAAAAGAAGTCAAGTTTAAACCGGCGCGGTGCATGTAAAACTTGACTTCTTTGGCATGGGAAATAGCTGAGTAAACCTATGAGGTTTCGAAAACCTCATAGGTTTGTTAAATAGGAAACATTTTTTTGAAAATCTGTGCTCCGGCGTTCATGGCTGCCGGTAGTCCTGCTATCCCTGCAAGTCCTCACTCATACTTCGTTTCGGGCTTTCCGTTCTATCAGGTTTATTTTGCAAAACCTGTAGTCTTTTAGAACGAAAACCCCGCAGGTTTCGAAAACCCGCGAGGTTTAAAAGGTCATTCCTCTTTTGCCTTACCTTTCTTACGCGATTTTATAGCCTGTGTAAGCAAAAACTCGATCTGCCCGTTCGTACTCCTGAATTCATCTGCAGCCCAGGTTTCTACTTCTTTTAATAAAGCAGGACTGATCCTTAATACAAAAGCTTTTTTATCTTTCTCCGCCATCTTTATTGTATTGCCTGTATATTGTACCTGGTTTTTAAGTTGATGAGGAACATTTCCATTTCATCTATCCTGTTCGAACTGAACAGGAGCTTTTTTCCGTTTTTAAACTCCAGTTGCAAGCCCCTGTTTTTATCGTTTAATAAGTAAGCCTTATCTTTAAATTTAAACCAAAGGCGGGTTTTTATCCCATAACCACCATATTCAGCAAATGCATCATATTTTCTGATGTAAGCCTTTTCAATGCTCATCCAGCGGAAATGGCTTGGCTTAAAATGAAAGGGGAAATACCGGAAAGAAACGCCTTCAGCATTTATTTTTAAGGTTAGTTTATTTTGCTGAACTAAAAAAATAATTAAAAACGGCAGGAGGATAGCAAAAAGCGGTGCGAAATACATTTTTTTAAATTCCTGCAAAGCTACACCATCCTTATAATAAATCAGGATTAGCAATGTTGGTAATACCGTTACTGCTGTTATCAGGTATAGCCACCAGATTTTTAAACCGTGTTTTTCCTCAAATTCCATTATTCCTAATTATATAAGGTACCTGTATTTACAACGGGTTGCACATGGCGGTCGCCACAAAGCACCACTAATAAATTGCTTACCATGGCCGCTTTGCGTTCTTCGTCCAGTTCAACAATACCTTTTTGCGATAGTTTCTCTAAAGCCATTTCTACCATACCTACGGCGCCTTCAACAATGAGTTTACGGGCAGCAATTACTGCTGTAGCCTGTTGGCGTTGCAACATTGCGCTGGCAATTTCGGGTGCATAAGCCAGGTGCGATATACGGGCTTCCAATACCTCGATACCAGCTCTTGACAAGCGTTCGTTCAGCTCATTTTCTAAAAGCTCGCTAACCTTTTCGGCACCATCCTTTAAGGTAATGGTGCTTTCTTCACCCTCAGCGTGATCATAAGGGAAAATATTGGCCAAATGCCTTACTGCAGCCTCGCTCTGGATATTTACATATTGCATGTAATTCTCTACCGAAAAAATAGCTTTGGCCGTTTCATTTACTTTCCAAACCACAACAGCAGCAATTTCAATGGGGTTACCCAGTTTATCGTTTACCTTTAATTGTTGCCCATTTAAGTTGTTGGCGCGCAACGAAACCTTTCTCTTGCTGGTTAAGGGGTTTACCCAAAAAAAGCCGTCGGTTTTAACTGTTCCTACATATTTCCCAAAAAGGGTTAATACTTTCGATTCGTTGGGGTTATTGATGATCAATCCCGGTAAAACCAGAAAGAAATTGAAAGCCAGGATACAACCTCCCCAAATAAAGCTCTCGCTAACAAAACAGAAAATAGCGGCACCCAAAAGCGCTAAAAATAAGGCGAATGTTAAATAGCCTGATGGTGGATTAATGATTTTTTCTTGATACATTATTGATATTAATTTGATATCATAAAGTAAAATATAAAAACTGGTAATTGCAAACAAAATCAGTAAAATGTATATTGAGATAAAAATGTTAATTTTGAACATATAATAATTACATCGTTTTGGCCAAAATCAAGAGAAATTCCCACAAAATCCTTTACCGTAAATATTCATCTAACCTGAAATATGTGATGATGATATTTACTGTTTTTATCATTACGCTATTCTTGCCCAAACAGCCCAGATTCAGGTATGAGTTTGAAAAAAATGCCGTATGGAAAAATAAAGACCTGATTTCGCCTTTTAGTTTTGCCATTCTAAAAACGAGCCCGCAGGTGAGTGCCGATAAAAAGAACGCCCTGAAGGATATTTTGCCGGTTTATCAGCTGGATAAAGAAATTACGGCGAATTCGCTGGATGAGTTTTCGAACGAGTTTGATATTAAATGGAAATCGAAACAGCTTGACGAGAAAGGGAGAGAAGCTTATAAAAGCGCGGCCTATAAACTGTTACAAACCATTTATCAGAAGGGTATTATTGGCTTAAATGTGAAACACCAGGTTGGAGGGAAGAGTTATGATTTCTCACTTATTGAAAATAATGTAGCCCAGGAACGCAATACGCAGGATGTTTTTACAGCCGAAACTGCCCTTAACTTTTTTAAGGATAATTTTAAGACACCTAATCCTGTAATGGGCGATTTAGTAGCCAATCTGGCTATTGATCATATTGCGCCTAATATTGTATTTGACGAGCGTTTAACCAAAACGATACAGGAAAATACCATTAACAATATCTCGACCACCAAGGGGATGGTGCAAAAAGGGGAGCTGATTGTAGCTAAAAATGATGTAATAGACGAGGAGATTTACCAGAAACTCGAATCGTATAAAGCCACTTACGATGCGCAGACCAAAACGATAGGCAGCAGGGCCCTGGTTTATTTGGGGCAGGTGGTGTTGGTTGGTTTTATCCTTACTATATTAATGTCGTTCCTGTTTCTTTTTCGTAAAGATATTTTTGCCGATAACCGGCAACTGTCATTAATCCTGATTGTAACCACCGGTATGTTGCTGGCACTTACCTGGGCCATAAAAATAGAAATCCCCAGTCTTTACTATATACCGTTCTGTGTAGTGCCCATTATTATCAGGATTCTTTTCGATACGCGTTTGGCACTTTACCTGCACATGCTGGTAATTTTAATAGCTGGTTTTTTTGTCGCCAACAGCTTCGAATTTGTTTTTTTTCAGGTTACGGCTGGTATGGTAGCCATTTTTAGTATCAAAAATTTTGTTAAGCGCGAGCGGTTTCTGGTTTCGGCCTTGTTTATTTTGTTGGCTTACTTTGTGGCTTTTGTAGGTATTGCTTTGCTCCGCGAAGGCTCTTTCCGCGAAATAGAATGGATTAATTTTATTCCTTTTGTATTTAGTGTGCTGTTGTCGCTGCTGGCCTATCCTTTAATTTACCTGTTCGAACGTATTTTTGGTATTACTTCAGATGTAGCCCTGATCGAACTTACCAATACCAATAATAAACTGCTTAGAGAGCTTGCTTTTAAAGCACCTGGCACGTTTCAGCACTCGTTGCAGGTGGCTAACCTTGCGGAGGCTGCAATATTTAAAATAGGAGGGAACTCGGTACTGGTAAGAGCTGGTGCCTTGTATCACGATATTGGTAAGGTCGATAATCCGCAATATTTTATCGAGAACCAGAATACAGCGGTTAGTCCACACGATAAATTGCCTTATGAGCAAAGCGCACAGATTATTATTCAGCATGTACATAAAGGAATTGAGATTTTAAGAAAGAACCAAATCCCTGAAGCAATCATCGATTTTATCAGAACGCATCATGGAAATACCCGGGTCGATTATTTTTATCAGTCTTTTTTGAAAAATTCTCCTGAAAAATTTGTCGACGAAAACATTTTTCGCTACCCCGGACCAATACCTTTTAGCAAAGAAACTGGTGTGTTAATGCTGGCAGATTCGGTTGAAGCTGCCTCAAGAAGTCTGAAAAATCCCGATGCGCAGAACATAAATGACCTGGTTGAACGGATAATTAACTACAAATTGGAGCAAAATCAGCTTGATGATTGCGATTTAACGCTAAAAGATATTGAAACTATCAAATTGATATTCAAGACGATGCTGATGAGTATCTATCATGTGCGCATAGATTATCAACAATTATCATAATTTTTTTTTGCAGAATAACTTGTTTTACTATATTTGCAGACCTCAAAACAACGCCGGTAGGGCGAAAAAAAGAGGTTGAAAGGTGAGGTGCCTGAGAGGCCGAAAGGAACAGTTTGCTAAACTGTCGTACTGGTAACGGTACCGCGGGTTCGAATCCCGCCCTCACCGCTGAAATAAAAAAAAGAGGTAAAAAAATGGAAATACCCAATAAAATCCATATCTTTGCCATCCCTTAGAAATAAGGTTAAAAAAGAAGATACCAAGTTCGGGATGTAGCGTAGCCCGGTATCGCGCCTGCTTTGGGAGCAGGAGGTCGTAGGTTCGAATCCTGCCATCCCGACAAAAGTTCAATCCACTTTACAACAGGATTAAAAAAAGATCGATACCAAGTTCGGGATGTAGCGTAGCCCGGTATCGCGCCTGCTTTGGGAGCAGGAGGTCGTAGGTTCGAATCCTGCCATCCCGACAAAAAATGTTAAAAATTGAAAAAGAGGCTTTTGCCTCTTTTTTCGTTTATACAGACTTGCTTTGGCCATTTTATATGGTTCGAAGGGGATCAAGGGATCATGTTCAAAAGTTGTGGACTATGCAAATAATTTTGTTAGCCTAAATAGGAAAAAGTTTATATTTCCTACTCCTCTGAACTGGCTTCTGAAAGCCTTCATTTTAGCATTGAATGACTCGGCGGATGCATTTGTAGCTCTGTTGGGATCAAGTTCAAAAGTTGTGGAGTCGATGAATAAATAGGATATTTGTTGGATATTATTTTATCCCGTGCACGAATCCTTTAAAGCCCTTCTTCCATTGATCATCCCTGTTGGTGTATCTGATTATTTCGAACTTTCCAGTCATAAAAAAGACGATAGCGGTATCCATTTCTATCTTGAAGAGCTGAACACCCTTCCCCTGGAATACCAGTGCAATAAGCTCCTTTCAAAAGGTTTCTTTGATGAAGTGATATTGCAGGACTTCCCCATTCGTGGACAAGAGGTCTATCTTCATATTAAACGCCGTCGTTGGTTGAACCAGGATACCGGTAAGGTGGTTTACCGGAATTGGGAACTGGTGGCAAAAGGGACGCGTATCACAAGTGATTTCGCGGCTTTTTTAAAAGCTATCAGTGGATACCCAAGCCCATAGCATCCATACGATCAGCTCTTTTTATGGGATAAAGGCCAGTAGATTAAGAAGATACTATAGGGACAAGCTAAGTGGTTTTCAGCATTGGGAACATAGGGATGATGCCACCGCTGGGCTGGTCTTCCCCGAAAACATCAGTGGCCATCTTTCCATAGACGAAACTTGCCTTTCCCATGGTGAACTTTATACCGTAGTCACCAACAAAGGTGCCCGTGGCAAAAAGGGTACTATTGTAGCGATATTAAACGGTACAAAATCCGACAACATCATTCCCATACTACAGAAGATCCCTTCCAGGATACGCAATAAAGTAAGTGAAATAACTTTGGACCTGGCCGGAAACATGGGGCTCATCGCCAGGAAATGCTTTCCCAATGCCGTTCAGGTAATCGACAGGTTCCATGTACAGCAGCTGGCTACCGAAGCGCTCCAGGAGATCAGGATAAAACACCGCTGGCTGGCAATAGATGATGAAAACCTACAGATGGAACTCGCCAAAAAAGATAAAAAAACGTACGATCCAGAGATACTTGAAAATGGGGATACGGTTAAGCAGCTGTTGGCAAGAAGCCGATATCTGTTGTATAAGAATGAAAATAGATGGTCTACCGATCAGCAACAAAGGGCGGAACTGCTATTTGAAAGATATCCCGATATTGAAAAAGCCTACAGGCTCAGCCAGGAACTCTCATGGATATTCAGTACAACAACCGATAAGATCTATGCCTTTGCCAGGCTAGCCAAGTGGAACGAAAAAGTAGAGCAATCTGGCTTTAAGTCTTTCAATACCGTATCCAGAACGGTAATACTCCATCACCAAAAGATACTGAACTACTTCGACAACAGAGCTACAAATGCATCCGCCGAGTCATTCAATGCTAAAATAAAGGCTTTCAGAAGCCAGTTCAGAGGAGTAGGAAATATAAACTTTTTCCTATTTAGGCTAACAAAATTATTTGCATAGTCCACAACTTTTGAACTTGATCCCTCTGTTGTCGAAGTAGTTCAGTATCTTTTGGTGATGGAGTATTACCGTTCTGGATACGGTATTGAAAGACTTAAAGCCAGATTGCTCTACTTTTTCGTTCCACTTGGCTAGCCTGGCAAAGGCATAGATCTTATCGGTTGTTGTGCTGAATATCCAGGAGATATCCAGTTATCCGGTGACAGCATTGGAAGAAATGTTGGAACAGGCTGAATTGAAACCGCACTCCATCGCTTTTACCATATATCCAATCAGTATAGAGGAGCTACTTGAAGTTTCGGACAAGCAATTGATGTTGCCTCCCAAGTCAAGTTTTATAGAACCTAAGATACCTTATGGTTTACTGTTGAACGCACAAAAACTTTTAAAAGGGAAAGTTTTTTAATCTTGATTGAAATGCCGCTGAATTTTTCTTTTGAGTTCCGTGATTTACTCTCGATTGTGCTTTTATGCATAATCGTTTATGTGATTTTTTTCAACAGGCCCAATAAGGTTTGCCAGCGATTTGTGTTACATGAGTGTAGCCCGTTTTAGTATTCAGCATGAGCCACTGATCGTTTTAAAGCCTAAAAGTTTTGGGGCGGTATGGCACTCCTTAAATCAAAAGGTTAATCATCAGCTGGGGGAGGTTATTCTGATGAAATAGCTGATAGTCAGTTGTTTGTAGTTGGGTAGCTGAGTTTTGAAACGTTTTTATAATCATCCGTTTTATCTCCTGGTTGTTATGGAAAATGAGTTTTTCATCCCAGCAGAAGCCACAACTCCAGACCAAGTACTTAAATGGTCTTTTCCATTGGTATCTGGTTTTGGTGAGTGGCACATTTAATTTTTTACATTGCCTGCAGTAAGATTTCTCCCGTTCTTCCCTCAGTTCATGATCTATGCCTGCCAGTATCAACAGATTTTCACGCTCATTGCCAAGCTGCAAAAGATTAACCGCCGATCTTTATTTTTGTTTGATTTGTGCTATAACCAAATAATGTGTTGTAGAATGATGCATTTTTAGGAAGTTTTACCGAATTGCAGTCTTGTATTGATTAAAAGGTAGAGATTTTCGAGTATTGGATTTTCATAGGAACAAATCTACCAACGTCTCGTTGGTTTTAGGCCCGCAATCTGATGCGGGCCTTTTCTTTCGACATTCCGGTCAAAAACAATCCAGGGTTAACCAAGCGGAAAATTATGCCCTACCCAATTAAAGTTGAGTGGAAATAAGCTACCTTTGGCGCGAATCAATTTAACGCTCATGAAACCTTTTCGTTCGGCACTATTAACTGCTTTGCTAGCTCTAGGCCTGATTTATAACGGCTGTAAAAAAGACGACCCCTTACCAGAACTCGGCCCAGTCAAAGAAACCATTACCCCGGATATTGAAACCCTTTCCGCAACCACTTACCAGGATGGTGGGGCTACTTTTTTTGGTAAGGTGAATAAGGTTCCGGCAAATGCTAGGACATACGGCTTTATTATTGCCAGGGATAGTCTTTTTACCAAAAATCCACAGTACTATACCGTTTATAATCCGATTTCAGTTGGTGAATTTAAAACCGATATCAATTACGGTATCCAGAAAGATTCGCTTTATTACCTTACAACTTATCTACTGACCGAGACTGGTTTCAAGATTTTTAACGTTAAGAAATTCGTATCAAGCGGGGCAAAACAGATCAAAATTGATTCCATTTATCCCTCAAAGGCTCTAATCGGCGATACCCTTACCCTGAAAGGAAAGTATTTTACCGGACGCAGTCTGTCCGTGAAATTTGGTGACCGTCCGGGTGGGCTGGTTTCGATGAACGATAGCCTGATCAGGATAACCGTTCCGGCAGATATCCGCAGTTTTAATCCGCTCATTACGTTAACAGATGGGGCAAAGATCGATACCATAAGCAAGGTTTTTTCACTCTATACGCCAAGGATTGATGAATATACTACACTAGGTACTTTTCGCGATACGGTTGTGATCAAGGGGGATTATTTCTCCAGGTTCCTGAATGGAAACCAGGTAAGCTTTGGCAGTACCGTTGCAAAGGTGGTGAGTTATTCCAGGCGGGAGCTTAAAGTAATTGTACCGGATGATATTGAGTTTAGCAAAACACTGATTTCTTTAAAAGCCCAGGTGCAGGTGGTTAATACAACCGTGCCCTTTGTGATCCGTAAGCCTGAGCTGATTGTGGTTCCGCAGTCCGGTTATGTAAATGATCTGGTGGTGGTAGAAGGCAAAAACTTCCATCCGGTATTGAACAAGAACCTGCTGAGCTTCGAAGGCAATGGGGCAGTGCTCAATAGCGGCAATACCACCAAACTTTCATTCAATATACCCAACGGTCCTTATCCAAAACGCAGCGCCAGGATCGTCTATAAAATGTTGGATTACGAGATTGTCTGTCCGGTAAGGTTTCAGGTATTAAACAAATGGATCATGGTGAGTGACCAGGTGCCGTTTTCAGGTTATACAAATTCCGGGGCTTTTACCATTAATGGTATTTCCTATGTAATTGCCTCATCTAAGGATGTTTTTGATGCGAAGAAATATGTCTGGAAATTCAATCCGGAAGATTTTTCGTGGGAAAAATCAGAGATACCCTTTGCTTTTAATTCAGCCCAGGTAACTGTTGCCGGAAACAAGGCTTATTTGTATTGCCAGGCAGATTTGAATAATTTTTGGGAATATGATCCGGCCAGTAACCATTGGACAAAAAAAGCGACCTATATGGCCGGTATGAGACAAAGTGGGGTGATCGTATCGGTTGGCCAATATATTTATTTCGGGATGGGGCGTGCCCCGCAGCCTTTTGGGAATTTCCTGCCAAACAGTAATTTTTATAGGTATAGTATTGCTACTGACAGCTGGGAGAAAGAAACCGATTATCCCACTGAGTTTGGTAACGGTGAGCGGGTGTTCCCTTGCGCGTTCGCCGTTGATGAAAAATTCTACTTTGGATGCGGGGCAACCAATACAGGCATGTTCCAGTTTCACAGCTATAATCCGGCCACTAAAACCTGGGCCAAGCTGGCCGATTTTCCTGATGCAAGGCTGTACGCCACCAGCTTTGTGTACCAGAACCAGGGGTATATTGCCAAGGGGTTAACGGTACAGGGTGCTTTAACTGCTGATGTTTACAAGTATGATATTGCGGCCAATAAGTGGATCAAAATGCCGGACAATATCGGCACGCCGGCAATTGACCGTGGTGGTATTGAAAGAGGGTATTCCTTTGTCAATAATGGTAAGGCATACGTTGGAGGGGACAACAGTTCTGTGGCTACTTACCGGCTTTATATGGCGGAGGGCAGTAGCTTGTAGTTTTAAATTACCCACTAATCGTTTCTTTTGAAATGACCAGCGGGTTTTAAGGCCCGCTGAAGAAGCTGACAAGCTCGTCTTAGAAAAAAGGAATACAGTGCTTTAAAAACATGGCGCAGGAGATTCGTGCAGGGGTAGCAGAGAAAAGAACGCAAAATAAACAATAGCTGTTTTGGGAAAAATGTCCTGATACTTGGTCAAGACATTTTTTTATAGGAAAAGGCGGTACACAACCGTAGGTTTTGCTAGCCTCTAAAATTATTTATGCTCATTTTCAATCTATTGGAAGCAAAGACTTGCAGATATCAGTGAGGCTGATATATTTGCCGCATGACGGTAACCGTATTAGCGATTTTAGAAACCGATTTTGTACCCGCCAAGAACTTAGCCAAGGTAATGAACGACCGCCTAGAAAGAGCTGCAAGGGAGTTAAGGGACAATCACCTCAAAGCACTTTATGGACGCGGTTTTTCCTGTGAAGACCTTGTCATCTATATCAGTTACAACAGCAAGTACAAAATCCGCTACCGGATTGTGAATGACGTTCCGGCCGATATCGAATATTTTGTGGCCGAAACCTGCGGCAGGCTGGGCTATATGCTTTGGCGGTCGGTTCCAGTTCCGGTATTGCCACCAAAAGTGGGTAAGAACCAGTTTCATTGAAATATACAGAATATGGCATAAGTGTATAATAGGAGCCAAGTATCGGGCTGATCTCAAAGGGTGACAGCGCAAAAGCATACGACAGCTCAGCAATCATCATTGCGGCAGAAGACCGGACGGCAAATTGAATTAGATAAAATATGCAACCCACCGTCCAGGAAATGATAAAGCCCAGTTTAAGCTTATTGTCTGCGGTCAATTCCGTTTGCCCGATCAAGGCTTGATTTCATTGGGCATCGCCTTTCCCAAAGCAAAAGCATCTGCATTCGAAAAGGTGATCTCAGCTATCTGCTGCATAGCCTCTTGGGTAAAAAATCCCTGATGGGAAGTGATCAGTACGTTGGGAAATGAAATAAGGCGGGCAATCAGGTCATCCTGGATAACTTCCCCGGACAGATCATGGAAGAACAGTGCAGACTCCTGTTCATAAACATCAAGGGCGAGATAACCCAGATGCCCGGATTTTAGCGAATCAATCACATCAGCGGTGTGGACCAGTGCACCTCTGCTCGTATTGACCAGCATAGCACCTTTCTTGAAATATCTAAGGCGCTGTTCGTTGATCATGTGGAAAGACTGATCTGTTAATGGGCAGTGCAATGACACGATCTCAGCATCCTCCAACACTTCATCTAAACCGGCATAAACCAACCCGTCTGCGCGAAGGTCATTATCGGGATAAGGGTCAAACGCGGATATCCTGCAGCCAAACCCTTTCAGGATTTTATACATGGCTTTGCCGATTTTACCAGTACCTATCAAGGCCACTTTGCTGTTATGAAGATTAAAGCCCATTAAAGATTCTAGGGAAAAGTTACCCTCTCGAACCCTGTTGTAAGCTTTATGGGTTTTGCGGTTGAGGGTTAAGATCATGGCTATTGCGTGTTCGGCAACTGCTTCGGGTGAATAGGCCGGTACCCGTAGGATTTTAATACCAAACTCTTCAGCAGCCTCAAGGTCGATATTGTTAAAACCCGCACACCGCAGAAGCAAAAGCTTCACGCCGTTTGCCGCTAAAGCAGAAAGAATGCCCTTATCTCCCTTGTCATTTACAAAAAGACATACCGCATCGAACGCTTTGGTAAGCGCGGCATTGTCTAAATTCAATGCCTGTTCAAAAAAGATAAGCTGGTGACCGGTATTATATTTCTCCAGAAATTCTTGATCGTAAGAGCAGGTACTAAAAACAGCAATTCTCATGTAGCTAGGGGTTTTTGGTAAGTTAGTCATAATTAACCTGTGATTTATTTGTTCGGCTATCCTCACAATCATTTTTAACCCGCTTCCTTCAAAATGCTGTGAAATTATTGCCCGCCAATTAATAGCTTGTTTCACCGAGTGCATATCCTGAGGGCCTACCCAGTCTACAGACATGATATCGCTTCCTTCCGGGCAGGAGATCTCGATAAGGGTATCCCGGTAATAATTTGCGCTGCGCTGTAATGGTACCGCTGGCTTGTAGGGTTTTAGGGGCAGTTTGAAGAAAAGGTGGAATCCTGCCTGGGTTCACTTTCCATCCAGAAGCTACCGCCGTAGCGTTTGATGATATCTGCCGAGATAAACAGGCCCATGCCTAGGCCGTCAAACCTCGTAGCAGCGTTATCTGCCCGGTAACAGCGGTCAAAAAGGCGGTTAAGGTGCTCCCGCGCAATGCGTATCCCAAAATCCCTTACCGAGACAATGATGTTTTTCTGCTGGGTTTCCATCGATACGATGATCAGCTCCGCCCCCGGAGAGTATTTGACGGCGTTATTGGCTGTTTTAATTACGTGCCATGGAAGGCTGTTTTCTCCGAATATTATAGAGATTGCTCTGGCCTGTCCTAAAGGGACAGCGTCTTTGCTGTATCTCCCCACGGGAGGGTGGCCGCCGCAGCCGCTTCCGGGCTGTGCATGAAGTGTTGTTAAGCTTTTATAGGTTTAGGGAAATGGATGAAGCCTGAGTACGGCGCAAATGCGTATGTTAGATCCTTAGTAGGCCGGCCTATGTTTGCGCTAGGCTGTTAATTACGCTGCGGGTTCACCTGAAGCGCAGGCCTACTGCTTTAAAATTACCCTGCGGAGCTGCTGTTGATGTTCATCGCCCCAAAGCCCAATGGAGCCTATTAGTGGGATGAGCGTCTTGCCGAAGTCGGTCAGGCTGTATTCCACCCTGGGCGGCATTACAGGAAAAATCTTTCTGCTGATCAGTTCGTGATTCTCCAGTTCTTTCAGCTGTACGTTCAACACCCTGCGGGTAACGTCCGGAATCTTCCGCTGAAGTTCGCTGGGGCGCAGACTGCCTTGATGGATAAACCATAGGATGCGAATCTTCCATTTGCCGTAGAGTACTTCACCTACAAGGTCAAGTCCACAGTTGAGATAGGGAATAGTCTTTTTTATGTACATGGATACAAATATACGATAGTGGGAATAGCTAGGCAATACGGATAAATTTATCCCTATCTGATTCGTAAGCCCGTAATTGTTTGATGTTTAGTTACTGTCTAGATTTGTACTATAGAATATGATATATGGAACAGCAGTTTAATTATAGTAACGAGTTATCAGGTAAGATAGCCCTGGTTACCGGAGGCACCAAAGGGGCCGGAAAAGCAATATCAGAACGGTTAAAGGCAGCAGGGGCAACCGTTGTCATCACGGCAAGGAACAGGCCTGAGCAAGAGGATCAGGACATGCATTTTATCCCGGCCGACCTTAGCGGGAGGGAAGGGGCAACGCGTGTAGCAAATGAAACACTTGACCGCTATGGTAGGCTCGATATCCTAATCAACAACCTGGGAAGTTCTGAGACCCCGGGTGGCGGTTTTGCAGCGTTGAGTGATGATGATTGGGAGAGTACGGTCAGTACCAACTTGTTTGCACCGGTGAGGCTGGATAGGGCTTTTTTGCCACAAATGCTGGAAAACGGCAGTGGGGTGATCATTCATGTCGCCTCAATTCAGGGGCGCCTGCCCCTATATGATGCAACATTGCCTTATGCGGCGGCAAAGGCAGGGCTGATTAATTATAGCAAAGGGCTTGCAAAAGAGGTAACCTCAAAAGGGGTGAGGGTGCTTACTGTCTCACCAGGATGGATCAGGACCGAAAACGTTAGGTTTTTCTTGGAACGGATCGCCAAAAGTTCAAATTCATCAGTGGAGGAGGCCGAGCAGAGTGTTATAGCCGCCCTTGGCGGTATACCTGCCGGAAGGCCGGCGGAACCAGAAGAGGTAGCAGAACTGGTGGGCTTTCTCGCCTCACCAAGGGCCGGATACCTGAGCGGAACAGAATACATTATCGACGGGGGGACAATACCAACTACCTAAATAACAAACTATTCGAGAGATTAATCAAAACAGATATGGAATTACCAAAATTAGTAGCGCGCTTCATAGAAGCCCAGAATAACCTTGACAGCACAAGATACCTCACATGTTTTACCGATTCAGCCATAGTGCATGACGAGGGCAAAACACATAAAGGCAAGGCAGAGATCCAAAAGTGGATCGAAGATGCTAACGCAGCGTATCAATCGTTCATGAAGCCCCTTAGTTATGAGCAGGCCGGAGTAGATGCAGTCCTCACAGCTGAGGTATTGGGCACCTTCCCCGGAAGTCCGGCAGTACTCCAGTTCCATTTGGGACTCAAAGATGACCTTATCGAGGCCTTAAAGGTAACTGGATAAGATTAATAGCGAGGCCTAAAGCCCAAAACTTCAGTTTGAAAACCGCCTGTTCCAGTTATGGCGGTTTTCTGCTTTTTAAGCCTATGTGCTCAAAAAATTGATTGGCTAAATTTTTTAGTTCCGCTTATAGGACTTGGCCACCACGTTTATGTTTTTACTTTTACAGTAGATATCATTTTTACCTCACAAAAGGGGCGAAAATAGCTTTGAATAGTTAAATTCAGGGAAAAATACGGTTAAAAAAAACATGATTTAAATTAATTTTGCTCCATGACAATGCAAGAAGTGAATGATCTGGAAGCATGGTTTAAAGCTGTTGAATTGCCTAAGCCGCCTGTACTGCTTTTTCCCGGTACAGAGATCGCAGACGTAAATAAGTTCCTAGAGGCCCAGTTTACCGCCCTGAAGGTTGATCCCGGTAGCAAAGTGAATGTCCCGGTCATCTACCGGCTGAAAGCTTTTAAATTGCTGATTGAATCGAACCTGTAACTTTGCGCCCGCCCAGCTCAAGCTGATCTTTTGCGCTATTGCCAAAGGACCCTCATCTTGGTGCCCTGCTGGAAATATATCATATTTTTATTCCCAGCAGGGAATCGATAGCGATAAAACATTCCAATCTGCCAGCATCTACCTGGGGGGCATACCATACCCCTCAGCTCCCGCCAAAATCATCTCTCAGCTACTGTATCTTCAATGCCCTCTATCTTGGCACAGCCCAGAAGAGTTCAGGGTTATTGGTTTTATAATTAATAAACTTAACCCCCGTTTTCTCAAAGGTTGACTCCTTTTTCTGCGGTCCCTGCAGAATACCATCCAATGGCAATAGCTCCAGATAAACTATCTCTTTTCCAGGTGCCCAGGTTTCGGTATTATACTCGCTCACCGCTGGCGCTTCCAGCCGGTAAAGGTTCTTTGCCATATAGGTCTGCAGGTAATGTTCCTTGGATTGTAGCGTCGTACGGTTCCAGTTGGCATCCGCATTCAATACCAGCGGCTTACCATTTATCAGCCGCTCCCTGACTTCCTGTATGCCCAGCAGATTGCCTTTTTCGTCCATCACGTAGGAATCAAAAGTAGGGTCAATCCAGATCCACTTGCTAAGGTCCCTGCTGTATACCATATTGATCACATGGCAATCGTCAAAGTTAGTCTCCTTCGGCATGCAGGTCACAAACCTGGAGGTTATGCCCAAGGCCAGGTAACATTCATTAAGTACAGTAGCTAGCATGCGGCAGTTTACCCCACGGTTCTGTTCCCTGCAGACCTTGATCAGCGCTATCGCATTCTTAGTGGCCGGGTTATCACTGCTTCCATCATGGCGGATCAGATTATGCAGCCAATGCATCAGATTGAAAATCTTAGAAAGCTCATTTCCTTTGCCTGCAATGGAATCGAGCTTGAGCTCTGCTCTAATGCGCACCAGGTTAGGGTTATCCATGGATTGATAAGTGAAAACGGGTACTTCACGTCGATCGGAAAAGTTATATTTTCTAGCACCACGGAGCGTATCGAGATAGGCAATAGGCCTGCGGCTAGGTGCCTTCGCATCGTACTTCACCTGCGTCCTTGCTGTATCTCTCCCATTGAGCAGGATGATAAAATTATATTCCCCGACATTGGGATCAACATCGAATGATATGGATTCCCTATCGGTGTAAAAGGTTACTTGTTTAGCCGGGGTGGTGTATACATCCAATTTCACGTTAGGCTCGATGGTCCAGGCATTTTTTCTTCGCGGGTAGTTATCGTCCTTTATATCCACGCTGGCAGAGGTTGCCCTAATGACTTTGGGCTCCTTTTGTGCAAATGCGATCGATGCCTGAAAAATGAGTAAAAATAGAATAAAGCGTTTCATTTTCAATTTGTTTAAGGTTCATGAATAAAGCAATGACGCTGCGAAGAACGCTAAGGTTGCATTGATGGAGAAAAGAATAGTTACCCTGTAGGGCATGCATGGGTCGCTACTAACGTCCGTTTTTTAGCAACATGCCCGGAATTCAGTGAGCTTTAAATAGGAGATGAAATATCCATGAGTAAAAAAGGACTGGAGCTGGCTAGGGTATTGTCTAAACGATATCCAGATTTTACTTTATCAAAGGGCCAGAATACCTAGGCATTCGATGCTAAAAATTAGTCTTGTATGACCAGAAAAAAAGCGGCCACTTTGTGAAAATAAAAGTGGCCACTTTCAACCGGACATATTTACAAAAGCCGATCGGCAGCTATTTTGCTGCCGAGCTCGAAGCTTTTAAAAGTAAGGTAATGGCTTTAAATCCTAAGCCCAAAGTAAATCCGCGTACTGCTGTGCTAAGGGGTGCCCCCGCAGTGGCCGCTCCGGTAGTCAGGTTAACAGTATATATTTTTTGCACGCCACTAACAGTGAAAATCCCGTAAGCTATCCCAGTGGTGCCGCCAATATCAAAGTCGTTATTGGTTTCTACGTTTATGCCCAATGGGCCTACATCCACCAAAGTTCCTGCATTGGGCGGATCCTGGCGGTATAGGCGATCGCCGGTTGAGTCTGGATCAGTAAAACCGCTTGGCAGCATATCGGAGATGAAAATAAAATGATCGATAAAGCAGCATGGTCTACCCGCAGAGATCGCGAATTTGCCGAAAAACAACGGGAAGTAAAACGCCATCGCATGGTGCTGAAATACGATACTACTGATGGCTCGAGGGTTATCCTTTCGGGTATTAATGACCGCAAAGATTCGATTTATGTGGTACTCGATCGTTACGACCGGCAATATGTACTGCCAAAAAGCACTTTGAGCGCAGGTAAATATTAAGGCAATGAACAAAAAAACGGCACTCATATTGGTATTTCCTGTAGCATTGTTATTGATGTCGCTAAAAACGACATTCGTACCCATGCAGGCCCAATTGCCCTTGACTGACAGCTTAAAGCGGCCGGCTAAATTTGGTTTTGGCAGGCCGGCTACCGCTCAGCAAATCGCAGCCTGGGATATCGACGTCCGTCCGGATGGGAAAGGATTACCGCCAGGGCAGGGCGATGTAAAAACCGGTAAGACATTGTATGCGCTTAAATGTGCAGTATGCCATGGTGCTGAGGGAACCGAAAAGCCCGGCGTAAAACTCCCTGGTAATGCATTGGTTGGCGACACATCCGCCACCAGCAAGCCTAAAACCATCGGTAATTACTGGCCTTATGCCACAACTTTGTTTTATTATATGCGCCGCGCCATGCCTTATAATCTTCCCGGATCATTAAGCAATGACGAAGTATACAGCATAACCGCCTATCTGCTCAGTGCCAACAAAATTATCAAAGCAGATGTGGTACTCGATGCCAAAAGCCTGTACAAAGTGGTAATGCCAGCCAAAAAACTGTTTATTATGGACGATCGTAAAGGAGGCCCTGAAATAAAGTAATGGAAAAGAGGAGGAATAATAATCAGGAAGTAGCCACAGGTAAAATCAGCAGGCGTACTTTATTGGGAGGGGTAATTGCTGCTGCAGTTTTACCTGTACAATCATTATTTGCTGATAAAATACAGGCTGAAACAACGGCGCTGCCGGATATTGCCGATGATCCAACCAAGATTGTTGGCCCTGGACCAAGGCCCTTGGGCAAACGCTCAACATTTGAGCAGCCGGTGCGTAAACCTTCTGATATTTCTTCGCGTACACCCTTGCAGGATATGCACAGCACCATTACCCCGGCCGATCTTCATTTCGAACGCCATCATGCAGGTATTCCAACCATCGATCCGGCAAAACACGAACTGCTTATCCATGGTCTGGTCGATAGCCCGATGAAATTTAGCCTTGCCGATATCATAAGGTTTCCAGCTGTTACCCGTACCTGTTTTATCGAATGTGCTGGTAACTTCCGTACAGGCAGAGCCGAAATGACTCCGTAGGATATTTTGGGACTGACAAGCCAAAGCGAGTGGACGGGTGTAATGCTTTCTACCGTATTTAATGAAGTAGGTATTAGTGATAAAGCCAAATGGTTTTTAGCTGAAGGCTCGGATGCTGCTGTAATGACCCGCACCATCCCGATTGCAAAAGCCTGGGATGATGCCATGATTGTTTACGCACAGAATGGAGAAGCCATACGACCCGAGCAGGGTTACCCAATGAGGTTACTTTTGCCTGGTTTTGAAGGCAACATGAATATCAAATGGTTAAGGCGTATCGAATTGTCGGAAGAACCCTACATGACCAGGGAAGAAACGTCAAAATATACTTACCCTGTAAAAGATAAAATCAGAATGTTTAGCTTTGAGCTGGATGCGCGTTCCATTATTACCTACCCATCTTACCCGCAAAAGGTAAATAAAGGCTGGGTAGAAATACGTGGAATTGCCTGGAGTGGCAGGGGCAAGGTAGAAAAGGTAGAAGTAAGTACCGATGCCGGGAAAACATGGCAATTGGCCAATTTACAGGAACCAGTGCTAAGTAAGGCACATACTTATTTTAGGCACTTGTGGGATTGGAAAGGCGGGGCTACTGAAATCTTAAGTCGCCTTACCGACGAAACCGGCTATTTACAGCCCACTTTAACACAATTGGTAGAAGCCCGTGGCGTAAACCTGGGTGGTTACCACATGAATCCAATTACTGCATGGCAGATCAAAATTGACGGAACCGTTTTATTTAAACCGGAAACCATAAAATAACCAGATGAAACCAGAAAAACGGGATTATGATGCAATTGTAGTAGGATCGGGGCCAAACGGACTGGCTGCGGCTATCCTTTTGCAGCAACAGGGACTTTCCGTTTTGATAATAGAAGGTAAAGAGGTGATCGGGGGCGGACTCAGCTCGGCCGAACTCACTTTGCCTGGCTTTACACACGATGTATGTTCGGCAATCCACCCCATGGCACTGGCTTCGCCCTTTTTTAAAACGCTGCCTCTGGCTGAGCATGGACTGGAATACCTGCAACCTGCTTTGGCTGCGGCACATCCTTTTGATGATGGTAGCGCTGCCATACTGGATCATTCCATTCAAAAAACTGCTGAATATTTGGGTGCCGATGCCAAAACCTATACTTCCCTGATGGAAAACATCACGGCAGCATGGCCACTGATCGATGAAGATGCTTTGGGACCTTTACATTTTCCCAAACACCCATTGGCAATGGCAGGTTTTGGATTAAAGGCCTTGAGCAGTGCTACAGGTTTTGTAAAACGCTTTAAAGAAAAACACGCTCGCGGACTTTTTGCCGGAATGGCTGCACATGCCATACAACCATTAAGTAATTTAAGCACCACTGCAATTGGATTGGTATTGATGGCCTGCGGACACCTTAAAGGCTGGCCGATACCCAAAGGCGGATCAAAATTTATTGCAGGCGCATTGGCTGGTTACTTTAAATCGCTGGGCGGAAAAATCGAAACCGGAACCTTTGTTACTGCTTTGGATCAATTGCCTTCTGCCCATGCGGTGCTTTTTGATGTAACCCCGAAGCAATTGTTGCAGATTGCAGGGCATAAATTCTCCGATATTTATAAATGGCAGCTCGAACGTTACCGCTACGGTATGGGGGTTTTTAAGGTAGATTGGGCACTGGACGGACCGATCCCATTTACTGCCGAAGCATGCCGTGGCGCAGGAACCATACACCTTGGCAATACTTTCGAAGAGATAGCCGAAGGCGAGCTGATGACCAGTAAAGGCAGGCAGGCAGAAAAACCTTTTGTGCTTTTGGCACAGCAGAGTTTGTTCGATCCATCGCGTGCGCCCGAAGGAAAACAGACGGCCTGGGCTTACTGCCATGTTCCCAACGGATCGAAACAGGATATGACCAGCATTATCGAAAATCAGGTAGAGCGTTTCGCCCCAGGTTTTAAAGATTTAATCCTTGCAAAACACGCCATGAATACCGAGCAGATGGAAGCGTATAACCGCAACTATATCGGCGGGGACATTAACGGAGGGATATTAGACCTCGGACAATTGTTTAGCCAGGCTTTAAGGTGGTCGCCATATAAGACCTCTGCCAAAGGCCTGTACATCTGCTCTTCGTCTACGCCGCCTGGAGGTGGCGTGCATGGGATGTGTGGCTACAATGCCGCAAAAAGCGTATTAAAAGATATTTTCAACATAAAAATCAGATAACCACAAAGAACATTATGCCAACACAGAACAGTGCTTCGGGAACTACCGGAGCTTTAACAGATGCAGGGATAACACCCGACAAAAAAACATTTTTACAATCGCTTACCGAAGATTGGTGGGCGGTAATATTAGGAACAATCATTATTGCCACCGTACTTTATTTAACCAATAATGGTACTACAATTACTTTACCTGCCTATAAATGGGCTACTTCCGAAGACCTCTTTGGTAAAATCCTTTCAGGCCAGAATTTATTACTCATTTTAGAAACAGGTGCAGTTTTTCTGGCACTTGCAGCCATAGCCATCGGCCTTTCGGGCGGTAACGTTGCCAGATTTGCCGCAGGTTTTTCGCTTATCTACTTTTTTGCCATTATCTCTTTCATTATTGGCGGCAATAAAAACGTATCTTATTTAGGGCTGGAATATGTGGTATTCGCTCTGCTCATCGGTATCTTTTTGGGCAATGTAATAAAACTGCCCGAATGGTTAAAAGAAGCCGTGCGATCTGAATTTTACATTAAAACCGGTCTGGTAATTTTGGGTACTACCATTTTATCCGCTGATTTAATAAAAGCCGGCTTACCCGGTATTGTACAGGCAGTTATTGTAGTAACAGCAGTTTGGTTTTTCTCACTATGGTTAAGCCGTAAATTAAAAGTAGATGATGAATTCGGTGTGATCTTAGCATCTGCCGTATCTATCTGCGGTGTTTCGGCAGCGATTGTTGCTGCAGGGGCGATTAATGGCGATAAACGTAAACTATCTTATGTAACTACATTGGTGTTGATTATGGCCATCCCGATGATGATCATCCAGCCCTGGGCCGTAAGGTATTTTCATATTCCCGAAGTAATAGGTGGCGCCTGGTTGGGCGGAACGTTAGATACCACTGCAACAGTAACCGCGGCAGGCGATTTGGTTGGGCCGATTGCAGTTAAGGCTGGGGTAATTGCTAAATTCTCTCAGAATGTATTTATCGGAGTAGCGGCATTTTTTATCGCTATCTGGTGGGCCTATAAAAAGCCAAAAGGCGAAGCGGGCGAAGTTTTACCCAAAGCAAAAAGCCCTGGATTGAAAATTGTATGGGAGCGTTTTCCGAAATTCGTACTGGGATTTGTTGCCGTATCGCTGGTATTCTCTTTTCTGCTTTCGCCTGCAACCGCAAAAAGTGTTGCGCCAACATTGAATGGATTGCGTACCGTTTGGTTCGCCATTGCCTTTATCTCAATCGGTATGGAAGCCAAGTTTTCATCATTGGTAAAACTGCAGGGAGGCAAACCTGCATTTACCTTTGTAACCGCCCAGATTTTTAACATCTTCTGGACATTGTTGTGGGCTTATATCCTGTTTGGTGGTTATTTGTTCCCTGTACCCGATTTTAAGTAATAAATAAGCTAACAGCCCTGAAAAATTATTTTTTAGGGCTGTTACTTCTTATAATAACAAGACTCTTTAGGTATTCCAATCGCTTTAGCCAATTCATTTAGCTAAATGAAAATCACATCTTCGGTAATATTTACAAATAAGCTGCTGTAAATTTTAGGAGGGGATCAATTGCAAGAGTAAAACTGTGCTGATCAGCTTGTTTAAATGCGTATGTTTAAAAGTTCTTAATAACGCATAATTAAAACTACATACCTTTTGATTTTTGTCAAAATGTATCTGAGAATTTATTACGGTTAAACTGGAGATTAACCTTATTTTTGTTGCACATGAATTTGATTGTCTATCCAGTTCACGTAAGTAGTATTTGTCTAACTTGTGATGACTTTAGATAAAGGAAGGGTGGACATGCAAGTGTTTACCCTTTTTTATTTCGATTGGATATGATGGGGCATTTGGGTATTTTTTTATGTTTATAGATTGCCGTTTGTCCGTTTTACATTTTGGAAAAAATTATACATATTAATTTACAATCAGGCTTTTCGGGCTATGATTGATAAAAAAATAATTAAATTTATAAAGTAAGATTAAATCAATGGGACGATTTAGAAATTACGAATTGGCCATCCTTTATGGATGGCCTTTTTTGTATTAACTGATTTCAAGCTGAGGGATAATGCAGAAGAAGGCGGCTCTCAGAAACTGTACCGCTAAAACCGCAGATGATAATTTATAAAGAGCTGCTATTATCTATGTCTGGATTGAATTACAACATTAATTTCATGAATTTTAACGGTTGTCTCTATAAAAAGACCACTTTTCTACATTAAACATTGTATTTTCGGGAAATAGATAGTCTAAATCTGTAGGAAAAACTTTAAAGCACTATCTTTAATCCCCAAATAAAAGGCTGAGCATGTATAAGTGTATAATAGTTGATGATGAGCCCCATGCAGTAGCAGGACTAAAACGGTACATTGATACCATTCCTCAAATGGAGTTAGTTAAGAGTTACACAGATCCCCTTAAAGCACTTATGGAAATAACTGCCGGTGACCCTGTTGACCTTATTTTGCTGGATGTGGATATGCCTGGAATCACCGGAATCGAGCTTGCACGCGTGGTGAGACAGAAAACAACCAAACTAATCTTTACCACCGCTCATAAACAGTATGCTTTTGAAGCTTTTGAGGCAGAAGCGGATGCGTTTCTGCTAAAACCATATTCTTTAGGTAAGTTCATGGTTACTTTTAACAGGTTGTTCCCTCAGAAAGCAGATGGAGAGAAACCGGAGGATGATGATTTCATGTTTATCAAGAGCAAGGAAGAAAACCTTCGCCTGATTAAGGTCAATTACAGCGATATTGTTGCTGTAGAAAGTAAATTGAATTATGTACAGGTACATACCCTGAACAAAAGTATATTAACCTATACAACGCTTAGCGAGATATCCAGAAAACTTCTGGCACATGATGGCTTTCTGCAATTTCAGCGAAGCTTTATTCTCGCACAGGATTATATCGACTACATTGAGGGGAATACAATCAGGATGATGAACGGAACCAAAATCAGTGTGGGAGAATACTACCGAAAATACTTCAACGAATTCGTTGATAAAAAACTTTTCAGGGCAAAACGGAAGGGATAACCGATGCCCTGAAATGAAGTTTAAAAGGAGATAAGACCAGTTCCCGTAGTCGTTGTTGAGTAGGTGCTACTAGATGTATCGGTAGGGGTAGTTCCGAATGCTAGCTGCTGGTTTTTAACTGATTTAAAGATAAATACAGTTTTGGTTCTCAAAGTGATTTTTAGCTGTTTCATAACTTTTTTTTTATGAAAGCTAGGGTTGGGAAACAGACGTAAAAAAGAACTTATATAGTACCCGTACTATTCTATTTAGAAAGGAAAAAGCACATGAAAAAAACTATTTCAGCATGGTTGAGAGAATATTGGATGCATATTCTGATCTGGTCGATCTTTATTTCCTATGAAGTGATCGCCATCGGTTTGTTGATTGGGGACTTTGGTCACCCTGTAAACTATATTTCACATTACATCCTTACCATTGGAATGTTTTACTTATCGGCACTCGTGATATTGCCTGCCGGGCTAAAAGATAGAAATGCGGTTATCTGGAAACTGCCACTAGGGATAATGTTTCTTTTTGTGACTTTTTTACTCGCCAACTTTGCGGTTGATTTGGTAATGATCCATTATAAATTTGCCATCCGTGCTGAAGGTTTTAACCTCAGCAGAAGTTATACCGGTAAAATCCTTTATCGCTGGGTTTATGTTTTTGGCCTTTCAACTGCGTATTTCTTTTTAAGGGGATTTATTGCCGAACGTGCCCGTACAGCGGCATTGGAAAAGCAGCGGCTTGAAAAACTAATCGAAGAAGAAAAAATGAAACGTTCTCTTTCCAAGGCACAGAACGATTTTCTTAAAGCGCAAATCAATCCTCATTTTCTGTTCAATACACTGGATTTTATTTATCACAGTGTTTCCGAACTTTCACACGATGCTTCCGAAGCGGTTATGACTTTGTCTGAAATGATGCGCTATGCAGTAGATTCGGGAGAGCTTGAAGAAACAGTACTGCTTGGAGCAGAGGTTGAGCAGGTCGAAAAACTGATTTATCTTTATCAGCTGCGTAAAGAAATGGGGATTCCGGTGATGACTTATTTTGCGGACGAGGTGATGGAACTGCATTTTATTCCCCTGATATTACTTACCCTGGTAGAGAACATTTTTAAACATGGAAATGTGAGCCCGGATAGCGCCGAAATTCAGATCAGTGCAATAGTGGAGAATGAAGAGCTGGTGATCGAGACCAGTAACGGTGTTAATCTGAGACCAAAACCTGCCGGTAGTGGTGCAGGATTGAGGAATATCAGAGACCGCCTTCGTTTTGCCTACGGAGCGGATGTAGATTTTCAATCTAAATTTGAAGGAAGTCTTTTTAAAGTACGCATTGCTGTTCCTCTGGCAAGGATCGAAACGCAGGAAGAACGCAAGGAACTTTTAACTACTAATCTGAATTAATCTTAATCCTGCATATAGCCCTGTTTGTGTAGAAACACGCAGATTTAATCCCCGAAAAATTGATAGCCGGGTTTTATTGATCAAATTGGTGCATCAGTCGCCACGTTTATCATAAAATGAAAAAAGAATCAGTTTTGGTAGAAAACTTGTTTTCTACACTGTTTTTTCATGTAAGTAGTGCACGCCAGGTGCGTGATGAATTTGATTTGTTCTGGAGAAGAAATCCAACCGGAAGGGGAGCGGCAGGTATGGCTTATTTTATCCGCCACAGTGCTTTACTGCAATGTTTCGACTGTATGCTTTTTTTGTTTAGTTCCAGGCAGGTTTGGATGGATGGTGGATTGGGTGCTTTTGCAGCCCAAAAAGGAGTAGTTGGACCTTTGTTGCCACTTACCTCGGGTGATCAGATCGAAAAGCTTTACTATTTACTTATTGAACACGAAAGTGAAATCAAAGATATCTTCAGCATGCACCACCATGCTGCTTCCATCTGCTTTCTGGACCACCAGTTGATGCACATCGAAAATGTGCTGCACGACTTTGGGGAGGTTTTGAAGCAGGTTGAACTTATTACCGTCTAAATTAAATTATCGACGGCGCGCTCAGTTAAAGACATTGCGGGATATGGAATATATCCTGCAGGTTTTTGACGTATCAGGTATCAGTGCAAAAAAAAAATCTTCTATCAAAGTTGATAGGGGTTGGTAATTGGCCATTAGTGAAATTTTCATCTGGATATTGCAGGTTTTCTGGTGGTTATGAATAACCAATTCAGAAGCTTTGATAAGAAGGTTTGAATGTACATTATCTCTGGTTTTAACGCTGCCAATTGTGTATAAATAAAATGTTTCTCGTTTCCAGCTACTTACCCTGAGGGCGTTTGTAAATGGTGCCGAAGATGGTAATTTTGTGCCATGAAGGTTACGGTAAATGCTATTTTAGAGACGGAATTCAGACAAGATCCAGCGCTGGCCAGGATCATGAACAACAGGTTACAGCGTGCTGCACAAGAACTACAAGACCTTCATCTTCGTGATTTATGCGGGCTAAGATCCACCGTGCACAACCTTATCATCCATTTAAGTTATAACCAGAAATACAAAATCCGTTACCGGATATTAAACGATGTACCTGCCGCTGTAGAGTATATGGTTGCAGAAAGATCGGGAAAGCTTGGTTATATCAAACACAGAAACCTGTTGCCTCAAAACCAATAAACCTGCAGGGTAAGCGGATCTGTAATTAGAAAATAATTGCCCGGTGCTGATGCTGAAAACATTATCGATGCTGTAGCTGTTTTTTATTCATGAAAGACCTCGCCATTAGATTCCAAACTAACCCGATCTTAGTACCACAAGACATTACACCCAGCGCAAAATCCCTCCAGGTTATTTGCCTGCTCAATCCCGGTGTATTCCGTTTTGAAGGAAAGATCTGGCTACTGGTGAGGGTAGCAGAAAACATAGCCAGCGAAGCAGGTTTTGTGTCTTTTCCGATAATGGATGAGCAGGGAAAACTTGAAGTCATAACGGTGCCACTTAACGATCCGGAGTTAATTGCAACTGATGCCCGGGTGATGAACTATCGCGGGGCAGACTACCTGACAACCATTTCGCACCTGAGATTGCTCGGCAGCGATGACGGCATTCATTTTTCTGAAAGCGAAGCATACCCGGGGCTGTTCGGAAAAGGTGAATTAGAACGTTTCGGGATTGAGGATTGCAGGGTGGTGGAAATAGAAGGCGTATTTTATCTCACCTATACGGCAGTTTCTGGATCGGGGGTTGGTGTTGGTCTGCGCAAAACCACAGACTGGAAGAATTTTTCACTACCAGTGATGATGCTCCCGCCACACAATAAAGATTGTGCGCTGTTCGAAGAAAAAATTGGCGGGAAATTTTTTGCCTTACATCGCCCCAGTTCGAAAGAAATAGGCGGCAACTTCATCTGGCTTTGCAGTTCCCCCGATGCTGAACACTGGGGAAATCATATATGCTTGATCAAAACGAGATCCGACATGTGGGATAGCGCAAGGGTTGGTGCTGGTGCTGCCCCGATAAAGACCGAAAAAGGCTGGCTGGCGATATATCATGGAGCAGACGAGAAAAACCGATACTGTTTAGGAGCATTCCTGCTGGATTATGATAACCCGGCTATTGTTTTGGGCAGAACCATCGAACCGATTATGGTTCCCAAAGAGCTTTATGAGTTGAGTGGTTTTTTTGGAAAGGTAGTTTTTACCAATGGGCACGTGGTAGAAGGAGATAAACTGACAGTTTATTATGGGGCGGCAGATGAATTTGTTTGTGGGGCTGTGTTTTCTATTTCAGAAATACTGGAGGTAACGGTAGCTGTTGGCTGAACGGATGATTAGGCGCATAGTTTACTTTAAACGGTAACGAATACCAGCACAAAAAAAAATACCAGTTTTTACGAAAACAACATTCTATTTAATTAGATTTGAAATGTATCTTAAAAAATACCCCCTTTTAGCAGGGAATTAGTTTTATGCCATATTCAATGACCCGGATTGCCCTATTTTTTATTTTTCTTTTTGCTTCTTTAAATGTTGCCCACGCTCAGGAGAGTTTTATCGGGGATATCAACTACCAACTATTGGAAAAGTATGTTGATCTGGCCCTGAAAAATTACCCCAAGCGGAAAATGTATAAAGCCAGCGAACTCAGTGCAAAGGCAAAAATTGGTGTTGCAAAAGCAACCTATCTGGATGCCTTTACCGCATCTTATAATTATAGTCCAAACAACGCTGCCAGGTATAATACAGCCAACCCCTATACCCTGAACGGCATACAGTTCGGAATCTATTTTAATTTGGGGATTTTATTCCGTACACCAGCGCTGGTACGTCAGGCAAAAGAAGAGCATAACGAGAAGTTCTTTCAGGCCCAGGAATACGATATTCTGTTGAAATCCGAAGTTAAAAAAACTTATTTTGAATATCTTCGTGAGGCTGCCGACTTAAGGGTTAAGGCACAGACCTATATCGATAACAAAGCGGCGAGCGATGGCCTTCGGTACAAATTTGAGAAGGGCGAATCGACTTTGGACGATTATACCAAAGCCAAAACCCTAACCTCCTACGCTAATTCTGAAAGATTGCTTGCAGAGCTCAACCTCTTAAAAGCGAAAGAATCGCTTGAAGCATTGATTGGGGAAGTTTTGGAAAATGTGAAATAATACAGAATGAACATAAAGAAAGCCTTAGAAACAGTTAACAGATACAGGTGGATTATCATCGCGATCTTCATTTTGACAATGATTGCAGGTTTTTTCTTTCTGAGAAACCTGCCAAAAGACTATAAATCCGAAGCCAAACTTTCAACAGGCCTGCTTGATCCATCGAGACAGCTGGCACCTGATAACGCCAGCTATACAGGGCCTGATATCATTATAAAACTTAATCAGCAGTTTTCTACCATCATGGACATCATGAGGATGCCCAAAAATATCAGCCTCCTTTCTTATCGGTTGATCTTGCACGACCTCAAGGATGAAAAAGGTTCGTTCAAGCCATGGAGCGAAGAAATTAAGGCATTAACCGATGCACAAAGAAAAGAGGCAATTGCCATTTATGAAGACCGCTTGAACAAAAGGCAGGTACTTACGCCGCTCGATAATGGTAACATTCAGCTTTATAAGATTGTAACTTCGATGGGCTATGATGAGAAGAGTCTGAACAAAAAACTGGATATAAACCACGAACAGAACAGCGATTTTATCTCAGTAGCTTTTACCTCCAACAATACCCTGCTTTCGGTTTTTGTTGTAAATACCCTCTCGAAAGATTTTATCAATAATTACAGCCTGGAGCAAATCGGCAATAAAAATACAGCTATTCTTGTACTCGATTCCTTGCTGAAGAAAAAAGAGGCGATTATGAACGACAGGATAAGGCAGCTGAAAGACTATAAGATCAGTAACGGCGTGTTAAACCTGGATAAACAATCTCAAATCGTTTATCAGCAGATTACCGATAATGAGAATAAGAGAAACCAGGCCCTGATCGATAAACAGGCCGCGCAAGCTGCATTAAAAAGCGTTAATGAGAAGTTAGCGAGCAGGACCAGCGATAAGTACCTTGGAGCAGAAGTGATTGAGGACAACCGCGCCATTATCAGTATAAAAAATAAAATCCTGGCAGCAGAAGATCACTATTTGCGCAATGGATATAAACCGGCAGATAAAAAGACTGTAGATTCATTACAACTCTTGCTCAGTTCAAGATTAGTCCAATCAAATGACCAGTATGTAAGCGACCCGCTTATTGCCAAACAAAGTCTGGTTCAGCGTCGTATTTCGCTAGGGGTGGAGATTGAAAAAGCGACAGCGGGTATAGGCGATATTGATCGGGAGCTGGCCAAGCTGAATGCAAAATTTACAGGCATGGTTCCATTTGATGCGGGGGTGCAAAATCATGAACAAAAAGCCGACGTAGCAACCCGGGAATACCTGGAAATACTGGCGCGTTATAACCAAACGAGCCTGGATAAGAATATCGGCTTGCGCCTGCAATTGGTACAAGAGGGGATTCCAACACTTCCCGAATCATCAAAAAAACTGATATACTTGGCCATGAGCGCTATTTCCTGTATCGCAATCTGTTTTTGTACACTGTTTTTGATATCTGTTTTAGATCGATCGGTTAATAACGGTGCGGAACTAAAGGAGGCTTTACCTACAAAGCTTATTGCTGAATTGGATTATATCAGGCCCGATAATGATAGCATAGCTAAAATATGGGGAGGCCAGCATTCCGAAAGCGAATATCTGGCTTTTAAGAACCAGCTGCGGGCCCTGCGTTTTGAGCTCGATAACAGGCTTTTTAACAGCAACCAAAAAGTATTGGGCATTACAGGCTTTGGCTCAACCCAAGCCCATGCATTTACCATATTAAATTTAGCATACGCTTTTGGACAAATGAACAAAAAGGTGTTGTTGATTGGAGATCAGGAGCTGATACCAGCGTTGCAAAGGTTTAAAGTTGCTGCAAATCAGTCGGTAAGAGCGGTGTTGCAGGGCGAAAATGTGATTGAAAGCGAGCCTTTTTCGTTTATAAAAAACGATCTTGGTGGCCAGTCGTTACTCGAAATCAGAGACCGGGAAGCACTTTCCGGAGTTTTTGGGTCGATCAGGGATCGCTTCGATTTAACCATTGTAGCACTTGATCCACTGAGTGATGGTGCCGCGAACCACGAATGGATGTCGTTTATAGCACTATATACTGCAGTATTTGTAGCCGGATCAGCATTGCATGATAAAGAAAAAGCAGCACTTGCTGCATTAAATGAGGATGAAAAGTTTGCTGGCTGGGTAATTACCGGGGTAAAACAAAAATAGGCAGTCCCGATGCTCAAAAGTTTAAATGCATATATTGTTGACCATAAAAAAAAGATCATATTTTTTATAGTCTCCCTGTGCCTTTCAGTCCTGGTGGCAGCTTCTACCTATTCATTTGGAATTATGGGGCCATTGGCTGTACTGGCCATTGCGGCGCTGGGCATTTTTCTGGTTAGTCTTTTCCGCGATCCCCGTACAGGTGTTTGGGTATATCTGGGCTACTGTTTTATCCTGGGCTTTTTAGTAAAATATTTTCTGAATATTCCGGTTGGCCTTGCCCTCGACGGAATATTGATCCTCACCTGGGCAAGCATATTGGTTCATGGAAAAAGATTCGATTGGGACCGGCTGAAAAATGAGCATGTTTTGTTTTCATTGGTCTGGTTTGTGATCAGCTTTTTACAGCTCCTAAATCCGTATGGGGCCAGCTTTACCGGCTGGTTTAACGAGCTCAGGTTTGCGGCCCTTAGCTGGTTGCTGGTAGCCCCATTTGTATTTCTGTTATTGAACAAGAAAGTCGATCTGAACCGCTTTATCATAGCAATATTGCTGTTTTCTCTTGTTGCTACGCTTTACGGTATGAAACAGCTTTATTTAGGCCTGCTAAACGGAGAGCAGTTGTGGTTAAATGCAGGCAATGCCGGTACGCACATCATTAATGGCAAGCTCAGGGTATTTTCCATGTATTCGGATGCGGGCCAGTTCGGTGCCTCGCAGGCAATTATGGCCGTTATAGCCCTAACGCTGGCTGCAGGACCTTTCCGTTTGGTTAAAAAAGTAATTTTTGCGCTTTGTGCGCTGGTTTTTCTATATGGTATGGCCATTTCGGGTACCAGGGGTGCTTTGTTCGCATTGGCGGCCGGACTGTTTTCTGCCCTTTTTTTAAGCAGGAATTTCAAGGTGTTAATTTTAGGAGCAGTATGCTGTGCAGCAGGCTTTGGCGTGTTAAAGTATACCACTATTGGTGATCATATTTTCCAGGTTAACCGCTTAAGGAGTGCACTTAACCCGAAGGATGCTTCATTGGCCGTTAGGCTGGATAATCAGCATAAATTAAAAATCCTGCTCGAAGATTTACCCTTTGGCGCAGGTCTTGGCATGAGCGGGATGAACGGTACTACTTACAATGCTGGTAAGCCCATAGCCAGTATACCACCCGATAGTTATTGGGTGAAAGTTTGGGTAATGTATGGAGTAGTAGGCTTGCTTATCTGGTTTGCCCTTACCAGCTATATTATCGGCAAGTGCGGTGGGATTGCCTGGAAAATCCGCGATCCGAGGCTAAGGGTGAAAATGATTGCCCTTACTGCCGGTACTGTGGCCTGTTTTATCTGCAGCTATGGCAATGAGGTAATGAATGGGATGCCATCATCTATAATTATGTTTATGTCCTGGTCTTTCATCTTCATCGCACCAGGGCTTGATGAGCAGCAAATGCAACTCGAATCGGATGGAACTGATATATAAAATTATACACCTGCTGTTGTGGATCCTGGCTGCCTACCTGTCATTTAATTGCCTCTACCTGGCATTTTTTGCACTTGCGGGGCTTTTTCCTTTGGCAGGCGCACAAAAAAAGCTGCTGACCATAAAAAAATAGCCGTGCTGTTTCCTACCTATCACGCAGATGCGGTGATAATTGAAAGTGCCCGGGCAGCACTAGCACATGATTATAAAGGGGAGTTCAAAATTGTAGTAATTGCCGATGGATTAATGTCAGAGACGATCGAACGGCTCAAAGGAATGGGAGCGGAGGTAATTGAGGTGTTTTTTGAGAAAAGCACTAAAGGTAAAGCCATGCTGTATGCCATTGAAAAGCTTAAAAATCGCGGCTTTGATATTGCTGTAGTGCTTGATGTTGATAATTTAATGGGGCCAGATAGCCTGGAGGCGGTTAATAGTTCATTTCAGCAGGGGCATAAAGTTATTCAGTTGCACCGTACAGCGAAAAACCTGGATACCAGTTTTGCTTTTCTGGATGCCTGCAATGAAGAGGTGAACAATCATATTTATCGCAAGGGGCAGGCAGTGCTGGGACTTTCACCTGCGCTTATCGGCTCAGGAATGGCCTTCGATTACAGCTATTTTCATGCGCTGTTAAAGAACGTAGGAGATACCGTTGGCGAAGATAAAAAAATGGATTTCCTTATTGCCGGCGATAGGATAAGGGTTACCTATTTGGACGATATTTTCGTTTACGACGAAAAAGTGAGCAGCGCCAGTGTGTTTACCACACAAAGAACCCGGTGGATTGCCTCGCAGATTGAGTTTTTGCGAACATATACCTTGCTGGGCATCAGGGAGCTGTTTAAAGGAAATGTAGAGTTTTTTAATAAAACGGTACAAACGATGTTAATGCCACGTATATTATTGCTGGGATTACTGTTTATCATGGCCCTTCAATCTTTTTTTAACCCTTTGGGTCCGGGAAAAGGATTATGGCTAACTTTATTCATGAGTATTTGCCTAACCTTGCTGATATCGGTACCGGGACGTTTTTACAGGGATAAAAGGCTTTATATTGCCATCTGGCAAATACCAAGGGCAATGATTGGAATGATTATCGCGCTGTTTAGCATCGGTAAGGTTAAAAAATCGAATTTAGCAACGCCTCATCAAAATACAGGTACAGAGGGAAATAAAACTTAAGCTATGCCGATATTAATACTGATTATTACCGGTACAATTGCCGGCATCTTTGGGTTTATTAAAGGAATAAAAACACCAAAACAAAAAACTTAATCTAATGGCTATTTTAAATAACAGGGACATTATCATTGTGGGGCAACAACCCTGGGATATTCCCATTGGTAGCAATTGTAAGGATTTGGCGCTGGAGTTTAGTAAAAATAACCGCGTATTGTATGTTAATGCACCATTAGATCGAAAAACGAGTTTGCTGCAGCGGGATACAACAGGTGTAAAAAAAAGATTACGTGTTATAGCTGGTAAGGAAGAAGCTTTAACGGAAGTATCATCAAACCTTTGGGTCTATAATCCGCAGGTTATTATAGAATCTGTAAACTGGATCAGATTCATGGGCCTGTTCAGGTGGTTAAATAAAATCAATAATGTACGGTTCGCCAAATCAATCCGCATTGCGGTCGATCAGCTTGGCCTTAAAAATTTCGTTCTGTTTAATGATAACGATATTTTTCGAAGCTTTCACTTGAAAGAGCTTTTGAAACCTGCTGTAAGCGTTTATTATTCCAGAGATAATGTTGTAGCCACGCCATACTGGATGCGGCATGGTACTTATATGGAGCCCGCGCTGATTGCAAAAAGTGACCTTTGTGTAGCCAATTCGGTTTATCTGGCTGGCTATTGCCGAAATTATAATCCGAATTCCTTTTACGTTGGACAAGGGTGCGATTTACAGCTTTTCAGTAACGGCGATGCACTCGAAATACCCTCCGATCTTTCCGCAATAAAAAACCGGTTTTGGGCTATGTGGGGGCATTGTTATCCATAAGGCTCGACGAAAAGATCCTGCTCCATCTGGCAAAAGAAAGGCCAGACTGGAATATGGTACTGGTAGGGCCACAGGATGAAGATTTTAGCAGGAGTGAGCTCCATAAGCTAAGCAATGTGTTTTTTCTGGGACCTAAAAAGCCCGAAATGCTGGCTGCATACATTAAGGGCTTCGATGTTTGCCTCAACCCTCAGGTGATTAATCCGCTTACCATCGGTAATTATCCCCGGAAAATTGATGAGTATCTGGCCATGGGGAAACCTACACTGGCCACCAGAACAGAAGCGATGGATATCTTTGCCGATCATGTGTACCTGGCATCGACAAAGGAAGAATACCTGCAATTGGCCGAAAAAGCATTAGCTGAGGATAGTCCGGAACTGGCGCGCGAGCGGATTAACTTTGCCGGTACCCACACCTGGGAGGCCAATACCCGGGAAATCTATAAGGCCATATATGCTGTGGAAGGTGGTTTGCTAGCTGTGGATGTGTAAGATTGATCTCCACATATTGTTCATTAAAATTGAAAATATTTAAGTCAGATATGCCATTGACCTCAATTATCACTGTTAATTTCCATCAAACAGCAGTAACTATAGCCTTACTGGAGTCTATCAGCAGCTCATACCAGGCAGCAGATGTTGAAGTTATACTGGTAGATAATGGCGCAGATCAAGACCAGGCGCATCTATTCTCACCCTATTTTGAAAATGTCCACTATATCCGTTCGGTAGAAAACCTCGGTTTCGCAGGTGGAAACAATCTGGGAATCAGGCAGGCCAAAGGTGATTATATCCTGCTGCTGAACAACGACACGGAAATGCCGACAGGCTGCCTGGAAACCATGCATACCGAATTGGAGACTAATGAAAAAATAGGATTGTTATCTCCCTTGTTGCTTTATTTCGACCAGAAGGATTTGGTTCAGTATGCCGGTTTTACGCCCTTAAATTACATCACGGGCAGAAATGCCTATATTGGCCAGTTTGAACGTAACCACGGACAGTTCGGGCAGAGCTACAGTACCGCATTCTGTCATGGAGCGGCGGTGATGTGTCGCAGAGAAGATCTGCTGAATGCCGGACTGATGGATGAAAATTATTTTCTCTATTATGAAGAGCTCGACTGGTGTGAAAAATTTAAACGGATTGGCAAAGAGATCTGGTTCACCGGAAAAACCCATGTTTACCATAAGGAATCTGTTAGTGTGGGAAAGGAAAGTCCGGTCAAAGTATATTTTATGACTAGGAACAGGATGCTGTTTATCAGGAAAAATACGGGCTGGATTACTACTTTGCTGTTCTCCATGTATTTTTGTCTTGTCGCCTGTCCAAAAGCGGTATTGACCCATCTAGCCAGGGGAAGGCGGGATTTGGCAAAACAGGTGCTCAGCGGACTCTGGTGGAATTTTACACACAAAAAACATAGCAAAAACCTGGGAATGGTATTGCCCGGTAAAGGCTCATCTTAATCTTTTCAGACTTGCAGAAACAGCATATTTACCAAGCAGGATTGCTGATCTTAGAAAACCTATGCCTTCGCTTTCCCTGAATATTTTCCAGGTATAACCAATTGCTTTGAGTTTGTTCGATGAAACCGAATTTTGTCTCACCCGGTAGTAGGCGAGAGGTAGGTTAATGCCATAGCCCTGGCCGCACTGTTTGAGCAGTTTGAGTAAAAAGATCCAGTCTTCGTGGCCCGCACGGCTAAACTTTAGGTCTCCAATGGCACTTTTTAACATCATAGAAGTCGAAAATATCACCACGTTATGGGCAAGGAGCGCATTATAATCCACGGTATGTGGCACCGGAACCTGACCTGAAATTACTTTCCCCTGTTCGTTAATGCGCTTATAGGCACAGAATGTAAGGGGCAGGAGTTCTTTTTCCATATAACTTACCTGTCGGCTAAGCTTATCTTTAAGCCAGATATCATCACTATCAAGAAACGCGATGTATTTGCCTTTCGCTTCTGTCAGGCCGATATTTCGGGCATTCGATACGCCTCCGTTCTCCTTTAGGGCTATCAACCGAATACCATTGTGCCGATTGGCAAATGCTTCAACAATCTGGCAGGTATCATCGCTAGAGCGGTCATCTACAACAATCAGCTCCCAGTTTGTATAGCTCTGGGCAACTACAGCATTGAGGGTTTCTGTTATAAAAGCAGCTGAATTATAGCATGGGGTAACAATTGATACAAGTGGCTCCAATCTCTTTGGGTTATGTTTTTCGTTTGACCAAAATAGCTAAAAATTTTATGATAATGTATTCGGGCACCGATGATATTCAAATAAAACCATTACTTTAGGGCAGCTATTGATATGGATAGAAGACGTTTTGTTGTTAACCTGGTCTCCAATTTTTTTAGTGCACTTTCGGGTGTAGGAATTTCTTTCTTTCTTACACCATATATTGTAGTGCACCTGGGTAAAGAGGCTTATGGCTTTTTTCCCCTCTCCAATAACTTTGTGATGTATGCAGGGATTATTACAACTGCATTAAACTCCATGTCGAGCCGGTATATCACCATCAGCCTCGAAAAAAAAGACATCAGGGAAGTGAATGTTTATTTCAACTCCATCTTGTTTGGTAATCTATTTATATCGCTCGGCTTCATTGTATTAAGCGCGTTATTCTGTCTGTTTATCAATAATATACTCGATATTCCACCGGGTCTTTTTGATGATGTGCGCTTACTGTTTGTATTCATTTTCTTTAGCCTGGTGATCAATGTCTCTTCAGCTGTTTTTTCGGTCGCGGCATTTGCCATCAACCGATTCGATAAACTCGCCTATATCAATATTATATCTAATGTAGTGAAACTTGTCGCAGTTGCGTTTTTGTTTTATCTTTTTAAGCCTAAAATTTACTTTCTGGGGCTGGTAACGGTATTAACAGCAATTTATATGTGTTTTGCAAATTACAGACTTACCAAAAGGCTCCTCCCTGAGGTGGTGATTGATAGATCATTTTTCTCCTGGAGTGCGCTTTCGCTGATTGCGGGCTTCGGCATGTGGAATTCTATCATTGCCCTGTCGAATGTAATCAATACCCAACTGGATTTGTTAATTGCAAACCACTTTTTTGGTGCCTCGGGCATGGGTTTCCTTTCATTAACCAAGTTCATACCCAATGCAATTTACATCTTGCTCGGAATTGTGGTACCCATATTTCTACCCGAAATGTTAAAAGCCTATGCTCAGGAAGATATGGGAAAACTTAAAAGCACCCTCAACTTGTCGTTTAAGGCTATTTTTATGGTTGTACTGTTGCCTCTGGCTGTATTTTTTGTGTATGGTGGCGATTTTTTCCGGCTATGGCTGCCTACCCAGGATTCCAGCGCACTTCACCTGCTTTCGGTGATAACCTTATTGCCTTTCATTGTTCATGGTACAGTAGAAACGGTGCATCATGTTTTTATTATCACCAATAAACTGAGGATCGCTTCTATCTGGGGCATTTTCATAGCCGTGCTTAATTTTGTACTGGTAATATTGCTTTGCCTGTACAGCAGCCTGGGGATCTATGCCATTCCGGTTGCGGCAGCAATAAGTGGTGTGTTCAGTCACCTTACTTTCACACCCATTTACGCGGCACATTGCCTGAAAGAGAAAAGGAGCTATTTCTTTTTTAAGATTGTGAGGGGATTAGCTGGTTTTACATTGCTGATCGCAGTAACCTATGGCTGGAGAAGCATGGGTTTGATTACGGTTACCTCCTGGTTTACCTTTATCCTGAATTGTCTGTTAATCGGGCTGATTCTGCTTGTGATTACGTTATTTATGCAGTTTGATCGGGTTACGCTAGCTGAAGGTTACAGGAAGATGCTAAATAAAGTGAAGTTATGATACCTAAAATAATCCACTATTGCTGGTTTGGTAAAGGAGAAAAGCCTGAGCTTGTGCTGAACTGCCTGGCTTCCTGGGGGAAATACCTTCCCGATTATCGCATTATAGAATGGAACGAGGAGAATTTTGATGTAAACAGTTACCAGTATAGCGCCGAGGCTTACCGCGAGCGTAAATTTGCTTTTGTTTCGGATGTTTGCCGCTTATATGTTTTGAAAAATATGGGAGGCATTTATTTCGATACGGATGTGGAGTTTTTAAAACCTTTGGATGAGGCAATGCTTGGCAATATAGCCTTTACAGGGTTTGAAGATAATCTTTTGCTTTCATCAGCAATTATGGGAAGCACGAGGGATGGCAGCTGGGTGAATGATTTACTGGCTTATTACAACAGCAGGAGTTTTTATCTGGCTAACGGAAAGCCAGATACCATGCCGAATACCGAAAGCATCACCGCGTTTATGAAAGCAGAAAAAGGATTGCAGTTAAATAATTCCTTTCAGCAACTTGATGGCTATTGCACCATTTATCCCAGTGAGTTTTTTAGCCCCAAAAGCTGGAAAACGCTGAAGCTAAAAATTACAGCGAATACCTATTGCATTCATCATTTCGCAGCTTCGTGGATTTCCGATGCTGATTATAGCCTTATGGGTAAACTATCCAACCAGCTGTTAGGGAAAAGAGTATCCGATTTTCTGTCTAAAATATACAGGAAGCTCCTGGGGCGCTGAGCTCCCCACATAGGATTGCATGAATTGTTCAACCTGTTCTTACCAAGCTTGGTTTACTGGCTATTTCTGACCGCAATTTCTTCGCTGAGTTCGGCCAGTACCCGGTTAAGTACATCGTTTACCTCCGCAATCATTTCTGCTAGTTTTGGAGCCGGGATATTTCCCTCATCCACTGCTTCAATTTCTCTTATGGTGCGCTGAAGCGGTGAAATAGCCAAATGATCGATGGTGGATTTGAGTTTGTGGGCCAGTTTAGATAGCTGTTCAAGGTCGCCATCGGCACTAGCCTGATTGAACTGTTTCAAAGCGTCAGGTATTTGTCCGCAAAACATTTCGATCATTTTGGTTACAAAATCCTCGCGCCCTTTACTGATTACGCGTAGCCCGTCAAGGTTATACAATGGTAAATCAATATCTGGAGTAATAATCGGTGTTGCCGTTTTTTGAATCCAGTTATCAATCACACCAATCAATAGCTCTTCATTTATAGGCTTGGTAATATAGTCGTCCATTCCAGCGGCCAAACATTTCTCTCTTTCTCCTTCAATGGCCGAGGCAGTAAGTGCAATGATTACGCCCGTATATCCGCCTGCTCTAAGTGTTTTGGTAGTATCATAGCCGTTAAGAACAGGCATCTGAATATCCATCAAAATGATATCATAAGCCTCTTCGTTCAGCATGTCAAGAGCTATTTCGCCATTTTCGGCAATCATTACCTGCGGGCCATAGCCCAATAAAACCGTACTGGCCACCAGTCTGTTCATTTCGTTATCGTCTACAATCAGGATTTTTCGCCCTGCAAATAAATCTTCGTTGTGGCTAATCTTTGTTTCTGTAGGTACATCGGTTGTTTTACCTTTTTCGAGCTTAATAACAAAGGAAATTTCTGAGCCCCGGCCTTTCTCGCTTTTTACATTAAAATAACCGCCCATTTGCGCGACCAGTTTTTGCGAAATACTCATACCTAAACCTGTGCCACCATATTCGCGTGTTACAGATTCATATTCCTGGCTAAAATTATCGAACAGGCGGCTTAAAAATTCCGGATCCATTCCAATCCCGGTATCTTTTACCAAAACCTCTATTTCCTGGTAAGTATCATTATCTTCCCGTACAATAGCCGTTAAGAGCACGGAACCTTTTTCGGTAAATTTAATGGCATTGGTCATTAAATTTAGTACTACCTGGGTTATCCGGTAAGGGTCGCCAATCAGTACCGACGATATTTCGATATCCACCGGCGGAAGGTAACTGATTTCCAGTCCACGTTTTATAGCCTTGTGGGTAACCACCTGCATTACCTCATTAAACACCATCGGTAGGCTAAAGCCAATTTGCTCCAGGTTGAGCTTTCCTGCATCAATTTTAGAGAGGTCTAAAATATCGTCAATAATAACCAGAAGACTTTTTGAAGCCGTTTGTACGGTTTGAATATAGTAATCCTGCTCTTCGGTAAGCGTGGTTTTAGAAATCAGGTTTGCCATGCTGATAATGGCATTCATAGGGGTTCTGATTTCGTGGCTCATATTGGCCAAGAACATGGCCTTGATGGTGGCCGTTCGCTCGGCATCTTTCCTGGCCGTAATCAGTTCCTGCTCAAAGCTTTTGTGCTCGCTTACATCGAAACAGATACTTGTCCAGCCTATATTTTCGTTCCTTTCATTGTAATTTACCGCGCGGCCTGCCAACCATAGGCTTTGATTGCCCAGCAAATCGGTAAAAACAATCTCGTGCAATTCCGCATCTGTTTCTTCCCAACCCTCATCTGTATAATCCGCTGAGAAAAAATCATTGCTAAACAGCACATCAGGCATTTTCTGATACATGTTATCCAGCTCATAGCCAGACATGGTGCAGAATCGCTTGTTGGCATACTGTATCCTGCCTTCGGCATCCATCTCTATAAAGCCAAAGCCCATATTGCCGAGAATCCTGTCGAAATGGTGTGTGTTGAGCAAAGGAAGTATATCTGCTGTAGCGCCTTTTTTTGCATTTATCTCGCTAAAGCTATTTTGGTTGTAGTCCGTGCCGGCAAAAAATAACAGTTCCTGTTCTGCTGTTTTTTCCCAGCTACCCTTTATTTTTCCAGCTATATGCCTCGGGCTGATGTAGAACGTTTCGCCTAGCGGAAGGTTTCCCTTACCATTCAATCCCGGAAGTTCAAAATAATCAAACAGGCTTTTATGCTGACAATCAGCACAAATATTTTTGAGTTTATCGCCAATATGCAATATCTTCATATCGCTATCCAGCAGGATAAAATAAGGAAAAAGCCTGCTTAATTGAGCGGGATCAAGGGATAAGGAAAAGCTGTTCATCAAGATAGATTTAATAACAGGCTAAATTTATAAAAAAATAAGCCGCTAATACAGCACCTGAACGAATTTAGTATCCAAAAGCCCGATTGTTGTTCTTAAAGCACCGGTTACGCCGTAGTAGGGCTATCCGTACAGTTGTTAACTGCTTTATGATACAGTATATTTGTAGCTTTTTATAAAATATATTACTCGTTTACAATGCTTTATTTATTCTTTTAACGTTAGGGAAAATAATAGGGATTAATCTGATTTTTTTTTATAATTGTACAACGACATTGATATCATCAAATTCAGACTACTGGCATTTAAATTTCGGTTTTTATTTTTGATTGTAAAACTGGTAATAATGATAGTAGGAAGAACCGTTTTCGTCTAGAATTGTTTAACTATTATCTTTTCTAACCGGTTTTATAGAAAATCAATACGTTGCAACAAGTCCCTATCATGACCCAAACCAACAACCCCAAAACTCGTTTACTCCTGGTTGAGGATGACGAGTTTATGCAAGCAATACTCGAGGAGATCCTCACCGCAAACTACCAGATAGATATAAGGTCCGATGGCTTGAGCGCATTAACTTTCCTGCAAAGCGGTAACATCCCCGACCTTATTATTTCTGACCTGAATACGCCGAACATGAACGGCCTCGAATTAATTGAACAGTTAAAAGTGAGCGATTTTTTCCATTCCCTGCCGATTATGATCTTATCGGGTGAGGAGAGTTCGGATAAACGGATTAAATGCCTGGACGCAGGGGCAGATGACTTTGTGATTAAGCCCTTTAACCCGGCAGAACTCGAGGCAAGGATTAAAATGGTATTAAGGCGCGCAGGTAAAAATCTTTCGTAATGGAGCATGCGGTGAAGCCCGACCAAATGAATAACCCGATAATTGCCCTTGTAGGTTTTGAAAGGGATTTTCAGCATGTAGATTTTGATGCGTGCAATTTTGGCGATATGCAGATCGCTCGCTTTGAAAATGGATTGAGGCTTGTGCAGGAATGGACGGAGCAGCAGCTAAATATTGCAGCTGTTATTTCTAATAGCGAAATCCTGTCGAACGGGGGGCTTTCCCTGCTCGAAACGCTAAAAAAAAGGCAGATGCCTTCAGTCCCTTTTTTTCTGGTTGTAAGATATTTTAATGCAAATTTGAGGATATTGGCCTTGACTGCTGGCGTTTCTGATGTTTTCAGACTTCCTGTAGAAAAAGAACGCCTCGAAAAAAGGCTTGTATTCCTGGTTAATAACTGGGTTTCACTTAACCGTGAGGTGAAAGTAACCAGCAGGCCGGTGTATCATATCGGCTTTGCCAAGCGCTTGTTTGATGTGTTTTTTGCCGGATTAGCCCTGGTTTTGTTATTTCCCTTGTTCTTACTGGTAGCCATATCGATATGGGTAGAATCAAAAGGTCCGGTATTTTACTATTCGTTAAGGAGTGGCACGGGGTTCAAAGTTTTTCGTTTTTATAAATTCAGGTCAATGTATGTTAATGCTGATCAAAAGATTAAAGACCTCAAACATTTGAATCTATACGACGTTGATCAGGAAAAAAAAGAAACCCGAAAAACAGATTTTGCACTTTGCAGCGCTTGCACGGCACAGGGCAAATGCCAGTATCCCGTTTATGCTGATGGAGCCCAGTGGTGTGAAAAGGATGATGTGTATATGAGTTCCCAAAAAAGCGGATCAGCATTTTTTAAAATTGCAAACGATCCGAGGGTAACCCGGGTTGGTAATTTTATCCGGAATACCAGCATAGATGAATTGCCGCAACTTTGGAATGTAATAAAAGGCGATATGAGTATTGTGGGCAACAGGCCATTGCCCATTTATGAAGCCGAGAAACTAACTACAGATAAATATGTGCTGAGGTTTGCTGCACCGGCCGGGATAACAGGTTTATGGCAGGTAGAAAAACGTGGAAGGGGAGAAATGAGCGAGGAAGAACGGCTAATACTCGATAATACTTACGCATTGAAGCAGAGCTTCTGGAACGATATCAGGCTTATTTTAAAAACCATACCGGCATTATTCCAGAAAGAAAACGTATAGCGGCAAAGAACTGCCGAACGGAAATAGGCAATCGGCTAATTTGCCCGGTTGCCAAATTAAAATAAAGCCATAAAAAGAAAACCGGATGTGTTATACCTGCTATTTTTTTCTGATATTTAAGGACTAACCACCATTGCTAAATCCTGTAGCCACAAGTGCTACAGTGGCCCTGGTGCAGTTAACCGCTGAAAGGAATGGTTGATTAGCTGAGCTGATCTGTGACCGTTGAACAAATAAAATATTGGAATGCAAGAAGATCTAACCGCACGTTTAAGGAAAAGCTACAGTTATGAAATAATAGGGAAAGGCCGGGAAAGTGATTTTGACAGAATTACCGAGATGGCCGCCTTAATTTGTGAAAGCAAGATCTCGTTAATTTCCTTTTCAGATGGCACCAAACACTGGTTTAAAGCCGTTAAGGGCCTTAGTGCTAAGGAACTTAAGGCTGTTTTGCCCTTATGCAATTATCCTTTGGCTTCGACCGGAGCGTTGATCATAGCGGATATACTCGATGATGAACGTTTTAAGGAGCAGCCGGAGATAGGTAACGGAGAAAAAATAAGGTTTTACGCAGCATACCCGCTAAAGGATAATAATGGCGTTGTTCTTGGATCCCTATCGGTGATGGATACAGTGCCCAAAAAAATCACAACAACCCAGCAAAAATTACTTTTGCTGTTGGTAGAAGAAATCAGCGCGCTCATTCAGGAGCGTGTAAAAAAGACCGAAGACAAGAATATAGGCCTGCTCTTTGATCATTCCGACGATCTTATCTGTATTCTGGATAAGGATTTGAAATTTAGGCGGATGAATATCAGTTTCGATAGCAAACTGGGATGGACAGAGCAGGAACTCAGGCAAAAAACACTGCTAGATATTGTTCCGGCAGCCGGACTTGAACAAGCTGGCAGAATCTGGAAAAATCTGATAAACCGTACACAAGAAGAAGATCCCACCCATCAGGTAGCCATAAAGGGTGGGGGATTCAGGATGATTGAATGGACAGCCACAGTTGAGGAAAGGGATGGAGATGTATTCGCAATTGGTAGGGATGTAACTGCCGAGATGGAAAAGAACCATGCCTTAAAAGTTAGCGAGCAAAAATTAAAGGCATTTTTTGAAAGCTCTCAGGGCCTGATGTGTACGCACGATATTCATGGAAACCTGATTTCGCTGAACCCTGCCGGGGCCAGATCGCTCGGTTACAGAAGGTCTGAATTGATTAAAAAAAGTCTTTTCGATATCATTCCGGCAGAAAGACATACCAATTTGCGCCAGTATCTTTTTGATATAGTTGAACGGGGGCACTCGACAGGTTACATGATCATTAAGCGTAAATCGGGTGAGGAGCGTTTATGGCTGTATTCAAATATACTGCAAAAAGACCTTCAGGGCGAACCTTATATCGTGGGGAATGCGGTAGATATTACAGACCAGAAAAAACTGGAGGCCGATCTTATCCATATTAAAGATCTGCTCGAAGAAACCAGTGGTTTAGCAAGAATTGGAGGCTGGGAGTTGAATCTCAAAGATCAACAGCTCCACTGGTCAAAAATAACGCGCGAAATCCATGGTGTACCTGAAGGATTTATCCCTACAATAGACAATGCCGTTACTTTTTACGAGCCTGGTCCAAACAGAAACCGGATCCTGCAAGCTATTGATGATTGCCTGAGCACCGGAAAAGAGTGGGATGAGGAACTTCAGATCGTTGATTTTAACGGACGTAATATCTGGGTGAGGGCTATTGGCAAAGCGGAAATGGTAAATGGAGTTCCGGTAAGGATATACGGTACCATGCAGGATATTGATGAACAGAAACGTGCACAGCTTTCAGTTATTGAATCTAAAAAACTACTTGATGAGGTGCTCTCGGCAGCTACAGGGGTGAGTATCATTGCAACCGATCTCGATGGAACAATTACCGTATTTAATGAAGGTTCCGAACGGATGCTGGGATATACGGCAGCAGAAATGGTCGGGAAAGAAACGCCCATCACGTTTCATGATGAGCAGGAAGTTTCGGAGATTTGCGCTGATTTCAGCTCCGCTACAGCAAATGAAGTTACCGGATTCGGTTTTTATGCACAATGTGCCGATAGTCCGGAGAGGGAAAGGATTTTTACCTTTATCAGGAAAGATGCCAAAAGAGTGAGGGTGTCATTGTCTATCACCTCAATCAAAGGCAGTAACGGCGATACGATAGGATATTTAGGGATATCAATCGATATTACCCAGAAAGAAGCGATCCAGCAGGAACTCGCCCTGGAAAAAGCATTGTTGATTGCTTTCATCGAGAATGCACCGGCATCGGTGGCCATGGTGGATAATAATATGCAGTTTTTAATTGCGAGCCGCACATGGATAAAAGCTTATACCCAGATTGAAGGCGACATAAAAGGCTATTCCTATTACGAGGTATTTCCTGAGCTTTCTCAGGAACGCAAAGCTGTACATCAGGAAGTTTTAAAGGGCAGAACAATCAAAAAAGATGAAGATATATATGTAGATCCGATAAATAACGGCTTACAGCATATTGCCTGGGAGATGACCCCATGGTACAAAGCCGATAAAGCTATCGGCGGAATGATGATCTTTACGCACGATATTTCTGCAGCGGTACAGCACCGGCAGGAACTGACCGCGGCACGGTTGCGGGCCGATATCGCCAACTTTGCAAAATCCGAATTTCTGGCCAATATGAGCCATGAGATCAGAACGCCACTTAACGGTGTAATCGGATTTACCGATCTGGTATTGAAAACCCAGCTGAACAGTACCCAGCAACAGTATCTTAAAATTGTACACCAGTCGGCCAATTCCTTACTGGGAATTATTAACGATATCCTTGATTTTTCCAAAATCGAAGCTGGCAAGTTTGAACTTGATATAGATCGGTGCGATTTGTACGACCTTGCCTGGCAGGCCAGCGATATCACCAATTACCAGATCCATACCAAAAACCTGGAGATGCTGCTTAATCTTCATCCCGATCTGCCAAGGTTTATATGGGCTGATGCGTTGCGGTTGAAACAGGTATTAATCAATTTGCTGGGCAATGCGGCAAAATTCACAACAGAAGGTGAAATAGAGCTTAAAATTGAATCACTGCATAACGAGGGCGACAATCACTTACTGAGGTTTTCTGTTAGAGATACCGGTATCGGAATTGCAAAAAGTAAACAGGTGAAGATTTTTGAGGCATTCTCGCAAGAAGATTCCTCAACGACAAAGAAATATGGCGGAACAGGACTGGGCCTTACCATTTCCAATAAACTGCTGAATATGATGGACAGCCAGCTTCGGCTGGAGAGCGAGCCTGGCGTGGGAAGTACCTTCTATTTCGATGTAAACCTGCGGTCTGAACAAGGCGGCCTGATCGAATGGATGGGAATGGAAAGCATCAGCAGGGTACTCATTGTAGATGATAATAACAACAACAGGCAGATACTGACTGACATGCTTGCGCTGAAAAATATTACCTCCGACCAGGCAAAAAATGGTTTTGAGGCGCTGCAATTGCTGGCTGCAGGGCAAGTTTATGATGCCATTTTACTGGATTATCACATGCAGTATATGGACGGGCTGGAAACTGCTGCCAAAATCAGGGAAAATTTCCCTTCTGCTGATGAGGGTGAAATCCCATTAATCCTTTTGCACAGCTCATCTGATGATGGAAAGATAATCAAAGCCTGTAACGATCTACGTATCGATAACAGGTTGCTTAAGCCAATTAAAATGAACGATCTTTATCTTGCCCTGACAAGAATAAGGACAAGGGAAGCATCTTATCAAAACCGGCAGGATACCGCATTCCTGGCCTCAAAAGAAAGCCATGCATACCGCTTTTTAATCGTCGAGGATAATGCAGTTAACAGGTTCCTTACCCGCTCTCTGCTGGAAAAACTATACCCGAAAAGTGTGGTTATAGAGGCCGAAAATGGCGTATTGGGCATCAGTCTTTTTCAGTATGAAACTTTTGACCTTATTTTCATGGATATACAGATGCCCGAAATGAATGGATATGAATGCGCCAGGAAAATAAGATCGCTGGAGGAGAATACCCGGATTCCTATTATTGCCCTTACCGCCGCAAACGTGATGGGCGAGCGGGAGAAAAGTATTGCTGCAGGGATGGATGATTTTATTACCAAACCGGTTTTAGAAGAACATATCGCAGCCATACTCGATAAGTGGCTGGTGCGGCAGGCAGATTCCCTTTCGAATGAAGTGGATAGCCTAAACGACACCCATTTTGACATCAGTAAGCTGGCGCTTTATTTTGAAGGCGATAGCGTAAAGTTGAGGAAGATCATTCGCATAACTATCGATCAGCTACATGCTGCCCTTCGTGAACTTGATCGGGAGATTCGACCTGCAGATTGCGAAATGGTGATTTCGCTGGCACACCGGCTTTACGGAATGTCTACCTCCGCAGGTCTGGAGAATCTGGCAAGGATTATTGGAAAACTGCAAAGTACCTCCTGTTCCGATTTTGTCGCTTTCTCGGAAGTCGTAGCGGAATTAAGGGATGGAATTACTTCCACTATCCCTTCGTTGCAGGTATATGTTCAGGAGTATAATGATTAACAACTTGTTGTTGTACACTTTCTATAAAAATAATCTGGTAAAAATGCCCTCCTGATTAATCTCAGGAGCAGATAATATTGACTGGAATATAAAAACCACTAATGGTTGCCTGAATACAACAAAAAGTAGCGTAAATACAACTAAAATGCGCCATTTTTTTGCTGCTTCAGGGGAATGGCCTCACTAATTTTGTGCTGTCGAAAGATTAAAAAAGAAATTAGTATGGATACAAAAATGATCGGCAATAAAATTGCCATAGCACGAAAAAAAGTAAACATGTCGCAAGCCGGGCTGGCCGGGCATGTGTTTGTAAGCCCTCAGGCAGTAGGCAAATGGGAGCGGGGAGAATCCCTTCCGGATATCATTACCTTAAACCAATTGGCAACCATCCTGGGGGTCGACCTCAACTATTTTTCTGAAGGACGTTCTTCTTCAGATTCCAATAACGAAACTCTTCAAGTCCAACCAGAGGCAGAGAGCCATTTGAATACAACACAGCTAGGGCTGCTGACCAATTTCAGTGGGAATGACCTGGCCAAAAGCGATTTTGCCGGCGTTAAGGCACACGAGCTAAAGTTTAACGGGAGCAATCTTCGCGGTGCTGATTTTACTGGCGCAGACCTGACGGGAAGTTCGTTTTCTGGCAGTGATGTAAAAGAAGCTGATTTTACAGCCGCAGATCTCAGTAGCTGCAATTTCGCAGCCAGTGACCTCGCCGGAGCGAAATTTGATAAAACCATTTTGTACAATACCAGATTTTATGCAATGGGGCTGGCCAACGTAAAATTTACCGATGCCAAATTAACCGGTGTAAAACTGAGCAAAACGGATCTTCGGGAAACTGTTTTTACAAACTGCAGCTTTGAAGGAGTGGATTTTGATTATTCAGATTTGCGTGGACTTAAGCTGGATAATCAGGTTTTTACCGGAGTAATGTTTCATAATGCGGCCTTGAATGAGGTAAGTTTTAAAGGCGCTTCGCTTAAAAATGTCTCCTTCCGTTCTACTTTTGCACTAACCAATAAATACTATCGTGCTATAAAAACGATTTGTTTTGAAGGGGCGTTAATGGATAAACTAACCTATGCTTCGCTAAAAGGACTTGGGGCAAATTTGGAGGGAGTTAAGTTGGTTTAATACTTTAATCGTTTTTAATGAAGTAGTAAGAGAAATAGGGAAAACAGAAAGGTTTTCCCTATTTAGTGGAGCCGAAGGGAGTCGAATGGTTGTCTTAAAATGATCAAGATCATTTTATTTTCGTTCCAAATAAATGAACTTTGTTTACCGGCCTTTAAGATTGGCTTTTTTCCAAAAGGCGCCAATAAGAGGCAAATTTTAATTCGATCATAGAATTTACCATTTAAAAGAATTGTTATGCTAGGTGATTTAAATAAAGGGGAAATCATTTCCCTGCTGGAAAGCCAGGTGATAGGAAGATTAGGATGCCACAAAGATGGGGAAACATACATTGTTCCTATTAACTATGTGTATCGGAACAATGCGATTTACGGGCATTCCGGACCCGGTAAAAAAATCGATATGCTGCGTGCAGATCCAAGAGTTTGTTTTCAGGTCGACCAGATTGTAGATAGCTTTAAATGGAAAAGTGTAATCTTATGGGGCACTTTTGAAGAACTGCAGGGCGAGGAAAGGCAACAGGCCATGCAGGGTATCATTCACCGGATTATGCCGCTCACTTACCGGCCTTCGCAGGAGACCTCGCATGGGATTAATGCAGAAGCACACCAAAATATTATAGTGTATAAGATCAGCATCAAAGAGGGAACCGGAAGGTTTGAAGAGCACACCGAACTATAATGTAATTCGAAATTTTCAAATGTTGAGCGCTTTATTTTCAGACTGATTGCTCTTGAAGGAGGCATCGTCTGCTTTTGTTTTAAACCTGCCATTAGATATTTTTTTAACTACTAGCATGGTAGGTGCTGGTGCTTTTTATGAATGGCTGATTTCGCTTTCACTTTTTGCTACCTGCTGACTATAATCATAGCGCATCTTTTCATAGTTTGTTGCCATTCTTCTCAACGTAGTAATCTCAGTCATTTCTTCGCAGGAAATCTTTTGACTGCCTTTATTCATCAGCTGATTGATCCTTAATAATACTTTTCTATAGTCTTCTACGCTTGTTATCTGGCTCATGTCGTTAATTTTAAGCTAAGATATAAATTGGGGCTAAAGGCAAGCAGCAGAAATTGTACACAGCCTGTGGAAAAAAAAGCAAATTGTAAATAATGTTATAAGATCAAATCACGGATGCTAATATCGCTTAATGATTTGATGAAATAATTAAACATTCAAATCAATAAAAAAACGCTATTTGATTAACCAAATATATAGCCCTCCGGCAGCCCGATATTTCTCCGCGTAAGCAATAAATATTTTAATAGCAGCAGTACTATAAATTTATTTGAAACAACAAACAACACAAACAAAATGAAACTTAGAAAATTACAAATTCTATTATTAACGCCATTAATTTTTTGCGTTACGCCAAGGGCGTTTACACAGACTATTTCTGGTCAGGATTGGCTAATTAAACCCATTGCAGCAAAGGCAGAGGTTACTAAAAGTACCAATGGGAAGGATATTGTTTTACAAAACGGACTGGTAAAACGTGTATTCAAGCTTTCGCCTAATCTGGCCTGTATTGATTATACTAATTTAAGCACCGGGCAGCAATTGTTACGCTCGGTGAGGGAAGAAGCACGGCTAACTATTAATGGTAAAACCTATAACATTGGCGGGCTTAGAGGTCAAACAGAAAAAGCTTATTTACTGCCAGAGTGGGTCGATGGATTTAAAGCCGATGCTACCGATTTTAAATATGTTGCTTACGATGTTAAGCCCATTACAGCCCGGATGAAATGGAACAGTAGCCGATTTTGGTCGCTGGCTGCCAAACCGGCAACAGGTAAAACCGTTTCGTTTTTATACAAGCCACAAACAGAAGAGCTTAGCGGTCTGGAAGTGACTGTGGTCTACGAAATTTACGATGGCATTCCTTTAATTGTGAAATCGTTAAAAGTAGAGAATAAAGGAAGCAGGCAATTTAAAATAGATCAGGTGGTGAATGAGGTGTTAGGCATGGTGGAAGAAGAGAGCTCGGTAGAAGGGAGTTTCGAAATTATGAAGAAACCAAGTGGAATTTATTTTGAAACCAATTACGCATTTAATAACTCCATGAATTATGCCAACAGCGATCAAACCACACACTGGAAACCTGATTCAACTTATACCTCGCAGGTACATTACCGCTACCAAACCCCTGTGCTTTTAGAAATCTACCCCGAAAAAGCCAAAGGAATTGAACTAAAAGCCGGAGCAACGCTAAACTCAGTACGCACACACGAATTATTGATGAACAGAGACGACAGGGAAAGCCGCGGCCTGGCTGTTCGGAAAATGTATCGTACCGTAGCTCCATGGACTTCTGCCAATCCGATATTTATGCATTTGGTGGCCAGGAATGAAAACCAGGTGCGTACCGCCATCGATCAATGTGCGGCAACAGGTTACGAAGCACTGATTATTAGTTTCGGCAGTAATTTGAATATGGAAGATACCACACAGGTAAACCTTAAAAGATGGAAAACACTTGCCGATTATGCCCACAGTAAAAACATTAAGATTGGCGGTTATTCTTTATTCAGTTCACGTAGTATTAGTCCTGATAACGATGTAGTTGACCCTAAAACAGGTAAACCTGGCGGTGCCTTTTTTGGTTATGCGCCTTGTTTTGGTAGTAAATGGGGACTTTGGTACAGAGATAACATCAAGAATTTCTATACCCAAACCGGCTTCGATATCTGGGAAAACGACGGGCCTTACCCTGGCGATGTATGCGCATCAACCACACATCCGGGGCATACAGGTTTAGACGATTCGCAATGGAAACAAATGGAGATCCAGAAAGAATTGTATACCTGGCTAAACGAAAAAGGGGTTTACATTAATGCACCCGACTGGTATTTCTTGGATGGTACCCATAAAATTGCCTTAGGTTACAGAGAGGTAAATTTTTCATTGCCAAGAGACCATCAAAAAGTGCTTAACCGCCAGAATATTTACGATGCAACCTGGATAAAAACACCATCAATGGGCTGGGGTTTTGTGCCCCTTACCCAATACCAGGGTGGTGGCAGTGCAGCAACATTAGAACCACTGGCCGAGCATTTAAAAGATTACGAGCAATTAATGATGCAATATTATGGCGCTGGCGTGCAGGCTTGTTACCGCGGTCCGCGTTTATACGATACCGAAGAAACTAAGCAAACCGTTGTTAACGTAATTAACTGGTACAAAAAGTACCGCAATATCCTCAATTCGGATGTAATCCATTTACGCCGTGCCGATGGCCGCGATTGGGATGGCATATTGCATGTTAATCCCGATCAGAAAGAAAAAGGCCTGATGATGCTGTACAATCCTACAAAAGAAAAAATAGTTAGAACCATTAAAGTGCCTTTATATTATACTGGCTTAACCGATATTGCCAGGGTTAAAGAAAAAGAAGGTAGCTTTAAAAACTATAAGTTAAACAGGGATTACACTATCGACCTCACTTTCACCATTGCAGCCGAAAGCTATACCTGGTTTGTAATTGAAGGTGTAACCAATAACAAATTTTCTGCCTTATAACATGATAATCTATGAAATTTAATATGAATCTACCTAAACAAATCAGTGCCATGAAAATAGCAGGGGCGCTGATTTGTGCATTATTTACAGGCACTGGCGTGTATGCGCAGGAAGAAGCAAAACTAAGCGCTGCCGATACTACAGCATTTAAAGCTGTAATTTCAGGTTTAGCTATAAGCGATCAACTGGCGCCAGGTACGCGCCAGCTGGCACTGCCGAAACCGGCTTCAGGCTATGTACTTTCGCTCTATGGTTCGAGCAGAAAACCCGTAATAGATTTAAAGGGGAAAGTTTATCAGCCCTTAACCGATTGCGAAGTTCAGCTGGTATTGCGATTAAGGAATACGCAAAATAACCGTGCTTACGAATTTCCGCAAACGGTTAAAGTAACCGGGAAATTTCGTCCTCAAACCGGCGTAAATCAACAGCCTTTTGTTATCCCATCATTACAGGAATGGAAAGGCGGTAATGGTTATTTTAAGTTATTGGCCAATAGCAGGATTATAGTGGACCCGAAGGCTAAAAAGCTGTTAACATCAGCTGCCGAAATTTTGCTTAAAGACCTGAAACAACTAACTGGCTTTAGCGCCTTAAGTATTGCCAATGGTAAGGCAAAAACGGGAGATATTGTGCTCAATATTAATCCGGCACAGCAAAATTTGGGAGAAGAAGGTTATACGCTCAATATCGATCAAACCCTTCAAATTAATGCGCCCTATTATAAAGGTGCATTTTGGGCTACCAGAACCATTTTGCAATTGTTGGAACAGGATCCGGCGCACAGCGAGATTGTTAAAGGTATTACACACGATTACCCCAAATACGAAGTCAGGGGTTTTGTACTCGACGTAGGACGTAAATTTTTCACACTCGATTTCCTGAAACACTATGTTAAAATGATGGCCTATTATAAAATGGGCGATTTCCATATCCATCTGAATGATAATGGCTTTAAACAGTTTTTTGGTGATGATTGGAATAAAACTTATTCGGCATTTCGCCTGGAAAGCAGCACTTATCCGGCGTTAACGGCTAAGGATGGTTATTATACCAAAGCCGATTTCAGGGACTTGCAGAAAACTGCACAATTGTATGGAATCCGCATTATACCCGAAATTGACGTGCCTGCCCACTCGCTGGCCTTTACCAAAGTATTTCCTGAAATAGGCAGTAAAACCTACGGAATGGATCATTTAGATATCGCTAATCCTAAAACTTACGAGGTTATCGATAATGTTTTTAAAGAATACATCAGTGGAAAAGACCCTGTTTTTATGGGTGCCGAAGTGCATATTGGTACCGATGAATATGCTAAAAAGGAATCTGAGCGCTTCAGGGAGTTTACCGATCATTACATCCGCTATGTAAAAAGCTTTGGTAAAAAGGTACGCTTGTGGGGTGCTTTAACCCATGCGCAGGGCACAACACCGGTTACTGCCGATGATGTTACCATGAATGCCTGGTACAATGGCTACGCAGAGCCGAAAGAAATGGTACGCCTGGGTTACGATCAGATCAGTACACCTGATGGATGGCTTTATATAGTGCCTGCGGCTGGTTATTATTACGATTTTCTGAATGTTAAACGTCTTTACGATAGCTGGGAACCTAATCAGATTGGAAATGCTGTATTTCTGATGGGGCATCCTAAAATCAGAGGGGGGATGTTTGCCGTATGGAATGATCATGTCGGCAACGGAATTACGATGAAAGATGTGCACCAAAGGTCTTTTCCGGCCATGCAGGTACTGGCAGAGAAAATGTGGACAGGTAAAACCAATCAATCCAACTGGGCTAACTTTGCTAAAAATGCTACAGCTATTGGTGAAGGCCCCGGTTTAAATATGCGTGCTGTTGTGCGTACTGTTGGAACAGATTCATTAGTTTATCAGCATCCTTTGGCCACCAAACAAGCCAAACCTTTTCAGTTGCCTTTAAAAGAAATTGGCTACCCCTATAGCGTTGCCTTCACTTTGCACACCCCAGCGGCAAGTCCGGATAGTGTTTCCTTGTTTAAATCTGAAAATGCAAATGTCTACCTGCTTAATCAGGATGGTTTAAAATTGGGTTTTAGCCGCGAAAATTATACCGATGTTTTCGATTTTACTTTTGCTGCTGATAAGACTTATAAGCTTGTCATCACCGGAAATGAAAAAGGTACCTGGATTTACGTAGATGGAAAGCTGATTCAAAAAATGGAAGGTAAAAAAATTAGTTTTACCAATACCGAAGGTAAAATAAGCCGTATGCAAACCCTGGTATTTCCTTTAAATTATATCGGCGATGCAAATAAAGGCAGTTATGGTTTGGTTTCAGGGCTCAAAGTTTACAATAAGCGATTGAATGAAGCAACCATCGCAGGTTTATAGCAGTCTGAGTAGATAAACCAAACAGAAAAGCCTTTAAATCACAAGATTTAAAGGCTTTTCTGTTTTTAATACTTAGCAATTATACTTTGTAATACTGTTCCCATCCCTGGCGTGGCGGTGGGCCAATTAGCAATTCGTTTGCATTTTTGCTGCTGGTAATTATTTTCTTTTTTCTGTCGAACACAATTTTCTCGCCTGTCCATTGGGCAAGTACGCCCAGGCAAAACACCTGACTTAAAGGGCTCGCAATATCAAAAGACGAACGTGTTTTTTCTTCACCTTTACAGGCTTTTAAGAAATTAGCAAAATGGTTTGACGGACTTGGTGGCACAACAGGTAAGCGCGAAGCCATTTCTTTGGCCTTTTCTTCGGGAATAATAGACAAAGTACTACCATGCGAACCACCTTTAAAAGTTAAATCTTTGCCGTAAATAATCTTGCCCGGGTTTAGTTTAGCTGTGGTAGCTGCGCCGTTGCTCGGTGGTGGGATATTCGGGTCGAGGCCTTGTACCCCGTAACCTGCCGGTATTGGCGGAAGATTATCGATACCATCATACCATTTTATCTCAAGCGGAGGCATGCTGCCACGTTTAGGGAATTTGAATGACAGGGTAGTAGACATCGGATAAAAGAAGTTATTGTGGCCTTCTAATTTAACCGGGTCAACTTCGTAAGGCAGGCCCAGATCGAGGAACTGGTGGGAAGTATCGAGGATATGTGCACCCCAATCGCCCAAAGCGCCCATACCAAAATCGAACCAGCAGCGCCACTGGCCATTTACAAAATCTTTGTTAAACTCATGCCCCTGGGTTTGCATTTGCCAGATATTCCAGTCGAGTGTTGATGGCGGAGTTTCTGCCGGCGGGAAAGCCGTGATTTTTGGGTTCCAGCCGTGCCAGCGGCGTGGCGAGTTCATGTGTGCAGTAATGGCGGTAACATCTTTAATAATCCCGGCATCTACCCAGGCCTTATATTGGAAATAATTAGCTTCCGAATGTCCCTGATTACCCATTTGAGTTACCACTTTGCGGTTTTTCTTTGCGGCCTTCATCATTAATTCAACTTCGTTGAAAGTGCGGGCCATTGGTTTTTCAACATATACGTGTTTACCCAAACCTATGGCCATCATGGTAATCGGGAAATGTGAAAAATCGGGTGTGCCAACAGAAACAGCTTCAATCTGGTTGCCCATTTTATCGAACATCTGTCTGAAATCTTTAAAACGGGGCACATTTGGGAACATTTTTAAGATAGGCAGCGTGTGTGGCGCTTCCATATCTACATCGCATAATGCAACAATATTGGCTAATCCGGTGTTGTAAAGTTCACGAATAATTTCGCCACCACGGTTCCCAATACCAATACAAGCCAGGTTTACTTTTTCTCCCGCTCCAAAACGGGGAATGGGTTGACCCTTGGCAAATAGAAAACCTGGTGCAGCCACCGCCGCCGAAGCCAGTAAGGCTTGTGTTAAAAACTTTCTTCTGGAATAATTACTATCGCTCATATTATATGTTGGTTATGGCGTTGAATATAGCAAAACACAACTAAAATTGATAACCGCAGACTAAACGAGCTTCGTTGCACGTGTTTGCAATGAAGCTATATTTTAATTTCAATCGATGGAAATTATGTTTTTACGCTATCGAGGTCTATGTAACAATTTTAAAGGTAATACTAGTGGGAGTAATAACCAATATGCAATAACCAATTATCAGACGTGATTAGGTTAACAGTGAAACACCAATGAACTATTGACTAATGAACAAATTTTAGTGTATTAGGCCACAGACTATCAGCCATTGACCAATAAACCAATGCCTAATGAACCAACACGGCTCCGGGTTTTACTTTAAAGTAACATCCAAATAAACCGAATGCCTGCCATAGGTATCATAAAATGGTTTAAAGTTTACTCCGTCAATGGTGAATTGTAATTGAGCAGGATTGCCTTTTATAGATTTACTGATATCGCTGGCATCGAGGGTTACTTTGCGCCAGTCTTTTCTGGCCTCGGGCTCCTGGGCGGCAAGCAGTACCGGTCCGTAAAATAAGCTGGCGATATTCTGCTGATCCATTACAGGGTCGAGGTGAAAGGTAAAAGGCATTTTCAGCTCAATAATGTCGCCATCTTTCCAGTTGCGGTTTAAGGTAAGGTAAGAACCTGGTTTAGCCTCAGTTTTTTGTACTATACCATTTATCTTCACTATAAAACCTTTGGTAGCCCAACCGGGTACCCGCACATTAACCTCAAATTTTCCACTCCCCTGAATGCTGAGGCGGGTATGATCTGCTCTAGGGAAATCGGTAGTCTGTGTTATTTTTACTTTACGGGTAGTCCAATCCAAAACAGAAGGGATAAACAGGTTTACATACAGTGCTTTGTCATCTTTAGCTTTAAAGTAAATCGAGTTCTGTAGCTTGGTGCTGCTTTCGAGCGCTGTACCATTACAGCAGGTAAAGCCGGTCATATCTGCATTGCCGAATTGTTTTACCGATCCGGGTCTTAGGGGAATATGGTAAGTGTTTGCCGGACTGTTTTCGGCTACCGATGCCAGAATATCATTGTATAAGGTACGTTCGTAATAATCCATTAATTCGGCTCGTTGATCGAAAAGGAAAAGATCGCCGGTTAATTTAAGCATGTTGTAGGTGGCACAGGTTTCATTTTGACCACCTTCCGAGAATCCGTTTTCGTACAAGGTACCCGGCTGGGCAACAAAACATTCGGCATTTGCCGGATTACGTGCACCCGCAACACCACCAATGCTGTACATGTAATCGCTAATCATTTTATGCCAGAAATTATCGGCAATTTGATAATATTCAGGGTTATTAGATGCACGATACATTTCGATACTACCCACAATTTGCGGAATGTGCTGGTTGGCGTGTAAGCCACGGAAAATATCTACGTTTTTGGCTAATCCATGAATGTGTGCCGTATCGCCAAAAAAGACCTTAACATTATCGAACAGCTGCGCCGTTTTAAGGTATTCGGGCTTTCCGGTTATCTGGTACAAATGGGCCATCGATTCGTTCATGCCGCCATATTCGCCGGCAATGTAGGTGTTCCACATTTTAATCAGCGTTTCTTGTGGCAGCTTGCTTAAACGGGCATTTACCCAATCGCCCATGTTGGTAGCAATTTCGAGTGCTTTTTTATTGCCTGTTACTTCATATACATCTATTAAGCCTGCCAAAATTTTGTGCAGGGTGTAATAAGGTGCCCAAACCTGGTTTTTCTGGCCTCCGTATTTTGCGCCTTGTTCCAACATTATAAATTGATCGGGTGGGTAAGCGCTGATAAATCCTTTGCCCCAGTTCCAGTAATCCGTTCTGATTCCCGCTCCACTCAGGTCGGAATCAAAGCCAGCCTTTCCGGGACCTGCCGGTACAGCAGCTGGATCGGCAACAAACTGACCGCCGGTTTTTTGTGGTGCTCCCGATAGTTGCGATAAATCGTAAAGGGTATTTACCATGTAATCGATTTTTTTCGCGAAGTTGGCATGAAGCGCCGCGTCATATCCGGTGCCGGCGTAAGCCTGAGCAATAGCCGTAAGGTAATGACCAGTGGCATGCCCCCTTAATTTAGTATCCTCACTATCCCAAACGCCCAATGGCTTTGCGCCTTCGGGTTGTTTTTGCCCAAAAGCATGCCTGAACATATACAAAAAGGAATTGGGATCGGTTTTCGCCAGTGTTTCAATAAACTTATCGCGGTTTTTGGTAAAACTTGTGCCATGACCTTCCATATCCATTTTTAAGGTAACCTGGTCTAAATGGAATGGCTCGAGCTTTAAAGCGGGTAAAACAGCTTTACCAGCTTCTTTAACAGTAATAACTGCATTTGCTTTTAGGTTTGTGCCGGGTACCTCACCAGTTAGGGTATACTGGCAGGTTTTTAAAACAGCAGTATTATCTGTAGGAGCAGGCCATATTACCCGTACTTTTGGTCCGCTTTTTCCATTGCGGTAAGTCCCCTCAATGTAGGCTGGCAAACGTGGTAAATTGCCCACAGTTGTAGTCACTGCTATGTCCGCAACCCTGGTTAAATAGGCATTGTAAAGTTGTGGGGTAGCTGGCGAAAATTTCTGAAGATTGTCTTCCTTTTTCGCTGTTGTATTTACGGTGCTTTCACTGCCGCCTTTAAGGGCATTACGGTAAATGTAACCTACCTGTCTGTAACTAAGCGGTACACGGTAAATCCTGAAATCGTGGATCAAAGCATTTAAATAAGGATCGTTTGGTAAAAGCGATTTTCCGATATAAAGCAGGTTTTTATCTTTTGAGGCTTGCCCGAACACCGTATTTAAATCGAGCGGAATATCTTTTGTTTCGTTAGATATTTTGCCATTAATGTAGGTCGTGATCGATTTTGAAGGGATATCAACAACAATGGCCAAGTTTACCCACTGGTTAAGCGCTACAGCTGTAGATGAGGTAGCGTTTTTAATACCTTTATTAGTGGTAATAAAGGCCTGAAAGCCATCCTGTGCATTGGTGCCTGCCGGTGCTGCAGAAAAATGTTTGGCTGCATCTTGTCCAAAATCAAAAAAACGTTGCCCACGCTGGTTAGACCGTAAATAAACCCAACCAGTAATACTAATCGATTCCATATCGGTTAATACCGCTGCCGGCAGGGCAATAAAAGTATTGGCTTCGCCCGAAAGTGATAAAACCGGCCCAAACTGGTTATCATTGACAAATTTGGCCCCTGTGCCGAAGAGTTTGGCGTGCAGGTTATTGCGCGACCAGTCTTTAGCATCGCCGTTAAATTTATAGCGTGCACTCATGGCTGTTTCGCCAACCCCATCTAATATCTGATCGCCGTTTTGTGCCTTAACGCTGGTATTGTAAGTTAAAAAGGCAATAACCAGGGCCGACTGAAGGAATAGCTTGTATAATTTCATTCTAATGAGTTGAGGGATGGCAAATAAACAATCTTATAATTAGCATTTTTGCTGAATATGATTGCTTTCAAATTTCTGATAAAATTAAAAACAAGCCCGGTGTTTTTATACTTCTTTTTTAGCTAATGGCTGCCGGATATTAACAAATGTATCAGGCTAAGGCTTTATAGCGCGTATAGGAGCCTGTATATTGTTTGGGTGGATGTAAAAAAGGGTGAAAATACGCTCCTTGTTGCCTCAGGCTTTCTGTTTCTTTTTGTTGATATTCGTGCTTAATCAAGCCTTGTACAGGTATTGTAAAACCAGCATAGCTAAATTATCATGATCGAATCTAACATTAAAACTCCGGGTGTTTACATCACTGAACAAAATGCCTTTCCAAACAGTGTGGTTCAGGTAGCTACGGCAGTTCCGGCATTTATAGGTTATACCCCGCAGTCCCTTTACGAAGGTAAATCGTACACTAATGTAGCTACTAAAATTAGCAGTTTCGCCGATTTTATGGCAATTTATGGCTATCCTGATCCGGCTCCTCCAGCCAGTCCAGCGGTACAATATCACCCGCAGTATTATCTGGTAAAGCAAAATAGTATACCGGCAAATCAGGATTACCTTTTAATTAACAATGCCTGTTATGCCGTTTTGCCCGATCCCAATACCATTTATTATCTGTACAATAGTATCAGGCTATTTTATCAGAATGGAGGTGGCGATGCTTACATCGTATCGGTAGGTACTTATGGCAAGGAATCTGGAAAACCGGTTGATGTTGGCCAGCAGATTGTAAATCCAAATGTGTTGCTGGCCGATTTGGAACGCGGTCTTGCACTTTTACTTCATGAGCAGGAGCCTACCATGTATATATGTCCTGAAGCTACTTTGTTATCGGTACCTGAAAATGCCATATTGATGCAAAGTATGTTGGAACAATGCGAAGCCATGCAAACCGCCATTAGTATTTTTGACATAATTGGAGGGCGCAATCCCGATCCTGTAACCTATACAACCGATATTGAAACATTTAGGGAAAACACAGGGCAGCAAGGCTTAAACTATGGTGTAGCTTATTATCCTTTTATTGGTACTACGATAATGGATAATAGCGAGGTTAACTATACCAATCTTTTTGGAGGCAATGTTAAACAGCTGGCACCATTACTTAATCCGCCCGAAAACCCTAACCAGGCCGCGGCAACAATTCTGCAAAGTATCGAAAATCCAGGCGGAACACCTTTAGCGGTAACGCAATATCATAACGCCTTAAGCAACGCCAGTAAGGATTATGTGATAATACTTACGCACCTGCTGGCTCAGGCTAATACGCTCCCTACCAGTGGGGCCATGGCTGGGGTAATAACCACTACCGATAATCAGGTTGGGGTGTGGCAGGCGCCGGCCAATACTTCAATTGTAGGAGCAGTTTCTTTACCAATCCGTTTATCAGAAAGTCAGCAGGGAACGCTTAATGTAGATGCCGTTTCGGGCAAATCGATCAATGCCATCCGTTTTTTCAATGGCATAGGCATTTTGGTTTGGGGTGCGCGTACTTTAGATGGCAACAGTATGGATTGGCGGTATATTTCCGTTAGAAGAACCTTAACCATGATCGAACAGTCGTATAAACTGGCCTTACAGGCTTATGTTTTCTCGCCAAACGACAAAAATACCTGGGAAGCGGCAAAGGCAATGCTTGGCAGCTTTTTAACCTCATTGTGGAAAGAAGGAGCGCTGCAGGGGGCGAGTGCTACCGATGCATTTTCAGTAGATTGTGGATTGGGAACTACCATGACAGCGGATGATATTCTGATTGGATTTATGAATGTTGTTGTAAAAGTAGCAGTGGTAAGGCCGGCCGAATTTATTGTGCTTACTTTTCAGCAGCAAATGCAGAAGGCTTAATTTATAAAATAAAAATATACAATTATGGTAAATGATGGAAAAGCCGGTGGCGAAGCGTGGCCGCTGTCAAAATTCAGGTTTGAGGTAGATTTGGGTAGCACATTAAAAGGCATAGCCTTTCAGGAAGTATCGGGCCTGGAGGCCGAAAGTCAAATTATCGAGTACCGTAAAAGTAATAGTCCGCTATTTTCAATCGAAAAAATGCCCGGACTGGTAAAATATGCTAGTGTAACCTTGAAAAAAGTGATTTTCGTTAGCGATAATGTTTTCTGGGATTGGCATTCGGCGATCAGCATGAATACAATTAAAAGAAGGACGGTATTGATTAAGCTGCTTGATGAAGCAGGCAAAATTACCATGCAATGGCAACTGGATAATGCATGGCCAACAAAAATTACCAGTACAGACCTCAAATCTGAAGGGAATGAGATAGCTGTAGAATCGCTCGAAATTGCATTCGAACAGCTTACAATTACCAATGGTTAGTAGGTGTTATCATCTTATTTTTTTGTGTTAAAATCAAGTTACATCAGGTTAATATCCATCAACGCTATGGGGGCATTTCAAATCTATCTTTGAAAACAATCAAATTGCAGGGTAGCTACACGCTATTTTTAGCTTCCAGAGCTAGAAAATAATGGTTAGCCCAGGCAAATTTTTTATTGTTTAACAAGGTTTAAAATGAAGAAAAGATATCTGTTTTTTTTAAGGTTCTTCCTGTTAATGGCCTTTGCTGCCTGCCTGTTAAAAGGCCTTGAAAAAACACAGGCTCAGCAAATAATGCCTCATGCCGTAAATACAGCTTTAAACCCTTTGTTGCCCGGATATTTTGCCGACCCGACCATTAAGAAATTTGGCGATACCTATTACATCTATTCTACTACTGATAATATTATGCTGGCTTCAGGGGCACCTACGGTATGGTACAGTAAAGATTTTGAGAACTGGTACAATTATACCATGGATGTACCTTCATTTACAAGCATACCGCTCGTCAACTTTTGGGCGCCCGATATTATCGAGAAAGACGGACGCTATTATCTCTATTTCGGCAATTGTGAAATGGGTTGCAACATTTATGGCTATGTATCAGATACACCGGTTGGACCCTGGAAGAAAATGGATGAAAATGATAAACCTGTAATTGCCCATAACTATCCCAGAACAGGTTTTCCGTCTTTAGATGCACAGTTTTTTACCGATACCGATGGTAAAATTTATGGCTATTGGGGTACCTGGGTACATTATAATGGCGGTTATGCAGTAGGAGAGCTCAATCCCCAAAGCATGAAAGATATGCAGCTATCGAAAAACATTCCTTTGGTACAAACACCGGCACCTTTCGAAGCCGCATACATGATGAAAAAGGGAAACAAATATATCCTGATGTATTCTGGTGCTTCTTGTCATGATGAAACCTACAATGTGCGTTATGCATACGCCGATACACCTTACGGGCCATTTACACCGGGTGCCAATAATCCAATTCTGAGTACCAATGCCAATCAGAGTGTGCATGGTCCGGGGCACCATTCGGTTTTACAGGATGGTAATGATTATTACATTGTTTACCACAAGCATGATTACCCGATGACCCGTGGCGGGCTGTCACGCCAGGTATGCATCGATAAAATGATTTTTGAAAATGATTCAACGATCAAAGCGGTAATTCCGGCAAATACAGGCTACATTAACCCTTCAAAGCAGAAAGCACCGCTTAATCTTGCGCTGAATAAGCCAGCCAGTGCTACGTCATCCTATAGTGTGCAGGGGTTAAATACCGGTTATGAATATCAACCTGGTTTAGCTACAGATAACAACAATGCCACCCTTTGGAAAGCAGGAAGCAACCTACTGCCTCAGGCTTTAACTATCGATCTGGGCGTAGAAAAACAGGTGAAACGTATATTTACACAATTCGAATTTCCTACTTTTTATTATCAATATATCCTCAGGTATTCTACTGATGGTAAAAACTGGAAAGTGTTTTCGGATAAATCTGCTAACCGCACAGTAGGAAGCCCGATGATTGATGATGGTGATGTCAGGGCCAGGTATATTAAATTAACGGTAACAGGGACCGAAAAGCAGGGCTTGTATGCGGCAGTATGGAATTTAAAAGTTTACGATTCGCTTTTTGAAATCCCACTTGCTGTAAAAAACAAAAGCATTGTAACTGTGCCTGCGGTTAACAGTAAAAGAGAAATGCTGCTCCATCTGGATATCGCAAAAGTTGCTGCCACCAAAGCGGTTACCATTCTGCAAAACGGAGGTACTTTGGGTGGGGTTTTTAATAGTATAGGGGAGGTTCCGGTTCAGGAGGATGAGGAAGGTATAAAAGCACTGAAATTTGGTAAGGGCTACTTAACCTCCAATCAACCCGTTCCGCAACAATTGGCCTGGAACGGTTCGTATACAGTAGCTACCTGGGTAAAAAATCCGGAGGTGGCTAAAGATGGCGAATGTTTAATGTCGTGGTGCAACAGAAATGCCATGCGCCTGGCCAATTCCTATAATGCGATGTACTACAACAGCGCGGGCTACGGTGCAGCCGGGCATCTCGATTATCATTTCGATATGAAATACAACAAGCTGCCCAAAGCTAACCAATGGCATTACCTGGTATTAACTTTTGATGGCATGGTAGAAAAAATCTACGTAGATGGCATATTAGATAATGCGCAGAATATGACCTTAAGTTCGGCAATTAAGCAGGCGAAATTTATAGTAGGTGCATCAGATGAAGGGGAGCATTATAGCGGATTTATGGCTTCATTAAGGATGTATGATTACGCATTGAGTAAAGCTGATATTCAAAAACTGCAGCAGCAAACAAGGCCTGGTAAATAACAAGTGGTTTAAAAAAATATGTCCGATGCAATAGCAACACATTAGCCAGCCAGAAGAGGTTCTTGCAACACCAGCGATTGAACGTTTGTAGCAAATAAGCCGTTATCGTCAAGTGCGATTTCAAATTCGATCAAAATCCCCGCCCGAAGGTCATCCTGAGTGTCGATAAGGTAAAAAGAGATGTCCTGCTGATTTTCGTCTTCGATAAAACCTTTTCCCGATAGTAAATCGATGTGTGTAATAATGCCTTTTCTCATAGTTGTAGTTGGTTTGATGAAGATAAGTTTGGTTATCCGGAATTCAAATTTCATTTGCAAAGTAAACGTAACATATCTATTACAAATAAACAACGGATTAATCATAATCCAAAATATTCTTCATCAATTTTTCATTTTATTGCCTGAATAACAGCTGCAAGAATACCTAAGAATGGGCCTGTAATTGTTTCCTAATAACGGAACTGTACATTTATAATTAATCTCTCTATCCTGTGAGTTATTGTTTATTTGTTTTATTTCCGCAATTTGTTACAGGTGGCTTCTGTAATGCAGCAATGTCTTGGCAATTTTCTACAGAAACTAAGCTTATTTTAAATCACCCCATTAAATGCAAACCATTAAAAATATATTCCTGATTAATTTATTCCTGTACTTTTTCTTTTCATCAGCGGGTTTTTCGCAACAGCAAACAAATGTGGTACTTATTGGTATTTACCATTTTAATAACCCTGGTTTTGATGAGGGTAAAATGAAAGACCGCAATATTTTGAGCGAAGAGAACCAGCAGGGACTGGAACGGATTACGGATAAATTGCTTAAAAAATACCGCCCCGGTAAAGTTTTTGTAGAATATGATGCTGCGAAAAACAATAAACTAAATGCCTTGTACGCCCTGTATAAAAATGCAAAACCATTTTATCGTGCTGATACATTAAATGCTTTTTACAAAAGGTTTTACAGTGAAAATGAAACCTTTCAGCTTGGCTTTCGCTTAGCGAAGAAGGCCGGGAACGATAGCATTTATGCCATGGATTATGACGAGGTACCCATCCGCTTTGATTTGATCAAATCAAAGCTGCAGGCAAGTCGCTCTTTTACATACCGCGGTTATCAGGATAAGATTACCCAGCTGGAACTATTTATGAATGCCTGCCTGAGCAAGCCGAAACTGGAAGATGTGTTGCTTGGTCTTAACTCGCAGGAACAGTATCAGTTGAACAAAGGACTTTACATTTCTTTTCTGAACAGGATCAATCAACCTGACGATTTCTTTGGATCTGATCTGGTAGCAGCCTGGTATAAACGTAATCTGATTATGTATGCCAATATCCAGAATCAGGTTTCGGCGGCTGATAAAAATATCGTCATTATTGTTGTGGCAGGTCATGCGGCAATTATGGAAGATTTTATTAAAGCCGATAAAAGGTTCAATCTGGTGAAACTGGATACTATTTGGTAAACCCCGATCCATTCAGGTTTAATCAAAATTTTTAATGCTGATAGCGCATTTTCCGGATTCAGGTTAGTTAGCCTGGCCTTGCAGTAATATCGCGCAGATGCTTCCTTTTTTCCTGGCAAAAAAGGGTGAAAATACGTTGCTCCATGCACATTCCTTTTTGTTTCTTTTGTTGATATTTGGTTTAACATTTAATTAAAGCAAATCAATCCCTCAATAAAATGACAACATCAGAGCGTTTCTCAGGTGATTTAGCTACCTACAGCATTAAGGTTGCAGGTAAGCTTGTTCCCGATACTGTACAAGTATATGCTATACATATAGAGAAAAAGGTAAACCGCATTTCGCTTGCAAAAATTACCATCCTGGATGGTAACCCGGATGAAGGAACTTTTGAAAACAGTTCTTCAGCCATTTTTGTGCTGGGTAACCAGATCACCGTAGAAGCAGGATACGACAATACAAATGCGGTAATTTTTACAGGAATGATTACTGGTCAGTCGATCCGTATTGATGAAATGATTGGTTCGGCACTGGAAGTTGAATGCAGGGATGAAGCCATAAAAATGACGGTTGGCAAAAAGAATGCTACTTTCCCGCAACAAAAAGACAGCGATATTATCACCGCTCTCATTAACAATTATGGGGCATTAACTGCTGAAGTGAGCAAAACCAGCACAATCTGGCCAAACCAGGTACAATATAATTTAACTGATTGGGATTTTATGGTATCACTTGCCGCAATGAATGGATTGATTGTTACCGCATTAAACGGTATCGTATCTGTTAAGGCTCCTGATGCTGTTTCCCATCCGGTGATGACGGTTGGTTATGGTACGGGATTATTCCAGTTTAATGCAAAGATGGATGCCCTTACGCAATTAGAAAGCGTAAAAACCAGCAGCTGGGATTATACAACACAAAGCGTTAACAGTGCAACAGCGACAAGCCATTATAACGGACCGGGTAATATTTCGCCGGCTACATTGGCACAGGTAATTGGTTTAAACGAATATGAATTGCAAACCACGGCCCCGGTCGAAAAGGAATCGCTTAACAATTGGGCAAAAGCAAGGATGTTACAGGCTGATTACGCCAGAATAAGGGGTGAAGCAAAATTTCAAGGTACTGCCCTGGTCGAACCTGGTAAATTTATTACCTTAACTGGTCTTGGCGATAGGTTTAATGGCGATTACATTGTTTCGGGCGTAACGCATAACATTGCGCAGGGAAACTGGGTTACAGAAGTTTCAGTAGGGCTTTCGCCGGAATGGTTGATCGAAAAAGCTGATCGCAGCACTGATTCGGGTGTTTTAAGTGCAGGGCGTGGCTTGTTTAATGGCACCGTAAAGCAAATTTACAATGACCCTGAATTGCAATACCGCATTTTGGTTGATGTACCCATATTTAATCAGAACGGACAGGGAATATGGGCAAGGCTTGCGAGTTTTTATGCCACCAGTGGGGCAGGTACATTTTTTATGCCCGAAGTAGGCGACGAGGTAGTACTGGGTTTCTTAAATGAGGATCCGCGTAACCCGGTAATTTTGGGAAGCATGTACAGTAATTCAAGGCAAGCCCCCGGTAATGGCCTTAGCCCGAACGAAAAAAATGCAATTAAGGCATTTGTTTCCAAATCAAATATCAGTATCAGATTTGACGATGAAAATAAGGTCTTAACCATTGCTACCCCGGCGCAGAATAGGATCGTTTTTAACGATAAAGACAAAGAAGTTTCCATCCGCGACGAAAACAGTAACAGTATTACCATGTCGGCAAGCGGGATTAGCATCAAAAGCCCAAAAAATATCAGCATAGAAGCCGATCAAGGAGTAAAAATTAGTGGCAAGCAAGGGGTCGCTGTTCAGGCCAGCGGGGGCGATGTAGACATTAGTGGCATGAACATAAAACAACAGGCAGATATGGAGTTTTCTGCAATGGGATCGATGACTGCCCAAATTAAAAGCGGGATGGAGTTGACGCTTAACAGCGCAATGATTATGATTAACTAAATAAAAAAGAACTGAAATATGCCACCAGCAGCAAGATTAACTGATTTTCACGAATGCCCGATGATGACACCAGGCGTAGTACCTGTACCACATGTTGGCGGGCCCATTGTTGGCCCGGGCGAACCTACTGTGTTAATAGGGAAATTACCAGCCGCCAGGGTAGGCGATATGCTGGTTTGCGTAGGGCCACCCGATAGCATTGTTAAAGGATCTGCTACGGTAATGATTGGTGGAATGCCAGCTGCCAGATTGGGCGACCCAACCGCACATGGCGGAACAATTATGCTGGGTGCATTTAACGTAATGATAGGAGGATAAACCTATCTTAAACCTGAAGTTAAATCTGCTCTTCTGAAACAGATGAGCAGATTTTAATCTTGTTTTAAGGCCTGAGATCAGAAAAACCATTTTTCTGCTGCCTGCCTGATTAATTTTTCATCAGGTTCGCCATTCGTAGCCCAGGCCACAAAACCATCCCGACGGATCAGTACAGCACTTAATCCTAATTGTACTTTTGCCTTAGCCGAAATGTATTTCATTTGGTGGCTGTAAGTTTCGGCTAAAGCCTGCAATGAAGTGTGCTTGCCAAAATCGAGTAAGATGCCCCTGCCATCATACATCTGTTCGCCAATTGTTGTTCCATCTTCAAACTCGAAGTTAGGTACACTGCAACCCACCAACGGATGATTGCCAACAAGGTTATATTGCAGGTTAAGGCCCCAAATGCGCGAAGCCATGTAAGTTGCACCGTCACGGGTATGCATCAGGTCGCGCATAATCGCGTTTAGTGCCTGCGATTGAGGTTCTGGTTTCATAATGGCTACCTGTGCGCGTGACCATTCCAAAACCTTTATGCCTACGGGGTACCTTTCAGTGTAATAACTGTCGAGTAAGCTTTCAGACGCTGCATTTTTAACGGTGGCAGCAAGTTTCCAACCCAGGTTCATAGCATCGCCCAGCCCCAGGTTTAAGCCCTGGCCACCCAATGGTGCGTGGATATGGGCCGCATCGCCTGCTAAAAGCACTCTGCCATTATGGTAAGTTGTGGTTTGCCGGGCACGATCAGTCCAGGTGGTGGCAATGTGCAGGGCACTGATGGTTACATCGGTATCAGAAATGCGGCGTAGCACCTCCTGCAAATGTTGGGCGGTTATTGGCGCAGCTGATTGGTGAAATGCACCTTGATCAAAATCTTGTATAATGAGATAGCCAGGCTGAGATTGCAGGTACATGCCCCTCTCAGTTACATTACGGCCTGGCTTAAGCTTTTCGGGATCTAAAATATCTACCTGTGCGCTGTAGCCCGTAAATTCTGGTTCGGTACCTGCAAACTCAAAACCGCCAGCCTTACGCACCTGGCTACGACTCCCATCGCAACCCACCAGCCATTTAGCCTTAAAAGTTTGAGCATTGGTCAATACCGTTACCCATTCATCCGTTTGCTGAAAATTGGTGATGGCCTGGCCACGCCTGATGCTTACTCCTAATGCAGTGGCACGGTTGGTTAGTACTGTTTCTAATTCTTCCATTTCAGAGAGCATAATGGCATCGGTAGCACTTGGTAAACGGTATTTCCATTGCGAAGCGTCAATGTGGTCAGCATAAAAAGGAATTCCGGCAAAGTGTCCTGCCTGACGGTTTTCCTGCCCGGAATGTGGGTTTTTATAGCGCTTATGGATTTCCAGTCCCGACAATAATCCGCGACGGTAAAGTGCTTCAATGGTCGGTGCCGAAAGCCCGCGCATGCCAAAAGGGAGGCGTTTTAACGGAGAATCCGGGGCTTCGGCTTTTTCCAGTATCAGCACGCTGCATTGTGCCAGGGCAAGTTCGCAGGCAAGGAAAAGGCCTACGGGTCCTCCGCCGGCAATAATTACATCATAAAAAGGAGGTGTAGATAGGGAAATATCATTTTGAAGTGTTGTGTTCATATTTGAATTATTTGAACACAAAGTTCTGTAATCGTTGTCGATCAGGATTGTACAAATGCGACAAAATCGCCTTCAATTATCGCTTGCCCTTGTTTCGCTTTTCGTGCAAACGCTGCTGGCGTAGTGCCGCTGTAATGTTTAAATTCACGACTCAGGTGAGCCTGATCAGCGTAACCCAGTTGATAGGCGAGGGCCGAGAGATTTGCATTGGGATAAAGCCACAAATGGTTGCGAACCTGCTCAAAGCGCATCAGACCCGATACGTCTTTAACCGTATAGCCCGACGATTTTTTAAACTTTCGTTCCAGTGTACGTACTGTGGTATGGGCAGCGGCAGCAACCTGGCTTACGGGCAAAGTACCTTTTGCCTCGCGCAGGGCAATACCAGCTTTAAACAATAAACTGTTAGCCGCAATTTGCGATTTTGCCTCCAGAAAATATTGTTCTACCTGATTAATTGCCTCTGCTATGCTGCCGTTGCGGATATGTGCCTCCAATATCGGCTGCAAATGTGCTATCGGATGCCCGAGCACATGCAGGTGTTGTTTGCCAGATGGCAAGCCCAATAAATCGAACACTGTCCAGGGATAGCACCTGATGGCAATAATTTCGAAACAATTTTCGGTGTGAAAGGTAATGGGTTGATTGAGTAGTCCCATTATAAAGGGCGATGGAAGTGGCTGTAAAACTCCATCCTGAAAAGTACTGCAGGCATTTCCAAAATGAAAGATAATTTCTGCATAACCATCAGGCAAAACCTCAAAGGTTTCAGGTGCTGCCGATTCCCTTTTATTGTACCAAAAACACCTGATCGTATCGCGTAGTATTTCAGGAGGTTCATATTCACGGTGTAGCATGCAGTTGTATTCGTTTTTGCTCTAATTCTGGTGGAAAATATGGTGTTTTGTCTTAATTGCGAAATTATTTTTTAAAATCAAACGTTTGCGTGAAATTATTGTTTGAAGTTGATTGTTAAATTTATTTATTATTGTAATAAAGTCATTACATCAGGATGTTCCGATAGGAGTTACGCCTGATAATCGTCCCTTAATAAGATTGTGGCCATGCGCGATTATAGAAAATTTAACGACGAACAATTGTTATCTTTCTTAAGGGAAGGAAATCATGCCGCATTTACCGAAATTTATAACCGGTACTGGAAAAAGATGTTTGAAATTGCAGCGCGTAAGATCAATGATTTGGATGAAGCGGAGGAAATTGTACAAAGTATCTTTGTTTCGCTTTGGCAGAGAAAAACCGAGCTCAGGATTACAGGTTCGCTAAATGCTTATCTGGCTGTTTGCATCAAATACCGTGTAATCAAACTGCTGGATAAAAAAAGACACGAACAAAAATACAGGGATAGCCTGGATAGCAAGATACTGGCTGATGCTTCAACAGAAGACTGGTTAAGTTTTCTCGAACTTAAAGACAAACTTGCCGAACTGGTAGCTGTTTTACCCGATAAATGCCAGCTTGTATATAAAATGAGCCGCGAACGCGGAATGCCCCAGAAAGAAATTGCCGCAACACTCAATATCGCCGAAAAAACTGTAGAAGCCCATCTCGGAAAAGCACTTAAAACACTCAAAGCAGGCCTCAATCATTTCTTAATGACCTTGTTGTAAGAAAAAACAAAATATTTTAATAATCGACTAAGGGATTTATCTCCTATAGGGTACATGTAAGTATAAACCTATTGAAGATGAACGATCTCGCACACAATGAAGATTATTATAAAGAACTTGCATCCAAATGGATCAATGGGACCATTACCATGGAGGAGCAGGCCCGGTTTTCGTCCTGGTACAATAAAGAAGGTAATCAGAAAATAACAATACCCGAAGAATTTGCTGAAAGCGAGTCCGCACATCACGACAGGATGCTGGCCGAAATTAACAAGCGAATCGGCGTAGCTAAAAAGATGCAGTTATGGCCGCGTTTGGTTGCTGCCGCTTTAATTGGTTCCTTGTTTATGGCTGGTCTGTATTTGGCGATTCGTCCTTTTGCAAAAGATGAAGCTGCGGTTGCGGTGCTGAAAAAACAGGATATACCGGCAGGGAAAAATAAAGCAGTACTTACCCTGGCGAATGGTGAGGTACTTGCACTTTCTGATTTAGCGGTTGGTGCACATAGCCGGCAGGATGGAGCCGTTATTACCAAAAATAAGGATGGTCAGCTTCAATACCAGGTTGTAGATACCGAAAATAACAGTAAAGAAATTGCTTACAATACCATCAGTACACCAAAAGGTGGACAATATCAGGTTAACCTACCCGATGGAACAAAAATATGGCTGAATTCGGCCTCATCATTAAAGTTTCCGACAAGTTTTAAGAAACTTAGCGAACGGAAAGTGGAGCTTAGCGGCGAAGGCTATTTCGAAGTGGCTAAAGATAAAACCCGCCCTTTTCGTGTAGTTTCCAATCAGCAAACCGTAACTGTTTACGGTACTCATTTTAACATCAACGCCTATAACGACGAAGAGGAAAGGGTAACAACTTTAGTTGAGGGGAGTGTAGATGTAAACCATGTACTCTTGAGTCCAAGTGAACAATCGGTAATTAAAGGGGGACAGATTAAAGTACAACCAGCCGATATTGAATCGGTAATGGCCTGGAAAAACGGCTACTTCAGGTTCGAAGAAGAGCGGTTGGATGTGATTATGAAAAGGATATCGAGGTGGTATGATGTAGATGTAGAATTTGCCGATCCTGCTTTAAAAGAACTGGAATTTGGCGTAGTAACCAGCCGTTCAGGAAATCTTTCAGGCATACTTAAAATGCTCGAAATGACCCACGAAATTTATTTTACAATGCGCGACAGAAAGATTACAGTCGTAAACTATACCAAAAACGATCATGCCCGTTAGCGTTAATGTGCAGCTCAATAAACCCAATTAACTTTTAAACCTAACTAACCAAATGAAGATGAAAAAATACCAGACTTAACTTACAATCTTTAGAAATCCGGGAGCATCTCACTGCTCCCGAAAGCGTTCTAATGTCAAAAAACAATTGAGTTAACTATTTCTTAAACGTTTCGAAAAGTGATTAAAGCATCCGACCGCTGTCACTTTGTCGAATAAACAGAACAATCAAATGTATAAAAATTATACTAAAAATTTTTGTATGCCCCCGGGCTACGCCTTTAAATTAAGTTTAGCTATGAAATTAGCAGCTGTGTTGCTCTTCGTAACGATTATGCAGGTTGGTGCAGCCGGATTTGCACAGAATATCAATTACCAGAAAAAGAGTGCCTCGCTGAAACAGGTGCTCAATGAAATCAATAAGCAAACTGGATTAAGTGTGGTATGGTCGGTAAAAAAGGCTAAAAATTTACTGTTAACCGATCTCAATTTTAAAAATGCGAGTCTGAAAACCGTACTTGAAAAATGTCTTGAAGGGCAGCCGCTGGATTATGCTATCGAAAACGGTATCGTTGTAATCCGTAAAAAAGCACCATCAGTACAACCTGTTACCGAATCAGTAAATGCCTTTATTGATTTAAAAGGACAGGTGGTTGATGAAAATGGGTTACCACTTCCGGGCGCGAGTATCAAACTTAAAAACGGAACTAAACAAACCATGTCAGGCCAGGATGGTAGATTTACCATGGTTGGGGTTGACCGCGGAGATGTACTTTTGGTCAGTTATATTGGTTATCAGGAGAAAGAAGTAAACGTAACTACATCAGAGATGATCATCCGTTTAACTGCTAAATCTGCCGAACTCAACGATGTGGTAATAGTGGCTTACGGGAGTCAGTCTAAAACAAGGCTTACCGGTGCGGTTGCGCAAGTAAGTGGTAAAGATTTGCAAAACAGACCAATTACCAGGATAAGTCAGGCACTTCAGGGGCAGGTAGCCAACCTGAATATTGGCGCAACTACAGCCGGTGGGGCACCCAATTCTACCCAAAGTTTAAATATTCGTGGTTATACCGGACTTGGAACCTCTGGCGGACCGCTAATTGTAGTAGATGGCATTCAGGGAGTTGATATCAATAGCATTAACCCCGATGATATAGATAATATCAGCGTTTTGAAGGATGCGGCATCTGCAGCAATTTACGGATCAAGTGCACCCTATGGTGTTATACTCATCAATACTAAAAAAGGCAGCAAGGCCATGGCGCCAACCATTTCCTATAATAACAACCTTTCTATTGCAGAGGTAATCAATCTGCCTACAATGGTTAATTCGCTGGAGTTTGCTACCATTTACAACGAGGCTTTTGCCAATGCGCAGCGCGCAGCGTTCTTTGACGGGCCTACTATTCAGCGCATCAAAGATTATCAATCGGGCGCACTCAGCACCGAAACCATTAAAAATCCAGTACCGAATACCAACGAGTATTTTTCATGGAACGCCGGAAATGCCAATAACGATTGGTTCAAGATTTATTATAAAGATCACTCTTTTAGCCAGCAACACAATATGAGTGTTAACGGTGGTTCTAATTCGTCAACCTACTTTGTAGGTGCAGGGTATAACGACAGGAGCGGAATGTACAATTACGGAGACGATAGCTATAAACGTTACAACCTGAGGGCCAACCTGAGCTCGGATGTAACCAGCTGGCTTACCTTTAATTTACGAACTACTTTCTCCCGCCAGTTATTTAATTCTCCAAACTTATATCCCGGTCAAACCGGTGGTGGCGATCAGGCCTATATGCACCAGATTGCCCGTAAATTCCCAACCGTTGCGGTGTATAATCCTGACGGCAGGTATTCAGATGAAAGTAACATCCTGCTACACGAAGAAGGAGGGCGTAACAACCAGATTACCGATCAGGGCTTGCTAAGCGGAGAACTTAATTTTAAGCTGGCCAAAGGATGGACTGCTACAGCCAACTATACTTTCGATGCCCAGTATTACGATGAAACTTCACACCTGAAAACGCTGTATACCTTTTTGCCAGATGGTTCTCAGAAAACGGTTGGTGGCACTACGCCAAACTCTTTCGGCCGTTACAACGAACGCAATCAGCATGAGGTAGTAAACGTATTCTCTAAATATGAGAAACAGTTTCAGGATCATTATTTTAGTATATTAGGTGGTTATGTAAGCGATTATGTAGGCTTTCAGTCTTATTCAGCAAGCAATAGTAACCTTTATTCAGATAATATTCCATCCCTTTCTACAGCCTACGGCACAACACCATCTATTTCTGATCTGGTTCGTAAACTGAGTTCGCAAGGTGCTTTCGGCAGAATTAATTACAATTACAAAGAAAAGTACCTCTTAGAGCTTAATGCCCGATACGATGGAACATCACGCTTTTTAGAAGATGTACGCTGGAAACTTTATCCGGGTATTTCTGCCGGCTGGAATATTGATAAAGAATCGTTCTTCGAGCCCCTAAAAAAATATGTAAACACCTTTAAATTCAGGGGATCTTATGGACAGCTTGGCGATCAGGTGTTTTTAGGGAACAGCTATTATCCTTTTTATCCAAGCTTAGGTACCTCAAGACCAACATCTACCAGCTGGTTATTTGGTGGTACGCAACAGGCTTCAGTAACATTGCCAGCTTTGGTTAATGATCAGTTAACCTGGATTACCAGCTCTACTTTAGATTTTGGGGCTGATGCAACTTTTTTCAATAACAGGTTAAGCGCTTCATTCGATTGGTATATCAGAAAAGCTACTGATTTTGCGGGTCCTTCGGCAGCATTACCTGCCATTTTGGGTACAAACCCACCAAGTGTAAATAACTCGGCAATTAAAACCAAGGGCTGGGAACTTTCATTGGCCTGGAGAGATAAGATTGGTTCGGTTAGTTATGGTTTGAAAGGCGTATTGAGCGATTATACAGCCAAAGTAACCAAATATCCAAATCCAACCGGACTATTAAATACCTGGTACGAAGGATTGGACATGGGCGAGATATGGGGTTATGAAACTGTAGGCTTATTTCAAAGTGCAGCGGAAATTGCCGGTGCCCCTTCACAAAATCTGATCTATAATGGTCCGTTAACACCTGGCGATGTTCGCTATGCAGACCTTAATGGTGATGGTATAATTAGTCCGGGAGCTTCTACTGTATCTAACCCTGGCGACCGTAAGGTAATCGGGAACAATACCCCAAGGTACAGTTATGGTATTACTGCCGATGCCAGCTGGAACGGTTTCGATGCCATGATTTTTGTACAGGGCGTAGGAAAACGTGATGTAGCCATTGGTGGTAACTATTTCTGGGGAATTGTAGGCGATGAGTGGCAGAGCTCGTTGTTTACCACCCATTTAGACAGGTGGACACCCCAAACACCCGACGGTTATTACCCGAAATATTACATGAGTGGTGAAAACGGTAAAAATCAGCAACCCCAAACCAAGTACCTGCAAAATGGCGCCTATTTAAGGTTAAAGAATGTACAGTTAGGCTATTCGCTGAACAAAAGCTTAGTCGAAAAACTGAAACTGGGGCGTGTAAGATTTTACCTGAGTGTAGAAAACCTGGCCACCATTACCAAATTTACCAAAGCGCTTGATCCTGAACTTTTCTTGTCTTCAGGAAAGGTGTACCCCATGCAGAGAACTTATTCTGCAGGACTGAACGTTACTTTTTAACCAACCAAAATATTAAAGGATACAATCATGCAAAACAGATTATATATCATTATCCTCGCCTTAGCTGTGTTTCTGGCTGCCTGTAAAAAGGATTTCCTCGACAGAACACCCGAAACAAGTATCAGTGAGGCCGAATTCTGGAAAACACAGAACGATTTACAGTTATATGTCAATAACTTTTATACTGCATTCCCTTCAACAATAGGCGCTTTTGGTACAATTGGCCCCTTCGGGCAGGATGCCGATGATGGCAGCGACAACATGATTACCATGTCGGTAAATGGCAATATGAACGGCGTACGTATTATACCGAGTTCGGGTGGCGGATGGGCTTATGGTGATTGGAGCACGCTCAGAAACATCAACTATTTCATGGCAAATTACAATAAGGTAAATGCCAGCTGGGACAATCAAAAAACTTATGTGGGTGAAGCCCTGTTTTTTAGGGCCTGGTTTTATTTTAGCAAGTTACGCCAGTTTGGCGATTTGCCATGGGTGAATCGTCCGCTCGATATTACTTCCGGTGAACTTAAAACGCCAAGATTATCAAGGTCGGTTATTGTCGATTCTATTATGAACGACCTTGATCGTGCAGTACAATACCTGCCCTCAAAAACATCAGCACAGGCTTCGAGGGTAAATAAACAGATTGCCCAGTTGTTTCAGGCACGCATTGCACTTTTTGAAGGTACCTGGGAAAAATACCATGCAGGTACACCCTTTGGGGTTAACGGTTCCGACGGGACTAAATTCTTGCAAAAGGCCGCAACAGTTTCAGCCGATCTTATTGCCAGTTCGGGTGGTTATGCTTTAGTAGCTACGCCGGGTACTGATGGATACTGGAGGATATTTAATCAGATCAACTACAGCTCAAACACCGAAGTAATGCTATGGCGGCAGTTTGATCTGAATATCAACGGCGGACATTATTGGCACCGTTACACCAATACCGGCGCCGGAAGAGGGATAACCAAAAACCTGGTCGATTATTACCTGTGTACCGATGGTAACCCCATTACCGGAAATGCTTTGTACCAGGGTGATGCAACCTTGTTAAATGTGGTTAAAAACCGCGATCCAAGAATGGTACAGACGATATACATTAACGATGGCAATCATATTGTAACCAATAACAGGCCTAACGGTGCCGTACCAAATATTTTTGATGTACCAACTTTTTCGGCACCAAATGAACAGAAACCAGCTACAGGTTATCAGGTTTATAAAGGTCATGACCCTGATTACAACCAGCAACAAGACCGTGGAACATCGGGTTATATCATTTTCCGCTTTGCCGAGGCTTTGCTTACCTATGCCGAAGCAAAAGCCGAACTGGGTACCATTACACAAAACGATCTGGATATTAGTGTAAATAAACTCAGGGCAAGGGTTGGCATGCCCAATATGCTGCTGGCTTCGATTACTGCCGATCCGAAATGGGAGTTTCCTGCTTTAAGCCCGGTAATTAACGAAGTACGCCGGGAAAGAAGGATAGAGCTGGCTTGCGAAGGATACCGTAAAGACGATATCTTCAGATGGGCCGCTGCCGACGAATTGATAGTAGGCTGGAAGCCTAAGGGAGCCAAACTGGCCCAGTGGACCGGAGTGGTTGATTCAAAGTACCTCAACAGTTATCCGGTTGATGAAAATGGTTATATCGAGCTGTTTAAAACAAACCTGGCTACCGGATATAAATTTAACCTTTTGCGCGATTATCTCTCACCAATCCCGACAGATCAGATGGTGCTTAATCCGGATATTAAACAAAATCCGGGTTGGCAATAAATACAGGGCATCCGGTTGTGCGTAACCGGAATGCCGGCAATGAAAAAACCTTAATGGGATAAGGTTGATTAGTTAGTGTCTCCGGTTTTCCGGAGGCACTTCTTTTTTGCACAAATAATTATTTGGATGCTGAAAACATTTCTTTCCAGATTTCCACAATGCTTGTGATTACAAGCAGCATTTCATAGTTTTGAGGTATGCAGGAGCTTTCGATGTCGTTACAGATAGATTTGATGGAACTTAAGGCCAGATATAGCTTTATTATGGAAGAGCTTGATGCACTTTTTGCCGATGCATACCTGTCTAAAATTGGTGCAAAGCAAAAACTGGCCGATCAGATGCTGCGCGAAATCGAACGCATATTGAGCCAGGCCGAATAATTGCCACTCCCTATATACTCAGTCTATTTACCATGATTAAATATAGCTACACCATTTTATACGTTACCGATGTAGAAAAGTCTATCCGGTTTTACGAAGAAGCATTCGGTTTCCAAAGAAAATTTATTACACCTGAGGCTGATTATGGAGAACTGATAACAGGCGATACCACACTTTCTTTCATTACAAAAGTACTCGGAAATGCCAACCTGAAGAACGGTTTTGTAGAAAGCCGTTTAAGCGAAAAACCATTTGGCATTGAGCTGGGCTTTGCCACACCAGATGTAGAGGCAGTAATTAAGCAGGTAATACTGGCTGGGGGTACACTATTAGAAGAACCCAAACAAAAGCCCTGGAGCCAAACCATTGCCTATGTACGCGATCTGGATGGATTCTTAATCGAGATTTGTACACCTATGAACTAAAGCAATTCCTTTAAAAGGTAGGTAAGCTAATAACGAAGCCCCAAAATTGTTTAGCTTTTTGCGGCTTTTAGTTATGATGTCACGTCCTGAAAATAGTTGACTAATAAACAGTTAACAGTATGAAAAATCAGGATGTTACACCAAAAAAGATTAGGCCCGAAAAGAACTATAGCGAATCTTTCAAAAATCGGGTACGTTAATTATAAAAGCGAATGGATTAATTATAAATGCATGTTCAATAATTATAAAATCTAGTACATTAATTATAAAATCATATTCGCAGCTTTGATAACTGAAATACGAATGGATTAAATCGCTTCGGCATTAACAGGACTGGCTACCAGTTTATTAAGCGGGCTGTGCGAAAAGCTTCCGCAAAAACAGTGTTGAGTTAAGCTTTTGTCAATTTACGGTTAATAAAAACATTTTATCTTCAGATTGAAAAGCCCTTGAAAAATTTTAAATCCCCTTTTTATTAGTCGTTTTCTGTCAAAAAGCGATCTAATCCGATTGTTTTTAATTTTTTTTAGTTGAAATCACGATCGAATTTCCATTTTATTGCTCCAATTCATTCTTTTTAGCTTAAAAGCTAATGCTGCTTAGTTCAATTCTGAAGATCAACTTCATTTAAACTTCATAAATCTGTATTTATTTCGCTATCGAATTAAATCGTTGCGTAACCCTGAATTATTGATCCAATATGATGCTGTTTAACAGTATTTTAATGATAAACCGGTTGGCAAAGGAAAACTAATGAAAAAAAATAAATCAGATAACTAGTCAAAAAAACAAGATGAAGAGAAATGTAATGTGCCTCGGTTTGAGTGCTTTGCTTTACCTAACAGCGTGTACATCCAAAAAAGAAGAAAAAGAAGAAGTAGCCACTTATGCGGTAACCAGCCCGATCAGAATGGATACCTCGTTTACCAAAGAATACGTTTCGCAAATCAAATCTGTGCGGAATATTGAAGTAAGAGCCCAGGAGAAAGGTTACCTTCAGAATATATATGTGGATGAAGGCCAACATGTTAAAGCAGGTCAGCTTTTGTTTAAAATTATGCCTAAAGCAGCACAATCAGAGCTGGCCAAAGCACAGGCAGAAACAAAATCGGCACAAATTGAACTCGAAAACACCAAATTGCTGTCAGATAAAAATATTGTTTCGAAAAACGAACTGGCCATGGCCAAGGCTAAACTGCAATCAGCCAATGCCGAAACCTCACTGGCAAAATTTCATTTATCCAATACCGAAATCAGGGCGCCATTTGATGGTACCATCGACCGTATTCCTTTAAAATTAGGGAGTTTGGTTGATGAGGGCGCATTGTTAACCAGCCTTTCAGATAACAGTCAGGTGTTTGCCTATTTCAACGTATCGGAGCCTGAATACCTGAACTACCAAAGTGCTGCCAAAGTAAAAGGTCAGCAGGAGGTGAGCCTGTTATTGGCCAATAACGAATTGCTAAAAGCCAAAGGTAAAGTAGAGCTGATCGAAAGTGAATTTGATAACGAAACCGGAAATATTGCCTTCAGGGCCAGGTTTAATAATGCCGATAACCTGCTTAGAAACGGCGAAACCGGTAAAATCCAGATGGTGGTACCATTAAAAAATGCTTTGGTTATCCCACAGAAAGCTACTTACGATATTCAGGATAAAACCTACGTTTTTGTGATCGATAAAAACAATAAAGTACACTCGAAAGCCATTACCATAGCAGGCGATTTGCCCGATTTATACATTGTAGGCGATGGCATTACGGTAGGCGATAAGATCTTGCTTGAAGGTGTGCAGAAAGTTAAAGATGATGATAAGATCGCTTTCAAATTCCAGCAGCCTCAGGATGTGATGAAACAATTGAGACTGAAAACAGAATAATCTAAATCCTCCATACTTATTTTATGTTTAGTAAATTCATACAAAGGCCAGTCCTTTCTATCGTTATATCGCTTGTTATTGTGTTTCTGGGTGTGTTAGCCATTAGCTACCTGCCCGTTACCCAATTCCCTTCTATCTCGCCGCCTAAAGTAAATATTACGGCCGAATATCCCGGGGCCAACAACGAGCTCTTAATTAAATCGGTGGTTATTCCTTTAGAGCGTGCGCTTAACGGGGTACCCGGAATGAAATATATTGCATCCGATGCCGGTAATGATGGCGAGGCCTCTATTCAGGTGGTATTTAACCTGGGTACCGATCCCAATCAGGCTTCGCTTAACGTACAAAACAGGGTAGCAGCCGTAACCAATAAACTTCCACCTTTGGTGGTTCGCGAGGGGGTAAAAATTACCCGCGAGGAGTCTAACATGTTAATGTACATCAACCTGTACAGTAAAGACCCTAAAATGAATCAGAATTTCCTGTATAACTATGCCGATATCAACCTGCTTTCTGAGCTGAAAAGGGTTGATGGGGTAGGTTTTGCTGATATTTTGGGCGACAGGGATTATGCGATGCGCATCTGGTTAAAGCCCGATCGCATGCAGGCTTATAAAATCTCGGTTGATGAGGTAATGAAAGCACTTGATGAACAAAGTTTAGAAGCCTCGCCGGGTAAAACAGGTGAGAGCTCGGGTAAACGTTCGCAGGCATTCGAATATGTATTGAAATATTCGGGTCGTTTCAATACCAAAGAAGGTTACGAGAATATTGTACTTAGGGCAAGTGCCAATGGCGAATTGCTCCGTTTAAAAGATGTTGCCGATGTAGATTTTAGTGCAGCGGCTTATAATTTGTACTCTACCTTAAACGGAAAGGCATCTGCCGCAATCGTTTTAAAACAATCGTATGGTAGTAATGCAACCCAGGTAATTAAAGATGTAAAAGCTAAAATGGCTGAGATTAAAGCCAGTTCATTTCCAAAAGGCCTGGATTACGAAATCAGTTACGACGTTTCTAAATTCCTCGATGCCTCTATAGAAAAGGTAATCCATACGCTGGTAGAAGCTTTTATTCTGGTAGGCTTAGTGGTATTCCTGTTCCTTGGCGACTGGCGTTCAACACTGATTCCGGCAATTGCTGTTCCGGTATCGTTGATTGGTACTTTCGTTTTTATGCAGTTCTTTGGTATTACGCTCAACTTAATCACTTTGTTTGCCTTAGTATTGGCCATTGGGGTAGTAGTAGATGATGCCATTGTGGTAATTGAGGCGGTGCATGCCAAGATGGAGCACGACAGGCGACTTTCGGTGTTGAAAGCTACGCAGCAGGCCATGAAAGAGATTGGCGGGGCAATTATTGCCATCACCTTCTTAATGGCATCGGTATTTATTCCGGTAGCGTTTATGTCGGGACCTGTAGGTATTTTTTACCGTCAGTTCTCCATTACCATGGCTACGGCCATTATTCTTTCGGGTATCGTAGCTTTAACACTTACACCTGCCTTGTGTGCCATCATGCTCAAAAATAATCATGGTAAAAAGGGAAAGAAAACCATGATCGATCGCTTTTTAGATGGCTTTAACAATGGTTTCGCTAAACTTTCAGGGAAATATGAATTTGTGCTCAGCAAAGTGGTAAGTCGCAGGATATTAACCTTTGGCGTACTGGTTGCCTTCTGTTTGGGTGTTTGGGGCTTAAGTGGTACCGTACCATCAGGTTTTATTCCGAATGAGGATCAGGGAATGGTTTATGCCATTATCCAAACACCTCCGGGATCTACTTTAGAGCGTACCGACCAGATTGCTGAAAAACTGCAGAAAATGTGCGAAGAGATTGATGGCGTTAAATCTGTTTCATCGCTAGCCGGATATGAGATTCTTACTGAAGGTACAGGTTCTAACTCAGGTACCTGTTTAATTAACCTGAAAGACTGGAGCGAACGTAAACATTCGGCAGTAGAGATTATTGAAGAACTGGAAGAAAAATCTAAATCTATCCCGGGAGCAACAATCGAGTTTTTCCAGCCACCAGCGGTACCGGGTTATGGTGCAGCAGGCGGTTTCGAACTTCGTTTACTTGATAAAGCGGGTAGCGGCGACTATAAAAAAATGGAAACCGTTGCTAACGATTTCGTAAAAGAGCTAAATAAACGCAAAGAGCTGTCGTCGGTATTTACTTTCTACAGTGCCAGTTTCCCGCAGTATATGCTTAATGTAGATAACGATATTGCCCAGCAAAAAGGCGTAAGCATTGATAATGCCATGAATACCCTTTCTACTTTTGTGGGTAGTAATTACGAAACCAGTTTTATTAAATACGACAGACAGTATAAAGTAATTGTGCAGGCTTTGCCTCAATACAGGGCCTTGCCAGAAGATATCCTTAAACTATCGGTAAAGAACGACCGCGATGAAATGGTACCTTTCTCTGCCTTTATCAAAATGCAAAGGGTTTATGGTCTTTCGGAGATTACCCGACACAACATGTACAACGCTTCGGAAATCAGTGGTCAGTCGGCTCCGGGTTATAGCTCGGGCGAAGCCATTAAAGCCATTACCGAAGTAGCCAAGAAAACTTTGCCAAGGGGATTTGGTATCGATTGGGCCGGTATTTCTAAGGATGAGGTATCGAGAGGTAATGAGGCTATCTACATCTTCCTGATTTGTTTGGGCTTCGTTTACCTGGTACTTGCGGCACAATATGAAAGTTTCATTTTACCGCTTTCGGTAATCCTTTCTTTACCGGCAGGTATTTTTGGGGCATTTGTGTTCCTTAAATTATTGGGATTGGAAAACAACATCTATGCCCAGGTAGCCATGGTTATGCTCATCGGTTTGCTAGGTAAAAATGCGGTGCTGATTGTAGAGTTCGCTACGCAGCGGCATGCTCAGGGTGCATCGGTATTTAAGGCCGCCATGGAAGGTGCAACCGTGCGTTTCCGTCCGATTTTAATGACCTCGTTTGCTTTCATTGCAGGTTTAATTCCTTTAATGATTGCCAGCGGACCGGGCAAAATCGGTAACCGTACCATTGGTTCGGCTGCTGCAGGAGGTATGCTTTTCGGAACCATCTTTGGGGTGATTGTAATACCAGGCTTATACTACGTATTCGGAACAATTGCAGCTAAACACAAGCTGATTAAAATTGAAGAAGAACATCCGTTAACAGAAGAAATAGAAAATAATGTTTAGGAAAAATATATATAAAAGCGTTGGATTGGTGTTGATATGCGCTGCATATACCGCCTGTAAGCTACCAGAAGTAGCCCAACGCGCCGAAAATAAAAACGTACCTGCCGCCTTTAACAATGGTGGACAGGATACGGTAAACGCTGCCAGTATACAGTGGCGTAAGTTTTTTACCGACCCAAATCTGATCAACCTGATTGATACAGCCCTTAAAAATAACCAGGAGCTGAACATTACCCTTCAGGATATTGAGATTGCCAAAAACGAAATAAAAGCCAAAAAAGGAGAGCTTTTACCAAGTGTAAGCTATGGTGTGGGCGCTGGCTTTGATAAAGTGGGCCGTTACACCAGTTCGGGAGCAGGCGATGCCTCTACCGAAATTACACCCGGAAAAGAAGTTCCCGAAATATTGCCCGATTATAAATTTGGTTTACAGGCCAACTGGGAAGCAGATATCTGGCATAAACTGCGTAATTCGAAAAAAGCAGCCATCAATCACTATTTGTCGACCGTTGAAGGTAAAAACTTCGTAATTACCAATTTAATTGCAGAAGTAGCTAATTCTTATTACGAATTGCTGGCTGCCGATAACCAGCTGGAGATTGTGAAAAAGAACATCGAGCTGCAAAGCAATGCACTGGAGCTGATGAAAATACAGAAACAGGCTACACGGGTTACCGAGTTGGCTGTGCGCAAGTTCGAAGCTGAGGTTTTAAGCTCTAAGAGCCTTGAATTTGAGATTCAGCAGAACATTACTGAAACTGAAAATAAGATCAATTTCCTATTGGGCCGTTTTCCACAACCCATCATCAGGGATAAAGCTAATTTTGCGGATTTAGTGCCCCCAACTGTACAAACCGGCCTACCTGCACAGTTATTGGCTAACCGTCCGGATATTAAACAGGCAGAATACGAACTGGCAGCTGCCAAACTGGATGTTAAAGTGGCTAAGGCACAGTTTTACCCATCGCTGGGTATTTCGGCCAGCATCGGGTACCAGGCCTTTAATCCATCGTATTTGTTAAGAACGCCCGAATCGCTGATTTACTCTTTAGCAGGTGATCTAGCAGGCCCGTTGATTAACCGTAACGCGATAAAAGCTGAATATTTAACTGCTAATGCCAAACAGTTACAAGCGGTTTTCGATTACGAAAAAACCATTTTAAACGGATACATTGAAGTAGCCAATCAAATGTCGAAAATCAGTAACCTGCAAAAAAGCTACGACCTAAAATCGAAACAGGTAACAGCCTTAACACAATCAATCGATATTTCTAACGATTTATTTAAGGCAGCCAGAGCCGATTATTTCGAGGTTTTAATGACCCAGCGCGATGCCTTACAATCGAAACTGGAACTGATTGAGACCAAAAAGCAACAGTTAAATGCAGTGGTAGATATTTATCACGCCCTGGGTGGTGGATGGAACTAGGTAAAAGCTTTTCCATTATACCATAGCATTCAAGTCAAATCCTTATCTGCAGAGGCTGCTTCAAATTTTGAGGCAGCCTTTTCTTTTGTTATGCTGGGTGCAGCGAAGAGTGCCTTATACGATAATTTTAGCCACGGATGCATGGAACCCACGGATGCTTGTAGCTTGTCACGCTGAACGGAGTCGAAGCGCCTTAATGGTGGCTTCAACTATTACCATTTCACACTCATCAACACCTCATTTGTAAATAAGCCATGACGGGATCACTTTTATTAAAAATATTCGGTTATAAGTCTCATATTTAAACATGAAACAAATCTTCCTAACCACAGCTATTTTATTTTCCATTATTTTTCAAAAAGCCATGGCCCAAAGTAATCCCCCTGCTGTTCTAAACCACATTGCGGTTTATGTAAGCGATTTAAAGCAATCGACTGATTTTTACGAAAGTGTTTTTAACCTGAAAATCATTCCGGAACCTTTTCACGACAACCGCCATACCTGGTTTACCCTTGGACCAGCCGGGCAGTTGCATTTAATTCAGGGTGCAAAAGGGAGTCAAAACTTTGATAAGAATGAGCATTTGTGTTTCAGTGTACCCTCAGTTGATGAATTTGTAAAGAAGCTGAACACCAAAAAGATTAACTTCGAAGATTGGGCAGGTAAGGAGAAAGGTATCACTTTACGCGTTGATGGCGTAAAACAAATTTATTTTAAAGATCCCGACGGGCATTGGCTGGAAGTAAACGACGCGAAATAATTTTTTATATTACCCATAACCTGAATCGATGAAACTCATTTTACCAAAGTATTTACTACAGGTGTTTTTGCTGCTTTTGATGCCCGTACTATCAAAAGCACAGCACAACGGGGTAGAAGCGGATTTGAAGCAAATTATGGAGAAATACAGTGCCGTTGGTACTGCTGTTGCTGTGGTAAAAAAGGGGAAGATTGTTTACACTCAGGCCTTAGGCTTAAAAGAGCTGGAGAATAAGATACCGCTTGCCAATAATGATATTTTCAGGATTGCCTCTATTTCCAAATCTTTTTCTGCCACGGCAATCATGCAATTGGTTGAGGCCGGAAAAATTAGCCTGGATGATGATTTTGGAGACCTGGTTGGTTTTAAAATCAGAAATCCCAAATTTCCTGATCGGATAATTACCCTGAAAATGGCTTTGTCGCATACCTCTGGTTTAAACGACTCGCAGGGATATTTAAACCTAGATGTGATTAATCCTGACAAAAATCCAGATTGGGCCAAATGCTATAATGATTATTTGCCGGGTACAAAATTCGATTATTGTAATCTCAATTTTAACCTCATTGGTGCAATTCTAGAAAAGCAATCGGGCGAGCGTTTCGATCGTTATATCGAGCAGCAAATACTGAAACCACTAGGGCTTTATGCCGGCTACTGTGTCGATTCGTTAGATAGCACACGTTTTGTGCATTTATATGAGTACCATGCCGATACCAAAACCTACACACCTTCACCGGCTGCTTATGCGCCACGAAGAACCGAAATTGCCAATTATGTAATGGGGTACAGTACACCTGTTTTTTCGCCCACCGGTGGAATGAAAATCTCAGCAGGTGATCTGGCTACCTACATGATCATGCACATGAATTATGGGAAGGTTAATAGTGTTCGCATCATTTCGAAAAGAAGCGCAACGCTAATGCAAGCCGCTTTAAGTGCCGATGAAGGTTATGGTTTAGCATTGCGTAGTGCCGATAATTTAATTCCGGGCATTAAATTAAAAGGACATACCGGTTCTGCTTATGGATTGTACAGTACCATGTTTTTTAACCCGAAAGAGAGGTTCGGCTTTGTAATTATCACCAATGGTATTCATGCAACCTCTACCGATGGTTTTCCTGATTTTAGCCGTGAGGCTCTCAACTGTTTATACAAGCATTTTATAAAATAGAAACCTGGCATGCTGTAGGTTTACACCATTTCAGCTCATAATTATGTTTAGTTAGGGTTTTGTATATTAACAACCGTTTTTAGCTGTACAAGCTTTCTAAATGCCTTAGGACTATTACCTTTTTGCTTTCTGAAAAATTTATTGAAATGGCTTTCGTCGGTAAAACCAAATTCGTTTGCAATTTCATTTAAGCGTTTATCGCTAAACTGCAAACGGTGCTCTATAAGTTTCGTTTTGTAATTGGCAATGTACTGTTGCAAGGTTTCGTCGACATGTTTTTTAAAGTACCTGCCCAAATAAGCTTCAGAAATGCTAAAATTGTTGCTGATGATATCGGCCCTTAGTTTTTCGGGGTAATAGATATTGCGTTGTACATATTGCAGTATATCTATCGCCTTTTCTTCGGTACCAACATTGGCCTGCTCGGGGAGGTATTTGGCAATGTTGCGGGCAACAATAATAATAAGCGTATTAACCAGTTGCTGAACCAGTTCTTTATTGTATAAGTCTTTTTCAGTCTGTTCTTCAATAATATTGAGGATAAGCGAACGCACAATCTTCTTGTCGCGGGTGTTTTTTAAAATACAGCCAGGCTGGTGGTTGGCATTTTGCAGGATATATTCCAAACGCTTAATGTTTTCAGTTTGTAAGCCACCGTTTTTTAAGTAAATGTCGTTAAAACGCAGGAAAAACAATTCGGAAGTTTCTTCAATAATCAGTTCATGGCAATCTTCGGGGGTAATCAGGAACATGTGTTCCGCATGATAATTAAACCTGCTGTTATTGATGCATTGTTTTCCTGTGCCCTTAAGCACAAAAACCAATTCAAAAAAGGTATGTTTATGTGCCTGTTTGGGGCACTCGTTTAAAATAAGGTGCGCGGTTGAAAAAGGTTCGTAGAGATTCTCTTTTAGCATGTGGCAAAAATACCAAATTATAGAAATTATGTACCAATAAATTTAGTTTTATTGGTATAATTTTGAATTATTAATTAAAGATAAAAAAATGAAAGCGATAATATTAAAAGACTTCGGTGGGGTAGAAAACCTCGAATTGACCGAAAAACAAATTCCTGCACCAGGTGCTAATGAAGTATTGATTAAATTAAGTGCGATCAGCATTAACCCTGTAGATGTAAAAACAAGATCGGGCAAGGGGATTGCAGGTTTAATTAAAGATCAGCTACCTGTAATTTTAGGTTGGGACATTTCGGGTACCATTACTGAAATTGGTGCAGGCGTAAGCCGGTTAAAACCGGCGATGAAGTATTTGCTATGCTGGCTTTTCCGGGCTTGGGCAATACCTATGCCGAATATGTGGTAGCCAACGCAGATGAACTTGCCATTAAACCCGAAAACGTAAGTCATAACGATGCTGCTGCGGCAAGTCTTGCTGCATTAACTGCGTGGCAGGCGCTTACCACACATGCCAATGTACAGGCCGGGCAACGCGTTTTAATACATGCTGCTGCGGGCGGGGTGGGGCATTATGCCGTTCAAATGGCTAAACACCTGGGTGCCTATGTTATTGGTACTGCCTCGGCTGCAAACCGCGATTTTGTACTAGCATCAGGTGCTGATGAGCATGTGGATTATCAGGCGCAGCCTTTTGAAGAGGTGATTCAGGATATTGATTTTGTGCTCGATTCGATGGGTGGCGACTATATAGACCGCTCGTTAAAAGTAACGAAGCAAGGCGGTACCATTATCAGTATTCCTTCAGGTTTAAATGAAACCGTAACAGAAAAGGCAAAAGCGTTGGATATAAATGGTTATACCATCAGGGTTAAGCCAGATGGTAAGGATATGGAGGAAATTGCCGGGTTATTGGCTGCGGGAACTGTCCGTTCGCATGTATCTGCAGTTTTTCCATTCGAAGAAATGGCCGCTGCCCACCAGCAAATCGAAACAGGCCGAACAGTTGGGAAAGTAGTCTTAACGTTTTAACAAACGGACATAAATGAGCAAGGCCCGGCAAATGCTGGGCTTTTTTTGCAGAACCATGTTTTCAAAGCAGGTTAATGAGGCCGTTTTTTGGGTAAAAAACGCTCAAAATCCTGATGCAGGCTTTAGGATTGGTTACTGCATTTTCTTTAACCTTGTCATTAAACACTGCCCTTGTGCTTGGCAAATCAATCAGATGTGCACAATCGGTTATGTGCTTTTCGTACTTAATTTTCACAAGTATATCAATTATTGCGGATTGACAAAACGTTGATATGTACTGGCTTCCTTAATTTTTTCAAGCATTAAATAATCCTTGAGTTTCGAAAATTCCATACTCTGGATTGCTTTAACTACCGATTTCAGTTTTTCGCTGCTCACACCCAAACGGGTAGCCCAGTACTGGCGGTCTTGCTCGTCAGCAATGTCGATAAATTCTTTCCTGGCATTTATCGAATTCATTTGATATTCCATTGATTTATAAATTAGGTCATCAAAGAAACACCATAGAAAAGATTTGGTTTTTGTGTTTTGTCAGTTAATTTTCATTTAAGCCAGATTGCTGCTGAAATATTTTTTGATAATGGTCAAATATTTCCAAAAGGAGTATTATTTTCTCTACAAAATAGTTGGAAATGTGATTTTTGCTTGATATTATTGTATTGTAATGTATTTTTTACAATGACTAATTATTCTAACCTCTTTACACCTGGTGCTTTGTCCAATAAAAAATTTTATCAGCAAAACCGCTTCGTGTTGTTTTTATGGGTGCTTGTTACACTCATTTTTGTAATCGATTCGTGGGTTACATACCGGTTTAATAATTACCTCATTTTCGAAAATACCTTCAGAAACCTGCTTCACGAACGTTCGTTATATGCCTTTTATCCTGCATTTCATGACGATGCGAACCATTACGGCCCAATATTTAGTGTTTTAATTGCGCCATTTGCCTTAATGCCAAATGGCATCGGTTTATTGTTCTGGAATTTATTTAATTGCTTCCTGCTGTTTAAAGCGATCCAAACCTTGCCGCTAAGCGACGATAAAAAGGTCATTATCGGGTACATTGCCATTCCCTGCCTTATTGAATCGATGCTGAACCAGCAGTTTAATGCCGGTGCTGCAGCCTTGATTATACTGAGTTTTACGCAATTGAACAAAGGAAATAATATATGGTCGGCCTTTTTTATTGTGCTGGGTACTTTTATTAAACTTTATGGCATTGTAGGTCTGGTTTTTTTCTTCTTTGTTAAAAATAAACCCCGGTTTATCCTTTGGCTTATCATTTGGTCGTTCATTATCCTGGCTGTTCCCATGTTATTTGCTTCTCCGGGCTTTGTTTTGCATGCATATCTGGATTGGAAAGCCTCGCTGATTGGTAAAAATGATATTAATGTTTTAGGCGGAGGCATCGATATTTCAATTATGGGGTTCTTCAGGCGTATTTTAAATCAGCCGGAAATTCCCAACCTGCTTTTTATTTCACTCGGGGCATTGATATTTATGATCCCCTTTATTCGCCTTGCCCGTTTTTCGAAACCAAAATTCCAGCTGATGATATTGGCTTCGGTACTCTTGTTTCCTGTGTTGTTTAGTACCGGTGCAGAAGATTGTACTTTTATCATTTCGATTGTAGGCGTAGGGATCTGGTATATCTACGAAAACAATCGCTCCATGAAAAAGGTATTGCTACCTGTTTTGCTCGTAATAGCATGTAATTTTCCTTTACTGTTGTTTCCTGTATATGCTAAAGCACACCCTTTATCGCTTGCTATGATCAGTTTGCCCTATTTTCTGGTGTGGGTAAGGATCATTTACAATGCCACAAAAAGCAATAAGGCTTATGCAGAAGATGCCGGAGCTGAACTGGTTGCTACATTAAGCAAATGATGATTTACCCAAAGTGGTTTTCTGATAAAAATGTTGAACTGTTGTGGCTTTCCTTATATTTGGGAAAATTTATATCATGATTGCACACCACGTTTTATTCTGGCTTAAGGCCGATACCACAGAAGAGCAAAAACAGGCTTTTCGCAAAAGTTTACAAACTTTAGAAAACATTGAAGTAGTAAAAACCTTTCACCTTGGCGTACCTGCACCTATCGAACGGGCGGTTGTAGATATTACTTATACTTTCAGTTTACTTTTACTATTCGAAGATTTAGCCGCACACGATGTATATCAGGTTCACCCTCTACATAAGGCATTTTTAGATGAGTTTAGGGTTTATTTTGATAAAGTTGTGATATACGACGCAGAATAGTAAAAATGCCAGATGTAAATCTGGCATTTTTTTTTACCCAGTTATGAAGTAAAATTAAACTTTATTATTTGGAATTATTCTAAATAATGTGATATTTGTTCAATTCTATCGACAAATATTAAAGGTTGTTTTATGTGTAAAACTACGGTTCTGGCTCAAAATGAAAACATTACAATCGCACAATGCAGAAATTGCAGTGTAATAAACATCTGGCGGGCCGGCGTTTTAATGAACTTTTCATTCGACCAATTCGATGCCTTTTACCTGGCTACCAAAAAGCTGGCTTTCGATGATTTTCTGGAACATGCGCCGGACGGGAGAGAGGTTGTAATCCTGTCAACCCCGTTTCCGGATATTAGCCTGGTATTTACACGAAGCGAATGGCGCGAATTTTTTGTAAAAATTGAGGAAGCCTTATATATGAAAAGAGTATATGAACTTGTTCATTACTAATTATACTTACGTTCATGTAATTTATATACTTATTTTTAAGTATTTTTATATCCTACGGATCCAAAGCTTTTGCGATTACGTAAGTATCCAAAAAGACAATCTCATGGAAAAAACCGCTACGTTAATTAAAAGAGCCGCAATCAATATACGTCAGTTAGAAAGTATTAAAATTGGTGATTTTTTAGCTGATGAGTACGGGAAATCGGGCAAAGTATGCGATATTGAAATCATTAACCGAAAAGGCGAATGTCACTACTATTTTAAACTCCTCAAATCCGGAACGATTTTGATTATTGTATAATTCTTTTTTGCTGCTTAAATTAGGCTAATGAAAAGATATCTGATTACCAGCGGCTTGTTGCTCCTGATGCATTGCTATGTTTCGGGGCAAACGATAAAAGGCAATTATGCGATTAAGAATGTAGAAACCGGTATGCTTTTACGTGTTAAAGATGCCAGTAACAAAAACGGAACACCGCTGGTAGCTTATCCACCACAAAACTGGAAATGCATGACCTGGAACTTTATTTCGGTAGAGGGCAACACTTACCAGTTAAAGAATCTGTTTACCGGTAAAACATTTCAGCCCAAAGCTGGCGATGCCACAGCAGCTGTTTTAGAAGAACAAGCCCTTAGCGCGGAAAGCACCAACCAGCAATTTGATTTTGAACCAGCCGGTAAAAATATTTATTGGATTAAGCTTAAAGGAACAGCGCTCTATTTAACTTCCGGCGATAAGAAAGGAACAATAAATTTGCCGGTTATCCTGAGCAGGAAAAGTGGTAATAAGGAGCAACAGTGGACCATATACGAGCAGGCACCAACTATGTAAAACAAAATGGGTCGGATTTGATTGAATCCGGCCCATTTTGTTATTACGAAGATAACTAACTAGAATTTATAAGATAAAGTAGTTACGAATTGACGTGGTGCTATTGGATTCACACTGTAGTTTTCGTGAACAAAATAGTTTAACTCGTTGGTGATGTTTGAAACTTTGGCCAATAGAGAAAGTTTTTTCCAGTTGTAACCAGCTGTTAGATCAAAAGTTGTAAATGCGTTCAATGGAATTAGCCTGCTGTAAGCCTGAATTTTAGTGTCATTATATCCGCCATTACGGGCACCTGTATAATATGCTGATGCACCGAGTTTTAGGCCTTTAATACTTCCTTCCTGGAAAGTATAAAATAATGTTCCGTTCGCTGTATTTTTAGTAGAACCAACTAAACGCTGACCTTCAACAATACCGCCAAGTGTTACAGTTCTGGTCGCAGCTGGATTCTGTGCTGTTGGAGCTGGAACTGTGAAAACAGTTTTGTCGCGGGTTTCGGTATAGCGGATGTAATTGTAACTATAACCAGCGATAAAATTAAGGCCCTTTACGATAGTACCTGTGATATCAAGTTCAAGTCCATCGCTTAACGATTTGCCATTAAGCTCTTTAATGTTTGTATCACCATTTGGTGCACCTTGTGCATTGATAAGCGCTTGTTGAGCAAATTTATCGTTAGCAATTCTATACCAGGTTAAATTAACCGATAACCTACCTTTAAACAAGTCATTTTTAACACCAGCCTCATATTGTTGCAATGTAGATGGATCTAATGGTGCCAGGTTAATATCGGTTCCTGTATTTTGAACGAAATTGCTTGAATAGCTGGCATATACCGAAGTAGTTTTTAATGGCTGATAAATTAAACCAAATTTAGGCGTAAAGGCACTCTCTACCTTTGATTTGTCAAGACTATTAACACTCAAGGTTTGTGCGCCTGTAGCTAAAGTCGTAGTAACTGTTCTAGGCGTTTTCTGGAAAGTGTAACGAATACCTGCAAGTACTTTAAATTTATCTGTTACGGAAATTAAGTCCTGTGCAAAAGTACCCATACGATACAATGGTGCAAAAACTTCCGATATTGTATTAACAGTTGGTTCAGTGCCCGAACCATAAAAAGAAGTAGGATCAAGTAAGTTTACGTTTCCATAGTTAAATGTGGTTAAGTTGTTGTTGAAGGTGAAACCACCACTGGTTGTTCTGGATTGATCGGCATCAGCACCTACAAGTAGCGTATGGCTAATGTTTCCTGTTTTAAAAGAACCATTTAAATTAATCTGTTCATTGTAGGTAAACTCTTTCGATTTAGAACGGGTTACGTTACGCAAAGCAAAACCATAAGGTAAAGCGTTCGCTGCTTTAGTATCCGCAAACGGACGCTCTGCGCTAAAATAATTACGGTTATAAGATTGTGCGTTTACCAAAACATTCAATTTCCAAGTATCATTAAACTTGTGGTTTAAGTTTAATTGTGCTGTTGCAGTATTGGTTTTATTGTAAGCCCATGGCGCATTTACATAGGCACTACGGCCAATATCAATAATCTGGTTTTCAACTGTTCCAACACCAAAATCAGGGGTCATATTGCTTTTTAAATAATCACCTTGCAATAAAATGTCGGTTTTGTCGCTGATTTTATAAAGTAATGATGGATTTACATAAATTCTGTTTGAAGTTACACTGTTTCTAAAACTTGCTGCATCTTCGTAAGTACCAATTAAACGGAAAGCTAATTTTTTGCTAATCGGACCATAAATATCGCCCGTTGGTTTGTATACTCCATAGCTACCGGTACGCATTGAAACCTCACCACCGTATTCGAATTTGGGTTTTTTAGTCACAAGGTTTACCACAGCACCACCACTTACACCACCATAAAGTAAGGCAGCACTACCTTTTAAAACCTCAACCGATTCTAAAGTGCTTACTTCAGGCATACCGCCGCTGGTTGCACGTGAACCATTTTTGAAAACGTTGTTTGTACCTAAATTATAACCACGGGCAAAAAAAGTTTCGCCACTTACTGAACCACGATTTTCGGCAAAGGCGACACCATTAACGTTTTTCAAAACATCGCTTAAACGCATGGCTTGTTGATCACTGATTACCTGATTGCCGATAATTTGCACGGCCTGAGGAAGATCCATTGGAGCAATAGCAATTTTACCCAAATTAACCGGTTTTCTGTTTGGTGTTTTGTACCCGTTAACAGCAACCTCATCTAATTGAGAAGAAGATGCGGCAAGAGCGAAATCAATGTTAGTTATTTGTCCGGCAGTAACACTTACCTGTTTCTCTTGTGCTTTTACGCCAATAGCCGAAGTTTTTAGTATATAGTTACCCGGAGCTACATTTTTAATGGTGTAGTTTCCTTTATCATCTGTTTGGGTAGTTTTTGCTGTGTTTTTTAACCCAACGCTTACATAAGCAGCGGGGTTACCATCACTGGTTTTTATTGAACCTGATATCGATCCGTTTTTAGATTGGGCCATAGCATTGCAGGCAAAAAGCAGCACTACAACCACATAAGTTAATAGTTGGGTAATTTTTTTACTCATCTTTATTTAGATTAATTCTTAGTTGCCGCAAAGGAACTATTTTTACATTAATTTACCAAAATTATTTTTATTTATTCTAAATAAGGTTTGTGGTGAGTTGCTTTTTGGAAATACACATCGCTTCTAAATCCGTATATTTAGCCTGTTAAACCCATTGTATGTCAGATAATACCGATCATTTTTATGCTAACCTGCCAGTTAATAAAATGGCTTTGGCACAATTGCTGGTTCACAACGATTTGTTTAAACCGATACCGGCTGATTGGCAGGTAATCATTACCGACATTAAAAATTCTACAGCAGCAGTAAAGACCGGCCAGCACGAAAATGTAAACCTTATTGCCACCGGAAGCATTGTAGCCGTACTTAATATTGCCTTTAAAGCCAATATCCTTGTGCCGTTTTTCTTTGGTGGAGATGGGGCAACTTTTATTGTACCACCCGGCATGGTATCTGAGGTAATGAAATCTTTGTTAAAATACCGCGAAAATACCCTGAAAGGCTTCAATCTCGATTTGAGGGCGGGCATAATTGCCGTTGATGAAATTTATAAAGCCGGTCACCATCTTCAAATTAGCCGGTATAGCAGTAGCGAAACGTTTTCAATTCCCATTGTTTTAGGTGATGGACTGGCCCATGCCGAACAGCTAATTAAAGGTGAAAACTACCTGCTATCGACGCAGGAAGTAACGGCTAACGAAATTGATTTGAGTGGTATGCAATGCCGCTGGGATAAAATTGAACCACCCGAGAACAGCGAAGAGGTAGTGACTTTAATTGTAGTGGCACAAAAAGGCGAGCAACAGGCACAGGTATTTAGCAAGGTAATACAACACCTGGACGAGATTTATGGTACGCCTGAAAAAAGACAACCCATTTCAGTACCTAAACTCATCTTTAAAACAAGTTTTAACAGTTTAGGCAAAGAGTTGAAACACCGTTTTGGTAAAGTCAGGATATTTGAATTTATTAAATCGTGGGTTATAAATATGTTTGGCTATATCTATCTACGTACAGCAAGCGGTAAAAAATACCTGAAACAACTGGTCGAAATGTCGGATACGCTGGTGATTGATGGCCGGATTAATACGGTAATTACCGGAACTGTGGGGCAACGTTTGGCATTACAGGCCGAACTGAATAAACTGGAACAAAATAATTCAATTTTATATGGCTTGTATGTAAGTGGTGAGTCGATTATGTCGTGCTATGTGCGCGATTTGGAAGATGACCATATTCATTTTGTGGATGGGGCAGAAGGGGGCTATACAAATGCTGCCGGTGTATTAAAACAGAAAATACGCGAAAGACTTACTCCATCTGGTAGTATTTAACCACTTGCTCAAACATTTAAATGTATTAGTTGTCTGATTAATTGAAATACTAATCCACAATGAAATAATCTTTCGTCCATGAGCACACATTCAAGAGTTTTAAATAGTACGCAGCTTTTAGAGATACTTTCGTTATCTAAAGATGCTACTGCTATTTATACTTCTGAAGATATTGTGATAGAAATGGCCAACGATGCCATGATTGCTTTTTGGGGAAAAGACCGTTCTGTTATTGGCAAGCCTTTGCAGGAGGCAGTTCCTGAACTAAAAGGGCAGCCCTTTATCAATATGCTAAAGAATGTTTTATTAACAGGCATAACCGACAGTGGAGATGCCATCCCGGCAGAAACCATAAGAGACGGAAAATTGCAAACAGCTTATTACACTTACGAATACCGGGCTATTAAGGATGAATTAGGCCTGCCATATTGCATCATTCACACAGCAAGCGATGTTACGGATATGATGGAGGCAAGACAGTCAATTAAAGAAACACAGCTGCAGCGTGATGCCCTGGAACAGGAACAGGTTTTAATCAATATCAAAGAGGAGCAGCAGAAACACGATTTTATCAGTATGGTAAGCCATGAACTGAAAACCCCCTTAACTTCAATCAATGCCTACATACAGCTGATGCAGTCGAAAAGCTCCTCCGATCAGTTTATGGTAAATACTTTGGATAAAGTGCAGCTACAAGTAAGGAAAATGAGTACCATGATTAACTCTTTTTTGAATGTTGCCCGCCTTGAATCGGGAGAAATTCATTTGCACAAAACAGATTTCGACCTTGACCAGGTGATAGCAGATGTGGTGGGGGATGCGAAATTCATTTATTCATCTAATTCTGTCGATTTTACAACAGATGGAGCTAAAATGACATATGCAGATAAAGAGAAGTTAACTTCTGTGGTTTCAAACCTGATCAGCAATGCCATAAAGTATTCGGATTATGGAAGTAGCATTGTGGTACGATCATCAATTGTGGGTGATAAGGTACAGGTGAGTGTGACCGACAACGGCATTGGTATTAAGGAAAATGATCTGGAAAAACTTTTCGAACGCTTTTACAGGGTAGAAAGTATGCAGACCAAAACAATTTCGGGTTTTGGCATTGGCTTGTACCTGAGTGCAGAAATTATACACCGCCATAAAGGAAAAATATGGGCAGAAAGCACCTATGGGGCAGGCTCTACCTTTTATTTTACGCTTCCTTTAGCTGCTTAACTTAAAAAGCCCCCAGACCATTGATTTGGCTAAGGGGGCTGTTAAAAGGTTATTTTAATATTTCATCAATCAGTTTTATTTCTGCTTCACTAAATTCAATATTATCCAAAGCTTTAATTGAGTCGGTTATTTGCTCAGGCTTACTGGCACCTATCAGTACCGTGGTAATTCTTTTGTCTTTCAGAATCCACGATAGGGCCATGTGTGCCAGTTTCTGCCCGCGCGATTGCGCTACTTCGTTTAGTTTACTAATTGTTTCTAATTTCTCTGGTGTAATATTACTCTCTTTTAAGAAAATGCCGCTGGTTGCCACACGAGAATCAGCCGGAATACCGTGCAGGTATTTATCGGTAAGCAGGCCTTGTGCCAATGGCGAAAAAGGAATGCAACCCACACCGTTGTTTTCTAAAACATCGAGCAGGCCACCTTCTACCCAACGCTCAAACATCGAGTATTTGGGCTGATGGATCAGGCAGGGGGTACCGTTTTTTCTTAAGATTTTTATTGCTTCTGCTGCTTCCTCTGCCTGGTAGTTTGAAATACCCACGTAGAGGGCTTTACCCTGTTGCACCAAAAGGCTTAAGGCCGCCATTGTTTCTTCGAGCGGTGTTTCCGGATCAGGGCGGTGGTGATAAAAAATATCAACATAATCCAGTTTCATCCTTTTTAAGCTCTGGTCTAAGCTCGAAACCAGATATTTTTTCGAACCCCAGTCGCCATAAGGCCCATCCCACATGGTGTAACCGGCTTTGCTCGAAATAATCATTTCGTCGCGGTAGCCTTTAAAATCCTCGTGCAGTATTTTGCCAAAAACTTCTTCGGCCGAACCCGGGGGCGGACCATAGTTGTTGGCCAGGTCGAAATGGGTAATGCCGTTATTAAAGGCGGTATATATTAGGTTTTTGCTGTTTTCAAAAACGTTTACATGTCCGAAATTATGCCATAAACCCAACGAAATTGCAGGTAATTTAATGCCACTGTTTCCGCAACGGCGATATAACATTTTATCGTAACGATCGGTTGAAATGTGTTGATTCATAACTGGAATTTGATTGGTCGCAATATTAATCAGTTTTAACGGATTTTACTTCATCAGACGAAAGATTATCTGCCCACCAATGGAAATTGTGCAATGCGCAACCTCGTCGATCCGTAAGGAACCAGAGTAATTTCGTCTGTTTCTTTAGCTGTTTCCAGCTGGTAGGTAATACTGTATGGAACAGGACCTGCCATTTCATTGTATAATTTCCATGAAGGGATGCGTTTGGCCTTTGTTTTAATCTGGATAGGTGCATTTTCAAGGTTCCAGGGATAATTACTAATTGGCGCTGCTTTTTCTACTGTGAATTTTTCTTCCAGTTTATGGTTTGGAACATCAAAAAGTCCGTAGTTCCAGGGGGTGGTGGGGTGAATTTCATCGTAAGCATCGCCATTATCAATAGGATCGATTGTGTTTTTAACTGGTTTTACGGCTTCGCCCATCTTTAAGGCGTATGTAATTGGACCTCGTTCTACAGAAACCGAATTTTCGAACCAGGTGTTTTTAAAGATGTGCATGGGCAACTGCAGTTCAACTACATCACCCGATTGCCAATCGCGGTTAATTTTAACAATTGCATTCCCTTTTGAAGTTTCTACAGTGGTGCCATTTACTTTTACAGTAGCTTCTTTACACCATGCTGGTATTCTTAAATGAAATGGGAAGTTGATGGCTTTTGATTTTTTAGCAAAGCTTAGGGTAAATTTGATAACTTCCTCGAAAGGATAGTTCGTTTCCTCTTTGATCATTATTTCTTTAGCATCCGCTACCTTTAGTTTTACTTCACTAGGTGAATATACTAAAGCCGCCACACCCTTATCGGCCGTAGCATACCAGAGGTTCTGCGTAAACTTAGGCCAGCCCTGGTGCATATTTGACGTACAGCAAGGGTAGCCCGAAAGCAAGCCGTAACATAAATCGGTACCATGGTGGTTAACATCGAAATTGTGCATTTGCCTGCTGATCATTACCTGGTTAGCCTGCTGAAAATATTGTCTGGTCATATAATCATCCGATGCCTGGGCAGGTAGGGCATTAAAGGCAATTTTTTCTAAACGGTCGGCATAATCTACATCACCGGTAATTTCTAAGGCAGTTTCTAAGGTAAACATCATTTCAACCGCAGTGCACAGTTCCGAACCCTGGGTGGGGTTATTGCCATGGAGCGATTCGTCGCCACCAAACATACCATTGGCAAAGCCATTGTATTTATCAAGATCTTTAAAACCCTTTTTCAGTGCGTCTAAATATTTTTGCTCAGGGTGCTGCTGATAATAAACCAGAGGCTCTTTCATGCCCTGAGCCAAATTTACAGCATGTACACTGCCAAAGCGGGTAAGCATTTGGCCTTCAGCAAAGGCATTGGTAAAATCGAAAGTCTGGCGATGGATCAGGTCGGCCAGTTCAAGTAAAAACTGGTCGTTGGTTTTATTATACAACCAATAAACTATGGCTAAATTATCGCCGGCACGGTATCTGGCCCAAAACGACCAATGATCGAGTGGTTTAGATGGTAGTTCTTTCAGCTGATACTTAAAATAATTAGTCATCAACGTAATCACCCGCTTATCATTGGTAGCCGTGTAGTATTGTTTTAAAATTTTAAGCATCACCATTTTTGGCCACCAATCACGGCTATTGTCGCGTTGCAGGCCAGGCTCGTTGCTATAATCTTTAATGGGACCAAAGTAACCGTCGGGCTGCTGGCTTTTTATGGCCCATTCTACCCATGGTTTGGTTTTTGCAATCAATTCCTTGTCTTGTAAAATATAAGCCAGCGGCAGTAAGCCATCAATCCAGTAGGGGCCACGTTCCCATTGGTCGCCATCGCCCCCTAACCAGCCATTGCGCTGCCCCATAACCGAAGGGTAGAGCTTATCGAGATTTCCGGTTGAACCGGTCTTTTGTCGTACCAGCATTTCTTTTAGCCAACCCTCGGCTTTGATGGCACCAAGCGGCAATTCGCGGTAAGGATTTTTGCGTAATGCCGGCTTTTGTAAAGGTACAGTTAACTGCCCGTTTGGGTTTTGTGCAAAGCTTGCTGTAGTTAAGCAGAGCAAGGCAATGTTTAGTAAGTTTTTAATCATCATTTGTGTTTTTGGTTAGAAAAATTAGCGCTCTCTTTTTGCGTATAATTTCAATATTTATGCACTGGTTCAAAAAAATAACGGATTTGTACATTTTGTTATCACCAATTCTACATATCATCAATGAGACGATATGTACATTTTGTTATCACCAATTCTACATATCGTCTCATTGATGATGATTCGCTTAAAATAGACTGCAATATATTGTTTTGAATTGTTCTAAATCGTTTTATTTGTAAAATTAAGTGATATACCTATATTTAAAAACTTAATTAAAACGCTAAACCAAATATTCATTTCTATGAAATTAAAATCATTAACGGGCCTGGCAGTTGTCGCTGCAATGGGAATTGTTTCCTGCCAATCTGGAACCAAAAATGCTTCATCGGTCGATAGTTCAAAAAAGGATTCAGCTGGAGTTGTTAAATTAGTTGCCGATTCGTTTAAAAAAGAAATTGATGGTAAACAAACAGCCTTGTATACCTTAAAAAACAAAAACAATGCGGAAGCCGTTTTTACCAATTACGGCGGTAGGTTAATTAGTTTACTGGTTCCTGATAAAGATGGTAAACTGGTTGATGTGGTAGTGGGATTTAAAAGTGTGAGCGATTATGAAAAATCAACCGAACCTTATTTTGGGGCAACCATCGGCAGGTATGGAAACCGCATTGCGAAGGGTAAATTTACTTTAGAAGGTAAAAACTATTCTTTATTTACCAATAATGGCCAAAACACGCTTCACGGCGGTAAAAAAGGTTACCAGTATGTAGTTTGGGATGCAGAGCAACCCAATGCCAATACTTTGGTACTGCACTATTTATCCCAAGATGGTGATGAAAATTTTCCTGGCAATTTAGCTGTTAAAGTAACCTACACGTTAACAGACGATAATGAGCTTAAAATGGATTACGAGGCCAAAACAGATAAAACTACAGTGGTAAACTTAACCAACCATGCCTTTTTTAACCTAAATGGCGATGGAAGTGGTGAAATTTTAAACCATGAAGTACAAATTTATGCAGATGAGTACACGCCTGTAGATTCGACGCTGATCCCAACCGGAAAACTGGAAAAGGTAGCCGGAACACCTTTCGATTTTACCAAAGCAACTACTATTGGTGCGCGTATAAATGATAAAAACGAGCAGTTAACTTTTGGTAAAGGTTACGACCATAATTATGTGCTGAATAAAACCAAAGGCTTAGGCATGTACCATGCAGCTACGGTTAAGGGGGATAAATCTGGTGTGGTAATGGATATTTATACACAGGAGCCAGGTTTGCAATTTTACAGTGGTAATTTTATGCAAAGCAAAAATACTTTTAAAACGGGTGCGAAAGACGATTTTAGAACTGCAATCGCTTTGGAAACACAGCATTTTCCCGATTCTCCAAATCAACCGGCTTTCCCTTCAACGGTATTAAAACCGGGGCAGCTTTATAAAACAAGCTCTATTTACAAATTCAGTAAATAGTTCAGGCAACATACAATTGTGCTCGTCATTCACGCGAATGCGGAAATGACGAGCACCTTTTTATTGGATTATGCCATTGGTGGCAACACTTGAGAACCCATTTATTTAATGTTTAAATGTAGCCTGATTAAAAAGCTGTTGTAAAGCGGGGTCGGAATAATCTTTTACAAAGGCAATAATGTTCGGGTAATCGCCAAATTCTTCCTGGGTATGCATGGTGGTTAGCACTACACAGGGCATGCCTGCATTAAACGCCGCTTCAACGCCTTTTGGGGCATCTTCAAATACCACACATTCATTTGCGGCTACGCCTAAAATTTCGGCACCTTTGGTAAAGGTTTCGGGATCGGGTTTGCTGTTAACCACATCTTCGGCGCTTACAATGGCTTTAAAAAATGAGCGTATTTTTAAATTATCCAACACGAAATTAATGTTGAATGGAATAGCCGCCGAACCAATAGCCATTTGAATACCGGCAGACTGTGCCTGATTGAGGAAATCGCCCAGTCCGGCAATCAGCGTTAAGTGCTTTTTATAAGCGGCCTGATAGCGGTATTCTTTTTCTATCGATATCTGATCGATCTGTTCCTGAGAAAAATGACCTATCCCAAAAACGCGTTCCAACAAATCCTGGTTCTTGCCGTACATCTGCTTTTTAACAGCTTCGAAGCTAATTTTTGCACCTAAGTCCTGCGTTAATATATTATGCCAGGCATGATTATGAAAGGCCATGTCGTCAATCATCGTTCCGTTAAGGTCGAAAAGAAAAGCTTTGGGTTTGTGATTCGTCATGGTAGCAAAAATATCAGATTTTTTTTAGCATTATGTTAAAATGGAGCCATGAAGCAGAAAATTAACAAATCGGATACATTGGTGGTAAGCTGGCTTTAGCGGTTGAAAAATAAAAATGACCTGCATTGTAATTTTTTTGCTATTTGATACGTTTTGGTATTTGGAAATGCGGACGGCATGCAATACATTGCGTACTATTAAAAATCCGAATAAATGATTATGACTACTGCTAGTCACGAAAGCGATCCGCTTATTCAGTTCTTAAGCGAGCTGCAGCCGCTTAGTGCTGAATTGATTGAGGGCGCAAGAAAAGAAACATTCAAAATTTCTGTGCGTAAGAATAATGTGCTGTCGTGCTTTGCAGAACTGGTTACCGAAGGATGTTTGTTTTTTGTTGTTAAAGGGCTGGTAAGGGCTTTTGTAGTGGATGAAGGGAAGGATATTACCACCTGGTTAACCGATGAAAATGATTTTATTGGCAACATCAGAAATCCGGGTACTTTTAAACCTACTTTCGAAGAGCAATACCAGGCTTTGGAAGATTCGGAGTTACTGGTACTACCTTATCGTATTATTGATGATATGTATACCCAGTTTCCGGAAGCCAATGTTTTGGCCCGAAAATTACTGGCGATACAATATCATATGTCACAGGAGCGTTCGATCCTGTCGCGTATTCCCTCAGCCGAAGCTCGCTATAAACAGTTTAAAATAGGCCATCCAACAATTAAATCGCGGGTTCCGCTAAAATTTTTGGCGAGTTATCTGGGCATGCGGATCGAAACCCTGAGCAGGATCAGGAAAAAAGCGAAGATTGAAGCATCGGATGGAATTTAAACTGCTTTATTTCTGAAATAATAATAGCACAGCGGAAACAAACAGATTAAACCTAATAAAAATCCACCTACAGTATCGGTAAACCAATGTGCACCCAGATAAATCCGGGATGGGGCAATGGTAATGATTAAAAATGCCGACAGGCTGGTGAAGGTAATGCGTGTTGCTTTCGGAATGCCTTTTAAAGTATTCATTAAAATGACCAGGAAACCAAAAAACAGGGTGTAAGAAAGTACATGCCCGCTCGGATAACTCTGAAATCTGTTTACTTCTACCAGGCGTACGTAAAAAGTTGTTGGCCGCGGCCGGTTGATGATATTTTTAATGCCCAGAATAATCAGTCCAGAAAGTAGGATAGAGACCATAAATAATCCTTCACGCTTGTATTTTTTCCAATAGAATATAGTAGCTACAATAACTACAGAAAGCAGGGAGTAAGGCAACTCGCCAAAAAAGCTAATGGCCAGCATAAGCTTATCTAACCAGTTAGCCTGAAATTTTTGAATGAGTAAAGAGGTTTTGATATCGAAACCCCAAACCGGATGTTGCGCCACAAAGAAACTAAGGAAGCTAAAAACTGCAATCAGGACAATGAGTATAAAGATTAAGGTATTTCGTTTTAAAAGAGTAGACATAGGCTGATCGGAAAAATCAAAACTAGAAATTTTATGCGAATAGCGGTAAAAATATTAGACATTTAACGCTTATCCTGTCAATTATCAGGAGAAAAAATTGCAGTTTTCTCACTATTATGAGACAAAAATAATGTGCTCCGAATCCGGTTTAAACAAAGTTTTTTGCGTCTAAACATTAAGTTCATCACGGAATTAAAACGATTCATCACGGAAATATACCTTTATGTGTAACCTGCTTTGAAAAGTTAAAATGAATTCCAATCTTCGACCTAGATAATAAGGATATCTATGCTTATGAGGTTGGCAGGATTTATTCCTGCCGACTGAAAAGGCAACTTCAACGACAATTTATTTTCAAATTATACTTTTTGTATTAACGCTCCAACCGAAGCTATCCTCCTTTAATTCAGGAGGCAGCTTGGTTGATTCAAAAATATCTTTTTTCTGATCTCCATAAGGTTTCTAAACGTACCTGTGCAATGGCTAAAATGATGTAGTCTGGGTATGATGCAGCGAACCAGACTGAAAATGTTTTATTTTATAACATCTTTTGAGGTACTGCGCTAAGAAGACTTGTTGTAGCTATATACAGCAGGCTAAATGAAGCTAGAAACAGGCAGGTTATATTGCGGATTTATGCTGTTTTTATTTAACAACAATCTGTTTTGGATCTGTAACCACAATTTGCTTTTTCCCTTTAAATTCTGATACAATTCCGGTAACACAAATTTTGTTACCCATAAACATACTTGAGGGTTCAGATGGGAACTTGGCCTGATCTTCTTTATTAATAACTACTGTAAGTAGTTCTTTAGGGTAGGCGCCACCTAAATTGATCAATGTTAACTTTTCTAATGCCTTTGCACTGTAAACCGAGTCGCAGATGGTTACATTTTTTCCAATATACTGTGCAGCATCTTTGGCAAGAACCAAAGTTTGACTTTTTGCATAAAATGCCGGAGCAATTAGCAATAAAAGCAGAGATATTTTTTTCATGATGCGGGGATGATTGGTGAACTTAATGTATCCGGTTTCAAAATAGACCTCGATATATCAAAGTTAGGATGAATTTTGATCTGCACAATACATGTAGCCAAAAAAGCATAAATATTACACAAACTAGATTTTATCTTAACACGAATATTCACTAAATTGTAGTGTAAAAAACTAACCAAATTATATCTTTTTCCTCCTCATGAAAGTAGACTACATTGCCTTGTCTGTACCCGTTTTTTTTATCCTTATTGGTATAGAGCTTGCCTATAATTTTTATAAAAAATTAAACTATTACCGGCTAAACGATAGTATTGCCAATTTGAGTCAGGGAATAGGGCAGCAACTTACCGGGATATTTATGAAAACGGCGCTGTTTTTTGGCTACAAATATATTTTTGAGCACTGGCGCTTTTTCGAATTGCCCAAAACAATATGGGTGTGGATACTCTTATTTATCGGTATCGATTTTTTTTATTATTGGTTCCACAGAATGAGTCATGAGGTAAATGCACTATGGGCCGCGCATATTGTGCACCACCAGTCGGAGGAGTACAACTTAACGGTAGCCCTGCGCCAGAGCTGGTTTCAGGGATGGTTTAGCTGGGTGTTTTATCTGCCTCTTGCCTTTATTGGTTTTGATCCGATTATGTTTTTGACGCTGAGTTCATTTAATACCTTGTACCAGTTCTGGATCCATACCCGGGCCATTAAAAACATGGGCTTTTTAGAATATGTTATCAATACACCTTCGCATCACCGGGTACACCATGGTTCTAACCCTAAATACATCGATAAAAACCACGCAGGTACTTTGATTATCTGGGATAGGCTGTTTGGTACTTTTCAGAAAGAGGAAGAAGAAGTTTATTATGGTATTACCAAGCCGCTGGCCAGCTGGAACCCTGTTTGGGCAAACCTGCACTATTGGGATGATTTGGTTAAGACTGCCAGACAATCGCCAAAAATAACAGATAAAATTAAAGTATTTCTTAAACCGCCGGGCTGGTTTCCTGATCATTTGGGTGGTTTTCAACAGGCACCGGAAATAGATGTAGCAGGGTATAGCAAATATGATCCGGTATATCAATCAAAGCTTACCGGCTATGTTTTGGTTCAGTTTATTGTGGCTTTAGCTGCTGGATCGGCTATCTTATTTTCCTATCATAAAATGGAAACCGTGGCACTAATATCAGGTTCGGTATTTACCATATTTACATTAATTACCTGTGGGGCACTGCTGGAGCAGAAGCAGTGGCTGGTAAAGTTCGAATATTTCAGGTTGATACTTGGCGCGTTGTTGGTACTATTATTAAAATTCCCGGTCGGATATCAGGTAATTTTTGTGACCATTCAGTTAATATCCGTAATTTGGTTCTTTAATTTGCAAAAGGCAAATCCCAACACTGATGAAAACTAAACTATTTTCTTTCATTTTTGCACTCGTATTTATTGTTCAATTGTATGCGGAAACAGCAGGCAATATGTTCCTGCTCCAGTTTTCTAAGCCTTTAATTGTTATCAGTTTGATGGTTTGGCTTTACAGCAGTACTAACCTGAAAGGAAGGTTTCATAAGCGCATTTTCACCGGATTAATTTTTGCTTTGGCAGGCGATGTGCTGTTGATGCTGCAAACAGGCAGGCCAATGTTCTTTATTTACGGATTGATTGCTTTTTTGCTTTGCCATATCTTTTACATCAGGGCCTTTACTTTAGATCACAGATCAAATCCCAAGCATAGAACACCTTATTTTTTATGGATTGTAGGCGTGTTTGCCATCTTTTGTTCAGGTTTATTCTTCTATTTGCAGCCCAAATTGGGCGCAATGCAGTTCCCTGTATTAATGTATGCCATTATTATTACGGTAATGGCGCTTATGGCGGTAAATCGCTATGGAAAGGTGAATATTTTTAGTTTTAAACTCATTTTATACGGGGCACTGTTCTTTCTCTTGTCGGATATTGTGTTGGCCATTAATAAATTTACACAGACCATTCCACAAGCAGGTGTACTGATTATTGCTACCTATATGATTGCCCAATACCTGGTTGTGTATGGTACGGTAGTGCGCGAACTGGTGGTAAAACATACAGCGGTTTAAATCCCGAAACGATAAAAACATCCAGCTTCAGTATTAGATTTTTTATGCACTCAATTGAATGGCGTTTGTAAAAAAATACAGACGCTGTTTTTGTTTTTTTACCCTTTCAAAAAAATAAAAAAACGGAAAAGTATCATTAATAATACGGTTTAAAAGGGCGTTTGTACGCTTTTTGAGCAGTTTTAGCCCTGTTTTAGCGCAACTTTTTTGAAAAAGGAAATCTGTTTCTGAAAAAAATAGTTTTTTTGGCTTTGTTTATTTTTAACAACTTGATTTTTAGTATGTTAAAAACTAAGTTTTTAGGCGATTTTTTTTGTTGAAAAACCTCTCTCGTTTATTCCTGATAGTTGTTTCTTGTGTAATCAAAAGTGTTAATAACTTTTTTTGAAATTGTTAATAACTATAAGAGTTTTCGGCTTTAAGTTTATGTTAATCGTTTGATTACCAAATAAATCTGAACCGAATTTTTATCTATGATTAACGCAGCACTAGATTTTTTTTCGAAGGAAATTAATGGTTACCTGAACCATGTTGCCAATACCACCAATGATGAATTTATTGTGGTAAGCAGCATCGTTTCGGATGGTAAATTGGCCATACCCGATAAAACAATGGGCATTACTTTGATGAACATTGAAGAGGACAGGGCCTTGAAAGACCAAAGAGTTAGCGTGAAGAATATGTTTGGTGATATTGAAACCCGTAACCCCGATATTTACCTCAACCTGTATGTACTCATATCGGCCAACTTTAACAGTGCCGAAACAGAGTCGCCAACGCTTGATTATCTGGAGGGCTTGAAAAGACTATCACAGGTAATTGCTTTTTTTCAGGGCAAGAATGTATTTACGCAAGCCAATTCACCATTGCTTGCCACCATCGATAAAAATATAGAACGCTTAAGTGCCGAACTTTTTAGTTTCAATTTTGAACAGATGAACCATTTCTGGAGCATTATTGGCCACAGTTATTTGCCATCTGTTTTATATAAAATCAGAATGATTACCGTGCAGGAAAATGTGCAGTTGGTGCCGGATGGATTAGTGGAAAATATTCTATTAAACACAAAAACCAGGTTATGACAGCTTACCGCAAGTTATTTTCTGTTCATGTACAACACAATTACTATGAAGATAACTTGTGCAATAACCTCTTTTTCGTACCGGCTGCCGAAACGCTCAAAACCATGCGCAACCAGCGCTGGCTGTTTAGGGCTTTTGCCACGGGTTTTAATCTGATTAGTGAAGTTGGTGCAGATCTCAAAAACAAAATTGAGCTTTTAGACACCAATTTGCATTTTGGCATCAGCTTAAATGACGCAGCCAGATTTTTTGCGGTAACCCAGTTAAACGAAACCGCTCCGGTTAAAGAATTTTTAAGCAATAAAAAGATCTATTTTTCAAACAATGCGCTTAATGCGGCACTAGAGTACCAGATTATTGATGGCATTGCGGGCGATTTAATGGCTTTAAGTTTTACACTTCCGGCTATAAATACCGAGGTTACCTTGCGTGTAAATTCGACAAGCGAAAGCAATCTGGTAATCGATTACGATACAGCAGGTTTGCCAATTAACGGACCGTACAAAATTAAACTCAACAGCAGTAAGGTTTTCGAAAAACTATTAAACCTGAGTAAACTGGCCAATGGGCTGTATACCATTTCGATCAAAAATGCAGCCGATACCGGTAACGATTTGCTCACTTATAAGATTTTTAAAAGCAACACCTTAAGTGCCCAATCGCTTTTTGGTGTACTCGACATTAAACTGCCGGCCAGTACGGCTGTGGTTACCGAAACGCCGTTTCTAATCAGTTTTCTGCGGAAATCGACCATCTGGAAATATTATGTGATTAACCAGAGCGGTATCGATTTAGATGACTTTGATCTATTGGTAAAGGATAAAAGCTTGGATGGTACACCCAACGGCAACCCGGTATATGCCAAATATACTTTTGCCGGCAATCCCGTACCCCCCAACGATCCCGATCCTATTAATAAAATTGCTGCTGCCGAAATATTGCTTTTTAAAAGTAACGTAAAGATTCCGTTTTTTCAGCTGGTAAAACTGGGTCTGCAACTGAGTAAGAAAGATGGTGGAACAGAGGTGGTTTTAACCAAGAATTTGCCCAATCCGATGCCCGAAAAACAAGTGGGCGAGGAGAGTAAAGTATATGTATATGTTTAAAAAATAATTCATTTCGATATGGCGCTAACATATAAACATCCAGGCGTATACGTTGAAGAGATTTCGACAATACCACCTTCCATTGCACAGGTTGATACCGCTATCCCAGGCTTTATCGGCTATACCGCAAAGCGGGAAAAGAATGGCGTAGCCTTCGCCATCAACACACCCGTACGTATTACTTCGTTGTTAGAATTTGAGGCAAGCTTTGGCGGCGCCTTTCCCGAAGTACTGGAAGTAACCATTAACGAACCCGAAAAGGATAAGCTGACGCCTAAAATTGATGTTGCAGCCACAACAACAGCTGCCGGGGCTTCGGGGTATGTGTTGTATTACCATGTTAAAATGTTTTACGAAAACGGTGGCGGACCCTGCTGGATCGTTTCCGTAGGTACCTTCGAAGATACACCTGCATTAACCAAAGCAACATTAAAAGCCGGTTTGTTTGCTTGCGAGCGTGAAGATGAAATTACGCTTTTGCTCATCCCCGAAAGTACTACCTTAACCGGCAGTTCGGATATTAAAGAGTTAAACGATGCCATGCTTGCACAATGCGCCAAACTGCAAGACCGTTTTGCCGTGCTGGATGCACCTCAAATGGGGCAGGCAACGCCTTATCTTGTGGCCGATAAGTTCAGGAACGACCTGGTGAGTGCCGATAACTTGAAGTACGGGGCTGTGTATTATCCGCAGGTCCGAACCGGGGCAAGTTATAACCGCGTAACCGACGACAATGTTAAAATTGCGGCCGATAACCGTACTGGTCCCAATGCCGGTATTTATAAAAAAGTAGGCAACAACAAAAAAGCGATCACTAAAATTATTGATACTGCAGCACCTGTTGCACCAGTAAAGGCCTCGGCTATTATTACTTTTGGTAGTACAGCTATCAGTGGACATTCTATCTCCATTGCAGGCTTCAGTTTTACCTTTGGCACGGGCGGTGTAGCCATTGGTGCCGATACCACAGCAGTGGCTGCAGCATTAAAAGCGGCCATTGCAGCTAATAGCGACCTGGCCGCGTTGGTAGATACTACTGCCAATACAGCTTTATTAACCGTACAGGCTAAAACTGCCGGAAGTGCTGGAAATGCCATTTCGATCGTTTACGACCCGAAAGGCAGTGCGCCAAATATTACTTTAAGCAATCCGTTTTTAACCGGCGGTTTCGATAGTAACGATTTCGCCCTTTTCAACCAGATTAAAGCCGCACTTGATGCTTTTACCGTTCCGCTTTATCCATCGGGAACAGTTGCTGGTATTATGGCTCGGGTAGATAGCACCCGTGGCGTTTGGAAAGCACCAGCCAATGTAAGCCTGTTAACTGTAGATAAGCCTTTAATTGCTGTGAGCGATGAGGAACAGGATTACCTCAACGTAGATGCAACTTCGGGCAAAAGCATCAATGTGATCCGCAAGTTTGCCAGTAAGGGAACCCTCGTTTGGGGTGCACGAACCCTGGCCGGTAACGATAACGAATGGCGTTATGTGCCGGTTAGACGACTTTTCATCATGGTAGAGGAATCGGTAAAAAAAGCAACCGAGTTTGTGGTTTTCGAACCCAATGATGCCAAAACCTGGATGCGCGTAAAAACCATGTGCCAGAACTTTTTAAATCAACTGTGGCGACAAGGTGCGCTGGCTGGTGCCAAAGCAGAAGATGCCTTTTTCGTAAATGTAGGTCTCGGCCTTACCATGACGGCCCTCGATATTTTAGAAGGCAGGCTGATTATCGAAATCGGCATGGCAGCGGTAAGGCCCGCAGAGTTTATCGTTCTTAAATTTTCTCACCTATTAGCAAAATCTTAAATTATGGCAACGAATTATAAAACCCCAGGCGTTTACATTGAGGAAATAAGTAAATTGCCGGCATCAATAGCACCGGTTGAAACGGCTATTCCTGCATTTATTGGGCGTACCCAATTTGCCAAAGATGAAAACGGGAACGATATTTTGCCCGCGGCTGGAACCAAGTTGCCAACCCCCATCCGGATTACCTCATTTTTGGATTATCAAAAGTATTTCGGAGGAGCCAACCCTGAAACAGCTGTTTTTGAGGGCACGGGAATTCCAACCATTACCGATACCGAAGCCGCTGGCAAGGTGGTAAAACGGGTAATTACCTGCGAGGCTAAAAAGAGTGCGGTAAAGGGTACTTATCTGTACTATGCCATTCAGCTGTTTTTTGCCAATGGAGGTGGACCATGTTACATCGTATCGAGCGGAGATTATGCCACCACCATTACGAACGATACTGCCAAAGCAGGTTTAGATGCAATTGCGAAGGTAGATGAACCCACCATGCTGGTTCTCACCGACAGGCATACCTCGTTTAGCAGCAGTAAGTCGGGTTATAAAGATGTTTACGATTACGCCTTGGCGCAATGTGCCAGGTTGCAGGACCGGATTGCTATTTTCGATACCTGGGTGCTATCCGATTCGCCTTTTGACGATGCCGGAATTGTGCGGGACGATATAAGCATGGATTACCTTAAATATGGTGCGGCTTACTACCCATGGCTCCAGAGCACGCTCAGTTATGCCTATAATGATAAAGTGGTGGTAAAACACCAGGTGAACGGGGCCGATGGGCCATACCATGGAGCAAGTCTCGAAGCCATTAAAGCCATTGATTTGAGTACTTATCGTGCACTGGTAAATGAGATGGATAAAAATGTAATCGATTTGCCACCATCAGGTGCTGTTGCCGGTATTATGGCCCGGGTTGATAATAACCGTGGGGTATGGAAAGCGCAGGCCAACGAAAGTGTAAAACTGGTAACAGGTCCAACCTTGAAAGTTACGGCTCAACAACAGGAAACCTTAAATGTTGATCCCACAACGGGGAAATCCATCAATGTCATTCGCTTTTTTACCGGCAAAGGTACATTGGTATGGGGGGCACGTACCCTGGCTGGCAACGATAACGAATGGCGGTACATTTCGGTAAGGCGCTTTTATAATTTTGTAGAAGAAAGCGTTAAAAAAGCCACCGAATTTGTGGTTTTCGAACCCAACGATGCCAATACCTGGCTGCGCGTAAAAGCTATGTGCGAAAACTTTTTAAACCAGCTCTGGCGGCAGGGAGCTTTGCAGGGTGCCAAACCCGAGGATGCCTACTTTGTGCGCATTGGATTGGGTGTTACTATGACTGCACTTGATATCCTGGAAGGACGCATGAATGTAGAAATCGGTATGGCGGCTGTTCGCCCGGCAGAGTTTATCATCCTTAAATTCTCGCATAAACTACAAGAATAATTCATCTTAAAACTATAAATTATGGCAAATACTTATCCATTGCCGGTGTTTCACTTTCAGGTGGAATGGGGCGGCTCGCGAATTGGTTTTACAGAGGTTAGCGGTTTAACGGTAGAAACCCAGTCGATTGATTACCGGGAAGGAAACTCGCCCGAATACCATGTAACCAAAATGCCCGGGATGCAGCAATACTCGGCTATTTCGATGAAAAGGGGCATTACCAAAGGCGATAATGAACTTTTTCAATGGTTTAATACCGTGAGTTTGAATAAAATTGAACGCCGCGATCTGACCATCAGTTTGCTTAACGAGAGTCATGAGCCTGTGGTGGTTTGGAAAGTGCGTGGGGCATGGCCTTCTAAAGTAGACGGGCCAACATTAAATTCTACCGGTAACGAAGTGGCCATAGAAACGGTTGAATTAGCACACGAAGGTTTAAGTATCGAATTTACCTAAAGGTTATGCAAGCTGTAAATCCGCCAGTTGGTTTTCATTTTTTGCTCCGGATCGAAGGATTATTCCCGCAGTATGAAGGACTGGCCGATATAGGCTTTACCGATGCTACGGGTTTTGAAACCAACATTTCGACCGAAGAATACAAAGAAGGGGGCGAAAACCGCTTCGCACATAAACTGCCAACAGCCGTAACCTACAGCAACCTGACGCTTAAGCGGGGTTTGTTAATAGGATCAGCGGCAATGAAATGGTTTAAAGAATCGGTAGAGGCATTTACATTTAGCCCGAAAGATATTACCCTGATTTTGCTGAACGATAAGCATGTGCCTTTGCAAGCCTGGAACTTTGTTAACGCCTATCCCGTAAAATGGTCGGTAGAAGGATTTAATGCCCAGCAAAACGGTTTGGTAATTGAAAGTATAGAGTTTGCACACCAGTATTTCAGGAGGATAGAAGTTTTTTAACGCAAAAGCCTTATGCCAGTAGAAATCAGAGAATTGAACATTACCGCCACCGTAACTAACCATGTTGCGGGTACGGTGCCGCCAAGCCAAACCGGGCAAACAGCTACAGATAAAAAAATGAAAAAGGCGTTGGAAGAGTTGCGTTTACAGATCAAAAATAAGAATGAGAGGTAACTATGGCTTTAAGTCAGCTTCACGATAAATTGGGTAATTTAGAAAAACTCGTAATCGATGTTTATTCTGATAACAACTTTTCCGGTTCTCCAATCGAAACCTTTAAGGTATTGTACAATCCCAATACCTATTTTATCGATTATAAAAATGAACTGGATAACGATGCACCCGTAAATGCAGCTGATGGTGTGGGGGAGTTTAAATCGTCGAGAGGTAAGGAGCTGAGTCTAGACCTGCTTTGGGATGCCACTTCAGCCTCTTACTCTGGTAGTTCTACCTTTCAGGCCGATGTGCAGCGCGATAAAACCGTACATAAAGTTATCGATCAGTTTATTGAGAGCTGTTTTAAAATTAAGGAAGACACGCATCAACCTAATTTTTTAAAAATACATTGGGGCGAGCTTACCTTTCAGGGCATGCTTACTGCTGTTAAAGTTACTTACACGTTATTCGATAATAGCGGTAAACCCTTAAGGGCCAAAACAGACTGTACTTTTACCAGTTACACTTCCCTTACCGAACAATCGAACGAACAACGGCGCAGTTCTCCCGATTTAACCCATTACCGCAAAGTAGAGGGCGATAATTCGCTGCCGTTAATGACTTATAACATCTATAAAACGGATAAATATTATTTAGAAGTAGCCAAGGCCAACCAGCTGAATAATTTTAGAAAATTGAAACAAGGACAAAGTATATCGTTTCCACCTTTAGCAAAATAACCAGTTATGCCAGCCCCTTCAGGACCACAGAGCTTCAGCATTACCATCAACGGACAAGCCTTGTCTGATGCAGTTGGTATTTTGGAAATCGTGGTTACCAATGTGGTTAATGCTATCCCCAAAGCAAGGGTAGTGGTAATGGATGGCAGTGCAGCTACTCAGAATTTTGAACTCAGCAATGGCAGCGATTTTATTCCTGGAGCCGAAATCACAATTGCTGCCGGCTATAATGGCGAAAATGAAACACTGTTTTCGGGGCTCATTATCAGTCAAACCATTAAAGCCAATAAAGAGGGTAGCCAGATGGAGATCGAGTGCCGCGACAAGGCCATTAAGCTAACTGCGGGCCGCAAAAACAAAATATGGGAAGATACTACCGACAATGATGCCATAACTGATCTGGCGGGTCAATGCAACATCAGTGCAGATATTGATGGACTTGATTTGCAACATAAACAACTGGTGCAATTTAACTGCAGCAACTGGGATTTTATTGTTACCCGTGCAGAATTAAACAGTGCATTAGTAATTACAGAAGAAGGAAAACTGAAGATAGGCCAGCCCGAGGCCAGCCAGCAAAGTACAGCCACTTATACCTATGGTACCGATATTTATGATTTTGAGGCCCAGATGGATGCCCGCACGCAATATCCGCAGGTAATTACCAAAAATTGGAGCTATACCAATCAGGAAGTAAAAGAAGGTACCTCAACAGCTAAATCTTTACCCCAGCAGGGTAATATTTCTGGCGATGACCTGGCCGGTGTATTGGGCTGGGAAGATAACAGCCTGTATCATTCGGGTAATGTAGCCGAGCAGGAATCGGCAGAATGGGCCAGTGCACAACTGTTCAGGAGCCGCTTAAACCGGGTAATCGGTAATTTCAGGGTGCAGGGCGATAACAAGCTAAAACCCGGAATTATAGTAGAATTGCAAGGGATGGGAGAGCGGTTTAGTGGCAAATGCCTGGTAACCGGAGTAGTACATTCCTATTCGGGCGAAGCTGCCTGGTACAGTCATGTACAGTTTGGACTCGATAAAACCTTACACAGTTACAATTTCGATGATATTGTAGAAAAACCAGCTACTGGTATCATTCCGCCGGTAAACGGTTTGCAAATCGGCATCGTAACCCAGCTGGAAAGTGATCCAGATGGCGAAAACAGGATCAGGGTGCGTTTACCAACCGTAGAAAAAGACAGTGACGGCATTTGGGCAAGGTTAGCCAGTGTTGATGCCGGTAAAGACCACGGTTGGGTGTGGAACCCGGAGAAAGAGGATGAGGTAATTGTGGGCTTTATTAACGACGATCCGCGTGATGCGGTAATACTCGGAAGGTTATACAGCAGTACATTTCCACCTCATTTAGAGGCTAAAGATGATAATTATTTAAAAGGACTGTCTACCCGTTCCAAGCTTCAGGTTCTTTTTGATGATGAAAAGAAAATCATCAAAATTGAAACCCCTGGTGGTAATGTGATTACAATGGATGAAGATCAGAAGCAGATTGCCATTCAGGATATGAACGGTAATAAAATTGAAATGGGGCAGGACGGGATAACAATCGAAAGTATAAAAGATCTTACGCTCAAAGCATCGGGCGATATAAAAGTTGATGGGACTAACATTACCGCTACAGCCAATGCGCAGTTAAAATTAAGCGGCAGTGCAGGTACGGAAGTAAGCTCATCGGCCATTACAAAAGTTAAAGGAAGTATGGTGCAAATTAATTAATAACAATGCCAAACGCAGCAAGAGTTACCGATACCACCAACCATGGGGGAACCATTATAGGTCCGGGGGTAGCCACCGTTTTAATTGGCGGGATGCCAGCCAGTGTAGTGGGCGATAATCATGTTTGTGTGTTGCCGCCTAATAGTCACCAGCCAACCGTTAGTGCTTTTCCGGCTGGCAGTAGTACCGTTTTTATTGGTGGTATGCCTGCTGTAAGAACAGGCGATAGTTGCATTTGTGGCGCAAGCGCAGTAGTAGGATGTCCGACAGTTACAATAGGTTAAATATGGATACAGAGAATAATTTTTTAGGGAAAGGATGGGCTTTTCCGCCTCTTATAACAAAATACCAGGGTAAAGCAGCATTTGCCACCCAAATGGTAAGTGAGGTGACTGATATTAACCAGAGCCTCGAAATCTTGTTTGGTACCGCTGTAGGCGAAAGGGTAATGCAGGCCGAATATGGCTGCAATGTAGAAGATATGATTTTCGAACCCCTGAACGTTACCCTGGTTACCCGGATTACCGAACGCATCCGCAGGGCAATTATTTATTACGAACCCCGCATTAAGCTCGATAAGCTTGATGTTTTTAAAAATGACGAACAAGGGATTATCAACCTCGTGGTCGAATACACCGTTAGGAGCACCAATACGCGCAACAATATTGTTTATCCTTATTACTTAACCGAAGGCACAAACATTTAACGAGATGAGTAGCAATTGCAATAAAAATAATGCCCCAAGAAACGGAACAAACCGTTTAAACCGCTTACCAAAGGCGTTGGATGCATCTTTTGTTGCCATTGATGAAAGAGATAAAAAAAGCCTCTATCAGTTTTGCGATAATTTGGCAGCTTATATCAATTACTATTATTACGATGGGCTGGAGAAAAAAACCAGTTGGCAAAGCGTTTTTGATATTAATTCGATTAAGGAAGATGGCACTTCCGAACCGCACCTGGCGCTTTTTGATTCTTTCCTCGAATTGTATGCCATTGCGCAGAAAGACCTGAATGAGTTTACTGGCAAGCACCTCGATTATTTTTTCGAAACGGTATTAGGCTTTGAGAAGAAGGTTGCCCAACCCGATAAAGTTTACCTGATTGTTGAACTGGCCAAACACATTTCGCAGTATGTTTTAAACGATAAAACTGAATTTAAGGCAGGTAAAAACAGTAAAAAACAGGAACAGTTTTACCAGCTCTTATGTGATTTCAGTTTCAGCCATGCGCAGGTGGCCAGTATTCGGTCCATTCTCGTCGATCCGAGCGAAAAAACTAAAATTTATGCTTCATCTATAGCTAATTCTGATGATGGTAAAGGTGCCGAAATTACCAACCAGGATGGTAGTTGGGATATCTTTGGTAATACTAGCAGAGATTTGGCAAATATTGGTTTTGCGATCAGTTCGCCTTTGTTCCGAATGTCAGAAGGGGTAAGGAATATTACGCTCCAAATTGTTTATAACGTAAACATTGGTGCCGTTGCTTTAACCCCATCAAATTTTAAAGTAAGTATAAGTTCAGAAAAAGCCTGGCTTAATTTAGGTGTTACTTCAGTTGGCTTTATCAATAACCAGTTAAAAATTGTGATTGATGCTGATGCTTCGCAACCTAAATTTGTAGATTACAATCAAAAAATCCATCAAAACGATTTCAGAACATCCTTTCCGGTATTAAGAGTAGAAATTGTTTCTGCACCTAATTTATACAGTTTGTTAAATGGTGCGGCTGTTAATCAAATCAATATAAACACAGCTGTAACGGGTGTTAAAAATCTATCGGTTCAAAATAATCTTGGAAAGCTCGATCCTGCAAAACCTATGGAGATTTTTGGTGCTACACCAACTGTTGGCAGCAATTTTTACATCGGAAGTAAAGAGATTTTTCAGCAAAAATTAGCCTCACTTAAATTAAATTTTGAGTTTTTAGGCTTGCCCGCATCAAGTTTTACAGATTACTATGATTATTACATGGCTGATGGAAGTACCTATGTCAGCAATACCGATTTTAAAATAAAATTGTCTTACCTATCTCAGCGTAGCTGGATTGAGACTGACGAATCTATAGCTATACCGATTACACAAACCATAGACGGAGTAACTACAGCAGGTTTCATGTATATTTTAGGAAATGGATATCTGTTTGGTGATGATGATGCGGTAGCACCAGCCTCAGGCTTTTCATCAAGTTTTGGTATTCCATCTTCGATAAAAGCCAATTATAATCTCGATTTTAATGAAACCTACAATTTAGATACGGCAGATGGTTACATTAAACTTCAGCTTACAGGTGGTAAATTCGGACAGGCCGATTATCCGATTGCATTTAGCAGGGCTGTGATTAACAAAGGAACAGGTAATGCAAATTTACCCAATCCACCTTATTTGCCTGTAGTAACCAATTTAACAATAGATTATACCTGCAGCGAAACCATTGCACTAGGAGTGGGAGCTACGCAATCGGCTTATAATGACCGAATACATCAATTTTATAACCTTACACCTTTTGGACAGGCAGAGGTTCATCCTTACACACATGGCACAGTGTATTTGTTGCCAAAACAAGACAATGAAGGGGAATTGTACATTGGTTTAACAAATGCTGTTGTTCCTCAAAATTTAAGCCTGCTGTTTAAGGTGAGTGAGGGAAGTGCCAATCCCGATTTCGATAAAGCCGTGATCAAATGGGCCTATCTTCAGCATAATAGGTGGATAGAGTTTGAAAAAATAAATATATTAAGAGAGCAGACTAACGGTTTGTTAACCACGGGTATAGTGACTTTAAATATTCCAAAAACTGTAAATACCGATAATACTCTGTTGGCAAATGGGCTCCTGTGGATCAGGGCTGCAGTAACTACCAACGCAGCTGCAGTGTGTGATATTATTTCAATTACTGCTCAAGCTGTAGAAGCACAATTTGCTGTTTATGATGATGTTGTACCTGAAAATATAGCTATTGGTGCAGGAGTGATTTCCAAACTGAAATCGGCTGATAATGCTGTCAAAAAAGTGGCACAACCTTATGGCTCTTTTGGCGGAAAAGCCATTGAAAATGCCAATGATTATCACTTGCGGGTAAGCGAAATTTTAAGGCACAAGCGAAGAGCTATCACCTTGTGGGATTATGAACACCTTATTCTGGCGCAGTTTCCAGATGTTTATACCACCAAGTGCATTAACCATACTTTTTATAACGGTAACGTAAGCAGCTACAATGCTTTATCGCCTGGCGAGGTAACCATTATTGCAGTACCCGATATTGCCATCAGCAATGCACCTAATCCATTGCAGCCTAAGGTGGCTAAAAATACCCTCGGGCAGATTAAAACTTACCTGTCCAAAACCAATTCGGCTTTTGCGAAGCTGCATGTTCAGAACCCTATTTTCGAAGAAATTAAGCTTCATTTTCATGTTAAACTTAGGGAAGGTTACGAAGAAAATATTTACCTCCCTCAGCTTAAAACACAGTTGAAGGCACTTTTAGCCCCCTGGACCAGTAACGCAGCCACACAAATGGAGTTTGGAGGCAAAATAGAAAAATCAACCATTATCTATCAGCTTGAAAAACTGGCCTATGTCGATTATATCACCTGTGTTAAAATGTACCTCTTCAGACCTGCTGGTTTGGAAGATGTATCGGCAAAGGATTTAGAAACGGCAGAAACCGCTACGGCAGCGAGTATTTTAACAGCTTACCCCGATCATTCTATCGTCAATATCAACGACATTGCCGGGATCGGCAATCCCGATTGCGACTGTGTGGATTGTGACGACAATACAATTGATGTAAAAGGAGATTTTGTTCCCATTAACGAATGCGGTTGTAATTAAATGAGCGATTTAAAAAACATATCGAAAAACACGCCACAGCATGAAAGCATGCAGTTTGATAAACTGCGGGAAATGGGCATAAACCGGATTCAGGCGTTAAGTAAAAGCAACTGGACTGATTATAATCTGCACGATCCGGGTATTACCACGTTAGAAGCGCTGTGTTATGCGATCACCGATCTTGGTTACCGGTTAACCTTCGATATGCAGGATTTACTCGCCAGTAACCCTGATAATGCCGATATCGATTTTCATATTTTTTTTACTGCCAGGCAGTTGTTGCACAATGCGCCGGTTACGCTTAAAGATTTTAGAAAACTGTTACTTGATGTAGCTGTGCAGGTTGATGCAGAAACCCTGGGGATAAAAAATGCATGGGCCATTCCGGCTACCGATGCCGAAATAAAGCTTTACGTCAACCAAACACAACAAAAACTAGCATATTTTCCAACCGCAACTGATGGAACTGGTTTTTTTGTGAAAGGTTTGTATAATTTTTTAATCGAATTTGATCAATCGACCGTTTATGGCGATCTCAATTCAAATGCAATAACCGGTACTTTTTTCATTAATAAATTTGATCCCGATCCCTGGATAGAGGGCGCTGAAATAAAAATAAACATCCATTTTCCCCGCTGGGACGATCAGACTGTTGATTTTAGCCAGGATTCGACCATTATTAATCACATTAAAAGCCTTAAAATTGAGGTTGATGAATTGCCAACCGGTTACAAACTTATCGATAGCAACAAAATCGACCATACTATTACCCTTGCCGGAACCAAAACCGTGGCAGGAGTAGTTACCGCCATTACAGGCTTAAACGAAATAGACACCCAATTAAACGATTTTATTTTTAATGCACCAAATGGCCTGCTGCAAAGCTACAAACGCAAAATAAGCATTATTAAAAACATCATTAACAAGGCAGCAGATAGATTGAACGATAACCGGCCGCTTTGCGAAGATTATTTAAGCGCAAAAGCTTTAAAAGTAGAAGAAATAGCTATTTGCGGCAATATTGAGATTGATCCCTTTGTGGATGCGGCTACCGTGGCGGCCGAAATTTATTTTCAGCTGGCCCGTTTTCTTTCACCCGATGTTTATTTCTATAGCCTGCCCGACATGGTGGCCAAAGGTAAAGCAACCGAAGATATTTTTGACGGACCTGCCCTGGAGCATGGTTTTATTGATGATGAGGAACTAAATGCTTCTGAACAGCAATGTACCATTCATGCCAGTGATCTGATCCGCATTATCATGGATGTAAAGATTGATGGTAAACCCGTTGTTCAATCGGTTAGCGGATTACAACTCGCCAATTTCCCTGAAGATAGCAGTGATGGCATAAGCCAGAAAACAGTGAAATGGTGTCTGTCTTTAGCTATCGATAAGTTTTACGTACCCCGCTTATCTGTGGACCTATCTAATTTGTCGTTTTTTAAACATCAGCTTCCTTTTGCATTCGATAAGGATGATTTGAAGGCTAAATATAAAGCACTTTGGACCACTGCACGTAAGCGTTATCCTGTAAACCCGGTTTTAGACCGGAGTTTACCCATTGGGAACTGGCGAGAAATAACAGATTATACTTCGATACAGGAAGATTTTCCACTGGTTTATGGCGTGGGCAGCAATGGAATCCCGAATTTACCTACCAACGAAGACGAAAGAAACCTGAGGATAACCCAGACTAAACAATTCAAAGGTTTTCTGGCCTTTTTCGATCAGCTGCTGTACAATTACCTACAACAGGTAAACGGTTTAAAAGCCTTATTTAGTTTAAACCAGGAACTTGATGAATTTGGACAACCGCTGATGAATAAAACTTATTTCAGCGAGCCTTTAAAAGGAGCAACGAGTCTTGCCGATATTGTACCCAACGCTGGCAGCCAAAAGATTTTTACCGATGGTTACACAGCACAGTTACAGGGAATAACCGAAAGTCAGGCTGATTTTGAAAAACGCAAGAACCGTTTTTTAGATCACCTTTTAGCCCGTTTTTGCGAACAGTTTAGCGACTATGCTCTGATTGCCTATACCAACGAGGGACAAAAGGCAGGAGCGGAGTTGATTAAAGACAAGCTCTCGTTTTTAAATGCCTATCCGGAAATTAGCAGCAACAGAGGCAAAGCTTTTAACTACAAAAACGAACTCAGCTGGTTTTACCAAAACGTTTCAGGTTACGAAAAACGGGTGGCTTTATTGCTCGGTATTGATCCTAAAAAAGCCGGAGAATTGCATTTTTCTAAACCATTCAGGATCTTGCCGGTATCGGCCAGCTGGACTATCGATACCAAAGTAGCTGCTAAAGTCCTTTTTGAGGGGGTAAATAGCTTCTCTGATCAGTTATCGGCCAGAGCCGGTATGGAAGAGTTAATCAGTGCAGCGGTACACCTCAATAATTATAAAATTGTAGCCGGCACTGCTGCGGGCAAACACCAGGTTTTATTGTATGCAGATTTAATTGCAGAAAGGGTAATAGCCAGTAGTAAAAACACGGCTTTAGATCTTGCTGATAGTAATTCTTTGATTGCCAGTCACATTGATCTGTGCACTAAAGAATTATGTAAAACTGTTCTAGCTAGCCGGAAGAATATGGCATTACCGGTTTCAGATTATTTCGAGATCCTCTCGCACACCGTTGATGGCTCTACCACCCCACCTTTACATAAAATCAGTTACCAGTTATTCGACTTGCCTGCGCCTGATGCCAGCCGCAAAGTTATACTCACCGGTGAAGTAGAAGGCCCTGAAGTTAAAGGAGCGGATGCTGCTGAAACCAAGGCAAATACCGAAGCCAGCTTGCTGTGGAAACTAATTCGCTTTGCGGCTGACGAAGATTATTACCGTTTTGTGCCCGAAAATGTAACGGTGTACGATCCAAATTATCATTTCGAAATATTCGACATTTATGGCAATGTAATGGCCAAACATAAAGGTAAAAATTACAACCGTCCACTGGCGGAAATTATAGAAGACAGTACCGCTTCCCCATTGGTTAAAATTGTAGGGTCACTATCCAATAATGGCATCTATACTGTTAGCAATACGGTAGCATTGGGACCGGATATTAAGATTGAAATTAACGAAACACTGCCCAATAATTACCCGGATGGGAAAGTGAGCTTTAGCGAAACCTTTACGGCCTATTTATACGAAAACGGTCGTGAACTAACGGTTACCGGAATCGATCTGACCGATCGCCTGCGCGCCGGCGATCAATTAAGCTTCATTAAGCCTGCGGCAGAGGCAATGGAGTTCGTGATTTTGCAAATCAGCTTTGCTGATAATAAAACCACGATTATTTCGGCCGTTCCACTCGATTTTGTTGTAGCACCCAAGATCAGTTATACCAAACTTTTTGAAATTAAGACCGTAAGCCCAAAAACTATAGTGATTAGGGCTGGTATGGAGAAACTGGCCAGGCTGGATATGGTATGTTTCTTCAACAAGGTATTTATAGACCGGGAGGGTTTACATTTGATAGAGCACCTTTTACTGCGGCCAAAAAAACATGATTTCGATCAGTTGATGGCCATTCATACCGATGTAGATTGTGTGCAATGCAAAATTGCCGATACTTACAGCTTTGTAATGTCAGCCGTTTTGCCTTACTGGCCAAACCGTTTCAGAGACCGGAATTTCAGGACTTTTATTGAGAAAACCTTGCGAGAAGAATGTCCGGCACATGTGGTGCTCAATGTATGTTGGGTAAATCCATTGCAAATGGCTCAGTTCGAACTGGCTTATAAAAACTGGTTAATTCAGATTAATACCACCAGCGCAGGTGATTTGGAAAGGGTAAAGGCGCTGAAAAACCTGATCGATATCTTGCAAAATTTACGGAGCGTTTATCCTTCAGGCAAACTGCACAGTTGCAATGAGAACGAAGTACAGAAAAATCCACTCATATTAAATCAAACTAACATTGGCATTTTTTAACTAATCTAGCTATGGAACTCATTAATAAAACAACGGTTTTTGAAGAAAACCAGGTACTTACGGCAGGTCAGCTGAATACCACGCAGCAGTTTTTGTTTCAGGAAAGCAGGTTAACCAGAATTAGATTGATTGGAAGGGGTATTGTTTGCGGTTTGCACGCTACCTATGGCGTTAATACCGTGCACCTTTCTCAGGGAACAGGTGTTACTTCGTGGGGTTTTTTAATTTCACTGGGCGATTGTGATTTAACCCACTACAAAACTTATACCTTGCCTGATGGCTTAGATTATAACTATTTTAACAGTGCTCCGCTTATAGAGCTCGTTACCGGCGCAAATGCTGCGGCCATGGGCGCTGTTCCAATCACCGCGGCTTTGATTTTGAGCGATTACGTAGTGGTGTTGTTTTTAGAATCGGCAACACGCGATTTGAAAAGCTGTTTGGGTAAAAGTTGCGATGATTTGGGTAAAGAAAATACATTTACTATCCGTAAATTATTGATCAAAAGGACCGATCTGATTGGAATTAATACCTTAAATAATAATAAAGGTGGAGCGCTGTATCCGGCTCTTTATGAGTTAGAAACGATCGAATATCCTCGTGCTTTAATTACCCGGATAGCAGCAGCTAATTATCCCTCCTTGGTAAATGCCTATTTAAGTCCGGTTGCGGCAGTTTTAGAGAAATTAACCAAACAGCTTAGCATTGTTTATAAAGAACTACCGGCGTTGGTGCGTCATTTTCCAGGTGTCGATTTTGATAATATCCGCAGTAACTGGGAAGGGAAGTTGATTGATCTTGCAGCGCAATACCTGGCGGGTAAGGCCTATGGATTTCAATATGTTTACGATGCTTTCGAAGATATTATCAAATCGTATGAGGAGTTGCGCTGCATCGCCATGCACCTGCACAGCGTTTGCTTGCCTAACGATGATGCCTTTCCGATGCATTTAATGCTGGGTAGCAAAGCCTGTCCGCCTTCTGTTTTTAGGCAGGAATTTGAATACTCGCCCTTGTTTAACGAATATAAAGACTGGAGCAAAAAGCTGGTTTCGGTTTTTGGCCGTACTCTGGCCATGTTCAATGGTTATTTTGATAGTCTATCGGAAAAGCGCGAACGCGGTATTTTAGCCACGCCCAGCAAAGAGAAATGGCAAAATATTGGTAAAAGGGCCTTTCCAATTTATTTTGACCCCAATAACGGCGATTTCGAACAATATTGGAACGAATCATTATGCCATGGCTGTAGTAACGGTAAACCGCTCAGCTACCATTATCAGGTACCACTCAGCTTGCAAACGTATGGAATTAGCCGGTTGGAAGCGCCTTTGCTCTACAATTTCTCCGATACCAGTTTTTTCAGGATGGAAGGCCATTTGGCGCTAGCCGAAGATGATGCTGTTTCGAAATACAAAAAATTACAGCGCAGTTTCAATTTGCCATTTAAAGTACGCTCGGTTTTTATGGGCGAAGGTGGTGTAATCAAAACGGTTTGTCGTTACCCGGATCTCGATTCGCAATACCTGGTTTGGCGTAACGTAATGCTGTATTACTTCAATAACCTGATTAAATACAGTACCCTTGCTGAAAAGATGGTAGCCCGTTTTGATGATGTCAAAGATGCAGCAAAAGATGCGGTTAGTGGAGTAAATACCAAAAAAGAGGCTGCCCCTAATGCAAAAGCTGCCGGAAAGGAAAGTTTTACCGATGCAGGTGCCACTACCGAAAAAACAACCACCTTTGGCAATCTGAATAAGATTTTTATGAAAGCCGGCATGGTAGGCGAGCGCATCAACCAGGCCAATTATTCAAAGATAAACAATAGCAAGGGGCGTCTGGAAACAACTGCAGATGAATTGCAACGCGATGCACTGCGTTTGGTAGTACACTTTAATGATAATCTTGAGGAGTTGATTGCTACACTCGTTTTAGAATTTACTGATTTTAACGAGAAACGCTTTAAATCGGCCTACACGAACCTAATAACCACTTACGTCAACGGGATGAAACTGCTCGTGCGTATTATCAATAGGGATGGTAACGTAGAGTTGCTGCCTTACCTCATGGCTGCTACCGTATTGCACCGGGTAATTAATGTGCTTATGATCAGGCCTTACATTACAGTCGGCACTTTAACCGATATCAGGCTACAAAGGAATAAAAGCCTTCGTAATAATCTTTCATTTTTCGATTATATCCGTCACTCGGGGGCTGTAGAACACCTAGCAGGGGTAAATAAAGGTAATACCCTGCTATTGCTGTACCATACCGGTAAAGAACCGGAGTATCAAACGATAGAAAGAGCTCCACAGGCTGCAAAGGCAAAAGCTAAAAAAACCGAAAGCCCTGAGTATAAGGTAGCTGAACAAGCTTTGAAAGCTACTTACGAAGCCAGGTCTTCAGCCATAAAAGCGCGCATATTTGAGCAGGAAAAAGAACTTAACCAAATGGAACTTCAACTGCGCGAAGGGCTTGAAATCAAGCTGGCTGAAATTGATAAGCGTGAAGTGCTCAGTGCTGGCGAGATCAGGAAAGAAGAATCGGCCATTAAAAGCGAACTGGAAGTAAAACGAAAAGCACTGAAATCTACGGATGGTGCTAAAGCCGAAGCACTTGAAAAAGAATATAAGGAAAGGATTGTATTGATGCGTAAAAGCAGTGAGGGTGATAAAGCCAAAGAAATTAAAGAGCTGAATAAAAATGTCGAAAACGAACTCGCTGAAAGGCGGAAAGTACATACTGAAGAAATAGAAAAGGCCAAAAAAGAAGAAACCGAGGCCTTAAAAGAATATGAAGCTCAGGTAAAGATGCTCGCTAAGAAAATAGAAATTGAAGAGGAACTGGAAGAAATTATATACACCGGTGAAGGAGAAAAAGAAGGTAAATATTTAAGTGATTTTGAAGCCAAGTTTAACCAGCAGTTTAAAGAGTTAAGCGAGAAAATAGGAAGCCAGGGACTTGAAAATATTGCAAACAATGTAATCGCCGATTTTACCGTATACGATGACGATGCTTGTTGCGAGTGTAATGCCAATGATTATAAAAATAAAGAACTTACCCCTTTGGTAGCGCCCATTTCGCGTTTTGTAGTGTATAACCCCAGCCGGATCAATTCGGCAAAGATACAGGTGCTTAATAATTGCTATCACCCAGGCGAATACAGTGTAGTAGTAAAGAGCGAGCCTGAATTAGGTAAAATAAGCTTTGAAGAAGAGGTTTACGAACCAAAACCTGTGTTAAAGAAACAGATTCTGGTTTATACACTAGATACCGATCGTGTAGCCAAAAATGCTAGGGCGATGAAATCAATTGTGGCTACCGATGAAATTGAATATGCCATAATAGAAAATGAAACCGGCGAAGAAGTAGGAACTGATAAAATTACTTTCTTTATTGGTATCGGCAGAATCGGGCAGGATACCTACGAACTGAGTGGTAACGTAGCCTACGCCAAGCAGTTTAAAGTGTCGGTAAACGATGCAACTGGTGCGGTTATTCAACAAAATACCTTTACCGGCAATAAATACAGTTTCAATCTTAATCCTGGCAAATATCATGTGGTGATGGAGGGCATTACTCCTCATGGAGGAGGAGAAGGCGATATTGAAATTGTTAATGAAGATGTAGTTTTAAATTTCAGTTTAGGATAAAGCCATATGAACAGGCACCTCATCCAATCGCAGAAAATGTTGCTTACTGTTGACAGTCAACAGGATTGGGAACAGGTGCAGGCCGAAATCAGCCATTTTTGCAAAACAAGGCTGCCCGAAGTGCTTGAAAATATCTTTGATGAATTTGCCCTTAACCATACCATTCGCATCGATCAGCTAAATATCGATCTGGGGAATTTAAGTTTAAATACGCTTGCACAAGATATTGAAGAACAGATTACTATTCAGGTTTATCGTTATCTGCGAGCGCACCATCAACAAGAGATCAATGCGGTTTTGGTAAAGTACGAAAAGCTGATTAGTTTCCTTACGCGCCTTAAAATAAACGCGCCTGATTCTGGATTGGCTAATGTAGTTTCAGTCGGGTACCTGGATGAAGCAAACAATTACGAAACACTGGCCTTTTACTGCGAAACCGGATTAAAACCCTGGTGGTTAGCTACCACAACTTCGTTTAAACCTGCGGCTCTACTGTTACAATTTTTAAATGCTGATGCAGAAATATTTGCTCAGTTTGTGAAGGCTGTAAAACATCAGGACGCCACTTACAGGCGCTTAATTCAGTTGGTAGGTAGAAAAATGTTCTTCTATCAGATTTATCAGTTTACAACCGATTTAAATATTTTAAAATGCTTAGAACCAAATATAAATGATAAATTATTTAAATTAATAGTTGAACATTGGTTGAGTCAATTGGAAGCAGGAAAAAGCGAGTCACACCACACAGATTTTGGCTTGTGGCTCTTTACTTTGGTTGAACAGCAGCCTGTTTTAAAACCAATGGTACTCGAGGCTTTGACATTAACCCGAAGAGAACAGGAAAGCAGGCAAATTGAGGCTGGGTTGGTTTTGCGGCTCAACAAATTATACACTGCAATTACCCGGCAAAAACAAGTACCTGCTGTTGCTTCGAAACCTGCTGTTAATCCGGTCGACGAAAACACAAAGCCGCTACGCGTTGAGGGTGTAAATCAGGAAGCTTCCATATTAATTGAAAATGCTGGTCTGGTTTTGCTTTATCCTTATTTTAAAAACCTGTTTAGTTCGCTACAACTGTTAAACGCAAAGGATTTTAAGGATGAAATGTGCATGCAAAAGGCTGTTGTGTATCTCCATTATTTAGTTTATGGCGAAATGCCTGAAGATGAGTGCCAGTTGGCCCTGAATAAGATATTGTGTGGCGCAACACCAGAAACCATCATTTTGTTTAACGAAATAAGTTTTACTGATGAAGAACTTAGCTGGAGCGATACTTTAAAAAGTATGGTTATTCAACATTGGACCAAACTAGGTTCAACAACCGTACAAGGTCTAACCGAAACTTTTTTGAAACGGGATGGTAGCTTAATTTTTCGCGCAAACAACTATCATGTACATGTAGAAAGAAAAGGATTTGATGTTTTACTGGATACCATAGCCTGGCCTATATCCATAATACGCTTACCATGGAACAATTATTTGATCAGTCTGAACTGGTAAACAGCACATTAAAGGCAAATGCCGATGCACTTTTGGCCGAATTAAACTGGTTTGAAAAGGTGTTGCAGCTCCGTAGTGCCATCAATGCCGGGAGTGTGGCCGAAAGCACCAGTATTTTCGACGTTCAGCCGCCCGATTTAAGCCAATCCAGTTCCAGTTATGGCCGTTTTCTGGTTCAGCATCAGCTTGGATTTGCTGATCGTTTTCTGCTTTTTCTGGCCATGGTAACCCAGATAAAACCACAATGCCTGGACATATTTTTGGTACAGAATCCGCAAACCGGTCAGATCTTCACCGAGTTCGGGGGTAGAAAAGGGAATGTATTCAGCGGTTTTTTACCTACTGCCGAAACATTTTTGTTTTTGTTGGCTGCAGATAACTTAATGCTACGTTTCGATCTGTTAAAACTGTTTGATGCCAAGAATGCGCTATTTGCGCTGAATGTACTGGAATATGAGCCTCTGCCACCAGGTGAACCGATTTCGAGTATTCCATTGCACATCAATAAAAACTGGTTCGAAGAATTTACTACAGGTGAAAGAAGCAAACCCCGGTTTTCGGCAGATTTTCCAGCGCATCTGATCGAAACCAATATGCAATATGAGGATTTGGTGTTGCCTGAGCATACCCGCGAGCATTTGGAACTGCTTGATTCGTGGCTGCTGCACAATAAAATCATGATGAACGACCTCGGGCTCAAACATAAAATAAAACCGGGCTTCCGCACGCTCTTTTACGGTCAGCCAGGCACCGGAAAATCGCTCGCAGCAGCAGTATTAGGCAAAAAGCATAATTTACCTGTTTACCGGATTGATTTAAGCCGGGTAGTGAGTAAATATATTGGCGAAACTGGCAGAAACCTGTCAAAAGTGTTTGATGCTGCAGAAAATCAGGGTTGGGTATTGTTTTTTGATGAGGCGGATGCCCTTTTTGGTAAGCGGACTAACGTTAGCGATGCACGCGATAAATATGCCAATCAGGAAACCAGTTATTTGCTGCAACGGATTGAAGACCACAACGGATTGGTGATCCTGGCCAGTAATTTTAAACAGAATATCGATCAGGCGTTTTTACGCCGCTTTCAATCCGTTATCGAATTTCCGATGCCACAGGCCAGTCAGCGGGCTTTACTTTGGGAGCAGGGCTTTTCGCCTTTGATTAAGCTCGAAGCGAAGGTAAACCTGAATGATATTGCTCAAAAATTCGAGCTTACCGGAGGTGTGATTATCAATGTGGTACAGTATGCCACCATGCAGATGCTCAAAGCGGGCGGAAAAGAAATCAGGCAAAAAGATATTGTTGAAGGGATAAAACGCGAACTTAAAAAATCAGGCAGAACATTATAAACATGGGCAGCGCACTGGCATATAGCAATTCTCAACCGAAGTCTGTTACACACAACAGGCCCGGAACAGGCTGTATTCAGGCTAAGCTAAAAGTTGGTGCTGTAAATGATCCACAGGAAAAGGAAGCTGATCAGATTGCAGAGCGGGTAATGCGGATGCCTGCCAGTGCAGGTTTTGCCATGGCGGGAGCAAGGCGAACAGTGCCTGAGATGAAAGTGCAACGCAAATGTTCAGGCTGTGAGCAAAAAGAAAAAATAGCGCGTAAAGAAGAAGAATTAAAGGAAATAGATCAACCCGGCGTGTTACAAGCCAAAGCTGACAGTGGTTTTGCAGCAGGTGGAGCTGCACCAGCCAGCGTTCAATCCGGAATAGCAGCAACCAAAGGAGGAGGAGCAAGTCTCCCTCGGCATGTAAGTGCAGATTTAGGTGGTAAAATGGGCGCTGATTTTTCTGGTGTACGCATTCACGATAATACACATGCTGCAAAGATGACTGCTCACGTAAATGCCAGGGCATTTACAGTCGGCAATAACATTTATTTCAACCAAGGCGAGTACAATCCAAATTCCTCCAGTGGGAAATTTCTTTTGGCCCACGAGCTTACGCATACCATTCAGCAGGTCGGGAGTGTGAAGCGAAAAACAAAAGAGAAGGATAAAAAATTACAGCGGAAAGCAGAACCTGAAAAAATAAGGCGGAAGGAAGAACGTAAGGAAATTCTGAGGGTAGTAAAAGAACCTGAGCAAATCAATCGCTGTGCCTGCAATGATGAGCAGGTGCAACGCTGGTCGTTAGGCGAGTGGCTGGCCGATAGTGCCTGGGAAATTGTAGAAACCATTGCACCTGCCGAATTTGTACAGGTGCTTAGGGAAATTAATAGTAAGGGTATTTTAGGCTTCCTGCGCGAAAAACTGATGGCCGGGTTGAACAGGTTATTTGACCGCTTTCCTGCTGTAGGTAGCTTCGTTACCAATTTAATTGCGGTATTCTCGATGCTGTACCAGCGGGTTTCGGCAATTATGCAGGCCTTAATTGCCGGCGATTGTGCACCGCTACTGGCCGCAGTTAACGAACTCAAAGAGGTTATTACTACCATTGCTACCGATGCATGGGCAGGTTTAACCGATTTTGTACGGCCTATTGGTGAGTTTTTCTCCGGTTTGTGGACTTCGTTTGGTGCACCGGTGGTTGATTGGCTCGGACAAACAGCGGCCGATGTATGGGCCTGGATGCAGGATATCGGGCGCCGGATTTGGGATTGGACATCGCCAGTACGCGAATATGGTTCAATGGCCTGGGATTGGGTAAAATCGACGCTGGGATTTGGTACAGATAGTTCGGGTGCCGAAAATTCAAATGGTGTTATCCAGTGGATCACCGGAAAAGCCGAGGAAGCCTGGACTTCCATTCAGGAAACGATCAGGCCTGTAATTGAGCCTGTTCAGCAAATTGCAACCCGGGTGATGGATATTTTGCCGCTCAATGCCATCATGAACCTGCGTGATACTGTATCTAATTTTGCTGCCGATGTTAACGGAATGGCTACCGCAATGGGCGATGATGGATCGGGAGTTGCGGCACGGGCGCAACAGGCTTCACTTCGTGATACGATTTTACCGGCAGTTCAAACCAAAATTGTCGAAGTGCAGCAGGGCATTACTAACGCAGGTTTGTGGGCTGCCGAAAGTGTGGGCGGTTTTGTAGGTCAAATTACAGGTTTCTATAATTCAGTTGCTTCAAGTTCGATATTTGCGGTAGCAGCGCCGGCAATTGCATGGGTAAATGATACTGCATTAAGTTTAAGCACCTGGGTACAAACCGGAGTGGTCGATCTGTTTAACATGGCAAGCAGCGGTTTGGGCTATCTGGCAGGTTTTATTCAGCCCATATTAAATGCACTGCAAAGAATAGTCGATACGCTGAGTGATTTGGTAGGACGGGCCGGAGATTTTATCCTGGGACCTTTTATGCTCATTCCCGAATGTATCCGAACACCGATAAAAGACTTTCTGATTGAGCAAATCCTGAGCAGGATTCCTTTGTTTAACCAGATTATGGCCATAGGTGATGTTTGGGCAAGGGCACAACAAATTGTAATGACCATTTTGTACCAGGTTTTTGTAGATGGCAATTTGCCTGGTGCCATGTGGACCTTTTTCAGGGAATTGCTAAGCCTGGTTGGGATTCCTCCTGAACTTGTTGTTTCCATATTGGCCAATGCATCGCAGGCTGTTGTCGATATTTTGGGCAACCCGGTTGGTTTTTTCATTAATTTATTAAGTGGTTTACAACAAGGATTTACGCAGTTTTTTGGCAATATTGGCACGCATTTACTTTCGGGTGTAGTAAATTGGCTAACTGCCGAAATGCAGGCTTTGGGTATTACACCACCAACTGATTTTTCATTCGGATCAATTTTCAGTTTCATCCTCCAGATTTTAGGCATAACAGTCGACAATATTTTTAATCTGCTGGCCACCAGAATTGGCGAAGAAAGGGCACAAAGATTACGTGGGATGCTTGATATGGCTACAGGTGCATGGAGTTTTGTTGCCGATGTGGTAGAACGTGGCCCGGCTGCGATATGGGAGCGCATTCAGGAACAGCTCAGTAATTTATGGGACACCGTAATCAATAACATCGTAACCTTTATTAACGAACGAATTATGGCTCAGGCAACCGCCTGGCTGTTGAGTATGCTCGATATTTCGGGCATTATGCCGGTTGTGAACAGTATTTTGGCGGTTTACAGGGCCATCCAAAGTTTTACCGAATATTTTGTGCCTATACTGCGCATCATTAATCAATATGTTACCATGCTTGCCGATGTAGCCCGCGGAAATATTGCCGGGGCTGCCAATTTCTTAGAAGGTATTTTGGCCAACTCACTCCCCATTATGATTGGATTCCTGGCCAACCAGTTCGGTTTTGGCAGAATAGCCACGCGGATGCAGGAAATTTTAACCGCGGTAAAAGTACGGATCGATAACGGAATTTTATGGGTGATCGATCAGGCCATCAGGGTTGGTGGAGCCATAATGAATGCCGGAAGAGCAGTTGTAGATGCCATAAGGGGCTGGTGGAACAGGCGAAGACCTTTTGTTGCGGCAGATGGAGAACATCACGAAATGTATTATCAAGGCGAAGGCGGAAGTGCCCAGCTTTATGTAGCCAGTGCCAATCCGCGTCCGGCAAGTTTGCTGATTACCCAATTGCAAGCCCAATACGCTGGTGAAACAACTGGTCCGGGTGCGGCTAAAAAACAATTAGCTGATAATGCCAGGGCACTTTATGATAACCAGATTGTAACCTTACTCAATGCTGTTAAAGCACTTTCTGACGATCCATCGAACGATAGTTTAATTGAGCAAAACCCAAACTATCAGCAGTTGCTGGTTAAAGAAACCGAGCTGATGGAAATTCTGCGGCAAATTATGGGTACCGCAACATTGGCCGATGCCAGGCAGAAATATCTTTATGAAGGAGCTGTAGGTACTTATACCGGTGTACCAACGCCTACTTACGATAGTGTTACGCCAGATCATCAACCACAGTGTGCTACCTTAAAAGCTGCCGCCGAAATGGTTTTCGGAGCAACAAGTCAGGTCTTCCCGGCAGGGAATCCGATTTTTAATTTAACCAACGGCAGCCATTGCAGCGGTGCCTATGTCATTAATCTGCACAGTAACAGGCATAATTTTGGCGTAAGCCGAACTTATGGCTCTACCCCCCATACGGCAAACTTTATCACCCGCACCCAACCTCGTTTAAGCATGACGCCAACCCGTCGGGCAGCACAGCAAATTGTTATGACCGAGCTAAGGAGTGAGCTAAATGCAGACGTGGCTCACATTAGGACCAATGTTTTAAATGCAAGCATGGGGCCAGCAACAGTATGGCGGGATATCGATGCCGATAATATGAATGGCTTAACGCTGGCTTTATCAGATAAAACACAACTGTTTAATTTTGTTAAGGGCAATATTGCCCAAGGCGAGCGCCAGATTGCCAACCAGCCTTTGAATAATATTGTAACCGGATAAAAATGGAAGATTTAAAAACACTGTTTAAAGATAAAAGCGCATTTGACACACTCACTGAACTGCTGGAACAAAACGGTCAGCTATTTGGCTATTTTAGAAATAGCGAAGGAGATTTGTTTTACGAAGAACGGGTTAACAGAAAGCAGGAAATTAAATACCTGATGCATGCTCAATCTGGTTCCTTAATTTTATTGTACAATAGAACTAACTGCGACGATTGGGACGATGCAGTAATTGTGAGTGCCGATTCTTCCGGTGAGCCAACGGCTATTGTGGCTAAAAACCTGGGCGATTACTTAAGACTCATACACGAAGGTGATGGATTAATTCAGAAAGTATTAACGGTAGGCTATATGTACAAATTGATACCTCAAACCTATAAAACACCGGTTGAAAAAATAACTCAGGAAGATGTGGATTCGATTATTCAGTTCACAGAAGCCAATGAGCCAAATTTTCAACGGATAAAGGATGTGCTCAACAAAAACGGATTTCAACAGATGGATAATCCGGTAGCCTATATTTGGGATGCTTTTAATACAGACTATCCGGTAGCTTTATAAATCATATGTTAATGCAGGAAGCTTCAGGCTAAGTTAAAAATTCTTTCTTCACCCATTTATTGTCTGAACTGATTTTACTCCAGCCATTACTTTCTTCAACAATAAAAACCTCCTGATTTTGAGCTAATGCTGAAACCTTAGGGAAATTAGTGCCTGGACCGCTTCTCACATTCAAAGTACTTGCATTTACAGTGGCTCTCGTTACGGTTTTGGTGTAACTGCCATTTACCCAATGCTGTTGCGAACCAGAAATTTTATACCAGCCGTTTTTTTCTTCATATACCCGCAAAACTGCCCCTAAGGTTGCTGGTACTACACTGCTTACTTTTTTGCTCTGAGCGTTTGCATCCTCCCTGATGTTCAAGCTGTCCGCTGTAACCGCTACATATTTAATTACGTTTTGCGCAGGCTGTGGTACTGCGCCATTTAAGGCAGCACTAACCAGCGGTAAGAAATTTTGATTGCAATCTGCTACCTTATTGCCACCAAAAAAGTTGGTGCCTGGACAGGTTTTGTTATTGCCGGTACCATTGTTCCGAACACCGGTAATCAGGTTAAACCAGTGGTGATAAACTATTTTATCACTGTTAACCGCAATACCGAACTTTTTGCATAGGGCTGCGGTTAACTTAATGATCGTATTTTGATGTTCAGTGGTCATCGTGTCCTTGCCCGCATCAAAATTCCCGAGATTTTCTATACATATAGCACTCGAATTAAAACCCAAAATGCAGGCAGGTGTATCCTCGAGACTTCGGCCGGTTAAAATGCTACCATCCGGAAAAGTGGTAAAGTGCTGGCCAATATCTTTCCAGCCGTTGTGACTTACATGATAACTTTTCATGCCCTGCTGTAAGTCGAAATGATTGTTGCCTTTAAAATTTACATAAGAGGGGCTCCAGGTGTGGTGCTCCTGAACATACAAAATAGTTCTGGCGACCCTTAAATTTGAAATCCATGTTTCAAATTCAGTGATGTCCATTTTGGTAAAACCGGATTTATTGGTCATAACAAATTGGTTTAGGTTTACACTAAATAGCTATAGTTGGATGGTTGTTTTCGGAGGCCTGCGCCACCTATGTAAATATAGCTATAAGTATTAAAAAAGTAATTAACTTTTTTAATACCAGTTTGTTATGGTTTTGTGTTGGTTTTGATTTTGCCGCTTTAAAGTTTAAGGCTTTTTACCTTTTTCTTTGTCTAAAACAGTGAAAACCTGCACCAGTCTTTCACCGCTTTCATCTACAAGGGTTAGCGTATGTTTTCCGGGTGGCGGGCTAATGGCCAGCTGGTGGAAATTTGTTGTAGTTGCTATATATTCATTATCAATGTGCCAGTATATCCTGGAGTGCTGGTTTCTGTGGGCTGCGTTAAGCACAATTTTACCCCGGCTTCCATCCAGCTCTAAAGGAATATAAACTGTGGCGTTGTTTTTGGGGTAAATGAGCTCCATTACGCTATTTCCACCCGAAATATCGCAGCCGCTTTTAAATGGAGGCAGGATTTTGTAATCGCTGTTTTTGATTTTGTAATAGTATTCCATTGCTGGTGGTAAAATGAACCAGCTTTTGTGCTGCATGTTTGCTATGCTTTCGCATAAATCGGTTACGCGGTAAGCGCCCGTTTTATCGAGGTGTATTAGTTTATGATATGGGCAAGCAGCTGTTTTTTCGCCTGCGGGAGGTACCAGTTCTTCTACCACGTTTTCGCAATATTCGCCAGCTTTGTAGCCACTTTGCCTGCAGATTTTGAGTTTCTTTAATTTGGTTGCAGGTGTTTCGAACCATTTGCCATTAGGCAACAGCCTGAAAATGTCAAATAAAACCGGAGCAGCAGCCTCGATGCCCACCAGGCCAGGCCTACCTTCGCCATCTGCATTGCCAACCCAAACACATACCACATAATTGGGGGTTAAGCCTACAGCCCAGGCATCTCGGAAGCCAAAACTAGTCCCGGTTTTCCAGGCGATCCGCTGCGATGAGGAGAACTGTTCCCATAAACCCTCGTCGCCAGGACGCATTACTTCTTCCATGGCATTAAAGGTAGCCCATATCGAAGCATGATCTAAAAAGGAATTGCGTTGATAGTCTGCTTCATCCCTGCGGTTATTTTTGATATAGCTTGCCTGACGATAATCGTTAGGGTTATACAAACCTTTATAGGTATTAAAATGGTTCAATGTACGCGTCATGCCCATGTAGGTATTTGCAAGATCCCACATGGTTACCTCGCTTCCGCCCAGAATAAGCGATAAACCGTAATGATCGGCAGGCTGGTTAAGGGTACTAATGCCTATTTTTTTGAGCTTATCGTAAAATCTTTCGTACTTGTATTGCTGCAACATTTTAACTGCCGGAATGTTGAGCGAGCGGCTAAGTGCTTTATCTGCAGCAATGGCACCATCATAGCCCAGATCGTAGTTTTGAGGTGAATAGCCTGCAATTTGTGTGGGGATATCTGCAACTAAAGTATGTGGGAGTATAAAACCATCATTCAGCATACTGGCATAAAGCAGTGGTTTTAGCGTGCTTCCGGGGCTACGTAAAGCTTTAATCATATCTACATGACTTTGCAGATCAGTATTTTCGGGTTGATAAATATTGCCTGCATAACTTACAACCTCGCGGGTTTTAACATCTAAAATTAAGGCAGAAATATTATTAATATCGTTTGCCCGGTACCGGTTGTTATAGCGTTTTAAAATGGCATTTACTTTTAACTGGATGTTTTCATCAAGCGTTGAGGTAATACGGCTGGAGTTAACCTCAAGGTTTTTTCTTTCTGCTTTAAAGCGATTTAATAAATGCGGGGCATTTTGTGGCAATGGCATGGGCTTACCGGGAACAGGCTCCAGTTTGGATAAATTAGCTGTAGTTTGGTCGATATATTTCAACTTAACCAGTTTGTCTAATAAATCGTTTCTTTTTTTGACTAGCTTACCTGAATTTTTACCGGGATGCACCAGCGAAGGGCTATTGGGTAACACTGCGAGTGTGGCCATTTCGCCCCAGGAAAGGGTTTTGGCATCGCGACCATAATAACGCCAGCTAGCAGCTTCTAAGCCTACTACGTTACTGCCAAAGGGCGCATTAGCCGCATATAAGCCAATAATTTCGTCTTTGTTATATTTAATTTCCAATCGTATCGCCAAAATTACCTCCAGCAGCTTTTGCCAAAGGGTTCGATCTTGCTTACGCGAGAGGCGGATAACCTGCATACTGAGCGTACTGCCACCACTTACTACACTTTTAGCTTTCAGATTTTGTTTCATGGCCCTGCTCATGGCCAAAAAGTCGACTCCAATGTGATGATAAAAGCGCTTATCTTCAAAAGCAATAATGCAATCTTTAAATTTTACCGGTACCGAATCGGCAACCGGGAAACGCCATTGCCCGTCGCTGGCAATGGCTGCGCTTAGTAAATTGCCGTTACTGGCTTCGATTACAAAAGAGGTTGGAGATTTAAAAAGCTTTGATGGTAAGGAAAAAAGAAATACCAAAAGTAGCGCTACACATACGAAATCGGAAATCAGGAATGCTTTGGGTATTTTGTTCATTGGTTTTTTATCTACTGATTGATGTTCCCACCAACCAGTTTTCGTACTGGTTTCGGCCGGTGTGGACACTAACCGATAGTTTAAATGTTGTTATTAAATAAGTTTCGGCTTATTTGTGGTTGAGAGTCGTCAACGGGCTCTCATCGCTTTTAAATTTATTTATCAAGGCCCTTGTTTAATACCGTTTCAAAAACTGGTTGGAAATACATTAAAACATTATCGTTTATTAGTCTGTAATTTTCTTTATCAAGAACCACATCATCGAATTTGTGATTTTTGTAGCTTGGAGACAGGAGTATTTTTAAATCATTGCTTCCTTTTAAATATTTGATTAATGAAAAATTATAGAACAAAATTGGCCGTTTATCATACATACTCAATGTTGCAATGCCAAAATCATGATCGAAACCATAAAACATTTGCATAGGATCTGTTAGGGTATAAGCATTCTTTTTTCTAATGATTATAATTTGATCCAGGTTGTTTTTAACACAGAAATCTTCAGCATAAGCAACCATTTTTTTGTATTTATACCGTTGAGAAAAATATTCGAGCTCTTTAAAATCAAAGCTTTCAAATTCTTTATTCTCAATGTTTTTTTTATTTAAATAAGTAGTTAAATAAGTTAACAGATTAAAATTTAGGTCGTTTTCGGCAAGTACTTTTGCTTTAAAGGCGCCTTTAAGATAAACGTAACCCATTTGGTAGTTAACATCTGATACAATTCCGGTTTTTTGTGCAATAGAACACAAGGGAATAAGAAAAACTAGAATTGTGAATATAATTTTCATTTGATGTTTTCTTTTTTAATTATCTACTGGTTGGTGCCCTCACCAACCAGCTTTTATCATTTATTTCGGTCAGGTTGGACACCAGCTTATAACCCAAGTTGTTTTCTATTTCACCACCTGAACCCATTTGCCTGGCTGAGTTGCGGAAATATCATTGTTGTACATGGCTTCGCACTGCACGGCCGACAGGTAATATTTGCCCAGATAAGAGGCGTTTAGCAATACCTTATAAACCAGACTTTCGCCTTCTCTCACATTGAAATACGTGAAAACGCGGTCATCGCGGATATCCTGATAAGTAAAAGGAGAGGAGGCCAGCATACTCTGGTTATCGTTTACGCGGGTATTGATAATCTCCCAACCCGAAGGGAAAATCTGTGTTAAAGCCATTTGCTCGTACAAGCCCATTCTTCCCGGATTTTTAACGGTAACTTCTGCATAAAAATCAGTGCCCTGTTTTATAGTGGTTGGATCAATTACAGTTCCGTTTAAGCGTTTGTAGGTTACATTCATATCCAAAACATCAGGTCGGTTAGGCAGGAAGTTATTCTGTCCGGCAATAGGCTGGCCCGCTAAAACTAAACGAACAAAGAGCACATTATTGCCATTATTGGTAACTGAGGCAGTGCTGCCTTTAAAGTTTACAGGCGTACTGCTAATGTATTGGTTGCTGTTAATGGGAGCCGATTTTCCATCCAGAACATATTGATATTGCAACTTGGCCGACGACTGGTTTGTACCGCAGAATTTGGCAATCGCCAATAAGCTATATGCTGTGGTTTGGGTACTGTACCAGGTATTCTCGCCTAATTTAGCGGCTAAAGGCTGTAGCAGGCTTGCTGCTTTTGCTTTTTGGCCAAGTAGGGTAAGGGTTTCTAAAATCATTGCCTGATCGCGGATATCTGAACCATAGGTGCCGCCTAGTTGCTTGTAGGCCTGTACGGAAGTATCTAATCCCCTGATCATGTTTTGCGCCACCTCATTTTGCCCAGCAAGTTTATAAGCTGCAGCCAAACGCCATTTGGCCGCTACCGATAGATATTCAAAAGCTTTTAAGCGGTTCATAGCTGCCATTTCAGGTTTTTTGGCCAGGGCAAGCATATATAAGCGGTAAGCCTGTGATAAATCGCCGCCATAAAAATTATTGCTGTTAGGTGCCCAGTTTGCCGCTTTTGATTTTTGGTAGCGTAAAAGATCCTCCAAAAGGCCAACCGGAAGTGTATAACCTGCATTTTGTGCTTCAACCAGGAAGTGACCGGCATAGTTGCTTCCCCATTCGTCGGCACTACCTTCGCCAGGCCAGTATGAAAGGCCTCCTTCGGTAGTTTGGAAACCTTTAAGCCTGTTAATGCCTGCTTTGATATTTTTTTCGGCGGTAGCTTTTTGCTGCTCATTGAGTGCGCTCAACCTGTCGAGATACAATTGAGGGAAAATGCCAGAAGTAGTTTGCTCAATGCAACCATGAGGATACTGAATGAGGTAACCTAAACGTTTGCTGAGACTAATGGCAGGGATTGATGACACTTCGAGCGCCCCGGAATTGGTTCCTGTCATTCCGATTGGCTGGTAGTTTACCGCCCATTTGGTGTGCGGCTGAATCGTTGCCGATACCACATTGGTTACATAAGGATTCGGATTTCTGATGTCCATTTCCACATCGTAATCAGTACGTTCGCCACCACTTGTTGCAATTACCTTTACTTTCGCAATGCCTACAGTATTTGGTGCTTTTACTTCAAAATAAGCCATTTGTTCACCCGTTTGTTTGTAATATAGTTGCTGTTTATTGGTTCCCTGAACAATTAAGTTGCTGGCCTGCAACTGTACTGAAACATTTTTAAGGTTGGCTTCGGTAGCAAAAACAGTTACCGGAAGTGTAAAAGTTTCACCAGGACCAATTACCCGTGGTAAAGTAGCCAACACCATTAAAGGTTTTTTAACCTGAACAGCTTTCTCGGCAAAACCATAAGCAGCATCCTGACCAGCTACTACCATAGCCCTAACCGAGCCGATGTATTGTGGCAATTTAAATTTATGGGTTTTACTCTCGCCCTTACCAATGGTAAATGGCCCCATAAACTTAACTACGGCTTTAAAACGGTTTGCTTTGGCCGGATTGAGGTTTTTATTGATGCTTCCATCACCCCCGATGCTTAAAATCCGCTCTAAATTTCCTCCCCAGGCACCCAGTACATAATCAAATAAATCCCAGGTTTTAACGCCTAAACCTTCGCGGGCGTAAAAGGCGCCATGCGGATCTGGTGTTTTAAAACGGGTAAGATCGAGCAAACCTTCATCCACCAGGGCAATGGTATAAGTCATGGCTTTGCCGTTTTGCTCACCCACAGTAATGGTGTTTTCAGTTTCCGGTTTAATTTTATCGGCCATTTTAATAGTTGGTTTTAAAATGGTTTGCGGGTCTTCAACCGAAAGCGGAATGGCTCCATACATGCGAATTGGCAAATCGTTTATGGTTTGAGCATGAGGTTGCAATAATATAATGTTGGCGAAAACATTTGGTGCCATTTCTTTTTCTGCCTTAAATTTGAATTGGGTTTGTCCGGCTTTGGTATCTACCCAGAAGGTTTTAAGCACACGACTACCGTTTTCAATAGAAATTAATGCTCTTCCATCTTTTCCGGTTGGAATGGTGAGTGTAATATCTTCGCCCACTGTAAATTTCTCTTTGTTGGCGGTGAAAGAAAGCATAGAGGCTTCGGTGGGGTTGCTTCCCTGCTCGCGTTGTGCCCAGCCCGGCCAATCTATATAAACAGATTTACCGGTAACATGGCCGCCATTGATATCGCGTACCAAAATAAGATACCGGCCCCATTCGGGCTCATTAACGCGTAAATTCCAGCTTCCTTTTCCGTTGGTAAGGTTAACCTGATGACTTTCTACCAGTTTATTGTATTGATTTTGGGTAAAGTTGGCATAAGTGTACTGATCGTCTTGTTCCCACCACCAGCGCCATTGCGTTTTATATAATTCTACCTGAACAGTTTTGTTGCCGCTTAGCAGCCTGCCATCGGTATTTACATTTACAATTTCTATTTTATGATCCTGCCCGGTTACCAGCATACCACTTAAGCGGTCGCCTTTTGGTGGGCGAACACCAAGGTAACTACTATATACATGGTAAGGAATACTAAAGTTATCGATACTGAAATTGCCTCCGGGTTCGAAAACTTTAGTGGTAAAATTAGCCCTAAGCACGCCTGGTGCAGTGTTGTTTTCGTTTAGGTTGGTATTAACCTGTGCCGAACCATTTTGATTTAAGGTACCTTCAAATATCGTTTTAACCTGCGATTCGAAATTAACCGTAGGGTTATCAAAACTAAAGCCCTCAAAACCTTTAAATTTAGTTTCAGTCATATTTAAATTAACATCAACCTTTGCTTTCAGATTTTGTGCTACAGCGCCGAAAAGCCATTTGGCCGATAGGGTAGCAGCAGAGGTACCGGCGCTCAAATAAGGTCGGTTACCTACGTTGAAATCAATTTTAAGGCGGTTAGGCATTACCGTCTCAATTTTGAGCGTTTTGGTAAAGGTAGCACCACCTGCTTTTACTTTCGCCATCCAGTTACCCGTAGGCGCCGTATTATCGGTTGCAGTTTTAAAAGTGTAGAAACCGTTTAGTGGTTTGCCATTAATCAGCCGCTTATATAATTGGCCTTTTGGGTTATAAAATTCCATGGTTACAGGGTAGTTATCCGGCAGTTTCTTAAGCTTATCTTCTAAAACAAACGAAACAAACAAGCTATCGCTTGGGCGCCAAACGCCACGTTCGCCATAAATAAAGCCTTTTAACCCACTTTGCACCACATCTCCACCTACATCAAAACGGCTTAACGGTAAAGAGCTACCATCATCGAGTTTTAAATAACCACGTTCCGAACCATTTTTGGCAATCAGTAAAAATGGCTGGCGCTTTAAATCAAATCTGGCAAAGCCATCGCCATCGGTTTTGGTGCTGAAGATAATCTGTTTCTGGTAATCCATCAGCTCCAGATTTACGCCGCTTAAAGGTTTGGCCGTTAATAAATCGGTAGCCACCACCAACATCGAATTATCGTTGCCACGTTTGGCAACCAAACCAATGTTCGAGGCAATTAAGTTTCTGCTTGCCCAGCGCTGGTTGGTATAAAAAGATGGTGTACACGGATTGTCTTTGTCATTCCAGCGGTAATTTGGTGGATAATAGTTGTTATAGCGCTGCCAGAAGTCATCGTCCTCATCAATTTTTTCGCCATAACCTTCGTAGTCTCCATATTCTGCTCCATCTTCGTCGTCGCTGGCTTTTTCTTCACCGGCTTTGCAGTTGTAGGCGTTATATTCCTGTCTGAAAGCGATGGTTACGCGGTACATTGCGCCGGGCTCGGTGCGGATCATTTTATCGAGATCGAGCGTAAAACGGTTCTTTTTGTGCAGATTGAGCGCTTTATCCTCATCTAAACGTACTGTTTTTTGCAAAATAGGCTTGGCCACCCTGCGTAATTCGTTGCCATCTTTATAGCTGTTCGTCTGGAAGAATTGTGGGATATTATTTTCGTAAATCTTAATTACTGTTACATCTACTGCTTTGAGGTTAATGGCTTCGAAAGGTAAAACCAGTTTCCCCGAATTGGGTAAAATAGATCCACCGCCTGCAATGGTTACCGCAGGTAGCTTATCTTCGAAAACCAGATTGGCCATTTTACCGGTTGCCAGTTTTTTGCCATTGATGTTTTCGATACCGGCATTGGCATTCAACGCATAATTGCCTTTCAGTTCTTCAGCAGCGTAAACTTTAACCTGACTGGCATCAATGGTGTAGCGTAAATCGCTTAAATTACCCAGCGAGATCATACCGGTTAGATCTTGACCAACGCCAATTGGCTCAGAAAATTGTACCAGGGCATAATCTTCTTCCCCTTGAATGGCTTTAATATCAAGAACTTCAAACTTGTTGAGCGCCGGAACCCTGATTTCTTCGCTGCCTTTTTGCTCTGCATCAATAGCATCTCCATCCCAGTCTATTTTTAAGGTCTGATCGCTGGCGGTTTTTTTAATGCTGTCGATCGTAAATTTTGAGATGTTTTTAGCAGGATCGTGCTGCCATTTCACCTTTAATTTCTGGTCGAAATCCAGTTCTATCGTTTTTTCTATCTTACTGGTTTCTTCTACATCGGCTGTAGCCACTTCACCAGTTAATTTCATGTAATCGAGTGCGGTATTGTTTTGCGAAACCAAGCCGTTTTGTGTGAGCATGATCCCCGGCGTGATTACTTTAAACTCAAAATCGAAATCTTCGAGGCCTTTTTCCGTTGCCGAAACTTCGGATAGTTTAAAGATGGCTTCGTAGTTTTTGCCGGGTTTAAGGTTTTCATCAGGCCTGAATTCTATGGTTTGGGGATCAATCCAATAGGCTTTTCCAGAAATGGAAGGCGAGAAATCGAACAGATCGCGCGAATCGGCTTTGCCCAGATCCTGCATACCTGTTGCGGCACTGGCCAGATGCACGCGGATAAAACTTTTTTTAGAGATCGTACCTGAGGTGTAAGCCTCAATGTACTTGGCATAAGCCTGGTTTTCTTCGTTAGTTTTTTTCTTCTTGTTAAAATATACAAAAAGAATAGCGGCAATTGAAACAAGGAGCAAGCCGCCGAAGATAAATTTCTTTTTTGTTGATGATCGGTAACTAGATGGATTTTCCATAGGTGATTTAGGTAATTTGAATGAAAAATAACTAAAATTCACGTTAAATAGAATAATGTTGAAAATTAGCCCCAGGTAACTTGTTCCTTTCCATTCAATTGGATAAGTTTACGGCTGTTAACCAAAATAATCCCTTATGATCAAGAAAATATTTGTTTTATCTGCTTTACTTTTAGGTACTGTACATTTTTCTTTCGCACAAAAAACTGAAGTGGAAGCAGCTGTAACGAAATTAACCAAGTTGATGGTTACACCGGATAGTTCGGCCCTGGATAAGTTAATTTTACCCAATTTAAGTTACGGACATTCTAGCGGAAAAATCCAGACCAAGCAAGAGTTTCTGCATTCGTTGCTTTCGGGCGAATCTGATTTTGTAGACATTAATTTAACCGATCAAACGGTTATACTTCAAAATAAAACGGCCTTGGTCCGCCACACTTTAAGCGCGAAAACCAACGATAAAAATGTACCAGGAAATGTGAAATTGTATATTCTGCTGATTTGGAGTAAAGAAAAGGCAGGGTGGAAGTTACTGGGCAGGCAAGCGGTTAAGGTACCTTAGTTTAGTTTGGAGTTGGCAGTTTGGAGTTTTCAGTTCTGGATACAGAAATAGCGATATTGCTAAGGTTCTAAACCCCCTTTTAGTTAGAGTTTGCAGTCGGGAGTTTTCAGTTTTGGATGCAGAAATAGCGATATGGCTAAAGTTTCAAACTTAGTTTGGAGTTTTTTAGTTCTAAATATAGAAATAGCGATTGCTAAGGTTAAATGCCTGAAAACTCCAAACTCACCACTTTAAACTCCCAACTTATTTAATCATCACTCCCGGCCGGTTAACCAGCGGGATTTTAATTAAGTTAGAATCGATAATGCTTTCGGGCAGAAAAATAAATTTCTTATCGTAAATGGTGCCATCAATGTAATAACTTAGCCAATATTCATTGGTCAGGCCAAAAACTTCGGGGTCTATGGCTTCAACACCCGAAAAAGACTGGGCTTCCATATCGCCAATAAAGTGCCTTAAAACAGAAGTTTTAACCTGCTTTCCGTCCTTTTCACCATAACCTTTCGAGCTGATTAATACATTGGTAATGGGCTCTTTTTTTAAGTTAACAAGATAAACGGTCCAGTTTTTTACCTCCGGTGTTTCGCTCATCAGCACAACGGCCATGGCAATATCTTCAACTGTATTTTCTGGTAAATCTGCTTTCAATTTTTTTAAATTATTGAATGACTGAATAATAGTATTATCGGTCTGTATTTAAATTACATAGTATGTGCTTCTACTTAACTATGATTTTTAAATTGGAGTCTTGTCATCTCGACTGCGCTGCTCTTCGCTCGAAATGACGATGATTTATTTCTTTTTAGCTACAGCTTTTTTAGCAGGAGCCTTTTTCTTTGCAGGTGCTTTTTTCTTCGTTTCGAAAGCATTAGGCACTTGCTCTACAATCATCTTTTTAACTACTTCCAGATCAATATCAGCAAGTTCTTCTGGTGTATATTTTTGTTTGGTGGCTTCGTTGTTTCTCAGTTTCAGCATCAGTTTACCAAAACGGATAAAAGCACCCCAACGACCGTTTTCGATCGAAATTTTTTCAGCATCCCAGGTTTTAATGTATCTGTTTGCCTCTTTTTCTACTTTTTTGCCGATTAAGGTTTCAATATCACTTTGTGATAAATTGTCGAAATCGTAACCTTTAGCCGGGATATTGATAAACAAATCGTTCCATTTAATAAAGGGACCAAAACGGCCTTTTCCTTTGGTTACACCCAAACCTTCGTAATAGGCAATTGGAGCATCGTCATCCATTTTCTGGCGGATAATTTCAACCGCCCTGTCGTAAGTAACCGAGAGAGGTTCTTCGTTTTTAGGTAATGAAATGAAGCTTTCGCCCCATTTTACATAAGGTCCGAAGCGGCCAACGCCAATTACCACTTCCTTACCCTCAAAATCAGGTAGCTGGAACGGTAATTTAAACAATTCTAAAGCATCTGCTAAAGTAATGGTGGCTACCGATTGGTTACGCATTAAGCTGGCATAACGGGGTTTTTCCTCCTCATCAAGTTCACCAATTTGTACCAGTGGACCAAATTTGCCCACTTTGGTATAAACATTTTTACCTGTAGCCGGATCGAGTCCCAACAAGCGTTCGCCTGTGGCACGTTCGGCTGTTTCTAAAGTAGTTTCTACTTCAGTATGGAAAGGGTTGTAAAAAGAATGGAGCATTTTAGTCCAATCTTGCAAGCCCTGTGCAATCTCATCAAACTCTTTTTCTACTTTGGCCGTGAAATTAAAATCGACGATTCCCTTAAAATGTTCAACCAGGAAGTCGTTTACCACCTCACCAATATCGGTAGGGAAGAGTTTAGACTTTTCTGCACCGGTTATTTCGGATTTGGTTTCTTTTTTAACCTCGCCATTGGCTAAAGTAATGGCTGTAAATTTACGCTGTTTACCGTCGCGGTCTTCTTTTACCACATAACCACGGTTTTGTACTGTAGAAATGGTAGGTGCGTAGGTAGACGGACGGCCAATGCCCAGTTCTTCTAATTTTTTAACCAGACTGGCCTCTGTATATCTTGCTGGCGGACGTGAATAACGTTCAGTAGCCTGCATTTCTCTTAAAAATAATTCCTGCCCCTTAGCTAGAGGAGGTAAAATAGCACCGCCTTCTTTTTCGTCGCCCTCTTCATCATCGGTTGATTCGAGATAAACTTTTAAGAAACCGTCGAATTTCAATACCTCACCCTCGGCTACTAAATGTTCTTTACGGGTTGAAGCGGTAATTTGTGCCGTGGTTTTCTCAAACAAGGCCTCGCTCATTTGTGAGGCGATTGAACGTTTCCAGATCAGATCGTACAAACGTTTCTCTGAAATATCGCCATCAACAGTATGTCTGTCGAAATAAGTTGGACGGATGGCTTCGTGTGCCTCCTGTGCACCTGGCCGATTTGGTTTTATAAACCCTTGGCTGGTGGTATTTTTCACCGTAGGCTGATTTTATTTCGGCTGCTGCAGCGTTTATAGCGGTTTCTGACAGGTTTACCGAGTCAGTTCTCATGTAAGTAATCTTACCCGCTTCGTATAATCTTTGGGCAACCTGCATGGTTCTGGCCACCGAAAAGCCTAATTTTCGGGAGGCTTCCTGTTGTAAGGTTGAAGTGGTAAAAGGTGCTGCCGGATTACGTTTTGCCGGCTTGGTTTCCAAACTACTAATGGCGAATGTAGCATTGGCACAATCCTGAAGATATTTTTCAGCATCAACCTCATTTTCGAAACGTTGTGGCAATTCGGCTTTAACCAGTTCTTTTCCTTTACCGGTAGTAAACTGGGCTGTTATTTTATAGGCTGCAGAGGCATTAAAGTTTAAAACTTCCCTTTCTCTATCTACAATTAAACGTACGGCAACGGATTGAACACGGCCTGCAGATAAAGATGGTTTTACTTTTTTCCATAAAACCGGCGAAAGCTCAAAACCAACCAGGCGATCTAAAACGCGTCGGGCTTGTTGGGCATTTACCAGGTTATAATCGATACCGCGTGGGCTATCGATGGCTTTTAAAATGGCAGGTTTGGTAATTTCATGAAAAACGATACGCTTGGTTTTTTCTACTTTAAGGCCTAAAGTTTCGAATAAGTGCCAGGAAATGGCTTCTCCCTCGCGGTCCTCATCGGATGCTAGCCATACCATTTCGGCATCCTTAGCAAGCTTTTTCAATTCGGCAACCACATTTTTCTTATCAGCGGGTACCTCGTAGGTTTGGGCAAAATTATTTTTAATATCAATTGCCATATCGCCCTTCACTAAATCACGGATATGGCCATAGCTAGACTTCACCAGGAAATCTTTGCCTAAATAGCCTTCAATAGTTTTAGCTTTTGCGGGTGACTCGACGATTAGTAAATTTTTTGCCATGAAATACGTTTTTGTGCAAATAAAGCTATAATTAAAGCATAAATCAAAACCTGATTAAAATTTAATACAATTTTTTTGCTGTTTTTTTTAATGATCGTGATCATTTTTTTGAAAAAACGGCTATAAATGAGTGGTTTTAATCCTTTTTTTGAAAGCAGTAGCCGTGTCATTTGGAAAATAGTTAGTTTGCTTGTTGAGATAAAACTTAGAACTATTGTTTAGCTGAGCAGGAGGGAAAGCGTGGCTGTGCTGCCGAAATGTTGCTGGCTTTCATTTTCAAAATATCCTGTTTATGGGTGATTGACTAGTTTTTTCAGTGACCCATCTTACATTTTACACGAACTTTACCCGGGGCGAAACTATTTGTAGCTATATTCGTATATAAAATAAAAAACGATGATAAGCACAATTTTAATTCTACTAAACTTTTTGGTGCCGAACCCGCCAAAAAACGTTTACGATTTCAGCTTTAAAACCATTGATGGTAAAGAAATTAAACTATCGAAGTTTAAGGGCAAGAAAATAATGATCGTAAATACAGCTTCTAAATGTGGATATACCCCACAGTATGAAGATCTCGAAAAACTTCAGAAACAGTATGGTAAAAAGGTGGTATTAATCGGATTTCCGGCTGGCAACTTTGGCGGACAGGAATTTTCGACCAATGCCGAAATTAAAGAGTTTTGTACAGGTAAGTACAATGTTTCGTTTTTATTGGCCGAGAAAAGCAGCGTAAAAGGTGATGATATTAGTCCGTTGTTTAAATACCTGACTTCGCAAACCAATACTGAGGAGCAAGGTGACATTAAATGGAATTTTGAGAAATTTCTGATTAATGAAAAAGGAGAATTGGTACACCGTTTCCGTTCTAAAACAAAACCTACTGATGAGGTGATTACTAAAAACCTTTAATTGAAGGGGATGTAATATGTAAGATGGAAAGTGGGGGATTTAAGCTTACATTAATGTCAAAAAAAGGTAAAATGAAATTTGGGATTATTCCATCTTCCATTTTACCTTTTCTATTTATGTTAGTTTCGTTCTAGAACGGTTTTCCAAACAATTCCGCTCAAAATTGCGCCTGCAATAGGTGCTACAATAAATAGCCAAACCTGGCTTATGGCTTGTCCACCAACCAATATTGCTGGGCCAATACTACGGGCTGGATTTACCGATACTCCGGTTACCGGTATGCCTACAATATGTATTAGCACCAAACTTAAGCCAATGGCTAAGCCGGCAAAACCACCATTGATGTTTTTGGTAGATGTAGAACCAAAAATTACCAGTAAGAAAATAAAAGTCAATACCACTTCTGCAATTAAGCCTGCCTGTAAGCTATAGTGCTGGGGCGAAAGAGCATCGAAGCCATTTTGGCCAAGACCATTTGCCGATAGTGAATATTCGGGTTTGCCAGAGGCAATAAGCATGAGGATAAAAGCACCCGCAATGCCACCCAGGATCTGGGCCACAATGTAATAGGCTGCTTCTGAAGCCTTCATGCGGCCGGTTACAACCATACCTATGGATATGGCCGGGTTAATGTGGCAACCGGAAATATGGCCAATAGCATAAGCCATAGCCACTACCGAAAGGCCGAAAGCAAATGAAATGCCCAACAAACCAACGCCTGTTGTACCATTGGCCCCCGCTATTACAGCACTGCCGCAACCCATTAAAACCAATACTAATGTGCCCAGAAACTCGGCACTGAATTTTGAGATTTTGCTTGTCTCCATATAATTATTATTTAAGGTTTACACATTATATTGGGGACGACAATGTATTCGAATATAGGAAAAAATAAACATAAGTGGAATAAAATTTTGTCGGGTGATTTTTTGCCTTAATTAGATTTATGGCAAAAAATAAAGGGCTTAAATCCTTAAGCCCCCTAATAAACCAAACAAACTATTTATGAAGTATAGATATAACCCCAATTTGGTCTAAATGTTTTATTGCAAAAAAGAATTAAATAAGATATTTTCTGCTTTTATGTGGTATGTGTTTATATTACAAGTATCTAGGGCTTAAAGTACAGAAAACGCCTTGTTTTTTGTGACTTTAAGATGTTAAAACAGGTTTAACTGATCTGGTTGGTAAAGTTCGGGGCGAAAAACATAAGCTTGTGCAGCATTTGGGTCGGCGCTTACATAATAAACTTCTGTTTCTTCATATCTCGAAGCCACTTTAACAAAAGTATTGCCGGCTACTTTTTTAAAAAGATTTTCTACCAGTTCAGGGTCGTTATTGTCTTTTGATAAATGGCTCAGCAATAAATGGCTCATATAAGCAGGTTTATGGTTTGTAAACAACTCCAGCGCCTGGGCATTGCTTAAGTGACCATGACCACCCATGATTCTTTGTTTCAGAAAATAAGGGTACCGGCCATTTTGCAGCATTTGGGTGTCGTAGTTGGCCTCCAGAAATGCGGCGTGACAATCTTTAAAGTGGTGAATCAGGCGATCGCAAACGGCACCAATATCGGTAAAAACACCAACTTTAACCGTGTTGCATTCAATCGTGAAGCTATATGGATCTGCTGCATCGTGAAATTTAGAAAAGGCTGCGATTTTTAAATCGCCTATCTGGATGGTTTGCAGGTGGCTTAACGAAAAGGTGTTGCCTGCATCGAGTAACAGGCGGCTACTTTTTAACGTTGGGGTACTAATGTATACCGGAAGTTTGTGTTTTTTAGCGAAAACGGTCAGGCCTTTGATGTGATCGCTATGCTCGTGTGAAATGAAAATGGCTTTTACTTTATTTACAGCCAAGCCTAAACGCGCCATTCGTTTTTCAACTTCTTTGCAGGTTAGGCCTACATCAACCAAAACAGCTTCGTTTTCGTTACCTATATAGTAACAATTGCCATTGCTGCCCGAATTTATGGAGGTGAAATATAGTGCCATTTGAGGGCTGCAAGATACAGCTTATTTGCTGAAGGAAAAAAGAAAACTATACACGGCTACCGTTATGCTCTACCAGCCGGGAAAGCAAGGGTAGGAAAGCCTGGATGAGGTTAATCTCTTCTGAGGAGAAAATTTTCTCCATGGTTTGCACCAGCCATTCTTCTTTAATTTTACGGGTAGCGATAATGTGCTTTTCGCCCAGTTTAGTTAAGCCGATGAATACCTTGCGTTTATCTTCTTCGCTTGGAAAACGCGCTACGCATTTCGCCTCATGCAAGCGGTTAATGATTTGCGAAATGGCCTGCTTAGATACCCTTTCCATATCGGCCAGCTCGGTAGATAACATTTTACCATGCTGCTCCAGTAGCGACATGGTAAGCAGTTCGGCATTGCTAAACTCAGAGCTTACGTTCTGTTTGCGCAACTGCCGGGTTAAACGGGTAACGGTACTTCTTAACCGGGCAGCAATATCTTGTGTTTGCGAAGGCATATTAATGGTAAATAAACTTTACAAATATAAGCTTTAAAATTTATAGATGAATACATTGTTTTGAGAAATAGCTCAATTTTATGATCTTATTGTGATAAAAAGAAGTGGATTTGATTTTATACTTTAGTTTAAAAATTCTATTTTTGTAAAGTTACTTTACTATTTTAAACATGAGTATTTTTCGTTCACTGAGGCATTATAATTACAGGTTATTTTTTACAGGACAGGCTATTTCGTTAATTGGAACATGGATGCAGCGTGTAGCCATTAGCTGGTTGGTTTACCGTTTAACAGGTTCGGCGTTTCTTTTAGGGCTGATTACTTTTTTAAGTCTGATTCCCTCATTGGTGCTCGCACCTTATGCGGGTAGCTATGTAGACAGGCATAATAAATATAAAATTCTGGTAATAACGCAGGTGATTTTAATGCTCCAGGCAGGGGCGTTAGCTTTAATGATCTGGTTTAAAGTGTACGATATGTTCTGGATTGCAGCACTATCGCTGGTGCAGGGTTTGGTAAATGCTTTCGATGTAACCGCACGCCAATCGTTAATGGTCAATTTAATTGATGATAAAGAAGATTTACCAAATGCAATCGCTTTGAATTCTTCGATGTTTAACGCAGCAAGGCTAATTGGGCCAGCTTTGGCCGGGGTAATTTTAAGTACGCTCGGTGAAGATATCTGTTTTCTGATCAACTTTGTAAGTTTTATAGCGGTTTTAGGGTGTATGGTAATGATGAAACTTAAATTAACTGAGCATAAAAAATCGGCAGAAAATATATGGAGCGATTTAAAAAAGGGCTATGATTATTTAAAAGCATCGCCCGATCTGGCTTCAATGGTTTTAATGATGGCAGCCTCGAGCTTGTTGGTTATTCCGTTCACCACCTTGTTACCCGTTTTTGCAAAGGATATTTTTAATGGAAATGCCACGACTTTTGGCTGGTTTGAAAGTGCAGCAGGCTTTGGTGCTTTTTTCGGTGCCATTTACATGGCTACCTTAAGGGCAGGACAAAATCTGCAAAAAATAGTGATGATGTCGGGGATTTTACTGGCCATATCGGTAGTAGCGTTGGCTATTTCGCCCTCTTTAATACTGGCTTTAATCTGTACCGGTTTAGCTGCTTTGGGTTTAATGGCGCAAACCTCATCTATCAATACCTACTTGCAAACCCATGCCGACGATTTAATGCGAGGCAGAACGCTCAGCTATTACATAATGGCATACCAGGGCGTATTGCCTATCGGGAGTTTGTTAATGGGCTATTTGGCGCACCTTTTCGGAACCCAGGTGGTGGTGGCCTTTGAAGGTATTGCTGGTTTGCTTATTGTCGCCGCTTTTTCTTATAATGAAAAGCACAGGAATCAAATTAAGGACGGGTTTTCTTTGATGGGAAGCTAGGGGGAATGATTTTTTTACCACCTTAGACACCAAAGGGCACTTAAGGGCGTGCAGTCTTCCGACTCCGGACCTCCGACCCCAGAATTTTGAAAACATCCTATTCGTGCACGATTAATTTGCAATCAACCATAACTTTCTGATAGTTTTCCATATCGATTTCCTTATTGATAAGCTGAAGCAAAAGCTTGATGGCATTTTCACCAACCGACTCTGGGTTTTCTTCAACTGATGCTACAGGAGGTGAATCTAAATAACTGATAAAAGAAGTATTACCAAAACCTATGCACTCAATCTTATCTAAATTGGGATGATTTATCGATCTCAGGTATTTAATGGCATCGAATAAAATGGGTTCCTTAAATGCAACCAACGCAGTAGGCGTATGCTGTGGGTTGGCAAAAAGGTTCTGAATGGCCGAAATTGTATTTTCCTTATCGAAGTCGGTATAAGCCACCAAATCAGCTGAAAAAGGCACGCCATTATCTTTCAGTGCATTGATATAACCATTAAAACGATCGTGGGTAAAATTGATCATTTTTGGGCCACCCAAATAAGCTATTTTTTTATGCCCTCTGTCAATTAAAAATTGTGTTGCCTTATAACAGCCCTGGAAAGTATTGCCCAAAACTTTATGACAGCTTAGGTTAAAACTTGGGTTTCGGGTGTAATATACCACAGGTATACCCATGTTTTCGAACTGATCGAGGTGTGCGAAATCCTGTGTATGTTTAGAAATGGCTACGATAAGTCCGTCAACACGGCTCCGCAATAACATGTTGGCCGATTGGATTTCTTTTTCGAGGTCATCATGCGATTGGCTGATGATTACATTGTATCCATTCTGGGTAGCAAATTGCTCAACACCATAAATACTGCGGGTAAAAAAGTGATCTAAAAGATTGGGCAAGATAATACCAATAATGCGCGATTTTTTTTCCTTTAAATTGATGGCCGATTTATTGGGTGTAAAATGTAATTCGCGAGCCATCTCCTGAACACGTTTTTTAGTGTATTCATTTATTGTAGGATAGTTATTAAGGGCTTTTGATACTGTTGATACTGACATCTTTAACTTTTCAGCCAGGAACTTCAGGGTAACAGGGATATTGTTCGTCATCTTTTCCAATCTCAATGCATAGTTAAGAAAAAAAACGCAATTATTTCAAACGTTTGAAATGAGTTTCAATTGATTTTATAGCCTTTTAGGCTATTTTAAAAGACTTTTATCATTTTACCTTTTCTACATTCGTTACCACTAACACAAACTAACCAAGTAAATATGATGAAATCATCCCACATTTATTTTTGTATGGTAAGGGCAGGCACCAAGGCCCCGAATTTAGCGGAACAAGCCTATACCAATTTATCTCAAAAATGTTACGTTTTGGAGGTAAGATTGTACCGTCCGCAAGACGCATAGCCTTTAACAAAACAGAAGTTATTTCCTGGCTGCCGGCCCCGATTTAAAGCTGGTAGTATAACGCATTAACTGGTTGTTTCCATGCAGGTTGTAAGCATGCAAATTTAACCGGCAGGGACTTACTATGCATTAAATTTTAACCAAATAGATTTAATATTTATAATAATTATGGATAGACTTTACAATTTAAAAAGGACTTTTATTGCAATTGGAATGAAGCGTTTCCAATGCATTAAAGTGCTATATACTTTAACCTTACTGTTGCTGATGAGTGCATCGTTTACAGCATTTGCACAAAGCACAGTAAATGGTACTGTAAAAGATACAAAAGGAGTTACCTTACCCGGGGTAAGCGTTAGGGTTAAAGGTACTACGCAGGGTGCTGTTACCGATAACGATGGTAAGTTTTCAATAAAAGCCGCTGTTAATGCTACCTTAACTTTTACTTATGTGGGTTACACCATTAAAGATGTGGCTGTAAACAACAAAACGGTATTAAACGTAGTTTTAGAAGACGATACTCAGGGACTTGATGAGGTGATAGTTGTAGGCTATGGCGTACAGAAAAAATCTACCTTAACAGGTGCTGTAGCACAGATTGGCGCCGAAGAAGTGATGAAATCGCCAACTCCGAGCCCAACCAATGCTTTAATTGGCCGCTTACCGGGTTTACTGGCAGTACAAACCAGCGGGCAGCCCGGGGCCGATGGTGCCCAGCTAAAGGTAAGGGGTGTAGCTACTTACGGCTCAAATAATGCAGCGATTGTGGTGGTAGATGGGGTAGAGCGCCCGAGTTTCTCGGATGTGGATGCAAGCGAAATAGAATCGGTAACGGTTTTAAAAGATGCTGCCTCAACAGCTATTTACGGGATCAGGGGAGCGAATGGTATTATCGTTATTACCACCAAACAGGGAAAAATCGGTAAACCCAAAGTAACTTATACCGGTAATTTCGCTTTGCAGACTTATACCGGACTTGCTGTTGGTTTACCGGCATTTGAAAATGCCTCGTTGTTAAACCAGTCGTATGTAAACGATGGTAAAGCACCTTTTTTCTCAGATGCAGAGTTGCAAAAATTTAAAGACGGATCAGACCCGATCGGTTATCCTGATGTGCAGTGGTTCGATTATTTAACCAAAAAATATTACGCACAAACCCAGCATAACATCAACATTAATGGCGGAACAAAAATTGCAAAATATTTTGTTTCTGCAGGTTATGCCTTTCAGGATGGTATTTTTAAGAAATTCGATTCGCCTTATGGCATCAATACCGTACCCAATTACAACCGTTATAACTTCCGTTCGAACGTAGATTTAACGCTGAACAAAGATTTTACAGTAGGAATTAAACTGGGAGGCCGTTTTGCCAACCGCTATCAGCCAGCCGGATTATTATCTTCTTCAGCTTTCTCGTATGATACCATTGAAGGGATGATTTCGCGTATTTTGCAGGTACCGGCTTATGCTTATCCGGTAACGCTCCCTGATGGTAGGATAACCGCTAACCCGAATATTGGTACCAACATCTGGAATCCGTTTGCGGTATTAACCCGTTTCGGAACCCGTAACGATGATAACAACACCATCGAGAGTACCTTTAACCTCAACTATAAACTGGGTTTTATTACCAAAGGTTTAGGCTTTAAAACAGTATTTGGATACGATTCATATTACAATAATACCGAAAGAAGAAACGCCAACTGGGCGGCTTATGTTTACAATCCCACAACCGGTCAGGCTACTTTATCAACCGATACCCGTAACCGTGATGAGCCTTTAGGAGCAGTGCAGGATGGTGGTGTAACCGGTGGAAGTACCAATATGAACCTGCAAACCGGTTTTGATTATAACCGCGATTTTGGCAGGCACAATGTTGGCGGATTGTTACTGGCTACCCGTCAGCTTATCCGTACAACCGGGGGATCGCCTTTTACTGCACCACCAAGGGCATCGCAGGGTATTGTTGGCCGTGTTACCTATAATTATGGTGAAAGGTATTTTGCCGAATTTAACGGTTCGTACAACGGATCGGAAAACTTTGCCGAAGGTTTGCGTTATGGTTTCTTCCCGGCAGTATCGGCAGGCTGGACCCTTACCAACGAGCCTTTCTGGAAAAAGAACAATGTGCTAACTTATTTAAAAATCAGGGGAAGTTACGGGCAGGTCGGTAACGACAGGATTTCGGATAACCGTTTCCTTTTCTTAACCACGTATACGGCCAATTCAGGCGCCCCGTTTGGGAATCCGCTTGCCTTGGTTAATTATCCAACTCTTTACATTGGCGATACCGCTTTAGGAAATGATAAAGTAACCTGGGAAACCGGTACCAAAAGAAATATTGGTATGGAAGCACGTTTCCTGAGCGATAACCTGAAATTAACGGTCGATCTTTTCGACGAAACCCGTAAAGATATTTTAACGCCAACATTAAGTGGTTCAGCATTATTTGGTCACGCTTACCCTAACTTAAATAAAGGTATTGTGTACAACAAGGGATACGAAGTTGAGCTCGATTATCAGCGTGTTGTGGGTAACGTAACGCTGGGCCTTAATGCGCAGTTGAGTTACAATAAAAACAAAATCCTGGAGAACGACGAACCAGATGGTATGCCTTTTTCGCTGGCTAGAAAAGGAACAAGTGTAGGTCAGTTTTTTGGCTATAAAACCGACGGTTTTTTCCAGTCGGCGGCCGATATTGCAGCTTCACCTAAATTATCGGGTTACAACCCAATTCCGGGCGACTTAAAATTTAAAGACCTGGATGGCGATGGTGTAATCACCAATTTAGATCAGGATGCCATTGGGTACACCAATACTCCACAATACATTTATAGTTTTAGTCCACGGGTTAGCTACAAAGGATTTTCACTTTCGGCCCTGTTTCAAGGCGTAGCTAATGTAAGCTCGAATGTGATCTTGAACGAGCAGAACAATGGTCAGCAAATGTATCCGTTCATGCTTGATGCCTGGACTCCGGCAACTGCAGCAACGGCAACCTGGCCGGCCCTGCACGCCCGAGGTACAGCATCATTAAACTATGCCTTAAACGATTTTACTTTACAAAACTCGGCCTATTTAAAGATCAGGAATGTTGAGTTGGCCTGGACACTCCCAAAATCGTGGATGAGCACTTTAAAACTAAGCAATGTGCGGGTTTTTGTACAGGGACAGAATATTTACACCTGGACCAAGTATAAATTCTACATCGATCCGGAGAATGTAAACACCATTAACACGGCTTTCCCTTTACAGGCGCTTTATCCAACATCGAGGATTTACAATTTTGGTTTAAACGTTCAATTTTAAGATCATGAAAAACTACAAAATATATACAGCTATTCTTTTATTAACGCTGTTTGCTGTTTCCTGCAAAAAAGACTACCTGGAAAGAACACCAGGTGTCGCTTTGAGTGAGGATGAGATTTTTGCAGATCCGGCACAGGCAGCCAGATTTGCCGATAATGCTTACAATTATGTAATTAATAAATACGTACGCTTTAACGATCACCGTGGTTGTGTAGCTCAGGCATCAGATGAAGCCGTTTCTGGTAACTCAGAGGGTACCGTTACCACTTTAAACCGTGGTTTGTATCACGATCATAGTAACGGAGCCTCTTTAAACGATATTTACGATATCTGGAAAAGAATGTATGCTGGTATCGCCATCGAAACCAAAATGCTTTCGCGCCTGGCCGATGTGCCACCTGCACCGCCTGCAACCGTGCCGATTTTTCAACCGGTTAGGGTAGAAGGTGAGATGCGTTTTTTACGTGCCATGTCTTATTTCGAGTTAACCAAAAGATTTGGTGGGGTACCCATTGTAGATAAAGTTTATACCGTAAACGATGAACTGAACCTTCCACGCAGCTCCTTTGATGAGGTTACCAAATACATTTTGGCAGATCTGGCTATTGCCGAAAACAAACTGAGCAATGATGCCGATTATACTACTGCAGATTATGGCCGCCCAACAAAAGGCGCAGTTCAGGCTTTAAGAACACGGGTGCTTTTATATGCAGCAAGTCCGCTAAATAATCCAACTGGAGATAAAGCCAAATGGGCTGCTGCTGCCGCTGCAGCGCAAAGATTAATGAACGGTGAATTTGGACCATACGCTTTGCAGAACACTTATGGCGATATCTTAAACGTACCTACTTCATCAGAATATATCATGATCCGCATTAAAGGCAATACGCCACTAGCTGGAGAAATGATGCAGGATTTTTCTATGTCGCCAGGCTCTGGAGGCGCGCAAGGACAAATGAACCCTACGCAGAACCATGTAGATATGTATGAAATGGCCAATGGAAAAGCCATTACTGATCCAACTTCGGGCTACGATCCGCAGAAGCCTTATGCTAACCGTGAGCCTCGTTTTTACGACAACATCATTTACAACGATCGTCCCTGGCAGGGAAGAGCCATACAAATGTGGTCTGCACCAGCTGGTGCACTCGATTACAGTACCACCATTACCTATACCGCAACCCGTTACTATTGCAAAAAGTATTGGCCAGAGGTTTACCGTACCGTTGGGGGAAGCACAACCTTGCTCAATTATATTTATTTCCGCTATGCCGAGGTATTGCTAAACTATGCCGAAGCACAAAATGAGGCGGTAGGCCCGGGAGACATGAACGGCCCGGTTTACGCGCAGTTAATTGCCATTCGCAAACGTGGCGGAATACTGGCTGGAGCTGATAATCTTTACGGCCTTAAAGCCAACATGACCCAGGATGAAATGCGTAATGCCATCAGGCACGAGCGTGCAATAGAACTGGCTTTCGAAGACCACCGCTGGTATGACATTATGCGCTGGAAAATTGGAGCTACTACTATTGGTGTACCCATGAAAGGCATGGATGTGATTAAACAGGCCAATGGAACCTTTGTGTACACGCCTTTTGTACTGAGCCAGACTTTCCAGAAAAGCTGGACCGAAAAGCAAAACCTGTACCCAATACCAAGGGCAGAAATTTACAAAAGCAAAGGTGTATTAACACAAAATCCAGGTTGGGAATAGTGAGTTAATCAATGTAACGCTAAAAGATTATTGAAAATGAAATCATTAAGATCAAAATATAAATACATAGCCTGCCTGCTCTTTTTATGGGCCTGCATGCTAAACGTTTACAGCCAAACGCCCGATGAACAACTTACAGTTTCGGGCAGGGTAGTAGATCAGGATAAAAAGCCAATGGCCGGGGTGGCTATCTCTATCCAGGAAGATAAAACCAATAAATCGGTTACCACAGGTGCCGACGGGAGTTTTACCTTATCAACTTCCACCAGCGATGTAATTGTTTTTAAATATGTTGGCTACCTGATGGTGCTTAAACCCGCTTCGGAGGTAAACAAGGGAGATATTGTTTTAAGAAAAGCACTGATCGATGCCGGCGATAACGACAACGTGTACATTCCCTTTGGTGTTAGGAAGAAAAGAGAGGTTACGGCTACCATTAGTACCATTACTACCGATAACCTGCCTCAGATCCCATCTTCATCTTTAACCAATGTATTTACCGGCAGGCTACCCGGATTAGCCATTTATCCAAGTGGTTCGCAACAGCCTGGTTACGATGTATCAAGTTTTTTAATCCGTGGCCGCTCATCTTACAACAGTAACCAGGAGCCTTTGGTGCTGGTAGATGGTATTGAGCGCGATTTCAGATCGATGGATTTGGCCGAAATTGAAAGTGTTAGCGTATTAAAAGATGCCGCAACACTAGCCTGGTATGGTATGTATTCTGCCAATGGTGTAATTTATGTAAAAACCAAAAGAGGCAGCGCAACCTCTACCAGCGTAACTTTCGATGCGCAGGCAGGCTTACAGGCACCTTTGCAGATTGCAGCACCCTTAGATGCTTACAATTATGCAAGTTTATACAACGAGGCTTCCATTAACAGTGGCGGAGCAGCGGTTTACAGCCCTGCTGCTTTACAGGCCTATCAGGATGGTTCAGATCCCATTAAATACCCAAACAACAACTTTGTACGTGATTTCACCAAGCGTGTAGCGCCAACCCAGCGTTATGTGGCTACCGTTACCGGTGGTAATGCTTTTATTAAATATTATACTTTATTAAGTGCTTACCAGCAGGGAGGTTTTTACAAAGGTGGTCATAACGATACCTACGATGCCAATACCGATTTTAACCGCTATAATTTAAGAACCAATATTGATTTACACGTAAACAAGAACCTTGATGTAGCTTTAGATATCGGTGGGCGGATTACCAACCTCACTTTCCCGAATGCCGGTACAGCTACTTTTTTATCAACGGTTTATTCAACGCCAGCCAATGCTTTCCCGGTGATTAATCCTAACGGATCGTACGGCGGAACTTCGATATTTTCCCAAAATAACCCTCAGGCCATGCTCGAGGCCAGGGGAGCCAGTACAGACCTGGTGCGTAACATTATGGCGACTTTAAGTGCCCGCCAAAAAATGGACGGCATATTAAAAGGCTTAACTGGTGAAGTTTTTTATGCTTATGATATTGCCGGATTATACCGCTCAGGTTTTAGCCAGCAGTATTCAACTTCTGAATTAAAAGCCGATGGAACTTATACCACCTATGGCACACCTGCTAAGGTAGATTATCAGGCTAATGCATTTTCGGGCAACATACGCAAAAGCGAATTTTGGGCAGGCTTTGATTATAACAGAACCTTCGGAAAACACGATATTAAATTCAGTACCCGCGTTTCGAGGGCCAATTATGCCTCATTCGGAAGTTTGGATGTACGCCGCGAAGGATGGTCTAACCGCTTATCGTACAATTATATTGAACGCTATTTTGTTGATTTGACAGCCTCTTATGCGGGTTCTGAAAATTTTGCCCCAGATTCTCGATACGGATTTTTCCCGGCTGCATCGGCAGGATGGATCATTTCCGACGAGGATTTTATGAAAGGCTCAACAAGTTTTCTCGATTTCTTAAAAATTAGAGGTTCTTACGGATTGGTAGGTAACGATGCTATTGGTTCCGCCCGAAGATTTGCCTATAATGATTTCTTTACCAGAAGTGCTGCAGGTTATACCTTTGGTACAGGTTTTGCCGGTGTAAGTGGTTCGGGTCAGCTAGCTTTGGCCAACCCTTTCTTAACCTGGGAAAAAGCCTATAAAACCAGTGTAGGTTTTGATGCCAAATTGTTTAAACAAGCTTTATCAGTAAGCGCCGATTACTTTTACGAAGACCGGAAAGATTTAACCACGGCATCGCTGTTGCCAAGTTTGTTGGGGCAATCGCTAATTTATGTTAACGAGGGCGAGGCATCATACAAAGGTTTTGAAACCGGCATAAACTACAATAAGAAACTGGGCGGGGTAAACCTGAATGTGTTCGGTAATTTTACCTACAACACGAGTAAAATCCTGGCCATTAACGAAGGAGCAGGCTTGCCCGACTATCAGAAACAATTGGGACACCCCATTTCGAGCGTAATTTCTCCGGCGGCTACTGCTAACACGGCTGCAGGTTATGTAAGCATGATGCTTATTTCCGATGGTATTTTCCAAAACCAGGCACAGATTGATGCTTCTGCCAAACAGATTTTATCAAAAGATGTGAAACCCGGCGATATTAAATATGTAGATCAGAATGGCGATGGCGTAATTAACGACCTCGACCGTGTGAGAACCGATTTCAACTTCGTTCCGAAAGCTTATTTTGGCTTTGGTGCCTCAGTTTCTTACGCCAATTTTGATGCAAACTTCTTGTTCCAGGGTACCAGTGGCCGTTCAATTACCATACAACAACTGGTCAATGCAGGTAACACCAATAATGGCTTTTTAAACCAGTTTAGTGTAAACCGTTGGACACCCGATAATCCGGGAGCTCCTTATCCGAGGTTACTGCTAACCGATCGTGGCAACAATACCGCTACTTCCGATTTCTGGATCAGATCAGGCGATTACATCAGGTTAAAAAATGTGGAGATCGGCTATTCTCTTTCGCCTTCATTTATCAAAAAGTTAAAAATCAGACAACTGCGTTTTTATGCAAGTGGTTTAAACCTGCTTACTTTCGATAAACTGGGCGATCTGCCGATCGATCCTGAATTGCCTGAATCGGGTTACAATTCATCTTATCCGTACATGAAAATATATTCGTTCGGTGTGAATTTGAAATTTTAAACGATAAGACCGTGAAGTTTACCGAGATGCAAATGCCGTTAAGCTTCACCTTAAAAAACTAAAAGAGATGAAAAAAAATATATTTTATTCAATCCTGACCCTTGCGGTAATCTGCGTGGCAGGATGTAAAAAAAGCGGGTTTCTTCAGGATGGCGAATTTAGCGGGGGTAACGATATTACGCAGGCGCAGTTGTGGGCCAATCCCGATTATGCCCGTAATTTCCTGAACAATGTTTACGCATCACTTTCCGATCGTTACGATCTGGATGACGGGGCATTACTTGCATCAGCATCTGATGAGGCTGTTAACTCCAACCTAAACTCATCAGTAAACATTTTAAACAATGGTACCTGGAGTCCGGTTAAAACTTTTGATGACGTGTATTTCGGTATGTATTCTGGAATCCGCAAGGCGAATATGTTTCTCGAGAATATAGATGGAGCGGTAATTGTGCCGGCCGACGAAACTTTTCCGTTAAATAATGCAGCCAACCAGGGTATGGAACCGCAAATTGCCCGCTTAAAAGGTCAGGCTTATTTTTTACGTGCATTTTTCCAGTTCGAATTGCTTAAACGTTATGGTAGTTTTGCTATCGTAACCCGTACACTTACGGTAACCGATAACCTGGATCTGCCCAGAAATTCGTTCGATGATTGCGTGAAACAGATTTCGGCCGATTGCGAAGAAGCCATTTCGCGCCTGCCGTTATCACCAACAGAATGGAACACCCCGCTACGTGGCAGGGCAACGCAAACCGCTGCAATGGCACTTAAAGCCAGGTTGTTGTTATATGCAGCCAGTCCGCAGTACAACCCTGGTGGCGATATCGCCAAGTGGCAGGCAGCTGCCGATGCTGCAAAACGAATTATAGATACCGGTAAACATGGTATTTATACTTCTTACCCAAATATCTGGTTATGGAACAATGGTGCTTTTAATATCGAAACCATTTTTGCCACAGCAACCTTAAACACCAATACCATCGAACAAAATAATGCGCCAGTAAGCTACGATGCAGCAAATGGCCGTACAAACCCGACACAAGAATTGGTAGATGCCTTTGAAATGAAAACTACAGGCAGGATGATTACCGATGCAGCCTCTGGTTATTCGGCAACAGCTCCTTATACCAACCGCGATCCGCGTTTAAACTTTGCCATCATGTATAACGGTTCTACTTTTAAAAGTAAACCGGTAGAAACTTTTGTTGGTGGTAAAGATGGTTTAGGCTTAAACGTAAATGCAACCAAAACCGGTTATTACATGCGTAAATATTTAAGTGAAAGTGCATCGTGGGCCGGAAATAGTGCTACTGTACGCCGCCCATGGATTTTCTTTAGGTATGCCGAAGTACTTTTAAATTATGCAGAAGCCTTAAACGAGGCCCAGGGAACCGGCGCATTAACGCAGATTTTAACCAGCTTAAATGCAATCCGAAGCAGAACTGGTGTAGCTATGCCTGCTTTACAAACTACCAATCCCGCTGCCAACGGTTATGTGGCCCCAACTAAAGAAGAGTTACGTAAGCGTATCCGTAACGAGCGTAGGGTAGAGCTTTGTTTCGAAGAACAACGTTTTTACGATGTACGCAGGTGGAAAGAAGGAGAGACAACATTTAACAAAGCTGTTACAGGGATGCGGATTACCCAGGTAGGGCCAACCACTTTTACCTATGCACCATTTACAGTAGAAAACAGGGTTTTTACGGCTAAAAACTACTTATATCCAATTTCACAAAACGAATTAAACAAAGCACCAAAGCTGGGACAGAACCCCGGTTATTAAAAAAAACTAGATTTTGCTCAAATTTAGACGGATGGTGGAAACACCGTCCGTTAATTAATTGTTAGTTTTGGAACAATCAATTAATTAATAAAAACTTAAGTTATGCTAAAAAGAACCTATAGCGTATTTTTAATTTGCTTTTCGCTTCTTTCATCAGTCAGTTACGGTCAGGTTACCGCTATACAGAATATTCAGGCACGTAAAATCCAGAGCCTGAATGGTAAATGGAACTATATTGTAGACCCTTACGAAAACGGTTACTACGATTACCGTCACGAACCGTTCGATCAATCTAAGACCGGAACCGGAGGTTATTTTGACGATAAAGTACAGAAAGATAAGTCAGAACTGATTGAGTATGATTTCGACCATTCGCCACAAATGAATGTTCCCGGCGACTGGAATTCGCAGTCAGAAAAATTAGAGCTTTACGAGGGCAATATTTGGTTACGCAAAAAGTTTGATGCAAAACCCGAAAAAGGAAAAAGATATTTTGTGTATTTCGGTGCGGTTAACTACGAGGCGCATGTGTACCTGAATGGTAAAAAGCTGGGCGTGCACAAAGGTGGTTTTACCCCTTTTCAGTTCGATATAACCAGCAATTTAAAAGCAGGCGAAAACTCTATCGTACTTAAAGTAGATAATATCCGCAAGCAAGACGAAATCCCAACCGTAAATACCGACTGGTGGAATTATGGCGGCATTACCCGCGATGTTTTCCTTGCCGAGTTTCCGGAGCATTTTATCAGCGATTATAAATTGCAGCTTGTTAAAGGCAATAATAACCTGTTAAATTTTACGGTGAAACTTGCCGATGCCACTTCAGGGCAGGAAGTTACATTGTCTATTCCTGAACTTAAGTTAGAGAAGAAATACAAAACTGATGGAGAAGGAAAAATTGCAGATGAGTTTATCTGGAATAACCTGAACCTTTGGTCGCCCGAGAACCCTAAGCTTTACGCGGTAAACATTAAAACCGATAAAGAAGATATTAACGATAAAATTGGTTTCAGAACCATACAGGCAGATGGCGACAGTATTTTGCTAAACGGCAAATCTGTTTTCTTAAGGGGGATTTCGTTGCACGATGAAAACCCGCTTCTGGCTGGCCGTTTACGCTCAGAAGGCGATATGCGCATGATGTTGCAATGGGCAAAAGATATGAATTGCAACTATGTGCGTTTGGCACATTATCCGCATAACGAAGAAATGATTCGTTTGGCCGATGAGATGGGCTTATTGGTTTGGGCCGAGGTTCCGGTTTACTGGACCATCAGCTGGACTAACCCTGCCACTTATGCCAATGCGAAGCAACAATTAACCGATTTAATTGTGCGGGATAAAAACCGCGCCAGCGTAATTGTTTGGTCGATAGGGAATGAAACACCGCTCAGTAGCGCCCGTTTGAGCTTTATGAGTAACCTGGCTGAAACTGCCCGCAATTTAGACGATACGCGTTTAGTTGCTGCAGCTTTGGAGGTACACCGCGAAGGAAACAACATTATTTTAAACGATCCGCTTGGCGAAAAAATAGACCTGGTGAGCTTTAACGAGTACGCAGGTTGGTACTGGGGAGGCAACCCCTCGGAAATTACCAAATACAATTTCGATATCAAGTACAAAAAACCGGTGGTGATTACCGAGTTTGGCGGCGATGCCTTAGGTGGTTTCCACGCCGATGAAAATACACGCTGGAGTGAAGAATACCAGGAAGCTTTGTATAAAAACCAGATTACCCTGTTGAGCAAAATTGGGGCACTGCGTGGCATGACTCCCTGGATTTTAACCGATTTCCGCTCACCCAGAAGACAACACCCGATTTACCAGAATTTCTGGAACCGCAAAGGCTTAATTAGTGAAACCGGTAAGAAGAAGAAAGCCTTTTATGTACTAAAAGATTTTTACGGCCAAATGCAGGTCAAATACAAATAAAAAGATGAACAGATTTACGACAATTGGTTTTGCTATGAAAATGATGCTTTCGGCATCATTGTTAACCATTTCTTGTGCCAAGGGTACCAGTATCGATACTCCGGTGATCAAGGCAGAAGAAAGCTTGCAAAAAAAGATGCCCTTCCCAATCGGTGCAGCTTTAAATGTAAGTTTGTTAAAGAGCAATGCCAGTTATCGTAATCTGGTAATAAAAGAATTTAACAGCGTTACCGCCGAAAACGCAATGAAATTTGCTTCGGTTCATCCCGCTAAAGATACCTATACCTGGAGTGATGCCGATTACCTGGTTGATTTTGCCAGGGCCAATGGCAAGCGTGTGCATGGCCATACCTTAAACTGGTACCAGTCTTTACCCGATTGGGTTAAGAATTTTCAGGGCAGCACAGCCGATTGGGAAAATATACTGAGAACCCACATTCAAACCGTTGTGGGGCACTTTAAAGGTAAGGTAGTTTCGTGGGATGTGGTAAATGAAGCGGTTAACGAAGATGGCACTTTGCGCAACACGATCTGGTTACAGAAACTGGGCGCCGATTATATTAGCAGGGCATTTCAGTATGCACATGAGGCAGATCCCGATGCCCTGCTATTTTACAATGATTACGGGCATGAGTACAGTTCAACTAAACGTACCGCCATATTAAATCTGGTTAACGGGTTAAAAAGCAAAGGCATCCCAATTGATGGAATTGGCTTGCAAATGCACACCAACGTAACCCAAACCGATGCTAATTTAACTGCCGCAATTACAACTGCTGCGGCAACCGGACTAAAAGTTCATATTTCTGAAGTTGATATCTCCCTTAATGCTGGAAATACACCTGGTGCAACTTATACTGCCGCTTTAGGTGAGCAACAGGCAGCCAAATATAAAACCATTGTTAAAGCTTATAATGCCATACCCAAAAATCAGCAGTTTGGCATTACCCAATGGAATGTTACTGATGGCGATAGCTGGATTCCACTGTTTTATAAGCGTGCCGACTGGCCTTTGCCCTTCGATGCACAATACCAGCGAAAAGCAGCTTACCAGGGGATTTTAGACGGCGTTAAATAGCAAATACATCCATGAGAAAATATCTGTCACTGGCCTTAATTTTAGGCCTTTCTGTAACCACTGCGGGCGCACAGGATAAAAAAATCGAAAAGAAAATCGATTCGGTTTTAAAACTGATGACCTTAGACGAGAAGATCGGGCAGTTGAACCAGTACACCGGAGATCGCGATGCCACCGGCCCGATCACCAACAATCCAAATAAGTTAAAAGATATCCGCGATGGTAAACTGGGTTCCATGCTAAATGTTCGGGGCGCTAAAGAAACCCGCGAAGTACAGGAAGTGGCCATGCAATCGCGTATGAAAATCCCCTTGATTTTCGGATTAGATGTGATTCATGGTTACCGTGTTACCTTTCCAATCCCCCTGGCCGAAGCTGCGAGCTGGGATTTAGCTGAAATGGAAAATACAGCACGGGTTGCCGCCCGCGAAACCGCTGCCTCGGGGGTACACTGGACTTTTGCACCCATGGTTGATATTGCCCGCGATCCGCGCTGGGGCAGGGTGATGGAAGGGGCTGGAGAAGATACTTACCTGGGCTCTAAAATTGCCTTTGCACGCGTAAAGGGCTTTCAGGGCAAAGGTTTAGGCCAACTGGATGCCATTATGGCCTGCGCCAAACATTTTGCCGCTTATGGTGCCGCTATTGCCGGTAGGGATTATAACACAGTCGACATGAGCGAGCATACTTTATGGGAAACCTATCTGCCGCCGTTTAAGGCTGCGGTTGATGCAGGTGCAGCTACTTTTATGAATGCTTTTAACACCCTGAACGGCATTCCGGCTACCGGAAATAGTTATTTGCAGCGCGATATTTTGAAAGGCCAGTGGAAATACAATGGCTTTGTGGTGAGCGACTGGGGATCGATAGGAGAAATGATTGCCCATGGTTATGCTAAAGATAAAGCGCAGGCAGCCGAACTGGCCATTAAAGCCGGTAGCGATATGGACATGGAAAGCCGCAGTTATCTGCCTAGCTTAGCCAAATTGGTCGCCGATAAAAAAGTTCCGCTCGCTTTGGTTGATGATGCCGTTAGGAGGATTTTACGCAAGAAATTTGAACTTGGTTTGTTCGATGATCCTTACCGTTTCAGTAGCGAAAGCCGTCAGGAAAAGGAATTAAACTCAGCAGAGAACAGAAAAGCTGCTTTAACCATGGCCCAAAAAAGCATGGTGCTGCTAAAAAACGATAACCAACTGTTACCCTTATCCAAAAGCTTAAAAAAGATTGCTGTAATTGGCCCGCTGGGCAAATCTGAAAAAGATATGCAGGGTTTCTGGTCAATTGCATGGGAAAAAGATAACCTGGTTTCCTTATACCAGGGTTTAAAAAATAAGGTGGCTAACCAAACCGAACTTTTGTACGCCAAAGGTTGCGAAGTAGCCGATTCATCTAAAGCAGGTTTTGCTGAGGCAGTTGAAGTGGCCAGACAGGCCGATGTGGTGATTATGGCCGTTGGCGAAACTTTAGACATGAGCGGCGAGGCAAAAAGCAGGGCCAATATCCGCATTCCGGGCGTACAGGAAGATTTAATTAAAGCAGTTCAGGCTACCGGTAAGCCGGTGGTGGTGCTGGTAATGGCCGGGCGTCCGCTAATTTTTAACTGGACAGCCGATCATACTCCGGCTATTCTGTATACCTGGTGGTTGGGTAGCGAGGCCGGCAATGCCATGGCCAATGTGTTGTATGGCGATTACAACCCTTCGGGTAAATTACCGATGACCTTCCCAAGAGATGAAGGCCAGATTCCACTGTATTATAATTATTTAAGCACAGGCAGGCCCGCTAAGAACGACAAAGATACGCGTTACCGCTCGGCTTATTTAGATATGCCCAATAGTCCGAAATTTGCATTTGGTTACGGCTTGAGTTATACCACTTTCGATTATAGCGCTTTGGTACTGAATAAGACCCAGATGGGTATGAACGATAAAATCACGGTAAATTTTACATTGAAAAATACGGGTTCATATGCTGGAGAAGAAGTTGTTCAGCTGTATTTGCAGGATAAATTTGCTTCCGTAGCCCGTCCGGTTAAAGAGCTTAAAGATTTTCAAAAGGTGATGTTAAAGGCCGGCGAAAGTAAAACCATCAGCTTTACGATTGATAAAGAGAAATTGTCCTTTTACAACCAACAGTTAAAATGGGCCGCAGGGCCCGGCGATTTTAAGCTGATGATTGGGACAGCTTCGAACAATATTAAGTTGGAGAAAGACTTTACCTTGACGGATTAAGATGCATTGATGTTATTAGCCACGGATGCACGGAGAAACATGGATGACGACATGGTATACATAAATTATGGAAAATTAAGCAAATGTTAAAAGCGAAATCATTTTTTTTACTTATTGCCCTTATAACCGGCTTTCAGTGCCTGGCGCAGAATGCTGGCCGTACTGTCATTAGCCTCAACGATCAATGGGAATTCCATAAAGAAAATGGGCCAGCTGAAGCCGTTACCCTTCCGCATACCTGGAATGATAAAGACGTTTTAGACGATGCTCCCGGTTATTACCGTGGCGCGGGTATTTACAAACGCAAGATAAAACTCGATGAAAGTGCAAAAAACAAAGCCGTGTATCTTGTTTTTAATGGCGTAGCGCAAGAAGCCGAAGTATTGGTTAACGGACAATCTGCAGCTAAACACATCGGTAGCTATACCCGTTTCATTGTACCCATAAGCAGGTTTTTAAATTATAAGGATGATGTAATTGAAGTTAGGGCTACTAACCGCTTCAATGAAGATATCCCGCCATTAACTGCCGATTTTACCTTTTTCGGTGGTTTATACCGCAATGTTAACCTGTTAATTACCAATCCGGTTCATTTTTCGCAAAAAGAAAATGGAAGTGGCGGGGTTTTTATTACCACACCCCAGGTTTCGGCAGCTACAGCGAGTGTACAGGTTCAAAGTTCCATCGATAACAGCTCAATTGCAGCTAAAAAAGTACAGGTCGAAACCGTTGTTTTTGATGCGAAAGGAAATGCCGTAGCCAATCAAACTACTGTGGTAAATACCAATAATGGTGGTAATATGATGGTGGTACAGGACATCAAGGCCATTCAAAAACCACAATTATGGTCGCCTGAAAATCCTTACCTGTACCGGGTAATCACTAAAATTATCGATGCCAAAACGAAATCTGTTATCGATCAGGTATCCAATCCACTTGGGTTCCGTTGGTTTAAGTTTGATGCCGAAAAAGGGTTTTTCCTGAACGATAAACCAGTTAAAATTATTGGTGCAAGCCGTCATCAGGATTACGAAAATAGGGGTAATGCTACGCCCGACGCTTTGCAAATCAGGGATATCGAACTGCTGAAAGCCATGGGAGGTAACTTTTTGCGTGTAGCCCATTATCCGCAAGATCCACAGATTTTAGAAGCCTGCGACAGGCTGGGTATATTGGCTTCAGTCGAAATTCCTGTAGTAAATACCATCACCGAAAGCGAAGCTTTTACCCAGAACTGCCTGAACATGCAGACCGAAATGATCAGACAGAATTTCAATCACCCAAGCATTATCATTTGGGCTTATATGAATGAAATTCTGTTGCGTTTAAAATTCTCAAACGATAAACCCCGTCAGCAGGTTTATTTCAATCATGTGCGCGAACTGGCACAAAAACTGGATAGCCTAACCCGTAAACTGGACCCTTCGCGCCATACCATGCTGGTTAACCACGGGGCCTGGGATATTTACAATAAGGTTGGCCTCACTAAAATTCCGATGATTGTTGGTTGGAACCTGTATTCGGGCTGGTATTCGGGTGTTCCCGAAGATTTTGGTAAATTTTTAGATCGCCACCACAAAGAACTACCCAATACGCCTTTTATGGTTACCGAATATGGTGCTGATGCCGACCCGAGGATCCGCTCATTTTCACCCATCCGCTTCGATAAAAGTGTAGAATATGCAGTTAAGTTTAACCAGGTTTACCTCAATGCAATGCTTAACCGTCCCTTTGTAGCGGGTGGAATGGCCTGGAATCTGGCCGATTTTAATTCCGAAACGCGTGAGGAAACGATGCCACACATCAACAATAAAGGTTTACTCACTATCAGTCGCGAGGCAAAGGATACCTACTTGCTGTATCAGGCTTATTTGTCTGATAAACCCTATCTGAAAATTACTGCTGCACATTGGAAAGAAAGAACTGGTACGGCCGATTCGGCTACTTTAACCACCAGTACGCAGCCTGTACAGGTAGCCACAAACCTTAAATCGGCAGAACTTTTTTTAAATGGCAAAAGTTTAGGCCTGAAAGACGCTGTCGATCACATTATAGACTGGCAGGTGCCTTTTGTTAATGGTATCAACCAATTGCGGGTAGTTTCTTCTGATCAGAGCGATCAGGCCGATATCCACTTTCAGTTACAGCCTTTTAAATTTAACGCTACCAATATTGCATTTAAAAATATCAGCGTGCTGTTGGGAGCCAAACGTTTTTACATCGACGAAAAAGAACATCAGCTTTGGATGCCCGATCAGCCTTATCAAGCCGGCACATGGGGTTATGTGGGTGGCGAACCTTACAAAGGTACCAATAACCGCATTACCTATGGCAGCGACAAAAATATTTTAGGCAGCGATAACGACCCTGTTTACCAAACGCAGCAGGTGGGTATCAGACAGTTTAAGTTCGATGTTCCTGACGGCGAATACGAAATTGCGCTCCATTTTGCCGAGCTGGTGGGCGGCGAAACCAAAGAAGCCCTGGCTTATAACCTGGATAACAACCACAAAAAAGAAATAGAAGAGCAACGCATTTTCGGGGTTTCCATCAACGGCACACCTTTTATGCCGAAATTAAATCTGGCGCTTGATTTTGGCTACACCACTGCCGTAAAGAAAACCACCAGAATTACTGTGCAAAATGGCAAGGGAATCTCGGTTGATTTCAATGCCATTCAGGGTAAACCGGTTTTGAATGCCATACAACTTAGAAAAATTTATTAATCGCTAAATAAAATGAATCAGCTACCGCTCCGTATTTTATCGATCGACGTTTTAAGGGCCATCACCATGTTGCTGATGATCTTTGTAAACGATGTGGCCGGTGTATCGCATATTCCCGATTGGATAAAACATACTGATGCCAATGTGGATGGCATGGGCTTTTCAGACCTGATTTTTCCTGCGTTTCTGTTTATTGTAGGGCTCTCGTTGCCTTTTGCTTTGGCAAACCGAAAGAAAAAGGGCGATAATGCCTGGCGACTAATTGGTTACATCGCATTAAGATCGTTCGCGCTAATTGTGATGGGTTTTTTCCATGTTAATCTGGAAAATTACGATCATGCATCGGCCTTGTTACCCTATCCGGTATATACATTATTGGTTACGCTGGCCTTTTTTCTCATCTGGTTAGATTATGCAGCCGATGTTTCAAAGCCCAAAAAATACACCTTTATTGCTTTAGGTATCGTTTTGTTGGCGGCTATGGCCTTGCTTTACAAAGGAGGTAATGCCGAAGAGCCACAAGGCTTAAAACCACACTGGTGGGGTATTTTAGGTATTATTGGCTGGGCTTATTTGGTTTCAGCTCTGGTGTTTTTATTATGTCGCGCTAATTTGCTGGCTTTACTATTCACCTTCACCGTTTTTGCAGGCATTAATTTAGCTACCCATTTGGGCTTAATACACCTGCATATTCCAATCGTGGGCGATGCTTCTTCCATAACCTTAATGCTCGCTGGTGCTTTATTATCGGCTCTATACAGGAAAACAACCAGCGAGGAGAAACCTTCCGATTTTTGGTTTTTAACCGCATTTTATGGCCTTTTAGCTTTCTGTTTCGGCATGTTTATCAGGCCTTACGCCGGTGGTATTTCTAAAATTTATGCTACACCGGCCTGGGTATTTATATGTCTGGGTATCACTATCCTCGTTTTTGAGCTGTTAATTTTTCTGGTTGATGTGAAAGGCAAGAAAGATTGGTTTAAATGGATTAAGCCCGCCGGAACCAACACTTTAACCTGTTACCTTATTCCTTATGTGTTGTATGCGGCGATGGGAATGATACATTTCCACTATCCTCATTTCTTAAATGCTGGTGTTGGTGGCCTCATCAGGTCGGTTTTGATATCCTTTCTGGTAATCGGTATCGTTGCATTTTTAGAAAAGAAAAAGTTGCGTTTGAAAGTTTAATTTTTAAAATAGATGTTAAAACAAATTAAGTATATAAGCCTGCTCATATTATTGTTATCCAGTAACTTATTGTTTGCACAGCAATCGGTTAGGTTAAACAATAACTGGGAGTTTTTAAAGCAAGATTTAGGCGGTGTTTGGGAAGCTGTGCGCCCGGTAGGTGCGGGTAATCCCGAGTCGGTTCCGTTGTGGCAGAAAGTAAATCTGCCGCATTGTGTAAATGCCGAAGATGCAGTAGACCCCGATGTAAACTATTACCAGGGACCTGCCTGGTACCGCACCAACTTGAAAATCGAAAACCCTTACCAAAACGGTAGGACCATATTGCATTTCGAAGGTGTCGGACAGAAAACCGAAGTGTATGTGTATACCACAAAAGTAGCTGTGCATGTGGGAGGCTACGATGAATGGACGGTTGATATTACCGATGCGGTTGCGGCTTTCCAAAAAACAGCAGTTTACCAAAAGCAGTTTAAAGGTAAAGTGCCGGTTTCGGTACGGACCGATAATTCGAGAGATCTGGAAATGATTCCTTCCAATCTGTCTGACTTTAATGTTTACGGCGGCATTTACCGCTACCTTAATCTTGTTTACACGCCCCCCTTATCGGTTGATAAAATGTTTGCCAAAGCCGAGGTTGATGCACAGGGTAAATTGGGGAAGCTGAGTGTTAAAGCGAGGTTTTATAATCCTGCTCATGTAGGAGGTGCAAGTATAAAACTTAGATTGGTTGCTCCGAATGGAAAAATTGTAACTGAAACGTATAAAAAGATCGAAATTTCGAATGATCTAAGACTTTGGGATATAGAAATTAAAAAACCTTTTTTATGGAATACGGATAAACCCGCACAATATACCCTGCAATACGAAGTCATTTCAACTTCCGGAAATTACAAGGGCGAAGAGAAAATCGGATTCCGCAATATCGAATTTGTAGAAAAAGGTCCTTTCAAGCTAAACGGGCAACGTTTGCTTTTACGCGGTACCCACCGTCACGAAGATCATGCTGGTGTAGCTGCTGCCATGACAGAGGGCATGATCCGTCAGGAAATGCAAATGATGAAAGATATGGGCGTTAATTTTATTCGCCTGGGGCATTACCAGCAGTCGCGCATTGTTTTAAACCTCTGCGATAGTTTGGGTATCATGGTTTGGGAAGAAATTCCCTGGTGCCGTGGTGGCTTAGGTGGCGAAATTTACCAGCAACAAGCCAAAAGAATGCTCACCAATATGGTAGAGCAGCATTACAACCATCCGGCCATTATTATCTGGGGCATGGGTAACGAAAACGATTGGCCAGGCGATTTCCCTGAGTTTGACAAAGAAAAAATCAGGACTTTTATGAAAGAACTGAATGATTTATCGCACAAACTGGATAAATCGCGCTATACCGCCATTCGCCGTTGCGATTTTTGCAGCGATATTGTGGATGTGTATTCGCCATCTATCTGGGCGGGCTGGTATCGTGGTGCCTATACCGATTATAAAAAAGCATCAGAAGATGAATTTGCCAAAGTAAAGCGCTTTTTACATGTAGAATGGGGTGGCGATAGCCATGCATTACGCCATTCGGAAAACCCCGATAAAGCTTTAAGTAAAATTAAAACAGGAGGAGCAACCGATGAAAGGGCAGGCGATGCCTCGTTGTATGGTGGTGCAGCCCGTATTTCCAAAGATGGCGACTGGAGCGAATCGTACATCACCAATTTAATTGACTGGCACTTAAAGGAGCAGGAAAATATGCCCTGGTTAAGTGGTACCGCTTACTGGCCTTTTAAAGATTTTTCTACACCAGTTCGCCCCGATAATCCGGTGCCTTACATGAACCAGAAAGGGGTGGTAGAACGCGATTTTACTAAAAAAGAAGCTTACTATGTTTTTCAATCTTATTGGACAAGCCAACCCATGGCACACATTTACGGACATACCTGGCCGGTACGCTGGGGCGATGCCGGCGAAGAAAAAATGGTAAAGGTATATTCGAACTGCACCGAAGCCGAGATTTTCCTGAATGGCAAAAGCTTTGGAAGCAAAAAGCGGAACAGTCAGGATTACCCTGCAGCCGGCCTGCGCTGGAACCTGCCATTTGTACAAGGTGAAAACACAGTAAAGGTGATCGCTAAGAAAGGTAAAGAAATGGTGACTGATGAAATTAAGTTTACCTACCAAACCGAGAAGTGGACAAAGCCTGCTCTGCTCGAACTGAAAAAAATTGATCAGCAGGGCGATATCGCTACAGTAGAAGTGAAGCTTTTAGATAACCGGAACATACTTTGTTTAGATGCCATAAACTGGATTAGTTTTGGTTTAACCGGTGATGGTAAATTGATTGATAATCAAGGTACTTCATCAGGTTCACGTAAGGTGCAGGCCTACAATGGCAGGGCCATAATTAAGGTAAAGCTAAACGAAGGACAAAGCGTTGTTTCTGTTGCAGCTGAAGGTTTAAAAACAGTATTCACTACATTATAATTTACCATGAAAAGAATTATTTCCACTGTATTGCTGGCGATTTGTTGCCTGATAGTAACAGCTGCTAATCCGGCTGTTTGGCCAGCTCCACCAAAGGCCGGTAATTTAGAAAAAGAAGCTACGGTTTTACTCAAGAAGCAGATTCTGGCCGAAGCAGCCTGGGCCATGAAACAAGCCCCGGTTACCATTACCGATACTTCATCGCCACGAAGTGCGGGCGGTAAGCACGATTTTTTCTCCGAAGCCGATTATTTCTGGCCTGATCCGAAAAATCCGGATGGACCATACATTAACCGTGATGGAATGACTAATCCGGATAATTTTGTGGCACACCGTAAAGCCATGATCCGCTTTAGCAAAGTAATCGGTGCTCTTGCATCTGCCTATAAAATTACCGGCGACGAAAAGTACGTGCAGCAGGCTGTTAAACATTTTCAGGCCTGGTTTATCAATTCAGCAACGCTGATCAATCCAAACCTGCTTTTTGCACAGGCTATAAAAGGCAGATTTACCGGACGCAATTACGGCATTATAGATACCATTCATTTAATGGAAGTAGCACAAGGTGCTCTGGTAATGGAAAAGGCCAAAGCATTTGATAAAGAAACGGCAAAGGGAGTCAAAAAATGGTTTAGCGCGTATACTTTATGGTTAAACACCAGCAAGCCCGGTATTCAGGAGAAAACGGTAAAAAATAACCATGCCACTTGCTGGGCCATGCAGGTAGCCTCATTTGCAAAGCTTTGCGGTGATGAAAATATGCTCGATTCGTTACGCAACAGCTACAAAACCATACTATTGCCAAACCAAATGGGAAACGATGGTAGCTTTCCGCTCGAAACCGTGCGCACCAAACCTTATGGTTATTCCATCTTTAACCTCGATGCCATGACCATGCTTTGCCAGATCTTATCAACTCCGAAAGATAATCTCTGGAATTTTGAAACTGCAGATGGTAAATCCATTAAGAAAGGGATAACTTATTTATATCCATTTATTGCCGATAAAAGCAAATGGACGCTAACACCAGATGTAATGTATTGGGAGAACTGGCCGGTAGCGCAACCCTTTCTGTTGTTTGGCGCTGTACAGTATAAGCAGGCAAACTGGTATACAACCTGGGCAAAATTAGACCACCAACCTCAAGTAGAAGAAGTAATTAGAAATTTACCTATCCGTAACCCTTTAATCTGGTTATAATATGAACATGAAAATAACACTAACGGCATTAAGTATGCTGTTTATCACTGCAGTAAAGGCACAGAAAACTGATGTGAAAAAAGCATTTGCAGCTGCAGCGAAACAAACCGATGTGCTGGTTAAAAATGTAGATTCGGCACGAAAAATAAAACCCAATCTGGTTTCGCCAAGAACCGTAGAAAACGGTCAGTTTAAAATGGTGATTTCAAAAGACTGGACGAGTGGGTTCTTTCCGGCAGAGCTCTGGTATTTTTATCAGTACACCAATGATAAGAAATGGCTGGATCTGGCCAGGAAATATACAGCAGATATTAAAAAAGAACAGTTTAATACAAGTACGCACGATTTGGGTTTCATGGTTTATTGCCCCTTTGGCAATGGCTACCGTTTAACCAACGATACCGATTACCGCTCAGTTATTATTCAGGCAGCAAAATCGCTTTCTACCCGCTTTAATGTTAAATCGGGAGTATTAAAGTCCTGGGATCACAGTGGCAGTAAATGGAAATTTCCGGTAATTATCGATAACATGATGAACCTGGAACTGTTGTTCGAAACCACCAGATTAACCGGCGATTCGTCTTTCTATAAAATTGCAGTTTCGCATGCCAATACCACACTCAAAAACCATTTTCGTCCCGATTTTAGCTCTTACCACGTAATCGATTACGATACCTTAACTGGTAATGTTCGCCAAAAGGTAACTGCGCAAGGCTATGCAAACGAATCGGCATGGGCCCGCGGACAGGCCTGGGCATTGTATGGTTATATCATGTGCTACCGCGAAACTAAAAATAAGGCATATTTAGCTCAGGCTGATGGTGTTGCGGGCTTTATCTTAAATAGTGAAATTACCCCGGCTGATGGTATTCCTTACTGGGATTATAACGATCCTAAAATTCCGGAGGTATCCAGAGATGCTTCTGCTGCTGCCATTACAGCTTCGGCACTTTACGAGCTGGCCAAATACAGTAACAATGGTAAAAAATACAAAGCCGCTGCCGATAAGATTTTATATTCCTTAAGTACAAAATACACCAGTAAAATTGGCGATAACTATGGTTTTATTTTAGAGCATAGCACAGGTCACCGTCCGGCTAAATCAGAAATAGATGTGCCGATTAATTACGCGGATTATTATTACCTGGAAGCTTTATTAAGAAGTAAAAACTAAAAGTATGAAAACTTTAAAGCTATTCATTTTTGCAATTTTGGCCGCAGGCATATTATTGGCCATGCGTACCGACCGCGCAGCTAAAAATAAGGTGGTTATCGGCTATGTGGGGGGGTATAAGGGCTTGGTTGATGTGAGTAAAATATCGGCAGAGAAACTTACACATATTAATTATGCCTTTATTGATGTAAAAAATAACCGCGCTTACTTGCACCGCGAAGCAACCGATACCACCAATCTGCAACAACTTAATTTGCTAAAAGGCAAAAATCCGTCGCTTAAAATCCTGATTTCGATTGGGGGCTGGGCCTGGAGCGAAAATTTTTCGGATGCTGCCCTTAGCGATACTTCGCGCAAGGCTTTTGCGGCCAGTGCAGTTAAAATTATCGAAAAATACAAACTGGATGGGGTTGATGTTGATTGGGAATACCCGGCAATTGCAGGCGAAGAAGGTAATGTTTTCAGACCGGAAGACAAACAGAATTTTACCTTATTGCTTAAAGAGTTGCGTTTGGAACTCGATACCTTAGAAAAACAGGAACGCAGTAAAAAGCTTTTAACCATAGCCGTAGGAGGTTTTACCAATTTCATCAACCATACCGAAATGGATAAAGCACAGCAATACCTCGATTTTGTAAACCTGATGACCTACGATTTTTATCACGGCCAACAGGCTGGTCACCACACCAATCTCTATAATTCTAAAACCCATCCTGCTGATAATTATGCAGATAAAACCTTTCGCGAATTTGTGGCAGCAGGTGTTCCACCAGCAAAGCTGGTAATGGGTGTGGCGTTTTATAGCAGGGCATTTACGCTTAAAACCAGCGCTACAAAAGGTTTAGGTGATAGTGTATTAAGTAGCAGGTATGGAAAGGGTTATACTTTTATTAAAGACAGCCTCATTAACCAAAAAGGTTTTACCAAATATTATGATAAAGAAGCTAAGGCGCCCTATATCTATAATGCCGCTACACAAGAATACATGACCTTTGATGATGAGCAATCAGTTAAAGAGAAGTGTGCCTATGTGCTAAAAAACGGCATGGGTGGTGTAATGTTCTGGGAGTACGATTCAGATTTAAATGGCTATTTGCTAAATCAGATCAATAAAAGTTTAAAATAATAAAGCGTTTAGTGCAATTGAACATGGTAGCGAACCCATAAATATTTAATGAAGATGAAACAAAATTTAAGCCTCCTGTTAATTTTGGCTACTGCATTTAATGTTGCTGCCCAAAATAAAAAAACAGTTAAACCTGTGGCCGTTTACAGTGTTGCAAATAAAAAAGTAACGGTATACACCACTGCCGAAAAATCTGAATACCGGATCAGCAAAACTGAAACTTTAAGTTTTATCACCAACAAGCAACCCTTTGAAACAGAGCCTTGTATTTTTGTCGATCCAACGGTGAAATACCAGTCGCTGGTAGGTATCGGCGGTGCCTTAACCGATGCATCGGCCGAAACATTTGCCAAACTTTCTAAAAAGAATCAACAGGAACTGCTCACCGCCTATTACAGCCCGGATAAAGGGATTGGTTATACTTTGGCGCGTACCAATATTGCCAGTTGCGATTTTTCGAGCGGAAGTTATACCTATGTACAGGATAACGATAAGGACCTGAAAACCTTTAGTGTGGCGCACGATCAGGATTATAAAATTCCATTGATTAAACAGGCTATTGCGGCATCAGGCGGCAAATTGCCTTTGTTTGTAAGTCCCTGGTCGCCACCAGCCTGGATGAAAGACAATAACAGCTTAATTCAGGGCGGACATTTACTGCCTGCTTACCGCCAAAGCTGGGCCAATCACTATGTAAAGTTTATTAAAACCTACGAGGCAATGGGTATTCCGGTTTGGGGTTTAAGTGTACAAAATGAGCCCATGGCCAAACAGCGGTGGGAATCATGCGTGTTTACCGCCGAAGAAGAACGCGATTTTATCAAGAACTTTTTAGGCCCAACGCTTCAAAAATCTGGTCTGGCCTCAAAAAAGCTTATTGCCTGGGATCATAACCGCGATCAGATTTTTCAACGCGCCAGCACCATTTTAAACGATAAAGATGCTGCTAAATATGTGTGGGGAATTGGTTTTCACTGGTACGAAACCTGGACAGGCAGCGGCATGCAGTTTGGCAATGTAAAACAAACCCATGAAGCCTATCCGGATAAAGCCTTGATTTTTACCGAGGGTTGCAAAGAAAAATACGATGTAAACAAGTTAGACGACTGGACTTTAGGCGAACGCTACGGTTACTCCATGATTAACGATTTTAATGCCGGAACAGCCGCCTGGACGGATTGGAATATCCTTTTAGATGAAAAGGGAGGACCAAACCACGTAGGCAACTTCTGTTTTGCGCCCGTACACGCCGATACCAAAAACGATAAATTGATTTACACAAATGCCTACTATTATATGGGACATTTTTCTAAATTTATCCGCCCGGGTGCTAAACGAATTGGATCGGCCTCAAGCCGCGATAAACTGCAAACCACTGCTTTCTTAAATACCGATGGAAAGCTGGTTGTGGTGGTCATGAATCAAACGGACGACAAATTAAAATACAGTTTATGGATTAAAGGTGAGGCTGCAACCACAACAAGTCTGCCGCACTCCATAACCACATTGGTAGTAGAATAAACTAAAAAACTAAACAAATGATGAAAGAACTGGAAAGCCCCTTTTCCCTAAAAAATAAAGTTGTAGTCGTTACAGGTGCCACAGGTGTTTTAGGAGAGGCTTTTGTTAATGGATTGAACAATGCTGGTGCAGCCATTGTGGTGCTGGGCAGAAACGAAGAAATGGCCAAACTCAGGGCCGAAGAAGTTGTTAAAGCTGGTGGAAAGGCAATTTATATTATTGCCGATGTATTGAATGAGCAGGATTTGACAGCAGCCAATACCAGGATTATTGAAATTTATGGCCGTATAGATGGCCTGGTAAATGCAGCGGGTGGCAATGTAGCCGAGGCCGTTATTCAGCCGGGCAGCGATGTTTTCGACCTGAATGTTACGGCTTTAAAGCAAGCTTTCGATTTAAATTTGTTTGGCACCATTCTGCCAACGCAGGTTTTTGGAAAAGAAATTGCCAAAAACGGAGGTAGCATTGTTAATATTTCTTCAGTTTCGGCCAACCAGGCACTTACACGCGTTTTGGGTTATTCGCTGGCTAAATCATCAATAGAAAGTTATACCAAATGGATGGCTGTAGAGCTGGCCAACCGTTACGAAGATAAGATCAGGATGAATGCCATTGTCCCCGGCTTTTTTATCACCCATCAAAACAGGGCTTTATTAACCAATCCCGATGGATCTTTAACCGCAAGAGGGCAGGCCATTATTGCTAAAACACCATTTAAGCGCTTTGGTGCCCCCGAAGAACTCATTGGTGCGCTGGTATATTTGCTTAGCGATGCTTCGAAATTTGTTAACGGCGAAAATATTAAAGTAGACGGAGGATTCAGCGCTTTTTCAGGCGTTTAAAAATCAACGTAATCCCTCAATCAGTGTAATCATTTTAGTGTAATCATATATAATGAAAAAATTAGAACAAACCTGGCGTTGGTACGGACCAAACGATCCGGTTAGCTTACAGGATGTTAAACAGGCAGGTGCAACAGGTATTGTATCTGCATTACATCACATTGCGCACGGCGAAGTATGGCCGCTTGAAGATATTAAAGCAAGAAAAGCCATTATCGAAGCAGCTGGCCTAACCTGGTCGGTGGTAGAAAGCGTACCTGTACACGAAGCCATTAAAACCCGCAGGGCAGATGCAGCTCAATACATCGAAAATTATAAAACCTCATTACGTAATTTATCAGCCTGCGGAATTAAAACGGTATGCTATAACTTTATGCCGGTACTCGATTGGACCCGCACGCAGTTAGATCTGGAAATGACAGATGGATCAAAAGCGTTGTATTTTAACTGGATTGATCTGGCTATTTTCGACCTTTATATTTTAAAGCGCGAAGGTGCAGAAGCTGATTATTCAGCCTCGATTTTAAAAAGGGCTGAGGATAAATACGCTACACTTGGCGAGCAAGAGCTTGTTGATTTGCGTATTAACGTATTAATGGGTATCCCGAACGAAAAAGAAATCGAACTCGAAACCTTACGCGATAGCATTAATGAATATAAAGCGATTGGAACGCAGGGATTAAAAGAAAATTTGAAGTTTTTCTTATCGTCAATTGCTGATGTATGTACCGAAGAAGGTATTAAGATGACGATCCATCCCGATGATCCGCCTTATCCGATTTTAGGTCTACCACGCATTGCCAGTACTTTAGCCGATTTTAACTACATTATAAAAGAAGTCGATCAGCCTTTTAACGGGGTTTGTTTCTGTACAGGTTCCTTAGGCGCTGGTATGGAAAATAATGCCCTGGAAATCTTTAATGCAGTTAAAGAACGTGTTTATTTTGCGCATTTACGTAATGTTACCAAAGATGAAGATGGCAGTTTCTACGAAGCCGATCATTTAGGCGGCGATGTAAATATGTATGAAATTATGAAAGCCTTGACGGAAGAAAATGCTACGCGTGAAAAAGCGATTCCTTTCCGTCCCGACCATGGACACCAGATGCTTGATGATTTAGCGAAGGTTACCAATCCCGGCTATTCTGCCATTGGCAGGTTAAGAGGGCTGGCAGAGCTAAGAGGTTTGGAGATCGGAGTAACGGGTAATTATTAATCACCATAAAATAAAACAAATGCGCACAGAACTTTTTGTGCGCATTTGTTGCTTCAGGCCCATTTATTCATTTTAACCATATAAGAAACATAAGCTTTTACAAGCTTGAATTTGCTGATATTACTTTATATGATAAAAAAAGCTTTAAATGTACTAACGTGACTTATATGGTAAATGTTATGGCCTGAAATTTGATTAACTTTGATTATGGAAAATAACAATCATCCCTTAAAGGTAATCTTAAAGCCCTCAGTTATACACGACGATTTACCCGAGGTTAAAAAGCCTGAGCATTTGCGCAAAGTGCCTTTAGTACATGATAATGGCTTGCCCGAAAACCCTGAAAGGAATTACCATCATGATGATGCTGGTAGTGCGTCATATAGTCACGACGAATTGAGGCAGGCTGATGATGATATATGGAACGGGGAAGACGCCTAAGCAGGTTTTTTAGCTGAAATAATTGTATAAAAATGCTGTTTAATTTGGGTGAATGATATTTTTTGAGTGGTGAAGCTAAATTTAATTGCTTCTCTCTTAAATACTTATTTGAAAACTGAAAACCGCCTTCTAAATAGTTTAAAATATATTTTTACTTATTCAATAGAACTCCTATATTTGCAGCTCATTAAAAAAATGAGCCTCGGTAGCTCAGTTGGATAGAGCAACGGTTTTCTAAACCGTGGGTCAGGGGTTCGAATCCCTTCCGGGGTACTTAAGAGGCTTTCAGATCAATTCTGAAAGCTTCTTTTATTTTAAGTCTATCTCGTTCTGACTTAAATTAATAAAACATTTGTATAATTCTGTTGCCGAAGGGCTGGTTTGCTGCTTGTTTCGTTCGAAATATGATCGTAAATGGTATTGGGCAAAGCCTGAATATTTTATATCAGCTTTTAGGTAAAAATAATTCGGATATATTTGTGTTATGTTCAATAGCGGCATCTTTATGCCTATTATCATTATTTCGGGTATGGCCTATAGCATTCTGGCCAGAAAACTAACCGTTGCTGCTGCTTTTACGGGTGCAATACTTGCACTTATTATTTTTAGTGCTGCAGGGTACACCGGACTGGCAATGATGACTACTTTTTTTATTCTCGGTTCTGCCGCCACCTCATGGCAGCAGCATAAAAAGCAGGCTTTTGCTGAAAGAGCGGAAACCGGAAAAGGCCGTAGTGCCCTTCAGGTGCTGGCCAATGCCGGGGCTGCAGCGATTGCGGGTTTGGTAAGCCTGTGTTGCCCCAAGGTGGGTTATTTAATGCTTCTGGCAATGGCGGCTGCTTTTGCCTCAGCTACGGCTGATACGCTCTCTTCAGAGCTGGGTATGGTTTACGGAAAACGCTTTTTTAATGTTATTTCCTTTAAGCCCGATAGCTGTGGAATGGATGGAGTAATCAGTCTCGAAGGAACCCTGATTGGTATTGCAGCCAGCTGTATTATAGCCAGTACTTATGCACTGGGATGGGGATGGAACATTAGCTTTTTCTTTATTGTGTTTGCAGGGACAGCAGGTAACCTTACTGATTCTGTACTGGGGGCTGTGTTGGAGCGAAAAGGGAAAATCGGGAATGATTTGGTCAATTTTTTTAATACGCTGGCAGCAGTGCTGGTGATGTTGCTGTTGGGAGGATTGTTCTTTAGGTAGTTATTATTTCAAATTTTGGGGTATCCCTGATGGCACGTATTTTACATTGTGTCTTTTGAACATAAATAAAAAAATACTATGTTTGAATGTATGGACATAATAGCGTCATGGGGATTATGATTTGGCCGAACACTTCATGTGGAAGCTGATTAAGGAAAGTACTTCCAGAAAAATGCATGCAAATAAAGCATCGGTAATAATTCAAATAATTGTAGTTTAAAGTGATTCATATTAAGATTTTTATTCATTCAGGAAATTTGATGCAGGCCATTTAACCTCAGTCAGATTTAGCCAGATAATAACAACCAAATGAAACCTTAATTAAATTAACTAATGTCATTACAGACCTGCAAAAAACTAAGGAATACTGTGATCGTGTTCCTTGCATTCGCCAGTTTCTGGGGAAGTAACGTTTTCGGCCAAACAGCATTTTCTACTGATTATTTAAAAATCAGCATTGATCACAAGGGCTATATTACCAGCTTCAAGAATATAACAAAAAAGCCCAACCGCGAGTTTAGTCCAGGTGATAAGCCATCGCCATTATTGCGTTTATATAACAGTGCCCAAAATAAATATTTGGCACCTTCAAAAGCGGTTTACTCCGAAAGTAAAAAAACACTGTCGTTGTACTACCCTAATGGTTCACTGGCTACAGTGAAATTAGAACCAAAAGCAAAATATTTTAAGTTAACATTATTATCGCTTACCAACCGCAAAGGTATTGAAGCGATTGAATGGGGACCGATACACACCAATATTACCAATCTTTTGGGCGAAATTATTGGTGTGGCGCGCGATACGACTATCGCTGTAAATTATGCAATAGGTATGCTTGCCCTAAATGATAATACCCTTGGGGGAACAGCAGAAACTATTGGAGATGCAGCTCCTTTTCAATACATCATCCATACGCCTGATGCTAAACATTTTCCGCTGCCGGCGAATTTGCATGAGGGACAGGTTTTTTCGTTAGGAGGAAACGGAATTAGTGATGTTGCTTTTTATGCCCATAAAGAACCTTGGTACAGGATTATGTACGGAAATGCAGCAACAGTTGATAAACAGGGGATGATATCGCTGGCTTACCAATCGAGAGACAGAGGCACAGCACGTGAGGTAAATTTTTCATTGATTCCAAATATGGAAGCCAATAAACCCAATCATTTACAAGTACAACCGCTGCCAGGTGTAAACTATATTGGATCTTCAATAGCTTTATGGGGCAGTCCCGATAGCACAGCATTGCTGGATGTAATTCAGAAAATAGTTTTAGCCGAAAAGCTTCCCTATCCAACAATTAATGGGAAATGGGTAAAAGACCCTTCAGCTTATATTCCTGATGTACTAACCAGTGGTGCTTTGTATGATAGCATTATTCCGTACACCCGAAAGTTGGGTTTTAAAACAATAAGCTTATACGATCAGGGCTTCTTAAGGGCTAACCGCGGTAACAAAGGTTATCTGGATGGAAAGAACTTTGAGAAAAAGCCATTGAAATTAACCAGCGGAAATCTATCTCACAAAGCGTTTTCAGCTATGGCAGCCAAATACGGCATAACGATAGGCAGAACGCCGATTACCAATTCGCTGGCTCCTGGTACCATGGATGCAAGCCCTGTTCCAAGCGATAGTTTATGCTATCAGCAAAAACGTTTGCTGGTAAAAGCGATCAGCGCAACCGATACCATCATCCTGGTTGATGATCCGACCAATTTGGAAGAAGTGGCCAGCTGGGAAGGGCATTGCGCCAACCTGAATATGGTTAAAATTGGCAAGGAGCTTATTCATTACATGGGCGTTTCTACCGAGAAGCCTTACCGGCTTTTAAATGTAAAAAGAGGCTACTGGAATACAAAACCATCAAATCATGCAGGCAGAGATACCATTTATAAACTTCAGGTAACGGTTAATTATGGTTATGATGGATTGATCCCCAATATTCAGCTGCAGGATGAAATTGCACGTTATTTTGCTGATGTATGTGCCATTAATGGCTTGCAGTATTATGATTTTGACGGACAGGAGTTTTTGTTCAATAACGGCCATGGTTATTATTCGGCCAAACGTTTCTTCCGTAAAATGTTCGAGCGGGCAAATGAATTAGGCATTCCGTCGATACGCTTTACCGGTGCTACATTATCTGAAGGTTCGTGGCATTACCAAAGTATCTGGAATGTTGGTGGTGGAAAGAATTTATACGATGTAGATACCCGGGAGTGGGGAAGCACAACCAGTCAGGGAAAAGATTTACGTGACGTAACCTATGCTAACTTTTTCCCGGTAGGTATGGGCGGGAATTTTCCTATAAAAGCAAGCTCAAAGGTAGAAGACTATGAGCACGTACAAGCCATTTCGGTAGGGGTGGGCACAACTTACAGCCTTACCTTAAACCAGAAAGATGTTGAAAGTTGCCCTCAGAAAGACGCGATATTTAAAACGATCAGAACCTGGGAAGAAGCCAGGGCTGCCAATGCTTTTCCAAGCTGGATAAAAAAGGAATTGGCAAATCCGGCACTATCGTTTCGTCTGGAAAGTATAGATGCAGATCACTGGAAATTATATAAAATAAACAAGGATGGATCGGGGAAACAATTCTTTGCCAACTTAACCAGAGATAAATCTTACCTAAAACGTTTATAACGCAAGGCTATAGTGAATTTATCGGCAGAGAATGATAATATCAATCTGGACAAAGGTTTTAACCACAAAAGAAGTAACATGCTGAAAGCGAAAAAGGTAGTAGAAAACATTTTTAATCTTATGAACATAAAGAAAATCAAGCTGATTGTAAAGCCTTTAATAAAACCGGCGTTTAAGGAATCAGCTATTAAAGGTGTTTTTTCAGCTTTGCTGCTTTTGGCTTTTATGCAAGCCGCTGCACAAAATGTTCAGGTAGCGGATATGAGCAAGAAAAAAACTAACTCACGAGTAACCGACATTTGGGTGGTGTTTAAAACACACTTTGATTTGGGATTTACCGATTTACCCGAAAATGTGTTTAAACGTTACCGAGAAGAAATGATGGACAATGCTTTAAGTGCAATCGAAAAGAGTGAAAATGCACCTAGGGAAAAGCAATTTGCCTGGACAGTGTCGGGATGGCCACTTCAGGCCCAGATATTAGGCCCGCAACAAACACCTGAAAGGAAAGCCAGGATTGAAAAAGCCATCAGAACAGGTAAACTGGTTGTACATGGGCTTCCTTTTACCACACATACCGAATCGCTAGATTATGAAGACCTAGTGAGGGGATTGGGTTTTTCTTCTGCTGTTGCACGGAAATATGGCTTGCCTTTACCCATCAGTGCTAAAATGACCGATGTACCCAGCCACTCGTGGATATTGCCCACTTTACTGAAACAGGCGGGTATTCAGTTTTTACAATTGGGGTGTAACCCTGCAAGTCAGTATCCACGCTTCCCCGAGTTATTTTGGTGGGAAGGGGCGGATGGCTCTAAAGTATTGTGCAACTATACTGCCGATTACGGCTCTAGCATAAAACCAACCCAAAACTGGCCCTGTAAAAATTATCTGGCCATGCAAATGACCGGCGATAACCACGGACCACCTTCACAGCAGGAAATCGATAAACTTTTGGCTTATGCTGAAAAAGAATTGCCTGGTATTAAAATACATTTTGGTACACTTGATGATTTTGCCAAAGCAGTTTTGGTTGAGAAAGTGAATTTACCTACAGTTAAGGGCGATTGTCCGGATACCTGGATTCATGGTTTACAATCCAATCCCATCGAAACCAAAATAGCCCGAAATATCCGTCCAATGGAACCAGCTCTGGATGTGCTCAATACCCAATTGAAAAATTGGGGAATCCCTGTTGGGTCTGTTTCTAACAACCTCGCAAAAGCTTACGAACAAAGTTTATTGTATGCCGAACATACCTGGGGCATGAATGCCGAGTATGGTCCGCGCTACAGCTATGGCGATGCCTGGAAAAAATGGATGGAAGAGGCAGAAGCTGAACCGTTACCCGAAAATGGCAACTATGCGGCCTTAAAAAACAGCAATGCGCACAACACCACCGTAGGGAGCAAACGGAAATGGCTGCGTTCTTACAATGATAAACGCCAGTATATCCGCAATACAAATGAGCTGGTAAGCAGTAAATTAAATAGTGATCTTAATCTGCTTGCTGCAGGCGTTAATACAAAGGGGAAACGGGTGGTGGTATATAATCCATTGCCATGGAAAAGATCGGGCATGATAGAAAATCCATGGGAAAAGGGCAAATATTTTTATGCAAAAGATGTGGCGCCATCGGGGTACAGCACCTATACCTTTGATGAGCTAAAAGAAAGTGTAGGCAGTAGCGATCAGCAGACTACATTTACAACTCCTTATTTCAAAGTGGTGTTCGATTTAACAAAAGGAGGAATCAGTTCTTTAATTGAGCAATCAACCAGTCGCGAGCTGGTCGATCAGACATCTAAATATGCGCTGGGGCAATTTTTGCACGAGCGTTTTAGCGCCAATGAAGTTAGCCAGTGGTTTAATGCCTATAGTCGTGTAAAGGATGGCTGGGGTTTAAACGATTTGGGTAAACCCGGTATGCCTGATGCTACACAGGTACCTTATCTTGCTTTTACACCTCATGCCTGGAACATTCAGGTTGAACACAGTACAGTAGCAGATGTAGCTACACTAACAGCAGTAAGTACAGATGGTTATGCAAAAGGCTACACCCTTAAATTTACTTTTCCACGTCAGACCGCCTATGTAGATGTAGCATGGAGTGTGGATGCTAAAACACCCGAAAAGCAAGCTGAGGGAGGCTGGCTTTGTTTTCCGTTTAAAGTTAAGCAACCTACTTTTACCATTGGACGTTTGGGCGGCCCTGTTAATCCGGCCAAAGATATTATAAAAGGTACCAACAGGTATTTGATGGCGGTAAATACCGGTGTTGCGCTTACGCAAGGCGATCAGTCGGGAGTTGCACTATCTTCGGTGGATGCACCTCTTGTAAGTTTGGGTGTGCCGGGTTTATGGAAATATGATTTGGATTATGTGCCAACCCAGCCCGCAGTATTTGTGAATTTATACAACAACATGTGGAACACCAACTTTGCTTTATGGCAGGGGGGGAGCTGGACGGAAAATGTACGTGTTTGGCCGGTTAGTAAGGGGTCGGAAACGGTAAGTAACCTCGTTAAAAATGGCTGGGAAACCCGCTTACCTTTATTAACCGGGCTGGCAGATGGAGCGCCTGGTAAATTACCATTAAATAAAAGTGGAATAACTGTTTCGGAGCCAGGGGTTTTAATTACAGCTTTTGGCGAAAACCCCGATGGTAAAGGAACAGTTTTACGCCTTTGGGAACAAGCCGGGAAATCAGGTGTTTTAACCATTACGCTACCTGGAAAACAATATGTAAAAGCACTACCTGTAAATCTTCGCGGCGAGGCGGTGGGGAAACCTATCAGCATTGCTAAGGGGAAGCTTAACTGCAACATTAAAGCATTCGGCCCGGCCAGTTTTATATTGCAGTAAAAGTTTATCGCTTTTATTTTTTGCCACAGATGTGCAGCTGGACAAAGGCTGTAAATCTGTGGCTTTTTTATGTCTCAATTATCCCGGCGAAGTCAGATGTTCCTACCTGATTTTAGAGAAGACCTCAAAAATAATTAGCTGTCAATACCCGACAGCTAAACAATAGTGTCAAATCCTTATTTGTCGATTTTTTTTACATGCTTAACTTGTTGTAGTTGAGGTTGTAAGGTTATAGGTGTTTGCGTGTAAGTTGAATGATACAGATATAATTTGACAGCAAAAAAAGCATCAATAATTATCAAATCAATGGTGGTTTAGGGCAATAGATATCGTCAATTTTACTAAGTCAAATAAATATTACCTAACCAAATTTTCTAACAAACCATTATGAACAAAAACTAACCTAAATCTTTAAACCAAACCAAATGAATTTATGTATACACAACTAAAATTATTATTAGTAAGCTTAAGTATAAGCTGTTTGATGCTGATATCGGTTCGCACACAGGCCCAGGAAATTATTGCGGTAAGCGGAAAAGTGCAAGACTCAAAAGACGGAACACCATTGCCGGGTGTTACCATAAAACCAGAAAAGGGTACAGGCGGTACGACCACAAATGATAACGGAAATTTTTCTATCAGCGTGCCAAGAGGCAGTAAACTCGTTTTTTCCCTGATAGGTTATACAGCCAAAACGGCAAATGCTACCGGAGCCAGTCTAACCATTCAGCTGGATAATGCCCAAAATGATCTGGAAGAAGTAGTGGTATTAGGCTACGGTACCCAAAAGAAAGAGTTATTGTCTGGTTCGGTGGTTACACTGAAAATGGACGATACACGGCGGAATACACCAACCACATCTTTAGGTAACCTGCTTGCCGGTCAGATGGCAGGCGTAAATGTAAGTACTCCGAATGGTATTCCGGGTACGCAGCCCGGTATATCAGTAAGGGTGGGTACCTCTTTTAATGCACAGAACGTACTGTATGTAATTGATGGAAAAATCAGCGGTTCAGGTGATTTTAATAACCTGAGTCCGAATGATATTGACAATGTAACGGTACTAAAAGATGCAGCTTCGAAAGCTGTTTATGGTAGCCGTGCCGCGGGTGGGGTAGTTTTAGTAACGACCCGTACCGGTAGAAAAAACTCAGCAGCAAAAATTGATTATTCGTTCAGTACCGGTTTTGACAGACGTGGCAAAAATGCACCTTTAACCAGTGCCGTTGAAACTGGTGAACTTTACAACCGCATTAATGCTACAACTGATCCAGCTGGCTGGAGATGGGCGGACAGTGACCTTGAATACTTTAAAGGTATCAATGATGGATGGGGATACGATCAGCTGGATGCTGTTTGGCAAGATCCATATACCCGTACACACAATTTAAACGCGTCGGGCGGTAGTGATAAAGTTAGCTATTTCATTGGTGGTTCGTACACCAAACAGGGGGGATTTATGAAAAACCTCACTTTTGATAAGTACAACCTACGCGCCAATATCACTGCCGATATTACCAAAAACCTGAATTTGTTTACTGGTATCACGATCAATAACAATTTGATGTACTCACCAACCAATACATCAGTTGGTGATGTGTCCGGTATTTACAGAAAGCAACTACTTTGGCAACCAGATCAACCGGTATGGACAAACGGAGGTAATCCCATTGATTATGGCTGGATTGGTAACGTTGGGGCAGAGGTAAGAGGAGATGGAGGTTACATCAAGGGCAATAATATTAAACCGGTTTTGAATTTAAAGGCCACTTACAAAATTGCTGCAGTAGAAGGACTGAGTGCATCGGTTCAGTTTAACAAATCGTACACCAACAACCGTACTAAAACTTTCGAAAAACAGTATGATATGTGGGTAATGAAAAAAACTGGTTTACACATTTTCAGTACCGATGATAAAGATCTGGTTACCCTAAAAAAATCATCGCAGATAGGAAAGAGCTTTATCCAGGAAAACTATAACTGGGGCAACGATTATCAGTTAAACTTCCAGTTAAATTATGATCATTCATTTAAGAAACACAATTTAAAAGGCTGGCTGGTTTATGAAAAAGCAGAATCGAACAGTGGAGGGATATTTGCCGGACGTGAGACCTTTCCGGTTTACACTACCGACCAGTGGTGGGCTGCGAGTAACCAGAGAGCCGATGATTACGGTGGTGGTGATACCGAACTTTCTGATGGAAGGATTTCTTATGTAGGACAGGCATTTTACGATTATGATGGTAAATACCTGGCCAGTTTCTCCAGCCGTTATGATGGTTCTATGCGCTTTCCTGCCGATAAACGCTGGGGCTTTTTTCCAGCAGGATCAATTGGATGGGTTGTTTCGAAAGAGAAATTCATGAGCCATGCCAAAGGTATCAATATGCTAAAAATACGTGCCTCAGCTGGTTTAACCGGTAACGATGCAATTGGTGGCTGGCAGTGGCAGCAATCTTACCAAAACGGTAATGCCATATTTTTAGGTACCACACCGGTAAGCAACGTTGGGATAACTTATGGTGCTTTAACCAATCCAAACCTTACCTGGGAGAAAACTTTAAACTATAATGTTGGGGTAGATGTCGACTTCTTAAAGCATTTTAGTGGTAGTGCTGAATATTATTTCATTAAAACCTATGATATTTTAGGATCGCGGATTGCTTCTGTACCGCCAACATTTAGCCGTACCCTACCGGCTTCCAATTACGGGCAGATTAATGCACAGGGTGTAGAAATCAACCTGGGCTATAAAAACAGTACAAAGGATTTTAATTATTATGTTAATTTAAATGCTTCATACGGCGCGGCCAAATATGTTATCCAGGATCAGAATGTAACCTATCCTTGGCAGGCTAATCCAGATAAAGCTACTAACCGTATCGTAACCTATCAGGCTACCGGAATGATCCGTACGCAGGCTGAACTGGATGCTTTTAAAACAGCCAATCCAAATTATAAGTTTAGAAGTATTGCACCGGCTCTGGGACAACTTACCTATGCCGATTTAAGCGGGCCAAACGGCACACCCGATGGGATTGTAGATGATTGGGATCAGGTTCAGGTAAAGGATAATAATAACCCTGTTGTTTTAGGCCTTAACCTTGGGTTTGCCTGGAAAGGTTTTACTGTAGATGCTACGTTTAACGGCAATTTACACCAATCGCGTTTCGTAAATAGTTTGGCTGGTGGTGTAGAATGGAACCGGATGTGGCTCCCTTGGTATAACGATTCGTGGACCCCTCAAAATCCAAATGCCACTTTGCCTAACAGGCTTAGTGCAAACGACGGAACACAATCGGTAATGACAACCAACAGCACCTTCTGGTTAAAAAATGCCAATTTCTTACGCATGAAGTTATTGAATGTAGGATACAGTATTCCGTCACGCTATATCAACAAGATTGGGGTGTCTGGTATGAAATTCTATTTCAGCGGAAGTAACCTGTTTGTTATCAGTAAGTTTAATAAAGACTATTTCGATCCTGAAATTGGCGACGGATTCTCGGTTCCGATTATGAAGACCTTCAATTTTGGTGTAAATGTTTCACTTTAGTAATGGATAAACAGTATGAAATTATATCTCAAAAATATACGATATTTCGTGTGCAGCCTGGCAGTATTGCTAGTTGTAGCATCCTGTAAAAAGGGATTAGATTATAAAAATAATGGGGTTATCAACCCCGAAAATGTATGGTCAGACCCCGGCATGATCAAAGCATTCTTAAACGATATTTATGGTGCCTCTATGCCTGGTTGGTCGTTTGATGGTAACAGTACCGACGAAGGTTATAACGGTGCAAAAACATTGGGCAACTACCAGCGCGGTATAATTGCGGTCGATCAAACAACCAGTTCACTTGGCTATACAGTAATCGATAAGGCAAATTTTTTCTTAGATCAGCTGGAGGCAGTTCCGGCAGGGGTATTATCGGCCGACTTAAAAGCGCAGTACATCGCAGAAGCGAAGTTTTGGCGTGCCTGGAGTTATTGGAACATGGTAAATAACCTGGGCGGTGTGCCTTTAATTTTGCACACACAAAATCCTGACGATGTAAATGCTTTATTTAAACCACGAAATAAAACGTCAGAATGTATAAGCCAAATTATTAAAGATCTGGATGATGCAATTGCTGTTTTACCGGGCAAGTATAGCAGTAACGTAGATTACGGCCGCATTACCAAAGTGGCTGCAATGGCTGTAAAAGGAAAAGTGCTGATGACTTACGCCAGCCCTTTGTTTAACCCAACCAATGATGCCAGCCGTTGGCAGACCGCTTATGATGCCAATAAAGCCGCTAAAGATTATGCCCTTACACAAGGACACGATTTATTTCCAAACTATAAAAATATCTGGTACACCGAAAGGAATCAGGAAGTGATTATGGTGCGTCAATACACTTTTCCGGGTGCAGGTGTAGCTTTTAATTCTCTCAGACCAATACCATTAACTAAAGATGCAACAGGGGTTAACCAACCTACACTAAACCTATTACTGGCTTACCCTAAAAAAGACGGTAGTCCAATGCAGTTCGATAAAAATCAAATGTCAGATCCAGCGTATAACACACAATTTATGACCGATTTTTATACCAACCGCGATTCCAGGTTTTATGCTACGATCTTTTTTGGTGGTATACCATATCCAACGCCAGATGAAGTTTCGCCGGTTTATGTAAAGGGAAACAGCTTTTGGGAAATTTGGAAGTATGATGCTGCAACAGATAAGTACTCAAGCGCAATGAATGTTGTACATACAGGTATGACAGGTGGTGGCCAAACTGGTTTCTGGGAAAGAAAAGGCTTAGATACCACTTTGGTAGCAGCATTGTATGCGCAGGGACAAACCGATTGGCCTGTAATCAGATATGCAGAAGTTCTGATGAACTATGGCGAGTGTGCCAATGAGCTGGGCAAAAGTGGTGAGGCATTGCAGGTATTAAAAGATATCCGCCGCCGCGCCGGTATAACAGCAGGAGCGGGTGCTAACTATGGTATCACTGCTTCGGCAACAAGTGATATCCGCGATGCCTATATAAATGAACGTCAGGTTGAATTTGCTTTTGAGAACAAGCGTTTCGGCGATTTAAGGCGCTGGAAACGTTACGATTTGCTTAATGCACAGACGTTTAAGCATGGTTTGTATGCCACTTTAAAAGATGGAGTGGTAATTAGCCCTTCAGAAACTATCATGAACGCTACAACCAGGGCGAAATTGAGAGGCGTTTATATCGATAATTTAGATGGCGATCCGAATTTTAAATTCAATCTGGATTTAAACCACTGGTTTTATGCCATACCACCAGCTCAGATTTCTCAATCCAAAAACGTGATATTACAAAATAAAGAATGGGGAGGGACATTCGATCCACTTCAATAAGACCTCAATTAGTTAGTAATAATTAGCAATAATTAGTTATGATTAGTTAATTAGTTATGATTAGTTTGTTTTAAAAAAGAGGGGGGCGAGCCCCCTCTTTGGGTATAAACTTTTTTAACGCAAAACAAATTAACGCAGAGAATTAAACAAAATGTCCAATACGAAAGAAAACAATAAAAAAGCAGGAAATTAGCAACAGGCAATAAGTTTAAAAAGAGATGAGAATTATAAAAAGATATAAACAGCTCGGTTGTTTATTATTGGCCACAGCATTTACACAATTGCCGGTGTTTGGGCAGTTAAATAACGAAGCAGAGGCACAGCAGTTACTTAAAATGTTAAGTGGCCGCATGCGCTTAAGTGTGCAGCAATATTCGGGTACAAACCTGGTTAGCGAGCAACAGTTTAAGCAAAATTCCCTTCATAATGATGGCACAAACTGGCAATTGAAAGTACAAACAACGAAAGTGTCCGGTGCAGCCGAAGCCATCGATGTAACAACCAGTTTTGTTTTGGAAAAAGGAGTGGCAGCATCAACAGCTGTATCAGCCTCATTCGATTTTAGCAATTGGAGCCGCGATAATTACGTATTGGTGCCCGCAAGTGTTTATAATGGCAACCGTTATCATGCCATAGGCAATTCGTACAATCCGCCTTACCCGGCCGAAATGTATTATAACCCTAATGTGCCCTTAACCATTTCCAATAACCCCAGACTGGCCATCGAAAAAGGTAAAGCATCACGCATTGAGCTGCAAAGCACCAGTACAGCAACTCCTGCCATGTGTTTTTACTCGCCATCAGCAAAAAAAGGCTTTATTATCCTCACCGGGCAACAATCGGCTTTTGGTAATAACGGATTAAGTATTAGCGAAAATGCAGCTCAGGATAGTTGTAGTTTTAGCATAACTGCCCCTGCTATGCGTAAACTGGCAGCAGGGTTTGGCGATTACCACCCAAGTGGCGATAAAGCACCCTATTGGAAAAGTGGCGATGCACTTAGCCTTAGTTTCAGGATTTATGTTTTTACCGCCAATAGCATTCCCGACTTGCTGACCAAATTTATGAAGGTTCGAAAGGCATTTATCGGGCCTAATCATCCACGTAATCAATTACCGATGAGCAAGGAACTGGAAATGGCAAGAACCATTTGCAGCAATAACTTTATTACAGTGCCTGCCGGTAGTTATTATACCCCCGAGAATGGTAACGATTTTCAGTTGGGGTGGGTGAGTGGTATGATCAATACTTACCCCATGCTGGCCATGAACAACGAAAAGGAACGTAACCGGGTGGCTGCAGAGCTCGATTTTGTGATGGACAAATTGCAGGGCAAGAGTGGATATTTTTATGGCGGAATAACCGCTAAAGGGGAAATCCGCCCTGAAGAAATGAATGCTGCATATCCCGAAATACAGGCCATGGTACGTAAAAACGGCGATGTACTGCTGTGGTTAATGAAACATTTAATGTTGTTCAAAGCACAAGGCTATGGGCATGCCATTAAACCTGAGTGGGAAGAGGGAGCCCGGAAATTAGCAACCGCATTTACCAATACCTGGAAAAAAGATGGCCAGTTCGGACAGTTTATTACTCCAGAAACCGGTAAAATAGCCATTTACAATTCAACCGCAGGCGCCATTGTTCCTGCTGGTTTGGCTATGGCTTCGGCTTACTTTAAACAGCCCGAGTGGTTGGCGGTGGCTAAGGCCTCTGCTAACTTTTATTATAACCGCGATGTGGTAAAACAAGGCCTCACCGGTGGTGCATGTGGCGATATTTCGATGGATTCGGATAGTGAAACCGCTTTTGGTTTTATGGAGTCGTTAATGGCCTTATACTATTACACTGGTAATAAAAGCTGGTTAAGCAAAGCAGAAATACAGGCTGCACTTTGTGCCACCTGGGCCATTTCTTACGATCCGGTTTTTCCGGCGAAAAGCCAGATCGGGCAGTTGAAATCTAATATGGCCGGGGCAATTTGGGCCAGTATTCAGAACAAGCATGCTGCGCCGGGTATTTGTACCTCTTCTGCTGATTATCTGTTTAAACTTTATCGGGCAACAGGAAATCGTTTGTATGCCGACCTGATTCGCGATATGCAGCATGCCCACGCAGAAGCAGTTAACGTGCCTCCACATCACATTACTACCAATAATTTAACCGGCTCAAGCATGGAACGTATTCAGCCCAGTGATGCGGAAGGAAAAGGCAGTATTGGCAATTTTATTAATACCCGTAACTCGTGGACAGAAACCAATGGCATGCTCATGGCCTTAGAGCTACCAGGTATTTACCTGCAAACCGATAAAAGGAAGTTATATGTGTTCGATCATATTACTGCTGACATTATAAAACAAGATGCGAAAGGTATGGTACTGCAATTAAAAAATGAAACCATCCACGATGCAAGTGTAGCGCTTTTCGCCGAAACCAGTGTTGTTGCCATGAAACCTTTGGGCTATAACAATTTTACCAAATGGCCTAAAGTAGCGATAAAAGCCGGTGAGGCAGTAAAAGTACGGGTTGGAAAAAACGGTGAGGTTACTGTTTTGGGTCGCGCTTAGTAAAAAGTAAAATAAACTACGAAATCAATAAAGCATTGGTAATAGTCAAAATTGCAATAGTTATTTGTGCATAGAAAAAATATTTTTGTTCGTATAGGTAAAGCGTAAATTAGATAGATGCAATCATCCAAATATTTGTCAAAGTGTGTTTTAGGCACTGCCGCATTAGGCGGTATCTGGGGACCTGTCGATAAGGCAGAATCGGTTAGTGCCATACTATTGGCGCTCGAATATGGCATAGAAACCATTGATACCGCACCCGCTTATGCCGATGCTGAAGAAATTCTAGGTGCTGCATTAAAACAATGGAAAGGAAAGCTGCCAGGGATCAATACTAAAGTGGGCCGTTTAAAATGTTATGCTACCGACGAAGGGATTTACGATTATTCTCCTTCCGGAATGGAGAAAAGCGTACATGAAAGTTTGACGACACTGGGTGTTGAAGCCATTGATGTTTTGTTTTTACATGATCCGGCCGCGATTGCACAGGATGATGATGTAGAAGCGATTTTTAAACAAATGCAACGATTTAAACAAGCCGGTTTGGCCAAAAAGATCGGCATTGGTGGCAATCTGCCTGATTGGTTTAAGCAGTACGATTTTGCGTCGGTATTTGATGTGGTGATGGAGTTTAACCGTTTAGATGCCTGTTGCATCGATGCTTTGACTACCAGTATACCTTATTATCAGACCAATAACATCCAGTTTTATTCGGCCAGTCCTTTGCACATGGGCTTGCTGGGCAATAAGTACCAGCAATTTGTAGATACGCCACCGGTTGGATGGATAAAGAAAGTATAGACAAAGCCAAACAGATAAAAAAAGTTGCCGATAAATATAATCTATCGTTACCTACGCTTGCGCACCGGTTTATCCTGACCCTGCCAGAAGACTTTAAAATGGTAATTGGTCCTGGTAATTCCGAACAATTGTTAAAAACCTTATTTGATATCCAGCGAGGGGCTTTACCAGAGCAGGTTTTTAAAGAAATAATGAATTTAAACACAATCTTAAATGAAACACGATGAACGCTATCGATAACGAAATATTCCATATTCACTCAGTTCAAGTCAGACGGCTAGCCCCTATACAGGCCATTACCCCGTTTCAGGATGCAACGATGGGGCCATTCGGTACATTTAGTTTATCGATAATTACCCTAACCGATGAAGATGGAAATATAGGTGAAGCGCCAGTTTTTAGTGCTTATACGCACTTACTCGAGGTTTGTATGCTGCCTATTTTATTTCACAGCCGCAATATTCCTTATAAAGAACTGCATCAAAAGCTATATTGGTCTATTCGCAATGAAGGTTTTAGAGGAGCTGCAGCTTCAATTTTGGGGCAGGTTGATTTAGCCTTATATGATTTGGCGGCGCGACGAAAAGGAAAGCCTTTGCATCGCTATTTAAATGCCGATAGAGACGACGTACTGATGTATTGTAGCGGCGGAGGTACCAATTATTCGTATAAAGAGCTTGAAAAAGAGATTGAATATTTCCTGAATTCCGGTACCGATTGCATCAAAATTAAGGTAGGAAAGAACTTTGGTAACGCCATGCAGGAGGATATTGCACGGGTTAAGCATGTGCGTAAAATAATTGGCGATGATATTAAACTGGCTGTAGATGCCAATCAGATCTGGAATGTTGATCAGGCCCTGCAGTTTATTAATGGGGTAGAAGCTCAAAATATCGAATGGTTTGAAGAACCTGTGCATTCGGCTTCAATAACCGATATTGCTTTGTTGTGCGAAAAATCGGCCATTCCCATTTCTTTTGGCGAATCGGAGCGGAGCGCAAAGGTTTTTCCTGCCTTAAAGCATGCTGGTGTGAAACATTTGCAACCCACCCCTTATTACCTGAGCAGTATTGGAGAGTGGATGGAGGTCCGGGATTTAGCCATCGAAGGCGGTCTCGATTTCTCATCCGGAAGCTATTCTTTATTTACTGCAGCTATTTTAGCCGCTAGCCCCGAAAATTTCAGGGTAGAATACCTGTATACCTTAATGCATGGACTGGAAGCCTATTTTTCGGTGCGCCCTAAGTTAGAAAATGGAAGGTTCGTTTTACCAGGTATTGAGGGATTACCGGTTAGGATTGATTGGGATTACTGGAACCGCAAAGGCAAAATAGACATGAATAAAACCTGGACTGCCGAAAAATCGAATTCCTATAGTCCAAGTGTTTTACTTTAATTGCCTGTAGGTATATGGATGTTTCATTAGCCCTTATTGATTATGTAGTGCTGCTTGGCTACCTCATTATGTTACTTTTTGTGGCCTTTTACCTCGGTCAGAAAAAGAAAAATGCTGCAGATATTTTTTTAGGCGGTCGAAGCCTTAGCTGGTGGCAAATTGGCTTCTCGTTATTCAGTGCCAATGCAGGCCCGATGATGCTGATTGGCTTTGCCAGTATTGGTTTTACAAAAGGTGTTGTCGGCAGCAATTTCGAATGGTTGGCCTGGATTTTTCTTTTATTGCTGGCCATGGTTTTTGTGCCACATTACCTCACCACCAAAGTAAGTACCATGCCACAGTTTCTGATGGTTCGGTACGGAAAACGGTCGTATAACTTCCTGACCATTTACAGCCTGGTATCTATCATGGTAGTTTGGCTCGGAAGCGGTTTGTATGCTGGTGGTTTGTTAATTTCTCAGATATTTAACTGGCCATTGTTTAAGGCGATGGTACTGGTGGCCATTATTGCAACAAGTTTTACCACCCTGGGTGGACTTAAAGCAGTGGTTAGAACAGGAGTGTTCCAGTCCATAATCATCATTATATCTTCTATTGTACTCACTGTTCTTGCTATAAACAAGATCGGAGGCATATCGCAACTGGTAAGCGGAACCCCATCCTCGTACTGGCATTTATTTCAGCCTGCTAAAGATCCCGAATATTCATGGGTAGCCATTGTTTTAGGCTATCCGGTGGTGGCTATTTATTATTGGTGTACCGATCAAACCATTGTTCAGAAAGTGCTGGCTGCCAAAGATATCAAAGAAGGCCAGTATGGTGCGGTTTTTATTTCAGTGCTGAAAATTATTATGCCCTTCATTTTTATATTCCCGGGCATCATGTGTTTTGTTTTATATAAAGACATTGCCAAGCCAGATAATGCCTACATTACGCTCGTTAAGCAACTTATGCCGCCGGGTTTAATGGGTTTGTGTATTGCAGCACTAATTGCAGCATTGATTGATACCATTTCTTCGGGTTTAAACTCATTTAGTACAGTATTTACTTTGGATGTGGTGAACCAGTATAAAAAGCTTAGCGAAAAGCAAAACAGGCTGGTGGGGCGGGTGGTAACCGTTCTGGCCGCAGTTATGGCTTTACTTATCGCCACCTTGTATTCCTATTCGGGCAAAGGCTTTTTCGATTTAAGTCAGGGTTTGGTATCCATTCTGGCACCGCCACTTTCTGTTGTTTTCTTAATGGGAGTGCTCTGGAAAAAAGCCAACAACAAAGCCGCTGAAACTGTATTGTACGGCGGTGGTTTCCTTTGTATTATACTGGGGCTTTGTCATATCCTCAACTATCCATATAAAGGCTATTGGCCACACTTTTTGCTGTTATCTTTTTATATCTTTTTAGCCCTATCGGTTATCATGGTGCTGGTTACACTTTTTACCAAAAACACACACGAGCACCCACTATTATCGATTGCCGAAACCAACAGGCAGTTTAAATATAAATCTACCAGGGTTTGGGTATTATGGGCAATTCTTGCCGTTGTAATGGCAGGTATTTATATTATCTTTAATTAAAAACTATTTTATGGCTAAACTATTTCCGAACACATTAATCTCCAATCATGCAGTTTTTTTTAAGGCTAATTTTCATTGCATCCTGCTTGCAGGCCTTTTGCTTTGTTTTTCGATGCAGGGATGCCAAAAGGCAGCCGATAAAAGTAAAGATAAGGAACTGGTTTTTGTAGTTAACCTGGTTGATGATGAAAAAAAAGTTCAGGAATACCTGGATTACCATAAAAAAATCTGGCCTGAAGTTGAAGCTGGTTTTAAAAAGGCCGGATATAAGAAAATAAAGCTTTACCGTTTCAATAAATCGATAGTGATGATGATTACTGTGCCCGAAAATGCCGATTTAAACCGCATGGGACAGGTGGCAGAATCGTATAGCGAAAAATGTAAAGCCTGGAATGAACTAATGAGTAAGTACCAGGTGGGGGTTGCAGGTGTTGCCAAAGGACAAAAATGGGCGCAAACCGAAGAGATTTATTCTTTTATTAATCCGTAATCAGCTTACGGATTAATCATTTACTCTGCATACTCTTTTACAAACGACCTGGGCGACTGGCCTTTAATTTCTTTGAAGTGTTTATTGAAGTTCGACAGGTTATTGTGACCGCTGCTGTAGCAGGCCTCGCTTACATTGCAGGTGCCCTCAATGAGTAGTTTGGCGGCAAAGCCAATGCGTACTTCCTTAATAAAATCGAGCAAGGTTCGATTGGTTTTAGCTTTAAAGAACCGGCAAAAAGCAGCTGGATTCATATTTACCAAATCCGCTACATGCGAAAGTGAAATCGTTTCTTTGAAATTTTTGAAAATGTAATCGTAAATCAGGTTGATTTTATCGGCATCTGCAGAATTATCAACAATGTTAAAGCCCGGAGTTGCCAAAATAGAATACTCGCTCGATTGCGCCAATACATCGAGTAAGTGCAGCATTAACGATGCCCGGTGCAGCCCTTTGGTAACCAGCATTTCCTGCAACAGGCCTTTTGCTGTTGCTAAAGTGCTGCCGGTAAAGCGGATTCCTTTAGATGCATTGTGAAACAATTCCTTTAAATGGCGGGCTTCGGGTTTATCCAGTAAATCTTTGCCTAAAAAATCAGGAAAAAAATGAACTACAGTAACCCGGGGTTCCTGGTAGCTATTCTCACCTCCATAATATTGCCAGCAATGAGGAAGATAACCACCCATCAATACCAAATCCGATTCCCTGAAATCAGCGATATGATCGCCAATAAATCGTTTGCCCTCGCAGTTCTCAATCAGCGCAATTTCAAAGTTGAGATGGCACTTCATGTGCGTGTACTTAATCAACTCAATTGGCTCAGTGCGAATGGTGAATGATTGGTTAGGTGGAAAGTTAAAGTTCTCGTATCTGTATTCCATAAAATGTATTTCTCCCGTTTAAATATCGTGTTTTTGGGTGAAATATACAATCATATTTATGATTATATTATGACTGTTAGCTGAAATTTTATTTGATTAATATAAAGTTTAGTGCGGGTTTTAAGTATGCTTTTTTAATTTATTTAAAATAATGTTTTGTTTGATGTTATTTTTTTAGTGTATATAAATAATTGTTTCATTAGTGAAAATAAACCATGAAAAAATTAATTCCAATAGTGTTATTTCTCTTTCTGTCTTTAATAGTCAGGGCTAAGGAGATCAAAATTTTAAGCCCAGATAAGGGGATCGAGCTAACTTTAAATACAGGTATAAGCAGCAAGCCTGGTTTAAACTATAGTGTAAAGTTTAAGGGGAGGGTTGTACTTGCAGCTTCGCCTTTGGGGTTTGCATTTGAGCACGAAGTTCCTTTATCTAACGGCCTTGAGCTGGTTTCGGTTAAAGAAAAATTAAATAATACCAGCTGGAAACCTGTTTATGGCGAGCGGAATAGCTATCCTGATCTTTACCGTGCGGTCACCATTCAGTTAAAAGAAACAACCAAACCTTTTCGCTCGTTTTCTATCGATTGCCGCGTGTACAATGAAGGACTGGCTTTCAGGTATAACATCAATACCAGCAAGCCTTTAACCATAACGCGCGAGCTTACCGGTTTTCAGTTTACAGAAGATCATTCGTCGTGGATTGCACAACACGCACAGGCCAGCTATGTAGAAGGGAAGATCAGTAAGACAATGAATGAAACGGAAAGGCCTTATGTTATTAAAATCCGTCCAGGTTGCTTTGTGGCTTTGGGTGAGGCTGCCTTAACCGATTATACCCAGATGAGGTTTAGCCGCTCTGCTACCGACAGTTTATTACTGCTGGCCGCACTTAAAGGTAAGGTTGTTTTTGACCACAGCTTTTCTACCCCCTGGCGGTATATGATGATTGCTGATTCGGAAGGTAAACTATTGGAAAATAATTATTTAATATTGAATTTAAATAAGCCGAATGCATTAAAAGATGCATCGTGGATAAAACCCGGTAAAGTAATTCGTGAGGTTACTTTAACCACTACCGGAGGTAAGGCCTGTATCGATTTTGCAGCTAAACACAACCTCCGGTATGTCGAATTTGATGCAGGCTGGTATGGACACGAATATGATAATGCAGCCAGCGCATTGGCGGTAAATGTTGATACTTCAAGATCTCCGGGGCCTTTAAACCTGCACGAAATTATAGATTATGGTAAGCAGAAAGGTGTTGATATTATTTTATATGTTAACCAAAGAGCCCTGTCAAAACAACTCGATACCATTCTTCCATTTTACAAATCGTGGGGAGTAAAAGGTATCAAATATGGTTTTGTGAATGTAAATTCGCAAGCGCATATCAGCTGGCTACATGAAGCCGTTCGGAAAGCCGCTGCTCATCAGCTGATGCTTGATATTCATGACGATTACCGCCCAACCGGTTACTCGCGTACCTATCCTAACTTAATAACTCAGGAGGGTGTAAGGGGAGACGAAGAAAGCCCCGATAACCGGCAGGCCTTAATTACCATATTTACGCGTATGCTGGTCGGCGCTGCCGATGCTACCAATTGCTATTTTGCTCCGAGGGTTAATCAAATGGGCTCACATGCTTCACAAATGGCAAAAGCAATCTGTATTTACAGCCCGTGGCAATTTGTGTATTGGTACGATCGGCCAGCTGGTTCGCCCCTGGGCAAAGGTGGAGCGGGGGCTAACTTTTCAGCCACAAAAGCAACAGTGCCGGTAATTAAAGAAATTCCGGATCTGGCCTTTTACGATGCCTTACCAACCGTATGGGATGATATCCGGGTACTGGAAGGAAAAATTGGCGCTTTTGCAACCATTGCCCGAAGAAATGGCAATAACTGGTATGTGGGAACGCTAACAGATCAGGCCAGAAAGTTCAATATAGCGTTCAGCTTTTTAAAAAAGAATGTAAAATATGAAGCAACCATTTATGCCGACGACGCCAGCCTGCAAACAGATACTAAAATCCTCATCAGGCAGATAAAAGTAGATTCGGCAACTGTTTTAGATGTCGATTTAAAAAACAAAAATGGTGCAGCTATAATTATTAAAGCCTTAAATCACTAAAAACAATTTCCAACCTAACGCAGGTATGGTTTTACAATCATCAAAAAAATATCGGTAAAAGTCAAAATTTGAGGAGTTTTTAAGGATCGCTGTTTCTAATTTAGGCCAGACAAATCATCCCTTATTCGCTCTTGGATTAAGCGATACAAGCTCATCCCGGCCATTTGGTTGGGATGGGCTTTTTGGTAAATACCGCAAGTATTTTAAAATATGCTGGTAAAAAATAATACACGCTGAACAAAGCCAACGCCCTACAATTTTAAGGTATTACAAGCATACTGCTGCAAATAAAGCATCAGTATTTGTTAATTTACCATCAGTTTTGATGGCTTTAAATTGGCTAATTTAGCAGTGATATGATCATCGATCATCTTTTTAATAAACCACACACACAAATAAATTCATGAAAAAAACATTACTGATTCATTTTGTACTGCTGCTCCATTTTCTGAGTAGCAGGGCACAGTCTACGCAACTGAAAACCGACGATTTGAGCCTGAATATTTCATCCTCAGGGCAAATTACGACCCTGTTAAACCCTAAAACAGGCAAGAACTATCTGGCTGGCGGAGTGAAAGCATCGTTATTAAAAATTCAAACCGGCCAGCAGTGGGAAGAACCTGCACAGGCTGTATTCAACAGTAAATCGGGTACCATTACGCTGAGTTTTGCAGATTCAAAAGTTACTGCTGATGTTAAAATTACCCAAAAGAAAACCCACCTGGTTTTTGAATTGATACGTTTAAGTGCAAAGGATAAAGTAAACGCTGTGATTTGGGGGCCATATCCAACCGTTATTGGTAAAACCATTGGCGAAGTGGTTGGTGTAGTGCGCGATGGGACTTATGCGATTGGGCTTCAAACTTTAAATGTAAAAACACTGGGCGGTGTGCTAAATAATGCAGAAGGTGCCGATTATTCAAGAGGTTCGGTAGCAGTAAGTCAGCCTTACGGCAGTAGTTTGCAGGCCTTTAGTCTCGATCGGTCAAAAGACAGGACACATACCGTGTGGAACCAATATCCCAATATGCCGGTTAAGGCAATTGCAAACGAAACCACTATAGGTTCTAAAATTGCACTTTTTGGAGCGCACGAAAACGAAGTGCTGGCGCGTATTGGTGCAATTGAACTTGCCGAAGGCCTTCCACACCCCTTAATTAATGGAGTTTGGCACAAAGAGTCGCCCGAAACCGGACGAGCCTATATGATTTCTGATTTCGACGAAAGCAATGTCGATTCTATGCTGAACTATACCCAGCAGGCAGGACTGATGTCGCTCTACCAGGAAGGGCCGTTTCAATCGTGGGGACATTTTGTTTTAAACCCTACTGCCTTTCCGCATGGCAATGCAGGCATGAAAGTTTGTGTAGATAAGGCATCGAAAAAAGGTATTCGTATCGGCGTACATACCCTTAGTAATTTTGTGAACACCAACGATCCCTACGTTACACCAGTGCCCGACAAGCGCCTTGCTTTAACCGGTAGCTCGGCATTAACCGAAGAGATAGCTCCAACAGCTACCGAAATTACAGTTGATGACAACGAATATTTTAAAAATATAAAGCCAAGCACACTACACGCAGTAGTTATTGGCGATGAAATTATCCGTTTCCGTGAAGTAACCGCTACGGCTCCCTATAAATTGCTCGATTGCCAGCGCGGGGCTTATGGCACAAAAGCCATTGCACATGCTAAAGGAACGGCGATTGGGATGATGATGGATTATCCTTACAATACACTCTTTACCAATTTTAACCTTCAACAGGAAATTGCCGGCAATTTAGGTCGCTTCTTTAACGAAACAGGCATTTCGCAAATGGATTTCGACGGACACGAAGGCTGTTTATCAGCCGGGGAAGGCGATTATGGCATGCAGGCTTTTGCCGAAAAGGTTTTTAAAGATACCAAACACACTTTGGTTAACGGTACCAGCAGATCGAGCCACTACTACTGGCACATTTGCCATTACTGGAACTGGGGCGAGCCCTGGTACGGTGGGTTTCGCGAGTCGCAGGGTGATTACAGGTTAGAAAATCAGCCTTTTCTCGAAAGAAATTATATGCCAAATATGTTGGGATGGTTTCTACTATCCTCAACAACCACCGCTGAGGATATTGAATGGATGATGGCCCGGGCTGCCGGTTACCACGCAGGCTTTGCTTTGGTAGCCCGTTATAAAAACCTGCAAAAAAATCCAAATACAAGCCAGCTGCTGGCACTCATTAAACTTTGGCAGGAAGCTTACAGAAAGAATATTTTCAATGCAGATCAGCTTAGCCGGTTAAAAAATCCTGAGAACGACTTCCACCTGGAACAAAATAATCAGGGCTGGAAATTGTATCCTTTTAAAAAGATCAAATTTGAACACGCTAAACAGTTGCTACAGCCGGGACAACCCACTTTTTCAGAGTGGCAATTTACCAACAGCAATGCAGAGCAGCCTTTAAATTTTACGCTTACCTTTACCGGCAAGGAAGGGGTGATCAGCAATCCGTGGCTCGAGTTGGATGGTTATTTTAAGCTCGAATTGCCCGGCGAATTTGAAGCCGGAACCTCCATTGTATGCAACGGCACAACAGTTAAGGTTTACAACAGCAAAGGTGGTTTTAAAAAGGAAATTACCTTAAAACAGCCTATTCCAGCCTTAAAACCTGGTAAGCATACCATCAAATTTGATTGCGGATTTACTGAAGAAAGCGAAATCATCAACAGGTTTATCATTAAAACAATAAGCAGTCCGGAAGTTATAGCGGCTAAATAACCGATGTAAATATCGTTGTTATTGTCTTTTCAAATCACGTAAGTGATGAATAACTGAACTTGCACAGGTGGAGCAGTGAATAGCCCTACTTGTGCAAGTCTTCATGAGCCGGGCTCGGCTTGTACCAGATTCCGGATGTTTTTGTTTTGGAAGAGAATCGCGAATTACTATATTCGCCTACCACAAAACAAACTGGCGCATCTCATGAACGAACTGGAAAAACAGGGCAGGAACGATATCCTGCGCTCACTGGCAAGTAATATTTTATTTAGCATTTACGTATCAGTAAGTTACCACATTTCGCTTGGCTATGTAGATGGGAGCAAACTTGTGGTACATATCGTCAGGTTTTTACTTACTTTAATCATACTTTATCTGGTATTTCAGGGTTACAGCTGGGCAAGGAATCTTTTCAGCGTATTAATTGCAATCGGTATCGTGATGCTTGTACCACCAGTATTTAACGATGTACCTTTGGTAAATAAAATACCTTTGTTTACCGGGCTATTAATCTATTCGCTAACACTATACAGGTTGAATTTCTCTCCAAATTCAAAAGCCTATTTTGCCTATACCAAAGCGCATAGATGAGTACCTGGACCATTATCTTTATCATCATTTGTTTGGGGGTAAGCATTGCAGTTGAGGTTTATATTAACCGCAGTAAATAGCCCTTTGTGCTTGACGGCTAATGGCGTTACCTTACCTTTAAGTTATATTTGAAATCGGGTTAAACACAATTTAGTAACTGGGCGCAAAACCTGCACTACAATCAATAAACATTTTCAAATCAAGATATTACCTGAATGCTCATGAGAAGTATAGCAGAATTTAAAAAGACTTTAACGAACGAGTTTCCGGATGCTGCGCTTTCTGCCCAGGTTAAGGCACTGTGGTATGATGGAAAAGGAGCGTGGGATAAAGCCCACAAGCTCGTCGATCACCTCAACGATCAGGTGTCAGCACATGTTCATGCCTACCTGCATCGCAAAGAAGGCGATGAATTTAATGCGGGTTACTGGTACAGGAAAGCAGGGCAGCCTTTTCCTTCGCAAAGCCTCGATCAGGAATGGGAAGAATTGGTTTTGAAGTTTCTATCCGTTAAATAAGCATTGGGTTTTTAGGGTAATGGGCAGTCTTAATACTTTTAGCTTATAGAGTGTTAGCGACTTGTACAATGTTTAAAAGAAAATAATGAAAATAACTGGAACAAGAAGTTATATTGATGTTGATTTTGGTGATAAAACTGTTAGAATAGAAGGCGAGCTTACAACGCTACCTTCATTTTATGCCTCAATCAATTCAATAAAATATTGGAATACATCTGATGGAATAATTCAAATTAATGAAAATGAACGTAACTGGATAATTTCTGAAATCAGACAGAATAATAACCCGGAATTTGAAATCATTTTTGATGATTGAATCACCTAATTAGCCCACATCCTGGCGCAAGTCTTAGCGGGCAGGATAGTGTTTCAGGGCTGACTTGTGCTTTTTAGGATCGGAGTTAGTCTATTGGATTAATGAAGGCACATTAAGTCAGTTACACAGGCTTGAGGCGCTAAGATTTGCGCCAGAGTAGTTACTATAAGTGAAGTTAGATTATAAAATAATGAATAATAAAAGCGATCGATTTTTATTACAATGTAAAGTGAACTATTTTAAGGGTATTACCCCATCCAATCCATTAACTTTCAGGACTTGGATTATCAGTTACTGATTCATATTGGATTGGAGTATCTTAATACTAATGAAATTGATGAGTTTGCATATTTCTTCCGAGAAAGTCAATATTTCGTTCCTCTGTGGGCAGCTCATATAATATATGATTATGGAAATCCTAAAGGTTAATTAAAAAAAGAGTGTTTGGATATCATAAAAGATTATTCGGAACATCCCGTGAACAATAAAATTTCAAAGGAAGAAACAGATTGGATAAGGTTATATCAAGAGGAATTTGATGACTTCCCTCACTGGCGCAAGTCCTAGCGGGCAGAACAGTGCTGCTGCCTGACTTGTGCTTTATAGATTTGATCGGATTTGGTCTATTGGTTTAAAGCAGGCACATTCAGCCCGTTGCGCAGGCTTGGAGTGCCAAGACTTTTGCCAGAGTGAGAATACATTTATTCCAACTAATAAATAATAATGAAAAAAGTAGATTTAGTTAGAGAAGAATTAGAGGTATATTTAAATGACAAATATAAATATTCAGATGATAGTTTGGTTGTTTTAAGCGAAGATACAATTGAGAGAGATCAGTATTGGTTTTTTTTTACGTTAATAGAAAATATTTGGAAACGAACGATTTATCGAATATTGTTGCCGGAAATTCACCCATAATTATTAATAAATTGACTGGAGAAAAATATACTACAGGAACAATTCATGAGGTTGAGTATTATATGAAGGAATATGAAAAGAAATTAATGAGTTGATATAATTTATGCTAAGACTTGAGCCAGAGTGGGGTTGCTAAAGGTGTTAAAATAACAAAGTCATCAACTAAAGTAAGGTTTACAAAAGATTAATATGAGTTTTAAGGATTGTACAATTAATAAAGAATATAACGAGCTGGAGTCAAGTCTTTTAAATAAAGATGCGGAGTTCCCTGAAAACATTGTTAAAATAAAGTTTAAGTACCGTAGTACTTATTTATTTGAGATTATTCTGCATGAGATAATTATTAACCTTATAAGATTAAATGTTGAAAATCTTGAAAAGCAAATATTCTACATCATTCCTTGGGATGATGATAAAGTGTATGAGTTTAGATTTGATGAGAATATTATCGATGATTATATAAAATTTATGTACACACCAGAAATTGTCAAGGAAATTACACCTCCAAGATCTGTATTTGGAATACAGCACGCTAGTATACATATAATAAATAAAGAAAAAAGTATCGCTATCGTTGCAGATAGATATTATGATATTTTGTATTTCTATTCAAATAATCCCATAATTAATATTGAGGAAAATTTAGTTGAGTACATTGAAATATAACAACTTATGTTGTTCGGCTCATTGAGATAAGTCATAGTGAGCGGAATAATGTTATTGGTTGATTCGTTCCTTAAAATAATTTTAAAGCTTAGCCTGGCCATTGTGCCAGGCTTTTTATATTCACTAGCACAAGTCTTAGTGGGAAAGACGGTGCTGCTGATTGACTTGTGCTTTTTAGATTTATATAGATATGTTTTATCTTACAGGTTGCTTTCAGAGCCCTCACTAGCGCAAGTCTTAGCGGGCAGGACAGTGTTTCAGGGCTGACTTGTGCTTTTAAATAATAGGCCAACTAAACAAATTGATTATCTGTTCTAATCCATTTATATTTAGTTATGAGTACTAAATATAAGTTTCATGATCCAGGCGGATTATATTTTGTTTCATTTGCTGTGGTAGGTTGGGTTGATGTTTTTACGCGCAGGATTTAAAGCGATCTATTATTAGAAAGTTTAACTTACTGTCGAAAAGAAAAAGGCCTTAACTTATATGCCTGGGTAATAATAAGCAACCATGTTCATTTAATTGTGAGTAGCAGAGATGGGTATTTATTGCCTGATATTATGCGTGATTTAAAGAAGTATTCATCATTTAGGATAGTAAAGGAAATAAAAGACAGCTCGGTTGAAAGCAGAAAAGAATGGATGCTCTATTTGTTTGCTAAGGCAGGCCAACAAAACAGTAATAATAAAAACTTTCAGTTTTGGCAGCAGGATAACCACCCCATTGAATTAGATCCTCATTTGAACATGTTCGAAGAACGAATTAATTACCTGCATAATAATCCGGTTGAGGCAGGTTTGGTAGCAAATGCATCAGATTATTTATGCAGCAGTGCTATTGATTATGAAGGAGGTAAGGGGTTGATTGAGATTGATGTATTGGTTTACTGAGGGCACAAGTCAGGCCGTTGCGCAGGCTTAAGTCACTAAGACTTGCGCCAGAGTGGGGGCTAAAAATCGGAACGAATAGATTTGTAAATAGAACTTTTGCCGCTATAAAAGTAGAATGGAATCCATTAACACAATATACAGAGGGAGTTATTCCGAAAGGAACGCCAGTTAAATTTGGTATAATTGATCCTCAAGGGCTAAAATATCTAGGTGGTTCTTTTCAATTTATATTAGACTCTAAAAATGTTACGAAACAATCAAGTAAAATTTTACCATGATAAACAATTACGAAACTCCAATTGAGTTTGATGTGTCAAAGAATATAGATGGAATTGAAGTTTTTTATATAAATCTCATGGAAATTTCTCAAGGAGGACCGGAAGTTGGGACTATTTTAATAAATGGAAAAAAAAATCCTGACTATCGCTTTGGAGGACCTTTTTTGAAAGATGGAAATTATTTATATGCTCCTGTTCTTATTAGAAAGTTCATTGGTGTAGGATTTAAATTGGCAGAAATTAATTTGATTAATTTAAATGTTAGTTTAATAGGTGGAAATAGAAGCCTAATTTTTATAGAAAAAATTGTTGACAATCAATTTTTTTTCTATGAAGATTTGAATAAAATTAAGTGTAGTACATATGATTTAACTTTAAAAAGAATTTAAATCCATTAATAGCCCCCTCACTAGCGCAAGTCTTAGCGAGAAGGGTTGCGGTTGGTTGATTTGTACTTTTATAATTTATCTAGATAGATTTTATCTTAGGTATTGCTCTTGGAACACAAGTCAGGCCATGCTTGGGCCAAGAGAGGTAAGACTTGCGCCAGTTGAGGTAATTTAATCGTATTGGGGTTAGTTCCCGCAGATTACACTGATTGCGCAGATTTATTATTATCATTTCGTCATTGCGAACCGAAGGGTGGCTGGTGGATTAGGGTGAAGCAATCTATTAAAGAGATGCTTCGCTGCGCTCAGCATGACTGATTGCTGAGGTGCCCTAAATTGTCTAAGCTGGTAGAAATAATTGATGATCTGATGTAATCCTTTTATATTTAAGGATGATTACTCCACATAGCTTTCGTGTTAATCAGCTTTGGAAGATAGCCCGCAAAAGAACCGATAACCATGAACAATGACATCGCTTACCAAATCGTCGGGCCAGATCAAAGCCTTTCGGATTTTGTAGATAGTTTTTGGTTTTTGCGCAATACATCAGCCAGCGACAAAGAAACAACCGGATTGCCCGATGGCCGTATTGATTTAATTCTTTTCCAATCGGCAACAGAACCGTTTCGCATTGCGCTACTCGGGCTTGGTACCGCACACAACCAAACCATTATACGGGCCAACACTGTGATGTTTGTGGTTAGCTTTAAATTGCTTGCTGTCGAATATATTTTTCAGGAACCCATTGCTGATCTCGTAAATAAAGGAAAATTGATGGCAGCGGGTTTTTGGAATTTCCATGCCGGTGACATGAGCGATTTCGATTTGTTTTGTAAAAAAGCCAGCCTTAAAATCAGATCACTTTTACCACCTGAAATTGATGAGCGCAAGCGCAGGTTGTTTGAATTAATCTATGTCTCAAAAGGATCTGTTACGGTTAAAGAACTTGCAGAAAAAGTGTTCTGGACCAGCCGGCAAATTAACCGCTATTTTAACCAGCAGTATGGTATTTCATTAAAAACCTATTGCAATATCCTGCGCTTTCGGGCATCTTTAGATCATATTGCAGCAGGGGAACGCTTTCCCGGTGAGAATTTTTTCGACCAAACACATTTCATCAAAGAGATTAAGAAGTTCTCGGGCGTAATACCTAAAAAGTTATCCCAGAATGAAAACGACCGATTTATACTATTATCAGCCTTAGCTAAGCAATAGTTTTGCATTGTAAAACAAATTTCAAAGTAATGCTGATAGCAAATAAAAAGATAGCCATTATTGGCGGAGGAATGGCGGGCTTAACTTTAGCGCGTTTGTTGCAACTGCAAAATGCCGAAGTAAAGGTTTATGAACGCGATTTTAACCGCGATGTACGCGTTCAGGGTTCAACACTCGATTTACACGAAGGATCTGGTTTAGAAGCAATGAAACGTGCAGGTTTACTCGCTGATTTTTATGCCAATTATCGCCCAATGGCAAGCAAGTTGCGGATTGTAGATAAAAGCCTCGATATAAAATTTGATAACCACAATTTCGATAAAACGATTGCAGAAAACAGGCCCGAAATAGACCGTGCACCCTTGCGCAATATCCTGTTGAACGCGCTCAAACCCGGTACAGTTGTTTGGGATAGTCAGTTTGCGGTTATGCAAAGAGAAGGAAGCGGTTGGTTGCTGCAGTTCGGCAACGGAAGCAGTGCCTATGCCGATCTGGTAATCGCTGCCGATGGCGCAAATTCAAAAGTCCGACCGTATTTAAGTACCGAAAAGGCTGTTTATTCGGGCGTAATCCTGGTTGAAGGCAATATTTACCATGCAGCAGAAAATGCACCCAAGCTTTTTCAGTTATCAAAAGATGGAAAAGTGATGGCTTTTGGCGATGAACAAACGCTGATGTACGGAACAAAGGGCGATGGCTCGATGATGTTTGTGGCAAGTTTCAAGGTGCCGCAGAACTGGCTTAACCAAAATACTATAGATTTTAAAAATAAGGAACAGGTGCTTGCCTGGTTTAAAACCGCTTACACCGGCTGGAGCGACGAATGGCAGGAGCTTTTTACCAGCAACGAGGTGAATTTTATACCGCGGCCCCAGTATTATTTTCCATTCGATCAAAGCTGGCAAACACAGGAAAACCTGACTATGATTGGCGATGCCTTTGAACTCGCAGCCTGTTTAACCGGCAATACTTTCACCGATATTAAAACAGCGATAGCGCATTTTGAAAAACAAATGATTGAAAGGGCTGCAATAGCGACTCAGGAAACGCTGGTGAATACTGAACTTATGCATTCAGCCGATGCTTTAGCACAGATGGTCGGCTTTTTTAGTCAGGTGGAGGGGGAATAGTAGAATGACCACTGTTTTTGATTTCCTGCTTTCCTGTAATCAAATACCTTGGGTGTACTTAGGTGTCTGAGGTGGTGATCGATCTATGGTTTGTCGTCATTGCGAACCGAAGGGTGGCTGGTGGGATAGGGTGAAGCAATCTATTAAGGAAATACTTCGCTGCGCTCAGCATAACATCTTTAAAACTTGCTCCAGTTTAGCAACCTGCCAACAATTAAGCAATTTAACAATTAACTACGGATACACTAAGACTTGTACCAGTTTTGGCACCCTGCTAACAATCAAACAATTAACCAGTTAACCAATTAAAACAAAATCACCTCGATTCGAGCGGGTAGGCCAGGTCGCGTTTAACTTCGTTTACCACAAAACTGCTGTGCGATTTGAGCACATTTTCGAGTGTCATCAGGTCTCTGGTAATAAACCGGGTGTATTCCTGCATGTCTCTAACCACAATTTTAAGCAGAAAATCGTAATCGCCGGTGGTGTGGTAGCACTCCAGCACCTGCGGAAATACAGCTACTTTTTCCTGGAAATTGGTGAGGGCATTGCTGCTATGGTCTCTGAGGGTAACGTGCGAGTAAGAAACCATCAGCTCTTTAAATTTTTCGCGATTAATGATGGTGATGTTACCGGCTATAAAACCACGTTCGCGCATGCGGTTAATCCGCTCGTAAATAGTGCTTGGCGATTTGTGAAGTTTGTAAGCGAGTTCCTTATAGTTTAAATCGCCTTGCGTTTGCAACAGCGATAAAATCTCGTAATCCAGCTTATCCAAAATATCGTCGTGCATGCGCAGGTCTTTTTAGCTATTTAATTTGCAGTAAATAATCAGGTAAATTGATATTGCCGATTGAGCTTCCGGCATTGCAAACATAATAAGTTTATTGTTAACTCCCAATTCCGGAAACATTATTTGGAATTTGGTTTAACGACTATCCGGGCTCAAAATTATGTTTGGCTTTTGCTATCGCATCTCGAATAATCTTCGAACTAAAATCAAACACAAGGAATTCTGTCCAACTCTTTCCAATTTTGTGTTATCAAAAACTAAAATAAACAAGCCTGCAGCTGGCTCCTCACCACCTGTATGCAAGTCCTTGAATTTCAAAAAAGAATATGAATAAAGAAACAATATTAGTGATCGGAGCCTGTGGGCAGATTGGGAAAGAGCTGTTGGTTGCCCTAAGAGAGAAAAACGGACATGATAATGTAATTGCTGCTGATATCCTTCCGCAAGAGAACTTGCCGGCTGATACTGCGCCTTATGTTAAGCTGAATGTTTTGGATGCCCAGGCTCTTGAAGCTTTAATTGTTGATCAGAAAATTACCCAGATTTATCACCTTGCTGCAGTACTATCGGCAAAAGGAGAAAGCAACCCAACAATGGCATGGGACCTTAACATGAACAGCCTGTTAAGTATATTGGATCTTTCGGTAAAACATAAAATAAATAAAGTTTTCTGGCCAAGCAGTATTGCTATTTTCGGACCAGATTCGGAGAAAATTAACTGCCCTCAGCAAGGTGTTACCGAGCCATCTACCGTATACGGAATCAGTAAGGCCGCAGGAGAGCATTGGTGCAAATACTATTTTGAAAAACACGGTCTGGATGTGCGCAGTTTGCGTTATCCCGGATTAATTAGTTATACCGGTGCCCCAGGTGGTGGTACTACCGATTATGCGGTTGATATTTTCCACCATGCAGTGCAAGGCAAACCATATACCTGCTTTTTGAGCGAAGAAACAGCATTACCCATGATGTTTATGGAAGATGCAATTAACGCTACCCTGCAGTTAATGGATGCTCCGGCAGAAAATGTTCACATCCGCACGGCTTATAACCTGGGCGCATTGAGCTTTACCCCGAAAGAACTGGCAGCTGAAATTAAAAGCCATGTGCCCGAATTTGTGGTCAATTATGCACCCGATTTCCGCCAGGCCATAGCCGATAGCTGGCCATCAAGTATTGATGATAGTGCAGCAAGAAAAGACTGGGGCTGGAAACCAGCTTACGATTTAAAAGGAATGACTGATGAGATGCTCGAAAACCTTTGGGTATTGCAGGCAGATTAATTTACCTAAAAGGTATTAAAATAATTAGCCCGAAAGGGTTGGTATCTAGGGAAAACCCCTATTTGTTTTTTTGTAAGTCATTTAAGGTGACTGAAATAGGTTTTAGTTAATAAGCGGTTGTTTCCGGATGGAGACAATCGCTTTTTGTTTTGTGCCGGTTTTACCGGGAAAACAGTAGCAGTATTGCATTTGACGGGATTAATAGAAAAGGAGTACCTTTGGCCGGTTTAAAGAATTTTCGTTAACATCGTATGGAGGCTGTGAAGATAAAAGGATATATATGTGCGCTGGTATCGGCGGTAACTTATGGTTTAATACCACTTTTTATCCTGCCCTTAAAGGCCATGAATTTTTCGATGGATGTAACCCTTTTTTACCGGTTTTTTATTTCTGCTGGGATCATGTTAATCCTGTTGCGGTATAAAAAGGAACATTTAAAATCAACCCCGAAGGAAATTGGCATATTTCTGATGCTGGGCATATTGTTTAGCCTGAGCTCTGATTCCCTCTTTCTGGCTTACGACTATTTATCGGCGGGGATTGCCTCAACCATCCTTTTTGTTTTTCCTGTAATGGTGGCCATTATCCTGGCTGTTTTTTTTAAGGAAAAGATCAGTACAGTGATGTTGCTTTCGATGGTGATCACCTTAGCCGGAGTGTACCTGTTAAGCGGAGCCTCAGCAGCCGGTGTTAATTTTGCGGGGCTTAGCCTGGCTTTAGGCAGTGCGCTGGCTTATGCGCTGTATATTGTTATGGTAAACAAATCGAATATTAAAGCATCAGGGGTTAAAATCACTTTTTATTCCCTGCTTTTTTCTTCACTGTATTATCTGGTTAAATCTCTTGTTGCAAAAGAATCGCTGCTGATACCCGATTTAGATATTTTATTTCATATTTCGTTATTTGGGCTCGTTACTTCGGTTATTTCCATTACTACACTGGTATATGCTATCGGGTATATCGGCTCAACGCCAACAGCCATTCTTGGCGCATTAGAGCCGGTGGTAGCCGTAACAATTAGTGTAACACTTTTTGGCGAAAAGCTAACCTATGCCTTGCTGATTGGGGGAGTACTGATCCTCGCCGGGGTTTTGGTAAGTATTGTGTTTTCGAAGCATGAAGCATCATCTGACAAACTTTAAGCATTATTAATTTAAATAAAAGCATATGGAAATTACAAGAGTAGGTTCGAAAGCATCGGTTAAAGGTCCGCAGGATTGGTTTACCGGAGCAGTAAGGATTGATTCCTTATTTGATGCAAATGATTCGAGACGGGGCGTGGCAGCAAGTGTTACCTTCGAACCGGGTGCAAGAACGGCCTGGCATACGCATCCGCTCGGGCAAACCTTAATTGTTACTGCCGGTTGTGGCTGGGTTCAGCGGGAAGGAGGCCCGGTAGAAACGGTATTTCCAGGCGATGTAATTTGGTTTGAAGCCAACGAAAAGCATTGGCATGGCGCATCTGCCAGTGTTGGTATGACACATATTGCCATTCAGGAAAACCTCGATGGAAAAGTGGTAGATTGGCTGGAAAAAGTTACAGACGAACAATATAACGCGAAGTCTGCTGTATAAAACAGCATTAAAGATAACCCTATAATCGATTCTGCCGCCTGACAGCTTTTGTGCCGATTGATAGAATCGATTATTATTATCTTAACTGTTAACCAGCCTGCAGTTGTTCTTCTGCTCTGTTATAATTGGCCAGAATAATGCCTTTGCTGGTTGTTTTACTTTCTGTTAATGTAAAGGTGGCAGGCAGTCCGCTATCAAATAATTTTTTTCCTTCACCCAGTATAAGCGGATAGATTTTGAGCCGGAGCTCATCAACCAGATCATGCTTAAATAATAGCTGAACCAATTGGCTGCTGCCCCATACCTGAATATCGGCACCCTTTGAGTTTTTAATTTTTCTGATATCATCCAGGCTTTCGATAAATTCGGTGTTTTCCCAATCCGATTCTTTCCTGGTACCTGTTATCACGTATTTAGTACCGCTATTGATACGAGGCCAGAAGTCGCCATGATGTGGCCAGTAATTTTCCCAGATGTCAAATGTTTTTCTTCCCAGAAAATAATCTGCGGGCTGCTCAAGCTCTTTTTTAACTTCAAGACCACTAAGCTCGTCGTTATAGCGCATGGCCCAGCCTCCATACTTAAAACCGTTGGATGTATCTTCCGCTGGTCCGCCCGGAGCCTGCATTACACCATCCAGGCTCATCATGGCCAACACAATTATTTTTCTCATAAGCGCTGTTTTTGTTGAGTGTAAATTTCGCTAAAAAAATACCGGACAGGATGTAATCATTATGACAAGTTTAGTGGGATGATGCGACAGCTTTGGTAAATGGTTTTTGCGTGTTTTTGGTATTCAGCAAGGCTATCTCCCCGGAGGTTGGTATTACCATTTTCTAAGAGGTTTTAAGGTGTTTTTCCAGATCCTCTCGAAAGTTACGGCCGATAGGAATTTGCTGACCGTTTAAGAAAATACTGTTGCGATCGAGTTGCTGCACTTTTTGCAGGTTAACGATAAAAGATTTGTGCACGCGTAAGAAGCGCCCGGATGGAAAAAGATCTTGCATCGCTTTGATCGATCCCTTAAGCAGGATTTTTTTAGCAGGCGTGTGGATGATGGCGTAATCTTTTAAACCCTGGATATGCGTTACATCACTGAACTGGAGTTTAATGCGTTGCACACCGCTTTTAACAAAAATAAAATCATTGATATTTTCATGATTTTCTTCCAAATGGCTATGTTCTTTAAGGGCCAGAAGTTCGCGGGCTTTGGTTATGGCTTGTTCAAACCGGTTAAATGCAATAGGTTTCAATAAAAAATCGATAACGCCCAGTTCATAACCTTCAAAAGCATAGTTGCGGTAAGCTGTGGTAAAAATGGTCAAAGGCGGGTTAGGCAACCGCTTCAGGAACTCGATTCCACTCATTTCAGGCATTTCGATATCCAGTAACAAAAGCTGGGTTCCCGCGCCTTTTAATCCTGTTAAGGCAGCCATAGCGTTAGGGAAAAGCAGCACTTGCCCAATACCAGGCATTCTTTTTAAATAGCCTTCCAGTACTTCGCGGGCCAGCGGTTCATCGTCTACTACAGCAATTTTCAATAGCGTTTCCATCACAGTTCGATTATCAATAGTGCACTAAAACGGCTTTGCTCATCCAGGAGCTGTAAATCATGTTTGCCCGGGTATAACAGTTCGAGGCGTTTGCGCAGGTTGCTGAGACCAATGCCACCTTTGGATGGCAATGCAGGCGTTAGTGGTTTAGTATTTTCTACCTTTACAGTTAAAACAGTGTCTTTAAATGCAATCGCAATATGCAGTTCGCTATGGGTTGTTTGCCTGCTCAATCCATGTTTAAAAGCATTTTCTACCATGGGCAATAATAGCAGCGGGGCAATGGTTAGTCCGGGAGGTATTTTAGCTGCGCTAAATGTTATTGTGGCTTCTGTGCCAAAACGCAGCCGTTCCAGCTCTACATAATTTTGCAAATACTCCAGTTCCTTATCAAGCAGTACTCTGTCATCATTGCTATCGTAGAGCATATATTCCATCATGGATGATAGCTTCAGTACCACATCTGGTGCCAGCTCCGATTTTTTAAGCGTAAGGGCGTAAAGGTTATTGAGAATGTTAAATAAAAAGTGAGGGTTTACCTGAGCACGTAAAAAATCTACTTCGGCATTTAATTTCTCAACTGTAATGCGTTGGATGAACAATTGCTGACTGTACCAATCGATACTTAATTTAAGGGCAAGCATAAGCCCCAGGTACCATAACGTACTGAAAAAGTTATAGGAGAGCGATTCGTACATGTTGCTGCGATACAGCGGACCAACAATATAACCGTATAAATACCAATCGTAAAGGCTTTGTATAATGAGGTAAGCCAGCACCGAAAGTAAAATGGCGGCTGCATAAGCACCATATCGCTTTTTTGTGAGGTATTTGGGCAAAAAAATGTGTAAATTAAGGTAAGCAATAACGATCAGCAGGAAGACCCTAACACTTACGCAAGCCAAAAAATAAGACATATTGGCTTTATAGAGCAAATACTTTTTCTCATACAGGAAAAAACCGGTAACCAGTATCCAGTAAGCACAGTAAATCAGGTTTTTTTTATTTAAAAATCGGTTCATGCCCAAAGGAACTTAAAAACGTTGGTCTGGCAAATAAATGTCGACAAACGACTTAAATAATAGAGGAAGATACGCATAAAAATACGCTTGTCGATTAGATTGGTCGTTACTCTACTATTTTTTAGCTGTGTTTGCTGAACACCTAACTTGGTTTTAAATCAAAAAATAAACGATATGAAAAAGTTATTAGTTTGTGCTTTCCTGGTTGTTGCACTGGGAAGTTTAAGTTTCACCACCAGGTTTGGGTTAGATGGTTATGAGATATTCCTCAATAACAAATCGGTACTCAAACAGTACATCAATCAGCCGCTTAATTTACGGGTACTAAACCTGGATAAGGCTAAAGAAACAGATCAGCTGCGCATTGTTTACAAACACTGTCGCCTGGATAATGGCACAGGTACCGGAAGAGGTATTGCACTTAAAGATGAAGCCGGTACAATATTGCACCAATGGAGTTTTACCGATGCAGGCCAGATGACCATTTTGGTAAAAGACTTGCGCCTGGCAGAAAAGAAAAGTGGTAAAAACAAGCTCAGCCTGTATTACACTGCCCGTGAACTCGAAAAAGGGGAGATGCTGGCTATGGTTAGTTTGAAATAAATGATCGGGGTACAGCTTACTGTATAAGCCTGCACATTACTTCACTGGCAGCTGTATAATGTTGTATTGCTTTATACAATATACGCTACAATGTAGCTGCAGGATGTTGAAATGAGGAAGGAGCTACTATCTTTGAAACACAATCGCCTCACTCGATTGAAACAAATTTTGTCTGCTCCAGTGAGTTTTCACTGGAGCGGTTTTTTTTATAGCTACTGTTTTTTAGCTAAGCGACAATAAGTTTGAGCTGCTTAGCCTGCCGGATAAGGCAACTTGAAAAGGCCATTGGGTTTAAAGTAAACCGCTTTACGATCGGCACTGATTACAATATTGAACCGTTTGAGTAACTCACCGCCTATTATGCTCATTTTTTGCCGGCCTATGGCACCTTTAAAAAATCCGGCTGGTATTGAATCCAACTTGTTTTGGCCCAGCAATAAACCTGGCAATACGGCCTTTTTTACGGTAAGTATATTTCCAAAAGAATCTTTCAGGTCTTTTTCACTAATGATTTTGAGTTTTTGATCCAGCTGGTTGTTATTGGTAAAGCTATCATCAAAAAGTACTGCACCTGCATATCCCGAATGGACCAGAAAAGGTAGGCTAAGCAGTTCTGTGCCAATTTTACAACTGGCGTTAATGAACATCATATCGTCTTCGTATTTCGCCTCTAGCCTGGTATAGCTTTTTAATTTTGCCGGTAAACTGCTGCTGATGGTGATGATTTTTCGGTCAAAATCAATATCGATAACCTGACCTGCAAAAAGTTCAGGGCCGAATTTACCACCGGTTCCGGGGCCAGAATTCAGGTTTTCCCATAATGGAATATGTTCCCATTTGGTTTTTCCAATCTGCAGCAGGTTGTCTTTGCTGTAACGCGAACTGTTTTCGCCACCGCCCCAGCTTTTTACGGTATCAGCACCTTCAAAACGCAGACTTTTCATCTTTGTTATGGCCTCGCTGGTAAGTGTAAGCGAATTTGCAGCGGTATGGAACATGAGTGAAACGGTATCCTGGCCGTTAATAAGGGCGCTGATGGCAATATTGTTTTGGCTGGTTAGCTTAAATGGTATAGTGTATGTTTTTTGGGTTGGAGACTGTGCAATGGCAAAGCTGTTGTAAATAACCCAAAACGATAAGGTGAGCAATAGCTGAGTGCGTTTTTTAGTAGTTGGCGTTTTCATTATGCTAATGTAATCATTTCAGGCAAATGGATGAGGCAGTTTATCTTAAAATAGCCATCAGAAAAATGCCTGTAAAAAAAGAACCCCACTGATTTTTGCAGTGAGGTTCTTTCAGGTCAATAAAGCATCTATTACTTCAGCTGCACTTCCGCTAAAACCGGGAAATGATCAGAAGGGAACTTTCCGAAGTAAGTATCTGTTAAAATGGCCCATTTGCTGGCCGTAAACTGGCCGCTCATAAAAATATGGTCGATAACAGAATTGCCGCGCGGGATTCTAAAACCATTGGATGATGAGTTATTGGCATAAGGGAATTTCACCTTGCTATGCACATCAACCAATTGTTCGGATGTGGCTATGGTTTTGTACCATTCGCTGTCTCTGCCGCCGTTAAAGTCGCCGGTTAACAAACCCGTTTATTGCCGGCTATTTCAGTTATCTTTTTCAAAATCATTTTACTGCTTTCGCGGCGGGCAATTACCCCCTGGTGGTCGTAATGCACATTAAAGGCGTAGAATTGTTTTTTGGTTTTCAGATCTTCCAGATAAACCCAGCTGCAAATTCTGTTGCAACAGGTTACGTCCCAGCCTTTGCCAGGTACATCTGGTGTTTCTGATAACCAGAAATCACCACCTTTTAGCAGTTTAAACCGGTCTTTTTTGTAATAAATTGCTGAATGCTCTCCGGCCTCTTTTCCGTCATCGCGGCCTTTTCCGTACCGCGCATATTCTGGTAAGGCGGCGCTAATATCGTCAAGCTGGTTTTTCAAACCTTCCTGTATACCAAGGATATCAAATCCATGAAAGCGGATTAAATTCGAAACGATGGGCGCACGATCAACCCAGAGATTACCTGAATCGCGGGGATTATCGTAGCGGATATTGAAAGTGCCGATGGTTATTTGCTGAGCTTTAAGCCCAATGGATACTAAAGAGAACAGCGTTGCAACGAGCCATATTTTTATTTTCATCTGTTTGTGATTTAAATAGACCGGAAACTTATTCCCAGCCCTTGTTTTGTTTAAGATTCGGGTTTTTTTGAAGATCGGCTAATGGGATCGGGTAATAATAGTTGCGCTCATTCCACTTACGAGGAATTTCTTTCATCCAGGTTAACTCGCCCGAACTACCATTTTTAAGTAGCTGAGAATTTACTGCTGCACCAATATTGGCCGAAACATCTACATAAGTTACACCCGAAACTGCCGGCGATGGACGTGTTCCCTGATAAAAGGCAACATCAAGGATTCCGTCTTCATTCAAATCCATAGGAGTATTTAATGTTGGTACATAAAAACCATTCCATTCCTGCTCCATTAAAGGTCCGCGTTTCCAGCGGAGCAAATCAGCAAAGCGCAAACCTTCCAGACTCAGTTCAATGCCGCGCTCTCTTCTGATTTCAAGTAAAGTGGCATCAGATATCCCCGGGAAATAGTTGGTTACTAAGTATGGATCTGCTACAGTAGGTTTAGTGGTTAATCCACCTGTAATGCCTGCTCTTGACCTGAGTGCACCTATGGTAAGCGCCCAGTCTGCGTCACTTAAAGTACCCAGTTCGGCCTTTGCTTCTGCATAGTTTAATAATACTTCAGCATAGCGGAATAAAGAAATCGCATTGGTATTTAAAGCACCTGCATCAAAATAAATATCATCCAATGTCCATTTAATAGGCTGATATCCGGTAAAGGTGTAAGAGAAAACAGGAGGTGCCGGTACCTGCTGGCCACTGCTAATGCGCTTATAATCGCCCAAGCGAATAGTTTGCTTCAATCTCAGGTCTCTGTTTTTAACCTCATCTTTAAACAACATGGTTTTATAGGCCGGATCGTTTGTGTAAGGTGTTCCGTCAAGCTTTAAATAAGTATTGATGAAAGTGCGGGTAAAGCTTGCTTTCGCACCGTAGGTTCCACTCGTCCACCACCAGTTGGCCTCATTGAGTACGCCAAGATTGATGTCGGCCACGGCAGCTTGTAAAACCTCGTTTGCCATTGGTGTGTTACTGGTAAATACCTGACGGTATGAAACACCGGCGCCACCAGCTGTATTTAAGGAATAACCTCCTTTTTTTATAATTTCATCAGCAGCTGATGCAGCATCTTCGAGCCATTTGCCGGCTGTGGCCGAAAGGCTTAAATCGGTATGGTATTTACGGAAAGTTCCTTCAAAAAGACATAACCTCGATTTAAAGGCATAAGCTACCCATTTGGTAATGGTTGTACGGCTGGCATCGTTGGTAGTGGTAATATTTGCACATGCAAAATTAATGTCGGCCAGTACCGAATCCATAACCAGTTCGCGCTTGTCTCTGCCCGCGTTTAATGCCGGGTCATCGATATTCAGTGGTTTTCCAATCCAGGGCACATCTCCAAAACGTTTCACCTTTTCCATGTAGAAGTAAGCCCTGAAATAACGGGCAATACCGAGGTAGTTGTTGCGTATCGCTACCGGAACAGCTGGATTATTGCAGTTTTCTATAAAGTAATTGATGTTTCTGAGGTCTCTCCAGGTCCAGCCAGAGCTGTTATTGGCCGCAAAGCCGCCCTCGCGGATAAAATCAGGCACAGATTTTACAGCCAGGTAATCAGACATGGCATCCTGACTGGTTGAATTCTTTGGCAGGAAATCTAATCCGTAAAACGAGTTGGTATAGAGTTTAAGCCCGTTTTCTGTTCCGAAAACGGCATCCTTTGTTGCACTTGATTCAGGCTTTTGATCAAGTTTTTTGCAGGCTGCCAAAGCCAGGCAGGCCAGTAAAATATAGATATAATGTTTTTTCATCTTCTTTTTTATCAAGCTATTTATAATCCAATGTTCAATCCCAGAGAGTAGCTCTTCATCAAAGGATAATTGTAACCATCTCCGTTTGTACTGCCAGCGTTCAAATCCTGATCGGAAGGCACAGCATTTTCAACATCGATAGTATGTTTAACTATTTTGTACATCGGCGAATAGGTAAACAGGTTCTCGCCCGAGAAAAATATTTTGGCACTGCGCACACCAATGCGGTTTATCCATTTGCCCGGCAATGAATAACCAAATTGCAGGTTTTTCATGCGGAGATAGGCCACATTTTGCAGGTAACGGGTTTGCGCCACACCCAATGTACGGTTGGTATTGCTTGATGCTGCCCTCGACATGGTTCTCGGGAAATAGGCGTCGGTATTGTCTGGTGTCCACATGTTGCCCAAATGGAAGGTTGGTATATTGTTGTATGGCCTGTTGTACTGACCCCAAAACATTTCTGTTTCGGTGCTTGGGTACCATTGCTGTTTGCCAACTCCCTGAAAGAAAACAGAGAAAGAAAAGTTATGCCAGTCGGCACCAAGGCTTACACCATACAGGTATCTCGGAGCAGAATTTCCGATAATTCTCCGGTCACCCGATTTGCCTACTTTGTTTTCGCCCACATTGATAAAACCATCGCCGTTGAGGTCTTTTAGCTTAATATCGCCCGGGAACCATTTGCCAGTAGGCGAGGCCCTCATTTGCGGGTCTTGCCTGGCATGCGAAGCAATGTCTGCATCATCGATAAAGAAACCTTCGGTTTCGTAGCCCCATATTTCGCCCAGCGTTTGCCCTTCGTAATAATCGCTTAGCAATTTATCTGGGTTATTGTACTTGTCTATTTTGGTTTTGCTATCCGATAAGGTCAATCTTACGTTGTAATTGAAAGGTTTCGATTTTCCTATTTTATCGTTCCAGGTTAACGAAAGCTCCCAGCCACGGGTTGTTAGGTTGGCGTAGTTCCCTTTGGGTACATCGGCTCCAAAAACGGCAGGTGGCGTTAAACCAAAGGTAAACATGTCAGTCGTTTTGCGGATGTATGCATCGCCGGTAAAGCTCAGCCTGCCCGAAAGCATGGTTAAATCAAGACCAAAGTTGGTGGTGGTCGAAGTTTCCCAGGTTAATCCATCGGGAAGTACGTTCGGGATGCGCGTGGTTTGTGGCCTTACGCCATTTAAGATAACGCCCGACTGGCTGATGTTAAAGATTTCCTGAAAGGCATAAGATGCGATGTTACCGTTTCCAAGCGAACCATATGAGGCCCTTAATTTTAAATCTGAAATCAGCTTATCAGAAACTCCCCAGAATGGTTCTTTGTTAATTCTCCATCCGGCCGAAACAGAAGGGAAGAAGCCATAGCGCTGATCGGCAGGGAATTTAGAAGAGCCATCGTAACGGGCATTAACCTCTAAAAGGTAACGGTCTTTAAAAGCATAATTTAACCTCGAGAAACCACCCAGGATGGCCCATTGCTCGTAACCACCGCCGGTAGTGATAGACTGGCCGAGTGCCAGGTTTAAATCTGTTGCATCTTCGAAAATAATACCGTTTCGTTGCACCGCAATACGGTTATAGGTAGATTGTTCGTAGTTGTAGCCCGCCATAGCTTTGAGGTAATGGTCGGTACCAAACCTGTTTTCGTATTCGGCGTAAATGTTGGTTGCCAGATACTGGGTTTCGCGCTGGTCGAACAAAAGATCGTTGGTGGTGGTACCAACAAAGGCGGTAACCCCACGGGTATTGCTGTAGGGAACCTGAACTCTTTTCTGCTCAATGTTGTTATTGGTATTACGGAAAGTAAAATCGGCGTTTACCCTAAACTTGTTATTAAAGAAATTGGTTCTTAAACCCGTTATATTCCTAAAAACCTGACGACGGGTATCGATGCCGTTTTTTCCATAAATAAAATCGCCCACAGTATATGCTGCAGCAAAGGTTAATGAACCATCCGGGTTGAAAATCGGCATGGTAGGTTTACCCTCGTCGGCAATATTTCTCCAGATTCCACCTCCCTCACCAACATTGATCGGGTTGTGGTAATTCATCACCGAGTAATCGGCGTTATTTTCAATGCTTAACCACGGGAAAACCTGAACCGAGCCTCTCGCACGGATGTTTTTCATGTCGTAATCATCACTATTGTGCTTAAACAGTCCATCCTGATTAAGGAAACGCCCCGATACCAGAAACGATGCTCTATCGCTGCCACCACTTACCGAAAGGTTGTTTTCTGTAGCTGCTGTATTTTTTTTGTACAATTCGGCATAGTAATCGGTACTTCCATAATAAGTGTACTCGCCTGTGGTGGGGTTTACTTCAATCTGGTTGTAAGGCTGACCAGATTCTGCCCTTTTTTTAAATTCATCGAGATAAGCCTGTGAAAATTTCTGTGTTTTATTGGCATTCTGCGGAAAAGCACCATCACCGTTTACAAATGCCTCTGCAAACATCTTTGCCCAGGTATAGCCATCGGTTACAAAATCAGGAACCTGTAAGGGGTTTTTAATGGCGTAGTTGGTTGAGAAAGCTACGTTGGTACGGCCTTTTTCGGCTTTTTTAGTGGTAATAAGCACCACACCAAATACTCCTCTAGCACCATAGATAGCTGCCGAGGCTGCATCTTTAAGAATGGAAACACTTTCTACATCGTTGGGGTTGAGTAAGCTTGGATCGCCTTCAAATCCATCAATCAGGATTAAAGCACTACCACCTTGCCCGATTGAAGTGGTACCACGGATATTGTAACTTGGCGATTGTGTAGGCTTTCCGTCCATCATTTTCAAATTCAGGTTGGGAAGTAAGCCTTGTAAACCTTGTGTAAGGTTGGTAATGGGTCTGTTTTCCAGTTTTTTAGCAGTAATCTGATCTACAGCACCCGTGGCGTTTTCCCTTTTCTGGGTTCCATAACCTACAACTAGCACCTCGTTTAAACTTCCCGATTCGCCCTTTAGGGTTACATTTAAGGGCGCATTTTCGGTTGTTTTTACCTGCACTTTACCCAAAGTAACCGTGGTATAAGAGATAAAACTGATCTGGATGGTGTAAGTGCCTGTCGGAACACTTAATTTAAAGCTTCCATCCGGATTGCTTTGCACAACTTTGTCTAATTCTTTTACAAGAATGCTGGCGCCAGGAAGGGGATCGCCCTTCTCATCAACCACCTTACCACTAATTGTTCCTTGCTCCTGGTTTTTTAAAGCAGCAGGAAGATTGGGTAGATTCGCCATGGCTATGGCAGGTGCGCCGGGTGCTGTGGTAAGTAATGCAGTTGCCGAAGCAAACAGCACTGCCCTCAGCATGGCTGTTAAGTTTTTTTTCATTAGCTTAATAATTAGTTTTGAAACTAAAGCGTTTTAGCAAGTTTCTGTGGTTCCTTTACAATGGCGCAAAGCTAGAGGGCCTATATAAACCCAATATTAATTTACTTTAACTTTTGACGACTGTTTTTGGCGTGCTTTGTATTGTTTTTGTTAAAGGCGGGAAGTTTTGATGCAAAAGGCAATAGATTTTTTGTTTGCAGGTTAAAATAGTGCAAAAATACAATAGCTTTTAAGGTGTTTTTTAATGGCGGGTTGTAATGTGAGGTGTTATGGTGATGAATCGGGCAGTAAAAAATAAAACTTACTTAAGTTTACAAACGAAAACGAGATCGGTAATGATTAGTCCATCTTTATCAGGAGCGCTATAGCGTTCTATGCTGAGGGTTTCGAACCCGCTTTGACTTAGGGCTTGTGATAAATAGTCTTCGCGATGATAATGTACGAACACGCGGTCGCCGGTACTTGATATTTGGTGCCTGGATTTGTTGTTTTCATCTTCCTCCATGGTGCTTAAATAGAAAACACCACCTGGATTTAATAATGCCGATACATTTACAATCAAATCGATAGCTTCTTCGGGTGTTAAGTAGGGCAGGCAAAAGCCACAGGTAATGCCGTCAAATTTTTGTTCAAGCGCAGCAATTTCACGGCAATCCATGAGCAGAAATTGCGCTGTTGGATTGTTGATTTGGGCAATTTCGAGCATATTTGGCGAAAGATCGATTCCTAAAATCCGGTAAGCAGGTTTCAGTTCAAGCAAATATTTGCTAATGTTTCCGGGACCACAGGCGATATCCAATATACTGGCATCTTCGGCCTTAATGTTAGCGCAAAACACTTTAAACGGTTCGGCATACAAGCTAACATTCATAAACTTCTGGGCATATATTTTTGCCGATTTATCAAAAGCCTCCTCAGGTTTTAGTGTTTTCATGATCATGAGTTATTTAGCCTGCCATATTTGCAACCATTTACATAAAGTTATGAAAAATAGCAGTATAACTGTTTTTTGTTATCTGGATAACTATCTTAGCTAAAACGTTAAACCCGCTGGATTAGCGTAAACCTAACCTTTTATAAACCCATGATCAGAAAAATTTTAGCCGGTATATTTTTATTCCACTGTACATTATTCTCATTTGCGCAGCAGAAAGCCCGGGAGTACCAAGCAGATATCGTTATTTACGGCGGAACCTCAGCCGGAATTATTGCCGCGGTACAAGCCGCCAAGCTGGGTAAAAGTGTACTGGTTGTTTCTCCTGATACGCACCTGGGAGGACTTTCTTCATCTGGTTTGGGCTTTACCGATACCGGCGACAAATCGGTTATTGGTGGGCTGGCCCGAACATTTTATGCCAGGGTTTACCAGCATTATCAAAAAGCCAGTGCATGGAACTGGCAGGCAAAAGCTGCTTATGGCAATAAAGGTCAGGGCACGCCGGCCATTGATGGTAAGGAACGGACGATGTGGGTTTTTGAGCCTCATGTAGCAGAGCAGATTATGGAAGAAATGGTTAAGGAAAATCACCTGAAAATTTACCGGAATGAGTGGCTGGACAGAAAATCAGGACTGGAGATGAAAGCAGGAAAGATTATTAAACTCACTACACTATCTGGGAAAAAGTTTGCTGCCAAAGTATTTATAGATGCCAGTTATGAAGGTGATTTAATGGCAGCAGCTAAAGTAACTTATCACGTAGGAAGGGAAGCCAATAATACCTATTCAGAACAATGGAACGGCGTGCAGGCACTTGTTTTTCAGCATGGCCATCATTTCAAAAATAAAATAGATCCATACCGTGTTGCCGGCGATAAAAACAGCGGACTTTTAAATGGTATTTCTACTAACCTGCCGGGAGAGAATGGTACAGCCGATCAGAAAATACAGGCCTATTGTTACCGGATGTGCTTAACCGATAAACCCGAAAACAGGATTGCTTTCCCCAAACCCGATCATTACAATCCGATGGAATACGAATTGCTGTTAAGGGTCTTTAACGCTGGCTGGAATGAGCTTTTTAATAAATACGATCCGATTCCCAACCGCAAAACAGATACCAATAATCATGGCCCCTTCAGTACCGACTTTATCGGGATGAATTACGACTATCCGGAAGCTTCGTACGAAAAAAGGAAGCAGATTATTAAAGCACACGAAGATTACCAGAAAGGCCTGATGTATTTTATGGCTAACGATCAACGTATGCCCCTGCAAATCAGAGAACAGTTAAAAAACTGGGGATTGGCAAAAGACGAGTTTAAAGATAACAACAACTGGCCATACCAGCTTTATGTGCGCGAAGCCAGAAGAATGATCAGCGATTTTGTAATGACCGAAAATGAAGTACTAGGCAAAAAAACTGTTCCCAATCCCGTGGGGATGGGCTCTTATTCGCTCGATTCGCATAATGTTCAGCGTTACGTTACAGCCGAAGGCTTTGTTCAGAATGAAGGTGATATCGGCGTAAAGGCACCAAAACCTTATAGCATTGCCTACCAGTCTATTGTGCCAGCTAAAAAAGAATGTCAGAATCTTTTGGTACCGGTATGTTTATCTGCTTCGCACATTGCTTATGGTTCGGTACGAATGGAGCCTGTATTTATGATATTGGGCGAATCGGCAGCAACCGCCGCGGCTCTGGCTATTGATGGGGGTAAAGCCGTACAGGATATCGATTATGATGTATTAAAAAAGATGCTGCTCAACCAGAAACAGAATTTGGTATTGGGCGATTAAACCTCAGCAACAGGCATTGCGAATGGCTATTGCTATTAATTATGAAACGTGATATTGAAACTCGTTTCCTGCCCGGGTATCGATGTAACTGCAATGCTCAGGTTTAAATAACTGGCAATGCTTTTTACAATGGCAAGCCCAAGGCCGTAGCCCGTGTTTTCTGCATGACCTGTTTTTTTGAAACGGTCAAAAATGAACGGAATTTCTGAGGTTTGTATGCCTTGCCCGCTGTTGTTTACCTGGATAATGTATTTGCCTTTTTCAAAATGATCGGCAATACGGATGTGTCCGTTTTCCTGGTTAAACTTAATTGCATTATTAATTAAATTGTAAAACAGTTGAAACAGCAGGTCGTGGTTCATTTGATTAAGCGTTTTGTTGTGCTTGAGATCAATGTCCATGCGAATGTTTTTTTCTTCTAAACGATGGCCTATTTCCTCCACAATTTCGTTAATCAGTTTGAGTGGTTCTATTTGTTCCTGCTTCGAAAACTGTTCATTTTCTATTCGCGAAATCAGGAGGAGTGAGCGCGAAATCTTTTTTAACCTTTCAAGCGTTCTCATCATATCCACAATATGCTCCTGTATTGCTTCTGGTTCAATATCCTCCGTTAGCAAGTTTTCCATCTTGTTTTGTAAGATACTGATGGGGGTCATAAATTCATGCGAAGCATTGGCGGTAAACTCGCGTTCTTTTTCAAAAGCCTCGTTAATCTGGTTCATTAAGGAAATGAGCGATTGATCGAGGTATTTGAAATCGTGTGTATTGGTTTTAATGGCTTGCTGGTTTCGTTTAAAAGGGAAGCGGGTGTTGGCCAGCCTCAGCTTAATAATTTGTCCCAATGGGTTAATCAGCCGACGGGTAAATATCAGGTCGATGATGATACTAAGGGCAATCAGAATAATCAGTACGTAAAGGGCAAAACGTTGCAATGCATCGTTATAGAGGTTAATGCTGGCAGTGGTTTTGCCAATTTCAAGCAGGTAATTTTTCTGACCTTTGGTAAAGGTAAAGCTTAATACCCGGTAAGCCAGCGTATCCTGTTCTACAATACGTCTGGTATCCCTGATGGTATCCAGCTTAAGGTTTGGTGCTGCAATTTCGAGTGCAATGTACTCATCTTTAAGCATGGTATAACTGCCGTAGCTATCCTGGCCTTCGAGATAATAATCCAAACCTTTGTTGTTGATGTTCTGGATCACTTTCTTTCGCTGGTTTTTGAGCGAAAAATTGGTGTAACTGGAAGCAACCTGCCCAATTAAAAAGGGAAGCAACAGAATAAACAGTCCTACAATGGCGAGTTTAGAACCGGTAATAAATAAAGTAAGTTTTGTAGAAAGTTTCAATTACTTTTTAATTCTATAGCCAACACCCCTTACTGTTTCTAACCATTCGGTTGGGGCGTAAATGTTTAATTTTTTCCTGATATTTTTAATGTGGGCATCAATATAATTGGAATCGTAATCTCCGTCTGTAAAGGTTCCCCAGATGTGTTCGCTTAATTGAATCCGGGTAAGCACCCTGTTTTTGTGAAGTAACAAATAACTTAATAAATCAAATTCCTTGCGCGAGAGTTCGATCTGTTCTTCTTCAAAGAAAACAAAGCGCTTCTGGAGATCGATATTGAAATTTCCCAGCGGCAGCAGCTCTTCCGAAACTTTAAATTTTCGCCGGGCAATGGCCTGCATGCGCGATTGGAGCTCGGGCAGGAAAAAAGGTTTGGCCAGGTAATCGTCTGCGCCCATATCCAGTCCGGCAACCCGGTCTTCGAGCTTGCCCCGGGCTGTAAGGATGATATAGGCCGCATCGGGATTGCTTTTCTTTGCCTTTTGCAGCAAATCGAAACCATCTCCGTCTGGCAACCCCAAATCGATCAGCACATAATCATATTGGTTAATCTCCAGCTTTTCTACGCCCTGGTTAAAACTATGGGCAAGATCGCACAGAAAAAACGCCTTTTTGAGGAATTTCTCCATCTCAAAAGCCAGTGTTTTTTCATCTTCTACGATTAATACCTTCATATTTTAAAACTGATAATAAGCTGCAAGGCCAAAAAAAGATTGCTGATGCTTTACATCTTCTTCTTTGCTGTTTCCTAATATAGAAAACTGATAGCTGGCTTCGGCCAGGAAATTTCCGCGGCTAAAGTTTAGGGGGAATTTAAAGTTATAGGCCAATAATTTGAATTGATTGACCGAATTTTCGACAATCTCGGTGGTATTCCCCTTGGTAATGCCAGGTGCCGAACCGCTTTTCCCATTGCCATTTGAATTTTGCCTTTTGCTTTTTTCGATAATGTAACTTTCGTAAAAGCGCGTAGTACCAGCGGTAATTTCGATGGCCGGGCTTATTGAAATTAAGTTTTTTTCGTTGAAAATGGTGCCTAGCTCAATTTCTTTTGAGTTTCCAAAGCTGAGAAATATATCGCGCTGCTTCCCGAATGCAAAATCGAGACTAAGGTCGGTTTTAAACCAGGGCCATATATAGGCTCCAGAAGCATTAATATTATTGCTGTTGGAGGCTTGCAGCAAAGGCGAGCTGGCAGGAAAAAAGGAATGAGAGTAAGCTAAACCTGCGCTAAGCTTGTCATTAAAATCGTGGTCGTAACCAATGCCCAAATCTGTTTCCGATATGCCCGGACCATAATTTAAAAGTTTATAACCACCACCCGTAAAGTATAAACCACTGGGAAATCTTAATGTGGCATTAAATAAAGCATAAGGATATTTTTCGGCTGTTACCTGTCCGTAATAATTAATATTGCTGTTGTACATGGTAGCAAGGGTAAGTGTAGCTTTAGTCGAATCTTGCTGGGCCTGAACTTTAGCAGTAACCAAAAACGAGCAGATAATTAAGAGACGGATGTTCATATATTTATCCCCTAAGGTCTTTTAATTTTTGGTTTAATAATTTTAATTGGTTTAACTTTTACATTAGGCTTAACGGCCATCGGTTTTAGCTGCCTTCTGGCTTTTGGTACTTCTTTAATTTTAGCCGGTTCTGGCTGCTGTTGTTTCTGGTCTGGTTTATTGTTTTGCTTTACGTTTTCCTGTTCGTGATCTTGTTTAATTGTTAGCAGGCTTGCCGATAATGTATCTTTTTGCAACGCAAAAGTGTGGCTGCAGATCAGAAAGGCCAGGCAGAAAAGGAAGGTAAATCGCTTCATTTTATAAATATAAAAAAGTTTACCCTACAAGAGGGTAAACTCTTACCAAAAACCATCATAACAATGGCACTTATTGCTTCAAATGTAAATGGCCAACATGAAAATAAGATGAAAAAAATAATTTTAAAATTTCATGTTGGTTTCATCTTCGGCTTTCAACTTTGAGGAATAAAATCTATACATTATGAAAACAAAATTTGTGAATAGCATTTGGATAGTCCTGGTAATAGCAGGCATGATTGCTTTTAATGGCTGTAAGAAAAATGGATCGGGAGAGGGGACTACTAAAGTTCAGATTAAAATGACTGATGCTCCGGGTAATTTCGATAAGATTAATTTAAGTGTAAAAGAAATTGTGCTGGTATCGGGAGATAAACCTTATGTTTTTGCGGCAAGTACCGGAATATTCGATATCCTCGATTTTCGCATTGGTACAAGCAATCCAGATATTTTAGTAGCCTCGGGCGAAATGCCAGCCGGCGAAATTACAGAAATCAGACTGGTACTGAATGAAACCGGAAATACTATTGTGGTAAATGGCATTCAGCAAGAGCTTAAAACACCAAGTGCCCAAACATCGGGCTGGAAGGTGAAACTAACTGCAAACCCTAATTTGGTTGAGGGTTCTGCCTACACTTTGTTGTTAGACTTTGATGCAGCTAAATCAATTGTAAGTACAGGAAATGGTAAGTATTTATTAAAACCGGTAGTGCGTGGGGTAGCTGCTGCAACTACAGGCCTAATTTCAGGAACCGTTTTGCCTTTAGCCAGTCATCCGGAGGTATTGGTTATTGCCGGCACTGATACTGTAGGTACTGTTGCAGATCCCTTAAGCGGTAAATTTACAGTTGGTGGTTTAGCCGCAGGTACATACTCGGTTAAATTTGCACCGGTTGCAGGTTATAAAGATAGTACGGTTACAGCTGTAAAGGTTGCCCTCGGACAAAACACTGCGCTGGGTACCATTACCTTAAAACAGTAAAAATAATTACCATCTAAATATTAAACAGATGAAAAAGTTAATCCTGTTGTTGTTACTCGTAACGGGTACCAGCATCTCTTTCCAGACTAAAGCACAGGTAAGTGTAAATATAAATATTGGTGCGCAGCCACAATGGGGGCCATCGGGGTACGATTATGTTGATTACTATTACTTACCCGACATAGAGAGTTATTACTATGTGCCGAAAAAACAGTTTATTTATTTGGGAACTGGTGGCTGGGTTTTCTCCCTGTCATTACCGCCCAGGTATCGTGGATATGATTTATACGACGGATACAAAGTTGTAATCAATTCGCCCCAACCATACCGCTATTTTACTACGCACAAGGTGAAGTATGCTAAGTTTAAAGGTAACCATGGTCAATCGTTCATTGCAAAAAGCAAAGGCAGGAAATATAGCGGTAGCCATGCTGATGCGGGCCCGCAGTACCGTGGGTATGCTTCCGGTCAAAAAGATAAGCCGATGAAGATGAAACATAATGGTAATGGCAAGGGAAATGGCCACGGTAATGGAAAAGGAAAGCATTAGTTGTTTGTGTTATCTAAAAAGAAACCCTCCAATTTTGGAGGGTTTCTTTTTTTTATTCTTTTTTTGTTGCCCTGGTGCAAATGGTTTCGCCGATTTAGAACTTTAGTGATTAATAGCAACTAAAACCAGGATGCCCAAAAAATATGGACACCCCGTTTTTTTTGATAAGCGATAACATTATAGTCTGTTAAAAATAGGACTGTAGTTACATGCCGTCTGAGCGCATGGCATAAACTAATTTTACATGCCTGAAAGCGTTTGTTTCGCTCCATTCATTATCGTAGTTTAAGCCGTATGGCCAAAAATGACCACCTCCAGTATGTATAGCGCCGCTGGTACCGTCAAAAATTTTAACCAGTGCCACCGTATTGGCTCCAAGGAAATCGCCTGTTGAGGTATTGGTTGTCCAACCGCCACTAAGGCCTACGCCATAAGTATGTGCAATTTCGTGCATGGCTGTACGAACGTTTTGATAGCTGGTATTTGCTCCAAAGCGAATGTTGCCGTTTGTGCTGCCGTCGGCCGTAGCTACACCAGTATTGTATTGTACAGTAAGGGTACGCGAAGGCCAGTTTGCACCAGCATTATACCTGGCGCAGGCATCGTTCATGGCATTGGTAATGCGGGTAACCACATCAGCTGGTACGCCTGTACTGGTGAGCGTCCAGCTTAACTGACCGCCGGCATTAACCGTTAATAACGACCATTGCTGATTTTCGCCTCCCCAATAAGTCCATTGGTCTACATTGGCACCATTATCAATAGATTGACCGGCAACATCGAGGTCTTTACCACTGTTTCGGTTAATAATGCGGTAGTAGCCGTTGCCGATTGAGGTAAATTGCCATTGCTGGTTGTTGGCGCCAGTATTGGTAGAGATGTTTACGTTATCGCCATCGGCTGTGCCAGCCTGGTCTACCTGGAGCGCCTTTGAACTGTGTACACCAATAACCGAATAATAACCACCCGAAAGTGCGGTTAGCGTCCATTTTTGGTTGGTGCCGCCTGTACCGGCATATTGAGAAACATTAGAACCGTCGGCGGTTTGAAATGCACCTACATCGAGCACCTTGCCGCTTTTGCGGTTTACAATATAAAAGGTACCATTAGCCACCGTAAGTTGTGGTTCGTTAGGTGGTATGGCTCCCAGTTTGCCCTTTATGGAAAGCGTTTCGCTGGGGCTGGCATCGGGAAGATCATTTTTTTTACAGCCGCCCGAAAATAGTAGGATACCAAGCATAAGCGCGCTGGCTGAACGTAAGATAGAAGGTTTAGTTTTCATAATGTTAAGTAGGGATGAGTGAGCATGCGTATAAAATGCCCGTTTGGTTAATTTAAAGAAGGCATACGCCCGGTTAAACCGAATCCTTCTATGCTTATCAAAAAGACTATAATGACAGTTTAGGGGATTTGAGCTGCAGTAGCCAAATGTTTAAGTACCAGTAGTTTCCGGTAAGAGATTTTAGCGTATAATTTAGTTTTTTCATAGGTAGGTTTTTGCTGTTTTAAAGGATGATTCTTTAAAAGAATACATGATCAAATGCCACAAGCGTTTAGCTCCCTAGTAATGAACATGTATTTTTTGTTATATCTGGTTTGAGCAAATTAACTACAAAAACGATGCGTTAAGTGAGGGGGGATTTGATAAAAATGAGGGGGCAAACTCTTATATTTTACTGTTTTACAGTATCATATTGAGTGCTTCACAGAAAATGAATAATTTTTGAATGTATTAGCTACGCCAAGCGCGCTCTTATTTTGAAATCAATCATTAAAAATTAATCCAGCGCTTTAAGCCTGAACGAGAATGTGGATCCCTTTCCGCTGCCGCTTTCCAGTTCAATGCGGCCGCCATGGAGTTCGAGGATGGTATAGACCAGGTAAAGTCCGATTCCAAAACCACTAATGGTTCTGGTTTCCGCGGTTTGTATCCGGTAAAATTTTTGGAACAGGTGTTTCTGGTCTTCTTTAGAGATCCCGATTCCATTGTCTTTCACGCTCACGATAAGTGCGTTATCCTGTTTTTTGCAGCTAATACTTATTTCTCCACCATCAGGCGAATACTTTATGGCATTGCTAATGAGGTTAATCAGCACCAGCGAAATTTTTTCAGCATCGCCGATTGCCAATGCCTGTTGTTCGCCAAAATAGCTGAAATGATGTTTGGATGTGGTTATGGTAGCGTCGGCTATACAATTGTTAATCAGTGCTGATAAATCGAAAGAGTTTAAGTTTAGCTTTAACTGCCCATCCTCCATGCGCGAAATGTTCAGGAAATCCCTGATCATATTTTCCATTTTTTTAGTTTGCAGTTCAGCTTTGGAAAGCGCTTTATCAATAAAGTCGTTGTTTTCTTTCCTGGCTTTAAACAAGGCAACCTGTACATAAGAACGTAAAGAGGTAAGTGGTGTTTTCAGCTCATGACTTACCAGACCGATAAATTCTTCCTTTTTCTTATCCGCCTGTTTTTTTTCGGTAATATCTCTGGCAATTTTAGAGAGGCCGATTACCTTGCCTGTGCTGTCTTTAATGGGCGAGATGGTTAAGGATACGTCTATCAGTCTGCCATCCTTACGGCGGCGTATGGTTTCGAAATGATCTACACGTATGCCCTGACTAAGCTGAGAAAGGATTTTGGGTTCTTCATCCAGTCGGTCTTGAGGTATGATTTTGAGAATTGATTGTCCAATCATCTCTTCGGCACTGTAACCAAATATCCGCACAGCCGATTCGTTCCAGCTGGTTACCATACTGTTCAGGTCTTTACTAATAATCGCATCGTCTGATGATTCGATTATGGCGCTCAGCCTTTTACTGTTCACCTCTGCCGATCTGCGTTCTGTAATATCGCGTGCAATTTTCGATACCCCAACAATTTCCCCTTTCGAATTTAGAATGGGGGATATGGTAAGTGATACATCAACCAGACTGCCATCTTTGCGCATACGCCTGGTTTCAAAATGATTGATCTTGATCCGTTGATGCAGTTTCGAAATGATTTCGGTTTCTTCATGCAGCAGATCGGCCGGAATAAGCCTGAGTATAGAAACGCCAATCATTTCTTCGGCAGTATAGCCAAAGATGCGCGATGCTGAACTGTTCCAGCTGGTAATAACCCCATCCAGGTTTTTACTGATGATGGCATCATCCGAAGATTCGTTAATAGATTGAAGTATAGCGTTCTTTTCTTCGGCAGTTTTTAATACCGCATTTAAACGCTGCAACTGATCTTTGTTGAGATTGAGATCTAATGCAAGTTTTTCCAGTTCACCTATTACTGCGGCAATATCATTAGATTCTGTCATGCGATGTTATGAGCAAACAATATAGGTAATATTTATATGGTCAGTTGGCTTGTTATGATAATGACCGTAAAAAATCGGGTGATTTCACTGGGTTGTAACGAGAATGCTACGCGTTCAGGTGCTTTCGAAGAAATTTAAGGCCGGGTACCTCGTTTTTTGAGTAAAAGTTTATCCTTTTTAATGCTTTCTCTTAAAATCCTTAGGTCAGTTTTTCTGGTTATCAGCTGCTACCGTTTGCTGAAGGAAGGGGGGGTCCAGAATGGTGATCCGTTTGCCCTGAGCCAAAATTTTACCACCTTTAGTAAATTCAGTAAAAATCTTGAAAAGTGTTTCATAGGTGGTCCCTGAGTAGGAAGCTACATCCTGACGGGAGATATCAATATCTATAGCGCCCGAGGTATCGGTGCCGAACTGAGTTTGTAAAGATAAGATAGCGTTAGCAATTCTCCCTTTTACCGACATGTGGGCCAGATTGCGCATCCGCTCATGCGATTCCTGAAGTTCAGCAGCAAAGAAATGCATAAGCTCGTAGGTAAAATCAGGGTTAACGCGCAGGCTCGATCTAAAAAACTGGAGGTCGATAAAACAGACTGTTGCCTCTTCGAGTGCAGTAGCTGAAACCGGATAAACGGGGTTTTTCCCTAGTCCAAGGTGGCCAATTACATCGCCTGATCGGGCAAAGCGTATAATCAGTTCCTTTTCATTATCCCACTTCTTGTGTACTTTGATTGTTCCTGAGTAAACAAAAAAGATACCGTTTACCACATCACCTTCTGAAAAAAGCTGTTCGCCTTTTTTGATCTGGAAGTTTTTTTTCTGCTGGGCAACCGCAGGCAGCCAGTCTGCTATTATGCGGCTGCACAGATAGCAGCGATTGAGGTCACAGGCATTGTTGCATTCTTTCATCGTCAGGTTCTTACCGAGGCAAAAATACGATTATTAATCAAGTTGCCTGAGATATTTATAAATATATTATAAAATATATTATTTTATGTTTATTAGCTATATTAATCGATTTAAATATTGTTTAAAATATATTTTATGCTTAGCTTTTGCTTTTTTATTTCTACTTTTGTGTCATTCTCAAATAATGAAATGAATAAGACAAAAAATATCATACCGATAGCGCCGGCGCTAGGCATTTTCGGTAAGTTTAAAATGGGTAAGCACAAAGAGAAGAACTCAAAAAAGCGCCTTCTATTTATATCAATGCTTTCGGTTGGTGTAGCTATCGGAATTTCTTTCATCGCAAAAGTGCTGGTGTCGCTAATTAATCTGGTAACCAACATCTCTTTTTACCAGCAGTTCGATTTCAGTTTTCATAGTCCTGCCGATCATCACCTTGGTTTACTGGTAATCATCGTTCCGGTTATTGGCGGGGTAATAGTAGGCTTTATGGCCTTCTATGGGTCGAAAGCAATTAGGGGGCACGGTATACCTGAAGCCATGGAGCAGGTACTAACGAACCAAAGTAAAATAAAACCTTCTATAGCCATATTAAAACCAGTATCTTCTGCAATTGCAATAGGTACGGGCGGGCCATTTGGTGCCGAAGGACCAATTATAGCTACCGGTGGTGCATTGGGCTCTACGCTGGGACAGTTGTTTACTGTAAGCCCTGTTGAACGCAAAATTATCCTCGCTGCAGGGGCAACTGCGGGTATGTCGGCCATTTTTGGTACACCGCTGGCCGCGGTATTTCTTGCCATCGAACTGTTATTGTTCGAATTTTCTCCGAGGGCAATTATACCAGTGGCACTTGCCTGTATCACAGGAGCGGCAGGACACCATCTGCTTTTCGAAGCTGGACCTGTGTTTCCCATGCCAGTGCTTTCCGCGCCGTCAAATGCAGCATTGGGTATTTACAGTCTCATCGGGATTCTTGTAGGGCTCGCATCACTGGGGCTTACCAAAGTGGTTTATTTTATAGAGGATGCCTTTGAGCATTTGCCTATACACTGGACGTGGTGGCCGGCAATAGGTGGTCTGGCAGTTGGTGTTGTGGGGTATTTTGCCCCCCGCACATTGGGTGTAGGTTACGATAATATCATTTCGCTCTTAAGCGGGCAGCTCTCTATCTCGGTTATTCTTTCCTTGTGCCTGTTTAAATTTATTTCATGGGCCATTGCCTTGGGTAGCGGAACTTCGGGCGGAACACTTGCACCTTTAATGACCATTGGTGGTGCAACCAGGCGCAGCATTGGGTTACCTGCTGCATGCTGCTTTTCCAGCTTTAGCTATAAGTATTCCGATGTCGGCGTTGGTGGGCATGTCGGCCATGTTTGCAGGTGCTTCGCGGGCTTATTTAACCAGTATTCTTTTTGCGCTCGAATCGACCCAGCAAATACAAGGGCTGCTGCCATTGCTTGGAGCCTGTTCTGGCGCTTATCTCGTTTCAGTGTTTTTAATGAAGAATACCATCATGACCGAAAAAATTGCCCGCAGGGGAATCCATACACCAGATAGTTATGAACCAGATTTGTTGTTGAAATTGCGTGTTACGGAAGTGATGGACCGTAATCCGGTTTTTATCAGTTCGTATAATACCATTGCCGAGGTGCGGAAATATTTTGTGGCAAATCCGCCTAAAGAAAACCAGTACGCCGTTCGCGATACGGCAGGAGCTTACCTGGGTACCATTTCCGTGCTGGATATTTTTCAATGGGTGAAAGAAGATATGGCAAGTATCACGGCTATTATCAGATCAGGGGATGAGCAGATTAAAGGAAATGAACCCGTTAGAAAAGCATTAGAATTGATGCACAGCTCCGGAAACGATTTTGTGGCAGTAGTTAGTGGTAGAGATGGTACATCGTTCGAGGGATTGTTAAGTTATAAAGATATCGTGAGGGCCTACAGTACAAATCAGGAAAAGGAGAGCAGGGTTGGCAGAAACCTTTCGATGGACAGGCAAGCCAAAAAGATGATTGTGAAGGGTAAAAAAATGATGGCCGACCGAAGAGTTTAATGGTATTATTTAATTAAAGTTATGAAAAAGACAAGTTATTACCTGATGGCAGGCGGCCTGGTGTTGCTGCTGGTTACCTTATTAACGGGCGGACCGCTCAATGCGATCAATCCGGTAGATTCTCACCCCTGGACCATCAATATCAATGGAATCCGCTCGTTTCCCTGGCCAGAGTTTACCGGAGGCTTGCTGATTGCGCTGGGGTTTATTTTTAATATTGCTACCTGGCACCAGAAAAAATCGAGGATAGCCTAATCGTGATGGGGCTATTTGCAACTTTCAATTAACAGGTTTACAAAGTATTAATCAGCCCAAATGATATGATAGCGGAGAATAATGCGCTTGAAGAAGCCATAGTGCAACTCAAAGCCAAAGGATATACTTTAACCTTTAGCCCTGATGATGACCACACTGCGGCCTGGGGTGTGGCTGGGCCCTGGCCAACGGATATTGAATATCATATTGATGAAGAGCTATCCTGCAGGGTTTACAACGATGGAGAAGAAACCCGGATCAGGGTGCTGGCGATTACGACCAAGCCCTTTGGTTTAAAAGGGATCCAGTTGCTAAACGCTGAACAGCAACGCTATTGGACAGTTGATGAGATTTTAGTTAGCTTTTCAAAAATGCTGCAAGCAACCAAAACATTTCTTTTCGGTTCAAAGGCAGGTTAGTTATCCTGCTATTGGCCTTAATGCCTATACTGCTCAGGTGTTTTCGGATTTACTCCGGAAGCACCTCCAGTTTTGCAGCGATTTCAGTAATAATCGTCATGCTAAAGGTATGTCTGCCCGAAAGCCATCTTTTAATTTCATCGGGATTAACATCCAGGGCAATAGCCAGGTCTTGTTCTGATAACTCATTATTGGCAATTGCGGCTGCAGTTTTTGCCGCAACAGCAAGGTTTAGCTGCGATAAGCGTTCGATAGCAGGGTTTCCGGTTTCTTCCAGCCAGATAGCAACAAAATCGTTTTCTTCCATTCTATAATCGTAATAATTGGTTTTCCAGCCCATAACAGCCGGTTTATTCAGGCGGCAAATTTAACGATCCTCAGCCAATCATTACCATGCTTTTTCCATTTTTCGACTGGTAAATACGGAGATATCTGATTTATTTAGTTAATTTCAGGTTTTAACCTGCCTGCGATTAGCAATGATTGTGAAATAGCTGTTTTAAGCCTGGCAGGTGCTACATTCATAAAAAACGTTTCTTTCTCTTAAAATTGCGCCCATGGTCCCGAATTTTTCAGCCGCAGAACAAGCCGTTCACTACCCCGCGGATCGACGAACTTTTATTGGATTAAAACCACAGGTATGGTATATTTTAGCTATTGTATTAATGGCAACAATGGGCCTTGCCTGGTTACAATACTTAATATGGGGCCTGCCAGCGGATCCGGCACTAAGCCCTATACCTCATGAAAAGCTTGCTGTGGGCTTTCCTTGGTGGCTAAGGCTAAGCCATTGGGTAAATTTCTTTTTCTTAATTACCATTATCAGGAGTGGTCTTTCTATATTGGCCGATCATCCGCGTTTATATTTTAACAACAGTTGCACACCGGGTTCTGAATGGGCCAAATTTACGCCATTAAACATTCCGGCAGGGAAGGTGTGGACGGCTAAAGAAGATGCCCGTTATATTAGCCCGGTATTGGGCTTACCCGGGTACAGGCATACTGTTGGTTTAGCGCGTTGCTGGCATTTTATCAATGTGCCATTTTTCTTGTTAAATGGCGTTATATTTATCGTTTTGCTCTTTTCAACCGATCAGTGGCGTAAACTGGTGCCGACCTCGTGGAGCATTATTCCCGATTCGTGGAGTGTATTTGTGCACTATGCTACTTTCAATATGCCCATAGAGCCGAACGGATTTTATCAGTATAACGCCCTGCAGCAAATATCTTATTTTGCCGTGCTGTTCTTGCTGGCACCTATCGCTATGCTCAGTGGGATGGCAATGTCGCCCGCCATCGAAAATCGTTTTCATTGGTTTCCAAAGATTTTTATTAACCGTCAGGGCGCGCGCTCTGTTCACTTTCTGGTGATGCTGGCTTACCTGGCCTTTCTGGTGGTGCATGTGGCCATGGTGGTGGCAACCGGGTTGGTTAGAAACATGAACCACATTGTTCAGGGTAGCGATAGCGAAACCGATCGGACGGGTTTATACTTTGGCATTGGCTTCCTTGTTTTTCTGGTTTTGTTTGCGGTATTTGCCCATTGGCTCTCCTGGCATAAGCCAAGGCTGCTGCAAAGGTTACAATCGATAATTAACGGCACACTTTGGGAGAAAACCATTAACAAGTTGAAACCTAAACTAACCTATCGCAAGGAGGATATAACCCCTTACTTTTGGGCCAATGGTAAAGTACCCGAATCGGCTGAATGGAAAGCGCTTGCTGCCAATAACTTTCATGATTTTAAGCTTAAAGTTGGTGGACTGGTAGAAAACCCAATGGATTTTTCGCTGGAAGAACTAAAAGCTTTAGGGCAGGATGAAAACATTACCATGCACCATTGCATTCAGGGCTGGTCGGGCATAGCAGAGTGGGGCGGTTTACCCATGAGCAAGCTTATTGCAACAGTAAAGCCGCATCCATCCGTTAAAACTGTTGTATTTTATTCTTTTGGCGAAGGTTTGTATGGCGGAGATTATTACGATACGCACACCCTCGATAATTGCCAGAAACCGGGTGCTTTACTGGCCTGGGAAATGAATTACGAACCCTTGACCGAACTTTATGGCGCTCCTTTACGCTTGCGGGTAGAAAACCAACTGGGCTATAAAATGGTAAAATGGATTGCCCGGATAGATTTTGTTACTTCGCACACTACAGTAGGTAAGGGGTACGGCGGTAAGAACGAAGACGACGAATATTTCGATTTACTGGCCAACACCTAAATCTGTACAATATGGGTTTAGCACAACGGATAAAAGAAATGCCACCGGCTTATTTCTCGATGGTAATGGCTACAGGTATAATTGGCATAGGCTTTTCTTTACAGGGATGGCCTCTGCTGGCTAAAATTTTCCTGCTTTTAAATCTAAGTATTTTTAGCGCATTGATTGCCGCTAACATTTACCGTTTTGTTCGGTTTTACACCGACATAAAGGCCGATTTTCATAGTTACGAACGGGGACCAGGTTTTTTAACCATTATAGCTGCCTGTTGCATTGTGGGCAATCAGTTTGTTTTAATAGGTTTCGATCCCGTAATCGCAATCATTTTGCTGTCTTTTGCTGGTGCAGTTTGGTTGTTTCTTGCTTATGGACTTTTCTTCAGCCTTACGGTTGCCCATCAAAAGAAAAGCTTAAAAGATGGCATAAACGGAGGCTGGCTGCTTTTTGTAGTTGCGCTTCAGGCGATATCGGGTTTAACCACGCTAATTGCCCGGGGAGACGAAAACTTAATTTTCATTTCGTTGTGTTTTTTCTCTGTTGGCGCTTTATTCTATTTGTATATCATGTCGCTGATTATTTACCGCATGTCTTTCTTCGAACTTCATGCGGCCGAATTGGGCGCTCCTTACTGGATTAACATGGGCGCAACAGCCATAACGGTACTGGCAGGTTGTATGTTAATGCATTTTGCAGGAGTATTGCCGGTAATTGCCGAAATTACGCCTTATTTAAAAGGAATAGTTGTGCTTTTTTGGGCTGCAGGTACCTGGTGGATTCCTTTATTGCTATTGCTGGGTGTTTGGAAACATGTAATCAAAAAGGTTAAAGTTCCGCTTACTGCCCAGGGCTACGATCCGGGTTACTGGTCGCTGGTTTTTCCTATCGGTATGTATTCGGTAAGCACATTCAGGTTAAACGAGGTGCTCCATATTAGCTTTCTGCCTTTTATTTCTACCTGTTTCTGTTTGTTTGCGGTAGCTGCATGGGCTGTGGTAATGACTGGTTTTTTGCGAAAACTGTTTAATTCAGCTCAAAAAGGTTAATTGCAAAACTTACAGTTTAGCAATTTGCGGTCTGAGGCAGGTAGCGGTTAACCATGGTGGTAAGCCTGGCAATATCAAAAGGTTTGCGCAAGTAGTTATTAAAGCCCATTTTTCGGTAAGTAAGGTCGATGTCGGGATTACAACTCGACGCAATGAGCGTGGTATGAGGGCATAAAGTTCGGATAACCCTGCACAACCGCGCAGGCCTCAGAAGATCCTGAAAACAATCCATAATAATCAGATCGGGAGCATAGCTTACTACTGCTGTAGCCAGATCACCATCCCAGTATGGAAGCGTTTTTACCTCGCAACCTTCCTCAGATAATATGAGGCTTATGATTTCAAAAATAGCAACATCTGGTTCGTGAAGATATATCCTTTTCATGGTAGTCCTCCGAAAAAGATAGATCCCATACGTCCGGCGGGAATATTTTAAGGATATTACAATATAGCCAAAATAAGCTTACAAAACCAATTTTTGGGCAATATAATTTACTCGCTGCTAATACAATATGCTTTAATTTACGCCCTTTATTTGATCGAGGTTAATGTTAACCAGGCATCCGGAAGTCCCGGCGAACTAACCTGCAATTTAATATCGCCCGCTTTAGCCGAACTTTTCACAACTACCAATGCACGGCCGTTCCAGGCTTTTCTTTCCTTAGCAGTGTAAGGTGTAATGTCTTTAAGATTGGCATTATCTGTAGCCACAATGCTTGCAGGTCCTGATAATTTAAAAGTTAAGTTATGTTCTGCATCCGGCCTGATATTTCCTTGCTTATCTACTATTTCTACTGTAACAAAAGAAAGATCCTGAGCATTTGCATTAAGCTTTTTTCGATCGGCCTTTAGTCTTATCTGTGCAGCCTGACCGCTGGTGTTTAAAATAACCGCTTCTTTTTCTTGTCCATTTAGTAGCCCCACAGCTTTTAACTGGCCTGGCTGATAGGCGAGGGGGAATGTTGCTTTAAATTGTTGGTTTACCGTTGTTGCTTGTTCTCCAATTAACTTGTTATTGAGGTACAGTCGTACAGCAGGGTATTTGCTGTAAACTTCTATCTGTATTTCCTTGCCCTCGTAACCTGGCCAGGTCCAGCTTTCCCATGATGGCCAAACCGACCACATGGTTTCCTTAATCAAGCCATTAGCCGGATTCGGCTCTCTTAGAGCCATGTAGATTTTTTCGTTTTCATTGTATAACATGCTTCGGTAGTGCGAAATTGGCTTTCTCCAGCCTGTTAAATCAATATCTCCGCAATAAGCACCATGCCAGGGAAATAAATCACGCTCCCAATGCTGTCCTGCCAGTTCGCCTGGGTAAAAATAACGTCCAATTCCAGATTCGCCAAGGTAGTCCATGGCAGTCCAGACAAAGTCGCCGATGATATAATTGTTTTGCTGTACCAGCTCCCAATTGGCAAAAGCATCTCTCGGATAGGATTCCGTTTGTACAATGATGCGGGAGGGTACCCGCGTATGGTCTGCTGTGGCATGGTGCAGCTGGTAGTTATATCCGGCCACATCGTGGGCTGCCATTAGCGGATCAAACATTTCCCAGTCTTTATCCCAGGTGGTCATCGCCGAAGTTACTGGCCTGGTCTGATCATGTTTCTTTACATATGATGATAGTAGTTTGGCCGTTTTAACTGCCTGGGCCTCTTTTCGCTCAATAATTTCATTGCCAATACTCCACATAATGATGGCGGGGTGGTTGCGATCGCGTTTAACCATTGCAGCAATATCGCGTTCAGACCAATCGTTAAAATATAAAGCATAGTCATATTTGTTTTTTCCGGTGCGCCATCCGTCAAACGCCTCATCAATAACCAAAAGACCAAGCTTATCGCAGGCATCTAAAAAGCCGGCGAAGGTGGATTATGGGAAGTACGTACAGCGTTAAATCCTGCTGCTTTCAGTAGCTCAGCCTTTCTTTCCTCAGCGCGATCAAAAGCTGCCGCACCAAGGCTTCCATTATCGTGGTGTACACAACCACCATTTAGCTTGATGGTTTTCCCGTTCAGCTCAAATCCTTTGGTTGGACTGAACCGTATAGAGCGGATACCAAAATTTTGTACTTCCTTGTCTAATAGTTTTTTATTATCCTTAATCTCAACTATTGCATCATACAGGTTTGGTGTTTTTATATCCCACAAAAGTGGATTATTCAGTGCCAAATTTTCGGTTATGCTGTTAGAACTGCGGGGTTGAAGATTAACCTGAACCGTTTTGGTTGCAGCTTTGCGGTGGCTTTTATCGTAAATTGAAATGGATACGGCTACATTTTTTGGCTGGTCGGTATCGTTCTTTAACCTGGCCTCAACCCGAACAGTAGCTTTTTTGGTGCTTACTGCAGGAGTGGTGACAAAAACACCCCATTGATCGAAATGTACAGGATCATTACTCATGAGCCATACGTGGCGGTAAATCCCTGAGCCGCTATACCAGCGCGAGTTTTTTTGTTGCGCGTTATCTACACGCACCGCTATGGTATTTTTAGTGCCGTATTTCAAGTACGGACTCAGATCGTAGCTAAATGAAGAATATCCGTAAGGGTAAACACCAAGCGATTTGCCATTTATAAAAACCTCCGCATTCATGTAAACTCCTTCAAAATAAACAGCTATCTTTTTGTTTTTCCAGTTAGCGGGTAACGAGAAGGCTTTTCGGTACCAGCCTATGCCTGCCGGAAAGTATCCGCCGTCATTGCTCATTGGATTTTTTGCATCTATCTTACCTTCAATGCTCCAGTCGTGTGGCAAATCGAGCTTACGCCAGTTTTGGTCATCTAGTTCAGGAGCACTGAAGTTAGCTGATTTATCTGCCGGATTAAATTTCCATCCATAATCAAAAAGCTGCTTGTCGCGGTTAAAAGCTTGCTGTGCACCTGATTTTAGTGCTATAAACATCAACAAGACAATTACAGCCGGATAATGAAGACCTGGATAAGCATATCTTTTCATTGTAAAATGGTTTATACGTGGTTAAGGTATGAAGATACAAATAATAAGCGTTATATGTACGTTTAAAATTTGAAATACAATCTGGCTATTTGCAGCAAATGATCAGCTGGTTAATGAAAGTACAGTTGAATTATTTAAAAATGAAGAAGATATCCAGCGGAGCTGTTTGTATTGAATGGATTACAGCCTTTAATGTGCTGATGTTTTTAAGAGAGAGGAGAAGTTCTGAACCAGAGATGAGCAGATCGGTGTTTAAACTTTGATGTTTTTTGAGCCGAATAAAAAAATCTATTCGGCCCTTTAAACTTAAAACCGCCTTTCTCGGCCTTTGTTACGAAGTAATTCGATCAAAATACCGAAACCAGAAAGTAGTGAGAATACGCCGATGATTAGGTTGGTTCTGTCATCCATGAAGTTTTTAGTTTAGGTTTTCAAGATATAAACTTCAAATGACATTAAAAAGACATTTTACGAAAAAAGAGCAAAAAAGAGTAGAAAAAATTCTTGGGCTTAAATCCTGACTTAAGCTAAACGCACAATTTTGCGCTTTTCTTAGCCTCAATTACCAGATTTTAAAAACCATTATTTGTGGTAAAGGTTTCTTTAATAGCCGTTTCAGTTTAATGGCAGTTTTACATTTGGTTTAAACAAAAAACGATGAGTTTACAGGCCTACAATCAAAAACGGGATTTTAAAAAAACTACTGAGCCTAAGGCTGGAATAAGCAAAGACAGTAAAAGGCTGATGTTTGTGGTGCAAAAGCACGACGCTTCCAGACTCCATTACGATTTCCGCCTGGAGATGGGCGGTGTTTTGAAAAGCTGGGCGGTACCCAAAGGTCCCTCGCTCGACCCTAAGATTAAACACCTCGCCATGATGGTAGAAGATCATCCTTTCGATTACCGCAATTTTGAAGGGATTATCCCAAAAGGAGAATATGGTGGTGGAACTGTGATTGTTTGGGATCAGGGCTGGTACGAAACCATCGCCGATATTAAAGGAAAGAAAGCGCAGGAAAATAATTTGCTTAAAGAGCTGGCTAAAGGCTCGGTTAAAGTGCGTTTACATGGCCAGAAATTAAATGGGGAGTTTGCGTTGGTAAAAACCAAAGGCATGAGCGAGAATGCCTGGCTGCTGATTAAACATGATGACGAGTATGCTTCTAAAAAGGACATTACTAAGCAGGATGAATCTGTACTGTCGGGAAAAACCCTGGCGGTAATGGAAGAAACCAGTGAGAAAGTATGGAAATCGGGGAAAGAACAAAAACTGAGCACTGATAAATTAACTAAAGTTGTTAAGAATAAAAAGGACAGGGATTTAGATGAAGGGCAGAATGCAGCCCCTGATGTTACCAAACTACTCCGCAATGCACCTAAATCGACTATACTGAAAAACATAAAACCCATGCTGGCCACTTTGGTTGATAGCGCTTTTGATGATGAGGACTGGCAATATGAAGTGAAATGGGATGGTTACCGGGCGCTTGCTTTTTTAAACAAACATAAAGTAGAGCTGCTTTCGAGAAATAAAAAATCATTTAACGAAAAATTCTATCCTATTTACGAACAGCTGAAATCGTTGAAAATCAATGCGGTTTTAGATGGGGAGGTGCTGGTATTGAATGATAAAGGCATTTCGAACTTTGGCCAGCTTCAAAACTGGAGAAATGAAGCCGACGGGACACTGATTTATTGCGTTTTCGATATTTTGTGGTACCAAGGTAAAGACCTTACCGGACTTACTTTAGTAGAACGGCAGGCCATATTGAAGAAGATATTGCCTCAAACCAACGATAGCATCCGTCTTTCTAAAGTATTTGATACCAGTGGGATTGAATTTTTTAAAGCTGCAGAAAAGATAGGGCTGGAAGGAATTATGGCCAAACGTAAATCTTCAGTTTATACCCTAAACAACCGGTCTAAAGACTGGCTTAAAATAAAAATCAATAAAAGACAGGAGGTGATTATTGCAGGTTTTACCAAAAACAAAGATACTTCTAAATCTTTCAGTTCGCTTATACTGGCAGTGTACAAAAAAGGGAAACTAAGTTTTGCAGGCAAGGTAGGTACAGGATTTTCCGATCAGCAACAAAAACAGATGATGAAAATGTTCGAGCCCTACATAAGCAAAAAGAGTCCGTTCGAAGTGGTTCCGGATGTAAACAAGCGATCGAGATTTCAATGGATGCAGCCTGATGCAGAGATAACCTGGATGAAAGCCGGACTTGTTGCAGAGGTAGCGTTTACCGAAATTACCAGTGATGGTGTGTTCAGGCATCCCTCATTTAAAGGTATGCGCGAAGATAAAAAGGCTACAGAAGTAGTAAGAGAAGAAGCGGAACCTACTGAAGAGATTGTTGAAAAGGATGATGATAAAAAATTAGTAAATAAAGGGATATCAAAAATGGATTCAATCGGATTGTTGAATGCTAAAGGAGACAGACAGGAAATAAAAATAAAAGGGAAAACCCTAGAGTTTAATCACCTTTCTAAAGTTTACTGGCCTGGTGAGGGGATAACCAAGCGCGATTTGCTGAATTATTATGCCGATGTTGCCGAATACATGTTGCCATATTTAAAAGATAGGCCACAATCGTTAAACCGTTTTCCGGGAGGCATAAAAGGCAAGCCATTTTACCAGAAAGATGTTAAAGGCAAGGCGCCCGACTGGGCAAAAACTTTTCCTTACTCAACCGGAGATGGTGAAAAAAAGGAATATCTGCTGGGCAACGATCTGGCTACGCTTTTATGGATGGTATCGTTAGGTTGTATTGAAATCAATCCCTGGTTTTCGCGGGCTAAAAAGCCCGATTATCCTGATTATTGTGTGATTGATCTCGATCCCGATCAACAGGATTTTGACCAGGTTATTGTTGCCGCGTTGCAGGTAAAGGAAGTGCTGGATGCCATCGATGTGCCCAGTTATCCTAAAACCTCTGGGTCGACGGGCATTCACATCTATATTCCGATGGGAGCGAAGTACACCTATGAGCAAACTCAGCTTTTTGCCCGCATTGTTGTAGAGGCTGTTCATGCAGCTTTGCCTGAATTTACGACGCTTGAGCGCAGTATAGCGGCCAGGAAAGGGAAAATGTATCTAGATTTTTTACAAAACCGGCCAGGCGCAACCATTGCAGGACCATATTCGGTAAGGCCAAAGCCTGGAGCAACTGTTTCTACGCCATTAGCATGGGATGAGGTAAAACCAGGTTTGAAAATGAAAGATTTTACCATTTTTAATACCATGGCCAGATTAAAGGAAAAAGGCGATCTTTTTAAAGGTGTGCTCGGCAAGGGGATTGATCTGAAAAAAGCCATTCAGAAAGCTAAAGTTGGCCCTGGTGCGTGATGCTGAACTTGTTTCAGCATCTCTTCATCCTTGAATAGAGCTATATAAAACGGGAGTTCCTGAAACAAGTTCAGGAAGACGATCGTATGAGATAAACGCTATCGGTTGGTGTCCTCACCGACCGACACAGATGGCGCTGGTACGTCATGCTGAACTTGTTTTAGCATCTCTTCATCCTTGAATAGAGCTATGTAAAACGGGAGTTCCTGAAACAAGTTCAGGAAGACGATCGTATGAGATAAACGCTATCGGTTGGTGTCCGCACCGACCGAAACGTAGCTAACCCACAACTCAAAACAATCGGCTTCGCCTGACTGTTAGTATTGAAGCTTAAAATATAGTTATGAGATCGATCTGGAAAGGTTCAATTGGATTTGGGCTGGTTAATATCCCCGTTAAGTTATTTTCTGGCGTGCGAAACAGTCATTTAGATTTGGATATGCTTGATGAACGCGACCACGAGAAAATCAGGTTTTTACGCGTTAATGAAAAAACACATAAAGAGGTGCCCTTTGATAAAATTGTGAAAGGTTACTTCCTGAAAGACCGCTACATTGTTTTAGATAAACACGATCTGGAAGAAGCAGCACCCGAAAAAACAAAGATTATTGAACTCGAGAATTTTGTCGACATTCAGGATATTAATCCGATATATTACGAAACTTCATACTATTCAGAACCCGAAAAGCAGGGAAAAAAAGCATACGCCTTATTGTTAAAAGCATTGGTGAAATCGAAAAAGCCGCGTTGCCCGCTTTGTGCTGCGCAATACCGAAAATCTATGTGTGATTCACCCGATGGACAATGTAATTGTAATCACTAAAATCCGTTTTCAGCAAGAAATCAGAAGCTTAACCGAAATTAATAAGGTAGAGGATATCAATATCACTAAAAAGGAAATGGATGTAGGACTGGCCCTAATTAAACAATACAGCTCGGCATTTGATTTAGGTGCATTTAAGGACGAGTATAGCGAGGAACTGCTTAAAATTATTAAAGCTAAGGCCAAAGGTAAGCGGGCTACTGTAAAGAAAATGAAACCACAAAAGGCGGTTAGCGATGATCTTTACGATCAGTTGATGGAAAGCCTGGGTTCCAAAAAAGGAGCATAAGGCTAATTCATGGTTTGCGATATGTTAGACCAGATCCCCGTAAACATTTGTAGCCTACCATAAGGCAGGCTACATAAAATTGCTATCAGGTTCTGGCTGGCTAATTAACCAAATTTGCGTACCCGGTAAATTAACGATAACATAAAATAACGACCCAGGCGGTTTACCTGCCTGTCGACAATTACGTTATCAAATACATCTCTCGAAATGCCCGAATTCTGATCAAAAAGATCAAATCCTTCTACACGGATAGCTGCCATATCGTTTTTCATAAATTTGTACTCCATCGACAAACGTAACAACGTAGGATTGCGAACGGCTCCGTTATCGAATCCATTATTAATCTGCTTGCTGAAATCGTAACCCAGGGTAAGATCTTTAAAGAAATAGTTACGGCCTTCAATGCCATACTCAAAGCGGTTCGATTGGCGGTTGCTTAAATTGGTGTTGGTGTAGCTGGTCAGGTTTTGAGAATAAGAGGTTTCGATCTCGAAATTGGTGATATCCTTCAGGTCTACCCTGAACTCCAGCTCTTGTCGCCACGAAATATTTTTCGCTTCAATCCTGCTATTATCGGTAAAAGAAATGTTGTTGTTCAATTGCCCCGAACCCGAATACCCGATGGTAAACTTCCGTTCAGCCGATAGTGGTTTACTGATGTTATAATCGCCTTGTATAGTGTAGTAGCCATCGGTATTGGTGTAACTCGTTAACTGGTTTACAGTACCGGGTACACGTGCTTTGGTGGTTACAATTTTGTCGTCAGTTCGTTCATATCTGAAATTAGCCAGAATCACTTTACCTGCGCTCCAGTCGGCCAGTTTGTAGTGGGCGTTAACGCTATGTACAAATTCCGGTTTTAAATCGGGGTTTCCGGTAATTTCATTCTGCAGGTTGGAGTTATCGGTAATTGGTTGTAACTGCAGAAAACCCGGTTGGTTATTTCTGCCCCAATAATTTACATCCAGCGACTGCTGATTAGAGAATTTATAAGAAAACCTGCCCGATGGGATCAGGTTAAAAGTACGGTTCTCGGTTTTAACGTTACGGCTAAGGTTCTGTCCGGTTAAAACAGCCGGCTGGGCATTAATCCCAACGGTATAATTCAACTTTTCGCCAATGTAACGGTAGTTCATACCAACTTTGTTGGTTACAAACTGATAATCGTAAATGTTGCTTAGCTGTGAATTGAAAACCTGGCTACCACCCATTACATCGTAGGTTTCTTTCGTATTGTTGGTCGAAGTACGGTTCCAGCTGTAGTTAAGCTCGATAAAGGTTTTATGCCATAAAGGCTCCATGTACGATGCCCCAACGTTTAAACCGAAGTTATTGTTATCCTGATTGTTTAATTGGTTTTGGATTAACGAATCGGTTTTGCTGCCCTGTATATTAATGTATTGGTTGTACCCATTTCTGTTATTGCCACCATTAGAGTAGTTAATGTTACTCCAGCTGCTCAGGTTACGCCCTTTTTTCGCAAACTTGTGGTTATAGAAAATGTTTGCCTTGGCACTGAAACTATTCGAACTGTTTGCATTGGTCGATTCGCGGCGCGTAAACAGCGTATCTTGTGTAACCAACGATCCACCCGTGCTGTTGCCTATACCTGTGTTATAGTTAAAGTTTGGCGAAATCTTCAGGTAGTTCATCGTATCGATTTTATACTCGAGGTTACCACCCATCCAGTGACTATAGTTATCGCTCTTATTGTTGTTTTGTGCATCTTCAATGCGATTGATGTTTTGCCCCGCATCTTGCAAAAAGTTCTGCGTGTAAGTGGTGCTGATGGTATTATTGCGGTCGTTGTTAAAGTTATAACCGGCATCAAGCGAAAGTTTGGGGCTAAACTCATTTTTGAAGTTTAAGCCCGCTGCATTTCTGGTTGTTACTCCATCGCCTCCACCACCACGCATATTGGCATTGGCTGAGGTTGCATCAAAAGAAAGTTGTCTTTCGCCTTTCATGCTGTTACCCCTAAGGCTGGTATTATAGCGGTCGGCATTACCCACACCCGCCGAAGCACGGGCAAAATAGCCCTTCTTTTTATCTTCCTGGATGGTTAGGTTCAGGATTTTCTCGGGTTCGCCGGTTTTAATGCCGGTTAATTTAGCCTGATCACCATAGTCATCAATAAATTGTAGGTTTTTAATAATATCAGCCGGCAGGTTTTTAATCGCAGTTGCTACATCCGTTCCGAAGAAATCTTTTCCGTTAACCCGTATTTTGGTTATCGGCGATCCCTGACTGGTTACATTACCATCTTTATCTACTTTTACGCCGGGCAGCTTTTTAAGTACTTCATCTACAGCATCACCTTCTCTCACCGGAAAGGCTTTGGCATTAAAACTCACCGTATCTTCTGTTACTTTTACCGGGGGTACACCCGATATCACCACAGCATCGAGCGTATTGGAAGATGGCTTTAGTTTAATGTTTTCGATAGTAAGGCTGTTTCCTTTTTCAATCAGATATTGTTTGGTAAAGGTATCGTAGCCAATAAAGGCAGCCGATAGGGTAAACTGTTTGGATTTAATTTTGCCAATGATAAAGCTACCATCCGGATTGGCTGAGATGCCAACGCTATCGGTTTTCGATTTAATTCTAACTACAGCTCCGGGTAAAGGCTGTCCAGCGGTATCGAGCACGATGCCCTTAACAGAATAATTTTGGGCAAAGCTGTTTGAGCAAAATCCTGCAAGCAGGAGCAGCAGCCAGGCCGACTTAATAAAAAACTTCATAATACATTTGTGTGCTATAAAGGTACACTACAGGCTTTTAAAAGCTGTGGCGCGTAATCAACATGTTACCGATTGTTCTGTAAAGGATATGTGATAAAGTAAGATGTGATGATAGTAAGAGGAATTAGCCTACCTAATAGTAATTTATCTAATAGAAATCAATATTAACAACAATATAATTTTTGCCCTTCAGCTCATTCTTGCCTCGGCTCACCGCCGCCGAAGGGCTCTTTCTTTTTGCTGTCAAAAAGAAACAAAAACACCGGCTGAAAATTTTTCTTTCAAAGTCGGCAATGAGGCCTGGTCAGTACAATCCGAAAAATTTATTAGGCCGGATTTAGGCAGAACGAGGATGCAATGCTATGGCCAAGCTAGATGGTTAATAAATGCAGAATTAGAGAGCCTAAGAAAGGATCGTCATTTCGATCCGATGGTTATCGGATGGAGTGAAGCGGAATACCTGCCCGTACAGTCGGGCTGGAAAATAGAAGATTTATTTTCGAGTAGTAATGTACCATCCTCTACTTCTTTATCTTTATTCGAAATGACGATCCTTTTTTTAGAAGCTACACGCCCTTTATTTATTGGTAATAACAGTCATTTTAACATTGGCGCTATTTTCGCTTCTGTCGCCGGTAGCAATAATGGTGTAAATTTTACCGCTTTCGATTTTTACCTTTTCAAGGCTATTGATTACTTGAGTATTTCCGTTTTCGCGCAAGTCGAAGTCAACTTCGGCAGCTACCGCCATGTTTTCGAAGTTGGTTGAACTTTTATAAGCCAGGTTACTAAATATGGGCTGTTTTCCACGTACGTTTAAATCGAGTCCTTTTGCGCCCTGACTTAAGTTAACAAAACGGATTTTTCCACTGTCTTTTACCGGTACATTAAGGTTATCTTCGGTTAAAACCAGCGTGGGAGCGCCTGCTGTACCGCAGATAAATACCGAGTAATTGCGACCTGCGGTAAGGGTAAAGTCGGCACTGGCAAGCGTAGCCGACGAGCCTGTGTTGCTTACTTTAATTGTTAATTTTCCTTCAGGTACTTCGCTGTAATCGCTGTGGATCAGTGCATCGAGACTCGCTTTTTTAGTACCATTAACATAGAAGTCGAATTTGCCAGTAAGATCGAGGCCGTTGTTGAACGATAGGGTAGCAGTTGTAGCTACAGGTTGATCAGTGCTGCTTTCCTTTTTGCAGGCAGCAAAACTAAGGGTTAGCAGGGTAATAGCCAGGATGTACTTCAAATAATTTACTGTTTTTTTCATAATAGAGATAGGGATTTTGTTTCGCCATAGAAACGGGCCCTGGAATCTTTTTGCTACAAGGAATCAGTTTGTATAGGATTCTTTGAGCTTTAAATGCTGATAATCTTTGATTTAAATTTGATCTGCTAAAGGCTTAAATGGAGTTTTTAGCGGGATTGATGGTCGCTCAGCTATTTTTTTTTCAAACTTTTACCAAAGGGTTTACGCGAATGTGTACAGGCAGAGGCACTTCCATAGGGTAATAGATTTTAACTATTTGCACATAGAATTATGTGATTGTGATTATTGACAGGAATCCCTTAATTTTATATCAGTTCATAAATTTAAACTAACAAATCACAAGATAAAAGATGGAAAAAGACCCGAACGATATCAGCAAATGCCCGTTCCATAACGGCAGCATGAAAAACAATGTAGGTGGTGGCGGTACCAGAAATAACGACTGGTGGCCGAAGCAGTTAAAGCTTAATATTCTCCGTCAGAATTCAGCTTTATCAAATCCATCTGATCCTGATTTTAATTACGCCGAGGCTTTTAAAAGCTTAGATCTGGAAGCTGCGAAAAGTGATCTGCATACTTTGATGACTGATTCGCAGGATTGGTGGCCAGCAGATTTCGGGCACTATGGTGGTTTATTTATCCGTATGGCCTGGCATAGCGCCGGTACTTACCGCGTTGGTGATGGCAGAGGTGGCGCAGGAGCCGGATTACAGCGTTTTGCACCTTTAAACAGTTGGCCTGATAATGTGAGTTTAGATAAAGCGCGTCGGTTACTTTGGCCAATTAAACAAAAGTATGGTAATAAAATTTCTTGGGCCGATTTAATGATTCTTGCCGGCAATATTGCTTTAGAATCGATGGGCTTTAAAACCTTTGGCTTTGCCGGAGGTCGCGAAGATGCCTGGGAAGCTGACGAATCGGTTTACTGGGGAGCAGAAACAACCTGGTTAGGCGGCGATTTACGCTATGCACATGGTTCTGATGGTGCCGATAAAGCACATGGTGTAGTGGTAACCGACGATGATGCCGATGGTGATATCCATTCGCGTAATTTAGAAAAACCACTGGCTGCAGTACAAATGGGCTTGATTTATGTAAATCCGGAAGGACCAGATGGCAACCCTGATCCAATTGCAGCAGCCAAAGATATTCGCGATACTTTTGGTCGAATGGCCATGAACGACGAAGAAACGGTTGCTTTAATTGCAGGCGGCCATACTTTTGGTAAAACCCATGGTGCTGCTTCTGCCGATCATGTGGGCAAAGAACCTGAGGCAGCTGATATTGCCAGTCAGGGTTTTGGCTGGAGCAGTAGTTTCGGTTCGGGTAAAGGTGCAGATACCATTACCAGCGGATTGGAAGTAATCTGGACAACCACGCCAACCAAATGGAGCAATAACTTCTTCGAAAACTTATTTGGTTATGAATGGGAATTAACCAAGAGCCCTGCAGGTGCACACCAGTGGGTAGCTAAAAATGCTGAAGCGATTATCCCTGATGCGTACGATAGTGCAAAGAAACATTTGCCAACGATGTTAACCACCGATCTTTCATTAAGGTTCGATCCGGCTTACGAAAAAATATCACGAGGCTTCTTAGAAAATCCTGATTCATTTGCCGATGCCTTCGCGCGTGCATGGTATAAGCTTACACACCGCGATATGGGGCCGCGCGAGCGCTATCTTGGTGCCGATGTGCCGCAGGAAGAATTGCTTTGGCAAGATCCGATTCCGGCAGCAAACCACATTTTGGTTAACGAAAGCGACATTGCTTCACTAAAATCTACAATTTTGGCTTCGGGTCTTACTACCTCTGAGCTGGTAGGTACCGCCTGGGCTTCAGCTGCAACTTTCCGTGGTTCAGATAAACGCGGTGGCGCTAATGGTGGTCGTATCAGGTTAGCACCACAAAAAGATTGGAAGGTAAATAATCCGACTCAGTTACAAAAAGTATTGGGCGTTTTGGAGAATATTCAGCAAGATTTTAATGCAGGTCAAACAGAGAATAAGCGGATTTCTTTGGCCGATTTAATCGTACTGGCTGGTAATGTAGGAGTAGAGCGTGCCACAAACAATAGCGTTAATGTTCCATTTGCGGCAGGCCGTATGGATGCTTCACAAGAGCAAACCGATGTAGAATCGTTTGGCTATCTAGAACCGGCTGCTGATGGTTTCCGTAACTACCGCAACCCAAGGGTACCTGTGGCTACAGAAGAGCTGTTGATTGATAAGGCGCATTTGTTAACACTAACCGCACCTGAATTAACGGTATTAATTGGTGGTTTGCGTGTGTTGGATATCAACTTTGATGGCGCTAAGCATGGTGTATTCACGCAAAATCCAGGTCAGTTAAGTAACGATTTCTTTGTGAACCTGTTGGATATGAATACGGCATGGAAAGCCACTTCTGAGGATAGGGAACTGTATATTGGTAGCAGCCGCCAAAGCGGACAACCCAAATGGACAGCTACCCGTGCCGACCTGGTATTTGGCTCAAATGCAGAACTAAGGGCAATTGCCGAAGTTTATGCCAGCACCGATGGACAGCAGAAATTTGTTAAAGACTTTGTAGCCGTCTGGACTAAAGTGATGAATTTAGATCGTTTTGATCTGGCTTAACAGTTTTTATTAGTCTTAAATACTGAAGGATTGCTGCATGCTGCAATCCTTTTTTTATCTCACTTCATTGTCATCCTGTGGGTTAATTATTTCATAAAAATCACTATTAGTGACAGCCCCTTCGGAGTCGTCATTTCGAGCGGAGTGCAACGTAGTCGAGAACCACGCAGTGCTCAGCGAAGCTAAATCTGTCTCTATAGATTTCTCCATTCCGCTGCCAGTGAAAAACTGGCTTGCTCCAGTCGAAATGACGATTCTTCTATTGTGGCAGTCAATGGTAGGTGAGTTGAATAATATCGTTAAAAAATGCTAGCTCACTTTTCTTAACCATAAAAGCAGATAAGCGTACTGTAAATCTAAATGCCCTTATATGTCTTATATGATAAAAAAAAATCAAGCATAAGCATTAAGGTTCCCGCTTTCGCGGGAATGACGATCCGGGAGACTTAAATGCCCTTGAATGTCTTAGATGGTAAAAAATAACTTAAGCAACAAGCATTAAGGTTCCCGCTTTCGCGGGAATGACGATCCCGAAAAAATTAACCAAACAAATACATCACTGCTAACAAGGCGGGTACCGAAATCAATACCCATAAAACCAGTCCTTGCAAAATGGGTTTAAAACCAACCGAAGTAAATACCTCTCTTGATAATCCCGAGCCAATCAGAAACAAAGTAAGTGTTAAACCAATTTTAGAAAGCTGTACGATTTGGCTTCCAATAATTTTTACAAAAGGCAAATAGGTGTTCAACACAATAGCCAGTACAAACAAAGCAATAAAGTAGGGGATTTTGATTTTAGCCCCCTTATTCCTGAATAACAACGAACTAAGTATAGCAATTGGGATAATCCATAAGGCCCTGGTTAACTTCACTGTGGTGGCAATTTGCAAAGCTTCAGCGCCGTATTTGCTGGCCGCGCCAACTACTGAGCTGGTATCCTGAATGGCAATCGCACTCCAAATCCCAAATTGTTGCTGCGAGAGGTGCAGACTTTGGCCGATCAGCGGGAAGATAAATAAAGCAAAGGCATTGAGAATAAAAATAGTACCTAAGGCAACACTGATTTGTTTTTCCTGAGCTTTAATTACTGGTGAGATAGCCGCAATGGCGCTACCGCCACAAATGGCTGTGCCTACTGTAATGAGAAAAGACGATTTGCGGTCTACCTTTAAAAGCCTGCCCAGTAGATAGCCCATAACCAGTGTGGTTAAGATAGATAAGATGGTAAAGGTAAAACCACTTTTGCCTGCCTGCAAGGCTGAATCTACATTCATGCCAAAACCAAGCCCAACAACCGAAAATTGGAGCAGGATATGTGTAGCCTTGTGGTTAAGGTGTAAAAAAGGATGGCCGATAGATTGTGCCACAACAATTCCCATTAAAAGTGCTACAGGAGGATAGACAAAAGGCATCAAACACAACAAGAGAAAAGCAAAAAAGATGATTTCCCTAACTGTGACCGATTTATTCAATATTTTGTTATCCATGATTTTGTTGTTTTTACACTACAAAGATGAATAAGCCAGGAAGCGTTTAGAAATGAATAATTGCTATCTCTTATAACTTAGAGTTATGAGAGGCGAGATGTTTGATAAAGATTTCATGCAAATCGGGTGTATCGCCCTGCTGCGTAATGAAATAGAATACACGTGTAATATCGAGCCCTTTAACATCAACCACCTTTAATTCGCCGCTTTTAAGCTCTTTGAGTATGGCGTGGATAGACAGGAAAGCGAAAGCATTCGTATTAAGGAGGTAAGCCTTTATACTTTCGGCACTTTCCAGTTCCAGATCCCTGTTAAGTTGCGATAAGCTTAAGCCTGCGTTTTTCAGCGCAGCAGCCACTACTTCAAGCGAACCAGAACCCGGCTCACGCAAAACCAGGGGTAGTTTCTGGAGATCGCTTAGACTAATAGTGGCTTTTTTGGCCATCGGATTAGTATTGCTGGTACAGAGTACAATTTCATCCTGAACAAAAGGCGTGTATTTAATGTGCGGGCGTTTAGATTGCCCTTCAACTAATCCCAGGTCAATTTTATTATCAATCAGCAGGTTTTCTATCGCTTCGGTGTTGTTCGATTTGAGTGATACTGTTATGTCGGGAAACTGTTGTCGGAAAGTAGCCAGGTATTTAGGCAAAAAGTATTGGGCAATGGTTGTACTTGCTCCCATACGAAGCGTTCCCTTGATATTTTTAGCGAGTGTAGAAAGCTCAAAATCAATGTTACGGTGGATGTTTATCAGTGCTTCGGCGTGTTTCAAAAGGATATTGCCAGCCTGGGTAATTTTAATTTTCGTTCCGTTACGGTCGAAAAGCCTGGTTTTATAAAAAGCCTCTATCTCCTGTATATGCTTGGTAACCGCGGGTTGTGTAATAAATAATTCTTCAGCAGCCCTGGTAAAATTAAGCCGCTTGGCCACGATATAAAAAACCTTCAGTCTAAAGTCAAACATCTAAAATATGGGTTAAGCTTTTGCAACGCGCTAAATTAACGAAATATGTGATTTAGTCAGGTAAATTAGCCCAAAGCGTGGCTGATATGCTAAAGATATGTAAATACTTAGTTCATTGATTACAGTTTACGATTAAATCCGGGCATATGTTTTATTTTTGCACAGAATAATACCTAAAAGGGATGATGAACATAACCGACCTGATTATAAGCGATAAAGAACAGATCCAGTTAAATGATTTGTTTTTAGACGAATATAACCGAACCATGCTTAACCAGCTGATCAGAGAGCATAGTTACATAGAACAGCTGCGCCAGTACGAATTGCCGGTTAATAATAAAGTGATGTTGCATGGTAGCTCGGGTTGTGGTAAAACTACTACTGCTAAAGCCACTGCAGCTGCACTGGGTAAGAACCTGCTCGTGCTTAATCTCAGTAATGTAATCAGCGCCCGATTGGGCGAAACCGCCCAGCATGTTAAAATGGTTTTCGATAAGGCCAAACGGGAGAAAGCGGTTCTTTTTCTGGATGAGTTTGATCAGATTGGTAAGGCCAGGAGCGAGGGCGACAAAGATGTGGGCGAAATGCACAGGCTGGTTAATACCATGATCCAGATGATTGATTATTTCCCTGAAAACGCGCTGTTAATCTGTGCCACCAATTACGAGTCATTTATCGATCCGGCTTTGTTAAGGCGTTTTCAGCTTCGCTTAAGTTTTACCATGCCTGGCAACGGAGTGCTGGATGCTTACTACGATAAACTGCTTTCGCGTTTTCCTGAGCACACCCGGATCATTGATCGTAAATATGGTATTTCCTTTGCCGAAGCCAAAGATCATGCTTATCGCCTGGTTAAAGATGCGCTAATCAGTGAATTTGAGCTGCAAGCAACCTTAAGCGAGGTAGAAGAAACCCAAACACTGGTTAATTAGCATTCAAATACAGGTATGTTACAAAACCGGGTAAATCCATTTGGCGAAATTATTAAAACCAGGCATAGGGGCGGCTGGCTGGGTAACCGTGGGGTAATTCACAACAACACTCAAGAAATTGTACGTCAGTTTAAAGTTAAAGCATGGATAACCTGTGTGCTCGAATTTAGGGGCAGGCACCGTGAGGTGATGCAACCCAATCGCTGGACCGAGCTTTTCTTTTTAGACGAGGCTACTGCTTTTGCAGCCGGACACAGGCCCTGCTTTCAGTGCCGCTATGCAGATCACCAGCGTTTTAAAATATTTTGGTTAAAAGGTAATCCCGGGTATCAGTTCAACATGAAAACCGCTGTAAGCGAAATAGATGATATCCTCCACAACGAAAGGATCACAGCCGATAAAACTAAAGTTTATTACCACGAAAGTTTGGATGTGCTGCCTGACGGGACTTTTGTGTTCTATCAAAACAATCCTTATCTCGTTAAAGATAAACAACTGCACTTGTGGACACCAGCAGGTTATGAGGAGCCTGTTCCTTTTCCCGTTTTGGATAAAATAGCGGTATTAACGCCTAAATCCTTTGTAAATATGTTTGCTGCGGGCTATGTGCCACAGATGTTGGCTTAGCTTTTTTACTGAATGCGGAGATTAGCTAAAAAATCTCAATCTTTCTTGGTTTTGTCTCTATTTGGCACCTCGCCCTTAAGTTCAATTGATAAAATATTATCATTGCGGCTCAACACACAACACAATGAACTTAAGTATTACACCAAATGGCCTGTTAAAAACCAAACAGCATTTCGAAATTTTAGATGGTCTCAGAGGACTGGCTGCGGTAGCGGTCGTCGTTTTTCATTTTATGGAGTTTGCTACTCCCGATTACAAAGACAACTTTATTGCACATGCTTACCTTGCGGTCGATTTCTTCTTCTGCCTTTCGGGTTTCGTTATTGCCTATGCTTACGATCACAAAATAGCCGATCTGGGCATTATTCCTTTCTTAAAACTCAGGTTCATCCGCCTGCATCCACTCGTAATTATCGGTTCCGTTATTGGGGTGTTGGCTTTTATTTTCGATCCCTTTAGTAATCTTCAGGCGGTTTATGGCTTTGGACAAACCTTTATTATGTTTCTTTCTTCATGCTTTATGGTGCCTTATCCGCTGGTGCAGGAGCGTTATTTTAATCTCTTTCACCTCAATCCGCCAACCTGGTCGTTATTTTGGGAATATATTGCCAACATTGCTTATGCGGTGCTGCTCATTAAATTGCCCAATAAGGTACTGTGGTTCCTAGCCGCAATTGCTGCGGTAATGCTAGGGTTTGAGGCGCAAAAGGCAGGTTACCTCGGCGTAGGGTGGGGTGGCGATAATTTTTTTGGTGGGGGCATCAGGGTTTTGTATGCTTTCCTAGCCGGAATTTTAGTATACCGTTCTAAATGGATTATCCGTTCGAAACTGGGCTTCGTTTCAATGGGAATTTTACTTCTGGCGGTTTTTCTTGTCCCTTTTTCCAAAGCAAATTCCATTATCGATCCGCTTCTGGTAATAATTTATTTTCCTTTTTTAGTGGCCCTGGGGGCAGGCGCTACACTGCAACCAAAGCTGGCCAAAATCTGTAAATTCTCAGGCGATATCTCTTATCCGCTTTATGTAATCCATTATCCTTTTCTTTGGCTCTTTTTAAGTTATATTGAAGTAAAAAAGCCCGCTATGGCAACTATGCAATTGCTCATCCCTACAGGCACAATTGCATTGGTTTTGCTGGCTTATGGCATACTTGTTTTTGTCGATCTTCCTGTGCGGAAATACCTTAAAAGTATTATGTTTAAAAGGACTTAGACCATCGGATATTCACCTGTTTTTAATCATCATATCAATTTCTGACTGGTAAAGATTCTCTTTTTTATATTTATCTGTTGTTTTAATTAAGCTCCATAAGTTTTTGATTATAAGAATTATAAAATGAATATTTTTAAGCTTTTGTAATTTTAATAACGCATTGATGCAATTAAGATAGTAGCCAGTTGGATTCATTTTTTAAAACTAACCATATTAGTATTTTCAGTGGTTTAAAATTTATGAATTGAATTTGAAAGTTAGTCGTTTTTGGGAGAAAAGATTCTGGCAGAAATACTATTATTTTTAGTAATTATTTCGTAGGTTTGTTTGTCTCTACAAAATAATTATGATCGAGTTAGATTATTTCTTTACGCAAATGATGAAAAATCAGGCCATTATCAGCTTATTCAGTTTGCACAGAACGAGCCATGGCGTTTGGTACAAGATGGAGAACTATTGGGGAGTTTAGAAAAGTGGAATGGTAAATGGCAGCAATTAAGTGGTAATCCATTATCTGATGCTTTGCTGCAGGGCATCAGTAAAATGATCGAATCGCAGCACTATCATCAGCTCCCTGCGCAGCTCTTATCACGCTGGGGAAATGTAATTGCCGAAGTGGTTACTAAATCAGATCATGAGTACCTGATTATTTGTAAAGAGGCGGTGAGTTTTAGAAGTTTTGTAACCATATTCTCAAAGTTTGTTTCTACTATGCTTAAAGACGAATGGCCGGTAAGTTTTAAGCTTTTTAACGCTGATTTTAGCGAAGATTTCGAACTTACCGCCCATCCTGTTAAAGCAAGCTACAGCTTTGGCTGGAAAGATTGAAGCTACCAGCCAATACCATAATCTTCGCCATGGTTACTAGAGCCGCCCCATAATGTACCATGTTCACGGTCAAAATAAATGGCATTAATCGGCCCGCTGGTGCGATCGCCAAAACTGAGTATATAGCCCATATTTTTTAAGGCCGTTCGTACTTCTTCTTTCGTATTGCTGTTGAGTAAAATTTGTCCGGCTTTTGGTGCCCTGTCTGCTGTTTTGCTTCCACCCAGCGAAAGCCACAATTGGTTGGTATTGAAATTGGCAGCTTCGGTTGCCTTTTGCACCGTCATGCCAAACTCTGCCATATTTAAAAAGAACTGCAACAGGTTCTGGTCTTGCGTATCGCCACCTTGCACAGCCGCCGATGCATAGGGCTTGCCATCTTTTAAGAATAGTGATGGCGATAGGGTTACTCTTGGCCTTTTTCCTGGTGCCACTACATTAAAAGGATTCAGCGTAGAGTCGAGCACAAAGCTTTGCATACGCTGGCTCATGCCAATGCCCGTATTGCCGGCAATGCAGGCAGGTAACCAGCCACCGCTTGGTGTAACCGAAACTACCCAGCCTTCTTTATCAGCAGCCTCTATAGAAGTTGTTCCTCTCCATAAGCGGTCTTCATACACTTCCTTTGGCGTATAGTTCCCTAAATCATGTTTCGGGGCAAAGTTGCGTTTGGTCGTATCAATTTCAAAACCCCGGCTTTTTAGCAGGTTAAGGTAGGGGTTCTTTTGTCCCTGGAAAGGATAGGGCTCGCCAGGACCAATTTTAGCGTCGTTTTTTTCAAACTGAATTAACGATGCACGTTGTTTGGCATAATCTTTACTCAATAAGCCTTTCATAGGTTCTGTAGGTGCCTGATTGGGATCACCATAGTAAAAATCACGGTCGGCAAAGGCCATGTTCATTGCCTGGTAAACCGTATGGATATATTTCGGACTGTTATAGCCCATTTCTTTTAGGTTAAAATTTTCGAGGATATTTAAAGCCTGTAAAAGCATCGGCCCTTGTGTCCACTGTTGTAGCTTGTACACCTCAATGCCTTTGTAATTGGTAGTTAAGGGCGCTTCTTCAATGGGTTTCCATCTGGCCAGGTCTTCCATGGTAATTAAACCGCCTTGTTCTTTGCTGCCCCTTACAAACTCACGGGCAATATCGCCTTTGTAAAAACGATCATAAGCAGCCATTAAAGCCTCTTTGCGGCTTTTCCCTTTTTTCAGGGCTTCTTTTTCGGCTTCAACCATTTTGGTTAAGGTGCCAAGTAGGTCTTTCTGAACAAAAATTTCTCCTCCTGCAGGTGCTTCGCGTTTTTCGCCGGGATGGGTTAAAAATACTTTTTTGCTGTATGGCCAGGTTTTAATGCGTTCTTTATCGCGCTCTATGCTGTTGGCAGCCTGCGCTTCTATAGCGTAACCTGCTGCCATCTGCATGGATGGAGCCAATACCTGTCCAAGGCTCATGGTGCCATACTGGCTTAACATATAAATCAGTCCGCCCGGCGTACCAGGTGTTGTGGCTGCCAGCGGACCATATTCAGGCGGAAAATTATAACCTTTACTTCTGAAAAAATCGACAGTTGCACCTGTTGGCGCAATACCCATGGCGTTAATGGCAATTACTTTGCCCGTTTTAGGATTGTAGATGAGCGCTTGTGTTTCACCTCCCCAGCTTAGTGTATCCCACATGGTGCAGGTAGCGGCCAGCATGGCGCAAGCTGCATCTACAGCGTTACCCCCTTGCTGGAAAATCATCGATCCGGCAGTCGCCGCCATTGGTTTTCCGGTAATGGCCATCCAGTTACTGCCATATAACATGGGTTTTTGGGTTTGCTGGGCCATGGTGCGTGCAGTTACCATGCCGCATAAAAGAAACAGAACAAGCTTTTTCATGAAACTAAGGTAAAAAAAGCCCGATTCAAGCCTGCAAGATAATGCAAACATGTTTGTTACAATATGTGGTCAGCAGGCTGTATATCACAGACCTAAGCCCTTCAAGCCAATACCAAAGCCAAAAGAGACTATAATTTTACAAATCTAGGTTTAAAAAACTGTGAGTTTAAATAACTTTGTCCTTTCGGTTGTATTAAAAAAACGATTTAACTAGATTTAAATTTTTAAAAATCAAATGCTTTTAATAATTCTCAACAGTATCTTCTGTTTATCCTTTATTGGTTTCGCTTATGTTAACCTCAACGATGAAGATCCTTACCTTTGGGTATCCATTTACATGAGCGCTGCAATTTGTTGTGGTTTAGCGGTTTTTGGTCTGTACTATCCTTTGGTTTATTTGTTCTTAATGGCCTTTTATCTTATTTATGCTACTATTCTGTTTTTTGCAAAAGATGGTGTTCGCGACTGGGTAATGAAATATAAAAGACCTAGTTTGGTAGAGAGCATGCAGGCTACAAAACCTTATATCGAACAAACAAGAGAGTTTTTTGGCTTATTGATTATTACAGGAGCACTGCTAATCGATTATCTGGTAGCCGCGGGTACCGTCTAAAGGCATTGATCCTAAATTTCGTGATGATGAAAGCATGTGATGTGGTAACAGCAAATAAATTGTTACTGGATATTATTAAAACCAACTTAAGCGGCGAGGCACTGAACTGGGTTGAAGCCTGGGAAGCAACGCCAGATCAGATAAATGGGTTAGGAAAAGCCTTTGTAATGGCACCCCGCAAAACCGGGAAGGCTATTGTTCAGCTTTCAGTGTTGCAGTTAACGGCACTGGAAGATGCAGGATTAGCTTACGTATCGCAATGGAGTATCGACAGGCTTTTCAGGGTTTGGTTATTGGGGAATTTGCCAGCTACCGATCAGGATAAGTTATATGCTGCAATCGATCAGTTATTCTTGTCGGCAGAAATGAACGAAGCTGTGGCTTTGTACTCGGCGCTTCCTTTTTTACCTTTTCCTGCCATTTGGGCAAAGCGTTGTGCCGAAGGCATCCGGAGTAATATCGGTTCGGTATTGGAAGCCATTATGGAAAACAATCCTTATCCTGCGCAATATCTCGATGAAGCAGCCTGGAACCAGCTGGTATTAAAAGCATTCTTCACCGAGAAAAATATTAACCTCATTGTTGGCTTAGATGAGAGGGCCAATCTCGAACTGGCTTTGACGTTAACCGATTATGCTAAAGAACGTTGGGCTGCCGGACGTAAAGTAAATCCGCAGTTGTGGCGCCTGGTAGGTAAGTTTACCAATGAAGAGATTTTTGAAGTATTAAAAACCGGTTTACAACATTACGATCAGGTAGAACAACGCGCTATTGCACTGGCAGTTGCTGCTTCTGATTATGAACCGGCAAAAGATTATATTGATACTTTTCCAGAGCTTAAAGCCGTTTTAGCAGAAGGCAGTTTAAGCTGGGATAAATTTTAACATTAGAAAGAAAAATATAGATTACATATGTGTTGCAGTAATTCAATTGAAAGAGATAAAGCGATGATGGGAGAACCTGAAGCGTTTGATATTAGTGTGGTAAGTGGAATGAAATTCTTCGATCCACATGTTCACATGACATCCAGGACAACCGACGATTACCAGGCGATGGCCGATGCAGGAGTGGTTGCATTAATAGAACCCGCATTTTGGCTAGGTCAACCGCGTACGGGTCTGGATAGTTTCAGAGATTATTACAGCAGTTTAATCGGTTGGGAAAGGTTCCGTTCATCGCAGTTTGGCATTAAACATTATTGCACCATTGGTTTAAACTCGAGAGAAGCCAACAACGAAAGTCTGTCGGAGCAGGTAATGGAAATTTTGCCACTGTTTATTTACAAGGAAGGTGTGGTAGGGATTGGCGAAATAGGCTTTGATGACCAGACTGCTGCAGAAGAAAAATATTACCGGTTACAGTTGGAACTGGCAAAAGAAGCTGGCCTTCCGGTGCAAATCCACACGCCGCACCGCGATAAGAAAAAAGGTACGCAACGCAGCATGGATATTGCTATTGAGCACGGATTGGATCCTTACAGCATCATTATCGATCATAACAATGAAGAAACCGTAAAAGAAGTATTAGACAGAGGTTTTTTTGCTGCTTTTACCATTTATCCTTTTACCAAAATGGGTAACGAACGTATGGTCGAGATTGTAAAACAATATGGTCCTGAACGCATTATGGTTAACTCAGCTGCCGATTGGGGGATCAGCGATCCGCTTGCTGTGCCTAAAACTGCAGCTTTAATGAAAATGCGTGGTTTAAGCAACGAAGCTATCGAACTGGTAACTTACCGCAATGCCATTACAGCCTTTGCCCAAAGCGGACAGATTGATGAGGCTGATTTTAATGCGCCACAAAGTATCGATCAATCTGTAAAATTTGAAGGCAATACCATTTTACGTGGCGGACAACAGCCACGCACAGATAAATCGTCAATAATCATTAGTTAGTACCTTGAAAAAAATAATCGTTTACCTGCGCATCATGCGCCCGGCAAATGTGGTTACTTCGGTGGCCGATATTTTAGCTGGTATTGCTATTTCCGGTATTTTAACTGCGGGTTTTGCCGTTCCATGGTTATCTGTTTTTTATTTATGCGCATCTACTGCCTGCCTCTACGCAGGTGGTATTGTTTTTAACGACGTTTTTGATGCTGAATTGGATAAGATAGAACGTCCGGAACGGGCTATTCCAAGCGGAATCATTAGCCTGCAAAATGCTACGCTTTTGGGCAGCCTGTTATTATTGGCAGCTATCGGTCTGGCTTTTTTGAACAGTGTAGATTCCGGTACGTTAGCGATTTTGGTCGCCATATTTGCTTTGCTTTACAATAAATTTGGCAAGCATCATTCGTTTTTTGGACCTTTAAACATGGGGCTATGCCGTGGTTTTAACCTCTTGTTGGGCTTAAGTATTATACCCGAAATGCTTTACAGTCACTACTACCTGGCCATTATTCCGGTAATTTATATTTTCTCGATCACGATGACCAGTCGTGGAGAGGTGCATGGCGGTACGGCTAAAAATTTATATCTGGCTGCTTTGTTATATGGCATCGTAATTTGTGCCATTGCTTATTTTGCTTTTATTAACGACAGGTTATGGTGGTCGCTGCTGTTTTTATTGCCTTTTGCCTTTATGATTTTTAAACCATTGTTTAAAGCCATTAACCAACCAATTGGTAAAAACATTGGTGCAGCGGTTAAAGCTGGGGTAATATCCTTAATTTTGATGGATGCCGCCTGGGCGGTAACTTTCGATGCATTGATCCTCGCTTTTGTAATTGCGGCATTGCTACCCGTTTCGATGTGGCTCTCTAAATTATTTGCCGTAACCTGATCCGATTTAACCTGATTATCCAATTATTATGGAACATTTACAACAATCCTTTACTGTACAATACAATTATAATGTTTTCTTTACCTCAGCACTTTTTGCTGCTGAAAATAAGTTATTCAGTGATTTTCTAAGCCAGCTTAACCCGGCTGTAACCATAAAAAAGATCCTTTTTGTAATTGATGAAGGGGTTGCTGAAGCGCATACAGCTTTAACCGCTGAAATAAAGCAATACTTTAACACTTATAATCAAACGCAACTTGTTCAGGATATTATCGTAATTCCCGGTGGCGAACTGGTTAAAAATGATACCCAATATCTCGATCGGATTTTAGAAGCCATCAATACCCATGGTATCGACAGGCATTCTTTCGTAGCGGCTATTGGTGGTGGTGCCGTGCTGGATATGGTGGGTTATGCGGCAACCATAGCGCACAGGGGTATTAAACACATCCGCATACCGAGTACGGTACTTTCTCAGAACGATTCGGGAGTTGGTGTTAAGAATGGTATCAACTATTTCAATAAGAAAAACTTTCTGGGCACTTTCTCACCGCCTGTTGCAGTGTTTAACGACGAATTATTTTTAAATACACTGTCTGATCGCGATTGGCGTTCGGGCATTGCCGAGGCGATTAAAGTAGCCCTGATAAAAGATCTTGAATTTTTTGAGTGGTTAGAAGCCAATGCTACGGCGCTGGCGCATCGCGATAGGGAAGCCATGAATTACCAGATCTGGAAATGTGCAAAACTACACCTGGAACACATTCGCAGCGCCGATCCTTTCGAAAACGGATCAGCACGTCCGCTTGATTTTGGCCACTGGAGCGCACATAAACTCGAATATTTAACCAATTTCGAAATCAGACATGGAGAAGCAGTGGCAATGGGCATTGCTTTAGATACCGTGTATTCGAACCTATCGGGTAGGATAAGTGCTGCAGATGCCCAAAGGGTTATTGCGGTAATCCAGGCATTGGGCTTTGAATTAACGCATCCATTACTTCAGGTAGAGGGCGATAACAGCCCTATTTTACGAGGCTTAGAAGAGTTTAGAGAACACCTGGGTGGACAGCTTACCATTACCTTGCTTACGGCCTTGGGTAAAGGAGAAGAAGTTCACGAAATAGATGCCGTAATCTTAAAACAAGCGGCCGAATCGTTGCAAAATCAGGCTGCTGCACATTCAACTACTACCGCATTATGAAACTAAGTTCAGGTCATTTAACCTTTTGTACCAATATATATGCCGGCGAAAGCTGGGCAGCGCATTTTGCAGTACTGAAAGATAGCTTTCCAAAGCTAAAGGCAGCTTTATCGCCTGATGAACCCATGGGCATAGGCTTGCGTCTTTCTAATCTGGCCAGTATCGAATTGCTTGAAGCAGCACAGCTAACGGCATTTAAACAATGGCTGGATGCTGAGGGGGCTTATGTTTTTACCATGAACGGTTTCCCTTACGGAGGCTTTCACCATACCCGCGTTAAAGATCAGGTACATGCACCCGACTGGACTACAACAGAACGATTGGATTATACCTTACGTTTAGCTGAAATACTGGCACAACTGGTTCCGGATAATATGGATGCGGGTATTTCTACCTCGCCCTTAAGTTATAAACCCTGGTTTAAAGCGGATTCGGAAAGACAGGCAGCAACAGTTAAAGCAACAAGTCATGTTTTGGCTGTAGCTGAAGCGCTGAACAAAATATACCAGAATACCGGCAAACTGATTCATTTGGATATTGAGCCAGAACCAGATGGTTTTCTGGAATCTGGTCCTGAATTTATCAACTGGTATGAAAACGAACTTTTACCAGCCGGAAAAACTGCATTTGCAGCACAGGCTGGTTTAACTCCCGAAAAGGCAGCAGAAATAATAAAAAGACACATTTGCCTGTGTTACGATGTTTGTCACTTTGCCATCGGCTACGAACCGCATGCTGCAATTGTACAGGAGTTGCAGGAAAAAGGCATTCAGGTGGGTAAGATACAGATCAGCGCTGCTTTAAAGGCAAAACTGCCTGAAGCCAATGCCGACAGGAGCGCGGTATTAGCTGCACTTGCTGGTTTTGATGAACCGGTTTACCTACACCAGGTAATTGCGCAACAGAAAGATGGCAGTTTAATCCGCTATCCTGATCTGTCAAACGCATTGGCTGATGCCGAAAGACAAGAAGTGCAGGAGTGGCGCGCGCATTTCCATGTGCCAATCTTTGTAGAGGAGATGGGTTTAATTCAATCTACCCAGGCCGATATCAGGGCAGTGTTGGCATTACAAAAGAACAATCCTTTTACCAATCACCTCGAGGTAGAAACTTATACCTGGGAAGTACTGCCTGCACAATTGAAGGCACCTTTAAACGAATCTATTATCCGCGAACTCGATTGGGTAAAAAATACATTAGCACAGTAAAAACATGCATAAAACAGTTGTAATCGATATTGTAGGCTTATCTAAGTCAGTTATTGGCGCAAATACACCTTTCTTACAGAAATATATTACCGAAAAGCATTTAACCACAATAGCGCCTTTGCTGCCTGCGGTTACTACTGCTGCACAATCGGCTTATTTGACAGGGAAATACCCTGCAGATAATGGTATTGTTGGCAATGGCTGGTACGACCATGCAGAAAGTGAAGTAAAGTTCTGGAAACAATCGAACAAACTGGTTCAGGGCGAAAAGATTTGGGATAAAGCCAAACAGGAAGACCCTAATTTTACCTGTGCCAATATGTTCTGGTGGTACAATATGTATTCGACTGTTGATTATTCAGTAACCCCGCGACCAAATTACCTTGCGGATGGGCGTAAACTACCCGATTGTTACTCGCAACCTGCTGAATTAAGGGACCACCTTCAAGCGAAATTAGGTCAATTCCCCTTATTCCAGTTTTGGGGACCAGGGGCTAACATTAAATCGACCCGATGGATTGCCGATGCAGCTATGGAAACCGAAAACCTGCACAACCCAACCCTAACGCTGATCTATTTGCCGCACCTGGATTACTGCTTGCAGAAGTTTGGTCCGGATGAAGCTAAAATCGGTACTGAATTGCAGGAGATAGATCAGGTAGTTGCCGATTTGGTTGCTTTTTACGAAAATAAAGGTGCACGCGTAATTTTACTCTCCGAGTATGGGATTGCACCGGTAAATAACCCCATTCACCTTAACCGTTTGTTCAGGGAGAATGGTTTGATTCAAATCCGTGAAGAACGTGGTTTGGAATTGCTCGATGCTGGTGCTTCAAAAGCATTTGTAGTAGCCGATCATCAGATTGCGCACGTTTACATTAATGATAAATCGGTTACCGAACAGGTAAAAGCTTTGCTTAAAAACGTACCGGGTATAGAACTTGTTCTCGATAAAGCAGCACAACAAACGCACCACATTAACCACGAACGCTCTGGCGACCTGGTATTGATGGCCGATGAACACAGCTGGTTTACCTATTATTTCTGGTTAGATGATACCAAAGCTCCCGACTACGCCAGAGTAGTTGATATTCATAAAAAGCCAGGTTACGATCCGGTTGAAATGTTTATGACCTCTAAATTAAGGGCGGGTTATAAATTGTTGCGAAAGAAAGCAGGCTTCAGGTACGTGATGGATGTGATTCCACTGGATGCTACCTTAATAAAAGGATCGCACGGACGGATTAACACCAAAGAAGAATTCAAGCCTGTATTGGTTACGCCTAATAAAATCGATAAAGCTTTAACGCCGGTAGATGTTTATCAGGTGATATGGGATAGTTTGACTTTGTAGATTTCCAATTCTATTTTCCCGCAGATATCAGAGATAAGATACGCAGATTTAAATTATCCGGTGTCATTTATTGTGGATTGGCTATGCCTTTGGTAATGCCTTATGATCGATAAGTTTTTTATCTGCGGTTGAATCTCTTTAAATCTGCGGGAAATAATAATTAATTACCTCGAAGTTGATAAATCGGGATGCGTTATTATAAAATCGGAATGCGTTATTTGAGAAATGGGATGCGTTATTATAAAATGGAATAGCATTGTTATAAAATCGGAATGCGTTATTTTAAAATGGAATAGCATTATTATAAAATCGGGATGCAAAAAACAAGTCTGGCCATTAACCCAAATTTCTTCGGACAACAACCAGACTTGATGCGTAATTTTAATTAACCGTAATCCATTTGTTCAGGCTATTATTCGCACCCTCTACAATAATTTTATAAAAGGTAGCCGGATAATCTTTCAAATCAGCAAAATAGTGCTGTTGGTTGAGATCCACAGTCGCCAGTAAATGGTAATTGTCTTTCCCGCCTGTTTTAAACTCGTTGGTAGTAGCCAGCCATATTTTTACCTTTCCATTCTTTTCGAGTGCCTTCCAGCTAATATCGAGGTGTTTCTGCATAGGATTTATCTTAAGGTTAGCCAAAGAAACAGGGCCGATAAATGGTGTTCCATCAATTTCCTGTAAAACACTTTCGGGCAGTTGTACATGGAGGTAACGGGCTATAGAAGGCATAATATCTACTACACCTAAATCAAAATACTGTGCATAGGTATTCAGGTTTTTGTAATTGCTAACCATCCAGGTAGATCTTTGCCTGTCTGATTGCCCACCATGACCACGCCCGGTTTTCTCATCGCGTCCATGGTCGGTAGTGATGATAATTAACCAGTCTTCTTTAAATTTCTGCTGACGATAGTTAATGGCATCCCAAATTTTTCCTACCTGTGCATCAAGCAGCGCAATGGCATTAGAAAACTCCGGGCTATCTCCGTAGCGGTGCCCCATGTCATCAGTATATTCCAGATAGATCCATGAAAGATCCGGAGCATTTTGTTGCAGGGTATGGGCAGCCTGTTTGATAACTTCTTCATCAATCTGATGCATATAAGCCGATTTTTTGTCGTGCTTAAAGCGTACAGTATCCAGTTCATAGCCATCAAGAGCATAATCGGGCTTAAAGTTGCCGGTAGCAGCAAGCCCATCGCCAAGCAATTTGGTTCTGTTATCCGTCCAGCTCGAAAATATAGCAGTTTTTTTATCAGGATACTGGTTTTTGAACACCCTGAAAATATGCTGATAATTGTAATTAGGTGCCTTAATATCGTTATCAGGCACATTGTGCTTATTTACCCAGGTACCGGTAAGTAAACTGTTATAGCCTACAGCCGAGATGGTTGGCGTTTCGTTATAAGAGCCTTTGTCGCCTCCCACATGCATGCGTGAGTAAGCACCTGCCGTGATGATCTTCTTAAAATTAGGCAGGTTTTCTCGTTCTATCACATCTGCAGGAATGCCATCTGCGATGATGTAAACCACCTTCTGCTGACGCTGTTGTGCATTTACAATGGTTGATAAACCCATGCAGGTAGTAAAAATAACAATCTTTAAGCGCTTCATATTTTTTTAGCTTAAATGTTAAAAGGAGTGAGGATAATAGGTGTTTTCTACAGTGCCATCAGTATATAGTTTTAACATGGCATATCCCGGAGGCGTTTCCAGATAATAACCCGGGCCAGCTGATTCGGCATCGCCTTTACCCCACCAAAAGCCACTCATGGCACCATTGCAACAATAAAGCACACCATTGTATGCCGTGTGATCGGAAAGGTGGTTGTGGCCACTTAAACAGATTTTAACTTTATCGCGGTGTTTATAGAAAAGATCCTTTAGCTTTTTGGCATCCGAATGACCTCCGCCTACCAATACCTGTGTGGTACCCAAAATAGGATAATGCGACATGATTACCGTAGGTGTAGCCGCTGGTAATTTTTCCAGCTCCTGCTGCAACCAGTTGTACTGTTCATCATCAAGAGATATTTTGCTGTTGTTGCCATCCAGAATAATAAAATGCCAGTTCTTTTTCGAAAAGCTATAATAACGGTGTGGGATTTTTAAACGTTTAACAACATAGTCTTTACCGTACATTTCATCAGTCTTTGCCGGTGCTTTCCACCAGGGATCGTGATTGCCAATGCAACTGTATACCTCATGTTTTTCCATGCCTTTCAGGCAGTCATCCCAAATCGCCCATTGTTCGGTAACCTGATCGCGTACCACATTATCGTACGATGCATCGTTAATGGAATCGCCTCCGTTTAAGAAAAAATCAGGCTTATGCTTGCTGATGATCTGTTTTAGGCAGCTCTTAAAACGCTCAGGTGCATTATCACCCGGCCGGATGTGTACGTCGGTAATATGTGCCACGCTAAGTGCCAGTTTTTTATCCTTTCTGTTTTCGCTTTCATTAGCTGTAGCGAAGGCAGGAAGGCTGCCCGTTGCTAATGCACCGGCAGCCAAGCCTACTGTTTTTAATAGTGTTCTTCTTTTTATTTCCATGGTTTACCAGCCAAAAATCTGTTTAAGTTTAGGGTTTAGAGTAACTTGTTGTTGTGGGATAGGGCGGTAGTAGAATTTAGGCTCTTCAAAATTCCTGATTACATTTTCGGTTACTATGTTACCTCCGCCATTGCCAGCTTTCAGGTACACGGTAGCATCCGTTCCGATGGTTCCGGCACGGTAATATACCAGTTTAACACCCAATGAATTTTTCTCTTTTTGTTCTTCTGCCGGAACAGTAGCTGTTCTGTCGATTAGAATAATATCATCAATACCATCGCCGGTAAGGTCGTATTTACCCAAGCCAGCAAAGTACATGCCTTCCGGACTTTTGGTTAATAATTTACCTGCTTTCCAACGCATCAGGTCATCGTATCTTAGGTTTTCGAAAGCAAATTCTACCCTGCGCTCGCGCCTGATTTCGAAGATTACGCCTGCATTGGCCGTAACATTAGGGTATTGAAGCTGTAAAAAAGCATCTGGTCCTGCGTTTGCTGCTCCCATGTCGAGGTTTGGCATACCCGCTCTTTTTCTTAGTAAATTTACCGATTGGTCTAAGTCTGATTGGGTTAAAGTACCCAGTTCGGCAAGTGCCTCCGCATAGTTTAGCAAGATCTCTGCATAACGGTAAACCGGGAAATCGACACCATTTAGGATGTTATTATCGGTACTGTTTACATAACCTTTCAGCTGGTGGTAGCCTGTAAAGTTTTTGTTTAAACGCTGGATGTAAGGTGTTGCATCAGGTACCCTGGTCCAACCCGGATATACCATCGTTTGCGACATGCGAGGATCGCGGTTTTTAAATTCATCAACAAAACTCTTTTGTGCATAACCAGCTATATCAGTAAAACGTGTACCATCTTTCATCAGGTAGGTAAGCAGCAGGTCTTTGGCAGGAGCCTGTTCGTAATCGCCAAATACTACACCATTAACGTTTTGTCCTTTACTTTTGCTCAGGTCGAAAATGTTGGTTAAAATCACTTCACTGTTTCCGGTTAAATCCTGGCTAGCGAATAAAGTGGCATAATCCTGATCAGGGCGGTTAGTGTTGTAAATGCTGAATTTTTTGGCTGCTATAATTTCGCCTGCAACCTTTGCAGCGGTTTGTAAAAATGTATTGGCAGAACCGCTAAGGTTTAATTCGCTATGGTATTTGCGATAAGTGCCTTCATATAAAGCCGCACGGGTGTATAAGGTTGCTACAGCCCATTTGCCCGGGGTACCAACAGGTACGCTTTCCCTAACATTTTTATAGGCGAAATCTAAATCAGCCATAATACTGTCGGCGATTAATGCGCGCGTATCGCGTGGCTTATAAAGTTCTTCATCACCAGGCTCTAAGGTACCTGAGTACCAGGGCACATCCGAAAAGCGCTTTATTTTATCGAGATAGAACTCTGCACGGTAATAGCGGGCAAGACCGGCATAATGGTTTTTAATCGCACCGGTAACCTGTGCTTTCTTAAAATTCTCTAAAAAGTAATTGATGTTACGCAATCTGCTCCAGCTCCAGCCGGTTGTAATGTTTTGGGCGTTTGCAGTGCCCAGCATGATGTTTTTAACCTCAACGGCAGCTGTAGTGGCTACGTTATCGGTACTCTGATCGTTCAGGTAACTGTTGCGATCGGGTTGCGATAACAGACCGTTTACATACAGGGCCAAATCCTCTTCTGTATTGAAGAAAAGATTGGGTGAAATAGAGGTTTGCGGATAGCGGTCTAACTCGCCTTTTTTACAGGCGGCAAATGTACCGGCAAGACCAATAAACAATATATATATGTACTTTTTCATTTAATTGTTTTTGAAATGTGATGAATCTTTGTTGGATTAGAAATCAAGGTTTAAACCCACAGCATACCTGCGTTGGTAAGGATAAGCCCAGGCTGTTGGCCCCTGGTTAACTGCTTCAGGATCGATAAATTTCTTAATGCTAGAGAACTCGTAAAGATTATCGGCGGTTACAAATAGGCGCAAACGGCTGATGCTTACTTTTTTAGTCCATTTAGCAGGGAAGGTATAACCCAACGATACGTTTTTGATACGCAGATAAGCACCGTTTAACAGGTATTTGGTTTGTGGAATATCCAATCCGGCACCGTAGTTGGCATCAGCAAGCCACGATTGTAATACAGGATATTGCGAATCGGTATTGGCATCGGCCAAACCAGCTGCCAGATAAGAAGCCGAGTGTTTTGCACGTTGCTCTGGAGAATCTGCTGCACCACGGTAAAAATCAAGGTTCCATGGATATACGTTTGCATAAGGCTGCTGATAAGGTCCCCAGAAAAGGTAATGGTGCGGATAAAAGTCTCTTTTTAATACCCCTTGTAAGAATACCGAAATATCAAAACCGTTCCAGTCCATATTCAGGTTTGCACCAATGGTATAGCGGTCGGCGCTGTTACCAATTATTTTTAAATCTTTCGGATCGTTAGCGCTTAAACCACGTTCTATTTTCTTATTGCCATCCAGATCTACATATTTTGGCCAGCCTTCTACAATAGATAATGCACCCCATGGAATAATAGCCGATTCATCTAAAGCTGCAATTTCTGCTTTACTGCGGAAAACACCATCGTTTTCCAATCCCCATATTTCGCCAAGGGTTTGTCCTTCACGGTAGTTCGAAAACAGGTTCTGATCGTTCTTGAATTTGGTGATTTTGGCCTTAGAATCGGCAAGGAATATTTTGGTTTCGAAATTGAATGGTTTATCTGCTACCATAAACTTATCTCTGTACGATACCGAAAGTTCCCATCCTTTAGTGCGTAAATCGGCAGAATTTTGTCTTGGTACTGATGTACCAAGCACACCTGGTAACTCCTGACCAGCCGTTAACATCCCTTTAGTATCGCGGATGTAGTAATCGAATGTGAAAGAAAGTTTATCGTTTAATAAACCGATATCAGTACCCAGGTTTAAAGTCGATACCCTTTCCCAGGTATAGGTCTGAGGATCTACGTTTAAGCCCGGTGCTCCGGTTATAATCTGGTTCTGGCCAGCACCACCAATCAGGTAACCTGAAGTACCTGCAGCCAACGACTGGATGTAACCGAAATCGCCTACGTTTTGGTTACCCAAATCGCCATAAGAAGCACGTAATTTAAAAGTGTTGAAAGCAGGTGAAAGCGGTTTAAAGAATTCTTCGTTACTGGCTATCCAGGCTACAGAGGCCGATGGGAAGAATCCCCAGCGTCTTTCAACAGGGAAACGCGATGAACCATCATATCGTCCGGTTGCCTCTAAAATATATCTGTTTTTATAGGTATAGTTTAAACGGCTGAATGCACTGTTGGTGGCATAGGCAGAATATCCTCCCGTGGCTGTAGCCGCACCACTGGTAAGCGAAAGGTAAGGTGTTGATGAAGAAATAAGCACCTGTCTCGACGCATTTACTGTAGAATAATTGTAGTCTTCGCTGTTAAAACCAGCCATGGCACTAAAGAAATGATCGCCAATTGTTTTTTTATAGGTGGCGTATAAGTTAAAGGCATTGTTGTACAGGTAACCATTGTTTTCGGTTACTGAGCCGGTTCCGCCTTCTTCGCGGATATCGTTAGGACCATAACCAATTTTATATTTTTTGGAGTCGGCATGGCTTTTCCAAAGCTCGCGTTTAAAAGAAGCATCACCATTTACCTGTAAATCACCATTTAAGAAAAGGGCAGTTGCACTGGTAATATTCTGGAAACCAAACATGTTTTGTAAGTTGTTTCCACCATCAACCAACCTTGCAGCCAATCTTCCGGCTGACGTATTGGCCCAGGTACCATCCGGGTTTGTAGCCACATCGGTTGGCATCAGGTAATAAAGGTCGGTAATACTCGAGTTTGGTAATGCCCGCTTGGTTTCATAAATGTTCAGGTTATTATCAACCTTAAGCCACGAAATTGGCGAGAAGCCTACTTTTGATCTTAAGCCATAACGGTCCCAGTAATCGGCCGTTAATTTGTTTAAACCATTATCTTTAGCATAATCAGCCGATAGATAATAGGTTAGGGGCTTGTTATTTACAGTAGCTCCGCCCGAAAAAGTAAGGGTGTGGCTTTTAGATAAACTCTGGTTGTTAAAAAAATAGTTGTACCAGTCGTTGCTACCCATATAGGCCCATTTGGTTGGGTCTTTCGGATCAAGACGGGTATCGGCTATAGATGGATCGTCTGATCTTTCCTTAGCCCAACGGTAGTATTCGTCAGAATAATTAACATAATCCCATGGCGTATTATCTGTTGCTGTTTCCAGCACCCTCGAGAAAATGTAAGGATCGGTTACAGGCTTAGGCAACAAAGTTGGTTTAGCCCACGATAGGTAGGTGTTGTAACTGATTACATTACGACCTGCGGCACCTTGTTTAGTGGTGATCAAAATTACCCCGAAAGCTGCTCTTGCACCATAAATAGCAGACGAAGCTGCATCGCGCAATACGGTAAACGAAGTAATATCAGAAGGGGTTAAGCGCAACATATCGTCGTTGCTTGTAGCCGGAATACCATCAATTACAATTAAAGGAGAACCACCGTTAATGGAAGTATATCCCCTGATATTGATATTGGGCAGTGAGCCTGGCGAACCACCGGCATAGGTAATGTTTAAACCCGGGCTAATACCCTGCAAGCCTTGCAGTACATTGGTTACAGGCCTTGACTCGAGTTGCTTACCCGAGATCTGATCGATTGCACCGGCAATGTTGATTTTTTTCTTTGTGCCAAAACCAACTACTACAACTTCATCCAGGTTAGCGTAATCGGGCATTAGGGCTACATCTATTTTGGTTTGCCCGTTTAAGGCAATTTCCTGTTGTTTATAGCCAATGTAAGTGAAAACCAGAACGGCATTTGCCTTCAGGTCGTTAATAGTGTAAGCACCATTGCCGTTAGTAGCGAGGTGCAGATTGGTTCCTTTTACCGAAATGTTTACGGCAGGGAGGGTTTCCTTAGTCTTTGCATCAGAGACTACCCCTTTTACGGTAATTCCCTGGGCAAAGGCGCTGGCCGATAAAATCAGCAGCGTAAAAATCCATAATAGTTTTTTTTTCATTTTGCTTGATAATTGTTTGGTTTAAATGTGATAGTTGTTTTTTGGCGGCCGCTAAATTGAACATATCATATTAAGGTTAAGTTAAGACTAAATTAATATATTGATTGAACATTCATTTAATTTATTTTAAAAATAAATTTTGCGAATGCTGCTACTTTTGGTTAGTTTGCCCCATTAAATTAACAGCAGTATGGGAAGGAAAAGCCTAAAAGAGACAAGGCAACTGGAAATCATCAAGGTATTTTATCAGGTAGCCAAGAAAGAAGGCTATGAAAATAGCTCTATAGCCAAAATTGCCAAAGTAATGGATATTAACCCAAGTTTAATTATTCATTATTTTAAAACTAAAGAAGACCTCAGCTATGCACTGATCGATTATATACTGGAACGGTATTTACTTATTTATACCATAAAAGATAAAGGCGAACCCAGGCTCGAAGACCTTCAGAAAACGGTAGAAATGTTGTTTTCTAAAAAATGGAACCTGCTTTTTGATGACGGCCTGTTTTATACTTTTTATGCGCTGGCCTTTAGGGAGAAAAAGATCAAAGCGAAGTATAAATTAATACTGGACTCGCTGCGCAAAGGATTGGCTGATATGATTGAGGTTTGCAATGCCAAAGGATTAACCTCAATTAAAAATCCGCAAACTACAGCAGATCTGATTTTTGTACTGGTAGATGGGGCATACTTTTACCTATCGCTGGAAAGCGATAAAAAAGCCTATACAGAAAGGCTTGGCTATTACAAACATAAGGCTTATCAGATTTTGGGGATAGAACAGTTAAGCCTCGCTGGTACGCTTTCTGCTGGTTAACTGACGGCCAAGCGCGTAAATGCCAATGGTCATCCACAAGAGGTTGGCCGCTGCATTAGGCAGGTCGCTGGTATCAAGCGCGGTTAACGCCAGGCACAGGCCACCCACAACGTTAAGCAACTGAAATGTCCACGATTCTGCTTTAATTACTTTTAAACTTAATAAGAGGTAACCTAAGGTACAAAGCAGTACACCGAGCCAGCCAATACAGGTCATGATTAATTTTGTCATATCGCTAAAAATTGCGTCCAATATAACAAATTACCATTAGCAGTACAGTCTATTTTGAATACATTATAAAAGATCATCGATTGCTGGTTAATTGCAGCATGCTTAAAAATCTTAGCAAAAGTTTTTGCCCGATATGAAACAAAATGTTCGATATCGGGCATTTTTTGTTTCTGAATAATTTTTAAACAATTGTTTTTCAGTGTTTTAACTTTGGTATTGTGCTTGTGATGGATGTGCTAAAAATATTTAGATGGACACACTCATTGCCGAAGAAGTTTTAGCGAAAAAGAAGCAGAAAAAATACCTCATTGCCGGGATCGTCCTGCTGGTAATTATTGCCTGTATCTGGTGGGTAAGGTTTTATTTTAAACCTGCCTTAACCCTTGCCGATATTACCACAGCAAAGGTAGAAGTTGGCATCATCGAAAATACAATTAACGCTACCGGTGAGGTGCTACCCGAATTTGAAGAAGTTTTAACCAGTCCCATTAATGCATCGATTAAAAAAGTTTTAATGGATGCCGGCAATAAGGTTACCAAAGGCCAGTCGATTTTAACCCTCGATAAATCTATAAGCCAGACAGATTATGATAAACTTCAGTTCCAGATGGAATCGAAGCAAAACGAGATCCGCAAGCTGAAACTCGATCTTGAGAAAAGTTTTTACGATATCAAATCCAACAACAGCATCAAACAATTGCGGATCAGCAACCTTACTGATGCGGTTTCTTCGGCCAAAAGATTACTTAAAGCAGGTGGCGGTACCAAAGAAGATGTAGAACGTGCCGAACTGGAACTTAAAGTGGCCGAACTCGAAAAGTTACAGCTCGAAAATGAAATCAGGAGCAAACAGCAAACGATGAAAATCGAGATCAGGGAGGCCGAAATTGCTTTGGCCATCCAGCGGAACGACCTCGATGCATTGAAACGCAGGCTCGATCTGGCCGATTTAATTGCTACAAGACCGGGTGTAATTACCTGGGTAAATAAAAACATTGGTTCGGCGGTTCACGAAGGTGATGCATTGGTGCGCATTGCCGATTTAAGTGGCTTTAAGGTGGCGGGCAGCATGTCTGATAATTTATTGGACAAAATCCACAACAATATGACTGCGATTATCCGCATAGGCGATACGCAGTTAAGGGGCTCAATTGTAAATATTTCGCCAGCAGTAAACAATGCGATTGTTTCCTTCGATATACAGTTGAACCAAAAAGATAGCAAGGTGTTGAGACCAAATCAAAAAGTAGATGTTTTTTTGGTTACGGCTACACGTAATGGCGTTTTGAGGGTGGCCAATGGTCCGGCATTTAACGGTACTAATCTGCAGGAAATTTTTGTGCTCAAAAATGGTATTGCCGAACGCAGAACCGTTAAAACGGGGCTGAGCAATTTCGATTATGTTGAAATTTTAAGTGGTTTAAAAGCCGGCGAAGAGGTAATTACTTCGGATATGGGCGACTACAAAAATGTTAAAACAGTAACCATTAGCAATTAAGTTATGACAAAGCAGTTTTTAATGATGCCTTTGTTGTGGTGGATCGGTTTCGGGGTTTTTGCCTATCCCAAAAACGATACGCTAAGGTTAAGCCTGCCCCAGGTGGTAGCAATGGCTAAAGCCAATTCCATTGCTGCCAAGCAGGCCATTACGGTTAAAGAAACCAAATATTGGGAATGGCGCACATTTAAATCCAATTATCAGCCTCAGCTGGCTTTAGAAGGGGTGTTGCCGGGTTATACCAAAACCTATACCCAGGTGCAGCAACCTAACGGAAGTATTCTTTTTCAGCCCGTGCATTACGATAATTCGTCGCTCACTCTAAATTTTAGCCAAAGTATTGCAGCAACAGGCGGTACCATTTACGGCACTACGCAATTGCAGCGTTTCGATGATTTCGACCGCAAAAATGTGCTTTACAATGGTATTCCTTATGGTTTAGGCTATACGCAACCCTTGTTGCAGTTTAATGCCCTAAAGTGGGACAAAAAAATAGAACCCCTGAAGTTTAACGAAAGCAAGCAGGCTTTTATAGAAACACAGGAGAAAATATCGGTTACCGTAACCGAATACTTTTTCGATTTGCTTTTGGCGCAAGTTAACCTCGATATTGCCGAACTGAATTACGCCAATACCCAGCGGATATTAACCATTGCCGATACCAAATTTGAACTGGGTAAAATTTCCAAAAATGAAATCCTGCAGTTGCAGTTGGAGGTTTTAAATGCCCAAAAGGCAGTAGGTACAGCCAAACGTGATGTAGAAATTGCCACATTGAACCTAAGAAGTTATACCGGTATTGAGGGCGACGACCGGATCAAACTAAACATGCCGGCCGTAGTTGCACAAATGAGTGTAGCTACAGAAAAGGTATTGAGCGAGGCTTACGAAAACCGCTCGGATGCCATTGCATTTGTACGCAGGTTGGCCGAAGCCAGAAGGGATGTGGCTAAAGCCAAAGGTGAAAATGGCTTGAAAGCCACTTTGAGGGCTAATTTGGGTTATTCAAATGCGGCAACAAATGCCTTTGATGTGTACCGCTCGCCTAAAAACCAGCAATCAGTAGAGCTGCAGCTTTCAATTCCGGTGATGGATTGGGGTAGGTCTAAATCGCGCACCAAAACCGCACAGGCCAACGAGCAATTTACCATTTACGCTGTTGAACAGGATAAGCAAACCTTTAAACAGCAGATTGTTACGCAGGTTACCCTTTTTAACATGATGAAAGAGCAAATACAACTGACGGATAAAGCCGAAAAAATTGCTGCAGAGAAATACAAAATAGCCGGTGAGCGCTACGTATTGGGAAATTTGAGTATTACCGATCTCAGTATTGCCTTTCAGGAAAACGACCGCGCCAAACGCGATTACGTTTCTTCACTGCGCGATTTCTGGGCTGCCTATTACCAGCTGCGCTATTTATCCCTTTACGACTTTGAGCAAAATAAAAAAATCAGCTATTAAATACATATTTAAAACCTTACATTTTACATCATCCATTTTACATCATCCATTTTACATCATCCATTTTACATCAAACATTATGATACGCTTACAGAACATCGAAAAAGTTTACCGCACCGACACGGTAGAAACGCTGGCCATAAATGGCATAAACCTCGACATTGCCAGGGGCGAATTTCTATCCATTATGGGGCCTTCGGGTTGTGGTAAAAGTACTTTGCTTAATATTATGGGCTTGCTGGATGAACCTTCAAAAGGCAAAATACAGATCGATAGTCAGGATATCAGCAGTTATTCAGATCAGAAACTGGCCCGGTTCCGGAACGAAAAACTGGGGTTTATTTTTCAAAGCTACCACCTCATTAACGATTTACAGGTGCTTGATAATGTAGAGTTGCCGCTGTTGTACCGCAATTCATCTGCTAAAGAACGGAAAAAACTGGCTACTGCAGCTTTAGAAAAGGTGGGCCTGAGTAATCGTTTAAAACATTTCCCTACGCAGCTATCTGGTGGTCAGCGGCAGCGCGTGGCTATTGCACGGGCAATTGTTGGCAATCCGCAGATTATCCTGGCCGATGAGCCGACCGGTAACTTAGATAGCGCTATGGGTAATGAGATTATGGATATCCTGATTAACCTTAACCAGAACGAGGGCACTACCATTGTGATGGTTACGCATGATGAAAATATGGCACACAAAACACACCGTTTGGTTCGCCTCTTCGATGGTTCTCAAGTTCAATAAAATACCGCTATGTTAAAAAACTACTTTAAAATCGCCATAGCTGTACTCAAAAGGAGGAAGTTTTTCACCTTCGTAAGCTTGTTCGGAATCAGTTTTACCCTAACCATTCTAATGGTTACCGCTGCGTTTATGGATAAAGTTTTAAGTCCGGATTATCCCGATTTGAAACGCGAACGCTCGCTCTACGTGGGCAGTATGGAATACAAAAATACCAAAGAAGGCTGGCTGAACCGGAGCGATGTTTCTTTCTATTTTTTCAAACATTATGTTTCAACCTTGAAAACAGTAGATAAAATGGCCATTTCCTCCAATCCAAAAGCTTCTAATGCCTACGTTAACAATAAAAAGATTGTTATTGCCTATAAATATACCAATGCCGATTACTGGAATGTACTCGAATATCGCTTCCTGGCAGGCAAACCTTATTCGCAAAAAGAAATAGACAATGCCGATAAGGTAGCTGTCATTTCAGAACAAACCCGTAAGGCTTATTTTGGCAATGCAGCCAATGTGATTGGTCAGTACATATCGGCCGATAATATCAATTACCGCGTAATTGGCGTAGTGGCTAATGTATCTAAAACCGTGAATAGCTTAAGCGGCGACATGTACCTGCCATACACTGTATCGACCGAAAATTACAACAAACCCGATTTAATGGGCCCATATAACGCAGTATTGCTGGCCAAAAGCAAAGCTGATGTGCCTAAAATGCAAAAGGAATTTCAACAAATGATGCGCAGGGTACCGGTACCCAAAGATTTTGACAGGGTATACAGCAACGCAGATCCTTTTTTCTCCTCGATGACCAGAAGAATAGCAGGCGATGGTGCAAATAACGGTACCACCCGGGTGGTTTCCATCATGAGTATTTTTGTTTTGCTCTTTTTGTTGTTGCCCACCATTAACCTGGTAAATATTAACGTTACCCGCATTATGGAGCGCTCGTCAGAAATTGGTGTGCGTAAGGCTTTCGGCGCTTCTTCTAAAACCCTGGTTTACCAGTTTATCGTCGAAAACATGATCCTGACTTTTTTAGGTGGCCTGATTGGTATTGTACTTTCCTTACTGGCTATTTACCTCATCAATGGTGCAAATATCATTTCAAATATGCGCCTTAGCATGAATTTTACCGTATTGTTTTACAGTTTTATTGCCTGCGTATTTTTTGGTTTAATTTCTGGCGTTTACCCGGCCTGGAGAATGTCGAAACTTAATGTAGTTAAAGCACTTAAAGCGCAATAATCCTAAACCGAAGCTATTATGATGTTCAGACATTTATTTAAATTAATATGGAACAAGCGGAAACAGAATTTCCTGTTCCTTTCCGAAATACTCGTTTCCTTTATGGTGATATTCGCCGTATTTTCTTTCCTTACCTTTTATTACCAGAACTATAGCAAGCCGCTAGGTTTTCAATATAAAAAAGTATGGTCAATCAGTTACGATAACGGCTTGCTGACCAAAGACCGAGATTCGCTCAGCATCTTTTACGATAATTTGTATAAATCGCTAAAAGCCATGCCCCTCATTGAGGAAGTAACCTATACTGGTGCAAATTTTCCCTATTCAAACAGTACCATGAGTACCGGTTTGCATTTAAACGGTAAGAAATTTAACCCTGTATACAGTTATAACGTGGGTGCCGATTATAAAAAGGTTTGGAATATAACTGTAATTGCCGGCAGGTGGTTTTTGCCGGAGGATGCCGTAACCAGGAATAAAAACCTGGTGATTAACGAAACCCTAAAGAAGCAGATGTTTGGCGAGGGAAATGCGATCGGTAAACTCATCGGCGATTACGACGATAAAGAAAAAATGAAAGTGATTGGCGTAGTACAGGACATTAAAGCTAACGGCGATTTCTGGCCTGCCGGCAATGCTATGTTTAGCCGCTTAGATACCGGATACTTACGCAATACCAGCCACATCCTCATTAAAGTGCGCGATGGAGCCGATGCTACTTTCGAAAGCCAACTGTATAAATTCATGACCAACACCATGAAAAATTCTGTTGAAATTCAGCATCTAAGCGAGATGCGCGATGCTAAAAATGAAGTTACCATTATTCCGATGGTCATTTTTATCATCATTGCCGGTTTTCTCATTATCAATGTGGCGCTGGGCTTATTTGGCGTGCTATGGTACAATATCAATAAACGAAAAAGTGAAATCGGCCTGAGGCGTGCCATTGGGGCAAGTGGCAGTTCCGTATCGTTTCAGCTGGTAATGGAGGCCATGATTTTGGCTACCATGTCGCTAATAGTAGGCTGTTTTTTTGCCATTCAGTTTCCCTTGCTTAGCGTTTTCAATATTCCGGCAAGTGTGTACATCGTGGCCATGTTGCTATCCGTTTTATTTATTTACCTGCTGGTTTTTGCCTGCTCATTGTATCCCGGCAAACAAGCGGCAGGCATTCATCCTGCTATTGCATTGCATGAAGAATAATACTTATCTTAACTTCGTATATGATATTAATTGTTGATGATGATATTGCGGTGAGGACTTCGCTTTCGTTGCTGTTAAAAAGTGCAGGAAATGAAGTGCTTATCGCAGATGAAGCGGTTAAGGCTTTTGAAATTGTTAGAACGCAAAGTCCAGAACTGATTATCCTTGACCTGAACTTTTCGATCGATACCTCGGGAAAAGAAGGGATGGAACTGCTTAAAAAAATCAGAAATTTTGATGCCGCGGTTCCAATCATCCTGATTACCGGCTGGGCAAGTATCGAACTGGCGGTGCAGGGAATGAAGCTTGGCGCAAACGATTTTATCAATAAACCCTGGGATAACGATTATGTACTCCAATCGGTAAAAACCCTGCTTCAGCTCAATCAGCAACAGCCACTATCGCGTACACGCAAGGAACTGGATAAAAAATACAATTTTAAACAAATTATTGGCGAAGATGCCGGCCTGCTGAATATTTTAGAAACCATTGGCCGCGTAGCCGGAACCAACGCTTCGGTTTTAATTACCGGCGAGAGCGGTACCGGAAAGGAATTGATTGCAGAAGCCATACACGAAAACAGTATGCGCGCTGCAAAGCCTTTTGTAAAAGTAAATCTGGGTGGTATTTCTGCTTCATTGTTCGAAAGCGAAATGTTTGGTCATGTGCGTGGTGCTTTTACCGATGCCCGCTTTGATCGGGTGGGACGCTTTGAAATGGCCAATAAAGGAACCATTTTCTTAGATGAAATCGGCGATCTGGAAACGGCAAGTCAGGTAAAGTTATTACGCGTACTGCAAGATAGAACTTACGAGGTTTTAGGCAGCAGCCGCACCAAAACCGTTGATGCCCGTGTAGTTTGTGCCACAAATAAAAATCTGAACGAAATGGTGAATGCCGGCTTTTTCAGGGAAGATCTTTTGTACCGCATTAATTTAATTACCATTCATTTGCCTGCGCTTAGGGAACGCGCTACAGATATACCTTTGCTGGTAAATTTCTTCATCAATAACATGAAAGAAATTTATAACCGCCCCGATTTAACGGTATCAGGGGCGGCCATGCGCTGGCTGCAGCGGTTGCCTTTGCCAGGCAATATCCGTCAGTTAAAAAACCTGGTCGAAAGAACGGTTTTAATTAGCAGAAACGAGGAACTTGGCCCCGACGATTTCAAAGCCCAGTTAAATTTATCGCCATTAAAAAACGAACAGGTGAAACTTCCGGGGGTGGGTACCATTACCCTAGATCAAATGGAGGCTGAAATGGTTAAACAAGCCATGAATTTCCATAAAAACCGGATTACCAAAGCCGCTGCATCGCTGGGCATTACGCGAAATGCACTTTATCGTCGCCTGGAAAAATATCAAATTCCGTTTAATGAAACTGAAGACTAAATACATCCTGTTTCTGGTTATCCTGCACCTGATTTGCCTGGTCATGAGCTTTTTTATCTTTCAGGATAATAAGGTTGTTTTCATGCTTACAGAGGTTTTTATCATCATTTCAGTATTAATTTCGCTCAATCTCTACAAGCAGCTTATTCTGCCGTTTACTTATTTAAGACAGGGTATCTCAGCCATAAAAGACCAGGATTTTAACGTCAAATTTTTATTTACAGGTAAAAAAGAGGTAGATGAACTGGTGGAGGTATATAACCGCATGATAGATGAATTGCGGAAAGAACGCACGAGGCAACAGGAACAGCATTTTTTTCTCGAAAAACTAATCCAGACTTCACCAACAGGTATTATTGTGCTTGATTTTGACGGACAGATTAAACAGATTAACCCCAAAGCCACGGCAGTGCTGCAGGTTAATCCGGGCTTGTTGTCGAATCATATTCAGGATATGGAAACCGGAACCGCCAGAACGATCCGTATGGATGGTTTACGGACCTTTAAGATTCAAAAATCGAGGTTTATGGACCGGGGTTTTGAGCGTGTTTTTGTAATGATGGAGGAAGTTACCGCTGAAATTTTTGAGGCTGAAAAAAATGTTTACAGCAAGGTGATCCGCATGATGGCGCATGAAGTGAACAATACAGTTGGCCCGGTAAATTCCATCATGAACACTGCTTTGGCTCAAAAGCATTTATGGCTAAACGAAGCCGACGACCAGCTGAAAAGCGCACTTAAAATTGCAGTCGACCGCAACCAGAACCTGAACATGTTTATGCGCAATTTTGCCGATCTGGTTAAAATACCCGTTGCTAAAAAAACGCAGATTGATATCGTTGCTCTGCTTAAATCGGTTTCCGAACTCATGTTTTTTCAGGCAAATGAAAAACAGGTCAACTTTAAATTCAAGCTCCCTGATCAACCATACTTCGTTCAGGCTGATGTAGAGCAAATGGAGCAGGCGCTCATTAACATTGTAAAAAATGCAATTGAAGCAATTGAAATTGGTGGATCTATTTTGTTTACGATCGATGTAAACGAGAAAATCCTGGAGATTTCGGATTCGGGGAAGGGAATAGCAGAGGAGCATATCGGGCAATTGTTCAGTCCGTTTTTTAGCACCAAAAAAGACGGACAGGGCATAGGTTTAACCCTCGTAAGGGAAATTCTGCTAAACCATGGCTTCGAATTCTCATTAAAAACCTTCGGTGAAAGCGATACCCGTTTTACCATCAGGTTGATGTAGCATTGGTTTAAAAAAATAACAAAATCAATACTTTTCCTCGCTATATTTGATTCAATTCCTAACCCTGAAAAATGAAGAAAAATAGCGCAGAAGCAGTTAAGATACCCGCATCAAGTATCGAATTTCTTACTCAATTAAAAGCAAATAATAACCGGGAATGGTTTAACGCCCATAAAGAAGAGTTTATGGCACAACAAACTTATATCGAAGAATTTGCGTCTGCACTTTTGGACGTACTGAATTTAACCGATGTAATTGAAACCCAAAGCGGCAAAAAGAGCTTGTACAGGATTTACCGGGATACCCGCTTCTCTAAAGACAAAACCCCGTACAAATCGCATTGGAGTGGCAGTTTTAAACGGGCATCGAAACAAAGGAGAGGTGGTTATTATTTTCATATCGAGGCAGGCAACAGTTTTGTAGCTGGCGGATTCTGGGCACCCTCGCCAGCAGATATCAGGCTGATTAGAGAAGATATTGCCTTTGACGGAACACCTTTAAGAAAAATTATAGGCAGCAAAGAATTCGTAGCTAATTTTGGTACATTAAAAGGTGAGCAGCTGGCCACAGCGCCTAAAGGTTTTGCTAAAGATGATCCTGAAATTGATTTGTTACGCTACAAACAGTTTTTGCTGGTCCGGAAATTTGATGATAAGGAAGTGCTTGATCCAGGTTTTCTGCAGCATGCCGGACAAACCTTTGCAGCCATGCGACCATTTTTTGATTACATGAGCGCCGTACTAACTGGCGATGCCAATGGCGAAACGGAATAAAAAGCATAAGTAATTTAAAAGTCTTTTTTTGAAATGAATTCTTTAAAATATACCAAATGGTTTAATTTTGAGGCTTAAATCTACGAACATGAATAAAGCAGAGCGTACCAGAAGATTTATTATAGAAAAATCAGCAACCATTATCAACAAGAAAGGAATGGCTGCAACTTCGCTAAGCGATATTATGGAGGCGACTAAATTAACCAAAGGTGGTATTTATGGAAACTTCGAAAACAAAGACGAGATTTGTAAAGAGTCTTTCTTTTATTTAACCACGACGCTGGCCAATTCGCTGGATAGGGCTGTGGCGCAAGGCAGAACGGCAAAAGAGAAACTCTTTAACCTGATTGAAGCCTATAAAAATATTAAAAGTGAAGAAGGTGGCTGCCCTTTACTGAATTTTGGCACCGAAGCCGACGATACTAACGATAGCATTAAAGAATATGTAAAAAAGGGAATCCGTTCGGCCCAGAAAAGGATTTTGAACATTGTGAGCGATGGGGTAGAAGATGGTGAATTGCGCACAGACATGAACGCCAAAAACTTTAGCATCAAAACATTCGCAATGATTGAGGGGGCGATTTTGTGCAGTAAAGTATTGGAAACCAATGAGCAAATGAACATTATTATGGATAGCATCAAAGCTGATTTTGAATCCTACCTGATTTAATTTTTTTTGATTAAATAAAGACCGATTGGTATATTAATTAAAATGATAAATGACCAATAATCAAAATACAATAATCAATGGGTTAGCGATAGAATCACCTTATCTGCTTGGCTATGGACTATTGACCAATGAACCAATCACCAATAATCAAAATACAATAACCAATAGGTCGTGAATATGATCACCTTATGTGCTTGGCTATGGACTATCAACTAATGAACTAATGACTAATGAACCAATGAACTACTTAACAAATAAATAAAATGTCAAAAGTAATCTTAATCACAGGAGCTTCGCGCGGGTTTGGAAAAATCTGGACTGAAGCATTTTTAAAACGCGGCGATAAAGTAGCCGCAACAGTAAGAAATCTGGAATCGCTTACTGAATTGAAAGCTAAATATGGCGATCAGTTATTACCCGTACAGCTGGATGTAAACAACAGGGATGCCAGTTTTGCAGCAGTAAAAGCAGTTGCAGATCATTTTGGCCGGATAGACGTGCTGATTAATAACGCAGGTTATGGCTTGTTTGGTGCAGTAGAAGAAACCAGCGAAGCAGAAGCCCGCAACCAGTTGGAAACCAATTTCTTTGGTGTACTTTGGTTATCGCAGGCAGTATTGCCAGTAATGCGTGCACAACAGAGTGGGCATATCATCCAGGTATCGAGCTTTTTAGGTTTAGTTACCCTGCCAGTATTGGGCATATACAACGCTTCGAAATTTGCAGTAGAAGGGCTGAGCGAAACACTGGCCTCGGAGGTAAAAGATTTCGGAATACATGTTACCCTGGTTGAACCAAATGGCTATACGACTGACTGGGCAGGAGCTTCAGCTTCGCAAACCACAGCTATTGATGCTTACAATCCGGTAAAACAAGGCTTTCAGGAAGCAGCGTCGGCTCCGGGTATTTTTGGTGATCCGCAGGCAACTGCCACACCGATATTAGATCTGGTTGATAACAGCAATCCACCATTACGCGTATTGTTCGGTAAATTTGCCTATGCTGCTGTAACAGAAGCCTATCGGGAACGTTTAAGCACTTTCGAAGCCTGGAAATCTGTTTCTGAGGCCGCTCACGGAAATTAATCCTTTTTTACGCCTTACAAAAGACTGATCGGTCTTTTTGTAAGGCGTTTATTGTAACCAACACACATTAATGAAAATTTTAAAAGAAAACCACCAGGGCTTCAGTACCATTTTAGCGCTGGCACTCATTCCGCTATCTGGCTTCGCAACCGATATTTATCTGCCTGCATTACCTGCCATGGCGAAAGATTTACAGGTTTCAGCTTCGGCGGTACAGCTTTCGCTGGTATTATTCATGTTTAGTATAGGTGTAAGCCAACTTTTTATAGGTAGTATTTTAGATAGTTTTGGCCGGTTTAAAATCAGCATTTTTTCGCTTGCAGTTTTTTCACTCACCAGTTTTATAATAGCTGCTACATCCGATATCCACGTTATTTATGCCATGCGTATTATTCAGGGGCTAACCATCGCGCTAATTGTAGTTGGAAAAAGAGCTTATTTTGTCGATCTATATAGTGGTGCCAAATTAAAACACTATGTAAGCCTGTTTGCCATTATTTGGGCCTGTGCACCCATTATGGCTCCTTTCTTAGGCGGTTACCTGCAAAGTTTATTTGGCTGGCGGGCAAATTTTTATTTTCTTGGTGCCTTATCCCTTGTTTTTCTGGTGCTCGAATTAATGTATAGTGGCGAATCTTTAAAAGACTTTCATGCTTTTAAAGCCAAAGCCATTGCAGAAACCTATGGTAAAATGCTCAAAACACCCGATTTTATGTTGGGACTGGCGGTTATAGGGGTTTGTTTTGGTTTGGTAGTTGTTTACAGTTTATCGAGCCCTTTTATTATTGAACGCATTTTGGGGTATTCGGCTGTGGTTACTGGTTACAGCTCGTTATTATCTGGTCTTTCGTTGATGTTCGGCGGTATTATTGCAAAATCGCTAATCGATGTACCCTTATCGCGAAAGGTAACAGTAGCATTGGTTTTTCAAGCAACTCTGGCAATTTTAATGATCAGTAGCACAGCTTTGGCAAGCAACCTGTACACTTTAATAGGCTTTACCATTGGCATACACCTTTGTGGAGGCTTTATTTTTAATATTATTTACGGTTACTGTCTTAGCCGTTTCTCCAAAAACGCAGGCATGGCCAGTGGTTTTACAGGTGGGGCCATGTACATGGTGAGCTCGGTATTCAGTTACGGAATGGCCAATTTGTTTGCTGTTAAAAGTCAAACGTTGCTTGGTATTGCAAATTTGGCGCTGATTGTACTTGTTATGATATTGTTTATCGCTTTTAACCGTTATCGCAAACGCAGAATAATAGCAGACGTTAACCTGCAAAAGATTGCTGTAGCTAGTTAATGTTTTAGGCGTTAATATCTGCCAGCTTAATTTTATAGGTGTTTTCGATCCTGTTAATACTCTGTTTGTTTTCTGCAGCGTATTGCTTTAATTGCTTCAGCTGTGCTTTCAGATAGCCTGAAGCCAGGTAAACCGCAACCTTTTTACGGATTTTATCGGCTAAAAATATTTCGACCAAAATTAAAACGATCAGAAAAATAAAGTGCCCGGTTATAAGCGAATGCGTAGGCTGTGTACTTAACAAACCAAAATTCTTGGTCAGGTAATCGAACAATAAGGGGATACCTAAAATAGGCAGGAGGGCGATTAAGTTTGCCTTCAGTTTTGTTTTTTGTTCTGCGGCACGCAACTCATCCAGTTTTTCGGTAATGTTGGTTAAGCTTTCCGTTTTAGGCTGTGCGCGTTGCTGGTTCAGTTTTTCTTGCTGCTTTCCATATTCGATATCGATCTCGCGCACGTGGCTGATTAATGCAGCTTCGGCCTGGTTTAGTTTTTCCTGATCGGCTACAATGAGTTCCTGTTCGGCAATCATTTTTTCCATTATCAGCAAGTCGTCTGGTATGCCGCGCGACATTTTTTGCTCTGCAGCGGTAATCCGGTTATCAAGTAATTTGAACTGCTTTTTTAATTCTGCCAATTCACCATCCCAGTGTGTTTTCTTTAGCTCATAGTCACTTTTAATGCGCATAGCCGAAGCCATATGCTCAAACTTATTCAGCGATTGCTCATTTAATTGAAAGCGTTGATACAGCTGAATCAGCTTTGTGAAATTTTCGTGAACTGACTTTTCCTGGTCAGTAAGTTGATCTTCAAACTGCAACAAATCTGCTTCGGAAAGCGGGGTTAAAGACATCGGCATATTGCCGTTAAAATTATAAAAATTATGCCATTTGTAGCCACCCAAATCACGATAGTGTAAGTTTTAGATACGAAAACATGAAAGTGTCTGTATGCGAGTGAGTTTGGTTTTAAGGCTTACTGTTTTGCTGTAATTGCGTATAGAAATAATACTGATTAAGCACCCGGAAATGTCAGTTAATTGCTGTCTGGTTGAGTAACTATCACATTTTTTCCGAGGGTTTTAAAGCGTACTGTATTTTCCTGCACTACGGTGATGGTAATGTGACCGGTTTTGCTGGTGTTAATATCACGTACCGTACCCGATTTCCCTTTATGCGTACCGGCAACTACCAGGCACTGGTCGCCATCTTTTAATAGCGCTGGGCTTTGATTGTCCATATTCTATCTGTTGATTTCTAGTTTTCTGGGATAAGCTTAATTGGAATAAATCCCTCACTAATATAGATATAATAAAGATTAAGCAGCAAAAAAACAGGATTATAAATAATATCTAAATATTTTATTTGATAAGTATAAATTTAAATTTAGATTTGTCTAAAATTATATTTAGACAAATAAAGATTAATGAAAGCTTTTATACTCCTTAGTACTTTTCTTTTTATTGGCCTCGTTACCAGGGGGCAGCGAACCGTATTGCAAGGTCTGGTTACTTCTCAAAATAGTCCGACAGAAAATATTACCGTTAAAATTCTTAGTTTAAATAAAGCTACCAAATCAAATCAATCTGGTGCATATCACTTTAATGATATCCCTTCGGGTAGTTACGATGTTTTATTCTCTGGTGTTGGGCATCAGAACAAAAAAATTAAAATCACTGTAAATAACGATACGACCATCCTTAATGTCGATTTGATTTCGATGGAAGCAAATTTAAAGGATGTGGTTATTACCGGGGTAAACCGGGCTACTGAATTGCGTAAAAGCCCTGTTCCGATTGCCGTGCTCGCTAAAAAAGCGATGGATCAGAATGTGAATACCAATCTGATCGAAGCTATTGTAAAAGGGGTACCCGGAGTTACAGCGGTAACCACAGGTCCGAATGTTTCTAAACCGTTTATTCGTGGATTGGGCTATAACAGGGTATTAACGCTTTATGATGGATTGCGGCAGGAAGGACAACAATGGGGCGATGAGCATGGTATTGAGGTTGATGAGTATGGAATTGCAAGGGCTGAAGTGGTAAAAGGACCAGCCAGTTTAACTTACGGATCGGATGCATTGGCAGGTGTTATCAATATGATTCCCTATAGTCCGAATTTCGAAAATGGAAAGTTGAAAGGCGATTTTACAACCAATTACCAAACCAATAACAGCATGATTGGCTCGTCGCTGGGATTGGCATTCATTAAAAACGATTGGAAATTTACCCTCAGGGGAACCGGAAAAACAGCACACAATTATAAAAATAGGGTAGATGGTTTGGTTTATGGAACGGCTTTCAGGGAATATAACTTCTCGGCATCTGCCCGGGTAGATAAACACTGGGGTTTTTCGAAAACTGCCGTAACCTATTATAATAATTTAATGGAAATACCCGATGGGAGCAGAGACTCGCTTTCGCGGAAATTTACGCGTCAGGTACTGGATGATGGCGACGATATTAAAAACAGGCCCATTGTACCCGATAATGAATTGGATACTTACCGCTTAAATCCCTTACATCAGCATATTCAGCATTACAGGTTTTACAATACCAGCCAGTTTAAATTTGGCAACAGCGACCTGAACATCCTTTTAGGCGGACAACAAAGCGTACGCCGTGAATATAATCACCCAACTGTACCCCAGCAGGCTGGTTTGTATGTGGTGTTAAATACTTTCAATTACGACCTTAAATATAACCTGCCTGATTTTTCGGGGATTGAAAGTACAATTGGTGTAAATGGTATGTACCAGGCCAACAGGAGCAAAGCAGCTACCGATTTTCCTATTCCGGATTACGATCTCTTTGATATTGGTGCTTTCTATTTTGCCAAGAAAACCTTTGGTAAGGTTGATATTTCGGGCGGAATCAGGCTTGACAGGAGAAACATTAACTGGGCCGATTTTTATGTAGGTACCGATGCACAAACCGGTTTTGGTAAACAGGTAAACGCAGCTACTCCGGGTGCAAATTTGCAATTTCCCTCATTTAGCAAAAACTATTATGGTGTATCAGGGAGTTTGGGCTTAACCTATAATATTTCAGAGAAATTATTAATCAAGGCCAACATTGCTAGGGGTTACCGTGCACCCAATATTACCGAAATTGGCTCTAACGGTTTAGATCCGGGTGCGCACATAGTTTATTTGGGTAACAGAACCTTTAAACCCGAATTTAACCTTCAGGAAGATATTGGTTTAATTGCTTACTTAAAGGATGCGGATATTAGTCTGGAGCTTTTTAACAACAACATTCAGAATTACATTTACCAATCGCGTTTAACTGATGCAAATGGAAATCCGGTGGTTATTGTACCCGGCAATTTAACCTATCAGTATCAGCAATCAAAAGCGCGGTTGTATGGTGCGGAAGTAACTGTTAACCTGCATCCGGCAGCGATTAAATGGCTAACTTTTAACAACAGCATGGCTTATGTAGTGGGCTTAAACCAAAACAAGGAACTATTGGCGAAGCAGGGCGATAAAGCAAAATATTTACCCTTTATCCCGCCTTTGCAGATCAGGTCGGAACTTAAAGCAACGGCGCAGCATGCTATTGGCTTTTTAAGCAAACCTTATGTTAAAATTGATGCGGCTATTTTTGCTGATCAAAATAAGTTTTATGGTTTAGATGATACCGAAACCTTTACCAAAGGCTATACTTTACTTAATGGGGGTGTCGGATCGACAATTGTAAGCCGGAAAAACAAAACTTTATTCGATGTTTTTATTCAGGTTGATAATATTTTTAATACAGCTTATCAATCCAATTTAAACCGTTTAAAGTATTTCGAATATTATACGGCTTCACCAAATGGCCGCTCAGGGATTTACAACATGGGCAGGAATATGAGCTTTAAAATTATTGTTCCGATATAATGAAGTTGTTCTTAAGATGTAAAAGGGATGATGGAAAATGGAAACATGGGGTTTGATACCTATTTCATCATCGGTTAAACTTATCCTTGTTTAAGGTTAATGTTTCGTTTAGAAAGTGGGAGAGATGCTATCTTCCGCTTTCTTTTTTAATGGAAAATATCGATCTATTTAGGAAGCCTTGATTCGATCACTAGCAGATGAGAATCGTAACACTCAAGCTTATATTTGGCATTAAGATTCCCGTTTGCACGGGAATGACGGTTTGGCTAGTGGATTTCGTATAGGCGTTCGTCATTCCCAACTTGATTGGGAATCGTAATACTCAGGTTTATATTTCGTATGAGGATTCCCACTTGTACGGAAAAGACGATAACCTTCGCTATCTTAGTATCTCGATCTAACATCAAAAATTTCATACCTCATGGAAGAATCTTTAAGCGAACAAAGACTAAATTTCTTAAGGCAATCAATAGGCAAAGTCATTACTTCATCGCCTTCTAATTTTATGAACTGGCTCGCCCCGGTTTTGGTAAAGGCAGAGTTTGGTATTTTAGTTTGCCAATATACCGTACGCAAAGAAATGACCAACCCATACCAGATTTTGCATGGCGGTGTAACCGCAGGTATTATCGACGATTTGATTGGTGCCACCGTTTACACCATGGGTTTGAACGACAGATATACCACGGTAAATAACTACATTGATTATTTTGCTACTGCAAGTGAAGGAGATGAAATTATAGCCGAAACGGCCATTGTAAAAAGAGGACGAACCATTTTAAATTTGCAATGCGAGATATTTTTACCTTCGAAAAAGCGTTTAATAGCTAAAGGCTATTCCAACATGTTAAACATAGGTTAAGTCTTTTTTAACGATAACGAAAAAACTTATTAATTCCTTAAAATTAACAAAACATTCTCGTTAACAAAGTGTTATAAATTAACCAAAAATATAATGAGCCATGTTAGAAAATTATTCAACCCTGCAATTTATTGTTAGAGGCAAAATTTTTAAAGGATTTTGCATGCGTATTCAAGATGATTTTCATGAAACTTACGCTGTTGTTTTAGATGGTTACCATTCTTTTTGTATCTGGTTAGATAACAAGAGCGAAAAATGGTGTGCTTCTAAAAACGCAGCCATAGATCCTGATGCCATTGATGAAATTATCAGCAGGATTTCTTTGCCCGCTTCGGTTTCTTAAAGGTTGCTGTAAAAATACTGCTCATAAAGAAAAATCCTTGTTTGGTTTAGCCGAACAAGGATTTTTTATCATATAGGTTTTATTAACCAAAAAACATATAACAAAGAAAAATAGCAGTAATAATACCTACCAAATCGGCTAATAACATGGCTCCAACAGCATATCGGGTATTTTTAACTGCTACTGAACCAAAATAAACAGCAATAACATAAAAGGTAGTATCAGATGAACCTTGTAAAATAGCGGCCAAACGACCTGGAAATGAATCTGCACCATGTATGTTCATGGTATCAATCATCATCCCCCTGGCACCGCTTCCGCTCAAGGGTTTAATCAGCGCTGTTGGAATACCATCAATAAACCTGGAATCGAGATTTAATGCCGTACACAAACTTTTAAGTCCATCAATTATGATGTCGAAAGTACCGCTTGTGCGCAGCAGGCTTATGGCAACCAACATGCCAACCAGGTATGGTATAATTCTGATCGCAGTATCAAAACCACCTTTCGCACCATCTACAAAACTTTCAAAAATATTTATTTTCTTATACAAGCCACCCAATATAATCAGGAAGAAGATCAGGAGAATTAAGCCGTTGCTCAATATCCCAGAAAATGATTGTAATTCTTTTAGATTCAGAGTGGTTAAATAAAGCACCAAACCACCAATTATCGTTGATAAGCCTAAAACCCAGGCCAGGATTACTGGTTGAAAGACATTTATTTTTTGCTTAAAAGAAACAATAAACATGGCAGCTAGAGTTGCCACAAAAGTAGCAATCATACAGGGCACAAAAATATCGGTAGGATTAGCTGAAGGAATTTTTAAAGATGCCCTGGCCGCGATAATACTTACTGGTATTAAGGTTAAACCTGATGCGTGCAAACATAAAAACATAATTTGCGCATTGGATGCAACATCTTTTTTAGGGTTTAACTCTTGCAAACTTTCCATTGCTTTTAATCCGAAGGGAGTTGCAGCATTATCTAAACCTAGAAGATTTGCAGAAAAATTCATAACCATATGGCCTGTTGCAGGATGTCCCTTTGGGATTTCGGGAAAAAGCTTAGAAAAAAAAGGGCCTACAATTCTGGATAACAATCTGATACCGCCTGCATTTTCGGCTATGGTCATAAAACCCATAAACAAAGCCATAATGCCAATCAGTTTTAAGCAAATATCAACAGCTCCTAAACAAGTTTCAATAATGCCATTAAGGTGCAAGGGGTTCAATGGATCATCGGCTTTACCAATCACCATCCAGTTAAAAATATCGCTTTGCCCAAAGAAAACGCATTTAATACCCGCTACAACGATAGCTACAATAATAAATGCCGACCAGATTCTGCTTAATGCCATTACGAGTGTTTAGTTTTTTGATGCGTGAAAATAGCTTTTTTAACCGATAGTTCATAGGAAGAAGTCCTAAGTCGAAAGTCAATAGTCAGAAGTTTGTTTTTCAATTGTTGATCGACTTAAAAAGTCCATAGCTAATCACACTAATGTGATCAGACTATGGACTTTTATTAATGGGCTTTAGACTAAGGACTTAAGACTCCTGACTAATTATGGTTTATCGTCGGTTAATTCAAAACCCCAGGTTTTTCCTTTTTCAGTTGCTGGAATTCCGGAAGTCATCCAAACGGGTGCTTTGGCACCTTTTAAGTAATAATCGAAAAATTGCTGCTCACGGATCTGGATATCTTTGCGGTTTTGGCGCTGAACCAGATTGTGTGCTTCACCATTGTAGTTTAACATCCAAACCGGTTTACCTAAACGGCGCAGGCCGGTAAACATTTCAATTCCCTGATACCATGGCACAGCTCCGTCAGCATCGTTTGCCATAACTACGACAGGTGTATTTACCTTAGGGAACATAAATAAGGGTGAGTTTTGGATATATAACTCAGGTTTTTCCCAAAGGGTAGCGCCTATGCGGCTCTGTGTTTTTTCGTACTGGAACTGACGGTTCATGCCGGTTTCCCAACGGATACCACCATAAGCAGAAGTCATATTGGCAACAGGTGCGCCAGCCCAGGCTGCTGCATACATGTTGTTTTGCGTAATTAAATAAGCAACCTGATAACCGCCCCAGCTTTGACCCTGAATACCAATTTTGCTACCATCTACCCAGTTGTTTTTCTTTAAACTTTCTACGCCCGAATTGATATATTCAACAGCTGATTGACCAGGGTGACCAGTTTCGTAACTGATATCAGGTGCAAAAACAAGGTAACCATTACTTACAAAATAAGAAATATTTAAGCGCGAAGGAGTAGGCGCTGGTGCCTGATAGCTATATAAACCATCGGTTAGTTTCTCATAGAAATAAGCAATCATCGGATATTTTTTGTTCGGATCAAAATTTTCGGGTTTATACAAAATACCTTCTGCTTTGTAACCCTTAGGTGTTGTCCATTTTACCAGCTCGGCTGTTCCCCAATTGTAGCTTTGTTGTTGTGTATTGGTATTACTTAATTTAGTTTCTGTTTTAAAATCGCTGGTTACGTAAACATTTGGCGATTCTACATAACTGGCTTTATCATAAATGTAAACATCTGCATCTTTGGCTTTAGCAAGGTCCGAATATTTAAACTTAGCCATTACTACCAGTTCTGGCGCTTTAACCGAACCTACATTGGTGCGATAGAAACCATTTTCTTTGGTAACATTGTTAAAGGCCGATAACCAAACCAGTTCGTTTGCTTTAACAAATTTATCTGCATTTCTTTCAGCTCTGTTTTGCTGCACCCTTTCGTAGTGAAAAGTGAGGTTGTTTGCCCTGCCAAAACCTGCAGTAATGTTTTTTGCAGCCGATTTACCATCTGGAGAAAACGACCAGATATCGTATTTATCGTAAATTAAAACGGCTTTATCGTCTTCCGTCCAGGTTGCTAAACCGTATGCCGAAGGAAGATCAGGCACATCATTCTCTTCATCTACAAACTTTACATTTAAGCCTGTGGTTAATGTAGTTAACTTTCCGGTAGCTACAGCATAAGTATTCCAGCTGCCTGCTTTTCTATCAAAGTATAAAACGTAGTTTCCTCTGGGCGAAGCCATGGCATAACCATTTAAACCTTCGATGATCTTTTTACGTTGTCCATTTTTGGTATTTACCAAATAGTAGTCTTTGCTGGTTGAGCCACTCCACTGCGACTCAATTCTGCGGCCATAATCAGTTGAGGCTAAAACCTGATCTGCATCGCCATCAGCTATGATACTGGCATCGGGTAGAGTTAAATCGGTTAAAGGAATTACCTTAGGATCGCTGCTGTACACATCAATTACCGATAAATAGCTTTTCTTACTGTCTCTATCTGCATTTTTAAGCTGCATAGGTTGCAGATAATCATCTTTGTAGTTCCAAACATCTACTTTAGCCACTTCAAAATCTACGATGGTAGTATCTTTTGGTTTCTTAATGGGAGAGATGCCGAAAAATAATTTCTTGCCATCCTTGCTAAAAGTAATTTTACCATCGCCGTTAACTGTCCATTTTGCAGGCAAGCCAGGCATATCGTAGTCGACTAATATTTGGGCCGTATCTAAAGTTAAAGAGTTGTAGTAAACGTTGTAATTTTTTATTTCTTTCTTTTCAGGATCTTGTTCTCCTACAAAAGCTACGTGTTCGTTTTCCTCGTCAAAAGTGAAATTTTTGAAACTTCCTTTGCCTTTAATTAAGGTTTTAAGTGTGCCTTTCTCTATGTTTAATAAAAATACGCCCTGAGGAGCAGTTTTGTCTTTTTTAGATCCACTGCAGGTAAATACCAATTGCTTACCATCTTTGCTGAAATAATAATCGGTAACGAATTTATAGGTCTTATCTGCCCCTGTTACCAGGTTTTTGATCACTAAATCCGTTCCTTCATCAGTCTTGCCTTTTCCAGCAGGTTCATCATCTGCAAAATCAGTTTCACCGTCTTTTTTCTCAACAGGTTTTACTGTTTTTTTTGCGGTATCTGGTTTTTCGCTCAAGTAAGCCAAAACACCAAAACCTTCTTCGGGGAATTTGAACGATTTTACCCTTGCAACCTTAGTGATGGCGTTGGTAGTTAAGTTGGCTATGCCCAATGAATCTTTCGGCTGCTCATCTGCTTTGGTTTTTTTGATTTTAGCCTGACGCAAATCTTTATTGAACGGACGGATATTAAAGGCCGCAAATTTAGAATCGTTACTGAACTGGGCATTAAGACCGCGCGCGATATTTAATTTGGTATGAGTTTTAAGGTTATTGAGGTAAAGTTGTGCATCGCCTTCCTGTTGCAAAATACTGTACATGGCCCATTGACCATTGTTAGATAATTGCTTTGAGCCTACTGATTCCCAGGTATCATAAACGCTATGGTTTAATGGCTTCTTTTGCGCGTAGGTTAAGCTGACAACGAAAGACAGAATAATTGTTAGTCTCTTATGCATTTTAATAAGTTAATTAATTTGTTGGTTGAGATTTAATCTTCTAAAATTGGAATTTTTTGGCTTAATAGGAAACTTGTATGCCAAATATTACAATTATAAGCGAAAGGTGGAGGATATAAGATGTAATATGGATGATGGAAAATGGAGGAAGAGGCATTAGCTGACGTTACGCTGTTCGACGGTTATCCTCTAAATTAAAAACCCTCAATTACTTAAAGCAATTGAGGGTTTTCTTATCTAAAAGCTAAATTATTTTTTAGCTTGTTGCTGCTGACGCATATAATCGTCCAGACGCTGCTGGAATTTAGATTTTTTCTTTTTCTCGTCAGCTGGTCTTGCTTTGTTCTGTTGAATTAAAGCATGGATTTTATCATCATCAACCATTTTACGGATTAAGAACTGCTGACCGAAAGTCATTAAGTTGGCTAAGAAGTAGTAATAGTTTAACCCAGCCGGATAGCTATTTAATACCCCTAAGAAAATGACTGGCATAATGTAACCAATGTATTTCATCTGACCGGTAGCGCCCGAAACCTGATTGTTGAAATAGGTCATGATCAATGTAGAGATTGTCATCAATACACACATTAAACTTAAGTGATCGCCAATGAACGGCAGCTTAACACCGAAACGGATAAACTCATCATAAGTTGATAAATCTTTCATCCAAAGGAAACTCTCACCACGCAACTCAAACAAGTTAGGGAAGAAGAAGAAGAAGGCCATTACCAGTGGCAACTGTAGTACCATCGGTAAACAACCACCAAGCGGGTTTACACCAGCTTTTTTATACAGCTTTAAATACTCCTGTTGAACCAGCGTTGGATTATCTTCGCCAACTTTAGCTTTAATTTCATCCATTTCTGGCTTCAATACACGCATTTTAGCCATAGATAGGTATGACTTGTAGGTAAGTGGCGATAAAGCTACTTTTAACAAAATGGTTAATACCAAAATAATTAAACCGTAGTTCCAGCCAAAGCTGTTTAAGAAATTAAATACCGGTAATACAATGAAACGGTTAATATACTTTAAAGGCCAGTAACCCATATCAACCTGTTGTTCTAAATCGTATCCCTGTGCTTTTAAAGCCGAGAATTTGTTGGTGCCAAAGTAGAACTCCATTTCGTAAACCTGATTTGCAGTATGCGCATAAGGCAATTGCATGTTGGCATCGTAAAACTTAACCTGACCAGGTGCTGTTGGGATTTTAACTTCTAAACTTCCTTTTTCAAAAGCTTGTTTTGCAATTAATGAAGCAGAGAAAAAGTGTTGTTTGAAAGAGAACCATTGGATTTTTCCTTTAGCAAGCTCTTCTTTTTCGTCTTTCGAAACACTTAAATGGTTTACATCACCATCTAAATATTTGTAATAGGGGGCAGAATAACGGTGCTCACTCTCGATCGATTTTTCTTGCTGTAATAAAGTTGTTTGCCAGTTTAAACCAATGTTATTACCTGCAATTACTTGTTGTAAGCCAACCAGATTAATATTGAAAGCTACTTTGTTACTTGATGCTTTTAAATCATAAACATATTCTACATAAGCATTTGTACCATAGTTTGCACGCATGGTAACCGTATTACCGGCTTTAGTTGGCGTAAAGTATAAATCGTTGGTGTTAATTACTTTACCGGCTGCGTTTAAGCTTAAACCAAATTTGTTCTGGTTGCCTGCAAATAAAACCAAAGGTTTACCAGCAAATGTTTTTTGCCCTTTAATTTCAACTGATGAAATTTTACCACCTTTATTACTTAAGGTGATCAACAAGTTCTCGTTTTCTAAAACAGTGCTCGATTCGGTTCCGGTTATCGCAGTACCAAAAGGGCCTTTTAAGGCTAAAGAATCTACAGCTGGGTTAACAACTGCAGTTTTTGTGGTATCTTTTTGTATTGGCGAAACGCCAGCTTTTTTCAAAGAATCTAAACGCTCTGTTTCTTTGGCTTTTTTCATTTCAGCCTCGTTCGGCTTTAAAAAGTAGAATGATCCTGCCAAAATGATCATAATCAGGAACAATCCTGTAAAGGTATTTCTATCCATTATTTGTGTCTGTACTGCTTTTAATTCGTTTTCTTTTTCGCAAACTCCATCGCAGCGGCGACAAATTTAACAAAAAGTGGGTGAGGATTAGCAACTGTTGATTTTAATTCAGGGTGAAACTGTCCGCCAACGAAAAACGGATGGTTTTTAAGCTCCACAATTTCAACTAAATTGGTTTGTGGGTTCATACCCGAAGCAATCATTCCTGCTTCTTCGTATTGTTTTAAATACTCATTGTTAAATTCGTAACGGTGACGGTGACGCTCGTTAATGTGCGTTTTGCCGTAAATGCCATAAGCCTTTGTTCCTTTTTTAATATCGCAAGGGTATGAGCCTAAACGCATGGTACCGCCTTTATTGGTTATTTTTTTCTGCTCTTCCATCATATTGATTACCGGGTTTGCAGTGTTTTCTTCAATTTCAGTAGTATGCGCATCTTTTAAGCCCAAAACATTGCGTCCGAACTCAATTACCGCACATTGCATACCTAAACAAATACCAAAGAACGGAACATTGTTCTCGCGAACATATTTAATGGTATCAATTTTACCTTCAATACCACGGCTACCAAAACCAGGCGCTACTAAAACTCCTTGCAGGTGACCTAATTTTTCTTTTACATTATCAGCAAAAATACCTTCAGAGTGAATGTACTCCACTTTTACCTTACATTCATTTTTCGAACCGGCGTGTACAAAAGATTCGATAATCGATTTATAGGCATCTGGTAATTCTACATATTTACCAACCAAACCAATTCTAACTTCGGCAGTTGGGTTTTTTAAACGGCCAAGGAAATCTTTCCAGCTTTCCATATCCGGATCGTTTTTGGTAGGCAGTTTTAATTTCGATAAAACAGTTTTATCCAGTTGTTCTTTTAACATCAACAATGGCACATCATAAATAGTTGATGCATCCATCGATTCGACTACTGCATTGATGTTAACGTTACAAAATAAAGCGATTTTTTTTCTAAGATCAGAACTTAAGTGGTGTTCTGTTCTGCAAACCAGGATATCGGGTTGAATGCCATACTCTAATAACGCTTTAACAGAGTGTTGTGTAGGCTTCGTTTTTAACTCACCTGCAGCGGCCAGATAAGGCACTAATGTTAGGTGAATTACAATGGCATTGGTACTCCCTTCTTCCCATTTAAACTGACGTACAGCCTCGATAAATGGTAAAGATTCGATATCGCCTACGGTACCACCTAATTCGGTAATCACGATGTCGTATTCGCCGCTTTCGCCAAGTATACGCATGTTACGTTTAATCTCGTCGGTAATGTGGGGAACCACCTGTACGGTTTTACCTAAATATTCGCCTTTACGTTCTTTGTTAATTACATTCTGGTAAATGCGGCCGGTTGTAATGTTATTTGCCTGTGATGTTGGAACGTTAAGGAAACGCTCATAATGACCAAGGTCCAAATCAGTTTCAGCACCATCTTCGGTTACAAAACATTCACCATGCTCGTAAGGGTTTAAAGTTCCCGGATCGATATTGATGTACGGATCGAATTTCTGAATGGTTACACGGTAGCCACGTGCCTGTAAAAGTTTAGCTAAAGATGCGGAAATGATGCCCTTACCTAAAGAGGAAGTAACACCGCCCGTAACAAAAATATACTTAGTCATGTTTGATAATTTGTGAAATCAACCAGTTTTTAATGGCTGGTTAATTGCTTTTGTACGGGATACAAAGGTACGAAAAATTATCGCCGGTTTTAAGTAGTAGCCGGAATATTTTTTGAGGGTTTTATATGGTTGATATTGACTGATTTATCAGCTTAATCTATTTACAATATCAGATTATAGATCTCTTTTTTGATATCTTCTAATTTTCTTGGCTTCTTTTTATCGTCGTAGCGGGTGTAAAGATCGATCAGTTTTTTAAAGTCTTTTTCGTTGTCGGTTTTTTTGCCTTTACTTGGCGCAGCAATGGCTAATATCGGAACATTTTTTGCCTCTATTTTGGTAGCAAACCAGGTAGTATTGTATCTGGGGATAGCTAAGCCTAAGATCATGCCCGGTAAACCGGTAAATCCTTCGGGGCCACCACGCAGTAATATTTCGTCGGTATAAAATGCAACCACCGAAACCGTATCGTTGATAACAGCAATGGCTTTACGGCATTCATATCCGGCTATTTTACGTACATCGTGCATAATTTTCCAGTTTAAATGCGGGATGGTATCTTTAAGTATAAAATCTTCGCCACTTATTGGTTTTCTCAGTACCCGTGTTTTTTTTTCAAAATCAGTAAATATCTCGCTGGTATTATCGCCCGAAAAGAAAAAGAATTGATTATCGCTCACGGTTTCTTTTGGTTTGGCGCGATAAATAGAGGTGCTATCATTAAAATGGTAATCCCAGTTAGATATGCGGTATTTGCTCATTTTATCTCTGGCATCATCCGATATCCAGTCGTTTTCTGCAAGTTGTTGTTTTTGGTTTATCTTCTTTTCGAAAGTTATTTTTGCACTTTGTATAAAAACGGTCTGGGCCTTAACCAGCATAGCCGTTAACATTATTAAAAGCGTTAAGAATGCGTTTTTCATGCCTGATTATTTTTTATCTTCTTTAATGAAATTACCGGTTAAATTGTAAGTTACACCAATTAAAACATATCTGGGGATAAAGCTGTAAGTGTTCTCGCTAATGTTGTTACCACCAACATTACGGCTGTAGCCAATTCTTTCTCCTAGGATGTCTGAAATCGATATTTTAAATTCTAACTCTTCTGCCTTTAACATTTTTTTGGATAAATAGGCATTCCAGATAGCCACATTTACCGGTCTGCTGAACGAACTGTTTGCCGGTTGATATGATAGATTGATGCTGGTGCTAAATTCGGTACTGTAGGGTAAGTTTATAGTGGCCTGTATATCGTGATTGTGGTTAAAGCTTTTGCCATTATTGATGGCGCCGATAGATGAGTTGCTGGTTGAAAAAGTAATTGAAGGACCATATTCAAGCTGTACAATCTGGCTATGATAACCAATACGCGGACGGATGCTTAAGCTGTTACTCACGTTTTTGTTAAGCTTGTTGTTAAGGATAGAAAGTGAGCTATTGCGGCTATAACTCACATTTAAATTGGTATTTAAATGCAATTTGCTAAAGCCCTTATGCAAACTGGCACTACCATACAAGCTATTTACACCATTTAAATTGGTGTAACTGGTAACGGTTTTGTTAAATTCATCAACTGTGCTGGTACTTACAATGGCATTTTTAGTGAAATTATAACTTACATAAGCATACATGTACAGTTGCGACTTTTGTTGAAAACTGTTGATGTTAAAACTTACTCCATTGTTGAACGATGGCCTTAAATTGGGGTTACCCAGCACTTGATAAAGTGGGTTGTTTACCTGTCTGATAGGTTGAAGCTGCTCCAGATCAGGTTGATCGGTATTACCAGAGTAACTCACTGAAAAATTTGTGCTTTTACCAAGTCTATAATCAAAACTGGTATGTGGTGCCCAGTTGATATAGTTGCGGGTAAATTTATTTTTCCTGTCCAGGTCATTCAGCTCGAAAGTGGTTTCGGTAGCTTCCATACCACCAGAAACAGAGAACTTTTTGGAGCGGTACTGTAATAAAGCCTTACCAACATTCGAAAAATTATTGAAATCGAAATTATTGCTCAACGAATCGATTCGGCTATTGTTCAGGTCTTTATCAAAAACGAGTTTGTGGCTGTTAGAAGCTATCGTTTTAAAACTATAGGCTGTTTGCAGCGTGAGTCTTTTGCTTAGGGGTTCGGTATAAGATACCCGTGTGGCTAAAGATCGTTCCCTGCCAGAATTATCGTTCAGGTAATTGCGGTTATCTGGTTTCAGGCCATTGGCTTCATAGTAATTTGTTTTGCTGATGTTGTCGCCCATATCACTGTTATGGTTAACTTCGGGCTGCAGATCAATCGATATAGTACGGCCTTTTTTAGCAAATTTTTTGGCATAATTAATATTACCGCTAAACTGGTTGCTATTGCCATCGCTGGTGTTAAGCTGTTCGCTGTTGTTTACCAAATCGCCGGCATCATTTCTGGTTTCATTTGTACTGGTATCTTCTCTGCTGTTTCTTGCCTTTTTACCTGCAAAAGATACCTTAAGCGTGGCAGAAGAATCTAATTTAACTTCAACGTTACCTCTTAAACTTTGCCCCGCACTTTGAGTTTCGCTATTTGATTCGCTGGTGCTAAAGAAATTTGTTCCGTTGGGTAATAGCGACTGGTTTTTAGAAGTGTTTCGATCTAAAACATTTTTGTTGTTGCCTTTATAGTTTAATTTAAGACTTATTTTGTTTTCATTCCATTTATCAGAAAAATGAGCACCATAGCTTGTTACATTGGGCAGGCCATTTGAGGGTGAAAAATAATCATCGTCGTCGCTACCACCGTAACTGATCATTACTGAGCTGCCATCATCTCCAACTTCAATTACATCATAATCATTTCCTTTGATTTTGCTCATAGCTTCACTTGCCTTCGAATCCTGGTTCAGGTTAGTGGTAGAGCCAAATACAGCCGTTTTTAATTTGCCTTTATAAATACCTGCCATACCGCCCAGGTTTTTAAAATGATTGAGGTCGCTATTGGCATCGAGGGTGCTGAGATAACCATTTTTGGCATTTTCTTTCAGCTTAATGTTCATTACTTTTTCCTTCGCATCGCCTTCTTTAATGCCGGTAAGTTCCTCATCTTTTGTTTTTTTATCGTAAACCTGTACTTCGCTAACGGCATTGGCTTTCAGGTATTTGGCAGCGAGTAGAGGGTCGTCGCCAAAAAATTCTTCCCCATCAACCAAAAGTGTGTTAACATCTTTGCCACCGGCCTTTATGGCACCGTTTCTATCTACCTCAATTCCGGGCAAGCGCCTTAATAGTTCCTGCACATTTGCGTGGGGTTTAACCGCAAAGCTATCGGCCTGGTAGGTAATGGTATCACCCTTCATGCTAATGGCCTGTTTTTGTGCTTTTATTACCACCTCGTTTAAAAGTGTGGCTTTGGTATCCATCGGAATTTTGCCCAGATTAAATTTTGCCGAATCGGATAGCTGAATATCGCGTATATAATCGGCCATTTTAGGGTAGGTAATTACCAAAGTATAATTGCCTTTTTTTAGGTTGGATAGCTCAAATTCACCATTGGCTTTGGCCCTGATATCTTTAACCAGGATAGAATCTTTACTGCTGATGAGTAGTATTGAACTGTTTGAAAGGTTTTTTTTCTCAACAGTATCAACCACAATACCTTTAATACTCGCCTTTTGGGCAAACGCAGGAAGAAGTAGGATCGAAAAAATAAAAACGGAGAGGAGAGTTTTGAGCATGTACAGAGAAAACGTTGATAAATAGTTGTTTGGCTATGGGGCGTGAAAATACAACTATTCGGTTAGTTTATATAAAATACTTTTAATATTTTTTTGTGCAGAATTGATACTGTAGGAATACGGACGGATTTTATACTTTTATTATTTTTTTGATCAGCACAATTTGTCCCAGGTGATAATAACTGTGTTCTATTATTGCCTCGATATTGGGCAGGTAAGTTCCATATTTCTCATTTAGAAATGTTTCATCTAGTTTGGCATCGGGTATTTGTGCCACTTCATGAATGAAATCTGTTGAATTTTTCAGAAAGGTTTCTACTAATTTATGCCAATCGCGCGCCGATTGGAGAGGAGGGAGATCAAAGCTATATTGTCTTTAATTGCTAAAGCACTGCCCTTAAATACATTTAATAGGCCGGCTAAGTGATAGTTAATGTGGTAAGTTAGTACTGCAATAGTGTTCAGGTTTTCTACCTGATGAATGGCCTGCTCCCAGATTATGCTGAGTAACTGATCTTTATAATTGGTGTTAGCTATCCAGTATCCGGTTAACAATACTTCTTTTAACAGGCTGGCGATATCTTCGGGCCTTTTCATCTTTGCGCCTGGCTAGCAACAATTATAATACACCTTAACCTTTTGTTCTTTCTCACTCCAGGCAATGTAAATGTTGTTTTCTTTACCTAAGCGATACTTGAAACCATTCAATCCGGTTTTTTTCAATTCTTCATAAAGCGGCTTGTCCGGAACATAATTATCGGCTTTATCTTCAGGCATTACTGCGGGTTCAAGAAAGTTTTCATCGCTAAAAAAATCGTCGGCAATGGTTTTTATGAAAACAATCTGGTCTTTTTCTTTTGTTAAATCTATATTCGGGTCGGTACTGCCCAATAGCTCAGTACCTTTTATTTTGGCGTTGTAAATCTCTTTTCCATCTGCTTTTTTAATGGTAAAGGTCAATACCATATCTTCGGGTTTTCTACCGGTAAGCTCAATCTTGAAGGTATCAAGTGTTCTTAAATCGGAGAATGATTTGGCAATACTTTGGTTAACGTTTTTGAACTCAACAGATCCGGCTTCCTTGTCCTGTTTAGATTGGCAGGCAGAAAATACAATTAAGCAGCTGATAACGAAGATCGATAATTTTCTCATGTCCCGAAATTACAAATTTTAGGTTTATTACGGCCCTGGCTATTAAAAATAATATCCGGCAGATAGCCACAACTGAAAATCGAGATATCCTTTTGGAGCAGGCTTGGAGATGTAATTTTTTACATTAAAATATTTACCATAACCGAGGGCAGTAGTTCCTTCGAGGATGAAACGCTTTTTGGGGATGAATAAAAAACCAATATTTATACCGCTCCGGAAAGAATTGGCTTCGAAATTTCTATTTCTACCTATAGAAACAAAACCAGTATTATCAACCGTTGCATTGGAAATAATCTGCTTATTTAAATTTCCAACATATAAACCATAGAAAGGGATTAGCGCATTTGTTTCAATTTGATCTGAGTAGATTTTAGCGCGCAGCAGGAAACCATTAAACTTATAATCTCTGCCCCAGTTTAATTCTCCGGTGGTATAGGAAAGCTCTAAACCGTATTTATCATCAAAAGTTTTCTCAACCGATATAGCAGGGCGCCTGGCTAAAGCATTCAGTACATTGGTTTTAACCAATAATCCGATCCGGTCCTGAGATTTGGCAACGAGTGTAAAGATGCCTAACAACATCGTGAGGACAATTTTTTTCATAGCGTAATGAGATGGTGACTGCGTTATTTTTTTGAATATACTAATATTTAAAATATTTACATACATTTGCGTAACTGATTACGTAATTAATTATTTATGGGTTTTTTCGAACAAACTGGAAAAGTAGCAATAGGCAGCAGATTGCGGATGTTAACCGATAAGGTAACAGAAGATGCCGCTAATATTTATCAGCTTTATAATATAGACATGCAACCCAAATGGTTCCCGGTTTTTTATTCCTTATCGCAGGGCGAAGAGAAAACCATAACCGAACTGGCTAAAATGATTGGTCATTCACATCCCTCTGTAAGTAAAATTATAGGCGAAATGCTAAAAAAGGGCTATGTAAAAGAGAGTAAGGATAAGGAAGATGGCAGGAGGAATGTGATTAGCTTAACTGATACGGGCATACAGGTGGCTTATAAAATTAAAGACCAGCTGATTGATGTGGATGCGGCAATAGAAGAGCTTTCGGCACAAACACAAAATAAACTTTGGGAAGCGATAGGCGAGTGGGAGTTTTTGCTCGAACAGAAAACATTATTGAGACGGGTGATGGAAAAGAAAAAAGAACGCGACAGTTCGAAAGTTGAAATTGTAGCCTACACCCCGGAATATCAGGAAATATTCAGGACTTTAAATGTGGAGTGGATTTCTACTTATTTCGAAATGGAAGAATCTGATTACAAAGCGCTGGATAACCCGCATAGTTATATTTTAGATCAGGGAGGTCATATTTTAGTGGCATTATTTGATGGTGAACCCCTTGGCGTTTGCGCTTTAATTAAAATGAACGATGGCGAATATGATTTCGAGCTGGCTAAAATGGCTGTTTCGCCAAAGGCGCAGGGCAAGAATATTGGTTTTTTATTGGCCTCGGCCATTGTAGAAAAAGCCAGATCACTTGGTGCTGCTAAAATTTATTTAGAAAGCAATACCATTTTAAAACCGGCCATTAACCTGTACCATAAACTTGGTTTTAAGAAAGTAGCAGGAAAACCAACCCCTTATACGAGGTGCAATATTCAGATGGAGTTAATTATAAAATAGTTTGGAGTCTGGAGCGGAAAGTTTTAGGTTAACCAATTTAAACAGTTAACCGTTTAAACAAATTATTACTCCAGCTTCAATGCCTTCAGCAATTTATTCAACTTCAATAAATCCTCAGGCGTATCAATGGCAACGGTTTCTAAATCAGTAACTTTTGTCTGGATGTAAAAGCCATTTTCAATCCAGCGGAGCTGCTCTAAACTTTCGGCTATTTCTAATGAAGAAGGAGCCAGTTTGGTAATGGCTTTTAATGCTGCTGTTCTATAACCATAAATGCCAATGTGTTTGTAAAACTGATGCTTTTCTGCCCAAACACCCGGCTCGCCATTTCTGATAAAAGGAATAGGACTACGGCTAAAGTACATCGCCCGGCCATTTACATCAATTACCACCTTAGGGCTGTTCGGGTTGTAAATGCTTTCCTGGCTTTGTATTGGTTTAATTAAGGTAGCCAACTCCACCTTTTCTTCGGTAAAGCAGCTGGCCAGTAAATCAATCTGTGCAGGCTCTATAAAAGGTTCATCGCCCTGAATGTTGATTACGATATCAAATCCGGGCAATTGCTCAATTACTTCTGCGCATCTATCGGTTCCGCTCTGGTGGTGTGCAGCTGTGAACACAAATTCGCCACCAAATCTTTTTACTTCATCGGCAATCCGCTCATCATCGGTAGCAATAACCACTTTCGACAAACTTTCAGCTTTTGAAGCCTGCTCATACACCCTTTGTATCATCGTTTTTCCGGCAATATCAACCAAAGGTTTTCCTGGAAAGCGGGTAGAGGCGTAACGGGCAGGGATAATTCCGATAATTTTAGACATATTATTTATTTAAGGTTCTTAATAAAATAACTGCACCAAAAATTAGTAACAGAACTACATAAGAAACCGGATGGGCAAAGTTGAGTGTCCAGCCCATTATTTTATGGCGCTTCGGAACAATTATGCGGGAATCTGATTTATTGAAATAGATGATTCCCCATTTCCAGTTCACCGGGTTTTCGTGCTGAAAATCTTTGCCCATTTTAAGTTAATTATTTTGAATCAGGTACTTAAGTAAAAGGCTAAAATAAACCGTTAATTTCGGCCTCGATAGATTGGATTACTGTTCCTAAATCTTCGGGGTTATTGGTGAAATCCAATTTGTCTTTATCCAGAATCAGTAATTTACCCAGGTTATAACCTTTAATCCAGGCTTCGTATTTTTCGTTCAGCTTAGAAAGGTAATCGATCCTGATCCCAGCTTCATATTCGCGGCCACGGCGCTGGATATTGTTAACCAAAGTTGGTACCGACGCACGCAGGTAAACCAATAAATCAGGTGGTTTAATAAACGAGGTAATGTTATCGAAAATCGCACGGTAATTGTCGTGATCGCGGGTAGTCATTAAAGCCATATCGTGCAGGTTTTCTGCAAAAATATGGGCATCTTCGTAAATGGTCCTGTCCTGTATTACATTGCGTTTATTTACTTCAATATCGGTAATCTGCTGAAAACGGCTGTTCAGGAAATAAATCTGAAGGTTAAAACTCCAGCGTTTCATGTCACTGTAAAAATCCTCCAGATAAGGGTTGTTATCTACAGCCTCGTATAAAGCTTCCCATCCGTAATTTTTTGCCAAAAGGCCAGTTAAAGTGGTTTTACCAGCACCAATATTCCCTACAATTGCTATATGCATCTTCTTTAGATATGAGACTTGAGATATGAGATACGAGATATGCGATTAGAGGCAAAGAATTCATTTACCTCAATCTAATGTCTCATATCTAGCTTCTCAAAGCTATTAAATTTATTAAAAACTTTTAAACCCAATTAAACTACGAACTTCCCTGATCGTTTTTTGTGCGCTTTCGCGGGCCTTTAATGCACCGTGTTTGGCTACCTGTCTTAAATAAGAATCATCTTTGGCAATGTCCTGTATACGCTCACGCATCGGGGCAGTAGCAATAATCATATCTTCGGCCAGTTGTTTCTTAAAGTCGCCATAACGGATCTGCATTTTGTTGTACAGGTCGTCAAAATGTTGGTGGGTATCTACACTCGAAACCACTTTCATCAAATCGAACAGATTTTGAATCGGCTCTGGTTTTGGCTGGTTTTCTTCAGTAGGACCGCCATCGCTAACCGCACGCATTACTTTTTTACGGATGGTTTCCGGATCGTCAGAAAGGTAAACTGCATTGGCTTCGCCTTCTGATTTGCCCATTTTACCCTTACCATCTAATCCAGGTACCTTAACCAGTTTATCTGTATAGCTAAACGCATAAGGCTCAGGGAAATATTCGGTATTATACAAACGGTTAAAACGGTTACCAAATGTACGGGCCATTTCTAAATGTTGTTCCTGGTCTTTCCCTACTGGCACTTTAGTGGCTTTATGGATTAAAATATCCGCGGCCATTAAAACAGGGTAAGTTAACAGACCCGCATTTACGTTATCTGGGTTGGCACGCACTTTATCTTTAAAGGAAGTACTACGCTCCAGTTCGCCCATGTAAGCGTTCATGTTCAGGTATAAATAAAGCTCCGCAATTTCAGGTACGTCGCTCTGTATGTAAATGGTACTGTTTTCCGGATCTATCCCGCTGGCCAGATATTCAACCAGTACATGTTTAATATTGCCATGTAAATCGGCCGGGGTAGGGTGTGTTGTTAAAGAATGTAAATCGGCAATAAAAAAGTAGCAATTGTAATCATTTTGCATTTGCACAAAGTTTTTTACTGCACCATAATAATTACCTAAATGTAATTTTCCTGTTGAGCGGATGCCGCTCACCACTGTTTCTTTCATAATGGCACGAAATTAAAAATAAAATGCAAGCATTGTATAACATGTGGTCAATTTTATATCAATTTTGGTTCAACATTATTGCACCTCTGTTTCCCACTCCTTAATAGTATTGAAAAAATACAATGAACTAAATGTAATTATGTCAACCTATTTTATATTTTTGAAACCTCTATGATTAAAATTCTTCGCCAGCTGCACCGTATATGGTTTCTTTTCTGCATCATATTCTTTTTTGTGCTGTTTTATCCTTTCTATTATTTAACATCGCGTAACGAAAGGTATTATGGCGTATTAAATTTCTTCAGAAAAGCCAACAGTTTTCTTTGCAGTTTCTTTGCCGGAGTGTTTTTTTCCTATCATTATGAGGAAAAGTTAGATCGGGATCAAACTTATATTTATTGTGCCAACCATAGCTCTAATCTCGATATCATGATTTTTTGCATTATGGGGCATGGAAAGTACCATTTTATGGGAAAAGACGAACTCTTGAATAACCCGGTGCTGGGTATTTTCTTTAAAACCATTGATATAGCTGTAAACCGTGATAGCAAAATTTCGGCCTTCAGGGCTTTTAAAAAGGCGGGTGAAAATTTAGAGAAAGGAATGAGCCTGATTATTTTTCCGGAAGGAAAGATTGATGATCATTACCCACCTAAACTTGGCGAATTTAAGAACGGTCCGTTTCGCCTGGCCATTGATAAAAATATACCGCTGGTGCCGGTAAGTTTAGCTAATGTTTGGCAAATTAATTGGGATGATGGCGCAAAGTATGGAAGTAAGCCGGGAATTTGCGATATTTACGTCCACAAACCTATAAAAACTGCTTCAATGGCTGCCGATGATTCGGACACATTAAAAGAGCAGGTTTATCAATTGATTGATAGTAAATTAGTATAATATGAATTTAGACGCAAAAACCATTCATAAAATAGCCGATCTGGCAAGGATTCATATTGATGAAAAACAGGTGGATGTTTTGATTCCGGAAATGAATAAAGTTTTATCGTTCATGGAAAAATTAAACGAGTTAGATACCACCAATGTAAAACCTTTGGTTTATATGAACGAATCGGTTAATGTTTGGCGCGAAGATGTGGTGAAACAGGAAATTACTACGGCCGAGGGCTTAAAAAATGCCGCAAAACATACCGACGAATTTTTTATGGTACCTAAAATCATTGAGAAATAGCCATTACAAGTGTTTGGTATGAAATTTTCAATCTCTTGTAACATACCTGCCATTGCTCATGTCTAAAAAAGAAAAAACATGGAGAAACCACTCATTACTATAAAGGAAATTGGCCGTAAATATGTTATTGGATCTGAAGTGATTCACGCTTTAAAATCAGTTTCTTTAGATATCAATAAGGGCGAATTTGTAGCACTGATGGGACCATCTGGTTCAGGTAAATCGACCTTGATGAATATTTTAGGCTGTTTAGATACTCCTACAAGTGGCACTTACGTGTTAAATGGCACAAATGTAAGCCACATGAGTGATGATGCCCTTGCCGAAGTGCGCAACAAAGAAATTGGTTTTGTGTTTCAAACCTTTAACTTATTGCCGCGTTCAACTTCACTGGATAATGTGGCTTTGCCATTAATATATGCCGGAAGCAGTAAAAAAGACCGTCAGGCCAGAGCCGCAAAAGCTTTAGAAAATGTTGGTTTGGGTAACCGTATGGATCATAAACCTAACGAGCTTTCGGGTGGTCAGCGCCAGCGTGTAGCTGTTGCAAGAGCACTGATTAACGATCCTTCCATCATTCTTGCCGATGAGCCGACCGGTAACTTAGATACCAAAACCTCAATCGAAATTATGGGCTTGTTAGAAGAGATCCACAGCAAAGGCAACACCATTATTCTGGTAACACACGAAGAAGATATTGCCCAGCATGCACATCGAATTGTACGTATGCGTGATGGACTGATCGAAAACGATTATTTAAATACCGAAGTTAAAAACGTTTCTCCGCGCTTACAGGCTTTAAAAGAGAGTGGCAGTGATTGGGAGAAAATAAATTAATAAGATGTAAGGTTCAGGGCATAAGGTTTGAAGCTTTGCAAACTCTACACCTTAACCTTTCTGCTTATACTGTTATGAAAATCTACACTAAAACCGGCGACAAAGGACAAACATCACTTATTGGTGGTACCCGCGTACCTAAATCCCATCACCGTATCGAAACCTATGGTACCGTTGATGAGCTTAATTCATACATCGGTTTAATCATGTGCCAGGATATTAATCCGCATTACAAACAGTTGTTAAAGGAAATCCAGGATCGTTTGTTTACGGTGGGCGCATCTTTGGCAGCCGACCCGGAGAAATCGAAAATGAAAATCCCCGATTTGCATGATAGCGATATTTTTCTGCTCGAAAATGAGATGGACGATATGAACGAAATTTTGCCTGCTTTAAAACATTTTGTATTGCCAGGCGGAAATACTGTAGTATCTTACTGTCATTTGGCCAGGTGTGTATGCAGGAGGGCAGAACGGCTTGCTGTTGAACTTGCAGAAAATAGCTTTGTAGATGAGCGGGTAACGATTTATCTGAATCGTTTAAGCGACTATTTGTTTGTTTTGGCACGAAAACTGACGATGGATTTTAAGGCGGAAGAAAACATTTGGATCCCGCGTGTTTGATAGTTGAAAAATAAGTTTGTTTTGCTCAGAAATTTTAATATACTTTGCGCATAATAAAGGAATACGAATTAAATTGAATTGATGATATGTATTGGACATTAGAATTAGCATCGCACTTGGAAGACGCACCATGGCCTGCAACTAAAGACGAATTGATTGATTACGGTATCCGTTCAGGTGCCCCTGTAGAAGTTATTGAAAACCTGCAGGCATTAGAAGATGATGGCGAGCCTTATGAAACTATTGAGGAAATCTGGCCTGATTATCCAACTAAAGAAGATTTCTTCTTTAACGAGGACGAATACTAACATGAAAATAAGGAACCTTCCGGCAAAACCGGGAGGTTTTTTTATGCCTGCTACTTGCCTGATAACAGGTTTTATTTGTTTTACGCTGATTTCACGGAAGATGCTGTAAAAACCTATTCATTTGATCTGCGTATCATCTTAAATCTGCTTGAAAATATTTATAGATTATGCTCCCGCTTTCTTATTTTGCTGCCAGAACTTAAAATAATCTTTACAATTTTTAAACAAAAGCTAAAAACCAGATGTTAATACTGCAATAATTTACATTACTAAAAAATTAACACTATGGGAAATTTATTGTATTTAGTCGCAGTAGTATTGGTAATACTTTGGGTCATCGGATTTATATTTCACGGCTTCGGCGATGTTGGCGGTATAATCCACGTTTTGTTGGTTATCGCAGTGATTGCCATTCTGCTTAAAATTATTGGCAGGGCAGCATAAAATATATGGATCCGCTATGCACCTCTTTTAAGTACACCTTAAAACAGATGAATAACAAAAAGGAGTTTCAATTGAAACTCCTTTTACAATAATATTAGTGCCTGAGCAGCAGCTCGGCGAGCTCCAGATCTATAGGGTAAGTGATTTTAATATTACTCCGTTCGCCTTCAATAATATTGATGTTATAACCAATTGATTCCACTACGCTGGCGTCATCAGTAAAATGGCTGTCGAATTCCTGCTTATAAGCCTCTTTAAGCACTTTAAGGCTAAATGTTTGAGGTGTTTGTACCAGATAGATTTCATCGCGCTTTAATGCCGATGTTTTTTCGTTTTTGAATAGCCGTACACTATCGCTCGATTGTACAGCGGCAATAACATTACCTTGCTGTGCAGCTTCCTTGTAGCAACTGTCAATCAATGTTTTCGAAACCAACGGTCGAACGGCATCGTGTATGGCAACAATGCTCTCGTCTTCAATGGTATAAACTGCATTTTTAACCGAATGAAAGCGTTCAGCGCCGCCATCAATAACCTGGTGGGGAATGCGGAAACTAAATTCATCGCATAACCTGCGCCAGTAAGCCTGCTGCTCTTTATTTAAAACCAGTAAAATTTTAGGTTGAGATTCGCTTTGTGCAAAAGCTTTTATGGTATGCATTAAAACCGGGAGGTTTTTGAGCAATAAAAATTGTTTTGGGGTTTCTGTTTGCATCCGATTGCCAGAACCGCCTGCTACAATTATAGCGTAGTATTTCATCTTGTAGTATCAAGCAAGAAGTATCAGGTGCAAAACATAATTGGTTTTAATACCTGATACTTCTTCCTTAAATTCAATATTAGATAATTAGCATGGCATCGCCGTAGCTATAGAATTTGTATTTTTCTTTAACTGCAACCTCATACGCATTCATTACGTTTTCGTAGCCACCAAAAGCACTTACCATCATCAATAATGTAGATTCTGGTGTGTGGAAATTGGTAATCATTGAATTTGCGATACTGAAATCGTAAGGAGGGAAGATGAACTTACTTGTCCAGTCGTTAGCAGCCTTTAAAGTTCTGTTAGCAGAAACAGCCGATTCGATAGCGCGCATAGAAGTAGTACCTACGGCACAGATTTTTCTTTTGTTTTCTAAAGCCTTGTTTACAATATTGGCATCTTTTTGCTCGATAATAAACTGCTCAGAATCCATTTTGTGTTTGGTTAAATCTTCAACCTCAACCGTTCTGAAAGTTCCTAAACCAACATGTAAAGTTACTTCAGCAAAATCAACACCTTTAAGTTCAAGGCGTTTCATTAACTCGCGGCTAAAGTGTAAACCTGCAGTAGGGGCAGCAACAGCACCTTCGTGTTTAGCAAAAATAGTTTGGTAACGCTCTTTATCTTCAGCAGTAGCTTTACGTTTAATGTATTTAGGAAGTGGTGTTTCGCCTAAAATTTCAACGTTTTTTCTAAATTCTTCGTCAGTGCCTTCAAATAAGAAACGGATAGTACGTCCACGCGAAGTAGTATTGTCTACTACTTCAGCAACCAACAAATCGTCATCACCAAAGTATAATTTATTGCCTACGCGGATTTTACGGGCCGGATCAACCAAAACATCCCATAAACGCAGTTCTTTATTTAATTCACGTAATAAGAAAACTTCGATAGTTGCACCGGTTTTCTCCTTGTTACCATATAAGCGGGCAGGAAAAACCTTAGTGTTATTTAGTATCATTACGTCTTTATCGTCGAAATAACCTAAAACGTCTTTGAAAATTTTATGTTCAATTTTACCGCTGTCTTTATGTAAAACCATTAGGCGAGCTTCGTCGCGTTCTTCAGCCGGATTATTGGCCACCAATGATTCAGGTAAGTTAAATTTGAATTGTGATAATTTCATTCCTGATGAATTTTTTGAGGTGCAAAAATACGAATTTAATTTTTCTTTTCGGTATTTTATCAAACGCATTTGAAGTATATTATGTTTTACTTCATTTTAAATTAAATTATACAGTTTGTTAGTGCCTTGCAGCCATAAAAATTAATTAGTTTTGAAGATATGCTGTAACCTTTTAACAGGCTTTGCATCTAACCTCTAATTATGATAATCTTTAGGCTAATAGGCGAGAGTTTCCGTTTTGCATTTGATGCGTTGCGCCAGAATAAATTGCGTACCATGTTATCCCTTTTGGCTATAACCATTGGTATTTTTACCATTATTGCGGTATTTTCTGCTGTAGATACCTTTCGGGGTAAACTGCAGTCGAGCGTTGATAAACTGGGTTCGAACACCATTTATGTGCAGAAATGGCCCTGGAGCTTTGGCGATAATTATCCCTGGTGGAAATACATGAACCGCCCTCAGCCTTCGTTACGTGATTTTGAAGCCCTACGCGAAAGGATAGAAAATGCACAAGGTGTAACCTTCGAAATATCGACTAACGACCGGACCATTAAGTACCGGAGCAATTCGGTTGAGGGAATTTCGGTTTGGGCAGCCTCACACGATTTTAATAAAACCTGGAATTTTGAACTGCAGGATGGCCGTTATTTTACCGAAAATGAAAGTAAAAACGGTTCGCCGGTTTGTATTTTAGGTTCTGATATTGCCGATGGTCTTTTTGATGGCGATAGAGCGGTAGGAAAGCAGGTTCAGATTTTAGGCCGGAGGTTAACCGTTGTAGGTGTTTTCAAGAAAGAAGGTGAAGATATGCTGGGTACTTCGCTTGATAAAAACGTAAATATTCCCATTAATTTTGCTAAAGGAGTACTGGATATTCAGAGTGAGCGTTACGGGCCACAAATTACCGTACGTGGTAACGATAATGTGAGTTTAGAGGAAGTAGAAAGCGAATTGAAAGGTTTAATGCGTTCTATTCACCGTATTAAACCTGGCCAGGAAGAAGATTTTGCACTGAATAAAACCACGATTATTTCTAATCAACTCGATTCGATGTTTAAGATGGTTAATTTAGCAGGCTGGATAATTGGTGGCTTCTCCATTTTGGTAGGTGGTTTTAGTATTGCCAACATCATGTTTGTTTCGGTTAAAGAGCGTACCAATATTATCGGTATCCAGAAATCGCTCGGCGCTAAAAATTATTTCATCTTATTACAGTTCATATTCGAATCAATTACGCTTTGTATTTTGGGTGGATTGCTGGGGCTTTTACTGGTGTACCTCTTTGCACTGGGAATTGGCGCTGCTACCGATTTCCATATCGTATTAGGCTTAAATAATATTGCTTTAGGAATCGGGATTTCGATTATTATCGGTACCATTTCCGGATTCTGGCCAGCATATTCGGCTTCGAGGTTAGACCCGGTAGAAGCGATTAGAAGCTAGTTGAACTGGCAGTTAGTCAGTTTGCAGTTTACGGTTTACTGAGGGGAAGTGCTATGTAGTTGCCACAGTTAATAAACCTTATCCGATAGCTATCGGATGAAGTGAATAGCCCGTAAAGCCGGTTTTTCACCGGGGGCGGACTAGTAACGGAAAGAAGGACTGCTGTTGCCATGAAGTACTGGCTTTCATTTTCAAAATATAAAAGATACAGTTTGGTTGTCGGTGTAACACCAAGCACCAGATAAAAATAAAACCCCTCGTTAAACTGAATTAACGAGGGGTTTGTTGTTATATAGTTAACTGAAAACTGCTAGCTGTTGCTTAACTAAGCTAGTTTACCTAAAGCTTCTTTAATTCTTCTTAATGCTTCAACAAGGCTTTCGTCTGATGCTGCATAAGATAAACGGATATAGTTGTTGTTACCGAACGAATCGCCACCTACAGTTGCTACGTGGCCAACGTTTAGTAAATATAAAGCTAAATCGGCCGAATCTTTAATTACATTGCCATCAGCATCTTTTTTGCCAAAGAATGAGCTAATTTCAGGGAAGAAGTAAAAAGCGCCATCAGGCAGATTTGTTTTTACACCTGGAATTTCGTTCAACAAGTTATAAACCAGTTCTCTTCTGCGTAAAAAGGCTTCTTTCATTAGTAGAACGCTCTCTAAACCTTGCTCGTAAGCCACAATGCCTGCGCGTTGTGCGATTGAGCAAGTACCAGAAGTGGTTTGGCCTTGTAATTTATCATTTGCAGCAGCAATTTCTTTGTTTGCAGCAATGTAGCCTAATCTCCAGCCAGTCATGGCGAATGCTTTAGAGAAACCGTTTACAATAATTACACGGTCTTTAATGCTATCGAACTGTGCAATTGATTCGTGTTTATCTACAAAATTGATGTGCTCGTAAATCTCATCCGAAAGGATGTAGATATCAGGATGTTTTTCGAAAACCGCTACTAAAGCCGCCAATTCTTCTTTGGTGTAAACCGAACCGGTTGGATTACATGGCGAAGAGAACATAAACAATTTACTTTTTGGGGTAATTGCCGCTTCTAACTGTGCAGGCGTAATTTTGAAATTGCTTTCAATATCTGTATCGATAAAAACAGATTTACCTTCAGCTAGCGTAACCATTTCTGAGTAAGAAACCCAATAAGGTGTAGGGATAATTACCTCATCATCAGGATCAATTAAGGTTAAAATTACGTTCGATAACGATTGTTTGGCACCTGTTGAAACCACGATTTGAGAAATATCGTAATCTAAATTGTTTTCTGTTTTAAGTTTATTTACGATCGCCTGGCGCAGATCAGGATATCCCGGTACAGGCGAGTAGCGTGTATAATTTTCGTCTAATGCTTTTTTTGCAGCATTTTTTACATGGTCTGGCGTGTTAAAATCGGGTTCACCAACGCTTAAACTGATTATATTAACGCCCTTCGACGCTAGTTCGCGGCCAAGTTTGGTCATTTTAAGGGTTGCAGATTCTGACAGGCTGTTGATTCTTTTCGATAAGGTGCTCATGGTTAATTACTTTGAGCGCAAATATATAAACCAAATATTATTCTGCACTAAAAAACCTATATTTTTCTCATTTAATTTATGCGATAAGCGTATTTTTGTACAAAAAAGCACTGTGTCGGTAAAGAAAAAAGCAATTATATTGTCGTTAGTGGTGAGCATTTTATTAATGCTGGCCAAGTTTGTAGCTTATTTTATTACGGGATCTAATTCCATTTTAACCGATGCAGCCGAAAGTATTGTGAATGTAATTGCGGGGAGCTTTGCTTTTTACAGCATTTACCTCAGTACGCAACCGCGCGATGAAAACCATCCATACGGACATGGTAAAGTAGAGTTCTTCTCTGCTTTTGTAGAGGGAATCCTGATCCTGATTGCCGGTGTAATCATTATTTTCAAATCATCTTACAACCTCATTTACCCACATGCGGTAGGCCAATTGCTGGAGGGAACCTTGATTATTGGAATTACCGGTCTGGTTAACATGATTGTTGGCTTGTATCTTATTAATGTAGGAAAAGATCAGCATTCTGTTACATTGCAGGCCGATGGCAGGCATTTGTTAACCGATACGTATACCAGTGCGGCCATTGTGGTAGGATTAATTCTGATTCAGCTAACAAATATTATTTGGCTGGACAGTTTGCTTTCCGTTTTGGTAGGTTTCTATATTGTTTACTCGGGTTATAAGCTTACGCGTGGTTCGGTGGGAGGCTTAATGGATGAAAGCGATTTTACTTTGGTTGAAGAAGTGGTGGAAGTATTGCAGAAAAACCGCCATAATCCATGGATAGATGTACACAACCTGCGAACACAACAATATGGCCCTGAATTTCATATCGATTGCCATGTAACTTTACCTTACTATTTCGATTTAAATAAAGTACACCGCGAAATTTCGCAGATTGATGAACTCATCAATTCAAACGGTGTACGCAAGGCCGAACTTTTTATTCATGCCGACCCTTGCTTGCCTGAGTGTTGCCACTACTGCCACATGAGCGAGTGTCCGGTACGATCGGAAGCCTTTAAAAAAGAAATTGTTTGGACACCAGAAATTGTAATCAAAAATAAAAAGCATTTTGAAAATGAGCTACTTTAATATCCGCGTATACGGGCTCTTAGTTAACCACAATAACGAGGTTTTGGTAAGTGATGAAGAAGAATACGGCTTCCGTTTCAGTAAATTCCCCGGTGGTGGCTTAGAATTAGGCGAAGGTTTGATAGATGGATTGAAGCGTGAATTTGTAGAAGAATGCGAAGCTGAAATTGATGTGCTATCGCATTTTTACACTACAGACTTTTATGAAAAATCATCGTTTAACGATAGTCAGGTAATTAGCGTATACTACCTGGTTAAGGAAAAAGCGCCCTTGAAACTGGCTTTTAAAGATGAAATTTACGATTTTGATGGGGAAGGTGAAATTCTGCAGGCTTTCAGGTGGGTTAAAATTGAAAATTTAGCCATCGATGAAATTACCTTTAAAACGGATAAAACCGTGGCACAGCTTTTAAAAGATCAATATTCCGAAAATCATTAATTATTATGTCAGATACTTCAGGATTTCAAGCTCCAGATACAAACTTAAATTTAGCCGAACGCGATAAAAAAGTAATCTGGCATCCTTATACCCAAATGAAAAACGCTTTGCCGCACATTCCGATTGTGAAGGGGGAGGGCGTTTACGTTTTCGACGAGAAGGGCAAAAAGTATATCGATGCAGTTTCTTCGTGGTGGGTGAATATTCATGGCCATGCGCACCCTTACATCGCACAAAAGGTGGCTGAGCAACTCAATGTACTTGAACACGTAATTTTTGCTGGTTTTACCCACGAACCGGCTGTTTTGCTGGCTGAAAGGCTTTTGCCTATTTTGCCTGGTAAACAAGACAAGGTTTTTTATACCGATAATGGTTCTACAGCAGTAGAAGTAGCGCTTAAAATGTGCCTGCAGTACTGGGATAATAATGGTAAGCCCAAAACCAGGATTCTGGCCTTTAAAAATGCTTACCACGGCGATACCTTTGGTGCCATGTCGGTTAGCGGGCGCAGTATTTTTACCGATGCTTTTAATAGTTTGTTGTTTGATGTCGATTTTATCGATTTGCCAAACGAAGACAATATCTCAGATCTTATATCTTACATCTCAAATCTAACAAGTACGGCCTGTTTTATCTTTGAACCATTAATTTTAGGTTCAGGTGGTATGCTGATGTATGAAGCAAAATACCTTGATGAACTGGTGGCCGCCTGTAGAAAAGCCGGTATTTTAATTATCGCCGATGAAGTAATGACGGGTTTTGGCCGGACAGGAACGTATTTTGCCTGCGAAAAACTGAACCAGAAACCTGATATTATTTGTTTAAGTAAAGGTTTAACGGGAGGCACTATGCCTTTGGGGATCACTACCTGTACCGATGAAATATTTGACGCCTTTTTAAGCGAAGATAAATTAAAAACACTTTATCACGGACATTCATTTACGGCCAACCCGATAGCTTGCGTAGCTTCGCTGGCTAGTTTAGATATTTTACTGAAAGAAGAAACCCTGGCTAATATTAAGCGGGTAGAGGCTAAACATGCCGTGTTTTTAGAAGAAATAAAAGCGCATGCTAAGGTAAAAGCAGTAAGGCAAACTGGTACTATTATCGCTATTGAATGGGAAACAGGTAACGAAACTTCTTATTTAAGTAACCTGCGTAACTTATTGTACGCTTACTTTTTAGATAAAGGAATTATATTGAGGCCTTTAGGCAATATTATCTATATTCTGCCGCCTTATGTTATCAGTGATGAAGACCTCGATTATATTTACAGCGCTATAAAACAGGCTTTAGCAGAAATTTAAAAATTATACCGGGCGCATTAACTACGCCCGGTATAATGATGAAGATTGTTAAGCTGCCGGCTCAAGATAATTTTTAAGCGCATCGTTAACAAAATAGTTCCATCCACCATTGAAGTTTGTTTTGGCAAAATCAGATCCGTTAGGAGCGAAGCTTTCTAGACCTGTATGGGTAAGTTTTAATAAGGTTTTGTCGCCTTGTTCAAATAACTCCCAACTTACCACCGAGTTTCCCGGGTAACCGTCGTAACGCCAGCTGTAAGCAAGTTTTTTGCCTTCAATAATTTCGGTTATCTCGCATAAATGCAGGTATTGTGGCCCATCGTCTGGTCCGCCGGTAAATTCGAATTTAAAACCAACTTCGGGCTTAAAATCTGCTAACTGGAAGTACCATTGTTTAATTTCATTATTATCAGTTAAAGCTTTCCATACTTTGCTGATAGGGGCATTATATACCCGTTCTACAATAACTGGTTCGTTTTCCATTTTTATAGGGTTTTAGTTTCTAATTTTTATTCCTGTTCAGGTTGCTGGTCCTTTGATAGGTGTACCGCTAATGCATCTAATTTACCAGTCCAGAAGGTGCGGTACTGCTCTACCCATTGCGCTACTTCTGCCAGTTTTTGAAACTGGATATAACAATATCTGTCCCTGCCTTGCTGCTTCATTTCAATTAAGCCACATTCTGTCAGCACTTTGATGTGCTGTGAAATAGCGGGCCTGCTCATTTCAAAATTTTCGGCAATGGCATTCAGGTTTAGCGTTTTATGGGCAATGAGATTGATAATTTCTCTTCGTGTTGGATCGGCAATGGCCTGAAATACATCTCTTCTCATAATTATGTAAGTAATTGCTTACGAATATAAGTGTAAGTAATTACTTACGCAAATTTTTACAATACTTTTTAGTGTTAACCTGTTTAATATCACGAAAATTAGTCTCTGTTGTATTGCTCTGCTAGTTTTGGCGGTGCCACATTGCAATAAGAAAGGGTAAGGGCATCAATAACCATCTCATCAGGAAGATCAGTTATTTCAAAAATGGTCCAGCCTTGCTTGCCCCAGGCACCCGTTGCGGGTTTTATTTTATCGGGCTTATAATCGCAGAAAACGGATTGATCGATTGCCGACAGCTTAAATGTAGCTCGATTATGCTGAAGATCTAAAGTTGCAAATATTTTTTTGTTTACCCGGAAAGAAGTTTTTTCAAAATGCGGCATTTCAACCACTTCATCAAATGAAAGACAACGTGCACTAAAGGTTGAAATATCCATGATGGTAGGGTTACAGATTACAATTTATACAATTTTTGCGGGTATTGTGCTGCGTGTGTTAAAATCAGGTTCAAAATATAACTGTTAGACGGATAGATGGATAAGTCATTTTTAACTGGCGCTAATCCATCCGAAAGGTATTTGGTATCGGTAAAATAGCCCATACCATAAAACTGGCCTTTCTCTACTACCAAGCAGCTAAATTCGTTGGCGGCCCTTCCTTCATCAACGAGCGCAAAACTAGGTTGTTGTTGTTGCAGATCTGCCAGCGCTGCATTTAACTTTTTGTTGTAAACCGTAACGGTTTCTATGCCACTGCAAGCCCCAAAACATTGTCCGTTTTCGTGCGCATAACATTTGGTTGCAGTTTTTTGCAGGTAACAGAGTCTGGCGCAAAGCTGGTATTTATCAACCATCTGATTTAAAAAGTTATAACCTTCCAGCAGATTATTAAAACTCTGAAATGCACGGTTGTTTTTTTTATGTTTATCGATTGCTAAACGCAGGTAGCCGTTTTGATCTTCAAATACATATAGATCGTATTTATGTTCATAACGTTTCATGGCACGGTTATTTTCGGGCCACAGGCGTTTAATTTCATTGGCTTCTAAAATTAAAGCCATTAACTCGGTACCGCATACCACAAAATCAACATGGTGTATGGTGCGCAGAAAATCCTGGCGCTGGCGGTTAGCATTATTGCCGGTAAAATGACTGATAACTCTTTTTTTGAGGTTTTTAGCCTTACCTACGTATACAATTTTGCCTTTACTATCTTTAAAATAATAAACACCTGGCTGGTTGGGTAACCTTAAAATGGAAGCTTTATCTAAATGGGGTGGTAAAGCCTGTTCTTTCGAGGTTTTTTTAAGCATTTCTGCAATAATCCCCTTGTCATCACTCGCCAACAACAGATTAAAAAGAATACTGGTTGCATCTGCATCGCCGGCAGCCCTGTGCCGGTTGTATATAGGAATCTCAAGCGCAGTACAAAGCTTACCTAAACTGTAAGAGCTTTTGCCCGGAATTAATTTTCTGCTGAGCCTTACAGTGCATAGTTTAGTACATTGCAAATCGTACCCCGCTGTCGCCAAATGGTGTTTTAAAAACGAATAATCGAAATTGACATTGTGGGCTACGAAAACCTTATCGTGTAATAGCTGATAAATTTGTAAGGCCACATCTTCAAAAAAAGGGGCGTCCATCAGCATATCATCATCAATCCCTGTAAGTGCAGTAATGTGTGCAGGAATAGAGATACCGGGGTTAATCAATGTGGTATACGATTCTACTATTTCATTACCATCATGAATGTTAATGGCAACTTCGGTAATGCCATTTGCTGAGGCATGACCACCAGTGGTTTCGATATCTACAACTGCGTACAACATGAAATGAATTTTGATTACAAATCTATGCTAAAATAATTAGTATAAAAATAATTTTGATTATTTCTTTAGCATAAAAAAAGCGGTTACCTATTTAACGTAACCGCTGCTGTATTTTGTATGTAGGGCAATTAGAGTTTACCAAGTAGTTTGCTCAAATTAGGTTTAATGCCAAGGGTAATAGGAATGGTATTAAAAGTCCTGTTCTGTATTTTACCAAAACCGTACATATAACTGGTTTCTACGAATAAATTGGCGCCACCCAGATTGTATTCAATACCTGCACCGGCTTCGGCAATGCCTAAACCGTTAGATTTATTGGATTGGGTAACTTGCAGCGTAGAGGTGTTAACGTCAGCCTGAGGAGTTAAGATAATTCCTCCGCCAGCTCCGGCAAAGCCGTAAAAAGCCCATTTATCTACAATTTTACGGTAACCCAATGCCACATTTAAAAGGTAAGTGGTAGATCTGCCTTTTTGTAAAGTATAGGTATAGCCCGCATCAGGGCTAATCTGGTTAAAAGTAAAAGCATGCAAACTCGCCTTAGGGTAGAGAAACAGACCGCCATCGCCCAAACCTAAATTCAATCCCAATGAAGTAGAAAATTTAGGTTTAAAATAATCAGAAGTTTCGCCCATTGGGAAAGCCAGTCCGATACCACTCATCGAATACAGTTTATCAGGTCTGTTTTGCGCTTTTACCTGTGTTGATACTGCAGCGGATAATAAAAAGCCTGCAATTACTAATTTTAAATTCATATCTGGTTTTTTAATTTTCAGTCAGGGTGCCTACTTTTTGTAATAAACTGCTTATTGTGAAAGGCTTGCTCAAATAATCGTCGGGGTGGTAGCTTTGCGATACCACATAACTTTCGTCGAACCTGGCCGATGTAAGCATAACGGGTATGTTATTGCTTTCGTTGTTTAACCTTAACTCTTTAAACACAGCACGCCCATCCATTCCGTTCAACATAATATCCAGAATAATCAGATCAGGATTAAAGTCCCTAACAGCTTTAAATATAAACCGCGGAGATAAGAGCGGATAAACTTTATAATTTTCGGTTTCTAATATCTCTTGCACCACCTCTAATACATCTGGATCATCATCCACAACCAATACTTTTTTCAAAACAGATAATCAATTAATTTATTAAATAGACTATCCTAAGACAAAGTTTGTACAATAATGTTTTGATGAAAAGAAAAAGAGGGAAGAGGCGCGTGTGAAAATTTAGATAATTATAAGGTATTTGGCTTGATGTTTTATCCGGGGAGGTTGCTTTTTACAAAGCGTGCAAACTGATCTTTGTAAGCTTGAAAAACGGTATACGAAATTTCGTTGGATAACAGTATCCTATCATCCAATACGCTTTTAATGTGTTGTTTGGCAATAATAACCGTAGGGCTGATCTGAATAAATGCAGAGTGCTTTTTAAGCATGTTAAGCATTTTGATAAAGTTCGATCTGGAGCTTAAAAAGGTATTGAAAGTTGTTTTAAATTGTACATCATGATCAATATCTTCTACTGCAATCAACTCATTCAGGTCAATTCTAACCAGATTACCATCATTACCTTGTAAGGGGATGTAGAAGAAATTTTCTTCAAAAATAGAGAAGGGGTTAGCGGTCTTTTTACCTGTTGGGTATAGGTTATTTATCGTTTTAGTAAAATGCAAAATCGAATAGGGCTTTAACAGGTATGCATCTGCTTCTACTTTGAAGGCATCGATGGCATAGCGGGCGTGGGCAGTGGTAAAAACAAGATGTTTTGTTTTTTGCCTGAGCAAACCAGCCAGTTCAATGCCCGAAAGGGAAGGCATTTCTACATCCAGAAAAATAATATCAACAGGATTGGAAACAGAAATTTCTGCCAAGGCCTGGATTGGTTCGGTAAAAGTTTGAATAAGCTTTAAATCGGGGAGCTTATCCATATATGCTATCAGACTCTCTAATGAATGGGGATCATCATCGATAGCGATGCAACTTATTGACATTTTTAATAGGTTTAGATGACGCAAATTACAATTTCAGTACTTAAAATGGAAAAAATTAATATTCCCAGCTGATTTTTATCTATTCGGCAAGGAAAATCGCCTTTTCTTTTGAAATTGTAGTGAAATGTAGAATTTCTACATAAAAATACTAAAGTTGGTTGTCTTTTCTAAGTATGATCGATAATGTTACCCTGTAATAGTTATCAGCAGTAACGATATATTTAAATTCTGCATCCTTGCCATAGGCATAGGTTAAACGTTTTTTAATGTTCTCCAGGCCTGAATTTAAACCCGAACTGTCTTTAACTTCTTTAATCAGGTTAGCTGTTTCGATAATCAGTTTTCCAGATTCTGCTTTTATACTTATTTCGGCAGGGCAAGCCTCGTTTAACAACTCTCCGTGTTTAAAAATGTTTTCTACCAGGGTAATGAGCACCATTGGGATAATTTTAATATGACGGATCTCATCATCATACCAAAAACGTAAACCCATGCCATGGTTTTTGCGCAACTGATGTAAATTGATCAGGTTTTCTACCTGGTTAATTTCTTCGGCCAGCATCACAAAGTCTTTGTCTTTATTGTTGTCAACCGAATAGCGCATCATTTCTGAAAGAGAAAGGATAGTTTCAGCAGCAACTGGCGATGATTCTCGGGCGTTCTGGTAAATAAAATCCAAAGTATTAAACAAGAGGTGAGGCTGTATCTGGGCTTTTAAAAATGCATTTTCTGATTTTGCCAGCTGAATAAGGTTATTTAGCCGTTGTTTTTCTAACTCCTCGGTCTTTTTCCGCTCTTTAATGTAACGCGTTAAAAAATAATAACCGGTAGAAAAACACATGAAATAAACACAACGGTACAAAGGAGCGGAGAAATAGACCAGATCGAGGGTTATCCTTCTCGATCCGGTATAATTCGTATAGTTGATAATAATATAATCGAGGCAAATAGAGATGCTAAAATAAGCAGCAATTTCGGCCAGAAGTAACAAAGGTAATTTCCATGCGGTTTGTTTGGGTTTGTTAAGGCCTAAAGCTAAAACTACGTGTGCATGCAGATAAAAAGTGGTGATGTTGAGCGTATAATATAAAACATAGGGGGCTAAACGGCCGAACTTTCCATTAATTAAGCCAACAATAATGGCTTCGTAAAAGATAAAGACCAGCCAGATGATAATATGCAGTTTTTTACTGGCTATCCAGCTTAAAACAGGCCACTTTTTTTCTTTTTGTTTTGTTAGTTTCATTTGGTAAACGACTTGTAAATTGGGGAACGGCAAATACATCACCATCCAAAAATAGCCCGGAGCTTATTGGTTAGTGATACGAAAATAACAAAAATTTAACTTTAAGAGCGGTTAGTTTTAATCGTTTTTTCTTTAATGTAGTCCTGGATACTATCGCGGTAATTGCTGCCAATGTTGATGGTAAGGTTGTTTATCATCTTCAAAGTGTTACCCTCAACCTTTTCAATGTAGTTTTTTGCAATAATGAACGAACGGTGGGCTTGAGCAAAATTGGCATAATTAAGGAGGATTACTTTGATTTCGGATAGGGCGATATAAGCCACTATCGTTTCATTTAATGTAAAAATTCTGACATAATTCTGAAGACTTTCTACCGCAACGATATCAGGGTACCGCACTTTTATGAGGTTATTGTTGTCATTTTTGTTTCTGACAAAGAAGTAATCGTCTTCCTGTTTGAGGTTGATATTGGGTGTTGCCGGCCTTTTTGGAAAGAGCATATTGATGGTTTCGGCAAAGCGGGCGAAGGTATAAGGCTTTAACAGGTAGGCACTGGCGTACATTTCGAAAGCTTCGTAAGCGTATTTTGAATGCGACGTGGTGAAAATCAGTTTATCAGTTTTATGCCTGATCACTTTGGAAAGCTCCAGTCCGGAAATAAGCGGCATATCAACATCCATAAAGATAATGTCGACTGCTTCTCCTGCTGTAATTTCGTTTAAAGCCAGCAAGGGATCGGTATACGATTTTATAAGCTGGATATTAGCCAGTGCATTGATGTAAGATATTATGCCATTAACGGCATGAATATCGTCATCAATTACGATACATGTTAGTTTCATTAAGTGCGTGTGTGTTAGTAGAGCTAAATTAGAGCATGCATTTTAATTTTAGAAATTAATTTCAACGGCGTAACCTTTTTTAACACTTTATGTCATAAATATGATACATAGTATTCTTGCAACTAAAAATGCTTGCTTAACCGGGTTTTAAACGCAATGTTTTGTAATTGCAAAACACACAAGAGTGTGATTTAATTCGTTGTAAAACAATATATTATATTTTGAATCGTAATATTTTATAGATATATTTATTAAAGCGAATTATCATCCCTGTTTTACCTAAACACAAAATCTCATGAAAAACAAAATCCGTACAACCAACCGGTTAAATGTGTCAATTACCAAAAAGGTTATTGAACTGCAAGAAAGAGGTTACGATTGTGATTTCTTGTTATTGGCCAATAATAACCTGCTTTGTATGCAAACCAATTTTAAATATCCCCTAAGTACTGTGGCCATTAAACAGATGGAACACGGCTACGATCTGTTTAGCCATTCGTATAAGCACGTACATACCATCGAAACCGGTAATGGCGAAAAAGGTGTATTGCTTACCGAAGAAGCCCTTTAGTAAGCGCCAGCTTACATTTTTCCGCACTGCTTCCTATTATTTTTCCGCTCTTTTTAATTTGTTTGTTTTTATAGGCCTATGTTTATTCGTTAGCCTGCGTGTACGCTGTTAAAAAAAATAAACATAGAATTATTTTGTTTAGATTTTAAGCAATATATTTGAACAAAATATAATGGCTTACTCTATCTCAGACCTGGAACAGCTTTCAGGCATCTACGCGCATACCATCAGGATTTGGGAGCGCCGTTACGGTGCTTTAAGCCCTGCACGCTCGCAAGGGAATACGCGGTTGTACGACGATAATCAGTTAAAAAGGTTGCTGAATATTGTAAGTTTAATTAAAAGCGGGCTAAAAATTTCTAAAATCTGTTCGCTCTCTGATGATGAAATGAACAGGCTGCTTGATCGGGAATTTGCTCAGGCACCAGACGATGAGCATAGCGAATATTATATTTCGCAACTGGTAAGGCACGGCATTGCTTTTGATGAATTTTCCTTTCACCACCTGTTAGATGAAAGCATTGATGGTTTAGGGCTTTCGGTTTGTTACCGTAAGGTTATTTATCCCTTGCTGATGCGTTTAGGTTTAATGTGGCGTAAAGACGATATCTGTCCTGCACACGAGCATTTTTTATCTAATATTATCCGTCAGAAAATATTTAGTCATATCGATAGTATCCCCGTCCAAAAGATGGCAGGACCTAAATGGCTTCTTTTTTTGCCTGAATATGAAGATCACGATATCGGGCTGCTTTTTGCCAGTTATATGTTGCGCATACACCACCAGCAGGTAGTTTTTTTAGGGAGTAAAATGCCCTTAGCTGCTATTGAGCAAGTGTACCCGATATTGAATGCAGATCATGTGCTGCTTTTTATGATTAAAACACAAGCGCCTGTAAAAGCCCAGCAATATATTAATCAATTATCTGCGATATGCGCATCTGCCCAGATTCACCTTGCCGGAAACAGCCAGGTTATTAGTAAATTAAAAAACATTGATCACATCAATTGGTTTAAAACACTTGATGAATTTGAACAATCTATCCAATTCCAAGCCGTACATGAAAGAAATTTATGATCAACTATCTGCCGATTGCAGCAGGCTAACCACGAAAAGATATAGCACCAGTTTTTCTTTTGGGATTTATATGCTCGGAAAAGAATTACGCCTTCCCGTTCATGCTATATATGGGTTTGTACGCCTGGCTGATGAAATAGTAGACAGTTTTCATCACTATGATAAAAAATTACTGCTCGATAAATTTAAACAGGATACTTTTGAGGCAATTGAACTTGGGATTAGCTTAAATCCGATCCTAAACTCGTTTCAAAAAGTTGTTAATCAGTATACAATAGATCACGAACTGATCGTTCTCTTTCTGAAAAGCATGGAAATGGATCTCTCAGAAACAAAATATACTGCCGAGTTGTATAACGAATACATTTTGGGCTCTGCCGAAGTGGTGGGTTTAATGTGCCTGAAAGTATTTACCAATGGCCAAATTGCCGATTATGAAAGATTAAAGCCCTATGCGATGAAATTAGGCTCAGCATTTCAGAAAGTGAATTTTCTGCGCGATGTGAAGGGAGATCATCAGGGTTTAAAGCGTAATTATTTCCCAAATGTAAACCTGGCTGCATTTTGCGATACCCAAAAGCAACAGATAGAAACTGAAATAGAAGAAGAGTTTGATGCAGCCCTTGCAGGTATTAAGCTTTTGCCGGCAAGTTCGCGGAACGGGGTGTATTTAACCTATATCTATTATAAAAAGCTTTTTGTAAAAATAAAACGGTTAAGTGCCGAAAAAATCATGAAAGAAAGGATTAGAATTTCGAATACGCGTAAAGTTGGTTTGATGTTTGATTCAATCATCAGGAACAAGTTAAATGTAATATAAATGGAAGAACACGTTATATTAGTAGATGGCGAGGATGTACCCAGAGGGCAGATGGAAAAGATGAAAGCACATGAAGAAGGGGCTTTACACCGTGCCTTTTCTGTGTTTATTTTCAATTTTAAGCGAGAGCTGCTGCTGCAACAAAGAGCCAAAAGCAAATACCACTCGGGAGGCTTGTGGACCAATACCTGCTGCAGCCACCCGAAAATTGGCGAAAGCAATATACATGCAGCTAAAAGGAGGCTTAAAGAAGAAATGGGGATGGAGTGCGAAATTAGCTACCTTTTTAAATTTACCTACAAGGCCGAATTTGATAACGGATTAACCGAGCATGAAGTAGACCATGTTTTTTTCGGAATGACGGATGAACTACCGGTTATCAATCGGGAAGAAGTAGAAGATTTTAAGTATATGGATTTGGTATCCTTACAGGAAGATATTAATCTTAATCCTCAGGCTTATAGCCCCTGGTTAAGAATTTGTTTGGATAAAGTTGTAAGGCATGCTTCAACTGCCAGAACAAAAAACGGGCATACAGCCTAAGCCATATACCCGTATCTAAATTAACGCTCTCGAGGACAAATATAGGAGTAGTTTATAAAACTGCAATAGTTTTAACATTTCTTTTACTTTAAGATTATACTTGAATGCATAATTTGATCCTTTTTTAGAGGAACAAGCGTTTAGTAGAGAGGGATTTAGGCCTTGAACTAATATGTTGATATTTTTTTAAAATATTTTTACCTATGTGTTTAGTTTTTAGTGACTTAGCTTAAAGATCGTTTTTTAGCGTATAGAATGGGTAGAGTGGTTTTTGAAAAAATAAATTACTTTTTCTGACTTGCAATTTGGCTTAGCGGTAAACATTTTGATTATATTTATGTTAATCAAAATGTATTTAATTGCTAACTGTTATGGAAAGATCAGAAATTATATCTCTACTCGAGGTAATCAATCAACAGGTGAGTTCCTCTATTTTGGGCGGCATGGAAGAAGATTACGAAGAACTGGAAAGCCTGGGACTAATCAAAATTAACCGCGAATCGGTACAATGGTCGGCAGCAATGACTCCAACAGGGAATGAATACCTTGGGCACGATTAACCTATCCGGTTTAAAGCATAATTCCCTGTTCTAAATACATCGATAAAGTACCTGTCGGAAAATTTTAAGCATTTTCTGGCTGACTAAACTTTGACCAAATTATTGCCTTAATTCTGTTAAATTTGCCGCTAGTTTAGAATGCTACATTCCATAAATAAAATGTCGTTCTATCCGTGTTTATGAACGATTTACAACTAAGAACAGTAAATGTAACCAGATATGTTACGCCATTGCGCGAGGGAGGTTCGATGCCTGCCATTACCGAGGCCGACGATAACTTTTTATATGTACTGAAATTTCGAGGGGCTGGTCAGGGCCCAAGAGCGCTGATTGCCGAATTGATTGGTGGTGAAATTGCCAGGATTTTGGGCTTACGTGTACCCGAACTTGTATTTGCGAATCTGGACGAAGCTTTTGGCCGTACAGAACCTGATGAAGAAATACAGGATTTGCTAAAAGCGAGTGTAGGACTAAATCTTGCGCTGCACTATTTATCTGGAGCCATTACCTTCGACCCAACGGTTACCACCGTTGATGCTACTCTGGCCTCGCAGATTGTGTGGCTGGATTGTTTTTTAACCAACATGGACCGCACCTGCAGAAATACAAATATGCTGGTTTGGCATAAGGAGCTCTGGTTAATCGATCATGGTGCCGCACTATATTTCCACCATTCGTGGCAAAATTGGGAAGAGCAGGCTATTAAACCCTTCTATCTGGTTAAAGATCATGTGCTATTGCCATGGGCAACCGAATTAGAAGCGGTAAATGAAACTTTTAAAGCGATACTTACACCCGAAAAAATTGAAGCTGTGATTGCTTTAATTCCGGATAACTGGTTGGAAGGTGAAACTAATTTTAGCGATACAACCGATCACCGTAAAGCTTACGCGCATTTTTTAACCACAAGGTTATTGCATGCCGATACCATTATAAAAGAAGCACAACATGCAAGAGAAGTTCTTATTTGAGTATGCTGTGATCCGCGTGATGCCAAGGGTAGAACGCGAAGAGTTTATTAATGTGGGGATTATTTTGTTTTGCGCTAAACAGAAATTTCTAAAGAGCATTTTTGCTTTGGATGAAGTCCGGATGCTGGCCTTTTCACCTAAAATTGATTTAGCCGAACTGAAAGCCAATCTTTCTGCTTTCGAAAGGATAAGTATTGCTGCAAAAGGATCGGGACCGATTGGTCAATACGATCAGGCATCGCGTTTCAGGTGGCTTACCGCTACACGGAGTACGGTTGTGCAATGCTCTAAAGTACATCCGGGGCTTTGTACCGATGCAGCAGAAACGTTATTAAGGTTACATCAGGAGCTGGTGCTGTAAGTAGAGCGTATAGTGCCTGGCGTTATGCGTATTGGGATCAGTTAACCAATTCAAACAATTAACCAAGCAATAAAGCAACCCAACAATTAACCAATTCAAACAATTAACCAAGCAATAAAGCAACCCAACAATTAACCAATTTATACAATTAATCCAATCCCCCTTTGCCAAAAGAATATTTTAAACAACTTCAGGATTTGCTCAATATTGAGCGTGAAGAAGACTTACGGTCTTATCTAAAACTTACCGAAAATACTTCTGCGGCCGATAGGAGAGCATTGGGCTTAACCTGGTACCCTATAGCCATCAGAAATACGGAGATAGGCAGGGGTGATTACCTTACTGTAGAACTTGAGCGCACTACGCATCAGGATTTTTCGCACCAGTTCAGGTTTGGATCGTCTGTAGTGTTGTTTTCCAATCACGATGCCAAAGAAGATCGCGTTGAAGGGGTAATTACCCACCAGAGCGGTAGCAGGATGAAAATCAGTTTCAGGGTAGATGAACTGCCCGATTGGACGAGAGATGGAAAACTTGGGGTTGATTTGTTGTTTGATAACAACAGTTACGACGAAATGCAGGCTGCGCTGAAACAGGCTACACATTTAGCTGAAAACGAAGCTGAAAATAAACTGATCCGTATTTTAACACAAGGTGATAAACCTTCCTTCCGCAGTGAAGAGAAATTTATTATTCCCAATACTTTAAATGAATCGCAGCAGCTGGCGGTTAATAAAATTATTTCGGCCGATCATCTGGCTATTGTACATGGCCCGCCAGGCACCGGAAAAACCACGACACTAGTTCACGCTATCAAATCGTTGGCTAAACACAGCGATCAGAAGATTTTAGTGGTAGCACCCAGCAATACCGCTGTTGATTTGCTGACCGAAAAATTAGCCGCCGAAGGATTAAAAGTAATTCGGGTAGGCAATCCGGCCAGGGTATCAGAAAAATTGCTTGCAGCTACGCTTGATCATCAAATGGCCGGTCACCCGGAAATGAAAACCATTAAAGCGCTTAAAAAACAGGCCAGCGAGTATAAAAACATGGCCCACAAATATAAACGCAGCTTTGGTAAAGCAGAACGCGACCAAAGGAAAGCCTTGTTTGATGAAGCCCATAAAATTGGTAAGGAGGTAGAAAAAACAGAGCAGTATATTATGGATAATCTGTTTACCAAAGCCCAGATTATTACCGCCACTTTAGTTGGTGCAAACCATTATACGGTACGTAACTTAAAATACCAGACCATTGTAATTGATGAAGCCGGACAAGCACTGGAACCCGCCTGCTGGATACCCATATTAAAAGCACAAAAAGTAATTTTGGCCGGCGACCACTTTCAGCTTTCGCCTACAATAAAATCAAACGAAGCATCCCGAAACGGCTTAGGCAATACTTTACTTGAAAAAACTGTTGGCCTTCATCCTGAATCGGTTGTGTTGTTAAACGAACAATACCGGATGAATAAGGATATTATGGGTTATTCTTCCAAAGTATTTTATAATGATGCATTAAAGGCACATCAGTCGGTGGCCGATCAGTTGCTTTTTGCTGATGATGCACCCATTAATTTTATCGATACTGCTGGCTGTAGTTTTGAAGAAAAATTAGCAGGAACCAGTACAACCAACCCTGATGAGGCTACTTTCCTGATCAGGCACTTAACGCATCTGGTAGAAAAATTGTTGGCAGGGACTAATCCGGCTCCGTTTCCTTCAGTGGCTATTGTTTCTCCTTATAAACAGCAGGTACAAGTTTTAAATGCCCTGATTAATGAAAGCGATAGTTTAACACCTCACCGCAGTCAAATTGCCGTGAATACCATCGATAGTTTTCAGGGGCAGGAGTGTGATGTGGTATACATTAGTTTAACCAGAAGCAATAGTGACGGTGTTATCGGATTTTTATCAGATACCCGAAGGATGAATGTGGCAATGACCAGAGCAAGAAAAAAGCTTGTGGTAATTGGCGACAGTGCTACATTGTCGAAATCAAAATTTTATGCTGATTTTATAGCGTATACTGAAAAACTAGGAGCATACCACAGTGCATGGGAGTTTATGGATCTTTAGGCAAATAATGCGATCTGTTTAAGCGAAAAAACAATAAAATCACTGTTTTTACCTGTGTCATCCCAATCTTCATGAATATGAGGCTTAAAAGAGTGGAATTTGCGGTATTGTGATAATGCTACCCGGATGAACCACGCGTAAATTACATTTTTCCAGAAATGGTTGAAAATATTAAAATTCTAATTGCCGACGATAGTGAGCTGATGAGGCTCCTGATAAAGCGGATTTTTGCTAAATGGCTAAAATCGCCAATTATTTCCGAAAGGAGTAACCTGTCCGATACTCTTGAGCTACTGGGTAAGGAGCAGTTTGATTTTGTGCTTTTGGATATTAATATGCCTGGGGGTGACAGTTCGCCCGATACCGTAAAAGAGATTTTAAGCTTACAGCCAGCCCTTAAAATCTGTATGTTTAGCGGTAACAACAAAGCCAGCCTCGAACAAAATTACCTGGATGCAGGCGCAATGGGCTTTATCCAAAAAGACGAAAACCTGAACGAAGCGCTTGAACAGCTTATTAAAAAAACTTTTAATTAAGCTTTTTCCAGTTTCTTTTCCTCATTAATCTTACCCGAAATACTTGCTCCGGCAATCAGCAGTTCGTTGGTGATCATTTTAGTATATTCGGTAATTTCTGATTTAAAATCTTTTACCGACGATCCCGACCGGATTTCCTCGAGCCTTTTTTCCCATTGTCCGGTAAGCTCGGCCTGTGCAATTTGCTTGTCTTTTACCACCTCATATACTGCCAGCCCCTTATTGGTTGGCACCAGATTACGCTTTTCGCGGGTAATATATTCGCGGGTAATTAAGGTTTCTATAATCGAAGCACGTGTTGCGGGTGTACCTAAACCACTATCTTTCATGGCGTAACGCAACTCCTCATCTTCAATCTCTTTACCGCAGGTTTCGAGGGCTTTTAGCAGCGATGCTTCGTTGTACATCGATTTGGGCTTGGTTTGCTTTTCTAAAAGTGTTTTTTCGTTAATTGGCAAAAGTTCGCCAACTGCTACTTTGGGTAGTGCCGCGTTGTCTTCGTCCTTCTTATCATCTTCCGGATCGTTAAATACAGCACGCCAGCCTGCCGAACGTATTACTGTTCCGTTAGCAACGAAAGTAACGCCCGATTGAATGGTGATTTTGGTCAGGTCTTTCAGGCATTCCTGGTGAAAAGCCTCGATCATCCGGCCAACTACCATGTCGTATACTGCCTGTTTATCGGGACTAAGTCCGTAAGCTTGCTCGCCGGTTGGTAAAACCGCATGGTGATCGGTTACTTTTTTGGCATTAACACTTCTTTTGTTCAATGCTACGGTTTGTAAAAACTGCGCATGTTTTCCAAAATCAGGATGATCGGTAAATTTAGCAATCAAATCAGGCACGCCAGCGTACACATCATCGCCAATATAGCGTGAGCCTGTACGTGGATAAGAAACGAGCTTGCTCTCGTATAAATTCTGTAGAATATTAAGGGTTTGATCAGCTGTATAGCCTTTCTTTTTATTGGCCTCTTGTTGTAAGCTACTTAAATCGTGCAACAGCGGAGGTGGTTCCTTTCGTGGTTTAGCCTCTACAGCAGTAATATTACCACCTGTAAGGAAACCGGATGCCACATCTTCTACCAGGGCAAATAGTTTTTCAACTTCTTCTTTATCCTTATAGTTTGAGGTAGATATGGCCTTAAAAACCTGTTCATCTTTGCTTAACAGGATGGCGATTTGATAATAGGTTTGCGGTACGAAGTTTTTAATCTCCAGGTAGCGCGCACAAATCATGGCAAGGGTAGGCGTTTGCACGCGGCCAAGCGAAAGCACAGTGCGGTTACCTGCCGAAATACTTAAGGCCTGCGTGGCATTCATACCAACCAGCCAATCAGATTCAGAGCGGCAGTGGGCAGAATTAAATAGCGTATCGTAATCGGTCCCCGGTTTTAAATTCCTGAACCCATCTTTTATGGCTTCATCTGTTTGAGAGGAAATCCACAGGCGTTTAAAAGGTTTTTTACACTTTAAGAAGTAATAAATGTACCGGAAGATTAATTCACCTTCACGCCCGGCATCCGTTGCTACAATGATTTCTGTAGCCTCATCAAAAAGTTTCTTAATGGTATCGAGCTGCTTTTTTACAGCAGGATCATCCACAAAGCCATCTTTGGTTTTAATTTTACGGATGGCCAGTTTAAATTTTTGGGGCAGCATGGGTAAATGTTGCTTACGCCAGCCAATAAAACCATAATCTTGTGGAGGTGCCAATTGCAGTAAATGCCCGAATGCCCAGGTAAAAGAATAGCCTTTACCCTCAATATATCCGTCCTTTCTGGTGGTTGCCCCGAAAACTTTAGCAAGTTCACGGCCAACAGATGGCTTTTCTGCAATTACAATCTTCATTAATAGTTTTATCTTTTCAAACCTCAAATATGCTTAAAATAATGGCAATGGGCTCAATAAAATTATTCACAATAACCTGCTGGCCGATCATAAAGGTAGTGGACTGGTATGGATTGGATTAAATGTCAAAGGTTTACAATTGTTTTTTTTGATGTCAGTTATCTCTCTCAAAAAAATAGCGCGTTAAAGCTTATAGATTTAATTGAAGAATAAGGCTGAAATCATCATTTCACTTTGATTTGTTGCTGCGCATGGCAGGAATGTTTCGAGGTAACTTTGATTTGTTGCTGCGCATTACAGGAAGGTTTCAAAGTAAAATGGACAATTTAAGCTTATTCAGGTTTTGCGTATTACAGACAAACAAAAGCAAGGGCTATTTGTCCATTTGTAGATTTAAGGTGAACGGGATTAACAAATTGCCCGTCTTTTACTCTAATTAAAAAACGAATTAAGCCTGAATGAATAAAACTTACGAACTGGAAGGAGCACAAATTAAAGTAGACCTGGAGCCAAAAATTATCAGGGTATATAGCAATGCCGCTTTATGGCAATACCTGCGTGTTAAACCTGATATTCGTTTTAACCTGCTTGCAGATACCATTAAAGCCGATTATAAAGCAGAATTTGGGCAAGCGCTGGCCATTAGTAACCCTTCGTTAATTGTAGAGATTTTGGTACATGTGTATTGCGATTACCTGGGGTTATCTTTTAACCGTTTGGTAAAGGTAAAATGGATTCAAAGCCTGGTTAAAAAGCTGTTGAAACGTGCTGAAGTGGTAGATTGTGGCGAAAAAGAAGCTGACGGAAACAGATGGGTATGGGATTTACTCGCCCCATGCACACCTGTTTTTATTAAACTCCTGCCCAAAAATATGAATGCAAAAAATATTAAGCACCATTAATCAACCTGTGCAGCTAAAACCCCTTCCTGGTTTAACGCTACACTAGCCGCCAATGTTTCGTTTAAAAAAGAAGAATGGTATACCTGATCAGAGTTATTGATGAACAATACCGTGCGATCGGATATGCTGTTGATTACCTGATCGGCCAGTTTTGCTGAAACCGCCGGACAGCCCTGACTTCTGCCTAAGCGGCCAAGCTCATTGATGGTATGTTGAGAAACATAGTCAGCACCGTGTACCACAATTGATCTTTCGCGTGCTTTATTGTTAAAGCCCTGGTCCATACCATCTAATTTAAGCGAACGACCATGCTTGCCATAATAGATTTCGCCGGTTACATAAAAGCCCAAACTGCTTTGGTTAGAGTTTACGTCGTTCGAAAAATGTGCAGGTTTATCGCCGCCACTGTTTTGTCCATGCGCAACCCAGGTATTCATAATCAGCTTTTTCTGTGCTAAATCGATAATGTACAATCGTTTTTTGGTGCTTTCCTGATCGAAATCGGCGATGGTTAAAATGGATTTGGCACTTAATAAACCCGAATATTTCATATTATAGAAACCGGTTAGTGCCTTTTCGAACACCTGTTCGTTTAATCCCGCCGAATCGAGATGAACGCTGTGGTACAGATTGGTAATAAATTGATTGTAGAGGCTATCGGCAGCAATGTTTTTTACCGCCTGTTGTTGTGTTTGTGGAAGCTCCACGGCTTTCCAACTTGTTCCGACAATGCTCATCCCCACTAAAAAAATCGCAGCAATGCCCAGGATTTGTTTCTTCATTCAGTATTGTTTGATAATGAGTTATTTATACGGCGGTTTGATCAGAATGTTGCCCGGATAGGAAATATGGGCTTGGAAACAGGGGTTGTTTTACACTCTTGTGACTTAAAGCGGCGAGATATAGCTTTGAGGAATAGCTGGTTGGAGGATTTTAATGAGTTGTATGTTGCTTATGTTTCCCGCAGATTTCGCAGAAAAGGGCGCAGATTTCGCAGAAAAGGGCGCAGATTTAACTGTAATATTTAGACAGGTGATCCTGTGATAATCTTCTTAAATCGGCGGGAAAAAAGCCATGACAAATCTTTAAATCTAATTCCTTATTTTTGCCGTATAATTACCATCCATGCCAAACCAAGAAAATGATTATTCCTTCTGGACGAAATACAAAAGATTTGCCTCTACCGAAATCTTGATGTACCTCATCATGATTATTGGTATTGCACTCGGGATTATTTTCTTAAGCTAAGCGCCAGTTTCAGGTAGTCGGCTCCGTTTACGTCATTAATAAATTTCGAAAATTCTTCGTACTGGTTTGCCGGAAAAGTACCATCGTTTAACACAAATTTGCGGTAATAAGTAAGTTTATTGCCACTAATGCTGGTTTTGCTGGTATACTGACCAAATGCACTCTTGAAAGTTTTATCCTGTGCTGCAATTAAGCTTGTATCTACACCATCAGGAAGGGTATAAACAATCGTATCTTCGTCGGTATAACCACGGTTAATATATACCGGCAGGGTTCTGTTCCTGATTTCGGGAGCAGATTTTTTAATGTTAAAGGCATTAACCTGCAAAAACATCTTATCGCCATTTACAGGGGCATAATTTCTGATATTAAGGCTCACTTCTTCAGTTAATTTCGGGTCGGCATCTTTCTTTTGTGCCAAAACCACAGCGTCAAAATCGATGTTGTCGATATTATAGGCCTCTTTTAACAGCTTATGCTGCTCTGTTACCGATTTGCCAATCAGCGATTCCTGGTTATCATATTGTGCACCTGAATAAACGGTATTCATTTTACCTGAAATACTTCCGTTGCTCGCTATGGTCAGGTTAGCTGTTCTGATTTGTTTGTTTTCGGCTGTGGTGAGCTTAGGAGTATGTAGCAATTTACCACCCTCGGCGGTACAAGCCAATACCAATCTGTCGTCGGTAAAATCACTTAAAAACCCAAACGGTATTTTCTGACTGGTACATTCGAGCCAGGTAGTATCGCCTTTTAAAGGCATACACAAGATGATGTGGTTGCCCTGAGCCATGCTCGCGTAATTCGGGTTCAGGCTTTTCTTTTCCGATCCGGCTTCTACCACGCAATAATACGAATCAATATCGGCGGCTTTTAGTAAGCTCTGCATGTAATTAACCAGTGCTTTACAATCGCCATAACCCAATCGGTCTACCTCGCTGGCCGCAATGGGCTGGAAACCACCAATGCCGATCTGCACACTAATGTACCTTGTCTTTTCTTGCAGGTACTGGTAAATTTTACGGGCTTTATCTTTATCTGTTTTTTCTGCTTTTACCAGGTCTTTAACCATTTGTACGGTAGTTGGCGATAATGGCGTGCGGGTAATTAACAAATCGTCGTATATCCATTTGCCCAGATCCTGCCAGCTGGTGTAATTGCCTTTATGACCATAGTAGTAAAACTCTTGTGGGGCAATTTGAATGCTGGTGCGGTAAGTTTCGGGGTCAGGGCTATAGGGTTCGGTTCTCACGGCTAAAACATTGCTCACCTTCCACGTAGTTTTCTTTTGTTTCTCATCCGTGATCACTTCCGGTGAGCCGCTGTAGTTCTGTGTTTTTATCCGTACCTGATCGGTCGGTTTGCTGATAAAAGTATAGCTGCTCTTTTCTACCGAAACATCGTTGGCAGGTTTGGGAGTCCAGTCGGGGATAAGCAGGTTTTGTTTATTTCTGATTTCATAATTGTAAACTACAGTGTAAGGGTACTGGCTTACCGATGGCAAATAATGTTTCACACGGCTATCTACAAAAAGCGAAAAACCATCGGCTGCACTTGCATCTGTAAAATCATTCTGGGTAAACTTATTGGTTAACTTGCCTACTGCATTGTAAACTTCGCCTTTTATACTTTTTATAGATATATTTTTATCGTAAAAGATTACCAGTCGCGCTTCATCTTCACCATTCTCATTAAAGACGGTGATCGCTTTTTTAACAGTCATCATCACATTATCTGGCGAGCGCATATCGATGGTGGTTTCTTCGTTGCGGATGCAGGCATTGGCGCGGTTACGCAAATTGGCAGGAACAAGGTCGGTATCGTAATTATCCTGGGCAAAGCCAGTAAAAGAAGCGAGTAATAAAAGCGAAAAGGTAAGTAGTATTCTCATTTTAGTTTACTTCTTTAATAAAAATTCTGTCTTTTGGTTTTGGATAATCCTGCTGTAAAATTCTTTAAGGAAAAGATATTCATCTGGCTGGTAAATAGCATTGTTAAACTGTAAAATCTGATTTAAGCTAATGCTGTCTTCTTCTAATTTGCTCGACAAGATATATCTGCCACCGTTATTTGGTAAAGCAATAGCCATATCTTTTGGCTTTTCCTGCAACTGGTATTTGGCTGGTAAAGTAATATTCAGGGTAATGCGTTCGTCAGATCCTGCACCCAAATCGACCGGATAGGTACGCTCATTTAAGTTGAAAGGATTTTTAGAAATCGGATTTATGAAAAAAGGACTGAAGTAAAACTGGTTCTGGTTCGAACCATCATTTATGGTAAACTCCACTTCGTATTTTTCAGTCAGAAGGTTTTCTACGCTATCGAGATTCGAGATCTGGTGATCCGTTATTTTAATCCGCGTTAAGCGTTCATCCAGCTTTTCTACATATTCATCTGGCGAAGTATAACGTAAAATATCGCGTCTTTTGTTGAATGCTGAATAGCCCATCGAATGGGTGGTAAGCGTGCCTACAATTTTACCATCGGTGGTCATTTTTCCCGAAAGAATGTAATTGGTAACCGACTTCATGCTCGCTTTTAAGTCAATCCAGTATGAAGGTTTTTTGAGGTTAATTACACGTCCCTGATCGTTAATGCACCTTAGTGGTAATAGTCCGAATGGTAAAAGTGGTTCTGTAGCATCCAGCAGATAACTTTTATCACCAATATTTACTTTGGCAACCAGATAGTTAAAGTCGCTCATTACCGGGTAAAGCTTGTTTACCGTTCCGTTATCGCGCGTAGAAAGAATAACGGCTTCGGCATCTAAATCAGCAGCCGAAAGCGCAGCAATTAAACTCAGGTTGATATCTGCTACGTTACCGGAGCGAGTTTCGAGTGCTTTTTTAATGTTATCGGGCGAGTACTTTCCGTAATAATTATCCCATTTGATCTGTTTTTTGATATAATTGAATACAGCCTTTGCTTTTTCGAGCTCATCCGTAGCACCTTTGGTAATTCCGGGGATAAGGTCTTTAAAAAGGTCTTTCCTTTTCATTTGCGATCCTAGCGATTTATCAGTCGATAGCTCGTGGTCGATATCTTTCCAGGTTTTGGTATAAGAAGTTTTACCTCCGTTTAAATTCTGAACATCGGAAAGCTCGAAATAAATGGCAGATTTAAAGTTACTGGGAGCCGTCATGTTGTCTTCCTCAATAAAAGCAGGAATATTTTTCATGAGGTAGGTAATTTTCGAACAATCAATTGCGGCACCCGATAAGCGCAGGCATTCTTTACTTAGCTCTACTTTTTGATCGGTAAGTTTCTGAAAGCCGCGTAATGAAACGTTATAGTTATAAATGCCGGGAATATAAACCAGGTATTCGCTGTTTACTTTAGGGATCTCGCCCTGAAATTCCCAGGTTTTAAAATTGAACAGGTTTGGCGATTTTAAAATGTAACTGTATTCGATTACCGAGCCTTCTTTCAAATTAGGAAGGGTAAATTTGGTTAAGCGGGTATATTTAGACCGGTTTTCGGTAAAAACAGCTTTTCTATCCATTACGGTTTCCACGAAGTTGTTATCGATTAAGTTAAAGGTAGAGGCTTTTAAATCACTGATGGTTTCTTCGCGGCTATCATCCTTATACATCGGAATCACAATATTGGCTTCTTTAAAGCCCTCTTTATTGTAGATTTTCATTTTTACATGGTGTTCAAAAACCAGTACAAGGCTATGCGTATTGTCATCAAGCTGTATAGATGCGGTACCAAATTCCTTTAAAACGATGGCATTGGCATTACTGTCAAGCGTTTTTCTGTCGAATTGATAATCATCGTGGGTAATAGCACCGTAAGTAAAGTTTTGAGCGTAAGTGCTTAACGATAAAAAAAACAGGAAAATCAGGGTGGATATATTCTTCATTAGAGCGTATATAAATTGGCGCAATTTAGGAGTAGCAATTAAGATTCTAAAATAATTTGAAAATTAAATTTATAAATTAATAAAGTGGTTTTATATAACTAATGAAACCTTTTTAGCATTTTTGGAAAAAAAGAATTAGACATGCCGATCCCAAATCTAATGTCGCTAATCTCACATCAAAAGAAATGAAATTAAATTTAAAGCGCCCTTTAGCATTTTTTGATTTAGAAGCTACTGGAATAAATGTTGGAGCCGATAGAATTGTAGAAATTGCAATTTTAAAAGCCATGCCAGATGGTTCTGAAACTGTTAAAACCTGGCGTGTAAACCCAGAAATGCCTATCCCTTTACAAACTTCCTTAATTCATGGCATTTACGATGAAGATATTGCAAATGAACCTACATTTAAAGCTTTGGCTGTAGAAATTGCAGACTTTATTGGTGATAGCGATCTGGCTGGTTATAACTCCAATAAATTTGATATCCCTATGCTTTTAGAAGAATTTTTAAGAGCCGAGGTTGATTTTGATATGAACGACCGCAAGTTTGTGGATGTACAAAATATCTTCCACCAAATGGAGCAACGTACATTAAAGGCCGCATATAAATTTTACTGTCAGGAGGATTTAGTTAATGCCCATGCTGCCGAAGCTGATGTAATTGCCACTTACAAAGTATTGCTTGGACAATTAGAAATGTATAAAGAAACCGAGTTTGAAAACAAACAAGGGGAAAAAAGCATTCCTGTGGTGAATGACGTAGATGCACTTCATGTTTTTACCAATATCAATAAACCTGTTGATTTTGCCGGTCGTATGGTATACAACGATAATAACGAGGTATGTTTCAATTTCGGTAAACATAAAGGCAAAACAACCGCGCAGGTGTTTGCTGTAGAGCCAAGCTATTACGCCTGGATGAAACAAGGCGATTTTCCGTTATACACTAAAAAGAAACTAGACGAGGAGTGGGCAAAGTTTAACGCTAAGAAGAACGAGAATAAAGGCTCCAGACCTCAGAACAGTGCACCAGCTAATAAACCACAATTTCAAAAAAAGCCTCAGCCAAAACCAGAAAAACCTGCACAACCAATTAATACTGATATGTTGGAGCAACTGAAAATGAAGTTTGGTAAGTAGATTGTTGGTTATTTGTTTAAATCGGTTAACTGGTTAATTGTTGTATTGCTTAATTAATTGTTCAGTTAAATTAAGTCGAATGCTAAACGCCCAGTACCATGCTCCAAGCCCGAAAAATGAAAATTATAAAATTATTAAGCCTCTTACTGTGTTCAGCAATATGTGCCAATGCGCAAACGCAATTACCAATTGAGCCGGTATTTCAGCAGGCCTATCAAAAGGAAACGCGTAGTACCAATGGTAAGCCTGGTAAAAACTATTGGCAAAATAGTTCGAAGTACAACATTAATGTAGATTTTAATCCGGTTAGCCGTTTGTTGAAGGGAAAGGTGCAGGTTGTTTATACGAACAATAGCCCTGATACTTTAAAGGAAATCTGGTTTAAGCTTTATCCTAATCTTTACAAAAAAGGCACGCCAAGGAAAGCTAAATTCTCGGAGTCTGATTTAGGCGAAGGTGTAACGATTGAAAAACTGGCTGCCAACGGTAAAACCATTACCGGCTTTAAAATTGACGGTACTAACATGACGGTCTACGTACCGGCAGTGTTACCGGGCAAGACCATTAGCTTTAGTGTTGATTATAATTATACTTTAAATAAGGGTTCGCACATGCGTACAGGTCAGGTAGATGAAGGATCGCATTTTGTGGCCTATTTCTTTCCACGCATTGCAGTTTATGACGATGTAGATGGCTGGAACAAATTTCCCTATACTGGTGCCGAAGAGTTTTATAATGACTTCGATCAGTTTAATGCCAGCATTACTGTGCCCGGTGGGTATGGGGTTTGGGCTACCGGTGATTTGAAAAATCCAAACGAGGTTTTTCAAAAAGATATCGTTGCCAGAATGTTATCGGCCGAGAAGAATGATGCTGTAATTGATGTGATTACAGATAAAGATCTGGCTGATAAGAAAGTAACACAGCCTAATGCGTTTAATACTTTTAAGTTTGAAGCAAAAAATGTGACCGATTTTGTGTTCGCTTTGAGCGATCATTACCTCTGGAAATCGAGCAGTTTGGTGGTTGATCCTAAGACGAAAAGACGTACACGCGTTGACGCTGTTTTTAACCCGAAACATAAAGATTATTACGAAGTAATTGATTTTGCGCGTAAAACCGTCGAATCAATGAGTTATACTTTTCCGAAATGGCCTTTCCCATATAACCACGAAACGATATTTGATGGCTTAGATCAAATGGAATACCCGATGATGGTAAATGATAACCCGGTTGATAACCGTACTGATGCCATTACATTAACCGACCACGAAATTTTCCATACCATGTTTCCGTTTTACATGGGTATTAACGAAACCAAGTACGGCTGGATGGACGAAGGTTGGGCAACCATAGGTGAGTGGCTTATATCGCCGATGATTGATTCTACTATTGTTGATGAATATGGTGTGCAACCAACGGCGTCTACCTCAGGTAGTAAAGACGATAGCCCGATAATGACCTTAACTCCTGATTTAAAGGGATCGGGTACTTTTACCAATTCATATCCAAAGCCGGGTTTAGCTTACCTTTTTGTTAAAGACTACCTGGGTGACGAGCTGTTTACCAAAGCGTTGCATACCTACATTAGCAACTGGAACGGTAAACACCCTATGCCATACGATTTCTTCAACAGCATGAACGAGGGTAGCGGCAAAAACTTAAACTGGTTTTGGAAAGCCTGGTTTTTTGAAGGTGGCGTAACCGACATGGCCATAAAAGCCGTAGATAAAAACAGCGAAGGTTATGCGATTACGATTGAAAATAAAAGCATTAAGCCTTTACCTGTCGATTTAACTTTAACTTATGCTGATGGTAGTACCGAAAAGCATCACAGTACCATTGGAGTTTGGGAAAAAGGAGATCAGCAGGTAAAAATTGAAATTAAAACCACTAAGAAACTATCCAAAGTAGCAATGGGAAGCGCACATGTACCCGATAAGGTTAAGAGCGATAATAGTTTCTCTGTAAACTAGTAAGATTTAAATATCGGGTAGTACGGCTTGTTAATCGGGCCTTCATTACTAAAAGCATTACAAATTTCAGCCTCTCTTAAAACTTTTTTAAGGGAGGCTTTTTTATTGTTGATGTAAATTTTATTCTGGATTAACCTTAGCCCGTGACTATAATCAGCCCATGTATTGCTATGCTTATTATAAACCGGCTGAATGGCTTTACCATCTGCTTTATGCCAGCCATAAATCACTACCCTGGGTGTTGTTTCTCCATAAATTTTATTCGAAATGATGATGTCTTTTTTGTTTCCGGCAGTCAGGTTTCGCAATTGTTGGCCTGGAAACAAGCTTTTAAGCTGTTGCTGTATGGAATCGGTATGTGCGATAAAAACAGGTAAGGAGGTCATTGCGCTGGTTGGTGGTATAGGTTGCGGTTTTAGTTTTATCGTAGCCTGGCTATAAATATGATCGACAATGGTTTTAGTGGGAAGTAAACATTTGGTAAGTCTTGCAACTTTTTGAGCCAATATGGGTGTCATTGGAACATAGAAATAGTCATCGTTACTGCCTATTGCAAAATAATCTGGAAGCACATAATAGCGAACTTGGTAAGTTTGATTACTTCCCTTATTAGTCCACTGTGTGTCGATAGGCGCCAGTTTTCTTAAGAAATCAGGAATGTTACCTTTTTTAATTTCCCGGAATATGATTTTTTCACGATTCACTAAGCTGAGACTGCTGTCGCTGATACTAAGTGCAAATGCTTTGCCGGTTAAGGCATTTAATTTTCTTTTGGGGAGATTGAGTTCCTGAGCGCTTGCAAAGGAGAAAGTTGTAAGCAATAATAAAATAGTGAGCAAACATTTCATTTATTCAGGCTTTAGGAAATCAATATTCCGTTTTAATCCGGCAAACTTAGTACGTTTAACTGCAGAGCCTTTGAAAACCTTTTTAAAAACTTCGTCAGTTATTTCGGTAAGGTCCTGGGCGTTCAAATCCAGCAAACCATTTTCGGGTTTAAAAGCTGCTTCATTATGAACCTTCGAAAAGCGGTTCCAGGGGCAAACATCCTGACAAATGTCGCAGCCAAACATCCAGTTGTCCATTTTATCTTTGAACTCGTTAGGAATTTCGTTCTTAAGCTCGATGGTTAGGTAAGAAATACATTTGGTGCCATCAACTACCTGTGGAGCAATAATCGCATCGGTTGGGCAGGCATCTAAACAACGTGTACAGCTGCCACAATAATCGGCCTGGTAAGGGTGGTCGTAATCCAGTTCAAGGTCGATAATTAATTCGGCAAGGAAGAAAAAGGAACCGTTGCTTTTGCTAATCAGGTTCGAATTTTTACCAATCCAGCCAATACCCGATTTTTTTGCCCAGGAACGGTCTAAAACAGGTGCCGAATCTACAAAGGCCCTTCCCGAAACTTCTCCAATGTTTGTTTCTATAAAATAGGTAAGTTCTTTAAGCTTATCTTTGATTACGGTATGGTAATCCTGCCCGTAAGCATATTTAGAGATTTTTGGAGCATTTGGGTCGGCTTGTGTTTCGTCTGTATAGTAATTTAACGAAAGCGAGATCACCGATTTTGCACCGTCTACCAATAACCTCGGGTCCAGTCGCTTATCGAAGTAGTTTTCCATGTACTTCATTTCGCCATGGTGGTTTTGGCTCAGCCATTTCTCCAGGCGTGGCGCTTCTTCCTCCAGAAATTCTGCTTTAGCAATACCGCAAGCCAAAAAGCCCAAACGGAGTGCTTCGTCCTTTATCAGTTGACTATATTTTGCAGAATTGTTGTACACCAGTTTGCAAAGATAAGGCTTAGCATTAAAACATTTTTACTAATTGCTTGTTCTAAATACAGAAACTAAAAAAATAGCTTATAGTTTTCACGAATCGGAATTTGACCAACTAGGCACACATTTAACGTTTAATATCATGGAAAATATAGATCCAAAACATACGGAAACTGGAGGAGCTCACAGACCTATAGAAAAAGATTACGAAAGCCATAAGGAAAATCCGGGGCCAGCAAAGCCAGCAGTTACAGAGAAAGATGTAAATGGGGCAGGGCAGGCCTTGAAATGGGTTTTACCCATACTGATTATCATTGCTTTAATCGTTTGGTTCGCCATGCGTAAATAATTAGCTTTAAGTACAGATTGAATGCCGGTTGCATCATAGCGACCGGCATTTTTGTTTCTATTTCAGCAGTTTAACCTGATAAAGGTCGGTTCTTCTATCTTTTAGCACCTTTACAGTACCATAATGGTGAAGCTCATCAAGCAGGTGCAGGTCTACATCAACCACCAAAACCATTTCTGTATTTGGCGTTGCCTCTGCCTTAATGGCATTGGTAGGAAAGGCAAAATCTGATGGCGTAAAAACAGCCGATTGCGCAAACTGGATATCCATATTATTTACCTTGGGTAAATTACCCACACAACCAGCAATGGCTACATAACATTCATTTTCGATAGCACGGGCCTGTGCGCAATGGCGAACACGCGTATAACCATTCTGCGTGTCGGTTAAAAACGGAACAAATAATATTTGCATGCCCTGGTCTGCATAGATGCGACTCAATTCAGGAAATTCGACATCATAACAGATTAGAATTCCTACTTTACCACAGTCGGTATCAAAAACCTGTACTTTGTCGCCACCAATCATGCCATAATACTTCTGTTCGTTTGGTGTGATGTGGATTTTCCGGTATTCGTCTATTTTTCCAGTGCGATGGCAAAGGTAAGTGGCGTTGTAAAGCTTGCCATTATCAAGTAGCGGCATACTGCCAGTAATGATATTTACATTATAGCTCAATGCATACTCGTGCATTTTCTGTACAATTTCCTCCGTTTTTTCAGCCAGTTTGCGCATGGCTTCAATTTCGGGCAGGTGGTTGTAAGGTTGTAGCAAAGGGGTGTTAAACAACTCCGGAAACATGATAAAATCTGATTTGTATCCACTTACTGCATCTACGAAAAATTCTACCTGCTCATAAAATGATTCCATATCAGGGAAAAGGCGCATTTGCCACTGTACCAGACCCAAACGGATCGTCATGGCTGAGCGGGCCGAAGCATCAACTCCCTGGTAATAAATATTGTTCCACTCAATTAACGTGGCGTATTCTTTAGATTCTTTATCACCTGGCAGGTAGTTCTTCAACACCTTTCTAACGTGAAAATCGTTTGAAATCTGAAAAGTAAGCGTTGGATCGTAAATCTCCTTTGCTTTTACCTTATCTATGTATTGTCTCGGACTTAAAGTTTCGGAGTAGGTATGGTAGCCGGGGATTCTACCACCAGCAATGATGCTTTTCAGATTTAAGCTTTCGCAGAGTTCTTTTCTGGCCTCGTACAACCTCCGGCCGAGCCTTAACCCACGGTATTCGGGGTGTACAAAAATCTCAATACCATAGAGGGTATCTCCATTCGGATTATGTGTAGAGAATGAATAATCGCCTGTAATGAGTTTATAGGTATGGCGGTCGCCGTATTCATCGTAATCTACAATAATAGATAGTGAACAGGCTACCACCTTATCATCAACTGCAATACAGAGCTGTCCTTCGGGGAAAAGTTTTAAGAGTTTGGCGATGCTGGATTTTGGCCAGATAGAACCACCCATGCTATCGTAAGCCTGAAGCATAGATTCTTTGAGGTCTGCGTAATCCTCGAGCGTTAGTTTACGTATTTCAATATTCATGACTTGTTTGATTTGTATCTAATGAACACCAAAAGGCTATAAATGTTCAGAAAGATGTTAAATTTCTGCAATGAAATGACACGAAAAATTATGAATAGGAATGCTTGAAATGAGTAGTTGAATCTTAAATACGCTGCATTAAGATTAGCTTCGCTGAGCTTCGTGGTTCCCGTTTGCACGGGAATGACGTTAACCGATGTGGGGTAGTTAAAATGTTTTTGTCATTGCGGACTTAAGCACTTGATTGAATGCAGGAGTTAAGATTATTAATAAAAGATTGCTTCGTCGTTCCTCCTCGCAATGACGGATTTTTGAAAGACAAGGAATTAGCAGGTTATACGTCATTGCGAGCTGAAGAAAGGGGCTGTGTGAAAGAGCGAAGCAATCTTTTTAGTAGGTACTACAAAATAATCATGTTAGCGGAATAGATTTCTCCGTTTCAGTCGAAATGACGGTTGTCTCAAAAGTTAAAACAACCTTCCGCTTTGCCCGGGATAATTCCTATTTAAATGTTTATAAGCTGCTTCGGTAGTCTCGCGACCACGTGAAGTACGCATAATGTAACCTTCCTGTATTAAAAATGGTTCGTAAACCTCCTCAATTGTACCTTCATCTTCGCCTACGGCTGTGGCAATGGTTTTTAAACCCACCGGACCGCCTTTAAATTTATCGATAATGGTTGTCAGGATACGGTTATCCATTTCATCCAGGCCATGCTCGTCTACGTTTAAGGCATTTAAAGCATAGCGTGCTATTTCTGTATCGATACTGCCGTTTCCTTTAATCTGAGCAAAATCTCGGGTCCTGCGTAAAAGTGCATTCGCTATACGGGGCGTGCCACGGCTGCGTCGGGCTATTTCATAAGCGCCTTCATCACTGATTGGTGTTTTCAGGATTTCGGACGACCGGAGCACAATTGTAGTAAGCAATTTAGCATCGTAATAAGCCAGCCTTGCATTAATTCCGAAACGTGCACGTAAAGGTGCAGTTAACAAACCGGAGCGGGTAGTGGCACCAACCAAAGTAAAGGGATTAAGCGTAATTTGCACTGAACGGGCATTGGGTCCCGTTTCGAGCATAATATCTATCTTAAAATCCTCCATGGCAGAATAGAGGTACTCTTCAACCAAAGGTGATAAGCGGTGAATCTCATCTATAAACAAAATATCACCTTCATCTAAACCAGTTAACAAGCCAGCCAAATCGCCGGGCTTATCTAAAACAGGGCCTGAGGTTACTTTAATGCCGGTTGCCATTTCGTTGGCAATGATATGAGAGAGCGTAGTTTTACCTAAGCCCGGAGGGCCATGTAGTAATACGTGATCTAAAGCTTCGCCACGAAGTTTTGCCGCCTGAACAAAAATCTTCAGGTTTTCCATCACTTTTTCCTGCCCGGTAAAATCTTCGAATGCCTGTGGCCTTAACACCCGCTCAATATCACGATCGGTAGGGGTTAAGTGATCTGCATTTGGATCTAGATGCTCATTCATACGGCAAATATAAGATTAAATGCTAAAAAAATTAGGATTTTTTAAATTTCCCTGCTACCACTAAATCTTTTGATCCCGCCGTATAGGTATAAAAGCCTTCGCCGGTTTTAACACCTTTCTTACCAGCGGCTACCATGTTTACCAATAATGGGCAAGGCGCATATTTAGGATTACCGAAACCATCGTGCAGCACTTTTAATATGGCCAAACAAACGTCCAAGCCTATAAAATCAGCCAGTAGCAAAGGTCCCATTGGGTGGGCCATGCCCAGTTTCATTACGGTATCAATTTCGTATACACCGGCTACACCTTCATAAAGCGTGTAAATGGCTTCGTTAATCATAGGCATTAAAATGCGGTTGGCTACAAACCCAGGATAATCGTTAACCTCAACCGGAACTTTGGCTAAATTTTCAGATAACGCCATGATCGTTTTGGTCGTTTCATCACTGGTGGCGTAACCCCGAATTACTTCTACTAGCTTCATCACCGGAACCGGGTTCATAAAATGCATTCCGATAACTTTATCTCCGCGATTAGTTACCGCAGCAATTTGCGTAATGGAAATAGAGGAGGTATTGGAAGCAAGTATAGCTTGCGCAGGCGCATATTGATCCAGTTCTTTAAAAATATTTAGTTTAAGGTCTATATTTTCGGTAGCGGCTTCAACCACTAAATCTGCATGCTGAACACCGTCTTTTAACGTGGTAAAAGTTGTAATATTTTGGAGTGTACTTGTTTTCTGATCGTCGGTTAAAGTGCCTTTGCTTACCTGTCTGTCAAGGTTTTTACTAATGGTACCAAGCGCTTTATCTAAGGCTGTTTGGTGAATGTCAATCAGGTTTACCCGATATCCGAATTGTGCAAAGGTATGGGCAATACCATTTCCCATTGTTCCAGATCCTATTACTGCAATTTGTTTCATCATTTAAATAGATTAATGGACGAATTTACTTATTTGTATTTGACTTCTATCATACCTGATGGATATATTCAGATAGAAGAATCAGAATAGTATTATGTTGTTTTTACCCTGAAACATTTCAAGATTTTTGTGTTTTTAGATGTGTTTTCTTGAAAAAAAAATAAACAATTAGCTTGTTGTAGCTACGAAGATTTATTCTTTTGTATTTTTATTGATATCTGTGGTTTTTAATGCTGTTTTTGCGCTGAATTTCTGTTGTATTAATAAAATAATTGAAAAATTTTGTTAAAAAATGTCATTTAACAATGTTAAAACGATTTATCGATACATAAACTTAATTTATCGTTTCTTAAAAATTTAGTTCTTCTCAAATTTCTTTATTAGTGGCTGAATTATTATTCGCTACAATTATTCGTGATGGACCGGATCTCCCTTCAATTTCCGGTAACAATGAAAAATTAAACTAATCATTTAACAGGTTTCAATTGATACAGGGCATACGGTTCTGTTGCGGTACTTGTTGTGGTTAATTCTTCAAAAACACATTATTAACTTATTAAACTAAAATGTAAATGAAAAGAAAACTACTAAAGTTTTTGTTGTTCTTTATCTTTTTGCTGGGGATGAAGGCCTCGGCTCAGGAAAGAACGGTAACAGGAGTGGTATCGGCAAAAGAAGACGGATTGCCACTGCCCGGGGTGAGTGTAAAGGTAAAAGGAACAAACAACGGAGTAACTACCGGAGCTAACGGTGCTTATGCCATCAAAGTGCCTTCGGGTGTACACGTCCTCGTGTATACTTTTGTTGGCTATAAAACCCGAGAACAAAATGTAAATGCCAGAAATATCGATATCGTACTCGAATCGGATGTGAATAGTTTGGATGAAGTGGTGGTGGCTGCCGGAGGTATAAAACGGGCAGCACGTGAGCAGGGTTATGCCTCTACCCGTGTAGATGGCGAATCGCTTACTGCAGGTAAATCGCCTACTATTGCAGGTGGTTTGGCAGGTAAAGTAGCCGGATTGCAGATTAATGCTGTAGGTAGCGGTGTTAATCCGAGTTACCGTTTGGTGTTAAGGGGAAACCGCTCCATTACAGGTAATAATCAGGCCCTGATTGTATTGGATGGTGCAGTTGTGCCTAATGCTTTGCTAGGTAATCTGAATCCGGATGATGTAGACGATATTACCGTTTTGAATGGTGCCAGTGGTGCTGCGCTCTATGGTTCTGATGCTTCTAACGGAGCGTTGATCATTACCACCAAAAAAGGCAAGAAAGGCACACCAGTAATTAAACTTTCAAATACGACAGTGCTGGAGCAGGTTAGTTTTTATCCGCTTTTGCAAAACAGCTTTGGTTCAGGTTCTACTTCGGGTGCTCAGGTTTACGATCCGATTGAGAACCAGCAATACGGGCCAGCATTTGACGGTACTTTAAAACCTATCGGGCGCGTGCTCGAAAATGGCACACAGCAATATGCCACTTATTCGGCTACAGATGATAAATATGATTTCTGGGATACCGGTGTTTCTAACCAGACCGACTTCTCTATTTCTGCTGCTGATGAGAAAGCATCAACCTATTTGTCGGCACAATATCTTAACGGATCAGGTACTACACCGAAGGATGAATATACCCGCATTGCTTTGAGATACAACGGATCGAGAAATTTCAGCAAAAATTTCACAGCCAATTATAATGCAAGCTACACCCAGAATAAATATGATATTACCAGTGCAACTTCTACGATTTATAATAATTTATTGAATACTCCTGGTCAGATTCCATTGTTGAGCTACAAAGACTGGCAAAACACATCAGGCTGGGGAAGTCCGGATAATTACTATAACGACTATTACGAAAACCCGTATTGGGCGATCGATAATTACAGACAGAAAACGCAGAATGAGTATTTGACAGGTTTGCTGGAGTTAAAATACAAAGCTACCGATTGGCTTGATTTTACCTACAGGGCAGCTATCAGCAACCGCTACTACAAGAATAAGAACAGCACAACTGGTTTTACTTATACCCAATACACGCTCGATCATTCGGCAAAAACCAACGAAAGCAGTGGCGTGTCTGATCAGATGTTAAGTACCAGCAATTTTAGCACCGACTTTTTCGCCAACATCAAGAAAGATATCAAAGATTTCTCGATCAATGCATTGGTGGGTACTTCTTTAAAAAGCTACAACTACAAATACCTCAATGCATCTGGTAGTGGCCTGCAAGTTACCGATTTATATAACCTGGGTAACATCACCGGAACACCATCGGCAGATGAATCGAATTATAATACCCGTCAGTATGGCGTGTGGGCCGATGCAACCATTGGTTATAAAAAATACCTTTTCCTCCATTTAACTGGAAGAAATGATTGGGTTTCCGTATTAGCACCAGCTAACCGGTCATTCTTTTACCCTGCAGCAGATGTGTCATTTATCCCAACTGATGCTTTTGCCTTTTTGAAAAACAGCAAGGTAATCGATTACATGAAAATCAGGGCTGGTATTTCTAAAGTAGGTAACGTTAATGTGGGCAATAGTACCAATGGCGGTGCCTATTCGCTCGAATCTACATTCGATTCGCAAACTGGTTATGGTTATGGAACAGGTTATACGCCTAACAACACTTTGGTTTCGAACAATCTGAAGCCCGAAATTACAACAGGTTATGAAGGTGGTGTAGATTTCAGGTTGTATAAAGGTTTGGTTGATGGTTCGGTTACTTATTACAATACTAGTTCTACCGGACAGGCCATTGTAGCCGGCGTGCCCATTACAACAGGTTACAGTTATTACCTGCTGAACACCGGCGAATTAACCAATGAAGGTTTAGAAACCGCGCTACACTTTACGCCAATCAGAAAAGGCGACTGGAAACTAACCCTGGGTGGAAACTACACTTACAACAATAATAAACTGGTGTCATTATCTAACGATTTAACCCGTATTGGCGTAAGCAACAGTTCAACCATTTTTGGTCAGGTGGGTCAGATTTATCCGGTAATTATTGGCTCCGATTATATCCGCGATCCGGAAGGCAGGGTAGTGGTTGATCAGAATACAGGTTATCCGATAGGAAAAACGGAAGGTAACATTTTAGGAAACACCATTCCGAAAAACAGACTGGGACTTGATTTTCAGTTAAGCTACAAGGGATTGACATTTTCTGGACTGTTCGAATACCGTTCAAACTACGTTCAGTATAGCTCAGCAGGTTCTACTTACGATTTCTCAGGCTCTTCGGCCCGTAGCGCTTATTACAACAGGGAGAAATTTGTATTTCCTAATTCTTCTTACTACGACAGTACAACAGGAGCTTACGTAGCCAATAACAGCATTACAGTTTCTGATGGCGGTGCAGGTTTCTGGACCAGCAGCAGTTTATATTCGAGCGTAACCAGCAACTATGTGTATTCGGGCAATTATTGGAAGCTGCGCGAACTGGCACTGTCTTATAAGCTGCCATCGTCGGTATTGCGGAATGTAAAGTTTATCAAATCGGCTACGATTAGCGCACAGGGTAGGAATTTATTTATCTGGATGCCAAAATCGAACGAATACGCCGATCCTGATTATAGCAACAATGGTGCTGACAGCAATGCAGTGGGGATTACTTCACTTTCGCAAACTCCTCCAACAAGATATTACGGCGGAACTATATCATTAACTTTCTAATGAAAAGAATTATGAAAAGACTTTTAAAATTATCAATCATCCTGATTACTATTTTTATAGTTCAAAGCTGTAAAAAGAGTTACCTGGATATCAACGAAAATACCAATTCTGCAACATCATCTTCTCCGAACCTGGTTTTGCCAGCTGTGCTGAATAATACGGCTTCTAACTTTATAACTTATTTTAATTACGGAGCCTGGATGGCAGGTTATCAGGCTAATGCAGGAGGTTACTCGTTTACCGGATCAACCTTTTTTACCTATAACTGGAATTCAGGTACCAATAATGGCTTGTTTAACTCGGCTTTTACCGATTTGAGAAGCTATCAGTACATCATCACGTCTACTACCGGCGTAAATAAATATGTATTGTATAACGCAGTAGCGCGGATTATGAAATCGTATTACTATCAGATTTTGATAGATGAATATGGTAATGTGCCTTATACAGAAGGTTTGGCGGGAGTAGATAACCTCACCCCGCATTACGATGATGCAGCCACAGTTTATAGGTCGCTGGTTAGCGAAATCGATGCAGCCATTAAAGATCTTCAAACTTATGGTTCAAGTTCGGTAGTAAATGCATTAGGTAGTGCCGACATTGTGTTTAAAGGAGATGCCATCAAATGGATTAAATTTGCCAACAACATTAAACTGCGCATTTTAACCCGTGCACAGGCCGGTACGTTAGCCGCTTACACAACAAGTGCATTCGGTACTTTTTCTGCTGAAGGATTTTTAACCGAAGATGTGACCATTAATCCAGGTTATGTAAGTACAAGTGCGCGTCAAAATCCCTTGTGGAATACCTATCATTCTTCTTACACTGGCAGTAATGGCGCTTATGCAGCACAGCAGATTCCTACCCGCTGGATTTTTTCCTTTTACAACGGCAGTAAACTGTCGGACGCTACGCGTGGCGCCCTGATTTACAAAAATTATGTAGCAGGCACCACACCCATTAATCAGTTGGGCAACGAAACCAATGTAAGCTCATGGATTTCGGGTTATCCGGCCTGGTACATCGGCGTTGGAACAGCCCTAAATGCACCAGAAACGCAGGGGATTATTAAAAGCAGGGTAATGGGACAATTGATTATGCCCGCTGCAGAAACTTATTTCCTGCTGGCCGAAGCTGCTTTAAATGGTCACACTTTAGCAGGCGATGCCGTTACCAATTTCGATAATGGCATTAAAGCATCTTACAACTACCTTCAAAAAACGGGTGCCAGTACTACTTCGGCTACTAACGCTGTTTTAGATGCTTACTTAACGGCTTATAAAACGGCAAATGCAGGCAATTACCTGGTTAACTATAGCGCCGCAAGTACTGCAGCTCAGCGTTTAGAAGCGATTATTACACAGAAATACATTGCATTAAATTTTGTTGATGGTTACGAGGCCTGGCAAGAGTACAAAAGAACAGGCTATCCGGCAATTTCAGGTACAGGAGCTACCACAACCTTTGTATCGCTGCAATCGTCGGCAACATCGGCCGATAAACTTCCGGTTAGAAACCTTTACCCAACTACCGAGTATAACCTTAACCCGAATGTACCAACAGGGCTAAGCGCTTACACTTCGAAGATTTTTTGGGATGTTAACTAATTGATTTTTTAAACAGAAAGAAATGAAAAATTATAAAAAAATTAGCCTTGCACTGCTGGTAATCGCTGCAGGTCTTACATCTTGTACCAAACAAGATGGCATTTATACCGAGAACGGTTCGAGCGGGATTATTGAACTGGCTGATTTGCCTTCAAGAACCAGCTCAACGGCCTATGCTGTTGCAACCAAATCTTTTGATGCAGCTGCTTCGATCGATTTTCCGGTAACGATAAATTATACAGGCGTAGATGGTGCAGCCGAAGATGTAAATTTGGTTTTAGCTTTTGACGACGCTGCTGTAGCCACCATGAGTAGCAGCTACACCGTATTGCCTACCACGCTGTATACTGTTCCCAGTTACAATGTAACGATCCCGAAAGGATCAAAAACGGCAACTTTTCACCTTACACTGAATACGGCGGCTTTCGATTTTACAAAAACCTATGCTTTGGGGATTAAAATCAAATCTGCATCATCCGGAACCATTAGCAGTAATTACGGAACCGGCGTATTTTTAATTGTGGCCAAAAACAAATACGATGGCGTATATGCCGTAACCGCTTCGAGTGCGATGGTTGATAATACTTCGGGTACTTTAACCGGATATTACCCAATGACACAAGAGTTGAGGACTACCGGTGCTACATCTGTGGTTGAATATGATGGTTATTTGTATGCCAACAATTATTATCACCCGATTAAAAGCGGTACATCTACTTCTGCTTACGGAAACTTTGCTCCGATATTTACCATGGATGCCGATGGCAATGTAACTGCGGTAACCAACTATTACGGACAAGGAACTAACTCATCTGTGCGGGCGGCAAGATTAAACCCGGCAGGGGTAAACAAGTTCACCGTTTCGGGTAATACCAAAGTTTTAGAAGTAAGTTACATCATGACACAGTCTGGTGCCGACAGGACATTTTTTTACGAAAAATGGACTTATACTAAAGCAAGATAACAGCTCGTATTGCTATTAAAAAAAGGGGAAGATCCAAAGGAATACTTTCTCTTTTTTATCTTAAATTTTAATCTATTTATTAATATTTAAAATACTGATTAACAAAAATATATAGTTAAAAAATGTTAAGCGAAATGTTAAAATTTTAATCCATTTTTTTAGTCGATACAAAGCAATTACTTATCGGTACTTGCTTTACAGAGCAAGGCATTTTCAAGATATTTGAGTCATCAAAAAAAAAACAAAAAAGCTTTTTAATTGCTTATAAAAAGAAAAGAATATTACCGCCTGATTTAAGAAAAATGAAGGCGTTTCAATAAAGGTACTTCCTAGTAAATTTAGGTTAGTTAATGATTAGTTAAAATAGAGATCGTGCTGGATAGCCGATCTCTATTTGTTTAAAGTAACTTGCTTTTAGCTTAAGGCCTTCATCTTTCTAATTAGGGAGCCAATCTGCTTTTCACCCAGCTGCCCTTAATCCATTCGAAATTAATGCGATCGTGCAACCTGCTGCTGCGTCCTTGCCAAAACTCTATACGTGTAGGTTTTACTACATAGCCGCCCCAGTGTGCAGGTTTAACAATAATTTTATCCTGGTTTTTAGCTTTAAAATCGGCAACCTTTTGCTCTAAAAAAGCCCTGTCGGGTATCACCTGACTTTGCGGTGAAGCAATAGCGCCAATCTGGCTTTCTTCAGGCCGGGTATTAAAGTAAGCCTCTGAAGTTTCTTTATCCAGTTTTTCAACCATACCTTCAATTCTTACCTGTCGCTCCAGCTCGGGCCAGTGAAATACCAGGCAGGCATACGGATTTCTCTTTAGTTCTTTTCCTTTGGCGCTCAGGTAATTGGTGTAAAACCTGAAGCCCTGCTCATCAGCACCTTTTAGTAATACGATACGAGCATCAGGTCGACCCGATTTATCGGCTGTAGCAAGCGTCATTACATTGGGCTCATATATTTTAGCTTCAACAGCGTGTTCAAACCATTTTTTAAACTGTACAATCGGATCGTTGTCTACGTCTGATTCATCTAGTGTAGCGCTTTTATAATCCCGGCGCAGGTTTTGTAGAAATTCATTTGTAACTTGCATAAAACAAAAATAGGCATCTTTTATGGTGCTACAAATGATTATCGTCATGCTTAACAATATAAAACCAAAAACCGGCCGCTTACTGATCTCGGAGCCCTTTATGACCGATCCTAATTTTAAAAGATCAGTTGTACTGTTAACCGAGCATGGCGAAGAAGGAACCGTAGGTTACGTTCTTAATCAGGTAGGAAACCTAATTTTAAATGATGTGATTCAGGATTTATGGCAGGCCGATAACCACATTTATTTCGGCGGGCCGGTAGCGGCAGATACCCTGCATTTTATACACCGTTGCTACGATAAGCTACAAAGCGGAGAACCTATTGGCGATGGCTTGTACTGGGGCGGCAATTTTGAAACACTTAAAATCCTGATGAATACCAATGCCATAGCTGCAGATGAAATTAAGTTTTTTATGGGCTACTCGGGATGGGGTGTAGGACAGCTAGATCGCGAGATTGATGATAATGCCTGGATGGTAAGCAATATTCCTAATGTTGATCTGATTTTTGGTAACGATGACGAAAAGCTCTGGCGCGATGTGATTGTGCACTTAGGACCTAAATTCGCTCATGTGAGCAATTTTCCAATTGATCCGAATTTGAATTAGTTTACAGTTAGTAGTTTAGGGTTACTAGATTCAAAACAAAGCTGTATCATTAATTTTAGTTTCTTTTGAAGTTTGTCACGTTGAGCCTGTCGAAACGCCTCGCTTTGTGTTTAAGCAGGTCCTTCGACAAGCTCAGGATGACAATCTTTATTTAGGATTCAGTCCGTTATATTTTCTCATGAACCGGACTAAAGACTACATTGAAGCTGCACTTTCTTCAACCTTTTTCCTTAAATCATCTTTATACGCCTGCATTTTTACTGTTAAAGATTCATCTGCAGTAGCTAAAATCTGAACGGCCAGTAAACCTGCATTTTTAGCAGCATTTAAAGCAACTGTTGCCACAGGAATACCATTTGGCATTTGCAGGATCGATAAGATACTGTCCCACCCATCAATAGAGTTCGATGATTTTACCGGTACACCGATAACAGGTAATGTTGTGATCGAGGCCACCATGCCAGGTAAATGTGCAGCACCACCAGCACCGGCAATAATTACTTTTAAGCCTCTGCCTTGTGCTTCTTTAGCATAGTTGAACATTCGCTCAGGCGTTCTGTGTGCCGAAACCACTGTAATTTCGTAACTGATTCCAAATTCTTTTAGTACATCAGCAGCATCCTGCATAACCGGTAAATCTGATTTACTACCCATTATTATGCCGACACTGAAGTTTTGTGAATTTGTATTGCTCATGATATATTTTTTAAATTTATTAGAAAGAATTATGCAATTACGCGTAATGTTTTTTGTACGTAACGGGCTTTTTCGATGGCTTTTTCCCTGTCAATATCTACAATGGTTGCATGACCCATTTTACGGAAAGGTTTGGTATATTTCTTGCCATACAAGTGTACATAAACACCATCAATGGCTAATATTTTTTCTAAATTTTCGTATTTCGCTACGCCTTCATAGCCTTTTTCGCCCAGCAGGTTAATCATAATTGCGTTGGTAATACTGCTTGTATCTCCAAGTGGAAGGTTATAAATAGCACGTAAATGTTGTTCAAATTGCGAAACATAATTACCTTCAATAGTTTGGTGACCGCTGTTGTGCGGGCGTGGAGCCACTTCATTTACCAATAACTCGCCATCTTTACACACAAACATTTCTACCGCTAATATGCCTGTAATGTTCATCGCCGAAGCAATATTTTTGGCGATGTTTTCGGCTCTTTGCTGTAAAGTTTCACCAAAGGTTGATGGAGATATTAAAAACTCAACGAGGTTAGCTTCCGGATTAAATTCCATTTCCACCATAGGAAAAGTTTTCATGTCGCCATTGGCATTGCGGGCAACAATTACTGCCACTTCTTTTTCAAAGTCGACCAGTTTTTCGATAATACAAGGTGCATCAAAGGCTTTATCTAAATCGGCGGCACTGTTGATTTTCATTACACCTTTTCCATCATATCCGTCTTTTCTCAGTTTTAAGATGTATGGAAACTGAAACTGGCTGTTTTCCATATCTTCTTTCGTATTCACAATCTGAAACGGTGAAGTAGGAATATCATTCTCTTTAAAAAACTGTTTTTGTACGCCTTTATCTTGTATTAAACGGATTACGCGCGACTGCGGGAAAACCTTTTTGCCTTCTTTTTCCAGTTGCTCAAGCGCATCTATATTTACCTTTTCAATTTCGATGGTAATGATATCTGCTTTTTTGCCAAAATTATAAACGGTATCAAAATCGGTAATCGAACCGTTTTCGAAATAATTTGCAATGTGTTTACAGGGCGCATCTGGATCAGGATCTAAAACCAATGAAGTAACATTGTAATTGATGGCTTGCTGGATGAGCATCCGGCCCAATTGTCCACCACCTAAAATACCTAATTTTAATTCGCTTATCTGTTTTGCCATGAGGGGTTGAAAATTATGCTAATTTTGCACAAAAGTAACAATATTTAGATTTATTGATGGATGCAGATGCGATAATTATTGGGGCAGGTGCCTGTGGATTGATGTGTGCAGTACAGGCTGGCTATCTGGGCAAGCGGGTAATTGTACTCGAAAAAAATGAAAAACCAGGTGCTAAAATCCTAATTTCGGGTGGCGGGCGTTGCAATTATACCAACCAATTCGCATCAGCTGAGCAGTTTATCTCTGCCAATCCACATTTTGTAAAATCGGCCTTTACCCAGTGGACTGTAGAGGATACCGTCAGTTTTTTTGAGACCTATGGAATTGTTGGCAAAGAAAAAACTTTAGGCCAGCTATTCCCCGATGATAAAAATGCAAAAGATGTTGTGGAAGTTTTTACTTCAATATGTCAGGATTTTGGTCAGGAAATCAGGTGTAATGCTGCGGTAAACGAGATTGAAATACTGGACGATCATTTTAAAGTGAGTTACGAAAAGAATGGAAAAATAATAGTTTTAACAGCCGAAAAACTGGTAATTGCCAGTGGGGGATTGCCCATTCCTAAAATGGGAGCTACTGATTTTGCGCTGCGTTTTGCACGTAAAAACGGACTTAAAATTATAGAAACTGCACCTGCTTTGGTGCCGCTAACCATTACCGGGAAAGACGAAGAATGGTTTGCACAGCTTTCGGGCAATTCTGTTTTCTGTGAAGTGAGCAATGATGAAATCGCGTTTGAAGAAAATATTCTTTTTACGCACTGGGGATTAAGCGGTCCGGCTATTTTGCAAATTTCTTCTTTCTGGAGACGGGGAGAAACAATCCGCATCAATTTGTTGCCCAACCATGATATCGTTGAGTTGTTAGATGATGAACGGAAAAACAATGGCAAAACCTTATTGTCTACCTTGTTGCATCGTTTTTACACCAGGAAATTTACAGATGCATTGGGCAAGTTTTTACCTTTAAACAAACCTGTTGCAGCTTTAACCAAAGCAGAACTCGATTTAATTGAGCAAACCATCCATTATTTTAAGGTGAAACCTGCAGGCGATAAAGGCTACGATAAAGCTGAAGTAATGCGTGGGGGGATTGATACCAGCGAAATTTCTTCTAAAACCCTCGAATGTAAAAAAATACCTAACCTGTTTTTCGGCGGGGAATGTATGGATGTTACTGGTTGGCTGGGTGGCTATAATTTTCAGTGGGCCTGGGCAAGTGGCTTTGTGATTGCACAGAATTTGTAGTTAAAATTTAGTAAATTTGAGATACTATGGAATCATTAAAAGATATTATCTCAACAAATGTCGACATTTTGGGTGGTATACCAGTTTTTTCAGGTACTAGAGTTCCTTTTGAAACTTTATTTTTCCATGTGGAAAAAGGAATTACCATTGATGAGTTTTTAGAAGATTTTCCAAGCGTATCTAAAAGACAGGTAATTAGTGTATTAGAAGTTGCAAATAAATTTTAGTAGAATTTACACCTCAAATTTTATTGCTACTCAAATCTAATCTTAAAGCGGGCGCGAATATTATCACCTACAAATAAACATTGGGCATAATTTCCCACGCCCAGGGCTTTTTAAAGGTTTTAAAAGTTCTTAACTGGTTAAAAAATAAAACTTCGCTGGTTTTGCGGTTGGCGATATCACGCCGGTGCAAATTGCCAACAGTAGTAAATAACTGCCGGCTATTGAAATCGTAAATCCTTTCGGTCATATCGCCGGTATTCTGATTAAAATAAAGGTTTATGGCACTGGTAAGAAACCAGTCTTTGTTTTGGAACTTAAAGGTATAGCCCAGTTCCCAACGCCATTCGCTGCCGCCCTTAAACCTTAAAAATAGCTGCTGATCTTTAATCGCCATTTGCTGCAGTGGATCGCCAACTTTGCCACCTTCCTCTGAGCGCAGAATAAAATCGTTGTTTTGTGCCGATAGTTTATAATCGCCACTGGCTTTATCCCTGAAATAAATGGCTAAAATGCGTGGTTTCTGGGTTTCTTTGATAATGTCCGAATGGTTATCACCGTAGGTTCGTGTTTCATCAATGATCTGGTTAGATTCGAAAATCAATGCCAGATCATCTGTAGCATCGTTATTTAAATCACCGCTTGCACTTTCAATTAGTGTCCAGTTCTGCGGTGTAAGCTGCGTAACAGCATTTCCCTGTACTTTAACTTTCGGGAAAAGAAAGTTTTTTTGAGCTAATGTAACTTGAACAAAAAGCAGCGACAGGAGTAAGGGCAAAAATCTCATTAAGCAAAAGGCGTTGATGTAGGTATAAAACGCTTGACTTGGGCTTTTAGTTTATGATTCACAGATTCAACAGGTTTTAATTGCGTTTTGAAAAGGCCATGGTTGATGGAAAACATCCATTATACAGCTTCATCATTTAATTCAGGGGAGAATAATTATGATGATATAGAAAAGAAATCACAAAATAATTCATCTTTAAATAAACACAGGGTAACGATTGTAGGATTTAGCATAATTAAACTGCTAAAAATCCCTTACTTTTGCATTTTAATCCTTTCTCTTTTGAAAACAGAACTTTTTGTTGTTACGCCGCCATTTACCCAACTGAATACCCCTTATCCAGCCACGGCGTATATTAAAGGATTTCTGAATACCAAAAACATCACTTCTACACAGGCCGATTTAGGCATTGAAGTTATTTTGAAACTGTTTTCGAAAAAGGGACTGCAGGATTTGTTTTTAGTTGATAATGGCAAACCCAAAAGTGACAATGAAAAACGAATTTTTGCTCTGCAGGATGAATATTTAAAAACAATTGATGCGGTGATAGCCTTTTTGCAGGGTAAAAATCCAACCCTGGCTTTACAAATCTGCAGCGATGATTTTCTACCACAAGCTTCGCGCTTTTCGCAATTAGAAGAACTTGATTGGGCTTTTGGTGCCATGGGTACACAAGATAAAGCCAAGCACCTCGCTACGCTATATCTCGAAGATATATCCGATTACATTGTAGCATGTGTTGACGAAAATTTTGGCTTCAGCCGTTACGCTGAGCGTTTGGGTAGAAGTGCCAATTCTTTCGATGAATTGTATGGAGCTTTAGCACAGGCACCAACCTATATCGATCAGATCCTGATTTCGATATTAAAAGAGAAGATTGAAGCTGTTGATCCGAGGCTGTTCCTGATTTCAGTTCCTTTTCCGGGCAATTTGTACAGTGCTTTCCGCTGTGCCCAATGGGTTAAGGCCAATCATCCCGAAATTAAAATTTCGATGGGCGGCGGTTTCCCCAATACCGAGCTCAGATCGCTTTCGGATGCACGCGTTTTCGAGTTTTTCGACTATATCACTTTAGACGACGGTGAATTACCAATCGAACTGTTGTATCATAATATTACCCATCCAATTCCGGCCGAAGCCCACTTTTACAAAAGAACGTTCCTGCTTGAGGAAGAAAAAGTAGTTTACCGTAATGATGCTTTCAGAAACGACTACAAACAGGCCGATGTAGGCACGCCAGATTATAGTGATCTGTTGCTCGATCAATATATTTCGGTGATCGAAATCGTAAACCCAATGCACCGCATGTGGAGCGATGGCCGATGGAACAAGCTGACCATGGCACATGGCTGCTATTGGGGCAAATGTACTTTTTGCGATATTTCTTTAGATTATATTAAGGTTTACGAGCCTGTGGCGGCGAAACTGATTGTAGATAGGATAGAGGATCTTTACCAAAAAACCGGGCAAAACGGTTTCCATTTTGTAGATGAGGCTGCTCCACCAGCTTTAATGAGGGAGGTAGCGCTCGAAATTATCAGGAGAAAACTTGCTGTAACCTGGTGGACGAATATCCGTTTCGAAAAAAGCTTTACCCGCGATTTATGCCAGCTGTTAAAGGCTTCGGGTTGCATTGCCGTTTCGGGTGGATTAGAAGTTGCATCAGATCGTTTACTGAAACTCATTGATAAAGGTGTAACTGTAGAGCAGGTGGCCAAGGTAACCCGCAACTTTACTGAGGCTGGCATTATGGTTCATGCCTATTTAATGTACGGTTACCCGACGCAAACCGTACAGGAAACCGTCGATAGCCTGGAGATGGTACGGCAACTTTTTGAAGCCGGTGTATTGCAATCGGGTTTCTGGCACCAGTTTGCCATGACGGCCCATAGCCCTGTAGGAATGTACCCCGAAAAATTTGGTGTAGTAAAAGAAACTGAAGCGATTGGTACTTTTGCCAATAACGACATTAACTATACCGATAAAACTGGCATCGATCACAACAAATTCAGTTTCGGCTTAAAGAAATCGTTGTTCAATTTTATGCATGGCATCTGCTTCGATTACGAACTGCAGGACTGGTTTGATTTTAAGATTCCGAGAACCAAAATTTCAGCTGATTTTATTGAAAGGGCCTTAAACGATGATCAAAATTTTAATACCAAGCCAACAGCCAAAGTGGTTTGGATAGGAGGCAAACCGGAGGTAGATTATTTTACCAAATCGAAAAAGGGAAATACCTGGGAGTTGGCCTCGCTAACTTTTCACGATAAAAAGGAAACCTTTACCGTACAGGCCAATAAAAATGAAGGCGAATGGCTCGCCAGTATTTTAACCAAAATTGCTATCACAAACGAGGGCGTAAGCACTTTTCAGGATATTAAATCCGATTTTGAGCGTGAAATGGAAAACTTCGAATTGTTCTGGTACTCTAAACCCATTAATACATTAAGGGAATACGGTTTATTGGTTTTGTAAGTAGTTGGTTTAGACCTATATGCTCACGCTCGTTTGTAACGCGTCTGAAAGTAGCCGGGTGATTTAATCGCCTAATATGATGTATTACGCTACTGCTTGGTGTCCTCACCGACCAATGCACCATCTTCATTTAGGGTAGTATTTAATGAAATGAAGATACTACATCTTCATTTTAAAATGCGTTAAGAAATAAATGATGCAGATAACAATGATGGAATTTAAAATCAACAACAGCCACGAAATAACCGATTTGCGGTCTTTCATTAAAGCAATAAAAGAACTGGCATAAGCCATAACCATTAAGGCCAGAAAAAGGTTTACTGTCGAAATCCCCAATAAACTATAGCCATCATAAGTAAATACGAGGCATCCTAAAACCAGAAAGGTTATTGAGGCAATATTGTATACTTTGTTGGGTTTCATATATGAGGGATAATTTACCATGTAAGACTTATAAGCTCAAATCTGCTATTGACTTAAATGTCTTACATGGTGTTTATATATTAATCACAATGCGGAACAGTGAATGTCCAGGTTTCTGAATCTCCTGTTGGAATAATGAAGCCATTTCCTCTGGTATTTTCGAACCACAATTTGCCTCTTAATTTCTCTCTGGTACCTACTTCGTTCATGGTTGCACTATCATAAAGGCGACCGTTAATCATCACATACTTAATTTTCTCCGAATTGCGGATATCATCAAGCGGGTTGGCATCCATAATAACCATATCAGCAAGCTTACCTACCTCTAATGATCCGATTTCCTTATCCATTCCTAAATAATGTGCACCATTCAAGGTAGCCGCTTTAATGGCCTGTAAAGGTGAGAATCCACCTTGTACCAGCATCCAAAGCTCCCAATGTGCACCAAGTCCCTGGATTTGGCCATGCGCACCTAAATTAACTTTGGTACCGCCATCTGCAATCTGTTTAGTAGCTTTTGCAATATCGATGTGGTTGTAGTCGCTGTACTCTGATGTAGTCCGGCGACGGGCTCTTGCATCAATAATCGAGCGTGGCGTGTAGGTCATTAACTTTTCGTTTTCCCAAACATTGGTTCTGTCGTACCAGTAATTTTCGCCCCACTGACCTCCGTAAGCTACAATTAAAGTAGGAGTGTAACCCACTTCTGTATTATTCCATAACGTGGTTACATCTTTATAAACCGGTAAAACAGGGATACTGTGCTCAATTCCAGTGTGGCCATCGGCAACCATATTCATATTGGTAAAGAAAGTAGAACCACCTTCGGGAACCACTTCCATATTTAATTGCCGGGCTGCTTCTAAAATCTGCTGGCGTTGCTCACGACGGGGTTGATTGTACGATTTTACCGAGAAAGCACCTACAGCCTTTAACCTGCGTAAATTGGCCAGTGCATCGTCCAGACTATTAATTACCACTTTAAAATCGCCATCAGCACCATATAAAATCGAACCGGTAGAGTATACCCTTGGCCCAACCATACGGCCGGCTTTAAGCATTTCGCTCTGGCTAAAAACCATTTCTGTATTGCTCGATGGATCGTGTGAAGTGGTAACACCAAATGCCAGGTTAGCCATGTAGCTCCAGTCGTTTTGCGGGGTAACCCCATCAGGGCTGGTACGCAAATGTGCATGCACATCAATAATGCCCGGCATAATTGTTTTGCCATTTACATCAATAACCTTGGCGTTAGCTGGTATAGTTACAGCATCAACTTTGCCAATGGCGGTTATTTTATTACCATCGGTCAGGATTGTTCCGTTTTCGATTACTTCTTCACCTTTCATCGAAATGATACGGGCACCTTTTAAAGCCACAATTCCGGTTGGCAAATCCGATTTAAGCACCAGGTTAATATCGGTTGATGTAGCCTGGGTTTTTGGTGTGCTGCCATCAAAGTTGAAAGCACTGTTTACATCAATGGTATAATATTTTGGCCCCAGTGTCCAGTGTAGTATTTTACTATCGGCACTCCATTGAATATAGGTACCGCCATCGGTAGTAACTTTGGTTACCGGAATGGCTTTGTTTCCTGCCGAAGCATCCTGAGCAGCGCCAATGTTAATCATCGGTGTGATGTACACATTAAACAGCTCGTTAAAAGCCAGCCATTTGTTATCCGGACTAATCACGAACTGGTTTGCATATTGAGAAGTGAAATGCGTACGCTCATTGGCACCGTTTAAATCGATACTCTTCAGCGCTTTTTTACCATCGGCATAGCTCTGGAAATAAATCCGTGTATCGGTATTGTTAAACTGTGGACGGATGCCATTTTCTGATACCAAAGTTTTGGCACCTCCATTGGCGGCCATCATAAAAATGCCGGTTCCGCGGCCATAATTATAACCTAAAACATCGTTACCGCTTCCTTTTCTGAAAACAATTTTATCGCCTTTGGTCGAGTATTGTGGTGAATAATAAAAGCCTTTTTCATCACTTAAAGTAATGGTTTTGCCCGATTTTACATCTGTTCGTTTAATTGCTCCCCTCAGTTCATCGCTCCAGGTGGTATATACAATATATTTACCATCAGGACTAAATGCTGGTTCAAATTCAAAATCCAAACCATTGGTTAACCTTTCAGGTGTTCCCGTTGGTAGTTCTTGTTTGTAAAGGTACCCGGCAGCGTTAAAAATTATTATTTTTCCATCTGGAGATGTAGTAAGCTGTCTCAGCATTTTTGCCGAAAATTCATTACTAAAAACCTGTTGCTCAAAATGTAATGCTTTTTGTACCGTCTGTATGGTGTTGGCCTGAAAAGGAATGGTACTGTTAATTAATGTGCCGATTTCGGTTTTCCTGATTTTGCCTTTAGCATAATAGATCAGGCTTTTGCTATCGGGTGTCCACGCAAAATTTGGATAAACACCAAAAATAGCCCAGGTTTCCTGCTGATCGTGCGATAGTTCTTCGCTTACCGGCCATTCCTCGCCAGTTTTAAGGTTTTGTACATATAAGGTAGATTTTAACCTTACGCGTTTCACAAAGGCTATCAGGTTTCCATCCGGCGAAGTTTGCGGGCGACATGCACCGCCTTGCTCATTAATCAAAGTATTTAATTTGCCGGTAGTTAAATCCAGTTGACGGATGGCATAAATTGTCCCGTTAGGATCTTTGCTGTATTCGAAATTTGGGCCGGGGCTTACATCTTCACTAAAGTAAACATATTTTCCATCGGGCGAAACATTCGGCTCACCTGCATCCTGCTGATCGTTTTTACGTTTGGTTAACTGTACGCCGTCGCCGCCGTTAATGCTATACATCCACATTTCGCCTGCACCCAAAGAACGGCCGGCGGTAAAGTGCTTTCTGGCTACAACATATTCGCTGTTAGGCATCCAGGTAGCATTGTTCAATAACCTGAAGCTTTCTTTTGTGATCTGTTTCTTGCCCGATCCGTCACGGTTCATGATCCAGATGTTATCGCCACCACTTTTATCGCTGGTATACGAAATGTATTTTCCATTCGGACTAAAACGTGGCTGAACATCCCAGGCAATACCGCCACTAATCAGCTTAGCTACACCTCCCGAAATGGGCATTACATAAATATCGCCCAGTAAGTCGAAAACAATTTCCTGTCCGTCTGTGCTTACGTCGAGGTTCATCCAGGTGCCTTCGTCGGTATTTAAAGTAAAGTTTTTAGTTGTTCCCTGGTATTTTTCAATATCCCATTTTTTTTCCTGGGCATTCGAACTTAAAAACATTAGGGTGAGGGCAGAGAGAAAATAAAGGTGCTTCATCAAATTTTTGATTAATTGTGCCGCAATTTAGGCAATATCAATAGCTTTTTTATAGTTTTGGTATCGCCGATTTATGACAGCAATAGACATTTTACAAAAATATTGGGGATACCAGGCTTTCAGGCCACTGCAGGAAGACATTATTGCTTCGGTTTTAGAAGGGAAAGATAGCCTGGCGCTTTTACCAACAGGAGGGGGGAAATCGATTTGTTTTCAGGTGCCGGCACTGGTAAAAGAAGGGATCTGTATTGTGGTTTCGCCATTAATTGCCCTGATGAAAGATCAGGTAGAAAACCTGAAAGCAAAAGGGATCGAAGCGATTGCCATTTATGCAGGTATGGGCAAACGAGAAATCGATATTTTGCTGGATAACTGTATTTATGGCAAGATTAAGTTCCTCTATCTATCACCCGAAAGATTGCTTTCTGACTTGGTTCGGGTAAGGATTTCTTACATGAATGTGAACCTGATCGCTGTTGACGAGGCCCATTGCATTTCGCAGTGGGGATATGATTTCAGGCCACCATACCAACAATTGGCCAAACTCCGCGAAATCCATCCGAATGTTCCGGTACTGGCATTAACAGCTACAGCAACAGCCTTTGTACGTGAGGATATTGTGGCCAAGCTCGAGATGAAAGATCCGCAGGTTTTTATTAAAAGCTTTGCCCGCGAGAATTTAAGCTATGTGGTTTTTGGCAACGAAGATAAATACAAAAAACTGATTGATATTTGCAGCAATGTAAAAGGCACAGGCCTGGTTTACGTACGCAATCGCAGGGAAACTGCCGAAGTATCTAATTTTTTAAACCGTAATCAAATCAAGGCCGATTATTATCATGCAGGCCTGGAAAGAGATATCCGGTTTCAGAAACAGGAAGATTGGAAGCAAAACAAAACCCGGATCATGGTGGCTACCAATGCCTTTGGTATGGGGATAGACAAAGCCGATGTGCGGACTGTAGTGCATTTAGACCTGCCGGAAAGTTTGGAAGCTTATTATCAGGAAGCTGGCCGGGCTGGTCGCGACAAAAAACGGAGTTATGCAGTGCTGCTGGCCAACCAGTCTGACGTGATGAGTCTCGAATCACGGTACCTGGATAGTTTTCCAACACCCGATGAGATTAGAAAAATATACCATTACCTGGGTAATTACTTTCAGCTGGCTTTTGGAGCAGGAGAGGGACTTACCTTTTCTTTTGATTTAGCTGATTTTTGCAAACGGTTTAATATTAGTATTTTAAAAACAATTTCCGGTTTAAAATTCCTGGAACATGATAATTACCTGACCCTTTCTGAAAGTGTGTTTTTGCCTTCGCGCATCATGTTTATTGCCAGTCATGAAGATATTTACCGTTTCCAGATCGAAAATAGGGCTTACGATGGCGTCATTAAAACGATATTGCGTTCGCATGGTGGCGCTTTTGATGGTTTTGTAAAAATAAATGAGGCAGATGTAGCCAAGCGAACCGGTTTATCTTATCGTGATGTTATTGCTTTATTAAACAAACTGCAGACGCTGGAACTGCTTACCTATATCCAACAAACTGATCAGCCACAATTGCAATATATCCGCGCACGGGTAGATATGGATCATTTCGATCTGGATGTAAAATATCTGGGTTTAAGGAAAGAAATTTTGCACAAACAAATCAATGCAGTAGTTAAATATGCTTCCTCTAACATTTGCAGAAATATACAGCTTCTTGAGTATTTTGATGAACAAAATGCTGCTAAATGTGGCGTGTGTGATGTTTGCCTGGCCGAAAAAAGGGCAGAGAACCAAAGTCAGCTGCTTGATGAAATAGAATTTGAAATCATTTCGCTGCTGCAACAAGAGGCACTGGTGCTCGATGATTTGGTGAAAAATATCAAAAATGGCGTTGAAAATGAACGCATCGAAATTATCCGCGAATTATTAGACGCAGGGAAGATCAAAACTGATGGGAAGAAGTATTATCTTTAGCAGGTTAAAAATGGTTAATTGTATCATTTATCCCATTAAACAATTTGGCAAAATTACAATTAACATGTTAACCGATTAAATAGTTAACCTCCTTAAAACTAAATGATAGAAAAAAACAATAAGAAAACCATCCGCTCATGGGCTTTCTTCGATTGGGCAAACTCTGCCTATAACCTGGTTATTACCTCAACTATTTTTCCTGCTTATTACACCATTATTACTACCACTAAAGAACATGGTGATAAGGTAACCTTCTTCGGCCGCACTTATGTTAATACTTCGCTATCTAACTATGCGCTGTCTTTCGCTTATCTGATTATGGCGCTGGCTTTACCTATTTTATCATCAATTGCCGACAGAAGGGGGAATAAGAAGTCGTTTATGAAATTCTTTACCTACATGGGTGGATTGGCCTGTATTGGCTTGTATTTCTTTAAGCTAGATACCCTCGAAATGAGTATCATCCTGTTTGCCTTAGCAGCTATGGGCTATATTGGTGGGGTTTTGTTCAGTAATTCTTACCTGCCCGAAATCGCTTCTGAAGAACACCAGGACCGTGTAAGTGCACAAGGATTTTCTTACGGTTATATAGGGTCGGTGCTGTTGCAGTTAATTTGCTTTTTGTTTGTGCTAAAACCCGAATGGTTTGGTATTACCGATGCTTCTTTTCCTCCGCGTTTATCGTTTTTGCTGGTTGGTGTATGGTGGATTGCCTTTTCGCAGATTCCTTTTTCGGCACTGCCTAATGGAACCCCGCAAGCTGATAGGGTTAAAACCAATATCATTAAAGACGGATTTAGCGAATTAACAAAAGTTTGGGGACAGCTTAAACAGATTGAAAAATTGAAAGGCTTTCTGTTTTCTTTCTTTTTCTACTCGATGGGAGTGCAAACCATTATGCTGGCAGCTGCAGGCTTTGCCGAAAAAACATTGAAACTGGGCACAGCTAAACTGATTGCTGTAATCCTGATTATCCAACTGGTAGCCATTCCGGGCGCTATGCTCATGTCTTACCTGGCCAAAAAGATTGGTAACGTAAATGTGCTGATTATGGTTGTACTGGTTTGGATTGGCTGCTGCGTATACGGTTATTACATCACTACTGAGTATCAGTTTTATTCACTTTCAGCTATTGTGGGTTTAATTATGGGTGGAATCCAGTCTTTATCGCGTTCTACTTATTCTAAATATTTACCTGTTGACACGCAGGATACGACATCATTCTTTAGTTTTTATGATGTTACCGAGAAACTGGCCATTGTAATCGGCTTATTTAGTTTTGCTTACATAGAAGAAATCACTGGCAATATCCGTTATTCTATTATCGCCCTGGCATCGTTTTTCATTATTGGTTTAATCCTTTTGTTTGTTTTGAAAAAAATCGAACGCAAAGAAGCACCAAAATTGTAAGTTTGTAGGCTAAAGAATATGATGAAAGTAGAATTATTTGTGCCCTGTTTTGTAGATCAGTTATATCCTGAAACCGCTTTTAATACCCTTAGATTGTTAGAGAAATCGGGTTGTGAGGTCAGCTACAATTCAAAACAAACCTGCTGTGGACAACCAGCCTATAACGCAGGTTACTGGGATGAGGCAAAGGAAGTGGGCGCAAAATTCCTGAATGATTTTACCGAGAACACCTATGTGGTAGCACCATCAGCTTCTTGTGTAGGTATGATAAAAGGTGGTTATAACGACTTGTTTACCAATACCATTGTACATAATAAATGCCGGAGCTTACAATCGAATATCTGGGAACTTTCCGATTTCCTGGTTAAAGTAGCTAAGAAAGATTATTTCGGGGCCGAACTTGAAGGAAAGGCTGTTTATCATGATTCATGCAGTGCTTTACGCGAGTGTAAAATTAAAGATGAACCCCGTCAGTTGCTTTCAAAAGTACATGGCTTAGAAATGATTGAGATGGAAGATACCGACATGTGCTGTGGCTTTGGCGGTACCTTTGCGGTTAAATTCGATGCCATTTCTTCGGCAATGGCCGAGCAAAAGGTAAACCACGCCATTGCGCAAGGGGCCGATTATATCATTTCGACTGATTTATCGTGCCTTTTACATCTTCAGGGCTATATCGATAAAAACAATCTACCCATAAAAACCATGCACATTGCCGATGTACTCTGCAATGGCTGGCTGGAAAGTACAGAATACTAACTCCAAACCTATCAGATTTTAAAAACCTGATAGGTTTTTTTATGTAAAAGCGTTTGTAAAAAATAAATTACAAGGAGCATTTATGGCCATTAAAGCGCTCGTTTAGTTAATCTTATTGTTTTAATTAACACTTTTTAACAAGCTTTACGTTAAATCTAAAATACCTTTGTTAAACCTTTTAAAGGCTTTAAACTCTAACTAACAAATTCAAAACAAAATGAAAAAAATATTCATCGCTTTATTGGGCGTTTTATCGATTGCGTCGGTTGCAAACGCGCAAAAGAAAAAAACTTCAGGAGCTATACAATTCGAAAACACGATCGATCCTGCTGCTATGGCATCTGCCAATGGTATTCAGTTAACTGATCAGATGAAAGCCAGAATGCCTTCATCAAGCAAAAGCAATTTTGAGTTATTATTCACCGCAACCAATGCGAGCTATATGCCGGTTGAAGAAACCGAGGATAGCAATGGTGCAGGTGGCGGTGGCGGTGGCATGGGCCGGATGATGATGCGTTTTGGTGGTGGTGGCGGTAACCGCGAATACTACTATACTTTCGCAGATAAAGGTTTAACCGAAGTTTTCGACCTGAACGATACTACTTATTATATGCCAAGCAAGCTAACCCTTGCCAGTTCCGGACCAATTTCTTCGTTCAGAATGGGAGGCGGTAATCCTAACGATACTGCTAAAGCAAAACCTGCTCCGGCTCCAAAAATTGAAGTGGTTAAAACTGATTCTACTAAACAGATTTTAGGCTTTACCTGTCACCAGGCTATTGTAAGATCAACCAGAGCCATTAAGATTTTAGATATGGATAAAAACGTGGTTGAAGAAACTAAAATCTGGTACACCAACGATTTAGGCTTCGATTTTTCACCTAATCCAAACATGTGGACCGAAGGTGCAGTTTTAGCGATTGAAGGCAGAGGAAACAGCTCAATTGCTAAAAGTATCGAGTATAGAAACGTGAGTGCTAAAGATGTAACTGCACCCAAAAAAGCAAAATTGATTACCGCTGAAGAGTACAAAACTAAAATGGATAACATGATGAAACGTTTTAGACAAAACAGACCCGGTGGCGGTGCCGGCCAGGTAAGAGTATTTGGCGGCGGCGGCAATTAAACGCATACAAACAACGAAACATAGCAGCCTGTTCCATTTATGGGGCAGGCTTTTTTTGTATCATTTTTGAAGAGATTAATTGTAATACTGACATATTTCCTATTATTGGGCTCAGATATAACCTAACCAAAGTGATTACAGCAGAAAACAGAACGAATCTTCTCAATACCAAACAACATTTCGAAATTTTAGATGGATTAAGGGGCGTGGCCGCCATTATTGTGGTTATTTACCACTTTATGGAGATTGCCATTACCGACTATAACAAGAATTTTCTTTCACATGGCTTTTTGGCTGTCGATTTCTTTTTCTGCTTATCGGGTTTTGTAATTGCTTATGCTTACGATAGCAGAGCAGAACATATCACTTTAATGCAGTTCATTAAACTGCGGTTAATCCGTTTACATCCCCTGGTGCTAATTGGTTCTGTACTGGGACTGCTAACTTTCCTTTTTGATCCTTATAGTGATTTTTATGCCATTTACGGATTTGGAAAAACTTTTTTACTGTTTTTAGCTTCTGCATTTTTAATCCCTTATCCCGCAATGCCAGAGCGTTATACCAATTTATTTTGCCTCAATGCTCCTGCATGGTCGTTATTTTGGGAGTATATTGCCAATATATTTTATATCCTCATCCTCTTCAAGCTAAGCAAACAAATACTAACCGTATTAACCATAATAGGAGCAGCCTGCATTTGCTATATCGCTATTATCCATACCAATGTAAGTGGAGGCTGGGGAGGTCAAAATTTCTTTGATGGTGGTGCAAGGGTACTTTTCTCTTTTCTGGCAGGGATGATGGTTTATCGCTTCAACTGGATTATCAAAAATAAACTTGGTTTTATAGGAGTTAGCATATTGTTGCTGCTTGCGTTTTTATTTCCTTACCGCGATCAGTACAACTGGATTACCGAGCCAATAATTGTAATCCTCTATTTTCCATTACTGGTATCACTTGGTGCAGGTGCTGTGCTAAACCCCGCTTTAAAAAATGTATGTAAATTATCAGGAGAAATATCTTATCCGCTTTACATGACGCATTATCCTTTTGTTTGGATTTACTTAACCTATGTAGCCGTGGTGAAACCAACAGGCATGATGCTTTTCGGCGTTATCCCGGTTTCGGTAATACTTTTAATTGTTTTGGCTTATCTCACTATGCGGTTTGTAGATGCACCATTGCGTAAATATTTGAAGGATAAATTTTTGCGTGCTGCTTAATGGTAACCATATAAGGCATATCAGTACATTAAAGCGTATAAAATAGAAACGTAGCTCCGTGTTAATCTGTGCCTCCGTGGCGTTTTATTGCGCTTTGACTCCGCTAAGCCTGACAACAATCTGAGATTTTAGAAAAAAAACTGTTAATCTGTGCCTCCTATGTTTGTTGTGAAATTTAAAAATAATAAATTTAACATATTTAAGTGAAAAAGAGTGAGAGTTGATTTGTGCCCAAACAACTTCTTATAGTATGTTCTCACGGAGATATTGCCTCACTCTTTTTTGCCTTTTAGAATCTGAACAGAATGTAAGGCGTATTTATTTTGAAGTATAGCCAGGATATCCAACCAGGAGAAAAGATGAAGGAGGGCAATTCACTTTTACTAATTAAATAAAGAATTATGTCATCTATTGTAAAACAGGTTGTAGGTATTGATGTGGCGCAAAAGGAACTGGTAGTGTCACTTGGGAGAATGAGCCATGACACAGGTGTTGAGATATACGCCTATAAAATATTTTCAAATACTTCAAACGGTTTTAGCAGCCTTAGCTCCTGGGTGGATAAAAAGACTGTAAAAAATGTTGATGTTCGGTACGTGATGGAAGCCACCGGTGTTTATCATGAACATTTGGCTTATTATCTTTCAGATCAGGACAAGCGCCTGAGTATTGTACTTCCAAACAAGATCAGCAATTACTTTAAAACACTTGATGTAAGGACTATTACTGACAAGACCGCTTCACAGGCGATATGCCAGTTTGGACTAGAGCGGAAGCTTGAAGACTGGCAGCAACCCAAAAAGATATTCAGGAAGCTTAAACAGCTTACCCGTGAAAGAGACCAGCTAATTACGGATAGAACGGTTTTGAAAAACCAGCTTCATGCCGAGCTGGTGGAGCGATTCCCTAACCAGAGCAGTATAAAAAGGATATCCAAACGTATCCAGCTAATCAATAAACAGGAACTGGAAATCAGAAACGAACTGTCTAAAACGTTAAAAGAAGATTCAGAGCTTGTTCGCAAAGTAGATCATATCACATCAATCCCTGGCGTGGGTAAGCTAACAGCTTTGATTACCCTTGCTGAAACCAATGGGTTTGAACTGATAAAAAACAAAAAACAGCTGGTAGGCTATAGTGGACTTGATGTAAGGGTCAAAGACTCGGGAACCTCTGTAAAAGGGAAACCGAAAATATCCAAAAGAGGGAACAGACATTTAAGGAAGGCAATGCATATGCCAGCCCTAACAGCAATAAGGCATAACCAGCAACATAAAGCTGTGTTTGTACGTCTTGTGTCCAAACACGGCATAAAAATGAAAGCAGTAGTAGCGGTTCAAAGAAAAATACTCGGACTTATATATACCATATACAAAACCGAGAAGTGCTTTGATAGTAACTATAGTAAGATTGAGGTGGAAAACGAAGTAAATTGTTAGAGCAGCCATTAAAAATGAACTGCCCTAATGAAGCTAGCTTAGAGCTGCCTTGAACTACAAAATTAAAAATTAATTTGGATATCAACACAGAATCTCCGTGGTATCATACTGCAATTCAACTAAATCTTGCTTTTTGACCAGAAAAACCCTATATTTGCAGCAAATTAGTATCACATTGTAAGTGATCTTTTAAAATATTTTAATTAAACTTTAAATCATAGTTGTAGATGATTAACATTACTTTACCTGACGGTTCTGTTCGTCAGTACGAAAAGGACACTTCTGCCCACCAAATTGCATTGTCAATTTCTGAGGGTTTAGCCCGTAACGTGTTAGCTGCTGAGGTTAACGGCGAGGTTTGGGATTCAACAAGACCAATTGAATCTGATTCATCAGTGAAATTGTTAACCTGGAACGATTCAGAAGGAAAGTCAACTTTCTGGCATTCATCTGCCCACTTAATGGCTGAAGCGTTAGAAGCACTTTATCCGGGAACTAAATTTGGTATTGGCCCCGCAATTGAAACCGGTTTTTATTACGACGTAGATTTTGGAGATAAAGAATTCTCGTCGGACGATTTCAAAGCCATTGAAACCAAAATGATTGAACTGGCTAAGCAAAAAGAAACTTTTGTGCGCGAAAGTGTAAGTAAAGCCGATGCAATCAAATATTTCACCGAGAAAGGTGATGAGTATAAACTCGATTTAATTGATGGTTTGGAGGATGGAAAAATTACTTTCTATACCCAAGGCTCTTTTACCGATTTATGCCGTGGTCCACACATTCCTAATACTGGTTTTGTAAAGGCCGTAAAACTGATGAATGTAGCTGGTGCTTACTGGCGTGGCGATGAAACAAAAAAACAGTTAACCCGTATATATGGCGTAACTTTCCCGAAGGCTAGCGAGCTTACTGAATATCTTTTAATGATTGAGGAAGCTAAAAAACGCGATCACCGTAAATTGGGTAAAGAGCTCGAATTGTTTGCTTTCTCAGAAAAGGTGGGCATGGGTCTACCATTGTGGTTACCAAAAGGAACTGCTTTGCGCGAGCGTTTGGTTAATTTCTTAACCAAGGCACAAGCTAAAGCAGGTTACGAGCAAGTGGTTACCCCACATATCGGCCATAAAAACCTGTATGTAACTTCTGGTCACTGGGAAAAATATGGTAAAGATTCGTTCCAGCCAATTAAAACCCCGCAGGAAGGAGAGGAGTTCTTCTTAAAACCAATGAACTGCCCGCACCACTGCGAGATTTATAAAACAAAACCGCGTTCTTACAAAGATCTTCCGGTTCGTTTTGCAGAGTTTGGTACTGTATACCGTTACGAACAAAGTGGCGAATTACATGGTTTAACCCGCGTGCGTGGCTTTACTCAGGATGATGCGCACTTGTTCTGTATGCCAGAGCAGGTAAAAGATGAGTTTAAGAAAGTAATTGATCTGGTACTTTATGTATTCAAATCGCTGGGTTTCGAAAATTATACTGCACAAGTTTCTTTAAGAGATCCTGAAAATAAAGCGAAATACATTGGTTCTGATGAAAACTGGAGATTATCTGAAACTGCAATTATCGAGGCTGCTGCCGAAAAAGGCTTAAATACAGTTGTAGAATATGGCGAAGCGGCCTTTTATGGTCCTAAGCTTGATTTTATGGTCAAAGATGCTTTGGGTAGAAAATGGCAGTTAGGTACCATTCAGGTGGATTACAACTTGCCTGAGCGTTTCGAACTGGAGTATACAGGTAGCGATAACCAGAAACACAGACCGGTAATGATCCACCGTGCACCATTTGGTTCGTTAGAAAGATTTATTGCTGTTTTGATTGAACATTGTGCCGGAAATTTCCCTTTATGGTTAAGTCCAGAGCAATTTATCATTCTTCCTATTTCAGAAAAATATGAAGATTATGCAAAAAAAGTTTTAGATGAACTAAATAATTCCGATATTCGCGGGCTGATTGACTTTCGCGATGAGAAAATCGGTCGTAAAATACGCGATTCGGAAGTTAAAAAGATCCCATACATGCTCATTATCGGTGATAAAGAAATGGCAGAAGGAAAAGTTTCTGTCCGTAAACATGGTGAGGGAGATTTAGGCGAAATGACGTTGGAAGAGTTCAACAATTTATTAAGAAAAGAAATAACAGTTTAAATTAAAATAGTACAAATTTGGCATTAGGAAGACCAGGATTTAACAGGGGACCACGTCCACCTTTTAAGAAAAAAGAAGCAGAGCATAACATTAATCAGTATATAAAATCGCCTGAAGTGCGTTTAGCTGGCGATAATGTTGAACCGGGGATTTATCCTTTGGCAAAAGCTTTGGCACTTGCTGATGAACTGGAATTGGATTTGGTAGAGATTTCTCCAAATGCCGTACCACCGGTTTGTAGGATTATTGATTACAGTAAATTTGTTTACGAGCAAAAGAAAAAGCAAAAAGAAATTAAAGCTAATGCTAAACAAACTGTAATTAAGGAGATTCGTTTTGGTCCGAATACTAACGACCATGATTTCCAGTTTAAATTGAAGCACGCAGTAAGCTTTTTAGAGAACGGCGAGAAAGTTAGGGCTTATGTGCATTTTAAAGGTAGAGCAATTGTGTACAAAGAACAGGGAGAAATTTTATTGTTAAAATTTGCCCAGGCTTTGGAAGATGTAGGGAAAGTAGAGTTATTACCGAAATTAGAAGGTAAACGTATGTTTCTTACCGTTGCGCCTAAAGTAGCAAAAAAATAAAAACAATTTTATAAATTAAATAACAGGTTATGCCAAAAATGAAAACCAATTCCAGTGCTAAAAAGCGTTTTTCGCTTACTGGAACAGGTAAAATCAAAAGAAACAAAGCATACAAAAGTCACATCTTAACCAAGATGAGTACTAAACGTAAACGTGCGCTTGGAAATGCAGGAATTGTAACAGATGCAGATTCAGGTAACGTAAAACGTATGCTTTGCATCGGAAAGTAATTCATTAATTTCACCAGGTATCAGGCATTAAAGTTCCTTAGTTGGACGCCGCTTACCAAAAAACAACAACAACATGCCACGTTCGGTAAACGCAGTAGCTTCGAGAAGAAGAAGAAAAAAGATCCTTAATTTAGCCAAAGGTTATTGGGGAGCAAGAAGTAAGGTTTATACTGTTGCTAAAAACACAGTAGAAAAAGGTTTGCAATATGCATACCGTGACCGTAAAGTTAAGAAAAGAGAATTCCGCGGATTGTGGATCCAACGTATCAACGCTGGTGCACGTCAACACGGTATTTCTTACTCTCAATTAATCGGTAAACTAGCTTCAAAAGAAATCGGTTTAAACCGTAAAGTATTGGCTGATTTAGCAATGAATCACCCAGAGGCTTTCAAAGCTGTAATTGATGCAGTAAAATAGAAATTTTCGCTCAGGCGATAATCATATTTAAAAAAGGGAACCAAATTGGTTCCCTTTTTTTGTATGCTTAACTTTGGTCGTCTGTTTCAGCATCCGGTGCATTCTTCTGAACAGATTCAATACCGTTATCTCTTGCCGCTGTGCTTTCGTACATTTCGCTAGAGCCTATGATTTGTCCATTGGTGGCTTTTAAGCTGAAATAATGCTTGCCATTGCTCGAGGTTTTCTTTTCAAATTTAGAATCATCCTGAGCATTCTTTTTAACAGATTCAATTCCGTTTTCACAGCTTGATTTAGCAGCATAGCCTTCGCTCGCTAAAATAACCTGACCGTTACCGGCTTTCAGATTAAACTGATACTCACCGTTAGTCCTTTTAGTAATCACAAATTTTCCCATAGTGCTGATTTTAATTATTTGGTTTAAAATGCTATTTACTTAAAGTTATAAAAGTTTGTAAGCAAAATCAATATCATTGTAAGAATTAAAAGTAAGTTAACGTAGGGGTTAAGTGGTAGAAAAATAGAAGTCGTCATTCCCTTACAAGAGGGAATCTTAATGCATTATGCTTAAGATTCCCATCCAATAGCCGTCTAATGAGCACAACTGCGAACAATCTTTAAATAGATTTAGCTTCGCTGAGCATCTTCGTGGTTCTCGGCTACGTTATACTTCGCTCGAAATGACGATACTTTCTATTAGTATAATCCCAATTCTGCTAAGCTGGCAAACTGTAAGCCATCCTGTGCCGAATTGGCTATGATTTTAAAGTACTGAAAGGTTTTGGCGCTTCCAAAATCAAAGTACTGCGGGCCATTTGCATTTTGCGCTACATAATTGTTTACTGAAGTAAAGTTTACCCCATCTGTACTGGTTAGCAACTCAAAATTCTTAATGGCCCTGCTTAAACCACTTCTTTGGGTTAAACTTAAGCCCGTTGCCGTTTTCGAAGAACCTAAATTAATGACTACATTATGCGGGTAGGTAGTTGCAGAGCTCGACCAGCGCGAATGCCAGTATGTACTTGCATTTCCGTCGATTAATCTAATCGCCCTGCCATTTGTAGCGCCTTCGCCACTGGTTTCTTCCGAGCTAAACGAGGCAATGCTCCAGCCTGTTTTACTTAACTCGTTTTTAGTAGAAAAGGTTAGTACTGGTATACCTCCCGAAAAAGTATAAGCATAAATCTGTTCGGTTACTGTACCATTGTCATGAACCAGTTTCACTTTCAGCTCGTAAGGAATTCCATCTGCTTTTTCCTGTAAATCAGCAATTGGCATTACCACCCTAAAGCTGTCGGTACCAATCTTTTTCGACTCCCAGGTGATGGCATTGTAATCTTTGTTTACACCTGTACCTTCATTACCTACATTTGGATCGTTGTAATACAAGATACTGGTTACATTGCCTGTTGAGGTAAATTTACCCGACACTACGATTGATGCAAGACCGCTATCATAGCTGGCATAAATTTTAGGTATGTTGGTCGTAACCGAACCGTAATAGGTATTCGAGTTATTGTTAAAAACCTGATTGGCATTTAAAATGGCAGCATCAGCAGCAGTTAAAAACGTAGGACTTTTACCAAGCGTGCCATTACCAGCCCACATGAGCGCCATACCCAGGGTAGAGTTTTCAGAAACTTTTTGCCTGTTATGCGGCAGATTTAAACCATGGCCCAGCTCGTGTACCATACCGCCAAACCAAACGCTGAAACGGTTACCTACAGCTGTGCTTAAACCAAGGTTGGCAATATCCATTTCTTCGTAATCAAGTGCATAACACCATTTACCCGTACCGTAAAATGGTCCTCCACTTGGCGTACCATTTGCACCGATAGAGTACCTTGGTATAATAATTAAGGTATGATCGCTGGTTTTATCAGCAGGGTGGGCGGCAAAATAAGCATTTATTTCGCTGGCTACAGCGCCCGAACCACCCGAATAAGGATAACTGCTTTTTGGTAAGCTTCCTCTGATGGTTAGGATTTTTACACCACCCGAGCCATCATCGGCCAAACCGAAAGTTTTGTTACCATAACCATTCCGGTTCATTTCCTGTTTGTACCAGTCCTGAGTCCACAATAAAAGATCACTTAATCTTTTACGGTAACCGGCTAAGGTATCCAGGTCGTTTGGCACAAAATACACTACATTCACATTACGGGTTTGGGTAATAATGTTTGCTGTAGCCATTTTATGGCTTAAGGTAGGCGTTTTTTCCTCAGGTTGTAAGGTTTCGGCCTTTTTACAAGATAAGGCAAACAGACAGGCGGAGACAAGGCCTGCAAAAAGTAGACTGTTTTTTTTCATTAGATAATTTTTAGGTTAGGATTTGATAATATGCAATTGGTTAAAAATGCCTTGTTTAAGGTGCTGATCTCAGCCACATGTCCTGATCTTCATAAAATACGAAGACCACATCATCAATATTTGCCAAACCTGGCCGCTATCCCTCCACATTTAATTAAAAAATGAAGCGTAATAAGTTAGTTTCTCTTTGTTTTGTAATCCTTAAGTTACACACAGTAAGTATACTTCGTTAAAATATATCAGCGCAAACGTTTGTGTTATAATTGTCCGAAATACATTTATTAGTTGAGCCTGAAAAACATAAACTACCGGTTTTTACAGCTTTTATTTCGGATGATCAAAAATGTGATGATTATAACACGCAAACGTTTGATTATCCAGTCAGATTAAGCTCTAAGAACTTGTGTTTTTGCTGTTATTTCCGTGATGTAGTATTTATTAGGCTTTTAAGCTTTGTTTTTGTGGCAGAAGTGCTTAAATAAAAATGACTGAATTTTTTATTGCAAAAATTTGAAATAATAACTGCTTAAAATGCAGTAAAGAGGAGGGTAGGAAGACAAAATTAACTTCAATTAATGAATGGTAATGCTAGGCAATAACATGGAAAGAGTTGCGGTTTTAGCCCAAAGTATTGGTAAACTTCATTCTGATTCCGCTTTGAAAGTTGAGAATTATTTTAAAAATCTCGACCAGGGTTACCTTTTCAATTTTGGTCAGCGTATCTATTTCAATAAAGTTATTGGGCGCTGCCTGGTGGTTAATGATTAAATTGGCCTGGTGTTTAAGCCTCAAACCCATCAAATAATAATAGGATTGCGAAAGTTCGTTAAACTGCTCTTCTGTAAAAACACCCAGTTCTTTTAACGTTTTTAAACGTTCGCCGGTATTTTCTTTCTGAAAAATCCTGTTCTGCAGGGCGTAAACCCTAGCCAGATCAACAATGGGTGTCATAGCGGTTTTAATATCGAAAACCTCTTTCTTCTGTATTTTCTGCGTGCGGATGTTTCTGAAATAGGTGAGAGGAGGTTCGTACAGCAATGCATTTTTAGCCAGGTAGACATAAAATTTTTCTATCGGTTTCTGCAGTTCTTCATCCACAAAAGACCTTAAGCTTTCCATGATACTTAAGTCGCCATAAATTGCCCTGCAATCAAAAAAAGCTGCAAATTTTACCGCTGCTTCGGGTAAAGCTTCTTCGATCCAGTTTTTGTAATTGTATTTCCAGTGCGATAAAGAGTGTGTCCAGTTTGGATTGGTAGCCATGTAATCGCCATCGCAATATACAAAGCCTACGTAGTTCAACTTGTCTGAAACCTGCGTAGCCAGATCGAGAAAGTAGGAGCGTACGGCTGCCCGTTTATCTTCGGAGGTATCTTCGTAAATAATCGCATTGTCCTGATCGGTTTTAAGACTCAGCTCTTTGCGGCCTTCGCTGCCCAAAACCATAAAAACAAATTTTGCCGGTGGTGGCCCGAGTTTGGCAATTACATCTTCAATAATTTTGAACGAAATGGTATCGGCAATGGTAGTTACCACCTCGTTTACTATTTTGGGATGCACCCCTCTGTTTAGTAATTGCGCAACTATATGAGGCACTTTTTGCCATTTCAACTTCAGGTCGCTGGTATTTACCGCCGATTTTACCGACTGAATAAAAACCAAAGGAGATTCTGCCTGTTCGCTTAACAATCTGTTCCGGCTCAAAAACCCAACATATTTGCCGTTATCGTTTACCAGCAAATAGCGCGATTTTTTACTGAACATCATCAAAATGGCTTCGTAAACATAAGCATCGGGTGTTATGGTTACGATATTTCTGTCCATAACGGTTTCAATCGCTAAGCCTGCATTTAACTGTTTGGCAATAACTTCATCCCTTAAAGTAATGTCGGTTACAAAACCCATATAACCTTGTGCTTCATCTTTAACAAAAAGGCAGCTGGTTTTCTGTTCGGCCATTTTAATTGCCGCTTCAAAAATTGGCGTACCTGGATCGCAACTCACTATTTTTTTGAAGGTGATATCTCCGATACGGGCTGTATAAATGCGGTCGGCTAATTTATCTTCCATTAAAAATTCCTTTTAAAATTTTTTTGAATGAAAATGCTTTTGCTTTCTTCTTTTCGCGGTTAAAGCTATGTTGCTGGCTATAAATCGATGATAAACTGATTTTTTTGCTTTCTATAAGGTGGAAGAATATTTTAGCAGCACTCAGCGCATCCGATAGTGCGTTGTGCATATTCTCCGGTACCTCATTAAATAATATGGTATAAAACTTATCGAGTTTTAAGTGGCTGATTACAGAATCGGTAATATACAAAGCACTGGCTTTCATGGTACAGAAAAAAGACAGGTCTTTAAAAACGTCTTCTTTGCCCATTCTAAACAGCTCAACACTCACCATGTGGTAATCGAGTTCAATAAAATGCCCTACAACCAATGGTTTATACTCTTTAATATCGGCATAAAACCTGAGCATAATTTCTTCCTTATCTTCTCCATGCACCCGTAAGTATTCGGCGCTTATATTGTGTATTTTTTGTGCAGCCTTATCTATAACAAAACCGGTATTACTCAGGTAATGGTTTTCGCGTTTCACTTCCTGGTAGCTTGCATCATAAATTACCCAAGCAATCTGCACAATATGCGGCCAGTTATTTTCTTTGGCATAGGGAGCCGACCAGTTTTTAGGCAGGCCGGATGTTTCAGTATCCACGATGAGGAAGTACTCTTGCAAAATGCTTGGTTAGGTTTTACAGTTAAAAGCTGATGTTTATCAAAGGTAATTAATAACGGCGATAAACGATAACAATTTAAGGATATAGCCAGGCTAAAAATTATTTTCAAATTGTTATTATATTATTTGATAAAGTAAAAGATTTGCGCTTATTTGCCGCAAAAAATTAATTGAAATTATGCTCTCACGATTATTTAGCGTTATCGCATGTATGATGTGTCTGGGTTCTGCTTTTGCCCAAAAGAAGCTTGCTGAAAATATGCACTTCAAAAAGCTACCTAACGGCCTGGAGGTGTTGGTTGTTGTAGATCGTACCGTACCGCTGGTTACCATCGAAATGGCTTGTAGAAATGGTTCGTTTACCGAAACAGACGAATTTAACGGACTGAGTCATTTATATGAGCACCTGTTCTTTAAGGCAAACAAAGATTATCCTGATTTTGAAAGCCTTAACGGCAGGATGAATGATCTGGATATCAACTCTAACGCCACTACCAGAGAAGAAGTTGTGAATTACTTTTTTACCCTTCCTGCTGCGAATTTAAAGGCTGGCCTAAGCCTGATGAATTCTTCTATCCGCTACCCGAAGTTTATAAAGGAAGACATGGCACTCGAAAACGAAGTCGTAAATGCCGAGTTCACCCGTCACGAATCGAGTCCGGTTTTTGCTTTAATGGAAGCGAACTCGCGCCACATGTGGGGTGCAAACTATTCGCGGAAAAACGTAATCGGCAGCCATGAAGTAATTTTGTCGGCTACTCCTTCAAAAATGGATTCGATTAAAAACAAATATTACTGGCCAAACAATTCGGTGCTGGTTATTGCCGGCGATGTAAAGGTTGATGATGCCTTTAGTTATGTTGATTATATTTTTAGTGGCTGGAAACCCTCGAAAGTAGATCCTTTTGTAAAATGGCCTATTCCTGAATTTAAACCGCTTACTAAAAACGACTATTATCTGGTAGAATCGAATAAAAGTCCGGTGCCTTATATGCTGTTTAGCTGGCATGGGCCCGATACGCGCAACGATATCCCGGCAACCTACGCAGCTGATGTCTTTTCGTTTATTGTTAACCAAAACGGTTCGAAGATGAAACAGGCTTTAATTAACTCCGGACTGGCGCAGGAAGCTGATGTAAATTACTATACGCAGAAATATACCGGACCTATCAGTCTGATGGTTAGCCCAAATCCGGCAAAGGTGAAAGAGTGTTATGACGAAGTGTTAAAGCAGATTTCGCTTTGGGCAAACGAAGATTATTTGTCTGATCTGCAGATAGAGCGGGCTAAAAGATTATTATCAATTGAACAGGTTGAAAGGAGAGAGGTAACATCTGATTATGCGCATTTACTTTCCTTTTGGTGGGCGTCGGCCTCAATAGATTATTACACCCATTACGAAGAAGAGGTAAATAAGGTAACCAGAAAAGATTTGCTCGATTATGTATGTAAATACATTAAAGATAAGCCCTATTGCGCTGGTTTAATGATGGATAATGCAAGTATGAAAACGGTAAAACCCGAAACATTTTTTAAATCGACAAATTAAGCTGATCTCATGAAAAGAATTATATTTTTGATTGCCTTTGTGGCATTATTCCAATATAGCAATGCCCAAACCAAAGCCATTTCATTTGATGTTAATGGTTTGAAAGTGATTTTAAAACCCACTGAAAAAGAAACGGTTAGTATTAGCATGTTTTTTAAAGGAGGTGTAATGAATTATACTGCCGAACAAGCGGGAATAGAAAACCTGGCTTTAGCATCGGCAGCTACCTGTGGCACCAAAAATTATAGTGTAGTCGATTATCAGGAACTGGCGGATGAATATGGAATCGCTATTTCAGGTTCTTCTACAACAGATTATGGCACCATCAGCATGAACTGTATTTCCAAATACCTGGATCAGGGATGGAAACTGTTTTCGGATGCTGTGGTGAATCCCGCTTTTGATAAAACTGAATTTCAGACGACCAAAGAACGGATGATATCGGCTATCTACCACAGCCAGTCTGATCCTGAAACCAGGGTTGAACAAATGAGCATGGAGAGCATGTTTAAAGATTCGCCATACAGCATTAACCCTTTGGGCAACAGTAAAACAGTAGGTGGCTTTACCGCCGAAATGGTGAGTAATTATTACCATAACGAGTTGTTAAACAAAAATAAAATGTTCCTGGTTGTTGCGGGTAAGATTACCAAAGAAGCTCTGGAACAAAAAATACAGGCATCTTTTAAAGACCTTAAAGGGAAACCTTATACACCTCCAGTTTACGACCGTAAAATGTTAACCGGCGAGCGTTTGGTAGTCGAACAACGGGATATTGCCACCAATTACATGAGTTGCATCATGAATGCACCCACCATGAACAGCTCAGACTACCATGCCTTTGTGTTGATTATTAATGCATTAAGCGGAAGCATGAACTATGAGTTGAGAACGCGTTTAGGTTTGTCTTACGCGCCGGGTGCTACCATTAAGACACAGCAGATTCCGTATAGTTCTATGTTTGTAAGTACCACGCAACCCAAGAAAGCCTTTAAGGCTATGGTTACTGTTTACAACAACATTAAAGAAGGGAAATACAGCCAGCGCTACCTCGATGCTTTGAAAAAAGACCATCGCGATGGTTATTACAGGCATCAGGAAAGTGCAAGCTCAATTGTAGAAGATTTGGGAGAGGCTGAAGTACTGGGAAGTTACACACTGGTAGAAGATATGGTGCCTAACTTTAATAAAGTAACCTTAGCAGATATGAAAGATTCTTTTACAAAATACCTGAAAGGTGCAATTTGGGTTTACCTGGGCGATGAACAGGTAGGAAAGGCTGCATTTCAGTAATGAGCGTATTTTGAAGAGGAACGTCCTTTAGCGTGTAGTGGAGAAATCTGATTAAAGATCTCTCCACTACGCTTTGCTTCGGTCGAGACGATTGGCTTATTTGTGCATGAGCAGGTAAACCACTGCCGCTAAAGTTGAGCCGACTACGGGACCAACTATCGGCACCCAGGCATAATCCCAGCCGCTACTGCCTTTACCTTTCATTGGAATCAGTGCATGAATAATCCTTGGACCTAAATCCCTGGCCGGATTAATGGCATAACCTGTGGTGCCACCTAAAGCTAAACCGATTACCCAAACCAAAAATGCAACAGGTATAGCGCCAAGCGAACCTAAGCCAATAGGCGTAGTATTTTCTTTGGTACCCATACTCGCATCGGTGAAATAAAAGATTACGAATATGAGCACGAATGTGCCGATAATTTCTGAAACGAGATTAGAAACATTATTTCTGATAGCCGGAGCAGTGGCAAAAGGTGCGGCTTTTAATCCTGCATCTTCGGTAGCATCGAAATGATCTTTATACATTACCCATACCAGAAATGAACCCGTCATGGCGCCAGCCAATTGCGACAGGATATAAAATGGCACTAAAGACCAGCTAAAACCTTTGCCTATGGCTAAGCCCAAAGTAACAATAGGGTTTAAGTGTGCTCCACTGTACGGCCCGGCTACTACTACACCAACAAATACGGCGAGCGCCCAGGCGGTGGTAATGGAAATCCAGCCACCATTGTTTCCTTTTGTACCTTTAAGTACAACATTGGCCACCACGCCGTTACCCAAAAGGATCATGAGTGTGGTACCAATAAATTCTGCGAGATATATGTTCATACTTTAAATACTTAAGCGAATATCTTATTTTTAGTCTTCTGCGTTTACTCTGGCTGCTTTTACAGCCCTGTTCCAGCCTTTTATTCTGGCAGTATTGTCTACACCTTCCTCAGCTACAAAAGTGGTGTCTATTTTCCACTGCGATCTGATTTGGTCGATGTTTTCCCAGAAACCGGTAGCTAGCCCGGCCAGATACGCTGCACCAATTGCGGTAACCTCTGTTACTTTTGGTCTGATCACTTTACAATTCAATAAATCGGCCTGGAACTGCATTAAAAGGTTATTGGCTGTAGCGCCACCATCTACCCGGAGTTCGGCAATGTTTACACCAGCATCGGCTTCCATTGCTTTTAAAACATCCATGGTTTGGTAGGCAATACTTTCGAGCGCAGCACGCGCAATATGCGATTTGTTGGTGCCGCGGGTTAAGCCTGTAATGGTTCCGCGGGCATGCTGGTCCCAATGTGGCGCACCTAAACCAGCAAAGGCTGGCACTACGTAAACACCGTCGGTATCTTTTACTTTTTTGGCTAAAGTTTCTACATCAGCCGATTTTGAAATTAAGCCCATTTCATCGCGCAACCATTGTACTACAGCGCCGCCAATAAAAATACTGCCTTCTAAAGCATATTGTACTTCACCGTTAATCTGCCAGGCAATAGTGGTTAATAAATTGTTTTCCGAAATTTTAGGTGTTGTTCCAATATTCATCAACATAAAACAGCCGGTACCATAGGTGTTCTTTACCATGCCCACTTCGGTACACATCTGGCCAAATAAAGCCGATTGTTGATCGCCGGCAATCCCTGCAATAGGTATTTTAGCCGCCAGAATCTTACCTGCTGTTTCGCCATATATTTCGCTCGATGATTTAACCGTTGGCAACAGCTGTTTCGGAATACCAAATAGCTCCAGTAATTCATCATCCCAGCTTAAAGTGTGAATGTTGTAAATCATGGTACGCGAGGCATTGGTTACATCGGTAACATGTTTTTCACCTGCAGTTAATTTCCAGATCAGCCAGCTGTCAATGGTTCCGAAAGCAAGTTTACCAGCTTCGGCTTTTTCTCTGGCACCTGCTACATTTTCGAGGATCCACCTTACTTTGGTGGCCGAAAAATAGGCGTCTATAATCAATCCGGTTTTTTCCTGTATTTTACCCGATAGGCCCTGAGCTTTTATTTCATCGCAGTAAGCAGAAGTGCGGCGATCTTGCCATACAATGGCATTGTGTACTGGCATACCGGTCTCCCTATCCCAAACCACCGTGGTTTCGCGCTGGTTGGTAATCCCAATCGAGTCGATATCACTCACGGTTAAGCCAGCTTTAACAATTACCTCGGTTACAACAGCCAGTTGTGTAGACCATATTTCCATCGGATCGTGCTCTACCCAGCCTGCCTGGGGATAGATTTGTGTAAATTCGCGCTGTGCAATGGCTGTAATGTCGCCATTGTGATCAAAAATAATTGCTCTCGAACTTGTGGTTCCCTGATCGAGAGACAGGATGTATTTGCTCATAATTAAGAATTTGGTTAGTGGGCTAAAGCCGCTCCGGTTGTTTTATGTATTGAATGATAAATATAACCGTTGGCTAAGGTATTAAAAGTTTCAATCTGATTTGTTTCCCAATCCCCGTCAGCTGATAATTCTTGCGCAAGGAGCGAGGCCACTTTAGGCGCCATATCTTTAGCTGCCTGCGCGTCGATAAATAAGATCCGTAATCTCCTGCTTAAAATATCTTCTACGGTTTCGGCCATTTCGTTCCTTGCCGACCATACAACTTCGGCACAGGTGTAAGGGAAATCTTTGTGCAGTTTCTCCGCCAGATTGGGGTTCTCTTGTATCAATGCCTCAATTCTACCCCGGTCTGAGCCAAAAGTATCAAGATAATGATCTCCTTTAACATCGGTACTGCCGTGGATTTTTAAATTTTCTGTTACACATGCTTTCGCTTCGAGGCCTGCATGCGAAATGGCGAGGTCTACTGTTTCCTCAGCCATACGGCGGTAGGTGGTCCATTTACCACCTGTAATGGTGATTAAGCCTTTTGCTGATACCATTAGTTTGTGATCGCGGCTAATTTCTTTAGTGCTGTTGCCACTGTTGTTTGTAGGTGCAGCAAGCGGCCTTAAGCCAGAAAAAACGCTGAGGATATCTGTTTCTAAAGGCTTACGCTTAAAGTAACTGGTTGCAGTAGCCATAATAAAATCAACCTCTTCTTTTAAAGCCCTTGGTTCAAGGTTATGTTCATCCAATGGTGTATCTGTTGTGCCCACAAGTAAATGTTCGTGCCACGGAACAGCAAACAATACTCTTCCATCCGATGTTTTCGGAATCATTAGTGCAGATTCGCTGTTTAAAAAGCTTTTATCCAGCACAATGTGAACCCCCTGGCTCGGGCGTACCAGTTTTTTTGCATTGGGGTTATTCATTTGTAAGATATCATCAACAAAAACACCTGTGGCATTAATTACCACTTTGCCGTGGTGTCTGGCTTTTTCTCCGGTGAGCATATCTTCGGTTTCAATACCAGTAACTGCATCGCCATCACTTTTTAATAGCGCGGTAACTTTGGTGTAGTTGAGTAAAACAGCTCCGTTTTCGACAGCCGTTTGTGCAATATTGATGGCTAAGCGGGCATCATCAAATTTGCCGTCGTAATACCTGATACTTCCTTTCAAGCCCTTTTCCTTGATGCCCGGCATCATACTTAGTGTTTCTTTTTTTGAAAAGTATTTCGATTTTCCAAAACTATATTTGCCCGAAAGCCAATCGTATAGCGTTAATCCAGCCAGATATTTGAGTATAGAAAACCAGTTGTAGCATGGGATAAGGAATGCTTCTTTATTCACCAGATGTCTGGCATTTTGCTGTAACAGTCCGCGTTCTTTCAAAGCATGCCTCACTAGCGCAATATCACCCTGAGCCAGATAGCGCACACCGCCATGCACGAGCTTGGTACTCCTGCTTGATGTTCCTTTTGCGAAATCAGATTGCTCTACCAGCAAGGTTTTAAGTCCACGGCTGGCGGCATCTAAGGCCGTACCTAAACCGGTAGCCCCTCCACCAATAATAATCAGGTCCCAATTGATGTTTTCGGCAAGTATATGTTGATGTAATCTCTTCATTGGTCTCATCCTTTAATTACGAACCCTTATGTTTACTTTGCTTTCGTTGTGTTTTTAAAAATAATAAAACGAAACAATACGCAATTATAAGAAATCATAATCGAAATAATATAATAAGCGGGTTAAAATTTTATTAATTATTCATATAAAATATGTTAAAGCATGTTTTTATTGTTATTTTGCAGCGATTTAATTAGATATACTATGATGAATTTGGCTGAGAGGCATCAGTTTATTTTAAGTCGCCTGCAACGTGATCAATACATCAATGTGGTTGATTTGTGTAAGGAACTGAAAGTCTCGTCTGTAACAATAAGAAAGGACTTAAAACTACTTGAAGATAAAAGCCTGCTTTTCAGAACACATGGTGGGGCAACTGTAAATAACCCCTACACGGTTGACCTGTTAATGAGAAAGAGAAACTGCAATCAACTGAAAAAAACAAAATAGGCATTGCTGCAGCCGCTATGTTAAACGATAACGATTCGATTGTAATAGCTTCGGGTACTACTGTGCTTTATTTTGCCAAAAATATTGCTCCTGCCACAAATTTAACTGTGGTTACTTCAGCCTTAAATGTGGCGCTTGAGTTAATGCGCGAGCCAAGCATAGAAGTAATTCAGCTGGGTGGTTTGCTTAGAAAAAGTTCATCGTCGGTAATGGGTGCTTATGCCGAACAGGTTTTGCAGGATTTTTATTTTAATAAACTGTTTTTGGGGGTAGATGGGATAGATCTGGATTTTGGATTAACGACTACAAACGCAATGGAAGCTCATTTAAACAGAAAAATGATTGGCGCTTCGCAAAGAACAATTGTTCTTGCCGATTCGACCAAATTTGGTAAAAGAGGCTTCGGGAAAATATGCGGGTTGGAAGAAATTGATCACATTATAACCGATAAGGGAATTTCTGAACAAATTGTAAAACATTTGGAGGGTTTGGGTGTTACTGTTACTATCGTATAGCGAAAGCCATGCTAACGGTTAAACCAAAACATTATAATTTGAACATGGGAAAAAAACGAATACACATTTTAGAAGATGATCAGGAGATCAGAAACGTTATCGAAATTCTGTTAAGCGATGAAGGATTTGAATTGCAGCTTTCATCATCATTTGCCGAATTAAAAAAGAATATCCAGGATGCTATGCCCGATCTTTTCCTGCTTGATGTGATGCTGCCTGATGGTAACGGCGCAGAAATATGCGAAGATTTAAAAACAGATATTTTCACCAAACACATTCCGATTATTGTAATGTCGGCGCAAAATAACAGTGAGCAGAAAGCCATTGATGCTTTTGCTGATGATTACATTAGTAAACCTTTTGATATTGATGATGTGTTGAAGCGTATTAATGCACAATTACAAAGAAGTGCTGATAATAGCGTGAAAATTTAATTGGTAGCGGGATCTTAACCACGTACCAAAAATAGAAGAGAAAGTCAGGTTTTAGAGAAAACCTGACTTTCTTTGTTTATGCTGGTTTTGCATCCTGCGTTTTGGTAAACATAACAAAGCGTTTAGAGTCGCCTATGCGTTGCGGTGTTGATGCGTTGGTGATAATGGCGTAATCTTCGGTATTTTTATTAATAAAAACCCCTGCACCAATAATATTGTGGCTGCCAATAAGCACATCTTCTTTCACGGCAGAATTAATGCCTAAAAAAGAGTTATAACCTACAGTTACATTTCCTGCCAGGATATTTCCTGATAGCAATACGTTGTTCTGAATGATACAATGATGGCCAATTCTGGACCCAATGAGCATGCAGTTATTTCCGATACTTACAAAAGGTTGTATATCGCAACATTGATCAATAAAAATATTATGACCCAATACCAAATCGGGCCATATATTGGCTTTAGACGAAATGTAATTGGCAAAATGATAACCAGCTTCGCTTACTCTATTGTAAATGCTTTCCCTGGCATTGTTTCTACCTATGGCAATATGCATTTTATGGGCATCCGGAGGGAAATCTTTTGTTACCTGCGCAAAGCTCAGAATAGGTAGGCCTAATAAGGTACTTCCTGCAGGCGGTACATAAGCATCATCGACACAAAAGGCCACAACATTATACGGGCTATCGTTCATAAACGAATAGCAAATAAATTCGGCCATTTTTCCTGTTCCATAGATAATAACTTTCATAATTTAGTTTTTGGTGAATCACTAATTTATACATTAAATAGCCCTAATTGTTTGTTTAAACCCACACTGTACACTTATTGCATACCGTTGTTTACAGTTTGCACATTGCGCAATTGGCTTGTTTTAGGGATAACATTTGGCTTTGCATTTCTGAACTAAACTGAATGTTAATCGATTTACAAGCATCGAAAGGCTAAATCATCCACTGATTGATCATTATGGCTAAAATTTCATACTTTAAAACTTATTTAAGCAGCTGTAAAAGCGGTTGCACATCCTTGCGAAAATGCCGTAAAATCAAAATTTTAACCCTTGAAATTGCAACATTAACCTGGCCTGATTTCAAAAAATCACAACAGCGCTGATCTGATTTTGAAGTGACAATAGAAAAAAAGCAAAAATTAAGGGAGTTTGTTGTAGTATTAAACAGCTTCTTCAAGTGTTAAAACATTTTCTGACGTTTTTTACATTTTTGCTTTTGAAATTTTCATCTAAACAGCCCTTTTTTCTTCAAAACAAACGTTTGTTTTTTTACATCTTTTGCGACAGAAAATTCACAAATCCTGTATAATAAATGCGTACAGTTACTGGAATACTGTGCATGCTGTTTGTTAATTATACAATTTAAATACAACCCCGTTTAGCCTATTAAACATTGGGGCATTATTGCATAGCTTAGTTCTCAATAAATCGAACTACAAACCAAAAGATTACTTAAGCTATGAAGAAAGTAATATTATTTATCGCCATATATACTTGCCTTGCAACAGGCTGCGCTCCAAGAAGAGACTTAGTATATTTTAGTAACCTGGCCAAACAAACCAGCGAAGAAAAATTACCATCACAGGAAGTAAAAATACAGCAGAACGATCTTTTAAGTGTAAGCATTAATAGCTTAAACCAGGAATCGAATGTATTGTTTGCTGTAAATACTAAAACACCCAGCGCCGAGAACAACTATAAGATAGAAGGTTACCGGGTTAATAAAGAAGGTATGATTAACCTACCTGTAGTAGGCAATGTAAGGTTAGAAGGCTTAAGCATCGAACAGGCTCAAAATACCATATCAAGAGAACTGGATAAATACGTTAAAAAACCAGTAGTCGATATCCAGTTAGTAAATTTTAAAGTAACTGTAATTGGCGAAGTAAACCGCCCGTCAAACTTTACGGTGCAGGGTGATAACATTAATCTTTTGCAGGCTTTAGGTTTGGCGGGAGATATGACGGTGTACGGCAAGCGCGATAATGTGCTGGTAATTAGGGAACAAAACGGACAGCGCGTAATGAAAAGACTTAACCTGAACAATCAGGATGTAATGAATTCGCCTTTCTTCTTCCTTAAACAAAATGATATTGTATATGTAGAGCCCGATAAATCGAAAGCAAACGAGTACAGCACCAATACCAGGGTTATGCCACTCGTAATTGCATCTATATCTGCCGTTGCAGTATTAATAACAGCTGTTTTAAATAAATAACGACTCTTAAAAACACGAACATGTCTAAACAAATCATAAACGGTGGCGCAAAAGATTTTGCAGAAACTATGATAAGTTTTGCCAGAAACTGGCCTTATTTCTTACTGAGTATTGCCATTTGTTTGGGTGCTGTATATGGCTTTTTATACGTTACGCCACCAAAATACAAGGTAACCAGTACATTGTTAATCTCTGACGATAAAAACGGTGCAGCCATGTCTAACAGCACTGCATTCAGCGATCTTAATATGTTTCAAACGGTTAAAACGGTTGATAACGAAATCGAGATCCTGAGATCAAGAGATTTGATTTTTAAGGTATTGAAAAAACTAAACCTCGAAACCGCATACTTTAAAAAAGAAGGTTTTAGAGAGAAAGAACTTTACGGTAAAACATCGCCACTGGTGGTTACGGCCATTAGCTTAAAAAACGGAGCCTATGCCCGTAAAATCAATATCTCTTACCTGGATGATATTTCATACATTATTCAGGACAGCCTGAACACCAACATTGTAAAGTATGGCGATACGCTGCATAATAAAAACTATGTGGTTAAAGTAGAAAAAGGTCCGGCATTTAAAAACGAATTTGGCAAGATCAAAATCCAGTTTAAAAACCTATACAAAATGACAGAGGCCTACAGTTTGGCTTCGTTAAAAATAGTACCGGTTGTGAAAGACGCCAACACCATTACCATTAGTTTAAACGATGTGGTACCACAACGGGGAATTGATATTTTAAATGATTTGATTGAAACTTACAACATCAATAACGTTAATAATAAAAATACCATTGCCCGCAATACCATTCGCTTTATAGATAACAGATTGAAATATCTGGTTAGCGACTTATCCGGAACAGAAGAAGATGTAGAGAATTACAAACAGCAAAACCGTGTAACCGATATCAACATGGATGCACAAATGAATGCTGCACGTACCGGAGAATACAACCAGCTGTTGGAAAACTCATCAGTACAATTAAGGATTGTATCTTCAATTGAAAGCTATTTTAGAGGTAAACAGAGCCAGTACGATTTGGCACCAAGCGCTATGGGACTTAAAGACCCGATTTTGAATTCGCTGATCTCTAAATTTAACGATTTACAATTAGAACGCAACAGGATGTTACGCACTGCAAATGCCGAAAATCCATTGGTTTTAAGCCTGAATGAGCAGCTGGTCTCATTAAAAACCAATATACTGGAAAACCTTAGCAGCATTAAACAAGGTTTTGTGATTGAACGCAATAACTTAAGGGCCAACTATTCGCAGTACGATAGTAAAATCAAATCTGTACCAACAATAGAACGCGGTTTACTGGAAAGAAGCCGTGAACAAAGTGTAAAATCGGGACTATATAAATATCTGTTACAAAAAAGGGAGGAAACGGCTTTATCGCTCTCAGCCACCGTCCCTACGTCGCAGGTAGTTGATAAGCCGGCTTACAATACTATTCCGGATAGTCCGAAACAACCACTTTTATATTTGTGCGGCTTCATTCTTGGCTTCTTTGTTCCGGCAGGTGCCATTTACATTAAAGGATTTTTCAATAACAAAGTACAGGATGCCAGTACAATTGAATTAACGGGTGCAAAAATGTTGGGCGAACTTTCGCATAACCTCGATAAAAGCACCATTGTTTTTCAAAAGGATAACCGTTCTACCATATCAGAATTATTCAGGTACATCAGGATGAATTTAGGCCTGATGGCCAACAACACTGAAAACAAAGTTATGCTGGTAACCTCGAGTATGAAAGGAGAGGGTAAAACATTTTTCAGTGTAAACCTGGCCACTACTTTAGGTATGTTAGATAAAAAAGTAGTAGTACTTGAGTTTGACTTGAGAAAACCAGATCTGTTGAACAAAGTAGGCTTAAAGCAAACCATTGGCTTAACCGATTACCTGATTGATGACGCTGTGTTTTTAGAGGATATCATTAAACCGACTAAGGTATCAGAGCATATTTCGGTTATTGGTTGCGGCAAATCGCCCGAAAATCCGGCCGAAGTAATGATGAGCCCTAAAATGGATGCACTTTTTGAGGAGCTTAAAGAAAGATTCGATTACATTATTATCGATACATCGCCTGTAGGGCAGGTGGCCGATGCCTTTAGCCTGGCCGAATACGCCGATGTGAGCATTTATCTGGTACGCTACAATTATACCAATAAATATCAGCTAGCCATATTGAAAGATATTTGCGAGAATAACAAGCTTAAAAATCCGATGGTGGTATTTAACGATGCCAAACGGGAGAAAAACCAAAAATACAGTTACGGCGGTTACGGTTATGCCATGGCAAACTAAAACAGCCCAATTTTACTCAGAATACCTATTGCCCAATACCAAATAAACGTCCCCCAACGATTTAATTTTGTTTACCAGCTTTATTGAACCACGTGCCCTAACTAAGCCCGGTTAAAAGTTCAGGCAGCTGTAAGCTACTCACATTAGATTGCCCATTTGCCTTTAAAGCATTTACGGTTTTGAATAACAAAAAATAGTCATGTAAGTGATATAGCGAAGCTGTATCCGGCAGGCTAAAACAGTTCAACCTTAAAAAAAACATTATTACTTACACCATGTAAGTGATATAGCGAAGCTGTATCAAAGGGGCTAAAAATTAAATCATAATCTCTATCATAATATGGAATCTAAAATTAACTACCGACCCTCATTTGCAAAAAAATGGTTCGTAATCTACACCCGCCCACGCTGGGAAAAAAAAGTAGATAAGCTGCTTCAGGAACAAGGATTTGAATCCTTTTGTCCGGTTAGAAATGTAGAAAACCAATGGGCAGACAGAAAGAAAATTGTTAGCCTGCCTCTTTTTACAGGATATGTTTTTGTGAAAATAGATGAAAGAGATGGATTTAAAGTTAGGTACGTACAAGGAGTACTCAGCTTTATCAATTACATGGGCAAACCTGCAATCGTGAGAGACAGCGAAATAGAACGCCTGAAACATATTATGGATGCCTATAACGATGTGGATGTAGTGAGTTTGAGCGGTGTATCCAAAGGCGACCGCGTAAGGATCAGCAACGGTCTTTTCCATAACCAAGAGGGAGAGGTGATCCAGATTCAGGGCAAACATGTACTCATGTCTTTTGATCATTTGGATTGTGCCGTAGTAACCCGAGTACCAATAAGCAACCTTACCTTAACTGTTAACCCACAACAACATTATGTATAATTCTGAAGATCACTTAAAAATGTCGGTAATCGGCTTAGGATATGTTGGTTTACCACTGGCAGTAGAATTTGCAAAGCAATACAAAGTATTCGGTTTCGATATTAATGAAAGCCGGATAGCAGAGCTGAAAGCCGGATACGACAATACGCTGGAAGTAAGCGAAGAAGCACTAAATGAAGTGCTTACCTTCGAATGTACCACCTTGCAGGGCTTATATTGCACAAACGAACTCGAAAAACTGCGTAGTTCTTCTGTTTACATCGTTACTGTACCCACACCGGTTGATAAAAACAACCGGCCTGATTTAAGCCCGCTACTTAAAGCCAGCGCAGTAGTTGCAAAAGTTTTAAAGAAAGGCGATATCGTGGTGTACGAATCGACTGTTTATCCGGGCGTTACAGAAGATGAATGCGTACCAATTCTGGAAAAAGGATCGGGTTTGGTGTTCAACAAAGACTTTTTTGCAGGTTACTCGCCAGAGCGCATCAACCCAGGCGATAAACAACATACAGTAGCCAATATTTTAAAAATTACCTCGGGTTCTACACCAGAGGCTGCCGAAAAAATTGATGCTTTATACCGCTCGGTAATTAATGCCGGTACCTATAAGGCTTCTTCTATTAAAGTGGCCGAAGCCGCAAAAGTAATCGAAAATGCGCAGCGCGATATCAATATTGCTTTTGTGAACGAGCTGGCCATGATATTTAATCAGATCGGTATCGATACTTCGGAGGTGTTGGCAGCCGCAGGTACCAAATGGAACTTTTTAAACTTTAAACCCGGTTTGGTAGGTGGGCATTGCATCGGTGTAGATCCTTATTATTTAGCACAAAAAGCTCAGGAAGCCGGTTATCACCCCGAAATTATTTTAGCCGGACGCCGGGTAAACGATGGCATGGGCAAATATGTAGCCGATCAGATTATAAAAAAGATGATTGCCAAAAACATTCACATTGTGGGTGCTGAGGTACTTGTACTTGGCTTTACATTTAAAGAAAACTGTCCGGATGTACGCAATACCAAGGTTATCGATATTGTTAGGCGTTTAGAAGAGTATAAGGTAAATGTAACCATTCACGATCCCTGGGCAAACGCTGATCAGGCGAACCATAATTACGGAATTATCTGCGAAAACGGCTCTTCAAAAACCAGGCGGTACGATGGGATAGTGCTGGCTGTAGCGCATCAGGCATTCGATAACCTCGACATTGCCCAATTGCGTAAACCAACCTGTGTAGTGTACGATATCAAATCAGTTTTACCACAATCAATGGAAACGGTTCGTTTGTAAAAGCCATGAGTTTAACATATAAAGCACGATCGGGCATTATATGGTCGATTGGGCAGCAGTTTAGTGTTAAATTCATAAACCTGTTCATTACCATTATACTGGCCCGCTTATTAAGTCCGGCCGAATTCGGCTTAATTGCCATGCTCTCCATTTTTATTGCCATTGGCAACTCACTAATGGATAGCGGTCTAACTTCGTCACTTATCCGTACAAGAACAGCCGGCCAAAAAGATTATTCAACCATATTTTTTTTTAACCTGTTGGGCAGCCTCGTAGTTTACGGCGTGTTTTTCATTTCGGCTCCATTTATAGCCGATTTTTACAGGCAGCCACAGCTCACCAATATTGTAAGGATTTATGGCTTAACCTTTTTAATTAATGCTTTCTTCAGCATCCAAAGTACGCTCTTAACCAAGGAAATGAAGTTTAAGCTCCAAACAATTATCCAGATTCCTTCAGTAATACTGGGTGGCTGTTTGGGCATTTTCTTGGCTAAAAATGGTTATGGCACCTGGAGCCTGGTATGGATGAGTTTGTTAAGTGCAACGGTATCAACCATTTTGCACTGGTTCTATTCAGACTGGAGGCCACGCCTGCTTTTTAGTAAAAAGAGTTTCAGGAAGCACTTTCATTTTGGATATAAAATGACGCTTTCGGGATTGCTCGATACCATTTATCAAAATTTATATACGGTAATTATTGGTCGCTTTTATGCCGCAACCCAGCTTGGTTATTATGCACGTGCAGATAGCTTGAGCCAGTTACCCATTGGTATCATTTCTACCGCAATTAATAAAGTTACCTATCCCATGTTTTCCAACATCAGCAACGATGATGTAAAACTTAAAATGGTATACAAGAGGTTAATGCAACAAGTTTTATTCTGGAATGCGCCAATACTGATTTTTCTGGCATTAATTGCACAGCCTTTAATTTCGCTGCTTTTAACCGATAAATGGTTGCCATCTGTACCATATTTTCAGATTTTATGTATTGCCGGGGTTTTATATCCCTTACATGCCTACAACTTAAATATCTTAAAGGTTAAAGGGCAAAGCGGTCAGTTTTTAAAACTGGAAGTAGTTAAAAAAACGCTGAGTGTAATTGGGATTATCTGTGTAATTCCATTCGGCATTATGGGGCTCTTATATTTTCAGTTGTTTTTTACTGTGTTTGCCTACTACATTAATTCTATTTACAGTGGCCGTTTAATCAATTATCCACTTAAAGAACAACTTCATGATATCGCACCTATTTTAATGTTATCAAGCCTTTTAGGTTTAGCCTGTTACGGCTTGGATAATTGGTGTATGTTTCATTACCACATTAATAATTTTCTCCGGATTCTAGGCCTGGGCATTATTTACGCAGGCTTTTACCTGGGCATCAGTAATACCATCCGGTTGGCTGCCTTAACTGATTTTAAACAATTAATCCTCAAACAATGATACCTGTAACCAAACCCTTTTTGCCTAAACAGGCAGATTTTAAAAGCTATGTAAGTAGCATTTGGGCCAGACAGTGGCTCACCAATAACGGACCATTAGTAAACGAACTGGAAATAAAGTTACAACAGTATTTGGCGCTCCCGCATCTACTCTATGTTACCAACGGTACAATAGCCTTGCAGCTGGCCATACAAGCCCTTGAAATTAAAGGAGAGGTAATTACCACACCTTTTTCTTTTGTAGCAACCACAAGCAGCATTGTTTGGCAGGGATGTACACCGGTATTTGTAGATATAGATGAAGAAACGCTCAACATCGATCCGAATAAAATTGAGGCCGCTATAACCCCCAATACAACAGCCATTTTAGCAACACACGTATTCGGGAACCCCTGCGATATCGATGCCATAGACCGCATAGCAAAAAAGCACAACCTAAAGGTTGTTTACGATGCTGCACATTGTTTTGGTACTAAATACAAAGGCAAATCGATTTTCGCCTATGGCGATGTAAGCACTACCAGTTTTCACGCTACCAAACTTTTCCACACCATTGAAGGTGGTGCTGTATTTACACAGAACCCCGATATTTTAAAGAGGATGGCCCTGATGCGCAACTTTGGTTATAGCGGGGTAGATACTTTCTCCGAACTGGGAACCAACGCCAAAAACTCAGAGTTTCATGCCGCAATGGGCTTGTGTAACCTCAACTACATTGACCAGATACTCAGTAAACGCGAAGAATTATCGAAACACTATAGTATGCGATTGCATAAAATTGATGCACAGTTTCAGGTGATACAAAGCGATACCGATTTTAACTATGCATACTTTCCAGTAATTTTCAGATCGGAAGAAATTATGCTCGATTGCATGAAACAGCTCGAACTGGTTCAGGTGTATTGCAGGAGGTACTTTTATCCTTCACTATCGGCACTGCCATATATTGATAAGGTAAACATGCCTATCTGCGATTCAATTGCCCGTCGTATCATGTGCCTGCCACTATACCACACTTTAACCAGCGCCGACCAGGATCTGGTAGTCAGAATTATTCTAAGAACTCAAAATTACCGCAAAAAACAAGTTGTTAAACTGGCAGACTATGGTCGCCTTGTTAACGGAAGCCAGGTGATTGCGGTAAATGGACGTTAATGTCAACATTTATATGGAACCGAACCACAACGATATCATGGTGAGCATTTTTTGCATCACCTATAACCACAGTAAATTTATAGCCAAAGCACTTGATGGTTTCCTGATGCAGCAATGCAATTTCAATACTGAAATTATAATAGGCGACGATTGCTCTACAGATGGCACTGCTGAAATCATTGATGATTATGTAGCCAGGTATCCGGGCAGAATTACTCGTTTAAAAGCACCTAAAAATATCGGAGCCACTCAAAACGTGATCCGTGTAGCGCTCGAAACCAAAGGGAAATACGTAGCCACCTGTGATGGCGATGATTATTGGACCGACCCGTACAAACTACAGAAACAGGTTGATTTTTTAGAAAACAATCCTGAATACGTAATGTGCTGTCACTACACCCGCGAAATTAATTTCGATGATACTGAGGTATTTTACATGGACTTTAACCCGGTTCCTTTAAAGTATAGCTTCAGCGATTTGATTATTAACAAACAAGTAGAAACGTGTACAGCTACCATTGTTTACCGTAATATCGAACCTATTAAAAACCTATATAGGAACGATTGGTTTTTAAAATGCCATGCCTGCGATAAGTTTTTAAAACTTTACTGCACCTGGGTAACCGGTAAAAAAGTTTATGTACTTCCGGAAGTAATGAGCTGTTACAGACGCCACCCAGGTGGCATATGGAGTCCGGTATCTTATGTTCCATTAAAGAAAATGCAACTCAGCGATTTTAATATTCTTATTAAAATTTTCACCTACACGGGTTTGCAGAAAATTAAGCTTTTGCACTTCTACTTAAAAAAATACTTCCTTTTCGAAGTGAAACACAAAACATTTGGAAACGCTTTCCAGACCATTAAAACGATTGTAAATTAATTAGAAATGGCTACTAAATTATGCTTCGTAATAAACAGTTTAGAAGGTGGTGGAGCTGAAAGGGTAATTAGCAATCTGGCCAATCACTTTAGCAGCAAAGATTGCAGTGTTACAATCATTTGCCTCAATAAAGCTCAGGTTAAATACCACATAAATGAACGAGTTAAAATTGTAAGCCTGCTCGAAAGAAAAGACAGTCACAATAGCTTAAACAGAATTAGGTATGGCTTCTTAACTTTTTATAGACTACTTGTTTTCTTAAAAAAAGAAAAGCCAAACTGTACCATCTGTTTTATGACATCGGCCAACATTTGGGCCGGCTTGTGCTGCATGATTTTAGGTTTGCCATATCTGGTTTCTGAAAGAACAACACCAGATGCAACTTTAGATCAGTACAATAAATTATTACAATGGTTTGTGTTCCATATTTACAGAAAATCAAAAGCAATTGTACTGCCGGCCTTTGGCATGTTTAATGGATTTAAGCGGATTAAGCAATTTGAAAAGCTGCATAATTTTAAAACAATATACAATCCAATCCATCAATTTGTAAAACCAAACCCTGGATCGGTTAACAATAAGCCTTTTATACTATCAGTGGGGAGATTAAGCCACGAGAAAGGTTTTGATTTGTTGATTGACGCCTATAGCCGTTTACAACCATTGGAGGTTGATCTGCTCATATCAGGCGAGGGACCTGAACGCTCAGCTTTAGAAGCCCAGATAGCAAATTTAAACCTCACTGGTAAAGTAAAGCTGATTGGTTTTAAATCTAACCCACAGGATTACTATGCGCAGGCAAGCGTTTTTGTACTCTCATCCCGAAATGAAGGTTATCCCAATGCGTTGGTAGAGGCCATGGGAATGGGGTGTGCCTGTGTAGCGATGAATTGTGAATTTGGCCCTTCAGAAATTATTAATGATGGGGTAAATGGTTTTCTGGTAGAACAGCTTGATGTATCTGCACTTTCATTGGCCATAGATAAACTATTAAATAACAGGGATCTAAAAAAACAATTTTCTGATAAAGCGAGGCTCATAAACGAAACCAATTCTATTGAAAGAATCTCGGCCAATTGGGAAGAATTAATACTGTCATGACCAAAAAAATAATGTTTCTCTTTTTGTTGTTTGGCTATGTTTACGCAACAACATTCAACATCTTCATGACAGGGATTTTCAGGATCCCTGCACCGGTGGTTTTTCTTGCTCCGCTTATCTATTTCTACCGGACAGAGATTACACACTTCTCATACGGTAAGGAACTGCTGGTGTTTTTTATTGCCGCGCTGTTTTTTTACCTGATTGGGCAGGCCGATATGACTAGCTTTTTTGCCCTGTTAATAGTAGCCGCTTGCTTTGCTTTACTGTTTAACTACGTTATAGGTACCAATATAAAACGCATGAATATTGCCGTTGGCTTTTTCTTTGGCGTTTTATTGCTCTCAGGGCTGATCATGTTTGTAGATCACCAATACAATATGGCGCCAATCAGATCACTTTTGGTACAGGAAGATGTACTACAGGCTCCGGCAGGTATATCGACCACCATTTTTACCTTTGGCTATCAAATGGCTGCATTAACGCCATTTTTGGTAGTAAATGCTGTACTCTTTAAAAGAAGCTGGCTGCTTAACCTGCTTTTATTCGGCTTGTCTATGTGCCTCATTTTCTTTGGTATGCAGCGGTCGGTTATGGTTGCCTTTGCACTGGTGGTAGGTTTGTTTTTTTTAAGTTATTACAAGTTCAAATCAGTACTACTGTTCGGTTTGCTGGCAGGCATGTTCTTTATTGCACAAAGTTCACTCGAACAGTTTTCGGGTGACAAAAAACAACAGAACATACTAAACAAAAGTGCTGAAAACGCTAAGGGTAAAGAAGAACGGGGCGATTTGATGGGTGAAAATATACAGATCATTGCCGACTATCCCTTTGGTTTGCTTTTTTACGGTAAAACCTGGAACGATGTAGTGCAACACAATTTTGTGTACAAAAAAGGCCCGGTTGTGATTACTTCGCACAATGCCTATTTGATGTTTATTACTTACCTGGGGCCATTGCTTGGCTTTATTCTACTCATTTTACTATACCATAAAGTCGGGAAGGTAATTTTTTATGCCTTTCTGCATGTCAAGGATAAGAAAAATGCGCTGCTCGTCTGTTTATGCTGCTCATTTATAGCGATATCAATCAATTCATTTTTTCATAACGAATGGCTTCTGGCCACGAGCGGACCAACATTGTTCCTATACTTTGCCATTTTACAGCTTTCAAAAATCAAAATGGAAGACCCCCTTTTGGTTCAATACAATTAACAGTTTAGGCATCCACATCCCGGCGGACCTTTTTAGCACACAATTAAATTTATGACTATGAATATTCCATTTTCTCCACCGTTTATCGATCAATCAGTGGTTGATCAGGTATTAGACACCCTTAACAACAAATGGATTACCACCGGACCAAAGGTTAAAGCCCTTGAGCAGGAAGTAAAGGTAATTACTGGTACAGATGAGGTGATTTGTGTAAATTCCTGGACATCGGGAGCCATTTTGATGTTGAAATGGTTTGGTGTTAAAGCTGGCGATGAAGTAATTGTGCCGGCCTATACCTACAGCGCTACTGCATTAGCAGTTTTACATTGTGGCGCAACACCGGTAATGGTCGATGTACTGGAGGATTTTAATATCGATCCGGAAAAAGTAAGAGCAGCAATAACTTCCAGAACCAAAGCCATTATTGCAGTTGATATTGCAGGTTGGCCTTGCGATTATGCAGCGCTGAAAGAAGTAATTAGCGATCCCCGCATTCAGAAAAAATTCAGGTGCGCTTCTGATAAACAATTATTGTTAAACAGGATATTGTTGATTTCTGATGCAGCACACTCCATCGGCAGTACCTACCTGAATAAACCAGCGGCACAGAACTGCGATATTACCATATTCTCGTTCCATGCAGTAAAAAACATTACTACAGCCGAAGGCGGTGCCATTTGCCTTAACCTTCCGGCTCAGTTCGATCATGAAGCAGAATATGCCTATTTAAAAATGTATACCCTTAACGGACAGAATAAAGATGCACTATCGAAATCAAGAGGTGCCGGCTGGCGTTACGATATCCTTTTTCAGGGCCTCAAAATAAATATGCCCGATATCTGTGCAGCAATTGGCCTGGCGCAACTCAGAAAATATGATAACGATCTGTTGCCACAGCGTAAAGCCATTGCCAAAAAATATTTTGAAGGCTTTCAGGATCAGGATTGGTTTATCAGTCCGCCTTTGGTAAGCACACAAAGAGAATCTTGCTACCATCTTTTTCCTTTAAGGGTTAAAGGCTTAAGCGAAGAACAAAGAGATCAGATTATCGATGATCTGTCAGCGCTCGGAATTGCCACAAACGTTCATTTTATACCCATGCCCATGCTTACACTCTTTAAAAACCTGGGTTATAAAATTGAAGACTACCCAATGGCTTACCAAAATTATGCCTGCGAAATTTCACTTCCTATTTATCCGCAGTTAACACAATCAGAAATTGATTTTATTATCCCATCGGTAATTAGCTGTGTTCAGATTCAGTTAAACAGAAATATCAAAGTGGTTGAACTTAAACAAATGGCAGTAGCATCATGAAAACAGATAAAAAAAGAGTATTCGATGTTGTATTTGCAATATTGTGCCTGATATTATTTAGCCCGCTATTAATCCTGATCGCTATTCTGATCAAGTTAGATTCGAAAGGGCCGGTTATTTTTAAACAGATTAGGGTAGGACGAAACATGAAAGACTTTAACCTGATCAAATTTCGAACCATGAAGGTGGTACAGAGCAATAATAGCTTGCTCACCATCGGTAATCACGATAATCGTATAACCAAACTTGGCTATTGGCTCAGAAAGTATAAACTCGATGAATTGCCTCAGCTGCTAAATGTTTTAAAAGGGCAGATGAGCTTTGTTGGCCCACGACCTGAAGTAAGGAAATATGTAAATATGTACAGCGAAGAACAACGCTATGTATTATCCATTAAACCAGGCATCACCGATTGGGCATCGGTAGAGTTTTGTAACGAAAATGAGCTTTTACAGCATGCCGAAGATCCGGAGAATTATTATATCGAAAGGATCATCCCAGCCAAAATAAAACAGAATATGCGTTACATCAGGCAGCATGATATTTTCACCGATTTTAAGATTATCTGGTTAACGTTAAACAGAATTGTAATCAACTAAAAAGATATGTCGGCGCTCCAACAAACCATTAATGAAGAAGTTAAAGTCAGGAAGAAAGTTTTTTTTGTACTGAGCTCCTTAACTTCCGGAGGATCTGAAAGGGTTTTCTGGAACCTTGCCCAGGGCTTTAACAAAGACAAATTCGAGATCACTATTGTTATTCTTGATTCTACAGTAAACTGCTTTTCGATGGATCTGGATGGCGTGAGGTTTATTGATCTTAAAACCAAAAAAGCCTCACGATCTTTCTTTGCCTTATATGCAGTATTAAAACGTGAAGCACCTTATGCCGTTTTCTCTACCACCGATCATATCAATATCCTTGTTTCGTTGGTAGGCAGGTTTTTAAATATTCCGATGCTGATTGCGCGGGCTTCAAACATCCCGCACGAACAACGTTTGTTTGAAGGTTTTAAATCCAAATTTTACGAGCTTTTTGCCAGTGCAAGCTACAAAGGCTATAAACAAATTGTTTGCCAGTCTGATGAGATGAAACAATCGCTGATCGATACCTACAATGTCGATCAGAACTTAATCAAAGTAATCGCCAACCCGGTACTGCAATCCAATAAAGTTAAAGGAGCCAAAACACCGGTAAAAATTTACAAATTATTGGTTGTAGCCCGTTTCGCTTTAGAAAAAGGTTTAGACCGGCTGGTTGAGATTATGGCCGCTTTGCCAGAAAATTACCACCTTGATTTTGTAGGCACAGGTGTACTTAAAGATAAAATTGCCCAGCAGATTAGCGATATGCAGCTTGGACACAGGCTTAAAATACTCGGCGAAATTAAAAACATCCACGAAGTGATGGTCCAGCACGATTTAATGGTGCTTAGCTCACATACCGAAGGTTTCCCGAATGTGGTACTCGAAGCACTTACCGTAGGCTTACCTGTAGTTACCTTCAAAGTAAGCGGCATACCCGGTTTAATTATCGATGGCTTTAACGGTTATGTAATTGCGCAGGGCGATTTAGAAGATTTTCGTCAGAAAATTATACAGGCCTGTACCACCGATAACTGGAATCCCGAAGCCATCAGGCAAAATGTATATCAAAAATGTGCACTCGATAAAATCAGTGCTGAGTACGAAGAATTAATCAGTTAACAACTCAAAAAAATTAAAGTTATGTGTGGAATATATGGTGCTACTATACCTTACTCAGACGGCGTTATCCGCGAGAAAATGGCCAGAATTAACTTTCGCGGACCCGATTATACTGGTATTGAACGTTATAACCAGGTTGTTTTTGCGCATAACCGCTTAGCCATTATCGATCTGGATGCACGGTCTAATCAACCTTTTTCTTATTTGCACCTGCATATTGTTTTTAATGGAGAAATATACAATTACAAAGATATCAGAAAAGAGCTGGAGGCTAAAAACTACCAGTTTAGAACCAGTTCTGATACCGAAGTGATCTGTGCAGCCTACCTCGAATATGGAGCCGAATGCCTTAAACGCTTCAATGGAATGTATGCCTTTGTAATCTACGATACGCTTAAAAATGAACTTTTTGGTGCCCGCGATCGTTTTGGCAAGAAACCTTTTTACTATGCTCACGAACATGGCACTTTCGAATTTGCCAGTCAGCCTTCGCAAATCAGTATCGACCGCGATTTAAGTGTGGATGAAGATGCCATTAGCCAATACCTGATTTGGGGCTATGTACCCGAACCACAATCCATCTGGCAAAATGTAAAACAGTTACCGGCTGCTAATTACTTTACTTACAACCTCAAAAGCGATAAACTTAAAATTACCGAATACTGGACATTAGATTATGGCTGGAAAAACAAATTTACCGGCAGTTACGAAGAGGCCAAAGAAGCTTTAGAGTTAATTATTGCCGATGCCGTTAAAATCAGAATGAATGCCGATGTGCCGCTTGGGGTATTCCTTTCAGGTGGTATAGATTCTTCGCTGGTTGCAGCTTTGGCTACCAAAGAAATCGACCATGTAAAAACCTTTTCCATTAAATTTAACGAAAAGGGATTTGATGAAAGTGCTTACGCCAACCAGGTAGCCAAACATTTGGGTACCGATCACCATACCATAGAGTGCAATTACGATGATGGTATTCAGCTGATTGAAAACTTTAACCGCTACTACGACGAGCCTTTTGCCGATTCGAGCGCCATACCTACAATGCTGTTAAGCAAAAGTACCCGCGCGCATGTTACCGTTGCCTTAAGTGGCGATGCCGGCGATGAAGCTTTTTTAGGTTATCACCGCTATAAATGGATTAAACAGGTTAGTGGTTTGTTTTATGCCCCGCATGCAGTTAGAAAAGCATTTGCAGGCTTAATTAATCAGTCGCCAAGTTACAGGCACAAACTTATTGCCATGGGCATTTCTATGGAAGACGTAGAAAAGCTTTATGTAAAAATGTTTGGCAATATGGAAAACTCGTGGGTAAAACAGCCCGATCTGGCCAAGTACAATCCGCTGATGCACATTTTAACCAATCCATCAAAACCTTTATTAGAAAGGGTTTCTGATTTCGATATTAAAACCTACCTCAACGGCGATATCAACACCAAGGTAGACCGGGCTTCGATGGCTTTCTCATTAGAATCGCGATCACCTTTAATGGATTACAGGGTGATCGAATTTTCGCGCACATTGCCTACCGAATTTAAATATACAGGTGGCAATCAAAAACGGATACTTAAAGATCTTTTGTTCGAGCATGTTCCTGCTCATATGTTCGATAGGCCAAAAGCAGGTTTTACCATGCCATTTCAAAACTGGTTCAGAAATGAACTTAAAGATTATGTAATGGATAACCTATCGGCCGATAATTTAAAAAACATCCCTGGTATCCACGTAAAAAGAACGCAGGAAATTATCAATGAGCACATGACAGGGAAGTGGAACAGGTATCCGCAGATATGGAAATTGCTGGTGCTATCGCAATGGCTCATTAAGAATAAAACAAACGCTAAAAAAATCTCACTAGTCGCATAACAAAATGGTAACGGCAACAGTTAATCTCTTTAATAAAATTTTCGCGGCCGATAAATGGAACATTGGTTTTGTGCATCAAACGCCCGAAAATCTGATCGAGACCCGAAAATTGAGCTCAACCATTAACTGGTTACCCGAAGATGATATCGATTATGCAGCCGATCCTTTTGTGGTGAATGTAGACAATACACCACGTATTTATTACGAAGAACTTGATTTTTGGAAAGGTAAAGGAGAGATTATGATGATTGATGGGCTCGATTTCAAAAATAAAAAGAAAATCAGCGGTATAAAGCCTGATGCCATTCACTTATCTTATCCTTACCTGATTGAAGAAGCAGGAGCATTGTATTGCATACCCGAAACATCCGAAGCCAAAGAGGTAGCGCTTTACCAGGTTGATCAGGATAACCCTGAAAGATTGGCTAAGATAAAAACGCTTGTAAGTGGAAAAGCTTTTGTAGATAGTTCTGTCATTCATTACAATAACAAATACTGGCTGTTTACCAGCGTTTCAGGAGATCACGGTCACCTTTACATTTATCATTCAAATGCTTTAGATGGACAATACACGGGGCACTATCAAAACCCAATACCTGTTGAACAGGCTTTTTGCAGAGCTGCAGGACATCTGTTTGTGGTAGGACAATCATTGTATAGGCCAACACAGAACCCTGTTAACCGCTATGGTGGTTCCATCATCATTAACCAAATAGAAATACTAAACGAAAAAGAATTTAAAAGCAGCAGCCAGTTCGAAATATTACCCGATAAAGTATACAATAAAGGACTTCACAACATCAGTTTCGCCAATAACATCATTGTAATAGATGGTAAACGTAAAGTGTTAAGCCCCATTATGCCGATCAAAAAAATCGTCAGGAATTATAAAAACAGGTAAACAACAACGAAATGAAATCACCAAAACAAAAAATCACTTTCATTTCGTTAACAGATGCCCCCAATGGCGCAGAAAATGTGCTGCACATGATGGCCAATGCTGTTGAAGGTGAAATGATCTTTCTTAAAAAACAGCCTTTTTCTGGTTTAAAAGTATCCGAAAACATTGGCAAAACATACCTTTCTAAGCAAAGTTTGTTTACAGGTTTTGCAAAACTGGTTCCGTTACTCAGGCAATATACAAGAGACGATGTTTTGATGAGCACCCATCCGTACTTAAATGCCTTTTTGGGTTTTTTAAAACGGATTGGTTATTTACGGTCCAAACTGATAGTGAGGGAATGTACTTCGGTATTTACCCGCTTTACCGGGGTAAAAAAAACCATATACAAAATCATCTACAAAATAGGCTATCCGGCTGTTGATCTGATAGTTTGCCAAACTGCTTTAATGAAAGAGCAATTACTGGTTCACAATCCATTTCTTGCTAAAGTTAAAGTACTTGTTCAGCCTAATCCGATCGATTTCAATAAAATCGTAGCCAAATCAAAGCAGCCTTTAATTAATGGCGATGCCAAACTCGATTTTATCTGCTCAGCAGGCAGGCTGATACCTGAAAAAGGTTTCCCGATTTTGATAGAAGCCTTTAAACTGATTAAAGCAGAACACCCGCAACTCAAATTGCTTTTACTGGGAGAGGGAAAAGAAAGAGAATTGCTAACCAAAATAATTGCGGAAAATAACTTAACAGCTTCTGTTTTCTTGAAAGGCCAGATCGATAATCCGGCACCTTACTTTAAACAGGCCAAACTTTGTGTGGTATCTTCAATCAAAGAAGGTTTTCCGAATGTGTTGCTAGAAATGATGTCGGTAAACAATGCAGTCGTATCAACACTTTGTGCCGGCGGAATAAGTGAAATACCAGCCATAGCAAAAGTTGAAGTAAACAACGCAAGGGCACTGGCCAACGCCATGCACAAAACGTTACAAAAACAACCAGCCCGAAGCGCGAACATTGCCACACAATACCTGTACGGCAGGCGACCTGAAGTATTTGCCCAATCTATTTTAAAGGCATTAAGCCAGCAAAATTAGTTCAAAACCAATCTTTTTAAACCAAAACACTGCAAGAGCGGCTTGTACCGCTATGCTTAAAAATAAAATCCACGCCTTACAAAAGGCTTTTCTTAACCGTTTCTCAAATAGAAAATTATGAAAATTTTAATTACCGGTACAGCCGGATTTATTGGTTTCCACCTGGCAAAACGCTTATTGGAAAGAGGCGATACTGTTGTAGGTATCGATAACATTAACGATTATTATGATGTGAACCTGAAACACGCCCGCCTGGCCGAAACTGGTATAACTCATACAACGTTGGTTGATGGTGTTCCTCAGCAAAGCGATAAATATGAAAACTACACTTTCATTAAACTCGATCTTTGTGATAAAGCAGGCCTGGAAAATTGTTTCGAAACTTACCAGTTCGATGCCGTTTGTAATTTAGCTGCACAGGCAGGTGTTCGGTATAGCTTAACCAATCCCGATGCTTACATTGAAGCCAATATTAAAGGTTTTCTTAATATTTTAGAATGTAGCCGCCATTTTAAAGTTGGCCATTTATTATATGCCAGTTCATCGAGTGTTTACGGACTTAACAAAAAAATGCCATTTTCGGCACACGATAATGTAGATCATCCGGTATCGTTATATGCTGCTTCCAAAAAAAGTAACGAATTAATGGCACATGCCTATAGCCACTTATTTAACCTGCCTACCACTGCGCTTCGTTTCTTTACCGTTTACGGTCCTTGGGGCCGCCCGGATATGGCTTTGTTCTTATTTACCAAAGCTATTTTAGAAGGAAAGCCAATTGAAGTATTTAATAATGGCAAAATGAAACGCGATTTCACCTATGTAGATGATATTGTAGAAGGCATTGTTCGGATTTTCGATCAGCCTGCTAAATCAAATCCAGACTGGAATAGCCAAAACCCTGATCCTGCTACTTCTGCAGCGCCATTTGCAGTGTTTAATATAGGCAGGGGCGAACCGGTTAACTTATTGGATTTTGTAGAAGAAATAGAAAAAGAAACAGGATTAATAGCCAAAAAAGTATTTATGCCTATGCAAGATGGCGATGTGGCAGAAACATCAGCAGATGTGGATGATCTAAAACATTTACTAAATTATGAGCCAAGTGTTTCTGTGCATACTGGTGTGAAGAATTTTGTGAAATGGTTTACAGAATTTTACCATCCAGATTTACATATTGCACAGAAAACACTCCGTATTGCTGTTTAGATTGTCATCCAATTGTAAACTAGGTGTATTATTAATTCTCATATACTGAATAATTAAATCTAAATTTTGCATTCTGTAAACAATTGGTTTACAGTATAGCTAATATATAACTAAAAGCCTATTAATTAATTATCAGCACTTTAACTGCATTTTTTCGAATATACTCATTTATCGCATATAGCGTTAAGTTGTAAATTTAAAAAAAATCAAAAATGCAGAGAAAGACAAATTTGTTAAAAAAAGTGAGTTTAATTGGTTTAATGTTTACGACGATTATTTTTTTTAGTAATTGTAAAAAAAATGCACAGGCAGACGATGTACTAGCAAGTAGTACAGAGATGTTTTCGGGCGATTCGTCGGCAGTATTAGCCGCAACAGTTGGAAGTACAGGAAAATTAAGCCTTTCTGGTGTGAAATCAGAAGGCGGTTACGCGTACAAAATTGCACAAACCATTTCTGGTGGCGACAATTCGACCGCGAAAGAGCAATCAGTTTTAAGACTATTTGAAAACGGCGTAGAAATAGGCCCGGCACATTCCTTACACGATGATATTAGAAATTTAGGTAAAGGTAGGTTTAGCCATTGGGGAAGTACAGTAATCTTCTCGGCATCTGATAATACAGATCCAAGAACCAATGGCCGTACCTATACTTATGCAGTAGGTGGAACAAGCACAATTGCACCTCCGGCCGATAATTCAAATACAGCACCAACTACACCAACCCAGTCAACTTCTGGTTTAATGGGTTATGCAATGGTAAATGGTACTACTACAGGTGGTCAGGGTGGTGCAGAAGTTACTGTAACCACTGTAGCACAATTAAAAGCTGCAGTTGCAGATAACACTCCACGTATCATCTACATCAGCGGTACAGTTAAAGGAGCAGGTATGGATCCTGTTTATGTAAAATCGAACAAATCGATTATTGGTAAACCAGGTGCAGTGTTAGAAGGTGTTAACTTATATATCTACACCGTAAGCAACATTATTGTGCAGAACATTACCTTTAGAAATTATGTTGAACAGGCAGCTGTACAAATTAAAGAATCGGCTCACCACGTTTGGGTAGACCACTGTGATTTTTCTACAGACCGTACACACGGATGGGAATACTGGGGTAAAGATATTTGCATTACACGCGAATCTGATTACGTAACCGTTTCATGGAGCAAATTCCACGATACAAACCTATCAGTATTAATTAGCGGCGGTATTGCTGGTCACGAAGCTGATAAAGGTAAATTACACGTAACCATGCACCACAACATGTGGTACAATATTACTGAGAGAGAGCCATCAATGAACTGGGGTAGTGTACACATGTTTAACAACTATCACTTAAACAATTCAGGTTATTCAATCGGTACAAGAGCTGGTGGTATTGTAAGAACAGATAACGAGTATTTCTCTAACTGTGTTAAACCTTTAACTACAAAAGTAGCAACCGATCCGGAAGGATACTTTAGCGGTATTACAACCAACATTTACGATAAATGTGGTGCAAACAATATAACGACGGCAGTTTCTAACTGGGTTCCAGAGTACGAGTACAAATCGTTCCTTAACGATGCGGCATCTGTGCCAGCACTTGTTATGGCTAACGCTGGTCCAACTAAGTAAACCAAAATCTTCATATTTTTTCTGCGAAGCCACCTGGATAGGTGGCTTTGCAGTTTAAATCAAAAAAAATTGACATGATGAACATTACTAAGAAAAAGATCTTTATCGTTTGCGATTCCTCCAGATCATTACTCGATTTTAGGGGAAGGCTGATTGAAAAGATGCAGCAGCATAACCAGGTGTACGTATTCACCCCAAAAATTGAACAGGAAACGGTGCGCAAGCGGCTCGAGGATATGAAGGTAATTACCTACGAGAGCAACCTTAACGGTAGTAATGTATCCATCCTGTCAGACCTGAGGTTTATATTTTCACTGTATAAACTCATGAAAACTATTAAACCGGATATATTTTTCCCTTATACGTTTAAACCGGTTATTTATGGCTCTTTTGTAGCCAAACTCTGCAAGGTTAAACTAATTGCCCCCATGCTTACCGGTTTGGGTTATAATTTTACCGATAACAGCTCAAGCAATAAGCTGGTCGTTAAAATTACCCGACTGCTACTCAAATTAAGCTTAAAACCTGATCCACGATTAAATATCATCTTCCAGAACAAAGACGATTCTGAACGTCTGGTTCAGTTAAATATTCTCAATAAAAAGCACCAGGTATACGTAGTAAACGGATCGGGAGTAGACTTAAGTCATTACAATTATTCAGAACCCAGTACTTCGCCGGTTACCTTTTTGATGGTTTCGCGTTTAATTAATGCAAAAGGCATTAAAGAATATTACGATGCAGCCAAAATTATACACGAAAGGTTTCCGAAAGCTGTTTTTAAACTCATCGGATCCTACGATCCCAATATCGACGCAATAAACGCCGACTTATACCATCAAATAGCCAATGGCGATACCATTCAGTACATGGGCCAGGTAGATGATGTTAGGCCGGATATAGAAAAATCATCGGTGATGGTGCTACCGTCATATTATGGCGAGGGCGTACCGCGCTGTGTGCTCGAAGGTATGGCCATGGGAAGACCGGTAATTACCAGCGATTCTGTTGGTTGCCGCGAAACTGTAAATCAGGACCCTGAACAAGCCAATGGCTTTCTAGTTCCGGTAAAAGATGCAAAGGCATTGGCCAGTAAAATGGAATATTTTATCAAAAATTGCGATGAAATTATCCGCTTCGGTAGCAAAGGATACGAATTTGCCAAATCCAGGTTCGATGTAAACCTTGTTAATACCGAACTCTTTAAAATTATGCAGCTTCAGGCTTAACCTACCCGGAGCCCCACAGTAAACTAACCAAATTATTCAACTAAACTTTAAGCTGTGAACAATACATTTATTTACAAACGAGCCACTTTAGCCGATTTTCGGGAGGCTATTGATGAATATGGATGGGTCGTATATGAAAAAGCGATCAACCAGAAATTAATTTCCGAAATAATTGCAGGTTTTGAAACTTCATACCATTTGCGTCGTGAAATTCAGATTTTAAATGGAATTGAAGCGAACATGGAGGGTACCTTACATCACTTACTCGAAAAGGATAATTTTGCCCTCGAGTTGCTGAGTAAGTTGTACTGTCACCGCGAAATTCGTGATTTTTTAGGCGGGAATTATATCCTCAATGGTATAAATGGTGTAATTAACTCCAAAAAAAGTAAATCTTATATCCAAAACATACACCGTGATATTCGAACCTTTTCGCCCGATTCAAAGCTGATGATCCAGATGATTATTGTGCTGGATGATTTTACCATATTTAATGGGGCTACTCATTTTTTATCAGGTTCTCACAAACTCGATATCAGGCCTGAGGAAAAGCATTTCAAAGCATTTTCTAAACAAGCAGTAGCTAAAAAGGGGAGTATTATCCTGTTCGATTCGAACCTTTGGCATGCAGGCGGTATTAACTTTACCCGCAAACCACGACGGGCCTTAACGCTGGGTTTTACCAAACCTTACATTAAACAACAGTTCGATTACCCACGTTTTTTGGGCTATGAATTTGGCGAAAAGATAGATAGCGACCTAAGGCAAATTATTGGCTACAATGCCAGGGTGCCCGCAAGCCTGCAAGAGTATTACCGTCCGGTAGAAAGCCGCATGTACAAAACAGATCAGGGATAAATGGTAAAACAATGGAAATCCAAACGCACTCAGCCAAAACTATTGGCGGTTACATAGAATTACAGTTACCAAACGGAACCGTTTTTCATCCTGGTTTAGTTGCACTTAACACTGGCCGGAATGCATTCGAATACATACTGCGGGTAAGGAAATACAATCTGGTATACCTGCCTTACTATACTTGCGAGGTATTGCTCGAACCCTTACACAAGCTTAACATTGCCTATAAGTTTTATGATATAGACGAAAACCTCGATCCGGTAATAAACTTCGACCTGCCTGCTAATAGCTGTTTGTTGTATACCAATTACTATGGCCTGAAAACAGAAACGGTTAAGCGCTTAACAAAAGAGATGAGCAACCTGATTATTGATAATGCGCAGGCCTTTTTCTGCAAACCAATAGCCAATGCCGATACTTTTTATTCGTGCCGCAAATTTTTCGGCGTACCCGATGGTGCTTACCTCAATATTGGCACACCTATCAATGTAGACTTAAATCAGGATCAATCTATCGGTCGTTTTTCGCATCTGATAAAGAGTATCGATCTGAATATAGAAGAAGGCTACAACGATTATATCGAAAACAATAAAGTGTTGTGCAATAACGATATCAAAAGGATGTCGGCATTAACAACAAGCATTCTATCTGGCATTGATTACGAAGCATGTGCAGCCATCAGAAGGGAAAATTTTACTTTTTTAGCTGAACACCTGGATGATAAAAACCTGCTCAGCTTAAATTTAGGTGCCATGGATGTCCCGATGGTGTATCCGTTTTTAAACGAAGATGCATCGATAAAACAAACACTCATAAAACAAAAAATATTTGTAGCCACTTACTGGCCAAATGTTTACGAATGGGCGGGCGCCGATAGTTATGAATATTTTCTGACAAAGAACCTGGTTGCATTGCCCATCGATCACCGGTACACATTAGATGACATGCATATTCTGGTAAATGCTTTAAAACCGCTAATATGAACACTCCGATTTACCTAAGGCCATTAGAATTAAAAGATGCTGATGTATCTTATAAATGGCGCAACGACCCTGAAGTATGGTCGTATACAAAATTTGTTTTAAGAGACCCGGTTACAGTAGAGGTGGAGAAAGCCTGGCTTGCCAATAAAATGACAGCCGTTAACGAAAAGCGCTTCGCCATTTGCATTAAAAATACAAACGAATATATCGGCAACATCCAATTGCTTGATATTAAAAGCGATACAGCAGAATTTCACATTTTTATTGGTGAAAAAAAATACTGGGGAAAGGGCATAGGTTACAGCGCATCTATAATGCTCTTAAAATATGCCTTTTATAACCTTAACCTTAAACATGTTTTTTTAGAAGTACATGCCGATAACCTGGCCGCATACGCTATTTACAGAAAAGTAGGTTTCGAACGTGTCTCGCAGGAACATGATTTTATAAAAATGGTCATAAACTCATCGGTTTTACTGGCCGTTAATTAATCTACCAACCTTAATAAGCTCCAAATGAGAAAGATTATTACCATTCATGAAAAGCAGGAGTGGACAGACTATGTGAAGCGTGCGCTACATTACGATTTTTATCACACCTGGTATTACCATTCGTTAGATAAAAGCGGTTTGCCCATACTCTTTGTTTACGAGGAAAACGAAAATTATATCGCCTTCCCCTTGTTAAAACGAAATATCCCGGGATCAGATTTTTTTGATTTTACATCAGTTTACGGTTATACCGGGCCTGTTTCGAATATGGATTTCAAATCGCTCGAGGATGATTTTATGGAGCGGTTTAAAGCTTCCTTTATAGCTTACCTGCAAACCGGACAAAATGTTACGGTATTTTCACGCCTGCATCCTTTTTTCGATCAGGAAAGGTTAATGGAAAAATTTTCGGGAGTGCATGCCAACGGCAAAACAGTGGCTATCGATCTAACCACCAGCATAGAAAGCCAGCGGGCAGGTTACCGAAAGAGTGTTAAGGAGAAAATAAGAAGATTAAGAAAACGCGATTATGAAGTAAGAATCTCTACAGATATTAATGATGCCGTTGTTTTCTCTGAAATATATACCGAAAATATGCTGCGGATTGGCGCTAAAGACAGTTACCTTTTTAACAACGCCTATTTTGTTGCTTTACTAACTTCAGATGAGTTTGATAGCAAGCTCTTCCTGGTTTATAAAGACGGTATTGCCATTTCAGGTGCTATCGTTGTTTGTACCAAAGAAATTATGCAAGTACACCTGCTGGCCACGCGTACCACCTATTTATTCGAATCGCCGGCCAAATTATTAACCGACGAAATTACGGTTATAGGCCGCAAGCTTGGCTATAAATATTTTAACCTTGGTGGTGGTGTTAATTTTAAAGAAGATACTTTGTTTGGCTGGAAAATGGGTTTTTCTAACCTGTGTTTCGAATTTAACAGCTGGAGATACATTGCCAATAACGAATTATACAATACCCTTTTAAACGAACGATCCCTTGATCCTTGCTCTAATATTGATTTTTTTCCACTCTACCGTAGTCCCGTAATTGCTTCATAATTAATTATAAATTTTTTAAGATATGATCATGCTGATTGAAAAAAATGTTACAGGCAAAACTTTGCAATTAACTTTACAAGAAAAAGCTGATTGGATAAGGTATGTGGAACTTGCTGTCGATTACGATTTTTATCACAGCTGGCAGTATCATGCTATGGCCACCAACGGAACACCCATTTTGTTTGTTTACGAGGAGGCTGGAAATTTTATTGCCCTGCCATTGCTCGAACGCCAGATTGCTGATACCATATACCGCGATCTGCACTGTGTATACGGCTATTCGGGCCCCATATCAAACCTTAAGTTCGAACAGCAGCTGGATACTTTAAAAGATAATTTTTTAAATGCTTTTCTGGCCTTCTTACATCAGGGTAAATATGTTTCGGTTTTTTCAAAACTCCATCCTTTTTTTAAACAGAATGAGCTACTGGGAAGAACTAAGGGGCTGTACGAAAACGGCAAAACCATTGCCATTAACCTGCAGCAAACTGTCGAAGAGCAGCGTAAACAATATAGAGGAACCACCTGGGAAGGCATTAAGAAATGCCGGCGTTTAGGCTATACTTTGCGCGAAAGCAGAAAGCAGGAAGATATTGCCGCTTTTACCCAGCTATACCATTCCAATATGGGACGCATTAGTGCTGCCGATTTTTACCTGTTCGATGAGGCTTATTTTACACAAATGATCCACTCAACAGAGTTTGATTGTAAATTAGTACTGGTTTGTTTAGGCGATGAAATAGCTTGTGGAAGCATTATTACCTGTACAAATGGCATTATCCAAGGACATCTTATTGCAACCAACATTAACCACCTCAAATATTCGCCTGCCAAATTCCTGGTTGATGAAGTAAGTGAACTGGGCAGAAAACTGGATATGAAATATTACCATTTGGGCGGAGGTTTGGGCTTTAAAGAAAACTCGCTTTTTGAATGGAAACGTGGTTTTTCGGACCTGGTTCTAGATTACTACAGCTGGCGTTATATTGCAAACGAACCCGTTTACAATCAGCTGGTAGAAAAATCAGGCATCGACATACAAGATACTACCGATTTTTTCCCCCTATACCGAATGACACCTCAATAATCTACAATTGCATTGTTTAATGATTCTCAATTATGAAAAAGTTCTTCTTCCCCGACAAAGCGCACTCAAGATGGTTAATATTACTCATCGACCAGATGATTGTTGTCTGGACCTTGTTTATATCTATTTTATTAACCCATACCTTAAATTACCAGGACATTTTTAACGCCAGTAATTTCATGTATGTTGCGCTTTACTGTGCCATTGCGGCAGGTGTTTTTATTACACTGCGTATCCATACCGGCATTATCCGCTATTCCAATACCGAAGATATTTTAAGGGTTTTTCTGGCGGTTTTTGTCACCAGTTTGCTTTTCATCAGCGTAAATAAAATCCTTTCGCAAAGATTTCAGCTGCTTTGGAGCCAAATGGATAAAGCCCTGATCCTGAATTTCTTCATTTCCTCATCGCTGCTCATTTTAATGCGTACGCTGGTTAAAGGGGTTTTTTACTTTTTTAAAGAACTTAAAACCGAAACAAAAGAAAATATCCTGATTTATGGTTCGGAAAAAAAAGCCATACTGATTAAAAATGCCATCGAACAGAATGAAGATTCAAACCTGAATATTGTAGGCTTTATCGATGATAACCGCGACCGGGTAGATAAATACCTCGAGCAGAAAAAAGTATACCACTCGTGCTCAGTTGAGCTTTTAAAAGAAAAACACAGTATTAAAAAAATATTGTTTGCCGAGGATGCTGTAAATACCCTTAACAAAAAGAAAATTATCGACACCTGCGTAAACCAGGGCATTAAGGTAATTATGGTGCCACCATCTGATAAATGGCTTTACGGCAAACTCGATTCACATCAATTGAGGGATTTAAAAATTGATGACCTGTTAGAGCGCGAGCCGATTAAACTCAACAAAAAGAATATCCTTAAAGATTTATCGGGTAAATGTATTTTGGTTACAGGCGCTGCGGGATCTATCGGATCAGAAATTGTTAGGCAAGCCTTACACTATAACCCTAAAATGGTTATTCTTTGCGATCAGGCCGAAACGCCTTTGCATGATCTGAAACTGGAGCTGGAAGATAATTTCCAGTCGGCACATGTAAAAATATTTATGGCCAATGTGCAGAATATAAACCGTATCCGTACACTGTTTGAATTATATAAACCCGAAATTGTTTTTCATGCTGCGGCATATAAACATGTACCAATGATGGAAGATAATCCGGCAGAGGCTGTTTTAACCAACGTTTTAGGTACTAAAAATATGGCCGATGTATCGCTGGAATTTGGAGTAGAAAAGTTTGTAATGATATCGACGGATAAAGCTGTTAAACCTACCAATGTAATGGGTGCTTCAAAACGTTTGGCCGAAATTTACATCCAATCCTTAAACAGTCCCGAAACCCTGCCAAATGGCGAAATTACAACACATGCCTCGCGCACACGCTTTGTAACTACCCGCTTTGGTAATGTATTGGGCTCAAACGGTTCGGTTATTCCAAGGTTTAAAAGCCAGATTGAGCGCAGAGGACCAATAACGGTTACCGACCCTGAAATAACCCGTTACTTTATGACTATACCTGAAGCAGTACAATTGGTAATGGAAGCAGGAGCCATGGGTAAAGGTGGCGAGATCTTCTTATTTGACATGGGCAAACCGATCAAAATTGTTGATTTGGCCATTAACATGATTAAACTGGCAGGTTTAACACCATATAGCGATATCGATATTGTTTTTACTGGCTTAAGGCCAGGTGAGAAACTATACGAAGAGCTCTTGCTAATGGAAGAGGAGATTATGGCTACACACCATCCAAAAATTAAAATTTCGCAAAAAGTAGCTTATAATTACCTATATGTAAATCAGATTATTAAAGACCTGATTGTACTGAATAATGATGGAAACGACCTGAATATGGTAAAGAAAATGAAGGAAATTATACCCGATTATATCAGCAACAACTCGCGTTACGAAGAGCTTGATTTACTGGTTGCCAATTAATTACCGCAACGTTAAAACAGTAAGTATATTTTGCTATTGTTAACAAAAAATTTATTAAATTGCAGTAACATAGTCGTCCCCGATGTTGATGGAATTTAAATATTCGTTTTAAATTAAATTAACCGCTATGAGTTTAAATGTAGGCCAGGTACTGGAGCGCGTTGTGCGCCGGGACCGTATGGGAATAAGTGAATTATCCCGTAAATTAAATGTAAGCAGGAGAACAATTTACAATTGGTTCGATCAGAAAAGTCTTAATCCCGAAATCATCTGGAAGGTAGGAAGTGTAATCGGTCATGATTTTTCGGTAGAACTGCCAGAAACCTTTGCGAAGACCAGCAACAACATTCGTGAAGCTTTTGATGCACATACCGAAGATTTTGCCAAAGGCGATGCCAATTCGGTCTATTTCTGGATGAATAAATACATTAAGCTTCTAGAAAAGTACAACGAAATATTAAGCCATACCAATTTGGAAAAAACGGTTTCTGAAACAGTGGCACACCACACTATGCCGCGAAACAGCAACAGCAACCGCTCCGTATCATAAGCTTAATCGCTTTTTATCTTATTATTCACTTATTAAACCAATAATCCCCTCAGGCTATACCATTCGCGTAAACGCCTTCAATATTATTTCTTAACTCTCTAAAGCTTTACCATATCACGCTGTTATGGTAATGGATTTCTATTAACTAAATTTTTGAAATCATGAAAACAATTAACGCATTAACTCTGCTATTATCTTTATTTATTTTTCAGGGTGTATATGCACAATCGCAAGTTTATAGTGGCACAGGTATTCGCTATTCGGCAGGTATCGAAACTGGTTTGGCTACTGGTTATTTAGCTAAAAAATATGAAGCACCCCTTGGCGTTTCTGTACAAGCCGAATTCCCCATTACCGAGGGCATCCTGTATGCCACAACAAATACCGGTTTCAACAATATTTTTGTTTCCGGTACCTATTCCCGTTTGGTAGATGATCTTCATCTCGTTCCGGTTAAGGCTGGTTTGAAGTATTTTTACAGGAGTAATCTATATTTACAGTCTGAAATTGGCGTTTCTTTTCTTTTGAATAAGACCAATTGTGTGGAGGGTAAAAAGGCTGCATTTCTGTACGCACCACAGTTTGGGATGATATTTTACCTACATAACAACAACTATATCGATGCCGGCCTGCGCTGGGAGAGTAATGGTAAATACTATAAGTGCGATCACACCAATAACTTCGTAGGCTTCCGCATTGCATGGGGGTTCAGCCTATAACTGCTGGTATATTTAAAGTAATCATCTTTTAATAAGCTCTGTACATGAAAGCAAGTATACAGTATAATACAATGAATGGGTTGTGGATTCTCTTTATTGATTGTAAGTATGAGGATTCTCCTAAATACATCAGGATGATTACCAAAATTATAATCAAAATGCTATCCGGCACCATTATTCCCGGCAATAAGCGCCGGGTTCGGTCAGGGCGGCATTACCTCATCCATGAGCATGTGGTAGAGTTACATACCGACGAATGGTTTCCGCTGGTACTTGCCAGCGAAAGGAAAGAACTTTTAGAAGGCATTAAATCCATTTTTATGGATATGAATGGGAAAAAATAATGGCTGCCCGTAAAAGATTGTCATCATGAGCCTGTCGAAGGACATACTTAAACAATTTTAAAGTATATCACAGGCGCAGAGGAGAAAGGCGCTTAGCGAGACAGCCAAATATTTAAAAAATGAGCTTAAAGAAACGGGAAGGTTGCTCCGAAAGGAGTGGCCTTCTCTTGTTTCCGGCCATTGCTTAATAATTAAGTGATAAACCTACACCAAATCCCATATCACTATCGTAATGTGTACGGATGCCCATATTCTTATTAATAACATACCTCAGGTCGGCCATGTATTCGAGGTCGGTATTGACCATAAAACCAGCCCTGAGTCTTTTTGACACCGGAATATCTTCGCGCATCAGCGCCAAACGCACAATACCATCGTGGTAAACTTCGGCCTGAAAATCGATTAACAGGGGCAAGGTGTACATTACACCCAGGCTTACAGCACTTCTGCTATCTTTTTTGTTAACCTGACCAAAGATATTTTTTTCATGTTCATCGATACCCATTTTGCGGTAACGCCAGTCGAAACCAATAAAGGGCATTAACCACTGCATTTTCCCGATGTAGCGGCCAACATGTGTTTCTACCTCAAAACCATGCATATTGCTATAACCAAGGCGCCATTCGGTACCAACCGACCAGCGTGCATTTTGCAACATCGCCGAACCATCATTACCATTTGAGGCAAAATCGTTCTGTGCCATGAAATGCGGCATATTACTTTCTTTTTGTAATACTTTATATGCTTCTGCCTTATCGGGCAGCAATGGATTCTTATAATCGCCTACGGCAAAAACCCTGTTCATACCCGCCATCATGTGGTATAAAATATGGCAATGAAAAAACCAGTCGCCTTCTTCGTTTGCCAAAAATTCAATGGTATCGGTTTCCATGGGCATAATATCGAGCACGTTTTTAAGCGGAGCCTTTTCTCCCTGGCCATTAATTACCCTAAAATCAAAGCCATGTAAGTGGATAGGATGACGCATCATCGAATTGTTGTAAAGCGTAATGCGTAATACTTCGCCTTTTTTTACTGGTATTTTATCACTTTCGCTCAACACTTTATTATCCATGCTCCAAACGTAGCGGTTCATATTTCCGGTAAGCGTAAAATTCAATTCCCTAACAGGTGTTGTTTTGGGTAACGTAGTAGTATGCGGTGATTTAAGCATAGCATAATTCAACGTAACAATATCGCCCAATGCATTTGCATTGTAACGGTTTGGGTCTGCCCCCATGTTCATGCCTTTTTTATTAGGCTCTTCTTTTTCTGGCGCTTCGCCGGTAATTTCCGAATACATCACCACATTCATATCCATCTGGTTGAGGCTCATTTTCATGCCCATATCGTCCAGGTCACCATTCATCTTCATCATATCGTTCATCATCTTCATGCCTTCAAAATACTTGAGGCGTGGGAGAGGTGAAATCAGCTGCCTGATACCATTCCCAATAAAATAACTGGTAGATTGGGTCCTGTCTTCGGTTGTAGCCATAAATTCGTAGGCAATTCCATTTTCTGGTATGGTAACCACCACATCGTAAGTTTCAGATACAGCAATAATTAAGCGATCAACTTCGACAGGTACCACATCGTTACCATCGCTGGCTACAACAGTCATTTTACCACCCGCATAACGCAGCCAGAAATAAGAAGAGGCCCCTCCGTTCGAAATGCGGAGCCGTACACGATCACCGGCTTTTAAGGTTTGGCCATCTATACTTTTTAGATCAGTATTAACCTGGCCATTCATCATTACCTTATCGTAGTAAACATCGCTCACATCCATTGCAGTCATCCGCTTCCACTCGTTCTTAACTTTGGTTTTAAACTGGCCTTGCTTAAGAGCTTCTGAATACGATTGTGTCGCACCTTTTTTAATCGCCGCCCAATCGTTGACATTATGAAGCATCCGGTGCACATTATCCGGATTGAGGTTGGTCCATTCGCTCAGCACAACCGGCACAGCTGGCAAATCGTCTATGCCTTTGCTGAAGGTTTTATCGGTGCTTCGTTTCTTCATTACAAAGTTACCGTACATACCAATCTGCTCTTGCAGGCCCGAATGCGAATGGTACCAGTGTGTTCCGTTCTGGATGATTGGAAAACGATAGGTGTGGCTACTGTTGGGTTTAATGGGTTGTTGGGTAAGATAAGGCACGCCATCTTCTTTATTGGGTAAAAATACGCCATGCCAGTGCAAAGAAGTATTTTCTTTAAGCAGATTGTGTACCACAATCTCTGCAGTGTCGCCCTCGGTAAAAGTTAGGGTGGGCATCGGAATTTGTCCGTTTACAGCTATCGCCCTTTTTTCCTTTCCGGCATAGTTTACCAGTGTATCTTTTACATAAAGGTGGTAGCGCACTACTTTTTGCGCCAGAAGAGGTTGGACGCAAGTTAGCAGTAAAAGCACCTGAATCATTATTCTAGTGATGTTTTTATATATACTCATCTGATACTCTTTAATTTAATGTCTTTTGGTTTTCGAGCCAATTAACTAGTGTTTTTATTTGTACATCATTCAATTTGGCATTGCGATGTAAAGCTGTGTATGAAGATAGTGGCATTTCTTTGCTTTCGATCTGATTTTTGATTGATTGCAATAGCCTGTTTTGTTTCCTGTTTGAATATCGGTTCCATTCATCAAAATTGAGCATTTCCTTTCCTGAACTAATGTGAACATTCGTAAACGCCTGCACTGGCTGGATATACTGGTACCACTTATAATTCGAATTGTTGCTATGGCAGTCATAGCACGAATTTGCCAGTATATTTTTTATCGCAACCGGCGCCTTATAAAACCGCACAAATTCTGAAGAACCAGCCTGTTCCTGGTTTATATTCAGGACAGGCCGGTAAAGTTGAAGAAGTAAAAAGAGAACTAACAGCAGGAAAGCCCCAGTTTTCAGTATCTTTTTCATCTTAATATTCTTTTTTTATAGCACCGCAGGTTAGCATTCGTTTACCGTAATAGGGGTTTTTAATTGCTTTGGTTTCGCTAAGCCAAATAGCCCCCTTGCCGTTATTATACATGGGACAGCGATTTAGATATAATTTTTGTGGTGCGCCCAAAAGATTTACCAGATCATTAACATCATTACTCAACGATTCGAAATGTTCTCTTTGATGCGTTATACGATCGGCATTTGCAGCAATATGCGTGGCATTTTCTTTTATATCATCAACTATTTCTGCATACTCGTTTGATTTACCTGCTGCTGAGCCGATTCGATCCATTTGATTTAATGCAGCCAATAATTGATTACCCGATTTAGCCGCTGCATCGCCATCATCAGCTATCAGCGCATTTTTTAAACCTAAGTAAGCCGATAACAACATCGTTTCTGGTTTTGCTCTTTCCTGATCTTTTTTAGGCTGATTATCAGTTGTTTTTGGCTGCTGACCACAAGAAATTAATATAACTGCTATAATGACAAAACAGGTAATCGGAAAAAAAATATTTTTCATGAGTTCGCTTTTATATTTCGTTATCATTATTTCAGTGTTTCTACTGTACTACCACAAGTCAACATTTTGGCGCCATAAAAAGGGTTTTTAACCGCACTTTCTTTGCTCAACCAGTTCGCCCCCTTGCCGCTGTTATACATTGGGCAATGTTGATAATAAACAGGATCATCTTGTTTCGTAACTTTAGCAAGGGCATACATGTTTACAGAAAGGGATGAGAAAGCTTGTCTTTGTACATCCACATCCTTTGATTTGGAAATATTGCTTACATCAGCAGTCAAATTCTTTATTGCAGCCATCCAGGCAGTATGCTCGGTCGCGCTAAGCTTCTCCATTTCTATTGCTTTAATAGCCCCGACTAAGGCCGTTGCTTTAAGGCCAGCCGCATTGGCATCTGTTTTTACCAGTGCATCTTTAATTGCAAAATACTGATCGAATAGGGTTTTTAATGGTGATGTATTTGAGGTAGTTGCTGGCATGCTTTGATGATCGTGATTGGCTTTTTCTACATGTGCTTCTTTCATTTTGTTCGCTGGTTTTAAAGTCCGATTGTATTGGCAACATTCAGGCAATTTCGCATAAGCTTCATCGGGAGCTAAATACATCGTATTATCGTATCCTGCCAAAGCAATTCGTTTTAATATTTCATCGGTATTTGTTCTCTGGCTGTTGTAATTAAGACTGGCCATTTTGGTTTCTTTATTCCACTCTACTTTTGCGGTACCATTTACATTTCCGGCGGTTTCGATTGTTTTTTTACACATTTCGCAATTACCTGATACCTGGATGCTAACTGTCTTGGTATTTTTGATCTGGGCAAAAGCGTTTGTAGCCGATAATAACAGCGTTATTACCACCCATATTTTTGATGTCAATTTCATTGTGATGATTTTTAAATGCTATAAATTAAATAATAAACTGCAACCCTTATTTTTGATAAAGATGCATTTATGGCTAAGCAGCCATTAATTTAAGCTATTTTAGGCGGTTGCCAGATAGAAATAAAACCGAAAGCGTAATTGGATTCTTTGTAGCCAATTTGCTGTTTTTCAACAGCAATCGGCTGATTGATAACTTTCAAATCGCATACTAATGCCAGGCTTACAGTAAGGCAGGAAGCACAACAGCGGCACGAGGTGTGCTTACATTTGCTGTTACAATCGCTATGTTTTGTTTTTTTGTTGGATTTGGTGTGACAGCAATCTTTCATCGCTGTTGGTTTTTCCTGTTTTTTTGAGCAGGAAGTATGCATTTTCCTGGCAGACATTCCTGCATGCGCATAACTAAGGTTTGGGAATAAAAAAGAACCCAAACACAATAGCAATACAGCAACGATATCTACTCTTAAATTTTTCAATGCAAAACAAAGGTAGGTAATAGATTAATTAAAATAAAAGCTCATTTTTTGTGCGTTCAGAACAGGTGGCACTGTTTTAGGCTAGTTTTAAACCGAATAGCCAGCGAAACAGGGGAGCTTTCCCAGGAGAAAGAACGTTGATAATAGTGCCTTCATAGGTCATAGGCAAACATTAAGGTCTGTTTTTATAAAATGTATGGTATTGTATTTTAACTTTTCCACGTGATGGGTTTTAAGAGATGGGACACTTCAATATCTTAAAATTATATAAACAAATTATAGAATTGTATAAAATCCAGCTTAACAATTGGGGAGTAATTTACAACATCTGGAATGTGCTTTCCTGATTTTGAATGATCTTTAATCAAGATCATTCTGAAATACTAACAAATCAAAAGCATCTGAATGTATGCTAAGGAGCGATTATATGGTTATCATCTGTATGCTAAATTAAGTGTAAGTCCGCAGTGAGTCCGCATATAGTCCGCGTTTTATCACCTTAATGCGGACTATATGCGGATTTGTTATGCATTTGTAGTATATCAATATCGAAGAAGATACGAAGCATGCTGCTACATCGGTTAAAGTAGATAATCTTCAAGAAGATGCTAAACATTATTGCCCGGCGAAATGTCTGTAAAACAAAAAACCCGACTATTGTCGGGTTTCGTATTTGTGGGCGGAAAGCGAGGGATTCGAACCCCCGGACCTGTTACAGTCAACAGTTTTCAAGACTGCCGCATTCGACCACTCTGCCAGCTTTCCGGAGGCAAAAGTACAAACTCCGGCTAAATCTGCAAACTCTGATTGTGTTTTTTTTATATAAAATTGATAATTACTTAACACAGAGCGAGAAAAAATTATTTCCGCTGAATGTTTTCTTCAATTGGCTCGGATTTTTTGAAGAGATTAAAGGTAGGGCGGATAATTTTTACGCTTCTTTTGCTTACATCAACACTTGCATTCAGTTCAAAACCGATTAGCAAAATCAAAGAATTGAGGTAAAGCCAGATCATTACTACGATTAAAGTACCAATTGAGCCATACACTTTATTGTAAGAACCAAAATGGTTAATGTAGTAAGAAAAGCCCCAGATGGTTAAAAAAGCCAGAATAGTGGCCAGCCAGGAGCCTGCGCTAAAAAGTTTCCACTTTTTGGTATGGGATGGGCCGTAGCGGTATAAAATAGAAATGGTGATAAAATACAGCGCTGCCAATAATGCCCAACGGGTAAAGTTTACCGTATAAACAAGAAAACTATCTTTTAAATGTAATTCATCATTAATTTTATTCAGTAAAACATCACCTAAAGCCATGGCGCTGATGCATATAATGATCGAAAAACAGATGATAACGGTTAGTATCAATGCAATTAAACGCTGTTTTAACCAACCCCTGGTTTCGATAATCAACGATGATTTGTTAAACGCTTTCATCAGGTTTTTAACGCCATTGGTTGCAAAGAATAGTGCCGAGAAAAAACCAAAGGATAATAAACCCCGGTTCTGGTTTTTTATGATATCCTTTAAAGTTGTTTCAAAAGCATCAAAAGCATTGTGTGGCAATACCAGTTGGATCAGATTTAACAGCTGGTCCTGGAAACCTTTTATCGGAATAAAGGGAATAAGTGTAAAAAGGAAGATAATGCCTGGGAAAATGGCCAGCATAAAACTGTAAGCCAACGATGAGGCCTTATTAACCAGCGTATCTTTACCAATTTCCCTAAAAAAGAAAGTGGCAACCGTATATAATGGGAGTGGACTAAAACCAGGCAAAACACATCCCTTGGTCCATTCGATAAACCTCGAATAGAGCTTAAGATGTAATAATTGCCGGTGTAACCATTCCATTGTATTACTAATTAAAAAAAACCGATAATTTCTCCATAAAATTTTCGGGTGGATTTGTAGGTTTATTTTTTTTCATATCTACAAAAACAAGGGTGGTGGCCCCAAGGTTAATCAGTTCTTCCTTTTCGTTATACAACTCGTATTCAAAAAAGATCCTGATACCAGGCAGGGTTTTAATAATTGTTTTTACAGTAATTTCCTGATCGTAAAGAGCAGGTTTAATGTACTTGCATTTTAGTTCTAAAACCGGCATCATAATACCATCTGCCTCCATAGAGCTATAGCTCATGCCTAAACTGCGTAGCATTTCTACCCGGCCTACTTCATAATATTGAGCATAGTTACCATAGTACATATAACCCATCTGATCGGTTTCGCCATAGCGCACCCGTATTTTTGTACTGTGGCTATACATTATTTAAATATGTTCCTTTTATTTAAAGCCTCACGGTATTTTTTAGCATTTACTTCGTGCTCAGCCTTAGTTTCGGCAAAGTTATGGTAACCCGAAAAATCTTCTTTGGCACACATGTAAATGTAATTGTTCTTATCGCGGTTTAATACGGCATCTATTGCATTTATACTGGGCATCATAATTGGCCCCGGCGGCAAACCTGCATATTTATAGGTGTTGTAAGGCGATTGTACCTGCAATAACTTCCCGGTTACCCTTTTAACAGTAAAATCGTTATTGGCAAAAATTATAGTCGGATCGGCTTGTAACAATACACCCTTGTTTAAACGGTTTAAATACAAACCTGCAATAATCGGCATTTCTTTATCGTAAAGCGCCTCACCATCCACAATAGAAGCCAGGGTATAAACCTGTGCCGGCGTAAGATTTAAGCTTGCTGCTTTTTGCTTGCGTTCGGCATTCCAGAATTTATCATATTCCTTGTGCATCCTTTCAAAGAAATCAACCGGCGAAATGTTCCAGTACATTTCGTAAGTGTTGGGAATAAACATGGTGTATACATTATCCCGATTAAAGCCATATTTGGCAATCAGGGCAGCAGAATCTAGTGCGCTAATGAAACTTAAAGAATCGGCTTCGAGGTTGCTGGCCAAATAGGCCGCAAAGTTTTCCTTTTTGCGGATGTTATGGAATTTAAGTTTAACAGGATCCTGGTTGCCGGCTTTAATCAGGTTAATTAAAGTGCGGTTAGTCATTCCTTTTAATAAACGATAACGACCAGGTTTAACAGTATTGGCCAGATTCATTTTTCCAGCTGCTGCCGTAAATGAAGAAATACTTTTTACTAGGTCTTTCTTTTTTATTTCAGCTACCAGATCATTGTAACTGCTTCCGGTTTTAATGTACAGGTATTTTTGATTTTCGGTAACGTTAGGGGCAAAGTACAGTCGGTAAAGGTTTAGTGCAAAATAGCCGCCTGTTAAAATCACCACCAGTGCAACTATCAGGGCTACTTTTTTGCCTGTACTCATATTCTTTTTTTCTACTTCAGTCATTGGTATATTATGCGTAATTATTGTTGTTTGTTAGATAAGGTAATGTTTATTTTGGTGCCTATGGCCACTTTGGTAACCGAGTCGGCCACCACAGGATCTTGTTTAATGATTATTGCTGCAGCGCTATCAGTAATAGGACCATCATAAATAATGGTACCTAAACTCAGGTTCGAACCTTTTAAGCTAAATTTAGCCTCATCCATAGTCAGTCCCATTAACTGCGGGATTTCCACTTCTTCATTTCCGCGTCCATCGCCCAAAACAAGGTTAATGCGTGAGCCTACCGGAACAATCTGACCAGCGGTAATGGGTTGGCCGCCAAATGAAGCTTCCAATACTACATCACGGCTCACATCCGGCTTGTAAGTGGTATCGCCAAGTTTTAAGCGCGAACTCTCAATAAGTGCCTGCGCCTCTCTAAGGGTTTTAAACGCAATATCAGGGAATTTTGTATTTGGTGTTTTACCGGCATTAATGGTTAAGTAAATGGTACGGTTATCTTTTACAAAAGTATTAGGGTCCGGGTCCTGGTCAATAACAATCCCAGCAGGCTGGTCGAGAATAAAAACCGAATCTACTTCATATTTTAAGCCCGCATCTTCGAGTTTTTTTACGGCCTGTTCAAATGGAAGTCCTTTAACCAATGGAACATTTAAGCCCTGACCATGTTTGGTATAATATCTTAAGCTAAAAAAAGCGATCAGCAGCAAAACAATAACGGTAATAACGGCTGCTAAAATGTTGTTTCTAAAGGATTTCGTTTTTAAGTAATCTATAAATTTAGACATGAATCTTAAATTTTGGGTTATGCGTGTAAGCTCAAATGTAGCTATTTTAAATCATTGAATATAAAACAGAATACCTGCACAAGCAATTATCCGTCCAATTATTTAGATTTTATTTATTGAATATTCTACCAGTCAAAATTAACTAATGCACAAAGATATTTATATTTTTGAGGATATATTTATAATCAATTTCTATTTATAATAAGGATTTCAGACATGAAGAAAACAATAGCATTGTTAACAGGCGGTACCACAGGCGAATGGGTTGTTTCAGTAAAAAGTGCGGCAACTATTGCACAACATATCGACCCCGAATTATACGATGTTTATAAAATTATGCTGAACGAAAAGGGCTGGTTTTACGAGCCTGCCGACTCGGTAAAAATTGAAATTGATAAGAACGATTTTTCATTAACCTTAGAAGGAAGGAGAATAAAGTTCGACGGTGTATTTATTGCCATACACGGTTCGCCGGGCGAAGATGGTAAGTTGCAGGGCTATTTCGATATGATTGGCATTCCTTACACTACCTGCGATGCTTTAACCTCATCAATTACCATGAATAAAGGCTATACCAAAGCAATTGTTGAAGGGATAGATAATTTATATACGGCTAAATCGGTGCAGATCTTTAAAGGGGGTAATTACAATGTAAATCAGATTAAGCAGGATTTAAGGCTGCCATATTTTGTAAAACCCAACAGTGGCGGGAGTAGCATTGGTATGACCAAGGTTAAACATGCCGACGACCTGGAAGCGGCAATTGAAAAGGCGTTTAAAGAAGATAACCAGATCCTGATCGAAGAATTTGTGAGTGGCCGTGAGTTTTCGATCGGTATTTTTGGTGCCGAAGGAAAGGTTATTGTTTTGCCGACTACCGAAGTTATTCCGCAAAACGAATTCTTCGATTTCGAGGCTAAATACACACCCGGTGCTACCGAAGAAATTACCCCTGGTAACATGACTGACGAGGAGCTGGTTAGGGTACAGCAGGTAGTAACCGATGTATATAAAAAATTAAACTGCAGGGGCGTGGTGCGGGTAGATTATTTCCTTGAGCACGAAACCGGCAAATTCTATTTTATTGAAATTAATACCATTCCCGGTCAAACGGCTACCAGCTTTATTCCACAACAGGTTGCAGCCATGGGCATTACACTGAAAGAGTTTTACACCCGTTTAATGAAAGAAACCTTAGGGTAGTAAAGGCTAACTGAAAAATGAATATTCAGAAGCTGATTGATCGCGGTTTAAAAGTAAAAGCTTACGTTAAAGATTCGGTGATATACGAACCCGGCATGCAGCCGAGGTATGTGTATTTCATTAAGTTGGGAGAGGTGCGCATGGTAACCGTAAGTGATGAAGGTAAAGAGTTTATTCAGGGTGTTTTTAAAACCGGACAACATTTTGGCGAACCTGCACTGCTCATTAACAGGCCTTATCTAGCCTTTACCATTACCAATAAGGATTCGCAACTTATTGCTGTAAATAAGGATGACTTTTTCAGCCTGATTAAAAATGAGCCAGATTTTAGTATGAACCTGATCCAGACGCTGAGCGACAGGTTATTTTATAAATCGATGATGCTCGAAGAACTGGCTAACGAAAAAGCTGATCACCGTTTACTCACCATCATCAACTATTTGCTGCACGATATTGCTGAAGGCGAACATTTAAAGGTAACCCGGCAGGATCTTGCCGATATGACTGGCTTACGGGTAGAAACGGTAATCCGTGGTGTAAAAATGCTTGCGGAGAAAGGTTTGATTAAAACCGTTAAAGGAAAAATAGTTAAAGGGTAGAAGGAAGCATTAGACTAATGAACAAATGATCTGCTAAACATGACACAGATCATAATTTAGTGGAATATTAAAGCCTAACTTTGTAGTATCAAATCAGAATATTATGGCTGAGTTATCAAAATTTCAATCCTTTTTACAATGTAAATGTCCACGTTGCCGCAAAGGCGATATTTTTACAGGAAACGCTTATTCGTTCAGACTTCAGAAAACAAATATTAACTGCCCGCATTGCAACTTAAAATTCGAGCGTGAACCGGGTTTCTTCTATGTAGCCATGTTCGTGAGTTACGCCATGAATGTTGCCGAGATCATTACCATAGGCGTAGCCTCATACGTTTTAGGCTTACCATTGGTTTACGAAAACCTTTGGTACTATGTTACTTTGATTTTAAGTGGGGTGCTGCTTTTATCGCCCATTAATTACCGTTACTCGCGGGTTATTTTATTGCACTATTTAACACCAGGCCTTCACTATGTGCCAGGTAGCGGCGATTAATCAGCTGTGAAGTATAGGTGAAGTCAGATGTTTGCATCTGACTTCAATAAATTATAGCAAATTAGAGTTTGTCATGCTAAAGGTTAATTTATTGTATAAAAATCAATATTAATAACAGTCTATTTTCTTCAATTAATTGCGAAAATTCGTCATTGCGAGAAGGCTTTTTCAGCCGAAGAAGCCTGCCTGCAACAGGCTTCGTTCCTCGCAATGACGAGAATTCTATAAGTTTCTGTCAACGGCAACCTATCCTAGGATTTAACTATAAAGAGATTTAGCTTCGCTGAGCACTCGTGGTTCACGACTCCGCTCGAAATGACGGATAATCTATTAAAATCGTCACCTTGAGCTTGGTCTTATCAAGGTTTCCGTTTCATTGGATGCTGCACATATTCAGACCAGCCAACCACCTTACCGTCTTTCATTTTAAAATCGTTAAAGCAGTTTACAGTATCTGTTTTACCATCTTTCATGGTCGAGATCTGTTTGTACCATAAACTCACCCATTCTTCTGATTTATCTTTGCTAATTACCGATTCCATATCTTCCATATCGACCTGGATATGCTTAAACCGGTCTATTTCATGTTGGGCTTCACCTAAAAACTGGCTTCTGGTGCCTTTAAAGCTATAGTTATCTACCATAAGCCAGATGCTATCGCCAAGAAAAGGTTTAACAGCTGCAGTATCCAACGCCGCAAAACCTTTTAATGCGCTCATGGCGGCAACCATGTTCTGTGGTTCAGGGTTCATTTGCCAACTGTGCACTTTTTTAGGTGTATACGGGTACTTTGTAGTATCGGTAGCTACCAAGTCAGTTGTTTTTGCTTCTTTACTCTGACATGCCGCCAAAAGTAAAGCCACCGCAAAGAGGGGGACTAGTTTTTTGATCATAATTAGTATAGTTAATGGTTACTTAAATATACTAATTAACTGAATACTATTTATTTAAATTGTTTCGGATAATTTCGGTTAATGCCTTAACCTTCTCTTCTGAGGTTAATTCGTAACGGTATTCATCTTCGATACTGCCCATTTTGGTTTTGGTATTTCTATACTCCATTTTACTGGCCACAAATGCCTTTGCCGAAGCATGAAATTCTTTAGCACCGGTTTTGGTGATCAGCTCTTGTATGTTGCCTTCATTTATACCAGCACCTGGCATAATCGCAATGCGGCCATTGGCTTGTTTAACAAGTTGGGTCAGTTTTTCGATTCCCAGTGGAGCATTTGGAGCACCACCTGAAGTTAAAACCCGCTGAACTTTGAGCTCAATAAGGTCTTCTAAGGCCTCATCCATGTTGTTACTCATATCAAATGCCCGGTGGAAAGCCACACCCATAGGCTGTGCAAGTGCAATCAACTCGGCACATCTGGCTTTATCGATGCTGCCATCAGCATGAAGTATACCAATAACTACACCCTCACATTTTAAAGATTTACAGGCGATTATATCTTCCTTCATCAATTCAAACTCAATATCAGAGTATAAGAAATCGCCACCCCGCGGACGGATAATCGGCCAAATGGCAATAGACAGATTCTTTTTAGCAAGCGCTAGCTGACCATAACTAGGTGTAGTACCACCTTCGGCCAGATTATCGCAAAATTCTACCCTGATGGCGCCGCCTTTTTGTGCTGCCAGGGCAGAAGTATAAGAATTGGCACATACTTCTAATCCGCCAGTTGTTCCTTTATTATTCATGTTGTGCTTGGTTTGATATTATGCTTTTGGTCCCTTTGGGCCAAGTACCACCCAACCTTTTGGTGATTTGTAGGTATTTAACTGCTGAACAGATTTGCCACCATCAGGATGCCAGCATACTTCAGTAATTATCCAGTGTGTTTCATCGATCTTTTTACGTTCGGGGAAAGCATTCTGAATATCCGAAAAATCAGGAAAGCCGTTTTCTTCAATATTTTTGATGAAAGACAGTTTTAACAGCTCTGCAGTTTCAGCGATTATTGCTTTGTTTATGTCCATATCCATGCCTGAAAGCATTGTGGTAGCTTCTTCAAAAAAGTCTTTGCAATCCATCGCGGCATTGATATCCTTGTAGTTATAAGCTTTTTCTAAAGATAGAATTGCACCTTCTGGGGTTTCCAGGTTTGTTTTGAAGTGATCAACCCCTTCATCAATGTACAAATTGATTTCCTGATCAAAGGCCATTTTATCTTTATCCGGAATGTTATCGCGGATAGCCCTGATGGTGTAACCGCCAATTAAACGACCGTTTTCGATAATCATCCAATCCGATATCAGTTCACGCTTAATCCCGATTTTTTGGTTCAGCTTTACACTATGTACATTAACCGGAGCATTACCAACAGTGCCATATAAATTCCCTTCGTCATCAAAATGAGGATCGGTTAACCAGATATGTTCTCCTTTATCTCCATCAATAATCATCACTTTAACTGAAAAGTAAGCCTGCTGTGGCAATGGATTTTTCAGGCTGGCCTCAAAATACCAGAGGGTAAGCACTGCTTTTTCAATGGCCCAATCCATTTTTTCATTATCCTCCGGAATAACCACCATATCAGGCTCACCTTTACGTTCAGCAACATTCTTTTTACCGAAAATCTTTGCTAATAGTCCCATTGGAGTTTGATTTAGATGTGCGCTATGAATATGGCAATTGATTAATAGTAGCTTTTGCCTTTAATTAAAAGATCTTGCTTTTCGGCATTACAAACCGCATAGCTAAAACCTTGCTGAATGGCATAAGCACCATATTCGCCTTTTTTATTAATGGCCAGGAAACCAACCTGGATATTTTTTGCGGTTTCGGGTTTCTTTTTAATGATACGCATTACGGCCTCTTTGCAGGCTGCTTCAGGGCTGTAACCTTGTCGCATCAGTTCTACTACCAAAAACGAACCTACATTTCTTACCACTTCTTCACCAACCCCGGTAGAAGTTGCGCCACCAATTTCATTATCTACATATAAACCAGCGCCAATAATAGGGCTATCGCCAATGCGGCCATGAAGTTTGTAAGCCATGCCACTGGTTGTACAGGCACCAGAAATATTACCCTTGGCATCGATAGCCAGCATACCGATGGTATCGTGGTTATATTGGTTTCCGGGTAATTTTTGAGGAGCAGCTTTTTGGTAAAGCTTATTTTCAATGTTCATTACCGGCGCATATTTGGCTGTTTTTAACCATTCTTTCCATGCTTTTTCGCTCGCAGGTGTAAGTAGATTTTCTTTCTTGAAGCCTTGCTCTAATGCAAACTGAAGTGCGCCATCGCCCGCCAACATTACATGCGGCGTTTTTTCCATTACTTTACGGGCCACCGAAATAGGATGTTTAATATACTCGAGTGCTAAAACCGCCCCACAATTACCTAGTTCATCCATAATACAGGCATCGAGGGTTACACGGCCATCACGATCGGGTAAACCGCCATAACCAACCGACTGATTTTTTTCGTCAGCCTCAGGAACCCAAACACCTTTTTCAACAGCATCCAAAGCACGACCGCCAGTAGAAAGTACTTTCCAGGCATCGGCGTTGGCCGCAATCCCAAAATCCCAGGTCGAAATTACAATCGGAAAATTAGCTGCTTTTTGGTTTTTCTGCGGAATTACGTGGGCAATACTGCTTTTGTCAATAGCTAGCAACCCGGCAGAAAGGGCAGAGGCTTTTATAAATTTACGGCGGTTAAACATGTATGTTGGATGGTTTGTTGTTTTATTTGGTTAACTGTATAAATCGATTAACTGGTTATTCGCTAAGCCTTTGGTTAATTGTTTAAACCTATGGTTAATTGTTTAAATCGTTTAACTGGTTAATCGGTAGCTACACTTTGAAAATTGTGATTTGATTATTGGTTATTGTTTAATTGGTCATTTTCTAACTAATGGTAAACCGATCTGCATCTTTAAGAAATGGAAACTGCCGTCTTACTTTTACCAGTTCCTCGTAATTAATACTAAAGGTATACAGATCTTCGTCCTCGGGTTTGTAATAAACGGTATTTCCGTAAGGGTCTAAGCACATCGATAAGCCACTGTGGTAAATCTGATTGCCATCATGGCCCACACGGTTTACTGCAATAACATAACTTTGGTTTTCTATTGCACGGGCGGGAATTAAGGCTTTCCAGTGCGCCGAGCGCTTATCGGGCCAGTTAGCCACTAAAAGTAAAATATCGTATTCCTGATCTACATTACGCAACCATACCGGAAAACGGAGATCGTAGCAAATGGCTAATCTAATTTTCCAGCCTTTCAGTTCAACCACCAGTTTTTGCTTACCGGGGCTGAAATGCTCGTCTTCATCGCCCATGCCAAACAAATGGCGTTTATCGTAATGCTGGTGTTTTCCATCTGGTTCCATCCAGATTAAACGGTTATAATATTGGTTGTTTTCTTTTATAATGAGGCTGCCTGTAACCACACAATTGTATAAGTCGGCCATTTTGTGCATCCATTGCATGGTTTTACCACCCATCTCTTCGGCCAAGGCTTCGGAGTTCATGCTAAAACCAGTGTTAAACATTTCAGGCAGGATAATTAAATCTGTTTTTTCCCGTACTCCCATCGAGAGGCGAAGAGCAAGGTTTAAGAGGTTCTTATCGATGTTTTCCCAAAAAAGATAAGCCTGAAAAACAGTTACTTTCAGGTTTTCTATTTGAGTGTAAACAGGTGCTTCCATTTCTATATAAGTTTGGTGCCGTTAAATATTCTTTAATTTCTCAGCAGCTAAAGCCAGTGTTTCGTGCTCTTTGGCAAAACAGAACCTGATAATTTTGTGGTCGGTACCTTTCTGGTAAAAAGCAGAAACAGGTATCGTGGCCACACCAAATTCTTTAATCAGCCGCATACTAAAATCGGTATCTTTTTCTTTGCTGATGTTCTGGTAGCTAACGCACTGAAAATACGATCCGTTGCAGGGTAGTAGTTCTAACCTGCTTTCGGCCAGTAGACTTCTGAAATAATCACGTTTCTCCTGAAAAAAAGCAGCAATTCCGGTGTAATTCGCAGGTGTTTGCAAATAAGTGGCAATAGCTTGTTGCATGGGACTATTAACGCTAAAAACATTAAATTGGTGTACCTTCCTGAATTCTTTGGTTAGTTTTTCGGGTGCAAGACAATAGCCAAGCTTCCAGCCTGTAGCATGTAAAAGCTTACCGAAAGAGGCTACAATGAAGCTCCGCTGCTTTAATTCGGGATATAACATTACACTTTGGTGCTTTTGTTCATCGTAAATTAAATGCTCGTATACTTCATCACTCAAAATCAAAATATCAGTACCGCTAACCAGTTTAATCAGGGCTTTCATGTCATCAGCTGATAAAATGCTGCCTGTTGGGTTTTGTGGCGAATTTAAGATGATCATCCGGGTTCTGGCCGTAAACAGCTTTTTCACCATGTCCCAGTCAATAGCATAATCAGGAGGTGCAAGTTCGTAGGTTTTAACCAGTCCGCCAAGCAGTTTAATGGTCGGTGCGTAACTATCGTAGGCTGGTTCAAATATAATTACCTCATCACCGGCACTGATTATTGCTGCCACGGCAGTAAAAATAGCCTGTGTACCTCCAGCAGTTACTGTAATTTCGGTATCCGGATTATATTTTACTTTATATAGGTTTTCAACTTTAGCAGCAATGGTTTCTTTTAAAACAGGTGAACCAGGCATGGGTGCATATTGGTTAAAACCATCCTGCATAGCTTTTGTCACCAGTTCAACCAGATTTGGATCGCATGCATAATCGGGAAAACCCTGCGATAAATTAATGGCATTATATTCTGCTGCAAGTTTGCTCATCACCGTAAAAATGGTGGTACTTACGCCAGGAAGTTTAGATTGTATATTCAGCATCTTATTAGCGAAAATAGGAAAAAAAGCTTAAAGCCTATAGCAAAGACCTTAAAAACGATAGGCCAGAAGCATCAATTAAAGTATGTACCAGATTAAACCCTGAGTTTAATATCGTGTCAATGCAAATGATGCTGGTCTTGGTGTTGGCTCAAAAAACAGTGAATCAAAAACGTATCATTTCCAATATATTTTAACCTTATTTAAAATTATTCCAAATTAAACCATTTTCTTTGTAAGGCAATCTCCAATTATCCGTGAATATGAAATTTAAACACCTGGCCACAGCCTTCCTTTTGGTGCTTACCGCTTCTTCTTTTGTTAGACCGGTTAAGCCCTTCCGCACTTTTGTGTCCAATTACGAAAATGTACTGGGAACATCGTTAGAACTAAAATTTAAAGCGGCCAATCAAAGCGATGCAGATATGGCCGAAGCCCGTGCGCTGAACGAAATAGACCGCTTAGACCATATTTTAAGTGCTTACAAAACAGATAGTGAATTTAGTAAATGGATGAATAACAGCCAGCAAACCGTTAAAATTTCGCCAGAATTATTTGAGGTATTGCAGCAGTTCGAGCATTATAAAACCTTAACCAATGGCGCTATCGATGCTTCGGCAGAAGTAATTGGCCGGATATGGAAAAAAGCCGCTCAGGCCAATCGTTTACCCACTGAAGCAACATTACAGGACGCAGTGAGCCTGGTAAAACAAAAGCACTACAGTCTTGATGCAGAAAATAAAACCGTTACCCGTTTGGATAATGCACCACTTGCTTTAAACTCGTTTGCTAAAAGTTATATCATCAATAAGGCTGCAGAAGCGGCTATGCAAACACCAGGAATTGAAAATGTGGTGGTTAATATTGGTGGCGATATGGTGATTAAAGGTAGCCAATCCGAAAATATTGAAATTACCAATCCTAAAGCAGCTGCCGAAAACGATGCCGCTTTAACCACGGTAAAAGTAGCGAATATGGCTGTAGCAACCAGCGGGAACTACCGCAGGGGATTTAGCGTGGATGGGAAATGGTATTCGCATATTGTTGATCCACGCAGCGGAAAGCCTGTATCAGAGATTATCAGCGCTACAGTTATTGCAGCCAATGCCAGTGAGGCAGGTGCGCTGGCTACAGCCTTTAATGTACTTACCCTAAATGAAATTACGCATTTAACTGCCAGCAATAATGATATAGCTTATTTGTTGGTTACAAAAGATGGTAAAGAGATTAAGAGTAAAAACTGGAATAAATACGAAGTTGTAGAAGAGAAAAAGAAGGTGGCCAGCCCAAAGGTTAAGCGTGCCGATAAACTTTGGAATACCAAATTTGAATTGCTGGTTAATATCGAAATTGCCAATATCGAATCGGCTGATGGCCGCAGGGTTCGTCGTCCTTTTGTAGCGGTTTGGGTAGAAGATGCGGCAAAAAATCCTGTTCGCAACCTGGCCATCTGGTATAATAAACCCCGTTGGTTACCTGATTTAAAATCGTGGACGAGATCAAATAGTGATGAATTTAAAAAAGGTGCCGAAGGCAAATTAAGTTCAACCAGTTCTGCAACCCGTGGGCCGGGAAAATATAGCTTAGTTTGGGACGGTAAAAATGATAGCGGACAATTGGTAAAGGAAGGCAAGTACACCGTTTATATCGAAGTGGCACGCGAACACGGAACCTATCAGCTTATTTCGAAAGAAATGAAGTTTGCCGGTTCAGCACAAAAATTAGAATTAACCCCCAATCCAGAATTAGCATCAGCATCACTTGAATACAGAAAAATCGGAACCGCAAAAAAGTAGTGTAATTGCCGCACCGGCAGGTTTAGGCAAAAAGACAGTTAAAAAGGAGAGTGGCAAAGGAAAGGGTAAAAAGCGTTTAGCCGGATTATCGCGATGGCTGCACATTTACCTTTCGATGGTGAGTTTTACCATCCTTTTATTCTTTGCCGTTTCGGGTTTAACTTTAAACCATGCCGATTGGTTTACCACAGGCAAAGAATTGGTAACCAAAGATTCGGGAACGGTTAACCTCAAGTGGATTAAGGTAGCCGATACGTCAAAAATTGATAAACTGCAATTGGTAGAATTCCTGCGTAATAAACATGAGGTAAAAGGTGCTTTGGGCGATTTCAGGATTGAAGAGCAGGAGCTAAGCTTGACTTTTAATGGCCCTGGTTATGTAGCAGATGCTTTTATCGATCGCGAAACAGGTAAATATGAACTTTCGGTTACGAAGATGGGTGTAGTTGCTGTAATAAACGATTTGCATAAAGGAAGGGATTCTGGCAAAGCCTGGTCGTGGATTATCGATATCTCGGCTGTGCTGATGACACTGGTTTCTATTTCAGGGATTATTCTGATCTGTTTTATCAAAAAGAAACGTTTAAGCGGTTTTATTATCGCTGCAGTAGGGACGGTTATTTGTTATTTGATTTATAAGTTTTTAGTGCCATAATTATTTACCACGAAGACACAAGGAACACCAAGCGTTTTTAGAAAAGTCATCATGCTTAAAATCTGCGTGCCTTTTCTGCGAAATCAGCGGGAAATAAATTGCAGTCAAAAACTTTGTGAGATTAGTGCCTTTGAGGTAAAAAAAACTAATGCGCTACCACAGCCGCATCAGCGCTTGCTTCTACTTCGCTAACAATAAACCTGCGACCAATCAACAAACAAAATAACGCGATAAACGCTGCTGCTGTCATTACCAAAGGCATAGGCACAACCGAATGTTCGCTAAACAAACTTACCATTACCGAGGCCAGCGCACCCAGACCCATTTGTAATGCACCCATCAATGCCGATGCACTACCCGCATTTTTAGAAAAGGGTGCCAGTGATAATGCTGCCGCGTTGGGGTTAATGAGTCCTAAGCAGGCCAGAAACAAAGCGATAAAACCAATGGTACTGTATAAATTGAGCCAGTTATTTAAAGCAAAAATTAAAAACATTAAACTAAATACACACTGCGCTACCAATGCCCAGGTTACAATCTTTTTACTGCTGAACCATTTTAAAATTAAACTGTTAACCTGGCTCGAACCAATAAATGAAACTGACAAGAGGGCGAATATCCAGCCATAACCTGTTTTGCTTACTTCGTAAATTTTCATAAACACGGTTGGCGATGATGAAACATAGGCAAACAAGCCAGAAAAAGTTATGGAACTAATTAGGGCATAAGTATAAAACTGAGGTTCGCGCAATACGGTATAAAAATTGGTTAATATAGGTTTCGGCTTTAACGAATATTTTGGATCGGGCTTATAGCTTTCAGGCAGCTTGAAAATAGAGGCTAAAAGCATTAGAATCGCCATGAAACCTAAAAATACGAATACGTATTTCCAGCCCAGTGCTGAAATTAAATAACCACCTGCAGTAGGGGCCAGCATGGGCGAAACTGCAATCACGAGCATCAGAGAAGCAAATACCTTAGGACTTTCTTCTACCGAAAATAAATCGCGCACCATGGCAACCGAAGCTACAGCAGTGGCGCAGCTTCCGATGGCTTGTACAAAACGCAAAACAATAAGCTGGTTTACATCTGTTACGGCTAAACATAAAAACGAAGAAAGGATATAAAGCCCCAGACCAAAATACAGCGGCTTTTTCCGGCCATATTTATCGAGTAAAGGTCCGTACAAAAGCTGTCCGGCCGAAATTCCAATAAAAAAGCTCGATAAAGATAGGGCCACAACAGATTCAGTACTCTTTAAATCTTTGGCGATATCTACGAAACCTGGCAGATACATATCAATAGAAAAGGGGCCAAGGGCAGCAAGTGAACCTAAAATAAGTATTAAATAGAAGTGTTGTTTCTTAGCCATGATCTGTTAGTTTTTCGGAGGCGCAAAGATTGGGAGATTTAATTTGCTAACCTAAATTTACTGGTCGAACGATTGTAAAAATTGTATTTAGTGGTCAGAATGAAAAAAGTAACATGTGATTGAACGTAAGGTTCCTGTTAAAAAGCATTATCTCCGCTGTAATTTGATAGATTATATTTAGATTTATTGCCTATGACTTTTAAAACGAAAGAAAGCCGTTTACTACTTGTTCTGGGTAGTTTTTTTGTGGCCAATGCTATATTATCAGAGTTTATTGGGGTTAAATTATTCAGCGTAGAGGAAACTCTTGGCATGAAGAAATTCGATATCAATCTGTTAGGTGTGCCACATTTGTCGTTCGTAATGTCAGCAGGAGTGTTAACCTGGCCTATCATTTTCATCATGACAGATATTATTAACGAGTATTTCGGAGTGAAACAGGTAAGGTTTTTATCCATTCTTACCTCTATTTTAATAGCCTTTGCCTTTATCGTAGTTTGGGGATCGATGCATTTAAGTGCAGCCGATTTCTGGGTGCACCAAAAAATTAACGGAGAAGACCTGAACATGAACAATGCTTTTGCGGGTATTTTCGGGCAAGGCATGTGGATTATTGTTGGTTCAATAACCGCCTTTATTATAGGCCAGATGGTTGATGTGCTGATTTTTCACCGCATTAAAAAGATAACCGGTGAACGTGCTTTGTGGTTAAGGGCTACGGGTTCAACACTCGTTTCCCAGTTTGTAGATAGCTTTGTGGTAATTTTTATTGCTTTTTACCTTAATCCACAGTACCATTACACCTGGAAAATGGTTTTTGCCATAGGTTTGGTGGGCTATACCTACAAGTTTATTGTAGCCATTTTAATGACTCCAATACTCTACCTGGTACACCGCATTATCGATGGCTATCTGGGTAAAGATTTAGCACATAAACTGATGCAAATGGCTGGGCGCGGATAACAAAACACTAACCAAATATATTGCTTAATATGAAATTAAATTATTTGATGGGCTTAGCTATGCTCTCACTGGCAGCGTGCAATGGCCAGGCTGAAAAAAAGAAAGAGCAGTCGCTAAACATTCAGGGCACATGGCAGCTGGTTTCGGCTACTACCACGCAGAATGGCAAAAGCGAGGTAACCGATTATACGCGTAAACTGAAAATGATTAAAATGTTTAACGATACACATTTTGCATTTTTAAAGCACAGTGTTAACCCTAAAGATACAGCCGGTTTTGATGCAGGTGGCGGAACTTTTGTACTGGATAAAGACAATTATACCGAACACCTGGAATATTATAAAAATAAGAACTGGGAAGGCAATACCTTTAATTTTAAGCTTAGCATTAAGCAGGATACTTTAATTCAGCAAGGTGTAGAAAAGGTAGAAGGAGAAGGCGTAGACAGGGTGATTGTAGAAAAATATGTAAAAGTTAAATAAAACACAAAAGACCGGAATCGCTCCGGCCTTTATGCTTAACAACAAAACAAATAAAAAAATTAACCTTAAAAATTAAGTTTAAAGGGCTGCCAGTTCTTCGGCAAAAACATTTTCGCTTAGCAGCTCTTGCTTGTAAATCTGTCTGCCGGTGTAGGCTACAAAAACAGCTGGATCTAAAAGCAGTTCGCGATTTTTGATTAAGCTTTCCAGCTTAAGTGTTCCAACCACATATTTATAACTATCGGCAGCATAACGCTCGCTGATATTATCGAATTCTAATAAAGTAATCAGATCTTCGTCTGCATAGCGTAGATACACTTCCAGTAAAATTTCTTCAGTGTGTTTTACGCCATTTTCTGAATGGTATTTTTTATACTCATAACGGTAATCGTAACGCAGCGCTGCAATATCCGATAGTACAGCTGCACCAGTTGGGTGGCCACCTGCGCCTTTACCATAGAAAAACTGCTTATCGGCAAAAGCTGCTTGTACCGCCACCGCATTATATTCGTTTTCTACATTATATAAGAAATCATCTTTGGCTACCAGCTTAGGCAAAACATAAGTTACCACATCTTTGGTATTTACCTTGCGGGCTGTTGGTACCAGTTTGATTTTAAAATTTTTCTCGCGTGCATATTTAATATCATACTGCGAAAGGTTTTGAATGCCAATGTTCAGGATGACATCCGGGTTTACAAATAAACCATAAGCATGGGCCGTAGCAATAGCCAGTTTATATTTCGGATCGTAACCTCCCACATCCAGGATAGGATCTGTTTCGGCAAAGCCAAGATCCTGAGCTTCTTTCAGTGCCGAATCGTAGCTCTGGTTTTCGTTAAATATTTTAGACAGAATGTAGTTAGACGAACCGTTAAAAATACCGCTCAAAGCATGGAACAATTCGTTGTCATAATATTCTTCCAGGTTACGGATAATTGGAATACTGCCACACACTGCTCCTTCATACAATAGGGAAGTACCGTGTTCTGCCTGTAAATCTACCAGCTCTTTTAAGTGGGTAGCAATCATTTTTTTATTGGCCGAAACTACATTTTTACCGTTTTTTAAGGCGGTAGTTACAATTTCGTATGCAGCATCAGCATCGTTAATCAATTCTACAATTGTATTGATTTCGGTATTATTCAGTATTTCGTTACGATCGGTAGTAAATAAATCTTTATTGAGCGTACGTTTCTTCTTTGGGTCTTTTATCGCGATTTTAATAATTTCCAGATTCAGGTTCTGGCTCTGAATAATATCCAGTAAACCTTGTCCTACAACTCCGAAACCAAATAAACCGATTTTTAAATTCTTACTCATTGTTATTTTTGTGATTATACAGATAACCGGATTTTAACCGATCCTATTGTTCTTATATTTGTCTTTGTTATTTAGCTTCCTGCTTTTACCTTCAGTCTTTCAGCTTTAGTCCTTTAACTTTTAAGCAGTATGTTGCAACTTGATTATTTTCTTATCGCGGCTTTCTTTAATAAAAGTTCCGATAATGTTGGTCAAAGCGTTGGTTTCGATTAAGAAACCGTCATGACCGTATTCTGAATGGATAGCGGCAAATTCGGCACCAGTAATATGATCGGCCAGGTATTTCTGCTCAGAAATCGGGAAAAGGAAATCGTTTTCGATACCAATTACCAGTGTATTGGCTTTAACCAGCTTTAGGGCATCGGCAATGCTTTTGCGGTTACGGCCAACATTGTGGCTATCCATTGCTTTAGTTAAATAATAATAACTATAAGCGTTAAAGCGCTTGGTTAATTTCTCGCCCTGATAATTCTGATAAGACGAAGCCCTGAAATTATCGGTTTTATCGTTTACACTTTCTACCTGTGTACTGCCATAGGCATTGTAAGTCCGGTAGCTTAAAAGTGCAATGCTTCTGGCAGCTTTCAAACCTTTGATCCCTCCATCAGGCTTGTTTGCATAAAAAGTACGGTCGGTAGTAATGGCCAGTCGCTGACTTTCGTTAAAGGCAATTCCCCATGGCGAGTGCACTGCGTTTGTAGCGACCAAAATCAGGTTCTCAATTTTATTAGGCTCGCTAATGCTCCATTCAACAGCTTGTTGCCCACCTAACGAACCACCAATTAATAGTTTAATGGTATCGATTTGTAAATTCGTTGCTAAAAGCTGGTGTGCTGAAACAAAATCGCGGATAGTAAACTGCGGAAACGATAAGTAATAAGGCAGGCCGTTTACCGGATTGGTACTTAATGGATTGGTTGTACCATAATTAGAGCCCAAAACATTAGCACAAATAATATAATGATCATTTGGGTTAAACAGAGCGTTTTGTCCGAATAAACCTTCCCACCATTCAAAAACATCGGCATTGGCAGTAAGCGCATGGCAAACCCATATTACGTTATCCTTCTTTGCGTTTAATTTGCCATATGTTTGATAAGCGATTTGCAGATTACGGATTTTTTTTCCGCTTTCGAGCTTAAATTGTTTATTGTATTGATATGTTGATACTGTGCTCATGCTAAAATAATGCTGTGGTAATAAAAAAAGGATTAGGCTTGTAAACTGGCTGCACTTACTGATAAGCCAATGGCTGCAAAAGCCTGCTCAAAATCGGCCTTAATATCGTCGATATGCTCTATACCCACTGATACACGAAGCGAGTTTGGTTTAACACCTGCGGCCAGTTGTTCGCTATCGCTCAATTGCTGGTGTGTGGTAGCCGATGGCTGGATAATCAGCGTTTTGGCATCGCCCACATTGGCCAGGTGCGAAATCAGCTTTAAATTATCGATCAGCTGGGTTGCACTTTCTTTGCTACCGTTTAACTCGAAAGATAAAACCGCTCCAAAGCCATTGCTTAAATATTTCTTTGCTAAATTATTGTATTTGCTGCTGGCTAAACCAGGGTAGGCTACTTCTTTAACTGCCGGGTGATTTTCTAGCCAGGTAGCCAGTTCTAAAGCATTATCTACATGGCGTTGTACGCGAAGGGATAAAGTTTCGAGGCCTTGCAATAGCAGGAAAGAGTTGAATGGCGAAATAGCCGGACCTAAATCCCTCAAACCTTCTACACGTGCACGGATAATGAACTGAATATTACCAAAAGGACCATCAACACCGAAAACATCACTAAAAACCAGACCATGATAACCTTCTGATGGTTCGCTAAACTGTGGAAATTTACCATTTCCCCAGTTATAATTTCCACCGTCTACAATTACACCTCCAATACTGGTTCCATGCCCGCCAATCCATTTGGTAGCCGATTCTACCACTACGTTAGCACCATGTTCTAATGGTTTAAACAGATAACCTGCAGCTCCAAAAGTATTATCTACAATTAAAGGAAGATCATATTTTTTGGCAATCGCGGCAATTTTTTCAAAATCAGGCACACTAAAGGCCGGGTTACCAATGGTTTCTAAATAAATGGCTTTTGTTTTATCGGTAATTTTAGCTTCAAATTCTTCAGGTACATCAGGGTTTGCAAAATCTACATGAATGCCCAAACGCTTAAATGCTACTTTAAACTGATTATAAGTACCGCCGTACACATGAGATGAAGAAACAATGCTATCGCCAGCCTCGAGAATATTATTTAGGGCAATAAATTGTGCTGCCTGACCAGATGCTACTGCTAATGCTGCTACGCCACCTTCTAAAGCAGCAATACGTTTTTCGAAAACATCGCTTGTCGGATTCATGATCCTGGTATAAATATTACCAAACTCTTTTAAAGCAAATAAATTGGCCCCATGCTCGGCATTTTTAAAACCGTAAGAAGTGGTTTGGTAAATAGGAACCGCCCTTGAACCTGTTGTTGGATCGATTTCCTGACCTGCGTGTATTTGTAAAGTTTCGAATTTATATGAAGTTGACATAATCTTTAATGCTTAAATTTTTAAATGTTGACTAATCTGTAGAGATTGGGTAACCGGTTTAAAGGTTAAACCTATGTGGGCGTATCCCGTTTTAGCGGGACCTTCCAGTTTGAAAAACACAAAAAGGGAAGATTTTTAAATTACTGTATGCAACAGCACATACAAGTAATCGCCTGCATATTGCAACAAATAAAAGAAACAGAAAGATTTTCTACTTTTTTAAGGTTTGCACCGGGTTCGCTTAGCGATTGAAGATTTAATGTTTTCATCAGTTAAAATTTATATCACCAAATAACACCCTGTTATCCGGTCAGGAATTGGCACCTTCTCTTTCTGAGGGTTGCCAGTGGGTCATCGAGCCAGTCTCTCGCCACTTCTTTATAAATCAACCTCTGAAGATTGACTTTTACTTAGCTTTCTGCCAAATAATATTCCAAATGTCTGAATTTAATTTTAATCCACAAAATAAAATTTTGATTTTAAGTTAATCTATTGAAAATGAATAGACTAAATTTACTTCAAAATGATATCTTGATTTTTTTAGTATAAAATTAACACTTAAAACTTTAAGTTTGTGTTACCTATCTAAATCTAATTATCATGAAAAATGTAAAATCCCTCTGTTTAGCCCTGATGTTTACTGCAGCCGGCTTAAGCAACGCGAATGCTCAACTTGGCGGTTTAAAAGACAAATTGCTAAAAGTAGGCACAGCTCAGGGAGCTAAAGCTTTAGGCGTTGATAAATTCCTGAAACAGCCCGCTGCCATTACCACCAGTTTTGAAGATGTGAACCGCGAAGGCGAGATGATGCCCGATTTTAAATCAAAGGAGAAATTTCAGCCATTATATCTATTACCTAAAAATCCTGAGGGCGGTTATGTGCTTTGCGAGGGTTTTTACGAAATGACCAATAAAAGCTATTGCCTCAAAGCCGGCACATTTGCCCCATCAAAGGGCGATGGTTACATGTTTGCGCCTGTTTTAGGACCCAAAGAAGAAATTGTTGTATCGATACTAAAAAGTGCCGAAAAGCATCCTGAAGTAGAACAGCATGATATTCAGGTTTTATTGTGGACCATTATTGCACGTACAAAATTTGCCGATTACAGCGGCCAGGTTAAACTTACTGCCATTAAATTACTTACACCTAAACAACTTACCCAGTTAGAAGGTGGCGCTTTGGGTGTTTTGCCTTTTGATGTAATGGAGAAAGCCAAAGATCAGTTGCCATCAGGCTTAAAAGCTGTGTTTGAAGCCGAAAACAATATCAGGCAGTTGGTGGCATCAGGCAATTATACCTATGCCGATATGGAAAAATATGCAATTGTGGCAGGTATGGCACCGCCACGAAGCGATGTGCCGAGCGGCATCTGGACCAAACACCCTGACGGTTATTACGTGCGCTATTTTCCTTCTGGTTATTCAATTACCAAAGTGCAGATTTACGTACCTAAAGAATTATTGGCCAACGGCAGCAAGCTCGTTTATGATGCAGCTGGTGATATTGCTTGTCCTGCCAATACCGGTTCGCAACGTTTGGCACAAACCAATGAGCCTTTAGAAGCCAATTATTCGCTTAAATTAACTACGGTTTGTAACCCGAAATAGTTTTTAAGTCCTATAGATAATCCTATAAGGTTTTAAAAACCTTATAGGATTAAAAAAAAAGTTAACTCAAAGCCTGTTCTAAATCGGCAATAATATCATCTGCGTGTTCTAAACCAACCGAAATGCGCAGGAGGTTTTTAGGTGTTTTACTATCCGGCCCTTCAATCGAATAACGGTGTTCTATTAAACTTTCTACTCCACCCAAACTGGTTGCCTGTGCAAATAACTGCACTTTATTGACCGTTTTACTTGCCGCCTCAACACCACCTTTAACCAGAAATGACATCATACCACCAAAATCTTTCATTTGGCTTTTAGCAATTGCATGTTGTGGGTGGCTTTCCAATCCCGGATAAAAAACAGCTTCTACCTGCGGGTGCTGGCTTAAATAATCGGCTACTCTTTTACCGTTCTCGCAATGGCCTTTCATGCGGTAAGCCAGGGTTTTTATGCTTCGTGTTAATAAATAGCAATCAAAAGGCGATGGAACGGCACCACCGGTTTGCTGCACATTCTTAATTTTATCCCACAGTTCATCTTTTTTAGCTGTAATCAAAACGCCACCTAACACATCGCTGTGGCCACCCAGGTATTTGGTGCTGCTGTGCATTACAATATCAGCCCCGAGCAAAATCGGGTTTTGTAAAATAGGAGAGGCGAAAGTACTGTCGCAGGCAAAAGTGATATGGGCTGCCTTTGCAATTTTAGCTATTGCCCTGATATCTGTAACTTTTAACAAGGGATTGGAAGGTGTTTCAGACCAAATGAGTTTGGTGTTGGGCTTAACAGAAGCTTTAACCAATGCTAAATCTGTCTGATCAATAAAATCAAACTCGAGTATATCGGCAAAAATGGTAAGCAATTGCTTTTTGAAGCCCCAATACATATCATCAGGAGCGATAATATGGCTCCCGGCTTTTAAGGCCTGAAACAAGGCCATACCAGAAGTATTACCCGATGAGAAAGCAGCAGCATCTTCGCCGTATTCTAATTTAGCTAAAGTGTTTTCTAAAGCAGACCGGTTGGGTTACTTACCCTGCTGTACATATGGCCACCCGGATAACCGCCATGCTCATCGCGAAAAAAAGTTGTAGACAGATTAATGGGAGGCGTAACATCGCCTGTAGCACTGTTAACGAGATTAGAAGCGTGAATAGCAAGGGTTTCGGGTTTCATGATAATAGGGTTGATCGAAATAATATTAGATTGCAATTTAATATTTTGCTGCTAATTTAAGGTTCGTAATTGTTTTGGCAAGATTTATGTAACAACTTTGAAGAAATTTAAATTAAACTAAAATGAAAAGATTATTTATAGCTATCGCAATCGCATGTTCTACTTTAGTAATGTTACAAAGCTGTAACACGGCAAAAAGAGTAACCGCTGGCGTTACCGGTAGCAGAGGTACAGTAGTGCGCGACTGGGTTGTAAGCAACGTAGCTTTAGAAGGTTTGCCTGATGGCGCTGTGCAAGGTTTATTTGGCGAGAAATCGTACAAATGCTTTCAGGGCAGTACCTGGAAATTAACCAACAGCGGTAACGGATCGTATACTCTACCTGCATCAAGCGCTTGTGGATCGGTAATGCAAACTATTTTCTGGTCGGCAGCACTAAAAGACCAGACTTTCCAGTTTAAAAAAATCTACGAAGGCGATAAAGCTAAAAACGTAAGTGAAGGTTACCGTTTAGTATTAACTGAACTTTCGAGCACACAAATGGTATTAAAATCGCCAATTGAATTTGGTGGCAGAACTGCAAACATCATTTTAACGTTTGTGCCAGCTGCACGATAATATTTAACATTGAAAAACATACCCGAAAGCACTTCTGAAAAGAGGTGCTTTTTTGTTTGCAACCTATTTGAGCCAGGAGGCACGGATTAGCACGGAAAGCTTTTTTATTTTAACAACATCCAGGTAACTTGTCACGCTAAGCGGAGTCGAAACGCTTTTTATCCTTGTGCACAGTAAGCCACGGATTCACAGATTAGAACGGAAGCTTCCCTGAAAAATATAACTTACATAAATGATTAAACTTTGAATGATTGAATATTTAAGGACATGACGTTTATTCTTTCATTCAAAAATCAATCCTTCCAACATTCAAATAATGTATTGCGAAATAATAAAATACCGGTTTGTTACAAGAAAATGATTTTCAAATCGCCTCATTATTGTATTTTTGTTCAAAATATTTCAGGAATGAATACAACTGATCAGGTTGAAAAAATACTAGCTGATACCAACTTATCAACTGAACTACAAAACATTGCACACAAAGTTCTTAACGGAGAACGGATTAGTTTTGACGAAGGTGTTTACCTGTACGAACACGCAGAATTAGGCTATCTGGGCGTTTTGGCCAACTTTGTAAGAGAGCAAAAACACGGCGATAAAACTTATTTTAACCGCAATTTCCATTTAGAACCTACCAATCTTTGTGTTTACGATTGCAAATTCTGTTCGTACTCACGACTTTTAAAACAAAAAGAAGAAGGCTGGGCCCTAACCATGGACCAAATGCTCGATATTGTAAAAAAATACGATGGAGAACCAGTAACCGAAGTACACATTGTTGGGGGCGTTTTACCACAATACGATGTGGCTTTTTACTCTGCACTATTTACAGCCATTAAACAGCACCGTCCTGATTTGCACGTTAAAGCTTTAACGCCGGTAGAATACCACTATATTTTTAAGAAAGCTAAAATTGATTACGCAACCGGAATGCGCCTGATGAAAGAGGCCGGTTTAGAATCTATTCCGGGCGGTGGTGCAGAAATTTTCCACCCTGAAGTACGCGATCAGATTGCCAAAGATAAATGTACCGGCGAACAATGGCTGGCTATACATGAAGAATGGCATAAACTCGGAATGCGCAGTAACGCCACCATGCTTTATGGTCATATCGAACAATTCTGGCACCGCGTAGATCACATGGAGAAACTGCGCGAGCTACAAGACAAAACCGGTGGTTTCCAAACCTTTATTCCGCTAAAATTCCGCAACCAGCACAACCAGATGAGTAATGTGCCCGAAGTTTCGGTAATAGAAGATTTAAGGAATTATGCCATTGCCCGAATCTATATGGATAATTTCGATCACATTAAAGCCTATTGGGCAATGATTAGTCGCGAAACAGCACAATTGTCGTTGAACTATGGCGTAGATGATATTGATGGTACATTGGATGATACCACAAAAATCTATTCAATGGCCGGTGCAGAAGAGCAGACACCTGCAATGAGCACTAAAGAACTGGTAAATCTGATTAAACAGGTAGGTAGAAAAGCCATAGAGCGCGATACGTTGTATAATGTGGTTACCGACTTTGAACACGTTGTTTTCGAAGAAGAAAAGAAACCCGCTTATTATAAATTACCGGTAGTGAATTAGTTTAAATGAATGATTGAAGGGTGAAATTACTGAGTGATAGAATATTACTTTAGAGTCCTCTTATTCAATCATTCAAAACTCACTCATTTAATAAATATAAAATATGAAGCAAATTTATATCATCCGCCACGGCGAAACGGAATTGAACAGACAGGGCATAGTACAAGGCAGGGGTATAAATGCTGATTTAAATGATTTAGGTAGGGCACAGGCCGAGGCTTTTTATCAAACGTATAAAGATGTAGGCTTCGATAAAATCTACACTTCCGATTTAAAGCGTACCTGGCAAACCGTACAAAAATTTATTGATTCCGACCTGCCATGGGAACGTTTATCGGGTTTAGACGAGCTGGCCTGGGGAGTTTGGGAAGGAAAACCCAATACCGAGGAGGCGCGCGAGGCTTTTCGTACGATGCTGCAATGCTGGCAAGAGGGTAACTACAGTGCTCATTTTGAAGGTGGTGAAAGCGTTCAGGATGTGTACGAACGTTTAAAACAACCCATGGAAGTTTTAATGACCCGGCCACAAGAGCAGAAAGTGTTACTTTGTATGCACGGAAGAGCCATGCGGGTTTTCTTATGTCTGTTGCTGGGTAAACCATTAAGCGAAATGACCGAATTTCCGCACCAGAATACGGTTTTATACAAAATGGGCTTTGAGGATGGAAAATTTACCGTTCTTGAATTTAATAGTGCCGTTCATTTAGACGGTTTAGTGATTGGATAATCGGCTTAACGCCAAACGCGTAGCACAAAACATTAACATAACACCTTGAATAAGATCAAAATATCGGCTGTTGCCTACACCAATACCAAAGCATTTATATACGGCTTAGCACATTCGCCTATTATCGATAAGATAGATTTAAGTTTAGATATCCCTTCAGATTGTGCCGCTAAAGTAATTAACGGTCAGGCAGATATTGGTTTGATGCCTGTAGCTGCTATTCCATTAGTCCCAAATGCTAACATTGTGGCCGACTATTGCATTGGTAGCGATGGCGCGGTAAACTCGGTATTTATTTTCAGCAATGTACCGGTTAATGAGATTAAAACGCTACGATTGGATGCGCATTCTCGCACCTCGAACAACCTGGCTAAAGTTTTGCTGAACTTCCATTGGGAGCAGGAAGTAGAATTTACAACTGATCAAAATGCAGAAACAGATGCTTTTGTTTTAATCGGCGACCGTACTTTCGGGAAAACACAGGATTTTGCTTTCGTTTACGATATGGGCGAAGAATGGAAGAAGTTTACCGGTTTGCCTTTTATGTATGCTGCATGGGTAGCCAATAAAGAAATTTCGCAGCAATTTAAAGATGAGTTTAATGCCGCTTTAAAGTTTGGCTTAGATCATCGTAAAGAAGTTTTAGCAGAATTACCACCTGTAAGCAATTTTGACCTGGAAGATTACCTTTACCAAAAATTACAATTTGAGGTAACTGAGGACAGAATGAAGGCTTTGAATTTGTTTTTAGGCTATATTGAAGAACTCGAAAGAGTTAAAGTTTAAAAAGAGCCGAATAGTTTAAATAAAACACTTCGAAATTATTGTTGATAATCAATAGTACAAAATCGTCATTGCGAAGCCGGGCTGTGCGAGTTGAAGCAATCTTACAAAGGAGTAACCATTTTAAAGTTGTTAGTCTTAAGTCTTTGAAAGATTTCTCGACTCTGCTGCGCTCCGCTCGAAATGACGATCTATTTAACGACTGATTTCCGCCAGGTCCATTCTGACGGATGTTTCAGTGTCTTTCCTGAAGTGGTTCTAATTAATGCGTCTTCAGCTTCCCTGCCACCTTTTCGAGTGTACTTTTTAATTTCGTTAAAGCACCATTAAGGGCTAAGTCGTAAGTGTTGGCCAGGTTGGCTACAGCAATGGGATCTTTTCCTGTAATCCGGGCTTCTAATAAACATCTTTTATCGGCTAAACCATCTTTGCTACCGTTTTCGTCAGATAAATGAACTTCCAAACGTGTAATCAGATCACTGTATCTGCTCAGCCCTTCATTTAGCTGGCCTTTAATTTTTTCTTCGTATTCCTGGTGTATCGTTAAATTCTTGTCGGCATTGAGTTGGATCGTCATCATATTTTACATTAAGTTTTAAAGATTAACACATAAGTATGGTTAATTGTTTAAATCGCATAAACTGTTTAATTGTATTCCTTTCTAATTGACCGATTCAAACCATTAAACAGCCCCAACCTTGCTAACAATCTTTCAACTTTTCAACAAAACAGCCGTACAATGCATATTCGTGCTATCTTTATGGCTTTTGCAAATTAATTTCAGTTTTGGCTAAAGACACGAATAAAGAAACCCCGTTAATGCAGCAATACAACGCAATAAAGGCGAAGTATCCGGGCGCATTGTTATTATTTAGGGTAGGCGATTTTTACGAAACCTTTGGCGAGGATGCCGTAAAAACAGCACAAATATTAGGTATTGTATTAACACGAAGGGGAACAGGGCCAAACGGTGGTGCCCTTGAGCTTGCCGGTTTTCCGCATCACTCTCTCGATAACTATTTGTCTAAACTGGTTAGGGCAGGTCAGCGTGTAGCCATTTGCGACCAGCTTGAAGATCCCAAAACAACCAAAACCATTGTTAAACGTGGTGTAACAGAATTGGTTACCCCCGGTGTGGCTTATGGCGATAACATAGTAAACCAGAAATCGAATAATTTCCTGGCTTGTGTTTTCTTTGATAAAACACAACTGGGTGTTTCATTTTTAGATATATCAACCGGCGAATTTTTAATCGCACAGGGAAACAGCGATTATATTGATAAACTTTTACAAGGCTTTAAACCAACAGAAGTTATATTTCAGAAATCGAAACGGCAAGACTTTACCGAAAATTTCGGCGACCGCTTTTATACTTTTGGTTTAGATGAATGGCCTTTTACCAGCGATTATGGTAATGAAACGCTGATGAAACATTTCGAGGTAACTTCCTTAAAGGGTTTTGGTATAGACCGTTTACAGAGTGCAATTGTTGCTGCCGGTGTTATTTTGCACTATTTGGGCGAAACCGAACACCGTAACCTGCAACACATTACCTCAATTAGCCGGATTGAAGAAGATCGCTACATGTGGCTTGATCGCTTTACCATCCGTAACCTCGAACTGGTTAACTCTCCAAATGATAATGCAGTAACCTTATTCGATATTCTGGATCACACCTGTACCCCAATGGGTGCGCGTTTGCTGCAGAAATGGATTATTATGCCTTTAAAGGAGCTTAAGCCTATTCAGGAACGTTTGGGTATGGTTGAGTATTTTGTGAAGCACGATACTTTACAGGAGGAATTTTTATCACACATTAAACAGATTGGCGATTTAGAACGGCTGATTTCGAAAGTAGGCTTACAGAGAGTAGGTCCACGCGAACTGGTGGCTTTGAAACGTGCTTTGTACCATATCGAATCGGTTAAAAAACTGGCTGCCGATTCTAAAAATCCGTTTTTAATCAAAATTGCCGATCAGCTAAACCCTTGCCTGGCCATCCGCGACCGTATTGAAAAAGAACTCCAACCAGATCCACCAGCGCTATTGGTAAAAGGAAATGTTATTGCCGATGGTATTGATGAAGATTTAGACCGCCTGCGTAAAATAGCTTTTGGTGGAAAAGATTATCTGGTACAAATCCAGAAACGCGAAGCCGAAGCAACGGGAATTCCTTCTTTAAAAATTGCTTTCAATAACGTATTCGGTTATTATTTAGAAGTAACGCATACACACAAAGATAAAGTACCCGAAGGCTGGATCCGTAAACAGACGTTGGTTAATGCCGAGAGGTATATTACACCCGAACTTAAAGAGTACGAAGACCAGATTTTAGGTGCCGAAGAAAAAATACAGGCTATCGAAGTGCGCTTGTACAACGAATTAATGTACGAAACGGCAGGTTATATTAAGCCCATTCAGCTCGATTCGTTTTTAATTGCCCAGTTGGATTGCTTATTGTGTTTTGCACAGCTTGCAGCCAAAAACCATTACAATAAACCGAAAGTTACGCCCGATAAGGTACTTGATATTAAAGGTGGCCGCCACCCGGTAATTGAAAAACAGCTACCTGTAGGGCAGGAATACATCACCAACGATGTGTACCTGGATACCGACAGTCAGCAGATTATTATGATTACCGGCCCCAACATGGCGGGTAAATCGGCTATTTTACGCCAAACCGCTTTGATTGTATTGATGGCGCAAATGGGTTCGTTTGTACCGGCCAAAGATGCTGAAGTAGGTATTGTAGATAAAATTTTTACCCGTGTAGGGGCTTCCGATAATATTTCGTCAGGAGAAAGTACATTCATGGTCGAAATGAATGAAACGGCCAGTATCCTGAATAACATTTCAGATAATAGCTTAATTTTATTGGATGAAATTGGTCGTGGAACCAGTACTTACGACGGTATTTCCATCGCCTGGGCCATTGCTGAGTTTTTGCACCAGCACCCCACTTCGCGACCAAAAACCCTTTTTGCTACCCACTACCACGAGCTAAACGAGCTTGCCAATACCATGCCGCGCATTAAAAACTTTAATGTTTCGGTTAAAGAAATGACCAATAAAGTGATCTTCTTACGGAAACTTATTCCGGGCGGAAGTGAGCATAGTTTTGGTATTCATGTAGCCAAAATGGCGGGTATGCCTCCAAAATTAATCGGCAGGGCAAACGAGATACTTAAAAAATTAGAAATCGACCGCACCGAAGGCCAAAGCATTAAAGACAGCATTAAAAAAGTACAGAACCAGGCTTACCAGTTACAAATGTTCGCCATTGATGACCCTGTTTTGGTAAAAATAAGAGACACACTTAATAATTTGGATGTAAATGCCTTAACACCGGTTGAAGCATTACTTAAACTGGACGAAATACAACGTTTAATTAAGAATTAAACAGATTAGGGGCTTATGGGTAAAAATATTTAGCCATGAGCCCTTCTTACTAAATTTATACCTATGCATACTAGCTTTAAACCTTACGCTTTCTATTTGGTTGCTTTAGTGCTCTTCCTCTCATCGTGTGGTACGCGTAAATACACCGTTAAGCCCGATACCAAAGGAGCGAAGGCAGCCGCTGCCATGAGTAATTTAAAGAGCAAACCACTTTATCGCTTCATTACCGACTGGACTGGTGTACGCTACCGTTTTGGTGGTTTGGATAAAGGCGGTATAGATTGCTCGGGATTTGCCTATTTGTTAGAGAAGGAGATTTACGGTGTAACCCTGCCGCGTATCTCACGCGATCAGGCCAATGTGGTAAGAAAAAAAGATATAGATAATTTAAAAGAAGGTGATCTGGTCTTCTTTTCTTTTGGCGGCAACGATGTAGATCATGTTGGCGTGTACCTCAATAACGGCTTTTTTGTTCATGCAAGTACCACCAGGGGGGTAATAGTTGATGATTTAACATTGCCTGCTTATCAGAAGGTGTTTGTTAAATCAGGCTCGGTTAACTAATTTATTGCTTTGGGTTTAAACCTAAAGCAATTATTCAACAAAACTAATTGCCGTTATTTTCGTTATATAATCATGCGTACATTTCTTTTAATCTGCTTATCTTTAATTAGTTATTCGTTAAGCGCACAGATAAAACTGTTAACGCTCGATGAATTGGATAAACGCATTGCTGCCGGGAAGGATACTACCTATGTGGTTAATTTTTGGGCAACCTGGTGTGGCCCCTGTGTTGCCGAATTACCGAACTTTGAAAAACTGCGCGTAGCGAATTTAAAAAAGCCCGTAAAAGTGCTGTTAATCAGTGTAGATTTTAAATCGAAACTGCAAAAAGAGGTAATTCCTTTTGTGGTAAAGAACCAGCTCAAAGCTGAAGTGTTTCTGTTAAACGAAACCGACCAGCAAAAATATATCGAAAGGGTAGACCCCAAATGGACAGGGGCTATACCCGCAACATTATTTGTGAAACAAAAAACCAGACGCTTCTACGAACAGGAATTTACAGAGAAACAACTCAAAAATACTTTGTTAAACTTAAAATAAGAGGTTATGAAACAGTTATTTCTAATTGGCTTAATGTTAATTTCGTTAGGTGCCTGCGCACAAAGCGAAGGGTATAAAGTTGGCGATGTGGTTAAAGATTTCGCTTTAAAAAATGTAGACAATAAAACCGTATCTATGGCCGACTATAAGGATGCCAAAGGTTTTATTGTGGTTTTTACCTGCAATACCTGTCCGGTTGCTCAGGCTTACCAGGATCGCGTTGCAGAGCTAAATGCAAGTTATGCTGCCAAAGGGTATCCGGTTATTGCCATTAACCCAAATGATGCCGGTGCAGTTCCTGCCGAAAGTTTCGATAAAATGCAGGCCCTGGCCAAAGGAAAGAATTTCACTTACCCTTATTTGCTCGATCCGGATCATGTGGTAACGAAACAATTTGGCGCAACCAGAACGCCACATGTTTTTTTAGTAAATAAAAGCGATAAAGGAAACACGGTTGAATACATTGGGGCAATAGACAATGACCCTGAAGGCGAAAATGCCGTAAAAGAAGATTACGTAAAAAATGCGATTAATAATTTAGCCACAGGTAAAAAACCTGCTGTTACCACAACCAAGGCTGTGGGTTGCAGCATAAAATGGAAAAAAGGCTAAACATACCTCAGCCACCATTGCCCGTGTGTTTCTTTGTACTGCTTAAACCACCTGCAAGGTAAATAGAGCGATGCCACCACAGCAAGCCATATTACATAAACAAGAGGCAAACTGAAGCCAAATGTTGCCTGAACATAAATGGAATCTGAACAATTTCTTTAGTATCATGGCCAGTTGCAAAAAATACGATGACCAATAGCGTGTGCAGCAGGTAAAAATGCAGCACATAGTAAAAAAATGGAACAGCACCATATACCGAAGTTATTCTGGTAAACCAATTGCTTACATTTTCGGTAATGGCCAAAAAGAGCATCGCCGGGCCTAAAGTCATGGAAATATATTGTAGCGATGGCGGATATTTGTTTACATTGAAAAAAGTGAGCAGGTTCTTAAACAGATCATCATACTCTTTACGTGGAACCGGATCGCCATATACATTGATTAATCTCAAGGCCACAAATACAAACACCGTTAAAAAGCCTACAATCAATAAATTGCGCTGTCGGCGTTCGGCTTCATATCCTTTTCTATACCAGGCCCCAACACCATAGCCCACAAACATGACCCCGGTCCACGGAAGGATTGCGTAAAATACACCTACAAAATGATTGGCAGATAGCGGTACAACCGTACCCGATGCTGTAAAAAACACTTTTAAAATCATTCCGGCAACCGGGTCTTTTGGTGCCGGGAATAAGTTAAAAAGGTTATGCCCAAAAACCAGTACCAGTCCGATTAGGAGCACCGTTTTATAAGAAATACGGCTGAAAACAGCCAAAAAGATCATACTGGTACCAATGGCCCAAATTACCTGCAGGATAATAAAATTGTAACCGGGATTAAAGGTTAGCCCAAAAGTGATGATTACGATTTCAATCAATATGAGCCATAAGCCACGCTTAAATAAAAATGCACTGGCCTGGCCAGCCGTTCTGCTTTGAGCGGATAAATAGGCTGATAATCCGGAAAGGAAAACAAAAGTTGGCGCGCAAAAATGCGTGATCCAGCGGGTAAAAAACAACATTCCTGTAGTGGTATCAGGATTTAAGGGGTCGCCTGTCATGGCACCGATATGAAAAAAATCGCGGGTATGGTCTAAAGCCATAATGATCATCACCAGTCCACGTAATATATCAATCGATAAAATGCGTTTTGAAAGTGTGCATTGTGCTGCATCCATAGCGATAAGTTTGGTTAATAAAGATACAAATTCAAATGGTTTTTATCCCGTTCTAAACTGTATTGGCCGTGTGGCTATTGCTAAACTGGAAAATCGATTTAGGAGTATCTGAATTGGCAATTTCAATTTTGATCTTCGAAAAATTATAATAATATTTGTTAAACGCTAACCGAATAATCCCTATCATTAAAACAGATCATGCATCAACGATAGCTGAACCTCGTTTAGACAAAAATAAAAAAAGACCATAACACATCATAATGAAAAGAAGAACATTTATACAAAACACAGGTTTGTTAGGAGCAGGCGTAGTGGCTTCTAAATTCTCTTTTGCAGCAAACTTAGCCCCCGAATTTCCGGTTGTACGTGTAGCCGCGGCAAAAAGACATTTTCAAAGTAAGGCGGTAGATAACGCCATCAAAACCTTTCAGGCTAACGTTAAAAATCCTGAATTAGCCTGGTTGTTCGAAAATTGTTTTCCAAACACTTTAGACACAACAGTTTATCACAGCGAAAATGGTGGCAGACCCGATACTTATGTAATCACCGGGGATATTGATGCGATGTGGTTACGCGATAGTTCGGCACAGGTGTGGCCTTACCTGCAATTTGTAAATGAGGATGAGCCCCTTAAAAAACTGATTGCCGGTGTAATCATCCACCAAACCAAATGTATTTTGAAAGACCCTTATGCCAATGCTTTTTATGGCGATGCAACCAAAGTAGGGGAATGGAAAACAGATAAAACCGCTATGCAACCAGGTGTGCACGAGCGTAAATGGGAAATCGACTCCTTATGTTACCCAATTCGTTTAGCTTACCATTACTGGAAAAAAACGGGTGATAAAACACCATTCGATGCCGATTGGAAAAAAGGAATTGAAGCAACTTTAAAGACCTTTAAAGAGCAACAACGTAAAGCAGGAAAAGGCCCTTACCATTTCCAAAGAGAAACCACACAACCAACTGATTCGTTGCCAATGGCAGGATATGGTTTTCCGGTTAACCCTGTGGGCTTAATTTGTTCGGCTTTCCGTCCGAGCGATGATGCGACCATTTTTCCTTTCCTGGTACCTTCAAACTTTTTTGCAGTATCGAGCTTAAGGCAGGCGGCAGAAATGATAAAAGTGTTAAACAGCGATAAAACATTAGAAAGCAGTTTATTAAACCTGGCCGATGAGGTGAGTGCGGCGCTTCAAAAACACGCCATTGTAAACCACCCGAAATATGGTAAAATTTATGCTTTTGAGGTAGATGGTTTTGGTAGTTCGTATTTGATGGACGATTCGAATGTACCTAGTTTATTAGCCTTACCCTATCTGGGAGCAATGAAAATCGAAGATCCGATTTATCAGAATACCCGGAAATTTGCCTTATCAAAAGACAATCCTTACTTTTTTAAAGGAACAGCAGCCGAAGGTATTGGCGGACCGCACGCCGGGCAGGATATGATCTGGCCAATGAGTATTACGATGCGAGCATTAACATCAAAAGATGATGCCGAAATTAAATCGTGTATCGAAAGTTTACGTAAAACACATGCTGGCAAAGGCTTTATGCACGAGTCGTTCCACAAAGATAATCCGGCTAACTTTACGAGAGCCTGGTTTGCATGGTCGAACACCTTGTTTGGTGAGTTGCTTTGGAAAACATACCACGAAAAACCAGCTTTATTGAAAGCCTAATATGGCACTACCGCATTTATGTGTTTCTGAGGTTTATTTCAAAAATACCCCAACATATAAATGCGGTTTTGTTTTTACCTAAAACAACATTTCACATCATACTTCACAATTAGCAATAATCTACACCGTATTTATACGTTTTTTAGTTTTTTAGCGCCTAATCTGTGTAAAATAAAGGCTAAGTTGTGCGTGTCCGGTTTTTTGAGAAAAGAAATATAGTTAAATTGCTGGAAAATTATTCATTCTGGCCTTGCAAAACCCCGAAATAAACATTCAAGCTGATATTGATGCAGTAAATAACATTCCCTCTGTAGCCAATATTTTAGAAATCGTGTGCCGCACTACCGGAATGGGTTTTGCTGCCGTAGCTCGCGTAACTACCGATAAATGGATCGCTTGTGCTGTGCACGACGAAATAAACTTTGGCTTAAAAGTTGGCGGCGAACTTAAACTTGAAACCACAATTTGCAACGAAATCAGACAGCACAAAAATGCAGTTGTGATTGATCATGCTGCCGAAGATCCTGAATATGCAGGGCACCACACGCCTTTAATGTATGGTTTTCAAAGCTACATTTCTATCCCGATTACCTTAAAAAACGGCGTTTTTTTCGGAACGCTTTGTGCCATCGACCCGAAGCCTGCTAAGCTTAAAAACCCGGCCATTATTGGCATGTTTACCATATTTGGTGAGCTAATAGCATCTCATTTAGATGCACTTGAACAGGTGGCTGAAGTAGAAAAAGAGCTTAAGAAAGAGCAGGAAATCGCTATTGTACGCGATCAGTTTATTGCTATCCTCGGTCACGATTTAAAAAATCCTTTAAATGCGATATCCAGCAGTGCCCAACTTTTATCGCGTTTAAGTTTAGATGAAAGAGGTAGCCGCTTAACCAAAATTATAGCCGATGCTTCTTTTAGGATGAATGGCTTAATTGATAATATCCTGGATTTTGCCAGCGGTCGTTTGGGTTCAGGTATTTCAGTAAACCGCACTAAAGACGAAGACCACGAGCGTTTATTAACTGAGGTAGTTGAAGAACTTCAGGCCATTTGGCCGGAGCGCCAAATAAACATAGTTTTCGATTTAGCGCATCCGATTCATGCAGATGGCAAACGGCTGGCACAACTTTTTTCTAATTTACTGGCTAACGCCCTAAATTACTCGCCGGTTGATTCGGTTGTAGAAGTAACCGCCAGCAGTAACGGCGATGAATTTAATTTGTGCGTAACCAATGCCGGCAAACAGATACCTGCAGCAGCCATGGAGCGTTTGTTTCAACCTTTCTCTCGTGGTGAGGTAGAACCAAGCCAAAAAGGACTTGGGTTAGGCTTATACATCGCTTCGGAAATTGCCAACGCACACGAGGGTACCCTTAAAGTATCGTCAAATGCAGATAAAACCTGTTTCACCTTAAATTTTGCCAATAATAATGATAATAGTTAACGATAAACTGCCCACTTCAACGCTTTTAGAATTGAAAAACGGGGATGCAATTACAAACGAAAACAATCAATCTGGAGTAATTGACAACATTGAAATTACAGAAACAGATGAATTTTTGATGTTCCGCTTTATGCTTACTGAAGGCGAAATTAACGTAAGAAAGCTTAAACAGGTTTGTTGATTATAAAATGGGTCGCGGGTCGAATATTACCTGAATAGATTTAATTTTTTCATCCTCAAGCTGGTACCAGCCGGCACAGAAGATGGTTTTACTACCCATATTAATATCGTACCACAGACACACTTCTTCACCATCTGTAAATACCTTTTTAATATCGTATTTGAATTTCATCTTCTCCATATCGGCGATGTAAATATCAGCACCATTCCTTTCGCCTATTACGCCTTTAAAATACAGCTCGTTATGTAATTGCTGTCTGGCCAAATTAAAATCTTCGGTGTTCAGTGCATTTAAAAAATCCTGTACCACAACTTTTGCATTGTGCTCGGTTAGTAATTTATTGGACGTGCTCATCTTGTAATTGCTTTAAAGGTAAAACGCAGGGAAGAAATAAATGTTTGAATCGATAAATGAGAGCACTTTTGAATGAGAGAATAACTGAATGACTGAATAACAAATAAATTAATGCCATTCAATCATTCAGTGCTATGCTTAATTAAACTGATATACTTTACCTGCCTGGGTATTAAAACTATACCTGAAATCTTTGCCCGATTTTTCTTCTGTTATACCTTTTGTATTGAACTTTAGCTGGTTAGGACTCCTTACAATGCATTTTTCTCCTGACAATGATTTGATCTCTAAGGCCACAACCTTACCATCTTTCCATTGCAGGTTGGTAATTTCGAAATTTCCGCGGGCTTTTAAGCCTTTAATATTACCACTGGTCCACTTATCTGGTAAGGCTGGTAGAAACTGTAATTCGCCTGCCTGGCTTTGCAGTAACATTTCAGAAATACCTGCTGTGTAACCAAAGTTTCCATCAATCTGGAAGGGTGGATGTGCACAAAACAGATTCGAGTAAATGCCACCTCCTTTGTTATAATCCGTACCAGAACCGCCCACCGGGGTGATAAAGTTCTGTAAAATTTTATAGGCATGGTTTCCATCCTGCAACCTGGCCCAGAAGTTCATTTTCCAGGCCATCGACCAACCTGTCGATTCATCGCCACGGGCTATTAAGGTTACTTTTGCAGCCTGAGCCAGTTCGGGTGTTTTAATGGTACTGATTTCTCTGCCCGGATGCAGGCCAAAAAGATGAGAAATATGTCTGTGCTGATCTTTCGGATCATCACGATCAGTTTCCCATTCCTGCAACTGTCCCCATTTACCGATTTTTGGTTTTAACAAATGCGCTTTTAAATCGGCAATGTGATTTTTATAGTCTGCGTCAGTACCTAAAATATCAGCCGACTCAATGTAATTGGTAAAGAGATCGTAAATAATCTGATGATCATGTGTTACCCCATCTTCGGTAGGGCCATGCTCTGGCGACCAACCCATTGGGGCTACCAAAGTACCATCAGGACGTCTTTTAAGATGGTCGTCCCAGAATTCAGCTATTTCTTTAATAATCGGGTAGGCAAAGTTTTTCAGGTAAGCTTTATCCTGTGTGAAAGCATAATGCTCCCAAAGCGCTTGTGCATACCAGGCACTACCCGGTGTATTCCACAAGAAACTCATGCCCCCAAAAATATTGTTCTCTGTTTTTACTGTCCATCCCCGCGTATTTGGATATTGCTTTCGGGTATGCATTTTACTCACTTCGCGCATGCTGTTGATGTAATCGAGGTAAGGTATCTGACATTCGGAAAGGTTTGTAGGTTCTGCCAGCCAATAATTCATTTGAATATTGATGTTTGAGTGGTAATCGCTTCCCCAGGGTGGGGTATTGCTTTCGTTCCATAAACCCTGAAGATTGGCCTGTAAACCACCAGCTCTGGAAGAACTAATCAATAAATACCTGCCATACTGGAAAATCAAAGCCTCGAGTGCAGGATCGGCTACCTTTTTATAGTTAATTAATCTTTGATAAGTTGGCAGGTTTTGATTCGATGCATCACTGGTACCCAGGTTTAAACTCAGGCGGTTATACAACTGAGTATAATCGTTAACATGGGCCTTCAATAGGTTATCGTAACTTTTTGCTTTAACGGCATTTAAAATGCGTTCTATTTTAGGTGCAGGTTCTTCGCCTTTCCAGTTTTGTTCGCGTTTATTAATGTAATTGGTAGCAGCAGTAAAAACAATCGTTACCGCATCGGCATTTTCTATTTTAAGTTTTTCGTTATCGCCTTCTTTTACAGTACTCAGCTTTCCATTTTCAACCTTAACCAAAGCAGTAGCCTGATAGGTCATGCCGTTTGGCAGTTTACCGGTCAGCTGAATAATATTTCCATTGGCTTTTACCAAGCCCTGATGTGCATCCTTTAGGCCAATAGCAGCCGAGTAAGCCTTTTTCTGGTTAGCCGTAAAACGCAACACAATCACTTTATCCGGAAAACTGCAAAAATACTCGCGTTTAAATTGCGTACCATTTTGCACATAGTTAATGGTATGAACTGCCCTCGTAATATCTAGTTTACGAGTGTATGCTGTAAACTGCTGGTCTTTATTGTTAAAATCGATAAACAGATCACCGAAGGCCTGATACATGCCCCGATCGTTTTCATCTCCGGTCCACAAGGTATTATCGTTAAACTGAATGTGCTCCTGATCAACACCGCCAAAAATCATCCCGCCGATACGGCCATTGCCAATAGGGTAGGCTTCGGTCATCCATTTTTTTGCAGGTTTATTATCCCACATGGTGAAGTCAGTATTTTCTTTATTTTGGGCCATCGCCCGGTTTGTGAATTGAAAAAGCAAGCACGAAAATAGCGTGCAAATGAAGAGTTGCCTGTAATTTAAAAGCATGACGGTTATTTGATTAGTGTGTAACCAAAGATATATAAAATAGAACGGCAAGAACCGAAACACTCCGATTAAAGCATCCAGATATTTGGCATATTATTCAATTATTTAAGCATAAGATTATATGGAGTTATTTAAGATCGATTGGTAACTATTGTGATATTTTGTTGACGGACCTGATAGATTTTCTATATTTGATAGCACACACTAAAACGTTTTATGTAAAATGAAATCCCTAACCAAATCATTACACTTTATCTTATTTCTAAGTGCTCTGGGCTTGTATCAGGTGCATGCACAAACCAAAGCCCGCTTAACCAAATATGTAAATACCTTTATTGGCACAGCACCTTTAACCGATCCTAAAATACTGGGGTACGAGTTACCACAGGGCTGGCGATCGTGGGCTGGTTTAACTTTTCCGGGCAGTTCATTGCCGAATGCCATGGTGCAGCTGAGCCCTATAACCGAATTTGGTTCGGGTGCAGGCTACGAGTATGAAGACGATACTATTTACGGATTTGCACATACCAATAAAGGGCACTGGAACCTATGTAACATCCCTGTTTTACCTTTATCAAACCCTTCAGGTAAATTTGGCTCTAAATTTTCTCATAAAAACGAAAGCGCTGCCCCTGGCTTTTATCAGGTTTATCTGGATGATTACCAGGTAAATGTTCGGCTCACTTCGACTTTGAGGTGTGGTTTCCACGAGTATGATTATAAAAACAACAGCGACAGGCAGATCCTTTTTAGCATGGGCAAAGCCAATAGCGGTGTTTCTACCTGGAATATAGCACAAGACGGGGAATCGGCCATACAAGGTTTTCAGGGAGGTGAGAACGTTTATTTTTATGCAGAATTAAACGGGAAAATTGATAAACTTGATATTACCGATGCCGGCAAACGCTCTGGCTATGCCGTTGTACATTTAGCCGATGGCAGCAAGGGGACGGTAACTTTAAAAATAGGTTTGTCGTTTGTGAGCATTGCCAATGCCAAAGAAAACCTGAAACAGGAAATTGGCCAAAAAACCTTTGCTCAAATCCGCAACGAAGCAACCAATACCTGGGAAAACTTATTATCCAACATCGAAATAAAGGGTGGCACAGGCAAACAAAAGCAAATGTTGTACTCTAGTTTGTACCGTTCGTTTTTATGGCCAGCCTTGCGCAGCGATGTAAATGGCGAGTATAAAGATGCCAAACGCCAGGTAGTGAAAAGCGATTTCAGGTATTATACCGAGCCTTCACTTTGGGACACTTACCGCAATAAAGATGTGTTGCTGGGCTTAATTACACCGAAAGTGACTTTAGATGTAATTAAATCTATGAAGGATGTAGGAGAAAAAACAGGTTTTATACCTACCTTTTTTCATGGCGATCATGGTGCTTCATCTATAGCAGGTGCCTATTTAAGGGGAATTGATGATTTCGATATCCAGGCTACCTACCAGATTTTATTGCGCAATGCCAATGTAGCCGGTGGTGCACGGCCATTTATAAAAGAGTATATCGAAAAGGGCTATATTTCTGATCCTGATGTAAAGAACCCGCATGTAGAAACCAAAGCCAAAGCCGGCGTATCTAAAACACTGGAGTATGCTTACGATGATTATTCGCTTGCACAGATTGCGCAAAAACTGGGCGATACCGCCAATTACCGCATTTTAATGGCCAGATCGAAAAACTATAAAAACATGTTCGATCCATCAACCCGTTTTATGCGTGGCAGATTAGAAAACGGAGACTGGATTAAACCCTTCAACCCACAATATCCTTACTACGAATACATGTACCGTGAAGCAAACGCCTGGCAGGTTTCTTTTTATGCACCGCACGATATGCCGGGGCTAATTGAACTTTATGGTGGAGCTGCAGGTTTTGAATCGAAATTAGATTCGTTATTTACTGTGCCCTGGAATCCGAAATACATTGCCCGCAACGTAGAAACCATGATTGGCCAATACTGTCAGGGTAACCAGCCCGACCACGAGGCTCCATTTGCCTATACTTTTATTGGTAAACCCGAAAAATCTCAGAAAATAATCGATAAGATTTTAAACGAATTATATGGCATAGGAAGTGATGGTTTAGCACTGTCGGGTATGGACGATGCCGGCGAAATGTCGGCCTGGTACGTATTCAGCGCTTTAGGTTTATATCCATTTTCGGCTACCGACCCCAAATATATTGTAACTGCACCCTTGTTTGATGAAGTGAAATGGAAAACCAGTAGCGGAAAAACCTTAACGATTACCAAGCCCGGAAAGGGAAGAGGCATTAGCCAGATTAAGGTAGACGGTAAAACGAATGAGGGCTATTTTATTTCGCACGATCTGTTTAAAAATGGCGGAAATGTGCTGATCGAAACTAAATAACAATATTTGCTTTTGCATTTTAACAGTCAGGCTTTAAAAAGCCTGACTGTTTTGTTTTAATACCCCGTTTTAAATTCGAAAACACCATGTACCAGCTGGATTAGCGGCGATAAGGCCATCCAAAACCCTTATTACCCTAAAAATATGCTTACTTGTGGCGAGGTTAAAGCCAGTATTTAAGATAAATAAATAATTTTTAATGATGAAAAGCGGCTATCTGGATAGATGCCGCTTTTTTATTGATTATTTGAGACAGAAGAGCGTGCCGAAACCGGCCGTTTTTTTTAATTATAAAGTCCCAGCTCTGCTAAGGATGCGAACTGCAAACCATCGTGTGCGTTATTGGCAATTACTTTAAGATACCTTAAGGTTTTGGTACTGCCAAAGGCAAAATATTGAGCTCCGCCGGCATTTTGTGCCACATAATTGTTTACAGCAGTAAAAGTTGCGTTATCCGTACTGGTTAGCACCTGGAAATCTTTAATTGCCCTGCTTAATCCGCTTCGCTGAACTAAACTTAAACCTTTTGCCGATTTGGAAGAACCCAAATCAATTACAATCTGGTGTGGATAGCTGGTAGCAGTACTCGTCCACCTCGAATGCCAGTAAGTACTGTAGCTGCCATCAATTAAAGTAGCAGCTCTGCCGTTAGTAGCACCTTCGCCACTGGTTTCTTCAGAACTGAAAGAGTTGATGGTCCAGCCGGTTTTGCTCAACTCGGTTAGTGGTGCAACGTTATCCTGCAGGGTAGAAGGATCGGTAGTTGGAGCAGGTAAGCCTAATGCAGCCATATCTGCATAAATTTGCGTGGTAGCTGCTGAAGTTGATAAATTTAAACCCCATTTCTGGAAGAAATAACTCAGGTCTTTACCCGATATGTTACAGGCTTTCAGCATAAAGTAACGAAGTTTTGCATCATCGTTGGCTAGTGTCGGGTTCTCTACACGCATGTTTTTGGCCAGTGTTCTGTAGAAATTATCACCATAGGCCAGGGTTAATTGCTGGAACATGGCTAACCTGATCCAAACGTCGGTTAGAGGATTGGCATAGCTGGTTGATCCATTATAATCTTTCGTACCATCGGCTTTGCCTAAATAGGTGAAAACTTTTGGCCAGGTACCATCATTTACGAGTCTGTTGATAGAAGGGGTAAGGGTACGCTGCACATATAAACTGTAAAGGTTAACAGTAACTTCGCCCAAAGTGCCCCAACGCCACATCATCTGATGCTGGTGGCCTAACTCATGCCACATGCCCCAGCCATTGGTGCCCACACTGCTTAAGGTTAAAATGGCATTTACATCTGAAGTGATGTAAGCTGTACGGTAATCGTAAGCGAAGAAATAATAAGCCGGATCTTCGTGCTGGGTAAGCAAATAAGTATGTACGTTTTTTGCATGCGCCGGCAATGAATTATCCAAACCATTCAAATCGTCTTCGAGGGCAATTACCTGGGTAATTTTATTCAATATCGCGGCCTGGTCTTCTGTTTGGTACTGTATTGCTTTGGTGCGCGAAACAACAATAAAACAATTGCTACCCTCCAGTACTACATCAGGTGTGGTGTAGGTTTGCAATTGATTAATCCAGTCGGAATTTGTACTTACCCCAAGTTTAAAATAAGGTGCATACTGGTAACCACTGTTAAAGGTTAGTTTAGCGGTTGATCCGGTAGTGGCATTGGTATACCTGATCCACAATAAACCACCCACTGCATTGGTAATGGTATTGGTTCCGGCGGTTAACTGTACAACGGTTGGTTGGGTATTCCAGGTGCCATACCTGGAGTAGGTACCAATCAATAATTTAGGTAAACGGGTGCCCGCTGTTTGTTCTACTGTAATATCAAGGGTAGCGTTTGGAGCCATGTATAAACCAGTTGCCGTAAAATCTGTTAACTGGTAACCGTTTTTTAAGCGGTCCTTTTCAATTGAAGCACTGATCTTTTCGGTAACATTAAAAATGTTGGTCTGTGTAGCCGATTCGACTACTGCACCTTTTTTAGGGGCTTGGTTTGTTGCCACTTCTTCGGGCAATACAGCTGCTTTTTTACAGGCAGCGAGGCACGTTACAGCCAGGGCAGTAAAGAGTAAAAGTTTACTTTTCATGATTAGGTTTTTGTAGGTTAGGTTATAAATGTCCCGAAACTAAAATTAGCTACAGGAGTTAATTGGTTTAGTAGTTGGGGTTAAATAACCTTCAGACAGCACAAATCGGGGTATTAATGCACGGTTATTTAAAAATCTGGTTACAACAAGCTGTTTCTTAATTAATATAAATCACTGAAAGTCAATCGATCATAAATAATAAGTCTTTCTACAATGTCAATCGAATGTATAAAGATTTACAGGCAGATAAAAGAAAAAAGATTGCGCAACCGTTTGATTGTAATGACGAAATAACCTTATTATTACACGCAGGACTATATAATAAAGGCAGTGGCAGTAGTTTTCGGGATTAAGTACTTGGTTTGTCTTGTGTATCCTTAAGCATTTCACAATAATTACATGCATTGCAAGGTCATTTTGAAAAACAGATTTCTTCAATTTTATGCAAGGATAAAAGCCGGGAGGTAACAGCTAAACTATTAACTTGTAAAAGTATAGCTGGAAAGACAATACGTTTAAAAGTGGATTAGTAGTGCTGAGTTAAATTTCAGCCGATCAAACGTTTGCGCAATACTTGCGAAAAATTAACTTTTATTTATTTCTAAAGTATTGCTTAATATTGATTTGATGAATTTCGATTTTACAAAACCAAACGTGTCGAAATTGATTAAATTATACGCTGTGTTAAGCTGCAGTTGGTAATTTTAAATTGAGGTCATTCTATTGTTAATGGATAATTATACTGAACTTCCCGATCTGGTACTCATTCAATTAACAAAAGAAGGAGACCAGTTAGCCTTTTCGCATATTTACGAAAGGTATTGGGGAATCCTTTTTATACATACCAGAAAAATACTCGGTAGCGAAGATGAAGCAAAAGATATTGTTCAGAACCTGTTTTTTAGCCTTTACACCAATATCAGCCACATTGATTTTAAAACTACGCTTTCTTCCTATTTATACCGTTCGGTAAAAAATATGGTGTTAGACCACATCAAACACCAGAAAATTGTTGACCGGTATCTCGAATCTTTTAGTAATTTTTCCGATCATGGAGCACTCATTACTGATCAGGAGATCAGACGGAAAGAGCTGGAAAAAATTATTGAGCAGGGGATTGACGAACTCCCCGGTAAAATGAAAGAAGTATTCGTGTTAAGCCGCAGGGAAAACATGTCGCACAAAGAAATTGCCGAAAAATTAGGCATTACCCAACACACCATTAAAAGTCAAATAAGCAACGCTATTCGTATTTTACGCAATAAAATAGGCACCTGCCTGATGCTTTTCTGATCTGAAATAAAATATTTTTTTTCTTTCTCATACCACCGCCACTTTCAATCGTCTTAGTTTAACAAGCCTATTGAAATGAACATGGAAGAATCCACCTTTAAAGAACTTCTGCAAAAATACCAGGACGGAAAATGTACTCCGGAGGAGCTAAACATTTTGGAGAACTGGTATCTGGCCGAAGCCCGAAAGCCGATCCCGGAATACAGTGAAACACAACTCGATGAAGTTAAAACTGCAGTATGGGAGGCTTTTTCAGAAAAAGCAGGTTTTGAAAGCCAAAACCATATACCTGAAAGCAGAACTGTTAAATTATTTCGGAACCTTGGTATTGCAGCAGCCCTTGTTGTGGCGCTGGGTATTGGTTTTTATTTTTACAGCACGCAAAATACCAAAAACAACCAATTGGTAAATCAGCACACTACACCTGTAGTACCGGGTAGCAATCGGGCCTTGTTAACACTTGCCGATGGAACAACAGTGGCACTTGATGACTCTAAAAACGGAGAACTTGCTCAAAAATCGGGAATCCAAATTGTAAAACTGGCAGATGGGCAATTGCTTTACCGCATATCAAAATCAACTCAAAAAACAGGTTTAGAACACCTGTCTAATACGGTACAAACACCCAATGGCGGGCAATATCAGCTTATACTCGAAGATGGCACCAAAGTTTGGCTAAATGCCGCTTCTTCTTTACGCTACCCTATGGCTTTTAGCAACCACGATAGAGTTGTTGAACTCCAGGGAGAAGCATATTTTGAAGTGGCGAAAGATAAGAAAAGAAGATTCGTGGTTAAAACCATACAACAAGAGGTAGCCGTATTGGGTACTCATTTTAATATTAATGCCTATCCCGAAGAAAGTAGTGTAAAAACAACCCTGCTTGAAGGAAGTGTACGCATAGTACAAAAAACCAAAGGAACCGGCGCTACAGTACTTTTAAAACCTGGACAAGCTGCCCAGTTTAATGTCGACCGGTTTGATGTGAAGGAAGTAGATACCGAAGAAGCTGTGGCCTGGAAAAACGGTTATTTCGTATTCGATAACGAAGATCTTAAAACTGCTGTTAGAAAAGTAGCACGATGGTACAACCTCGAAGTAGTGTACACAGGGCAGATTGGAGCAGTTGAAATAGGAGGATCTGTATCGCGTTTCGATAATATTGATCAGGTACTCCAGGTTCTTAGGTTAACGACCAGACTAAATTTCAAAGTTGAAGGAAGGAGGTTAACCATCAGTCACTAAAATTTAGCCTATAAATCGAAGGCGCGGCAACGCCTCCGATTACTGATAAAGGCTTAAAGCAATATTAATTATCACCATAAACCAACTTAGCAAACCAAATGTATGAATTTTAAACAAAAAATCTTGGGTAGGGCATTTTGTGCCCATCGCGGACTAAAACGATACCTTATTATGAGAATCTCTTTGACCATGTTTTTGATGACATCGATCTTTCTACAGATCAGTATCGGTGCTGATGGTCAAAATATTACCCTAAAAGAAAATAACGTAGCACTGAAGGATATATTAAAAAAAATAAAGAAACAGAGCGGCTACAGCTTTATTTATATGGGTAATGTTTTTAAAAATGCGAAACCCTTAAGCATATTAGCCAATAATCAAAGCATTACAGCAGTGCTGGATGATGCCTTTAGAAATCAACCGCTTGATTATACGCTTAGCAATAAAACAATTATCGTTCAGCAGAAAAATAATGTACTGCCTCAAAACAGCAATATTGTACAGCTTAAAGACGTGAGCGGCAAGGTGCTCGATGAAACAGGGAGTCCCTTACCAGGTGCCAGCATTAAAGTTAAAGGGCAAAATGTAAGCACAACAACAGATCTGAACGGGGTATTTACCCTGAAAGGAATTTCAGCAGATGCTGTTTTAACCATTTCTTTTGTGGGTTATGAACCGCAAGACGTGAGCGTGAATACCTCAGGCCAGCTGGTGATTAAACTCAGTCCGGTTTCTGCCAAACTGGGCGATGTAGTGGTGGTAGGTTACGGCACACAAAAGAAAGCCAACCTTATCGGATCGGTTTCGCAATTAACCGCCAAAGACATTAACGACCTGCGGTATTCTTTAGCCAACGCACTTACCCGCCAGTTGCCGGGCGTTACGGTAATACAGCGTAGCGGTCAGCCAGGTGTAGGTACGGGTAACATTCAAATCAGGGGTGTAGGTTCCTTTGGAGCCAATGCAGGTGCATTAATCCTTGTTGATGGCATTCCCGTAAACTCGTTTAATGATATCGACCCCAACGATGTAGCGAATATTTCGATCCTAAAAGATGCCTCAACAGCTGCCATATATGGTTCGCGGGCTGCAAACGGTGTTATTTTGGTTAGCACCAAAACCGGAACCAGTAGCGATGGTAAAATTAAAATTGCCTATAACGGTTACACCGGTACACAACGGGCTACAGCTTACCCCGAATTTGTCGATTCGTGGGAGTACGCTACCCTGCTTAACGAAGCACAACCAGGCGCCTATACAGCAGCACAAATCCAAAAGTATAAAGATGGCTCCGATCCCGATAATTACCCCAACGAAAACTATATCAATCAGGTATTAAAAAAATCAACTTTTCAAACCGGGCATAATTTGTCGCTGTCCAATAGCTTAGGTAATACACAATATTTACTTTCGGCTGGTTATCTCTATCAAAATGGTATTGTAGAAAAGAACAATTATAACCGCTACAATATCCGGTTCAATATGTCTAATCAAATTACCCAAAAGCTTAAATTAACCACGCGCCTTTCGGGAGCACAATACATTAATAACGAACCTGCACCGCCAGCCACTTTAGACTGGACGGATATGCTAACCAATATTAGCCAGGTAATCAGGGTACCTGCCATTTATGTAAATAAACTGAGTAATGGAGATTACGGACTGGGGGTTGTGGCTAAAGGTACACCGGTTTCCTATTCAGATAACGAATCTTTTTTTAAAAGCAAACAGACCGATTTATTGGCCAATATGCGTTTGGATTGGGAAGTAATTAAAAATTTAAAGCTTTCTGCAATTGGCGGCTATACTCAGCTAACGGGCAATTCTCAACGTTTTTTAGCCAACCAACGCTTAAACAGTACTGTTACTTTAGGTCCCGGCAGCCTCAACCAATCGAGCTTAAATAATATTTATAAAACATTCCAGCAATTGGCTGAGTACAAGCTGAATTTGGGCACACATGAAATTGGCATTCTTGCCGGTCATTCGTATGAGTTTAATAAAAGCAGCTCGCTTTCGGCTAACAGAACAGGTTACAACAGCAATACGCTAACCGAAATTAATGCAGGCGATGCCAGTACACAAAAAAATACCGGAACAGCCGCCGAATATGCACTCGATTCTTACTTCGCCAGGTTGAATTACAATTACAACAACCGGTATCTTGCCGAATTTACGGTGCGTTACGATGGTTCATCGCGCTTTCCTGATGCATCTAAATATGCAACTTTTCCAGCAGGGGCGATTGGCTGGCGTATTTCGGAAGAATCATTTTTAAAAGATAAACTCAACTGGTTAAGCGACCTTAAAATTAAAGCTTCTTACGGTACACTTGGCAATCAGAACATTGGTAATTACGCTTATCAGAATGTATTGAATGCGGGGTTCAACTATCCTTTCGGCGGCACCTTGTCAACCGGTGTAGCCAATACTAACCTGGTAGATCCAACCATTAAATGGGAATCGACCCGTACAAAGGATGTGGGCATTGAAGGTAGTTTATTTAAAGGAAAACTGGGCTTTAGCGCTACCTATTTCGATCGTTATACTTACGATATTCTGGTTAGTCCAGCCTCCAGTGTATCAACTGTATTGGGCTTTGGCGTTGGCTTGCAAAATTCTGGCCGTTTAAGCAACCGTGGATGGGAATTTACCTTGGATTATAGAAATAACATTGGCAGTTTTAATTACGCAGTAAACGGAAACTTCTCTGTGATCCGCAATAAGGTACTCGATCTGGGTGTAGGTAATATTACCCAACCAAACGGGCTGGTAGGAAACGGATCAACCCTGTTTAATGGCTTCCCGATGAACCTTTATTATGGCTATCAGGCTGATGGTTTGTTTGTAGACGCTGCAGATATTGCCGCTTATCCCAATCAGAAAAGCATTAATCCGAATGTGAAACCAGGCGATATCCGTTACCAGGATATAAGTGGTCCCAATGGTATTCCTGATGGTAAGGTAGATGCTACCTACGACAGGACCGTGCTAGGCAGTCAGATACCCAAATACACTTTTGGCTTAAATCTTTCAGCCAGTTACAAGAAATTCGATTTATCTATCCTGCTACAAGGCATAAGTGGTACCAACGGTTATTTGGATGGTTATGCGGGATGGGCTTTTTACCAGAACGGAAATATCCAGCGTTACCAGGCCGATTCGCATTGGTCGGCAGCCAATCCCGATCCCAATGCCAAATACCCACGTTTAGAAACCATTTCGAATACCGGTACTGCAAATACCTTAACTTCTTCGTTCTGGATGCTGAACGGTAGTTATTTAAAAGTGAGAAATGTACAACTGGGTTATAAATTTACTTCAGCATCGTTAAAATCGAAGGGAATTGAAGCTTTAAGGGTTTATGCTACAGCGCAAAATCCACTGGCTTTCAGCAAATATCCTAAAGGCTGGGATCCGGAAACCATTACAAGTGGGGCTTACTATCCGATTATGGCGGTATACACACTGGGTTTAAATGTTAATTTTTAATGATTAAGAAGATGAAAATATTATATAAATCTATATTACCAGGCTTAATTTTACTCTTACTGATACTGATGGTATCGTGTAGGAAAGAACTGAACAGAGCGCCTTTGGATCAGTTTTCGAGCCAAACATTCTGGGATACGGAACAAAATACCATGCTGGCACTAACCGGGGTATATAGAGGAAATATCCAAATGGCGGTTAATCCAACCAGTGCAGAGTTTTCGGCTACCGATTGGTGGTCTTACCATGGCTTGCTTTACCTCGAATTTGCTACTGATAATGCTTACGACAGGAGAGGAGACAATTCGGGTTTTAATACACTCACCAATGGCACGCTAACGGCAACCAACAGCTACCTGGCTAATTACTGGAGTTTAAGTTACAGCCGCATTGCAAGGTGTAACTACTTTATAGAGAATATTGCCAAAGCACCGATTGATGCTGCTAAAATTGCCAGAATGACTGCCGAAAGCAGGTTTATTAGGGCTTGCCAGTACTTTTATCTTTCGCAATATTTTGGCGCTGTTCCTTTAGTTGAAAAAACACTCACCCTTACCGAAGCCAATACCGTAAGCAAAAGTACTAAAGATCAGGTCCAAGCCTTTGCCGAATCAGAATTTAAAGAAGTTGCTGCTACACTACCCAAACAGAACAGCATGCCAGCTGCCGAACGTGGAAGGGCTACACAGCAGGCAGCACTTGCCTTTTTAGGCCGCATTTATCTTGCCCAACAAAAATGGACTGAGGCTGCAGCTACCTATAAACAGCTCATCGATCTCAACGAGAACCTCATCGATCCCAATTATGAGAGTCTTTTTAATGGCACCAACGAAACCAGTAAAGAAATTATTTTTGCCACACAATACATTCAGGATCTGGCACCCAATGCCATGATGCAGCATAATTATCCGGCTAAACTGGGTGGTTATGTTTTATACTGTCCGCTGGGAAGTTTGGTAGAATCATACGAATTTACAGATGGCACGCCTTTTTCTTATGCTGATGCAAGGTATAATGCAGCCAATGTAGGCCTTAACCGCGATCCGCGCCTGAAATATACCGTATTGTATAACGGGCAGGCTTTCAAAAATATCGTTTACACCAGCAATCCTGATGATAGCAGTTCTCCCGACCAGTTAACCACTACCAAACAAGCCACCCGTACAGGTTATGCGCTTAAAAAGTTTAACAGTGAAGCTTTTAGTGGTGGTGACCTGCAAAATTCGGGCGTCGATTTGCCAATTATCAGGTATGCAGAGGTTTTGCTAAGCTATTTAGAGGCTAAACTGGAATCCGGTGCTGCCATTGATCAATCCTTACTTGATGAAACCATCAATAAAGTTCGCGGCAGGGCAACAGTAAATATGCCTAAAGTAACAGAAACCAATCCTGCAGCATTGCGTACCATTTTGCGTAGAGAAAGAAGAAATGAACTGGCGCTCGAAGGAATCCGCTATTGGGATTTGTTACGCTGGAAAAATATCGGACAGGTACTGAACGGCGATTTTTATGGTTCGGCTTTCCCGGGGGCAACCAATCTTCGGAAAAAGGGAACAACAGTAGATCCTTACAGCAGATGGTTTGTAACGTCTAAAGCCTTCAGAACCGGACAAGACGAACTTTGGCCTGTACCGCAGAGCGAGGTAAATATTAATCCTAAACTTAAATAAATGAAAATCCCATTACTGATTTTAATGTCTTTTTTTGGTTTGCAGAGCTTTGCCCAGAAAAAACCCAATGTAATTTTAATCTGTGCCGATGATCTGGGCTATGGCGACCTGAGCTGCTACGGTGCAACTAAACTGCATACCCCAAATCTGGATAAGCTTGCTGCCAAAGGTATCCGCTTTACCAACGGACACTCTACCTCAGCTACCTGTACACCTGCGCGTTACGCTTTAATGACCGGCGAATATCCCTGGAGAAAAAAAGAACCGGTATTCTTCCCGGCGATGCAGCACTAATTATTCCAACGGACAGAAAGACTTTACCAAAAGTTTTTAAAGAAGCGGGCTATCAAACTGCAATTGTAGGTAAATGGCACCTGGGCCTTGGCGATCAGGTAGAAAAGAACTGGAACGGAGAAATTAAACCCGGTCCTAATGAAGTTGGTTTTGGTTATTCTTTTATTTTCCCGGCCACGGCCGATCGGGTACCAACCGTTTTTCTTCAGGACCATCAGGTTGTGGCCTTAGATAAGGGAGATCCTATTGCGGTAGATTACAAACAGAAAATCGGGAATGAGCCTACCGGAAAAGAAAATCCTGAGCTATTAAAAATGAAAAGCACACCAGGACAAGGGCACGATAATACCATTGTAAATGGCATTGGCCGCATTGGTTTTATGACTGGTGGAAAAATGGCCCGTTGGGTAGACGAAGAGCTTTCTTTTACCTTCCTTACGCAGGCTAAGCAATTTATAGCTTCAAAAAAACAGACACCTTTTTTCCTTTATTTCGCTTTAACCGAGCCGCACGTACCGCGTATGCCGGCAACCATGTTTAAAGATAAAAGTGGCTTAGGAGCCCGAGGTGATGCTATTTTGCAATTAGACTGGACAGTAGGAGAAATTATGAAGGAACTGGAGCAGCAGGGTATTGCACAAAATACCATGATCGTATTTACCAGTGATAACGGTCCGGTGCTGGATGATGGTTACCAGGATGAAGCCGTTACACGCCAGAACGGACATACCCCTGCAGGAACGCTTAGAGGTGGTAAGTATAGTGCCTTAGAAGGAGGTACGCGCGTACCATTTATCATCAACTGGCCTGGTATTAAACCGGCAGTGTCTGATGCTTTGGTATCGCAGATCGATTTTATCCAATCTTTCGCGGCCTTATTGCAGGCAAAGATACCTGCCGGAACGGCAAGCGATAGTGAAAACCAATTGGCAGCATTGTTGGGAAAAAATAAAACCGGTCGTTCAGTTTATATTGAGCAGGGTGGAGCGCTCTCCATCATTAAAGATAACTGGAAATACATTACACCTGAAAAAGGACCTGCTTTTGCAAAGGCTGTAGGTATTGAAACCGGAAACCTGGATGCCCCGCAACTTTATGATTTGAGTAAAGACAAAGAAGAGAAAAATAACCTGGCGGCTACCTATCCGGATAAAGTAAAGGCACTTGCTGCTTTACTTGCCGAAATTAAGGCTAAATAATACCCTACATTTTGATGTGAAAAGCATCGTTTCATACAGCAGGCACTCTGTAAAAGGAGCTGCCTGCTTTTTTGTTTTATAAGAATTTTGCTTTGCCATTTAGTTCTTAGGCAGCGCCTGCCGCAAACGTTATTGCGAAGCCATTCCCCCGAATGCGGGAACCACGGAGTGCTCAGCAAAGCTAATCTTAATGCTTTCGCTATTATTCCTGACGATCTTGTGGGCTTTCTTCACCATTGTTGCCAGGTAGGTATTGAATCGGAGTAGGGTGATGGCCCGAGTACCAGATTAAATTGTAAACAGTTTATACAATTTAAACCAATCTCAATGCTTAAATTTAAATAGCACCAATAATTAAGGTTATGGATTCAACTCCTCCACAATTCGATCCCCAGAAATATAAACAAACCACCCATCAGCAATGGCAGGAAGCGGCGGAAGCCTGGTACCGGTGGAGTCCTTTGTTGCACCGTTGGCTAGGCAAAACCACTCAAAAGATGCTCGATATGGCTGGCGTCACTACCGGGCAAAACCTGCTCGACATTGCGGCTGGTGCGGGAGAACAATCCATAACTGCTGCCAAAATGGTTGGACCAAGCGGTCGGGTTTTAGCTACCGATATTTCAGCTAATATTCTCGAATATGCCAAACAGATGGCTGCACAAGCCGGAATGAGCAATATCGAAACAGCTGTAATGGATGGCGAAAAGCTAACACTTGAAGATGAAACATTTGATGCGGTGATATCGCGGGTTGGGTTGATTTATTTTCCTGATCAGCAAAAGGCCATGACGGAAATGTTACGCGTACTTAAACCCGGCGGAAAAATGGCAGCCATTGTTTATTCTGTACCCGAAAAGAATACCTTTTTCTCAACGCCGGTAGCCATTATCCGTAAACATGCGAAATTGTCAGCTCCATTACCAGGCCAGCCCGGACCTTTTAGTTTAAGCCAGAAAGGCGTTATCGAAAATGCTTTTGCTACGGCTGGTTTTAAAAATGTAAAATCGAGTCTGGTTAATGCCCCTTTAATTTGTGAATCGGCTAAACAATGCCTGCAATTTGAGAAAGAATCCTTCGGGGCTTTGCACCAAATGATGAGCGGTTTATCGGAGCCTGAAAAAGTTGCCATATGGGATGAAATTGAAACAGCACTCGGGCAGTTCGAAACAGAAAACGGTTTTGAGGGGCCATGCGAAATGCTGGTGGCTGTGGGGGAAAAGGGGTAATGAGGATTAGGAGCCACGGATTTTAAAGGCAATATATAATTAACCGGTAAGAAACATAATGCCAAATAAGCTCATACTTACCTACATGACTTATAAGGTTAATAATAATCCGTCATTGCTACTCCATTTAATAGTTATTGGATGTACTCTTACTGCAATAGCATGGTTAATAAGTATATTTGGGTATTAACAACCCCACAAATCAATACAGGATATTTCAAATGAACATCCCTGCACAGATAGAAGCTTATATAAATAGCCTACCAGCACCTAAAAGGAGCGATATGCAAACCTTACACGGCATCATTACCGAACTAATGCCAGCTGGCAAACTCTGGTTCCTCGATGGTAAAAACAGTGAAGGCAAAATAGTTTCCAATCCAAATATTGGATACGGACAATACACCATCATATACGCTGATGGAAGCACCAAAGATTTTTATCAGATTGGCCTCAGCGCCAATACCACGGGTATTTCAGTTTACATCATGGGGATTGAAGATAAGCTATACTTAGCCCAAAACTACGGTGCAACAATTGGGAAGGCAAGTGTTACAGGCTATTGCATCAAGTTTAAGGCATTGAAAGCTATTAATATTGCTGTGCTTCAAGCGGCAATACACGATAGGGTTGAGGGTGGTGCGATTTAATTGATATCAATCATCTACTACTTAATGCATGTAAGCATTTTTAATTACAACCTGACTATAACCATCCTGCTTAATGTACTTAACTCCTTAATGATAAAAATAAGCCATCATTAAGCAATTAAGGCAGTTATGCAAATAATTTCAGCAGGCAATTAAACTGTTTTATAGTACCCTAACTATAAAACAACCTTTCTTAATGTTCTTAATGATAAAATTAATTTACCATTACAATTGAGACAAATCCTAAGTTTCAAAATCCATTCAAATTTTCATTAACATATACATTAGCCGCATTCATGGAGTGATTGTGCCATTCTATCTATTTTCTATTCTTTACAATCTGAAGGGGTATTAACTTAGGCCATTGCGATGGTAAAAAAGCCGCATTGTGCTCATTATACACTGCCGCTTTTAATACCTGTACATTTTAAAACGCATTAATATTAACCTTAATATTTACCTAAAAACAAAAAATTATGAGTTTAAGCAACCGGATTTCATTCGAAATCACACCAGAACAATCAGCAGCTATTTCAGCCACATTAGAGCAGTTAAAAAGTTTTTTTTGCGCCAGCTTTAACCATTAACTTAACCGCCGAAGAACGTAAAGCAACGTTAAAAATGGGCGCTAAAACCCTGGCTTTTGTAAGCAAAACATTAGCCTATGCCTCGCAGAACCCATCACTGGTACCCAATTACATTGATTTGGAAGAAGCAAAGAAAGATAACAAACTCGCTTCCGATATCTATGTCATTTTTCAGCAGTTGAGCACGCTTTTACGGGCTATCGAAGATACCGGTATGATAGCGGGCAGCGAAGCTTACGAAGCTGCGTTAGTGATTTACCATTCGATTAAAGGTGCAAGCCGCTCCAATGTGCCCGGCACGCAAGCCATGCACGATGATTTGAAGCAGCGTTTCCCAGGTCGCGGGAAACAAAGCCCGGCACCTGAATAATAAACCCATTTTTTGAAAAAATGCTCCAGAGGGCATTTAAAAGTACCCCGGAAGACTAAATTGGTCTTCTGAGGTACTAAAAGGTACTTCGGAAGTAGAAAAAACACAACCGGAAGTACTAAAAGGTTGCGCGGAGCTCCGGCGAACACACCCGCAATGACAAAAAAGTAGCTCAGACTGAGAACGAATACACTCAGCGGGAGAAAAATGTCGTTCTGAACCCCGGCGAACACCCACGGAAGAACAAAAAAGTAGCTCAGACTGTGAACGAATACACTCAGATATAGAAAAGGATAGTTCAGAACCTCGGTGAATATACGCTGAAGTACTAAAAGGTTGCTCAGAACAGAAACGAACAACATCAGAGAAAGAAAAAGATACTTTGAACTTTCGGCAAAATACCCACGTAGTTAATCAAAGTATTTATCATCCATTTGACTGCCATCCTGAGCTTGTCGAAGGATCTTGACAGGTATCCTATGAACTAACCAATTAGCTTTTACTAGTGGACTCTGTTCAATAAACTGTGTCATTTACTAAATCAATCCTCAAAAATATAGCAATTAGTGCCTCAGAGTATATTCAGCCCAGCCATTATTACCTTAGGGAGCTAAGACTTGCGCCAGGAGGGTAGATCTGGATTCCTAGGAAAGATTTGGGAAGGCGGCGAAATACCTACCTATGGAAGTTCATTATTTCTTTCAATAGCAGCAGAAATAAATGAGAACCCAGAATATAAAATTGAGAAGACTTGGGAAACAATTTTACCAACCAACTTAATTGCATTACAAAGTAGTGGTGTTGCAATCAATCAGGAAGGGCTTCCTAATCTGGATAAAAGCCAAGACCTTGGTGAAATGGCTGACAATCCCCATAAATTTCCAAAGAGAAAAAAGTTTTTAGGACTATTTTAATTTTAAGTACATGGAAAAAAGCATTTTTGATTTTGACGACAAATTAAAATATAACAGTCCTTTTAAAGAACAGATTTGCAAAATCCAGCCAAATGTTCCAAAAATGCTTATTGCTTATTTTGAGAGCATTGCACCAATAGTATTCCCTACTGGCAAAAAAAATAAATCAATTATTATTATTGAAACCATAAATTATAAAGACCATAATTACAACTTTGAACTTGTCAATTATGATAAAAGAGAATTAGATATTACATTTAAAATAATTCAAAAGCCATTATCGGAACTAGAAAATAAAGCAATTGTTTTAGTTGAATTTACTTCAAATAAGACAGGAATAAACTCATTTGGATTTAAATTAAATAATTTGAGCACAAATCATCTATCATTAGCTTTTGGAGAGGAAAGAAAAATGGTAAGTGAGCATACGCCTTCTAGTTCTTTCTTATTAAAACTGAAACAATTTGAAGGATTAGGGAATAAGGAGGCAATTGAGTACGACACTGACGGTAATATTAAAAAATTATTCCTTTATAATGACTCATCAAATTATGCAACAATTGGTTATGGACATTTAATTGCCAGAAAAACTGTGGAAAGTTTAAATCAGGAAGAAAAAGATAAATGGATAAATGGAATCACACTTGAAAGGGCAGAAGAGTTGCTTTTGGAAGATATTAAAAATGAGCAGCAAAAACTAATTACTGGTCTGCGAGATAATAAGGGGAACTACCTATTCGAAGGCGTGAAAGTCAAATTGCTACAAAGAGAATTTGATGCGCTTCTTTTAGCTGTTTTCAATGGTGGTTATGGAAGTACACTCGAAAATATTATTAACAAAGGACCAGATACTTATACTGAACTCGAAATTTTCAAAGGTTTTTTGACAAGGCGTTTTAGTGGTGGGCAAGAAATCCAGGGGTTAATTAAAAGAAGAGCTGAGGAGGCTGATATTTTTTACAATGATAATTGGATGCCATACCCAAGTTCTAAATACAAGACACAGAAGGATTATATAACCTACTATTTGAATTTTATTCAGACAAATTTAAACAACACAAAGGAAGGAAATAAAAAACCATAAAACTATATAGTAAATTATGTTATCTGCTAGGCCATGAAAGGCGAAGACGGAACCAAATCTGCCAAACGGTTCATTCGGGGAGTGAATGGAAATAGCCAGTTTAAATCTGATAAACTAATTGAATGGTACAGCAGCCACTTTAATAAAGCTCCTTCAAATAAGCTTTCCATGTCTTTATCTTCCACAAATTAATTTTTGTTCTCAATCGTCTTCCTTTCCTGGCGCAAGTCTTAATGGCTGACTTGTGCTTTCAAAAAGCTTAGTTATTCGAAATAATCATATTGCTAAATCATAAGTAATACCCGCTGGTTAGCTTTTCCACATTACTTGTGAAATGAAAGCCACAGATTCAAGTTTAGGGATGTTGGCTGTTTTTTGGTTAATCTCAAGATTTTAGCCGGCAATCAAATTGGCTGCCACTTTTGTTGAAGTACACACGCAGATTGCAGAAATAAACAAAAGCAATATAGATCCAAGGATGTACCACCCTTCCGCTGGCAGAAGATTTTGGCTATAAAACATGATGCAATGTTTTTATTTACAAAGTTTACATTTTTATTTACAAGCTAAATTATCCACCCTAAAAGGTATCATAGTATTTTCGCTAAATCAAATTCTTTATCTTCCTAAACCCGAAATTTACTATTATGATAAAATCACTTTTATTTACTTTATTGGTTTTCTTAAGTCTTCTTACATTTTCACAAACTCACTTACCCGAAAAAAACTACAAGGGTCATAAAGAAGCCATATATGGTATAGTACAATCATCAAATGGAAAATGGTTGCTATCTGGTAGTGCCGATGACACAGCCATATTATGGAACGAAAATGGTGAGATAGTTAAACAAATTAAGGGTCACCTAAGAAGCGTAAATGATGTGGCATTTTCGCCAGATAATAAAAGATTTATTACTGCAGGAAGCGATGAAACTTTTGTGATATGGAGTATTAATGGTGAAAAAATTAAAGTAGTGAAAGCCGATAAAATTTATGTAAAAACGGTGGCCTATTCAAATAATGGAAGATACATATTGAGTGGAGGAGGAGACAATACAGCTAAGCTATGGACTTCTGACGGCAGACTTATTAAAACGTTTAAAGGACATGCTTGCACGATATATCAGGCAAGCTTTTCGCCTGATGACAAAAAAATCGTGATTGCCAGTTGCGATAACTCTGTTTCTATTTGGGATTTAAAAGGGGAAAAATTAAAGACCTTAAAATACCATTCAAGCGGTGTTACTTCAGCAAGCTTTTCACCAGACGGACAGCAGATATTGACTGCCAGTTTTGATAAACGGGTTGCATTATGGAGTATAAAAGGTAAATTACTTAAATCTTTTAAAGCCCATAACGATGAAATTAATCAAGCACAATTTTCTAAAAATGGTAAATATATCCTTACAGGAAGTGAAGATGGCACCGCAAAATTGTGGCGATTAAATGGACACTTGGAAAGAACTTTTGGTGAAATTAATACTGTTGAATACACCAGTGCAACTTTTTCGGAGGATCAGAAATTCGCGATAGTATCCTCTAAAAATAATAGTATAAACTTTTATAGGTTACCCGAGGCTAAATGATTTTCATTTGCTGTGAGTGTTCAAATTATATATAAATCTACAAAACGAAATATTTTTAAGACAGCCATAATTTAGGTTATAAATTATGGCTAACTTCGGTATTTTGATTTTTGAAAATTGAGTGTATTAAACGTTCTCTCCGTGGCGCAAGTCTTAATGGTTGACTTGTGCTTTCAAAAAGCTTAACAGATTAATTATTTGCAATAATCGTATTTGCTAAAACACAATCCAGGCCAGCTTGATCGTCCTTGTTTGTAACGAGGATGGTTGAGAGCTGCGATTCTATCGCAATTTTAAGTAAGCTCCTGATGAACAAAAATGTGAATGGTGATGCAACCTTCAATCAATCCTTATCGTCTTTCCTCAATACACAACTACGTACTTGCAGCACAAAAAAATCTAAAACATGAAAAAATCTATCTACCTGTTTATCCTCGCCCTTTGCCTTCTTACCAATTCTTGCACCATGATGGTTAAAGGTTTCGCCAAGCTCCTTGTTAAAGATTACAACGATTACACCAGTACCCATATTTCGGATATACAAATTGTAGATCCGAACGGAAAGAACCAAACATTTGGCAATTTGTACCCGCAAAAAACGGTTTATCTGTATGTTTGGGGGAATAAGAAACTGTCTGAGCAGCAAGAAAAATCATTTCAGTTATTAAAGGAACGTTTTGCTAAATATCCAGATGTAGCTTTTGCTGCGCTTTATGTAGGTTCGGATACGACATTAAATACCAATAGGTTAGTTGATAATGCTTCGTCAGCTGAATTCAGGAAGATTTTGAAACTTAGTGATCCCGCTCCATTCATCATTGGCAAAGATGGTGCGATATTAGCGTACAAAGGACCAAAGCCAGAAGATAAAATTATAGTGGATTATGTTATTTGCCAGGCCATGAAAGGAGAAGATGGAACCAAATCTGCCAAACGGTTTATTAGGGGAGTAAATGGGAATAGTCAGTTTAAATCTGATAAATTAATTGAATGGTACACCAGCCACTTTGAAAAAGCACCATCAAATAAACTTTCCATGTCTTTATCTTCCACAAACTAGATTTTATCGGAATTTCCTGGCGCAAGTCTTGTTGGTTGGGCAAATAGCCCCATAGTTAATCAGAGCATCTTATCCCGACCTTGAAACAGCCCTTCTTAATGCGCTTAATTCCTTAATGATAAAATTAGCCACCATTACGCAATTAAGTTAGTTAAGCTGCTTAATTTTAGCAGGTAATTAAACGCTAATCGTCCTCGTTTGTAACGAGGACGACTGAGAACTGCGACTCTATCGCCATTTTAAATTTATATTTCTCTTCTTATCGATGAAACACGTGAAATAGAGCATCTACCAGGTATTCTTTCAAAATCTCTTAAGCACAAAAAAGCCCCACATTTCTGTGAGGCTTTCTGTGATCCCGCTGGGATTCGAACCCAGGACCACTACATTAAAAGTGTAATGCTCTACCAGCTGAGCTACGGAATCATTTCCCTTTGTTTAAGGAGGTGCAAATATAGAGATTTATCCTTTCTTTGCAAATGTTTTTATAAAATGTTTTTGGTCTTTAGCGTTAAAATAATGTTATCTGTTTGTAACCTGCTGATTTTAAATTTATAAGATCAGAAAATATTTTTCATCTTTTTTCTTATAAAAATAAGCAGAACAAAAACAGATCGCTATGCTTTGCCAAATTACGATTTTGAAGCCTTGGGTATAAAGTTCAAAAACGATTGAAACTGGGCTTTATGCTTGTTTTTATCGAGTTTAAAATAGAAAGCACCGCGTCTGGAGCTCGATTTATCTTTCTCAGTTTGTTTAATCAGCAAGCCGCTGGCAGTTATTTTACGGATAAAATTCCGGTTATCAATTGGTGCATCGTACACCTGCTCGTATAAAGCCTGCAGTTGCGGGATGGTAAAACGTTTAGGTAAAAGTTCGAACAAAACAGGGTGGAGGGCTGCCTGATAACGGATTTTATCCATAGCCGCTTTAACCATAATGTTGTGATCGAAAATCAGCTCTGGTACATCTTTAATTTTAAACCATTCGGCATGGTACTGATCGTTAATCTGTTTGCTGTACTTATTGATATCGATCAGGGCAAAGTACACTACCGATACGGTACGTTCAATCGGATCGCGATTGGGGCTACCGTAAGCGTGCAACTGCTCCAGATATACATCGTGCAGTCCGGTAAGCTCCAGGAGAATTCGCTTCGCAGCGCCGTCGAGGTTTTCGGTTTCGCCGATAAAGCCTCCCATTAAGCTCCATTGATCTTTAACCGGCTCAATGGCCCTTTTTATAACCAAAAGTTTCAGTTCTTCGCCATCGTAACCAAAAATAATGCAGTCTACGGCAACCAGTACAGGTTTTTGATTTAAATATTTTCCCATGTTTAAAAAAGCATATTTAATTTAGTGTCATTGTAATCAGTAATATAGCCTAAAATATTCGGATAACCTTCAAATTCTTCAATGGTATGTGTAGTGGTTAACACCACACAAGGCATACCCGCATTCAGGGCCGACTCTACACCTTTAGGTGCATCTTCAAAAACCAGGCAATCGGCCGGCGCAATGCCCAGTGCAGCTGCAGCCTTTAAAAAGGTTTCCGGATCGGGTTTACTAGTTTGCACATCATCGGCACTTACAATCGCATCCAGATAATGACGAATGTTTAAACCATCAACCACAAAATCGATATTAAAAGGAATGGCAGCCGAACCAATGGCCATTGGAATATGTGCAGCCTTTGCCCGTTCCAAAAAGTTAGCCAGCCCGTCAATTAATGCCATGTGAGGTAAATAACCAGCCTGATAGCGCTTTTCTTTATCTACCGAAAGGCGTTCTACCTCAGCAGGGCTAAATTTACCCCTACCGAAAACACGTTCCAATACTTCGTGATTTTTACCGTACATTTCCCTTTTAACACTTTCATAATCCAGTGCTGCCCCCAAATCCTCGGTCATAATGCTATACCAGGCCAACGTATGGTATTCCATATCGTTAATCATGGTTCCGTTTAAATCGAAAAGAAAAGCTTTAGGCCTGAAATTCAAATCGTGCATATTCTTGCTAAATTATGTGATTTTTTTTGATGTAGGGAATGATGATCAATATTAAGAGAAATATTATTATAATCGTTAACTTAACGTTAATTATTTTTTACTACTTTAGCTTAACCAAAAATAAATCTATATGAAGGCATGCGGGTTTTATCTGTACCAAATCACGACTGCTTCATCACCTTAAAACCAATAATAACTGATGAAAAAACCATTTCTTAAAGCGTTACCACTGGCTACACTGTGTTTAGCCCTAGCTTTTTCTTCCTGCAACTCCAAGTCGGATAAAAGTGGCGATACAGCCGCACAGCTCGATTCGTTAAAATATAACACCACCATTGATGGCAAAAGCGTTAAACTTTACACCTTAAAAAATAAACAGGGCGCTTCGGTTTCGATTACCAATTACGGTGGCAGGGTAGTTTCGTTACTGGTACCCGATAAAGACAATAAACTAACTGATGTAGTATTGGGTTACGATAGCGTTGGGGCGTACCGTAAAAAAGGCGAACCGTTTTTTGGTGCTTTGATTGGCAGATATGGAAACCGGATTGGCAAAGGTAAATTTGTTTTGGATGGAAAAGAATATCAGCTGCAGCTTAACGATGGTGTAAACACCCTGCACGGCGGTACCGATGGTTTTTTCGGCAAAGTATGGGAAGCCAAACAAGTAGACAGCACCAAACTGGAACTGAGCTATGTTTCTCAGGATGGAGAAGCCGGTTATCCGGGTAAACTGGACGTTAAGGTTACTTATACTTTAACCGATGATAATGCCCTGCAAATTGATTATTTAGCCACTACAGATAAAACTACCATCGTAAATTTAACCAACCATGCGTATTTTAATTTAAACGGTGAAGGCGACAGCACCATTTTAGATCACGAACTGATGATTGATGCCAAGGCCTATACACCGGTTGATTCTACCCTGATTCCAACCGGCAAATTACAACCTGTTGCGGGTACTGCTTTCGATTTTAACAAAAGTAAATTAATTGGTAAACAAATTGGCGATAACGACGAGCAGCTAAAATTTGGTAAAGGTTACGACCATAACTTTGCTTTAACCAACCACGATGGCAAAACACCGATAGCTGTAGTTAAAAGCACTAAAACAGGTATTGTGTTATCGGTGATTACAACAGAGCCTGGCTTACAGTTTTACAGTGGTAATTTTTTAACGGGCGCTGATAAAGATGGTAAAGGTGGTAAATCTTACCCTCACCGTTCGGCATTCTGTTTAGAAACGCAACACTTCCCTGATGCCCCAAACCACCCGAATTTTGCATCGACGGTGCTTAAACCGGGCGAAACGTATAAGACCAGTACAACTTATAAGTTCTCGAAATAGGGTTAACTGTTTCATCTATCGGTCGGTGTCTCACCGACCGAAACACTGGATAAACCTCACAGGTTTTAGAAACCTGTGAGGTCTTTTTATGCGTAAGGCTTTTTTGCCACGGAAGCACGGATAATCACGGAATAGCATGATTCTTATAGCTATTCAAGTAGCCTATCTCGTCCCCCTTTTGAAGGGGGCAGGGGGATGAAGATTGCCAGTCAAGCTGGCAATGACGATCGTGCAAAGAGATATCTCGCTTAAATTACAATAACCTTTCAGGGAATTGCGAAATTTTTTCGATCGTGAGCTGTTGCATAATCTGGTATAAATGGGTTTTAAACATATTGATGGTATGGTCTCCACCTTCGTTACCCAACGCCCCAACACCATACATAAACGGGCGGCCCATAAAGTTGAATTCAGAACCTACTGCATGTGCCCTGGCCAAATCAACACCCGAACGAATTCCTCCATCCAGCATAATCTTGAGTTTTGATTTATAGGCTTCATTGCCGGCGAGTTTAATTAAAGAGTTAATCGATGATTCGCCCGCATCAATTTGACGGCCACCATGATTCGAAACAATAACTCCATCCACACCAATCTGTATAGCTGCCTGCATATCTTCGTCGGTAGCTATGCCCTTTAATACCAATGGTCCTTTCCAGATTTCGCGGATGGCCGAAACCTTTTCTATGTCAACCTTACCTGTAAAAGTTCTGTTCATAAATTGGCCCAGCTGCGACATATCCATTCCTTTTTCCATATACGGTTTTAAGGTAGCAAATGAGGGGATGCCATGCTGTAGTGTTTTAATGCCCCACAACGGCCTTGCAAATGCCTGTAAAATATTGTTTACCGACATTTTAGGTGGTATAGAAAGGCCACTTTTAATTTCCTTATACCTTAATCCGAAGGCAGGCACATCTACCAGCACAACCAGAACCGGGCATTCAACCGCTTTCAAACGCGATAAAATATCATCCCTAAGTTTATTTTCAGTAGGGTGGTAAAGCTGAAACCAGGCTTTTCCTTCCGAAACTTCAGCAATCCGTTCGATACTGCTGGTAGATACCGTACTCAATGTATAGGGGATATCGTGTTTCGCAGCCGCTTTAGCTAGAATTTCGGGCGCATTGGGCCACATTAGGCCTTGCAAACCGATAGGAGAAATACCGAAGGGAGCACTGTATTTACGACCAAAAAGCTCAACCGACATATCAATATCTCCACCAACACGTAAGTAGTTTGGTTTTAAGTATATATTATCGAAATCTGTTTCGTTACGGACCAGATTTAGCCCTTCGTTACAGCCGCCTTCTAAATAATCGAATGCAAATTTTGGTATTCTTCTTTTTGCTTTACTTCTAAGGTCAGCTACCGAAGGATATTGAGAGTGATAAGGAAAGGTAATTTTTTTGCTCATTATTAAATTTATTGTCTTGGCCGCAGGGGTGTTAAAAACCGAAAACTAACACTATATATTGTAATCTCCATCCTGCACTATCGGCCATGTTTGGTTTTTGGAGAGTTTAAGCGCCAGGTAAGCCACAAGGGGCTTAAAAACAGTCTTTAAAGACTATAAAAAACCTTCGCGTTATCAGAAAAGATCAATCTTCTTTCTGCAACAGTGAAACGTTCGGTATATTTATTTACTAAATTAAACCAATCCTCGTAAGGCCTGCTGAGTAACATTACAGGCCAATCGCTGCCGTACATTACCCGCTCAGGGCCAAAATGCTCAAATATTACATCAAAGGCATTAAACAGTTCTTGTTCAGTCCAGTTTTTCCAGTCTGCTTCAGTTAATAAACCCGATACTTTACAGTACACACTGGGGTTTGCAGCCAAAGTTTTAATGTTTTCAGCCCACAATTTCAAATCCTGACTTTTTACATCTGGCTTACCACAATGATCCAATACAAATGGCTGATCAGGAATTTGATCAACCATTTGTATAATGGCCTCCAGCTGGTCGTGATAACACAACAAGTCGTAAGTATAGTTGTACTTTTTTAACTGCTTAACACCTGCAATAAACTTGGGGTTGAGGATAAAATCACGGTTCTCTGCCTGCAGGATATGCCGCCAGCCTTTAATGGTTTTATGATTGCTCCAGTAGCTTAAGCGCTCATCCAGTTCAGGATTTAACAAATCAACCCATCCCACAATACCTTTAATAACTTCGTTCTGTCCGACCAGGGTTAGAAGAAAATCGTTTTCTTCTTCCGATTGACTGGCCTGCACTGCAATACATCCGGTAATATTCAAATCGCTATACACCCTTAACAGGTTTTTAGGAGAAAAATCATTACGGATGACTTGCATATCTTCATTAATCCAGCTATCTCTAACCGGGTCGAAATTCCAAAAATGTACGTGGGTATCAATCATATTATAAAAGCACTAAAGTTTAAATATCTGGTCCATTAAGATCCATTTTTCGCCGGGTTTGGCACCTGGTAAAGCCTGCTGGAATTTCCACATTAAAGTTTCCCATTCCTGCACTTTCGGGTTGGCTAAATCGGCTTTTCCTTTTTCTTCAAAAGAAAAGTTTTCATTTACATCCATAATCATAAACAACCGGTTACCAGTTAAATATATATCCAGGTTTTCAATGCCTGATGCAATAATACTTTCTTTAATTTCGGGCCAAACCGATTGGTGGTATTGTTTATATTCTGCAATAAGCTTTTCGTCATTAACCAGATCGAGCGCCAGGCAATATCTCTTCATATTAGTTTTCGCCGTAAGCTTTAACAGTCTGTTTACTTGTACCCAGGCCATCAATACCCAACTCAACTACATCACCTGCCTTTAAGTACCATGGCTCAGGTTTTTGTCCCAAACCTACACCAGCAGGTGTACCTGTGGTAATTACATCGCCTGGTAAAAGGGTCATGAACTGACTGATATAGGAAATCATAAACGGTACATTGAAAATCAGGTTTGAGGTATTTCCATCCTGCAAAGTTTTGCCGTTAACAGTTAACCACAAACGTAAGTTGTGTACATCAGCAATTTCATCCTGTGTAGCAATAAACGGCCCGATTGGTGCGAAAGTATCGGCACTTTTTCCTTTTACCCACTGCCCGTTACGCTCCAACTGGAATTCGCGTTCGCTGTAATCGTTATGCAATACGTAACCTGCGATATGATCTAATGCATTCTCTTGTGATACGTAACTGGCTTTTTTACCAATGACAATGGCTAATTCTACTTCCCAATCTGTTTTTTTACTGTTTTTAGGGATAACCAGGTCATCATTCGGGCCTACAATAGCGGTGGTAGCTTTGAAGAATAAAATAGGTTCGGTTGGAATAGGGGCATTGGTTTCGGCCGCGTGGTCTTTGTAGTTTAAACCAACACAGATAATTTTAGAAGGACGAGCCAAAGCAGGGCCTAAGCGTACACCTTTATCTACCTGAGGTAAATCAGCAGATGCAATAGCTGATTTTAATTTTTCAAGGCCATCGCCACCAAAAAACGCTTCGTTATAGTCGCTAACCAATGTAGATACATCGAAATAGTTATCGTTGATAATTACTCCTGGTTTTTCTGCTCCTGCTTCGCCAAATCGTATTAATTTCATATTAAAAGGTCTTTATTGTATTTTAAAATAGGGTATTAATTGTTTAGGGTAGTAAATCCACCGTCAATCGGGTAATCGCAGCCGGTAATAAACGAAGCTTCGTCGCTACACAAATATAAGGCAAGCGCACCAATTTCTTCGGGCTTAGCCATACGGCCGATAGGTTGTGTTTTAGATAATTTCTCGAACATTTCGGGGATGTTATCCGGATAGTTTTTCTGTAAAAAGCCATCTACAAACGGGGTGTGTACCCTTGCCGGAGAAATTGAATTACACCTGATGTTTTCGCCGATATAGTCTTTCGCCACGCTCATGGTCATGGCTTTTACTGCACCTTTTGCCGTACTGTAAGCAAAACGATCAGGCAAGCCAATTAATGCTGCAATTGAAGCCATATTGATGATAACACCACCGCCAGCCAAACGGATTTGCGGAATAGCCGCATACAAACAATTGTAAACGCCTTTAACATTTACACGCATTACGCGGTCAAAATCGCTTTCTTCGGTAGTATCGGCTTTACCAATATGCGCAATACCAGCGTTATTTACTAAAATATTAATGCTTCCAATCTGTTCAAAAACCGCTTTAACGGCCTGGTGGTCTGAAACATCGCAGGCATAACTAAAAGCCTGTTTGCCGGCAGCTTTAATTTCATCAAGTGTATCTTGTGCCTGTGCTGTACCCAGTTCAATGATATGTACTTCGGCATCCTGTTTGGCTAGAATAGTTGCAATAGCCCTTCCAATTCCACTTCCGCCGCCTGTAACTACTGCTTTTTTATTTTTGAGTGAAAACATGTTTGTTGTTTAAATTGATTGATAATGTAATATACGTATTTTGATTTGGCATCCTTAAATTATAATAGAGTTTACCAGCGCCGAAAAAACGGAATCATGTTATAATTGATTAGAATACGATTACAAATAAAATAAATATTGTTGATTAAAAATTTTATCTTCTTGTCTAAATATTAACAGATATTGTCATACCATCTATAAACCTTTAAAAGGGCTTTACCTTGCGTAAATATTACAAAAGCCAAAAGCTAAATTACTTATATTTGAATATTATTTTTATATTTAAATAATATTACAACCAGATATTACACAAAATCCTAAGCTTTAAGGGTTTGTTATAAGAGCCAATTGAATGAGAAATTTTCTGATTTTTATTTCCTGTTATTTTTTATCGATTTCGTTTTTAAGTGCAGCTAACCGGACCGAAAAAAACATTTTAATATCTGGAACTGCGCATGTAAGGGTAAAGTTTGGTGCAGAGCAGGTTTTAAAAGCCTTAAACAAAATTGGTTATCAGGCCAGCATAACGCCACAAAACCGAAAGGCTGCGACCAGGCCTGACATCATCATCGGTATATTTTCTGATGCAGTTTTTGCCAGCAAACTTCCGGCTGCCTTAAAAAGCAAAATAGCAAGTGCAAAGAAAGAAGCTTATACCATTTATACGGATAAAAGCGGCTCCATATACATAGCAGGTCATGATGCATCGGGCACCTTATATGGTTGTATTGAACTGGCCGATAAAATTAACGAAACCGGTAAATTACCTGCCAGTTTAGCTGTTTCCGATCAGCCCGAAATGGTACTTCGCGGAACTTGCATTGGCTTGCAAAAGCCCGATTATCTTCCAGGTCACGATGTTTACGAATATCCCTATACACCAGAAACTTTCCCCTGGCTTTACGACAAAGCCTTGTGGATTAAATACCTGGATATGATGGTCGAAAACCGTTACAATTCGCTTTATCTCTGGAACGGACATCCGTTTTCTTCTTTATTGAGACTGAAAGCCTATCCTTACGCAGTAGAAGTAGATGATGCCACTCTTAAAAAGAACGAGGAAATTTTCAGGTTTTTAACCCACGAAGCCGATAAGCGCGGCATTTGGGTGATTCAGATGTTCTACAACATTATTATTCCGAAGCCATTTGCAGATAAGCATGGGTTAAAAACACAGGACCGTAACCGTCCGATTATTCCCTTAATTGCCGATTATACCCAAAAATCGATTGCAGCATTTGTAGAAAAATATCCAAATGTAGGTTTAATGGTTGCATTGGGTGAAGCTATGGAAGGCGTAGGACAGGATGATATCGACTGGTTTACGAAAACCATTATCCCGGGTGTAAAAGATGGATTAAAAGCTGCCGGCATAAAAGAAGAGCCACCTATAGTATTGCGTGCACACGATACCGATGCGCCAAGCGTAATGAAAGCCGCCTTGCCGCTATACAAAAACCTGTACACCGAAAATAAATTTAATGGCGAAGCTTTAACCACCTATACACCACGAGGCGCCTGGGCAGAGCTGAACCGTAAACTGGCTTCAATTGGTACCGTAAACATTTCTAACGTACACATTCTGGCCAATTTAGAGCCTTTCAGATATGGTTCGGCTGATTTTATCCAGAAATCGGTGCAGGCCATGAACAAAATTTACGGTGCCAAAGGCTTGCACTTGTACCCGCAAGCCAGCTATTGGGACTGGCCCTACACTGCCGACGAAGTAAAAGGACGCCTACTGGAGGTAGACCGCGATTGGATCTGGTATAAAGAATGGGCCAGATACGCGTGGAATTCGCAAAGAGACCGCAACCAGGAAGTGAATTACTGGGGCAAGGCACTCGCCAATAAGTATGGTACCAGCCTAAGCGGCGGCAAAGCCATATTAAATGCTTACGAAGAATCGGGAGAAATATCGCCCAAACTCTTGCGCAGATATGGCATAACCGATGGAAACCGCCAAACTTTAACGCTGGGCATGTTAATGACACAATTGATTAACCCTTTCCGTTACGGTGTATTTACTTTAATGTACGAATCGGAAGCGCCTGAAGGCGAAATGATTATCGACTACGCCGAAAAAGAATGGAGAAAGCAGGGGCACATTGGCGAAACACCTGTGCAAATAGCCAAAGAAGTGGTAGCGCATGGTCAGAAAGTATTAACTGCTATACAAAATGCTTCACCAACAGTAACCAAAGATACCGCAGAATTTAACCGCCTTAAAAACGACATGTATTGTTACGATGCCATGGCGAACTTTTATGCCGAGAAGGTAAAAGCTGCACTTTGGATTTTACGTTACAAATACTCTAACAGTGTAGCCGATCTGGATCAGGCCCTTCCGTTTCTCGAAAAAAGCGTAACACATTATGCCGAACTGGTTAAGCGCACCGAAAAAAGCTACCTATATGCCAATAGCATGCAAACCAAACAACGCAAAATCCCGATGCGCGGGGTTGATAAAACATTTATACACTGGCTCGAAATGCTACCGGTTTTTACCAAAGAGCTCAACCATTTTAAACACAGTATCGATTCGCTAAAATCGGTTAAACAAGGAGCAACAGCTAAAACTGTAACCTATAAACCTGCTGATGTAAAGATTTTAAACCATCCTGAAAGCTATATTTTAGCTAAAGATGCTGTTGTTTTTGCCGACACCACCATTAAAATTAAAGAGCTTGCTGATGAATTGCTGGGTTTAAAAGGCATTAAACTGGCTAAAGCAGATCAAATCAAAAACGGTACTGAAATTAAGTTCAGTACTGCTGTTCCGGTAAAATTACTGGTAGGCTTTTTCAACCAGAAGAATACGCAATTCCTTGCGCCACCACAGTTAGAAACCGATGCAAGCGCCAATAATTATGGTCAGTCGGAAATTAAAATATCGAACGCTCTGGTGCCTAATGGTTTCCCGCCAGTAAATATACATGCTTATGCTTTTGCAGCAGGAACGCATACCTTAACTTTAGGTAAAGGAGCTTGTTTGGTTTTAGGTTTTATTGATGATAAACAGGAACTGCGGATTTTTAACGCTGGTTTAGATGGCAGGGGAAAAGACATAGATTGGTTATTTGAATAATGATAAATACAAGAAATTTGATAGCAGCTGCGACATTCTCGTTATGCGCTATTACCGGTTTTGCTCAGCAAAAACCTATTTTAGGAACAGAAAAGCTGAAGAAATACGTATCCTATTTCAATTCAATTGATACGGAAGCGGTAAAAAACTATGTTCCCAATGCCGAAGCTTTTACCTGGCTGGCAGGACAAATCCCCTTGTTCGAATGCCCGGACGAATTGCTGGAAAAAAATTATTATTATCGCTGGTGGACCTACCGCAAGCACCTGGTAAAAACACCCGAGGGTTTCATTTTTACCGAATTTATAGAGCCGGTTAAACATGCTGGCAAATACAATTCTATTAGCTGTGCCTTAGGTCATCACCTTTACGAAGGCAGGTGGTTAAAAGACAATAGTTACCTGCAGGATTATGTGAAATTTTGGCTGTACCATGCCGATGTAGGTCAAAGCAAGCAGCGTTTCCACCAGTTTAGCAGCTGGGTAGATGATGCTGTGTATCAAAACAATCTGGTAAAGCCTGATCAGGAATTTTTAAAGGAAATTCTGCCTGCATTGGATAAAGATTATGCCAAATGGGAATCGGAACGTAAACTAAAAAACGGCTTATTCTGGCAGCACGATGTGAAAGATGGGATGGAAGAATCGATCAGTGGATCGCGGAAAGATCAGAACCAGCGTCCGACGATTAACAGCTACATGTATGGTAATGCTATTGCTTTAAGTAAGATCGCTAAAATGCTTGGCAACAATACCTTAGTTACCAAATACAAACTCAAGGCAGATTCGGTTAAGAAACTGGTTCAGGATAGCCTTTGGAACCCAGCTTCAGCTTTTTTCGAAACCAGAAAAGCAAATGGAGGCCATGCAGATGTTCGTGAAGCCATTGGCTTTATTCCGTGGGATTTTAATTTACCTGATGATAAGGCCACCTACACAAAAGCTTGGGATCAGCTATTGGATACAGCGGGTTTTAATGCGCCCTGGGGTTTAATTACAGCCGAGCGTAGAAATCCAACTTTCAGAACAAGGGGCTCAGGTCACAGTTGCGAATGGGACGGTGCGCTTTGGCCATTTGCCAGTTCTCAAACCCTAAAAGGATTGGCGAACCTGCTTACCAATTACAAGCAGCATGGTAAAATGAATGCCAGCGTATTTTATGCAGCGTTACGTAAATTCGCTGCATCACATACTAAAAACGGCAAGCCTTATATTGGTGAATATCAGGACGAAAAGAATGGCGAATGGTTAAAAGGAGATAATCCGAGAAGCAGTTTCTATAATCATTCTACTTTTTGCGATTTAATTATCAACGACCTGGTTGGCATTAAACCACGAACAGACAATACTTTGGAAATATATCCGCTAATCCCTAAAAAGCAATGGGATTGGTTTATCTTGGATAACGTATCGTACCACAACAAAACTTTAACGGTACTGTGGGATAAAACCGGAACTAAATACAATAAAGGCAAAGGATTTCTGGTATTTGTAGATGGTAAAGTGGTTTTTAAAGGGAAAGATTTGAAACCGGTAAAAGTGCAGATGAATTAAGGGAATGATGCGAAAAACCCTGTCCATAGTGTTAAGCGTAGCGTCACTACGGATTAGTGAATAAAGTTGAGTTTATAACTCAATAACAAAGAACGAGTCAGAGACTCTTTTCCATGCGAAAATCCGTAGAGCCCTTCGGAACTCTACGAACAGATGAGGAAATTATATGAATGGGCGATAAAATCGCTAATCACGCCCGACCTAGTTACAAACGAGGTCGATATAGACGATATAGAGATGCTGAAATAAATTCAGCATGACGAAATTTATTAATAAAGCAGATGAAATATTTAATCAGGACTTTAACTTTTGTAATTGCGATAACAGCTTCCGTAAGCCTTAGTGCCCAGAGCTACTATAATGTAATCAAGTATGGCGCTAAAAACGACAGCAGCAAGCTGGCCACTACAGCCATTAAAAATGCCATCGAAGCAGCATCAAAAGCTGGTGGTGGTACTGTCTATTTCCCTGCAGGAAAATATTTAACCGGCGCAATCCATTTAAAAAGCAACATCACGATTTTGATCGATGCGGGCGCTGAGCTTCATTTTAGTGATAACTTCGACGATTACCTCCCTATGGTGAAGAGCCGCTACGAAGGGGTAGACGTAACCAGTTTCTCACCCTTGTTTTATGCCTATAAAGCCGAAAATATATCCATAATTGGTCGCGGTATTATAGACGGGCATGGCAAAAAATGGTGGGATTTTGTAGAAGGTTATAAAGAAGGTCAGCCGATATCGAAATGGCAAACCACCTTTGCCAGCCTCAATCAAGATATTATACTACCCGACGACCCCAAACAAATGAAACGGGGCTTTTTACGCCCGCCATTTATACAACCCATGTTTTGCAAAAATGTATTGATAGATGGCATAACCATTCGTAATTCGCCATTTTGGACCGTAAATCCCGAGTTTTGCGAAAACGTTAAAGTACATGCAGTCACCATCAACAATCCGCATTCGCCCAATACAGACGGCATCAACCCCGAATCTTGCAAAAATGTACACATTTCCGATTGCCATATTAGCGTAGGCGACGATTGTATCACCATCAAATCGGGCAAAGATGCTCCGGGCAGAAAGATGGCTGTTCCTGCCGAGAATTACGTAATTACCAACTGCACTATGCTATCAGGTCATGGCGGGGTAGTAATCGGCAGTGAAATGTCGGGCGATGTGCGCAAAATTACCATCTCCAATTGTGTATTTGACGGAACCGACCGGGGCATCCGCATTAAAACTGCCCGTGGCAGAGGAGGTGTGGTTGAGGAGATCAGGGTAAGCAACATCATCATGAAAAACATTAGAGAGCAGGCCATTGTACTGGATATGCAATATGCCAAAACCAATCCCGAACCTGTTTCAGAACGTACACCTATATTCAGGAACATCCATTTCACCAATATTACGGGACAGGTAAATCAGGCCGCCTATTTAAACGGTTTGGAGGAAATGCCCATCAGCAATATCACATTTAACGACATTAACCTCGAAGCCAAAAGCGGCTTTTCGATCAGCAACGCCGCTGATATAGAGCTGCATAATGTGGCCGTAAATACACAAATTGGTGCCGCTGTAAAAGCCATAAAAGTAAACAACCTCATTATTGATGGCTTAAAAAGCAATAAAATACCTGCAAATGCCGCTGTAGTAGATCTTACCAATGTTTCTGATTTGTTTTTATACAACGCTTTTCCTTCGGCCGAAATAAATAATTACCTCAAGTTGAGTGGCGCTGAAACCAAAAACATATTTTTAGGAAACAATAATTTTAGAAGGGTAAAAACGCCAGTTAAAAAGGAAAAAGAAGTAACGGCTACCATCGAAATTATATCAGGCGACAAAGGACAATAACATGAAATTTAAATTTTTACTTGGTACCTTAATTTTAGCAGTAACCGTTCAATCGAATGGATGGACACAGGAAAACAACCATACTTTATGGTACAATAAACCTGCAGAAAAATGGACCGATGCATTACCAATTGGTAACGGGAGCTTAGGGGCTATGCTTTTTGCCGGAACAGCCGAAGATCACATCCAGTTTAACGAGGAAACCCTGTGGACCGGAAAACCAAGAGATTACAACCGCAAGGGAGCCTATAAATATTTAAACGACATTAGGGAACTGCTTTTTAAAGGAAAACAAAAAGAGGCAGAAGCCCTTGCCCAGGCAGAATTTATGGGCTTGCACAGCGAATCGGGCGACAGAAATGCCTGGGTAAGTCAAATGAAAGCCGGAAAGGGCATTCAGGGCAACCCTGCATTAACCAGTTACGATGATAAGCTTTGGAAAAGCATTAAAGTACCTACTTTTGATGGCTGGGAGACTGTGGGTTTAGCCAATTTAGACGGAGCAGTTTGGTTTAGAACAAGTTTTGATGTTCCTGATAATTGGGCAGGAAAAGACCTTGTACTCGACCTCAACCGCGTTCGCGATGAGGATTTCACTTATATCAACGGTGAGTTGGTGGGCAATACCGATAACACCGAGCCCAGAAAATACACCATCCCTGCAAAGCTGATCAAAAAAGGCAAAAATACCATTGCCATCCAGGTACTCAATTATGCCGATAAGGGCGGATTGGTAGGTTACAAAGATACCAGCAAAAAGATCGGCCTTTATCCCGTAGGATCAGACATTTTGCAAGGTGTTTCACTGGAAAAAGAATGGAAATATAAAATACAGGACGAAAATCCGCCTGCTATATCACAATATCAGGCAAGTTATCAGCCTTTTGGCGATTTAAATTTATACTTCAGGCAAATCAAATCGTTGGTTAGCAACTATAAGCGCTCACTTGACGTGAGTACTGCGATAGCTAAAACCACTTATACGGTTAATGACGTAAGTTATCAGCGCGAATATCTGGCTAGTCAGCCTAACCAGGCCATTGTAATTCATTTAACGGCCGATAAACCCAAAGCAATTAGCTTTGATGCCGTGCTATCAAGTCCGCACCGTAAATCGTCGGTAAAGATGCTTGATAACCAAACACTGTCTTTAAGCGTACAGGTAAAAGATGGGGCCTTAAAAGGAGAGAGTAGGCTAACAGCCATTGTTAAGAAGGGAACTTTAAAAATCGTTAACAACAAGATCAGCATCAATCAGGCCGATGAAGTAACGCTATATTTAACGGTTGGTACCAATTTTATCAATACACAGGATGTTTCGGGCTTGCCTGCTACTGCCAATATTAAAGCATTAAACAGCCTGAAAGGAAAAACCTATGCTGAAATTAAACAAAAACACATTAAAGAATATCAGCAGTACTACAATAAATTTGAAGTAAGTTTTGGACGTTCAGAAAATGAGCAGCTGCCAACTGATGAGCGCCTGGCTAAATTTGCAAGTTCAAACGATGCTGCATTTGCTGCTTTGTACATGCAGTACGGAAGGTATTTGTTAATTTCCAGTTCACGACCAGGTACACAGCCTGCCAATCTTCAGGGAATCTGGAACGATTTATTGACCCCGCCATGGGGCAGTAAATACACCACAAACATTAACCTGGAAATGAATTACTGGCCAACAGAAATACTCAACCTTTCTGCTTTAAACGAGCCCTTATTCCAAAAAATTAAAGGTTTAACCAAAACAGGTAGCGAAACGGCCAAACAATATTACAATGCACGCGGTTGGGTTTTGCACCACAATACCGATTTATGGAACGGAACCGCTGCGATAAACGCTTCTAACCACGGCATCTGGATGACAGGCGGGGCATGGTTAAGTCAGCATTTATGGGAACATTACCAGTTTAGTCAGGATCGCAAATTCCTGGAAACAGAAGCTTATCCTTCCATGAAACAGGCCGCCTTGTTTTTTGTAGATTTTCTGGTGAAAGACCCTAAAACTGGCTGGTTAATCAGTACACCTTCCAACTCTCCGGAAAATGGTGGTTTGGTAGCAGGCCCAACCATGGATCACCAGCTTATCAGATCGCTTTTTAAAAACTGTGTAGCAGCTGCAGATCTCCTCCATACCGATGTTGATTTCAAAAAAATGTTAGAAGAAAAACTAAAACTACTGGCTCCCAACCAGATTGGCAAATATGGCCAATTGCAGGAATGGCTCGAAGATAAAGACGATACCACCAATAAGCACCGCCACGTTTCACATTTATGGGGCGTTTATCCAGGTAACGACATTACCTGGGATAGTGATGCTAAAATGATGCAGGCTGCAAAGCAATCGCTGTTATATCGCGGAGATGATGCTACGGGCTGGAGTTTGGCCTGGAAAATAAACTTTTGGGCCAGATTTAAAGACGGCGACCATGCCATGAAGCTGGTAAAAATGCTGATGAAACCAGCCAACAATGGAGCTGGATCTTATGTAAACCTTTTCGATGCACACCCACCATTTCAAATCGATGGAAATTTTGGGGGCGCAGCCGGCATAGCCGAAATGATTTTACAAAGTCATCAGGGTTATCTGGATATCTTACCAGCCTTACCAACAGCTATACCTATGGGTAAAATCAAAGGCTTACAAGCCAGAGGTGGTTTTGACGTGGATTTGAGCTGGGAGAACGGAACATTAACTTCATTTACGCTTAAATCTAAAACCGGTGGAGCTTGCACGCTGCATTACAAAAACCTGGTTGTACAACTGCACACCAAAGCAGGCGAAACCTATAAACTGAACGGAGATTTGAAACTGCTGTAAACATGAATAATAAAATCGTCATTGCGAGGAGGAACGACGAAGCAATCTCCTGTAACAGATACTTCCGAGGCCTTGGTTCATGCCTACACGAACCTAAAATCAATATGTCGAAGCATTTCTTCATTTTATTGTTGCTGACTTTATGGAATATAAACTTTGCTAAAGCTCAAATCCGCAAAGATATTTCCTTAAACGCCAATTGGCTTACGGTTGCCGACGAGAAAAGCAGCAGTGCTTTTGAAGGCTTTCAGTCAGCTGCTTATCAAACCCAAAACTGGAAAAAAGTAAATGTACCGCATAACTGGGATCAGTACGAAGGCTACCAGCGCAAACTGCATGGCAATAAGCATGGTTATGCCTGGTACCGCAAAACATTCAAAACCAATGAAATTAAGCAAGGCAAGCGGTTCTTTTTATATTTTGAAGGCGTGGGTTCTTATGCAACAGTTTGGCTTAATGGTCAAAAAGTAGGCTACCATACAGGTGGCAGAACTACATTTACGCTCGATGTTACGGCGGCAATTAAACTCAATAACAGTGAAAATATACTGGCAATAAGAGCCGATCACCCGGCCAATATCCAGGATTTACCCTGGGTAGACGGTGGTTGCTCTACCGAACGTGGTTTTTCAGAAGGCTCGCAACCCATGGGCATTTTCAGGCCGGTACATTTAATTGTTACCAACGAAGTGCGTGTAATGCCCTTTGGTGTACACATCTGGAACAACAGTCAAATTTCGGAAAAAGCAGCTGTCGTAAATTTTACTACTACTTTAAAAAATTACAGCCCCAAAAACAGGTTAGTTACAATTTCCAACGCATTGCTGGATGCCTCCGGAAAAGTAGTGCAGGCAGTAAAGCGAAATGTTAATCTTGTTGCAGGAAAAGAAATAGATGTGGCGCAAAAAACCGCTACCATTGTTAATCCTAAACTCTGGTCGCTTGAAAATCCCTATCTCTATACTTTAAAAACAACAATTATTGAAAACGGTAAGGTACTCGATGAACAGCAAACACCTTATGGTATCCGCTGGATTAGCTGGCCTATTGGCGAACAGGCCAGTCAAAAGGTATTTCTGTTAAATGGAAAACCTGTTTTTATCAATGGTATTGCCGAATATGAACATTTAATTGGTCAGAGCCATGCTTTTAGTCCTGAGCAGATCCGCTCGCGGGTGATGCAGATTAAGGCGGCCGGTTTTAATGCTTTCCGCGATGCGCACCAGCCGCACAATTTACTGTACTCCGATTACTGGGATAAGGAAGGTATTTTGTGCTGGACACAAATGGCGGCACATATATGGTACGATACGCCTGAGTTTAGAAAAAATTTCAAAACACTTTTAACCGATTGGGTAAAAGAAAGACGGAACAGTCCGGCGGTGGTTTTATGGGGATTGGAAAACGAAAGTACTTTGCCCGAAGATTTTGCCCGTGAGTGCACCGAATTAATCCGCAAACTCGATCCCACAGCTTCATTGCAAAGAAAAGTAACCACCTGCAATGGCGGCAAAGGCACCGATTGGGATGTACCCCAAAACTGGACAGGCACATACGGCGGCAATCCTTTAACTTATGGCGAAGATTTACAAAGACAGGTTTTAGTAGGCGAATATGGCGCCTGGCGAACCATTGATCTGCATGATGTTGATGCGGCTGGTAAAGGATATACCGAAAACAAAATGACTGACTTAATGGAAACTAAAGTACGCCTGGCCGAATCGGTGAAAGATAAAATAGCTGGTCATTTTTTCTGGCTGTACAGTTCTCACGATAATCCGGGGCGGGTTCAGGGTGGCGAGGGGCTTCGCGATTTGGATCGCATTGGGCAGGTAAATTACAAAGGCATGTTTACCCCCTGGGAAGAACCTACGGATGTTTTTTATATGTTCAGGGCTAATTATGCGCCAAAAGTAACACAACCGATGGTATACATTGTATCGCATACCTGGCCAAACCGCTGGAGCAAAGCCGGGGTAAAAGATAGTGTGGTGGTATATTCGAACTGTGATGAAGTTGAGCTTTTTAACGACATTAACGACCATTCACTAGGTAAAAGAAAAGGCGGTGCCATAGGTACACATTTCCAATGGGATAAGCCCGATATTCAATACAATGTTTTATATGCTGTAGGGTATGTTAACGGGAAAGCAGTAGCTAAAGATCAGATTGTTTTACAGAATTTACCCCAAAGTCCGAATTTCAACCTGCTGGTTAGCGAGGAGCAAATCACAATCCCAGAAAAAAACTACCATTATGTTTATCGCCTGAATTGTGGCGGTGATGATTATACCGATACTAACGGCAACAAATGGTCGGCCGACAGGAGTTTAACAGGAAACAACTGTTTTGGATCAAGCTCCTGGACAAAAGATTTTCCGGGTGTACCCACTTTTTTTGCCAGTCAGCGTCGTACTTTTCAACCCATAGCCGGTACATCCGACTGGAAATTATTTCAAACTTTCAGATATGGCCGTGATCAGCTGAAATACCACTTCCCATTGCCTGATGGCGAATATTTAGTCGAACTTTACTTTGTAGAGCCCTGGTTAGGTATTGCCGGAGGTTTAGATGCGAAAGGAATGCGCTTATTCGATGTAGCTTTAAACGGTAAAACGGTAATACAGGATTTAGACATCTGGAAAGAGGCCGGCAGCAATGCTTTGTTGAAGAAAACTATCAAAACTACAGTTAAGGGTGGTGCACTAACTATCAATTTTCCGGAGGTAAAAGTTGCGCAGGCAGTTATTTCGGCTATAGCCATTGCCAGCTTAAACCCGAACATTAAGCCTGCGCCAGCAAGCCCATCGCTTTTAACTAAAATTAAAAACGCAGAACTGCATAACTGGCTCGATATAGGTGAGGAGCAATTTACCGGAGAAAAAACAAGCTTTACCAATTTACCGTCCAATTTGTTTGGTGCCGAATGGCTTAAAGCTTCGCGCGGGCAAGAGAGTATCGAATTTACCGCAACAGATACGGTAGATACTTTTGTGGCATTGAACAACAACAGCAGTGTACCACAAGGTTTCGAAGATACCAAAACCACATTAAGCAATAGCAAAACAGAAACCTATCAACTGTATCGCAACAGACTTAATCCCGGCGAACGAATTATTTTTGATAGCCGCACAGCGACTGTTTTCGTTTTACCGGTTACCCATTTACAACCCGCTTACGATTTAAAAAGCACCACAACCTACAAAGCAACTGATGCCGCTTTAAAAGGCAGCAACATCGCAAAAGAAGAACTGATGGGCAAAGAGCGGGTAACTTTTAAAGCCAATACCGATGCAGTTTTAACCTGGAATATTGCAGTAGGTGTTGCCGATACCTATTCTTTAACCATTAAATACCACAATCCGTTTGAGCAAACACTGAAAGCTAAACTCGAGTTTTTATCAGCAGATGGAACTTTAATGAAAACAGAACAGGCAGAATTTGCACCAACCAAGACTGGTAAATGGAACTATTACAGTACCAATACCGGCAGTATGATTAATGCGGGTGCCTATCAATTAAGAATTGTGGCTACCGAAACCAAAGGGCTCAGTATCGACGCTTTGGATGTTCAATAAGACAAGATGGTACAATATGTAGCCAAAATCTTATATGAATACAGCTATTTAGACATGCATATTTGTTTTAACCAAATTAATAAACGAGCCAACCAATAATGAAGGGTCTTCCTATATTCGATCTTGCGATTATCGCCATTTATCTGGTTGGAATGATATTAGTTGGTGTTTATTTTTCGAGGAAAAATAAAAATGCCGAGCAATTTACAAAAGCTTCGGGCCTCATTCCCGGATGGGCAATAGGTTTATCTATTTATGCAACGTTTTTAAGCAGCAATACCTTTTTAGGGGTACCCGGGAAAGCTTTTGGCGGTAACTGGAACGCTTTTGTATTTAGCATTTCTATGCCACTGGCTGCATGGGTGGCTTCAAAATATTTTGTGCCGTTTTACAGAAATACAGGAGAAATATCGGCTTATACCCACCTCGAAAAGCGCTTTGGTGCCTGGGCGAGGGTATATGCAGTAGTATGCTTCCTGTTGACGCAACTGGCGCGGATGGGCTCCATTTTTTTTGGTATTGCGCTGAGTTTACAGGCTTTAACTGGCTACTCGATGCAGCTGATTATGATTGTAATGGGGATCTGTATCATTGTTTATACCGTTTTAGGAGGAATTGAAGCGGTAATATGGACAGAAGTGGTACAAGCCATTGTGAAAACACTTGGTGCGCTGCTTATCCTTTACCTGATCATCAGCAACATGCCGGGCGGGGTAGCTAAAATTGTAGAGATTGGTAAAACGGCCAATAAATTTAGTCTGGGTAGTTTCAAACCTGATTTTATAGGTTCGTCGTTTTGGGTAGTACTGCTTTATGGCTTTTTCATCAACCTGAACAATTTCGGCATGGACCAGAACTACATTCAGCGCTACCATACAGCTTCATCAAGCAGGGCAGCATCGAAATCAATCTGGTTGTGTGTGTGGCTATATATTCCGGCATCATTATTATTCTTTATTATAGGATCTTGCTTATTTGCCTACTATGAAATTAACCCGGAGTTGGTACAATCCATTAAACACCAGGTAGCGGTAGAACGCTTGCCTTTACATGCTTCTGCAGCTGAAATATTGAAAGTACAAAATGCGCTACAACCTGCAGATTACGGAGATAAAATTATGCCCCATTTTATGGTGACTAAAATACCTGTAGGTTTAGTGGGCTTGATTGTTTCGGCCATTTTATCGGCAGCCATGAGTACCATCAGTTCGGGTATGAATGCTTCGGCAACGGTATTTTCGGTCGATATTTATAAAAGGTATTTTAAACCTGCGATTAGCGAAAAGCAAAACTTATCGCTTTTACACATCGCAACAGTAGCCTTTGGCTTGCTGGGCATGATTGCCGGTATTGCCATGATTGGTGTAAAAAGCATACTGGATGTGTGGTGGGAACTATCTGGCATTTTTGCTGCCGGTATGCTGGGCTTGTTTTTACTGGGCATCATCAGCAGACAGACCAAAAACCACGAAGCCATAACCGCAACCATTATCGGCATTGCCGTAATTATATGGATGACATTTTCTTCACTTCTTCCTCCGGAATATGAAGCTTTTAGAAATCCGCTACATAAAAACATGATTATCGTAACCGGTACTTTAACCATTTTTTTAGCAGGGCTTTTCCTGACAAAGATTAAAAACAGAAAAATTAAAACGGCCAGCCAGGCCCCGGTTAAGGTCTAACCGGGCAATTATTGAGAACAATTTTATCCCATCAGAATACAATGGAAAACTCACAAAAAGGGTTCATCCCGGTTATGCTTACGCCTTTTTTAAGCAACGGAAATATCGATTATCCCGCACTTACCCAGCTTACAGAAATTTATTTGCAGGCCGGATCGTCAGGTTTATTTGCCAATTGCCTTTCGAGTGAAATGTTCGAATTAAGTGATAAGGAGCGTATTCAGGCCATAAAACATGTCATAAAAGTGGTAAATGGTGCCGTGCCTGTGGTGGCTACTGGCACCTTCGGCGGGGCCATTTCCAAGCAAGCCGATTTTGTAAAAGAAGTGAGCGATACCGGCGTTGAAGCAGTTATTGCCATAACCAGTTTACTTGCCGATGAAAACGAAAGCGATGCTGTTTTTAACGATCGTGTTTTCGATCTGCTTAAACAAACCAACGATATCCCCTTAGGTTTTTACGAATGCCCTGTGCCTTACAAAAGAATAATAAAACCCGAGCAACTTGCTGATTTTGTGGCTACCGGCCGTGTAATTTACCATAAAGATACCTCGCTCGATATTGAAGCCATTAAGCAAAAAATAAAACTGACTGATGGCAATGCATTTGGACTTTATGATGCCTATGTAGTACATGCGGTAGCCTCTTTAAAAGCAGGTTCTGCTGGTCTATCGTGCATTCAGGGTAATTATTTCCCCGAGTTGATTGTGTGGCTTTGCGACCACTATAATGATGAAGCCCTTAAAGATGAAGTACAAAAAGTACAACAGTTTTTAATTGATAACATGGAGGTGATGCACAACGTTTATCCGGTAGTTTCTAAATACTTCCTGCAAAAACGAGGTTTAAACATTTCTACATTTACCCGTAGAAACGTAGGAACCTTTACACCAAATGTGGTTAAAGAAGTAGAAAAATTGTTTGATGATTATACTGCCTTAAGAAGTGATTTAAATATTGAGGTGTTTATATAAAAGGAATAGTTAAACCTTACAGGTTTTTAAAACCTGTAAGGTTTAAAAGTTAATTCAAATACTTCCTTTTATAATCCAGAGGGGTCATTCCCGTAACTTTTTTAAAGTGCCTGTAAAAATTAGAAACATTATTAAAACCGCAATCAAAGCAAATCATCTCAGTTGGCAATTTATTTTCGATTAAGAAGCGGCAGGCATGACTTACCCTGATCTCGATCAGAAAATCGTAGAATGTCTTTTTCGTCATCAGCTTGAAGTAGCGGCAAAAAGAAGTCACGCTCAAATTGCTCAACGAAGCCACTTCTTCTAAAGTAATATCCTTTTTATAATTGCTCAAAGTATAATTGCAAATCTTGTTAATGCGCAATGTTTCAGACTCATTGCTCTGATAAAAAGTGTTTTTACTCGTTACTATGGTCGAATATTCATCCGTTTCGGCCAATGTTTTTAAAATGGATAACAGAATAATAATCCGGTCGAGATTAGTAGCATCAACCGCTGCCCGCATTAAGTCAATCAGTTTATCCTTAGCCTTTCCTTTAATTACCATTCCGCTTTTTGCCTTTTCAAATAATTTAGGTATCAGGTAAGCCTCCGGTAAAGTGAGCATATACTTGCCTAAACAATCGGGGAGAAAATGGATCACCATCGCCTCTGTAGTTAAATCGGGGTTACCCTGAAAATATTCATCCTTGCAGCGCCAGGTATGTGGCAGGTTCTCACCCAGCAATACCATTTCATCAGGCACAAAATTACTGATGTTATCGCCGATAAAACGCACACCTTCGCCTTTAATCACGTAGTGTAGTTCCAACTCCGGATGGTAATGCCAGATGTTGCCGAAATCGGGCTTAATATCATGGCGGATACTGAAAGAACTTTGTAGCGTAATGGGAACTTTATGAAAATGAGGTTTCATGATTTTAATTAAAACATTTGGTTAGGTCTGCCATTTGATGTTCGTGCCTGCATCAGTTGCAAGAGCCTAATTTAGGGAGTTAAATGATAATATCCTATATTAATTTGATAAAAAACATTATAAAATGCTGTATTTCATTGCTGAGTTTTGTATAGAGGCACAATGTCATAACCAAATTACAAACGAACAAATTATTTTTATATAAATTTTATGTTCATTAATAAAATATGAGACCAGATAAACCCAGCGAAATTTTTATCGTTTCAAGCGGAGATTTACGTCTTTCAGCAAACCAGAGTTGCTGGGCAGCGCAAGCCGAAATGGAGCAAAAATTAACCGCCGCAATTGAGAAATTTGGCTGGACGGTTAAACGTGCGCACTCTTACGATCCGGATAAAAAACACGGCTTTATCGATTCGCAAAGAATGGGCATGGATATCTTCAGGAAAATAGACCCTGAGCAGCCTTTAATCGTTGCAGAAAGCGTATGGCAATACTCACATCACGTATTGGCCGGGTTAACTACTCATCGCGGCCCGATATTAACGGTCGCCAACTGGAGCGGACAATGGCCCGGACTGGTAGGTATGCTAAACCTAAACGGCTGTTTAACCAAAGCGCAAATTCCTTACAGTACTTTATGGAGCGAAAATTTTACCGACGATTTTTTTAATGATGGCTTGCAGGAATGGCTCAATACCGGAAAAGTTAGTTATGACCAAAGTCACGTTAAAAGTTTTGCGCTAAATAAAATTCCATTAAGCGATGATAAAAAAGGTCGCGATTTTGCCAAAAGCCTGAGAGAACGAAAAGTAATTATGGGGGTGTTTGATGAAGGATGCATGGGTATGTACAATGCTATCATTCCGGATGAGCTGCTCCATCGCACAGGTTTCTTTAAAGAGCGTCTTAGTCAGTCGGCATTATACGCGGCCATGCTTCAGGTAACCGATCAGGAAGCTGAAGGTGTTTTAAACTGGCTCTTGCAAAAAGGAATGACTTTTAACTGGGGCACTGAAGAAACCACACAGTTAACGAAAAGGCAAACCCTAGAACAATGCCGCATGTATATTGCAGCACTACGCATTGCAGATGAATTTAGTTGCGATACGATTGGCATACAATACCAGCAGGGATTAAAAGATTTAACTGTTTCAAGCGATCTGATTGAAGGATTGTTAAACAATGAAGATCGTCCGCCTGTATATGCGTTAAACGGCAAAGAACTTTATGCCAAAAAGGCCTTGCCTCATTTTAATGAAGTAGATGAATGTGCCGGCCTGGATGCCTTGCTTACTTACCAGCTTTGGCAAGAACTGGGTATGACAGGTGAAAATACCCTGCACGATATCCGCTGGGGCGAATATTTCAAAGATGGCGAAATTGATGGCTTCGTTTGGTTGTTTCTAATTTCAGGCGCAGCACCACCAGCACATTTTATAAACGGTTACACAGGAGCCAGCAGCGACAGGCAACCGGCCATGTATTTCCGTTTGGGTGGTGGCTCGTTAAAAGGCATTAGCAAACCCGGTTCTATTGTATGGAGCCGGGTGTATGTAATGAATAATGAATTACATTGCGATTTAGGTGTAGGTGAAGTAGTATCTTTACCAGAAGCCGAAACCAAAAGAAGATGGGAGGGAACCACGCCCGAGTGGCCAATTATGCAAGCCATTTTAAAAGGCGTAAGCCGCGACCAGTTAATGGCCCGCCACAAAGCCAACCACATACAGGTAGTTTATGCCAATTACGAGGCCGGTGCACACGAAGCCTGCAGAATTAAAGCTGCTGCTATGGACGAACTAGGCATAAAAGTTCATTTTTGTGGAGATGTAAACCTTGGTAAAAAAAGAAATTCTAATTAAAAAATATATAAAAATGAAATCACAGATTTTAGCCCTGTTGTTAACGTGCTCAGCTGCAACCACAGTTTTTGCTCAAAATAATGCGGTTGCTGATAGGGCAGCCTATACCAAAACCATTACCGAGCGTGCCGCTAAAATTGTAGCACCCCTGGGTATTACCGAAACTAAAAAAGCAGAGAAAGTTACGGTAATCATCAGAGATCAATACAGCAACCTGAACGATATTTACACTGCGAGAGATATTGAGCTTAAAGAAATTAAAGAAAAAAACAAAGACAATAAGGTATTAAGGGATTCTGCTTTAGCCAAACAAAACCGCGCAGTAGATGCATCGCTGGCCAAACTCCATAAAAAGTACATCAGCAAACTGTCTGCGCAATTAAACAGCGAGCAAATTGAAGGTGTTAAAAACGGAATGACCTATGGCGTACTGCCACTTACCTACAAAGCTTATCTGGAAGAGATACTTACTTTAACCGACGAGCAGAAAAAACAAATCCTGGTTTGGTTAACGGAAGCCCGCGAGCGTGCTATGGATGCAGAATCGTCGGACAAGAAACATGCCTGGTTCGGAAAGTACAAGGGCCGCATCAATAATTACCTTTCAGCCGCAGGTTACGACCTTAAAAAAGAAGGCGCAGAATGGGAAAAAAGACGCAAAGCAAAGGCTCAGGGCAACTAATTTTAATCAGGCCGGGTGTCTGAAATTTTTTTATCATTTTTTATTTAAGAATATTTCATTTATATATGAATTTATCCTTATATTGTATCAACCAATAATTGATTAAACCACTTGAAGCGAGGAGATTAGTTCGGAAGCATAAAACGACTTGATATTCCATCGCTTTAAGTTTAAAACAATAACTATACTCCTTGGCGATGAGGCGTATTGCTAACCAAATTTTTAACGCAAAATCAAAAACTATGAGCCAATTTTACAAAAACTCACTTTAGGAAAGATCTGTTTAACGCAATCTGAAGAATTGCCTAACTAGCAAGCCGTAAAAAGCAAAAAAACAAACACCCACCTTTACCGGAAAACATTATTAATTAAACAGTACTCAGCAGCTTCAGATCCTGCTCAGCACATTTATCACTACCAGCTAAAATGTTGCATGCTATGCGCGGCTACATTGATATGGATATGATTAATACTAAAAAACTAACCAAATAACTAATATGAACTTAAAATTTCTACGTAAATTATCTTGGATGTTAGCGCTCCTGACAATTATCAGTACTTCGTTGTTTGCACAGCAACGGCAAATTACGGGTAAGGTTGTCGACAAGAAAGACGGCCAGCCTGTCCCCGGCGTAACCGTTGGTATACGCGGTAAAACCAATAATGTAAGCACCAACGATAAAGGAGAATTCGCACTGGTAGCAGATCCATCAACCGATGCACTCGTTTTTTCTTATGTGGGCTACGTGAGGCAGGTAATTCCGCTGGCCGGCAAAACCAATATAACAGTAAGCTTTGTAGAAGATGCTCAAAGTTTAGATGAAGACGCAGTTGTGGTTATTGGTTATGGAACCAAAAAACGCAGTGAGGTACTCGGGTCAGTTGCAACTATTACAGGTACAGAAATTCAGGATATACCTGCACCAAATTTAGCAGGAGCATTAAGAAACCGTGTAGCTGGTGTAGGTGTAGGTCAGGTTTCGGGTAGACCTGGGTCTCCAATCACCTTAAATATTAGGAATTCAACTGTATCTGATCAGGCCGCACTAAATGGCGCCACTGCAGAGCCTTTATATGTCGTAGATGGCATTACAGTAACGAGAGATGCATTTGATAATATTGATGCCTCGATGGTTGAAAATTTAACATTTTTAAAAGATGCATCTGCTTCTATTTACGGTGCATCAGGAGCGAAAGGTGTTGTTTTAGTAACGACTAAAAGAGGTAAAATTGGTAAACCCAGCATTTCTTACAATGGCTACTTAGGCATTTCCGATGCTGCCCAAACTCCCGAAATGCTTTCGGCATACGATCATGCTGTTTTACTAAATGATACCTACCGCACACAGAAAGCTGCTTTATCTAACTTCTTTTTACCAGAGGATTTAGAATATATCAAAACATTAAATTACAAAAGCTGGTACGATGAGGTATGGCAACCAGCAACTATGCAAAGACACAATATCGGCATATCCGGTGGTAGCGAAAGAATTACTTTCTTTGCCGGCGGAAACTACCAAAGAGAGAATGGTAACTATGCGGGAATGAAGTTTGATAAATACGGTTTTAGAAGTGGATTAACTGCTAACCTGGTAAATGGACTAAAAGCCGATATCAACTTTAACGTAGATTATAATGTAAAAGAACTCCATCATAATGCAAACGATCAGGACAATACATTTTTTGAAAGGATTGTCAGCATTCCACAGTGGGTTCCAATTAGCATCAATGGAAATTATGTTAACTATAGCGCAAATAATAGTACGATAAACCCCTTGGCAGTAGCGGAATCTGGCTACTACAATAAAGGCAATTCTAAAGGCTATCGAATTAATGCCGCTTTAACTTATGAACCAACTTTTCTAAAGGGCTTAACTGCAAAATTTCAAATATCACAAGCTAGTGGTTCTACCAGATCAACACAATATGTTCCACCATATCGTTTATATAATTATGTAAGAAGCGGAAATAATCAACAGTTATTTACCGATCAACTGGTTAACACCTCCGCAACATCTTCTTATTTCGAACCTACGAGTGCAACAAGTGCAAACATTACACCTGGAGTTTCAGACAATAATAGTTATCAGGGGTTTTTAACTTTACAATACACCAAATCTTTTGCAAAACATGCTGTTAGCTTATTGGTTGGAGCTGAACAAAGTGAAGGTAATACCCAAGAATCAGCCGTACGTTACACCAATCAATTAATTCCGGATATTGATCAATACTGGGCTTTTGATGCTACAACCTTAGCACGCCAAAGCTTTGCCAGAACTGCCGTTTCAAAACGATCGTTTTTTGGCCGTTTTAGCTATGATTTTGATAAAAAGTATTTATTAGAAGTAATTACACGTTTGGATGCATCATCTAATTTTGCCACAGGAAATCGCTGGGGGCTTTCTCCAAATGTTGGAATTGGATGGGTAGCCAGTCAGGAAAACTTTTTCAAAAATGCTGACTTCCTGAAATTTATCAATTTTGCTAAACTAAAAGTAAACGTAGGTATTACCGGAGATGATAGAGTAGGTAGCCGTTTATGGCAAGATCGTTTTCAAATCGATGTAACCAATGGTTATTTATATGGAAACTCTAATCAAAACAGCTTAAACCGTTCGCGTTTGGCCAATCCTGATATTACCTGGGAAAAGAAAAGAACGATTAATATTGGCTTAGAAACCTCTATGTTCAATAATAAGCTTGATTTTAGCGTTGAGGTATTTCAGAACCGCAACTATGACGCGTTTGATTTGGGAGGAAATAACTTATTCCCTTTGTATTTTGGCACAGCCGCACCAGTGGTTAACTATAGAGAAACTTACAATTGGGGATCTGAATTTAGCGTTGGCTATAAAGCAAAGTTAGCCACCGACTGGAATCTAAGTGCAAGTATGAATTTTGGATGGGGTAATTCGGTTGTTAACAGAACACTTTATGCGCCCGGTCAGCTAATTAACAATGTAGCACCAGATTGGCAAACACAATTTGGAACCGATCCGCGGGTCTATTCTTCAAGCAATATTGGTTTGAAAACAATTGGTATGTTTAGAACGCAGGGAGAGGTGGATGCCTGGATGGCCAAATACCCCAACTACAGGTTATATGACTTAATTCCTCAACCCGGATGGCTATATTTTGAAGACACCAATGGTGATGGTGTAATTTCCGATAGCGATATGAAACCAATGTTTAAAAATACCAATGCTTTTCTAGCTACGGGGATTTCATTAAACTTGACATATAAAAACTTTTCATTCAACACCAATATCAATGCAAGATTTGGAGGTAAAGTGTTCTACGACAGCAGAGCAAGAATTGCACCATCATCAACCAGAAATATTTTAACTATCTGGCAAGATCGCTGGACTCCAGAAAACCCAATGGAAGGCAGGTTCCCTCGTTTTGACGATCCGGCTTTAACCAGGAATTCAGACTTTTGGGCTGTTGATGGTACGACAATCCGTATCAATACCATGACTTTGAGTTATAAAGCTCCTACTGCATTTGCAAACAAACTTGGTATTGGAGGTGCTCGTATCTTACTTACAGGCAACAATTTATGGACGATTGTAAATCCACTTCCTTACAAAGATCCATACACTTCAAGTGCGTATGATTACCCTATTTTAAGAACAATTTCTCTTGGTTTAAGTGTTAACTTATAATTTTTTGAGCAATGATTAAGCAATTTAAAAATAATATAAAAAAAGCTGTACTAATTTTAGCATTGGCAGCAGCCTTACCATCGTGTGTTAATAAAGATGAATTTTTCCTTTTACCTGACACAGAAGGTATTGATGCAGCAATTTGGGATAATGAGGGTTCGGTACAATTACACCTCAATAGGGTATATGATGTAGCAATGCCCTGGTTTCCGTTGCAAATACTTCCAGATCGTTATGGTGTTCATGTTGCAAGTGACGAGAGTTACTTTCCAGATGGTAACGATAATACAAAAGCTGCTCTAGGCTTAGTAGGTGTGTTGGGCGTTAATGATGTAAGATTTGTAGGTAACCAATATCGTGGTAATCCGGGAGATAATAAGTATTGGGACATTGCGAGATGTAATGATGCAATTACCAATATCCCAAAAAGTAGCATGGCTCCTGATAGACAAAAAATATTATTAGGGCAATACTATGCCTTAAGGGCGATGACCTATTTTGAATTAGTTAAGGTATACGGGGGCGTGCCATTAATACTAGAACAACAACTGGAAAACACAGTTTATATGGGCGGTAGAAAAAGTGCCAAAGAGTGTTTTGCAGCCATTGTTTCAGACCTGAATACTTCAATGCAAATGCTGGATGGTTTTAATCCTGGAGACGGGGATGGAAGAGGTAAAATTACTAAGCTTATTGCTGCATGTTTGAAAGCAAAAGTTTTATTTTACTGGGCCAGTCCGCAATTTAATCCTACTAATGATGCCAAACATCCTTATGTTGCAGCAAGATGGACAGAGGCTTTAACAGCCAATAAAGAAGCTTATGATTTATGTCTGGCTGCCGGAAAAAAATTAATGCCTAACTACCTGGATATTTTTCGTACCGAAGGAACAGCTAATACGGAAGCTATTCTAGTAAGAACCTATTCCAGTACAATTTCAAATAGAGGCCACAATGGCGAAGCCCGTAACAGGCCAACTTCAGAAGGAGGATCCTATAGCTCATTTTATACGCCGACTACAAAAATGCTCGATGCCTACCCAATGAAAGATGGTAAGCCAAGAGGCTCATCTACTGCTTATCCATACGATGCAATCATGTTCTGGCAAAACCGCGATCCAAGATTTGAAGCAACCTTTGCCACAAATGGCAGTGTATATCCTTTAAGTGGAAATACGACCAGAAAACAATGGACATACAACACAGCCATCAACGAATCGAACGGTAATGGCGTATATGTAAAACGCTTCACAACCCCAACATTAGCCGTGGGTGCAGTTGCTTATTCGAATAGTATAGGTGGCAGTGGTATGGACTGGATTGAATTGAGATTTGCCGAAGTGATGTTAAACTATGCAGATTGTTTAAACGAAACAGGAAATGTTGCAGGTGCAAAAGACATTGTTCGACAAATAAGGGTAAGGGCAGGAGTTGTACAAGGCGATGCCGACTATGGATTAGGCTTAGCAGGAAGCACCGCTGACCTTCGTACGTTAATTTTAAATGAAAGGCAAATTGAGTTTGCTTTCGAAAATAAACGCAACGCAGATTTAAGAAGATCGCGTACCATGCATTTGTTAACAGGAAATATGTCAAAATTAGAAATACAGTTAAGTGCAACTGCAGACAAAAACATTTTAGAAGCAGTTACCAATGGTGTAATGTTTAGGGAGACTTTAAATGTTAATGATAAAACTACCTATAATAGATATTTTAGAACAGTGACTGTTACTAATACAACCTATCTACCGTATAATATACCTGAATTTCATTATTTCTATACCTTCCATAATGACTTTGTAAATTTTGGAGCCAACATAGCAACGACTATCGGATGGCCAGGGGGAACTTTTGATCCTTTGGATTAATTAAGCATTTATCGAACTCTTTTTTGTCAATTTTAAAAATTCAAAAATGAAAACTAAAAATATTCACAAGTTATTCCTCATTGCTGTAAGCGTAATTATTCTCGCTTCCTGTAAAAAGGAATCCGAAAATATATTTACCATGTTTACGGATGTTACCGTAACTTATAACAATAGCGATCCACGTTGCGTAACAGATTATAAACTGGTTAATGATAAAGAAGAAGTATGGATCGATTTTACCATCAATTCAGCTTCAGAAGACATGTATTCTTATACAATAGAAAAATCTTCAGGAACACAAACTCCAGAACGGACCATCATTACAATTAATGATGCCACAAAACGCAGAAGTTTTTCTGATATTCTAAAATTAACCATGAACCGTGACGGCAAAACTACTTACCGTATTTATGCCCTCAACCAAAAAGGTATATTTATAGGTGATGGAAAGAAAAGTGTTACTATTGAGGTAAATCCAAGTTATATGGTTTATGCTAACAGGGATATTTATTTACCCGATACCGTTGGAAAATCATTACCAAGTTTCTTTTCATTAAGGGATGCTTCAGGCTTCAGTTACACAAATGCGGCCTCAAACTCAGGTAATATTGATTTTGGTATTTATAGAAAGTTGGCTTCCAATTCTACGCCTACAGCTATATCATATACTTATAACCTTTATTCCCCAAGTGTAGCAACTAATCCGCTTACGGTTTACGATATCAGTGGTTGGGCACCTAAGCGAACAACAAAATTTAGTGCACCAATAACCGGACAGGCCACGGCATTTTTAACAGGTGCGGTATCAGGTTCTACCATTGAGACATTGGCTAAAGCCAGAACAATTAATCTCGATGCCACGGCAGGCACTACGTTAGTGAATGGTCTCAACTCTGGTAGTGCTGTATTTTTTCTTACCCAGGAGGGTAAATACGGCATGATATATATCAATGCAGTTACTGCTGATTACGAGAAAAGACCGTTCATTAACGTGAGTATTAAAGTACAGCGATAATAAAGCCTTACCCGGCGGCTAACAGCGCCACAATTTTATATATTTGGTTAGAAGAAAAAGGGAGCAGCGAGTGCTCTCTTTTTTTGTTTATTACCGATATTAAAAATAATATGCGATATGCAAAAGCCCTTTAGCTACAGCCAGTTCAGGCAGCAATAGCATTTCTGCGATGCAAAAACAATGCATTGAAGATCAATTCACCGGAATAGATTAAAAATACCTGCTTTTCCTTTGTAAATCTTTCTTTACCAAAACTTCAAAATAAACGTCTAAACAACGTTTTAAACCACTCAAAATGTTAAATTCACTTATTTAGCACTTTTTTATTTAAATATTAAATTTATATATGAATTTAATACTTACCTTGTACTTAGCATTTAATATTGTTGAATGCAGCTTATGCCAATCACTACAGACTGATAATATCTTACAACAACTAGATAACATTCTGTCGAAAACGAGTATAATCTGTCAGCAAATTTGAATTAAATATACTTTCTAACCAAAAATTAAATACTGAGATCAAAACAAAACATGAGCCAAATCATCAATTCTATTTTTAGCGTTTTTTGCTAAGAACTAAAAACCTGATTATTTCTGATGCTTTGTTAAAATCAAATAAGACAAGAAAAAACAAACATTATTTTCTCTATCTCAGATTAACGCACTCCAATTAACAAGCAAAATTAAACGAAGAAATACACCGGTATGTTGGTTGCAACAAATCGTGTAAAAGAATTAAAAACTAACCAAATAATAAGATGAACTTAAAATTTTTGCAAAAAATTTCTTTGTCCTTGCTATTTACGTTGCTGGCAAGCACAATACTCTTTGCGCAAGACCGAAAGGTTACCGGTAAGGTTGTTGATCAGGCAGACGGGCAGGGGATTCCCGGCGTAAACGTAAGCTTAAAAGGGGTACCGAGCAACGTGAGCACCAACTCTGATGGTGTGTTTACGATACAGGTAAAATCAAACAGCGATGTATTGGTTTTCTCGTACATCGGTTACGTACGCCAGCAAATTACCGTAGGCACCCAAACCAACTTTAACGTTAAACTGGTATCCGACAATAAAAATCTCGAAGATGTTGTTGTTGTAGGTTACGGTACACAGAAAAAAGTTACTTTAACCGGTGCTGTTTCAACCGTAAACATGAAAACGATTGAAGATGTGCCAGCCTTATCTTTGAGTGCTGCATTGCGTGGAACTGTTCCCGGCTTATCTATTTCTGGTGGTACGCAGCGTCCGGGACAGGGAACTTCCATTCAGGTTCGTAACCCTGTGGTATATTCTAAAGATAGTCAGCAAGGTACTAATCCCATCTTTGTAATTGATGATGTAATCAGAACCCAGGCCGATTTCGACCTTTTGGATCAAAATGTGGTAGAAAGCGTTTCGGTACTGAAAGATGCTGAGGCAGCCATTTATGGGGTTTCGGGTGCAAATGGTGTGGTAATTGTAAGAACCAAAAGAGGGAAAATGGGTGCGCCACGCATTAACTTCAGTAGCTCTGTAGGTTTTTCTGATGCTACCAAACTCCCTACCATGATGAGCGGTTTACAATTGGGTAATTTCGTAAACGATTACCTAAATGCCCAGGTTTATCAGCAAACCAGCGCCGGGGTATTAACCAATAAAATTGTAAATGCAAACGGCTATATCGAAACAGCAGGTGTTGCCGAGCCAACCAGAACCCTTACGCAATGGAATACACCAGATGAGCTCGACTATTACGCCCAAAACAACCACAACTGGTTGCAAGAGGCCTTTCAAACTTCAAATATGTATCGCCAGGCATTAAACATCAGCGGTGGTACCGATAAGGTTACCTATTTTGTTGGTGGCGATTACATTACTCAAAATTCTAACTTCAAAGGTGTTAATTCGAGCAAATATGGTTTAAGGGCAAGTATTGATGCTAAACTATCAAAACGTTTAACCGTATCGGCCTCAATCAGTGCCGACGTTTCATCTTCACGCAGTTATTATTACAAATTAAACAGTACTTCAGAAAGTTTAGATAACGATGTGGCTACCTTGCAAAATGTTAACCCATGGTCTGAATATTTCATCAATGGAAATCCGGTAATCCTCGGTGCCAGTAATACAGGTGGTTTAGAGAACATTAACTTCTTCCTGATCCAGAATTCAGACAACTTTACCAGTTCAAAGTCATACGTAATGAACATGTTAGGTAAAGTTAATTACGAAATTCCAGGCGTTAAAGGCTTAACCGCTACGGCTACGATCAATAAAAATATCAATAGTTCTAACGGCAAGCAGTATGGCACAACCTTTAACTATTACAAATATTCGGGTTTAGGTGCCAATAACCACATCCCGGGTGGAACGCTGCAAGGTGTATTCCCAATTAAAAATGGCGATAGAATCAGGCTCAACCCAGTTTTTTCTGACAATTACCAGTTAAACGCGGGCTTAAACTACAATAGATCTTTTGGTAAACACAATATTTCTGCCCTTGCGCTATTCGAACAACGCGAACTTTCATCAGAAGGTGTTGCTGCTATGGCCGAAGGTATTGTAACCGGTGGCTTACCTTACCAAAATTTCACGGTGGGTACACAAACTTCCAATCAGTCAGGTCAGGTTAGCGAAACCGGTTTCCAATCCCTAATCACTCGTTTAAACTACGATTACGACAACAAATACCTGTTGCAACTAGTATATAGAAGAGATGGTAGTTCGAGGTTTGCTCCGGGGCATAACTGGGGTGGTTTTCCGGCAGCATCGGCTGGATGGGTAGTATCGCAGGAAAAGTTCTTCAAAGACAACGTTAAATTTATCGATCTCTTTAAGTTAAGGGCTTCAGTAGGCTTAACCGGTACTGATGCAACTAAAGCTTATCAATACCTTGCTTCGTACAACTTAGGTACCGGAAGCAGTGGGGGCGCTGTTTTTAACGAAATTGACAGAAGTATTGCCATCAAAACCAACATTGCCATTCCTAACGAACTGGTAGTGTGGGATAAATACCTGAAAACTAATTATGGCTTTGATATCGGTTTCCTTAAAAACAAGCTAACCATTTCTGGAGACTATTTCTGGACACATGGCTACAACTTACTCTCAACGCTAACTTCTTCAGTACCGGCCCTGATTGGTGCTGCAGTACCTACCGAAAATTTTGCCAAAGCCAACATGTTCGGTTATGAGTTTAGTGCTACATACCGCGATCAGGTAGGTAAATTTAATTACAGTGTTACACCATTTTACACCTGGAACGACAATAAAAACATTAAGTATGATGTTTCTGCAGCCCAATTGGGTACCATCGATGATAATACAGGATATTCGAGCGACAGAGGTATAATTGGTTACAAATCTTTAGGCATTATCCGTACACAGGCAGAAGCTGATGCCATCATTGCACAAAGAATTAACGGCTCGGCAGTGCAAAATGATCCTAAAAAAGTTAAAATCCTGAACGACATTTTACAGCCTGGTATGATTAACTACGAGGATGTTAACGGCGACGGTGTTATTGATACGAAGGACAGACAGTTTGTTACAACAAGACAGAATAACCACAATAACTTAGGTTTAAACTTTAATCTTGGTTACAATGGTTTAAGCTTAAATGTGGTAATGGGCATGTCGTGGGGTGGTAAAACAAGTATTGGCGGTTTAAAACCTAGCGGAACGAGTGCATCGGTTTATGGCAACAGGCCATCTTATTGGACCGACCACTGGACTCCGACCAATACCAATGCAGCTTATCCAAACCCATATTTTTCGAGTATTTACGAAACAACAGATTTTTGGTTGGTATCTGCTACACAACTTAGCATTACCAATGCCAATCTGGCTTACACCATTCCAACCAGATTTACTGAAAAATTCGGTATTGCCAGCATCAGGGTATTTGCGCAAGCTACCAATCCGGTTCAGTTTATTAATCCTTTCCCTGGTAAATACAGAGATTTTGCCAGTCCGGTGGGTACTTACCCAACGCTTAAAACATATTCATTCGGTTTAAATGTTGGCCTTTAATCATTAATTGTCATGAAAAAGATTTATATATTAATAGTTGCAGCCTGCTCAGCATCATTCATGTTTACCAGCTGTAAAAAAGTGCTCGAAAAGCAAGATCTAGGTAGTTTTACAGCCGATCAGGTGTACAACGATTCTACCACAACAAAATTAAGTATCGACTACATTTACAGCCAGAACCAGCCTTCATGGTTTGGTAATGTTGGCGGTTTAAGTGCCTCGGTTAATTCACTTTCCGATGAACAGTATGGTGATAACGTTTTTGTTAAAGGAACAGCTACTATTGAATCGGTTACTGACTTAGGTAATACCAATACGGCTGGTAATTATGTCAAAATCAGAACTATAAACATGTTCATCAGAGACGTTAATGCAGGTACACTAGATCCGGCTGTAAAGAAAAGATTTATTGCGCAAGCCTATTTCTGGAGAGCTTTCAGGTATTTTGAGCTGGTAAAACTATACGGAGGCGTACCTGTGGTATTAACTCCACTTGATGCCGTTGGCGAAGAAGCAAAAAAAGCAGCACTTTTGCCCCGTAATACCACTTCCGAAACCTTTGCTCAGATTGCCAGGGATCTGGATTCGTGTATCAAATACATTCCGGTAAAATGGCCAAAAAATGATGACTATGGCCGCGTAACAAAAGGTGCAGCGCAAGCCTTCAAAGGCCGTGTATTATTAACATTTGCATCGCCCGAATTTAATCCGGGTAATCTGGCTTCGAGATGGCAGGATGCTTATACGGCAAATACACAGGCTATCGCTACACTATCTACCAATGGCTTTGGTCTTTACAATAAATTTGATGCCAGCATGTGGACCACCGAAGGAAGTGCAGGAGGGAGCACACCACGTAACCCGGAAGCCGTTTTCGCCACGCTTTATAATACTGGTACAACTGATATTGGGCAGAACAACAATACCTATCCAAATGCAACTGTTCCAAAATACATCGGTAGTACAGGTGGCTCAAATTTACCTACCTGGGATATGGCCCTGGCTTTTCCAATGAAAGATGGAAAGGATGCAGGCAGTTCTACAAAATACGCATACAACCTCGTTACGTTTTACAAAGACCGCGATCCAAGGTTCGATCAAACCATAGCTTATAATGGCTGTAACTGGCCGCTTGCAGGTAATTCTTCGTACAGATTGTGGACCTATTATTATACAAACGACAAAAATGTACTGGCCACTACAGAACCATCTGGCGCTACCTCTTCGGGTTTATATTTAAGAAAAGGAATAGATCCGGCTTTAACACTAGCCACTTTTCAAAATGCCGGAACAGATTGGATAGAAATCAGGTATGCAGAAGTAATGCTAAACCTGGCAGAGTGTGCAGCAGAAACCGGCCAGAGTCAGGAAGCTTATACCAATTTGGTGAATATTAGAAAAAGGGCAGGCATAGAAGCAGGAGCGGATGGATTATATGGATTAACTGCCGGTTTAAGCGGAAATGATTTGGTAAATGTAATTATTAAAGAAAGACAAATTGAACTTGCCTTTGAAGGTAAACGCTTCTGGGATTTACGAAGACGTAAATTATTGGAAAGTACCCTAAATGGAAAAAGAAGATTGGGTGTAACCATAGTACTCAAAAACACAGGTACCAAAACAGATTATATTTCTGGTACAAGAGATGCTTCTGCTAATACCAACCTGGATGCATTATACACTGCAAGCTTTACCGTAACCACAAAACAGCTTGATACTTACAATATTGCCTACCAATCAGGCGTATACTTTTTTGGTATCCCTACGGTATCGCTAAACAACAACGTTAACCTGCAACAAAACAATACATGGGGTGGAGCATTCGACCCGTTAAAGTAAAGCAGATAGTTTTTTTGGGGTGGTTTGCTCATCGCCCCGTTTTTTTTATAATTGGTTTGGAAAAGGAAACATTAATTTGTTTCCTTTTTTCATTTAAGAATGTTACATTTATATATGAATTTTATTTATATCTTGTAACAGGGTTGAGAGAATGAATTTGATTTGTTACAGCTAATATTATCAATTGGTAATATTATACAAAACATAGCCAAAATTATACAGTAAACCACCCCAATTTGCATGCAACTTTGAAATATAATATACTTTCTAACCAAAATACTAACAAAGGATAAACAAAGAAATGAGCCGCAATTTTTAATAAATTTGTTCAGGCATTCCTGCTAACCAAAAATATTTGCGTAAATTCTTTCGCTTCCCAAACAAGCAAAACACAAATGAAAAAGAACCTTTTAAATCTGTTGGTTGCAACAGCATTAACGCTCCCGGTAAATTATGCATTTGCGCAATATCCAAACATCCCGGCCGACATTAAAAAATCATCAGATTCTATGATGAAAGAGGCCTATCATCAATCGGATATTGCCTGGGAAAAAGCTAAGCCAATTATGGAGAAAGAGGCCAAAATGGGCAAACCTTATATTCCATGGGCAGGTCGCCCTAATGATTTGCCGCAATCAGAACTTTTGGCTTTCCCGGGTGCTGAAGGTGGTGGTGCCTATAGTTTTGGCGGTCATGGTGGTAGAGTTATTGTGGTGAAAAACTTGAACGATAGCGGTCCGGGTTCTTTGCGCGATGCCTGTGAGCAGGGTGGTGCAAGAATTGTTGTTTTCAATGTTGCCGGCATTATCAGATTAAAAACACCATTGATTATTCGCGCTCCATATATTACTATTGCCGGTCAAACTGCACCTGGCGATGGCGTTTGTGTTGCCGGCGAATCGGTTTGGTTAAATACACACGACGTAATTGTACGCTTCATGCGTTTCAGAAGGGGCGAAACTTTTGTGGGCCGCAGGGATGATGCCATAGGTGGCAACCCGGTGGGTAACATCATGATCGACCACGTTTCGGCCAGCTGGGGTTTAGACGAGAACATGTCGATGTACCGCCACATGTACAACGATAGCACGGGTAAAACTGAAGAAAAACTGGGTACGGTAAATATCACCATCCAAAACTCTATCTTTTCTGAAGCATTAGATTACTGGAACCATGCCTTTGGCAGTACATTAGGTGGCGAAAACTGTGCTTTTGTACGTAACCTTTGGGCCGATAACGGTGCACGTAACCCTTCAATCGGGTGGAACGGTATTTTCAACTTCGCCAATAATGTGGTATTTAACTGGAACAACCGCTCTACCGATGGCGGCGATTATACTGCACAATACAATATCATCAACAACTTTTATAAACCAGGTCCGGTTACCGAACTTGGCGATCCAATCAGCTACCGCATTTTAAAACCCGAATCGGGTCGTAGTAAATTACCTTATGTGGTATTTGGCAGGGCTTATGTTAATGGCAACATCATCGAAGGAAACGAAAAAGTAACCCGCGATAACTGGAATGGCGGAGTACAAATGGAAGATAAAAAAGGAGGCTTAATGTCTTTCGAAACGGCGAGTAAATATTTCCCGGCCATGAAAGCACAAAAACCCTTCCCAATGCCTAAAATTAGCATTATCCCAACGCTGCAGGCTAAAGATTATGTGCTGGCCAACGCTGGCGCTACTTTACCTAAGCGCGATCCGGTTGATACCCGTGTAATTAAACAGGTGGCTACCGGTAAAATCGAAGTTCATCCCGATGCCAAACCTTCAGCTTTCCAGTTCGAACACCGCCGTTTAGCTAAAGATTCTTACAAACAGGGCATTATTACCGAAATTTCGCAGGTAGGTGGTTATCCTGAATATAAAGGAACACCTTATAAAGATACTGATGATGATGGCATGCCAGATGCTTACGAAATCAAAAACGGCTTGAACCCTAAGGATGCTACTGATGCGACTAAAATCACCAAAAGTGGTTACTCGAACATCGAAGTATACTTAAACAGCGTGGTTCCGGTTTCAATTGTAAAACCTAACACTAAATAATATGCGCACCTGGAGCTCAATTTTTAGCGTACTGGCCCTTTGTGCCGTAGGAAATGTAGCATTTGCACAATATCCGGTTATACCCGAGGCGATGGAAAAGAAAGCCGATTCGCTTTTAAACAGCATAGAAGAGAAATCGGAACTTCAGTTCTTGAAGGTAAAATCCATTATCGATGAGGAGGCCAAACATGGCAAACCCTATATTCCATGGGCAGCCAAACCCAGCGATTTACCTCAATCCAAACTGGTAGCCTTTCCGGGTGCCGAGGGTGGAGGCGCTTATTCATTTGGCGGTCGCGGGGGTAAAGTTTACGTTGTAAGCAATTTAAACGATTCGGGCAAGGGCAGCCTGCGCGAAGCCTGCGAACAGGGTGGTGCCAGGATTATTGTATTTAATGTTTCGGGGATCATCAAACTTAAAACACCACTGATTATCCGCGCACCGTACATTACCATTGCAGGTCAAAGTGCCCCTGGCGATGGCGTTTGTATTGCCGGCGAATCGGTTTGGATAAATACCCATGATGTGGTAATCCGTTACATGCGTTTCCGCAGAGGCGCTACCGATGTAACCCGCAGAGATGATGCCATTGGCGGCAATCCGGTTGGGAATATCATTATCGACCACGTTTCGGCAAGCTGGGGACTGGATGAAAACATGTCGATTTACCGCCATGTTTATGATAAAAAAGATGGTTCTAAGCCCGAAAAGCTACCTACTGTGAACGTAACCATTCAGAACTCTATTTTTTCGGAGGCTTTAGATACTTACAACCATGCTTTTGGCAGCACCATCGGCGGTTTGAACAGTACTTTTATGCGTAATTTGTGGGCATCCAATATCAGCCGTAACCCATCAGTTGGTATGTATGGTGATTTTGGCTTTGCCAATAATGTAATCTTCAACTGGTGGAACCGCAGTGCAGATGGCGGAGATAATGCTTCTTTTTATAGTTTCGTTAACAACTATTACAAACCAGGACCCATTACACCTGCCGGCGAGCCAATTTCTTATCGTATCTTAAAGCCAGAATCGGGCAGGGACAAGAAATTTGCCAACGAATTTGGTAAAGCTTACGTTACCGGCAATATTACTGAAGGTAACTCAAAAGTAACCCAAAACAACTGGGATGGTGGTGTACAACCAGAAACTAAGCGCGACAAACAAAAACTGCTCGATTCGATGCGTGTAGATAAACCTTTGCCAATGGCGAAAATTTCAATCATCGACACTAAAAAAGCTTACGATTATGTACTGGCTAATGCCGGAGCAAGCTTGCCGGTTCGCGATGCTGTTGACCAGCGCATTGTAAAACAGGTTGCCACAGGCAAAATAGAACACGTAGCAGATGGAAAACTACCGGTAAACAAAGTTATGTAAAGCGCCGTTTATCAGCCGATTCGTATAAGCAAGGCATCATTTCGGATATTGCGCAGGTTGGCGGTTATCCTGACTACAATGGAAAACCTTATTTAGATACCGATCAGGATGGTATTCCGGATGCCTGGGAAACTAAGCACGGCCTCAATCCGAAAGACGGAAAAGATGCAGCAAGCATTACAAAATCGGGCTATGCCAATATTGAAGTGTATTTGAATAGTTTAGTTGATATTAGTAAAGTTAGGCCATAGTTAAATCGTCATTGCGAGGTACGAAGCAATCCTACTACGATAGCGCTTGCTTTAAGATTGCTTCGTACCTCGCAATGACGTAAACGATAACAAAAACATAAATGCCAAAAACTAACCACATATTAAAAACCACAAAACTAAAAGCCTTACCGATTTTGGTTATCGCGCTTTTAGTGAGTCAGGCATCATTTGGTCAGAAAACCAAGCCAGTTGAACCACCTAAGCCTATTTTTAAAGGGAAAGATGGTAAAATGGCATACACTGCTGATGCCCAGGGAAACCGCATTCCCGATTTTTCTTATGCCGGTTACATGGCTGGCGAAAATGCTATTCCCACAGCTACTGTTAAAATTGTGGTTCCGTTGGTTCAGGGCGATGCGACCCCATATATCCAGCGTGCTATTGATATGGTTTCTGCACTGCAACCAGGCAAGGATGGTTTACGTGGTGCGGTTTTATTACAAAAAGGAACTTATCAGGTTGCCGGAACCTTAAAAATTACAGCTTCTGGTGTCATCATCAGAGGGAGTGGAATGGGAGAGAATGGCACCAGGATTTTCGCTACCGGTTAGATCGTATTGGCCTGATCAGGATTCTGGGCAAAAACAATAAAACACAACAAGCGGCAGTAGCCATTACCGATACGTATGTGCCTGTTAATGCCATGCAGCTTACACTTGCCGATGCAAATGGATTTAAAGTGGGCGATAGAATCACCATACAACGCCCATCCACAAAAGAGTGGATCGAAACCCTAAAAACAGTTGAGTTTGGCGGTGGCGAAAGTGCCCTCGGCTGGAAACACGGTACAAGGGATATTTTCTGGGATCGTAAAATTACGGCCATCAACGGATCAACCATTACTTTCGACGCGCCCATTACTACCGCACTCGACGCTAAATTCGGTGGTGCAACTGTTGCTAAATACAAATGGGATGGCCGGATTGCACAGGTTGGCATTGAGCACCTTAAACTCGAATCAGATTACCACAAAGACAATATTAAAGACGAATATCATCGCTGGACAGCTATCTGCATCGAAAACGCAGAAGATGCCTGGGTACGTCAGGTTGTTTTCGAGCATTTTGCAGGTTCTGCAGTGAATGTTCTGGCTACGGCCAAAAGAATTACTGTCGAGGATTGTAAATCCTTAGCTCCGGTTTCTGAAATTGGTGGCGAACGACGCAATACCTTTTTAACTACAGGCCAGCAGACGCTTTTCCAAAGATTGTATTCAGAATATGGCTACCACGATTTCGCGGTAGGTTTCTGCGCACCCGGACCTAATGTTTTTGTACAGTGCCAATCGTATTTACCTTTTAGTTTTAGTGGCGCTTACGATAGCTGGGCTTCGGGAGTGTTATTTGATATCGTCAATATTGACGGGCAGGCATTAAGTTATCTAAACCGTGGTCAGGATGGCCAGGGAGCAGGCTGGAGTGCGGCAAACAGTGTTTTTTGGCAGTGTAGTGCAGCAAGGGTCGACAATTACCAGCCACCCACTGCTCAAAACTGGGCTTTCGGCACCTGGGCACAATTTTCAGGTAACGGTTACTGGGACATGTCGAACGAGCAGATCCAGCCCCGTAGTTTGTATTATGCCCAGTTAAAAGACAGGGTAGGCAACAGCATTGATGCAAGGACTTTTGTACTTCCGGTTGAAACCGAAGCATCGAGCAGTCCGCCTGTTGATGTCGCCCTTAAACTCACCAAACTGGCTTATAAACCTGCATTAACCTTATCCGAGTATATCGATTCGGCAGCAGAAAGAAATAAAATCCCAACTGATAAAGGTCAGGCTAAATCTGTTACCAGCACAGGATTTCACAGCAGCAGTACCGTGCAAACAGCTGGTATAATGAGCGTAAAAAATGGCTGGATTGCCCGTGGCAACGAAATTGTGCTCGGCGACAGGCAGGAAGTTCCCTGGTGGAATGGCAGCGCCCGTCCGTATGGCTTAAAAAACACTAAATTCCACATTACCCGTTTTGTACCAGGCCGTGAAGGCAATGGCTTAACCGATAATTTAGATGAAATAACCGATTCGATGAAAAATGGTCAGGTTAAAATCCTCGATCACAATTATGGCCTTTGGTACGATAGGAGAAGAGACGATCACGAGCGTATCCGCCGTATGGACGGAGAAGTTTGGGCACCATTTTACGAGCTTCCTTTTGCCCGTAGCGGGCAGGATAAAGCCTGGGATGGTTTGAGTAAATACGATATCACCAAATACAACCTCTGGTATTGGGACCGTTTAAAAACCTTTGCTAACCTGGCCGATCAGAAAGGTTTGGTACTCATCCACGAAAACTATTTTCAGCATAACATTATTGAAGCTGGTGCGCACTATGCCGATTTCCCATGGCGTACCGCAAACAACATCAACAGTACAGGTTTCCCGGAACCTGTACCTTATGCAGGCGATAAACGCATCTTTATGGCCGAGCAGTTTTACGATATCAGCGATGCGCACCGCAGGGCTATCCATAAAGCTTACATCAGGAAATGCCTCGAAAATTTTGAAGGTAATTCTGGTGTAATCCAGCTTATTGGTGCCGAGTTTACAGGCCCTTTGCATTTTGTGCAATTCTGGATCGACACCATTAAAGAATGGGAAAAGGAAACCGGCAAACACCCGATTATTGGGCTAAGCGTTACCAAAGATGTGCAGGATGCCATTTTAGCCGATCCGGAACGCGCAAACGTAATTGATTTAATCGATATCCGGTACTGGCACTATCAGGCCGATCGCACTGCCTATGCACCGCAAGGGGGCTTAAGTCTGGCGCCACGTCAGCATGCACGCTTATTAAAACCCAGGAAAACATCTTTTGAAGAGGTTTACCATGCTGTTTCTGAGTATAAAACCAAATTCCCTGAAAAAGCGGTAATCTATTCTGGCGATAGCTACGATAGTTTCGGATGGGCCATTTTGATGGCAGGCGGTTCACTTTCTAACGTAGATCATATCGATAAAGCTACACTTAACCTGATTGCAGGTACCAAAGCCTTTCTTCCGGCAGGAAAAAACACGGAGCAATATGGTTTAGAAAACGCAGGAAAAACCTATGTTTTATACAACGCCACCACCGAAGCCATAAGTGTAGACCTGACTAAAACCAGCGGTAAATTCAGTTTGAAAATATTGAACCCTAAAACCGGAAAAGTACTGAAAGAGGAGAAAATAAACGGAAATACAGTTGCCAAAATCAATAAAACCGGTGCAGGTGACGAGGTAATTATCATCAATAAAATTTAGTTATGACGCTTAAATCTAAAATATTCCTTTTATCAATGATATCCTTACTCGCCTTTGGCTGTAAGAAAAAGCCGCATTTTGGCGATAAGAGCTTACTGGTTTCCGAAAACGGCAGATATTTAACTACCGGCGACGGAAAACCTTTTTTCTGGCTGGGCGATACCGGCTGGTTACTATTTGGGAGGCTAACGCGCGAAGAAGCCAATACATATCTCGAAGATAGAAAGCAAAAAGGCTTTAATGTTATCCAGGTAATGGTTTTGCATGATGTGCCCTCGCGCAATGTGTATTTAGATTCGTCGGTAGTGCATGCCGATGTGGCCAGGCCAATGGTTACACCAGGCAATAACCCCAAAGATTCTGTTGCTTACGATTATTGGGACCACGTAGATTACATTGTAGACAAGGCGGCCGAAAAAGGGCTTTACATGGCTTTAGTACCCGTTTGGGGTACCAATGTTAAAGCCGGGAAAGTAAAAGAAGCGCAAGCCAAAAAATATGCCGAATTCTTAGCTAAAAGATACCGTGACAGGTGGAATATCATCTGGCTAAACGGTGGCGACATTAAAGGTTCTGACGGCTTGAAAGTGTGGAATACAATCGGTCAGACGCTAAGGACCAACGATCCGAATCACTTAATCACTTTTCACCCCAGAGGCAGAACAGCCTCTTCGCAATGGTTCCACAATTCGCCGTGGAGTGATTTCGACATGGTACAATCGGGCCATCGCCGTTATGAGCAGGATACTTCTAAAAATGAAAAATTACACTACGGCGAAGACAACTGGAAATACATTGAAGCCGATTATAAACTAAAGCCTGTTAAACCAACTATCGATGGCGAACCATCGTATGAAGATATTCCCCAAGGTTTGCACGATACTACGCAACCACGCTGGCAGGATGCTGATGTGAGAAGGTATGGTTACTGGTCGGTTTTTGCAGGTGCTTTTGGCTACACATACGGCCATAATTCGGTAATGCAGATGTACAAGTTTACGGATAAAAAACCTGCCTACGGTCCAAAAGACCAGTGGATTACCGCGCTGAATGCCAAAGGGGCAACTCAAATGCAATATTTAAAACAGCTGATGCTATCGCATAATTATTTCGATCGCGTACCCGATCAGACGCTGGTTGCCGGTAAAAACGGAGAAAAGTACGAGCGTGTACTCGCTACAAGAGGCGAAGACTATGCCTTCTTTTATACCTATACAGGCCAAAATTTCAAAGTGCAAATGGGTAAGATTGATGGTGATGATGTAAAAGCATCATGGTTTGACCCAAGAACAGGAAAAATAACCCCAATCGGCGAATTTGAAAACAAAGGGATTCACGAGTTTGATCCTCCGGGAACACCTGCAAATGGTAACGACTGGGTGTTGATTTTAGATAACATATAGATAATCCTCATTCCCGCGTAGGCGGGAATCTTAATGCTGATGCTTTACGATTCCCAGTCAAGTTGGGAATGACGATCGGGGAAGTAAAGAAATAAAAAAAGCGTGTTAAAATCAAAGTTCATATCATCATTTCGGTTAGCCATAATTGGTTTGCTTTGCTGTGGGTTAACTTCCTGCTCCAAACAGGCTTACTTATTTACTTCCTTTCACGAACCGGCCACAGAAGGCTTGCGCCTGTTGTATAGTTATGATGCCTATCACTGGACCGATTTAAACAAAACGTTCTTAAAACCGGCAGTGGGTACCCAGAAAGTATTGCGTGATCCATCAATTGTTCAAGGTCCGGATGGCACTTTCCATCTGGTTTGGACCTGCAGCTGGAAAGGCGATAAAGGTTTTGGTTATGCCAGCTCTAAAGATCTCATCCACTGGAGTGCTCAGCAATTTATACCGGTAATGGAGAACGAACCTAAAACCGTTAATGTTTGGGCTCCCGAAATTTTTTACGATGATGAAAAAAGAGAATTTGTAATTATTTGGGCATCAACCATACCATTCCGTTTTGCCAAAGGGATAGAAGAAGAAGAAAATAACCACCGCATGTATTCGGTTACCACTAAAGATTTTGTAACCTTTTCTCAGCCTAAGTTATTCTTAGATCCCGGTTTTAGCGTAATAGATGCGGTGATTGTAAAACGCGCAACTAAAGATTATGTACTGGTACTGAAAGACAATACCCGCCCAAACCGCAATTTAAAGGTAGCTTTTGCCAACTCAGCCTTGGGCCCCTACGAAAAAGTGTCTGAAACCTTTAGCCCGAAATTAACCGAAGGTCCCACGGTTATAAAAACCGGAAAAGACTGGCTGATTTATTTTGATGCCTATGGACAAAAGATTTATTCGGCTTATAAAACAGCTGATTTTAAATCCTTTAAAGATGTGACTTCCGAAGTTTCAATACCAGAAGGGCATAAACACGGAACAATTATAAAAGTGAAAAAGAAAGTGATTGAGGATTTATTAAAGAATAGATAATTCGTACAAACCTTGCAGGTTTTAAAAACCTGTAAGGTTTAGATAAGAACTCAGTGCCTTGGTGCCTTAGTGGTTAAAACATTAAAAATGAAAATATTTAAAATAATTAGTTTATTCCTCTTGTTTGTATTGGCAATATCAAACGCGCAAGCGCAAGATACCGTGCGTTACACAGGCAAAACACTGGTTAATGCCGATTATCATCATGGGCAGTTAACACCGGTAGTGGGCGTGCACAGCATCCAAACTTTCAGGGCGAACAGAGAACATCCCGAACTGGCCGAAAACTTTGGCTGGACTTACAACCACGCACCCATGCTGGCTTACTGGAATAACCGTTTTTATGTAGAATATTTAAGCGATAAAGTGGGAGAGAGCATCCCGCCGGGACAAACTTTACTACAATCGTCAAAAGATGGTTATACCTGGACCAAGCCCGAGGTAATTTTTCCGGTATACCGTATTCCTGATGGCACTACAAAAGAAGGGCGCACCGATGTAGCTAAAGATCTCGATGCGGTGATGCACCAACGGATGGGTTTTTATGTATCCACCAAAAACGTATTCCTGGTTTTGGGCTTTTATGCCATTAGTTTCGATGCCAAAGACGATCCGAACGATGGACATGGCATTGGCCGGGCGGTGCGCGAAATTCAGGCAGACGGCAAGTACGGACCGATTTATTTCATTCACTACAACCCAGGTTATTCAGAAAAAAACACCCGATATCCTTATTATACCAAAAGTAAAAGCAAAGCTTTTGTTGAAGCCTGTAACGAATTATTAGCTAATAAATTAATGACCCAGCAATGGAACGAAGAGGCCGACCGAAAAGATCCGCTTATCACCTTGCAGAAGCAATACAAAGCGTTTAGCTATTACCATTTGTCCGATGGCCGTGTAGTAGGCTTATGGAAAAATGCACTAACTGCTATCAGTATCGACAATGGCAAAAGCTGGCCTGAAAGTGCTTTTCGTGCACCCGGTTTTGTAAACAGCAATGCCAAAATATGGGGACAGAAAACAAGCGATGGTAATTATGCAACAGTGTATAATCCATCCGAATACCGCTGGCCGCTGGCCATCTCTACCAGCAAAAATGGTTTAGATTATACCGACCTATCCTTAGTTAATGGCGAAATCTCTCCGATGCGCTATGGCGGCAATTACAAATCGTATGGTCCTCAATATGTGCGTGGCATTGAAGAGGGCAACGGAAAACCTGCCGACGGGAAACTTTGGGTAACCTACAGCATGAATAAGGAAGACATCTGGGTTTCTGGTATTCCGGCACCGCTAAGCACCACTGTGAAAACACATGTAAACGATGATTTTAGTAAAATGCCAGCCGAACAGGCTTTAGCATTTTGGAATATTTACAGCCCGTTGTGGGCACCTGTAAAGGTAGAGAATGGCAACCTGGTTTTAAAAGACAAAGATCCCTTTGATTATGCCAAAGCTGAACGTGTATTTCCTGCTTCAGCTAAGCTGAGTACTTCCTTTTCAGTTACTCCGAAACAAGATAATTTCGGTTTATTGGAAATTGAGCTGCAAGACGAGAAAGGCATGGCTACTGTTCGTTTAACTTTCGATACCGCAGGCGTGTTAAGTGCAAAAGCAGGTGCACGTTACAAAAATTTCTTAAAATATAAAGCTGGTGAAACTTACGATATTAAACTAAAACTAAGCACCGCGAATCGTTTTTATACCATAACTGTTAACGGCAAAGATGTGCTCACCAGCCTGGCCTTTCAACCCGTGGCCAATGTTTCGCGCATTGTGTTCCGCACGGGCGATGTTCGCCGTTTCCCGGATGTTGATACATCTGCCGATCAGACCTACGATTTAAAAAATGCGGGCGAAGCCGAGAAAAAAGAAGCTGTTTACCTGATTAAATATTTAAAAACGGAGGGATTATGAAGCAGTTGATAGTTTACAGTTCAACGATATCCGTCATTGCGAGCTTTCGATTTTTCATCGAAGCGAAGCAATCTTTGTGCAAGGCTAAAAAGATTGCTTCGTCGTACCTCCTCGCAATGACGATAATCATTACGCTCTTATCTTTTTTCTCGCTTACCACCAACGCCAAAATCCTGTTGCCTCAAATCTTATCCAGCAATATGGTTTTGCAACGCGATAAACCCATCACGATCTGGGGCTTTGCAGCTGTTGGTGAAAAAGTAACGGTTACCTTTGCAGGCCAGAAAAAAGAAGCGATTAGCAGCCAAAACGGAAACTGGGCAGTGGTATTAAATCCACTAAAAACATCGGCAGAGCCACAAAGCATGGTCATTGCTGGTTCCAATACAATCGAACTCAGCAATATCCTGATTGGTGAGGTATGGCTTTGCTCTGGCCAGTCGAACATGGAATATGCTATGCGTAAACTTGCCAAAATCCCAAAACCTAAAAATGACAAACAGGGTTTCCCGGCTGATGAAGTTGCACAGGCGAAAAACCAACAGATTAGAATTTTCCTGGTGAATAGAAAAACGTTAATTAAACCCGATTCTATTCATAAAAGCTGGAGTGTAGCCGAGGATTCTGCCTTGCGGGCTTTTTCGGCAGTGGGTTATTTCTTTGCGAAGGAATTACAGCAAAAGCTCGGCGTTCCGGTGGGGGTAATTTCTTCAGCGGTTCCAGGCAGTGCCATCGAGCCCTGGATAAGTCAGGAAGCATTTGCTGCAGAACCCTATTTCAAAAACGAAAAAGTGGGTAACGATCCGGGCAAGTTTTATACACCGATGATTGAACCGCTTTCGAAGTTTAAAATCGCTGGCTTTTTATGGTATCAGGGAGAAACCAATTGCTTTCTGAATGAAAAAATCAGCTATACCTATAAAATGAAAACACTGATAAACCTCTGGCGTAAAGCCTGGGGCGAAAGTAGTCTGCCTTTTTATTATGTGCAGATTGCGCCTTTCGATTACAGCAAGCAAAAAAGCGATAAAGTGGTATTGACAGCTGATACAGAGCCTGCTTTTTGGGAGGCACAGGAACAGATTTTACGCTTGCCCCATACGGGAATGGTTTCAACATCCGATTTAAACGATAACGGTGCTGATTTACATCCAACTTATAAATGGGAGGTAGGCAGGCGTTTAGCGCTTTGGGCTTTAGCTAAAACTTACAACCAAAAAACAGACTTTTCTGGCCCTGTTTATAAAACAGCCGCCTTTAAAGGCGATAAAGCCATACTCGATTTCGAATATTTAAAAGCAAACGCTTCTGGTACTGTTACCGGATTTACGCTGGCAGGTGCTAATGGCAAATTTGTACCGGCCAATGCAGTTATCAAAGCCGGCAAGGTATGGGTTTCTGCTAAGGACATAGCTCAGCCTAAAGCGGTGCGTTATAACTGGACAGAAAACCCAACCGGAAATTTTTATAGCAAGGGTTTACCCGCTTTACCTTTTCGAACCGATAATCCATTAACCCAGCAATTTAAAACCAATTAATGTTAAAACGAGCATCACTATTTCTTTGCTTTATTTTACTGTTTTGCCTGGCAAAGGCACAACAAACAGAGAAATTATATCTATCGGGTACAGGTAACGACAATACGGTAAACTGGGAATTCTTTTGTACCGAAGGCATGAATTCGGGCAAATGGACAACCATCCCAGTTCCTTCAAACTGGGAGCTGCAGGGCTTTGGCAAATACAATTACGGTTTCAATAAAGAAGAAAATAAAGGTAAGGAGCAAGGCCTTTACAAGTATAAATTCAATGTTCCCGCTGCCTGGAAAAATAGGGAGATCAATATCGTTTTTGAAGGCTCAATGACCGATACTGAGGTCAAAATTAATGGTCAGCTGGCGGGAGAGATCCACCAGGGTTCATTTTATGTTTTTAAATACAACATTTCCGAACTGATTAAATTTGGTGGCGATAATTTACTTGAAGTAAAAGTAGCTAAACATTCTTCCAACGAATCGGTTAACAATGCAGAACGCAAGGCGGATTTTTGGATTTTTGGCGGCATTTTCCGTCCGGTTTACCTGGAAGCTTTACCCCAAACCCACATCAACAGTGTACAAATCAATTCGCAGGCCAATGGATTATTGGCTGCAAACATTTTTACCACAGGTGATGCTGATCAAATTTCGGTACAATTAACCGATGTAAAAGGAAATAAATTTAGTAGCAGTGCCGCTTTTAAGATTACGGGGGGTACTACCAGGATAGATCAGGCTTTTAAAAACCCCAAACTATGGTCATCAGAATTCCCGAATTTATATACTGCTACCTTTACACTCAGCAAGAATGGAAAAACGCTCCATAAGCTTACCAAAAAAATAGGTTTCAGAACGGTAGAACTACGCGAGCGTGATGGCGTATATGTTAACGGCGTAAAAATGAAATTCAAAGGGGTAAACCGGCATTCGTTTTACCCTTCTTCCGGCCGCACCACCAGCAAGAAAATCAGCATTGCCGATGTGAAGTTAATGAAAGAAATGAACATGAATGCCGTTCGCATGTCGCATTATCCTCCTGATGGTCACTTTTTAGATGTTTGCGATTCATTGGGCTTATTTGTGATGGATGAACTAGCAGGCTGGCATGGCACATACGATACCCCAACCGGCACCAAATTATTTAAAGAAATGATGGCTAACGATGAAAACCATCCGTCTATTATATTTTGGGCCAATGGGAACGAAGGTGGCCATAACCGTGAGTTCGATCACCTTTTCCCTGAAAACGACATTCAAAAAAGACCATTAATCCATCCCTGGGAAGTTTTTGGCGGTTTTGAAACCACGCATTACCGCGAATTTAATTATGGCATTGGCAATTACGATCATGGCCATAACATTTTAATGCCTACCGAGTTCCTTCATGGCATGTGGGATGGTGGCCACGGTGCTGGTATTGAAGACTATTGGAACGCGATGTGGAACAATCCGCTTTCGGCCGGAGGCTTTCTTTGGGATTTTGCCGACCAGGCTGTAGTACGCACCGATAAAAATGGCATTTTAGATACTGATGGCAATCATGGCCCTGATGGTATAGTTGGCCCTTACCACGAAAAAGAAGGTAGTTTTTTTACGATCAAGGAAGTTTGGAGTCCTGTGTTTGTCGAAAAAAGAGAAATCACAGCAGCATTTGACGGAGCTTTTCAACTGGAGAACAGATATGCCTTTACCAATCTGAATCAATGCAGCTTTGAATGGAAACTGAAAAGCCTGAAAAGCGATGGTGCCGAAACGTATTTCAAAGCAGGCAAGGTAGATGCACCGGATATTAAGCCTTTTGAGAAAGGAAAACTACAAATTAACCTTCCGGCCGACTGGAAGAATTTCGACGCCTTGTATTTAACCGCAAAAGATGTTTACGGTCAGGAATTATTTACCTGGAGCTTCCCAATCAGCCTGCCAAAAGATGATGCCGCTAAGCTAGTAGTAACTACCGGCACATCTAAAGTGAACCTGAAAGAATCAGCAACGCTTTTCCAGCTTTCGGCTAATGGCATCCAACTCACTTTCGATAAAACCACCGGACTGTTACAGAAAGCTGAAAATGCCAAAGGAATTATCCCCTTTAACAACGGTCCGGTTTTACAGGAAGGCGTAAATAACTTCAAAAATTTCACAACCAGAATGGACGGACAAAATCTGGTTATTGCTTCTACTTTTGACCGCAAAGAAAGTTACAATACCCTAGAATGGACCGTCTATCCATCGGGCTGGTTAAAAATGCAGGTGAAATATTTCCCAGCCGCTTATTTTACCACTTTCATCGGTCTAAACTTTTCTTACCCCGAAACCGAAATTAAAGGTGTAACTTATAAAGGTAATGGACCTTACCGGGTTTGGAAAAACCGCATGAAAGGCACGCAGCTGGGGATCTGGAAAAAAGATTATAACGATTCGGCAACCGGAGAACCGCCATGGCAGTATCCTGAATTTAAAGGTTATTATTCGAACATGTACTGGTGCGAATTTGTGGGTAAAACACAAAATTTCAGGGTGGTAACCGATCGGGAAGATGTTTTCCTGAGGTTATTTACCCCAAAAAAATCGAAAGATACAGAATATGATAACATGAGCCCAACTTTCCCTAACGGGGATATTTCGTTCATGAATGGAATATCGGCTATTGGTACCAAAACACAAAAACCAGAAACCACCGGCCCGATGGGCATGAAACATGTGTTTTACGATTTTGAAAAAGAACCGGCAAGAGCATTAGATATGACCCTTTATTTTGATTTTTCTGACCCAAAAACGTCACTGCGAGGAGGTACGACGAAGCAATCTAATTAGTATAATAAAATTAAAAAGATTGCTTCAGCGCGCACAAGCCCTGCTTCGCAATGACGGATCAATCTTAAAAAATGAAAGAGTTAAAAGGCTACAAAGTTTGAATGTTGAAACGTTCTGATCGACTAACAAACCCAGAACATTACAACCTTTCAACTTTAAACATTACAGTAAAAGATAACAATCGGTACAATCCATAAATCGGTGTAATCACTTAAAAAAATGAACATTAAAACCTACATATCGATAATCATACTGCTGCTGTTGCTGCCATTCCAGAAACTGGCGGCCCAGGTGAGCCTGCAAAACCTGAAATGCGAGATGTTGGTTAATCCACTGGGTATTGATGTTACACAGCCACGTTTAAGCTGGGAAATCCTTTCGTCAAAACGTAATGTTACACAAAAAGCCTATCAGGTCCTGGTGGCGTCAACAGCAGAAAAACTGGCACAAAATGACGGCGACCTCTGGAATTCCGGAAAGATAGATAAAGACGAATCGATCCACGTTAAATACAGCGGACAGGCACTGAATAGCAGAATGCGCTGTTACTGGAAGGTAAAAACATGGACTACTGCCGGCGAAAGCGACTGGTCGGCCACTAATTCGTGGACAATGGGGCTGCTCAACTACAAAGATTGGCCAAAAGGCTGGATTGGTTTCGACAGGGCCTTTCCCTGGGATAACACCAAAACCGATTCCCGCTTATCTGCACGTTATTTCAGAAAGGAATTTCAAAGCACTAAAAAAGTAAAATATGCCACGGCCTCCATTATTGGTCTGGGCTTGTACCAGCTTTACCTTAATGGCAAAAAAGTAGGCGAGGAGGTACTCACACCTTCACCAACCGATTACAATAAAAACGTAAAGTACAATACTTACGACGTTACTTCGTATTTGCAGCAAGGAAAAAATGCGGTAGGTGCCGTTTTAGGCAATGGCCGTTTCTTCGCCATGCGGCAAAACGAAAAACCCTACAAAATCAAAACCTTTGGTTTTCCTAAAATGCTGCTGAACATTCGTATCGTTTACAGTGATGGCAGTATGGCCAATATCGATACCGATGACAGCTGGAAAGGCACTGCCGATGGACCAATAAGAACCAATAACGAATACGACGGCGAAGAATACGATGCAACAAAAGAAGCCATTGGCTGGAATAAGGCAGGTTTTGACGACAGCAAATGGCTGAAAGCAGAATTTGTACAGGAACCTTCGGGAACCATCGAGGCCCAGATGAATGAAAACATGCGGGTGATGAATACCCTTAAACCCCTTTCAATTAAAGCACTTCCGGGTGGCAGATACCTGCTGGATATGGGACAGAACATGGTTGGCTGGCTACAAATTAAAGTAAAGGGACAGAAAGGCAAACAGGTTAAATTGCGCTTTGCCGAATCACTACAGGAAAATGGCGAGTTGTTTACTGCAAACCTGCGCAATGCCAAATGCACTGATTTATACACTTTTAAAGGAAGCGAACCAGAATTGTGGGAACCCACTTTTGCTTACCGGGGTTTTAGGTATGTAGAACTATCGGGACTGAATTATACGCCCAGCCTGAATGATTTTACAGGAAAAATGATCTACGACAAAATGAACACCGTAGGCACTTTCGAAACTTCAAATGCACTAACCAACCAGATTTTTAAAAATGCCTGGTGGGGAATTGCTGGTAACTATAAGGGCATCCCGATCGATTGCCCGCAACGTAACGAACGCATGCCCTGGCTAGGCGACAGAGGTGCCGTAGCACACGGAGAAAATTTCCTTTTCGATAATGGTAAATTTTACGCCAAGTGGTTGCAGGATATCAGAAATGCACAAAAAGAAGATGGTGCCATCCCCGATGTTGCCCCTGCTTTCTGGCGGTATTACAGCGACAACATGAGCTGGCCGGGTTCTATCGTACTCATTACCGAAATGCTCTACAAACAAACCGGCGATGTAAATGCGGTTACCGATAATTATCCTGCCATCAAAAAATGGTTGCGATATATGCAGGATCGTTACATGAAAGATTACATCCTCACTAAAGACAGTTATGGAGATTGGTGCATGCCACCTGTAACCATTGAGGTGGGCCGAGGTAAAAGCGCCGATAAAAAATATCCTTCCGAATTGATCTCGACGGCTTATTACTACCACTTTACACAACTGATGATGCAGTTTAGCCAGATAAGTGGGAATGATGGTGATTACAAAGAATTTAAAGCTCTGGGCGATAAAATTAAAGTAGCCTTTAATCAGAAATTCTACAATGAAAAAGGTTTTTATTCCAGTAACAACCTAACAGACAACATCATTCCATTGTATTTCAGAATGGTACCTGAAACGAATATTAATCAGATTTTTAAAAACATCGTGTACACGGTTGAAGTAACCAATAAAGGGCATTTAAGTAATGGCTTGGTTGGGGTACAGTGGCTAATGCGCTGCTTAAACGATTACGGACGGCCAGATTTGGCCTACACCATTGCCACGCAAAAAACTTACCCGAGTTGGGGCTACATGATCGATAACGGTGCAACCACTATCTGGGAGCTCTGGAACGGAAATACTGCCGATCCGAAAATGAACTCGCAAAACCACGTAATGATGCTGGGCGATTTGTTGATCTGGTATTATGAAAACCTGGCGGGTATTAAGGCCGAAAGTCCGGCGTTTAAAAAAATTACCATGAAACCCGAAATGATTAACGGTTTGGACCAGGTAACTGCGGGTTATCATTCCGCTTATGGCCTGATTAAAAGCAGTTATAGCAAAACCTCTAGTAAGTTTAACTGGAAAGTTAGCATTCCGGCAAATACAACAGCTACGCTTTACATTCCGGCTAAAAACAAAAATGCAGTTACAGAAAGCTCAGGCTCAATAAGAGATTTAAAATTTATAAAATTAGAAAAAGACAGGGCCATTTATGAGGTGGGCTCGGGCGATTATGAGTTTATAGCAGAACAATAAGTTCAACAAATTAAATCATGGTTTGTGCAGACACAAACCATGCGCAAAAACAAATCGTCATTGCGAGGAGGCACGACGAAGCAATCTTTCCAGCAAAATAGATTGCTTCTCCTGATGAAAATCAGGCTCGCAATGATGAGTAAACTAGATATAAATTATGAGAAAGATTTTAAGATTCTTTATGCTGATCAGCCTACTGATTAATTCGGTAAACGTTTTCAGCCAAACAAAAGAAATTATTGCACCCGAAGAAATTACCAGCAAAGCCAAAGAATGGGTTTCTGCTTTAAATTTAAGCGATGCAAGCAAAAAAACTGCAGTTGAGCACATCATCGCAGTGCATTTAACAACCATCAGAGACTGGCATAACGACCATCCTTCATCAACAGTTCCCGATGGGATAAATCCGGCAACCGGCACCAAATTAAGCGACCTTGACAAACAGATTATCGCCGATTCGGCCATGCCTGCAGCTGTGCACAAGGCCCTGATGGACGGCTTAAACCAAAACCTAACAGCTGATCAGGTACAATTGATCCTCGATAAATATACCATCGGAAAGGTGGCTTTTACCATGAAAGGCTACAAAGCCATAGTGCCCGATTTAACTGCCGATGAAGAAGCTAAAATACTGGCTTACTTAAAACAGGCGAGGGAGCAGGCTGTTGATTATAAAAACATGAAACAGATTTCGGCCATTTTTGAGATTTACAAAACCAAATCGGAGCAATTGCTCAACAACAACGGCCGTAGCTGGAGGGCGCTTTACAGCGCTTATACCAAGAAAATTAAAGAAGAAAAAGCAGCAAAGCAGTAATGGTTTCCCTAGCGGTAGCGTCATTCCCGCGCAGACGGGAATCTTAAAGCAAAAGGAATGCATAGCGAATCTATTAAGATTTCCATCCGATATTTATCGGATCAAGCTGGAAATGACGTGACGAAAATAGAAGAATGACTAAGAAAATATGATGTTAAATAGAAAAATATACTTTACACTAGGATTAGTTCTCGCAGTAGCGATAAGCGCCAATGCCCAGGTAGCAAAATGGCAAACCGGTATAGTTAAGCAAGAGTTTTTATACGATAAGGCACCGTTTCCATCTTGCCATTCGGCTACTATTGCCGAAACGTCAACTGGTTTGGTGGCATCATTTTTTGGAGGTACCAAAGAAAGAAATCCAGATGTGGAGATTTACATCAGCCGTTTTGTTAATGGGAAATGGCTGGCACCGGTTTCGGTAGCGAACGGTATTATGGCTGATGGTAAACGATTACCTACATGGAACCCGGTTTTGTATCAGGTACCCGGTGGCGATTTATTGTTATTCTACAAAATCGGCCCAAAACCTTCAGAGTGGTGGGGCATGATGCGTACCTCAAAAGATGGTGGCAAAACCTGGTCAGAGGCTACAAAACTGCCTACAGGGAACATCGGTCCGGTTAAAAATAAGCCTGTATTGCTAAGCAACGGAAACTTGTTCGCACCATCGAGCAGGGAGGGTGATGGCTGGAAAGTACATTTTGAAGTAACTCAAGATAACGGCAAAACCTGGCGTACCGTAGGTCCATTACAAGAAAATGGGCTTAAAGCCATTCAACCCAGCATTCTGCAATACGGAAAGGGTAAACTGCAAATTTTAGCACGTACCGCCAACCGGGCCATTGCCGAGTCATGGTCGGCTGATAATGGCGAAACCTGGACACCGCTTACCAAAACTACATTACCCAATAACAATTCGGGTACCGATGCTGTTACGCTGAAAGATGGCCGTCAGGTATTGGTATACAACCACGTATTGCCTCCGGGCGATTTAGCAAAAGGAGCACGCACACCGTTAAATGTTTCTGTTTCTAAAGATGGTAAAACCTGGTACGCAGCACTCATCTTAGAAGATTCGCCCATTAGCCAGTATTCTTATCCGGCTGTAATCCAAACAGCTGATGGTATGCTGCATTTCATTTATACCTGGAGAAGGGAAAAGATCAAACACGTAGTAGTAGACCCCTCAAAGCTAAAATTGAAGAAAATTGAAAATGGCATTTGGCCAAAACTGAACGGATATGCCGCACCGGTAATTACAGAAACCAAAAACGAGGAGGGCTAAAATGATAAATATTTTTAAATACGTCATTTCTAAGTTGAAGCAATCTGTATTACCAGGAAAGATTGCTTCGGCTGATGAAAAATCAGCACTCGCAATGACTGGCAAAATTTTTAGATGTCTTGTGTTGTTTATTGTGGGTTCAGTGTCTTTCATTAATATACTTTCCGCCCAAACTCAAAATTCAGATAACGCATACAAAAAACCTTTACTAGAGGTACTTAAAACAATTGAAACCCGTTACAACGTAAAGATTAAATATGCTGAACTACAGGTAAAAGATAAGTGGGTAAATTATGCCACATGGCGTTTTCGGGCAAATGTTGATGAAACCTTAGCCAACGTGCTTACGCCGCTGGATATGAAAGTTAATAAAGAGAAGCCTGGCGTTTACAAGCTTAAAGAATACGAATATTATCGCTGGGAGGTTCAGGATGGATGGGCTTATCTGGATAGTTTAGCCTCAAAATATACTGATAAGGCGAGCTGGGAAAAGCGGAAAGCCTTGATAAAACCACAGCTTTTTGAAGCTTTACAGCTGTCACCTCTACCGGCTAAACCCAATTCAAAGCCCATTATAACCGCAAAGCGAATTTTCGACGGTTATTCAGTAGAAAATATAGCGCTGGAAATTTTACCTGGCGTTTGGATTAACGGATCACTTTATAAACCCTTAAATATCAAAGGAAAAACACCATTGATCTTAAGTCCTGATGGACATTGGGAAAAACAGCGTTACCGTGCTGATTGTCAGATTCGCTGTGCCATGCTGGCCCGAATGGGTGCAATGGCCTTCAGCTACGACCTTTTTGCCTGGGGCGAATCGATGCTGCAGTTTAAGTATGAAGATCACAGAAAAAGCCTGTCGCAAACCGTGCAAACACTAGGTGGAATCCGTATTTTGGATTATTTCACCAAATTAAAGGAAACCGATACCAACAGGGTAGCCATTAGCGGTGGTTCGGGCGCTGGCAGTCACTCGATTTTAATGACAGCCATGGATAACCGCATTAAGCTCAGCGCACCGGTGGTGGCCATGTCATCATACTTCTATGGTGGTTGCCCTTGCGAGAGCGGTATGCCCATTCACCAATGTGCTGGCGGAACCGATAATGTAGAACTGGCTGCAATGGCTGCACCAAGACCACAATTACTCGTATCGGATGGCAGCGACTGGACCGCACACACACCTGAACACGATTTCCCATACCTGCAAAAAATGTATGGTTATTACGGCGTAAAAGATAAAGTTGAAAATGTTCATTTACCCGACGAAAAGCATGATTTCGGTCCAAATAAGCGCATTGCCCTTTACGACTTTCTGGTTAAATATTTCAAGCTTAACGGTAACGCGGTAAAAGACAAAGCCGGAAAATACGATGAAAGCAAAGTAACCATCGAAAAAGAAAATGCCTTGTATGTTTTTGGCGATAAGGGAGAAAAACTACCCAAAAACGCTGTTATGGGTTTTGAGAACCTGCAAAAAATGTTTCCACAAAGCCTGAATTAAATTATGGAACACCAGAACAGAAGAACCTTTATTCAAAATCTCGCATTAATTAGCGGAGGTTTAATGCTGCCCAATATTTTGCAGGCGGCTCCCCTAAAAAGCAGATACAAAGTAGCTGTAATTGATTTGATGATACTCAAACGTCAGAAATTAAGTGCTTTAGACCTAACCAGTGAAATTGGAGCCGATGGACTGGAAATCGATATGGGCGGACTGGGCGACCGGGAAACCTTCGACAATAAACTGGCAAACCCCAGTATCCGCAAACAATACATAGAAAAAGCAAAAGCCCTTAAGCTCGAATTTTGTGCATTGGCCATGACCGGTTTTTATGCCCAGTCTTTTGCCAAACGTGCTACCTACCAAAAAATGGTACAGGATTGTTTAGATACCGCCAAAGCCATGCAAATTAAAGTAGTCTTCTTACCGCTGGGCATCCAGGGCGATCTGGTTAAAAATCCCGAATTAAGGGCGCCCATTGTTGAACGCTTAAAAATCGCAGGCAAAATGGCTCGTAAGGCAGGCGTTGTGATTGGTATCGAAACCGCACTGGATGCCAGGGGCGAATTGCAGTTGCTGAAGGAAATCAACTGTAAAAACATCAGAAGCTACTTCAACTTTTCGAATGCGATTAAAAACGGCCGCGATTTACACCAGGAACTAAAAATATTGGGCAGGAAAAACATCATCCAGATCCATGCCACCAACGAAGATGGGCTTTGGCTCGAAAACGACCCTAAAATTGACCTCAAAAAGGTAAAACAAACTTTAGATGAAATGGGCTGGAGCGGTTGGCTCGTTATTGAACGCAGTCGTGATGCCAAACAGCCTACTAATGTGAAATACAACTTTACCGCCAACACCAAATACCTGAAGTCCATTTTCCAAGCCGGATAACCATTTTGTTATGAGAATTTACCTAACCATTTTGTTGATTTTAAATTTAATGTGCTCGCAATTAAATGCGGCTGATATTTATGTCTCTAAAATCGGTTCAGATCGCAATTGTGGTACAAAGGAAAAACCATTAGCTTCCTTACATTTTGCCATCCGTAAAGCCCGGGAGTTGCGCAGGTTAAACGATAATTCGATTAAAGGCGGGATTAATATCATCATTGAAAATGGTTATTACACTTTAGACGAAACCATTGTCCTTCGACCCGAAGACTCTGGTACAAAAGATAATCCGACACAAATTATGGCTGCTCCAGGCGCAAGCGTTATTTTTAGTGGCGGTGTAAAAATTAAAGGTTGGAAGAGATTAACCACATTTGTTGCGGGTTTGCCCAAAAAGGCCATAGGTAAAGTTTGGGTGGCTGATGCCCCCATGTTTGCCGATAATACGCTGCAGTTCAGGCAGATTTGGGTAAATAACAATAAGGCTGTCCGGGCTAAAGATGCCAACGGCGATGCCATGAACAGGATTTTATCCTGGGATGCACAATCTCAAACCTGCAAAATCCCCTTAAACAAAAACATGAACCTGGGTAACGCAAAAGGTATCGAAATGGTGATCCATCAATGGTGGGCCATTGCCAATTTGCGGGTAAAATCGGTAAAAACCCGAAATAATGTCGCTGAGCTTTCCTTTTTACAGCCCGAAAGCCGCATACAATCCGAGCACCCCTGGCCAGCCCCATGGATTTCTGACAAAACCGGAAACTCGGCCTACTACCTAACGAATGCAATTCAGTTTTTAGATGAGCCAGGCGAATGGTTTGAAGATTTACAGCAGCATAAAGTATATTATTGGCCTAAATCAGCACAAAATATGCCTCAGGCAGATGTGGTTGCGCCGGCTTTAGAAAGCCTGGTAAAGGTGGCCGGAACGGTTGACCGTCCGGTGTCGTACATTTCGTTTAAGGGCATATCTTTTCAGCATGCTTCCTGGCTATTGCCTTCCAAACAAGGCCACGTGCCGCATCAGGCAGGCATGTACATGCTCGACGCCTACAAGTTAGACCAACCCGGAACCGCCGATAAACCGACATTAGAGAACCAGGCCTGGGTTGGCCTGCCAGCTTCGGCTATCGAAATCAGCTATGCCAATCACATCGATTTTGAAGGTTGCAGGATCGAACACCATGCTTCAACCGGCTTAGATTATCAAAAAGGAACAACTAACAATCAGATTAAAGGAAACTTGTTTAAAGATATTGGCGGATCGGGCATACTCATGGGTACTTTTTCTGACGAAGCGACCGAAGTGCATTTACCTTATCAACCTTCAGATGATCGCGAAATTTCGGCTAACAACCTGATCGAAAACAATCTGATTACCGATGTAACCAACGAAGATTGGGGTGCGGTTGGTATTGGTGCGGGTTACGTGCGCGGGCTGAAAATCCTGCACAATGAAATCAGCGATGTTTCCTATTCGGGAATTAGCATGGGTTGGGGCTGGACAAAAACCAAAAATGCAATGAGGGATAACACCATCAGTGGCAATAAAATCCACCATTACGGCAAACACATGTACGATGTGGCCGGCATTTACACCTTATCAGCCCAGCCGAACTCTTTTATTACCGAAAATGTGATCGATAGCATTTATACAGCACGGTATGCACACCTTCCCGACCACTGGTTTTACCTGTACACGGATGAGGGATCTTCGTACCTAACCATTAAAAATAACTGGACACCAAGCGAAAAATACCTGCAAAATGCCAACGGACCAGATAATTTATGGGAGAATAACGGGCCAGAGATTTCCCAAAAAATCAAACAAAATGCAGGACTAACACCTCCGTACCAATACCTGTTGAAAGATAAATCATCTATTTCTGCCACCCGGAAAATAAATAACGCAATAGATAAGCCCGTTGTCTTTGAGCTGATTTTTAAAGCTGGAGCAGTACCCAACGATAAAACCCTGGCAGCATTTGCCCGCGAAAATAACCTTTTAAGATCATCCATTTACAGCTGGGAAAACCGTTTGGTGGTTTACACTTCAACCTTAAAAACAGAAAGTTTACAGCAAACTTTAAAAAGGCTCAATGCCACTGAGATTAAGTTGTACGAGAATATGTTTTACGATTTCGACCGTAAACAACAATGTGGAACAGCACCGGTAAAAGAATGGGACAATATTATTCTATCGACCAATCTGGTTAAGGATGAAAAGTTGCAAAAAGAATATCTCGATTACCACAAAACACAATTCGAGAAATGGCCCGAAATATCAAAAGGTTTTTGCAACGCTGATTTTCAACGCCTGGTTATCTTTAAAAAAGACCGTCAGCTGATGTTGATTATCAGCATACCCAAAGGTGCAGATTTGAATAAACTGAACCCGAAAACAACAGAAAACAACCCTAAAGTAGACGAATGGAATGCATTAATGAAAAAATACCAGGAAGGAATAGCTGGCACAAAACCAGGCGAGGTTTGGGTTTTCTTTAAACCCATAGACTGATCCGTCCCCCTTTGGAGGGGGCAGGGGGAGGAAATAAATAATACTTATTAAAATATGTTAAGATTAGGAATATTAGGATTAGGCGAGGGTAGAAGCACCATTTCTGCCTCACTGACAAGCACCAAATTTAAACTGATTCAAATTTGTGATGCCAATAAAAAACTGTGCGAAGAACGCGCACTGGAGTTCGATTTTCAGAACTGGACCACCAATTACGACGACATGCTGAAAAGCGACAAAATTGATATGATTGCGATTTACACCCCCGATCATTTGCATTTTGAGCACATTAAGCTGGCTTTAGAGCACGATAAACATGTGGTTTGTACCAAGCCATTTATCGACAATCTTTCGCAGGCAAACGAACTTTTGGCCCTCAGTAAAAAAACGAAAAAGAAAATTTTTGTTGGTCAGAGTTCCCGTTTTTTCGAACCGGCCATGCGTCAGCGAAAAGATTTTGATAAAGGTTTAATCGGTGAGTTAATCACCATCGAGAGTCATTACCATGCCGATCACCGCTGGTTTTTAGAAAAAGGCTGGTCCTTAAAACAATCATTCAAATGGCTGTACGGTGGTTTAAGTCATCCGGTCGATTTTATTCGCTGGTACATGCCCGATATTGAAGAAGTAATGGGTTATGGTATGCTGAGCAGCAATGGCCAAAAAGCAGGCTTAAAAAACCAGGACACCATGCACTTCATTTTCAAGGCTAAAGACGGCAGAATTGCGCGTGTTAGTGGTGCCTATACCGGGCCAACACAGCCGGCAAGCCGTGATAGTGGCATGAGCTGTATTTTACGCGGAACAGAAGGGGCCAGTCAGGCCGACTACCACGAACTGCGCTACTCCGTTACCACCAAAACCGGTGAAGAGAAAATCATTACCTGGGGAGATGCTACTTTAAAACATTATTTCCGTTTTGAAGGGCAAAGTCACCATGCCGGTGAGTACCAGAATTACCTCGAATATTTTGCCGATAGCATTAACAATAAGTTTACCGCTTATCCGGATTTAAAAGAGGGAATAGGAACCATAGCCCTTTTGCAGGCCATGGATAGATCGCTGGAAACAGGTTTACCCGTAAAAATTGATGAAATATTAACCAGTTATAACATTACGAGAGAATCGATCGGATTATAGAAATTCGTCATTGCGAGGAGGAACGACGAAGCAATCTTACTACTTAGGCTATGTAATATAACCGCATTAAGATTGCTTCGTGCCTCGCAATGACGACAAATTAAAGGGCACGTACCACGGGCGGATAAAGAAGTAATTCCGTGCCAATCCGTGTTTCCGTGGCAAACAAATAAAAAACCAAACTAGCCAAATGCACAACATTGTAGAACGTTTAACCAGTTTAGATTACATCATCGTAATGGCCTACCTCATCATCCTCATGGTGATTGGGTATCGCGCCAGTTTTTCGAAGAAAAAAAGCGAAGATGAAACCTTATTTTTAGCCAATAAATCGTTAGGCTGGGCCAGTATCGGTTTCAACATGTGGGGCACAAATGTAGGGCCATCCATGCTGCTGGCCTTTGCCAGTATAGGCTACACTACAGGCATTGTGGCCGTCAATTTTGACTGGTACGCCTTCATCTTCTTATTTCTGCTTGCTATCGTTTTCGCGCCGAAATACCTGGCTGCGCGGGTAAGCACCATGCCCGAGTTTATGGGGAACCGTTACGGCGATTCTACCCAAAATATACTGGCCTGGTATGCCCTGGTTAAAATTTTAATCTCCTGGCTATCTTTAGGCCTGTTTGCAGGCGGTTTTTTAGTCCGTCAGATTTTAGGCATCCCCATGTGGCAATCAGTTACTGTTTTGGTTGCTTTTGCCGGCCTATTTACCTTTTTTGGAGGCTTAAAAGCCATTGCGAAGGTTAACGTTTTCCAGATGATTTTACTCATTGCAGTATCTCTTTCACTTACCCTTTTAGGCCTGCACAAGGTTGGAGGCATCTCGGCTTTGTATAGTAAAACTCCCGGCCATTTCTGGAATCTGATACAACCTACAAGTGATCCAAAATACCCCTGGTATGCTATACTTTTAGGTTATCCGGTAGCTGCTGTAGCTTTTTTCTGTACCGATCAATCCATGGTGCAATCGGTTTTGGGCGCTAAAAACCTTAAACAAGGACAATTGGGTGTAAGCTTTATCGGCTGGTTAAAAATCCTTTCACTGCCTTTATTCATCGTAACCGGCATCTTATGTTATGTACTTTTCCCTAACCTGAAAGATCCTAACGAAGCCTATATGACCATGGTAACCAACCTTTTCCCTCCGGGCATGAATGGTTTAGTGATTGTGGTACTCATCGCGGTTCTGGTGGGTACAATCGGTTCATCACTAAATTCACTGAGTACTGTGTTTACCATGGATGTTTATGTAAAGAAAATTAACCCACAGGCCACTAATAAGCAGATTATCAATATAGGCCGTTTAACGGTGGTTGCAGGTTGTATTTTTGCAGTAATCGTAGTGCTGGCCATCGATAACATTAAAGGATTAAACCTTTTTGACGTATTTCAATCTGTGCTCGGTTTTATTGCTCCGCCACTTTCGGTTGTTTTTCTGTTGACTGTATTCTGGAAACGCACAACCCGTAAGGCCGTAAATTTTACATTATCAATCGGCTCCATACTGAGTCTGAGCACCGGAATTGTTTATTTATGGGTTTTACCACCCAGCGAATACACTTTCTGGCCACATTACCTGATGCTGTCTTTCCTGATTTTTGCAGGTTTATTGGTTATCGCCATATTGATTTCACTTTTGGATAGAACACCCAGCGTTTATACGGCTAACGAAGCACACGAAGCCAATATCGAAAAACCCGACCGAATGGTTTGGATTTCGTGGATTGCCCTCGCCATTGTAATGCTGGCATTATATATTTTCTTTAACGGACATTAAATGAGTTGATCCTCATTCCCAACTTGATTGGGAACCACGGAGTGCTCATTAATGCCTTTGAAAAAAGAAAAACTTATGAATAATCTAAATGCAACTAAATCAAAGAGACATTAAAAATGAACCACAGATAAAAAGGATACACACAGATAACAACACATTATATCCCCGCCTGAACGGCAGGGCAGGCATGTTCATCTGTAGCTAAAACTAAGCAAAATGAAAAACCTAAAAAAAATACTCTTCATTACCTTGCTCCAGGCCATGGTAATGCCGGCTTTTGCCCAAAAAGCATCGTGGATCTGGTATCCCGGCGATTTTGATATTTACATGAGCAATGTGATGCAGAACCGGCGGACAGAACGTGGTTCGTTTTTTCCTGTATTCTGGAAAATGGATAGCCATTATGTGCTGGTCGATTTCCACAAAGAATTTACACTTAGCCAGCCCGAGGAGGTTAAAATCTTTGTAGAAGGCACCTATAACGTCAAAATAGACGGACAGGCACTCACCGGTTTCCCGAAGTCCATCCAGATTCCTGCCGGAAAGCATAAACTTAGCCTGAAAGTATATAGTCAGGCTACAGTACCCTCCATTTTTGTGCAGGGCAAAACTGTTGTATCAGATGAAAGCTGGTTAGCCACTTTTGAAGATAAAGAATGGATTGATGCGAGCGGGAAAACATCCGATAAATCGGGTACTACCTTTGTTTCGGCGGGCTCATGGGGCTTAACCGACCCTAACAGCTTACCATCTGCGTTTAAATTACCTGTTATTGCACAAGCTTCCGTAAAAACGGATAAAGCCGGAGCCGGTTATGTAGCCGATTTTGGCAAAGAAACCTTTGGCTTTATTAAAATACACGGTTTAAAGGGTAAAGGAAAACTCAGTTTATATTATGGTGAATCAAAAGAAGAAGCCCTATCAACCGATAAATGCGAAACGCTCGATTACCTGGATATTGATCAGGCTGGTAAAAAGGATTCGGTGATGCCGCTCTCTAAAGCCTTCCGCTATGTTAACTTTCAGCCCGGAACCGGTGTTTCTGCCGATTCCATTTCCATGCTTTATGAGTATGCCCCGGTTAGCGAAAGAGGAAGTTTCAAATCCTCAGATGCGGAGCTGAACAAGATTTACGATGTTGCCAAATATACCTTCCACCTCAATACCCGCGAGTTTTTTATCGATGGGATTAAACGCGACAGATGGGTGTGGAGCGGCGATGCCTACCAAAGTTACCTGATGAACTATTACTCGTTTTTTGATGCCCCAACGGTAAAAAGAACGCTTTTGGCCCAACGTGGCAAAGATCCGGTTACAGCGCATATCAATACCATTATGGATTACTCTTTCTATTGGTTTTTGGGCATTTACGATTACTATAAATTTACAGGCGACAAAAAATTTGTGCAGGACATTTATCCCAGGATGCAATCCTTAATGACTTATATCGATGGCAGGAAAAACAAAAACGGCTTATTGGAATGGATGCCGGGCGACTGGATTTTTATTGATTGGGCCGATAAGTTGAGTAAAGATGGCGAAGTAAGTTTCGAACAACTGCTTTATGCCCGTAGTTTAGAAACCATGGCATTATGCGCGAAACTCGCCAAAGATACCGAAGGTGCAGCCAGATATGAAGAACAGGCCAAAGTACTGAAAACCAAAATATTTGATTTGTACTGGAACCAGAATAAACACGCCTTGGTACACAGCAGGGTGGCAGGTAAACCCACAGAAAATGTAACCCGTTACGCCAATATGTTCGGCATCTTTTTCGATTATTTTACGCCTGAACAAAAGCTGGCGGTAAAAGAACATGTATTGCTGAACGATAGCATCAATAAAATTACCACGCCATACATGCGTTTTTACGAGCTGGAAGCACTTTGTGCCATGGGCGAACAATCATACGTATTAAAAGAGATGAAAAATTATTGGGGTGGCATGCTTAAACTGGGGGCTACTTCTTTCTGGGAAGAATACGACCCCAACAAGAAAGGAACCGAACATTTGGCCATGTACGGCCGTCCTTTTGGAAAAAGCCTTTGCCATGCCTGGGGTGCCAGCCCGATTTATTTACTGGGCAAATATTATCTGGGTGTTAGTCCTGATTCTCCAGGTTACGAAACCTACACTATCGAGCCCAACTTAGGAGGTTTAGCCTGGATGGAAGGTAAAGTACCTACGGCAAATGGCGATATCGCGGTTTACATGAACAAAAAGGAAATCAGGGTAAATGCTGCTGTAGGTACCGGAAAGTTAAGGATTAAAAGCAAGTCTAAACCTGTGGCAAATGGGGCAGAAATCAAATCAATAGGAAATAACTTGTACGAAATCACTGTAGAAAAGGGTAGAGACTATAGCGTTCGCTACAATTACTAGAGTGCATTTAAAATTACCGGGAACCATCAAATGATGTTGATCGTTCCCGGTTAACATCGGCTTAACTATCCCGTCTGCTTTCTACGGTATATACAAAACTATCGGCATGGTAATAGCCTAAATTATATTCAATTGGCCGTTCTCCCTGATCAAAAACATAACGTTTTCTAAAAAGCAGCGGACTTCCAACCTCAACATCCAGTTTAGAAGCCATAAATTTATCAGCAGCTTTGGCGCTAATTTCTTCTTTCGATAAATTCGCAATTATCGAGTGGTCTCTTTCCAGGATTTCATACAAAGGGCGTTTAAAATCTTCATCACCCGTTAGGCCAATCCGGGGGTGAAAGTAAGAGATGAAATAAACAAAAGGGCCTTCCTCTTTTCCCCTTAAACGCTCCAGTTTTAGTACCTTTTTATCCGTGCCAATATCAAAAAAATGGGCCAGTTTCTCATCTGCATATACCCAGCTGATGTGAAGTTCGAAATTCTTAATCGGAATGCCTCTGGCCTGCATTTCCTGCGAAAAACTTAACCAGTTGCTTGCTTTCGAACTAACCGAAACCTCGGCAACTTTAGTACCAATACCTTTTTTACGGATCAGCAAGCCCTCATAAACCAATTTATTTAAGGCCTGGCGCAACGTTGTTCTCGATATAGCCAGCTGCTTAGCCATATCCACTTCGTTAGGCAGAAATTTAGTGGCATATTCGGGATCTTTGATCAGATTCCGCAATAATTCTTCTGCCTGAATGTGCAAAGGCACAGGGCTTTTATGGTCGATTGAAAATTTCATTTTTTTGTACAGCAATGCTTTAAGCAATAATTATGCTTTATGCTGTTGAAACAAAGATAGAAAAAGCATGTACAAACAACAACACATGTATGCATGCTTATTGCCATTTGGAGTCACTTATAATAGTGAAAGGCCTATAATTCGATCTAAGTAAAAGAAATTAAATAAAACATTAGGATAAATGTACATACATATATACATTTGTTCTTTAATAAGATAGTACCTCGTTTATGGAAGTAAAAAGTAATCCTCAGGAAACACCTACCGCTGAACAATGGAGACAAAGTGGAGAAAAGATTTTACCAGAAAATATCAATCATAACCATCAGCCAGCTGATGGTTATAACCTGTATCCCGTACATGCTTTGGGTGAAGACAAAATATTTGATGGTTATGCAGCATTGGCCTCGTGGATTATTGAAAAAAGAACAGTAATTATAGATGGGTATGTTGGTGTTTTCTGGCACGAAACAGAACTGGCTTTACAACAAATCTTTACCAGAGAGAATCTAAAAGTTAACTGGCTGCGCACAACAAGTCAAATGAAAAGTGCAGAAGCGGTACAGGAATTCGTAAATCCTTTTCTGGGCGAAGCAAAGAGTGTTTGGGGTAAAAAAACTATGCTTAAGCTTGCCGATTTTTTCAAACCTGAATTCAGCCAAAGCCAACCCGATACAGCTTATGAAATAAATATTGTAATTGGAATTGGTGCCTCATTAGTGAATTGGGATGCACCAATCATTTACCTTGATATCCCTAAAAATGAAATTCAATACCGCATGCGTGCGGGTTCGGTAACTAACCTTGGTGCTGCCACTACTGCGAGTGCTTTCGAAATGTATAAACGCTTTTATTTTGTAGATTGGGAAGTGCTGAATAAGCACAAAGCGGAAATTTTAAACCGCATTACTATTATTGCAGATGCCCAGCACAAATCATCGGTAAAGTGGATCGAGGCAGATGAACTGAAGAAAGGCTTAAAACACATCAGCCAGTCGGTATTTCGGGTTAGGCCATGGTTCGAAGCAGGTGCATGGGGCGGTCACTGGTTGCAGGAAAACATTAAAGGTTTAAATAAAGAGGAGGTAAATTATGCCTGGTCTTTCGAAATGATTGTTCCCGAAAACGGCATTGTATTCGAAAGTAATGGTAACCTTTTAGAGATTGCTTTCGATTTTCTGATGTTTAGTGAACATCAGGCTGTTTTGGGTAAACATGCTTCAGTTTTTGGAACAGAATTTCCGATCAGATTTGATTTTCTGGATACGATGAATGGCGGAAATCTTTCCATCCAATGTCACCCTTCATTGAAATACATCCGCGAAGAATTTGGCGAAAACATTACGCAGGATGAAACTTATTATATTCTTGAATGTAAAGAAGATGCTAAAGTTTATCTCGGTTTTCAGGAAGACATCAATCCAATCGAATTTAATCAGGCTTTAGTTAAAAGTCAGCAGCTAAAACAGGAAATAAATATCGAAGAGTTTGTACAGGTACACGATGCGCAAAAACACGATCTTTTTTTAATCCCAAACCGTACGGTACACAGTGCCGGTGCCAACAATCTGGTACTCGAAATCAGTGCAACACCTTATATTTTTACCTTTAAAATGTACGATTGGGTTCGTTTAGGCTTGGATGGTCAGCCCCGGCCAATTAACATTGAGCATGCTTTTAAAAACCTTGACTTTAACCGGAAAGGGAAGGTGGTAACCGACGAGTTGATTTCGAAGCCATCGGTAATTGAAAAAGGAGCAGATTGGGAGTTGATCCACCTGCCAACACACCGCGAACATTTTTATGATATTCACCGCCTGGAGTTTGACAGTGAAATCACTGTAAAAACCAATAATACCTGCCATATTTTGATGCTGGTAGAAGGTACGACCATCAAATTAAAAAATACAGATGGCCAGCTTACTGAATTCCATTATGCCGAAACTTTTGTAGTTCCGGCTGCAGCCGAAAGTTATACGCTGATTAATGTAGGAAGTGTAAGGGCTAAAGTAATTAAAGCATTTGTAAAAGATGATCTGGCTGCCGTAACTTTATAAAACAGCGGTCAGAATTGAGGTGGATTTGAAATCCATTGTCAAACCAATTAAAAATTTTAACCAAAATATAAATTATGAGTGAGCAAAAAATAAGCCGTGTATTTTTAATAACGCTTGTAGCATCGCTGGGCGGCTTTTTATTCGGCTTTGATATGGCCGTTATATCAGGAGTTTTACCGCTGGTGCAAAAACAGTTTGCATTAAGCGCCTCACAGGAAGGATGGTTTGTATCTTCTGCATTGTTGGGCTGTATTATCGGGGTAACCCTTTCTGGCGAATTGAGCGACAGGTTTGGAAGGAAAAAGCCGTTGATTTTAACTGCTTTCCTTTTTGTTGCCTCGGCCCTGGGTTGTGCATTACTTCCCAGTCTGCCGGGCGTAATTGCATTCCGGCTTTTAGGTGGTATTGGTATCGGTATCGCTTCAAACGTAGTGCCCTTATATATTTCTGAAATCGCCCCTGCACACATTAGAGGCCGTTTAGTTACCTACTATCAGTTTGCTGTTACACTGGGTATCCTGGTGGCTTACCTCAGCAATGCAGCCTTATTAAGCGGTGCTTCAACAGTCCTGACTGATACTTCTGCCTGGAGCAAACTTTTCAATCAGGAAGTTTGGCGCGGTATGTTGGGTATGGGTGTGCTGCCTGCTGTTTTATTTTTATTTGGACTATTGCTCATTCCGGAGAGCCCACGATGGCTGATACAAAAAGGCCATATCGCCGCAGGTACCTTAATTATCAGTAAAATTAACGGACAAGCACCTTCCGAAATCGACCCCAATCAATTTGCAACTGAAAACAACAGCGCTAAAAATTCATATAAAGAATTATTTGCACCAACTATGCGTAAAGCCCTGTTAATAGGCATCTTATTGCCATTATTTTCTCAGTTTAGTGGTATTAATGCCATTATCTATTACGGACCAAGAATACTCGGTAATGCGGGCATTTCGTTAAGTAATTCACTCATCAGTCAGGTTATTTTTGGTCTGGCTAACGTGCTTTTTACCCTGTTCGCCATCTGGAAAGTGGATAGCTGGGGCAGAAGGCCGCTTTATTTATACGGAACCGCCGGAGCTGCTATTTCTCTGATCTTAACCGGTATATGTTTTTATTTTAATGCAACCTCTAGCATTTGGCTTTTGGTATGTGTTTTGGCCTTCCTTGCCTTTTTTGCCTGTTCAATTGGTCCCTTAAAATTCGTTGTAGCGGCAGAGATATTTCCCGGAGCCATCCGTGGAAGAGCATTAGCCATCAGCATTATGGTAATGTGGGTAGCCGATACCATAGTGGGGCAGATTACACCAATCTTGCTAAACGAACTGGGTAGCGCAGGTACTTTCTGGTTTTTCGCCTTTTTCTGTATTATAGCCTTTATTGCGGTTTATAAATTGCTTCCCGAAACCAAAGGTAAATCGCTTGAAGAGATAGAAAATGACTGGAAAGAGGAAGCCGATAAGCCTGTGTTTTTTCACTAAAAAATGAATGCTACCTATGAATATAAAACACAAACTTGCTGTTTTACTACTGCTTAATTTATTTTACAAACCGGTTAAAGCACAGTCAGACCACGATTTGCTGGCTTATGCCGATCCGCGCATTGGTACAGCGCACAGCCGCTGGTTTTATTTCACACCAGGGGTAGTTCCGTTTGGGATGGCTAAAGCCGCACCATCAACCAATGGTTCTTATGGCAATAAAAGCGGCTGGGAAGCTGTTGGCTACGACCAAAGGCATACTTCTATCGAAGGTTTTGCCAATTTTCACGAATTTCAGATTGGTGGGATTGTTTTTGCGCCATCAACCGGAAAACTACAAACCCTTGCAGGAAGTTTAGAACATCCCGAAGCAGGTTACCGCTCTGCTTTCGATCATAAAGACGAAATTGCCACACCCGGTTATTATTCGGTATTGTTGAAAGATTATGGCATTAAAGCCGAGTTAACAGCCACTAAAAGAGTTGCTCTTCATCGATATACTTTCCCAAAATCAACCGAAGCACACATCCTTTTCGATATTGGTCACCAGCAGGGAGAGAGTGGAGCGGTAAGTGATGCCAGGGTTTACCTCACCAGCGATGGCAGAATTGAAGGTTATGTAATTACGAGACCGGTATATGTACAGAAATATCAGCCTGGTGCCGACATAAAAATGTACTTCTCTGCTGTAACCAGTAAAAAGCCTTTAAAATTTGGCACATTTAACGGTGCCGAAATTACCGCAGGAAGCAAAAGCACCAGAGGTAAAGGAGCTGGCTTATACCTTACTTTTGCTACAAAAGAGCAGGAAAGCATTACCTTAAAAGCTGGGCTTTCGTATACATCAATCGCAAACGCAAGGCTAAACCTGGCTAAAGAAGCTTCAAACCTTTCTTTTGATCAGGCTAAAGCACAGGCCTTAAATACATGGGCCAGCTACCTGGGAAGAATCAGGGTAACTTCGGCAAATAAAGCAGACCTGACAAAGTTTTATACCGGATTATACCATGCCTTATCAGGACGTGGTTTGGCCAGCGATGTAAATGGCGCTTATCCTAAAAATGATGGCGGAATTGGTCAGATTCCGCTAGATGAGAATCATGTTCCGGTGCATAACCATTACAATACCGATGCCATTTGGGGCGCTTTCTGGAATTTAACCCAGCTGTGGGCTGTGGCTTATCCTGAATACTATTCAGACTGGGTTAAAAGTCAGTTGTTGGTGTATAAAGATTCGGGCTGGTTATCTGACGGGATTGCCAATAGCCGGTATGTTTCAGGCGTGGGTACAAACTTTGTGAGCCTGGCCATGGCAGCAGCATACAACTCAGGAATACGCGATTTTGATGTAAAAACCGCTTATCAGGCTGCACTCAAAAACGAATTGCAGTTTCAAAACCGGCCATTCGGTGCAGGAAAGTCTGATTTAGATCGGTTTTTGAAATATGGTTACGTCAATCATTTGGATAGCGGCAGTGGTGCCAGCGAGCGGTGGCAGTTTTCGGCCTCGCACACCCTGGAGTATGCATTCAGCTGTTATGCAGTTGGCCAATGGGCAAAACTTCTAAATAAAACAGCCGATTACCAGAAGTTAACTACGCTTTCCAATGCCTGGAAAACCATTTTAGATCCTGCAACCAAATTCATCAGGCCTAAGGATGAGCATGGCAATTTTATATCCAACTTCAATCCGAAACAGGCCTGGAGAGGTTTTCAGGAAGGAAATGCATGGCAATACACTTTTTATGTTCCCCAAAACCCGGATGCTTTGATTGCAGCCATTGGTAAAGCTGATTTTAACAGCAGACTGGATAGCATTTTCACCGTATCTGAAAAAAATAAATTTGGCGGCGGCACAACATTAGATGCCTTTTCGGGACTTGAAGGGCTTTACAATCATGGTAATCAACCCAACCTGCACACTTCATGGCTCTTTAATTTCTCGGGCAAACCATCGCTTACGCAAAAATGGGTCAGAAAAATTATGGATGAATTTTATGGTACCGAAGGTATTCACGGCTACGGATACGGACAGGATGAAGACCAGGGACAGCTTGGCGCCTGGTATGTGATGGCTTCGATGGGTATTTTTGATGTGAAGGGCTTTACCGATGCCTCACCAGAAACAGGACTCTCTGCACCGGTTTTTAATACGATCAGAATCAAAGGCAATAAGAAATATTTCAGCGGTAAAGATTTCGAAATTGTAACCCTGAATAATAATAGAGAAAACCGGTATGTACAGTCTTTTACTCTGAATGGCAAGCCTTTAAAAACACCCTTCATGAAACTTAAGGATATTCAAAATGGTGGTAAGTTAGTAGTAAAGCTGGGTAAAGAACCGAAAGATACGTATTGATCTTTTACTCCGGGGTCGTCATTTCGGCGGATAATTCATTAGCATCAATATAATTTCAATTAGTAATCGTTGTAAGATTCCCGCCTGCGCGGGAATGACGATCCCCTAAAAAAAAGGGATAGTAAACACCTGGTTTACTATCCCTTTTTCAGTTTTACGCAGAAACTACTTCTTTTTCTCCAGCGCTGTTATTGCGGTCCACAATACACCTGCTTCGCCTCTAAAGCTCGATGAACCCTTTGGTTTATTATCGGGTGTATACCATTCGTAAAATCCATTATTGCTGATTACACGGGCCAGCATTGGGTCTAGTGCTTCTTTGGCTTCTGCCAATAAATTATACCTGATCAGCTGGCTAACCATTCTGCCTCCAAACCAGGTCCAATCGCCACCATTTTGGTAAGAATATGGCCCCATTACTTTATTCTGAAAGGTACCGGCCGGATAAACAGGGTAGAGTGTAAGGCCGATGGTTGCAGCATTGGCATCTTTTACGTTTTTCTGCATCTTTTCATAAGCTTCCTTCACCTGTTTTTTGGTTAGCAGACCGGCTTCAATGGCAACCGCCGTACCACCATGATAGTAAACTTTCGATTCATCAAAAGAAGCCGGAAAAGGGGAGCCATTTAAATAAATATGCGGGATATATTTTTGGGCTTTATCATCCCATAAATATTTGTTGATATTTTGGCGAACGCTTTTGTAAATGCCTTTCCATTTGGTTATCTCTGCAGGATTTAAATCTCCAACTGCAATAAAATCGTTTATCGCAATTAAAAACATGGCATTATCGTAAATATCAATCGCCCTATGGGTGTTCTCGTCAATTACCACACCCCAGCCTTGCTCTGGTTGTACATCGCCCCAATCGGCAGTAGTAGCACCCCAAATTAAGCCATATTTCTCGTTAAACCTTTCTTTCAATAGAAAATCCATAGCCCTTTCCATTTGCTTTTTAACCGGTAAGCCAGCCACCTGCTCCTTTAAAATGGATTTATCCCCTGTAATGCTGATATACTTCGCTATGGCCTGAATTAATGAGGTTTCCTGATCAGTTTCCACAGTATTTTTATGACCAAGGTATCCGGGTACAAGGTCTGATTTATAAAAAGTACCTTCCGAGCCAGCCTGTTTTGACGGGATGTAGCCATCCAGAATAGATCCGTCAGCCTGCTGAAACTGAAAAAATGTAATCAGATGTTTCCTGATCTGCGATTTGTCGTTAACCTTACAGCTCAATTCGATAAAGGTATTCAAATCCCTGATCCATACTTCACCATAACCATCTCCCGCAGTAAAACCTTTTTTGATCAGTGCTTCGGCCATGGTTTTAACCTGATTCATTACCGCCGGCGTTACGTTTTTTTGTGCTTTTGGTATAATAGCTTTGGTTTGCGCCAACGATGTACCGGGTACGGCTAGCGCAACCAGTATGGCTAATGCCATATTTTTATTCATAGGGTTATAGTTTATATTGTTCATGCGGCCCCATACTGAAACCGCTATTTCCTAGTTAATCTATATGTACAAACATATATACATTTAATTAAATATCAAACATTTTAACAATATAATTACTCCGCTGTTTGCATCGGGTTTAACCCTAATACAATGTGTTAAACCCCAATTCTTTGTTCTATTTTTTTAACGCATTTATTGGCTTCGGCCAAAATCACATCGCTTTCGATAGCCTGATCGGCATTTAATGCATTCAGCATCGAAATGGTTAAACAGGCAATAATCCCTTTATTATTGGCAATACCAATGGGCACAGAAATATCAGTTACGCCCGAAACAGCATCACTGTTTTTGAAATAAGAGCCAGTTTGTTGAATATCGGCTAAGGAACTTAAGAAATCTTCCTGTTGTGGTTTGGCGTATTTTTTAAAAATAGCATTGTTTTTTAGTACCGTATTTCTTTCATTTTCGGGCATGTATGCAAGCAACACTTTACCCGATGCAGTTAATGGCAAAGGAAACAAATTCCCTTCTTCAATGGAAAGGGCAATTGGTCCCGGGCTTTTGGCGTGGATAATTACCATTACCTGGTTCATGTACAGAATACTCAGGTGACACGATTGCCGTATCGAATTGGCCAGTTCTTCTAAAGGAAACTGCGCGGCTTTCCTCAGCTCATCAATAGGCGAGTGGCGGTGCGACAGGTAAAAAAGTTTAAGCGATAACCGGTATTTCCCCGAAACCTCATCGCGGAGAATATAACCGCGGCTTTCCAAACTCATTAACATCCGGTAAATTTCATTGGGCGTTTTTTCTATACCAATGGCTATTTCGGTTTGTGATAGTGGAATGGATTGAGACGATAGGTACTCTAAAATATCAAGTCCTTTATCTAAAGCTGGTGCCTGATACTTCGATTCATTTTCTTTCATACAGGTTTAATTTGGTTGTATCGTATTTTTTACAGTTTCAAACATACAAAATGCTTTCATATTTCTCGTTCAGAACGAAATTATATAATTATTACAACAATATATGTTTTCATATTTAAAAAAAAGATTTATATTTGAATTACATGTAAAATTTAAAATTAAGGAAATTCTACAGCTTATTAATACGGGCCGGGAATTTATTTCTAACTAAATTGAACACGATAACCAACTATAAACCTAAATCAAGCATCGGGAGCAATACCATAAGGCTAATGAACAAACTTGTAATCTTTTCTTTTCTTTACCTGTTCACTTTTTCGCTGTTTGCCCAGGAGATTAAGGTGTCGCGCTTAAGCTGCGAATACCGCTCAAATCCACTTGGAATAGACATTGCTCAGCCACATTTAAGCTGGCAGTTGGTTTCTACTGGGCATAATGTGCTCCAAAAGGGGTATCAGATTCTAGTTGCATCGAACCTTAGCACTTTAAAGCAAAACAAAGGTGATGTTTGGGATTCTAAAAAAACCATCACCAATCAATCCGTCCAGATAAAATATAACGGTCAAAAATTATTACCGGCAACAAAATACTACTGGAAAATTAAAGTATGGGATAATTTAGATAATGAATCTGCCTGGAGCGAACCTGCTTTTTCGGGATGGGCTTGTTAAATATTGCTGACTGGAAAGGTGCTAAATGGATTGCCTACGAAAAACTGGCCGATTCTAATGTTAACGCGTTACCTACAGATGGTAAAAAGGATAAATTTAATGGCAAGAATATCCTGCCCATGTTTCGCAAAGGTTTTACAGTTAGCAAAACCATTAAAAAGGCTACGGCCTTTATTTCAGGCTTAGGCCATTTCGAAATGACTTTGAACGGTAAAAAGGTAGGAGATGATTTTTTAGCTCCCGGCTGGACAAAATACGACCGCGAAGCTTTATATGTAACCTACGATATTACCAAACATCTTAAAAAAGGTTCGAACGCAGTTGGCGTAATGTTGGGCAATGGCTTTTATTACATTCCGCCGGTAAAAGAAAGGTACCGGAAACTAAAAGTTGCCTACGGCTTCCCAAAAATGATTTGTCGCTTGTTTATTGAGTATAGCGATGGAACTTCAGCAAATGTAATCAGCAACCAAAGCTGGAAAACGGCACCTTCGCCAGTTACTTTTTCGAGCATTTACGGAGGCGAAGATTACAATGCCACTTTAGAGCAAAAAGACTGGAACCTGCCGGTTTTTAATGATAGCAAATGGAAAGCAGCTTTGTTGGTTAACGGACCAAAGCTAAATGCCCAAAAAGAAGAACCATTAAAAATTTTCGATCATTTTCAGGTACAGCAGATTACCCAAACCGCTAATGGCGAATGGGTTTATGATCTTGGGCAAAATGCTTCGGGCATTATTGAACTTAAAGTAAGTGGCAAAAAAGGCGATACCATCCGCATTACACCTGCAGAACTCTTAAAAGGAGATGGCACCGCCACCCAGAAAAACATGGGCGGCCCCTCATATTTCACCTATATTTTAAAAGGTAGCGGAGTAAAAACCTGGCGACCCAGATTTTTTTATAGCGGTTTCAGGTACCTTCAGGTTAAAGGTGGCGTGCCGGCGGGAAAAGAAAATCCATTCCGGAAAGCCGTGATTCAGGATTTAAAGGGCCTGCATATACGCAATGCTGCCGAAACAGTTGGTAAATTTTCATCTTCCAGCGAATTATTCAACAAGACCTTTAACCTGATCAACTGGGGAATAAAAAGCAATATGGTAAGCGTATTTACCGATTGTCCGCATCGCGAAAAACTGGGCTGGCTGGAACAGCTGCATTTAATGGGTAGCTCGGTAAATTACAATTATGTCGCGGCACCTTTGTTTAAAAAGGCAGCAGTGGATATGCAAAACTCGCAGCTGGCCAATGGCCTGGTTCCCGAAATCGCACCCGAATATGTTAAATTCGAATGGGGTGGCGATATGTTCCGCGATTCGCCAGAGTGGGGAAGCAGCAGTATTCTGGTACCCTGGGATTTGTACAAATGGTACGGCGATAAGCAAACTTTGATTGATCATTACCCAACCATGCAGCGTTACATTCAATATTTAGGTACAAAAGCCGATAAACACATCCTATCACAAGGTTTGGGCGATTGGTATGATCTGGGACCAAATCCTCCGGGCGTTTCGCAGCTCACCCCAATGGGGATTACGGCTACTGCCATTTACCATTACGACTTAAAAGTACTCGAAAAAATAGCCACGTTATTGGGCAAAAAAGCCGATGCATTGGCTTATGCCAATCGTGCGGTATCGGTACGTGAAGCTTTTAACACCAAATTCTTTAATCCCCAAACCAAACAATACGGCTCTGGCAGTCAAACAGCAAATGCCATGGCGGTTTTTATGGGGCTGGTTGAAGAAAAAGATAAGCAGGCAGTTATCGATAACCTGATCAAAGACATCAAAAACAACAACAATGGTTTAACCGCAGGCGATATTGGTTACCGCTATGTGTTGCGGGTTTTGGAAGATGCCGGCCGCTCGGATGTGATTTTCGATATGAACAGTCGCAGCGATGTTCCGGGGTATGGTATGCAACTGGCCAAAGGCGCTACTGCCTTAACCGAAAGCTGGGCGGCACTGCCTACCGTTTCCAACAATCATTTTATGCTGGGGCATTTAATGGAGTGGTTTTACAGCGGAGTTGGCGGGATCCGCCAGGATGAAAATTCGGTAGCCTTTAACCGGATTAAAATCTATCCGGAAGTGGTGGGCGATTTAACTTCGGCCCTTACGACCTACCAGTCTGTTTATGGCAACATTTCAACCGACTGGAAAAAAACGGCTGATGGTTTTGAGATAGCGATAAACATTCCGGTGAATACTACTGCTGTGGTTTATATTCCGGTTTCGCCTCAGCAAAGTCTTTCAGAAGCCAGTAATTCAGCCTTCCAAAACATGGGTACAGCTAATGGCAGAATGCAGGTGGCGATCGGTTCGGGGTATTATAAATTTAAGGTGAAATAACATGAGAACGATCTGGATATATCTTATTGGCATTTTAACCGCAACTACTGCATCGGCTCAGGAGACTAAAAATCCAGTTTCAGCTGCCGAGATGGAAAAGATTTACCAGGAAGTTAAAACCCCATTCAAATACGGTCTGGTAATGGTTCCGAACGATAAAGACCATAAAATGGATTGCCCAACCATATTTAGAAAAGGTAAATACTGGTACATGACTTATCTGATATTTAGCGGCAGAGGTTACGAAACCTGGATGGCAAAGAGCAGCGATTTATTGCACTGGGAAAACCAGGGTAAGTTAATGTCGTTTGCCGATTCAGGTAAGTGGGATGATAACCAAAAAGCAGGCTACAACGCACTTTTAGATACCCAATGGGGTGGAAGTTACCAGGCTAAAAGCTTTAATGGCAAATACTGGATGTCGTATTTCGGCGGTAAAGAACGCGGATACGAGGTTGAACCTCTATCAATCGGCATGGCATACACCGATAAACATCCTTCAATGGTGCAGGAATGGCAACGATTGGATAAACCTGTACTGAGCTCGCTCGACAGCGATGTACGCTGGTGGGAAAACCGTCATAAACTCTTTAAAAGTACGGTGATTGCCGATCAGAAAAAGTTAACCGGCCATCCTTTTGTGATGTATTACAATGCTGTTGGCGACTCGCTGGCGAACAACAAAAAAACACGCTGGTATGAACGTATTGGTATGGCCGTATCAGATGATATGGTACATTGGCAACGCTTTATGAAAGATCCGGTGGTTCACCACCCGGTTGGCATTACCGGCGATGCAGTGATTCAGCAAATAGGCAATAATTACGTAATGTTTTATTTCGGGGCTTTCTGGCAAGACAGAAAAGACTCTTTTAACCGCTTTGCGGTATCTAAAGACCTCATCAACTGGACCGACTGGACAGGCGACAACCTGATCGAATCTTCAGAAAAGTACGATGAACTGTATGCACACAAATCGTTTGTAATTAAATATAAGGGTGTAGTGTACCACTTTTATTGCGCGGTGAATAAACAAGACCAGCGTGGCATTGCCGTGGCCACTTCGAAAGATTTAGGAAAAAGTAAAGTGAATTTTGTTCAATAATTAAGTAATGAGGATACCGGGTAGCTATAAGGTTTTATTTTTTTTGATTGCATTTTTAGCGATGTCATATCATTGCGCTGCAAACGTTTTTCCGCCATTGCGAGGAGGTACGACAGCCAGCCCCGACCTTTCGGGGAAGCCATCTAGTCTGCAAAAAAGATTGCTTCGCCCGTTGAAAAACTGGGCTCGCAATGACGATCCCATAACTAATCAATCTCGAGTAAGAACCAACTTCAATAAAGACTGGAAATTTTACTTAGGCGATGAACCAAAGGCAAAATCGGTTACTTATAACGATTTGAAATGGAGGAAATTAACACTGCCTCACGATTGGAGCATTGAAGGCAAGTTCGACGAGAAAAACCCTGCAAAACCAGAGGGTGGAGGTTTACCAACTGGTATTGGCTGGTATAGAAAAGAATTTACTGCGCCAGCCAACTTCAAAAACAAATTGATCAGTATTGAATTTGATGGCGTTTACAAAAACAGCGAAGTTTGGGTAAATGGCCACTATTTGGGCAAGCGGCCTTATGGCTACAGCTCATTTTCTTACGAGATCAGCCAGTTTTTAAAAGCCGGTAAGAACATCATAGCCGTAAAGGTCGATAATTCTGCGCAACCCGATTCGCGCTGGTATTCAGGATCGGGCATTTACAGAAATGTGTGGCTAACCTCAACAGCAAAGGTGGCTGTTGCCAAATGGGGAACATTTGTAACTACCGATGCTACAGGCAAAGTGAGTGTGAAAACCCAAATCAGGAACAAAACCCTCAAACTGCAGGCAGTAGCTTTAGTGCACGCCATTTACGATGCCAATGGCAAATTGATTTTAAAAACACAGCCACAATATATCAAAATTGATACGGCAGGGTTAATTGTCAGCAGCGAAAGTCTGCTTAATAACCCGGTGCTTTGGTCGTTGGCTAAGCCTTTTCAATACAAACTGGTTACGCAAATTCTCCAAAACAACAAACCCATTGATACTTACGAAACTAAATTCGGATTCCGAACGTTCAATTTCGATGCTGAAAAGGGCTTTTCGTTAAATGGAATACCAACCAAAATATTGGGTGTTTGCCTGCATCACGATTTAGGTGCTTTAGGTGCTGCTGTTAATGTACGCGCCATGGAACGCCAGCTCGAAATCATGAAAGCGATGGGCGTAAATGCTATCCGTACGGCTCACAATCTGCCTGCGCCTGAATTTTTAGACCTATGCGATAAAATGGGCTTTCTGGTTATGGATGAAGCTTTTGACATGTGGGCGAAGAAGAAAAACAAAAACGATTACCACCTCAATTTCGCCGAATGGCACAAGCGCGATCTGGAAGATATGATCCTCCGCGATCGTAATCACCCTTCCATTATCCTTTGGAGCATTGGTAACGAGATCCGCGAGCAGTTCGATAGCACTGGTGTAGCCATCACAAAAGAACTAGTTTCAATCATTAAAAACCTCGATCAAAGCCGCCCGGTAATTTCGGCCTTAACCGAAACCGACGCGAAGAAAAACTTTATTTATCAGGCCAACGCCCTCGATATCTACGGTTTAAACTATAACCACAAGCTGTATAAAGACTGGCCTAAAAATTATCCGGGGGTTAAATTTCTGGCTACCGAAACTACTTCTGCATTAGAAACCAGGGGTTTTTACGATACTGCTGACACCATTCGCCGATGGCCAAGAGACGGAAAAACAAAGTTTACCGAAGGAAATAAAGAGTGGTCTGCATCTGCCTACGACAATGTTTCGGCCTATTGGGGCTCTACACACGAAGAAACCTGGAAAGCAGCAAAAAAATACGACCATGTTTCAGGACTGTTCGTTTGGACGGGTTTTGATTACCTGGGCGAGCCGCTGCCTTATCCATGGCCGGCACGCAGCTCATATTTTGGCATTGTAGATTTAGCAGGATTCCCAAAAGATGCTTATTACCTGTACCAAAGTGAATGGACCGATAAACCTGTGCTGCATATCCTTCCACACTGGAACTGGAAACCGGGTAACCCCGTTGAGGTTTGGGCTTATTACAACCAGGCCGATGAAGTAGAACTCTATTTGAATGGAAAATCATTAGGTAAAAAATCAAAACAGAACGACGATCTGCATGTACAATGGAGCGTAAAATTCGAAGCGGGTATACTCAAAGCGGTATCGCGCAAAAATGGAAAAGAGGTTCTGGTTCGTGAAATAAAAACTGCTGGCGTTCCTGCCAAAATTGAATTGATAGCAGATCGGAAACAGATCAAAGCCGATGGTAAAGACTTGTCCTTTATTACCGTACGCATTTTAGATGCAGCCGGAAATGTAGTGCCGAATGCTGATAATCTTGTTGATTTTAAAGTATCGGGTGCAGGTTTTATTGCCGGTGTAGACAATGGCTTCCAGGCAAGTCTGGAGCCTTTTAAAGCCAGTTACCGCAAAGCTTTTCATGGTTTGTGCCTCGCTATTTTACAAGCTACAGAAAAAGCAGGAACAATTAAGTTAACAGCAACATCGGCGGGTTTGTCCTCATCATCAATAGTAATTAATACGGGTAAATGATGAGATAAATACAGTTCAAAGCGGTAATGGGACAGTTACCGGAGGGATGAAGGCTTGAATACATGGTCGGTGTTGGCACCAACCATTAGAGAAAAAAAATGATGATTCGTTTGGACACAAACCATGATGAATAAGAATAAAAACATTAAATAATAAGATTAAGTGGAGAAGACGATTAATTTAAAAGGAATAACCTGGAACCACAGCCGTGGGTTATTGCCTATGGTGGCAACCGCACAGCGTTTTTCAGAATTGCACCCTAACGTGAACATCACCTGGGAAAAGCGGAGTTTGCAGCAATTTGCCGATTTCTCTATTCAGGAACTGGCCGAACATTTCGATCTGCTGGTAATTGATCACCCCTGGGCTGGCTTTGCGGCCAAAACCAAATCAATTGTTCCTTTAGATTTTTACCTTAATGAGGCTTATTTAAAAGATCAGGAAAACAATTCGTTGGGTCAATCTTACGAAAGTTATACCTACAATGGGCATTTATGGGCTTTACCCATTGATGCTGCTACTCCGGTTGCTACCAGCCGGCCAGATTTACTAGCCAAAAGGGGCTTCTCTTTACCCAAATCATTCGAAGATTTACTCGTTTTGGCCGATGCCGGTCTGGTCGCTTTTGCAGGCATCCCGATCGATGTTTTAATGAATTTTTATACCCTTTGCTGCTCCCTCGGCGAAGATCCCTGCCAGAACGATGATCAGGTAGTGTCGATCGAAACCGGTGTAAAAGCATTGCAAATGTATCGCCAACTGGCATCAAAAATAGATCCGGCCAACTTTACCAGAAATCCGATTCAGGTTTATGAAGCCATGACTTTATCCGACAAAATTGCCTATTGTCCCTTTGCCTACGGATATTCCAACTATTCGAGAAATGGTTATGCACGCAAAGTGTTGCATTTTCATGATATGATCTCGCTAGATGGAAAAACCAATTTGCGGAGCACACTGGGTGGCACCGGATTGGCTATCTCTGCCAAATGTGCCGATCCCGAAATGGCGGCCAAATATGCTGAGTTTGTCGGTTCACCAGCCTGTCAGTCTACACTTTATTTCGAAAGTGGAGGTCAGCCTGGTCATTTAGCAGCCTGGAAAAATGAAGAAGTAAACAGGCAAAGCCAGAATTACTTTCTAAATACCTTACCTGCCTTACAACGTGCATTTCTCCGTCCGCGCTACCATGGTTCAATGTACTTTCAAGATCATGCCGGCGATGTTGTACGCGATTATTTAATGGGCAAAGGTGATGAAATAACAGTTTTAACTGTTTTGAACGAACTATATCAAAAATCTAAAAGCTTAGCAGTATCATGAACAGGCCGTTAGAAGGACTTTTGGTTTTAGAGTTCTGCCAGTTTTTGGCAGGACCGTCGGCTGGCTTAAAACTAGCCGACTTAGGCGCACGCGTAATTAAAATCGAGCGACCTCAAACCGGCGATGCCTGTCGTGCTTTATCGATTAAAAATCTGTTTGTGGATGAAGACAGTTTGCTTTTCCATACCATTAACCGCAATAAAGAAAGTTATACCGCAGATTTAAAGAATCCACAAGATTTAGAAAAGCTTAAAAAACTGATTGCCAAAGCGGATGTAATGACGCATAATTTCAGGCCGGGAGTAATGGAGAAAATTGGTTTGGATTATGACCGGGTACAACAAATTAATCCGAAAATTATTTACGGCATGGTTACCGGCTATGGTAATGAGGGACCATGGAAAAACAAACCCGGACAGGATTTATTGGTACAATCAGTTTCTGGTTTAACCTTTTTATCGGGCGTAGATACCGATGGGCCTGTTCCATTTGGTTTATCTGTTTCTGATATTATGTGCGGCAATCACCTGGTACAGGGGATTATAGCAGCTCTAATTAAAAGAGCCAAGACAAATAAAAGTGTGCTGGTTGAAGTGAGCCTGCTCGAATCTATTTTGGATGTGCAGTTTGAAGTAATTACCACTTACCTGAACGATGGAGGTAAATTACCCGATAGAAGCGGCGCAAAAGGCAGTGCGCATGCTTATTTAAGTGCGCCTTACGGCATGTACGAAACCAAAGACGGTTTTATTGCCATGGCCATGGGAAACCTGCCAAATATTTGCGACATTATTAATTGCGACATTACAGATTTATACGTTGAAGCAGGTTCTGCTTTCGAAAACCGCGATAAATTAATTGTACGGCTGGCCGAAACCTTTAAACAGGAAAATACCAGTAACTGGGTTAACCTGTTAGAAAGTAACGGTATCTGGTGTGCGGAGGTGCTCAATTACCAAACAGCTACTGCTTTAAGCACCTATAAAAACCTGAATATTGAGCAACAGATTGATTTGGCTGGGGGAAAAAGTATCAAAACTACGGTAAGCCCGATCCGGCTGAACCAAAGAAAGTTATTTGCTGGCAAAGCTGCACCCAAACTAGGTTTTGACACGGAAAGTATTAACAGGGAGTTTGAAATAAAATAGATTAATGAATTGGCTGTTGGTCGGGATTTGAAATCCCGACCCGAGGTGCAAACCAAAGCAGTGCCAATGGCACTGGGATTCTTCGTTGCTCTCAGAATGACAGTAAAATAAAAAATAAAATTATGCGACCGCTTGAAGATTATTTAGTTATCGATTTCAGTCAGTTCCTTTCGGGACCTTCTGCGAGTTTGCGTTTGGCTGATATGGGCGCCCGTGTAATCAAAATTGAGCGTTTAGGTGTAGGCGACATTTGTCGCACCCTTTACACTTCAAATCTGATTATGAATGGAGAATCGTCGGTTTTTCATGCCATTAACCGGAATAAGGAAAGTTTCGAAGTTGATTTAAAAAGCGCAGCAGATTGCGAAATGGTACGCGAGCTACTTAAAAAAGCCGATGTAATGATCCACAACTTCCGGCCGGGCGTAATGGAACGTTTAGGTTTCGATTACCCATCCGTTAGTGCTTTAAATCCGGCCATTGTTTACGGCGAAATTTCGGGCTATGGCACCGAGGGCGAATGGAAAAATAAACCCGGACAGGATTTGTTATTGCAATCTGTTACCGGATTAACCTCCCTTACCGGCAACGCCGATAGTGGTCCGGTTGCCATGGGCTTATCCATTGTGGATATGCTGGCAGGTGCACATCTGGCCCAGGGAATATTAGCCTGTTTATACCGCAAGGCCATCAAAAACGAAGGTGGTTTTGTGCAGGTTAGCATGATGGAATCGGCTTACGATTTTCAGTTTGAAACCATTACAACCTTTATGAACGATGGTGGTGCTTTGCCCGAAAGATCGAAGCAGAACAATGCAAATGCCTATTTGGGTGCCCCTTATGGCATTTACCAAACCGAAAATGGCTATCTGGCGTTGGCCATGGGCTCTATTCCTCAGTTGGGGAATTTACTGGGCTGCGAAAAGCTCGAAGATTATGTTGAAGTGAGCGAAGCTTTCGATAAACGCGATGAAATTAAAGCCATATTAGCCAGTCATTTGCTCAGCCAAACCACCGAAAAATGGCTTTCAAAATTAGAACCAGCTGATATCTGGTGTTCGGATGTATTAAACTGGAACGCTTTAATGCAACATGATGGTTTCAAAGTATTAAATATGATACAGGAAGTTCAAATGTTGGATGGCTATAAATATGAAACCACCAGATGCCCAATCCGTATTGATGGAGAATTATTAACTTCACCAAAAGGTTCGCCAAAACTGGGTCAGGACAACGAGAAAATCATCAAAGAATTTATTACACACAGTACCATTGCCAATGCCTAACCAAGCCGAAACCTTCAGAATTGCCGTACGTAAATTTGGCCCCTTCGAATCTGCTATGCAGAAATTCTGGGACAGCTATTGTGCATTTTCCGGTTGCACACTTCAACTGGAAATGGTGATTTTGGATTTGCACGAACTTTACGAACGCACCATTACCCAAAAAGGTTTAGCAAAGGGTTTATTCGATATTGCCCACATCAATACCGATTGGGTGTATGAAGGTTACCTGAGTCAGGCATTTGAGATTTTAAACCCTTACATTAACACCAATAAACCGGTAGGCTTTCCTAAGGGCTGGAGTAAATCGTTACTGAGTTTGCAGCGTTTTGGCTGGGAAGTGGTGGGATTGCCTTTTCACGATGGTCCGGAGTGCTTCATTTACCGTAAAGATTTGTTTGAAAGCGAAACCGAACAGGCCAACTATTTAAAACAGTATGGAAAGGTGCTCGAAGTACCCCAAACCTGGGAAGATTTTCATCAGGTGGCACAGTTTTTCAACCGCCCGGCCGACAAGCTGTATGGGAGCATCTTTGCCTGTTATCCCGATGGGCACAATACAGTTTTCGATTTTTGCCTCCAACTGTGGACCAGGGGAGGCAGTCTGACAGATAAAGCCGGGAATATCAGCATTAATTGCCAGCCCGCTGTTGATGGCCTTGATTTTTACCGTAAAATAGTGAACGATAAAACTGCTGTTCATCCTCAATCAAAAGATTTTGAATCGGTTGCTGCCGGAGTGGCTTTTGCCAATGGCGAAGCCGCCATGATGATTAACTGGTTTGGCTTTGCCGGAATGTGCGAAGTAGATGCAAATTCGAAGGTAAAAGGGAAAGTTGGGGTAGATTTACTGCCTGCAACTGCCGGTAAGGCATCGGCATCCTTAAATGTGTATTGGCTTTACACCATTGCCAAAGGCAGTAAAAACAAGGATGTAGCTTACGATTTCCTGAAATTCGCCACCAGTGCAAAACAAGATAAACAACTGACGCTCGAAGGGGGCATCGGGTGCCGCCTGTCAACCTGGAAAGATCCCGAAGTGAACGAAATTATTCCGTATTACCACAAATTAGAACAGTTGCATGAGGTGGCTAACATGCTGCCGCAGCATAAAAACTGGACACAAATAGCCAAAATTATTGATGAAATGGTTTTGAAAGCGATGCACACCACAGCAGCATCTGCCAGTTTAATTGAAGCAGCCCAAAACCAGATTAACAAATTGAATTAAATGAGTATAGATATCCAATATAAACCAACTTTACCCGAAACCAAACAACCGATTATCATTATTGGTGCGGGTGGCATCGTGGCTGATGCCCATCTGCCTGCATATAAAATCGCAGGTTTCGAAGTTTATGGCATTGTAAACCGCACCAAAGCAAGGGCACAGAAACTGGCCGATGCTTTCGGCATTCCGCATGTTTTTGATACCCTTGCCGAGGTAGTTGCCGCAGCACCAAAAAACACGGTATTCGATGTTACCATTATGCCCGAGCAGTATATCGAAACGTTAAAGCAATTGCCCGATGGTGCCGCGGTGCTAATCCAGAAACCAATGGGCGATGATTTTAACCAGGCCAAAGAAATTTTAGCTTTATGCAAGGCGAAGAAACTTAAGGCAGCCATTAATTTTCAATTGCGTTTTGCACCTTTTGTAAGTGCTGCAAAATACCTGATTGATAAAGGATTGATTGGAGAACTGTATGATATGGAAGTGCGCGTTACCGTTAAAACCCCCTGGGAAATTTTCCCTCATGTTATCATTCATCCGCGTTTGGAAATTCAGTACCACAGCATCCATTACGTTGATTTGATCCGATCATTTTTGGGTAATCCCGAAAGTGTACTGGCTAAAACCTTAAAACACCCGGCTAAAAGTTTGTCTTCATCGCGTTCTACCATATTATTCGATTATGGCGATACCCTGCATGCGGTAATTAACACCAACCACGACCATGATTTTGGGCCAAAGCACCAGGAAAGCTACATCAAATGGGAGGGAACCAAAGGAGCAATTGTAGCTAAAATCGGCTTATTGATGGATTATCCGCATGGTGTGCCTGATGTTTTTGAATATTGCCTGGTAGACGAAGGTAAAACACCCGCATGGCAAACCGTAAAACTGGAGGGCTCCTGGTTTCCGGAAGCCTTTATCGGTACCATGGCCAATTTAATGCGCTACAATGAAGGCTCAACCGATGTTCTACATACCAGTGTTGAAGATGTTATCGATACCATGGCGGTTGTGGAGAGTGCCTATCAATCGAGCGATACAGGTGGGGTAAAGGTTAAAGAACAATTTAATTAAAACACCGTCCTCGTTTGTAACGAGGATGAAAGAGCAAAGCGATTGTATCGCTTAAAAAAAACAAAACTATGTATTTCAAGTCAACATTTTTTGAAGATTACCAATTACAGGATAAACGTGTAACCTTAGGTCGCACCATAACTGAAACAGATTTTGTTGTTCACGCGGGGCATACCGGCGATTTTTTTCCACACCACATGGATGCCGAATGGTGTGCTACCCAACCGTTTAAACAGCGCATTGCACACGGAACCATGATTTTCAGCATCGGTATCGGTCTTACCGCTTCAGAGATTAACCCCGAAGCCATGTCGAAAGGTTACGATAAACTTCGCTTTGTAAAACCTGTTTTCATAGGCGATACCATCCACTCAACAATAACCATTTCTGAAAAAGGAGATAGCAAAAGACCTGAATACGGAACCGTAACCGAGCATGTAGAAATCATTAACCAACATGGAGAAGTGGTGCTGGTTTGCGACCATCTTCTAGTAGTTAAAAAAGTTCATTAGTTCGGTAATCATTCGTTCATTAGCCTGGATGCTTATATCCACATGCCAGTGATATCACCAATGAACAAATGACACTAATGACAAATGAACTATTGAACGAATGAACCAATAAAACCAAATATAATGAACCACAACACACCAACTGAAATTGTAACCGGGGGCGATCCCTCATCCGGAAAAAAGTATCTATTACCTTTTATACTGGTAATCAGTCTCTTTTTCCTTTGGGGAATGGCACATAACCTCGATTCTATCCTCATCCCTCACCTTAAAAAGGCCTGTAATTTAAACAACAGGCAATCAACCTTAATTGATACTTCGGTTTTCTTTGCCTACTTCTTAATGGCAATTCCAGCAGGTATAATCCTGAAAAGATGGGGTTATAAGGCGACCATGATTTCAGGTTTACTGGCCTTTGCTCTTGGTGCATTTTTGTTTGTACCGGCGGCCAATAACCTATCGTACATTACCTTTCTCTTTGCGCTTTTTATTATTGGTTGTGGTTTAACCCTGCTCGAAACCTCGGCAAATCCCTATGCAGCAGTGTTGGGAGATCCGGCAAAAGCAACCAGCAGATTAAACCTGGCAGCATCTTTTAATGGTTTAGCGGCCATGGTTGCCCCAATGATTGGCGGCTTGTTTATCCTTTCCGGAAAATCGCATAGCAAAGATGAACTTGCAGCGATGACTGAAGCCAGCCGTAACAGTTACTTTTTAGAAGAAGCTGCTTCAGTTAAAACGCCATACATCTCACTGGGAATTATTTTACTGGTTATTGCAGTTATATTTTATTTCATCCACCTTTCCGAAATCAAAACCAAAAGCATTGATGGCGAAGCCAAAGGCAGTTTCTTTGGAGCATTACGCCACAAACACCTCAAGTGGGCGGTGGTAGCACAGTTCTTTTATGTGGGCGCACAGGTTTGCGTTACTAGTTTTTTCATCAGAATGGCGCAACAAGGTGGTGGTTTCGACGAGAAAACAGCTGCCTCTTACTTAGCCATATACGGACTCTTATTTACTGTGGGTCGTTTTGCAGGTACTGCAATCCTTCAGTTTGTATCGTCCAGTAAACTGCTGGCCATTTATGCCGTTATTTCGATACTCTTGTGCCTGGTGGCTATTTTAGGACAGGGTTCTTACGTCGTTTATGCATTAGGCGGACTTGGATTTTTTATGTCGATTATGTTCCCGACTATTTTTGCACTCGGTATCGATGGCATTGGAGATGATACTAAACCAGGTTCGTCGTGGCTGATTATGTCGATTGTTGGCGGGGCCATTTTGCCATTTGGTATGGGAAGCCTGATTGATATGTATGGCGATAACATTCAGATTGGCTATAGCATACCGCTAATTTGCTTTATAGTAGTGCTTTACTTCGGTATAAGCGGCTATAAAATTACACACAAATCATAAGCTACTGCGAAAAATGAAATTTAGCTGGATTAAAATACTGTTAGTTTTTTTAGGATTGAGCATAAGCTTTTCAAAGCAAACCTATGCTCAAAACGAAAATGCAAAACCCTGGGTATTTTGGTATTGGATTAAGGCTGGTGTTTCAAAAGCAGGTATAACCGCCGATTTGGAAGCGATGAAAGCCAACGGCATTGGCGGGGCTTATTTAATGAGCATCCAGGGCGCAGATAAAACACCACTTTATAATCCGCCCAGTGTGCAGCTTACTCCTGAATGGTGGCAAATGATCGAGTTTGCCATGAGTGAAGCCAAACGTTTAAACCTTAAACTAGGCATGCATGTAAGCGATGGTTTCGCCCTGGCTGGTGGCCCCTGGATTAAACCCGAGCAATCTATGCAAAAAGTAGTTTGGTCAAAGATAAAAATCAGTAATACAAATACTAAAATAGATTTACCTCAACCCAAAAGTAAGGAAGATTATTACCGCGATATAGCGGTGTATGCCTATCCTTCACCCATTGGCGAAGGCATCTCTACACGTACGGTAATCCCTAAAATTACGGCCAGTAATGGTGCAGATGCAACCGGATTGATAGTACCAGGAAATAAGAAAAACTTTGGCTCCAGCGAACCATGCTATATCCAGTACGAATTTGAAAAACCTTTCACTTGCCGAACGGTAACCATCAGGGTGAGTGGCAATAATTATCAGGCTCAGCGCCTTGCCATCCAGGTGAGTCACGATGGAAAAACCTATCGTTCCATTGGCAGGTTAGAGGCTCCCCGGCATGGCTGGCAGGATACCGATGAAGATGTTACCCATTCAATTGTGCCCGCCACAGCTAAGTTTTTCAGGTTTATTTACGATAAAACAGGTTCCGAACCAGGCGCAGAAGATTTAGATGCCGCCAAATGGAAGCCTTCTTTAAAGCTGGTGAATCTCGAACTTTCTGCCGAAGCGCAGATTAATCAGTTTGAAGGTAAAAATGGTTCGGTTTGGCGGCTAAGCAAAAGAAGCACTCAGGAACAAATTGCCAAAAACCTTTGTATTCCCTTAAAAGGCATTATTAACCTTACCAGTAAATTTAATCCTGATGGTACTTTAAACTGGAAAGCTCCAAAAGGCAGCTGGACCATTCTAAGAATCGGACATACATCTACAGGCCATACCAATGCTACCGCAGGCGGTGGAATGGGCTTAGAGTGCGATAAATTTAATCCCGCAGCCGTTAAACTTCAATTCGATAACTGGTATGGACAAGCTTTAAAACACGGCGGACCCGAAATTGCTAAAAAGGTGTTGAGTGTTTTTCATGTTGACAGCTGGGAGTGTGGCAGCCAGAACTGGTCGCCTTTGTTTAAAGCTGAATTTTTAAAACGCAGAGGTTACGATTTAACGCCCTATCTGCCCATTATGACGGGTTTGCCAGTAGAAAGTGCAAAAGTATCTGAAGATTTTTTATACGATGTAAGGAAAACCATTGCCGAACTGGTTGTTGATCAGTTTTATAAAACACTGGCCAAACTGGCAAAAGAAAAAGGCGTAACCTTTACAGCTGAGAGTGTGGCGCCTACCATGGTAAGCGATGGCCTGTTACACTATAAAACCGTAGATGTACCCATGGGCGAATTTTGGCTGAACAGTCCTACACACGATAAACCAAATGATATGCTCGATGCCATTTCTGGTGCGCACATTTATGGTAAAAATATTATTCAGGCCGAAGCCTTTACCACCGTACGGATGGACTGGAACGAAAGTCCGGGGAATATGAAAACGCTGCAGGACCGTAATTATGCCCTGGGAATTAACAAACTAAGCTACCACGTTTTTACGCATAACCCCTGGGTAGATAGGAAGCCTGGAATGACCTTAGATGGGGTAGGTCTTTACTTTCAGCGCGACCAAACCTGGTGGAAACTCGGAAAAGCGTGGGTAGATTATGCCACACGCACACAAAACTTGTTGCAGCAAGGCAAACCAGTGGTTGATATTGCTGTTTTCACAGGCGAAGAATTGCCACGCCGTTCGGTTTTACCCGATAGGTTAGTAGAAACCTTACCCGGAATTTTTGGTGCTGATGTTGTCGAATCGGAAAGAAAGCGTTTGGCAAATGTTGGTGAACCATTGAGGCAAATCCCTACCGGTGTTAGCCATTCGGCCAACATGGCCGATCCCGAAAATTGGGTAAACCCTTTACGTGGCTATGCTTACGATAGTTTTAACTCTGATGTATTGAGCACTGCTATCGTTAAAAATGGTGATGTTGTTTTTGCAAGCGGTGCCACTTATAAAATTCTGGTATTCCCCGGAGCCATGAAAATGAATCCAAATTATCAGTATATAAGTTACGCAACAGTTAAAAAGCTTCTGGAGCTGATAAAAGCAGGAGCAAAGGTAATTGTTGGAGACAAGCCACTTTATCAAACTGGTATTAAGCAGGTTAATTTCATTGAGTTCAATAAAGTTGTAGAACAAATCTGGGGTGGAAATTTCGAATCCTATAAAAACAATAACCATCCTGTTTATACCAAAAAAATAGGGCCAGGTCAGATTTTTAAAGCACCTTTCTATGGCGAAACCTTTGATGTTTTTGGTTTAAAAAGGGATTTAATGGTTAATGAAATAAATAATGATAAGTTATCACCTGATTATGCAAGTGGTATTGCTTATACCCACAGGATTGATGGCAACAGGGAGATTTACTTTATTGCTAATCAACAAAATAGAAAACGAACGCTTCAACTAACCTTAAGAAACGGAAAAAAATCAGTTAAGAGCTACGATCCGGTAAGTGATATCTGGTCTAACCCCTATAAAATTAACAATACATTCGAAGGAACTGACATCGATTTAACCTTACATCCTAATCAATCCATTTTTTTGATATTGGATACGCCAGAGGTCTATTCTTTTTATTCGCGTAGAGCGATGGACGAATTGAAAGCTGCAAAAAATAAATCCACCGATAAAAAAGCGTTGGATATTTCGGATAACTGGCAGGTACAATTCGATCCTAACTATGGCGGTCCATCCAAACCCGTTTTATTTACCACACTAAACGATTGGAGCAAAAATCCTGATTCATTAATACGCTATTATTCCGGAACGGCAGTTTACAGCAAAAATTTCACTTATAACGGCGATACACAAAAGGCCTGGATCGATTTAGGCAGTTTTCCGAACATAGCTGAGGTAAAAATCAATGGCATTGCTTGTAGCACTTTATGGACACCACCTTATCGCCTAGATATCAGCAAGGCCATTAAAAAAGGAGAGAACCAAATCAGCATTGAGGTAGTAAACACCTGGGCTAACCGTTTAATCGGCGATAGTAAATTACCTGAAGATAAAAGCATTACCAAAACAACGGCACCATTTCGTTTGGAGGGAAAGCCATTAAATCCGGCTGGCTTATTGGGCCGGTTACCATTCAAAATGAAGAAAAATGATAAAAAAAGAATTGCATAACTGCTCGTTTTTAAATGATATAGTGACCCTTTGCCGGTCACTCATTTCTTCATCAGCTTTAGTCTTTAGTCTTTTAGCTTTAACCTCCGTGGCAAATGCTCAGGATAAATCGCTGGTAAATACATCAAACAGCCCTTATGCAAGGCTGCACAGCGTTAACCTGAGTGATGTAACCTGGACAAAAGGTTTCTGGGCCGACCGCTTTAAAGTTGCTACCGAAACCATGGTACCCAATATGTGGGCCATTTACAATGACCCGAAAATCAGTCATGCCTTTAAAAACTTCGAAATTGCAGCAGGCTTAGATACCGGATCACATACAGGCCCGTCCTTCCATGATGGCGATTATTACAAAACATTAGAAGCAGTAGCTGTGCTTTACACTTCGACCAAAAACCCAAAGCTGAATGAAATGATGGATAAAGCGATTGCCGTAATCGGTAAATCGCAACGCGCAGATGGTTACATTTACACCAAAGCGATGATCGAGCAGCGCAAAACCGGCGCCAATAACCAGTTTCAGGATCGCCTGAGTTTCGAATCTTATAATATCGGTCATCTGATGACTGCCGGCTGCATACATTATCGTGCTACAGGCAAAAGCACCTTGCTCAATATTGCCAAAAAAGCAACCGATTATTTGTTTAATTTCTACAAATCAGCATCGCCTACTTTGGCCAGGAATGCCATTTGTCCTTCACACTATATGGGCGTGATTGAAATGTACCGTACTACAAAGGATCCCCGCTACCTCGAACTGGCCAAACATTTAATAGCTATTAAAGGTAAAATAGATGATGGAACTGACGACAACCAGGACCGTATTCCCTTTTTACAGCAAACCAAAGCTATGGGGCACGCAGTAAGGGCCAATTACCTGTATGCTGGTGTTGCTGACTTATATGCCGAAACTGGTAAAGATTCGCTTTTGAAAACGCTTAATTTAATGTGGGATGATGTAAACCAGCATAAAATGTACATTACTGGTGGTTGTGGTTCACTTTACGATGGTACATCGCCTGATGGTACCTCATACAATCCGGCAGATGTGCAGAAAATACACCAGGCCTTCGGACGCGATTACCAGCTGCCCAACTTTACGGCACACAACGAAACCTGCGCCAATATTGGTAATGTGCTCTGGAATTGGCGCATGCTACAGATTAGCGGCGATGCGAAATATGCCGATGTGATGGAACTCGCGCTTCACAACAGCGTCTTATCAGGCATTAGTTTAGATGGAAAGAATTTCCTGTATACCAATCCGCTTGCCCAATCAAATGATTTACCTTTTAAACAACGCTGGTCGAAAGATCGTGTGCCTTACATTGCCTTATCTAACTGTTGTCCGCCAAATGTAGTGCGAACCATTGCCGAAGTGAGCGATTATGCCTACAGTGTTTCCGATAAAGGACTGTGGTTCAATTTATATGGTGGCAACAACTTAAGTACTACACTGGCTGATGGAAGTAAGGTTTCCTTAACCCAAGAAACCGATTATCCCTGGGACGGGAAGATTAAAATCACGATGAAAGAAAGTGCCGGCAAAGCATATTCGATCTTTTTAAGAATCCCCGCCTGGACACACGATGCAAAAATCATCATTAACGGTAAAGCTGAACCGGTAGCAGTAGTTCCGGGTAGCTATGCAGAGATTAACCGCGTTTGGAAAAAAGGCGATAGTATTGATTTAAATTTACCAATGGAAGCTGTATTGATTGAAGCCAATCCGCTGGTAGAAGAAAACCGCAATCAAGTGGCGGTAAAGCGTGGCCCGGTGGTATATTGTTTAGAATCGACCGATTTACCCGGCAAAAGTATTTTCAATGCTATTGTACCCGCCTCTACTAAGTTTGAAGCCCAAACCATGGATATCGATGGAGCGAGGGTGATGGCATTAACGGGTACCGCTAAAATTGTAGCGCCTAACAACTGGAAAAATGTACTTTACAAACCCATTGATGATAAAAATACAGTAACAACATTAAAACTGGTACCATACTTTGCCTGGGGCAACCGGGGCCATTCAGAAATGTCGGTTTGGTTGCCGCTGAGTCGTTAATCTATAATTCCGTCATGCTGAATTTATTTCAGCATCTCTTATTTCAATGAGACCCTGAAATGAATTCAGGGTGACGACTAACAAATAACACAACAATGAAATTAAAACTGATACTTTTCCTAAGCCTTTGCAGTAGCATTGCCTCCGCTACGGTAAAGCCCGCATCCATTTTTACCGATCACATGGTGCTACAGCAGCAAAGCAATGTAGCCATATGGGGCTGGGCAAAACCCGCAAGTAAAGTTAAAATTTTAACTTCCTGGAACAAATCAAGCTATACCGCAACTTCAGATCAGGCTGGGAAATGGAAAGTTAAAGTGGCTACCCCTTCAGCAGGCGGACCATACGAAATTGAACTGAATGATGGCGAAAAACTCGTGCTGAAAGACATCCTGATTGGCGAGGTTTGGTTCTGTGGAGGCCAGTCTAACATGGAAATGCCCATGAAAGGCTTTAAAAGCCAACCCATAATCGGATCAAACGAAATGATTTTAAATTCTTCAAACCAGAACATCAGGTTATACACTGTACCGCGTTCATCCATAACAGAAAGGCAGGAAAACAGCAAACCTTCACAATGGAAATTATCGGAGCCAGAAGCCGTTTCGAATTTCAGCGCCACAGCTTATTATTTCGGCTCGCTGTTAAGCGAAATGTTGCATGTACCCATTGGTTTAATCAACGATAGTTACGGCGGTTCTACTATCGAGGCATGGATGTCGCCAGACGATTTAAAACCCTTTACAGAAGTTAAAATCCCTGCAAAAGGAGATTCCATTAAAGAAGTAAGCAGAACACCAACTACTTTATACAACGGCATGCTTTATCCGGTTATGGGTTATGGCATTAAGGGTGCCATCTGGTATCAGGGCGAATCCAATTACGAACGGCCACAGCGGTACGAAGATTTATTCCCGGCCATGGTTTCGAGCTGGCGCCAACACTGGGATAACGGCGAATTTCCGTTTTACTACGCGCAAATTGCACCCTACAATTATTCATTAATAGCCAAACCGGGCACCAATTATAATTCTGCTTTTTTAAGAGATGCCCAGCGCAAATCACTCAGCAAAATCCCACATAGTGGAATGGCGGTTTTAATGGATATTGGAGAAGAAAAATCTATTCACCCTGCGAATAAAAAACAGGGTGGCGAAAGGCTTGCTTATCTGGCCTTGGCCCAAACTTATGGCATCAAAGGCTTTGGTGCGCTTAGCCCGATGTACGAGTCGGTAAGTATTGAAAAAAACACTGCCACCATTAAATTTCAAAATGTGCCTAACGGATTAACTTCATTTGGTAAAACTTTATCTTTATTTGAGATTGCAGGCGTGGACCAGAAATTTTATCCAGCCAAAGCAGCGATAAAAGGCAGCAGTGTAACCGTTTCGGCCGAGGAGGTAAAAATACCAGTAGCGGTGCGTTATGCCTTTAAAGATTTTGTAAACGGCGATTTATTTGGGAATGATGGCCTGCCGGTTTCCTCTTTCCGTACTGATAATTGGGAGCAATAAAGATGAGTTTAACAACAAAGACATTAAGGCTACAAAGTATTTCATTAATGAACTTAAATGTGTTTATGCGCCATATATGGTCAATATTTTTAAACCATTCCTCAGGTGGTCTTAGATGCCCAAGGTGGTCGAAAATAATGCACCTTGAAACTAAAAAACTTGCCTTGATGCTCTTTGTACCTTTGTGGTTAACTTCACAAGCTGCTTTTTCACAAGAAAAAGAATCAGCTAACGTGGTATGGACTACTCAGAGCCATAATTCAGCTGAATCTATGCCGGTTGGCGGTGGCGATATCGGTTTAAACCTCTGGGTAGAAAAAGGCGAAGTTTACCTGTACCTTTCCCGCAGCGGAACCTTCGATGAAAACAATACCCTGTTAAAACTTGGTCGAATAAAACTCCAGTTCAGCCCGAATCCGTTTGATGGCCAGACTTTTAAACAAGAACTGGTTTTGAAAGATGGTTATGCCAGGCTATCAGGAGCCAATGGAAAAATTAAAAGTGAAATCAAGGTTTGGGCTGATGTTTTTAAACCCATCGTTCACATAGAGATTCAATCGAGTGCCAAAATTACAACTACCGCCAATTATGAAAGCTGGCGTTTTGAAGACCGGATTACAAAAGGTAAGGAGAACAATCAGAACTCATACAAATGGGCACCACAAGGCATAGTAAAAACCCTTAAAGATGAAATAGCCTTTAAGCAAAACCGTGTACTGTTTTACCACCAAAACAAAGCAGAAACTGTATTCGATGTGGCCGTAAGGCAGCAGGGGCTGGAAGATAGAAAAACCGAACTGTTTAACCCATTAAAAAACCTTGTTTTTGGCGGTTCAATACAGGGACATAATATGGTAGTAGCTGGAAATTACAATGGAACTTATTTGAGCACCCCCTTTAAGGCCTGGAGCCTTAAAAGTAAAAAACCAACTTCAGGAGAACACCTCACTATTACCCTACAGACCAGTAAAACTACAGCTATTGAAAACTGGGAAAAGGAACTAAACACCCTTGTCCAAAGCGCAAAAAACGACCAGCTGGCCAGCATTAAATGGTGGAACAATTACTGGAACAAAAGTTTTATTTACATACACGCTAAAGATGAAGCCGCTAACCAATCGGCTAAAAACTATCAGCTTCTCCGCTACATGCTAGGCTGTAATGCATTCGGAAAATATCCCACTAAATTTAACGGCGGATTATTCACTTTCGATCCCCAGCTTACCGATACGGCTTTAAAATATTCGCCCGATTTCAGAAATTGGGGAGGAGGCACCCATACCGCACAAAATCAGCGTTTGGTTTACTGGCCTATGCTTAAAAGTGGTGATTTCGATATGATGACACCGCAGTTCGATTTTTATCTCAATTTACTCCGCAACGCCGAGATCAGAACTGAAGCTTCCTGGGGACATAAGGGAGCGAGCTTTACCGAGCAGTTAGAAAACTTTGGTTTACCAAATCCTGCAGAGTATGGCTGGAAACGTCCGGCTGATTTTGATAAAGGTGTGGAATATAATGCCTGGCTCGAATATGAATGGGATACCGTCCTGGAGTTCTGTATGATGATCCTCGAAACCAACCGTTATGACAACCGGAATATAGAGCAGTACCTGCCATTGATTGAAAGCTCACTAACGTTCTTTAAAGAGCATTATACTTATTTAGCCAAACAACGTGGAATTAAAACACTTGATGGCGAGGGACATTTGGTTTTATATCCCGGTTCAGGAACCGAAACCTATAAAATGGCTTACAACTCAACCTCAACCATTGCAGCACTTAAAACGGTACTCCAGCGCCTGGTTGAATGGCCTGGCATAACCGAAAATAAACGTAACGAATGGACAGCCATGCTAAAAACCATTCCACCAATCAATTTTAGAACATTTGACGGACATACTACCATTGCCCCTGCGAAACTTTGGGAAAGGATCAATAATGTAGAAAGTCCGCAACTATATCCGGTTTACCCCTGGGGCATTTATGGCATCGGGAAGCCCGGTTTAGATACCGCCATCAATACCTTTAAATACGATACCGATGTGCTTAAATTTCGCAGTCATGTAGGATGGAAACAGGATAACATTTTTGCGGCCAGATTAGGTTTAACCGAAGAAGCATCCAAATTAATAGCCTTGAAATTAAAAGACTCAGGGCGAAGATTTCCTGCCTTTTGGGGTCCTGGCTTCGACTGGACACCCGATCACAATTGGGGCGGCTCCGGAATGATTGGCTTACAGGAAATGCTTTTGCAGGCAGATGGAAAACAGATTTACCTTTTTCCAGCCTGGCCGAAAGAGTGGGATGTACATTTTAAATTGCATGCACCATACCAAACTATGGTAGAAGGAACTTTAAAGGACGGAAAGTTGATTGATTTGAAGGTACTACCCGAATCGAGGAAGCTAGATATTATTAATATGAATAACCACAGATAAAAAGGATGAACACAGATTTCTATATAAAAAACATAATCTGTGTTTATCTGTGAAATCTGTGGCAAAAAAGAAAACAAATATGGATTTACAGTTAAAAGAAAAAGTTATTATCATTACCGGCGCTGCCAAAGGGATTGGCCGCAGTATTGCAGAAGTATTTGCTAAGGAAGATGCCATTGCCGTAATTGTAGGCAGAAAGGCTGAAGACAACCAGAAAGTGGTTGACGAAATTACTGCACAAGGCAAAAAAGCCGAACAGTTTGTAGCCGAACTTTCCCGCCCTGAAGATTGCGAAAAAGTAGTTGCACAAATCGTAGCTAAATTTGGCAGGATAGATGGTTTGGTGAACAATGCAGGCGTAAATGATGGGGTAGGCCTCGAAAGCGGAAATTATGAAGGCTTTATGGCTTCACTGCACAAAAACGTAGTACATTACTACTTAATGGCACATCATGCCTTGCCCGAATTAATTAAAAGTAAAGGAGCCATTGTAAATATTACTTCAAAAACTGCCGAAACCGGTCAGGGAAACACCTCTGCCTATGCAGCAGCCAATGGTGGTAGAAATGCATTAACCCGCGAGTGGGCGGTAGAACTCTTAAAATATGGAATCAGGGTAAATGCGGTGGTAGTAGCCGAATGCTGGACACCGGCCTACGAAACCTGGATCGAAACCCTGACAGATGCACAGGAAAAGTTAAACGAAATTACAGCTAAAATCCCTTTAGAAAACAGAATGACAACCGCTGAAGAAATTGCGAATATGACCGTTTTTTTAATGTCAAACAAATCCAGCCACACCACCGGACAAATCATCCATGTAGATGGCGGATATGTGCACTTAGACAGAGCTTTGGCAAACGCGTAATCAGTTGACAGTTTTTAGTTTGCAGTTTATGCCAACAATTAACCAAAATATACCATTAACCAACAATAAATGAAAACCCTTACCTGTACAACCCCTGGCACTTTCGAATATTCAGAAACTGAAAAACCTGAACTTCAAAAAGACCAGGCCATTATTAAAATAAAGAGAATTGGCATTTGTGGTACCGACTTACATGCATTTGAAGGCACACAACCTTTCTTCAATTACCCACGCATTTTAGGGCACGAGCTTTCGGGCGAGCTGGTTGCAATTGATGGCAGAAGCGATTTTAAAATAGGAGAGGCCGTTACCTTTATTCCGTATTTTAATTGCGGCAAATGTATTGCCTGCCGCATGCACAAACCCAATTGCTGTGTTAAAATGCAGGTTTGCGGTGTGCATGTAGATGGTGGTATGCGCGAATATTTAACTGTGCCATCGCGTACGCTCTTGCATGGCGAAGGCTTGAGTTATGATGAACTTGCTTTGGTAGAACCTCTGGCCATTGGTGCTCACGGGGTGCGCAGGGCAGAGGTGCAGCCTGGCGAATTTGTGCTGGTAATAGGAGCTGGTCCAATCGGCTTGGGAACAATGGAATTTGCCCGTATTGCCGGCGCACAGGTAATTGCACTCGACATAAATGATGACCGCCTGAAGTTCTGTAAAGAAAAATTAGGCGTTACACACACCATCAATGCCTTATCGCCTGATGTGACGGAGCAGTTAAGTCAGATTACCAATGGCGATATGCCAACTGTGGTAATCGATGCAACAGGTAATCAAAAAGCCATAAACAATGCCATTCATTACATGGCCCACGGAGCCAGATTTGTATTAATTGGCCTGCAAAAAGGAGATTTAATTTTTAATCACCCCGAATTCCACAAGCGCGAATCGACCTTAATGAGCAGCAGAAATGCTACCATAGTTGATTTTGAGCATGTAATTCAATCTATGAAAGCAGGTTTGGTTAAACCTGCCACTTATATCACCCATCAGGTTAATTTTGACGAGATTAAAGATAACTTCGAAAGCTGGTTAGATCCAAAAAACGGCGTAATTAAGGCTATGGCAAAGATTGGGGAGTAAATAAAAAACCATCGTCCGCGTTTGTAACGCGGATGCAAGAGAACAGCGATTGTATCGCTGCCGAACCATACGCATAAAAAAGCCGATAATTTAGATCATTATCGGCTTTAACATTATCGAGCGCTTTGTTGCTTAACCTTTATAAAAAACCTCATTCCAATGCAGTTCATTTCTAAACTGATTGATTTTGGTATCCGCACCTATGTTTATGTATTCTAATCCTGCGATGTTGGCAAAATCTGATAAGTGCTCCGTAGTTAAATTCTGACTGTATGCTGTATGGTGGGCACCTCCAGCGTAAATCCATGCCGCGCAACCCGTTTTCATATCAGGTAGTGGTTTCCAAAGTACGCGTGCAACAGGTAGGTTAGGCAGGTCATTTTCAGCTTCAACCGCTTTAACCTCGTTTACCAGTAAACGGAAACGGTTGCCCATATCAATTAACGATGCATTTAAGGCATCACCAGCACCTACGTTAAACACCAAACGTGCAGGATCGGCTTTACCACCAATACCCAATGGATGCACTTCTAAACTCGCTTTTCCTGATGCTAAGCTGGCATCAACCTCCAGCATGTGCGAACCTAGAACTAATGCATTTGAAGGATCGAAATGATAAGTATAATCTTCCATGAAAGCATTTCCACCAGGTAAACCAGCTCCCATTACTTTACAGGCACGTACCAAAGCAGCTGTTTTCCAGTCTCCCTCGCCGGCAAACCCATAACCATCGGCCATTAAGCGTTGGGCAGCAATACCGGGCAACTGAATCATTCCATGTAAATCTTCAAAAGTATCAGAGAAACCCTTAAAACCACCGTCAACAAGGAATTTTCGCAAACCCAATTCAATTTTGGCTGCATCATAAACCGATTGATGTCTGGCACCACCAGCCTTCAAATCATCAGCCATCTCGTAAGTAGCCTCGTACTCTTTTAGCAAATCCTGAATAGCATCTTCACCAACTCCATTAATCACAGCCACTAAATCGCCAATGCCATAAGTATTAACCGAGAAACCGAATTTCATTTCTGCTTCAACCTTATCGCCATCTGTTACGGCTACAAAGCGCATGTTATCGCCAAAACGCACAAATTTAGCGCCTTGCCAATCGTTCCAGCCTGCAGCAGCCCTGCACCAGGTATCAATCTGTTTCGCTACCTCTTCATCCTGCCAGTGCCCCACCACTACTTTACGGTCTTTACGCATACGCGAAACCATAAAACCGAATTCGCGGTCGCCATGTGCACTTTGGTTCAGGTTCATAAAATCCATATCAATCGTATTCCACGGAATATCGCGGTTAAACTGAGTATGTAAATGCAGCAAAGGTTTTTGCAACACATTTAAGCCTCTGATCCACATTTTAGCAGGCGAGAAAGTGTGCATCCAGGTAATTACCCCAATACAATTCTCATCGATATTGGCTTGCTGTAAAGTTTCAAAAATCTCTTCGGTAGTTTTCACAATCGGTTTGTACACTACTGAAACCGAGATATTTCCATTCTTGTTTAACGAATCAGCAACTTGTTGTGCGTGTGCTGCCACTTGTTTTAAGGTTTCTTCGCCGTACAAATGCTGTGTACCGGTAATAAACCAAACCTGTAATTTTTTTAAATCAATCATTACTGTTTATGTTGTTTTTAATTTATTCAATTAAACCTCACAGGTTTTATAAACCTGTGAGGTTTCTTATTTTTTGTTCAGTTTCAGTTAGGAGACTCATAACTGCGAACGAGCTACTTCTGTCCGTAATAAGCACCGGCTCCATGCTTGCGTTCATAATGCTTCTCAATCAGCGAGTCTTTTAACCTCGGTGCCTGTGCATTAATTTGCTGCGTTAATAAGGCCATCTGTGCAACTGCTTCTAACACCGCGCTGTTGTAAACCGCTTTTTCGGCAGTTTTTCCCCAGGTAAAAGGAGCGTGGTTGCCCACTAAAATCATTTCTACCTCTTTATGGCTTAAACCCAAACTTTCAAAATGGTTTATAATCTGGAAACCCGTTTCATATTCATAATTGCCTTTAATCATGGCATCATCCATGGGAGGGGCGCAGGGAATATCAACCGTTAAATGGTCGGCATGGGTAGTACCAAAAATCGGGATGGCTTTTTGTGCCTGCGCCCACGCCGTACCATAAGTAGAGTGGGTATGTACTACACCACCAATATTTTCCCAGTGTTTGTACAACACAGCATGTGTTTGGGTATCAGAAGAGGGACGAAGGTTGCCTTCAACCGTGTTACCATCAAAATCCACAATCACCATTTTCTCAGGTGTTAAATCATCATAAGGTACACCGCTCGGTTTAATGGCAAATACACCCTTAGCACGGTCGGCAGCGCTTACGTTACCAAAAGTAAAAAGTACCAGCCCCAGTTTGGGCAACTGCATATTGGCCTCGTAGGCCTGCAGTTTTATATCCTGATAGTTGCTCATGATAAATATGGTTTTACGTCTTTTTTATTGTATTTCTCCAGGTAACGGCCCAAACCTAAATATTGCTGGTAATGCTGGCGATAAAGCTTTTGTTTCTTCACATTGGGCTGATATTCTTTTTCAAAACCAGTTCCCATAGCAGCCATGGCAGCCTCAATATTTGGATAAACTCCTGCAGCAACTGCAGCAAACATGGCCGCACCTAAAGCGCAGGTATGCTCAAAACGGTGAATCCTGATTGGCATTTCTAATACATCAGCCATCATCTGCATAATGTAAGTCGATTTTTTAGCTACTCCGCCGATTCCAATAATCCCTTTTACAGGTACTCCTTGTTCAATAAAACGATCTACAATGGCTTTAGCCCCGAAACAGGTTGCTGCTGCCAATGCACGGAAAAACCTTGGGGCATCGGTACCCAGGCCTAAACCGGTTATAGCGCCTTTAAGTTCCTGATTGGCATCAGGTGTTCTTCGGCCGTTTAACCAGTCAACAGCCAGCTCTGCATAATCGTCGTCTTCCAAAGCGTCGGCCTGCTTACTTAAATTGGCAATAATCTTGGCTTCAAGCTCTTCTTTTAAAGCCAGTGCTGTAGCTTCATCTATCAGTTCAGATTCTGTTAATAAACTATTTAATGGCCAGCTGATTAAATTTTTAAACCAGGCATATACATCACCAAAAGCCGATTGCCCGGCTTCTAAACCAGCCATTCCCGGTATTACCGAACCGTTTACCTGTCCGCAAATACCGTTAATCAGTTTACCATGTAAATCTTCGTTTGGTGCCACCAATATATCGCAGGTACTTGTACCCATTACTTTACTTAAATAATAGGGCTCAATCTGCCCCCCAACGGCTCCCATGTGCGCATCAAAAGCACCTACACCGATTACCACATCCGTATTTAAACCTAACTTATCAGCCCATTCGGCACATAAAGTCCCTGCAGCAACATCAGAAGTATCGGTATCGTTAAATAATTTAGCTCTAAAGCCTGCCAGAAGCGGATCGAGGCTGCTAAAGAAATCTTCTGGCGGCAAACCGTTAAATTCTTCTGCCCATAAAGCTTTGTGCCCGGCGGCACAGCGGCTGCGTTTCATTGTAGCCACATCTTTGCCGCCACAAAGTAAAAACGGAACCCAGTCGCAATGCTCTACCCACGATTGGGCGTTCTTCTTAACCGCCGAATCGACCCTTAAGGTGCGTAAAAGTTTAGCCCAAAACCATTCAGATGAATAAATTCCACCTACGTATTTTAAATAATTCGTTTTGAATTTGGTAGCATGCTCATTAATTTCTGCCGCTTCTTTTACTGCGGTATGATCTTTCCATAACACAAACATGGCGTTAGGGTTTTCTTCAAAACCTGGGGTTAAGGCCAGGGGAGTACCGCTTGCATCAACTGCCACCGGACTCGAACCTGTAGTATCGACAGAAATTCCCTTCACCAGGCGCGCAATTTCTGCACCACCGGCTTTTTCTATACACTGCTTGATGGTGTATTCCAAACCTTCAATATAATCTAGCGGATGCTGCCTGAATTGATTAATAGCAGGTTTACAATATAAACCTTTTTGCCATCGCGGATAAAGAAAAACAGAGGCCGAAATTTCTTTCCCGTTAGCGGTATCGACTAAAACCGAACGAACAGAATCCGTCCCGTAATCTACACCTATTACATAGTTTGCTGTGCTCATAACAATAAATAATCGTCTAATTAACGTTTATTTTTTTGAATTAAAAAATTTTATCGTTTTTTTATCTTTCAGGAAAAGGGAAGGGCTTAAAAATTGACATTTTGCTGCAAATAAATGGCGCATCAGAAATCTTGAAATGAATATATTTACCCTGAACAATAACAAGTTACTTATTTTAAAGCATATAGCACATTAACGCCATGAAGTACATCATCAGTTTAAGCATCTTACTTTTAGGAACCACAGCATGTTTCGCACAAACTACACAAGATAGTTTAGCCATTAAACGCGCTGCCCTTGATTATATTGAATCGCAACACAAGCCCAATCCTAAACAAATGGAACAGGCTTTACACCCACGCCTGGTTAAACGAACTTTTTGGAAAGATAAGGCTACGGGAAAAGATTATGTGCGCGAAACTTCAGCAGAATCAATGATTTTGCTGGCTGAAAGCTATAACAAGAAGGGCGACAAATTTCCAGCCACCCCCAGGAAAGACCTAAAATTTCTTGATGTCTCAGACAGAACTGCTTCACTAAAGCTACTTGCTGATGAATGGGTGGATTACATGCACCTGGTTAAACTAAATGGCTCCTGGAAAATTATCAATGTACTTTGGCAATATAATGATAGCGCCCAACATCAATAACAAATTGGGAACTAAAAAAGAAGGGCAAACCTTCGGCTTATTATGGCTAAAACCTTAAATTTACTTTATGGCCAAAAAAGATAAAGCAGATCCCGGTTTAACAAAGAAAATTTTCGTTTTGGATACCTCCGTAATCCTGTACGATCATGATGCAATTAACAATTTCCACGAGCATGATGTGGCCATTCCAATCCAGGTGCTCGAAGAACTGGATAATTTTAAAAGCGGTAACGACACCCGTAATTTCGAAGCCAGAAGCTTTATCCGCCTGATCGATGAAACGGCTAAACAAAAGCTCATCAGCGACTGGACTCCCCTTAAAAAAGCCAATTCGGGTAAATTTAAAGTGATTCTGAACGAAATACCGCTCGCTGTAAATGCCGAAGAGGTTTACGGCAAGGGCAAAACCGACCATAAAATTTTAAATGCTGCTTTAAGTTTAAAGGCCGAACATCCCGATAAGCGCGTTGTACTGGTATCAAAAGATATCTGCCTGAGGCTAAAAGCCAAAGCCTTATCGTTAAACGCCGAAGATTACGAAACCGGTAAAATTAAAAATGTAGATGAATTATATGCCGGCAAAACTGAACTGCATGATTTTTCGACTGAAATTATTGAAGCTGTAAAACAGCAACCTTTTATTAATGCCAGCGATATCGGACTACCTGCTAAAAATGCCAACCACTTCTATATTCTAAAAAATAAACGGAAAAGTGCCAGTGTATTTTACAACAATAGCTTAAAAACCATTTCGGCAGTTTCTACCAGCCCCGTATTCAAAATCAAGCCCAAAAATATAGAGCAGGCTTTTGCCATACATGCACTGCTCGATCCAAATATTAAACTGGTAAGCATACAGGGCAATGCCGGAACCGGGAAAACTTTGCTTGCTTTAGCCAGCGCATTGGAACAGCGTAAAAACTTCAGGCAGATTTACGTTACCCGCCCCATTGTTTCGTTAAGCAATAAGGATATCGGTTTTTTGCCTGGCGATGCCAAATCGAAAACAGATCCCTTTATGGCGCCGATCTGGGATAATCTCCGTTTTATAAAAGAGCAATTTATCGGCGACCATAAAATGTCGGAAAAGATCGATGAACTGATCAATACCGAGAAAATAGCAATAGCACCCCTGGCTTTTATACGCGGCAGAACGCTGACTAAGATCTTCTTTATCATTGACGAAGCGCAGAATTTAACCCCACACGAAGTTAAAACCATTATTTCGAGGGCAGGAGAGCATACCAAAGTTGTATTTACCGGGGATATTTACCAGATCGATACACCTTATTTAGATTCGGAAAGCAATGGGCTGTCGTATTTAATAGAAAACGCCAAAAACCATCCGCTTTATGCGCACATTACCTTGCATAAAGGCGAAAGAAGCGAACTGGCCAACCTGGCGAATGAGTTGTTATAACCTTTTTATTTCCCGCTGATTTCGCGGAGCGCTCACAGACGATAGTGTAATTTTATCTGCTGTTAATCCTCTAAAATCTGCGGGAAAACAATTTAATGATATTTCTTCAACGACCTCAAAGCAATAAACAACCCGATCAAAGTTAAAACAGCACTGAGTATAAATGGAGCACCCGGAAAATAAACCGGAGCTTTTCCTTCAATAAAATAAGCAAATATATGTGTCATAACCCATGGTGCGAATATCGCAGCCAAACTCTGCAAACCAGTTAAAACACCCTGCATTTCGCCTTGCGCATTTGCAGGAATCTGATTGGAAATTAAACCTTGCATAGCAGGCCCACCAATTCCGGCCAAACCATATGGCAGCATAAAAGCAAACATCATCCAGCCCTTTGTGGCAAAAGCGAAGGCTACAAAGCCGATTACATATAACATCAAGCCAAAATAAACCGCTTTCTTTTCGCCTATTTTAGGCAGAATGATCCGAATTAAGCCACCTTGCACCACACCAATTACCAAACCCACAAAACCCAGCGAATAACCTACCCAAGAAGCATCCCAGTTAAATTTCTCCATGGTATAAAAAGTCCAGTTAGATTGTACAGAATGACTGGAGAAATACAACAAAAATAAAGTGGCCATTAAACCTATCAAGGCCGGATACTTACCAATACTACGTAACGAACCTATTGGGTTTGCTCTTTTCCATTCAAAAGCGCGCCGTTTTTCTACCGGTAAAGATTCTGGTAAAATAAAATAACCATAAAGCCAGTTGATTAAGGATAAGCCTGCTGCTACCATAAAAGGAACCCGGGTGCCAAAATGACTAAATGCACCACCTAATACCGGACCTAAAATAAAGCCCACACCAAAAGCTGCACCAACTAAACCAAAGTTTTGCGCCCTTTTTTCAGGAGCAGATATATCTGCAATATAAGCTTGTGCGGTAGTAAAACTTGCGCCGGTAATACCTGCTATAATGCGCCCCACAAATAACCAGATCATGGAAGGAGCAAAAGCCAGGAAAATATAATCGATGCCCAAGCCAAACAAAGAGCTTAATAAAACCGGCCGACGGCCAAAACGATCACTTAGTGCTCCAATTATGGGCGAGAATATAAATTGTACTGATGCATAGGCAAGCGTTAACCAACCACCATACTCGGCCGCCAGGCCAAAGCCACCGCCCGTAAAATCCTGTATTAATTTCGGTAAAACCGGAATAATGATCCCAAAACCTGTAAAATCAATCAGGAGGGTAACCATAATGAAACTCATTGCCGATTTCTTTTCGTTTGCCATAGTATAAAGGTTGAAGCGCAAAAGTATCAGAATTAGGTCAGAAACTCAATTTTAGTTCTCTACAAGCTACTCAAAATCTTAAGTTTTTTGTGAAATCTGTAAAATATACAAAAGCGCTTAAACTGGTCTACAGAGAATTAAAAACAATACGGAGATTCAAAACCCTAATCAAAGCTCAAAACTTTTCCACAATGCCTTATTTCGGCATAATTTTGTTAAATTCGCAAGGTTATAATAACACCTTTTTTAAATATCGTTTTTAAACAACGAGAATAATAATTTATGGCAGAAGATTTAGAGAATCAGCAGAACGACAAAATCATTCAAATTAACATAGAAGAGCAGATGAAATCGGCCTACATTGATTATTCAATGTCGGTAATCGTATCAAGGGCTTTGCCTGATGTACGCGATGGATTAAAACCAGTACACCGCCGTGTTTTATACGGTATGTTGGGCCTGGGTGTAACCAGCGGTAAGCCTTACAAAAAATCTGCCCGTATTGTGGGTGAGGTTTTAGGTAAGTACCACCCACATGGTGATGCATCTGTTTATTTCACAATGGTTCGTATGGCTCAGGATTGGAGTTTGCGTTATCCAATGGTAGATGGACAAGGAAACTTTGGCCACATTGATGGTGACTCTCCGGCTGCAATGCGTTATACCGAGGCCAGGTTTAGTAAACTGGCTGAAGAAATGGTTGCTGATATTAATAAGGATACAGTAGATTTTCAGTTAAACTTCGATGATACCGAACAGGAACCAACGGTTTTACCTTCAAAAATACCGAATCTTTTAGTTAACGGATCAAGCGGTATTGCAGTAGGTATGGCCACCAACATGGCGCCGCATAACTTAACTGAGGCTATAGATGGTGTAATTAATTATATCGATAACCGCGAAATCACTATAGAAGAATTAATGAAGTTTGTAAAAGCTCCTGATTTTCCTACCGGTGGTATCATTTATGGTTATACCGGTGTAAAAGAGGCTTTTGAAACTGGTCGTGGCCGTATTGTAATGCGCGCCAAAGCCGAAATCGAAAACATCAAAGACCGCGAGGTAATTATTGTTACCGAAATCCCTTATCAGGTAAATAAAGCACAAATGATTGAGCGTACTGCTGAATTGGTTGGCGAGAAAAAACTGGAAGGTATTTCGAATATTAAAGACGAATCGAACAAAGATGGTATCCGTATCGTGTATGAAATTAAACGCGATGCCAATGCCTCTATCGTATTAAACAACTTATATAAATATACTGCGTTACAAACATCTTTCAGTGTAAATAATATTGCACTGGTAAAAGGCCGTCCGCAAATGCTAAATCTTAAAGATTTAATTGTACATTTCGTAGACCACCGCCACGATGTTGTTGTTCGACGTACCAAATTTGAATTAGCTGAAGCCGAAAAACGTGCTCACATTTTAGAAGGTTATTTAATTGCTTTAGATCATTTAGACGAAGTAATTAAATTAATCCGTGCTTCTGAAACTCCGGAAGAAGCCCGCGTAGGGTTGATGGAAAAATTCGGTTTAAGCGATCTTCAGGCACGCGCAATCCTCGATATGACTTTACGTCGTTTAACAGGACTAGAACGCGATAAGATTAAAGAAGAATATGCTGAACTGATGAAAACCATCGAATATTTGAAATCTGTTTTGGCTGATGAAGGCTTAAGGATGCAAATCATTAAGGATGAATTGGAAGAAGTAAAACAAAAATTCGGTGATGCACGTAAAACCACCATTGTTCACTCTGCTGAAGATATGAGCATGGAAGATTTCATCGACGACGAAGAGGTAGTAATTACCATTTCGCACGAAGGTTACGTTAAACGTACGCCTGCAACCGAATTTAAAGCGCAGGGTAGAGGCGGAAAAGGGTCAAAAGGCAGTACTTCAAGAAACGAAGACTTTATCGAACACATGTTGGTGGCCACAAACCACAACTATATGCTGTTCTTTACCGAAGCCGGAAGGTGTTTCTGGTTAAGGGTTTACGAAATTCCGGAAGGTTCGCGTACCAGCAAGGGAAGGGCTATCCAGAACATTATCAATATCCCGAAAGAAGAAAAAATCAAAGCATACATCAAGGTTAAAAACCTGAAAGACCAGGAGTACTTAGAGAACAACTTTATTATTATGTGTACCAAAAAAGGTACTATTAAGAAAACTTCTCTTGAAGCTTATTCACGTCCGCGTGTAAATGGTATTAACGCCATCAACATTAACGAAGGTGATGTATTGTTAGAAGCTTGTTTAACCAATGGAGACAGCGAAATTGTAATGGCTTTACGTTCAGGCAGAGCTATCCGTTTCAACGAAAAAACTGTTCGTCCGATGGGTAGAACCGCTACCGGAGTACGTGGAGTAAGACTTGCACACGATCAGGATGAAGTAGTTGGCATGATTGCTGTAAACAATCCTGATGTTACGGTGTTGGTAGTATCAGAAAAAGGTTACGGAAAACGTACCGATATTGAAGATTACCGTGTAACCAACCGTGGTGGTAAAGGTGTAAAAACCATTAACGTTACCGAAAAAACCGGACAATTAGTTTCGATTAAAGACGTTACTGATAGCGAGGATTTGATGATTATTAACCGTTCAGGTATTGTTATCCGGATTCCGGTATCAGCTTTAAGGGTTATGGGACGCGCAACACAAGGGGTACGCTTAATCTCACTAAAAGGCGACGACGAAATTGCATCGGTAACCAAAATCGACCACGAGGAAGATGAAGAAGAAACAGTTGATTTAGAAAGTGTTGTAGTTGATGGCGAAGAACTGGAAGCCGATACTACACCAGAAGCTGATGATGCTGACGAAGATGATGATTCAGATAACGAAACGGAAGAAAATTAACTAAAATTAAGATTAGAATAAAAATTATGAAAAGAGTATTTCTAAGTATATTTCTGGCAGGTGCAGTAAGCGCTGCTTTTGCTCAGAAAAGCGAAGTTTCAGCAGCAAGAAACGATTGGGGCTTATTCCAGCTAACATCGTCTAATGCTTCAACTCCATTAGCCAAAAAACTAGATGCTTTAGCAAAAGGCCTGGCCCACACCGATAAAGCCATTGCTGATGAAAAATCTAAAGTAATGCCGGAAGCATGGTCATACCGTGCGCTTTTCGCATCTTCTGCAGCAATTTTAGACTCTGTAAGCACTACAAATGCAGATGCTAACTTAAAAATTGCAAGAGAAGCGATTGTTGAAGCCAAAAAACTGGATACTAAAGGTGCAGAGAAAGATAATATCAATTTAGCTGAAACCAACGTAATTAATGCAGTTAGAAACGGTGGTGTTATTGCTTACAACAAAAAAGATTTCAAAACAGCTTACCAGAAATTCGTTCAGGCAACCGAAATTAACCCACAGGATACTTCAATGTATTTAAATGCAGGTATTGCAGCAAGAACCATTGAAGATTATCCGGGTATGATTACTCAATTTAAAAAAGTAATCGCTTTTAACGCGCCACAATCTAAAGATTTGTATTCTGAAATTATCAGCACCATTTTAAGCAAGCAGAAAGATACAACTGCAGCTTTAGCTGTAATTAAAGAAGCAACTGCTAAATTCCCTGAAAATACAGATTGGATCAAAACAGAAACTCAAATTTATATTGATAGGGGTGATGCTGCAAAATCGGAGCAAATGTTAGTGGCTTTGGCAACAAAAGAGCCTAACAATGCAAATTATCAGGTTTTATTAGGTAACATTTATTTCAGTCAGGCTTTAAAATTACAGGGAGATAGAAATAAAATCGATCAGAAAAAAGTAAAAGAATTTAACGAAGTAACTACAAAAATGAACGCTTTGTTAGATAAATCGCTTCCTTTCTACAAAAAAGCACTAGAGGTTGACAGCAAAAATGCAGGTGCATTGGAAACGTTGAAAACCATTTACGCTTTCAGAAACGACACTAAAAACTACGACGAAATAAAGAAACGTTTAGATGCTTTACCTAAACAATAATTTATATCACGTTTAAAAAAAGAGCTCTGAAATTTCGGGGCTCTTTTTTTTATGTCTATTTTTATGGTTTATTATAGTTTTACTCATTTCTTTATCCTATGCAGAATTGCTTTAAAATATCATTAATCGCTTTAACTTTAGTCTCTTTTAACGCTGCAGCTCAAAAAAGCCAAATCCTGATTGCAAGAAACTCAGTTGGTAAATTGCAAGCTTCAATTGCCAATAAAGAAGACCAAAAGAAACAACTAGCAATCATTAATGATGGTTTAAAATCAATTGAGTCGGCTGAGAAAGACAGTAAAACAAAAAACTGGACGGAAACCTGGTCAATTAAATCCTATTTAACTTCTTTTGCGGCAATAATTGATACAGATCAGGGTAATTCGAATAAATATTATGATACAGCGGTAGAGGCGGTGACTAAAGCTAAATCGCTCGATAGGTACAACGATAATTCAGGCCTGATTAAAGCATCAGACCACAATATTCTGATCAAAAAGCAGGATAAGGCGAACGAAGCTTTTTTTAATAATGAATTTAAAGAAGCTTTTACCGATTTAAAGGAAGTGAGCAATAATTTTCCTGCCGATACCACATTGGCATTAAATACCGCAATTTGCGCCTTAAACATTCAATCGTATGACGAATCTTTAAATTATTTTAAACGGGCCAAAGAGAACGGCATTAAAAATCCGTCAGTTTTCCAAAAAATGGCGCAAATGTATGTGGTAAAATCCGATTATGAAACTGCAATCAGAACGCTGGAAGAAGGACTGGTATTAAATCCGTTTAACCGTTTCTTAACCAACGACTACATTAATCTTTTACTCGATACTGAAAATTATACTAAGGCTGCAGGATTGATAGAAAAAAACTTAAAAGTCGAAAAAGGCAGTAAGTTATTGTATTTTCTTTACGGTTATCTGCAGCAAGTTGGCGGAAACAATTCTACCGCGATTTTAGCTTACGATAAAGCTTTGGCAACCGATCAAAATTATTTTGACGCACTATATCAGCTAAGTCTGGCGTACATCAATACAGCTAACGAAACATTAAAAAAGAACGAAGCCGATAAAGCCAGCCAATATAATGGTTTAATTAACCGTGCACAATTTGCTTTACAGCGTGCCAACGAAATTAATCCGAACGATAAAAAAACTGTTCAGCTGTTGCTTGACATTTACACCCGTAAAAAAGCTACCGACAAAGTTCAGGAACTTAACCGCAAACTTCAGGAACTATAATTCCATAAAGATATCGCACTGATTCATTAATTTATTTTGTGATTTTTGAGCTAATTACAGTGGGTAGGATGTGTTGTTAGAATACAACTTAACATAATATTAATTATAAGACAAAATAGTACCTAAACAATTATTGCCTAAATTTGTATTAAACTTATGTACGACCACTACAGTTTCCAGGATGCGACCACTTATCAGATTGAACTTGCCCAACAGCTAAAATTTCAACCTGCTAAAAAAATTACAACGATTGCCGGCGCTGACATTTCTTTTAATAAATACAGTACAACTATGTACGCAACAATTGTGCTGCTTGAATATCCGGCTATGGTTTTAAAATCTTTTGCATTAGAAACTTATGAAACTAATTTTCCGTACAAAGCCGGATTTTTGGGTTTTAAAGAAGTTCCGGCTCTGCTAAAAGTTTGGAAATTAATTGCAGATAAGCCAGATGTTGTCGTGCTTGATGGTAATGGAATTTTGCATCCCAGACGCATGGGCGTTGCGTCTCATTTTGGTATTTTGGCAAATCAAGCCACTATTGGCTGTGCAAAAAGCCTTTTATATGGCCAAAATCATTCTCCAAATCCAGAAAAATACTGTACTGCAGAAATTAAAAGTCATGGCGAAACACTAGGTTTTTTGCTCAGAACCAAATATAACTGTGCACCGGTTTATGTTTCAGCCGGGCATTTAATCACGCAAGATCAGAGTCTTGAAATCATAAAAAAATGCATCGGAAATTATCGGATACCGGAGCCAACGCGATTAGCGCATAACATCGTCAACGACTTTAGAACAGGCAAACTTAAAGCCGGTTTTCATGAGGCTGTACCAGATTTAACGCTGTTTTAATTAAAATCGTCCACGTTTATAATGTATACGTCCGGGAAAAGTCATTGTATCGCTTAACCTATATCCAGTTTATTCCCTTTTTAAGCAATTGTAAAGTTTCATATTCTGCTGTTCCAGCTGCTGGCTGTACATTATAGCCCCAATTGGCTTGTGGCGGTAAACTCATTAAAATTGATTCGATACGGCCATTGGTTTCCAGTCCGAATTTAGTGCCCGAATCGTAAACCAGGTTAAATTCTACATAACGGCTCCGGCGCTGATACTGCCATTCTTTTTGTTGCTCAGTAAATTCCTTTTCGCGGTTCCTGTCGATCAACTCGGTGTAAATTGGCAGAAAGGTTTCGCCTATATTGATAGAGAAATCTAGAATCTGTTCCCAGCTTAAATTGGTATTTTCAGGTTTTAAACGATCGTAAAAAATACCTCCAATACCACGCGTTTCTTCACGGTGTTTTATAAAGAAATAATCGTCGGCATGAGTTTTAAATTTTGGGTAAAAATCAGCACTGAACTCATCACAGGCATTTTTTAATTTATGGTGAAAAAACCTGGCATCATTTTCAAAAACATAATGTGGTGTTAAATCAATCCCGCCACCAAACCAGCGTGTTGTTTCATTGAGCTCGAAATAACGGATATTCATGTGAATAATTGGCACCAGCGGATGATTCGGGTGAATTACAATCGAAACTCCTGTTGCAAAAAAGTCATCTTCGGTTACATTGAAAGCTTTTTTAACCGCTTCGGGTAATTTACCGTGTACAGCCGAAAAATTTACGCCACCTTTTTCAATAATGGCACCATTTTGCATAATCCGGGTACGTCCGCCTCCCCCACCGTTTCGCTCCCAAAGCTCTTCTTCAAACTTTCCCTTGCCATCGGCAATTTCCAATCCACGGCAAATCTCATCTTGTATTTGCTTATAACGCGCTGCTACTTCTTCTTTCAACATGATGGCTCTTTCTTATTTCCATACAAATTTAAGGCTATTAAAATAGCTATACTGATTTATGTTTAGATAGTACATTTTATTGACATTGACTGTGATTCGACCAGCCTGCTTTTGATTATTCCTCCAGGTAATCGAGATCTTTACTAAAGCTTTCTTTTAAATACAATACAGAAATCATGGCAATTGCCGTTAAAACCCCCATTACAATAAATGCTGCCGGAATGATGTGATAACGGTGTACAAAAAACTCAAAAAGGAAAGTGATAGGAATTAATGCGCCACGCACAAAATTGGGTGCGGTAGTAGTTACGGTAGAGCGAATATTGGTACCAAACTGTTCAGCTGCTATAGTAACAAATGTAGCCCAATAGCCAACAGCAAAGCCCATAAACAAACAAATGAGGATAAAGTTACTTTCAGTTAAACCGGTACTGGTAAGATAAACTATAACAGTAATTACTGATAAACCCTGAAAAATAAGCACAGTTTTCCTGCGCGATCTTAAAACCTGAGCCAGTACACCGCAAACTACATCACCAATGGCAATACCAAAATAAGTATACATAATTCCTGTGCCGGCATTCAAAACATCTTTAGCGCCCAAAGCCTTACCAATTTCGGGCGATTGTGTAACCAGGATACCTACAATAAACCAAAGCGGAAGCCCCAAACAAATGCAAGCCAGATATTTCAAGAACCGTTTGCGATCGGAGAATAGTATAAAAAAGTTACCTTTTGAGACCGCTTTATCCTGCTCAGCATTTTTAAACATCCCCGATTCGAAGGTACCTATCCGTAAAAACAATAATAATATGCCCATACCACCACCCACAAAATATGAGGTTTGCCAATCGAAATGCTTACCTATAGTGGCTGCCGCTGCTGCTCCCAATAAGCCAATACCCGCTACAACCATTGTTCCGTAACCACGTTTTTCTTTATCCATAGTTTCGGTAACCAGGGTAATCCCTGCGCCAAGCTCTCCTGCTAAACCAATACCTGCAATAAACCTGACAATAGCGTAAGCATGTATATCAGTAACAAAACCGTTGGCTATATTGGCTAGTGAGTACATCAATATAGATCCGAATAATACCTTAATGCGGCCAAATTTATCGCCAATAATCCCCCATAATAACCCACCAAGCAATAAACCAAACATTTGCATGTTAAGCACATATTCTCCTTCGGTACGCATGTGCTCGGCCGAAATACCAATATCGGTAAAGCTTTTTAAGCGGACTACTGAAAATAAAACAAGATCATAAATGTCAACGAAATAGCCCAACGCGGCTACAATGACTAAGAAAATTACATTACGATTATTAGTTTGGGCTTGCTGGTCCATTTAAATATTTGGGTTTAATCGCTGAAAGTACGCATTAACACAAATAAATTAAAATAGATTTTAAAATAAACGCCACTCCTGGTTTAGAGTGGCGTTTATATGCTAATGGAGCATCTGTTTTGTAGTATCAGGTATTTTCTTAGTAGTCGTGTCGGTCATTTTTTTAGTGGTATCCATCACTTTGGTAGAATCCGTCTTCGTACTGTCTGAAGAACCAGCCATATTTTTAGACGAATTGCATGCTGAGGTGGCTAATATTAAAGAACCAGCAAAAGCAAGACTTAAGATTGTTTTTTTCATAGTTTTTATTGTTATCTATAATTCTAACAACCCTGTAATCATTTGGTTTTAATTTTCTTTGCTAAACACAGAGTTGTTTAAAGATATCAAATTGATTATCAAGCCATAAACTCAACCGTTGTAAATTATTCGTGGTGTATTTTCAGCTTATTCAGCAGTTCCGGTGAAACGTTTTCCGCATAAACCCCATAGCCATCTACCAAAACACCTTTCAAACTCCCGGTAGTTGATGAAATGGCATATACCACCGAACTATCGGCCGGATCGGTCATCCCTTCAAAACGGTAAACTTCTTCAATTTCAAACTCCTCTGGCATCAGGAACAAATTGATCGATTTGCATTCCAGTCCAACAGCAGTTAAATTAAAATCCAGGTTATAACCCCGGTGGTCTAAATCGCTTAAAGCGGCGGTAATGGTGTCGTATACATGCATAACCTAAATTACGCAAATATTACCAAATCAACCGTAACAAAACTTTAAAAGGTGGTAAAACTTTCTGATATTAGTAAGTATGATTATTTCTCAAAACACCCTTAAATGGGCAATGCGCTTTTACCCGCCTTTATTCTTTCAGCGCATTTGGGTTCAGAAATTTGAAAATGAATTTAGAAGCTGTACAGTTAAACTGAGTAAGAGTTTCCTGAATAAGAACTACAATGGCTCTATTTTTGGCGGAACGATTTATGCAGCAACCGATCCCTTTTATGCTCTATTGTTCGATCAGTTAATGCAACGCGAAGGATTTAAAGTGCGTGTATGGCTTAAAAGCGCTTCTATACAATATTTAAAACCCGGTCGTTCTACTTTATATTTTACCATTACTATTACCGACGAAATGCTTGCAGAAGCAACACATGCACTAAAAACCTCCGGAAAATTTGTAAAAGCCTATCCGATGGAAATTACCAATAAAAGTGGCGAACTGTGTGCTACTGTGATGAATGAAGTATATGTAAGAAACCTGCACCAGGGCGAAACACCCCGGGTTGCCTATTAATTTTAGATTATGCCGAGTATCAAGAGTTTAATTTTGCAGGGCGAAGGTGTTATGCTCGATTTTAAGAAAACCATTAACAATACCGAAAAAATTGCCAAAAGCCTGGTAGCCTTTGCCAATAATAAAGGTGGTAAATTGCTGGTTGGCGTAGCGGATGATGGCTCTATTAAAGGTGTGAAATCGGAAGAAGAAGAAAAGTATATGATCCTTACTTCAGCACATCAGTTCTGCAAACCTGCCATTGAACCTAATTTTGAAGAGATCTACGTTGATGACAAACTCGTACTGGTTGTAAACATTCCGGAAAGTGATACTAAACCTCACTACGCCCTTGATGATCAGAAAAAATGGTGGGCCTATATACGCATCGACGATAAAAGTGTGTTGGCCAGCAAAATTATTGTAGAAGTATTAAAAAACGACTATAAAGATAAAGACGTGCTGATTTCTTACTCGGATAATGAGAAGAAACTACTCGAATACCTCGAAGAAAACGAAAAAATAACGCTTAAAGAGTTTAGTAAGCTAATGCGGAGTTCTTATCGCAAAGCCCAAAAAATCCTTGTTAATTTAATCCTGACCAATGTGATCCGATCGCACACTACCGAACGGGAGGAATATTTTACAGCAGTACGGTAGGTTTCTTAACCACATTATACTACCCTATTATTGGTTGACTCAAATAAAAAGAGGCGTCATCTCGACTGGAACGTACTGGAATGCCTGCCCGTACAGGGGGGATATATGTTAACTTTTCTACACTCCTATTTTTTCAGGTTTAAAAACCCGACCTTTGCCTACCTATGTTTTCTAAAATTTACCAAAAATATAAACCCTACTATAAAGAAAATCTACATCTTGCCCTGCCCATTGTAGGCTCGCAGGTTGGGCATACCCTGGTACACATGGCTGATAGTATTATTGTTGGCCATTTTACCGATACTACTCAACTGGCTGCTGTATCACTGGTAAACAGTATTTTTATTTTAATTATGGTTATTGGCCTGGGCATTTCTTATGGTTTAACACCCTTAATTGCACAAGAAAACGGTCGCCAGAATTACGAAGAATGTGGTCGTCTGCTGTCAAATAGTCTAATCATCAATATTCTGATTGGCATTATTCTTTATTGCCTGGTACATTTTGGTGTGTTATTGGTTATCGATCACCTCGATCAAACGCCAGCGGTAGTAAAATACGCCAAGCCGTACCTTGGTCTGCTTTCGGTATCTATAATCCCCTTGCTGATATTTCAAACCTTTAAACAGTTTGCAGAAGGATTGGGCTTTACCAAACAGGCCATGTTTGTATCGATATGGGGCAATGCCTTAAACATTACCTTAGGAATCATCTTTGTTAAAGGAATGTTTGGCATCAAACCCATGGGTGTAAGTGGTGTGGGCTGGAGCACCTTGATCGACAGGCTTTTAATGGCTTCGGTAATGTGCTTTTATGTTTTACGGTCTAAACATTTTAAAAAGTACCTGACTCATTTTAAAGCTACTTTTATTGACAAGGTACGTGCACTAAAAATTATTAAAATCGGCGCACCAGTAGCGATGCAGTATTCTTTCGAGATCAGCGCTTTTAGTGGAGCAGCAGTACTAATTGGTACCATTGGAGCAGTTGAGCAGGCTGCACACCAGATTGCCATTAGTTTAGCTGCAATGACTTACATGATGGCCAGTGGTGTGGCTTCTGCAGCTACCATTAAAACCGGTACTAATTTTGGAAAGAAAAATTTCGATGACTTGCGTAAATCAGCAATTGCCAGTTACCACGTTATATTGCTGTTTATGACCTGTACAGCTATAATTTTTGTACTGGCGCATAGCATTATGCCGTTTATTTACACCGAAGATCTATCAGTAGTTGCTATTGCGGCTCAATTGCTGATTATTGCAGGTTTCTTCCAACTTTTTGACGGCACGCAGGTTGTAGGCCTGGGTGTATTGCGTGGCCTTGGCGATGTTAATATACCAACTTTTATCACCTTTCTGGCTTACTGGGTGGTTGGAATACCAGTAGGTTATTTATTGGGCTTTAAATTTAATCTGGGTGTAAACGGAATCTGGTATGGCTTAACCTTTGGTTTATTAACGGCTTCCATCCTATTGTTTCTAAGGTTTCAGAATAAAACGAAGGCGCTAAATAATCAATAAGCAAATTATATTGAGTAAGAGTTATAAAAGAAAGAAAAATACTTCTGGATACGCGAAATGATAACATTTAGCAAATGAACTAACCTATTTCCCTCCCACATTAACCACAACTCCAATAGTAAAGATAGAATTGCCAGCTGACATATATTTGCGGCTTTTTAAGCCAATATTACTGCTTGTAGTATATTGGAGCTGAAAAGTTTTACTTAACGCCATACGCGTAAAGAATATAGGCTCAAAGAAAATATTATCTTCTTTAGGCTGAACTACTCCGTTTAAGAAGAACCTGTCCATTTTTACGTGACTAATCCTTAACGCTGTTCCGTAATTGATTGGAAAATCGGTTCCGAACAAATGCAGATTGTTTTTCTTTTTAGAACTGTAATTAACCTGCAAAAAAGCTTTACGGTAATCTACTTCCTGCAATTCGCTACCAATTAAAACATCATCTTTAAAATCACGGAAGGTAATATCGCTCCAGCCTTTTCCTACACCACCGTAAATTTCAATAATGCGGTTATTGTCGGGGCCAAAAGTATCGAAATAACCTCCGCCAATTTCAATCAGCTTATGCCCAAAATCTTTGGCCTTTCTTTCGCTGTTCATTCTCGATCCGCTAAAGAGTACCCCAATATGATCTGAAACGGCATAAGCGCCATTAATACTGGCGTTACCTTTTAAAGAAATATGACCTCCACCGCTAAACTCTCCCTGCTTACTAAGCATTGGAGTATTTGGTACATTAGGCATATAAACTGAAGAACAACTTGCTGCAAAAAGTGCTAAAACCGGAAGGGAAAAACGTAAGTATTTAATCATAGATGCTATATAAACTGATTTTGCAAACAAAAATTGTGTTAGTATTCCATTTTCATGAAATCCATTACCCTTTTAAATTCATCGTGTAAACCAGCTTTTAAATGGATTTGTTTTTGAGTTACCGGATGGGTAAACGAAAGTTCGGAAGCATGCAGTAACATGGTAGTCATATCCCACTGGTCTTTAAAAAACTTGTTTTGCTTGTTACACCCGTGTGTCCTGTCGCCAATAATCGGATGTAAAATATGGCTAAAATGCCTCCTTAACTGATGCATCCGTCCAGTTTTAGGTGTAGCCTCAACCAACGAATATCTTGAAGTTGGGTGTTTACCAAAAGCCACTTCAATTTCGGCTTTCTGAAGCGTTTTAAAAGAGGTAAAAGCATCTTGCATAGTACCGTTCTCTTTAGCCAGCGGATAATCTATATCCATCGCATCGGGAGTATAACCACGTAAAATGGCAAGATATCTCTTGTCAGTTTCAGCATTCATAAACTGCTGATGCATAGCGATTTCAGATTGTTTATCAAAAGAAAACAATAAGATTCCGCTGGTTTTTCGATCCAGGCGGTGTACCGGACTCACATGCTTACCTACCTGGTCCCTAAGCATCTGCAAGGCAAATTCAGTTGCATCGCGTGCAATAGATGATTGATGGACCAGCAATCCGTGTGGTTTGTTGATCGCAATCAGGTTTTCATCCTCGTAAATAATCTCCAACATATTGGCGCGAAGATAAGGATATTAAAGTTTTGGCGTAACAGCCTAGGTAAATAAATCGAAGGCCAGCCTGTAAGTATTACAATGCGCATCTACTATTTCTTTAATATCAGCAGAATAGCCTCCACCCATGCTTACCTGCAAAGGCAAGCCTTTATCTTTGCAAGCCTGCAGCACCAGCCTGTCGCGTTCTTTACAAGCGGCCTTACTTAAAGCCAGCTTACCCAGCTTGTCTGTAGCCAATACATCAACTCCGGAGAGGTAAAAAACAAAATCTGGCTTTGATCTTTCAAAAGCTTTTTTGAGATTGATATGTAAAAGTGTGAGATAAGCATCATCTTCCAATCCATCTTCCAGCGCTATATCCAAATCAGATTGTTCTTTCCTGAAAGGGAAGTTTTTATCGCCATGCATCGAAAAAGTAAACACTTTGGGTTGTTTCTGGAAAATTTCCGCAGTGCCATTTCCCTGATGCACATCTAAATCGATAATTAATATACGATTAGCTAAATTATTATTTAATAAATAGTTCGCTGCAACAGCCTGATCGTTCAACAAACAAAAACCTTCGCCCCAGTTACTACCCGCATGATGTGTTCCTCCGGCTACATTGAAAGCAATACCATGCTCTTTTGCATAATGTGCACCATCTATTGTTCCTTGTACAATACGAAGTTCGCGCTCCAGCAGTTGCGCATTTAGCGGAAAACCAATCCTTCGCTGATCGCGGGGCGAAAGGGTTAAATCGCGTAATTGCTCCCAATATTCTTTTTGATGCGTAAGGCAGACTATTTTTTCATCAACAGGATCTGGATGAAACAAATTTACCTCTGATATAGTGCCTTCATGCAAAAGCTGTTCAGGTATCAGTTCATATTTCAACATCGGGAAACGGTGTCCTTCCGGTAGCGGATGCGCATATAACTGATGCCAGGCAATTTTAATCATTAGCTCAAAATCTCCTCTACATGTTTTTCTATATTGGTGCAAATCTGATCAACAGGTAAGTCGTTAGCGTCCTGACCAAAAGGATCTTCTATTTCTTCAGCTATCAACTCCAAACTCGCTAATACATAGAGGATAAAGGGAACAATCAGCACCAGGTAATAGCCTAAACTAAATACCCAGCCAATTGGAATGGTGAGCACATAAACAAAAATGAATTTCTTGATAAACACGCTGTAAGAAAAGGGGATTGGCGTATTTTTAATCCTTTCGCAACCACCGCAGATATCGGTAAACTGGTTTACATCATTGGTAAGTACAATTAGTTGCTCTTGCGAAATCAAACCTCTTTCAAGCAACTCATAAAGCCTCGAAATCATGCTGCTGGCAATCTGGTTCGGAATATGTTTATGTTCTTCAACTTCAATTAAAAAACTGTTTTTGCCAAAATACTTTTTTTCCCTCAAGTGCTCTTTTAAGGCAAACGCATATTTAGGAATGCCATATTCAAAAAACTTTAAATCCTCTTCTGGTAACTTAAGCGCTTTAATCTTCATCGCAAAATTGCGGCTTACATTCGTCAATCCGCCGAGCAGCTTTCTGCCATCCCACCACCTGTCATAAGAAGTATTGGTCCTAAACACCAGCAACATGGAAATTACAAAGCCTAGTAAACTATGCATCATACCGATATTACTCACATAATCGCTTTTAGACAACTTGAAGACATTGAGCTCCAAAAACGAAACTAAACCTGAAAATGCAGCCACACTTAACATCAAGGGCCACAACTTACGAAAGGTATCTGCTTTATGAATATGAAAAATAAAAGTAAACCAATCTTTGGGGTTGTAATTAATCATTTTAGATATTTTAATTTGGGTAGCGCCTGGTTATTTAAGGTAATTCACAGTCTCAATATTACAAAAAAAGCAGGCAATGTTTCCAGTCCTGCTCACAATTATAACTTAATACCTTAGTAAGAACCCGCCCTATTACACTTTGTTTGGCTTGCTAACGTATTTATTTCCCTTTACAAAAAAGCGCCATGGCAGTAAAGCATGCTCCTGGGCGTAGGCAATGCCAACCCTTGGTGAAGCTGCAATTTCATCTTCAGGATAACGAATATCATGATCCTCTACCCAGATTTCGTCGCCACTTAGATGTTTTGCATTAAAGCCTTTGTCAATCCCCAGTGCCTTTGCAGCAGAACCCGGACCGGCAGCTATTGCTCCTTTGGTGTAAGGCATTTTTCGGCGGGCTTCAATTACATCAATACCAACCAATGGTTCAATCCCCCTAATCAAAACAGCATGCGGTTCGTCTTCTATGGAAGTTACAATATTGAATAAATGATGCATACCGTAGCAAAGATATACATAGGCTATCCCGCCTTTCGCATACATCGTTTCAGTACGGTTTGTCCGCCTGCCACCATAGGCATGCGAGGCTTTGTCTTTTACACCAAAGTAGGCTTCCGTTTCGACAATTATACCAGCGGTAATTTCATTACCTATTTTTGTATACAACACTTTACCCAGCAGATCTTTTGCGAGCGCAACCACATCTTCATTGAGGTAATATTCGGGTTTCAGTTTCAAAAATTATATCGATAAATTATTTAACAAAATAGACGTAACATGCTCTAAATAAATACGATCTGTCTGATCAAACTTATTCAATACTTCACTATCTACATCTAACACACCAATAACCTCACCCGCTACAATTAAAGGAAGAACGATTTCAGATTTTGATGCCGAAGCACAGGCAATATGCCCTGGAAATTCTTCCACATCAGGCACAATAATGGTTTCGGCCTTTGCCCACGAAGTACCACAAACACCTTTTCCCTTTCTTATACGTGTGCATGCCACAGGCCCCTGAAATGGCCCCAAAACTAATTCATCTTGTTTTACCAGGTAAAAACCTACCCAAAACCAGTTAAACTGTTCTTTTAATGCAGCGGCAACATTAGCCATATTAGCTACAAAGTCGGTTTCACCATGCAGTAAAGCTTCTATTTGAGGGATAATGGATTGATATTGTTCCTCTTTTGAGGTATTGCGGGTTATTGTTAAATCTTCTGCCATCTTACTAATTCTATAACCAAAGTTAATGATGATTTGCAATAAGCAATGGTATTGCAGATTTAATGACGAAATTTTGAACGATAACCTATCCTTAAATTCGTTAGTTTTGACAGCTAAATCCTGATTGTTTTGATTACAGCCTTAACCATTACGAAATTCCGCGGCCTCACCATTCCTTTTGCCTTTATTGGAATGGCAGTTTTGCGTTTACCCTTGTGGTTAAACAAAAAATGCAGGTTCTGGAAATTAATGGGTAGTGGCAAACACGCACAGGTAGATCTGGCACCCGATTTCAAACACTGGGCAATACTCACTACCTGGAAAAACCAGGAAGATTGCGAAGCTTTTTACAGCAATTCGCTGGTAATAAAATGGTTTAACTTTTTTGGTATAGAAAGTTGTACTATCTTATTAAAAACTTTATCAAGTCATGGATTATGGTCTAAAAAAGAGCCTTTTAACACCGGCAATAGCAATAACGAATTCTCCGGAAAGATTGCCGTGATTACGCGGGCAGCTATCCGCTTTAACCGCCTCAAAGAGTTCAGGCAAAACATTAAAAGAGCTGCTGATGCCATGAGGACAGCTCCCGGATTTATCCTGGCTGCCGGCATTGGAGAAAATCCTTTTCTTGATCAGGCTACTTTCTCGATCTGGGAAAATGCCGAAAGCGTGAAAAATTATGCCTACAAAACCTTTGATCATGCCGACGTGATTAAACTTACCAGAGCGCGCGAATGGTATAAAGAAGAACTATTTGCCCGTTTCGAAATCATAACCAGCTATGGCAAATTAAACGGCATACTGATTAACGATTACCAACCACAAGTTAACCCCACCAACCCTAACATTATTTAAAATGAGAGTTATAGCAGAACTACCACATCCTGAGTGTAAAATCACCATCTTTTCGATGAACCAGAAATACATTGTGAAATTTGAACAAGGTTCCTTCGAGCAAAGCTACAAATTAGCCGAACTCGACCTGAGCGGAGGAGGTGTAAATGACGTGTTCGAAATACTTGACGAAGCATTTATCACAACAGTTATCGAACGTTTTAAATTAATGCGCAGCGATTTTACATCCGCTTATAACAGGCATCAATATTAAACTTTTAAATACCTGATTTACTGATGATTAATATGTATATCAAAATTATATTTTGATATTTAAGCTGTTTCAGGGAAAGAAAAGTACTTTTAAGTTAGTAATTAGTTTAGGCAAATAAATTTAAAGCACTGATATAATGACAATTAAAAGCAGGCACAAAATATAATTTCGGCTGCTTATTTTGCCAAATATATGGGATGTTTGGTGTTTAGCGTAAAAATATAGAGTATCGTCATTGCGAGGAGGAACGACGAAGCAATCTCATTTACGGAGTTGCTTGCCGGTAGCAGAAGAGACATATTTAATTAGATTTCTCGACTCCATTGCATTCCGCTCGAAATGACGACCTCTTTTTAGGATTTAAGAAATGGAAATAAGCAGACCTATGGTCCAACAATTATTCAATGTACCTAAGCAATCACTGTGTCGTGTACCACTACCCTATACCAGTTTTTTGAGAATTTCTCTACAGCATCAAGATGCGTTTTATCTTCCTGGTAAGCATTGTGATCTTCGATATTTGCGAAGGTTATTGTCAAGGAGTAAGTAAACGAATTATCGGTAACTGGCCTTACCGGCGTATTTGCGGCCAAACCATAACTTAAAGTTTTAATGTATTTAATGGGTTTCAGGCTTTCGAAGAAATTGGCAAAATCGGCTATTTCATTCTTGGTTAACTGTGGCTTTAACCAGAACATTACAAAATGTTGAATCTGGCCTTTATCAGCTGGAGTTTGGTCTGTCATGAGGAGTATTTTTTTTTGCGCAATATAAAAATGATTTTATGGTGCACAAAAAAAGCGTTGCGATTTTTACACCGCAACGCTTTTAATTATATTAAGCAACCTGTTAGTTTTTAGGTTGTACACGACCTGATTTTCTATCTTCACCTCTACCAATCAGATAACCACCACCAGCGCCAACTAAGCCACCAATAATGGCACCACGACCTTTTTTCTTATCAATTAAAGCTCCACCTACAGCACCTGCAGCACCACCAATTACAGCGCCTTTAGCAGCATCACTCCAGCCTTTTTTCTTAGCTGTTGGCTGTGTGCCACCGTAAGCACCACTAGAGCTACCGCCTGAGCTTGCGTAAGACCTTGATGAATTAGCTCCTGCTCTTCTTGCTGCTGCTAATTCGGCCTGGTGTTTAGCTTCTTTTTCCTGCTCTACTTTAGCTACTTCAGCTTTTTTAAAGCTATCCAACCTTAAACTATCTTTTACTGCTTTAATAGCCAGCTGTTTTTCTGCCTGTTGTTGTTTTAATGCTGCTTCTTCCTTGGCCTTATTGTTACAGGCAAACATTACTGAACTTAGTGCGATTACCACGAATATCTTTTTCATAACTTTTAGTTTTAAATGACGTTTGTCTGGTTCCTAACCCACCAAATAATTTCCATTTACATGTGCGATTTTAGTTAATTACAGATACTAAAGAAAAAATGATGCCAAAATGTTTTATAAAAGAAAATTATTCAACTAAATCGGTATACCAAAAGCCTGAGAGCTCCGTAGTTGAGCAAGGAGAATCACTTGCTGAAGAAGTTTTTGCAGGGGCATTATAGGTTCTAAAAACCTGCTCACCAATTGAAAAAGCAATCTTCTGCTTAAATATTGGCCCTTCAAAGGCAAAAGTATGAAATTCACCATTTTCACCACAAGGATCAATTTCGGGGGGAAGCCCATTAATTAAATCCTCGCTAATTACTTTTCCACAGATATCTTTTAGGTTTTGCTGTGTACAAACAATGATGGTTTTATAGTTCAAATCTACAAACTCCCGGATCAGTTGTCTTGTATCTTTCTGCCACAGCGGAAAAATAGCTTTAAGGCCGATTTCAGCCAGTTTATTTTCGCGGTATACACGCAGGTCTTCCAAAAAAATATCACCAAAAATAGAATGGGTAATACCTTCTGTCTTAAATTTATTGAGGTGTGTACGCATGGTATTGTCGTAAGTTTCCATATCGGGCATTTCTCCCAAACGGATCTGATATAAAGGAATACCAATGCTTTCAGCCTGTTTAATCAGCAAAGCCTCTCTAACACCATGCATCGAAATGCGGTTATATTGTTCGGTAACAGTAGTAACCAGGTACCTGATTTCGATTGCAGGGTCCTGAAGCGCATAATGGAGTGCCAGTGTACTGTCTTTACCGCCGCTCCAGTTAAAAATGCAGATTTTCTTATCCATTTGTTAAAATACTTTTCAGCTGCTCCATCCCGTTTACCGCATTTTGCTCGATTGTAATGATATGCTGATAGCGTTTTACATCGGGAGTTTTAGGGTCGATAATGTATTTTTTTACTTCGCGCGGAACGAAATCAATTAGTCCGGCTGCCGGATAAACTGCCAGTGAAGTTCCGATTAGCACAAATAAATCAGCCTTTTCACAAATTTTAGCAGCTACTTCGATCATTGGTACAGCTTCGCCAAACCACACTACATGAGGCCGTAACTGAGAACCTAATTTACAGCGTTCGCCCATTTTAATTTCTGTGCCCACAATGGGGTAAGTTAAACTGGGGCGCAAACTCGATTGCGAACGCGTTATGATGCCGTGCAGGTGCGTAACCCTGGTTGATCCGGCACGCTCATGCAAATCGTCTATATTCTGGGTAACAATCTCTACATCGAAATCTTTTTCCAGCTCGGCCAATATGCGGTGCGCAGCGTTGGGTTGAGCCGCTACCACCTGCCGCCTTCTTTCGTTATAAAACTCCTGCACCAACTCCGGATTTCTTTCCCAGGCCTCGGGAGTAGCTACATCGTACACGTTATATCCTTCCCACAAACCATCCGAATCCCGAAAAGTTTTCAATCCACTTTCGGCACTAATCCCTGCTCCTGTTAAAACAACTAATTTCATTTATTTTATATTTCTAATTCCTGCTGATCTGAAAAGTTTAGCAAGTTGTTCGTACTTACCAAAGCAAGTTTCGCCAAATGTTGTTGTGTGAGTTCCTTTGTAGTTTCTGCTTGTCCATATTTGATATCCTGTTCCAGAAAAACAAATATTTATCGAAAATATAACCTTATCATCTTTATCTAAATATAGAATTGCATTTTCTGGCCTCCTACATTCAAATACTAGAATCTTTGACGGATAAGTAGTATAATTATATCCATATATTATATTAAAAAGTGAGTCAGTTTCTCCTTGTGTTAATAGATGTTGCTCAGTAACAACATCATTATCAATCCTTTCGTTTTTTAAATAAGGAACCTCTTTTGCAGAATCAATATTTTTAAATGAAACAAAGATTATTTTTTTTACCCACGAATATGCTTCGTGTTTTTTTACAGATTTTAAGTTCAAGCCATATTTATATTCATACTTACACTGACAAGCTTTAATATACGCTGTTACAGCAGAATCAGTATACTTTTTTTCTTGTGCGGTAGAAAATGAATAGATGAAAATACAAGCGAGCGTCAATAAGATATGTTTCATGCTAATACTGAGATATTGAGTTTTACAAACTTCTTCGCAATGTTTTCATCTGCTTTAAAGATTTGTTGATGAAACATGCAGGCTAAAGCTTCGATACCTTCTACCAGAGTGCCTACACTAGGCTGGGTAAACATATCAAAATCTGCAATGTACACCTGATTGTTCTTTACTGCTTCTAAATCATCCCAGCCTGTCTTAGTTGTGAGCAAGCTCATTTCTTCGAGGGTACGTTTTTGATCGAATCCACAGGGTGCAATAACCAAAACCTCAGGATTATACTTTACAATCTTTTCCCATGGCGTAACAATCGAATCGCCAGCAGGGTTAGAAAGCATATCTACCCCTCCTGCTGCTGCAATCTGAAAGGGAATCCAGTGCCCGCAATTGTATACCGGTTCTATCCATTCCATTAGCATCACCCGTTTTAAAGGTGATTTATTTTCCCGCAATTTATCCAAAATCTGATCGGTTTTCTGTTGTAATCCTGCCAGATAGCTATAAGCAACCTCTTCTTTTCCCAATGCTCTGGCAATGGTAATGGCGCATTCGAAAACATCCTGCAGGTTATTGGGCGAAAGCGGCACCAAAGTTGGCTGCTTGCTCAGTTTCATTACTGCAGTTTCGGTGCAAACCGTATCAATGTTGCATACTTCACAAATATCCTGCGTAAAAACAATGTCAGGCGCAATGCTTTCCAAAAGCGCATCATCTACCCAATACAGGCTTTTTCCCTGTGCTTTGGATGCCGAAAAAATCCTGTCGATTTCTATACTGGAATAGTTTTTACCTTCCAGGATACAGCGCACAACTTTGGGTTGATCGGCTGCTTCTTTCGGACATTCGAAGGTTACACCGTACAGGTAATCCTGCAGGCCCATATCGTAGATCATTTTTGTGGCGGCGGGTAAAAAGGAAACGACTTTCATTTGATGTAAGGTGGAAAAGGTAAAATGTAATTGGATATTCTAAGTTAAAAAAAATCCTCTTTTGAACTGAATCAAAAGAGGATTTCTATCTTAATAAGGTATTATTATGCAGCTTGCGCTTCTAATTTTAATACCGGATATTTTGCTTTTAAAATTTCGAAAGCGCCAAAAAGTAACGCTCCATAAATAACCGTTCCCTCTAAGAATCTAATTTCGAATGGGATGGCTTTTACCAGACAGTTCCAGTAACCTGCTAAATCCTGTGTATATACCGGGTTATTAATCCAAACACCTAAGTCGGTAACCAACCAGTGAATAAGCACAATAGTTAATGTTGAGGCCAATAAATTTACCACGTTTACATTTTTAAGCAGAATTCTACCTACTAAAACCATCAATGCAAATGCAATATAGGTCCAATACCAACCCTGGTATAAAAACGAACCCCCGCTGTATTTACTGAAAATGGTTGAAGCTAAAATAAAGTCGCTTAAAAACAAACTCAACAACGGAAAAGCAAAAGCTTTGGCATGATCTTTAAAATAGGCACCACCGAATAATGCTACTGCTCCGATAGAGGAGAAATTAGCAAATTTCAGTTCATCTGAATTAAATGTTACCAATAAACGGAAAGCCGTAATTACCAATATCATTAATAGCAGTATTAAAGTGCGCGGATTAAATTTTAAATGAGACATTGTATTTTGGTTATTATTTAAGCAAAGTTAATTTTTTATTAGCGTATATTAAAACTTACGCCTGTATTAAAATTAAAGCCAGGTGTATTGTAGCCAATAATTTCGCTGTATTTCTCGTTCAGTATATTTTTGGCATCAAAGAACAATTTTACACGTTTTTTAGCTAAAGCATATTCTACATAAGCGTTTAGCAATTTATACGATGGCAGCTCTTCGTTTAAATAAGAGATAAAATTGGTATCGAAACGTTTACCAAAGTAACGGTAATTGGCACTGATGTATAAATTTTTAGTTGCCTGTGCACCCGCTGTAATGCCAAAAGTATTTTTCGGCCTGCGGATCAGAAAATCGACAGTTCCGGTATTGCCTTCTACATAAGCATAATAACCGTTAACATTAAATACACTAAACTTTACAGCCGGCTCTACTTCTACTCCTTTAAATTTCTGGTTACCCTGGTTAATATAACCCGTTGTGTAAACAATTGCATCTGTTAAATCGCGTTTAAAACCAGCTACACGCAAGCTAAACTGATCATCAGCAAAGCTCAGGTTTACACCCGCTTCGTAATTCTGCGATTTTTCAGGCTTCAGGTTTAAATTAGCTCCATATTGTCCGAAAAGCATGTTTAACGTTGGCACCTTGAAAGCTGTAGATACTGTACCAAACAATTTCACTTCTTTGATGATGTTAATGGTTGGGGTTACCGAGTAGGTATAGTTTTCGCCATATTGATCGTGTTTGTTGTAACGGCCGCCTACTTCGAGGTTAAATACACTTAAATCGTGTAAAAACAACGATCCGTAAGCTGCAAAAATATTGGTTGTCGGATTGCTTGAATCGGTAATCAGTTTTGTTTTACGGTTATCGATTCCTACCAATAAATCTAATTTATTACCCAGTTTCTGGTTGTAGAATAAATCGATCAGGTTCATTTTACCGTAGTTTACAAAATTACTGGCAAAGCCCATGAAGCTCGAATTTACATCGTTCGAATTGCTCTCATGGCTATAATTTAAAGTAATTTTTCCGGTATTGAGTTTGTATTCGGCATTAAAACCACCGCTAAACTGCTTTAAAATTGAATTATTGGCTGGTAAACCATCGGCAAAAGCGCCTTCATCTATTTTATAGTTACCATAGAAGTAACGTAAAAACGGATTAACAGAGAAACGCTTATCCAGCTGGATACCAAAATTAGCGTTCACCCCATCGGTTTTAAAACCATCTTTATCAAATTCGGCTGCGCTGCCTGCCGGTGCTACTGCTTCCGAAATACCATCTGTTTTAAGATGCGTATAGTTAATGTTGTAAGAAAAGCCTTCAACACCACCATTAAGACCAATTGTTCCTTTATAAGTTTCAAAACTTCCGGCACCGGCAACACCATAAATGGTATTTCCTTTTGGTCCGCCTTTTTTGGTTACAATATTAATTACCCCTGCAACTGCATCTGAACCGTAAATGGTAGACTGGCCACCTCTTAAAATTTCGATATGATCAATCTGATCGATTGAAAATAAACGCAGATCAAATGTACCGCTGATACTTGAAGGATCGTTTTGCACAATTCCATCAATTAATATCAGTGTATAACCACTGCCCGAACCCCTGAAAAAGATACTTTTATCTTTTCCCTGGCTACTGTTACCACCACTGATGATAATACCTGCCTGCTCGTTCAATAAATCGGGTAACGATTTTCCGTTGCTGCGTTCTAGTACCTCGCGACTGATGATCGAAACCACTTTACCGGTTTGCGATTGTTTTTGATCGTTTTTAGTGGCAGAAATTACCACATCTTTAAGCTGCACAGTATCTTTTTGCTGCGCATTAGCCAGCTGGCTAGTCATTAGCTGTGCCAGTCCTAAACCGGCAGCTGCTAAAATTGTTGTTTTGTTCATTTTGATGGTTAGTTTTACCTATAGCCAACAGATTGTAAAAAGAAATGAAAATACGTAAACGTTAAGTACTTCAAACCCCAGCTTCAATCCCCGAAAGCTACGAAATTAATGCTTGAGGCAGGTCTTCTGACTTACTCCCGGTTTTCTGCCTTCCCATTCCGGCAGACCGGAGCAGTGGCAAAAGAATAGAAAAACCGTTACAGAGCTTACAGCTGCGGGACAGTTACAGATTTACACTGTATTCCCTTTTAATTCCGGATGTAATGCCGGAAACCAAAAGCGCCGCAAATGTAACAAAAAAATTGTGAGAACTATAAAAGATGGGATTTGATGAATTGAAGGTACATATTTCGTCATTTCGAGTGGATTCGAGAAATCTGCGCCCTTTTCTGTGTAATCAGCGGGAAATATGTCATTAATTATTTCCCCCCAGATTTAAATGATAAGCGCAGATAAAATAAAGAAAAGAGGTAAAGATTAAATTTTAAACAATTCAGGCGAATTACCGGAACCAACCAGCCTGATACAAATTCATTATGATTAGCTATGTTTTGTATGTAATTCAATACATTTTGAGTGTTGCGTGATATGATTTCAGTCTTCTTTGATATAATTTGTATGTAATTCGATACGTTTTGAGTCTTGCAAGAAAATATTTTAAACTAACCAGATGCAGATTAACTCTTGTTAGTATTTATTAAAAACGATGTAAACGAAAAAGGCCTGCACCAGGCAGACCTTTCATTATTGAGACGTTATTTACAGGTAGATGCTCGTATTTATTTAATTCCTAAATCAACTGCACCTTTAACTTCGGTAGAAATTTCTCCAAGGCTACCTGCATCGGCACTTTGACCGGTGTACACCTTAACAAAATCGATTGTTTTTAAATCAACTTTGTTTCCGCTTTTATCTACCGCCCACGATAAATCGAAGCTGTTGTACAGATTGGTTTTGTAATCATCACCCGTCGAATAACTATCGGTATAACCCCAATCAAAAGGAGAACTGATCACAATACTACCAGCCTTGCCTGTTGATGGTGGCAATAAAGTGCCTTTAAACGTAATTGTTTCCTGATTTGCAGCAAATTCAGGGTAAAAATTGTGCTTGTGGAAATTATTAACCTTCACTTCGCCACTATTTCCCTGGTTATCTTTCCAGGCTACATTGGCAAATGCCTTAGGGTTGGTATAAGTAATCTCGTAGTTTTTAATGGTTGTAGCTTTGGTGTATTCACTTCCAGCCAGTTCATACCACTCATCATCTGCAAGGCCGTTGCCATTGCTATCCTGACTAACCATTACAATCCCAGGTTCTGAAAAATGATATGGGGCGCCCGATGGATTACCATAAATGGCCAGATCGTTACCTGTGTTGTTAGCCACCGAGTGGTCGAAGCCGAAAATAATGTAGCCACCAAAGCCGCCTAACGAGATGAGGTTAGTAGTACCTCCGATTAGTTTCTGAGCCTGTTCTGGTTTACCCAAAGTTTCATTAACAAATTGTCCTGGTGCTGGTAAATAATCTAAAATCCGGCTGATATATTTGCTGCTGTTTGGTGTAATTTCTACCACCGGAACCGGAACGGTAATGGTGTAGGTATGTGTAAACTCACCAGCTTCGTTATAACCTTTATATGCTAAAACATAAGTACCTGCTTTTGTGGCAGTAAAGTTATAAATGTAAACGGTGCTTACTATTTTACCATCTAATTTCCATTCGTGCTGAAAAGCCTGGCCATTGTTTGTACCTGCACTAAAACTGGTTGCTACTGCTACTTTGGCCTGCACGGCATCTGCTTTAACCAACAGATTTACATCCGGAGCAAGTTGGTTATCTTTCTTGCAACTGAACAAGAACAGACAGAAAAGCATCGCACAGCTTATTGATTTTTTCATTTTGTGTGTGTGTTTATGTTATTTAAATAAGAATGCAATGTGTGCCGGAATATCGCCGGTAGTAAACGTAAATTTCTTTTTACCGGCTTTATCGAAACAATAAATGGTGCCTGGGGTAACGTAATCTCTGGCATCGGTTACAAAAACATCTCCCGATGTCGGATCTACAGCAATACCATAAGGAAGTGTAATCGAAGCCTCAGTGCCATCGGTTATAAAATTGCTGCTTACAACAGTTTCTTCTTTTACGTTAAGTTTTACATAAGTCGACTTTGAGGTGGCGTAGCTGTAAGAAAACAGATAGGCATCATCATCATTAATCCAGAAATCGCTAACCGGAATATTGAAGTTCTTTTTAACGGCATCGGTTTTGGTGTCGATTACATACAGCGACGAAGCAACGGCTGCATAATCACCTCTCGAAGTCACATACACATCGCCATACTTGTCGGCTTTTAAATGGTGCAGGTTAATAGCTACATCAATCTTTTTGGTTTCTGTGTTGGTTGTTAAATCAATTACCGATACTGTTCTGTCGTAGTTTGGATAGTTGTAACCACCAGAATTGGCCACATAGAGCTTGGTACCTACAACAGCCATTTCTTCGGGTTGATTACCTACCGTTATTTTAGTTTTAATGGTACTCAAAGCAGTGGTATCCACTACGGCTACGTAGCCATCGTAAGAGGTGATATAAGCGAAATTCTTGTAAAAAGTAACATAGCGCGGATTGTTGATATCCAGTTTAGCCACCTGCTTTGCGTTGCTGGCATTTAAGATTTCTACTTTATTGCTTCCGTTTACAACAACATACATTTTAGCACCGTAAATTTTGATGTCGTTACCCACATCGCCCAGGCCTAAAGTAACAGCCGGATTAGCCGCGCCAAATATATTTCTCGTGTATTTCCCATCATCGTAGCTATAATAATCTAAAGATGATTTGTTAGAACCCCAGTTGCCTTCGTTCAAAAGATATAAGCCCTTTACGGTTAATGACGGGGTTTTGGCTCCCTGCTCAGCGTCTTCATCTACGGGAGTATCTTTTCTACAGGCAAATGCCAGGGCTGTTAAAAGCAAAAAGCCGGTTAGTTTTAAAATGTGGTGTAATTTGTGTTTCATATCGTGATTATAAATTGGTTTAAAAATTAGCGGATAAAGTAAGCCGGTAGTTACGACCAGGCATTGGATAATTAAGTACTACATCGTAATACTGGTTAAAAACATTATTGATTTCGGCATTGATGAAGAACCTGCTTTGGTGGTAAGAGAAATTTGCACCAAGGGTTAAATCGTGGGTATACCATGGCTTAACATAGTTAGCTGCGATATTGGCCTTTTGACTATATCGTTCGCCTGTATAGATATAACCGTAGTTGAACACCAGGTTTTTATAATCAATGCCAAATCTTGCTGATCCGCTATGCACGGGAATGTAGGGAATCTGATCGCCATACCTGAAGGCTGTGGTACTAATATCCACTGCTTTTTCGAAGGTATAATTTGCGCTTGCCTTCAGCTTCAACTGTAAACCTAAATCCCAAACCGTTTGAATATTGGTTTCGAAGCCTCTGATACGCACTCGATCGAGGTTAACCATGGTCCATCTGCCTAAATTATTACCCGGAATGGCTACAATTTTATCTTTTACCAAATTGTAATAGGCGTCGGCCTGAAGGGATAAATAAGCCAAATGCCTACCGTTTGAAGTATGTCCGTAAGTAAAACCTAAGTCGTATTGACTGGTGTATTCGGGTTTTAGCTTTGTGTTTCCAATAAACGTGTAATAGAGGTCGTTAAAAGTGGGCACCCGGAAAATGGATTTGTAAAAACTGCGAATCCGGAAATCTTTGGTTTGAAAAGGTTGCCACGATGCCATTAAAGCCGGAGTATATTCCTGCCTGTTGGCAGATTGATTGCCATTTTTAACCTGCTCTGCAATCAGGGTTACTAAAACATTGGCTTGTATGCTCAATCTTTTTAGGTTTAAGGCGCTGGCAAGTGCTACCAATCCGGTGTTGCGTTTAGGGTAAGCAAAATCGTACAAATTGGCATCAAGCTGTTGCAAACTGTAATCCGTAGCCAGCGAAACCTCCCAAATGCGGGATATTTTATAAAGATTAACCGCAGAGATGTACCATTCGGTTTCGGTAAAGCGGTTGTCTAAAAAGCTGTTTTGCTGTTTAAATTCGGGATCGAGGTAACGCATAAAACTATATGCATACTTCGTATTGAACATAAAATTATAATGCGCACTTCTTTTATTCTGGTACGAAGCCTGAACAAAACTATTATCATCCCACTGGCGCTGTGTAAACGTAAACCTGTTCGAAACAATAGCACCTGGCAGTCCGCGTGCCGAATTGTAGTTGTATAATTTGATGTTCCACTTGCTGCTATCGGGCAATAAGCCAAACAGCGTTGCTTCTACCCTTGCCGATTTAACATCACTGTTATTCCGGATAATAGTGGTATCGTAGGCCAGTTCTTTATACCTGAATTTATATTTACCGTTGGATTCTAAATAGCTGGCATCTAAAAGAAGAGAGATTTTATTACTGATTTTTTGCTTGTAACTAATATTCGGGTTAATCAATCCGAATGAGCCTTTTTAAACCGACACTAAAACCATACTTTTTCCCTTCATTAAAAGCAGGTTGAGCTGTTCTAAGGTAAAGAGCACTGGCTGCTGCATAGCTTCTGGCAGGCATCAATAATTCGGGTTTCTGACCCACATAAACAGCAATTTCTTCGAGGTTATCTAACGAAAATTTGCCTAAATCTACCTGGCCGTTTTGCGCATTCCCCAGCTGTACACCATCATAAAAAACAGCAGTATGATTACTGCCCATGCTTCTTACATTAATGGTTTTTAAACCGCCAACACCTCCGTAATCTTTTAATTGTACACCAGCGAAATAGCGTATGGCATCGGCGACCGACAGACTGTTCAGGCGTTTTAATTCCGATCCAATGAGGATTTGTACCGGAGTTGGTGATAAATTTACCTTTGAGTTTTTATACTCTGTTATTTTAACCTCCTGCAATTGATTGGCCTTTGCTGTATCGATCTGCGCGACTGAAATAGCGGGCAAAAGAATCCCCATGCCCAATAGCGGTGCCAGCAAAAAGAAAAACCTGGTGCTTAATAAAACACCTTTAATTTTGATCATTTGATTGTGAGTTTAACCCACAGCCAACAGATAGAAAAGAAATGAAAATACGAAAAACGTAAGTACCTCACTCCTAGCTTCAATCCACGAAAGCTATGAAATATAATGCTAAGGCAGGTCTTCTGACTTACTCCCGGTTTTCCGGCCTTCCCATCCCGACAAGTCGGGACAGTGGCAAATGATTGGAAACCCGTTAAGGAGCTTACAGCTGCGGGACAGTTACAGATTTACACTGTATTCCCTTTTAATTCCGGGTGTAAAGCCGGAAACCAAAAGCGCCGCAAATGTAAGAAAATTAAGCAACATGTAAAATGGATGATGGAAAATGGTCGTTTTACTAGAAAAGGTTAAATTAGGAATCGCATTATAACACATGAGAAAAATTTTAACTGTTGCATTTTCATTAATCAGCTTATCAGCCATGGCGCAAAAAACCGATACGGTGTTTCTCAGGAAACTGATGGAATCGAAGCCCGAACTTTTTTCGGCGGTGCTTAATCATCCTGATAAAAACCAGATACAAATTATGTACACCCAGGTTAACCGCGATGCCAGGAATAAGCCTGTACTTAAAACCTTCAGTTATAATTTAGACCCGCATCACTATTTTTATCCGGCCAGTACCGTTAAACTCGCGGCTGTAATTTTTGCGCTGGAGAAAGTAAACCGTTTAAAAAGTACTGGTTTAACCGCGCAAAGCACTATGATTACCGATAGCGCTTTTAAAGGACAGACTAAAGTTTTAAAAGATACCAGTGCCGGCAACGGTTTGCCATCTGTTGCACATTACGTTAAAAAGATTTTGCTCACCAGTGATAATGATGCATTTAACCGGCTGTTCGAATTTATTGGTCGCACAGAAATTAACCAGAAACTTAAAGCCAATGGTTTTAACGACAGCCGGATATTAAACCGCCTGGCTATTGGTGATGCTGGTGAATCAGCTAAACATACCAATCCGGTTAAATTTTATAACGGAAATCAACTGGTGTACAATCAGCAACCTCAATATGATCCAAAAGATTACGCGTTAAATTTAACCCATCTCACTATGGGAAAAGGTTATCTGGATAGTACCGATAAACTGGTAAATAACCCCTTTAGCCTGGCCGGAAAAAATGCTTTTGCGATTAACGATCAGCAGAAACTGATGCAAAAATTGATTTTTCCGGAAGCATTTCCTGCAAAAGAAAGATTTAAATTAACTGCTGATGATTATAAACTCATTTACACTTACATGAGTAAATACCCGACCGAAAGTAATTTTCCGAAGTACGACCCGAAAGAATTTTGGCCAACCTATGCTAAAATGCTTTATTATGGCCGCGAACACATCAATCCCGATCCAAACATCAGGATCTTTAATAAATATGGCGATAGCTATGGTTATATTATCGACAATTCTTATTTCGTTGATTTTAAAAACGGTATTGAATATTTTTTAACCGCAGTAGTACATAGCAATGAAGATGGTATATTTAACGACAATAAATATGAATACGATACCGTTTGTTTTCCTTTTATGAAAAACCTGGGAAAAAGTATTTATGAAGTGGAATTAAAAAGAAGCAAAAAACATCAGCCCGACTTAAGTAAGTTCAAACTCGATTATACCTATTAAACCTTAAAACCTTTTTCAGCTTACTGGGTTTATAGCGTATAAATTGTACAAAAAACTATACATTAATTAAAAAATAATATATTCGCATTTCAAATAAAAGAATAAAGCGCTAATGGCTAAACTATTAATAATTGACGATGAACGAGCGATAAGGAGTACCTTACGCGAAATTCTGGAATATGAGAATTACGAAGTTGATGATATCGATAACGGTATTGACGGTCTCGAGATGATCAAAAAAGGGAATTATGATCTCGTACTATGCGATATCAAGATGAATAAGATGGACGGCATGGAGGTGCTCGAACAGGCACAGCTCATCAAGCCCGATTTACCTTTTATTATGATATCTGGTCATGGTACGGTAGAAACCGCTATCGAGGCCAGCAAAAAAGGTGCATTTGATTTTATTTCCAAACCACCTGATTTAAACCGCTTACTGATTACGGTACGCAATGGTTTAGATCGCGGAACTTTGGTTACAGAAACCAAAGTTTTAAAACGTAAAGTAAGTAAAACACGCGAAATACTGGGCGAATCGGAAAGTATTTCGAAAATTAAAGAGACTATCGAACGTGTTGCCCCTACCGAAGCCCGTGTATTGATTACTGGCGCAAATGGTAGTGGTAAAGAATTGGTTGCCCGCTGGTTACACGAAAAATCGAACCGATCAGAAAGCCCGTTAATTGAGGTAAACTGTGCGGCTATTCCTTCGGAGCTAATTGAAAGCGAATTATTTGGACACGAAAAGGGATCGTTTACCTCTGCGGTAAAACAACGCATTGGTAAGTTTGAACTGGCTAACGGAGGTACCTTATTTTTGGATGAGATTGGTGATATGAGCCTGTCAGCCCAGGCAAAAGTACTTCGCGCCTTGCAGGAACATAAAATTACACGTGTAGGCGGCGAAAAGGAAATTGATGTAAACGTACGCGTTTTAGCTGCAACAAATAAGGATTTATTAAAAGAAATTGAGAATGGTAACTTCCGTATGGATTTGTACCACCGCTTAAATGTAATTAATATACATGTGCCTCATCTTACCGAGCGTATTGATGATATCCCGGTAATTGCACAGAACTTTTTAGAACGGATTTGTGGCGATTACGGCATGCCGGTTAAAAAGATAAACGACGGTGGAATGTCGGCTTTACAAGCATTACCCTGGACAGGTAACGTGCGTGAGCTACACAATATGATTGAGCGTTTGATTATTTTGAGTGATAAAGTAATTACCGAAAATGATGTTCGTGCCTTTGCTAATCCAGGTGGCGGAACAAACATTGGTGCGGCAACCAGCGCTCAGATTGCCGGTTCAGGAGGTTCGATCCTGGCTTCTACTTTCGATTCGTTTAATAATTTTCAGGATTATAAAGATCATGCTGAGCGCGAGTTTATAAAATTCAAACTCGAGAAAAACAATTGGAATGTATCTAAAACGGCCGATGAAATAGATATTCAACGCAGCCATTTATACAGTAAAATTGAGAAGTTCGGCTTAAAAAGAGCTGAATAGGATAATACATTAAAAGTTTTAAAGTTGGAATGTTTGAAGGTTAGCCGGATAGCATTCCAATTTTTTTTGCTTTCAGCTTTTTGCTTTAATTAAAATTTTTCAAAGATAATACCACGTGCTGCAACGTAACATTTCAACCTTGTAACATTTCAACCTTGTAACATTAAACCCCCTACCCCATATAATCATTCTGCCGCATCAGCAAAGCCCTGTACTTGTTAAAGATTGCAGTTTTAGAAACGAACCCCAGATAACGGTTCTGTTCAGTAAGTACCGGTAAAATCCATACATTTTCCTGTTCCATCTTTTCCAGTACCATTTTAAGATCATCAGATTCGGTAAGTGTATTTGGTGCAGATTGTACTAAATCAGCGGCCTGTAAGTTTTCCTTATCCGGGTTACTCATCATTTCATTGAACAATTTTTCGATGTAAATGATGCCTTTAAAATCGCCGGTTTCATCGGTAACGGCACAAATGTTTTTATGCGATTGCATAATCTCACCCATTTTCAGCGAAAGCATGTCGTTCATCTGCACTTGTGGGTAGCTCTTTTCAATCAGGTACTTTAGTTTCATCTGGTTCAAAACCGTAGTATCCTTATCCTCGTGAGATAAAAGTTCACCTTTATCAGCCAATGCTTTTGTGTAAATAGAATGTTTTTGCGAACCGCGGTTAATGGCGTAAGAAATGGCTGTAGTAATCATTAACGGAACCATTAAAATATAACCACCAGTAATTTCGGCAATCAGGAAAATACCAGTTAAAGGTGCGTGCATGATTGATCCTAAAGCAGCGGCCATGCCGGCTACAATAAAATTAGATACATTTAAATGTGCGATGCCTGATAAATTTACCGTATAGGCAAAAATAAACCCGATTAAGCCGCCCATAATTAAGCTTGGAGCAAATGTACCGCCATTACCGCCTGCACCTAAGGTTATGAGGGTAGCAAGCGATTTCATGAAAATAGTAACGACAGTAAACAGCACTACAATTGCAGGAATGCTATTGTAATCTTCGAAAATACTGTTGTTAATTACCGCCAGATAATCGCCCTTTAGTAAACCTTTAATGGTAATATAACCTTCGCCATACAGCGTTGGGAAAAGAAATACCAGCACCCCCAGCATTAAACCACCTGCAACTACCTTGGTATAAGGATGCTTAATTTTATAGAAAAGACCTTTAACTGCGTAATTTGCTTTGGTAAAATAAATAGAAAATAAGCCGATTAAGCCCGCCAAAAGCACATAGTAAATCAATGCATTCATTTTCCAGCCCTCAGTTACCAGAAAAAATAACTGTTGCGTATAAAATGCCCTGGCTACTACCGCTGCGGTTGCTGCCGATAAAAGCAATGGGATAAATGCCGGAATGGTAAACTCGGGAAGCAGAATTTCTATTGCGAAAACAATACCTGCCACCGGACTACTAAACGCTCCTGCAATACCTGCGGCTGCACCGCAGGCTACCAACATGGTAACTTCGCGATAAGAGAGCCCTAGAAAACGACCTAAATTTGAACCTATAGCCGAACCACTGGTTACGATTGGTGCCTCTAAACCTGTTGAACCACCAAAACCTACGGTAACCGCGGCAGTAATTACCTGCGAATAAATATTGTGTGCTTCTACCCTGCTCGATTTCTTTGAAATGGCATATAACAAGGGGGTTAAACGGGTTTCGAATTTACTTCTCCGGATAAAAGACCTGATGTATAAAACCGTTAAAAAGACCCCAATCATCGGAAAAATAAAGTACAGATAGTATTTATATTTCCAGTGCCAGTCTGATTGGAGAAACTCCTCTATGTGGTGGGTTAAGCTTTTTAAAGCTGCAGCAGCAAGTCCGGCTAAAACACCAACGATAACAGCCAATACAACTAAGAAATTACGGTTTGATATTTTTGATTTCCGGTACAGGTTAATCTGATCAAGGTAATTTACAAAGCGGATATACATTTAGTTCTATTTTTTTGATATTCCAGCAGAAAAATAAGTGATTAAGCGTCAAATTTATCCAGCAGCTTGATTAAAGTGGCAAAGTCTTTTGGGTATGGAGCATCGATCACAATGTCTTTATCATCGAGGCCTTTAAAAACCAGGTGTCTCGCATGTAGCGCAAAACGTTTCATGATGGGCTGCTCTTCTTCACCTTTGGTTAACCTGTAACCTCTTTTAATAGAAGAAAGAAATACTGGTTTCCCTTTATACATATCATCCCCTACAATGGCTGCCCTTTGTGTGGCTAAATGGATGCGGATCTGGTGCATGCGGCCGGTAATGGGCTTACACTCAACCAAAGTATAGTGTTTATAATATTTTAGCGAATCGAAAATGGTTTCGGCACGTTTTCCTTCAACCCTATCAATGGTTACATTCTTATTTCCATCATTTAAGATAGGCAAATCAACCGTTAGCTGGTCGAAAATTACGTGGCCATCTACCACAGCATGATAGGTTTTATTTACCTTTCTTCTTTCAAACTGCATAGAAGCATGGCGGTAACCCTCAGGGTTTTTAGCAATAATTAAAGCACCTGAAGTTTCTTTATCTAAACGGTGGCATACCTGTGCGTCATCACTATATTGCTTGGCTAAACGCAAAACATTGGTTTCGCCGGCTGCCCCCCTTTCATCAAGCGATGCTAAAAACGGAGGTTTGTTAATGACAATAAAATCGTTGTCTTCGAAAAGAATAAGGTCTTTAAAATTTGGAAACTTCAAACTGTGCTGTGATTAATGAAGCGCAAAAATACGATTTTATTTTTTATTGATCCGAATTTTCCACTGCTATCATCATACTGAACATGTTTCTGCATCTAATTATCAGATCTGCCTTTTCTATTGCCCCGCAACAAAATAACCGGCAAATAAAAAAACCGTACAGATATTGTATCTGCACGGCTTATATTTTTAGGTTAAAACTATTTAAGACAACTCAAATTTATAGCCTACACCTTTAACAGTTGACACATAGGTTTCGCCTAATTTCTCACGCAATTTACGAATATGCACATCAATGGTACGGTTTGTTACCACTACAGAGTCTTCCCAGATATTCTTAAGGATCGATTCGCGGGTGTAAACTTTACCAGGTTTAGAAGCCAAAAGATATAATAACTCAAATTCCTTTTTAGCCAGGACCACTTTATTACCGCCTTGAAAAACAAGGTAAGCTTCGCGGTCTATTACTAAATCGCCAATTTCCAGCTTATTTTCAGATACTTCTTCTGTACCTGCATTTCTTCTTAAAATTGCATTGATCCGGCTTACTAAAGCTCTTGGTTTAATTGGTTTTGCGATATAATCATCAGCACCCACATTAAAACCAGCAATTTCTGAATACTCTTCACTTCTGGCCGTGAGGAAAACCATAAATGTATTTTTGAATTCAGGAATTGCACGCATTAAACGGCAAGCCTCAATCCCATCCATTTTAGGCATCATAATATCCAGAATAATCAAATCAGGATGAACCTTTTTTGCAACCGTAATTCCCTCCTGACCGTTGGATGCTGTAAAAACCTGATACCCCTCTTTCTTTAAGTTGTACTCAATAAGCTCCAGAATATCTGGCTCATCATCAACAATTAATATTTTCTGACCTGCGTTGTTCATAGTTAAATATTTGTTACGAAAGTACTGTCTATGATGCAATATTTAGTTAAGCCTAAGTTAAGAAATTGTTAATTACTTAAATTAGTTTAACATGAAATTTGTTTTAACGTAACGTTTTGGCTAAAAAGTCTTCCAAGGCCTCACCACGAAGGTTTTTAGCAACAATTTTACCCGCCGGATCGATCAAATATGAAGTTGGAATAGCCTGTACCTGGTATTTTTTCACTGTTTCACCATTAAAATCTTTCAATTCCGAAACATGTGTCCAGGTTAAACCATCGGCTTTAACTGCACCTAACCAGGCTGCTTTATCGGTATCGAGCGAAATGCCGAGGATATCAAAGTTCTTTGTTTTGTATTTATTATAAACTTTTACAACGTTGGGGTTTTCCTGACGACAAGGCTGGCACCACGATGCCCAAAAATCTACCAGCACATACTTTCCTTTATAATCAGCTAAACTAACGGGTTTACCTTCTGCGGTATTAATGGTAAATGCTGGGGCTGTTTCGCCAACCTGCACTGCTTTTAACTGCGCCATTTGTTTAACGAAAGCATCTACAGTGGCATTACCTTTAATATCTTCCTTAACTTCATCGGCAAATTTTACCAGTTCAGCTTCGAATTCCTGCGGACTTAACGTGTTCATGGCATAAAAACTTGCCAAGGTGCCTTTATTGTCTTTTGCAAATTTTAAGATCTGCGTATTTAACTGATTGATATAAGATTCGTATTGGGGTTTCATCGATTCTAATATCGTCGCTCTGTTTTGCGGCTGTGTAGCCACTTTCGCTTCAAAATCGGCCTGCAATTTTTCAACTTGCTTGGCAAAGGTATTCCTGATGCCGTTAAGCTCCGATAATTTATCAACCTCGTTTGCTCCCGAAATTTTATACGCCATGGTTTTATCGGCCAAATCAGCTTCCAGTTTAATTTCGTCGCCGTTTTTAGCAATCAGCATAAATTCATGATTGCCTACCGATACCCTAAAAAAATCGACTGAAGGGGTCTTGCGGATAAATTTAAATTCACCTTTTTCTGATAAATTGGTTGAATCGATTGCAACCATATTGCTGTTTTGCATACCATACAAAAATACCTTTTTTTCTGCCCCCGGGTTTTGGAAAGTTCCGTCAATCGTGAAGTTATCTTTTGGTTTACATGCAGTGAAAGCAATTGCAATCAGCACAATCAGGCTCAATTGTTTTATTCTCATTATTTCAGTTTTTCAAGTATTAGTTCATTTAATTTCTTCGCATCGGCTTTTCCTTTGGCTAGTTTCATAACATCGCCAACAAACAAGCCTAAAACGCCTTTTTTTCCTTTTTTATATGCTTCAACCTGTTGTGGGTATTTATTTAACACTTCGTCAATAAAAACTCCCAGCTCATCACCATTATCGGTAATTAAAAGGTTTAATGCCTGGGCAAGCACTGCTACATCTGCATCCGGTTTGGCTTCAATAGCAGGCAATAATTGCTGTATCGCAATTTGCTGGGTTAACTTTTTATCATCAACAAGATTAATGGCACCAGCAAGTTGCTCAGGCTTAACATCATAGGCTGATATTGCAATAGCCTTTTCGTTTAGTATAGCCCTCACTGGACCAATTAACCAGTTAATTAAACTTTTTTGAGTTTTTACTATTGGCAGTGCCTCATTAAAATAAGCCAGTAATCCCAAATCTTCCGCAAACAGCGAAGCATCTGCCTTACTGATGCCAAATTCTGCAATCATCTTTTTCGAAATCTCATTTGGCAAAGCAGGCATGGCCGATTTAATTTCAGCTAACCAACTATCTGAAATATGAATAGGTTGCAAATCCGGATCAGAAAAATAACGGTAATCGTTTGCCTCTTCTTTGGTACGCATTGGCGAAGTTGTACCATTATCGGCATCAAAATTAAGCGTGCTTTGAATAATTTTACCACCATTACTAATTACTTCAACCTGGCGGCCAAATTCAAAATCCATAGCCCTGCGTACGTTGCGCATGGAGTTTAGGTTTTTTACTTCGCAACGGGTTCCAAACTCGCTTGAACCTTGCGGACGGATAGAAATATTGGCATCGCAACGCAAACTGCCTTCTTCCATATTGCCATCGCTCACATTTAAATGCCTCACCAGTTTCCTGATTTCTCCCAGTAAAGCCGAAGCTTCTTCCGCACTGCGGATATCAGGCTCGGTAACAATCTCGATCAAAGGCACACCGGCACGGTTTAAATCAACTAAAGAATAGTGATCGTCCTGATCGTGGATACTTTTACCTGCATCTTCTTCTAAATGAATGCGGTTAATACCGATTTTCTTTGTCGATCCATCAGCAAGCTCAACTTCGAGGAAGCCATTTACACAAATCGGTTGATTATCCTGTGTAATCTGATATCCCTTAGGCAAATCGGCATAGAAATAGTTTTTCCGGTCGAAATGATTGATCTGGTTAATGGTGCAATTTAAAGCAAGACCAATGCGGACGGCCTTGGCCACCACCTCTTTATTTAGCTTTGGCAAAGCACCTGGCAAAGCCAGCGAAACGGTTGATATATTTTGATTAGGCGAAGCACCGAAAGCGGCCCTATCAGCAGAAAATATTTTAGTATTGGTATTTAACTGGACGTGGATCTCCAGTCCTGAAACGAGTTCGAAATTGCTATTTTGTAAAGACATTAAAGCTTTATATGTTAAAATTACAGGCAAATATAGTTATTATTTAGTCTTTCGTTAAAAAAGGCTTGACGGAGAAATTTTTAAAAATTCCTGCCAGGGTAATCCACCACCACCAACTAAAAGCATTTTATCGGGCCTGTACATTTTATTGAAAGCGTCCATCCCCGAAGTATCACTAACCAATCCTGTACTTTTAACTTCCAGGCCAATTGTTTTACCGCGTTTTTCTAAAACAAAATCAACTTCATCATTTCTATGCCGCCAGTAAAATACCTTATACCCTTCTACAAAAGAAGAATTTAATAAATGCGCACCTATGGATGATTCGACCATTCTCCCCCATTCTGCTGGCTGTTTTTTTATTTCCTCAAAAAATTCATTCCGCTGTGCACTCACCAATGCATTGTTATGTACCTGAAATTTCGGACTTGATGAACGTTTACGAATTACATCGGCCGCAAATTTCTCAATTCCCCCTAATAAACCCGCCGTATCTAAAAGCTGCAGGTAATGAGATAAGGTTGTGGTATTGCCGGCATCAGAAAGTTGCCCCAGTATTTTGGTAAACGATAGTATCTGACCAGAATACAAGCACCCAAGTTCAAACAAACGCTTCATTAAGGCTGGTTTATCAACACGTGTCAGCATTAATATATCTTTAGAAATACTGGTTTCAATTAAAGCATTTGAAACATAATTTTTCCAGCGCTCTTCTTCGTTAATTAAACCTGCTGAACCCGGATAGCCTCCGAACCAAACATATTCTTCGGCAGTAAAACCAAAGGCACTTTCCATTTCGGTAAAACTCCAATGCCCTAAATATGTTAATTCGAAACGACCGGCGAGTGATTCAGTGAGCCCTTGCTGGATCAATAATCGCGATGAACCCAGCAAGATCAATTTAATATTTATGCCGTTTCGCATATCTTCATCCCAAAGGCGTTTGATTATTTCGCTCCAGTTATCTATTTTTTGAATCTCATCAATCACTAAAAGACAGCCGAGTTCATTGTTGTTTTTGATCATCTCACGGGTATTGAACCACAATTGTTCAATCCAGGTCCGATCAGATGCAAATACAGCATCGGCCGATTCAAATATATGAGGCATTGAGATCTTCTGTACCAATTGGGTAATTAACGTTGTTTTGCCGATCTGCCTAGCTCCAACAATTACCTGAATAAATCTTTTTGTCTCATTCACTACCTTCACAACTTTCTGTAATTCAGATCTTTCGTACATATCTTACAATTTACTCAATGTAATGAGTAAATTTACTCAATGTAATAAGTAATTGCAAATTCAATTACCTGATAAGTTGCTTTGAGTGAGCATTAAGTCCCAAACGATCATTTAAGCGTACTTAATTTAAGATCATAACATGTTGATAATAAGATAATTACAGTAAAATTTACATTTTACTCAACGTAATGAGTAAAATTACTCAATGAAATAAATAAGCCATTCGTTAAAGAATGTTAAATCGAAACTTCCCAATTAAACTACTGTTTACTGCCGCCGTCTATCTCCATAATTAACACACACAAAACCTTTAAGATTATGAAAAAATTAGTTTTATTTGCCGCAGTTCTGATGGTATCATTATTCGGCGTAGATCATGCAAAAGCACAGCTTAGTTTAAATATAAATATTGGTTCTCAACCTGTTTGGGGTCCAACCGGATACGACCATGTAGATTATTATTATTTCCCTGATATAGATGCTTATTATTATGTTCCTTCTGCACAGTACATTTATTTAAACGGTGGCCGCTGGATATGGGCGAACAATCTGCCTGCACAATATGGTAACTTCGATTTATATCGTTCCTATAAAGTGGTAGTTAACAAACCTAAACCCTATTTGCAGAACAATTTCTATGTTACAAGATATAGCCGGTATAAAAATTATGGTGGTCGGCAGGCGGTAATTCGAGATAGTCGCGAAGCTAAATACTATGTAGTTAAAGGCCATCCAAATTATGTTCCAAAACAGGTAACCGTAGTACGTCCTGAACGCAGTAAACCACGAAATGTAAAAATGGTTAAACGTGTAGATCAAAATGATAACCACAGGCCTGACAGAAATAATGAGCAAAACCGCAGAAACAACCGCCCTTAAATCTTCTATATCCCTATAATGAAAGAGCTTCATTGGAAGCTTTTTTTGTTTTTTAGCTTTTTTGGCACGTGCTTTGAAATTATTCGGATAAACACACAAATTAAGTGATTATGAAAAGATTATTTTTTATGGCTGCAGTAATGATGGTTTCATTTCTCAGCTTCCAGGCAAAAGCACAACTAAATGTAAATGTTAATATTGATACCCAACCTTTATGGGGTCCAACCGGTTATGACCATGTAGATTATTACTATCTGCCAGATGTAGAGAGTTATTATTATGTACCGCAACATCAGTTTGTTTACCTGAATGGAAATGATTGGGTTTTTGCCAGTAATTTACCCGCCAGATATGGCAACTACGATCTATATAACGGTTATAAAGTTGTAATCAATTCGCCTAAGCCATATCTGAATTTCAGAAATGATAAGGTAAAATATGCAAAATATAAAGGCAATAAAGGACAGCTGGTAATTAGAGATAGTCGTGATAGTAAATATTACGTAGTAAAAGGGCATCCTCATGGAATGCCTCCGGGACAGGCGAAAAAGATTTACGGTAAAGGAAACAAGGGTAAAGGCTACGAAAATGGTAAAGGAAAACATTAATTATAATATTAAGCGTTAATGCAAAGGAGTTTCTAAAGAGCTCCTTTTTTATATATCTGTTACAATAGATTTTTTGGCACAACGTTTGAATTACATTAAGCACACACAAATTAATAGATTATTATGAAAAAGTTATTTATCCTTTCCGCGATTTTAGGTATCGTGGTTTTAACATCTAATCAATCTAACGCTCAGGTAAGTATTAATGTAAATATTGGTTCGCAACCTGCATGGATCCCGGCAGGATATCAGGATGTTAATTATTACTACCTCCCTGAAGTACAGTCTTACTATTGTGTTCCGCAAAGGCAGTTTGTTTACTTAAGTGGAAACAGGTGGACCAGATCAAGATATTTACCTGCAAGATACAGAGGTTATAACCTCAACCATGGAAGAAAGATTGTAGTTTATGGAGATAATCCTTATCGCAGCTATAATAATCATAGGGTAAGATACGCCAGCCATAATGATTATTACCGCAGTTCTTATGATGGTGGCGACAGAATCAGATACCGTTCGCCCCGAAATAACTACAGAAGCTATAGGGAAGATAACAGATACCACGACAGAAATGTAAATGCGAGTTTATTCTCGAGAGGACATCGCGAAAAACATGGTAGACATTAAAATAAAAAAAGAGGCTTTAGGGCCTCTTTTTTTATGCTTTTATACTACGCTTAATGCGCGTGTGGAATAAATGTTTCCGCCTTTTCCAAAACCGCTTTTAAACCAGCCGGATTCTTACCGCCAGCTGTTGCGTAAAAAGGCTGTCCGCCACCACCACCCTGGATTTCTTTTCCAAGCTCACGAACAATATTCGAAGCATTTAATCCTTTCTTCACCAAATGATCAGAAAGCATAACCGTGATACCGGGCTTTCCATCAATTTCAGTAGTGAAAACCAAAAATAGGTTGTCAACCATATCTTTTAAAGAGAAAGCCAGGTTTTTAACTGCTTCTGCACTTTGTATATCAATATGTTTGGCAATTAAATTAATTCCGTTAATTCCTCTCACATGATGTACAATCTCATGTTTTAAGGTATTTACCCGTTCAATAGTCGATTTTTCAATCTCTTTTTTCAATTTGGCATTTTCATCAAGTAAAGCTTGCACTGAAGCTGATAAATCTTTGCTTCCGTTTAATAATGCTTTTAAATGCCCCAGTTCTTTTCTTTGGTCTAAGAAATATTGCTCTGCTTTATCGGCAGTAATCGCTTCTATACGACGCACACCGGCAGCAACAGCACTTTCTGAAATAATTTTAAACGAACCAATCTGGCCGGTAGCTTTTACGTGCGTACCTCCACAAAGTTCTTTAGAAAAATGATCGTCGAAAGTAATCATCCTAACAAAATCGCCATATTTTTCGCCAAACAAAGCTGTTACACCGCTTTCAATCGCATCCTGATAAGGTACGTTTCGTTGTTCTTTAAGCTTAATGTTTTGTCTGATTTTTTGGTTCACAATCACTTCAATCTGTGCAAGCTCCTCCTCGGTTACTTTAGCAAAGTGAGAAAAATCGAAACGCAGGTAATCTGCATTTACCAATGATCCTTTTTGGTTAACGTGCTGACCTAAAACCTCTTTCAAGGCAGCATGCAATAAGTGTGTGGCTGAATGGTTATCCTCAGTTAAAATACGTTTATCTTCATCCACAACAGCCCAGAACTTGCCTTCAAGATTATCTGGCAAGATATCAGCAAAATGAACTGTTAAGCCATTCTCTTTTTTGGTATCGGTAATATCAATCCAAAACTGGCGGCTGTGATCTTCTAAACGGCCGGTATCTCCTACCTGGCCACCGCTTTCAGCGTAAAAAGGTGTTTGGCGTAAAACCAGCTGAAACTGCTCTTTGCCTTTAGCTTTTACTTTACGGTATTTTAAAATCTCTGTTTCAATTTCTAAGTCATCATAACCTACAAACTCACTTTGATCATCAGCATTTACAATTATCCAGTCACTGGTATCAATTGCTGTTGCAGCACGACTATCATCTTTCTGTTTTTTTAATGCCTGCTCGTAGGCTTTTAAATCAACTGACCAGCCTTTTTCCCTTGCCATCAGCTCCGTTAAATCGATCGGAAAACCGAAAGTATCAGAAAGTTCAAAAGCGAAGCTACCTTCTACACTATTATTTATAGCCTGATATTTCTCAAAACGCTGAATTCCTGTTGACAGTGTGCGCAGGAAGGAAACTTCTTCTTCTAAAACCACTTTCTGCACAAAATCCTGTTGTGAAATCAATTCATCGAAAACACCTTTAAACTGCCCGGCCAATAAAGGCACCAATTGGTTTAAGAAAGGCTCTTTAAAGTTTAGGAAAGTGTACGCATAACGTACCGCGCGGCGTAAAATCCTGCGGATTACATATCCAGCTTTGTTATTAGACGGCAACTGTCCGTCGGCAATAACAAATGAGATGGCACGGATATGATCGGCCATAACGCGCATGGCGATATCAGTTTTCTCGTCGGTACCGTATTTAATTCCTGCTTTATCAGAAATAAACTGAATCATTGGCTGAAAAACATCGGTATCATAGTTAGATGTTTTTTCCTGTAAAACACGTACCAATCGTTCGAAACCCATTCCGGTGTCTACATGTTTGGCTGGTAAACTTTGCAATGAACCATCTTTTAAACGGTTAAACTGCATAAATACGTTATTCCAGATTTCGATTACCTGTGGGTGATCAGCATTTACGAGTGTAGCGCCATCCACCAATGCTTTTTCTTCATCGGTACGGCAATCCACGTGGATTTCTGAGCAAGGGCCACATGGTCCGGTATCGCCCATTTCCCAGAAATTATCTTTTTTATTTCCCGGTAAAATATGGCTTTCATCAATATACTGTTTCCAAAGATCAAATGCTTCTTGATCTTTCGCTAAACCTTCTTTCTCATCGCCTTCAAAATAGGTAACGTATAACTTCTCCTTCGGAATTTTATAAACCTCTGTCAATAACTCCCAACTCCAGGCAATGGCTTCTTTTTTAAAATAATCGCCAAAACTCCAATTGCCCAACATCTCGAACATGGTGTGGTGGTAAGTATCAATACCCACTTCTTCAAGGTCGTTATGTTTACCCGAAACCCGCAAACAGCGTTGTGTATCTGCAACACGAGAATATTTAATGGCAGCCTCTCCCAAAAATAAATCTTTAAACTGATTCATACCCGCATTGGTAAACATTAAGGTTGGGTCGTTTTTAACCACTATTGGTGCGGAAGGAACAACATGGTGTTGTTTTGATTCAAAAAAACTAAGGAATGCCTGTCTAATCTCTTTTGCTGTCATTTCAATATTATTGGAGGGAACAAAATTAAAATTTTATTGCATTATTAAGGAAAAATCGAGCTACATTTGAATACTTTAATTAATCGATATAAAACACTCATAATCAAGCTCAAAATATGCCGTATAAAGAAAGAGACATTAATAAAATGTATTATACCATGGGCGAAGTGACTGAAATGTTTAATGTAAACGCTTCGCAGATTCGTTTTTACGAAAAAGAATTCGATATCCTTCAGCCTAAGAAAAACAAAAAAGGCAACCGTCTTTTTACTCCTGAAGATATAGAAAACCTGAAAATCATCTTCAATCTTGTTGATGAAAAAGGCTTCACTTTAAAAGGAGCTAAAGACTATTTAAAAAACAATAAATCTGATGTAAAAGAAAATCAGAAAATTATCGATTCTCTCGAGAAACTAAAAGGTTTCCTGGTTAACTTGTCTCAGGAACTTTAAACAATTATCGCCTCATCCGTAAGTATTTTTAAAATTACACATGTTGTAGTTTTAAAAATATTTTTTCTATATTAGTTCTACAGAACAAAAAAATCACTCCTATTTTCTTTAACCGATTAACCTCGCGTATGAAAATATGGTATTTTTTGTTGTGTCTCCTTTTTATGCGATGTATAGCTACTCAAGGTTATTAATTGCGAGGTTCGGGTTCTTTTTCTGCCATCTGGATTACTGCAAACAGCAAGTTCGATTTAAACAGCATCACTCCGGATATCCGGTTTAAAACCTTATTGATCGATGCAGCCAATAGGGATTATCGGATCAAACAATTGCAAAAAAACAGAAAAGGTGGTTATGTTTTAAAGAAAAATAAAGCATATTTGATACAACTAACCCAATAACATGGAAAATCTGGTTTTGTACCATGTTGCCGAAAGAATTGCAACAATTACGATCAACAGGCCTGAAAAAAGGAATGCCTTAAACCCTCAGCTCATTGGCGAACTTACTGCAGCCTTTATTAAAGCATCAGAAGATGATTTGGTTAAAGTGGTAATTTTAAATGCAAACGGCAATTCATTTAGCGCTGGTGCCGATTTAGAATATCTTCAGCAGCTACAGCACAATACCTTTGAAGAGAATGTAGCCGATTCTAACAACCTCAAAAAGCTTTTCACCACCATTTATTATTTGCCTAAAGTGGTTATAGCACAGGTTGAGGGACATGCCATTGCCGGAGGCTGTGGTTTGGCAACCATCTGCGACATTATTTTCGCAACTCCTGAAAGCAATTTTGGTTACACCGAAGTTAAAATAGGCTTTGTGCCGGCTATTGTTTCGTGCTTTTTAAAACAGAAGGTTAGCGAAAGCATTGCCAAGGAAATTCTGCTTACTGGAAAAATCTTTTCTGCAGAGCAGGCACAGAAATATAATTTGATCAACTTTGTAACAAATTCAACTGAGATTCATCAAAAAGTAAAAGATTTTGCATTAAGTTTGTGTAACGAAAGTTCTGGAAATTCACTAATGATTACCAAACAACTTATTAGTCAAACGAATAACCCTTTATTGGAAAAAAGCCTGGAAACTGCTGTTCAAATCAATGCCCGGGTTAGAGAAAGCGAAGATTTTAAAAAAGGAATCGCTTCATTTCTACAAAAAGAAAAAATTAACTGGTAAAAAAACTAAACTGAAATAAAAACATGTTCAAATCAATCAAAACAAGCGTTGTAGCATTAATCTTAGTAGGTAGTGCTGTAATTGCTCATGCGCAAAAGAAAATGACCGAAGGTACTCTTACTTACGGTTTAGTATACAAATTAACTGAAGAACAAAAAGCGGCTATGGGCGGACAAGAACCACCTGCAGAACTGAAGGTTAAATTCAATAATGGTTTAACTAAAATTGAAATGGAACAAGGCCCGGCTTTAATTGGAATTGTATCAGACAACAACGATAAAACTGGTTTACTTTTAATCGATGTGCCGATTGCCCAAAAACAATTCGCGGTTAAACAATCAAAAGAAGATATTGAAAAAGCAATGGGTGCATTGCCAAAGTTTTCTGATTTCAAAGCTACAGGCGAAAAACAAACTGTAGGTGGCTTTAACGCAGAAAAATATACTTACAAAGACGATAAAGGTGCTTCACACGAACTTTGGGCAACTAAAGATGTAGAATTACCAAATGTAGGTGCTCAAAACTATTTCCCCGGTTTAGCAGCATTCCCGGTAAAATATACTTTGGTTCAAAGAGGTATCGAAACTACTACTACTTTAAAATCGATTGCTGAAGGTAAAGTTGGCGCAATTTCGAAAGAAGTACCAACCGGATACGAAGTAGTGACGATGGAAGATTTAGCAAAAATGCAAGGTGGTGGTGAATAATTAACCATTTACAGCTAATTAATAGCTTTTTAACTGACGGCTTTTTATTTAAATTAGCCCCAAAGTTAAAAAGCTTTTTTTATGACCTAACTTTATATGATTAAAAAACTATTACTCAGATTATCAGTTACCTGCATTGCAATATGTGCTGTAATTGATGTAAATGCCCAAAACATTAACTGGGCAAAGGATGGTAACTCCTACTATCAAATTGCCGGCGGAGAAATTATTTCCATAACCCTTCCTAAAAGCGACAAAAAAACAATTATTTCAAGAGCATTATTAACACCGGCAGGTAATAATGATGCTATTGCTGTAAGAAGCTTTCAGTTATCAGACGATGGCACAAAAGCATTAATTTACACCAATAGCAAAAAAGTTTGGCGCTACGATACACGAGGCGATTACTGGCTGGCCGATTTAACTGCAAATAAGATTGTACAAATTGGAAAAGACAGGCCGGCATCTTCTTTAATGTTTGCCAAATTATCGCCTGATGGCAGTAAAGTAGCTTACGTTAGTAAACACAATTTATATGTAGAAAATGTTGATGGAACCGGTGCGAAAGCTTTAACTACGGATGGTACCGATCGCATGATTAACGGTACTTTCGACTGGGTTTACGAAGAAGAATTCGATTGTCGTGATGGTTTCAGGTGGAGCCCGGATGGAAAATCGATTGCTTACTGGCAGCTCGACGCAACCAAAATCAAAAACTTTTTGATGATCAACAATACGGATTCGATTTATCCTTATACCATTCCGGTAGAATACCCTAAAGTTGGCGAAAATCCATCGGCCTGTAAAGTTGGGATAGTTGATATCAACACCGCTAAAACCAACTGGTTAAATGTACCGGGCGATAATGTTCAGCACTATATTCCGCGTATGCAATGGGTGCCAAACAGCAACAACATCATTTTACAACAACTTAACCGCGAGCAGAACGAAAGTATAGTATTTATCTGCGATGCCACTTCTGGCTCTGCAAAAGCCGTTTATACTGAAAAAGCCAAAGCCTGGATTGATGCACAGGATGAATGGAAATGGTTAAACGACAATAAAGAATTTACTATCGTATCTGATAAAGACGGCTGGAATCATCTGTATAGGATCAGTTTAGATGGCAAAAAAGAAACCCTGGTTACCAAAGGAAATTATGATGTGATTGATGTTAAATTAATTGACGTTAAAAATAACATGGTTTATTTCCTGGCCTCTCCAACAAATGCCACGCAGAAATACCTTTTCAAAACCAAATTAGATGGAAAAGGAAAGCTGGAGCAGGTTAGTCCTTCGGTATTACCGGGTACACATAATTACGATATTTCTCCAAATGCTGCATTTGCCCGTCATTCTTACAACAGTGCTATTGTTAGGCCAATTACCGAGTGGATGAATTTTACAACCGGTAATCCGTTTACCATGGATGGCAGCATTACTACACAACTTTCTAAACAAGAGGCAGCAAAAAACAAAGTAGAGTTTTTTAAAGTAACTACCGAAGATGGTGTAGAAATGGATGGCTGGATGAAAAAGCCTGATAACTTTAACCCATCTAAAAAATACCCTGTTGTGTTTTATGTGTATGGCGAACCGGCTTCGGCAACTGCACTTGATACTTACGGTGCAGGAAGAAACTTCTTATACGCCGGCGATATGGCGAAGGATGGTTACATCTACATCTCAATGGATAACAGAGGCGCACCGGTACCAAAAGGAAGCGCATGGCACAAAGGAATTTACAAAAATATTGGGGTAATCAATATCCGCGACCAGGCTATGGCTGCCAAGAAATTACTGGCTACCAATACTTTTATGGATAAAGACCGTGTAGCTGTTTGGGGCTGGAGCGGTGGTGGTTCATCTACCCTGAACCTGATGTTCCAATATCCTGAAATTTACAAAACAGGAATTGCCATTGCAGCGGTGGGTAATCAGTTAACCTACGATAATGTTTATCAGGAACGTTATATGGGCACACCTTTCCCAAGTAAAGAAGCTTATGTAAAAGGATCACCAGTTACACATGCAAAAAACCTAAAAGGAAATTTATTGTATATCCACGGTACCGGCGATGATAACGTACACTACCAGAATGCCGAAATGCTGATCAACGAGTTAATTAAAAACAGAAAGGTTTTTCAATTAATGAGCTATCCAAACCGTACACACAGTATCTCTGAAGGTGATGGAACCAGCGAGCATCTATCGTTAACTTACACTAAGTTTTTAAAAGAAAACTGCCCTCCTGGAGGAAGATAAAAAGATAATCATACTTAAAAAGCAGCTTTCGGGCTGCTTTTTTTATATCACAAACATTTGGGTTAGCATAGCAGTTACAATGGCAATCCCAAAACTCAGCAGCGTTCCGATTAATACATATTCGGTCAGTTTAAGATCGTGGGCCTCTTTTAAGTCACCAAACCTGAATATAGATTTTGCCGCAAGCAAAAAGCCAACAGCTTCAAAATGGCTGGTCAGTATAAATACAAATATCAGCACCCTTTCCAGTATACCAATATATTTACCTGCATTCTGTAATGATTTTGGGCTGTCTGGCTGGTTATCCGGGATCCAGCGGGCAATAATAACCCGCATGGTAATGGAGGTAGGCATGGTTAAAAACAGAGCCCCCGAAATGATTATCCAGGTTTTGGTTTCGTTCAGATAACTGATATCCAGGCTTCCTTTATAAAACAGATGCCATATTACTACAATTGATGTGAAATGCAATACCTGATCGATAAAAAACAGCAGGCGGGCATTTTTTTTCGTCTGAAACAGTAATTTCAATGCATCAATTGCGAAATGGATTAGCCCTATCAGTAAGGCCACTTTCCATACGCCAAAACTTAAAAATATCAGGAATACTAACGCAATATGTATGGCTACATGCAAATAAAGCTTGGCTGATTTTAGTTTCTTTATTTCTTTTTCTTCAACCCAGGAGGTTGGCTGTAAAAAGAAATCGCCAATTAAATGGGCAATAATAAGTTTGATGAGGTAGATATCCATTATTTTAAAACATTTGGTTCAATTTTTTACGGTATAGCTTATCCATATCCATTATTTCGGCAAAATGAGCACGCTTTAAGGCTTCACTAACTGATGATTGTGTTCTGCCCGAAATAGCTGCTAATTCGCTTTGCAATATATTTTCGTGCTCCAGCGCCAGTTTAACCATTTCGGCAGCTACAATGCCCCAGCCATCCATGGCAATAAGTGCGAGCTTAATCAGCGTATTTATTTCTTCGTCAAAATCAGCAGAACTGGTTTTAATGGCCAGGTTTAATTTGATCTGTTTTAAACTATCAAAGGCAGCACCAGAGTACACAAAGGCATCGCCGCTATCCTCCGTTAGTTTTTTCCTTTTACCTTGTACTGCACCAATTCCTAGTCCCATCCTCGCGTCTGCAGCTTTATTTAACCTAATGCAGGCCTTTAAATATATGGCTGTTTTCAGTGCTTCTGCTGCACTTACTTCTACCTGAAAACTATCGCCTCGAAAAATCTCCCACCTGTTATGCTTACCCGAAACAACTTTTAGCGCCCCTTTTAAGCTTGCTAACCAGGTGTCTTTTATTTTACGTGAGCCTATAATATCGCCTGTTATAATGCAAATCATAATACCAATATCGATAAAATAACTAGAAACAACAAACAATATCGGCTAATTACCCGATATTTCTATTTATCGGCTAATTACCCGATATTTTAATTTATCGGCTAATTACCCGATATTAAACTAAAACCAATTGATACATTTATTGTTTAATAGGCATGGCATTAATCGAGTTTACTAAAAGGGGCATTTACTGCAAGCAGGGAGATTTTTACATAGACCCCTGGTGGCCTGTAGATTATGCTGTAACTACACATGGCCATAGCGACCATGTTAGGTTTGGCAATAAATATTACCTCTGCCACACGCTTACCAAGCCTATAATTCAACGCAGAATCAGTGAAGATTTAAACGTAGAAACGCTCGAATACGGAGAAAGTGTTACCCGCAATGGCGTAAATATTTCATTCTTCCCTGCAGGGCATATTATTGGATCAGCACAGGTTAAATTGGCTTATAAAGGCGAAATATGTGTAATATCGGGCGATTATAAAATTGAAGACGATGGCATTACCACACCTTTCGAGCCTGTAAAATGCCACTCATTTGTTTCTGAAAGTACTTTTGGTTTACCGGTTTACAAGTGGCAAAAACAAGAAGTGATTTTTAATGGCATTCAAAACTGGGTAAACGATAATATCAGTCAGCAGCGCACAAGCGTATTAATTGCCTATAGCCTGGGCAAAGCCCAACGGTTAATTAAAAACCTGGCAGGCAACGTTCCGATATATGTGCACAGCAGTATTGCTAACCTGAACGAGGTAATTGTAAATGCAGGTGTAAATTTACCCGAAACCATCAGAATAGTACCCGAAACCACTAAAGAAGCCTTGCAGAAAGGAATTGTGATTGTTCCGCCTGCTATGCGTGATAGCCGCTGGATTAAAAATTTAACCCATCCGGTTACAGGCATCTGTTCCGGATGGATGCAGGTTAGGGCACATCGCCGCTGGCAGAGTGCTGATGCAGGTTTTGCATTGAGCGACCACGCCGACTGGACCGGCCTCATGGAAGCCATCACCGCAACCGGAGCCGAAAAGGTTTATGTAACACATGGTTTTACAGCTGCATTTAGCCGTTTTTTAAATGAGAAAGGTATTGAAGCCAGTGAAGTACTGACCAAATTCGGGCAGGAGGATGATGATGAAAACAAAGTTGATTTAGCCGGGCAAAACGAAAGTAAATTATCATGAAACATTTCGCACAACTGATTCAGCAGCTCGAGCTCAGCAACAAAACCAATGATAAAATAGCGGCCTTGGTTCATTATTTCAACTCTGCTGATGATAAAGATAAAGTTTGGGTAATTGCTTTATTTACCGGAAAAAAGCCAAAAAGACCGATCAAATCAGCCCTGCTTAAATATTGGGCAATCGAAATTACCCAAACGCCAGAATGGTTATTTTCGGAAAGCTACGCCAATGTGGGCGATTTAAGCGAAACCATTGCCCTGCTCCTTCCGCCTGCCCAAAACACTTCAGATCGGCAACTTTACCAATGGATTGAAGACCTCCATAACCTCGAAGGAAAAGACGATGAAACTAAAAAAGCTTTTATCTTAAATGCCTGGAATCATTTGGAACCGCAGGAACGCTTTATCTTTAACAAACTGATTTCCGGAAATTTCAGAATAGGCGTTTCAAACAAAATGCTTGTTAATGCTTTGGCTAAACAAAGTAGTTTAGATAGTGCGCAGATTATGCACAGTATTATGGGGAAATGGAACCCTTACGAAATTACTTTCCATGAGCTCGTTAATGGAATCCATGTAAATACCGATAATTCCTGGCCCTACCCTTTTTGCCTGGCTTATGCTTTGGAGCAGGAGCCCGAAAACCTGGGCGATATTACGGCATGGCAGGCAGAATGGAAATGGGACGGCATACGTGGCCAAATTATAAAACGAAATGGCGAGCTTTTTATCTGGAGCCGTGGCGAAGAACTGGTAACCGAACAATTCCCCGAATTGCATTTTCTGGCTGATGCATTGCCTGATGGAATCGTTTTAGACGGAGAAATACTTGCCGTACAAGATAAAAAAGTATTGCCATTCAGCACATTGCAACAGCGCCTGAACCGTAAAACAATTAACAAAAAACAGCTGGAAGATGCCCCTATCGGTTTTTTTGTTTACGATCTACTGGAATACGAAACGCAGGATTTTAGAACACAACCGCTAAGCGAAAGAAGACAAGTTTTAAACAGTGTTATTGGCAATTTAGGCGAAAGCGTGGTAATCCTCTCCCCGGTTATAAATTGTAGTACATGGGAAGAACTGACTGCTTTAAGGCAAACTTCAAGAGCTATAAACAGCGAAGGTATTATGCTCAAAAAACTTAATTCGTTATACCATAGCGGCCGTAAACGTGGTGATTGGTGGAAATGGAAAATTAATCCATATACCGTTGATGCTGTAATGATTTATGCGCAGAAAGGAAGTGGCCGAAGGGCAAATTTCTTTACCGATTATACTTTTGCCGTACGCGATGGCGAAAGCCTGGTAACCATAGCCAAAGCTTATTCGGGCTTAACCGATAAAGAAATTAAAGAGGTAAATAGTTTTGTAACCCGCAATGCCATCGAAAAATTTGGCCCGGTACGTACCGTTAAACCCGAACTGGTTTTCGAAATTGCATTTGAAGGTATTGCCGAAAGCAAACGGCATAAAGCAGGATTAGCCTTGCGTTTTCCCCGTATATTGCGGTGGAGAAAAGATAAAAAAGCAGCAGAAATTAATACATTGGAAGATTTAAGGCAATTGCTGCAGTCTACTTTGTAATACAATCGCTTAAACCTCACAGGTTTTTAAAACCTGCGAGGTTTGTATAAAAAATTAAACAATGGACCAAACCAAAACCAAAGGTTATAAAAAGATAAAACAATGGCTTAAAACCCATAAGCGCAGGCCGTTTCAGTTTCAGGAAGAGGCCTGGCAATATTATCTTAATGGTTATAGTGGCCTGGTAAATGCTCCTACCGGTTTTGGCAAAACCTTTTCGTTATTTCTGGCAGTTGTAATTGAGGCCATGAACGCCTCCGAAAGCAGCAATAAAAAAGCAAAAGACCGGCTGCAACTGATCTGGATTACCCCTCTACGCTCCCTGGCCAAAGATATTGCCCGGGCCATGCGCGAAACTTTACTTGAACTGGAACTCGACTGGCATGTAGGTGTACGAAATGGTGATACCAGTCAGGCGGAAAAAGTTCAGCAAAAAAAATCAATGCCCGAAATCCTGCTAATTACCCCCGAAAGCCTGCATTTACTTTTGGCCCAAAAAGGATCATCAACATTATTTAAAAACCTGAAATGCATTGTGGCCGACGAATGGCACGAGCTATTAGGCAGTAAACGCGGGGTGTTGGTTGAATTGGCTGTTTCGCGCATTAAGGGCTTGCAAAAGCAGGAAAAACAACAATTTTTAAGGGTTTGGGGCATATCTGCTACCATTGGAAATATTGAAGAAGCATTAGATGTATTGGAACCAAACCTGGAAGCCAGGCGCATTATCGTTAAAGCAGATTTGGAAAAGAAAATTCTTATCAAATCCATATTACCCGATGATATTGAAACGCTACCCTGGGCAGGACATTTAGGGCTGAAATTGGCTTACAAGCTTTTGCCTATTATCGAAAAAAGTAAAACGACCTTAATCTTCATTAACACCCGCGGTCAGTCGGAAATGTGGTATCAGCATTTGCTCAATATTGAACCCGAACTGGCAGGTCGCATCGCCATACACCATGGCTCCATAGATTTCGAGCTTCGTAACTGGATTGAAGATGCTTTGCATACTGGTCAGTTGAAAGCCGTTATTGCCACTTCATCCTTAGATTTAGGGGTCGATTTTAAACCCGTTGATACCGTTGTGCAGGTGGGTTCGCCTAAAGGTGTAGCCCGTTTTCTACAACGGGCAGGCCGGTCGGGCCACTCACCTCACGAAACCTCTAAAATATATTTCCTGCCTACCCATGCACTGGAACTGGTAGAGGCCGCCGCAATAAAAGAAGCTGCCAAAACCAACAATATCGAAAGCAGAGAACCCTTTATTATGGTTTTTGATACGTTGGTACAATACCTGGTTACCCTCGCTATTGGCGATGGCTTTGATGACAAGGTGATTTACAATGAGATTAAAAATACCCATGCTTTTAAAATGATCCTCCCTGAAGAATGGAGCTGGGTGATGCAGTTTATTACCTCAGGCGGCGATAGTTTAAGCGCTTATAACGAATTTAAGAAAGTAACCAAAGATGAAGACGGGCTTTGGAAAGTAAAAAGCCGTCAGCTGGCCATGCGCCACCGGCTACACATCGGAACCATTGTAAGTGATGCCATGCTGAAGGTAAAATTCCTTTCGGGAGGCTACATTGGCATGGTTGAAGAATATTTTGTAACCAGGCTAAAGGCAGGCGATAATTTCAGACTGGCAGGTCGCGTGCTCGAATTTATCCATGTAAAGGATATGACGGTAATTGTGCGCAACAGTAAACAAAAAAATGCGATATCACCCAGCTGGAATGGTGGCAGGTTGCCCCTGTCATCAAATTTAGGCTCGGTTTTACGTAAGAAATATAATGAAGCGCTGGATAAAACCCATCAGGATGAGGAACTGGATTCGGTTTACCCCCTGTTCTTATTGCAGGAAAAGCGCTCGCATGTACCGCGTAACGATGAATTATTAATCGAACTGATTAACAACAAAGAAGGTTTCCACTTATTTGCTTACCCATTTGAAGGCAGGCTTGTACACGAAGTGTTAGCTGCGCTTATAGCTTATCGCCTGAGCAAATTACTCCCTATTAGTTTTTCTATTGCCATGAACGATTATGGTTTTGAATTGCTTAGCGAAACAGAAATACCAATGGACGAATCGATTGCGTATGAAGTTTTTTCACCCAAAAATTTAACGGAAGACATCACCCTAAGCATCAATTCAACAGAAATGGCCCGGAGGAAATTTCGTGATATTGCCTGCATTTCGGGATTGGTTTTTCAGGGTTACCCCGGAAAATATGTGGCCAATAAACACCTACAGTCATCAGCAGGTTTATTTTTTAATGTTTTTAGCGATTACGACCAACATAATTTACTTTTACGGCAAGCATACGATGAGGTGTTTTATCAGCAACTGGAAGAGCCGCGATTAGCCGCTGCATTGGAAAGAATTCAATATGGTGCAATAGTAATTACCCATCCAAGAAGCTTTACCCCGCTTTCTTTTCCGATTAAAGTAGATAGTTTGCGGGAAAATATGAGTTCGGAAGAACTGGAGCAGCGCATTGCAAGGATGAAAACAGAATCAGAAAAAATTAAGTAAATTATATGGAATGAACCTGTTTGATTTAAATGAATCATTTAACAGGCTCAGGATTACAAACACACAGAATGACCATTACAAGCCACGGAGAAGAACTGATTTTAGATAAAGAGCGGGCTTTATATTTACCTAAACACCAACTTTTGGCCATTAGCGATCTGCATTTGGGTAAATCGGCTCATTTTCGTCAAGCCGGTGTTCAGGTGCCTGCTACCATTGCCCAGAGTGATTTGCAACGGTTAAGTAGCTTAATTGAAAAATACCAACCCCAAACCCTACTCATTACCGGCGACATGTTTCATCATGGTTTAAACACAGATATTGATGATTTTTCGGAATGGCGAAAGCAGTATGCTGACTTACAATTACTGCTGGTAAAAGGCAATCACGATAAACTGGCCCATGCAGATTATGCGACAATGGGAATTGAAATACATGATCCAAGTTATTGCTTAGGGCCTTTTTGTTTTATTCACGATGCCCCCAAAAATGATACAGCTGAACTTTACCCCATTAGCGGGCACATCCATCCGGGGGTAACCATTGTAGGCAAGGCCAAACAACGGCTTAAATTTCCCTGTTTTTACTTTGGCAACAGTTATGCTGTTTTACCTGCTTTTAGCCTGTTTACAGGCTTGTATACCGTTTACCCTAAGCATAACGAAAGGATATTCGCCGTAACACCCAAAACAGTTGTGGAGGTTTAATTAAGCATGCTGATCGATAACCTGCTTCAGCTGTGCAGCCTGCACAACGCCACTTTGCCGCCAAACAGGTTTACCTTTTTTGAACAAAATCAGCGTAGGCACACTCTGTACATTAAAGGCTGCTGCTGCAGGTTGGTTTTTATCGATATCTACTTTAATAATCGCAGCAGAATCGCCTACCTGCGACTTTAACTGATCCAAAACGGGTTTCATCATTTTGCAGGGGCCGCACCATTCAGCAAAAAAATCAACCAAAACAGGCTTTTCGCCATTGATTAAATCGGAGAATTTAGACATGCTATTTGTTTTTATTTAGAAACAAAGATAAATGGGATTGGTTTTAACGAGAGAAGTCAAGTTTTAAAAAACTTGACTTCTCAGCATTATACTTTTGCAACAATGCTATATAAATTAAGCGTTTACCGGCAGCTCTACTTTTAAAGCTGCCACCCAATTATCAAACAGATCTTTTTCGATTTTAATTACTTCGGCAGCATGGCTTTCCCAATCATCAGAAAAGCTAACAAGCTGGTTCATCATTTCTTCTAAATGGCCTTCTTCTTCTAAAATAATCGACTTTACGTTTACCTTGCTTTTCGCCTCGTCTAAAACCGCCTGGTAAATTGGATAAAGTTCATCGGCACGAACCTCTATTGCGTAAGTAACAAAAAGGTAGGCTGCAAACTTTAAATCGTAACCAGAAAGATTAAATGCTGCTTTCAAGTAACGGCAAACCGCAATATCTAAAGCATGCAAATAATATTTAGTGTTGTTGGGCGATAAAAGCTCTGCATTGGTATAGGTTTTACAAAGGGCTTCATCAACCTTTGCAATCTGCTTTTTCAGGTAATAGGCATGGCGATGTTCTTCGGCAGCATGCTTAAGAATAATGAGATTAACATTTTCCTTATGCTCGGATGCTGAAATCTTTTTAGCACCTGCATTTTCCATGTAAGATAACGTATTTAACCATTTGGCATGCAACACATTATCAGCAACTATATTTTTTAAAATTGAATCTAACATTCTAAATGGTTTAATTGTTGGCATCCCATCCAACTGAAAATAAACTGATTAAATTTCCCTGTTCAAATCCCATGCCTCTAAATAATCGGCAACCCTACGCACAAACATACCTCCCAACGAGCCATCAACTACTCTATGGTCGTATGATAATGAAAGGAACATCATGTGGCGTATAGCAATTACATCACCGTGTTCAGTTTCTAATACCGCAGGCTTCTTTTTAATAGCCCCCACAGCCAAAATAGCAACTTGTGGTTGGTTAATAATTGGTGTCCCCATTACATTGCCAAAACTACCTACATTGGTTAAGGTAAAGGTTCCACCCTGGGTTTCGTCGGGTTTTAATTTAGAGTTTCTAGCACGTACGGCCAAATCATTTACCGCTTTGGTTAAACCTACAATATTTAACTGATCGGCGTTTCTGATTACCGGAACGATCAGGTTTCCACTTGGCAATGCAGCTGCCATACCAATATTGATATCCGCTTTTTTGATAATCTGTGTTCCGTTAACCGAAACATTAATCATCGGGAAATCTTTAATTGCTTTTGCAACTGCTTCTACAAAGATCGGTGTAAAAGTAATTTTCTCGTTTTCGCGTTTTTCGAAGCTGTTTTTCACTTTATTACGCCATAAAACCATATTGGTTACATCGGCTTCAACAAATGAAGTAACATGTGGCGAAGTACTTTTACTCATCACCATGTGATCGGCAATCAGCTTGCGCATCCTGTCCATCTCAATAATCTCATCACCACCGCTTACTGATGTGGTAGATGGCTTACTACTGCTGGAAGGCTGTGCTACCGGCTGAGTACTTGGCTTGCTCTCGCTTGCTTTTTCAACCGGAGGTGGTGCCGTTATGGCTACGGTAGCTGATAACTTAATACCGCTTTCGCCATTTCTATTGGAAATATAGTTTAATAAATCGTCTTTATTTAAGCGGCCATCGGCACCAGATCCTTTAATTGAATCCAGCTCAGCAATAGAAATATTTTCCTGCGCAGCAATGCTTTTAACCAAAGGTGAGTAAAAACGTTCAGCAGCACTAAAATCGGCTTGCTGGCTTGTATTTTGTACCGGCAATTGCTCAATACCCGGAATCGTTTCAGTTTTCTCTTCAACTACCGGAGCGGCAACAGCAATTTCTTCTACCTGAGGAGCAGATCCACCTTCGGTTTCTATAATCGCAATTACATCACCAACCTGGGCAACTTCGTCTTCCTTAAATAATTGTTTAACCAATTTACCCGCAACCGGCGAAGGAACTTCAGAATCTACCTTATCGGTAGCGATTTCCAGAATGGTATCATCTAAATCAATAGCATCACCCGGTTGCTTTACCCATTTAATCACCGTTGCTTCTGCAACACTTTCACCCATTTTTGGTAACAATAGTTCGTATTGAGCCATATTAAATTACAGTATTTTATATTGGTAATGCCACAAAAATACAGTTTTTATTCCTTCTAAACTGTTTCTTTAAGTAGATTTAATAGCATGGTTAATGCTGCAGTAGCCGAACGTTCGATGTTTTGAATACGTTTGTTACTGAAATTAAACAGTTTAGCTACGGTTTTATCTTTCGAAGAAACTGAAATCCATACCGTACCGACTGGTTTATCGGGTGTTCCGCCATCTGGCCCGGCTATTCCGCTAACTGCAATAGCATAATCGGTTTTAAAGTGTTTAATAGCCCCCTCTGCCATTTCTTTTACCGTTTCTTCGCTAACCGCTCCAAATGTGGCCAGTGTATCTGGTTTTACGCCAAGCAACGATTCTTTAAGTTCGTATGCATAGGTAACCGCACCGCCCCAATACACTGAAGAACAGCCCGGATGTTGGGTAATTAAATGGGCAATATATCCACCGGTACAACTTTCGGCAGTAGACAAGGTAAGGCCACGGGCGTTCATGAGGTTTAGAATAGCCTTTTCTAAAGGAATGTCTTCATCAATCACTACAAATTTATCCACCTTAGCCATAATCTGTTTGGCAAAAACTTCCACCTCAGTTTTTAATTTGGTTTCATCATCACCTATCGCCGATAAACGCAAACGTACCTGCCCTAGCTTGGGCAAATAGGCCAGCTTAATGTGAGTCGGTAATGCATCTTCAATTTCTTCTATTTCTTTGGCCAGAAATGATTCGCCGATGTTGGCTGTAAGAATTGTTTTATGTACAATGGACGGAAGTTCAAACCTGCGTTTTAAGCGGGGAAGAATTTCATCCCCCATGAGGTACATCATTTCGAATGGAACACCAGGCATAGAAACAAAGATTTTGTTATTCCTTTCAAACCACATGCATGGCGCTGTACCATTTTTATTTACGATTACCTCACAGCCATCCGGTACATCGGCCTGCTGAATATTAACATCAATTAAGGGGCGTTTAAATTTTTCAAAAATCTGACGTACCATTTCTAAGGCGCCTTCATCACGCCTAAAACCCATGTTAAAATACTTAGCCAGTGTTTTTTTGGTAATATCATCTTTAGTTGGCCCTAAACCGCCCGTAATGAGAATAATATCCGCTCTTTGTTCAGCCTGGGCTAAAGCATCCAGAATGTGTTGTTCGTCGTCGGATATCGAAGTGATTTGTTTTACCGAAATTCCGGTCAGGTTTAACTGTTGTGCCATCCACGCAGAATTGGTATCCACAATCTGGCCTATCAGAATTTCATCGCCAATGGTAATAATTTCGGCTAGCATAAATTTATTGGTATGTGCTGTAAAAACCTTGTCTTTTGCTCAATTTCAAATCCTGTAATATCGATGCTTTTACTTTAATGGTTACCGAATAACTCTTGTACGCACCGTAAGGTACCCAGTTAACACTCATATCCCAGCAATGTAAATCGCGGTAAATAGCCAGATTCATAGGTGTTAAGCCCCTGTTCTTAAAATCGTAACCCGAGTTAAAGGTAACTTTCCATTTAGGGGTTAAGTTAACATCACCGTTAAAATTCAGCGTATTTGAAATCGTACTAATGTTTCCATCGTTTGAATATTGGAAACTGTATGAGAACGAAAAATTCCATGGAATATTGAAATCAACAAAGGCATTGGGGTCGCGACTAATGGCGGCCAATTGCTCAGACTGAATATCGGTTAAGCCTTTTTTATTGGCTGCTTCTCCTAATTTATCGTTTGCTTCGTTTTTGCGCTTTAAAGCCTCAGGATTTAAGCTGTAATCAAAAGAAAATCCAAAGTTGGTAAGCCTTGGTAAGAATTGACCTCTTTGGTAAAATAACCGGTCTTCTCTTATTTTAATGCTCTGCCCATTTACTGTTGTGTCTTTTAGCGCGTAAGGATCTAAAGTACCATTGTAGTTGATCCCCAATTTATCTGTAAACTGTGAACGACCACTAAAACCAATGGTAGATAACTTATACGACTTTGCTAAAAAGTTGTAAGAGCCACTAAAACTCAAACCTTGTATAATGGGGATCTTTTTCGATCCTGTACCGGTTGTATCGTTCTTATTCCGAACCTTTAACTCAACGGTATTATCAATTCCGAAACCAATAGAGGCATTAGGCCCACCGAAAGATCCCGGCTGCGCCATACCATCAAATATAGAGTACTTTAAAGGTAAACCATTTGTAGTTATCGGTTGTCCATTTTGATTGATAGCAGGTCTGTAAGGGCCAGCACCTGCTTTAGTAAAATCGGGTGAATAAGAAAAAGAAACGTTCGGGGTCATTACATGCCTTAAGGCCTGAATTTTTCCTTGTGGATTAAAATCTCTTCTTCCATAAATCTTGGTCGACATACTGGTAGAAAGACTATAACTACCGGCTCTTTTAAAGCCACTGATGGTATCTTCTCTAAAGGTATAGGTATTATCGGCAAATTCGGTGTATCTTCTGTTTACACTCTGGAAATTCCAAACTTCGTTATACGTTCCACCCATACTAAAGTTCAAATACTTTAAAGCTGTGAACGACATGTTAACAGGGATACTGTGCGCAAAACCACTCCTCAAACGCTTTAAACCATCATTATCAAAAAGCAAACTGTCAAAAGTATCGATCCGGTTGGTTCCCTGTAAACTATAACCAACAGTTATTTTTTGATACCATTTTTGTTCTCCAACTGCATCTTTTCTATTGAAAGGATTAAATGTAGGTACGTTAAAGGTAAGCTCTGGCAAACGCAGCGAGATAGCTCTTGTGCTTAAAGTCTGGTCACTTGATGCAGCCAAAGACAAGTTCATGTTATTTGAAAATGTTTTGGCATAACTGATACTACTGCTGGTTGAGTTGGTAGAAATAGCATTAATATCATACGAAGTACCTGCTGCCGTATTTCTATAATATCCTCTTTTACCACTCGACACCAACCTTACACTGGCACTGAAAGTGGTACCTGGTTTTGCATTTGCATTCTGGCTGTGACTCCAGTTAATACTAAAGTTTTTGGTTGGGTTTCTAAATGCTTCGGTTCCTTCCAAGCCATCTTTAAAGCTAGAATAAGACAGGTTAATGTTACCATTAAACTTGTACCTTTTGGTGTAATTACTTAATAAACTGGTTTCATAAGAGCCATTAGTATAAATAGAGCCCATTATTTTGGCATCCCAATAATCGTTTAAACCCAGGTAGTAACCGCCATTTTGCAAGAAAAACCCACGGGTAGCATCCTCACCCGGCGTGGGTAATATTACACCCGATGTACGTTTATTTGGTTTTGGAAAAAATGCGAAAGGCAGACCAAAAAAGGTTGGAATATCTTCAATAACCATATAAACCGGCCCAGTGATAATCTGTTTTTCCGTTACCACCCCTTTAGAAATCATTAAACCAAAGTGCGGATGCGGCAGATTACAGGTACTGTACATTACATTTTTAATGTGCAGTTCGTCGTCTATCTGCTTTTTACTCTGCCCGCCAGAGAAGAATCCTCCTTCCTGCTCAGAAAAAACACCATATACCTTAGCTCTTGTAGTTTCTGAATTGTAAAAAATAGAATCGGCTATAGCCGTCCCGTCGGCACCCGATTTGAAAATAGGCCGGCCTGTATATCTTCCCGTTTTAGGATCTTTTACCCCGGTAGCAAAAATGGTGTTTTGCTTTTTATCGTATTTAATATAGCCGGCGTCCAATTCGAAATCGCCATAAACAACCCTGGCATTTCCGTACAGGTAAACAATATTTTTATCGGCACTCATTTTCACAGAGTCTTCGGCCTTGTATTCGACTTTCTGATCGATACTACTGTTATTTTTGCCTTTTTTTAGGGTTGTATCCTTTTTAGTTGTGTCTTGCTTAATGATTTGCTGCAATGAAAAATGAGAAAATGCGTTAGCTTTACCAACAGCAAGTGTTAATAAAATGACAGAAATTAGTAAAATAGAGCTCTTAAGAAGTTTCAAATTCGTATTTGAATGTTATTTTTGCACAAATGTTTAATCAAAAACGTTCAAAATTAGTGAAAAATATACCATTGATGTATCTTAAATCCATTTTAACATTTATTATTTGCTTTACATTATCAAACACCTTTGATAATCAGGCTTTTGCGCAGGAATATAAAATTAAAACAATTGTAATTGATGCCGGCCATGGCGGTAAAGACGGCGCGACACATGGCGTTTATTCAAAAGAAAAAGATGTAGCCTTAAAAACAGCTTTAAACCTTGGCCGGGCGCTTCAGGATAGCCTGAAAGATATCAAAGTGATCTACACTAGAGAATCGGATGTGTTTATTCCCCTTTATGAGCGCATTAACATTGCGAACAACTCAAAAGCAGATCTTTTTATCTCTATCCACTTAAACGACATGCCTGTTCGCGTTTCGCGGGTGGTTGATTATTATAAAAAAGTTAGGGGCAGAAAAGTTCCGGTTTACAGAACAGTTACTTCAAAGAGCACTTCTACACGTGGTACCGAAACATTTGTTTCTGGAACAGGGCGTTTGGGCGAGCAGGATGAAGTAATCAAACGTGAAAATGCCTCGATGTTCTTGGAGGATAACTACCAGAAAAACTACGAAGGCTTTATTGCTAATACGCCCGAAAGCGATATTATGCTATCTTTAATGAAACAAACCAACAGGGACAGGAGTTTAAAGTTTGCCTCAATGCTTCAGCAAGAATATGTTAATGCAGGCCGAATTAACCGTGGTGTACAGGAAAAAAGCCTTGCAGTACTGGCCAGAGCAGCAATGCCGGCTGTTTTAACCGAGATTGGTTTTGTGAGTAATCCGGAAGAAGAGGATTATATGAACTCTCCCGAAGGGCAAAAAGAGATAGTTGATGGTATTATTAAGGCAATTAAAAATTACAGGCGTATCGCTGAAACATCATTTTAACAACCCATTTTAAATGAAGATTAAACTTCTGGTTAGCCTATTTTTTCTTTCAGTAGTAGCTGTTACACATACCTTTGCACAAGGTTACAAAATTAAAACCATAGTAATCGACCCGGGACATGGTGGTCGCAAACCAGGTGCATCGGGCAGTTTTTCAAAAGAAAAAGACGTTTCATTAAAAGTAGCGCTTAAGTTGGGCGAGCTCTTAAAAGAAGAATTACCAGAAATTAAGATCATCTACACCAGAAAAACAGATATTGATGTTGACTTATACAGACGGGCCGAAATCGCAAATGAGGCAAACGCCGATTTGTTTATCTCTATCCACTGCAACTCCATGCCGCCTGGCAACAAACACATTAAAGGGGTAGAAACATTGGTGGCCGGCTCGCACCGCTTAAAGGAGCAGGATGCGGCTATCCGCGAAAACGCCGATATCAAACTTGAAAAAAACTATAAAACCAAATACGATGGTTATGACCCCAGCAATCCGGCCAGCTTTATACTTTTATCTTTGCTAAAAAATACCTTTCGTGATAAAAGTATTAAATTTGCCAAATTAATCCAGAACAGTTACATCAACAGGGACGAGCGATTAAGTAGAGGAGTTAAAGAGCAGGGCGTACTGGTATTACAACGTTGCGGAATGCCTGCCGTACTTACTGAGGTTGGTTTTATTTCAAATTCCGAAGAAGAGAAATACATTAACTCGGCAAAAGGCCAGAACGAGATTGCGGATTCTATTGTGGATGCAATAAAAACTTATAAAAAGAATATCGAAGTTAAATAAGTGGCATTATAAATGATAGTTATTTTAACTTTGCAGAAAATATAAAACATTTACCAAACAATTAATGCTGGCTTTGTGTATTTATAAAGTTTAGCTTAAAAATGAATTACGCTCTAACAAGTTTAGATCGATAACAAAACTTGTAGTCATTAAAGAAACAACATGAAGATTAAGAACGAAACCAAAGTAGGTATTTTAGCTGCGTTTGCCATTGCTTTATTAATAATTGGATATAATTTTTTAAAAGGGAATTCTATCTTCTCAAACGAAACCACTTTATTTGCCAAATACACCAGAGTTGATGGTTTAACTGTATCTAAACCAATCCTGATTAATGGTTACCAGATTGGCCGGGTGGCAAAGCTCGAGCTTCAAACCGATGGAACTATCATTGCCACTTTAAGTATCAATAGTAAATACGAAATTCCTGAAAACAGTATTGCCCGTTTAGAAGGAACTGATTTATTGGGTAGCAAAGCCATTGTAATGTCGCTGGGTAACTCTAAAAAAATGGCCGAAGATGGTTATACTTTAAATGCCAACGTAGAAAAAGGATTAATGGAGCAGGTTCAGCCGGTACAAAAGAAAGCTGAATTGATTATTGGTAAAATGGACTCTATTTTAAGCAGTGTAAACTCGATCCTGAATCCTAACTTCCAGAAAAATGTTGACAAAAGCTTTAACAGTATTGCAGGTACTTTAGCTTCATTAGAAACCACATCGAAAAAGGTAGATGGTTTAGTGGGATCTGAAAGTGCACGTATTGAAGCTATTTTTAAAAATGTGGAAGGGATTACAGCCAACCTGAATAACAACAATAAAAAAATTAGCGATATCTTAACCAATATTAACACGGTAACAGATAAGTTTGCTGCTGCCAATTTTAAACAAACTTTAGATAATGCCAATAATGCTATCGCTGATTTACAAAGTGTAATATCAGGTATTAAAGATGGTAAAGGAAGTTTAGGTTTGTTGTTGAACGACAATAAAATGTACGAAAACTTAAATAATGCTTCTAAAAACCTGGATGCTTTAATGATCGATTTAAAAGCTAATCCAAAGCGTTACGTTCACTTCTCTGTATTTGGAGGTGGCAACAAAAAAGACAAGTAATTAATTTTTATAAATTCGGAAGCCCTGGAGAAACTCAGGGCTTTTTTTGTGCTGCGTTGATGGAGAAATTAATGCTAACCATACAAGCATTATAAGGCCATGTAAACTCAAATGTTTCCGACATGACTTATAAGATAAATAATAGCAAAAAGGTTAGCATCAGGAAGCTTTTTAAAGTTGAAAGGTTCTCCCCTCTACTGCCAGTTCGGTATTTTCAAAACCGGCTTGTGCTTCTTCAAAAAGCATTTGTAAAGTTTTGTAGCGCGACGAAAAATGGCCGATTAACAATTTCTTTGCGCCAATGATATTAGCCACTTCGGCAGCCTGTTGTGCAGTAGTATGATGTGTTTCTCTGGCCCTATCCAACAAATCGTGCATAAAGGTAGCTTCGTGGTAGAGGGTATCACAACCCATTATCGTCGGAAAATAACTTTCATCAAATAAAGTATCCGAACAGTAAGCGTATGCTCTCGGCGGGTCGGCATCCACAGTATAATCGGCACTGCGTAAAATTTCTCCGTTAGGTAGCTCCACATCAATCCCTTTTTTCAGGGAAGTATAATAAGCCATAGGCACATTTCCGGCCTTATCCTTAATCAGTTTACGCTGCCTTTTCTTTTGTTGGAAAAGGAAGCCTGTAGTGGGAATACGGTGATTTAAAACAATGGTTTTTACAATCAGGTCGCTGTTTTCGAAAATCTGTTTCGGTTCATCAGCCTCAATCGGAAAAAATTCTATCGGATAGCGCAAAACCGTGTCGGAATATTTAAACTGGATTTCGAGAATTTCAAGCAATGGCTTTGGCCCAAAAATTTGCATGGGTTTTATCCTGCCGTTTAAATGAAGGCTGGAAAGTAAACCAATCAAACCAAAGTAATGATCGCCATGTAGGTGGCTGATAAATATGTAATCGATGCGGGCGGCTTTTAAATTAAACTTAGCCAGTTGCTGCTGGGTGCCTTCACCACAATCAATTAAATAGCACTTTTCGTTACAATTTAAAAGCTGTGCCGATGGATTCCGGTTAAAAACAGGAGTTGCCGAACTGCTTCCTAAAATAGTAACTTCAAATTTCATAACGATGAGATATAAAAAGCCTCGTAGATTTTGAGAAACTACGAGGCTATAATATTATTGGATAATATAGATTATTTAGCGCCTCTGAATTCTTTTTCCAGTTCATCCATAAAGATGAAATCGGTTGCCTCTTCTAATGTATTAACAAACGTTACAGACTGAAATATGTTTGATAATTCTATAATTGTCGCAAGCTCATCGCTAATTCCTGTTACGATAAACAATCCACCAGCTGCTTTGCAAAGCCTGTCGCCAACCAATAAACAGCTCAAATCCTGCGCATCATTACACTCCGTAACGTGGCTAAGATCAACAATTATATTTTTAAACCCTTCTGCATTAAGCAAATACAGTTCAGATTTTAAACCGGGTGCATTATCGTTTGTAAACCTGGTTTCTTCCAACCTTAAGCTTACATATTTATCGTGTTTATCTACTGAAAATTTCATCTCTCTAATCTTTATTGCACTAATGTATAAATTTCTTTCGGAAATTAAAGTGTTTCAAGTGCCTTTAAAACATTAGTTTCTATACGGCTCGAAATGGCATCCGCATCTGCTTTTATAAAGGTCTCACCTACAATCTTTTCGTAAAGCTCGATATAACGCTCCGAAATGGAATTTACAATTTCCGGAGTCATTTCTGGTACCACCTGCCCGTCTTTACCCTGAAAGCCGTTTTCGATTAACCATTTACGCACAAATTCTTTCGAAAGCTGTTTCTGCGGCTCATTATTATCCTGGCGTTCCTGATAACCTTCAGCATAAAAATAACGGGATGAATCTGGTGTATGAATTTCATCGATCAAATAAATTACGCCATCTGCCTTACCAAATTCATATTTCGTATCTACCAAAATCAGTCCGCTTTTTGCAGCAATCTCAGTTCCACGCTGGTAAAGCGCATAAGTATATTGCTCTAATTTCTCGTAATCTGTTAAAGAAACAATTCCCTTAGCCAAAATATCTTCTCTTGAAATATCCTCGTCATGCCCTACCGATGCTTTGGTTGTTGGGGTAATAATTGGCTGAGGCAACTTATCGTTCTCCTTTAAACCATCAGGTAAAGCAACGCCACAAACCGAACGTTTACCGGCACTGTATTCGCGCCATGCATGACCTGCTAAATAACCTCTGATTACCATTTCTACTTTAAAAGGCTCGCAAATACGGCCAATAGTGACCATCGGATCTGGCACAGCTAAAACCCAGTTGGGTACGATATCCTGTGTAGCTGCTAAAAACTTGGCTGCGATCTGATTTAACACCTGTCCTTTGAATGGAATAGCCTCTGGCAATACCACATCAAATGCAGAAATGCGATCTGATACTACCATTACCATAAACCGATCAGCTATAGTATACACATCGCGAACTTTACCTTTGTAAAAATTGCTCTGATTGGGAAAATTAAAATGAGTTTCTTTAAGTGCTTTCATGAGGGGATAAAAATAGGAAAAAAGATGGAACTTGGAAAGTCTCAAGTCCATAGTCTATAGTCCCAAGTCGATTTAGACTCAAGACTACAGACTCCCGACTTTGAACTTAACTATTGAATATCTCCGTAAGCTTTCAGGATATCTTTAACCAGTTTATGGCGGACTACATCTTCTCCACTTAAATAAATAATATCAATGCCTTTAATGTCTTCTAAAATCCTTAAACCGTTAAACAACCCCGACATTTGTTTCTTCGGTAAATCTACCTGCGTAACGTCGCCCGTAACAATAAACTTAGCTGTTGGCCCCATACGGGTTAAAAACATTTTTAACTGCATATCGGTAGCATTTTGAGCCTCATCTAATATCACAAAGCAGTTATCCAAGGTACGACCACGCATAAATGCCAAAGGAGCAATTTCTATCGTGCGGTTTTCGATATAAAACTTCAGCTTTTCTGCCGGAATCATATCATCCAAAGCATCATAAAGCGGACGTAAATACGGATCGATCTTTTCTTTTAAATCGCCAGGAAGGAAACCGAGGTTCTCTCCTGCTTCTACAGCAGGCCTGGTTAAAATGATACGCTTAATTTCTTTATTTTTCAATGCCCTTACTGCTAAAGCAACTGCAGTATAGGTTTTTCCTGTTCCGGCAGGGCCAATGGCAAATAAGATGTCATTTTTAGCAATACTGCTTACCATTTTGCGCTGATTTGCCGTCCTTGCTTTGACCAACAAACCATTTGTACCGAAAACAATCACTTCTCCACCCCCGCCAGTTGGCTGTTCGACATCTTTTTTTGCCAGATTTGTTGCTTTCGCTCCAAGTATCGATTCTACATCGTTATTGGTTAGCGAACTATATTTTTCGAGATGAGCGATCAGCTGGTTAAACTTCTCTTCAAAAGACTTAAGTTCCTGTTCATCACCGAGAACCTTAACATCATTTCCCCTCGCCACAAGTTTCAACTTCGCGAAAGCACCTTTAATCATTTCGTAATTCTCATTATTCGGCCCCCAAAAGTGAGCAGGATTTACGGTATCCAGAGTTAATTTTAATTCGTTCAAACTGTAGTATTTTAAAAAGTTATCGGGGTATATTAATTAAAATTTGAATATTTGCAGACGCTTAGGCCTGTACACAAGAATAAGCAATAATAATGAATTTTTAATGGGGATAATTACTTTAACAACAGATTTAGGTTCAAAAGATTTTTACCAGAGTGCACTAAAAGGTAGTCTGCTGAGTCTTATGCCTAATGTTAATTTAATTGATATTACGCACGATGTTCCTTCGTTCAATATCTCTTACGCAGCTTTCGTTTTAAAGAACGCTTATCCTTACTTCCCAAAAAATACGGTACACTTAATCGGCATCGATTCTGTGTATAGTGAAAACACCAAGTACATTGCTGTAAAGCACCGCGATCATTATTTTGTAGGCGCCGATAATGGTATTTTCTCCCTGCTTTTTGATGAACATCCGGAAGATGTGGTAGAACTCAATATTATGCAGGATTTGAAATATCTCCACTTTCCACTGGTTGATATTTTTGTAAAAGCCGCAACGCACCTGGCTAAAGGTGGTAAGCTAAAAGACATTGGTTTACCTGTAGCAGAGATTGAGCAAAAGATGCTTTTACACCCTGTTATAGAGAAAGATGTGATTCGTGGAAGTGTAGTTTACATCGATACTTTTTGCAACGTAATTACCAATATTACCAAAGATCTTTTTACCCGCATACAAAAGAACCGCGATTTTACCCTGCATTTTAGAAAAAGCGAAACCATTACCCAATTGAGCTGGCATTACAACGAAGTACAGGAAGGTGAGAAACTCTGCCTCTTTGGGATTAGTAATCACCTCGAAATTGCCATTAATAAAGGTAAAGCCAGTGGTTTGTTAGGCTTACACCTGGGCGATATTGTAAGGGTAGAGTTTCATTCTAAGGTAGGCTAAAAGCTGCAAGACCAAAGCGGAAAGCATAAAGGCAAAAGCTGAAAGACTAAAGACCAAAGCTCATTTAACACATCTTTAGGAAAATAAAACAAGTTTACTCTTTTTCACGTTTATAGCAGATGAAGAAATATTTTTCCCTACTTTTTGTCCTCTTATCCAATCTTCAGCTTTTTGCGCAGCAAGATACCACAGCTTATGCTTCCCAACGAGCGAAAATAAATTCACTATTGGCCGAACGAAGTGCCAGATTTGGTCAGTACGATGAAAGCCTGAACCAGCGTACCGGGATTTTTGGCTGGCAAACCAAGCGTGATATTAAAAATTCCAACGAAATTCTGCGTCAGGTAGTTTTAACCGATAATAATATCTTTACTGAGCTTAAGGTATTAATGGATTACAAAGACCTTCAGAATCAACAGAAAATAGCAGTTTCTGATCAATCAGAAGAGCGTATACAGCGCTACATGCAAACTATCAAAAAATTACAGGACCAGAATGAGCAGTTAAAGTTAGCTGCCGACAAAAGGGATAAAGGTAAAAACCTGGTTAATTACCTTGTGGTATTTTTAATTTTGGTAATGGCTGGCGGTTTCTATTTCTTTAATAAAAAACTACAGCAATATAGAAAATATGAAAAAAGCGCTGTTTAAAATCCTGGTTAAAATTAATAATGCTATTTTACCCAGTTTGTATAAAAAAGATCCGAATAAGCTGCGCGCGTGGCAAAAGGCGATTTTAGGTTATCGCTACTGGGCTTTATTAAAAGCGCTGGATTAAAAAGACCTTACAGGTTTTACCTGCAAGGTCTGCTATAGATTATTTCTTAAAGTGCTCGATAATCAACGTAGCCAACTCAGAACCAATACGTTCCTGAGCTTCGTTGGTCGATGCACCGATGTGTGGTGTTAACGAAATTTTCGGGTGCGTTAAAATCTCAGCCAATGGCGTAGGTTCGTTATCAAAAACATCTAAACCAGCAAAAGATACTTTACCTGAGTTTAATGCCTCAATTAAAGCAGGCTCATCTATTGTTCCACCACGTGAGCAGTTTACAATACCAACACCTTTTTTCACTTTAGCAAATTCTTCAGCGCCTAAAATCGGCTTATCAGCAAATGGAGTATGTAAGCTTAAGAAATCACTTCCGGTAATTACCTCGTCTAAAGAAACGGTTTTAATTGGAATACTTACCGATTGACCGCCCTGAAAATCTAAGGTGATTTCAGTTTCAGTTGGATATAAATCGTAAGCCAAAACATTCATACCTAAACCTAAAGCAACTTTAGCTGTTGCACGGCCAATACGACCGAAACCGATAATACCAATGGTTTTACCACTCAATTCAGTTCCTTTTGCATAAGCTTTTTTAAGGTTATTAAACTGGCTTGAACCTTCAACAGGCATTTTACGGTTAGCATCCTGTAAAAACCTGATGCCTGTAAATAAGTGAGAAAATACAAGTTCGGCTACCGATAAAGAAGAAGCTGCAGGCGTATTTACAACCGCAATACCCTGACTACGTGCATATTCTACATCGATATTATCCATACCTACACCACCTCTACCAATTAATTTAATATTCGGTACAGCATCAATCAGCTCTTTTCTAACTTTTGTAGCGCTACGAACTGTAATCGCGTCATAGTTTTTTAAAGCTTCAGCCAGTTGATCTTGTGCAATAGTTTCGGTATCTACCTGGAAACCTGCTTTTTCTAATAATTCTTTTCCGATCGGATCAATTCCGTCGTTTGCTAATATTTTAAACATTGTTATATATGATTACACAGATTGAGAGATTACATCGATTAAATAATCGCAGCGATCATCTGTGGTTACAATTTACATTAATTTACTTTTGCCTGTTGTTCCTCAAATGCCTGCATGGCATCAATTAAAGCGTGTACACTTGTAATTGGTAAAGCATTGTACATCGATGCGCGGAAACCACCAACGCTTCTGTGGCCTTTAATACCTACAATACCTTGCTCTTCGGCATATTTCAGGAATGGTTTTTCCAGTTCGGCATTTTCCATCACGAAACAAATATTCATTTTAGAACGGTCTTCCAATGCACAAGTACCTTTAAACAACGGATTACGATCAATCTCTCTGTAAAGTGCTTCGGCTTTTTGCTTGTTTTCTTTCTCGATTTCAGCAACACCACCTTTTGATTTTAACCAACGCAGGTTTAATAAAGCAACGTAGATAGAGAAAACCGGTGGGGTATTGTACATCGAACCATTATCGATATGAGACTGATAGTTCAGCATTGATGGGATTTTACGATCGATTTTATTTAAAATTTCGTCCTTAACAATCACAATGGTTAATCCTGCCGGACCCACATTTTTTTGTGCACCTGCATAAATTAAATCGAACTGTGAAACATCAATCACACGGCTCATGATATCAGATGACATATCGCAAACTACAGGAACAGTAGTTTTAGGCGTTTCGAAAAGTTCAGTACCGTAAATGGTATTGTTGGAAGTGTAGTGGAAATAAGCACTATCAGCCGGAATCTCGAAATCTTTCGGAATAAAGGTATAATTAGCATCTTTCGAAGAAGCCACTACGTTTACATTACCCACTAATTTAGCTTCTTTTAAAGCCTTGCTGGCCCAAACGCCAGAATCTAAATAACTTGCAGTTTGTCCATCACCCAATAGGTTCATTGGCACCATTGCAAACTGTAAACTTGCACCTCCCTGTAAAAATAAAACGGAATATCCCGATGGCACATTTAATAATTCCTTTACCAATTTATCAGCTTCTGCAACAACTGCCTCAAACTCGGTTGTTCTGTGCGAAATCTCTAAAATCGATAATCCATCGTTAAAATCTAAAACAGCCTGAGCTGCTTGTTTAAACACTTCTTGAGGTAAAATACAAGGGCCTGCGCCAAAATTATGCTTCATCTTATTATATAATGTTTTATAGGCGTAAATGTAAAATTTTTAAAGCAGTTATGCCCATAAAATCGTATTATAAAAAATTAAATATTGTTAAAAAAAAGACTAAAATTGATGTTTTTGTTGCAGTTTTTGCAATAAGATCTGTAACCTGATAAAAACGCTGAACCAGTACAATATAAAAGCTGTTTTTTTAGCTTAAATGGTTTGTTTTTTAAAATAGATTTTGGCTTAAGACTGCTTCAATCAGATGTTTTGAAGGAACAGTTTACTTATTTAATTATTTTTCAGTTTAACAATTAGCTTTAAATTGAACTGCCTGCCTGTTAAATAATTCGGAATGGCGTATTGTACATTATCTACATCTTTTAGCCACAAATAAGAAACTGTATTGTTAATATTTAGCAGGTTAAAAACCTCGAAAAACAAAATCACCGAACTGAAATTACGGTCTAAAAATTTCGGTTTATGCAAGGCCGCATCATCGAGGAAATCTTTTGAAAAACCAATATCTACACGCTTATAAGATGGAACAAAAAACTGATCAGAATATCTCGGCGTTTGCGAAGGCCCGATAGGTAAGCGGGAACCATAAAGTGCATTTAAGTGTACCTTATAAGTTGGACTATTTAACAACCTATCCTGAAAGAAAATGGAAAAATTTAGACGCTGATCCGTTGGCCGTTTTAAATAACCCGGATAAATGGTGGTACCGTTTTGCACATAACTATCGCCAATAATATCTTCGTTGGCATGCATCACCGACATCCTGAAATACGAAACCAGGTCTTTCACAAACTCCCCTCCTATACTAAAATCGGCACCATAGGCATAGCCTTTTGATATTTCATTTGCGAGGTATTTTATCCTTAAATTATCAATTTTATAAGGAATTAACCGGTCGGAATATTTAAAATAAGCTTCTGAAGTAAATTTTAAGCGTGTGCCGAAGGCATCGAAGGCATATTCATAACCCAAAGAAGTATTGTAAGAACTTTGTGCTTTCTGATCGATATTTAAAACGCCCGAAAAATTGCGGATGGTACGGTATGATGGCGGTTGTTTGTAAACGCCAGCCGTAAACCTTAAAATTTTATTGTTAGAATTAGGCCGGTAAGCAATCAGCATCCTCGGACTGATTAACAATTGTTTACTTAAAGAACTGTAGGTAGCGCGTGCACCCAACTGTAGCTCGGCCGAGCTGGAAAGCGAGTAACTATCCTGAATATAAGCACTGTAGTTCTTGATGTCGGGGTTATTCTTAACGTTAATTACATTCTGCATCACAATGTTCTTACCATTATTAGGCAAAATAAAACCTGCCGAATCGGTATAGTTGTATTCATTCAACTGATCATTATACTTAGACTGATCAAATTTAAGTCCCCATGAAAAAACATGGCTGTTAAAATTCTGATCAACTTTTATTTCCGAGGCAAAAATCCGGGTATTTAAGCTGTTTCGGCCATAGTTATAATAGCTACCAATGCCTCTGTTCTTACTAACCGGACCAAAATTTTCGCTCGAAAAGCTATTGTCTACTTCGGCAAAAACGTAGCTCCCGTTAATATCGAAACGCTCACGCTCAATCGTATTAAAATAACTGTTTATAAATTTAACCACTAAATTTGGTCTCGGAGAGTAGGTTGCGGTAACTGCACTGCCAAAAGTTTGGTAATCGTCTATCTCCTGCCCGGTATAATCTACATTTAACTTTAGTGTGGTGCTTAATGTACCAAATTGAGTTTCTCGGTTGGTAGGTATAAGTTTAAACTGGCCGATGTTGAAATTACTTAAAAAACTGATGTTAAATTTGGGCGAAAAATCGTACTGATACAGTACCTGTGCATCAGCATAATTGGGATTGTAACTTCCTTTTTCATCCTGCTTAATTAAAACACTGGTGTTGTTTTTGTACCGCAAACCAGCAAGTAAAAAACTGTTCTTAAACACACGTTTTGTACTTAATGAGGTATTTAAAAGACTGGTGCTTAATATGGTTTGATTACTATCCGGCTTATCATATCTGATATCCAATATGGATGAGAGCTTATCGCCATACTTTGCCTCAAAACCACCAGCCGAGAACTTTGCTTTGCTAACCAGATCGGAATTGATAAAACTAAGTCCTTCCTGCTGCCCGTTGCGGATCAGTACAGGCCGGCTAATTTCCACGTCATTGATGTAAATTAAGTTCTCGTCAAAGTTACCACCACGAACACTATACTGCGCACTTAACTCATTATTGGTAGATACTCCTGGCAAGGTTTTGAGTATCGTTTCAAAATTACCCGAAACCAAGGGCATGGCACCAATATCGGCAACGTTTATGGTGGTGGCATTGCTAAGCTGATTTTGCTTATTGGTGATATTCACCTGCTCCAATTCGTTAATATTGGCTACCAGATTAACTTTTTGCAATATCCTTGCGCCAGAACGTTCGTTAAATTTGATGATTTGAGGCTGATAACCCAGTAGTGAATATTTGATGCTAAAGGACCTGGATTTTGAATATATGGTATATACACCAAATTCGTCGGTCACCGTTGATTGCGCCTGACCTAGTACAATAACAGTAACTTGCGCCAACGGAAGCTTTTCTTCATTTTGCACGATCCCCGAAACCCGAACCAGCGGTTGGGCAACAGCTAAACCGCAACCGGCAATGATAAGCAGAAAGAGCAGCCGTAATTTGAGCATTTTTAGTATCAACAGGTATTTGTTTGGCAATAAAAAGTACTAGCATTTATTGCTACAAAAAATACTCATTATCATCAGAACAATTTAGCAATAAAACAATTAAATACTCACACTATTATGGGTTAATTGTTTCATTTCAGAAATGGTTGCTGTAGGGCTTTCAGTGGCAAAAATTGCATTACCTGCTACAAAAGCATTCGCACCTGCCGATACCAGTGCAGCTATATTCTGCAAACCTACCCCACCATCTACTTCAATAATTAAATCCTCATTAATGCCTTTAATCAATGCTTTCAGGTCCTGTATTTTTTTATACGTATTGTGAATAAAAGCCTGACCGCCAAAACCAGGGTTAACGGACATAATCAGCACCAGATCCAGATCTTCAATTACATCCTGCAACAAAGTAACCGGAGTATGCGGATTTAAGGCCACCCCAGCTTTACAACCCGATGCCTTTATCAATTGAATGCTACGGTGCAAGTGTGTGCAGGCTTCGTAGTGAACAGTAATGCGGTCTGCCCCTGCTTTCGCAAAATCACCAATGTATTTATCGGGTTCTACAATCATTAAATGCACATCCAGAGGTTTGGTTGCATGCTTTTTAACAGCAGCCATGATCGGAAAGCCAAAAGATATATTCGGCACAAAAACTCCATCCATCACATCTACATGAAACCAGTCGGCTTCACTTTGGTTAATCATTTCAATATCGCGCTGCAAATTGCCAAAATCGGCCGAAAGTATGGATGGGGCTATAATGTACTTCATTTGTTATTGGTTCTCGCCTTTGTTTAGTAATTCACAAAGACGATTGTTTTAAGGTTTTACTAATTATGCAAGTTACAAAAGAACGATGAATTTTTTTAGGGAGAAGCAAGAAGATATATTGGTAAATGGTAAAGATTTACTATAAAGAGAAAATTTGTTATTGCATAAAAACAAAAAACCCTTTCAGTTAACTGAAAGGGTTTTCGTTATTGAGATACTGAAACAAGTTCAGCATAACGTTTACCTAATTAAGCTTTTGGTGCAGCTGGTTTTTCAGGTCTTGGTAATAAAACCTTACGGGAAAGTTTCATTTTACCTTGTTTATCGATGTCTAACAATTTAACCTCGATTTTATCACCTTCTTTTAACACACCATCCATGGTTTCTAAACGCTCCCACGAAATTTCAGAGATGTGTAATAAACCATCTTTACCTGGCATTACTTCAACAAATGCTCCGAAAGGCATAATTGATTTTACTTTACCCTGGTAAATTTCGCCAATTTCTGGTTTGGCTACAATGTTACGGATACGGGTAACTGCTGCATCAATTGCTGCTTTATTATCTGCAAATACCTCAACAATACCTTTTCCATCAACTTCTTCGATAGAGATCGATGCGCCGGTTTCGCGTTGCATTTCCTGAATGATTTTACCTCCAGGGCCGATAATTGCACCAATAAATTCTTTATCAATAGTTAAAGAAACAATACGTGGTGCGTGTGGTTTGTAATCCTCATTTGGCTGGCTGATGGTTTTCTTCATCTCGTTTAGGATGTGTAAACGACCTTCTTTAGCCTGCAATAAAGCTTTAGTTAAAACTTCGTATGATAAACCATTGATTTTTAAGTCCATCTGACAAGCAACGATACCGTTTTCAGTACCAGTTACTTTAAAGTCCATATCACCTAAGTGATCTTCGTCACCTAAGATATCAGAAAGGATAGCATATTTACCAGTTTTCTCGTCGGTAATTAAACCCATTGCAATACCAGAAACCGGAGATTTGATTTTAATACCGGCATCCATTAATGCTAATGTACCCGCACAAACTGTTGCCATTGACGACGAACCGTTTGATTCTAAAATATCAGAAACAACACGGATTGTATAAGGATTTGCCTCACCTTGTGGCAATACTTTTTTCAAAGAGCGTTGTGCTAATGCACCGTGACCAATTTCGCGACGGCCAGCGCCTCTGTTTGGTCTTACCTCGCCAGTTGAAAAACCAGGGAAGTTGTAGTGCAATAAGAATTTTTGGTAACCATTAAAGAAAGCACCGTCAATCATTTGCTCATCATCTTTGCTACCTAAAGTAACTGATGTTAAAGATTGGGTTTCGCCACGTGTAAATACAGCCGAACCGTGAGCAGCAGGTAAATAACCAACTTCACTCCAGATAGGACGAATTTCAGTAGTTTTACGACCGTCTAAACGAATACCTTCGTCTAACAATAGGTTTCTGATCGCATCGTACTGTACATCATGGTAATAATGTTTAGCCATTGCTTTAGTTAAATCAGCAGTATCTTCTGGCATTGCTTCAAAGAATTCGTTAATGATTGCTGTGAAACCAACTTTACGCTCATCTTTATTTGAACCAGATTTAGCTAACGCATAAACTTTATCATAAGTATCGGCGTAAACTTTTGCTTTTAAATCTGCATCGTGATCTTCGTGGTTGTATTCGCGTTTTACAGTTTTACCAGTAGCTTCAGTTAATTCAACCTGAACGGCACATTGTTTTTTAATTGCATCATGAGCAAATTTCAATGCCTCAACCATTTCATCTTCCTGAATTTCGTCGCACTCGCCCTCAACCATACCGATATCGTTAGCCGAACCAGCAACCATAAACTCTAAAGTTGCACGCTCTAAATCACTGGCATATGGATTGATTACCAATTTACCATCGATTTTAGCAACACGCACTTCAGAAATCGGGCCATTGAAAGGAATATCTGAAACTGATAATGCAGCTGATGCAGCTAAACCAGCTAAGCAATCAGGCATGATATTTTTATCAGCAGAGATTAATGAAATCATCACCTGAGTATCAGAGTGATAATCTGAAGGGAACATTGGACGCAAAGCCCTGTCAACCAAACGAGAGATTAAAACCTCGTAATCAGATAATCTTGCCTCACGACGTAAAAAGCCTCCCGGAATACGGCCTGTAGCCGCATATTTCTCCTGATAATCAACCGATAAAGGTAAAAAATCAGTACCTGGTTTAGCACCAACTGTTGATACTACTGTTGCTAACAACATGGTATCGCCCATTTTTACTACAACCGAACCGTCAGCTTGTTTAGCCAGTTTACCAGTTTCAATTTCTACAATTCTGCCATCGCCCAAGTCGAACGATTTTTTTATTACATTCATTTAAATAGAATTATGGTGTGTTTTCCTCTTTCTACACACCGTTGTTTATATATGTTTTTGTTTTTGCAAACGAAGATAGAATTAAAAAATCTATCTATGATAATCCCCCGCTAATTTTTTTTGCAGTAAAGTAAAAAGCCATTCCCTAAAGAATGGCTTTTCTGATAAACTTGCGCTTATTTTTGTTTAATGATATCACGCAACTGAAGAGTTTTGATGATAGCACGATAGCGCTCAATATCTTTTTTGTATAGGTAAGCCAAAATACCGCGGCGTTTACCTACCAATTTTTGAAGTGACAACTGTGTAGAGAAATCTTTACGATTTTTCTTTAAGTGTTCTGTTAAGTGCGCAATACGGTATGTAAATAACGCTACCTGACCTTCAGCAGAACCCGTGTTGGTTTCTACTTCGCCGTGTTGTTTAAAGATTTCGGCTTTCTTTTCTGGACTTAAATACATTTCTTGAATAATATTAAAGCAAATAAATTAATTAATTGTGGCGCAAAGATAAGGCTATTTTTGGTTAAAAGCAAATGACACTGCACATACTTTTTTAGCCCTTAATATCCTGATTATTAGCACAAATATTTAACAGTGATTAAGGATGATTCCTGAAGTTTTTCTATTTTAGGACTTAAACACCATTAATACCGTGAGATGCAAAAGCCAAAAGTTAGCAAAGAACCCAAATTATCATTAAATACTATTGTTGGAGTATGCGCAGTTATAACAAGTATTTGCGCGATAATTATAACACTATACCAAACCAGATTGCAACGAATTCAGCAATATGCATCGGTAAAACCGTTATTAATGAGCTATTCCAATAGCTTTTCTGATAAAACAAACGCTAACGATCAATCTTATCATTACGAACTCCTGATTGCAAATCAAGGTTTAGGGCCAGCAATAGTATCTGATTATGTATTTTATTATAAGTCTAAGCCTTATCAAAACATAGCCGAAATTCTTAAACAAATAAAAACCGATCACAAACTAGATTCAACAAAAGCTGTAATGCTTACAAATTTATGGAAAAATGAAGTGCTGCCAGTTGGCGAAAAATTAAGTTTAATCAAAATAGATGATGAACGCCTGGGGCCTTTGGTTGAAAAGTCTGATATTAAAATAATGGTTCAATATAAATCGCTTTATGAACAAGAATGGAGGTTTATGAGTAATGATAAATCAGAACCTCAGGAAATAAATTAATTTTCTTAAATCAATCTCCGATTTTTTAAATCGGTTGCTACACTCCTGCCCTTGCCACAATCTTTTATTTAAATTTATGGTTTTGAATCTGCAACTTAGCTGGAAAAACCCATAAGGTTTGTAAAAGGATTTCTGCTAAGTGGGGTTTAGAAAATTTAAGACAGAGCAAGAAACTTAATTTCGCTTATTAATGCGTTCCAATTCTAAAACATCAAGTTGATCTTTTGGTCTATTCGTTATCAAAAGACATATAAGAAAATTATACAGTCGGTTTACGAATCACTAACCCTTTGCCTTGAGGCGATTTTAAAGGCTTACCACCATTCATGGCAATAGAAATGTGGTTAAGCTGCAACACAGCAAAGAAGCGCTGCTCGGAGGTTCGGCTTAAATAAATGCTTTCACGCTCTTCAACAATTGTTTCGCGAGGAGTATTTGTGTCATATAGCTTTAACCTGCCCATCTATCAAAAATGCGAAAAAAGAGCAATAAAAGTATTCAATTGTATACTTTTGCACAAAACATTTACCCTTGGAAAAGAATCAATACAGCATTTTCGAAAGCGAGTTACGTGTCCGTCCGGATGATATAGACATGTTTAACCACGTACACAACAGTAAATATTTAGATTATGTATTGGCTGCACGTTACGAACAGATGGAACGATTTTACGGCATGCCCTGGGAACATTTTACCAAATTAGGTTTAGGCTGGGTAGTAAGCCGAGTTGATATCAATTTTAAACGCCCCCTGTTGATGAACGATTTGATGCTCATCCGTACCGGAATTTTAACCATGCACGAAAAAGGTTGCTCGGTGCAGTTCGAAATCATCAACAAAAAAACTGGTAAGGTAGCTTCGGATGGGATTTTTGACTACGTATTGATTGACCTGAATACCAACAGAGGCACTAAGGTTACCGAAGAAATGATCAAAGCTTACAGTATTTAAAGGTTATTACACCGATTATTGGACTACACAGATCATTTGCTTGAGATATGAATCCATGAGTTCCGTGCTTCCGTGGCAAATGAATCATCAGAGCTTTTAAAGTTAAACAACGTTCTGTGAGCCGAAGATTATGGATTAGTTTATAAATTAGTTGTGCAGACGTTTTGATCAAAATATTAATCCGTGAGTTCCGTGACTCCGTGGCAAATTAACCCTCAACTAAAATAATCGTCATCAAAATTTGACGTTTAGAATTTTTCTTTATCTTTGATCTATCAAAAAGACCAGAGCCATGATAGTATCTGCAATCCGTTTGAGGTTCTAAACACCGAGGATTCCCTCCGACTTTAATTTAGGTATGTACGCGTAAAGCGTATCATTTGGTTTATTCATTACATTTTAATTTTATTATATGTCACAGTCCATAAAGACAAAGGGCAAACTATCTTCTTTTTTCGAGCTACTCGTGCAGGCTATAAAAGGCCACGAGGTCGATTTAACTGCGATCAGTATAAAAAGGGCAATTATTTTACTGGCTATCCCCATGATGCTGGAAATGGCCATGGAATCTGTTTTCGCGCTGGTTGATTTATATTTTGTTGGCCACCTCGAAAACAGCAGCAATGCAATCCAAACCGTTGGTTTAACCGAATCGGTTTTAACTATTATTTATTCGCTGGCTATTGGTTTAAGTATGGCCGCTACGGCTGTTGTAGCCCGTAGAATAGGCGAGAAAAACCCTGAAGCTGCTTCAAAAGCAGGTATGCAAACTATTTTAATTGCTGTAAGCGTTAATCTCATTATCAGTATTTTAGGTGTAATTTATGCCCGTGATATTTTATTGCTGATGGGCGCGACTACGGTTACCGCCGATCATGGTAATCCTTTCGTACGCATTATGATGGGTGGTAGCATTATTATTGTGTTGCTGTTCTTAATTAATGGTATTTTCAGGGGGGCAGGAAATGCCGCCATTGCCATGAGGAGTTTATGGATCGCCAATATTGCAAATATTATCCTCTGCCCTGTTTTCATCAACGGTTTTGGTCCGATACCCGCATTTGGTTTAACCGGTGCCGCCATTGCCACTACCATTGGCCGGGGTTTGGGCGTTACCTACCAGGTCTACAATCTTTTTAACGGTAAAAATGCATTAAAAATTAGCATCAGTCATTTTATTCCTGATTGGGAGCAGATTAAGGCCATAGTAAAAATTGCGGCCCCAGCCATTTTCCAATTCGTGATAGCAAGTTGCAGCTGGGTGTTTCTGGCCGAGTTGGTGGCCACCACCGGTGGCGATACAGGCTCAGCAGGTTACCAGACCGCCTTACGTTTAATGATGTTCTTTATGCTACCAGCCTGGGGTTTAAGCAATGCTGCAGCTACGTTGGTTGGGCAAAATTTAGGTGCCGGACATGTAGACCGTGCAGAAAAATCTGTTTTTCAAACCTTAAAATACATTATAATTTTCATGGCTGTGGTGAGTGTATTGTTTTTAACCTGTGGCCATTTGTTTGCAGCGTTTTTTACAGCCGATGAACAAGTGATTATCGTTGCCAGTAAAGCCCTTAAAATTTTAAGTATCGGCTTTGTTATTTATGGTGCAGCCATGGTTTTTAGCAGTGCATTTAATGGCGCCGGCGATACCTGGACTCCAACCAAGATTAATGTTTTTGCCTTTTGGCTCTTCCAGATCCCTTTAGCCTACTTTTTGGCCAGGTTTTTAGAAATGGGCCCTACAGGCGTATTTATAGCCATACCAACCGCCGAAGCAGGTATTGCTGTAGCTGCCTACATCCTGTTTAAAAAAGGTAAATGGAAGAAAACAGTAGTGTAAGATTATAAATTTAACCACAGATTGGAAGGAAAAGCAAAGGCAGTTTAAATTTGTGCTGATCTGCGAAAATCTGTGGTTAATATTTCGATTAACTAATCTTCAAGCTCTTTTAAGTCGGTTTTATTGAAAAACCACAGGTAATACAAACCACACCCGGCTAACAATAACACACTAAATACAAGATAATACTGCGCCAGAATTGCCCACATCGATATAAAAAAGAAAAACAACAGCCATTTCAGGTAGCGATCCATATCTAATTTTATGATGTACATTATGGTTAGCATTAAAAACAAGCCTGCCAGGCCAAATAAAAACGCACCAATAAAAGTATACAGCGAGGTATGTGCTGCCATAATTACAAATATCCATTCCGGGATTAAGATAATGGCGAACACCAACAACCAGCTTAAAACACGTTTAAAAACTGAAACCGGCATACTTTTAACAAAGTTCAAATACATTGTTTCGAACTTAAGCAGGCTGTAAATTAAAACCGCGTGGCATAGAACTGATGCCAGCATGCCAACCAGCACTACCCTGCTGTCGCCACCAACATCGGCGAACATCCATAACATACCTTTGAAGAAAATAAACGATAAACCTTTACACATCAACAACATTAAAGGCTGCTCGTTTACTAAATGAAAAATGGGCCAGCTAAAAAAAGGGCGTTTCATTTTTATGCCCCTAACAAGCGGCTTGCCCTCGTGCTTTAAAAAGCCAAAAGTTACCGACCGTAAGGTGAGCAACGATAAAGCAAACCACAACGCAGCAAATACAAAAACTATACTAAGCACACTCCACACTAAATGATATTTAAAACTCAGGACGATTAACAAACCTACATAAAATGCTATTGGCAAAAGCATTACCAAAAACAATTTAAGCCAGAGTTTAAGTTGATTGCTTATATGCAGTGCTGCTGTTTCGCGTACAAAACTGTACTGTATCTCTGCCAGTTTTTGCCTGATAAAGAAAAAAACCTTAAGACTATACAACAACCAGGCACCGAAAACAACCGCCATACCAACAGGAGAAGTAATACCGGCAAGCAACAAAGCTTTTTGATAACCAATCAGCTGCGAAGGCTCTACTACTCCAAATAAAATATAAATACCCACCAGAAAAAAACCTGCATGTTGCTGGTAAAAGGCTTTGGCTAAACTATTAATTAATAGCTTTAACATTTATAATTTAATTACCTGTTTATCAAATATATTAAATACTCCATTAAGGATCAGTTTATCAGCACTAACTTCCTGGTGTGACGACAAAAGAAATGATTTTCCCTGTGCTGCTTTTTCTTTAATCAGTTGATAGAGCCTTTCAGCCGAAGCTACATCGATGGTAATCAATGGTTCATCTAAAATATACAGCGTGGGATTGCCGATAAACGCACAAATTAAAGATAACTTTTTAAGCATACCACTAGAATAACCACCAACCTTTTGGTTTAAAAAGGTCGACATTTCGAAATAATCGGCTAAATATGTAGCCTGGCTAAGCGCTGCTTTACGGGTTTCGATGTAAAAATCAATGAGTTCCTGTCCGGTGATAAATAAAGGATATTGTGGCTCAGCCTCTGCAAAACTAATCATACCACGAAATTTAACGGGCTGTTTCTTAAGATTAACGCCGTTGAGCTCAACCTCGCCAGTAAAGGGTGTTTGACCAGAAATAATCCGGAATAAGGTAGATTTACCGGTACCATTCCCCCCTTTTAACCAATGGATTCCGGGATCGATTTTCCATGCACTGAAATTTAAAACTTCGTGGCTACCGTATTTTTTATGGATATGGGATAAGCTGAGCAAAATGTATGGATTTAGTTATTTGCTTTAGATTGAGCAGTCTACCAATTGTTACTTTAAAGCACTATGCCCGGAAACAGACCAAAGCACTACGGCATACCATTTAATAAACCTGAAGCAACGGCATCCTTTTTGGCTAAGTGGTATTTCAGTTTTAAAGCTCATTATAGCCAAAAAGATAGCGTGAAAGACAGGGCTAAACTTGCCGAAATGCGACTGACTTTGCTTTTCTGATTATACAATAAAACACAATTTTTAACCGCTCCAAAAATTCAGGGATTTCAATTCAGTAACAGCTTAAATTTTCCATTAAAAAGCATATCTTTGCGCAAAGATGAAGCATATACGTAATTTTTGCATTATTGCACATATTGACCATGGTAAAAGTACCCTGGCTGATAGGTTATTAGAATATACAGCGACGATTTCGCAGCGTGAAGCGCAGGCGCAATTGCTCGATAATATGGATTTAGAGCGTGAGAGAGGCATCACCATTAAAAGTCATGCCATACAAATGAACTATAAAGTTGGTGATATTGAATATAATTTCAACCTAATCGATACACCTGGACACGTAGATTTTTCTTACGAAGTTTCGCGTTCTATTGCTGCCTGCGAAGGCGCATTACTTATTGTAGATGCATCGCAAGGTATACAAGCCCAAACCATTTCTAATTTATATCTTGCTTTAGAGCATGATCTGGAAATTATTCCTATTCTAAATAAAATGGACTTACCAGGCGCCATGCCTGAAGAAGTTAAGGATCAGATTATTGATCTGATTGGCTGTAAACGTGAAGATATTATTCCTGCATCGGGTAAAACCGGAATGGGGATTCCTGATATTATCCAGGCAATTGTTGATCGTGTTCCAGCGCCGGTTGGCGATCCGGAAGCTCCTTTACAGGCTTTGATCTTCGACTCTGTTTTCAACTCATTCAGGGGAATTATTGCTTACTACAAAGTAGTAAACGGCGAAATTAAAAAAGGCGATAAAGTAAAGTTTATCAATACCGGCAAAGAATACTTAGCTGATGAAGTGGGTATTTTAAAGTTAGATATGGCGCCACGAAATGTGGTTAAAACCGGAGATGTAGGCTACATTATCTCAGGAATTAAAGAAGCAAGAGAAGTAAAAGTTGGGGATACGATTACGACTACTGCAAGGCCATCATTAGATGCCATTCAAGGATTTGAAGAGGTAAAACCAATGGTTTTTGCGGGTATTTATCCTGTTGATACCGATGAATTTGAAGAACTTCGTGAGGCCATGCACAAATTGCAGCTTAACGATGCCTCAATCGTTTTTGAACCTGAAAGTTCTGCAGCTTTGGGCTTTGGTTTCCGTTGCGGTTTCTTAGGCATGTTGCACATGGAAATTATTCAGGAACGTTTGGAGCGTGAATTCGATATGACGGTAATAACAACCGTTCCCAACGTATCTTACGTTGCACATACGACCAAAGGCGACGAAATTTTTGTAAATAATCCATCTGATCTACCTGACCCAAGTAAATTGGATTCGGTTGAAGAACCTTATATTAAAGCTAACATCATTACTAAAGCTGATTTTGTTGGTCCTGTAATGTCACTTTGTATTCAGAAAAGAGGAACAATTGTAAATCAATCATACTTAACATCGGATCGTGTAGAATTGGTTTTCGAAATGCCAATGGGCGAAATTGTATTCGATTTTTATGATAAACTGAAAACAATTTCTAAAGGTTATGCATCCTTCGATTATCATCAGGTAGGTTACCGCAAATCGGATTTGGTTCGTTTAGATATGTTAATTAATGATGAACCTGTTGATGCTTTATCATCATTGATCCACCGTAGCAATGCTTACGATTTCGGAAAGAAAATCTGCGAGAAATTAAAAGAACTGATCCCACGTCAGCAGTTTGAAATTAAGATACAGGCTTCTATCGGTGCTAAAGTTATTGCCCGCGAAACGCTGAGTGCTTTACGTAAAGATGTAACCGCTAAATGTTATGGTGGTGATATTTCCCGTAAACGTAAGTTATTGGAAAAACAGAAAAAAGGTAAAAAACGCATGCGCCAGGTAGGTAATGTAGAGATTCCACAAACGGCATTTATGGCGGTTTTGAAATTAGACTAATATTATAATCAAGATACAAGTATCAGGTAGCAAGGCAGCTTGCGAAGCTTGATACTTGATACTAGATACTAGAAAAATGAAACTATTAGACGGTAAATACGTATCAGAAAAAGTTAAAGTTCAGATTGCTGAAGAAGCAGCTGAGTTTTTAAATAAAACGGGGCGCAAGCCGCATTTAGTTGCCATTTTAGTAGGTAACGATGGTGGCAGCGAAACTTATGTAGCAAGTAAGATGAAAAACTGTGAGAAAGTAGGTTTTAAATCTTCGCTTCACCGTTACGACAACTCGGTTACCGAAGCAGAATTGCTGGCTAAAATTGAAGAAATTAACCAGGATGCTGATGTAGATGGCTTAATTGTACAATTGCCTTTGCCTAAACACATCGATCCTGAAAAAGTAACCGAAAAGATCGATTACCGCAAGGATGTAGATGGTTTCCATCCGGTAAACCTCGGCAGAATGATGCGCAATTTACCTTGCTTTATTCCGGCAACGCCTTACGGTATTTTGCTCATGTTACAGGAATATAATATCGATACAACCGGCAAGCACTGTGTTGTGGTTGGCCGCAGTAATATTGTGGGTAGCCCAATGAGTATTTTAATGGCCCGTAATGCCAATCCGGGTAACTGTACTGTAACGCTTACCCACTCGCGCACCAAAGATTTAAAAGAACAGGTTTTGCAGGCCGATATCGTAATAGCAGCTATCGGTAAAAAGAACTTTGTTACAGCTGATATGGTTAAACCAGGTGCCATTATTATCGATGTGGGCATTAACCGCGAAAATTCTTCGGAAACTAAATCGGGGTTTAAACTATATGGCGACGTCGATTTCGACAATGTTGCACCCATATCATCGTACATTACCCCGGTACCAGGTGGCGTAGGTTTGATGACCATTGTAGGTTTATTAAAAAATACTTTGGCTTCAGCGAGGAAAGAAATTTATGCTTAAGCGGAAAGCTTAAAGACTAAAGAGCAGAAAGCTTAAAGACTAAAGAGTGGAAAGGCGGAAGTTAAAACCTAACGTCTAAAAAATATAGAAAGCGGTTCATTTTTGGATCGCTTTTTTTAGTATAAAAACTTAAAGACTAAAGCGGAAAGATGCAAGTTTGGAGTCAGTTAACCAATTAAAACAATTAACCAGTTAACCTACCAATGAACTAATGACTAATGAACAAGTGAACCAATCACCCCCACAACTTGCTCCACCAGCTTTCTTCAAAGCCAATGTATAAGCCATCTTCCCGCAATTCTGTTGGATAGATGCGGATGTAATCTCCCTGCCCTTCTGCTCCCCTTCCGGTTTCGAGGCTGTACTCGTAACGATGAATGGGACAAATCAAATTTCCGTTCTTACACCAGCCACCGCTAAAATGCCCTCCTGCATGCGGACAATGTGATTGGGTAGCGATAATCTTATCTTCATTATTGATCACACAGATTTGTTTGCCATCAACCGAAATGGTTTTAATGTCGTCGGCACGGGGAATCTGATTGTTATTTAAGGCTTTAAACCACTTCATACAGCTAAAATACGGCAAATAAATATCAGTATTATTTCATCTTTCTATTAAATTTCGAAATAGGAACTGCTTCCCCATATTTTTTTAGGATATTTGCATCCTCAAAAATGAAACAAGACATTCCAGAAGACGGCACATTACTTCCTTTAATGGAAGAATTTTACACCATACAGGGCGAAGGATTTAACACCGGCAAAGCGGCTTACTTTATCCGCCTTGGCGGTTGTGATGTGGGCTGCCACTGGTGCGATGTTAAGGAAAGCTGGGATGCCGAAATGCACCCGCTAACCGCTTCGGATGTTATTGTAGAAAATGCCGATCGCTTTCCGGGTAAAGCCGTTGTAATTACTGGTGGTGAGCCTTTAATTTATAACCTCGATTACCTGACCAATAAATTGAAAGAAAGAGGTATCCTAACCTTTATCGAAACTTCTGGTGCCTACCCGCTTTCGGGTAACTGGGACTGGATTTGCTTGTCACCTAAAAAATTTAAGGCCCCAAGGCCAGATATTACGCCTTTTGCCAACGAGCTGAAAGTAATTGTTTTCAATAAAAGCGATTTTAAGTGGGCTGAAGAATATGCAGCAATGGTATCGCCAGGATGTAAACTTTATCTCCAGCCCGAATGGTCAAAATCAAAGGAAATTACACCAATGATTATCGACTATGTAATGGCTAATCCGAAGTGGGAAATTTCTTTACAGACACACAAATTTTTAAATATTCCTTAAAAACGATACATTAGCTTTGTAACCAAATGTTAATGTATGAGGTTTTGTTTGTTCCTATGTTTTAGTTTTTTGAGTTTTTGTGCATTTGCGCAAGGCTCGGGCAATAAAAAAGCGCAAAACTCTTTCGAGAACGCCGGTGCTGCAATTCAAAAGCAGGATTTTGCAGGTGCTGAACAGTTACTGAAAAATGCTGTTGAAAGCGATCCGCTATTCCAGAATGCCTATATTGTTCTGGCAGGAGTTTACAAAATCCAGCGGAAATATCCCGAAGCTAAAGGAGCTTATCAAAAAGCCATACTCATTAATAAAAGCGTAAAGCCGGAGGTTATTTTTGGCCTGGCAGAAACCGAATTCGCTACACAAGATTATATTAAGGCAAAGCAAGATTTCGAAGCATTTTTAGCCTTGGATGCTTCATCAGAACGCGCTAAAAAAGCAAAAAAATACTTACTGGATTGCGACTTTGCTGTTTCGGCGGTTAAAAACCCTGTAAAATATACACCAACCAACCTGGGGCAAGGCGTAAACACAACAGATGCAGAGTATTTCCCAGCATTGACTGCTGATGGCGAAACGTTGATATTTACCCGACAGGTTAATGGTAACGAAGATTTCTGGACTTCGCAATTTAAAAACAATGCATGGAGCCAGGCCACGCCACTATCGGCCAAAATAAATACCCCCCGTTATAATGAAGGTGCACAAACCATTTCGCCTGACGGTAAATACCTATTTTTTACCGGCTGTAACCGCCCTGACGGATTGGGCAGATGCGACATTTATGTTTCGCACCGTGAAGGCAAAGATTGGGGTGAGCCTTACAATGTAGGTAAGCCCGTAAACTCCGAATATTGGGAATCGCAACCCGCCATTAGTCCGGATGGCAGAACCTTGTATTTCATCAGCAACCGCCCCGGTGGGTCTGGGGGTTATGATATCTGGAAAAGCACCATTACTGATGACGCCAAATGGGGACCTGCCATTAACCTGGGCCCTGATATTAATACCGCTTACGATGAAAATACGCCTTTCTTACATGTAGATGGAAAAACCCTCTATTTCTCTTCAGACGGATGGCCGGGTTTTGGCAACAAGGATATTTACTACAGCCGCATGGATGACAGCGCAAAATGGCAGAAACCGGTTAATATTGGTTATCCGATTAATTCGTTCGATGATGAGAGTGGTTTAGTCGTAAGTGCCGATGGAAATTTTGGTTTGTTTTCGTCTAATTTAAAGAATGGCTTTGGTGCGCAGGACATTTATAGTTTTGGGATTCCGGAGCAAGCCAGACCGGCTAAAATTACCTACGTTAAAGGCATAGTAAGGGATAAAGACACTAAAAAAACCATCGAAAGCAACGTTCAGGTAATAGATCTTAAAACCAACAAGACCGTTTTTGATGACTATACCGATCCTGAAACGGGCGAATTCCTCGCAGTAATGCCCATAGGAAGCGATTATTTGTTTAACGTAAACGCTGAAGGTTATCTGTTTTATTCAGAAAACTTCGAACTAAAAGCCACCGACATTAACAAACCCTACCAGATAGCGGTAGAGATCGAAAAAATAAAACAAGGCGGTAACGTTACCCTTCGCAATATCTTTTTCGACACCAATAAATTTAACCTCCTACCTGCTTCCATCCGTGAGCTCGATTTATTAATTGAGTTCCTGCACCAAAATGAATCGGTTAATATCGAAATTCAAGGACATACAGACAATGTGGGCGACGATAAACTGAACGAGAAATTATCTTATAACCGCGCCAATGCAGTGTATGATTACCTGATTAAAAATCAGATAGATGCGAAAAGGCTTACTTTTAAAGGTTTTGGCGCAAGCAAGCCAATTGCGGATAATAAAACTGAACTGGGTAGAAAAAACAACAGGAGAACTTCTTTCGTGATTACGAAGGTTTAAAGCTGTCATTTTGATGGTAGTGAAGAACCTCCTCAAATGAAACATATCTACAAAAGATGCTTCATTGCATTCAAGCATGACAGTAACCGTGAAATTATATCGCGATAGCTTTAAGATTCCCGCCTGTGCGGGAATGACGGTCTAAATTCGCTATCGGTCGGTGTTGACACCAACCGATAGATCAATATCCTGCTGCTAATTCGAAAGACGATCCTATCTAAAACGCTTCCCTTTTAATACCCTGATTTCCGATCCTTCTGCAAGCATTACTGAATCTGGTTTGGCCTGGTTTAAAAAGGCAAATTCATTGCCGTAATTAAGACCAAAATCTACCGATATAGCATAATCTTTAACTGCGTAAGCTTTCCAGCGAGGGTGTTCTACTCCGTATTCAGAAGTATGCTGGTTGTCAATTTTAGTATACCCCCAATAGTGTTCGGTGATAAATTCAGCCTCACTTCCCACATCAATATCTTTGGCTATTGAGTCTGCTGTAACAGAAAATTTATTCCACTTTTCGTTCTTCCAATGATAAGCTACCTCAAGCTGATGCTCCTGTTCAATCCATATATGCTTCATGGGTAGGGTTTGGTAGTTCTCTTTGTAAAGTGTATTGGCTACAAAGGTAATAGCTGGCTTAGGAACAATTTCTTTAATAAATACCACACCACGTTTCCAACCATCTTCCGCTTTAAATCTCACATAAAACCTCAGGTTTACTTCTTCAAAAGTGCTATGAAAAGGAATATTGAAGCCTAGCAGCTTTACGTCGACAAACATAAATCCAACCAGGCTTACATAATATTTTCCATTCCAACTATCCAGTTCAGTATTAGGCGGTAAATATTTTAAAAGAATTTCCTTATCCACAGCATACTGTGCAAGTGCAAGCTTACGCCACTCTGCAGTTAAGAAAACTCCTTTGGTTGAAACCATTACAAAACCGCTTGTCTGATACGGATCAGTTTGGTTAAAGTTTCTTCAAGCAAATCTAAATGCAGCATATTGGCACCATCAGATTTGGCATTAGCCGGATCGGGATGTGTTTCGACAAACAGGCCATCGGCACCAACGGCAATGGCTGCTTTGGCAATGGTCGAAATTAATTCGGGTTTACCACCGGTAACGCCGCTGCTTTGGTTGGGTTGCTGCAAGCTATGGGTACAATCCATCACCACGGGCACGCCAAAACTTTGCATTTCGGGTAAGCCCCGATAATCAACTATTAAATCCTGGTAACCAAAAGTATTGCCCCTGTCGGTTAAAATCACTTTATCATTACCGGCTTCTTTAATTTTCTCTACCGCAAATTTCATTGAACCAGCCGATAAAAACTGGCCTTTTTTTACATTAACAACTTTGCCGGTTTGGGCTGCTGCAATTAACAAATCGGTTTGGCGACATAAAAACGCCGGAATCTGCAATACATCTACATAAGCTGCAGCCATAGCCGCTTCATCACTTTCATGAATATCGGTTACGGTAGGTACTCCAAATTCGCGACCAATGCGTTCTAAAATACGCAAGGCTTTTTCATCGCCAATACCGGTAAAAGAACTGCCTTTACTCCTGTTGGCTTTGCGGTAAGAACCTTTAAAAATATAAGGAATTTTAAGTTTATCGGTAATGGAAATAATCTTATCTGCAATGCGCATGGCAATTTCTTCGCCTTCAATAGCACATGGACCAGCCATTAAAAAGAAATTCCCTGAATCGGTATTTTTTAGTTTATCTAAATAGTTAAGCATGTAAAATGTATGATGTAAAATGGAAGATGGACAATGGAAGATGTGTGATGAACAATGAAAGGAAGAGGATGGGAAAAATAACTGAATACATGATCCATATTACCTCTCCCATCTTACATCAATTTCCTAGTTCTGACATGAATTTAATGCGCATCAATTGAATTTCTTCGCGCGTATAATCTGTTTCGCCGAGCTCGTTTAATGCCTCATCAATAGAATCGCTTTCTGCTGCCCTGAAATAATCAAAAACTTCATCCTGTCTGTCGTCGTCAATTACTTCATCAATGAAATAATTCAGGTTGAGCTTTGTTCCGGAGTTTACAATCGATTCTACCTCTTTCAGAATTTCCTCGTAGGTAATGCCTTTTGAATCGGCAATATCTTCGAGGCCAATCTGCCGGTCGATATTCTGGATGATCGATACTTTCATTTGCGATTTATTGGCCTGGGTTTTAATGATCAGGTCAATCGGACGCTCAATGTCGTTATCCTCTACATATTTTTTAATCAGTTCGATAAATGGAGTTCCGAATTTCATTGCCTTTCCGGAGCCTACACCCGAAATCTGACGAAGTTCATCCATAGCGATGGGATAATGCGTACACATTTCCTCCAGCGAAGGGTCCTGGAATACTACAAACGGTGGAACATTTTTCTGCTTGGCGATTTTTTTACGCAGATCTTTCAGCAATGATAAAAGGTGCGTATCTAAAGCGCCGGTGCCTTGCTTAACATCGTCATCATCATCGTCGGCACCACTTTCTATTGGTTCGTTTAAAAGAAACTTAAGGCTGTATGGGTTGATAATAAAATCTCTTCCCTGCCTGGTTAATTTTAGCAAACCATAATTATCGATATCCTTAAAAAGGAAATTATTTAAAACTGCCTGGCGTACAATCGATTTCCACATCAATTCGCCATCTTCTTTACCAATTCCAAACTCAGGCACTTTGCTGTGCTCGTAAGCAATGGTTTGGGCGGTTTCTAAACCTAAGAAAACATTCAGTAAATGCGCATCGTCAAACTTTTCGCCAGATTTCTCAATGAACTTTAACAATGTAGACAGCTGATTTTCAGCGTCAAACTGTTTTTTAGGCTTCTTGCAGTTATCGCACATGCAGTTACAGCCTGTTTCATTAAAGTTCTCGCCAAAATAATGCAAAATCTGTTTACGGCGGCAAACGCCCGACTCGGCATAATCAATTACTTCTTTTAATATCTGCGTACCAATTTCCCTCTCAGAAACTGGTTTATCTTTCATAAACTTAGCCAGCTTATCTACATCTTTTTGCGAGTAGAAAGCAATACAAACCCCTTCGCCACCATCACGTCCGGCCCTACCCGTTTCCTGGTAATAGCCTTCCATGCTTTTAGGCACATCGTGGTGAATTACAAAACGCACATCCGGTTTATCGATCCCCATACCAAAGGCAATAGTGGCTACAATCACCTCAGCATCCTCCATCAAAAATTTATCCTGTGTTTCTGCCCTAACTTTGGGATCTAAACCTGCATGGTATGGCAAAGCACTAATACCGTTTAAATTTAAAGCTTCGGCTACTTCCTCTACTTTTTTACGGCTCAGGCAATAAATAATCCCCGATTTACCGGGATTGGATTTAATGTATTTGATAATCTCTTTGGTAATATCGCGCTTGGGACGGATTTCGTAAAACAGGTTTGGCCTGTTAAATGACGATTTAAACAGGGTAGCTTCTGTCATCCCCAGGTTCTTCATAATATCCTGCTGCACCTTTGGTGTAGCGGTAGCAGTTAAAGCTATAATTGGAATATTATCGCCTAAACCTGCAATAACCTGCTTTATTTTGCGGTATTCCGGCCTGAAATCGTGCCCCCATTCAGAGATACAATGTGCCTCATCTACGGCAACGAAAGAGATTTTAATCAGATTTAGAAATTCAATATTATCTTGCTTCGCCAGCGATTCGGGCGCAACATACAATAATTTAGTCTGACCGCTTAAGAGATCAGATTTAACTTGCGTAATTTCAGATTTATTGAGAGATGAATTCAGAAAATGAGCGATACTGTCATTTCCACCAAAAGCCCGCAATTGGTCTACCTGGTTTTTCATTAATGCAATTAACGGAGAAATCACAATTGCCGTCCCTTCGCTCATTAAAGCTGGTAACTGATAGCAAATCGACTTTCCTCCGCCTGTTGGCATAATAACAAATGTATTATTGCCTTCTAAAATATTTGTTATGATCGACTCCTGATCACCCTTGAAATTGTCAAACCCGAAGAAATTTTGTAGGTTATCAAATAACGACTTTTTCACGTCCATTTTGTGTAATAAAATATGCGATGCTATTTTTCTATCCAAAATAACATAATTTTACAAGAATTTCAAGTATTAACAGACAATTATTTTCTCTTTGAAAAGTAAAAAATCAATTATACAATCGGCTGTAAGCACCTTAGAGCTCGAAGCAGCAGCAATATTAAACGTTGCCAGAAATATCAACGACGATTTTGAAAAAGTCGTAACCAGCATTTTACACTGCAAAGGCAGGGTAATTGTAACCGGAATTGGTAAAAGTGCCATTATTGCGCAAAAAATTGTGGCAACCTTTAATTCAACTGGTACACCAGCCATATTTATGCATGCTGCCGATGCCATCCATGGCGATTTGGGCATGATCCAGATAGACGATGTCATTATCTGCCTTTCTAAAAGTGGTAACACGCCCGAGATTAAAGTACTTGTTCCTTTGCTCAAAACATCGGGCAACCTGTTAATTGGTATGGTGGGCGAATTAGGCTCTTTCCTTGCCGAACAGGCAGATCTGATTCTGAATACTGCTTTCGAAAAAGAAGCTTGTCCGCATAACCTGGCTCCAACAACCAGTACCACTGCACAACTTGCCCTGGGTGATGCCCTGGCCATTTGCCTGCTGGAATGCCGTGAGTTTAACGAAGCTGATTTTGCCAAATACCACCCGGGCGGATCCTTAGGTAAAAAACTTTATTTAAAAGCCAGAGACCTGGCCCTTTCCAACGAAAAACCATCAATTTCGCCTGGTGCTTCAGTAAAAGATGTGCTGATCGAAATTAGTAAAAACCGTTTGGGTGCCGTAGCTGTTGTAGATAACAATAACCATGTACTTGGGGTAATTACCGACGGCGATATCAGAAGGATGTTGGAAAACAACAATACAATTGAAAATTTAAAAGCCGAAGATATTATGGGCAAAACCCCCAAAAGCATCCAACACGATGCTTTGGCAGTGGATGCCCTGGAGATTATCAAACAAAATAACATCACACAGTTGTTAGTTCTGGAACAAAACACTTACTTTGGCATCATCCATTTACACGACCTCTTAAACGAGGGGATTGTGTAATTTTAAAACATAAAATGAATAAAGATTATTATGCCTTAATTATGGCCGGCGGCGTAGGAAGCCGTTTTTGGCCGGTAAGCAGAACAGAATACCCAAAACAGTTTATTGATTTCTTTGGCGTTGGGAAAACGCTGATACAAAGCACTTACGACAGATTTTTAAAAATCTGTCCGCCAGAGAATATTTTCATCGTTACCAACGAGATTTATGTCGATCTGGTAAAAGAACAGCTACCACAGTTAAGCGAAAACCAAATATTAGCAGAGCCATTACTCAGAAATACAGCGCCCTGTATTGCTTACGGAAGTTTTAAAATTGCTGAATTAAATCCGAATTCGACCATTGTGGTTGCGCCTTCCGATCATACCATTGGCAATATTGATGAGTTTGTAAAATCGATCGGGCAGTCTTTAGATGCAGCTTCGAAAAACGATTGCCTGATTACTTTAGGTATTAAGCCAAACCGCCCGGATACGGGATACGGTTACATACAGCATACTGATTATGTGCTGAATACCGATACTGATTTGCACAAGGTTAAAACTTTTACAGAAAAACCCAACCTCGAACTGGCCAAATCATTTATCCAAAGCGGCGATTTTTTATGGAATGCCGGCATTTTTATCTGGTCGTCTAAAGCCATATTGAAAGCTTTTGAGAAACACTTGCCGGATATGTATGAAATATTTAATCTGGGCCGGGCTGATATGAACACAGCAGGTGAAAAAGAGTTTATCAACAATGCTTATTTCCAGTGCACCAATATTTCTATCGATTTTGGTATTATGGAGAAGGCAGAAAATGTTTATGTACTTCCCGCCGATTTTGGCTGGTCTGATTTAGGTACCTGGGCTTCGATTTACGAGATGGCCGAAAAAGATTATGTCGGAAATGCAGTTATCCCCTCAGAGCAGGTGATTATGTTCGATTCATCGAACTGTATGGTAAACGTACCTAAAGATAAGCTGGTGATTTTACAGGGCCTGCACGATTATATTGTAGTAGAAAACAATAATATGCTGATGATTTGCCCAAGAAACGAAGAGCAACGCGTTAAAGAATTCGTTGCAGAGGTAAAATCACGTTTCGGCAATAAATTCATATAAATGGAAAATGTAAGAGGTAAGATGGATGATGTAGCGTAATTCCACATCACCCATCTTACATTTTATATAATGATGTAAGAGGTAAAATGTAAGATGTAGTATAGTTCCACATCCTCCATCTTACATAATGATCGATGATGTAGTATAGTTAGGTATCACCCCTCTTCCATCTTCCATCTCACATCTTCCATTATTACCTCTTACATTAAATGCTTCTCTGTCTGATGGCTTCGTATAAAATTACGCCAGCCGCTACCGAAACATTCAGCGATTCGATTTTACCAGCCATTGGTATTTTAGCCAAATGATCGGCTACCCTTAGTAAATCGTTCGAAATCCCTTCATCTTCCGAGCCCATTACAATTGCCGTTGGCATGGTATAATCAGGTGCATATATTAAATCGTTTGTTTTTTCGGTACAAGCTACCACCTGTAAGCCGCTATCCTGTAAAAACAAGCAGGTTTTATGCAGGTTGGCATGGCGGCAAATGGGAATATTAAACAAAGCACCGGCTGATGTTTTAATGGCATCGGCATTAATCTGTGCAGCATTTTTTAACGGCACTACAATTGCATGAACACCAACACAGGCAGCCGTGCGGGCAATAGCGCCCATGTTGCGTACATCGGTTACACTATCTAAAACCAGAATCAGCGGCACCTCTCCTTTTTCAAAAACGGCAGGTACAATATCTTCAATATTTTGATAGGTAATGGGCGATATTACGGCAATAATCCCCTGGTGGTTTTTCTGCGACATCCGGTTCAGTTTCTCGATCGGAACTGAATTTAAAGGGATTAAGGTATCTTTTAAAAGCGCCTTCAATTCTAAAAACAATTCGCCACCCAAACCACGTTGCTGATAAATGGTTTCAATATCTCTCCCTGCTTTAACAGCCTCTATTACAGCCCTGATACCAAATATAAACTCATTATTCTCTTTTGCGCGTTGTGGTCTTCTAAAATTATCCATGTTTTGAAATTGTTAGGCAAAAGTATTCAAATAAAATGTTTTAGCCCTCATCTATGTGGTTCTTATTCACATTTAATTGTTCAAAAAAAAATATCCTGGCCAAAAGGTTCAAAAAAATCAATTTGATTATGCTTCAATTTGTTAACAAAGAGCTAGTAACTTATTCAAGCAAGCCCATCAAAATTTAACTACTTTTGTGGAATGAGTAACGATAATGAACAAGGCGGAAAAAACAGCTTCGCTGCCCGAAAGAGCAGACTGAGCAATACAGTAAGTTCGATGGGAAAAATTCCGCCGCAGGCATTAGACCTGGAAGAGGCAGTTTTGGGAGCACTCATGCTCGAAAAAGATGCACTATCAGCTGTAATTGATGTTTTGAAGCCGGATGTTTTTTACAATATCGCCCATCAAAAGATTTTTGAGGCCATCCACGTTTTGTTCCAAAAATCCAAGCCTGTAGATATTTTAACCGTTACTTCCGAATTGCGCACCATGGGAGCGCTGGAGATTGTTGGGGGAGCATACTACATTACCAGCCTAACCAACAGGGTTGCCTCAGCTGCCAATATTGAGTTTCATGCCCGTATTATTTCGCAGAAATATATCCAGCGCGAGCTGATCAGGATATCGACTGAAATTATTACCAATGCTTACGAAGATACCACTGATATTTTCGATTTGCTGGATCAGGCTGAAAAAGGACTTTTCGAAATTGCCCAGAATAACCTGCGAAGAGATACGCAGAAAATGGAGGATATCATTAAGCAGTCCTTAGCATCACTCGAAGAATTAAGAACAAAAACAGATGGTTTAACGGGTGTTCCAACCGGGTTTACCGGCTTAGATAGAATTACCGGAGGCTGGCAAAAACAGGATTTGGTAATTATCGCGGCTCGTCCGGCGATGGGAAAAACAGCGTTCGTACTTACCTGTGCTCGTAACGCCACCGTCGATTTTGCAAAACCAACAGTAGTGTTCTCTCTGGAGATGTCATCAGTTCAGCTGGTTAATCGTCTTATTTCGGGAGAAGCCGAAATTGAGCAGGAAAAAATCAGAAAAGGAAATTTACAGGAGTGGGAATGGCAACAGCTGCACAGCAAAATTGGCCGCTTAACCGAAGCTCCCCTGTTAATTGATGATACCCCTGCGCTAAATATTTTTGAATTCAGGGCTAAATGCCGGAGGTTAAAATCGCAGTACGACATTCAACTGGTAATTGTCGATTACTTGCAGCTAATGCATGGTAAAGGCGAAGGTAAAGGTGGCGGTAACCGTGAGCAGGAAATCGGTAGTATTTCAAGGGCACTAAAATCTGTTGCGAAAGAGCTCGATGTACCGGTACTGGCACTATCACAGTTAAGTCGTGCGGTAGAGAGCAGACCTGGTTTACAGGGAAAAAGGCCAATGTTATCCGATTTACGTGAATCGGGTTCGATTGAGCAGGATGCGGATATGGTATTGTTCTTATACCGCCCTGAATATTATGGTATCACCGAAGATGAACAAGGAAGATCGCAGGCCGGTATTGGTGAGGTAATTATTGCCAAACACCGTAACGGTGAAACCGGTATTGTACCGCTTAAATTCGTTGGTAAATTTGTTAAATTCCAGGATCTGGAAGATGATTTTAACGCACCACCAAGTTCTTTTGCTGCCGATCCGGCCGCAGGCATGTATCCGTCACAAGATTTTGAAAAACAAAGCAACGTAATTATCCGTCCGTCAAAAATGGATGACTACAGCGATGATGATCCACCGTTTTAATAATCAATATTAGTGACAGACCATCCGGGGTCGTCATTGCGAGAAGGCTTTCTCAGCCGACGAAGCAATCTTACAACGACCGCCACATAGCGAGCGCATTAAGATTGCTTCGTCGTTCCTCCTCGCAATAACGAGTGTTTTATATACCTCTCAATGGTAGCCTCCTGATGAATCGGGACAGGTAGTCGAAGGACTCCGTTAACTAAATCAAACTATGATCCTTGTAGTCAGAGAGCACACTATAAATAAAAGGCCTGTATTGGACATGCCCCAAAAAGTTAGACACTTTTTGGGGCATTTTTTATGAGTAGAAAACAGAAATACGACTATCAGTTTAAACTTGATTTAGTCAACAAGGTAATCAGAGAAGAAAACTCTGTACATGGACTTTCCGATATGCATGGATTGGCTAAATCACAGTTACAATTTTGGTGTAAACTCCATGAGCACCACGGAGAAAAAGGCTTGGAAGATATCGTGGTTAAAAGCTATACGGCAGATGAAAAACTTGAAATCATTCGCTATTATCAAGCAAGCGAATTATCTTTGATTGACACCTGTGCTATTTTTATGGTTGCCTCTTTTTCAACACTCTATCAATGGGTTGTTAAGTTTGAACAGAGTGGCTATCAAGGTCTAGTAGATAAACGTGGTGATCATTTAAAAAATAAGAAAACTACAAAAAGGATGGCTAAGAAAAAAGTAGTCCCAGGAATCAAAGATTCTATGACTGATTTGGAGCGGTTAACCATCGAAAATGAATATTTACGAGCAGAAGTAGCTTATCTAAAAAAGTTGGAAGCCTTAGCTCAAAGCAAGCAAGTCAAAAAGAAAAAGCCGTAATAGTTACGGAGTTAAGGCGCTTACACAAACTGGAATATCTTTTACATCTCGCTGAGCTAGCAAGAAGTAGCTACTATTATCATCGAGATAGTAGTGCTTTTTTAGATAAGCATATAGACTTGGTAAAAGAAGTAAAAAAACTGTATCAAAGACATTTCGGAAGATATGGCTATCGAAGAATAACGTTAGCCCTTAGAAAAGAATTGGACATCCCTGTAAACTTTAAAACCATTGCTAAAATCATGAAGCAGATAGGCTTGAAGAGTAAGATAAGGGTCAAAAAATATAAGTCTTATAAAGGTGAAATTGGCAAAGCCGCGGATAATATCTTAAAACGAGATTTCACTGCTGATAAGCCTAATGTAAAGTGGGCTACCGATATAACTGAGTTTAAAGTAAAGGGGAAAAAGCTATACCTATCACCAATAATTGATCTGTTTAATGGTGAGATTATAAGCTATAACTTATCTACATCGCCTAACTATCGGCAGACTTTGGATATGCTCAATAAAGGTTTCAGGAAAATCAAAAACCATGAAAAACCAATTCTCCATTCTGATCAAGGTTGGCAGTACAGGCTAGAGAAGTACAAGAAAAAACTAAAAGATAAACAGATAATGCAAAGTATGTCCAGAAAAGGAAACTGCTTGGATAACGCTATAATTGAGAACTTTTTTGGAGTGCTTAAATCAGAATTATTTTATCTAAATGAATATAACTCGGTATCACAATTACATTCTGAGATTAGAAAGTATATTAAATATTATAATAGGGACCGAATAAGGCTTAATTTAAATGGAATGAGTCCGGTGGAATACCGAACTCATTACTTTAAAAACATTGCGTAACTTCGTCCAACTTTTTGGGGTCAGTCTATATTCTTATCAGATACAGGCCTTTTTCGTTCTTAATCAGACATTATTATCATTCAAAAGCGTATAGCATTTAACCGAAAGCCTATAGTTATAAGCTCAAAGCATATATCAATTAAACAAAAACCTATAATTATAAGCTCAGAGCATATATTGATTAAACAAAAACCTATAATTATAGGTTCGGAGCGTATATTGTTTAGCTAAATATTAAAACAAATAGCCCAGTAATATACCGGCTAATACGATAATTGGCGGGCTCACTTTGGTAAAGTTGAGTAACAAAAACGTAACCAGCATAATGCCTAAAAACAACCAGTTAAAACCCATAGGGATTAACAGCAGTATAAAGGCGGCAATAATAAAGCCTACACTTACCGCATTAATGCCCGAAAGACTGTGCTTAATTCTTGAGATCTTTTTAAGGTCATCCCAAAAAGGTACGATAAACAAAACGAGGATTAATCCTGGTAAATTAATACCGATTACACCAATTAAACCACCTAAAATCTGCCCCCAAAGGCCATAACCAAAATTCTTCATGCTCAGTGCCCCCAGGTAACTGGTAAAAGAGAAGGTTGGTCCGGGCAAGGCCTGTTGCAGCGCAAAGCCCGATAAAAATCCCGAGGCATGTAAATAATGCTTCATCTCTACAAACTCGGTAAACATTAACGGCACCAGCACCTGCCCGCCTCCAAAAACCAGGATCCCGTTACGGTAAAAATTCTCCAGTAAACGAATAGGCAAACTAAAAGGCGATGTACGGTTAATGATAGCGCCCACCAATGCGAAAAGCAATAAGGCACCCAGGAAATAAATCAATTTCCGGGGGTTAACATTCGAAAACAGTTTAACCCTGAGTTCGGCTTCTTCTTTCGGGGTTTCGATGGCCGATGAGATCATTCCCCCAATCAATATCGATAACGGAAAAACATAGGCATTACGCAAAACCAATGTGGCAATAACCGAAGCAATGGCCAGAAATATAGATACCTGAGAAGAAAGCACCTTTTTGCCCAACTGCCAGGCTCCATATGCCACAATACCGAGCGCAATGGGCTGAATATATTCTAAAACAGCATTAAATTTTTGCTTCTGATCGAGCATGGCATAACTGATTGCAGCAAAAGTCATAATGCTGGCCGTTGGTAAAATCCAGATCAAAAAAGTAATGATCGCCAGTTTCAGCTTCCCTACTTTCCAGGCTATCCCCACCAGGGTTTGTGTAGAAGCCGGTCCGGGCAGTACCTGCGCCAGTGCATTTAACTCCAAAAGTTCCTCTTCTGAGATAAATTTAGTGCTCTGTACAAAATATTTAAGCAATAAAGCCAGATGCGCCTGCGCCCCACCAAAAGAGGTGAATGTAAAAAAAATAACATTCCGGATAAACAGCCACTGCTTTTTGGTAGCTATAGGTTTGCTTTGCATGGATTAAAACTGATAACTGTTAACTAAAAAACGACTAGTCATCTTCATAATCTAATCCTGCTGCCGAGTTATAAGCGCCCTGCAATTCGGAGAAAGCATGCATATCGCGCTTGTTGCGTGCTTCCTGCATTCCCTTCTGATAAATTTCTATTGCTTTTTCTTTCTGGCCATCCTTCTCCAGTAATTTGCCAAGGTGGTAATAGGTGCCTACGTAATCGGGATGCTGATCAGTTAACTGAAGGTAAAAAGAATAGGCTTTTTCTTTATCATTTTGTGCGTTATACTCTGTGGCTAAGGCATATAGTATAAACGGATCGTTAGGATCACTTTCTAAAAAATCTAATAACTTACTTAAACGGGTAGTTGACATTTTTATTCCTTGCTTTTTTAATTAAATTTGCAGAAAGACCTTATATAATAAACATATAACATATGAAAATATTAGTTTGTATCAGTAATGTGCCAGACACAACGACAAAAATAACTTTTACCAACGATAATACCGAATTCAATACCTCAGGAGTACAATATATTGTTAACCCGTACGACGAAATTGCATTAGCAAGGGCAATTGAGCTAACTGAAGGAGGTAAAGGGACAGTAACCGTTATCAATGTTGGCGAAGCCGCCAACGATCCAACCATCAGAAAAGCGCTTGCAATTGGTGCCGATGATGCCGTTAGGGTAAATGCAGCTCCAAGAGATGCTTATTTTGTGGCCAAACAAATTGCCGAATACGCTAAAGACAAAGATTTCAATGTTATTTTAACCGGTCGCGAATCTATCGATTACAATGGTAACCAGGTTGCAGCCATGGTTGGCGAATTTTTAGATATCCCTTCAGTATCGATTATTAAAAAACTAGATATCAACGGTGATACTGCAACTATCGAAAGAGAAATTGAAGGTGGTAAAGAAGTATTAACCGTTTCGGGTAAATTTGTAGCCAGTTGTGCTGAAGGTGTAGCAGAACCTAAAATCCCTAACATGCGCGGTATCATGAGCGCAAGAACAAAACCTTTAGCGGTTGTAGAGGCTGTTGCCATCGATGAAGTTACCAGGGTAACCAAATACGAAACCCCTGCCCCGCGCGGAACAGTAAAATTAATTCCTGCTGATCAGACCGAGCAGCTAATTAACCTGTTACACAGCGAAGCCAAGGTAATCTAGTCAGTTAGCAATTTTCAGCGCCTGACCGGGCAGAGATAAATCAATAATAATAAATTATAATACTCCCGCTAAGGGATTTAAGGATAAATATATGTCAGTATTAGTATATGTAGAACAAGCTGAAGGTAAATTTAAGAAATCTGTATTCGAAGCTGTTTCTTATGCCAAAGCCATTGCCGATCAACAATCTACCAGCTTAACCGCCATTTCTATTGGCGATGTTGCCGAAAGCGAATTAAAAGAACTGGGAAAATACGGTGCAGCCAAAGTATTAAATGTAAGTGCCGATCAGTTAAAATCTTTCGTTAACCAGGCTTACGCCAGCGTTATTGCTGCTGCTGCCGAGAAAGAAGGCGCTACAATTGTGGTATTATCTAACTCTTTCTCTGGTAAAGGCTTAGCGCCACGTATTGCAGTAAAACTTAAAGCCGGCTTGGCCGATGGTGCTGTCGAACTGCCAAGTACTGATGGTAAATTTGCAGTTAAGAAAACGGCTTTCTCTGGTAAGGCTTTTGCCATTACCGAATTAACTTCTGCCAACAAAGTAATTGCTTTAAACCCAAATGCTTTTGGTGTTAAAGAAAATGCTACCGATATAACTATAGAAAACTTTGCCGCTGATATTAAACAATCAGACCTGGGTACTGTTATTAAAGATATTGTTAGAGCTACCGATAAAGTTTCGTTACCCGATGCTGAACTGGTAGTATCGGCAGGCAGAGGCTTAAAAGGCCCTGAAAACTGGGGAATGATTGAAGAGCTTGCCGGCTTATTAGGAGCTGCTACTGCTTGTTCTAAACCAGTTTCTGATGCAGATTGGAGACCTCACTCAGAGCACGTAGGTCAGACTGGTATTGCCATCAGCCCGAATTTATACATTGCTATCGGCATTTCTGGCGCGATCCAGCACCTGGCAGGCGTAAGTTCATCGAAAGTGATTGTGGTAATTAACAAAGATCCGGAAGCTCCTTTCTTCAAAGTTGCCGATTACGGTATCGTTGGCGATGCTTTTGAAGTGGTACCAAAATTAATTGAGGCATTAAAAGCACATAAGGGATAATTCATTCTTGTCATCCTGAGCCTGTCGAAGGATTATTTAAAATGTTTCGACAAGCTCAACATGACATCAGCAAATATGAAAAAAGTTAAATTAGATATTGTAGGTTTATCTTACAGCCAGACGCAATCTGGTGCTTATGCCCTTGTTTTAGGAGAAGTAAATGGACGCAGGCGCTTACCCATTATTATCGGTGCCTTCGAAGCCCAGGCCATTGCCATAGAAATTGAAAAAATGACTCCAAGCAGGCCATTAACGCACGACCTGTTTAAATCGATGGCTGATACTTTTCATATCAACATTCAGGAAATCATTATCTACAATCTGGTTGATGGTGTTTTTTATGCCAAACTGATTTGTAGCGACGGCAAAAACACGCATGAAGTCGATGCCCGCACTTCCGATGCTATCGCACTGGCTGTTAGGTTTAATGCCATGATTTATACCTACGAATTTATACTCGCTTCTGCAGGTATTGTAATTGAAGGAAATGATTTTCTTTTTCTAGAGAATATGGATTCGATTGCTAAAGAACCTGAAGCCGAAACCTTGCCTACCTCAGGCCAGCAACCGGGCTATAGCGATCTTACCTTAGAAGAGCTGCAACAAAAGTTACAGGAGGCCATAGCCGAAGAAGCTTATGAAAAAGCCGCGAGGTTAAGAGATGAACTGAATAAACGCGGAACTTCTTAATTTACCCTCTTCAGGTATTAAAAAAAATAAATCTTTTCAGATTTTTCTACAAAATCTCTCCAATAAAAAAGCTAAAATCCAAAATGATCCAAATTGTTTAAAATAATTAAGGATCATTTTGGATTATGACTTAAAATAGTTTTATATTCAGCTTTTACTTTCAAAATTCAAACTAAACTATTATTATGAACGTTAAGTTTCGCTTAACTATAATGAGTTTCATGCAATTCTTTGTATGGGCTGCCTGGTTAATTACAATTGCAAACTACTGGTTCGGAACCAAACAATGGGATGGCGCAGATTTTGGAATCATTTTTTCTACAATGGGCATTGCCTCGTTGTTTATGCCTACAATTACCGGTATTTTAGCTGATAAATGGATCAACGCAGAAAAACTTTATGCTATTTTGCATATTCTTTACGCAGCAACCATGTTTTATTTGCCACAGGTAGATAATCCGCACACCTTTTTCTGGGTAATACTGGTAGCCATGTGTTTTTACATGCCAACCATTGCGTTAAGCAACTCCATTAGCTATACTACCCTAAAAAACGGCAATTTCGATGTCATAAAAGACTTTCCGCCCATACGGGTTTGGGGTACCATTGGTTTCATTGCTGCCATGTGGATTACCAATTTAACGGGCAATAAAGCCAGTGCCAACCAGTTTTACATTGCTGGTATAAGTGCCTTGCTTTTAGGGGCATATTCTTTTACACTGCCTGCCTGTAAACCACTAAACTTAATCAGCGATAAGAAAACATTTGCACAAAAACTTGGGCTTGAATCTTTTAAGCTTTTTGCCGATTATAAAATGGCCTTGTTCTTTATCTTCTCGATGTTTTTAGGGGCTGCATTACAGCTAACCAATGCTTATGGCGATGTTTTTTTAGATGAATTTAAATTATTTCCGGTTTTTGCAGAATCGTTTGTAATTAAATATTCAACTATCATATTATCGATTTCGCAGGTATCTGAAACACTTTTTATCCTGGCTATCCCCTTCTTTTTGAAAAGATTTGGAATTAAATGGGTTATTGCCATTGCGATGTTTGCCTGGGTGTTGCGTTTTGGTTTATTTGCCTATGGCGATCCGTCAACCAATCTCTGGATGATTATCACTTCTTGCATCGTTTACGGTATGGCGTTCGATTTCTTTAACATATCGGGTTCGCTGTTTGTAGAAACATCAACTACACCGAAGATCCGTTCTTCTGCCCAGGGTTTATTTATGATGATGACTAATGGTTTTGGTGCTGTGTTTGGCAGTTTGGTTTCGGGCTGGATGATTAGCCGCTTCTTTACCACTTATTATCATAGTATTGGCTCACTATCCAAATATGTAAAAAGTGAAGAAGACAATGCACACTTGCTTAAATTCCTTAAAAATAAAGGCATTGATGTGCTGCCCAACGGAGATTTGAGCAGAGCACTAGATGTAAAAGACTGGCATAACATCTGGTTAACTTTTACCATTTATGTACTCGTTATTGCTGTCGTTTTTGTTGTGATATTTAAGCATAAACATACCCGCGCCGAAGTAGAAGCCATTAATCATTTGTAATTTCCATATTAAATAATTTCCGAATAACCTCTTATGTCAGCCGGTAAGTATAGAAAAGAACACGATTGTTTAAACTGTGGTTCGCATGTAGAATCGCATTATTGCAGTAAATGCGGTCAGCCCAATTTAGAGTTAAAAGAGAGTTTCTGGGCTTTTATTAGTCATAGTATTGCCCATTACTTCCATTTCGATAACAAGTTTTTTCAAACGCTTGCTCCACTCCTAACCAAACCCGGTCAGGTTACACTCGATTATCTGGCCGGTAAAAGAGCCAGGTACATCAACCCGGTAAGCATGTACATCTTTGTATCAATTGTATATTTCCTCGTGGTTTATTCGCCCAAGCATGTAGCCAGGGAGAAGCATGACGATGATGGTGTTACTATCGAAAAGAAAAAAAATGAGCGGGTAACAGATAGTGTAAGCAAAGCACTTAAGCTGGCAGGAATGCCTGCGGATAATGCCATTATCAAAAAAACAGTAAAATCTTTAGATAATGCGATAAAGATTAAAGAATTTAAAAAGCTGGGCTTTAAAGCTCAGGAAACTGAACTGACCGGCTAAAAGCCGAAAACGTTACCCTTAAATCGGATTCGCTTGAAGAGATTATTGATGATTACAATGATATCCATATTGAAAGGAACGACAGTACTTATGCGGCATATCTGGTACGCCAGCAAAAACTTCCTTCAGCCGATCAGGATAGCTGGTACGAAAAGTTGATCAAAAAAAGAGCGATTACCATTGGCGAAAAATCGGAAGTAATTAATGAAACCCTGGAACATAACAGGCCAAAACAATACTTTTTACTGATGCCCTTACTGGCGCTTTTTATCATGTGGAATTTCAGGAAAAATCACATTTACTATTTAAATCACTTGATTTTTACCATCCATGGAATGACTGCCTATTTCATTGTTGAAATTTTCACTCAACCATTAATGAAACATGTATTGAGAGGCACCGGGGTTTTAACCACAATCATCGAATTGGGCGTGCTGGTTTGGATCTGCTGGTACATGTTTAGCGCATTAAAAGTATTCTATCAACGTAAAACTGGCAGCATTATCGTTAAAATGTTCTGGATCTTTGCACTGTACTGGATTGCGTTTAAGTTATCAGAATTTATTATGATTAATTTAATTTATTACGTAGCGACGTAGCCCGCACTTCGTTACTACTTAAGAAGAGTCGTCCTCTCGACCAGAACGTAGTGGAGCGGAGAGATCTGATTCAAAGTGTTATCGGGATGACGGCTATTAGTAAAAAAGTATACGTACAAAAAAACCACCCGGATTTCGAGTGGTTTTTTTATGTTTAATGAATTTATTTTCTGTTTTTAATCTCAACAAATTCCCTGTCGGTTTCACCAACGTAAACCTGACGCGGGCGGCCGATCGGCTCTTTGTTTTCGTGCATCTCTTTCCACTGTGCAATCCATCCCGGTAAACGTCCTAAAGCAAAAAGAACGGTAAACATTTCTGACGGGAAGCCCAATGCGCGGTAAATAATACCTGAATAAAAATCTACGTTCGGATATAATTTTCTGTCGATGAAATACTGATCGGTTAGGGCCGCTTCTTCCAGCTTTTTAGCAATTTCTAAAATCGGATCATCGATACCTAAATTCTCTAAAATATCATCGCAAGCTTTTTTAATGATTTTTGCCCTTGGATCGAAGTTTTTATACACCCTGTGTCCAAAGCCCATCATGCGGAAAGGATCATTTTTATCTTTAGCCTTGGCAATCCATTTTTCAGTATCGCCACCATCAGCTTTAATCAGTTCGAGCATATCGATAACCGCCTGGTTTGCACCACCGTGAAGCGGGCCCCAAAGTGCAGCAATACCTGCCGAAACAGATGCATATAAATTACAATCAGACGAACCAACAATACGTACAGTAGATGCTGAACAGTTTTGCTCGTGGTCTGCGTGAAGGATCAGCAATTTATTCATCGCATTTACCACAATCGGGTTCACTTCGTAATCTTCGGTACGCTGGCCAAATGTCATCCAAAGGAAATTGGTAACATAATCGTATTTATTTTTTGGATAGATAAGTGGGTGACCTAAAGATTTTTTATAGATAAACGAAACTATAGTCGGAAGCTTAGCCAATAACTTAATAATGGTTAGATTTTGCTCCTCTGCAGTTTGGTTTGGTTTTAAACATTCAGGATAAAATGTAGATAAAGAGAAAATCAGAGATCCTAACTGACCCATTGGATGAGATCTTGACGGATAACCATCAAAGAATTTCTTCATATCCTCATGAATCAATGTATGCTTACTAATTTCAGCCTGAAAATCGTCTAATTGCGCTTGCGTAGGAAGATCTCCGTAAATAACCAGGTAAGCTACTTCTAAAAAACTAGATTTTTCTGCAAGTTGTTCAATGCCGTAACCTCTGTATTTTAAAATGCCTTTTTCACCATCTAAAAAAGTGATTTTGCTTTTTGTAGAACCGGTATTTTTAAAACCAGTATCTAAAGTTACAAAACCTGTAAGATCTCTTAATTTTGAAATATCAATGGCCTTTTCGTCTTCTGTTCCTGTAATTACTGGCAATTCTATTGTCTTACCATCAACTTTGATCTCTGCAATATCTGACATATTATTGTATTGTGTTTATAGCTTTCTAAATTATATAAAATTAATATACATGCATAACAAATCTGTTAAATTAATATGAATAATTAGTCAGGATGACGTAACAATCATGCTTAACATAACAAATCATCGTGCCTGTTACTTCGATTTGATTTCTTCCACTACCCTTCCGCACTCCAGCATCTCGTTTCCATAGTAAGGATTTTTAACTTCCTTTTCTGTTGATAGCCAGTCGCCACCGTCGCCTTTGTTGGCCATTGGACAATGCTGCACATAAATGGTTCCATTTTCGATTTCAGCATTTTTAACTAAAGCAATTAAATCGGCACTTAAAACGGTAAAATCTTTTCTTTGTGTTACCAGATTATTGGTGGCTGCAATTTTACCGGCAACCTCAGCAGTAAGTTCGCAACCTTCGTAAGCTGCCAAACTATTTTTCAAAGCTTCGGCCGATTTTTGCGCAACCGCAGCATCAGATTTAACCAATGCATTTTTCAGTTCAACATATTGAGCAAAAATTACCGATTTTTTTTCATCTTTTATCGTTACAGCGCTTTTAACGCTTACCGAATCTGTTTTTACGGAATCTTTATTTTCAGTAGTCTTCTTTTCTGACTGATTGCAGGCCATTAATGCGGTTATGATGGCTATTCCGAATATTTTTTTCATTGTATTTGGTTTTCGGCTCAAAATAGCAATTAAAATATTAAATAAATAAAAAAAGCCCTGCTAATTACAGGGCTTCTTAAAATAAATGATATTTTAATTATAATTTAAAATTATAACCTATACGCAGGTTGTATTGGCCTGTTTTCATAAAATACAGATCGGATGCACTATTGTTTACGTAGCCCTCGTAACGGGCGCCAATTTCCAGTCCGTTGTTCCATTCGTAGCCTAAACCACCAGTGTAAATAAAGTTCATTTGTGCGCTTTCCTTAACCGCCAGGCCAGTACCCAAGCCACCACTCAAATACATCCTGTCTATTACATAGGTTTTAACACCACCCATTAACGGAATAAACTGAAAATTTAAAGGGCTGCCTTTCCATCTTAAGCGGGTATAACCTGCCGAAGCGGTTACTGCAACATCTTTAGTTAAATCGTATTGCAATTTTACGTCTGCCCCGTAGCCATAATCCATTTCAGAACGATCTGGAAACAAGCCGGCATTAACGCCAACTCCTATTTTAAAGGCCATACCATTTGTGCTTGTCGTCTGGCTCATTTCCTGGGCTTTTAAACTACTGGTGCTTAATATTGTAAGTGCAGTTAATGCTGTTGTAAAAAGTTTTGTAACTGTTTTCATTGTAGAGTATTTAAGTTATCAATTAAAGGTTTAAGTGATATACGACAAAACCAGACTACCAGATTTTAAATTTTCATTTTTTTCAGAATATTATGAAATAAAAAAGCCTCCCTTAAAAAAGGAGGCTTCTTATTATTATAACGGGAATGATTATAAGCTAAATCCGTAAGCTAACCTAATTCCGGCAAAACCAATACTACCATTATTAGAGTAACCTTCATACTTAGCTGCTAAATCTAGTCCATTACTCCAGGCATAACCTATTGCTGGCGAATAAACGAATGAAGTACCTGAACCTTTGTTGGTACCGAAACCAGCACCAATTTCTGCAAGGCCATAAGCACCTGCACCAGAATCATCAAAGAAATACTTAGCACCTGCTTTAACCGGGATTACTCCAAAGCTTCCACCGCCGTATGAATCTTTAATAGAAAAGTTATTATAACCAGCGGTCACCGGAATAGATAATTGCTTATCTACATTAAATTGATATCGAATATCACCACCTATCACTAAACCATATCCAGTTGATGTTCCCGCTCCTACATTTAATCCTATCCCTAAGTTTCGGCTTGATTGTGCATTAACATTTGTAGTAAAGAATAACGCCACAACAGCTGCTGATGTAGCAATAATTTTCGTAATTGTTTTCATGTTTAAGATATTGTTTTTTGAGTTAAACTAATATGCTTCAACAAACACAAAGGCTGTGCCAAAAGGGCTTTTTAGGTGCTTTTAAAGCGATAAAGCAACCTTAAAATGACTAATTTGATTTAATTAAACTACGATGAAACTTTTTGCAATACCAGCTGTTTTAACTGATTGGAACTTGCTGAAGCATCGAGCCAGATGATGTTTACATTGTCCTTTTCCATCTTCCTGAAAAAGGTATTCTGCCGCTTGGCATACTGGCAAATGGCAATGCCTAACCTAAGCTTTAACTCTTCTAATGTATATAGGCCCTCGAGATAATTCACGATAAACTTATACTCGAGTCCGTAGAAGATGAGGATCTCTTTACTAATGCCTGCCTGCAATAATTGTTGCACCTCTTCTATTAAACCTGCTTTAAACCGTTCGTCTAAGCGGGCCAGTATTTTACCACGTGTAACTTCTACCTCGTTCTTTAAACCAAAAACAATAGGTTTGAGTATTGGCCGATCAACCGTTTCGAGCGCATTATCCTTTAAATAAGCTGCAATTTCCAATGCCCTGATTAACCTTTTTTTAGAAGATAGATCTACATGCGCTACATTTTGACCAGGATTGTTTTGCAGTTGAATAACCAGCGCTTCTTTTGAAAGCAACTCCAATTGATCTCTCAAAGGTTGATTGACAGGGATAGCGGTAAAAGTTTGGTTCTGCAGCAGACTATGGATGTACATTCCTGTACCTCCACAGAGGATCGGTATTTTGTTTTGGCTGGTAACCTGCTCAAAAGCTTCGTAAAAATCGTTCTTAAAAGCATCTACGTGGTAACGTTCTCCCGGTTCTAAAATATCAATCAGGTGGTGAGGAATCGTAATACCTGCTGTATGATACTCCTGCAGATCTTTCCCTGTACCGATATCCATTCGCTTAAAAACCTGACGGCTATCTGCACTGATAATTTCGCCATTTAACGCATGTGCCACCTGAACAGCCAGTTTGGTTTTGCCCGATGCCGTTGCGCCTAAAATGATGATGAGGTTGTGCTGATCCATTAAAATTGGAGTATGAATTTTAAACTTCCGGTATTAAATATTTGTGCATCTACAGTTTGCGCATCTTTAATTAACTGGCGCTGAAGCTGTTCATTTAAGTGGTAGTATTTAGGGGCTATAGCTGTTGTTTGTAAGAAACCAAGCCTCAAATACGCTTCGCCTGCCGACCAATCCCGATCGGCGTAAGTCATTACATCGTTAGGTTGATGTAAATCTGCAAAATAAGAAATGAGTTTGCTCAGACCGCCTGTAATGGAATATCCTGCCTTCACGGCAAACCTGATCAGCTCTGCCGATTTATAGTTTTCGGTATGGTTCATTTTACGGAGGGCAGAAAAAGTAGCTACCGCAACAAGTTCATCTTTTTCGAACAAACCAATTTTATAGCGGCTGCTCACTGCGCCCTGCAAATGGTTATCGTTTAAAAAAGTATCGGCTACTGGTTTGGCTATTTTATGAATTTTTGTTTTCCGGCCATGAATACGTTTATTCTGTCCAAGCAATGAGCTAAGTCTGGCCAATACCTGTGCAGGTTTCGAGCGCCAAATATCTTCCCAAAGGTGTATAAGCTTAATATTCGCTATGGCATACTTTTCCTGAAGCTGAATGAAGTTTTGTGGGCTGAAGGGATGATTTAAACTCACCAAATGAACGATAAGCTGATCGGTTAACTTTAACAATTGAAATGGTCCCTCTGAAAAGAATTCGCGATCTACCTGACAAGCGGCAAGTGCCTTTATTAATTCATTGTGCCAGTTGCTATCGGAAGTTAAAATGCTCAATCACCAGAAGTTTAGTTCAGAAAAAATTCAGGTGCAAATTTAGCATCAAATTATTAAATCCACTCCTTTTCTTTGAAGTTAGTGTGTATAATTTCAATGAGGGTTTCAACTTCCCGTAGCCCCGCATCATCTAGCGCGGTATTTTTTAAACCAGCTTTATTTTCTCCAAAATCTGCTAAGTGCTGGTTCGAGGCAGAAAACTCCTCGGTGTTGACCTTCACCTCTACCTCATTGCCGTTAATATAAACCCCGGCAAAAAAACGCTCGGTTATCTTTTCTCCATTAACAGCTATATTTTTTTCACTGTACAGATCGTAGCCTGTTTCAGAATTTTCGTGCACGGTATAGCCACGTGTAGCGTAAGGCTGCATACCAGCCCTAATGGTTTGAAAAATTTCTACAAGATCGGTTTTCATGATGGTATTACTTTTCAATTAAACACCGTTACTTAATTATTGTTTAGTTTTTATGCTTCCAGCCACCAGTTTTCTGTTGGCATATGCGCATTTAAAATTACTGTTTCGCCTAAGCGTGGGGTAACCAAAGGTAAATGTTTAACAGCAGCGGCTTCTACTACCCTCTTAACCGGTTCGTTCCACGGGTGCATAGCTAAGCTAAATTTACCCCAGTGTACCGGCATTAAAACTTTTGCCTTTAAATCGATAGCTGCCTGTACGGTATCTTCAGGAAACATGTGTATGTAAGGCCAATAGGCATTATACTGTCCACATTCTAATAAAGCCAGATCGAACGGTCCATACATTTCTCCAATTTGGGCAAAATGTGTATCGTAACCTGAATCGCCACCTAAAAACAGTTTACAATTAACAGTTTTCAGCACGAAGGCCGACCAAAGCGTTTGATTGCGTTTAAATTTCCTTCCTGTAAAATGCCTTGCCGGAACAGCAGTTAATTCAAGGCTATCAAATAAAGTAATCGATTGCTCCCAGGCCAGTTCATTAATTTTATCCGCGTTAATTCCCCATTTTTCTAAATGTTCGCCTACACCAAGCGAAGTAACAATCGTTTTTGCACCGGGCGCAATAGCTAATATACTTTGGTAGTCGAGGTGGTCGTAATGATCGTGCGTAATCACCAGCACATCAATATTTTTAAAATCAGCTGCTTTAACAACATCGGTACCTGGAAAGGCCTTACTGCCGATAAAAGAAAAGGGCGAAGGTGCTTTACTAAAAACCGGATCGACCAAAACACGTAATCCATCAATCTTGATCAAATAAGAAGAATGCCCAAACCAGATAATTTCGGGTACATTGCTTTTAGGTTTGGTATCTAAATCAGGTTGATTAAAGGGAAGTGCCTTTTCTGGTATTTTATCGGGATGCTTCTCGAAAAAGAAGGCTTTTAAAATGGTAAAGAAACTCACACCTTCGGGTTGCATAGGCGTAATGGAAAGATTTTGCAAGGCTCCCTTACTATAATTAGGCAACTCTTGGGTTTTGGCCAGCCTTAATCCTCTTGGTAAGCGACCAAAAACAGGCAGATTGGTTATTACTAAAAATGCGATAACTAGAAAAAGTATTATATATAAGGCTATCATGTTATTTATAAATCGAAGCAAAATATGAATATGCTTTTATAAATATAATACTGTTAAGATAAATGACGTATGTATTACTTGCGGTTTAAAACAAAAAAGTTCTCCGGCATTACAACCGGAGAACTTTTCATATTGATTTAAGAGCGTATTATTTTAGCAGCCACATGGCCTGGTTTACATCGTCGTTACCACCATACTGACTGGCAACCGCAGCCGAAAGGTTGGCAGAATTGTAGCTCAGTTCGTTTGAAGGATACAGCCATCTTAAAGGAAAATTAGTAGATGGCGAATTTAAGTTGGTTGCAGAATTAAGTTTAAAAACCGGATACCCCGTTCTTCTATTTTCGAACCAGCCCTGATATTTGTTTCCCTGCAGAAAGCTAGCTACGTATTTTTGTGTAATTACCTGTGCTATTTGTTGCTCGGTGGTTCCTGTTAAAGCTATAGTAGCCGGAAAGGCATCGATATAAGCCGCATCCATTTTCATGTTGTGGTTGTAATCGACCAAATCAGGAGTGTATTGTGCAATAAACTTCATTGAGTTGGTAATACCGTTGGCATAATAGGTTTGCGCCGGTGTACCCGTTATCCAGCCACGAATGGCAGCCTCAGCAAGGATAAATTGTAAATCCCAATAGTTAAAAACACCTACAGGCTCTGCGTTTACCAGGTTTACGTAACGGGCGTTGATATCGGCATAATCTTTATTCACCCTTCTGGTTTGTAAACTCGAAAACGAATCGGAAGGCTCTACACCAGGGTAAGCTGCCATATCGCTTTGCGAAACGCCTGCAGTAATTTTAACCGGCGATGGTTTTGCATAGTAAAAAAGCCTTTTATCGTTAGCTGCTTTCAAAGGATCAAGCAGTACGTTGGTTAACATGGTGTAATTCGATTTAACGAATGAGTTACCCGATCCGGCAGGAACGTCGCTCCATGGATAATTCTGTCCGGCAGTTGCATTGTAAGCCAGTGCAAAATTATCGTTGTAATCACGCATTAACGGGCGGTTAGCCACAATATCCTTAAAGCGTTCAATCACTTTCAAATCCGCATCTCCAGTTTTTTTATGGAGATTGATTAAAACATGCAACTCAAAACTATTGGTTAACCTTCTCCATTTATCGGTACTACCAGCAAAAATAGGATCGCCTTCAAAAGTTGCTCCCGATGCAAATAAGGCATTGGCCTGATCAAGTTCGCTCAAAATACCGAGGAAAACTGTTTTTTGGCTATCATATTTGGGTTGTAATACCGCATCTGACTCCCCTTTAACCGCATCGGTGTAAGGAATATCACCAACCTGCATCGTCGTCATAAAAAACTGCCATGCCCTGATAAAATGGCCCAATGCCTGATAGGATTTTTTCAACCCATCGCTGGTGGCATAATTCTCCATTGGGGTAATGTTGCGCAAGAGGGTTATTCTATTAAAATCAGTACGGCTAATTTTGTTGTACTGGAAGTTCTCCTGCCCCTCGCCCCAGGTAAGATATTTACCTAATAGAAATGGCTGCATAAAAGATTTGGTACTGCTGATATCTCCACGTGTAATGTTTAATATCATGCCGGTAGCCAGCATAGCCGAGTTTACCTGGGTAGTTGCATTTGGATTGGTATTAATATCGTCGAACTTGCTACAACCGTTACTTAATAGTGCCAATGCAGGCAATAATAAGCTATATTTTAAAAATTTACTTTTCATAAAATCTGCTTTAAAAACAATAAATAACTAGAAACCTACCTTAACGTTAAAACCTATCATTCTCATAGATGGCGAATTTAGGTTCTCGGTATCAACATCGGGATCTGAGTATTTGAAATTGGTCCACATAAACAGGTTCTGTCCGGTTAACGAGAAGGATGCACTCTTTAAGCCTAGTTTGGTTGCTGTTTTTGATGGCAAACGATAACCCAATGAAACTTCACGCAGCTTCACAAACGATTCGTTCTGCACCCTTCCATCGCCACCACGATACCATTGTGCATAATCCTGATAACCAATTGGCATATCATTTACAGCGTATTTGCGGGTATCGCTGGTAATCTGACCATATTTGTCGTAAGTAACACTGCCCGATACGACTTTAACACCCTGACCTATATAATTATTTTGTCCTAATACTACCTGATTGTAACGGTATTCGTTATCCGTTTCTGGAGCAGTACCAGAATCGAACATTTTATCATAAATGTAATTGTACATTAAGCCACCAATACGGCCATCGATATTAATCCCCAACGACCAGTTTTTGTAGGTAAAATTATTGATAAAACCAAAGCTAAAATCGGGTTCACCGTAACCTAATTTCTTTACATAATCGCTCCAAACCGGCAAACCGCTTTCGTGAATTACATTACCCTCAGGGTCTTTAACCCAGTAATTATCGGTGTAAGTATCTAACCTTTCTCCCTTTTTCACCCATAAATTATCAGCAGAATAAACGGGATCTAGATTTACATAATAACGGTGCTGGTTAGAAAAGTTGATGGTAGAATACCACTCGAAATCTTTATTCCTGATCACTGAACCATCAACTGTAATTTCAAGTCCTCTTCTTTCGTAAGTTTCCTTTGTATTAACCAAAGTAGATGAGAAACCCGATGATGCAGGTATTGAAGTGCTTACCTGCTGGTTGTAATAATATTTATTAAAATAAGCCACATCAAAATGCAAACGTTTTTTAAATAAATAACCCGCAGCACCGATTTCGTATGTTCTTTGCGCACTTGGCAGCAAACTATTACCCAATAACGAAGACGGATAGTTTGCAGAGTTTAAAGTATTCCATGCGGCGGTTGTTGTGCCAAAGGTCCTGTTGTTGGCATATACACCTAAAGCGGTTTTAAATACTGCCCACGAACCGCGGATTTTGAACATGTCGATTACCTTAGGCAGTTTTACCAATTCTGAAACTACGATACTCGAACCAATTGATGGATAAAAATAAGAACGTGATGCTTTTGGTTGTGCAGAATTCCAGTCGTTTCTACCCGTAAAATCAAGGAAGATGGCATCGTCATAACCTATAGAAGCCCTGCTGTACAAACTGTTGATCTGTCTGGTGCTATATCCCTGTGCTACTGTAGGTGGCTCTACCGAACCAGCTAACGAATAAAAAGTTGGAGAAATTAATCCGTTTTTAGTTGTTCCACTTAACGATTCGTCAATGTAATAGTAAACTGTTCCACCTGCCAAAGCATCGATTGTAAACTTGTTCAGTTTCTTTTTGTAGCTCAGGATTACATCATCATTGGTACTGAAACCTTTTGCATCCTGAATAGAATACATTCCTCTGGCATTCCAGCCGCTACCGTTTACTGCACCGCCACGGGTAGAATATATGTTGGCAGTTGGGTTGCGGAAGGTTGTTTTATTGTTGTAGTTATCGTACCCCAAGCGCACCAATAAATTAAAATCACTGTTGATCTGGTAATTGGCCGTAACGTTGGCATTCAAGGTATTGGTTTCAATACCGTTTAACTTTTCGTTAGCAATTAAATATGGATTATCGTACCAGTTGGTGTACATCCAGTTCTGGGTTTTGTAAGGCACTTTCCAGTAGTCTTTGTAATCACGGATATCGTATTCGGTACCTGTCCACATAATTAACTGATACAAATAGCCCTGGTTGTTATAACCTCCGCCCCAAATTTGGTCGGCCCAACGGCGACTTACGCCCATGTGTCCTTCCAGTTTAAATTTATCGCTTAACTTCATCTCTCCTGCCATGGTTAAATTTACCATGTTCAGGTTCTGATTTGGAAACTGCCCTTTATTGTAAATGTCGTTTAAGCCAATTCTGAAGCTTCCTTTTTCGCCGGTTTGGGCAATACTTACGTTGTTGTTTAAGATGATGCCGGTTGACATAAAGTTTTTCAGGTTATCTTTCCCTTTCGATACCAATGGCATATTATCTTCAAATTGTTTGGTAACCGGGTTCCAGTCTCTGGCAGTTTTACCGACATCAAGTTTGGGTCCCCAAACGTAATCGTTATCAATTACGCCATTCTGCCCCCTTCCATACGAACTTTGTACTTTAGGTATGGCCAGGTAACCCAGTGAGGCCATTGTATTGCTGTTGATATCGATTGAAAATCCTTTACCTGCAGGGCCTTTTTTGGTTGTAATTAAAAGTACACCACCCGCAGCCCTTGAGCCATATAAAGCCGATGCAGTGGGACCTTTCAATACATCCATACTTTCAATATCATCGGTAGGCACATCTCTCAACGACATGTTACCATAAGGCACACCATCAATAACCAGTAAGGCACTTTCTCCACGTAACTCGATGGTTGGCCTGGCGTTAAATTCGGTTGAGTTTTTTATTACAAGGCCCGAAACCCTTCCAGTTAACGAAGTAGCTACATCTACCCCTTTAACGGTTTGCAGATCTTTACCAGCTACTTTTTGTACCGCATAACCCAACGATTTTTCTGAACGTTTAATCCCCAAAGCTGTAACTACCACATCTGTTAATTCGGTTGTAGCAGCTTTTAAAGAAATACTATAGTCCCGCTTACTGTCTACAACAATTTCTCTGGTGGTGTAACCAATAAAAGAGACGATTAGTGTTGTACCAATATTGGCATTAATTGAAAAATAACCATTAGCATCAGTTCTGCTTACCGTTTTTGTTTCTTTAACCATTATACTTGCACCAACAATCGGTAAGCCATTCTCATCCAATACTTTACCGCTAATCGTTTCAAAAAAGGGGTTTGATATCAGCTCGCTTCTTTTTCTGAGTACGATTGTTTTATCAAATATTTTGTAGCTCAATAATTGATTTTTGAGGCACAAACTCAGCACCTGCTCAATTGGCGCATTTTTAACATCTATGCTTACATTGTGGGCATTTTGCAGCTCGAGATTATCATAAAGAAAAACATATTGAGTTTGTTTCTCTATCGATTTAAATATCACTTCCATCGAAACATTTTTTTGTTTCAATGTGATGTTCTGACTATAAACACTTGCGCTTACCTGGCACAGACAAGCGAATAAAAATAGTGCGGTTAGCTTCATCACCAATATTAATTGTGTGGGCTTACGCCGGATTAATAATCCGGGCGTAAAAAATGTACTAAAATTCATGGTTGAATTTGGGTTTAAAACATAATTGCTTAGATAACTTATTGTGTCCCTGCTGCAGATTAGCGTGCGCAGGTTTTAACCCCCTCACAGCAAATAAAGTGGTACGAACACTTTGCATTGCTTTTTAAGCGGATTGAAATCGAATGTCTGGAGTATTATATCTTCATATGCTGCGCTTTATAGTTTGATTTGGTTTGGTTATTTATTTAGGGTTTACTGTAATCTGGTTGTACTCTACTTTACAATGAATACCGCTGTATGCCAGCATTTCGACTAATTTTGCCACGCTTACATTTCTCTGTATTTTTCCGGAGTATTGTTTTGCCGGAATTTTTCCATTATAAATCACGTCGGCATCGTACCAGCGCGAAACCTGGCGCATAACTGATGGAAGATCTGATTTTTCGAACTGGAAGTAACCATTTTTCCAGGCAATTACAGCCTCGAGATCTTCGATCTCGTTTACTGTAATACCATCAGCTTTACCATTAAGGCTAGCCTGTTGACCAGGTTTTAAAAGTGCTTTTTTATTGCCCCGTTTAATTTCAATACTACCTTCGAGCAAGGTAGTACGCTCATAGGCTTCATCAGCATAGGTATTTACGTTAAAATGAGTGCCCAACACTTTGATATCAGATTGATCGGTATGGACAATAAATGGCTTTGCCTTATTTTTAGCTACTTCAAAGTATACTTCTCCGGTAACTTCTACCTTACGTTCGTTGCCTACAAAAGCAGTAGGAAATTTAACCGAAGAGCTCGCATTTAACCATACCTCAGTACCATCTACCAGAATTAAATGGTATTGGCCACCGCGTGGGGTGCTTACCGTATTAATGGCTGCTGCTTTTGCAGTTGTATTACCAGTAAATCTGTAAAGTAATTCTCCACTTTTCGTTTTAACTACCTGCACTCCGGATTGGTTTGCAACTTGCCCATCAGCAGTTCTATTTAGGATAATCTGAGAACCATCGGCGAGTAATAGTACTGCATTATTACCTCCGGGAACAATTGATTTTTTATTTGTTTTAATGGAAGTGGCCAAAACGCGGGAGCGATCGCTTTGGTTAAAATAAATATAGGTACCCGCAATTAAAGAGATTAAAATAACCGCAGCTTTAAAAAACAGCGCATAATTAAATTTAATCTGCTTAGGTTTTGGTGTATCAATATGGTGTATGCTAGCAGTTACCCGATTTAAAATCTGTTTTTTAACTTCAATATCTGCTAACTGGTTTTGTGTTAAATCAGCACCATCAATACGCTCGTACCATTCCTCTACCAGCTTTTTTTCGGCTGGTGTAGCAGTTTGGCTGTTGTATTTTCCGATTAAATATTTGATTTCGTTCGTATTCAAAATAGTGGCTTTTATATAGGTATACGGTTGCCTGGCATAAAGTACCATGGCATTATTATTTTTTTTATAATGTTTTAAAATATACATCAGGCACAGCCAGGATGCAGGAAGGAATTACAGGTGTTTCGCAATAAAAAGCGCCAGAAGTGCCAGCGAAGAGTCGTAATCCTTAACTCTTGCGCGTAATCGCTGGTAGGCCATTTGGAGTTGATTTTTAACAGTTTGCTCAGATAATGACAGGTCTTCGGCTATTTGTTTAATAGAAAGATCATCTTCACGTTTTAGCAGATAAATTTCTTTCATACGCAGAGGCATGCGGGTCACTTCAGCATCAATAATGGCTTTCAGTTCTTTTTCTAAGATGGTGTTTTGCGAATGCACATCTGATGGAGCCACATTTGCGGTTACACTTACGGCATATTTTAAGCGAACACTATCTTTTTCGTAAAGTTTTAGGATTTTGTTGCGGAGGATGGCAAATAAATAAGCCAGCACACTGCCTTCGGCATCTAATAATTCGATCTTATCCCACAGGCTTACAAATACATCCTGAACCAGATCCTGTGCCAGATCGGTGCAGTGTACCTTTTTATAAGCTTGTTTGTACAGCGCATTCCAATAAGCATCGAACACCAGGTTAAATGCTTTATTTTTGTCTAATTTGACCAGAAGAAAAAAATTACTTTCTAATGCTTTGTACATAAACAATCTGGGATGACAGTTAAGGTTTTTAAGGTGCGCCAAAGAAATAACATCATTATTAACCCAATGTTAAATTTATTAAATTATTTGGTACGATGCAGTTAAATTAAAAATTAACAGATACAAAAAAGATAATTGATATAACGGAAAGATGATTATTTGACGTAAAATGGGCTTCTACTTATCCTTTTGGTGTATTGGTTATCTATTTGGTTAAAAACATCTTGCTGCACAAGATAGCATTTTCTGCAACAAATTATCCTGTTAAAAAAACACTTAAAATTTATACCTTTGAAAAGGGTTAACATATAGCTTAGATAACTTATTGTTTCCTGCTTGCAGGAATAAACCCGATTTAACGAGGAGTGGTACGAACACTTCTCGTTTTTTTTTGAAACACCCCTCATTACAAGGGGCATTTCTGTTAATCATTGGGGGTGTTTCTTTATCCAAATCTGTTACCAATAATGTGCTAAAACCATTTTTTAGTACTCAAAAATTGCTTTCTATCTATAAATTTTATATTATTAAGTATTAATCAGGCAATGTGTTTTGCGGCCCGAATGTATCGATATTTAATGCTTTGAAGAAGAGAAATGAAAGAAAAAAACAACGCAAACGTTTGATTAATTTTGTATTATTACATATTGAAGAAATTTAATGTAGTTTAGCACTTAGAATGCAATCGAAACCAACAACCATAAAGGAAATAGCCAGAATTTTAAACATCTCACCCTCTAGCGTATCGAGGGGGCTGCATGACCATCCAAGTATAGGAGCAGTAACACGTGAGAAAATTAAACAGCTAGCAAAGTCTCTCAATTATGAGCCTAACAATGCTGCAATCCTTTTTCAAAAAGGGAAAACGTATACTATTGGTGTAATTTTACCTGAGCTATCTGAGCACTTTTTCTCTATTGCCATTTCGGCTATTGAAGATGAGGCGATCAAGAAAAACTATACGGTAATTTTTGCCCAGTCGCACGATAACTACGAGCAGGAAGTAAAGCTTGTAGAAAAAATGAAAAACCAGCGGGTAGATGGTTTATTGGTATCCATCAGTAAAGACACTTCTAAGTTTGATCATTTTGAAAAGCTAAACTCATTTAACATCCCGGTGGTATTTTTTGACCGGATCCCCCCTTTTAAAAATGTGCACTATGTGGCTTGCAGTCTTGAGAGTGCAACCATTAAGGCGGTAAACTACCTGCTCAAAAAAGGACACAGAAGTATTGGGATGATTAACGGGCCAAGTACGCTATATGCCAGCGAAGAGCGTAAAGATGGTTATATGCAAGCCATTACCTTCAACCGTTTGAAATTCGATCCATCTCTCGTAGTCAATTGCGATTTAACCGAAGAAGGTACCATCGAAGCTGCCGAGCAGTTTTTAAACCACAAAAGAAAACCAACAGCAATTGTTGCATTTAACGATTATGTGGCTTTGTTTTTAATTAAATACTTCAAAAAATTAAATGTAATAAACGATTTTGATGTGGTAAGCTATGCCAACCTGCCTATTATCAGTTATCTGGATAATTCGCCAGTTGCTTCGGTAGAGCAATACCCCTATTTGCAAGGACAAAAGGCTGCTAATATCCTGTTGGATCTAATTCACAGCCCGGTTCCTGAAAATCAGGCCTATTACAATACGATTGTAGAATCTGACCTCATAATTAACGAAATTAAGGAGTAAAGCAGGCAAACGTTTGCGTGTAATTTCTAATTTTTATTTAAACTGCCTGGCAAAATCTCATACTGCTTTTTAAAAGCAGCAATAAAATGCTGTGCGTTTTTATAACCTACCAGAAAAGCGACTTCGTTAACTGTTCGCTTTTCTTTAGCCAGGTAGTAATGTGCCTTTTCCATCCTGATTTTATACAGATAGCCGAATACTGTATGGCCGGTTAGCGCTTTAAAACCTTTTTTAAGTTTAAAATCGTTAATTCCCGCTTTGCGCGAGAGTTCAATTAAAGAGCTTGGCTTTTGCAGTTCGCGCTCTACCAGTTGCCGGGCATAAATGATCTTTTTTAAATCTTCTTCCTTTAAAATAACCCCTTGCTTATCCTGCTTTTGATTACTGTGGATCACTATCAAATCAAGCATGCGGGCTTCCAAAAACAAGCGCTTTACCCTCCCCGAATGATTGGCCTGACTTAAGCTTTGCAAAATTGAGCTCACCTCGGGTGTTATCGGTTCACTTAAAGGTAAAAGTGCATCCTGATGAAAACTACGGCCCATTGCTTTCTGAAAATAAGCCTCAGTAAGCTGAATATATACCAAACTTGTTTTTTCTGTAATCCGGAAAGCAATGTGGTTTACTTTGCCCAGGTTAAGGTTTTGCTGGTTTTTAGTCAGCGATAAACAATTTTGCTCTGCCTCACTGCAAGACGTTAAACTTCCGTTTAAACAAAATAACAGCCCAATGTGCGCTTGTGATGATTCAAAGCACAAATTTTCAGGTTGATAACTTTCAAGCTCAATCAAACTTATATGGATTCCTTCGAACCACATTTCTTTTACATATATATGCGTATGTGCTGTTTTAATGACTATATCTGCTTCCTCTATATCATTTAACCCTGCAAAATTTGCCGGATAAATATTTTTATAGAGAACCGTTCCATTAGCTTTTACTGAGCGCTTAATCTTCATTGACAACCTGTTTATTTTAATTATCACTAGTGGGACTTCCCTATCCTGTTTAGGTATATAAAATGCCTAATCCCTGTCTCCGCTTCCTATTTAATCCGTTTCGCGGCATTAATTATCCGTTTAACGTTATCTCCTTTTGGTGATAATGCACAAATTTGCACAATTATTTATAATTAGTCTAAATAAATGAAAATATATTTATCAGTTGCCTTATCGCTTTGTGGATTTGTTACTGTGGCTCAAGAAATTAAAGTTGATACCGCTAAGGCAAATGATTTAAAAGAAGTTGTTGTTACCGGTCAGTTTGGGCCACAATCGTTACGCAATTCTGTTTACAATGTTAGAACCATCAATGCCGAGCGGATTAAGCTGCGTGCAGCAACTAATGTGCAACAGGTTTTAAATACCGAGTTGGGTTTTCGTTTCAGCAATGATTTAACTTTGGGTACAACCGATGTTTCTTTAATGGGCATGACTGGTAGAAATATCAAGATTTTGCTTGATGGAGTACCCATGGTAGACCGGTGGACGCAAGGGAAAGTTTAAATCAGATCGATATCAATACCATCGACCGGATTGAAATTGTTGAAGGACCTATGTCGGTAGTATATGGTACTGATGCCTTGGCAGGTGTAATTAACATCATTACCAAGCGGGGTACCGGTAAATCGCTGTTAAACTTATCGGCCAGAGTACAGGAAGAAACCGCCGGTAACGAATATGAAGCTTTCTCGGGTAAGGGTAACCACATTCAGAATATCAGTGGCAACTGGAGAAATGATAACTGGAGTGTACTGGCAGGTTTTACACACACCAGTTTTGGTGGCTGGAACCTGGCTTCGAAAACGGCTTCCATTGCCGAAGTTAGTGCTGTAACCAACCGCTGGAAACCCAAAGAACAATATCTTGGTAATACCAAAATAGGCTACCACAGTAATAATTTTAACATTTCGTACCGTTTGGATGGATTAAAGGAAGATATCGACGTGCGTTATGGCTTAAATCCGAATACCTACAAAGGTCTTTTGCAAACCTATACCACCCACAGGTATACCCAACAGCTTCAATCGGAATATAAAATCAACAATAACCTGCAATTATCGGCCATTGCCGGTTTTACCAATCTCGAACGTGCAACGAAAACGGTTATTCACGATTTCACCAATAATACAGAAGTATTATCAACTGGTGCCGGTGAACAGGATGTAGCTAAGTTTAATTCGGCTATTTTTAGGGCTACGGCTGTTTATGTGCTGAATAAAACAGTATCTTTTCAACCAGGTTTCGAGTATAACCGAGATGCAGCTAGTGGACAACGGATAAACGGTTCGCCGGTAATTATCGATTATGCGGCATTTATTTCATCAGAAATTAAGTTTGGTGATGGGGTAAATATCCGACCGGGCTTAAGATTTATTAAAAACTCCGTTTACGATGCACCCCCTGTAATTCCATCGCTAAATACAAAGTTTAAATTAACAGATCAGCTCGATCTTAGATTGGCTTATGCAAGAGGTTTTAGATCGCCTGCACTCAGAGAATTATACTATGATTTTGTTGATGCAAGCCATACCATTTTTGGGAACCCCAATTTAAAAGCCGAAAAATCCGACAGTTTCAATGCCTCTATTGCATGGGCAGGAATATCATCACAAGATGTACTCTTTAAATCAACACTGGCGGGATTTTATAATAAATTTAAGAACAGGATAATTTTCGGCATTGATCCTACCGATCAGACCATTACCACGCTTCTAAATGTTGAGAATTTCAAAACAGTTGGAGGAACGTTAGACAATACATTAAATTTCAAAGATTTACAGGCTAATATTGGTATTTCCTACATCGGAACTTACCACGATTACTCGGAGAGCCAGGATTTTGCAGGTAAAAAAATATTATGGTCGCCAGAAATCACTGCGAATTTAATTTATGGATTTCCAAAAATAGCTGCAAACATCAGTTTTTTCTTCAAATATACGGGCGAAAAACCAGGCTTTCAGAAGGTTGGTACACAGGAACAATATAAAGCGACCACCATTTCAGGTTTCAGTTTTGCAGATCTAATGCTCAATAAGATCCTTTTCCGTTCTCTAACCATCAACGCAGGTGTTAAAAACCTGTTTAATGTTACACAATTAACAAATAGCTCAACAGCTTCGGGCGGTGCACATAGCAACGGTGGTGCAGCCGTGCCATACAGTTACGGTCGCTCTTATGTACTGGGCCTAACTTATAACTGGGATAAACTATAGTATTAAAACAACATAATTACAATAAACATGAACAAATTTAACTCAATGATCGCTATTGCCTTTGTAGCAATAACCTTTACAGCCTGTAAAAAAGATTCGGATGAACCTATTGTGGTTGTTCCGCCATCGGATGGCAGCACTTTAACGCTCAACGGTTTAATCGGCGCTGAACTTGGAAGTGCAGCTGGTAATAGTGTTTATGTCGATTTTAGCAAGGATAAACAAACAGCTGTTGCGAGAGCAGCATGGGATTTAGGCTTTTACAGCGGAGCTGATTTTAGGGTTATTTTGAACAATACTGCAAGTGCTGGTGCAAAAGTAATTACTACGGCAAATGCTAGTCTTGCAACGGTTGGCGAAGCGGATACATTAGGTTTAACCCTTGCTGTTAGTCAGGCAAATCCAATACCTGCACACTTTGCTTTTTTTGATGCAATTGATGGTAATCTTTCTAACACCGTAATTCCGGCAATTTCAGCTACAGCTGCAGACAATAAAGTAATTATTTTAAACCGCGGTACAGGTGGCGGTATTGCTGCAAAATCATGGATTAAACTAAAAGTAACCAGAAATGCTTCCGGAGGCTATACTTTACAATACGGTAAAATTAAAGAAACGACCAATTTCACAACGGTTGATATTCCAAAAGACGGCAACTTTAACTTCAAATTTGTATCACTTAATAATGGTGCTGTGGTAAGTGTGGAGCCAGAAAAAGCAAACTGGGATTTGGTATGGACATATTCTGTTTATCAGACAACTTTTGGCAGCGATCTTGTTCCATATAATTTTTCTGATTTGGTATTCGTTAACAAACTTGCTGGTGTTACCGCAGCTGCAGTTTCTACAAGTACCAAATCTTACGCGGCATTTGCCGAAGCTGATTTATCAACCATTACCTTTTCTTCTGCACGGGATGTAATCGGTTCAAACTGGAGACTTACACAACCTGTTACCACTAATGGTGTTACTACTCCAATTGGTGTTAAGGCAGATACTTTCTTTTTGGTTAAAGATGCATCAGGTAACATTTACAAACTTAAATTTAACAGCTTCATTTCTAACGATGGTGGTACCCGTGGTAAACCGGTAATCGAATATAAATTAGTTAAAAAAGGTTAGCAACCGATAACCTCAATCAAATAAAAAAATATGTTTTGTTAGTTGGATAGATGCTCTCCGCGATGGGGAGCTTTATCTTTTTATAGGGGTTTCTAAAATCCCATCACGCTGAATTTACTTTCAGGCGTATATCCAGCATTTTCTCCAAATAATCAATAAGAAGGCCTGAAACGAGTTCAGGAAGACGACCGAAATAGCCTCCGGCATCCCGGTAGACTTACGAAGTCGCTCCGCACAGCCCACGTATCAGACTTCGTAAGGGGCTTAAACGCAAAAAGGGCTCTGGCGTACCAGAACCCTTTTTGTTTCTTACTCGCGAAATATTATTTGCCAGAGTTTTTCTTGTCAGTTACTTCTGCACGGATTTCTTGTGCTAAAACTTTAAGATCTTGCATTGCTTTACGCACACGAGTACCAGCAGCTGCATTGCCAGCATTATAAAATTTTTCTACATCTGCTTCAATCGCAGCAACAGCAGCTTTAACTTTTGAGAATTTTTCCATCGCTAATTGATGTTTTTAAGGTTTAAAAAATTTATTTTTTTCAATTATACATATTTACCTTGAATTTACAACAGAAAGCAAATATTAATTTAAAATAAGTTTTGCACATTTACACAAATCAAAAAAATGCCCTGGCACTATTGCAGACGTATTTTTTCGATTTTCGTGATTAAAATTCAGCAACTTAGTTAAGTTGCTTAGCTAGGTTAATGAGGTTATTAAAGGTAAGATTAGCACTTTTTACACAAGCTTCATAATCGGCCTCAGCAACCCTTTTATTGAGTACAGAAACAAAGGTTTTCCATTTTTCGCTCAATTCTTCGCCATAAACACCATAATAATTTAAGCCCTCTTCATGTCCTTTAAAGTGCTTATTGGCTAAAATATGGCGTTTAATTACGTTTCCACCCAGCGTGGCCCCTTCAAGCACGTACAAAGCACCCAAAACTTCGCCGGTATTTTTCTGCGGAACAAAAAGTTCGAAATCCAGTCCTGGTAGCGTTAAATTATCAATCTGCCAGTAATCAAGATCCCTTTCCAAAGCAGCGAGTTTTAGCCTACCGTTCATATCCAGTTCTGCTGCAATATCTGCATCGAGCATATTGCTCAATTCGTTTTCGAGCTTCTGGTGAATGATGTAATTAATGGTTAATAGTTTTTTATATTGTTCTACACTTAAAGTGTTATTCATTATTTCATTTACGAACATTAGCGATTCGAGCGCTTTGTGGTTAGCGCCCGTTTCGGTTCTCAATAAACTGGCAATCATAAGGTGTGTTTAAGTAAAGTATTAATAAAAGGAGAAAGATCCGGCTTTACCACCGGATCTTTTATATAGTTGTTGCTAATTTAGTCTGAGGTGCTGATTAAACCAAAAATCGTGTACGGAGTGTACGCATTTTACCAGATTATCATAACCGCTGGGTTTTGTTAAATAAGCATTGGCACCAAACTCCATCGAAGCTTTTACATCTTCCGGATTATCGGAGGTAGAAAACAAAATTACCGGAATGGATTTGAGGTAAGGAATATCCCTGATAAATTTCAGCAAATCGAGCCCTGATAAACCTGGCAGGTTTAGATCGAGCAAAATCAACTTCGGTTTAATTTTACTGTCGGCAAAATTCTGAAGCTTTAACAAGGCCTCGCTCCCATCTTCTACAATCGTGAGGTTTAAAGTATCTTTAACTTCCTGCACTGCACTCTGCATAAAGAATGCGTAATCTATATCATCTTCTACGTAAAATATATCTGGTGTTTTCATTTTTATCTGTTTTTAAATGCTACATAAAAGGTCGAACCTGCATTAATCTTACTATCGAACCAAACCCTTCCGTTATGCCGTTCTACAACCCTTTTAACTATAGCCAGTCCTACTCCTGTTCCTTCAATTTCTTTCACATTGTCCATGCGTTTAAACAGTTCAAAAACCCTATCGTAATACCGGTTATCAATCCCTATACCATTATCTTTGATGGCATAAATGGTTTCTTCGCCATCAACATGCCCCGAGATCTCAATTCTGGGCTTATCAACCGTTGATGAGTATTTTACTGCGTTACCAACCAAATTGGTAAACACCTGCGCAATCATCGTCCTATCCCCCTTTAAATTAGGCAACTGACCTAAAACCAATTCGGTTTTATCAGCTTTAAAAGCATTCCAAACTTCGGTCTCTATTTCCTTTAACAACAAAGGCATGTCAACTGTTTCAAAATTTATATCCGAACGCCCCACCCTGGCTAAATTTAAAATCTCCTTGATCAGGAAATTCATTTTATTAGCACCATGCAAAATGCGATCGAGCATCTTCTTGCCGTTATCATCCACACTTTTGTTTTTAAGCAACAGTTCGGTATAAGTTTTAATCGAAGTTAAAGGAGTTCTTAGATCGTGCGAGATGGTATAACTAAAGGTATCCAGCTCTTCGTATGCAGCCTGTAGTTTCTCGTTAAGCAGTCTGATTTCGTTGGCTTTTTTATTGATATCGGTAATAATGATCTCGCGGATGCGCAGCACGGAAGAAATTTCTTCAGCGCGCCACTTTTCGGAGGTATTGTTTACCACCTGCGACCAGGTTTCGAAAGATTTTCTGGGCGACAAATTTAATAAACCATTTTCATCAGGATTTACCGGTTTTTCGGGATTACCCGCCCAGTTAACAGTGGTGATCTGTTCGGGTTTAAACCAGATAATCATTTCGCCCAATTCTTTATTTAGGGTGCACGATAGCATGCCTGATGCAATCTCTTTATATTTTTTTGCCGGCGAATGTATTTCCGATAACCGATGGGTGTAATAAATAGACTCATCAGTGGTTTTCTTTAACCATTCGGCCAGTTCCCGAATATCCTCATCAAGTGGCACTTCGCCAATGGTTTTGAGTTCATTTTCGAAAATAATGGCCACACCAGATGCTGTTGTAGCATCTAAAATCGTTCTTTTATGGCCTGTAATGGCTTCAATTAAATACTTATCGCGTGTTAAATGTTCTGAAAGCACATTGGCCGTATTTTTAAACAGCTCAACAACTTCAGCTTCTTCTTCTTCCTGACGGTACTCTAAAGCCGACGACAAAATTTGTCCAATCAGTTTAGAGCCTTCACGCGCTTTATAATCAATAAATTTCGGACTATAGTTGTGGCAGGCAATTAATCCCCACAACTCGCCATGCGAAATAAGTGAAATGCTAAAGCTCGATTGAACGCCCATATTTTTTAAATACTGGATATGTATAGGCGAAACAGCCCTTAATCCACCATTTGTTAAATCGAGCGGCTCATTTTCTTTAAAGGTTAGAATGGGCGCATCGAGCTTATTTACATCGGCAATTAAACGGGTAAGGTTCAATTTGTATAGCTCACGTGCCTGCTTTGGTATATCGGAAGCAGGGTAATGCAAGCCAAAGAATGGCTCTAAGTCAGGTTCTTTTTCTTCAGCAACTACCTCACCATGGCCATCGTCTAAAAACTTGTAGATCATAATCCTGTCGTAATCGATCAGTTTTTTAACCTCGAGTGCAGCACCGCTTAGCAAAGCAGAAACACTCTTGCCCTGGAGCATGGATGAAGCTGAACGGCCAATCGAACTTTGTATATCGTATTGCAGCGTTACCGGTTCGAACTCCAGCAGCCAATTGTTAAGGGATGGAGAAATGATCAGGTAAAAAGGATTCCCATCCAGCTCAACCGGGTGTGGGCTAATAGCATCGAAATTATCGCGGATGATGCCCAGTTTAAGCAGATCTTCTATATTAAACTCAGGATCATGTTGCTTAATAAATGTGTTAACCACAGCAAGAGGTTTATTTAACAGGTTTTTAGCCTGCTCATTAAAAAAATCTCCTGCATTTTCGCTGATGTAACTTATGGTAAGATCTTTTTTATCAACGGCTATCAGAAAACCATGCGACTGAATTTTACCAGGAATGTGAATGGGTTCTTTATCACAATTGGTTAAGTCGACGGAAAATTTATTCATATATTATAGATAAGACAAACGCATTTGAATTTACGAATTAACAAATATTAGTTTATTTTTCAGCATGCTGTACGAATTCGACAAATTCGGTTTTAAGGATTGTTTTTTATTCTATATTTGTTGCAATTAATAAAAAAACCATCCCCAATTTTGGCAAAAAAAAACATTTTGGTTATCGAAGATAATCATGCAATTCTTGATGTTATTACCCTGATTTTAGAAAGCGAAGCTTTTAATGTGGCCGGTTTAAACAAAGGCGCAGACTTCATCAGCCATGTTCACGAATTTAATCCAGACGTGATTATTATGGATATTATGCTGCCAGACACCGATGGAAGGGTACTTTTGAAGGAAATTAAGGATACCGATACCACACAACACATTCCGGTTTTAATGATTTCGGCACGCTATAATGCAACCAACTATACCCTCGATGGAATTGAAGCTGATGATTTTATGGCCAAACCTTTTAACATCGACGATTTGATGGATAAGATTTACGCCTTACTCAAAAAAGGAGTAAATTAATCAGCCGTTCCCGGTAATTTTATTCCGCCCAGTTTTAGGTTTTTCATCAATTCCTGCTGAAAAGATAATTTTGTATCGGTAAATCCATGCGTATTTACCCAGATATTGAAAATTACTTTATAACCGCTTTCTTCTAAAACCGATACCCCCATTCGGCGTTCTGGTGTTTTTAAGCAAGCCTTAAATTCATCTACTGTTTTGTTAAAAACACCAACTAACATATCGTAATCTATACCGTAAGTAAATTTCATTTCAATATCTACCCTTCTGCTACCTTCTCTGCTAATATTGATAATGACTTCGTTTGATAATTTCCCATTCGGAATAACTACCGTACGGTTATCGAAAGTTTTAACAATGGTATAAAATATCTGTATTGATGTAACCGTTCCTTCCTGCCCCTGTGCAATAATATTATCGCCTACCACAAATGGTTTAAGCAACAAAATAAGTACTCCGCTTGCAAAATTTTGTAAGGTTCCGGATAAAGCCAAACCAGCTGCAACGCCTATACCACCTATTAGTACAGTTAAAAATGTGAGCTGAATACCAATAATCTGCATTACGGTTAGTACCAGTAAAATGCGTAGTGTAATCAATATTAAACTGGTAAGAAACGGACGCAAAGATGGGTTTACATCTTTACGGTGCATTCCCTTTTGTAACCATTTGTCCAACAGTTTAATAAGCCATAGTCCCAAAATGAGTAAACTAATTCCCAATATTACCGAGGGGCCTTTGGTTATCATCCAATCGTAAGCTTTATTATAAAAACCGTTTAGGTTATCGGTGTCTAATGTCATAAAACTGGTTCAAAAAATTACGGCTTCTTATGTTTTACCGGAGCATCTTTGGTTACCTCTACTTTCCTGGCATCCTTGGCCGATGTTACTTTATCATCGGCTCCTTTTGCCTTTGCATTTTTCGGCGCTGTAGCCTTGCTACTTTCAGCCGGCGTTTTTGAATTTTTCATACATAGTGTTTATTAATCGTTGCTGACTAACCAGGCTTTAGCCGCTTCAATTTCATCCGGCTTAAAACCTTTAGAAGAACCGGGAGTGGCTATAGTAAAAATATCAGTAAACCACTCCACGCCTTTTTCGGCAGTTACAACGGCTATTTTTTTCCATTTGGTAAAATTTTGCAAACCGACTTTGGCATCCTGCACCCAGGCACCTGCGGTAAAATTTTTAACATCGGTATCTAAAACGAGTAAATACCTGATTTCATTAAACTTATCGGCGGTTCTTTTAAGGCCTGGCAGCAAAACATGTTTAATATCTTCGCTGGTTACTTCGCCTGTGGCCCTTACCCCAAAAACCTGATCGGGTAAGCCCGTTATTTCTGCTAACATATTTTTTTTACAGTTAGAACACCTTAAAAGTTAAAGATGTTTGGATTTTAATCAAATTCTACAAAGTTGTGAGACTGTAAAAACACTTAACTGATTCATACTGTTATAGAAGCAACAGTAATAAAATTAAACTCATGAAAATCAAACATTTAAAAAATACAGCATTTTTACTCGCAGGTACAGTGTTGCTTTGGGCTTGTAGTAGCGATACCAAAACGAGTAGTAAGAACGATACTACCTTAACCGACTCGGCTGCTGTTACCAGTCTAAAACCAGCCTCCGCCACCCGAATGGGGCAAAACCATTAAACCTGAAATGCAGACGGTTATCGAAAAATTAGCTAGCTATAGCGATAAACCCCTGGAAACATTAAGTGCTACCGATGCTCGTAAAAACCACACACCTACTGGCGCTGTTATGGATCTGGTTGAACAAAATAACATTAGCCTACCTGCACCAAAAGTAGATACTACAGGGAGAGATATAGCTGTTAACGGGGGTAAGATACATCTGCGGATTTATACACCCAAAACAGGCAATGGCCCTTATCCACTTATCGTTTATTACCATGGAGGTGGTTTTGTAATTGCAAACCCCGATGTATATAATGCTTCGGCCCAGGCTTTGGCAGAACAGGTTGGTGCGGTTGTAATTTCGGTAGCATACCGTTTGGCGCCCGAAAATAAATTCCCAACGGCACATAACGATGCTTTTGCAGCCTATGAGTGGGCCATTAAAAATGCGTTTGATTTAAAGGCCGATCCTGGGAAAATAGCAGTAGCAGGCGAAAGTGCGGGAGGAAATTTAGCAGCCAATGTTTCGGTTATGGCACGCGATAAACAAATTATGATTCCGGTACACCAGCTTTTGGTTTACCCCATTGCACAGGTCAATATGAATACCACATCATACAAAACATACGAAAAGGCCAAACCTTTGAATAAAGCCATGATGGGCTGGTTTACAGAAAAATATTTAAATACGATGATTGAAGCCCAAGACCCTAAAATTTCGCTGGTAAATGCTAACTTGAAAGGCTTGCCTCCAACAACTATTATTACTGCAGAAATAGACCCGCTGCACGATGATGGAGTAATGCTGGCCGATAAACTTAGAGCCGCTGGCGTTAAAGTGGCAAGTAAAAATTACGATGGTGTAACGCACGAGTTCTTCGGGATGGCCATTGTTATTCCGGAAGCTAAAGCTGCACAGGCTTATGCTGCAGAGCAGTTAAAAGCCGCTTTCAAATAATTATTTTTTATGAAGCGGGTGTATTCTCCCGCTTCATATTTGGCTCAAAGCTTCATCTGGTTTGAATTTGTTTTCATTCAGTTATCGAAAGCACAAACTATTTAGGCTTAGCAATGTTATTTAAATACTAATCTACCCGAGATCACTATGAAAATTGCCTACATTTCTACTTCTCCCCCGCGAATGCGGTTTAGCAACATTTAACCATAACCTGGTTACTGCTTTAAGTTTAAATGCAGATTATGATCCTCACAAAAGCTTTGTGGTTGCACTTAATGAATCAGATAATATCCATGAACATACTTACGGCAAGGAGGTTAAATTTGTTATTCGACAGCAAAATCAGCAGGATTATATTGAGGCAGCCGATTTCATCAATAATAGTGAGGTAGATACCTGTATTATAGAACACGAATTTGGAATTTATGGTGGTAACAGTGGTGTTTTTCTGCTGTCGTTGATTAACAGGTTAAAGAAACCTTTTATCATCATTTTACATACGGTTTTAAAGGAGCCTAATTTTATGCAGCTTACCATTTTAAAGGAGCTTGCATTTAAGGCTGCTAAAATTATAGTAATGAGCAAAAAAGCAGTAATGTTCTTAACCAGTATTTACCAGATTCCCAAAGCATCTATAAAGTTAATAGAACATGGTGTACCTGATTTAGAGCCTATCATAAATAATGAAATAACGCAGAGCAGCTTGTTTAAAGGTCGCAAAGTTTTATTTACATTCGGCTTAATCAGTCGCAATAAGGGTTTAGAAACGGTTATAAAGGCACTCCCCGAAATTGTAGCCAAACATCCCGAAGTTTTATATGTAATTTTAGGCAATACCCATCCCGGCGTAGTTAAACACAATGGAGAAGAGTACCGCGACAGTTTAAAAGTCCTGGCAAAAGAATTGGGTGTAGAAAACAATATTGCTTTCGTCAACAAATTTGTATCAGAAAGCGAATTACACCACTATCTAACCGCCTGTAGCATTTACATCACCCCTTACTTAAACGAAGCACAAATTACCAGTGGTACTTTATCTTATGCCATTGGTGCTGGGGCTGCCGTAGTTTCTACCCCATACTGGCACGCTCAGGAATTATTGGCCGATAACCGGGGCAGGTTATTTGATTTTAAAGATGATGCGCATCTGGCCGCCATTGTAAATGAATTGCTAAGCGATAAAGATACCTACCAGCAACTCAAACAAAATGCTTATGCCTATGGCCTAAATTTGCGCTGGCCTGCAATTGGCAATGTATACCTCAAGGCTTTACAAGAAGCATTAAATACTGAAAAGAAACCGGAAAGGGTAATTCCGCCAATTATAGATGTAGAGCAGATGCCTGCCCTTAACCTTAGCCATATTGCATTATTAACAGATGATACCGGAATTATTCAGCATGCGCGTTTTGGAGTGCCAAACCTGAAAGAAGGCTATTGTATTGATGATAATGCGAGAGCCCTGATCCTGTCGCTTATGGCTTGCGAATATGACAGGAACCCTTACGCACTGAAATTTATGCCGGTATACCTCAGCTTTATGCAGTACATGCAAGTAGATAATGGCAATTTCCGTAATTTTTTAAGCTTTAACAGGCAGTACCTGGACGAAATAGGCTCCGAAGATTCATTCGGGCGTACCATTTGGGCACTTGGCCACTTAATTTGCAGCGCCCCGAACAATTCTTACCGCGAGTTTGGACGCGAGCTTTTTTGGCACGCAGTTCCACATTTTAAAAATTTAAAATACATCCGCGGAAAAGCCAATACGCTAATCGGTTTGTCGTATTATCTATGTGCACATCCAGGCGATGAGCTGATTATCAATGAAATTAACCAATTGGCCAGCGCATTAATTTCTGCTTACCAGCAAAACAAAGATGGCGACTGGCACTGGTTTGAGGATATTTTAACTTACGATAATGCCATTTTACCCCTGGCGCTGTTACACCATTACGAAGTTACCGGCCATGCCGCATCGTACAAAACTGCAATGGAAAGTATTGCATTTTTAAATACATTTTCATTTCAGAATGGATACCTCAATCCGGTTGGAAATGCCGGATGGCTTAAAAAACATGGTAAAAACCCGGTTTACGATCAGCAGGCTATAGAAACTATGGCCATGGTGTTGCTATATGCCAAAACTTTCGAAATCACTAAAAACGATCAATATTTAAGTTTAATGAACACCAGTTACGAATGGTTCTTGGGTAAAAATAGTCTGCACATTCCGCTATATGATTTTGAAACCAATGGTTGTGCCGATGGCCTGCAGTTTAACAGCGTAAACAGAAATCAGGGCGCAGAAAGTACTTTAGCTTATTTCATTTCACATTTGGCTATACTTAAAGCCGCCGAAGCTGAATACGAGACTTTATCATCGCCTTTGGTTGAAGCTGATAAGTGTAGTTAATTAATTGAGCTCTTTATCCAGCATCGGAAATGTTGGATAAAGAGCTTACAAGATTTTTTTACTATCAAAATAATCAGTTGATTACTTCAGCTTGCACAAGCCGCTAACTTAATTATTTTCCAGTAAACGATTCAGTAATAATTCTAAATTTACTGTAGCAAAGGAAGAGCTGTAATCCGATAATCCGTAAGGAATGATCAGTTCACCATTGCTGATAATGGAACCACAAGAATAGACTACATTCGGAACATACCCTTCCCGCTCATCGCCATTAGGTATAATTAAAGGTTCTTTTAAATGACCTATTTCTTTTCTTGGATCTTCCAGATCAAGCAAACTTGCACCAATACAATATCGCCGCATGGGGCCAACACCATGTGTAATTACAATCCAGCCTTTTTCTGTTTCAATTGGGGAGCCACAATTACCGATTTGAACCAACTCCCAATCATAACGTGGTTGTTTTAACAAAATCGGGTTTTCCCAAACGTTAATTTTATCCGAAAACATCAGGTAATTGTTCCAGCCATCAATACGGCTCATCATTACAAATTTTCCGTTAATTTTTCTTGGGAACAAACCCAGGTTCTTGTTTTGGGCGCCATCGCCATACAGGGGAATAACTTTGAATTCATAAAAATCCTCGGTTTGTACCAGTTTAGGAATGATCAGCGATCCATCAAATGCAGTATAAGTGGCATAATATAAAATCTTCCCATCCTCTTTTACAAATTTTACAAAGCGGGCATCTTCAATCCCTTTGCGTTCAAATTCTGAGATCGGAAAAATAACACGGTCAGAAATATCGGTATCTTTCGAAAAACTGATTGTGTGGTAAGTATCTGAAAGCCAAAGCACCTTATCGTATTCGATTAAACGCACCGGATTCTCTTTATTCAGATTTTTAGAATCTTTGATGAGATTGCTTAAACTGGTGTATTCAAATTTATCGTCGAGTTTGGCTTCAATTTCTTCCAAAACGGACGGGTCGATCTGTGCATAGGCAGCCTTTTTTAAAAACAATTTTTTAGCATAAATGGCATTCTTTACCACTTCGGCCTCATCTACATAATTACCTACGGGCAAAACCTGAATATTATTGTTTTTATCAATTAAAGCCCGACGGAAGACAATGGAGGATATATGTCCCTCGCCCACAGCCCTAAAGCTGATGATTACCCTTTTCTCTCCCTCAACCAGATCAGTTTGATCCGGATCTTCGACAATGCTTGGATTAAAAAAAGCAGCCGATTCAATCGAATATTCGTGTGTAAAGTAAGCGCCAATCAGCAAGCGTGTATATTCGTCAATTTGCTCGAATGAGGTACCGAGTGCAGTAAATTGCTTTCTCAGTTTTTTACAATGGCGCGTTAAAACTTTGGTTATGTTTCTGTGCCGTTTAGAATATTCCTGCAATATTGGCGATACCAGTGAAAATACTTTTTCATCAGAAAACAACAATACTTTTTTAATTACTTCTAGTGCACGTTCCTCTCCGTTAAAAAAAAAACGGGCAATAACTCTTTTTGTGTCAGGATAAACCTTAACTGGCTTACGTTCAATATATAGTCTCATTCTTTATTTATTTGGTGGTAATTAAACAATTGGCCTCCCTTATCTGCAACTTTATACTAACTAAATTTACTACTTAATTGTTTATATTATTTACCAGTTTAATCATAATCTTTACCTTTATTGCAACATCTCTCCATTCAAAACAATCAAGCCATGCACAGTGAAAAAGTAGCTGAAAATACCAAGTCCCAATACGAAGCGCTACGCTTAGCTAAACTGATGCATTACGAAATTCTGGATACTGTGGCCGAATACACTTTCGACAGGATATCCCATTTAGCCGCCGGCATATTTAAAGCTCCCGGTGCAGGCATCTGTTTTGAGGGAAACGCAACACTCTTCCAAAAATCCATAGTTGGTCATCCACCGGTTAATTCTAAATTGCCACTTTGCAATAAAATTAATGTTGTAACCGAAGGGGGCAACTCGATCATTACAGCTCCGCTTCAAACTCCTGAAGGTTATTTGCTGGGTGTAATTTATGTTTCTGCGACTGAAACGATAGAACCAACAGAAATACAAACGGAAATGCTCAAACTGCTGGCAGAGATGGTGATGGATATCCTGGCATCGAGAATAGCTACACGCAATGCGTTCAGGGCTTATGATGACCGCCTGCATGTGCTTATACATGATCTTAAAAACCCAATGACTACCATTTCCCTGCAATCGGAGTTGATGGGCAGAATACCTGCTATTGATGATAAGGCGGTATTAATTGCCGGTAAAATCAATTCGCAGTCGAAAAAAATGGTAGATAGCCTGAACGAAATTTTAATTCCGGCCAAAAAAGCTGCCAGCGGATATAAACCAGAGAAAGCCCAGATAGATTTAAAAGAAGTACTCGAAATGGTAAAACTAAACTTCGACCTACTCCTTAAGCACAAACGCCAATCCATTTCGATCAACATTTACGAACCGATCAGAATATTTGGAGATGTACATAAACTTACCGTAATTTTTAGTCAGCTGGTTGATAATGCGATTAAGTTTTCTCCATTGGGAACAGAAATTAGCATATCGCATCAGCTTACCACAACCGAACTTACTATTTCGGTTAAAGATCAGGGCGTTGGTTTAACGAGCGAAGACCTGGATAAAGTTTTCACAAAATTTGCTCCGTTAAGCGCTAAACCCACCGATAAAGAAAGTGCCAATGGCTTTGGCCTGATTACGGTCGGTGCATTTATAGATATGCATAAGGGTAAATTGTGGGCCGAAAGCCCTGGTAAAGGTTTAGGTACAACTTTTCATGTGAAGCTACCGCTTAGGTAAATCTGTTTCTACCAGAAGTTCGAGATTCATTTCTTCGAGCACAATCCGTTCAGAAAGGCCGGTTTTATGGCACGACCACTTGATTAGGCGGATTAAGCCATTTTCGATTTCTATACCAGTAATATCGCCATCATTGAAACAGCAACAGCCACTGTTAAAATAATTGGGTTTATATTTTCTAAACCGCGGAGCCTTATCTCCTGCCCTGGTTTGCTTCACCAGCTCTGCGTTTAAAGCAGCAATAAGTTCCTGCTTATTATCTCTTTTGGCCTGTTGCAATTTGAGGTAAATTCTTTCCAGGTGTGTTAATGAGGCAAAAACTGGTTGGTGTGTATGACCGGTAATTAATACTTTATTGCTTTGCGTTGTTACCCAACTATACATCATAATATTATGGGCCGTTTTAAGCTGGTTATCGTATGCAGGCGTGTTGGGATTAATTTGGAGGTATGCTTGCAACGGGGCCCATACCGTACTTACAAACCATTTGCTAAACCAGTTGCCATCACTTTGCAAATCGCCCTGATGACCGTGTGTAAGAAAAATATCCAGCATTTGAGAACCAATGGGCATGCGCAATATAGCGCCTTCATAAATGGGTATTTTTTTTCCGTATATGCGGTTGAGGTTAAAGCCTGCCAGTGGGTCGTTGTCCCAATACAGATCGTGATTGCCAAATATTTTGGTAAACATGCCCTTGTTTATAAAAACCTTTTCTGCCTCGAAAGTTTTTTTATTGTGCCTGATAACCGATTCCATTAGGTTTTTCCAAAGCTCTTCACTATCACCCAGATTGATATAATGGAAATCGTTTATGGCATAATGTTCAAGTGCCTTAAGATAATTTATTTCAGCAAGAGTAAAATCATCGGCATTATCACGGGCTCCTTTATGCTGGTCTGAGAGAATAATAAACCGGTCCGCTTCGGTAATTTCTAAAATAGGGCCACGTTTTCCAGGCGTTTTAACAATAGTTTTGAAAAGCTTGTTTAACGCACCATGTATACGCCTGCGGTTGGGACGCGAACTGTATTTATTAGACATGCGGATAATCCAATTGCTTAATAAACGTTGAAGAAATTTGCGCATCTGGTAGTTTAAATTTATGCCTCTTGGTTGAAGATAACAAAATATAAGGCCAATCGTTTAACCTAAACAGAAGTATTTTTAAATTCTAAGACCACAGCATAAGATCAATTAAAAGATTGCCACGGAGACCTGGATTAGCACGGATTGTGAATTCCGTGAATCCGTGGCTACATAAGATTATCTCATTATATAAACAGCCACTGAGGCACAGATTAACACGGAAATATTGTTGATTCTGATCTCAGTGACAAGAAATAGAATTTATTTCCATATAGCGCAATATTTTTACTAAATTTGTTAGTATTGAAAAGATCAGGAAGCGCAGATTTACCTTTACATTATGGCCAAGTTCCGCCCTGGCTGGCACAGCGTATGGCTAAACTTGGTCTTGCCATAACCGAGGCTATTTTAGCTGAATATGGTAAGGCAGAAGTAATACGGAGGTTAAGCAGCCCTTTTTGGTTTCAAAGTTTAGGTGCAGTAATGGGCATGGACTGGCATTCATCGGGCATTACTACTTCAGTAATGGGAGCCTTGAAAAAAGCAATTAATCCGATTTCTAAAGAGCTGGGCATTTACATTTGCGGCGGTAAAGGCAAATTAAGCCGTGAAACCCCAAACGAACTTTTGCGCGTGGCAGAAAAAACCGGATTGGATGGGCAAATGCTCGTAAGATCGAGCAAGCTGAGTGCAAAAGTTGATAATACAGCCATTCAGGATGGCTTTCAGCTTTACCTTCATAACTTTATTTTAAGCAGCGATGGCGATTGGGCCGTAGTGCAACAAGGGATGAGCGATTTCAGCGGCACAGCCAGACGCTACCATTGGCACTCTGAAAACTTAAAATCTTTTGTAGAAGAACCGCATACGGGGATTTGTGGAATTAACCAGGGTCAAATATTAAATCTAACCGCCTCTGCAGCCAATACTACCCGCGAAGCTATGATGAGCTTAACTACCGAAACACCTTCCCGAATGATCGCCGAAATACAAAAACTGGTATTACCCAGGCACCATGAGGTAAAAGCCAAAGATGTAGACCTAAAAAGATTGGGTAGTATTTTGTGGCTGGCACAAGAGAAAAGGCCTTGTAATTTTGAAGAATTGCTCTTGCTGGAAGGTATGGGACCCCGCACCTTGCAATCGATGGCCCTGGTAAGCGAAGTAATTCATGGAACGCCGTCACGTTTTACCGATCCGGCCAGGTTTTCTTTTGCACATGGAGGTAAAGATGGTCACCCTTTTCCCGTTCCGGTAAATGTATACGATGAAACCATAAGCTTTTTGCGCCAGGCAGTTGAGAAAGCTAAAATTGGCAATACCGATAAGCGGGAAGCGATAAAATCGTTACACCAGATTGCAAGCAATGCTGAAAAGGACTTTGTACCCAACATGGATTTTGAGAAAGTGATTGAGCAGGAAAGAAAAAACAGCTGGAAATACGGTGGAAGAACAGTGTTTGGGAAAGAGAAACCACCAAAGGATGATCAGTTGAAATTGTTTTAGATTTGTGTTTCTTTAATCTGTCCGTAGTGTTCCGAAGGGCTCTACGGATTACAGAATAGAAAAGAGTCTTTGACTCGTTCTTATAATTTATAATTGAGCTACAAACTCAATCTTATTCATAAATCCGTAGAGACGCTGCGCACAGAAACGTGGCCACCTTTAAACAAAAAGGTCGTGGTTTGCACCACGACCCTAAAAATATAGAATTTAAAACCTACTAAGCATAAGCAATTGCATCTCTCGAAGCCAGTTTAGTTGCTCCCATTAAGTATTCATCTACTTTACGGGCAGCTTCCCTGCCTTCTGAAATGGCCCAAACCACCAGTGATTGTCCGCGACGAACATCGCCCGCTGCAAAAATTTTAGCAATATTGGTTTGATAAGTGTGTTCAGAAGCTTTTACGTTTCCGCGGTTATCAAGCTCTACACCTAATTTTTCAATTAATCCCTCTTTTTGCGGATACAAGAAACCCATCGCAAGAAGAACCAATTCGCAAGGCAACTCTTTTTCCGATCCTGCAACTTCCTTAAAAGTAACCGGACGACCATTTGCATCGATCTCCCACTCTACATCTACCACTTTTAATGCTTTAAGGTTACCGTTTTCATCGGCAATAAAGTTCTTAGTATTTACCGACCATGCCCTTTGTGCACCTTCCTCGTGCGAAGAAGTATTTTTCAATAACATCGGGTAAGTTGGCCAAGGCATATTTTCGCTACGCGTTTGTGGCGGCATAGGCATAATTTCAAACTGCGTTACCGATTTTGCACCATGACGGTTTGAAGTTCCGATACAATCTAACCGGTATCACCACCGCCAATTACGATTACATTTTTACCTGTAGCCATAATATCTTCGGTTTCTACCTTGCGGTTAGCCACACGCTTATTTTGTTGCTTTAAGAAATCCATTGCAAAATGAACACCTTTAGCCGAACGACCATCAATTGGCAAGTCGCGTGGAATAGTAGAACCACCCGCCAATACGATGGCATTAAAATCTCTCAATAAAGTACCAATTTCAACATTCTCGCCAACATTGGCATTGCATTTAAAGATAATGCCTTCTTCTTTCATTAAATCGATACGGCGATCGATTACATTTTTCTGAAGCTTAAAATCAGGAATACCATATCTCAATAAACCACCTGGTGCATCGTCGCGTTCGAAAACAGTAACTTCATGTCCAACCTTATTTAACTGAGCAGCAGCGGCTAATCCAGCCGGACCTGAACCAATAACTGCAACCTTTTTACCGGTTCTGATTAATGGTGCCTTTGCTTTGATAAATCCTTTTTCGAAAGCAATTTCGATAATATGCTTTTCAATTTCCTCGATAGAAACCGGCGGACGGTTAATCCCCAGTACGCAAGCCGACTCGCAAGGTGCCGGACAAATCCTGCCGGTAAACTCAGGGAAATTGTTGGTACTTAATAAAATGTTGGCAGCCAGCTCCCATTTGCCCTGATAAACTGCATCGTTAAACTCAGGTATTACATTACCCAACGGGCAACCCGATTGGCAAAAAGGTACGCCGCAATCCATACAGCGAGCAGCCTGATTATTTAATTCTTGTGCGGGCAATTCATTTAAAAATTCCCCATAGTGTTTTACACGTGTTACAGCCTCTTCTCTAGTGGGCGCAACTCTATCGTATTCTTGAAATCCTGTTACTTTTCCCATGGCTTAGTGTGTTTTTACTTGTTGGTTACGTTTTGCTAAAACTGCTTTGTATTCTTTAGGGAATACTTTTACAAAGTGAGCTGATTGTGTTTTCCAATCACTTAAGATAAACTCAGCTACCTTACTGTCTGTTAATCGGATATGCGATTTAAGCAAAGCTAAAATACGCTCTTCATCTTCAGCCTGCAACGGATCTAAGTCAACCATTTCCTTGTTGCATTTGCGTGCAAAAGTCCCGTTCGCATCGTAAACCCAAGCTACACCACCACTCATTCCGGCTGCAAAGTTACTTCCTGTATCACCAAGAATTAACACCTCACCACCGGTCATATACTCACAACCGTGATCGCCAACTCCTTCTACAACCGCTGTTGCACCAGAGTTACGTACGGCAAAACGTTCACCAGCTTTACCACGTGCAAATAACTCGCCCGAAGTAGCGCCATACAATGCAACGTTACCGATAATGATATTCTGCTCAGGTATAAAAGTCGAATTTGCAAAAGGATAAACGGCTAATCTTGCACCCGATAATCCTTTACCCACGTAATCGTTCGCCTCACCTTCCAGTGATAAAGTAACCCCGCGGGTATTGAATGCGCCAAAACTTTGTCCAGCCGAACCAACAAATTTAAAGTTGATGGTATCAGGCGGCAAACCTGCACTTAAATGCACTTTAGAGATTTCGTTAGATAACATCGTACCTAATGAACGATCGGTATTTTTAATTTCGAAACTTGCAAAAACAGGTTCGTTGTTTTCAATAGCCGATTTTGCGGCTGCAATTAGCTTATGATCCAAAACATGATCTAAACCATGATCCTGTGCTTCAGTATTGAATAAAGGCAGGCCATTGTCTTCAGCTTTGTATAAAATAGCCGATAAATCAAGGTGCTTTAATTTCCAGTCGGTTGCCGGCAACTCACGTGCTTTTAAAACATCAGCCTGACCGATCATTTCGTGAATGGTTCTGAAACCTAATTCAGCCATAATTTCGCGTAACTCTTCGGCAAGGAAATAAAACAAGTTTACTACGTGATCTGCATCACCGGTAAATAATTTTCTCAATTCCGGGTCTTGTGTCGCCACACCAACCGGACAAGTATTCAGGTGACATTTACGCATCATGATACAGCCCGAAGTAACCAATGCAGCAGTAGCCACACCCCATTCTTCAGCACCCAATAATGCTGCGATAGCAATATCCCTACCTGTTTTTAACTGACCATCAGTTTGTAAAACGATACGGTTACGTAATTTGTTTTTAACCAATGTCTGGTGTGCTTCTGCCAGGCCAAGCTCCCAAGGTAAGCCAGCGTGCTGAATAGAAGTTAACGGTGAAGCACCGGTACCACCATCAAAACCCGATACCAGAATTACATCGGCATGTGCTTTAGCAACACCGGCTGCAATAGTACCTACACCTGCTTTAGATACCAGTTTAACGTTGATCCTTGCAGCACGGTTGGCATTTTTAAGGTCGTAAATTAACTGGGCTAAATCCTCAATCGAATAAATATCGTGGTGCGGAGGAGGAGAAATTAAACCTACCCCTGGAGTTGAGTGACGAACTTTTGCAATCCAGTCATCCACCTTGTGACCAGGTAACTGACCACCTTCACCAGGTTTTGCACCCTGAGCCATTTTAATCTGTAACTCATCAGCATTGGTTAAGTAATAACTGGTTACCCCAAAACGAGCAGAAGCAACCTGTTTAATGGCCGAACGCATACTATCGCCATTTGGCAATTTAGTATAACGCATTTCGTCTTCACCACCCTCACCGGTATTGCTCTTTCCACCAATACGGTTCATGGCAATAGCTAAAGTTGAGTGAGCCTCGTGCGAGATAGAACCGAACGACATCGCTCCCGTTGCAAATCTTTTTAAGATCTCGGCTGTAGATTCTACCTCATTTAACGGAACCGCCGGACGGGTATAATTAAATTCGAACAAACCTCTGATGGTATAAGCTTGTTGAGTTTGCTCATTTACCAGTTTAGAGTATTGTTTGAAAATGTTGAAATCGTTTTTACGTGTTGCATTTTGCAACAAATGAATAGTTTGCGGATTAAATAAATGCGCTTCACCTCTACGACGATATTTATAAGTACCACCAGCAGGCAATAAGTTTTCGGTCTGCGTTGCCGGACCAAAACTGCGGTGATGCTTAATTAATGTTTCTTTTGCAATTTCATCTAAACCTAAACCACCAATACGTGAAACAGCACCAGTGAAATAAGTATTAACTACTTGTTTGTTTAAACCTAAAATTTCAAAAATCTGTGCACCTTGGTATGACTGCAAAGTAGAAATACCCATTTTAGAGAAGATTTTTAACAAGCCGCTGTTTACCGCATAGATGTAATTTTTAGTTAACTCCTCTGCTGATAAACCAGACTCATCCTGGAAACCACCAATGGTTTCTAATGCCAGATAAGGGTTAATTGCCGTAACACCAAAGCCCAATAACGTAGCAAAATGGTGTACTTCCCAAATATCACCAGCCTCGATAACAATACCAACAGCGCCGCGGTAACCTTTACGGATTAAGTGGTGGTGTACTGCAGAAACCGCCAATAACGAAGGCATTGCAGCATGTTCAGAATCGATAGCCCTATCACTTAACACAATTACCTGGAAACCATCTTCAACGGCATCTACTGCATAACGGCATAAGCGGTCTAAAGCTTTTGCCATTGCACCCGGCTTACCATCAGCCCTGAAATAGGTTTGTAAAGTTTTAGCCTGGAAAACTCCGGTATCGATACTTCTCAGTTTTTCTAACTCCTGATTGGTTAAAATTGGATGTTTAATGGCTACACAGTGTGCTTGTCTTGGATTTTCATCTAACAAGTTACCGTTGCTACCCATAAAACTGGCCAAACTCATTACCACTTTCTCCCGAATAGGATCGATAGGCGGGTTGGTAACCTGAGCAAAAAGCTGTTTAAAATATGAAGATAAATGTTGCGGACGTTGTGATAAAATAGCAAGTGGTGTATCGGTACCCATCGAACCGATAGGTTCTTTACCTTCAAGTGCCATTGGTTTAAGCAAAAGATCCACATCTTCCCTGCTGTAGCCAAAAACCTGCTGATATTTAAAAATAGATTCGGTTGATAAGCCGGTAAACATTAAACGTGGCTCAGGCAGCTCCTCTAAACGAATCTGATACTGGTTAATCCAATCGGCATAAGGGCTTCCGCCGCAAACCTGTGTTTTAATTTCTTCATCGCTAATGATCCTACCCTGCTCCATATCCACAACGAACATTTTACCAGGCGTTAAACGACCTTTTTCGATTATTGTACTTTGATCAATCGCTAATGCACCAGCTTCAGATCCCATAATAACGCGATCATCAGAAGTAATAGCATAACGTGAAGGACGTAAACCATTACGGTCTAAGGTAGCACCAATTAGCTTACCATCGGTAAAAGCAATTGCAGCCCCGTCCCATGGCTCCATTAAAGTAGCGTGGAATTCGTAAAAGGCTTTTTTAACAGGGTCCATATCATCGTTACCATCCCATGCTTCAGGCACTAACATCATTAAAACATGAGGCAAGGTTCTTCCGGCGTGGAATAACAATTCGATTACGTTATCTAAACAGCCAGAATCTGAATTGGTTTCGTCGATAACAGGCAAAAGCATATCCAGCTCTTCAGGGGTGAAATGCGAAGAAGCCAGTGATTTAACACCTGCCCTGAACCAGTTTAAATTCCCCTGTAAGGTATTGATCTCCCCGTTGTGCGCAATAAAGCGGAAAGGCTGTGCAAGTCTCCACGACGGGAATGTATTGGTTGCGAAACGTGAGTGAACCAAACCTAAGGCCGAAACCACACGTTTATCGCTTAAATCGCTAAAATAAGTACGAACCTGCAAAGAAGTTAACTGACCTTTATATATAATAGTCTGCGCAGATAGCGAAACAATATAAAAATCTTTACCGCCATGTACGGTATTAACGATCAGCTTAATCAGGTAATTCTTAAAAATATAAAGCTTACGCTCAAAATCTGCTCCTGGTGCTACAGCATATGGACGGGCAATAAATACCTGCTCAATTTCCGGCTCAACAGAAAGCGCCATACTACCTATATCTGTTGTATCTACATCAACTTTTCTGAAACCTAAAATCTCCAGACCAAGTTTTTCTGCAGCACGATAAATCAGCTCTCTGCACTCTTCTCTCGATCTGATATCTTTTGGCATAAACAGCATACCTACACCATAGTTATTGGTTTCCGGTAAGCTAAAGCCAGCTTTTAAACATTCATCATAAAAAAATTCGTGAGGAATCTGAATCATAATCCCAGCGCCATCGCCGGTATTCGGTTCTGCTCCACTTGCCCCTCTATGGTCTAGATTCTCTAAAATAGTAAGTGCATCGGAGATGATTTGATGCGATTTTCGCCCTTTCACATGCGCAACGAACCCAATACCGCAGGCATCGTGTTCAAATTGCGCATCGTACAATCCACTGTTTGGTTCCATTCTTTGCTCGTTAGTTGTTAGTGTATAGGAAACACTAAGATATAAAAAATTTTCGGTAAATTACAGAGTTGACATATTTTTTTGAAAAATTTTATCCCTTATTCAATTAAAAGCAGTTAAAATAGAAAATTCATAATTAAACAGCTATATAATTATAATTACCATAATGATAATATTGTACAATAATTTCACTTTTTCTGGCAAAATTAAGCCTAAATCGATTTAATTATTAACTCATATATAAATTTAAAACTCAAATATAAATAACAAATAAACCCAACAGTTATTTTTGATTTTATATAGCCTATTTAAAAGTACACATTTAAATTTTATTAATTTACTAATCAGTCAGATAGCAATAATCTATAAAAAATTAAAGAAATGGGTTTTGCAAAACAACTTCTTTTTCTACCTTTGTGGCCGGGCAAGTCTTTTACGACCAGCTCCCTTTGAACTCCCCCAGGATGGGAACATAGCAAGGGTAGAAGGTTGTAGCGGTGCGATAGAAGGTGCTTGCCCTTTTTTTACCCCCTAACCCCCTGAAGGGGGGATATTAAATTCTTCAGGGGTTCTAACAGCAGAACCTAATAATCACTTTAAGAATTTATAAGCATGAAATTTTTTATTGACACAGCAAATCTTGATCAAATCAAAGAAGCGCAAGATCTTGGCATTTTAGATGGTGTAACTACCAACCCTAGCTTAATGGCGAAAGAAGGTATTACCGGCGATGAAAATGTAATTAACCACTATAAAGCAATCTGCAATATCGTTGATGATAACGTAAGTGCTGAAGTTATTTCGACCACTTTCGAAGAAATTATTAAAGAAGGTGAAGCATTAGCTGCTTTAAACCCTAAAATTGTGGTTAAAGTTCCGATGATTAAAGATGGTGTTAAAGCCATTAAATATTTCTCATCAAAAGGAATTAAAACCAACTGTACTTTAATTTTCTCTGCCGGACAAGCGTTATTGGCAGCTAAAGCAGGTGCAACTTATGTTTCTCCGTTCTTAGGCCGTTTAGATGACATTTCAAGCGATGGCTTGGTTTTAATTGAAGATATCAGAACTATTTTTGATAACTACGGTTACGAAACACAAATTTTAGCAGCATCAATCCGCGGACCATTGCACATTGTAAACTGTGCTAAATTAGGTGCTGATGTAATTACTGCTCCTTTAGCTGCAATTGTAGGCTTATTAAAACATCCTTTAACTGATAGTGGCTTAGCTACTTTCTTAGCAGACCACGCTAAGGCAGCAAGTAAATAAGTTTGGAGTTATAGCTTGGAGCTTTGAGTTCCGGGCAAACAAAAAAGGCTTAAGTTAGATTAACTTAAGCCTTTTTTATGGATAATGTAAGTACTAGCTAATGTAAGATGGAAAATGGATAATGGACAAATTGCAGCCTACATTTTACATCAAAAGCACTTCTTTAACCTTTTCATAACTGATCTGCTCATCCGGTTCGATCAAGATCCCCTTCACTCCTGCTCCGTTGGCGGCTTCCACATCGCGAGGTTTATCTCCGATCATAACCGATAGTTTTGGATCAATATCGTACATATCAATAGCATCCAGGATCATTCCTGAAGCCGGCTTTCTGCACTTACATTCGCCACCAACAGTTGGGTGATGTGGGCAATAATAAAAACCGGCAATATCGGCGCCTTTAGCTACAAAAGCATTGCGCAGCATCTGGTGCATAATGGCCAGCTCCTGCTCGCTGTAACGCTTTAAGGCAATACCGCCTTGGTTGGTAATTACAATTAACAGGTAGCCCTCATCAAAAAAGCGCTTAAGTACGGGAATCTGATAATCAAGGATTTTAAAATCTTCAACACGGGTAATGTAATCGTATATTTCGTGGTTAAGTACACCATCGCGGTCGAGAAAAATAGCTTTATTCATTATTGAGATATGAGTATTGTTATTTGAGGTATGGGATTCGAACCTCGTTTATAATTCGCCAAAATAACTGAAAATTAATGGCAAAAGAAAGCCCAATCTTTTCAGACCGGGCTTAACTCATAAAATTTATTTGGTTTGGGTTATTTTAAATTTAATCCGGCTTTATGTCCTTTAATAGCAAAGTAAAGAATATACAGGTAACAAGGCAATACCGTTAAAAGGTAAGCCAGCTGGAAATTAACATGTAGTTTTTCGTTTAAGAACGCATACAATAAAGGCATTAAAGCACCACCTGCAATCCCCATAATCATAATAGCCGAACCTATTTTGGTAAATTTACCTAAATGGCTAATTCCCAGCGGAAAAATTGCCGGCCACATTAACGAGTTGGCTAAACCTAGTAAGGCCACAAAAATAACAGCAAACCAGGTCGAAATGGCGAAAGATAAAACCGTAAACACAATACCTAAAATAGCACAAATTCTAAGCGCTTTTTGCTGAGAGATATATTTTGGTATAGCAATAATACCTACAATATAACCAATTAACATACTAAAAAGCGTAATCGAAGTTAGTTTTCCGCTAATCTCAGGACTAATACCTAACTCACGACCATAAATCCCGATAATATCTCCGGCCATAACTTCTGCCCCTACATATACAAAAATACACAGTGCACCTAAAAATAAGTGTGGAAACTGAAATATGCTTTTGTGTTTTACCACTTCGCCTTTGGTTTCATCAACCACATCTTCCTCAACCTCTACTTCCGGTAAATCAGTAAATTTAATGACTACGGCAAATAAACAAAACACAATAGCCAATACAATATAAGGCATGTTAACACGCCCTAAAACTTCATTTAACAATTGCTCGTGCGCTGCGCCAGTTGCTGCCTGTATTTGCTTTTCAACTTCCGATGCATTTTTTAGAAACAAGCTACCCATAACCAATGGCACAATCATACCTGCAAATTTATTGCAGATACCAGCCATACTGATACGTTTTGCAGCACTCTCAATTGGGCCAATAATGGTTAAGTACGGGTTTGAAGCTGTTTGAAGCAAAGCTAAAGCCGCACCCTGAACAAAAATACCAGTTAAGAAAAGGCCGAAAGTACGGGTTTGAGCTGCTGGTATAAAGATTAGGGAACCTAAACCTAAAATAACCAGACCTAAAACGATTCCATTTTTAAAACCTACTTTTTTCAGTATCCATGATGATGGTAAAGCTAAAAAGAAATAAGCCATATACGAAGCAAAAGTTACAAAGAATGCCTGTAAATTTGATAAGCCAAAAGATAACTTAAAGAAAGGAATTAAGGTTCCGTTTGCCCAAGTTACAAAGCCAAAAATAAAGAATAAGGCACATATAATAACGAGCGGTTTTGGCCCCTGCGTTTGGCCCGGTTTTGTTGTTTGTTGCATAAAAATTTGGTTCGGTTTAATTTGATAGCGCCAAACTAAACAAATATTTCAATAATTTACTTAACAAACGTTTGCGTGATTTTCAATTTAACAGGCTCCAGCTTAATTGGAACTCACGCACCTGAAACCGGTATGCTCCAGGCCGGTATCGGCAGAAGTTTTCATTCTGGAAGTTACCCGATAACCTTTACAATAAGAAGCATTACACATAAACGAACCTCCTCTAACCACACGTTTAGGTACCGTTGGTTCCATCGGGTCGTAACTATCGGCCGGCCCCTGTGGATTACTGGCAATTCCCGAAAGTTTAGCGTAATAATCGGGGCGATACCAATCGCTGCACCACTCCCAAACGTTTCCAGCCATATCGTAAAGGCCGTAACCATTGGCTTTAAATAATTTCACAGCTGCTAGGCCATTGTAACCATCCCAATCGGTATTTTTTACCGGAAAACTGCCTTGCCAGGTATTGGCTTTGGGTTTACCTTTTTCAATATCTTCGTTACCCCAGGGATATTTCGCATTATTTAAGCCTCCACGTGCAGCAAATTCCCACTCGGCCTCCGTAGGTAAACGTTTGCCCGACCATTTGCAGTAAGCCATCGCATCATCCCATGATATATGTACTACCGGATAATTTTCCCTTCCTTTAATACTGCTCTTTGGTCCGTGCGGATGTTTCCAATCGGCACCTTTAATCCAGGCCCACCACTGTGAGGCATCGTTTAAACTGGTAACACTTTTAGGTTGATAAAAAACCAGCGATGCAGCTACAAAAACACTATCAGGTGGTTTGGGCGTACCCGGAGGCAACTGTTTCTTCATTTCTTCCCAATCGGGCTTACGCTCAGCGGTGGTTACATAACCGGTAGCAGCTACAAATTTCTGGAAACTGGCATTGGTAACCTCGGTAACATCCATCCAAAACGAAGCCAGTTTAACCTGGTGTTGCGGATATTCGTCTTCCCTGCCCTCCCTATCGCCAGCCCCCATGGCAAACGCTCCGGCAGGAATTAACACCATGCCTTCATGACTGAGTGCTTTACTGGCGAAACTCGAAGTATCTTTTGCTGCACCAAAACGGCTGGGCATATTTTTCTCGCAAGAAGCCAGTGAATCCTGCTTGTGTTTGGCCTGTGCTGCTTCATTCGATGAATTAGACTGACATGAAAATAAAAAGAGCGAAGGCAGAAAAAAGAATAAACGGTAAGATTTGTACATGCTGGGCTTAAATATTGAGCGATAAAAATATCAATTATGTTTAAAAAAGAGAAAGTAAATAATTAATTCACCTATAAATCAATACAGTTAGCAATTTTGATAATTTTTTATTTGCAGGAAATAGGTTAGAACTCTATATTTGCACCACTTTAAAGGAAACGGATAACGTTTTAAACAAAGTAGATTCCGTAGCTCAGCTGGTAGAGCATTACACTTTTAATGTAGTGGTCCTGGGTTCGAATCCCAGCGGGATCACACCAAAGACTATCAAAATGTATAAAACCCTGCAATCGCAAGATTAGCAGGGTTTTTACTTTTACAGGGATTACAAAATATCCACCATTTCGCAAAAATAATGTGCGCGATTAGGTGAGTTACATTAAGGTTACCACTACTCACCGAATTGGGCATAACCATTTATTAAACAAGCTGTTAAGAATTGAACATCTTGTTGTATTCAAGTTGCAAAGCTAATTTTATTTCACTTAAATCATTGAATGATGAAAACGAATTTTAGCCTGCTTTTCTATCTGAAAAAGCAAAAAAACTACATTAGCGGAAGCGCTCCAATCTACATGAGGATTACTGTATCTGGAAAACGCGCAGAGATTGCAACAGGTAAGGGATGTGATCCGTACCGCTGGAACGCTAAAGCGGGTCGTTCTATCGGCACCAAAGAAGATGTGAAAATCTTAAATAGCCACCTTGATCATTTACAAAATTCAATCTACCAAACTCACATAAGCCTACTAAGTAGTGGCGCAAACATAACTGCCGAAAGTATAAAATGTAAATACCTCGGTAAAGCAGAAAAAAAACATACTCTATTGGAGGCTGTTACAGACCATAATAAAAAGATGGAGTCTCTGGTTGGTAAAGACTATGCACAAGGTACATTGAACCATTACAGGGTACTTGAAAGACATCTAACCGAATTTATATGGTTAACACAAAAGACGACAGACGTCAACATCAGATCAATAGATCAGACCTTCATCAATGGATTTGATTATTACCTGCGTTCTGAAAAAAACTGTAACAATAATTACGTTGTTAAAAATGTTAAAAACCTTGGAAAGATTTTGCGTATCTGCAATGAGATCGGGTGGATTGAAAATGATCCTTTCCTTGGTTACAAGGGAAAAAATAAAAATGTCGAACGTCACCATCTCAATCAGGAAGAACTTCAATCGATAGCGGCGAAGACTTTTGTATCGGAAAGATTAAAGCAAGTCCGTGATGTCTTTCTTTTCTGTTGTTTTACAGGTCTCGCTTACATTGATGTTTTCCAACTTAAAAGGGAACACATCCGAAAAGGAAATGATGGGGAACAGTGGATATTTACAAATAGACAAAAAACCAAAACTAGAACCTCAATCCCTCTACTTCCGGCTGCATTGCAGATAGTCGAAAGGTATTCAAACAATATAGTATGCCTTAATACAGGGGCACTACTCCCTGTGCCAAGCAATCAGAAAATGAATGAATACCTAAAGGAAATTGCAGATTTATGTGGCATCGAAAAAAAGCTAACCTCCCATATTGCTAGGCACACATTTGCAACAACAGTGACCTTATTGAATGGTGTTCCAATAGAAAGCGTTTCGAAAATGTTGGGGCATACCAATATTAGAACGACACAGCACTACGCTAAAATTCTAGACATTAAAGTTGGAAAAGATATGGCAGTGTTGAGGAGTAAATTTGTACAGATTTAAAATCTGCATGCATATATGCTGTTTTTTCATTTTGAAGCGTAAAAAAGAAAAGGATGCAACACTCGCTGTTGCATCCTCTCTATCTAAATTAACGCTCTCAATCTGTGATTGAAGCAAGGCTCTCACCCCTTGCTCTGGCAATTTGTAAATAATAATTTAATGTTGCAATGAAGAACAGGGATTATTTTTCAATTAATCCATAGCTCTGTTTGATTTTATCTACGAAAGATTTGAAGTAGCCGCCGTAATGTTTTTTTAGTACCACAATACGGAAGTTCATCTTTGAAAAGTAGCCTACAATTTCGGCATCTGCTAATGAACCAAGCAAATAAAACCTCTTTTGTCCGTCTTCAGATACAGCAAAATAGAATGGGCTAAATCTGTCAAATTTTAAAACTTTACCATAGACCATAAATTTAAGATCAAGGAAATAATATTCTCCTTTATCGGTAAGGGTAAACTTCAGTTGAGGTATTTCAGCAGATATAGAGCAAGGATGAATTTCCTTTTTTACAGGCTTATTGGTTAAATACCTGAGACCGTATGTCCATTGATAACATATAAACTGCTGGCCAATTATCAATGGTAAAATTTTGTTCCAAAGATTAAACTGAAGTTCTTTTCTCTCCTCAAAACTCCTTCTGGAATCCCTCTCCCGATGGGTTTTCTTTTGAAAAAACAGGGAGTTCTTCCACATTTTTTCACATATATCATTCATATCCATTTGATTATCAGTTAGCAGTATGTCTTCTGTAACAGTTGTACTGCGGATGTATGTCAACATTGATCTAAAGCTTCGCTGATCGTTGTTGAGCGTTGCCACAAATGGAATAAGCAATACCAATTCTTTTTCTACCTGATCACGCTGATGCCAATTAGTAGGGTTCAGCATGCAATAACCTACAATTGGGTTTTTCTTTTCTGACTTATCGACGGGTAGGGACTCTATGGCGATATTTTGCCTGATCTTATTGTTAATTGGAACTTCCGGTAATTCATTGCCAGGTTTGAAAAGATTTCTAAATGCATGCTTTAACTCAACCGATACGCGCTTGCTGTTGTTTATAATTGTGAGGTATTTGGATATACCACTAATAGGATCAAATAAATCTGGGTAATAATAATCCTCAAAGCTCTTTTCCTGATAAAAGGATACAAAATTATCAAGAAAAAAATATGCATACCTGCTGAGATAGGTTTCATCGGTATCCATGCTGCAACTTATCAGGAGTTGGGTTTCGGTAACCCTAAGATAAACCTTCTCCGTATCTTCATTTTCAATCTTTATTGACGCTGTCAATATTTCGTTGATAAATGAAATATTTTTAATTACCACCGGAAAGTGGTAACGTTTTGGACGTTTAAATTCCGAAAGAGAATCCAGTGTTTCCCGCTCCAACATCCTTGTTCCGGTTTTAAAAGGAAGTTTAAAGTATCTGTATGCAGGTATCTGGCTACTTATATCACTATTCAAAGCATACCTCTCTTTCTTTTGCCTGTTTACAATCTTTTTCAAATCCAGTTATTTTTTCAATACAGATGCGTTCGGTCAAGGAGAGGAAATCCTTTACTTTACCCAAAAGTTTCTCGGCATCGTAATAATCAACAATAAAGTTTTCATTATATCTCGCCTGCGAATAGCTCCTGAGAAGGATCTCAAATAACCGGAGATCTTCCTTTGTGCTCCTGAATATGTCGGAGGGCTCTGATGAAAAACAGCAACAAAGATCAAGCTGTCTACCCAGATGGTGAATGTCTGAGCGGTATGCCAGATTAACCCTCAGAAGAGCGATTGTCGACTGTTCCACAATTTGATGCATCAGGAATACGGCAACCTCAGAATGCCCCTCAAGATGGCTTTCCTCGGCGCTATGTAAAAAGCCTTTTGCCAATTTCAAGCGATGTTCATAGTGCTTTTTTGCCTTTTCATGATTCTGGCTAGGGTCGAATGAAGCATTGCACTCGGCTACAAGGATGCCAGTATGGTTGTAAACTAATTTGCCCTCGTTTAAAATGGAAATAAAAAATCTGTTATTTTTTTTTATACTTTCCGTGATAGTTTCAAGACTGTGGGAAAGGATGGTTATTTTTCCCCCCTCGAACTTTGACCTACAAAAGTCTTGAGCCTCGTGCTCGTTTCTGGTCGGACTTTCCATCACCATCAATAAGAAACAATGATAGCCGTTGTTATCCGCCTGTGGCGTGAAGCACCCAGAATGGATATCCGTTTTAACAATTTCACAGAATGAATAAATCTGCATTGGTTGGAATTTTTCAACCAAAACTTTAACGAATGCGTTTAGCCCCATTAGGCTGACACCGCTTTGTTTAAAAATTTCTGACTTCATAACTTTAGGATTAGTAATTTATCCTAATTTCGTTGGCAATAGAACGGTAGCGAACCAATTCAGGTTGTAAAATACAATAGCCTGATTGTTTTTAACCGTAAATAAATTTTAGATATATTTGGGATATGGAAACCTCAGAAAAAACAAACAGAATGCACCTTGGTAGAAAAGTAAGCCGTATCCGTGAACTACGCGGAATGAAACAAGAAGCACTTGCCCTAGAATTAGGCATTAGTCAGCAGGCCGTTAGTAAACTTGAGCAAAGTGAAGAAATCGAGGATTCGACACTAGAAAAAGTTGCGACAGCTTTAGGGGTTTCTAGCAAGGCTATTAAAGAATATTCTGATGAGGCGGTTTTTAATATTATTTCTAATACCTTTCACAATACCAGTAGTGATAATTCGACATTAATAGCGAGCTCCTTAAACTACCAACCAACTTTTAATACTATTGAAAAAATTGTAGACCTATACGAACGCTTATTACAAAGTGAAAGGGAAAAAATAGAACTCTTAAAAAATAAATAGATTGAGTTTCAGTTTTGTTCAAATGATTATAGGATAAAAAACATCCCGTATCCCTTAGACACAATTAACATCTTTTTTTTTCGTATAAGCAAGACCGAAACATGGTAGGGTAATGCGAGGGGTGTTTCGCAGGCCGCAAATGCGCGGGGATCGGCTTCAATAACCTTTAAAGGAACAGTCATATGATTAATTAGCGTGCCATTCCTTGGTTTTGCTGCCTCAACCTTTTTCGCCTTATTTTATCGGCTTCCTCCATGGAATCGGATTCAATTCCAGAACCATAGTTAGGCTCTATAAGTGTTTCCAAAAAATCACCTATTGTTTTTCCAACTGTTTCCAACATTGCTGATGGTGACAAAAACGATCCTTCTGAAACACTCACGGCAAGCTCGTTAGCAGTTGACCGACTTTGATAGTTCTGTGAGGCTCCTTGTTCCAATATGGCTAGCTGCTCCCTCTGCTTCAAATTTCCATTCTTCTGAATATTGGCGTAAGCAAGTGTATCCCTTAGATTTCGTTGAAAGCTGAATTGTCTATCGAATAGTATCTCGCCACACAGTTTGAAAGCCATCCGGTCAAACTGCCCCATTTTTTTTGAATGCTCGACATTCCTTCCCTTTGAACTGTTCATCGGGCTTAGTTTTATCTTATTGGTAATGTCTTTGCGGCTTACGATAACCTGTATATGCATTTGATTGCCCGGTTTTCTTTCTCCACGCTGTTTGCTGCCAACTTTCACTTCCTTATCCTTATAGCTGTAATAGCGGTTGTTTTCCAATTTGGCATACCACAGCAGATCTTTGTTGTTGTCGATTCCAGCTCGCTTGAAGTTCTTTGCATATTCATCCATAACCCTTTCGGTATAACGCTTTAATTCTACTTTCAACTCTGCTTTACCAAACAAACGATCTAAATGTTCAAGTTCTTTCTGGCTTGGGCTGATATTGATCAGAAAGAATTTTGCTTCGTTCTTGCCAAGTTTCGCGATATTTCCATCAAGTGAGCGCCGTACCTCGTGGGCTTCTAAGTTGTGACGTTGTGCGTTAAACCACAATTCTGGCTCTGAAAGGTTTCCTACACGGTTCTCCTTTTCAAGATAATTAACAAGACCACCACTGCTACCTTTGTTATTTGCCTCTTTTGTATCGGTAATATTAATATACATAATTATAGAAGATCGATTTGGTTTTTTGTCTTTTGGATTAGCTCTTCTTTTTCTTTTGCCGGGGTTATCATGCTGAATGCATCCCTGCCTTTAATGTAGCTGTTCAGTATAAAATGGAACTGGCTTTTGAGCTCTTCCTTTGCAGATAGTTTCGTGGATATGGCTGAAATAATCCTGCTCGTTTCTGAAAACCTCCGGCTGTGGTCATACTGTCCGGTTAATAGCTCCTTTTGACCGGACAGTATGGAACTGTTATTTTTATCGAGCTCGTTTAAGAGGTTGATAACATCCCTCTGGTTCCTGATCATCCTATCAACTTCTTTTTTGATTGGAATAAGCAGTTCGCTTTCCTGGGTTCTTATAAAGCCAACATAGTCTTTGTGCTGTTTGAGTAGTGTATTCTTTAATAGGTCATCATAGATGTCAAGAGGGTCTTTTTTGCTACGGTAAAAGTAATCCACCATCTGTGCAAATACCAGCCTGTTTGGACGGCCAAGCTTTAGAGCGATCTTTTCCATTTTAATGGCTACTTGCTCATTATATTTTATGGTTCTCAAAGTTTCCATCTCATTTATCAGTTATCTTTCTATATAAATAATTTGGTTAGCTATACAGCTAATCAAGTTATTTATATCTGGATATATTGAACCCTACCCTGGGTTCTTTTTATTTCGTTTCTACTGCTTTCGGCAGGCATGAGAACCCCTGGAGGGTTCTCTAAATAGCCTTTACGCTAGCGTAAAGGCCAGATGGTAGGGCTCTGCCCAACCACCGCTTGCTCCTTTTCCCGAAGAAGGAAAAGGACTTTTCTGCAATTTGCCTACTCCTCATGGTTCGCTGTTATTGGCCAACAAGGTAACTCGGCTGGCAAGGTTCGGATGGTACGACGGTTCGTATTTGATAAGGCCATTTGCGATCAGCTCGCCCATGCATTTGTGGTAGGTTGCATAGGAACGGATGGCCGAATGTTTCATCAGTTCCCGCCTTGAAATCCGAAACGGGTTTTGGCGCGATGCTTTGTCGTGGCACATGAGGATGGCCGAATATAGGCTGAGGTGCGATTGACGGAAATGCCTGTTCCCGCTGGCAAGCTTCAGAAAGCTGAACAGTTGTTCTGCCACTCCCATTACGAATTTCCGATTTCGCCCAACAACTGTTCGATGTCCGCATGTGCATAATAGAATATACCTCCTATCTTTTCATAGGGAAGTATCCCCTTGATTCGAAGGTTCTGCAAAGTGCCAGAAGAAATCTTCAATAGCTTCCTTACCTCCGAACTTCGAAGGAATTGTTTGTTATTTAGCGTCTCATCAGTTTTCATGGTCTGCTTGATCTCCTCTATAAGTTCGTACTTGAACCTTTGGAGCTCTTCTCTTGTTAGGATTTCGATCTGCATAATGCCTCCGTTTTTAAATTACGAAAGCAAATTTGTAGCTGAAAAGGTTCAAAATAATGACCATCCGATCGGTCTGGTCATATATAATGTATGAACTGCCTACTATTTTTTAGTAGTTTCTATTGGAATAATTTTGAAAAGCCGATGTCCTGGTTGGATCGGGGTACCTTTTACTGCTACATCTCCCTTTTTATCGACAAAGTAATTGCGTGCCGTTTCGATGGGAATATCCTTTCCGCCGTGTGAAAAATATTTGGCAATCATTTTTGCGTACGATATTTTATAGTCGCTTTTAAGAAGCTTTCTGCCCGAGGGTAGTCGCACCTCGCGAAGTTGTTGGACAATATCAATAAATGTTGGCAGATGGCCATCATCGATAAAAATCTTCAGAGCTACTTGATATTCATTCCATTCCTCTAATTGCTGGCACAGCTTTTCGATCTCCTCTCTTTGTTTTTGGATTAATTCGTCTTTTTCAGCGATAATGATATTTGAAGGTCTTACATCCCATTCATCGACGCAGTGTAGATATTTTTGGAATTGTTGAAGCTTTTCAAGATTCCGTCTGTCCATTGCATGATTTCTTGAAAACGGATTTTGGGTTTCGAAATGTATGATTCTTCTCTGAATGATCTGCCATACATGGTTAAAGAAATCCTTTTCGGTAATTAAGTTACTCTCTAAAGCATAGTTTAGATGGTATCTATAATAAACAGAAAATTCCTCTTCTTTCATTCTGTAGATTTTCAATAGAAAATGGTTGTCATCATAGCCCCGCCATAGACCCACATAGGTTCCTAAATCATATGGATGCGGCGAAAAAGAAAAAGCTTTGCGGGGTCTGAAATAGTTGATGTACATCTAAATATTAGTTCTTCTCACAATTTATAGATTTGCTTTTATTTTGCCAACTATACACCTATATTAGTATAAATTTTAACGTTCTCAAATTACAGAGACTATAGTAACAATGGTGAATACTGGCTTTCCCTTCCATATGTCTTTGCATTTGCTGAACCTCAATATATATGGATTCAGAACAACTACTTCGTATCAAGAGCGCTATGATAATTTACGCTCTTGAAACTGCACTTGGGGATTATGTTTTAAATGCAGATGACATCAATAGTATAACTGCTAAAAATGTCGATTCAATTGCAGACAGAGAAATTTCAAGAGGTCAAAGCGTCGACCGAAATAATATTCAATTACTTGTAGAATCGAGTTATCTTGATGAGATTTTTAACATGGCAATTGATATAACTAGAGGAACCTCTTTTGAGCCTAAAATGCTTGATTTAAAGAATTTCTGTATGTTCATGAACATCTTTGACATAAGAAATGCTATAAGTCATCCTAATAGACCATTTCCAGATGCTTATTGGTTTCGTGCAGCGGCAATTGCGAGCGATCCACTGGTTTTGCAATTAGGACTTAGTGACATCAGACAAGCTTTGAATGCAGCAATTTCTGGAAATTTAACATCTCCCCCTGACGAGTGGCTTAATAATGTAAATTGGGCTATTCCGAATACGTTGCCTGCTTCATTTGATCACGAGATTACCGGTTTATTTGGACGAGATAAGGAGACGAAGGATTTAGAAGCCACTTTATCAAAAGTCAGGAATAATTTAATTGCTTTAGTTGCACCTGGAGGAGTAGGAAAAACAGCTTTAATTCTCCAATTCCTGAAGGACGTTAGTTTAAGTCTAGAATGGAATAATAAAATTGATGCAATTGTATTTTGCACGTTAAAAAATGAACGCTTAACTGCGGATGGGATTGAAGTTATTGAGGCTATAAATGGCATAAATCAAATAAAGGATTCCATTTATGAAGATCTGGCATCTCTATATAGTGACAAGCAGTTTGACAATTTTGAAGAGGCTTGTAATGTCTTAGAAAATGAAAAAATTCTAATATGTATCGATAATTTAGAAACTCTACTAGTTCATTCTCAAAATGAGTTTATTGAGTTCAATCAATCACTTCCACTTCTTTGGAGGGTTATCGTTACCAGCCGTATTTCGATTGACTCTGCTACCACAGTTCCTCTTTCAACCCTAGTTAGAAGACATGCTGTGAATTTAAGTAGAAGTTATTTCAAGAGACGGGGAATTAGTGACTTCCGTCAAGAAGATCTCGAATTAATTGCAACTAAAGCAAATAATAATCCTTTAGCGATTCGATTGACTATTGATTTATATCTTAAGGGCGTTGATATATCTGGATCTATTAATAAATCTCAAAAAGATATCGCCTCTTTTTCATATACAAATTTGATTGAGTCATTAACCGAAAATTCAATTGCAATTTTAGAGTCGATTTATGTAACTGGAGAATCCAGTAAAGCTGAGCTTATAGATTTATTGGAGCTCACTAATGAAGAGGTATCAGAATCTTTAAACGAATTATCTAAAACCAGTTTAATCGTTAGATCAACAAGTGATACTGGTAATGATTTATTTAATTTAAGCGATTCAATTCGTGATTTATTGCTAATAAATCCTCGAAACATATCAATCCGTAACGAAATATCGCAAAATATAAAAGATCGAAAAGTCAAAATTCAGGAGCAACTCAATCGAAATCACCTTTTGGGCATTAATGAATTCGACTTTGATTTTATTTCCTCAGATATTGCAGAGTCTATAAGGTCACTTATTATTGATTTAAATAAAGTTCTCGGAAGACCCTATAATAAGCGTAGCCATACAGAACTTGTAAGGTTGAAGAATCGGTTTAGTGAACTAATTGCCTATAATTCAAACAATCATGAACTCTTATTTCATTATTCTAGGATTCTACAAGCCCTTCAAGATGAGGGTAATACTCAAAAAATACTGGAAAAAGCTATAAGTTTAGACAAAGATAATCCAAGATATCTTATTGCTAAAGCCTTAAATTATTTTCATAAAAAAGACTACCCGATTGCGCAACCTATATTCGATAGCCTTATCGAAGCTCAGTTTAATAGGCCTGAAAAATCTTCAAAGAAATATGCAGCGTCACTGACAAAACTACATTTTCTTTGCTTATTATTTCAAGGCGAGTATGTAAAGATAATTGAAGAAACGAAAGATTGGGAATCTGCCCCAGATTGGTCAGTTATGATGGGGACATATAGGGCTTCTGCTTTCAAAAGAAGCGTAGAGTTAAACAGAAATACTGAAGATGTTGAATTGGCTTTTACAGAAGTCTTAAACATCTTTAATGAAATCTTTAAAAATGAAGACTATCCACTGATTGCATGTATAGAAGTAAATAAAATATTAAAAGATCTGATATATATTGGTAGCGACCGTGTGCCGTTTTCAGAAGATTTCCGGTACAAATATGTTGCTTTTATTGGCGAACATTTCTTTAATATCATATTAAATCTAAAAGATCAATCAATCGAATCTACAGAAAACAAATTATTTTTAGAAAAACTTTATTCTTACAGGTTCAGCTCAAATCCCAATCCTTTAACTTTATCGAGATGGTATTCACCAGAAAGAGAAGAAGTTTATGACGATGAGCATATGCGCGAGTTAAAGGCTGATGGATATACTATAGTCAAAGTGTATAACTTACCTGAAGGAAACTTTGGTATGTCATCATACATGTTTGCCAACGATACACTAAATAATCAATTCTATCTTAATGTTCATAAATTTGATCTCGGATGGATCAAATGGGGAAATATCAAATTAGGTGATAAACTGGCGATCAAATATGACGTATTAAAAAGGGGGGTAACGACTCCTGCAAGTGATATCAAAATAATTGACAAATTTGAAAATGCAATCTCCGACAAAAATAATTAGGCTTGAATTTTCGAACAGATTTTTTCACCCCCCAAATTTCTCTCCTTTTTCCCAAGATTTGGTTATTTTAATGTAATCTGGAAAATCTTTCGGTTGATCTCTTGTCCAATTTTCAATAAATTTCGGATTATTGCTATTTGGGCGGGGATCAGCGTTATTCATCCTTGCTTGAACGGGGGTTCTTACTGCATCACCCATAACGATTACGTGTTGCTGAGGCAAAATTGGAAGCTGCTGAAGAATATCTTCGTTTGCTGCCGACACTAATTGTCTTACATATTTTTGATCCTCTGGATTTTGCAACCTATGAATGATAAATGAATTGCATTGTGATAATACTGTTTTAGAAAGTTCAGAAGGTCTTTGACTTGAAACCAACAGCGATATGCCGTACTTTCTACCCTCTCTCGCAATTCTTTCAAAAACTCTTTTAGCAATAGATTGTTTTTCCGCGTTGTTTTTCTCAGGAATATAGTTCTGCGCTTCTTCCAAGACTAGCACTATAGGATTTTTTCCTCGGTCTTTATCATCTGAAAATCGAGAAGAAAATTCTAATATTATCCTTCCTATTAGGCCTGTGATGGTTTCTAAAACCTCAAATGGAAGTAAGGACATATCAATAATCGTAACTTGACTTGCCAATGAACTTTCTAACTTTTCATTATTTTCTTTTTTCAGTTGTTCTTTATAATATTCGGAAAACATATCCTTATCTGTGTCTTGATAAATTTTGCATAAATCCCCTAAGACAAATGATATAAATTTGGCTAGTATATTCTCCATTTCTTGTGTTTGATTAAAAAGTAATGGACTGGCAATCCTCTCGTCATTCAAAAAAGATTGTAACCTTAACCTCAATGTTGAAACAAACTCTCGTATTCTATTATTCGTTCCTTCTAGCTCATCAATTGCATTATCAATATATTGATTTATCAATTTCTCGAAACCAAACCATATCGGCAAATCAATATTTCTTTCCTCACTACTAATTTTGTTTGTTACAAAATTATTGTATTTCGTAAGCTCAGTTCCAAGTCTTTTTGCATACGCTGCGAAATTTGTTGGGTTCAGAAATCCTTCAATATATCTACCGTCTTCCTTAAAACCAGTTTTTTCAGCATAATATAACTTAAGAATTTCTTTGAATTCTTTGGTGTCATATTCTGTTGTTACTTTATTAAATTCAATACAGAAGTCCTTCAAGTCTTTAAATATCCTTTTTCTAACTTTGAAGTCTGGATTAAGAGATTCTGAGAGCAATTCTTGCAAGAAAAAGATAAATGGTCTTGGGATTATACCAGACATATCTGATTCCTTATTTTCTTTAGCTATGCTGATTGCTCTTTTTAATATGGGCGTTTGTGTATTCGCGCTAGGATCAAATAGGAATTCAAAATCAGCAAAGTTCATGAACCAAAAAGGTACTTTTAGACCTTTCTTGTCAATATAAAAGGGATTAACTTCTTTTATATTCTTATATGGTATATTACTTGTCCCTTGAAAAGCGTTCTTGTATTCACCATTTGTATCAAAGATAATAACATGTGCATTCTTTAATTTTTTGTTGTTATAATTAAAGTCAAATAGGCTTTGTAAGATAGATGCCAAAGTGCACGACTTACCTGAGCCTGTGTTTCCTAAAATTGCAGCGTGTTTGCCAAAAAATTTATCGGGGTTTATTTTTATTTTGTAATCGGAAAATGCTGGAGATGTGCCGATTGGGAGATAATAGTCATCTTCAAAATCAACTTTCCCTTTCTCTTTCTGATCGAAGATACTATCTAAATCTTTTCTAGTTACATACCAAACAGGGTTATCTAATATTGGATAATTGTAAACTCCTTGCAAATATCTTCCAGTATTTTCTAATGTTCCTATCATGGTGGCGACAAGGTATCTTGCAGATTTTGTCAAAAAAATTGCCTCTTTATTCTTTCCAAGTTCAGTTTCATCAATTGCGCGTACACTAGTTACCATAGCGACAATCCTATCGGCACCTATCGGTATGATAATATAGGAGTTGATTCGAGCGACTTCGTATATATCTTCATAACCACTCTTGTATAGACTTTTTAAATCATCTTCTAGCCTTATAAAGACCCTAAAGCTATCGACCGATATGACTTTACCAATATTTCTTTCGCTCATAACTAATCTTTAGTTTTTGTTGTTCCATCTGTCGATCTGAATAGCTTGTTTAAAGTCTGGGCTACTTTTTCATTGTTGTCTGCATTATTAAAATTCGGCATTAACGTATCTGCAAATGTGAGGAAATCGCCAAAAAAACTGCCTTCCAAAATTATCACTCTCGGATCATTGAGTTCTTTAACTTCTCTGATATATTCACTAGCTGTTCCTAAAAAATCTACAATAATTAATGTAAATGTAGGATTTGATAAAGCCTGATAAATTATATCATTAAAATGGTCATCGCCAAATGAATAACCAATTGTTATCAAAACGGACTGAGACTGTGTTATTGTAGAAGCAAACTGCCGAAAGAGTTCAGAGTAGGGCAAGTCAAGGGTGTAAGATTTTTTAACAGCAGAGGGATAGATAATAATCTCGCCTTTTTTATCTAATTTTTCAATTAATTCTAAGGGCTTCTCCTCTATGCCATATAGATTGTTGGCATCTCTCAATTCTGAACTCACCCATGATATGGAGCCATGAAGTTTAATATATCTAACAACTTTCTCTATTCTCTGAACCTTACCAGAAGTTGTTGAGCCTGGATAAAAAATATCATATTCGAATGTTTCGGGCTTAAAAAAGCGTTTATGAAAACCGCTAAAACCATCGATATAATGTACTCCTAGTTTATCAAAGGCATACTCAAAAGCGAGATCATAATTTGCTGTAAAAATATTTGCTCTTCTAAGGTTTAAAGGTCTTTGGAGCAACGCTTTTATGAATTTTTCATGAAAGATATACTTGCTTTTAGTTTCAAGCAGAAGCCCCTGTTCATTCTCTTTTACGAATTCACTCGCTTTCTTTCGAGTGATCACATCATAAGATACTGCCCTATTTTCTAAATTACATACATTAAACAAACCTTCTTTTATAGCCTTTATCAATTCGGAATTTTTATTTTTACCTGTGCTACTTTTGTCTTCGGTTAAAACATATTCCAGTGCAATTAAGAAATTCAGAACTTTCTCGTATTCAATCGATATATCTTTACTTACACTATCTCTGATAATATCATTATCAATAGTAAATCGCCACTTACGTTCGTCCTCGAAATCCTGTGTTTTACTTATCAGATTAGCTTTGCCAATCGCCAAGCGATCAGCTTGAAGAGACCTGATAATCGAGTAAAATTGATCAAGAAGGCCACTGACAGTTTTATCTTTTTCTATTATGTAGTTTTCGACTTCTAAAGGGAAGTTCCGTATTGCGACTGCACCTAAGTGAATCGAGGTTCCTGAACCAAATAAGAAGCTTACATTATCTAACTCTAGATAATTTTTAAGCATAATCTTTATCTTATCTACTATTTTGCCTTGATCTAGATCTTCAGAAATCCATTCGCTTAGCTTGTTTGTATTACCAAAGAATACTTTGTTACGAGTTGCGTCAAATAGTGTCATTAGAGTGCGTTATCTATCAATTTCTACGACTTAAGTATTATGCCTGTTAACCCAAATATATTATAAATTAATCACCCATGTAGCATTAACAATTTAGTTTTCATGTTTGGCAATGAATAATTACATTGGTTTTGGAAAATTCTTATCTTTTAATCATAGCAATTGCAACAAAAAATACAAACAAAAAGGCGAATGATTTGGTGGGTCACTTTTAAAAACCTCCCAGATAGTCATTAAACGCTGTAGATTGAGCAAAGTTAACATCCCATCAGCAGTACACATTCAAAATTATTAATGCCCTGTAACCTAAATAGTTGCAAGGCATTCTTATTTACAGGTAAATATAGGTAAAACAATCCCTAAACCGCCTTTTTTTAATTTTTGAGTTAAGTCGAATACATTAATTGCCTTGTTATGCTCTTCGTTCAGTATCTTCGTGCACATTAGTAACATTAATATCTTTAGTGATTCCTAAATAAACACACATTAATGATATAGTATTAATATTTACAGCACTTCAATTCCAATCCTGCTCTAACTTTGGCGTTTCTCCCACTCAATACTATTTGCAACTAATTCTTCCAATTCAAGTTCTGACACATTAAGACGCTTATTATCTTTATTATATCCAACTAATCTAAAGGATGTTCGTAAATCGAATCTAGTAGAAAAAGTACGAGGATTTTTTACTTGTTGGTTGTGAAGAAATAGTTGCTTGATTGACCTGAAACCACTTGGATATATGTAATGTCCCATTTCATTGCTATTTTGAATAAATCCACTATGGCTGAAATTTCTCAAGATTTTAAAATGCGTTCTATAATCGATATTATAAAGCTCAGTCGCTTTCTCCAATATCGGTTCAATAGGAAATGCTCTTACCTGCGGCAAGGCCGAGCCAAAGTAGATTGTCCAAAAATCTATAACATTCTTTCTCGAGTTGCGATAGTCATCTGACTCGAGAATGGTTGTCATAACTAGATTTATTCTTTTGCTGTCGAAGTAATTCTCGGCGTTTTGCAGAACTTCTTCTTCATACACCTTATCAAGACTACTATACAACCTAATTCCATTACGAAAACAGAATTCCAAAAATAAAAACTGTAATGTTTCAGATTTTGAGATGTATTCAACTAATTGATTGTTAATTAATCGATTGACTATCTTTGAGTTCTGGATCTGTTTCTTTTTAGCTTTGGTTTTCTGATTTACAAATAGCTTAGTAAGCGCTTGATCCAATGCAGAGTTGTTTATAACATCATACTCTACTGCGATTTTAACTGCATATTTGTATATTTTCTTTGAGCTTGATCTGGCATAGATATTTATAAGATTATCAATTCCAATCATCCGAAAGAAATTGAAATTGTTTATGATTGAAAATGCGAAAATTGCATCCCTATGTTGCTTTGATTCCAACAGCTCCTTGCAAAATTGTAGAGGCTCCCTATCAAAAAAGAAGAAAAGGAAGTCGTAAAGGTTATGTTTATCGAGAAATGCTGTTAGCGCTCCGTATGCCTGAGTATCATACAACTTGACAACAAATAACTTCAACGTTTCCAATGCATCTGTCTGAAGATCCAATTGGTTAGGATACTGTAAAAATGTAAACGCGTAAGATTTTAATGCTTGGCTATTTACAAAGGTTTCCACAAATTTTAAAAAAGCATCTTGGTCAGCTTGCTGAAATACCCTGCTTAATACCGCAAAATGCAGCTTTTGGGGAGCTTTTATTTTTTCGAAAATAGTAATGATTTGGTCAAATTGCCTAAGCTCAGCTAATGCTAGCAGTGCTTTGGAGGATTCTTCTGCTTTAGAAAAATTGTCAGATATTTCTTTAGCTGCATTTATAGCCCGATGAAGAAAAATGGGGTTTGGAGTATCTGTGACGATACAGTGGGCAGCGAGGTAAATGTTACTTTCCAACAAAATATCAAAAATTCTACTTTTGACATTAGCATCGCTATTATGATAATAATATTTAATGGTGGCGAAATATTTTTCGTTTTTCGCTCTTTCTCTTATTGAAATCATTCTCCAAATACAATCTTATAGTGCTCTGCTACATAATAATCTTGGTAACTTTGATGCACAAAAAGGTAAACATTTTCCCTGACTTCTAAAATATTAAGCGCACATGCAATATCTAGACTATACATCGTGTCAACATCAAACCCGTAATCAGACTTAACCTTCATAAAATGATTGAGCACTTGATTTCGAGTTAACCCAGCATTGGTTCCGTGTAAGTCTAATGAAAAGCTTGCAAGACTCGAAAGTAATTTATGGATAATTTCGTCATTGAAATAGACATCTTTTTTTTCTACTTTCTCGCGTTTATATAAGGATTTGATAAATTTATCAATTATCATACCTTCATTTTCAGGTATTAATCCTTCGCTTTTCACGATTTCTATCAGACGTGATAACATGAGAGGCGACCTTACGACGTCTTTGATACGCACATCGGAACCTAGTTTTGCCGTAATGACCCTTGCCACATCCTTACTACCAATTGTGTACTTTTGAATGAATTCGGTGATTTGTTGATCATTCATTTTTTGTATAAAAAATACAGGGATATTTTCAAATAGGTTTACATCCTGGGGTCGATTGGAAATAATAATGAACGTGTTTTTAGAATTTCTCAAAAGTGCGTCGATCTCCTTGACACGAACGCTTTTCAGTGAATTTGCCGTATCTTTGGGGATTTCGTTAATGCCGTCAAAAAATAGGTTTATCTTTCCGTTTTCTAGCAGTTGTTCCAGTAGCTTGTTCTCGATTGAGAGCTTAGTGGCAATAAATGACTTTATTGTCACGTCAGGATCTGTTAATAGGCCTAGCGGAATCAATACAGGGACATTAGCATTTAGGTTTTTCTTTCTTTCCTGTGCATCGATGTAGGCTAGGTATTCTAGGGTGGTACTCTTACCCAAACCAGCATCAGCCCAAAGCATCATTCTCTTTTCCGGCACCCTATTTTTTCTAAGATCACGAACACTTCCCTCCCTTACGGATATTTCTTTATCTGGCTCTTGTTTTAAAAGGTATTCAGATACATAACTTCCTGATAATGTAACATCTTCCTTTGAGGATAAGTGAACAAATCTACTAAACCGTTCTCTGAATTCTAAGATGACGAGATCACAATAACTATGAAAAGTTGGTACTGGATCGATAATCAAATTCTCCAAAATACTTTTTAGTTTTATTTTATGTAAATGGGTTGCATAAATAAAAAGCACAAGAATACTCTGGACTGTATCCCCAAATTCTTTATTAGACAGAATTGGAGCATTATGCGACTCGTCATTCCTAAATCTGTAAACTTTTGATGTATAGGGTAGATAGTAGTCATTTTGCAAAACCTTTTTATCCAAATTTATATTCCTAGGGTTTAATCCACATATATGTATTAGTGTGGCCAAACCTTTGTAGTCCGAGGTAATTGAATTATAGGATGATCTATCAATAAAATATAGAATTTTTTTCAAGAATTGTTCAACCTTAACCAAATCTGCAAGATAAGTGGCTTTTTCATCTTGACTTACGCCATCTAGCAATAGCTTTTTAAGCGCAAGAATAACACGATTTCCCAAGCCCGAAAGTTCTACATTGTCTTCTAAGATTGGCGCTTCTAGGAGTCGAAAAAACAGCTCTAATATTTCATCAATTACTAACGATTTATTGGTTAAGAAGCATTCTTTGACTTCGATCGCAATCGTTTCCTTAAGTTTATTTTTTAAAATGAGATCCATTAATTTATTGATACTTATCTTCTAATTTATAACTTTTAAATTAATATTCTAATAAAATTTAAAAGTGGACGTGCTATATCATTTTATCTCCAATGACCAAACATAATACGTTATTACAAATTTCACATCAAGTCCGGAAGTGTCTCTACTATAAACACCTAAAAAACTTCACAATGTGAGGCTGTGCTCTAGGCTCATCAATAATATCACCCGTACACGCTATTAATATAAGATCTTTTCAGAATCGCTTCCAAAACCTTGGTGGGTGATGGGGCTTAAATTAAAATTCTTTTGACTAATAATTGTTATAACTTCAACCGCTTTTGCGGAATTTTATTTATCTTTATATAATAGCAATTGCAACAAAAAATACAGAAATAAAGGTGTGTGATTCGGTGAGCCGTTTTAAAAAACCTTTCAGATAGCACTTAAACGCTGATAATTGAACAAAGTTCATATCCCAGCGGGATCACGAAAGGCGCAAGAGATTGCGCCTTTTCTGTTTAAAAGATATTTTAAACCGCAATCCTGAAAAAATTATAAGTCATTTCAAACCACTTCAACTGGTGCCCAATTTTAGTTGGTAAATTTGGGCACCAGCCATACCTGATCAAATTGATCTAAAGTACTGAAGAACAATCTGAAAACAAACAAAATGTTTTACCAAAAGATTGAGAAATGAAAAGTAACCAGACCCTTAAAATCCTATTCTGGCATCGTAAATCTAAGGCAGATTCCAAGGGCTTCGCCCCTATTATCTGTAGAATCTCTATAGATGGGAAAGATGCAGAATTTTCTACTTCACAAAAAGTAAATATATCGGAATGGAACGTTAAAACTAAAAAAGTCATAGGATCTAGCCATTCAAAAAAAATAAATTCAGCCCTCAATCACATTGAGAGTTCATTAGAAGTTAATTTTACCGTACTAAAAACCAGATTTGATGTTGTAACTCCAATCATGTTGAAAAATGTATTTCAGAATTTTCCGACGGAAAACGACAAGAGCGAATTGGAGGAAGAAATCCCTCAATTATTGGAATTAACCAATATCCACATCAACGATTTTACTGAACTGGTAGAAAAAAAATTACGCTCTAAAGAGACTCTAAAACAATGGAAAGCAACCAAGAAGAAAATATTCGAATTTTTAAGATTTGAATTTAAAGCCAATGATATTGAACTTTCAGCTATTGAGTATTCTTTCGCACAAAAATTCTATAAGTTCCTTGCCGTAAAAAGAATTCCAGTATTAAAAGACGCTGCTGCAATGAAACAGATCAAAAATTTGAAGCAGATATTAAATATAGCAGAGGCCAACCTATGGATTGCGAAGAATCCAATTCAAAAATTCAAATGTGGGTCGGAAGACCCAGAAATAACTCCCCTTGAAATTTTTGAGGTAGAAAAGCTGTGGCGAAAGAAAATCAGCATTGAACGTATAGCTAAAGTCAGGGATGCATTCATATTCCAATGCTTCACCGGATTTGCTTATCAGGACATCTATAATCTAAGCAAGGACCACATTGTATACGTTGGACCACAAAACGAACCTTGGCTTGTGAAGGAACGTGGAAAAACAAAAGTAACAGAAATGGTGCCTATACTACCAATTGTTGCTGAACTAATTGAGAAATATAAGAATGATAAGTATTGTAAGGTTTACAACAGACTAATGCCTGTCAACAGTAATTTTAGGTACAACGTCTATCTCAAAGAACTATCTGATATATGTAACATGGGAAGATCTTTAAATAGTCACTTAGCTAGGCATACATTTGCCGACATGATGCTAAATGTTCTGAATTTTCCACTAGAGGATGTGAGCAAAATGTTAGGTCATAAAAATATTCGCACAACTCAAAGATATGCAAGGGTAAAGAAAAGCAGGATCGGTAAAAAAATGAATGAGGCAAAAAATATACTATTTGATGAAACCGGAGAATTGAAAAGTTTATTCAAAACGCCAAATTAAGTACCGATCAACAGGAATACTTTGAACATTTAAATCGCTTTTTATTCCTTATTGAGCTTATAATTGAGGATTTGGAAAGGAAAAAATTATCTAAACCTATGACAAAAATCAATGTGGTTTTTGATTAAACCACATTGGCCAGATTATAATAGAATAAAAAAGTTGGCGGATATAAAACCTATTGGTTTTAATTTAATATATCGAATGCTATGCAAAGTAGAATCATATTCATTCCTTTAATCCTGAAAAACTACCAGAAAAAGGTATTAGATCACCTTTCGGTTTTTGGTTAGCCGATTTACCAACAAATTTTTGAGCTTTTCCTGTAAACGTGCCAGAGATTTTACCTCCTGAATTGATGAACTTTATAATCCCAGATTTCACTTCATACATCCCACTTTGAGTTACAAATGTAGTAGCCTCTTTCTTATCCGTTGAAAAAGGATAGTTACCACTTTCTTTTTTGGGCAGTACTATGGCAAACGTATTTGTAGCAGTTGACATATTGGTTGAGAGTATAAATTTTCCTTTAGGGGTCTGAAAAAAAGAGGGCTTTTCGGCAAAGGTTTTGCCTTCTATAACCAGCATTATTTTACCATTGCTATTTTGCATCTTTTTAAGCATTTCCATCATTTTGGTATTGCCAATTTGGGCAAAAGCAAAACAAGAAGAGAAGATGAATACTGAAAGGATAAGTAATTTTTTCATGATATTATTTTTTTGAATGTTGTTGAATAAATTGTTTGACAAAAACATCGAAATTGGGTAGTGATTTATCTTCATAAATTTTTATAAACTGGCTAAATTGCATATAGCCATACACAAAAGGATCTTTGCTGGCCTCTTCATAATTTTTGCCAAAATATTCTTCTACACTTTGTCCTGCAGAAACGGGGTTTGATAGGCTGGCAAACATTTTTTTGGCGTAAGCATAACATTGTGCTAGTTCTTTTTGCCTGCCTTGTTTGCGCCACCATAATATGCCAATTTTATTGGCGAAAACTTCATCCTGATAAGGAGAACTAAAATTTCCTTTCACTTCTTTCTGTAAGGCGTGACCAAACTCGTGTGGCAAGTAAAAACCGTTAAAGAATAACCCAAAAACTTGTTTTCCGTTAGTTTCGCCTCCGGCTACTTTATAAAAGAATTGTTTTTGTGGCTCAATAACTTGTTCCCATATTGGTAAATTTACTGTTCGCGGTTTATGGCCCGGATCATAATAAATTAAGTAGGGTGTAGTATTTAAAACAGTTTTTACCTCAATTTTTGTGGTTGGGCTAATTTTCCGCACATCGGCCATAAACCTAGCTGTAATGGTTCCGGCATCCTTAATTTCGGCTAAACTATCGGTATAAAGGCTAAACCATTTTTTTTGCGCAAAACTTGAATTTGCGATGAGACAAAAAAGAATAAAGAAGATTTTTGATTTCATTTTTCGGTTTAGTTAATTAGGTTCGATAATTATAGCTACGTTATATTTTTTAGCGGCATTTGGTTTTAAAATGCCCATACATTTGCCACTTCCCATTCCTGTTAGGCAACCGCTTGCATAGCCCATGTTGCCGTTAATATCGGTCATTTTTCCATTGCAGGTATCTGGTTGTTGATTTTTAACAATTATTTTTGCACTTGTTACCTGCACGTAAAAAAAGAACTCTTTTTTATACAATAGCGCGGTTTCGATGTTAATTTCTTGGTTGACGTGTGCTTTTAAATCTAGCTTGTTTTCTAAAAGTAAAATCCCTTTGGGTAGCTTGCTCAAACTAAAAACCAGGGTGGTATCGGCTAAAAATTTATTTGGATCGGTTTTCTCGCTTAAACTTAATCGGGGTATATATTTCGTATCAATCACATCAGCTTTGCTGTTTAAATATTGCTTAAATGAAAGTGCATTTTCTGCAAGCATATCAAAGGTTTCGGGCAATTGCCAATTGCTTTTTTGCGCTTTCTTTTTTAATGAAATTTGGATTTTATTTTCGTTATCGATTAACAAATACTGATCGGAATAATTAAATGCCAATACCCAGGTATTTGCAGGCAAATAGAATGGCAATTTTTGGCCATAAAGCAAATTTGTTTTTTGGGGGATATATACAAACTCATTTTTTCGATTGATAAGCTTACCATTTAAGTGTATTTTTTCGTTTAAATTCTTAAATTTAAAGTTGCTTACTTTGGCTTGTAATAATTCGTTTTTAACACCAGCTGGCAAGCGAAAAAAATACAACTGGGTGTTATCCAACCCAAATTTTTGCCAGTTGGTTGTGGTTTGAGCAAGTGCATTATTCGCTATAAAAACAAAGCAAATGATAAAAGCAAAATTTTTAAATGGTTGCATTTTCAAGCTTGATTAACTAATTGTCGGCAATAAAAATTCATGGTTTATAATTAGGATTGATGCTAATTTTTAAACTCGAAATATTGTCGTTGGCATCAAATCTATCAGCACCGCTTACAAAGTAAATTCCACCTTTGGTGTGCTTGTCTGAATCTTTAAAAACATAATAATCTCCAGTAAAGCCTTTGGAGTTATTTTCCCTATCGTAATTGCCATAACCATAGGCCTCTGTTTTTGCACCTTGGAATTTATCATCCATAAATAGTTCTATTTTTAACGAAAGCGGTATAAGCATACTGCTAATTTTATCGTTCCAATTTGTGCCTAATTCTTTACTTTTTGCACTGGCAACGAGCATATAATCGCCTGCTTTTAGAACTTTTTTCTCACCTCCGAAAAACTCATCAGCATAAATCCAAATTTCATCGCCCTTTTGGTTGAAACTGTTAAACTCGGCCTGGCATTTATTGTAAATACGGTCTGATTGACTTTCGCCATAAATTTTTACCAGTAGGTTCTTATCCAAATTTAATGATACTACAGTACCACTATTTTTATTACCTAATGATGGGTTTTTATATTTCGGATCGATAACCTTTTGGGCAAAACCAATAAGGCCAAAAAAAATTAAAACGAAGAACAGAATTGATTTTTTCATTTGATATAGGTTATATGTTTAGCTTATTTTCTATTGAGTGATAAAATATAGTTTATCGTGTACGAAGCGCTACTGCCATCGGTTAAATAATCGCTTCTTGATGTTTTGTTGTTGTATTTTACAATTTCCGAAAGCTTAATATCTTTGTAAGGATGGTTGCCCCTATTGTAAAGAATTGTACCTGTTGCCTGTTGCAGTTTTAGGTAATCGTTTGAGCTGGCACTGTCATAATCGTTTAACCAAAAAACAATTCTAACGTAAGTGTTTGCATCAATATCAGTTTGAGTAACATTGTATTGCCTGGTAAAAAGCTGATTATTCGGTGCGAAATTTAAGCGCGTTTTGTAGCCCTCATCTTCTAAATATTTTTCTTTTGGGATATTGAATAGCGAAAAAGATTTATTGCTGTTATCACTAATTTCGGTTCCATTGGCTTTATATACCCTAATATCCATCCAACCGTATAAATCGATGCCATCTACATCGCCTTTTCCCTCGCCACCACTAGTATAATTAGGAGTAAAGTTTAGGCTGTACTTTTGAATATTTGGCGGAGTTGTGGCATTTGGATTATCGTTGTACAACAAATCTTTTCCATTGCCAAAAAACAAAGTACCACGTTCAAATTGTTGGTAACGGGTATAGCCATCAATCGAAATGGTTATCTCATCGGTTTTAGGGAAACCCAGCGTAGGGCTATTCTCATACCCTAATCTTCCCCATTCATTTCTAAAAGCACCACTTACATAATGTGTTCCGGTTTTTGAGCTACTGTAAATACTGCCATTTTCAAAAGCAGTGTAAAAACCATAAACTTTTGGTGTTTCCAGGTTATCAGAAATCGGAAAACCCATCCAGCCCGTTTCATAACCAGCTTCGCCCCACTTCTGCATCATATTTTGCATTATGGAAAAAGCTTTATTCAGTTTCGGGTTGTAATACACCCAGCCTTTTTCAAAGCGCAAAAAATAACCACCTTGGCCAGCTGTCGGGCGCATTTTCGGGCTTTCGCTATGTACAGCGCCCAAATTTCGTTGCTTCGCTTTGGCATCTATCATTTGTGCAATGCCATAAGTTGTGTTATCAGCTTGCGATGTAAGTTGGGCAGAAACGTTAAATGCCAATGAAATAAAAAACAGGATAACGATTAAGATCGATTTTTTCATTTCGATAATGATTTTAGTAATTATTTTACAAACACCGAGTTGGCATTTCCTCCATATGGAGAATTGGTTAAAGCCGTAGCTGTTCCATTTTTCCAGATGGTGGCTTGGTAACGGCCCGAAACATACTCGTATCCTGCTACATAAACATCACTACCGTTTACAAAAATAGAATTGGCTGACGAATTTAAAGCTGATAGATTTACGGCTGTTTTATTGTTGGGCGCACCGGCAGAAGTGCTGTTTTTCCAATATTTCGCTATTGTAAACGTGCCGTTGTATTCATCGCCAGCGACATAAACATCTGTACCCGAAATACATACACTGTTTCCGTTGGCATTGGCATTTGCGCTACTATTTTGAACATATTCAGCTCCGTTGTACCAAAGTTTTGAAATATACCGAGTACCGTTATCCTGAAAACCTGCTACATAAATATTATTATCGCTTACGGCAATACCCATACCTCTAGAACCACCTGCATTGTTACCTAAAACCGATGTTTGTATACCGTTTACCCAAGTTTTAGCAATATTTCTTACACCATCGTCTTCAAAACCAGTAATGTATACTTTTCCGTTCTTAACACAAATGGAGTTTGCCGATGCTATTTTTGTGCCATCGGTTATATTGGTCACTACGCCATTTTTCCAAAACTTTGCTACCGTTACCGTTCCATTACTTTCTTGGCCGGCAATATAAACATCGCTACCATCTACAAATATGGCATTGGCCGAAGCTGATTTTGTACCATCGGTAAGATTGGTGGCTACGCCATTTTTCCAAAATTTTGCAATGCTTATATTACCTGCGTTATTTTGCTCTTGTCCTGCAACATACACATCTTTATCAGTTACAAAAACTGAATAAGCGCTTGCAGATTTGGTGCCATCGCTAAGGCTGGTGGCTACCCCATTTTTCCAAAGTAAGGCAACGTTCCCTGATAAACTACTTTCTCTGCCAGCCACATAAACACCGCTCATATCTTTCACTGGATCGGGGGTTGGTTGGCTGTCATCTTTACTGCAGGAAGTTGCTAAAAGCATTATAGATGCTGACAATAGACTTGCCAAATTTTTATAAGTGATTTTTTTCATTTTGTTTAAGTTTTAATGTTTATTTACTGGTGCAAAAGCATAGCTAATTTTCCTTGCAGGAATTTTTATCTTGTTAAATCTGTGCATCTGAAGCAAAACTTGTTTTATTTTTTTTCGAAAGCGCCCATTGATGGGGAATAATAAATGATACCGCCTTGAAAATGTTGCGCTTTGATTTCTTCACCTGTTCGTTTATTGGATACTTCATCGCCGATAGGCAAACCCAAATGGCCTTGCTCCCATTTTTGCGAGGCATAATAATCGAAAATTGGGCCTTTGCGAATAATAAAGGCATTCACGGTACTTGTTCCTTTTATAAAACTCTCGTAGATATAGCCATTTTGAAATTCGGCAAAATATTGAAATTGGTTTTTCGGATAACTGCGGTTGGGCGTTACCAAATCGCCCAGAAATGAGTTTTCGCCTCCAGTTTCGAGCCATTTGGTGTATAAACCACGAGATCTTTTATCGCCGTTATAAATAACTTGATAAGCACCACCTTTGGTAGAAATGATTGCTCCAAATTCAAATTTCTGCATCGAATTATTGTTTTTAACGATTTCATCACTTATTGGATAGCCCAATTTCCCCTTTTCCCAACCTTCTTTTTTCCATACTTCAACTATCATATTCGGAACGGCAAAAGTGCCCAGATTTGGGTGATAATAAATGCATCCACCTTCAAAAAAGTTAAACTTTCCGTAGCCGTCTGCTGTTGCAGTTTCATCAGTTGTGGGGAAGCCTAAAAAAGAGTTTTCCCAGCCCAACGCTTTCCATTTATCGCGGATATTTCCATGAACTTCGTGGGCGCCCGTTTTAGTGCTGTAATAAATGCTACCACCTTCAAAATGCTGTCCGGCACCATTTTTTTGTGGGGTTTTAAACTCATCACTTATGGGTGAGCCGATAAAAAGTTGTGGATTACCTCTCGTAATTCTGCCATCTTTTCCCTTTTGCGCTTTCCCGAAAATTAAATCATCATAAAAATTATAAATTTCGCCCCACGTTGCATAGGCTTGCGTATTTTCGGGCACATCTTTAAAAAAAACATAACTGTTATTATAGAAAGGTAAATAATAGGCTCGGTTTTTAGCATCAAATCTAATAATGGACAATGCTGAATTCTCACTTGTTTTAAGCCCTAATTTTTTGCCTTTTTCTACCATCATGGTTCTTATGCCATTTTGCGAAAAAGCTGGCACTGAAAATAAAATTGATAGCAGAAATGCTGAAATTTTTAATAAAGTCTTCATAGGAATATGGTTTAATTATTTGGTAATTTCTGTTATGTGGCCAGGGGCGATGTTTACCTTGAAAGAACTTACCCGATTTGCCCAAGCCCTATCACTACCGATAGTAGCTGTTATGGTACCACAATCGGTTAAGGAAATCCAATAAAGGTCTTGTACATCAGTATCTCTATAACTGTTGTTGTGGTTCTCATAATGCCTCGTTATTTTTTTGATTAAACATTGGTATCCCTTAAAACCTGCATCCTGGTGAATTTGTATATCCAACCTACTATTATTCAAGATAATGATGCTAATCTTATCATTCAATAGACCCAAAAAATCCATATTATGTCCATCAATACCGTTGATGTATGGTGCCGGAAACGCTCTATAGAATTTGGCACTATCATAATTGCCAATGTCTGTATAGTTATTTACATTATCCGGTGATGGAATTTCGAAAATTGTTAACCCTGATAATGAAACGTAATCTTGTTCAGGATTATAAATCACAATCGAGCTAATTGCATCGTTAATAACTACCTTACCGCTTATTAACCTGCCACCCACTTTTGCCTTGGTTGCCACGGCTTTTTCAAAGTTGAGGTTGCCGGTATTATCGGGCTTTAAAATGAACCAGTCGCCATCAAAATTATCATTGGCATAGCACACCACAATTAGGTTTGCAGGGATTATCGCACTGCTCAAAAAATCGTTTAAATCAGCGCCCAATTCTTTAAGGCTGTAACTACCACGCTCTAAAACAAATTTTCTACCACCATAATTTGCATTTTCGTAAAACCAGGCTTCGTCTTTGTTGCTACGGTTGGCAAAAGCCTGTTGCTCTATTTCTAAATTGCGTTGTTTAATACTTACAAGTGCATTTTGGCTTGTTGGCTTAACAATGGTAGCCGGGCGGATTTGCGCATACATGTTATATATACATAGCACCACAGATAAGGTTAATAATACTTTTTTCATAAAATTAATTATCTACAATTATTATATTCGTTTATGATGTTCATCCATACCTGTTTACGGCGGGTTTCGCCTTGGGTTACAAAAGCATAGAAAAAGTTGGGGTCTTTGGCTTTAATTGAATTTGCAAGCCTAGGGCAAGCCGATAAATAAGCACTTACTTTATCATCAAAATTTGGGATGAATTTATCGCCCTGCGCATTATAAACATCACGTATATTACCTGGTAGCTGCACAAAAATCTGCATTTCTTTTATCGTTTTTCCGTCGGTAGCCTTGCTAATGGTTTCGTGTTCAAAAAGCTGTAGCTTGCCATTTGCAGGTGTTAATTCTTTAATAAAACGCAAGGCATTACCGCCCCACATATCGTTTCCCTTTAGGTTTTTTACGCTATAATTGCTTCCATTAAAAAACAGGAAATCTATCTCGTTTAGGTAATACGTTTTGTATGCTTTACTAACACCTTCGGCAAATGCAACATTTGTAATGGTACTGTAGCTATCAAAAGTTCTGATCTGGATTTTACCAGTTAAAGTCTGTCCATTGCTTAAAGTTAAAGTTGCAGGTTGGCCACCCATATCATTTACGGTAGTGTAATAAGGTGTATTGCAAGCGCTTAAACAGAAACCGATAAATAAGAAATAGATTAACCTTCGCATTTTCAATAGATTATGTATCTAATTTGCAAAGAATAAAGGGTGGTGTAATTGCAAATAAGCCAATGGTGTTAATGGCTTATTGAAATGCGATTTTTTAAGTGACTGGTAGTTTATTTAAAAAGAAATGTGGCTTCATTGGCTTTAACCAATATTGATAGTTGATTTGAAATTACTATTTTACGTTTTGGTTGTTTCTTCAGCAATGCTATTTTAATGCTTTTCAACTTTAAAACTTTTAGCTTACTGTTTACCTGATAAAAAACTGTAAAACTGCCATTTCCAAAACTGTTTTTGCTAGTGGTGAAATTATTTAACCTGCTAAAATCTTTTATCTTTTTGATTTGACTGCTATTGGCACTAAACGAAATAGATTTTATGGATGAAAACAAACGTGGATAAGGCTTGCCACCAGACAGCTTTGCATTATATTGCGCATAAGTGATGGGCAAAGCAATTTCTGCATCGGTAAAGCCAACATACTTCAGATATTGTGGCTGATATTCTAAGGTTGAAAAACCAAAGTTATGATTGTTTGCAGGCAAGGAAACCGTGTTGTACCAAGTTATTGTGGTATCCTGGTCTTGATAGGTGATGTTTGCTGTATCAATATTTATCTTCAGTGCATTTGCCCGGTTAATTAATTCTTGAAGTTGGTTTATTGATCGGGTTTTAAGCTCAACGCCAACATCGCCAATTTTATCGCCTAATTTTCCTGTTGGTTTTGGGCGAAAAAACTCGATAGTGGCACTTTCGCCGATGAGGTATTTGCCAGTGTAGGCATCCTTATTGGTCTGTCCGGAAACCTGCCTGCAAATAAAGAGTGTATCTTTTACGTATTTATTTGCAAAAAGCAGATCGTACGTTATACTATCAATGCCAATAAAAATGGTGTTGCAATCTACCTGTAGTTTACTTTGGGCATTAACATTACCACACATTTGTGTGAACAGGAAAATAAAAAACAAAGCTCGTTTCATTTTGTGGGACGTTTAAAAAGATAATCTTTGCCAACAACCAAAAGCAAAAATCCAAAAGCGAGCATCAGCATAATTCCCGGAAATTCTCTCCAGTTCATAATTACCGCTTGCTCTGGTCTATTGTGTGGATAGGCAACTTCGATTTTATCGCCTATGGCATAATTAAAGAGGATAAAGATCTGTGGTGCATTGCTATAGTTTTTAACCGTATCGCCTTTGGCAGATAAAAAAACAAAATATGGGCTTTTGCCCGATGCGAAATGTTTTAAGGATGTTGGCGTACTAACCATTCTTGCACCGTAACCACGGTTGGCCTTATAACCTATCACTTTGGCTTGTGTAGTTGTACCACTGATAGGAAGTGATACGATCTTGAACAGGATATTTCCCCAAATAATGACAACTGCCAAACCAACAATTGTCGAAATTAATCCGATCAGTTTTCTGTTGCGAATAACCATTACACCTTTTTAAAAAGGTTTAAAAACTCTTGTTTCCGGTTCCTGCTCAGCGATATATAATTACCATCCTGCATGATCAATTCGCCACCTTCGCCACGGATATACTGTTTAATAAATTTTAGGTTGACCATATGCGATTTGTGCGCCCTGAAAAACAGCGAATTATCTAACAACACCTCCTCAAAAGTGGCCATCGTTTTGCTGGCCAAATGTTTGGTTTTATCGCTCATTACAATATGCGTGTAACAACTATCGGCCTCCAGATACATGATATCATCTATTTTAACGAAAAGCAGCCCCTGCTGGGTGGAAAGCGCAATGGTATCCTGCATTTTGCCATTTGTAAAAAGGTGAAGGTTTTGTACCTGATCTTTAGATATGACCAGTTCCTGGTTTTTATATTTATCCAACGCTAGGCTAACATCTTTTTTATCGATGGGCTTCAACAAATAATCAAGCGCATTTAGCCGTAAAGCTTTTAAGGCATACTGATCATAAGCGGTAGTAAAAATCACTTTAAATGTTGGGTTTTCGAACTGATTGATGATATCAAAACCATTCATTTCTGGCATTTCAATATCCAAAAAAACCAGATGAGGCTGATGTTCTTCTATCAGTCTTTTGGCGTCTGTACTGTCTTGCGTGGTGGCCACCACATCAATGGTATCAAACTGTTTGAGCAGGTGTTTTAACGTTACAATGCAATGTTTTTCGTCGTCAATAATAATTGCCTTTATCATACTAATCGATATTAATTTTGATTTCTACTCTTGTTCCCGTCGCTACATTTTCGTTGTTGTAAAGGTCAATAACTTCAACTCCGTTATGCTCATTTAATAGTTGTAACCTGTTCATTGTAATTTCTATACCGTACGATTTATGGTTTAACTGTTGTTTCTTTAACAGTGAGGATGCTTTTCTTCCAATTCCGTTGTCTTCTACAGTTACCGATAGCTGGTTTTTATCTTTTTCATCCACCCTGATAAAAATATGCCCATTCTCTTTTTTATTATGCAGACCATGCCAAATGGCATTTTCTACAAAAGGTTGGATAATCAGAGGTGGGATTTTAACCAACTCGGGCTCAATTTTTTTATCCAAAATGATCGTGTAATCAAACTTGTTTTCCAACCTTAAAGCCTCCAGTTCCATATATAGTTTAAGCGTAGAGATTTCCTTTTCCAAGGTGATGATCTCATGTTTGGAAAGATCAAGGATATTGCGCATCAGCTTAGAGAAAGTGGTTAGATATTCGCTAGCTACCTCTCGTTTATTTTCGATGATGTAACTATTGATGGAGTTTAACGTATTGAAAATAAAATGTGGGTTCATTTGCGAGCGCAGGGTTTGCATTTCAGCTTCTCTGATGTTATTTTTCAACCTCATCTCTTCTTCCATCCTCTTGACCTTCTGATCATTAAGGTCGTTATTGGCCTTTAACGATTTTATCCTGTAATGATTGATAAAAAAGGACAATATACCAGCAAGGCCGATGATACTTAAAATACCATACAACCACAATTGCTTGATCCGCAGTTCATTCAGTTTTTTGGTCTGCAATAGCGATTTTGATTTTTCTGATTGAATATCTTTTTCCCTTTCAGCCAATGTCAATTGTTTCTCCTGCGTCTTTTTTTCTAGTTGCTCATTCTTCAATTCAGATTGTGTTTTAAGATAATTGAGCCTGACCAGGTCCCTTTCCTTATTGCTCTCATTCAGTTTAGATTGGTTAAGATCCAACATCAGCTGTTGCTGGTTTAAACGTTCGTTGCTTAAAAGCTGCTCATTCTTATATTTTTCTTCTTTGGTATCAAATTCGTATTTCATTTCCAAGCGGGTAATCTGCTTTTTGTTGTCCTCATTTTCAATACGGTCTCTAACTGCAATAAACTTTTTGAAATTGATGTAAGCGCTGTCCAATTTGCCGGTTTTTTCATAAATATCGCTCAATGTACTATAGGTTTCCTTTTGTACATCAAACACATTAACTTCTGTGGCAATGCCGTTGGCTCTTCTGGTATAATCCAATGCCTCGTCGTATTTGCCCAAAAGGAAATAGTAGTTGCCAATGCCCTGGAGATTTACGGCGATACCCTTTTTATTTTTGAGCTCTTCGTTTAATTGTAATGCTTTTTGGAAATTGGCAAATGACAATTGATATTGTTTTAGTTCGCTCTGCGCATTTGCCACATTGCCATATTCTCTTGCCATATTGAATTTACTTTCTAGCGCAATGTTTTTCTCCAATGCTTTTTGGTAATATTCCAATGCCTTATCATAGTTCTTTAACTTAAAATAAACATTACCTACATTACCTAGACCCGTTGCTATGCCAATGCCATAGTTTATTTTGGTATGGATATCCAAACCACCCTGAAAGTGCTTTAGTGCCATGTCATAGTTCTTCATTTCGCTATAGATCACACCGATATTGCCATAGCTGATACCCGTAGTCAACTGGTCGTTGATCTGTTGCCCCTTGCGTATGGCTCTTTGAAAATAATCCAGTGCTACCGGATAATTATTCTGCACCATGTTTACACTTCCCAAATTTGATAGGCAGGCGATAATCCCTGGTTTATTATCAATTTGCTCATTTGTAGCCAAGGCCTTTGAAAAATAGTCCAATGCGTCCTTAAAATTACCCTGCGTGTATTTGGCTATCCCGCATTGGCGATAAGCTTTTGCCAAACCTATTTTAAAATTTGCTTTCTGTGCCACCTCTACCGCCTGTACCCCATAATCCAGCATCTTAACAGGATTGTTCCCATAATAGAATGAAGATAATTTGATCAGTGCGTTTACTTTGGTAGTATCATACTGGTTTGGTTTATTCAAATCGGATAGCAGTCCGTCTAGAACAGTTGTACTTTGCCCTGATGCAGGGAAATTAAAAGCGAAAACCAATAAAATAATTGCTATTTTAAAAGTTGCAGACGGTTTTATCTTTGCCAATTTGATAAGTTTATTGTAATATAAAAATGCAAATAAATTTATTCACTTTATTGCCTAATTAAGTCAATGGAGGTAATGGATTATTGAACGGCTGTTATTGTACAGATAACAACTGTCAATTTGGATGATAGAAATAGACAAGCACTCCCTTGATTTTCTTCATTTAGTTAGAAAAATGTCGTACTCACAATCAAAGTAATGAAAATATGCAGTAAAAAGCACTAGATTTTAATGATCTCTTGGATAAAAATCAACTGACAAAAATCATAGTGATTCATTAAAAATAACTAAAACCAAAACAAACCTATCCTTTTGATAGTTTATTAACTGTTCAATTATAAATCGAGGATAAGGATGACAAAAAAGTATGTTTTTGTTCTAGAGGACAATGATGACCTGAGAGAGCTGTTCGTTCATCTATTGCAAGAGGAATCCTATGAAGTTCGAGCGTATTCCAACGCTACCTCTTTCAAGGAAAGCTTAAAATGCCAAAGACCAGATGTAATCATCATGGATATTATGCTACCTGATGGTGTGCACTTCCCAAAATTCAGACCAGTTAAAAGTATAATTCTAGACCGAGCGCAGCGAGGCTATTAGAAAAAACTATTAATTTTAATTGGTAATATGAAAAGAATCAAGTTTACGGAATCTCAGATTGTAAAAGCCATCAAAGAACATGAGAATGGCAAAAATGTACACGATCTCTGCAGAGAGTTAGGGATTAGCACCGCAGCCTTTTATAAATGGCGTCAGAGGTACGGAGGAATGGAAGTGAAAGAGTTATCCAAGCTCAAGGCATTAGAGGAGGAAAATGCGCGTTTGAAAAAAATGTATGCGAATCTCAGCCTTGTGCACGAAGTTTTCAAGGAGGCGGTGGAAAAAAAGCTTTAACGCCTGACGAAAAACGTGGTTTAGTGGATGAGATGGTGAAAAGGATTAGCCATCGTCAGGCTTGTCAATGTGTCGGGTTAAACCGGAGCAATCATTACTATAGACGCAAACGGCGCGATGACAGCGAAATAGTTAATGCACTTTCTCTTCTAATTGAAAAGCATGTTTCCATAGGCTTCTGGCAATGCTACTACCGGTTACGTCGAAAAGGAATTACATGGAACCATAAAAAGGTTTATCGGGTTTATACCGCGATGAGGCTTAATATTCGGCGCAGGGCAAAGAAAAGACTACCAGAAAGAGTCAAAAAGCCATTATTTGTGCCGGAAACTGTAAATGAGGTGTGGTCTATGGATTTTATGAGTGACTCGCTTTGGAATGGGAGGAAATTTAGATTGCTGAACATTGCCGATGATTACAACAGAGAGATACTTGCTATGGAAATAGATTATTCACTTCCAGCATTGAGGGTTACCAGGGCATTGGATGAACTCAAACAATATAGAGGGCTACCAAAGATGATAAGAATGGATAATGGGCCAGAATTCATCTCACACAAGCTGGATGAATGGGCGAAGGAAAACAATGTAGAACTGCTTTTTATCGAGCCTGGAGAACCAACACAGAACGCATATATAGAAAGATGCAATGGAAGCATCAGAAGAGAATTGTTAAATGCCTACATATTTCATTCGTTGGATGATGTGAGGGAAAAGGTAGAGGAATGGATGATGGACTATAATTACCATCGACCACACCAGGCATTGAACTTCAAATCTCCCATCGATTTATTGCAGGAAAGTTGAGGACCAAATTATACTTTTGAATGGTCTGAAAAACAGGGGAGCTTACAGTTTTTTTAATTAGTGATTATTTGTTTTTTAACAAAGCAAATGCAGCCTCTAGTTATTAATTCTCTTTTTGACACAGTTTATTGAACAGGCCATTGGTCTGAGCTGCGTTTTAATACTTCCGGGTGTATTCACCGAACCTCTGAACTACCCTTTTCTATCACTGAGGTTCTTCATTCTCGCGCTGAGCCACCTTTTAGTACTTCAGCGTGTATTCGCCGACGTTCGGAATTACCTTTTAGTACTTCCGGGTGTTTTTTTTACTTCCGAAGTACCTTTTTGTACCTCAGAAGACCAATTTAGTCTTCCGGAGTACTTTTAAATCCCCGTTGGGGCACTTTTTCAAAAACACGGAATATTGTTCCGGTACCAGGTTTTGCTTTCGATGAAAGATAAACGTTGACTTAAATCATCGTGCCTGAGATCTCTGTGCCCGGTACATCAGTGTGGCATCCTGCCCTTCCCTTTCTTTAAAAATGAGACTATTTGTGGGAATTTTGATACGATTAGTCGAATTCGGCTATATGATTTATTTAATTTTACAAATTCAACAAATAACCATTTATAAGCGAAAACTGAGCCACTAGGCACCGGACACCTCGATTTCCTGGTTAACCATGGCTACCTGGCTGTCGATTTTTTCTTTCTTTTATCGGGTTTTGTAATCGGATATGCATACGACGACCGCTGGAATAAAATGACTGTGGGTACTTTCTTTAGGCGCCGCATCGAAAGGCTTCAACCCATGGTGGTATTAGGGATGACCCTCGGCGCAATTGGTTTCTATTTTACCTATTCAACCATCTGGCCACTCATCCACACCATTCCCCTATGGAAAATGCTACTGGTAATGCTCATTGGTTACACCATACTGCCTGTTCCCCTATCGCAGGATATACGCGGCTGGCAAGAAATGCATCCGCTAAACAGCGTGGGCTGGTCGTTGTTTTTCGAATACATTGCCAATATCCTGTACGCTATCGGTGTCAGAAAGTTCTCTAAAACAGCACTGAGCATTTTGGTATTAATTGCAGCGGTAGCACTGGCTCATTTGGCCATTACCAGCCCTAATGGCGATGTTAGCGGAGGGTGGACACTAAACGTAGAGCAGGTTCGTGTAGGTATAACGCGCACCATGTTTCCTTTCTTTGCGGGTTTGCTACTCTCACGGATAGCGAAACCCACGCACATTAAACAAGCGTTTTTATGGTGTAGCCTGCTGGTTGCCATTGTTTTATATATGCCACGCATAGGTGGTTCCGAACATCTTTGGATGAACGGAATATATGAATCCGTATGTATCATCCTTATTTTTCCGCTCATCGTTTACCTGGGGGCCAGTGGCGTAATACATAGTCAGATGGAAAGCCGGATATGCAAATTTCTAGGTGATATTTCCTACCCGCTTTACCTGGTGCATTATCCGCTGGTGTATTTTTATGTCGCCTGGATCAGTAACAATAAGGGTACTACCATAGTTCAGGCCTGGCCTTATGCCTTGTTGATTTTAACCGGCAGCATTATTTTGGCTTACATCACTTTGAAATGGTATCATGAACCCGTACGAAAATGGCTAAGAAAAAAACTGGGTTAATTTGAGTTTTACCCTATTCATATTTTCAATTCTGACAAAATAATATCACCAAAGGCATCCAACGGGATGCCTTTGGTGTAGATCAATAATCCTGCGTTTACAAGCCAGCTACCCCAATTACTGGTCTTTGTACCAAAATTACCGATCGGCAAACTTTTACAGTTCAAAATTGTAAATTAGAACATTAAACAAAGTTTAACTGTTGTTAGCTCATCCCGACGCAGTTAAGCAGTGCAGCAGCTGCAGTAATTAACAAAACATAAAACGAGTCTTATGATTTCATTAAACGTTAATGACCAGAATTTCGACATTGATGCCGATCCTGATATGCCCTTACTTTGGGCCATACGCGATTTGGTTGGCTTAACCGGTACCAAATATGGTTGCGGGGTAGCGCAATGCGGAGCCTGTGTGGTACACCTCAATGGCGAGGCTGTGAGATCGTGCATTACCAAGGTGAGCCGTGCCCAGGGGCAAAAAATCAGAACGATTGAAGGCTTATCTAAAAATAACGATCATCCTTTACAGCTGGCCTGGAATGAGGTAAATGTTCCGCAGTGTGGCTATTGCCATTCAGGTCAGCTCATGTCGGCGGCGGTATTGTTGCGCGAGAACCCCAGCCCCAGCGATGCCGACATTGATCAGGCCATGGCCGGTAACATTTGCAGGTGCGGCACTTACCTCCGGATCCGTAAAGCGATTCACCTGGCCGCCGAGCTGCAAAAGAAAGGAGAAAGTAAAGGATGAGGATAAAGTTTTCAAATTTTACCAAAGGGCATGCGAGTGCCCTGCGCATAGCAACCGTAATGGGGATAATCCTCTCGTTGGTAACCCTTATGGCTTTTACGCTTCATCACGATGTTAAACCCATTACTACACCTGCTATGGTTAAAGATAGTGTGGCCTCGGTTGCAGCTTTCAAAAAGGTATACCGCGTACTCAAGAGTCCGCGGTGTATGAACTGCCATCCCAGTGGCGATATTCCTTTGCAGGGCGATGACAGTCACCTGCATACCATGAGTCCGCGCCGCGGTGTAGATGGCAAGGGTGTGTATGCCATGAAATGTACCAACTGCCACCAACCCAGCAATACAGCCGGAAAACATACGCCACCAGGCAATCCGGACTGGCATTTACCGCCTGCAAACATGAAAATGATTTTTCAGGGCCGCTCGGCCAATCAGCTGGCCAAACAATTGGTAGATCCAAAACAAAATGGCCATAAAGACCTGAAAAAGTTGCTCGAACATGCCGATGATGGTCTGGTTTTATCGGGTTGGAACCCTGGCGAAGGTCGTACATTACCGCCTTTGAGTCATGCCGAATTTAAAAAGCAATGGACCATCTGGCTTAAAACCGGAGCCTATGCACCTGCTAAATAGCAACAAATAAATATTAGCCCTGGCTATCAAACCGATAAACTTTGAGCAGATATGAACGAAATTACTGAGATTCTGAAAGCCTACCAAAAAGCCAGCAAAGCGAATATCAGAACAGCGCTGGCTACAGTAGTAAAGGTGGAGGGGTCCTCTTACCGCCGGCCTGGTGCCAGAATGCTGGTTACAGAAACTGGTCAGCTCACCGGGGCCATTAGTGGCGGATGCCTGGAAGGAGATGCACTCCGCAAGGCGCTGGCAGCGATACACCTGCAGGAAAACCGGCTGGTTACTTATGATACCAGCGATGAGGATGATGCCAAGCTTGGTGTACAACTGGGCTGCAACGGCATTGTATATATTCTTTTTGAGCCCTTAACTACAGATGCGAAGATCAACCCGATAGCTATACTTAACGAAGTGGCCGGCAAGCGCGAGGATGCGGCTATTGCGGTTCTGTTTTCATTAGAACGCCAGCAACATGCCGGTACACAATTACTTTTAAAGGCCGATGCCGGCTTCAGAAATATCCAGGGTCTAATAAACAGTAGTATTGAAGACGATCTTCAGGAGGTGCTGCTAAGCAAAACCTCAGTATTTAAGGATTATACTTTCGATAATCAGCAGGTTACCGCATTTCTCGAATTTATCAGTACCCCGATTGCCCTGGTTATTGCAGGTGCTGGCAACGATGCTCAACCACTTGCTCAAATGTGCCATTTACTGGGCTGGCAGGTTACCGTCATCGATGGCAGGCCTGCCCAGGCAACCAAAGATCGTTTCCCAACGGCCGATTGTGTACTGGTTGCCAAAGCAAGCGAAGTTGATGTAACCAATGGCGATGCACGTACAGCATTTGTACTGATGACCCACAATTACAATTACGATATAGAACTGCTTGGCAGGTTACTGGCCACCAATACACCTTACATTGGTTCGCTTGGGCCTAAAAAGAAACTCCTGAAAATGCTGGATGAGCTGGGCTTAGATACCGAACCAAACAGGCTCAGGGTGCATGGCCCTGTTGGCCTTGATATTGGTGCCGAAACTGCAGCTGAAATTGCCGTTTCTATTGTTGCCGAGATTAAGGCCTTCTTTTCTGGTGCAGCGAAAGAACCATTGAAAAACAAAATCCTGCCCATCCATCAACATGTTGGCTTATGAGAACAGGAATCATTATTCTGGCAGGTGGCAATTCGAGCCGGTTGGGTCAACCTAAACAGTTGCTTACCTTTAATAGGAAACAGCTGATGGATATTGTAACGGAAGCCGCCATTGAAAGTGGTTTTTCACCTGTGCTGGCCGTATTGGGCGGACATGCAAAACAACTTGCAGAAAAACTGAAAATAGATTTCATCATCAATCAACAATGGGAAGCAGGAATATCAACCAGTATTGTAGCCGGTCTTAGTGTGGTGCTGCAAAGGGATCCAGATTTGGATCGCGTCATCTTATCCGTTTCCGACCAGCCTTTCATCAGTGCTGCGATATTTAAAGCACTTTTTGAAAAGCAGCAAATAAGCGGAAAGGGAATTGTTGCCAGCCAGTATGCCGGCACCATGGGTACACCGGTATTATTTACCAAAAAATATTTTGCACAACTTTTAGCTTTAATCGGCAACAGCGGTGCAAAGGCCATTATTGCTGAAAACCTAAATGATGTAGCTACAATAGCTTTCGGAATGGGCCATATAGATATAGATACGATGGCAGATTATACCAATTTAACTCAACAACACACCTGAAAAGGGCAAAATTAAAACATACAACTATGGAAGAAATTTCGAGACGCCATTTCATTAAAAGTGCAGGTACTGCAGGCTTTGCGATTTGGTTAGGTTTGTCGGCAAAAGGAAATCCATTAATGGCGATGGATATTGCTTCCGCCAATTTTAGTCCTTATATCTTAATCGAATCCAGCGGACAGATTACCATTTTCAATACCAAACCGGAAATGGGCCAGGGAACGCTGCAATCCTTTCCGGCATTAATTGCCGAAGAGCTTGAAGTTTCCATGGATCAGATCATCATCAAACAATCGAATGGTGAAAAAGCGCTTGGCGGTGGGCAAAGTGCCGGCGGTAGTGCCTCAATCCGGACCAATTATCTCCCCATGCGTAAAGTAGGTGCTGCAGCAAAAGAGGTTTTAATTATCGCTGCCAGCAGAATTTGGGGAGTTGATGCTGCCGAATGTAATGCCGAAAACGGAACAGTAATCCATAAAACCAGTAAAAAAACACTTCCATACGGCAAACTGATTGAGGAAGCCTCAAAAATAGAATTACCCAAAAACCCTAAGCTAAAAGACCCCAAAGACTTTAAAATTTTAGGAAAAGCAACCAAAAGGCAGGATATCCCGCTTAAGACCAATGGAAAGGCTGGTTTCGGAATCGATGTAAAACTGCCCGACATGTTGTATGCTGTTGTTGAGAGAAGTCCGGTGTTTGGGGCCACTTTAAAAAGTTACGATGCTACAGCAGTGATGAAAATTGCGGGTATTAAAAAAGTTGGACTGATAGAGCGCATTATCGGAAAATATAGATATACAGGCATTGCTATTATTGGAAACAGCTATTGGACCGTTAGCCAGGCGCGTAAAAAGTTGAAAGTAGTTTGGGAAAACAATGGTCACGAAACCTTTAACACCGTTGATTATGAAAACCACTTGCGTAAACTAGCTGCTGAACCTGGAGTAACCGGTAAAAACATCGGCTCGGTTGAAGCGGTACAGATTTCACCCGAAAACACCTTTGAGGCTTTTTACGAAACCCCTATGGTGGCACATCATACCCTCGAACCCATGAATTGTACCGCCCATGTACAAGGCGATAAGCTGGAAATCTGGACATCGACCCAAGTGGCCAGCGCAATGACCGGAAGCGGAGCCAATGACTTACCAAAACAAGTGGGCTTTACCCCCGAAAATGTGAAGCTGAACAACCAGTTTATTGGTGGTGGTTTTGGCCGGAGGTTATATTTCGATTACATTGTTGAAGCTGTAAATGTGGCCAAACTGGTTGATGTGCCTGTAAAGCTAATCTGGTCGAGAGAAGATACCACCACGCAGGGACCATTTAGGCCGATGACTTTTTCGAAACTTTCGGCAGGCTTTGGGGCAGATGGAAAACTGAGCACCTTTCAGCACAAGGTCATCAGCCCATCCTATTTCGAATCGATGCAAGCCAATTTCGACCGTACAAAAGTGGATAGCATTATGATGGAGGGCATTGCCGAACAGGCTTACGAAATTCCCAATCTAAAAACTACCTACGTTAGGGCCGATCTCCATATCCCGGTGGCTGCCTGGCGTTCGGTTACCAGCTCTACGCTCGCTTTTGCCCACGAGGGCTTTATTGATGAACTGGCCTATAAAGCCAAAAAAGACCCGATGGATTTTAGGCTGGAAATGCTCACTAAACCTTCTGACACCAAAAAAGTGCTCCTTAAATTAAAAGAAGTATCCAACTGGGAACAAAAGCTACCAAAGGGTAAAGGTCGTGGTGTAGCGGTGTGGGATTTTTGCTGGCCTCGCCGGACAGGTGGTAGAAGTAACGCAGCACCCAGATAAGACCATTAGCATTGATAAAGTGATTGCTGTTATTGATCTTGGAGCCGTGGTGAATGCAGATAATGTCAAAAACCAGGTAGAGGGTGCCATCATCATGGCATTAGGCGCAGCAATAAAACCCGGCATTACCTTTAAAGAGGGAAAAACGGTAGAGCAAAACTTTTACGATAATCCGATGGTGCGCATTAATGAAGCGCCTGCTGTTGAAGTGCATATACTGGCCGATGGCGGAAAAGTGAAAGGCGTTGGCGAACCCGGCTTACCTCCTTTTGCCCCTGCCCTTGCCAATGCTATTTTCGCTGCCAGCGGAACCCGGTTTAGAAGAATGCCTTTTGAGTTAAAAAACGGGGGATAAATGTGAAATAGTTTACCGGTTGGTGTCTACGCCAACCGGTAAACTATTTCGGTCGGTGGGGACACCACCGACCAGCTTTACATCATCTCCTTGCGCTACTGGTTGTCGTCTGCATTAACCATCCTACACCATTTCGATCGCTGAGGATATAACAGGGGGGTAAGTAAAAATTGAATGAGGGGTTGGGTTGATAATCTTGTTCTTTAGTTCATCCGCTATAAATGACCTGATGCCTGTTTAGTTTTTTTCTTTCTTTATCTAACGTTTACGGAGGAACCGAAATCTACGTATTATGATACCTGTAATTTTGTTGTATAACGATTTCTCGCTGTTTTGCGAAGAATTGGGATCTTTCTTATCTAATAAGTGTGGTAAAATATCTTTAGGTATTCTCCAGAAATCAGGAGGAGGATTTTCTTTAAAAATAAGCAGATAAAGCTTTAGTGTTTCCAAATACCAATCCTGATGTTTATTATATTCCACAATACCGCCCACATTGGGATAGTGATGTAAGTCCCGCCCCAAAACCAAGGGGCAGAATTTTCCCCAGTACTCTACTGTATATAACAGGTGCATATGCCATACCTTATCCACCACAACAGAAGGCGATGCGCCGTTCTGCGATATGCAGCAGAGATACACAAAACGCTTATACTCTGCTATCGCCAGTAAAGTAAACCGCCTTGTCCAGTTTTCGGTAATGGCTAATTTCCGGGAAAAGGGGATTGCAAAATCTTCGTTATCTGTCGAATAGGCATAAATGCGTTGCCACAAAGGGTCGTCTGCATAATTTTTATATCTTTCGTTAGGTGATATCGTTATATATTCAGGTTTCATTATGAATTATTTAACAGCCACAAGAAAATGAAGATTCATACAGATAAATAGTCCTGGGATAATAATATCTGTTAAGCAACTGGCAAAAATCGTCGAACGTTTCCTGTAAGTCGGTGTCCAATAAATTCAATGTAAAATCCAATGCAGGTGATGTGCCAACAGAAACCGAAAGCTTGCGGTCAATAATCTGTATATCGGTTATATCTTTCCAGTGGATAAGGGCAGTATGCTCATAGTAGTGAAGTCCCTCTTCGCATACCCTTAATAGCGCTGTTTTTTCTTCGCGCTTAGCCAGATAACCTATTGCTCTTACGGTTACTAATAAAAAAGTTAGTATGGCCGTAGCATACAGAGAGATAGATAAGGCCTCTTTCCCTTCCGAAAAACAGGAAACAATGACCATGATAATAAATGAAAACAAAAACAGGCCGGCCATACAGGAACAATTGCCAGGGTCCCAAGCTTTTTTGTACAAAGTCATTTCATCTTTTGCCATAAACCTTAAAATCTGAAGGTAAGAAAAAATATAGCAGATGGCAAAGTATGTAACCCGCTAAAAAAAAGCGAATAATAACCTATCCTTTTAGCTAATACATACACTTAATTACCATTGACATTCGCTAATTTTTAATTGGGATTTCGAACTTAATATCTGATTTAATATCTCCTTTAACCATATCTTTCAATTGTATTGCTGGTTTTTCATAGCCAAACTGGTTTCCCTTAATTTGTACGCCGGTACAGCCTAAAAAATTAAAAGCCGGATGCGCTTTTCCTGCTGGCATAAAATCAGATTTTTCTATCCTGTTATTGATAAAACGGAGTCCTTTTGTACTTTTTGCCGATAAAACCGGATAATCGTACTGCCTGAAAATATTATTTTCTATCCGGATGTTGCGGTGCACATAATAATCTTTAACCCACTCACTGTTTTCGGGATTGATCTTAATGGCGTAATTATCCGACCCGCTGTTAAAACCACATTCAATAAACTGGTTATTGCGGATGGTTACATCAGTTACCGGTCCTGATTCGTACCAGCCCATGGCATCATTTTCGATCAGGATGGCCTGCATACCCGTGCGGTAATATACATTGTTTTCGATGAGTACCTTACGTCGCGTAGTAATTAAGGTTCCGCGCGAAATGGTACCTTCGAACCTGCAATTGGTAATTTTTACGGCTGGTGTCCAGGTTACATTTTCCAAAGCATCGCCTGCTTTTAATGCTGCAGGAAAAGGTTTTTCAAGTTCTACCAGCATTTCCCGCTCCGAAATTAGTTTAGCGGTTTTAATTACTCCCTGGGCAAAAATCTGAAGGGCGGCACTGTGTACATAAGCCACGGTATCGCCAGGTATAAAAGCATTAAAGCCATAAGTCTGGTGGTGCATAAATTTTAGTTTTAAGATATTGGGCGATACCATTTCACTTACCTTTAAATGTGTTCCATGCACATTAACCGGGTCGTCGTGCATGCCGTTGTACCGGCAATTATTAAGTGTAATCTGTCCTTTGCAACCCGAAAAGTGCATGCCATCAGCCGATGAAGCAATTACGCGACCACTCCCCGGCTCAGGTGCCACGGCAACATTATCGTAATGCAGGTTTTCGCAAAATTGCGATACGATACCTAAGCCATGCATCGAGTACATATTCACGTTTTGTAAACTGATATTTTTAGACCGGTTATTAAATGCCCCTACATAATCGCGGTAACGGTCTCTAATAGTCAGCACGTCGCCCGGTTGGGCTTTAAACCTCGAAAAATTGCCGGTAAACTTCACTGTGAAAGGCGAAATCTGTTCGGCCTTGCTTTTAGTAAAAACATCCCAGTTGCTGTAGAATAAAGTACCTGCAGTTGGCCGAACCAATACCGCATGGTGGTTTCTGGTAATCCACTTCTCGCCATACCACTCCAATTGGCCGTTAATAATGGCGAATTTACTATCTGGATGTACTTTGGCCGTAACCGAGGTTGGGGTAATTTCCTGCAAAGTCATTTCCGACATGCCTGGCCGTTCGTAATTAACCGAAAGATTTTGAATCCTGATGTTTTCGCTCCCGTCAATTACCCAGGTAATCATTTTGCCGTGAAATACAAAAACAGAACCATTGCCTTCTAAAGTAACATTTTTTAAATCTTTAAGGTACAAACCCACCCTTTGCTTTTTAACCGGAAATTCTACTTCTGACGAGCTGTTCGAAATATAATAATGGGTTTGTATAGCACTATCGGGCCAGAAATCGTACCTCCCCTTTGGGAAATTCAATACCGTATTGGCTTGCCCTTTTGCTTTTTCGATTGCTTTTTGGACACTGGCAGTAGCATCGGCAAAACTGTTGGGCCTGGCACCAAATTGGGTAACATCAATGGTTTGGGCGTAAAGCTGGTAGCCCATGCACCATAATAAGAGGGTAATATATTTTTTCATTGTATGTGTGGTTATAAATATAGCTTTAACCAATTATTAAAGCAGCTTTATTTATCTTTTTATCGTTTAAAAACAGCGATATATTGGGTTAATTTTTCAAATTAATAATAGTTTGATATTGTGGAACAGCTTTAACTGAAATAAAACTTGCTCCTTTGGTTTTAATTTCCTGCACCAGACCGGCTGGTACACCTGTAGTTTTATCGTCCCAATCTTTTAAATTAAGGCTAAAGTTACCTTCTTTCCAAAACCTATTGAGACTAATTTGCCAGGTTTGGCCATTAAACAAGTTATCGGTTTTGATCGTCCCTTGCTGAATCAGGTCGCAGGCATTCCCCAGGTAATTTACATTTAAGATCACATCGTTTACATTTTTAGGCAGTGCAGGGTTCAAAGTAACTTCAGCTGTTTTATCGGTTGGATATTTTATAACAACCTGTGGTTTGTAAGCCGACGACTGCCATTTATAGGTATCGAAAAGCTTACTGCCCGACTTTATAGCATCTGTATTCAAAGCCTGCAGGCCTTTGGGATAAACCATCATATCGAACACAGGTTGGTTTAACTGTTGCAGGTTAAGCTGGTCTTTTTGCATTACAACATCGGCCTGGGTAATTAAAAGCGCCTCTTGTCCTTTCAATTGGGTTCGCCAGGCGTTTTCAGCCTGCATGGTGGTAATAAATACTATTTTGATGTGGTTTCCGCCTACATCGGTAAAGTTGCAATCGGTACGGCTACCGGCAGCCAACACTAAGTGATTACCGGTTTGCGTAACTCTCCAGCCGGCAATATCTTTACTTTTTAGCGTACAGCTATCGAGTGCCAACTGAGGGTTTACGCTATTCAAACACTTAAAAAACAAGGTAATATTTTTACCATTTACGAGTTTAGCGAAAGGCTGTGCAGTAGCATATTTAATTAAAGCCGAACCCACTTTTAAATTGAAAGGTAAAATCGCGGTGGTTTCTCCCTTAAGCAGTAGTGAAGGAAAATGAATGGTTTCATCGGGCAGATTAACCTGCATCGAAACCGTTTTGTCGGGCATACCGATACGTACCTGTGTATTACCTAAAAACAAAAAGCCGCTGTTGCCCTTAGCCCTGGCCACATATCTTAAATCGTTGGTATTTTTTTCGTCGCGTACCAGCTTTTCGGGCTCGTAAACCTGCATGGGTGCCAGTTCGGCACCAAAATCGTTAACAAAAGTATGCAGTACTTTTAATTGCTTGTACGAAGGTCTAAGTAAACCAAATTCATCAACCGGAGCCTGAAAATCGTAACTTTCAGGATGACCAGGTTCTTTTAAACCAGGTGTTTGTGTACCACCATGAAACATGTAATAGCCCACAAGATTCATCCCGCGGCCAATCTGGTTCTGCAAATGTGCTGCTATTACTTCTGGCGCTACTACAAAGCGGTTGCGGTAAGTCATTTGGCTGCCGGCACCCTGTTCGCATAATCCCCTGGGAAACTTATTTACATCGTAAAAAACTTTACCCAGTGCATCGGTCATAATCCACTGATCGTTACCATAAAGAAAGTCTTTTGTGGCCATTCCGCCAGCCCTTTCCCATCCCCTGTACGCATAAGAGCCCTGTAAAGGAATTACCTCCATTTTGCTATCATCGAATACGGTATTGGCAGTTACACTCCAGTAAACCGGGTTAATTTGTGCTTTTTGGGCCATTGCTTTCAAGGTGCTAATGTGTGCAGCCTGCCCGCTGGCATATTCATTTTCCAGCTGAACCCCGATAACTGGTCCACCATCGGTAAAAAACAAGCCTTTGGTTTGCTGTGCAATTTGATTAAACAAAATGGCTGATGCTTTCAGGTATTCAGGATCGTTACTGCGGTGCCCTTTCAGGCATTGTATCCAATCGGGGAAACCGCCGTTTAACTGTTCCCCATGACTCCAGGGCCCGATCCGCAGCCACACATATAAGCCATGTTTCTGGCAAAGCTGAATAAATTGATGAAGATCGCGGTTTCCTGTCCAGTCCCATACCCCTTTCTCCTTCTCGTGCTCGTTCCAGAAAACGTAGGTAGCCACAATAGATAAGGCTGCGCTTTTCAGCTTTAAAATTTCTGTTTCCCAGTCTGCGGGCCTTACACGGTTATAGTGTAGTTCGCCCATCACCGGAAACCAGGGTTGATTGTTTTTAGTGAAGTATTGACTGTTTACACCTAGCTGGGTGCCTGCGGGGTTTATTCCCGACATTTGAATAGGGTTCCGTTCTGGTACAGGTTTGTTTTTAATATCAATCTGATAAACCTGGGCATGTAAAACCGATATTAAAAATACCAGCAGGCCCAATAAAAGTATTTTTACCTTAATCATCTTAATTCATTTCAAATGTGTGTGTGAAAAAAGAGCCGTTAAAATTTTTAACGGCTCTAAACTAACTTAACTAACTAATTATTTGTAAACGAGGTTATATTAATGGTCCACACCCTGTTTGCGCCATTTGCTGCAGTTACCACATATTTAAGTGGCTTTGTTGCATCTGTAGGGTCGCCAAGCGTTGGTGTTCCTCCTGTTGGAGAAATGCTTGCTGCTGTTGAGATATTCATGTAAAACCACAGTTTACTTTGCAGTACTTTGGCTTTCTCGGCAGCAGTAAACTGGCCACTGGCAGCAGGCACAGTTATCTGTACATTTATTGTCGAATTTGCCTGATCTACCTGTTGCGCCAGTCCCAGTTTTTGATAAGCTACAATGGGTTGTCCGTTCATCGTTTGTGTACCATTAAAACGGTGTTCAACATTTACCAGTGTAATTTCATTGGTATCAAATACAGGGTAATCAGTTAGTCCCTTTTTTAAACAAGAAGACAATAAACCCAATGATAAGATCATCATCAGTAAGGATATATGTTTTATTTTTAGTTTCATGATTTTTACTTTAAGGTTACCATCCTGGATTTTGGGGACCGAACTTGGCATTATTATCTATGTAGCCTTGTGCAATCGGGAAAAGGTATCTTCTGGAAGCGTCGAATTTTCTATTATTATATTGATTGTTAAATGGTCCGGTTACTACTGAGAAAGATTTACCGTCTTTAGACAGGTCCATTACACGAATGGGTTCGGTTAACTCGCTAATCGACTGTCCGGAAGCCAGGCCATTGTTTGCATCGCCGCCAAACCTGCCCCAGCGTAACAGACTATAGTAATGATCGTTTTCTTCTGCAAGTTCTACCCTTCTTTCTATCTTATAATCTTTCCAGGCAAGAGTTGTTGTACCTGCTGCTGAAGCCGGAAGCTTACCATGTAAAACTCTGGTTTTGTTTAAGTTTAGAAGAGCATTGGCTATGTCTCCTTTAAGTAAATACGCTTCGGCAAGGTTTAAGTATATTCTGCCTAACCGCATACAAATCCAATGGTAATCTGTATTAACACTATTCAGGTAACTTGGTGCGATATTGGTATATAATCCTTTACGCCAGTACATGTTACTTAAGCTGGTTTCGTATCCACCACCATTAATAGTACCCAAAAACCTGCCCGAATTACCTTTTAAGCTCGTAGTAAATAATTCTCCGTAAAATGTATTTTGGTCGCTAATGATAGAAGCTTTCCAGCGTGCATCCCTATTCTCATTGGTTAAGGTTAACATGGTTTCGGTACTTCCGGGTTTAATGCGTCCCATTTTTACCAGCACATCATTATTCAGTTTAGCGGTTTTATCATCAGGAAATCCGGATTTAGCGAAAGGCGCAATTACATTCACGCTTTCATCAACAGCATTAAGATATTGTGATGTTTGGTTCCAGGGAACAACTTTTGTTGGGTCGGCCTTATCAACTGTTAAATAATCGTCGGTAAAGTTTTGCGTAGGAAAGTTCTCAGGCCAAACTTCAAAAGGCACTGGTTTGTTAAACAAAGGTGAGCCGCCAAATTGCGTAATTGTTTCTGGTTTAATATTGGGCAGTTGATGTTGCATTGGCGTACTACTCAAAGAAGTATTAATCGCTTTTCTGTATACAGCGAAAATAATTTCGTTTGATGTACTTTTGGTTTCGTTAAACATGCCTTCGTAATCCGTATCCAGTGCATAGCCGCCACTAATTACCAATTGGGCATTGGTTATAACTTTATCAAGCAATGGATCGCTGGCAGCAACATTTGGTGCTGCCGGGTAATTCTTGTATGCCAAAGCCTGTAAACAAACCTCAGTTAAAAACGCTGCTGCTACATATTTATTGGTCCTTCCTGATACTTTGGTGGCTGGTAAATCAGCAACTGCATCTTCGAGATCTTTAATGATATAGCTGTAACTTTCGGTAGGGTTTGCCGTACTTGGTAATTTAAGCTCATCATTTTCGGTTAAAACCTTATCTATCCAAACAATGCGGCCTGTTTTTCTGGCAATACTGAAGTAAGACATGGCCCTTAGAAATTTGGCTTCCGCAATTAGTGTTTTTTTATCTGCATCTGCAATACCTACCGATTCGGTTACATTTTTAATAATTACATTGCATCGGCGAACAGATGCCCAGTTATTGAAACCATAATCGCTCCTATTGGTTAAAGTTTCAGTAAAAACCGGGAGTGCATCGCTTGCACCACCATAAGCACCGATAATATTTGCAGTATAAGTATCTTCAGCACCTTTAAGGCCGCATGTGTAAGCGTTCATAATACCATAAGTGCCATAAATAAAAGTTTCGGCATTGGCCTTGCTACTCCACACCACATCCGGGCTGATTAAACTTAAAGGTTCTGCATCCAACACTTTTTTACATGAGCCTAATACCAGCAAACCAGTAAAAACTCCAATTATTGTTATAATTTTTTTCATGATTTTTAATAGTTTAATTAGAAACCTACACTTAAACCCAATGCAATTGTGCGCTGAACAGGATAATTGTAATTATTGGTATCTGATTCCGGATCAATAAAATATTTCTGGCTTTTTGCCGAGGTTAATAAATTCGTACCCGACGCAAATAACCTCAGACTTTGAAATGGCGATTTTTTTAATAGGCCTTGTTTAAAATCATAACCCAACTGCACATATTTTAGCCGTACATATTTAGATTGAATTAACCAAAAATCACTTCCCCTCGAACTGTTACTTCCATTAACCGCATCGCCACTAATTGCCCTTGGAAAAATAGCATCGGTGTTGTCTGGTCGCCAATAATCATTTTGAAAATCATAAACGAGTAGATTTTGCCCGCTTACACCCTGAATTACATCTCCGATATAGCGATCTCTGTTACCTGCTCCCTGTACAACGGCATTTAAAGAGAATCCTTTGTAAGCCAGATCGACCGTAATACCATAATTGGTTCGCGGGGTTGTATTGCTACCTATTCTTCTAAAATCATCACCATTAAGTTGCCCATCTCCATTTAAATCAAGATATCTTAAATCGCCGGCCCCTACATTAATGGAAGTGATGCGACGAGCGCCGGTTAACAACTGGCTGTTATCGGTATAAAATCCATCATTTAAATAGCCAGTTTGTAGAAAACTACCCGTTGTATTGGTTGTTCTGGTATATGGGTTTTTCAATGTAGCATCATCATCTGCTGCCGAGCGTTCTGTTAGCGAATTAAATCGGGTAAAATTGACACCGATTTTATAAGTCAGATCGCCGATGTTACTAGCCCAGTTTACATTAAAATCAAAGCCTTCGGTGCGGGTCGCACCTTCGGTAAAGTTTATTTGTGGCAAACCAATACCTAGTGTTTGTGCAAAACGTGGATCGCTGGTTACAAATCCCGTTCTACGGGTATAAAAATAATCGAAGGTGGCATTTAACCTATTATTCAGGGTTCCAAATTCCAAGGCTAAATCTCTGTTACCAATAGTTTGCCATGAATAAGTGTTACTTGGCAAACTACCAGGTTCTGATGTACCCTGAACCATATTTCCGTTAACTACATAAGCCTGTGCATTAATACCGTAAGCAGGTACATATCCGAATGCGCCAACGCCCGTTTTATCGCCCAATACGCCATAAGACCCTCTTAGTTTTAAAAAGTCTAAAATGTGCTTTTCTTTTAACGATTTCATAAATGGTTCATCAGAAATGATATAATTTCCTGATACAGCGTAAAAAGTACCCCATTGCTTGCCTGGCACAAAAAGATAGTCGCCATCTCTTCTAACAGATCCTTCTACTGAATACCTCGATTTGTAGGTGTAGGTTAGCCTACCCAATAATGCTGCCCTTGCTGCTTCGCTTTCTCCACCACCTACAGTTTGGTTTAGCGCGGGCCCGGCTACTAACTGATCAAAAATGATTTGATAACCTACCCTACTTCCATTAACCGACGAGGCTTCGTCTCGCTGACGTTCTGCTACCCCGGTAAAATCAATACTATGATCGCCAAATGTTTTATTGTAAAGCACATAACCTTGCAACGTTAATGTACTTCCCTGTCCTTGCGATACGCTTAAACCTGGTGCATTACCAAATATTGGCGTTGTGCTGTTTAAATTATAGGCCGGTGCAAGATAATTCCAGCTTTTACCAACGTTATTGTATGTAGTATAAGCACCATTAAATTTAAATCTCAAACCATCTAAAAAGTGAGCTGCATATTCTAAACCCAAATTGGTATTTAAAATTTTAGCAAAACCTTTATTATATCCTGATTTCGCATCCAACTCCCTTACCGGATTATCTGACTGAGTGGTGGGCAGGCCAAATTCATTAACCGCCAATTGCTCTGGTGTTCTATTTTGAATGTGGCTATATATATTTCCATAACCTGCGCCAGGCTGAGTATTGCTTTCTATAAAACCATCTAAACCCGCTGTAACCTTTAGATTTATATTTTCAAACTCGCTGGTTGTATTTAAACGGTAAGTAGTACGTTTGTTGTAGTTGTTGTCGGTTTTTAAAATACTTCCCTGATCGTAATAAGAAAGTCCGGCATAATAGGTTAACTTCTTAGTACCCGATGTAACTGCTAAATCGTGGCGCATCTCTGGTGCAAAATTTTTCATGGTTAATTCCTGCCAATCGGTATTGGGGAAATTAAAAGGATCGGAACCAGTACGCAATTTTTCTAACTCAGCATCCGTCCTAAACGGTGTTCTACCCTCTGCTGCATACACCTTGTTTTTTGCAAGCGCTTGTTCGTAAGAACTAAGTTTTTCGGGAAATAAGGTAGGCTGGGAAAATATTTGATTATAGGCATAATTAATTTTAATTACCCCTTCTCTACCTCTTTTCGTTGTAACAAGTACTACTCCATTTGCACCCTGGTTACCGTATAAAGCAGTAGCACCGGCATCTTTTAAAATCGAATAACTTTCAATATCGTTGGGGTTAAGATTAGAAAAATCGTTAGCCGAACGTACAATATTATCAATTACAAAAATTGGACTCTGCCCCCGAATTAAAATACCACTTTTAGTACCTGGTGCCCCGTTACTTGTTGTCACGATTATGCCCGGTACCCTACCTGCCACCGCATCATTAATAGATTGTACCGGCAAAGGCGCTACATTGGTCATATCTAAAGTACTGATGGCACTTGTAGTTTTACGCTTGGTTGTTGTGCCATAAGCTTGCACCACCACTTCGTCCAGACTATTATCGTCAGGCATTAAAGTAACTACCATCGAAGTTTTAGCAGATACCTCCAGGGTTTTATATCCTATCATCGAAAATATGATAGTTGCATTATCCGGTACTTTTAGGGTAAAACCGCCGTTACCATCGGTAGAAGTGCCTATTCCTTTTATACCTTTCACCGATACAGAAACACCTGGAAGCGCTACACCTGTAGAATCCCGTACTGTTCCCTTAATAACGATATCCTGATTAGCTTGTCCGGCTTGTAAAATAGTAATGAGGTTGTTCTGTTGAACATTAAAATTGAGTGATGTGCCTGACAGTAAAACACGCATCACCTCTTCCAGTGAGGCTTGCTTAGTTTTGATATTGATTAATTTATTAAACGGCCCCTCTGTTGGGCTATACACAAAACGATAACCACTTTGTTTTTCAATAGTTTGTAAGGCCTTTTCGAGCTTGATATTTTTAAGATCCAGCGTAAGTTTTTCTTGCGAAAAGACCTTTGCAGAAACATTCAGGCATGTAATAAAGACTAGTAAAAATGCAATCTTCATTTGAATAATGATTTTAGAAAGCAGCCTGAGCCATGGCGAGGCTTGACTAATGTAAATTTTAATCATATTTTTGTTTTTTGATTGGTTTATTTGGGGCTACGCATTTCCAGTGAGGAACCCCAGATTAGAAAAAAGATCAAAAAAATTCATTGGGGAATGTGTTCGAGCACTTCCCCTTTTTCTTTTTGATACAGGTTTATTTTGGTTAGTTTGTTTATTTGGTTATCGTAATGTGCTCTCCTTTCTGTTTAAAATTAAAATGTTTAACCTGTTGCAAATTGTGCAGTACTGTTAGGATGTCTTCGTTTTTGAAGTTTGCGGTGTAAACATATTCCGCTACTTCGTTATCTTTAAATTCGATAGTTACATTAAACCAGCGCTCGAGCCGTTCTTTAATCTCTTCAAAATTGTTGTTTACAAAAATGATATCATTATTGGTCCATGCCGATTCTACCACCTGCTTGTTCATTAAAGTAAGGTTATTGACTTCAATTTTAGGTAGCCTGTCCTGATGCTCTTTAGTTAATTGACCCGGATCAATCTGTGCCATTAACATGTGATAGGTTATTTTTTGACCAGCTTTAAGGATAATGGTATTTTTGTTTAAACCGGTATTGTCTTCAAGCTTAATGGTACCGCGTACCAGGGTTGCCGCCGATTCGTTCTCATTGGCATAACTTTTCACATTAAAAGCAGTACCCAATACGGTAATCTTAAAATCTTTGGTATGCACCAAGAAGGGTTTGGCCGCATCGTGTTTTACATCAAAATAAGCTTCGCCGCTTAGCTTAACGTTTCTGTCTTTTTGATCGAAATTATCTCCAAGTTCAATTTTACTATCGGCATTAAGGTATACTAAAGTACCATCAGGCAAGGTAATTTTCTTCTTCTCTCCTTTTTTAGCTGTAAAATTTTCGGCATAATGCAAATTGTTATTGGGTTGCTTATAAACGATGTACATTAAGCCTAAAAACAATACGACCAAAACAGAAGCAGCAATAGCATAATGTACAGGCCTGAATCTTTTAACTTTAGTTACAGGTGTTATCTGGTTAGTGAGGTAATCTAGCTGTTTATTAACTGGTTTTAAATTACCACTTAAAAGCTGGTATAATTTTTTGGCTGCGTATACTGTTTTATGTTTTTCGGGATGTTTGTCCATCCATGTTTCCCAAAAAACCACGCATTTTTCATTGCTACCTTCACAATATTGCTTAAAGGTATCATCCATTAAAAAATCTTCAGGATACTTATATTCATCAACCATGGAACGGGCTTTTTAATACCAGTGCACGAAAGGTGATTTTTTTACCAAGGATTTTTTACTTTTTTTTAATTTATTTTATAAATATGCCTGAACAGGCTAGTATTGATGTTTTTGAAGGAGAAAGTGAGTGCGAAAATGAATGAATGAGTGAGTGAATTTCGGCTAAAATTTAAGCTGGGTTCTCAAAAATTTTAATGCACAATAAATGGTATTATAGGCTGTTCTAACGGTTAATTGTGTTCTTTTGGCCACATCTTCATAGCTCAAACCATCGTAAAACCGCAATTGAATTAATTTCCGCTGCTGAGGGGTTAGTTTTTCGAGTGCAGCAAGTAAACTGTTTTTTACCAGCTCATCGGATTGGATTTTTACGATTAACTCTTCATAGGGCATTTCAAGCAATGCCTCATCTTCAGTCACAATTACTGAAATGGCTTTATTCAAACGTTGCTCATGTGCAATCCGTTTTAAAATTTTCCGTTTTAAAATAGTACGGAGATAGGATTCAACCTGCTCTACCCTTGGAAGATTATCGTGTTTCTCCCAAAGTTCGAGAAACACCTGGTTCAATGTATCGGTAACCATTTCAGAATCGCCGTAAACACGCAGACCGAATCCGGCTAAATTCCTGTAAAGCCCCTTGTACAGATTTAGAAAGGCATCTTTCTCTCCCATGCACATGGCCTCCCACCACAGCGTATGGAGGGTGCTCTTATCGTCAGGGAAATTATGCTTGCTCATGATAAATTTTACACCAGTTCTTTCCCTTTACCGGACTTGAAATTCTTGTATTAGGATACTTTTGAAAAAATATAATCATTAAATCATTTAAGCAGCACACGATTTCAGGGGTATGGTATCGTATTGCATTTATTTGGTTTAGGGTGAATTAGTTGGCACCAAGTTACAGGTTAATATCGAAATACCATTATTTTTTCTGAAGTTCCAATCTGGACAAGTAGTTTTCAGGAAAGCAGAAATGTATGGAAAGTGATTTGAGGATGCCAATAGTAAACAGCTGGAATATCATAAAAAGCAAAACGGGGACTTTCTTCTTTCGATTAAGTTCCCCGTTTTTAACTTTAAAAACAACCATAGCTGTATTTTAAAGCATCTAATCCTTGTTACCTTGATTTTTCCGTTATCGTTAGGTTTTGCAACTTTTACGATTCGTGAAAATTTATTTCCAGCTCTTCTGTCCGTAAACTTCTTAGCTTTCAATAATCTCTGTTTAGGCCTGTGCGATTTTCATATCGGCCAATCTCTCGATGGCAATATATATTCTTACTCGGTTTAACCCTTTCTGAAACTAACCGTTATCCTTGTAAACTATCCGAAATCTGTCACCTCTCGGTTCTTTATTTCTTTTGGATCGTTTTATCAGAATTCAAAGTACTTCGTATTTGATATCATCTAATTTAGGTGTAAAACCGTTATCTGTCAAGAAAAAACAATGTTTTTTACAAACAAAGTTTTCAACTTAAATTAACTGGTTATCAACAATTTAAAACATTAAAAACCTCATCTCAAACCCTAAAAATGCACTTATTTTGGTTTTATTAACATTGGCTCCTTTTTCACTTATACACAAAACGTATCGAACTCACTACCAGCAATTTGTTCTTTTTCTGCGTAAAATGCTGAAAAAACAAAAAACTTAATTTCAATCTCAGCAAAAAGAATGGCTATTATGTTATTTTTGTAATATGCAGATCAGGCAACCCATCCGAAACATACAAGACTTTTTACTGAGTACGTATTTTGCCGACGGCCTGCGCATTACCATTGGTGTACTGCTTCCTTCCTTAATATTTGCCCAGTTTGGTATGCTAAAATATGGCATGACCTTATCTTTAGGAGCCTTGTGTGTAAGCGTAGTTGATAGTCCGGGGCCAATGGTACACAGAAGAAATGCTATGCTTATTACCACGGCACTTATTTTCACCTTTTCTATTATTACGGGTCTCACCAACAAAAACCATTACTTTATTGGCTTTTTACTGGCTGTATCGAGTTTTATATTTTCGATGTTCTACATCTATGGCCTCAGGGCCGCCTCTGTTGGGACCGCGGTGTTATTGATCATGGTGCTTAGTATCGACGATATCAGGCCCTGGCAGGAAGTATTGCTCCACTCAGCACTGGTTTTGGCAGGTAGCTTATGGTATACTGGTTTAAGCTATTTTGTTTATCGTCTGCGTCCCTTCCGGCTGGTGCAACAATCGTTAAGCGATTCGATTTTAGAAGTAGCCGAATTTTTAAGGGAAAAAGCCAAATTTTACCACCAAAACAACAATTACGAAAAAACCTATGCCGATTTGCTACAGCTCCAGGTATCGGTGCATGAAAAACAGGATGCCGTTAGGGAATTACTTTTCAGAACGCGCGAGATTGTTCGCGATTCGACGCCTGAAGGTCGCTTTCTGTTATTGGTATTTGTAGATATGGTCGATCTGTTTGAGCAGGTAATGTCTACCTATTATAACTATCAGCAGCTGCATGATCAGTTTGATAAAGCAGGAATTTTACCTGATTATGAAATGGCCATTAAACGAATTTCTTACGCTTTAGATGACATTGCTTTTGCACTAAAAAGCGGTGGTACACCCGTTGTTTCCAAACGGTTGCTCATCGAAATAGAACGTTTAAAAATTAAAATCAACAACCTGGAAAAAAATAACCAAAACCAGGAATACAATACATTAGGAATTATTGCGCTGAAAAACATTGAGGTGAACATTGAGAATATCCTTTCGCGTGTTAAAACCATTTTCAGTTATTTTAAAATCAGGAATAGTAAAGATATCCGTCAGGCAGAGGTGGATACGGAAAAATTTATTACCCGCCAGAAGTTCGATCTTAAACTCTTTACCGAAAACTTAACCTACAGTTCTTCCACTTTCAGGCATTCGCTACGTGTTACCGTAGTGATGTTACTGGGCTTTGTGGTATCGCTGGTTCTGGATTTCTCGCACAGTTACTGGATTTTACTCACCATTCTCGTGATCTCAAAACCTGGATTTAGCCTAACCAAAGAACGCAATTACCAACGCCTTATCGGTACAACCGTTGGTGCCTTTGTGGGGATGGGTGTACTTACCTATATCCACGATAGAAATACCCTATTTGTAATTTTGCTGATTTGCATGATTGGCTGCTACAGTTTTCAGCGTAAAAATTACGTAGTAAGTGTACTTTTCATGACGCCCTATATCCTCATTCTCTTCGATTTTTTAGGTATGGGATCTATTGCGCTGGCCAGAGAAAGGATATACGATACGTTTATAGGCTCGGGCATTGCGCTGCTAGCCAGTTATTCGCTCTTCCCTACCTGGGAGTACGAAAACCTGAAAGAGGCCATGATCGACATTTTAAAAGCCAATAAGGATTATTACGATCAGGTTATTAAATTGTACTTTGAAAAGAGTTATAACCGAACGGAATATAAACTGGCACGTAAAGAAGTATATGTAAGCACAGCAAATCTGGCCTCATTGTTTCAAAGAATGTTCTCTGAACCCAAAAGCAAGCAACTGTTTATTAAAGAAGTACACCAATTCACTTCTTTAAGCCATCTTTTATCTTCTTACGTGGCCACGCTCTCGCTTTATAACAAGGAACATGAGTTTGTTTTCGAAAGTTTTGACAACTTAAAACCCATGGCCAATAACACCAACTACCTGCTTGATGCTGCTATTGAAAATCTTTTACAAGGCACCAGTACCATCGATAATGTACCTTTAATCAGATTAAACGATAATGGTTTAAGCGCTAAAAAAGGCGAAGACCTTGTACCTGAACAGTTCGATCTGATCCAGAAAGTGGCTTATGATATTTATAAACTCTCGGTTAAAATAAAGCTGTAACCTTTATTTAATCAGGCAGGCATTAAAGGGTAAAGTGTACGATTCTCCGTTATCGAATTTAAAAGTAATCTGTCCGTCGCAGTCGAGGTGCTTATCTACAATATCTTTTGCATTAAAAACGATTGGATAAAATTTCTGTTCTGCATTGTCAGATTGGATTGAATCGGCCCTGGGTTTAAATTTCAGTTTTACTTCTATCCCGCCGGCTTTAATCAAAATCTTTTCTATTTTGCCAAATCTGGCTTTGGTGGTAAAATCCAGTAGCAGTTCGTCAGCCTGTGCTTTAGTAGCATCGCTAAAAAGGCTAAAAGCATAGTAAGTTTTACCCTCGCGGAAATACTGGTAATCGATATTCTTTTTCTGACCATAAGCGGTGGTTGCCAGAGCGAAGCTCAGCAATAAACCTATTAAGACTTTCATCATATTAAAATCTGGGGCAAGGCACTTTAAACCCTTTAAAATTATTGTGCCTGTAAATAAAAGATAGTTCGTAGGTACGAGGCGTAGCACTTAATAATTTACTGCCATATACTGTGTAATTTATACCGGCACTAATATTGCCAACAGCCGCGCCTACATAAGGAAAAAAGGAAGCTTCGTTAAATTTATACCAAATGCCGAGATTAAGCTTTACCTTGGTTTCTTCGCCAGGTTTTAAGCCTAAAACGGTACCCAAAATGGCATCTTTGTTTTTATTTTGGGCATTGTAAACCCCGGTAACATTTAAATCTGCATAATCATTTAACAGGTAAACCATGCCCAGGTTAACGGTTCGGCGTGCTGCTACAAATTCGCGACTACTGTTTAAAAGAGCATCCTTAGGTCGTGTTAAATGGTATTGTGCATAACCTCCGGCAATGCTTAGCCTATCGAAATTTGCAGCAAAATTAACCCCGATATTTACGTCTAAATAAGCTGTTTTATCGTTTTTTAAATCGAGGTAATTGGGCATCGAAGTATCAAAACCACCACCATTATACTGCGAAGCAAAGGTAAGTTTATTGTAATCGAGATATTTAGCTACGTAGGCTATTTGTGGAGCCAGCCCGAATTTAAAACGGTGTTCTTCATCAAAATACTGATAGTAAGAAACACTGGCGCTGAGATATTGCGATTTTAAGGCTTTATTTAGTGATTCATCAAACAAGCCGCTTAAACCTATGCTAAAGTAGTTATTGGTAAAATTTTCATCTTCGACCAATTTAACATCACCCGAAACGCTGTAGGTATTGTAAGGATCGCCGAGATTACCCCACTGTTGCCTTGTATTGACTGCAATACGGTACTCGCCATCAAAGAAGCCCGTAAAAGCCGGATTTAGTGAGAGTGGTGCCGCAAAGTACTGCGAAAATTTGGGGTCTTGTGCCGAACAACATACAGTAGCCAGGCACAAAAAGAATATCATCAGGGCTTTGTACATCATAATATCAGAATAGTTTTTCCTTTTGATTGAATTTTCCCTCCAAACAGGTCAATCCCCTCTGCAAACCACGAAAATGTTTCAAGGGGTTGCATTTTGCTTTTAAACTGGCCATCCCAACCGCCATTAACAAGAGCTTCACTTTCGTATACCAAAATGCCCCATTTGTTGTAAACCCTGAAACTGGTTAGTTTCTTAACACTTACCAAAAAAGGATACAAGCGGTTATTCGTTTCCTTTTGTGGCGTAAAAGCGGTTGGTACTATAATTTTGGGTTGTGGTAAAACCGTTAAGGTAATTGGGGCACTACTTATACAGCCATTTGCGCTTTGTATGGCCACATAATAAACTCCTGCCCTGTTCATTTTTGTGGGGTTCTGCACCGGGCGTTTCAGGTCCTGATCTTCAAAATAGGTAGCTTTAACAAATGCGCTGCTTCCCTTGGTAATTTCAGGCGCAGTTAAGTCGATAAATTCATTATCAAAAATAGTTCTTGGCTGACTTAAAACAAGTTTTGGCGGTTCATTGTAGTTGACTACAATTTTAGCGGCGCTAAAACAACCGCTTTCGTTGGTTGCTTTTACATAATAAGTACCTGGTTTTACAATCGCTTTAGGATAAGCAAGTGGATTTGTAAGGGCCTCGTCGCTAAAAAAGGTATAGGTAAAATGACCATTGGCCTCGGTATACAATGCCGGATTGGTTAAATCTACCTTGTCGGGATAACAGGCTGTTGCAGGCTGATTTATCGTAAAAACAGGTGGATTGGTTATGCTGGCAACTATTTTATCGCTTACCATACAACCTGCGGCACTAACTGCTTTTATATAATAAACTCCGGATTTATCAATACGTGAAGGATCACTTAAAACTTTACTCAGCGCCTCGTCCTCATAAAAACTATATTTGAATGTAACATCGCTGCCGGCAAAATTTTTCAAAGCAGTAAGATCTACCAGATTGCCAAGGCAAAGGGGTTTTGGATTGGTAATTTTGAGCAGTGGCTTCTCCTGAATCGTTACTTCAACCGGAACCATTTTGCTACAACCAAATTCGTTTGCGAATTTAATAAAATACCTGCCGGAAGCTTTAATGTGTTGTGGATGGGTCAAAATTTGTGTTGCAGCCTCATCAGCATAATAGGTTTTGCTTATACCGATCAGTTCACCCACACATAATTCGTTTTTCGTAATATCAACGCTTTCAGAATAGCAAACCGCAGCGGGATTATTGACCGTAATATTGGCCACTTTATATACCGCAATATCAATTGGCACTACACTCTCGCAACCTTTGTTGTTGGTGGCTTTAATGTAAAAGGTTTTGTCGCCCAATATTTTAACTACAGAACCTATCTGGCTGGTTAAATCTTTATCTTCATAAACCAGATAATCAAAATCGGCCGTACGGTTTAAGATGTACTTTTCGCTTAGCAGATCTATTTCACTGTTCTGGCAAACCACATCTTTATTTAAAACCTTTAATTCATAATCAACACCTTTTATTACGGTACTGATTGTACTTGGACAACCAAAACCTGCATAAGGAACCACATCTAAAATAATCTTCGATCCATCGGCTGGTTTAGGCTTAATACTAATGAACTGGCCTGTGCCGTATTTAACCGAACGATCGGCATTATACCAGCTGTAGTACTGAAAGCCACTTGGCCCCGACATATTTAGGGCATCGGCACTTTTGCAATAAGTATTTCCAGCTATCGGACCGCCGCAAACATTATTTATATCTACATAAGCATAACCAAAATGGCCTCCCCTGGCGCAATCGGTACTGATAAACTCAATCAGCAATTGCTTGCCCTGGTAACCCGATAAATTTACAGTAACCGCCGACCAGTCTTTGTAAATTACGCCTTCATATTCAGCAGATTTTTTAAAGCCAGGTAACGATGAAGTAGCTACATACTCAAAAGAAGCACAAGGGATGTACTCGTTTTTTTCTACATCTTTTACACGTGCAAGAAAACGTGGTTGTTCATAAGGTTCGTGATCAGGGTCTTCTAAAACTACCGCATACTGGTAGGTTAAGGTAAAGTCCGGCAGGTCTGCAGGTACGGTCATCTGGTACGAAATACCATCAACCTGGCTTCCGGTTCCGTTATCACCTATTTTAGCTACAAAATTGCCTCCTGATGGCGGGATCAAACTAAAGCCTCCATAAGGATCAACAAGGTTTTTCTTACTGATGATGGTATGCCTTCCAGTTGCAGGTTTAGCAACTTCGTTTAAGGTAAGGGTGGTTTGATTGTTTTCAATACTAACCAGGCCGGTAAATATTTTCCAGTTCTGAAAATTTCCATTTTCAAAACCAATATTCTCCGGGCAGGATTGCGCATAAGATCTTGTTGGCATAGCAAAACATGCTATGAGCAACATCAAAAACAATCTATTGATCAACGGGATGATTTAAATAGTTATGATATAAAAATATCGTTTTAGTGTGTGCAGAGATTTTGTGTCAAGATAAAGTCATGCTTTTTTACACGAAACCCGATACTGATAAATGAGTACAGCTAAATGTTACAGGTACTCAACCTTAACACAAAAAACCACAACAAACTGATTTTAAGCAAAATAAAAAACAAAAAAATTTACCCCGTAATTTTAAAATTCATTTTTATTCTCAGTTTTAATGATAAAAGAGCGGATATAACTCCTGTTTTTTTACATGAAATGATTATAAAATATTTCAACTATCATCAATTATGCGCTTAGCAGTATTTTTAAGCAGTCTAACCACAGCTAAAAACAAAGACAACTGTAATTTGTTAAACTAAATCAATTAAGAAAATGATTATGGAAAAGCTATATACAGCTGAAGTTACAGCTACTGGAGGAAGAGACGGACACATTAAATCAAGCGATGGTATTTTGGATTTCGACTTAAGAAAACCAAAAGAATTAGGCGGTCAAGGTGGAGCCACTAACCCTGAAGAGTTATTTGCGGCAGCATGGGGGCCGTGCTATTTAGGAGCTTTAGGTTCTATAGCCGAGCGCGAAGGAATAGATGTAAGCGAAGCAAATGTAAAAGTTTTGGTTTCGTTTAATAAAGACGGAAATTCATTTGTGCTTTCGGCTGATCTGGATGTACATATCCCGGGTATCTCTCATGAAGAAGCACAGTTACTGGCCGAAAAGGCACATCGAACCTGCCCTTATTCAAAAGCTGTTAAAGGGAATATTGAAGTGAGGGTTACTGCGGTGTAGGTTTTTATACAAACCTATATGACAGTCCGCCTCGACTGGAGCGCAGCGAAATGCCTACCCGTACAGGCGGGGAGAGATCTTAAATTAGATTTCTCGACTACGTTTCACTTCGCTCGAAATGACGATCTACAATAAGTATATATTTCTTCGAGAAAAATTTCCTTTAAACAAAAAAGATCCCGGTTTTTAACCGGGACCTTTCTCATTTATATCAAAGTCAGCCACTTGCTGACTTAAATTATATCGCTTCTTCTTTAACCAAAGTATTCGCCGGACGGCCGTTTTTAAAAGCCTCGCGGGTTTTTAATCCCAATAATTCGAACATGGCCATATCATCAACAAAAGCCGGGTTTGGCGTAGTTAGCAATTTATCGCCAGCAAAAATAGAACTTGCACCAGCCATAAAACAGAAAGCCTGCTCTAATGTGCTCATTTCGTTTCTTCCGGCCGATAAGCGTACCACTGAATTTGGCATTACAATACGTGCTGTGGCAATCATCCTTACCATATCCCAGATCGGTACACGAGGTTGATTTTCTAATGGCGTTCCTTTAACCGGTACCAAAGCATTAACCGGAACCGACTCCGGATGTGTTTCCATGTTTGATAAAGTTTGTAGCATCGACACGCGGTCTTCTACTGTTTCGCCTAGGCCAATAATACCACCGCTACATACGGTTAATTTAGCTTTACGTACATTATGAATGGTATTTAAACGATCATCGTAAGTCCTGGTAGAGATAATACGTTTATAATCATCTTCAGAAGTATCCAGATTATGGTTATAAGCATATAAACCGGCATCAGCTAAACGTTGTGCCTGATCTTCGGTAAGCATACCCAGGGTACAGCAAACCTCCATATCCATATCGTTAACAGCTTTAACCATATCAATAACACGGTCAAAATCGCGGTTATCGCGTACTTCGCGCCATGCTGCACCCATACATAAACGTGATGCACCACCCTCTTTTGCCTTTACAGCAGCGCTCACCACCTGGCTAACCTGCATCATTGGCTGTACTTCTACATCGGTATGGTAACGGGCAGCCTGCGGGCAGTAAGAACAGTCTTCCTTGCAGCCACCTGTTTTGATAGAAATCAATGAGCTTACCTGAACTTCGTTGTAATCTTTATTGGCTCTGTGTATGCTTGCAGCCTCGTAAACCAGATCCAAAAAAGGTCTGTTATAAATTTCGTATATTTCTTCTTTTGTCCAATCGTGTCTTGTCGTTTGCATTCTGATCAGGATTTGTTTAAGCTATAGTAAAAGTTTGCTGGCTAAACCTAAAATTAGCAGGAAGCCAAAAACATCGGTAAAAGTAGTAATAATTATAGATGATGCAATGGCAGGATCGATGCCTACCCTTTTCAAAATTAGCGGAATACCTGCCCCGGTTATGCCTGCAATAATCAGATTCCCTGTCATTGCCAGGAAGATAACTAAACCCAGCATCGGATTTCCATCAAAAAAGAAAGCAAAAATAAAAACAATCAAACCGTTCGATGCACCGTTAATCAATCCTACGGTAAATTCTTTCAAAACAGTGCGGTAAGCTTGTTTATCGGTCAAATCATAAAGCGAAATACGCCTTACCGTTACCGCGAGGGCCTGTGTGGCCGCATTTCCGCCCATGCCCGCAATAATGGTCATGTACGCCGCCAGTGAAGGAATTAATTTAATGGTTGGATCGAAATACCGCACTACAGATGAGGCTAAAAAAGCTGTACCTAAATTGATAATTAACCAGGGTAAACGCGATTTTACCGCTTCTACCCAGTTACCACTCAGTTCCTCATCTTCTGATACCCCCGAAATTTTAAGGATATCTTCGGTACTCTCAGCCTCCATTACATCGATCACATCATCGAAAGTTACTCTTCCAAGCAATTTCTGGTGATCGTCTATAACCGGGATACTGGTTAAATTATATTGCGAAATTAAATTGGCTACTTCTTCCTGGTCGGTATCGGGATGTACATAAACAGCATCAACCTTTACCAGTTCGGTTATTTTAGCATTGTGCTTGGCTTTGATAATATCTTTAAGTGATACAATGCCTTTAAAAATCTCCTCATCATCCACCACATAAATGGTGTAAAACTCTTCCATTTCCTCACTCTGACGGATGATTTCGTCGATAGCGTCTTTTTTGGTGAGGTTAATGTTTACACAGATCAGCTCTGTGTTCATCAATCCACCCGCAGTCTTCTCGTCGTAGGTTAACAGGTTCCTGATCTCGGAAGCATGGTCATCTTCCAGGTCTTCGAGAATTTCTTTCTGCTCGTGGTCTTCGAGTTGAGAAATAATGTCGGTCGCATCATCGTAATCGAGTTCCTCAACAATTTCGGTACGTTTATCGGGATGCAGTTGAAAAAGCAGGTCTTCGGGATGGGATTCTTCATCCATTTCCGAAATAATCTCGGATGCAATTTCGGCTGGCAGCAAATTAATGATATGCTGCTGCTCTGATTTATCTAAACGCTCAAATAAAATCGCAATTTCTGAGGCATGGTATTCTGCCAAAACCTCTACCAAAATTTCATCACCGGCTAAAATTGCATTTTTAACCTTCAGTACGTCGCTTTTATCTATTTCGAATGACTGCATTTATCTCTTCAGCTGGATGTTTCAAAAGTAAAGGTTATTTTCAATAATCAGGGCTAGACTACACTCAATTAATTTAATGATTTATCCAGCCTTTTGGAAATTAAAGTTTCAAAAACTGGGAAATGTGAAATTATCTCTATACAAAATCATTATTTAAACCAACCCTTACGCCAGAAGTAGATAACCTGCAATACCGCAATTATACCCATTACAATCCATGTCCACGTGTATCCGTGCGGGCTGTAAAGCTCAGGCATATTAGCGGGCATTACTTTACCCGTTACCGGATCTTCACGACTAAAATTCATGCCGTAAATACCTGCAATAAAGGTTAGCGGAATAAAAATAGAAGAAATAATGGTCAGCACCTTCATAATTTCATTCATCCGGTTACTGATGATTGACAGGTTCATATCAATATTGGCCGAGGCAATCTCCTTTAGCGATTCGATAAAATCAATAATCTGGATGCAGTGATCGTAAGCATCCTTCATATAGGTTTTGGTCAGGTCAGAAATTAACGGACTGTCTGTTCTGATAATGTCGTTCAGTTTATCGCGCTCTGGCCAGGCTATTTTCCTGATCGTTATCAATGAGCGTTTAATGCCTTGTGTGTCGTACATGATGCGCTTATCGGGATTATCGAACAAGCGGTCTTCAATCGCATCCAGTTCTTCGCCCCAAAAGTTTAACAACGCAAAGTAATTATCTACAATCACATCCATAATGGCATACATCAAATAACTGCTCCCACCTATCCTGATATTCCCCTTGCCTATTTCCAGTCGTTTTCTAACTGGTTCGAAACAATCGGCATAGGTTTCCTGAAAAGTAATTAACGTACGTTCGGAAAGAATAAAAGAGATCTGATCGTTATTTAAAATCCCCTCATCGTTTAAATAAAGGTGGCGGCTTACCGAAAAAATGTATTTATCGTTATCGTACTCATCTAATTTTGGCCGCTGGTAAGAACTGGTAATATCTTCCAGTACCAGCCTGCTGATATCGTATTTGGAATATAAGGTTTCGAATATGGCCGGATCGCCCAACCCCTTAATATCAAACCAGTAATTAAAATCTTTGCTTTCAATCAGTTTATCAATGTTATTGATATTTTCCAATTCTACTTTCTTATAACTTTTATCGTTATAAGTATGCAACACAATAATCGGTTTTAAAGCTTCTTCATCAATAGCATACAAGCCCGGACTTGTGCCTGGTGCCGGCATTTTGTAGTGCTTATGCCTGTTACGTGGTTTGTTTTTACCCATAATTATAAATATAACCGAGCCTGTGGCCCCTGATTGAATAACAAATCAACAATGCTTAAGTTGGGCAAAAATTGATACCGGTCTTCAAATACCTGATAATATGGCTTATTATTTACCGTATCTTCTTCCTTTTTAGGGCTCATCATTCCCCTGAAATCTAAGGCTGATGATACTGTATCCTCATATTCATGGGTAGTATTCATTACAATCGGGAGTTTAAGCTTTTTATTTAACCATTCCACCAATTCGAGGTTATAATCGAACAAAAACTCGAATTTCTCATTATAAAAACGCGAAAGTTCATCTTCATAAAATTCAAAATACGCCGAACTTCTATAACAACTCTCTAAACTTAGCCAATGTAACCGCTGCCATTTAAAATCGTTGCTAATGCGTACGTCTTTCATTTTGGTATGCGTTTTCGAACCCTTAACCACCGGCACGGTAAGATCGAGCTTTCCGTTTGGCGAATAAATACTGGCCCGGTTCCGGTACGTTTGTTTAGTTAAATGTTCGTGTTTTTCAATTAAAAAATCCGTTCCCAGTTTTTGCAATAAACTAAAATAACCAACTGGTGGAAGATAAAATAATGGAAGTATAGCTGTATTCTGCATTTGAAAATTTATGTTTGTAGCCGAAACGTTTTAAAAATAATGATTTAAAGAAGGATTTCGCAGCTTCGCGTAATTTTATGCTTGTTGTAGCCCTTTCTGCTTCTGCTGCTATTTTTTTGCAAGATTACTATATTATCTGCTTTATTGCACAATGAGACTCAGAAAAAAGTATAGCAATCACCCTTATTTTTAAATTTATTAAAAGATGATTTGGCCTTGTAGCCATAAACAAGCGGAAATTTAACCCGAAATAAAAGAATGAGTCCCTCAGTAGCCATTGTAATTTTAAACTGGAATGGAAAAGCATATTTAGAACAGTTTTTGCCCGGAATTTTACTTTCCAGATACGACAACTTGCAAATTGTTGTGGGAGATAATGCATCAACTGATGATTCGGTTCTATTTGTGCAGGAAAATTTTCCTGGTGTTAAAATCATTCAAAACGAGGTTAATTATGGCTTTGCTGGAGGTTACAATAAGGTATTAGAACGTGTTGAGGCTGATTATTTTATCCTGCTCAACTCAGATGTTGAGGTTACCCCCAACTGGATACAGCCAGTTATCGATTTAATGGAAAGTGATGCGCAAATTGCAGCTGCACAGCCTAAAATAAAATGGTACAGCGATAAAAACCAGTTCGAATATGCCGGTGCTGCAGGGGGCTATCTGGATATTTATGCTTTCCCATTTTGCCGTGGAAGATTGTTTAATGTTTACGAACAGGACAAAGGCCAATACAACGATACCAAGGAAGTTTTCTGGGCCAGTGGCGCTGCCTTTTTCATTAAAAGCAAATGCTGGAAGGAAGCTGGCGGACTGGATGCCGATCTTTTTGCGCACATGGAAGAAATTGACCTCTGCTGGCGCTTAAAAAACCTAAATTATAAAATCATGTACTGCCCTGATGCCGAAGTATACCATGTTGGCGGCGGTACTTTGCAGACAGAGAATCCCTTTAAAACTTACCTTAATTTCAGGAACAACCTCATCATCATGCAAAAAAACCTGCCTGCAAGCGATGCCGTTTTCAGGATTTTTATCAGGATGTGTATCGATTTTGTAGCCTGGTGGCACTTCCTGCTTAGCGGAAAACCTAAATTTACCATGGCGGTAAGCAAAGGTCACTGGCATTTCTTAAAATCGCTAACTAAAACGAATAAGAAACGGAAAGCTTTTCAAAAGCCTTATGCTACACATCAGGGCGTATTTAACAACAGCGTTGTTTGGGCATTTTTTATCCGGAAGATCAAATACTTCTCCGCTTTAAAGTAATTTAACCGCAAAATGCGCTAAGCAGGGCGCAAAGCGTGCAAATTTGGAAGTATAATTACCCTGGTAAGATTCGTTTTTCTCTGTGCAAGCTCCGTGACCTCTGTGGCAAAAAACCAATGGCGCTATTTCAAAGATTCTTCAATCGATTTTTCAACCCAGTTTACCGTATTCGACCCTAAACCCAGCGTACTGAATTTAATGTACCCCTTTTTATCAATCACCACATGCGTTGGATAGCCTTTTACATCATATTTACTGGCAATAGAGCGCCCGCCACTGATAATGTGATAATCAAATGGTATTGTCTTTAAAAAAGATTTAAGATCATACTTTTCATCCAGGGCAATCCCCAGGAACACAACATCTTTATTGTCTTTATATTTCGCAACAATTTCGTTCAGGTGCGGAATTTCGGCCTTGCAGGGTGGACAATTGATAAACCAGAAATTTATCACATACACCTTTCCGGTACTATCTTTCAGGTTGTATTTATTGCCCTCTATGTCGCTGGCCTTAAAACCATTAAATAATTCGCCTTCTTTAAAAGATTCGCTTTCGCGTGGCCTCGGCATTTTATTCACATAAGCTGCTTTCTGATCGGCAGAGAGCTCATAAATCAGGTATTCTTTTTCACCACTATCGGTAAAGGTTTTCCGGTCTTTTATCCCGTATTTACCCGATTGCATTAATTTTTTCCAGGTATTGTAAGGATAAACCATCCCATCTTCGCCTCGTATAACCGATTGTTCGTTAAGGATGGTTCTTTTGGGTGTAGTTTCCTGGGCCTGTCCAAGCAGACAGGTAAAGAGTAGAGCAGTTAATATTAGATATTTGAACATATAATTAGAAATTTAGATCAGCAGACTTTCAATAGCCAGGCGGTAACCATTTATACCAAAACCAGTTAAAACACCCTGGCAGTTCTTACCCGTTAAAGAAACATGGCGATATTCTTCACGCGCATAAATATTTGAAATGTGCACCTCAACAACCGGGGTTTTAATGGCTGCTATGGCATCGGCCAGCGCAACCGATGTGTGGGTATAGCCACCTGCATTCAAAATAATTCCATCATAAATGAAACCAATTTCATGCAATTTATTAATCAGTTCGCCTTCTACATTGCTTTGGTAGTAATCGATTTCGATAGCCGGATATACTGTTTTCAGTTCTTTTATGTAGTCTTCAATACTGGTATTACCGTAAATAGAAGGTTCGCGTACGCCTAAAAGATTTAAGTTGGGGCCGTTAATAATTTGTATTTTCATCTGTTTATAATCTTGTTTTAAGGTGATGAAGCTACCATGATTTCCATAATCTGTTCGATTTTCGAAAAAATCATGATGGTTTCATGATCACTTGTAACGTTAAATGTTGTAACGTTGCAATGTTATAAAAAATCTCAAATAAAAGCATGCTTTGGCAATCATATATTAAAGGTTTTAGATCTTATTTAAAGCTCGAGCGATCGTTAGCTGCCCATTCAGTCGAGGCTTACCTGGGCGATATCGAAAAACTGGTGCAGTATTATCATTCATTAAATGAAACTCCACAGCTTACCGATATCCATACAAGCGATATAAAATCTTTTATTTCGTGGTTAAATGAGTTGGGCATGCAGGCCAGTACCCAGGCCAGGGTAATTTCGGGTTTGAAAGCTTTCTTTGCTTATTTAATGATTGAAGAGGTGATTACCAACGATCCGACAGCATTAATTGAAGCTCCTAAACTTAGCAGGAAGCTACCGGATACCCTGAATATTTATGAGATTAATGCTTTAATTGCTGCTATTGATGCCTCTAAGCCAGAAGGCATGCGTAATAAAGCAATAATTGAGGTATTGTACGCTTGTGGACTACGTGTTAGTGAGTTAACTGATTTAAAATTATCGAATGTTTTCCCTCAAATTGAATTTATTAAAGTAATTGGTAAAGGGAACAAAGAACGTCTGATCCCGATTGGAAGTGAAGCGCTGAAATTGATGGAAATTTACATTAACGAAGTCCGTGTGCATGCCAATATTAAAAAAGGCCATGAAGATTTTATCTTTTTAAACCGCTTTGGAGCCAGGCTTTCCAGAATTTCGATATTCAACCTAATCAAAAGCCTGGCCATAGGTACAGGCTTAAAGAAAACCATTAGTCCGCATACCTTGAGGCATTCTTTTGCCACGCATTTAATTGAAGGTGGTGCTGATTTACGGGCAGTACAGGAAATGCTGGGGCACTCGAGCATTACAACTACCGAGATTTATACCCATATTGACCGCGATTATTTAAGAGAGGTAATTACGCAGTTTCATCCACGTGCCTAACCGGCAGCCAAACGGCAACAAATCATCCTATCTTTTCCCTGCATATCTTTTCGTAACTCAATGTTTTCAAACCCTTTACCAATCAACATATCAACGGTTTCCTGACCTAAATACTCGTTGATTTCGAAGTAAAGTGCACCTTTGGGATTTAGGTTTGTTAGCGCAAAATCAGCAATAGCTTTGTAGAAAATTAAAGGGTTTTCATTACTTACAAAAAGTGCTAAATGTGGTTCATGCGCTAAAACATTATCGTGCATTTCAGATTTCTCTAAATACCTGATATATGGCGGATTACTAGCAATTACATCAAATTTTAATTCACTTGAAAAAGTTAATATATCAGCCGAAATAAAACGCACTTCCACACCAATTTGCGTAGCATTTAACTTTGCAACAGCTATAGCCTCTTCTGAAACATCTAAAGCAGATACTTCAGCCTGTTGCAAATGTTTTTTAAGCGTAACCGGAATACAACCCGAACCTGTTCCAATATCTAAAATTTTAAGACCGTCAGCTGTAAACCGGGAATTGCTATCTGAAATAATCCAGTCTACCAACTCCTCTGTTTCTGGCCTTGGAATGAGCACATTTTCATTTACCTTAAACACCAATCCGTAAAAATGCGCTTCGCCCAAAATATGTTGAATGGGTTTTCCCAGCTTCAAATCGCTAAGCATGCTTAACAATTGCTGTTCGTTAATCAAATCAATAGCTGTATCGCGCAACATCCTTAATTGAGTGAAAGGCAGCCCTAAAACATGTTCTGCAGCAAGTCTAAACAAGGCACTGGCTTCCTCACCATCATACAACGCCTCAAGTTTGAACTGATAAAGTGTTTCTAATTCTCCAATTTTCATTAATAACAGTTTTGTTTTAGCAGTTGGTTCGGTTAATGCATGCAGTTCACAGCTACCATAACACTTTTCCTCCTGACGTTTCAATGGCCGCAAAATTACTTATTTAGGATGATATCAATTCTGTTTTGGGCATTCCATGACTCATTTTTTTACTACTTTTGCCTCCATGAGCGACGAATTTTACATAAAACGCTGTTTGGAATTGGCCGCTTTAGGTATTGGTCGGGTTAGTCCAAATCCTATGGTTGGTTGCGTAATTGTAGCTAACAATCAAATTATTGGCGAAGGCTATCACCAGCAATACGGTCAGGCACATGCAGAACCCAATGCAGTAAAGGCAGTGTTTGATAAATATGGCAACCAGGCCGAAAGTTTATTAAAACAGGCTACCGCTTATGTAAATTTAGAGCCTTGTGCGCACTTTGGCAAAACCCCTCCTTGTGCCGATTTACTGGTAAAACATCAGCTTAAAAAAGTAGTAATCGGAAACCGGGATCCATTTTCGGGTGTAGATGGTAAAGGAATAGAAAAACTTAAAAATGCAGGAATTGAAGTTATAAGTGGTATTGCCGATGCCGAATGCCGCTATTTCAACCGCAGGTTTTTTACCCGAATACAACAACAAAGGCCTTATGTTATTTTAAAGTGGGCCGAAACAGCCAATGGCTATTTTGCCGCAAGTGATGGTCAGCAGAAATGGATTAGCGGTGCCCTGACTAAACGCCTTGCACACCAATGGCGAACCGAAGAAGATGCCATCCTGATTGGCAAGCAAACGGCTCTAATCGATAATCCACAGTTAACCGCAAGGGAGTGGCCAGGTAGAAATCCGATACGCCTGGTAATTGATAAAAATCTACAGGTTCCTCAATCCAATCACATTTATAACGAAGAGGCTAAAACCATTATTTTTAATGAGGTTAAAACCGACGTGGTTGGCAACATTCATTACATACAGATGGAAGACATGCAATTCTATCTGCCACAAAAGATTGCTTTCCAACTTTATTTAATGGATATACAATCGGTAATAATCGAAGGTGGCGCGCTCATTTTAACACAATTTCTGGATGCTGGCCTTTGGGACGAAGCGCGGATTTTCACATCATCAAGCAGCTGGAACGAAGGCATACCATCACCTCCAATCAATGGTAACCTGCAAGAGCAGGTTCAAATCGGAAAAGATAAACTATCTATCTATATAAACAACCTGAATAAATGATATACATTATTTTAAGTATCTGCTGCAGTGTTACCGTAGCCGTGTTGTTGAAGCTGGCCAAACGTTATCAAATCAGCATTATCCAAGCAGTTACTGTAAACTATTTTGCCGCCTTAACACTTTGTTTTTTCTTTTTCAAACCCGATATAAAATTAGTAAGCAGCGCAGCGCCATGGCCCATTTACACCGCCCTGGCTATACTCTTACCCACTATATTTCTGTTCCTTGCTGCGTCTGTTAAAAGCCTTGGCATTGTTAAAACCGATATCGCTCAGCGTTTGTCGCTATTTATCCCCATACTGGCTGCTTACTCTATCTTTAAAGAAGATTTTAACAATCTAAAAGTAGTTGGCCTGGCCATTGGTTTTGCAGCCATTTTCTTAACTTTTTTACGCAAGAGCAATCCTGATCAAAAAACAGGAAACCTCATCTATCCGGTAATGGTATTTATTGGCTTTGGAACAATTGACGTACTGTTTAAACAAATTGCCTTATACAAAGAATTACCCTATACTACCTCACTTTTCACCGTTTTCTGCATGGCATTTGCGGTTTCGCTGGTTATCGTTACCATAATGACGATTTCCGGGAAGATCAAATTACAACTGGTTAATCTGGCTTGCGGACTGATTTTAGGTTTCTTTAACTTCGGAAACATCCTTTTTTACCTGAAAGCACATAAAGCACTTTCACAAAACCCTTCTACCGTATTTGCAGCAATGAACCTCGGCGTTATTATAGCCGGCACTTTAATAGGCGTTGTGGTGTTTAAAGAAAAATTAACAAAAATAAATTACATTGGAATAATCCTGGCCATTGCCGCGGTTATTTGCATTACCCTTTCGCAAAATGTTGTTCGATGATTCGTATAAAACAATCGAGAGTGCATCAGAAGGCATATTTCGAGATAAAGGGAGCAAATTTATTGCTTATGCCTATCCCATCCGTTCGGAAGAGGAAGTTAAACCACTTATTACCGTTTTAAGGGCTGAACATGCTAAGGCCAGGCATTTTTGCTATGCTTACCGCTTAACACCCGATCGGTCGGTATTCCGGATTAACGATGATGGAGAACCATCTGGCACCGCTGGCAGACCTATACTCAACTGCCTGTTATCAGAAGATGTGACCAATATCTTAATAGTAGTAGTTCGTTATTTCGGCGGAACTTTATTGGGCGTTCCGGGTTTAATTAACGCATACAAAACTGCTAGTATAGAAGCGATTAAAGCATCAACTATTATAAACAAAACTGTAAATGATGTTTATGAAGTTAATTTTGATTATCTTCAAATGAATGATGTTATGAAGCTGGTGAAGGAAGAAAACATAGAAGTTTTGGCGCAGCAATTTGATACACAATGCGCATTGAAATTCGAAATCAGAAAAAACCAATTAAACCAGGTTTTAGGTAAATTTGATAAAATAACAGGCGTTAAATTAAAATACCTGCAAACCATTTAAACCTACCCGGTAGTTTATGCTATCAACAAAATAACAATAATCAGATGAAAATAGCTGAGAGCGACTTAATTATCAACCCGGATGGCAGCATTTATCACTTAAATTTGTTGCCCGGTGATATTGCAGATCATGTAATTACCGTGGGCGATCCCGACCGGGTTAGCGAAGTGAGTAAATACTTCGATAAAATTGAGTTTACGAAAGGTAAACGCGAATTTATAACACATACTGGCTACGTTGGTAAAAAACGGATTACTGTGCTTTCAACTGGCATTGGCACCGATAACATTGATATTGTTTTTAACGAACTTGATGCCCTGGTAAACATTGATTTCGAAACCAGGGAAATTAAAAAGCATCTCACATCTTTAAATATCATCCGTATAGGCACTTCTGGTGCAGTACAGCCTGATATCCCGATAGGCACTATCCTGGCTTCATCTTATGGATTGGGAATGGATGCCCTGATGAATTACTATTACCATGAGTTAACGGGCGATGAACGTAGCTTAATGGATGACCTGAAATCACATTTTGGCCATCTAAAAAACATAAACCCTTATTTAACTGCCGCTAATGATAATTTATTAAATACCATAGGTAAAAATATGTACCATGGTATTACTATTACGGCACCAGGCTTTTATGCGCCGCAGGGTAGAATTGTACGTGCCAAAAATGCTATCCCGGATTTTATCGGTTTAATTAACAGCTTTAGTAGCAACCAGCACCGCATAACCAATTTAGAAATGGAAACCGCAGGTATTTATGCTTTGGCTAAAGTTCTAGGACACAAAGCACTATCGGTTAACGCAATTTTAGCCAGCAGGGTAAAACTCGAGTTTAGCAGCAATCCCAATAAAATTGTAGATGATGCCATTAAAATGGTTCTGGAGAGAATTTAATTGGCAAATGATTGAGTTTTGAATGACTAAATCGGTGAATTTTGATGGCTCAGACACAGCTTTAACTCACTCATTCAAAATTCAAGCATTCAAATGTTTAAACAAAGACTTTAACCTCAGGTATTTCTTCTTTCACCAGCTCATTACCAGCGCTGTCTAAATAGGTACAGGTCATTTCTTCTGTATCAATAATCCATTTTTCTACACCAGCATCGGCAGCCTGCTTACAGAAGGTAAAAAAATCGGTTTCACCCTGTTGGTGTACTTTTAAAGCATGCTCCAGTTTTTCTACAGAAGATACTTCGTTAATAATTAAAGCAGGATAATCCTCCGGACTCTCCTGCTGTGCATTATCTTCATCATCAAAGTAAATAGATAAACCATTGTTTACATAAACATCATTTCGCTTAACCCCCATTGCCTTAATTTCTTTAATAAATTGAGGAAAATCTGCGCCGGTTTTAATCTTTGCCGCTGCTGCCTGGATATTCGAAATGGTAAACATACTTTATCTGTTTAATGAAACTTTGTAAACTGTTGTTTGTGTATACAAATCATCTGGCCTTAACACTGTACTCGGAAATTCCGGAATATTAATTCCGTTCGGATGATGCTGTGTTTCAACGCAAAAAGCGCTGTAACTCTCATAATCACGTCCGTTTTTGCCATTTTTCACATCTAAATATTTAGCTGTATACAAATGGGCTACCGGCTCAGTAGTATATACACTTAAAGTTAAACCGCTTTCTGATTCAATTGTTTTGCTGGCCAGTGATAAATCGCCGTAAATTTTATCAAGTACAAAAGTCTGATCGTATCCTTCATCTTCATTCCAGTCGCGGCCAATTTCTTTTAGTTCTGTAAAATCATGTGGGGTATCTTTAACCGGAATCAACTTACCAGTAACCGAGTAATTATCATCCTGTTCAAGGTAATTAGCGCCAAAAATCTGCAGTTTATGGTTTTTAATATTGCCACCTTCTGGTGCCAGGTTAAAGTAACCATGGTGGGTTAAGTTAATGGCAGTAGCCTGATCGGTTTCAGCCTCAAAGGTTAAAATCAATTCATCATTTTCGGTCAGTTCGAAGGTTAAATCAACGATAAGGTTTCCCGGAAAGTTTTCTTCACCATCAACACTCTCATATTGCAAGGTAACAGCCGATTGTGGTCCGTCTACCAAATCAATTACATCCCAAACTTTTTTATCGAAACCGGTAACGCCCCCATGCAGTGTATCGGTACCGGCATTTTGTGCCAGCTGATAGGTCTCACCGTCAATAGTAAAACGGCCATTTTTTATGCGGTTGGCATAACGACCAACAACAGCTCCAAAATAAGGGTAATTTGCCAGATATGCGGGATCAAGATATCCCTCAATGTTATCGAAGCCCAATACAATATCCTGCATTTCTCCGTTAGCATTTTTAACTACAAACTTACTGATGATTGCACCGTAATTAAATATTTTAACATAAGTGCCTTTACTATTGGTTAGTTCGATTGCGATAACTTCTTCGCCATCAATAATTTTTCCGGTGGGTATTTGCTGAACGCTCATAAATTGTAACTTAGGGCTTTTGTTTTATAAACAAACATACTATTATTACTCGCTTTTTATAAATATTTTTAGTCAAATGAACATTAATCTTGAGGAAAAATTTGCCGGGCATTACCATAAAAAAGCCGATGCACTTTATTTTACACCTGGCCGGGTTAATCTGATTGGCGAGCATATCGATTACAACGGTGGTTTGGTTATGCCCTGCGCCATTACCTTAGGCACATGGGTAGCCATAGCGAGAAATAACGACAATAAATTCAGGTTTAAAAGCCTGAACTTCGACATTGAAACAGAAGTTGATAACCAGTTAAACACTAAAAACGGAGGTGTGTGGGCAAATTATCCAATTGGCATTATTAACGAATTGATAAAAGATGGCAAAGAGATTAACGGACTAGATTTCTTGTTTTACGGCAATATCCCCATTGGTTCCGGACTTTCCTCTTCGGCCTCAATAGAAATTGCTACAGCATATGCCTTGAACAACTTTTTTAACCTGGGCTACCAGCAACTCGAACTGGTAAAAATGGCTAAACGGGTAGAAAACGATTTCATAGGACTTAATTCGGGCATCATGGATCAGTTTGCCGTTGCTTTTGGAGAGAAAGATAAGGCCATTGTTTTGGATTGCGAAACCTTAAAGTATAAACTCGTGGATGTTAATCTGGGCAACTATGTATTGGCCATTATTAACACCAATAAACCACGTGAACTGGCCGATTCTAAATACAACGAACGCGTAGCAGAATGTCAGGAAGCTTTGAAACTTTTAAATGAGGAAATTACCCTACACAACCTTTGCGAACTAACAGCCGAAAAACTGGCTTTACACAGTCATTTGATTAACAATGAAATAATTTTAAACCGCGCAACACATGTGGTTAAAGAAAACGACCGTGTACATTTAGCGGCAAAAGCTTTAAATGGAGGTAACCTCGAAGAATTTGGCCGTTTAATGTACGCTTCGCACCAATCTTTGAAAACCTTGTACGAGGTAAGTGGCAAAGAGCTGGATGCAGTAGCTGATTTCTGTACAGGTTATGAGCATGTAATTGGTGCCAGGATGACGGGAGCTGGCTTTGGTGGCTGTGCAATTGCCTTATTGGAAAAAGGTTATGAAGAAGACTTTGCAAAACACTTAACGGATTATTACGTAGCCCAAATAGGTTACCCGGCCGCCATTTATATCAGCGAAATTGGCGGTGGACCAGCCAAAATTTAAAACATTTAACCAGATTTTAGCTAAAGATTCTAAACACCTTTATCGCTGTAATCCATAAATTTGTGGAATCAATTTAAAAATGAGAAAATTAAAATTAGACGAATTAAATCGTCCGGATATTGAAGAGTTTAAAGCACAGGAAAAATTACCTGTTGTAGTGGTTTTGGATAATGTGCGCAGCATGCACAATGTGGGTTCGATATTCCGCACAGCTGATGGTTTCGCACTCGAAAAAGTAATACTTTGTGGCATTACCGCCCAACCACCACACCGGGAAATTGAAAAAACAGCTTTGGGGGCCACTCAATCGGTTGATTGGATTCATTATGCAGGTACTGTGCAAGCAGTTGATGCCTTGCGCAAATTGGGTTATGAAATAGTAGCCATTGAGCAAGCCGAAAACAGCACCATGCTGAATACTTTTAAACCAGATCCCAACAAAAAATATGCTTTAATATTCGGTAACGAGGTTGATGGTGTTAGCGATGAGGTAATGGCGAAAATTGATGAGTGCATCGAAATCCCACAATTCGGCACTAAACATTCGTTTAATATTGTGATTTCGGCAGGAATTGTTTTCTGGGATTTCTTTGCTAAATTGAGATTATAAGCCATTAAAATGGAAAACCTGTTTTTAAAAAAACTTCAGATCAAACCGAACTATAAAGTTAAAATAGTTGATGCTCCTGAAAACGCAGCCGCAATATTCGGGGATATTCCAGTTGAAATTATGATGCAATACCAGCATACAGCTGAATTTGATGCACTCATTACTTTCACAACCAGCAAAACGCAGTTAAATGCCCAGATTAAAAATAACATCGGGTATATGGGTACGAAAACGATATGCTGGGTGTTTTACCCTAAAAAAACTTCAAAAATACCATCCGACCTGGAGTTAATGAAAAGTTGGGAAGAACTGAGTAATTTTGACTTAACACCCTGCGCTTCTGCAGCGGTAAACGAAACCTGGACCGCCCTTCGTTTAAAATTTATTACTGAAGTAAAGCCTTCGGGCATGCGGAACGATCACATCAAAACCAACGAATTTGGCGAATACATCGATCCGGTAAACAAAACGGTGAAACTACCCGATGATTTACAAACGCTTCTGGCAGCCCATACAGCGGCCTATACTTACTTCAATAGCCTGGCCTATTCTCATAAAAAGGAATATGTGCTTTGGATTTTAACCGCAAAACAGGAAAAAACTCGCCACAGCAGACTTGAAAAAACGATAGAAATGCTGTTAAACCGGAAGAAAAATCCATCAGATAAATAAAATCCCTCAAATAATATCCCCACCCCAAACTTCTTTTTGTATAGAATACTATACAAAAAAGAAGGCAATCCCTTTTATTGCGTAACATTTTCGTGAAATGTTTTTTAGCCTATAATCTTCTGATAAATAGGCTATTTATATAAAAAAAGTGTCTTTTGGCAAGATTTTTTCTTAGTCACAGCCAAACAGTATGAGATAAAAACTGTTAAGACACTAATCTTTACAAAATAGAAAAACATGAATACGAGAATTACTAAATCAACAATGTTGATTGCCTTATTAGGATTATCATCACAATTATTTGCACAAGAAACCCCTGCGGCTACCGGCCGTTTCTCTCCTACCAAGTTCCGCACCTGGTCGGTAGGTGTAAATGGTGGTTTATTAACCCCTAGAACCATTTTTGGAAATTCTAATCATCAGTTTGAAACTCCTGTTGAGCATATCGGTTACGGCGGTTATGTAAAAAAACAAATTTTACCACAATTGGGTATCCAGGCTGATTTCCTTGCAGGTAAAGTAGAAGAACTGCGGGCTGCAACAGGTACAGGTAGCTTTATCCCGAATACAGGCTACAAAACCAATATCCAATGGTCGGGTGCATTATCTGCCGTGTGGAATGTAGCCAACATCAGCATTAACCAGGAAAACGCAATTTTAATCCCATACTTAAAAGCCGGTGCCGGTTATATGTCGTCGGGTGCAACAACAGCCCCAAACACAACAGATGCAGGTTACTACAGAGAGGGTTGGTTTGTACCAGTGGGCGCAGGTTTAAAATTAGGCGTAGCTAAGGGTATCAATGTAGATTTAGGTTATGATGTTAACTTTGTTAAGTCGGCTAAATTTGATGGTTTCAATGGCCCTACAAACGATCGCTTTGCTTATGCCCATGCTGGTTTGGAATTTGCCATCGGCGACAAATCGAAACCTCAGTTACAAAACTATAGCTCATTGGCTAACTTAAACAAGCAAACTGCCGAAGAAAGTGCCGAATTAAGAAGAGCATTATCAACTGCTGAGCAAAATGCACAACGCGATAGAGAACAATATGCTAAAGATATGGGAGATGATGATAACGACGGTGTAGCGAACAAGTTCGATAAATGCCCTGGAACTGCTTCAGGAACTGTAGTTGATGGTTCAGGTTGTCCAATTAAAGTGCAACGCGAAGTAGTTAAAGAAACCAAAGTAGTGGTAACAGAGGCTGACCGTAAAGTGGTTAAAGATGCCATTTCTAACTTAGAGTTCGATTTAGGTAAATCAACCATCCGCTCTAAATCTTTTGCAACTTTAAACCGTGTGGCTGTCTTATTGGTAGAGAAAAACTTCAGTTTAAAATTAGCCGGCCATACCGATAACACTGGTAGCAGAGAGTTAAACTTACGTTTATCAAAAGAAAGAGCCGAATCAGTAAAAGCTTATTTAGTTTCACAAGGAGCAAATGCTTCAAGAATCGAAGCTACAGGTTACGGACCTGACCAACCAATTGCAACTAATAAAACTGCAACTGGCCGTCAACAAAACCGTCGTGTAGAGTTTACATTATACTAGTCATAAATGATAATGGCAACAAAAAAGCTCCCTGGATTAAAATTTCCGGGGAGCTTTTTTGTTTTAAATATTAACGTTTATAATATCCTGAATCAGGAGTTGCTGAAGCAAGTTCAGCATAACGATATTTACGACAATCCTTTTTTGTTTTTATAAGTCATTTTGGCTTTGGTACCTGCGCTGTAGTTGTAGTTCTTCAGGTTACTGGCTTTCTTTTCGTGAAAAGCTGCTCCACGTTCATTGTTGTCCGCTTCCTCCTCACCTTTCTTTTTCTTGGCTTTGCTGGTCGCATCAACAATTTTTAAATCTTCAGGCAATTCCATTATTTCTAATTTCTGTCCAATGGCCAGCTCTATCTTTCTTACTTCTATAAGTTCGATATCTGTTGAAAAAGTAATCGCTACAACCTCTTCATCGCCATGCTTAACAATACGCTGAATTAAGGTTTCTTTTTGCTCGGGCAATTCTAAATGTATAATAAAAGGAATGCCCTGAATATCCAGCTCGCCCAGGTTTTCATTGGCAACAATCAAAACCCTGGCCGCAGCATTTTCCTTAAAATCCTCAATGTTATCATAGCCCTTATCATCAAAAAATAAAGAGCGATAGATCGAAATTTCACCTTCCTTACTATGGTTAAAGTTTTTATAAACCGTTTGTGCAGTTAAACGCGTATTCACAAAAACTACTACTTTATCAAAAACCTCTTCATCATTTAAGAGCAAGGTTAACAAATTAAGTTTTGTTCTGAAATTAGGTACCTGATATAACATCTGCTGGTAAACCTCAGCCTGCTTTTCGCCTATTTCATCCACCTCAATAGTTGCTGCCGAATCTTTCATAAAAGGAGCAATCATGTGGTTTAGTTTTTCGTGCAATACCTCTGTAAACACCACGTGCTGAGATTTGTAAGCACTGTTGGCCAGTTCGACAACCGGTAATTGCAAGCCTCTTTTAACAATGAGCTCGGCATTATCTACAATGAATAATTGTATTTTATTGGTATTTAGCGCCAGTTTTAAATACAATGCACGGGCGCGGTCAGGAACAGCCACAATGATATCGCAACCATCCGTAATTTCGTTCATCTGTGTTTCTACAGCACCACGGCTATCAATTCCCAAAATCCTGAAAGTACTGTTGCGGTTCAATAATTTAAACTGCTCCAGAACATGATCTACATGCTCAATATCCGGCACTAAAATCAATGCTCTTGGCGCTTCTTCAAAGGCATATTTCAATTTCATTAGTGTAGCTAAAACATAGGTAGTTGTTTTTCCCGAACCTTCCGGTCCTACTGCTATAACATCCTGGCCACCTAAAATTCTCGACATTGTTCTGGCCTGGATTTCTTTTGGAGTTAAGAATCCTGCATCAGTCATGGCCGCTACAAGTGGTTTGCTAAGTTTTAATTTATCTAAAGACACAATTACTATTTTAATGATTTGAAATGCAAATATCCTTAAAATAATTAGCTTTTAGAGAAAAGCTTTGCAAATCAATGCTACACATAGGGGTACAACTGTATTGTGAGGGCTTAATTCCGGATTAGCATAAGTATTATTTTATGCCTTTTCATTGTATTAAGTAATTTCAGACAGTGTAAGCGGGATTAACTAAAAAATTAATTAACTAATTATCAATAGATTAAAAATTAATTCAAAATAAACACTACTAAATCTATAGATATTATATACTTATTTCTATATTTGCTGAACATTAATCATTAACTAAAATACGGTGTTAAACAATTAAACGCAAAAACAATGTCAATCTATTTTCAGTTTCCGGCCATTGATGAGTATCCAAATTTAGCCCATCCGCTAAAAACAGAACCTAAACATGCACAGCAAAACATGGATGAAGATAGTTTTTCACAGGAACAGCATACTGAGCTAAAAGATTTTTTAGCCTTAAAACCTGTTTAACTTATTACATGGCCAGTTGACCGATTGGAAGGTTAGAGTTTCATAAACTTTTTACGATGGTTCGAATCCATTACTAGGCCGCTAAGTGTATTTCATAGCACTTTATACTGATCCTGCTCAGGTCAGTTAAGATTTGGTTATCTTATATTTGTTTTGTTGTTAGCAAAGGCTACCCGCGATGGGTAGCCTTAACTTTTTAAGGCTACTATGGCACAAGCAGATCGAAGAATCTCCTGTTCGTTAAAAAACCTTGTTTGCTGGTACAAATTCCTAATTTTCATTTTTCTAAAAACTTTTTATTCCGTTTGTGGTTATTTATATAATTCACATTATACTAATCTTTTACAGATTAATTTGTTTGGTTTAAAAAAGGGATTTATGGATATAAATCCCTTTTCTTTTATGCCAGAATTTTAAATCCTATATTTAGCCATATCAATTTCACTACCCTATTTTAGATGAACAGAAAATATTTCCTTTCTTCATTTATTGCAGCCACCACCGTAATTCCGGCATTTAAAACTTTAGCTAATACTATCGAAAGTGAAAGTTCATCGTTTAAAATACCACCTTATTTAAAAGCTGGGGATACCATCGGGATCACCAGCCCTGCCGGATACATTACTTTGGAGCAAATCCAACCATCGGTTTTACAAATGCAAAGTTGGGGCTTTACCATCAAAGTGGGCGATACGATTGGTAAGCGCGATTTTACTTACGGTGGCACAGACGAAGAAAGGTTAGCTGATTTTCAGCAGATGTTGAACGACCCCAATATTAAGGCTATTATGTGTGCCCGCGGTGGTTACGGCTTTGTACGGATTATCGATCAGCTCGATTTTTCGGCCTTTAAAAGAACCCCAAAATGGATTATTGGCTTTAGCGACATAACCGTTATTCATTGTCATCTGGCCAAAAATTTTGGCATTGCCTCTATTCATTCAAAAATGTGCAATAGTTTCCCCGATGATTGGGCCAAAGCAGAACCGATACAGATTGAAACCATTTTATCGATCAAGAATGCTTTAACCGGCGAACAAATGGGCTACACCTCCCCTTTAAATAGCAATAACCGTTTTGGAAAAACCGATGGGATTTTAATCGGCGGAAACCTGAGCATTATTGAAACACTGGCAGGTAGCAACTCTGATTTAGACACCAAAAATAAAATACTATTTATTGAAGATACCGGCGAATACCTCTACAGTATCGACAGAATGTTATGGAATTTAAAACGCAGCGGCAAGCTTAAAAACCTGAAAGGTCTTATTGTAGGTGGTTTTAAGGTTAAACCCGATGATGCAGGCGAAGAATTTGGCAAAACCATTTACGATATTGTTCTCGAAAAGGTAAAGGAATACGCCTACCCTGTTGTCTTCGATTTCCCGGTTGGACACCAACGCAATAATTTTGCGTTAAAATGCGGTGCTAACCATACCTTTATCGTTAATGAAAGTGGTGCAACGCTGAGAAGCATTTAAAAATGTGATTACATCATTAACCATTAGAGCCCCTAAAACTTTGGTGACCTAATATCTCTCAGGTGGTAAATACATTTCTTTTAAATATTTAAGTGTGTACTTAAATAAAAATCTAAACACTTTGGCACCTAAACTGGTCAAAAAAAACAGGCAAGGCAACATCATAATGATATGTGCTACTTTGGGTGATCTCAAAGTTCGCCCTTTTCATCTCTACATTTCCCGCATTGGTCTCAATTAAAGAATTACTGGCATAAGCGGATATATTTTTGTGTTTAACAGTTAGCAAACAACACAAAATTTATTCGCCATGAGCAGATACATCCAATATATTATCATAACCATTTTATCGGTTTCAGCTTTTTTGGCAAAGGCGCAGGAAGTTCCAAAAGTATGGGATCTGAAAACGGCCATTGAATATGCCAAAGAAAAGAACATCAACATCAATACCCTTAAATTGAGCAGCCAAACTGCCCAGCAGGATCTAATTGCTTCAAAATCGGCTGTACTTCCTAATTTAACGGGCAATGTATCGCAGGCACTTACCAATTATAAATCGGGTCTGCAAAACACCAGTGGCTTCGGTTTAAACTCAGATATAACCCTGTATAACGGAGGTTATTTAAAAAACGATATCAAAGCAAAAGAGCTCAGCCTGCAAACTGCAAACCTTTCTGTAGAGGCAGCAAAAAATGATATTACCATTTCTATAACACAGGCCTACCTTAATATTTTGCTGGCAAGAGAAAACATTACCTACTTAAAAGATTTGTTATCCACCAGCGAAGCACAAGTTAAACAGGCCGAACAGCAACTAAAATTTGGTACCATAGCTAAAAAAGATCTGTTGCAACTTCAGGCTACTTATGCTAACGACAAATACACTTTAGTTACTGCACATAACACACTACAGCAGAATATTTTAACGCTAAAACAACTCTTACAGATTCCAACCACAGATGCTTTCGAAGTTAGTACAACCGATACTGTTCAAAGAGCCCCGGTTCTTGATAATCTGGCATCGGCACAGGATAAAGCCTTGCGTACACGCCCGGAAATAAAAAGTGGCGAATTAAATATTCAGCTTCAAACCACCAATCTTGAAAAAGCAAAATCGACCTTACGTCCTACTTTAAGTTTAGGCGGCTCACTTTACACAGGCTACAACAATAACAATATTGGTGGCTACGGTTATCAGCTAAATAATAGCTTCTATCAGAATTTAGGCTTGACCTTATCTATCCCCATATTCGACAGAAAGGTGACCAAAACCAATGTAGCGAAGGCTAATATCAGTATTGAACAGGCCCGTTTATCACTTTTAGATACCAAAACTACTTTAACACAAAATATAGAACGTGCCTACATTAATGTTCAAAATGCTAACAGCCAGTATGCAGCTGCGCAAGAACAGTTTAACTATACCGGTGAAGCCCTGAGGATTTCCAATGCCGCGCTAAAAGAAGGCACCAATAATATCGTAGAAAACCTGCAGCAAAAGAATTTGTATGTACAGGCTTTGCAGGCTTTTGTTCAGGCTAAATACACAGCTAACCTTTATACCCGAATCTACAACTTTTATACAGGTGTACCGATAACTAACTAAAAAATAATAAGATGACTACTACTTAGTCAATTAAATATTTAAATCATGAAGAAGAAAACAATATTCATAATCGCTGGCTTAGCTCTGACTATATTGGCCATCTGGTATTTTGCTTTACGTAAAAAAGAAGATGTAATTGTACTGCAAACAGAAAAACCCACTGTTGGTTACATATCAGAAAATGTAACTGCTACTGGTAAAGTTCAGCCGGTTGATACCGTTGCAGTTGGTACGCAGGTTTCGGGAACCATCAAAACCTTGTATGCCGATTTTAACTCGAAGGTAAAGAAAGGACAATTATTGGCCGAGTTAGACAAAACCTTATTTGAAGCCACAGTAAACCAGTATCAGGCCAACCTGGTGAGCGCGCAAAGTGCATTAACCTATCAGCAGGGAAATTTTGGCCGTCAGAATAACTTATATAAAGTTGGGGCAGTAAGCAAAGCTGATTACGACAATGCGCTTTACACTTACAACGCAGCAAAAGCATCTGTAAATAGCATAAAGGCTCAGCTGGCTTCTGCCCAGAAGAACCTTTCGCTGGCCAGCATTTACTCGCCTATTGATGGAACTGTACTTTCGAGAAGCGTAAGTGAAGGTACCACTGTTGCAGCAAGTTTCAGTACGCCAACTATTTTCAGCATTGCTAAAGACTTAACCAAAATGCAGGTAGAAGCATCTGTTGATGAAGCAGATGTAGGCAATATCAGCAAAGGCGAGCGCGCAACTTTTACGGTTGATGCTTATTTGAACGATACTTTCAACGGTGCTATCCAGGACATCAGGTTAAGCCCATCCATTTCATCGAATGTGGTAACCTATAAAACCATTATTAAAACCGCAAATGATGACAACAAGTTAAAACCGGGCATGACAGCTAATATAACTATCTTCACCAAAGAAGTTAATAATGCAATGCTGATATCGGCAAAAGCAATTAAATATACTCCCGATTCGACATTGGCAGGCAAATACCAAATGACCTGGATTAATCCTGACAGAAAACCAGCTGGTGCTAACGAAGCGTATGTTTGGGTTGAAAAAGGGCCGAAAGAACTTGTTCAGAAAAAAATAAAAACCGGTATTAACGATAATACCCATGTAGAGGTCTTATCGGGATTAGCGGCAAACGATAGCGTGATTAATGGAGCACAAACCGTGGGCAAAGCAGCAGCAGCCGGCCAAAGTCAGGCCAGTCCTTTTATGCCAAAACGCCCGGGAAGAAACAACAGGAAATAATGGAAAAGAAGATATTAGATATACACGATCTGAAACGCGAGTTTGTAATGGGCGATCAAACGGTACGGGCACTGAAAGGAATTACTTTCGATATTAAAGCCGGTGAATTTGTAACCATTATGGGGAGTAGCGGTTCTGGCAAAACCACACTTTTAAATATTTTAGGTTGTTTGGATAAACCTAGTGATGGCATTTATCATCTGGATGGTGTTGATGTGAAGAGTCTGGACAAGGATAAACTGGCCGGATTAAGAAACACCAAAATCGGTTTTGTTTTTCAGGCTTACAATCTTTTACCCAGAACATCAGCTCTGGAAAATGTAGAGCTACCCCTGTTTTACAACAAAACAATTACGGCAGAAGAACGGAAAGAAAGGGCCATAAAATCGCTCGAATCGGTAAAGCTGGCCGAACGTTTTGATCATACACCAAGTCAGCTTTCGGGTGGACAGCAACAGCGCGTAGCCATTGCCAGGGCATTGGTAAACCATCCGGTAATGATTTTAGCTGATGAGGCGACAGGAAATTTAGATACCAGAACTTCGTATGAAATTATGGCCCTGATGCAGGAGCTAAATGCGGAAGGAAAAACAATCGTTTTTGTAACCCACGAGCCCGATATCGCGGCTTTTAGTACCCGTACCATTATGCTGCGCGATGGAAAAATTCAGAAAGACAGCATTAACACCAATCAGCGTTCGGCAAAAGAGGCTTTGGCCAGTTTGCCCGAAACAGACGATTACTAATTAAAAAAGACATGGGCATTTTAAATTTATTGAAAATAGCTTTCAAGGCACTAAAAAGAAATAAACTGCGTGCATTTTTAACCATGCTAGGTATTATTATCGGTGTTGCAGCGGTTATAGCCATGATGGCTATTGGCGAGGGCTCGAAACAGAGTATCAGATCTTCATTGTCGGGTATGGGATCGAACATGATTACCATTATGCCACAAAGCAACGAACCTGGAGGTGTAAGATTACAGGGAAGCAGTATTCAAACACTTAAACTGGAAGATGTTACAGCCATTCAAAAACTAAGGTCGAATAATATTAATGGTTTATCGCCAGTAGTTTCTACGAGCGGACAGGCCATTAAAGGCTCGTACAACTGGCCTACAAGTATACAGGGCGTTAGTCCCGACTACCTGAACATCCGCCAGCTAAAATTAAAGGACGGCATTCTTTTCTCAGAAAATGATGTAAAAAGTTTTGCCAAGGTTTGTTTGTTAGGGCAAACCGTTATCAGTAACTTATTTCCGGATGGCAGCAACCCAATTGGCCAGATTATCCGTTTTAAGAACATCCCTTTTCAGGTAATTGGCATTTTGGAACCAAAAGGACAGAGTAATTTTGGCCAGGATCAGGATGATATTATTTTGGCTCCATATACCACCGTTCAAAAAAGAATTACAGCTACCAATTACCTGCAAAGCATTTACGCATCTGCAACAACCGAAGCCAGCAGCGATGCAGCCACTACCGAAATCAGTAACGCCATCCGCGAAAGTCACCGCCTAACCGCTGCAGAAAGCGATGATTTTCAAGTACGTACCCAAGCCGAACTCATTAGTACTATTAGCTCAACCAGCAGTATGTTAACAGTACTACTAACAGCAATTGCCGGCATTTCACTTTTTATAGGTGGTATTGGGATCATGAATATCATGTATGTTTCGGTAACCGAACGCACAAGGGAAATTGGCTTGCGCATGTCGATAGGTGCACGTGGACGCGATGTTTTGATGCAATTTTTAATTGAGGCAGTTTTAATCAGCATTACAGGCGGAATTATCGGGGTGTTTTTAGGCGTAAGCTCAGCTTACCTTATCTCCTATTTCTTAAACTGGCCCATTTTAATTTCTGAGTCATCCATTGTTATTTCTTTTGTGGTTTGCGCAGTAACAGGCGTATTTTTTGGCTATTATCCGGCTAAAAAAGCATCCAGTCTCGATCCAATAGATGCCTTAAGATATGAGTAAGTATCCAGTATCTGGAAATTTTCAAGTACTAAAACTCTTATAGATATCATTACCCGTACTGAAATTAATTGAGCGCCACAAAGCAGGAAAAACGGAATAAATAATAACTTAGCTATGCAAAGTGCGAAACAAAAAATAATGACGATCAATTTTTCGAAAAAGTGGATAAAAGTAACCCTGCATATTTTGGTATGGGTAGTTTTAATTACCCTCCCTTACATCATCAATTTAAACAGGAGCCGCCCGCCTCATCAGTTGACCAGATTTCAGGAACTCCAGCTTTTAAGGCTCAATTTTATCAGCTATTTTTACTGGATCGCTATTTTTTACCTCAACAGCTTTGTGCTGATCCCAAAATTCTTCTACCCCAAAAAATACATTCTTTATGCTTTAGGTTTTATTTGTAGCCTGCTTCTGGCTATTGTTATCCATGCCATCCTCTTTAAAATCCTCCTGCCCGATTTCAGTTTCAACCTTGGCCGAACCCTGTGGTTTAATACACCTACTTTTTTATTAACCATGGCAGCAAGTACAGCTTTTACCATGATTGCCGACCGGATTTTGGAAGAGAAAAGAACTTTACAGCGCGAGCAGGAAAACATGAAAACAGAGCTTTCCTTTTTACGTTCGCAGATTAGTCCGCATTTTATTTTCAATGTTTTAAATAATATTGTAGCACTCGTACGTCTAAAAAGCGATGAGCTTGAGCCTACAGTAATTAAGCTATCGGGTTTAATGCAATATATGCTGTACGAAACTGACGAGGAAAAAGTATCGCTCAAAACAGAAACTGAATACCTGCAGGCTTACATCGACCTGCAAAAACAGCGTTTTGGCAAAAAAGTAGATATCGAAACCCATATCGATATTGAAAGTGATTTTGATGAGATTGAACCCATGCTTCTTATTCCCTTTATCGAAAATGCCTTTAAACATGGGGTTGGCATGATTGAAAACCCACAGATTTTAATCAATTTAAAAACAGAAGATGATATTTTAACGTTTGAGGTTAAAAACAAGTTTAATCCGGAGAAAAATGAAATTAAAGACCCGTCATCAGGAATTGGCCTGCCAAATGTAACCCGAAGATTAAATTTGTTGTACAAGAACCAGCACCAGCTAAACATTGATAAAACAAATAACTGGTATAATGTAAGTTTAACGCTAAAATTAACCACATGATAAAGTGTTTAGCCATTGATGATGAGCCTTTAGCCCTGCAATTACTGGCTGATAACATTAGCCGGATACCATTTTTACAACTGGTGGCCAGTTGCGATGATGCTTTTGCTGCCAACAAAATTATGCAGGAACAAGCTATCGATCTTATTTTTATCGATATCCAAATGCCAGGGATAACCGGCTTACAGTTTATTCAAAGCCTGGTTAAAAAGCCCATGGTGATTATTGTTACCGCTTACAAACAGTATGCACTTGATGGTTTTGCTTTGGATGTGGTAGATTACCTGATGAAACCGGTTTCGCTTGACCGTTTTATGAAAGCCTGCAATAAAGCCAAAGACCTCTTCGGATTAATGCAGGCAGCCGGGCAAAACAACCAGGCCAGGCAAGATTATATGTTTGTAAATGTTGGCTACAGTCTGATAAAGATTAACTTTAGTGAGATTACTTACATCGAGGGCCTTAAAGATTACATCCAGATTCATTTAGATACCAATCCCAGAGCGGCTGTTGTACGCATGAGTATGAAAAGCATGGAAGAACAATTGCCACAAAACTTTGAAAGGATACACAAATCTTTTGTTATAAATACTGATAAGGTTACCTCAATCCGTAAAAATGCAGTATTTATCGGCGAAAAAGAAATACCTGTAAGTGAAAGCTATAAGCAGGTTATCGAAAAGCTGCTTAAATAATTGAGTGTTCCCGGTTATTAAAAAATCTGACAATCACAATCACGCATCCAAAAAATAAAAAGCACCAATTAAGGCTCTTGTTACGCTTTAATTGATGCTTCTGCAAAAGTTAAATCTTATTGATCTTGCTAAACGGTTTTCACTTCGTTCTCTGCATAATCTTCTATATCAGTAATATAACCATTAACCAGCAAGAAATCAAACAAAGGTTTGGCATCTGGTGTAACCGGCATATTGGTGGTATTAATTACCTGATTGGTCTTTTTATCTAAGAACGGGTAAGCAAATAAGCGTACATTGGTATTAAACATATCATTTACGTAGCTTAATAATTGGCCTGAGTAATTATCGCCTTTAAAATTCGACGAGTTAAATACAAATTTTAAGTTATTGATGTTGGTGGCCAAACCTACACTCTTCGGTTTACAACGTGCCAGATACTTGGCCAAACGGTTATGGCGGGTAAAGTTAGATACGATAACAATGTTTCCGGTATCGCACATTTCCTGTGTACGTTTAGCTACGGCAACCAGGTCAATATCATCGGGTGTTTCGTGTGCATCGGTTAATACATTGGTTAATAAAACCTCAATCATTACCGCAAGATTACCTTCTTCAACTTTATTGGTACGCTTAAACTGATCGGTTGCTTTGTTGAACAAACTAAAGTTAGGCAAAGATTTCTGACCGTATTTGGTCCTTAAAATCATGATATCTTTCTTGTACAAGAGATCTTTTGCCTGGCGTGGGTGTGCATCCGCATCAAAAATTGCTGCCGCCGAGAAATCTTTCATAATCATGTACAGATTAAGCAAAATATTGTCGACACCTTCAAATGCAGGTCCTTTAACGGAAATTAAATCGATTTCTACCGAATCAATTGTTAAGTTATCAGCCAGCGATTCGACCATTAACTTAGGGTCCTGATAATGATAAAAGGCGGCATAAACCAGATTCACCCCGATAATACCCAAAACACGCTGTTGCATGTTTACATCAGTATCGAGTAAACGAACGTGGAAAAAAATCTCGTTCGGCAAACCTCCGGGCTCATTCTGGAAACAAATACCAACCCAGCCATGCGGCTCGTTAGTACGTTTATAATTTAAGGTTGTTACCGTGTCGGCAAAAGCAAAAAAAGTACGGCTTTCGTATTTTTCGCCCGATAAACGTTCGGTTAACAAACCAAATTCGTGATCGAGCATTTGCAAAAGCCTGTTCTGACTAACATAACGGCCATTTGCCTCGGCTCCGTAAATGGCATCACTAAAGGTCATATCGTAAGCCGACATGGTTTTAGCCACCGTTCCAGATGCTGCACCGGCATTAAAAAAGTTCCGCGAAACTTCCTGTCCTGCACCTATCTCGGCAAAAGTGCCATAAATACGGGGGTCAAGGTTTATTTTAAGTGCTTTACGCTTCGTATCCAGAATTTCTCTCTCCATGCCGCAAAAGTACAAAATTTTGAGATTAAGCTAATTTTAAGTCTGTAACTTAAAATCAATCTAAATACCGAAATTCTCAGATGGGCTCCCAATAGTGCTAAAAAAATAAGGTTAATGCCATCCAGCATTAACCTTATAAAACCTAAACTTAAACTATTATGAAAAACCCTCTTTCGAGAATATTTTGATTACGATACTACAATTTCTTTATGTTGTAATTTAGCATCGTCTTTTTTGCTGATGTTGATACTTAAAATACCATCTTTATATTCGGCAGTAATTTTATCGCCATCGGCAGTATCTGGTAAATTGAATGATCTTGCAAATGAGCTGTAATCAAACTCTTTACGGGTAAAATCTTTAGCTACCTGGGTTTCGTCTTTTTTAACTTCTGCCCAAACAGAAAGCGTATCTTTTTTTAAATTGATTTGAAAATCTTCTTTCTTTAAACCTGGTGCAGCCAATTCAATCACGTAAGCAGTTTCACTTTCATGAATATTTACATTTGGCGATTTATCAACCGCTTTGTTTTTAGTTATCGCATCGCTAAACAATGAATCAAAAACATTGTTAAAGTAAGGAGCTGTGTTACGGGTTCTGTTGTTAAAATTTACAAGTGTCATATCTCTAATTTTTTTATTTTTTAATTTGATAATACACCTTATTCAACTTACATACCAAACCATTTTTTTATGATTTTTAAGACATTTTGGCAAAAACAAAGCAAAACAAAAGACAAAACGTCAGTTTTAAGCGGTTTTTCAGACAAATTCAACTATAAAACTGATGTACCTTTGCGCTTTATCGACTTCGATATGATGGGACACGTGAATAATTCCGTGTATTTCACCTATCTCGAAATTGCCAGAAGCCAGTATTGGGAAGAAATTATTAAATGGGACTGGAAACAAACCGGGATTGTAATTGCCCATGCCGAACTGGATTACATTTTACCCATTTTACAGCACGATAAAATAGCCATTCATGTTAAAACATCAAGAATTGGTGATACCAGTTTCGATCTCGAATACCAGATCGTAAAATTGAAAGGAAATGAAGAGATTATTTGCAGCAGGGGAAAAACTGTTTGTATTGCAATCGATTATGCCACCAAACGGCCAACAGCAATACCAGATGCAGAAAAACAGAAAATGCTGAGTTTTGAGCAATTAACCTCCTGAAAGAGTTGTCATTTCGAGCGCTGTACTGCGCTCGAAATGACAACTCTTTTTTTTGTATAGTCGCTAAAGATTAGACACATCCGGCATTATTTTACCAGGATTTAAAATTCCTTTGGGATCGAAAACCTGCTTAATTCCACGCATTAAATTCAAATGGATTTCGGAATACTTGATTGGCATAAATTCTTTCTGTACCAATCCAATTCCATGTTCACCAGATAAGGTACCACCAAGAGCTGTAGTGAGTTCAAAAATTTCGGCAATACCAGATTTGAGTTTGGTTTTCCAATCTTCGTCGCTCATTCCGGCTTTTATAATGTTTACGTGCAGGTTACCATCGCCGGCATGCCCATAGCAAACGCTTTCAAAACCATACCGGCCACCAATTTCCTTAATACCGTTTACCAGTTTAGGTAAAGCAGCGCGGGGCACAACAGTATCTTCTTCCTTATAAACCGAATTCGATTTTACCGATTCGGCCATGGTTCTGCGCATACGCCAAAGCTCTTCTTTCTGGCTGGCAGTATCGGCAAATAAAACCTCCGTACATTTATGTTCTTCTAAAACGATATTGGTTTTTTCGCAGTTTTTAAAAATATCATCTAAATCATCGCCATCGAATTCAATCATCAGCAGAGCTGCAACATCATCTTTTAAATCAAACTTAATATCATCGAATTTAATTACCCACTCCACTCCTTTTCGTTCCATAAACTCTAAGGCCGAGGGCGTTACTCCTGCCCTAAAAATAGCCGAAACAGCTGCACAGGCATCTTCGTTGGTACTAAAAGAACCCATCATCAACACCGATTGTGAGGGTTTAGGTAATAGCTTGGTTACAATTTTGGTTACCACGCCCAAAGTGCCTTCCGAGCCGATCATTAACTGGGTTAAATTATAACCCGAAGCATATTTTAAGGTATTGGCCCCTGTCCAGATGATATCGCCGTTAGGTAAAACTACCTCCAGGTTTAAAATATATTCGCGAATGGTACCGTATTTTACTACACGCGGTCCGCCCGAACCATGCGCTACATTACCACCAATAAAGCAAGAACCCTTGCTGCTCGGATCAACCGGATACAACAAGCCTTTTTCGGCAACAGCATTAATAAATTCTTCGGTAATTACACCTGGCTCAACAGTAGCCTGCAGGTTTTCGGTATCAATATCTAAAATGGCTTTAAATTTTTCCATCGATAAAGAAACGCCACCGTAAATGGGCAGAGCGGCACCACTTAAGCCTGTACCACCACCACGGGGCGTTACCGGCACATGATGGGCATTACAGATTTTTAAGAGGGCCGAAATTTCTTCGGGCGTAGTGGGTTTTACCACAACCTCAGGCTGGTAGCGCAAATCTTCGGTTTCGTCGTGACTATAGTTTTCTAAACTTTCTGTGTCGGTAAAAACCTTATCTGCACCAATTGCTGAGGTGATTTCTGCTAAAATTTCTGTATTTATTTTGGTAAAATTCATTTTAATTGGCTGCTGAGTAACTAAGTTTAACAAAAGAATGGCCTATCTGTCCGGGCATTGGCGGATTAAGCTTTTTCATGCTTACCTCGATCTTTTCTACAAAAGGATAAATTTCGATCACTTTAGAGATGATATTATTCAAAACGGTTTCCAATAGCTTTTGGGTATTTTTCATTTCCGCCCTAATAATGCTGTTCAGATCTTCGTAATTAACGGTTTGCGCCAGTTCATCATCAAATCCAACTGGAGTAAATTCGGTTGTTAAATCTATAATAAAATGATTTCCAGTCAATTGTTCTTCCGGATAATAGCCGTGCAAGGCAAAGCATTTTACATCTTTTAAAGCTACGGTTTGTTTTATGTGGCCCATCTATGTTTTGTATGTTGCAAAATTAAATTTTTATTCACGAATATAATGCCCATTGCCGTAAATTGTTACCTTTGAAATGAACCCAATTGCTTAACCAGATTAGTATACAACCATGAGCAAATCAGCAAAAAAAGACTTATATGAAGCGCCAGACTATTATTTATTGGACGAATTGTTAACCGATGAGCATAAACTGATCCGTGCAACCGCGCGCGAATGGGTAAAAAAAGAAGTAAGCCCCATTATTGAAGATTATGCCCAAAGAGCCGAATTTCCCAAACATTTAATAAAAGGATTGGCTGATATAGGTGCTTTTGGTCCGACTATCCCGGTCGAATATGGTGGTGCGGGTTTAGATTATACCGCTTACGGCATTTTAATGCAGGAAATAGAGCGCGGCGATTCGGGCATTCGCTCTACCGCATCTGTTCAGGGTTCGTTGGTCATGTACCCTATTTATGCTTACGGCACTGAAGAACAGCGTAAAAAATACCTGCCTAAGCTGGCCAGTGGCGAAACGATGGGTTGCTTTGGCCTAACCGAACCCGATCATGGTTCGAATCCGGGTGGCATGGTAACCAACATTAAAGATGCAGGGAGCCATTATATTTTAAATGGTGCTAAAATGTGGATCAGCAATGCCCCATTTGCAGATATTGCAGTAGTTTGGGCGAAAGATGAGGCAGGAAAAATCAGGGGAATGGTTGTTGAGCGTGGCATGGAAGGATTTTCTACTCCCGAAACGCACAATAAATGGAGCTTAAGGGCTTCGGCCACAGGCGAACTGGTATTTGATAACGTGCAAATCCCGAAAGAAAATGTTTTCCCCGAAATAAGCGGACTCAAAGGGCCTTTGGGCTGCTTAAACCAGGCACGTTACGGCATTGCCTGGGGTGCATTAGGCGCAGCGATGGATTGTTACGATACTGCGCTACGTTATTCGAAAGAACGCGTACAGTTTGGTAAGCCTATTGGTGGTTTCCAGCTTCAGCAAAAAAAACTGGCCGAAATGGTTACCGAAATTACCAAAGGACAGCTTTTGGTTTGGCGTTTGGGTACACTGAAAAGCGAAAACCGTGCAACTGCCGAACAGATATCGATGGCCAAAAGAAACAGTGTAGAAATTGCTCTGGATATTGCGCGTAACGCCCGCCAGATGCTTGGTGGAATGGGCATTACAGGCGAATACTCTATTATGCGCCACATGATGAATTTAGAATCTGTTGTAACCTACGAAGGCACTCATGATATACATTTACTGATTACCGGAATGGATGTAACCGGATTAAATGCTTTTAAATAATCAAACCACACGGTAAATAAATAGAGCCTTCGATTATTCAGGATCGAGGGCTTTTTTTTGCCAAATCCTTAAAATAACTTTAATATAAAATTTAGTCGAACACAACTTCGCTTTACTATCTTTGCACAATCTGAGGAGTCCGTTGAGTTTAATCTAAAACGGACCCCAAATAAATCATTAAACGATATGGACTTTAAAAAATACACCTACATACCTGCCCCACCCGAAGAAGTTTATTTAGCCCTTACCAAAGAAACCAGTATTAAATTATGGACTGGTGCCGAAGTTGAATTTCAAGAAGCACCAGAAACTGAATTTTCTTTTTGGGATGGAGATATTACTGGAAAGAACATCGAATTTGTTTACGGTAAACAAATTGTACAGCAATGGTATTTTGGAGAAGAAAACGATCCTTCTATTGTAACCATAAAATTGCACGAAGATAAAAAAGGAACCTCATTAGAATTTAAACAAACCAATATCCCCGACGAAGACTACGCCGATTTTACCGAAGGAATACAAGAATATTTCCTGGGTGGATTGGTAGATTTCTTTGACGAATAAACGCAGATACAAAAATGAAAACTAAAATTAACGCGCTCATTGTTTCCTTATTTTTCCTGGCTACCCTCAGTTCCTGTACTACATACCTTACACCGGCAATTCTGGGCAATAACATGGGCTATTTACCAAAAGCCATGGGTGCCGATAGTATTAAAACGCTAACACATGTATCTGCAAGCCTGGCTGGTTCTATTTCTCCAGATGCGGATGTGAATTTCACTTTAGGAATGGCAAATTTAAGTCGTTCGCATACCTTCAAAACAGCAAACATTTCTTATGGCATTTTCGGTTACGCCGGAACATCAACTTACAAGCGCGCTAATGATAATACAGCAAACCAGTCAAACGACTATCTGCCCTCTTTTAGAAAATCAATCAGTGGTGTTGGATTCAGGCTTTCAACAGGGCTTCACCATACCTCTGCCAACGGTAATACAGATTTCAGGTTTATTAATTTTGAAAATGCATTAAGTTTTGAAGGTGGTGCATACACTAAATTCAGGCAAGAAGTTTACGACAGTAAATTACCAGATTACGTAGCCGTTACCAACAGAAAGGTACTTTGGACAACTGGCTTATCAACTGAGGTCATCTGGAGGAGCAGTAACGACCACGATATCAGGCATGCTTTTAGACTTTTTATAGGTGGCACGCCCAATTTTGTAGATAGTTTTAGATCAGGCACTAATGCTGCCAACGACATTTATGGCAGAAATTCGGCAGGTTGGGTTTTCAGTTATTTCCTGAATATCAATCGGTTTTCGCTTTCCTATGAGCTGGCCGATAATGTAAATTATGCGCAAAAAATAAGCTTCGGTTATTCGTTCCGTTAAAACATAATTGATTTGATGCTGTTCTGTTGTAAACTTAATCGTTATGAACAGAACCGTAGGACTTGTATTAATCGTTGTTGGTATCGCCATGCTCATTTGGACAGGTTTTACCTACACCAAAAAAGAAAAATTGGTAGATGCTGGCCCAATCCAGATCTCTGCTGATAAAGAAAAATCAGTTAACTGGCCGCCCTATTTTGGCGGAATTATTTTGGTAGCCGGGGTATTTGTGCTGGTGGCTTCCAGAAAAAAATAATTTGTCTTGCTGGGCTTGTCGATAATATTAAGGTATTTCGACAAGCCCAAACCGACATGTTTTTTATAATTCAGTGCTATAAACTGATCTTATAGCATCTCTTAAGTTGTATTTTGAAGCCATTACTTCACCATAAGCGCCCGCACTACGGATAGCAAAAATATCACCTCTGAACGATTCAGGTTGTTCTACCTCTTTACCAAAACAATCTGTGCTTTCGCAAATAGGTCCAACGATATCGTATTTAAATAAGCCTGGAGTTTGGAGCCTGGGGCTTGGAGTTTGAGATAAGTTCTCAATTTTATGATAAGCCTGATATAAAGCTGGGCGCATCAATTCAGTCATACCAGCATCTAAAACCACAAAATTCTTTTTCTTACCTTTTTTAATGTATAACGCCCGTGTAATTAACGAAGCCGATTGGCCAACCAATGCCCTGCCCAGTTCGAAATGTACTTCCTGGCCGGCTTTAACGTCTAAAAATTCATTAAAAATTTTAAAGTAAGCTTCAAAATCAGGAATCTGGTTATCAGGATTGTGATAATCGATTCCTAAACCACCACCAACGTTTAAAACTTTTAAAGTAAAGCCTTTATCTTCAAACCAGGTCGCAAATTCGTTTACACGTACGCAAAGGTTTTTATAAACATCTAAATTGGTAATTTGCGAACCAATATGGAAGTGGATTCCGATGAATTTTAAGTTAGCAGAAGCTTTTAGAGTATCGGCACACTCTGGTAAATCCCATGAGTTGATACCGAATTTATTTTCATCCAAACCGGTTGTAATGTTGTGGTGCGTATGTGCATCTACATTTGGGTTGATACGGATAGCTACCTGAGCCGTTTTACCCTTTTTAGCAGCCAGTTCATTTAACACTTCCAGTTCCTGGATCGACTCTACATTGAAGCAAAAAATATCAAGATCAAGTGCTTCATTTATTTCCTTATCTGATTTACCCACTCCGGCAAAAACAATTTTACCGGCTTCAAAGCCTACTTCAACGGCCCTTCTCACTTCGCCTGCACTCACACAATCGGCACCGAAACCAATACCTTTAATCTGCTCAAGCAAAACAGCATTGAAGTTAGCCTTCAACGCGTAATGGATATGAAACTTGTATGGAGCAGCAGCATCTGCGCAGGTGCGCAAAGTTTTCTGCAACAACTCAGTATCATAATAGTAAAAAGGTGTTTCTATATTGTTAAACTTTGATATATCTTTATCGGCGAACATGTTCAAATTCCTTATTATAATTTTAATTTTATTCTTTGGGCTGGTATATATAGGTAACTACCTCGATTTAAAGCACGGAAGAATTACCCATAAACAATACAATGGTAAAATTCGGTTTTTTATCGTTTTACTGCTCATTGTATTATTTCTCATATTTATCAAAAAATGAAGATAGCAGCAGCCCTATTTATTGTTCTTATCCTTTCGCTTGGCTTATTTAATTCCTGCAAAAAGTATAAAAACGGATTATTACCAGCAAGCTTTCTGGCGGTTCATTTCCTTATCGGATTGCTGGTAATAACCGGTGCGTTTTTTCTCTTATTCGAATAAACGGTTGTGCAGGCTTCTTAAAGCTTCAGTTTTATATTCGCTTAAAATTAAAAGCGAAACGTTGTAATTGCTGCCACCGTAAGAAATCATGCGGATTGGAATGTGTTTTAAACCTTCCAAAACCCTACTTGCAAAACCATGTTTTTCTGAACCGAAATCACCTACCACACAAACAATACTGTGATCGGTATCTACCTCAACTGTTCCGAAGCTTTCCAGTTCTTCGATAATCTGTGGTAAATGAGCTGTTTCATCAATCGTTAAAGATACTGCCACCTCAGAAGTGGTAATCATATCGATTGGTGTTTTATACCTTTCAAATACTTCGAAAACCCTGCGCAAGAAACCATAAGCCAATAACATACGACTCGATTGAATACGGATTGCCGTAATGCCATCTTTGGCTGCAATTGATTTAATTTTTCCTTTTTCACTATCGTGCGTAATTAAAGTACCGGCAGCGGCTGGCTCCATGGTATTTAACAAACGAACCGGAATTTTATATTTCTGTGCCGGAAAAACCGACTGAGGGTGTAAAATTTTAGCACCAAAGTAAGCTAACTCGGCCGCTTCATCAAATGATAACTGCGCAATTGGCTTAGTTCCTTTCACAATACGCGGATCGTTGTTGTGCATCCCGTCAATATCCGTCCAGATTTGAACTTCTTCGGCCAGAATTGCAGCACCCAATAATGATGCAGTGTAATCACTTCCACCACGACGCAGATTATCAACTTCGCCGAAACTGTTGCGGCAAATGTAACCCTGGGTAATAAACAGCCTGTTATCTTTATGCTGCTCCAATAATGGCATTAAATGTTTGGTGGTAAAAGGAATATCCGGTTCGTTATCCTCATCCGTTTTCATAAAATCCAAAGCCGGCAACAATACTGAAGGTACGCCGATAGATTTTAAATAAATGTGGTATAAAGTTGTAGATAACAATTCGCCCTGCGCCAAAACAACTTTTTCTTCAATTGGAGTAAAAAGGTCGTTAGCCAAGCCAGCTAAAAAGCCAAAGTGGTAATCAATTACTTCATTGCCCTGCTCCTGAAATTCGGCAACCGGCAAAAGCTCTATTACAAAGGTTTTATATTTTTGGTAAAGGTTTTCGACGCACTCGCTTCCCTTCTTCTTATCACCAGCTAAAAAATGATTTGCAATTTCTACTAAACTGTTTGTGGTACCAGACACAGCTGATAGTACCACAATCTGCTCTTCATTTGGATTAATAATATCCAATAATTTCGTCATGCGCTCGGGGCTACCTACAGAAGTACCCCCAAATTTTAATATTTTCATCTAGTTCTTTGTTGTTTTTCCCGGCGAAAAAGCGGTGGGAACTTTCTAAGTTTACAACTATTTTAAAAAAGTTACAGTCTACCCACTTTAATACCGGATTTTCTTTATTATTGTATCGGGGCGTGAAAATAAGCAAAACAAGCTTAAAAGCAACATCCTCAACAAAATAAAATTTGGATGAATGAAAATAAATGGGTTTTTAGCCAAACTTCATCCACCAAAATTTGTTCAATACCAGATATTAAATTTAAAAAACAGCTCAATGCAAGCAATTGATCAATCAACGCAAGCCACAATTAATCAGTGGTTAAGTGGAAATTATGATGAGAATACCAAGGCCGAAATTAAGGCTCTTGTTGATAAAGATGCAACTACTGAATTAACCGATGCCTTTTATAAAAGTTTAGAGTTTGGTACTGGTGGTTTACGCGGTATTATGGGTGCTGGTTCAAACCGCATTAACAAATATACCATTGGTACTGCTACACAGGGCTTGGCCAACTATTTAAACAATAAATACCCCAACGAAAAGATTAAAGTTGCCATTGCGCACGATAGCCGCAACAATTCTGATTATTTTGCTAAAATTACTGCTGATGTTTTCTCAGCAAACGGTATTCATGTTTATTTCTTTTCGGCATTAAGGCCAACTCCTGAATTATCTTTCGCAGTGCGTCATTTTGGTTGCAAAAGCGGTGTGATGTTAACCGCATCGCACAACCCGAAAGAGTATAATGGTTATAAAGCTTACGGTGCCGATGGCGGCCAGTTTACCTCTCCTGATGATAAGCTGGTTATTGATGAAGTAAATAAAATCAAAAGCATTGACGAGGTTAAATTTGACCGCGTAGATGCCAACATCGAATTAATTGGTGAAGATGTAGATAAACTGTACCTGGATGGTATCACCGCCTTGTCGATCTCGCCAGAAGCGATTAAAAGACAGCACGATTTAAAAATTGTTTTTTCTCCTATCCATGGAACCGGTATAACCCTGGTTCCAAAAGCACTTGAGCAATTTGGTTTTACCAATGTAACGGTGGTTGAAGAACAAAGCAAACCGGATGGAAATTTCCCTACAGTTGTTTATCCAAACCCTGAAGAAAAAGAAGCCCTTACTTTGGCAATGAACAAGGCGAAAGAAATCGATGCCGATTTGGTTTTAGCTACCGATCCTGATGCAGACCGCGTGGGTATTGCCGTGAAAGACAATAACGGCGAGTGGGTATTATTAAACGGTAACCAAACCGGTTGTTTACTCATTAACTATTTATTATCGGCCTGGCAGGAAAGCGGAAAACTGGATGGCAATCAGTTTATCGTGAAAACTATTGTTACCTCTAACCTGATTGAGGAAATTGCCAAAAAGAAAAATGTAACCTACTACAATACTTTAACCGGCTTTAAATATATCGGCCAGTTAATGACCGAACTGGAAGGTAAAAAATACTTTATTGGCGGTGGTGAAGAAAGTTATGGTTACCTGATTGGTGATCTGGTACGTGATAAAGATGCAGTAGTTTCTGCTGCTTTTATTGCCGAAATGACCGCTTATTATAAAGATAAAGGTGCCAGCTTGTACAATGCGTTGTTAGATATGTATGTAGAGTACGGCCTTTATAAAGAAGACCTGGTATCGTTAACGAAAAAAGGAAAAACCGGCGCTGAAGAAATTAAAGCCATGATGGTTAAATTCAGGGAGAACCCTCCTGCCAGCCTGGGTGGTTCTAAGGTTTCGGTACTTAAAGATTATGAATTAAGCCAGGAAACAGATTTGGCCACCGGAAAGGTTACCAAACTGGATTACCCTACCTCTGATGTTTTACAGTTTATTACTGCCGATGGAAGCATTGTTTCTGCCCGTCCGAGTGGTACAGAGCCTAAAATTAAGTTTTATTGCAGTGTAAATGCGCCATTAGCTGATAGAAAAGATTTCGAAAAAGTAAATGCGGCCTTAGGTGACAAAATTAAAGCGGTAATGACTGATTTGCAGGCATAGTTTCTTAGCATAGCAAAAAAAGATAAGAGGCTGTTTCATAAACACATAATTATCATTCTGAGCCTGTCTTAGGAATTGATATGAATTTCAGAGTTGTCAACTTTCTAGCATATTGGCTATTAAAGTTGACAACTCTTTTAGTAATCACCTATTTAGCCACTGAAGCTCTGATTAACACGGAGGGGCTAATTATAAATGACAGAAGGATTTTCTGTGAATCCGTGGCAAAAAAATACATGTAAATCTGCTACTAAATAATTCAATCTGTTTTTTCTTTGCTGCAACCAATTTCTTTAATACTTTTGCAGCTCAATACCCATGTTCAAAAGAATTCTGATATATCTTTTAGTAATCTGTACAATTTCCAATTGCTACATGCAGTTAATTGTGTACTCGGGTTACCAAATGAATAAAGAATATATTACCAGTGTATTTTGTATTAACAAAGCTCACCCTGAGCTACATTGCGACGGTCAGTGTTTTCTGGCTAAAAAACTAAAAGATTTAGACGGTAAGAACAAACAAGCACAAGAAAACCTCAAACGGGTTGTTGAGGCCGAACCAGGCTTTAAGCTTGTTGTAGTTAACCATACTATCCCATTCTTCATCATAAAATCAGAAAGTGGCTACCTGGAAAAACCAGTTAAAGACCTTTCTATTTCTATTTTTCATCCACCGAAAACGGTTTAAGTAATTTTTAATTCGCAGTTTTTATTTGTCATGCTGAGCGCAACGAAGCATCTCATTAAGAACGGCCAAATCTGTTATTCCATGTAATATTAATTTCTGCCAATCATTCCAGAGATTATTCATTGCATTCAGAATGACCGTAACATTTTTTTACTTATCCAATTTTCTTAAAATGAAATTAACAACATACTTATTGGCATTATTGTGCCCTGCCCTACTTTTAACTTCCTGCAAAAAAGACAACAACGAAACTGCTGCTGAAACCAAATCAACTTTCACTATCGAGTTCGACAACCAGGTTAACGGAAGCACTTTAGTTTTAAATACTGCAACTTACAAAAATGCCAAGGGCGAAGATTTTAAAATCAATGTATTTAAATACTACGTTAGCAATATTAAATTAAGCAAAGCCGATGGCAGCAGCTATCTTATTCCCGAAAGCTACTTTTTAATTGATGCTTCAAAAGCAGAATCTACAAATATCACCTTAAAAGATGTACCAACCGGCGATTATACCAAAATCGAATATACCATTGGCGTAGATTATGCACGTAATTTTGCAGGAGCCCAAACAGGCGCTTTAGATCCGGTAAACGGCATGTTCTGGACCTGGAACAGTGGTTATATTTTTGTAAAACTGGAAGGCACCTCGCCACAATCTATAGCCGCTAACAATGCACTTACCTTTCATATTGGGGGTGTAGTTGACCCAAACAATACCATCAGAACATTTGCTACCGAAATTAATGCGGCCAATCCACTTCGCGTTAGAACAGATAGTAAGCCAAAAATGCACTTTATTGTAAATGCTGCTGCTTTATTTACGGGTAAAACTGATGTTAGTTTTGCTACGATGAACTTTACAATGGGTGGACCAAATTCGGTAATTGTGGCGAATAATTATGCCAGCGGATTATTCCGTTTAGATCATATCCACAATTAAATGCTAAGGAAAATAACCGTCTTCGCAATGCTTGCTTTAAGCATTGCGTTGATGTATGCCTGCAGCAAGAACGAGGATGAGGCAATTCCGCGAGAAACTAAAATTGCTTTCAGCGTTCCTTCAAATTTTCCTGCTCCGGCATACAATTTCGAAGATAATAAGCTAACCAATGCTGGTTTTGCACTGGGCAAGAAACTATTTTATGATGCCCGCTTATCGGCAGATAAAAGTGTTTCCTGTGGCAGCTGTCACCAGCAATTTGCAGCTTTTACGCAACTCGATCATAAAGTGAGTCATGGGGTAAACAATTGCCAAGGTAAGCGCAATACGCCGCCACTGGTTAATCTGGCCTGGCAAAAAGCTTTCTTCTGGGATGGTGGTGTAAAAAACATCGAAACTTCGCCGCTAAATGCCATCACCGATGCCTGCGAAATGGGTACAGATATCCAAACCATTGTAGCTTTTTTAAAAGCCACCGCGCCATATCCCGATATGTTTAAACAAGCATTTGGTTCTACTGAGATCAATTCGCAACTGATACTGAAATCCCTTACCCAGTTTACCGCCATGTTGGTTTCGGCCAACTCAAAATACGATCAGGTAATGCGCAAAGAAAGTGGCGTTGCTTTTACAGCGACTGAGCAAGCGGGTTATACGCTTTTTAAAGAAAAGTGCAGTTCTTGTCATGCCGAGCCATTTTTTACCGATTTTTCTTATCGAAGCAACGGTTTAGATTTGGTGAGCGCTGATGAGGGCCGATCGCACATTAGCAGTTTACAACCTGATTTTGGCAAATTCCGGGTGCCTACGCTACGTAATATCGAATACACTAGTCCATACATGCACGATGGCCGTTTTTACAGTTTGGATGAGGTATTAAACCACTACGACTCTGGCGTAAAAGCAGCCGAAAACCTGGATGCTTCCTTAAAAAACGGCATTACGTTAAACAGTAGCCAGAAAGAGCAGATTAAAGCATTTTTAAAAACATTAACAGATCATGAGTTTATCAAAAATACACTATTTAGCGAATCGTAAATTATTAATTCTGGCTTTCATCCTGTTGGGCAGTAAGGCTTTTGCATGCGATATCTGCGGCTGTTTTATGGGCATTACCCCCTATTACAATCGTAACAGCATCAGCCTGCTATACCGCTACCGCTCATTTAACGGTTACGAAGGGCAATCGCATTCGCTGTTTCCGAGCGGTGGAAAATTCTTCATTCCGGCCCGTAGCCAGGATTCACCAATTACCGGCCATGCGGGTAATCCGGGCGACTACGAACTATACCGATCGCTGGAAATAAGAGGCAAATATTTTATCGGAAACAGGTTAGAAGTAAATGCTATTTTGCCTTACGTTTCTAACAGCGAGCGCTATAATGGCTATACCTCAACCATTGGTGGCATAGGCGATATCAACGTGTACGCAGGCTATCACCTGGTACAAAAGCTTGATGCCAATTTTAAACAACAGCTTATTGCAGGTGCAGGAATTAAATTACCTACCGGAAAAAACGATTTCAAAAATACGGCTGGTATCCGTTATTCTTCGCTTATGCAGGCCGGAACCGGCAGTACCGATGGCTTTGTTTACCTGAACTACCTGGTTGGTCTGGGTAAATTTGGTGCAAGTTTAAATACATCATACAAGGTGAATGGCACCAACAGTCGTGATGAGGGAATTGCTAATAGTACAACCAGTTTTCTGAATATTTTTTATAAACAAAGTATCGGTAACGATTGGCAGGTTATGCCTTCGGCACAGTTCTTTTACGAGTATTCGGCAGGCGAAAAATACAAAGGACAAAAAACAGGCGAGCACGTAATGAACAATTTAATGGGTGGTGTAGGTGCAGATATCTTTTATAAAAACGTTGCATTAAATATCGGAGTGCAGAAAAATATTTGGGAGGCCGAAACCGATCACCCGATGAGTGCTGGTAAGGCTTATGTTGGATTTACTTATAATTTTTAAAATCAATAAAGATGAAACAACAAATCACATTTGTAATCGGTGCCATGATTATCTTTTTCGCTGCCTGCAAAACGGAACCCAATGCCGCTGCCGTGCGTAAAGAGGTTTTAAACATCCACGATAAGTTAATGATTGACGGGGAGAAAGTTGTTAAAAACAAAATGAAGCTTGATACCCTGTTGCTTTCTGATCAACTGAAAAAATCGTCAGATTCTACCTCTTCAAAACAACAGGTACGCGACATAATTGCCCGTTTAAATGCTGCAGACGAGAAAATGATGGATTGGATGCATTTTTTTAAAGATGATTTTAAAGGCAAAACCGAGCAGGAGGACCTGGATTATTACAAATCGCAAATGATCAAAATCAGGGAGGTAGAAGATGGCTACATTAAAGTTACCCGCCAATCAGATTCAGTTTTAAAAGTTTATAAGATTAAATAGTCAGAGGTCGGGAGACGGAAGATATGGTGCAAACCGTTAAGCAGGTATACGCACATTCATTTCGGTGTTCTGACTTCCGACCCCGGACTTTACAAAAAAACAGATATGAAAAAATTAAGCATCATCATAATCCTGATGGGATTAGGTACAGTCGCTGTAAATGCGAATCCGATTATCACGAAACAAAAAGCAGCGGTGGTTGATTCTGCTAAAAAAACAGTAACAGACCCGGTTTGCAAAATGAAAATAAAAGCTGCATCGGCAAAAACTACCATTTACAATAAAACCACCTACTTTTTTTGTTCCGAAAGCTGCAAACAGAAGTTTATAGCCGAACCAGGTAAGTTTGTAAAAAAATAGCGGGAAAGTCCGGAGACCGAAGATAGAACGTAAACGCTCAAACACTTTAAAAGTTATGTTCCTAAAACGCTTTATCTTCTGACCTCTGACTTCGGACTATAAACTAAGGATCGTATATTTACATTTTTAAATTCAAAACATGAATAAAATCATTTCTTATGCAGCAGCCAGTCTGTTGTTTGTTTCTATATTTACCGCTTGCAAACAAGAAAAAAAGCTTCCGTTCTATGGCGAACGCCACGCAGAAATTGTTAAAGATGCTGCCGGAGTAGAAAAAATTGATACGGTATACCAAACCATTCCCAATTGGACTTTTTTAAACCAGGATAGTGTTTTAACCACCAATAAAGCAACGGATGGCAAAATTTATGTTGCCGATTTCTTCTTCACCTCATGCACTACCATCTGCCCTACCATGCACCGCAACTTAATGACGGTTTATAACGATTTCAAAAGCAATCCGGATGTGATGTTCGTTTCGCATACCATCGATTTTAAATACGATAAACCATCAGCATTAAAAAAGTATGCTAAAAAACTAGGGGTTGATGGTCAGAAGTGGCAATTTCTTTATGGCAGCAAAGACAGTGTTTACACGCTTGCCGAAAAGAATTATTTAGTTGCTGTTGGCGAAGACAGTACAGCAAAAGATGGCTATATCCACCAGGGGTATCTGGTTTTAATTGACAAAGATCGCCGGATCCGTGGCGCTTATGATGGCACTAAGGAAGACCAGGTTGAGCAATTAAAAAAGGACATTCCGGTTCTACTGGCAGAATACAAAAAGTAAAATATTAGCCACGGAGGCACGGATCGACACGGAACAATGTTCATACCACTGCCGTTTAAACCTCTTCGCTTAATAAAAATATCCAAACCGTCAGGCTTGAACTCAAACTGACGGTTTATAACAAAACATCCATGCGTAAGTACATCATCAACTCTATTTTTTTGCTTTCAGTTATCGCTGTTATCGTTTCCTGCCAGAATCAGGAAACCATTGATCTGCAAAATTACATGTCAAACGGAAAAGACATTTATAAGAGCAGATGCCAGAACTGTCATGGCGAAAATGGAGAGGGCTTAGGCGAACTCGCCCCACCTTTAACCGATTCGATTTTCTTAAAAGCAAATAAAGAACGTCTGGCTTGTTTTATTAAAAACGGTGCCAATGAAACTTTAGTTATTCATGGCAAGGAGTACAAAGAAAAAATGCCTGCCTTCCCTGAGCTGGCCGATATTGATGTGGCGCAAGTAATGGTTTACATCACCAATTCTTTCGGTAATAAGCAGGGATTTGTACCTTATACAGCGGTTTCAAAGCAATTGCAGAATTGTAAACATTAAACTTATTTGTTTACAATTCTATTCCGATTCTTAAGCAGAAAAGTTGTCATCTCAATCCGATAGCTATCGATGGAACGTAGTGGAATGGTGGATCTACCACGAAAGATTTCTCGGCTACCTTGCACTCGGCTCGAAATGACGGTGTCTCAAAAAATATTCTTGCTGATTGTGCCTTTCTGCTTTAAAAACCCCATCTTTGCGCAAAATGCAGGTTGTTCTATCGCTGTCCCGATTTATCGGGAGAGAGGAAAGTCCGGGCAACGCAGGGCATCCCGCTTTCTAACGGAAAGGGGTTCAGGAATGAAAACCTGAATTACGGAATAGTGCAACAGAGAATATACCGCCCCGGCTATGTTGGGGTAAGGGTGAAAACGTGCGGTAAGAGCGCACGAGCGCTACAGGCGACTGTAGCGGATTGTAAACCCCGGGAGTTGAAAGACCAAATAGGCTAACGTACGTAGGGCTGCCCGTCCGATGTTAGTGGGTAGGTCGTTAGAGATAAACGGCAACGTTTATAGTGGATAAATGATAGAAATCTTGAGCAATCGAGACACAGAACCCGGCTTATAGACCTGCATTTTTTTATTTTATTCCGCTAACAAAGCATTTTTCGTTTCGCTTAACTTCAAAGTTTCTTCTGCGCCCAGCACCGGAAATTTTAAATCCAGATTTTTCAATCTATCTTCAATAATTTCGCTAATAGCCAAACGTGCAAACCACTTTTTATCAGCCGGGATAATATGCCAAGGCGATTCGGCTGTACTGGTTTCATTAATCGCATCCTGATAGGCTTCCATGTATTTATCCCACAAAGCCCTTTCTTTAATATCTCCGGAAGAGAATTTCCAATTCTTGGTAGGGTCTTCTATCCTATCTAAAAACCGCTGTTTCTGTTCATCCTTACTTACATTTAAAAAGAATTTGAGAATTACTGTACCATTGGTGATTAAGTGTTGCTCAAAGTTTCTGATGCTCTGATAGCGTTGCTTCCAAAAATCTTTATTAATCTTTTTCACATCGGTAATCCCCGGAATATCCTCACTTAAAACATATTCGGGGTGTACTTTACATACCAGTACATTTTCGTAATGCGAACGGTTGTGTATCCCGATGCGGCCACGCTCTGGTAAAGCTTTATAATGACGCCACAAAAAATCGTGCTGATATTCTTCTGAGGTAGGCACTTTAAAACTATATACCTGACAACCCTGAGGGTTTAATCCACTCATCACATGCTCAATAGCACTATCTTTTCCGGCAGCATCCATGGCCTGAAAAATAATCAGAACCGAATGTTTTCCTGATGCGTACAGTTTCTCTTGTAAATGATCGAGCTCTATCTTGGAGTTTACCAGCGCATCCTTTGCCTTTTCTTTATTATAACCACCAGTAAAGTCGGTTTTATGGTTTTTTAATGAAAATTTCTTGTCGCCTTGTACAATTAATCCCTTAAATTCGTTCTTCATACCTATACATATTTTAAATAAACCGGTGCATCAATAATTTAAATATAGAACTAAAAAATAAGTAAATTAAATACGTTAATTTGCATACAGAGTTTTTTTATATTTAGCGCCTTAGCTTTTACCAAAAGATTATCTTAACCAACATGTTTAAAGAGATAAAAAACAAGTACTTACGTTATTTTTCCGTTGTTTTATTTTTCGTAATAATTTTCTTCTCCGCGCTTCAACTAAACTTTTTGTGGCTTTTTGGCTACTCTCCCAGTGTACGCGACATTAAAGCGCCAACATTACGTGTTGGTTCAGAACTTTACACAGCCGATGGAAAACTGATTGGCAGATATTTTAAAGAGAACAGAACACCAGTAAACTACGAAGAAATTGCCCCAAGTGTAATACAGGCATTGGTGGCTACAGAAGATGTGCGTTTTTATAAACATTGGGGAATTGATGCACAAGCTGTTGGCCGTGCGGTGATTGGTTTAGGTAAAGACGGGGGTGCCAGTACCATAACACAACAACTGGCTAAAAACTTATACCGCACGCGATACAACAAATCGCAGGGCTTACTGGTAAAAATACCACTCGTACGCACTTTAATTGTTAAATTAAAAGAATGGATGACGGCGGTAAAGCTCGAATCTAACTACTCCAAAAACGACATCATTACGATGTACCTCAATACGGTTTCTTTCGGTAATAATACCTATGGTATTAAAACGGCCAGCAGGATTTACTTTGATAAAGAAGCCAAAGATTTAAGCACAACCGATGCGGCCATGCTGGTAGGGATGCTTAAAGGAACTACCCTTTACAATCCAACCAAAAACCCTGCTAAAGCACTTGAAAGAAGAAATGTGGTGCTTGCCCAGATGAACAAATACAAATACCTGAGCAAAGACAGCTTAACGGCTTTATCAAAAGAGCCCATTAAACTAAAAGAAGGTAAAATGCAGGATGGCAGCGATGGCGATTCTTATTTAAGGGCAGCAGTGGCCAAATACCTCGAAAAATGGTGCACCGATAATGGTTACGATTTATACGAAGATGGTTTAAAGATTTACACCACCATCGATTCTAAACTTCAAAAATACGCTGAAGAAGCCGTTGCCGACCAGATGCGGATTTTGCAGCGCAGGTTTTACAACGTATGGGGCAACGAAGATCCCTGGTACGATTCGGAGAAGCAAAAAGTAGATTATCCGGATAGGGCCATGAAAAACCTGCCGATTTATACAGCATTGCAAAAGAAATTCCCTAATAATCCCGATTCTGTAACGGCTTATTTCAACAAAAAGAAAAGGATGCAGATTTTCACCTATAAAGGTGATCGCGATACACTTTTTTCTACTTTAGATTCGATCCGTTATTATGGAAAGATCATGAACACCGGTATGATGACGATGGAACCTGCCAGTGGAAAAATTAAGGTTTGGGTTGGCGGAATTGATCATAAATTTTTCAAATACGATCACGTTAATCAGTCTAAACGTCAGGCAGGTTCTACGTTTAAACCTTTCGCCTACCTTACTGCTTTAGAACAAGGCATGAGCCCTTGCGATAAGTTTACCGATAAACCGGTAAAAATTGCGTATCAGGATAAAGGTCAGACTAAATATTGGGAACCAAAAAATGCCGATTACAGCATTTCTTATCGCGAAATGAGCTTAAGATGGGCCATGGCAAAATCGGTAAATACCATTACCGCACAGGTTACCGAAAAGGTTGGCTGGGATAATGTAGTTAAATATGCGCACGAATGTGGTATCGATAGCCATTTAGAATCAGTTCCATCGGTAAGTTTGGGCTCAAACGACGTTACTGTCTATGAAATGGTAAAAGCTTATGCCACTTTTATGAACAAAGGCATTAAAACCGATCCGATTTTAGTAGAGAAAATTACCGATCAGGACAACAATGTAATTGATGAATTTAAGCCTAAAACCAAAAGGGTTTTAAGCGAAGAAATTGCCTGGTTAATGACCTACATGTTCCGTGGTGGTATGGAAGAACCCGGAGGAACTTCTCAGGCGTTGTGGGAATGGCCAGATTTATTTAGAAAAAACAACCAGATTGGTGGTAAAACAGGAACTTCATCTGATTATGTAGATGCCTGGTATATGGGTTTAACAAAAGATTTGGTAACGGGTGTTTGGGTAGGCTGCGACGAAAGAACAGCACACTTTAAAAATGGAGAACAGGGAGAAGGCTCGAGAACAGCCTTACCTATTTTTGCAAAATTTATGGAAAAAGTTTACCTCGATCCAAGTACCGGCTACACTTATGGCCCTTTTCCGAAGGCTACAGTTGATATTACCCGTACCTACAACTGCCCTAGCCCCCAAATCGTCAGGGATACTACTTCAACCGATAGCGTAATGGTTGATTCGACCGAGTTTACAGTACCAGAAACTCCGGAAACAGCTACTCCTGTGGTGGTTGAACCCGAAGTGAAAAAGGAAGAAAAGAAACCAGAACCAGTTCAAACCCCACCTGCCGCAACTGTACCCCTAACCAAAAAAGAGGAACGCGAACTGAGAAGAAAACAGCGCCAGGAAGAACGGGAAAAGAAAAAAAACGAGAATAACAACAACAATTAAAGGATTTCCCTGCAATAAACTTTCGGCTAACCAAAAACAATTGGTTAGCCGAAATCTTAAAAAAATGTTAAAATTTCAATAGTATTTTAAACAATTGCTATTTTTATTTTTCAAATCTCTTACAATTTCATTTTCGTAAATTACTGAACATCGATACTAAAACTACACATATGAAAATAGGCTCTACTTTATTAAAGCGATACGCTACTTTATCGCTCCTGCTTATTCTTTCACTCTCTGTAAAAGCCCAATATTTTGGCCAAAATAAGGTAAGGTATAAAAAACTCGACTTTGAGGTTTTACAAACTCCCCACTTCGAAATTTACTACTATCTCAAAAACCCTAAGCTCCTGAAACGCTTTTCGCAGGATGCCGAAACCTGGTATAAAATGCATCAGGAGGTTTTCAGAGATACTTTCTTAAAGAAAAACCCGATCATCCTTTACAACAACCACCCTGATTTCCAACAAACTACCGCACTGAACGGAGAAATCGGAATTGGTACAGGCGGGGTTACCGAGGCCTTAAAAAACCGCGTTATTATGCCTGTTATGGAGCTTAACAGCCAAACCAGACACGTTTTAGGTCACGAGCTGGTGCATGCATTCCAGTATCACATCTTATTGGAAAAAGATTCGATCAGCCTCGAAAATGTGGGACAAACGCCGTTGTGGATGGTTGAGGGTATGGCTGAATATCTTTCTATCGGTAAAAAGGACGCCTTTACTTCGATGTGGATGCGCGATGCCATGTTAAACCGTGATATCCCTTCACTAAAAGATTTAACCAACTCCAATAAATATTTTCCATACCGTTATGGCCAGGCCTTTTGGACTTACATTGGTTCACAGTACGGCGATACCACTATTGTTCCCTTATTTAAGAACACGGCAAAATACGGTTATGAGAATGCCATTAAATATACCTTTGGTTACGACGATAAAACCTTATCCGGCCTTTGGAAAAATTCGATCGATGCGCATTATAAACCCATGCTAAAAGCAGATAGTTCGCAGATTAAGATTACCGGAACCAAAATTATCGACAATAAAAATGCCGGTAACATGAACGTTGCCCCTGCCCTGAGTCCCGATGGTAAATATCTGGCTTTTATGTCTGAAAAAGATTTGTTTGGTATCGATCTGTTCCTCGCCGATGCCAAAACAGGACGGATTATCAGAAAATTAAGCAGCCAGATCTCTAACGGCCACATCGATGATTTCAACTTTATCGAATCAGCCGGAGCCTGGTCGCCAGATAGTAAGCAGTTTGCTTTTAGTATTTTCAGTCAGGGAAAAAACCAGATGATGATTATAGATGTAGCAAACGGATCTACCATATCGCAAACTGCGATGGGCAAAGTGCAACAATTTGGCAACTTAACCTGGTCGCCTAACGGAAAAGATGTGGCATTCTCGGGTATGGTTGAAGGTCAGAGCGATATATTCTCTTACAACCTGGACACGAAAGTTGTAACCCAGATTACCGACGATGTGTATTCTGATTATGCACCGAGCTACGCTCCAGATGGCAAGAAGCTGGTATTCTCTTCAGATCGCGCAGCCATTCAAGCCAATACAGTAAATGCCGTACTTCCTATCAATTTGGCAGTTTACGATATCGCCGCTAAAACGGTAACCAATCTAAATGTATTTCCGGGTGCCAATAACCTCAATGCACAATTCTCGTCGAACAGTCAAAACATTTATTTCCTATCTAACAGAGATGGTTTCAGGAATTTATACAAATACAACTTTGCTGATAATACAGTTGATCAGCTAACCGATTACTTTACAGGCATTAGTGGTATTACCGAGTTTTCGCCAGCTATTTCAGTATCTGCAACCGATGATATTGTTTACAGTTACTACCGCTACCAACGCTATACCCTTTATAATGCTAAATTAAGCAGCTTTAAGGCTAAACGAATTGGCAATCAGGAAGAAAACTTCGATGCTGCTATTCTGCCACCAATGGAAAATATTGGTGTTAACATCATCAATTCAAACCTGAACAACTTCGACCGTTTCGAAAAAATTGTAGCCGATTCGATGAAAGTGGTTCCATACAAACCAAAATTCAGGTTAGATTATCTGGCAAACAGTGGTGTTGGCGTATCTACAAGTCGTTTCGGAACAGGTGTTTCGGGAGGTATAGTGGGTATGTTTAGCGATATATTGGGTACCAACCAGATCATTGCAAATCTTTCGGTAAACGGAGAAATCTACGATTTTGGAGGTTTAGTGGGCTATATTAACCAAAAAAGCAGAATTAATTGGGGAGTTGCGGTTTCACATATTCCTTATGTTTCGGGATTTAGCTCTTACGGCTTTGAAAAAGTGCCGATTGGTAACAACCAAACCACCGATGCGATTAATTACCGTACTGATATCATCAGAACATTTGAAGATCAGGTACAGGTTTTTGGGGCTTATCCTTTTAGCAAAATACACCGATTTGAACTTGGCGGTGCCTTTTCACACTACAGCTATCGGGTAGACCGCTATAGCAATTACTACAATCCTAATGGTTTTTTTGTAGGATCTGACCGCACAAAAATATCAAATGAACAAGCCTCCTTAGATTATGGCATTCCTTTTAATGCCTTCACCTTGTTTCAGTTAAACGCAGGTTTTGTGGGCGATAATTCGATTTTTGGATTAACGGCTCCGCTGGATGGTTTCAGGTACCGTGTAAGTGGTGAGAAGTTCCTCGGAACCTATAATTTTGCTGGTGTAACTGCCGATTTACGTAAATACTGGAGAGCTAAACCGGTTACTTTTGCAGTAAGGAGTTACAATACTTTAAGAATCGGTAAAGATGCTGATAAACTTTACCCAATGTATCTGGGCTATCCATATCTGATCAGAGGTTACGAATCGAACTCCATTTATAAAACCACATCGGCAAGAGCTTCTGAATCTTTTGATATTAACCAGTTAAGTGGAAGTAAAATTGCCGTAGTTAACTTTGAGGTGCGCCTGCCTTTTACAGGACCAAAAAAACTGGCAGCTATTCCTTCTAAATTTTTATTCTCTGATTTGAATCTTTTCTTCGATGCAGGTGTAGCCTGGACAAATGACACCAAAGTAGTTTTCAAAAGCGAACCAACTTATACAGATGTTCCTGTAAAAGATGATAGCGGTGCTGTTATTGGTTCTTACAAAACTACAAATGAGCGTGTGCCAGCACTAAGTGTTGGTGTTTCATTGCGCGTAAATGTTTTTGGCTATTTTGTATTAGAACCGTATTATGCCATTCCTTTCCAGCGTAAAGATGTTAAAGCTGGTGTTTTTGGTTTAACCTTTGCACCGGGCTGGTAATCATTAAGCAAATTTAACAGCTACAAAAAGAGCGATCAGATAACTGATCGCTCTTTTTGCAGGATATGTTTTTTGTTAAGATAGGCTATTGAATGATAACTTAACCTGGTTGGTTATGTTTCGGTGTAAAAGGATATTTTCAAAATCTAACCCTATAGTTAAATCAATCCAATCCGGGTTGCATGAGCGTACCAAACGTTCCTTTTGCATGCGGGTAAACCTGCTAATAGATTTAAAACGAACCAAAGCCTGGGCTTCAGATTTAAACTCTTCAAAATAAACTAAACGGGTTAATTGCATTCCATTATCAAAGAATAAGTTTGGCATCTGTTTGTAGAAATCCAATGTCTTAATCAAATCAGAACTCATGCCTACGTGCATGCTGGTGCGATTTCTGTCGGTAACGATGTAAACAAACTTTTTCATGATCTTATGTTTAAAAATTAAAACTAAACTATTTAGTATACCCTCTTGCAATTCAAAATAATATTACTAACTTTATGAGCATAAAATTACTAACTATTTTAGTAATTCCAAATTTATTTTAAAATTTATTTTTATGTCAAATATTTCAAATAATTTAAAGTACCTCAGGAAGAAAAAAGGCCATACACAGCAAAATTTCGCTGATATTATGGAAATTAAAAGATCTTTAATCGGCGCCTACGAGGAAGACCGTGCTGAGCCTAAATATGAATTACTAAAAAAAATAGCAGAATATTTTGACTTAACCATTGATGAATTTATCAATGAAAAAATATCAGACAGCTGGAAACCGAAGCCAAAAAGCCAGGGATCGAACCTACGGGTATTAAGCATTTCCGTAGATCAAAACGATCGGGAAAACATCGAGCTTGTGCCGGTTAAAGCCAGTGCTGGTTACCTGAATGGTTTTTCAGATCCACAATATATCAGCGACCTGCCTAAATTCCAGCTGCCTCTACCAGCTTTAAGGCAAGGTACTTTCCGCGCATTCGAAATTATGGGCGATAGCATGTTGCCTGTTCAACCGGGTAGTGTAATTATTGGCGAATACCTCGATAACTGGAACGAAGTAAAAACTGGTGAAACCTATGTCATCATTAGTAAAAATGAAGGTGTGGTATATAAAAGAGCAGGTAACCGCTTTAAAGAAAATAAGGACCTGAAATTAATTTCCGACAATAAGGTTTACGATGCTTATACCATTGCGGCTGAAGATATTTTAGAAATCTGGAAAGCAAAAGCTTACATTTCTACTTCTTTACCTGAACCTACACCAGACCCAACCATGGAAACCCTAACCCAAATGATGGCTCAAATGCAGAAATCAATTTCACAATTAAATAAAAATTAACACTTTTTAACAGGCTCCAATTAAACCGTTTACATTTTTTTATATCTATCAGTTTAACAAACACATAAAAATATTAAACATGAAAAGAGCAATTTTAACCATAGCAATTGCAGTAATGGGTTTAACAGCTGCATTTGCTCAACAAGACACTACAAAAAGGGCAAGAAGGCAAATGCCTAAAATGACTGCTGAACAGCGTGCAGAAAGAGTAACAGCTAAAATGGAAAAAGAGTTAAGCTTAACAGCCGATCAGAAGTCGAAAATTTACGCCATTCAGCTGGAAAATGCAAAAAGCATGGATACCTGGAGAAAAGCAGATCAGGGCGACATGAAAGGTAAAGTAAAAGAGCGTAAAGCTGCTATGGAAGCACAAAAAGCAAAGATAGATGCTGTTTTAACGACCGATCAAAAAACCAAAATGGATGCATTCCGTGCAGAAGCCAAAGAAAAAGCGGGTAAAATGAGAAAAGGATTGGGTGGTAGAGGTAAAAAAGACAAAGAGCCAGTGGTTTCTAATCCGCCTTCACAGGGATAAATTGAGTATAGCGTAATTAATTATATTTTTAAAAGCGTTCCGATTATTCGGAACGCTTTTTTTACTTTTGACCAATGCGTAAAATAGAGCAGTTTCTTAACAGCAAACTCCAGGAACGGAAAGATAACCTTTCGATCAGAAACCTGTCTACCAACCTCCCTCCTGTTGATTTTTGCTCAAATGATTATTTGGGTTTTGCCCGCTCGGCCGAATTACAGCAACTCGTTTCCGTTTTAACACAGCAAATTCCTGATTATAAAAATGGCTCTGGTGGTTCGCGCTTGCTCAGCGGCAACACCAGCTATGTAGAAGAAACCGAGCATTTCGTAGCCAGTTTTCACGGTGCACAAAGCGGTTTGATATTTAATTCGGGTTACGATGCCAATGTTGGCCTTTTATCCAGCATCCCACAACGTGGCGATACCATTATTACCGATGAACTGGTTCATGCCAGTATTATAGATGGTTGCCGTTTAAGCCATGCTACCCGCTACAAATTTGCCCATAACGATATAAATGCACTGGAAGCAAAACTCAAAACAGCGCAAGGAAACATCTTTGTGGTGGTAGAAAGTGTTTATTCAATGGATGGCGATACTGCTCCCCTAACAAGTATAGCTGCGCTTTGCGAGCAATATGCAGCCAATTTAATTGTAGATGAAGCTCATGCCACCGGTATTTTTGGCGAAATGGGTAAAGGTTTGGTACAACAACTCAACCTTAGCCATAACGTATTTGCAAGCATTATTACTTTTGGCAAAGCCATAGGCGCGCATGGGGCAATAGTACTGGGTAGTCCAAACCTGCGCCATTACCTAATTAATTTTGCGCGGTCGTTTATTTACACCACCGCAGCGCCCATCCATAATATCGTTACCACAAAAGCGGCCTACCAATTATTGGGTAAAACAGATCACACTGTCATTCATCAAAAGATAGCACTTTTTAGAAAATTGCTTGAAGAGAAAAATATAGAGGCCTTAAACAGTGAAAGTGCTATACAAGGTATTTTATTTTCATCGAACGAGTGCGCTAAACGGGCAGCAACAGCTTTACAACAGGCAGGCTTTGATGTTAGGGCCATTTTAAGCCCAACGGTTGCGCTCGGTAAAGAGCGATTACGCATCTGCCTCCATACTTTTAATACTGATGAGGAAATTATCTCATTGGTTAACCATCTAAACGAATTTCAACTTAATGGCTAAATATTTTATTACCGGTATTGGCACCGGCATTGGCAAAACATTGGTTAGTGCAATTGTAACCGAAAAACTCAAGGCCGATTATTGGAAGCCAATCCAATCGGGAGACCTCGATACCAGCGATAGCCTAACCATTGGCAGCTTAATTTCCAACACCAAAACTATTATCCACCCGGAAAGCTACCGATTAACGCAGCCCTTATCTCCGCATTTATCGGCCAGACTGGATGGAATTGAAATTGACCTTAATCAGATTCAAATACCTGTAACAGAAAACAACCTGATTATTGAAGGTGCGGGAGGTTTAATGGTTCCGTTAAACGAAACCGAACTGATTATCGATTTAATTAAAAAACTGAATGTTGAAGTGATACTGGTTTCGCAAAATTACCTGGGCAGCATTAACCACACCTTATTATCGCTCAACCTGCTAAAACAATACGGCATTCCGGTTAAGGGAATTATCTTTAATGGCGATGAGAATGCGGAAACTGAAAGATATATTCTGCAGTATAGTCAGGCAAAAAAACTGGGTTATGTTCCTCATTTAAGCCAGATTGATCGGGAGCAGATCGCACTGGCTGGTGAGTATATTTCGCTTTAATACTTTAAAAAAACTCATAAAACATAGATTGTCATCCTTGAGTCTATCGAAGGACTTCAATAAGCTATTTTGAAGCGTTTCGATAGGCTTAACGTGACAATCTTGAAAATAAGTTGTGCTTTCGGGGCATCCTCCCCATTAACGTTCGGTTAAATAACCACTCTTTTTAAGAAAATCGGCCCATACCTGATAGCCTGCAGGAATAAGGTGCAAGCCATCTTTAGTTAGCTCCGCTCTTAAATGTTTATCCTGATCAGTAAAATTTGGATAGAGATCGATAACGGTGACGTTTTTCGCAGTAAATTTTCTGATCTCGTCATTCAGCCACAAAATGTGTTCGTCTTTACCATAATGGTTTTTAAACTTTTCGAAAGCACTGTTTACAGGTAAAAGCGTATTGAAATAAATGTGGGTTTTCTTCGAGCCTTTTCTTATTTGGCTGATGATGCTTTTATAATTCCTTAAAATAACACTGTCGGGAATGTTTCTAGAAATATCGTTAATACCAATCAGGATAAAAACTTTAGCCGGTTTACCATCAATAACATCCTGTAAACGCTCCAATACCCCAAAGGTAATGTCGCCCGAAATGCCGCGGTTTTTAGCCTGAGGCAGGTCCAGTAATTTAGCCCAATCGGTACCAGCGGTAATGCTGTTACCCAGAAAAACAAAATCCTTTTTCGATTTCTGATCGGCTTTAAATTTTGCAACCAGCTCTACATATTTACCGGGACGATAAGTACTATCCCATTTTACTATTTGTGCCTGTGCCCAGTTAAAGTTTAGCAGTACAAATGCAAAAGCAAAAAACAGTAACTTATTAAAAAACGCTTTCATGTTATACTCAGTTATAAAAGCCTAAAATACTACTTTGCCTGCACTAAAACATCCGGATAATCGGAAATAATACCATCCACATTTAAGGCTTTCAGCTTCTGTACATCAGCCAGGGTGTTGGCTGTCCAGGGAATAATTTTAACACCATCGGCATGCGCCTTTGTTACCAGCTCTTCGGTAACCATTTGCCACACCGGACTTAAAATAAATGGTTTAAAGCCTAAATCAGTTATATTTTCTTCGTAAGTTTTTTTATTGGCGACAAGGAAAGAAGTTTTAACGGCTGGGTACTTTTGGTGAATTAACTGAATTGTTCGCTTATCAAACGATTGGATAACCACAAAAGGTGCAATTTTCTTGCTATTAATTACTTCCATTAAAAGTTTAACAAAAGTTTCAGGATCAGGATTCGTTACCCCATCACCTTTTTCACTGCATTTGGTTTCAATGTTATAAAAAAACTGTTTACGTTTATTGGCTTTAATATCGCGCTGAACCGCATCAATTAAATCACCTAGCAAAGGCAGCTGCGTTTTTTCTTTTTTCTGTTGCGGAAAAAGCGCATAATATTTACTTCCGATATCGAATTTCTTAATCTCATCGTAATTCATTGCAAAAATCGGGTATTTACGTGCGTCTGATTCCGGAATTTCCTTTCCTTCTGGTGCAAGCATAAATGCCGGACTTAAATAATCATCGTGCGTAACCACTACCTTGCCATCTTTAGAGATGTGGGTATCCATCTCCAGAGTGGTTATACCTTCAATTTTCATTGCGTTAAGCATGGCTTCAATGGTGTTTTCGGGCATTAAACCGCGTCCACCGCGATGTGCTTCTGCACTGAATTTCGGAAATTCTGCTGTTTTTTGGGCAAACACATGGCCACTGAACAAAGATACCGCAATGAATACGGCTGATACATTTAATTTCATGGTATATTGTTATTTCTATTTTAAAAAAGGTTTGGATAATCGGTCATTATTCCGTCTATTTTTAAAGCTTTTAACTTTTCTATTTCTTCTTTGGTATTAACTGTGGCCGTTAAAACCTTTACCCCATCGGCATGTGCCTTGCCAATTATCTCAGGATTAAAATCTTTGTAAGAAGATCCAATAATAAAGGGTTTAAAACCCAATTCTTGAATATGTTCTTCGTAACTTTTATTGTTGTTAACCAAATAGTTTAGCCTTACTTCGGGGTATTTTTGATGAAAAAACTGTAAAGCCCGCTTATCAAAAGACTGGATAACAGTATAATTCAATATCCCTTTTCTTTTAATCACCGCTAACACCAATTCTGCAAACTTTTCGGGTTTTGGATGCAGCACATCATCTCCTTTTACGGTCGATTTAATTTCGATATCGTAAAAGCATTGTTTTTTATGGTTGCTTTTAATGTAATGCTGAACAGAATCAATCAAATCGTCTAAACGCGGAATATAACTTTTAACCTGTTGTTGTTGGGGAAATGCTCCGTAAGGTTTTGCTCCCACAATAAAACTTTTAAGATTATCGTAGTTAAGCTGATAAACCGCATATTTCTTCGCATCTGCTTTCGGTATTTCACTACCGTTGGGCAAAAGGGTAAAAGCCTGGCTCAAATAATCATCGTGTGTTACCACCACTTCGCCATCTTTAGTAATGTGGGTATCCATTTCCAAAGTAGTTACCGGATAATTCTTCAACGTAAAAAGCATAGCCGGAATGGTATTTTCGGGCATTAATCCCCTGCCGCCCCGATGCGCCTCTGCACTAAACGCAGGGTACTCGGGTACCTGACCAGCCATATTAAATTTACGCACCGACAAAGCACCCAACAGCATTAAACCATAAAGTAATACAGCGGTTTTCATCGGTTTTTATCCTTTAATTTCTGCTTCAAATTTCTCACCGAAACGATCGGTCGCAATCACCTTTACGTTTTTAACGCTGGGTTCAAAATGTGCTAAAAACAAGTGATCGGTTGAACGCGGTTCTACAAATGGCCTTGGATTTGGTAACTTGTCACCTTTATACAGTTTTACTGCCAGCGGATCATAACCATCTTGTTGTGCTAGAGTGCCCATTGGCTTGCCATCGAGGAAATATTCTACTTTCCAATCGGGATCGTAGTTCCAAACGTTTGCAATCAGCCTTTTCTGGTTGGTTAAGGTATCGACGTAAATATCAAGTTGTTCTTTCCGGTCCCTGCCTGTTGATTTGTAATACCATTTCAGTTCGGTTCCGTCAACTTCATAAACGCCATAACCACGCGGGGTTCCGTCTTCACAAATCGGCCCCGTCCACCAGCCGCCACAAACAGTGCCATGATTGTGTTCATAAATACCGTTTTTGATTACATTTTTATTAAAGTGGGTATGCCCCGACATGATGTGGATGTTTTTGAAATCTTTTAAAACGGCATAGAAATCAGCATTATTTTTTACTGAATTGTGCACCGGAATATGCAAACAGATAATCAATAAGGCATCTTTAGGCACAAACTGTAAATCTTTGGCCAGCCATTCTAATTGCGTTGGGGTGATATAACCATCGTAGGTACGCTCTACACCTAAATAGCGTACATCGTCTAAAACCACGTAATGCGCTTTGCCCCTGTTAAACGAATAATAAGTTGGTCCGTAATGCGCCTGAAAAGTTCTGTCGGAAGTATCGTCGCCACCTTGCCTGTAATCCTGATCATGGTTACCCAATGCCTGGAAAAAAGGAATGCCAATTTGGGCTATGGCTTCATCGTAGGCAGGGAAAAGATCAAAATTATCCCAAACCAAATCACCCACACCAATTCCATGTACGGGTGCTTTACCCATGCTTTTTACTACTTCGCGGGTATCTGGTACTGAGGTCTCCATCATTTGTGCCACATCTTTTTTATTCTTTACCTGCGGGTCGGCCCAAATAATAAAGTTATGTTTTTCATCATGCTGTTTCAGTGGCTTAAGGTCGAAATTTAATTTTCCGGCAGTATCTGGTTTGTAATAATGGCGCGCGATGCTGCTTTCGGTTTTAAATTCATAACCAGAAGGTGTACTGATCCATACAAAACGGGCCAGTTCGTGGAGTTTTATTTCATAATTACCGCTTTTATCGGTTTGCACTACGCTGTAACCATCCGAAATTACAACTCCGGCAACCGCTTTACCCTTACTGGTTACGGTTCCGCTTACCAAACCATCAACAGCAAACAGCGATGAGGGGAAGGATTTTAAGCTAACGAATAAAGTTGTGGTTAATAAAGTTGACTTTTGTATAAAGGATCTTCTGTTCATTTTATTATTTTAAGATAAAGGCCAACTATCGCTAATTGGCCTTAAAAAATTTAGTTATTGCTTAGCGTGGTTCCTCCTTCAATTAAACTCACCGGAGAGGTTGTGGTTAAAGGAATGGTAACCAAAGTACGTTTAGTTAACCATCTGCCCTTCATATTATAAACTCCACCCAATTGCGAAAAACTGGTAGCTGCGCTCGGGAAACCTAACCGGGTGGTGTTTTTTCCGGCACCCATAAATTCTTGTTTGGTTTTACCGTTCGAAGCCGGATCGATAGTATTGTAATAATCTGTATTGGTAATTCTGTAACCAACCGCCGGCGGACCAGCGCTGTAAAAATTACCACCCGAACCACCGAAGAAGATCGCATCCAAGGGCACAGAGTTTACATCTATTGCAGTACCTTCAAAAATGGCAATACCTGCTATGTTACCGCTATTTGCCAATAAATTACTGGTAGCTGTACCTATTCCATCGGCACCTGTGAAGGTACTATAGTCTACACTTGCAATCCACTTAGATGAACTCATATCAGTAGATTTTACCGACGAACTACCGTTAATGCATTTGGTTGTTCCGCCTACATAAAAATACTCTCCTTTTGATACCTTTCCACTGTTTAACTTAAACTTGTAGGTTCTTACACCACCTGTAGCCCATCCCTGGGTTGGAAAAGTTGTTGCTCCGGCATTGTTGGTTGTAAATACTGAATATGGGGTTTTACTAAAATCGATATCTGCAGCAGCCAAAAACTGAATATATTCGTTGTTTCCGTCACCTCCATTAGGATCTACCAGATAACCGCTAATAATAGCTGCAGAAAATTTAGGTAATACCGCAAAACTAAAGTCATTGAACGAGCGCATCCACAATTGCATTCTGTTAGTACCAGAGGGCAGCAAAAACGCAACACCACTAAAATTACCACTTACCAATAACTGTTCGTCGGCAAAAGCGGCCGCACTTTCTGTATGCACAACTGCCTTTCCTGTAGCATCATCAATAGTTTTATCGCCGGCAAACTTTTCAGTAGCTGCAGGTTCTGGTTCTACCAGGGCGCTACCAACGGTAATGAGCGTACTTTCGTAACGGCTTGGGTTAGTTAAAAAAGCGCCAATGGTTACCAGTTGTGTATTTACGGTTTTGCCTGAGGCCATTTTTGTAACAGCCGAGCCTTGAATACCTGTAATTTGCAAAATACCATTTACCCGTTTCAATACAGAGCCATCTACTTTAATGTGAACAGAATCGCCAGGAACATACTTTGAGGCATCGGCTCCAATATTAAAGGCCATACCGCGCAGTGAATCAATACCGTTACCGGCCATCCTGCTATTCTGCATAATCAATAAACCGGCAGGTGAGTTTCCTGCTCTGAAATCAGAAATGACTACACCTTTAATGGAGGTTGCCCCAGCCATCAATTCTGAATTTAAGGTTACATCAGTTCCTTTGTAAAGTTTCTTTAAATCGAAATTAGAAATAAAGTTACTTGGTGTACTGAGGATGTAATCGCTGTCGCGTTTACACCCAGCCCAAATACCAGCAAAAACTGCTAATACGTATATATATTTGAATGTCTTTTTCATGATTTTAATTTTTATGGTTTTTGCCACCAAACAAGTGTATTAATATCATCTACACCTTGCGATGCGACTGCGTTTTTGTAACTGGTTGGGTTAGTAGACTGGGTTACCAAAGGATAATTTAGCCTGGCTGGCATTTTACCACCATTTGCCAATCCTGTTCCTTTTGGTAAAAAAGGATGTCCGGTTCTACGGTACTCAAACCATTGCTGAAAATCGACTAAAAACATAGCATAGTATTTTTGCAGTTGGATCAATTGCATTTTACTTGAAGAATTATTTGTCGTATTTTCTAATGGCAAACTGTTAATCCACTGTATATCTGCACCGTTCACATAGCTGATCAAAGCAGGATCGGAAACGGATGTGAATTTAGTTGGCAACCAATAATTTAAAGCGTCGGCAATTCCTTTTAAATAATAGCTTTCGCCTGTGCCCGATATCCAGCCTTTTGCGGCGGCTTCGGCCAGAATAAAATCAACCTCTGCAGTATTCATGATAATACCCGTATACGGATCGGTTTGTAAGGTTGTGGGGTTATTAGTAGTAGCATCAGAATAAAAATAAGCCTGTTTAATGATAGATGAACCCATATCGTAACCGCTAGGCACACCCACAAAACCTGCAGGTCCTGAAGCAATACCCCATCTGTTTATACTATTTTTACCATAATCTTTATCAATGCGTGGATCTTTCCAGGAAGTTAAATTATCAAGAAAAAACGAGGTAATTGCCGGTCCTCTAAAATCAACCGCCCGCACATTAATCATATAAGGTGAAGAATATACTGAAGTACTGCTGTTGGTACCATTCCACAATATTTTTGCTGTATGCGTATTATTCTCCATAATTGGATAATTAGCCTTGTTGGTTTCGCCAATTTCTTTAATCTTCGCAATTACCTGCGCATTGACTTCAGCTTTTGCCGATATCCGCAACAACAACCTTAAATACAAAGAGTTACCCAACCTACGCCATTTACTAATGTCGCCCTGATATACCGGATCGCCTGTTGCAGTAATGGATTTACCTTCAGCCAATAATTTATTTGCCTCTTCCAGCTTGGTAAACAGATCCAGATAGATGTCTTTTTGTTTATCAAAAACAGGCTCATAATTACCTTCTTTACCTTGATTTGCCTCTTTATAAGGCACCTCACCATAAATATCGGTCAGTAATTGAAAAACCCAGGCTTGTGTAATTAATGAAATGCCTTTATAAGATGTATTTAAACTACCCGGTTGACTGGCAATGGTATAAATATCACGGAAATTGGTTAGCTCCGGATACCATACATTCCAGGTATAATCTGCCCAACTACGTCTCACATCATACCTGAACACTTTACCTTCAGTGTCGCCAATATCAACGGTAACCTGCATTAATTCGTTATTAAAATTGCGGTTACGTACCATATTTGCCGAAAGTACATTGACAAGGGCTGGTGCCAATAATTGATTGGCTGTAACATTGGATTTACCAATAGGATCGGTATTAACTTCGTTAAAATCTTTCTTGCAAGAGAAAGTTAAAGTAGTTAATGCCGACAATAATATATAGCTGGTTATTTTGTTTATCGATTTCATAATTTCTTTTTTATAAGCCCACAACTAAACGGAAACCATAACTTCTGGTAGAAGGCAACTGACCTGTTTCAAAGCCCTGAACAATATCGGTACCTGATAGGGTTCCGAATTCAGGATCGAATGCCGGCCATGGCGACCAGATAAATAAGTTACGGCCGTACACACCAAGGGTAAGTTTAGTAAAGCCAATTCGTTTTAAAAATGCAGGTCCGAATGCATAGGTTAAGTTTGCCTCTCTGAATTTCAGGTAATCGGTTCTGAAAATACTTCCCTCTGCCTGGTCTGATCCGTATATCGAATTATAATAGTTATCAAGGTTGGTTGCTATTACATCGTTCGTACGGTAAGTTCCATCAGGGTTTTGTACCACGCCTTCTCCAACCACGCCATTATACCTGCCTGGCAAGGTTAATTTAAGTTTACCCAGGGTTGCCATTCTCGAAAATGTTAAAGAGTGGGCTACTGCACCAAGTTGTGCATCGAACAAACCTGTAAGGCTTAAACGCTGATAAGTAAAGGTTGATCCGAAACTAAATCTGAATTTTGGCATGGTGTTACCTAAATAGACAAGATCTGTACCCTGTTTGGCGTTACCGGTAGCCGCATCATACACAATTTGTCCATCTGGCGAGCGTACAAAGCCTCTTCCGTATAAATCGCCCATACTCCCACCAACATTAGCCACAATCTGTCCGCCGCCTAAAGCGCCAGTCCTCAACACAACTGAGCTATCTGCGAGTTCCATAATTTTATTGCGGTTTGCACTAAAAGTTCCGGTAAGCTGCCATTGAAATTTATTGGTTTTTACCGGCGTTCCATTTACCGAAAGTTCAATACCTTTATTTTCTACTTTACCTACATTAAATACGGCTACGTTATAACCCGTTGCGCGATCAATAATGCGGCTTAGGATCTGATTTTTGGTATTACCCATATAAGCTGCAAAATCGAAATTTAAGCGGCTTTTAAATAAACGCAACTCCGTTCCTACCTCTATAGTTGTGGTTTTTAATGGCTTTAAGTTAGGATTTGGCAAAATTGTTGGATTAGCCATTGCACTATCAGGGTATATACCATTTGAGGCTAAATTATAGTTATAAGCAGTACGATAAGGTGTTGTGCCACCACTACCCACCTGCGAAACAGAAGCCCTTAATTTAAAGAAACTGATTGTTTTAGGTAGCTCCAGAAGGTCGGAAACTACGAACGATGTACTCGCCGATGGATAGAAAAAGCCAACATTATCAGTTCTGAAAGGCGTAGCCAATGTACTGCTCCAATCCTGGCGACCTGTTAAATCAAGAAACAGGTAATTTTTAAAGCTGAAAGATAAAGCTCCGTAAAAACTGTTGATGCGGTAACGTGCTGTATCCGGAACAGAAATTAGCGGATTTGCATTATTGGTTAAGCTGTAGTCACCCGGCACTATTAATCCATCCGCACGCAACTCACCTTTCTTATATTCATTACGCATCTGGCTTCCACCTATGGTTGCATTCATTTTTACCGAACGAGAGATTTGCTTATCATACTTCAATAAAAAGTCTGTATTGATTTCGTACGATTTAATATCTTGTACACGGTATGAACCTTGCGCAAATTTATTTCCTGCTGCATCCCACGGACGTTGTGTTTCGCGGATATCTTTGTTATAATCAATCGAACCACGTACCAGTAAACTTAATTCTTTGGTTAATTTATAGGTAGCCTGTAAATTTCCGATAATACCATTTCTACGTTGCTTATTGATGTATTGTTCAGAAATGGCATACGGACTTTCAGGATTGGTAGTTGTAATGTTTACAAACTGAACATTCTCTTTACCATTAGCCCAATAATCTCTGTACCAATCGGTATTAACGTTCGGTTGCGCAAACATAAACCAATACATTAACGATTGGTTACCATAACCCGTTGCAGGGAGATTATCGCTATGCCTGTTGTTATAAATAGCTTTAACCTGAATATTTAATTTCTTGGTAATATCGCTGCTAGCCGAATACGATAATGTGGTACGCTCTAAGCCCGTGTTTGGAACAATCCAGGAGTTATTTCCATGACTTGCAGAAAATCTCATCCCTACACCTTTGTAGGTACCATCAAAACTTACAGAGTTTGAAGATTCGAAACCGGTTTTAAAGAAAGCATCAACCGGATTCTGGTAAGCCACCCAGGGGGTCCTGGTAGTACCTCTTGTTTTGGTTGCCGGATCGTATTGAAAAAAGCTACTTCCGGTATTAAACGGAGCTCCCCAACTTGCACTTGTAGCGTTGGTACTGGCACCATCATCAGATGCACCGTAAGAAAAATAGTCTACGCCAAATTGTCCCTGACCAAAACTGTTCTGAATGTCCGGACCTCTGTTTACCTGCTCCCATGTGCTGTTTGAAGTGAAGGTGATCCCTAATTTTTTCTTTGCCTTACTGCCCGATTTGGTGGTAATAATTACGGCACCGTTGGCACCGCGCTGCCCGTAAAGCGCCGAAGCACCAGGGCCTTTCAATACAGTTACACTCTCAATATCATCAGGATTAAGGTCATTTAATGCAGATCCGAAATCCGGAGGCATAATATCGCCCGAAGTACCATAAACACCACCAGAAGATGCTGCTGTACGTCTGGTAGAGCTACTTGCTACTACCCCGTCAATTACAATAAGCGCTTCGTTATCACCTGTTAAATTGTTCTCACCACGAAGGATAATTTTATTTGAAGCAGCCGGACCACTGTTTCTAACCAGGTTTAAGCCTGCAACCTTACCAGATAAGGCGTCGGTCCAGTTACTCGCCACAGCATTGGTAAATTCTGTACTATCAACCTTCGAAACGGCATAGCCCAGCGCCTTTTCTTCTCTTTTAATACCTAAAGCAGTCACTACAACCTCACTCAGCTGGCTAGTAGAAGACTGAAGCCTCACAACTGCACTATTATCATTGTTATTAAAAACCTTTGAAAGTGTTTTGTAACCCACCATATTATATAAAACGGTGGTTCCTTTTGCAACAGTAATCGTATAATTTCCTTTCTCGTTGGTTACCGCTAAAAACTTCTTTTTGCTGTCGGTTATGGTAGTCCCAATTAAAACTTGTCCATCCTGATCATCCAACACCGTACCTTTAATTACTATATTTTGTGAGGGTGCCTGCGCAAAACTCTCATTCATGAGAACAAACTGAGCCATCAATACATAAACCAAAAGGCTAAAGCGTTTTAGTTTATCCATACAAAAAGTAATACTTTTCTTTTGGGCACAATCGGGGCTGCTTTTCTTTTCATGCAAAACGCACTGGTGCCACGAAATTTGTTGAGTAAAATTTTTAATCATAATTGTTATCGTATATCCGGTTAGTAATAGGGTTCATAATTTCGATTTATTTCGTCCGGATTTGCGGGCAAAGTAAGCCTGTTTATGTTAAAAATATATTAAGCAAGTATTAACGTATTAAAGACAACAGCAAAATGTTGCGTTTTATTTTCATTTAACTTACTATATATTTCATTAATTAAAATTATAAAAACAAATCGAAACTAAAAACAATAAAACACAACAATAGATTTTTTTTTCTATTGAATGTTTAAAAAGACACGAATTTGGAGGTTTACCGAAAGATGGCTCCATCAATTTATATTAAAATTGATCTAAAAAATGAACTAAAAGCTACAAAGGAAGGAAAAATAGCCAATAATGCTGGCAAATAAACAAGACTGCGTCGTAGCGTAATAATTTCATTACACACCGAAATGAGATGCAAAAAAGCACAGCAACAAAACGAAACATTTGCATGTAACATTTGTACGCCAATTAAAATCGAAAGCTAAAGAAACACAATTATCAGGCTTTTACATATTCAAAAACATGCTTCATGTAAAGTTTACGTAAAGAGAAAGTCCGCTCAAGTGCGATTAAGATAATTACCGCAAATATTAGAAAACCAAGCAGGTTATAGGTGTAGAAAAAGAAACCAAAAATAAGAATCAGCCTGAAACATTCGAGGTAATAAATCCATTTCCGCTGTTCTAAAAGTGCGCCAATATTAATCAACGTTACCAAAATAAAGATGAGTATGGCTACCTTGTTCAATATAGTTAAGGAGCTGTAAAGCAAAGTGGTACCGGTAAGCATGGCTACTACCAGCATGAGCTGTAGGTTTAAATAGGTTTTAAACTTAGGTCTGGTTATATCCTGCTTTTTGTTTTGAAAATAACGTTCTTCCAAAACCGGGCGAATATTCTGATCCATTAACGCCGGACTTCCAAATACAGCATTCCATTTGGCTTTAAATCCTTCTGCCCGGCGGTATGCCTCTCCTATCTCTAAATAATAATGAAAATGCTGCCACAGAAAACTATAGCTTTTAATAGGATGCGTCAGGCCATATTTCGGGGCTTCTTCTTCGGTCTGGAAAGTCCCGAAAAGCTTATCCCAAAAAACAAAAACATCGCCATAATTTTTATCCAGATACTTTTCGTCTGAAGCATGGTGCACACCATGTAATGAAGGGGTAATCAGTACGTTTTCCAGCCAGCCAATCTTGCCAATTAACTGTGTATGCGTAAAAAAAGAATAAGCCCCGTGCGCGAGTAAGATGGTAATAATCATATTGGGGTGAAAGCCGATTAATGGCAATATGCACCAGAAAACATTGCGAAAAACAGCCTGAATGGTGGTAATCCGTGCAGCTGCCGAAAGATTAAATTCTTCGCTTTGGTGGTGTACAATGTGTGCCGCCCACAAAAAGTTAATTTCGTGCCCCAGCCTGTGGTACCAATACCATACCAGATCGGTTGATAGCAGCAGTAAAATCCATACATACCATGCTGTAGAAATATTAAATATGGCATAATTAGCATATACCCATTGGTAAACCTGATAAAAACTGGCTGCTATAAATAAATTCAGTAAACGTTCGGCAATACCTACACTAAAATTTGCAACTGTGCTTTCATATTTAAAAACCTTAGCCTTTTTTTGGTGCCGGGCTATTTTAAATTCAATGAAAACGAAAATAAAAAACGCAGGAATAGCAAATGCGAGGTAGTTTACCGTCATAACAAGTTTTTATATTTATTAAGTTTAACGCTGCAAACATAAATATATTCTACTAAATACATAGATTTTATAGATTTATTTTATTACATATTGATTACCACTATATCTATTTATAGTTTGCCGTTTTAAAATATTTACAGAACTTCGATCCCATAAAGACATACTATGGCAACACAGAAAAAAGTTGACAACAACAATATACTATCTATCGATATTGGCGGCACAAGTATTAAATCGGTGCTGTTGGATGAAAATGGCAACATGCTGAATGAATATGTAAAAAGCAAAACTCCGCCAGAGGCTACGCCTAAGGATATTGTTAATGGAATAGCAGAACTGGTTAAACCTTTTCCAAAAACCTACAACCGGATTTCGATTGGCTTTCCGGGCTACGTTAAAAATGGTGTGGTTAAAACTGCCCCTAACCTGGCAAAAAACAAGTGGGAAGATATAGATCTTGCCCAACGTGTGGCTAATGTACTTGGCCACCCCGTGCGTTTGGTTAACGATGCCGATCAGCAGGGCTTAGGTGTGGTAGCAGGTAAAGGCTTTGAAATTGTTTTTACAGTAGGCACAGGCTTTGGTACCGCTTTGTTATTTGATGGCGAACTACTGCCACATTTAGAACTGGCCCACTTCCCCATCAGTAAAGAAGAAGATTACGACGATTATATTGGCAATAAAGCCTTCGAAAAAATTGGAGCAGAACGCTGGAACAAAAGGCTTAAAAAGGTAATTGAAACCTATAAAACAGTATTTAATTACGATACGCTGTACATTGGTGGTGGCAATTCAAAGCAAATCGACTTTAAACTCGAAAGTAATATTCAGATTGTAACCAACCGCGATGGTATTAAAGGGGGTGCAAAACTCTGGAAACTGGCCGATAAGTACAATATTTTCACGGTATCTCCTAAAAAATAGTACTATTTTTAAAATTCACTGTTTATTACAATCTTTTAACAACAAAATCTGCAATATTAATTTGTAAACCCTATTTTTGGGTGCATTCAAAAAAATAAAAAATGGCAAATAACGATTCGAAAAAATATAAATTGGGAATGATCGGTTTAGGCACTATGGGCCGCAACCTTTTATTAAACATGGCTGATAAAGGCTTCTCGGTAACCGGTTACGATAAAGATACCAAAATGATTGCCAAGCTTGAAGAAGAAGGTAAAGCACATCAATTGGAAGGATTTAACGAAATCGAAAGTTTCATTTCGAGCTTACAAACACCGCGCACCCTGATTTTATTGGTACCTGCCGGCCCGATTGTAGATAGCGTTATTGCCGAATTGAAACCACTTTTAAGCAAAGGCGATATTATTATTGATAGCGGAAACTCACATTTTACCGATACTAACCGTCGTGTAGATGAATTGGAGAAAGATGGTTTACATTTCTTCGGCATGGGTATTTCAGGTGGTGAAGAAGGTGCACGCTTCGGTCCGAGTATGATGCCAGGTGGCGACAAACAGGCCTACAACGTAGTAAAAGATGTTTTTGATGCAGTAGCCGCTAAAGTTGGTACCGATCCTTGCGTAACCTACATTGGTCCTGGTGCGTCTGGTCACTTTGTTAAAATGGTACACAACGGTATCGAATATGCCATTATGGAACTGATTGCTGAAGTATATGGCATCCTTAAAAATGGTTTGGGCTATTCGAACGACGAAATTTATAAAGTTTTTAAAAAATGGAACGAAGGCAGACTTCAATCTTTTCTATTGGAAATCACTGCCGAAATTTTTGTTTTTAAAGATACCGAAACGCAAAACGATCTTTTAGATCAGATTAAAGACGAAGCACGCTCAAAAGGAACAGGAAAGTGGACTTCAGAAGTTTCTATGGAACTTCAGTTACCTGTGCCAACCATTAATGAAGCTGTTTCTAACCGCGATTTATCTAAATTTAAAAAATTAAGGGTATCACTTGAAGAAGCATTTGGTAAAAAAGATACTAAAATTGAGGTTACTGTTGATGAATTAGAAGATGCCTTTTATTTCTCGATGATCAGTGCTTATGCACAAGGCATGCACTTATTGGTACAAGCCTCAAAAGAATACCAGTATGATTTACAATTGCAGGAAATCGCAAAAATCTGGCGCGGTGGCTGTATCATCAGAGCTACTTTCTTAGCCGATATTTATAAAGCTTACGATAACAACAATGCTTTAGAGCACCTTTTTGGCGATCCTGGAATCCAGAACATCATTAAAGGTACTTTAGCCGGGACACGCAAAACGATAGCCGCCTGTATTAATTCTGGTTTAGGCATTCCTGCATTTGCTTCTACCCTGACTTATTTCGATACCATCACCACAGGCCGTATGCCTTCTAACTTAATACAGGCCCAAAGAGATTTCTTTGGTGCGCATACTTTCGAACGTATTGATAAAGAAGGTGTTTTCCATGCCGACTGGAACAAATTATCATAACCAAGTACACTTACGAACAAAGACAAAAAATGAAAACCAAAACCGCATTAAACCCGACCATATTTGTAATATTTGGCGGAACAGGTGATTTGAACAAAAGAAAACTAGCACCTGCCCTATACAATTTATTTATGGAGGGTTACATGCCAGAGAAGTTTGCCATTATTGGTACTGGTAGAACCGAATTTACGGATGATAGTTATAAAACTGCCTTAGAAGAAGCTGTAAACCAATTTTCGCGCAGCGGAAAAGTAAAAAAGGAGAAATGGGATGCTTTTGGAAATACTATCCACTATTGCCCTACCGATTTTGCACAGCCTAAAACTTTCGAAAACCTGAAGGATGCTGTAGAAAAATACAAGAAAGAATATGGATCGAACACACAGGTAATTTTCTACCTTGCCGTGGCGCCAAACTTCTTCCCGATTATTGCTGAGTGTTTACAGAAATATAAACTAACACAAGACGAAGACAACAGCCGTATCGTTATCGAAAAACCTTTCGGTCACGATTTAGAATCGGCAAAAGAACTTAATACATTATTAAGCACCATTTTTACCGAAAAACAGATCTATCGTATCGATCATTATCTGGGTAAAGAAACGGTACAAAACATGATGGCTTTCCGCTTTGCTAATTCATTGTTCGAGCCCTTATGGAACAGGTCTTACATCGATCACGTTCAAATTTCGGTAACCGAACAATTGGGCGTAGGCGATCGTGGAGGATATTATGAAGGTTCTGGTGCTTTGAGAGACATGATCCAGAATCACCTTTTGCAATTGCTTTGTTTAGTTGGAATGGAAGCACCAATTAATTTTGATGCTGATGAAATCAGGAACCGTAAAGTTGAGGTTTTAAGGGCTATGCGTCCCTTTTCTGCAGAAGACATCCGTTTTCATACCGTTAGGGGCCAGTACAGTAAAGGTTGGGTTGAAGGTAAGGAAGTACCTGGATACCGTCAGGAAAAAGGTGTGGATGCACATTCCAATACCGAAACATTTGCTGCAGTTAAATTCCACATCGATAACTGGAGATGGCAGGGTATTCCTTTCTATTTAAGAACAGGAAAACGCCTAAACCAAACTTCATCGTTAATTACCATCCAGTTCAGAGATGTACCACATCAGATTTTCTCTTCAGGTGTAACCGAAAACTGGCAACAAAACCGTTTGGTAATCAGCATCCAGCCAGAAATGAGTATCCGCATGCAGGTACAGGCCAAACGTCCGGGATTGGATATGGTACTGAACCCGGTTGATATGGTTTTCGATTACAAAGGAACATACGAAGGCGATACCCCTGAAGCTTACGAAACTTTATTGCTTGATGCCATGATGGGCGATCAAACCCTGTTTATGCGCGGCGATCAGGTAGAGGCTGCATGGGAATTAGTAATGCCAATCTTAAATACCTGGGAAAGCAAAAAATCAATTAACTTCCCTAACTACCCTGCTGATAGCTGGGGACCTGAGGAAGCAGAGGCATTAATTGCAAGAGATGGTTTCCACTGGTTTAACCTGCCATTGAAGAATAAGGATTAAACAAAAAACCGTCATTGCGAGGTACGAAGCCATCCTACTACGATTGTTATTCAAAACCAGGCGCTTTAAGATTGTTTCGTACCTCACAATGACGATTAACTTATAAAAATGAATTTACTGATATACAAAACCCTCGAAGAGTTAAACCAGGATTTAGCCGACTACGTGATCAAGATTGCAGAAATGTCTATCGAAGAAAACGATCGCTTTAATTTTGTTTTAACCGGAGGAAGCTCTCCAAAAGCGCTGTACCATTTTTTGGCTACAGAGTGCCAGCACAGAATTGACTGGGAAAAAGTTTATTTCTTCTTCGGCGATGAGCGCAATGTACCCGCCACTGATGACAATTATAATGGCTTAATGGCGAAAAAAGCAATTTTAGATCCATTGGGTATTAAAGAAGATCATATTTTTTATGTTGATACTACTTTGGCGCCAGAAAAAGCAGCTATAGAATACAAAAAAGCAATTGATAAGCATTTTAATGGCGATGATATTGCTTTCGATCTGATTCTTCTGGGTATGGGCGATGATGCACACACCGCTTCTATTTTCCCACATACTACTCTGGTTAAAGATGAAGAGGTAAACGTAGCGTCGGTATTTGTAGAGAAATTAGATACTTACCGCATCAGTTTTACTGCGCCGTTAATTAATAAAGCAGATAATGTAGCCTTTTTGGTTTTCGGCGAAAATAAAGCTGAAGCTTTAAAACATGTAATTGGCGATGAGCAGAAAGATGTAAGCACCTACCCTTCTCAACTGATTAACCCAATTGAGGGTAAATTAACCTGGTTTACCGACGAGGCAGCCACTAAATTATTAGAAGATTAAACTACCATGTCTGACGAGCAACAATTATCAGACTTTTTAAACGGAAAAACGGAATATACCCTAGGGTTATTCCGTTTTTTTGTTGCTCAACTAGCGGAGTTGGGCACAGTTAGCCTCCGTCCTACTAAATCGATGATCGCTATTGAAAGCAAAAAAAGCTTCGCTTATATTACCCAGCTGGGTAAAAATTTCATTCATGTAGTTATTCCATTTGATAAGGCTCATGAAGACAACCTTTGTTTTACCAAAATTGCGCAGGTTCCCGGAACCAATCAGTTTAACCACCATTTAAGAATCTATTTTGAAGATGATGTAAATGATGAAGTGAAAGGATTCCTGAAAATGGCCATAAAAAATGAATAGCAAGCCTTGGTTCGTGTCTGCAAGAACCAGGAATTAACAACCAGCTTAATCCAGCTTCTCTTCAATCAAAAGCTTGATAATACCATCAGCCAATCCTACCTTAGGCACGTAAATCTGCTTTATGCCTGTCCATTTCATTAAAGTCAGGTAAATCTCGCAGGCTGGAATAATAACGTCAGCACGATCAGGATTTAAACCCAATGTATTAATCCGTTCTTTTAAAGAGTAACTGGTTAACTTATTGTACATCGCATTTAGCTTTTGCAATGATAAAGGTGCGTTCTCCTTCTCATCAGACATGCGGAAGAGCTTGTTAATGTTTCCGCCCGTTCCAATACCAGCCAAATGTTTGTAACCTTTGGTTTGTTCTTTTACCCAGTCTTTCATTTCATCCCAGGTTTCTTCCTTATCCTGGTTATCGAGCATCCTGATGGTACCGATATTGAAAGACCTCGAAGCTTCTGGTGCTCCTTTTACAAAAACAGATAATTCGGTACTACCTCCGCCCACATCAATATAGAGATAGGTTTTATTCTCATCCAGCTCTTCTTCAATATGGTTGGCATAAATGATATTGGCTTCGCGTTGTCCTTCGATAATTTCGAGGGTAATATCGGTTTGCTCTTTAATCAGCTTTACAATATCCTGCCCGTTGTTGGCTTCGCGCATGGCAGAAGTAGCACAGGCCAGATATTCAGAAACATGATAAACATCCATCAGGTTTTTAAAAGCAGTCATGGTTTTTACGAGATCGGCCGATTTTTTCTCCGAAATATGCTGATCCAAAAAAGCATCATCACCAAGCCTTAATGGCACACGGATGAGCGTATTTTTCTTGTATTTGTATTTTCCCTCCTGTTTGCTGATATCGGCAATGAGTAACCTCACGGCATTCGAACCGATATCTATAGCTGCGTATCTTAACATTATGATTGATGCTTGGTTTTTAAATAGTTGTAGATGTCTACCTGCGCCCTTATTTTTTTACTTAATCTGTTTTTATGGTATTTATTGTTATTCAGGGCAGTAATTTGCCTTGATTTCGTATTATCCTGCAGTTGCAGATCGATAATATCCTGTATTTCCTGCTTAACATCGTGATCCAATACCGGAAAGCCCACTTCTACGCGGTGCTCAAAATTCCGGCTCATGAGGTCGGCTGATGATAAATACATGTCGTTTTTGCCGTTGTTACCAAAAATGTAAACACGCGCATGCTCCAAAAATTTATCGATAATACTTATGGCCGTAATGTTTTCGCTAAAACCCTTTACACCCGGAATCAAGCAGCAAATACCTCGTACAATCAGCTGAATTTTAACCCCGGCATTGCTCGCGTCGTAAAGTTTGGCAATAATACCTTCATCAGCCAAACTATTCACTTTAAGCAGGATATAAGCCATTTTACCGGCCCTGGCATTTCTAATTTCGCGGTTAATGAAATTAACCAGTTTCGACCTGCTTTCTAATGGCGAAACAATTAAATGTTTAAAGCCACCAGTAACTGTTCTTTTGTTCAGGGCATCGAAAAGTTTAACCAAATCGTTGGTGATTTCCTTTCTGGCGGTAAAAATACTGTGGTCGCAATATAAACCTGCTGTTTTTTCGTTAAAGTTACCGGTGGCCAAATTGGCGTAATACACCGGTTTGTCTTTCTCAATTCGCTTAACCAAACAAATTTTAGAGTGCACTTTATAATCGGTAAGGCCATAATTTACCTTAACCCCTTCTTCCATTAAACGTGTTGTCCAGAAGATATTAGCCTGCTCATCGAAACGGGCTTTAAGTTCCAGTACAACCGAAACCGCTTTACCGTTTTTAGCTGCATTAATTAAAGCATTGATTACTTTCGAATTTTCGGCCAGGCGATAGAGTGTAATCTGTATTTCGGTTACTTTCGGATCGATAGCCGCCTCGCGAAGAAACAAAATGATATAATCGTACGATTGATATGGCAGGTTAATTAAATAATCTTTTTGTGCAACCTTGGCAAAAACACTTTGTGTACGGTGCAAATCGTGCACTTTTAGCGGAACATTAGGCGTATATTCCAATTCCTTTTTACCCACATTCGGGAATGCAATAAAATCGCCAAACTTATGGTAACGGTTACCCGGAATTAAACTCTCTGCCTCCAGCTTAAGTTTGTTTACCAAAACCGTAAGCATATTCAAAGGCATTGCCGAATCGTATAACAAGCGCATCGGTTTACCTTTTTTACGCTTTTCGAGGCTGCTTTTAAGGTCTTCGATAAATTTATCGCTCACATTGTTATCAATATCCAGCTCCGCATCACGGGTTAACTGAATGGAGTAAGCTTCTAAATTATCGTAAGTAAAAATATAGAAGATATCATCCATACAATAGCGAATAATATCTTCGGCCAGGATAATAAATTTTAAGTCGTTTGTTTCGGGCAGTACAAGGAAGCGAGGTAAGCTGGGTGGAATTTCGATCAGGGCATACTTTTCCCTTAACTTGGTATCTTTTTTCGATAATTTAACGAAGAAATATAAAAACCTGTCCTTAAGTTCAGGAAAAGGCTTATCCATATCCAGCATAATGGGCACCAGGTTCGATAAAATTTTATCCCTGAAGTGGTTTTTAACAAACTCGCCACGGCTTACATTCAGCTGGGTATCGTTTAAAATAAAAATCCGGTTCTGCGCAAGTTCATTGATTAACGTAGCCTGAAAAAGCTGGTCGAATTTGCGTTCCTGTTTTACTACGATGTTTTTAATCTCGTTCAGAATTTTTTTAGGGTTAAATCCTAAAAGTGCTTTAGCTTTATCGTTCAGATTGGTCAACCGGGTCATGGTAGCTACACGAACACGGTAAAACTCCTCTAAATTTGACGAAAAGATAGAAAGAAACTTAATGCGTTCAATTAGCGGCACAGTTTCATCGGCTGCTTCCTGCAACACACGCTCATTAAAATAAAGCCAGCTAATTTCGCGGTTAAAAAACGGTATCTTCTTCTTACTCATTTAAAAAAATAAAAAATCCCTGCCAAAACAGGGATGTTCAAAACTGCATATTAATTTGTTAAATCGATGTTAATTAATTGACGCATTAACGTTAACAAATTTATTTTTTGGCTGGTGTTTTAGCTGTTTTCTTAACTGGTGCGGCTGCTTTTGTTGTTGTTTTCTTAACCGGAGCAACTTTTTCGGTTTTCGGTGCTGTTACCGTTTTTGCAGGCACTTTACTTGCCGGTACAGCTTTCTTAACTATTGGTGCTGCCTTTGCTACTACCTCTTTAACTGCTGCAGCCGGTTTTGCCAGTACTTTTTCAACTTTTTCTTCGGTAGCAATAGCAGCTACTTTAACGCTCTGTACTACCGGTTTGGCTTTAGCTACTGCTTTTTTCACCACCTTTTCGGCTGTTTTTTCCGATTTGCTCAGCGTTTTAGCAACGGGCTTTTTAACTTCCTTAGCTTTCTCTTTCGATGAATGTACCAGATCATCTATTTTTTGTCCAACCTCGGCCTTTACAATGGTAAATTTCTTGGTTAGCTTTTTCGCAACACGCTTACTGGCCTTCCCTACTTCCACACTGATTTCCGATACATCATGGCCTAAACTTTTGATTACTTCCAGAAATTTGTCGGTTATAGATTGCTCTAATTGTTTCTTCACTTCCTTTTTGGTGATCTTTTTTTGAGACTTCGGCTTAGTGGTTTTCATATTATTTTTCGTTTTTTTGTGAGGACAGAATAATTTCTACTAAATCTACTTATTTTTTTACTTTAAAGCTAAAAACATGCCTTCTTTTGATATAGTAAGTAAAGTTGATGCGCAAACGCTCGACAATGCCATTAACAATGCAAAAAAAGAAATCTTAAACCGTTACGATTTCAACGGTTCGAAAAGCACCGTCGATCTGGACAAGAAAACCAATGTGATAACCATTGTTACCGAAGATGATATGCGCTTAAAAGCCATTGAAGGGTCAATCATTTCGCGTATGCTGAAACAGAACCTAGATCCGAAAGCCCTTGATTTTGGCGATGAACAAGCTGCTTCGGGCAATATGATCAGAAAAGAAATCAGCATAAAGGAAGGTTTGGATAAAGAAGCAGCTAAGAAAGTAGTTGCTAAAATTAAAGCCAGCGGTTTAAAAGTTCAACCAGCCATTATGGACGATCAGATAAGGGTTACCGCTAAAAAAATCGATGATTTACAGGCAGTAATCAGTTTATGCCGGGGCGAAGATTTCGGACAGCCATTGCAGTATATTAATATGCGTAACTAATAGGGTTAACTGTTTAAACTGGTTAATCGGTTAACTGTTTTAGTGGGATTCCATCAGTTAACCAATTTATGCAATTAACCGATTAACCAACCCCTATGATTAACCAATTCATACAGTTAACCACTTCACCAGCATGGAAATCAGCGAGAACGGATTCATATTCTCTGACAAAAAGGAGCTTTTAAATATCGAAGCCATACATCATTACTTAAGTGTAGAATCATATTGGGCAAAAAATATCCCCTTAGAAACAGTAAAACGCTCAATTGCAAATTCGCTTTGTTTTGGTATCTATAAAAACCAGGAGCAGGTGGGTTTTGCCCGCTGGGTAACTGATAAGGCAACCTTTGCCTGGCTTTGCGATGTTTACGTAGCAGAAAATTACCGTGGACAGGGTTTATCTAAAAAGCTCATGTCGTTCATGATCTTCCACCCCGATTTGCAGGGACTGCGCCGTTACCAGCTGGCTACTTTAGATGCTCATGGCTTGTATGAGCAGTTTGGCTTTGCAGCAATCGAAAATCCCGAAAGGCAAATGGGCATTGTAATCCCCAATATTTACAGCGAACCTAAATAAACTAACTTATTTAAAACATATCATCCAGATGAAAATCCTTCTGGATTTTTTTATTTGGAATGTGCCGAAAACATCATTTTTAATACATTTTCGTCTAATAGAAAAATTAAAATTAACTTTCGACGTTTAATTCAAAAATATAGAATGAATAAAAGTAGAATTTTCAAAGCGCTTTTAAGTGCAGCGCTCGTAAGTGCAGTACCAACTTTGGTACAGGCACAAAAAGCAAACTGGCAAAATCTTGATCTTAAGAGTGATAGTACATTTGGTATCAGTACCGAAAAAGCATATAAAGAGCTTTTAAAAGGCAAAAAATCGGTTAAGGTAATTGTTGCCGTTAACGATGGCGGTGTGGAAGCCACGCATGAAGACTTAAAGCGCATCATGTGGGTAAACAAAAAAGAAGTTGCCGGCAATGGTAAAGACGATGATAAAAACGGTTATGCCGATGATATTAATGGCTGGAACTTTATTGGTGGTCCGAAGGGATCGGTAAACTTCGAAACTTTGGAACTAACCCGTTTGGTACGCCGCGATATGGCCCGTTTTGCCAATACAACCGATGCAAACGTTGCAGAAAAAGATAAAAAAGACTGGGAAACTTTTAAGGCAGAAAGAGCTGACCTCGAAAAACAACTGGGCGAAGCCAAAGCAAACTTAGCCGGCATTAGCGGATTTAAAAACGCTCTAGATGCTGTGGTTAAAAAAATCGGCAAAGACAATCCTACTGCCGAAGACTTTAAAAATTTTAAACCAAGTACCCCAATTGAAGGCCGTATACAAAGCGTATTGGCAAAACAACTGGAAGAAGGCAGTTTTAAAGATTTTTACGAAGACCAGATTAAAGAAGGTTTCGATTATTACACCCGCCAGGCAGAGTATAACCTGAACTTGGATTATAACCCACGCGATATTGTTGGCGATAATCCGGATGATGTTAACGAGAAATTTTATGGAAACAATGATGTAGCTGGTCCGGATGCCATGCACGGATCGCACGTTGCCGGTATTATTGCAGCCGATAGAACCAATAAAATTGGGATCTGGGGTGTTGCCGATAATGTAGCCATTATGGGCGTACGTTGTACACCAAATGGTGATGAGCGCGATAAAGATGTAGCAAACGGTATCCGTTATGCGGTTGATAATGGCGCTAAGGTAATCAACATGAGTTTCGGTAAAGCGTATAGCTGGAATAAAGCTATTGTTAATGATGCGATGAAATATGCTGCTTCTAAAGATGTATTAATTGTGCAGGCTGCAGGTAACGAAAACAAAGATATCGATGTAGAAACCAATTACCCTAACCATAAAGACCTGGATGAAAAAACCATAGCATCGTGGATTACAGTAGGCGCTTCTGGCCCAACTGATGACGAGACATTAAAAGCCAGTTTCTCTAACTTTGGTAAAACACAGGTTGATGTTTTTGCACCAGGTGTACATATTTACTCTACTGTACCGGGTTCTAAATACAAAAACTTAGATGGTACGAGTATGGCCTCTCCTGTTGTTGCAGGTTTAGCGGGTTTAATCCGTTCTTACTATCCGAAATTAACGGCTGCTCAGGTTAAAGAAATCATTGTTAAATCGGTTACAAAGGTAAACCACAATGTTTCTTATGCTAAAGGCGAAGAGCCAGGTGCTGAGAAAGTATCGGTTCCATTCTCTGATCTTTGTATCAGCGGAGGTATTGTTAATGCTTATAATGCGTTGAAATTAGCAGCTACCTATTCAGGTAAAACTACCGCTAAATAAATATTCTTAAAGAAGTCAAGTTTTAAAAATATTACTGTCCGGTTAAAAAACTAGATTGTATTAAAAGCTGCTTGGAATCGTGTTCCGAGTAGCTTTTTTTATATTAATGCAATCCCCCCCGATTATGTTTCAAAAAGGAGTAGTTCGGTATTTGGTTTTCTGCTGTATTTTATTCTCCAGTGCCGTTCAATTTTTTCAATTAGATCAGAGAGTTTATGGTAGCTGAATAAGTGCTGCCTTGTAAAACTCACCAGGTTACTAAAGGAAATATTCTTTTTGATACCTTTTTTTAGAATTGTAAACAGAAGATTTGCAATCAGCGTACACCAAATCTGTATTTTAACTGCATTTTCATTGTCCCCAAGAAAATATTTAAGCGGGAAGTTCTGTTTTAGTTGCTTGAAGAGCATTTCTATCTGCCATCTCATTTTATAGAGCATGCCGATATATTCTGCTGGCATTTCCATCATATTTGTCAAAAATACAAGTATGCGATCCTTTCCATTATCATAATACGCTATTCTACGCAGGATAAGCTGCTGCTCTTTTCTATCTACATCCCGGTACTTCACACATATTCTTTCGTCTTTCAGATAGTTATCCGGTATATCATCAGGTAATGCTATTTCTTCAATCTGTTCATAAACGGCACTGTCCTTCAATCTGGTTACAAAATGTACGTTACCCTTAGTCCAGTTCGCATACTGTTTGTAATCCACATATGCCCTGTCAAATAGAAGGATCTGATGGGGCCGAAAAGCAGGTAGCTTAGAAAGGAAAGACATGTCATGGGTAATGGCATCAGAAAAGTGTATAAGCTGTGGCACTTCTTCATAGGCGTTGAGTAATGTATGCACTTTAATGCCCCTTTTGCTTTGCCGTTGAGCCGTGGTCTTCCAACACATTTTAAGATAGCCTTAAAAAGACTTATGGTGGTGCTATCAATGATGAAAATGCGTTTGAGCAATTCTTTTTCAGTCTGGCTGTCCGATAAAAGATTTTTATAGCACCTGTAAAGCTTGGCATAAACATCCCCAAAGAAGGCTTCACTTCTATGTGCATTAGCTTCACTAAAAGTACTGCGTGGAGGTGTATAATTGATTCCCAGGTGGTTTAGTTTATCACCATAAGCTGCTATCCCCTGGGTTACCTCACGAAGTGAGGTGCAGTTGTTCATGATGCAGTACATCATGCTCACAAAGTGTTCCCAGGCCCCGCACCGCTTGCAATAACGGTTGGCATTGTGTTTCTGCACAAGATTATTGAAACCGCTTCGCTTTATCAAACCAATTATTTGAGAAAACACGGCTGTCCGGAAAAAATGTTATTTTGCAGCATACTTCTGTTTGTCGAAAAATAAAAGTATGAAATAAGGGGCTGCTATATGCAACCCCTTTATTTTTTATTAGCCATTTTACCGGACAACAATATTTTTAAAACTTGACTTCTTTATCGAATTATAATGTATCCATATCAATTACAAAGCGATACTTTACATCACTGTTCAATACCCGTTCGTAGGCTTCGTTTACGTAATTGATGTTAATTACTTCCACATCCGAAACGATATCGTGCGCCGCACAAAAATCAAGCATCTCCTGTGTTTCTTCAATACCACCAATACTCGAAGCTGTTAAAGCCCTGTTGCCATGCATTAAAGCCGACCCCGGGAATTTAATTGGCTCGGCAGGTAAACCTACACAAATATGCACACCGTTAACTTTTAGCATTTTAAAATACATTTCGTAATTGTGTGGTGCTGAAACCGAATCAATAATAAAATCGAAATGCTTGGTATATTGAGCCAGTTGTTCCGCATCTTTTGTCACCACAAAATTATGGGCACCTAATTTTCTGGCATCAGCTTCTTTTGAGGGAGAAGTACTTAAAACCGTAACTTCGGCACCAAAGGCAACGGCGAATTTAACCGCCATGTGACCTAAACCACCCAGACCTAAAATGGCCACTTTATGTCCTTTGGTAATACCCCATCTTTTAATGGGCGAATAGGTTGTAATGCCGGCACAAAGCAAAGGTGCTACACCAGCCAAGGGAAGTTTATCTGATACATGAACCACAAATTCTTCGGTACAAACAATTTTGTTCGAGTAGCCGCCGTAAGTTGGCGTGGTTTTATCGCGTTCTACACTGTTGTAAGTCCAAACGGTTTCGCCATTTTCGCAAAACTGCTGTTGACCACCTTTGCAGGTTGGGCATTCCTTACAACTATCAACCATACAGCCAATACCAGCTAAATCGCCTACTTTAAATTTAGATACCGCCGAACCTACTTCGGTTATACGGCCAACAATTTCGTGGCCCGGAACCATTGGGTACCTCGCAGGCCCCCACTCGCTCCGCACCTGGTGAATATCGGAATGACAAATTCCGCTGAATAAAATTTCAATCAATACATCTTTTGGTCCAACGTTTCTTCTTTCGAAATTCCATGGAGCCAGTTTATCGGTTTGGCTGTGAACAGCGTATCCTTTTGCAGCTATCATATATTTTAAGTTTTATTCAAAGCTAGAAGATTAAGCTTTAGCATTCGTCATGCCGGCTTCATTTCGGGATATGCCATATTGTTGCATTTCTATTTCAGCAACCTTAAAAAACGAGTTCTTTTACTCTAATATCCTATAAATTAGGTTGTAGCAAAATAATTTTCAAAATATTCATTCAATTTATATTTTTATAAAATGGACAACGTAAAACCACTACCCGATTTATCTGCAGAAGAACAACGTGTTTTAGGCGCATTAATAGAAAAAAGCCGAACCACCCCCGATTATTACCCAATGACGCTGAATAGCTTAACCGCTGCATGCAATCAAAAAAGCTCCAGAAACCCGGTAGTAAATTACGATGAAGAAACAATTACATTAACCTTAAACCAGCTTAAAATTAAAGGGTTAATCTCAACAGCTACAGGGGGTTCCAGTCGTGCAACTAAATATAAACACAATCTGGCAATTGTTTACCCCCTGTTACCTTCTGAACTAGCTATCATCTGCCTTTTATTATTACGTGGTCCCTTAACCCCTGGAGAAATTAACAGTAACTCGGGCAGATTATACGAATTTGAGAGCATTGAAGAAGTATTAGAGCAGCTTCAAAAACTATCAGATGAAGAACCAGCATTTGTAAAACAACTGGCGAAAAGAGCTGGACAAAAGGAAGCCCGTTTTGTTCATTTACTAGGCGAACAAGCAGAAACCACAGCAGAACCTGAAATTGAAACAACCGTAGCAACAGCTCCGTTCGATGCCACAGAATTAGAAAACCGTATCGAAAAACTGGAAAAAGAAGTTGAAGAACTGAAAGAACTGGTTAATTTATTGATGGATAAATAATTCATTGGTTTATTAGTCAATAGTTCATTAGTCTGACACATGGCCCAATCGTCATTTCGAGCGCAGCGCAGTTGAGAAATCTTTATAACTGAGTCTTGGTTGATTCCTTAATTGAATATATTCCAAAACCCGTTTGATATTTGGTCATTGCATATTGGTTATTTAACTATTACCCAATAATTTCTCCGTGTTTTTCCGTGCCTCCGTGGCAAAACGCTCAAGGCAAAAAAATGCCCGGCTACGAACCAGGCAATTATTTTACAATTGAAAAACGACTAAGCTTTATACTTTTTAAATATCGTACTGGCGGTATGCCCTCCGAAACCAAAAGTGTTATTTAAAACATAATTGATTTCTTTTTTAACAGGCTCGCTTAATACAATATTGAGTCCTTTCGGAATATTTTCATCCAGTTTTTTTGTATTGATCGTAGGTGGAACAATACCATCTCTGATCGCTAAAATACTGATTACACTTTCAATTGCGCCAGCTGCACCCAATAAGTGGCCAGTCATAGATTTGGTTGCACCAATTATTACCGGCAAACCCTTAAAAACACGGTTTATAGCTTGTAGCTCACTTAAATCGCCTAAACCTGTTGAAGTAGCGTGCGCATTAATATAATCAATCTGATCAGCGGCAATACCTGCATCCTTTAAAGCGCTGGTCATACCCAATCCTGCACCAACCCCATCAGGTGGTGTTCCGGTTAAATGATAAGCATCTCCGGCCATACCTCCACCAACAATTTCAGCATAAATATGTGCACCACGGCTAACAGCATGGTCTAGCTCTTCTAAAATCAAGGCTCCGGCACCTTCTCCCATCACAAACCCGTCGCGATCTACATCAAAAGGTCGTGAAGCTCCCTGCGGATCATCGTTTCTTTTTGATAAAGCCTGGGCAGCATTAAATCCACCTACTGATGATTTGGTAATGGCAGCTTCCGAACCTCCGGCAACCATAATGGCTGCTTTACCCAAACGAATGGTATCAAAAGCATTAATAATAGCGGTGTTAGAAGAAGCGCAAGCCGATACAGTACAGTAATTTGGGCCGCGTAAACGGTGTCTGATCGAAATTACACCTGCTGCGATATCCACAATCATTTTAGGGATAAAAAACGGGCTAAACCTCGGTGTACCATCACCAGCATGGAATTCTTCAAGCTGCGCTTCAAAAGTACCGATACCGCCGTTTCCGGTTGCCCAGATTACCCCAACTTCAGCCAGTTCATCATCGGTCATTGTACTAAAATCGAGGCCCGAATCGGTTATCGCCTGATCGCTTGAAGCGATTGCATACTGCGTAAAAACGTCGTATTTTTTGATCTCCTTTTTATCCAGAAAGGTCTCGGCATTAAAGTCTTTTACTTCGCTTGCAAACTGGGTTTTAAACTTTGAAGCATCAAATTTTGTAATCGGACCAACACCACTTTTGCCAGCCAGTATCTGTTGCCAAAAGCTTTCAACGGTATTTCCAAGTGGGGTTATTGCGCCCAAACCTGTTACTACTACTCTTTTCATGTTAATTATTTTTAGTCAATGCCTTTAAATCAGCTTGTAATTAAAGGCCAGCGCAAATCCGGGATTTACACTTATCGCGGCAAAAGTACTATTCCTGTAGCTAAAATTGATATGATAAATGTAAAGCCTGAATCCTTTTTGTTCCTGCTTATCCCCTGCTTGTTAAACAGATTCAATCCAGGCTTTTCTGTTTGCATTCATGACATTTAAGGCATTTTCCGGCGATTGTCTGTACAATTCATATATTTTGGCAGTATCGCCCACCCTGATTTCAAAATCATCGTTTGCCAAAGCAGCAATCAGCTCATCGGCTACCACACTAGGTTTTATACCATTATGACCACCAATTTCTTTAGAGAATTCGGTATCAACCAGTGGCGGCATCAATTCGAAAACCTTAACCGGCGATCCTTCTAAACTTAACCTTAACGAAGTAGAATAAGAATGTAAAGCTGCTTTACTCGCCGCATAGGTTGGCAAGGTAACCCCTGGCACGTAAGCCACAATTGAAGAAACATTTACAATAGCTGCTGATTCTTGTCTGGTAAGCACAGGCAGTAATTTCTGGTTCAACCTGATGATAGACAAATAATTGGTCAGCATTTCATCTGCAGCATTGGCATAAGCATCCTCATTATTATCGGCCAGGTTATACAGAATGGCCCTGCCAGCATTATTAATCACGATATTTAACTGCGGAAAATCTGCCTTAATGCGCGCTACCAAAGTGCCTACATCTTCGGCCTTGCTTACATCCGACAGGATAGTTGTAACATTACTTAACGATGCCGCAACAGCGTCTAAACGCTCCTGGTTCCTTCCGGTAACAATTACATGGTTATTTAAAGCAGTTAATTGTTTAGCAATTTCTAAACCGATACCGGCAGTACCACCGATTAATAAAACAGTATTTTGTGAAGTTTTCATTTTATATTTTTTTTAAAATTTTAAGATTAAACAAGTGCTCACCGCATGGGCATAGACGGTATTATTTTCGTCAAGTAACTGAGCCTCAACCAGGGCAGTACGCCCTCCAAGATTGATCACTTTAGCTCGGGTTTTTAATTTTCCGGTTTTGATGGTAACCACTTTCAGGAAATTTACTTTAAGTTCTAAGGTAGTGTAGCTCCTTCCGGCAGGTAAAAGCGAATGTACCGAACAACCCATTGCCGAATCTAAAATGGCCGTAATTACACCACCATGTACAGTTCCGATAGGATTGTAATGAAATTCCTGCGGGGTAAATTCGAAAACCACATTACCCTTTTCTATTTCAGTAACGCTAAAATCTAAAGTGTATAAAAGTGGTGGCAAGGGAAACTGATGATCACTCATGGCCTGCAAATAAGCTATACCATCCATCTTTGTGGCTTCCAGCGCACCTTTCATCGGGTCTTCCCAGGTTATTTCTTTTGTTCTTTTCATAATTAAATACCAATCGGTATATTTTTAATTAAAAAAAATTGTTGTGATCGTTCAATATCCCAACAAAAAATCTTTCATTTTTTCAGCTTTAAACAAAATCTATTGTCAAACACTCATCAATTGACAGCACAAATATATACCGATTGGTATATTTATTTGTCACCAGAAAATCTTTTTTTGTAAAGGCTACACCTATTCTGCGAAAATGCCACCTTATGCCTAAAACCAGGTTTCTATTTTAACGTTTGAATTTTGTAACTTTGATTTTATGAGCAAACCAGAAAGCATAGAAGATTTTTACAAAAACAAATTCAGTTTTCTACCCGAAAACCTGCAAAATGGCGTTGGCCACTTTAATGTTTTTAAACTGGAAGACTGCCTGAAAGAAGACGCCAGACCAATGAGCTATAACCGCCGGGATTACTATAAAGTTTCGCTGATCCGCGGCCACAATGTATATCACTACGCAGATAAAAGTGTAGAGATAAATGGCACTGCATTGATATTTTTCAACCCGCTTGTTCCTTACACGTGGGAATTGGCGAGCGGGCAAAAAAGCGATGTTACCGGTTTCTTTTGCATTTTTACCGAATCCTTTTTTAAGGAAAAAATACGTGGCAACATTGGCGATTTACCCATGTTTATACCCGGAGGCAAGCCAGCTTACATTTTAAATGAAGCACAGGAAGCACATGTAGAAAGCATCTTTTCGAAAATGTTTGAAGAGATTAATACCGATTACGTATATAAATACGACCTCTTAAGGAACTACATTACCGAGATTACGCACTTCGCCTTAAAAACACAGCCTTCGGAAGCTTTATTTAAACATGTAGATGCAAATAGCCGCATTACCTCGGTATTTACCGAACTGCTGGAACGCCAGTTCCCAATCGAAAATACCACCCAGAGGTTGACCATGCGCTCGGCAAAAGATTATGCCTCGCAACTTTCGGTACATGTTAACCACCTCAACCGCGCCATTAAAGAAACTACAGGCAAAACCACTACCCATTACATTACCGAACGCTTACTGAGTGAAGCCAAAGCCTTATTAAAGCATACCGACTGGAACATATCGGAAATTGGCTACTGCCTGGGTTTTGAAGAACCTACCCATTTTAATAACTTTTTCAAAAAATTAACCAACCACACTCCTACCTCTTACCGAATTGTTTGAATTTCGTAATCATCGGTTTGAATCATGTAATATGTAACATGCCTCTTGTCTGTAATTTTGTCTAAACAAAAAAAGATAAAATTATGGACAAGAAAAAAGTTTGGTTTATTACCGGAGCTTCTAAAGGCTTAGGATTAAGTTTGGTTCATCAATTGTTAAAAGCCGGCCAATATGTTGCAGCGACTTCGAGAAATATTGACGAACTTAAACAGGCAGTAGCTACCGATTCGAAAAAGTTCCTACCCCTTTCGGTTAATCTCTCAGACGAACAGAGTGTAGAAAAGGCCATTAAAACAACGGTTACCCAATTCGAACGCATTGATGTGATCATCAACAACGCTGGTTATGGCATTGGCGGCAGTATAGAAGAACTTAGCGATGCAGAAACACGCAATAGTTTCGATGTAAATGTTTTCGGCACTTTAAATGTAATCAGAAAAGCTTCTCCTTATTTAAGGACACAGCGCTCAGGGCATATCATCAATATTTCTTCAATTGCCGGTATTACAGGGGCGACAGGATGGGCCATATACGCTGCGGCTAAATCGGCCGTAATTTCCCTATCCGAAATATTGGCCGAAGATCTTAAAGATTTTGGCGTTAAAGTTACCGTAGTGGCACCAGGTGCATTCAGAACCAGTTTTTTAACCGCCGATTCTTTGGCACTGGCGACTAATCCAATTGCCGAATATGCGGCAGTAAGGGAAACACATGCCCGTTATTTAAAAATGGACGGACAGCAAATCGGCGATCCGGAAAAAGCGGCTGCAGCCATGATTTCGCTTGCCAGCATGCCCAACCCGCCATTGCACCTATTGCTTGGTAAAGACGCATTTGATCGTGCTACAGCCAAAATTGAAGCATTAAGCAAAGAAATTAATGCATGGAAACCAATTTCGATCTCTACCGATTTCGATCAGTAAATAGTATTTAAAATTTAAGAAAAAGATTATGGACAACCAGAAAGTATGGTTTGTTACCGGCGCATCAAAAGGCCTGGGACTTACCTTAGTAAAAAAATTATTGGGCAATGGATATCATGTTGCAGCAACTTCGAGAAATTTAAGCGATTTATCAAAAGCAGTTGGTGAGCATGAAAACTTTTTACCCTTAGCTGTAGATTTAATCAACGAAGGCAGCGTAGAAGCAGCCATCAGCCAAACCATCAGCAAATTTGGCCGCATAGATGTAGTGGTTAACAATGCAGGATATGGTATGCTAGGTGCGCTTGAAGAGTTAAGCGATAAAGAATCACGCGAGAATTTCGACATTAACGTTTTCGGTTCGCTGAATGTGATTAGAAAAGTATTGCCACAAATGCGCAAACAACAATCGGGGCATATTTTCAATATTTCTTCTATCGGTGGTTTCTCTGGAAATTTCCCTGGTTTTGGAATCTATTGCGCAACTAAATTTGCGGTTGCAGGCTTCACCGAATCGCTGGCAGCAGAAGTAAAATCGCAAGGCATTAAGGCAACAGTAGTAGAACCGGGTTATTTCAGGACAGAATTTCTGAACGCAAGCTCTTTGGCTGTTCCGGCAAACCCGATCGATGCCTACAAAGAAGTACGCGATTCGCAAGCTATGCACCAGAACGACATTAATAACCAGCAACCCGGTGACCCAGCCAAAGCTGCTGAAGTAATGATTGAAGCCGCCAAAAGCGAAAACCCACCACTGCATTTATTCCTTGGCCCTGACGCCTATCAGGTTGCAGAAGCAAAAATAACGGATATACAAAGGGATATGGTCAACTGGAAATATCTGGCTACTGCTACTAATTTCGAAGTAGTTAATGCTTAATATTTAGAAGTATCGTCATTGCGAGATGGCTTTTTTAGCCGTGCCTCGCAATGACTTTTTTTTAAGATTGTCTTCCCTTCTACATTTAGTTGCATTCTTTATTCAGTCCTCCCCCTTACACAGCTTAACAAAAACTATTACTTAAAACAAAACTCCAGCTAAAGGGTTGATACAACATTGGATAATTTATTTACGCTAAGACATTTACAACTAAGTAAAATCTATTATGTGGAAATTCTATGCCATACTATCAGCTTTATTTGCAGCAGCAACCGCTATCCTGGCCAAAATAGGCCTTAAAGGTGTAAACGGAAATGTAGCTACCGCCATTAGAACCATTGTAATTTTATTTATCTCCTGGGGGATTGTTCTGGCAACCGGAGAAATTACCCAGCTCAAAACATTAAACAAAAATAACCTCCTGTTTTTAGGATTATCCGGATTGGCTACCGGCCTCTCGTGGATTTTTTACTTCAAAGCGCTTGAAACCGGCGATGTTTCTAAAGTAGCACCAATTGATAAACTTAGCGTTGCTATAGCTATGGGACTTGCATTTTTGATTTTAAAGGAACCCATTGATGCTAAAACAATTATTGGCGGCGGACTTATTGTGGCCGGAAGTATAGTGATTTTGCTGTAAGTAATATTTCTTCAAACAGCTCGCAATCGTCAAAAACTTCTATCAGTACCAAAAAACCGCTGGCTAAATACATAGCCAACGGTTCAACATTATATAGGGATGAGTAATTACTTTTTAGGTTTTGGGCTCATATAGAAAGTAAGTTTACCTCCATTGGTAATATCTGCATGTTTAATTTTATGATCGGTGATTTCCTTTCCGTTCAATAAAACTTTTTCTACATATACATTCTTATCACTTTGTTTAATGGCTTCGACGGTGAATGTTTTGCCGTTTTCTAAATTAAGCACTGCATGGTTAACCAGCGGGCTACCCAACGAATACACATCAGAACCAGGTGCTACCGGATAAAAACCCAGCGAAGAGAACATATACCAGGCGCTCATTTGTCCGCAATCGTCATTTCCACCCAAACCATCGGCAGTTGGTTTATACTGCATGTTTAAAATGTGGCGTACCTGTGCCTGTGTTTTCCAGGGCTGATCGGCCCAGTTGTACAGGTAAGCAATATGGTGAGCTGGCTCATTTCCATGAACATAACCACCGATAATGCCCTCTCGGGTAATATCTTCAGTGTGTGCAAAAAATTCATCAGGCAAGTGCATGGTAAATAAAGTATCCAAGCGTGTTGCAAATTTCTTTTTACCACCCATCATTTCAATTAGCGTAGCCGGATCTTGCGGCACAAAGAAACTGTAGTTCCAGCTGTTTCCTTCAATAAAGCCCTGTCCTTCGGTGTCTTTCGGATCGAATTGTTTTTTAAAGGTGCCATCGGCCAGTTTAGGACGCATAAATCCTGTGGCACTGTCGTAGTTGTTTTTCCAATTGTTAGACCGTTTAATAAATTCATCATAAACATCCATACGGTTCAGTTTCTTAGCCAGCTGGGCAATAGACCAGTCATCGTAAGAATATTCCAGGTTGTTAGAAACTGAAATGCCTGATTTTTCGGCAGGAATGTAACCTTTATCCATGTAATAGCCAATTCCTTCGTAATCGCGGTGTTTGGCTGTAGCTATACAAGCATCCAAAGCCTTATTAGCATCGCCGGTGTAAGTACCTTTAATAATGGCATCAGCAATAACCGAAACGCTATGGTAACCACTCATACACCAGTTATCGTTAGCATAGTGCGACCAGATCGGCAACATATGCAAACTGCTTTGATCGTAATGGGCGAGCATCGATTTCACCATATCGTTACTGCGACCAGGCTGCGTAATGTTAAAAAACGGATGTAATGCCCGGTAAGTATCCCAAAGTGAAAAAGTAGTGTAATTGGTAAAACCATCAGCTTTATGTACACCCTGATCTAAACCTTTATATTCGCTGTTAACATCGGTGTAGGTTGTAGGATTAATGTAAGCGTGATATAAAGCGGTATAAAAATTGATTTTATTATCGTTAGAAGTAGTTACCTGCACTTTATTCAGTTCCTTGTTCCAGGTAGCCTGCGCCAGAGCTTTAACTTTTTCGAAATCCCAGCCCGAAATCTCCGCACGCATGTTCTGCAAGGCATTTTCCTGGCTAACGGGCGACAGTGCAAACTTAATTTTAACCTTCTCTCCTTCCTGCGTATCAAAATCGAAGAACATTTTTAACTTTTTACCCGCAATTTCAGGGAAGTTCTGTTCCTGGTTAAATTTACCCCAGAATCCGCGGTAAGCTTGTTTGGCATCGTAGCTTTTGCGGCCGTAGCTTTTAAAAGGCTTGGAAAAACTCATCGCAAAATATACCGTCCTGGTTCTGGCCCAACCATTGGTTTGGCGGTAGCCTGTAACCAGGGTGTCGTTTACTACGCGCACATAAGTCCACACCGTTTTTTCTTCGTAATTGTAAATCCCCGCCATTAAATCTAAGATAATATGCGATTGATCTGACTTAGGGAAAGTATATTGATGCATCCCCACACGTGTAGTCGAAGTAAGCTCTGCGGTGATGTTATCGTCATCCAGCTTCACTTTGTAATAACCTGCTTCGGCCACTTCGTTTGCATGCGAAAAAGCCGAACGGTAACCACCTTTAGGATTCGATGCGGTACCCGGATTTAACTGTAGCTTGCCTTGGGTTGGCATGATTAAAAAATCGCCCAGATCAGAATGCCCGGTTCCGCTAAAATGCGTGTGGCTAAATCCGGTAATGGTTTTATCTTCATATTTATAACCAGCACAATACTTGTACACATCGCCATTGTACTTACCGTTTACTTCGTAAGATAAAGTATCGGTTTCGGGACTTAACTGTACTGCACCAAAAGGAACAGTTGCACCTGGATAGGTATGCCCCATTTTTGAAGTACCAATAATCGGCTTAACATACTGCACCAGATTCTGCTGTGCCGAGGCAACCATGCCTGAAAGCAAAAGACAGGGCAGCATAACTTTTTTAATCATATCCGTTTTGAGATTAGCTTGTTTTCTTTAAAATTCTAAGGTAGAAATTTATCTTCAAATATGCACAAATAACAAGACTAAAACGTTTAAGTAAAGCAAAAAATACATTTTATATGCTTTAAATTTTGGAAAAACCTGTTTATGGGTTAACAGGTTAATTATTCAAACTGCTTAACCGAAGATCCTCAACAATCGGGCAATTTAGCAATCGCACAATTCTGTTTTACGGATTTTACAATCCATAGCTTTTTACAAGTAACTGACTTCCTTTAAACAATTTCAGCTAAATAAACCTTATTTTTGCATCCTATATTTTTAAAATGAGTAAACACGGTAGAATTCTGGTTGCCATGAGTGGCGGGGTTGATAGTTCGGTAGCGGCTGTAATGTTGCATGAGCAAGGTTACGAGGTGATTGGATTAACCATGAAGACCTGGGACTATGCCAGCTCTGGCGGCAGCAGCAAGGAAACTGGTTGCTGCTCTTTAGATAGCATTAACGATGCCCGTACACTTGCTGTAAACTATGGTTTTCCGCATTATATATTGGATATCAGAGACGAATTTGGCGATTACGTAATCGATAATTTTGTAGATGAATACCTGGCTGGAAGAACACCAAATCCATGTGTATTGTGCAACACGCACATTAAATGGGAAGCTTTATTAAAACGCGCCAATAAACTCGACTGCGAATTTATTGCGACAGGGCATTATGCCAATATCCGCCAGCAAGATAGCGGCCGTTATGTAATTTCGAAAGGAAAAGACGAAAATAAAGATCAGTCGTACGTATTGTGGGGTGTTTCGCAGGAAAACCTTTCGCGTACCAAATTTCCTTTAGGCAGCTTTGCCAAATCAGAAATCAGGCAAATGGCCTTAGATATGGGCCAGGAAGAGTTGGCTAAAAAATCGGAGAGTTACGAAATTTGTTTCGTTCCGGATAACGATTACCGGGCTTTCTTGAAACATAAAGTAGAAGATTTAGAAGACCGGGTTGCAGGTGGTAATTTCATCCTGAGCAACGGTATGGTGGTAGGCCAGCACAAAGGCTACCCTTTTTATACCATCGGCCAGCGCAAAGGCCTGGGCGTTGCTTTTGGCGAACCCATGTTTGTAACGCAGATCCTGCCCGAAAGCAATACGGTAGTTTTAGGCAAAGCCGAAGAACTGGAGCGCCGCGAAGCGATTGTACGGAATATTAACCTGATTAAATACGCCAGCATTGAAGAACCGATGAGTGATATCATCACCAAAATACGCTACAAAGATGCAGGGATGCTAAGTACAATTGTGCAGGAAAAGGATAAAATGCGCGTAGTGTTCGATCACAATGTATCGGCTATTGCACCCGGCCAATCGGCAGTTTTTTACGAAGGAAACGATTTATTAGGCGGTGGATTTTTAATTTAACCCCAGCTTTTAATTATAGAAAGAACGAGTTGTCTCCACGGCAACTCGTTCTTTTTTATGACTGAATATCTAATTCCAATCAACCAAGTGTATTCAATTCCTTTGTCAGAAATAAAAAGATAGGTCTCCTGATCGGTTTTGGTAAGTTTATATGGGGCTAGCAAGGTTAATGCCTTTTAATTTAGATATTTTTTTCCCACCCCTTATTGCTTTAACAATACTTCTCTTATCCTCAATCATTTTAACGATAGGATTTGATGTATTATCTGGAACTTTTTTATCTAATATCTTATTCGGCATAATATCAAAAATATAAAAAAACTATAATACACGAGCAAATATCTCACTAATTAACAGGTAATTAAAAAAATGAATGATATGGATTTGCTCGTTTCAGCACAAATTACTCACTCCCTTTAAAAACATTTAGGGTAGCTGTTTTCCAATGAATATAACCTAAATCACCGCATACCTGGGCAACAAAATGCTCAACATCTTCGGGTACATCGTTTACCACGCGCCACCTGATTTTGTATTTGGGGTTATAACTCATGTAAACCACTAAATCATCACTACGCTGCCCTACTGAATGCAAAGATTGCAGGTGAATATCCTGTAAATCTGCAGCGGCTATTTTTAATCTTTCATTCATGATTTTCCCTAATGAAAGATCGGGTCTGAAATCTGTTTCAAATATGGCTAAAACGGTAACGGTCATAGAAAAATAAATATATCAGCAAACAAACGAAGCCATAAGCTTTTTGTTTAAAATAATTACACACCATACGCTAGGTTTCAACATCCGCCTAACGTATTTTCGGTTTCTCCAAAAGCAAATCTATACTAAAAAAATTAGTATCAAAATTTATTCTGACATTTTTTTCAGTTAAAGTAAAAATTAGATACAGCCATGACAAGAGCATTTGCAAACGTTAATAACCCTGCAATTGTGCACAACTATTTTAAACATCTGATACCTAGACTGGTTATCTAATTTAAAAGGAGGACTTATGAAAAAGTGCATTTATGTTGTAGAAGATAATCCAAATATCAGGGAGATTATAGAATTTCTGCTGATTGAGGAGCTTTACGAAGTAAAAACCTGCCCCAATACTAACGATTTCTGGTTACAAATGAATAAACACCTGCCAGATATGGTGATTTTAGACGTAATGCTTCCGGATGGCAACGGAATGGATATCTGTAATACTTTAAAAAGAAATATTAAAACACACAACATCCCGGTCATGATGATGTCGGCCAATAACCACTTAAATACAGTTAAAGCCAAATGCGAAGCAGAAGATTTTATCAATAAACCTTTCGACCTGAACGATTTTGCCGAAAGAATAGAAAAACACCTGCTGAATTAAATTTAGTATTTCAACAGCGGCAAACCTGCCGCTGTTGAAATAAATTTACTATACTGCTATTGCTGCAACAGCTTTATCCAAAGCCTCATCTTTCAGATTAGGCAAACTTAAGCCCTCTACCCTGTAAACGGCAACATCTACCATTCCTAGAAAGCCCAATACCGATCTCAGGTACGATTCTGTAAAATCATAAGCTTTCATTGGCCCGTCAGAATACACACCGCCCGATGAAATGGCCAGGTAAACCTTTTTACCTTTCACCAATCCTTCCGGACCATTTTCCGAATAGCTGAATGTTTGGCCAGCACGCGCAATGTGATCGATCCAGGCCTTTAAAGTTGAGTGAATCCCAAAGTTGTACATGGGCACACCAATTACAATGGCATCAGCAGCTTTAAGCTCAGCGATTGATTCGTTAGAGTGTTGCACCGCTTCGGCCAGTTGCGGGGTATGGTTTTCGGCCGGTGTAAAGAAAGAGTTGATATGCACCTCCTCTAAGTGTGGGAAGGGTGTATTGGTAAGGTTGCGGGTAGTTACCGTGCTACCTGGATTTGTAGCCTGTAACTTTTCTACAATCGCATCCCCTAACTTCACACTGAACGATGCTTCGCCTCTTGGGCTCGATATAAGATGTAATATTTTCATTTTTTGCCTTTTATTTATGTCTGGCAAAATTATAGATACAGGGTATCAAAAAGTTATTACTATACCAAAGGATAGCGCTATCCTTTAGCATAGCGCTTATTATTGAAGCTATTTTATCTAAATAGCAATGAGTCACAATAACAACATAAAAGTGAATCACTACTATACCCCTCCCTACTACAGCCGGAACAACCTACTAAACAGTAAGTTTTACAATCAAAAAATTTAAGTTAAAACAAACCACACACCTTACCTTTCAATACCCACATTCGCACATGGTAATTTAGCTTAATCATTTGCTCATATCCGATTATTTTGATCAGAAATAGCTCATTAAATTAGCTCTTCATACCCTAACCAAAAAACCGCACAATGAAGAAAACAATTTTACTTACACTCCTATCGCTCAATCTGGCCTTAACAGGCGCTGCACAAAAACGACTGGGTAAAGAAACTGCTGAAGAAAAAACCAAAAGAATGGAATGGTGGACAGATGCCCGCTTCGGCATGTTTATACACTGGGGTTTATATGCACTACCTGCCCGTCACGAATGGGTAAGAAACTACGAGCGCATTACCAATGAAAACTACCAAAAATATTTTGATCAGTTCAATCCCGATTTATTTAACCCAAAACAATGGGCAAAAGAAGCTAAAGCTGCCGGCATGAAATACGCGGTTTTAACTACAAAGCACCACGAAGGTTTTACGCTATTTGATAGTAAATACACCGATTATAAAGCAACCAATACACCTGCAAAAAGAGATCTGGTAAGAGAATTTGTTGATGCTTTCCGTGCAGAAGGCATAAAAATTGGCTTCTATTATTCGCTTATCGACTGGCACCACCCCGACTTTACAGTAGACAAGGTCCATCCTTTACGACCTGAAAAAGATTCAGAAGAAGCTTATGCAGCCTTAAATAAAGGCAGAGATATGGCCAAATACCGTAAATACATGTACGATCAGGTAACCGAACTCCTGACCAAATATGGCAAAATCGATATCCTTTGGACCGATTTCTCTTACCCTGGCAAATATGGCAAAGGTAAAGACGACTGGGGATCGGTTGAATTATATAAACAAATCAGAAAACTGCAGCCAGGCATTATTATCGATAACCGCTTAGATTTAAATGATTACGAAGATGGTACCGATTTTGAAACACCTGAACAGGTTGGACCAAAAGAACTGGAAAAATACCGGGGTAAAGTATGGGAAACCTGCCAAACCTTTTCAGGATCGTGGGGTTACCACCGCGACGAAAACACATGGAAAAGCAACCGAAAGCTGCTAGACCTGTTAATCACATCAGTAGCCAATGGCGGTAATTTATTGTTAAATGTAGGACCAACTGCCCGTGGCGAATTTGATTACAGGGCCGAAACAGCATTAGACAGTTTAAGTATATGGATGCATTCCAATTCGAAATCAATTTACCACTGTACTTTTGCTCCAGCCGATTTTAAAGCAGCCGAAGGTACCAAACTTACCTACAACAAGGATACTAAACGTTTATACATCCACTTGTTCGAATACCCGAACACTGGCAGCATTGCTTTAGATGGTTATAAAGACAAAGTAAAATACGCGCAGTTTTTGCATGATAATTCGGAACTTCAGATAGATGCCGAAAAATCAAAAGGGAATACCCTGGTATTAAAATTACCGAAGAGAAAACCCAACTTCGAAATACCAGTAATTGAATTGATATTAAATTAACCCAATTAATGTTAATGATCGGGCCTGCAAGCTAAACCTTGCGGGCTTTTTTTTAACCCAATCCCCATCATCCATCTCACCTCTTCCATCATCCATCATATTTTACGCCGACAACAAATCCGACTGGTGCAAAGCAGCATAAGCTTTCGCCTGTACCACATTACCTATAATAATAATAGCAGGATAAGTTAAACCAGCATCTTCAGCTGCTTCTTGCAGGTTATTAGCCAAACATACCACCTGTTTCTGATTAGGAAGTGTAGCATGCTGAATAATTGCAGCTGGCATGGTACCTAAACCTGCATCACAATAGGCTTTAGAAATTTCGGCAACCTTTTTCATGCCCATATAAATAACTACAGTTGCCGAGCTCTTCATTGCACATTTTAAGTCTTCAGTTAAACTTCCGTCCTTTTTGGTACCGGTTAATATCCAAACACTCTCGCTAATGCCGCGATGGGTTAAAGGAACATCTATAAAACCAGCACCCTGCATACTGCTGATACCTGGAATATAGTGACATTTAATACCACGGGCTTCTGCATAAATCAATTCTTCGAAGCCACGGCCGAAAATAAAGGGATCGCCGCCTTTTAAACGGACTACTACCTTATATTGATGTGCATTTTCTACAATTAATTCGTTTATTTTCTCTTGAGGAGTATATTCTCCATAAGGTTGTTTACCAACATAGATCATTTTACATGTTTTCGGCGCAATTTCAAGCAACTTTTCACTACTTAAGTTATCATATAATATAACTTCTGCTCTTTTTAACACATTAAATGCTTTCATAGTAATCAATTCCGGATCACCAGGACCTCCACCCATTATAAACACTCCAAAATCTACCGTTTTTTGATTCATAATTTTAATGTTTTAACTATTTAAATATAAAAGTGATGAAAATATCTTAAAAAATTAAATATTTTATGATAAAAATCACAAAATAATAAGTTTTAATTCATTTTTAACCTATATTTGAATATCAAAAATCACAAAACAAACCAATAATGTATTTTTAAGAATAAAAAAACCTTAAAAAACACATAAAAATAACCAAACAACTAAAAAACAATACCATAATCACAATATACCTTTAAGATTTATGAAAGAACCACAAATAATCGTAATCGGAAATGGAATGGTGGGATATAAGTTCTGCGAGAAACTGAGATCAAAAACATCTTCCTTTAATCTTATCGTTTTTGGAGAAGAACCCCGCAGAGCATACGACCGTGTTCACCTAAGCGAATACTTTAATGGTAAAACAGCAGACGATCTTTCGCTTTCTACCGAAAACTGGTACCAGGAACAAAACATTACACTCTTTTTAAACAATCCTGTAGTTAAAATAGATCGCGATCAACAAAAGGTATATACTGGCAATGGTTTAGACTATACTTATGATATATTGGTTTTTGCAACGGGCTCCGGCGCCTTTGTTCCGAATATCCCAGGTATAGAAAAAGAAGGCGTTTTTGTTTACCGTACGCTCGAAGACCTCGACCTGATTAGCGAATACGCAAAAAAAGCCAAAACAGCATCAGTTATAGGTGGTGGCTTGCTTGGTTTGGAAGCCGCAAAAGCACTAATAGATTTAGGAATCGATAAAACCAGTATCATCGAATTTGCTCCACGTTTAATGCCCAGACAAATTGATGCCGCAGGTAGTGATATGCTAAAATCGAAATTAACTGACCTGGGCTTACAAATCCACTTAAATAAAAACACCTCTAATATTGAAGGCGAGGGCAAGATTACTGCATTAAAATTTACGGATGATACGGTATTGGAAGCCGACATGCTGGTTATATCGGCAGGTATTAAACCCAGAGATGAACTGGCAAAAGCCTGCGGAATTGAAGTAGGTCCGCGTGGTGGTATTGTTGTAGACGAGAAAATGCAAACCAGCGACCCGGCAATATTTGCTATTGGTGAATGCGCCCTGTTTGACGGCATGATTTACGGGTTAGTAGCCCCCGGCTATGAAATGGCCGAAGTTTTAGCCACCAATCTGTGTGCAGGCAATAAAAGCTTCAGCTGCTTTGACATGAGCACCAAACTAAAGCTCATTGGCATAGATGTAGCCAGTTTTGGCGATAACTTTATTACCGAACCTGATTGTCGCACCATTATTTTCGAAAACAAGCATAAAGGTGTTTACAAACGGATTAATGTAAGTAACGACGGACAATACCTTTTAGGCGGTATACTTATTGGAGATGCGTCGGCCTACAACATGCTCCTACAAACGGCCATCAATAAAATTGCATTACCTGAAGACCCTGAAGAATTAATATTGGGTGCCCGTGGTGGCAGCGAGCCGGCAGGCGCAGGCATTACCAGTTTGCCCGATAGCGCGTTGATTTGCAGCTGCGAGGGAGTTAGCAAAGGCGATATCTGCGCTTCGGTTACCAGCGGCGGATGCGAAAACATAGATGATGTAAAAAAATGCACCAAAGCCGGTACTGGTTGCGGTGGCTGTATGCCAATGGTGAAAGACCTATTGAACTACACTTTAAAATCGCAAGGCAAATACATAAAAAATGTGATCTGCGAGCACTTTAACTATAGCAGACAGGAACTTTACGACCTCATCCACATCCATGAGCTGAAAAGTTACGATGAAGTATTGAATGCTTTGGGCGAAAACGATGGTTGCGAGGTATGTAAACCATTGGTTTCATCAATCCTGGCCAGTCTTTGGAACGAAATGATCCTTAAAAAAGGAAATGATGTGGCGCAAGACAGTAATGACCGCTTTTTGGCCAATATCCAAAAAGGAGGCTCCTACTCGGTGGTACCACGTATACCTGGCGGAGAAATAACCCCTGAAAAACTGATCGTTATCGGCGAAGTAGCAAAAAAATATAACCTATATACCAAAATAACTGGTGGCCAGCGCATTGATTTATTCGGTGCTCACCTGAACGATCTCCCTGTAATCTGGGAAGAACTAATTGCAGCCGGTTTCGAAAGCGGCCATGCTTACGGAAAAGGATTAAGAACGGTAAAAAGCTGCGTGGGCAGCACCTGGTGCCGTTTCGGATTGCACGATAGCGTAAGTTTTGCCATCCGCATTGAAGAAAGATACAGAGGTATACGTGCTCCGCACAAATTTAAGTCGGCAGTAAGTGGCTGTATCAGAGAGTGTGCAGAAGCCCAAAGTAAAGATTTTGGCATTATTGCCACCGAAAAAGGCTGGAATTTATATGTGTGTGGTAACGGAGGCAGTAAACCGCAGCACGCCCTCCTCCTTGCTATCGATTTAGATAGCGAAACCTGCATCAAATACATCGACAGATTCTTAATGTTTTATATCCGCACAGCCGATCCGCTTACAAGAACCGCAACCTGGTTAAATAAAATGGAAGGCGGCATCGATTACCTGCGCAACGTAGTGATTAACGACAGTTTAGGCATGGCCAAGCAATGGGAGCACGAAATTGAAAAACTGATCAGCTCGTACAAATGCGAGTGGAAAGAGGCAGTAGAAAACCCGGCAATCAGAAAACGTTTCTCTCATTTTGTGAATGCACCGGAAGAGAAAGATCCTTCGATCGAATTTGTAGAAATGCGCGGACAAAAAAGAACCGCTGAATGGAAAATAGTCTAACCAAATATAATCAACCAACAATTTTCAATTTAAACTTAATCTTATGACAGAAACAACAAACAACTGGTTAGCCGCATGTCGTGTTGAAGACGCAGTAGAAAATGGCGGGGTATGTGTAAAACACGGTGAAGAACAAATTGCGTTATTCTATTTTACCAGGAGAAATGAGTGGTACGCCACCCAAAATGAGTGTCCCCACAAAAAACAAATGGCTTTAAGCCGTGGAATGATTGGCTCTATTACCGACGAACCTAAGGTAGCCTGCCCTTTCCACAAAAAAACGTTTTCGTTAAACACCGGCGAATGTTTAAGTGGCGATGAATGCGCCATAAAAACCTACCCTGTAAAAATAGAAAACGGAACTGTTTACGTTGGAACCAATCCAAAATCTTAAATTGTATTATTAAGAGAAAACAAACCAAAGTTCAACCTAAACCAAACCAAAATGAAAACTCAAAATCGCGTAGCTTTTATTAGCTGCTTAGTACTCACTGTGTTCTTTTTTCCAAGCAAAGCACAAACCAAAGCTGTTTTATTTGATGGTATTGTAACCGCAGGCTATGTTGACCATGGCGCTTTTATCAATTGTGCAGGTCCAAGTATCAAATTCAGTAAAAAACCTTACACAGTCTTACTAGGCATGTTACCTAGCTTAAGAATTAAGGAAGATAAAGTTGCGACTGGCGCTACCAAAAACTCAGTGCTCACCCCTAACCTGGGTTTTGGTTTAACTGCTGCTTTCCGTCACATTGCCGTTCAATTACCAGTATTTTACAATGCTAAAACTGCGGTAAAAAATGGCGAATGGAACCTGGGCGTTGGCCTTGGCTATAAATTTTAATCCAACCATTAAATTAACCACGCTTAACTGAACATTATGACAACTAACCTTAGCCCCAAACCGTTAGATAAACTGAATATATTTTCGCTTAAAGGCATTCAGATGAAAACCTTCCACGTTACCTGGCTTACCTTTTTCTTCTGCTTTTTTGCCTGGTTCGGAATGGCTCCACTGATGAAAATTGCCCGCGAGCAACTGCACTTAACCAAAGATCAGGTTGGTAATATCCAGATTGCCTCAGTATCAGCCACTATTATTGCACGCCTACTGATTGGAAGGCTGATTGATAAATTCGGCCCGAAACTGATTTATACCTGGCTACTGGTACTTTGTGCCATTCCGGTACTGTTAATTGGCACCAGTCAATCTTATACCTCCTTTTTGCTTTTCCGTCTGGCTATTGGCGTAATTGGCGCATCATTCGTTATTACCCAATTCCACACCTCTATTATGTTTGCGCCTAACATTAAAGGTACAGCTAACGCTACAGCAGGTGGTTTTGGCAACGCAGGTGGGGGTGCCGCAAATTTATTTATGCCACTCATTGCCTCTGCATTAACCGCTTTAGGCTTTTGCAGTACCGAAGACAGCTGGCGTTATGCCATGATTTTCCCTGGAGTGATGCTTTTAATCTGCGCTTTCTTATATAATCGCTACACGCTTGATAGTCCGCAGGGAGATTTTAAAAACATTAAAGACGAAAACATAAAAAGCACACAAAACACTTTCCTGATTGCAGCAAAAGATTACCGTACCTGGATTTTAACCATTGCCTATGCAGCTTGTTTCGGTGTAGAAATTACGGTCGACAATTTTGCTCCGATTTTCTTTACCGATTCATTTGGTGCAACAATAGCTGTAGCAGGCATGGTTGCAGGTATTTTTGGCTGGATTAACATTTTTGCCCGCCCACTTGGGGGAATCGTAGCCGATAAAATAGGTAAAACCTGGGGCTTCGATGGCAAAACACTTCTGTTAGCCGTATTATTACTTGTAGAAGGTATTGGATTAATCTGGTTTGCCAAATCGGGCAATATCAGCATGGCCATTTTCATGATGTTTGTGTTTGGCCTGAGCCTAAAAATGGCTAACGGAGCAACCTACAGCCTGGTTCCATTCATCAATCCACTTGCTGTGGGCAGTGTAGCAGGTATTGTTGGGGCTGGCGGAAATATCGGTGCCATGTTAATTGCCTTCATGTTTAAAGCTAAAGCCAGTCATGCTTCAAAAAACATAGTTGAAAATGGCATTAATGTACACAAAGACTTGATTGATTACACCAGTGCCTTTACCCTGCTCGGTTTCATCATTTTAGGAATTGGTATTGCCGTATTTATTTTCAGAACCATTATGGCTCAAAAAACTGTAGAAATTGATGAGTTAGTACTTAGCACCGGCAAATAAATCATTAGTCTGAAAAACATACCTATAACCTTGTTTATCATTTGAACAACGAAACAAACATATCGCCAAATACCACTACCTGCTGCTATTGTGGCGTGGGTTGTGGTATTGTGGTAAATAAAGACATTCACGAAAGGATTACGGTTGAAGGCGACAAAACCCACCCGGTAAATAAGGGCATGTTGTGCAGCAAAGGTATGAATCTGCATTATACCGCAAACGATAAAAGCGACCGCCTGCTTTATCCCGAAATGCGCTACAATAAAAATATGCCTTTACAACGGGTAAGCTGGGACACTGCGCTGGATAGAACGGCAGCTGTATTTAAAGCACTTATCAAAAAATATGGCCCTGATAGTGTGGCCTTTTATGCCAGCGGGCAATGTTTAACCGAAGAATATTACGTAGTAAATAAATTAATTAAAGGTTTTATCGGTAGCAATAACATCGATACCAACAGCCGCTTATGTATGAGCAGTGCGGTTGTTGGTTATAAAATGAGCCTGGGCGAAGATACCGTCCCCATTAGCTACGATGATATTGAAATTGCCGATTGCATTTTTGTGGCTGGCGCAAACCCGGCTTGGTGCCATCCCATCCTGTGGCGCCGGGTTGAAGCCGCTAAACAAAATAACCCTAATTTAAAAATTATTGTCAGCGACCCACGTAAAACCCAAACCTGCTCTCTGGCAGATGTGCATTTACAACTAAACCCGGGAACAGATATTACGCTGCACCATGCCATTGGCCGCTGCCTGATTGAAGACGGGAAAGCAGATGCCGATTTTATCATCAACAGCACCAACGGTTACGAAAAATACCACGAAACTGTTTTTCAAACCACAATAACAGAAGCAGCTTCCATTTGCGGGATCGAAGAAAGCGACATTCGTTTAGCTGCCAGTTACATTGGCAATGCCAAAGGTTTTATTACCATGTGGACGATGGGGCTTAACCAAAGCGTGGTGGGCACCAATAAAAACCTTTCTTTAATTAACCTCAACCTCATTACCGGCCACATTGGCAAACCGGGTAGCGGTCCGTTTTCGTTAACAGGACAACCTAATGCCATGGGCGGTCGCGAAGTGGGCGGATTAAGCAATTTATTACCGGCACACCGCAACCTTGCCAACGAAAACCACCGTAATGAGGTAGAAAAGTTCTGGCAAATTCCCTTGGGTACCATCCAGGCTAAACCGGGCTTAACTGCCACCGAAATGTTTGACGAGCTGAACTCAGGAAAATTGAAAGCCGTTTGGATCCTCTGCACCAATCCATTAATCAGCCTGCCTAATGTGCGCACAGCTGAGGCCGGATTGAAGAATGCGCGGTTTGTAGTGGTACAAGACATCAGCAATAAGGTAGAAACACTGAAATACGCAGATGTAGTACTACCGGCAGCAGCCTGGGCCGAAAAAGAAGGTACCATGACCAACGCCGGACGTTATATTTCCTATCTGAGTAAAATTACCGAAACGCCCGGAGAGGCTTTACCCGATTCGGAAATCATTTGCCGCTTTGCACAAAAAATGGGCTATAACGGCTTTGCGTTTAAAACTGCTGCTGCCATTTATGATGAACATGCAGCACTTACCGAAGGCACAAACATTGATATTAGCGGGCTTAACTACCAGATTTTAAAAGAGAAAAGGGCGGTACAATGGCCTTACCCCAAAAACAAAAATACGGAGGGAACTGCGCGTTTATTTACCGATCATAAATTCTTTACCCCCGATAAAAGGGCCAATATTGTATCGGTAAGCGATGCCAACCAATCGGAAGCACTAAGCCCTGAACACCCGCTAATTTTAACTACCGGCAGAATCAGAGACCAGTGGCACACCCGCAGCAAAACAGGTAAGGTTAACAAACTGAACCAGCACATCAGCGAATCTTTTTTAGAAATAAATCCGGTTGATGCAGCACCAAGAAACATTAAAGACAACGATATCATCGAAGTGTTAAGCTTACGTGGCAATGTGCGTGTAAAAGCCAAATACTCTACCGACATTAAACCCGGTGTTGTTTTTATGCCCATGCACTGGGGATTGATTTTAAAAAGCGATTTAAACCGCGTAAACAACCTAACCAACAACCTGGTTGATCCCCTGAGTAAAGAACCCGATTTCAAGTTTACCGCTGTAGAGATAAAGCTATATAAAAAAGCAAGGCAAAAAATTATTGTAATTGGTGCTGGTGCCGGAGCCTGCGGTTTTGTTAAAAGCTACCGGGCACTAAACACAACCGACGATATCGAGATTTTTAGCAAAGAAGATTTTCCTTTTTACAACCGCGTACTCCTTCCCGATTACATTATCGGCACGCTCCCATGGCATAACCTCATCAAAATGAGCGATAGCGAAGAGGAAGATTACAGAATTAAGCTGCATCGTGGTTTAAGTATTGAAAGAATAAATAAAGCAGATAAAACCGTTACCGATAGCAACGGAAAAATGCATCCTTACGATGTACTGCTCCTTGCAACCGGAAGCAGGGCTTTTGTGCTTAAAGACCTGCCAAAGCTGAATGGCATTTTTACCATGCGTAGCCGCACAGATGCAGATGAATTTAAGAAACACGTTACCCAAACCAACGGCAAAGTGGTAATTGTAGGTGGTGGTTTGCTGGGAATCGAACTGGCTACATCACTTGCCGAAACAGGCTCAAAAGTTGCCATAATCCAGAGGATTTCGCGTTTAATGGGCCGCCAGCTCGATGCTTTGGGTAGTCAGCTCTTACATGAAGAATTGATTAGCAAGGGCATCGAAATCTTTTACAACGATGAGGTAGACCGTGTGATCGGCGAAAAAAATATTACTGGCGTACGTTTAAAAAGCGGACTGATGATTGATTGCGAATCTTTTGTAACCGCCATTGGCACAGTACCCAATATCGAATTGATTAAAGAGGCCGGCATAACCTGCAAAAGAGGTGTAGTAGTTGATGAATACCTGAGAACCAACGAAGAAGACATTTTTGCCATTGGCGAAATTGCCGAATTTAAAGGCGAAATGTATGGCATTACCGCCGCCGCAGAGCAACAGGCCGAAATAGTAGCGCGATTTCTATGTGGCGATATTGCCAAATTTTACCAGGGCAGCTTGTTGATGAATATTTTGAAAATGCACAGTCTCGAACTCTGTTCGTTAGGCCTGGCCGAAATACCCAACAATGACCCTACGTACGAAGAAATTGTTTTTATTGACAAGGCCAAACGCTATTATAAGAAATGTATTGTGCACAACGACAAATTGGTAGGTGCAATATTAATTGGCGATAAAGGTGAGTTCCTGGAGTTCCGCAACCTGATTGAAAACAAGATGGAGCTGAGTGAAAAAAGGCTTCAGCTTTTAAGAAGTGGCAAAACAACAGAACCGCTTATTGGCCGAACCGTTTGCAGCTGTAACAATGTGGGCGAGGGTAATTTAATCAACAAAATAAAAGATGGCTGCAAAGATCATTTACAACTTTGCCAGCTAACCGGCGCAGGCATGGGCTGTGGCAGTTGCCGCCCTGAAGTTAAAGCCATTCTCGATTCTTTTGTAAACGTACTCAAAACCGAACCTAAAGCCGCGCTGGCCGAATAAATTAAAATGAAAGCGATGATGAAAGCAACACCTGGTCCTTCTGAATTTATTAACGTTAAAGGCATCGAATATTTTAAGTTCGAAGAAGATTTTATTGAAGAAAATGTACGTTGCATCCCAATGATTGTCCGTTTTAAAATGGATGCTGCCGGGATAAAACTCAAACTGGCCGAATGGAGCCGGTTTCATCCGCAAGAGCGGGTGCAACTGGCTTTGTTGCCTGTTTTTACACAAGAGGAAACCAACAAATACCACCAGTTCTTAATCAGCCTGATTGCCAAATATACCGGAAACCAGGCCACCACTCTCCCTATTGATCCGCTGCCCGATTGGGCCAATTTGCACCAAATCCCAGCTATGCTTCAGGAGAAACTGGCAGAACTGCAGCTACAGCTTTCCATTAGCCAATGGCGAAAGCTCACTAACATACAGCGATTTGCGCTCTTAAAATTATGCAGGCCCGGGCACGAAAACAAGAACTTCCCCAAAGCCATTATCGAATTTGGAATTTAACCAGCTAAGTATGTACAAAACGATCATTATTAACTTTCCAGGGGGCATTATCTCGCCCGGCAAGCTGTTCAACATCCTTGTAGCAGCGAGTAAAGCACGCATTCAATACGTACGCTTTGGCCTGCGCCAACAGTTATTAATCGATACCACAACTTACAACGTTGATATTTTTACGGCAGAACTAGATAAGCTGGAAGCTGACTATGAAGAAAACACCAATCATTTCCCCAACATCATCAGCTCTTACCCTGCCGAAGAAATTTTTATCCAAAAAACATGGCTAACAGAAGGCGTGTACAAGGATATCCTCGACAGCATCGACTTTAAGCCAACTATAAAAGTAAATATCAGCGACAGCGACCAAAGCATTACCCCCATGTTAACGGGTAACATTAACTGGATTGCCTCTTCGCAATCAGAACATTACTGGCATGTTATCGTCCGTTTTCCAAAAACTAACGTAATATACGAATGGAACCAGCTTTGCTACACCAACCACATTGCGCAGGTAACCAAAGGCTTAGAAACAATTATAAAGAGCAATCCGGATAAATTTATAGATAACCCTACCGCCAATGGCGAAGAATTGTTTGCGGCGCTGGCACATGATCATTTTATCATCAAACCTGCATTGCAATCCGTTTCCTTGTCATCGTTTAACCTTCCATATTACGAAGGCTTAAACCGTTATAACAATAAATACTGGCTCGGCATATACCGCCGCGATGAGTTGTTTAGCATAGCTTTCTTGAAAAAACTATGTCAGCTCTGTCTGGCTACCAAATTAGGCCAGCTTTGCTGTACCTCGTGGAAAACCATTATTATTAAAGGGATTAACGAAGAAGATAAAAAGCTTTGGAACACGCTGCTCGAAGAATTTGAAGTGAACATGCGCCATGCAGCCAATGAGCTTAACTTTCAGGTAGAAGACAATTGCAATGAGGGGTTGGCACTCAAAAATTTTCTGGTAAAAAGCTTAAGCATTGATGATACCCGCACCTTTGGAATTTGTTTCGGCATTAAAACCCGCAAAAAGAGCGAGGTTTTTAGCAGCATATTGATTCAGAAACGTCATTTAATCGATCTGTTTGGCTTAAAACTCTTTCCTGTATACGATATTCTATGCGCCAAAGATTTTAACCCTAATGAGCGGACAGGAGAAATTTTTAGCCGGAGCAACCCCAGCTTTCTGCTACCTGAGCAAGTGAGGCGTGCCGTGTTCAGGTTTTACAAATACCGTTTAAACACCATCAAAACCAATCAACAGCAACCCCTTATTACCGAGGAACCAACAAAAAAACCTAACGACTTTTTATACCAGTGTAACAGCTGCCTCACGGTGTATAACGAAAAAACAGGGGATGAAGCCCAGGGTATTTTACCAGGCACAACATTTAAAGATTTGCCCGATAACTATTGCTGCCCGCTTTGCGAGGGAGATAAAAGTGATTTTAGCAAGATCGATCAATCTGCATTGCAATTGCTGTAAACACAAGTAGCCTACAATCCATTAATTTCGGCATGGGAATTAAAGTTCCCGAAAAAACGATCGTCATTATCTTCAACAGCTACTTCGCATACCTGCAGCTTACTCAATACAAATTTCATGCTGTGTTTGGTTAACTGATGCGTTTGTAATAAATGCCAGATGCTTTTTAAACCTTGGGCCGTATAAATGCCGCACAATGGCTCTTGCTGGCCATTCCGGGTAAAGATATAGGCATCGAAAGATCCGGCGGCATGGTACGCATCTGATAATTGATTGAGCAACCTGATTTCCATCAGCAATAAATCGCAGGCCAGTACAAATAAATCATGCCTGGGGCTCAACAAATGTGCAGAAAGTACGCCCAGTAGCGGCCCTCTAACGTCAAGCAAAGTATGATCGGCCACTAGCTGTGCTTCTCCGAAATAACCTGCATAAGCTTCTTGCTGGCTGGCATTAACCGAAAATACAACCGGAATATGCAACGATGCAAGTTTATCGGCTGCCAGTTGTGCCCAAAGTTTATCCTGATGGCTTAACAACCCCTTATCGGAGCCCATCCTTAAACTTTGACCGCCACATAAAACTACGCCTAACATAGCCAATTGCTTTATTTATTACTCAATTCTTTTAACCCCGCTTCGTTTAAAATACCAATTTGCTTACCCGCTACCACAACCAGTTGCTCTGCAAGCAACTCGTTCATGGTCCTGAAAACTGTTTCGTAAGTTGCACCGGTATAAGCTGCCAAATCTTGTCTGCTTAAAGCCAGGTTTAAAAAACCAGCTTCATTTAAACCAAACTGATCCTTAAGGTTCAAAATAGCCATAGCCAACCTGCCTTTAACCGACATTAAGGCCAGGTCTCTCATTTTCTTTTCCGAGGTATGCAGCTCATCGGCATAAAACATTAGCAAACCATAGGCAAATTCCTGGTTTACTTTTATGGTAGCCTTAAAAAATTCGATATCAACAAAACAAAGCTGGGTAGTTTCTAAAGCTGTTGCCGATATCGGGTAAGTAGAAATGTTATTGCTGATTCCCCGATGGCCAATAATTGCACCATCGTTGGCAAAGCGCAAAATCAATTCTTTATCGCCCCAATGCTTATGTACTTTTACATTACCCGAAGTTACGAAATAAACCCCGCTCACAGGATCGCCTTCTTTAATAATTACCTCCCCTTTTTTGGCTATAAAATTCTTTTTATGGCTTTCGATAGCAGGATGCCACTCTTTCAAAGTAAGCTGACACATAAAGCACGTTTTAAGATCGCAACTACTATTTTTCTTCATATACACAATGGGATGGATGGTAAAAGTAATAAATGTTGCTGATTTTTAATCCGCTTTATGCGAATTAGCAGCTTCTCCACCATTGTTGAAAATTTTCTTGCAATAAAACTCCCTGATGATGAACGTTTAGCGTTTTTTGCCGGCTAACTGTGCATAAAGAAGTTTAAAGATATGCCGTCAAATTATAATTTTGTGTTATGGCAAATACGAACGTTAGAAAATCAATTCAGAATAAAATCGAATCATTGGGTAAGGAAATTGAAACCCTGCAAGGCGAATTAAAAAGATGGGAGAAAATCGCCGCTGATTATGAAACCAACTCAGAAAGTATCGATCTGATTTTATCGATTCAATTACCTGAAAAAGCTGAACCTAAAGCTAAAAAAAGTAAAGCCGTATTGGCTTAAAAAAGAAAACCCGGACAATGTCCGGGAATTCAACTCATTCAAAATCTTAGTGCTCATATTCTGCAACAGTTTCGCCTGTTTTACGTGCCGGAATTTTTGCCCTTGGCTTTACCTGTGCCGGCAAAGCTTTACCGTCTGTTTGTACGGGTTCCTTTTTCGTTGATTTTTTCTTGAATTTACGTCCGTACCAGATCAGAAAACCGGTAATCGGCAAGCTTGCACCAATTAGAGCGGCCAAAAATGCAAGCACTTTACCCGGAAAGCCTAAAATGCTGCCCACATGGATATCATAATTCATTTTGCGTAGCTTACCTCCAAAACCTGTTTCATCGTAAGGAATAGCATAAACCCCTTTTCTTTGAAATTCTTTTAAGGTGTGCTGATCAAAAGTATAGCCCTGGTTATTGTAAAACTGACCTCTGCTCGGATAAACTGTAATGTTGATAGTAGCCTTGGCTTTAGTGGTATCGGGAAAATTATAATAAAACCCTGCTGATTTCGGGTGCCTGCTGATTACTTTGTTCCAGGCCAGATCCATGGCTTTTTGAGGGGTATAAAATTTACCTAAAGCCAGCGAATCGGATTCTAAACGCTGAAAATCACCCAGCTTATCGCCACCCGAGGTTACCCAATAAAGGCCTTCGCTATACCACCTGATACCGTATACCATACCAGTTAGTGCAATAAACAATAAAAAGATAAGCGAATAAAAGCCCAGTACGTTATGCAGGTCCAAATTAACACGCTTAAATGAGGCACCCCACTTAATCTTGAAACTCTTATCGCGGGTAGATTTGTTCCATTTTTTAGGGTACCACCAAATCAGTCCGGTAATGAGCAATACCACAAAAACCAGCGTACCATAATTTACAATTGGCCTGCCAATGGCATAAGGCAGCCACAAAAAGCGATGACCGTTCAAAATAAACCTGAAAAAATCTACCTCGCCTTTTTTATGCACCACCGTGCTTATAACCTCGCCGGTGTATGGATTGATTTTAAGACTTGTTCCACCACCTCTTCTGCCTTCATCCTTTTTACCCCTTAAATTCAGATTAATAGCCCTTCCCTGCTGGTACTGGGCATAAGAAGGCACTTTATCCGGGTAAAGTTTAAAAGCAATGGCACTCAACTGCGAAGGTGGGATAACCGGTTTATCCTGTCTTTCAATTTTCGTTTCCGGCTCTAATAAAGCGGTAATTTCTTCGTTAAAAACCCAAATACAGCCTGTAATGCAAACAATCAGGACAATAACGCCCGAAACCAGGCCCAGCCAGAGATGAAGCCATTTATTGATCCTGTTAAATAACGAATCTTTATTCTTTTTCTTTGCCGGAGTAGTTTTGATTACCGTTGCCATTGTCCTGTTTTGTTTGATGTTGAAATGATGGGTTTAAGCTTATTTTAAATGCTGGATTGCGGTAATTAAACCGCCTTCTACTTTTAATCCTTTTGTTGCGGTTAGTGTTGCAGCATCAACTTTGTACACGTAGCTGGTTCCATCTTTAAGGTTTAAACCGATGTAAGCTGTTTTACCGTCTTTAGGTGTATAATTATTGGTAGTAATGCTCGAAATATCAGTAGAAGCAGGTATTCCGTTAACTTTTTTAAATGTTTTATCAACTACATTAAAAATCCCAATCGTTTTCCCTACCGTATAAGCACCTTTTTCTGCTTTTGGTATGGCGTTTACCACAAAATTATTGTTACCGATATATAACCAGTTGGTAATTACGTTACCAGAAGAAACTGCTTCAAAATCAACAAAATAACTTAAATCGAATTCGGTAGTACCAGCTTTAATTTTGGTAATGGCCGATGGCTTTGTTGAGCTTAACACGCCGTTGGTAACGGCTACAGAAGAAGAGAAGGCATACACATCACCATTTTCTACCAAACCTAAACCATCAGTAAAATACCGGCCGATAAAGCTGGTCCTGTCGTCTTTAATTACCTTTTCAAGTTTCATCTCCGGGTAAGAATAAACAGCAATCCAGGCATTGTTAGGGAAATTTGTACCGAAAGATTCACCACAGCAGGCCTTAATTGAAAAGTATGGTGCATAAACCTTGTTGCCTACTTGTTTAATCCAGCTAAAGTGGGCCGATTCGCCGTTGTTTGATGGCGCCTGAACATCAATGGTTCCTTCGCCAGCAATTAATAAACTGTTGGTATTTACCCGGTACCAGTTGGCCAGCGGCGTAGCAATATTTCTTGGTATTTTAACCAAAAGGATATCATCGTTAACCGGAGCAAAAGCCTGCACCGTTTCGGTCTGGAAATTAGATAGTTTATTTAGTTTACCTGACAGGATGTTGTAGGTAGTAACCGCGCCCGGGTTTCCCTGCCCATAAAGCATGCTAAAAAACTTATTGTTATGGGTGACATAGTAACGGTAGGTTCCGTCTTGTTCTACACCATTACCAACAGTAGAAATGCTGCCTTTATCTAAATCGCTTGCAGTAAGCAGGTAATCGGCTACTCCGGTTGATGCTACCGGTGTTACTGCCAGAATAAAATTACCGGGGTTGTTTGGAACACTTTCGCCTTCTTCTTTTTTAGAACACGAGGTTAGCACAGCAGCAAAAGCTAAAGCTAGAAACGCTTTGGTTAAATTTGTTTTCATTATGAACTGTTTAATAACTAATTATTGATTTAATTGATAAAATATCGAAGGTTGAGGTAGAAAGCCCTACCTGGTTTTTGAAGACTAAAATTATCGAAGAGGTTGGCGTTGGTGATATTTTTGGCTTCCAAACCGATGTTATAGCGACCTTGTTTTAAGCTGTAAACGAGGTTTACATCGTGGTTAAACTGCTGTGGAATAACCTTTTTATCGTCGCTGATGGTTTTACCACCCTGGCTTGGCCAGTACAGCCAGAAAGCATGTACATACAGGAGATTATAACCTACAGTGAGGTTATTGCCTTTATGGCCCACATCTCTGAGTGATACCGAAACATCGCCGTTTCCATACAAATAAGGAATATTGGGCATCTGATCGAGGTATACGATACTGATTGAAGTGAATTTTTGTCCGGTACTGGGGTCGGTTTCGTATTCCTGCAGGTTTTTAAGGTTTTGATAGGTTACGGTTGTACCTACACTTAACCAGTTTTTGTAAGAATACCTGATTTCGGCATCGCCACCTACTGTTCTTACCCCGTCGCGGTTATCGGCTACGAGTTTAGATTGGTTTTGGTTTAAGCGGCTATAAATGAAATTGGTTGCGTTTCTGTAAATTCCATTAGCCGAAAAAACAAAGTTATGATCGTGCGAAACCGAAAAAGCATAGCTTAATCCTAAATTAAAATTATCGCTTTTTTCGGGTTTTAAGCCAGGGTTGGCATCCTGGTTTTCTACATCACCGAATATTTCCTGGGCTTCGGGCATGCGGTTGGTGAGCTCGTACGAAGCTTTAAACTGAAGGTTTCCGTTTAAAAAATAACTTGCTGCTCCTCCGTAACCCAGGCGCTCCAGGTTGTTTTTACCTGCAGCAGTACCGTTTCCATTAACATTATTCTGGTTAATGTATTTACCAAAAACAGTAGCACTCCATTTATTTTTTACGTCAAAATTATAACCCAGACCTAAAATATTTTTGTTCGTTTTCTTTGTCCGTTCGTATTCCGCATTGGTGGGATTCAGTTCATCACTGCCTTTGCGGTTAAAAGTACTGAAAACGTTACTCAGTGCTACCGATTGATTATCGCTTATGCGGTAATTTAACATGGTTGTGGCCAGGCCGTTGTTGTTTTTATACTTGTATAAACTTCTTGCACGCTCACCATTCGATCCGTTTGGTTTACTATTGCCATACCAATCGTAGCGTACATTAAGTGTATCGATATTTTGCTCATTACCCAGGTTATAATTGGCATTGATGGTTACATCCAGCCCTTTAATCAGGTTTTCTTTCTTGTATTTTAAGCTGGGCATTAAAATATTTCCCCGGCGGTGCCAGCCACCAAAAACCGAAGCCATCCGGGCACCAGTTTGTATTTCTTTATAATTCTGGCCAACGGTAACACCAAATAAGAGTTTATCGGCATAGCTTTTTCCCACCACGCCAACATTGGCAATTAAAGTTTCGTTATGGTAGGTATCATTAAACCTCCGCAGTTTAGCGGCTGGCGCATAAGCACCAGTCCAGATATCCGATGCTTCAACCGTTACCTTGTAGTCGTTATCCGAATAATTCTGAAATGCATTTAACTGAATAGTAAAACCATTTTTTGAAGTTGTGGCTGCATTGATTACGCTTCGATGGGTATTAAACGAGCCTACAGAATAAGAAGCATCGATATAGTTGCGGTAGCGGTCGCCGGTAACGATATTAATGGCGCCACCTAGGGCATCCGACCCCAACCACATTGGCACTACACCTTTGTACACTTCAACCCTGTCTGCAATATTAATCGGGATATTGTTGATCTGGAATGAGCTGCCAAAATTATCCATGGGAATACCATCGATAAAATAGCGCACATGGTTACCCGAAAAACCGTTTAACGAAAGGTTAAAATTAGAACCTACCCCGCCCGATTCTCTTACCCTTATGCCCGCAACGCGATCCAGGGCTCCCGAAATATCGAGTGTGGTATTGTACAGTTTTTTGGCATCAACAGCAGTTACGTTAAAAGCCTGTCGGTTTACCTCTTGCGTAGCCGTTCTGCCAATTACATTTACAGTTTCCATCTGTTCTGCAGATTCGGAGAGACTAAAATTCAGTCCGTTTATCGGCTTATCACTAATGGTAATCTCTTTCTTAATTGTTTTAAAACCAATGGCCGATACCTGTAAAGTGTAATTTCCGGCTGGGATTTGCGCGATTTTAAAGTTACCGCTACCATCGGTAAGGGTACCAAAATTTGTTTTATTAACTTTTACGGTGGCACCAGGAAGCGGATCGCCACCACTTGTTTTAACTTGTCCTGAAAGGCCCGGTATTGAATTTTGGGCTGAAGCAAAAATTACACTGGCACATAGCATGCCCAATAGCAAAATTTTCTTAATTTGCATGGCTTTTAATGGAGATTAAAGGTGAGCCGGATTTCCGGTTTAGCCACACGGGTCCGAAACCGTGTGGCATTTTTATTTCGGGCAAATATAACCTCTATTTAGATCAAGTCCAAATAAGAACAAACAAATGTTAAAATTCTATAATCCGCACCTGCCAAGCATTGTTGAAAAAACACTTAGTATAAATCTTTTAAAACACTCAAACCCTTTTACTTAAAAACATGTTCTTCCTATACAACAAAAACAATGTATATGAAAAATTTAATTTATTTGATGGCCATTTCGGCTTCGGTTTTAACGTTCCAGGCTTGTAGCGGAGGGAATAAAGATGCTAAAGAAAGTGCCGACAGTTTAAACATGGTGAAAGATACCACAACAAATGTGGCAGCTACCGGCGGAATTGCTGTAGACGAAGCTGATGCCAAATTTACCACTCAGGCAGCTGTGGGCGGCATGGCCGAAGTAGAACTGGGAAAATTGGCGCTCGAAAAAAGCAGCAATGCAAAGGTTAAAGAATTTGCTACCATGATGGTAAAAGACCACGGCATGGCCAATACCGAATTAATGGCCATAGCCAAACTTAAAAATATTACCTTACCCAGCACGGTTGATGATGAGCATAAACAGAAAATGGACGACCTGAGTAAAAAAACAGGGGCAGATTTTGACAAAGCCTATGTAGATGCTATGGTAAGCGGGCATAAATCTACCCTGAAGTTAATGGAAGATGAATCGAAAAACGGAAAAGATGCCGATCTCAAATCATTTGCAACCAAAACCGCTCCTATTGTTCAAGGCCATTTGGTAATAATTAATAAGATAAACGATGGTATGAAATAAAAAATGTAAATCACCTTCAACCGGTGTTGAAGGTGATTATTGATTGCCTTTAAAATTATCTCTTTTAACCAAATGGGCAATTGCCTGCCCAATCTGCTCGTAATTAACGGGTTTTACCAAAAATTTATCGCAATATACCCTAAAAGCATCGAGCGCATATTTTTCATAGGCAGTAACAAAAATGAGGTACTTAACCTGATCGCGTATTACTTTGGCTATATCAATCCCCGATACTTCCATACCAATATCAAGAAAAAGAAAATCGATTTCTCCATATTTCCAGATGGCCTCAACGCCTGCAATCGGATCGGTGTAAGTGGCTAGCATGGTAAATTCTTTCATGCGCAAAATATATGCTTTCAGAATATCGATGATGATACAGGTATATTGTCCAAGGTGAGGTAGCTGCATTAACTTTTCCTTAGGCTTAACAAACCCCAAGCCAAACCCCTGGCTAAGCATGGCAAGATACGCCCTTCTGCGACTAAAACATCATGAAAAGCAACCTATTCGGCTGGGTAAAATTTTGAAAAAACTGCCTTAAAATACATTTAAACCTCGATTTAACCAGGATTGAAATTATAATTCTGGCGGCGTATAACATGCAATAAATGTCTTCCGGCTTAGCAATTTTAGATACGGATAATTTCCGTTTAACTGCGGTCTTTGCTTAAGCTCATATAAAAAATGCCCGCCCAAATCGACGATTATCTTTGCGGTAGCACTATACCATACGCTATGAGGCTGTTTCCAGCAAAAAGAATAGAGGTTGGAAGTAAATTTTATACCCTTTAACTCACTGTGGTAAAAATTCAACGGTTTGGGGAATAAATTCCCCTGTTCTATCTCAATTTTCCTCACCATCGAAAGATGATCGCTATGGCAAAATTCATAATCCTTTAATTTGGGGTCATCCACATCAGGCAAGTGTTTTAGCACTTTAAAGCCTTTAAATTTCTTTCCATTCAGCACCCAAATCAGGTTTGGGTAGAAAGCTTCGCGACTATTTAATTCGGCGAGTGAAATTGGGGAATTCTGAAACTCTATGGTATAACCCGAAGGCGTAAAAATATCAGCCCGATGCAGGTTATTATTGGCGGTATCGTAAAAGGCAATTTCCCGGAAAGAAGGCGGAAAAGCCAGTTTCCAATCGCGGTGCCAGGCAGTTTCTTTTCTGTAAAATTCATCTTTTAGCATCGAAACATCCTGAACGGGTTCGGGAAGGGAATTAAATTTCTTCATCAACTATTACCCGCAAAATTGCTTAATTAGGGATACGCAAAAATAAACTAAAAATATTAGCATGCAAAAAAAATATCCTCCATCCCAGTATACCTAAATATACCAAACTGAAATTATTCGGTCTGAACCAGAGTTATATATCAGATTAAAACAAAACTGTTTTTAAGTAGCCACAGTATAATGGTAACTTTGTAGCATGACCCTGGAAGAATTAAAACAGTTAGAAGATTTTTTCGCCAACGCAGAACCCCAACAGGTTCCAATCTATCTAAACGAGGCTACCGTAATTACAGATTATAAACATTTTCTGGAGAGCCATTTTCTTCCTTTAAGGCTTAATCCCGACGCCAAGGTAAATGCACCGCTGGTGCACCGGCTCAAAATGCTGAAGTTGCTGATCGAATCGAACGCCTAAAGACATCACTCATTTTTTAATAAATTGGTGTATTTTAGCCTATTAAATAAATTCAAAAATTGAAAGCTTTTAATCTCTTATTCTGCATCCTGTTTATTGTTTCTGCCGGTTTACAGTACAACGATCCCGATCCCTATGTTTGGATGCCTATCTATCTTTTTGGCGCATGGTTGTGCTGGATGTATTTCCGTGGAAAATTTTATCCCAAAGCTTACTTATGCGGAATATTGGCTTACAGCGGGTACGCCATATACCTCTTTTTTGATAAATATGGTGTGCTGAACTGGTATAACGACCATGCCGCCGAAAACATAGCCATGAGCATGAAAGCTACCAAACCATGGATAGAAGAAACCCGCGAATTTGGGGGCCTACTGATCCTGATTATTGTACTTGCCATTGATTATCTAACCTCCAGAATAAGGTCAAAACAACTTTCTTAAAAAGCTTTTAACTGATAAAAGTAAAATTTAGAATTATTGCGGGCTGATTTTAAAACTTGACGAGCATCAGTTTTTAAAACAAATATTTCCAACTATATTGGGCATAATTGGTTATAGCTATACCTTGATGCTTCCTTTATGACAAAAAATATTTTCATTGCCTCGGCCGAACCTTATACCGGAAAGTCGGTAATCGCTTTCGGCATGATCAATATGCTGTTGGCAAAAACCCAGAAAGTAGGTTATTTTAAACCCATTATTGCACAGGATGACCCGAATGTTAGAGACGAACATGTAGAGGCCATGCTCGATTACTTTTCGCTACCGGTTAAATACGAAGATGCTTTTGCTTTTACACGGCAGGAAATGCTTCACCAATCGGATGATAGCAGTACCATCATCAATACCATTATCAGTAAGTATAAAAAACTGGAAGACAATTATGATTTCACGGTAATTGAGGGTAGCGATTTTTTGGGCGAAGGCATGGCATTTGAGTTTGAATCGAATGCGCTGATGGCAAAAAACCTGGGAGCACCGGTGCTTATTGTCGTATCGGGCAAAAACAAAACAGCTAGTCAGCTTTTTAAAAGCGCCATTAATATTTACCGCAATTTCTTATTAAGGGATGTACAGGTACTTGGCGTGGTGGCCAATATGGTTAACCCCGAAGAAGCCGAACGCATCAAGCAGGCGCTAACTAACCAGTTACCAGCCGAACTGCTGATAGCGGTAATACCAACAGAAACCGGCTTGCAAAGCCCAACCATGAAAGAAATTACATCGGCACTGGGTGGCGAAATACTTTTTGGTAAGGAGCTGCTCGACAATCAGGTTGATAATTTTGTAACCGGCGCCATGATGTTGCCTAACTTTTTAAGGCACATTAAAGATAACCTGCTTATTGTTACACCTGGCGATCGTGGCGATATCATTATTGGTGCACTTCAGGCCAATTTATCGGCTAATTACCCAAAAATTGCCGGTATTGTTTTAACGGCAGGCAGCTTACCTGATGAGCCCATAATTAAACTGATAGAAGGTTTACAGACCATTATCCCAATAATTGCAGTACAAAAAGGAACTTTCGAAACCACAACTACCATTGGTGGTATCCATTCTAAAATTACCTTAGCCAACAAAAAGAAAATTGCCCTGGCTATTGAGCTGTTCGAAAAATATGTAGACAGCAAGGCCCTGGATAATAAAATTATTACTTTTAGCTATCAGGGGATTACCCCGCACATGTTCCAATACCAGCTGGTTAAATGGGCCAAACGCGATAAAAAACATATTGTTTTGCCAGAGGGAAATGACGAGCGGATTTTGAAGGCGGTAGAAAAGCTTATTGCCCAGGATATTGTTGACATTACACTCCTTGGCGACCCTGTTGAAATAGGGAACAGCATAAAAAGGCTTGGTCTTAACCTGGATATCAATGTATTAAAAATCTACGACCCTATCCATTCTGAGCAGTATAATAATTATGTAGATACGCTGCACGAATTGCGCAAGGCCAAAAATGTAAACCTCGAAATGGCCAGGGATATGATGACTGATGTTTCTTACTTCGGCACCATGATGGTTTATAAAGGCGATGCCGATGGCATGGTATCGGGCGCGGTACACACCACTCAGCATACTATCCGTCCGGCGCTGCAATTTGTTAAAACGAAGCCTGGTGTATCGGTTGTGTCGTCTATCTTCTTTATGTGCCTGCCAGAACGTGTGGCCATATTTGGCGATTGTGCGGTTAACCCCAATCCTACTGCCCAGCAACTTGCCGAAATCGCCATTTCGTCGGCCGAGAGCAGCGCCAGGTTTGGTATCGAACCCCGCATAGCCATGCTCTCCTATTCGTCGGGTACATCGGGTGAAGGCGAAGATGTAGAACGGGTAAGAGAAGCTACTGCAATTGTAAAAAGCAGGTTTCCTGAACTTAAAATTGAAGGCCCAATACAATACGATGCCGCGGTTGACCCTTTGGTTGGCCAGCAAAAACTACCAGGATCGGAAGTAGCAGGCCGTGCGAGTGTACTTATTTTCCCGGATTTAAATACCGGTAACAATACCTACAAGGCAGTACAGAGAGAAACTGGCGCACTGGCCATTGGCCCAATGCTGCAGGGTTTAAACAAACCTATAAACGATTTAAGCCGTGGCTGCACGGTAGATGATATTTTTAACACTGTTGTTATTACAGCAATTCAATGCCAGGATCTTTGATATGAATATTTTAGTAATCAATTCAGGAAGCAGCTCTTTAAAATACCAGCTCTTTAAAATGCCAGAAAAAAGCCCTGTTTGCAGTGGCTTGGCAGAACGCATTGGCATTGAGGGATCTTTTATAAAACATACCGTTTATACAGCGGGCAGTAAACACAGTATAGAACAATCGGCATTTATTGCCAGCCATAGCGAAGGCTTAAAACAGGTACTCGCGTTGTTAAGCGAAGGTAAATATGCCGTGATCGCAAGTCCTGATGATATTGCCGCTGTTGGCCACCGTGTTGTACATGGCGGCGAGCATTTTAACGGACCGGCCCTAATTACCGATGAAGTAAAAAAACAGATCAAAAAGCTGTTCTCGCTTGCTCCTTTGCATAACCCGGTCAATTACAAATGCATTGAAGTAGCCGAGAAGACTTTTACAAAAGCAAAACAGATTGCCGTATTTGATACGGCCTTTCACCAAACCATACCCGAGCAGGCTTATCGTTATGCCATACCCGAGTGGTACTATAAAGAAGATGCCATCAGGGTATATGGTTTTCATGGCACCAGTCACAAATACGTGAGCGAGCAGGCTATAAAATGGCTGGGTAAAAGTGATACAAAAATTATCAGTGTCCATTTAGGAAACGGCTGTAGCATTACGGCCATTAGCAATGGTAAATCGGTTGATACCAGTATGGGTTTTGGACCTTTAAGTGGTTTGATGATGGGAACGCGATCTGGCGATATCGATCCTTCGGTTATTTTTCACCTTATGGAGCACTCTGGCTATACTTTAGAGCAGTTGAGCACTTTACTCAATAAACAATCAGGACTTTTGGGCGTTGGTGGATCGAGTGATATGCGCGATATTAGAAAGCTGGCAGCAGAAGGTAACCAGGCTGCTGTTTTAGCCCTTAAACTATATGCCTACCGCATCAGGAAATTTATTGGTGCCTACACTGCCATTCTAAACGGCGTAGATGCCATCGTTTTTACAGCGGGTGTAGGCGAAAATGACAGACAGATGCGCGAATCAGTATGCACTGACCTTGATTTCTTAGGTATTGGCTTAGACGCTGCACAAAATAACAGTTATGCAGGCGAATTAAAGGAAATCAGCAGTCCTTCATCAAAAGTAAAAGTATTGGTTATTCCAACAAACGAAGAATATGAAATTGCCCACCAGTGTTACGATCTTTTAACTGTTAGCTAGCTCACTGTTTTGTATAATATTCATTTTCAGCATACCTTTTCTCACTTTCCCTACTAATTCTTTTATTTTTGGTTATGAACCTATCTTTTCCGATCCTCGAAACTTATACTTATTTAAATACCGCCAACTCTGGCTTACTATCAACTGAGCTTGCCGCCTGGCGCAAAACACATGATGAAGCATTTATTGCCGGGGGCAGTATTTTCAGAATGGAAAATGCCGCAGTTATTAACGATCTCAGAAATAATTTATCAGCATGTTTCGGCGCCAGGGCTGATAACACCTATCTGGTTCCTAATTTTTCGGTAGGTTTTAATACGCTATTAAACGGACTGGATAAAAGCCATCGTTTTTTACTGTTGGAAGAAGAATATCCATCGGTAAGTTATCCGGTAATCAGTATGGGATTTGAATACCAAACCGTAAAAATTGATACAGATCTCGAAAATAACCTGATTCAAGCGATTGAAAAATTTAAGCCAACAGCACTGGCTTTTAGCATGGTGCAATACATTAGCGGTCTTCGGATGGATAACGAATGGATACAAAAATTAAAAAGCAACTATCCGCAACTGTTGGTGATTGGCGACGGTACCCAATTTACGGGTACGACGGCTTTTAATTTCGAAAAATCGGGCTTAGATGCCTTGCTGGGGAGTGGCTATAAGTGGCTGCTGGGCGGTTACGGCAATGGTTATGCCTTTCTTTCTGATGCTTTAAAAGACCAGCTTTATCAAAAAAACAAACTAGCAGCCTTGCCTACTGCCCCGTTTTTACATGGCAAAGATCATTTATCGCTATATTTTGAACCTGGTCATTTAGACACCTTAAACTTTGGCACACTGAGCCAAAGCCTTGTACACCTTAGCGCTATTGGTTTTGATGAAATTGAAAGGACAACACAAGCACTCTGCAACAAAGCCAGGCTGGTGCTAAACTCGAGAGGATTAATTCCAAACTGGCTAATGGAAAGGAAATATCAATCGACTATTATCAGCATGCCTCTCGATCAAAAAAAGGTAGAACAGCTGCAGGCTGCACAAATCATTTGCTCCCCAAGAGGTGCCGGCACCCGCATTTCTTTCAACTTTTACAATACCGAAGCGGAACTAAACAAGCTATTAACTGTTTTAGACAAGTCTTAAACCTGTTGATTATATTATATATTAACAAACTACAATACAATATTTTAAAAACATTAAATTAAACAAATACTTTTGATAAAACACTATTATTTTATCAAAAGTATTCGTGTGGGATAAGGGAAAATAACGCGTCAAATAAAAAAGTTACAAACTATATCAAAAAATGAGCGTTAAATAAAAAGACATTAACAAAACTATCCTTATGTATATTCAAGCCACAGAAAACACAGATCTAACTGTTCACGTTCAGGACGATGCATCGATTGATGATAAAAGAGAAACTTTACTGAAAAGCTTACTCGAGGGACTAAATGCAGAAACCGCTTCTTTTAATTAAAAATCTAAGGCGTTCCGTCTTCAAAAAAACACGGGGATTACAAAAATCTTTAAAAAAGAAAAGGGCGAAACAAATTAATGTTCACCCCTTTCCATCTAAATTAACGCTCTCGCGACAAAAGTAGAAATTATCGGCAAAAATCAATGTAACAAATAAGCAACATAGGCTTCGCTAAATCATTTTAGTTTACAATCTCCTGTGCCCTGCGCAGGTTGTCGGTGGTCTGCAAAATTTTATCCTTCAATTTTGGGTTGTAGTTAGGATGCGATTTCAGAAATTCCTGCACCACCAGATAAGCTTCGCGATTATTATATGTCGAGAATATTGCTGCTAACCACGATTGTGGGAAAAATATATCGCCGGTTTGCTGTATTTCTTCCAATAAAGCCAAACTTTGCCCCAGGTATTTTATTGAGGTCTGTTGCCTTAACGGATGATGCAGATAGGCCAGTGCCGTAGTAGTCCATGCCTCTTTCTGACGGTTTGTACGGTCTTTTAAACCATCAAAGAAACCATCTCTTTCAGCTGCATCCAATGATAAGGCTGGCATCAGATAAATCAGTCTGTTTTTACGGTCGGCGTTACTGGTGCGTGCTAACTGTGTTTTTAAAATGCTATTTGCCGTATCGGTTTTAAGCGCCAAGGTTAAAGCCAGATTACTATAATCATCTTCCTGCAGTTTAATCCCATCTGGTGCCAATTGTTTATCCCAAATCTGGTAAAGCCTTTCTCCTGCTTCCTTCCCCATATAAATATTTTGGAAGGCATTGAATAAAATCTTTTTATGGTTTTGCTGTTCCTGCTGTTGCATGGCTCCCCAAATGGTATTTTCAAAGTTAGTGTGCGTGCTCATCCGCATTTCGGGTGTAATAAAAGTCCAGTAAATATTAGTCAGATAGCCCGTAATTAACCTTAAGTTCATTTCATTTTTCTCAGTGGTTAGTCCCTTCACATAAAAATCAAGCAGTTGCTTAGGCTTAAAGTTGTTGCCTGCCAGCATGTTTTCGTAAGCATTGATATAAGCCGATGCACGCTCCAACGGATCACCTATCACATTCAGATTCTCCATCATCAGCATATCAACAGGAAACAAGCCATAACCTGCACCATTTGCATTAAACAGTATGTAGTGGGGTTTAGCTAGTCCTTTGGCCTCATTAATAATTGTATTGGCGTTTTCAGCATTCACATTCAAAATTTTACTGCCACTGGCATAAGCCAATTTAATGGTAAAAGCCTGAGGCCACACACGAGGCTCACCATTTTCACTTGTCTGCGTTATAGTTAAATTACTGATTTTATCGCCATCGTATTTAATTTCGTAGCCAAATATGGGTCGCCCGGGCTGGTTTACCCAAACCTTGTTCCAGCTGTACAAATCGTTTTTGGTGTATTTGCTTAAAATCGCAATCAAATCGTTCCAGGTAGCATTTTTATAGGCATAAAGTTTAAGGTACTCTCGAATTCCTTTCTGAAAAGCTGCTTTGCCCATCAACTGCTCCAACTGGCGCATCATAATGGGGGCTTTATGGTAAATGATGTTGCCATACATCGATCCTGCTTCCTGCAGGTTATCCAGTTGCTGACGAATAGGATTGGCGCCCAGTGTACGGTCAACTCCATAAGCCGCAGGATAATGATCCTGCAAAAACTTTAAATCGAAAGTACTTTTACCCATCAGCTTTTCGGTAACCTTATCGGCCATAAAATTGGCAAATACCTCTTTCATCCACACATCGTTAAACCATTTCATGGTAACCAAATCGCCAAACCACATGTGCGCCGTTTCGTGTGAGATAAGATTGGAACGCGAAATAAACTGATCTTTGGTGGCCCCTTGGTCCAAAAACAATGCTGAGGATTTATATTGAACTTCGCCCGGGTGCTCCATGCCCCCAAACTGAAAATCTGGAATAGCGGCAAAACCGATTTTTTGAAAAGGATATTTAATGGCTGTCCAATCTTCCAAAAAATCGAGTGCATCGCTATGGCCTGTAAATACCGAATCGACACTGAGCTTAATTTTAGCAGAATCTGTTTCGCGGTGCAGAAATTCCATGTTGCGGTTTTTCACTTTTCTGCTTAGGTAAGAATATTTACCGGCAGTAAAAGAGAACAGATATGTGGGCAGTTTGTCCGAATTAGTAAAATGATAGGTAACCATACCCCCATTAACCAGCGAATCCTTTTTAGCAGCATTAGCCATTACTTTCCAATCACTTGGAACGGTTAATGAAAGTAAAAAGTTAGCTTTTAAATCAGGCTGATCAAAACAAGGAAAAACTGTGCGGGCATGATCGGGAACGAAAAGTGCATATAAGAAATCTTTATTGCGGTTTAGCGATTCGTTGCCTGCAACAAACTCAATAGCAATGCGGTTATTACCTAAATGTAAATCTGCACGGGCAATAAGGATATGCTCTTCATTAAAGTTAATTGCAACTTGCTTTCCGTTAACAATAATGCGTTTTAAATGATCAGCGCTTTGCTTAAAGTCAATCTGCACATCACTCAATCTATTTAATTTAAAATCAATATTTTCTGTTGATTGAATTGCTGCACTAAGTTCTTGCGGAATACTAAAATGAACCTGATACTGAATATTACTGATCGTTGCACTTCTGTGGCTGGCCAGGGCGAAGGATACCCCGGGTTGAACTGGTATATCAGCATTATTTTGTTGGGCAAAAGCTGCCTGCCCAAGCAGCAAAAAGGAAAAAAAATATTTAGGGTTAATCTTCATCGTTGTTTTATTCTCCGTTTATCATTTGTACTATGGTACCGTAACTCATCCAAACCATGGTAAGTACTACCGCCCAGCCCGTTAAGGTGAGCCATAATGGCTGTTTGTAACTGGCAATAATTTTAGTGCGGTAAGCTGCAAGAAGCATCACACCTAAAGCAATGGGTAATATAAAACCGTTAATTGCCCCTACTGTTAGCAATATTTTAACGGGCTTACCGATGAGGATAAAAATAACACAGGAAACAGAAATAAAAGTAATGATGATGGCCCGGTTAAATTTAAGGATCAAAGGGTGAAAACTTTTGATAAAGGATATGGATGTGTAAGCCGAGCCCACTACCGACGAGATACCTGCCGCCCAAATTACCACACCGAATATTTTATAACCGATTTCGCCACTGGCCAGTTTAAATACCGAAGCAGCCGGATTATCGGCATCTAAGGTAAAACCTTTACTTACCACACCCAGTGCAGCAATAAACAATAACAAGCGCATTACCGATGCCAGTCCGATTGCGCTTAAAGCTCCTTTATTTACGGCACCTAAATTCTGTATGCCGGTTTGGCGAGCATCTAACAAACGGTGTGCCCCCGAAAAGGTAATGTAACCACCAACCGTTCCGCCAACAATGGTTAATACTGCCGTAAAACTAAATTGTGTAGGGTTAACCGATCTTAAAGCCGCCTCGGCCAAAGGTGGCGAACTGGTGTAAGCAATAAACAGGGCCAGTAAAATTTTAATCAGCCCCATGCATTTGGCAAAAAGATCCATGGCTTTACCGGCTTCCCTGTAAATAAAAATACCAATGGCCATAATTGCACTAATTACCGCTCCCTGCCCAACACTGATGCCGAACAGTACATTTAAACCAAGTCCAGCACCTGCAATATTCCCGATGTTAAAAGCTAAACCACCCAAAAAAACCAGAAAGGAAATAAAATAACCCAATCCGGGAAACACCTTATTGGCAATATCCTGTGCTGGTTTATCGGCAACAGCAATGATACGCCAGATATTGAGCTGAGCAATGGCATCGAGTACGATTGAAAGCAGGATTACAAAAGCAAAACTAGCGCCCAGCTGCTGCGTAAAAACGGCTGTTTGTGTTAAAAAACCTGGACCAATGGCCGACGAAGCCATTAAGAAGGCTGCACCTAAAAGTACGCTCCAATTGTACTTATTTTTCATATCGTGGTGCTTTAACCAAAATCCCTTCCAATTTTAACTTTTCGGCAATGCTTTTTGCAAAGGCTACTGCATGTATACCGTCGCCATGCACACAAATGGTTTCGGCATCAACGGCAATGGTTTTACCACTTATACTACATACCTCTTGTTTTAATGCAAAAGCAACAACCTGGTTTAAGGCAGTCGCCTCATTCGTAATCAGTGCACCAGGTTCGGTGCGCGGTGTTAACGATCCATTATCCTGATAACTCCGGTCGGCAAACACCTCCGATGCGGTTGCAATGCCTTTATTTTGGGCTTCAGCAATCATTTTACTCCCCGAAAGCGCGTACAAAATTAATTTCGGATCAAAATCATAAACCGCTTGCACAATGGCTTTTGCCAGGGCAGTATCTTTAGCTGCCATATTGTAAAGTGCCCCATGTGCTTTTACGTGATTTAATTTTCCTTCTGCAGCCCTTACAAAAGCGCTTAAAGCCCCAATCTGGTACAAGGTAAGCTGATAAGCCTCCTGTGCCGAAATTTTCATCTCCCTGCGTCCAAAACCCTGTAAATCGGGCAAACCCGGATGCGCGCCTATTGCTACTCCTTTTTTAATGGCCAGGGCTACTGTGTGCTGCATTACAGCAGGGTCGCCTGCATGAAAACCACAGGCTATATTGGCCGATGAAACGTAATCCATCAGTTCAACATCGTTGGGCATGGTATAATTTCCAAATGCTTCGCCCATATCGCAATTCAGATCTATTTCTTTCATATTGTACTGGTATATTTTATGTTTATAGCATTACTAATCAACAACAAATCGTGCTCTTGCTGAAGGTAAAGTTCTTCTGCTTCATCTCTTGATATTTCAGAAAAAGTGATCTCATCTCCTGGTTTTAACTGTGCACATAATGGTAAATCTACATCCGCAACATGCGCAATACGTGGGTAGCCACCTGTAGTCTGGCAATCGGCCATTAATATCACCAAATCACCATTGCCAGTAACCTGTATAACCCCTGGGGTAACGGCAGTACTGAGCAGTTCTTTCTTTACTTTCCGAACCATGGGTTTACCCGATAAATGGCAACCCATCCTATCACTCTTTAAACTAATTTGGTATGTTTTAGTTAAGAATGCAATAATCGAGCTGGCATCGAACCAGTTAAATTCGTTGGCCAGTACCACCCTAATGGTTTTCCGGTTAACCGGCAACAAAATTTCGCGCGAGATGCGCCAGTTGGGATAAATTAATGCCCTGCTACTTAATTGCTGTATAATAGCTGCAGAAACCATACCGATGGTTGCACCATTGTGCAATACATCGCCTGTGGCCAGTTTACGCCCACCAAACCCACCAAATTTAACCGGCAGGTAAGTACTTTTACTTCCCATTACTTCGGGTACCTGCCAGCCCCCCGCTATAGCCAGGTATGTGCGTGCGCCTAGCGGGTTATGGGTAAAAGTAAGTATTGCCCCTTCTGGGAAAAGCAGGGGTTTTTCTGCAGGCATTACCTCGCCCCTGTACATCAAAAAAGCGCCATCGCCCGAGTAAGCCAGCAAAACAGCTGTATGGGTTTTAAACGAAGCATTTGCATAGGTAAACTCGAGGGTAGCCATATCATCTTCATTGCCAACAGCTTTATTGGCCAGGCGGTGGGCTAGCTGGTCCATTGCCCCCGAAACGGGTATGGCCTGCGCAAGGTAGTGGTATCTTCCGGTATCTTGTACTGTGGTTAACAACCCGGGCTTAATCATGCTTATCTCCATCTTTTAAACCCGGTAAGCATTAAATTCATCAATGGTAATGGCTTTAAAGGTAATTGAATCGCCACCTTTTAAAAGCGCAGGTTGTTGGCGCTTTGCATCAAACAACTGCAATGGCGTTTGGCCAATAATCTGCCAGCCCCCAGGTATTTCAATCGGATAAAGACCTGTTTGTAATCCGGCAATACCAACGGCTCCGGCAGGTATTGCGGCAGCAGGCACCTGTTTTCGGGGAGTGGCCAATGTTGACGGCATTCCGCCCATATAAGCAAAACCAGGTACAAAGCCAATCATGTAAACACGATAACTGGCGCCACTGTGTAAAGCAATTACCTCAGCTTCGCTAAGGCCGTTGCTTTGGGCAACAGTTAAAATATCTGGACCAAAATCGCCGCCATAACATACGGGTATAACGATATGATTTCCCGCCAGCCCTGTTTGATCGGGCGCTCTGTGGCTAATTTCCTTTAAATAACCAGCTACTTTTTCGTAACAAGTTTTACCCGGCAAATCTGCCGAGGCAACCAGTAAGGGGTTAAAAAAAACGGTTAATGTGCTGTATGCCGGTACGGTAGTGGTTAAGCCTGCGAATGGGTTTTGCGTTAAAAGCCGGTTAAAGCTGCTTACCAGGCGCCAAAGCGTTTCGCTTATTACATGGCCAAATACCACGGTTACCGCTTTTTCACTTAAAGCATAAATAGAAATGGAATAACCAGACTCAAAATCTCCCTGCTGTTCGCTCATACTAATTACACCAAACTATTTTCAGAATAAATAAGCCGCATACCTGTTATGTAAACCAAGTGTTGCCATAAAAATGATTATATAATATCGAAATAGCAAGTTTAATGCGTTTTAGGTTAAAAAGCGGTAAAAACAGCAATCAATCGGTATATATTTGGGTAACTTGTGCTATATTTCTGAATAAACTATGGGTTTAAGTTCTCATATACCATCGCTTAAAAGCCACTGCCTTAAGCTGGCTAACCATTAAACTGCGATTATGGGGTAAAGTACATTTTAAAATTAGTTTTAAACGCCTCGAGTCGCCCAACTCAAAGCCTGTAATAATAGCCCTGTTTACAATATCCGACCGGTTAATTAAAAAATAGTCATCAGCAGGCAATTCGCTTAAACTTTGTTCTAGTGTTTTATCCCAAATTACTGATTCGCCACTTTTTAAAACCGCTAGATACCCCTGTCCTATAGGGTAAAGACTACTACCTCATTATGCTAATGGCTAAATCCGGAAGGTTTAAGTTTATTGGGCAGTCGCATTTTTACCTGACGGCGTGCTGCCTGTACCTGGGCAATAATTAAATACACCAAATTCAAAATCGAAAACGGTAAATTTGATGTACAGCTTACCACCATTATCGAACAGGCCAAAGGATTAGATATCCGCCCAAAAGATTTACTCGATTTTTAACCGACTTTATCAGGCTAAAAATTCTTCCTTACGATGCGTCCTATTGCATCGGCCCAAAACTTACCTAAAGATGCAGCTCCCAATTTATTTGGATGCAAGTAAAAAGTGCCTGCCTGCCCTTTCTCAGGAATTAGCTCAGTTAAGTGATGTTTCTTAAAATAAGTAAATGCTTTCTTATCACCTACAAACAGATGTTTCGGATTAGTTAACTGATAGCTTTTAGCCAGGCTATCTATTTTTGGAATATAACTTTGCAGCCGTGATAAACCTTCCTGCAGGTATTTAGAACTATTGTAGGTATTGGGACTATACCATATCGGATGATGCAATATCACTACAGCTTTAGGAAAGCCAGCCAACAATTTATCGACGATGATTTTTACGTTTTCGATGTACTGTTCGGCAGATACCGGTGAACCATGAGGCCCTTGTATTGCACTATCGTTGGTACCAAGTTTCACTGAAAAAATAAGCAGTGCTTCTTTATCTGTAAAAGCATTTGCAGCTTCCTCTATTTTAGTAAACGTAAGGGTTTCACTGGGTAAAAAATCGAAAGTAGTATACCCGCTGTGCCCCTGATTACTGAATTTAACCGCTCCAATTCCTTTTTGTTTAAGCAAATCGGCAACAGCGTTAGCTGCTGGAGCTTCGACCACATTGGCCAATTGTACGCCCTGCGTTATACTATTACCAATAAAAACAATATTCAGGTTCCTTTTTCCCTTTTGTGCATATAAAAACGAAGCACTAAATAGTGAAAAAGCTAAACATAAAAGGATTTTTTTCATCTGCATGTTTATTTAGTTTCGGCTAACCTACAACAAATTACCAAGTTAATTTCCTTGTAGCTCCACTTTTTTTACCAAACTTGAAAGTTCTTCTTTTTCTTCAGCTTCCAGTTCAATCATTCCGTTAAAGAGCTCAAAAATCTGATCGCGCTGGTTAGAAACAAGTAAAAGATCCATCAACCTCACCAATGTTCTTTTCTGCCCGGTATTTAAACTGCCAAATAATTTAGGTTCAGCTTCGTAAATGGCCTTAATTAAATTAATGAGTTCAGGTTTCCGTTGCTGTTTTTCTCTTTCTGTTACATATACCGGAAATATATCTTCCTGCTCGTAAGCATCAATTAAGCGGTTTGCGTATTCTTTCAAAAATGGCTTACGCTTGCTTTTCAGGTATTCGGTTAATTCTTTGATTAGAAAGCGGTATTCGGGCGATGATTTTGCGGCACCAAATATGGCTACCTGACCTTCGTTTTCAAAACTTTTAAAATCGAAATCGCGAAAGAAATCGCTGTCGATATAAACACTATGAAAATAATCATCGCTTTTTTTATTTAAGGTGGTGTAATCTTTATATACTTCTTCTCCACCTGCCAGGAAATAATATTTGGATAACTCTCTATGCAGGTTGTTTTTCCAATGCACATATTTAATTTTAAAATTAACGGCAGTATCGGGATAAAAAAGATTAAACTCTTCTAAACTTTTAATATTATCGCTAAAATTAAGGGCAGTGCCATTTACAATAACCGAATAGTTTTTATGCTTATTCAACTCTATGAACCAGCAGAATTCATTGATCAGGAAAGGAAGTACAGTTTCTTCCAAATCTTGTTGCCCAATGCGCAGGTTAGAAAAAGAAACTACTGTACCGGTGTTGCCATTTGCTGTAGGCAGTGCTGAAAAATCGTGGTTATAACTGTTGAGGCCACCAGTACTGATATAAATTTCGCCATGCCTGAATCCGTTCTCAGCCTGATAAGTAGTACGCCAGGTGGCATTATGGGCAAAAGTAAAAAAAGTAAGCCTCCCCACCCCATTTCGGCCATGCATTTTAGAAGTATGCTTAGGCGTAATAACCTGAATGGCTTTTTCTGATTCAAAAAAAGGATCGAATTTCTTTTGCAAACGGTCGAAATCTATCCCATAACCGTTATCGGCAATATCCAAACTTTCTAAATGACCAAGTGCATTGGCCACATAATCAATTTTAATGGTATCGGCATTGGCATCAAAACCATTCCAGATGTACTCTGCAATGGCTTGTTTTTCATTATAGTTTTTTAATACTTTCTGAATCCCCTTTGAGGTGATGTTAACACTTACCGACATAATACTAAATTAATTAGCAAATATAATATTAAATTCTACCTTCGCTGAAATTTTCAATTTTAAGTTTTAAACATGGTATAATTTTATAGGTCATGTGCGCTATATTCTTTACCTAAATTAACTCCATCACAGAGGTATTTCTCTTTTTTCAGATAAAATTTGGATTTTCTGTTATAAAGCTATAATTTCTCCCCTGTAACAGATCATCCCAATTCTCTTGCATTGGTTTAATTAATGAGGGCCATATTTATTGTTGTTGCTTGCTGTATAGTAAGCGGCCTATGTGTTGCACAGCCTGTTATACAGGTTGAAGGGCAAAACTTCATCAATTTAGGTAAATCGGCTTATTTTTGGCGAGATAGTACCGCGAAAACCCCTTTCGAAACGGTAGAAAAACTTAGTTTGACACAGTTTAGCTCTGGAAAATCGCAGGTTTTTAACGGTGGAACAAGTGGTGATGCCTGGTGGATGAAATTACGTTTCAGCCGAAAACCCGGAACAATCCCCTACCTGTTTATTGATTATGCCAGTATCGATTCGCTCTGTTTATTTTACCGCGATACTTTGGGTAATGTACAGCATGTGCACTCGGGCATGTTGGGCTTAAAACAAAATGACGCCGTACTGGGCACCGGATATATCTTTCCATTACAACATACCAAAACACCTGTAAGCGAAATTTATATCCGAATGCAGACCATGAACACGCTGCTGGTTCCCTTGAAATTAATTACCGAGCCGGTATTAAACCGTGCATTAACCAAAGAGTACAGTGCGCAGCTTATTTATATGGGCATTGCAGTCATGATTCTAATTTTCCACCTGTTTATGTTCGTAATGACGAGGAGCAAGCTTTTTGCCTTGTACATGGCGCGGGTAATATTGCTTTTTTTCATTACCATGGTATGCTATCTTCAGGGTTATGGCCTCATGCTTGGCTTACCTATAGCCCGGTTTATTTTTTTGCATGCCCACTTCTTTATTGCACTCGGCTATATTTGCACCATCCTCTTTAACAGCTATTTCTTAAAACTGAAAAGACAACTCCCGTTCCTGCATAAAATCTTCAAAACATTAAATGTAGCCTGGGGCCTTATTTTGGTGTGTTCGCTATGGGATGCCAGAAGTATTACCAACGCACTCACCCAACTTTTATTCCTAATTACCTCGCTGCTTTTTTTATTTAGCAGTATAAAGGTAATTGTTATACGCGGCTACGCTAAAACGGCACCTTTTATTAGCTTTTATGTTTTAGGGTGGATACCTGTGGCTTTGGTTTCTATTTACCTGGTATTAAGTTTAATGGCAATCATTCCCTTTCAGTCTTACGCCTTTAACCTACTCACTTTTGCAGCAATAATTGAAGGGATATTAATCAGTTTAGGGCTTTTTGGACAAAGGCTACGTTTGCTTTCCCGTCACAATGCCCACTTTCGCCGGCAGCGTATTCTTTTGCAAGAACAAATGGAGGGCTATAAAAAACAGTTAGATCAAAAAGTAGCGGCTCCCATTATTCCGTTATCACTTAAAGAACTTACCAGCCTGGCGCAAACAAGAGATCCGTCGTTTATGGAAAGATTCCGCGAAAATGAAACCGGGTTTATAAAAGAGCTATTACAGTTATCTCCACAACTACTCACGGCCGAGCTTGAACTATGTGCTTACATGAGGTTAAATTTCGACACCAAAGAAATTGCCCGTGCCTGCCGCTTAAGTGTTCGTGCTGTAGAAAGCAGAAAATACCGTGTACGCAAGAAGCTGGGGATTGATGCTGAGGCAAATCTGCAAACCTGGATACTCGATCTGGCCAGAACGTCCTAAATAATATACAAAAAACATACAACGTAAATCAATATCATTGCCAATCTATGCAGGCAACAAACTTTAATAAAAGACTAAGCAACAACAACTTAATAAAACCTGCGTAGAAATGCGTAGTTTGAAAATGTACGTGCCGCACCGTCTTTGTATAAATTAAGTCGGCGTACTGGCGGCGCGATGCCGTTTATGACCAAACAGACTCTTGTTTATGTCTGAAAGTACCCGATTTTAACCATGTCGGTAGCAACGGTCTTATCCGGGATGATTTGTTACACGACTATCGGCATGGTTTATTTTAATAAACGCTAATCAACTCAAAACAATATCTGCAAATGAAAAACCATTAAGACATTTATTTTATATAACTGAAAAAGAGCACTTTAAAAATGTTGCGTAGGAGTGAGTAGAGAATAATTTTGATAACTTTTAAATGCGTCATTTCTTTGTCCCTGTCTGCCTTAATAAAGATTTTAAACAGATGCTGCGCTTTGGGAGGTCTGGACAGGGGACGGTCCAGCCTTCTAGATGCCAGCAAGTAAAACAAACTATGAAACCAAGTGCCACACCCGCCAAAATTATTGAAAGCATACAGGATTTTTATAACGGAAAAGAACCAGAACTCATTTATTCGGAGCTTGCAATTGATAAAGATTGCTTTGATTCCTGGATAAGGGATTTTGGAATTATTGCCAACGAACTGATGGAATTGAGGGATGAGAACGAAAAACTAAGACTTATGTTTACCAATCTCAGTCTTGTAAATCAAAGCCTTCGCAGTTCACTTGATAGTTTAACACGCTCCGATTCTAAGTTAATTGATTTGCTGATAGAAAGACGAAAGACAGGTAGTCTTCGTTACCCTTAAAAATGCGCCCGTAACATGCCAAAAATCATCATCTTAGAAAACTACCCCGCAACACTTGATGCAATTAAAATGATTTTCGAGTTTGAGGGTTATGAGGTATTGGCACTTTCCGGGCCGCAACATTTACATACACAGGTTTCAGCTTTTCAACCAGATATTATTTTAATCGATGCTTTGCTTGGCTTAGCCGATGGGCGTTCTATCTGCACCGAACTAAAACTATCGGTACATGCGCAGATTCCAATTCTGTTAATGTCATCACATTTGGAGTTTAGCAATAACCCTCATTTGGCGGTATACTGGGATGATTACATTGAAAAACCTTTCGAAATGATTGCCATCGTAAACCGGGTAAAAATGCTGCTCACAAAAAAAGTCAGCCAGGATTAAAGTATTTCAATCCTGGCTGACTTTAAATATTATTTGATGTATTACCCAAACAGGTCGCTGCTTAAATAGCGGTCGCCCCTATCGCAGGCAATAAACACGATTGTTCCTGAATCAAGCTCCGAGGCAAGTTTTAATGCCGCAGCACAGGCACCACCAGAGCTCATACCTGCAAAAAGGCCTTCTTCTTTGGCCATTCTGCGCGACATCTCTGTAGCCTCATCCTGCGCAATATCCATTACCCGGTCTACCCTTTCAGGTTCGAATATTTTAGGCAGGTATTCTTCAGGCCAACGCCTGATCCCCGGAATTGATGATCCTTCGGTTGGCTGACAACCTACTATCTGAATGTTGCTATTTTTTTCTTTAAAATACCTCGAACAGCCCATAATGGTACCTGTTGTACCCATCGAGCTTACAAAATGCGTAATCTGTCCTTCGGTGTCACGCCAGATTTCAGGGCCGGTAGTTTTATAATGGGCCATATAATTATCCGGATTTGCAAACTGGTTTAATAAGAAATGTCCAGGTGTAACTCCTTTTGCTTCTGCATAATCCCGGCACTCCTCAATACTCTCTAACAGCGTTACCTTAGCACCAAATGCCTCCATGGTTACTTTACGTTCACGCGTCGAATTGGCGGGCATTACCAGCTCTATTTCTAAACCATATAAACTTGCAATCATAGCCAGGGCAATACCTGTATTTCCACTGGTTGCTTCTACCAGCTTGGTTTCAGTGTTTACCTGGCCGCGTTCTATTGCACTTCTGATCATATTTAACGAGGCCCTGTCTTTTACACTTCCGCCAGGGTTATTGCCTTCCAGTTTGGCAAATACCCTTACCGCTGGATTGATGTTCAGTTTTTGGAGTTCGGCCATCGGCGTGTTACCGATAAGATCGATTATTCCTGCCATATTATTCTATTTTAACTTGTTTCTTTGTGGTTTCTGATGGTAACTATGGGCGAATGATAAGCTGTAGAAAATGGCTCAATACTCTCGGTTAACCACACGTTCCCTCCTATTATACTGTCGTGCCCGATAACAGTATCGCCGCCTAAAATGGTTGCGCCTGAGTAAATTACTACGCGATCTTCTACCGTTGGGTGTCTTTTGCTTCCTGCAAGTGCTTTTTTAACGCTCAAAGCGCCAAGCGTTATGCCCTGATAAAACTTTACGTAACGACCAATAATACTGGTTTCGCCAATTACAATTCCGGTACCGTGGTCGATATAAAAGTATTCGCCTATGCTGGCAGCCGGATGGATATCGATACCCGTTTTTGAATGCGCATGCTCAGTGAGTATGCGGGGAACGAGTGGAACACCAAAATTATAGAGCAGATGCGCTATGCGATAAAAACAGATAGCATAAAAGCCAGGATAAGTTCTGATCACCTCAAACCTGCTCTGGGCTGCCGGATCGCCTTCGTAAATGGCAGAAATATCGGTATTGAGTACGCGGTATAACTCAGGTAGGCCGGCAAAAAATTCTCCGGCTACTTTTTTACATTCGTTGTTTTTAAGTTTGCAACTGGCCGATATAATCATAAAAAGTTCAAGCTCCAGTCCTGACACATATTGTTTCAGTGCTGAAATATCTGAAAATTCCTGCCCTGCATTTTCCGGAAAAATGACCTTAATCAGCTTTTCTGCCCAATTCGATATGACTTCGTTTGGTGGAATATTTGGCTGTTCGAGGGGATTTTTAAAAATATGCTCAAAAAAATGGTCCTCCATCATTATTGTCTGCCCCACTAAAATTTGTTTTGTTGATTAACTATATAGATTTAATCGTTAAATGTAAGTTTTGTTTTTTTAAACCAGAACTTATCAGGCATTTTTTATTACAAAAATTGCCTTATCCTAACAATAAGATCAATATTGCCCCTAAAACTATGAGGAATACAAGAATCAGAAATTAATTTTTAGGCCATTTAGCCAGAGCGACTGTCGCTGGCCTTTTAAGTGAAGGTTTTTCAGGTGTTAAAAAAACGGATATGTTCTTACTGCTGTTCGCCCTAAGCTGAGTAGTAAAACCAATAATCGTGGTTCCCGTGTTTGGGGCATCATAACTGGTAAGCGGAGTAGTAGACCATTGTTTCACCTCAATTTTGCCATCCGTTTCGACAAATAAGTAACATTTTTTGCCTTCACTATTCAATTCAATAGTATGCGCATTTAACACCTTCACTACAGCAGGTGTAACCATCGACCAGCGTAGGGTAATATCCTGATCTCCTGTTTCTACTTCATCGCGGATCAACACCGTCCTTTTATTGATCAGCGCTACTCCCCTTTGCGATTTTTTAAGTTTACCGGCATAAAGTGTACGCATATCAACCACAGCATTCATGAAATTACTGTTATCGGAGCTGCTTTGAAAATTCCCTTTTCCGCTAACCAGCTGAAAAGTACTGTCAACTGAGAGGGTATTGTGTGCCAGATTGTTGTACCTGAATATTTTCCAGCGCTGTGCATCCTGTTTACTGTTCCATAAATCGACCCCTTTCGATTCTAAGGATTCGTATTCCTGCATGCCCAGATCCATTGCCCATCGCACGCCCTGTGCTTCCGTTACAAAGGACCCCACATCCATGTGTGCATGACTTGTTCCTGGCGAACCTCCCTTAAAGCCCACAAAAGTAGCCAGGGGGTCGGTCCATGAGCTTCGCATCAACGCGACGGGTGTAGTGCCATTTCCAATCCAAAAGGTAGCTTTAGGCGATTGCACCTGATTAAATGATATTCCATTAGCCCATAACATAGCCGATGGCAATAAGCGATTATTTAAGAGTTTATGATCGTTAACCTGCTTTTTGCTTACCCACAGCAATGAGGGGTCTTTTAATTTTGAGGCAAACCAAAAAAGTGCCGGATTAAACTCTGCTACAGCCCTGCTATCCGAATAATTAAACGGCTTACCTGATGGTCCCGTCATATTTACCATATAGCCGGCAGTTTTTAGAAAACCAGGTTGGGTGCTCAATTCAAAATCCTGTTTAAACACACTTTCCAGTGCGCTAATCAACATTACATTAAAGGAAGTTCCATACTCCCAATAAGCATATCCCTCCGGATAGGCACCATCAGGCGCATATTGTTTCATCGGTAACACCACACTTTTGATGGCGCGGCTAACCAATGTAGCCGAAAGTGACGGGTGCGATTCGAAGGTGGCTATTGCACCAAAGGTAATGCCTGTATTGCATACCTGATTCCAGTTATTGGTAATGTTAAGCCAGTTGTTATACCGTTCATCCATTGAGGGCATTATCCCTTTCTCCAGAATGGCAAGTGATACGGTGTTGCGTATTTCAACGGCTAAATCATGGTAAAGCCAATCGTAACCGATAGCTAAACCCAAAGTCATCTCCCCTACATCGAGGAAATGATTTGGGTTCCAGTCTTTAAAGGCAGAAACAGCCAGCATTTCCTGTTCTGCTCTTTGGAGGTATTTTTTTTCGTGCGTAATCCTGTAAGCGTAAGCCAGGTAATAAATCCTTTTTAGTGCTTCTCTCGATACATCCAGCAATCTTTTACCAATCATAACCCTTTCTAACACCGGCTGGTTTAACATTTTACCAGCACCCGAAAGTATAGCCTGATGGATTTGCCTTAAACCTGCATCTGAATTTATACCTGCTACAATCTGTTTTTCTTTAGCAGTCGAGATCAGCAAACGGGGATGATCAGGGAGTTTATAAGCAGAATCGATCACTGTAATTTGCCCAATGGCCACGCCCCTGTAAAGGAGCATGGCTATCAGACATAAAATGGTTATAAATGACCTTTTTTGAACCACTTGAAATTATTTTTTCTGCTCTGACAGGAAAGTAACCAGTGAGGCAAGTTCTTCATACGACAATGAATTGGCCAGGCCTTCAGGCATCATCGAAGTTTCAAGCTCTTTACGTGAAAGAATATCGCCTGCTTTGATGGTAAAAACTTCACCGGCAATGTTACGCAATACCACTTTGGAAGCAGTTTCTTCTTGAACGAAGCCCATATAGGTTTTATCGCCTTTTGCACTGATCATTACCGAAGCAAAACCTTGCGAAATAGATGCATTTGGTTTTAAGATCGATTCGGCAATTTGCTCACGGTTCATAATCGAGCCAATCTGTCCCATAAAAGGACCTTTCATTTTATCGGTTTTGTTTAAGCTGTGGCAGGCAATACATCCCTGGTTGTTGAAAATGTTTTTTCCTTTAACCGGATTACCTTGTAATTTATTAATGGCCAGCAATACATCTTCAATTGATGATTTACCTACCTGTCCTTTTTGGTTTTTGATCTTTTCTAAATCAATTTTTGGTTCTTCAACTGCTGCAACTTTTTCCTCTTCGGCAAATTCAGCAATATCCATACGGTGACGTGCATTTAAATCAACAAAAAACTGTTTTTCTTTTGCACCTTGTTTAAGCGCTTCTTGTTTTAAAAATTGCTCAATTACAGGCGATTCTGACCAGGTAACGGCTTTAAAATACGGACCATGCGAATCAGGGCGCGTTCCCCACCACCAGCTGGCATCGTAAGCAATTTCTTCTTTATACAAGCGGGCCAAAGTAATTAAGATCTGCTTTTTCAGTTTTTCATCCTGGGCAGTTTTGTAATTATCGATTAATCCGTTTACCGCTTTAGCATTGTGCATGTAACGTAATGCCCATAAAGCAAGGTCGGCATTTTCAGTTTTAATGGCAGCTACCATCGCATCAGTGGCCTGTAATGATACCAATGCCCTAACTGCTAAGTGAGGCAAAATAATGGCCGAGTTAGGCGTAGCATGAGGTCCCTCTACCCCTTTTGTAGGTGCAGTAAAAGAAGCCGGAACTTTAGTAGCCAAAAGTGCTTTTGCAGCTTCGTCTACTTTACCTAAGCGGTTTAAACCAATAATTGAAACCGCATGTACACGCGGGGAAGCATCCTGAAGCCCCTGTAAAAATGGTTCAATTGGCACATTAGCCAGATAAATTTTACGGTCGGTTAATGCTTTTAAAGCAAATTCTTTTACCGCAGCGTCTTTAGTCAATTCTACTAGTGCAGCGGTACCATTTTCTTTAGCTAACTGTGCGTAAGTATATATACCTGCCACACGAACATCAAGGGCTAAAGCCTGATCGGAAGCCGTTTTTAAAGCAGCCTCAGTGGCTTGTTTATTATTGCGAGCAACCAATTCCTGCGAAGCAGAAAGACGGGCTACCGAACTATTTGATTTAAGCAAATCGGTTAGTTTTTTTACTGAAAGTTTTTTAACGTCAGGGAATGCTTTGTAGCTCCAGTCGGTAGGTACTGCACGTACAATATAACCTTTATCAGGACTACCGGAGTAACCTGCACCATCCCATGCCGAAAGGTAAAGTCTACCTGATCCATCTACATCCAAATCGGTAATTTGCGGAAGTTTAATAAACTCTTCGTCTTTTTGGGTAAAGGTCGGTCCATCGGCAGTAACCCTGTGGATATACAACATACTTCTTCCCCAATCGGCCATCATAGGCACGTTATTATATTGTGCAGGCCAGTTTGGTTCGTTCATAAATAATGCACCGGTACCTGAGCCACCACCTAAATCGGCAAGAGCGGGAATAATTTCATCGGTAAAATTCTGGAATAAAACCGGGTAACCGTATTCGCCCGACTGAATATGATGCGAAAAACGCACATTCCATCCACCACCATCATTGGTGTTTTCGCGGGTAAATACATTCATATAAGGATCGATAGCCACATCATACACATTACGTGTGCCATGCGTAAATACTTCCATTTCGGTTCCATCGGGACGTACACGCACAATACCACCGCCAAGCATGGTCATTTTCTTGCCCGAACGATCTATTGCATCGTGGAATCCAAAATCGCCAACGGAGATATAAATCCAGCCATCAATACCCATTCTAATGCCATTGGTAGCATGGTCGGTACCACGTTCGCGGATGTATTTTTCATTACTGATGTGCTCGATGAGTGGTTTTTCCGGTCCATCGGCTTTGCCATCGCCATCTTTGTCTTCAAAAACGACTAAATTCATACCTGTAGCCTTACCGGTTTCTTTAGAGAAAGTGGTATGCAATACAAATACCTGGCTGCCCTGAACAATTATACCGCGCGGGTTATCTACATCTGCAAAATCGATGTGCGCATCCATTTTACCGTCGTTGTCTTTGTCAACGAGTTTAAGGATACGGCCTTTACCAGCATCCTTACCTAATGAGCCAATCATATCCACACCAACAAATACCTCGCCTGTTGGTGCTACTGCCAAACATGCAGGACTTGGTGTAACATCTGGACCAGCAAAATTAGTAATGGTTAATCCGGGGGGAGCAAAACGTGGTTTCTCGGGTTCACTGAAAAGGTTTTTAAACCCCAGGAAAATGACAGATAAGTAAATTAAACTTAAAGAAAATTTGATCATTGTGTGTGTTTGTTATTGTTTTTTTTGGTTAGTGTCGGGTAAACTTACAAAAAATACAAATTAACTCTTGCCAAAATTTTGTGATAATTAACTTTTTTTTGAATTACTCACGCTAAACAGCGATAATTGTAACCATTCTCGTAAAAAAAATCAGGAATTATTGATTCCTTCCCCACTCCATATTAAACAGCTATAAACACGACGACAGAAAGCCGCATAAAATAGAAAAAACTACGATTGCTACAATCAAATGCAAATACTTAGAGAATAGCTTATTTTTTCTATAATTAATCAAAGATTTAACACAAAACACACGTTTTAATCATCTTCAGACAAAAAATCAAATCATTTACTTTTCAAAAGCTCAACAAAAAACATCAATCGTCATTAAAATGCAAATAAAAAAGATTACTTCTTGACAAAACGAAGATTTTTTATTAGATTTACTTCACAAATTTCATTAAATCAGTACGTTATGAAAAATATTTTATATTTTTTCCTGACTGCCCTGATCTCTTCTATTGCTTTATTAACTACGGATGCTACTTTTGATCCCGAATTGGTTTATAGCACCGTAATATTAATCTGGTTACTGTATATCTGGTACCATGTATATGCAAACAAGAGAAACTACAGCGAGTAGTCTGTATTTTTAACTTAATTATTCCCCCCATCAGAAGATCAGGGGTTTAAACTTTAATGCCCATTAATTGGCAATAGCCAATGTCAATAATCAATTATCAGACGGGGTTTCTGCGAGTTGGTAAGATTGCGCTATCGATGAGACTATCATTGGCTATGGGTTGGACTATTGAACCAATAAGCCTATTTACATAAATTTAACATATTCAGCAGTTCTCCAAATCGCATATCTTTTTATCTTTAGCCATATGTACTGGTACGAAGAAGCGGTTAAGCACTTAGAAAAAACACATTGGTTAGATCGGGAACACCCTGGTATTGTATTTTATGGTAGTTCGTCTATACGCTTATGGAATAGCCTGGAAGACGATTTCCCGAACTTTAAAGTAACCAACCTGGGCTTTGGTGGCTCTACCCTGGCGGCCTGCGTATGGTTTTTTGAAAGGATAATGACCAATTACCGCCCGAAAGCACTTGTTGTATATGCAGGTGATAATGACCTGGGCGATGGCAGAAATCCGGAAGAGATATTCATTTTTTTTCAGCAACTAATGGTAAAAGCCAATGCCAGTTTTACTGATCTCCCTTGTTATTTTATTTCACTGAAACCCAGTTTAACCCGTTGGCATATGGCCGATCAGTTCAGGTATACCAACAATCTGATTGAAAGTGAGATTATTAAGCATAACGGAAACTGGAAATTTATTGATGTTTTTAAGAAAATGCTCACTAAAGAAGGAAATCCCGATCCGGCCTTTTATGATCACGACGGACTACACCTTAGCGAAGCGGGTTATCGACTATGGGCACAAACGGTTAGGGAGAAATTAGGTTAATCATTACCTTTAATTAATATCCTGATAATATCGAAGCTCTATTTTTCCCTCAAAGATTTAAATCAATGAAAAGGGAATACCATAAATGGCTTAGCCATAGTCTACAAAGAGATATGGAACTTTTGGTTTTCGGGCATAGCGGAAGGGCTGTAATCTTTTTCCCCACCCGTATGGCAAGGTTTTATGATTATGAAAACTGGGGAATTATCGGATCGCTAAGTCATCAGATCGAAAATGGCGAAATACAGGTATTTTGTTTGGATAGCATTGATGGCGAGAGCTTTTATAACGACGGAGTATTTCCATCGGTAAGGATAAACCGGCACCTGCAGTATGAAAAATACATTCTAGACGAGGTAATACCTTTTATTGAACAACAAAATAATAGTGGTTATGTAGAAACTGCCGGTTGTAGCATGGGGGCTTACCATGCCATTAATCTGGCAATGAAATATCCCTGGCTGTTTAAAAAAGCTGTTGGCATAAGCGGAAGATACGATTTAACCGACAACATAGGCGATTTTAAGGATTTGCTAAGCGGGTTTCATAATGAAGAGGTATATTTCAACATGCCAGCCCAATACATTGCTAACCTCAGCGACGACCGTTTGTTAACGGCAGTACGAAATATGGAAATAATACTGGCAGTTGGTGAAACCGATCCATTTTTAAATGGCAATCAACACCTGAGCAGTTTACTTTGGGAAAAAGGTATTCCGAACCAGTTCCACACCTGGGAAAGCAATGCACACCGCCCCCACTACTGGCGTAAAATGGCGCCGATATATATCTAAAATCAAAAACCGGTTATAATTACTCTACCGCAGCAAAGTAATACTGTTTAAAAGCAACGGTAGATACAGGTTCTGTTGCACCTTCAGCACCAATCCCTACACTGGCTTCAATCAACCATTTCTCAGGTGAGGAATTAGTTTTAGCAATCTTAATCCCTTTAACCGTTCCGTTTATTGCTTTATACTCTATGCCATAACAGGTCGGGCAGGAAGATATATATTTTACTTTCCCCGCTTTAACATCTGCATCGGTAAGCAAAAACTTGTCGCCTACCATTGGTGCCTGCATATACAACCAATAAGTTCGGCCATCGCCCTGGCTCCTTACCCAAAATATCCGGTATTGTCCCTTAGTTAAGGTTAAGTTGTTGTCACTCATCGCTGCATTATTGGCATAAAAGAAACTACAAATCGCCCCTTGCGGGCATTCCGTTAAATTTTGTTCATCAATTATAAAATCCAATGGTTCGTCAGTTTTCTTTTTGCAAGCCATTAAAGTACTCAGCACCAATAAAATAAAAGCTGTGGTTTTGAAAGCGTTTTTCATCATCTTGTTTTTGTATTAACACGTAGCGACAAAGCTGTTCGCTACAGCACTTATATTAACTTTATGTTAAATAAATTAATACACTTAAGGCTGTACCAGCAGGGAATTTAAATCCAAAATAAACTCTTTCAAATACATTCTCTTAACCTGGATTGAACAAGAAAATATTATGTTTGCATCTGAACATTAAATCGACGAAAAAACATGAAACAAGGATTATTAATTGATATGGACGGGGTGATTTACAGCGGGGAAGAATTGATATTTGGCGCAGATAAATTTATTAAACATTTAATCGATGAAGATATTCCTTTTGCTTTTATGACCAACAACAGCCAACGAACTGCGCTCGAAGTGGTACGCAAGCTAAAAGGTTTAGGTATAAAGGTTGAGGAAAGCCATGTGTACACCAGCGCAATGGCTACCGGAAAATTCCTTTCCGACCAAAGTCCCAATGGTACAGCTTACGTATTGGGCGAAGGTGGTTTGCTGAGCAGTTTGCACGATCACGGCATTACGCTGGTAAATACCGACCCTGAGTTTGTAGTTTTAGGCGAGGGAAGAAATTTTACCCTCGAAATGGTACAACGTGCAGTGGATATGATTCTGGCAGGAGCCAAATTTATTACTACCAACCGCGATCCATCGCCAAAAAAACCAGGCTGGAATAATTTAGGTATTGCAGCTACAACTGCCATGATTGAAGAAGCTACTGGAAGAAAAGCTTTTGTAACCGGTAAACCCAGTCCGGTAATGATGCGTTCGGCACGTAAATTTTTGGGATTAGAAACCAGCGAAACTACCGTAATTGGCGATACCATGGAAACTGATATTCAGGGTGGTGTGCAAATGGGTTACAAAACCATTTTGGTACTTTCGGGCATATCGACAAAAGATACATTGGGCCACTATGCCTTTAAACCTGATATGATTGCCAGTTCTGTTGATGAAATTAAATTTCCACTCAACTGGTGGGAAGGTAAATAGTTTTAAGTTTGGAGTTGAGCGTTTGGAGTTGGAAGCTAAGCTCCTATAACAATTCCTTCAGCTGAATTTAATCGACTGAAGGAATTGTTTTTTATTTACCAAGTAGTTTTAGCTTTGCTGAGCACTGCGTGATTCTCGACTCCGTTGCACTCCGCTAGAAATGACGATTTTGGTTATAGATGGCACGAATGACTAATGAACCAGTGAACCAATAACTACTTCCCTACCGATACCAGAAAGCTTTCGGGCATTTCGGCAGCTTTTAGCATAAAGTTATGCAGTTCGTAATTTTTAACGAAAGGCTTTAATTTTTCCGATCCCGGACCAAACATGGTTAGCTCAACGTAATCTCCTGTGTGGTTCATCCCGGCCCATTGCACATCGGTATATTTACTCAGAATTTTACCATATTCGTAAAACGGCAGGTTAGATTCGTTGTACAATTCTCCCGGAACAATTTCTTTAAAATGGTTCAGCAACGATTTTATATCGTCAGCCTTCATTTCAATACCCTGGTTTTCTTTAATCATTTCCATGATTTTTTGCTCACTAAACGATTGGTTAAGCTGGCCCAGCAACCAGGTATTGCTATGTTTAAAATGTTGCAAACTATCAAACTTTTTATTGGCCTCATCTGCATAAAACAAACCCGGGTTAGCATTACCATGGTCAGTAGTGATGATTACCAGTGTTTCGCCATCTTTTTCGGCAAACTCAATTACCTTGCCTACGGCTTCGTCAAATGCCAGCTGATCGAAAATAAGTCCACCTAAATCATTAGAATGCGCTGCCCAATCAACCTTTCCACCTTCAACTTGCAAAGCAAAACCCTGTGGATTATCTTTCATTAGCTCGATGGCTTTCATAGTCATTTCAGCCAGGGTTGGCACTTCTTTTTGAAGCGCTACATCGTGCAGTCTATCTACTTCATAAGGCAATGCATCTTCGGCAAAAAGCCCTAAAACAGGTTTCGTTTTATCCAAAGCCAGCATTTCGTTGCGATTTTCGGCCACTTTGTAACCTTGGGTTAAAAATTTAGGCAATAGATTCCCTCCAGCTCTTTTCTCGCCGAAATACTTGCTTCCGCCTCCCATCATCACATCAAATTTTAAACCCAGGTAAATTTCTGCAATCAGGTCTTGTCCGCCACGGTTATCGATATTTACACAGAAACCGGCAGGTGTAGCATGGGTAATGGGCACAGTGGTTACACAACCTACTTTTTTACCCTTTTCTTTAAATTTCTGCAAAATAGGTTGTGGTTTTTCGCCATTCATACCCACATTTAACGAGCCGTTTTTTACACGCATGCCTCCACCCCATGAAGAGCTGGCAGCAGCAGAATCGGTAACCATCGAACTGGCAGATGCTGTATCCATTAAAGCCCTTACGGCTTTATTGTCGCGGTAAAGTCCTAACCACTTACTGCTTCGGCCAAAAGTGCGGCTGGCATATAAATCGGCCATATTTAAAGTGCCTGTGCTCATGCCATCACTCACCATCATGATGATGTTTTTTGCTTTTTTGCTTCCGCCAAGAGGTGCGGCCAATGTATCTTTAAAGCCCACTAAAGGCAAGCTAAAGCCGGCCAATAAGCCGCCCTTTAGTAACGATCGTCTGTTCATATATTTTTGTGGCACAAGAATGCCTTAATTATGGCTTGGTAAATAAAGGAATAGAGCTGAAATAGCTTCGCCCATCGAAACGTGGACTGCAACCAGCTTTGTACGATTCATCTTTACTTGAATTATCTTTTACTGTTGACTGAGTTGCCGATAAATGTGCTACGTTTAAGCGCTGGATATTTTTTTTTGGCTGTTGCTGATCTCCAACAGCTGGTTTATTAACCGGTAAGTCATCTGCTTTAATCAGTAAGGCTACCGCCGGGATCACCATCAACAGCGCAACACAGGAAATCAGTCTCATATTATTTCGCTTAAATTATCTTTCCCGGAAGCGCTCAATATTGCCCTTAATCATCCTCATTTACAACGAAGATGGGAGAAATATGCATTTGCAATGCGTGGCGATACAATCGCTACGCTCATTTATCCTCGTTAAAAATGAGGCCAATAAAATAGTAAAGCAATAACCGATTAATGTGTTATTGTTTTAACTTCCAGAAATATAATACAAAGATGAAAAGCTGCTATTACCGGTGTAGTTAATTAGGATTACGAAATTGTTAAAAGGAGGCTACCAGTTTTAAATGAATATTAATAGGGCTAAAAATTTTTAATCTGGTTTACCGTAAAGATGAAAAAATATGCATTTGCAATGCATGCGATACAATCTTAGCTCTCTTTTATCTCCATTACAAATAAGAGGGCTTAAAAAAGGATTGCGCAGCAACATCCATCGCTACGCAATTATTAACTAACTAATCAAAATGTTTATACTGCTGCGCATTAGATCACCAATCCTACGTACAGTCAATATCTCTGGTAATTGTATTGGATATCCTAATAAACCAAGACTTGTACTACCACTTTGTCTCCATTTAAATTACATTAATTAAGTTTTCAACTCACTGAGTATGTCAAAAGAAGATGTCCAATTACATTTTGGCATCCATTAATTTTGTTGTTTTAGTTTTTGCTGCAACCAGCTTCATCTTGATTACAAAGGCCTGGCCAGGCTGGAAATCTTTTGGAAGGAGAACATCAAAATAAGTATTCTTATCCAGGTCGATTCCAATATCTGATTGTTTTAACGTTAAGCTTTTAGCTCCGACTAGCAGTACAGCATTACCTGGAACCTGCGTAGCATTTTTAGGTACCGCAATACGTACAATGCCATTAACGGGCTTATTGAAAACGGTTAGGTACAACTGATCTTCCTTTTGGGTAAAATAGCCCAGTTTTGAGGGCGTTAAGGCAGCATGACGTACGCCATAAACAGCTTCGGCATTTTGTTTTATCCATTGACCTATTTCAGCCGCAATTTTATCTTCTTCGGGATGCATATTTCCGTTACCATCGGGACCAAAGTTTAACACAAAATTACCGTTCATCGATACCGAATGCATCAGCATATCCAACAAATCGTCGGTAGTTTTGGTGTATATACCTGACCAATCTTTCATATAACCCCAGCCATTTGGCGGAATAGTCATTACAGCATCCCAATCGTGCCCGTTTAACCATTCGAACTCTGCAGGCAACTTACGTTCCCAGCCTTGCTCATAATCGCCCAGTATAACGCCATTCGAATCGAAGTGTCGCGATCCATGTTCATCATTTCGAAAACGTGAACCAATAATTAATCCCGGATGTTTTTCGCGAAGTTCTTTTTCTAAATTGTAGGTAAACTGATAAGCACTTTTCCACGAAGCATCCCAGGTACCATCAAACCAAAAACCTTTAATCTGCGGATAGTTCTTCAGCTGCTCTAACAACTGATTGCGTGTGTACTGCAAAAATTTATCAAATTTTGCCTTTTCTTCATCAGTTTTTGGCGCACTACCCATATAATTTGGGTTGTTCCATTCCAGAATGGAGAAGTATAGGTACACATCAATTCCTTCGGCAGTGTAGGCATCAACAATCTGCTTTACAATATCTTTTTTATAAGGAGTATTGCTAATGTTGTAATCCGAATATTTGGTTGGCCAAAGTGCAAAACCATCGTGGTGTTTGGTGGTAAAAATTACATACTTTGCCCCCATATCTTTAGCCTGTTTGGCCCAGCGTTTGGCGTCAAAATCTTTTGGATTAAACTGCTTGTATAAATTATCGTAAGTTTTGGTCCAGTCTTTAGGTGCAGTTGGGCCACCCCATGAGCGGATCCACTCTGAAGCTGCCGCACCACCGCGTGCACTTACACCATTCCACTCATTACCGGCAATAGAATAAATGCCCCAGTGGATAAACTGGCCCAAACCATAACTGCGGAAGGCCTGCATATCGGCATCTGTACGGTTGCGCGGTGTTAGCGAACCATATTTTACTTCAATCAGCGTGTCGCGCTTCTTTTTGGGGCCTGTCCATTGTGCGTTTACCTGGCTTATACCTACAAATGCCGAAACAGCAATTAATGCGCATCTTAACGTATTTTTCATGTATATTTCTGTGTGTTTAATCTTTATAATTTAAAGGCTTCTTCCTTTTTACTGGCAATTCGGGATTTTGCAACGGTTTTGAAGGATTGTAATAATATAAACCTGCCTGGCCATATAGTGTTAAATGTGGCTTTAAACTGTTGCTAAATACCGTAAAATCTTTGCGGGAGTTTTTGGTCCAGGCGGCTTCGGCCAGTGCAGCAATACGCGGGAAGAGCAGATAATCCAACCGGGAATCACCATCTACTGTTTCAGTCCAAAGGTCGGCCTGAATACCTAAAATGAGTGTTTGCTCTTTTACATTTGTAGCAAAGGACCGTGCATCGAACTGGTATACCTGCTCAATCGGGTTATATAATTTATTCCACTTGCGGCCGTACTGATGGGTACTATCCTGCACAAAATCGAAATAAAGCGGTAATCTGGGGCATAAAACCGTTTGATATCCTTTAGTAAGTGCTGTACGCAACTGGTTTGGTTTATCATGCCTCCACCAGAAGATAATCGTTTTTTCTTTTGGCACGTTAACATCAACCATTTCATCCCAAAAAATCGCTTTTGCATTTAGGCTGTACAGCGAATCGGCCATGCGCTTCATAAAATAGTGTTCTACTTCAGCATCGTCTTTAAGTTTTTCCCGCTCACGCAATTTTAAGATATCGGCATTACTTTTCCATTTTTCGTTGCCGTAACTTACTTCATCGCCTCCCAGATGAACCATTCCGGCAGGAAAAAGTATATTGGTTTCTTTTAATATATCGGTTAGGTAACTGTATGTTTTTTCTAAACCTGGGTTAAAGGTAAATTCAGGGTGCCCAGGTGAACCACCGCCCGAATATTCTGGATAAGCCTTATTGGCTGCAGTTGCATGGCCGGGCATATCAATTTCGGGGATTACCTTAATGTATCTTTCTGCGGCATAAGCCACTATTTCTTTAATATCTGCCTGGGTATAAAACTGGGCAGGTAAACCGGGATTTAAATAATCGCCAATCCCGCCAACAAGTGCCAGGTTTGGATATTTCTTTATTTCCAGGCGCCAACCTGGTTCATCGGTTAAATGCCAGTGAAAGGTATTCAGTTTGTAAAAGGCCATCCAGTTTAAAATCGATTTCACCTTTTGTTTACCAAAAAAATGGCGAGATTCGTCGAGCATGAAGCCGCGCCAGCCATAAGCTGCTGCATCGCTGATTTCTGTTGCCTCGATCTGATTATTTTTACTGGTAAGCGCCATCTGCAATAACGAAATTACGCCATAAAAAACGCCGTTTGAGTGACTGGCCGAAATGGTAACCTGATCAGGTTTTATATTCAACTGGTAAGCACTAGAATCGGTATTTTTTGTACTGGTTTTAAGCACCAGCACAATGTTTGCGCCTTTCGCTTGCCGTTGTACCACAATACCTTTTTGGCTTAGCAGCTCGTTCTGAAAATAGTAGGCTATTGTTTTTAACTGGTTATTATTGTAGCTAATGGTACTGCTGTTATTCAACATAAAAAAGCCATTGCCTTTAACATACTTATCGGGCATGGGGATAATGTTGCCAACCTGGGCAAATGCAACAGTAGTAAAAAACGATAGGACCAGAACTAGTAATTTCATTAATTGGTAGTTATTTTTAACACGTAAACCGGTACATTGGTTATATTTTTAAAATCAGCAGGCAAATCGAGTTTCAATTCCTGATCGGTGCCGATCCATTTAATTTTCTTTTTGCTGCCCAACAGGCTAATGTCTTTTACCGTCGCTGTTTGGTTATTGATCTGTTTCAATATTACCTGTGGTGTTTGCCAGCTTCTCAAAAACACATAAATAACTTTACCTTTCGATGTGTAATATACATCTGGTGCGATAGTTTGTGGTGTACCATCAAAAACAGCATCTTTAGTGGCGTTTTTACTGGCTTCAATAATGGTGTTTTCTTCGGTTGCAGCGTTGCTCTCTTTAACTGCCAGCCAGGGTTGTGTACCATAAATGGCTTCATGATTGGTTTCCATCCACCCCCCTATTGCCTTTAATCTTGCAGTAGCCCAATCGGGAAATTTACCATCGCCTTGCGGACCAATGTTTAATAAAAGGTTGCCGCCATTGGCTACCACCTCTACCAAATGGCGCACCAATACTTCCGGCGATTTCCAGGTGCTGTCGTGCCGGTTATAGCCCCAGTTTTTGCCTATGGTTAAGCACGATTCCCATGCTTTTTTTGATGATGGCGTTAAAGATTGTTCTGAAATCGAAAAATCGCCTAAACCATTTCCGATGCGGTTATTTACGAGACAATTGGGTTGTAATTTATGAACAAGTGCTTTCAGTTCGGCACTTTCGCTTTTGCTGATTAACTCTGGTGTATCGAACCAAAGCACACCAATGGGGCCATAATTGCTCAATAGCTCCGTAATTTGCGGTTTAACCTTTCTTTCAAAATAACGGTTAAAAACCTTTCCATCCTCGTTCGGATAATCCCAGGTATTGCTTCTTCCAGCCTTTACCGGCCAGTTGGTTGGCACATCGGGATCTTGCCAGTCTCTACCCAACGAGTAGTACAGGCAAAGCATTAAATTATATTTTTTACAGGCTTTGGCCAGCTCTGCAACCGGGTCGCGCTTAAACGGGCTCCTTTTTACAATGTTGAAATCGCTGCTGGCCGAATTGTACATCGCAAAACCATCGTGGTGTTTCGCTGTAAAAACAACATATTTCATTCCGGCAGCTTTAGCCTGTTTAACCCAGGCATCGGCATCGAATTTTGTTGGATTGAATTGATTGGCAATAGTAGCATACTCGCTTACTGGAATACGCTCGTACAGCATAAAATGTTCGCCTCCTTTTACAGCATGGTTTTTCCAGTCGCCTGCAGTTTGGGCATACAATCCCCAATGCAGGAACATGCCAAATTTATCAGCCTTAAACTGATCAATCGGACCTGATTGTGCCAATAGTCTTAAGGCCTGGCACAACATGAATAAAGTAAGCAGGTATATTTTTTTCATTTGCAATATTTTACACTCCGGAAAGACGCTTCCGGAGTGTAAGGTATTAAATTTTAATCTCTTAAAGTTGTCAAATCAGTTGCTGGTGCAGGCAATGACAAAGCTGTAATTTCATCATAAACAGACTGTGTTACCGGCAATCCCCATTTTTTAAAAAAGTCGCTCAAATCCTTGCCACTGATGGAGCAGGCTTTCAACATAAAATAACGCATTTTTGCCGCATCAGTTGTTAACGAAGGGTTTTCTGTACGGGTTTGTTTATGCAGGGCAATATAAAAACTATCGCCATAGGCCATCCATAACTGATAAAACATGCCCAGCCTCACATCGTTGGCATTGGTAATGGTGCCATTAAAATTACGGCTAGCCTGTGCAATAGCAAAATAATTATCAACAGAAGTCCATTTCCCATCGCGGTTCATCCGAGATGGTGTAACCGCAAAATACCTTTCAGCAGCCAAAGCATACAGGTTAACTGTAACCTCAGTTAAACCAGTCCAGGTCCACGGGCCCTGCTGGTGAATGTGCCCAACCTCATGCCATAAGCCCCAGCCAGAAACACTACTAACATTGGCATTTTGCAAGATGCGGTAGGTTAAAGAACGGATGTAAAAAATACCGATTCCCGCAGCCATGTAATCGCCTGAATTTGCAGGATCTTTAACGGTAATGAGATATTTATAAGGCCCTTTGGTATGCAATGCCGTCGATCCGTCTATACCACTAAAGGCATCCTCGGCATCAACAACCTGGTCAATTTTGGTACTCAGCACTTGCTGATCGTCTGTTTTATAGGTAATGGCATCGTCTCTCCGCGCCACTACAAGCGCACGGTCGGTTTCGATTATTACATCTGGTACATTGCTCAAACTATCAAGCATGGTTAACCAATCGGCATGGCTGGTTACATTTTTCTTGAAGTAAGGCACTGGTTTAAAACCTTTGCCAAAGCTCAGGCTTGCCGAAGCAGCCGGAGTAGCACTGCTTACATATTTTACCCATGCCATTCCGCCATACTGATCGGCTTTAATTTTGTTTAAGCCCACCTGCAGGGTATAATAGGTACGAACGGGCCTGATGTTATCTCTAAAAGGTGTACCCAACACCAGTTGTGGCAAACGGGTGCCACTTACCTGAGCAACGGTAACATAAATAGAATCGTTTGCTGCAACATAATAACCGGTTGGTAGCATTTCGTTGTGGTTAGACTGGATTAACCGGTTAGCCACAGCCTGACTGCCTACATTTTCGGTGTAGGTTTGGGTTACCGGCGCAACCATACCCGATACCGAGCCGGTGGCTGAAACCTTGTTTTTTAACGAGAATGTTTGACTATCAGCCGCAGTACTTGCCTTTTTACAAGCCGTAACCGACAGTAAGAAAGCGAAGCTTAGTAAGCTTAAGGGATATATCTTTTTCATATCGGTTTAGTTTACAGGGCTATTACTTTAATTGATGACGCTTTATCGTTAAAAGTTGATACGTAGGTGCTCGACGAGGTAAGTTCAATACTGCTTCCGGTAAAGTTATCGCCATCGTACATAATTACTTTTACTCCTAAGCCCAGATTCACAGATGATACATCGTTATTGCTAATCCCGCGACTAACTAAATCGGCTGTGGTATACTGGCCAACAGGTAACGATATGGCATAACCTCCATAGTTTGAATTCTGGCAAAACTTAGCCGAACCGTTGGCTCCAATTTGCGGAACCCCGTTTAAAAACGAGAACGAGTAGGTTTGGGTAATTACATTTCCATTCTTCAGCAGGAGCTTGGCTTTTAACTCGTAAGGCTCGTTGGTTTTGTAGTAAAGTTCGCTTAATGGAATGCTTCCTGTAAGCGTATTTCCGGTTCCTGGTGCAAATCTCCAGGTTACGGCGTTATAATCTTTGTTTGTTCCGGTGCCCTCGTTATTTACATTGGGATCCATGTAAACCAAAATATCGGTAACCTCTTTATTGCTGGTAAAGCTACCTGTTAAATTCAAGGCCTGGGTTGTACTGTTGTAAGTGGCGTTGGCATTAATTGTAGTTGTGGCACTTTCGTATGGCGTTTCGGTTGGTAACGGATTTTGAAAAATTTCGTTACGGTTTAAAATAGCCGCATCTACTTCGGTTAAAAAAGTAGGCTGGCCTTTGCTAAAGGTTACATTACCCGATCCCATTAACGAGGTACCTAATGTTGGTTGTTCTGAAGCGTATTTGGCGTGGTCGTGCGGTAAGTTTAAACCATGGCCCAACTCATGCAACATGCCTCCCAATAAGTTTGAACTGGCATTTGGAATTTTATCGACCGCCATATTTGCGTTATCAACGGCAAAACAGTTTCTGCCGTAACCATAAAACGGCTGGTCGCCCCCATCGGTCCGGTTGGGTAATAAAATAAGCGTGTGGCTCGAATTTGAAAATTCTGATGCATGTGTGGCTTTGTAGGCCGCAATTTCGTTCAGGATTTTAGTTGCCGATACGCTCGAAGAATAAGGGTAATCTGCCTGTGGGCCTGCTGCAGGGATTTCAATAAACCTCACCAATCCTGTCGAATCGATTTTAGATAACCCCATGTACTTGTCGTAGCCATACCTTAACATTTCGGTATGAAACCAGCTCTGAAAATGAACCATTAAATCGGTTAATCTGGTTTTGTAATCGGAAAGTGCCGGATTATCTGTAGGCACAAACATCACAATGTTTAAATTTTTGGTATTGGTAACAAAACTCGGCGGAGTGGTTCCCGAGCCTAATGCCAATGTGTTTGGTTTTGCCAGCGTTGTTGCTTGTGGTTCTGAAACAGGCGCTTTTTTGCAGCCGCTCATTAAAATGCCGCTCGAAGCAGTAAAGAGCAGGGCCAGGCAAATTTGTTTGGTGTTTTTCATTGTTTAAGTGGTTTAGGTTATGGATTATTTAGTTGTTTTAATTCATGCTGTGGTTTTTGATTTAAAATGTACTACTCATCCCAACCAGTATACTACCTGCATTGACCGTAGCAGGCAGTAAGGCTGGGTACTAACTCAAACTAATCTATTTTTTATGTTATTATTTTATTGTAAATATTCGCCTATGTTATAGATTCCCTGCTCGGTATTGGTGCCGTCGAATCCGGTTTGTGCGGTTAAAGCCACGCTATATTGTTTATAACTCTGGCTGGGAATATCGAATATGATGAACGAACCATACACTTCGTAAGCAGCCATAGTGCAGCCACCGTAGGTACTATCTATGGTTACGTAAGCGTTATTTGCTGTATTGCCCGGGTCTTCGATTAATACCGACTGTGCACCTGTTGTGGCATTTAAAGTAACAGTTACATAATACTGCGACTGATCGTAAGCGGTAGTTAAAATCTGTGCAGGTGGTTGAACGCATTGTGCTTTTACCTCACAATTGATTGCAAAGAAGCTGAGCAAAAGAGAAAAGATTAGAATTGATTTCTTCATGGTTATCTGTTTTAATAATTCTGATACCCCGAACCTTGCCTGCCCATATACTTCCCTTTCAAAACCGGATGCCGTATAAACATCCATCCATGAATCTGCCTGCTGTTTTGGTTAATAATCTGGTTTAGGTTTAGTTCTAATTTGGTTAATCCAAAACTGAAATATTATTGGCTTAAAAAAGATGAAAATTGTAAACAAAAAGGTAGAAAAAACATCAATAAGCATCTTTTTAAAGCCTTTCAATTAAAAAACCGTGAAAACCATCTGGTTGAATTGAATCATTATTTATTCGGTTTACCATGATCTTTCAGAGATATTGATAACTTATATCCTACCCTAATCAGCAAGGCGTAAACTTTTGAAGCGAAAATTCGGTACACAAAATGATAATGTTACCTTTGCGCCAAATGATTTTATACAAAACAGACGAACAGGTAGAACTGATGCGAATCAGTGCCTTATTGGTGAGCCAAACCCTTACAGAAGTTGCTAAAGTTTTAAAGGCAGGCATGAGTACGCTGGAAATTGACAAACTGGCTAATGAGTTTATTCTTGATAATGGTGCTGTTCCGTCATTCTATAATTATAATGGTTTTCCGGCCCATATTATCACCTCTATTAACGATGTGGTAGTACATGGGATTCCGGGTAAAGAAGAACTGCGAGATGGGGATATTATTTCGGTTGATGTGGGTACCATTAAAAACGGCTGGCACGGCGACCACGCTTATACTTTTATTATTGGTGAGGTTAAACCTGAGATCTTAAAACTGGTTAAAACCACCAAAGAATCGCTTTACGAAGGCATTAAAGAAGCTGTTGTGGGCAAGCGCCTGGGCGATATCGGATTTGCCATTCAAAACTATAATGAAAAACAAGGCTATGGCGTGGTAAGGGATCTGGTTGGACATGGCCTTGGCCAAAGTATGCACGAAGATCCACAAGTTGCAAACTACGGCCGCAAAGGTAGCGGGACCATGTTAAAAGAAAATCTGGTAATGGCTATTGAGCCTATGATAAACATGGGTACCAAAGATGTATTTCTGGATAAAGATGGCTGGGCGATCAGAACTGCTGACGGACAACCATCTGTCCATTTCGAACATGATGTTTGCGTTAAAAAAGGTAATGCCTTAATTCTTTCTGATTATTCGATTATTGAAGCCGCCGAGAAAGCGAATGCTAACCTGAATACTTCTTATTATTAAGCAATTTGAAATAACGTGGAAAGATGCTGAACAAATCCGATAGCCATTGGATCAGCAATCTTTGCCAAATACTAAAAAGCCCGGCACGCTCGTACCGGGCTTAAAACCAATTCTTAAATATAATATAGCTATTTCGCTTCTTCCAGTTTTAATACTACACTGGTTCTGTTATTGTTCAAATTCGGGTTAAATCCCACCTTCATCAGAAAATCGCCCGTGTAAGTTTTGGTACTATTAATGGTTGATTTTGTACCCGGGAAAAGGTTAATTTCTTTAATCTGGTATTTTTTAGCAGCGTCTAATCCAGCCAGTTTAATGGGATACTTACTTCCCTCCTCGTAGCGGTAATTTACCAGGTAATTAAAAATTACCCCTTCTGTTTTTTGTTCATTTACATACAACATCGATGCGACGCTCCCTGAACGTGGGTTAGCCAAACGGTATTGTTCGCCATGCCAGATAACCGGTTTCACTTCGTTGTAGTTTTTGATCGCTTCCTGGCAAAACTGAAGTTCCTCATCCGGCAATTTACTTACTACAATATCAAAGCCCAGTTTCCCCATCATGGCCACATCAGTGCGGAATTTGATTGACTGTTTGCCCCAATCGGTTACATGGTTAGAACTGCTGATGGCCGGGTAAAAATAAGAATACTCCCATTGCATAAAAATGCGTTCTAATGGATCTGTATTATCACTTGGCCAAAACTCGGTAAAGTACTGCAAAGCTCCATAATCTACCCTGCCACCGCCGCCAGAGCACAACATCATCGGTACAGTCGGATATTTTGCACGTATACGCTGCAGTACGTTGTAAAGCCCTTTTACGTAATCTATGTAAAAGTGAGATTGATTTGTTAAATGTGCAGAGTATGCATTATAAATAACAGCATTACAATCCCATTTAATATAAGCCAGTTTCGGATTTTTGGTAAAGAGGTCATCAACCACTCCAAAAACAAAATCCTGAACTTTAGGGTTCGACAAATCGAGCTCTAACTGGTGCCTGAAATAGTATTCGGGGCGTTTAGGTTGTTTTACTACCCAATCAGGATGTTTTTCGTACAATTCGCTTTTAGGGCTTACCATTTCAGGTTCAATCCAGATCCCAAAGCGGGTACCTGCCTGATCGGCTTCCTTAATTAAGGAGCTGATACCATTCGGGAGTTTTTGCTTATTCTCCTGCCAATCGCCTAATGCAGCGGTGTCGCTGTTGCGTGGGTATTTGTTTCCAAACCAGCCATCATCCAGCAGGAAAAAATCGACCCCCAGTTTTTTAGTGTCTTTTAATAATTCGGCCAGCTTTTGCTCATTAAAATCGAAATAAGTCGCTTCCCAGTTGTTTAAAAGGGTTAACCGTTCTCCCTTTCCATCCAATATTTTATAGTTGCGTGCCCAGTTCTGCAATTTTCTGCTGGCCGCACCTTTTCCCTGATCAGAAAAAGTATATAAAAATGCAGGTGTTGCAAAAACTTCTCCTGGCTTTAAACTATAAGGCGAAGCATAATTGTTCATGCCGGCAATAATGCGGAGGTTATCCTGATAATCCAGTTCGAGATCAATTTTGAAATTCCCGCTCCACTCTAAAGCACCATATAAAACACTCCCTTCATTTTCTTCTGCAGGCTTATCTAACGAAATCATAAAAACCGATGGCTGAAACAGGTTCGCCCTCGTTCCCAATTTACTATCCAATGTTTTAATGCCGTGGGTAATTTCGCTTTGCTCTGGCTGCATTTCCTTTGCCCAATCGCCGTGGTACTGGTTTAGCCAGAAATGCGGCGATTTTAAGTGCAGGTTGGCGGAAGCATACTTATGCAATACCACCGCCCCCTTTTCGCTGTGTTTAATTTCGGTCCATTGTTCTATTACATCCTGCTTATAAAACGATTTGTAAAACAAGGTAACTTCGAAATTGTAAACCGGATCTTTTAGTCTGATTTTCAGCAAACTTACATTATCATCAACAGCAGTTATGGTATAATCTACATATTTAAGATCGAGCGAATTATTGCCATCGGCATGGGTAACTGTAATGGCAGGCTCTACCAGATTGCGTGATCCTGATGGTGTGTAAACGGAATTTAACTGACCGGTATAATCAGAAGTTTGCTTGTACTGACCGGCAACCTGCGCATATTCTTGCTTATTGGCGAGTTTTTTCCCGAAGAAAATAGTATTCACATCCTTATTTGCCCCGGCTTGTAATACTAAGGCATTGTTTGCCGTTTCGATGGGAATAATGGTTTGGGCATTTAAATTGCCAAAGCCCAGGCAAAGGGCGATAGCCAGGACCCCTGGTTTAAAGTAGTTTGAAAATTGATCTGTTTTTTTCATTTGTGGTTAATAATATAGGCTAATGTTTTAGATAGGTTTTTATTTTTTTGAAGTTATTTTGAAAATCAACGCATCTTTTGCAGCCAGTTTTAATATATGATTATGCTGAATGGAAGCTGTTTTTTGAGCAATAAGATCCGTAGAGTTGTATTTTTCGCTTGTTTTTAACCCAAGGCGGGAAAAATCGAGATTGATTTTTTGTTCGGCATCACTATAGTTGAATATGGCCAGATAGGTCACATTTCCAACCTGTTTTACAAAAAGTGGCGAGGCCGATTTGCCTTTGTTCCCTTCTACAGGTACAAATGCTTTTCCATCCTGCAAAATTTTAAGGATTTCAGTATTATTCAATAAGAGTTGTGCCGTATTTGTCCATTTACCCTGGCGGGAAAAATCATCGCCTGTAATGCAGGTACCTGTAACAATGGCTGATAAAAACCGGGCAGTGTTTTCAGCATCGGATTGATCGTCAAACACCACATGATCTGCATCAATAAAATCGTAGAGGTAGGTTTGCCACCACCCGTTGCTCACCCCATTTAAAGTATATTCGGTATCGTGTATCGATTTAAAGGCATCGCAGGCAATACGGCGCATGTGCACATACCTGCCAGAAGCCAAACTGGGCGAAATAGCAGCATAAACCAGCATTTTATGATCGAGCTGCTTAAGCAAAAATTCCATACCTACCTGGTAAGCCTGCATACCTGTGCTAATTTTAGGATCGTAAAAATGATCCGATTCAATTGCAGCATGCCCTAAAAAGTCGATTTTAATCATTTCAAAACCGCATTCCTTAAATTTCTTAATTACAGTTGCAATGCGTTGTTGGGTGCCCGGATGGGTGGGGTCTAAAGCACGTGCGCCATCAATATCGTGATAGCCAGACCCAACTTTGGTCCACATTTCGCCAAAAGTATAACTGGTTCCTTCTGCCTTGCGGTTGCCACCACCTGCAAAACCCCAATCAACAAAAGGTGCCCAATATATACCGGGTTTTAAACCTTTTGATCTGGCATGATCGGCAAAGGCTTTGAGTTTGGAATAGTCGCCGGTTAAACCTCCTTTTAGTAAATTATCCCAGTAAGAATCGAGGTCAATATAAGCCACGCCCCCAACCTTGAAAGCTTTAAGGCTATCTGCAAAAAAATCAACTACCTGGTTGGCTTTTTCGAGCGTTATTTTCTCCTGCATGGCTCCCCAACTGTTCCAGCCCACTGGCGTAGGGTTTTTCCATTTAAAAATTACAGGTGGCTCAGCTATACGGTTTGCTTTGGCATAAGTTTCCATCCCTGAACGCCAATCGTTAAAACTGCCAAAAAATATACTGGCCGAAGCCACTGCATTCCCTTTCAGATATCCGTGCGCTATTTTATCGCGGGTAATGCTTTCGTTGGTGTAACCGCAAACTGCCTCAACAGTTATTTTTTTAGTCGCATCCATTGTAGTGATGACCCCTGTTTTCCAGTTGCGGTGCTCAACAGAACCTATAACATAACCCTTTCGCGATGGATTATGGTATAAAGCAGTAACCTCGGCACTCGGATTGATAACACTGGCTTGAAATGGAACGGCCTGATAAGAAATAAAGGTATCGTTATCAAATGGCACAAATAAGCTGGTGGCTTCATCTTTCATCCGGCTATCCATCAGATTTCCCTTTAAAGGTACCATGTGGTTTGTAGCCACATTACTGCCTGTAATGCTTACAGAAATGAAAAAGTAATCGCGATGGGCATAGGTATAAATGATTTGCTGCATATTGGGCAAGCCATCTTGTTTTAAGAAAAAGGTATGCTTGATTCCCTGTCCAAAAGCATCTTTTACTACACTTTGTGCATAAGTAATTTGTGTGTAGTTTTTGGAACGAAGTGTTGTGTTTTGGTAGCCCACTTCCGAAATGCCCTGCGCCAGCAGCAAAACCGAACCATTAGAAACAGTAAAAGTACCCGTTTTAAGGTTATAGTCTATTTTGCCTGCTTTACCATAGTGAATAACGGTTGCCGATACGGATTTGAAAGCCGACAACAGCACCAGCAACACCAATAAACACCTGAATTTAAATAAATTACCAATAAGCATATCCGCTTTAAAGTTTAGTTGAGGTTATTTGGCTTAATGTACCGTTTATTTTAAGTTTTACTTTTTGCAGTTTTGGCGAGGCAATGCGGTAATGGGTAATTTTACCATCTTTCCAACTCATGTCAACCGTAAAATTGCCACGGGCTTTTAGGCCTTTAATTTCGCCGAAAGCTTTCCAGGCGTCGGGTACAGCGGGCAGCAATTCGATAAAGCCATCGTGACTCTGAATGAGCATTTCGGCAATACCTGCCGCAGCACCAAAGTTACCATCAATCTGGAATGGTGGTCCGGCCGATAACATATTTGGATAAACCCCGCCGCCGGCACCGTAGTTCATATCGGTACGCAAGGTAGGTTTTAAAATTTCCCTTAAAAGCTTAAAAGCACGGTTTCCATCCAGTAAACGGGCCCAGAACAACTGTTTGTAGGCAATCGACCAGCTTGGCCCGTCATCACCCCGCACCTCCAGTGTTTTTTTAGCAGCCTCGGCCAAAGCAGGCGTAGCAACCGGCGTAATTAAGCCAGCCGGGTAAACACCGTATAAATGTGAAATGTGGCGATGTTGCGGATCGGTTTCCTTGTAATCCTCCAGCCACTCTTGTATGCGGCCGTCTTTGCTGATTAGTCCAACCGGTGGGATGGATTTTAGTTTTTCCTCTAGCGAAGCGCTGAATGTGGCATCGGTTTTAAGCAATTTGGTAGCTGTAATTACGTGGTTAAAAAGCTCGCGTACAATCTGGTTATCAATAGTTGGTCCCATCGAAATACTGGCCGTTTTTCCGTTCGGCAGATAAAAGGTATTCTCGGGCGAAACCGATGGCGAAGTAACCAGCCAGCCTGTTTTCGGATCTTTAACCAGGGCGCTTTTGTAAAATTCGGCAGATCCTTTTAACACCGGATAAATGCTTTTGAGGTAATTTAAATCCTGACTAAAGGCAAAATGATCCCAAAGGTTGCTGCATAGCCAACCAGAACCTGCGTTTGAGGCACCCCATGAGGCACTTTCACCGGGCTCCGTAAATCCCCATACGTTGGTAATTACATGGGCAATCCATCCATCGGCATTGTAATAGGCTTTTGCGGTTTTTGCGCCGGGCATGGTTAAATTCCGCACCAGTTCTGCCAGTGGCAAGTTTAGTTCTGAAAGGTTAGCTTGTTCAATAGCGAAATGATTCATTTGCACGTTCACATCCAGGTGGTAATCGCCATTCCATGGTGTGTTAATCTGGTTGGCCCACAAACCCTGCAAATTGGGAGGCAAAAGTCCGACCCGGGTACTGCTGATGCTTAAATAGCGGCTAAACTGAAAAAACAGGGCAGCTAGCGAAACATCGTTTTGGTAGTCTTTGTAGAAATGCTCAAGTCTTACATCGGTAGGTAGTTTAGCGGCTTCGCCTTCGCCCAAATTGATTTTTAATCGGTTAAAAAGCTTACCAAAATTTTCACTGTGTTTAGCTAGTTCAACTGTATAGGCCGTTTTTTTGGCCTGCAACAAGGTATTTTTAATTCGTGCTTCAAAATCAGCATGTTTAAAATTGGTTTCTGCTGCAACGTAAATTAGTATTTCGGTAGCATTTTTGATCTGAATGATATTGTCTGTGGTAACTACCGAGCCGCCTTTAACAGTAGTACTTACCCGGCTCTGGTATTTCATACCTTTGCCATCGGTGCCGTTATCCAGCTGACCAAACATCAACAGATCCTTACCTTCGCTGGCCAAAGTTGCTTTTTCGGGCCTGCTGATAGAAATATTGCAATTTAGCTTTCCGGGCTGGTCAGCCGTAAGGCGAATAACATTTACATCGTTATTAAAACTGCAGAAATATGCTCTTTTATATTTTACGCCATTGAGCATAAATTCGGTGGTAGCCACCGCCTTATCCAACGATAGCGTTCTTTTATAAAACGCGGGTTTTACTTCTTTATCTCCAGGATACGCATAATCAAGCTGCAAATTACCCAGGGTTTGGTATTTCCCCCAGGTTGCACCTCCCGATCCCGGTCCTTTACAAACAAAATCGCGGTTTACGAGTGCCTGGGCTTCATCGTTTTTGCCTTCCAGTATCAGTTCTCTGATTTTAGGAAGGCTTTTGTAAGCTTCGTAGTTGTTGGCATCCTGCTTGCCCCCACTCCATAAAGTAATATCGTTCAATACAATCTGTTCTCTCGCTATCCCCCCGTCAGGGGTCATTCCCAGCTTGCCATTACCAAGTGGTAATGTTTCTTCCCAAATTTTGGCTGGTTTATCATACCAAAGGTTTAGAGGCTTTTGCTGGGCTGTGGCATTTTTACCGATGAAAAGCGAAAAGCACGCAATAACCGTAAGTTGTTTTAAATACATTAGTTTCATTTGTATGTTGTTGTACTATATGTGTTTAACCTGATTAATTTGTTACCTTCATTTCGACTGGAACGCAGTGGAGCGGAGAGATCTACCTAGAGATAGATTTCTCCGCTCTGCTCGAAATGACGGTCCTTTAAAAAGGTTACTGCTTGTTCCAGAACCTGATTTCGCTCATATTGCTATAGTTACCATCACCAGTGGTTACATGTTTAATCCGGATGCGAATATAACGAATCGGTTTGCCTCCATTATCCAATTCGGATGTAAAAGCATTTTTACCATCGTCTGATCTGCTAATGTCTTTTAAAAGCACCCAGCCTTTACTGGTTGCCTCGGCCGGCCATCCGCTATTACTGGCCGATAAGCTAGTGGTTGCATTGGTTAAATCGGCAATTCCCCAAACTTCGAAACGATCGGGATTATTACAGCAATCGCGACCGGTTTCCTCTACACGTGATAAATTGGTGTAAATTTTACCTAAATCGAAGGTAATTACATGTGGCATACCACTGTTACCTGCGCTATGGAAAATATTGGGATAACCTTGCGGCCCAACACTTCCATCCCACAATTTACTAATACTGGTTCCTGACTCATAAGTTGGTGCATCGCCCGGTAAACGCACTTCGCTAAATAACGACCTGTCGCACAACACATAAGTAAATATTTTAGGGAAGGTAGAAAAATCTGATGCCGTAAATATATCCAGCGAGCCTTTTCCGGGGATATAAGCTGATTTGTAAAGAATATCTGTCCCGGCTTTATAATCGGTAAGGGTAATAGCGGTATCTTTTGGTAAAAGTGTTTTATCTACGCTGGCACCGGCATTATTGGTGTAACGCACAATGGTATTCACATTAATGGTATCGGGTGTATTAAAATTGAGCTGAACCGAGCCATTGCTGTTTACCACATACGGATTGGTAGCATTGTAAGGCCTGTTTAATAATCCCGATTGGTAAAGCGGACCAAAAACCCTCACATTTCGGGCCTCAATTGGGATCGATTTATGCCCTTGCGCATCGTAAGAGTAAACCGTAAAAGTATAGGTATATTCTTTCAGGTTCGGAAGGATTACTTTAACAGTATCGAGTGGATTATGCGTGGTTGAATTCACCACCGCCGAATCGCCATTGTTGTTCCAATATACTACATATTTGGTTACACTTGGGTCGGGACTTGGATTCCACCAGAGTGCAGTTCGCAAGTTGCCCGGTTTGGTAATAATGTTGGCTACACGACCGGGATAAACCATCTCACCATCTTTTAAAAACTCTTTAAAAGCAAGATCATCTTTGGTACAGCTGATGATCAGGGTTACCAGCAGCAGTAACAAACCGCTTATTTTATATATACTTTTCATATCTGAAAATTTATCTTCTTTTGTTAATCAATAACTATCTCGGATCGCCGTAAAAAGCCATTTCCATGGCATGTGCAAACGTACCGCTAGACCAGGTGGTGCTTACCGATAAGCGGATATAGCGCACTTTTGGATTGGTTAAGGGAAAATTGAAACTTACACCTGCTTTTACAAAATCGTTATCCGCAGTGGTATGCGCTACCGGCGTGGCACCCGATGGTGGATTAGGATAATTGTAATTGCCCATGTTAATCCAGTCGCCGATAACCGTTCCTTCTGGTGCCGACAAAGGCAATTGCGCATCACGCGGAGCCGCCACATCAGAGCCCCATACCGAGAATACCTTTGGATTTCCGTGGCCAAAAGCAAATTTATCGCCACCATCGGGTCTTTCCCACAAAATGAAGCGGCTTAATTTAGCGCTTACGCCTAAACCAAAAGTAGCAATGGCAGGCATTGCGCCACCTGGCGCGGTGTGCCAGCCATTAGAGTTTCCATCGGTTTTTCCATCCCACAGGTAAGGTAAATCCCAGCCATAGGCAATAACCCCATCCGATGGCAGTCTGTACTGGAAGAATTTTCCCCTATCTAAAAGGGTTTCGAAAAATGGTGTAATGGTTTTGTAGGTGGTATCAGAAATGTTCCCAAAGTTATCGGTAACGTAATAACCAATTTTTTTGGCCACAGGTGCATAGCCCCTTACCGAATAACTGATTACATCTGTTTTGCCATAATGCTGATCGATCACATCAGAACTGTTGTTATCGTTTACCGAGAGCAGAATAACACCGAGATTACTTTTTGCAGGGTTGGTTCCGGTAACTTTAATTCCACCGAAATCAGGCTCAGCATTAATACTGGGTTTCGCCAATAAATAAGGTGGGGTATCGGGATTAACCTTAACCACAACCGGATCTGATTTAACCTCTGCCCTGCTTACCGCATACAGGGTAACATCGTAACCTTGTTTTTTAGCAAAACCATCAACCATAATCGAATCAGAATAATAGCTCGATTTAGTTTCGCGGGTGGTTACGCCGTTTATTTTATACTGCGCCAATACATACAAAAGATTTTTAGAATTGGGCAAAGAATAGGTAATGTAAGCTCCGCCATTAAAATTATCGACTTTAACGTTGGTTACCACTCCCGGCTTGGTCATATCTGAAGAAGCAGGATCGTTATAGCTTTCCATTTTTTTGCAGGCTGCCAGGCTTGCCAAAACGGCAACAATAAGCGCCAGGTAAATACTATTTTTAATATTTTTCATGTTGTTTAATTTAAACTACCAATAGGGATTTTGAACAAGGTTTGGATTCACTACCAGATCAGAACTTCTGATAGGCCACAGGTAATCTTTCAAGCCAAAAACAGGAATAAACTGGGTAGTTGGCCGGTAATAGTTTATGGCATCAGCATTGTTGATGCTCCAGCCCTGTATCGGGCTGCTTAGTACTGCCTGCAATTCTTTCCATCTTCTTAAATCCCATCCGCTCTGGCCTTCAAAACACAGCTCAATTCGTCTTTCCTGGTGGATAATCTGCCTTAAACCTTCTTTGGTATTAAACTTATTCGGGCTTTTTGAAAAGTTTGTCCACGAAACCTGTACCCCTTGTAAGCCTGCCCTTTGACGCACTTTATCGATATAGGTAAACACATCTGCAGTTGGTCCGTTAACTTCGTTTAAAGCTTCGGCATATAAAAGGTATAAGCCCGCTAAACGGATTAATGGCATGCGGAATGGTGACGACTGAAAGCCATCATCATAAACTGAGGCATAGCTCACCAGTTTTTTAGGCCAGTAACCGGTGATGTTCAGCCTGATATTATCGCTTGGAGCGGCAAAACCGCTTCCCCTCGCCGAAACATAGTATAATGGTGCGCTGGGGCTATCCTGAAAGTTACGACCATTGCCAAACCAGATACCACCATCGAAAGCCATATCAGCATAAAAACGGGTTTCGCGGGCAAAGTGACCTTTAATCGTTTCATAGCCCTGCTGAATGTAATAGCGACTGGCATTATCGCCGGCTTTAATCGTGTTCCTGCCGGCATAGTCCCAGGTTTTATCCTCCGTAATCGGTACGCCATTTACGGTATAAAAAAGTTCCTGCGTAGCAATCGGGGCAGAAAAAGTAGAGGGATTAGAGAAAATATTTACCGCCGATTTCGCTGTAAGCCTCGGTGTAGAAAAACCCTGATAGCTAAACTCCGGGTTGGAAGCCCAGATAATTTCAGTATTGAGTTCCCATCTTTCAGCAACAGCATTTTGTACATCCAGCTCTCTTTTTAACGAATCGGATAATTTACCAACTGTTGAGGGTGCACTAAAAGTATATAATTTAATGCCTTGCGCTTCGGCAGCAGTGATGGCAATTTTGGCCGCATCGGCAGCTTTTTTCCATTTCTGCGCATCGTAGGCAGCCGGAAAAAGGCTCACCCCGTCTTTATCTTTAAAACCTGCATAGTCGGGATTACCGTTAAACAACGGACTTGCTGCCGTGGCCAGCACATCGGCTTTAACCGAGAGGGCTATTACACTGGTTACCCTGCCCAGCTCTGTAGACTGATTGCTGATTACCGCTGGCAAATCTGCCGCAGCTTCGTCTAAAAGCGATACAATGTAATCAACTGTTTCGTCGACAGGTACTCTTTTTACCCGCACTTCGTCGGTTGAGCTGTTAATGGCCAGGTTGGTTTTAATTAAAGGAATTGGCCCGTACATTTTAAATAAAACATAGTGGTAATAAGCTTTTAAGAATTTGGTTTCTGCAATCCAGCGTTTCTTCTCAGCAGCTCCAAGGTCAATTGGTTTATCGATGTTTTCGATCATGATATTACAGATCCTGATTGAGCGCCAAAGACTATAACTCCCTTCCTGCCCATCCCAGGTATTTAAACCAGGTCTTGCGGCCGTTTGTGTTCCTCTTAACAGGTTAAAGCCTGTAGGGTTAAAGCCCTGAAAATTATCGAGTGTATTCGAATAAATTAACTCTGAAGACGTGGTAAAGCCCGGGTTCGTGGCCATATCGTTCATGCGCTGCAAATAGGCATAGCAAGAATACAGGTAGTTCTCGGCCTCATTCCGGTTCCTGAATGCATAATCTAATGTACCAATGTCATCAGGGGTTACATCAAGGTATTTTTTACAGGATGCAAAAGTGCAAAGCATTAAAAGGATGCAACTGTATTTGAAATATGTTTTTATCGTTTTCATTATAAGGTTACGTTAAGACCAACATTGAACACCTTTTGTATTGGATAGGCAAAACCGTTTCCGCCCTGCTCGGCATCCCATAATTTGAAAGGGCTCCAGGTAAGCAGGTTTAAGCCGTTGAAATAAATGCGGCAGGAGTTTAACTTAATTTTGCCCGAAATGCGCTGTGGAAGCGTATACCCCAGCTCTACCGATTTAAGGCGCAGCAAACGGCCGTTCCTCATCCACCAGGTACTGGTTTGCGCATTGTTTTCCAAATCGACTGCATTTACAGCCAGTCGCGGGTAAAGTGCATACAGGTTCTGGTTTTCCGGCGACCAGTGGTTATCGGCAAAATCTTTTAACAACTGCGTATTGCCTAGTATATACTGCTGATTACTTGGCACGAAAGGACTTACCTTAGTCGGATCGATAAAGAAAGTCATGCGGTCTTGTCCGGTAAAAAAGGCCGAAACATCGAAACCTTTGTACGAAGAACTGAAACCAAAACCATATACGATCTCAGGCGATTGTGGGAAACCAATATAAGCTTTATCGGCCTCATCAATTCTACCATCGTTATTTAAATCGCGGTATTTAATATCGCCTGCTCTTGGTGGTTTGCCATTCGGCGAGAAAATCTGCGTTGGCGAATTCTGCACCTCTTTATCATCCACAAACAAACGTTCAGCAATGTAACCAAAGTTGCGGTTAATGGCTTGCCCGGTGGTATAACGGTAAGCTTCCGCCCACTGTGGCTCTTCGTAATTAATGTATTTGTTTTTGGCAAAAGTAAAGTTAGAACGCACGGCAAAAGAAAAATCATTCACCCTGAATTTATAATCGAGCGATAAATCCATACCTCTCGATCGCGCCTCGCCTACGTTTGCACCAATGCCCGATTCCAGGCCTAATGTAGTAGGCAGGTTGGTACGCGGCATATAAATATTGTAGCGGTAGTTGTTGTAAAACTCGGCAATAAGGCTCAGATCTTTAAAAAATGTTGCCTCCAGCGCAACGTTGGTCTGTCTTGAAGTTTCCCAGGTTACATCCTTGTTTTCGTAATTATTAATGAATACACCATTACGGTTAGATGCACCATTAAATCCAAACTGGGCATAATTTCCACCACCATTTAGGTTAACATCCGAAATATAGAAAAAGCGCTGTGCACCAATGGCATCGTTACCTACAATACCATAACTGGCCCTTAATTTTAAGCGGCTAACCACGTTGGCCAATCCACCAGCCCAGAATTTTTCGTTAGAAAGCACCCAGCCAGCGCCAATGGTTGGGAAAAACCCGAAACGATGGTTCTCCGAAAACCTTTCCGATCCGTTATAACCAAAGTTAGATTCGATAAAATAACGGCTCTTATACGAATAGGTTAAACGACCCCAAACCTAAATTGCGGTAAGGAAGCGAATTTTGCAAAGAGCTTGCATTGCTATAAACCGATTGCTGGGCTGTACCAATTAAAGTACCGCTAACATTATGGTTACCAAAGGCTTTATCGTAATTTAATGAGGCCTGGGCATATAAAAAGGTATTGATATTGGTACCTCCCGGATAGTAAGACAAATATTCTTGTGCAATATTTGGCGCACCGCCGGTTACCGACGAGTTAAGCCAGTTTAACACATAAGTATTGCTTTGTTTATCGTAAGAGCCAATGTTATAATAAAATGGCGAGTAGGCACGCTGCGAATCAAAATATGAATAGCGGTTGGTGCTGAAGATCGTTTTAAACGAAAGTCCTTCGGTAAAGAAATCTAATTTCTGGTTGAGCTCAAACTGGGCTGACATGCGCGATTCGGACGAGTTTTTATGTCCGCGCAGCATGGCCGCATAAGGGTTATTATCTAAAATACTGTTCTGCCCTGAGCCTCCCCTGTTACCAAATAAAATGTGTTGTGCATTTTGGTTGGCAGCATCGGCAGGGTAAAATGCCGGAAAAGAAACCGGACTGGTATGAACGGCAATGTTGTACAAATCGGTAGAAAAACCACCATCAGTTGCCAGCGGACCATTATACTCGCTAAAATTACCCGATAAGCGCACCACCATTTCGGTTGTTTTACTTAAATCGATATTGATATTGGAGCGAAGCTGATAATTGCGGAACTTGATATTATTATCGTTGTTATTGCGCGAATCTTCTTTCAGCACCCCGTTATCTAAATTGTACGAACCTGCAATGTAGTACCGGGCAACGCCACCGCCACCGCTAATACCCAAATTTGCACGTTGTGTACTGGTACGTTTTTTAAAGAGCATATCCAGCCAGTCAACCGCCGGGTAAACATATTCGTTATAACCCGGGCTTTTATTTACCGTGGCCTGTGTATTGATGATCTGGTTTGGTGTAAACATGGGATCCATGCCGCGACCAATGGATGCTTCGTTGAAAAGCCTCATGTAGGTAATCGGATCGGCCAGTTCTAAATCCTGAACCGATTGAGAAGCAGATTGTTCCAACCTGAAACTAATTTTAGCCTTACCCTCTTTACCCGATTTGGTAGCAACCAGAATTACACCGTTTGCCCCCCTAGCGCCATACAAGGCAGTGGCACTGGCATCTTTCAATATCGAAAAGCTTTCAATATCATCAACCTGAAGGCGTGCCAGATCTGAACTGGTTAGCTCCACATTGTCAATCAGAATTAACGGATCTCTTTTATACCCGAAAGTAGTTACTCCGCGAATAAAAAACTGTGAATTGTCTTGCCCTGGCTGCCCGCTGCGCTGGTAACCAATTACACCGGCTATCTGACCGGAAAGGGCATTGGTTAAATTGCTCGATGGAATTTTAAGGTTACCTACCTTTACGGTTGTAACTGAGCCTACTAATGCTTCTTTACGCTGTTTCTGGCCAAGGGCTGTAATAACCACCTCTTCCGAGAGCATATTCTCTTCGGCCAGTTTTACGTTAATTACATTGGCTCCACCAACAATTACACGGTGCTCGCGATACCCCACATAAGAAAAACGGAGTTGCTCGCCCGGACTTACATCGAGTACGTACTTACCATTGTTGTCGGTTTGCGTACCCACATTTACTTTATTAACTACCGCTACGGTAACCCCCGGAAGTCCAACCCCGAGCGTATCGGTAACTTTACCTGTAATGGTTTTCTTTCCTGCCTGCGAAAAACCCCTTACAGGCATAAAAACCAGGAAAAACACAAAGATTGAACCCGTCAATAACAATGCGTTTTTTAATTTGCTAGGTACCCGAAAGTACCCGCACAAAAATAATTGCTTCATTTGCCAATTAGCTTTTAATGAGTAAATCAAATAAGATTATAATAGGTAAAAGATGAATGCGACGCACTCCTAACTGCCTGTTGCCATGGGCCACATTCGAGTTTCAGCGATAGCAGAATGATCTGCTTTAGAATAAGTTGTAAATTTCCTCATATATTTTGATTGGTTTGGTTAGCGGAAAACCAGGAGTTAGAAAAGGAATCAAGCGATTATTGAATTGAGGTTTATCATGGATAAGCGGTTAAGCCTCTTCATGCTGGAATATAAACCAATTTCTATCCTATCCTATACTATCCTATTATTTCCGTTTACAATGATAAACAAAAAAATCTATATTCCAAATGAGAAGGTGAAATTTCGGTTTATTAGTTTATTGGTTCATTGGCCATTAGTTCATTGGTCCCACCCATAGCGCTCGCGCAAATCCCCTCTGATAATTGATTATTGAATATTGGTTACGAGTTCACTGGTCAATGGCTCATCGCAAATCACTTCTATTGCCTGCCACCCTGAGCCTGTCGAAGGGCCTGTTTTAACGTTCACTAGTTCCCTTAGATTATTGAACAGTGTTATTGCGAGTTGCAAACCAACTACGCCAGCATGTAAGAAGAGAAAATAAAAAACACCAAAGCCATTAAGGCAATTAGAACCACATGATAATAATGTCTGCTGCGCCAGGGAATAATTTCAATTTTGTTATCGAGTACCAGCGTGTATGACTTTTGGTTAGGGTACATTTTTGAAATGGCCAGCATCAGTAAAATGGTGATGATAAAAATAATGGCCAGGGTATGCAGATAATGCAAATGGATAGCAAATACCCACTCGCTCAGCACATAACAGCTAATAAAAAAAAGCATCCCGATTTTAGCCGCAATGGGTGGCATCTTTTTGGTAATGAAACCAATGAAAATGATTGTAAAAATGGGCAAGCTGAAAATGGCGCTTATTTTTTGCAAATATTCATAAAAACCATTTCTGGAGAAGATGATAAAAGGAGCAAAAGCCATAGCAAACAACGATACCGAAATCTGAAACATCCGGCCCGTACGCAACAGGCTTTTATCAGATAATGCTTTCCCCCTTTTCTCCATGTAAGGCTTATACAAATTAAGGAGAAACAAAGTGCTCGAACTGTTTAAGCCGGCATTAAAGGTGGTAATAGCTGCACCAAAAAGCACGCAGGCCGATAGCCCCATTAAAAATGGTGGCAATACATCTTTAATCAGCAAGGGAAATACCTGATTGGTATTGGTTAAAACCGGATATAAATGCACCGCAATTAAACCCGGTATATTAATCATTAAAGGACATAATAACTTGGCAAAACAGGTTAAAGCAATCCCTTTTTGACCTTCTTCCAAACTTTTAGCAGCCAGCACCTGCTGAACAATGTACTGCTCCATCCCCCAGTAATACAGGTTCACAATCAGCATCCCGGTAAACAAAGTAGAAAAAGGAACGGCATCTTTACTACTCCCAATGGCATTAAGGTGCTCTTTTTTGGTTGAGAGCACAGTAGAAAGTCCGCCGAAAAAATCGCCGTGACCGAGATAGCGTAAACCGTAATAAGGCAATGCAACAATTAGGATCAGCATACCTGCACTCAATACCGTATCAGAAATGGTAATCGCTTTAAAACCGCCTAAAATGGTATAAACAGAACCGATCAATCCCATAATCCACACAAAAAACCAGATACTTTCCCAGTAAGAAAGATGGAAGCCCGAAAGATCGATCAGATTGCTGAAAGCCACTGCCCCACCGTACAAAACCGCTGGCAACAGGTTAATGATATAGCTGAACAGGAAAACAACCGAAACCAGTGTTTTAGTCTGCGGATCGTAACGTTTCTCTAAAAAATCGGGAATGGTGCGAATGCCGGTTTTAATATAAATGGGTATAAAAAATTCTGACACAATGATCATGGCCAGGATAGACGATATGCCCCAGCCAATAACCGACATGTTATTGATGTAAACTGATTCGTTTTCGCCGATAAACTGGTTGGCGCTGATGTTACTAAAAAAAAGCGAAGCCCCGATAATAATAAAACCATTGCTCCTGTTGGCAAAGAAAAAACCGGTAATGGTAGAGCGCTGACTATGGCGGGTTTTAAAATAAGAAATGGTTGCGGCCAAAACCGTAAACAAAATGAAACTGATAATTGCTGTCGTTCCCACGCCCTTGCTGCTAAAGTGAGTTTCTTCTGATCAGTTTATTTTCCATCACATGCTTAACCGGGTTTAAGCTAAGCACAAACTCGGCCGCCAAACGTCCCATTTCGGCAAAATCGATCGAAAAAGTGGTAATGCCATCAAAAATAATCTCTTTCACGTTATCGTCGTTGTGCGAAAGGATGCCTAAATCTTTCCCCACTTTTAAACCCTTTACTTTGGTATCTTTCAGCATTTCCCAAAGCTCGAGGTTGTGGATGGTAAAGTACACTTTATCCGGTGCAATGCTTCCGGATTCGTAATGGTTTTTGATTACCCCATTTATATTAAATTCTTTTATAAAACGCTTAAACGAGATCAGCACTTCATTGGGTTCTGCTGATGAAGGTTTAAAAAAGAAAACAAATTCAGAAAATTCTTTAATGCGCGGTACCAGTTGTAAAAAAGCATTGTAAGAGGCATTTTCAAACTCCTGTACAATGTAAGAGTACTCCCCTTTCAGCGCTACATAACGATCTACAATCAGCAGTTTTTCTTTGGGTAGCTGTTCAAGTACTGCTTTCGCCTCATTACTTTCTATCGGGGCAATTACATACAAGCCATACTGACCTTTATTGCTGTTAATAATGGATTCGAAAACACTAAAGTTATTGTGGTGGAAATATACATCTACCTGAATGTTCTCGCCCAGGTGGTCGCGGAAATTCTGATAAAAGGTTTCCTGAAAAGTATCAAAAGCGTAAATCAGTAAACATACCTTCAGGTGCTGCTCAGTATCATCGGTAGCTACAAAATAACCCCGCCGGTTTTTCGATTCTACAATCCCCCTGCTAATCAGCTCTTTGTAAGCCTTACCAATGGTTTCTTTGGCATAGCCCGTTTCGCGCATCATTTCATTAACAGAAGGCAAAATATCGCCTTTAGCGATGTGCTTATGGTTTAAGCTGTTAATAATGCCCTGCACCAACTGTTCATGTTTCGAAAAAGCATTAATAATGCTTAAATCCTTGATTTCGTTGAACAGTTTCTCCTTATTCATGCAGCGTTATGTGGTTAGTAATCGTTTTAGTGAAGCTAATTTTGCTCGAAATATAAAAATTTAATGGTGATTATCTATTAAAATTTAATTTCATCACGCCAGATGTTACCATCTTGCAGCACACAATAAGTTCAGCAAGACGCTAAACTTTATAGTATATTTGAAAAACGCATGAAAAAGAAAACATTTAAGATTCCGCACAAAGTAATATGGCTGAGTTCTTTTTTTCTGGGTGTACTCACTTCCATTCCCAAAATTGCAGAACACCGCTTTAATTTATACGAAGCCCTTGCCGATGCAGCAGTAACCTTTCTTTTTGCCGTACTAATCTGGTATTATAACGTATTTACCCTCCCCGCTTACACATCGCGCGATGTAGCCAGCGGTTTTTCGGTAATGCGGCTCGTTAAAGGTCTTTTCTTCGGGATACTTTTAATGTTTTTACTGTCTTGCCTGCAACAATATCTGCTCAGTTCCATTCATTTTGGCCCGGTAATGCTCATGTTTGAGGTAAGGGGGATACTGGTAAACATTACCTTTTACATGCTGCTGAACCTGCTGTACCAGAACTACCAGAACCAGCAGGTGGGTATCGAACTCGAACGCACCAAAGCAGATAACCTGGGCGCCCAATACGAACTCTTAAAACAACAGGTTAATCCGCACTTCCTTTTCAACAGCCTCAATACGCTGAAATACATGGTAGAAAGTAGCGATAAACATAGCGTAGAATTTATCCTTAAACTTTCAGATTTTTACCGCTTTACGCTCGAAAGCCGAAAGCACGACCTGATAAAACTGGCCGAAGAACTTGATATTTTAGCAGCTTATCTCTTTTTGTTAAAGGCCCGCTTTGAAGAAGGCATCGATCTGTCTATTGATATTGATAAAAGTTACCAGCAATCGCTCATTCCGCCTTTTACGCTCCAGCTTTTGATTGAAAACTGCATTAAGCACAACGTGCTCTCGCTGTACAAGCCCCTGCACATCAAGTTATATGTGGATGGTGATTTTATTGTGGTAGAGAATAAAATCCAGCCTAAGCGTACGCCTGAGGCCTCCACCGGAATTGGTCTCGAAAACATTAACCAACGCTACAGCCATTTACTGAACAAAGAGATTATCATTACCAAAACAGACACCCATTTTAGTATAAAACTTCCCCTTATACATGAAGATTATCATCATTGAAGACGAGCTGAAGGCTGCCAAGTCTTTATCAAACCTTATCAATAAAATACGTCCGAAAGCACAGGTTGTAGCTAACCTGCAAAGTATTGACGATACGGTGCATTATTTCTCGGAAAACGAGCAACCCGACCTGATTTTTATGGATATCCAGTTATCGGACGGCCTTTCCTTTGAAATTTTTCAATCCGTAAAAATCAGTTGTCCCGTAATTTTTTGTACCGCTTATGGCGAGTACGCGATGGATGCCATTAAAGCTAATGGTATTGATTACCTGCTAAAACCTTTTTCGCAGGAAGACCTGCAAAAGGCCTTTGAAAAGGTAGATCTGTTTCAGAATTTTTTCCAGCAAAACAAGCTCCCGGATATGGACGAGCTGATTAAACGAATTGGGCCAAACGAGGGGAAAAAGAGCTTTCTGGTGTTCAAACACAATAAATATACAACGGTTCCGACCGAGCAGATTGCTTTTATTTACATTCGCAACGATTCGCCAACCATTATGACCTTGAAAGAGGAAGAATATGCCCTGAACCAATCGCTGGATACCATACAAGGGCAACTTTCTGCTTTGCAGTTCTTTAGGCTTAACCGCCAGTATATTGTTAATTTTAGCGCGATCAAGGAAGTAGAGCACTATTTCGACCGTAAGCTATTTGTTAAACTGGTTATCCCCTCGCCCGAAAAACTGCTGATTGGGAAAGAAAAAACAACCGCATTTTTAAACTGGCTGGAGAACAGGTAAGCTAGCCGGAAAATTGTTGCTCGAGAATGTGCCTGATCTCCTCACGCACCTCTTTATGCCCGGCTGTTTCATTATCAATTACAGGTAGCTGGAGCAACCTTGGCTTGCTGCAAATATCTGTAATTACGATCGATAAGGCTGCCATACAGCAAAAGGTAACATCGGGGTTTAAAGTTAAACTGATCATCAGCTGATAAAAAAAAGCGGAGACAGATTTAAATATCTGCCTCCGCGGTTAAATTGATTATACTAAATTGATTTCGACAGGAATATTGCCTTTGGTGGCTTTTGAATACGGACAGGTTTGGTGTGCAGTATCGGTTAGCAACCTGGCTTCCTCAGTAGATAAGCCGGGTAGACTTACATTTAACCTGGCTTGCAAGCTGTAAGCACCATCAGCTGCACAAAGATCAACCTCAGCATCAACCGCAAGACCTGCAGGTAAAGCTATTTTGTGCTTCGCAGCGGCTAAGCCAATTGCGCCAATAAAACATGCCGACCAACCCGCAGCAAACAGCTGCTCAGGGTTTGTGCCTTTACCGTTTGAACCTGGCGAAGAAAGTGCGATTTCTAATTTTCCATCAGTACTTTTTGAGTTCCCATCTCTACCGCCTGTAGTGTGTGTTTTTCCTGTATATAATACTTTTGTGCTTAAATCCACTGTAGGATTTCCGTTTTGATTATTTTCCATTGTATTGTGATTTTTAAATTTGTTATTCAAAATTATAGCTTAAACAGCGGGCTAACGACCACAATCTGGTGAGCCAGGCAGATTACCCGCTAAGCCGGACATTTTCCGGGTTGAGTTTTTTATCAGTTTTTATTCTTCTCCATCAGGCAGGAAGCCGCTTTTCTTTTTCCCTGCAATTTCCATCACCATTTCACATTGCTGAACATTTCGTTCGAAAGGCGGAGTAAGCAGAAATAACATAGAGAGCATTGAAACTAGTGTCACCATAAATTTGCTGTGGCTTTTTTTGAAAGTATTTCCCATGGCTGTAAAGATTTAATGATGTAAACTGGCGTTGTTGTTTGGTTCAAATTGGGTCGCTTTGGTAGCGGCGATAAGCTTACCGGTAGTTTGGTTTTGCAGCAAACCAATAATTTCCCAGTCTTTTTCGTTGTAGCCTTTTGGCAATGAAACCGAAACCGCCCCACTTCCCTCAGCACCGATTTTTTCGCTTTGCAACTTCCGTACAATCTGCACATGCGATAAGGTTCTGCCTTCGTTTTCGCCCCTGGCTACCCTTGTACTGGCAGCTTTTTGTACAACAGCGATTAACAGTTTACTGCCCTTTGTTTCACCCGAAGCCTGATAATACACTTTAAGATCCTGGTCAGTTTGGTGCCATTGAAGTTTAACATCTGCGGTTGATTTGATACCTAACCGGGTCGAAATGGCATTGCGGATGCCCGCTTCTTCCGAACCAATAAATTCGCTTGTACCGTTAACTATTACCTGTGGGGTATAAATTTGTGGCAAGCCTAACCATTGCCCATACTGCGCCTGCCTTTTAGAATATTCCGGATTCCCGAAAGTGTCTTTCCAGCCTAAGCGATCAAAATAATCGACATGGTAAGCGAGTACAAACAAATCCTTTCCGGCTGATTCTTTTTCCAGCCTGGCCAAAAGTTCATCGGCAGGTGGGCAACTCGAACAACCTTCTGAAGTAAACAATTCGACCACAGCAAAGCCTTTTCCGGGCATTTTAGCTGTGCTATCTTTTTCAGGTGTTTTATACATTGCCGCAAAGGCCGTAATGGAAAGGGTAATAACAAGGAAGAAATTAGCCAACCATAAAATTTTCGTTATTTTCATGTTTCTGTGTTTTTTGTTGCTCAAAACTATCTCAAAAACCCCTCCCGGCAACGTGTAAAATAGCCAGACCGGACATATTAAGGCATGAAGTGGTAAGTAGGCAAACTGAACCGGACAGTGGTATCAAAATCCCCCCCCCTGCCCCCCTCAAAGAGGGACGAGTTTAACTTTATTCAATAAACTATAACTTTTTTCGTTTTAGTATTTAGTGATACAAACTCCGAAGGTTGTAACAACAAGAAGCTAAAGCCGTCTAAAACTTTTAACTACCTCAAAATGTTTAACTAAAAAACAAAAGAAAACGACATGGGAATTTTAAAAACAGCAATTATTGGTGCCGCGGTTTACGCAGGCGTAAAATATATCACGAAAAAGGACCCAATTACGGGCCAATCGATAGTAGACGAATTAATGGATAAAGCACCGCAATGGGCTGATAAAGCAAAAAATTATACACGGGACCTGAAATCAAAGCTGAGTAATGCTGCCGAAGATTTTGCCAGATGAATACCCATTAACCATAAGGAGGCAGATCAATCGAGATACCTGTTTCTGTAAAATTTAAACACAAAAAAAGCGCTCCGATGTAAAAACCGGAGCACTTTTTCTTTGCAAACTGATGACCTGGTGCCAGGCAGGTTTTAAATTTTAAAAAGCATCAAACCAGAGTTTTGTGGTTAATAAATCGGCTCCCTGACTGCTAACGGCATTTTTATAATTCTGTCCGTTTAGCGATTGTTCAGTACCCGGATAAATAAAACGTACCGGAATCTGCCCGTTTAGAACGGTATTAACCGAAGCTGTTAATTGTGGGTAATCTAACCTTCTGCGCTCTGTCCACGCTTCAAGGCCCTGACCAAATAAGGCAATCCATTTTTGCTCGCCGATAGATTTCTTATAGTTTGCGGCATCATAAACTACAGCAGGCTGATTGATGTAACTATCAACTCCGGCTCCGCTGATATTGTATTGTGCAAACGATGCCCGGATAGCTTGCTTATATAAATCCTCAGCGTTTTCGGTCGTGAAACCACGTGCAGCAGCTTCAGCGCGATCGAAAAGCAGTTCGGCATAGCTAAAAATTACAGCCGGTGCTTTGGCATCCAGAAAATAAGTACCTGGTTTAGACGAATTGGCCAAACCAATGGCACTTGCCTCCGAGTTGGTAGAACCGTTTGGAATACCTACATAGGTTTGCGTCGTAGCATTCTCCGTTTTGCTCGCATACACCGGTAATCTCAGGTCGTTTAGCGCAAAAAGTTTGTCCACAATGGTTTTACTGATTCGGTAATCGTTACGGGTTTCGAAAGATGCTGCAACCGGATTTTGTTGTGGCGAAACATCATATTTTAATTGTGCATTTTCTGAATTACTGCTGATGTAAGCACCACCCTCGGCCTGTATTTCGTCTATTACCTGTTTGGCTTTAGCCGCATCCTTATCTGCAATACGCAAAGCAATACGTAGGCGTAATGAATTGGCAAACTTTTTCCACGAAGCAATATTATTGCCGTAAATTACATCACCGGCAATAACTTTTCCAGAAGCAGGATCGAGCGCGACTTGTGCAGTTTTCAAATCGTTTAAAATACCGTAATATACATCCTTCTGTTTATCGTAAACCGGTGTAACAAATTGTTTTATTTTTCCGGCCTGCGAATACGGAATATCGCCATAAGCATCGGTAAGCAATAAAAACACCCACGAACGCAATACCAATGCCACACCTTTATAATTGGTATTGCCTTGTGCATTGCCCAGTTCGATGATTTTATTAAAGCCGGCAATACTTTGCGCATACCCGGTAGACCACAGCGAAGTAAAACTACTGTTCGAAAAGATAAAACGATCTTCTTCCGTGTATTGCACTTTAGCCCAGTGCTGTGCAAAAAGCAGGCTCGAATTCATGTTATTGGCTACGCCCCAATAGGTATCGACAGTGGTTTTCGTCGTTCCCGTAAGTAAATAATCGGGTTGCGCAACTTCAGGAGCATTGGGATTAATGTTTACCTCATCGAGCTCTTTTTTGCAAGATGAAAAGGCAAGGGCCAAAATGGCGAATATATAGAGTTTCTTATTTTTCATGATGGGAATACTTAAAATTTAACATTCAGGTTAATGCCATAACTGCGGGTACTTGGGTTAGAAAGACTTTCCAGCCCCTGACCGTTACCGGTATTAAAAGCCACTTCCGGATCAATATCAACCGTATTGCGGTGAATAATCCACAGATTACGGCCAACAAGCGATACCGAAACACCTTGCAGGCTTAGCGGGCGCAACCATTTGGCCGGCAGGTTATAACTTAGTTTTACTTCGCGGAGTTTAACATAAGAAGCGCTGAAAATATTGGCTTCATCAATATTCCTGAACGATTTGTAATACTGCTGGGCAGGTAATATTTTTTCGTTGCGCTTGCCATCAGCAGTCACCCCGTCAAAAATAACCCCGTCGTCGTAAACAGTTTCACCAGCCGGAGCTGCTCCGTTTAACCGTACAGTTCCTTTGGTTTTATCGTTACTAGGATAATAATAAGCAATACCGCCATACTCTGCAGCCCTACCCGGTAAAGTTGAGGCTAAAACGCCTGTGTAGGTACCTGTAGCATACGTACCGTTGTAAATAGAACCACCAATGCTGGCATCAACCAACACACCTAAACTAATGCCTTTATAGCTAAAGGTATTATAAACACCGCCAATCCAGTCAGGGGTATATTTACCCAATACCTGCTTGGTTGGGTTGGTAGCCGGAGCGCCGGTTGCATTTACAATAATATTGCCGTTGCCATCTCTTAAAAATGCCGTACCAAATAACGATCCATAAGGTTGACCCACCGTTGCAATTACCTGTGCCGAGTTAGATGCAACAACATAATTGGTTAATAATTTTTCGGCATCCAGCTCAATTACCCTGCTCCTGTTTGCAGCAAAGTTTAAATCAATATCCCAGGTAAAAGCCTTTTTAACTGGCGTAATACCCAACTGCGCCTCTATACCTTTATTGTTGATTTTTCCGGCATTTAACAATTTCGAACTAAAACCGGTACTTTGGCTCACATCGGCCGCTAAAATCTGGTTATAACTGTTGGTATTGTAAGCACTTAAATCGAAGCGCAACCTTTTGTTAAAGAATACTGCCTCAACACCCAATTCGGTAGATGTGGTGGTTTCGGGTTTCAGGTTAGGATTAAGATCGATAGATCCTGTATTCAGCTGTGGATTTCCATAAAACGGAGCGCTAAAAACATAGGTATTAATCAAACGGTAAGGATCTGCATCTTTACCTACTTTAGACCAGCCACCACGTATTTTTAAATAATTAAGGGCTTCGCTTTTAATATCAAAAGCTTCGGTAGCCACAAAACTTCCGTTAAACGAGGGGTAAAAATACGACCTGTTTTGAGCAGGCAAAGTAGACGACCAATCGTTGCGGGCAGTAATGTTGGCAAAAAGGTAATTTCTGAAACCAAGTTGTCCGAAAGCATACACACTATACGATTTTAAACGCGACAGGTTATTTGATGATACCAAAGGATCGCGTGAGTTTTTAAGCGTATAAAGTCCGGCAATGGCCAGTTTAGGTGCACTTTGGTCGTTTTGTTCGATATACTGCCTGCGGATATTTCCCCCACCCAGTAATTCGAGGCTAAAATCATCGTTCAGCTGTTTGTTAAAGTTTAAGGTCGCATCCGTATTGTTTTCGTTTACCGTAAAAGCACTTTCAGTATACGATCCAAATGGTGTTCCGTTGGTACCATAAGCAATCCTGACTTTACGCCTGTCGTTATAATAATCCGTTCCCGATCTGAAATTTAAATCAAGACCATCGATGATTTTATAATTCAGGGCTAAACTTCCAATAATGCGGTTTCTGTTTTGCGATACCGTATTTTCATAAGCTACCCAGTATGGATTGCTGTAATAGCTGTTATTCCAGTTAAACGTTTTTCCATTCTCATCCAAATAATTTTTCAACTGGTTAATATCAACCTGACGGCCAAACCAGGTAAACTGCAACATGGTACTGGTAGAGCGCGAACCACCTGTACCCGGTAAGTTATCCGAATTAAGTTTACTATAATTGGCATTAGCCGTTAAGGTTAATTTCGGAGTTATTTTAAGGCTTGTATTCAGCACAAACGAATTTTTCCCCTGTCCCGAATTAGGCACAATACCTACCTGCTTTAAATTGTTGTAAGAGATCCTGTAATCGTATTTTTCGCCGGCATCTGCAATCGATACACCGTTATTTAAGGAATACCCGGTTTGGAAAAAATCGCGCACATTATCCGGATGTGCTTCAAAAGGAACAGCTACCCCTTTAGAAAAAAACTGCGGAATTAACCTGCCATCCAGTTTCGGTCCCCAGCTCTCATCAACACCGTCATTTAAACCTTTACCAGCACCATCTACATAGCTAAATTTACCTTCAGAGCCCTGCCCAAAAGCATTTTGATATACCGGAAGGGTAAGCAGGCTCTCTAAAACCGCATTCGAATTAACAGCAATTCCCAATCCTTTTTTCAATTTACCAGTTTTGGTTTTGATGATGATTACGCCTGCTGCAGCCCGCGATCCGTACAATGCGGCCGCATTTGGCCCTTTAAGCACACTCATCGATTCAATATCTTCAGGATTGATATCCGAAATCGTATTGGCGTAATCTCTGGCACCGGCCGAGTTTAACTGCGAGTTATCAACCGGAATTCCATCTACCACAAACAGTGGCTGGTTGTTACCGGCAATGGAAGTTTCGCCCCTGATGACTACGCGCGACGATCCCATACTTCCCTGACTATTGGTTACCCTTACACCGGCAATTTTACCTGCCAGGGCATTAACCAGGTTCGATTCTTTGGCTTCGGCCAAATCCTGGCCTTTTAATTCCTGAACAGCATAACCCAGCGATTTCTTTTGGCGCGATATACCCAAAGCGGTAACCACTACCTCATCAAGCGATTGATCGCTCGATTGCAGCACTACAGCTATCGGGCTACCCTTAATAACCGGAATTTCCAGGGTTTTAAAGCCAATATAAGAGAATACGAGGGTAGCTTTTTCTGGTGCGTTAATGCTAAAAGCCCCTTTACCATCGGTAGTAGTGGCTTGTTTGGTTTCTTTTATCAAAACAGAAACACCAGGCAAGGTTTCGCCCTCGGCCGATTTTACCGTACCCGTAACAGGCACATTTTGCGCAAGTAGCTGCTTCGCCGTAAAGAGCAGCAAAATAAACGCTATTGATTTAATTTTTTTGTACATCTTGTGTTGAAATAATTAGTTAATGGAGACAATAATTTGGGCAATACCTTTCCACCACGGCTATGAACCGTGTTTTTTGCTTAAAAAATGAAAGGATTGGTTAGCTTAAAAGCCCGTTAAAATGAATGCATCTTAACAGGGCATGCGCATTCGGAAATACGTCGTTTGGTTTAAATAAATAGATTTTAGTACGTCTGTTTTTTTCATCTGGAAATGATCTTTAGTAAATAAGTTACTTTCAAAAAAGCTTTGGCACAAAAAAAGCACCTCAACAAAAGTCAGAAGTGCTCCATATTAATAAGGATAACGCAAACTGCTGACTTAACTACCCCAGATTCATCCGGGATGGAATTAGCACCATTTCTAAAACTTAGATGGTTGCTAAGGCTTCACAGGGCCATTCCCTCCGCCTTTCTTGATAAGCATTTTTAAATAACTGGGGCAAAGGTATAATTAAATCCAGTAATTCTATAGTTTTTATATATTTTTTATCTGAAAATTTTTTCTTGCCAAATACGAGCCGTATATTTGTCGACCAATTTAGTAGATTAAAACACATCCCAATGAATCTGAAATCAATTTTCACAGCCGTTTTGGCCATATCAACTACCATATCCTTTGCACAAGATCAAACCGTATTGGCCAATCATACAGGAGTAAAAGCCCAAAAAGAAAAGCCTAATGCCTTTGTAGCACTCGGTAGCTGGCGCGGAGTAGCCAAAGTAAAAGAAGGACTTGAAATCCCTTTCAACTTTGAAATCAACGAAAAAAGTGGTCAGCAAAAATTATATTTCCGCAACGCCGAAGAAAGTTTTGAAGGTGGTTTAGTTAAACAAACTGCCGATTCGCTTTTTGTAAAGCTCGATCAGTTTGATAACGAACTGGCATTTGCCGTAACTGGCGATCAACTTACCGGCACATTAAGAAAACAGGGACAAACAGGAAAACCTCTGGCTATTGTAGCCGAGCGTAAAAACTACCGTTTCGAAAGACAGGGTAAACCTGCAACAGCCAATTACTCCGGAAGCTACGATGTGGTTTTTAAATCGCCAAATGGCAAGGACGAAAAAACAGTAGGTTTATTTAAGCAGACGGGCAACAAACTTACCGGTACTTTTTTACGTGTAACCGGCGATTCGCGCTACCTTGAAGGCGTAGTAGAAGGTAACGAATTTCAGTTATCGAGTTTTATTGGCTCCTCTCCTGCTTATTACAAAGGCACTTTCCAGCCCGATGGCACTTTAAGTGGTGAAATTTTAGGTGCAAGAGGAAGTCAGCCTTTTACAGGTGTTAAGAATGCCAACGCTGCCCTGCCCGATGCCTACAAACTCACTTACCTGAAACCGGGTTATAAAACCCTCGATTTTAGTTTCGCGGATGTTAACGGGAAAAAGATTTCGTTAAAAGATGAGAAGTACAAAAACAAAGTAGTTGTTTTAACCATCACCGGCAGCTGGTGCCCCAATTGTGTAGACGAAGCAACCTTTATTGCACCCTGGTATAAAGAAAACAAGAAACGTGGTGTAGAAGTTATTGCCTTACATTACGAACGCTCTACTGAGCCAGAATATGCTAAGAAAGTAATGAGCCGTTTCCGCGAGCGCTTTGGTATAGAATACGATCAGGTTATTGCAGGTACAGCCGATAAACAGGTTGTAGCAGAATCCTTACCTGCATTAGATTCGTTTTTATCTTTCCCTACTACCATTCTTATTGATAAACAGGGAAATGTTGCCCAAATACACACCGGTTTTAATGGTCCGGCTACAGGCAAATTTTACGACGAATTTAAAAAAGAGTTTAATACCGAGATTGATGCCTTACTGAAAAAGTAAGCGGAGCCTAAACTTTGTACCCGGGATAATTAAAATTATTAAGCCGTAGCCACCATCTTTTTGTAATCGCGCGGGGTTACGCCTTTAGCTTCTTTAAAAAACCGGTTAAAATTAGAGAGGCTGTTAAAACCACATTCGTAAGCCAGGTTACCGATTTGCCTTTCGCCATCGGTAATCAGCTTGCAGGCGTGGCCAATACGCACTTCATTTACGAACTCAACAAAGGTTTTTTGGGTGCGGCTTTTAAAATAACGGCAAAAAGCCTGTTTGTTCATGTTAATCAGCGCAGCTACATCGTCCAGCTGCATATCGGTAGCAAAGTTTTCGAACACATATTTAAATACTTTATCCATCCTGTCGTTATCTTTTAGCTGGTAGGTATTGGTATAACCCTGACTGGCCAGTAAATCGTACTCTTTGGTTTGGCTCAATACCTCGAGTATTTTAAACAGCAAGATCATTTTCGGAAAATCCTCTTCCTCCTTAACCAGCTGTACCAGGAGTTTTTTTAACTGCGATTTGGTTTCACCATAAAACTTCATTCCCCTGCCGGCTACCTGCAATACCGCTTTCATTTTCTGCATATTGCCCAGCTGTGCCAGCAATTCGATCAGCTTATCCGGATTAAAAAATACCGAAATAGAACGCGCATGCTTCTGGTTTACCTTATCGTCAAAATAGGCTTCTCGGTTGTACCAAACATGCGGGATATTGGAGCCAAGAAAAATCAGCTCGCCTTTTTCGAAATTTTCTATACTATCGCCAATAATGCGTTTGCCTTCGCTTTCAACCATGTAGGTAATCTGACATTCGGCATGAAAATGAAAAGCTGTAGAAAAGTAAGGCTGGTCTATTACCTTCGTTTTAAAGATCTCGTTATCCAAACCTTCCAGTATTTTAGCAAAAACCGGTTTCATAAGGGCATTTTTATATAATCTATATTTGGTTAGGCCAATATAACGCAAACACTGCTTAAGTGGGGAGATCCTGTTTGGAGATAACAACCTTTAGTCAAATATACGCTACATTATCAAAATAAAGCAAACAAACTATAATACTTGCTAAAATAACATCAAAAATAGCAAACAGAGCTTTAGAATTTAGCCTTTCTTCGGCCTAACTTTGAGTAATTACCCATACTAACCAAATCAATAAAACCAATCCCTAACCGGAGAAGGTTAAAAATTAACGATATAAAATGAACCAAAATTTACACCAAAAAGTGATCCTGTTAACAGGCGGCGCCGATGGTATTGGCTGGGAATGTGCCAAAGCCTACAGTAATGCAGGTGCCATTGTTTGTATAGCAGATAAAAACCCCATTACTGAGCAAAAATTAAGCGAACTGGCTAAACCTGCAACTTTTATCCAATGCGATGTAAGCCAGGAAGCGGAGGTACAGGCCGCAATAGAACTGGTAATTACCAAATACAACCGTTTAGATGCCATTCATAACAACGCAGCAATTGCCAGTCCATCGAAACCTTTAGACCAAACGACCGATAATGAATGGGATTTATTAATGAACATTAACCTGAAAAGTATTTTATTTACCACCCGACACGGGCTACCACATTTAAAAGCCACCAAAGGAAGCATCCTCAGTACCAGTTCGCTGGTGGGCAGCATTGGCCAGGAAAACCACGCTGCTTACGTGGCTACTAAGGGCGCCGTAAATGCTTTAACAAAAGCCATGGCTTTAGATTATGCTCCTTTTCAGATACGGGTAAATGCCGTTTCACCTGCAGCCATTAATACCCCCACACTACAAGCCTGGAGCAACGAACAGCCCAATAAAACAGATTTAGAACAATACCTTAACAAATTGCAGCCCCTAGGCAACATGCCCAATGGCGATGTAATTGCCGATGCCTGCGTATTTCTGCTGAGTGATGCAGCGCGCTTTATAACAGGTACCATTTTGCCGGTAAGCGGTGGTGCGGAATTAGGTTACCGAACTATTATTTAAAATATGATCAACAAAATTAATATACTCGACAAAAGATTTGAACTGGCTACAGGGGCTGGTAGCGATGCTATACATAAAGATCCGCAATACTCATACGCAGTAGCCCAGCTGGGCGATGAAAGCGGCCTTACCGGTAATGGCCTGGCCTTTACTTTAGGCGAAGGTAACGACCTGGTTTGTAAAGCCGCTTCTTTTTACGCCGATAAAATAAAAGGTAATGATATTGAGGAACTGATGGCGGGCTTTGGCGATACCTTTAAAACCCTCTCAAACGAGCAGCAGTTTAGGTGGTTAGGTCCGCATAAAGGTGTGGTACATTTGGGTTTGGCCGCTGTTACCAACGCCTGTTACGATTTATGGGCAAAAAAACGTGGTGTGCCGCTTTGGAAATTATTGATTGAGCTAACACCCGAACAAATTGTAAACACACTCGATTTATCCTACCTGGAAGATGTACTCACCAAAGAAGAAGCCATTGAGCTTTTGCATGCCCAGGTCGATTCGAAGAAAAACCGCGAAGGCATTTTAGCAACTGGTTATGCCGGTTACGATACTTCAGTTGGCTGGTTTAATTACGACGACGAAAAAGTACGCGAAAACTGTAAGAAGGCTATCGACAATGGTTTTACCGCCATGAAATTAAAAGTGGGATCTATTGATCCTGAAAGAGATATTCGCCGTGCCAATATTGTGCGCGAAGTAGCAGGCGAAACCTCGAAAGTAATGCTAGATGCCAACCAGCAATGGACACTACCCCAGGCCATTTCCATCTGCAACGAGTTAAAAAACATGAATCCTTTTTGGATAGAAGAACCTACCCATCCCGATGATGTTTTGGCGCACCAAACCCTGGCCAAAGAAATTGCACCAATAAAACTGGCACTGGGCGAACATGTACCCAACCGCATCATCTTTAAAAACTACCTGCAAACCGGCTGTACTGGTTTTGCACAGGTTGATGCCGTACGCGTGGGTGGCGTAAGCGAATTTATTACCATTAGCTTAATGGCAAAAAAATTCGGTGTTCCGGTAGTACCGCATGTGGGCGATATGGGTCAGCTACACCAGCATCTCGTATTGTTTAATCACATTGCCATGGGCCACGAAGCCTTATTTTTAGAACATATTCCACACCTGAAAGCACACTTTGTTAATCCGATTAAAATAGAAAACGGGGTGTATGTTACTCCTCAGGAAGCCGGATCAAGTTGCGATTTAAAATAAACAGCGTATGATTAGTACCATAGATATTGTTATTACCATTGCCTATATCCTGTTCATTGTAACCATAGGTTTATGGAGCGGACGGCGGAAAAAGCAAAAAACAGAAAGCTCATCCAACGATTACTTTTTGGCAGGCAAAACCTTAAAATGGCCCATGATTGGCCTGGCTTTATTTGCCACCAACATTTCTTGTTTGCATTTGGTTAGCCTGGCTCAAAGCGGTTTCGATAGTGGTTTGCTTAACGGTAATTTCGAATGGATGGCTGCCTTTACACTTATACTGCTGGCCTTATTCTTTATTCCCTTCTACATCCGCTCAGGTGTAACTACCCTACCCGATTTTTTAGAAAGACGTTATAACAGGGCCTGCCGCGATTGGCTGGCCTTTGTTTCCATTATTTCGGCTATTATTATACATATTGCCTTTTCTTTTTTAGCGGGCGGTATTGTACTCGAAACACTTTTTGGCATCAATATGTACACCAGTATAGTAGTTATTGCTGCACTAACGGGACTGTACACCATTATTGGCGGTCTGCGCGCAGTGGTGGTTACCGAGTCGATCCAAAGTGTGGTGTTAATTGCCGGGGCCCTTATCATTACCTGGTTTGCCTGGAACAAAGTTGGCAGCTGGGACCACTTAACCACCGTACTGCAAAACAACCAGGCTGCTGATAAATTAAGTATGATCAGACCAATTGGCGATAAAAGCGGACTATCGTGGGTTGCAGTATTTCTGGGTTACCCTATTCTGGGTATCTGGTACTGGTGTGCCGATCAAACCATTGTACAACGCGCCTTAGGTGCAAAAGATGAAAACCACGCCAAAGCCGGAGCACTTTTTTGCGGTTTCATTAAAATTTTGCCGGTTTTTATTTTCGTATTGCCCGGTTTGTTTGCCTACGTATTGTACAAAAGCAATGCAATGGATTTAAGCAGCTTACAGCAAACTGGCGCAAACGGTGCACAGACCTTAAACACCAAGGGTATTTATACCTTAATGATTACCCAGTTGCTGCCCAAAGGTTTGGTGGGTATTTTGGTAGCAGCCTTGTTATCGGGTTTAATGAGCCAGATTGCCGGAGCCCTAAATTCGATTGCTACGCTAAGCAGTTTCGATCTATACAAAAGATATCGACCCAATGCGAGTGATGCCAAACTGGTAACCGTAGGCCGCTTATCGGCTGCTATTGCTTTACTTGTTTCTTTAGCCTTGTTGCCATTGCTTAACCAGTACACCAGTTTATTCGAAGGCATTAACGATGTAATTGCACACATTGCCCCTCCCATTACCTGCGTATTTTTATTGGGTGTTTTCTGGAAAAAAGCTTCAGCAAAATCGGCCCAATTCACTTTATGGCTGGGTTCGCTACTCGGAGTTGCTGTTTTTGCGGTAAACAAGTTTAATCCGGAGACCATTATTGGTCAGATTCCCTTTATGATGATGGCTTTTTACCTGTTTTGTGCCTGCGTAGTTATGCAGGTAGCATTCTCGTACATCTACCCTGTTCAACATACAGCCGAAAGCAATAAACTCTACTGGAAATCGCTTTGGGAACCTTTACAGGTAAAAGGCTGGAGCGGTATAGGCAATTACAAAACACTATCAGCTTTGCTGCTGGGCATTATGGCAATACTTTACTGGACTTTTAAATAAAAAGCATGAAAAAAATACTAATCGCTACATTGGTTTTTGTATCAGTTATAAATTTTTGTGTCGCCCAAACGCAATTACCGGCTACGCAACCTAATTTGGCACAAGCAGCTATGATTAAGCGGGGTTATGGCATGTTTGTGCATTTTGGAATCAATACCTTTAATGAAACAGAATGGTCGGATGGTACATTACCACTCAATTCTTACAACCCAACACAGCTCGATCCTGAACAATGGGTACGAACAGCAAGAGATGCCGGTTTCAGGTATGTACTGCTGGTAACCAAACACCATGATGGTTTTTGCCTGTGGGATAGTAAGTATACCGATTATGATGTGGCGGCCTCGCCTGTAAAAACAGATGTTGTTAAAGCTGTAGCAGATGCCTGCAAAAAATACGGAATCCAGTTTGCTGTTTATTACTCTTTGTGGGATAGACATGAACCGGCCTACAAGGATAAAAATCCTCAAAAATATATCGATTACATGCTGAACCAGCTTACCGAACTTTTCACAAACTATGGTAAAATAGGCGAACTCTGGCTGGATGGAGGTTGGGACCGTAAACCCGGAGATTGGGGCATCGATCAGGTATACAAGCTGGTTAAGCAATACAATCCAGCCTGCGCCGTAAGTGTTAATCATACCATCGTAAACGAAGAAGGCAAGCGCAATTTTACAGTACCTGCCAACATGACCAAGGATAATAAATACTTTTTCCAGTATTTCCCTTCCGATTTTCGTTTATGGGACCCGAAGCTGATTACTAAATTTGATAAAAAACAATATCTGCATCAGGGAAAATCGTATTATTTGCCTTTCGAACATACCATTTGCATCAGTAAACGCTGGAACTGGTTTGAGAAAAAAGAACAAATGCCAGTTAGGGATCTTGACGAGCTGGAGGAGCTTTTTTATTGGAGCACAGACAACGACAATTGCCTTGTGGTAAATGTCCCGCCCGATCAAACAGGAAGGATTCGCGAGTATCAGGCCAATACCATTATCAGCCTGGGGAAAAGGCTTAACCTATCATTAAATAAACCATTGCCAAAAAACGGCAATTTTATCTCTTTTAATCAGCCAGTTACTGCTACCAGTACATGGCCTGATCAAAATAACCAATTTAGCAGCCGTGCCATAAACGACGGAAAACTCGATAGCCGCTGGGCTGCTGCCGATACCATAGCCAGTGTAGAAATGGAACTCAATGCAAGCGAAGCATTCAATAAGATCAGTATTTTCGAATATCAGGATACAAAAGAACTGCCCGACGGCTTCTCGCAAGTCAGAATTCCCCGCATCCAAAAGTACAGTATTGATATACTACTGAATGGCCAGTGGCAAAGCATTTACCTGGGCGATGAAGCAATGGGCGATTGTAAAGTGATCCGTTTTCCTGTCAGGTACAAAACCGGTAAACTTCGGCTTAAAGTATTAAAAGCATATGCTCCGCCTTCTATCTACGAAATTAATGTAATTAATACGCCTGATAAGAAAAGTTAAACATCATACACCATAAACACAATACTAACCAAATAAACATATGAAATATACCAATTTTATTTACCTGCTGTTTTTTACCTTGTTAAGCAATTTTGCAAACGCACAAACCAAAACAAACCCGGCTGTAATGAAAGATTTTATGGATAAACGCTTCGGCATGTTTATTCACTGGGGGCCGGTAAGTTTGCGGGGCACCGAAATTGGCTGGTCGAGAGATAAACAGGTTGAGAAAACCGATTACGATAACCTCTACAAGGAGTTCGATCCTAGCCTGTTTAATGCCGATGACATTGTAAAAACGGCTAAAGATGCAGGCATGAAATACCTCACCATTACAGCCCGCCACCACGATGGTTTTTGTTTATGGCCATCTAAATTTACGGAATACGACATTGCCCACACGCCATACAAAAAAGATATTGTGGGCGCATTGAACGAAGCCTGTAAAAAACAGGGAATCAAATTTTGCATCTATTATTCAGTGCTCGATTGGTACCATCCCGATTACCCGATACATTCTTCTGCCAGCCAAACGATCGACCCTAAAGCCGATATGACCAAATACGTGAGCTACATGAAAAACCAGCTGAAAGAACTGATTACCAATTACGATCCATACATGCTTTGGTTTGATGGGCAATGGGAAAAACCATGGACAGATGAAATGGGTAAGGATTTGTACAGTTACCTGAAAAAATTAAAACCTGATGTGATTATCAATAACCGCTTAGGTAAAGAATTTGCAGCTATGGAAAACAAAAAAATCGACCACTCGAAAATGGTGGGCGATTATGATACCCCCGAGCAAACTGTTGGCCATTTAAATATGGATACACCCTGGGAAAGCTGCTTTACCATTTGTAACCAATGGGCATGGAAACCAAACGATAAAATGAAATCGTTGAAGGATTGTTTAACCATCCTTTCAAAAACAGCTGGCGGTAATGGTAACTTATTGCTAAACGTTGGTCCTATGCCCGATGGCCGCATTGAAGCCAGACAAATTACCCGCCTCAAAGAAATTGGCCAGTGGCTAAAAACCAATAGTGAAGCGGTTTATGGCACTTTAGGTGGTCCCTACCAACCTACTGATGCCTATGCAACTACCCGAAAAGGGAACAAGCTTTTCGTGCATGTACTCAAAACTGATGCCGATGCCATCAGCTTAAAAAATATTCCGGGACGAAAAGCAGTAAAGGCCAATATTTTAGGCGGCGAAAAAGTTTCGGTTGAACAGGGCGCAGCAGATTTTAAAATTAGCCTGCCTAAAAACCAGCCGGGCGCTTTGCAGTATGTTATTGCAATCGAAATGGATGGTGATATTGAAAAAACAGCAGTGATTAATTAATAGCGTAGTTATGAAAAACTTAACACAAGGATTTTTGATCCTGTTAACAAGCCTATTGCTGTTAACAGCCTGCAGCCAGCCGACTAAAACAGCAACTGCAGAAACCGCTAAAAACATGAAGCGTTTTGGCTCCATAACCGGATTAAAACCAGACCAGATTGCTTATTACAAAAAGCTACATGCTGCCGTGTGGCCCGGGGTACAGCGAAAAATAACCGAATGTAATATTCACAATTATTCTATCTATTTAAAAGAGGTCGACCAAAAGTATTACCTGTTTAGTTATTTCGAATACACCGGAAATAATTTTGAAGCAGACATGAAAAAGATGGCTGCAGATACCACTACACAGCGCTGGTGGAAAGAAACTGCGCCAACCCAAATCCCTTTGCCCGATGCAGCTGCCAAAAATGAAACCTGGAGCATTATGGAAGAAGTTTTTCACCAGAATTAAACCAAACAATAAATTATAGTGAATCTAAACCGGAGCCTGGAGTAAATCCAGCTCCGGTTTTTTTATCGGTTTAAGCTGTACGGCTGAGCAATGCCGTGTAGGCTAGAATAACAATACATACAAACGAAATAATAGTCCTGATGCGGTGAAACATGTTCCAGGCAGGTTCGAATTTACTTCGCAGCGCGCTTAATTCGTTTGGCTCCATTTTAGCTAAACTGGCACCATCCAAAAGGTTATTCAGGGGGACATTGCCTACCATAGTGACCAGAAAAACCCCACCAGCATACAACAGCGTAGCCGCCAGAAGTAAATAAAACACCAAATTCAGGTTCTTATCATAAAAAAGCCAGGTACAAACAGGCAACAATACCAAAGTACCCATAAAGCTGATAAAAAACAGTGGATTTAAAATTGCCCGGTTAATGGATTGCATGGCCTGTAAAAATGAAAGATCAGATAAACGGGCAAGCCCCGGTAAAACCGAGCAGGAATAGGCATAAAAAAGGCCGCCAATAAGCGCCGTAGAAACAGTACTAAATAGAAGTACCAGGTTTTTCAAAGTCATAAGCATGTTTTTAAAATGTAGATAGCCTCTGGCTATTCGAATTTAAACAATTCTGACTAAAATACCTGTTCAGTTCGGGTAGTAATATTAAACGAAGAAAGCCTGATGCACAAAAACCTGCCCATACCATATCTAATTAAGGGCGTTAATTTAGATATGGAAGAGCGTTAATCAGATGAAGACAGGTATAGGTAGATGTATTAAAACTGAACGGGAAGATATGCTGCTTATAAGTAAATTGCTTTATTTATTGCAATACATTCCGAAGGTCAGATTCGTAAACCATTTTACAAATCAGCTTACACAGAACGGTATCTTTTCGTGATGAACAGGTATAATTACGGGTTAAACTCTTGCTTGATCACCACAATATTTGTGGCCCGGCAATCTACATTTCCTTTTTCCAGATTAAACTTAACCTTTGTACCTACTATTAATAAAGGCTTAAACAACCCTTTCAACTGCTGATTATCTGCATAAATCATTTCCTTGCAGCCCTCAACAACGATAAACCCAAACCCACGGATCGGATTATACCACTTAACAACTCCAGTATAAATCATAAGACATGTTTTAAAATAATTTAGTCAACTTTAACTAAATCTGAAAAAAAACTATATGGATAGTTAGATTTTCGTGATAAAAAGGTGTAATTTCCTTATGTAGATATGTGAAGATTAGGAGGTACTGTTTAAAAACAGATCATGCCTCAGAAGATAGCATTTGCAACAGCTTTCGATAATAAGCAGCCAGCTATGGCTATCCATCATCAGGTATTAAAACAAAAAAGTACCGGAACGAATATGCTCCGGTACAAATCGAGACGGGTATTGATTTAAAAATGATACTATTGGCAGGTTGGTAAAGTAGCAGACCAATCGCTACTCTCCATATTGGTTAAAGTAGCTGTATGTCCCTTTCCGGTAGCATCGGCAGCAGTAGTGCCACTGGCTTCGTTAAATTTCCAGTAAGCTTCTAAACCAGTGCTATTGGTAGCCACGGTACATTTATTGTTTTGGATCTGTGTTTGCATTAATGCCGTTTTCCAAACCCTTAGCTCATCAAACAGACCGTTAAATCCACGGTTGGCATCGTAACTTCTCGAAATCTGAAAAGTTCCGCTTGCCGAGATAGTGCCCGTAGCCGATAAACTGGCATCGAGTACACCATTGATATAGATTTTCATCGTTGCGCCATCGTAAGTAGCCGCTACATGGTACCAGGTATTGGCACTCAATGTTGTTGCCGAATTGAGTTTTTTAGGTGTTGTTCCTCCGGTATTTAATACAAACTGAAGTTTATTATTGGCTAAAGAAGCATCACCAAGGCGCAGCAGCGCCACATTTGCATCGCTTACTTCTATCCCCATAATGGTAGAAATATATGGCGAAGCACTTTTGAAAGCATTGGGTCGTATCCAGCCCTCTAAAGTTAAACCTGTTCCGGCCAGGTTAAAGCTGTTCGAATTTAAATACTCATTGGTACCATCAAATAACAAAGAAGTGTTACCATTAGCAGGCGGCGTTGTGCCATTGCCATCAATACAATTGGGTTTTACTGCCGTTGCCGAGCTATACAACGAATTGGAAATAGACGAAAGTTTGGTTTGCGAGTTATTGGCTACATTATATACCATTGCACTGGCCAAACCATTATTTTTAACGTAATTGGCTACTGCAGTCTGATCGCTGTTACCCAAATCGGTTCCTAAACCGAGTTTAGCTTTGGGTACACCTGCATTAATGTAAGGTTGTAACCTGCTGGCGTAGTTGGTAGAAAAATAGGTTTGTTCAAAAACATAATCGAGTATATCGCCCAGTTTTTGCCCATTGTAAACACTGTTAAAATAATTGGCCTGGTTAAATGCAGCCATGGTAATGAGTTTTGTAGTACCTAACCTGGCCCTCAAAGCCGCAGCCGCAAGCACCAGCGAGCCATCGTTTGCCGTACAGGTCGAATATTCGTCGTCAATATCGATACCATCCAAACCATACTGTTGCACAGCATTGGCACATTGAACGGCAAAGGCATCGGCCTGGGCATAGGTAGTAAAACAGCCCCAGCCGGCATTTTGATGATTGCCCAGCACATCGAGCAGTACATTTATGCCCAGCGATTGCAGGTAGGCTACCTTGCCCGAATTAAGCACATCCTGCACCTGTGGATTAAAACTTAATGTAGGAACCCCATTAACAGAATTGATATTCGCTGCAAAAATTACAGAGATTCCGAATAATTGTTTGGCTGGTGTACCATAAGTATAACAACCCGGATTTACAAAGTTGTTGCTGTTTACCTCCACATAAGCGGTAACAAATGGTCCCGAATTTAAAGCAGATGGATTGGTAAGCGCCTTTAAATCTTTTTTAGCACTAAAAGTGCTGGTTTCGTCATTTTGGGTGTTTCCTTTTTTACAGGCGTAAAAAATAGTGAAAACGGCTAGAAGCGCCACGCCCATGGTCATTAATTTTCTCATAATTTTTGATGTTTTTGGTTAGAAATTGTTTTTATTGGTTATAAAAAGAAAAGGCAGATAGGGTTTTAAATCCTACCTGCCTGCTCCTTAAAAATTGGCTTTATTAACATCCCACCATAATCTGGTTCCTCCGTTATCTGGTCCGCCAAGTAAAGTAACTGCTTTGCGTACCTCATCTTTGTTACCATTGCCATACTCTGCTGTTGGATATGGCAACCTGCGGATTTGTGTTTGTGTATTTATTGTTCCACCGCTGTAGTTGTTGGCTACAGTAAATAATTTTGGATAGCCTGTTCTGCGGAAATCGGCCCATGCCTCTGCCCCGTCAGGAAAAATAGCAATCCATTTTTGTGTAATAATGCGTTCGAGTTTAACTTCGTTTGATGCTGCTCCATCCCATTTAACAGTAATGGTGCTTACAGCTGCTGCATTATTGGCCGGGTTTTTCGGATCTACATAAGCTGTTGGTTTGCTAACTGCATCGGCCAGGTAGCTACCTGCACTAACATTCCATTGTTGCATAGAAGTGGTGATACCCGTTTCATAATTGGTTTGCGCATCGCCGGCACCTGTCCAGCCGCGTAAAGCTGCCTCCGCTTTTAAGAACCATACTTCGGCCGCAGTCATTAAAATTTGCGGCGCTTTCTGGCCAATTGGTGCCTTTGCATTGTCAGGTGTCGTAGCATTTAAACTCGAATAGGTTTTATAACCGGCTTTACCTAAACCATTAAAAGAGGTATTGGCTCCCGAACGGATACCAATGTACTGACCAGCAAACAAAGGATCGGTTGCAGGTGTACAATAGATCGGTAAGCGCGGATCTGAATAACCCACCAGGTACGATTGTAAGGCCGCGCCCATGGCGTTATCACCTTCGTAGTTTACCGTTACATTCCAAAGGTCGTTATTTCTGTTACCCGATTGTGCCACCGCAGCATTGTCGCTGGCAGTAGTCATTAAGCCTCCGGTTGCAGCCATTGCTTTTTCGGCCTGTAATTTTGCCGTAGCCGGGTCAACTTTAACAATACGCATGGCTAAACGCAATCTTAACGAATTGGCCAGTTTAAGCCATTTTACGGCATCACCACCATAAACCAGGTCGCCCGAATCGAAATAAGCTTTTTTACCCGGATTAGCGGTTATAAAGGCCTGTAGGTTATTTGCTGCTGTATCAATCTGTTTAAAAAACTCGCTGTAAATTGTTTTCTGATCATCGTAAGCTTGCGAAATCAGCGATTTACCAGCTTGCGTGTAGGGTATCGGGCCAAATTTATCCGTTACCCGGTCCATCGCAATTACTTGCACCAAAAGTGAGATTCCCCACGATTCGGGCGCGGTTGTTTTTAAAGGTGATATCGCAATTTTAGAAATAGGTGCCATTACATTGGTATACTGATCGTTAAAACCAGCTTCATTCCATCCATTGTTAAGCGCATAATTCATGTTATTGATACCACCACCAAATGGTGTTGGGGCCATCATATAACCGCTATAAGCATCAGAGCTTAAGTTCTGCGCAATCTGATAATTGGAAAATATATTCTGCTGAATCGGGCCTATTGCCGATTTCAACAAGGCTAAACTTTGCTCAGTTGTTGGTAAATTATCGTTGGTATTAAAACTTTCAAAGTTCTTTTTACAACCCGAATTCAGGGCTGCTGTAGCCAATAAAACTAAAGATAAACCTTTAATTTTATGGTATGCTGGTTGATATATCGATTTCATTTTTGTGCGGATTAAAATAAAACATTAAGGTTAAAACCAAAGCTTCTGGTTACAGGCTGGTTAAATACATCTATACCCGATAAACCATTACCGGTCGACATGGTAACCTCAGGATCGTAAGGTGCTTTTTTGTAGAAATAAAATAAGTTTCTACCAATTAGCGATAAGCGCATGCTTTTAAATGTTCCTTTCAAAGGCAGGTTATAGCCCAATGAAGCTTCGCGTAAACGCACAACAGTTGCACTGTAAACATACTCGCCTGTTACACCGTTTCTATCCCCTAAGAAAGAATAGTAGGTTTGCGGGTTAATGGTAGCAGAAACTGCTTTTCCGCTGGCATCAACGCCATCAATTTTAACACCACCCTGTGCCCTGGCATCGCCGGTTACTTTTGATGCACCAGCCTGGTCCATAAGGGCTTCGGTTAGCGAAAGTACTTTACCGCCAAACTTACCATCCACTAAAAAGCTTAAGCTGAAATCTTTATAGTTAAAGCTGTTGTTCCAGCCCAACTGAAATCTTGGATTGGCATTGGCAATTAAGCTGTAATCGGCACTTTTAATTGGAAAATATGGATTAGCTGCAGTTCCGTCGCCGCTGAATACAATACGGCCATTAGCATCTTTTTGCAAAGTATAACCGTAAATATCGCCGTACGATCCGCCTGCGGCAATACGCGAAATGTAAGCGTTGTTACCGCCACCGGTTAAATCAATTGAATTTAAACCTTGTGATGCAGCCACATCGATGATTTTATTTCTGTTTAACGATCCGTTAATAGCAGTATTCCAGTTCAGGCCATCGCCTTTTAATACATCGGCACCTAAAGTAAACTGTAAGCCCTGGTTCTGAACATCACCCGCATTTAAATAACCCGTTGCCACAAGGCCCGATGGTGCAGGTTTAACCGGAATATACTGGTTTTTGGTGTTGGTTTTGTAATAAGTAAAGCTAAAGTTTATACGGTTGGCCAGAAAACGCATATCGGTACCAATCTCGAAAGATTTTGTTCTTTCAGGTTTTAATTCGGCAAAGGCCCGGTTGGTGTTAATCGTTAGTGCTCCTCCGTTACCCAAAGTATTCTGAATAAAGGTTAAATAAGCCGGCACTGTGTTACCCACTTCCGCATAAGTACCCCTTATTTTAGCAAAAGTAATGGCTTCTGGTAATTTAACCATCTGCGATACAACGAACGATAAACCTACCGATGGGTAGAAGTAAGAAACGTTAGGCGTAAATGAAAGGTTCGACGACCAGTCGTTTCTGCCGGTTAAAGTTAAGAAAGCCCAGTCTTTATACGAAAGGTTGGCATTCGCAAACACGGCCTGTAACTGGCTGTGAAAAGCATCGCTGGCTTTGGTAGTGCTTAATACATCAGAAGTATAATTACCTGCAGTGGCTACAATGGTATTGTTCGGGGTAAATAAATCAACAGCAGCAAGGTCGCCAGCTAATGATAAACCCGAAGTTTTCTGATCGTTAATGCTACCACCAATTAATCCGTTAATTTTAAAGTCCGATCCTTTCATAGGTACGGTAACATTTAAAATCGCATCGGCATATTTCTGAATAAAAGTTTGGGTGTTTTGTGATAAATAACCCCTTCCGTTAGAGTTGAAGTTTCCGTTGATACCAGAGTAACGTCTATTCTCAAAATCATCCGTACTGCGGTCGATGTTACCCCTTACCTGAAGGTTTAACCACGGTGTAAATTCATATTTAACACTTCCGCTCAATAAAAAGCGGTTTCTGATCGCTGTATTCGGGTTTAAATTGGTTAACCACCATGGGTTCTGGTTAATATCGGCACTTCCGCCCAACCAATTCTGGCGCGCTGTACCTACATTGTTTGCCAACAGGTAGTTGTCTTTATAAGGAGTAATATCTACGCCACGTGGGAACAGATACAAACCTACCAAAGGGTTGTTGTACAAACCGATTGAAGGGCTGTTGTTAATCCTTTGGTTAATGTAGTTTACGTTTCCATCAACGGTTAATTTGTTGTTTAAAAACTTAGCCGTTTCGCGCAGGTTAATGTTGTGTCTGTTTAACTTATTGCCTTCCTGTATACCACTTGCATAGGTATTGGCATAAGAAAAATAAGTTTGGGCAATTTCCGAGCCGCCCGAGAAATTGATAGAGTTGGTAGCATTTGTACCGGTTTGGAAAAATTGATCCAGGTTATCGGTGCTGTTGTTGATAGCAGCACCCCAGCTGTCCCTTGTATTGGTAGATGCAGGGCCGTAACTATTTTGAAATTCAGGTTTGTAGGCAATTTTATCAAAAGTTAAACTCGAAGAAAAACCAATTTGTGTTTTGCCTGCCTTACCTTGTTTGGTAGTAATTAAAATTACGCCATTTTGAGCCTGACTGCCATATAGTGCTGCTGCTGAGGCACCCTCCAATACAGTTAAACTCTCAATGTCGTCGGGATTTAGGTTCGAGATACCATCTCCTCCATCCTGTCCGCCACCAAACACGCTGTTTTGCTGCGCATTGGCATTACCGTTATTGCTAATCGGCACCCCGTCAATTACATATAGTGGCTGGTTATTTCCGCTTACTGAGCGGCTACCCCTTAATATTACCTTGGCCGAACCACCCACGCCCGAAGTGCTCGGACTGATGGTCATACCGGCAACTTTACCGTTCAAGCTGTTTACCAGGTTAGGGCTTTTAACTTTGTTCAGTTCTTCGCCGCCAACCTGCTGTGTAGTATAGGTTAACGATTTTTCTGAACGTTTTATGCCCAGTGCGGTTACCACAACGGTTTCCAGTTCTTTCGAATCGTTAGCCAGGATAACATCAATAGTATTATCTGTACCTACAGTAACTTCTTTGGTTTGGTAGCCAATAAAAGAAAATACCAATACATCGCCTGCTTTGGCTGCAATGTTATATTGCCCGTTGGCATTGGTTTGCGTATTTACTTTCGTACCCTTAATGTTTACGGTTACACCTGGCACGGTTAAGCCCGATGCATCCTTTACGGTCCCCTTAATCTGTTCCTGGTAATGCGCACTAAGCGAAGTTAGCGGCAATGCATTATTAACTGTTTCAGCGGCATATAATCCGGCCGATGCATACAGCAATAAGCATGTGAGTTGTAGTGATCTTTTCATACTCATGGTGATAAGATTTATTTATTATTTGGTTAATTGTTATGCTTTATAATATTTAGGTTGCTCATTTTAAATGCTAACTGGTTACCGCCAGGTTTTCCCAGCAGCTGGCCGCGCCGGCGATTGCAGCCCGCTCGTTCAGTTCCGAAATACGCACAGGTACTTCGATGCCATGGGCTTTAAACGCTTTCAATACATTAGGTAAAAAACGCGCCCAGGCATTGCTGATGTTGCCACCAAGTACAATAACATCGGCCTGGGTATCTTGCAAAAACAGCATTAGAAAAGTGGCAAGGTGCTGCGAAAATTCATCGAAGATGGTCCTGATGGTTTCGCTTTCATCGTACAGTTCGGTCAGACTTTTTACATCGATGATATTTACACTGGTAAGCTGGTAATACCGTTTTAAGAACCAGCGGGTAGAGAGGTAATCTTCCGTAATGCCATCCAGAAACGAAGCGCACCAGAGATTGGCATCGCGGGTATTGCCATAAGTGGCCACGGCCGAGCCTAAGCCTGTACCCAGGGTAATGCCAATCACATTGGCATAATCCTTAACTGCACCTGCAAACATTTCGCCGGCTAAAAAGCAGGCCGCATCATTTTTCATTAAAATATTACCGGCATCAATACCCAAGGCACTGGCCAGCATTTCTTTTACGTTTAAGCCATAAAACGCTTCGTATTTATCGTTACCGGCAATGTGCGAAATACCGTTTTCATAATCAAAAGGCCCGGGCATGGCAATCCCAATCTTATCTATCTCCAGCCCTGCTTTGCCGTAAGCCAAATCAATAGCTGCTTTCCAGTTCTCGATAATGGTTTCGGGTTTTCCATGCGCATCTATCCGGCAACGGGTATAAGAATCTTCGAGTATAAGCCTGCTTTCCATATCCATTACTGCTGCAGTAATGTGCGAGCCACCGATATCTACACCCAGAACATATTTATTTGTTGTCATTTATTTGGTTTAATGAGGTAAGCAATTAAAAGTTTTAGCAACTTTGGTAAATCCTTTTACCAGTAAAGCGCTAACGTGCCTTGAACTATCAGTTTGTGCTTTATACATGATTAAGAGGGGTTTATATTGGTTAAAACAGTTTTATCATTAACATTAACCGCCAAAAACTTTAGCGGCATTATTAACAATGATCTGTTTTTAAGAAAAACTGCCTACAGGCAAATGCATTTTTTGATAATTATTTTTATTATTACTTTATATTTAACCAAATAGCGTCGCAGAAATTGAAAGTAGCCAAGCCAGATTTTCTTGTTTTATGGACCAGAATTTGTCTCGAGGATGATATTAAATCTTTCGAAGTGCTTTACCGCTATTTGTATAACAGCCTGCATAAACTGGCGCTTTATTACGTACGCGATCAGGAAGCTGCCGAGGATATTATAGCCGAAATTTTCGTGAAATGCTGGGAAAACCGGAAAGCAAGCACCCATGTGCAGCAGCCCGAAAGCTATTTCTTTGTGGCCGTTAGAAACCAATCATTAAAATACCTGAAAAAAAAATCAGGTAAGACTTTTATCGATCTGGCCGAAAATGAAGCACAGCATCCGGTTGAGACTTATACACCAGAAAGTTTACTGGAGCGGAAAGAACTGCACCAAAAACTCGATAGCGCCATAGAAACCCTTCCGGCACAAGCTAAACTGGTTTTCAGGTTAATTAAAGAAAACGGTTTAAAATATAAGGAAGTGGCCGATATCCTGGAGATTAGTCCGCGAACAGTGCAAACCCAGTTATTCAGGGCAATTGCCAAACTCCGGCTGGTTTTAAAAAGTGAAAAGCCAAGCGGTTTCAACGCCGAAATAGGCGAAAAGCTCATCAGCATGGTTATCTTACTGGGAATCATCACTTTTTTAAATATGTTGTAGGCAATTTTTAAATCTTTAAGTACTATATTAATACACAAGGGTAAAACACAAAATGACAGATCAAAGATTTACAGAATTGCTTGGCAAACAACTGGCTGGTGAACTTTCACCTGAAGAATCGACCGAATTTAAAGCACTGCTTGCATCAAGCGAAAGTTATCAGCAGGAGTATCAATCTTTAAGTACTTATTTTTCGAAAAAAGAAGCGCCGGGCCAAAATATTGATCAAGTTTTTGATCGCATTACTAGCCGGATTAGCCCTGTTGAAGAAACTACAGTACTACCCTTAAAAACCAAAGCAAATTCCAGCATCTGGTTAAAAGTTGCTGCTGTAATCGTACTAATGGCTTGTGGTTTCTTAGTTTATAAAACCTTTTTAACAACAAACCAACCTGCTGCTGAGCTGGTTTGGAAGCTAGCCAGTACCCCCACAAAATCGGTTAAAAAACTTACCCTGGCCGATGGTACCACAATAACCCTAAATGCCGTTTCCGAACTAAAATACCCTGCAAACTTTAGCGGTAATACCCGCGAAGTTTATTTAAGTGGCGAAGCCTTTTTTGATGTAAAGAAAGATGCGAAGCACCCCTTCATTATCCATACCGATAAAATACAGGTAAAGGTTTTGGGAACTGCCTTTGATGTGAAAGCTTATAAAAACGATGCTTTTACCGAAACAACCCTAATTAGAGGCCGTGTAGAAGTTCAGTTAAATGAGAATACCAGCCAAAAATTCGTACTGCAACCCAACGATAAATTTGTACTGCACAACCAGAAAAAAGAGGCCAGTATGGAGCAGCTACATTATTTTGCAGGACAAGATCCCAGTACGATTATTGAAACCTCGTGGACCAACAACAGGCTTACATTTAAAAACAGTGATTTCGCTTCCATTACCAATCAGTTTGAAAGGTGGTATGGCATAAAGATCATTTTCGAAAACGAAAAGCTGAAAGATCTGAAATTTACCGGCCAGTTTACCCAGGAAAGTATTACCGAAGTGCTCGATGCGCTAAAGATGATTGAACATTTTAATTATAAAATAAAAGATCAAACTGTTTACATTTACCGCTGATGTTGTTAAACCGGGGGTTGATCTGTTGTTATGAGGCTGATTTCGAAATTATTTTTTTTATTATGCCTGTTCTGTTGCCTCAATAGTTACGCTCAAACCCGAGTTAGCCTCAATGTAAAAGCCGTAAGCTTCGAAAGTGTAATCGATTCCATTCAGCATCAAACCAGCTACCGCTTTGTTTTTAGCGAATCGAAAATCCCGCAACGCCTTATTACCTTAAAAGTGCAGGACGCTGAGGTGACTAATGTTTTAACCCAACTGTTAAAAAATAGCGGCTATACTTATGCCCTGTTACCTAATCAGCTTATTGTAATTAAAGAACTCGGGCGTAGCCCTGGTGTTATCGATACCGCTACCAACCTGAAAGAGGTAGTAATAACCGCCCTTGGCATTAAAAAAGACAACCGCAAAATAGGTTATGCCGTAACCGTAGTGCCCGGCGAAACGTTAACCCAGGCACGCGAATCTAATTTTATTCTATCGTTACAGGGCCGTGTTGCCGGTTTAAGCATTAATGGCACTAACGGTGGCCCTTCTTCTTCGGCTCGCATTTTACTCAGAGGTGTGGCCAGTATGAGTGCCGCCTCACCCCTGTTTGTAATTAATGGTCTGCCAATCGATAACAGTATTCGCGGCAGTGCCAACGAATATGGCGGTGCCGATTATGGCGACGGCATCAGCAACATTAATCCTGATGATATTGAAACCGTTACCATCCTGAAGGGGTCGGCGGCATCAGCGCTATATGGAGCTCGGGCCGCCAATGGTGTTATCCTTATCAGCTTAAAGAGTGGAAAAGAAAATGCTTCCTCATCATTCGAATATAATTCCAATCTTTCTTTCGATAGCCCGGTAAACAACACCGATTTTCAATATGTGTATGGTCAGGGAGCCCAAAACAAGCGCCCGGCCGATTTTTATGGCGCTACTTCAACAGGCATTTCGAGTTGGGGAGAAAAAATGGATGGCAAGCTTTCGCCACAGGTAGATGGCTCGTCTAAGCCTTATTTACCAGCTAAAAACAATATCGAAAATTTTTACCGGGTTGCACCAGCCTTTACCAATACCATTTCGCTGGTGGGTGGCACAAAACGGAGTATTTACCGCCTTTCAGCCTCTAACCTCGACCATAGCTCGATTTTAAAAAACGGCCACCTGAACCGCAAAACTCTTAATATTTACGGTTCTTTCGACCTGTCGAAAAAGCTTACCATTGGTTTTAACAGCAATTATATTTACGAAAACAATAAAAATAAAAGCTACCTCAGCGACGGGCCATTAAACGCCAATTACGGCATTGCAGCATTGGCCACCAGTTTAGACCAATCGCTGCTGGCACCTGGTTACGATGAAACCAATGGCAACGAAAGCCGCTGGAATGCCGATGAATATAAAACCAATCCCTATTTTTTGCTTAACCGTCAGGCCGATTATGCAAAACGCAATCGTTCCATTTCGTCGGGCTCGGTAAAGTACCAGTTCAATAACTGGCTGGCCATACAGGGCAGAATGGGTTATGATGTTAGCAATGATCAACTCCTGAGCATTTTACCAACAGGAACTGCCTTTTCGGTAAACCGGCAGGGCGGGATTAACAAACTCGACACGCTGCATACGTCTGAATTTAATACAGATTTCTTGCTCACCGCAAACCGGAATATCAATGAAAACATCAATTTAGATGTTTCGCTCGGCGCAAATTACCGCGAAAGAAATGGTGCTACCGATAAAACAGTTGGTTCGCAATTTATTATACCATACCTGTATACCCCCGAAAACCTGGTAACCAAAAGCAGCATCCATGCTATTTCAAAAATCGTAACCGAATCGGCTTACTTTACTGCCGATCTGGCCTACAAACAACTGCTAAATTTTTCCTTAACAGGGCGTTACGATGTATATTCTACCCTGCCCTCAAACAACAGGGGTATATTTGTTCCGGGTATTTCGGGCAGTTTTATCTTTTCCGATCTGCTATCCATCAAAAACCTCAGTTTTGGTAAACTCCGCTTAGATTATGCCCGTACCAGTGGCGAGCCAACCACCCCTTACACCACGCAGATTTACTATGCCTCCAACGATAACATTAATGGCGTGCCCCTTGGCGATTTCGCTAAAGACTTGCCCAATTACAATCTAAAACCCTTTACCCTTGATGAATATGAAGCCGGCCTTAACCTGAAGTTTTTTGAAAGCAGGCTGACTTTCGATTTAACTTATTACCATCGGGTAACCAATAACGAAATCATCAACGCCAAACAATCAGTAACTACCGGTTTTACCTCTGCCTATGTTAATCTGGGTAAAACGCGCAACAGTGGGATCGAAACTGCAATTACTTATACCCCTATCCTTCAAAAAAATAAGAAATGGGATATCGATTTCAACTTCACCTACGTTAAAAACACATTGTTATCGATAGACGGCAACAGCAATTATACCTTAACAGGCGCTTACCGTCCGCTAAATGCCAATACTGCTTTGGTAGTTGGCAAGCCAATTACACAAATTATGGCCTACGATTATAAAAGAGATGCCTCGGGAAATATTATTGTGGGCAGTGATGGGATCCCCAAACGTGGCGATTTTGTGCCCATGGGTACCACTATCCCACCTTTTTACGGCGGACTTAATAACCGTTTTACTTTTAAACAATTCCAGTTCTCTTTCCTGATTGATTTTAGGTTTGGTAATAAAATTTTATCAGCAACCGAAAACTACTCCTACGTAAACGGATTGAACAAAGCTACACTAGTTGGTCGCGAAACAGGTATAGTTGTAGATGGCGTTTACGAAAACGGCGCCAAAAACACCACTAACGTGCCGGCATATAGTTACTATCCTGAACTGGCCAGTAACATTTCGGCCTTATCCGTACTAAACGGCAGTTTTATCAAATTCAGACAAGCTACACTGGGTTATGTCTTTAATCCGAACGCCTTGCTCAAAACCCCGTTTAAAAGCATTTCTATTGATTTAGTTGCCCGCAACCTGTTTACTTTGCTTAAATACACCAAAAACATCGACCCCGAGTCTGAGTTTTCACCCATATTGGCCTATGCCGGCATAGAAGGTGCATCCTTACCTGCCACGCGAACATTTGGCATCAATTTTAACTTTAAATTTAAATAACAGATGAAAAACAACCTGATTTATGTCGCATTGATGGTATGTTTCATCTTTACGGGATGCTCAAAAGCGCAGCTCGATGAAATTAACACCGATACCACCAAAATTCCCGAAAAAGATTACGATCCCAACGAACTGCTTTCTACTGCACAATTAAAATATGGCAATATTGGTTACTACCAGCTGGTTTACCAAAGTACCATGATGCAATTGCTGGCTTCAACCTATTACTACTACAACAACGGCGATAAATACATTAACGTAGCCAACTTTACCGATTACCAGGGACGTATTTTTGAAGAAGGTTACCTGCAGCTCTCGGTAATCCGCGAAATGCAGCGTTTGGCCAACCTTAAAAACCAGGAAACAAACAGCAACCTGATTAACATTGGCGATATTATGGCCATTCTGATTTTGCAGCGCATCACCGATACTTACGGCGATGTACCTTACTTTGATGCTGCCAAAGCCATGCAAGGCATTAAATATCCGAGATACGATAAACAGGAAGATATTTACGATGCGATGCTCACTGACCTGGAAAAAGCCATTCAAAACCTCGATCCGCTAAAACCCAAACCTACCGCCGACCTTTTTTATGGAGGCGATATCATCAAATGGAAAAAACTAGGTTACTCCATTTTGCTTCGCATGGCCATGCGTTTGACGAAAGTTAATCCCGAAAAGGCTAAAATATGGGCCGAAAAATGTGCAGGCAATACTTTTACCGATATTAATGATAATGCCATTATTGTTACCGATGCCTCATCTTTTAACAGCCAGAACGGAACTTCGCTGGCCTTAAGAACCTTTTCTGATTACCGCGAAGTACGCTGGAGTAAAACACTGATCGATCAGCTCCGTAAAACCAACGATCCGCGTTTAGGCGTAATTGGGGAAGTTCCACAAGCCGGACTGGCCAATAACGCCGATCAAAAATTATCCGGCAATAGCGATCCGGCTGTGCAACTGGGCCTTCCCAATGGTCTCGATTTGCAGGAAGGGCCAACAGATGTACGTAACGCAGTTGGCTACCCGGGTGGTACCGGAACCGGCGCTGATTTTGCCCCGCTGGGAAAATACTCGCGACCGAAAACAGCCCTGTACCTCAAATTAGGTGGTCCGATTTTTATCATCACTTATGCCGAAACAGAACTTTTACTCGCCGAAGCTAAAGTAAGGGGCTGGAATGTAATGGGTACAGCTGCCTCCCATTATGCCAACGGTCTTACAGCAGCGCTACAATCGCTGGCACAGTTAGATCAGGTCGGGAAAATTACGCAGGGCACTATCGACAGTTATGTTTCGCATAATCCTTTGAATGAAAGCGATGAACAGAACAGCCTGAATGCGATTAATACCCAATACTGGCTGGCCACCGGCACCAATTTTAACTTTATCGAATCATGGCTCAACTGGAAACGCAGTGGTTATCCGCTACTTACGCCTGTAAATTATCCGGGCAATACCACCAATGCAACCATTCCGCGGCGGATGATTTACCTGTCGACAGAGATTTTAAACAATACCACCAATTATAAAGAAGCCGTTAGCCGTTTAAACGGCGGCGATATTTTAACAGCCCGGGTATGGTGGGATAAATAATTTAACATTTCGCATATTAAACCATCAAGTTGATCTGTAGTCAGACTTACTGTATAAACAGATCACCTATGGATTACATGTTAAATTGGGAGAAGCAAAAGCAGGAAAAAATAGCAGAGGATAACGATAAAGACAAACAGGAAAGCGATGATTTTAAATCGATGATTATCTTTATTCTGGTCATTTCTGCTTTATTAATTGCGGTACTTTTGTTGCGGTAGATATTGGTTGTTTTACCATATAAGTGCGTTTAAATCCTTCTTAATTTGATGGAAATCCTTCGACTACTTTTCCAGATTTTTCGGGGAGCTGCCATTAACAGGCTCCGGTAGAATACCCGTCATTGCGAGAAGGAACGACAGCCTGTCCCGCTTAATCGGGAAAGCAATCTTACAACGATCGCTAGTTGAAATTGAATTAGTGCTTTTTACCCCCCCATAATAGTAGGATTGCCTGCCTGCAGCAGGCGGGCTTCGTACCTAGCAATGACGACATCTTTAAGCTAAACGCCAAACTTCCGACTTCGGACCTCCAATCCCCGACTTTAAACCACCTGAGACACCTAAGCACACCTGAGTAGCAAGCGTTTAAAAAAAAACCAAACTTCTGACTCCGGACCTCCAACTTCCTCAATTAAAAGACTGTCTGAACTCCATTGGTTATATCACAAAGCTCGGTAGCTGGCTTTGGTTTTAAATAACCAGATCTGCTTTTTTTGTGTTCAGATGTCCTCAGCAGTACCGTTCCATCCTATCTACAAGCATTGACAGATAAATTCGTAACTTTCGCCCATGCCTGCCCTACCGCACTTTCCAATACTCGATATCAACGAATTTTCGCCTGATCAGCATCCGGGGAACGATTTGTTGTACCATTACATTGAAGGCGAAAGGCATATTGAAAAGCCCCATAAACACGATTTTTTCCTGTTTATGCTTTTTGAGCAAGGCAGCGGAAGCCACAGCATCGATTTTATAGATTACCCGGTCGAAGAGTATCAACTGCACCTGCTTTTCCCCGAGCAGATACACCAATGGAAATTGGGTGCTAACACGGTAGCACACCAGATTATGATTAACCGGCAAACTTTTGAAACGCTGGCCAACTCATTGCGGTTTTCTTTAATGCTGTACCAAAATTACCCGGTTATTAAGCTGAGTAAGGCAACATTTGAGCAGATTTTACACGAAATTAAACAGGTAAAAGCCGAACTGGAAGCCGCAAATAGTTTAGCCGAAATAATTACAACCAGGCTTAGGCTCATTGCTTTAATGATTAGTCGCGAGGCCGAAACCATTTTTAATAAGCAAACCGTTTACCAGAGCAAACCGGTTTTATTTAAATACCTGGCGCTGATCGATAAGCATTATAAAAGCGAAAAACTTGTTTCTTATTATGCCGGTCAGCTAAACATTTCTGCCAATTACCTCAATATCCTTTGCCAAAAGCATTTTCATGTTTCAGCTACTGCACTGATTCATGAAAGATTAATCCTCGAAATCAAACGGATATTACTCACCACCGAAAACCCCATTAAGGCCATTGCATTCGATCTTGGTTTTTATGATATGGCCTATTTCTCTAAATTCTTTAAAAAGCATACTCATATTAGCCCCAAGCAGTTTAGAAAGCATTTAAACAACTAATCGCTTTTCAGTTAACACTGCCTAGGCTGCACTACCATTGCCCCCCGTAGAAGAATCGTCATTACGAGGAGGAACGACGCCCCCAAAGGGTTGTCACTAATATTGATTTTATAAAATAAATTCAAACTCAGCATGACAGAAAAATACGGAAAAATGGAATTTTGCAGAGCTGGTGATATTAGGCGGAGAGCGGAAGCAGGGTACAAAGCTTTCCCGCAGATTACACAGAAAAGAAACGCAGATTTTTTAGTAATAAACAATTAAAACAGATAGATATTACGAGCTTACGATTTCGCCTGAAGCAATCTGTCGGGTACAGTTAACCGATTTCAACAATTAATCAGTTAACCTCCAAAGTAATAAATGGTACAATTTTTCAGATAAATATTACGCTTATAAAAATCAGCGGTATGTTATGTTTGTAGTTCAGATTTTAACCGTATATGACACCACAACCCATCACGCGAAAAAACTTTATTAAAAGCTCTTCTATTTTATTGGCAAGTAGCTGTTTGCTTTCTGCCGGACAGGCAGATGCTGCAAAAAACACACTCAGCAAACCTTTGGGTAAAAGCTACACTTTAAAAAATGTAAGACTCAAAACCGGTTTCGACTACGATGGTGAAGATGTGATTCATACCAAAACCGAGCTTTTTATGGTTGAGATTGAGGGCGGCAAAATTAAAAGCATTGCACCCAACCAACCCAATGCGAAAGCCATAGACGCCAAAGGATGGTTAATGCTACCTGCTTTTAAGGATATGCACATCCACCTCGATAAAACTTATTATGGTTTACCATGGCAGGCACACCTGAAGAAAAACAGGAGTGTAAAAGATATGATTGCCTTTGAGCAACAGATTATACCTGAACTGTTAAAAACCTCTGTTACACGTACCGAAAAGCTGATCGAACTGCTGCAATCGTACGGAACAGGTTATGCCCGTTCACATGTTAACATAGAGCCTACTTCTAAACTCGACTCCTTAAAACACCTGCAAACGGCTTTAGCAAATAAAAAAGATTCGTTTCAGGCCGAACTGGTAGCTTTTCCGCAACATGGGCTTTATTATACCCAATCAACTGAGTTAATGAAAGAAGCAGCCAAAATGGATATCGATTTTATTGGCGGACTCGATCCTACCAGCATTGATGGTGGCATCGAAAAGCACATGGATTTGGTAATCCAACTCGCACTCGATCATAATAAAGGCATCGATATCCACCTGCACGAATCGGGCGAACCGGGCATTAAAACCATCGAATACCTGATAGCCAAAGTAATGGAAAACCCGGTATTGAAAGGCAAAACTTTTGTAAGCCATGCCTTTGCTTTACGTTATTTAGATAAAGCCAAAACAGAAGAAATTGCCGAAAAACTGGGCGCAGCTAAAATGGGTATTGCCTCTACGATCCCAATGTCGGGCACGCCGATGCCGATACCCACTTTGTACAAATATGGTGTAGATGTTGTGGCAGGTAACGATTGTATTGTAGATCACTGGAGCACTTTTGGTACCGGTAGTATTTTACAAAAAGCAAATCTTGCCGCACAGATTTATGGTTACCGCACCGAATTTGATCTTTCGCGCATTTTAAAACTGGCTACAGGCAATATTGTACCGCTAAGTGATAAAGGAGACAGACAATGGCCAAAAGCAGGCGATAAAGCCAATGTAGTATTGGTAGATGCCAGCTGTTCGGCCGAAGCCGTATCAAGGGTTTCGCCGGTTAAATCGCTTATACAGGGCGGAAAAGTGGTGTTTTAGACCGAAGTTGTGAAGCAAAATCTAATTACCAATTCACTAATGACTAATAATCAATGAACGCGTAGAGATAGATTGCCATGCCGGCCAGTTCACAATGATTTTAGAGGAGAACCATTCTAGTTTATGAAAGTATTTTTAAGCTAAACTGGGGTTGGGCGTTTGCATCAGTTAACCAGTTTAAACAATTAACCAATTAAACTAATCATCAAAGCAACAATTGTTCGCGTGAGGTTTTGATCAGCTCGAGGGCGTTTTTTACGCCAAATTTCTGCATCAGGTTTCTGCGGTGGGTTTCGATAGTTAAGGGGCTAACAAAAAGCAAATCGGCCATGGCAGCTGTGGTTTTACCCTCTTCAATTAGCTTTAAAACCTGTTTCTCGCGTTTTGTTATTTTGGGTCTTGCTCCCAGTTCGTTTACAGATGGCTTAAGCATAATGGCTTTTACTTCTTTGCTAAAAGCCATTTCGCCCCTTAAACAATCTTTTATACCATTAATGATCTCATCAATCGGTGCATTTTTAAGCAGGTAACCCGAAGCGCCATGCTGTAACATCTGCATCATTAGCGTCCTTTCCGCATGGTTGCTCAGGGCCAGCACATCACATTGTGGTAAAAGCGACTTTATTTTTAAACAGAGGTCTACCCCATTCACATCTGGCAGCGAAATATCCAGAATAACTATATCCGCTTCATTTTGGGTTAAAAACGTCAGTCCCGCAAGGCCCAAAGCAAAAGTACCAATTACCTCAAAATCCTCTTCCCTTGCCAACAGGCTTTCCAATCCGGCCGAAACTAAAGGATGGTCATCTATGATAATAATTCTGGACTTTTTTACGGTATCAAACATCAAGCTCTATATTAATGGTAGTGCCCTCGTTAATGATCGATGCAATATCGAGGCGGCCATTAAAATATTCTACCCGCTTCCTGATATTGGCCAATCCGAGACCATTGTTGAGATTACTGCTTTCCACATCAAAACCTTTGCCATTATCTTCAACGGTGATGTAAAAACGATGTTGATTTTCGCTGCATTGCAATAAAATTTCGGTTGCACAAGCATGTTTCAAAATATTGCCCAGTATTTCCTGTACAATCCGATAAATGCTAATTTGCTGCGAGAGGCCGATATCCTTACTGATATTAATGGGTTGAAAATCAACTTCAAGGTCGCGGTCCATTACACTCTCGCAAAGCTCTTTCAAAGCCGCTTCCAAACCATAATCTAACAAGGTTTGCGGCATCATATTACGGGCAATATTCCTGAGCTCATTAACCGAGCCATCTAGCTGACCGATAATACGTTGTAGTTCAAAATCCTGTGTTTCCATATTTTTATTGTACTTTGCCCAGCTTAATAAATTAATTTTTACTCCGGCCAGCATGCCGCCCAGGCCATCGTGCAGGTCGCGGGCCACACGGTTACGCTCATTCTCTTCAGCATCGAGCATGGCCCTGGTTACTTCTATCTCTTGTTTTTGTGCCAGCTCAGTAGCCTGTTGCTGCAGGTTTATTTCACGCTGTATAGCTAGTTTTTTATAGCTCCGGTAGTAAAAGAAGATAAACCCGGCCAGTACCAGCAGCAATATGATAGCCGCAGTAAGCAACCAGTTGGTTAAGCGCTGGTTTTTTAGCGTTAACAGGTTCTGTTTCTTTTCGGCACTTAAGCCAGCTATTTTTTTCTCGTTCTCGGCCGCATGGTATTTAATTTCGAGCGTATTGATATCGGTCTTCAGTTTGCTTTCATTTATACTATCGCTTAGCGCATTACTTTTTTTAAGCCACCGATAAGCCTCCTTCATATTACCTGTTGCCTGGTAAAAAGCGGCCAGCTTATTGGCTGTTTTCAGGCGGTTATCGGCCAATGCATGGATTTCTTTTTGTGCGGCTAAATGTAGCAGCAAGTGCTCTGCTTCGGCATATTTATGCTGGGCAAATAAAATATCGTAACGATTAAAGGCCAATGCCTGCAACGAATAATTGTTCTCTGTTTTTTTGGCCAGTTCAGTTCCTTTTGCAACACTTTCGAGGGCAGCATCATATTGTTTAATTTCGATTAAATGCCAACCCAAAACCTCGTAATACTTGAGCCAGAATATTTCCATATTCGAATGCGAAACCACTTTTTCTGATTTATTGAGCACACTTTTGGCCAGATCGAGGTATTTTTTGGTTTGCCCGATATTATCGAGATGATAATAACTTTCGGCAGTGGTGAGGTAAGCATTAACCAGTAAATAGAACTGCCCTGGTGGTGTATGCTGAAAATACTTAATCCCGTTTTGCGAATACATTACCGCCTTATCGTACTGTTCCAGGTTCATAAAAATAGTCGAAATAGAAATGTATTCCGTACCCAGCATCACTTCATCACCTCCCTTTTGGGCCAGGGGAAGTACCCGTTTAATCAGTATTTCGAGCGTTGCTTTCAAATCATCCTCATGCTGGTGCAATAAGGCATAATTATGCCAAAGCATGGCGCGTTGTTTATAAGCACGTTTGGTGCTGAAACCTGCCAGTTCCTTATCGGCTTTTAAATAGTTGATTTCGCTTTTCGCAGGGTTCTTTGCAGCATAATAATCGGCCAGCAGGTAATAATAGCGTCCCCTCAGATAAGCATAAGGCTGTCCGTATTTAATCCCCTTACTTAAATAGTCGATCGTTTTTACCGAATCACGGTCTACCCAATAATCAGAAAGCGTAAAATAAAGCTCGGCCCGCACACTATCCGATTTGGTTTTAACGGCCAGCTGGTTCAAACTATCCAGATATTTTTTATCCTGTGCTGATAATTGAGCAGATAGATGTAGGCTGGATAGCAGAAACACCATCAGCCAGCTTATTTTTCTCATGCGCATAAAAATGCGGCCTTTAAACGGCAAACTAAAATTTCGTTAAAAAATACAGGAATACCAGTAGAAAAAAATACTGTTTTATACCGATTGATGTGTTTTTACCTATTGACTTACTTTGTATCGATAAGTGAGAACACTACCTTTTGATTAACAATTAAAAACAAAAACCATGAAAATTCAGAAAAAAATAACACAGTTTGCTTTGGCTATGATTGCTGTAACCGTGCTGTTTTCGTGTAAAAAGAAAAGCGACGATCCGGCTGCGAATGGCGGGAAAAAAGCAAAAATTACCATTACCCTATCCGGTGATTTTAAAAAGGCCGAAGGTGATTATTTTGATGTAGACGTTGCGGGCGGTCGCTCTGATGCTTCTTCAGTTGATTGGCTCGTAAATGGTGTAACCAAAAAAGGCACCGTAATTACAGTAGGTACCGATGATTTTAACGGCGGAAAAACCATCGTACTGGAATCGGCAAGCAACTTTTTTGCCGGCAGTGTTCAGTTTGGCGGTTTCGAATTTGGTGCCACACCTTTTACTGTTGATTATAAAATTGAAGTAGACGGCAAAGTGATAGACCAGGGTACAGAGAGGATTATAAAAGACAGAAGTCCTGTTTATACCAAATCTTACCAGCTTTAATATTTGGCGCTTTCATAAAACCTGCCATAAAATGGACGGTTTTTTTATGTCCTGTTAATCTACTTTGCCCTTTAAAATCAAAACTTCTAAGGGCTATAAACAAAATCGAATGGCAATTGCTCAGCAAGTCGCCTGTTCCCCATATCGCCACTTGCCTGCAATATATTCGGAATGCCATAGCCCGCTGAATCTATAATGATATCTTCTTTACTGTTTAAACAGATCAATGTTTTTAAAAATACAGCCGAATAACCATGGCCAGTAGCAACGTGTGATCGGGTAAGGTTGGCAATCTGATTATAATCACGCTTATACACAACCATCAGCGTATCGCTTAACTTAAAAATCATTTTGTTTTTTACACTATCAAAAGATAAGTACTGTTTATAGTCTACTTTGGTAGTGTCCCATTTTAAAACATCATTTTGCAGCAGTACCTTTCTATAATATTCGGCGATGTCCCGATTATCCGATAACTTTATATCCTCCTCTTTTATACCTTTTGCTATTTTATCAGCCTTATACCGTTGTTCCGTTTTAAAAACATTTTCTTTCACTATATTCTTAATCGAGGTATAACGGTAAACTTTAAAATTTTCTTCACTTAGGGTCTGCGAAAATAAGCTCCTGTAGAAATGCATCCGTGAGCCTAAATATGCCATTTTTAAAATTATCGGTTTGAATTTATTAAAGCCGGTATTTAATCAGCCTTGTCTTCCACATCATACCCTTAGCATAGACTTAACAGTTATTGTCCCTACATCACAAATGCTTATATACCTAAAGTTGTAAAGCAAAACAATCACTGCTGGTAAAGATACTATCCCGTTACTGTTCAATATACTTCCGTTACCTGTCAAATTACCTTCGTTATCGTTCAACAAAGCCAGCTTACCAATCAAATTAGCCCCGTTATTGTCCAATTTAGCTCTGTTACAGTTCAAAGTGCTTCCATTAGTATTCAAGCTAACACCGTTATCAATCAAAATGCTTCCTTGAGGCTTAAACTTAGCTCCGTTACGCTTCAAATAGCTACCGTTATCGATTACTATCCACTGCACTAACCCAATTTCGATACTCATTTAACTTTAGTCCTTAAGCTTTAAAAACTTAATCCCCTGTTAACACTAGTAGCTTTAAGTTTGCATATCAATCTCGAAAAACAATGGCTCCCTCTCTCTACTCCTCTTGCTTTAAAAAATTATGTTTCATACTGCTATGCAGCAACTTATTGCTATCGTGCAAAAAGGACAGCTCAAAACCCGATTACCCTGCTGGCAGTAACGAAAACATCAACACCTGGATTCTGGACAGCCTGAAACGTTATTACTATTGGAATGATCAGTTACCGGGCAATCCCCAAATTGATCAATCGCCGCTTAATTTTTTCAGTTCAGTGCGCAACGCAGCCGATCGTTTCTCTTACATCACCATACCCAATGATGCTGCTACAGCGCCTGCAAGCAACAGGAATTTTGGTTTCGATTACACAATCATCAGCGATCAGAACAGTGATAAAGTTGTTGGCTTAATTAAAGTAGTACTAAAAGATTCACCTGCTTCACGTGCTGGCTTAAAACGTGGCGATTATATCAGTAAAATCAATGCAAAAACCATAACAGCAGCTAATGTCCAGGCGCTGCAACAGGAAATTTTAAGCAGCGACCGTTTTACCCTTACGCTTGCCGAACAAAGCAATGGTATTTGGGCAGATACCCGAACGCTTGAACTCGCCAAAGGTATAATACTCGATCAACGCGAAATCAGTAAAGTAATAGAAAGCGATGGAAAAAAAATTGGCTACCTGTATTTTATCGATTTCACTCCGGGCCTGGCCAGCTCGCTCAGCACGGTGTTCAGTAATTTCAAGAGTCAGGGCGTATCCGATCTTATTTTAGACCTGCGCTACAACGCTGGTGGCCAGGTTGCCGAAGCGGCTGCCATTTGCGCCATGATTGCACAAAATGTTTCGTTCGACAGACCATTTATCATTTATAAAGGCAATAAAAACGGAGGCACTAAAACCGAATCGATTGGCACTGCCGCCACTTTCGACCGCACCGTAAACTTTAATACCCTTTTGCAATACAACCTTGGGCTAAGCAGGGTTTATATCCTCACCACAGCTGCTACCGCTTCCGCATCAGAGGTGATGATTAACAACCTGAAGCCTTTTATACAAGTGGTACAAATCGGCGAAAAAACAAGAGGTAAAGATGAAGCCTCGTTTAAGATATTTGATGCCCGCATACCTAAACTGGTTAACTGGGAAATGCACCCCATTGTTTACAAACTCTTTAATGCCAGTGGTAATGGTAGCTATAACACCGGAATTAATCCCGATATAACCATCAACGAACTGGCCATACTCCCACTTCTTTCCTTTGGGGATACAGCCGACCCGATGCTTAAGGCTGCCCTTGCCCGTGCTACCGGCAAAAGCACTACAGCCGTAGTTTCGCCCAAAATCAGTTTAAATACGGGCTTTCAGGCCGGGGTGGTATTAATGGATTCGAGGGCAAATGCCGCCCGCAACAGCATGGTAATAACCCACCGTCAGGTTCGATAAGAAAGGTTTTATTGGCTTAACATTAACTTCAAACGCGACGGCTAACTTGCCCTTTATAACCGCTACTCATGGAAAAGTTAGATGATTTTAAGAAAAAAAAGCTTCTAAATGCAGTAAGGACCGGAGATTCGGCTGCCTTTAACGAAATATATCACCTTTACCGCCAGAAACTACATGGTTATGCTTATCATTTTAGCCGTAACCACGAAGAAGCCGAAGAACTTACACAAGATACGTTTGTGAGGCTATGGGAAAACAGGACCAAAATAGATGCCGAAAAAAATTTCGAAGCCTTTTTATATACGCTAATCAAAAATAATTTCCTCGGTGCATTGCGGAAAAAAGCGCGCGAAAAAAGTTATCAGAACGAAAACATCAAACAAGAACAATCGTTTAATGCCATAGAAGAACAACTCGATGTTAAAGAATCGAAACGTATTGCACAGGAAGCCATCGACTGCCTTTCGCCACAGGTAAAAAAAATCTACCTCCTGAGCCGGAACGATCACCATACACACGAAGAAATTTCGCAATTGATGGGTATCTCTAAAAATACCGTAAGCAACCACCTCAAAAAATCGCTGGGTATCATGAGGAGGTATTTTAAAACCTACTCCCCCGAAACTATTTTATCGCTCTTACTGATTGTGTTTTGTTAATTGGTTCATTTGTCATTGGTCCATTAGGCTAACCCATAGTTTAATCCGGTCCAAACTCATTACACACAACTTAAACACGATTGTCACCCTGAGCGTAGTCGAAGGACCGTATGCCACTTAGCTTAAGTATTGGTTCAATTGTAGCTTAAATCTCCAACCCCGTTTGATAATTGTTTATTGCATATTGGTTATTATTATTTGAATCCCTCTTTCGAAAAAAATAAAAAAAATCATTTTCCTTATAGCCGTATCCCTCCGCTCAAACATATATACTATAGCTCAGCACATTGAGTATTTAGTTTACAGCATAAAAAGTGGAACAGAACGACAACATAAAGCTTTTATTTAAACGCTACCTTGAAGGAAAAACCGATCAGCAGCAGGAAGACACCCTCATGCGCTATCTGGCCAATCCCGCAAACGAAGACAGCGAATTTCATGCACTAATGGAAGCAGCATGGAACCAGCAAAAAGGCAGCGCAGATTATTCGCCAGAAGCCACACATGGACTTAGCCAAATCTGGAATAAAATAGAAAAACCAGTTGCCAAAACCCGAAACTTATACCCAGGCCTAAAGTATGCAGCTGCTATCCTGATTATTGTTTCGGCAGCATTTGGCTGGTACAGGTACAAACAAATACAGAGTCCGGCCGCCCAAACCATTGCCTTATTAAGCAAAACCACGCAAAAAGGCGAAAAAGTAAAACTGGTACTTCCCGATAGTTCGGTTGTTTACCTCGGTGCAGGCAGTAAACTTACCTGGCCGGCACACTTTGTAAAAGGTACACTGCGCAATATCAGACTGGAAGGAGAAGCATTTTTTGAAGTAAAGCGCGATACCACCAGCCCTTTCATTGTACACAGCGGACAAATGCAAACCCAGGTACTGGGCACATCGTTTAACATTTATGCCTACCCTAAGGATGGCACATTTAGCGTAGCCGTACGTACCGGAAAAGTTAAGGTTTCGGCACTGAACCAGGGGAAATTAAAGGAACTCTCGCGCCTTACCCCGGGCATGATAATCAGCTATAACCTGAAAGAGCAGCGCCACAGCATCAGTACAGCACCAGTTGAAACAGTAAATGCATGGATTAAAAACACATTTGCCTATAAAAATGTAACACTGGCCGTAATGCTTAAAAGTTTGGAAAGATATTACAATGTACACTTCGATTTAAAAGGCGCCAAGCTTGCCCAATGCACCTTTAATGCCACCTTTTCAAACAAAAGCATTAACGACATTATGCAGCAGATCAGCATCATGAGCGGCAAACATTTACACTATAAAATAAACACGAACAACAAAACAATTACCGTATGGGGGGAGGGCTGCCAATGATAGGTTAGCTACAATTATAGCGCAAAGCGCGCAAAACACTACCGGAAATACCTATAAAAAACAATTAAACTGCTAAACATGAACAAAGAGCCAGACTGCGCTAACAGTCGGGCTCTTAAAACAAAAGTTTTTAACACGTGAACATTAAAAAACATCTTGAACCCATGAAAATAGGGTTTTATGAATATATAAAAGAATATATTATCAATTTTGATTGCCGGCCTGCCCTTGCTGCCATGCTGTTATGCCTCTTTCTTTTTAAACAGGGCGCAGCGCACGGTTTCATGCAAACCCCTGCCAAAGCAGGTTTAAGCCTCAGCATTACCAATCTGAATATTCCTGCTTCCCTTACCTTATTAGAAAAGAAAGCAGGCTATGCAATTAATTATAACCGGTCAATCTTCAACGAAAAAGAAAAGATTAACCTCGAAGTAAAAAACATGCCGGTAGATCAGGTACTGAAAAAAATACTTGCAGGTACCAGGGTAGCATTCAAATTTGCCGATGCAAATACCATATTGCTTTACAAAATGGCCGATCCGGTAAAACCCGGAAGGATATCGGGAAAAGTTTTCGATGAAAAAGGCGAAACATTACCCGGTGCATCGATCAAAATAATCGAAACAGGAAAAGCTACACAAACCGCCAGCGATGGTAGCTATACACTGATAGCCGAACCTGGAAAATACACGGTAGAAATCAGTTACATTTCTTTTAATACCCAGCGCATTAGCGATGTAGAGGTAAAAGCAGATAAAAGTACACCGCTAAATATTTCCCTGAAACCCGATGCCAAAGGCTTGCAGGAGGTTATTGTAACCGCCAGTTACAAAAAAGCTTCGGTTGAAGGTTTGCTGGCCCGCCAGAAAAATGCCTCAGAGATCAGCAACGGCATCAGTGCCGAACAAATTTCGAGAACACCCGACAAAAATATAGGCGAAAGTTTAAAACGCATTAGCGGAGTAAGCACCATAGATAATAAGCTGGTTTTGGTACGCGGTATAGGCGAAAGATACAATACTGCACAACTGGATGGAATTACCTTACCCAGTACAGAAGCCCAGACCCGCAATTTCTCGTTCGATTTAATTTCCACAAGTTTGGTTGATAATGTTGTGGTCAGTAAAACCGTTACCCCCGACATGAACAGCAGCTTTGGTGGCGGTTTAATACAAATTAATACCAAAGATATCCCTACCGAGAATTTTATGGGTTTTACCATTGGTACCTCCTATAACGACCAAAGCACAGGGAAAGACTTTTTAAGCCATAAACGTGGTAAACATGATTATTTCGGCTTTGACGATGGCAGGCGAAAATTCCCTGCTGATTTGCAGCAAACCGAGCGTACAACTGTGCCTAACAATACGCTTACAGATGAGCAATACCAGCAAATGCTCATTGCGCAGAGCCAAAAATTTACCAACGATAACTTTACGATGTACAAATACAAAACTGCCCCATCGCAAAACTATCAGTTTACGATAGGCAGGTTAATTGGCATCGATACCACCGGCAACAAAAAACTGGGCTTTACCGCAGCGCTAAATTACCGCAACAATCAGAATATTAACACCATTGAGCAACAAACCCGCAGCGACTGGAACGCCGGCACTACCAACACCGGTGCTAAATACATGTTTAATACCACACTGGCAGCCATGCTAAATGTAGGTTTACAACTAGAGCAAAACAGGTTTAGTTTCCGCAATACCTACACCCACATTTATAATAACGACCTGGTTCAAACCATTGGATACGATACAGATCAGGGTACAAATTTATTTGCGGCTGGCGTAAAACCAAACCGGATTATCGAAAGCGACGACCCTACCTATACCGACCTGTTACAGAACAAATTAAACGGCCAGCACCAGATTGGTAAAGTAAAATTAGATTGGAACCTATCCCGAACATCGATAGACCGCACGGAGAAAGATTTAGGTATTGCCACCCAAAACCTGACAAAAGCTGGCAACGATTACGAATATTTTTACCAATCCAGTGCGCAGCGGGAAGGATATATTAAACCTACATCGCGCCACAACTACAGTAACAACGAACACCACTTCTCCTGGAGCGGAGATGCCAGCATGCCTTTTAAAACGGGTCCTTTAAATAACATCATCAAAGCCGGTTATTTCGGCATACGCAAAGAAGGTTCCTTAAACTGGCAGATCGCCTCATTGGTGCAAAGTGCATCGATACCCGATAGCATGAGGTATATACCAATTGGAGCTATGATCGATCCGGCTAAAATCGGTAACAACGGTTATAATTATTTTATCAATTCGTACTTTTTAAATGGTTATAAAGGGAAAAGCCTTACCCAGGCAGGTTATGCAATGCTCGATAACCGCCTGGCCGAAAAACTACGTTTGGTTTGGGGAGTAAGGGCCGAATATTACCTGTATACCGAATTAAGGAATGACATTAATGTAAGGGGAAGCAGTTCTTTCGTACTTCCTCCCGAAAAGAAATGGCGCTGGTTACCATCGGCTAACCTGACCTATAGTCCTACCAAAGAGATTAACATCAGGGCTGCATTTTCTAACGCGGTAATCAGGCCTGAACTGATGGACAACAGCCAGTTTTTTAGGTACGATCCCATGTTTGATGCCCAGTTCGGTAACGAAGGTTTGGCCAGTACCCAGATTAAAAATTACGATTTTAAAGTAGAATGGTTCCCGGGCCTGGGCGAAATTATTTCGGCAAGTGCCTTTTACAAAAAATTTGATAAGCCTGTTGAGGTAACTTTCAGTTTAGCTAATGGCGGTGGCTTTTATTACATCCAAAATTCGGATGAAGCGAAGGTTTACGGTTTAGAATTTGAGCTGCGTAAAAACCTGGGCTTTATCAGCAACAATACGTTGTTATCCCGCCTAACCCTTTATGGCAACCTCACCCTGCAAAAGGCCGATGTGGTGGGTACTTTTAAAACCACCGGAGCAGATGGAAAACAGATTGTAGTAAGTGCCAAAACGAAAAGAAACATGTACGGCCAGTCGCCCTATCTCATTAACGCCGGCATACAGTATTTAGATGAACATTTTGGTTTTAACATTGCGTACAATAAATCCGGACTTAAAACCACTCTTGTTGGCCCTGAGCTGAACAATATTGAATATGAAAATCCGAGAGATCAGATCGATGCACAGGTAAGCTATAAATTTTACAAAAAACGCTTCGAAATCAGACTAAACGCTGGTAACCTGCTCAACAAGGCTTCAATTATTTTCAGAAATACCGGCAGTTACGAACCTAACCCCGATTATGAAGTAAATGCCGATTACAGCACCAAATTTCGCTTAAAACCAGGTTTTACGAACAAATTGGAAGAGGGTGATCAGATCCTGTTTTCGCAAAAGTTTGGCCGTACCTACAGTACTTCCATTACCTATAATTTTTAACGACCATGAAAAACAACATCAATAAGGTTACACCATTTAGCAAGAAAGGAGGAACATCGTTTCCTGTATAGCCATAAAAAAAACGAAAGGTTGTATCAGAACCCTTCGTTTAAACCGATCATTTCTCTTAGAACGGCAAATCAGGACAAAGCCCGAATATTTTAAAAACCTACTGTTAAAAACCCAGGGATTTTAACAGCAATGCTTAGTTAAATCGATAAGAAACACTAAGATAAAAAAAATCAACCCATTTGGACACAAAATATATTTTATTTCAAAAAAACAGAAAGAGATAGAATAAACCAGCCCAGATGATCAAAAAAAATCAACCTATATGAACATGGATATGAAATAATATCCTATGGAAAACAAAAACATGAAAAAGTTAAAAAATTTAATCGGTCTTTTATCAATTGTTGCTGTTTCATTTACAGCTTGTAAAAAAAACGAAGGTGGTTCTGATGCATTCGGTAACCGCAGTACTTCGGCAGCAGATTACGCACAATCATCTTTACCGGTAGTAACCGTAAGCGGAGATATTACCAGCTCTGTAACCTGGACCGCAGGAAATGTTTACGAATTAAGTGGCGTAGTAACTGTTAGAAATGGAGCAACCTTAACCATTCAGGCAGGTACTTACATCAAAGCTTCGGTAAATACACCAGGTGTACAAAATGGTGTTTTAACAATTGCAAAAGATGGTAACATCAATGCAATTGGTACAGCAGAAAATCCAATCGTATTTACCAGTCGTAACCTTTTAGATGGTAATGCAGGTACAACTGGTACGCCTGGCGATTTTGGTGGTGTAATTATCTTAGGTAATGCTAAAATCAACGTTGGCGATAAACTGATTGAAGGTTTAGCCAATGAAGATAAATTCCACTATGGCGGTACAAATGACGAAGATAACCGTGGTACTTTCCAATACGTACGTATTGAGTATGCGGGCTTCCAGTTGGCACCAAACATCGAAGTTAACGGTTTAACTTTAGGTGGTGTAGGTAGCGGTACTACTATCGATCACGTACAGGTTTCTTATGGTCTTGATGATGGTTTCGAATTTTTCGGTGGTACAGTTAGCCCAAGCAATTTAATTGCCCTTGCTTCTGACGATGACCAGTTTGATTTTGATAACGGTTTTACCGGTATATTAAGTGACTGTGTTGCTATTGCAGATAAAAACTCTACACACAGCACAAGCGGTGGTAACAGCGATTCAAACGGTATCGAATCAGATAACAATGCACCAGCTGAAGATGGTACATTTAGCTTAACCCCTAAAACACACCCAACTTTACAAAACGTAAGCATTTTCGGAACTGAAAATACAAGTGGTATTGCTGGTTTAGGTTACCGTAACGGTATCCGCGAGCGTAGAGGTTCGGAAGTTAGTTTAATCGGTGTAATTGTTTCTGGTTACAATACTGGTATTGCTTTCGATAGTGATGCTAATGCAAGTCTTTCAGATATCTCTAGCACATCTGTTCACGGTTTCAGCAATTCAATCACAGCTGCTGTTGGTGCTTATGTTGATGGTGGTAGTAACACTTTAGTAGTTAATGCAACTAATGCCAGTGCTTTTGGTGTTTCGCAACCATGGTACAATACTCCAGGTTCTCCGTCTACAGTTACTTTACCAGGCTGGGCTGCTGGTTGGTCAAAACTTGTATTCTAATTTTTTCTCTCTTAATCAAAAGAGGCTGTACCCATGTGGGTACGGTCTCTTTATGATAAAAACAGCACAATGCCGTTTTAAATGATAAGTAACCTTTATATGAAACTTAAAATATTTACCCTTTTCTTTCTTTCGGCTATCGCCGCATTAAGTTTATCCTGTCGCAAGGCAGAACTACTCCACCCCGAAACCATTAAGATTATTCAGTTAAACGTTACCGGTGCAAGTAACGTCGAGCTTGAATATCTGTATAAAGACAGTTTAATAGCCAGCCCGCCTGCAGGAGGCATTAACGTAAAAACCCTGCTTACCGTAAAAGATCAGCAGGCCGCTTTGAAAGTCAGAAAAAAAGGCTCGACTGAAATTTTACTCACCAAAACGATAACCGCAGTACCGTTTGATCAGAACATCAGTATTTTTTACGATGGCACTAAAATATACAACAATTCCGTTTCGTTAGGTATTAAAGGCTACGCGCTGGCTGGTGAGCTCGAATTCTTAATAGATGGAAATGTATTTTTATCCGGTACCGGCAAAGTAGATAACCTATCGCCTATCCTGATTGATAAAGGTACGACAAGAGAAATCACCGTGCGTAAAAAAGGCGAGACAGCTATTCTGTTAACCAAAACAATCGAATCGGTTACTCCGCGCCAGAACATCAATTTCTTCTTTGATGGAATCAAAATAGCAGATGATGTAAAGCTCGATCCGCCGGTAAATCCGGCCAATATGATAATTAAAGCCAAATTTGAAACGTTATTTCCTCCACAGTTTAAAAATGTGGATGTAGATCTTGTTTTTTACACCAGGCTCAAACCGCTGTCAACTGCAGCATATGCTACAGCCGGCACAAAAGTAGCACCCGAGCTTAGATTTACGCTACTTAAAGATGGTTCTTTTAACCAGATAGAGCTACCACCACTACCAGATGCCAGTTACATATACAGTTTTGATATTGTTGAAAAAGGTACCATTACCGTTCCTTATACAACAACAAGTGCTCCTTTTGTATTGGCTACCTTTCCGTTTAAACCCAATGAAGGCCGTTATGGCGAAATTAATTTTGAAGCCGGTAAGTCGAAGTTATTTGTGATCAATGATACCAAAAATGTGCTGGCGAATACAAGAAGTACTTATTTTTCAGGTAAAATAACCGACCTTTCGCAATACTTTCAATAAGAAATTAGATTTATTAAACTATACTATACAGATTTAAAGCAAAAGGCAGGAAATACCTGCCCTTTGCTTTTTTATTAGTGTAGAAATGAATTTTGAATGACAGCATCGAGTAATATGCGTCCATTATTGAAAAGCGCTGTTTGGCAGCACTAATAATTCACATAACTTTCTTCAAAAGTCCCGTCAGCAAAAAGATCTATCAGACCATAACCTGGCGCAGTTTCCCGCCTGTTACCCTTCCACCAGGCACCCGATACAGCACCATTGCACAAATAGGTTACCCCATTGTAAATTACCTTGTCGCGCATGTGCAGGTGACCGCTCAGGCAAAGCTTTACGTTAGGGTGCTGATAAAAAAGATTGATAATTTTGGCAGTATCAGTATGCATATCACCTCCCAGCATGGTCCATTTGTTTACAATATCATCTTCTATCATTAACAAGGCAGTGAGAATTGGAATGTGCGACATGACCAAAACAGGAGTTTCTTTTGGGGTAGCTTTCAACTCTTCAGCAAGCCAGTTAAACTGCTCCTCACCCAGTTTGCCAATGTACCAGGTATTATCAATATCCAGGTGGGTGCTATCTAAAACAATAAATTTCCAGCCTGCTTTTAAAAAACTGTAATAAGGTTTAGCCAGTTCAAGTTTATCCATTGCATATTTTTTACCATAAAAGGTATCAGCTTTGCTGTCTTCATTCCACCAGATATCGTGATTGCCCAGACAGTACCGTGTTTGAATATTCGATTCGTTTTTAACGGTATCCATAAATAGTTTCCATTGGTCGTTTATGGTACCAATTTGTTCCTTGTTCATATCAAACACCATATCACCACCATTTAAAACCAGATTTACCTTTGGCGTTTGCTGTTGCAGGTGATGCAGGCATTTGGTAAACTTTTGTGGAGCCCCTAAATCGTTCTTCAAATGAATATCGGTAATATGTGCAATGCGCAACGCTGGCTTCTGGTCTGTTAACGTAGCTGCAGTGGTTAATGATGGCAACAATAAAAGGCCGCCTATATTTCTTAATGCTGTTCTTCTTTGCATGGGTATTGATTTTTGAATCGGGCAAATTTAAGTTTCGAATGTGTATTGAATGTTAATTCACAAGCAATAGAAGCCATATAGCCACGGATATACAGAAAGCACGGAAAAACAGTCTTTGTGTGCTTCGTGCATCCGTGGCAAAACTATTTCAAACACAGCCACGGAGACGCAGAAAGCACGGAAAAAACTAGTCTTTGTGTGCTTCGTGCCTTTGTGGTAAAAAAAGAAATATCTCTCGGCTCACGCTCGTTTCCAAACGAGCGTGGAATAACAAAGCGTTTTTAACGCAAAATGTGCTGCACAATTATCGCACAGCACATTATGATAATAACCACACAAAAGCACTAAGAAATATTAAAAGCCCTCCGTGAGCTCCGTGCATCCGTGGCAAAACTATTTCAAACACAGCCACGGAGACGCAGAAAGCACGAAAAACTAGTCTTTGTGTGCCTCGTGCCTTAGTGGTAAAAAAATTAAAACCCCTTATTTTAACTGGTAAGCCTTAATAATCTTCTCGAAGATGCTATTATTCGGATATACCCCCATAAATGCATTAGCACCCGGCCCGTAAGCAAATACAGGTACCATAATGTTGGTATGATCATCTGTACTGAAATTACCCCTTACCATTCCTTTTTTGTAGGATGCATCTAAAAGCGAAAGTCCACCAGTTTCATGATCGGCCGTTACAATTACCAATGTCTCTCCGTCCTGATCGGCAAATTTAATGGCCTCTCCTACTAAACGGTCGAAATCCTGTTGTTCGGTTACAGCAAAAGGCAAATCGTTGGCATGACCACCATGATCTATCTGTGCACCCTCAGCCATAATAAAGAAGCCCTTTGGGTTGGCCGAAAGCAGCTGAATGGTTTTCAGCAATGAAGTTTGAAGCATATTACCCCTGCCCTCCAACACCTTACGCGTAGACGAATCTGCCAACAGCACCAGCTGTTTACCGCTTTTAGCGGTTGCAAATTCATCTAAAGTTGTACGGTAGTTATAGCCTTTTTGTACCAGTTTATCCATTAATCCCGCATCGGTGTTGGCAATAAAGCTTTTGCGGTTAGATCCCACAAGAATATCAACATGACTGTTTTGCAAATCGGCAGCAATCTCCTTGCTCATGGTCCGTTCTATTTGCTGCGCATAAAAGGCAGCAGGTGTAGCATCGGTAATGTCGCCACTGCTAATGATGCCACTTTTTATCCCAAACCTGGCCAGGGTATCCGGAATCCGGGTAAGTTTATGGCCCTGGACATCCAAACTGATGTAACGGTTATTGGTTTTATGGCCGGTAGCCATTGCTGTTGCCCCGGCAGCCGAATCGGTAAAATCAGAGTTAGAAGCCTCGGTACGCGAAAAACCGATATACTTGAGGTTAACTAAATTCGATAAGCCAAAGTTAGCACTAAGGCCGGCCTGAATCTGCGCCAGTCCCATTCCATCGCCAATTAAAAGGATTACATTTTTGGCCTTTCTGGTTGCACCATCACTTTTGTAAGTTGGCTGATAAGGAACATAAGCTTTAGGATTAGTGTACTCCAGTTTAGCGCGGTTCTGGTAAAAAGCCCTTAAAGCTTCAGGATGATCGGTTCCAATCCAATCAACACCTATGCGTTCCAGTTCTTTCCAGGTATTCGGACTATCTTTCGTATTCCAAAAGCGGAAAGGCTTGCCCATCTCGTGCGCTTTAGCAACCACTGCAGTTAGCTTTTTTAAATCGGGTGGTGTAGGTGTTCCCTTGCCATTCCAAACTGCATAATGTGCCATATCATCGCTAATCATGGCTATACGTGCCAGTTGGGCACTATTATAACTTTTCTCCGGCAGGCCATCAAAAGAAATGATTTCCGGATAATCACTAAAATGGTCGGCAGCAGGCACATCACCACTAATGACCAGTTTAATGGCATCAGGGTTTTGTTTCTGATCGAATATGGTACCATAGGCCTTAACCATTTCCACCAGTTTGTTTAAAGCATGCTCATGGTCTTCTTTAATATCGATTACCAGTTGAAGTCTTTGTTTAGCATTGGGATAAGGATGGTTACCGTTTTCTTTAAACAGTATAGCCAGCGGATCGAGATACAGTTTCTGTAAAGTGCGCCCGGATTTTATCTCCGAGCGCTCGTGTGCAACAAACAATTCACCATCACGATAAAATATATCGGCCTCAATTGAGCCCATACCGGCATAATAAGCGGTAAGCAATGGAATTTGTTGTTTATAATCGTTGTGACTATGCGCCTGATTGGGTGTAAGTTTTTGCTGCGCATAAAGCGGCTGACAGCCTAAACCAACCATGCCCAAAAGGCACATTAAACTAAGTCTTTTTACCATCCTGCGTTTTGTTTTATCATTCCGGCACTGTTATCGATCTCCCTTTGCGGAACTGCCCAAACATCGTGCACCTGTGGATTGAAATTTCTGGCAGGCCAGATAACACTGCCATCTAAATTATGCAAAGGTTTGGCATAAGCAGCCTGTGCATCGCCCCAGCGTACCAAATCGCGGTGACGGTCGGCCCATTCTCCAGCCAGCTCATTACGTCTTTCGCGTTTTAAATCATCAATCGTCATACCCGATTTTGTGATAAGCCCTGCCCTCACCCTGATTTTATTCAGTTCGGTATCGCCCGCACCGGCACCACTTAAATTAATTGCTGCTTCGGCCTTGATTAAAAGTACCTCTGCATAACGCATTAAAGGTACATTTAAATCGGTAGTTCCATTATCGCCATTTGGGTTAACATGTATGGGAATGGGATTGGCGTAAGTAAAAGGCTCCATGTATTTTTTAAACTGGTAATCAGATGTTGCACCTGCATCTTTGGTAAAGCTACGCTCGCTACCAAAAAACATAAACTTATCGCCGGGTTTTAAAATGGTAGCTTCACGGCGCTGGTCGCCGGTTTCGTACCAGTCGTACAATTCTTTCGTTGGCAAATAATAACCCCATCCATTGTAAATACCCCAGGCCTTGTTGGTAAGCATTACTCCTGGCAATTTACTACCCCAACCGGTACCACCGCCACTTGGTGTACACACTACCGACCAGATATATTCTTTTGACCAATTGTTAGCCGCCTTAAACACATCGGCAAAGCTGGTGGTAATTAACTCGTGCTGACCAGAACTTATTACCATATCGGCATATTTTGCAGCATTAGCATAATCTTTTTTGTATAAATATACTTTCGATAAATAAGCCCAGGCAGCCGTTTTATGTGCTTTTCCGTAATCTGTAGCCTTCATATCTTTAAAATATGGCAGGTTATCGGCAGCCTTAAGCAAGAGTCCGATAATGTAATCGTAATTTTCGTTTACGTTTTTGGCGCGTGGTACCGCAACAGCAGGATCAGCATCAGGCGTAACAATGGGCACACCGGCTTTATCGTTACCATAGTTAGCCGCCAGCTGGAAATAAACCAAACCGGCGTTAAAGTAAGCGTCACCAATGATCTGCTTCTTAAGCGCTTCATCCATTGCAATACCGGGTACATTGGTAATAATATCGTTAGCCCTTTTAATAATGGCATAACGCATGCTCCATTGCGATTCGGTATAGCCACCACCAATATAAGTCCGGTTAAAGTTTTTGATGTTATCAGCTTCCGGCTTGTTACGGCCGGTTACCATATCATCGCTGGCATTAATAAACCAGAACATTCCGCGGCCATAATAATCTTCTTCGTTGTATTTTTCGTACATGCCGGCTTCTGCCTTAATCGCGTCTTCTTTGGTTTTCCAGAAGTTCTGTGCCGATGGCGAACCTTCTGGTACGATATCGAGCTGTTTGGTGCACGAGGTGAAAATGGTTACGGCAAGTACTGCCAGGTATTTTATATTCGTTTTCATTTTTTGTGTGAGATTAAAGATTAACACTTAAACCAAGGATAAAGCTTCTGGCTTGCGGATAACGGCCTACATCCAAACCATTGTTATCCATCCCGATTTCAGGGTCGAAACCTGAATAATTGGTAATGGTAAACAGGTTGTTGGCGGTTGCATATACCCTGATGGCACCTGTTCTAAGTTTACTAGTCAATTGTTTTGGCAGGCTATAACCCAGGGTTACGTTGCGGATGCGCAGGTACGAACCATCTTCGATGTAAAAATCAGATGCATTAAAGTTACCGTTGCTGTCGCTGGTTGAGATAATCGGCACTTTACCTCCAGGGTTTTCTGGCGACCAGGCATCTAAAATACCTACCAGTTTGTTGTACGATGGTCCGCTTGCGCTGTAAGTAGTTCTTTTTACCGCATTGAAAAGCTTATTGCCTTGTACGCCTTGCGCAAAAATGTTAAAGTCGAAGTTTTTGTAGCTGGCATTAAAACTTAATCCATAAGAAAAATCAGGATAAGCGCTTCCGGCAAAATAACGGTCTTTACTGTCAATTGAGCCACTGCCATCTAAATCAGCAAACTTAAAGTCACCCGCCTTGGCATTGGGCTGTATTTTTTGTCCGCTGGCATTTTTGTAGTTATCGGCTTCGGCCTGCGATTGGAAAATCCCCTCAGTTTTTAATACATAATAACTGTACAATGGTTGTCCAACATTGATTGAAAGCGGTGCAAGTTCGTTACGGAAATTGGTACCTACTGCAATGTTCTGCAATCCATCACCTAAGTTGATTACCTTGTTGTTTATTTTAGTAAGTGTTGCATTTACCGAATAGGTAAAAACTGCATTTTTATCGCTGTTGTAAGTTAATCCTAATTCTATTCCCTTATCTCTAACTTTACCAGCATTAATGGTTTGCGTACCTAAACCCGCTGTACCTGGAAGTGTACGGGTTAAAATCATCTTATCGATATCTTTAATAAAATAATCCGCTACTAAACTCAGTCTGTTCAATACGGTAACATCAAGTCCGAAGTTAGTTTGTTTACTCTCTGCCCATGTCAAACCCCTATTGGCCAATATGGTTGATACGTAACCCGTTTGTAATGTTGGTGTTTGCCCGAAATAACTTTGAGTTGCCGCCAGCAAAGGATTAACAGCAGTTTGAGGAAGACTACCCAGGTTACCCAATATACCGTAACTGCCCCTTACTTTCAATTCGTTTAACCAATTTTCATCTTTAAGAAAATCTTCTTTGGTGATTAACCATCCTGCCGATGCCGAAACATAATTACGGGTTCTGTTATCTTTTGCCAGTAACGATACGCCATCACGACGACCAATTAACGACAACAGGTATTTTTCACCATAGTTATAGTTTGCCCTTAAAAACAAAGAGGATACCGCGTTGGCATTGTAATAACTTGACGAAGGCTGAATTACAGTGGCATTAGCCAGATAGCGGTACTGCGGCGATTCATCGTCAAAACCAGCACCTGAAGTACTCAATCCACTGTTTTTTGTCTTTTGGAAAGTATAACCACCGGTAACATCTAAACTGTGCTTACCGAAAGTTTCTTTATAACTCAATACCTGCTCAGTAAGAAAGTCGCTTGATTGATCGCTGCTTTGTTGCAGGCTATTGCTCAATACTGGCTTACCCACTTCGGGTCTTTTCGGAGTGAAACTCTTAAAGGTAGCATCTCTTTTGGTAATGCTCAGATTTGAACGGAAAGTTAAACCTTTGGCAAGTTTTAAGGTTACATAAGGATTTACCACCAATACGTTAACCGGATTGTTGACATCAATACGTTGCAATTCGGCAACAGGGTTAATGATATCGCCGTAGTCGCCTGCATACTGGCCGCCAGGTAAACCTGCAAAACTACCATTGGCAGTGTAAGGTGTACCATTGGTTGGATAATAAATGGCTGATAAAAGTGCACCTGTATAATCGCTGCTGGTGTTGGCGCCATTGCCATTGGTACTGCTATACGATAGGTTCTCGCCTACTTTTAACCAGGATGCCAACTCATGCTCAGAATTGATTCTAAAGTTGTAACGCTGGATTTTGGTGTTCAATACAATTCCTTCCGCATTGCGGTAATTGAAACTCAGGTAAAAATTCGATTTTTCATTTCCACCGTTTATGGCTGCATTATAATCCTGCAATAATCCATCTCTAAATACCTCATCCATCCAGTTGGTACGCGTAACCTGTCCGTCAGGGTATTTACTGGCATCAAAAGCTGGTAAAATGGTTGTTCCACCATTCTTGGCTGCAGTTGCGGCTACTTGTGCACGTTGCGCGGCATTTAGCGGCTCTAATTTTCTCCAGGCACTTTGCTGCCCCAATTTGGCATCAAAGCTGATCTGCATTTTACCACTCTTTCCTTTTTTAGTTGTTATTAATACTACACCACCCGATGCACGCGCGCCATAAATAGCGGCTGCAGCATCCTTTAATACTGAAATCGATTCGATATCATTTGGGTTAAGCTGTGGGGTACCTAAAAAGATCGATCCATCAATTACATACAATACACTTTCTCCGTTAAGTCCGCCCGATCCACGGATATTGATACGCGGTGTAGAAGTTGGATCGCCACCTTCATTGGTCACAATTACGCCCGGCGATTTACCTGCAAGCACATCGCCTACGCTATTTACAGAACGTGATGATAACTTATCTAACGAAACAATGCTGATGGCGCCGGTTAAGGTTTCTTTCTTTTGCGTACCGTAACCTACCACCACTACCTCTCCAAGGTTCGATCTTTCTTCAATCAGCGTAACATTAATTACCGGGTTTTCGCCCACAGTTACTTCCTTAGTCCGGTATCCAATCATAGAGAAAGACAATACTGTTTGCGCACTGGCCTCAATCCTGAAAGCGCCGTTGGCATCGGTAATGGTACCGCCTTGCGTACCCACAACTTTTACAGAAACACCCGGAAGCGTAACACCGGTCGAATCTTTTACCACTCCGGTAATAATGCGATCGGGTTTATTGAAAGTAGCATTGTTCAGGATTACATAATCACCTTTTTCAACAACGCTAAGTCCTAATTTATCTAAAAGTGAACGCACGGGCTCCATTTTAAAGTCGCCGCTTACAAAAGTGTTTCTTTCCTGAAGCAAATCAGGGTTGTACACGAAACTTAAACCCGATGCGGCTTCTATTTCTTTTACAATTTCGTTAAGCCTGCGGCCTTTACTAATTTTAATGGTTACACTACTTTTTTCCAGGCGTTGGGCCATGCCCGCCGATGCCAGCAGTGAACTGCAGAATATGCAGATAATTGAAAATGTTAAGCATGAATATTTCATGATCCGATAAAGGTGGGATGTCCTCTTGGCTGAGGTTGTTTTCATTTGTTTGATTGATTGTATTGTTTATAAAGTGCTTTAAATTATTCCTGGTCCGAACGCAATTGCAAACCAGTCTGTTGTTGGTTTTATGTATTCATTATGGATATATTTTAAATGTTTTATGGTTTTTAGCAGTACTGAACTTCAGGTGGTGCAGGCTGCATAGAATATCGAGAATTTCTTCAGGCCGTTGTTTGCTGGTAAAGCTGGCGCGACATTTTAGTCCGGTAATTGTTTTATTGGTTAAAACCACTTTAATCCCGTAGATGTAACCGATTTTACGCGCAACCTCGGCCAGTGTTTCGCCATCGAAACTGATTTTGACATACTCCTCATGTCTGGTTTGATGGATAGCTGTACTTCCGTTGCTTTTATTATATTCGAGTTGTTGCCCTTTTACCAGCGTACCGAGCAGTTGCTGTTGCTTACTAATGGCTACCTTACCGGTTGCCACCGTAATTTTCACCTTGGGATTATAGGCATAGGCACTCACCCTGAAGGAAGTACCCAGCACCTTAACATCGAGCCCCGATTTAACCTGCACCGTAAATGGCCGGTTTTCTTCGTGGGCAACCGAGAAAAATGCTTCGCCTTCTACCAGTGCAATTTTACGGCTGTTGGCATCAAACTGTTTTGGATAAACCACACGTGCTGAGGGGCCTAAGGTAATTTCAGATCCGTCGCTCAATAAGATTGTTTTTTGCTCACCCGCTTTTGTGGTGATTACAACCTGCACATTATTTGGGGCAGCATCGTTTAGCTTCCAGATAGCCAGGCCAATAGATACCACTATGGCCAGCAATGCCACGCTACGCCACCAGATCGATTGACTAAATATTTTACGGGTTTTAGCTTTCCCGTTCATGGCTACCCTGAGATTAAGCAGCATCGCTTCGCCAATGGCAGCTTTCCGGCTGACTGATAAATCGAGTTCTTCCTTTGGCAAAAGGTTGTACCATTCTTCTACCAGCTTTGCCTCGGCAGGTTCAGCGTGTCCGTCTAAGTATTTTTGCAGCAATTGTTTTGCCTGTTCTTCTGTCATTTGATTAGATGTCAATCCAAATGCAAAAGGGTACTAACCAAAAATGTTATGAGTAAGTTAAGTTTCGGTTAACTGCTTTAAAGGTTAACTGTTGAAACTGGTTAATCGGTTAACTGGTTTAAAGGTTAATTGTTTTAATCGGTTAATTGCCTCAAAGGTTAACTGTTTTAAAGGTTAACTGGTTAATCGGTTAATTGAAGATTTGGTGGTAAAAGGTTGTTTTGGGATCGAGCAGTTAACCAGTTTATACAATTTAAACAGTTAACCCAATTAGAGATACCCCACAGTTAACCAGTTCATACAATTTAAACAATTAACCCAACTAAGATATCAGAAAGGCTAATAACAGGATGTATGAAAGGTTCTTCTTCAATATTTTCATTGCTGCCGTAATCTGGTTTTTTACGGTTTGTACCGAAACATCCAGTTCGCTGGCAATTTCTTTGATGGTTTTATCTTCTTTGCGACTCATGGCTATTACCAGTCGCATGCGATCTGGCAGCTGCGCCAATGCCTGCTCCACTTCTCTGTTGGCATCTTGCATTATCAGTTCCGAATCGGCTGCAGCGGTATGTTTTCCTTCCATTAAAAAGGCAAATTCGGTCTGATGTCCGTCGCGCATGGCTACTGAGCGGAAATGATTAATTACCCGGTATTTCACAGCGCCATGCAAATATGCACCCAGTTCGCCCTGAATTTCGATGGTTTTACGTTTTTGCCACAAGGTGATAAATATCTCCTGAACAATATCCTGGGCTATGTCTTCATCCCCGATCCTTTTAAATGTGGCATCGAAAACCGATTCCCAATGGGCATGGTAAATCTGCTCCATGGCCTGGTGATCATCTTCTTTCAGCGATAAAAACAGTGTATTACTCAAGGGTGCAGAATTTACCCAGCAAAACTAGCGCCCCTATATTCACTTAATATTAATAAATCTTAAACACTGAGGTTTCACTTTGGATTAACCACCAACACAAGGTCACAAAGAAACGTAAAAACCATCCGTGAGCTCCGTGCATCCGTGGCAAAACCATAAACAAACAGCCGCCGAGATTCTGTGTTGAATTCCAAAAAATATTTTAATTAGTTATCTTTGTTATCTAAGGCAGTCATAGAACTAGCTTGTAATAGCGTATTGATCTTGTATTGGTACGCTATTCTCTTTTTGGAGGTACTCTTTATCATAAGCATTTTTGTTTTTGAATAGAGTGTATATCATTTCCAGCATTTTTCTTTGTACAGCTACCAGTCCTTTCATTTTTATTCCATTTCTAGCGAATATTCTGGCATATATTGCTTTAAATCTTTCATCCCACTTAACAGCACTTAAACTTGGCAGGTACATAGCCTTCCGTAAATGGCGGTTTCCTTTTTTTGATATTTTCGGTTTCCCTTTTACTGATGTGCCGGATTGTTTCTCCTTCACATCGAAGCCTGCATAGCTCGCGAGCTGTTTTTTACTGCGGATTAGCTCAAAGCCATTGGTTTCTCCCAAAACAATTACAGCAGTCAGTTCTCCAACACCGGGGATTGTACAAATTGTTTTCACATCCTCCTTTAGCTCATTGTCTTCATTAATAAGTTCTGATATATCCTTTTTGATTTCCTTTTCCTGTGCATTAAGAAAAGCGATCCTCGCCTGTAAGCGGTCCAGACTTTTCTGATAAGGGTAAGCCTCTGCTTTTTCCGCATGGAGCTGGTTTTTTACTGTCGATCTCTCGTTGCGTTCCCGTGTCAGTTGCTGTAAACTCCTGTATATCTTTTTGGGTTTTTCCCAATTCTCCAACTTCCGGCTAAGGCCAAATCTTGCAATAGCTACCGAACAGGTTTTGTCTGTAATGGTTTTTACCTCCAGACTGCGCATATAGTTGCTTATCTTATTGGGAAGGACAATACTTACATAATGACCGTGTTCGGCTAAATAATAAGCAAACTTTTGATGGTAAACTCCTGTAGCCTCCATAACGTAATGCACACCCAATGTACTGTCAGAAAGTTTTTTTACCCAGTCAACCAACAGTTTCATTCCTGCTTCGCTGTTTTTGAAAACTTTATGGGCATAAAGCTCTTCTGATAAATCATCTAACAATCTGCCCATGGTTACAACTAGTTCCTTTTGGGCAACATCTATACCCAATACCTGTTTTAATACTTTTTTCATCGCTTAAGAATTTTATAATTGATGAATCTCCCTTCGTTTTTTCTCCTGGTTGGATATTCTGGATAATATGATTTACATAATTCCTTACATTCTGTTCAAACTCTAAAAGATAGAAAAAGATGAGGCTAAATCTCGGTGACAATATACTTGATAGTTATTTAGACACAAATGTGCTCTCATCTTCACTCAATTATATTTACTAATTTAAACTTTTGTAAACATAGGAGACTCAGAGAACACGGAAAAATAAACTTTGTGTATTTTGTGCCTTTGTGGTAAAAAAACAAAAACTATCCGTGGGTTCCGTGTATCCGTGGCAAAACCTTAAACAAACAGCCACGGAGACTCAGAAAACACGGAAAAACAAACTTGGTGTGATTTGTGGCTCCTATGTTTACAAAAGTTTAAATTCGTAAATATAATTGAAGAAAGATGAGAGCGCATTTGTGTCTAAATAACTATCAAGTATATTGTCGCAAAGATTATGCCTCATCTTTTTCCATCTTTTGGAGTTTGAACAGAATGTAAGGAACTATGCATGTCATATTATCCAGAATATCCAACCAGGAGAAAAAACGAAGGGAGATTCATCAATTATAAAAAAAAACTAATCGATGAAAAAAGTATTGAAACAGGTACTGGGAGTAGATGTTGCCCAAAAAGAGCTAGTTGTTACCCTAGGCAGGCTAATGGATGATCTATCAGTAGACCTTTACGCCCACAAGGTTTTTAAGAACAGTGAAACAGGTATGGGGTTATTGGTTGAATGGGTAAAAAAGCTTTCAGAAGACAGTGTAGTAGTGCAATATGTCATGGAAGCCACAGGTATTTATCATCAAAAATTTGCTTATTATCTGGCAGATCATTGTTATAGCGTTAGTATTGTGCTCCCCAATAAAATAAGCAACTATATGCGTACCCTGGAAGTAAGGACCATTACGGATAAAACCTGTTCTGAAGCCATTGCAAGATTTGGCCTTTGCCGGAAGCTGGATAATTGGGAAAAGCCCAAAAAGACATTTAGAACCTTACAGCAACTGACCAGGGAACGTGATCAGATAGTACACGAGAGGTCTGCTGTAAAAAACCAGCTTCATGCAGAAAAATCGGAGGCTTATCCTTATGAGAAGAGTTTGGAGCGTCTAAATGCAAGGATTGCTTTCCTGAATACCCAGGAAAAAGAGATAAAAAAGGATATATCAGAAATTGTCAATAGAGATAAAGGTTTGAAGGAAGATGTAAAAACCATCTGTACAATACCCGGGGTCGGGGAGCTAACTGCTGTAATTGTTTTGTCAGAAACTAACGGCTTCGAGCTAATACGCAGCAAGAAACAACTTGCCAGCTATGCGGGCTTTGATGTGAAAGAGAAACAATCGGGTACATCGGTAAAGGGGAAGCCGAAAATATCAAAAAAAGGAAACCGCCATTTGCGCAAGGCAATGTATTTGCCTGCTTTGAGTGCTGTAAAATGGGATGAAAGGTTTAAAGCAGTATACGCCAGAATCTTAGCCAAAAACGGAATAAAAATGAAGGGGTTAGTAGCTGTACAAAGAAAAATGTTAGAAATGATATACACCATATTCAAAAACAAAACGGCTTATGATAAGGAATATCTTAAAAATGAGAATAGCGTACAGACACAAGGTGCGTACGCTATTACAGGCTAGTTCTATGACTGCCTTAGATAACAAATGTAATTAATTAAAATATTTCTTGGAAATTAACACAGAATCTTTGTGGTAGAAAAAACAAAATACTTCCGTGGCAAAACAACTATTAAAATAATGATACCCAACTATAAGACATCCTATTTTGATGATAGCCCATTTATCCCAAATTTTGTCGCTTCAAATTCAAAACAACATCAAAATGGAATACAGAAAATTAGGAAATACCGATCTCGAATTATCAACCATAGCTTATGGGGCATTTGCAATAGGCGGCACTATGTGGGGAGGCAACGAGAAAAAAGATTCAATTGAAGCTATTCATGCAGCAATTGACCATGGCATTACCACATTAGATACCGCGCCTTTTTACGGTTATGGCCTTAGCGAAGAATTGATTGGAGAAGCTTTAAAAGGAAAAGACAGAACTAAAGTGCAGTTATTAACCAAATTCGGGTTGGTTTGGGATGGTAGCAATAACGGAAAGGGCGAACATTTTTTCGATATGCAGGAAGCTGGTAAAACCATGCCCATTTATAAATTCTCTTCAAAATCAAACATCATTAAAGAAGTAGAAGAATCGCTTAAACGATTAAAAACCGATTACATCGACCTTCTACAACAACACTGGCCCGATGCTACTACTCCAATCGACGAAACAATGGAAGCCATGGAAGCGCTGATTAAGGCCGGAAAAGTGCGTGCTGCAGGTTTATCAAATGCTGCTGTTGAGTTGATGAAAGACGCTGGAAAAACATTTATGCCTGCTTCAAACCAGGTTTATTACAGCATGTTGCACCGCGATATTGAGCAGGAATTAGTGCCTTATGTGATCGAAAACAAAATTGGTTTACTCGCTTACAGTCCGATGGAACGCGGTCTTTTATCGGGTAAATATTTTGAAAATAATCAGCTAAAAGCCGATGACCATAGAAATGGGTATTTCAGTCAGTTCGACCTTAAAAAAGTAGAAAGCTTTTTAGCGAATGTCCGCCCGATTGCCGAAGCAAAAAATGCCACTTTAGCACAGCTGGTATTGCGCTGGACTACCTTACAAAAAGGAATTACGACCGTATTGGCCGGTGCCAGAAATGCTGAACAGGCTATTGCCAATGCGCAGGCCATGCAGTTCGATCTTACCGCAAATGAGTTGAAATTTATTGCAGCTGAACTGGAAAAGCTTTAATTGTTAGTTGCTGTTTACAGAAACGCATTAAAATTGTTTAGGAAGGCCCTTCGACTAATTGTCGCGATTTTACATCGGGAAGCTACCAAAGACACACCCAATAGAAGAATAGTCATTGCGAGGAGGAACGATGAAGCAATCTTACAACGAACGCTAGCTGAAATGGCATTGCTGCTTTTACCCACCCAAAGTAGTAAGATTGCCTGCCTGCAGCAGGCAGGCTTTGTACCTCGCAATGACGATCCCGGCTGGGCGGTCATTACAGGATAACAAGTTAAGGGCTTATCAGTAAAGAGAAAATCATTATTTTACTTTGATTTGGTGCTCCTCATGGCAGGAGGCGTTAAATAACAATGATTTCCTGCCACCTATAGTGGGAAGCTTTAATTGTAACAATGATTTAGTGCCACCTATGGTGGGAAGCTTTAATTGCATTTTGATCAGGTGCTTATAAAAAACAAAGTCAGGCTTTATGGGCCTGACTTTGTTAAAGTTTAAGATTTGGCTTTGGCCATATCAATCATCATACTCAGCTCATCAACAGCGGCTTCGTTGCTACCATCAAAACCGGTTAATTTAAACCTTACATTTCCGGCGGCATCAATCACAAATTTGGCTGGAATACCGTTTACTTTGTAGCTGCTTACCACTTTGTTTACTTTGGTAACGGCATCTTTAACATCCATCAATACTTCGAATGAGTATTTCATACTTTTGATGTAATCGGCTGCATCTTTAACCGGATCGGCTACTTTTTCCCAGGTATGGATAAAAAGGAACTTCACATTTTCATCGTCTTTGTATTTGTTTACTGCCATTTGCATTGCCGGGAAAGAAGCTTTACACGGTCCGCACCAGGTAGCCCAGAAATCGAGGATTACAATTTTACCTTTATAATCGGCCAAAGAAACCTGTTTACCATTTAAGTCGGTTAATGTGAAACCTGCAGCAGGTTCTTTTACCATATCTTTGGTTAATTGTTTGCTCAGGTTTTCCAAATAAGCTTTTCTAATGGCCGCAGCATAAGCATCGAAACCACTTTCATTACCCTTTACTTTTACATAAAGCTTTTTAAAATCGGCAGCCATTTCTGGTGTGGCTTTACCAGCCTTAACCACTTCCTCCAGTTTATCGTATGCTTCCTGGTTTTTGTTCAATCCCATTAAAATCTGGGCATAACGATAATTTAAGCCTGGACTTAAGCTTGTCGATTTTTTATAGGCCATTTCCGAATACTTTAATGCCTCGGTATACTTTTTCCTTTCAAATAAAATATTGGCATAAGTACTGGTTAAGCCCGGATAACCTGAAGCCGAAAACTTAGCCCAGTTCTCGTTTCCTTTTTTTCCATCTATGTAAGAAAAAGCATTATCCATTCCTTTTTTTGCATAAATTTCGGCGTTAGCCAAATCGCCGTTTTTATAAAAAGCATTGGTGAGGCCTGAGTAGGCATTGCCTTTCCAGAAATCAACTTCAAGCATGTTGGCATACTCATTTGCCTTGGCTACATTTTTTTCAGCTGCAAACTTACTGGCTACATTGGCTCTAACATAATCGTAAGCCAGACGGTCGTCTACCTTGGTGTTTTCGTACATGGTTGGCGGAAACTTTTTAATCCAGGCTTTGTAAGCCGCTTCAGCTTCGGCAGCAGTTTTAAGCTGATAAAAATCTTTAGAAGCTGCACTTCTGGCTTGCGTACCCAATGGAAAACGGGTGGCGATATCGCCATAAATCGCTTCCGATTTCTTGGTATCGCCAATGCGGTAATAATAATTGGCAGCTGTTAGCACTTCCTTTTCAGTTTTAGCCCCCGATAAATCAGCTAATCTGGCCCTTAACACAGTTTTATCAGCCGAATCTTTAGACGCTACCAGTTTGTTCAGGTATTGAACCAGGGTATCGGCAGGTTTGCTGCTTTGTGCCTGTGCTGCATGGATGGCAACTACCGATAACAGTATCGAGCAGGCGGTTTTTAATAATTTCATATGGCTTTATATTTTATTTTTTATGAAAACATCAGGCTACCTGAAATTAAAATTCCGGGTAGCTTGAATTTAAATTAGTTAGTTATAACCCGGATTTTGGGTTAGTTTGTTGTTTAATAAAATCTGATCTGCTGAGATTGGCAATAACTGCGCTGTGGTTTTCCAGGTTGGTTTTAAGGCACCCAAAACTGCATCAGCAGTACCGGTACGTTTTAAATCGAACCAGCGGTTTCCGTACTCGCCAAAAAGCTCCAGTTTACGTTCTTTGGCAATTGCGGTTAAAAGGGTGCTTTGCGTTGCAGCAGTAGTATTGCCCAAACCTGCACGGGTGCGGATTACATTGATATCATCCTGCGCACCGCTGATATTCGATTGCTGTGCCCTGGCTTCTGCCCTGATCAGGTATTGTTCGCTCAAACGTAATAACACGGTATATTCGTTACCCAAAGTAGCCGCTGTTGCCGCTTGTACTTTATATTTGTTAATCCGGTAATATTTAACGGCATTAAAAGTAGTCGAATCAACCCAAGAGGTTTTACGGTTATCGTTCAGCTCGAAATCTTTAGTAAAATTGTTATACAACACATAAGCCGGTGGTGCTACGTTAGCAGCCGAACTGGTTGTGCGGTAAGTGCTAAAGGCCGATGCACCAAAAAGTGTAGATAACTGTAAAATGGTTTCGCTGCTGGTATTAATAAAAGTATTCGACAAAGTAGCCATGTTGTAAGTACCCGAACCAATTACTTTGGTAGCTTCGGCTTCTGCATTTGCATACTCCTTATTATACAGATAAACTTTAGCCAGCAGTGCGGTTGCTGCCCATTTATTTACCCTAACCTTTAATGCTGTGCTACCTGCATAAGTGGCAGGCAACAGGTTTTGAGCATCTTTTAAATCACTGAAAACCTGCGCGTAAACCTCAGCAACTGTTGCCCTTGGTTTAAAAGCATTATCCAGTTCGGCAACTTCTGAAGTAATGGGCACACCACCATAAAAGTTTACCAGGTTAAAGTACATTAAAGCCCTGAAAAATTTAGCTTCACCACTTAACTGGTTTTTCACTGGTGTAGTCATTCCGGTAGAGCGGCTGATCCCATCCAAAATCAGGTTGCAATACCTGATGGTTTGATAAGAATAGCCCCAAACATTACTTGTAGCCACATTATTGGTTGATACCACCACATTTTGTGAGAACTGAATTAAATCAGCATTGGAGGTGGTATTCTGCAATTCATCGGCCAGCAAACCGCCCAACCAGGTCGTATTGCGTAAATTATCTAAAGTTGAAAAATATGAGTAGAGTGATAAGGTGGCGCTGGTTGCCGAATTATCAGTGGTAAAAGCATCTTCTTTAGCAATGAGGTTATTAGCCAAATCGGCTTCAACAAACTTTTTACATGATGACAATGCCATTAAAACCAAGCCCAATGCCATTATTTTTTTGAAAAACATATAGTTAATTTTCATGATTCCTTGATTAAAATGAACAGTTTAAACCAAATACAATAGTGCGTACCTGCGGGAAGGCAATGTACTGGCCCGTACCTAAACCAGGCCCTGTGCCAGGTAATGTAGTTTCAGGATCGTAAGTGTATTTCTGTTTGGCCCAGGTGTAAAGATTTTGTCCCTGCACATAAACACTCAGGTTAGACAATTTTAACTCGCTGGCCAAAGCTTTTGGAAAGGTATAGTTTAAGCTTACCGTTTTTAATTTTAAGTAAGAAGCATCGCCCCAGTTAACATCTGATGAAGTTAAGTTTCCGTACGATGGATCGTTGGTGGTTGAGGCAGCAGGAAAAAGTGCTACATCGCCCACAGCTCCCCAACGATCTAACAAAGCGGTACTCATGTTAGTGTAGTTAATACCTGCCGGGCTCGAACTCAAAGTCGAATTTAACACCCCGTAACGGTGGTTATACTGGAACATAAAATCGAGTGCAAAACCTTTATAGCTCAAGCTGTTGTTCATACCCGCAAAGTAAGGGTGGCCATAATAGCCCACATACCTGTCGCCGGCAAAACTAATGCTGCCATCGCCGTTTAAATCCTGGTAAGTTGGTAAGCCTGTAGCCGGATTAACACCAGTGTATTTATAAAATTTTCTGATATCAGTTGGCTGTCCGATGATGTAAGAGCTGGCATAAAAGGTATTTTCCAGATTATCAAAAGCTAGTAATTTATTCCGGCTGATGGTTAAATTCAGGTTGGTATTCCATTTGAAATCGCCGGCAATTACGTTAATTGTGTTCAGCTCAAATTCAAAACCTTTAGTTTGTACCGTTGCATCCAAATTTGCGGTATAACCTGTTGAACCTGTTTGCGAAGGAATGGTAATGAAGTTTAACAGGTTAGAAACACGGTTGCGATAATAATCTGCCTTTAATAAAATCCTGTCGTTTAAGAAACCCAATTCTACCGCTATGTCCAGTTTCTTATTGGTTTCCCACTTTAAGTCAGGGTTTTGAATATTACCGGGAACATAAGTACTTACACCATCGTAAACATTGCTTGAACCAGTTGAGGTATACAGTGATAGGTACCCATAATTTGGAATCTGATCGTTACCAGTAATACCATAACTGGCCCTCAGTTTACCAAAGCTTAAAAAGCTAAGGTCTTTCATAAAGTCTTCCTGCGTAAAAATCCACGAAGCCCCTACTGCCCCAAAGTCTCCGAATTTGTTATTACCACCAAAGCGCGATGAACCATCCCTCCTGTATGTTCCATCTACAATGTACTTTCCTTGCCAGTTGTAGTTTAAACGACTAAAAAAAGCGGTATAACTGTAAACTGCATCGGCATTGTAACTGGTAACCACAGCAGAAGCACCTGCTAAAGAGTTGATCAGGTTTTCGTTGTTATAGCCTGTACCGGTTAAAAAGATTCCTGTTGCTTTAGTCTGTTGAAAAGTGGTACCGATTAAAGCTTCCAGATTGCCTTCACCAATTTTGGTGGTATACACCACTTGCGGCTCGATAATGTAATTGTTATTGTCATTATCGGTATACCTTAACGAGCTTACCTGAGCCGTGGCCGGGTTTTGCGAGCTGGCCGGATTAATTTGCTGCTGTTTTAAACGGGTTGAAGTATAACCCAAATTGGCTTTAACCACCAAGCCATCGATGATGCGATACGACAGGTTTACGTTGCTAAACAAGTTGGTGGTTTGTGCATTGGTTGTTTTCGGATTGTACGAAAGCGGACTGGTAGCTGTCCAGTTTACACTGCCATTGGCATTGTACAAAGGATAGTTAGGCGCCAGGTTGTAAATGGTACTCAAATCGGTAGATGGCAAAAGATTTTTCATGTAGGTATAGTTTACCGAACCATCTATATTAAAACGGCCATCGTTGCTTTTATGACCAGCGTTTAACCTGCTCGAAAAAGTAGTTGCGCCAAAATCGCCTTCAAAAACGGTACTTTGCTTGCGGTAAGTTGAAGAAAACAAGAAGGAATTCAGAGCATTGCCACCAGAAACCGATCCGGTAGCATTAGTGGTATGACCTGTATGACCAATAAAGTATTTTTGCCAGTCGGTATAGGCGTTTTGATCCCACACAGTTAAATCTAATGCATTGGCTGATGTTGGGGTAACTCCTGAGCGTGCAAAGGCAGCCCTGCGTGTGGCCAGGTATTCCTGCGTATTCATCATTGGAATATAGTTAGCCACATTGCTTACTCCCGAATTTACATTAAAATTAAAAGCGGTTTTACCTCTGCTACCTTTTTTAGTGGTAATTAACACCACACCATTCGATCCGCGCGAACCATAAATCGCGGTTGCATCAGCATCCTTTAAAATATCTATTCGCTCAATGTCTTCAGGAGCAATTATGCTAAAAGGACTTACACCACCGTTTGCAGCGCTTACTCCGTTTGCATTCAGGTTATCGGTGGCTGGTTGGGCACCATTAAATAAAGTAAAAGGAACTCCATCAATGATGTACAGGGGAATATAGCCTGCACCTGATACGCCTGTATAAGCTCCGCGAATGTTCATCCGGGCACCGGCGCCAGGTAAACCGTTATCTTGTGTAATCTGCACACCGGCAATACGGCCTTGCAAAGCCAATAAGGGGTTTTCTACAGTTTGTTTACCAATTTCTTCGGCAGTAATCGAACTTACAGCACCTGTATTATTGCGCTTGGTGGTGCTGCCATAACCAATTATCTGCACCTGATCTAAAGAAGAAGCCGAAAGACTTAGCTTAATATCCAGCAAACTGGCCACACCGCTTTGCAACAAACCGCGGGATATTTTCAGTTCTTTCGTTTCGTAACCAATGTAAGAAATAACCAGCACATCATTTTCTTCCAGTTCAAGCACAAATGTCCCGGTTGATCCGCTTACCGTGTACTTTTTACTTCCTTTAACGGTAATGGTTGCACCTACAAGCGGGCTATTGTTTTCATCTACAATTCTGCCGTTAAAACGCGAGGAAGTAAAAACCGAAGCAATTTTATCGATAAATGAGCGCTCCTGCTTCTTAATCAATACGGTATTCTGCTCAATATTATAGGTTAATTGCTGGTCTTTTAACAGGTATTCGATCACGTCTTTAAGCGGCGTATTTTTAAAATTTACACTCACCTTTGCCGCATCGTTAAGCGTGCTGGTGGCATATAATACCCTGTAGTTGGTTTGCTTTTCTATTTCTTTAAAAACCTGGTCTACGGTTATATTCTTAGCCGCATAGGTAAGTTTTTGCGAGAAACTACTGGCACTAACATGCATGAGTAAGGTCGTCATGATGATGATGGTGAGTTTCATAATAAACAGGATTTTTTTAGGAAGGCACCCTAAATGCCTTCCTTGATAAAAAGGATAAATATTCATACTTTCGTTTGTTTGGGTTAATGCGTAAATGGACCTCAGAATTCGTTTTTAAAGGATTAACTCAGATCATAGCCATGGTTGTGCTTCCAACACTTCCATGGTTTTTTCTTCTAAACCTATTGTGCTATTAACGCTGTTCCGGTAGTGGTTTCTTCATTTTTTTTCTGGTTTTTAGTTGATATTAGTTTATTTAAACAGCGTGGTTAAGGCTGCTGGTAGTATTATTTTACGGTTACTACCTTACCGTTGATATAAAATTTAATATTTCCTGTTTCTTCGAGCATTTTAAGCACTTCAGAAATGTTATCGAAACGCGATACCGAACCCGTAAAAGAAGGCATTTGCTCATAACTGACATTCATTACAAACTGCACACCATACCATCGCGATAGTTTCTGAATGATACTGGGTAAACTTTCGTTCTTAAACCTAAACTCACCGTTTTTCCAATCGATGGCCAATGCCGGGTCTACCGCATTTACCTCAATCTTGTTGGCATATAACATTGACTGCTCGCCCGGGGCAATTACTTTTTCGTCGCCTGCTCCTTTTACTTTTACCGAGCCTTCTAAAAGTGTGGTTTTAGTACCCAGGCTAACGTCGTAACTGTTAATGTTAAAGTGCGTTCCCAAAACTTCTACTTCCTGCTTATTGCTTTTAACAATAAAAGGGTGGTTTTTATCTTTGCTTACTTCAAAATAAGCTTCTCCATCCAGCTCTACCTGCCTGTTTTTCCCGTTAAAATGACTTGGAAAACTGAATTTCGTTTCCGCATTCAGCCATACCAAGGTACCATCGGGCAGGTTTACCTGATACTGGCCTCCTACCGGTGTGGTTATGCTGTTATTTTTTCCATCCCCGTTCGCAGTTCCATTATCGATAACCGAAAAAACCAGTAGTCCGTTTGTAGCCTTTTTAACGCTGAGGCCATTTGTAGTGGCCAGTTCGCCGGTTTTACTATCGGTTAAATCTATCTTGCGTCCATCAGCAAGTGTTAAAATGGCACGATTACCACCTGGTGCTACATCGTTGGCGTAGCGCTGTGAGCGGTCTTCAGTCCTGTTTTTTATCGCAAACAAGCCGCCGATCACACATAGGGCCAGTACTGCTGCCGAAGCGGCAACAATCCAAAAGCGCCGGGTGATTGTTTTAGGCCTTACAGTTACGTTTTCACTTTCCGCTTTCCCTTTTAACCGTTCGGCATCTATCTTCTCTTTCAGTTTTGCACCGAAAGCTGCCTTTTGCGCATCATCGGCAGACCAGGTATTTTCCAATAGCTGCTGCTCCACAAAAGAATCAACCAGATGGATTTCTTTAGCCGAGGCTGTTCCATCTAAATAATGCTGTATTAATTGTTTTGCCTGTTCGGTTTTCATAGGGTTTTGAAGCGCATTGAGCGTGCCTTACAAATGTATATTCCGAAAAACCTGTTTTGGTGGTAGATTTATTTTGAAAAAAATTTAAAAAGCGATTTTATCACTTTAAAAGGTGTAGAAATATGGCCATCATGGTGGCCGAAAGTTTCCCGTTTAACGAGTCTGCGATTATTTTAAGCGCATTGCTTACCTGTTTTTTAACCGTTCCTTCAGCAATATTGAGTTTTTCGGCTATTTCGCGGTACGACAATTGTTCATCGCGACTTAAAAGATAAACTTCCCGCATTTTTTTAGGCAATTTGGCAATGCCGAGGTCTATATTTTCCTGTAACTCTTTTAGCGAAATACTTTCTTCAATGTTCAGGCTGCTATCTACAGCCTGTTCTGTTATTTTATCTAAAAAATTATCGGTATGGATATTTCTTTCGATATACCTTAAACATAAATTGCGGGTACTGCGGATAAGATAAGCGCCTAAAGTACTTTTAATGGTTAAGGTAGTCCTTCTGTTCCAGAGCGATACAAAAATTTCCTGCACAATATCAGCAGCCTCCTCTTCTGATTTAGTTAACCGTACGGCATATGATGCCATTTTTTCCCAGTAGCGGTTGTAAATTTCGGTAAATGCCTGCTCCTCTTCCTGGTTAATCAGCAAGATCAGTTCGAGGTCCGGTACGTGGCTTAGGGATGGCATAGTTTATAAAAACGAATATAGAAGAAAATATAAAATAATCGGGTGTAAATGATGTAATAACGTTATCAGAACGCTTATAGCCAGTTCAGCCTGTGCCTGCGGAAGTTGCACAAACTATTTTTAATCTCATTTTAAGATGGTATCGTTATTTTTGCTTTATGCAAAAAATTGGCATAGCCGAAGATGATCCGAAAATTGCTGCACTGCTACAATCTGCACTCGAAGAAAGCGGCTACGAAGTACTCACTGTAAATAATGGTAACGAGGCCCGTAACCTGTTTCTGCCGGGCGAGTTTAACTTGCTTATCCTCGATATCATGATGCCGGGCTTAAATGGTCTCCAGCTTTGCAAATATATTCGCGAACAAGGCGATAACACCCCGATATTAATGCTTACCGCAATGGGTACTGTTGAAGACCGGGTAAACGGCCTCGATACCGGCGTCGACGACTATCTGGTTAAACCTTTTCACCTCAAAGAACTTTTGGCAAGGGTTACAGCCCTCTTGCGAAGACAGGGTAACACCACTATAAAAGCAGCAGAACAATTGTGTTTTGAAGATCTTTGCCTGGATCTGCGGAGCAAGAGCGTAACCCGGAATGGCCAGCCGATAACATTGAGTGCTAAAGAATTTACCCTGCTGGAGCTCTTTTTAAACAATCCGAACAGGCTTTTATCGAGGCAGTACATTGCCGAGAAAGTTTGGGATGTTCATTTTGAAACGGGCACCAATGTAATTGATGTGTACATTAATTTTTTGAGGAACAAGATTGAAAAGGGCCTTGGGCGCAAACTGATCCATACCAAAATTAACATGGGCTATATCCTTAAATAATGAAAATAAAAGACCGCATTGCACTTTACTTTACGCTAATCAGCACTTCGATGCTGCTGGCTGTACTCTGCGTAATTTATTTCACCTTTATGCGCTTTTTAAAGGCCGATTTTTTTGAGCGCCTTACCGACAGAACAATGGTTACTGCCAAGCTTTACCTCGAGGCCGACGAGATTAGCCGCGATGCCGTAAGCAAAGTGCGCCACCAATACCTGCAGAAACTCAATAGTGAGGTGATCAGGATTTATGATGGAAAAGACAGGGCCACCTTTATTGGCGATTCCGCTCAATACTGGACCAAACAAACCATTGAAAAAGTACGTAAACTTGGCCGGCTGCAATATACCGATGGTGAGCGCCAGGTGGTAGGCATTTATTACCGCGATAACCAGGGCGATTTTGTGATCCTCGCTTCAGCCAATGATCAGGGTTCGCACGACAGGCTTGCCAAACTGCTCAAAATCATGATCGTTGTTTTCCTGCTTATTTCGGTGATTCTTTTATTGCTAAGCAGATGGATTGCCGAAAAAATGCTGAAACCCTTAAACCGGTTTATGCAGGAGGTACAGCAAATCGGATCGGGAAATATGGAAGCCCGTGTAGCCGTGTCCCAAAACAAAGACGAAATAAACCTCATTGCCCAGAGTTTTAACCACCTGATGGAGGAACTCGAACATGCTTTTATCCTGCAAAAAACCTTTGTGGCCAATGCCTCGCACGAGCTGAGAACGCCCATTACCCGGATGATGATGCGCGCCGAACTGGCCCTGGTGAAAGAAAGGACTGCAGCCGATTATCAGCAAGCCCTGGCCGAAACGGTAGAGGATGCCGAAAAAATGGATCACATCATTACCGGTTTGCTGGCTTTAGCCAAAATGGATCTCGATTTAATCAATTCGCAGCTTTCGCCCATTGGCCTGGATGTTTTGCTCGATAAAATCAGTCTCGACTGGCAAAACCAGAAACAACTTAGCTTTACCGTACAACAAAATCACGCCCGGCAAGGGCAAGCTTTGGTGTTGGCCAATGCTGTTTTACTGCAAATTGCCCTCGATAACGTAATTGCCAATGCCTTTAAATTTTCGCAGGGCCAGGAAGTTAAGGCCCTGCTTACCAATACCGGTAAGGTATGGCAAATTTACATTAGTGATAAAGGTCCCGGTATTCCACTTGCTCAGCAGGCAGAAATTTTTAAACCATTTTACACGAGGGCAAAAGACATGGGTTTTGAAGGCGAAGGTATGGGGCTTTATATGGCACAAAAAATCATCGGTCTTTTTAAGGGATCAATCCAAATAAGTCAACAGGCCGGTACCGGATGCACCTTTATCATCACGCTTCCCGAATTAATCCCGTTTTAATTTCGATTTAATTCCGCTTTAATCCGGCAAAAATAGCTTTGCCGGATGAGAAGAATTTACTTATTGTTCCTTTCCTTTTGGCTATGGGGCATGCAGACAGCATTTGCCCAAACCGATACTTTAAAACTAGATCTGAAGCAGGCAGAACGGCTTTTTTTAAGTCGGAATTATGATTTAATTGCGGCTGGATACGATATAGACCGGGCCCGGGCTGATGTAATTACTGCCCGCCTCTTTGATAATCCCGAGCTGGAATACGAAAATCTGTTTTACAACCACGAAACCAAAAAATTCTTACAAACCTCCTATCAATACGGGCAGTATGCAGCTTCCCTATCGCAATTGGTAAAACTGGCCGGTAAGCGCAATAAAAACATTAAACTGGTGCAAGCAGGTACTAAACTGGCTGAACTGGAATATTTTGATTTACTGCGCAGCCTTAAATTTGAACTGCAACGTACCTTCTATAAAAGCTATTTTTCGGCATCATCGCTTGCCTTGTACAGGGAGCAAATCGAGTCTACCCAACAGCTTTTAAAGGCTTACGAAATCCAGTTAAATATGGGTAATGTGGCAGCTAAAGATGTAATCCGCATTAAATCATTACTGATTGGGCTTAAAGCAGAACTGGCAGACCTTTTAAATGAACTCGAAGACAATTACAAGGACCTTAAACTGCTTTGTGGCATTAATTCGGTTACCCCTGCGGTCCTCATTTTAAATACTAAAGCCATTGAAAAACTGACAGTCGAGCAGTTGACTTACAACCGGCTGCTCGATTCGGCCCAGGTAAACCGCAGTGATTTAAAACTGGCCAAAAGCAGTTTGGAATACAACGAAGCAAACCTTAAACTGCAAAAGGCAATGGCCGTGCCTGATGTAGAAATTTCGTTGAGCTACGACCTTAAAGGTAATTATCCTGAAAAATACACTGGTTTAGGCTTAAAAATCCCTATTCCCCTCTTTAACCGCAACCAGGGCGAAATTAAAAAAGCCAGGGTTGGGATTGATGCCGCCACAGCGAACCTCAAAAAACAAGCGCTGCAATTAGATAACGAAGTATTTAACGCCTACCGCACCGCGTTGCGTAATGAAAAACTTTACGAGGATATCGATCCGGCTTTTAGCAACGATTTTAACCAGCTCATTTCCGGGCTGATTAAAAACTTTAAAGCGCGGAATATCAGTTTAATCGAATTTCTGGACTTGTACGATGCCTACAAAACCAATACGCTCCAGCTTAACAAAGTGCAACTGGAAAGGATGAACTCCAGGGCCGAACTCAACTACGTAACCGGCACCAACATTTTTAAATAACGTAACCGATATGATGAACAAAAACCTGATAAGAGTAATCTTTTTTCCGCTTTTAGGCTTAAGTATGGCTTGTAACGAACATAAAACCGAAGCCCCGAAAGAAAAATTTACCATTACCGATTCCTTACTTCAACGCCTGCTGATTGATACTGTACAACAAGCCAGCGGCAAAACCGAGATTATTTTCTCAGCCAAGATCAGCGCCAACGAAGAACGTCGGTCGGAGCTTTTCCCAATGGTAAGTGGCACCGTAAACCAGGTAAATGTAAGGTTGGGCGACCGGGTAAGCAGTGGACAGTTACTGGCCCGTGTAAACAGTGCAGAAATGGCCGGTTTTGATAAAGAAGCAGTAACGGCTGGTGCCGAGATGCGCAGTGCAAACCGCGCATTAAAACAGGCCGAACAACTTTACGAAAGCGGTTTATCATCTACAAAAGAACTCGAAGATGCTAAAAACGAGTTTCAAATTAAACAAGCCGAACTTAAAAGGGCTAATGCCGTGCTTAAGCTTAATGGCGGCAGTAAAAATGGCACTTACGCCATCAAATCGCCCGTAAGTGGTTTTATCATCGAAAAAAACGTGACCGAAAACATGCAGCTGCGTGGCGATAACGACAAAAGTTTGTTCACCATTGCCGATCTATCAAGTGTTTGGGCTATGATCAACATTTACGAATCAGATATTTCACGCGTACAGCCCGGCAATGCAGTTAGCCTGTCAACCCTGGCCTACCCCGATCAGGTTTTTAACGGCCATATCGAAAAAATATACAACCTGGTTGATCAGGAAAGCAAGGTGATGAATGCCCGGGTGGTAATTGCCAACCCAAACTTTTTGTTAAAACCGGGCATGCTTGGCACCGTTAAAGTTTCGGCCAGTTCAGGGCTTGATCTGCCAGTGGTTAACTCGCGCGCTGTTATTTTCGACGAGAACAAAAATTATGTGCTTTTGCTCGATGCCACAAACAAAGTACATATCCGCGAAATAACCATCGGCCACAAAACTGCCGATAAAACATACATTAAAAAGGGTATCAATGCCGGCGACCGTGTAATTGCCTCGAAACAGGTTTTTCTTTTCGAAAGCCTTAAAGCGCAGTAAGATTTTTCACCCTTAAGCTTTTCCTCAATGAATAAACTCATTAAAAATATCATCGGCTTTGCCTTAAAGAACAAATATTTCGTCTTTTTTGCCACTTTTATCCTTATCCTGGCAGGTTATTTCAGCTTTAAGCATACCACTATCGATGCATTTCCGGATGTAACCAATACCAACATCACCATCATTACCCAATGGCCGGGCAGAAGTGCCGAAGAGGTAGAGAAATTTGTTAGCCGGCCGCTCGAAATTGCCATGAACCCAACTGAAAAGCGTACCAGTATCCGTTCCTCTTCGCTCTTTGGTTTATCGATTGTTAAAGTCAGTTTTGAAGACGATGTAGATTACGCAGCAGCAAGAGTGCAGGTGAACAACCATTTGGATGAAGCCGATCTGCCCGAAGGTATACAGCCCGAAGTACAGCCCCCTTACGGCCCAACCGGCGAAATTTTCCGTTATACCCTTACCAGCGATAAAGCATCGGTACGCGAACTCAAAACCCTGCAGGATTGGGTAATTAAACGCGAACTGCTATCCGTGTCGGGCGTAGCCGATGTGGTTAGTTTTGGCGGTGAAGTTAAAACCTATCAGATCACCGTCGACCCGCAAAAAGCCATTCAATATGGAGTGAGTGCTACCGAACTATTCGAGGCGGTTTCTAAGAGCAATATCAATGTGGGTGGCGATGTAATTGTACAAAGCGGACAGGCCTATGTTGTACGTGGCATTGGTGTGCTAAACAATATCGATGAGATTAGAAATGTAGTGGTTGATAACATAAACGGCACTCCGGTTTACGTAAAAACCATTGCCAATGTGGCCGAATCGGCCTTGCCCAGACTGGGACAGGTAGGCAGAGACCAGGACCCCGATGTGGTAGAAGGCATTGTAGTGATGCGCAAGAGAGGCAATCCGAGTGAAGTTATTGCCCTGCTAAAAGAAAAAATAAACGATATTAACCAGAACCTGCTGCCGGGCGATGTAAAAATCAAACCTTTTTACGATCGCGAAGACCTGGTTAACTATTCTGTACATACCGTAATGGGCAATATGCTCGAAGGGATTTTGTTTGTAACCCTGATCGTTTTCCTTTTTATGGCCGATTGGCGCACGACGCTCATTGTATCCATCATTATTCCGCTGGCTTTGCTTTTTGCCTTTATCTGTCTAAAAATAAAGGGTATGCCTGCCAATTTACTCTCTATGGGTGCTATCGATTTCGGGATTATTATTGATGGTGCGGTAGTAATGGTCGAAGGCATTTTTGTAGCCCTGGATATGCGGGCGAAAAAGGTAGGCATGGCCCGGTTTAACAAAATGAGCAAGCTTGGTTTCATCAAAAAAGCTTGCATGGAAAATGGCAAAGGCATTCTCTTTGCCAAACTCATCATCATTACCGGACTACTCCCTATTTTCACTTTTGAAAAAGTAGAAGGTAAAATGTTTTCGCCACTAGCCTGGACACTCAGTTTCGCCCTGCTTGGTGCCCTCATTTTAACCTTTACGCTGGTACCAGCTATGGCCAGCATGCTGTTAAAAAAGAATGTAAAAGAAAAACACAATATCTTTTTAACCGGGATAACCAAAGCCACACTCAAGTTTTATGACCTGTGCTTTAACAAAAAGCGTTTGGTATTTGCCATCTCCATCGTGGTGCTCGTGCTTGGGGCTTTTAGCTTTAAGTTTCTGGGTACCGAATTTTTGCCCAGCCTGGATGAAGGCTCTATTTATGTAAGGGCAACTGGCCCGCTGAGCATTTCGCTCGATGAAGCCAAAAAGCTCTCCAACGAGATGCGAAAGATTTTTTTAAGCTTTGAAGAAGTAAAACAGGTAATGTCGCAAACTGGTCGCCCTAATGATGGTACCGATGCCACCGGCTTTTACAACATGGAGTTTCATGTAGATATTTACCCTAAAAAGGAGTGGAAACGCAAGCAAACCAAAGAACAGCTTATTGAGCGCATGCAGGAGAAGCTGAAAGCTTTCCCGGGTATTAGCCTCAACTTCTCGCAACCCATTTCGGATAATGTGGAAGAAGCCGTTTCGGGGGTAAAAGGTAGTATTGTAGTTAAACTTTTTGGCGAAAATTTCGAATACATCGAAAAAGAAGAAGAAAAGATTGAAAATATCCTTAAAACCGTTGATGGCATAGCTGATTTAGGGATTCTGCGCAACCTCGGTCAACCAGAACTGCAGATTAATCTCGATCAGAAAAAAATGGCCCTCTACGGCGTAAGTACGGCCGATGCAAATGCCGTAATTGAAATGGCCATTGGTGGTAAAGCAGCCACGCAGATTTTTGAAGGCGAAAGGAAATTCGATCTGGTGATCCGCTACCCCGAAGATTTCAGGAACGATGAAAGTTCAATCAGTAAATTGCGTATTCCTACCCTATCTGGTTCTAATGTACAACTTGGCGAAATTTCGAGTATCAAAAAAATAACCGGTCCTAGTATGATATACCGCGACAAACATAAACGCTACGGTGCCATCAAATTCTCTATACGTGGTCGCGATATGGGCAGTGTAATTGCTGAAGCCCAGGCTAAAGTTAACGCACAAATTAAATTGCCCAAAACCTATCAACTGGAGTGGGCAGGCGATTTTGAAAACCAGCAAAGAGCTGTTTCCAGATTATCGCAGGCTGTACCCATCAGTTTATTACTCATCTTTTTTATCCTCTTTGTACTCTTTGGCAACATTAAAGATGCTTTGCTGGTGCTAAACAACGTACCATTTGCCATGATTGGTGGTATCCTGGCGCTTTTGGCTGCTGGCGTAAACTTTAACATCTCGGCAGGTATTGGCTTTATTGCCCTGTTTGGCATTTGTGTACAGAATGGCGTGATATTGATTACCAAATTTAAAAGTAACATTACCGAATTAAAACATCACAGCAACCGGACCTTTAGCGATGCCATGCGAGATGGTGTAGCCAGCAGGTTCAGGCCGGTATTAATGACGGCGTTGATGGCTGCAATTGGTTTAATGCCCGCAGCACTTTCTACCGGAATCGGATCGGAGGCTTCGAAACCTTTGGCTATTGTGGTTATTGGCGGACTGATTACCAACACCCTGTTTAACCTTTTCGTATATCCCATCGTTTTTTACTGGGCCTATCAAAAGAAAGCCAAAGCTGAATTGTCGGCATTTTCAAATTAAGGTCTAACCAATACCTTAAAAAAACGGCCTGGATGAATATTCAACCAGGCCGAAACTAAAACTTTAATCAATTATTGTCCAAAAAATTCCTACATCACATAAAATTTATTGAAACACCTATAGCATTTATATCGCTTTACCGTTATAAACGGCAATATCGTTTTGAATAAAAACCCACGTGGCACCCTATCTGTCTCAGGGTTTTTACACTTGGGGCATTTCGGACAAGTTTTTACACTTGGCATCATTGGGGACGTGGCATTCATATAATAAGGAATAAGGAATATCTGGTTGGCAAAACTAATTTATTATGAGTTAAATATATAGAATTAAAACTACAAAAAAACCATTTTCGTCTACTTTTTTCTAATTTATTGATCTAATCAAGCCTTAACTCTCATACACCTTCTTCTTTTAGCCTATGTTAATCGTTAAAAAATTACGATTAATTTTTAAGTGAATGAATATTTATTTATTTTTGAAGCCTCATGAGATTAAGAGATACAGAAAAAGTATTGCTGGTGAAGCAAAAGGCCATCGAACTGATTGTAAAAGATGGTTTAGAAGGTTTTAGCATGAATAAGCTGGCCAAAGCCTGTCAGATTTCGGTTGCTACGTTATACATTTATTATAAAGACCGCGACGATCTGATTGTTAAAATCACCATCGAAGAGCTCGAATCGATGACCCAGGGGATTATGAAAGACTTTGATCCGGAAATGTCTTTCGAGCAGGGGCTTCACAAACAATGGGAAAACCGGTATGCATTTGCTAAAGAAAAACCGCAGATGAACTTGTTTTTTGATCAGTTACGCAGTTCGAGTTACCAGCCAACACTCCTTTCTGATGCCATTAGCGAGTTTAAAATGACGATGGGCAAGTTTATAACCAATGCCATTCAACGCGGCGAAATTGAAAAGATGCCCCTCGATGTGTACTGGTCTATTGCCTTTGCGCCCTTATACAACCTCATCCGCCTCGATCAGGAAGGTAAAAGTTTAGATGGTACCCCATTTAAGGTAACCGATGCGGTGTTTTGGCAAACTTTTGATCTCGTGGTAAAAGCACTTAAAAAATAAGATTATGAACCCTGAAAATTTCGATCACATCCTGTTGTTCAAAACCAATATCACTTTAGAGATGGCAAACCCATCGCTATGTACTTTATTGAACAACAACCCGGGTATCAACTCCTGGACGGTAGACCACGAAGATATAGACCGTGTGCTCCGCGTGATATCCTATACCCTCTCGCATGCCGAGATTATTCATTTACTTACCAGCCACGGCTACAAATGCTGTGAGCTTACCTAAACCATATGGAAAATCCCCCAAAGGCAGCCTTAAGCGGCTACCAGAAACTTGTTATATTTTTACTGGCCATAACCCAATTTACAGTTATACTGGATTTTATGGTTATGTCGCCACTTGGCGATATCCTAATGAAATCGCTGAACCTTAAACCTGCCAATTTCGGTATCGCGGTTTCGGCCTATGCTTTCAGTGCCGGCATTTCGGGTCTGCTTACCGCTGGTTTTGCCGATAAATTTGACCGTAAAAAGCTCCTGCTGTTTTTCTACACCGGTTTTATTTTGGGCACCATTTTCTGCGGGCTTGCACACACCTACGCCCTATTGGTGGCAGCACGCATCATTACCGGTTTATTTGGTGGTGTAATCGGCTCCATATCGATGGCGATTATAACCGATATCTTTTCTTTGCAGCAGCGCGGACGCGTGATGGGTTTTATACAGATTGGTTTCGGTGCCAGTCAGGTATTAGGCATCCCAATTGGCCTTTACCTGGCTGATGCATGGGGCTGGGAAGCGCCGTTCTGGATGATTGCTGCTTTAAGTGTTGGCATTGCGTTGCTTATTGCGGCTAAACTCCGTCCGTTAACGCAACATTTATTGGTGCAAACCGATAAATCGGCCATTAAACATTTACTGCATACCATTGCCAAAGCCGATTATCGTGTTGGCTTTACAGCCACTGCCCTGCTCTCTATTGGCGGTTTTATGATGATGCCCTTCGGAAGTGCATTTGCAGTAAATAACCTCAAACTTACTCCGCAACAACTGCCCTTATTATTTATGGTATCAGGAATTTGTGCTTTAATTATCATGCCGCTGGTTGGAAAATTAAGCGACAGGATAGATAAGTTTAAAATATTTGCAGTGGCATCGATATGGATGATGATCATGTGCGTGGTTTATACCAACCTTGGCCCAACGCCATTCTACCTGGTTATATTTTACAACGTATTGATGATGATGGGCGTAATGAGCCGTATGATTCCTTCTTCGGCTTTAACCAGTGCAATACCCGATATGGCTGATCGCGGGGCTTTTATGAGCATCAATTCTTCCTTACAACAAATTGCCGGAGGAGTTGCAGCCGGTGTAGCTGGCCTGATTGTAACACAACCGGCCAAAGGTGCCCCCTTGCAAAACTATAACGTTGTTGGCTATCTCATCGTCATTATTTCCATTATTGGCATCGTTTTAATGTCGAGGGTTAGTAACCTGGCTAAAAGAAAGGCCAAACTAAATACCGCAATTCCGGCAGATGAACCCATATTGCACGAAATAGCCTAAAAAAAGAAAAAAAATGCAAATACTGTAACGATTTTAAACTATGTTAAGTTGATCTGATACAAGTATTTGCATTTTTTGGTATATTTAATATCTTTTTCTCGCTCTGATATGATGAGTACCATAATAAGCGTTGAATAGATAATGGAAAACAAATATGCAGTTACTTTAAGCTTACTTGTTCCTATCGGGCTCCATACTTATGGATCATTTTTACTGGGAACAGACCGCAGGGAAGCCAAGAATATTTTTGGCATGCTCAAAGGAAAAACTGAACCTATCCAGGGCTGCTGTATCCAAATGGAGCTTTGCGAAGAAATTAGCGGAATTACGATCTCCATAGCCGTATTGCATTGCTGCAGCGAAAATCTAAAAGAAAATATAGCAGTAATTTCGAGGGAAGTTTTCAGGATTTCACAACTGGAACGCGGACATAGTTAGCCTGCTATGCACACGACAAAACATTTCTAACCTGATAAGGGTAAAATAATACAATACGGGATGCAAATAAATATATTAAGCCAGTTTTGCCTCGTATATACCCCGTGCAATGCCTATTGCATTTCTGAAATTATTGCGGCAGCGCAAAAGGTAATCCAGACCTTCAATATCATCTGATAAAGCTTGCTGAACCTCAGTATCTGCAACTGCTGTTGTGCCATTAAAGATTACGATCTCCAAATCTCGATCAGGAAGATCACCAGCGCTTGCTAAATTTGGGTAGTTTTCCATGTTCTCTTAAAATTACACTAATTTACCGAATTGATTCCAGTTATAGGTAACCAGAATATTAAATTATAGTAAGCAACAAACTATTTACATTAAACGGTTATTCAAATTCTACCTGCTGTTTTTTATTCACTTTAACCATTCCGGCCAGCACTTGAGTTATTTGTTCTTTTTTATTATTTTTAATCCGGCAACAAATTATTACCGGCGTTCCCCGAAAAGCCCTTAGAGTACGAACAAACTAATCTGACCTATTTAAATGAAAAAAAAATTATTAGCTTTTAGCACAGCCCTGATGCTATTTTCTGCCCTTGGTTATGCGCAGGTAATTACCGGTGCCGACCGCGATAAACATGGTTGTATCGGATCTGCAGGATACACCTATTCTGTACTTAAAAATGATTGCATCAGGGTTTTCGAACAAAAAATCAAACTGCATCAAATCGATTCGGCAAAAAACTATAAGGCTATTGCTGCAGTCATTTTTAGTAGCGACAATAAAAAAGCAGAAGTTTTTTTAGCCAATTACAAAGAAAGCCAGATTTTAATCCGGACTGGAAAGAAAGGTAAATACGTTTGGAAAAAAGACAAACTCGAATTAACCAACCAAAACGGTTATAAGCTTAAAGAAGGAAAAAAACTTATCTACAGTTCATAAATTGAAGCGAAAGCTTATCCTGCTTTTATTGTAAGCCTAAAAAAATACATTTTTGTAACACACTTGATAGTGCATTAGCTGTTAAATTTAAACGGCTGTGCCTATATTTGTCCCGTGAATAAAATCTGTTTGATTTTTCTTTTACCGGTAATCATGCTTAATGCCTCATTTTGTGAGTTGCTTAAGGTGCCTCAACTGGTTTCACATTTTATTAAGCACTACCAGCTAAATGCCGATATCGGTGTCGTAACCTTTATTAAAATGCACTACCTTGGTCAGGATATTAACGATAACGACCAGGAAGAAGACATGAAACTTCCCTTCAAAAAAATTGACGGGCACCACATGTTCTCGCTGGGTGTACCGCAGGGCAAAACCAGGCTTATCGCGGCAGCTTCAAAAAAAATATCGTCCAAACAGGTATTTGGCTATCAATTATTTATTCCGGGTCCTTATACCTCCAGCCTGTTAAGGCCACCTACCGCATAATATCTATTTAAATATTATTATTCTTTTTGGTTGCAGTTTTTGCTGCGACTGAATTTTCTTGTCGATCCTTTTTAAATAAGATATTATGTTAAATAAGATTATTGCCTTTTCCATCAGGAATAAGCTGATTGTTGCTTTGTTTGTATTCGCGCTTATTGGCTGGGGTACTTACGAAGTAACAAAACTACCTATTGATGCCCTGCCCGATATTACCGATAACCAGGTGCAGGTAATCACCGTTTCGCCCTCTTTGGGTGCGCCGGATGTTGAACGGTTAATTACTTTCCCTATAGAGCAAGCCTGCAGCAGCATTTCGGGGATGAAACAAATCAGAAGTTTTTCACGGTTTGGACTCTCTTTGGTTACCATTGTTTTTAACGAAGAAACCGATGTATACTGGGCGCGGCAGCAAATTGCCGAACGCCTGCAACAAGTGCAGCAGGAAATTCCGGAAGGAATTGGTGCGCCGCAAATGGCTCCCGTTTCGACGGGTTTGGGTGAAATTTACCAATACGTAGTACGCCCGAAAAAAGGCTATGAAGGCAAGTACGATGAGCAGGCACTACGTACCATGCAAGACTGGATTGTGCGCCGGCAGCTATTGGGTACACCCGGTGTAGCAGAAGTATCGAGTTTTGGTGGTAAGCTAAAACAATATGAAATAGCTGTAAAGCAAGATCAGCTCAAATCATTCGGTTTAACCATTTCTGATATTTTCGATGCACTGGAAAAGAACAACGAAAACACTGGCGGTGCCTATATCGAGAAAGGCCCAACTGTGCTTTATATCCGGAGTGAAGGTTTAACCACAAGTCCGGAGGACATTAAAAAAATTGTGGTTAAGACACTCAGCAATGGCATGCCTGTATTGATGGGACATGTTGCCGATGTACGTTACGGCTCGGCCATTCGTTATGGTGCCATGACTTATAACGACCAGGGCGAAGTAGCCGGTGCCGTAGTGATGATGCTTAAGGGCGAAAACTCGTCAGTTGTGGTGAAACGGGTAAAAGATAAAATTGCCAAAATACAGGATATGCTGCCAGAGGGCGTAGTGATAGAGCCCTTTCTCGATCGTACCAAAATGGTTGATAATGCCATTAGTACTGTTGAAACCAATTTAATGGAAGGCGCGCTGATTGTAATCTTTGTATTGGTATTTTTTCTGGGTAACCTCCGGGCAGGCTTAATTGTTTCGTCGGTTATTCCCCTCTCCATGCTGTTCGCCATTATTTTAATGAATAAGTTTGGGGTTGGTGGTAATTTAATGTCGCTGGGAGCCATTGATTTCGGCCTGATTGTAGATGGTTCTGTTATTGTTGTTGAAGCGATTTTACACCGCTTTTCGCACTCAAAAAAATTCAGGAACCTAAGCCAGATCGATCAGGGGCAAATGGATGCGGAAGTAGAAAAATCGTCGGGTTCGATGATTAAATCTGCAGTTTTCAGTCAGATTATCATCCTCATTGTTTACCTCCCTATCCTTTCGCTCGAAGGTATCGAAGGAAAAATGTTTAAACCGATGGCCTTTACCATTGCCTTTGCCATTTTGGGTGCTTTTATCCTTTCTATTACTTATGTACCTATGATGTCGGCGCTGTTTCTGAACAAGAAACTCTCGCATAAGAAAACCATTACCGACAGGTTTGTAATCTGGTTAGAACGCCGGTACCAACCCCTGTTAAACCGTGTATTACAATTTCCGAAATCAATTTTAGCGGCAACGCTTTCGCTTTTTGCCATAGCTGTTTTCGTAATGGGTACTTTGGGCGGCGAATTTATTCCGCAGCTGGAAGAAGGCGATTTTGCAGTAGAAACACGTCTGCTAACCGGCAGCAACCTAAATAACACCATAGAAACCACGCAGAAAGCATCTAAAATCTTGTTAGATAGCTTTCCGGAGGTACAAAAAATTGTAACCAAAATTGGCAGTGCCGAAATCCCTACCGATCCGATGCCCTTTGAGGCTGGCGATATGATGGTGATTTTAAAGCCAAAAAAAGAATGGGTTTCGGCCACTTCTTTTCCCGAACTGAGCGCTAAAATGACCAAAGCTGTCGAAGTTATCCCAGGTATTACAGTGGGTTTCCAGTTTCCGGTACAAATGCGTTTTAACGAGCTGATGACGGGTGCCAGGCAAGATGTAGTGTGTAAGATTTTTGGCGAAGACCTCGATTCGCTGGCCAGCTATGCTAAAAAGCTAGGTACCATTATCAGCACGGTAAAGGGTGCCGTTAATGTGTACGAAGAGCAGGTTACGGGAATGCCACAAGTGGTAATTAGCTATAATCGGGATGGAATGGCCAAATACGGGCTCAACGTTGCCGATATTAACCGCGTGGTGAATACGGCCTTTGCCGGGCAGGTAGCCGGACAGGTTTACGAAGGCGAAAAACGTTTTGATATGGTTGTAAGACTATCGGAAGATGCCCGCAAAAACATTAAAAACGTGCAGGATTTGATGATTTCTACCGCAGCCGGAACCCAGATTCCATTGAGCATGGTGGCCAATATCAGCGAGGTGGAAGGTGTAAACCAGATCCAGCGTGAAGATACCCGCCGCAGGATTATTGTAGGCTTTAACGTGAAAGACCGCGATGTACAATCGATAGTGGAAGAATTGCAGCAAAAGGCAGGTAAGAACCTTCAACTGGCCAGGGGTTATACCATTTCTTATGGTGGCTCATTCGAAAACATGACAGCAGCAAAATCGCGTTTGGCCATTGTGGTACCCATTGCCCTGCTCCTCATTTTCCTGCTGCTTTATTTTGCATTCAGTTCGGTAAAACAGGGCTTACTTATTTACACAGCTATTCCCCTATCAGCCATTGGCGGCATATTTGCCTTGTGGATGCGCGATTTACCTTTCAGCATTTCGGCTGGCGTTGGTTTTATTGCACTGTTTGGTGTAGCAGTTTTAAACGGGATTTTACTCGTTTCGGAATTTAACCGTTTAAAAAAAGAAGGCTGGACGGATGTGAAACGCATTGTAATCCATGCCACTAAATCAAAACTCCGTGCCGTTTTAATGACTGCACTGGTGCCTTCCCTGGGTTTTATCCCCATGGCCATCAGTACCGGGGCAGGTGGTGCCGTGCAAAAACCGCTGGCAACGGTAGTTATTGGCGGTCTCATCTTTTCTACCTTATTAACTCTTTTTGTATTGCCCATGCTTTATATCCTTTTCGAAAAAGGTTTCGGTTATTTTAAACCGAAAAAACCGATAGCCATTCTTATCTTACTTTTCAGCTTTGCTGCAACCGGAGCCAGTGCCCAGCAAAAAATAACTTTACAGGCTGCGCTCGATACGGCTGTTAAAAACAGTTATACACTTCAACTGGCACGAACCGATATCAGCTATAACAAAGCGATTGGCAAAACCAGCTTCGATTTGCCTAAAACAGATATAAATTACGAGTATGGCAAATTTAACAGCCTGGCTAACGACAATAAAATTTCGGTAAGTCAGGGACTGGAGTTCCCTACTGTTTATGCCAGACAATCGGCAGTTTATAAAACCGCTGTTCGCATTAGCGAAATACAGTTACAGGGTAAGGAAATCGATCTCAGCTATCAGGTAAAAGCAAGCTATTTCGAATTGTTAATCCTGGCCGAAAAGCGTAATTTATTGCTTAAGGCCGATAGCATGTATGCCGCATTTTTAGAAAAATCGAAACAACGCTTTAAATCGGGCGATGTGGATGTATTAGAGCTCCGCACAGCCGAAAACCAAAAACAACAGATTGCGAATCAGTTACAGTTTCTGGAAACAGATTATACCCTGGCCTTAAACCGCTTCAATCTTCTTTTAAATAGCAGCAACCGCCTGGTTCCCGATGGGGCGGCTGTTTACCAGTCTGCTACCGCTTTACTTGAAGGCGCTGCCAATCACCCGGTTTTGAAGCAAAAAGCAGCAGAAATTGCGCTGGCTATTAATCAGAAATCACTGGAGCGGAGCAAGTTATTACCTGCTATCAATTTCGGGTATAACAATTCGAGTATCATTGGCTGGCAAACCAATGCCTTAGGCACCGATCAGTATTTCGATAAATCCAAACGCTTTTCTTCGGTTAATATTGGCTTGGGCATTCCACTGTTTTTTGGTGCGCAACAATCGCGTATAAAAGCTGCAGGTTTAGCAACAGCACAAAAACAAACCGAACTGGAGCAAACCAAAAAGGAATTGAATACGGCTTATGAAAATGCTTTGCAAAGTTATAGTCAGTATAGTAAGCTGGTTAAAAACTACCAGCAAACCTTGCTGCCGAATGCCGATGATATCATCCATACCTCAACCCTAAAGCTCAATGCCGGCGAAATCGGTTATCTGGACTGGGTAATCCTGATCAACCAGTCGGTACAGCTCAAAAGCGAGTATTTTGATCAGGTAGAACGATACAACGAATCACTTTTCGAAATAGAAAGATTAAAGGGAATTAAATAAATAGCAAAAATGAAAATCAATCAAAATATTATAATCCTGGCCATTATTTCGGTTTTTTGCCTGGCCTGTGGTGGTAAAAAGCAGGAAGCTGAAGAAAGTCCTGTTAAGCAAGAAAACGCAGTTGCAACCGATCAGGTGAGCTTAACCGACGCGCAACTAAAAAATGCGGGCATTGTTATAGGCAGCACTGAAATGAAAAGCATGCACAAAACCCTGAATGTAAATGGTGTGGTAGATGTACCGCCCGAAAACATTTATTCGGTAAGTGTGCCTATGGGTGGTTACATTTCTAAAATGAACCTCATTCCGGGTATGCTGGTTAAGAAAGGGACTGTGCTCGCCAGTGTAGAAGATCAACAATATATCCAGCTGCAGCAGGATTTCCTGACTGCTAAAAACCGTTTAAAATTTTCGGAAGCAGATTATGTGCGCCAAAAAACGTTAAATCAAACCAAAGCCACCAGCGATAAAATTTTCCAGCAAACCGAAAGCGAGTTCAACAACCAAAAGGTATTGGTAAGTGCTTTGGCCGAAAAGCTACGCTTAATTGGATTAAACCCCACAAAATTAAACGAAAGCAACATTTCGAAAACCATCCGTATTTACGCACCAATCAGCGGTTATCTTTCAAAAGTAAATGTAAATACCGGTAAGTATGTAAATGCCACCGATGTACTTTTCGAACTCATTAACCCCAGTGCATTGCATGTAAGTTTAACGGTTTTTGAGCAGGATGCTGCCAGCCTGAAAATAGGCCAAAAAATTGTATGCACGACCAGTGGTAATCCCGATAAAAAGTACTTTGCTACGATTCACCTCATTACACCTAACATTGAGAACGACAGAAGTACCAGCGTACATTGCGATTTAGAAAACTTCGACCAAAACCTGTTGCCGGGTACCTTTTTAAATGCAGCTATCCAGTTAAATGGGGCGAATGTACAGGCCGTACCCGATGATGCCATTGTGAAGTGGGAAAACCAGTATTATGTTTTTGCCGAAACAGCAAAAGGCCGGTTTAAAATGATTGGTGTAGAAACAGGTGCTACTTTAGCAGGTTTCACTGCGATAAAACCAAAGTCTGCAATTCAAAATATTGTGGTTAAAAATGCCTACGCCGTTTTAATGAAACTTAAAAACAGCGGCGAAGAAGGCTAAGTCATCAGGTTAATTTTAAAATAGCTCACCAGCATTTCAGGGAGTCAGGAACTAAAAAATACCTGACTCCCTTTTTCGTTGAGAAAAATCAACACCTGGTGACAAAAAGAAACCATCGTCACACCAAAAAATGACCTGGATCACTTTTTGAAACAGGCAGGTTGCGTTATTTTGTTTTTAAAATAAAATATGCCGCACACCTTCCACATACCCGTTCTTGGCCTCGCCTACTCGGTTGATACGCCCTTAAAAGTTGCCCAATTTGGCATTTCATCTGTTGTTTCGATTGTTGATGATGAACTTTGTGAACGGATGCGTAAATACCACTCCGAATTAAACCAGCTACCTTATATTTTAATAGATAAAACGGTAAACGATAGCCGCGCAAAGCGGATTACGGCTTACCTTAATTTACTAAAACAACTGGTCCATAATCAGATCACCAACATCAAAAAACAAGCTTTTGAAGCTGGTTCGGGCATAAGCCGCTATTTTGAGCTACAGTGCGAAAGCAGCCCGCTCAGAAAAGCCTACAACGAGATGCTCAAAATGCCTGCCGGCAGTAAAAGAGCTGAACTGGAAAGCCAATTGCGACAGGCTGTTGAGGCGGGTAGCATTGATGTAAACATTATGGCCAAGGTTGATAAGGTAAATTTTATTGATGATATCGATTTGGGTAATGAAAATACGGATGCATTAGCAGCCTTAAGGGGCTTTGCCAACAGTAAGCTGCAATCAGCTATGGTTATTTCGGCCGGACTTAACCCACGCCTGTTCAGTTACCTCGAAAACTTTATTGATTTTTATCCCAATGAGACCGGTCATTTCAACAAAAAAATCATTTTAAAAGTAAGCGATTACCGCTCGGCTATGATTCAGGCTAAAATGCTGGCCAAAAAAGGCTTATGGGTATCAGAGTTCCGGATCGAATCAGGTTTAAACTGTGGCGGACATGCTTTTGCCACCGAAGGCTTTTTACTGGGACCCATTTTGCACGAATTTAAAGAAAACCGCGCTGCCTTAAGTGAGGAGCTTTGGACAATTTATACTGCTGCCTTACAACAGAAAAACATATACCTTGCGGCTAAACCTATCCAAAAAATAACAGCCCAGGGCGGAATTGGTACCGCTGCAGAGCACAATCATCTGTTACAAGCCTATGGCCTCGATGCTGCCGGCTGGGGAAGTCCGTTTTTACTGGTAGAAGAAGCCACCAACGTAGATAGCGAAACCTTAAAAAACCTGGCCGAAGCAAGCGAAAGCGACTTCTATTTAAGCAATGCTTCGCCACTTGGTGTTCCGTTCAATAATTTTAGAAAAAGTACTGCCGAGCAGGAAAGGCTTCACCGTATTGCCAACAGCAGGCCCGGAAGCCCTTGCACCAAAAAATACCTCTGCACCAATACCGAATTTACCGATCAGCCCATTTGCACCGCTTCGAGGCAGTACCAACACTTAAAAATAAGGGAATTAAAAGCTTTTGCTACCTCGCCCGAAGAGCTGAAAAAACAGATTGATGCCGTAACCGAAAAAACCTGTCTGTGCGAGGGGCTTTGTGCTTCGGTTTACCTCAAAGATGATATCCTAAAACCAAAAGAAAGCAAAGCAGTAAGCATTTGCCCGGGGCCAAACCTTGCCTATTTTTCTAAAAAATACAGTTTAAAGGAAATGGTCGACCATATTTATGGTAAGGTAAACCTGCTCGAAGGCGTAAACCGTCCCAATTTATTTGTAAAAGAACTTGGCCTTTATATCGATTATTTTAAAAAAGAACTGCAACATTTTAACGACGATTTTAAAACAAACGTACAGAACCTGCGCCAGAAGAAACAGGCTTACCTCAGCAAATTCTACAATCAGTTATTAAACGGCGTTGAGTTTTACCGGACCAATTTCCAGCAAGCAGATACCGATTTGAGGGTTTGGGGCGAAGAACAGGTGGTACTTTTTGAAAAAGCGGTAATGAATATCCACAGCATAAATACACAATCGCTAAATTTGAGTGCAAAAGTTTAGGCCAAAATCCTGCCTAAATGATTAATATTACCTGATTGGTTTATGGAAAGAGCAAAATTACTAAGTGCCATTATCGAAAATGCGATAGATGGCATCATCACGATAGACGATAAAGGTATAATTGAGCATGTTAACCCCGCAGCATTAAAACTGTTTGGTTTCGAAAGCCAGGAACTGGTTGGCCGCAATGTTTCGGTGTTAATGCCGCAGCCAGATAAAGCGCAGCATGATACTTACATTAAAAACTATCACGACACCGGCAAAAAGCGCATTATCGGTATTGGTCGCGAGGTGATTGGACAACGCAAAGATGGTTCTACCTTTCCTTTCAGGCTTGGGGTTAGCGAGGTTAAATTCAGCGACCGGAAAATCTATACCGGTTTTATCCACGATCTGAGCAAACTTAAAGAGGATGAAGCCCGGATTAAAAGTTATACCGAAGAACTGGAAGATAAAATCAGAGACCGTACTCGCGATCTGGTGAAGCTCGTAGCAGAATTAGAATCAGCAAAAGAGCACGTAAATGCGCTTTTCATCAAAGAAAAGGAACTCAACCAGCTTAAAACCCGGTTTGTTTCGATGGCTTCGCACGAGTTTAGAACACCATTGAGCTCCATCCAGCTATCGGCAACACTAATTGATAAATACACGCCCAAGCAGGATACCGAAAACATTGAAAAGCATACGGGTAAAATCAAAAATGCAGTGGGGAACCTCACTACCATTTTAAACGATTTTCTTTCGCTCGAAAAACTCAAGCCGGTAAGGTTGAAGTTAATCCAACCTGGTTCAACATTGTAAGTTTTGCCGAAGAGATTGTGGAAGAAATGCAGCTCATCAGCAAACAAGACCAGCATATTATTTACGAGCACCAGGGCGTTTCGGCACAGGTGTACCTCGATATCAACTTACTCAAAAACAGCATCATTAACCTCATTTCCAATGCGGTAAAGTATTCGGGCGAGAATACCATGATCCAGTTTAACAGCATTTTAAAAGATGATGAACTGATTATCGAAATCAAAGATAATGGAATAGGCATTCCTGAAACCGATCTGCATAACCTGTTCGAGCCGTTTTTCAGGGCGCATAATACCGGCAGTATCCCAGGAACCGGCCTCGGACTGAACATTGTAAAACGTTATGCCAGTTTAATGAATGGCACTGTATCCTGCGAAAGCGCTCAGAACATAGGCACCACTTTCCTTTTAAATTTTCCATTTACCCGTTAAACAACACCTTCCAGCATGAAAAAGAAAGTACTGATTATTGAAGATAACGACGATATCCGCGAAAGCACAGCAGAAATTCTCTCGCTGGCTGGTTACGAAACTTTTACTGCGAACAATGGAAAAATCGGGGTAGAACTGGCGATCAAACATCACCCCCATCTCATTTTATGCGATATTATGATGCCCGAACTGGATGGTTATGGTGTGCTTTATCTGCTGCACAAAAACCCGCAAACAGCTTCCATCCCATTCATTTTTATTACAGCCAAAAGCGAACGTGCCGATATGCGTAAAGGAATGGAAATGGGTGCCGACGATTACCTCACCAAGCCTTTTGATGATATAGAACTGCTTAATGCCATAGAAGGACGGTTAAAAAAAAGTAAAACCAGCGGTCATTTTAACGGAGCAGATATTGATACCCAGTCGTTGTTTACCGAACTGATCAAAAAAGGAAAGAGTCGGGTTTTGGCCAACAAACAGGTTATTTATGTAGAGGAAGATGAGCCTAACCACGTTTATTACCTGAAAAAAGGGCAGGTTAAAACCTACAAACGTTTTAAAGATGGCCGCGAACTTTCTTCGGCACTTTACCAAACCGGCGACTTTTTTGGTTACGAAAGCCTTTTTACCGAGCGCACCTACGAAGACAATGCGGCAACACTTGCCGATTGTGAACTTATTTTAATACCCAAATCAGAATTTACCGATTACCTTTACCAGCACCAGCCCTTATCGGCAGCTTTTATCCGCCTGCTATCGGGTAGTGTCCGCGATAAGGAAAACCAGATGCTGCAACTGGCCTATTTTTCGGTGCGTAAACGTGTTGCAGATGCATTGGTGCAGGTTGCAGAAAAATTCAGTACGATTGAAAACGATAGTTCTACGATTAAAATATCGCGCGATGACCTTGCCGCAATGGTAGGCACTGCAAGCGAAACGGTAAGCCGCATGCTGGCCGATTTTAAAGAAGAAAAACTGATTGAAAAAAGTGGCAATGCAATAAAGATTACCGCTGTTTCCAAATTGAAAAACATTAAGCAATAAGACTGGTATTGCTACGATGGTCTGTGGAGACACAGACCATTAGTTTTTATGCTCGCGCGCGTTTCTAACGCGTGCATAAATAACCAAACGATTGTATCGTTTAAAAAAAAGTCAGGTGGCACCCCCAACTTCACAACAATCAAACCAATCCGTGTTTTTCCGTGCCTCCGTGGCCACACCAGGCTAATCCAAACCCTCATTCCTGATCAACATCATTTTTTCAGCTGACTAACCTCACTGCCCCCACCATCAACAAATGATAGTTTTGAATACTAAAAATTTGTTTATGAAAGCAATTGCTTATAACATTAAGCCCGACGAAAAAGAATGCCTGGTGCTGGCTAACCACAAGAAACACGATATCACCATTATCGCCAACAGCCTATCGGCCGAAACCATCGCTTTTGCTGCAGGAAAGGAAACTTTACTTGTTTTCAATAACGATACGGTAGATGAGGCACTCATTGCCCGGTTGAAGGAACTGGGCGTAAAATACATTGCAACCTCCTCTTTCGAAACAAGTCACCTCGATTTAAAATCGGCAGCAACAGCAGGTTTTAAAATTGCCAATGTACCGTTAAAAGACGGACAAAGTGCATTAGACCGGATGCTGCAGGTGATTAAAAACCTCGATAACTGGGCTGCTGGCAAATGTGTAGGCAGTGCCTGCTGCTGCCAGAACAACTGCTCAGTTCCGAAAACATTAAACAAAGCCTGATGAATACCTTAAACCTGCTCAAAAAGTACAATGTTGCTGCCCCGCGCTATACCAGCTACCCTACTGTTCCGTTTTGGGAAACCGACCGTTTCGACGATGCACAGTGGCAGCTTTCGGTAAAAAATACTTTTGCCGATTATAACAGCGAGGGCATCAGCCTCTATATCCACCTGCCCTTTTGCGAGAGCTTGTGTACTTATTGCGGCTGCAACACCCGCATTACTAAAAACCATCAGGTAGAAGAACCGTACATTGATGCAGTACTAAAGGAATGGGATATGTATTTGCAGGTTTTAGGCAGCAAACCTAAAATAAGAGAATTGCACCTGGGCGGCGGTACACCTACCTTTTTCAATGCGCAGAACCTCGAAAAACTCATTACAGGCATTATCAGTAAATGCGACCCCACAAGCGATGCTGAATTTTCGTTTGAAGCGCATCCCGATAATACCACCGAAACGCATTTAACAACCCTATTTAACTTAGGATTTAAGCGGCTGAGCCTGGGCATCCAGGATTTTGACCCAAAAGTGCAGTTGATGATTAACCGCTTTCAAACACCCGCACAGGTAGCAAACATTACAGCGCTGGCCCGAAAAATCGGCTATACCTCAATCAATTTTGATTTAATTTATGGGCTGCCCTTTCAAACTGAGGTTGGTTTGAGCGAAACCCTGCAACAGGTAATCAGCATAAACCCCGATAGAATAGCCTTTTACAGTTACGCACACGTACCCTGGTTAAAGCCCGGACAACGCCGCTACACCGAAAAAGACCTGCCACAAGGCGAAGCTAAATTCAGCTTATATCAATTGGGCAAAGCAGCACTGCTTGCAGCTGGCTATCATGATATCGGTATGGACCATTTTGCCCGAAAGCACGATAGTTTGTACCTGGCTGCGCAACAAAACAACCTCCACCGAAATTTTATGGGCTATACGCACCAGCACACACAATTGCTTATTGGGCTGGGGGTTTCTTCAATCAGCGACAGTTATACCGCTTTTGCCCAAAATGTGAAGACAGTTGAAGCATACCTTGATGCCATTAATAGCGGTCGTTTTGCAATAGAAAAGGGCCACATCCTCTCGCGCAAAGATTTAAAAATCCGCAGGCATATCCGCAATATTATGTGCGATGGCAAGAGCCTTTTCCTGGATGGAATTCCCAAACCTGCCTATTATAAGCTGGCTCCGCTGCTTGATGACGGTTTAATTTCACTAACAGAAAACCAGTTGAGTGTAAATCCAAAGGGAAAGCCCTTTTTAAGGAATATCTGTATGGCTTTTGATGAACGCCTTTGGGAGAAAACACCTGAAAGCCAGATGTTCAGCTATGCCATATAAAACCTTGTGAAATAGCCTATCGATTAAACACAAATTACCAGCTTATGGAAAATCAAAACACAACGGCTGCAGCAACACTTTGTTACCACTGCGGCGAGCCTTTAGAACAGATTAAATTTACCTATAGCGGTCATGATTTTTGCTGTACAGGCTGCAAGAGTGTGTATAAAATTCTATCCGAAAATAACCTTTGCAATTATTATACTTACAACGATTCGCCGGGAAAAAGGGCTGAGCAAAGCAGCCATTTCGAATATCTCGATGAGCCTGCCATTATCAGCCAGCTACTCGATTACCAGCACGATAAGGCGAGCATTGTAACCTTTTACATTCCGGCTATTCATTGCAGTTCGTGCATCTGGCTTTTAGAGCATCTGTATAAAATTAATCCTGCCATTTTTTCTTCGCGCATCGATTTTTTAAAACGCCAGGTTACCATCAGTTTCAGGCACGAAGAAGTTCCGCTCCGTAAACTCGTCGAAATTTTAAACGAAATCGGCTATGCTCCCTTAATCAGCCTGCAGGATGTAGTGAAAGAAAATAACCGCGCTATCAACAAGCAGCTGATCCAAAAAATTGCAGTAGCCGGCTTTTTAATGGGCAATGTAATGCTGTTCAGTTTCCCTGAATATTTTGGTCTGGATGGTTTCGAAAAACAATTTCAACAGCTGTTTGGCTGGCTAAACCTTACTTTTTCTATCCCCGCGGCATTTTACTGTGGTAAAGATTACTTTGTTTCGGCAATAACCAGTTTAAAACACAAACAAATTAACCTCGATACCCCGCTGGCCCTGATTATAGCCATGCTCTTTTTACGCACAGCTTACGACATCCTTTCGGGTACCGGACCAGGCTTTGCCGATACGCTTACCGGGCTGGTGTTCCTGCTGCTGATGGGCAAATGGATTAAACAACGTACCTATCACCACATCTCTTTCGATCGCGATTACCGTTCCTACTTTCCGATTGCCGTTACCAAAATGGTTAACGGCAAAGAAAAACCTACAGCAATAGCTGATATCGCCATTGGCGACAGGCTTTGGATCAGGAACGGTGAAATTGTACCTGCCGATGCTATTTTAATGAAAGGCGATGCCTGGATGGATATGAGTTTTGTAACCGGCGAAGCTGAACCCGTGCATAAAGTGCTTGGCGAAATTATTTACGCCGGTGGCAGGCAAACGGCCGAAGCCATAGAACTCGAGGTGATTAAACCGGTATCGCAAAGTTACCTAACCGGCTTATGGAACAATGAAAATTACCAGGCCAATTTAAAAAAACAGAACTTTAACGATCGCGTGGCCAAATATTTCAGTCTCGGTGTTTTTATACTGGCCTTTTCGGCAGCAATTTACTGGCTGCTGCAAAATGATAGCAGCAAAGCCTGGGCAGCCTTTACTGCCGTTGTAATTGTGGCCTGCCCCTGCGTACTGTCGCTAAGCACGCCTTTTACACTTTCGGCTATCCTTTCTATTTTCGACAAAAAGGGCTTTTATGTTAAGAATACCGATGCCATGGAAGCGTTTGCAGCCTGCGACACATTAATTTTCGATAAAACCGGAACCTTAACCAGTACAGAAAATGCCAGGCTATCTTTTTCAGGTATGCTCGATGATCATGAACAAAGCTTAATCGCTTCGCTGGTAAGAAACTCTTCGCATCCCTTAAGCCGCCACATTTTAAAATACCTGCATGGTGATGATTTTTTCCAGGTAAGCCATTATACGGAACGCGCTGGAAAAGGTATTTCAGGCCGGGTAAACCAGCAGCAAATCTATCTTGGAAACCATGCCATGATGCCCGAAAATGTTAAGATACCCAACAGCAATGGGGTGCATGTAGTAATAGGCGATCGGTACAAAGGCCATTTCCAAATGGAACAGCAATGGCGCGGCGGATTAATCCAATTGATCCAAAAGCTAGGCAAAAGGTTTAAAATGCATGTACTATCAGGCGATACAGACCGCGAATACACGGAATTAAAAACCATGTTCCCACCCAATACCAAAATCAGTTTCAGGCAAAGCCCCCATCAAAAATTAGCTTATATATTGGAGCAACAAAGGACCGGCCACAAGGTAATGATGCTCGGCGATGGCCTTAACGACGCCGGTGCATTAAAACAGAGTAATTTTGGTGTGGCCATAACCGATAACATCAACAACTTTACCCCGGGTTGCGATGCCATTTTAACCGGAAAAAGCCTTAACCTGATGCCGAATTTTATTGCATTAAGCCGCGATGGGCTAAAAGTAGTTAAAATCAGTTTTGCCATCGCCATTGCCTACAACTGTATTGGCCTGTATTTCGCTGTTCAGGGTACTTTGTATCCTTTAATTGCGGCAGTGCTCATGCCCATCAGTACCATTACCATTATCTCTTTTACCTCCATTGCCACACACTTTTTTGCACGTAAAAATAAATTATGAATATCCTGTATTTTTTAGTCGGTTGCAGCGTACTAATGGCCCTGGTTTTTCTGGCTGCATTTTTCTGGGCTTCCAAAACCGGTCAGCATGATGATGTTTACACCCCAGGCGTGCGCATCCTTTTTGACGATGAAACCAAAAGTGACGACAATCACATTTCAAACCAACCCACATCATAATTGGCCACAGCCAGCCTCAATACATTTGCTGTACAAAAACTAACAACCCTTCTTAATTATTATGCAGTTAGAGAAATTTACTTACGACAATAAGATTGTCCGCAACTTTGGTATCGCTACCATTGTTTGGGGCGTAATCGGCATGACAGTGGGCCTCCTCATCGCCATGCAGTTATTTAAACCCGGCATGAACATGGGCAGCCAATACACCACATTTGGCCGTATCCGTCCGCTGCACACCAATGCCGTAATTTTTGCCTTTGTAGGTAATGCCATTTTTATGGGTGTTTATTATTCGCTGCAACGGCTGCTTAAAGCACGCATGTTTAGCGATGCTTTAAGTGCCATACATTTCTGGGGCTGGCAGCTCATCATCCTTTCAGCGGTAATTACCCTGCCTTTGGGTTTTACCACCTCGCACGAATACGCTGAGCTGGAATGGCCGATTGATATTGCCATTACACTCATTTGGGTAGTTTTTGGTATCAATATGTTTGGCACCATTTTTAAAAGAAGGGAACGCCATCTCTACGTGGCCATCTGGTTCTATATCGCCACGTTTGTAACCATTGCCGTGTTGCATATTGTGAATTCATTTGAGTTGCCTGTTTCGTTTATGAAAAGCTACTACTGGTATGCCGGTGTACAGGATGCACTGGTACAATGGTGGTACGGGCACAATGCAGTAGCATTTTTCTTAACTACTCCTTATCTGGGTATGATGTATTATTTCTTACCCAAAATGGCCAACAGACCGGTTTACTCTTATAAACTGAGTATCCTCCACTTCTGGTCGCTTATATTTATCTACATCTGGGCCGGACCACACCATTTACTCTACTCATCGCTACCGGGATGGGCACAATCCTTAGGTATTGTTTTCTCTATCATGCTTATTGCACCAAGCTGGGGCGGTATGATTAACGGTTTGCTTACGCTACGTGGCGCCTGGGATAAAGTGCGTGAAGATGTGACCCTGAAATTTATGGTAGTAGCGCTAACCTGCTACGGTATGGCCACTTTTGAAGGCCCCATGCTTTCCATTAAACAGATTAACGGCATTGCACATTTTACCGACTGGATTGTAGCGCACGTGCACGTAGGTGCTTTGGGCTGGAACGGGTTTTTAACCTTCGGCGTATTGTACTGGCTCATTCCGCGAATTTACAAAACCGAACTTTACTCTAAAAAACTAGCGGGTTTCCACTTTTGGATTGGGACGTTGGGAATTCTTTTCTATGCCGTACCGATGTACTGGGCCGGTTTTACCCAGGGTTTAATGTGGAAAGAGTTTACACCAGAAGGGCTTTTAAAATATCCTAACTTTTTGGCCGTAACCCTTCAAATTATCCCGATGCATGTATTCCGTGCAGTTGGTGGTGGTTTCTATTTGCTGGGCGCAATTGTAATGACCTTTAACCTGGCCAAAACCATGCTAAAAGGAAGTTTGCAAGCCAATGAAGCTGCCGAAGCCATGGCTTTAGCGCCGGTAATGGTAGAAACCAATCCGATGGATAAAAAATGGCACCGTGTACTGGAACGTAAACCCATGAAATTCATGGTGTTTTCGCTCATCATCATTTTAATTGGCGGGATGGTAGAAATGATGCCAACCTTCACCATTCAATCTAACGTACCCACCATTTCGAGTGTAAAACCATATACTGCCCTCGAGCTTCAGGGCCGCGATTTATATATCCGCGAGGGTTGTGTAAACTGCCATTCGCAAATGGTAAGGCCTTTCCGTTCAGAAACAGAACGTTATGGCGAATATAGCAAGGCAGGAGAATTTGTCTACGATCACCCGTTTTTATGGGGCAGTAAACGCACCGGACCGGATTTACACCGTGAGGGTGGAAAATACTCGCATGCCTGGCACTTCAACCACCTGCTCGATCCGACATCCATGTCGCCGGGCAGTATTATGCCACCATACCCCTGGTTAATTGAGCAGAAACTAGATATCAGCACTACGCCTGCCAAAATCAGGGCCATGCAAACTTTAGGTGTTCCTTACCCTGAAGGGTTTGATAAAACAGCCAACGATGACCTGAAAAAGCAGGCCATGGAAATTACCGCAGACCTGAAACAAAACAACATCAAGGTAAAAAGCGACCGGGAAATTGTAGCCATCATTGCTTACCTGCAACGCCTTGGCACCGACATTAAAGCCAATAAAGAAACTATACCTTCAAACCAATAGTCATGTTCGAACAACTTAAAAACCTAGCAGGCCGCGAATATTATCTGATCAGTTCGCTGCTATTATTCATGGTCTTTTTTATCATCGTGAGCATTTACCTCATTAAGCTGAACAAGAAACACATCAGCAACATGAGCCAGCTACCTTTAAACGATTAGGAGCCCGATTATTAGCCATTAGTACCGAAGGTTACACCACACAAGCCTGTAACCTTCGCAACATAAATACAAAACATACGGATGAAAAAATTTAACATCACCCTCCTATTTATATTACCCGCAATAACTGCGCTGGCAGCTGATGAGCAGGCGGCACCGGTTGAAGTGAATTCGGGTCCAAGTTTATTAGGCCTCAGTCAGGCCGAAACACTGTTGCTGATCATGCTTTTATTTGTACTGGTATTGCTTGTTGTATCCATTACCTTATTAAATGCCTTTAAGGTAATGTACCGCGAGCAGCTTAATCCCACACCTTACCTGGCGCCAGCCAAAGAAGAAGCACTCGATTACGACAGCTGGCTGAAAACCAAAAAGCACAAGCCTTCTATCTGGAGCAAAATACTGGGTTTAAAACCTATCGAAGAAGAAAAAGACATTGTTATCGACCATGCTTATGATGGTATTCATGAGCTCAACAATCCTGTTCCGGCCTGGTTTAACTTTTTGTTTTACGGCACCATTTTGTTTGGCATTGGCTATCTCTTCTACTATTACATTGGCGGTTATGGTTTAAACCAGGATCAGTTGTATCAGGCAGAAATGACACGCTCGGCTGAAGAAAAAGCGATTTACCTTCAAAAATCGGCCAATGCAATTGACGAAAACTCGGTAAAAGCCGACAACGCTGCACCTGTAATCGAATCGGGTAAAACCATTTTTTCGGCCAACTGCGCTGTTTGTCATGGTCCGGCCGGAGGTGGTATAATTGGCCCTAACTTAACCGACGAATTCTGGCTGCATGGTGGCGGAATTAACAATATTTTTAAAACCATCAAATACGGCGTTCCGGCAAAGGGAATGGTAAGCTGGGAAAAAACGCTTAGCCCAAAACAGATCAGCGAAGTAGCCAATTATATTTTATCGCTCGAAGGAAGCAAACCCGCAGGCGCAAAAGCACAACAGGGCGAAAAATATGAACCAGCAACGAAGTAATAGCAATGCCACAAAAAAACAAGACCGATCAGCAAGGCAAAGGCCGTAATTTTCTTTTTCCAAAGAAACCCTCGGGTAAGTTATACGCCTACCGCAAATGGGTAAGTTATGCGCTTTTGCTTTGCCTGTTCAGTTTTCCATTTTTACAGTTTAAAGGCGAACAGCTGGTGCTGCTCAACTTCATTACCCGCAAATTTGTATTCTTCGGACTCATTTTCACCCCACAGGATTTTTATCTCTTCGCCTTTGCGATGCTGATTTTTATTCTCTTTGTCATTTGCTTTACCGTGGTACTGGGCAGGCTTTGGTGCGGCTGGGCCTGTCCGCAAACCATATTTATGGAAATGGTCTTCCGCCGTATCGAATACTGGATTGAAGGTGATGCAGTGCGCCAGAAAAAACTGGATGCACAAGCCTGGAATGCGGAAAAAATCTTCAAAAAATCGAGCAAACACCTACTTTTCTTAGTCATTTCTTTTGCCATTGCCAATACCTTTCTGGCTTACCTCATCGGAAGCGATGTATTGTATAAAATCATTACCGAACCGGTATCGGCACATATTTCGGGTTTCGTTTCCATTTGCTTGTTTACTGCCGTTTTTTATATCGTTTTTGCTTATGTGCGCGAAATTGTTTGTACCGTTATTTGTCCGTATGGCCGTTTGCAAGGTGTATTACTCGACAACCAAAGCTTAATTGTAGCTTACGATGAAACCCGTGGCGAACCCCGAGGCAGGCTGTTAAAGGATAACAATAATTTAAAAGGCGATTGTGTAGATTGCAGCCTTTGTGTGCAGGTTTGCCCTACCGGCATCGATATCCGCAAGGGCACGCAACTCGAATGTATCAACTGTACGGCCTGTATTGATGCCTGTGATGAGGTAATGATCAAGATTAACAAGCCTACACGCCTTATTGGCTTCTACAACAACGATTTCATTAAAACGCGCAAGCCTTTTAAAGCAGGTTTAAAACCTTATGGCTATGCCGCTGTGCTGTTTGTAGCCGTGATCTTGTTTTCATCGCTTATTTACCAGAGGCAAATTGTTGAAACCACGGTATTAAGGGCAAGTGGTACATTATTTCAAACCCGTACCGATGGCAGTATCAGCAACCTTTACAATGCTGAACTGATTAACAAAACCAATCGCGATATCCGCTTTAGTTTTAAATCGGCCAATAAAACCGACAGTATTTTGTTTATCCAAAACGAAACCCTGCTGCCCAAAGAAGGAACTGTACAATTAACTTTTTTCCTGATCAGAAAACCGGGACAAATTAAAAGCTATAAAACTGAAGTGGCATTTGAGGTCGTGGCCGATAAGCAAACAATAAGTACCGCAGCCACCAGCTTTTTTGCCAATCCAAATTAAACAGAAACGATATGAACTGGGGAAACAAAATTATGCTCACCATGGCCGCATTTATACTTTTTATATTGGCTTTGGGGACTTACATGCTCAGCAAGCAAGGGAATGATACGCTGGTAGAAAGCAATTATTATGAAAAAGGTCTCCGTTACGAAGAAGAATACCAGTTAAAGGCAAACACCTTTTCCGATCATGCCGAGCCGGTAATTACTGTAAATCCCAATCAGGTAATTATCCGGTTAAAAGACAGTGCAAGTTACTCGCTGGTATTAATGCGCCCCTCCAACGCCAAAGCAGATAAAAAACAGGAGGGCAATACCATTGGTAATGATCACCTCATTTTACTGGAACGGAAACCTGCAGATAAGGGCCTGTGGTACCTCGATTTAAAATGGGAAAGCAACCATAAACAATACCAGTATAAAAAAAGTATCACCCTGTAATGAATAACCTGCCACTTGCATTTTTAATGGGTTTGCTCGGAAGCCTGCACTGCGCCGTAATGTGCGGTCCGCTGATGCTTTCCATGCCCCTTGAAAAGAAAAACGGCTGGCAATCGGGTTTGGGCTTGTTGCTGTACCAATCGGGCAGGATTTTTACCTATTCAATCATGGGAGCCATCGCCGGTTGGCTCGGTAGCACCTTTAATCTGGTAGCTAACCAAAAAATACTCAGCATTAGCATCGGCTTACTATTAATTTTGTTTACCCTTTTGCAAATGCGGGCAGCTTACAGCCAAAAGCTCAGTGCAGTTCAGTTTAAACTCATTCACCCTATTGCCAAACTGATAGGTAAACTCATGGGCCTGCCCTTCTGGCAATTTATGGCTGGTATGCTCAACGGTATTATTCCCTGCGGTATGGTTTACCTGTCTTTGGCTACAGCTGTTAACGGCGCATCGGTAAGCAGCGGATTACAGTTTATGTTCCTTTTTGGTTTAGGCACTTCGCCTTTATTGATGATGATTTCGCTGGGCGGTATTTACCTCAAAAAATACATTCGTTTTAATACCAAAAGGCTTATCCCCTGGTTTATGCTTTTTATGGGGGTATTGCTTTTGCTCCGTTCGGCTGAGTTGGGTATCCCCTTTATTTCGCCCAATATGGGTACACATTTTAACGGAACGGTGCTTTGCCGGTAATCAGTTAAACGATTGCCTGAATTCAAGCGGCGACTGACTGGTTTTGCTCTTAAATAATTTACTAAACGATTGGGGATGTTCGAAACCCAAAGCATAAGCAATTTCGCTCACCGATAAACTGGTAATGCTCAATTTTTCTTTGGCCTTTTCGATCAGCTTTTCGTGGATATGCTGCTGGGCATTTTGTCCGGTAAGCGAACGAAGCATATCGCTTAAATAGCGAGGCGAAAGATTCAATTGATCGGCCAGATATTCGACCGTTGGCAGGCCTTTATTCAAACCATTTTCTGTTTCAAAATAATCATTCAGCAATTGCTCCATTTTAGAAAGTAAATCGTGGTTAACAGCCTTGCGTGTAATAAACTGGCGTTTGTAAAAACGGTTGCTGTAATTTAACAATACTTCAATGTAGGCTATAATTACATCCTGGCTGAAGTCATCGATCGGGTTGTTTAGTTCCCTATCAATATGCGCCAGCACCTCTAAAATGGTTGTCCGCTCCTTTTCTGCCAAATGCAGCGCCTCATTGGTTTCGTAAGAGAAGAAACCATATTGTTTAATGTTTTTCGCTAAAGGATAATTGCGGATAAAATCTGGATGGATTAATAAGGTAGCGCCATAAAACTCAGCTTCGGCATCAATAGATATAATTTGATGAGGCGCCGTGAATACCAGGCCGCCCTCATCAAAATCGTAATAGCCCTGCCCGTAGCCGATGCGGCCTTTCAGCAGTTTTTTGAACGAAATTTTATAGAAGCTCAATAAAAAAGTTTCAGGAAGGTGATCTACCAGCGCCGCAATTTTAGTATTATCAATCAGGCTTACCAAAGGGTGCAACGGACCAGGCAGGCCCAGCATGCGATGTAAATCCGAAATGGCATCTATTTTATGCGGTGCGGCAACAGCTCTTTTCATTAGGCTAATTTAAGTATTTACTGTCCAAAAATGTTTTTACGCATCTCTTTTCTAAAAGCTTCGTAGCCAATTTCAGTTCGTTGTGCATACAATGCTTTGGCATCTTCGCCGGCTACATAGCGTACCTGGTCTTTTCCGTCGGTAGCAGCTTCGTAAACTACAGCGGCAATTTGTTCGGCAGTTGAGAAATTATCTGCATTAAAAAGTCCCCAGAGTTTTTCGTTAGCTTCTTCATAAGCCGGATGCGAAGGTGCATCGATAGAACGGCCCATAAAATCGGTGGCAATACCACCCGGTGCTACCGTTTTAACGCCTATATTAAACAAACCCAGCTCTAAGGAAAGGCTTTCGCTCCAGCCTTCTAAAGCAAACTTTGTAGCATGATAAACTGAACCCAGCGGAAAAGCAAACAAACCGCCCATTGAGGTGGTGGTAATAAAGGTACCTGCCCTTTTTTCTCTGAAATAGGGAATAAAAGCCTGTGTTACACGCATCACACCCAAAAGATTGGTATTTAATTGTCTAACCATTTGCTCATCAGCAATAGCTTCCATTGGGCCAACCAAACCATAACCCGCATTGTTAAACACCACATCTACGCCTTGCTGTATCGCCAAATCTACTGTGTTTTTAATCTGTGCTGCATTGGTTACATCGAGTGGTAAAAGGGTTACGTTCTCCAATTGCCCCAGTACAGTTTCTGCTTCTGGTTTACGCATGGTAGCAATTACTTTCCATCCATTTTGCTGAAATAATATCGCGGTGGCCCGGCCTAATCCGGTTGAAGCACCGGTAATAAAAATTGTTTTCATATTGTTTTTCTTTTAACAATACAAAATTCGCTTCCGGGCAGCTGGCATACGTTGCCAAAATGCAGCTATTTGTAGCCGAAATGACGGAAGGTTATGGATCAGGCTTTGTGCTGGTGATTTGATGTTTTGTTGAATCCAGACGCCAGCCCCCTTAGATAACTTGTCATGCTGAGCGCAGCGAAGTATCTCCAAAAGATGATATCCATAAAAGATCAATACTGTGGGGATTACAAATCTTGACCAACGGTGGAAAGAAAAAAGGCTGTCTAAAAAAATTAGACAGCCCCAAATGCTTAAGCCTGGTTTGACCAGTTTTAGAACGCCTGCGATTCTTCGTAGTTAGGACCATACAGCGACGGTACTTTATTTCCCGTTGCCCTGAGGTGCGAAATCAGCTCACCACGATGATGATACAAATGATTATAAAGAAATCCCCTGATGACCTGAATCTTTGGCATCGCCGGCATCAATGCGTTGCCCCCTGCCGACATTGTCCAGGTATTCATATACTTTGATTCATCCGAGTTTTCGATTACAGTCTTTGCCCTGGAAACATTTTCTTCAAACTTGGCCAGGATATTAGCCGCCTTACTGATATCACCTTTATCATATTTATAAGAACCCATATCAAAATCATCCAGATCAAATGTAGCTTCGTACCAGTTGTACACTTCGGCAATGTGTGAGGCCAGCTGACCTACCGACCAAAGATGTGGTTGCGGACGGTATTCCAATGCACTATCCGGAATTATTGATAATAACTTTCTGGTGTTTTCAGCTTCATGCATGAACTCACCAATTAATGCTTGTTTCATCATTTTTTATCATGTTTTGTTGTACATAAAAATAAGGAATATTTTGGATTGAGATGGATCTTTGAGCGTATAACAGACAAAAATATTTGCATGGCCAGATCTGCTCAGAAACCGACATTCTGCGTTCTTACCCTACATGTAGCGGCACACTGGTTACTGCAATTACCTTCCAATCCTGTTCATATAATTTCCAAATCCTGGTGAACTTCAGCTTGCTTTCAAACGGCTGCTTGAGATAGCTACCCTCGATTTCTTTTGTAACTACCACCACAGCGGTATCTCCGAACAGCTGCAACTGCTGATCTGAAATCGCTAAACTGGTAATTTTTAAATCCTGGCTAATATGCGGAGCCAAATCTTCTTTTTTGGAAAGCGTTATCCCCTGGTGATTAACAAATACCAGCTGATCGTGAAGTAAGTCATCTAATACTTCTACATCGCTACTTAAGATGGAGGCAACAAGCTGTTCTTCTAACTTTAGAATTTTACTTTCCATAGCTGTTTTTTCTGCTAAAGATATGAAAGCACTAATCAATATAGCTGTTTTACATCTACAGCTTGAAAAAATCTTTTCACTACCTTAGAAGACTAAGACACTTTAGTAAACTGTCAATGCTTAACGCAGTGAAGTATCCCTAAAAGACTAAATACCATCCCCTTAAATGCCCTCAGGTGTCTAAGGTGGTAAAATAAAAGTCTGGACTTAATGCCTTAGATGGTAAAATAGGTTCACCTCAATCACCTTCCGTAACTTGTCAACGAATTAACCCTCAGGACAGACAAACCTATTGTATTGTAAAATAACAATTTGCACTATTCCCCCATACTACATAATGCTAAAAAATCATTTGCAACATAACTAACTATTTCGTTAATTAGTATAATATTCATTTATTGAGCGGCCATTTATTTTAGAATGGTGCAGCTAAAAAAATCATCCCAGATTTTATTAACGGGTTTTAAACCCATAAACAAATTGTGTTATGACGGTATACGTTATGATTAGGGATCCTCCGTATGCGAGGTTAGCTGCAAAGGCAGTACAAGAGTCTTTAAAAAGAAGCTTTTTAAGGTTAAAACAGGTAAATTACTTTGAAACCTTGCCGCCATAGGCAGCACCAAATCAAAGTTACTTTGAAACCTTCCCGCCATGGGCAGCACCAAACCAAAGTTACTTTGAAAGCTTCCCGCCGTGGGCAGCGCCAAATCAAAGTAAAAATGTAAAAATTAACATCAACCAGAATATCCAAAAACTTATGATTAACTCAATCGTATTACAACCACTTAGGAATGGAGAATATATCCAGTTCTTAACCGATACGCTGAACATTGTATCGAAAAACAATCCGGAAGCCCTTAATGTAACCGCGCAATATAATGCCCTGGTGACAGCGACTACAGAAGTTGAAAAACTGTTTAAAATTAGTCAGGGTAGCCTGGTAACCGAAGAAATTGAGGCTTTGGATGCCCATCGCGATAATGCGATAAACGGCATAACCTTACAGGTGCAGGCCATGGCCTATAGCGCCGATCCAATATTGAATAAGCACGGTAAAACGTTAAGCGCGCACCTGGCCTTATTTGGTACCGGCATAGCCAAAGATAATTACCAGAGCGAAACCACTACCCTGCCCAACATTGCTAATGATTGGAAAAATAAACCGGAGTTACAGGAAGCCGTAATGGCTTTAAACCTGGGCAGCTGGCTAATCGAAATGGAAAATGCCAACAACGATTTTAACCTGGCATACGCCAAACGAAATGAAGAACTAGCTGCAGCACCTACCGAGAAACTTAAAGAGCTGAGAAATGTAGCCAACAATCTTTACTACAAGCTACGCACACGGATCAATTCGAATCTGGATATTAACGATGGTGCTGAACCCTGGGCTGCTACGGTAAACCTGCTTAACCAGCATATTGCTGCCTACACCTTATTGCAAACCCGCCGCATAGCCGGCACCAGGGGGGAGCCACTGGTTTAATGGGTTAACTGGTTAATTATAGTTAACCACTATTAATCTGAGCGTTCAGCGTAATCTGCAGGAAATAACCATTGATGTTGTTCCTGCAGATTTAAAAGAAAGGATTGTTGAATGTTTGAAGATTGAAATGTTAGAAGGTCTTAAGGTTTTAATATTGCATGTTAAATGGTTGGAATGTTTCGGATGCTGAGCAAAGCGAAGCATCTCTAAAAAAATACGGTCGGGATTACATATCCCACCTAACAAGGAAAACACAATTTGCTCCAAACAAAAAAGCCTCTAAATCTGATATTTAAAGGCTCTTTGTTATGTCGGGATGAGAAGATTCGAACTTCCGACCTCCAGCACCCCATGCTGGCGCGATACCTGGCTACGCTACATCCCGTTAATCAATTTGATCTGAAAAACGCACAAAGATAACATCCGGAATGAAAATCTCAAGAGCCGCACCCAGATATTTTAAATTTTTTATTTCCGCAGCATATTCCTGTATTCAGATGGCTTCATTCCTTTTATCGCCTTAAAAAACTTATTAAAATTGGTGGGGTTGTTAAAGCCGCTGGCATAACACACATCGGTTATGCTGTTATCTTCAGATTGTAACAGCTTACAGGCATGCCCTATCCTGATTTCGTTGATAAACTGGGTAAGCGATTTTTGTGCCCGCATTTTAAAAAAACGGCAAAAAGAATTGGGCGTCATGTTGCACAATTCGGCTACCTCTTCCAGGTGGATATCGTTATGAAAGTTTTTCATCAAAAACTGGTAAACCTTATTGATGCGGTTATTATCTTTTTCGTCGTAATGGTTTTTAAAGGTTGAGCTCGAAAGATACCTGTAGTCCTTTGATTTAGCTAGAATTTTTATGATTTCTATCACCGAAATAATATTCCCAAAACCATCATTACTGGCCAGGCTGAGTAAAATCGGTTTTACTTTTTTGGTAGTATCCTGATCAAAAACCATTCCCCTTGCAGCCCTCGAAGCCAGGTCCTCTACCTCCCTTAACACCTCCTGATCATCAGTTAAGCTGATAAAAAAATCGATACTAAAATAAACTACAACAGATTTCACTGTTTTGTCGTCCATATCTTCGTAACTCTTATCATTCTGCCAGATATGCGGCAGGTTTGGCCCCATTAGCACCAGATCATCATCTTCGAAATTCCCGATATGATCGCCAACAATCCGTTTACCCTGGCTCCGCTCAATCCACACCAGTTCGCATAAATCGTGAAAATGGAATGATGATATAAGCCTGTTATTATCAATGTGTTTGATATGGATAGATTTCTCTCCGGAATAGTTGACATTAATCAGTTCAGATTTCATAAAATTTTCGAATTAAGCCCTTATTAGTAAACTAAATTAATGATAAATAGCAAAATATACCCATTCGGGGTAAAAAAGTTTATGTTTTTACAATTATAGTTTTATAAAAGGAATTACGGCGCCCGTACTTTTAGTATTCGTAAACTTTCGATCATCTGCTATAAACTGTACTGGAGCTATCGAAGTTTTTTTTAACCAAAAAACAATATAAACTGTATGAAGAAAATTTTCCTAATTTGTTTTATTGTATTTCTATCCTCCGCGGTATTTTCGCAAGATAAAACGCTTGTAAAAGGAACTGTAAGAAATACGAAACAAGAACCGCTCACAGGCGTCAATGTGGGGGTAATCGGGCAGAACATTATCGTTACAACTGATAATGACGGCCGTTTCACTATTCAAATCCCGAAACCAACGGGTGCAAGGCTAAGATTTAGCCTTGTGGGCTATGCTACAATCGAAGTAGCAGCAAATGATCCAAAAGGACTTAATATTACATTAAGCGAAGATGAAAAAAATGCGTTGAATGATGTGGTAGTCGTGGGATTCGGAACCACTAATGTTCGAAAAAATTCTACGGCAGTATCAACATTAAATCCCGAAAACGTAAAAACTTTACCCGTGGGAGACATGGGAACAGCTTTACAAGGCAGAATTCCCGGTGTTATTGTTCAGCAAGGAAGTGCCGAACCTGGTCAAAACGGTGCGAGTATATCTATCAGAGGTAACGGTGAGCCGATGTATGTTATCGATGGCTTTATTTCTACCAGGGCACGTTTTTTAACCTTAAATAAAGCAGATATAAAATCGCTTACCGTACTTAAGGATGGCGCATCCACTGCTGTTTATGGCATGAATGCAGGTAACGGGGTTATTGTAATTACAACCAAACAAGGGCAGGCCGGTAAGCTGGAGATCGATTATCAGGGAAACTTTGCTTTCAATATGCTTTCGTATGCTACTAAACGGTTTGATGCTTACCAACATGCTGTAGCCATTAATAACCTTAACCAGGCCCTGGGACAAGGAACTTATTCTTTTAAAACCCAGGCAGAGTTAGAAGATATTAAACAACATTTATCTGATTACACCAATTGGGAAAATGCCTTACTACGCAACTACGCTCCCCAGGCTGAGCACTCCATTTCTATAAATGGTGGTACAGAAAAGCTTAGATTTTCAGGAAGCCTTAACAAGCTAGGCCAACAGGGTATTTATAAATTTAACTCATTAGATTATGATCGTTACAATTATAGATCCAACGTAGGTACAACATTTGATAAAATTGGTTTAACATTTGATTTTAACATCAATGGTACATTAACCGACGAAAAATACCCACCTGCCGGAGCAGGTACTATATTCTCTCGTTTAAGGGATAGAAATCCGTTTGAAAAACCGTTTACAGCAGCAGGGAATATTTCCAATCAGTTCGATAATCCGGCGCTTCAGCTACTTAGTCCGGGATATATCAGATTAAGAACTGTTTACAACCAATTAGGTGCACAATTAACCTGGGCAGTGCCCGGAGTGAGTGGTTTAAGTTTCGGCTTCAACGGAAATTACAATATTGAATCACAAGACCGGGTAGACTGGATTCAAACAGCCACGTATTATGATGAGGCAGGTAATGCCACAAAGGAAATCCCGGCAAATATCGGTGTTAACAGATCTTCGTATTTAACAAGCAGGTTCGATGTAAACGTTAGGGCAGATTACCAAAAAACCTTGTTTGCAAAACACAATATCGAGGCTACAGTAGTTCAAACGCAACAACACACCTACAGCAATACACTAGGCGCCGGAACAAGAGGTTTTACAGTTACCGAAATCAAACAAATTCAGAAAGGTGATGCCTCATTAATTACGGCATCGAACACAGAAGGCGAACAAGCCTGGATGGGCTATGTTGGCCGTTTCCATTATGATTACGATAGAAAATACCTTATTGAATTTGCTGGTCGTTATGATGGGTCTGACAATTTCCCTAATGGCAAAAGATGGGGATTCTTTCCGTCTGTATCTGCAGGATGGGCAATTTCTGAAGAAGGTTTCTTCAAAAAAATAAAAGATGGTAATGTGCTTAATTTCTTAAAGTTAAGGGCTTCTTATGGTCAGGTGGGTATAAATGGTGCAGATCATGCGGCTTATGCTTACCTACCAACCTACAACTATAACACAAACGCCTATGTAGTTGATGGCCAGTTACAAAACACCGTTAGTCCTGGTCCTACCCCGAGTGTCAACATCACCTGGTTCGATAGAACAAAATATGATGCGGGTTTAGATTTCTTTATGTTTAAAAATAAACTCGAAGGTTCTGTCGATTATTTCTTTGAAAAAACTAAAGGTTACCTGGCTTCTGCTGCTTTCCGTTATACCGATCCTATTGGATATGCTTTACCACTTGTAGTATCGCAGGCTGAAGATAGAATTGAAGGCATTGATGGAAGTTTAAGGTATAAAACTAATATTGGCCGCGTTAATTTCAATGCTGGTTTCAATTTCACTTACTACAGATCTTTTGCTTTTAAAACCAACGAAGATAGTGTTACACTTGCCAACCCACGTATACGGGCACAAGGAAACGAGAAATTTTATGTTGGAACGGGTTATGTTGGAGCTAAATTTTATACCAATGCACAAGACATACTCAACAATCCAAAACGCATCACCTCAAGAGATCTTCAACCCGGAGATTTACAATATGAAGATGTAAATGGCGACGGAAAAATAGACGGACAAGATCAAAAAAGATTTGGACATAACACTTCTCCAACGTTTGTTTACGGAATAGATTTGGGTGCAAACTATAAAGGCTTATCTATTGCAGCAACCATTCAAGGTACCGGGTCAAGAGAAACCTATATGGGAAGTGCGGCAATGGGCTCCGAAGGTGAAAGACGTCTGGATTTTCAATTCCAATCCGACGTTTGGACCCCCATCAATCCTAACGCTACCTTTCCAAGAGCAGGAAATGCATCTTTAAACGACAACAACAACTATGCGTCATCTGATTTCTGGGCCAGAAATTCTACCTATGTCAGATTAAAATCTGTTACTATATCATATGATTTTAAACAGGCCATTCTTAACAAACAAAATTGGATCCGCAACCTGTCTTTATTTGTATCGGGCATGAATTTGTTCGCTTTTGGCCCCTCTGTAAAATACGGCGATCCTGAAGCAAACAGTTTTGACGGTTACGCATATCCGATGATGAGAACATATTCAACAGGCTTTCAACTAGGTTTTTAATCTATATAAAAATGAAAAAAAATATTATAATTTGGGTTTTAGGGGTTGCAGCTTTGCTTCCGCTATCGTGTAAAAAGTTTCTCGATACCCAACCTTACGATAAAATAACAGGGGAACAAACCTGGGCAAGTGAAAATTTAACCACCGCTTTTATTTATCAGATATATGCAGATGTGCTAGGCAATAATACCTGGTTATCTGCTTACAGCACGGGTAACGCTGCCCGGTCAGAAAGTTCAACAAAAAATGCAATGACCGGAACATTAAATAGTGCTTATTGGTCAAAAGACCGTGCAGATCTGATGACAAAAAACGATAATTACGGCTGGTTGAGTTATAGCGTTTTATGGAAAATACATACCGCAATAAGAAACATTCAAGCCAGTAATTCGTTCGGCGCAGATTATAAAAAACGGGCATTGGCAGAGCTGTATTTTTTACGCGCAGCGCACTATTTTATGTTCGCTAAACAATATGGTGGCTTACAAATAATTGATCGCGAATTATCTGAAGAAGATAATTTACAGATTCCAAGAAAAACAACAAAAGAAACCTACGATTTCATTATTAGTGATTTGGATAAAGCGGTTAGCGATCTCCCCGCTACAAGTCAACGTGGAAGAGCTTCCTCGATGGCAGCCAATGCCTTATTAATGCGAGTTAGCCTGCAGGCAGCAGCTTATGTAGATGGAGGAACCGCAAACAGTACCTATTATGATAAGGTTATTTCAGCCGGTACAGCACTAGGCTTAAATGCAACTGGCAGCCAGTTGAGTCCGTATTTTGATATGTTTAGGAAGTATGAAACTGCCATTGCCTCAAGAGAAATTATTTTATCATACGAGCGGAATAAAATCAACTCTTCATTATACGATACCCCAATGCAATACCAGGGCTGTTGGTCTACAGGCAAATTTTCTACTTACGCAAAAACAAACTTCCCTATTTCGGTTACCATGAATTTCTGGGGAATGGATGGCGGAGCCTGGCCCACACAGGATTTGGTTGATGATTATTTAGTTAAAGATATTGACGGAAGTATTAAACCATGGCAAAATGCCAGCTATGTAAACACCGGCAGTAACGTAGACGAAAAAATGTATTTTACAGCTACCAAAAAGAGAGATTTAAGATTTTATTCTTCTATTCTATATGATGGTTGTACCTATTTTAACGATCAGGTTAAAGTATACTTTAGAAGAGATGGTAATGTTAGCAATGCCAACAGCAAAATAAACGAAGGTTCTCAGGCAGAATACGGTTACGTTGCCGGAAACACAGAGAATTATAACTCTTCTACAGGCTATGGCATGTTGAAATATTTTTATACCCATGTTTTAAGTGTGCCAAGTCCGGGCGACCAGAAATTAGATTATTGTTATAGTGTACTGAGATATGGAGAGGCCTATTTAAATATGGCAGAGGCTTATTTAATGAAAGGTGATTTCGTAAATGCTAAAAAATATATGGTTCCGACCATGGTTAAACATGGTGGATTTGATGAGGCACAAGCCAATGCCTATTTGGCTCCATTGTCGGGCAATGTTTGGGGGAACACTTTATTTGAGGCATACAAAAGAGAAAGAAATGTAGAGATGGTATACGAAAACAATGATCGCTACTGGTCACTGTTAAGATGGGGCATGCGTACCAGTGGTGGTGTTAAAAACGGCGAGTATGCAACCGGCGGCTATATTATACCCGATTTAACAGGTCCGCTACGCGGCATTCGGATTGCCAGAGATGGCAACACCTATAGCTTTTTTACGGATAACAATGTGGTTGGTGAGGCTAAATTTACCGCCAAACGTTATTTATTGCCAATAAATGAAACATTCAGATTAAAATCTGGTGTTGCACAAAATCCGGGATGGGATTGATTTTGAAACAAATTAATGAGAAAAAGATGAAAAAAATTATAAAACCGTTTTTAAGTATAATTGCACTTGTAGTTATTTCAGTGTCTACCGGATGTTTAAAACATGGGATGGAAGATTTGAAAAATTCTAATCAGAATGCATTGTCTACAGTAGATTACACCTACAGATTTTTATATGATGATGTGATAAAAGAAGGAACTCCTAATCAGGAAAACTTAAAGGATCGCGTTTGCGAAGTTGTATTTAAAAAAGTAAGTACACCAATAACTGTTAATGGCAAAACTGGTTTTAGTACAACACTTACTTATGATGCAAATTCGGTACTGAAAGCGGCCCTACCGGTAAGGTAACCAAAGCAGATTTGTATGCAAAGTTTCAAACTTTAATTGCAAATGACCAATTGAATAAGTTATGGGTCTACATTACTGTTCCAGACGCTTCTATCGTAACCCCGTTAGAAGATGCTCCAAAACTGGGAACACCTGCAGATTTTTCAAAAGACCGCTACTATCGTGTTACAGCTGCAGATGGTTCATCTAAAGATTATGTAATAAGAACAATTAAAGGTTTCTAAGCAAAACTTTTACAGTCCCCAAAAAGGATACTTTTAAACGTTAGTCATGCTTAAAATAAATTAACACACTCACAGGGGGAGTTTTCAAAATAGAAAATTACCCCTTGTTTTATGACCTGCATGGCATTAAAAACAAAAATGCCGATGCTGTTCCAATAAGAGGTTTAGTTAGTTAGTTAGTTAGTGAATTGGCCCCGGCGGTGGATACTGTACGGGGCTTTTCGTATCTGTGAAATACCCATTAATACCAGAGGAATAACTTTTAGTACCTCCGGTTATACTCGCGCTGAGGTACAGTTTATTTTATTCAATTGGTTGCGAAGATTCGTCATTGCTGAGAAGACTTTTTCAGCCGACGAAGCCTGCCTGCAACAGGAAATCTTACGACAATCGCTACTTAGCGGGTGCATTAAGATTGCTTTGTTCCCCGCAATGACGAGAATTCTATGAGTTTCTGTAATGGTAGTGTGTTCGTTCTCGCTCCGGGTTACCTTTTAGTGGCTCCGGGTGCATTCGAGGAGGTACGGAACGACATTTTTCTCCTGCTGAGTGTGTTCGTTCTCGTTCTGAGCTACCTTTTAGTAGCTCCAGGTGTATTCACCGGGGTACGGAACGACATTTTTCTTCCGCTGAGTGTATTCGTTCTCGTTCTGAGCTACCTTTTAGTAGCTCCGGGTATATTCGCCGGCGTACGGAACTACTTTTTAGTACTTCCGAACACCAAATTAGTCTTCGGAGGTACTTTTAAACAGCCGTAGAGGCTGTTTTAGGTTATGGCCTTTTTTTAACGGATGATCATAACCAATGGCTTACATCCGAAATTAAAAGAAGAGTATATTGAAAAATAAGGTAATGGCAAGCACAATCATACCCAGATATAGCGGGTTGGTATACCAGGTTTTGCTTTTTAAATCTTGTTTTGGTGTTAAACTGTATACCAGGCCAACCAGTTCTTTCTCGTCTTTTGCTTTGGTAAATAAGCTAATGGCTATGGTTGATAAGAAGCATACGATAAATGAAATTGAAGCAATGGTAAACGCCTGACCGGTTGCCGAATAAAAATCGAATAAATGAACCAGCCAGCCACCTTTACCTTCGGCTACCGATAAACCGTGGGTTATGGCCGCGGCACCTGTTCCTAAAAGCAAGCCCCAAAATGCACCATGCCCGGTGCTCCGTTTCCAAAACATGCCTAAAAAGAAAGTGGCAAATAATGGCGCATTAACGAAACTGAATACCAGTTGCAATAAATCCATTATGCTGTTAAAGCCTTGCGCCACATAAGCTGTAGCTATAGAAATCAGGATTCCGGCAATTGTAGTGGCTTTCCCTACCATTAAATAATGCCTGTCGGAAGCGTTCTTTTTGATGTGTGTTTGGTAAATATCGTAAGTAAATACGGTATTAAAAGCGGTAACATTACCAGCCATGCCGCTCATAAACGAAGCAATTAGTGCCGTTATACCTAAACCAAGCAAACCTGTAGGGTATAATTTCTGCAACAGTAATGGCAATACCATATTGTAATCTTTATCGCCATTTACATTAACAGGCAGTTCAAAACCTGTGTATTGTCCCTGTAAGGCCAATAAAATAATACCGGGAAGAATTACGACGGCAGGCATTAAAATTTTAGGAAAAGCAGCCAAAACAGGTGTACGCTGTGCTTCGTTCAGGTTTCGGGTGGCCATGGCACGCTGTACTACCAAAAAATCGGTACACCAGTAACCAAAAGCTAAAACAAAGCCCAGACCAAAAACCATACTAAAGGCATCGACACCCATCGGGTTATTGGCAGGACTATCTAATCCCTTCCAAACATGAAGCTTAGCCGCATCAACATGCTGCACAATACCCGCTATACCACCTGCCTTATCCAAACCAATATAAACCAATGGGGCTATTCCGATAATGATGAGAAAGAATTGTAAAACCTCGTTGTAAATAGCACCTGTTAAGCCTCCCGAAAAGGTATAAATTAACACCACCCCTGCAGCCAGCCAGATCGACACATCGAAATCCCAACCCAAAATCACTTTCATTAACATGGCCAGTGCATACAAGGAAACACCTGATGAGAAAACAGTCATGGCTGCAAAAGTAAGTGCGTTAAAAGTCCTTGTTTTTTCGTCGAAACGCAGTTTTAAATACTCTGGTACACTACGGGCTTTACTGCCATAGTAAAACGGCATCATGTAAACGCCTAAAAAGATCATGGCCAAAGCAGCGCCAAGCCAGTAAAAATGCATGGTGTACAAACCATATTTGGCACCATTTGCGGCCATACCCAAAACCTCCTGGGCACCTAAATTGGCAGAGATAAAAGCCAGACAGGTAATCCACAGCGGTATATTGTGTGAGCTCAATAAAAAGTCGTTACCTGTTTTAATTTTCTTTTTCAGCACTAAACCAATGCTCATTACCAGTATAAAATAAATGGCAATAATCAGGTAATCGAAAAATTCCAGTTTCATGTTAAAAGCAGTATTATTTGGTTAGTATTATTATTTTCAGGCCAAAGCCAATTGCGGTTTTTGTTGTTTGTAAGTGGCAGCTGCTAGCCCGGTTACGTTTAATTTTACCATAAACAAGGATCCGCTGTGCGGGTATTTTTTTAATTCCTCTGCACTTAACCCATCTTTTGCAGTAGTAATCATCATCTGGTTCATCAGCTTACCGCCAAAAGCACAACTGGTAACATTGGGTGCATTAATTTCGATCTTTCCTATACAGGTACCATTATGCGGATTATACCTGTTTACACAACTCCCACCCCATATTGCCACCCATAGCATCCCTTCATTATCGATGCACATCCCATCAGCCAGCATATTGGGGCCGGTTATTTCTACCGCAATCCTCCCGTTACTGATATTACCTGTGGTTAAATTGTAATCGAAAGCTTTAATGTGATACAAAAAACTATCGATATAATACATCGTTTTATTGTCGGGCGACCAGCAAATACCATTAGAAACGCTCGTGTTTTTTATTTTTTTTACCAGCTTGCCGTTATAACAGTAAAGATTTCCGGCATGATGCCTGGCATTAACATGCATGGTACCCACCCACAACCTGCCGAGCGCATCGCAGGCTCCATCGTTACTTCGGTTTTCTGCATCTTCCTTAAATTTAATTAAGGGTTGTGTTTTGCCTGTTTCAAAATCCAGTAGCACCAGCTTGCCTTGCAAAGCCACCAAAAGCCGATTATCTGCAGCGGGAGCCAGCATACCAGGCATTTCTGCTATTTTTTTTGTAAATAACTTGCCACTTACAGGATTACAGGTACCGATTAATTTACCCTTGATATCGATAAACAAAAATTTTTGCCATTCAGCATGCCAGCGGGCACCTTCGCCTAAAGTTAAATCTGCCTTGTAAATTAAATCAGGCTTCCAAATATCCATACATTTGATATCTTACATTTTACATCATCCATCTTCCCTCATACATTTTACATCATCCATCTCACATCTTCCATCATCCATCTCCCATCCTCCCTCATACATTTTACATCTTCCATCTCACATCTTCCATCATCCCTCCTAACTATCCTGCATTACCGCACTTCTGCCCCCATCAACCAAATAGGTAACACCCGAGGCAAAAGCGGCATACTCGCTTGCCAAAAACACACACCAGCCGCCAATTTCTTCTACGGTTCCTAATTTTTTTACAGGGTGAAGATTTACAGTGCGCTGCCGCTCTCCATCAGGATTTTTGAAAGTATTAAACCATTGCTGGTTGCCAGGTGTATCTATAAAACCTGGCGCAATGCCAACGGTTCTGATTCCCGGCCCCCACTCTATAGCCAAACTTTTTACCAAACCGGTTAAAGCAGTTTTGGCAATACTATATGGCGAACATCCCGGTATAGTAGCGAAAGCATGATTAGAAGCCATCATAATAATTACCCCGATATGCTCTGCCAGCAGTGGTTTACAGCTTTTAGCCAGTCGCCAATGTGCGGTTAGGTTTAAATCGAGGTTAAACTGCCAGTCTTTTTCAGTGCTGTTTTCTAAACCGGCAAACACATTTTGCCCGGCGTTGGAAACTAAAATATCCAACCGGCCGTAATCGCTGGTAATATCGGCAACCAGGCTTTCAATCTCTTCTGCAACGGCCATATCGGCTTTAAAATAATCGGTATGGGCATCATAAGATTCCATTTCAGCTAAGAACAGCTGGGCTACATCACTCGTTTCGCTTTGCTCTGCACAACCAATTACTGTGCAACCGGCTTTGGCCATCATTTTGGCAATGCCCAAACCAATACCCGAGGTAACACCGGTTACCAAAGCTATTTTTCCCTTTAAATCTATCGTTAGTGCCATAATATCTATTAAACATAGAAACCTGCCCTGGGTGTTAAAATTACCGGGTGTTTTTCCATTTCTTCTTCAATTAAATCTACCCCTAAACCTGGCCTGTCGCTCAGTTTTAAATGGCCGTTCTGCACCATATCTGCAATGGGATGTGTAATGATTTCATCGCGCCAGGGCACATCGTTAAACATAAATTCCTGTCTGAAAAAATTAGGTACCGAAGCGCAAACCTGTGCCGATGCCAATGTAGAAAGCGGTCCGTTGGGGTTATGCGGTGCCAGCAATACATTATAAGCCTCCATCATGGTTGCCATTCTTTTCATTTCTGATGGGCCTCCGCAGCGGGTAATATCGGGCATCATTACATCGCAGATGTGTTTTTCTAAAACATCGCGAATACCGTGACGGGTATAATGGCGCTCGCCCACGCAGATGGAAACATTTGCCGGAATCCGGTCGCGCATGGCTTTTAAGGTATTGGCATTTTCGGGTCCTGCGGGTTCTTCGTACCAGGTAATATTCAGTTCAGAGAGCCGTTGCGCCATGGTAACGGCTACACGATAATTGAGCATGGCATGGGTTTCGATCATGATGTCGAACTCAGGACCAACTGCATCCCGTACAGCCTTGCTCACATTAAATGCCAGATCTTGCTGAGCGGCAGTGAGCTGCAGGTTCGACGATAAATCTTCGCCATACAAATAATTGGTATGGGCAAAAGGATCGAATTTTAAGCCAGTAAAACCTGCTGCTTTAACCTTTAGTGCCTGCTCAGCATAATCTGCTGCATTATGGCCGCCACCAGTAAACCAGTAATTGGCATAGAGTAGTATATCTTTCCTAAAAGCGCCTCCCAGTAATTCGTAACAGGGTACGCCCAATACTTTTGCCTTTAAATCGAGCAGTGCCATATCGATACCACTGATGGCACACATACTGGCACCAAATGGCCCCATCCAGTTTAAATCGCGGTACAGCTTAGTCCAGATAAAATCGGTTTTCATCGGGTCTAAACCAATAATGCGCTCACCAACATGTTTGGCAGCTTCGAAAACAATGGGGCTACCCGGCCAATTGGTGGCTTCGCCCACTCCGGTGTGGCCGGTATCGGTATATATTTTTAATAATGTCCAGTTGTATTTTACACCTTCAACCAGCCATACTTTTACATCTGTTATTTTCATTTTTGTGTTTTTATTTTTAATCTGTGCTGTCGGATGTTTCCATCCGACAATTGATAGCTTATTAATTCGATTTCCTTTGCAGTTTGTTAGGTTGAGCTTGTCGAAACGCCTTACAATGTGTTAAGGAAGGTCCTTCGACAGGCTCAGGATGACAATTCTATATTTACGCCTCCCTCTCCACAAAAATGTACAAGCTATTGCAACCTAAATTTAACGCTTCCCTTCAGCGTTTTACTTTTAATATTTATACGTCCCTCGGTAAACGGGCTGCCATAAAATGGTTCGGAACCACTGTTCCAGTAATCGGCTACCAGTAACTGTATTTTTTCGTCCTGCAACCAGCTGCGCGATGCTTGTTTACCATCTGATTGGATAAGCAGGCTGTTACTGCCATTACTCAATTGGGTTTGAAGGATCTGCTGTTTAGTTGACCTGAAATCGTTCGATCCCATTTCGTTGGCATCGTCTTTCCAAAGTTCAGCACCTGGTTTTCCAAATTCTTCAACAGCAGGCAACCACTTTGCATTTAATTTAGCTGTTCCTTTATCGCGGGCTATATCTTCTGGTGCGTAAGTGCTAAATTCACCTTTACGTTTCCAGTTTAGTTCGTCGAAGGTTTTAGGCAGCTGAAAAATCATTCCGTACTGATAAGGTTTTTCGAGGCTTGTTTTTACTTCGTAATCTACGCGGGTATTGCCATCGCCAGAAAAGGTATAGGTTAAATTACCTTCACCATTGGTATAAGTAGCTTTTATGGTAAAAATAATGGCATCAGCAGTTTGACCGGCCTTAATTGTATTGGCAAAAATGGTGTACAGCGGATAGTTTTTAAGCGGGTAAATATTATTCTGATAGGTTTCGCCGGCTACATTGGGTTTGCCCCCATCTTCACTGTTCATGGCCACCACACCAAATACAGTACCTTGTTCTAAAACTTTCCGGCCTTTAACAGTTGCTCCTGATATGACACCAGTAATTTTGTTGATGGTGTAATTTACATCGCCCTGGGTTACGAAATAGGCCATTTCGTTTTCGGTATACAACAATGCTACTTTACTGGTACTTAACTTTTCTTCGGCTGGTTTTAAAACAATACGCTCTTCATTTACCACATTACCCGATGGATCTTTAAATGAAATATAAACTTCTTTTGTATCGGCTTTTACCGGCACCAGCAATACTCCTTCTGCATGAGGTTTTATAGCCGAGGTTAAACGAATTGCTTCACCATCAACCTTTGCATTAATTTCTACATCGCTCAGTGAGATAAAATCGTGACGGTTTTCTATCTGTAATACCAATTTACCATTTTTAACTGTGGGTTGAAAAACGTTTTTAACTACAACAGGTGCATAAGCCTTTTTCATGCCCCAATATTCGGGTTTCAATCTACGCCAGGCATCAATTGGCCCCCAAGGGCCGTAGCCTACAATATTGCCATCGGGCAGGTGAAAAGTATCATCAATCCCACTCCAGATTGCACCGCCTAAATTGCCCTTGTGCACGTACATACTATCGTACATTTTAACCAACGATGGACCATAACTTGCCCTTACACCCGGATCGGTCAACAATTCACGCCGGTTGTAAGTACTTAAATGGGCATATTCGCCAAATAAAGTTGGCCTTTTCATGGTATCGGTAGCTTTCGGGCCATTAATACCCGGGTAGTGGTAATTGGCAATATCAACCTTGTTACCCCCGTTGTTAAAACCTCCCCAGCATTGATCGTGGAAAGAAACAGGCCGCGTGGGATCTAACTTTTTGGCTTCACGGTAAACCTTATCCCATAAAGGGCTCCAATAACTTTCGTTACCCAAACTCCATATAATTACCGATGCATGGTTTTTAGCGGCCTGCATTTTTTCGATATTGGCGGCCAGCATATAGGGATAAAATTTCTCGTCTTTGTAATTCCACAATTTCCAGATGGGCGAAGCGCCGTGCTGGATCCAGGTTAATGAGCTTTCGTTCTCTACAAATAAACCAATGCTATCAGCTATGGCCAAAAACCTTTCGCTTGGCGGGTAATGCGAAGTACGGATGTAATTACAATTGGCTTGTTTAAATAATTCGGCATCTTTTAACTCCAGCTCATCGCTTATGGCACGGCCGGTTAGCGGATGTACCGAATGGCGGTTTACACCCCTTAATTTTACAGGTCGTCCGTTTACCATTAACTGGTTTCCGAGTACCCTGACTTCCCTAAAGCCTACTTTTTGCTGGTTGGTTTGAACTGGTTTTCCATCTATCAACAATACCGTTTGTAAATTGTACAGGTACGGACGGTCTGTATTCCATTTTAACGGATCTTTTACGGTAAAACCTTTTTCGGGTAGTTTTAGTTCCGTTGCTGCACCAACCTGCTGCGCTGCTGTTGTTTTAACCAGCACAACCTTGCCGCTTTGGTCTGTTAAAGTATAGGCCAGTTGTACCGAACTATTGTGCGGGCTTTGGTTATCGATGGTGTTTTTAAGCAGTAATGTAGCATCCCTGAATTTTTCGTCTAATGTGGTCACTACCGTGAAGTCAGCAATATTTACTTCTGGCAGGGCAAACAAAGTTACATTACGCAAAATACCACCAACAGTATGTACGGCATATTGCGAGGTACAGGCTAAAATATCGCTGATGGTATTGGCCTGTACTTCAACCTGCAATACATTTTCGCCAGTTTTAAGTGCCTTGGTAATATCAATTTCGAACGGCACAAAGCTACCTTCGTGCTCGGCTAGTTTTTTACCATTTACCTTAACTATAGCATGCGAGCTTACCCCATCAAAACGTAATTTAATGCGGTTACCCAGCCAGTTTTGAGGTACTGAAAAAATTTTGGTATAGGTTGCTGTTTCTCCAGCATTTACGGTATAGCCTTGCATTACCCACTCTCCCGGTACTTTTATAGCCGAAGTTTTAGTGGTGTGGCCTGCAGCAAAAAGCCACTCCCCGTTCAATGAAATAGTTGTTTTGCTATTGCCCTGTGTAACTGAAGGTATGGGCGATAAAGTACTGGCTATACCACTGTTTTGTGCCAGAAGTGGTAAAACTGTACTGTAGATCAAAGCAAGCGTAAGTAATATTTTACGCCTTGTTTTGTGGTTGTTAATTTTATTTATCATTAAGGTATTAATATTTTATTTTGCCTCCATAATTCTCGTTTGTTACGATAATTCTTTCGTCAGGACAGCGCTTCCATCACTTATAGCATCTATTACACATAAAAAATGTGTGTCTCATTTATCCTCGTTACAAACGAGGACAATTATCTCTATAGTTCTCGTTTGCAACGAGAATTCACGAGGACAATTATTAGTTATTTATCAGATTGAAATGGCCATACTTTAATTAGTTGAGCTGAAGTATAACCCTATCCTGTATTACATCACCTGCTTTTAGCGGTCGGTCCATTTTTTCGGCATGCCCCCTAAAAAACCTTTCGGCTCCCATATTGCTATAGCCTGCTACCAGCGTTTTAATTCCCCCCGTTTCTTTCCAGGCCCTGATATGTTGCTGGCCATTAGCGGTTACTTTAAAAGAGGATGTTCCGTTGCTTAAAGCCGCTTGATTAATATACATTTTTGTTGAACGGAAATCGTTGGTACCCAAATCATTTCTATCTAAATTCCAGGGTGTAGCAGGCAATTTATCCGGACCAGCAGGGCCTGAAATCTGATTAGCTGAGCTTAACTGCGCTTTACCTATTGGCCTGCCGATATGATCGGCGGGGTAATAATCCCATTGGGCATTTCTGTTCCAATCCAGTTCCTGAAAGCTACCTGGCAAGCCAAATACAAGTCCCCACTGGCGTGGGTTAACATCCTTTTTAATGGTGTACTTATAATCAATATTTACGGTACCATTGGCCAAAAAGGAATAGTTCGTAGTTCCACTGGCTTCGCTGTAAGTATCGGTTACCTGAACGGTAAAGCCATTTTTAGCTTTATCGAGTTTAATCTCTTTCACTATGCGGTTTTTGCATACATCGGTAAAAGGATCAAATTGCTGGCTTTCGCCCGTCATTTGTGTACCTCTGCCCTCGCCTGTTAGTGGCAAAACCATGAGACGTGCGCCTGCATTCCAAACCGATTTACCATTATTGGTTACCTGCATTACATCGCCGCCGGCCAGGTTAAACTGAACATTTATATTGCCGCTCTTAGCCGTTAAAGTATTGCCTGTTTGGCTGTAACTCCAGGGCTGGCCAACTGTTTTTTCTGCTGAAGTTAAATCGCTAACTAATGGCACAACTGCAAACTGGTAAATATCAATGAGTACGCCACGTGGGTCGTACACTTTAATCGTCATTTTATCAGCTGGTGATGGTTTTTTAAGCACTGCAACATGGGCTGTTGTTTTACCATTCCTTTTTAAATCGGCTGTAATTAAGCCACTTTCGTTAGCTAAATTCCATTCTATTTTACATTCGTTCAGGTTACTAAAAAGTAATCTGTTTTCCAATTCGACCGCTATTTTACCATCATTCCAGTTGCCTGCAAGTTTAATTTTTACCGGCGAATATATTTTTTTCATGTGCCAGTATTCTGGTTTTGGTCTTCTCCAGCCATCAAGCGGCCCCCAGGTACCATAACCTACTGTTTTGCCATTGGGTAAAAAGAAAGTATCATCAATACCTGCCCAAATGGCACCACCTAAAACGGCATCGGTACGGTACATGTTTTCCCACATCGATTCAAAACCAATTCCCCATGCATCACGAACGCCAGGATCGGTAACCAGTTCTAACCGGTTATAGGCATTTAAGTGCACGTACTCATCAAAAACGATCGGGCGTTTATAATTACGGTAAGTTTGTGGTCCTGTTGGGCCCGGATAATGGTGATTGGTTATTTCCAGATCGCCTTCATCGGCATCGGGTCCGTATTGACTAAAATTACGCGGACGTGTAGGGTCGAATTGTTTAACCAGCCTGCCTGTTTCTTTAAAATATTCTTTGTATTTACCGCTTTCGTTACCTATAGACCAAATGAGCACCGCAGGATTAGACCTAAAATAGTTAACCATATCTAAAGTCTGATCGACCATCAGGGTTTGATAAATTTCAGTCCCTGCCGGAACTGCCGTATTTTCGGCCCAGCAAAAAGGAGCTTCTACTTCTAAAAACATCCCCAAACGGTTACAGGCATCGATCAGTTCTTCGGCAGGTGGATAATGTGAAGTACGGAAATAGTTTACGTTGCCTTCTCTAAACAGTTGCACATCTTTTTCCCACATGTTTTCGCCTACCGATCGGCCACGTAAAGGCATGGTTTCGTGGTGACAGATTCCACGGAGTTTAATGGGCATATTGTTTACGAAAACCCGGTTTCCCCTCACCTCTATCTGCCGGAAACCAATGTTTTTGGTAATTACATCTTCGGTTTTACCAGCCTGTATAATACTCAGTTTTACCACGTACAGATTAGGGTGCTCTGGATCCCATTTGACTGGTTTTACTACATCAAAACTGATATTCTGCTGCAAAAATTCACTTCTGGCAATGGTTTTATCAATACTAACCGTTTTTTCGGCAACTTTAGTCGTTCCATCAGCTTTAAAAAGTTCGGCCTTTAAGCTAAGTTCATTTGTCTTCCCTTCCTGTTCGTTGGCAATAATTACATCGGTGCTAAGTGTGGCATTTTCGTAGTTTTTATCCAAAATGGTTTTAACATCGGCATAGGCAAAATTTACAGGAGCTAGTGCCATTACGTACACTTTTCGTGAAATGCCCCCCAAAGGATGTACTGCATAGGTAGATGCACTGGCCAACGAATCGGCTTTGCTTTCTGATTTTACTTTTACCAACAGCTCGTTGCCGGCACCCCATTTTACGGCATTGTTAATATCGATTTCGAAAGGTGTAAAACCTCCTAAATGCGATGCAGTTTTCTTGCCATTGATCCAAATTTCGGCATCGCTGTATACGGCATCAAAACGAAGTTTAATGCGTTTGTTTTTCCAACTCGCAGGCACTTCGAATGTTCTCTGATAACCGGCATAAACTGAGTTTTTTACTTCAAAGCCCTGCATTACCCATTCGCCGGGTACCTGAATGTTTTTATCGGCAGGTTGCGCGTTGATATCGGTCGAGAACTTCCAGGTACCGTTCAGTTCTATTTTTTCAGCCTGTTTTGAGGCAGCTGGCGAAATCCGGTTGATTTTCAAGACCTGTTGATCGGAGCTGGTATAATTTATCTTTTGGATCTGGGCCTGCACCACGCCTCCCAGCATCGCTAAAACGGTAAATATTTTATAAAATAGTTTCATTTGTGTGTGTTTATTATGATTAAAATATATTTACATAATACCGTATTTATCGAATGCTTCTTTGGCACTCATACCTTCCAAAATCTTTTTCTGCACCATTTTTTCGCCCCTGGCTTTTTCAAGCGCCCGCAACATTACTTCTGCCTCGTGTTGCTTCGGCACAATACAAACTCCATCTATATCTCCAACAACGATATCGCCTGGATTAACCAAAACACCTTTAATTTCGATAGGTACCCTAAAATCGATTACCTTACCACGTGGTGCCTGATCCTGCGCGTAATTCCCGTAAGAAAACGAAGGAAATTTTAACTGTAATATTCCTCTGGTATCTCTCGAGTAGCCATCAACCACAGCTCCTGCCGCACCTAAAATCTGTGCACGGGTACTCATGAGTTCGCCCCACAAGGCATAACTTGGCGATGCTCCTGTGCAGATGTAAACCTCATTTTTTTTCAGGTCATCGAGCGCCTCCAGCATTAAACCAAATGGCTTTTTAAGGATGGGATTACTGCTTTCATATGCAGCACATTCTAACACATCGGCCTCAAGCACGGTCATTGCCCTGCCAGCTACAAACATATCAGGATGTAAAGGCTGTATCTGGGCTGGTAAAAACTGATGTAAAAGGCCCATTTTATCCATAATATCGCCTATTACAGCCGTATATAATTCTGTTTTTACGATCTTAAAAAGTTCATCGTCATTTTGCCATTCGATAATATCAGTGGTCATTTTCTTTAAATATTGGGATGATGGTATCATGTTATATTGGTTAGTCAAAAATGTATAATTAGGATAAAAATCAGTTAAGCATAGTTACCTATTTTTTAAACTTTTTTACCATAGTAAAAGCTAATAAAGCAACATAAAAGACAAAATAATTCACTTAAGAATTAAATAGCACCCGATGATTTATGGAGTAATCATTTAAATTTATGCAAAAAAATAGCGACCAGGATAAGCCTGGCCGCTACAATCATTGTGTGTGCATAAGTAGATGCATTTTATTTTAATATCCGCTGTTTTGCTTTAAAACACCTCTCGAAAGATCTATCTGAGATTGGGGAACTGGCATTAAATACAATTTATCAGTCCAGGTTCTAACCTGTATAGGTTTAACGGCATCGCTGATACTAAAAATGGATTTCATTACCTGTGGTGCAATTTTCCATCTTCTGATGTCCATATAACGTTGTCCTTCTATGGCTAACTCTACACGTCTTTCGTTTCTGATCAAATCTCTTAAGGTTGTCTGAGTAGCATATTTTGTTCTGTCTACCACTGGCATACCAGCTCGGGTTCTGATCTGATCTAAAGCATCGTATACCGAGCCATCAGGCCCTGTTAATTCGTTCTTAGCTTCGGCATAGGTTAATAAAACCTCAGCGTAACGGATCAGGATGTTATTGGCGTGGTTATCGATCTGGTCGCGGTAAATTTTTGGATCAACCATTTTACGTACACTGTAACCCGTTAAAGCAGTATTACCTGCACCTTCTGTCCATTTAAAGGCATAGCCATCTTCAATCGCATTCCATGGGTTTCCGTCAAATAAAATACTGGCATAAAAACGGGGATCCCTGTTTCTATATTCGTTTTTAAATGCCGGATCTTTGGCTTTATACCAAGCCGCTCTTTGCGCTGGTGTAGGTGGCGTAATTAAATCGCCTGTTTTATAACTTGGGTAGCTGTTTACCAATTCTTGTGTTGGCGCAATAGAACCCCAACCGCCTAAATCGCCAGAAGGTAACAAGGTGTTTAAGAAATTAGCATCCTGTTGAGGAATACGCTGTCTGTCTAAAATCACTTCCGAATTACCTTCGTTTACTTGGTTAAATAAAGCTTCGTAGCTACGCAAACCTAAACGGAATTTCTTCTCATCATCTGCATTCGCAAAATCTACCCATACACTGTAATCATCTTTGGCGTTTAGGGCATCTTCGGCAGTTACTTTAAACAAACTGTAACCCAGGGTCATTACCTGACTTGCTGCATCGGCAGCCAATTGCCACTGGCCTTCGTATAAGTGCGCGCGTGCTTTTAAAGCGAGGGCTGCACCTTTGGTAATGCGGCCTTTTTCATTTGGTTTACCACCGCCATAACTTTGTGGTAAAATTTTAGCAATGGCATCAAGCTCATCTACTACAAATTTTAATACCTGTGCTTTTGGTGTGCGGGGTATATTTTCCTCTCCAAGCACAACCGTTTTAGTTTGCAAAGGCACATCGCCAAACTTGCAGATCAACCAGAAATAAGCGTTGGCTCTGATAAAACGAACCTCAGCTTTATAGCGATCCAGCAAAGCCTTGTCAATAACGGTTACCTTATCCGCATTATCTAAAAAGTAATTGGCACGACCAATTGCTGTAAAACCCCAGCCAGCATCTAAAGTAGAGTTTACATTCCCTGATGATACGTCTGTTGCCGAACCTTCCCAGGGATATTGTGCATGCGCATTATCTGCAGCCGCATCATCGTATACCATGTCATCGCCTGGCAACTGGTTATACACACCGTTTACGGCCAGGTAAACATCATTTGCATTTTTCCAGAAAGTAGCTTCGGATACCTGATTAAGGGGTGGCCTTTCTAAAAAATCTTTCTTACAAGAAACAAAAACACTTAATAAGAGTACACTTGTAATTATATATATCTTTTTCATTTTTCTAATCATTTTATAATCCAGCACTTAAACCAAACGACCATGTTTTGATACCCGGGTAACCTCCACGGCCAGAAGCCGACTCAGGATCGTAATCGCCCAAACGTTTATCGGCCATAATGGTGAAAGGATTATTGGTTGTTCCGTAAATTCTAAGTTTAGATAAACCAATTTTTTTCACCGCATTTTGAGGTAAGGTATAGCCTAAAGTAATACCCCTTACCCTGAAGTAAGAACCGCTAAACAGGTAAAATGACGAAAGCTGATTGATATTGTGACCTGCATCTGCAGTTAATAAAGTCCTTGGGAAATCTGCGTTTGGATCAGGGTTTTCTTTTGTCCAGCGATTTAACAACTGTACTTTGGCATTTGCACCGTTAAAGAAAGGTGTTGAAGCTTCCTGCCCCAAAGAGGTTTTAACTTTGGCTACACCATAAGTAAGGATATTAAAATCGAAGCCTTTGTAAGATGCGCTTAAATTAAAGCCATAATTAACAAAAGGTACATCGTTACCAATGATTGTGCGGTCGGCTGCATTAATTACATTATCACCATTTAAATCTCTGTATTTAATATCACCTGCTTTGGTACGTGCATCCTGAAAGGCATGTGCTTTAACTTCATCATCGCTAACAAAAAGTCCGTCTGCCTGATAGCCATAAAAAGATCCAAGCGATTCGCCAACTCTTTGAACATATTGATCAGGAAAGAGATCATTGTTGTTATCGCCAATTTTGGTGATTTTACTTTTAATTAATGATAAGTTACCGCCCACACTAAACGTGAAGTCTTTACCAACGCGGTTATTGTGGGTAACAGCCAGCTCAAATCCGGTATTACGGGTACTTGCCGCATTGGTAAAAGGTACGGTTAAGGGATAAGTTGCCAACGCGGCGTTACGCAATAACAGATCTTTAGTGTCTTTGATATAGTAATCGGCAGTAATGTCTAATTTACCTTTAAACAAGGTAATATCTGCACCGAAATCGGTCATGTATACTTTTTCCCAGGTTGTGGTTGGCCACGATCCGTCGGCCTGCCAGATTCCGTCTTGTGCGGTACCTTCAAAGCTATACTGGAAGCCAGCATTTAACCGGTTAAAATAGTTTCCTACAGCAACAACGTCCTGGTTACCCAATGAACCGTAAGAACCACGAAGTTTGAAATTATCAACCCAGGTAATGTTTTTCATAAAATCTTCTTTTGAAACTACCCAGCCTGCAGAAAACGACGGGAAGAAGGCCCGGCGTACATCATCACGGAAACGTGAGGAATAATCGATACGGGCGTTTACCTCTAACAGGTATTTATCGTCAAAAGCATAGTTAAAACGGCCAAACATTGAGCGCATAGACCACTCTTCGGCAGCAGTTCTGTTGGCTAAACCAAAAACACCGGCAATAATATCATCGCCATTGCTATCCGATAACACATCTTCTCCGTTACCCGAACCATTGATAATGGTACTTAAATCGTTGTTAGGAAAGTTTCTACGGCCGATAAACGCACTTCTAAGCACATTACTTTCTTGCGATGCACCTACAGTTACCTTACCATAATGCTTGCCAAAAGTACGGTCGTAATCTGCAGTACCTTGTACCAACAATTCTTTTCTTTTAACCCAGTACTCTCTTAAATCGTTCTGTGTACCTTGTCCGGCTGGGATTGCAATCGGATTTCCGGTTAAAAAGTTATTAATCGGAGTCATGGTATTGTTAAAAGCTGTACTGTTGTTGTTGGTAAACTTTAACGAAACCAATCCATTAATAGAAAGGCCTTTTAATGGTGTTAATGTAGCGTTGGCAGCAGTTTGCAATAAGTTATTGCGATTGCTTCCTTTTGATGATTCGGCGATCATACGCGCCTGGTTACGGTATGGAATTGAGCTGCTGGCTACCGTTCCGTTATTTACCGAACCCCACTGGCCATTGCTTTGGCGAAAAACACTAGTTGGCAAAGAACGGTTTAACTCTGTCCACGATAAATTGCCTAAACGATCGAAAGCCTGGTTAATGAAAGAGATGTTAGTACCTACCTTTAAAATATTCTCCACTACTTTGGTTTCAGTGTTTAGCTTTGCACTAAAACGATCCTGATCTTTATTGGGAATTAATGATTCCTGAGTTAAATAATTTAAGCCTAAATAACTGCTGGTGGTTTTGCCTGGTGCGTTGATATTTAAATTCACATCACTTTGTGGCGCACTCGATCTTAAAACTTCTTTATACCAGTCGGTATTTGGATATAAATCAGGTTGAGAACCATTTCTATACAATTCTATTTGTGCCGGAGTGTACATTGGGCTACGACCAACATTGGTTAAAGCCTCGTTGTAAAGCGTAGTATAATCAACCGATCCTAAATATTTAGAGATGCGGGTAGGCGACTGCCAGCCATAATTGGCATTTAACTCGATACTTACTTTATCGCCTCCGCCGCGTTTAGTGGTAACCATAATTACACCATTGGCCGCTCTCGAACCGTATAAGGCTGCAGATGAAGCATCTTTAAGCACAGACATGCCAGAAATATCGTTTGGATTTAAGATGGCAAACTCCTGAGAACTGGCCGGGATACCATCAATAATATAAAGTGGTGTACCTGCTCCGGCTAAACTACTTCTACCCCTGATATTTACAGCGGTACCTCCTGTGGCACTGGCACTTACATCACCAGGGCGTTGTAAAATGGTTAAACCCGGCGAAATACCTTGTAAAGCATTTTGAATAGAAGTTACCGGACGCTCTTTTAATTGTTTAGGAGTAATGGTAGCAATAGCACCAGTTAAACTCGATTTTTTCTGTGTACCATAGGCAACTACTACTACCTCGTTTAAGTCGTTGGTTTGAGGCACCAGTGTAATTTTTAAACTGGCAGCTGCTTTTACTTCTTGGGTTTTATACCCCATATAAGAAACGATTAATATAGCATCATCTGCCACGCCAACCAGTTTAAAATTTCCGTTTTCATCACTCGCAGCACCTTGTTCCTTACCTTTTACTTTGATACTGGCTCCGGGTATTCCCTTGCCTATTTCATCTAAGATGGTACCGATTACATCAATTACTTTATTTACGGGCGTTTCCTGCTCTATTTTATTGGCAGGGGCTACATTTGCAGGCCTTTCTTTCACTACAATGGTGTTGGCCTGTATAGAATACGTTAAGGGCTGATCTTTAAAACACTGGTTTAAAGCTTCGGCCAGCGAAACATCTTTAACATCAATACTTACAGCTTTTGATTTTTTTAAATCGCTCTGGATGAAAAACACATTAAAACCGCTTTGGCTTTTAATGGCTTTGAGCACTTTTTGCAGAGATGCATTTTTCTCGTTAAGCGTAATGTTCTTTTGCGCAAAACTGCTTGCATTAACATGTAAAAAAGCTACAAAAAGGAATAGAATGGTTAGCTTCATGGATAACAGAATTTTATGCTTTATACTGCACGGGCGGTATAAATTAAAATCGTAAATTTTCATACATTTGTTAGGTTTTGGGTTGATATAAATGCCTATAGCTGTTGCTATTGCATTTACAATGTTTTAACTATTTGGTTATCGTTGGACATTTTATTAATCCAAAGCTTTAAGCGGGTTTCGATTGCAGTCGAAATCCGTTTTTTTTGGATTAAAATTTCAGGGTATTACTTTATAATTTTAATCCTCCTTCCTTCTATCTTAAATTTAAACTTATCAGTTGATTCTAATATTTTTAAGGTTTCCTGCAGGTTGTTGTGCTTAGAAAAAGAGCCGCCGAAATAAATGCCGTCAAAATTGCCAACATACTCGATTTCTACATCGTACCAGCGGGCTAATTTTTGCATGGCTTCTTTAATGCCCTCGTTGTTGAACATAAAGAAACCATTCTTCCAGGCAATGTATTCTTCTACATCAACTTTGTTGATTTCGAAACCTGTACCATGGAAAATAGCTTGCTGACCAGGTTTTAATACCCCTGTAGCCAAAGGACTAAAATTTTTAACGGCTACACCACCTTCTACCAGTGTGGTTTTAATTTCGGGCTCATCGGCATAGGCACTCACATTAAAATGGGTTCCCAACACGCTGATTTCCTGTTTAGCCGTTTGTAGTTTAAAGGGCTTGTTTTTGTTTTTGGCAACTTCAAAGTAACCTTCGCCGGTTAAAGCTACTGTGCGGTATTTACCGGTAAAGGCAGTTGGATATTTTAACGACGATAAGGCATTTAGCCAAACCTTGGTTCCATCGGGTAGTGTAACCTGGTACTGACCGCCAGCCGGTGTGCTGATGGTGTTGTAACCTGTTACCTGCTGCCCGGTTTTAGCTTCAACTATGGTATAAACCAACTGACCATCGGCCGCTTTGGTAATTTTAATACCTTCCTGATTGGCTATGGTACCATTAACTGCCTGGTCTAAATCAATTTTAGTACCATTGGCCAGGGTTAAAAAGGCTTTATTACCTCCTGGTTTAATTACCGCAGCCACATTATTTACGTTTTTATTAACTGTAATTTTGCTTAGCAGATACCAGCCGAAACCCAAAACCGCAATTATTGATGCCGCAACAGCCCAACGGTAGAAGTAGCTGCGTGGTTTTGTCTGCTCCTGCCCTTCAATTTGCTGGTTAATGTTATTCCATATTTTTTCGCCAACTACTACATGCTCAGCTTCATCAATTTGCGTTTCATCTTCTAAGTTATTTTTCGCCAATTGTTCACTGTACCACGATTCGAGCTCGAGGCGTTCTTCTCCACTGGCAGTACCGGCTATATATTTTTCTGTTAAACGTGTTAATGCTGCTTTTCTCAATTTGCTGTGGTTTGGGTGTATGTACCGAAAATGGAAGCTATCCCCCAAAAGAAATTTAATTATTTTATAAGAAGCTATTTAACAGCGATTTATATTTATCCATATTTTAGAAAAATAACCATATATGTCATAGCAGGGAATATAAGTCTATGTTTTAGATGGTTATTTGGGTATCTTATTGGTTGGGTACAATAAATATTACCACCTTAGACACCTGAGGTTATTTTAGGTAATAGGGTACTGTTTAAAAACATCTATCTTAAGGGTCCTTACATGTCTTAGATGGTGAAAATAATTTAAGCATAGGCATTAAGATTCCCACTTTCGTGGGAATGATGATCCAGGAAGTCTAAATGTCTTATATGGTAAAATAAATGGGAATAGATCTAAAGCTTATTTGCCCCAGATACCGCCCAGCAGCAATACTGCCCAAAATAAAAACTCGCCCATATCGGTACGCAGGCGACGCAGCGCAATGGTAATCTGGTTTTCGACGGTTTTAGGCGAAATGTTTAAGCGTGCGGCTATTTCTTTCACACTGAGGTGCTCTTTCCGGCTCAGGATAAAAATTTCTTTACATTTTTGGGGTAGCTGCTCTATGCTTTCATCTAAACGTTGTGTTATTTCCTTTTCGGCAAAAGCATTTTCTGCATTGTGGGCACTCACCAGCAAATCTGTATCGTGCAGTAAATCGGTGCGCAGTTTCCCATCCCTAATGGCTTTAAAAACCTGAAAACGGACAGCAGTAAATAAATAATTGTTCAGGTTATCGACTAAGGTGTACTCGCGTTTTAACCACAGACTTACAAATATTTCCTGTACAATATCTTCTGAGGCTTCTCTATTGCGTAAAATATGATAGGCTGATAAATATAGCTTGCTCCAGTACCTGCTGTAAATTTTCTCGAACGCAGACCTGTCATTGCTTTGCATATTGCTCACAAGCAAACTATCAGGCCATAGTTCCAGGTTATCAGGTTTCATTTTTTATAAGGAATAGCTTTTACAATGCTAAGCAAAAAAATTAAGGGTTCAATTTATATATTTTTCATCACTATTGTCTGACTTAAAAGACCTCAAACATTACAATATGCAAAATTGAGCATTAAAAGCCACAGATTTGCAGATTTGGTGTAATCTCTAATCAAAATTATCCTTTAGCCCGCTATTTTAACATTCTCATTTGCTCTATTAAACGTACACCCGAATCAGTTGTGTCGGCTTTAACGCCTTGCACATGCAGAAATACTTTCTGGCACCATTTTACAATTGCATCTTTAGGATATTGTTTCACCTGTTTATCAAGCCAAACCCTTGCTTCTTGCTTTTGCCCAAGTTTTTCCATGGCCCAGGCGGTTAACAATTGGTTTGCAGCGGTAAAATTGCTCACTGTATTCTCTATTTTCGGTTTAAAGCCAATAATTTGCTGCAATGCATTTTGTGCAGCCTGCCAGTTGCCTGCACGCTCATAACACAGGTAATCCATCCAGTTTTCTAAACGTTCATCTAAATTTTCGGCATAGGGCTTGCCCACCCCTAAATTTTGAGGCCATTTTTTTGCATCTGCAATCAGGTTTAGCGCCTGTTTGTAGTGTTTAAGCTTCATTTCATTAATGGCCTGCATCAGTTTCGCTTCGCGATATAATTCGCGACCAATGGTGGCACCTTCAAAAGGCAGTATCTGAATCTGATCGAGCAGCTGGGCACAATCGCGGTAACGCTTGTTCAGCAATAGCACTTTAGCATAAAGCATCCCCATGATATAATTTTCGGTATGTGCCTGGTAAAAAGGTTCGATTGTTTTTAAGGCCTCGCTGTTTTGATTGTGGCTAAGGTAATATTCGCCCAGCAGTTTGGTGTAACGCCAGTCTGGCTGATCTAAACTCTGCGCCTTTTTAAGATCGGCCAGCTCAGAGGAATCGATATGCATGGCAGCACGTGCCGCATAAAAAGGAGCAAAATCGGGCGTATTGCCACAGGCTTTAAAAAATGTTTTGCTTAGGGTAAACTGATTACGGTTTTGGTATAAAAGTGCCAGGTAATATTTGGGTTTCCAGCTGTTAAGCTGTTTATCAGCCCAAAGCAATACGGCCTCATCTTCTGAGCGGAAAGGAAAAACAAATGCTGCAGAAGCCTGATCGGCTTTGGCTAAAGCGGAAGAAAAAGACTGTCCTTTTTTATTTTGTAAAAATGCCAGCCAAAAATTTACCAAGGCATTATCGGGTGCCAATTGAAGTACTTGTTCGCTTTCATCGAAACGGCCCATCTGATAATAATTAATAGCCAATTCCAGATAGCTTTCGGTAGGTTGCTCATTGCGGATTGCTGCTGTAAAACGGCCCTTACTTTCTGCCGATGGCTGGATCAGGTATTTTTCAAAACGAGCGAAATCGCTAAGCGGATCGAAAGTCAAAATACTATCTAGGACTGCTTTGGCCTCATTTATTTTATTCTGATGGCGATATGCAATGGCCTGCACCTGCAATGCTCCTATTTCGTAATGGTTAAAATCAATGGCCTTTGTAGCGTAAGTTAAAGCCTTGTTCCAGTTTTTTTCTGCCAAATATAACTTACTTAGCTCGCGGTAAGCCGGACTTTTAAAAGCCATGGTTAAACCGGCCAAATCAAAACCATCTTTTGCATCGGTGGTGTTGCCAAGCTGATTATTGATTATACCATAATAATAATTTGCTGCACCATCATGCGTATCAACACTCAATGCAGTTTTTGCAAATGTTAAGGCTTCTTTATAGCGCATGTTGCGGTACATCAGTTCGGCCATTTGAACCAATGTGGGTACAAAACCCGGCGTTTTACCCAAAGCAGCACTTAGTTTCTCTTCGGCCTGGGCATACATTTTCTGATCCATAAAGGCTTTGCCTTGCAGGTATAATCCATAGCCCGAGTTCCAGTCAAAATCTTTAGGCGAATCGAGTGGACGGCTTAGCACATCTGCATCGGGTTTAGATTCGTATTGTAACTTATCGCCTCCAAGGGTGACCAATAGATTATTAACCGCGCCATCCAGCTTTACAGAATCGGCAAAAGTTTGCAAAGGTTTTAGTTTTACCTGCTTTGTGTACAACACCTTTTCCCCCTGCTTTACCGCAAGGGTATCGGTAAGGGTTTGCACCGGATTTAAATAAATTTTCAACCAGCCCTTTTCATATTTTACATTCAGGGCGGCATATTGGTTGGCTTTTACAAAGCCTTTTGTTTTTAATACCGGATACCAGTATTCGGTCCAGGTATCAGTTGCTCCAGGGGTAAAACTTTTATGTTTAAAGGGGGTAAAAGTACTTTTTTCGGCCGTTTGGTTAAACAACCTGCCTGATTGGATTTCGGAGTATTGCCCGTCAGTATCGGTCAGCAGTTTTTCCCAGATCATACCCTGATCGGCAAGGCCCCAGATCCAGATCTTTTTTCCGGCTTTATCATCGTGACTGCCATAGCGAGCCATTCCAAAATCATCATCATGCCAATAGGCACCAAAAAAATCGGTGTACTTACCAAAAACATGGTACGATTTGTAGCCTCCAAAATTATTCTGCTCGTAGAAAGAAATGTCCTTTCCATTCTCTTTATTAATTGGCCAGTCGCTGTGCTCACCCTCATGGCCCAGATAATGTGTTCCGGGATAAATATACTGCAGGTTTCCTTTTACTTTTATTCCTGCGTTCATCCAGTGGTAATAAGGCTGATTTAGAGCTGTGGCGTTATACCAGAAAGATTTGGTTGTAAAGTAAGCGCGGTCTTTCGGGAGATTGATTTCCATTGTCCAGTTGGTTCTGGTTAACAAATCAAGTACGCCAATCACACAACTTACACTTCCATCGCTGTTTTTCCTCGTAACATAATCTACTGGTGTTACCGTATTGGGAGTATGCCCCATAATCCCGTAGTTGGGTTCTATACCGCCGCTTGTCCAGGGGCCGCGCATTGCAATGTCCCTGAATTTTACCACATGGTTATCGTAAATAAACGAGCGTCCTGTAGATTTTTCAATAGCCGACCAGATTTTACCACCAATTTCGGGCAATATCGTTAGTTTAATATAGTCATTTTCGAGGGTTACAACTTTCCATTCTTTTTGTGTGGCTTTATCGGTAAATCCGTCATAACGGAAATAAGGGTATATGTGGGTAAAGGCCGGAATGGGGTTCGGATCGGAAAAGGGATAGGTAGTAAATACCTGTTTATCTTCCTTAAAGCTGGCATTATTTTGCGCATAGGTGCCGATTACCGCTATACAAACAGAAAACGTTAGCAATAGTTTCTTCATGTGAAAATGGATTTGACCGGTTAAAACAGAAGGGCTTGATGAGCGATTAAAACCAATGGATAGTGTTTTGCTTCTTCCTGGTTTACAACTGGCTATTCAAACTCAAGGCTATTTTGTGCGGTAAAATTTGGTTAGGTGAGCCCGAAGATAAAAATTTCTGAAGAACCACAAGGAATGGAAATTAAATACAGGTTAATATCGCGCAAATTGTGAAGTAAAATGAGCAGTTCTGGTTGATTGGCAACCAGATATTATTTGTAAATTTAATTAAGCATCAACTGTCAATTCCTCAATTTTCCGCCAACCGGCGAGCTTAAGTGCATCCAGCACCAGAAGACCAATCCAGATTATACCGCAGAAATATTTCATAATTGGAGGCCAGATACCAATAAAAACGGGGCGTTACCGAAAAGCCAGATGAGTAGGAATAATTTCTAAACTATTTTATTATGCCCAGATATGTAATTGAACGGGAAATTCCAGGAGCAGGAAACTTAACTGCAAAGGAGTTAAAAACAATTTCGCAAGCATCGTGTGGAGTGTTAAGTAAAATGGGGCCACAAATCCAATGGGTAAACAGCTTTGTAACGGATGATAAAATCTATTGCATTTACAATGCCCCAAATGAGGAAATGGTACGCGAGCATGCACATTTAGGTGGATTTCCGGCTAATTCGATCAAAAAAGTTGCGGCTGTTATAGATCCGATTACGGCTGAGTAGTTACCTAACATTGCAATATGTTTGAGTTATGCCCTCCGACAGACCTCAGGGCTACAAACTATTTAATAATTGATATTATTAGCTTAAGCATTAAGATTCCCACATGCGCGGGAATGACAATCTATCAAAAAAACAGATCGTTGGCGTAGCCTTGCCATCTTTTTTATCATTAACTCAACTCTGCCTGGTGTGGTCTGATCTGAATCCGGACAAATTTCGAAGCCGGCATATTCGATTCTTTCACTACGTTATTAATAGAAACCAGCACATTTGCTTCCGGGAAATAGGTTACGGCATTCCCCTTAGGAATGGCATAGGGAACAACCAGAAAAAGCCGGGCTACCCGCTCAATACCATCATCGAAATTAAAGAGATCAACTTTATCCTCAGCTTTAAATCCCTGTCTGTCCATATCCTGCTGGTTCATAAATACTACCCGGCGCTCATTTTTAATGCCCCGGTAGCGATCTTCCAAACCGTAAATGGTGGTATTAAACTGATCGTGTGTTCTGGTAGTGGCCATCAAATACTCATTTTCTGCCAAAATGTTCAATGGAACACCCGAAAGGGTAAAAGCGGCCTTGTTTCCGGCTATTCCAGTCATAAACTTACCGTCTCGGGCAGCATTGGGTAAATAAAACCCACCTTTTTGCCTTACGCGTTCATTGTAATTTTCGAAACCGGGAATACATTTTTCTATAACATCGCGAATCTTGTCGTAGTCTTCAGCATAAGTCTTCCAATCTACCACGGATCTCTCACCCAGTGTTTCCATGGCCATTCTGCAAACAATATGCGTTTCGTTGAGCAACTGATCGGAAACAGGCTTTAATATTCCTTTTGAAGATTGTACAATTCCCATCGAACTTTCGGTACTGATAAACTGAGCTACCCCGTTAACCATATCGATATCGCTGCGCGAGAGTGTAGGCAGAATCAGTGCTTCTTCGCCATGCACCAAATGACTCCGGTTCAGCTTGGTAGAAACATGTACCGAAAGCCTGAGTTTGCGCAAAGCTTCTGCCGTAAAAGTGGTATCGGGCGTAGCCGACAAAAAGTTGCCGCCCATGGCAAAAAGCACTTTAACATCCTTTTTATGCATGGCCTTAATTGCGCTTACCACATTATAACCGTGCGTTCGGGGTGGTTCGAAGCCAAAAACGTCCCTGATCCTGTCCAGTTGTTGTTGCGTTGGTCTTTCGTTAATGAGCATGGTACGGTTTCCCTGTACATTACTGTGTCCCCTTACCGGGCATACGCCTGCTCCCGGTTTGCCAATGCTTCCTTTCAGCAGCAGGATATTTACAATTTCGCGAATCATATCCACACCATTGGGTTGTTGGGTAAGGCCCATCCCCCAGGCAAATATTATGCGTTTTTTATGGGCAAGGATTTGCACCGCTTCTTCAATTTCAGCGATAGAAAGTCCTGCCGATACTGCAAGATCTTCGAGATTATAATTTTCGAACTGCTCCAGATATTGGCTGAGCCCACTGGTTTTTTCTTTAATAAATTCATGGTCAAAAACAAGGCCGGGTGTGCGTGCTTCTTCGCGCGCCAGCAACAGGCCAATTGCTTTTAATAAAGCCATATCGCCATTTATCTTTACAGGAAGGTAAAGGTCCGAATAATGTTCGCCAATACCCAACACACCATTAAGGGCTTGTGGATTTCTAAACCCCATCAGCCCAGCCTCGGGCAGTGGATTAATGGCAATAATTTTTGCACCGTTGTTTTTACCTTTTTGCAAAGCGGTCATCATGCGTGGTGCATTGGTTCCGGGATTATGGCCGATTACCACAATCACCTCTGCCTGATAAAAATCGTCGAGTTTTACCGTCCCTTTTCCGATGCCAATGGTTGGTAAGAGTGCCGTGCCCGAGGTTTCGTGGCACATGTTAGAGCAATCGGGCATATTATTGGTACCAAATTCTTTTGCAAAAAGCTGGTAAAGAAATGAGGTTTCATTGCTGGTGCGCCCCGAGGTATAAAAAATAGCCTCGTTGGGAGAATCGAGTGCATTTAAATGCGCAGCTATTTTTTTAAAGGCAGCATCCCAGCTAATGGGCTCGTAATGTGTACCACCCTTAGGTAAAAACATTGGTGAAGTAAGCCGTCCCTTTTTCCCGATTTCGAAATCGGTTAACTGTGCCAGATCTACAACCGAATTTTCGGCAAAAAATGCCTCGGTAACTTTTTTTGAAGTTGCCTCTTCAGCCAGTGCCTTTACACCGTTTTCGCAATATTCGCCAATTGGCGAACGTTCATCATCCGGATCGGGCCATGCACAGCTGGGACAGTCGAAGCCACCGTTTTGGTTCATGCTAAATAAAGCACGCGTACCCCGAAATGGGATCCCTTCTTCAATCAGATCGCCGAAAGCTGCCAACACCCCGGGAATTCCTGCTGCCCAGGTTTTGGCCGGTGTATATTTCAGGTCCAGTAATTTCTCCGGATTTTCGGGATTGGGTAATACTTTTAGCTTTTTCATTGGTTTTGGCTCAAAAGTGGGTTGGGATAATTATCGCGCTGATCTTCTTCTACATTGTCTAAACAGGTAAAATCTTTCTCCAGCAAAATACTCAAAGCACCTGATGTTCCTTTATAACCAACCTTATCTGTCGATTTCCATTCTGCCAGCCAGGCTTCCGGAAACCGCAGGTTAATTTCATCGCCAATAAAAGTAGCCGAAAGGGTATCATCATCAGTACAGCTGATGCTATAAATGAGCTTACGGCTACCAAAATCTACGGTTTCAGACAAAGTGCTTTTGACAGAAAGGCCTTCAACTTCTGAGCGCGTTAACCTGTATCTGATAAAATTGCCTTTAATTCGTATTTTCATGTCTGTATTATTTAATGCGCTCAGCGCCTGTATAAATGTTAAAATTTCTGCCCCGCAGGAAACCGATTAGGGTAATATTGCATTCGATGGCCAGCTCAACAGCCAGACTGGATGGTGCGCCAATGGCCGCAATAGTGGCGATGCCTGCCATGGCCGCCTTTTGTACCAGTTCAAAGCTTGCCCTGCCGCTAAGTAATAAAACATGCTCCCTAAGGGGTAATAAACCTTCGGTAAAGGCTTTTCCAATCAGCTTATCAAGGGCATTATGCCGCCCTACATCTTCCTTTAAATCAAGTAGTTCTCCCTGGATATTAAAAAGACCACAGGCATGCAATCCACCTGTTGCCGAAAACATATCTTGCTGACTTTGCATGATAGCGGGTAATTGCAAAAGGATATTGCCGTCGATACATCCCTGGTTCATGGTTACCGGCGTGAAGGGCTGCCGGGTACGGATAGCAGCAATGGAAGACTTTCCGCATACGCCACAACTGGACGTGGTGTAAAAATTGCGTTCACTGCCCGATAAATCAGGTATCTCGCTGGATTTGAGTTCCAGTGTTATGATATTCTCACGCCCTTCGCCACATACAAATACCTCTGATTTTTGCAATTCAGCATCGCAGTTTATAATTCCCTCGGTAAACAGAAAACCTTTGGCCAGTTCCTCATCATTTCCGGGGGTGCGCATTGTCACCGAAATACTGCTTAACACCTGCCGTCCCTCTTTGCTACCTGTCAGCCTGATTTCCAATGGTTCTTCGATGGCCAGCAAATCATGATGTTCGTGGCCAACCCCATTTTGTACCTTTTTAATGGCTACATTTCCGGTATAGGCAGTTTGAGGCGCGGTTTGAAGGGAAACATCAGAAAGTGATTTCATGTTAGCTTATTTTGCGGTAAAAAACTGGCATTAATTACTGGGAAGCCTAATTTTGTTGCTACCATTGCTTTTTACTAAGGTAGATATTCTGCGTCGATTTTTCTAAATACTTAGTCAGATAAGCGGGTAAAAAATAAGGCTATATTATAAACAATTCAGCACCTTAGACATCTAAGAACACTGCTTTGAAGCGGGCTTGCGAAATGCCCTTCGGCTCCACTCAGGGTAGCAGCCGTGTTGAGTTTGGAGTGGTGAGTTTGGAGTTGGGACAGGCTTAAACTATGGCTTAGTACTAATGAACAAATGACTAATGAACCAAAAACACTTAACCTTTAGCAGGAAACTTTTCCTGTAAACACCTGATGGTTTCGCCCATCATTTTTTTTAGCACTTCGGTGTTAATGTCGGCCAGTTTATTAATGTAAATGCAACCTTTACCCATTTTAAATTTCCCCAGCTCTTCGAGCATCGATTCGTGGGCAGGCGTTCCCATGTACACGTATAGTGAAATAGCTGCTTTGCGTGGCGAAAAACCAACCAATGGCCACTCTCCTTCTCGCTTGCTCCTTTCCGATTTATAATGGTAAGATCCGAAACCTATCATGCTTGCGCCCCACATTTTGGGTGCATTGCCAGTATAATCCTGCATAATCTTTAACAGCTCGAAGCCATCTTTGCGCTTTTGTTCGGTTTCGGCAAAGGCAGTAATAAAATCTGCTACGTTTGCATCGTTAAGGGTAGTTTTGATGGTTGCCATATGCGGTGATTTTTTTTACGAGTATAAACAAAATTATAAGCAATTAACGATAAATCAATGGCCCATATTCAATTATCAATAAACCTCTTCGACTACGATCAGGGTGATAAATGTGCTGAGTTTAGAGTGATGAGTTTGGAGTTGGGACAGGGTTAAACTATGGCTTGGCACTAATGAACCAATGACAAATGAACGACTAAGCCCTTCGACAGGCTCAGGGTGACAACTGAATTGAGTTGGGATAAGGTTAAGCTATGGGTTAGTACTAATGAACAAATGACTAATGAACCAAACAACAAATTACTTACAATTGAGTATAAAAAATTTGTAGTTTATTGTTTAGTTTTGAGATAACCAAACGCTTACAGATTTATTTATTTTAGGTCCCCATAAACTAAATTAGCTCAAAATGTCCCAGTTCAACCCCCAAGCCTTATTTCCTTTAAACGGCACTAACCAGCGCCGCCATTCAGTTCAGATTTTCTGCTCTGTTGCAATCTATTTGCATTAATAGTGCACATCATTTGATTTTTTATGACTAATTACAAATGGATCAATCCGATGGATAGATGCTAAAGTCTTTTATTTTTTCCATTCTTTCAAACACATTCCAAAAAAGAATAAAACATACAAACTATGACTACAGAAAATTATGACGTAATTGTTATTGGTGGTGGAGCCATAGGCCTGGCCACGGCCTACCATCTTGGCAAACGAAAGGCTAAAACCCTGGTACTCGAGCAGTTTACCTTTGTTAACCAACTCGGAAGCTCAGCAGGTGTATCGCGCCAGTTCCGGATCCCCTACCCGGATGAGTACATGGTGCAAATGGCTTTAGATGCTCAACCCTACTGGGATGAACTGGAAAGAGAAACCGGCACCTCCCTGCTGGATAAGGTGGGCACCTTATGGTTTGGCGATCCGGCTGTACACTCCACCGAGGGTAATATTGCCGAAGCCGAAGAAGCCCTTAAAGCTTTAAATGTTCCGTACACCACTTTAACGGCTAAAGAAATTGAAGAAAAATACCACTTCAAAAACTTACCCGAAACCTATACGGGGCTTTTTCAGCCAGATGGTGCCAGCATTAATTTTAAAGCTACTATCGAAACGCTGTTAGGTTTGTGCCAGAAACAGGAAACCGTCGAGCTGAAAGAAAACTCTCCGGTACTCAAAATCAATCAGATGGGGAAACTTTTCGAAATTGAAACACCAAATGGCATTTACATTACCGAAAAGCTATCCATTATTCCCGGCCCGTATATCAATAGTGTAATTAACCTGCTCGATTTTAAAATCGAAGCTACGTATTGGAATATGTCGTCAGCTTATTTTAAAAAAACAGATCCTACGATACAATACCCAACCTGGTTTGTATTTCAAAACGCAATTGGCCAAAACGGCAACCAGTTTTATGGTTTCCCATCGGTAGATTGGGACCACCCTGAATACATTCGCGTGGCACCTGATTTTGTAATTACGCCATTGGAAGAACCCAACGACAGGACGTTAATTCCAAACCCGCAAGAACTGGGCTATACGGCCGAATGGGTAAAAGATCACATGACTGGCTTAAGCACTGAGCCCGAATATACTTCGAGCTGCTTAATCGCGCTGAGTACCATCCCTAACAAAGAACTGTTAATTGATTTTGCACCGAGCTATGTGCCAAATCATAAAAACATTGTGTTATACGCCACAGGCTGGGCAGCAAAATTTACCCCTTTCTTAGGTAAAATTATGTCAGACCTGGTACTGGACGGGCACACCGATTTCGACATTACGCCTTTCCAACTGGGACAAAAATTCTTTAAAGCACTCTAAAAACTACCTCACTATGAACAAAAACACACCTTTAAATACGGGTATGCAGCCCGATTTAAAAACTGAAGTCGCCATTATTGGTGCCGGAACCTCTGGATTGTACACTGCTTACCGCCTGGTAACCGATCAAAAATACAATGCCAGCCAGGTTCAGATTTTTGACATGAACGATAAACTTGGCGGCAGACTGGAATCGGTAATTATGCCCGGAATGAATTTCTGGGGCGAACTTGGCGGTATGCGTTACCTCACTTCGCAGCAAATTGTAACCACTTTAATTGAGGGATATCCGCTTAGCGAAAAAGATCCGTCCAAACGTACGCCAGTGCTTAAAGATAAAATGACACCAGTTCCCTTTCCGATGGGGAATCCTGCTGAATTGTTGTTCTACCTGCGTAAGCAACATTTTAAGCAGGATGCCTGGAATGTGGCGCAACGCTATGGCGAAAAGCTAGCTACCCGGTACTACCTCAATGACGATGATTTCGGTTTCAGTTCTGATCAGCTGTTCAATAAAATTATTTACGATGTGCTGATGTCCGATCCATGGGTGGCCAAAACCTATGGCAACAAGATTATTAAAGGTACCGGTATTTATGATTATTCTTTTGAATTAACGAGTCGCGATTGGGACGACATTAAGCCGAAACTGGTATACAATTTTCCGAACTCGCCTTACGATAAACGTTTGGTAAACGACCTGGGTTTCTGGAATCTGATTAAAGACCAGGTTTCGCAGGAGGGTTACGAATTTTTGGCCAATGCAGGTGGTTATTATTCGAATACCATTAACTGGAATTCGGCCGAAGCTTTTCCGTACATGGTGGGCGATTTCTCGGCACCATTTACAAAACCATCGAAGAGGGTTACGATAGTATTGCCTATGCGGTAGCCAATGCTTATACCGACCATGCCGGTGCTTGTATATGGGCTAAAAACAAGCTCCTTACTTTCACCAAAACGCATCCATTTATCCATACGCATAAATACGAGCTTACTTTCCTAAATATCGAAACCAATACCAAATGGAAAGTGTATGCCAACACCCTTGTACTGGCCATGCCGCGGAAATCGCTGGAGCTTTTGGATCAGGATAATTTCTTTTTCGACATTAACGAAAATGCGGTGCTGAATAACAATATCCGTTCGGTAATTATGGAGCCTGCCTTTAAAATATTAATGGGCTTTACTTATCCATGGTGGAAAGAACTGGGTATCGACTCAGGTCACTCGATTACCGATTTGCCGATGCGCCAATGTTATTATTTCGGTACCGATCCGCAAACCAATAACTCCATGTTGCTGGGCAGCTACGGCGATATGGAAACCGAAACTTTCTGGAAAGCACTTACTGATGATAAATTGCTTTTCGAAGTAAAACCGGCCAAGTCGGCTTCGCTGAAAGAACTACACGAACTGGATAGTGTACAGGCCACGAAACTGATGGTAGATGAGTTAATGAACCAGTTGCGCGAACTGCATGGTGCACAGGTAACCATCCCCGAACCTTATGTAACCTATTTCAGAGATTGGACCGACGAGCCTTTTGGTGCAGGTTACCACGCCTGGAAAGCAGGCTACTCGGTTGAAAAAGTGATGCCTTACATGCGCAAACCGGTAGTAGACGAGCAGATCCACATTATTGGTGAAGCTTATTCTGATCAGCAAGGCTGGGTTGAAGGCGCTTTCTGCGTGGCAGAACTGATGTTACAAGATTATTTTGGCCTCAAACGCCCGGTTTGGCTGGATAAGGACTATTATTTGGGCTGGTAATGGTGGAGAGTGAATAACCAGGTACAAATAACCAATGACCAATAATCAAAAACCAAATACCAATAACCAAAAATCAAGAAGGTGTTCAGCATTTGATGTTGAGCGCCTTCTTCTGCTTAATAGCATTTTAATGCTTTATCAGTTTAATAGTTACTTCGTAGTCAGCATCTCTGGGAGGGATTCTTTCGATTAGGTTTACAATAAGCGCCCTTCGACTCCGCTCAGGGTGACAACGGTATTTGAGTTTGGAATTGAGAGTTTGGAATTGGGAATGACTTAAACTATGGGTTAGTACTAATGAACCAATGACAAATGAACGAATGAACTAAAAAGTTAATATCTTAACGAAAAATCTAATATTATGATCTCCATACCACGCATCGCCAATTTCAACAACTTTTTAAGAGATAAAGGGCTAACCCTAATTTGTGCCGAAAGCATTACCGCAGGCTTACTATCAAGCACTATCGCTTCAGTTTCTGGCGCCTCATCCATATTAAAAGGCAGTATTGTAACTTACGATGCTACTGTTAAAACGAAAGTGCTGGGAGTTGATGAACAAATTATAGCAGATCATACGGCCGAATCTAAAGAAACAACTTTTGCCATGTGCGAGAGCTTAAGAAAAATCTATCCCGATGCTTCTATTGCGGTGGCGGTTACCGGTGTGGCCTCTATCCCTACAACCGATTATATTGTTGAAAGAGAAGTTGGCCAAATCTATGTTGCTATCTGGTATAAAGCATTTCATCAATTCGAAACAGTAATTAAAGCCAATGGAACTGATGATCAGCGAAATGAAATCCGCGAAAAAGCAGTGGAATATATTTTAGGAAAAATTGAAGAAGTTGTAGGAAATAATTAGATCTTCTTTCGTTATTTTAACCGCAAAGATTCTGTGTTAATTTCCAAGAAATATTTTAATTAATTACATTTGTTATCTAAGGCAGTCATAGAACTAGCCTGTAATAGCGTACGCACCTTGTGTCTGTACGCTATTCTCATTTTTAAGATATTCCTTATCATAAGCCGTTTTGTTTTTGAATATGGTGTATATCATTTCTAACATTTTTCTTTGTACAGCTACTAACCCCTTCATTTTTATTCCGTTTTTGGCTAAGATTCTGGCGTATACTGCTTTAAACCTTTCATCCCATTTTACAGCACTCAAAGCAGGCAAATACATTGCCTTGCGCAAATGGCGGTTTCCTTTTTTTGATATTTTCGGCTTCCCCTTTACCGATGTACCCGATTGTTTCTCTTTCACATCAAAGCCCGCATAGCTGGCAAGTTGTTTCTTGCTGCGTATTAGCTCGAAGCCGTTAGTTTCTGACAAAACAATTACAGCAGTTAGCTCCCCGACCCCGGGTATTGTACAGATGGTTTTTACATCTTCCTTCAAACCTTTATCTCTATTGACAATTTCTGATATATCCTTTTTTATCTCTTTTTCCTGGGTATTCAGGAAAGCAATCCTTGCATTTAGACGCTCCAAACTCTTCTCATAAGGATAAGCCTCCGATTTTTCTGCATGAAGCTGGTTTTTTACAGCAGACCTCTCGTGTACTATCTGATCACGTTCCCTGGTCAGTTGCTGTAAGGTTCTAAATGTCTTTTTGGGCTTTTCCCAATTATCCAGCTTCCGGCAAAGGCCAAATCTTGCAATGGCTTCAGAACAGGTTTTATCCGTAATGGTCCTTACTTCCAGGGTACGCATATAGTTGCTTATTTTATTGGGGAGCACAATACTAACGCTATAACAATGATCTGCCAGATAATAAGCAAATTTTTGATGATAAATACCTGTGGCTTCCATGACATATTGCACTACTACACTGTCTTCTGAAAGCTTTTTTACCCATTCAACCAATAACCCCATACCTGTTTCACTGTTCTTAAAAACCTTGTGGGCGTAAAGGTCTACTGATAGATCATCCATTAGCCTGCCTAGGGTAACAACTAGCTCTTTTTGGGCAACATCTACTCCCAGTACCTGTTTCAATACTTTTTTCATCGATTAGTTTTTTTTTATAATTGATGAATCTCCCTTCGTTTTTTCTCCTGGTTGGATATTCTGGATAATATGACATGCATAGTTCCTTACATTCTGTTCAAACTCCAAAAGATGGAAAAAGATGAGGCATAATCTTTGCGACAATATACTTGATAGTTATTTAGACACAAATGCGCTCTCATCTTTCTTCAATTATATTTACGAATTTAAACTTTTGTAAACATAGGAGCACACAGAAAGGCACAAAGAGCGCAAAAAAAACATAGCCAATTAATATCAGTGTATTCAGTGCATCCGTGGCTATTTTAATACTTCAAATAAAACATCCTTAATAATCTTAACTTCAATGATAAATAATTAAACCATTAAGTGATTAAGGACATTAAGAAATTAGCTTAAAAATGATGTGATTAAATGAGTGAACCACTTAAACGCCCTGTTACAGCTTCAAACACTTCGAATGCGGTTTCGGCCATTTTATTGCCTTTGTTATCGAGTAAAGGATTAACCTCGGCCACTTCCAAACAGGCAACCTTGCCCGAGTCGATTATCCGGTTAATGATTTCGATTACTTCATACTGATCGAACCCTTTGGCAACGGGTGTACCGGTACCATCAGAAATCAGGTCGCAATCCATACTGTCTACATCAAACGAAATATAAATGAGGTTACAGGCAGAAAGCCTGTGCAAGGCTTCTTCTACACAAATAGCGAGGCCTCGGTACCGTACTTCATCTACCCGGTAATTGCGAATCCCTTCTTGCTCCATTAACCGGTCTTCGGCTTGCTCGGTATCGCGCACGCCAAAATACACCAGATGTTCGGGTTTGAGTTTAGGACCGGATGTGCCAATTGTTTTCATGCGATCCCAGTGGGTTAGGGTTTCGCCACTTACCTCATTGATATGACACGCAGGATTATCGTTAGCCAAAGCAGCTGCAAGTGGCATACCATGGATGTTACCTGAAGGTGAAGTATAGGGAGAATGCAGATCGGCGTGTGCATCGATCCATACCACGCCCAGTATTTGATCGGGATAAGCAGCCTTTACACCACTAATAGTACCCAGGGCGGAAGAATGATCGCCAGAAAACACGAGCGGAAAATGACCAAGGGCCAGCGTTTGTTTTACCGTTTCGGCCAGTCGCGTGCACTGCTGCAATACCTGACCAATACGCTTGGCAAAGGTATTACGGTCTTTATCGTAAATAGATTCGTTATGTGTTTCTACGTCAACAAAAGGAAAGCTGTTAAAATAATCGCTACCCTTGTTAATGGCAGCAATCTCGATGGCATCGATCCCCATATCCGAACCGCGTGTACCAGCGCCTATGTCTGACCGGTTTTTAACGAGTTTAATGGTACGTGCTTGGGTGTTGATCAACTTCTTCTCCATTTAATTAATATCTGGTTATGGCTTGCAAAGTAAGTAAAATGAGTTGGAAAGTGAAGTGAGAATTGGAGTTCTACGTAAAGCAATCTGTGTATTCTGTGCATCCGTGGCTGTTTTAACCAAAGAGCGTACTGAGAAAAAACACAGAGAGCGCTAAGGTACATGTCCGTGTATTCCGGGCATCCGTGGCTAATTGAACCTCAAAGACACTGGTAATCAATGGCTATTTGCGAACCAAATTATCGACTTATGCTGTAATTCTTTTGCCCAATATGGTCAGGCTTTTTTCGATACCATCCAAAACGGCGATATCAGGCAGTTGACCCCATTGCTCGAAACCAAATTGCTGGAACAAGCGCAGGCTAGCTGTGTTGTGCGAAAATATAAAACCAACAAGGGTCTTGATACCGTAATTGGGGGCCTGATTAATGCAGTACTCCAGTATCTTTTTGCCAAGCCCTTTGCCCCTGCTCTCCGGATCGATGTAAATGCTGATTTCAACAGTGGCCTGGTAAGCCAGGCCATAAAAAGATTGAAAGCTTACCCAGCCCAGCGTACGGTTTTCAGTGTCTTCTACTACCCATAGCGGCCTGCTGCTATCGTGCTCATTAAACCATTGTTCGCGACTGGCTACCGATATAGGTTCAGTATCTGCAGTTGCCAATCTGGTGGGTACAGTAGAGTTATAGATTTCCACAATTCTGGGCAAATCGTTCCGCGTTGCAGTCCTGAATTTTAAGGCGTCCATATTAAGTTTAGTTTAATGTTTGTTTAAATGGGTTGTAACGGGTTTACGTGCCGGCCAGAACAAATTTCTAAAAACTTTGAATTTAAGTTCAGAGATGCCCATACCTGCAAAGATAAATAGTCCGCCTATTAAAAGTTGCCAGGTAATTACCTCTCCAATGAGATAAGCCGCTGCAAATGCCCCGAATATAGGCTCTAAAAGGTAAATTACTGCTACCCGCTCGGCACTGATGTATTGCTGCGCCATGTTGGATACAGAATACATGTAGGCGGTCGAAAAAAGCGAGCAGAAAATAACACCAAACCAAAAGGTATTGTCGGCTGGCAGCAAGCTTTCTGATGTGCTCCAGGCAACCGCCCCAAAAGTAAGCAGCGCACAAGTGGCAAACATGGGTACAATAGTAGCCACAATATCTATCCTGGCCGATTCTTCTTCTACCCTGATCAGGTAATAGGCAAACCCGATGGCACCACCAATGGTAAATAAATCGCCCACATTAATAGAAAAACCATTTTTAACAGAAATAATAAACAAACCTATTAACGACAGGCTTGCCGCAATCCAGATTTTAAGGTGCGGTACCTTTTTATACAAAGCCATTTTTAATAAAGGCACAATAACGACGCAGGTGCCGGCTAAAAACGCAGACTGCGAAGCCGAAGTGAGTTTAATACCCAGGGTTTGCAATCCAATCCCCAGCATAAGCGGAATGGCCAGCAAGGCACCTGATATAATGCTTTTATAACTCAGGTGCTTTAATTTTTTCCGAAAAACAATTGCCAGCACCAATGTTGCCCCCACAAAACGATAAAGCAAAAAAAGTTGTGGTGAGTGATTGCTAATTGATAATTTGGTTACTGAAAAAGATATACCCCAAAAAGCTGTGCCTATAACGAGTAATACCAGGAAAATATTCTTTTTGCCCATACTTATAATTGTTTTTTCATCATCAGATCAGTCTGTTCGTCGTTGCCCAGCCGAAAAATGTGCGAATTAAATACTTCGAAACCAGCTTTAGTGTAAAAACGGAGCGCCCGCTGATTATTTTCCCACACCCCAAGCCAGATGGTTTTACATTGGAGTGCCCTGGCCACATCGAAAGCTTTATTTAACAGGGCCTGCCCAACCTTTTGGCCGTGAAAAGCTGCCAGTACGTAAATACGTTCAATTTCTAGTGCTTCCTCCAGTTCTTGTTCATTCTGCGCATCACCGGTATTCAATTTTAAATAACCGACCACATTTCCTTCAGAAAGGGCGAAGTAAAACTGCGAGTTGGGCTGCTCAAGTTCTGCCATCAGTTTATCGTACGAAAAACTCGAATCGAGGTAAGCTTTCATATTGGCCTCGCTGGTGGTATCGGCAAAGGCTTCTAAAAAGATTTTCCGGCTAATAGACTGTAATGCTAAAATTGCTGACGAATCGATCTGTTGTATGGTTAACTGAGGCATTTTTGTATTTTTTGCTGTCTTGTAGAGCTGAACGATGGTACAAAGATAAGCTGTCAAATAATTCAATAAAATGCTATTTTATCATTTATTAATGCATAAATTGCATTAATGGATCTGCAACAAATCAAATATTTTTTAACCCTGGCCGATGAACTTCATTTCTGGAAAACGGCTGCTAAGATGAATATTACGCAATCGGCATTAAGCCGCCAGATACAGGCTTTGGAGCAGGAACTGGATATCCAGTTGTTTATCCGCAACAAACGCAACGTAAAGCTTACCGCAGCGGGTAAGTTCATGAAGGAAAAGTGGATGAAACAGTTCAACGAGATTAGCCACATCCATAAGTTTGCAAGCCAGATTCAGCTGGGCGAATACGGAACGATCAGGATTGCACATCCCGATTCTATTTCGGGATCACTGGTCCCGCAAATCACTTCGCGGATAAACGAAGAGTTCCCCAAACTGCAGATTGAGCTGGTACAGGTGATGTACGAAAACCAACAGGAATTTTTAGCTAACTATAAGCTCGATGTGGTGATTACCCGCGACAAGAATACCATTGATGGGATCAGCGCCAAAAAAATCTATACCGACCACCTGGCACTGGTAGTGCCTGACGACCATCCGCTGAAAAGTGCAGATGAACTGAGTCATGAAGTGCTCGCTGTCCAAAAATTTATTTTGCCGGTTAAGGATGAGGGAAGCAGCTACAACCACATCATTAAAAATGTGTTTAAATCTTTTGGTATCCAGCCCAATGTTTACCTGCATTCTGAGTTTGGCTCTACGATTATCGCATTGGTACGCCGGAAACTCGGTGTGGCTATTCTGCCCGATTCGTATATCCATCATTCCATACCGGGCATCAGGTACATTCAGCTACCGTACCCAACCGATCTTTATCTGAACTGGCGAAGTGATGATGAGAACCCGATTATAGCAAATATTGTTAAGCTGTTGCTGGAGATTGAGTTGATGCCACAGGCGTTTTAACCGCAAAGTATGCATGCCATACATCCGTAGATTTTTAACCGTAAAGTGCGCTAAAGCAAAGGCGCAAAGGCCGCAAAGTACAATAACCTCATAGACGCAAAAACCATCCATGTTATGCCTGTGCATCCGTGGCTGTTTAATCGCAGAGTGAACAGAGAAAAGCACAGAGGGTACTGAGATTATAGTAGGCAAAAAAACAATTGTATTTGAGTTGGACGTAATGAGTTTGGGGTTGGGACGGGGTTAAACTATGGGTAGGTCCTAATGAACCAATGACAAATGAACCAGTGAACCAATAACGACAGAATTAGTGAAACACTTAAGCAGGTCTGTTTTCGCATAGCCAGCTTTGCATATATGGGAATGGTTTGGCTTGATTTCTTTCGGCTTGTATTTTATCGAAAGTCATACCGCACCATTGCAACAACGGCACCCCCATAAAAGATCCTTGCTGAAAATTTTCAATGATATTTTTTCCACCTGATTGATATCCATCTTCATGGAATACCACTACTGGGTCGATATTAAGATGTATGCAAGCTGCGTAAGACCAGGCAATGGCCATCATCTCGCCACCCTGATGGAGATCTGAAGGTACTAAATCATCACTCATCTCCTGTCTGATCTCAGGAGGCATGCAGGCCAGGTGTCCGGCTTCATGTAAAATATCGCCTGGATAGAGCAGCTTATTGATATCGATAATTAACGTTCCCTCGCTGAGCTTCAAACCGGGAAGAAAGGTTTGACCGTCAATTTCGGTAAGCTTATAAACCAAACCGATCCTATCTAAAAAAGAAAGGATCGGTGAGATTTCTGATAAAAAGGATTTCATGCTGAAACATTTGACGGGTAAGATTTATTTCCCTACCCTCATTTTGCAGTTTAAGTTTTATCTAAAATTGTATTTTAAACCGAGTTCGAATTCGCCGTTTGCATAATTCTGTATATCCGAAGTGTTGGTGGTATACATGGCCAATATCGATAAGCGGTTTTGGTAAGTAGTACCCACACCTGCGGTGAAACTGTTACTGGTGTGATATATACCGGTAAACAAAAGTTTATTGCCCCAGAACTGTGCATTTAACCCAAGATCAACAATATCACGGTAGTTATCAATACCTCTGTAGCTTACTTTTGGCTCTATAACGCTCAGCACCTTATCAGGATTGAGAAATTTGTAGCTTACCGATGCAAAATAAGAAGCACGGTCTACCACTGTTCTTTCATCGTCGCGTTTCAGAAAGCGCTTCAGGTTTAATACCGATCCCTGAACATTGAAATGCTGACTGCGGTAAGCCATACCGAAATCGCCATCAAAATACAGTTTACGCTGGTTAAAATTAGTTAAAGAAATATCGCTCTGGTTTCCTTTAATCTTTGTCATATCGATCCACTCGTTCATGATGCCTGCTGAGAGACCAAAATCAAGATAATCGGCACCATTGTTAAGCGTCAGGTGGTAAGCATAGGTACCTTTAAAACTGGTACGCTGAATTACGCCGATATTTTCGTTGTAAAAAGAGGCACCTACACCAACTTTATTGTTATTGGTGCCATAAGCTGCCGTTACCGACTGCATGGCCGGAGCCCCCTCTATTGCTGTCCATTGTGCCTTATAAGCTGCAGCTGCTTCCCAGCCTTTTTCAATACCAGCCATGGCCGGATTGCTAAGGTAAAGGTTTTGGTAATACATACTGCCCATAGGGTTGAGCTGAGCAAAGGCTGGGATGCTGAGACCGAACATCACCAATGTGATAAGCATTTTCCTTGTTTTCATCTTTATACTTTTTTATGCCATAACCAGCGGTTTAAACTGGTTATGGCAGGTTAAATCTTAGTTATTACCTACAATTGTGATGTATCCTTTTCTTACTCCGATACCTGGACCAAAGTCGATGATATAGTAGTAAGCGCCTTCAGGAACCAAAGATCCTTTTAAGGTACCACCCCAACTGTTGTCATACCCTTTCATTTCAAATATCGACTTACCGGCGCGATCGAAAATGCGTACGGTGTTGTTTGGATACATATCAATATTCTCAACAACCCAGGTATCATTTTTACCATCACCGTTTGGTGTAAGTACGTTCATGATATTCAGCACCTGGTAATCGGCCCTTACCTCCAGGGTAAAGGTTTTGGTGCTGCTACGTCCGTACTGGTTAAAACCAGTAACCGTATAGGTGGTATTTTGAGTAGGCCTAACCGTAAGTAAAGCATTGTTTTGGCCGCTAAGGATACCATTGGCATTTGACCACTGATAAGTTAATGCGCCTGTTGCAGTAAGTACGGCAACCTCACCTTTACTAATGCTGTTACCTTTGTTGCTGGTAATGGTAACTACCGGTGGCGGGTTCTCGATTACGGTAAACGACTGCACCACATTGGTTGCTGCCTGGTAATCAGCGTTTCCGGCCTGACTGGCAGTAATGTTGATTACACCTGCTTTCAGGATCTCAACCTGGTTACCATTAATAATCCGCGCTACAGCCGGGTTACTGCTGGTATAAGTTACTGTTAAGCCAGAGCTGGCTGTTGCGGTTAAGGTAAAGGTACCATCGGTATCTAACTTATTGGCTAAAGCTGCAAACGTAATGGTTTGTGCAGTTGGATTAACCGTTAGTGTACCTGCAACATAAGTAATGCTATAGTTTGCCGCTGCCGCACCACTTGCTGTAATTGGATAATTACCAGCTGATGATGCTGTTGTAGCGGTTGTACTTAAAACTAGCGGACTGGTTAACACTGCTGAAGTTTCGGTGCCCACAAAACCACTGTAACTTGCTGTAAGTGCAGGATTAGCTGCGCCAAAGTTTTTGTTTTTATTATCGGCTGTAATTACCAGCGCTTTTCTGGTGATTTGAAGATTAGCTGGTGTGTAAGTAATACTGTAATTGCTACCTGCGCTAAGTGTATTTTGCGCGATCGCATAAGTACCTACTGCCTCACCTGCTGCCCTGCTTAATGCCCCTGTCAGGTTATCGCCAGTTGCCAATGCACCTGCAGCTAAAGTATAGGTTAATGCAGGATCTGCTTCTCCATAAACTTTTGTCTTCGCATCGGCAGTAACCGTAATTGGTTTTACATCGATGTTTGCAGTTGTAGTAGCCACGCCGGCCAAAGTATAGTTGGCAGCTTTGGTACCCGATAACAGTAAACCTGTACCTGTAACCACTTTTGCTGTACCTACATTTTTATCGGCAAAGGTTGCGCTTCCACCGGTTAAGCTTACATCGGCTACATCTCCGGCCAGTACTCCTGTTAAGGTTCTGGTTAAAATAGTAGCGGCGGTATTACCATCGTAAACCTTATTGCTGGCAGTAATGCTACCGTTAACAGTTTTCGCAGTAATGGCTGCTGTTGTTGTTGCTACACTGGTTAGGCTATAGTTAGCTGCTTTCGCTCCTGTAATTGCCATGCCCGCAGCGGTTACAGTTTTACCATTAGCTACGTTTGCATCGGCAAAACTTGCAGTACCACCTGTTAGGGTTACATCGGCAGCATCGGCTGTTAAAACACCTGTTAAGCTTCTGGTTAATACGGTGGCAGTAGTGTTACCATCGTATACTTTATTACCGGCAGTAAATGATCCGGTGATATTTCTTACCCCAATGTTAGCCGTTGTGGTGGCTACTCCGGTTAGGTTATAATTAGCAGATTTTGAACCAGCTAGAACCATTCCTGTTGAAGTTACCGTTTTACCTGTACCAATATTGGCATCGGCAAAACTAGCTGTACCACCGGTTAAGGTTACATCGGCAATATCGGCTGTAATTACTCCAGTTAATGTTCTGGTTAAAATGCTCGCCGTGGTGTTACCATCATAAGCTTTATTATCAGCCGTAAATGCACCTGCGATATTTTTTGCTGTAATGTTAGCCGTTGTAGTGCCCACCCCTGTTAAATTGTAGTTGGCAGCTTTGGTTCCGGTTAAAGTTAAACCTGTAGCGGATACCGTTTTGGCTACACCAACATTTGCATTGGCAAAGTTCGCGGCTCCACCGGTTAAAGTAACATCGGCAACATCGCCCGCCAATACACCAGTTAAAGTTCTGGTCAGGATATTTGCAGTAGTATTACCATCGTATACCTTGCTATCGGCAGTAAAATTACCCGCGATATCTTTAGCACTAATATCAGCCGTTGCAGTAGCTACTGAAGCCAAAGTATAGTTAGCGGCTTTGGCACCGGTTATGGCCATACCTGTTGCAGTGACTGTTTTGCCTGTACCTTTAGCAGCGTCGGCAAAACTTGCAGTGCCACCTGTTAAGGTAACATCAGCTGCATCAGCTGCCAATACTCCGGTTAATGTTCTGGTTAATACGGTTGCAGTTGTATTGCCATCGTACACTTTATTACCTGCTGTAAAGTTACCGGTAATCGTTAAACCAGTAATATTAGCGGTAGTAGTAGCTACTCCGGTTAGGTTGTAATTGCCAGCTTTTGTACCTGACAAACTCATACCCGTTGCGGTTACGCTTTTACCTGTACCAATGTTAGCATTGGCAAAACTTGCTGTTCCACCGGTTAAAGTAACATCAGCAACATCTCCGGCCAGTACTCCTGTTAGGGTTCTGGTTAAGATATTCGCGGTGGTATTACCATCGTACACTTTGTTACCAGCTGTAAAGTTACCAGCGATATCTTTTGCTGTAATATCGGCAGTGGTAGTACCAACTGATGCTAAAGTATAGTTAGCAGATTTAGCTCCTGTTAGCGTTAAACCTGTTGCGGTAACCGTTTTACCTGTTCCTTTATTGGCATCGGCAAAAGTTGCTGTTCCGCCGGTTAAGGTTACGTCGGCAACATCAGCTGCTAATACACCTGTTAAGGTTCTACCCGAAATAGTAGCAATATTATTGCCATTGTACACCTTATTATCAGCTGTAATATTGCCTGTAATGGCCAGGCCTGTAATATTCGCTGTGGTAGTACCTACACCTGTTAGACTGTAATTACCAGCTCTTGTTCCTGTAATGGTCATGCCTGCAGCGGTAACAGTTTTACCTGTACCTACACTGGCTGTTGCAAAACTTGCGGTGCCACCTGTCAGGTTAACATCAGCAACATCAGCTGCCAATACACCTGTTAAGGTTCTTGTTAAAACCGTTGCAGTGGTGTTGCCATCGTACACTTTACTATCGGCTGTAAAATTACCGCTGATATTTTTAGCTGTAATGTTTGCAGTAGTTGCATTTACGGTGGTGATATTGTAATTGCCTCCCTTAGCTCCTGCCAATGCCAAACCTGATGCATTTACCGATTTGCCGGTGCCTACATTTTCGTTATTGAATGTTGCAGTACCACCGTTAACAGTTACATCTGCTAAGTCGGCAGGTAATACACCTGTTAAGGTTCTGGTTAAAATGGTGGCGGTAGTATTGCCATCGTACACTTTACTATCGGCTGTAAAGCTTGCAGTAAGGTCTTTAGTGGTAATATCAGCTGTAGTAGTATTAACTGAGCCAAGGGTATAGTTGGCTGCTTTGGTTCCGCCCAGTGTCATTCCGGTTGCGGTAACGGTTTTACCTGTTCCTTTATCGGCATCAGCAAAAGTTGCTGAACCACCAGTTAGGGTAACATCGGCAGCATCAGCGGCTAATACACCTGTTAAGGTTCTGGTTAAAATCGTTGCAGTGTTGTTACCATCGTACACTTTATTTCCGGCGGTAAAGTTCCCTGTTAAGGCCAGTCCGGTAATATTGGCAGTGGTGGTAGCCACTCCGGTTAAGTTATAGTTTTCTGCTTTTGTTCCATCAATGGTCATACCGGTTGAGGTAACTGTTTTACCTGTACCTACAGTCGCTGTAGCAAAAGTAGCTGTACCGCCAATTAAAGTTACATCCGCAACATCAGCTGGTACTACACCGGTTAAGCTTCTTGTTAAAATGCCTGTCGTGGTGTTACCATCATAAGCTTTATTGGCAGCAGTGAAGGTTCCGCTGATATCTTTTGCTGTAATGTTAGCTGTGGTGGTATTTACCGCAAATAGTGTATAGTTACCTGCCTTAGCACCAGTTAATACCATACCGGTTGAGGTAACGTTTTTACCGTTTCCGGTATTGATACCACCAAAGGTTGCTGTTCCACCTGTTAAGGTTACATCAGCAAGATCGGCAGCCAATACGCCTGTTAAACTCCTGGTTAAGATCGTTGCAGTATTGGTCCCATCATACACCTTATTATCGGCAGTAAAGCTACCAGTTAAGGCCAGTCCGGTAATGTTAGCCGTGGTTGTTGCAACAGACGATAAGGTATAGTTACCAGCTTTGGTACCTCCTAAGGTCATACCCGCTGCAGTAACGGTTTTGCCTGTACCTACATCAGCTGTACCGAAAGTGGCTGTACCACCGGTTAGGTTTACATCGGCCGCATCGGCTGGTAATACGCCGGTTAAGGTTCTGGTTAATACACTTGCTGTGGTATTACCATCGTAAACTTTATTATCGGCAGTAAATGCACCGGTTAAAGTTAAGCTGGTAATGTTAGCTGTGGTAGTAGCAACACCTGTTAAGTTGTAGTTTGCTGCTTTGGTTCCGGTTAAAGTTAAACCTGTTGCTGTAACGGTTTTACCTGTAGCGGCCAATGCATCAGCAAAGGTTGCCGTTCCACCAGTTAAGGTTACATCTGCTTCTTCTCCTGTTACAACGCCGGTTAAGGTTCTGGTTAAAATACTAGCGGTGTTATTGCCATCATAAGCCTTATTGCTGGCTGTAAAGTTACCTGTGATATCTTTAGCAGTAATGTTAGCTGTTGTGGTATTTACGGATAATAAAGTATAATTAGCAGCTTTTGCTCCTCCGAGCGTCATACCCGCAGAAGTAACAGTTTTGCCATTGGCTACATTGGCATTATCGAAAGTTGCAGTACCTCCTGTAAGGGTTACGGTTACTTCATCGCCTGTTACCACACCAGTGAGTGTTCTGGTTAATATACTTGCGGTATTGTTTCCGTTGTAAACTTTATTATCGGCTGTAAAATTACCGGTAATACCTTTCGCATTTACAGTTAAAGTTTGTGTGGCATCAGTTGCAGCATTGTATCCGGTGCTGGCCGCTTGTTTAGCTGTAATTACGGCTGTTCCTGCGCCAACAACATGTATTTTGCCCGCTACGATTGTAGCCACAGCCAGGTTATCGCTGGTATAAGTAATGGTGTTAATTCCCGAAGTTGCACTGGTGGCTCCTGGATCAAAATCGGCAGTTCCATAAGTAGTTGATGCCGTACCCGCAAATGTGATCGTTTGATTTGCATTTGGTCTGTTAACCGTTACGGTATATGTTTTTGTTGTAGTTCCGTTTTGTGCAGTAACTTTAACATCGAAGGTATTGTTACCAAAGTTTAAAGCTAAATCTGCTGTTTCTACACCACTGGTTAAGGCAACATAACCTGCTCCGTTTGCATTGATTTGCAATGTTGATCCCGCTGCAAGTGCAGTTGCAGTTAATTTTATACTATTAGTTGCAGTTAAAACGCTTGCAGTATAAGTGGTAGTTCCTGCTGCAAATACTGGCGTTAGTCCTGCAGTAGTACTTAGTGCCGTTAAATCAGCATTTGCATAATACGGATCGTAGAAACCGAAATCTACATCAGTTCTGTTTTGTCCTGAAGCAAGTGCGAAAGTTGCCCCAACAGTTCCTGTTCCATCAAGATCATAAGTGCTGGTATAACGTGCAGGATAACCTGTTACCACTACTGTATAAGCACTCGAAGGATTTAAGTTACTGAATGTATAATTGCCTGATGCGTTTGTTGTGGTTGTTAAGTTTACCGCATTAGCAAAGATGTCGGTTCCGGTTAGGGTAACAGTTGCACCGTTTACCCCAGGCTCACCTGCATCTTGTACACCATTTTGGTTATAATCCAACCATACAAAATCACCAACCGATGCAGCTACCTGTTTGTTTACCGTAAGTGTATAAGTTTTGGTAACGGTAGTTTCTTCGGCAGTAACCCTAACATTAATTGAATTTGCACCATCAGCTAACGTATAAGCTGTTGAAGCTGCTCCATTGGTTAATGAGGTGTACACCCCTGCTCCCAGACTCGATTCTAATGTTGCATGACTTTCAGCTCTTGTTGCAGTAACTGTAGCTATTGTGGCAGTATAAGGTACATTAATACTGTAACTTGTAGTACCGGCGGCAAAGACTGGTGTATATGTTCCGGCACTGGTTGTTAAAGAAGCTAAATCGGCATTTCTTGATTTTGCTCCTGAAACAGTTAGCGGATTTGTTGCATCAGCAATAACTACTGCCGCTGCTGCACCTGCATTCCAATCTTCGGCTGCTGCCAGATTGTAAACCGTTGCATCGGCTGCAGACAGGCCGTCTTTATTCATTAATAATGCCAAAGCCGACTTATCTGTTGCACTAACGGTAATACTGAATGAAGTGCCGTTGGTAAGCTCTGCGTTAGGCGAATCGGTTAAGGTATATGTTGCTGCCCCCTGACCTCTGAAAGTTAGCTTATTGGCTACAACATCATTTGTTGCTCCGTTTAATTTTAAAAAGCCAGTTCCAGTTACAGCTAACACACCTGTAGTAGCATCGTAAGTTGCTGAAGTAATAACTGGTACGGCTACATTACTTGCAGTAACCCCGTTTCCGGTTAAATCGGCCACCACAACTGCTGCATCTGCACCGGCAGCCCAATCTTCGGCTGCTGCAAGGTTATAGGTAGTGGCACCTGTTGAAGAGGTACCGTTTTTATTAATAATCTGGTTAAGTGCTGCCTGATCTGCTGCGCTTAACGTTAAAGTAAATGTTGTTGCAGAAGCAATATCTACATCAGCAGTATTGGTTAAGGTGTAGGTAGTACCACCTTCACCTGTTAAGGTAAATTTATTAGCAACAATATCGTTGGTGGCACCTGATAGCGAAAGGAAATTCGTTCCGGTTACTACCAAAGCTCCGGTTGAAGCATTATAGGTAGCACTGGTGATAGCAGGAATTGCCACATTAGAAACGGTAATGCCGTTGCCGGTTAAATCCGCTACAACAACTGCGGCATCTGCTCCGGCTGCCCAATCTTCGGCACCTGCCAGATTGTAAGTTGTTCCTCCTGTTGATGAGGTACCGTTTTTATTGGCAATAAGGTTAACTGCTGTTCTATCTGCTGCACTTAAAGTTAAACTAAATGTTGTTGCAGAAGCAACTTCTACATTAGGCGTAGTGGTTAAGGTATAAGTTGTACCGCCATCGCCCGTAAGGGTAAATTTATTGGCCACAATATCGTTAGTTGCGCCATTTAACCTTAAAAACCCTGTTCCGGTTACCGCAAGAACACCTGTAGTAGCGTTATAGGTAGCCGATGCAAGGCTTGGTACCGCAACATTACTTGCTGTAATTCCGTTACCTGTTAAATCTGCAACTACAACGGCCGCATCTGCTCCCGCTGCCCAATCTTCGGCCGCAGCCAGATTATAAGTTGTAGCTCCGGTAGATGATGTTCCGTTTTTATTGATAATCTGGTTAACTCCGCCCTGATCTGTAGCGCTTAATGCCAGCGTAAATGCAGTTGTAGAGCTAATCTCTGGATTTGGAGTATCGGTTAAAGTATAGGTAGCACCTCCTTCACCTGCAATGGTAAATTTATTGGCTACAATATCGTTTGTTACACCTGATAACGGTAAGAAATTCGTTCCCGTTACTACCAAAGTTCCTGTGGCTGCATCGTAGGTAGCTGAAGCAATTGCAGGAACAGCCACACCAGAAACGGTAATACCATTACTGGTTAAATCGGCCACCACAACTGCAGCATCTGCACCGGCAGCCCAATCTTCGGCTGCTGCCAAATTATAAGTTGTTCCACCTGTTGATGAGGTACCGTTTTTATTGGCAATCTGGTTAACTGCTGCCTGATCTGCTGCACTTAACGTTAAAGTAAATGCTGTTGCAGAAGTAATTTCTACATTACCCGTATTGGTTAAAGTATAGGTAGCACCTCCTTCACCTGTTAGGGTAAATTTGTTAGCAACAATATCGTTGGTTGCACCTGATAGCGAAAGGAAATTCGTTCCGGTTACTACCAAAGCTCCGGTTGAAGCATTATAAGTAGCACTTGTAATGGTAGGGATTGCCACATTAGAAACGGTAATACCATTTCCGGTTAAATCTGCTACAACAACTGCGGCATCTGCTCCGGCTGCCCAATCTTCGGCACCTGCCAGATTGTAAGTTGTTCCTCCTGTTGATGAGGTACCGTTTTTATTGGCAATAAGGTTAACTGCTGTTCTATCTGCCGCACTTAAAGTTAAACTAAATGTTGTTGCAGAAGCAATTTCTACATTAGGCGTAGTGGTTAAGGTATAAGTTGTACCGCCATCGCCCGTAAGGGTAAATTTATTGGCCACAATATCGTTAGTTGCGCCATTTAACCTTAAAAACCCTGTTCCGGTTACCGCAAGAACACCTGTAGTAGCGTTATAGGTAGCCGATGCAAGGCTTGGTACCGCAACATTACTTGCTGTAATTCCGTTACCTGTTAAATCTGCAACTACAACGGCCGCATCTGCTCCCGCTGCCCAATCTTCGGCCGCAGCCAGATTATAAGTTGTAGCTCCGGTAGATGATGTTCCGTTTTTATTGATAATCTGGTTAACTCCGCCCTGATCTGTAGCGCTTAATGCCAGCGTAAATGCAGTTGTAGAGCTAATCTCTGGATTTGGAGTATCGGTTAAAGTATAAGTTGCCCCTCCTTCTCCAACAATGGTAAATTTATTGGCTACAATATCATTCGTAGCTCCTGTTTTTGACAAAAAGCCTGTACCAGTTACTACAACAAGTCCAGTGGTAACGTTATAGGTAGCAGAAGTAATTACAGGAACTGCAACATTACTTGCAGTGATTCCGTTTACAGTTAAATCTGCCACAACAACCGCCGCATCTGCACCAGCAGCCCAATCTTCGGCCGCTGCAAGGTTATAGGTAGTTCCACTGGTAGAAGAGATTCCATTTTTATTGATAATCTGGTTAACGCCTATCTGATCTGCTGCACTTAATGTTAGTATAAACACTGTTCCTGAAGCGATTTCTACATTACCAGTGTTGGTTAAAGTATATGTAGTACCTCCCTCACCTGTTATGGTAAATTTGTTAGCAACAATATCGTTTGTAACCCCTGATAACGAAAGGAAATTAGTTCCGGTTACCGCTAAAGATCCAGTTGAAACATTATAGGTAGCACTGGTAATAGCAGGTGCCACTACATTGGATACGGTAATTGGATTAGTGGCATCTACAATAACAGATACCGGATTTTCTCCGGCAGCCCAATCTTCGGCCGCAGCCAGGTTATAAGTCGTTCCACTGGTAGAAGAGGTTCCGTTTTTATTCAACATCATGCCAACAGCATTCTTATCTGTAGCATTTAGCGTTATAGTAAAAGCTGTTGATGAAGTAATTTCTACATTAGCAGAGGTAAGGTTATAGGTTGCTCCATTCTCGCCGGTGATTGTAAATTTATTGGTTACAATATCGTTGGTTGCCCCTGCAAGCGCAGGGAAAGAAGTTCCTGTTACTGTTAAAGCTCCTGTTGAAGCGTTGTAAGCAGCCGAAGTAATGGCTGGCGGTATCGGTGTAGCGGTTACATCAGCTGTTTTAGCACTTTCGTTAAAATAATTATCTTCTGCAGAAATACGGTAGTAATACTGCGTGCCATTAACAAGACCTGTATGTGTATAGGTTGTGGTTCCTACCGGTACACCAGCCAGGAAAGTGGTTGGTGATGGTGTAGTGCCTCCATAAATTTTATAACCTAATAAATCGGCATCCGCATTTGCATTCCAGGTTAGTGTGTTTTGCGAACTTCCTGCGCTTGCAGCGAGCCCGGTCGGTACTGTTGGCAAAACAATATCTGTTGGCGCTAATTTAATTAACTCCCCTCCTAATGTTCCATCGTCTCCATCAGCTATGTATCCGGTAGTGCCAATAAAAGCCACTCCATAAGGCAGGAATGTACCTATTCCATGCAAATTCGAATAAAAAGTAGTAGGTGTACCCGTAGCACCAGTATATTTATTTAGCGAGTAAGTATTTGTTCCACTGCTTTCAGTTGAATAAAGGTTCCCGAAATCATCTAATCCTAGTGTTGTTGCATAGGTACCTGTTGCAATACTTGTAGTTGTAGCATAAGTAGGTGCATTTAATTTCAAAATCCCTCCGGTGTATGTTGGTACACCAACTACAGCAGAAACGGTGTATGGTTTGGTTACATATATGTCTCCACTTGGGGAGATAGTAATGCCTGTTGGATAACCAACCCCCTGATCGCTAGGCAAACCATGGTATAACATTACTTTTGCTGAGCTTGCTACTGATGGATTGGTGTATTTACACACTGCATAATCCGAATTGGTTGCGTTATATTCCAGCGCATATAAATTGCCTGTGGCATCAAAAGTTAAACCGGTAAAATAACTACCGGTTTGCACGGTGGTAGGTGCATAGCTTGACGAAGCATTTAACCTGATAATCGCGCCATTATTTGATGTAAAATCGGTACTGATGTAAACATCACCGTTTGGTGCAACAGCTAAACCCCAAGGCAGCTCTGCTACATTTGAGGTTAATCCGCTATAAATCTGGGTTGGGCTGCCGGTGCCATTTGTGTACTTAACTACGTGATAAGACCCGGCACTGACTGCCTTAGTTACATAAATGTTTCCATTGGCATCTTTAGCCAAAGCAGAATACAACCCTCCAGCATGTAACTGGGTTTTAGTATACTGTGCCATTGCGGGCATGAGCGCCAGAAAGAGCACAATAGTAGAAACCGTACCGAGTACTTTTGTAATAAATTTCTTCATAGTGAGGTTAATTTAAACTGATAAATATGGATTTTGCCAACCGCTCTCTGTTTCATGAAAAACGGTTGATATATCATAACCCAGAGCTGTATCCTGAGCAATGATGGTATGGTTATGGGCATTTTGGCCCGTATTTATTTTACAAATATCTATGATTGGAAAAGGCCCAGAAATAGGCTTTTGAAGCATGATATGGCCTCTTGGTCCTGCAACTCCTCTTGATTCAAGATGATTAGCCGCTTCTACTAACTGCCGTTTTTTTAACAAAGGAAGCATGGTAGAGATGGCTATGCCGCTCTCGTAGCCCATCATGGCGAAAATGTTCGCATCCTGTTTTGAAAAATCTTCAAATTTGGTTACAAAGCCCTTGTTTTTCTTTTCTTCGGATCTTCTGCTCCATGAAAATGCACTGTAAAATTTAATACCAAGGTGATTAACTTCTTCCAGCTTGTCCGGATAAGCCATATTCTCAACAGTTATCAATGGTATAGTATCGTAAAACTTACTGTTTTTCCATTGTGTTAAAAACCTGTTCCCCAAATCTCCCGTAAAAATAGCATGAACAAAATCAGGCATATCTTTATCTATTGCTTCGAAAAAAGGCTCGAGATTTAACGTTTCTGAATTAGCATAGGCCTCCGGAAGTACAAAACTACCTAGTTTGGCGCTTCCGGCAGCTACAGCCCCGTTAAAAAATGATGTACCTAAATTGAAGCCAGATTCGTAAAGAGGCATTAGCATTTGGCCCGATGAGCCAAAAGTATTTACCGCCCATTTGCCCAATACGTATTCGGTTTGCCATATGGCCAGTGAAATGGTGTTGATAAAAGGACCAAAGCCATTAGGGGGCGGAACCAACTCTCCCATATCGAAGAAAAGTCCGAATTTATGATGATTTTCTAGCATTGGCCTAATGTCTTCAATTGATTTGAGGCTCAACATGCCCATTATCACATCTACCCCATCGAAAAACACCAGTTTTTGCACTGCCTCTACAACTCCTTTTCTGCCTCCCTGCCCAATATAAGCTGGCACAAAGGCAAATTCTGATGCGCGAATGCCCAATTCTGATGCCGCACACGAAAATCCAGTCATAAAATGCTGTGCATAATATGGATAAATCCCCGAGTAGGGCATCAGAAAACCAATTTTGGAGGGACTATTCATTTTTAGTTTCTTGAAGGGAAAATACCTTCCATGCAGATTTCAAAAGTAACCGCCAGGTAAGGCTGTAAAATCGACACAGGTATATTACTTCCCGTAGCACCAACAGAAAGTGGCCCCAGATTGGTATTTGGCACTGTTGCGGTGTATGTGTTCAATGATACGGCACTTGGACCAGAGCCATTTTTTGGACTGGCAGATAAATAACTGTTTGTTGGAACACCTGTAGTTCCGGCCGCAGTATTGGCCATCAAAGGATGGGTATGTGCAGGTAAATTACTGGTTAAGATACTTACCGACTCCGTTCCGGCCGCCTGTCCTAGAACATAAGTTGAAAGCCCGGGACCAGACCCCTGGTGAATCGGTGTTCTACCCTGAAAATTAGGTAAAGCAAACGTAGTTTGTCCATTACCGCCATAAGTGGTTCCAAGTAAAGAAAATAAAGCAGTATTTTGTGCAATTGACAAAATTTGGCCATTGCACAACGCCCAACCTCTTACTTGAAAATTGAGGCCGAACATTTTAATTACTGAAAGGTATTCTTCCATGATTATTTTTTTTTAAAAGTGAGATTTTGATTAATTTATTTGATTAAGTGTTGTATTTACTATTCTTTGTTTTGATCAGGCTTAAACTTTCGGATACGTGCACAGCTTGACTTGCACCAGGTACGCGTTGTTTTAGATCAACGGAAGTTTTTTGTTTAGTATTATCATATACAAAGCTTACTTGCGATACAGATTGTGCAGCACTATAGTTCTGCCCCAATAAAATTTCTTCCTTTTCAGCATTTTTAATTACTCTAAGCAAGCTTCGGCCTATTTTGATGTTACCGCCTATAACCAGATCTACGTTTGTGCTCGATGCAGCCAGATTATGATTGTTCTCCTTAGCATTTAAATCAAATCCTAAATGAGACAAACAAACCACCAGATCACATGCTTCAACTTCTTTTAAATATTTGGCGATATTATTTAAAGCCACAACTGGATCAGCTACCTCTATACCTTCCATTTTGGTTGTTTCGCCAACCCCCGTAACGCCTACCCTGTATTTACCATAAGTAATTACCTGGTAACTTTTTACGTTTTTTTGCAATTTCGGATGCTCAAATTCATAGTTGCAGCTTAACAGATCGAAAGCCATGTGCGGAAGTAAACTAGCAAAAGCATCAACCCCTTGTTTTAAGTCGGCAGCACTAAGATTAACCGCATGGTAACCTACCTTGTTCATCCATTGGATGGTTTCGGTATGGTTATTTTTGTTAAAATTTAAAAATCCTCCGGCATCCAATAATAAAGTAGAAACAAGTTCGTTATTGATGGTAGTTTGTAAAGACTTTAAGCCACCGAATCCTTGAGCGGTTGAATTAACAGCCCCACAAATATCATTGCTATACATGATATTAACCTGTTTTTGGTTTACAGATTTGGTATAGATAGTACGGCTTGCTTTAGCTAGTGTATCAATTGGACCAGCCAATAAGATACTACTGCTTAACAAGACGTTCCTCTTTAGAAAAGAGCGTCTATTGGTATTCATAAAAAGTTTAATAAGGGATGTTTGTTCCTGTAAAGATGGAACAATTTTACATATAGTACAAATACTACAAACTTACATTTATACAAATCTCCTCTTTCAGTAGACAAAAGACTTTAAATAGTATACGAAAGTAGCCTTTTAGTAGGCCAACGAGATGATTATTTATTTATTGACATATGTCAATATTCACAAATATTAAAAAAAATAAGTCATTTTTACCCTTATAATCAAACACAAATGAGTACGAAAAATACTACAAAAATAATATTTTTGGCATACTACTGCTCAAGTGTGTAAATGGTTTACACTTTTTATTGGGATTAACTGAATAGTGTTTACAATTAAATCCGGGTTTTATGGTTTTTAGAAAGTACCAATCGGGTCAGTTAATGCTATACTCTGCTAATAAGCTCCTGTGGTGCTTCTTTGTCAGGGTTTGATTAATTGTTTTGAAAAATTTTCGTACGCAACAGTGGCGTTTGAATAATTTGCAAGCGTCAGCTTATTGTCTCCACTAAACTTTTCGCCCGGGCTCTTACTATGGTACTTTAACCGCTCTGCCATTTTTTCGTATGCCGATTTGTCCAATTGTACTACTTTAAAAAAATGCGATAACAATAATTCTACCCCCCAGCTATAATCGAAAAAGGTATTTTCGGGATGGTTAACCGACATAATATCTGCTAAGGTTTTATAGTAATTTGCAAGCACTTCTGCAGTAAATAAATTAAAGTCCTGATAGTGTTTCTCTTGTACCTCAACCTTTAAAATACTGGAATTAACCATACCCGGAACAGCATGTATTCCCCTTCTTTGATGGTGTGATGCAATAACAGCGTTAGGTTCTCTTGAAAGGAAAAAGAAAGGTGTATTAGGGTACCATTTCCTTAACAAGAAATAAAAATGGATGTGCCAGCTGTCTAATTTCACGAAGAGTTGCTTATCCGCAGGTTTTCTTTTTTGCCCCATTATGGCAATAGCTGATTTAAACCAACGTTCCTGCTGCTCTTCTGTTACAGTAGGATCTTGTTCCTTTGCCCTTAAAATTTCATCAATTAACCGAGCCTCCGGAAAAACGATATTGATATCGACTGTGGCCAAAGCCTGAGATAATAAAGTGGAACCACATCGCGAAACATGAAAGATAAAAGCATCTGGTGGTATCGAATCAATCTGTTTTGCGGCTTCGACTAAAAAATCTAAACTGCTTGTTGGCAAATATCCTGATCTTTCTTTCATGCGCATCCTGCAAAGCTGAATGGTTTCATCAAAAAAGGGTTCTTCGATATGCTTATCCTGCAAATCCATCCACAAAAGCTGCCAACCATTTTCTTTGTAGATCAATTGATAGGGAATCCAGTTTAATAAGGTGCTCATTACAGATTTTTTTTCAATTGCGCTATCAACTCCCCGGCTGCTGGTGTATCCATTCGTTCAAGCTCTTCAATAATTTTTAAGGCTGTAACCCGATCTAAAGCCTGACCCTGGTTTTCTACTTCAAATTTATAGCCATAACTTTCGAATAAACAATCCGTCCATTCATTTCTTAAAGCATCAATGACCAAATGTACACGAACATTTTCGCCTGCATTAACAATGCTGTGCGTTTGATCGAAATCGATGTACCAACAGGAGCCTTCAGCCAACTTTAGCTCCTCCCCGCCTACCATGAATTTTAACTGCTCGTTGGTTTGAATAGGAATATGTATCCTTAATGCTCCCCCTTCATAATTACAGCCACGATCCCTATGCGGTTTAATTTCTGCCCCAGGGTGTAATGCAAGTAAACGAATCGCTTCTTTAGGGCATTGCCAGGCTTCAATGATCGATTTAACGTAAGGTAATTGATTTAACAACGGAGTATCCTGGTATTCATCTACTCCATAGTGAGCTAAAATATCATTTTCTCTTCCACTGGCAGAGCGTAGTGCTATACTTTGCCAATTCCCTTCATAATCTTCTTTATTGAAATGATCTACCCAATTCTGTTGTAAGGCGAGGGCGAGTTCTGCTTTAAGCAGCTGAACGTTATAGTTTTGGTTAAACTGAATATGTTTTAGCAAGGCCGGGATGTTTTCTGTAATATTAGTTAAGTGTTTTTTATTGCGCAAATATTTAATCCGCTTTTTATTGGTTATACCTGTTTTAGATTCATTTAAATATTTCAGAAATTGAAATTTTAATCTTAGTATTGGGTGAATGAATTTGTTTCAATCTTTATGCACGACTCTTCCAGCACTGTTATTGCTTTCCTCGAAATTTACCGCTTACACCACCATCCAAGAAATCCGCAGAAACAAACAGACGAATCTTTTATTCAAACAGAGCAGAATTTTCTAAACATATTTCAACTGGGTTTATTTGAAGTTTACGATTTCTTATATACCAAATGTATAGACACAGAAAATTTTAAGCATTGGATAATTGCCCTCAAAGGACCAGACTTTTTTAATACAGCAGCGCTTCAATTTCATGAGCTGCAAAGCGGTAAATACAACAAGTATGAAGATAGCTTTGTGAATATACTCACTACCGAACAACATGATTTCTGGAATACTAATGGTTATCTCAAAATAGAACAAATTATTAACAGGCAAGACTGCGATGCGGTATCGGATCTAATTTGCCAAACCTTAAATATTGATTTAACTGATCCACAAACCTGGTACCCTCAGCATGAGCTATTACAGGGTTTAATGTTGCAAAAATATCAGGACGAATCCATCGCTAAAATTCGTAACAATATGCAAATAAAGGCCATTTTCAGCAGTTTATATAAACATAACAACATCTTCGCCAATTCGGAAAAAGTGAGTTATAATCCACCTGTGAGCCAGCATTTCTCTTTTAAGGGCAGTCCACTGCATTGGGATATCGATTTCCAAAATGGCCCGAGATACTATATCCAGGGATTATTGTATTTGAACGATGTTCCTGCCAATAGAGGTGCTTTTACGTTAATCCCAGGCTTTCATCAACGGATTGAGGAGTATCTAACCCATTTCGAAAATCATGAAAGCGCTATTGCTGCTTTACGAAATAAAGGTTTGGAAATTCCGGTTGAGGGCAAAAAAGGTGATTTAATACTTTGGTTAGAATCGCTTCCACATGCTGCCAGTCCGAACCATTCTGATTCACCAAGGTTTGTACAATATGTGAGTTTTAATGAAGTGAATTTGTAACCCCAAAGCACGCAATGAAATGACGCATAGGGCACAAAGCGTTTGGTTAACCACACCAAGATACTAAAGTAATCCGTGTATTTGGGATATCGTTATATTTTTTTCTAAAATCACAAATCAGTCACGCACGCCTTAAGAGAGACTGAATATACTCCCCCCTCAATGATAAAAACAATCAATTAGAAAGCAAATGCTCATAGAGAAGCTCAATACCAACTATGCTTTCCATTATTTTTTTTTAATTTTAAAGGTTTGTCATTATCTCAAACATCTTTAACCAAAAACAACTACACGATGAAAACAACGGCTCAGGAACAGGAACAACAACCAGCTATTCCGCAAGCTTTTGCCCAAACTTTTTTTCATGGCACTAAAGCTGATTTAAAAACCGGAGATTTGATCACAACAGGATACCTTTCTAATTTTATAGATAAGAACCTTAAACACATTTACCTCTCAGCTACCTTGAACGCCGCAATATGGGGTGCTGAACTGGCTTCGGGTGATGGACCTGAGCGCATTTATCTAGTAGAAGCCACAGGGCCGCTGGAGGATGATCCAAATGTAACCGACAAGAAATTTCCAGGCAACCCTACCATGTCTTACCGGTCCATACATCCGTTTAAGGTTATTGGCGAAGTTAAGGTATGGCAAAGCCATGTGCCCGAACAGGTTAATGCAATGAAAGAAGGTATTGAAAAGCTTAAACAGCAAGGCATTATGACGATAGAGGAATAAGTGCTATTTTATTCTTTTTTACCATATAAGGCACCTAAATTTTATATAAGACAATTCAATACAAAAAAAGCCTATCCATCCGGATAGGCTTTCGATCATTAACTAAACTTATCAATTCCAAACTGATAATATCTTTACTTGCTTACCAATTCCTGCTCAAGACTGGTGGTTGGCATTTGGTATTTTTTTGCTCTGGCAATAGCCATCTGCATAAATTTCTTATAGTTCTGCTCATTTTTAATGGCTTTATTCAGGTTTGCAGCTGTTCTAATTAATTCCAGACTACTATCCTCGTTGATAATCGCATCTGCCCATTTACCAAACAACTGACCTGTTTCGCCGGTCAATTGATTTTTCGACAATAGCCTGCTGTACAGTGCGGAGAAATGATACTGATATAATACCGGGTGTTGAATGGCGAATTTTAAATAGCCTACTGTATCTTTCTGCATTCCCAAATAGTAACGGTCGCCTAAAGTTTGCAGGTTAATTTTCCAGATATTGGCCGGGAATTTCCCTTCGTAGTTTTTTAAAAACTGTGCAAAAGCTGCTTGACCTTTATCGGTTTTTAAGTGCTGATCCATTTTTTGAAGCAAAGCCTTGTCAACCAGTGCCTGTACAACCGCTTCGCCATAAAGTTCCTGATAAGCTTTATAATCATTTAATATTGCTTCGTTCAGTTTAGCTGTACTCATCCTCGAAATTAAAAAAGGCATCAGCGCATTGGTTGCTTTCATATCCTTTACACTATCTGCATAGGTTGCAATAATTTCCCCGGTTATGCCTTTGCGGGTTTTGGCAAATTCGTGATAAAAGGCAGGATAATCGCTTTCCTTAAATACAGCAGAATAACCTTTTAAACTTTTATTTTGTTGTTGTTTTTGTTTGGCATCAGCTAACAGTCCAATCAAATCGCCTGGATCTTTGTAACCAGAACTATTGCTGATTAATTCTCCCTTTGCATTGAGCACCAAAAAAGTTGGAAATCCATTTAAAATGTGCTGTACTTTTAAAGTATCACCCAATTTATCTTTAAAAATATCAACCTTAAGCATTACAAAATCTTTCGCCATTGCCGCTTTCACCGCAGCGTTCGGAAACACATCTTCATCCATTTGTGCACAGGGAATACAACCCGTAAAGTAACAGTCGATAAAAATCAGTTTATTTTCTGCTTTGGCTTGTTTTAATGCATTTTGATAAGTCTGCGCCATTGTACCCAAAGTACAGGCAAGCAAACAGGCTAAGAGATAATATTTTATATTTTTCATGTTTTATTTGGTTAATGTAATATCCTTTTGGGTATTCCCCGCTGTATAGCTAAAGGTTAAAGGGCTACTGGCCGACAGTTTTTTCAGCTGTTCCAGTTTCTTAGCATTTTTAAGTAAATCGGCAGTATTGGCCCCGTTAATCCGGGTAATTAAAGTCCCTTTTTCGAGCTGTGTTTCATTTGGTGGCAGCTGCCTGATTGAACTGATCACCTCTAACTGCCCACTTAAATTAAAGCCCAATAAATAGCTGCCCAGAGTAAAATATTGCGGGTATACGTAGGTGTGATTTGGCGTAAAATAGATCTCGTTTTTCTTTCTGTTAATGGTAAAATTATATCTGGAAATAATCCCCATACCGATAGAACCGTCGAAACCTGGATTCCAGTTTTCATTTTGTCCGCCCCCAGCCATTAAGGTAACAGGCATTTCTTTTATTACTGGCATATTGGTAAAAGAGAAACTATTTGCCTTGCCATTAAAGGTTGGTGAAGCAATGCCCATACTCACTGTGCTGGCAGGGTATTCTGAGTTAAAACCACTTACCAATAAACGGTTTTGTTTTACAAATGGCCTGAAGCAAATCAGATTATACGAAGCTCCGGTATCGAAAACAAAATTTCCGGTGCTCGATTTACCAGCAACAATTTCTACATTGCCAGGGATAATGAATACACCTGAAGGAATAGTAACCGGAACTACTGTTCCTCCCTTTTCGTATTCGTAGCCTTCGAAATTATAAAGGGAAAGTTCTTTTTTGTTGAAATCAATCCTGGTGATATAACTCCGGGTCATGGTATTGCCAATAATGCCATCTAAATCTTTGCCGGTTTGCGGAAATACAGCAATAGGCTGGTGTTTCAATACAAATCCGTTCTCCATGATAACATCATTATCACCAGAAATATCAATTTTCATCGAGCCCCCAACTACTGAAGCATTGTTGCTTCGCGTAATTTTAAGCCCAATGCTATCTGCAAGTGTTTTCTCCAGCGCCATGCCATCTGCGCCGGTATCGAACAGGAGTTTAAAAACCCTGTTGTGGTTATTTAGCTTAACTTTTAAAACAATAGATCCGTGTACCATCTCAAAAGGGATGGTAGTAACGGGTTTATTTTGCTGTGCATTTACCATCAGGGTAAAACAACTCATCAGCAAAACAAATATGGTAGGTTTAAATTTCATTGGGGTTTGCTTAATGTCCGTATATTTTTGCCAAAGCCTGGTCTATGTCGTCCGTTGCACTTGCTGTAATTCTTAAAAGTACTTTTCCATCTTTACCAACCAATATCTTGGTAGGAAAAGCCATTACGTTATAGTCTTTTACAAGGTCTTGCTTTTCAATTCCATCCATATTGAGGATGTGTACCCAGTTAATTCCATCTTCAGCGATGGCTTTTGTCCAGGCTGCCTGGGCTTCGGTTAAGTTTTTACCCCTTTCCTGAGCGATGCCTATAATTTCGAATCCGTCTTTTTTGTATTGCTCATAAAGCGCTTTCAGGTGTGGGTGGCTGGCCCTACACGGACCGCACCAGCTGCCCCAAAAATCGAGGAGTACGGTTTTACCTTTATAATCGGCCAGGCGAATTAGTTTTCCTGCTTTATCTTTTCTTTCGAAATTGATGGTTGGTGAGCCGGTTAAAGAGTTACTTACTTTTTTCAGGTAACTTTTTATTCCTAACGCCATGGGGTGGTCTTTATATTGAGGTGCCAAACCATTAAAAGCCTGCGTATATCCATCGGCAGTATAAATATTCTGCATTCGGCTCAATAAAAATACAGATGCGAAGGCCTCAGGGTGTTGTGCCACAAAGCTTTTCTGCTTGTCTCTGATTTTCTTAAAATTAACGCCTGCCTCTTCCTGGAGCTTTTCTGATGTTGCTTCAAGTTTTTCGCCGTGGTACTGGGCATTGAACAGATTGTTATAAATAAGGTAAGTTCTACGCTCCTCTTCCCTAACGCTTTGTTTATAGTTGTTGAAGGTGTTATTTTCCTGATCGCCTTTTACATCGGCAAATTGTACCAGTAATGCATCGCCGGTTAATTTAATATCCTGATTGTAGATAAACAGATCGAGTGGCGGAGCCGGGTTGCCAACACTTTTACCATCAACCATGGCAGAAAGGTCTCTTTTTATCCCAACATCCACACGTGCAGCAACCGGAACTTTTTGTTTGGGTACCGTGATGGTAAAAACATCATTAACGGCAGTAGCTTTAAAAAATTTATTCTGACCGGCCTCATCAGCAAAGCTTACCCTGATGGTATTTTCTTTAAGGCCTTTTAAACTCCCGCTGATGTGAATACTATCCTGCTGAGCATAAAGTGCCTGCGAAACCAAAAGCATGGCAATGCCCGTACACCAGTTTTTTAGTGTTTTCATAGTTTAAATGTTTTGATTTTGATTTAAAGGGTAGAACTAATCAGCCCTACCCTTCGGAACGATTTATTTTGCAGCTTCTGCTAACAAAAGGGCTTTCAATTTAGGATCTGAAGGACGTGCTGAATCGATACTTACAATTTTTCCTTTCTTATCAAAAACTAAAAATCTCGGAATGGTATTTACCTTATAATATTTAGAGAATTCGTTATTCTGGCCTGCAAACAATTGCATACCGCCTAAATTTTCATCTTTAATCATTTTCAACCATTTCTCTTTGTCTTTATCGGCATCGGTAGAAATGCTTACAACTTGAATAGGTTGTCCTTCGATATCTTTTTCGAGTTGCTTAAGGTAAGGGAATTCGGCTCTGCACGGACCGCACCAGGTTGCCCAAACATCAACCAATACTACTTTTCCTTTTAAACTAGCAAAAGAAACGTCTTTTCCGGTTTTATCAGGATAAGTAAACTGTAAAGCATCGGTACCTGCTTTGTAAGAAAGAAGCGGCGTAATTAAAGCGTTATTTTTTTCTTTTTGGGCTTTGGTTACAATGTATTTTTCGAAATGATCTGCTACCGCTTTATACTCGTCGTGGTTTTTATATCTGGCTAAATTTTCTAAAACCAGTTCACCTTTTAAGGTATCATTTGGCACATAAGCAGTAGAAGTTTCTAAACCTTCAATACCTGCTTTATATGGCTTTTTATCCTGACGCATGTTTACACCAACTAAAGCCGATAATACGCGCATACCGTATGGATAACTGTAAATTTTTTGGGCGCTCTTACCCATTTCGTTGGCCTTAAGTGTGCTATAGAAATCGCTGTATTCTTCTAAGCTAGGGTGTGCAGAACGTGGTGTATTTAAAAAATTGGTAGCATAATTGGCCAGATCCAGTTCAATAATATCTTTCATTTGTTTATCGAACTTTGCATTGCCGGTAGCTTTCCCGTTTAAGAAGGTTTTAGCCTGGGCCACAATAACTTCCTGCTGCGGAAAATAATCCATAAAGGTACTGTTCTTACCCATAAAGTTGATGGCTTTTTGATACAATGGATTGGTTAATTCGTTCCACTGTTTCATTACCATATTCTCTTTGGAATTAAGTTTTCCGTTTAGGGTATAGGTCGTATCTGCAAGTGTGATATCAAGCTGTTCGCCACCTTTAAAATAGAATGCATAGTTTTCATTCGGCGACATTTCATTGCCTGTTCCGATTACATAAACACCTTCATAATCCGGGTAAAAGGTAAAACCAAACTTTTTACCTGCACTTACAGCAGCGTTTGCAATCTCTACAGTGCGACCGTTGGCTACTTTAAAAAGTTTAACATTGGGACGGTTAGGGCGTTTCAATTCGCCTTTAACCTGAACAGGTTGCTGCGCTAAACTCGCCAATGCGATTGCTACCAGGGCAAGCGTAGTACTTAATGTTTTTTTAATCATTTTTTCGATGTTTTGTTTATTTGTGGTTATTTATACGGCAGTTTAACAGGGTGACCTGGTTACAGGCACCCTTTAAACATTTTACCATTGAATTGTATTTGTTGATTCGGAAACGGATGGCGAAATGTATAATATATCTTTAGCCGATCCTGTTCCCTCGAGCGTAGCTACCGGAGTACCAGAAATACTGCCTGATGCCTTGTTGAACAAGCGTATTTTATAAGTTCCGTTAATTTTAGAAGCTACCATAATGTAGTTGTAGGCATAACCGGTTTCCGTTCCTGTTTTGTGACGGATAAAAGTAATCTGTTCACCTGCAGGTACAGTATATTCCAGTTTTTCGAAATTATTACTCAGATTCCGGCTCCATACCTGATTACCACCAACAGAGAAATACATTAAATTCTCCTGGCCATACATCAAAGTCATGTTCGCACCATTGTACAACTGATCTGCAGTGGTTAATGAAGTATTGTTCAACTTCATCGTATAGCCATCGATATCAATATTGGATAAGGTTTTATTTGATGAGTTGCTCTTATCCTGAAATACAGCACATCCTGTAAATACATAACGTAATGCAGGCGATGGCAGGTAAGTCCCTGACTTTAGCCCCATATACAGCAATTTTTGATTATTATTGCTTGCGCTCATAGAAGTACCGGTTACATCACTAATAGATGAAAGTGCTGTTCCATAGCCACTGCCTATGCCAAAAAAGGTACTGGAAGTTTCGTCAAAGAAGTAGGCATTACTACTTGTGTTAGACATGAAGTACTTAGATACGCTGTAAGGTGTATTGCTTGCATCTTTTAAAAACCTTCCGCCAAATTTGCCGATATTGGCCGAGATATTAACAATAGAATGTATATTCCCACCATTGATCAGGTAATATGCACTTCCTCCGCCCGGAAACACCTGGCAAGGCCCTTTAACTGTAGGTGCATCAAAAAGCAGATTATCCAGTGTAAATATTTTCTTCAAGGTATTTACATTAACCGTAGCCACATCTTTATCTGTTGACAAAACCAATGTGCGGGTATTGCCTAAAGTACCGGTAACAGTAGATTTATAGGCCGAAAGAAAACTCAGCAAATTGGCCTGTCCGGGTAATTTACTGCCATTAATAGTACTATAAAGGTTTTCTCTTTTGCCTGTAGGTACAATGCTGGTTGGGGTTAAAAACAAATCGAGATCTGATTGGGTACCATCATCTTTAGCCACATACCATCCTCTTGTAAATTCGGTTACCACATTTACCGGCACATTAATATACTGCGAATAACCTGTACTTTTATTGGTAACGCGATAAACCAGCACCCAGCCTTTTGCGGCCTGTTTAATCAGGTAGTTAAGGTCTTTGGTTTTAGCCAGTGTATCCAACACAGGAGCAGAGCCCTGAACATTGGTTTCGTAAATACCCCATAAATATTCAAATTGTGCATTTGGCTCTGTTGAGCTTACCTCTGGCGTTAAGGTTAAACGATCAAGCTCTGAAATTAAAGTATAACTCGATTCGATGCCTTTAACCGTTATTTTTTCACCCGTTTTATAATCATAATTACTGTGATCTTTTTTACAGGCAGTCATCATGGCCACTACAACCATAACGTATATCCATAGATTTTTCATCTTTTAATTTTTAATGGTTAAGGAAAAACTACTACTTCGCCAAATTCATCAACCAATGGTGCACCCGGATGTGCATTGTTGTAGTTGATTAATGCGGTTTTCATGGTCAGCTGATAATAACTCAGCAAACCACCTACGGCATACAGGTTGTTGATAAAATCGTTGTCCCATTTCTCGCCTGAGCTATTAATCAGGAAACCGTGTTTTACCACACTGTATTTACCAAAATAATACTGGGTAAAAGAAGCGGTCCATTGAGCCGGCTGACTTAAACGATCGGTAACTTCAATTTTCCGCCAAAGTTTATTTTGTTCGCCCAATTGGAAATCGGCATTGGCTGCGATTTTAAATTTCAGCTTTGGGGTATTTGTTTTTAAGCTGGCATCGCGCAATACAATTACCGGTACACGGGTATGTACCGAACCCGCCTTAATTACATAGAACTTGCTCACCTTCGGATCGTTAAAGGCCACATAATGAGTACCTGCAACTGCGTTTAATGCGTTAGGAATCTGCTCCTGCTCAAGCGTAAAAATCCTGTCGGTCTTGGTGGTTCCGCCAATGGCATAAATATCAAAAAATATGGTATCCTCCTTTACAGTGGCATCTTCATAATAAAACGTATAAGGCTTTAATGTATCAGCAAGATCGTAAGAGGTGGTATATATCCGGTTCGGTTCAGGTCCAAACTGTACCCTGCCTATATCGTTATACAAATAATACTGATCTTGTTTGCATGAACTAACAGCTGCTACAGCTATTAGCAATACCAGGTAAAATAATTTTCTCATGGTGTTATTTTAAATAGCTTCAGTTTTAGGGATAGGTATTAAATAATTAACCGTTGCTGCCGATGGCACAAACAAATAACTTGCTTTAGGCACGTTAAGGCGCTTATAGTTATAAAAAGCCTGTCCTTCTGCATAAAACTCTTTCCGGTACTCTTTAATAATTTCGGTTTGAAGTGCCGAAGGATTAGCAGGTGTAGCCATGGTACCAATGTTGCGGGCAGTTCTGAAAGTTTTCAGGTACTCTACACCTTCTGCATATGGTGCAGCTTCTGCAGCAATTAAATACAATTCGCTCAGACGGATCATAGGGATTTGCTTAAAATCTGTTGCAGCTGTTACAGCTGTGTTAGCCACTACCTGGTATTTTTTGGTGATATAACATTTAGAGCCATTGCCTAAAGTAACCAGTTCCCAAAGGTTACTCTCTCTGATATCGGTACCGGTATTACCATATAACTGGGACTTGATGGTTGTTTCTGCAGTTCCCTTTTTAAGTATTCCGGCAGCATAGTTGTTGTTATACTTATTAAACATATCGAAATCGTACAAGCCGAAAACATGCTCAGCAGTAAGTACAAAATCTTTATTGGAAAAATCGGTTGATGCGCCCAGTTTAAATTTCGGAGTACCATCGGTGTTTTTTACGTCAATTACCGCTTTGGCACACTCGTAAGCTTTTGTTGTTTCGTTAAACCAAAGGTAAGTTCTGGCTTGTAACGCCTTCACTGCATAATAATTCATGCGCAGGTAACGGTAAGCAAAAAAAGTATCGCTTGGATTAAAACCCGATGTAAGCCCCGGACTTTTAACCTGGGCAACACTGTATTTCGTTAACGGATCGATATCCTTCAACAAGTTTTCAGCATCTGTTAAATCTTTATATAAGGCATCCTGAAATGCTGTATAAGAAATTTTCTCAACCGGGGTGGTCGATACTACTTTGGCATATGGCATTGCTGTAGCGCCGGTTGTTGCTGTAGGTATAGGACCAAAAAGGCGGAGCATATCGAAATGCAGGTAAGCCCTGATGGCCAGACACTCCCCTTTTACCAATTCGTACAAACCCTGGGTTTTAAATACATCTTTTTTAGCATCTATCTGGCCTAAAATGGCATTTACGCTGGCTATTGTTTTGTATTGCTGCCCCCAAATGGCTTCGAAACTTCCCTGAACGCCGGCATCGGTATAATTAAACAAACCTATCCGCTGGTCGGTAGTATTTGAGGTAACATCCCAGCTGGAAACCAGACTCTCGATGGTAGTTTGCGTTAAGGCCCCACCATAGGTACTGTTGTTTTTCATCTGAATATACACACCGGTAAGCGCATCTTTAAAACCACCTTCAGTATCGAAAAGTATATCCTGTGGCATTTGTGTTTTTGGGTTTACCGTAAGGTACTTTTTGCATGATGAGAAAAGTATACCGGTTAAAAACACAGCGATTAATACGTAACTAATTTTTTTCATTGCTATAAGTTTAGAATGTAGCACTTAGACTCATGGAGAACTGTCTTGAGAAAGGATAGCTTGTTCCTCTTTCTCTGCGGATAGTTGACAGGTACATTGGTTCGGAAGCATTTACCGTTAAGTTTAAGCTTTCCAGTTTCATCTTCTTCAACCACTCTCTGTTGGTTAAATTATATTGAAGATTAATATTCTGTAATACCAATGTGTTTTCATCCTGTACAAACCTCGAAGATTTGTAAGTTGGCGTAGTTACTAACAAGCCTTTAAATGCGGCAACATCGCCCGGATTTTGCCAACGGTTATAAAACACCCTGCTATCTACGTTATTTTTATAATTGGTAAGCTCTACGCGGTCAACCAGGGTCCTATTGTATTGCTGCCCACCAACGGTATATCTAAATGAAGTATTGATGGCGAAATCCTTGTAGCGAACCATGGTACTGAAGTTTCCGAAAAATTTAGGATCTCTTGAACCAACAGCAACAACATCGGTAGCTTTCCAGGTATAGGTTGGCTGACCATCTTTACCCAAATACAACTCTTTTCCGGTACTCGGATCGATACCTAAAGAAGGTACTACCCATATCGCATTGCTTGAATATCCTTCTATGTACAAGGTACCAGGGTCGCTGTTACCGTTAAGCGTGGCAGCTTGTGCATCTTTCAATGCTTTCGAGGTTTCTACAATTTTATTTTTGTTATGCAATAAAGCAGCAGAAACACTCCAGATAACTGATTTAGGATTGTTTAGAATAAAGCCGGTAGCCTTAAGCTCATAACCATTGTTGCGTAAACGGCCAATATTATCTACATAGCTGGTAAATCCGCTCGATGCAGGTAGGTTTACCGATGAAACCAAATCTTTGGTAGTTTCAACATAGTAATCGGCGGTTAAACGTAAACGTCTGTCAATAAATTCAGCATCTACACCAATATTATATTTCTCGGTTTGTTGCCACTTTAGCTCATCATTACCTAAACCCATTAAATAAGATCCCATCCAGTTGTAATACCTTTCGTTGGTGTAATACTGATAGGTAGATAGGGCCTGATAAGCGTTAAAGTTTTGCGCACCGGTAATACCTACCGAACCACGTAATTTTAAACGGTTTACATACCTGTTGTCTTTTAAGAAGGCTTCGTTGTGTAAATTCCATCCGGCACCAGCTGACCAAAACGGAGCAAAACGTTTTTTACTTCCGAACTGAGAAGATCCATCAATACGCAAAGAAGCATCAACAAAATACTTGTTATCGTAAATATAGTTCACGTTTCCGGTTAGTCCGATAGAGCGGGTCATGCTTTCGCTTCCGGTAGGTTTACCATCTTTAGCATACTGTAATGCCATAGATACGAAATCGAAATTGGCATTAGGGAAACCTTCTGCTAAAAAGTTATAAGATGATGATTTAGATTGGCGGATGTTATAATCGGCGCCGGCACTGATAAGGTGTTTAAGGCCTAATAACTTGGTATAAGCTAAGTTTAAAGAGCCGTCGTAACCAAAACTATTGCTAATACCATAATTGTAATCTCCTTTTCTAAAGATATTATCTGTGGTATAATTGGCAAATGCCGTGTGTTCGGCAGGCCTGAAGGCATCATCTTGTGTAGTTCCTTTTGTTAAGCCCAGCTGCGCTCTCAATACTAAATCTTTAACCAGGTTCCACTCCACCATAGTATTGTTAATCAATTCGTTAGTAGCGCTTTTATCAAAAGTTTTTAGTGTAGCGTTGTATAAAGGGTTGGTAGGTAAGGTCCCCCAATAATTTACGTAATCGGTATTACCCGGATCGCCAACAAATTTAAGTGCGTTGCCATTAGCATCATAAGGCCTCCAATATGGATTCATGGCAACATAACTGCTAAAAGTACCATATGGCGATTCCTGCGAGTTGCTTTGCTGAATTTGAAGGTTATTTCTGAACCTCAGGTTTTTATAGGTATAAGCCAAAGTAATGTTACCATTAAAGGTGCGGCGCGATGAACCTTTCATTACCCCCTGAATATCGTTTAACTGACCAGAGGCTGAGTATCTGAATGCATTATCGCCTCCTTCTACTTTAAGGAAATGTCTTTGTCCAACACCATTCCTTAACGGCAAAGCCATCCAGTCGGTTTCTACGCCGCTGTTTACTTCGTTAAGCAAGAAATTGTAATATCTTTTTAAAGGCAGGTCAATTTCGGCCCTTGCATTGTTATAATAGCCCGCTATGCGCTCCAGTTCTAATTTATCAGCAGCCTTTAACAAACTGTAATCGCTCAAATCAGGTGCTTCAAAATTAACATCCGATCTTAGTGATAAGCGTAGTTTTCCGGGACGTGGAGCTTTGGTAATAATTACAATCACACCGTTTGAACCTCTCGAACCATACATTGAAGTAGCTGCAGCATCTTTTAAAATGGTGATGGATTCTACTTCGTTTTCATTCATATCGTACAGTTTTTGTAAGGTAGATTGAAAACCATCTAAAATAATTAAAGGGGTATTTAGTTCGGCCCTGGCCTGATCCTGAAATTCGCCAACATTTGGAATGCTTGAATTACCACGGATCTGGATTTCGGGCAAACGGTTTGGATTAGATCCAAAAGCATTGCTTTCGATAATGTTAAAAGCCGGATCGATGTTACGTAATGAAGAAATCAGGTTTCTGTTTCCGAACTCGGCAAGATCTTTAGCGGTAACCGTAGTCGATGCCCCGGTAAAACTCTCGTTTGATTTTTTAAATAATCCGGTATTAATTACCCTTACTTCTTCCAGATCTTTGGTAACAGCAGAAAGTTTAATTGTAAAAGGCGATTTTTTATTCTTAATCGAAACTTCCTCCAGTTTATAGCCAATATAGCTCACGAGTAAAGTCTCTGTGTCATCGGGTACCAGGATTCTGAACTGACCATTAGCATCAGTAGCAACAGGCCTGATACCATTGGTACCTTTTACCCTGATTAAAGCCCCGGGAATCGGCTGCCCCTTTTCATCTACTACCTTACCGGTTACCACAATAGCTGCAACTACCAATTCGCGTTGCGACTGGATAATAATAGATTTTTCTTCCACGCGGTAAACCAGCGGTTGTCCTGCAAAGCAAGCTTCGAGTGCCTGGTTTAGTGAAACATTGTTTAAAGAAACAGTAATCGGCTTCGCTCTTTTAATGGCAGCAGAATTATAAAAGAAATCATATCCGGTTTGTTTTCTGATTTTTTGTATAATCTGTTCCAGCGAAGCATTTTCTTCCCGCAAGCTTATCTGGGCGAAGCTTGAAGCGCTCACCTGTAAGAATGTGGCGATGATGATAAAGGTTATTAACTTCACTTTGAGTAAAATACGAGCATTTAAACGGGCATATTTTACCCGATAAATGTTATGTAAAATTTCATACATTTGTTTGTTTGGGTTTGGTATAAGAAATGATAAATGGTTTATTCTATTTTCACAGATCCAAAAAAATCGACTCCTGCAAGAGTTTAGGGATCAGGGCACTGCAATGCTCTGATCTTTTTTTTGACCTGGATCGGGTAAAATTTACTTCATAGCGGTTATCTTCCTCCCTTCTATTTTAAAATGAATTGTTCCCTCCTGATCGATCATATTTAATGCCTGCTTTAAGCTCTTATCCCGGCTAATGTAACCTCCGAATTCGAGGTTCTCTAAATCTTTAGGGCATTCGAACTCTACATCATACCAGCGGCCTAATTTTTTCAATATTTCTCCTAAGCGTTCGCTGGAGAAAGAAAATTCGTTGTTTTTCCAGGCTAAATCGCTTTCGCTGTCAATCTGTTTAACTAAAAGCTTTCCGGCCTGTAGCACCGCCTGCTCATTAGGCTTAAGCACTACTACCTGATCTTGCGCCTTAACCTCAACCTTTCCCTGGTAAAGGGTAGTTTTAGCAAAATCATCGTCGGGATAAGCCGATAGGTTAAAATGTGTACCCAGTACAGCCACATCCTGTGTTTTTGTAATTACGTGAAATGGCTTCTGCGCATTGTGTGCAACTTCAAAATAACCTTCACCAACAAGTTCAACTTCTCTTTTATTATCTTTAAATGCGGTTGGATATTTTAACGACGAGGCCGAGTTTAGCCAAACCTTGGTCCCATCGGGAAGGATAACCTGATAGGTACCACCAAGTGGCGTGCTGATGCTGTTAAAAGCCAATGACTCATGATCTGCCGCCCCCTGTACGGTATAAATTAATTGTCCGTTTGCGGTTTTGGTAATTTTAAGCCCTTCCTGTTGTACTACCTCGCCTGTAGCCAGGTTGTTCAGGATAATTTCGCGTCCATCGGCCAGTTTTAGGGTAGCATTTTTACCCCCCGGCTTTATGTCATTGCTTGCGGTTAAAGCCTGTCCGGCTTTGTTTCGCTGGGAAAACACGACAAAACCAATGCTTACTGCTAACAGTAAAGATGCAGCAATACCTATTGTACGCCATAGTTTTATTGTTTTCTTAGCCTCGTATACGGGCAGTTTCTGCCAAACTTCGGCCCTGGCGCTTTCAAGTTCGTCGGGTTCAAAGGCAATGGTTTCAGATTCGGGTAAATTATACCAGCTCTCTAACAGGCTCAGCTCCTCTTCGGTGCATTTGCCTTGCTGGTACTTGTTAAAAAGATCGTTAGCTTGATGTTGTTTCATAGGTACTAAAGGATTTTTTTATCCTTAATTATAACTACGACGGCTAACTCGAAGACAGGGAGTAGAAAAAAATTAAAAAATTAAAAAAAAGTTAACACTTAGTTTACTTCTGAGAATCTTTACTGCATTTGATACTTGTTTTTTTACCGTTAATTCGGAAATATTCAGTTTATCGGCAATTTCTTTATGCGATAAACTTTGTCTTCTGCTTAATTCAAAAATAGCGCGCATTTTATCGGGCAATTGTGCAATCTGATCGTCGATTATCCGGGTGAGTTGCCTTTCCCGAACCAGATGATCGGTAACACATTGGTTGCTGATGATAAAATGCTGTAACGAATCGGCATACCTGCTGGCCACTTGCTGATGGGAAATCCGGTCTAATACCTTATTCCTGATCGATACGTACAAATAGGATTTAAAGTTAGTGGTGATGTTTATTGCGGTTCGGTTATTCCATAAATTGACAAAAATTTCCTGCACCAAATCCTTGGCTTCATCTTTATCTTTCAATTTATTGGCGGCGTGCACATACAGCGTATCAAAATAACGATGGTAAATTATCGTGTACGCCATTGAGTCGTCGTTTTTCAAGAGCAAGTAGAGATCGTCATCAGGCAGTGCTCCGTAATCGAACATCGTTTCTTTTTTGATTTTTATGTTTGGTAATAAGTTTGTTAAGGGAAGATAATTCAAAAATAGTTTTATCGTAACAAACTCGCAAGTTTTCAAAACAACTCAATTTTTAGTTATTGCAATAAAGTTGTTTATCTTACCTTTTTTAATCAAAAAACGCGATATGTAAAATTGCAAATGTGCTTATTGCAGCATCACAAAAATAAATAGCCGTTACCCCCCTTCCCTGCGGCTGTTTAACAAATCAGAAGCAGCCGATATTCACCTTCGTTTTCTATGGGTGCACGGTGAACACAGGGTAAAACTTTTTGTTCAGGATGATCGACTGCCAATCTCCAAAGATGTCCCAAGCCTAAATTCACCGGCCTTGCATTGGGTTTGGGTTGATAATGCAAGTCAAAATAATATTCTTTCAAAAAGGTTTCAAATGCTACTTCCGGCCCTTCATGTAATGCTTTAAGCTTTTCGCGGATTTCTGGTATTAAAACTTTTTGTTCTGCCTCATAATTCCGTAATATATCGCTGGCAGCACCATAATAAGTGCATAAAAATGTATCGGTAGCAACTGGCGACCGGTCTACATGATAAGAATATACATCGGTTGAAATGAAATCGAACGTTTCATCTCGCTGGTAGCTTTTGATCAAATTGAGTGTAGGAGATGCCCCGAAATCAGTTAATAATTGCAGGTCGTTTAAAATGACTTCCCTCGCCATACTCCCCTCTTCCGAAAGTTGCAGTGATAATAGATTTTCGGGAAGCACAACTGTAATTTCATCTTCTAACCGGAGTTTAGCAACAATTTCTTTAAAATCTCCAGTCAAACTTCTGTGCCAGCACAAGGCATTGGTAGCTCCCCAGAAATTCGTGTTTACCAGTTCAGAAAAGTTAGCCACCACACCAACCTGATTGTTGTCTGAAAATTTATTGTTCATGAATTAGCAATCAATTTAATCTAAAGCAGTATTTGCTAAAAGCTTTACTTGCCGATACAGAACTTCGTAAAGATATTCTCCAATAAATCATCTGTAGTCACAGTACCCGTAATCTCACCTAAATAATGTAGAGCTTGTTTAATATCCATAGCCAGAAAATCGGAAGTTACCGGATTATCTACATTATCAAGTACCCGTTGTAAAGCGTGCTCAGTTTGTTTCAATGCTTCAACATGGCGGATATTGGTTACCAATGTTTCGCTGGTATTGATGTGGTGCAGGTTTACCTGCTCTAATAAAGTGGTTTTTAATGCTTCAATGCCCTGCTTCTCCTTAGCCGAAATAAATACCACATTCAAATCGGTAAAAGCCTTACGCTGTACGTCGGTAATTAAATCGGCTTTGTTTACGAGAATTAAATACGGGATAGCCAATTGTTCCAAGCCCCTCACCTGCTCTTCAATCTCGGAGATACTTTGAGCAGCATCGGCCATATAAATGATCAGTTTGGCTTGTTTCATTTTTTCGAGCGTACGCTCTACACCTAACGCTTCGATAATATCGGCTGTATCGCGGATGCCCGCAGTATCGATAAAACGGAAAACTACCCCACCGATAGTCAGTTCGTCTTCAATGGTATCGCGTGTAGTGCCTGCAATATCAGAAACAATGGCCCGTTCTTCGTTTAGCAGTGCATTTAACAAAGTCGATTTACCCACATTGGGCTTGCCTGCTATTACTATCGGAACTCCGTTTTTAATTACATTTCCCATTTCGAAAGAAGAAATGAGACGTTGCAGTACATAATTAATCTTGTTGACCAGGTTTTTCAACTGCTCGCGGTTGGCAAATTCTACATCTTCTTCTGCGAAATCGAGTTCGAGTTCAATCATCGAAGCAAAATGAATAAGCTGTTCGCGGAGACCTTTAAGCTCAGTAGCAAATCCACCACGCATCTGCTGCATAGCAACATCGTGCGAAGCTTTCGAATTAGAAGCAATTAAATCGGCTACTGCTTCGGCCTGACTCAGATCGAAAGCACCGTTTAAAAAAGCACGGAGGGTGAACTCGCCAGGCTTAGCTGCCCTTGCTCCTTTGCTAATCAACAGGTTAATAATCTGCTGGATAATATAATTGGAACCATGGCACGAAATTTCGACCACATTTTCTTTAGTGTACGATTTTGGCGCAACAAACAAACCAGCCACAACTTCATCTACAATATGATCGCCATCTTTAACTAGGCCAAAATGCAAGGTATGCGATGCCTGTTTTTCGAGATCTTTTCCTACAAAAACCGCATTGGTAAGCGAAATAGCTTCGGGTCCGGATAAACGAATAACGCCAATGGCGCCCGAACCTTGTGGGGTAGATAATGCGATAATGGTATCCTGGTTGTTCATATACAATTATAAAAGCCGCAAAAATAAGCCTAATCTGTGGGTATATCGTGTATGGGAAGTAATTTTTTTACAATTCGTTGAGTTGGTTATTGGTTCAATAGTTCGTTCGTCATTGATTCATTAGTATCAACCCATGGTTTAACCCAGTCCCAGCTCCAAACTCATTCGTTAACTATTTAGCTTAACGCGGAAATCAGTTATTGAAAATTAATTCTCAACTAATCATCCTATGCTAAACTTAACTAACTTTACCTTACCAAAACATTTTCCTCCAAATGCTGTTTAACCTCAATCAGAATAAGCTATATATGATTAACAATTTACCCCTGACTGTAAAACGATCGATTGAGCTACTGGGCCTTATGGCTGTTGTAGCGGTGATGGTTATTGGCCGCGACATTATTATGCCGATGTTAATGGCCTTTTTTATCAGCATTATGCTGCTGCCGGTGTATCGTTTTTTAAAGAGAAAAAAAATACCCGAATCGCTTGCCATAATACTTTCTATTTTCCTTGTTGCGCTATTTGTGGGCCTCATTGTGTGGTTTTTCTCCAATCAGATTGGTATCCTCGTAAAAGATTTTCCGCAAATTAAAGCCAATGTAACCCAACACATTAACTCGCTAAGTGATTGGATTAGCCGCATTACCCATTACGACGATAAACAGCAAAAAGCCTTTATACAAACCAAAAGCGACGACCTGATGAACATGGGTACATCGCTTGCCGGAGGTGCTGCCGTAACACTGAGTGGTGTTTTTGTATTTATTGGTCTTTTGCCAATCTATATCTATTTAATGTTGTTTTATAAAGATATTTTGCTTCGTTTTATTTTTATGTGGTTTAAAACCGACGATCACCCTAAAGTGAAAGAAGCTATTTACGAAACCGAATCAATCATCAAAAGCTATCTTATCGGCCTGTTGATCCAGATTACCTACATGACCATTTTGTTGGGTGGTATATTGATGTTGATAGGCATAAAGCATGCACTATTAATCGGGGTTATTTTCGCCATCCTAAATCTCATACCTTATGTTGGAGCCTTAATTGGCAATATTATTGGGGTGTTGTTAACACTTACTTCCTCGCAAGAGCTCTGGCCTGTAGTTACTGTACTGGGCGTAATTGCATTTGTTCAGTTTTTAGATAATAATATCCTGATGCCGCGCATTGTGGGTTCTAAAGTAAAAATCAATGCGCTATTTGCCATTTTAGGGGTATTTATAGGTGGCAGCATTGCAGGGGTTTCGGGTATGTTCCTGGCTTTACCAATTGTGGCCGTGTTGAAAATTATTTTCGATCGTACCGAATCGTTTAAGCAATGGGGTGTTTTATTGGGGGATGAACGTCCGGCCAAAAGCCCCATGACTTTCCCGGCATTTAGAAAAAAGAAACCTGTGGCTGTAAAATCTGGAACGGAGAAGAAGTAGTCCATAGTCCATAGTCCATAGTCCACAGAATGGAAAAGAAAAAGCATCGAAGGTTTAACCATCGATGCTTTTTCTCTTTTCTGTTGTATTAAAATATAGCTAACTCAGATCTCCTGCCTCACATCCTCCATCGTCCATCCTACATCGTCCATCCTACATTTTCCATATTACATCTTACATTCTCTCGGGCGAGGTAATTCCCAAAATCAACATTCCGCTGTTAATAATGTCAGCCGTTTTTTTGCAAAGGTTTAAGCGAAATTGTTTTTCGGCTCCCTCTTCCATTTTAAGAATATGAGGAACTTCGTGATAAAATTTATTAAACAATTTGGCCAGCTCATATAGATAGTTGGCTAAACTTGCCGGACTATAAGCTTTAGCAGCAATGGCAATTTCACTTGGGTATTTAGCTAATAATAGAATCATTTCCAACTCAACAGGCAAAAATTCTGCAGGTTCTGTTGCGGCTAACTGATAGTCTGCTTTTGTTAACAAAGATTTAATCCTGGCGTGCGTATACTGAATAAACGGCCCGGTATTGCCCTGAAAATCGATACTTTCTGCAGGGTTAAATAACAAACGTTTTTTCGGTTCCACTTTCAACAAGAAATATTTTAAAGCACCTAAACCGATATTTTTGTACAATTCATCTTTGTCTTCCTGTGCGAAATCATTGGTTTTACCCAATTCTTCGGTTTTCTCGCGCGCTGTGGTTACCATACTTTCTATCAATTCATCGGCATCTACAACGGTTCCTTCGCGACTTTTCATTTTCCCATTCGGTAAATCAACCATGCCGTACGACAGGTGATACAAACCTTTAGCCCAGCTCTTACCGAGTTTCTCTAAAATCAGGAACAAAACTTTAAAGTGATAATCCTGCTCATTACCTACCACGTAAATCGACTCATCCATATTGAAATCGTCGTGTTTCATTTCTGCAGTACCCAAATCCTGGGTAATGTAAACCGAAGTACCATCTGCACGTAATACCAGTTTCTGGTCTAAACCATCAGCCGTTAAATCAATCCATACCGAACCATCTTCCTTTTTGAAGAAAACACCTTTGGCTAAACCTTCATCAACGGTACCTTTCCCTAAAAGGTAGGTGTTGCTTTCGTAGTAGAACTTATCAAAATCTACCCCCAGGTTTTTATAGGTAATATTAAAACCGGCATACACCCATTCGTTCATCGTTTTCCAAAGCGAAACCACTTCTTCATCGCCCTGCTCCCATTTCAAAAGCATTTGTTGCGCTTCCTTAATCAGTGGAGCATTTTTCTTGGCCTCTTCTTCAGTTTGCCCGGTAGCTTTTAAGGCATCAATCTCTTTCTTATATTCTTTATCAAAAATTACATAATACCTTCCAACCAGGTGATCGCCCTTTTCGCCTGTACTTTCGGGAGTTTCGCCATTGCCCCATTTCTGCCAGGCCAGCATCGATTTACAGATGTGAATACCACGGTCGTTAACCAGGTTTACCTTTACTACATCGTAACCATAAGCCTTAAGCAATTCAGACACCGAGTAACCCAATAAATTATTGCGCACATGCCCCAGGTGAAGCGGCTTATTGGTATTAGGCGATGAGTATTCGACCATTACCTTTTTTCCGTTTGAGGGATACAATCCAAAATCAGGCGCTAAAATTTCTTCGTTAAACTGCTTTAAGAAATAACTTTCGATGATGCTCAGGTTCAAAAAGCCTTTAACCACATTAAATTTGGTTATATTCTCCACATTGGCCACTAAATATTCGCCAATTTCGGTCGCAGTTTGCTCTGGCGATTTTTTAGAAATTTTAGTAATCGGAAAAACCACAATCGTGGCCTGTCCTTCAAATTCTTTACGCGTTTCTTGTATATTGATTACACTTTCAGCTACTTCTTCTTTATAAAGCTCCAAAATAGCTTTCTGTGTCTCGGTAATAATAAAATTCATGGCGTAAAAATAGCGATTAAAGCGGAAAGGGCAAAGCAGAAAGACTAAAGCCCGTAACCAAAACATCAAACACCAACACATTTAATTTGAAAAGGTTCGGTTGGGCTAATCGGTTACTTCAGTCCTCCTTTACGCTGTAGTCCCGATTTATTTCGATGAAAAATCGAAAATCGGGAGCTGCCGCTTCAATGAGGTTTACTGTTGCCAGTTCCGTGTAATAAAACAAAATACCATGAGCACAAACCCCTCTCAAATCTTTAATCGCAATTCTCATATCTAATTTTTTCTGATAGCTTTGTAACAACTAATTTATTTATGAGCGAGGAGAATCTAAATTTTAAAGTGAGTGTAAACACCGAAATCGGCAGGTTGCGTAAATTATTAATTCATAGTCCGGATAGCGGTTTGGGTAAGGTTGTACCTTCTAAAGCACAAGACTGGCTTTTCGAAGATATTGTACATTTAGACACCATCCGCAAGGGCGAATACGATTATTACATCAAACTGCTGATGTATTTTTTAGATCCTGATAAAATCAAAGGTAAACTGGCCGAAATTGATTCGGAAGCTGCAAACCGAAATTTTTACAAACCCAATCATCCTGACTTTCACAATTCGACTGCAGTAATCGAAATCCAGAATTTACTGAGCGAAATGCTGGAGGATGAATCCATCAGAAAGAAACTGGTAGCCGCAGTTTGTGCCATTGAAGGCTGTACTTATAAAGTGCAGATTGCACTCACCAACACCCCAGCCAAAGAACTGGCAGAGATTTTTATTTCGGGTACTTTAGCCAACGATACCATGATTTTTGCGCCGATACCCAACCTCATTTTTACCCGCGATGTGGGTACAACCATTAATAACCACATCCTGTTAAATAAACCTGCAAAAAAAGCCCGCGTACGCGAAACACTTTTAATGCGCTATATTTTCTTTAACCATCCGTTATTTGAAAGCTACCGCAACAACATCCTCGAAATTCCGGATGTAACGATGCACTTCTTGCGCCCGGGCGATGAACCCGCTTTCAGTACCACTTTAGAAGGTGGCGACGTAATGATGGTAAGCCCGAACCACGTATTAATTGGCTGCAGCGAACGAACTTCAGAACATGGAGCCAATGAAGCCATTAAACTATTGTTTGAGCAAAACGTGGTAGAAAAAGTAACCGTGGTAAAAATACCGAGCAAACGCGATTACATGCACCTGGATACTGTTTTCACACAGGTTAAACGCAATACCTGGGTTATTTTAAATTCGATTGCACACTCTCCGAAATATAATCCTTACGAGCCGATCAACTTCTTAAAAGAGCCCGAAAAACTCGAAGCCACTACTGCCATTCAGTTTACCAAAGCCAATCCGCAGGCGCCAAAACATTTCGAACATGTAGAAGCGTTATTAAACGACATTAGTCAGAACGACTTAAAAAGCACAGAACCGACTAAGATCATCTATAGCGGAAACAATACTTTCCCTTATGATTCGAGAGAGCAATGGACTGATTCGTGCAACTTGCTGGCCATTAAAGAAGGCGTAGTTTTAGGTTACGACAGGAACGATAAAACGGTCGAAGCCTTTAAAGCAGCAGGATTTGATGTCGTAGATGTAAAAGATTTGATCCAGGATCTGGAAAGTGGCAAGGTAAATGCAGAAACCATAACCGATACGTTAATTTTAATGCCATCGGCAGAACTTTCGCGTGCCCGAGGTGGTTTCCATTGTATGAGCTTACCAATTTTAAGAGATAATTTGGTTCATTAATTATTTGTTCATTAGTCATTAGTTCAATTGTTGTAATATTGAAAATAAGAGCTATCAATCATGAAAATTAATCACAACTTGCTACTTAATACTTGATACTTACTACTCTGCACCTGATACTTAACTCTAGACACTAAAAAATGCAAACTACCAACCATATCCTCATGATCCGCCCGGTCGACTTTAAATTTAACGAGCAGACGGCCGGGAACAACAAATTTCAGGTAGCATCCGAAGCGCAGGACGTACAGACTCAGGCCTTAAAAGAGTTTGATGGTTTTGTTGAACTGTTAAGGCGAAGCGATGTTGATGTGACCGTTGTAGATGATACCCTACACCCCAAAACACCAGATTCTATTTTTCCGAACAACTGGGTTTCCTTTCACGAAGATGGGTCGGTTTACCTCTACCCCATGTTTTCTGAAAATCGCCGGTTAGAGCGCAGAAAGGAGATATTAGATGATCTCAGTAACCATTTTGAAGTAAACCACATTAGCGACCTGAGCTTTTATGAAATGCAGCATGCCTTTTTAGAAGGCACAGGGAGTATGGTGTTAGATCGTACCCATAAAATTGCCTACGCCTGTTTAAGTGTGCGTACCGATGAGGAAGTTTTGAATAACTTCTGCATGCTTACCGGGTATGAACCCGTTGTTTTTCAGGCGGTCGATAGTGATAACTTTCCGATTTACCACACCAATGTGATGATGTGTATTGGCGATAGGTTTGCGGTAATCTGCCTCGATTCGATCCGCAGCCCGGAAGAGCGGTTACAGGTTAGTATCAGTTTAAAAGGAAGTGGGAAAGAAATTATCGAGATTAGTTTAGGGCAAATGAACCAGTTCGCAGGCAATATGTTACAACTTTCGAATGCGGAAGGCGAAAGTTTACTGGTAATGTCGGAGCAGGCTTATTTATCATTAACCCAAGAACAAATCACTGCTCTGGAGCAATACAGCAGGATCATTTATGCCCCACTTTACACCATCGAAAAAAATGGAGGAGGCAGTGCCAGGTGTATGCTTGCCGAAATCCACTTACCAGAAAAGTAACAGCAAGTTAAACTCAATTATTCCGGCAAGTTTTAGTACTTTCGCCGAAAATTTAAGAACCTCCATGTCTTTAGTACAACAACTACAAACCCGCTCGGGCAACAAATGCGAATTATGCACCTCCGAAACCAATTTATCGGTTTACGAAGTGCCGCCAACCAGCAATGCCAATGCCGACAACAGCATTTTAGTTTGTAAAACCTGTTTAGACCAGATTGAAAAGAACGAACAGCTTAATGCCAGTCACTGGAAAACTTTAACTGAAACCATGTGGTCGGAATTTGCACCCGTTCAGGTAGTGGCCTGGCGCATGTTAAGCCGTTTAAGAAATGAAGGCTGGGCAGCTGATAGTCTGGACATTTTATACCTCGATGAAGAAGCTTTAGAATGGGCTAAAAAAACCGGCGATCATGAACAGGAAGGCACTGTAGAATTCCATCAGGATAGCAACGGAGCACGTTTGTTTGAAGGCGATACCGTTGTTTTAATCAAAACACTTGATGTAAAAGGATCGACACTTAGCGCCAAACTGGGTACAGTGGTTAAAAACATCCGTTTAGTGCACGATAATACCGAACAGATTGAGGGGAAAGTAGAAGGACAAACCATTGTAATTTTAACAAAATATTTAAGAAAAGGATAATTCTCCTTTATCTCGCTGGCGCGCGTTTCCAACGCGTGCCTAAATAACCTAACGATTGTATTGTAAATCTGTTAAGTATCATAAAACACTAGTTCATCAAATGCTAAAAGATTTAACTGAAAACGAACAGCAATTGGCGACTTTCATGAGCGACCTTTCTGAGCGATGTTATAACGCGGAATGGATGCTGAACCTGGAATATGTGTTATGGAATAGCATTTTAAACGGTCCACGAAAGTATGGTCATGATATCATTAATGAAAATGATATCCTTAATTTAAGTAGTTTGTCCATTCTCGCAGATGCCTGGATTGTTTTTGATGATGAAAACGAAGAAACCGCTGTAGCATTGGAGCAATGGAAAAAGCAGTTCCGCATAGCAATAAAGAGTAATGAAGGGCTTATAATAGGCTAAAAGTTATTCGCTGGCGCCCGTTTCAAACGCGTGTCTAACTAGCCTAACGATTGTATCGTTACAACGACATCCTTTCAACTGCTCCTACAATATCTCTCAATCCGTTTCTATACAGTAAAAATATTATCAATACCGTTTAATTCTCGATTTAAAATTACATTTTTGCAAAAATTATTTAAAAGTAAATGCAGAGTTACTCAGAATTTCTCGATCTAAGCGTTGGCTTTCCGCAAGAAGGCTTTGATGTTATAGATGATGAATTATATTTTCAGGATTTAAACCTGATGGAAATGATCGAAACTTACGGCACTCCCCTACGTTTCACGTATTTACCCATGGTGAGTAAGAAAATTCAGCAGGCGAAGATTCTTTTCCAGACTGCCATTTTAAAAAACAACTACCGTGGCGATTATAAATATTGTTATTGTACAAAAAGCTCCCACTTCAGACACATTGTAGAAGAAGCACTTAAGAATAACATCCACCTCGAAACATCTTCGGCATTTGATATGCCAATGGTTGACGCACTGGAGAAAAAAGGCGCTTTAACCAAAGATACCACCATTATCTGCAACGGTTTTAAAACTTACCAGTACAAACAGTATATCATCGATATGCTACACGATGGTTACACCAATATTATTCCGGTTTTAGACAACAAAGAGGAATTTAACCTTTTTGATGATGAAGTAGATATCGACACCCCTTGTAACCTGGGAATCCGTATTGCTGCAGAGGAGCAACCTGATTCGCAATTCTACACCTCGCGCTTAGGTGTGCGTATGGAAGATGTAATTGAGTTTTACAACAATAAAATTGTACACAACCCTAATTTCAGGGTAAAACTATTGCACTTTTTTATCAATTCGGGTATTACCGATTCGCCTTACTATTGGAACGAATTAGAGAAATACGTAACCCTTTACTGCAAATTCAAAAAAATCAATCCTGATTTAGACACCCTAGATATTGGTGGCGGTATGCCATTTAAAGATTCGCTGGTTTTTGATTTCGATTACGAGTACATGGTAAACGAAATTGTGAAAAGGATTAAAGAAATCTGTGCCATCCACGAAGTAATGGAACCGGATATTATTACTGAATTTGGTAAATATACAGTTGCCGAGGCTTCAGGTATTTTATATAAAGTTTTAGGCCGTAAACAACAAAACGACCGCGAACGCTGGTTAATGCTTGATGGCTCTTTCATCACCAATTTACCTGATGTATGGGCGCTCAACCAAAAGTATATTTTACTACCAATAAACAACTGGGATGCCGAATACGAACGGGTTAACTTAGGTGGTATTACCTGCGATGGTCAGGATTATTACAACCAGGAAGCCCATATGAATAGTGTATTTATGCCAAAAACGCGTAAAGTACAGTATTTAGGCTTCTTCCATACCGGTGCATATCAGGAAGTATTGAGTGGCTATGGCGGCATACACCATTGCTTATTGCCTAGCCCTAAACATGTCCTTATCCGCAGAAACCGCGACGAAAGTTTCAACTTCGAAGTTTTTGGAGAAGAACAAAACAGTAAGCAAGTATTGAAGATACTGGGTTACTAGTTTTAACCGCAAAGGATATAAAATTTTTCGCAAAGAGCGCTAAGTACTTACTTTGCGCTTTTTTTATGTGCTCAAAATATTTTCTTTGTGTTTCTTTGCTAACTTAGCGATTAAAACTTAAAGAAAATCTTAATCATTTTACAATGAAATTCGGCCAAGTAGAAGACCCTTCAATAATAGATTTTAAGCTTCCAGCTGATGCTCCTGAAACCGCAGCAGTTTTGGCAGCCAATAAACCCAAACAAGCTTTCACAGCCCATGTAGGTTGTGCAAAATGGAACAAAGCAGACTTAAAAGGTTTTTATCCAAAAGGCACTAAAGATGAATTAACCTATTACGCTACTCAGTTCAATTCAATCGAGCTCAATGCAACCTTTTATGGCATGCCTTCGAGCGAGCAGGTAATTACCTGGACACAAAAAACACCTGCAGATTTTAAGTTCTTCCCTAAATTAACCAATACGATTAGTCACTTTAAGAGACTGATCAACGTAAAAGAACCTGTTGAGCAATATTGCGATGCCATCAGTAATTTTGAAGATAAACTCGGCATGGCTTTTCTTCAACTACACGATAACTTTAAGCCGAAGGACTTTGAAAGGCTTAAAACCGTAGTAAGCGAATTCCCAAAAGTAATTCCACTTGGTGTAGAAGTACGCAATGCAGAATGGTTTTCCAACCCAACCGTTGCAAACGAGTTTGCCCAGCTATTTCAGGAAAATGGCGTAGCAAATATTATTGTTGATACCGCAGGAAGAAGAGACATGTTGCACATGCGGTTAACCACCCCAACAGCTTTTGTACGCTATGTAGGCGCAAACCACGAAAGCGATTACACGCGTTTAGATGAATGGGTAGAAAGAATAGTGCAATGGAAAGAGCAAGGGCTTGAAAACCTCTATTTCTTCGTACACCAAAACGTAGAGTTAGCTTCGCCCTTGTTATCGGCCTATTTTATAGAAAAATTAAACAAAGTCATCGGAACAGATTTAAAAATCCCGGTATTGGCTACCACTACTCCTACATTGTTTTAGACTCACGAGGTTGTCCAAAAAGGAAAATCTAACGTCTGAGAATCGGCTGTATGAAAAATTGCTCCATCAGGTACCCGAATAACAAAGGGGCTGTTCGACCTTTTCGGACTGCCCCATACTTTTAAACCCTCTCGTAAACCGTTTCCGTAGCCTTAGCCTCTTCCCCTTCAGGCGAAACATTATAAGCCGTAAGTACGATTTCATCAGCACTGTTTATTGCTAAAACCGTGCGCCAGCCCCAAAGCTGCTCTCCATACTCCGGACTACCATATTCGCCAAACACGGAAAAGCCATTGGTGGTAGCCTCACCACTCGAGAGCATAATCTGCGTGCCCATGTGGAAGCTATCTATCCAGCTTACCGTAAACCTTTGATAAGGAATATCGAAACCGATAATCATTTTACCTTCAAAAGGCTTTCCCTCTAAACTTCCATTATAATCGAACGAAATGAACCGTGCTCCCAAAATAGAAGTAACTGCACCTACCGAGGCCGATTCATCTGCCAGAATATCTTTTTCAAACCAGGTTTTAGTATTGCCTTTCCAATTGCCAACCAAACCTTGAAGTTGTTGATGAGCGCCATCTGCTAAAGATTGCTCGAATTTACTTTTCGCCATATCCAAACTTATAAAATAAATTTCGTCTGCTATAAATTATGAAATGAAAACTGTAAATTGATAATTGAAAACTGTTTATATGCTAAAAACGTTAGATCTCAATCAGGTAATGGTTATCGATATCGAAACCGTTCCGCAGTACCCATCTTTTCAGGAAGTACCGCCCAATTTTCAGGAGCTTTGGGAACATAAAACACATTACCAGCGTAACAACGACCAAAGTGCAGAAGAATTTTACGAACGCGCAGGTATAATGGCCGAATTTGGTAAAATCATCTGCATAAGCCTGGGCATTTTCTATACAGAAGAAAAAACAAACAAACTGCGGATCAAATCTTTTTCTGGTCATGATGAAGAAGAAATACTCCTCCAATTTTCGGCATTACTCAATAAACAAACACCAAACTTAATGTTCTGCGCCCACAACGGAAAAGAGTTTGATTTTCCATACCTATGCCGCAGGCTTTTAATTAACCGCATCGAAATTCCGGTCCAGTTGCAGTTAGCCGGTAAAAAGCCATGGGAAGTAAACCACATCGATACCATGGAGCTCTGGAAGTTTGGTGACCACAAACATTTCACCTCACTCAACCTGCTTGCCACCATTCTGGATATTCCCACCCCAAAAGACGATATCAACGGCAGTCAGGTGAAACAGGTATACTACGAAGAAAAGAACCTCCCGCGGATTGTTACCTATTGCCAGAAAGATGTAATTACTACGGCCCAGGTATTGTTAAAATTTAAAGGAATGGACATAATTTCAGCAGAAAACATTACCATTGTAGCCTGATGAGAGAACTAAAACTAAACATCCCGAAATACTCCAGAGAAAGTGGTGCTGTTTCCAGCTGGGAGGATGGGTTTATGATTAGAACTGAGGTAATCAATGATCAGATAGTGATTAGTGCAAACCAGGCAGGATTAATCTCATTAGCAAAACACCTGCTTTTTCTGGCACAAAACGAAACTCCAGCAGGTTGCCACTATCATTTAGATGAGTGCAATAGTCTGGAAAATGGATCGAAAGAAATCATAATCGCTAAAATTTAATGTTAAACGTTGAGAACTTAAATATCGATTTCTATAACCAGGAGGATAAAAAATGGTTCAGCGCCGTTAAAAAAATCAGCTTTAATGTAAAAAAGGGCACTGTTTTGGGCATTGTTGGCGAATCGGGTTCTGGTAAATCGGTTACCTCGTTTTCAATTATGCGTTTACATGATGAACACATTACAAAAATTACCGGCGATATTGATTTTGACCACATTAGTTTGCTTAACTTAAATACCAGCGAAATCAGGCAAATTAGAGGGAATCAGATTTCGATGATTTTTCAGGAACCCATGACTTCCCTAAATCCGGTTTTTACCTGCGGCGATCAGGTGGCAGAAGCCATTATCCTGCACCAGAAAGTAGGTAAAGCCGAAGCGAAAAAGCAAACTATTGCCTTATTTAACGAAGTTCAGCTTCCCCGACCCGAGAAAATATTTGACAGTTATCCGCACCAGATTTCTGGCGGGCAAAAACAACGGGTAATGATTGCCATGGCATTGAGCTGCAACCCAAAATTGCTTATCGCCGACGAACCTACAACCGCCCTGGATGTTACGGTACAAAAAACCATCCTGCAATTGCTGCTTAAACTTAAAACAGAGCGCAATATGGCCATGATCTTTATTTCGCATGATTTAGGAGTGGTAAACGAAATTGCCGATGAAGTTGCGGTGATGTATAAGGGCGAAATTATAGAGCAGGGACCAGCAAAATCAGTGTTCGAAAATCCGCAACATCCCTATACCAAAGGTTTACTGGCCTGCAGGCCTTCACCACATCTGCAATTAAAAAGATTACCTGTTGTAGCCGACTTTTTAAACAACGAAACCGGTGATATACCTGCTTATTTACAGCCATCGAACCAGCTCACAGCAACTGAAATTGCTCAACGGCGGGAAATACTTTACCAGCAAAAACCATTGTTACAAGTTAAAGAGCTATGCACCTGGTACCCTATCCGCAACGGATTGTTCGGTAAAACGACCGATTATGTTAAAGCAGTAGACCAGATTAATTTTGAAGTCTTCCCAGGCGAAACCTTGGGGCTTGTAGGCGAATCGGGTTGCGGAAAAACAACCTTAGGCCGTACCATTTTAAGGCTTATCCAGCCAACATCGGGTAGCATTTTATTTAACGGACAAGACATTACCCACCTGGGCAAAAGCGAACTGAGAAAGCTAAGAAAAGATATCCAGATCATTTTTCAGGATCCTTATGCTTCGCTAAATCCGAAACTAAGCATCGGCCAATCCATACTGGAACCCCTAAAGGTACATCGGCTTTATCAAAACGATGCAGAAAGAAAACAAAAAGTACTGGAATTGTTGGATAAGGTTGGCCTAAAACCCGAACATTACAACCGCTATCCGCACGAATTTAGTGGCGGCCAGCGGCAGCGTGTCGTAATTGCCCGCGCATTGGCGCTGCAACCTAAATTCATCATCTGCGATGAATCGGTATCGGCACTCGATGTTTCCGTTCAGGCACAGGTGCTTAACCTGATCAAATCATTACAGGCAGAATTTGGCCTGACCTATATTTTCATTTCGCACGATTTGGCCGTGGTAAAACACATTTCAGATCGTATTTTAGTGATGAACAAAGGAAAAATCGAAGAAGAGGGCTTTCCTGAGCAGTTATTCAACTCACCTAAGGCCGCTTATACCCAAAAACTTATAGCAGCCATTCCAGGGCACCAATAAAATATGTTTAGATTTCTTTTTATAGTTACCCTACTGTTTTTCGCTTTAAACACTTATGCGCAAAAAGTAGAGATTGTGCAATCAGGCCCCGTTTTTAAACAGGTTCCTTTCGAAGCTTGTCATGCTTCCACCCTCGTTGACCTCGGAAACGGAGAAATTTTGGCGGCCTGGTTTGGAGGCAAGCACGAAGGCAGTAAAGATGTAATTATCTGGTCGGCTATAAAAAACGGCACAGAATGGAGTCGGCCCGTTGAAATTGCCAACGGCATACAAAACGACACCAGTCGTTTCGCCTGCTGGAATCCGGTATTATTTAAAGCAAAAAACGGCACCTTATTTTTGCACTACAAAGTAGGTCAAAATCCACGTACCTGGTGGGCCGAATATAAAACATCAGCCAACAATGGCAAAACCTGGTCAAAAGCTCAAAAACTGCCTAAAGATTTTTTAGGGCCTATTAAAAATAAACCCATACAATTGGCAAACGGAAAAATCCTCTACCCATCAAGCACCGAAAGCCTGGATGAAAAAACATGGCATATCCACATCGAAAAATCAGATGCCAAAGGTAAAAACTGGAGAAAAATCAATATCAATTGCGATACTTTTGGTGTTATTCAGCCCTCTATTCTTAGCTATCCCTATGGCAAATTACAACTGCTGTGCAGAAGCAGGCAAAATGTAATCGTAGAAAGCTGGTCGGCTGATGAAGGCGAAACCTGGTCTAAACTTAAGCCCACACAACTACCTAACCCAAATTCGGGCAGCGATGCCGTAAGTTTACAAGATGGCCGGCAATTGCTCGTTTACAATCCACTAACGGCTGGAAAAAACTGGTGGGAAGGCCGGGCTGTATTAAAGCTGGCCATATCCACAGATGGCGAAAACTGGAAAGATATTTATACCCTCGAAAATCATTTAAAAGGCGAATACAGCTACCCAGCCATTATTCAGGATAAAAAAGGCAATATTCACCTCAGTTACACAGCAGAGCGCAAAAACATTACCTATGTAAAACTTAAATTAACAAAATAGTAATTTACTCGTCCATCCCATCATCCATTTTCCATTTCATCTCATCCATCTTCCATTTTACATCATCCCTCTTCCATTTTTACGCCCAAAACCCGCCACTTCCCTATCTTTTCTGTATCTTCGGTAAATTCAGTTTAGCGTATGGCAAAGAAAAAATCGGCAAATATAAAATTGGTTCTGAATCAATTGGTTAGTGATGTTTTTGAAAAAAACAATAATCAACTACTCAATTACAAACAGGTTTCAGCCAAACTAAACCTAAACGATCAGGAATCAAGAGAAACGATTTTAGAGATATTAAAAGAAGGAAAAAACAATGGTATTTTCTTAGAGCCTGAAAAAGGAAAATTTAAACTTAAAGAACTTCAAAACTTCATTATCGGTACCGTTGATATGACTGCCGATGGTTCGGCTTATATCGTACCCGAAGATGAGTTTGAAAAAGACATTTTTGTTGCGCCCCGCAAGCTGAAAAATGCCTTACATGGCGATACCGTAAAAGCTTACGTATTTGCCAAAAAGAGTGGCCGCAAAAATGACGGCGAAGTAATCGAAATCATTAAAAGGGCCAAATCAGATTTTACCGGAGTCATTAAAATTTCAGACCGCTTTGCCTTTGTAATTGCCGACGATAAAAAAATGATGCACGATATTTTTGTACCACTGGCCGATACGCATGGTGCAAAAAGCGGACAAAGGGTTTTGGTAACCCTATCCGATTGGCCTGAAAGTGCTAAAAACCCAATTGGTATTGTTAAACATGTACTGGGTAACCAGGGCGAAAACAATACCGAAATGAATGCCATTTTAGCGCAATATGGTTTTCCTTTAGAATTTCCGCCGCAGGTAGAAAGAGAAGCCAATGCCATTCCCGAAGAAATTCCGGCAGCTGAAATTGCCAAACGCAAGGATTTTAGAAATGTTCTAACTTTTACCATTGATCCGGCTGACGCCAAAGATTTTGATGATGCCATTTCCTACCAGAAATTACCAAACGGAAACCACGAAATAGGTGTTCACATTGCAGATGTTTCGCATTATGTAATTCAGGGAAGCGAGCTTGATAAAGAAGCTTACAGCCGTGCAACCTCTGTTTATCTGGTTGATCGCGTAATCCCGATGCTCCCTGAGCGCTTAAGTAACGGTGTATGCTCACTTCGCCCGCACGAAGATAAACTGTGTTTTGCAGCTGTTTTTGAGCTCGATGAGCAGGCAAACATCCAAAATGAATGGTATGGCAGAACAGTTATCCATTCAGACCGGAGATTCGCTTATGAAGAAGCTCAGGAAGTAATTGAAACCAAAACCGGCGATTACACCACCGAAATACTTAAACTGAACGAGTTGGCCTACATTCTTCGCGACCGCAAGTTTAAAAACGGTGCCATCAGCTTTGAGAGTACCGAAGTTAAATTTAAGCTCGATGAAGCCGGTAAACCTATAGGCGTGTACGTAAAAGAGCGTAAAGATGCCCACAAACTAATTGAAGACTACATGCTTTTGGCCAACCGCAAAGTGGCTGAATTTATTGCCAAAAAGAGCAAGGGTAAACAAAAATTAACATTTGTTTACCGGGTACACGATTCGCCAAACATGGAAACCCTAAATACATTTGCCAACTTTGCTTCCCGCTTTGGTTATAAAATCAATACCAAATCGGATAAGGAAATTGCCAAATCGCTAAACCATTTAATGAGCGAGGTGGAAGGCAAAAAAGAGCAGAACATTTTAACCTCCCTGGCCATCCGTTCTATGGCCAAAGCCATTTATACTACAAAAAAAACCAGTCATTACGGTCTGGCTTTCGAATATTATACCCACTTTACCTCGCCTATCCGTCGTTACCCCGATGTGATGGCACACCGTTTACTGCAAACCTATTTAGATGGCGGAAAATCGGCCGATATGGAGTTTTACGAAGTAGCGTCTGTACATTCGTCGGCAATGGAAAAACGGGCTGCTGATGCAGAAAGGGCTTCGATTAAATACAAACAGGCCGAATATTTGGAAAATAATATTGGTACTGCGTACAAAGGCATTATTTCGGGCGTTACCGAATGGGGCATGTATGTTGAAATTGAAGAGAATAAATGCGAAGGCATGATCCGTTTACGCGATATATCTGACGATTTTTACGTTCTTGACGAAAAAAATTACTGTATTGTAGGCCAAAGAAAGAAGAAAAAATACCAACTGGGTGATGAAGTGATGATCCGTGTAAAAAAAGTGGACCTTTCTAAGCGCCAAATCGATTTTACCCTTATTCCTGATTAAAAAATTAAGACATTTGTGCCCAACACACAATGTTTAAGTAAAAGCATGCATACTACAGAACAATTACAACAAATTTTAGATACAGCAATACAAAATTTAAAGTTTCCAGATCACCCGAAGCAACTTTACGATCCAATAAGTTACATTATTAACCTTGGCGGCAAACGTGTAAGACCGCTATTGGTACTTATGGCTACCGAATTGTTTGGCGCAGATGCTAATGAATCTGTTCATGCAGCGATGGCAATTGAAGTTTTCCATAATTTTACCCTTGTACACGATGACATTATGGATAATGCGCCACTACGCAGAGGCCAGGCAACAGTACACGAAAAATGGAGTACCAATGTTGCCATTTTAAGTGGCGATGTAATGATGGTAGAAGCCAATAAAAACCTCGCTAAAGTAAATCCTGTTTTCCTTAAAGATGTGCTGGATACTTTTAACGCAACTGCACAGGGTGTTTGTGAGGGGCAGCAACTGGATATGGAATTTGAGGGGCGTGATGATGTGAGTATCGAAGAATACATCAACATGATCAGACTAAAAACGGCTGTACTATTGGGTGGTGCGCTTAAATTAGGAGCTATCATTGCCGGCGCATCAGCAAAAGATGCCAGTCTGATTGAGCAATTTGGCGAAAATATTGGCATTGCCTTTCAACTGCAGGATGATATTTTAGATGTATATGCCGACCCCGAAAAATTTGGCAAGCAGGTTGGTGGCGATATTATTGCCAATAAGAAGACTTTCTTGCTACTAAAAGCTTTCGAACTTGCAGAAGGTGATACCAAGGCTGTTTTAAACACCTGGACTGCCTACAAAGACTTTGATGCACAAGAAAAGGTAGAAACAGTTAAAACTGTTTATGATACACTGGATATACAGCAAATTGCCAAAGAACACATGAACCATTACCGTGATAAAGCCCTGGCTTTATTTGCGCAAATAAATGTGAATGAAGAAAGAAAAGCCAGCCTGTTAACGCTCACCAACCAGTTAATGGCAAGGGAGTATTAAAAAAGTGCTTAATTGCTTTAAGTTTTTTAGGGGGCTGATCGCCCCTCTCTTCTTAGCGTCATTTCGATTTCTATGATAAAACCAAATCATTTTTATAAATGGTTTGGTTTTTAATTACGGCAAATACTCGATGAATGATTTTGTTTCTAACAGCATTTAGAACACTCATTTTATTTTTTCCTTCCCCAACTTTTCTTTGGTAGTACATCTTTAGTTCATTATTAAGCCTTATGGCACTCATTGCTGCCAAATGCAGTAGGGTTTTCATATTTTTATCGGCAAACATCGATACCCTGGATCTTCCCCTGATTGATAATCAAAGGGAGCCACCCCACAGTAACAGGCCAATTTCCTTGAGTCACTAATTGTAGTGAATCCTTCTGTTTTAGCTATTAAAGTCCAGGAAACTACTTTTCCCACACCTGGAACAGATTTAATTAGCTCAGATTGTTTTTTAAGTTCCTGATCGCCCAGGATGCTTTTCTCGATATCTGCTTCAATCTTCAGTATTTGTATCTCTATAGCTTTGATTAGCTGTTTATTGAGGCTTAAAAGGTCTTTATCCAATGCCAATGTTTTCATAAGCCGGTAGTCGTATTGTTGTCTGATAAGTTGACTTTTCATTTTTATCCTTGATTGGCGCTCGGTTAACAATACTTTAAGCTGGCGTACAACTATTGAAGAGGGTTTCCATATTATACTTTCAGCTTGATTCTTTTCGATGTAGCTGCAAATACGAAGCGCATCAACCTTATCATTTTTCCCTCTGGAAAGCCCCAGACTCATTTTTAAATGTACCGGGGGAATAATGTACACTTGGAAATTTGAGCTAGCCAGCACCTCATAAAGGTTCCAGTTATAACGGCCCGTGTTCTCCATAGCTATTACATTTCCTTCAGTAGTGTGTTTTTTAAAGAAAGCCTTAATAGCTTTTATCTGGTTATGGATTGTAAAGTATTGGAGCTGACCATCTTTTTTGATACAAATATCCAATGTCAGATTACTGATGTCGATACCAATAAAAATCTTTTTCATAAATTTGTTTTAAGAAGTGAAATGAGAATTCCATCAGCTAACTCAACTCCTTGATAATGGGTCTCTAGCCCTAATTTCTATCTGAGGCACTGATGAAAGGGAGACAGAAGTCTGAATCGAAATATGAGCCTTTGCTCTGAGCGAAGTGTAGTTTACTTCTGTCTCCTTCTCATTCTAAATTAATAAAACAAATCTAAAGGAGCGGAGTGCAGCCTAGCCGAGAAATCTACATATTACAGCTATAGATCTCTCCCCGCCTGTACGGGCAGGCATTGCGCTGCGCTCCAGTCGAGATGACGATTTACCTCTAAGTCCTACCCTTTAACCAGCTTATATTTAATCCAGAAATCAGCCGGTTTAGCAGTAGATTCCATACTACCCGGAGGTCTTTGACCTCGGCCACCGCCGCCGCCCATTCCGCCACCAGATCTTCCACCTCTCGACATACCGCCACCAGGTCTTTCGCCTCCTTCGGGTCTGCCTTCTTTATGCATTTCAGCTTTATTCGGCCGATTAATTTTGATATTATAAACCAATGGCTTTTTCGTGTCAAGATTAACAGCCAATTGCGCTAATGGAATACTCAGTTCATAAATCAGGTCTTTATTGGGATGAATACTCATACCGGTTTCAATTCCGCTCTGGTTATCTGCAGGTAAATCGCCATCAGCAATGTTTTTGAAACCCGAAATGCGGATACTTTTGTTCATTATTGATTGATCGTGTACCCCGCCATCTGCATCAGGGTGCTCCCGCTGATGATCTGGCGATTCATCACCATCTTTGGGCATCGGTGGCCTTTCCATTAGCGGAAAGGTTAATTTCATCCCATCCTTCTTTTTGCCCTCAGTATTAATGTTTAAGGTAATGCCACCTCTTAACACGCTAAACGTAGTTTGTGGGTCTAAAGATTCGATAATGATGTACAGATTCTGATCGTCGTTAGCCAGTGCAAAGGCCAGCCGTGTAGCATCGTTATACTGATTAAGCGGTTCGCTCCATTCAGTCGCTATACCATCAGCTTTAAAAGGTTTTACCATCCTGATATTTTCTTCAACCTCTTGTGCATGCAATAAGCGGCCAGAAATTAGTAGTGGAATTAATAAGGATATTTTTTTCAGATTCATTGGGGATTTATTTTAAAATCAATACCCAAATCTACAGGCCGGAAATGTTAATTTTTGTTATTTAACAGGGTTTAACAAATGAGTCCGGAGTCGGCAGTCAGGAGTCCGAAGTCAGTTAAGCGAAAGCATGAACCAATAAACTAATGGCTAGTGAACAAATGACCAATGAACCGATAAACCGTATAACAAAAAAGGTCCTGATTTTCATCAGAACCTTTTTTATATTTTGTTTCGTACTAAATTATTCTGCAGCTGCAGCTTCTTCAGTAGATTCGTCTTTTTTAGCTGCTTTTTTTGCTGGTGCTTTTTTAGCAGGTGCTGCTTCAACTTCAGCTACAACTTCTTTCTTTGCAGTTGCTTTTTTAGCAGCTGGTTTAGCAATTGCTGCTTCGATTTCAGCATCAGTGATAGGAAGAATTGAAACATATGATTTGTTATCTTGTTTCTTTTTGAAAACAACAGTACCATCAACTAAAGCGAATAAAGTATGGTCTTTACCAATACCAACGCCTTTATCAGGATGGTGTTTTGTACCACGTTGACGTACTAAAATATTTCCTGCGATAGCTAACTGACCACCGAAAACTTTAATACCTAAACGCTTACTATGCGATTCACGTCCGTTTTTCGAACTACCGGCTCCTTTTTTGTGTGCCATGATTTTATATTTTGTAACCCGCTAAAAGCGGATTATTGGGTTAACAATTAATTATAACGTGATGTCAGAGATCTGAATCTTAGTGAAAAACTGGCGGTGACCGTTTTTCTTTTTGTAACCTTTTCTACGTTTTTTGTGGAAAACGATTACTTTATCACCTTTTAAATGAGATACGATCTTAGCTGAAACTTTAGCACCTTTAACTGCAGGAGCACCTACAGTAATTGCACCACCGTTATCAACCAACAATACATTATCAAATTCAATACTAGCGCCTTCATCTCCTTGCAATCTGTGTACAAAAAGGTGCTGGTCTTTAGCAACTTTAAATTGCTGCCCTGCTATATTTACTATTGCGTACATTGTTTAAATATTAGTTTTTTAATTTTTATTTAACGAGGTGCAAATATAGAACAATTTCAATTAACACACAAATAGATATCGAAAATATTTTTCGTTAAAAAGATCTCCCGGTCATTAGCCCTGCTTAGGCGTTCATTTACCTCCCTCAACTAAATTTTCCGGAAGACAAAGATAAGCATTTTAGCCCCCTCCTGGTTTGTAGCACCTACTTTGTTTATAAACCCGATAGAAATGGAAAGCCTCCGCTTTTTCGGCGGTGCTTGCAATGGAAAGCGGGACTACAAGCTGCCAAGTACTCCTGTCCGCTCCTTTTCCAAATCAATAAAACGGTCATCTGTTAAAAAATGTTAAACAGCAATCTTATTACGAATATTTCGTAGATTTACGAAAACTAAATAGATAACTAAATACCTATACCATGAAACGAATTTTAATTACCTGTCTGGCTACGGCCGTTTTACTCTCCGCGCATGCACAGGAAGCCGATAAAGCATTGGCCAGGGTGCGTTACACTTTTACTCACGTAAGAGATACCACCCAAAGAAATCAACCCAAAGTAGAAAACATGTTACTGGTAACCGGTAAGAATGCCTCAGTTTACACCAGTTATGATAAGCTGAACCAGGCGCTGAATATGCAAAAGCAGATACAGGAACAAATTAAAAACCAAACGGGCAACGGCAACATGAAAATCGAAGTAAAAAGCGAAATGAAAGCCCCGCTTACCCAGGAAGATTATTTCTTCTTTGCCAGCGAACATAAAATGATTACTAAAGAACGCCTGTTTAACAACTACCTGGTTGAAGAGCCCGCAGCAGCCATCGAATGGAAGATTTTGAAAGATACGATGAACTTTTCGGGAGTACCTTGCCAGAAAGCTACTGCACGTTTTAAAGGCCGCAACTGGACTGCCTGGTTTGCTACCGAAATTCCTTTTCAAAGCGGTCCGTGGAAATTAAATGGACTACCCGGCTTAATTGTAGAAGCTTACGACGATAAAAAAGAAGTGAAATTTGAGTTTGCAGGACTTGAAAATGTAAAAGATGCAGATGCTACAGCCAACTCGGATGGCGATGTAAGAATAGCAGCTCCGAACGGCGGAGTGGGCGCAGTAAAAATTGTAGGTATAGATGTGAGTACCAGCTACCTCGGGCCAGAAATTAAATTGCCTGCTGATGCGATAAAAACGACCCGCAAAGAGCTCGATAAACTTAAAGCTGCCCGGGATAAAGACCCACAAGGCTTTATGCAGGCACAAATGGCGGCAAGCGGTATGCAAGGCTCGTTCAGAACCAACCAGGCACCCCGTCCGGCAGGTGCAACGGCAGCTAAACCAGAAGTAAACAACCCGATAGAAATTGAAGACAAAAAATGAGAAAGCTCGTTTTAACCTGCTGGCTCCTGCTGGCAGCTTTTTCGCTTTTTGCCCAGAAACCACTTAAAGGGATGGTAAAAGATGCCAGCGGCAAGCCCGTCGAATCGGTTAACGTAACTTTAAAAGATGCAGAAGGCAATATCATTAACTTTGCGCGTACCAACAAAAATGGCGCTTTTAGTATTGAGCTTAAAAACGATCAGATTGCCGGTTATAAAATTGAAGCTTCGAGCATTGGTTTTAAAAAGCTGATTACTACAGTAACCGATGCCGCTAAAAATTACGACCTGACTTTGCAGCACAGCGAAACCACACTGGAAACGGTTACCGTTAAGAGGCCATCGTTGACTGCCCGGGGCGACACCTTAAACTACCGCACTTCTGATTTTGCCGATAAGCAAGACAGAAGCATTGGCGATGTACTGAAAAAAATGCCCGGTGTAGAGGTTGCTGAGGATGGCAAAATCAGCTATAACGGGAAATCGATTTCGAACCTTTACGTGGATGGCGATAATTTGTTAGACGATAAATACAATATTGGCACCAAAAGTATCCCACATGGCGCAGTTGATAAAGTACAGGTAATCCAAAACGACCAGCCCATTAAAATGATGCGCAAAAATAACATGAGTGATGATGTTGCCCTAAACCTGGTCATTAAAGATGAAGCTAAGCTTAAGGTAATGGGCGACGCTACTGTTGGTGCCGGTATGCCCAACCGCTTTGACGAAAACCTTACTGCCATGCTGTTTAATAAAAAACTGAAGTTTATTAACAACATCAAGGGCAATAACATCGGGATTGATCCGGGTGGTGACCTTACCGCGCACAATTTTTCCGACTATTTAAAGAAACTGGATAACGACAAACCCAGCGGGCTCCTTTCAACAGGTGCTGCCGGGGTGCCATCGTTACCGCAAAGCAGATACCTTTTTAACAAAGCGGGGCTGATTAACCTGAACAATTTATATAAGTTTAACCCCGACATGCAGCTGAGGGCTAATATTTCGTATTTATATGACCAGCGAGGTCAGGAATATAATAAATTTTCGGAAACTTATCTGCCCGATCAAATCATCCGCTACACGGAAACACAGAACAATGCCATCAATCCGCAAAAACTGAGGGCACAGTTTAACTTAAACGGAAATGCCGATCAATACTACCTGAACAACAATCTGGTATTAGAATATACACCTTTTAAAACCACATCGGGTTTTGTAATTAACAATGTAGCGGCCAACCAGGTACTTAAACAAGAAACCTTCGATTTGTCGAACGAATTTAATTACCGGAAAAAATTGAAATCGGAAGATGTGATTAACCTGTACTCCTACTTAAACCGGACCACACAACAGGAAACATTAAATATTACACCTGGGCTCAACGCCGATATCTTAAACAACGGAAACAGCTATCTCGGCTTAACACAATACATTAAAATACCAACCTGGTATACCAACAATTATGCATCTTTCGCTTTTGTGAAAAACAATTTTGTGCAAACCTATAAGGCAGGCTTCAATGTACAGCAGCAACAGCTTAATTCAGAGCTCTACCGTACACAAAACAACCAGCAAACGGAGCCGGTTACGGGCAGTACGGTAAACGATCTCGACTGGTTAAAAACAAAGCTCTATACTGAGGCAAGCTACGAGTACACCAGCGATAAGCTAAAAGCAGGTTTAAGCTTGCCGTTAAGCTACAACCTGATCAATTATAGCGATGCCCTAAATCAACTGGATAACAGCCTGAACAAACTATTTATAAATCCGGCACTTAACGTAAAATACCAAACCAGTACAGAAAACTATGTAACAGCAAATTATAGTTTCAGAAACGACCTGGGAGGCATTAACGATGTTTACCGTGGCACCATTTTGAAGAACTACCGGTCGCTGTTTTCGAACGATGCACCGATTGCTGAATCCAAAACACACAATGTAGGTGCTGACTTTAATTTTAGAAAGGCCATGCAAATGCTGTTTGCCAACTTAACGGCTAATTACAGCGACACCGAATTGAGTACCATTTCTGCCTACAACTTAAGCAACAACATTCAGCAGAAAATTGTATTGCCATTAAATAACCATATCCGTAGCCTCTCGCTGGCCGCAAATGCGAGCAAATACCTGTTTAGTTTAAAAAGCACGGTAAATGCCGGAGTAAGTTTTGCACAAAGCAGGTACAGTCAGTTGCAGAATAATGCGCTATTGCCTTTTAACACGCAAACTATAGCCTATAAAGCTGGAATTGAAGCTAAGCTTACAAACTTCATCAACTGGTCGTACAACGCTAATTTTGCCATTACCGATAATAAAGCAATGGTAACCAATGGAATAAAAACAAATTTTAAGCAATTGAGGCAGCAGTCTGCATTAGCCATCACTACGATCAGAAATGTGTATTTAAATTTATCTGCCGAACACCTTTTTACCCGGCAATCCTCGCAGCCAGATTTGAAGTATCTTTTTGCTGATGCGAACATGCGGTACAAATGGTTAAAAATGAAAACCGATATTGAATTTGGGATAACCAACCTAACCAACATCAAAAGCTTTGATACCATTTATCTTTCAGCAAACGCGCTAACTACCGGCACATATTACATCCCCGGAAGGGTGGCCATGCTGAAGGCTACGTTTAATTTTTAAGCTTAAGCAATTGATAATTGAATTCATTTCCCGCAGATTTAGGATGATAAACGCAGTAAATTCTTTTTAGATCTGTTAAATCGGTTGATCTGCGGGAAAAATGGCAACATGCTAATATTTCCCCGCTGACTTAAGGTGGCTACCCCCAATAACTTATTATGGCTTGGTGTTGATCTGAATAAATTGTCTGTTTTGATCCAGTTTAATATCCATAATCATATTGGGGTTAAGTCTATCAAGCGCTGCTTTGCTCACCTTTTTCCCGTTTAAATAATAAGCTGTACTGGTAACCGATGTATCTCTTACTTCTGATTTATCTTTCACATTCTCACCAGCCTGCTTCGTATTGATGGTAGATTTCATGATGAAAACAGCAGTTACTTTTTTTCCTTTGGAATCAGGAACATTTCCTAAGCCCATATTGGCCTGATCAGCAAGCATAATCTGTTCAATTTTTTCGTTAGTTGGAACGGAATCAGTAAAGGTGAAATGTTTAACAAAGGTTCTTTTGCTCAGGTTGCCATCTGTTTTAAAATCGAATTTAACATTGCCAACCATTTTTTTCATCATCTCGCTTATCTGGTGCTGTACCGAATCGCCTTCTCTATCTATCCGTTTAAAAACCAAAGTGAGTTTAGTAGCCGTATCTGTTTTTTTCACCAAAGGTGAGGCTGCTTTTCTCTTATTCCTGATTCTCATACTGGTTTTGGCCTGTACAACAGCCTCAGCTTCCTTATGTGGTATTACGTTAACCACCATTTTGGTTAAGGGAGCCAAACTTTTCGCAACTGCTTTCTTATCAATGGTAAAAGCCAGTGTAACGCACATTAAAACAGGCAATACCAGCATATAGCGGGTTAAATTCACCTTCGATGAGCGCCTGGCATTCATCATTTTAATCCGTTTTTTCAGATCAGAAAGGTTGAAATTATTAACAATTGCCACTGATGGTTGCAAAGTGCCTACATCCAGCAAACTATATTGATATGCCTTTTTATCGATTCCCTTTCTTAAAATGCGGGCGTCGGTAATAAACTCAATATTTTCGCGTACAGCCTTTTTCATCAGCCAAACACCAGGGTTAAACCAGTAAAAAACCACGCAAATTTCGGCCAGGATAATATCTAATGTATGCCACTGCTCTACATGTACTTTCTCATGCTCAAGGATATTGGGCAAATCTTCCTTTTTGTGCAGACCTGGATTAATGTAAATGGTTTGCCAGAAACTGAAGGGACTCACCTCTTCGGTCAATATTCTTACCGGATACTGGTTCAGCTTATCGGGCGAAGAGTTTTGATGCATGCGGTACAAGGAAATGAATTGTAACAGTAAACGCAGTGCCATTAAAACCACGCCTGCATAAAAAAGTATCGAAAGTATTTGCCAGATAAACGGCACAGCATTTTGTTTTACCAGCTGGCTTACCTGTTGGTTCAACTCCGGAACAAATGCGGGTACTGATTTACGGCCAGTCAAAAAACCGCTAAGGTTAATAAAAGGATACGCAGAAGAAAAGACAATACCAAACACCAGGAAAGCCCTGTTAAGCGAGTAAAATGTAAGCCTGCGCAACACTAGGTAATAGGTAGCCGAAAACAAAATCAGCACCAGGTTAATTTTCAATAAAATGAGAAAGAAATGTGGCATAGCCTTTACTTTTCAGGGTTCTCGATTAAATTTATAATCTCTTTAAGTTCTTCGGCGCTGATCTTTTTATCCTTGGCAAAAAATGCAACCAGCTCTTTATAGGAACTTTGAAAATAATTATTAACAAAGCCACTCATAAACCGCTTTTTGTATTCTACTTCTTTAACCTTTGCACTGTAACGGTTAGCATTGGCAAAACGCTCGCTTACCAGATAGCCTTTACGCTCCAGATTTTTAATTGTTGATGCCAGCGTAGTGTAAGGAGGTTTAGGCTCAGGAAGTACATCCATAAAATCTTTGATGAAGCCTTTCCCAATCTGCCAAACAGCCAGCATCGCTTCTTCTTCCTGCAATTTTAATTTTTCCATACTTACGAATATATCGTAAATATACGAAAACATCCTAAACAAAAAAGACCTTAATCTGCTTTGATTAAGGTCTTTCAATATAATATTAAACCAATAATTTTACTTTGCGCTTCTCTTCTCGGCCTGCAGCAAGGTTTGATCAATAACTTTGCGCATTTGTACAGCAGCATCCAATAATTTGGGATTACCATCAAAATCGCCATACATCACTACATGCTTTGTTTTTTCTTTGTACTTAAACAATAAATCATATCGTGGCACTGTCATCGATTTTTCGCTTTTTTTACCAATGGTATCCGGAAAATTCCAGAGACCAATTTCGTTGGCCTTACCGTGTATGTAAAGGATATCATCGCTCTTTAAAAAGATTTTCTTCTTAATTACCGAATCTGCACCGTTTACATACTGATATTCGCCAGTAGCTGAGTTATAATGGTTTTCTAAGGTATCTTTAATGCCCCACTTGTATTCCATAGATACAAAATCCTTTTTACGGAAAGGCGCATTCTGGATAATTGGTTTATAATAGATGTAACAATAAATAATCATCGGAACGATGATGGTAATGGCTAAGAATATTTTTTTTCCTCTGCTTGACACTTTTTATATTAATTATTGAATGAACGAATTACTGAATTATTTAGTGAAAGAATGACCGTTTTTTTGAATGATTGCATGTTTCTGACTCAAAACTCCCAATTTAAGACTCACTACTCTCCTTAAGCTCCCCTTCCCATTTACTTACTACAGCGGTTGCAATACTGTTACCCACCACGTTGGTTGCCGAACGGCCCATATCCAGTAACGGATCGATACCGATTAACAAGGCTAAACCTGCTTCAGGAATATTGAAACTGGCAATGGTACCGGCAATAACCACCAACGATGCCCTTGGCACACCGGCAATACCTTTACTGGTTAACATCAGGATTAACAGCATCGAAATTTGCTGCTCAAAACCTAAATGAATGCCATAAGCCTGCGCAATAAACAACGAGGCAAAGGTCATATACATCATCGAACCATCCAGGTTAAACGAGTAGCCCAATGGCAACACAAAGCTTACAATTTTATCTTTACAGCCAAAACGCTCCAGTAAAAGCATTGTTTTTGGATAGGCCGCTTCGCTACTGGCCGTACTAAAAGCCAATACCGCAGGTTCTTTCATATCGTTTACCAGACGGAAAATCCGCTTTTTCAGCACGAGAAACCCCAGAAATATGAGTAAGCCCCAAAGAATTGCTAAACCAAAGTAAAACTCACCTATAAAAATGGCGTAGGTATTTAATACACTTAAACCCTGCTTGGCAATAATCGCTGTCATGGCCCCAAAAACAGCAAGTGGTGCAAAGTTCATTACATAACCGGTCATTTTTAATATAACGTGCGCAATGGCATCAAAAGCTTTGATAACAACCTGCCCCATATCACCAATGGCTGCTGTTGCTACCCCAAAAAATAGCGAGAATACCACAATTTGTAAAATCTCGTTGGTAGCCATTGATTCGGCAATACTTTTTGGAAATACGTGTGCGATAAAGTCTTTAACACTCATGGCTGCTTTTTGTATTCCCGTGTCAACCAAATGATCCGGAAGCGATAATTTCATGTGTTTGCCGGGCTCAAATAAATTCACCAGGATCATTCCCAAAACCAGCGACATTAACGACATGGTTAGAAACCAGCCCAGCGTTTTACCGCCAATACGGCCTACCGCTTTAATATCGCCTACTTTGGCTACTCCAACCACCAGGGTAGTAAATACCAATGGTGCAACAATCATTTTAATCAGGCGCAGAAAAATATCACTCAACAGGGTAAAAAACTCCAGTTTTTTCTCTCTTATTCCCTCGTTTTCTTTTTTGATTTTGGCGGCAGCTTTTTTATCTACTTTAAGTTGTGTATAAACTGCACTGGTTGTATCAGTCGATTTTGCAATGCTTACCTCGATACTTTTAACCTTCGCATCGGCATTCAGGATATTCTGGTTGTAAACATTGATGGAGTTTACGTTTAAAATATAGCCCATTGCAATCCCAGCAATCAGCGCTATAAAAATAAAAAGCGTGAGTTTGTTTTTCTTCATGAATAAAAAAGTTTGTGGCACTCTTAATTCGGTAAAACTACGATATTTACTGCTTGTAACAAATTTTGATATCGGGAGGCACCAAAAAATATATTATTTTCGCATTCTCGTGTAACAAAAAAAGTGCACCATCATCTAAAACGCAACTATAATCTCCTGAATGGAACAAAAAGACAAGTTATTTAAGCAGATCTTCGATTCGAATTCCAAAAAAATATTCCATTTATGTTATGGTTATACCGGCGATACCGACGCTGCAAACGATCTTTTACAAGAAACTTTTTTAAAGGTCTGGCAAAATCTGGATAAATTCCGCAACAAATCTCTGATTTCTACGTGGATTTATCGCATCGCAGTAAACACCTGTTTAACTTATCTCCGATCGGAAAAGCGACAGGCCAAAGACGAATTGACTGATAACATTATAGAAAATAAAGTAGAGGAATTTTCGGAAAAAAACGAACAGGTTGCCTTACTTTATAAGTGTATATCTAAACTTGAAGAAAATGACCGTTTAATTATTACCATGGTACTTGATGAACTTCCATACCACGAAATTGCTGATATCTCGGGAATAAGCGAAGGCAATTTAAGGGTAAAAATTCACCGTATTAAACAAAAATTAACAGAATTATATAGCCAGTATGCAAGCGTTTGATCAAATACAGGAATTGTGGCAAAAGCACGAGGTTGAAGTTAAGGTTTCTGCCGACGAAATGCTGCAACAAGCTAAGAAAGAGGTAAATGGCTTGAAGCTAAAATCGGCTTTAAACATTGGGGGTATGCTGCTATCGTTTATCGCCATTGCTGCCTTATGGATATTTTTCCATTTCGAATCGTGGACCACACACGTTGGTATCAGTATTACCATTATTGCCATTGGCGTTTATACCTTAATCCTTTACCGCGATTACCGTTTAATTGCAAAGAATGATTTTACTGCCCATCCTAACGAGTTTTTAAACAACTTAAAGACCTATCAACTAAACCGTTACAAACTATACAACTCGCTTTACTGGTTTTATATGGTTGCACTTTCGCTGGGGCTCATATTTTATTTTGTAGAAATATTGGCTCACTTTAATACCGCTCAAAAAGTAATTGCCGTAGGTTTAACTGCATTATGGATGATTTTCTGCTCAACCATATTACGAAAAGCAGTAATGAAAAGGGAAAAAGAAAGAATTGCATTGCTAATCGAAAAATTTGAGCGCATCAGCGGACAGATTTCTACTCCCGAGCAATTTTAGGCACGGTTTTTTCGTTGTAAAATTCAACACACAAAATTATTCTGGTTTGGTTAGCGTAAAGACAACAAGACCAGTATACTGTTGAAACTAAATTTACAATATTGAAAAAGCTGATTTTACCGATATTATTCTTACTGGCACTGCCATTTTCTTTTGCTTTTAAGCAGGATTTTACCCAACCGGTACAACTGAACTGGGAAACCTATTTTAAAGGCAAAGCCGATGAACGCTCGCCTTTTTTCGCTTTAACCGCCATGACCTGGGAGTACAGCTACAGCAGCACAGTGTACCGTAACCGTGTTGTAATTAAGCTTAAAAACGAGGTTAGAATTGATAAAACCCGTTCGTGGGTGAAGTGGGATAAAATCAAAGATCCGGAAATCAGGGCCAGTTTATTACACCACGAACAAGGCCATGTAAATATCCAGTACATTTTGCTTGCTGAAGCCGAAAGGGTGCTCAAAAACCGCAATTATTCGGTTAACAATTATAAAGCGCAAATATCAGAGCTGGCCAACCAGATTAGCGAGTATTTCGATACCATGCAGCGCAATTACGACGAAGAAACCGAACATGGCAGCAACCATAAAATGCAGGCACGCTGGGATCGGATTATCGAAGATAAAATGGAGGAATCGAGAACTGCTACGCTGGCCTTACAAAAATAATTTAGGGATAAATATAATCGCGCCAACGGCAACCGCTAAAAATGCCGCAACCAAAACCGCAGCAGCAGCCAGATCTTTCACGACTTTAATTTTGGGATGAATGGCTGGAGAAACGACATCGGCCAGTTTTTCGATCGCCGAATTTAAAATCTCGGCTACAATAACCGCCGAGATAACACCTAAGATAGCAATCCACTCTAATGGCGAAAGTTTGAGGTAAAAAGAAAGACCAATAGCAACAATTGACGCAAAAAGATGAACCCTTCCATTATGATCGTGGATAAAAAACAGTTTTAAGCCCTGAAAGGCATACTTAAAGCTTTTAATTCGATCGATAATTGAAAACTTTTGAGGTTCTTTATTCATTTTTAAAAATACTGAAATACCAATCACTAACCCACACTGTCATTCCCGCCAAAGGGGGAATCTTAAAGCACAATAGTCAAAGTATTACGATTCCCATCCGATAACGATCGGATCAAGTTGGGAATGACGAATATCTACAATAAATCTCTTACTTCCTGCCCTTGGTGTTTTCTTCCGGCTTTACTTCACTGGTTGAAAAACTGTTTCCGCTTAACCTGTACTGGTAACTTTTAGTAACTGTTTTTGTGCTATCGGCTGCATCTTTTGCCGGAAATGAGCGAAAAAGATCGCCATTTTTGATAAAAAACTTATCGTTGCCGGTGTAACCTTTCTTTTGGTTTGCACTTAAAGAAGGGAAACTGATTTTGTTAAAATCGCCACCTGCATATTCAAAAACATTCAGGTCGGAAGCATTTTTTTTGCTCAACAACTGAATGTATAACTCCGGATTTCCGTCGTTATCCAGGTCCATGTTCCAGGCATCGGTGATGATACCTTTGCGATCTACTGCAGCTGAACGGTAATTATTACGAATAGAATCGGACATTAAAATCTGGTAACCGCCAATAGAATCGACTCCTTTACCCCAGCTTACAATTTCGAAGTTTAATCCGGGTTTTACTTCAATATCTTTATAAAAGGGAAAAGGATTTTTGCTGGCTACTGCCGGAGCTGTAGCAACTTCTTTGGGTTTATCTTCGGTGCATGCGAAACAAAACAGCATCCCTGTTATGCACAAGAGATGCTGTAATGTATATTTCTGTAGTTTCATTTTAATTCGGGACATTTTTGGTTGTCCCAAATTAAGGATTTTAGCCTTTTAAAGCAATTATTTTTTATTTCTTGGCTTCTGCCTTAACATCAGGTGCACCGTTATTTAAAACCGTTTCGGTAGTTACACTTCTTCTACCGCCAGGTGTAACAACAATCGTTTTCAAAACTCTTTTCTCACCCTGTGGAACGGTAATTTTAATCGGTCCGGTGTATAAGAAAGCGTTTTCCGAAGGGCGGGATAAATCAATCGAATAATAAATTTTCCCACCTGTTACCGGCACTTTTAAATCGATCGTAAACTCGCCACCGGTTAAATTTTTATCACTTTGTCCAATTGGTGTTGGCACCCAATAGTTAATGTTCATTTTATCTAAACGTGCCAAATGCGCAGGTAAACGTTCTTCGCTAAAGTTTTTCAAATCTTTACGTTCAACCGGCGACCATGCAATCTCTGATAAAGCCAATATCCGCGGGAAAGCATGATTTTCGGCTTTTTCAGGGGTTTTAATATACTCTGTCCACATATTTGCCTGCACACCTTTAATATACTTACGCTGATCGGCAGTTAATACTTTCGGAATCGGATCGTAAGCATATATTTTCTGATAAGGTGCAAAACCACCAATGGTAACCGGCTCATCAGGAGAATTAGATTGTTTGTGATCGATATACAAACCCATCGAACCTGGTGTCATAATTACATCGTGATTTTGTTGCGCGGCAGCAATACCACCATCTTCGCCTCTCCAGCTCATTACTGTAGCATTTGGTGCTAAACCACCTTCTAAAATTTCATCCCAGCCAATAATAGAACGGCCTTTACCATTTACATGTTTTTCTATGGTCTGGATAAAATAACTTTGCAACTCGTGCTCATCTTTTAAGCCTTTTTCTTTCATTAAAGCCTGGCAAAACGGCGATTCTTTCCAGTATGTTTTGGGTGCTTCATCGCCACCAATATGGATGTATTTTGAAGGGAAAATAGCAATTACCTCGTCCAGTATATTGTTCAGGAAAGTAAAGGAGTTTTCTGAAGGCACAAAAATATCATCAAAAACACCCCAGGTTTGCTGTACTTGTTTTCCTTTTCTGTTACCTGCCCATGGCGTTTTATCGCTGATAAAAGTATCGCGATCCGGGAAACAGCTTAACTCCGGATAAGAAGCAATAGCAGCTGAAGCGTGACCAGGAAGTTCAATTTCAGGAATTACAGTGATATATTTAGCAGCTGCATATTTAACAATCTCTTTGGCTTCTTCCTGGGTATAAAAACCTTTAACTGGCGTAAGGTAATTTCCATTACCTGGATAATGACCAATTACACTGCCGTTACGTGATGAACCAACTTCTGTTAATTTTGGATATTTTTTAATTTCCAGTCTCCAGCCCTGATCGTCAGTTAAATGCCAGTGAAAGGTATTGATTTTGTAAAAAGCCAGATGATCGATATACTTTTTGACAAAAGAAACCGGGAAAAAATGACGGCTTACATCCAACATCGCTCCACGATAAGCAAAACGCGGATAATCTTTTACCGATACTATTGGCAAAGCGATTTTATCACCGTTTTTTTCGGGCATCATCTGCATCAGCGATTCAACAGCATAAAATAAGCCGGCACCCTTACCTACCAGTGTAACTTGTTTAGCTGAAATATTAATATTATAACCTTCATTAGGCAACTTATCTGCACCTGCCGAAGTTAATACAATTGCCTTTTGGCCAGCAGTAGCTGCTTTCACCTCTCTTAAAGCAAAGCCTCCCCTGCTAACAATAAATGCGTTTAAAAGATCGCCCATCTTTGCACCATCGGCATCATTATGCACCAGTACTGTTGTTTTGTCTAATAGAAAAGTTCCGGCATTTTTGGTAATGGATACCGGGGCTGGAATAATGCCCAAATTGGAATCGTTCTGGGCAAACGCGCTTGTGCCCATTAAAACTCCAATAAAAACCGATAATGTTTTGTTCATTTGTGTTTAAGTTTAAGGTTAAATTTTGTTTTAGCATGACCAAGATAAAGATTGTAGCAAGATTCTTAGTCCCACATTCTTGTTACAATCAAGATCAAACGTTTGATTTTACTGTAGTGACCGAATAAATTTTAAGCGCAAAAAAGAGCCACTGCATCTGTTTTAAAAAACATAAAGCATAAAAAAAGAGAAACCATTATTGATTTCTCTTTTAAAATACGTTTAAACGTGCTTATGCTTCTACCGGATGCTCTTTTGCAGCAAGGTACCTTTCGGCATCGAGTGCAGCCATACAACCAGAACCCGCAGCGGTTACTGCTTGTCTGTAGTACATATCCTGCACATCGCCACAAGCAAAAACACCTTCAATATTGGTTAAAGTAGAACCTGGTTTAGTAGTTAAATAACCCGTTTCATCCATATCTAACTGACCTTTAAAAATATCGGTATTAGGTTTATGGCCAATAGCCACGAAGAAACCTTCAACGGCGATATCAGATTCTACACCTGTTTTGTTATTGATCACTTTTACAGCCGTTACATTTTTACCGTTACCCAAAATTTCCTGCGTTTCGGTGTTGTAGTGTACCACAATGTTCGGTGTAGCCAACACACGGCTAACCATAGCTTTAGAAGCTCTGAATTCGTCGCGGCGAACCAATAAATGTACGGTTTTACAAAGTTTAGCTAAATAAGTAGCTTCTTCGGCAGCTGTATCGCCAGCCCCAACAATGGCCACATCCTGGCCTTTAAAGAAGAAACCATCGCACACGGCACAGGCAGAAACACCAAAGCCATTGTATTGTTGCTCGCTTGGCAAACCTAACCATTTAGCAGTGGCACCAGTTGCAATAATTACAGTATCGGCTGTAATGGTTTTAATTTCATCAACTACCACTTTGTGTGGCGCTGAAGAAAAATCTACCGAGCTTACATAACCAAAACGGATATCTGTTCCAAAACGTTCGGCTTGCTTGCGAAAATCTTCCATCATTTCCGGCCCCATAATTCCTTGTGGGTAACCCGGGAAGTTTTCTACATCAGTAGTTTGGGTAAGTTGTCCTCCGGCTTGCATGCCAGTGTACATAATTGGTTTTAAATCAGCTCTGGCAGCATAAATTGCAGCGGTATAACCAGCGGGACCAGAACCTATAATTAAACACTGAACGTGTTCGTTTTCTTGTGACATTATATGATGTATTTGAAATTCATTAATCGTAGCGCAAATCTAGTGCTTTAAATAATTGTTAACAAGCACACATTGTCAACATAGTTTACTTATTAACAGTTTAAAATAACAATTGTATTTGTGAGGATTAGGGATTTAATTAATATGTAAAATATTATAGATAATCTAGTCTATACCTAAACATCGCGAGTCTAGGCTTTTTATCTTTTCCCGTTGTACCAGCTTTCCATCCACTAGATTGTTTAAAATACGCTTTAATTTTAGCCATTAAACTGTGATCACTGATCCCGGTAATTGAAGGCTCAGAAATGGTTCCATCTTCCTTTACCATAAACATCACTACAGCTGTTTCTAACTTAACATTATTTGAATTTGCGTCCCAAATAAATTTAGATAACTCTTTATGGAAGCCAGCTGGCTCTTTAGGCGGCATATCATATTTATTGATTTCTTTATTTAGCAGTTCTTCTTCTTTTCTCTTTTTTTCAAACTCCTCTATAACTTTCTTATTTTTAATTACTTTAACCACGCGCCCATGCTCATACATATCATCTTGTCTTCCGCCAAATACTGTCCATTTCCCCTCTCTGAACCCATTAACGTATTCACCGCTAACAAATATGCTACCAGTTGCGTTATAATCAACATATTTTCCATCCAAAATACCATTACGGTAAGTTTCTATCTTTTTCACTCTTCCATCAATAGTGTACTCAGTCCAAACACCGTTTTTTTCACCTAAAATATAATTTCCACTAAGTTCGAGATAACTACCCAATGGTATGAAATTCACGGTATCTGCAGAAGAGTTAGTTTCTATCTGATTTTCTTTTATTGCTTTAAAGTATTCAAATTTTCCATGCGGTATAGACAAATCTTCATTCTTAAAACTGGCGGTCGTTAATAATATATTTTTGCCAGAATATTGATTCATTTTAAATACAGTATCAGATGCTTTTTTTTCAAAGACAATCATATAAGAAAAAGCATTTACGGAATCGCAAACCTCATTTTCGGCATTTAGAAAATACTTTCTATTCTGACCAAAACAATGCATGCCTAAGAATACCAGGACGAGTAAAGCGTTAACATATTTCATAGTCCAAAAATATAATTAAGAAGTTCCAATATCAAACTTTTATTCTGCTTTTGAAGCTTAAAAGTACCATTAATTGTATTAGAGACTAAGTTTGTGGGAATGTCGAAAATGGGAACATATTTCGTTCTACAAATATACCTTTAGACAGCCAGGTGGTAATACCTGACTGCACTTGAAACATTAAGTCTGTATCACTCCTACATTAAACTTTTTGGTTATCGGCGATTGGTTAGCCGCTTCAATCCCCATCGAAATTACTTTCCGGGTTTCGAGCGGATCGATAATGCCATCTACCCAAAGCCTCGATGCGGCATAATATGGTGTAGTTTGGCTATCGTATTTATCAGTAATTTCTTTTAGCAATTCGGCTTCTTTTTCGGGTGTAATGACCTCGCCTTTGGCCTTTAAAGATGCTTCCTGAATCTGCAACAGGGTTTTTGCCGCCTGAGCTCCACCCATAACCGCAATTTTTGCTGTTGGCCAGGCATAAATTAACCGCGGATCGTAAGCTTTACCGCACATGGCGTAATTACCTGCACCGTAAGAGTTACCCAAAACAATGGTAAATTTCGGCACTACCGAATTGGCTACGGCATTAACCATTTTAGCACCATCTTTTATAATACCACCGTGTTCTGAACGGCTTCCAACCATAAAACCGGTCACATCCTGCAGAAAAACCAAAGGGATTTTTTTCTGGTTGCAATTCATGATAAAACGGCTTGCTTTATCAGCACTATCTGAATAAATTACACCACCAAACTGCATCTCCCCTTTTTTCGATTTTACTACTTTACGCTGATTGGCTACAATGCCAACAGCCCAGCCATCTATGCGGCCTAACCCGCACACAATGCTTTGTCCGTAGCCTTTTTTATACTCTTCAAATTCAGAACCATCAACCAGGCGGTTAATGATGTCCATTATTTCGTAAGGTTTGTCTCTGTTCTCTGGCAGGATACCGTACAATTCTTCTTCTTTTTCTTTGGGTTTAAGAGGTGTAATGCGGTCGAAGCCTGCATTTTCAGGTGCTCCCAGCATGCTCATGATGTTGCGAATGGAATCTAAACAAGCTTCATCATTGGGGTGCTTATAATCCGTAACGCCCGAAATTTCGCAATGCGTAGTTGCCCCACCCAGCGTTTCGTTATCTACATCTTCGCCAATGGCCGATTTAACCAGGTAGGAACCCGCTAAGAATACTGATCCTGTTTTATCTACTATCATGGCTTCATCGCTCATAATCGGCAGGTAAGCCCCTCCGGCAACACAAGCCCCCATAATGGCCGAAATCTGTACAATTCCTTCTCCCGACATAATCGCGTTATTTCTGAACATCCTGCCGAAATGTTCTTTATCGGGAAAAATCTCATCCTGCATGGGCAAATAAACGCCAGCACTATCTACCAGATAAATTACAGGTAACCGGTTCTCCATGGCAATTTCCTGAGCCCGGAGGTTCTTCTTGGCTGTCATCGGGAACCAGGCACCTGCCTTTACGGTGGCATCGTTAGCCACAATCATGCATTGCCGGCCACTTACGTAACCAATGCCACAAACTACCCCCGCTGCCGGACAACCTCCTTGTTCTTTATACATTCCATCGGCAGTAAAAACACCCACTTCTAAAAAATCAGAGCCTTTATCTATCAAATAGGCAATGCGCTCGCGGGCCAGTAACTTGCCCTTTTCTTTTTGTTTGGCAGCATTTTTTTCTCCACCGCCCAGGTATATTTTTTTGAGTCTGGTTTTCAGTTCATATACCAACTGCTTGTTTACATCCTCATTTTTATTGAATTCGATATTCATGAAGGCAATTTAAATTTAATTTTATAAAAACAGTATTGACCAAATTGGTTTCTGGTATACGGCGGAAATTTAACCGCAGAGAAAACAAGAGAAATTACAGAGAACACAGCAGGCTACAATTAATTATCCATTTAAAATGATATTTTTGATTAAACCCCACAAATGGAACTAACCATCAATATTCCCGCATTACTTTTTCCGGCCATTAGCTTAATTATGCTGGCCTATACCAATCGCTTTCTGGCCCTCGCCAGTTTGGTAAGAAGTTTAAAATCTAAATATGAGGATGGCGATAAAAACGTGGCACTGCACAAACAAATCGAAAACCTGCGCTACCGCTTAAAATTGATTAAAAATATGCAGGCTTTTGGCGTAATCAGCTTTGCCTGCTGTTTGTTTTGTATGTTTTTTATTTATTTAGAACGCAATACCCTGGCTGAAATACTCTTTGCCTTAAGCCTAATCTTTTTTATGATATCGCTAATTATTTCACTGATCGAAATCCAGATCAGTACCAAGGCCCTTGAACTCGAACTGAGTAGCCTGGAGGCGCTGGATGATCCATCCCTTGTAAGCAGGTTAAAGAAGAAGTTTGATAAAGATTAGTTTTGGTAAACCACACCATTAATAATTACCTTTTTCCAGTTGCCCGGGTAACCTTTGCCTTTGATATATTTTACCAAATGTGGGTTTCCTTTCAAATTTGGGTGATAAACGGCATCAATTGAGAAAGTCATTTCTGTATTGCTTTTCTGAACAACAGTAACTTCGCTATCGTTATACTCCATATCTCCGGTAGTAAAAAATTTATAGCCCACATTTGCATTGAAATTGGCATGTATATAGGTTTTTAAAGGAGATGTGGGATAGCTCTCAACCACCGGTTCTGTTCATCAATCCTTAGGTAAGAAACTGAGAAAGCATCGCCACCAATTAAAGAAAAAAACTTGTAGAAAAGTTTATTGTTTATCCTAACCGTATCTTTAATTTCGGTGTAATTTTCACCATTTAAATACCACAGGTTACCAATCTGCATTGGCAAAAATGAATCATTTGCAGGTTGTTCTACTTTATTTTTTTTACAAGCGCCTAATAAAATTAAAGCGAACAGCAACATGATCAGGCTTGCGTTTTGGTAAGTTTTTTTCATGAGAAGAGTTTATTTCTTACTAAAACGCAAGCCTGGATTAAAACGCTACAGTAGCTAAGCGGTTAGTTTATAAAGTGATACAAGAAAACAACCTCTCCATTAAAAGCAGGTTTTTTCTGGTCTTCAATTTCCATTTCGATCCCCATATTCACCTTGGTTACCCCACGCAGGTTAATGATTGAAGCCAATTTGGCTTTTAACCTAACTTTACTGTTTACAGTAACAGCCTGTGCAAACCTTAAATTTTCAATGCCATAATTAATTTCCATTTTCAGGTTCTGGATATCAACAATCTCTTTCCATAAAAAAGGGATTAATGACAGCGTTAAATAGCCATGTGCAATGGTAGCTTTAAACGGACCTTCGTTTTGTGCGCGTTCTTCATCAACATGTATCCACTGGTGGTCTAAAGTAGCATCGGCAAATTTGTTAATCTGCTCTTGCGTAATGGTATGCCATGAAGAAACGCCTAATTCCTTACCCAGGTATTGTTCAAATTCTGCGTGTGAAGTAATAATTTGCATTGTTTTAGTTTTAGTTCCTTTTAATAGGGTATTTTGTAATATTTTGTTTTTCTGCCAGTTAAAGATTGATAACTTTTGGCTAATGGTTTATCGTTAATGGCTAATAGCCTAGTCGTCAATCCGACTATGGACTATGAACTATCGACTATGGACTTATCCCCTCTAACTCAAATTTCTATCTTTGAACCAAACCTCATCGGGTATGGCCGAAAAATGATCCATTTTATCAATTAATATTGTGGCATCGGCTTCGTTAAAAACCAGATCACGGTTGGCCAGTTTCAGGAATTTACGCTGTACCATAATTTCCATCTGTGCAAATAACGGATCGTAAAAACCATCAACATTTAAAACCCCAATTGGTTTGTTGTGTAGTCCGAGCTGTAACCAGGTAAGTACTTCAAAAAACTCTTCGAGTGTACCAAAACCGCCAGGCAGGATAACAAAACCATCGCTTAAATCGGCCATTTTTTGTTTCCGCTGATGCATATTTTCGGTTACGATCATTTCGGTTACACCAGTATGCCCCACCTCTTTATCCATTAAAAATTGTGGAATTACACCAATAACCTGCCCACCTGATTCGAGCACATCGTTAGCCAGTAGCCCCATTACACCAACGCTGCCACCGCCATAAATTAACTTGATTTCTTGTTTTACAAGTGTTTCTGCCAATTGTTTAATTGCAGTGCGTAATTGTAAATCGCCATTAAAGTTCGAACCACAATATACACAAACCGCTTTAAGCTTATTCATTTAGTCTAAAATTTCACCGAAGTTAAGGTTTTATACGGGCTCTCTAAACTTTAATTCTTCACAAAACCTAATCGGAAAGTATCATCCTGCCCTAAAACAATGATATATAAAAAGCTTCGCTTTGCAAAATAATATGTAGCATTATAAATGCAATAAAACAAAAAAAGCGCCGGGTAAACCGACGCCTTTAACCAAATATAAGAGAGAAAAGATTTAATTAGAATGCGTAACGCAGGGTTGCGCCAAAAGTTCTCGGATCGCCTAGAACACCAGCGTATAAGCCTGAATTACCTGCTGCAGCCTGTAACTGCTCATAGTAGTTTCTATTGCCGATATTTCTGCTCCAAACGAATAACGAAAACTTATCCGATTTAAAACCTAACCGGGCGTTAAACAAGCCATATCCTTTTACTACTAATACGCTTGATGGTGTTGGGTTTGAAGAATAGTCTGAACGATAGCTGGCATCAGCTGCGATAAAAAATCTGCCTACTTTGGTAGCTAAAGTACCCGGTAAACTGAACTCCGAACCTCCAGAGATATTCCATTTAGAAATACCTGGCAATCTACCACCCGATGCATCTTTAAAGGCTACTTGTGTTGCCGTACCATTGATGATTTCGGTATGACCCGTTTCTTCTAAAGGCAGTGGTGCATTTGTAAATTTCACATACTTACCATCCAGGTAAGCTACTGCTGCGTTAAGAGTTAAAAATCTTTCTAACTGATAGGTACCATCAATTTCCAATCCTTTTACGTTCACTTTTTCTGCGTTGGCCAGGTATCCTCTGTTAACACCTAATTGTGGCGATTGTACGTTGGTTTGGTAATCTTTAATGTCAGTATCGAAAGCAGTAATATTTAATAAACCACCTCTAACTGGTCGGGTTTTTAAACCTAATTCGTAATGCTGAACATATTCTGGTTTAACCACCGCAAGCGATAAATCTGCTGCACCTGTTGAAGTTGTTGGCAATCCACCTACGTTAACACCTACTGGTTTGTAAGCGGTAGAGAAAGTACCATAAACATTCAGGTTGGCATTTGGGCGGTAAGAAACCGTTAAGTTACCCGATAAATTATTGTTATCTACGTTGGTTGTAAATTGTTGGTTGCTGTATACCGCAGCTTTAAGTGCCAGTAAAGCAGCATCGTTGGTTTGTAAACCGCCATAAGTTACCCTATCGTAGTCTACATCTTTTTTATCGTAAGTATATCTCAATCCTGGTAATACGTGGAAGTGGGTTAAAAATTCCCAGTCAACCTGCGCAAAAACCGCCGCACTTAAAGATTTAATGGTTGAATTGGTTTTAATACCGAAACCATCTAATAAACCCGGTGTCGAATACAGCGCCTGGCTACCAGTATTGCTGGTTTGAACAAAACGCCATTGGTCTTTACCAACCTCTTCGGTTTGCGCCAGGCCTTTTAAGTTTTGGGCAAGCGCAAATACACCAATTACACCACTTAATTTATCAGTAATATTACCTGCATATCTCACTTCCTGCGAATATTGATCGTGGCGTGAGTTACCTTGCGATTTGGTTAATGCAGCTAACTCAGAGAAATCCCTGTCGTTTGTTGGATCCCAGTTCCAGAATCTCCACGCTGTGGTAGAAGTCAGGGTTCCGTTACCAATTTTATAATCTACGTTTAAAGATATACCACCAATCGACTGATTGTGTCTCCAGGGAGTATTGGTATTGATTTCTCTCGAAAAAGGATCGATTTTAGGTTGCTGATAACCCAAATCAGAAACGATTTTAGCGTATTGACGGTAAGCGCTTCTCTCGGTAGGAGAAACGCCGGCAATTACCAGAGGGTAACCTGCAGGATGCTGTACACTCACATCACCACTTAACAATATCTTCAACCTATCAGATGGCGTGTAATATAACTGACTTTTAAAACCAAGGTTGTTTTGTCCGCTGTATTTGCGTTCCTCTCTGGTATTCCAAATCGTACCATCGCGCTGCGTACCCGAAATAGAGATTTTTGCAGCCAGGTTTTTAGCTAAACCACCTGAAACAGATGTTTTGGCTTGCAGGAAATTATAATTACCTACGCTAATTTCTACTTTAGCGCTAGGTGTTTGCGTTGGTTTAGTGGTGGTAATATTAAATGCACCGGCGGTGGTATTTTTACCAAACAAAGTGCCCTGAGGACCACGGATTACCTCTATTTGTTCGATATCAAGAAAGTCGGTAGAAGTAGCGGCCGGGCGGGCGTGATAAACACCATCTACATAAAAGCCTACTCCCGGGTCGATACCATCGTTGGTTAAACCAAATGTTGAACCTAATCCGCGGATATTAAGGGTGGTATTTCTTGCATTTGAAGCATATAACTGCACCGAAGGAACCAACTCTTTTAAACGGTTAACGTTAAAAGCACCTGAATTCTCTGCAGCCTGCCCACCTATTACGGTAATTGGAATTGGCACATCCTGCAGTACTTCCGAGCGTCTTCTCGAGGTTACTACAATCTCGTCGAGCAGGGCACTTTCAACCAACACCAGTTCAATTGGGGTATCCTGCAATTTTATAATTTGAAAATCCTGTGGTTTATAGCCTACCGAGCTAACCTGGATGTAAAAAGGAAGTTCTTGTTTTGCGTTAATGGCAAATTCGCCGTTTTCATCGGCTACAACTGCTGTGTTTGTACCTCTGATTTTTACAGTTGCATGTGGTATTTTGGCCCCATTAGCCCCTTTTATAATCCCGGTTACCGGGCTCTGAGCAAAAATGGCTCCTGCTATAAGTAGTAAGAAAAAGATTATTGGTAAACTTTTTTTCATGATTGGTTATTCGTATTTATTTAATTTTTGTTAACTAATTATGCGTTCGGCGGTATTTAGTAAATATTTGAGGATAGTTACAACAGCAGTACGAGCGTGGTTTATGTTTGGTCTTCATTATTATATTAAATCTATAGATTTAGTCGACAAATATATTAAAAAAAAGCAAGCGCCAAATTTTATTTTGTGATTTTTATTTTTTTATACTTCTCAGCTCCTCAAAAAGCTGTGAGATTTTAAAAGTCTGGCACAAAAAAAAGGGGCTACCGTAACCGATGCCCCGTTTAAATGCTATATATCAATTAGCCTACCTGGTATAATTAGGTGCTTCTTTAGTAATGGTAATATCGTGTGGGTGACTTTCGCGCATACCTGCAGCGGTAATCTGTACAAATTGTGCTTCTTGTAATGCTTCGATATTGGCTGCCCCACAATAGCCCATACTTGCACGTAAACCACCAATATACTGGTACATTACTTCTGCCAATGTACCTTTAAACGGTACGCGACCAACAATACCTTCCGGAACCAGTTTTTTAATATCGTCTTCCACATCCTGGAAATAACGGTCTTTTGATCCTTGTTCCATTGCTTCAATTGATCCCATTCCTCGGTACGACTTAAATTTACGTCCTTCGTAGATAATGGTTTCGCCTGGTGATTCTTCTACTCCTGCGAATAACGAGCCTGCCATTACGGTACTTGCTCCCGATGCAATTGCTTTGGCAATATCGCCGGTATGTTTAATACCACCATCGGCAATAACCGGTACACCTGTACCTTTTAAAGCTTTTGCACACTCGTAAACTGCATATAATTGTGGTACACCTACGCCGGCGATGATCCTGGTGGTACAAATAGACCCCGGACCAATACCCACTTTAACTGCATCAGCTCCTGCTTCTGCCAGGAATTTTGCAGCTGCACCAGTAGCAATATTACCTACAATAACCTGCAAATCAGGATATTTGGCTTTAACTTCTTTTAATTTATCTACTACCCCTTTGGTATGGCCGTGGGCTGTATCGATGGTAATTACATCAACACCTGCATGTACCAGTGCATCAACCCGTTGTAAAGTATCGGCAGTTACACCAACCGCAGCACCAACGCGTAAACGTCCGCGCTCATCTTTACAGGCTGCAGGGTAATTTTTAACTTTTGAAATATCTTTAAAGGTAATTAAGCCGCTTAAATAACCATCTTTGCTAACTACCGGAAGTTTTTCGATTTTATGGTTCTGAAGAATTTCTTCTGCCTGAACCAGTGTTGTACCTTCAGGGGCAGTAATTAGATTTTCTTTGGTCATTACTTCAGAAACCGTCTTTTCATGTCTTTTTGAAAGCGCAAATCCCTGTTGGTAATGATACCTACCAATTTATTATCGCTGCTTACTACCGGAATGCCGCCAATTTTATGTTCTTTCATAATTTTGAAAGCATCGGCAACAACTGCTGATTCCAATAAAGTAACCGGATCCTGGATCATACCACTTTCAGAGCGCTTTACTTTGCGTACTTCACTGGCTTGTCTTTCGATCGTCATGTTTTTGTGCAACATGCCTATCCCTCCATTTTGCGCAATAGCAATGGCAAGCTCGGCTTCAGTTACAGTATCCATTGCGGCAGAAATCAAAGGAACATTGAGTTTAATTTTTTTCGTTAAAAAAGTGGATGTATTTACTTCACGCGGCAGAATTTCGGAATATGCGGGTACTAAAAGTACATCATCATACGTCAAACCTGTGGCAATAAATTTTGTGGAATCGAGTTGCATAGCAAATAAATTAGGATTTATTATTTGCCAGGCAAAGATAAGGAAAAACCAGGAAAATAAAAATGTAAATGCGAATTTGATTAAATATTAAGCTTTGTTGACAATTGAAGCCGGGAACACAAATTGTAACATTTATTTCACAAAAACCAGTTAATCTATTTATTATTGCAGTAACCAAAAAACTATTTAAATACATGCAGAAAAATGCTCTCAAATTTCTGATGCTGATGCTTTGCATCGGTGTTGGTAATCTTTATGCCCAAACGGCGGCACCGGTAAAAGAGAATTCAAGTTTGGCAAAATTGCACCGGCAGAATTTGAAACAAAAGCTTCGGGACCAGATTCTGCAGCTTCGGCCATTAAATTATTTGATGTTGGTGATTGTTATTTTGAAGTAAGTCCTTCTTCAAGGGGCTTTGTATATGTTTTTGAAAGACATATCCGCTACAAAATTTTAAACAAAAACGGATACGACCTGGCAAATTACAAAGTAGAACTCTACAAAAACAGTAACTCGGCTAAAGAAGATCTGAGTTTTATGGATGGCGCCACCTACAACATGGTTGATGGTAAAATGGTAACCAGTAAGTTAAACAAGGACGCCAAATTTACCGAGGAGTTCAATAAAAACCATATCATCAAAAAATTTGCCCTCCCGAATGTTAAAGAGGGATCGATTATCGAATTCCGCTACAAAATCAAATCCGATTTTATTTTTACCCTTCGCGGATGGAGGTTTCAATCCGATATCCCTACCATTTGGACGGAATACAATGTTAAAATACCAGAATACCTTACCTATAAAAATAACCTGAGTGGTTACTATCGTGTTGATCACCCTAAACATGAATCGGTAAGTGCCTCTTACGTAGCGGGTGTAACCTCTAATGCAGTTTACGATAAATATTGTGCTGAAAATGTACCAGCTTTAAAAGAGGAGCCCTATGTAACCACTATGGATGATTATATCCCTAAAATTGAGTTTGAGCTAAGGGCAACCAATTTTCCGGGCGAGCTTTATCAGGACTTTAATGGTTCGTGGGGGAAAATCATCAATGAAATGGCTAACGATGAGAATTTCGGCAGCTTTATTAACAAAAACAGCTATGCTAAATCGGTACTTCCCGGTATTTTAAAGGGCGAAAAAGATACCCTGGCGGCAGTTAAGTTAATTTTCAATTATGTAAAAAGTAATTTAAAATGGAACGAAGACTATTCAAAATATGCCAGCGAAACCAATCCCAAAAGCATTTTCGAAAAAAAGACCGGTTCATCTGCAGATATCAACCTTGCTTTATTGAGTTTATTGAAAGAGGCCAAAATAGAAGCTTATCCGGTTTTAATCAGTACCAGGAAAAATGGCGAACATCCCGGTTACCCGTTGATATCGGCATTCAACAATGTTATCGCCGTAACACAAATTGGCGATAAAATATTTTTCCTCGATGCAACAGATAAAGACCTGCCGGTAGGTATGCTCGATTATGAAAACCTGAGTCACCAGGGCTTTTATATGGACCTGAAAGCCATGGTTGGAAAGTGGTTGCCTACTGAGCCTACACTCCCGAGCGAAAATATATTCGTATACAATCTGGCACTGGATAAGGAAAATAGACTTAAAGGAAAAATTAACCAGTATACCAAAGGTTATTCGGCATTGCACCTGCGCGATAAGTACAGAACAACCAACAATGAAACTGAATTTATAAAGGATTTTAAGAAAGATAAAACAGGTTTAGAAATAAGCAACTATAAAATTGATAACCTCGATAACCTGGATGAGTTGTTAACCGAGACCATGGATGCGGTAATTGAGGATAATGTTGAAGAAGCTGGTAACCTGGTTTATTTTACGCCACTCCTTTTCGAAAGAACAAAAGAGAATCTCTTTAAGCTCGAACAACGGAAATTCCCTGTCGATTTTGCCTATCCTTTTAAAGAAAGCTATAGAATTACCGTCACTTTTCCTGAAGATTATGAGATTGATAAACTACCCAAAGGTGGCATTTACAAACTGCCGGAAGAAAACGGGAGTTTTTCCATCAATTATGTTACTGAAGGCAAAACTTTAATGGTAAAAAGTTCTATCAGTGTAAACAAATCGCTTTATACGCCCGAAGAGTATTTCGACCTGCAAGCTTTATTTAAAGCTATTGTAGAAAAACAGGCTGAACAGATTGTATTTAAAAAGAAAGTATAATGAAGCGTTATTTAAGTTTAGCTGTTGCCTTAGTAAGCATAAATACAGCCTTTGCACAAACTAATTACGATGTAACTAAAATTACCGACAACCTTAAAAAAGATGCTGTTGCAGTAATTAGAAATGAAGATACCTTTTTCGATGTTAAAGGACCTGGAGCGGCAAAAATGGATTATAAAATTGCTGTAACCATTTTAAGCAAGGCCGGAGAAGATTTTGCAAAGATGGCCGAAGTTTACGATAAATTTAGCAATATCTACAACATCAAAGCCACCCTTTACGATGCATCAGGCAAAAAAGTTAAGGATTATAAAAGTGCGGATATTAAAGACCAGAGCCTGATTTCTGATTTCTCTATTTTTGAGGATAACAGGCTTAAACTGTTAAAATTTGTAAGTGTTACCTATCCTTACACCATCGAGTACAGTTATAGTCAGGATTATAACGGGCTACTTTATTTCCCTTCGTGGCGCGACCTTAAAAGTTTTGGTATTTCGGTAGAGCAAAGTGCTTACACTATACAAAAGGCAAAAAATTACCAGATGCGCTACTTAACCAGTAGCAACCTCAAAACAGATTCGGTAATTACCGGCGAAAAAGTTCAGTACAAATGGAAAAGCACAAATGTGCCTGCAATTGCCGATGAACCCCTTACTATTGGCACTGATAACATCGCTGCCTGGGTAAAGGCATCACCAAACCAATTTGAGTACGATGGATCGACCGGTAATTTTAACAACTGGAAAAATTTCGGATCATGGTTATACACCTTAAACCAGGGAGGGAACAAACTACCCGATGCAACCAAACTGATGGTTCAAAACTTAATTAAGGATGCTAAAACGCCAAAAGACAAAATCAGGATTTTATATAATCACCTGCAACAGAATACCCGTTATGTAAGCGTTCAGCTGGGGATTGGTGGCTTCCGCCCTATTTTAGCCGAAAAAGTTGCGCAGGTAAACTATGGCGATTGCAAGGCTTTATCTAATTACATGAAAGCTTTGCTTAATGAAGCTGGCATTGCCTCAAACCTTATCGTAATTGGTAATGGTATGCCTGGCTTAAACGCTAATTACTCGAGCATGGGGCAGGCAAACCACATGATTTTGTGTGTACCACTGCCTAAAGACACTACATTTTTAGAGTGTACAAGTCAATACAAACCAATGGGGTTTATTGGTTACAGTAACTCCGACCGTAACGTATTAATGATTACAGAAGATGGAGGTAAAATTATTCACACCCCCGTTTACAATGCCAAAGAGAACTATCAGATCAGAAAAACAAAAATAGTATTGGCAGAAGATGGAACAGCAAGTTCTGAAATCAGGTCTACTTATGCCAATGCCCAGTTTGAAGAAAACTTCTCGATGATCTTAATGGAACCCCTTGAAGCCCGAAAACAGATTATCGAAAGCAGTAAGATACCGGTTGCTGAGCTCATTAGTTATAAATATACCCAGGCTGATAAAACGCTCCCTGTACTTACTGAGGAAATCAATTTTAAAACCAATCCGATTTTAACCAAAGGTGGTGATAAGTTATTTCTGGTAATTAATCAGGTAAACCGCAAAGAAAATGTACCGCTAAAGATAGAGAACAGAAAAACTTTTTTTGCAGTTCCATTTAGCTATAACGATGACGACGAGATTAGCTATACCCTGCCAAAAGGCTACAACGTAGAATTTATTCCGAAAGATATTACGATTACTTCTGAATTTGGATCGTACGCTGCAAAGTTTAGTGTTAAAGACAATATGATTGTTTACAACCGTGTCCAAACGATGAACGACAAGCAATATCCACCAGAGAAATATGCGGAATATGTAGAGTTTTACAAAAAAATTTATCAGGCTGATAAGCAAAAAGCTATTTTAGCAAAAACTTTATAATTAGACTATGATAACTGAAAACCAATATTTTGATGGTAATGTTAAATCTTTAGGATACGAAACAACCGAAGGTAAATCAACTGTAGGTGTTATCAATCCTGGCGAATATACCTTTGGCACTGCACAGCAAGAAATTATGCACGTTGTTGAAGGCCAGCTGGAGGCACTTTTACCAGATGCTACCGAATGGATAACCATCACTGCCGGAAACCACTTTGAAGTACCAGCCAATGCTTCATTCAAAGTAAAGGCAGCTGCTCAAACAGCTTATCTTTGCCAGTATAGGTAAACAAAAAAGAAGTCAGGCTTTTATCTTGCACAAGAGATAAAAACCTGACTTCTTAGCTTAAATGCTTCTCAATTACTTCTTCCCGATTACCACTTCGGTAAAACTTTCGGTAGTGAAGTATTTATTGGCCAAAGCCAGCAATTCTTCGGCTGTAATGGTTTTTACAGTTTCGATATATCTTGAATAATAATCGTAATCAAGGCCGGAGAAGTAAATGTTCTTAAACTTATCGGCGTGTGAGAAAACATTTTCTAAACTGCCCAGCATAGAGCCAAGCATATAATTACGCACAAGGTTAAGTTCTTCTTCCCCTATTAATGTCGTTTTCAATAAATCGATCTCTTTGTAGATTTCGGCCAAAGCTGCACCGCAAACATCGGCACCAACTTCAGTAGATATAAACAGATAACCGGCTTGCTGTAATGATGATATGCCCGAACCAATACCATAGGTGTAGCCTTTATCTTCACGGATATTGGCCATCAATCGTGATCCGAAGTAACCACCCAAAACTGTATTTAAGATCTGTAGACCTGAAAAATCTTTATGCTTGCGGTTTATAGCCAGCCGACCAATCCTGATGGCCGATTGTAAGGCTTCGGGTTTCTCTTTATACACAAATTGTTTTTCGGTAGCACTAAAGCTAAATGTGTTTTTCACCACCTCACTTTTTTCCCAATCATACCCAAAACTACTATCTAAAAGGTTAAAACCTGCTGTATCAAATTTTCCTGATACCACAATGGTGCAATTGTTTGGTGCGTAAGCTGCTTTAAAGTATGCTAAAAGATCTTCGCGCTTTATTTCATCGTAATGTTTCGCTTTAATATCTATCCCATAAGCAGTGTCGCCAAACAGCGCATGTGCAAATTCTTTCCTCGAAACGATATCATTCTTTTTAAGGTTAACCTGTAGTTTTTGCTTCTGGTTCTGGATATAAATATCCAATTCATTTTGCGGAAACTGACTTTCTGTTAAAACATCTTTTACAATTGGCAATACGGAATGTAGATGTTTATTCAGCGTATACAACGAAACCGACGATTGATCTTGTGTATATTCCGTTTGGAAAAATGCACCATAAAAATCAATTTTTTCAGCTATTTCTTTGGCCGACAGCTTGTTGGTTCCGTTATTTAGTAAGGTATTTGCAGCGATAGCCTGTAAGGGTTTTTCACGTTTCCAGTTAACGTTTTCAAAAATAAATTCGATCCGTACCAAATCCTGCTCACCCGAATAAATGGTAAAAACAGGTACACCGTTGGCTAATAACCTTTTTTCAGGCTGGATAAAATTTATAGCAGATACCTGCTTAAAATCAGGCGCTTGTTGTCTGTTAAGCATGTTCTTCAGTTAAATAATATAGGGTTGATGATGAATTTCTGCCGAAGGTTTCGTTGGCTATCCTTTTAATGTCGGCTGATTGAACCTTTAAAAATTCGGCTGTTTCTTTATTCAGTAAGGCTGCATCGCCCAACAATTCATAATAAGCCAGGTTCATCGCTTTATCAAGCAAGCTCATTTCCGAAAATACAAGGATCGATTCTACCTTGTTTTTCACTTTAGTAAGCTCACTATCCGAAACCAGTTCGGTTTTTAATTTATCCAGTTCGGCCCATATCGCTTTTTCGGCTGTTTCTATGGCTACACCTTCTACCAGTTTACCTTCAATAATAAATAAACCCGGATCTAAACTGCTTGAAATATAAGCGTTAATATCGCTAAAAAGCTGTTGTTCTTTAAGCAGGCTGTTGTATAAACGAGACGATTGTCCGCGCGATAAAATATCGGAAACCAAATCAAAAGCATAATAATCATCATTCAATCTGCCTGGCATTTTAAAAGCCATATAAATGGCATTTAAGGGAACATTTGCTTTAACGGTTTCCTGCCTTGCTTCTGTTTGGGGTTCTTCCTGAACCAAATTTCTGTTGTATTTCTCTCCGGCTGGTATGGGCTCAAACCACTTCTCAGCCAGTTTTTTCACATCTTCGGTTTTCACGTTTCCGCCTACAACCAAAATAGCATTCTGTGGGGTGTAATGCTTCTTAAAAAATGCTTTCACATCATCCATGGTGGCATTTTCTATATGCGAAAGTTCTTTACCAATGGTTGCCCAGCGGTACGAATGCTTTTTATAAGCCAGCGGACGTAGTTTTAACCAAACATTGCCATAAGGCTGGTTCAGGTAACGCTGCTTAAATTCTTCACTTACTACATTACGTTGTGTATCCAGGCTTTTTTCAGAAAAAGCAAGACTGAGCATCCTGTCGCTTTCCAGCCAAAATGCCGTTTCGATATTTTCTGCAGGCAGCGTAATGTAATAGTTGGTAATATCGTTGCTGGTAAAGGCGTTATTTTCGCCCCCAACGCGCTGCAAAGGTTCGTCGTAATTGGGGATATTGATTGATCCACCGAACATTAAATGCTCAAACAAATGCGCAAAACCCGTTTTTTCAGGATCCTCATCACGTGCGCCCACATCATACAAAATATTCAGAACTGCCATCGGAGTAGTTGCATCTTCGTGCACCAAAACTTTTAACCCGTTAGCGAGTGTAAAACGATTAAAATCTACCATTACCTAATTTTAGAGGGGTAAAGATAATTTAATAATTCATTTAGCAGAAAGTGATTAATAAAGAATACAATTAAAAGATATTTTGGTCTCTGGCAATTCTATTTTTATTATTTTAGCAACAGATAATCAAGTAAACATGGGTGAGGAAACAGCAAAAAATTCTTTCGGAATTTTAAACAGTTTAAAAAAATTAATTTTCGAAGACAGTGCAGATGCGCCAGGAACCACACCTGATCAGCAACCTGCCAGCATCAGTACAAAAACACCCGAACCTGTAACTAACCAGGCACAGGTTAATCTAAAGGAAAATGTTAGCGCAGTTGGTGTTACCGATGTGAAGCAAATGAAGGTAAAAGTTTTGGGTATACTGGAAAAAATGAATGAGCCCGGACTTGATTTTTTTGAGGTCTGGAATGCAGCAGCAGAAATGGGCAGCATTGATGCTTCGACCATAAAAGCGGCTTATACATCTTTAAAATATGTAGAAAAAGACTTAAATAAACAAAAACTGTTAACCACTGGCCAGAATTATGCTGCCGAGTTAAAAAAGGTTATAGAACAGGAAAGCAACCAGAAACAGCAGCAAAAACAAAATATCGAAAATAGCCTGGTTGATGAAAAAAACAATCTGGTAAACGAAATTAAAACCATTGAACAAAACATTGCCGATCTCAAAGCCAAGTTGCAAAACAAAGAACAGGATCTAAAGAACCTTAATGTAAAGTATGATCCGCAGCTGAAGGATATCGATCAGAAAATTGCGTTAGGCAATGCTGCAGTTAATGAGGTAATAGCAGATATAGAAAAAGCACTGAGTATTATTGAAACAAACATAAATTAACGATTAAAAATTAACGAAAACGTAATGGAAAACAAAAATCAGTATGTAAATATTCCAGCCGAAATTAAAAGTCAGCTGCCTATATTTCAGGTTTTAGGCGATCATCTTCCCAGCCAAATACAAACACCTGAAGGCAAAAAGGTAATATCAAATATCTTTTTTTGGGCGCTAATTTTAGGGGGTGCATTTGCATTTTTTAAATTTCTGCCAATTATGCTGGTTTATGCAGCCAAAAGTATTTTACTGGTTATTTTTAGTATTATACTGATTGTATTGCTTTTATTAGCTCCAAAAATTATCTCTTTATTACATAGATTGGGTACAATTTTACTTTTTAAAGGCGAAAAAGCCATAATAAGGGGTAATCCAATCGAAACCCTTCAACTTTTATCAAAAGATGCAAAGGATACTTTAAAAAGAGTAAAAGATAAAATTGCCAATGTTGATGGTGTACGGATTGATATGGTACAAAGCGGAGAAACAGCTCAAAAAACTGCCGAAGAAAAATATACCTATGCTAAACGTTTTACTGTTGAAGCAGCAAGCTTAGACGAAAAAGCTAAACAGGAAACAGCAAACAACAACGTTGAAAAGGCCAACGATTTAAACAGGGATGCCAAAGAAACACGTACAAAAGCTTTCCTTTTAGGTAAAGAAGGCGAAGCCGAAGAGCAAAATGCCCGCAGTTACGTGCAATATGCCAACCAGTTTGCCAAAGTTTTAGAAGTTTTGAAAGATAACGAAAGTGCTGCCCGCATTTATGTAAGTACCTTAGATAGCAGTATTTCGATCATTTCTAAAAAACTGGAAGCAACCCAAAAAATGAAAAATGCAACTGAAGGCCTTGCAGAAGTTTTTAACATTAAAGACGGATGGGCTTTTCAGGAAGCGATGAATGCCGCTACAGGTGCCATTAGCCAAAATATTGCATCTATCCGTTCGAACCTCGATTTCTTAGATCAGAATAATAACATTACCGTTGGTGGTGCACCTTCGCAAAGCGAACTGGAAGAATTCATCAAAAAAGTAGACGACCGCAACCTTAAAATGCTTAATGTAAGCAGAATGACCGATGCATCTTACGAGCTTAAACCCGAAGAAAAAGTAGACAAAGGCTTTTCATTATTAGACTAATCAAACTCTTAAATTAAACATATCACAATGGAAGAAAAATCGACCTGGGCAAGATTACGCTGGCCTATAAAAGCAATCATTATCGCAATACCTATCATTGGCCTTGGTTACTGGGCCTTCGAATCAGGAAAAATTGATGCCGTAGCCAACACTGATGGAAGTAAAAAAGACAGTACAGAGCAGGTATCCTCTCCTACTGCCACTAAAAGCGAAGACAAAAGAACCTTTAATTATACTCCCGAAAAACCTGTAAATGGCGAATATAAAGGTGTTGTAGAAGTTGGGGCATCGGGTTTTAACTCTTTTGTAGTAAATATTGATAAAGAAAAACGCTGGGAAATTATCTCTAAAGATTTTGGAAAATCATTTGTTTATGAAGGTTTAGCAAATACTGCAGATATCAGAACCGGTCTAAAAGATTATATCGGTGCCATGTTTGATAAAGGTGTTAAATCTAAAAACATTCACTTTGTAATCAGTTCTGGTGCACAAAAAGAGCCTAAAACTACTGCCATTGTTTCTGAATTAAAGAAAATGGGCTTTGTTGTTAACCTCGTTACGGCAGAACAGGAAGGTAAACTAGCTTTAAAATGTGTTTTACCTGCATCTTATTACGACAATTCTTTTGTTGTTGACATTGGTTCGGGCAACACTAAAATTTCGTGGATGGATGGCGATGTTAAATCTTTTGAAGCACCCGGTGCTAAATATTATGAGAAAAATCTGAAAGATGATGCTGTATATAATGATGTTAAATCAGTATCATCAAAAATCCCATCAACAAAACACGAAGTTTGTTTCATTATCGGAGGCGTGCCTTTTGAACTTGCGAAACAAACCCGTACCGGTGATGAAAGATTTACTGTTCTAAATGATCCTGATAAATACAATACTGATAAAATTAAAATCAAAAGTGGTGTAAACATATACAAAGCCATTAAAGACGCTACCAATTGCGATACTTTTGTATTCGACTGGGACGCCAACTTTTCTATAGGTTTTTTATTAGGCCTTAAATAATAAAAGGTTTAAAAAGAGCGACTGTACTTAAACAGTCGCTCTTTTTTATGTCAAAAATTTACTTTCCCGCCATAATAACTAAGCATTGTTATATAAACAATTTAGTATTTTTGCCTTATGAATACAGCCGATTTACTGCAAAGGGCATTACATTTTGACTTTTTAAGCCTTGAAGAAGGTGTCCATTTATACCATAATGCCGATACTGCATCTTTGATGTTTGTAGCAAATGAGCTGAGAAAAATACAGGTGCCGAGCGGCAAAGTAACCTGGCAAATTGATAGAAATGTAAACACCACCAATGTTTGCATTGCGAACTGCAAATTCTGCAACTTTTTCCGCAGGCCGGGCCACGATGAAAGTTATATTACTGATATCGAAACCTATAAGGTAAAAATCGAAGAAACCTTTCGTTTAGGCGGTGATCAGTTATTGCTTCAAGGTGGTCACCACCCCGATTTGGGTTTGGCCTTCTATGCCGATTTATTTAAAAAACTTAAAGAGTTATACCCTGATTTAAAACTCCATGCTTTAGGCCCGCCAGAAATTGCGCACGTTGCAAAATTAGAAGGCATTAGTCATACCGAAGTTTTAAAAACGCTAAAAGAGGCCGGTATGGATTCTTTACCGGGTGCCGGTGCCGAAATCTTAAATGACCGTGTGCGCCGTTTAATTTCTAAAGGCAAATGCGGTGGACAAGAGTGGCTTGATGTAATGCGCGCCTGTCACCAGTTAGATATTACCACTTCGGCAACCATGATGTTTGGCCATGTAGAAACCATTGAAGAGCGTTTCGAACATCTGGTTTGGATACGCGAGGTGCAAAGTGAAAAACCTGCTGATGCCAATGGATTTTTAGCCTTTATACCATGGCCTTTTCAGGATGACGGTACTTTATTAAAAAGATTGCGCGGTATTAGCAACACCGTAACTGCCGATGAATATATCCGCATGATTGCACTTAGCCGCATCATGTTACCTAATATTAAAAACATACAGGCTAGCTGGTTAACGGTTGGTAAAACAACAGCACAATTGTGTTTACACGCAGGTGCTAACGATTTCGGGTCGATTATGATCGAAGAAAATGTGGTTTCGGCAGCAGGTGCACCACATCGATTTACCGCAAAAGGTATTCAGCAATCGATCAGGGCAGCTGGTTTTGAACCCCAATTGCGCGGACAAAAATACAACTACAGAGACCTGCCCGAACATTTGGAAGAACAGGTAATTACATACTAATTCAAAAAAAAACGCTCATGCTAAAAAGAACAACACTTATACTGCTTCTGGTAATTGGAGCTGTTAAATTAAATGCCCAAAACAAATGGTTTAAACAAAGATTACCGAAAAGGTAAGTGTTAGCTTTCCCATTCAGCCAAGAAAAGTTAATGAGACTTCCTATGCCGTAAAAGATTCGACAGGGATCATTTATGTTAGTTCGAGAGTTGACCTGCTTCCGATTACACAATTAGACCTTGCAACTTTGAATGCTGAAATTGAAAAGCAAAAATTTGCAGATGATTTTGTGGTTGGCATAAGCGGCTCATTTCCAAAATATAAATTTGAAAATCCAAAGCTGATCATGGTAAGTGGCCAAAGGGCTTATGCTGTAGTGGCCCGCGATGAAGCAAACAAACTTAGCCTTTTCATGAATGTTTGTTTTTTAGATGGTACTTCGTATAGTTTTTCCTGTATCGTACCCGATGGAAAAAACATTAAACATAAAGATACATTCCTGAGTACAATATGGTTTAAGAATTAGTTTTTTAATAGCATCCATCACAAAAAAAGGGAAGCAGCCCAAACGCTACCTCCCTACCTTAAACTAAACATTACCTGCTCAATATCTATTCGGCTATGATAATTTTTTACCTGGCTGTAAAAATAAGTTGGCAATAGTAATTACACTTGCTTTATCTAAAGGCTCATCAAAACTTTCAACTGCTGCTAATTTAGCCGCAGTTGCATTTGGCGCCCCGGTAATATTAGCAATATTAACATTTGCCTGTACAGTTAAATCTTCGCCAGCATACACCGCATCAACATCTGGCACGCCCGAATCATTTGCCTGACCAGAAGCACCAAGACTAACCCATGGCTTGTAAACAGTTGAACCAGCTGCTGTACGCATTTGGCGGATGTGCGATGCATGACGTGCCTCTACCGAGTGAATCTGTAAAGCAGTTTGCAACACACCAGGGCTAACCAATAAGTTACCGGCCTGACCTTTATAAGCCCTAACACCAGTATCTTCGAAACCTTGTGCTACAGCTAAAAAAGTATTGTAATCTGAGTATACACTCGCAAATTTCCCTCCAGCCCTAAAATCGGTATCGGCATAGGCGATTGGCGCACGGGCAGAACTTCCCAAAGCACCTATCAATAGATCAACATGTGCTTTTTCATGGTCGCGTATGGTTGTAATGGCTGCTTGGCTAGCTGCATTAGGAAAATTAAAAGTAACATCGGTTACTGCTGATCCCGGAGTTTTTCCTACAATACAGTGGTTATAAAAATGATACTCTAAATACTCTAATGATAAGGCAAAGTTTAACACATCAACCACTGCCGTTGGCAAAGTTGTTTGCCCGTAAGCTTTCTGAAACATAGAACCTAAAGCCAGCGGCATTGCAGCTAATGAGATTTTTTTTCCCATATTAAAAAAGCTTTTCATTGCGGCCCTTCTCGGGTTTAAACGCTCATAAACCTCACCATCTACTTTTTCAATTTCTTCTAATATATTTACGATATTCATGATTTCTGATTTTAAAAATTAAAGATTAATTACATTAATTTTGGTTTTAATATACTTGCCGGCAGCAGCTAAAACCTTATCCGGTGTTAAAGCAGCATCTAAACCTCCTGCGTTATTAGCTCCTAATGATGCAAGGCTATTCAAATCTGCAAACGATCCGTTTGAAATTAAATCGCGGACATAAGCTGCGTGACGGGCTTCAACCGAAACAATTTTACCTGCCAGCAATAAGTAAGTGCCATTTTTAATTCGTGGTCCGGCACCATTGTAAGCTGCAACCCCTAAATCTTCAAAAGCCATAGCAGCTCCCAACACACTGGATGAACTTGTAAAATCAATTGATGAGAAATCTACTTCTAAACTCCCAATTGCTGCCGTACCTAGAGCCGCTTTGAAAAACTCTCGGTGTGCAATTTCATGAAACTGAATATCCTGAAAGTATGCTTTTTGCGCTGTGGTAAAACTTGCCGGTGGTGCCGAAGCTACTTTAACATAAAATGCTGCTTCTAATTGCTCTAATGCATAAGCATAATTTAACACACCGAAATCATCTTTGAAATCCAGTGTTGCACCGCCATTCATAGTGGGATCCGGATAACCACGGTCTTTCTTACAACCGGCCGCTACTAAGGCAATACCTGCAGCGCCTGCACCTGCATACTGAAGAAAAGATCTTCTGCCTACAGTTTTGTCAAATAAACTTTCTTCCCGAAGTTCATTTTTTGTTTCTAGTTCATTGTTTTTCATAGTAATCTATGTTAGTGGTTTTGAATTCGTTTGATGATACATACGTGACAATCAGAATACTGGTTTTTTACGATTGTATTTTTTTTTGTTGGCCGATTTTAATACATTCACCAGCATATTGCTATGACGACTTTAAAAGCCATTATTGTTGACGATGAGGAATTTGCCCGTTCATCGTTATTTTTTTTACTGCAACAGAATTGCCCACAGGTAGAAATTACCGGCATAGCAAGGTCTGTAGCGGAGGCAAAAGACATTTTAGCCCACCACCCCATCGACCTGATTTTTTTAGATATTGCCATGCCTGGCGGTAATGGTTTTGAGTTGATCCCGGATGCACAAAAGCACAATGCAGCGGTTATTTTTACCACCGCTTACGATCAATATGCACTTAAAGCAATTAAGGCAAATGCATTAGATTATTTATTAAAACCAATTGATATTGATGAACTTACCATAGCAGTTGAGAAGGTTTTTCAATACATTAAGCGCTTTAAGGGACAGGAAGAAAACGACGAAAGAATCCAAAATCTGGCTTCTAGTTTAAGCTCCAGAACAGAGATTAAAAAACTTACTTTGCCTTACGGACAAGGTTTTAAAATGATCGATATTGACGACATCATTTATATCGAAGCCGATAGTAATTACTCCATTGTACACTTAAATAACCTCGATAAAATAACAGTCTCGAAAGTTTTACGCGAATTTGAAGAGCTTTTGCCTACCGATCAGTTTGTCAGGATCCATAAATCGAGTATTATTAATCTTAACCACTTAAAAGAATATAATTCTAAAAATGGTCTGCAGGTGTTCTTAAAAAATGGCGAAAGCATTAATATTTCGCGCCGCAGGGCTAGCGATTTCTTCGAAAAAATAAAACTATTTACAAAGGCAAACAGTGAGCATTAAATACCACATAGTGCACAGAAAACAGGCTAAAAACGCATTGTTGAAGTTAAACCTCAGCCGAAATTTCTTTGCATTTTTCCTTTTGTTTTTAGTCTTTTTCCAGTCCAAAACACTCCTTGCACAAACCACTTACCTACCCCATTACAATGCAAAAAGTGGTCTGGCCAGCAATAACTGTTACTACATTTTACAAGACAAAAAAGGTTTTATATGGATTGCCACCGACAACGGATTAAGCCGTTTTGATGGTACTAATTTCCAGAATTTCACCATTGAGGATGGCCTGCCTGATACACAAATCCTCCAGATGAAAGAGGATAACGATGGCCGTTTATGGTTTTTTGCACTTAATGGTCAACTCAGTTATTTAAAAGAAGGCAAATTCTATAACCGAAACAACGATCAGCTTTTAAAAAAACTGAGTTTCAATACCGTAATCGTATCTTTTTTAATAGATAAGGCCGGCAGGATTTGGCTGGGAACGAACGCCAACCTGATCGTTTGCTGGGACGGGAAGACGATAAAAAAATACATCTCGCCCAATCCCAACGACAAATTTATCAATGCTTTTATCCACGAAGACGAGCAGGGAAATATACTGGCCTATAGCGACCAGAGCGTTCAGCAGTTTAATGGTAAAACCTTTTCGCTTATCAAATCGAAAGTAATGCCGCTATCTTACATGACGGCTGCCAATACCACAAGTAAATCACTATTCTACCTCGATAATGCCGGATTAAAAGAATTTAAGCACGGCCACATTAACGATTTAATTGCTATTCCACAGAACCTGATCAAAAATATGTCGGGCTATTTTTATTATGACAACAGTACCAAAGAAGTATGGCTTTCCAATGCCAATGGTGCCTTTGCCTTAAATAAAAACGGAAAAACAGTACAATATCTTCAGGATATTCCGGTAAACCAGGTAATAAAAGACAACAACCAGAACATGTGGTTTGCTACCACCCAGGGCATCTACATGTTACCCAATGTAAACAACCGCTTATCCATTATTGATGCCGAATCGGGCCTGAGCAGTAATGTAATTAAAAGCATTACCAAAGATGGAAAAAACAGGCTTTGGCTAGGTACCGATGATGCGGTAATTGATGTTTTAACCATTAACAACTACCAGGTTGACGAAATTGGTTTAGATGATTTTAAAAAGTATAAAACCATTAAACAGATTACTTTCGATCCGAAAGACCAATCAATTTACTTTGCATCCGATTATGGAATGGGTGTTTTTAAACATGTTTATTACAGTACCGAAGATGTAAGTTATTTAAAAGAATCGAACAACTCCATGTTCGTAATTAAACACTTCAGTGTTGGCGAAAACAACAATCATTTGGCACTGGCGCTTTCTTCAGGTGTAGTTTTCCTGGCCGATAGAAAAAATAAATTCGAATTTAATGCAGCAAAATACCGCGAAAAGGAAGACTTTTTTAAAGACCGTTCCTACCATGTTTTTTACGACCGCGATGGCAATCTCTGGTTTTCTAACATCAATGGTCTTTCACAATTGGTTAAAGGAAAACTGATTAAGCATTTTGAAAACCATCCGCTACTTACCAAACGGATTAACGATATCCAGCAGCTTGCTGACGGTACTTTGGTGCTGGCAACCGATGGCTATGGACTGATTTTTTATAAAGACAACAAAATCAGAACGCAGATTACCCAAAAAGACGGTTTAACGAATAACATCTGCACCAAAATTTTTGTAAAAAACAGCGAGATATGGGTGCTTACCAACAAAGGGGTGAATAAAATTGCCAACTACCCTTACGAGCCCAGTGTAGCCAATTTCGATTACGGAAAAGACCTTCTAAGCGATGATGTAAACAGTTTGTTTATTGATGATAGTACCGCTTATTTTGCAACCAATAAAGGCCTGATACTCTTTAAATACAACAATAAAAACAGTCTTAAAAGCCTGCCAAAAGTATATGTAACTTCAATTATTAAAGATAACGAACGCTTACCCGTAAACCAGGGCAATTTCACTTTCGAAACGGGTAACAATACCATTCTGTTTACCTTTAGTGCGGTTGATTTTACCACCAGCGATATCACCTACCGTTACCGTTTAAACGAAAACCTGGCCTGGGTTGAAACCCGTACACGCCGCCTCGATTTTTCATCCTTACAGGCTGGCGATTATGTATTTGAAGTAAGTGCCAAAAGCCAGAATGGAAACTGGGGCGAGCCTGCAAAAATTGCTTTTACCATTAAAAAACATTTCTGGCAGAGCCTGTGGTTCCTTTCCATTTTAATTTTGCTGGTGGCCTATATTTTTTATAAAGTTGCCGTTTACATTACTCGTAAACAAAAAGATAAGGAGCAAGAACAGTTGCTGTTAAAAAACAAAGTACTAATGCTGGAGCAACAAGCCCTGCAAGCCATGATGAACCCCCATTTTGTATTTAACGTAATGAATTCCATTCAGCATTACATTAATACGCAAAATACAGCTTCAGCAAACAAGGTTTTAACAGGTTTTGCCCGCTTGATCAGAAAGAACCTGGAAATTTGTACCAAAAGTTATATCTCTCTGGAAGAGGAACTCGAATACCTCAACCTATACCTTAAACTGGAAAAAAACCGCTTTGGCGATAAACTCGAATATATTTTCACAATTGACGAAAATATCGATCAGGAAGAAACCTTTATCCCTTCCATGTTATTGCAACCTTATGTAGAAAACGCCATCTGGCATGGCATTATGCCAAAAGAAACCGGCGGCGAAATCCAGATCAATATTAAACTACAGGATGCTTTTTATTTAAACATCGAAATTATTGATGATGGAGTAGGGATTGATAACTCCCTAAAGAACAAAAAAGAAACCCATATCAGCAAAGGCATGCAACTTACCAAAGAGCGATTGCACCTTTTAGGTCAGATTGGAGCAAAACCTATACACTTAAGTGTACGTCAAAACACAACAAATGGTACAACAGTATCCATTTCTATACCGTTAAAATAGAAATCTTACCGTTTACTCAATTATTAATACCACTCACTAAATAGAAGTTTCACGGAAGCCCGATTAGCCTTAAACTTGTGATAGAAATAAACGATAGTGTTTATCAAAGACGTTCTTATAGAATTGATATAGATATTTAATAACCTAACCTAAAACTATATCTTAATTCAGGTTTCATTTGTGTGTTGAAAGCGGTCTTGTTTTTAGAAGCGAGACCGCTTTTTTTATGCCCAAAAATTCTATTTTTGCATATGCCCAATTCTAACATCACCAGGCACATCGAAGCCCTGATATTCTCATCTGTTCAAAGCATCGGCGTACAGGAGATTATACTAGCTTTAAATGCCGTTTTTAATACCGAACATATCGAAACCCAGGTATTCGAAAGCATCGATCAGATCAGAGATAAATACAACCAGGATGATTTCGCTATAGAGCTTGTGTTTTTAAACAACGGCTATCAGTTTCTTACCAAAAAAGATTACCATGAAACGGTTAACCAGCTGCAGCTGCACCGCTCAAAGAAAAAGCTTAGTCAGGCCGCCATGGAAACATTGGCCATCATCGCCTATCGCCAGCCCATCACTAAACTAGAGATTGAGCAAATCAGGGGTGTAAATTCCGATTACTCTGTTCAGCGCCTGCTCGAAAAAGAACTGATCAGTATTGATGGAAAAGCAGAAACTCCTGGCAGGCCCATCCTTTACAGTACCAGCCCTTTATTTATGGATTATTTTAGTTTAAACAGCTTAAACCAGCTTCCCCAGCTAAAAGATATCGTAAAAGAAGAAAATACTGTAGGCGAAAATGTTGAATAAATAATTTAATTTCTTTGCTTCCAGATTGTTATTAAAAAAAGTTTTTTTGTAATTTTAAAGTATAAAAGCAATTTTTATTTTTGTGTTATGAAAGCGCCAAAGAAACTCCCAGCAAAGCCTACTACCAAGAAACAGGTAGAAGAAGACGATGATCTTGAAGATGACGATATTCAAACAACGAAAAAGAAGCCTCAAGATGATGATGACGACGATGATTTTGACATGCCGTTAGATGATCTTGATAACTTCGATAATTTCGATGACGACGACGACGATTATTAATATTAAAAAAACATATATTTGAAAAGCATCCTACCGCTTGGTTGGATGCTTTTTAATTTTAAAATCTCCTCATGCAAATTATACCAGTAAGCAATTCCACACTAAAAAAAGACTTTCTCGATACGCCCAAATTACTTTATAAAAACGATAAAAACTGGATCTGTCCGCTGGATAGTGAAGTAGAAAACGTATTTAACCCCGATAAAAACAACTTTTTTGCACACGGAAAATGTACGCGCTGGGTTTTAAAAGATAATGCTGGCAGGTTGATTGGCAGGGTGGCAGCTTTTATTAACGAAAAAAAAGCACATAATTACGAACAACCCACTGGTGGAATGGGCTTTTTTGAATGTATTGATGATGAGAAAGCTGCATTTCTACTGTTCGATACAGCTAAGGCATGGTTAACCGAAAACGGCATGAAGGCAATGGATGGTCCAATCAATTTCGGCGAAAACGATACTTTCTGGGGCTTATTGGTTGAAGGCTTTACCCCCCCTTCGTTTGGCATGAACTATAATTTTCCATATTACCAAAAATTCTTTGAGCAGTATGGCTTTGTTACAGAATACGAACAACTAACTAACCACATTAACCTTACCATTCCCTTTCCTGAGCGTTTTACAAAAATTGCCAATTGGGTAAGAAATAAACCAGGCTATACTTTCGAATATTTCAGCAAGGCCAATTCAGAGAAATACATTAACGATCTGATGGAAATTTATAACGATGGCTGGCAGGATTTTGAAAACTTTGTGCCCATCAAAAAGGAAACACTCGAAGAAAGCTTTAAAAGTATGGAGCCTATTATGGACGAGCATTTAATCCAGTTTGCTTATTTTAATGGCGAGCCGGCTTCTTTTGTGGTGCTTATTCCGGATGCGAACCAGATGATTAAAGGTTTTGACGGAAAACTGGGCTTATTAGAGAAATTAAAGTTTGCTTACAGGCGCTGGGTTGGCGTAACCCGTATGCGCGCCATTGTAATGGGTACAAAGCCTAAATTTCAGAAACATGGCCTGGAGTCGGTTCTTTTTATCCGTTTAGGCGAATACGTATTACCCAAAAACCAATACAAAGAACTGGAATTAAGCTGGGTTGGCGATTTTAACGAACAGATGATTGCTATCCATAAAGCTACAGGCGCAACCTTTGGCAAAAAACACCTTACCATGCGGAAGGTATTTTAAGCTTAATACCGTCATTTCGATCAGATAGCGATCCGATCGAAATGATGGTTCTTCTTACCCTTCATCGTCCTCGTTTGTAACGAGAATGAAAAAGATCCGGGATTTTATCGCCACAAAGCAAACATTTCAGCTCATATACATTACAAATGTTGCTCATCAATCCTCGTTACAAACGAGAACTATAATTGCTAAAAACAAACTATGCGTTTTTATACTTCGGAAGGTTTATTAAAAGTACACTTCCTAAAATAATAGCCAGGCCAATTACCTGTGTTACACCAATTACTTCGTTGGTAAAGGTTAAACTTAATAAAACAGCCACCACAGGGTTAACATAAGCATAGGTACTCACTTGCGTAGCCGGACGCACCTTTAGCAACCATACATAAGCGCTAAAGGCAGCTATAGAGCCAAATAAAATGAGATAAACAATGGATAACCATGCGTCGAGTGGAATAGCCGCCCAATCCAGCGTTTTAAATTCAGATTTAATGAGACTACCAGGCAAAAAAGCAACGCTTGCCATCAACATTTGCCAGCCCGTATTTACTGAAACAGAACTACCGGTAGTTGGATGGTATTTAGAATAAAGTGACCCACCTGCCCAGGTCCGAAAACCAACAGCACCATACCGATAATTTGCAGATTACTTTGTGGCTTATCCAGCGCCTGTAAAAGCTGATTCCCAAAAAGCAGCACAACTCCCAAAAAGCCAATTATCAATCCCATTACAATGTACTTATTGCTCAAATTTTCTTTCCAGTGCGATTTATCCAGAATTACGAACCAGATTGCAGCCGAAGCCACCATAATAGCGACTAAACCGCTTGGAATAAACTGCTCTACCCAGATTACAATGCCATTTCCCAATCCTAACATTAAAATACCGCTCACTGTAGCAATCTTGATGGTTTTGAGATTAAAAATATCCTCTCCCTTAAGCTTACACCAGCCCAGCATTAAAACTCCGGCAATAAAAAACCTGATTACCCCCAAAACAAAAGGCGGAAAACCTGCCAGTGCCTTTTGGATAAAAAAATAGGTAGAGCCCCAAACTATATATACGATAGCAAATGCCAGGTAAACCATTACCGGCGATGCTTTTTTGTTTAAATCTGTCATGATGTTATTTTTCTGGGATTACTAATTTTTGCTGTTCTTTTACCGTTTCTAATACGATGGTAGTTTTAACGGAAAGAATATTGGGAACCTTGCTAAACGAATCGCGTAGTAAAGCCATCAGTGAAGCTGAATCGGCCGTCCGTACCTTAACCAGGAAACAATCATCGCCTGCTATTACATGCACCTCCTGCACATCCGGAATTTTAGCCAGTTCGTTGGCCGTATCGCTGCAGCCTAAACTTTGCGATGATTTTAAAGAAATAAAAGCCAGTAATTTTAGGCCAACTGCATCGGGATTGATCCGGGCATTGTACTGTGTAATTATATTTTTCTTTTCAAGTTTCTTTACCCGCTCCAGCACAGCGGATGGAACCAGCTCAAGCGCCTTTGCTAAATCGACATTAGAAATACGGGCGTTATCCTGCATTAATCTGAGAATAGCGAGATCGATATGATCGAGACTAAAATTGTTTTCTGTTACCATATGATAAAACTACAAACATTTAGAATAAAAATCATAATTAATTAATAAAAAATGAATTTTATTCATAATAATAATTTTAACATGACAAATAGTCGAAATCAAACAGGTTTTAGATCCCCAGCTTATCGTACAGATCAATTACCTTTTTACGGAGTTTATTGATTTCTTCATCTTTTTCCATTAGTTCTTTTTTTAGTATAGCCAGCTCTTCAGCTGCATCAGGAGCTGCATTCAAACCAAGCAACTGAACGATAGGAACTTTAAAAACTTTTGAAATTTGTTGTAAGCGGGAAATATTAAGGTCGGTTTGACCTGTTTCGATTTTACAAAAAGCCGGGGTAGAGATATTTAGTTTCTTAGCTGCATCGGCCTGACTTAAATTCAAGGTCAGCCTGCATTGCTTAATGTTGTCTCCTATGCTTTTTATCTGATTAGGCATGAAATACTGGATTTGAGATATGAGACACTAAATATAGATTTAAGCGGTTAGATATGAGATTTGAGAGGGCTACTGGTTTTAAATCCGCTCTCAAATCTCACATCTTATATCTATTGCGCTAACGTAGCTGCCAGCTCAGGCAAATCAAAACCGGCATAATTACCTGAACTCATCATCAACAGATTGGTATCGGCATAATGCAGGCTCAGTAGATAAGCCTTTAGTTTTGCAGCATCATTAAAAAATTTCAATCTTGGATTATGGAAGGCATTTTGCACATCATCTTCTGAGAATGGCTCCATCTGCTTCTGCTCAAAGGATTTAATATCGATAAATACAATGGCATCATCGGCTTTATCCATAGCACCAGCATATTCTTTTAAGAAATCCTTATTCAGGCTGCTAAAAGTATGCAATTCGATACAAGCCACCAGCTTACGATTGGTAAATTGTGTTTTAACGGCATCAATTGTAGCTTTTAGTTTCGATGGCGAATGTGCAAAATCTTTGTACACGTTGGTCGAAGCATCGGCCGAAATAACTTCCAGACGTTTAGCTGCACCGGTAAAAGAAGCAATAGCTGTATTAAATGCCACTTCGTCAATTTCCAACTGCTCACATACTAGTTTAGCGGCATTCAGGTTCATTAAATTATGGTCGCCAAAAACTTTTAAAGCTGTTTTTTCAGGAAGCAGGTAAGTTATCCCCTCCTTAATTTCATGCTGAGGAATGGCATAACCAATTTTATTTACCTTAGCCTTTGAATGGCTTACAATCTCATTTAAATCGGCATCTGCTTCACAATAAATCAGGGTGCCGTTTTCTTCAATCGTATCAATAAATTTATCAAACTGTGCAGTATAATCGGCATAGGTAGGAAAAACATTGATATGATCCCAGGCAATACCGCTAATAACGGCAACATTGGCTTTATAGAGGTGAAATTTAGGCCTTCTATCAATCGGCGACGATAAATACTCATCCCCTTCAATAATCATTACCGGTGCTTCTGTTGTTACTTTCACCATCGTTTCGAAACCGGCCAGTTGTGCACCTACCAGGTAATCGAAATCGCGGTTATAGTAATTCAACACATGCAAAATCATGCTGGTAATGGTTGTTTTACCATGACTACCGCCAATAACTACACGCAATTTATTTTTGCTCTGTTCATAAATGTATTCGGGATATGAATAGATTTTAACGCCCAGTTCCTGTGCTTTCAACAACTCAGGGTTATCAATCCGGGCATGCATTCCCAAAATAACCGCTTCCAAATCGCTGGTAATGCGACTATCATCCCAACCCATTTCGGCCGGCAATAAGCCATATTTCTCCAAACGGGATTTCGCAGGCTCAAAAATTACGTCATCCGAACCAGTAATCTGATAACCTTTTTTATGCAGGGCAATAGCCAGATTGTGCATCGCACTTCCACCTATCGCAATAAAATGTATACGCATATTTTAAATGATTGAATTTTGAATGATTGGATTTCTGAATGAATGTTGCTCACATCATCCATTTCCCATCATACATCTTACTTTTTTTCAAACTGTGCCGCAACCCACTCACCATTTTGCTTATGATCGATATATTTAATGCCGTATTTAGCGCATTCAGCAGTGATCATACTCAAATCCGGATCGAGATAAAACCCGCTAAAGAAGATCTTACCACCCGGTTTCAATACTTCGGCGTAACGGTGAATCTGATCTAAAAGGATATTCCTGTTGATGTTCGCAAAAATAATATCGTATACTTCATTCGGAATCACCTCTTTACTGCCGCAGAGTGCAGTTAAATTATCTACATGGTTAAGCGCAGCATTTTCTTTGGTACTTTGATAACAAATATCATCATAATCAATAGCCACCAGGCTTTTTGCACCTAATTTAGCTGCAAGAATAGCCAAAATGGCTGTACCGCAGCCCATATCTAAAACGGCCTTATCTTTTACATCGGCAGCCAGAATGTACTGCATCACCATCGTTGTGGTTTGGTGGTGACCGGTACCGAATGACATTTTAGGATCGATTACGATTTCGTACGGGAAAGATGGTTGTGGTTCGTGAAAAGTTGCCCTAACATAACACACATCATCAATTACCAGCGGACTGAAATTTTTCTCCCACTCGGCATTCCAGTTTTCATCTGCAACATCTTCTAAAGTATAATCTGTTGCAAATTCATCACTATAATTAGCCAGCAGATCTTTCAGTTCCTGCTCGTTAAAATTATCTTTAATTACGAATGCCGTAAAACCACCCTCACTATCTTCGAAAGTATCGAAGCCTAAATCGGCAAGATCGCTGATAAGCAAATCCTGTTGATAGTCTTCGATACTTTTGAATGTAAATATTGCTTTTGTGTATTGCATTAGCTGTTTAAGGCTTTAATAATATCTGTAAAATCGCGCGATTTCAATGATGCACCACCAATAAGGCCGCCATCAATATCTTTTTGGGCAAATAAGCTTGCTGCGTTACCTGGGTTACAGCTACCGCCATACAAAATAGTTGTATCATCAGCCACATTGAAACCATATTTCGCATGAATTTCGCTACGGATGAAAGCATGAATATCTTGTGCTTGCTCTGGTGAAGCTGTTAAACCTGTACCAATAGCCCAAACTGGCTCGTAAGCAATTACAATCTTCTTAAAATCTTCTTCAGTTAAACCGAAAACACCTTCTACCAGTTGTTTTTTTAATACTTCGTAATAACTTCCGTTGTTACGTTCATCTAAAGTTTCGCCGATACAAAAAATCGGGGTTAAGCCATGCGATAAAGCAACTTTAGTTTTTTCAGCCAATAATTCATCACTTTCGGCAAAGTATTGTCTGCGTTCTGAGTGACCCAAAATAACATATTCTGCACCAACAGATTTAACCATTTTAGCAGAAGTTTCGCCGGTATAAGCACCACTTTCTTTATCGCTGATATTCTGAGCGCCAATTTTAACATCGTTACCACCCAATTTTGCCAGGCTGTTTAAATGGATAAACGGTGAACAGATGATTGCTAACTGATCGCCTTTGCGTTCATCTTTAACCATATTTACGATTTCACTGAACAACGAAACACCTTCGTTATAATCTAAGTTCATTTTCCAGTTACCGGCAACAATCTTTTTTCTCATTTTGTATTATTTAATGGTTGGTTGATCTTTTTCAGATCAGGTTTTATATTAAAATCGCCTATACGATTCGGTTAATTCAAATACTTTTGTCAGGATATTTTTTTCTACCTCATTAAAAGCAACATCCTTTCTTGCAAACACCTTTTCTGTTGTTTCGAACATTTTATGCAATTTATATGCCTCGAAACCAGCGGCACCGCCCCAACTAAAATCGGCAATGTGGTGTGGCGGAAAACCGGCGCCAAAAACGTTGGCTCCAATTCCGACTACAGTGCCAGTGTTAAACATGGTATTGATACCACTTTTAGCATGATCGCCCATAATTAACCCACAAAACTGCAGGTTAGTATTGCGCATTTTTTCACTTTCGTAATCGTAAAGCTTTACTTCGGCATAGTTATTTTTTAAATTCGAGTTGTTAGTATCGGCACCAATGTTGCACCACTCGCCCATTACCGAATTACCCAGATAACCTTCGTGTCCTTTGGCTGAGTTACCCCAGATTACGGTGTTATTAATTTCGCCTCCGGCACGGCTGTTCGGACCAATGGTAGTGCCTGAATATATTTTAGCCCCCATCTTTACCGATGAATTTTCGCAAAGGGCAAAAGAGCCTCTTATTAAACTGCCTTCCCAAACTTCGGCATTTTTACCGATATAAATAGGCCCGTAACCGCTATTTAGTACGCTACACTCTACCTTAGCGCCTTCCTCCAGAAAAATATCGTTACCCAACAACTGGTTTGTACTGCTTATTTTTGCAGAGGTACGACCTTCGGTTAACAATTTAAAATCTTTTCTGATTTCGGCGGGGTTATTCCCAAAAATATGCTCGGCGTAGCTAATTCTTGTAAAATTCAATTGATAATCAACCGGTTTTAACTTCTCTTTAGCTTGCTGGTAGGTTAAAGCAGCACTGTCGCTAAAAGCCAAAACAATATCGCCAGCCAATAGTACTTCGCCGGTTTTAAGCGCAGTAACGGCATTAAGCAAATCATCATCAGGGCAAACCGATCCATTTATATATAGACTGGCGTTAGTTTTAAGAGCGAATTTTACGGAGAGGTAATCCTGGGTTTGAAAGCCAAAGTCGGCTTTTAAGTGTTTCGCCCATTTTTCTGCAATGGTTAAAATACCAATGCGCAAATCGGCCACAGGCCTGGTAAACGTAAGCGGACGAAGGGACATCCAGCTGGCATCATCAAAAAGATTGATTGTCATAAGCAACAAAAATAAAAAAAGTCCCGATGCTTTTGGCAAAGGGACTTTAAAAAATGCTTTTTGTTGCTAAAATTATTTCTTAGCGTAACGGTTTTTGAATTTATCGATACGTCCTGCAGTATCAACCAATTTCATTTTACCAGTATAAAAAGGGTGTGAAGTGTGAGAAATCTCTAATTTATAAAGAGGATACTCATTACCATCTTCCCATTTAATAGTTTCTTTAGTATCTACGCAAGATTTTGTTAAGAAAGCATATTCGTTAGACATGTCTTTAAAAACAACTGGTCTGTAGCTTGTTGGGTGCAAATCTTTTTTCATTTGAATATTATTTTTAGTTATTTGTGTGAAAGCATCAAGAACATTTTTGCAATTTGCTGGCAACAACGCTTATGACATTTCCTATTAGTCTTTCTACCTCTATTTTAGAGGATGCAAATATCTTAATTTTATTTTTGATTTACAAGCCTAATGCAAGAATTTTAAATCAGAAGGTTTTTCGCAACGCGTTCTAACCTAAAAACCTTTGAAATAAGGTCAAATAGAAGCTTTTAACCTAATCTTTTTTCTGACTATATTTTTTCCAGGTTTCTATTTTGGCCTTTTGCCTGGCAATGTAAGCATCGGCAATTACCTCAGCTGAGCTTGAACCCTCAACCGTTTCCAGTAATTCCTTTAATTTATACTGATCTACATCTGCCTTGTATAAAATCTGAATCAATTTCGGAAAATCATTATCAATCAGATAAGCAAATGCATCGATCATCATCTCCCGCAATTGATTTTCGGAAAGGTTTTCGGGCACGTCGAAATCTTTACTGATGATACTAATTAATGACATCGAATAGTATTTATAAGATTAAAAGATTATTGCTGCAAAGCTTTCATTAAAGGAAAAACAATAGCACAAAGTTAATGATGTTTAGATTACCTCCCTCATCCATTTCACATCTCCCATCTTACATTTTCCATCTTACCTCTTCCATCTTTTACACCCATTTAATCTCCTGGCAAATCTCAATCAGCACCCCATTGGTATCTTTTGGATGTACAAAACAGACCATTTTATTATCAGCACCTTTTTTTGGCGATTCGCTTAGCAACACAAAACCTTCTTTGTGCAATCTTTCCATTTCGGCCAAAATATCATCAACAAGAAAAGCAATATGATGAATCCCCTCTCCTTTTTTTTCGATAAATTTAGCAATTGCACTTTCTGCAGCAGTGGCCTGAAGCAACTCAACCTTATTTTCGCCTGTTTTAAAAAATGCAGTACTCACTTGTTCGGATGCAACCAGCTCAGTTTTATAGCAATCGGTATCGAGCAATTTCTCGTAAATGGCAATAGAATTGTTGAGATCTTTTACTGCGATACCGATGTGTTCTATCTTTTTCATAGATTATTAGGTTATGTTAATGTAAAAATGCAGGTTTTAACTATAAGGTCATAGCTATTATTTATAATTGTTAGAAAACTTTTTTCGTATCTTTGTATCAATAATCAACAGAATAAAGATGAAACAGCCGATATATTTAGATAATAATGCAACAACCCCATTAGATCCGAGGGTGTTGGAAGCAATGCTACCTTACTTTACTGAGAAATTTGGAAATGCCGCGAGCCGTAATCACGCGTTTGGCTGGGTGGCTGAAGAGGGTGTAGATTATGCTCGTGAGCAAGTAGCCAAATTAATCGGCTGTACTGACAAAGAAATTATTTTTACTTCAGGTGCAACCGAAGCCGATAATCTGGCTATTAAAGGTGTATTTGAAATGTACAAAGAAAAAGGCAACCACATTATTACCGCGGTTACCGAGCATAAAGCAGTTTTAGATACCTGCAAACACCTTGAAAAAAATGGTGCGCGCGTTACCTATTTAAGCGTTAAAGAAGATGGCTTAATTGATTTAGCCGAATTAGAAGCTGCCATGACACCAGAAACAATCTTAGTTTCAATCATGTATGGTAACAACGAAATCGGTGTAATTCAGCCTGTTAAAGAAATTTCAGCGATTGCACACAAACACGGTGCTTTATTTATGACTGATGCTACGCAGGCAGTTGGTAAAATCCCCGTTGATGTAAATGCTGATGGAATTGATTTAATGGCTTTCTCTGCGCATAAAATGTATGGTCCGAAAGGTGTTGGTGTACTTTACGTTCGCCGTAAAAACCCAAGGGTTAAAGTTACTGCACAAATGGATGGCGGTGGTCACGAACGTGGCATGCGCTCAGGCACTTTAAACGTTCCGGGTATTGTTGGTTTAGGTAAAGCCTGCGAACTTTGCCGCTTAGAAATGGAAAGTGAGTCGATCCGTTTGTCAGCTTTACGCGATAAATTAGAATCAACTTTAAACAAAATGGAAGAAAGTTATGTTAATGGTAATACACAACACCGTTTACCACACGTAGCCAATATCTCTTTCAAATATGTTGAAGGTGAAGGTTTGATGATGGCCATGAGTGATTTAGCAGTATCTTCGGGGTCGGCTTGTACTTCGGCTTCTTTAGAACCATCATATGTTTTAAAAAGCTTAGGCTTATCTGACGATTTAGCACACTCTTCTATCCGTTACGGTTTAGGCAGATTTACCACTGAAGCAGAGATTGACCAGGCTATTGCAGTTACCGAAAAAGCAGTTAATCACTTAAGAGAACTTTCTCCACTATGGGAAATGTTTAAAGAAGGAATTGACTTAAGTAAAATTGAGTGGGCAGAACACTAAAACCAGTTTGGAGTTAACAGCTGGCAGTTTTGAGTACACAAATTGAAAAATAAAAATAAAATTGCTCCGTAAGGAGATTAAAAAATAAAAACATGGCATATTCAGAAAAAGTAATTGACCATTACAATAACCCACGTAATGTAGGTACTTTAAATAAAGACAGTAAATTTGTAGGCACAGGGTTAGTTGGTGCACCAGAGTGTGGCGACGTAATGCGCTTACAAATAGAAGTTGGAGAAGACAACGTAATTACCGATGCTAAATTTAAAACATTTGGTTGTGGTTCGGCTATTGCTTCTTCATCTTTAGCCACAGAATGGTTAAAAGGAAAAACAATTGACGAAGCATTATCTATCGATAACATGGATATCGTGGAAGAACTGGCTTTACCACCGGTAAAAATCCACTGTTCTGTTTTGGCAGAAGATGCAATTAAATCAGCTATTAACGATTACCGCGTTAAGAATGGTTTAGAGGCAATTGTTTTAGAAAAATCGCACCACTAAGATTAGTAACAAGCATTACAGTATTAAGCATCAAGATAATTTCTACTTGATACTTAATACTAATAATTCGATACTAAAAAACTTGATACTATTATGATTACAATAACCGATAAAGCAAAAGACAAAATTGATCACTTAATGCAGGATTCTGCAATGGGTTCTGATTACTTTTTACGTGTTTCTGTAAAAGGTGGTGGTTGTTCTGGTTTATCATACAATTTAGATTTCGATAACGAGGAACAAAAAGGCGATCAGTTTTTTGAAGATAGAGGAATTAAGATTGCATTAGATATGAAATCCTTCCTTTACCTGGCTGGAACTGAACTAGACTTTACAGATGGATTAAACGGAAAAGGTTTCAACTTTGTAAATCCAAATGCAAGCCGTACCTGTGGTTGTGGCGAGAGTTTCTCTGTTTAAGCAAATTAAAATATTTAACAAAAAGGTTTCATACTTATGAAACCTTTTTTGCGTTTATCAGATTTTATTTTTTAGGCAATTATCATTCGTTTCCCGCTGATTTCGCTAATTTAAATCCGCAAATTTTTAATTCAATATTTCAGACTGAGATAAATACTCAGGTAAAAAATCCTTTTTAATCTGCGTTTCTTTTCTGCTTAATCTGCGGGGGAAATAATAAGTAAATAATCTAATTCGCAAGCGAAACCTGACTGGCAACATATCAATTTGTATTTTTAAACCAAAAAGCGTTATAATTGTTAAAATAACGAACACACCAAATTACGAGCATGCCACTAATTAACGAATTTTCAACCGTTCCTACCCTATTAAGGAATGTTGTAAAAAACATACATAAACCCGAAGAAACTTTCTTAATCCACAAACAAAGTAATGAGTGGCTGGAAGTTTCTTACGAAGATACCCTTAAAAGAGCGGATGCCGTTTCTGCATTCTTTTTAGAGAAGGGAATCAAGAAAGGAGACCGCTTAGGTTTAATGATCGAAAACTCTCCCGAATATGTGTATTACGATCAGGGCATACAGCAAATTGGTGTAATTAATGTTTCTATTTACCCTACCCTTTCCGAACAGGAAGTAGCCTATATCATTAACGATTCGGGCATCAAAGCCATTTTGGTAGGCAATAACTTTCTGTATCGTAAAATATTAAAGGTAGCCGCCAATTGTAAGGAATTAAAATACATCATTCCCGCTTTTAAAGATTTCGAAAAAGTGACCATTCCGGCAGATGTAAATGTTGAAGTAATTGCTTTCTCCGATATTCTAGCACTTAAACATCAGATTACAGCAGCTGAGCGAGCTGAAATAGATCAATGCAGAAATTTGGTGGCACCTCAGGATGTATCTTCGCTAATTTACACTTCGGGAACTACAGGCACACCAAAAGGTGTAATGCTTACCCATTATAATTTTGTTAAAAACGTAGAGGTTTGTTTGCAACAGATCCCGGTAATCGATCAAACTGAAACTTTCCTTTCATTTTTACCATTATCGCACGTATTTGAACGTACCGCAACCTACCATGTATGCTGTGCGCAAGGCTGTAAAATCGCTTTTGCACAAAGTCTGGAGTTATTGGCTAAAAACATGGGCGAAGTTCGTCCTACGGTAATGAGCTGTGTACCGCGTTTACTGGAACGCATTCACGATAAAGCCATTAAATCGGGTACTGCGGGGGGGGGACAAAAGCTAAAATATTTACCTGGGCGCTGGAAACCGGCAATAAGTACCGGGTAGCCAAAGAAGCAGGCAAAAATCCGGGAATGATCTTATCGGCCAAAAAAGGAATTGCCGAAAAACTGGTTTTTAGCAAGATTAAAGAAAAAACAGGTGGTCGCTTAAAATTTATGATTTCGGGTGGAGCAGCTTTACCTAAAAATGTGGGTGAATTTTTTGGCGACCTGGGCATTAAAATATTAGAGGGTTTTGGCTTAACTGAAACCTCGCCGGTAATGTCGGTTACCGAATACCACAGGCAGGTTTACGGTACTGTTGGCCGGATTATTCCTGGCATTGAAGTGGCCATACAGGATGTAGAAAGCAAAGAAATGATCAGCATTCAAACCCACAATACTTTTAATGAGGAATTTGAATGCCCCGAAGGAGAAGTAATTGTACGTGGTCACTGTGTAATGAAAGGATATTTCAACAAACCTGCTGAAACCGCCGAAGCGATAGATAAAGACATGTGGTTCCACACAGGCGATATTGGCCGTTTTTATAAAGGTAACCTCCAAATTACCGATCGTTTGAAAAACATGATCGTAAACGCTTATGGAAAAAATGTTTACCCTACCCCGGTAGAAAATATTTATCTGAAAAGCCCTAAAATTGATCAGTTGTTTTTAATTGGCGATAAACGTGAATTTATTACAGCCATTATTATCCCAAACAGGGAAACTTTAGAAGAAACATTTAAATTGCAGCCTTCATTTTTCGAAGAGGCCGATCCTTTTATCCGCAATCAGGAAATTATAGACTGGATGGAGCAGGATATCAAAAAAATATCAAACGAGCTGGCTAAATTCGAGCGCATTAAAAACTTTAAGATCAAACGTAATCCTTTCAATATCGACGAAGGAGAAATTACGCCTACCATGAAAGTTAAACGCCGCATTGTAGAAAAGAAATATGCAGAGGCGATTAATCAAATGTACGAAGAAGGCATAGAAGCAGAATCTTAGCTAAAACCAGATTGTTTTCCACGTCATTATCAATTAAAAAAATCAATTTCTACTGCTTTAAGATTGCTTCGTTCCTCGCAATGACGAAGTAATTCATTACTTTTGCAAAAAATACCCGAAATGAGTATAGGATTATCAGAACAAGAGCAATTACGACGTGAGTCGTTAAAACAATTACGCCAGTTAGGCATAGAGCCATATCCGGCAGAAGCTTACGAAATTAACGTAACAGCAGCCGATATTTTAGCTAACTACGAAAAGGATAAAACCGCCTATAAGACCGTTAGCCTTGCAGGCCGTATCATGAGCCGCAATATTATGGGTGCTGCTTCTTTCGCTGAATTGCAGGATTCGACTGGCCGTATACAGGTATATTTAAAGAGAGATGAGCTTTGTCCTGGTGATGATAAGACTTTATACAATACGGTATTTAAAAAGTTGCTTGATATTGGCGATTTTATTGGTGTTAAGGGGTATGTTTTTACCACACAAACCGGCGAAATATCTATCCACGTAACCGAATTCAAAGTTTTAGCTAAATCTTTACGCCCTCTTCCTATCGTAAAACGCGATGATGAGGGAAATGTATACGATGGTTTCACCAATCCGGAATTACGTTACCGGATGCGTTATGTAGATTTAACGGTAAATCCTGATTACAAACAGATTTTCATTAAACGCAGCAAGGTAATCAATACCATGCGTAATTATTTCGATAACCAGGGCTGGATGGAAGTAGAAACCCCAATCCTGCAGCCTATCCATGGTGGTGCAGCGGCACGTCCGTTTGCAACCCACCACAATACTTTAGATATGCCGCTTTATTTGCGTATTGCAAATGAGCTTTATCTAAAAAGATTAATCGTTGCCGGTTTTGACGGTGTTTATGAGTTTGGTAAAATGTTCCGTAATGAAGGAATGGACCGCACACACAACCCCGAATTTACCTCAATGGAAATCTACGTAGCCTATAAAGATTATATCTGGATGATGGCTATGGTGGAAGAATGTTTAGAAAAAGTAGCCATTGCAACAACAGGTTCGGCTGTGGTTAAAGTTGGTGCCAATGAAATTAATTTCGAAGGGCCATACGAAAAACTAACCATGTATGAATCGATCCAAAAATATACCGGTATTGATGTATCGGCTATGAGCGAAGATCAGATTGCACAGACGTGTAAAGACCTGGGTATCGAAATCGATTCGACCATGGGCCGTGGTAAATTAATCGACGAAATTTTCGGTGCTAAGGTAGAAGCGAACCTGATTCAGCCTACCTACATTACCGATTACCCAATCGAAATGACCCCGCTGGCTAAAAAACACCGTACAGCAGATGGATTGGTTGAGCGTTTCGAGTTATTTGTAAATGGTAAGGAAATTGCCAACGCTTATTCTGAATTAAACGATCCGATTGATCAGAAAGAGCGTTTAGAAGATCAATTGAAACTGGCAGCACGTGGCGACGATGAAGCTATGGCAATGGACGATGATTTTGTTCGTGCTTTAGAGTATGGTATGCCGCCTACCTCAGGTTTAGGTATTGGTATTGACCGATTAGTGATGTTAATGACCAACCAAAGCACCATTCAGGAGGTTCTTTTCTTCCCGCAAATGCGCCCGGAGAAAAAGAAAATAGAATTGACTGCAGAAGAAACAGAATTATATGCATTGGTAAAAGAAGATGAACAACATCTTTTAACTGATGTGAAAGCAAAATTAACCGACTGGAGCAATAAAAAATGGGATACCACTTTGAAAGGCTTAACGGGTAAAGGCATTTTAAAAGTGGCTAAAACCGACGAAGGTTTATTCTTATCACATAAATAGTCAATTTGTTAATCTACCGGTAAAACACCAGGTTAGATTTTAACAAAAACATAACATAAACTTAAAAGGCTTGCTAACAATTGTTTAGCAAGCCTTTTCTATATTTACAGCAATCGATAAATAAAAAAGATTGTTATGAATACTTCAAGTTTAGAAATCAACGAAAGAGAATACTGCATCAAATTAAGCAAAGAAGCATTTGATTTAACGCTGGTGCGTCAATTAATTAAAAGAATCCAGGCCGAAGCTTTATTCTTCTCAAGAGTACAGGCCGAAGAAGACGATATCTTAAGCAAAAGAGCACAAAGAGAAGATTTTGAAGGCTTTGATTATTTAGGTGATAAATAATGGTTAACAGTCAACAATTTTCAGTTGGCAGTTAACCCGTTATAACATTTAAAGCATTACACCTCATTAATCAATCTCCAGATTCCCTTCTACCGAATCATCCATTGTTTTCCCTGTTATTACAGATGCTGCCATTTTTAAGAAGGCAACAGCTGTACCATGTTTGGTATCCCAATAATATCCTTCGGATGGAATTACTTTAATTAAGGTAATATTTGGATCGTCTTTCCCTCCCTGAAACCAGGTTTTGATAAACGGGCTCCACAGTTCATCAATTTTGGCCTGATCGCGGCTGATTTCTGCAACACCATAAATATTTACGAAGCCCGAATGCGCGCTGGCCTGGAAAAGCAGGTGTGTAAAAGGATCAGTTGTTATCTCATCATTTTTATGACTGTCTTTCATACTCATAAACCAGATATTCCCTTCATCATCTACCTGTTGAATAGCCATTGGCCTAACCGACAACGGTACGCCCGTTTTGATATTGGTACAAAAGAAACAGCTCTCAGCCTTTTCTGCTAACTCACGTAACTTCGTAATTGCACCTTTACCGCTCAAATCTTTAATATTTTCTTCTTCCTGAGTGTTATTAGTACTCCCTTCCTGTGATGTTGCCATAATGTAGTTTTTATATACACTACAAGAAATAAACGGATTTGGTTTTAACAAATTGAAAGTATATCACAGCTAATTTGCGCTATAAAACAGAAAGCACTAACTTTAATTCTGTTGTATAGATATGAGTAAAACCAAGCCAAAGCCATTTGTGGCAATAATCGATATTATCGGAATAAACCCTTTCGTATTTGTACCCGAAGTATATTTGAACTATCTTTTTGTGCAGGCCAAAAAAGAAAAAGGGAAAATTCCGGTAAGGATGAAAATAGACGGGCACGAGTTTGTCCAAACTCTGGTCAAATATGCAGGTGAATGGCGTTTATACCTCAACACTCCCATGCGAAAAGCAGCTGGAAAAGAAGTCGGCGATGAGGCCCTGTTTGAAATCGAATTCGATGCCGAAGAAAGAACAATTACAGCACACCCCAAACTGCTCCACGCTTTTACTGAAAATACAGAAGCAAAGGCTATTTTTGATCAGCAACCTCCTTATCTACAATTGGAAATTATCAGGTATATCAACAACTTAAAAACTGAAGAATCGGTTGATAGGAACGTAAAAAAGGCCATTCAGTTTCTTTTGGGTAAAGAAAGGTTTATCGGAAGAGATGGAATCTAAAATACAAAAGCCAACTATTAGCTGGCTTTTGTATCATATTTTGGTCTTACAACAATCCGCGTTTTTTAAGCATTGGCTTAATATCTGGATTATGTCCCCTGAAATTAAAAAACATTTTGCCCAGATCTTCGGTGTTTCCTTTAGATAGAATCAAATCTCTAAAACGTTGACCATTTGCCCTCGTTAAGCCTCCATTCTCCTGAAACCACGAAAAGGCATCATTTTCAAGCATAGAAGTCCAGCTGTAGGCGTAATAACCGGCAGCGTAACCATTACTCCAGATATGCAGAAAATAACTCGAGCGGTAGCGCGGTGGTACATACGATAAGTTTAAATTCGTTTTCTTTAAAGCATCAGCTTCAAATTGATCGACATCCTGCAAGGGTGAACCCGAAGGGATAGTGTGCCATTGCATATCCAGATCAGCTGCTGCCAAAGCTTCAGTAAAAATATAGCCCTGGTTAAACGAGCTGGCCTTTTTAATCTTATCCAGCAAAGCCTGCGGCATTTGTACGCCAGTTTGATAGTGAAGGGCATAATTCTTTAATATTTTTGGATCGGAAGCCCAGTGCTCATTAAACTGCGAAGGAAATTCAACATAATCGCGGGCTACATTCGCACCCGAAAGACTTGGATATTGCTGATTGGCAAACAAGCCATGTAAGCCGTGTCCAAATTCATGAAACATGGTTGTAACATCGTCAAAACTGATTAATGCTGGTTTTCTAGGTTCGGGTTTGGTAAAATTGCAGACATTATAAATCACGGGTATTGTACCAAATAGCTTAGATTGCGGAACAAGATTATCCATCCAGGCGCCGCCATCTTTATTATCGCGCTTATAGTAATCGCAATAAAACAGCCCCAACTGCTTGCCATCTTTATCTATCACATCAAAAACACGAACATCTTCCTGGTAAACAGGTAAATCTTTACGTTCTTTAAAAGTAATGCCGTAAAGTTGCGTTGCCGCATAAAACACACCATTAATGAGTACTTTATTTAACTCGAAATAGGGTTTAACCTCGTTTTCATCTAAATCATACTTTGCTTTACGAACCTGTTCGGCATAAAAGTCCCAATCCCAGGGCTCTAGTTTAAAGCCACCTTTTTGCTGATCGATAACGGCTTGTATATCTGCCGCTTCGCTTTTTGCCTTCGCAGTAGCAGCCGGAATAACTTTGCTAAAAAAATCTTCTACTGCTTCAGGTGTTTTGGCCATCTGATTTTGCAATTTCCAGGCGGCATAATTTTTAAAGCCCAGCAAGGCTGCCTGGCTGGAACGGATCTGTGCAATTCTCGAAATTATTTTACGGGTATCGTTTGCATCATCCTTCTCTGCCCTGTTCCACGATTTTTTAAAAAGTTCTTCTCTTTTGGAGCGATCGGTCATTGATTGCAATTCGGGCTGCTGGGTAGTATTTTTTAAACCTTTACCTGCTGCCTGTAACTGTGCGGTAAACTTGGCGCTCAGGGTAGCTTCTTCTTTATTCAGTTCTTTGAGTTTATCTTTGTCGGCATCAGATAGTTTTGCTCCTGCGAGTTCAAATTTTTGGTAATAGTACTCCAGTAAGCGCAACGATTCGGCATCCAGTTTCAGCTGGTCCTTCTGTTTGTAAAGCGCTTCTACCCGCTTAAAAAGTTTGGTATTTAAATAAATGGCATCGGTGTTTGCCGTTAATTTAGGAGCTTCCTCTTCTTTAACTTTTTGCAATTCGGGATTGGTATTTGCACCTGTAAGCAGGTTAAAAACCATACTTGTCCGGTTCAGAAGTTGTCCGCTTTTTTCGATAGCCAAAATGGTATTTTCAAAACCAGGTGTTTCAGTCTGATCGGCAATTTTCAGGATTTCGTCCATTTGCTGCTTCATCCCTTCTTCCAGCGCCGGCTTAAAATCGCCGTTTTTAATTTTGTCGAAAGCAGGGGCCTGAAAGGCAAGTTCACTCGCTTTAAAAAAAGGATTGGCCGATGAAAAGCTTTCATTGCTTTCTTCAGCATCTTTTTTGTTATTGCAAGCACCTAAAATGGCTAAGAAAGCCAGCATTGGTAAATAAGATACTTTTTTCATGAATATTTAAAAGTTAGGTTATCCATAAAAATAGTAATTTCTACACTGCAATTCTCAATAAACAAAACTGATCTGAAACAAAAAAGCCATTCCGGTTAAGAAATGGCTTTAAAATTTTATCTGTAACGAACTTGCTGTTGCTTATCCATCATGCCCATCTGATCTTTCATCTGTTTAATCTGATCGGCCAGTAATTTATTTTTATCGGCCTTTTTAGCTTCGGCCAGATACATGGTTGCTTCGCGCTTGTTGCGTTTAGCCATGGCAATACCTGCTAAACTCAGTTTGGCTAAAGCAATATTATGATCCATTTGCATCCCTAAACTCAGTGCAGCCTTAAAATATTTTTCCGACTTCATTGGTGCCGTTCTGCTTTCAATTAAACCGACTAATAAGTTATAATAACCGTGTTGTACTTTAATCAACTGGCTTTCGTAATTGGTTATGCGATCTAAAAACTGTTTCGCTTTAGGCATATTATCTTTTCTTAAAAACCATTGTGCCAAAAGCATGTTTTCATTAAAGAAATAAGTTACTAATACAATTATCCCCAACAAGATGGCAACAATGCCCCAAGGCCAGAAGCCGAAAACAAATAAAGCTATTGCACCACCCAATAAAGCAAACCCCGCAATTAATCTGATAATATTTGGCATAAATTCTATTCTAATTATTTTTTTTTGCAAATATCGTGTTTAAATGGCAGAATTTAGATTTTAAAACAATAATTTCATTAAAAATTTCAACGACTTAAAAAACCTGCTCACAGCTATGAAAATCCTCCTTTCCATAACACTAATTATACTTTCCATGAATGTTTCTGCTCAAGAAGTCAATAAAAAAATCCACGATTCTGTTCACAATAAAGATATCCTGATCAATACCTGTACGCGTGAAGGCATTACCGCTTTCCCTGAATTTAAAGAAATGTACGATCCATTGTATAAAGCCTATATACCTGATGCTGCAACAATGATTGAACTGAAAAAACTCATCAAAAACGAAAAGATTAAGATTGTTTTCGGCACCTGGTGTGGCGATAGCAAAGTAAATGTACCGAACTTCTTTAAAGTGCTTGATGATTTGCATTTCAAACAAAAAAATGTAGAAATTATAGCAGTTGACGGCAACAAAAAGGCCGAAAATGGCATACTCGATGGTTTAGAGATTTTAAGGGTACCTACCTTTATTGTTTACGACAAAAAAGGAAAAGAACTCGGAAGAATTATCGAGGGACCAAAAACAACACTGGAAGGCGATTTACTGGCCATTTACCAGAAAAAACCATAGTTGATGGTTTATTAGAAAATAGTTAATGGCTTGATAACTTAACGTTTGCCAGGCCATTAACCAATTTAGCATACTTACCGATCACATTATACATATTATCTACAAAAACATGTCAGCAGCATTAGAACCAGGGTGGTTAGCCGTTTTAGAAGAAGAATTTGAGAAAGACTACATGATTAAGCTAAAGTCTTTTTTACAGGAAGAGAAGCAGAAAGGTGCAACTGTTTATCCTAAGGGCACTGATATATTTAATGCACTAAATACAACTCCATTTGACGAGGTGAAAGTGGTGATTTTGGGGCAGGATCCTTACCATGGTACAGGTCAGGCTCACGGACTTTCTTTTTCTGTACAGCGTGGCGTTGCAGTACCTCCCTCTCTAAAAAACATCTATAAAGAATTAGAAACAGATATAGAAGGTTTTAAAACGCCTGCTCACGGACATTTAACCCATTGGGCAGAACAAGGTGTACTCCTGTTAAATGCCACCCTAACTGTGCGTGCTTCTGAAGCGGGCTCGCATCAAAACCGCGGCTGGGAGATCTTTACCGACGAAATTATTAAAGCTTTATCCCAAAAACGTGAGCACCTGGTTTTTCTACTCTGGGGCAGGTATGCACAGCAAAAAGCTGCTTTAATTGACCAGAAGAAACACTACGTGCTTACCGCGGCACACCCTTCGCCTTTCTCAGCTTATAATGGCTTTTTCGGGTCGAAACACTTTTCGAAGGCAAACCAATTATTGGTACAAAACAACCTGAAACCGATTGACTGGAATTTGCCGGTATAATGAATGCCTATTTTATCAGTGGTTTAGGAGCAGATAAGCGGATTTTTTCAAAGCTAAAGCTTAACGAAAAAATCAACATCATTCATATTGATTGGATAGATCCTAAGCAAAACGAAACACTTGTGGCTTATGCAGCGCGGCTGAGTGGGGTTATGGATACCAGTCAACCTTTTGCTTTGGTGGGCGTTTCGTTTGGTGGAATGATTGCCATAGAAATCGCAAAAATCTTAGCACCTGTAGTAACGGTAATCATTTCCAGTACTATGATCAGTAGTCAGTTACCTGGGCTATACCGTTTCGCTGGTAAACTTGGATTACTAAAATTTATTCCTGCCAAAATTTTAAAATCTTCAAATAAACTTACCCAAAATTACTATTTCGGCACCCGGTCGGGCAGTGAGAAAATATTATTAGGCAAGATCATAAAAGATACTGACCCATATTTTTTGAAGTGGGCAATCGGCAGTATACTGAACTGGAAAAATGAAACGAGACCTGAACGGACCTATCACATCCACGGCACCCATGATAAAATTTTGTACAGTAAAGCAGCACAGCCCGATTTTATAATCGAAAACGGAACCCATTTTATGGTTTATCAGGATTCAGCTAAAATATCAGGGATTATTGATCATATTTTAGAAACACACCAGACTTCCCCCCTTGGAACGTCACCCTGATCCGATAGCTATCGGATTTATTTCAGGGGCTCAATCAAGATAAGATATTCTATCCAATTAAATAATAGTATAGCTTAAAGCTCATATCTTAATTAGATCATAGGATACGAATGAAAAACTAAAATTAGTGATGACGATACCTAAGACGCTAATACTCTAAAGGCACAATTGGCTCTTTCTTGGTAGTCGACATGATCATCATTGTCTGGAAAGTTTTAACAACCGAAATTTTACTAATCTTATCCATAATCAACCTTTCGTAAGCCTTGATATCTTTCACATAAACCTTCAATAAAAAATCAGCCTGACCTGTAACGTGATGACACTCAGTAATTTCTTTAATCTGGTTTACTTCATCCAAAAAGATCTGAATAGTATTGTTTTTATGAAAATCGAGCTGAATCTGAATAAAGGTTTTGATACCTAAACCCAATTTTTCCTCATCTACCAAAGCGTGGTAACTTTTAATATATCCAGCCATTTCCAGCTTGCGTACGCGCTCTAAAGTTGGTGCAGGCGATAAACCAATTTCCTGTGATAGTAGCAAATTGGTAATTCTTCCGTTCTCTTGAAGGATTCTTAAAATTTTAAAGTCTATTTTATCTAATTCAGATGCCATAAGGTGTTAAAGGTATTTGAGAATACAAACATAACCAAATTATATTCTAAATTTTAACATAATTTATCATATATATTTTAAATAAAAATTTTTAGATTTACCTAAAAATTTAATTAGATAAACATAAATGCAAAGTTACACCGAGGAGAACTATTTAAAGATCATTTACCACCTTTCCGAGAAGACTATTAATGTGCAAACGAACGCTATAGCAGAGCAAATGCAAACTAAACCAGCCTCGGTTACCGACATGATAAAAAAACTGGCAGATAAAGGTTTGGTAGATTATGTTAAATACCAGGGGGTTACTTTAACCGAAACCGGAAAGAATACAGCCATAGATATTGTACGTAAACACCGTTTGTGGGAAGTTTTCCTGGTTGATAAATTAAACTTCAAATGGGATGAGGTGCACGATGTAGCCGAAGAACTGGAGCATATCAGATCGATAGAATTGATTGAAAGGCTTGATGAATTTCTGGGGTTTCCGAAAGCAGATCCACATGGCGACCCTATCCCTGATAAGAACGGCCGCTTTGCCAAAACACAGTTTATCAAATTAATCGAATTAAAAGTTGGCGATACAGGTACCATAACAGGTGTTAGCCAGCATAGCTCGGCTTTTTTAAAACATTTAGAAAAACTAGGCCTTACCCTTGGTAAACAAATTAAAATCAACGATGTTACCGATTTCGATGGTTCAGTAGAAATCCAGTTAGCAGATAAACAAGTTAATATTAGTAGAGAAGTTGCAAAACACATTTTAATCAGCAGTAATGGCAAAAACTGAATCGTTAAGTGAAGTACATCAAAGCGTAAATACAGATAAAAGAAAAGGCTGGAGAAGAATTTTATCGTTTATTGGTCCGGCATACCTGATTAGTGTTGGCTACATGGACCCCGGAAACTGGGCAACAGATTTAGCCGGAGGTAGTAAATTTGGTTATCAGCTGGTTTGGGTCTTACTCATGTCTAACCTTATTGCGTTGCTTTTACAATCATTAAGTGCGCGTTTAGGCATAGTGCGCGGGCTCGATTTAGCGCAAGCTTCAAAACAAGCTTATGCGCGCTGGGCAAACATTCCATTATTTGCACTGGCACAAACCGCCATTATTGCCTGCGATCTGGCCGAAATTATCGGTATGGCCATCGGTTTACAGCTCCTTTTTGGTTTGCCACTAATCTGGGGCATTTCCATAACCATATTCGATACCATGTTATTGCTTTTCCTGCTGAATAAGGGCATGCGTGCCATGGAAGGTTTTATTGTGTCCATGGTGTTTATTGTAGGCATTTCATTCTTAGTTGAAATGTTTATTGTAGAACCATCGCTGAAAGAAGTGGCCAAAGGTTTCGAACCTTCTATATTAACGGGAGATGCCCTATACATTGCAATTGGGATTATAGGTGCTACGGTAATGCCCCATAACCTGTACCTGCATTCCTCGCTGGTGCAAACACGCAAAATAGAGCGCAGCAACAAAGGAATTAAAGAAGCCTTAAAATTTAACCTGATTGATACTACTGTTGCATTGAATCTTGCCTTCTTTGTAAATGCAGCCATACTCATTTTAGCAGGAGCCGCCTTTTATAAAAACGGATTACACGAAGTTGCCGAAATACAAGATGCCCATAAACTGCTTTCGAATATTTTTGGCAACGTAGCCCCAACCCTCTTTGCCATTGCTTTAATAGCGGCCGGACAGAGCTCTACCGTTACCGGAACACTAGCAGGGCAAATAATTATGGAAGGTCATATTAATTTGCGTATCCAGCCCTGGCTGAGAAGGTTAATTACCCGTTTACTGGCAATTATCCCCGCTTTCTTTACTATTTTACATTATGGAGAAGATGCTTTGGGTGGTTTACTGGTATTGAGCCAGGTGGTTTTGAGTTTGCAGCTTGGTTTTGCCATCATCCCCTTAATTCATTTCACCTCTGATAAAAAACTGATGAAAGATTTTGCCATTAAGCCATGGGTGAAGGTATTGGCCTGGGCCAGTGCATTGGTAATTATCGCACTTAATGTTAAACTGGTAATAGAAGAAATTGGCGGCTGGGTAAAAGAAGCCAATAACTGGTGGATTTATGCGATCGTGATTCCCGCTTTAATCCTCGTTGTATTACTTTTGCTATATGTTTTCTTCCACCCTATGCTGGAAAGTAAAAGAAATGCAAGCAAACAACTTGTGCCACACGGCAATGCACTCGATATTGGTAAAATTGAAAAAATCAGCTACAAACGTATAGGCATTGCGGTAGACTTTTCTAAGAACGACAGAAACACAATCAGGCATGCCTTAATTCAGGGCGGAAAACACGCGCACTATTATTTGATACATGTGGTAGAAACGGCAGCGGCCCGTTATCTCGGTAAAGAAGTAATGGACCATGAAACGCAAAGCGATGCAGCAAACCTCGATAAATATATAGCTAACCTAGGCGATTTAGGCTACGATGCTACACCATTTATTGGTTTTGGAAGCACAGCAAAAGCCATTGCCGATATTAGCAACGAAAACGAAATGGAATTACTGGTAATGGGTGCCCACGGACATAAAGGACTTAAAGACCTTATTTTCGGCACTACCGTAGATTCGGTAAGGCACAAGGTAAAAATACCGGTATTGATTATCAGGTAGGTGGGTTATTTACCCACTACCCTGATCATTTTTTTAATTCCGCCATCGCCCGATTCATACAACAACAGTTTGCCTGCAGGAGAATATAAATACATTGCAGGGTATTGCTTGGGTAAAAACGTTGGAATAAACATGCGTTTTTTATCCTGCAGCACCAATACATTTGGCTTGCTATTTAAACCTTTAGCATACGAATTAAAGAACTGTGGGATGATATAGCCTTCATCCATGGTAATCATGTAAATGTTTACATCTTTAAACCGGGCGTAATTGGTATTCAGCTCCTTACTTTCTCTCTGGCAATGCTCACAGGTACAATCGAACAAAATGAAGAGGTTTTTCTTTCCCTGTTTAATATCACCGTTTGAAAAAGCCTTTCCATCCAATTTATAAAAGGTAAACTGAGGTAATAAAGTAGGTTGTTGTGCTTTTAGCTGAAAGGTAACGGCCAGCAATAAAATTAAAAATAGGTTTCTGAATTTCATTTTAGATAGTTAAAGTCCAAACTTAAACGAATAAATGCGAACATAATAATATATCATTAGCTTTTACAAACTGATGAAGATTTTTAATGGCAATTATTGATTGCCCAGTTTTAAAAAGCAGGAGACATTTTGAAAGCAAAGTCTGTTTTCCATAGCAAACTGCAGCCCCGCCATCCGCTTGCAGATGACCGGTTTAAGTTCCTTGCATCAGCCGAGTTTAAATAAACCCGATTGGAACAGACCTTTTAACAAAGAAGTCAAGTTTGAATATGCAAATCGCTATAAAACTTGACTTCTTTAAACTGTACCACCAAAATGAAGTCAAGTTTGAATGTGCAGATCGCTATAAAACCTGACTTCTTTAAACTGTACAATTAAAAATTAAATTATCACGTCAATTTTTAAGATATTTGCAACCCGAAACTATAATTGATATACAATTGTATAATTATAGTAATAACCTATACTTTATAAAATTTTGAAAAACGATATCAATATAAAAAATAAAAGAGCCTATTTCGATTACAACCTGATAGACAAGTACGTGGCCGGGATTGCCCTTTTAGGTACTGAAATAAAAGCGATCAGACAAGGAAAAGCCAACATGACCGATGCATTCTGCACGTTTATTGGTGGCATCCTGTATGTACGTAACCTGCATGTTTCGGAGTATAGCCACAGTTCTTTTTATCACCACGATATTAAACGCGATCGTGCTTTATTATTACAAAAGAAAGAACTCAGAAAACTGAAGCTTAAAGGAGAAGAAAAAGGTTATACCATCGTTCCTTTACGCATTTTTATTAACGAAAGAGGTTTCGCTAAAATGGAAATTGCCCTTGCACAGGGTAAAAAAGAATTCGACAAACGCGACAGCATTAAAGATAGAGATACCAAGCGGGAATTGGATAGAGCATTGAAGAGATAGTCTTTAGTCCTGAGTCTCCGTTCATGAGTCCAGGTTGACTAAGGACTCTGAACTTAAGACTAGGGACTAAAATCACCACGCCTGGTCGCCTACCAATGGTACAAACCTGAAAGTATCCAGTACAATTTTCTCGTAATCAGTTTCACTTACACGGATTACAGTTACCATTTTCTGTGTTTGCTCATCTCCTACCGGGATAACCAGAATACCGCCAATTTTTAATTGTTTCAATAAGATTTCGGGAACTAATGGTGCGCCTGCAGTAACAATTATTTTATCGTATGGCGCATGTTTGGCAATGCCTTTTGAACCATCACCACAATAAAAAGTAGGCTTATATCCCATTCCCGGTAAAACCTGAATGGTTCTGTTATAAATATTCTCTTGCCTTTCAATGGTATAAACCTTAGCCCCCAGCTCCATTAAAATGCAGGTTTGATAGCCAGAACCAGTACCAATTTCGAGTACTTTATCTCCTGTTTTAATGTGCAGCAATTCGCTCTGATAGGCCACAGTATAGGGTTGCGAAATGGTTTGCCCATCGCCAATAGGAAAAGCTATATCTTTATAAGCCTGGTTCCAGAAAGTTTCGTCGAAAAAGAAATGACGGGGCACTTTGCCAATGGCTTTTAGTACAAGCTCATCTTCAATTCCACGAGACCTTAACAACTCGACCAATTTTTTTCTAGCTCCCCGCTCCCGATAATTATCAACAAATTTATACGCCATGAAGTTTCAAAATTAGCCTTTTTAAACCGTGTTTCAAGAGATTTATAGAATTTAGCCTGGGATTAACGATTGAATACCTGAGTTAGAGAAGGATACATTATCAACATAAATTTACTGATTTTTTGAATTAAAAATGTGTGAAGAATAGAATTAAAGAATGAGTGAATGCTTGAAGGATGGAATGAGTGAATGAAACAAACCCTAAACATTCAATCCGTCAAAACTCAATCATTCAAAATTTAATCCGCTCTAGTAAGGATCGACATCTATCTGTGTAAAAACGCCTTTAAACTCTTTGGTTGCATTAAACTCGGTTAATGTCTCACGCAGAGCATCTTTAACCTTCTGAATAGCGGTGTGCTTATCGGCTTTGATAATAATCTGTTTGATATAAAGATTGCGCACCCGGGTAACCAATGGCTGCTCAGGACCTAAAACCCGTTTACCAAATTTCGCTTTAAGGATGTTGGCCAGGGTTAAAGCAGCATGATCCAATACATGCGAATCTTTGTGTTTAATGTACAGGAATATCATGCGCGAAAAGGGCGGGTATAAAAACTTTTCGCGTTCTGCAATTTCATCGTTGTACATCCCTTCGTAATCGTTGTTTACCACCTGTTTAATAATGCGGTTTTCGGCATCATAAGTCTGGATGCACACATTTCCCTGATCGGCCCTGCGCCCTGCCCTACCGGCAACCTGCGCCAGTAATTGAAAACTACGCTCGTAAGCGCGAAAATCGGGATAACCCAAAAGCGTATCGGCATTAATTACGCCGATCAAACTCAGGTTATCAAAATCCAGTCCTTTGGCCACCATTTGGGTCCCAATCAGAATGTCTGTTTTCTTTTCCTGGAAATCATTTAAAATCTGTTGAAGTCCGTTTTTGGTCCGGGTACTATCCATATCCAAACGGGCAATGGTAATCTCCGGATACAGCAGTCTCAACTCCTCTTCAATACGCTCGGTACCGAAGCCTTTTTGCTCAACATGCACCGAACCACAAGCCGGACAAATGTTAACACTGCTTTGCTGATAACCACAATAATGGCAATGTAACTTACCGCTGCTTTTATGATAGGTTAAACTCACATCGCAGTTTACGCATTTCGGGGTATAACCGCAGGTCGCGCAAATGAGAATAGTTGCATAACCCCGCCGGTTCTGAAACAACACAATCTGTTCTTTTTTCGAAAGCGCCAGATCAATATCTTTAATCAGCACACTCGAAAAATACGAGCTCATTGTTTTTTTCTTGGTTTCTTCAGAAATGCTTACTACTTGCTGGTTTGGCAGCTGCACACCACCAAAACGTTCTTTCATTTCTACCAAACCATACTTGCCCTGTAAGGCATTGTAATAACTTTCAAGCGATGGCGTAGCTGAGCCCAATACTACTTTAGCCTGGTGCAGATAGCCTAAATAAATAGCCGCATCTCTGGCCTGATAACGTGGTGCCGGATCGTATTGTTTATAAGAAGGCTCGTGTTCCTCATCTACAACAATTAATTTAAGGTGCTGAAAAGGCAAAAACACCGCTGAACGCGCACCTAAAATTACTTTATAGGCACCGGTTCTAACTTTATTCCAGATTTCTACACGCTCGTTATTGTTAAATTTAGAATGGTAAACCCCTATCGAATTGCCAAAATAGCGTTTTATCCGTTCTACAATTTGTGTGGTTAAGGCGATTTCGGGCAGGAGGAATAAAACCTGTCCATCAGTATGCTGAATAATTTCTTCGATTAACTTAATGTACACCTGCGTTTTACCTGATGCGGTAACACCATGCAGTAACACTACTTCTTTTTCTTCAAAATAATGGTTAATCTTTGCCAGGGCCTGTTGCTGACCTTCATTCAGCTCGAAATTAACATTAAATGCTTCATCATGGGCTGCCAACCGGCTAACCGGTCGCTTCATCACCACAAAAATATCTTTATCGGTAAGCGCTTTGAATGCCGCAGGTCCGCAATTGCTTTCTTCTAAAAGCTGTTCTTTGGAAACGGGCAAATTCGATTTCTGCAATTTAAGGTAGGCCAATAAAGTATCTAACTGCTTAGGTGCCCTATCTAAAATACCGAAAAGCTGTTTCAGGTTTTCTTCGTCGCTGTAAAAATCGTTCAGCACTACGAACGATTTAAGCAGCGGTTTATATTTCTGTACCACTTCTTCGGCCACCAACACCAGCATTTTATCTAACAACTGGTTAATTATCGGGTAAACCGTTTTTTGTCCAAGCAGCTTAGAAACATCATTAACCGTTAATTTCTCCTGCTTTTTGAGGGCAGCGATAATTACCTGTTCTTTATCTGTAAGTATGGTTTCTTCGTCGTAATCATCGCGGAGGATGAGTATGGTTTCGCTGGCCAGCTTTAAACTTGCAGGCAGGGCTGCTGCCATTACATCGCCTTCATTACACATGTAATAATTGGTCATCCAGGTCCAGAACTTAAGCTGGGTGGCCGTAATTACAGGTTCGTTATCAATTACATCAATAATATATTTTGCTTCGTAAACGGTAGGCGGAACGGTGGTAATACCACTAATTAAAGCGGTGTATATGCGGTGCTTACCAAACTGGACAACTACGCGTTTGCCGATGGCAATCTGCTCATTAAGATCAAAAGGTACACGATAAGTATAGTTTTTTGCCAGAGATAAGGGCAAAATAACTTCAACAAAAAGTGTTTCTCTTTCTGTAAATATATCGTTTTCGTAAGTATTCATTATTTATCTTTAAATGCCGCAAAAAAGAGCATTATCCATCCCAGCACGAATAAAAGTCCGCCAATTGGTGTTAATGGACCAATAAATGCCGTAAACCCTAAATGCGATATGCTACGGGTAGCCAACAGGTATAAAGAACCCGAAAAAAGCACAATACCAAAAGTAAAGCAGAAGTAAGCAATGTTGATTAGCTTATTGCGGTAACGCGCAAAGGTAGACAGGTAAAGCAATGCGAAAGTGTGGTAAAACTGATAATCAACCCCTTTTTGCCAGATTTCAAGCGAAGGCGCATCGATCAAAGCTTTTAGACCATGAGCGCCAAATGCACCCAGCAGAACAGCAACAACACCAAAAAAAGAAGCAGTAAGGATTATTCGTTTATTCATAGTTCTTTGCTATAAGCAATCGCTAAATTAATAAATTGACAAAGAACTTCTCACTAATCAATGTAATAAATTAAATTTGTTGCACAGCAGATGAAAAAGATCGTAATTCTAACAAGCGCATTATTTTTAGGTGTAGCCCTAATGGCCTACTTCTATTTTTCGAGATTAGGAATTGAAAACAATGCAAAAGATTTAGCCCTGCAATCAGCAACCAATAATGCGGCCCTAATATTTTCATTTCAGAACGATAAGGGTTTTTACAACATTATGGAAGGCCAGCAGTTGATTCAACAGGTTTTAGGCCAGGACAAAATAAACCTGCTTAACCAGTTAAAAAAGAGCATCATCGACGATAACGCACTCAACAAATACATTAAAGACCAACAGGTTTACATTAGCGTATTGCCCGACACCAACAAAACCTTAAATTTCCTGATCACGATCCAGATTTCTCCTGAAAACGATATTAAAAAGTTTTACGATCAGTTAAAATCAAAAAAGGCGATCAGCCAAAATTCGAAAGATATTTACAGCATTAAGCTGAACGATAGCCTTGCCGTTTTTATGGGTGTACAAAGCCAGGTAATAACGGTATCAACTTCCTTAAAGCTGATTAAAGATGCAAGTATTCGCTTAACCGAAAATCCCTTTACTGAGTTTATTAAGGAGAATAACCACCAGATTAAAAATGTGCTTGCTCATGTTTATATTAACTTTAACCAGGCGCCGTTGTTGCTTAAAAGTATTATAGCAGGCAATATTAACGGAGAAATTGCGGTATTTGATAAACAGAACAGTTACGCCATCCTCAATTACAATTTCAGCAAGGAAAAAATTCTGTTTAACGGAAATACGCAATTAAAGGATCCGGACAATTACCTTAAACTATTCGAAAACACGCCTGCACAAAATACTGCGATACAAAATATTTTACCTGATAATACAGCTAATTACGTACTGTATGCTTTTGATGATTATAGCAAATGGCTCGGCAAATTGAATACCTGGCAACAGCAGAACAAAACAGCCGAACAAGCCAATACGGTGATTAAAAACATTAAAGATCAGTATAGAGTGGATCTAAACACTGTTTTTCCGGCTTATACTAAAAATCAGTTTGTAACTTTTCAACTCAGCACCACCGAAAAACTGGGTGCAATAGCTTTAAGCAATGGCGAAAAAGTAAGGCAGCTGCTGCTGGATGTGAGCGCAGATTACAACGAAGACATTAAGCTTTTTAAATCAACAGATATTTTGTTTAGCTATTTCGGCGAGCCTTTTAAAAAATTCGGCAGACCTTATTATACCATTATTGATAACAATTTAATTGTAGCCAACAATCCCAGCACCATTCAGGTATTTTTGAACAATTACAAAAACAACCGGCTTTTAATACAAACCCCACAGTATTTAGATGCAGTAAACCAGATTTCGAATACTTCGAACGTGAGTTACTACATCAATACCAAAAATTCAGCAGCTCTTTTCAGGGATAACATTCAGCAGCCTTTTTACAGACATTTAAGGGCCGATAGTGGTTTAAAAAGTTTCGATACCTTTTGCTACCAGATGAGTGCAGACCGCGATAAATTTATCACCAACTTACTATTAAACAAATATTTAAAACCAGAAATACCAGATTCACTAAGCAACCGTTAATAAAAAGAACCGTCCCTAAGAACTAATTTACATGAAGAAACTTTTACTTACGTTACTGGCAGTAGCCAGCTTCGGGGTAGCAAATGCACAGCAATACGCGCTTTTTGGCACGAAAACCATGTTCGATGCATTCGAAAACCCATCTCAAAAATCGTTTACTTTAGATTCGTCGCGAAAATTTTCTTCCAACTTCTTTCTGCCCTATTTTGGCACAAATGCCATTAACAAAGGAAGCTCTAAGTTTACCATCCGCAGATTAACACAGGAGGGCACCTGGGATACCGAAGGCTTACCGCTAGGTACTGGCGAGGTTAACCATTTTTTCGAGAACAGTAATATTTACGTTGCTGCCTTCCGTCTTTTTAAATCGTATAAATACCAAAAAGAGATGGGCTTTGCCTGGCAAATCAGATCAGATGCCCATATCGATTACACCAACGAAACCCTGGCTATTTTCGATTCGTACGAGCGCTTTACACCGGGAAGGGAATACACAGGGATATTCGATACCAAAGGCTACCAGCAAACTTACCATCAGTTTAGCTTTACTTACCGCGAAAACTGGAACAAGCGACTGGCCTTTGGCTTAAAAGCCAGTTTATTGAGTGGAATGGTTTACAACAAGCTGGATGTAAAGGATTCTTACCTTTATATCGACCCCGAGGCATCGGCCATGTTAATAGGCTTAAGGGGAACTTATTCTGCTAATTTTTCTGATTTTAATGAGGTAGATAAAAAAAGTTTCTTTCCTAATTTTAAAAACCCAGGCTTGTCTTTAGGTTTCGGTACTAACTATACCACTAAAAAGGGATTATTTTTAATGGCAAACATTAAAGACCTAGGTTTTATATGGTGGAGGAGCAATACGCACAGAAATACAGTAGATCAATCAAAGATAATCGAGAATCTGGAAAACAACCAATCCAACACAAACCAGGAGATTGAAGACATATTTCTTTTATCAGAACAGAGCAAAAAGTTTTTAGCGCCTACAAATGCCAAAATTGATGTGTTTGTATCTAAACGTTACGGCTTTTACAAACCTGCTGTAGCCGTTTCGAAGAGTTTGTTTTACAAAGGTGGCGATATCGCTTTTGTAAACACTTTTATTGCCAACGATTTTTCGGCCAGCGTTACTCCCTTATATAATTTGAACCAGGTATTTATGGTTGGCGTACAAGCCAAATATCAAACACCAAACTTCGAATTATTTTTAGGCTCAGATAATTTAATTGCTACCAGCTTTCAAACCCTTGGTACCATTAGAAACGACGCTACTGTAGGCAGTGGACCAAATGGAGCATCGTTTTATATGGGCGTAGGCATTAAATTTGGGAATGTAGTAAACCACCCGCAATTTAGCGATACAATGCCTGGTATTAACGATAATGAAGGCGGAAGCTTCTTTAAAAGTCTGTTTTCGATATTTAAAAGAAGATAAATAATTAAGGCTGCACCTGCTGCTTCTTAGATTGGGTAACCACAAAATCTTTAAGGTAAAAAGGTTCGAAATAGGCTACATCTTCGAAATTTCGTTGTTGGAAAGCAGTTTCAGCTAATGCTGACATGTATGCAGCGGCATTGAAATTAGCTGCGTCGAAGTGCGCATTTTGGTGGGTTAAAACGTCGGCGCATTTAGCTGCTCCATCCCCCAGGAAAGTAATTTGCTGTGTTGCAAGCAAATCAGCAAAGCTAGTTTCGTCTATAATTTTAGCTTCGGTTGGCAAAAGTACATTCAGCGTGGCATCAAAAACCGAAGTATAAACTTCCATTCGTCGTGCATCGATCATCGAACAGATTAATCCTTTATATTCCGGGTTTTCCGATTGGAAACCAGCCGCCATCATTTTAAGGGTTTCGATGGCAATTAAAGGTTTATCTAAAGCATAACATAAACCTTTGGCAGTAGAAACCCCAATTCGCAAGCCTGTGTAAGATCCTGGACCTTTACTCACCGCAATGGCATCGAGCTCCCTATAGTTTAAGCCGGCATTTTTTAACACTTCATCAATAAACAAGGTAAGCCTGCTCGCATGCAAATTTTGTCCGGTTTCTTCTTTTACTGAAACTGTTTTCCCATCAACCGATAAAGCAACTGAACAAACCGCTGTAGCTGTTTCTATTTGAAGTATTTTAGCCATGCTGCAAAGATATTAAAAATTGGAAAATGGAAGAGGTATTATGGAAGATGGACCCGGCTAGTTTTCAGGCTTAAAGTTGGCAGTTAGCAGTCGATTAACCAGTTTAAATAATTAACCAATTAAACAGTGAATCCAGGTTACCTACAAATGAGCTAATGACCAGTGAACTAATGAAACCCTACGGAACAGGATCGTGCCCATGTTTACCCCAGGGATGACAGCGGCCAATGCGTTTAAGCGCCATCCATCCACCTTTAAAAGGTCCGTATTTTTTAATGGCTTCTACCCCATACTGCGAACAGGTTGGTGTAAACCTGCAATTTGCCCCCAGCATAGGCGAAATGGCATATTGGTATACTTTTATCAAACCTAAAAAGAACCAGCCAAACAGTTTATTGATGAACTTCATTAGGCTGAATTAAGTTTTGAAATCGCTTAAATGTGGCAATGAGTTTTTTCTCGATGAAAGGAAATGCGTATTTATCTTTCCCTACAAATTGAATGGAAAATAACAGCAGACCTTTATTGGCTGGCAATGGCAGATAAAGTTGATTTTGTTTATTCAGGCGGTAAGCTTCGCGAATGCGGCGTTTAAGTAGATTGCGGTCTACTGCACGCTTATATCTTTTTTTGGGAACATTGATCACCACCTGTGCGGGCACATCGGCCGGCTGATCGATAAAAAGATAAGAAACCCGAAAAGGGTATAATAAAAAAGAAGAACCGTTTTTAAACAACAGGTCTAAATGTTTCCTGCTGCATAACCGTTCTTCTTTTCTGAATGTGTACATATATTTTGATTGATGACTGCAGATTTTGATCTGCCAATTCCGGATTTACGGAAAAGCAATCAAAAATTATGCTTTATGCTTGCGTTCGTCAGAAACTGTTAATCTTTTTCTTCCTTTAGCACGACGTGATGCTAATACTCGTCTGCCGTTAGCTGTTGCCATTCTTTCGCGGAAGCCGTGTTTGTTTCTTCTCTTTCTTTGCGAAGGTTGGTATGTTCTTTTCATGACTGTATATTATCTATTGTAAAATTAAGAGGTGCAAATATAAAGCGATTTCTCTACAAATGCAAGAGTGATTAATTATTATTTTTTCTATTTAGCTGCAAATGTAATAATTCTTTTGAAAAATGAACAGTATCACTTCTTATAATGATAAAAAGAGCATTGAATTTAGCTTTGGCCACGTAAAATTTTTCTTTTAAAAATTAGAAGAACCAATACCAATAAAGCAGATATTCCAAAAAAAACTTCATCTGAACAATAGATTGGCATAGGTCCTTTCCCGTTACATTGGAAATACAATCACCGCCGCCATCCGTTTCGTATTTTAAACTTACCATGGTATTTATAATACCAAATGGAAAAAGAAAGAGCCCAAAAATAGCAGGGCACAAAAGAATACGGTAGTATATTTTATTCAATATTTCATCTTTTAATTACCCCTTTACAAGCCCAATGCTGCCTTCAGCTTTACATAACCCGTTTTACTTACCGGAAGCCAGATATCTGATTTTAACAGCACCACATAGCTGTCTTTCTCTTTAAGTTCTATTTTAGTTACCTGTGCGAGGTTAATGATGTATGAGCGGTGTATTCTGATAAACTGGCTTGCATCGAGTGTCTGCTCAAAATAAGCCATAGTTTTATTCTTGTAGTAAACACCTTCAATGGTACTCAATTTTACATAGTCATCATCAGCCTCAAGATAGTTGATGTCGGCAACAGGGATAATTTTAATTACCCCATCCTTTTTAACCACTACCCTGTTGTTTTGCGCCGGACTTAATGCTGCTGCATCTAAAACGGCTTCTGTATTTTCGGTTTGGTTTAGTTTGGCAGGTATTTTTTTCACTGCCGCATCAAAACGCATTTTATCGATTGGTTTAAGCAGATAATCTACAGCATTTACTTCAAAGGCTTTAATGGCATATTCATCAAAAGCAGTGGTAAAAATCACGGCAGGTTTATCTTCAACGAGCTCCAGCATTTCGAAACCGCTGATTTTGGGCATCTGTATATCCAAAAAAATAAGGTCAGGTTTGTGCTGGGTAATCGCTTTTAAGCCTTCAAAACCATCTCCACATTCGGCAACAATCTCTATTTCTGCATGATCGGAAAGGTAGAATTTTACAATATCTCTAGCTAAAGGCTCATCATCAATTAGTATTGTTCTGATCATTTTTTTGTGGAATTTTTAGGGTGGTAATATATAAATTATTTGCCTCAATATCGGTCTGTAACAGATGTGTATTCGCAAATAACAGATATAACCTCCGTTTAATGGCACTTAAACCAAATCCAGTTCCTCCGGCAGCCTTCATTTCAGGGTCGAAAGGATTTTGTACACGCAGCGACAGCAAGTTTTGATCTACGGTAACATCTATTTTAATGGTAATCCCCGCCGACGTATTGTAAAGTCCGAACTTAATCGCATTTTCTACAATAGGCTGCAGCAAAGTACCCGGCAAACAGAGGTTTAAAGTATCTTCGGCTACATTCACTTCAATATTTAACCGGTGACTAAACCTTACTTTTTCGATATCGAGATATAACTGAATATACTCCATTTCTTCTTCAACCGAAACCCATAATTCATCATCGCGTTTTAAGGTACCCCTTAAAAAGGAAGCTAGTTTTGTAATCATTACCCCCGCCTCTTTGGGGTTAACCATAGTTAATGCAAATACCGAATTTAAGCTGTTGAACAAAAAATGTGGCTGTAACTGGTGCCTTAATTTATTTAACTCTGCCTCTTTGGCCAAGCTCTTGGCTGCCGAAAGTCTTTCGTGCGTTTCTGATTGTTCTTCTAAGCGGTACCACAAAATATTGGCCAGTGCACACCAGCCCAAACACATAAAAGAGATTAAGCCCCGGAATGCAAAAGAAAAATTGTAAAAGTCGTTGTATTCTTTATAATCGGCAAAAATGTACAGTAAAGAATATTTTGCTGCATATATAATTACAAAGGTGAGCGCAATAGTGATAATGAGCACATATAGGATACGCTCGTTTTTAGGCTGATAGTAGCCGAGCATATTACTGATACCAATACAGGCCAGTGCCAATAAAATATTATTGATCAGACTATCTGTAACTGAAATCCACCACGAAAAATTTACGACATAATGCAAGCCGACGGCGCACAATATCACCCAAACTACCGCAAAGGAAAGTGATGTTTTTTGTATCTGTGGAACGGATAAAGGTCTAGTTGTCAAAACGGTTTTTGATTAGTTAATGATTGATTGCGGTGTTTGAGTTCTTCCAGGTATTGATCAACCGATTCGGGTTCAATAATACTGGAATTAACCTCCACACCATCGGCAGGTTCTTCTATTGCCGATATTCCCCCCACACCTATAAACTTCCACACCACTTTTTCACCTTTACAGTTATCGAATGGCGGGTTAAAATTTACTGCATTTAACCTGGCCCTATCAAGGGCCTGCATTTGCCCAATGGCTTGTATTAAACGCGTTTGTTCATTAAACTGTGGCGAGTGTTTTCCTTCGCCACATATTACCTGATAAATACAATTTACAGCAAACCACTTCATAGGCAATGATTTAATATTACATTAAAAGCTTTTTATCTCTATTCCTCCAAATAAGGCTGTACCATTTAAAACCAGTGTTTTCTGCATTTCGCTTATAGGCATGGTATGGGCCCGTTTATCTTCAACGCTACCGAATAGCGCAGTTACATTCGATTTGATGGCCCAGTTTTGGGGTACAATTAACTTAATGCCACCAAATACTGCTGTCACATCAAGCGAAACTGTTTCCGGAAAATCGGCCTGGGTCATTACAATATCGGCACCGCCAAAAACGGCTGTAATATCGCCACCCTGAAAATTTTTCGAATAAACTGTTTGATGACTGCCCCCGAAAACAGCCATTACATCGATAATATCGTTATTATTTGCCGTTTTATCATAGCTAAAAGCAGTAGAATCGGCATACTTATCTTTTTTACGTCTCCCGAATAATCCACCGTCTTTAAATGAATTTTTAGGTCGGAAGATTAAAAAGCCTCCCACAATTACTAACCCCACACCTAAAGCATATTTCGAGAAATCGAAATCGAGGCCCATGTTATCAAGGGTATTATAAGCTCCGATTAAAACTAAAATCAACCAGCCTATGCCCCTGAAATTACGGCGTGCTCCGATAAAAAGACCGAGAACAATTAAAAAATTAGACCAGCTAAAGATCCAGTTGGGAATATTGAGGCCTATATTATTCAGCAAAAAAGCGAACCCGATCACCACTATGATTACGCCACTCCAAACCCTTCCAGAGTTTTTAATATAGCCATTTTCGTTTATATTGAGATTTTCCATTTGTGTTGCATTATTTAATAATCAAAAGTATTGATAAGATTAAGAGCAGCCTATATGGCCAGTGTGGAAACTGGGTAAAAGGCGGTAAACATGCTCATTTTATCGGTGAAAATTATTTTGTTACTTTGATATATGAAATTTCTCCTGATGATTATCTGCCTGGGTATTTGCGGCACACTCCATGCGCAGGATATAAGTACCCGTTATAAAATTTTCGATGTACGAAAACAAAAAACGATTAGCCTCGATGATTTAATTACCGATATGGATCGGGCTGATGTGCTTTTCTTTGGCGAAGACCATAACGATTCGGTTGGGCATTACCTCGAAGCTGAAATTTTCAGAAAACTAGGCAACAGGTATCCACAAAAAACGGCTTTATCGTTAGAGATGTTTCATACAGATGTGCAACCCGTAGTAAATGAATACCTGGCAGGATCGATTTCAGAAAAAAATTTTATTAAAGAAGCTCGTGCCTGGGGCAATTACAAAGACTACAAACCTTTGATAGAACAGGCCAAACAACAAAAACTACCTGTTATTGCTGCAAACGCAGCTGCACGATACAGTAACGCAGTTACTATGAATGGATTAAAGACTTTAGAAAATCTGCCCAAAAGTTCGCTCAGTTTTTTGCCTCCCCTACCTATTGATACTGCACAGGGCAGGTATTACGATAAATTTACCGAAACTTTAGGCGGCCACAGCATGGGACCGATGAAAATTTACCAGACACAAAATTTATGGGATGCAACAATGGCCTGGTCTATAGGCAAATTTGCAAAACTAAATAGAGGGTTTAAAATACTGCAGCTCAACGGTCGTTTCCATAGTGATGAAAAACTGGGCACATTGGCCAAACTGGCACAAGCCAATCCAAAACTAAAAATACTGAATATTTCTTCGTTTTCAGATCAGAGTTTTACAAATCCTGATTGGGAAAAATTTAAAAACCTGGGCGATTATGTAATTATTACCGACCCAACAGTAAAAAGAAGCTATTAAAAAAGCTCCGCAGGTGGGATGAATCTGCGGAGCTTATATATTAGGCTTTTGTTTTTAACAAATCTCTGATTTCCGTTAAAAGCACTTCTTCTTTTGTTGGTGCAGGTGGCGTAGCTGCAGTAACTGCTTCTTCTTTACGTTTCATTTGATTAATGGCCTTAACCATAAGGAAGATTACCAATGCCAGTAAAAGAAAGTTGATGGCTACAGTTATAAAGTTACCATAAGCAAAAATTGCAGCACCATCTATTTTTTTTGCATCAGCCAATGCTGTTCCTTCTGGCACAGCTCCCCGCAGTACTACGTACATGTTACTAAAATCGGGTTTACCTATAATTGCAGCAACAACAGGCATCACCAAATCATTAACTACGCTGTCGATTATCTTTCCAAAAGCACCACCGATAATTACCCCAACAGCAAGATCCATTACGTTGCCTTTTACGGCAAACTCTTTAAATTCTTTTACAAATCCCATTTTAAATTAAGTTTTAGTTTTTTATTAAAATTAGCAAACTTTAATTTGAATCCAAATGTTTAGGAAATAATTTAAAAACCGAACATATCAGTAGCATTTAGGCTAATTCAGCAGAATATCTGAAATCTATTGTTTATTTTTGCCCATTCTTTTATACATACTATGCTAAAGCAACACCTACAACAAAAATTATTACAAAAGTTATCACCTCAGCAAATACAGTTTATTAAGCTTTTGCAGGTGCCTACTGTTGCTTTAGATACCCGCGTAAAAGAAGAACTCGAAGAAAATCCCGCACTTGAGGATCCAAGTTTAATGACTCAGGATGAACCCAAAAGTGAATATGATGATTTAAATGATGGCCCTGAAGATTATGAACAATCATCAGAAGATACCAGCATGGACGAGTTTAATGTGGATGATTACCTGCAGGATGACTCGGCAAACGATTACAGCACCAATTACAATAACGGCGATGACGATGAGGAAAAGAAAGAAACTCCTATTGCCATTGAAAGTACTTTTTTCGAAAGTTTACAGGAGCAGTTAGATCTTATTCCTTTATCGGACCAGGATTTCATTATCGGCAAACAGATTATCGGCAGTTTAGATGACGACGGTTATTTACGCCGTCCACTGGGTTCGATGATTGATGATCTTGCTTTTTCGCAAAATGTGATGGTTGAAGAGGAAGATGTGCTCGAAATGTTAAAGTTGATTCAAAGCTTTGATCCTCCGGGTATTGGTGCCAGAGACCTTAAAGAATGTTTACTGATCCAGTTAAAGCGTAAAGATATACACAACCCCATCATTGTTAAGGCAATGAATGTGGTAGAAAATTATCTTGATGAATTTACCCGTAAACATTACGATAAACTGGAAAAAAGTTTAGGCTTAGATAGTGAAGAACTTAAAGAGGTGGTAAGCGAAATACTGCGTTTAAACCCTAAGCCAGGTGATGCCAATCAGGTAACGACCAAGCAGATGCAGATTATCCCTGATTTTCATATCAGCAACAACGATGGCGTACTTATTTTAACCCTAAACTCGAAAAATGCCCCTGAACTAAAAGTTAGCCGCTCGTACCAGGAAATGTTTGAGCATTACGATAAGGCTTCATCAAAAGATAAAAAATTAAAAGAAGCCGTTCAGTTTGTAAAGCAGAAACTGGATTCGGCACGGTGGTTTATCGATGCCATAAAACAGCGTCAACAAACCTTATTGAAAACCATGAATGCCATTATGCATTATCAGTACGAGTATTTTTTAACGGCCGATGAGCGTAAAATGCGCCCAATGATCTTAAAGGATATTGCTGATAAAATTGACATGGATATCTCAACCGTATCACGTGTGGCCAATTCCAAATATGTACAAACCGAATTTGGTACTTTCTTATTAAAATCGTTTTTCTCTGAAGCCATCCAAACCGAAAACGGCGAGGAAGTTTCGAACAAAGAGGTTAAAAAAATATTGGAAGATTGCATAGGCAACGAAGATAAACGCAAACCTTTAGCCGACGAGAAACTGACCGAAATATTAAAAGAAAGAGGCTATAATATTGCCAGAAGAACAGTTGCCAAATACCGCGAGCAAATGAATATCCCGGTGGCCCGATTAAGAAAAGAACTGTAGTTCAGTTGGCAGTTTTTAGTTTTCAGTGAACAATATAGTCCTCGTTTGCAACGAGGATTACCGGGATTAGCATTTGTAATGCTATATTTTAGACGATAAAATCGTTATTCTCCTCCGTCCTCGTTACAAACGAGGACGATGTATATTGGTTACCACATTTTAATATACGAAGGTACTTTGTAAATGTTATTAAGCATTAAGCCCAAAACAATTTCATGGCTACCATTGCTTACCTGGTTTAGCGCAGAAGTAGAAAAATCGTACGAATAAGTCAGGTTGACCATCTTACCAATATTAAATCCAGCCATGGCCGAGAAAGAATCGTCTTTGCGATAGCTGCCACCTAACCAAACTTTATCTTTAAAGGCCAGTTTCATATTCAGATCGACTGAAACAGGTGCTGGTGAAACGTATTTAACCATTACCGAAGGGATAGCCGAAATTTCTTCATCTACAAAAAACTTATAACCTGCAGTAGCAAAGTAATGCGGCACTTCTTTGCCTAAATTGTAACTGTTTTCTCCGGTAAAGCTTAATTTTTGAGGTAAAATTTGCTGTACAGATACGCCAGCAAACATTCGGGCACCGTATAACCACAAGCCGATACTTAAATCGGGTTTTACCTGATTAATTAAAGCCCTGTTTAGTGCCGGATCGTATGGTGTATCGAAGGTTAAGGCATTAACATCAAGCGAAATGCTCGAAATTCCCGCTGCCACACCCGCTGAAAGGTTAAAACTATTGCTCAACTGTAAATGGTAAGCATAAGTTACATTGGCATCCAGCCTTTTTACAGGCCCGGTTTTATCGAGCACTGCCGTTACCCCCATGCCATGGTGTGATGGTGATGACATGTAATTCTGCATATAATTACGATCCATCGGATTTCCAGTTTGTTCAGGAAAAGCCGTAAGCGCATTACTCCACAACTGGTTATCGCCCAAAGCCCAGTGTGCCGATACAAAAGAAGTTTGAGGCGCATCGGTAATGCCCGACCATTGCTTGCGGTACCCTCCTTTAAAATCAATGTAATTCTCAATTCCCGAAAGTGCCGGATTCAACAGGTACTGATTAAAAATATATTGGGTATACTGAGGCTTCTGCTGTGAAAAGGCAGTAAATGAGGCAAAAAGCGCTAATATAACGATGAACTTCTTCAATTTTATCTGATTATAGTCAACGGACCGGTTATCGTTTTACGTCCGTTTCTTGGGTTGATAATATAGTAATAAACGCCGACAGGTAGCTGACCATTCTGATAATTTCCATCAAATGGCACTTTATAGCCGTTACTAAAAAATACCCTGTTCCCGTTTCGGTTAAAAATTTCTACCGTAGCATTAGGATAAGATTCTAAATATTTAATGCTCCAGGTATCGTTTACATTATCGCCGTTAGGTGTAAAAGTATTTGGCGGGATAAGCGCTTGCAACACTTTAACCAATACTTTTGAAGTGGTTGAACAGCCATCAGGTTGCGTGGTTGCTGTAAGTGTATATTCAGTATCTTTTTCGGGCGATGCAATGGGCCTTAGGACATCTGTTTTATTTAAGCCTGCGCTGGGCGACCATTCATATTTCAGGTTAGTACCCTCGGCAGTAGCCGGAATTTCAATTTGTCCGCCAGCTAAAATGTAAATCAATGTACCCGCATCGGCAACAGGCGATGCATATACCGTGATTTCTTTACTGATCGAATTAGAGCAACCATTATCACCGGTATAAGTGTAGGTAATGATATGCGATCCGAGCCCTGCAATTTTAGGATTAAAGGTACCATCTGCCTTCATCCCATCCCCAGAGTATTCGCCACGGCCTCCGGTCACTTCTTCTTCAGCTTTCTGTCTTGCTTGCGTAATACGTACCGTGCCATCTGCTTCGCAAACCGCAGGCATATCAGCAAATTCCAATTGCGGTACGGGTTTTAGCGTAACCGGTTTATCCACCAACTTAAAGCAGCTTTCGCCCGAATAAGCCACCAGCCTAATATTTGGCGAACGATTAGCAGTACCTCCAAAAGTATTGTATTCGATTTCTATTTCGCTATCATCCGGATAAGGTATGGTTTTGTAAATACTGGTTTCGTTAGGATAATCTCTGTAAATTTCAATTTTGGTAATCTTGCCAGCAAAAGTAGTTGATGTATTTTTGATCACAATTTTATCACTCACACATACATTATTTTTTACAATGTCAAAATTTGCTGCTTCAACAGCCCCATTAACGGTAAAGGTTTTTATTTCTGGATCTACGCAGCCATCGGCATTTGTAACAATTAAACTTATCACATAATCTCCGGTAGCAGTAGGTGAAAAAGCCCCATCAAAACCTGTCGAAGTAGATATCTGCGTTCCATTAAAGCTATAAGTCCATAATGCAGTTAAACCTGTTGTGGTTCCATCTGCATTTTTGGTGGTATTTTTAAACCGGGCAACACCATCTGCCAAACAAAAATCGGGCATTATAAAATCGGCTATCTGCGGATTGATTACGGTTACATTTTTAGGCTTTGGTGCACTCACACAACCCAAATCACTCACGGTGGTCAAGGTTATGGTGTAATTGCCTGTTGCGGCATATTTATGAACGGGAGGTGTATTATTTGCTACTTTCACTTCCGCTGATCCATCTCCAAAATCCCATCGCCACTCTACAATGCTGCCTGGGCTTTCGATAGTCGATTTTTCGGTTAATATTACGGGCAAATCCACACATAAACCTTTAACGTCAAAATCTGATAAAGGCTGAGGATTAATCACAATCGGAAATGCAGAAGATGTTTCTGAACATTTCGAATCTGTTGTAGCAGTTAAAACCACATTATATGTTCCTGCACGATCATAAATATGAACAGGGCTCTGCTCAGTTGATGTTTTTCCATCACCAAAATCCCATAACCACTGTGTAATGCTCCTCGAATTTGAATTGGATTTACTTTTGTCAGTAAATTGGACACCATTAAACTGGCAACCGGTAGCAGGTAATTCGAATGCTGCTGTAGGCTGATTATCAACTGAAAAATCGATAATTAATTCTTCTGTATTACCACAATTATCAGCATTGGGTTTAGTTGCTGTTACTTTAAACTGATAGTCACCAGGACTTGGATAATTCAGGTCATTAGGGTACTTATAAGTGTAATAGGTATTATTATCATTAGGTCGTGTAAAGGTCTTTATTGCCACCGGACTATCATCAGTAAAACGCGCCGCGCCCTGAATCTCCCAGTCTAATTTAATGGCCTGATAAGGTAAATTTATCGTTAAGCTGATAGGCTCACCTAAACAACCACTGCTAATAGGCTGCCCGGTAACAGTGCTTGTAGGTTGAAAAGTAAAGTTCTGAATATTTGCCCCGGCTAAGTACGCATAAGACTCTACCGGCCCATAACCATAAGAAATTGCCGAAAAACCACCGGCTGCTGATAACCGGTGCTGGGGTTGCGTATTGGTCACATCAATTACAGCATAACTAAATACATTATCAATAGCTGTAAAGTTATTAACAGGATTACCATCCAGCCTAAATGAAGCGATATCCGCAGTTTTAATAATTACATTCAGATAATACTTTTCAATCTGGGTAGGAACGCGCACGGATTTCAAATCAGAAAAAACCGTAATATTATTTAGTGTTTGCTCAACAGGATTAAGCACAGTTATCTCAGGATCACCTGGAAATTGTGCCTGATTGGTATTGGTCCCATTGCTTAGATTACAAGTTTGCGAAGTTTGATATTGCGCAACTGCAATTGGTTTAGAACCTGAGATAACATTTGCTGAAGTTGAAAAAAAGGTAACTACCGATCCTTTATTGTATGGATTAGAAAGAGGAGTTCCGTTTGCATTTGTAGTACTCCCGTTAACTGTTAAAACTGTATTATCTTCAGCAACAATTATCCTCATAATATCGGTATTACCGTTAAGTGTATTGTAAAAAGGTGCTGTTACAAAATTCCTGCCCCATGCCGAAACCGGAAAAACCTGTTGATATAGGTTATCGCCACCCGCTGGATTACGGCTATTACCTTCATTACAAAATGCGGCCCAGGTATTACCTGTAAATACGGCTACAGGATTACAATTTAAGGCTTTAATATGGCTTCCTGTTAAATCGCCAACTGATTGGTATTGATAAACATCGCCTTTATTTAACTTAATGGTAAAAGTTGTATTGGCAGTTCTTCCTCCATATCTTTCATTTTGTTTAGGCGTAATTTCCACATCAGTATTATCAACTGTTGCCACAAGTGTAAATTGTGAAAACCCCTGTTGATTTCCATGGTTTTCATAACTAAAGGCATAATATTCTTGTCCAAGTGTATTTGTTGGCAACACTAAAGTACCACCCGTACGGGCATTATTAGAAATAATACTATACAATGAGATCGCTTTAGTTGTAACTACATGAATGGCTTTATTAGATTCTATTTCATTGGAGCTGCCCATTAATACTGAATAGGTAATGGGGTTGATTACAACTGGTAAACAGGTATTGGCAGGTACAGTAGCACCAGCAGCGGAAATTAAAGTATTACCGATATAAACCTGATATTCAGTAGCCTGATCTGCAGATAAAAATAACGTTAACCTCGACTTATCCCCATCGATATGGCCGGCATAAGGAACATAAAAATCTTTCCCTTTGTTCGATGTGTTTTGAGCAAAAGACAAGGATGTTGCAAAAAACAAGAAAAATAAAACTAATAACCAATGCCTGCTCATTACCTATCAGCTTAGTTGAAAAACGTTATACATGTTTGTTTGATTAGATATGCAATATACTATTAATCAAAGCACATGAAAAAAAATTAACATTTTTTTGAGCAAGAAATTAAGGTTTCGTGTAATAAACTGAGGGTGTGGTGTAAAATTTTTGCACAAACAAAATGTTGTTTTTCGAAAAACAAGCTTAAAAAGGGAAGAAAAGCAAGTGGACAAAGGAAAGGTTTTGCATTAAATCAATTACACAATTAATATTCAGCTGTTATTTTCGTCTGATTGGTCGCCACTGCCGTACTTAGCAGAAAAATCTTTGGCTTTTTCATCAGCCAGGGTATCGTTATGATCTTCTGGTTCGAGATTTTGATCCAGGCGGTCGTTCCAGTCATTTATTCCTTTAACAGGATGTTTGGTATGTTCTTCTGTAAAATCAGCCTTTGATTTTGCGAGATCTTGTTTTTGATTTTCCATCTTGATATTTATTTTAAATAAAACAATAAAGTGTATGGAAAGTTTCGGTTAAGCACATTGATATTACCTTATCTGTATATTTACGATAAGCGCCCGGCCTGGTAAAAAAACGCCTTATTTCTGCACAGGCGGTTCATCTTTTGCATCTTTAAATTCTTTAACACTCTTCCCTATCCCTCTCATTAATTCAGGCAGTTTTTTACCGCCAAAAATAAGCAGGATAACCACTCCAATTAAAATAATTTCGATTGCAGACATAATTTTCTTTTTTACAAGATACGTTAATTATCACGAAATAGTTTTTAGATTTAATTAACAGGAAAAGAGCAAGCTGATTATTAATAAGTTAAGTATATTAAGCAACAATCCACAATAAGTATCTGAATAATATTAGCTAATATTAAGTTCTTTTAAACACTTATTGCTGGGCTCTTTTTATTGAAAATTGGTTATTGCATATTGATTATTTAATTCCCTATACCAACTGCGCATTCAAAGTCCTTGTTTTTACTTTAGGAACTGCCCCATGACGCATAAATTCGGCAAAACCACGTAGTTGCTTAATGGCTTTAATAGCTTCATAGCCTTCGTAATTTGTACGGATTTTATTTAGCAACAAGGTATCTGTTTTAAACAAATCGTTTTCGGTTAAGAGGCCTTTGTTTAAAAAACGTTTTATCAGTTCGGCCATTTTGCCATTGGCATACAAATGAAGCGGAAGTTTAAACATCTCATTATTTAGTTTTTCGAAAGCCTCATTAATCCAGGCTGCTTCATTTTCATCGTTTACGGCAATTTTACCTCCGCTCAAAACAATTGCTTTCAAAAACTGACGGGCACGCTGACGCGAAATCACACCACCATGCACCCCATCGCGCAAAGTATAATCTAACCGGTCAGCACAAAGTGCGGGCAATGGTTGTTCTAAAATATCGAACGTACCGTGTAAAATATCACTGATGTTATAGCCATATTTTAGTAAAACATCGGGCACCTCCGATTTGCACAATATTTCGGCAAAAATCTTTTCATGGTAATCTTCATCTGTATTATCGAAAACGTAATCGCCAACATGCGAAAAAGCAGTATGCGAAACATCATGTAATAAGCCTGCAATCTGCTCCAGCTCCGAGCCACCAAGCGTCCTGATTAACAAGGTAACACCAATAGCATGCTCTAACCTGGAATGGCAAATATCCGGATTAACCAAAAATATAGCTCCGCTTTGATGTACACCTCCTAATCTTTTTAAAACATCGGTATTTAACAAGTCAGAGAATACGGCAGGCAATTCCATATTGCCATACAAAAAATCATTTAACTGGATCATATCGTTGCTTTATTAAGGAGGTGATTTCAAAACAAAAATACTAAAAATTTTAGCTTTTAGATAAATAGTTTTCCACATAAAAACTAAACAAAGTAGCTATAAATAAACTTTCAAATATTTTGAAAATGATTATTACAATCGCATGATCAATTAAAAAGATCACTTAAAAACAAGGCAATAAATTAAACGTTATACTTGTAAAAAAACAGCTATATGGCAACCGCTCAACAAATTAGAAAGGCATATCTGGATTTTGTTTTAACCCAGAACGAAAAACCAAAATCAGTTTACAGCTTCGTTAAGAAACTTAAAATTACTGAGGCCGATTTTTACCAGTTCTTCTCTTCTTTTGAAAGTATCGAAAAAACCATCTGGTTCGAACTTACTTTCGAAACGATTAGCAAAATAAAGGAGCAAGAAGTTTGGCCGCAATATACCGCACGCGAAAAAATGCTTTCTTTTTTCTACAGCTATCTCGAAAATCTGAAAAATCAGCGAAGCTTTATTATCTACAGTTTGAAAAACTATAAGGGCAAATTTTCTACCCCTGATGTTTTAGCAGGAGTAAAACCTATATTCGAAAATTTTGCCCAAGAGGTTATAGACGAAGGCTTAGAAAGCGGTGAACTTGCTGAACGCCGTTTCTTAAGTAAAAGATATAAAGATGCTTTGTGGATCCAGTTTGCTTTTATCGTTAATTTCTGGATTAATGACGACAGTGAAGGCTTTGAAAAAAGTGATGAAGCCATAGAAAAGGGCATTAACGTAACTTTCGATCTTTTTCAGCACTCACCTATTGATAATTTACTGGAATATGGTAAGTTTTTATCCAGAAACGGAAAATTTGCAGACAAAATGGGCTTTTAGCAATTTAAATGAAGACACAAAAAAGCATTCCAACCACCAAGGTAGAACGTTCGGCAAAATTTGTTAAAACGGGTATTCAGATTGGTGGTAATTACATTAAACATTATTCGAAAAAGCTGTTTAACCCCGAAATGGACCGCGAACAGCTTAACGAAGATAATGCAACCGATATTTATAAATCGCTTAGCGAATTAAAAGGCAGTGCTTTAAAAATTGCACAGATGTTAAGTATGGATAAAAACATACTGCCTAAGTCTTATGTCGATAAATTTACCCAGTCGCAGTACAACGCCCCGCCCCTTTCGGGTCCGTTAATTGTGCGCACTTTCACCAAAAACTTTGGTAAAACGCCCGAAAATATATTCGATAGCTTTAATCTTACCTCGAGCAATGCAGCCTCTATTGGCCAGGTGCACCAGGCAACTTTAAATGGCAAAAAACTGGCGGTAAAAATTCAATATCCTGGTGTAGGTGATAGCATATCATCTGACTTGAAACTGGTTAAGCCATTTGCTTTCAGGTTACTGGGTATGTCGGAAAGAGAACTGAATGTTTACATTAAAGAAGTAGAAGAGCGCTTGCTCGAAGAAACAGATTACGAACTGGAAGTAAAGCGATCTATCGAGTTTTCTGAAGCCTGTAAAAACCTTAATCATGTAGTTTTTCCTAAATACTACCCCGAATTTTCGGGCAAACGTATCATTACCATGGACTGGATTGAGGGTTTACACCTTAAAGAATTTTTAAAAACCAACCCATCTCAGGCTTTGCGCAATAAAATCGGGCAGGCATTGTGGGATTTCTATAATTTTCAGCAGCACGAATTAAGGGCTGTACATGCCGATCCTCATCCCGGGAACTTTATGATTACACCTGATGAAAATTTAGGCGTGATTGATTTTGGCTGCATTAAAGAAATGCCTGATGATTTTTACTATCCTTTTTTCTCGCTGATTTCAACTGATGTTTTTAACGATAAAAATAGAACAATTGAAGCTTTCAGACAACTGGAGATGATCCATGCGGATGATACGGCGGCACAAATAGAATTTTACCATAAATCGTACAGCGAAATGATTAAACTGTTTGCCAAACCCTATACCAGTGAGGTATTCGACTTTAGCAAACCCGATTTTTTTGATCAGTTATATACTTATGGCGAAAAGATTTCGAAAATGCCCGAATTTAAACAGGCCCGTGGGGTAAAACATTTTATTTATGTAAACAGAACCAATTTTGGATTGTACCAGATTTTGCACGAATTACAAGCTACTGTTAATACCAATACCTATAAACCCACTTTGAACAGATAAATTTAGCACACCGGATATTTTTTAAGCGAAAAATTGAAATATTTTTATTTTGATTGGGTTATTTGTATTCCATCAAAATAATTTCCGTCTTGTAAGTCTATTCCTAATAACCGATCAGAATTGGTAGTATTCTGATTCATGGTAATCATAATTTTATTTCCGTCTTTTCGCTCAACTTTAAAATCAGGTTGAACTACCACAAAATTCTGACCTGTTTTTTCGATATTTTTTAAATCGACATAGGTTTTGTTTAACGAGATACCATTTAACCACCAATTTGTAGTTTCGGTTGTAATTACAATCGAATTGCTGCTGGCATTAAAACTGGCAGTTTTTTGAGAGAGTTTTATATTATCATCCCATTTCCCAATTTCTCTGCCCTTATTACATGAAACCGTAAAAAAAAGAGCTACAGTAAGCGATAAACAGAAAACATTTTTTTTCATACTTAGAGCGTATAACTTATAATTAAGCGTTTTTCTTTACCACTTCTACCATATGGTCAAGGTCAAATGGTTTTTCAATATAATCGTCGGCCTTGCAATCTTCGGCCTCCTGGGGCAAATTATTTGAGGTAGAGGTTAATACTGCCGATACATCTTCGGTTTGAGGATCAGATTTCAGTTCTTTAATTACCTGCGATCCTTTCTTTTTTCCTTTAATGTGGTCATCAACAACTACCACATCCGGCTCAATTTCATCTATATTTTCTATAGGTTCGGTTGTTAATGATGCAGTTACGTCAAAACCTTCCTCTTCCAGCACCTGATCCATGATATCGAGGATATCTTTATTATCCTGAACAAGTACAACCTTTTTCTTCATAAATAAACAGACTAAATTTCTGAATAAAGATAACGAAAATTGTTTGCGATTAAAAAATGTCAATATATTTTACAATTGCCTTAAAATGTTTCAGTTTTCGACAAAGTACCTGTGCTTTCAACGACGATGAAAGCTCAATAACCACTTCACATCAACTTTTATTATTTATGGCTTCGGGTTCGTCTTGAATTTATGCCCGTTGGTCGAGTATTACCTATCGATTGTATAAAAATGCAAAAGGTGCTGCAACGTTTTCCAAATCGCAGCGTCTTATCTACAAAACAAAAACAGACTTAAACAATTCAATAACAATTAATTAACATTTAATTATTAAATATAAAATACTATGAAAACCTCAATCAAAACCCTAATCGCCACTTCATTAACAGCAATCGTTTTATCTTCGGCCCTATTTACAACCAGTGTTTCGGCTACAGAAAAAGAACCAGAAAAAAACATCAAAATTTCTGATTTTAAAAGAATCTCAGTAAAAGGAAATGTAGAGTTAACCATTGTTCAGAAAGGAGCAATTGGTATTTCTTACAACGACGACAATTATGGCACTGCAAAAGTAGTACAGGATGGCGATGCTTTAAGAATTACGTCTACCAGTTCTGAAAAAACAAAATTAACAGTTGTTGTTAACGATATCTATAGAATTGAGGCTTCAGAAAATGCAGTAGTGAAAACTGACGGAAAATTAAGCACCAAATACCTTCAAATTTTCTTAAAAGGAAATGCACATGCTGATATCAATACCAGCTCAGAAGGTTTATATACTGTAATTGCTGATGATGCAGACTTAAAATTAAGCGGATCGACTGATAACCATACTTTGGTAATGGGTAAATCACAAAAATTAACAATCGACAGGTTCGCAGCTTTAAAAACCAATATCAGCTCTGTAGAAACGGTTGCAGTAGAAAAAGAGATTGCAGCAATCAAATAATATACACACACAAATGAAATTTAGGCTCCCTTACTGGGAGCCTTTTTTGTTTATAAGCAAAAAATCCTCCGGTTTTGAACCGGAGGATTTTTAATTAAGCTTAATGTTGCAGTACTTTGGCAATTTCCTGCTCAATCGATTTGATTTCTTTAGGCTTTAAGTTTTTTGTCGCGTCAGTCTTTGCTTTTTTCTCTTCCACATACTTCACGCCAACCCTTAACGCTTTTAAACCAGAAACCCCTTGCAATTCGTCGAGTTCCAAATGCTCTAAGTCGTCATTTAAATAACCCTGAACCTGCATGTATTTAATGTACTCTAAATATTCTTTGGCTTCTTCGGGATTGAAATAAACCATGGCTATTTTATGTGGTTGTGTTAAACGTTCGGCTGTGCCTTTAACCAGCACTTTATCGATACGTTTTTTAACTACCTCGTAACGGATATTGTATGCGCCTTCAACATCAAAGCGGCGTTCATCGTTCCTGAAACTAATATCAATGGCATTCGAATGGATAAAAATCAATTGTGTAGTTTCGAGCGCACGTGGCATTTCGGCAATTAAGCCTTTTGATAAACGTGCAATATCAACCATTGAAGTAAGCTGCCACAGGCGGATATTTTTCAGGTAAAGCAAATCGAATGGTTTTTCGGGTGCAATTTCCTGACCAATGTAAATATCGTACTCTACCCCATCAGTTCTAAACTTGGCAAAATAGCAAGGATAAGAAGCCTGTAATTTTGATTGCGATCTTTCCAGGTATTGACTTACTTCGGTATTGATTAACTGCATAGAAACCTCAAGTTGCCTGCGATTTTCGAATGCGGCACCGGTTTCGGGTACAACGACTTCGAAATACTTGTCGATTACTTCGGCTGTTTTAGGATGATTGCCTTTAATAATCGATAAGAAAGGATAAACTTCAATTTCTAAAAATTCGTTCAGCTGGCTTTCTTCGTTCGAAGAAGCAAAATCTCCAATTCGTTTTATCCAGTCTTTACAATTGAAAATCAATTTATCAATCAGCTCTAAAGAAACATGCTTGCGGATGAGTTTTAGTGTATCAATCAAGGTATTCAATTGAACCTCCATATCATCTTTCAGCGCTTTATTACGCTCGATAGTGGAGTTACGGATATCGATAGCACCAAAAAGCGGATACAAATGCTTAAAGGTAATCGTTTCGATTTCTTTTAATTTATGGTAGCCATTGTTCTGCTGAAGGAAATGCCAAACAGCCTCGTTAAATTTCCACTGAACCGAAGGTTGCAAAGCAGTAAATTTATCCATCAGAATTTCGTCCATTTTGGCATCAAACTCTTCGATACTGTATTGGAAAAGCTGGCCAATTAAAGGCAAAGCCGGACGTAACCTCGACAACAATTTATCATCAACAGCTACTTCATCATTAGAGTAAACCTCCAACACTCCTGCAAGCTGTTTATTGTAATAAATGGGCAGTACCGAATAAGAACAAACCCCGGCAGCTTTTAAAACCTTTAGAAAAGGGTCTTTTTCGATCTGATCATCGTTAATGGCACTGACAAAAATCGACCGTGGGTTTTCTTTATACTTATCAACCAGCGAATAAAATACTTCTTCTTCTAAGTTGGAAGCTTTTGCCGAATTGATGAGCATGCTTTGCGAAAATTCCTGATTATCGAAAACCAGCTTATTATTAACCGTTAAAAAGGGCATTAAACCAAATTCGAGTTTACTATTGCCACTCAATGTTTTTAAGGCATGTATTACGTGGCTGTAAGCTTCGGTTTGATAATTATGATCAACCAGTGCACCGCGAATACCCTCGATAGAATATTGTAAAGTTACATCGGTAATCGAAATGATGCTAAAGCCTTCAAAATGAAAATCTTTTAAAGGCAGGTGCTCTACCAGGTATTCTAATTCGGTTTCTTCCTGAAAATGTTTACTTAGTGCCTCAAAATTCAGCTCTGGTAAATCGCCCTTATACATAATATCTACAAACTTCGTATCAGTTTGGATATTGTAATATTGCGTAAGCTTGGTTTCCTGATTTAAGTGCGCATAAATGATTTCATTTTTAAGTACCGAGGTAAAATTATAAAAACGAGCCAAAATGGTATTGTAAATAAATTTCAGCTGTTTCTTTTCTACCGGTTCATTATCTTTTGTTACCTTGTTTTTAGGATCGTGATCTTTAAAAAACTGATAAAAAGCATTGGTACTAAAAAAGATCTGATCGGGAATTGGCGTACTTAAAGCCCAAAACAAATCGTCTTCGTTATCCATTAAAGGGGTTAGAATCGTAAAAATCAATTCTAACGTATCTTTATATTTTGATAAATCTTCGGCGCTTATGCCACCTAAAAGCACATCGTCTTTTTCTATTTTTTGAAGGAGAAACCTGTAAAACTCTGATTTTACTGATTTCTCTGTTTTCAAACGGCCCTTTAAATACTCCACAAGTGGACGAAAAGACAGACTTGATTCTACCTGGCAATGAATACATTCATTTTTATGTATCTGTATTACATTGGTGTTCATTGTATAAGTTTTGCTATATGGTAAAAATTATAGTTATCTAATTAGTTACTAAACTATTGCAAAGATAATTACTGCTCCAGGCAATGTTAGTCTGCTGAACGTAATACTTCGATAAAACATCCATAATTATGTTACACAAATTTAGTACCTAAAATTTAGCGACACGTACGGATACCACCCATCGCTCGAGTGTCCCATCACAAATCGTACAACTGTAAGTGATGCTGGTGCGAAATAAACCCCGCCTCCTACGCCGTGGTGCCATATTGTTGATGGTTCGTCACGTTTCCAAACCCTGCCAACATCATAAAAGCCCAATAAGCCAACTTGTCCGGGTAAAACGTAACTAACCAAATCGCCAAGCTTTGCCCTAAGCTCTAAGTTGTTATAAAACATATGCTCACCTGCAAACCTGAACTGGCGGTAACCTAAAAGATTTCCTTGTCCACCTAAATATAAAGCCTGATAAAAAGCTGGTTTGCCTACCGTAACACCACCGCCAAAACGATCGGCCAGGATAAAATTCTTTCTGCCATCTAAATTTTTATACAGCGCAATGCTGGCCGTAAACTGTGCTATGGAATTTGAATATTTATTTATGCCTTTATAGCCTAAAAGTTTAAAATCGACAAAACTGCCTAGAGTTGGCAGCAGGTCGTTATCGCGGGTGTTATTGGTAAAGTTTACAAACGCTCCGGCAAACATCTTTTCGTTGCGTACGGTCAAACTATCAGATGAGTGCAACTGGGCAGAATTTTCGATAAACCTGCCGGCATTATCTTCCTGGTTAAGTTTATAATACTGAAAAGCCGGACCAACACTAAATGTAGATTTTGGACGGCGCCAGCGGATGGCAGCATCGAGCTGATAAAGGTTAAAGCGTGCCCTGTAATAGCGAATGTCATCGCCATGCTCATCGAAATGCGTTTCGTTACCAAAGCCGAAGAAATTTTGGGTATTGTTTGGTGCATTTACATCGGCTTTAACCACAATATCGCCTTTACCTAAGGCTTTTAACAATTCGCCTTTATAATTAAACCTAAAAGCTTTTGTAGAAAATGAGTGTAAAAACGAAATAGTTTGGGAGTTACCGTAAGGTTGTTTTCTAAAACCCGGGTTGGTTTGTTTATAAATTAAGCCTAGTAAAACTCCATCATCGTTGTTATACCCCGCATTTAGCAACCAGGAATTTCGGCGGTACATATCTTTAGGGATATAGCTAAAGTTAGCCGTATCATTGGAGATGATTTTCCTGATTTTATTTTGGTCATCGCCCATGTAGGTAGCTTTATCTGTTCGGCCATAAAGTTTAACATTGCCATTGCTGTTAGCAAAATCGTAAACTTTATTTCCCTTGCCTCCGATAATACGAAGTTTGATACCCGAATTTTTGTTATTCAAAATCAGGCTATCGTTTCCGTTGTGCATGTACACCCGAATCTCTTTGGTGACTTTCGGATCGAAAGAACGGTTAAAAAGTTCGTCTTTAATGTTGCCTTCTTTCGAAATTTTATTGATTTTAACGTTAAGACCGTTTTCGGGTGCATCGGTAATTTGAATGCGCTCGTTTTTATTGGTAACCTCGATATCTACAATGCGGTTAAAGAAATGATAGTACTGGTTCATTAATTTAGGCAATGTGGCAATCCTGTTGCGCAATTGTGCCAAAAAGGCATCGTGGTGCAGCGAGTAACTTGGTTCGGGAAGTTTTTTCAATGCTTTTTCAAAAACAGCATCGTTGTAATTGGCGCAAAAATCTTTTACAATCCTGTCGAATTCTGCTTCACCAATATTGGCTGTCCAACGGCTGCTGATTTCCCTTCCTTCCCATAAAAACCAGTTCACATCTTTTATGCCGCGCTCGTAGCCCTGCATCATAGGCAACAACGACGAAGATTGGGTGTAACGCTGCAATAAACCGTCGGATCTGAAAAACACCTGGTCACGATCGCGCGGTACAGGAGAATAACTCGATCCATCTTTGGTTTTGGTTTCTTTCCAGCGCCATTGGTCTTCGTGCCTGTCCCAGTCGCCAAGCAAGATATCAAAAGCCCTGGCTTTTACCCAGGCTGGCCCATCCAAACGATTATCATTATCGTCGGTTAATTTTTTATCCATTTTTGGCGAACTATCCGATTCGCCAACAGGTTCACGTTCTTCAAAAAGACATAAAGTATTGGCAAAAGCAGGTTCAAATTCACCCAGGTTATCATCGGGAGAAACCCAGCCAATAATTGGCGAGCTATGCGGAATACCTGCTGCTTTAGCTAAATCGGGCACCACCAGCGCTGAAAATGGGTGCTGAGCCGACATATTATCTTTAATAACATCCTTGGCAAAAGTTTCGCGTAGGGCTGGTGGTAAAAGTACTTCGGGGTATTTTTCTACACTGCGCAACACATATTCTTTACCGTTTTTATCTTCTAAGCGCAGCGAACGCGATTGATTGCCGCCACCCCGCTGTGTAGCCTTTAAGCCACCCATCATTTGCGAAACCCTAAGTACCGGCACTTTGGTGCGGGCAGCATATTCTTTACGGTAATTTTCGCCAAAAATAAAGCGATGAAAACGCCCAACACTATCATATTCGGGTTTTATCGTTACAAAAATACTATCGGCTGTAATGGGCTTATCGCGGTTACGTACCTTTTGGCTTATCGTTTCGAATTTCCTGGTGTAACTGTAAACGCGTTTAACACTGGTATCCGAATAGATATAGTACTCGTAACGCATATCGTTGTTTTTTAACTGATCGGCCACTACATAACCTTGCTGCATTTCGTGAAAGAGCGAAGTTTTACCTTCTTTATTTGGCGAAACTTTTGAGCCCGAGCCACTAATTACCTGTAATTGCTTTCCTTTAATTAACTGCAGACCATGCTCGTGCCCGGCCACATAGGTAACGTTGGGATAATCGCCAAACACACCGGTAATGGATTTGATCATATCTTTATAGGCCGGATGGTTTAAATCTTCAGGGCTCAGCAACGTTGAACGCAGCAAAGGATAAACCGAGCCTAAAACAGGCATAGGGATATACAGATTTTTGTTTAAGGAAGTAAGCGGAAAAATATGGTTACGCAAATTGAAATAGCCTCCGTGTGGGCCATAGCTCTGAAACGGATGGTGCGATGCTAAAAGAATCATTTTATCTTTATTCTCTTCTAACAACTGCTCCATTTTTACCAGCACCTCATCTTTAGTACGGCATTCGCATTCGCCATTGGGGTTCGATTTATTATATGGAAACAACCACCACTCGCTATCGTAAGCAATAATGGTAAGCTTGTCGGTTAATTTAATGGCTACCGGATCGGGGCAACCATTATCGGGGATTAGTTTTAATAAGGGATCATTCTGCGCCCTGAGGTAATCGCCCTGAGCCTGTATTTTAGCCAAGCCTTTTGGACCTGATTTGTCCCAATCGTGGTTACCGGGTATGAAATAAACCGCAGCGCCCATTTTACGCATGGGATCGAACTGGGAATGTAAAATTTTTTTGGTTTCTTCTTCTTCGGTGCTACCAGGCAAGCCCATTCCGGTCGGATAAATGTTATCGCCCAAATATAGTACCGTAGTTTTTTTAGGGATGATCTGTTTGGCTGCATTTTTTAGATCCTGCATTTGCGCCGGGTTCATTTCGCCGGCATCGCCAAAAAGAATTACACGGTATTTCACGTCATCCTGTGCAAAAGCAATGAGGTTGGTTAAACATAAGATTGAAAAAAGGGTAAATCTTTTAATCATATTCCGGTGTTTGTATAAAGATAGTTAATTTTAATTAATTTGTTTTTGGGGCTCAGTACCACATTTAGTATCGTTTTTCCCAGGGTTAAGGGTAATTTAACCATTAAGGAATTGAGGGCATTAAGGTTTATTGTAAAATGGTACAGCAAGGCTGTTATTAAACTGGAAAAACCAAATCATGCTGAGCAAAGTCGCTTTTTATTGACCTTTTTTATCGTGAGGTCTTCGACTCCGCTCAGACTGACAGTCTTTGAAAACTAAATTTCACCAGTTTAAACACCTTAGCGCATCTAAGTTTTAAAGCCAATTGGCATCCAGACTTCTGACATCGGACTACCAACTTCGGGCTTTCAAAACCTACTTTTTCAATTTAAACATTAAAATATTTCCGGCTGATAAAGTACCGCCCTCGTTAGAAATATAAAGGTTGTTGTCTTTATCGAATGCAATGCCTTCTGGCTGATTATAGAAACTGCCTGCTAAAGGATAAGTAGCTTTAACTTTAAAATCCTCATCGGTTACAACTAATAATTTATTGATTGATGAAAGTACATACCATTCCTTAGTTGCTGTATTTTTAGCTAAAGCCGATGGACGGAATTTTGATTTTGTGGCACCCGACATTTTTTCGATTTCTTTGTGCGAAATACCAAACTGGCCACTAGCGGTAAAGGTGCCATCGGCTGCTACTTTAAAACCATAAACACTTGTCGATTTTGCTTTCGCATCGGCTTTGCTGTCTTTGGTTAACACGTAAATCATTCCTGCCTTTTCATCGGCAGCCAAACCTTCATACTCTGCCTTGGGTACCAAATCTTTTGTTTTAACCACATTGGCTACTTCTGGTACATTAATGCCTGCAATAGGGAAAGTATGCAGTTCGCCATTGCTTTTTAATACAATTACAAAATTATTGATAATAGCCAGGTCTTCATAATCGCCTTTGCCGCCAAATTTGGTAAACTTTGCTGTTTTATCGGTTAAACCAAGGTGAAAAAGATCTCCTTCCTCATCCTGAATAGCAAATACCTCCTTAGCATTGCCATTGTGGAATACAATACCCGAAATTTCGAAAAGGCTTTGCGGCATGTTGTATTTCACAGGGTTTGCCAAATCGTAAGGTAAAGCTGTTTTTGGAGCATCTGCAGCCACATTTTCAGTGCTGTCAGCTTGTTTATCATCCCGGCTGCTGTTTACACACGATATGCCTAAAAAAGCTGTTGCAACCAAAAGGCCTGAGGCAATAAAAGTTCTTTTAATATTCATAGGTAATTAAATTTAATGCTTGTTTTTTAATAATTGATAAATGCCATATTGCGAGCTTACCGGAGCACCAATCCTTTCTACTGGTATATTTTCCATATGTTCATCAATACAAACAGCCTGTACGTTATCTTGTTTTTGAATGGCAACGATATCGATAATTTCCTGTTTAATCTGTGTATCGTAAATCGGGAAACAAACTTCAATCCGTCGGTAAATATTACGGTTCATCCAATCGGCCGAGCCCAGGTACACATCCTCCTTACCTAAATTATGAAATATAAAAATACGGCCATGCTCCAGATAGCGATCTACAATGCGCGTAACCTTAATGTTTTCGCTCATTCCCTGTACGCCGGGCACCAGGCGGCAGATGCTGCGCACAATCATATCGATTTTTACTCCTGCTGCTGAGGCCTCGTAAAGTTTATCGATCAAAACCTTTTCTTCGAGGTTGTTCATTTTAATGGTTATTGCTGCAGCCTTACCTTGTCTGGCATGCGCAATTTCGCGATCGATTAAATTAAGGAAAACCGTTTGCAAATTAAACTGTGCAACCAGCAGGTGCTTAAAATGAATCAGATCAGAAGTGGATGGTTTTACTCTTTTGGCCAGAAAAATAAACAGGAGTTCTACCTCACGCAGCATTTCTTTATTGGCCGTCATTAACACATGATCGGTATAGAATGCAGCTGTACTTTCGTTAAAATTCCCGGTCGAAAATAATCCGGCGTAGTGCATCCTGTCGCCAACCTGGCGTTTAACCAGTGCTACCTTGGCATGTACTTTTAAAGCGGTTACGCTATAAATAATATTCACACCAACCTCGCGCATTTTCTTTGCCCATTTGATATTGTTGGCTTCATCAAAACGGGCTTTAAGCTCAACCAGAACGGTTACTTTCTTACCATTTTTGGCTGCGCTGATCAAAGCATTCACAATTTTCGAATCGCTGGCTACGCGGTAAAGGGTAACATATATTTCGCGTGTACTGGCATCAATTGCAGCTTCGTTAAAAAAGCGCAAAATGCTGTCGTAACTCTGATAAGGAGTATGTACAATGATATCCTTTTTGTAAATGGCTTCGGTTAGGGAACCTGTTATCCAATCGGTATTACATATTTTTGACCAACTCTCGTTCGATAGTTTCGGCAAATTTACCGGGAAAGCCATCAGATCTTTCAGGTTGTGGTACTGGCCTCCCTCTATCCTGTTGGCTTTTTTTAAATTGAAAAGTTTCTTCAACCGGTCCATCACCTCATCCGGGATGCCGGGCTGATGTAAAAAGCGGGTGGCAAAACCTAAATCGCGTTTTAAAAGTTGTTTTTCGAGCTGATCGGATAAACTTCCCGGATACTCATCTTTCAGATCGAGTTCGGCATCACGGGTAATTTTAAAGCTATAACAGCCCGTAACTTCATCATCCGGAAATATCCTGTCAAGGTGAAAACGGATAATATCATCCAGAAAAACAATAAAAGTACCATCAGCCGTGTCTACTTTATAAAAACGGGGCAACTGGTTAGAAGGAATATTTAAAATTACGGTTTCGGTTTCTGCTTCCTTTTTTATGGTAACTAAAAAGTATAACTCATTATTGGAAGGAAAGAAATCCGTATTCGCTTTTAAATAAACCGGCTGCAGAAAGGCCATTACCTGACTTAAAAAGTAACGGGTAAGGTTTTGCTCAATTTGGGCTGGAATGGGCTGACCGTAAATTAAGTTTATCTGCTGCGCTTTAAGCAGGGGAATAAGTTGTGTACGGAGTACTTTACCATAGCGCTGCTGCTGATCGGTAATAAACTGATTAGCGGTATTTAATAAATTATCGTCGATTTTAATGTCGTTATCTTCGCGGTTGCTCAATTTTTCTAATGCCAGTAAAATAGGCATGCGCACGCGGTAAAACTCATCGAGGTTAGATGAAAATATGGATAAGAATTTAATGCGTTCCAATAACGGCACGGTACTCCGTTCGGCTTCCATTAAAATACGCTCGTTAAATTTTAGCCAGCTTAAATCGCGGTTAAAGAAAGTTGTTTCGATCATTTGTTCCATTAAAGTTTACCGTAGGCTGCGTAAGCAATAACAAAAGCAAATACTGCGGCAATTAAGCCCCACATGAAAATATTGTAAGCCAGGCGAATGAGTTTATATTTACGGCCCAAAACCACGCCTTGCGAGTATACATCGGTAATTAAGGTACCATATAAAAAATCTTTATCGTTCATTACCTTAATCATCCCCTCGGTATAACTGGGCAGGCTCATTTTATAAAAGTTACCAAAAAACAACAGGTTAACTTTTTTATTGTCCATATCTTCTTTGGTAAACTCTCCTTTTGGAATAGATGGACGGGTAGAGAGAATGGAAACTACCACACAGGTTAAGCTAACCAAAAGCAAAATAAAGGTGGGTATAATCAGGTTGCCGTGATCTTCGAGCCTGCGCAGCAGCAAACTTACAATTAACGAAAGCATAATCGAATTTACGGTGATCAATATGTGGGCTTTATTATCGGCCATATCGCTCAGGCGCTGGTTGTTGGCCGAAGTAATGCGGAACATGGTTTCGATGCCTTTGTCGGGCAGGTCATCTTTGTCCTTTTTCTTCTTACCGGTTATAACCTCGGGGGCAAAATTTTCGGTCTCGGCCAGTTCGGTACTGATTTCTTCCTGGGCGGTAAGTTTACTTTTTAGTTTGACAATGTTTGCCTGTTTCTGATCGCTTAATAACAGGCTGGCATAATCGGTAAGGTAATGGTGCGACTCCATAAACTGAATGTCCTTTTGGCGCCATTCGGTTTTGCTGATGTCTTTTTTATAAATCAACTCTACTTCTTTGTGCATTAATTTCCCTTTTTTGCGGAAATCGGGCAAGCCCAGGTGAAACAGATCTGCATCGCAAAGAATCTTATCAATTTCATTGTTAGGTTGCTGAGGGATTTTTGTGGCCAGGATAGCGCTTTTAACTCCGTTGCGCAAATCCTCAGTTACACCATGTTTTTCGAGAAAATGATCGGCCATTTCAGCCCCTTTTGCCTCGTGATTTAATGCATCTTCAAAATAACCTGTATCGTGAAAGTAAGCCGCTACCGTTACCACAAAGAAATCCTGTTCGTTTAACTGGTAATGGTTGGCAATTTGCTGTGCAGCATTAACCACTTCCTGGGTGTGCTCCAGATTATGGTAAACTAACCTCGGATCGTTATGGGTTTGGAAGTAATGGCTAACATGCCGGGCTGCATCTTCCTGTAATTGTTTATAGTTCATGAGCGTATTCGGGCTGAGATAATTTATGTTTTTGAAGGAAATGCATTTTCTTTAAATCAATTAAAGCTAAAATTGTTTCGTTTTTATGATTATAAAATTACGCTAATTTTAACAAAAACAATGTCCGTGTGCCTTAAACAATAATAATGCCTGTTTATTTTACAAAAAGACTAAAGTCGGAGGTCCGGAGACCGGGGTCGGAAGTCTGGGAGCAGAACTAAAACTTAATGTGCTTAATTGCTTAATGGTGGAAAGATGGAAAGCTGAAAGACTAAAGCAAAAAGAATTAAGGCGGAATCTATTGAAAGACCCCGCCTTAATCACCTCATTTTATTGCATTTAGGCAACCAATAAAATCTATTATTACCAGCACAATTATTTAATCTGGTAAACCACTTCATGTGCTTCCCAAGGAGCCGGTACTTCAAGCTTATGTACCAGTTTCTCTAAAACAGCCGCGGGTACCACAGCATCGCGGTTTTTGTTCTGCTGTGATAGCAACTGATGCGGCACTTCGATATACACTAAACGTACTTTCGCTTTGTAAGTATTAAAGAGTTCTATCAATTGCACACGCATTTGTGCGGTAATATTTGTTGCATTCCACACAAAAGGTTGCTGTTTGCGCAGGTATACTCTGGCTTGTTCTTTTGCTTCTTGTATTACCCTGCCATTACCAGCCTTATCGGTTGCTTTAATACCCCATTTTACACGGATGGCATCTAATGAAATAACCGGCCAGTCGCCAAAATGCTGCTTAATAAAAGTATCTTTCCCTGCGCCAGGAAGTCCACTCATCAAAACCACTTCGGCTAAGGGTTGCTCAAAAGGCACATAGTCTAGATAGCTGTCTTCGTGCTGCAAATAATGTATTTTAGCTTCAGCAGAAACGAACTGGCGTGCCTGCCCCCAACACTGGTGCTCTTTACAAAATTCTTCGAAACAGTCAATCCGGTATAACATATCTTCATGATCGATGCAGATACGGCCCAGCATATCGGCACGTGCCAGCAAAGCCAGCCATTGGGTGTTTACTTCCATGCTCACTTTTACCAGTGCTTTAAGCGGATCGGGTTTTTCGAACAACCAGATCGGGAAACCATGGTAACGCACCAGCCCGACAATCTGCTCGCGAATGGCAAAAGGTACTCTTCCATCTAAATACAGCAATTTACGGGCAAATTGTGCACCTTTACGTGCGTGCCCGTTAGAGGTAATACTTCCATCAGGTTCAAAAACCGTTGTGCTGTACTTCTCTACATCGTGCAACAGGGCTGCTGTCCACAAAATTTCCTGCTCCTGGGCTGGCAAAGCTTTAAAATCAGCTTCATTTTGCAGGGCAGCCAAAACCATTTGCGTATGTATGGCTACATCGCCTTCGGCATGATAACGCTTATCCTGCTCCACCCCGTTCATCCGTTTTACCCAGTCGAACTGTGTTTCGAGGTATTCCCAGTTTTTATTTTCGTTAAAGGTCCACATGTTTACCTCCTTCGTTAATTAAGGCTGCACGTTTCCAGTTCCTGGTCCAATGTTCATCGGTTTTAACGTGTCCCTTCCGTACATATTTAAATACATTTTGGGCAAAGGCATTAACCTCGTAGCCCGCAGCGTTGCGGCTAACAATCCCCTCCATGGTTGTTTCTTTGTTCTCGTAAACATCAAACGGCTCAAAAGTGCCCCGGCCTGTAACCAAAGTCAGTATTTCGGTTTCAAATTGTTTCCGATCAACCGGTGTTTGTTCTGTTTTAAGCACGGGCACCGTAGGTAAATCAATCAATTTTGCATAGAATTCGGTTTCTTCCCAGCTTAACCAGCGGCCATGCTCGCGGATACCGAAAACATAAAAATGGTGCTCGAGTTTACGGTAAGCGATGGAATGTGTGGCATATAAATTTTCCATAAAAAATTCCAGGTCGCCCAGATCATGTTTTACCATTTGCCAGAAACGCCTTAAACTTTCTGTCCAGGGCGAAGTAGTAGGTGCTGCATGTGAACGCGCAAAAACTCCATATCGGGATAGGCAATTGTTTTCGCCGTCTAATTTTTCGGTATGTATCAATGTTGGGATCTGTTGTATCTTATCCCAATAGTCGTGCTGTATCCTGTCATCGCTGGTTGTTCCAGGCGAAAACGGATAATGATACGTACGACCATATTTTTGTGAAATAGTCATCTTGTAATCAGTAAAAATAAAAGATATAGTAATTACTCCCTTCCAGATTTGGAAAGATCATTTAACATGAATGTGCAAATGAGATTACATGACTCAAAGGATAATTTTTTTAATACTGTTGCAAATGTAATAAAACCAAATCACATTCTCGCTCATGTTTCAATCTAATCTACTTCAAGTCAGTCCGATATCTTTTCCATTAACCAAAATGTTTCTTTTATATTAAGATTTTAGCCTTACAAACTGGATATAATCGGTGTTAACCGGATCAATGCCGTTCAGTTTCATTTCTTTGGCAATTTGCGCCCGATGGTAAGTACCGTGGTTAAAAACATGCAGCAAAATATCAGGGACTGAAGTTCCGAATGCTTTACCTATAGAGTTCTTATATTGAACCAAGGGCAACGATTCGTCATCAGGGTTTTCGATCGCGGCCAGCCCCTGCCCGCTTTCGGCCAACAACCTGCTACAGGTTTCGAGATCGTGTTGCTGCCAAACGCTTACCGGTGGCACCTCGCCATTAATGCGGTACAACCAGATCATTTGTGCGTTCATGATGTGACTAAACAGATTGATGCACGATTGGGGCAATATATTAGCTTGCTCTTTTAAAGCGGTTAGTAAAATTGAATTGGCCCAGTTGTTATAGCTGCAAAATTGTTGTAACATGGTTGGAGTCTAGGAATTAAATGGCTAAGCTATACGGTAATCGTTAGTCATTATTGATTTGGTTTTATTTAAATCTAATATAAACCAATTTTAACTAATTGTATAGTAATAATTACCTGTTGCTTACCGTCTCTTTTAAACCACTATCAGTTAAACCATTAGCCGAAATAATTTCTTGCAGCAGTTTCTGTTCTTGTGCTAAGAGGGCAATTTTAAAAGTAAGTTCAGTCTGTTTATCCAAACCAAAACGTTCACTTTTTTCGAGGCACTCTAATTCAAGTAACCCTAAATAAGCCATTAACCCGGGTTCCAGCCGGGGTTTTCGCTTTTAAATTGGTAATTAAGGTCCACAAGCGCTGATTTTTGATATGGTTGTTTTGCAGTTCACGGAGTTTACGGTTTAGTTTTATACACTCAAAACTAACCTTTTCTAAACGCTGTCCCATCTTTTTAAGCATAGCTGCCTGCAATTGATCTGCGCTAATACTTATGGCTGCAGTGGGTTCGATGATCTGCTCTTCCTGTAACAGCGATTCAATGTCAGCAATTGTGGCTAATTGCCGGCTATTTAAATTACGCATACCTAACTCGTACAAACTGAAAGTTCCCTTGGGCATTTGCAACAGGCGGAAGTTCGGTTTGCGAAAGCCCTAACTTATCTCTTATGTGTTTCATATCGCTTTATATTTTTAACACCGGAAAAGAAATGTAGACTTTTTTACGAATAACTAAAAAGCGACTACAACATGAAACAACCGGCAAATGAACGAATCATTGGTTAGTCTCTTTTTCTTTCACAACTGGAAACAAACAGAGATCAGAATCTAACATCAAAAACGCCATCTTTGATTACTATCGAATCCTGCAGGTTCTTAACATTATACAAAGTTCCGCTTATTTTGCCGCCAACAAAAGGCACACCACTATCCTTAGGTTTTTCGTATCTGGTAATTTGCACTTTGAAAGGTGGTTTTGTTTCGTTGGTGGTATATACTTTTGAATCGGCCACGCCCAAATCAGTAACTATATAGATACTGCTTGCAAAACTTTGTTTGAAAGGATCATTGCCCGATAACCTGTATTCCTTTTTTTCTATATCGAAAATCCGGAACTGAAGCTTTGAATCTAAAGTAGTATTCAAAAATGTTTTGGGCACAATTACATTTACTGTGTACATCTCTTTTTGTGTGCCATCTCCATAACCAATACCTGTCCAGCTTCCACTAAATTTATCTCTGTTTTTATCAATTGAACCTTTTATCTCCAGAGATTGTCCGGCAATTTGTACGTTAATAAACTGCACATAGGGTTCTTTAACGGGTTCTTCCGTTTTTTGTTTCTTACAGGAGAAAAGTAACATTACAACCAATAGGTTAAAAAAGAATCGCGAAAATAATTTCATAGGACAGCAAACTACATTTGTTATTGAAATATTGTATAAACCGCTTATTGAATCAAAAAACAAGGTTCAATAAGGCTAATCAAAGTTAAAACAATAATTAACTAATAAAATAGTGGGTAATTAACATTTCTTCACACAAACGTTTGCCATTAATTAAAAACTACGCTAAAAAAATCAACTAAACTTTTATTAATTAACTGATTTTCAATGCCATTTTCGGCTACTCAACATTTCACTTCGAATAAACCCTATTTAAAACTACAACTGCAATAAAATTTGCACTATAAAAAAATGTAGTTGGATTTATTTAAAAATATAAGCTGTAAACAGGCAAACGTTTGCGCTTAGAAACTTATTTTTTTTCTGCTACCAGTGGTTAACTTGACCTGAGGTTAGCGGCAATAAGCTCCAGTTATTGCGCTACAATCTACAAAACGGGTTAGCGGCTAAGTTATAGCAATCTTAATTGCCTGCACACAGGCAAGGTATTTCCAGTTGAAGAATGGGGCTAGGTTAAGCAAAATGATCTCTTGTATTTACAAGACGATTGGATAAGTGCACCTTAATTAATAAACCATATACTAACCAAAATCACAAAAAATGAAAAAAACAGCTTCATTTGCCACAAGCATGTTATTATTGCTTGTCCTTTTCTCCTGTAAGAAAACAGAAACTTTGCAGGACACAGTTCCCTCAGAAATTAAAAACAACATTGCAGTTACCGAAAGCTTAGGCGGCACCTCGTTAAACGTAGGCTTAGGCGGTAACGCCTATACTGCAGGCACCGGCGGATTAATTAACGATACAGGGCTACACAACTGGACCTCGGCCAGCACCATTACCAGTGTTTGGTTTCGCCTGGGCCTTACGGGTAATTTAACAGTTGCCGTAAAAGGCACAGTACCATCAGGAAGCAGCAATATTAAAGTAACCATTAACGGTACAGTATTTAATAAAACCATTACCGGTACAACGGCTACCACAACCAACATTGGCACTGTAAATATTACTGCTGCTGGTTATGTTAGGGTAGATATACAGGGCGTGAGCAAAACAGGCAGCTATTTTGGCGATATTTCTGACCTCGTAATCAGCGGACCAGTAGTTGCATCGAATGTGCAATACGCAAATACTGTTGCAGATTATTACTGGTCGCGAAGAGGCCCGTCGTGCCACTTAAATTACACTGTAGCATCGGGTACCGAATGGTTTTACAGCGAATTGAATGTTCCGAGCGGACAGGATAAAATAGGTTCTTACTTTATGGCCGATGGTTTTAGCGGTGGCTATTTTGGTATGCAGGTAAACTCGGCTACTGAAAGAAGGATTTTATTTTCGGTTTGGGACCCTTCAACAGGTTCGACTACCCTAGTAAGAAAAGGAACCGGTGTAACCACCAATGGTTTTGGCGGCGAAGGCACAGGCGGCCAATCGTATATGTTGTTTAACTGGGTTGCCGGTACAACTTATAAATTCTTACTACAAGGCAAGCCTGATGGCGCCGGTGGTTCTGATTATACAGCCTGGTTTTACGCGCCAGAAAATGGTGTATGGAAAGTTCTGGCACAGTGGAAACGTCCGAATACTACAGCCTACCTAACCGGCGTATATTCGTTTATCGAAAACTTTAATCCTGATCAAGGCTATTTGCAAAGAAGCTGTAACTATGGTAACCAGTGGTATAAAACCAGTGCAGGCAGCTGGACAGAGGTTACCAATGCCAGTTTCAGTTACGATGCCACTGCATCGGCTGAGCAACGAATGGATTACCAGGGTGGTGTAACCGGCAATAGTTTTTATCTTAAAAACGGTGGGTTCTTTGCAACCTATACCAGTTATGGCACCGCTTTAAGCAGAACAGCTACAGGAACAGCACCAAGCGTTAATTTAACTACATTACCATAACTCATCATATCCCAGGCATCCGCTTTCAGGGGTCTGGGATAACTTATTTCAATAAAAACTATGAAAAATAACTACTTGGTTATCTGCCTAACCGGTTTTCTTTTTATGAGCTGCAAAAAAGACCAATCGTTAATTGCAGCAAACAATACCACCTCGCTCAAACCCAAAATGCTCGAGGCTACTTCTACTTCAACCCCAATTAAGCTAAAAGTTTTGCAATTGAATGTTTGGCAAGAGGGTACAAAGGTAACCGGCGGCTTTAATGGCATTGTAGATGCGATTGTACAATCGGGGGCCGATATTGTTACCTTAAGTGAGGTACGCAATTACAACAATACAAATTTTAGCGCCCGGATTGTGACCGCATTGCAGCAAAAAAACCTCACATTTTATTCGTTTAAAGATAACAACGTGGGTATTGTATCCCGATATCCGATTGCATCATTTAAAGCTGGTATTTACAGTAATTCGTTTGATAAAGCGATTGTTAAGCTAAATGTTAATACAGAGGTTGCTGTTTATTCGGCGCACTTAGATTATTTAAATTATGCCTGTTACCTGCCAAGGGGCTATGACGGTAACAGCTTTCAAAAAATAAACCAACCTGTTACAGATGTGAATGCTGTTTTGGCTTCGAACTTACAATCGAGCAGAGATGAAGAAATAACTGCCTTTATTAACGATGCAAAACTGGAAAGGGATAGTGGCAGAATTGTGATATTGGGTGGAGATTTTAACGAACCTTCGCATTTAGATTGGGTTGATGCACAAAAAAACCTTTTCGATCATCATGGTACCATTGTACCCTGGCAAGGTAGTGTGGCTTTGTATGCCAAAGGATATAAAGATTCGTACCGCGTTAAAAATCCGAACCCTGTACTCGCGCCCGGATTTACCTGGGCAGCCTTTAATACCAGTGCCAGCTTATCATCGCTTGTTTGGGCACCGGATGCTGATGAAAGAGACCGTATAGATTATATTTATTATGCTGATAACAACAATAGGATAAGTGTTGATGAATCGATTGTATTTGGCCCTTCTGGTTCTATTGTTCGTGGACAGGGCTATGAAGATGCCACATACACCAATCCTTTTGTTATTCCAACCGGAACCTGGCCCTCTGATCATAAAGGTGTAATTACTACCTTTTCAATCACAACGGTACAGCCAACTGTTGGGGTAAACAAAACTGCTTATTTAACCGGAGAAACAATTACGGCAAATTTTGCAAATGGCTCTACTAATCCGCAGGCCTGGGTTGGCATTTATCAAAATGGCAAAGTGCCGGGCACCAGTAATTATGCTACCGCCTGGAAATATACCAATGGGGTTGCCACTGGGAGTACAACACTAACCTTACCTGCCAACAGCCCTTCGGGTACTTACTTTGTGGCTTATTTTAAAGATAATGGTTACGTTGAAATAGCGCCAAGAGTTTCTTTTACTTATGGTAATTAGCGGCCAATGCATGAACAAATCTCAATAAGCAATTATCCAGCAGGCTTATAGCAGCAAATGGCGGCCTCTTAATGACTATCACAAGTTGGTGTTACGAACGATGCCACCGGATTAAGCGATAGCGTGAAGCAATCTTTCGAGAGGAGAAATAGAGAAAGGAATAAGATGAAAGATTGCTTCGTTTTACTTTTGCAAAAAAAATGTTACATTTGACCCGTCCGTCCCCTAATTGTAAATTATATTTCTTGAAGTAGTTGTTGCGCATGAAGACAATTTTGCCTCTATGCTTACTGTTTTTGGTTTTAACAAGTAGGAGTTTAGTGTTTGCGGGTCCACAAATAACCCCAGTTCCAGGACAAGCCTGTTATGATGCCGTATTCGGCAATGTATACCAGACTATTGTAACAGGAACAACGTTTGATTACGATGTTAATTATTCGGGTTTATACACTGATTTGGCTTGTTCTAACAAGTCTGCCCTTGGCGGATTTGGATCCTGCACGTTGAGAAGCGGAGGGCTAGACTATCCCAGAGGATACCTTTTTTCGATAATAACTTATATGGCTTGCCCATTAGATACCTACTTGCCCCTCTTAATGATTATTCTTGGAGGGTTTGGCTTCTATATGCTACGCAAACGTTCATTAAACAGCGTTAGTTAACATGTTAGCAGATTGAATTTTGAATGAAGGAACAGGCATCATACCAGCAACATTTAATCATTCAAAATTCACTCATTCAATACTTACTTACTATTAATCTTCTTGTTGTATTCCTTTTGCAAATCGGCTAATGTTTGATCGTAACCTTTTCTATCGATAAATGCCGCCGGATTATAAGCATCTCCGGGCTGGTGTTTGGTGTGCAGGTTAAATTGACTGGCGTGTGATGACAACCAGATATCGAAAGAAAGCTTTTTCATAGCACCAAGCGTATAGGCATAATCTTTGGCAATTTCCGGATATGCGCTAATCTGATCAAACCTTTCGTGGGTTACAATCGTTGGCATATTGGCAATTAGTACCCGGTATGTTTTCTTCCCATCTTTAACATTAAACAAAAAACTGCAGGAACCTTTGGTATGGCCGGGATGGTGCAACAGCACCAAAGCCATATTACCTAATTTAACCGAATCGCCATTTTTTAAAAGCCGGTCGGCCTTTAACGGAGCGTAAGAACTTACCTTTCCACCAAGGGCATAATCGGTACGACCGCCACTTGCCAGCACATCCGCATCCTTTGCATCGATGACCAGCTTAGCCCCTGTTTGTTTTTTAATGGTACCCATAGCGCCCATGTGATCGAAATGCGCTTGTGTTGTAGAGAGTATTTTTATATCGGCAAACTTAAAACCCAGTGCCTCTACATTGGCCTTTATCTGACTGGCCGAATTGGCCAATCCGGTATTGATGAGGATGTGCCCTTTTGGTGTGGTAATGAGGTAGCAGGCCAAATCGTATGTGCCTACATAGTACAGGTTACCCGCAATGCGAAAAGGCTGGTAAGGTTTAGACCATTCTGCCGGGTTATTGGCAGGTTCTGCTACTTGCTGAGCAGAAACAATGGTGTTGAATAATAGCACACTGAGCGCAATCAGAATTGTTTTTATAGATATCTTTAGCATATACAAAGATTTAAAATCTGCACTGAATTGCTACATTTTTATTGGTATTTTTTCGATTGATTAAACAACTATAAAAACATAAACTGGCCCCAGCTAAATGCTAAGACCAGTTTGCTATTGTTAACTTCCCAAAAGGGTTGCCAGTTTCTCATCAATCATTTTTTCATCGTCGCCATAAACCAGTATTTTGCCTTCTTTATCTAACAACAAATAGAATGGGATAAAATGAACCTGGTACAGGCTTCCAACTCTTGCAGGCATCATCTTTTTAGGAAATTCATCTATAACCTGTGGCCAGGGCATCTGCTCAATATCCATTGCTTTAATCCAATCATTCCACCTGCTATCATCCGATACGCTCAATATTTCAAAACCTTTGTTATGGTATTTTTCATAAACCTTTTTCCAGTGCGGAATAGCTTCTCTGCAGGGCTTACACCAACTTGCCCAAAAATCTATCATCACATACTTTCCACGCAAATCAGAGAGCGATAATTTCGTACTATCTTTTTTCAACAAAGTGAAACCGGGTGCAATGTTGCCAGGTAAAAGTGCCTGCCTATCTTTAAGTTGTTTGGCAAGCGAAATGTAATAATTACTGGTTTTAGCTTCTCCTTTAAATTGGTCGAGTGTGTTGCTTAAAGTCGCAATGGGCATAGTTGAATTAAATTTATAGTAATTGCCAAAAGCATATATACCTGATACCGCAGATGGGTTCTCATCTATAAATTGATTGATTAGTTTAAATTGAATGGCATTATGTTCTTCGGTTAATTTGCCGATAGCTACTTTTAACACTTCCTTTTTCTCTGCACTTTTTTCGGCAGTATATTGCTTACCTAGCGCTTCTCTTTTTGATTTGGTTTCGGTAAGTGCAGGATTGTTTTCAAGTGCATCAAGCTGATCCTGACTTCTGGATCCTTTAACTGTTACCTTTTTTAAGCGTGCGCCTTTTCCCTGTCCATATTTGGTATAATCGTAATGATCAGCACCAGCTGTATCGATACTGATGCTAACCGCACTATTCTCCAAAAAAAGGTTAGCAGACCAGTTACCGGGTTTTATGTTCAGGCCCAGCAGCTCTGCACTGGCCAGTTTACCTTTAAAAACGAAAGCACCGTTTATTACATTCGTGCTATCAATATTGGTAGAAGTTCTATCTTCTTCATTATATCTGGAAAGGTAAACTTTCCCGTTTTTAATTCCGTGGGCAGTGCCTTTCAATGTATATCCGGACGGAGACTGGGCCTTTACCGACATGTAAAGACACAATATACCAAACAGCGATAAATTTATTTTCTTTAGTATTGTATTCATCTTATTAATATGATTAGTTAAAAATACTTGCTAATTTTTTGTCCATTTCTTCATCACTTTCTCCCCCACCACCATAGCGGCCAACAATAATTCCATTCTTATCAATTAATATTTTGGTTGGGAGCGTATGGATTCCGTAACCATCGCTGGTATCTTCAGATCGGTCAAATCCGGTTGGAGTGCGTTTTAAGCCGCGTAGTATATGTTTCCAAACACCGATCTTATCTTGCTCTACTGCTCTCTTCCAGGCTGCCAGGGCACTATCATCGTCTGCGACACCGATAATTTCCAAACCTTTATCTTTATACTTGCTGTATAAAGAAAGTAAATGCGGGTTACCTTTACGGCAAGGTACACACCAGCTCGCCCAAAAATCAAGCAATACGTATTTCTTTCCTTTAAAATCAGCCAGGCTTAAATCTTGCCCATTAATGTCTTTTTTAGCGAAACCAAATGCCGTGCTACCCGGAGAACCTGATTGAAGGCTCTGAACTTCTTTGAGCATCTTTTTACCATAGCTACTCGCTTTAACAGCAGGGCTAATGGCTTCGTAATATTTTTTAGCGTCGGCCAGTTTTAAACCAGATATTTTAAACCCAAGTAAAAATGCGGCGTAATAAGAATCAGGGTGCTTACTGATAAAATCGAGATCAATTTTGTCCCTTTTTAAATTAAATGGTTCGAGCTCATCTCTGATTTCAGCAGCTTTTTCTCTCAAAACATCTTGCTCCGCCTCTGGTCGGTTTTCTTTTTTAGCCTGTACATAAGCATCGCTGGCTTTTTGGAGCTTAGCCAAAATGGGCTTGGTTTCTTCGACAACCGGAACTTTCAATTGCTCTACAGCTTTATACTCATCATGAGACTTTGAACCTGTTAATTTCAGATCTTTAAATGCGCCTTCAGTTAAGAGTAGTTTTAATTCTCCCGGAGCTAAAAATAAAGCGCCCAAATTAGGGTCATCCATTGATTGCCTTTTTACATCCCCCATAATATATGCCATTACGGGTTCGGTTAGTGTACCTTTAAATTCGAACTTTCCTCCGGTTATGGCCGTGCTATCCTGAACTATCTGGCCATCAGGCTGGGTATACCTTAATTTCAATATCCCGGTTTCTTTGCCGTTTATCTGGCCTTTCAGGGTAAATTTTTGTTGTGCCTTTGTACTGAATATGGCAAGCAGGGTTGCCATAAATAAAATATATTTTTTCATGTTGGTAGGTTATTGTTGGTTTTGAATAATGTTTGGATTTTCGGTTAATACAAGCTGAGAAATTCGCATCACTACTTTGGCATCAGTTGGGTTAACAGTTAGTGGCGGTGAATTAAAGGAACTGTAATTCCGTACCATCGGGAGGCCATTTCTAAAGTAATCATAGCTGTTGTGCCCTTCGAAGGCCAGCTCTAATCTTCGCTCTAATAAAATCGCATCAAACAGTGCCTGGCCTGATAAGCCAACAAGAGCTGTTAATCCGGCACGTGTATGGATTACATTTAAATCGGCCAGTGCTCCACCTGTGTCTCCCGCTTTCAGCCTGGCTTCAGCCCGGTTAAGGTAAACTTCTGCCAGCCTTAAATGATTAAATGCAGCATAGGAATAGTATACCCCGTTAACTCCATTGAAGAAACGATAACTGTATTTATTGGTGCTTAATACATCGGTAGCATTACCTGGATAAAGATCTGTAAAGTAAAAACTCTTCCTCAAATCGGTAGCAGCCAGTTTACCCAACAAATCAGGCGAAGGTTTAATCTGCCCAGTTGTATAAAGCCCTACGTAAGTTCCCTGGGGCTGCATTAACAAAATTGGCAGATTAGAGGTACTGGCTTCGTGGTTAACTGCCCAAATGGTTTCGGTATTTAACTGATTGCTTGCTGCATAATAATTGGAATATGCAGTGCCTTGCAGTAAACGATAGCCTCCGTTTACGATAACAGAATCGGCTGCCTGCGCAGATAATCTGGCGTAATTGGCATTTGGCTGATCAAAAGTACCACTCATGTAAAGATATACCCTCGAGAGCAAGGCAAATGCACCGTATTTAGAAGCAAAACTATTTACGCCTTTTGATTTAAAGGTAGCAATAGACTGATTTAAATCTGCAATCACCTGATCGTAAGAAGCCTGCACTGAAGCTCTTGCCGGTGGTGTTGCAGTCAGATCGAGTGGCGCTATAATAATCGGAATACCCAAATTGGTAGCTGGACTTTGGTAATATGGCCGTCCGTAAACGCGAAGCAGGTTAAAGTTGATAAAAGCCCTTAAAAACAGGTTTTCTGCCTTTGCCTGTAAAATCACATTATTGGTTTCTGTAGCCGATACATTTTTAAGTACCACATTTACACCCAGTAGTGCTTTATAAGAGGCAAACCAAAAGGCATCAGACAGGCCAAAATCTTTAGATTCGGAGTTATTGTATTTAAACGCATCTGTGTTTTGCAAATCGATAGCGCTACTGGCAGAGGTTACATCAATAACCTTCACATTGTTACCACGATATTCGCTAATATTAAACCATGGGGTTTCATAACTTGTGTATAAGGCGGTATAATTGCCAATGGTTGCTTTTGTATAGCCATTAGGCGATCCAAACTGCTGATTTTCAAAATTTACATTATGGGGAGCAAGACTATCTAACCGCTTTTTACAGGCAGATAAAGTACTCATCATCAGCAATACCCCAATACATCCTATATTAAATATTTTTCTTTTCATTGTATTATGCTTAAGTTAATATGGAATTAAGAATTAAAATCCGGCGGTTAACCCCACAACAAACCTTCTGGGCATACCGCTGGCCACACCCGTACCGCTGTAGGCATTGGATGTTCCACCAATAGTGGCTCCCTCCGGGTCTGATGCAAACAAATCTTTAGATTTAATTACAAATACATTATCCATACTTGCATAAACATTAAGTGAAGTGAGGTGTATTTTCTTTAAAGCTGAAGCTGGTACATCATAACCAAAGCGAACGTTACGCAAACGGGCATAGCTGGCATCTACATAGAGTAATGAGGAATTGATGTTTATACCGCCACGTTGACTGAAAGCCAAATCGTAAAAGTTTGGATAATTGGCATCGGTATCGCCAGGGCCCTGCCAAAAACGAATAGCACTATTGGGCTGGGGAATATTAAAACCTGCCTGCCAGGCTGTCGGGTCAACAAAGCTCCTTACAGCATTGTTCATAATTTTGTTTCCGTAAGAAAAATTGAACAAGAGACTCAGATTAAAATTCTTGTAGCGAAAATTGTTGGTCCAGCCGCCAAAAAACTTAGGGGTTGCCGATCCGATATTCTGAAAACCACGTAAACGATCGGCTTTAACAAGCGCAATACTATCTACAATCTGTATCTGGCCATTTGGCAATAACCTTTCGAACTGTGGCCGGCCATTTTCCGGGTTTACGCCAACATATTTAATGGCTTTCAAAGTGTTAATGTCATCGCCAATGTAGCGATAGTAAGATCCACTGTAACCATCAATTAACGAATCGCCTTTAATAGAAACCAGTTTATTTTTATTAAAACTAATATTAAAATTCATGGTCCAGCTGAAATCTTTTGAACGGATATTCTCCGTGTTCAACTGCAAATCGATGCCCCTGTTTCTGATTTCGCCTACGTTACGGTATTGCGAACTAAAGCCCACATAACTCGGTAACGGCACATTCTGAAGCAGGTTTTTACTATCTTTATTGTAAAAATCGATACTTAAATTAACCCTTTTAAATAATCCGATATCCAACCCCAAATTGGTCGCATAAGTAGTTTCCCAGGTAATATTATCATTTCCTAAACGATTAATAGTAGAACCGGAAGTAGTGGTGGTGTTGTAAAAAACGGCATCGCTATAAGTGGTAAAATTCAGGTAATCGGCTCCTGCTTCCCTCCCTGATGTACCGTAAGAGGCCCGCAGCTTCAGGTTGCTAATCGCTTTTGCACCCCGCATAAATTCTTCTCCGCTAATTAACCAGCCCCCGCTTACTGCGTAGAAAGTACCATTACGGTTGTTGATCCCAAAATTAGTAGATCCATCTCTCCTGATGGAGGCTGAGGCAAAATAACGCGATTTATAACTATCATTAATTTCGCTAAAAACAGAGAACGAAGCTTTATCTATCGGTGCTGTTGATGATGGGATTGCCGGTGTACCGGTGAGCTTATTAATCCAGATACCATAAGTTAAAAATGCACCCAGATTACGTTCGCCGGGATACGGGGTATTGTAAGCCGATACCGATACATTTTCGGAATGGGTACGCGAATACTCCTGACCAATAATTGCCGAAAGCTGGTGATCTCCTAAAATCTTGTTAAAATTAATCAGGTTAGAGGTTAAGAAATATGTGCTCTTGGTATCGTTTAGAGTTAAAGCCCCATTCACATAAATTCGGTTAGATGCAGCTCCATCGTATCTCCCCCTGTAGGTCCGCGGATCTTTATAACCGTTAACACTATTGTTATTGTAATTAATAGAGTTAGCTGATTGTACAGATAGCCATGGTGTAATGGCATATTTTAAAATACCTGTTCCCAATAAATTTAACCGGCTTGTTTTTACCGTATTGTACTCATGTGAGTATAACGGATTATCGTAATACTGTGTTAAACGCGCACCTGTTGCCCTGTAAGTATAATTAGAGATCGAATCGGCCAAAGCACCATTGGTATAATTAGGCGAAACCCAGGGCTGAAACAGATAATATTGACTTTCGCTATTGGTTGAAGTATAATTATCTAAAATGGCATTGGTATTTAAACTGAAAGTAAGTTTATCGGTAATCTTTTGATCGACATTTACACGAAGAGATTTATGGTTTACCCCATCATCCAGCAGGGTACCATCCTGTTTATTCCAGTTTAAAGCGGTGTAAAATTTAGTTTTGTCTGTTCCGCTGGAAACAGACAGATTAATGTCGCGCTGATTACCATCAGTAAAAAAGGCCTTGTTATCCCATTCGGTGTCTACAGCCAAATCTGAATCAGAAAAAATGCGTGTGGTATTAAAATACTGATTAAAGGTTGGATATGTAGTTCTTAAAGATGCCGTACCATTATACAGCGCCTGCATGTATTTGGTAATATGGGCAGTAGCTTCAGCAGTATTCATGAAGCGGATGGCACGGTTATTTTGTACTTTCCCGTAATTCACGCCAAAATTTATTTTAGTCTTACCAACATTACCACGCTTAGTTACGACCACAATTACTCCCTGGGCTGCCCTCGAACCATAAATTGCAGTAGAGGCAGCATCTCTTAAAATGTTGATGCTTTCAATATCCTGGGGATCAATAATATCCTGAAGATTTGCAGCATTGGTAATTACTCCATCTACAACAATAAGTGGCCCATAGTTAGTATTTGAAGCATCATTAAAGCTACTCTGCCCACGTAAAACCACTTGACCGCGGTTGGCTACGCTACCACCTTGTTCTACGATGTATAAGCCTGCAGCTACACCTTTCAACATTGCCAACCCGTTTACAGTTGATACGCCATTGCGCAATGTTTCGCCGCTAATGCTCTGCACGCTGCCAGTAAGTTCGGATGCTTTTTTCTGTGTATAGCCGGTTACAACTACCTGCTCCAGATTTGAAACATCGGGCTGCATTACAACTGTCATGTTGTTTCTAACATTAAGCTCTCTGGTAGCATAGCCTACATATGAAAAAACAAGCACAACATCTTCATTTTCTACATTAATGACGAAAGCACCTTCGTTATTGGTGTAAACAGCTCTTCCACCACCTTTGGCCTTAATGCTCACACTACTCATAGGCAATCCTTTTTCGTCTACCACTTTTCCCCTGATTTCTACAGCTTTAATCAGGTTGATCAATCTGTCGATAAAGTCGAGTTCTTTCTTCTTGATGACGATGGTTTTATCGCTAATGGAGTAAGTAAGGTCCTGACCTTTAAAAATCTCTTCCAATGCTGCATCAAGTGTAACATTTGATAGCTTTAAACTTACATTTTTAGCTTTTGGCAAAATTTCATCGCCATAAAGGATATCGTAACCAGAGAGTTGTTTTATTTTCTTAAGTGTTTCAATTAAGGAAACATTTTTTTGGGAGAGCGTTATACTTTGGCCAAATGTGCTGGCACTTACCTGCATACAGATGGCTAAAACCAGAAAAGTAGTTATTTTCATAGCCATGAAAATTTTAGGGGGCAGCCAGTTACGCTCCACACCTAGGTTAAAAGTAGATTTATTCATACTTTTGTAGGGTTTGGGTTTAGGTTCAAGATTGATATTCAGTCGGTCTTTTCGGGATTATTTCCCGTTCGGAATGGTACCCAGACATTTGCGTAGAGGGGCTAGAACACCTCTACGCTTTATGGTACCTCTCCCTGTAAGCTGGGTCAGCTCTTTGGTTGTAAGTTTTTCTTCATCTGTTTGGTTTAGTTTAGTTTATTTATGGTTCTAATTAATTGATCATGATTCGCTAGGCTTTTGAAACAATAATATGTCTGCCCTGTATTGTAAATTTCAGTAAGCCCTTTTTCCAGTTTATCAAGTAACATGGCTATATCTGCAAAGCGCGAAACTGAGCCGCTAACTTTTACATGCCTAACATTATCGTGGTAAATGATATCTACATTATACCATCTGGCAACCTCACGCATAACAGTTTCTATATCTTCACTGTTGAAACTGAATTTGTTATCTTTCCAGTATATTGCCTCTTCAGGATTTACTGTTTCTACCCTAATTACGCCTTTGCTCAATATTGCCTGCTCTCCGGGAACAAGTACTTCATATGGATTAGCTTGTTCAGTAATTGCAAAAACTTTTACGCTACCTTCGAGCAGTGTTGTTTTTGTACTGGGTTCATCGTTATAGCTATTAATATTAAAATGAGTGCCCAATACTTCGACCTTTTGATCTCCGCTTAAAACTTCAAACGGATGTTTCTTGTTTTTTGCAACTTCAAAATAAGCCTCTCCAACCAACTTAATCTTCCTCCGGGCAGTGTGGTTCAAGCCTGTAGAATAAGTAATGGATGATGATGCATTGAGATAAACCAGCGACCCGTCTGGCAATACCACTCTGTACTGCTGGCCTTTTGCCGTAGATAAAGTGTTGTAAACACTTGTATCAGCTGCATTACCTATAATGCTGTACATCAGTTTCCCATCAGCTGTTTTGGTTATACGTACACCATGTTCGGTTATGGCATTGTTAGCTAAAGCATTTGATAGTATAACTTTTTTGCCATTAGCGAGAATAAGTGTTGCCATTTGCTCGCCGGGCTTAATGGTATGACTGGATGCTCTGGTATCGCCAGGCTGCAAATAAAACCTGTACAAAAACAATCCTCCAAGTACAGCTGCAAACACAGCAGCAGCCCAATACCCAAAACGTAAATTAAACATTCGGACTACCTTAGTACTTTTTGTTTCTGCTGCTATCACATTCCACATCTCCGTTTCTACCTGTTCAAAATCCTCCTCCCCCAACCTTATAATTTCTGTTTCATTTAAATGATGAAACCAGTTTTGTAATATTAATTTTTCTTCGCTGGAGCATTCCCCGGCTTTATATTTCGCTAATAGTTTTTCGGCGTTATTCATGGTGGTCTGTTTTGGCGCTAATTATATCCAAGACAGTTAAGGGAAGCTGTACAGTGACAAGATTTTTATTTTTTTTAAAATAAAAACACAAAACAACACACAAGACATTGAATATCAATAATTTAAAATTAAGCAAGAAATAAGATCAGGTTTAATAAAAGAAGCCTAACAGGATAAAAAGAGGACCTAATTTGTCTCTCATGGTTTTCAGTGCCCTTTTCATTTGGGTATTTACGGTATCCTCTGAGATATTCATCTCGGCTGCGATTTCTTTATAGGTTTTATGTTCTTTACGGCTTAACAAAAATACCTGACGCATTTTAGGAGGAAGCGCATTGATTTCATTCTCAATCAGTGCCGCAATTTCTTTTTCCCTGATCAGGTAATCGGTATCTGAGGCATACATACCCAGAAAATCGTTTAAAGAATCGATATATTTCTGTTCGATCTGCTGGTGTGCAAATATATTAAGGGCCCTGTTACGAACAGATTGATAAAGATATCCGGCTAATGATGTATCGAATGACAGGTGCAGATGGCGGTTCCATAACTGGATAAATACTTCTTGTACCGCGTCTTTAGCTTCTTCTCTGTTTCTAAGCTTTTTGTATGCATACAGAAACAACAGGCTATTGTAACGCTTATAAATTTCGATATAGGCCGGGCGATCTCCTTCTTTTAGAAGTGAGCAAAGTTCCTGATCACTATAATCCCTGTATACATCCATGTTTCTCTTTCAAATTTATGTCTTAGAAACTACGAATACAATAAAAAGCTGCCGAAATGCTAAAAAAACCGGGCAAAATGACCTATATCCTTTAAATTAACGCGCCAGAACATAAGAAAAAGCGCTTGCACCCAACAGCTGTTTAATTTACTATTTGCAGCGCTTCATTATTTTAATTCTGCTCTAACATTTTACCAGCAGTTATAATATTGACCTTCTGCCCTGTTGCCTTCAAAATAAAATCTGTAATGGGTGTCGGATTGGGTAAGCTATGCGGATGGTGGTTAACATTGGGCTTATGGATTACCTTAATATCACCTCCGTTTTCGCGCGCTATTTTTTCGAATGGCGTAGTGTTTTCGGCAATGGGTACTACATCATCTACATCGCCAACTACGTGCAGCATCGGAAAGCCCAGCCCGGCAATTTTCGCTGCATAATCTAAAGGGTTTTTATTAAAACGGTTGGCTTCCTCATCGTTTAGCTGATAATCCTTTTTAAAGATTTCCCAGTCTGCTTTACTGCCCGGGCCTTTACCTTTACCGCCCGGCCAGCTTTTCAAATCGAGCACCGGTGCATCTGCATAAATACAGGCCACTTTATCCGGATTGGCCAATGCCCAGTTGTATACATAAACGCCGCCACGACTCATACCTTCTAAAGCTACTTTTTTATTCAATCCGCCCTGCCGCATCAGTGTATAAAAACTGTTCCATAAGGCAATGGCTTCGGCATTGCCAAAAAGCTCGGCTACATCACAGTAAACTACATGGAAACCACGTTCAAGCAGCGATATATCGGCCTGAGGTTCGTGTCCCCAGAAACGCGCGCGCCAAACCCACGGGCGTCCTTTTGCTACTACTTTGGGTTTAACCACTTTACAATCACGGCCATTAAATTTAAAGTTAGCGCATTCAAAACCGTAAAAACCGGTGATGTTCTTTTCTGCCTTTATTTTAGTATAAATGTCAGAATTTTCGGTTCCCCTTTGTGTTATGGTTTCGAATAAACGTGATGCAATAATGGTTGCACCTGTTGATGACGGGTGAATTTTATCGGGAAAGAGCTCTTCCTTATCTACAAACAGAGGATGGAGATTAATGAGCTCCAATTTTTCGCTAAAAGCCACCTGTTGTATCATTGGAATAATGCGATTTACCAGCACGCGATCGGAAATAGAACTGGTATCGGCATTAAATGTAGCAACCGGGGCGACTAAAATAATGCGCGGTTTACCGGGCAACTCCTTAAAACGGCTAATCAGTTCTTTATAAGTGCTTTCAAACTCCTGATACCGATTTCTATACTCGCCTTTACTATCGTTAGTACCCAATTTGATGAGTACAATGTTGGGTTCGCTTTTTAAAGCATCGGCATAGGCCTTGGTTTTCCAGTAACTATTAGCGGTGTTTTTTAACAAGGTAGCGCCGCTATGTCCAAAATTCATGACCTGATAATTACTGCCCAACATGCTTTGCAGTTGCGCTGGGTAACTGTCTTTTTCGCGGTTAGCGAGGTCCATACCATAGGTAATGCTGTTACCAATACAGGCTACTTTAATTTTTTGTTGGGCATTAACCGAGAAAAAGATCCCGCATAGTATCAGGGTAAAAATAATGTGCTTTATGCGCATAGCAGGGTTATTGGTAATTGTGGTTTTTAATTAGTATGACCAATATTAATTGGTTAAACAAACGGCACATATGAGGTTGCTATTGTAAATCGCCGTTTGTCTGGATATAAAAAGAGGCTGTATCATCAGCTGTAAATCTATCACATTGGACCTGTTAAAGCGCTTAAATGCCTCTTACAGTGATTAGGCTGGCCCTTTGATAGGCTATCAATGACAGACGCAATAGAAGAATCGTCATTTCGATTGAAGCCAACCGGTTTTCACCGGTAGCGGAACGGAGAAATCTATGGAGACAGATTTCTCGACTACGTTGCACTCCGCTCGAAATGACGACTCCGAAGGGATTGTCACTAATATTGATTTTTATCCAATAAATTAACCCTCAGGATGACAAATCTATATTTATGATACAACCTCAATTCGGCAGAATCTTATACCGTTGTGTTTAAATTGGCTACCTGTTTGCTTTTTCGGGCACGCATGTAAATTACCAATAAACCAAAAGCTACAATGAGTATAATTGGAATGGTTAGTGTAGCCTGCAGCACTTCAGGTCCGGCCAGTTTCTTGGCTTCGCTAAGCGCCAGTCCTTGCTCAGTGTCGCCTGCGGCTTTAAAATAGGCTCCTAAATCAGCTCCCTGTGGCAGGCGTTTAACAATTAACCCGTCGTAAAAACTACCCATAAAAATGGTATATACCGATACGGCGAACATTCCTGCACCACCCATCAGGTTTAAGCCCAATGCGCCCGACTGCGGGATATTTTCGGCTACAAAACCAATCATAGTAGGCCAGAAATAGCAAACACCAATACCAAAAATAATGGCGGCGAAAAAAATAGCATTTCCGGTTAGCGTGCTTAACAAATAAAGCCCGGTTGCGGCAAATACAGCCGAAAGCAACAATACGCCTTGTGGGGCCAGTTTTTTAACTACCGGCTCGGCAAAGCCCCGGCCAATTACCATAATCCCTGTTGTAAGTGTAAGCAATAAAATGGCATTACTGGTTACGTTTTTAAGTAGCAAACCAATCCATTGACCGGTAAATAATTCGGTAATGGCGGTACCAAACATGCAGATAAACATGAAAATAAACAACGGCGACACCACTGCCTTATACATATCCTTACTCGAATAACCAGACGATACCCGCTCGGTAACAGGGAAATCGAGTTTCGAAAACAAATAACCATAAATCAAGGTTGGGATCAGCATCATGGCCACCTGTATTTTCCAGCCCAGGCCAATCTGTGTAAAGAAAGTAACCAATAATGTACCGATTACAATACCACCCGGAAACCATAAATGAAAGTGGTTTAAGCGTGTGGTTTTATTTTCAGGATATAGTGTAGCCACCAGCGGATTACATGCTGCTTCTACCAAACCATTGGCAATACCAATTAACAGGGTAGAAAAAAACAAAGTCCAGTAGCCCTGAGCGTAAACGGTTAGTATAATGCCCGAAAGGTGAAACAGAAAAGCCAGTACCAGCAGCCGTTTCATTCCAATAATATCAACAATAAATCCACCGATTACAATGGCAAGCGGGAATCCCCAGAAAGCGGTAGCGGTAATGGTACCCAGTTGTGTTGCACTTAACTGAAAATCAATTCCCAGTTGGTTCATCATTCCGGCACGGATACCGAACGATAGCGAGGTGACCAATAGTGCAAGGCAGCTTGACCAAAATAATTTGGTCGTTTGAATTTTACTCATAAATTTGGTTTTATTTGGTTTAGTTTTTATTATTTACAGGTGTTGACACTCGTAACACAATTTTAATCAATTTTTCGGAATAACTGTTAATACCTGAACATCAATGTCTTTAATTTAATTTTAATTGCTGAAGCATATAAATACCTCCGGGTTTTGTTACAAAGCTATACCGATTGCCAACATGGTTTACAGCTATTGGCTTCCCATTTTCGGTAACCCGAATGTCGTCTCCTTTCCAGGGATTATTAATATAGCACCTGGTTCCTCTTTCGCTGCTTATTTCGAGCTTCGAAACCCTTGCCCCATCATAACTGGCCGAAACCAGGAAAGCACCTTTTGTACGCAAACGAGTAAATGAGGCCTCTTGCTTAATCCAATTCGGAAATAAATATAAGGTACTATCGAGGCTTTGGAGCATCATGGAGTTAATGGTTTCCATCAAGGTGGTTTTCTCCGCACCATGGTGTCCATCGTTAATTAAAAAATTGGCTTTAGCCCTGCCAACCTGTGCTTTCAGGTTTTCGACAATAATATCGGGATTAAAACCTACGCGGGCAGCCATGATAAACCCGCTTAACCCCAGGGCGTTCATTGATCCCAGGAAACCATTTTGCGAAACCTCATAATACTCAACCGTGTTTTTGGCAATCTGCAAGGTATCGGGGTTGGAAAGCAAATTGAGTACTTCGCAGGGATATACCGGATGCATTTGGATCATGTGATTGGGTAAATCCCAGCCGGCTTCGTTCTTGGCAAAAACCGGCAAACCCTTATTAGGTGTTTTAGTGGGCTGTATTACTTTATATTTAGGCAAATGCGCAAGAATATCGGCCCACAATGCCCTGCGATTGGCATCTACATTCAATTGCTTGCTGTATTTGAGGAGTAAACTAAAGGTCTGTGCTACGAAGCCCAGGTCGGATGGTGGATTTAAATCCCAGCTGCTTTCGTGTGCACCTGTAGTGATGGAGTAACGGTAAGAATCGCCGTAAGCTTCTTTAGTAAGATAATCTTCATAAAAGTCGCCACATTCGCGGATAAAAGGATAAGCCCGTTTTTTCAGGAAATCGAGATCGCCGGTGTATTCGTAATACCAGCTGAAAAGCGGCACATTGAAAGGTGCATTCATGGTTTGCTGCCAATAATAATTATAGGGTACACCAATACCTAATCCACCTACCAGAAAGAGCACGCCCCGTGCCGATTTACCTGCCAACGATGGATGAACACTACCCAGATCGGTTTGTGCACGTCTTTTTCCATCGGGCACAATAGATTCGATGAAATTGTAAAAAGGTTTGGCAATTTCGGCGGGTTAGCCGAAAACACACTGTAAAAACCTGCCTCACTGTTGTAATTTAAGTGGATATCGCCGTGGTACATCATTTTATCGTCCATGTTCCAAACCCCGTACATACCACCACATGCCGGCGAGTGCTCATTGTAAGCCGATGCCAGAAAATAAATGGATGAAAGGTAATGTCTGTTGAGCAAATCGTCGTTCGTTTCTACATACGATCTGCTCCACATATCTTTCCACCAGGCCACTTTTGCAGCTTTTAATATGTTGATGCCTGTATTATTGATCGATTTTAATCGTACGTAAGCCGCAGCCAGCTGAGCATCGTTGCCTTTTCCTCCACCCGACAGGTAGGTAATTACGAATACAGATTTAGTATTGGTAAGTACAAACGAAGTGTTGACTTTTGATTGGGAGCCTAAACTTAGAACGGAAGTTGCACCAACAATCCGCGTAGATACGCCGGCTTTCGAAATCCACCTTACATCGGTTGTTTTGGTTTGGCGTGTAACCTGCCCAACCTGTTGATTAATTCCGGCATGGGTGGCATAGGTAGCTGTAGCCGTATCGGCAAATGTTTCTACAGCGATACTTACAGGTGTTCTTGAAGTGGTTGTAAGCTCGGTAATCAAAATGTTTTCGTTTACAGCCATCCAGCTTTTCATGTTTACTGGCTGGGCTGTTGCGGTAGCCATACGCAATTCGTTTCCAAGCTGGTCCATCTGGTAATTAAAACCCGTGGCAACGGTAGCTGAATTCACGGTAATTTGTACGCCTCCTACCGGCAATGCTGCGGGCCCGTTACCCGCCCAATCGCTCCAGCCATCGGTTACAAAATCGACCTTCGATAGGTGAAAAGTCTGACTGTTGTCTGTTGTATGGCAAACAACGCCAACATCGCCATTGCCCATATAAGGACCTATGGGGGCATTATTGGTTTTAATGCTGTTATAACTGAAAGGCGCATTCCAGGTAGCAGTAAGCAGCTGCTTCTTTTTGCCAAAGAATTCTGCATCGGCTTTGGCTTGTTTAGCGGCTATTATCTGTTGACTTACCTTACTGGCAATTTTATTGGTTTTAGTTTGCTGAGCGTGTACCAAAAAGCCCCAATTACATAAAAGGGCGATGGTACCCAGCATTAAAATGCTGTGTTTGTTCCTGGTTAACATATTTGGTTAATTTGTGTGTGTGTGTTGCCCTAAATCCGGTTTAGATTCGGGACTTCAAGGAACACATTTATTTGCGCAGTTTGTTTAGCAATTTTGCCAAGTTTTTAAATGATATTGGCATTATGTACGAACATACTCTAAAAATAAGCAGAGTGCTGTTAATTTTCTATCAGACCAGATATAAGCTTAAATTTACTAACATGGTTTATATGGTTAAATATCACAGTTATTTTTCACTTTCACCACCTAAGACAACTCAGACACCTAAGGGAAAGTCATGCTGAGCGCAGCGAAGCATCTCTGTAAAAGATTGCTTAGACCATCTTCTTAAGTTCACAATGAGGGGCATGTGTTTCGACTGAGGTCTTAGCAGTAGCCTAGCTTACGTTGGGATAATTTTTTTATTTAAAAATGAGTATGAAAACATTAATGAAAACAACAATAGAAATTCTCCAATAATTAGCTGAAGTAAAAACATCGCTATTCTTCTTTCTATTTAAAAACAAATATAGCCCCATTGTTAAAAGCAACAGAGCTTCTATCAAATAGAAGAACCAATCCTGTTCGCCAAACATTTTAACTGAACAGGAACCAATAATGAACCAGATTAAAGCATACGAAACGCCAAAAGATATTGATCGAAATATCCTTTTTTCATTTTTAACAGCAAACAGATACCAGCAAAAAATAAAATAATAAAAAGCTAATAAATAACAAGATACAAGTGCCGGAACAACAGATTTTGTCTCTAATATAATTGATGAAATAGCGATCCCCCCAAATAATAATTCTTCAGGTTTAAATCCCTTTTTTAAAAACATAAATTACTTTGTAAATCTAATTTTAGCTTGGGATTAATCATTAAACTGCAACTCAACAGCGTCATTCAGGAACAAATCAATAAATTCTGAATCAATCCCCAAATCCCGGTCATACATATATTTTGACCATGAGTTACGCAACTCCCCAAACATAAAAAGCATTAAGCCTCCTTGTTTGGATTTCCGAAGAGACTAAATACTTTACCTTTTTCTTCTTAAAAACCTAATGATTAAGAACAACATATAAATTATAAATGCTCCTGAAAATAATGTCCATAAGACTAGGCCTCCTGAGGCAGAATTAATTTCCATAATTATAAAAATTGGTTTATTTGTGTGATTTGATTAACAACAACTTTAAAGTCCATTCGCTGCGTGTATGTTGTGCCAAAGCTTTCGGCCACAATATTACAATCAGCAGTTCAATGTGGCATCAAATATAGGTAAATCCAATACAAAATATTTACACAAGTGAGGGTACACTAGGTTCGCATGCAAGCACTATGGAGATTCTTCCAATATAAAAATGGCCGGAATCTCTTCCGGCCATTACTGGTATTACCCGATCACAAATGTGTGCATGATTTAAAAGTTTACCAAAGCCTGTCCGTCATAATTGCCAGGCTTAGCTATACCTAAAAATTTTAATATGGAAGGGGCAACATCGTACAAATGAGGTGCACCATGGTAGTCGGTGGTTTTGCGGTAAAATATTTGCGTATTGAAATTACTCCAGGTAACGGCAGCGCTGTTTTTGGTTAAAATATCAATTTTTGGCGTAACCAAACTTCCATTATAAACTACTCCGCTACCTTCGTTTCCTTTGGTGTACAAAACAAGATCTGCATTTTGCGGATGTGAGGTGGTTATGCCTGTAAAACTATAGGTGCTGATACTTGTTGCCGGCAAAGCAGATTTAAACAACCTAATTTCGGAAATATTCCCTGTAAAATAAGGGCTGTAGTTGCCGGTACCATCTTGCCCAATTTTAAAAGCGGTACCACTCTGTAAATCGCCAACAGCTGATATATTGCCTTCTGCAACTTTTATTCCTCCATCGTACATGGTTGCTTTCTGTGTAGTACGGTTAACTACTATGGCTACCTGATGCCATAACTGGTCTGTCAGGTCAACACCATCAATATCTAATCGGTTGGTCCCGTCGCCAAAATTAGCCCTGATCACTCCATTCCTGTTTGCAATAATGATACCTTTATTGTATCCGCTTGCCCAGTTTTTGTTTCCGATAATTACCGGATCGCTTGTTGCAGTAGTTGCCCTTGCCCTGAACTCGATGGTGAAACTACTGGTTGCGCTCAAATTCAGATTGCCCAGTGCGGGCAGCTGCCCATAAACATTCGTTTTAAAATCGACAGTAGTAATGGCATGTGGTTGAGATTCTGTTGCTGTAGTGGGCAGGGTATTAACCAATTGCGGCGAAATTGTACTATTATTTAAAATGACAAATGCATTTTGTTCCAGATAGCTCGAACCTCCATGGCTTAAATCTCCACCATGATCTGTAGCTACAACCACTAACCAATCTTCATTGTTATAGGTTGGCCTGGCTTTTAATGCAGTTAGTATCCTACCTACACGTGCATCAACTGCCTTCACCGAATCCATATACATTGGCGTGGTTGTTCTGTAATTACTGGCATGGCCGGCATGATCTACATTGTCAAAATGGCAAAATGCAACATCGGTATTACTGCTGGTAATTTCCTGGATAATCCTTGTTTCGGTTTGGTTATCGTTTGCGCTATTAACCTTAACTGTTACATCGGGCGTAGCCACAATATAGGTGTTTATAGATGACCAGGTAACAACTGATGCAGTTCTTAATGCCGGTAAGCTGGTTTTTACCTGCCTGAAAAAGGAAGGATAGTTTACAAAATCTGATCCTGAAAAGCTGTTATCAGAAGCCTTGTGTTTGGCTACCCCTACCCCGGTAAACAGGGCCGACCAACCGTTTGATGACCAGGTGGGTATTTCAGCCAAAGCATTGGTACTGGTGTACGATTGATCCATTAATGTTTTAAGATTAGGGGCATTCGTAGCTGTAATGGCTTTCCAAACGCAACCATCGATACCGATAAACAAAACTTTTTTAGGCTTGGCAGCCAAAGCGTTGTTGGTTAAAGATTGTTCATCTGAAATTTGTTTTTCTTTTAAAGCACTTTCTCCTGCTTTTTTACAGGAAATCATGGATAAAACCAATAGGAAAATGAGGGATGGTAAAAGTTTTAATGTTTTCATAATTAAATAAGATGTTGTTTAAATAATTAAAATATAGTTTAGCCAAACTAAACATTTTAAACAACACAATAAACTTTATTACAAAAATAATTTACACTCCATAGTAATTAATAATACTCGCGAACAAATTAAATCTTTTCGTACCGCAATGCCACGCAACCATTGCTTAAAGTTTGTGTGCCAGCAAGTTTTATCTCCAAATGCTCTGGCAACTGCATTTCTTCAAATAAGCGCCTCCCCTGTCCAATCATCAGCGGATGCACAACCAGGTGAAATTCGTCTACCAAACCTAATTCAATTAACCGTGCAGGTAACTCAACCCCACCGGTTGAAATTGCTTTGCCAGGCAGCTGTTTTAGTCTCAATACTTCTTCTTTCAGGTTATCGCCAATAATTGTGGTTTGCTTGTCTTCCACCTCTTTTATAGTCCGCGAAACCATTACCCGATCCAGCTTCGAAAACACACGTGCAAATGCGTTAGCCGCTTCATTCATTGATTGGGATTGTGCCACTTCCGGCCAAAAAGGTACCATCAGTTCGTAGGTTTTGCGTCCATAAATCAGCAAATCCACATTTTCCAGCAGCTCCCTGAAGTAATCCTGAATTTCATCGCCGCCTGTAAATTTGGTATGGTCGCAACAGCCGTCCAAAGTAATGTTAATGCCGTAAATCAGTTTTCTCATTTCGGGTGGTTTTAATTTGCTTAAATTTAGGAAAGTTTCGGTGCTTTAAAACCAATTGAGACACACCAAGCTGTATTTGCCCGTAACGGTTTCCTATCCGATTAAATTGATTCAACGAAATTACTTTGGTATCTTTAAGTGCAGGGAATTTGAATTATAAATAAAAATGTAACCTTTGCAATAAAATATTGACACTATGCACCTTATCCGAAATATTCGCCAGGGGAAACTGAAGTACCTCTGCGGATTCATACTACTTTCGTTTATTACTGTAATCTGCATCAGTATGACCGGTAATAATGATTTTGATATCGCCAGACGGGAAATTTTACTCCGCAGGATCGGACACGAATTACTCTTACAGTCGGGCGACAGTGTATCAAGGGTACTTCCGGTAAAAAAGAGCTCAGCGCATGAATACAGAATAAGGTTTGAGCAGCAACTTACCTTTCGAACAGACTCGCTGGTAAGCATTACCCAGCGTTTGTTGGCTAAAGATCCGCTTGCAAGCGACTATGTGGTCAATGTTCTGAACAGCAGCTACCCGGGCGTAGTATATGGATACGCCATCTCCAAAAATAAAAAAGACGACATTATAACGTGCAAAGGAAGAAAGCAACCCAAGGCAGCATACATGATCAACATCAAATTTAAGCCGACAGGCCTAAATCTCCCAAAGAACGGATATCTTCTTGGCAGCCTGCCATTTTTAGCATTTGTTGGTTTTATTTTTTTGAGATCTGTTAAACCCCAAAGAACTTTACCTGGGGAGGATAAGCATGCGGACATGATTACTTTAGGTGCAGCATTGTTCGACACGAAGAATCGAAAGTTAATCATAAACGAACAAACAATAGACCTGACAGGGACGGAAACACGCTTGCTGCTCATTTTCGCTTTGTCTCCTAACCAAACTATTGAGAGAAGCCGGCTACAAAAAGAGATCTGGGAAGATGAGGGGGTTATTGTTGGGCGAAGTCTGGATATGTTCATATCAAAACTTAGAAAAAAACTGGAATTTGATCCGAATATCAAAATTGTTGTCATCCGCAGCAAAGGATACCGGCTCGAAATCAGTGCTTAAATATTCAATTAGAATGGACATTTAATTTACAAAGGGGGCTGTTACCATAGCGACAGCCCCTTTGTGCTATTTCTACACCAGCGCGATGTGTGTGTCCCAGCGAAAGGATAAGCTAACATTAGCCGCTATACCCCGGGTCAAACTCTATAATCCATTCAATACCATATTTATCCCTGAACATTCCGGCATAGGTACCCCAGGGACTGTCACCAATGGGACCTTCTACTTCTCCATCTGCCGATAATCCGTTAAATATTTTGTCTGCCTCTTCAGCGCTTTCGGCATTTACGTATATTTTAGACCGGTTTTCATTTTCGCTTACCTGCCCCAAAAACCCAGGAACATCATTCGCTATTAATACATTGTTTTTGCCAAGCGGCAAGCCGATGTACATTATTTTATTGGCCTCCTCTTCCGCTACCTGAAACTCAGGACCAGATAAGTCTTTAAAACGGGTGATTTTTGTAAACTCACCACCAAAAACTGATTTGTAAAAAGTGAATGCTTCTTCGGCATTGCCATTGAAGTTGATCCAGGGGTTAATTGCTCTCATGGTTTTATTTTAGTCTATTTTGTGTCTAAGTTAAATTGTATATATCGGCTGAAGCGTTGTCTTTGTAAAGAGGTTAGTATTCATTGTTAAGCCATAATATAAACCAACAATAAGTTTACAGGCCTGGTATTGGTTTGTAACGATATATTTTAAAACTAAGTTAATCATTGAAAGCTCTATTTTTTAGAAATATTATCTAAGCTCCAAAATGAGGGGTAAAAAATGTATAATCAACATATATACATTAGCAAACGCCAGCAATTCTGCTCAATCCGGTCACTCATATTTTCCCGTTAATTTTTGTTAAATACCAAAGTGGAATTTTGCAAAATCATTTTTTTTTATTCTTTTAAAGAAAAAAACAACATGGTAAAAAACTTTTGGGTTGCAATGCTATTAATTATGGTGTTGGGCTGTAAAAAAAAGGGTGATGATGATACCACACCTTATAAGTGGAAAAGAGACCTTTTCAGGGCGCGGGTCCAAAGTGAGGGGCCTGCTGTATTCAACTCGAAGGATCCAAACGTTGCAGGAAATACCAATGCGATCTTTTTAAACACGAGCTATGTTGTGTTGACCGAACACCGCAGGAATGAACAACAGGATAGTATTTTTAATGCTAGTGGAAGAACGCAAGTTTATAAGTACGAGAAAGTAGACAATTAAAAATATTATTAATAATTTCTTTAATGGCTAATCAAATTTAAGCTTACAGTCCATTCGCTGTTTACATAGATGTTGGAAAGGGAAACAAAAGTTCCCCTTTTTCACCAGACATACGCTAAAAAATTGTGGGCTGCCTTAAGGATATGAGCTGGTTAGAGGCTTTGAATTTAGTTTTGATCTCGCGGGCGAAGAGATTATTTCACAGCAATGAAAAAATCAACCTCAGCATGGTCCGGATTTTTTGCCTTTTCACCATATACCTCGAAGTCACTGCTAAAAACCCTGTTGAGGTCCATATTCCAGATTTCACCCCATTTATCCCCTACCAAACCATCAGCAAGGTTTCCAATGGCCGATAATTTCACATATTTACCGCCATCAAACGACTTTCCGGTCATGCCTTCCGGAATATTGTTTAAAGATTCTACCAGGCATCCTAAAATGGTGGTATAAGGCTTAGTATGGTCACTCTCGTAATCTGTGTAAATAGAATAGATTGCATCGTCTATCCTGTTTGGTATTGTCTGATGGATGCCATCTTTCAAAAACCGATCCCATAGTGCTCCAATGTCCTTTATTGCCTGGCCATTTTCATTTGTTGTTCTTACAGCGATTCCGATAACCCTGAAAGGTTTAATTTCTATTTTTTCCATGTATTAGCATTTTATACCACAAATTTCACTCATCATTTTGACAAGGGTATGTCAGGGGTTGGCAGATATTTTTGCCGACAAATTTCAAAATACTGTTCGAGTGTAATATTATGGGTGTCGAATGTTTCAGAAAGTATATTTAAAGTCTTAATCCTGTCAAGTCTAAAAGCACGGTACTCGCTCCGCAGGCGACAAAATGCAATCATAAGCCAGTTTTCCTGTGTACTGTACAAGGCAAAAGGTTCAATAGTTCTGAAGGTCTTATTCTCATATTCATCAGTATAATTGATTTGGGTTAACCGCAGGTTAGTCAATGCAAACTGAAGATCAGACAAATAATTGCTGGTTTGTTCATTTTCCTGGTTGATCCTAAAATGAATGCGTTCGGAAAGCAGGTTGGCCTTATTTTTTGTCTGGTTCCTGAGCACAGATTTTATTTTAATAATGGCCTGAGCATATTCCCTGATAAAGGAGATGTCTTTGTTTTTCAATACGAGTTTCTCGGCGGTAATCAAAGCATTAGCTTCTCCTTCAGTTAGCATTACTGGCGGAAGTCTGTAATCTTCCATCAGGGAATACCCTTTGCCATCTAAGGTAATAACGGGTATCCCGGCCTGTTCCAGTGCTTTCACATCCCGATAAATGGTTCGGATACTTACCCCGAATTTTTCTGATAAGGATTTTGCCGTCAAAATACGTTTGGCCTGCAATTGTGTTGTAATTGCTGTTAGTCTGGAAATGCGTTTGATATCATTGTTAGTCATGTAAGTCAATTTTACAACGGCTAACTTACGCTAAAAAACAAAGTATATTTTCCTGATCTGCTAAAAATAGGTCGGTGTGGCCCCGGCTGGATGTTAATTTCCGGTTCTTAATGTCTCTCCCCTTTCTAAACCAGTGCTACCTACCCAAGCTAATCAGTCTGTATCCCGTAATAATTTTTTGCCAGAAAGCGGCCATGTACAAAAGGAATGATTTTCGTCTAAAATTTTTTGCTTATCCAAATAATTTTATTGTTTATCAATAAATATTTATTATGTTTACCAAATCAATTAAACATTTAAGATGATGTCAAAAAGAAACAACTTCGTATTTAAAGCCCTGCACGTGATTGTCTGGGTAATTTTTGTCGGCTTGTGTATTGAAGCTGGCGGACTGTTGGTTAATTTTATTTTTAGTGTGTTCAAACCCGAATTTGTGGGTAACCTGTACCAAAAATTAGATCTAAGTAAAATGTACGGGCAAAGCCAATTGGCTTTTTTTGGTATGTATGGTTTTTTATTGGTCGTAGCCATTTTAAAGGCAATGCTTTTCTATATTTTGATCGTGCTACTTTACAAATTGGATTTATCTAATCCATTTAGCAGCTATGTTGCCAACAAAATCAAAAACATTGCTTATTACACATTTTCCATCGGGATTATTAGTCTTATTGCCATGCAGGTTGCAAAAGACTTACTGGATCATGGATACGAAACCGACAAACTAACCGGTTTTGGGAAGACGGTGAGGCTTTTATTTTGATGGCAGCCGTTGTGTATGTTATATCACAAATTTTTAACAGAGGCGTAGAACTCCAAAACGAAAACGACTTAACTGTATAACTATGCCAATTATTGTAAACTTAGATGTGATGATGGCCAAGCGAAAGATTTCGCTTAACGAGCTGTCAGAAAAGGTTGAGCTGACCCTTTCTAACCTATCCATTTTAAAAACCGGAAAAGCGAAAGCCATACGTTTTAGCACTTTAGAAGCTATCTGTAAGGCTCTCAATTGCCAGCCTGCCGATATTCTTGAATATGTAGATGAAAACTAATGCTATTATGAGATCAATATTTATATCATCAATCCATCTCAGATACGGGTTATCTACAATTTTAAAAAACATTAGACACAAAAAACCCCTTCAAGTTATCCTTAAAGGGGTTTAAAGCAGTGGGCCTAATTCGGTGTTTAACATACCTTTTCTTGTCTGATTTACATTTAATCACAGGTTTAGCTAAAAATCTTTATTCATCAGAAAATACAGAAGACCAGGTTTATTTTCGATTGAAAATCATTAATATCCCATTCTGATCGAGACCTCTGAACATTTTTTTTTAACGCCCCATTACGATTCAAAAGTAGTATCGAGAAAGTATGGAGGTAATTATCATATCTTTAATGATTGCTTAAGCCTACCTGACTATGATTTTTGTTGATCAGTCGATTTGTAAATATTTTTATGTCAGGATAAAGAAAAACACAATTTAATCCATCCTATGAAAGCTTTTGTATCCTTATTATTGCTAAGTTTTACGGCTTCTCTATCGTTACGGGCACAGGGGCTGGATAGCATCAGATTTAAAGTAGCTGCTGCACCCGAATGGACCAATCTGTTTAACAGAACGGATGGCTGGTTCGGGGGCGACGGGATATACAGCATTGCATTAAACGGGAAAGAATCATCGCCGCCTAAAGCGAAAAAGACATTGTTTATTTTTAGTGATAGCATGATCGGAAAGGTAAGCGGTGGCAAAATGGAACCTAACGCAGTAATGATCCACAATGCGGTTGCAGTGCTGGATGGTAATGAGCCCAATCCCAATAAAATCAGTTTTAGCTGGAAAAAAGCCAATCAAAAGCCCGAATCTATCTTTGTACCCAAAACACCATTAACGCAAGCTGGCGACTATTACTGGCTTGGCGATGGTTTTGTAAACCAGGACCTGGATAATGCCACTTTCATTTTTGGTTACCGCATTAAAAGTACAGGCGGAGGTGCTTTTGGCTTTGCCGAAGTGGGCAATACTTTAATTAAAATTAAGGCTGGCGAGGCTTTGCCTTTTCAAAATTATGAACAAAAGGATACGCCTTTTTATCTCGACCAGGATGGTGAAACAGGTTCTTTTGGCGCCGGTATTTATATAAATACGAAGCAGGCAGGCGAAGTAAATGCTGATGGTTATATTTATGTGTATGGTACTTTTGGTAAAACCAAGAAACTTTTGGTTGCCAGGGTTCTACCAAAAGATTTTGAAAACTATAACAAATGGAGTTACTGGGACGGAGCCAACTGGCAGGCCGACATTAAAAAATCGGCAGCGGTAACGGATCAGGTGTCAAACGAACTCAGTCTTTCGCAACTGCCTGATGGACGTTACGCACTGGTGTTTCAGCAAAGTGGCATCGGCAGGCACATCTGTATGCAGTTGGGCAAAACACCTTATGGCCCTTTTGGCAAAGTAATTAAACTGTGGGATACTTCGGAAGCCATTGAATTGAAATCATTTTTCACTTATAATGCAAAAGCACATCCGGGTTTATCCAAAAAGGGAGAATTGCTGATTAGTTACAATGTAAACTCATTCGATTTTTTTAAGGATCTGCAAACGCATCCTAATCTTTACAGACCTAGATTTATCAGCGTAAAATTTGAAGGGATGTAAAATGTAAAAAATTATGGTGCAGCGCGTGGTCACGTTATCTCTCAGCCCGAAACGAGGTGAACAGTTTCATTGAAAATACACACTTAGCGGAGAAAATGGGCATAAATCGATAAAAAAAAACATCCAAAATCGGCCTAAAAAGGCAACAGAAAACCCCTTCAAGTTATACTTAAAGGGGTTTAAAGCAGTGGGCTCACCTGGGCTCGAACCATGGACCAAATTATGAGTCTTATAACACACAATCATAAACAACTAATAAACAGATAATTAAAATTTTTAAATATTGTTTCCTTAAGTATTTCTTAAGTTTTTTTATTACAAATTCTTTACAATCTAAAGTTAATCAAAATAAAATTACAGTAAGTATTACACCTTTAGCGGAGGCCGCCGATACTCGTAGTTAAATCTTAGAACCATTGTTTTTCTTTAAACTAAACCAACCTCCCAGTGAAACTGGCCAAAAGAATGATTACATATAGGTAACCATATTTCCAGTTCAGTCATAAATTTAAAATTCATCCCATGTATTCCCGCAACGAGCGTTGGTAATGAAATACAAACCGTCACGATAGTCAGGATTTTAAATATTCCATTTTGTGCGAGATAAACCTTATTGGAAATATATTCCTTCTGATCATCAAGCCGTTCAAAATTATTCTGAATATATTCATTTATGACCGGAAGGTCGTTGAGGTAAGTTAATACCCGCTTCTTTATCAGTAAAGGCTAAAATAAAAGCCAAAGGGCCAGAATGATCCTCAACGCCTGTCATATAAACATGCTGCTTATTACCTTTTCGTTGCATCAGTCCAGGCGATTAACCAGTCCCATCCGGCCTTGGCGGTAGCGAAGCTTAAAAGGGGCTGTTTATTTGTCAATTCCCTTTAAATGCCTAGGCAATATGAACCGTTCTATCAACTCAAACAATATTTCAAATGCAATGGCTAAAACAGCAGCCGGAATGGCACCTTTTAAAATAAGCTGAGTATTGTTCAATGCCAAACCCGTTACAATATATTCGCCTAAACCACCCGCACCAATAAAAGCAGCCAGTGTAGACGTGCCAATATTGATAACCGTGGCTATCCGGATACCCGAAATTATAGTGGGCACAGCCAGTGGAAGTTCTACTCTTCGTAACCGTTGGTTACGGCTCAGGCCAATTGCCACTGCAACTTCTTTTAATTGCCGGTCTACCCCTTTTAACCCCGAAATTGTATTGCGCAATACGGGCAGTATAGCGTAAATACATAAAGCCGTTACTGCGGGTACCATGCCTATCCCCAATAAAGGAATCATTAAGGCCAACAATGCTATCGAAGGAATGGTTTGCAAAATACCCGTAAAGTATAAAACAGGATTTAAGAACAATTGGTACCGGTATAAGGCTATTCCCAGGGGCAAAGCGATACAAACCGCAATAAACACAGATAGAAAAGTAAGCCAGATATGCTGCATGAGGTGCAAAAATAAATCTTTCGAGGAATCCGATGGGCTTGTCTTACCGGTTTTACTTAACCTTTTCGCCTTAAGAAAATCGCGTGCAATGCTGGCAAAATCTTTCTTACCAAACAAAGACATTGCATTCATAGCTTGCATATCTTTATTACTAATCGAATTGTTCAATTTATTTAAAGCTTGTATGGCTTTTACGGGCAAATCAGGATTATAAAAGCTTAAGGCCTGATAAGCAGGAAAAAAATGCCCATCGTCTTTTAAGAGGCTAAGGTTATATTTTTTGATTTCGCCATCGGTTGAATAAGCATCTGTAAAATCTATGCGCCGATGGTTTAAAGCAGTATATGCCAACCCGTGTTCTATCCCCTTTACCTCCTGGCCAAGTTTATAACTTTCGGCTAAATTTTTCCAGCCGTCTCCACGTTTCAAAAACTCGTAACTGATGCCTCCTTTTAATTCAGGGTGTTTTGCAAGTTGCGATAAGTTTTCCAGTTGTAATTTTGTGGCCAGCTCCTTGCTTACCACAATGGCATAGGTATTGTTAAAACCATACGGAAGTGATATTGCGAGCTTATATTGCTGCTGCAACTGCTCCTTGATGTCGTCTAAGGAAGTATACAATCCGGTTTTCAGAACCTCCGATGCGATAGTACCACTATATTCGGGATAAACATCAATTGCTTTAGTGCGCAAAGCTTCAAAGCTAATGGCCGTACCACCTAGGTTAAATTTCCTTTCCACGGTAAAGCCTTCGTTCTCTAACAATTGTGCAATGATTTCGCTTAAAATATACCCCTCATTAAAGTGCTTGGCACCAACAGTAATTTTTTGTTGTGCCTGTAGTTTATGGCCCAAAAACAAGGCAAGAAATAAGCATATTATTTGATTTGGAAAACGCATTTAATATCTTTCTTTAAATTCAAACCTGATTTCCTTTAACTCCTGTTTTGAGCCTTCTTTTTTTATACGCCCTTCCTCTATCCATATAAATTCGTCAGCCAGTTTTTCGGCTTCTTCAAACTGATGTGTAACAATGATAACAGAGGTCGGCTCTTCTTGCTGGATGGTCAAAATATGTCCGTAAATACCCGCCTTTGTTTTATAATCGAGCGAGGCAAAGGGTTCGTCCATTAGCACCAGAGGTGGTTTTAAAAAGAAGGCCCTGCACAAACCTACCCTTTGCTGCTCTCCGCCCGAAAGTTGAAAAGGATATTTTTTTAAATCAGAAAGCGGCAACTGTACCATTTGCATCAATGCAGTAATCCTTGCTCTTATTGCAGGTTCGTGCATCTTGCTGATGTTGCCCAAAATAGCCACGTTCTCCGCTACTGTTAAGTGCGGAAACAAGCCCACCTGTTGTACTGCGTAACCAATTTTTAACCGCATTAAATTGGCATTGTCATAATCAAAAGGTTCTTCAAAAACAATTACTTTCCCCTCATCAGGTTGCAGCATCCCATTCAGCATCTTTAAAATAGTTGATTTGCCGCTTCCGCTTACCCCAAGTAAAGCTGTGATTTTATCTCTGGTAAAATTTACACTAAAATTTTCCAAAACCTGTTTTTGGGCAAAGCCAACAGAGATATTTTGTAATTCAGCGATGTTGCTATGTACTTTATTTAAATTCATGCCGAACGCTTTCTTTTATCTGATTCTTAAAGCAGTTGATGGATATCATACTCAATTTCGTTTTAAAACATAATCGGCAAATAAACCCTTGCTGTCTGTAATTTTTGATTCTATTGTAAAATCTGTTTTCCTTAAAATTTCAGTCATGATAGCATCATCGTATTTGCGTGATACCTCGGTATGAATGGTTTCCCCTGCTTCGAAATTAAATGTCATATGGAGCGCATTAATGGTCACAACCTGCTTTATTTTACTTTGTATATAACTTCTGGCAATACCTTCGTCTTCTTCATACGAAGCTAGGTGATTAAACTGCTCCAGGTCAAAATCGGCCTCTAATTCCCTGTTAATCCGATCGAGTAAATTTAAATTAAATGCTTTGGTAATGCCCTGAGCATCATCGTAAGCCGGTAATACAATATTTTTTGCTTTCTTAAGATCAACACCCAACAGCATTTTATCTCCAGCTTTTAAATTAGCGCCCAATTGATAAATAAACACACCTGCCTGTTCATCAGTTAAATTCCCGATGTTAGAGCCTAAAAATAAAATAATCTTCCGGGTAGCTCTGCTTTTTAACTGTCCCAAAATATTAAAGTAATCGCCCTGTCTTATATTAATTTCCACATCCGGTAAATTTACTTTTAACATGGCTTGTAAACCATTAAGTGCATTTTGAGAAATATCTACAGGTATATAGCCAAACCGGTAATTTTCCTTTTTCAAAGCTTTCAGCAGCTCAATTGTTTTTGTACCGTCACCTGCCCCCAGTTCTATAATTTCAAAATATTCATTTTTATTTATGTCCAGAGACGAAATCAATTCGCCTGTTTTATTTTTAAAAATATCCATCTCAGCCGCGGTGAGGTAATATTCGGGCATTGCCATTATTCTTACAAAGAGCTCATCACCCTTTTTATCATAAAAATATTTGGAGTCTATTTTTTTCTGTGTGGTGTTACTCAATCCCTCCAACACATCTTTTCTAAATTGTGCTATCACTTAATTTACGGGCTTTAAATTTTCCAACATAGTGGGTATTAATTCTGAAATGGTTGGATGCAGTACAACAGTATCCCTTATCAAGGTATAAGGTACATCGGCAGCCATTATATTTAATATGCTGGTAATCACTTCGTCCCCGCCTGTACCCAATACGCATGCCCCTAAAATTTTATCCGTATCGGCATCTACTATCACGCTCATAAAACCATGCGTTTCACCTTTTTCTCTGGCGCGGGCAATCTGGCTCATTTTCCTTTTGGCCTCCAGCACTTTATAGCCCTTTTGCAGGGCTTCTTTTTTGGTCAACCCTGCCCTTCCAAGCGGAGGGTCTACAAACAAACCATAGGTAAGAATACGGCCCGATATTTTCCTTGATTTATCGCCAAACAGGAAGTTTTCCACGATTTGATAATCATTATAGGCTGTATGGGTAAATGCACCCTGACCATTACAGTCACCCATTGCAAAAATACCGCTTACATTTGTTTCACAATAATCGTTCACTTTAATAAAGCCTTTGCTATCGGTTGCTACACCCGCATTCTCTAAATTAAGGGAATCGGTGTTGGGTACCCTGCCAATGGCCAAAAGTAAATGTGTACCATTGATGATTAGCTCCTCACCATTCACAAAAGTCCTCACACAAATTCTGCCATCTGCATTTGTACTCGCGCTAATATCTGCAGTCGTTAAGATAATTTCAACTCCATCTGCTTTTATAAACTCCTGGATAGCAACGCTTGTCTCTTCATCTTCCCTGCTGATAATAAAGCTACCTTTTTCAATAATGGTTACTTTACTTCCGAAACGGCAAAACATTTGTCCAAATTCCAATCCAATATAACTTCCGCCGATAATTATCAAATGCTCCGGTAATTCGGTAAGTGCCAATATATTTTCATTGGTGTAATATGGTATATCTTGATATTCATCTGCCACCACGGGACGGCCTCCCACATTAATAAAAATATTTTCGGCACTCAGTATATGGCCGTTTACACTTACTTCCTTCTCAGCTGTAAAACTTGCTTCCCCATAAAAGAATGAAATCAATGGGTTTTTCTCAATCCCTTTTTCGATACCTTGTACCGATTGGTTAACAATTGCGTCTTTACGCGTTTTTATTTTAGCTAAATTGGCAACGGCGATATTTTCAATTTCGATCCCCAATTCTGCTGCGTGCGCTACATCCCACATTCTTCTTGCGCTTGCCACATAAGCCTTTGTTGGTGTACAACCTACATTGACGCAAGTTCCACCTACTTTGTTTTTTTCGATAAAAGCTACAGACTTACCCTTCGCTGCTAATTTAAAAGCTAGGGGCGTTCCTGCCTGGCCGGAACCAATAATAATGGCATCAAATTTTGTCATTTGCAATCTTTATTTTTTACTAACCGAAGCCCGTTATAATGCCAGCGCATACTGGCATGAAAAAAATTGCGGTAGGTATCCCTGCTATGGCCCCTTGGGGTTGCAACCGAAGCACCGCGTAATACCATTTGATTGATCATAAACTTTCCATTGTACTCTCCAAGTGCTCCCGGCACTTTACTGAATCCGGGATAAGGCAGGTATGCACTAGCAGTCCATTCCCAAAGTTGACCCCAGCTAAAATATTTCGATGCAATTTCCCATTCAAACTCAGTTGGCAAGCGCATGCCTTTCCACTCTGCAAAAGCAAAAGCTTCATAAAATGATATATGTTTCAGTGGTTGGTCCATGGCAACAGGCCTCAATCCATCCAAATCGTAAACATGCCAGGTATTTTCAATCAAATGCCAGTACAATGGTGATTTGATATCATGAGTGTTTTTCCAGGTCCAGCCTTCATCATGCCAAAAATTAAAATTGTCATAACCACCATCATTTATAAATTCAACATATTCCGCATTACTGGTTAAGTTTTCGGCAATATCAAAATCTTGCAAATAAACTTTATGTATACCCAGTTCGTTATCAAAACAGAAGCCACCCTCTTGATAACCTATTTGGTAAAGGCCTTCACTAATGCGATGAAATTTTTGAACCTTTTGAATCTCATCCATTGTAAACTGATCCCCATAAACAGGAAACGTAGGCTGGTTACCTAAAATATATTTAATGTCATAGACGAACAATTCCTGGTGCTGCTCTTCGTGATTGATCCCGATTTCAATGATTGTCAAAACATCCTGCGATAGATCTTTTGCAAGCAAATTATTCATTGCCTGGGTAACGTAAGCCCGGTAATGATATACTTCGGCAACGGAAGGACGTGTCATTAGGCCACGGTTGGGCCGCAATACCCGCTTACCTACATTGTTATAATAACTATTAAACAAGAACGAAAAATCTTCGTCGTATACTTTATAATCTTTTTGATATACACCTAATACAAATTGTTCCCAAAACCAGGTAACATGCGCCAGATGCCATTTAGGTGGCGATACAAAATCAGCAGGTTGCACAGAATAATCCTCTGTTAATAAAGGTTTACAAAGCGCTTCGGATGATTCCCTCAAATGGTTAAACCTTATTTGTAAATTTTGTTGATTGATCATTTTCTTGGGTTAACCATTTTATTTGAGTTGCATATGCGAAATGGCTGGTGGGCACACAACTTTAAGCAAAAACAATAGTTTAACATGCTAAAGGAATTAATACTCCACAAAAGCCTCATCTACATAACACCACATCCAGCGTTCGCCCGGTTCTGAAGATATAATAACTGGATGGCCGCTTCTGTGAAAATGTTTTGTTGCATGCTTGTTTGGTGAATTATCGCAACAAAGCGTTACTCCACAGGCTTGGCAAGTACGCAAATGCACCCAATGGCTGCCAGTTTTTACACATTCGTCGCATACAAACGCTTTAGCCGTTTTTAATTCGGTTATTATATTAATGTGTTCACATACCTGATCCATAATATTTTTATTTTAAATTTCAGCAAGATATTTATGTACAAAACTAATGGCCATAGAACCCTCGCCAACTGCAGATGCTACACGGTTCATCGCTCCAGCACGCACATCGCCTGCCGCAAACACTCCGGCGCAACTCGTTTCCAAAAGATAAGGATCTCTTTCCAGTTTCCAAACTTTTTTAAAGTTGTCTTTTTGCAATAAATCTCTGCCCGTTTCAACAAATCCCTTATCATCTTTGAGGATTTCGGCATCCAGCCAATCGGTAAAAGGTTTTGCGCCAATAAAAATGTACAGTGCCGCAGCCTCCTCAGTATAAGTTTTTCCATCATTCAGGTCTTTAATCACCAGCTCTTTAAGCATTTCATCTCCCCTGGCTTCTATGACTTCACTACAAACACAAACACGTATATTTTCAACCCCACTTATCTGATCTATCAAATAGGAGGACATGGTGTAAGAAAGACTATCTTTTCTGATTAGAATATTTACTTGTTTAGCGAATTTCGACAAATACATGGCAGCCTGGCCTGCGGAATTTCCCCCGCCAACTACAAATACATTTTTGTTCGTGCACGCCAGTGCTTCTGTTGTTGCGGCACCATAATAAATTCCTGCACCAATAAATGCGGGAATGCCTGGGGTTATTAGCTGGCGATAATCAACTCCCGTGGTTATCACGATTGATTTGGTAATTATTTCCTTATCATCATCCAAAATAATTTTTTTATAATTATCCTGAATATGAATTGCTTTTACGGATTGCGGCGAGAGAAAATCTGTCCCAAAGCGAACCGTTTGGCTTATTGCCCGGCGCGTTAAATCGGCACCACTTAAGCCACTTGGGAAGCCGAGGTAATTTTCTATCCGGGAACTGGTGCCTGCCTGACCGCCCGGTGCTTTTCTTTCTATTAAAAGCGTTTTCAAACCTTCCGAAGAACCATATACTGAAGCAGCTAAACCTGCTGGTCCAGCACCGATAACTACGACATCATATATTTCATTCTTGACTTCCGGATTCAAGCCTATTCTTTTTGCAACATCTATTAATGCAGGTGTTTTAAGTAAAGAACCGTCTTCAAAAATAACAACAGGTAATTCCTTGAGTTCAATTTTATTTAACTGCATTAATTCTTTCCCATCATCATTGTTTGCATCGAGCCATAAATAGGGTATCAGATTGCCAGACAGAAATTCTTTGATGACATGGCTTTTGGGAGAGAACTGGTAGCCGATAACTTTAATCCCTTTGAAATCTGGATGAAAATCATTTGACCAATCGCTTATCAGGTCATCAATAACCGGGTATAGTTTTTCTTCAGGCGGATCCCAGGGCTTGGTTAAATAATAGTCGAGCTTTACTGAATTAATCGCTTTAATGGCCGCATCTGTGTCAGAGTAAGCAGTAAGCAATACTTTTTTTGCATCGTCAAAAAATACCATTGCCCGTTGCAGAAAGTCTACACCTTCCATTTCGGGCATGCGCTGGTCTGAAATAAACATAGCAACAACATTTCCTGTATTTTTTAATTCGAGCAAACTATCTAAAGCTTCCTGAGCAGAAGAAGTACTTAGTATCTTGAACTCCTGCCGGTACTTATTTTTAAGATCTCTTGTAATAGCACGCAATACCTGTACATCGTCATCTACTACGAATATAATGGGTTGATTCATTTTTCTAGTTATTTATTGGAAAGCATACTTCAAATGCTGTTGTACCAGGATCTGAAAATACCCTTACAACACCATTATGTTGACTGATAATTTTGTTCACGACATCAAGCCCCAATCCTGAGCCTTTGCCAATTTCTTTGGTTGTGAAAAAAGGATCGAAAATTTTTGCCTGAATATCTTTTGGAATGCCGGGGCCATTATCTTTTACATAAACCTTTACAAAGTGGATATCGTGTGTTGTTGTTATTTCCAGTATTCCTTTTTTATTGGGCTCCATGGCATCGATAGCGTTGTCTATAAGATTTGCCCAGATCTGGTTTAAACCACCAGGCATAGCGTTTACCTTTGGGAGCGATGGATCGTAGTGTTGAATTACTTGTATGTTTCCCTTTTTTATTTTAAAATCAAGCATGGTTAAAGTATTGTTTATACCAAAATGAATGTCAGTCATTTGCTTGTCCGATGCCTGGTCCATAAATGTGAAATTCTTTACAGCACCTACAAGATGTGAAATCCTTTCTGATGAGGTACGAATATCTTCTGTCATTTTAGTTGTCACCAGATAATTGCCCATCCATTCCAGCACAACATTCAATTCACCGGATTGCCCGGTTTGAGAACATGCTTTGACTGTATCTAAATCAGCTATTGTAAAATTAAGATCTGCAAAACCTTCCGTATCTATATTTTCAATCTTATTTTCATATAGCCAATCCTCAATTTCGTCCTCTCTTTGTGCTTTTTGCAACATACTAAGCTGTGGATTACTATTGTTATTTATTTTAGCATAAATAAGTTGTTGGATTTTATCAATACGCCCTTCGCTAAGGTGTAAAAGCGAAACTTCCTTAAAAAGAGCGGGGAGTTGCCCCACCTGTTTTTGTAACAACGCCGCTGCCCGGGTAATAGCTGCGGCAGGATTATTTAATTCGTGGGCAAGCCCTGCCGATAATTTACCCAATGCAAACATTTTTTCATGCTGTTGTTGAAAAGTTGTAGCTTCCCTAATCCGTGAACTCATTCTGTGCACCAGCGCTTCTGTTAGTTCGTAATATTTGGCAATCCCTTCTTTTACATATGTAATAGAACAGCTTAAAATTTTAGAGGGTTTTAAACATTCGCAAAAACCGATTGCTAATAATCCCCGGGAAAAAGGCAAATAACCTGTGACATCACCAGGTAGATAAGTAACCAAATCTCTTAATTGACCGTTTTGAAGGATGCAGATTCTGGCTTTACCTTCCAAAAAAATAATTAGTCTGTCAATAGGATCGCCAACATCAAAAATCCTTTCTCCCTCCCGAAATTCAGCAATTTCAGATTTATCTATTAACCACTGCAATTGTTGGTCAGGAACACCATTAAATTCTTCAACAATTTTTAAATCTTCTACAAGAACAGTTTTCATGATCGGCTTTAATTATGATACAAGATAGTGTTTTTGATAATTCTTTTATACCTACCTGTTAGAAGGAGATTCTGCCTGACTAACAATAAGAATACTCATTTTAACGAGAAAGATCCATACTTCGTTTGAATCAGACTTTAATTAAATTTGGGAAATAAAAAGTTGATGTAGATAACGAACTATTATTCAATCCAGTGCCACAATGCATCCAACTATAAGCATACTAGTTTAATACTCAAAAGTGTGCTACCTTACTCAAAAATAATCACCCGAACAGCTGAGTGCATTTTAGATCAGATCGATTAAAAGTGAACGACCGTAATAAACCTGCGAGAATGGTGTTTAACTTATGGATAAGGTGCTGTACAGCTACTAAACAAACTTAATCCAAGATATAAATATTTTACCATGAACAAACTGTAACCGAAAAATTCGTTATCTTTAAATAAAAAAATCATGAATGTAGATCCAAATAAAGAAGAGCTTTCTGAGGATAAGGAAGATAGTCTTACCAGCGAAGAAGATGCACTAAATCAGCATATACCCATTAGTGATGAGATGGCCAGTGAACATGACAAAGATCTTTTAGATCAGGCCGATAAGGCCTCAAGATCATCGTTTGAATTGGATATCTAAAGTCAAGCGCTAAGTATTTATAAAAATCGGGAAAGGATTTCTCAATTTTTGCTATTAAAACTTGTCAGATAATACCCTTTCTGGTAAGTGACTCGTTGTGAATTTACTTGTCTTTTAGGAAATTCGCTTGCAAAAAAGGGGATCCTTTCAACTCACTTATTGCATATTTCAGCAATATTAGTTTTTAGTCACTTTAGGTAAAACCTATAAATGTTACAATATTCGATTAGATCCACAGCTGCACGGTGAGCGTTTTAAAGCCTGAAAATCAATCTTTTGGAGCTGGGAATATGGGATCCACCACACAAAGTAACGATGAACCACAATAATAGACATTCTGTTTTGGTGTAAAGTGACTGCTAAAACCGTTGCCGGATGATGCATTTAATGTTCCTTTCTTTTACGCCATTCTAACAATATTATTAACTGAAGATACTTGAAACATGAATTTTGTAATCCCCGTTCGCTTCTTGCTCATATTAAACCGTCCTTGCAGCAATTAAAAGCTTTAAAATATTCATGAATTAAGCCTTTGGCTAAAGCCCAGGGCTTAATTCAGTTACTAGAACGATATTCCAGGCTTGATATTCGCAATTAAATATCTGAAACGGTTATTGTAACCAGAGCCATGCCTGAATTATCTGTGGATTGTGTTAACGTTCCCCGGAATGGTGCTGTATAGGTTAACCCATTGATCGCATAGCTCGGTGCATCTGTAATGGCTTTATAGCCAAATGGAATACTATAGCTTGGATCGTAAGAATTTGATATGCCAGCACTTAAAACGGCCTGATTGGTATTCTTTACCACAACACTAATCCCCTTACCATCGGCTGAGCCCATCAACCCAGTAGGATAAAATGTAGGTTCGGCGCCGTGAAGGTCTGCAAGATACTGCATAACCATATTTGCTCCTGCGAACTGCTGCGTCCCGTAAGGAGCGATATCAAGGGATACGGTATTGTAATCTGCAGTCTGATAGCTGTAGCTACAATCCGCCCCCATCATTGCGCATAAATCCAGGTTTAAGGTAAGCGGCACTGCCGTAAAGTTCAGTATGGAAATAACAATTCCAGCGCCTACCGTTGTTCCCGAACCGTTGTACCCCTGAGTGACGACATCCTGATACTTCACCGGTAAATTCCAGCCATTCAATCCCCTGAAAAAACTTGCTGATTTGGTGCCGCTTGCAAAGACAATATTCATCACTTCCTGGTTAACTGTGCAGGAATACATGTTTTCAGTCCCATCTCCGTTTTCCATAAAAAAGTTCCCGTTCCAACCAGGTCCTTGAAGATTGCCATAATTGGTATGCATGGTGGCACTGATATAAAAGCCCGCATTAGCTGGTATAAGCGTTTTCAGTACGCCCGAGGTATAGTTGGTGAGCATAGCACTGGCTTCGACAGAGGACATAGTTGCCGGCCAATAAAGCGAGCTCATATCACCTACGCTTTTGGTCATTTCAAAAACAGTACGCAGCTTATAGGGATCCGAAAGAATCAAAGCTTCGACTTGGCCCAGGACTGAACCTACAGACTCGAACTGCCCAAGCAACACCTCTTCCAGGTCAGCAACGGACATGCCATAGTTGTATAAATTTTGTTCTGTTTTTTCAAGTGCCTGCAAATACTTTGAAGTAGAGGATCCCGATTGCTGCGAACCTTCATAAGTAGCAAACCCTGCAGCCATAAGATTTGCTATACAAGGCAGCAGCAGTGCACTATCTGCGCCCGGAGCAATCAGGTTTATACCGGTATATAACAGCCCCTCCACCAAATCCCCGATCCAGGCTTTCTTCTTTTTAGGAGAAGGTGGGATTACAGGGGTTTTTAGCCCATCAGGCAAAGCGCAGGCTGTGATCAGCTCTGAGAGCGTCATTTCCTGGGCCTCGCTGAGGGAAAGGTATAAGGTAGTAAGCTGTTGAAAAAGCGACTGGACAGCAACTATTGCTGTAATTTCCTTATTGAGCAGATCAGCAAGGTCTGAAAACATGACCAGTTCACTATTTGGAACATTGGTGCCTCCGGAGGAAAGATTATAATAGACATTTACCAGGAGGTATTGAGCCATCATTGACTGATAGCTGCTCATAGGTGCCGCAAGGTTACTGTATTGTGTCCGGATACCTGCCGGTACGCCAATAGCAGTACTCAGCGCATAATAGGCTCTTTCTTCGTAACTGTTATTATTCCATCCAGGAAAATCTACTGCAGGTTGAGCCAACAAGGTCTGCAAGGCCATGCCCGGCGCAAAATCCCATATCTGATACGCCGCAAGGTAGGAAGCTCGATCAGCGCCTGAAATAGTAGCTGTGCTTACAGCAACCGGAGCCGCAGGGGTTGCAGCTGGCGTCGGGATGGTGAGCGCTTGGCCATTATATCTATTTACGATGAGACCTTCGGTAGAAATGTCCCACAGTTGAAAAAGCTGAATCTCCGGTTGTCGCGGATATGCTACCACATTTGTATTGTATACCGGACTCCCCGGCGCGCTTTCACTATCCAGTTCCAAGGAAAGGACAATACTGTCGTTCGCTCCATTTACAATATAGCCAGGGTATTGATACTCCCATATCGCAAGCGCCGGATCTTGCCCACTCCCAGAAAGAGCCCCTATATTCACCAGGTAACCTCCACCAGTTGCAGTCTTATCCTCTAAAGTCAGGTAGAGGCCAGCCTTAAGGTTACAGAGCGTGGTACTTTCCTCAAAAGGCATCGCATGGGGTGCTACAGACCACTGCGTCCCTGGCGTTCCACCCGCTCCGCCGGGTGAAAGGGTTACCGACGCTCCGGCAGCACCCTGTGCGACAAGCACATTTCCCTGATTAGCCAATGCACCGGTGACATAGTGTTGATTTTTAGGCCCCAACAGCTGTCCGTTTGTCCAGCTAAAAATCTGATCTGGATTACCCGCTACCAGCGCACTTAAAGTAAGGTTACCATTAGCAGCAGTTATCGCCATGCCTGGCAGCATCGCGCTGATGATATTACCGGAAAGGGTTCTTTTCCATAACTGAACCAGGGATGCTTGCCCCCCGGGAATACCGGTTTGGTCTAAAGGGGGCTGCGTGCAAATGCTGCCGTCTTCAGCAAGGGTTATAAAGGCTTTGGTGCCAGAACCTGTTGCCGCAGGACACGCTATCGTAAACCATAATCCAGTGGGAAGATAGGGCACGATGGACCATAACGCATTACTTGCATCCTGATACTCATAACTGATCACAAGCTTTCCAGATGCGGCATTCCCTCCCCCGGAAACATTGGCATAAACATTGTCCAGTGCGGTACCAGCCATCATTATGCCATTGGGATAAAGGAACCAGCCCTGTAATTCGCCTGAGGTTGCGATGGGCTGAACGGTAACCTTCAAACCACCACCAGGCCAGGTAGAAAGCGCGACAGATGGATCTAATGCACTTACATAAAGTCCTTTGGAATTAATAAACCATAATTGGTTCAAGGCCCCTTCCACGAGCGGTTCAATGGCAATCTGGGTACCCGCTGCAGTATTATTATCGGGAATGGTCATCACATAACTGGAGTTATCCCCTGCTGAATTCGGCATCTGGGTCTGTAGGTAAAAGCAGGCCTGATTGGGTATATTTTGGACAGGCAACAGATACCACTGTGCATTACTCGCACCAACGGTTCCTGCCATCATGACCTGACTCCCGCTCATCACCACAGAAGCCAGCGAGAGCGCTGCTGTCTTCCCGTTCATGGTTAGTGTTAAACTGCCCTGTGTATAACTGAACTGCTGCCCCGGGGCCGGTAATGCCTGAGGTGCCTGAAGGACAAGATTACCCGATGAATCCCAGGTAAGCACCTGAGCTGAATGCGCAGACGGTGAAAGTGTACCATCACTGTTAAATGTCCAGATCTGGTCAGTATTACCGGGTGCAAGTCCGTATAGGAATACCGTTTCATTAACCTCACTCCAGCTAAGGGCTAAAGGGTTTGCTTTTGTGCCGGGGCTGCCTTGCATGGCGCTCTGGATGTAAAACTGTCCGACCGGCAGGCCAAGTTTGTAGGGTGTGAGGGTTGAGGCTAAATTAGATGGTGTTGCTGTTTCCATAGTTGCTTAGTTTTCTTTACGATTTACGTAGTTAAATTTAAGCACCAACGGTCTACATATAACCAATAATATATGTAATCATTTTAGCTAATTAGTTAACTTACAAAAACTACAATCCTATTCATATAATGAACAGGCGAAGATTCCCTTAAAAAGCTACTATCTAACTTTTGGATCTGTGAAAGCTCAATTGGGACATATTCTTTATTATCGTTTCAAGCTTGATCATTGGAAATCTGCGATGTTGTATTTCTAAACTCCAGTATCACCTTAGCTTGTGGCAGATACCTTTTGAGAGCTTGATTCTTGCCAAGCAAATCAGGGCTGCATAAGTTAGTCCGTCATCGTGATGAGGTCAAGATCCGAAAGCACTTGACTATCAGTAAGGGTTTTGAAAGACGGATTGCTTTCTGTCTTGTCGTATGTTTGAATTATCTAATGATATGATTCGCTAGATTTGAAGAAAGCGTGGTTAAGGCAGCTGTCTCGTTGGTAGTGGGATACCGTTCAGGACGTTCCGTCACACGCTTTCTTTCATCTTAAAACTGGATAGTTCGATGGATCCTAGAATCCGCATTTACGACGATAGTTCTAAAGATGTTATTGTTGTTCTTAAATCTAATTTATGAAATGTATTGGAATTGATGTAAGCAAACTGAATTTTACAGTTGCCTACCCAACAGAAAATGCCTATCGTTTAGCTACTTTCACCAACGATAGTAAAGGCATCAAAAAGTTTATCAACTCAATTGATGATTGCGATTACCATTGCGTAATGGAAGCCACGGGCACTTATAGCAGCCTTTTAGTTTATCTGATTCAAGAGGCGCAGGTACCAGTATCCGTGGTGAATCCAAAACAGATCAATCATTTTGCTAAAATGATGTTGTGTGTCACGAAAACGGACAACCTGGATGCGAAGTTGATTGCTATGTATGGTGAGAAGATGAAACCAGCCATTTACAAGATGTCAAGTTCGAAATAATCAGATACACCAACAGGGATGATCAATGGAAGAAGGGCTTTAAAGGATTCGTGCACGGGATAAAATAATATCCAACAAATATCCTATTTATTCATCGACTCCACAACTTTTGAACTTGATCCTTTATTCATCGACTCCACAACTTTTGAACTTGATCCCATTATACCCGATAAGATTTATTAGAAGTAAAAAAGCCGTTCTTCTTATCGAAAAACGGCTTTTTAAGCAGTGGGCCCACCTGGGCTCGAACCAGGGACCAAAAGATTATGAGTCTTCTACTCTAACCAGCTGAGCTATAGGCCCGGAAAAAAGACTTAGCTTTTTTGCGAGTGCAATGTTACAAATTTAGGTTCAATTTTCGAAAATGTTTTTCATTAAAAATTAAAATATTTCGCATACAAACTCATTTTCAATCGCTTAATTTAAAATTTAAAAATGCTTTTCTGCGCCAATCTCTGTTTATTTATATACATTCAAAGTATAAAACCGACATATTGTGGATAAAACGGCCGTTAAGTACTTACCAAATGCGTGCTGAATAGGCTATTTTTGTAACAGATATGAATACGCCCGATCCGGACAACCAACTCCTTTTAGATTTTTTAGCCACAACCAACCAGCCTGTGTTTTTAACGGGCAAGGCCGGTACTGGGAAAACCACTTTGTTGCGTAAAATCAGAGAAAATACCAAAAAGAATTACGCCGTGGTAGCCCCTACCGCTGTTGCTGCCATTAATGCCGGCGGAGTTACGCTTCACTCTTTTTTTCAGATTCCTTTTGGTCCATTGGTTCCGGTTGTTGATGAAAATACAGAAGTACCGTTTAAATATTCTGACGAAAAAACCAGGCTGCTCCGCTGTCTCGATCTTTTAATTATCGATGAGATTAGTATGGTGCGTGTAGATATTATCGATTTTATCGACCGCACTTTAAAAAGGGTAAAAGGATCAAACCGTGCTTTTGGTGGCGTACAGCTACTCATGATCGGCGATTTGTACCAGCTTTCGCCCATTTTCCATGATGCCTGGCATATTTTGGGCAGTTATTATCAAAGTCCTTATTTCTTTGATAGCCTCATTTTCAAATCGACCTCAATGGTTACATTTACTTTGGAGAAGGTATACCGCCAAAGCGACCCGGTGTTTTTGGATATTTTAAACGGTATGCGCGAAAATGACCTCAGCACGACTTTATTAGCCAAGCTCAACGAACGTTACGACCCATCGCTAAACCAGGAATGGAAAGACGACTACATTACCCTTACCACCCATAACCAGCTGGTTAACGAAATAAACAAAGGCTGTTTAGAAAAACTGGATGGAGAAATATTTGATTTTGATGCCGAAGTAAGTGGCGATTTCCCGAAAGATGCCTATCCTACTGATGAAAAATTGCAGCTGAAATCTGGTGCACAGGTTATTTTTATCAAAAATGATTCGTCGGGCAAAAGGCAATATTACAACGGGAAGGCAGCAAAAGTAACGGCCATTAGCCAGAATAGCATTAAGGTTGCCTTTGCTGATAGCGGCCGCGAAATTGAAGTTGAAAAAGAAATCTGGCAGAATGTTAAATACAGCCTGAGTGAAGAAGACAATAAAATAAACGAAAACAGTACAGGTTCTTTTGCGCAGTATCCGTTTAAACTGGCCTGGGCAATTACGGTACACAAAAGTCAGGGGTTAACTTTTGACAAAGCGATATTGGATGTAAGCACAGCGTTTACACACGGACAAGCTTATGTTGCCCTGAGTCGGTGCCGTAGCCTCGAGGGCTTGATACTGAAATCGCCTGTAGTGGCCGAAAATATCATTACCGATGCCAAAGTAATCAGTTTTACCAAAACAAGTCACCAGGAAAAACCCAGCACCGAATTATTAGATCGCTGTAGCCAGCAATATGCCTGGGGGCTGATACACGAGCTACTGGATTTTTCGTTGATAACTAAAGATTGGGAAAAGCTTGGTCGCTCCAAACTGATTGATAAGGACGAGAAAAATGCTTTTTTAGCCTTGTATGAACAAGGGAACCAAACGTTACAAAACGAAGTTTTTAAAGTTGCCCGTAGCTTTATTGCAAAAGAATACGATAAAGTTTCTACCGCTGGTCACCCAGCAAAAGAAAGCACTTTTATGGAGCGTTTACAAAAAGCTTCTGATTATTTCATTCCAAAACTGCAACAGGTTATTGCGCTAATGGATAGAATTGTGGCCATCAATTTTTACAACGATACCCATTCGGATAAGCTGTTAACCTTGCTCAAGGATTGTAAAGATGCCTTAAACATTAAACTGGCCTTATTTAAAATTTCATGGAACCCATTTTCGATTAAAGATTATATTGATACCCTTCATGCCAGCAGCAATAAACAGCCAGGAGAAAAGAAACAGGCTAAAACGAGTATTAAACCAAAAGAAATCAGCAATCCGCAGGTGTACAAAAACCTGGTAGAATGGCGAAAAACCATTGCAACACAAAGGGGTACTGCCGATCATGCCGTGCTTTCCGATCTGGCCCTGCTATCCATCGCTGAACGTATGCCACGTACTACCGATCAGCTGGCCGCGCTAAAAAGCGTAGGTATTGGCAATGCAAAAGAACTTGGCCAACAAATTACCCGCATTGTTAATGCGCATTTGGGCACCAGCGAGTTATTTTAAAAAAGTTTAGTCTGATAAATGTTTTTTTAATACTTTCGCAGCCCCATTTTAGTTGCCACCACTTTATTTCAAGCCCATGAGTAAGTTTTTATACGGAATCGATTTTGGAACAACCAATTCGGCCCTTTCCATTTATGATGAAGAAAAAAGAGAAATTGTAGATACCATTTCTATCCCTTCGCTGATTTATTTTACTGAAACCAAAAGTATGATAGATGGCGAAAGCCACATTGTGGGAGAAAAAGCTATTGATGCATACCTGAATGATGGCATGAAAGGAAGGTTTATTAAATCCATTAAACAAATCCTTTCGCGTACTACTTTTACCGAAACCCGCATTCACAATAAACGATATACCGCTTCCGATCTGGTTACCTTAATCCTCAAAGATTTAAAAGATAAAGCCGATCAGATTATTGGCGAAGATTGCCAAAGGGCCATTATTGGTAGGCCGTTTTTTGATGACGACAGCACCATGAAAGATACACTGGCACAAACGAGGCTCAAAAAAGCTGCCGAAAGTGCAGGTTTCAGTCAGGTACGCTTTCAGTTCGAGCCCATTGGGGCAGCATTTGCCTACGAAAAAACAATTACAACAAAAGAACGGGTTTTGGTTGCCGATTTAGGTGGTGGAACAACAGATTTCACCTATCTGGTGCTCGATCCTGCCAAGGTAGGCAGCAAGGATCGTAAAAACGACATGATTGCTTCCGGCGGTATTTACATTGGAGGCGATAGCCTCGATTCGGCCTTTATGTGGGAAAAGGGTACGCCTTATTTCGGTAAAAACACCATGTACGAAGCCACACCAGGTAAAGTGCTTAATGTGCCCAAATCGCTTTTTGCCAATATTTGCACCTGGGATAAAATGAACTTTTTTAATGGTTTAAAAATCCAGAAAGAGATTGAAGAATATTACTACTACTCGGGTAATGATCCCAAATTTAAGAACCTGATTACACTGATCGAAAATAACCTGGGCTATTCGCTGTTCAGATCGATCGAAAAAACAAAAATTGAGCTTTCAGACCAAACTTTATCCAACTTTACTTACTCCAATATGGAAATCGAAATTGATGAAGATATTTCCATTGAACAGTATAACAGCATTATCGAAAAAGATATCCTTAAAATTGAAAAATACCTCGATCAGTTTATGGAAACCCATAAAGTTGAACCTCAGGATATCGACTGTTTATTTTTAACCGGTGGAACATCAATGGTAGCAGCGGTGCAGCAATTGTTTAAAAATAAATTCCCGCACATTCCCCTAAATTCGGGCGATAACTTTAAAAGTGTTGCTAAGGGATTGGCTTACAGCGGCTATTTATTTGAGGATTAATTTGCCAACATTTTTTCTTTCTTACGGCAAGATTATATAATTTAGGACAGTAAAATTGGTGCGACTGAAATATAGATGCAGCGAGCAAGGCCTTACGCGTTAGGCGCCAAAGCAAATAATGTTTGAGGTCGGGAAAACCTGTTTTCTTTGAAGAGATGAAATCGAAAGATGTCCATTTCTTCACCAGACGCACCAATTTTCAATGTAACAGGGCTATCTTGCTGAATTGAAATACCGACATCCCCTTGTATCTTTTAAAACTGCTGTTAAAATTAGTTGTTTGCTCAAAACCAAGCATGGTGGCGATTTCATCAACCGTATAATCACTGTGGGTTAATAAAGCTTCGGCTTCGCGCATAATGCGATCTTTAATTAAAACAGCAAGGCTTTTGCCTAAAACGCGATCTAAAAAACGGTTTAGTTTGCCAGCACTCATCCCCATTCCTTCTGCATAAAACTGAATAGAACGTTCCTGCTTATAATACTGCTCCAAAATTGCCCTGAAACGTAATACCTGTTCCAATTCATCAAGGGTCAAAGCTGCCAGATATCCATCTAAACCTGCAGTATAGCCTAAAAACAACGATAAATATTGCGCGAGAAAAGACAGGTCTTTCCGGGCATTAATCTCCCGTCTCAGCATATCGAGCAAACTATAGGTTTTGGTAGATTGGGGAAGGTCGAGATCCCTGAAAGATAAATTAAGGAATAAATTTTTGGCCATTGGATCTAAATGCTGGAGCAGAAATTCTGCATATAGCAAACTGCTGAAGTTTAGCCAGTATCCTGATTTAATTTCTCCGTCCAGTCTTACCAAACCTTCCTCCGGAATAAAAAATATCCGCCGGTTTGTCAGCACGTAATCCCCAGAATTCATACATAAAAAGCCTGTCCCCTCTTTAATAATTAACATGCGCATCGGAAATGCAGCCAAAAGCGCACGCTCTCTCTTAAAAATTCCGCTAATTGGCTCCAGCTGTATCATAATAAACTCAAAAGGATAAACATGAGTAAGACCAGAATTACATCTTCTGGTTACATGCTAAAGATAAAATTTATCATTGTGTATGACAAATACTATAAAAAACACCATACTACTGATTTATAATGCAGTACCAAACTGATCGATTACCTGTATGTTTACTGCAACGGATAATACCTGGTGCATTTCAAAAGAAACTGTTAAACCAGCGCTCAGGTTAACTCCATTCAATATTCCTGTCCGGTAGAACAAAACCTCTTCACCAAAATCGGTTTTTATCTTACCAAAACCCTCTACTTCACTGTAACATCCTATTATCCCCATTTGTTTTATCATGTTGGCCTAAGCACATTTACACCTCAGCCTAAAAAACTATGCCAAAATATTTTAACAAGCAGCTTGAGCTCCCATCCTGAATGTGGAAAATAAAAAAATGACAGAAAACTATTTTTAGACGGATAAAGACTCAACACATCACCTTTATCCTTTTGGTATTAATTTAAAATTCAATACAGCCTGCAGTGATGAAATAAATTATACCAGTTTTACATTAATGGCGTTAGGGCCTTTTTTGCCCTGGGCTATTTCAAATGTTACTTTATCGTTTTGTTTTACTTTATCAACCAGGCCGCTTGCATGAATAAAGACCTCTTCGCCGCTTTCGGTAATTACGAATCCAAAACCTTTAGATTCGTTAAAAAATTTCACTGTTCCTTGCATTTAATTTAGATTTTGAACATAAATATATTAAAAACTTCCACCTTTTTAAGAAACTGTATAGGGCTTAAAGTAAAATCACTGTAGCACCATTACCCGACGACGATGAAAAAATTTTAAATACCATTTGAATTTAGAGCGCGCTGCATCATTTTAAAAATGACAAACTAAACCATTGTTTTGGCCCTGACCTTAATTTTTGGTACAGCCATAATATTTTTGGCTACAATGCCCCTTTTAGTAATCTGTGTATCAAATTCTACCGAACTACCAACATATAATCCCCTGGCCCTGCACTCAGAAATATCGAAATAGATACTTTCGGCAACCATCAATTGAGAAATTAATCCAAATCCCCTTTGTTTATTATAAGCAGTAATTACTCCTGTCATACAAAATAGTTTAAAGTGTTTAGCCATATAAATATAAGGTAACTAATACTATACAATTACCACAGTAGATATCCGGTCAAAATAAATAGATAATCCTAACAGACTAGTTGATGTGCAAAGCTTGCCAATAATATCAAAATGTTAAATTTGACATACGCACAACCTACAGTTGTTAACCAAATTTAAACCATATTGAGCGCAACCTGTTAGTACTATACATCAATATACCAAGAACATGAAAAAGCTAACTAAAAACAGTTCGGAAAAAGAACTAGATAACGTAAAAGAAGGCGACAACATCCAGGATGATACCGGAAAGCAGGGAGAAGTGGCCCATATCGAAATTTTAAACCGCCGTCGCGAAAAACAGTATTACTATAAACTCAAAAACGATGGTACTATACTGGTTATTAAGCAATGTCAGTTTTAGCTTGCCTTAGCATTTAATTATATCTTTTGTTTTTTAAATTTCTGGTTTGTGGTGTCAAAACAATAGGCTTTTTTAAGCCAAATTTGGCCATAAGCATTAATTTTGATACAATGTATCGGTTGCATAAAATAATATCTTATATTTACGCAACACACCATTAACCAAATAAATGAAAACAATTTTTACACTATTGCTATCTGCTGCTGCCCTCATTTCGGCGACAACAATTAACAAAAACACCTACGAAAGCAAAAAAACATCCTTTTTATCTTTTGATAAAACCGACACTCCTGATCAGGACCGCTTTGTAAAAGTTACCCTTGCTCAGGGAGAATTTACCGAACCAACAGAAATGGCAGTGCTGCCTAACCTGGATATTTTGGTTACCCAGCGAAGGGGGGAAATACTGATTTATAAAAACCAGACTAAAAAACTTAAAGAAGCCGGCAAACTGGATGTTTATTTTAAAACCAATGCACCCGGCGTTAACGCCGAAGAAGGCTTGCTGGGTATGGCTGCCGACCCGAAATTTGCCGTAAACAAATACATTTACCTCTTTTACAGCCCTTTCGATAAGTCGGTAAACAGATTATCGCGTTTTAAACTGGTTAACGACCAGATTGTAAAAGAATCAGAAAAAATCGTACTCGAATTTTATTCGCAACGCGATATCTGCTGTCACACTGGTGGCTCAATTGCCTTTGGATCAGATGGCTTGCTCTATGTTTCAACAGGCGATAACTCCACTCCTTTTGATGCACCAAATCAAAAATTTGTGAACAAAGGCTATGCGCCACTTGATAACCGCAAAGGATTTGAACAGTACGATGCCAGGAGATCATCAGGAAATACCAATGATTTAAGAGGTAAAATTTTAAGGATAAGAGTTAATGAAGATGCTACTTACAGCATTCCCGATGGAAACCTTTTTCCTAAAAATGATCCAAAAAGCAGACCTGAAATTTATGTAATGGGTAACCGGAACCCTTACCGTATTTCGGTTGACCAGAAAACCAACTTCTTATATTGGGGCGAGGTTGGTCCCGATGCCAGTAATGATGATGCGTTAAGAGGCCCCAGAGGCTATGATGAAGTTAACCAGGCGCGTAAAGCCGGTAATTTTGGCTGGCCTTTGTTTATCGGGAACAACTATCCTTATAAAGCTTACGATTTCACCAATGGTGAGAACGGCAATGCTTTCGATCCGGCAGCGCCGATTAACAACTCGCCAAACAATACAGGTTTAACCCAGTTGCCCCCCACTCAACCAGCATTTATCTGGTACCCTTATGGCTTATCAAACGAATTTCCTCAGGTTGGTGCTGGTGGCCGTACCGCTATGGCAGGCCCCGTTTATTATGCTAAAGCAAATTCACCCTACCCTGCTTATTACAACGGAAAATTAATTATTTATGAATGGGTACGCGGATGGGTAAAAGCAGTAACCATGAACGCTGCAGGCGATTACATTAGCATGGAACCATTTCTATCTAAAGTTTCGTTAGCGGCACCTATTGATATGGAACTGGGACCTGATGGAAAACTATATATCCTGGAATACGGAAAAGGCTGGTTTTCTAAAAACCCCGATGCGGCCATTACCCGTATTGATTACATGAAAGGAAATCGCCCGCCAAGTGTAGAAAGCCTCGACATTGCAAAAACAAGCGGTTTACTGCCTTATAAATTAACAGCAACTGTTAAAGCTAAAGATCCGGATGGCGACGCACTTAGCTACGTATGGAACCTGGGAAAAGGAATTATCAAAACCACTACCACGCCAACAGTACAATATACCTATACTAAAGCCGGCGAATATCCGGTTAGTGTTACTGTTATGGATAAAAGTAAAGCTGCGGCCAAAAGTCAGGTTATTCCGGTTTTTGCGGGTAACGAGCACCCGTCTATAGATATACTTCTAGCCGGAAACAAGAGTTTTTACTTCCCGAATAAGGTTGTAGATTATAAAGTGCTGGTAAGCGATAAAGGTGCGAAAGTTAATAACAGCCGTATTTACATCTCAAACACTTACACTCAGGGAACTGATATGGCGGGTGCGCAACTGGGTCACCAGCAAGCCGCACAAACCGTAATTGGAAAAGCATTGATGTTAAAGTCTGACTGCAGTACCTGCCACAAAGAATCGGCGGTATCAATTGGTCCTGCATTTGAAAGAGTTGCTGCAAAATATAAAAATGATAATAAGGCAGTTGATTACCTGGCTTCGAAAGTAATTGGTGGCAGTCACGGCGTTTGGGGCGAGGTACCAATGCCAGCACACAGCGCCATGAAAGAGGCCGAGGTAAAAAAGATTACCGAGTGGATTATGACCCTCGGCAATAAGGAAACAGCCGTGGCTTCGTTACCTGCTGCCGGTAAAATTGTACCACCAGCCAACGTAGATAAAAAGAAATCGGTAATGACACTTAAAGCAAGCTATACCGATGCAGGTGCCAAAGGATTAAAACCCTTAACCACAACCAACTTAATTAACCTGAGAAGCAGCATAATTGATGCTGACGATATTAAAGAATTTAAAGGCTTTGAAAAAAAGGATATTTATGGCGGAGAAAAACTTGTTTTAACCCGCGACAATGGCTGGTTAGCTTTAAAAAACATCGATTTAACCGGTATTGCCAGTTTTGGTTTTTCATTTGCAAACTTAGCACCTGGTACTGAAGGTGAAATTGAAATCAGGCTAGACAGTAAAGATGGCGCTGTGGTTGGAAAATCTACATTTACCAAGGCTGTGCCTGTAAATCTACTCACCGATGGAAAGCTTCACTCCCTTTATTTTGTATTTAAGGGTCTAAAATCTGAAGATAAAAATAATAAGCTCATTATTCAGTCAATAATAGTCGAGCCAAAATAAACAGCAAGCCCGGAACAATATCAAAAGTTTTCCGGGCTTTTTTATTGTAAAAAGATAGCCTTAATATTACGCTTCTTTAAACAGCAATAATATCTTTGCAACAAAATTGGCAGCACATGCAAAACATTAAAAACATCATTTTTGATTACGGCAACGTAATATTCGATATAGATTTCAGAATCGCACAGGCATCATTCCAAAAGCTGGGTATTACCGATGTAGAAACCTTTTTTGCACATAAAGCTCATAACCGCTTATTTGATGATTTTGAAACCGGAGCCATTTCTCCGGCCGAATTCAGAGCAGGTATCAGGGCCGCGGCCAACCAATCTCAACTTACCGATCAGCAGATTGACGATGCCTGGAACAGCTTATTGATTGGCACCATACAACAAAACCACGATTTACTATTACAGGTTAAAGCAAAATACCGTACATTTTTGCTAAGCAACAATAATGAAATTCACTACGATTGGATTATCAATTACCTGCAGGCTACTTTTAAAATCAACAATTACGACGATTATTTCGAGAAAGCTTATTTTTCGCAGCACATGAAACTGCGCAAGCCAAATACCAATATTTTCGAACAGGTATTGAAAGAGAACAACTTAAACCCAGCCGAAACTTTGTTTATTGATGATAGTCCCCAACACATAGCAGGCGCTAAAAAAGTAGGCTTAAATACTTTACTCATGACCGAAAAACCAGCGCAATTGGCCACATTTCTAAAAGCAAACGGAATTTTGTAAATTGGGTTATGGCAGAGAAAAAGTTTACATCGCTTAGAGAGTTCTATCCTTTTTACTTATCGGAACATTCTAACACTACTTCCCGTGTGCTGCATTTTATCGGTACCGGTTTAGTAGTATTGGCTTTCTTTGCGGGCTTTCTCTTTCACAACTGGCGTTTCTTCGTGCTTATGCCACTAGTGGGTTATAGCTTTGCCTGGGTTGGGCATTTCTTCTTCGAAAAGAATAAACCGGCTACCTTTCAGTATCCGGGCTACAGTTTAGCCAGCGATTTTATTCTTTTTTATGATCTGTTAACCGGAAAACAATCTTTTGTGGTGAAGAAATAGTTTCAGTTGGCAGTGTCTAAAACCGCACAAAACTGAAAACTACCAACTGCTTTACTGTAAATTGTTACCTGAAAACTGCTAATTGTTGGCAATTTCCAGATCAAAAAAACAGTTGGCAATTTTCAGTTGGCAATGTCTAAAACTGCACAAAACTGAAAACTACCAACTGCTTACTGTAAATTGTTAACTGGAAAACTGAACTACAGTTTTCTTCTTTTTAATTCTCTTTCAATCAACCCCAGTTCTCTACTGGTTTGGCCGGCAACAGAAGTATTCTCCTGTGCCCTTCTGAACAAATATGGCATTACAGCTTTAATTGGTCCGTAAGGCACATATTTAGCTACATTATAATCCGAATCGGCCAGATTAAAGCTTAAATTATCGCTCATGCCCAGTAATTGCGCAAAATAAACATGCGGATGGTTGTGGGCAATATTTTTTTCCTCCAGTAAATAAGTTAACAAACGGCTGCTATCTTCGTTGTGTGTTCCTGCAACAATGGCTATCTCCTCAATATGATCTACACAATAGCGTAACGATTCGTTATAATCGCGGTCAGACGCAGCTTTATCTGGTTGTATCGGAGAAGGATAACCCATTTCTGCGGCGCGTTTGCGCTCTTTTTCCATGTAGGCACCACGCACCATTTTAACACCTAAAATAAAACCATCGGCCTTCGCAATTAAATGGTCGGCTTTCATATCGGCCAGTTTATCGTGACGGTACATCTGGTAAGTGTTGTATACAATAATGCGTTCGCGGTTAAATTTACGCATCATATCCAATGCCAACGCATCAATAGTATCCTGTATCCAGGTTTCTTCTGCATCGATCATAATCGGCACACCTTTCTCGTAAGCGGTTTTGCATATTTTCTCGCAGCGCACTTTTACCTTCTCATACTCAGCCTCTTCAGTTGGCGTAAGGGTTTCTTTCGCGTCTAATTTTTGTAACAGGGCGAAACGGCCAATACCGGTAATTTTAAATACCGTAATTGGAATTTTAACATCACCATCGGCACGAACAATGGTACGGATAATTTCGGCACAGGTTTCATCAAACACCTGCTCTTCTTCTTCACCTTCAACTGAGTAATCTAAAATAGTACCCACGCCACCTTTATGTAACTGATCTATTGCTTTATTGCACTCTGCGATGGTTTCGCCACCACAAAACTGCTGAAAGATGGTTGCTTTAATCGCACCTTGAATAGGTAGTCCGATATTCAAAAAGAAATTGGTAATGGCCGGGCCAACTTTGGTTAGAAAATTATTGGCGATGATTTTAAAAAGCCAGTAAGCTTTTTTTAATTCAGTATTGCTTTTTTGACGGAACGCAACTTCCGTATTATCGAAATTTGGTTGCTTATTGGGGGATAAATCCATTTTTTATCTATAATTAAGTCAGATTGGTGCAAAATTATAAAAAGCATTGATTGTTAAAACTAAAAAGGTTTAAATAATCGTATTTTTGCAGAAAATGATACAATTCAAATTAGAAGGCGAATTTATTCCATTAATTCAGTTGCTAAAGGCTACCGGATTGGTTGGAAGCGGCGGTGATGCCCAAGCCGTTGTTACAGATGGTTTAGTAAAATGTAACGGCGAGGTAGATTACCGCAAACGTTATAAGGTTAGAGTTGGCGATATTATTACTTTTGGGGAAAATAAAATAGAAGTTATTTAATGCAACCACTAACCAGCGCAGGCCACTCCGTTTATTTCGAAAGTAATTTAGCCGATTTAAAAGTACTTTTAGAAAGCAATAAATACAGCAAAGTTTTTGTACTTGCTGATGAACATACCAGTGAAATATGCTTACCACTCTTTCAATCACTTTTGGATTTTTCTGAATTTGACCTGATTGAGACTTCGGCGGGTGAAGAAAACAAAAACATCGATTTTTGTATCGGTATCTGGAAAACCCTATTGGATTTTGAGGCCGACCGCAAAAGTTTAATGATTAACCTTGGCGGTGGCGTAATTACCGATATGGGTGGTTTTATTGCTTCAACCTATAAACGCGGAATCGATTTCGTTAATATCCCTACGACCCTGCTTTCGCAGGTTGATGCCTCTGTAGGTGGTAAAACCGGCATTGATATCGATAATGTAAAAAATATGGTAGGTACCTTTACCCTGCCACAAATGGTTTTTATTGAGACCGGCTTTTTAAAAACACTGCCTCAACGCGAACTTTTATCGGGTTTTGCCGAAATGATTAAACATGGTTTAATTTACGACAAACCTTATTACGAAAAATTAAAAGAAAGCAATTATTTAACACCTTCTGCAGAAGACATTTACCGCTCGGTAGAAATTAAAAACGAGGTGGTAACTATCGATCCGCATGAAAAAAATCTGCGTAAGATTTTAAATTTTGGTCATACCATTGGTCATGCCATTGAAGGTTACTCACTGGCTAACGACGAAAATCCGCTAACTCACGGTGAGGCTATTGCCATTGGTTTTGTGTGCGAAGCTGCACTTTCGATTAATAACAGTACGCTTACAACAGAAGAGCTGGAAGATATCAGCAAATATATCTTATCGTTATATCCTAAGTACCACATTAAAAAAGAAAGCTTTGATACGCTTTTAGAATTAATGAAAAGCGATAAAAAGAACGAAGATGGCAACATTTTGTTCTCCTTACTGGAAACAACAGGCAAATGCACGTTTAACTGCCGTGTAAGTACAGCCGATATTTTAAGCAGTTTAGATTATTATAACAGTTTATAGCATGAAGTTTACCGGAAGCGATATTTCTGTCATCGGGCTTTTTGGTTTCGTAATCGTTTTAACCCTGGTTGAAATGTATTTCAGTTACCTGCACGACAGAAAATTATATACCAAACGCGATACCTGGACCAATATTTACCTGATGACAGCTGCCATTGTTATCAATTTAGCAACTAAAACAGGCACATTTTTCTTATTAGAATATTGTTATCAATTCCGTTTGTTCCAAATTAGTAATGTTTGGGTTTACTGGCTGGTGTTAATCCTGGCGCAGGATTTCCTCTATTGGTTTTTGCATACCGTTGGCCATTATGTTCGTTTTTTCTGGGCAATGCACGTTACGCACCACTCATCAGAGCACTTTAACTTAACAACTGGTTTCCGTTCTACTGTTTTTGAGCCGATGTATCGGGTGTTCTTTTATCTGCCACTTGCATTTATGGGCTTTACTGCTGTTGATATTCTTTTTGCCTACCTGGTTACCCAAATTTACGGCAACCTGGTTCATACCCAATACAACATCAAATTCCCAAAGTGGTACGAATATATTTTCGTTACCCCATCGCACCACCGGGTACATCATGCCAGCAATGTACGCTATCTGGATAAAAACATGGGCATGGTTTTAATCCTTTGGGACAGGTGGTTTGGAACCTTTCAGGCAGAATTACCAGAAGATGAAGTGAAGTACGGCTTAACCACTCAACCCACTGATACAGGGCCGGTAAATATCATTTTCCATGAGTTTATTGCCTTAACAGCCGATGTTAAAAAGGCACCAACCTTTATGGATAAAGTGAAATACATTTTCAATCCACCAGGGTGGAGCCACGACGGAAGCACCAAGATTGCTAAAATTATGCAACAGGAGCTACATGAAGCTGAAAAGCTTGAAAAATCTAAAAAACTAAAGCCAGAACAACCCGAATTAAGTTCTGCGGTATAATTTACTATTCAAACCCTGCAGATTTAAAAATCTGCAGGGTTTGTTATTTTTTAAGCATATTAGTAAAAACAACGCTCATGAAAAAATATGCACTCCTACTCTTAGCAAGCGTCTTTTCACTCTGTCTGTATGCCCAGGCGCCAAAATATTTCGATGTAAACCAAAAAGAAATTAGTAAAGCTAGCTTTGATGAAAAACGTGCTACCAATACTGTGCTTGATATACCGGGCGATTCCCTCCATCACCATATACTAATTAACAGAGAAGAAAAGGGAAGAATAAATGATCGAATTCAGTTGCTGTCCTTTTTAGAAAGGGCTTCGGACAGAAAAATCGATACTGTAAAACCCATTGTGATTATTTATTACCCAGGTCAGGATTCTTGCAATTCTACAGGCAATCCACAGCTTATGATTGCTGCGAATAATACGTTAAAGAAAGATTTATACAAACAGATTAAGACTGCGCCACTCTATCTATATAAAACAGCTACAGGCTTAGATAAATTCGGAAAAGCGATAAACTGGATTAAAGACCCTGAGCAGATTGTTGAAAAGTATTTTTTTAAGCACCACTACCCTTGCAGAAGCTTCGTGGTTATTTCAAAAAGCGGAGACTACATCAGCTACTTTGGAGAATACCCAAATAGTTACCTCGTTGAAATAGCAAAAAAACTAAACGAATAGGCTTTATCGGATAGCAAGTTTGATTTAATGCATATCCTTTCCTCATTCCATCCACTAACGCCTATTATTCATGAGCCAAAACAGTTTGTCTAACGATTTTATACTATGTACCAAAACGGTCTAAAATCAATAAAATTAAATTTTATTAAAAATATTTTCAATTTCCTATTGACAAATTAAATTTTGTTACTACATTTGGCTCAACGAAAAAAAAGAATGAAAAATTTTAGCACATATTACTTTGGTTACTTTTACTATTTTAGTGAGAGCCGGGGCTAATATGCAAAAAGATATATAAAAAATATTAAAATGTATAAAAAAGTCCCGGCAAACAGCCGGGACTTTTTTTGTTTAACGCAAAAAATGGAAACGACAAAACGAGTAGCAATTCAGGGTATTAAGGCCTCTTTTCATGAAGAAGCAGCCTACAAGTTCTTTGGTAAAAGCATTGAAACTGTAGAATGCAATTCATTTAAAGAAACCTGCGATAAGCTTGAAAAAAATGAAGCAGATTTCGTGGTTATGGCTATCGAAAACTCCATCGCCGGTAGTTTATTGCCAAATTATACTTTGATCCGCGATTATGGTTTCTCGGTTGTTGGCGAGGTTTACTTACCCATCCAATTGCACTTAATGGCTTTGCCGGGCGTAAAGTTCGAAGATATTAAAGTGGTAACCTCACACCCTATCGCTATCCGTCAGTGTATCGATTTCTTTTACGATTATCCGCACATTAAAATTGTAGAGAGTAATGATACTGCTGCCTGTGCCAAACGTATCCAGGAAGAAAAACTGACAGATACGATGGCTATCGCAAATAACTTAGCTGCAGAACTTTACGGATTAAACATTTTAGAGCGTCGCGTAGAATCGAACAAGAAAAACTACACCCGTTTTCTAATCCTGAAAAAAGACAAAACAGACGAAGGCAAAAAAATAAACAAAGCTTCTATCTGTTTCCAGGTTGGGCATAAAGCCGGCTCGTTGGCCACCGTACTAAACATCTTTGCAGAACAGGATGTAAGCTTAACAAAAATACAATCTATGCCGGTACTGGGAAAAAGAAACGAATATTACTTTTACGTCGATTTAGAATGGCCTAGCACCGATAAATACGATAAAGCAGTTAGGAAAGCTCTAAAATATACATCGAACTTTAACATCCTTGGCGAATACCAAAAGAACGATAAAGTATAACAAGGTTAACTGTATAAATTGATTAACTGGTTAATTGTCGATTAACCTATTTAAACAGTTAACCGATTAACCAAAAAGAACAATTAAACAATTTAAAATTAAAATATAACTCCGGACTTCCGACAACGGCCCCGGACTTTAAACACCCCCATCATCATGAAACTAAATTTAAACATCCAGCCATTAAACACCTGGTTAAACGTAAACAACGAACCGTTAATCATTTCTGGACCATGCAGTGCAGAAACTGAAGAACAATTATTAACTACTGCACATTTACTGGCTGCAACCGGTAAAGTATCAGTTTTAAGGGCAGGTATCTGGAAGCCACGCACCCGTCCGGGAGAATTCGAAGGTATTGGGAGCATTGGTTTAGAGTGGTTAAAACGCGCTAAAGCAGAAACTGGTTTACCAACAGCCGTTGAGGTTGCAAACGCAAAACACGTTGAAGAAGCTTTGGCTGCAGGTGTTGATATCCTTTGGATTGGTGCACGTTCTACTGTAAACCCTTTCACCGTACAGGAAATTGCTGATGCTTTAAAAGGTCATGATGTTCCTGTATTGATTAAAAACCCGGTTAACCCTGATTTACAATTATGGATTGGTGCAATTGAGCGTATCAATGGCGCAGGTATTACTAAAATTGGTGCTATCCACCGCGGCTTCTCTTCATTCGAGAAAAGCTCTTTCCGTAACGAACCAATGTGGGAACTTGCTATCCAGTTAAAAACACTTTGCCCTGATTTACCTATCATCAACGATCCAAGCCACATTTGCGGTAACCGTGAGTTAATCCCTTACATCTCGCAAAAAGCATTGGATTTAGATATGCAAGGTTTAATGATCGAATCACACGTTGATCCTTCAGTAGCCTGGACAGATGCTAAACAACAAGTTACACCAGCTGCCTTAGCAGAATTAGTTGACCGCTTAACCGTGCGTGAACCAGAAGTAGCAAACGAAGCTTCTGCTGATAAATTAGCTGAATTACGTAAATCAATCGATAAAATTGACGATATCTTATTACAAAAATTAGGTGAGCGTATGGCTATTGTAGCGAAGATTGGTGAATTTAAACGCGATAACCAGGTAACTATTTTACAGGTTAACCGTTGGGATGCAATTATTCAAAAAGGTCATGCTTTTGCAAAAGCGTTAAAATTAGACTTAAACTTTACCGAAAAATTCTTAGAATTGGTACACGGTGAGTCGATCCGCAAGCAAACTGAAATTATGAATGCTGGTAAAGCTGAGCAAGGCATCGCTGCAGAGCAACATACTGAGGTTAAAGCATAGATAGCTGAAAGACTAGAGCTAAAAGCAGTGTCATCCTGAGCCCGTCGAAGGAATATGACAATTAATAATATATAGTGTAGTGTCAGATGTTTCCATCTGACACTTACATTTGAGCATAAAACAGAATAAAATGTCAAAAAATGCCTTAGTTTCTTTTAAAGGAACCAAGAATATTAATACGGAAATCCAATTAACAGGCTCTAAAAGCGAATGCAACCGGGCGTTAATTATAAGCGCTTTAAGCAAGAAACTGGTTAAAGTAGAGAATTTATCTAACGCAGCTGATACAGTTACCTTAAATGGCATTCTGAATAATCTTGAAGAAGAATTAGAAGTTGAAATTAAAGAATCGAAAACAGTAGATGTGGGCCCAGCAGGAACTGCAATGCGTTTTCTTTCGGCCTATCTTTCGGCTAAAAACGGTAATTTCCTGCTAACCGGAACCGAGCGCATGAAACAACGGCCGATCGGGATTTTGGCTGAAGCATTAAAAACCATTGGTGCCGATATTTCTTATGCTGAAGCCGAAGGCTTTCCTCCTTTGAACATTATTGGCCCGTTGAATCAAAAAGCAGCTGAAGTAAAAATTAAAGGCGATATCAGTAGTCAGTATATTTCTGCATTGTTGATGATTGCCCCTGTGTTACCTCAAGGCTTAACTTTAGAAATAGAGGGCGAACTTACTTCTAAGCCTTATGTAGATATGACTTTAGATATGCTTGCAGAAGTGGGTATAGCACACACCTGGACAGGCAATTTGATTTCGATAAAACCACAGGCTTTTAAACCGGCAACACTTGTTGTTGAGCCCGACTGGAGCGCAGCATCATACTGGTATAGCATTGCGGCTTTGGCTGAAGAGGCTGAAATCAGCTTACCGGCGTTAAAAGATAAAAGCTTACAAGGCGATAGCCAGATCCAGAAAATCATGAAAATTTTCGGCATCGCAACCAGCAAAACAGAAAAAGGGATTTCGATCAGCAACCTGGGTTTATCATTAGATACCAATCAGGTGCTTGACCTTAAAACCTGCCCTGATTTAGCGCAAACTATTGTAGTTATTGCAGCCGCATTAGGCAAAAACATGGCTTTTACCGGACTTGAAACCTTAAAAATTAAAGAAACCGACCGTATTGCGGCTTTACAAAACGAGCTGGCTAAAATTGGCGTTACTTTAACTGAAGATAACCTGGTTTATACCTTAAATACCGATAACCTTCATTTCCCTGATAAAATTACCATTGCAACCTACGAGGACCACCGTATGGCGATGGCTTTTGCTCCGCTTGCACTATTGATCAACGAAGTGGAGATTGAAGAGATGCAGGTAGTAGAAAAATCTTATCCATATTACTGGGAGGATTTGAAGAAAGCCGGGTTTGAAGTAAAGGAGATTTGAGGGAGAGATTCTTAAACCTAAAAACGATATGAGAAAAATACCTACAATTTTTGACAGAAACTTTGAAACCAATCGAAGAGTAAATGAAAAACTGATTGTAACAGGTTTTGATTTCCAAAATGCAATTGCAACAGAAAAACTCGATGGTACAAATGTTCGTATTACGGTGAGAAACCATACTGTTGTTAGGGTTGAAAAAAGAAGAAATCCCGATAAAAATCAAAAAAACAGTGGTATAACTGATCCTTGGTATGTAGACGCGAACGAAAAGGATAAGGGCGATTCTTACATTTTTGAAGCGTTAGAAAATACCGATTTCTCAACCGTTCCGGATGGCGAATGGAGTGCAGAGGCATTAGGTGAAAAAATACAGGGAAACACACTGAACATTACTGGCCATACTTTATTCTTTTTTTCACTTCCAGATTGGCTTGAAAAAGTGAAATATAATGATGTACCAACAGATTTCGAGGGTTTAAAAGCTTGGCTGCCTCAACAAAAAACAAAATTCGGAAACGATACTGGGATTGAGGGAATAGTTTGGCACGATTTAAAAACCGGAGAAATGTGTAAAATCAAGGTTAAAGATTTTTGATTTTAAGCCCGCATTTGTATAAAAACATCAAGCATCGCATTAATCAAAACTAAACCTAAAAAATCAAGAGTGATCATTCACTCATTTAAATAATCAACCATTCACTTATTAAAAATATGGCAGGTAATTCTTTCGGACAACTATTTCGCATCACAACTTTTGGCGAATCTCATGGCGTAGCCATTGGGGTAATTATTGATGGCTGTCCGGCACAATTGGATATTGATATGGATTTTATCCAATCAGAACTGGATAAACGCAAACCAGGTCAATCGAAAATTACTACACAAAGAAAAGAAAGCGATACCGTTCAGGTTCTGTCGGGCGTTTTTGAAGGAAAAAGCACAGGTACCCCTATTGCACTTTTAATCCCGAATGAAGATCAGCGTTCAAAAGATTACGGTCATAATGTTGATGTTTATCGTCCAAGCCATGCGGATTATGTTTACGATGCTAAATACGGCATTCGCGATCACCGCGGTGGTGGCCGTTCATCGGCACGAGAAACTGCTGCCCGCGTAGCCGCAGGTGCAATTGCCAAACTGTTTTTAAAACAACAAGGCATTGAAATATTTGCGCACGTAACAGCTGTGGGAACAATTGAAGCACCAAACCTGGAAAGCAACGATTTATCGGCTTTACTTCAAATCAGGGAAGAAAATATTGTGCGTTGCGCTGATCCGGCAACTGCACACGAAATGGTCGAATTTATTGACGCCATCCGTAAAGACGGTGACACCGTTGGCGGAAAAATTAGCTGTGTGGTAAAAGGATGTCCGGCTGGATTGGGCGAACCAGTTTTTGATAAACTGCACGCCGATTTAGGCAAATCCATGCTAAGCATTAACGCTGTTCATGGTTTCGAATATGGTTCTGGCTTTGCCGGAAGCGAATTAAGAGGTTCGCAACACAACGATATCCCCCAACCCAAAGCAGCCGATTCGAAAGTCTTTAAAACCACTACCAATTATGCAGGTGGCATTTTAGGTGGAATTTCGAACGGAATGGACATTACTTTTAAAGTAGCTTTTAAACCGGTTGCAACCATTATGCACAACCAGCAAACCATTAATGCCGCCGGCGAAGCTGCCGAAATTAAAGGCAAGGGTCGCCACGATCCATGTGTGGTACCAAGGGCAGTAGTAATTGTAGAAGCGATGGCTGCATTGGTTTTAGCCGATCAGTTTTTGAGAAACAAAGTAAGTACCCTTTAATCCTATGATAAGATTCCTGCCTGTTCTGTTCGTTTTCATTAGCTTAAATGCCTTTGCTCAAAGTTATACCGAAAAAATTGCAAAGCACCGGGAAACTTATAAACAGGATTTTATTACTGACAGCCGCTCTCCCTTAAAGAAAAAAGACCTGGAAAACCTCCATTTCTACGACGCTGATAGTACTTATAGAGTTTTAGCTGATGTAGCGCTGCTTCAAAACGAAAAAGTTTTCAAAATGCCTACCTACGATGGTACCAGCAGCGATTACTTCAGGTATGCGCATGTCAGTTTCAGCTTAAATGGTAAAAAACTGCAAATGACTTTATATAAAAGTGTGGCACTCTCGGCCAATCCGGTTTATAAAGACCATCTTTTTTTGCCTTTTACCGACGAAACCAACCGCAAAACCACTTATGGAGGCGGAAGATATATTGATCTGGACACCAAAGCAATTGCAAATAACCAAATAGAAATAGACTTTAATAAAGCCTATAATCCCTACTGCGCCTACAGTGACGGCTACCGCTGTCCGGTGCCACCCGAAGAAAACGACTTACAACTGGAAGTCGTGGCTGGCGAAAAGTTATACACCGGCGAAAAGAAACACCGCAAATAATTTCTATTAGAGGGGATTGATAAAAAATTACTGGGATTTACACAATAATTCACATTTTCGATTAAATTTGAAACTTTAAGTGTAAATCCTTTGTTCTCTAACTAAATAAACTAGCACTATCCCTAAATGAAGTACAACTGCTTAATCGTTGATGATAACGAAATAGAAAGAGATGCAATAGAAATGCACCTCAAAAAAATCCCGTCATTAAACATTTTAGCAGTTTGCAGCAACGGCATAGAAGCCTCACAGATTTTAGCTTCAACAAGCGTTGATATTGTTTATTCGGATATTGATATGCCTGAACTTTCGGGTATGGATTTGCTAAAAAGCCTTAAAAAACAGCCTTTATTTATATTTATCACATCTTTTAGTGAGTATGCTGCTGAAAGTTTTAATCTGGATGCCTTAGATTTTATTGTAAAGCCGGCTACTTTCGAACGTATTTTAAAGGCTACCAACAAAGCCATCGAGTACCTCGAACTTAAAAAGCTGGTTGGAAAGGATATCATACACGATGAACAACCAGCTAGTGAAGAAGATAATCACTTCTTTTTCAGAGAAACTAAAGGAATTACCAAATTAAAGTACGACGATGTGATTTACATTGAAAGTATGGGCGATTTTTCGAAACTTTTCACCAGTATTGATAAGCATGTAATTTTAGTTAGTTTAAAAAACCTGGAGAAACAATTACCTGCTAAGCTTTTTGCGCGGGTACATAAGCAATATATCATCAATATTAACCATATTACTACCTTAACCAATCATGAGGTACATTTAGACCATAATTTCACCGTGCCCATCAGCTCAACCAACAGGCAGGAACTGCTTGAAAAATCGATTGATAAGAAGATCCTTTCTCGCTTTTTAAAATAGTTATTTACCCAGTAGAATCTTAAAGAAGCTTCCTCCTGCCGGATTAACGCCTGCACTGATTTTCCCGTTCATGAGGGCGATAAACGTTCTGCAAAGGAGTAAACCCAGTCCTGTTCCTTTTTCTTTGTTGGTACCCGGTGTACTTACCCCACCTCCAAGATAACCCGGTTTGTTAAAATGATCGATTTGAACCGGAGTTAAACCAATGCCATTATCAGAAATTTTAATTTCTAAATGATTGGTGCCATTAACCGAACTTACTTCAATTGAACCGCCGTTGGGGGTAAATTTAATCGCGTTATTTACAATATTGCGGATTACCAGGCTTAGCATATTGGCATCGGCCAGACACGTGGTACCGGCTGGGATTAAATTTTGTAAATTTAACTCCTTTTCAATGGCCTGATCCTGCAGCGATCCCATCACTTCGTGTACCAAACCTTGAATATCTAGGGTTTCTAAACAAGGATTAAAACCATGCATTTGGCTGGCAGCCCAGTTTAGCAGGTTTTCCATCATGGTAGAGGTATAGGTTAAATTATTTTTCAGCGATGCTGCATAACGATTTAGCTTCTCCTGTTCAATGTTTCCACCCTCCAGCAATTGCATAAATGAAATAAGTGAATTAACAGGAGTACGCATATCATGACTTACCACACTAAAGATGCGGTCTTTTACCTTACTCAACTGCTCCAGTTCGCGTTTTTGGGTATTGATAATTTTGTTAAGCCTGGTAGTTTTCCGCTGGTTAAAATAGATTACAACGGCAATAATCAAAATTAAGGTAATGGCAATGGTGAGCAGTAATTTTACGCGTTCATCGAGCTTAATCTGCTGGCGTTGTTTACTAATCTGTTTATCTTTTACCTCGGCAGCCATTTGCGCCTGGAATTTTACCTTTTCAAATTTACTTTCCTGTGCTAAACGCTGAATATCCAGATCGGCCTTTGCCTTTTGGAATGTAAGCAAATCTAAAGCTTTCTCCTTATCGCTCAGGGCCAGCTGCTGCCGTTTTAATACCAGCTCTTGTTGCTGCCGTTTTAGCTCTCCATCTGTAATTTTTTGTTTGAGCAGATAATCGCGTTCCTTCACACTAAAATCGAGCTGCATTTGCCTCCTGGTAATTTCCTTTTCTTTTTCCTGATCAAAAATTTTATCCCTTGCACCAATATACTGCCTGTAATAAGCTAAGGCCTTGTTGTAATCTTTCTGTTTTTCATACACGGCACTTAAGCCTAAGCAAGATTGTTTTTCAATATCCAGCAATCTGTTTTCTTCGGCAATTTTTAAGCTGTGGTTAAGCAGCACAATTGCATTTCCCAAATCATTTTCTTTTTGGTAATAATTGCCAAGTGCATATAAACTGGAGGCATAACTTTCCTGATCTTCACCATCCCTGCTCAACTCGACCGATTTCTGGTAAGATTTCAAAGCTTGTTCCTGCTGCCCTATCGAACTGTACAAATCGGCCAGGTTACGCTTAACACTGGCTATCAAACCAACATCAGCTATCGCTTCGGATACCTTTAACGATTTATTGTAGTACTCTAAAGCCAGTTTTACTTTCTGGCCGGGTAAAACCTTCATTTCACTCAATTCGCGGTCTGATGCCTCGAAATAATTTGTACCAATTAAACCATAAACAACAGCTACACCACGCGAGTTTTCGCCTTCCTGCGCAAATACCTTTAGTGCCATTTTGAGGTAAACAAGGGCCTGACTTTGATTACCCAGGCTCTGATAAATGCCCGATATATTGGTATAACAGCTCGCCATATCGGTTTCGTTACCGAGTTTTTCGTAAATAGAAATTGCTTTTTGGTTTACTTCTAAGGCCTTAACATAATCGGGTATACTGCCATATAGCGCACCAAGGTTTAAATAGGTACCGGCGGTCATATCTAAATTACCAATCGATGCAAATTCGCTAGCCGCTGTTAAATAGTTTTCTTCAGCTTTTTGATAATTTGACCTACCATGATACATCAAACCCCTTCGGTAATAGGCCATAGCCGAAAACTTCTTCAGATTTTTTTCATGCGATAACTGAATACTTTTGTTGAGAAACTCTTCTGCCCTATCTACATTTTTCATCCGCATGTACTGGCGGTAAATTTCAGTCAGGATTTTTATTTTGGAAGAATCAGTCTTTAAATTATTTTCATTTAGGTTTAAAAGACTATCGAGTTTTTTTTGTGAAGCATTGGTTTGGGCAAAGCCGGTTAAGCCCAGAAATAAGAACAAAGTAAATACAATACCTATCTTAAATAAATAAGTTTTATTAATCAACCGATTGAAAACAAGGCGCTTATTCATCCTACAATAAAAAACTGGTGATTATTTATGAAGGATAAACAAAAAACTTGCATCATACAGCAATCTCCAATGGGGATGACTTGGGACATACTGAAATAACAAAAATAGGGTTTGGTTTATAAATGTATATAAAAATCCGATCATTCAGTAATCGAATACTTACTCAATAGCTAAAAAAACCGTGTATTTTACTCCATTAAGGAATACAAAATATGTAATAAAATGATTTACAGTTATTTAATAAATAAACTATACGCCCTAAACAATTCAATAAATGGCTTTAAAAAAGCGCAGGATATTTATTTGGATTAGCATCGTGCATCATCTGGTAAATGGTTTCAATTACATCATCAACCGAAGGTTTACTGAAATAATCGCCATCTGAACCAAAAGGTGGGCGATGTGCTTTTGCTGTTAAAGTTTTAGGCTGTCCATCCAGATGAAAATAACCTTTCTGCTCTTCGAGCACCTTTTGCAGAATGTATGCAGACGCACCTCCGGGCACATCTTCATCTAGCACCAATAATTTATTGGTTTTAGCAAGTGAGCTTACACAAACATGATTGATATCGAAAGGCAAAAGCGTTTGCGGATCAACAATTTCGACAGAAATACCCAAAAGTGCTAATTCTTCTGCAGCTTCCTGCACAATCTTTAAAGAAGATCCGTAAGAAATTACCGTAATATCAGTTCCTTCTTCCAGTACCTCTGCTTTGCCTAAGGGAACAGTAAACTCGCCCACATTAACGGGTAATTTTTCTTTAAGGCGGTAACCGTTTAAGCATTCGATTACTACTGCAGGTTCATCGGCCCTGAACAAAGTGTTGTACATACCGGCAGCCTGCGTCATGTTACGCGGCACACAAAGGTGCAAACCTCTTAACGAGCCAAGTAGCATACCAATTGGAGAACCTGAGTGCCAAATACCTTCGAGCCTGTGGCCACGTGTACGTACAATAACCGGCGCTTTCTGAATCCCTTTTGTACGGTACGAGAGCGAAGCTAAATCGTCGCTCAATACATTTAAGGCAAATATTAAATAATCTAAATATTGTATTTCGGCAATAGGTTTTAAGCCACGTAGCGCCAGGCCAATACCTTGCCCCATAATGGTCATTTCCCTTATTCCTGTATCGGTAATCCTTAACTCTCCATATTTGGCCTGCAAACCTGCAAACCCCTGGTTCACATCACCTATATTACCTAAATCCTCGCCAAAAGCTACCAAACGCTGGTCGCGGGCAAAGTTTTCGTTAAAACAGGCATTCAGTACTTCCCTGCCATCAACCATCTTTGAAAGCTCGTCGTACACGGCATCAACCACAGGAATCATATCTGGGCTTTCCATCCCATCGGTATGCAGTTTTGAGTTATAACGGTCGTAATTTAGTGGTTCCTGTTTCTTATACCATGCTAAAAGTTCATCACGCTCAGGCGAATTGATTTTTGTTGATAAACGAATGGCTTTACGTACAGCACTAAATACATCTTTACGTTGTGCATCGACAGTAGAAGCCAGTGTAGCTGCAATTTTAGCCAGTTCGGGTTGGTGCTTAGCCACTGCGCTAACCAGGTCAACCGCTTGCTTCTGCTCTGGTCTGATACTATCCAAAAACTCATTCCAGGCTTCTTTTTGAGCATTACGCACAAAAAGTTTGGCTTCTTTTTCAATTTCTAGAATTTCTTCTTCAGTAGCCACTGCCGAATCGAGCATCCAGCCACGCATTTTGAGGATGCAGTCGTGCTCATTTTCCCAGCCAAGACGTTCTTTCGATTTATATCTTTCGTGCGAACCTGAAGTTGAATGCCCCTGAGGCTGAGTAAGTTCTGTAACGTGAATCAGCACAGGCACGTGCTCATCTCTGCAAATATTAATGGCTTTTTCATAGACTTCGCAAAGGGCAGGATAATCCCATCCTTTTACCTTATAAATTTCATATCCAGGTTTTTCAGAATCGCGCTGAAAACCTTTTAATACTTCAGAAATATCTTCTTTAGTGGTTTGATATTTTGCAGGTACAGAAATACCGTAAGCATCATCCCAGATAGAAATGGCCATGGGTATCTGTAGTACACCAGCAGCATTTATGGCCTCAAAAAACACCCCTTCTGATGTAGAAGCATTACCTATGGTACCGAAAGCCACTTCGTTTCCATTAACCGAAAAGTGTTTTAAATAATCGAGTTCTTTATTTTCCCTAAATAATTTAGAGGCATAGGCCAAACCAACCAAACGAGCCATCTGACCACCAGTTGGCGAAATGTCGGAAGAGCAGTTTTTAATTTGTGTTAAATCGTTCCAGCTCCCATCTTCGTTAATGGACTGTGTTGCAAAGTGACAGTTCATCTGCCTGCCGCCCGAAAAAGGGTCTGCCCCATTAGCCGGATTGGCATAAAGCTGAGCGAAAAATTCTTTAATTGTCGAAATACCTGTAGCAAAGGCAAAGGTTTGATCGCGATAATAGCCCGAACGCCAATCTCCGTTCTTAAATGCTTTCGCCATCGCCACCTGTGGTACTTCCTTACCATCGCCAAAAATGCCGAATTTAGCCTTGCCGGTAAGCACCTCTCTTCGTCCTAAAACACTGGCCTGCCTGCTTTCAACGGCTATTCTGTAGTCGTTTATGACGATTGATTTAAAATCGTTAAAACTCAATTCAGCAGCATCAATAGCATTGGTAATCAATTTTTCATTCTGCATAGTAATCAAAGATTGGTTGCGGCAAATATAGACAAAATTAAAAGTTTGCCTTTATCCTCTTATGTAAAATTATATATGGAATTGTAAAATATAATTGGAATAGTTTTTGTTTTAATTTGAAAACATTAAATTTGTTTTAGTTATTTAAAAATAAAATACACCCGCATAACATGAAAAAGATCTTAGTATTATTCGCTTTTGTTTTAGGCTTTGGTATTGCTGCAAACGCACAAACTAAACCTGCAGAATTTAAGTTTGAGTCGGAAACACATGATTTTGGTAAAATTGTTTTAAACAAACCTGTAACTTACGATTTTAAATACACCAACGTTGGCGAAGAGCCATTAATTATCAGCAAAGCTGAGGCAAGTTGTGGTTGTACAGTTCCTAAATACACTTCTACTCCACTTAAAAAAGGTGAAACAGGTGTAATTTCGGTAACTTTCAATGCTGCCGCTGGTCCATCTACTTTCTCTAAAGCAGTAACCATTACTTCTAATGCAAAAACACCGGTTAAAGTACTTTATATTAAAGGCGAAACCGTTGCGCCAGCTTCAAAGTAATTTTTTAAACGATATTATTTTAAAAAGTCCCGATTTTCATCGGGACTTTTTTATTTTTGTGCCATGCCAAAAATTTCACAAAAAGGTGTGCAGATGCCTGCATCGCCCATTAGAAAGTTAACTCCATTTGCTGATAAAGCTAAAAAAGATGGTAAAAAGGTTTACCATTTAAATATTGGCCAGCCTGATATTGAAACACCGGAAGGGATGTTAAATGCCATTAAAAACATTGATTTTAATGTTTGGGCCTATACGCCATCAGAAGGTACCCTCGCCTACCGCTTAAAACTTACCGAATACTACAATAAACTGGGTTACAACATTAGCCCCGAAAATATACTGGTGACGGTTGGTGGCTCTGAAGCCATTACCATTGCCATGCAAACCTGTGTAAATGAAGGTGATGAGATTATTATCCCTGAACCATTTTACGCCAATTACAATGGCTTTGCCTGCATGAGTAATGTTGTGGTAAAACCTATTTTATCGTACATCGAAAATGGTTTTGCTTTACCTCCAATTGCTGAATTTGAAAAGCTGATTACTGAAAAAACCAAAGCGATTATTATCTGTAACCCGAATAACCCGACCGGTTATTTATACTCGAGGGAAGAGCTTGAAGCTTTAAAAACACTTTGTGTAAAATACGACCTGTTCTTGTTCTCAGATGAAGCTTACCGCGAATTTTGCTATGATGGAAGAGAATTTATTTCTCCGATGCATTTAGATGGCCTTGATGAAAATGTAGTTATTATGGATACGGTATCTAAGCGTTACAGCGCCTGTGGTGCCCGTTTAGGCTGTCTAATAACGAAAAACAAAGAAGTAATTGCTTCGGGATTGAAATTTGCACAAGCGAGGTTAAGTCCGGGTATGGTAGAGCAGATTGCGGGTGCAGCTGCTGTTGATACTCCCGATAGCTATTTTGAAAAGGTAAATACCGAATATACTTTACGCCGCGATACTTTAGTTGGCCGTTTAAACAATATTGATGGTGTTTTCTGCCCTAATCCAGGTGGTGCATTTTATGTGGTGGCTAAATTCCCGATCGATGATGCAGACAAATTCTGCCAGTGGATTCTAGAAGAATTTAACCACAATAACCAAACGGTAATGATGGCACCTGCTACAGGTTTCTATTCTACACCAGGATCGGGTAAAAACGAAGTACGCATGGCCTATGTGTTGAATACGGATGATTTAAATGCTGCCATGGATTGTTTGGAAATCGCTTTACAACAATACCCTGGAAGACAAGCGTAATCCAGAGGTTAATCGTATAAACTGTTTAAATTGGTTAATTGTTTAGCGGATCTTTACAGTTAAACAATTAACCAGTTAACCAATAAATTTGTATATTTGTAGTTCTATTTTACAATTGATAATTGTAAATGGAAAACCTGGGGCCGTTCTTGGATTTGACAGGGTGGCGAAGGTTATGTTAGCATGCAGTGCGTTGTTCGGAGAGCACTTAAAGTGAACGATCACATTTTAGTTGGCGAAAATACTTACGCCTTAGCTGCCTAGTTTAGAACTAGCTTAGCTTTTGTCCCTCTAACTGCTGCATTGTTGGGTTAGAATCTGGGGCATCGAAACAACAAAGCTGGCTTTAAGGAGATGCGACTTAAAGTGAGATAAAGTATCTAAGGATTTAAATAAGGTCGGTTTTCAGCCGGTTTATTTCCCGAAAATCAATTGAAAAATAAGCATGTAGAAGGTATAATTTATCTCACAACTGGACAAGGGTTCGACTCCCTTCGGCTCCACTGGAATCAGTATCAGAAATCACCAAAAAACACTAAAAGCCTGCAAATCAACAATTTACAGGCTTTTGTTTTTTGGTATTTAGTGGCTTTTTTGACCAAATAACGCATATATAAGGTGCCTTAAAAGGTGCCTCAGGAAATGAAAGCACCTGAGGAACTTTTTAGGTGGTTAAAAAACTGATTATCAACCAGTTTACCTTGTAAACATCTTGACTTTTTTTGAATGCAATCTTAACTTTATTCACCTTTTAAGATTACTTTTATGAAAAGAAATTTCAGTTTACTCTTCTTTTTGAAGAAAAGAAACACAGACCAAGAAGGCTGTTCTTCCGTATATCTCAGGATTACGGTTGACAAAAAACGCGCAGAAGTTGCGACAGGCAAACAGTGTGGCGAAACGGACTGGGACAATGGTAAATTCAAGGGCCGAACGACGATGGCAAAAACATTGAACTTGTATTTACGCCAGCTAGAGTCCAAGGTACACGAGGCACATCGACATCTTTTACTATTGAATGAAGACCTCACGGCACAAAATTTAATGGACGAATTCCTTGGTAGAGGTCAAAAAGTCCGAAAACTTAGAGAGGTATTTACCATGCATAATGAAGAAATGGCTACACTTGTAGGTGTAGAATATGCGCCTATGACACTCCTCCGTTATCAAACCGCACTCCGACACATCACTCAATACCTAAAAGAAAAATATAAAGTCAAAGACATTGATATCCGGAAGATTGACCATCAGTTCATCACCGACTATGATTTTTTTTTAAGGACAACCAGAAAATGTAACAACAACTCAGCAGTAAAATACATTAAGAACCTCAAAAAAATAATTAAACGCTGTCTGGCCAATGGATGGCTAACAAGTGATCCTTTTGCTAATTTTAAAGCGAAAGTTAAGTTAATTGAACGACCTTGCCTTTCTGAAGAGCAAGTAACTTCTTTGGAAATCTGGGAATTTGATAATGAGAGATTGAACCGCGTAAGAGATATATTTCTTTTTAGCTGCTACACCGGACTTGCTTATATAGATATTTATCAGTTGAAAAGATCGCAAATCATTGATAAAAACAGGGATGAAAAATGGATTATCATCAACCGACAAAAGACAGGCACTCCAACCAGGTTACCACTGTTGCCAAAGGCTATCACCTTGCTCGATAAATATAAGAATCATCCACTATCCATCGATCAAGATAAAGCTTTCCCGGTTAGCTCTAATCAAAAAATGAATGCTTACCTAAAAGAAATCGCAGATTTATGTGGCATTAAAATCCCACTATCCTACCACATTGCCCGCCATACTTTTGCCACAACGATCACCCTCCAGAACGGAGTTCCCATCGAAACAGTAAGTAAAATGCTCGGACACAAGGACATCAGAACAACACAACACTACGCTAAAACCCTGGATGTAAAAGTTGGCAGAGATATGGCAGCACTCAAAGAGAAACTAGCTACCGAAAAACCTGTGGCTAAAAACACCGTCTACAATTACACCATTACAAAATAAGCTATGATCGAGATCAACAACATGCCCGTAGAACAAAATATCATCGAAAAAATCTTTCATTTCCGCGGCTTAAAGGTAATGCTGGATTCGGATCTTGCTGCGCTATACCAAGTTGAGAACAAGCAATTAAAACGACAGGTAAAACGCAATCTGATTCGGTTTCCTGAAGATTTTATGTTTGAACTTAGCGATGATGAACAGAAAATCCTAAGGCGCCAATTTGGCACCTTAGGACACGGAACGTACTCAAAATATCGGACTATGGCTTTTACAGAACAGGGAGTGGCAATGCTTTCAAGTGTCCTGAACAGTGAACGGGCCATTCTGGTGAACATCGAAATCATCAGAACATTTACCAAAATCCGTTCTACAATTGCACAAAGCACAGTTTTAAGACAAGAAATCGAAAAGATCAAAAATCGTCTCGACAACCAAGATAAAAATCTGGAAATTGTATTTAAGTATTTAGATGAACTTATCGCGCCACCAATACCTGAACCAGCACCCAGACAGCGTATCGGCTTCAGGCCTGACATGATATAAATAAGCAAATATACTCAGGAGGCAAGCTGCCTCCTGGGTATATATCTTAAGTGAGTGAGAAACTCAACTAATAACAAACATTAAAAATCAATTGTTAGCTGAAGATTCTTCGGCCAAGTTCAATAGCTGCCAGCACGACACTGGATTTTGCTGAACCAATGCCTTTAAACCGTGACAGATCTGAATGTTTCATACCTGCCAACCCTTTGAGGTCAAACGCACTGGTTTTAAATATCTCATTGCCGATATCCAGCGCGCTATTATCCGGTGTTCCTGAGCCAATCAGTATGGCCAGCAATTCCGCTGTTTTCATGGTATTCCCTCCTGTCAATAAAAGTTTTTCCCTTGGCCTTAACTCCACTAGTAGCGCCTTAATTCCATAGATACGCTCCTGCTTTTTCTCGTGAAATAAATCGAGTACAGACTTTTCCCGTTCTCCAATTTGCGTCGCTGTTGTAAAAAGCGAACAAAACGCCGAAATCAAAAATTCAAAATCTTCCTGAAAGACAACGATCCGGCGTCTGGTGTAACTCCCGTCCCGCTGTTCATCACTTCTGGTAATCTGTATATAATTAGTATTATTCCTAGCCATTTTAAAGTCCAGAAAAAAGTTTCTTCTTCCGGAATTGAATGTCTCTGTAGCAATCGTTCTGTTTTTCATAGCGTAAAAAATTGATTACACAAAACTCCATTACAATCACGTTTTAAACGGAAATTAACCGATTATAAACGTTTAAAATCGGTTATTCGTAAGCACCCGACGCGACACCCCTGCGCCAGCAATTACCACTTTCAAGAGATTATATTTAAATTTAATAATGAATCGCCAATGCCCTATTTATGAAAACAGACAACGATCCGATCTCGCACCATTGCGAAGAATGTAGCGAAAAACTCAATGGCAGAATAGATAAACGCTTTTGCAACGACCTTTGCCGAACCAGTTTCAATAATCGCCGTAGGCAGAAAGAAGCCGCGATTGATCCACCATTTATCCAGGAAATACCCAAAATAATCTTGAAAAACTACCGTATACTCCATAAACTTAGTGCGGGAGAAAAAATAACGGTTAAAAAGAGTATGCTTGAAAAGTAGGGATTCAACTTTAAATTTATGACCAGTTATTATACGACATTAGATGGGGACACCTACCATTTTTGTTTTGATCTGGGATATCTGCCCATCAAGAGTGACAGAATACTTATTGTTAATCAGTCTTCACAGATCGAAATATAGCCTAAATTAGTTCAACTTTTACCTCATTTATCCTGCTCAACAAATAATTGTTATTATTTTTGCAAGCTATCCTTATATGATTACAATTCACTCCTGTTATGAAAATGATGCTATGTTCATCATTGAGCTCTCCAATCAAGAAGAGCTTGATAATCATTGGCTGTACTATGACTGCAAAACCGGAGAATTTATCCGCTTTTGGCTTAGGAACCGAGACGCTGAAAATGAAGTAGCAGAATACTACTTTGAGCAGGGCTTTCTTAAGATAAAAGGAAATACAGCAATATTTATTGAAAAGTTTAACTTCCAGCAACATACACTACACAAAGTTCCTGTAGGTGCCAAGGCGCTTAGCCTTATAGAGATGTATACTGGAAAAATGAAATCGGTAAGTTAAACATCCATTTAGTTAACAACTTCTATTCTTCCTCAAACACTGTTGATCAAATTCAATATATGTAAATCACATCGCTAAAGTGGATATACATTTATTGATGCAAACACCTAATGACTATAAAACGGACCTTTAAAATTTCTAACTAACTTTTAAATCCCCCCATTTTACCCCAAGAAACCATGCTACCAAATTTTGGATGGTATGATGGGGTATAAACAACGTACCCAAGCCTGATTAATTTTTTAATACACTTGTGATAGGTACGCGTTGAAGAAATTTTACTTATTTCCATCAAGCCACTACGTGAAACCTGAAAAAACTCCCTGTGCTCCTCTTTAGTATAACAAATAATCATAGCATATAATAAAGCCATATCAGTAGTGGTAATACTAGCGTCTGAATGGATAGCCATTAAAACTTCCTTAAGTTTTTTATCTTTTCCGAAACCCGTCATACTTATACTTTTTGTTTTTCAGTCCCTACAGTTTTCCCCTCTAGCAGCTCATCCACCACTTTGGAATCATAGTAATAAATACTCCCAATCTTTGAATAAGGAAGTGTTCCATTTAACCTCAGGTTCTGCAAAGTCCCCTGCGAAACACCCAATATTTTTCTCGCCTCGTACCCCTTCAAAAACCTCTTTTTGACCGGTTCTCTGATATTGACGATCTTCTTGATTTCTTCAATCAAAAAAGTTCCGAAGCTCGTCAAATCTTCTTTAGTTAATATTTCTATGCTCATAGTTCATTTTATTTTTAACAAAAATTTAGGACATGACAAAACAGGGGACTAAAAGTCCCCTATACAAATGCATTGATTGCCTACTGATTATCTTGAAATTCCTTTTTTCTCTCTGGAAGCCGGTTCTTGTTCCATGACCATTTCCGACACTTTATCCACCTCTTTTTTTTCCAGCGCATCATGCCTATCTATGGCCTTACTATAAACCTGACTTAAATCTTTATCATAAAAGTCCAGCGTTTTAAAATGGGGATTAGCTGTAACAAAACCAGTTGTTTCCTTTCCATTCTTCATAAACGACACCTCATGAAGATTTCCACGTTCAAGGCTTTTAAGCAACTGATCCTTAAAACCCGGCTTCTCCATATTCAGTATATTAAATTTATCTATTGTTTCTTTAAGACTAAAGCCATAATTTTTGCCATAAGGGTCAATTTTGTAACCTTTCTCTGGAGTATGTTCGGTGAAATCCAGCTTAATCCAAAGGTTCGCTTTTTCTCCGTTTTTCAACACAACATCCTTATTTACCGCACGACCCGAAAGCAGATTGTAACTTTCTTTAGCGGTCACCCCTTTTCCTTTATTGATATAAAAGGTCTGCGAAATAACATCCAATAACCTTAGAAAACTGCAAAACGCAGCTATGACTTATTTCCTTGATGAAAATGCAGAAAAAACTTTAAAAGCTTAAAACCGGGTAATTTACCAGTACAGTGATATTTTTGGCCAATCCAGAACAAACCAAATCCGTAATGTTCTTGGTACCGCTTAGCGATCAGTCTTTGTTTTGCTGGTTTAAATTATGCATACCAAGATCATTGAAGCAGAGAAGATTACTTAATTTTTCCACTCTGAAAAATGTTAAATGGTTTTGATTTACCGGTCATTTTTAAGGTAACTACACCATGTGCAGGGATTTCGAAGGTTGCTGTTTTGGTTTTTGTCAAATCATAGTCTTTATGTTTCCATAAATCACGGATCTGATAGCCCTGGGCTGAAACAATCCCGACACTGTCTATGTCAATCGAAATGGACGCTGGTATAGCAGACCTGTTGAGCAGTGTTACTGCAATTTGTCCACTCATTGTAGAAATTAAAGGTTTTGCCCAGATTTCAACACCACTTTTTTGCTGGAGCCTTCTTGCCTGATAGCCTAATTTATCCTGGTTAAGCGCTATGATTTCTTTGTTCGTAACCAGTTCTAAAGTCTGCCTGGAGATCGTTCTCAGATCATTACCAAGTAATAACGGTGAATTCATCATGCACCACATCGTAAAATGTGAACGGTCTTCTTCCTCAGACATCCCTCTTCCAACCTGCAGCATATCCATATCGTTTACATGACCTGAAGAGCTGTATTTCCAGAGATCAGCATTTTTATCAATAATATGAAGAATCGATTCAAAATGATTGCTGATATCGCCTGATATGCGCCAGGAATCAGCTATTCCAACTACCCATTTCCCCGGAAACTGCCACCTGCAGACATTGTATAAAACATCTGGACGAATTGCTTTAATCTGTTTGGCCAGCTGCGTGTAACGTGTCTCTTCATCCAGCCCCAGCGTTTCTCCACCACACCAGTCTACTTTTATAAAATCATAGCCCCAGGTTTTTAGCATCAGTGTAAGATCTTGCTCGTCATGTCCGTACAGCCCTGAACCTACTCCGATTGTGTCCTTATCCCAGGTTGATGCGCAGGTATTGATGCCTGCATCAGAATAAATGCCTGCCTTCAACCCCTTGCTATGGATATAATCTGCAACGGCTTTCATTCCCCCAGGGAAACGTTTTGGATGTACCAACAGCTCTCCTTTCCCGTTTCTTCCACCAAAGAAGCCATCATCAATATTCACAAAATTATATCCTGCGTCTTTCAGGCCTGTGGAAACCATAAAATCTGCTTGAGCCTTGATGATCTTTTCATCAATAGCCACCCTGAAATTATTCCAGCTCGACCAGCCCATGATCGGTGTTTTGGGATGGGCATCAGAATGTCCCTGGGCACATAACTTCCCAGCGGAAAGAAAACCGGTAACAAAGCAACAGAAAAGAAAATAGTGTTTAATTTGTGATAATTTCATTGTAGCGATCTTTGATCATTAGAGAAAAGCAAAAAAAATATAGAGCCAATACGTGATTCATTATAACAGCAGGCTTTAACCATTAAAATAACCTATCTGAACGATCAGTTACATTAAGTACATCAACATTATGCAAAATCTTCTGCAAGAATAAACAGGTTAGTTGATATTAACCAGTATGATAAAAAATAAATTTAAGTTTTTTTCGCAAAAAAAAACTTTAAATGAGCTTTAAATACAATTAAAAATCAATCTCAAATCTTTTTGCGGGATAAACAAAAAGAAAATGTAGACTGTTGATGATCCTGGTTATATCAAAAAATCAGTCCGCATCAGTTCGATTTAATGAGTCAAGACCAGATCAATACGATCTTCAGCACCAGGCCGTTGAATCGGGCAGAAAAGCCCGACACCACAATCCGCAAGATCAGGATCATTAAACCAGTTCTGTACACAAGAGCATCTAACCTTGTGCACAGAACTGGTTATCCTTTTCCCACTACTTATATACTGGTTTATACCTGGAATAACGAACGCTAAAAACAATAAGAAAACTACCCCCTTATGATAAACCAGCTGAACCCATTGGCCGGTATAGTCACATCAATAAATGTTTCTTGCTTATCATTTAAGTCAAGGATGCCTGTTTTACCATTTTGGTCTATTAATTTTGCCTGTCCTTTTAAGCCCGTATAGTAAAGAGGTACTTTCATTTTTTTGGTAATTGTTTTACCGGTAGGATTAAATACGATGAACATTCCTTTTTCCTCAATGTCTGGGTTAACATGTAACATCGCATCAACGTCCCTCCCTGTGGGGCGGGCTACATGAATAATATCGGAGGTAAGGATCGCTCGATGCTGTTTAAACCATTTCACCCATTTGGCCACCATTAGCTTTGTTTCCGGGGTATCATAAAGTCTGTTTCCCCTCACTGTGAACTGGCATCCGCTGGCCAGGTGCTGAAACAATCCAACTTCATATCTATCCAGATTTTCAGATAGCGGTTCTAATCCCACCCTGGCATCGTTGGTATAAAAACCGACCAGCTGTAATGTCATCCAGCCCATAGTCGGGGTTTTATGCCATGTACCATCGTAAATATACTGGCGGCCCAGCAGTAATTGCTGTTGTGGGGTCAGATTCGCACTGGCCTCACGGTAGCCCATACCCGTTGCCGATTGACCATTGAGAAAATACCAGTCGGGAATCGGCACATACATATTCCGGCGCTGAAGTTCATGGATCACACGCACCTGTTGTTTCCACTGTTGCCATTGGGAATCGTACAGATCGGTATGATGAGGGTGTATCGTGGATGCACACACATCGCCATGATATGGCCCGTCCATACTATAGGTCATCAAACCTGTTTTATCAAAGAAACTCCACATGTCAGTGAAATATTTGTCTTGCCATTTACTTGCAATACAAACACTTTGCCCGAATAAACTGCCTGGCTTATTGGTAAGGGGATCAATACAATCGTATTGAGCTCCCCTGCCCCTGGAAGCTGTCTGTAGCTCATATCCTCCCATTATAATGCCTTTATTTGCCGCGTAAGATGATACACCTTTCCATAGCGAAACATAGCCTGTATCCAGATTATCATGAGAAATACCCGGCCAGGCCATAATATCCAATCTTTCAAACCCAAGCTCTCCCATTTGATCAATAAACCCTTTGAGCTGGGTTTTGTTGTGTGAGGTAATCCCCGCGGAGATCAAAGACTCTGTCACCTGTGGAGCCAGTTTTCTGTAGAACCTGCGGTGTGCTAAGCTCTGTCGTTCCCGGTCGTCATTATCATACAATAGCTCGAAGGTGGTAAATGAGGTAAACTGCTGTTTTGGTTTTACAGTTTCACAGGGGCCCATAGGAACCCTACTGACCAATAAATTATGGTGGGGAAAGCCCAGAAACTTATCTTCGGCCTGATTGTGTGACGCCCAGGTATTATATTCTCCGTCCGTTCTCCATTCAGTTGTACTTTTTCCGGTCTGATATGCAGGGGGAGTGCCTTTATAGTGCATCAATGCTGACCCTTCTGTATCTGCATTGGCCAGGGCAAAGGAATAATCACTCTCCACATGTATCCGCTTTAGCTGGTCCTGATTTACCGCTAGAACCTCACATTCTGTTTCGCGCACAACAAAAGGAGATTCGGTATTGTTGTCAATAGTTAACCATTTGGCAATAGTAGGAAGTCCTTCATACAGCTCATAATGTATCGTGATCTGTAGCTTATTTTGCCAGTTGTTCTTATTTAGCGGGGCTTTATAATGCATCAAAACATGTAGCCCCCTCGGCGGCCAATCAGCATGGGCTGCATTGTATTTCTGCTGCCATGGATAACGTGCAGTAGGCTCCATTACCTCTATACCTGCAAAACGAAACGCCGAGGGCTCAACAATTAACTTGCCGTACCATTCCGCTAATAGATATGACTTTTCGGGCTGTCCACTAAACCCGCCTATATCATACCAGGTACTATCTATCTTTACCCTGGCCTCTGGTTTCACGGCCCTTAGGTATTGTGCATCAGTATATTCATTTTTTAGTCCTACGCAGGCCAGATTTCCTGCGACATAAAATTCACGGCTTAGCAGGCCATTGGTCAACAGTAGTTTCGCGGAGAGTTGCCCCGGATCTTTTTTCAATAATAGCTGTACGGGTGTTTTGATCTGCTCAACAAGCCAATCTTTTGAATTTTCAGGCACAGCAGGAAAATCCTTTACCTTAACAATTGATTTATTATCTTCAAGTGCAGCAATTAATGCACGTTGCTCATCTGTAGCCTGCTTTTGTTTTTTTGCCAGCTGTTTGCCGTTAAAGGATAGATGTTTACTTGCATCAAACTTTGTTTTATTTAGCGAACTAAACCTCACTTCATATATCAATCCATTAAAAAAGCTCCCTTTTCCCATCGCTCCAATAGAGAAATTATCAGCAACTCCCTTAGCCAAGGGCAAACCCGCCAATACTTTTATTCCATTTGCAAAAATCGAAACGGCCCGGCCATCATTTATTACAGCGATATGGATCCATTCTCCAGGGACGGCTTTTAAAAACCCATTTGAACTTTCTTTTCCATCTATCAGCAGCAGCCACTTATCTTCCTTTTGGGACAATACATAGCCATTTTTATCATCACCACAAGCCATTGCAATCCCTGTATTCCTCCCCTTTTCTTCTGCCCCCTGACGGCTATTTACCTGAAACCAGCCTTCCAGTACGAATGGCATAGCTGCTTTGCCAAAATTATCTGCTATGCTGTAACTTCCGCGGTCTTTGAAAGAAATCGCGCCCTCTCCGCTGAGTTTTTTATCGGCTGGAGCATCTGCAAAAAAAACAGGTTGCCCATTTCTTTTTAAATCATGCCCCGACCCACTTAAATCTTTCAATATGTCTGGGGATGTAGCATAAGTTACCGAACCGGTTCGTCCCATATTATAATGCGCTATTACAGTCTGTTGGGCCTTGGCCTGTCCAAAAAGCATAAGCAAGGCAAATACAAAACAGATATGCCTGTAAAAAAAATTAAAACATTGAATCATAAATAAGCTCATTTGTGTTTAACTATATTATTATATTATCATGTCATTCCCTTCACTGCAGTTCATTATCTCTGCTCTGCGCTTTGCGGATAGGGTGCCACTTCAATAGCTTTAATACCAGCTCCATTGACTGTTTGACGTAACCCAAACACCAGTACGTTTTTCTTAGTTCCGAAATTCAACCAACATTCAGGCAAAAAGAACTCCCTTTGTGGGCCTGCTTCCCAGTGACGTCCGATATTATGCCCATTCAACCACATATACCCGTTTCCCGAAGCATTAATTTTGGCCATCCAGGGCACCCAGATTTTTTCATCCTGTTCGGGCAGGGAAAATTCAACCCTGTACCAGGTAAATAAACCGTTTTGTACATTTTGAGGCTGAACACCGTTACCCTTGTGTGGAATCTCATCCTTTGTATCCAGGGTAACCCGCTCCCATTTATCCGCTTTAAATGATGGTTCGGTAAAACCTTTTGTAATCCCCGCAGCATCAGCGGCCAGCTCCCACTCCAAAGGATGGGTCAGTACGGTATCCGAGATAGAAAGCCCGGCCTGTCTGATACCGGCTGGTTCTTCCATAGGTACATAACCATGTGCATGGCCAAGGTTTTCATAGACAACTATTATTTCATTTTCTCCCGCCTTCAGTAGCCCGCCTACATCGAAGCGGTTATCAAATTCATTTGGACGGATACGGGAATAAGCGCCCCTGGTAATCCAGGTCTGAGCATCTGCCTTATCTGGAAAAAGACGCTGGGGTATTCTGCCGTTAACTTGTACAGACACAATATCGCGGGTAAACATGTTAAATAACAACCTGTTTTCTCGTTGTATATCAGTATTGTTCAAAATAACCTTTGAACGGTACAGACTATACCTGAAATCATTGATCCCTGCATCTGACAAGGATGTTTCTTTTGCATGTGGTTTCCACCTGGCTTCATTTATGGGATCGTCATAACGCAAGGCAGTGGCAATACGAACGGGTGCAATATTTACAGCTGGACGAGCCGGTTTTTCTGGTTCGATCGAGCTCCACCTGCCTTGTTCAGGTGTAGCTCCAGGTGGAATAACCAATACCTGGGAGCCCAGATCCGGTAAATTAAAATCAACAGCAAACGGTTCAGCCGCGGCAGTCTCTGCGCCGGTAAGGGTGCTTGTTTTGATCAGTACTTTTTCTCCGTTCTGATCCACATTATAAATGGGCTCTGTAGATTTGGCTATTTTACCAGGCACCACAGTTACACGCCCCTTCAAAGGCTTCTCTGGGTCAGTATTATGCAGAAAAACAAATCTGGTCCCATCCGGAGCTATGCGCATTCCACCGAAAAGTGTTTTAGGCGCATCCTTAAGCTCACATGGGCCGCCTACGGACCTTGCAAGTTTTACGCCATAGGTATGGATAAATTCACCCAGGGCTTTAGCAGCAAAATATTTTGGTCCAACTGCTCCATTTTCCCTAATAGCGGCGTTATAATCATAACTGGTGGTCATGCCCCTAGCACCCCAACCATCAAAATGGGTACCACCAAAAAACATATAGTAATTGATGCCTGTACCACCACCAAGCATACTCATTAGCCCGATCGCTTTAAAATGGCGTGCATCGGAATAATGCTCTTCGCTCAGCCTCCCGGTCACGAGCGAAAACCAGCCTCCCTGTAATTCGGTTACAAACCCTGGGGCATTGTTCTGGTATTTACGCAGATCATACATACGTCGGGCACAGCTGGGTGCATCACTTAGATTGGCCACGTAGTAATTATCACAGTCGAACACCTGTGAGAGTTCCGGGTCTCTGCTCGCACGGGTCTGCCCGGTAAGACAGGTAAATAAAGGCACCTGGATGTCATTGTTTTTATAAGATCTGTATAAAGCTTTTAAAAATACTTCTTTGTCCCTGGTGCCGTGCGCATCATATTCATTTTCGATCTGAAACATGATAATCCCTTTCTGACCTTTCTTCTTACGGGTAATCTGCTCCGATGCCAAGGCTTTAGAAACGGCATTATACCAATGAACGGACCATTTGATGTGCTCAGGGTCTGCGCTGCGCAGCCACAGATCACCTTTCCCAGGGCCAAACTTAGTCAGCCAGCGGGGATAGCCCCCACCTGACCACTCTGCACAAAGGAACGGGCCGGGACGGACAATGGTATAAAAACCAAATTCATCTTGCGCCATCTTCAACCAGGCTTTCAGGTCCCTAAAGTCAAATTTAGAATTATCATTCAGTCCTGATGGCATACTGCGTTCATGCCAGTTCCAGGGAATATAAGTTTCCACGGTGTTAAACCCTGCTGCTTTGATCTTTTTGAAACGATCACGCCATAGCTCCTGCGGGCAGCGGAAATAATGAAAGGCAGCACTATATATAAAAACATCTTTACCCTCAATGCTCATACAGGCGCCATCATAACGGATACGCTGGGGATGAGGAAAGTACTTTATGGGTAATGATGATGCGTTTAATTGCTGCGCCTGTAGGCCGCTCCCTGTACTCAGAACGATGGCCAGTATCAGCGTAATCACATTCCATCTCAACTTTTCAATAATCATAATCGATTTAAATCTTAAAAATAATGTGCTATCCATGAACCTTCAATACAAGTGGTTTACTTTTTAACCCTTGACTGGTTGCGGTAATCACCACCTGTCCTTTGGTTTTGCCGGATCTCAGTATAAAAGTGGCAATGCCGGCTTCTGCGTCTACCATTGCCGGACTAATTAATTCCCCATCACCATTTAGCTTAAGTGTAACGGGCGACTTACTGTCCCATAACAATTGCTGATTTTCATCACACAGCTTTGCGTAGATAAAAACCATATCGCCTTCTGCCTTAAATGCCATACCATTGATGCCTGCCTCCAATGTTAGCTTTGCCAATTTTCCGGGACTGGATACAGCATACTCTTTTACCGCCTTTCCACCGATCAGACCTACCGCTTTTAGGGTTCCGGCTTTATATTGGCCGATGTTAAAAGTAAAGGGTGGGTGCGGTAATCTGTTCGCATTGCCTCCATTGTAATAAAGATCCCTGTTCGAGGCTGATCCATGACCGGTTTCAGGCCCATTATCCGGTTTTTGCCTAGCCAGCAGCTTCCCATCTAAGTACAAGGCCACTTCTTCACAATTACTATACACCACCAGTTTTGATGGATCGGATTGAGGGGTCCAGTTAGTAGCCAAAAAAACCACCGGGCCACTGGCAAGCGGGAGCTGTGGGTTTAGCCTTGCTGCTTGCTGGCTCTTAAAAAAATGATAGCCATACTTGGGAATGCGGAAGATGTCCGCTACCCCCCAGCCTTCTATCCCTACCACGCAGCCGGCAATGCCGTCATAAAATGCCCAAGTAAGATCACCAATAGCTCTGGGCACATATTTTTGGTTCTTATTGTGCGCCCACTGGAAGTTCCAGGCCTGTTTAAGCATGCCCTTTTCTCCAGCGGCCCTCAGCTGCCTGGTGCTACTGTTTCCACCGCCGAATTCATAATCACCATACTCCCGGATCAAAAAGGCATTGTCTGGATAGGTGGTATTGTTGCGGTTGCCCGAATCTCCGTTCCAATCATCGTAGGGGACATCGTAACATGCCTTGGTAAAATAAGAATCGCCACTGGTAAAAAAGTTTTTTGTACCCCGCCATTCACTGCGGGCAACTTCTGCCTGACGACAGCGGAATTCAGCTGGTGGGTACACCTCATTGATGCTTACCTCCCATAACAGTACGCTGGCATGGTTGCGGTCACGCCGAATCGTCTGACGGATGTCCTGCATGACATGCTGGGTAAAAGCGGGATTCTGATTGAGAAACTGCCAGCCTGGAATACAGTTGATGATCAAAATCCCCAGTTCATCGGCAGCATCCATGAAAGCTGGATCCGGTGGGTAATGTCCGGTACGGACAGCATCCATCCCAGCAGCCTTTATTAACCAGGCATCCCGATAATTGGCCCCATCAGATAATGCGTTGCCGATATAAGGATAATTCTGATGGCGGTTTGTTCCGGTCATGTGATAGGGCTCTCCATTGATCACAAGGCCTTCGTTTTTGGTAATACTGAAACTCCTTATGCCGATCCGGGTAACCTGCTCGTCCACCACTTTTTTCCCACTGCGCACCCTGGTAAACAAACGGTACAAGTTAGGGTGATCCGGATGCCATAGAGAAGGATTTGCCAGATCAATGCGCTGCAGGTAATGATCATCAGCATTTCCAGAGAGTTTATTTACAGGAGTGTTCACAAAGGCCGCTCTCTTTCCGTTTTTATCTATTAGTTCCTGTTCGATGGTAAAACTGGATAAGTTGTGCTGCTGATTTTGAATATGCGTTTGCACTTCTATTACCGCTTTCGCTTTGTCCACCACCGGATAGGTCACAAAAATACCTCCGCCTGCCACTTTATTGGCTGAAATTGCATTGCTGATGTGCAAAGGGCTACGTACATGCAGCCATACATCCCGGTAAATTCCGGAATAATAGGTGAAATCAAGTTTCTCAACAGGCTTACCGGGCGGCACCACAGGATTGGCTTTATTGTTTACCTTCAACAAAATTGTATTGCTGCTCCCATAGTGAACCATCTCGGTAATATCAATTTCAAAAGGCAGATAACCTCCAGTGAAACGCCCGACGTATTGATTATTGAACCACACCTCACTCACCTGCATGGCGGCTTCAAATTCAATACTCAGTCGTTTTCCCTTCAACTGAGGAGCTATGGTAAACTGCTTTTGGTAATACGCAATCCCCTCTCTTGGCTTTACAATGACCAGAGGCTCCGGGAAAGCGATGTGTGGCAAACTTACAGCTTGCCACCTCACCCCTTTGAGCAGCGCCATTTCATCTTTTAAAGACGGTATTTGTGTTCCTTGGCCGGTATCTGCCACGTTTGTCTTTTCAGTCATAAACTGATCATTCCAATTCACGCCCAAGCGTCGAAAGGAATCTATTTTTGCTTCATTGGCAAACTCCCGTCCGAAAAATTTCCAGCCGTAGTTAAACTTCTTGGATTGAGCATTTATATTGCCCATAAACAATAACAGTAGCACGATCACAGACTGCATCTTTTTGAAGCAGCCGCGGTGCAGCATTTGTGTGTACAAAGATTCTTTTAACATTTTTTTTTCATTTCTGTGTTTGCATTTCCTCACCTTAAACTTACAGGCACTTGCACTACTTAACCGGTCAATAACCTAACCCAACCTGATCCAAGGTGAGCGTACACTGGATTTAAGCTCAAATTTTTCAACCTCGCCGACTTTCATCTTATGGTTATCGGGCCATGGAAGGGAGACTGTTTAGCCTCCCTTGGTAGCGTCGTTTAAAATAAAAAAGCTTAATTTCTGACGAGTTATACTTGTATTCTATTGCAGCGGGTCAAAAGTGCCGCCCCATTCTTTGTTTTGCAGTAAAACATTCTTTGACTGAGAAACCTGGGATGGCGGAAGGGCATAAAACCAGTGGTTCAGGTCAAGATTAAACTTATAGGCCGCATCACCGTCAAGGTTATCGACATACTTTGCTGTAAGTTTAGCCCGGGCGGTAGCGCTGGTAATTTTTTCATATGGCAATGGCAGATTGTTCATATCCTTTACCGTAATGTACAACCCATGTCTACCTGCCTGGTTATTCATGATATCGTAACGTTTCAGACGGCGCAGATCGTTAAAACGTTTATCTTCAAAAGCAAACTCAACCTGGCGTTCTTTGATGAAAGCTTCTCTGATATCTGAGACTCCAGATGCGGTAAGTCCATAGTTTCCACCAACACCTGCGGTAATGCCTGCCCGCTTTCTGATTCTTTTTAATACTTCCAGGGCTTCCGAGGATTTACCCAGTTCATTGGCACATTCTCCATAATTCATCAACAGTTCGGCATAACGCATCTCCACCCAATCTGTCTGGGCCTTAAAACGGTCCACGGTATTCACCGTGGTATCGATGCCTTTACGTTGAAAAAACCGGTACAGCCCATATTGCCGCCATAACCTGGATGGATAGTCTGGGCAATATTGGTATATTTACCTGGTCCGTCTTCCCGCCAGACACTCCAAAAACTCATTCCCTTAAGATAACCAGGGGCTTGTTCTTCGGGAGTGGGTTGCGGTGTTCCTCCACAATAGATAGTTGCAAAAAACCGGTCATCACGATTGGTATAAAAATCGGTCATAAACTGGCTGTTATATTCAGGATCGTTCAGCTGATTTTTATCAAACTGCATAGCAGACCCATCTTTTTTAGGAAAAGCGAGTAAAAGCGACAACAAAGGCTGATTGGTATTCTCCGCACCTGGACGAAGAAACCCAAAATTATTGGCATGACCGGGATAAAAGAACTGGTTTACCATCACTACTTCCTTATTACGCTCATCGGTCCATATGGTATGAAATCTGGGATGCAGGTCATGTCCCTGGGATGCGCCGAAATCAACGGCCGCCTTGCATGCATCATAGGCTGCCTGCCAGCGTGCAGGGTCGTTGTTAGGATTAAATAACGGGCTTGCGTAGCTAAGTAAGACCCTACCTTTCATGGCCATGGCCGCAACTTTGGTAATACGGCCATAGTCTGCCGCAGCATTGGGATAAACGCCTGGCAATAACAAAATAGCGCTATCAAGGTCCTTAACGATCTGGGCTACACATTCGGATGTTTTATTGCGGGGCCTGAACAGACCGGGTACATCGGCAAAATTCTGTTTATGCAGAATAATCGGAACTCCGCCTACACGGTTTACCATGCCCCAGTAAGACCAAGCTCTCCAGAATTTGGCCTCTCCCGTGTACTGTCTGTTCAGTTCGCCGGGCAGCACAGTAGATGGGACATTTGCCAGTTCATCGAGAAAAAAGTTCACCCTATCGATAATATTGTAATCAAGATTTGCACTGGTGCCCGTTTCCGAAATTATACCGCGAAGATAATTTCCAAAATCTTTCGGCGCATTGATCGCCTCATCCGAACTGGCACCGTTAAACGGCCAGCTTGGCATCGACCTTCCATAAACCCCATTCAGGTAAGCCTTGATCATGTTGGCATCACCCCATACCATTTCCGGACCGATTACGCCGTTGTTTGGATAATCCAGTCCCTTTTTACAGCCCCACATCAGCAATACTGCAGAAATCCCACTAAGGAAGAATATTAAATATTTATTGTTGAGTTTCATGTTTCTAAAGTTTGTTGTGAATAATTTAAAGCGACAGATTGATACCAAAATTGAATGTCTTCATCAAGGGATAACTAAAACCTCCGCCCATTTCTGGGTCATAGTATTTTTTATTGAACCCGCTAACGATAAACAGATTAGATCCGCTACAATAAAACTTCAGCCCGCCGATCCCGATTTTGTTTGTAATAGACGAAGGGAGGGAGTAGCCAAGATTCAACATGCGCAATCTTAAAAAGTCAGCTCTTTTCAACCAAAAAGTACTCGGGGTATTGGTCACCCATGCGGTTCCGTCGTTTGCAGAATAACGTTTAGGCAATGATGCATTCGGATTTTCCGGTGTCCATGAATCATAAGCCCATGGCTTCCACATCCGGTTCCATTCCGCATTCCCATCCACCAGGTTATTCACCATCCTGTAAGTATGCAGATTACCTGCGAAACTGAGGTCGAGATTAAACCCTTTCCATTCAATACCAAAGTTTAAACCTATCGAAACAGGATTCGTATTTTTCTTAACAACGGTTTGGTCCCAGTCATCAACAATACCGTCCGGTTTGCCATCTTTACCGCTCAGATCCGCATAGGTTAGCTGACCTAAAGCAGGCGCCCTGCCCTGAAACTTATAGTTCGGATTGGCAGCAACAAAGGCATCCAGATCTGCCTGGGTGCGCAACATGCCCGTATTGACATAAGTGACCACCCTCGAACTGGACTGATTCAGTTCATTTTGATAAGGGTAGGTAATATTCTGGTCTTTAAAAATAGGAACTGCATTTGCATAACTGGCGTTCACATTTGCGTAGTACTTCAGATTATTGGTTTTGTTTCGGTAACCAAAAGTGAATTCAATACCGCTTGAGTTATACTCTCCATAATTTGATGAGGGCAGCGAACGGCTAAAAGTTGGGGGCACCTGGGCAACCCTGCCAAAAAGGATATCGTAGGTCTTTGTCCTGAAATACTCGGCAGTGGCATTAAAATGTTTTAAGAAATCTACATCTATACCAAGGTTGTAGTTCCGCGATTTTTCCCAGGTGATATCAGGGTTGACCATTGCACCGTAACCGATACCGACATTGCTACTGGGTGTGCTTCCAAAATAAGCGGAATTATCGTTTCCATAGCTTTGCTGATACTGCCACGCACTTACATTATCCGCACTAGTCGTGCCGAAAGAAGCTCTTATCTTCAGCATATCAACTCCTTTTATCTTACTGAAAAAGTCTTCTCGCGAAATCACCCAACCAAGAGAACCCGAAGGGAAGAATCCCCAGCGGTTATCGGGAGCGAATTTATACGATCCATCATATCGGTAGGTAAAACCTGCAAGATATTTAGCACTGTAATCATAGAACAGTTGGCCAACATAGGATTTTCGGCCCGTGGTCTGCTCGGTATTGCCGCCGACAAAAGAGTCGGCACGGTCACCGCTGGTCGCCCACCACTGATCGGTATAGATTACGGGAAACCTTTCGCGTGTTCCGTTTAGTCCGCCTCCTTTATTTTGTGCCTTTTCATAGGTAACCCAGCCCTGTACATGGTGTTTCCCGTTAAAAGTCTTATCATAATTCAACTGAAAATTCAATTGCTGCACCTCGCCCCAGGTATAATTTTCAGAAAGGTATTCCGTGTTGTGTCCTGATTGTTTAGTGGTTAATTTATCGGATTCTTTTGTACTGATCTGTTTTGGTGTGTCAAAGGTTTTCATCACCCATAAATTGTACCGTTTGAGATAATTCTTGCCCCGATAATTCTCGAATGCCCTGATGTACTGGGCAGAAGCGCTAAGGCCATCTATCAAAGAAATCTTATAGGTTCCTTTCAGGTTGATCACCGGCTTTAGCATATTTTCTTTTGCATAACCTCCATCACCCCTCATTTCTGCGCCCAGGTTATGCCAGTCAAAAGCGATAGGATTACCTGCATCGGTCCACACTGGCTGATAAGGTTGCCTTAATAGCTCTGCGCGGTAATCATCAGTTTCATTATTTCCCGGCGGCCTTTTTGTGACATTATTATTTGCGGTTACGCCGGCAAATAGGGTGAGGTTTTTAGTGATATCGGCCGTGAGGTTAACGCGAAAATTATATTTGTCGAAAGAGGTATTTTTCTGAAAAGCGTTTTGCTTAACGTATGAACCACCTACAAAATAACTAAGCTTATCGGTACCGCCCGATGCGCTGAGGTTATGCGTGGTGATAGAAGGATCCTGCCAAATATCCTCTATAATATCATAGCCCCAACCATCGTTAATATTTTTGAAATAATCAAAATCTGATTGCGTCCAACGGTCAGGTGCGGTAGGATTAATGCGGTTATAGATTTCACCGGTTTCTATTGCACTGGTCCGCTCTGCATTTTTCCCTCTCTTATCAAAGCCGGTGTTGAAAGAATAATTGATTCTGGCCCTTTGGTTTCTTTCTCCTCGCCTGGTGGTAACCACTATTACCCCGCCCGATGCCCGGGCGCCATATGCCGCAGTCGCTGCAGCATCTTTCAGCGCAACGATATTGTCGATATCATTAGGGCTCAGGTTGTTAAAATCGGAGGCGTTATCGGTCACCAAACCATCGATAACATATAGAATATTTTGATTGTTAAAGGAAGATTTTTCCCGAATTTTAATTTCAGGAGCTGTTCCGGCGCGCCCTGCCGGGGTATTCACCCTAACGCCTGCCATCTGACCGGCCAGCAAATTGCCCAAGGTTGTGGTCGGGGTATATCTTCGGGCCTCGTCCATTTTCATGGTCACAACAGAGCTGGTAATTAAATTCTTTTGCTGCTTTCCATAGCCAATTACAACTTCCTCAAGTTCTTTGACCATCTGCTCCATCTCAATATTAAGGCGGGCTTTCGCCATTACGGTTATATCCCGGAAACCGAGCATTTTCAACAACAACAAACTATTGACCGGAACTTTGATGGCAAAGTTGCCGTTGGCATCGGTAATGGCCCCAAGTCTGTTATTTTCTACCGAAACCACACTGACACCAATTAACGGCAATTTAGTTGCTTTATCTGTTACTGTTCCACTAACGGCAATGATCTCCGGCGCAGCCTGAACAAGCTGGGGAGATGGTTTAATAATAATGGTTTTCTCATCAATAGTATAGACCAGGTTTCTACCATACAGACAACGGTCCATAACCTTGTCCAATGCGGCATTGGTAAAATTGGCATCGATTGTATTGTCGGCATTTAATTTATCCGGTTTCCATAATACATTGTATCCGGTCTGTTTCCTGATTTCTTTAAATACATTATTCAAGCTCACTTTTTCCCGGTTCAGGTTAAGCCGCTGCGCGAAGCCATCTGCACTTACCTGCATGATAGCTGCTAATAGTATAATGGTTGCTAGTTTCATTACTAGTAGGAATTTATAGATATACGGCCGCGGCCTGCATATAAATTTTATAGAATTTTTATACATTTGGATGTTTAGATTAAGCATTAAGACATTGTTTTCTGACAATTTTTGGGCTACCTGAACAGTATTGCCAGTATTCCGATTGCCCTCGGATACTGGTTTTTTCCAATCAGGCTTGACTGCTGCTAAGGCTGGGGTCTTTCTTTCTGAGTGCTCATAGTTTTTACTTGTTTGGTTTATGGTTAAAAATTATAAATGGTTCACTAGGTAATTTTATGGTTCTATTGATTTTATTAATCTTATTTCTTACTGACCGAAATTGTCCGCCCCTGAACTGTAAAGGCAACCCCTCCTACCATTTCCAGTTTCTTCAATACATGGGAAACATTCACAAACTTTGATACCGAGCCACTATACAGTTCTTTTTTTAGTTCATTATCCTTAAAAACAACCTCAACATTATACCATCTGGCTATCATGCGCATAACGTGGTCCAGGTTATCCTCATTGAACATGAATAAATCTTCTTTCCAGGCAATGGCCTGCTCTGTATCAACACTCTTTACCTCAATGGCATTGGTTACTACGGCCTGCTCCCCTGGCTTTAACAGTTTAGAGACATTAGACCGGGTTTGTGAGATCTTAACGCTTCCCTCGAGCAAGGTGGTTTTACTATCCGTTTCATCGGGATACGCATTAACATTGAAGTGGGTGCCTAATACCTCGACCAATTGATCAGCGGTTTTAACCTTAAATGGCATCTTGCTATTATGGACCACTTCAAAATAAGCTTCCCCTGTGAGTTCTACCTTGCGTTCGTTTTTGCTAAATCTCATTGGATAACTTAGTGAGGATGCGGCATTTAACCACACTTTACTTCCATCAGGCAAACGGACCTGATACTGGCCGCCTTTAGGCGTTGTGATGGTATTTAAAGGATACGTAGTATCAAGATGTTCAATAGAGGTGGCGACTACCTGATACACCAACTGCCCGTCCTTTCTTTTAGTGATCGTAACGCCTGCCTGTTTGGCTATATCACCGTTATCAGCATCATCCAGGGTAATGTTACGGCCGTCAGCTAGGGTAAGTATTGCTTTATTGCCACCGGGTTTAACATCATGGGCATATTGCTTTTCCGCTGGAGCTACTTCTTGCTGTTTATAGTAATAGAGACTTAAACCAAGCGTAATTAGAACCATTGCAGCAGCGGCCGAGGCAATAAGACGCCTTAGCGGGATTTTGCGAACGGGTCCATGGTGGACAGGCAATGAACTGAAAACCTCATTTAATTGCTTTTGCTTCTCCTTTTCTGATATTTCGGGAAGATTATTTACCTCATGGCGGAGATACCAGGTTTCTAGTATACCTTTTTCCTTTTCGGTGCAGTTTCCTGCGAGATATTTTTTTAATAAATCCTTAGCTTCTTGTTGCGGCATAGTTTCAAGGGATTATGTCCTTTTCAATACTAAGACGGCTAAGGAGATCGCAACAGGTAGATGAATGAGAAAAAAAGTGAAAAATTCTTTTTTCTGTCTGACTAGCCCCCGAAATGGTTATTTACCCAACATAAACACCAGGAACCAGAGGACCCCGAATTTGATTTTCAGGATTTTAATGGCGTTGGTGATCTGTTTAGAGACCGTTTGGTCTGAAATATTCAATTGATAGGCAATTTCTTTATGTGAGAGGCCCGATTTCCGGCTCAGCTCAAAAACTTCCTTCATTTTGAGTGGTAAGGCATCAATTTCCTTTTGTATAAGTAGGGCAAACTCTTTTTCCCGTACTAAATGGTCAGTGATGCAGTCGCCTTCGTTAATAAAGGTCTGCAGTTCTTGCACATATTTTGATACTACCTGTTTATGAGATAGCATATCGAAAATCCTATTCCTGACGGCGGCATATAAATAGCCCGACAGGTTTGTAGTTATAGGTATTTCTGCTCTTTTTGTCCAAAGATTTGCGAAGAGCTCCTGCAAAACATCTTTCACTTCTTCAAAATCCCCCAGTTTTTTATAGGCATGATTCTGCAAGAGACTTTTGTATCTGTTGTAAATTTCTGTGTAAGCTATCTCATCGCCCTGTTTAAGCAGAGAAATTAACTCTTGATCGTTAAGCTTGCCGTACATCAACATCTTGGAATATTTCTAAAAGTTCTTTCAAAACCAAGTAAATATTAAACGAAAGCGCTCAGAAAGAAATAGGTTGAAAAGTAACAATAGCAATATTTGAAAACTATTCAAATATTGATCAATATTGATGTTTTTTTGACTTCGATCTCGCGGAAAGATTCAACTTATATCTAAGGCAACATGGGTATTACCTTAAAAAGCACCGTAATTAATTAAAGAGGATATCATAAATACGATGCGTTATTTGTATGTTTGAGTATTGCAAAACACCTGCAGTTTTATAACAGCATCCCCTTTCTTATACCGGCAAAAAATGACATATAAGCTAAAAATATATTTTACTTTAATTGCGTTTTTTTCAATTTACCAGTCTGCCCTGGCGCAGTCTGATACCAGAGCGATAGACAGCCTAAAAGTTCATCTTTCTGCGGCTGCTTCTCAGGGGGAAAGACTAAAGACCATGTTGACACTTTCAAAACTGATGAGTAAGTCGGATTCCAAATCAGCTCTCGCTTATGCTGAAGAAGCAATGGCGCTAGCCAATGAGATCCAATTGGATTCGATGATAAATAAAGCGGTCATCAATCTCGCCCGAGCCTATCTAAAGGTTGGAAATTATCCAAAGTCTCTAGACATGTTTCAGGAAATTATCAAAAATCAAGCTTCCAGTTCCAATGACCTTTTAGCAGCCTATAATGGAATCGGTATTATCAATTACTATCAAAGGGATTATAAAAATGCAATCCGGTATTACAACAAGGCGCTCACATTTTCCGCTTCCAAAAAATCAGAAATCGGAGCTGAGAAAAAATTAAAAGAGAGCCTGCTGAACAATCTTGGGATAATCCATGAAGAAATGAAGGAATTTGACAAGGCAAATTTCTTTTATACCGAAGCGCTAAAGATCTGTAAACAACTAAAAGATGAGGAAAATTTAGTACATGTACTCACAAACCAGGGCCGGCTATATCATAAGCAGGGCAAAAACAAAATGGCGCTCCAATATTACATGGAGGCGTTGAGCATCCGTAAAAAAAACAATGACCTTTCCGGTCAGATCTTATCTTATGATGGACTTGGAGAGTTCTATTTTGAACTCAAGGAGTATAAAACTGCAGAGGCCTATCTTAAAGAAGCCATTAAACTCGGACAAGGTAACGGAGACCTGTTAACCGTACGCCGCGCCTCCTCCAACCTTTACAAACTGTATCAGCAATTAGGTGATTACAAACAGGCCTTCGAGTCTCTTGCGCTGAACAAAAAGATAAGTGATACACTTTTCAACGCCGAACGGTCGAACAAAATAACCCAATTGGAAATGCAGTTCGAATTTGACAAAAAGCAGCGGGAGGAACAGGCAAAACAAAAAGAAAAAGAACTTACTTATCTATTGTCAGGGATTGGCCTTGCATTATCGCTGGTAATTGTGAGCCTGTTGTTTTATCTGCAGCGCAACAAGGTGAAAAATTCCCTTTTGGAACAGGCACACCTGAAACTGGAGAAGGAAAATTTAGAAAAAGGCATCGAGTTAAAAAACAAAGAACTAACAACCAATATCTTACACCTTATTCAAAAGAATGAGCTCATTGACCATATTTCGGAAAAACTCCTAAAGATTAAGCAGAATGTAGATGAGGTAAGCCAGCCTGCCATGCAAAAAGTGGTTACCGATCTCCAGTCTAACCTGCGGCCTGAACTCTTAAAAGAATTTGAGTTCAGATTCCAACAGATACACGAAGATTTTTATCATGTCCTGAACGAAAGGTTTCCAAATCTTAGTCCGAGCGAACGGAAATTATGCGCGTTTTTAAAACTGAATATGACCACCAAGGAGATTTCAGCTATTACCCATCAGAATATCAAGTCAATTGAGATTGCCCGGACCAGACTGCGCAAAAAACTCAACCTGACCGGGCTGGACTATAACCTGGTCACCTTCCTCTCGCAGCTCGACCGTCTTTAACCCATTTGTTTTATAAACCTGAACCTGGCCAGCCTTGGCCGATTACCTGGTTGTTTGCTCTGCTCAACTAGACAGTCTTTGATACATTTGGTTTATAAAACTTACAAAGGAAATACGGGCTTTTAGTGGGCACATTTCGGTTGGCCCTTACACTTCACCTCACTAAAAGGGTAATGTAGTAGTCTATAACACCAAAAAACGCATATTGTAATGGTTTTGTAGTGGTGCTTTTTTTCTGTTCTGTTTTTTCTCTACCCATATTTGGTCTTGCAATAACCAAACAAACAAATCATAAGGTTTATGAATTATTTTTTACACGATGAGGCGCTCTTGGAAGAACAGGTTAACATTCCTGAAGAGGTACAGAATAGAATCAAGAATATACCTTTTAAGAATCTCCTTTATATTACCCAGGTTAGCCACTCGCCCTCTAAAGTTGCGGAATATACAGATAGTTACGTATTGATCTACTGTTTGACGGGGAAGGGTGTGTGTGAAACAGCACATGGCAACTTCCAACTTCATTCTAACCAGTTTATATTATTACCGCCAAACAGGGGTTATAGTTACCGGGCAGATAAAGAGCACCCTTGGGAAGTTTATTGTTTACATTTTAATGGGAACATGATAAAGGAACTCGATACAACTTTTGGTCTAAATAAATTTACTTCTCCAACCAATCTTATTTTCGACGGTCAGATTATCGATTCCTGGACCGAAATTTTTTCTAGTCTTTCAAATGGTCTTACCGATGAAAACATAGCCTATGCCAATCTGTGCCTTTATCGTTTTATTTCTTTTTTTCTCTTCCCTAGTCAGCAGCAAAAAACAGTCCAGGAAGTAGAAAAAGAAGATCAGTTGGATCAATCCATATCATTCATGAAAGCCAATGTTCATAAGCGCCTTTGCGTAGATGAAATTGCCGAAGCATTCAGATACTCCCCGTCTCATTATTCTGTGTTATTTAAACAGAAAACCGGGCTATCCCCGATTGAATATTTTATCAGGATAAAAATCCAGCGTGCAAGCGAACTGCTTACCAACAGCAACCTGATAGTAAAGGAAATTGCCGGCGAAGTGGGATATGATGATCCTTTCTATTTCACAAGGATCTTTAAAAAAGTTACTGGAAAAACACCGCGGGAATATAAAGGACTTAGTACTTTGACTGGTAATCAAAACAGAATGGGTTTTATTCTCCATAACTAAAGTAATCCTGACGGGCCATTGATCATAGGCCCATACCACAGAAGGTATAAGTGTATTTTTAAGATATCAAGGAACAGGCAGACATTTCCCTTCGAAGAAAATGTCTGCCTGTTTTTAGTTTCAGCTCTTTCAGCCCATGAGATCTGAAAAAACCGACCAGTCTTTTTCAGATCGAAGTCGGCTATCATTGTAGCTAGAGAGCTTGAAGTGTTGTTGTTATTCTGATTCCTTCCAACAGCCAGCCTGCGAAAGCTCATTGTCCTTTTCATACTTCTTTAGATATCAGGGCAGACTGTATCCTTGTCAAAGATACGCTCACTTGTTTTGGCAATGATTATCCTAAAAAACATTCAAATCCCTAAAGGATCTCTCAACAGAAAGCCTTAGGGATTTGGAGCTAAATGGAACGGTTAAGTTCCCTGTCAATATATTTTTTAATCTTTTCACCGGTTTCAGGTAGCGGGCAACGTACCTCCGACCATTTCCCGTTCTTATCGATCAAAAAGAAACGTGGGATCGCAACCGATTTATATTTTCTACCAAAAGACTTGCCCAGGTCATCTAAAAGCTGAACGCCTTCGAGCTGTTTCTCTTTTATCATATTGAGCCACTTTTGCTTATCTTTCTCTGCATCCAGAGAGATCCCAACAAAAACAATATTATTATTTCCCTTATAATGTTCTTCCACTTCTTTCAGGAAAGGCATCTGTGCCTTACAGGGCCCGCACCAGGTAGCCCAGACATCGATCAAAACTACTTTCCCCTTGAATTCCTGCATTGACACCATTTTACCGTTCACGTCCGGCAATGTAAAATCATAAGCTGACTTACCTATAAAAGCTGTATCTGCGGCGAACATATTGAATAGGCTGAGATATTTTTCCTTAACAGAGGCCTGTTTTGCGTATTGCTGGTATGGAATAAAGACTTCCCGGAATTCACTGTAATTGGATATGTTAAACTCCAGTTCTTCCAGTTGTGATTTCAGTAGAAACGATTTTAAAGTATCATTGCTCACTGCGGCCATCATCAGTTTTACCTTTTCGGCATCAGCCAACTGTTTTCTTTTGGCTTCCTCCAATTCTGTCAAAGTAAATTTTGCATACAGGCTCAAATAATCACTGCCTTCCCCCAATTGAAGGATCTGAGTCGAGTTTATCCTGTTTTCCTTGAGAATCTGTTGATAATATGGTGGCACATTCAAAAAATCTTTGGCTTGAAATAAAAATCCCCCGCGCTTTTCTGTAGAAGATTGCAACAGCACTTTTAAGGCAAATAAATTATTGTCCAACTGAACTGCAGTCTTAAAGAGCTGGTTAAATCTGGGATTTGGTGTTTTCACCTGTTGCATAAAAGCCGTAATTTTTGGCTGCAAAAGTTTATAGGAAGCTGTAAATGCATCACGGTCTGGCTTATTTTCCATTGCCGTTGATGCCAAAGGTCTTATCAATTGTTCCCATTGGGCAATCAGCCCATTTTCCGGGCTTGAGCTGGAGGAACCGGCCTGGATTCCCGACATTGCATCCAGGGTGAGGCTAACCTGGTCACTTGGACGAAGGTAAAGCCGTTTTTTTGCACGCACGGTAGAAAGGTAATAAAACCCTTCTTTTTCCAGCGGTACAATAAATTTAAAAGTAGAATCGCCCTTGGGAATAAAAATAGACTGAATGGTCTGAAGGCGGCCTTCAACAACCTTTTCAAAAGAAAGTTCGATGCCAAATTTAGGATCTTTGAGTAAGCCGGAAACCGAAACAGTTGAAAACCCTGCCGGCAGTTTTTCAATTGTTAGCCCCTTGCCCGCCTGGGTAAACAAAGCCGGGTCAATTTTTATATTCAGGTCTTCTTTTTCGGACACCTTTAACGCAAAAGCCGCATCATAATCAGCTTCCAATCTCCGGTGCCCTTTTTTCATTACCACCACCCGCATTTGATAAACCCCGTTCTTATGAAAGGGAATAGCCAGGGAAAACTTATTAGAGGTAGTATCTATAAAATAACTCGCTACCCTAAAAGATTTGTCTCCGAGTTTACAGGCGATCATAATTTGATAGTTCTTTCTTTGAGCCACCGTACCTGTTAATTTAACCTGTTCCTGCTGTGCAGCTGCATTTACTGAAAATAGCAGACAAAAGATCCCGAACAAAAAGCCTTTGATATTTTTTTTCATATTATTATTTTTTTAAACCCTGGACACCCGGATATACATCAGCTGGTTATTTTACTGCCAAGGCAGCATCAACAATCTTTTTAAAACCCGGATTGGAAGGAACCGGCGCATCTACCGTAACCACCTTCCCTTCTTTGTCAAAAATGAGAAAACGCGGTATTCCCGATATCTTATAGAACTTATAAAATGCATCATCAGACTGTGATAAAAGCTCAATACTGGTAAAGCCCTTTTTCTTTACAAAACTTTTCCAGGGTTCTTTTTTGGCATAACCATCCACCGACATTCCGATAAAAACAATATCATTTCGGTCTTTATAGCTTTCAGCAATTTTTTCCATTACCGGTTTTTCCTGTAGGCATGGAGCGCACCACATGGCCCAAACATCAACGATTACAACTTTCCCTTTAAATCCGGTCAATGTATAAGTTTTGTCGTTTACATCTTTCAATTCAAAATTACATCCCTGACTTCCTTTTGCCAATGGCCCCAGCTCGTTGTAGCGTTTGTCGTAAGCTGCTTTCTGATCCTGGGTAACAAAAATATTTTCAAAGGGTTCTACGTAACGCCTAAAATCTTCATACTCTTTGATATTGGGCATTTTGTGCAATAAATATGCGACTTTAACGCCTTTTTGGTTAATCCTAGATGCATTTTCAGCTGAAAAGAGGTTATCGACGACTTTTTGTACATTATTCACTTCTTTAAACTTCCAATACCCAAAAACGTAATCGAGCAGTTCCATACCATGTTCTGTACGGAGTAGGCGCACGTCATTGATGATGTTTTTATCAAGCAATGGTTTATAAAAAGTCTCTCCCTCTTCTGTATCATGAATGCCGTTCAACCTGCCAAAACCAAAATAATTAGCCGCCCTTAGATATAAAAGGTCCGCTGCAACCTTATCCTTAAACCAGACATCAAAATAAGCATTGGCAGTTTTGTTGGATTTCAAAAATGATACTGAAAACTGCTCAAATTGTGCATACTTACCACGTCCAAGGCTTGGTTTGCTCACGACAGAACGGCAATAAGTATTCATTGCATTTAACCAGGTCTGTAAACTTTTGGTTTCCTCGTTGGGTTTTGTAACGGTACAGCTATCGTAGTCGATTGAAAGATTGGAGATATAAAAATCAATCTTTTTTTGCTCGCCTGCTTTCAGGTATATGGCATATTTAAACTCATGCCCCTTACCTCCCGCCTTTTTAAAAAAGTAAGCTCCTTCTTTAACGTTCAAACCAAAAGTACAGTTCCCATTTTTATCGGGACGTTTGAAACCTAAACTTACCGCATCCCCATCCTTTAGCTGATAGAGGAATAGGCCGCTGGTACTACCTCCATGAACGGTACAATTAAGTGTTGCATTAACCGTATCCGCACGGGTATCGATAACTAGTAGGCTGCAGTATAACAGGATCAAAAATAGCTTCTTCATTATATTCTGTTTATTTCAAATTCAGTGTTAACTGAAGCACATCCAAAAACGCATTTGTGGATATGCTTCAAATCATTTATTTATTTTGCATTGAAACGCTTGTTCAACGCTCTTTTAATATAATCTGCTTCGTACTGAAGGTGTTCTTTTGAATCTTTGTCTGTGGCTGTTGGAATTGCGCTCTGGATATCCTTGCACAGATCCTCCAGATGAACCCCTATTATTGCACCGATATCCGAGGCAGTAGTTATTGGCGCTGCTTCTGCAGCTGCTACGCCTCCAAATAGCAGGCCAATGGCGTTACTTCCAGTCTCAGCTTCCTTCATTGATCTGATAAGGGCATCTACATAAGATTTCTGTACATCGCGGCGGTACTGATCAATGGGTTTATGGCTTTTCAGCTCGCTCCAGATACCTGATTTCATGTCCGCCAAAAATTCTATCATTGAATACGTTTTATCTTTACCAAAGCGCTGTTCCATCATATTCAGGGTATTGAATACCCTGTCGCTGAAAAGGACATTCATCTGGCGGTCCTGAACAATGTTTACGCTACTGTAACGGGCAGGGTTACCGATTTTATTCAGGATGTTTTGGTCAAGCAGCCACCTAGGGGTCTCAAAAAGCTCCCTGTTTAAAAATGCCACGGCCTCTTTTTGTTTTGCCACCGGAGCAGACTCGTAAATATCACCTGCTTCCTGCGGATATTTAATGGTTTCATAAACACTTGCCACGTTTTTGGAAACATGGGTCAGATAGCGGTTATATTGGGTTACGACCTGAATGTACATCTGGGTCAGGTTTTTATATAAATCTCCCTCCTCTTTTGTCCATTCCGGCAAGTGCGCCAAAACATATTTCAAGTTTTTGATGCCATAACCACTCGCCACTGTGCTGTTATCGCCAACATCCTCGGTCTGGCAACGCGCATCGTTATTAAACCCTTCTCCACCAAACCACAATCTTGGATTAACCCTTAAACTGTCATCAGCCCATTTCGAGACTATTTTCCGATCTGCATCTACATCTTTACTGCCCAAATAAGAATATCCCCACTTAATGGCCCATTTATCATAATCATTTATCCTCGGCATAATACCTGCTGTGCCAACGCTGTCCTCCGGCTGGGCCACATAGTTAAAACGGGCATAATCCATTATCGAGTTGGTGTGGCCATGTTTTTCTACCCATGCTTTGTCCCTCAGCTTTTCAACCGGCGTTAAACTACTGCTGCCCATATTGTGGCGCAGGCCAAGGGTATGTCCTACCTCGTGGGACGAAACGAACCGGATCAGTTCGCCCATCAGTTCATCACTAAAGGTCATTGTACGTGCTCTTGGATCATTAGGCCCGGCCTGGATCATGTACCAGTCGTGCACCAGTGACATTACATTATGATACCAGCCAATATAGCTTTGCAGAATCTCTCCACTCCTTGGGTCATGGATATTGGGGCCATAGGCATTAGCGGTTTCCGAAGGCAGATAGCGCAGTACCTTGTAGCGTGCATCCTCCAGGCTCATGGTAGTATCGCCTTCGGGCCATTCCTTTCCAATGATCGCATTCTTGAAGCCGGCCGCTTTAAAGGCCTCGTTCCAATCGTTGATTCCCTGTATCAGATAAGGGCGCCACTGTTTAGGCGTTGCCGGGTCAATATAATATACGATCGGCTGTTTAGGCTCAACAAGTTCACCCTTTCTGTATCTTTCCAAGTCTTCTTTCTTCGGTTCCAAACGGTAACGGACAATAAAGGACTTAAATTCAATATTCTGTTGATCGTCAGTGAGTGGGGTATAACCACTATCGGCAAAATAGCCTACCCGCTGATCGAACTCCCTTGGCACCATTGGCGTTTTGGGCATCAACAAAATTGATGTTGATACCTCTAAAGTCACATTCCCGCCTACTTTGGCAGCATCCAAAACAGGTGATATTGGTGAAGGTTTTGCTGGAACGGTGGCGGAGTAGGTCCGCACCGACCTTAATTCGACATTGATCGGATAGGAAGCGACACTTTTTAAATAACTACGGTCTTGTGCAACGCTTCCCAAGCCTAACCTTTTGGTCACCTCATCATTGGGTTTGGTGAATGTATTTTCTTTTTGAAGAAAATCCGTCATCTCGATGAACGAACTGCTATTGCCTTCCCCTCTGGCCTTCACCTCAAATACAGATGCAATGGCATCTATATTGGCGTTTGCGACCGCTTTGGCAATGGTGTTTGTAGAATCGGAATGGGTAATCAGGCTTACCACCCTTAAATTGATTTTCTTCCCAATTCCTTTGTCAAATAAAATAGTTTTTTGGCCCATTTCCTCTCCCCCGAATTTAGGGCTTCCACCAGGAACTTTGACCAACCAGTTAGTTAGCAGCAATTCCCTACCCAAAAGAGAATCGGGAATTTCAAAATAATACCGCTCCCCTGTTTTATAAATATTGAATAGACCTTTTTTAGCTATTGTATTTCCGGTCAAAATTGATTTTAACGGATCTGCTTTTCTCTCAACGGTATCCGTTTTTGCAGAAGCTTGCTTATTATTTTTGTTTTGTGCCAGCAACTGGGTGCTGCACAATCCAAGCAAAGCCATAAATATGAATCTTAATCTCATTGTCTGTATATTATCGTCCTACAAAATCAATTTATTGGTTCCTTGGATTTAAAGTATTGTTGATTTTTTCTGAAATGTACCTCAGGTGCGCAGTCGTTACCGGATCTGTGTATCCCGCTATAGCAGTTTTACATTGCTCCATAATCCCTTTTAATTGCGAACGCAATACCACCGGCACATCTGTACCCGCAATTGCAAGTTCTTTGGCTGGATCAATAGTTGCCTCTCCTTCTGCCAGATTCCTTAGTAGAAAATTTACCAGCATTTTTTGCATATAACGTTTACCCCCATCAATGGGTTGGCGGTTTTGCAATTCGGCAAAAATACCTTTGTTCAGATCGGTAAGCATTTCATCTACAGTATAGGCTTTTTCTTTTCCAAAACGCAGGGTAGTGGCATTCATCCGGTAAAGCCTACTTGGTTCTACAAGATGAAAAAGTGCATCCTCCTGCATTTTGGTAACTTCTTCTTTTTTAGCAGGTTTCCTGAATTTATTTAATACCGAAGGGTTTAAAATCCATTTAGGGGTATTAAAGACTTCTTGATTTAAAAAGGCTATGGCTGCTTTTTGGGTTGACTTGGCAACTGGTGAATATACATCGCCTTCCTGATCTACACTCTTGATACTTTCGTTTACTCCGCCTACCTGGGTAAAAGCATGGCGCATTAAAAATGAATATTGGCTTACAAGTGTGTAATAAATATCCGAGGTATTAAAATAAGTATTATCATCTGTTGTGGTCCACTTGATCAGGTTGGCCATTATAAATTTTAAGTTCTTGACCCCGTATTCCGCCGCCATAACCGGATTATTGCTTAAATCCTCCCATTGCGCCGATGGATTGCTTATATCAGTGGTCTTGATGTCACCAGTCTGAGGGGCAAACAACAGATTGGAACCTGTTTTTAAATTATCGGTAATCCACTTCAGCCTGATTTTTTTATCTGATTCAAAATCAGCTGCACCGGTATACCCATATGCCCATTTAATTGCCCATTTATCATAATCGCCTATCATCGGGATTAAGCCTTTACGGGAAACCATATCACCGGGCTGGGCAACATAGTTGTAATGGTTATAATCCATAATTGAATGATCATAGGGATGTGTGGCCAACCAGTTTTTATCCTTTAATTTTTCGATTGCAATAGTTGAGCTGCTGCCCAGGTTTTCGCGCAGACCAAGGGTAAAACCAATGGTACGGCTAACTTCGGCAGTAATCAATGCGCCCATCAGCGCTTCACTGAACTTCATGGTTCTGGCTCCCTCATCAACAGCACCAGCCTGCACCATGTACCAATCATGAAGGGTTTTAACCTGACTGTGTGACCAACCGATGTAGTTTTGAACGATCTCACCCGTCCGCGGATCGGTTACCTGGTTATTATCAACAAAAGGGGTTGGTGCAGGCATGTACCGGATTACCCGAAAGCGCGAGTCTTCCAGATCCATTGTTTTATCATTCTCCGGCCACTCCTTCCCTATGATCGCATTTTTAAAACCGGCTGCTTTAAAAGCTTCGTTCCAGTTGTTGATACCTGCAATCATATATTTACGGTACTGTTTTGGGGTTGCCGGATCAATGTAATAAACCAATGGTTCTTTTGGCTCAACCAGTTCGCCTGCCTTGTAACGTTTGATATCTTCAGGTTTAATTTCTAATCTGTTCTTGATGATAAACCGCCGCTCATCAACTTTCTGTTGTTTATCGGTAAAAACATTATAACTGTCAGACCTGAAACCCACACGCGGATCATAAGCCTGTATCTGCATCACCTCCTTTGGCAATACCATTACCGAATTACTGATTTCGAATGTGACCCCTACGCTGGAAGCTGTCGGCGTCACATCGGCACCAGGAGCACTCTCCCCAGCAGGTTTTGCTGCCCCTAATGAATAAGTTTTCATTGATTTAACTTCGATATTGTTCGGATAAGCCTCCATCGATAAAATGGCCGAACGATCTGCCGCCGGTGCTCCGGTTCCCATTTGTTTTTTAACGGACGGATGGAAACCTGAAAGCATATTGTCTTTTAAGAAAAAATCAGTCATATCGATCACCGATGAATTGTTATCGGTACCACGGGCTTTTAAATCCAGTACCATGATGATCGGATCGATTGTTGAGTTTTTTACTGCTTTTGCCAGTTCGTTGGTGGCATCGCTTTGGGCGACACTGGTTATCGCACGGACAAATAAGCGCTCGCCGGCAGCTTTTTCAAACGATACGATCATCCCGTTCATCAAATCGCCACTGTAACGCGGGCTACCGGTAGCTACCTTGCTTAAGCGTGTGGTAAACAAAAATTCCCTTGACAATAATTCATCAGGAATTTCAAAATAATAATGCTCATCTAATAAGTGAACTTTAAACAGACCTGTTTTGGTAACCGCTTTTGCAGTAATCACCTGGTTGTAAGGTTTTAGCTTAGCTATTACCGTAGTCTTTTTAACCGCGGTAGAATCTTGTGCAAATCCGGTCCCAGCAACAAGCAGTGCAAATGCGAAAACAGGAATAAACTTTAATTTCATAATAATTGTTAAAAGATGATAATCATAATGACTGCCTTATCTATCGGCGGTATTTTGTTGATATAAGTTGAAATAAACTATTTGATTTTGCCTATCGGCCCAATGCCTTTTTAAATGTGATATCGGTAATCTTATCAAAGCCGCCGTAAACATCGGCAGGACTTGAGGGAGAACCTATGATAGCGCCGGTCTGGGTATTCAGGTTAAAGAAATAAACCTTGTTTCCGCCTCCGCTTGCTGTTTCGTCCGTAGCCACTACCAGCACTTTACCCTCAGGCACATTAAGCGCGGTAATATTGGCGGCAGTATAACCCGAATTAAAGGCCTTTATTGCTTTAATAATTGTCCCTGCCGGAAAAGTCAAACCTGGTGATGCCGTTGAGCTGGCCAGTGTATTCACCGTGCAGGTATATATCCTATTTGCGTTTACGTAATAAAACACGCCTTTTGGTGGAGCAAGGAAGGTGGCATTGGCAAACATTGTTGCCGTATTGATCCCTGGACAGGCCGGCTCTTTCAGCTGAAAACGGCCAGCTATAAAATTATTCTGATAAGCAACCCCACGCGGAAACTGGATTAAATAGGTATTGTTTCCTGCATCATTTCTAAACAAGCAGTTCCAATAAATACCTCCGGATGTTGTCATAGGCTGTGCATTCTCTGCATAAACCATATTATCGCCTATATTTTTCAGGTCAAATCCGCTACCTGTTGTAGGGTTTAAATTTGCTGCACCTCCAGCATAAACTGGCGTATTTACTACTGTAGATGTCGAGGCATTGAATACAACAAAAGCCTTGTTCACCCGGTCATAAAGTGTGTATATCTGGTCGCTTGAACCTGCATTGATCACAAATGGCGAAATGGAAAGCCCGGCGTAAGGAGGAAAAAACAATGGGGGATTGGCCAAATGGGCAGCAGTGGCAAACTGACGATAGGCAATCTGATTATTTACAATGACATACTCCCACCCTGCCCCTGATCCACCGCCAGAACCATTTGCCTGAAAATCAGTAGAAGGCAGTGAGCCCGGAGTAAACCAGTGCTCTGCCCTGGTCGAATCCGCAAAATCAATGCTCCTGACCTGTAATCCTCCATTGGGATACAAAAAAGATACCTTCTGTGCATTTAGTGCAGGAATATAGTTGATCACATTTACTTTAAAAGTGCCACTGGGAAGTTTGTGGCTGTTTACTGTTGAATAGACATTATTGAAAACTTTCCCTTTTATCACTCCATCCCTTGTTGTGATCACTGAAATATCTGTTCCATCGGCCTGTTCCTGTAAAACAATCCAGCCTTCACCGCCCCATTCTGCACCTGATACATTTAACGCAAAAGATTTATAGTAAGAGATACCAGTAGCATTACTGGTTACCCTTGCCACCAATCTGTATAGACTTGGTGCCAATGTGATTTTGGTTTTTAAGTTTACCTCATTACTGATCTGATATTTGGTGGGGTTAGCAGCGGATTGCGCATATTGCGTAAGCAGCCACTGGCAGGAGAAATCACCGGGTTGACCCAAAGAAGCATCGATTTTCAGTTTCACTTTCAGACTATCGTTCTGTCGTAGAATAATCGAATCCGGTGTAATAAATACACTTGGGTCTGCACCGGACATATCTGTGGAAACCTTAAGTGCATTTACCTGGATGTAGTCGTAATTCCCTTGGTCTTTGGAACAGCCTACCATCATTACAGCGATGATGGCCAGCGTCAGGGAAATACCTAATATTTTTTTTAACTTTTTCATTTTTTTATATCTTCAAACCAAATTTGATCAATAATTTGCAGGCCCTACCTGAACTGGTTTATTACCATTGTCGGGATCGTTCAGCACCGCGCCACCCAGTCCGTAGTTGCCCGGATAATTTGTTTTGATATAATTTCTTACCGTTGCCACATATAGGTTATAGCTTACCGGGGGAGAAAATCTGCTTCCCGGAAATTCCGTTATGGTTGTAGCGGTCGCAGGGTCGTAGAGCGCATCCAAGATTAGCTTATACTTTGTTGGGCTCCAGGTGCCGAAATTTGTCTGATAACCGGAAAAAGGGTTACAGATCCCGTAAACTCTCCCCATGAATCTGGTTTTTGGATATAGGCCAGATTGACGGTCAGTTTCTGTTTCGCTGAGATCCCTTCTGCCGGAAAATCCTCGTTTTTCTTTAGCCTCAGGCTGAACTTAACCAGCTTTCCCGATTCAAGGTCCGCTGTCCGGAACACAACAACTGGAATTGTACCAGAGACTGTTTTCGCCGGAATAACCAGGTTCTGCGCAATTTTAAAATGCGTTCCTTCAATGGCTGCTCCATCACCGCTTGCAGGCAGTACCTCAACACTGAAGGATCGGATGGCAGTTGAGGGATTACCCAATACACTTACCGGAAGACTAAGGGTGTCTTTTAGCTTTTTTGGATATTTGGCAAAGGAATATGAAATAACTGTATCCGCCGTCCCAAAATAAAGGCCATCAGATCCGGTAAACAAAGCAGGGTCTTCTTTACAGCCGAAAAGAAACAGGCTCATTGAAAAAACAGCGAAATATTGAAATTTAAGCTTCATATCGGTTTCTTTGGTTTAATTGTTATTTTACTGATTGTATTCACGTTCTTTATCAGGAACTGGAAATACATAAGGGTTAGCAGGAAGGTTGACTGTTGTTCCCGATTCCACCTTTAGATCTTTGTTAAGTCTTTTATAGTAAAAAAAAGTTTGTCCTTCCTGGATAAATTCTTTCTTGTACTCCTTAGTGATTTCGGCAGACAGCGCTACTCCGTCAGGCACATCGGCAGCAGTAAGGGGATTAAGCCCCCTGGCGCTTCTTACCATATTCAAATAGGATAGCCCAGCTGGCAAGGCGCCAAGTGCATTGGCAGATTCGGCAAGGATATAATACATTTCCGAAATCCGGATAAGTGGAACGATATTCTGCATAGCGTAAGGCAAGCCCGGATTTTGAAAAAATTTAGATGGGACATTAAATGCCTTTGCCGGATTGTTGTCAAACCACGACAGTCTCCAGTCAAGCGGCGCTGTAGTTCCATAAATCGCATTTTTATTGGTTGCTGCCAATTGAAGGGATGTTCCCTGTGCGACGTTGAACATACTTTCATTGATTGTATTCACATTCGTACTGTATACAGCAAAAACCAGTTCCTTTGAAAATAACCTGTCTCTTGTCCCGGCTGTAGCAACGGCTACATTGCTTGTTGATAAGGGAAATTTGTTACTGGCAATAACTTCTTTTGCATTGGCCATTGCGTTAGCATAATCGCCCTTGTATAAATAAATGCGGGCCAAACATGCCTTGGTTGCCCAATAGTTCATATGGTTCTGGGTATATCCAGAAGATAAGTCGGTATTGCCCTGATTAATTGCCGATGTATCGGCCTGGGCCAGCACAGTTTTAGCCTTATTTAAATCTACGATACAGGAGTCCAGTGCAGCATTGAGCGACACAAAAGGTGTAGATTTGGCAGTAAATGAAGTTATATAAGGGATCGCTTTTTCATTTAATCCCGTTGATGGCGACTGGCCGAATAAACGTAGCAAATCAAAATGAAACAGCGCCCGTAAGGCTAAAGCCTCACCCTTTACCTTGTAATAGTGATCCCGGGAAAAAAGACTTTTTTTCGCATCGACATATCCAAGCATATTATTGAGGTTGGCGATGTTGTTGTACATCCCACTCCAAATAAATCCTATTTCCTGTTTTACACCTAACTGGTTGTAATCATATTTATATGCATTGGCAAAAAGATTATCACCAAGGACTGAGGTAGAAGCATTTGTATAGTTGTTCACCATTACCGATAACATTCCAACAGAAAGGTCGTAGGTATACAACCCTTTCATCGGAACCGATGCGGGTTTGTCCATTCCCAGATAAACGCCGGTCAAAGCATCAATAAAGCCTTGTTCATCATTAAATAGTGCCTCTTGTGGAACCTTGTCTTTTAAGGGCATTTCCAAGAACTTCTTACATCCGCCTAAAGCAATAAGCAGTACAAAACATCCTGGCAGAAATATACCGATAAGACTTTTGCGACTTTTAACTGTCTCTTGTGTAATTTTGTTGATTTTAGACATATGTTTAAAAATTTGTAGATATCCCAAAATTCAAGCTTCTGGAGAAAGGATACCCGGTACCTCTTTCGGTCTTGATTGTAGCAAAACGGACCAGGTTATTTTGCGTAATCATCAGGCGGGGTGCAGACAGATGTGCTGCTTTTATCCACCTTAAGTTCGCAGGGAAATTGTAGCCTACAGTTAAACTGGCCAGTTCCATAAAATTGTCCTTTTGAACAAAACGTGAAGTAGCGTTGGTCTGCTGCAGCCCTAAAGAACCATCGGCTGTCAATGCTTTAAACGAAGACTGATCACCAGGTTGTTTCCACCGTTCGGTCAAGACCCTCAGGTCAGCATTACCTTGTGTTAAATCAACATTTTCTACCCGATCGACAAGCGTTTGGTTATACATGTAACCACCATACTGATAACTGACAATAATGTTCAGCACAAAATTTCTATAAGTCAGGTTAGAACTTGCACTACCTTTTATCTTTGCTGTTGCGTCTGCAATGGGACGTTTATCTCTCGCATCCCAAATAAAAGTACGGCTACCGTCCAGTTTGGTAAATATTTCCTTACCGGTCGCTGGGTCTATGCCCAAAGATGGTACGGCCCAGATCCTGCTCATGGACTGCCCTACCTCGAAGCGCGGAAGCGGCGTAGTCTGATATCTCGAGTTATCTACATTATTTGGTTCATTTGCTTTATTGTATGCGTCATTGATTGCGGTAATAGCCGGAGATAATCTGGTGATCGTATTGGTATAATGGCCGCCGTTCAGGGCAATGGTCCAGAATATGTTTTTTGCCGGGTTTTTAATCACCGGTGCCGATATCGCGATTTCATAACCTTCATTTTTAGTTGCGCCCAAATTGTTCTGGTAATTTGTAAAGCCTGTTGAGGGTGCAATATCCAGAGGTAGGATTAAATTGTCGGTTGTTTCGCGGAAAAACTCGATACTGGCATTAATTCTTCCCTTAAACATACCCAGGTTTAACCCGATATTGCTTTTGAGTGTCTGCTGCCACTTTAAATCAGGGTTGGCATAACTCAATGTTGAAGAACCTATCATCAGGCGGTAATTATTTGAATAATTGTACTGGTAGATCTGTTGGGCCATATCTGAAGAAAAATTCTGATTGCCTGTAGTACCGATACTTGCACTCAATTTGGCCGACTGGATAATATCGTTTGGTTTAAAGAACTTTTCGTTGGTAATATTCCAGGCTAAACCTCCTGCATAGAATGGGGCAAAGCGGCTGTTTGAGCCAAACTGAGAAGACCCGCTTAGGTTAGCGGTAAATTCTGCAGTATACCGGTTGTCATAATTATAGCTTAAACTAAAAAAATTAGAAAGATTTTTGGTCATATTGTTCGTCGATCTCGGTTTAACTGTCTGATAGTCGAAACCATTGGCGAGCCCCATTTCGCCCAGATAATCATTTGGTATACCATAAACAGCTACAGTAGTTGAGTTACTGGATGTTTTTTGCAACGAGGCACCTAAATTTGCCAGTATAGTATTTTTACCGAGCGCCAAACGGTAACTCGCATTTAACCTGCCGCTAATTGCACTGTTTTTACCCTTAAGCTGTTGGTAGGAACCAAGGTCAGGGAACTGGGCCAGTGCACTCGAAACAAATCTGGTATGATCAGCAGGGTAAAATGTTTCTGAACCCGGCGCATTTGAGGACCAACCTAAACTACCGGTCAGTTTCAGGTTGTCTGTTAATGACCACTCCAGGTTGGTATTGTTGGTAAAAGTTAAAACAGTAGCATAATCCTTTACGTTTAAGGTCGCATTATAAGACGGATTCGTGAAAATTCCACCAGGAGCAGAAATGCTGAAGCCTAAACTTGATTGGCCCGGTTCTAAAATTTTAATTGGATTTCCATTTGCATCATTGTTCCTGAAAAATGGGAATTCATTTACATATGAATCAAAACTTCCCCAAGGGGTATTGTTTCCTTTGGTATAGCCCACAGCAATGGCATTACTTAACCGGATATTCTTGACTGAATAGGATACATTATAACTTAAACCATAGCGATCCCTTCCAGAATCTTTCATTACCCCTTCCGAAGTATTATAGTTTAAACCAAAAGAGTAACGCAAAGGGCCTGAGCCTCCAGATAAGGAAAGACTTTGACTTAAGCCTAGGCCAGTTTGCACAGGCTGGGAAAGCCAGTAGGTATTAACCCCACTTCTTACCGCAGCCAGACGGTAATCATACCACTGTTTCTTGGCAACATCGATATACTGATTGTTCGGATCGCTGTAAATCCCCGTTAACCGCTGTGCTTCGAGAAGCTGTTCGGCATTCATTAAATGATAAGATGAAAGATCGGGCAGTTCAGCACTGGCATTGACCGAGTAGGTTACCCTTAATCTTCCCGCCACTGGTTGTTTAGTTTCAATTACGATAACGCCATTTGCTGCCTTAGACCCATAGGCAACAGTTGCCGCAGCATCTTTTAACACCGTGATATTGGCGATCAGATTCACATCCATATCATAAAGTGTCTGGAGCGTAGTTTCAAAGCCGTCCAATATGATCAGCGGCTGATTAGGATTGGCAAGGTAGTTGGCCGTGATATCCCCGTTTGATACTGGGTTTGCACTACCTGCATTTCCCTGTAAGGAAACAGGTAGGTTGTTTGCTCCCCTGATCTGGATATTGGGCAATCTGTTCGGGTCACTGCCAAACTGATTATTCTGGGCCAACCTTACCGATGGGTCGACTACTGCTAGGGCCTGGATTACGTTCCGGGGATTAACCGTTTTTAATTCTTCTCCGGTATACGTCTTTGCCGAACCTGTAAAGTTACCTACCGGACGTTTGTATAAACCTGTATTTACGGTTACCTCCTTCAGGGTCAGATTATTGGTTTTTAAGGTAAACTTCACGTTCGTTTCACCAGGCTTTAAAGTAAGCTCCACTACGATGCGGCCGATATAGGATGCCCTAAGTTTCGCGCCGGGAGGTACGTTCTTCAATTCAAAATTGCCGTCCTTATCGGTCCTTGTATTATTGGCGGTACCCACCTGTGACACTACAGCGCCCACCAGCGGATCTCCTAATTCATCCTTTACAAGACCCTTTATTGTGATATTCTGTGCAAAAAGTGCCGTTGTAAAAAAGCTCAGAAACAGGAACAGTATTGCACTGCGGCGAGCTCTTTTATTTAATATGGTTTTATTGCTGTTCATTATAATTCCCTTGCAATTAATTTCTTGGTTCTCTAGTATATGCCTGTTATTCAGGCCTGGTAAATGTGTAACTTGGGTTGGACACCATTGGCACATAGGCTGTACCGCTCACCGGCGGCGTTTTTGGATAAAACGGCAATGCGGTAAAGGCCGTGTTCTTGCGTTTGTAATAAAAAAACATTTGCCCCTCACCTATAAACTCCTTTCGGTATTCATTCATGATCTCAGCGGAAAGCGCCATTGCGTCGGGCACATTGAGACTTGTTAAGGCAGCTAAATTTCTGGCTCCGCGTACCTGGTTTATATATGATAAGCCTGCAGGCACATCTGCGGCGCATTCAGCTAAAATATAATACATCTCGGTTAAGCGGATCATCGGAAATATATTGGAAGCCGTAACAGTCAATTTTTTAGGTATAAGGGCCGTGCCAAGGGCTGTACCCGTTGTTGCGTCAATAAAACTTTTACGGTAATCAACATTTGTACTCCCATACAGCGCGGCCTGAGCTGACGCCGATAATCCGATGAGTGAAGATGTGCCATAAATAGCCTTATAATTAGCGAAAAAGTTAATGGCGTAAATGTTAAGCTTAAACAGACTTTCCTTTGTAAAAAACAGGTCGGCATTGGTATTTAAGGACAAAGCAAATTTATTACTGTTGATTACCGCCAAAGCATTTTCGCTTGCCTTGGCCATATCGCCCTTATATAAATATACACGCGCCAGTAAACCTTTTACTGCCCATTTGGTTATCTGTGAAGTCGTTAAATCATTCGGATTCATAAGCGCATCTGCAGCAGACAGATCAGCGATACACCTGTCCAAAGTAGTCCCAACCGTAACTGTCGGGCTTTGATCAACACTGATGGTGGTTACATAAGGAATACCTGGAGCTGCGGCATCAATGGGCGCAAACAAACGGAGCAGGTCAAAATGCAGATATCCGCGTAAGGCCAGGGCCTCCCCTTTGAAGGTATTGTAATTATTACCCGTAAACATCGTTTTTTTCAGTTCTATGTTGTTAAGCAGGTTATTGAGGTTGGCTACAGACTGGTACATTTTGTTCCATACCTCCGCGCTATAATTCTTGACCACCGGATCTGAAAAATTGTAGGTGGCGGCCTGATAATATAACTGTCCGGCTTTGTTTACGTTAATGCTATCGAAGTTTCTTCCTGCTAGGGAAAGAACCCCCATGGTGAGGTCCTTTCCATACAGTGTAGTCGAACCCATTTGCAGGTATACCCCGTTCAAAGCTTCCCTGAATCCCTGCTCGGTAGAAAAAACCTTCGATTCATCTACCTGCAAGGGCTGCGGGGTACCGTCAACCCATTTTTTACAGGCCATTATGCTAAAGAGCATTAATATCACTGCAAGAGCTGTTATTTTTTTTCTCAAAATCTGCATGGGAACTGATTTAAAAGTTTGCATTTAAAATGAATGTGTAATTGCGCTGGAAGGGATAATTAATTCCGTGCTGCATATCAGCACCACCGATCTCAAAAGCATTGTTCATCATAAATTTTAGGCCTAAATTTCTCGCCTTGACCTTTTCTGCAACTGTTTTGGGGAGCATATAGCCCAGCAGGACTGATGAGCATTGAATTTTATTATCGTTTTGGACCAATCTGGTTGTTGCATAGGTTGGTGAATTAAACAGCCCTTTATAGATGGCATCTGGCATACCCGGCACCCAACGCTGAGGGTTAAGTACACGGGCATCCAAATTATCATCAACTAATGCGTTTTCGATATCTGCCATCGTTTGATTATAAACTTTAGCGCCATATTGATAGTTAAAAAATGCACTTAAGGAGAACTGGCGGAAAGTAACTTCGGTTCCCAGGGAACCAATCCATTTGGGCATTAAATTGCCTGCCAGCACTTTATCATTGGCATCCCAAATCGTTGTGCTGCTGCCATCCTTCTTCCGTAAAATTTCTTTGCCACTCAGGGCATCAATACCTAAGGAGGGAACTGCCCAGATGCTATAAACAGATTGACCGGCCTCGTATAAAGGTTGTAGGGTAGTTTGGGAAACGCTGAAATTATTGTAGTTATTAACCTGGTATAAATAAGGTCCTGAAGCTGTAATCTTATCTGCTGCATGAAAACCATTCGCCATAACATTTACCCTCAGGTTATTATTAGGTGATTTATAAACCGTTCCAACCGCGCTGATTTCAATTCCTCTAGTTTCTATTTCACCATAGTTATCATAAAACGAAAAATTTTGGTAGCCTGTTGATGCAGCAGCAGTTATCGGTAGCACCATCCTATAGCCAGATTGTTTATATACATTAAATGCCAATGTTAGCCGGTTATTGAAAAAAGCGGCGTCAAGTCCGAAATCCTGTTTAAAAGTTTGAGGCGCGCGCAGACCGTTATTTGCAAAACCGGTCAGGTAGGCACCTAAGCCAATTCCAATTGTACCTATACCACTACCCGATGGAACATACTGCTGATCGGTGTAGTAATTATAGGTAGTCCTGTTCAAATAAGATAAAAAGCCCTGGTTACCGGCTATTCCTAAACTGCCTCTGATCTTTAAAAGGTTAATCCATTTTACCGAACTTAGAAACTGCTCCTGGTTAACCTTCCATGAGAATCCTATCGCACCAGAATTAGTAACCATATCAACCCCAGAATAATAATCCATTGATCCGGAAAGATCAATCTGATAACGTCCGTTGTAACTATAGCCAAAATTGCCAAAGGTAGAAACATAACGGGTCACTATTTTGCCGCTTACCGGTTTTGAAATTGAATACCCGTTTCCAGCAGATATATCAGTTATACGGTCCGTGGCAAAGCCACTGACTGCAATGCCTTCGGATTCGCTTGAGGTCTGTGATAAATTCATGCCCACATTTGCAAACACCTGGTGTTTACCAAAGTTATTCTGATACTGTAAACGGATACCGCCCTGAACATCCATAAACGAGTTGGAAGTATAGTTGTATTGCCCCCTTTTAAATAGGTTATCAGGAGTAATATTGGCAAATGAGGTATGATCAGGAGGCAGGAAATAATTTATTTCGTCAGATTGCCTAGCGATACTAACCATTCCATTTAACTGAAACCCAGATCCAATCAGCCAGTTGAGACTAGTTAGATTGCTATAGCGGGCATAATTTGTAGCATCTAATGTCGAAATGGTTGCGTTATAAGCGGGATTTAGATAAGCCAAATCGCCATTTGCAAGTACATTAGACTCGACTGTTTTCTGAAATTTCCCGGTAAATGGATCGTTTAACTGCCAGTACGGATTCATTTTAACATAACTACCAAACCCACCATATGGAGAATTTGCTGCATCTACCCCCAGATAAGAAAAATGATTACTGAAGGAAAAAGCACCAAAATGACCACCAAAATATGCGCCCAGATCAAGGTTTTTCCTAAAAGAGCCTTTCATTACACCCTCAATGTCATTATAGGATGCACTCAAACCATATGCGATATCTTCGTTACCTGCACTTAAATCAAGTGAATGTTTGTTGCTCAGTCCATTTTGTAGGGGAACAGCCAACCAATCGGTATTTACATTGTTATTATAAGCCTGATCGTATCTTTTTTGGAAAACCGGTGCCAAAGGTCCGTTGAACAGCCCTGAATTTTTCTCTATGTCCAATTTCTGCTTAGCGGTCAAAGGCTTGAAAGAAGAAATATCAGGTGTGGAAATCTGTACCTGTTCGGTAAACGAAATCGCCAATCTGCCCTGAGGTTTAGTAGACTGCACTGCAATAACCCCATTGCCCCCGCGTAAACCATAGCTCGAAGTACCCGCAGCATCTTTTAAAACCGTAACGCTCTTAATGCGGTTAAGATCGATATCCAAAATAGTCTGGACCGATACCTGAACACCATCCAATAAAAACACCGGAGAAGTGTTCGAAGTTATATTCGATGCGATGTAATCTGCAGCCGAGGGTGTCTTCAACACACCTGATACAGCATTATTATCGTTTATAACAGTAGCCGAAAATGGAAAATTGCCCGTACCATTCAACTTAAGCTGAGGAAGTATATTGGGATTCCCCCCGTCATTGTTTGCTCTCATTACCGATAATGACGGCACATAGAACTTTAGTCCATCAATCAGACTAAGCGGATTCACATTACGTAGCTCTGCTCCGGTTACTGTTATTGCTGAAGTGGAAAACACCTCACCAGCATTTTGCCATAAGCCTGTGTTTACAAAGTATGCAGGCATTGATTCTTCTGCCTTGACCATACGTACAGTTAAGGATGAAGCGGGTATTCTCTTTCCAACCCTATGATATCCCGGCTTTAAAAGTATAACAACGGAATCTTCAGTGTTCTCGAAAACCGCAATTCCCTCAATGGTATATTTAGATTCTTTTCCCAGCGTAACACGGACACTATCTAAAGGTCTGGAACTGCCCTGATCCAATACCCTGACTGTTTTTTTCTGTAATCTATGGACGGTATCAGCTTTAGAAAAAGGTATTTGAACTGTCGGCTGGAATGCAAAACCACTTTCATGATTCAAACAGATCGTGATAATCAAACCTAATAAGCAGTACCATTTTTGTTTCATCGAAATAAAATAAGTTAATTAATAGTTAAATTTTGGTTTAATTAAAACTACCTCAATAACAAAATTATGTTAAGAGAAAATGAAAAAAAATGGATAATGAGACTAATAACAGGACTATACTTTTAATGGGCCGCATTTAGCTCATTAATAAAATGAAAAGTGGATTTTCGGTATGCAAATTCATATCGGCTGCATAAAATGGATAAAGCAGGAATTTGTTGATGATGATATCTTGCCAATCCTGCACTTTCTATATGTAGGTAATCAGCAATCCTCAGCAGATGCTTTCATCTCCCTTATAACCGGCCTCTTGCCTCCATTATAGCCTTACATAATTTCAAAATTTATCATACTTCTGTCTACCGGAAAAAATTTTCCTTGAAAGCAAGATAATCGGAGATTACATTTAACATATTATGATAATAGAGGTTATTGGTCGTCATCTTTTCAAAAGACATAACATATCCACAACAGTCTGTAGTCTTCGAAAAAAAGATAGTAAAATGATTATTGCAGAGCCAATTGTGCTGGTTAGGGTTAGATAGTTCAATGCGGCAGTCTGCGATACAGGCCCCTACATCCGAGCCATAAAAACCAAGGCTATAAACAATAGGAAACTCTACTATTCCATAACTTAAAAGATCGACCAATACCACTATTCTTTTTTCAGCATTCTCCATATTAACTTGTCCCGCATACATTTCTATAGGGTTTTTCACCATCGATTTATCCTGACTTTTTTTCGTTATTCTTTCGCTTAAAACTGCCCTGATAATAAAATAAAGCTCTTTCCAATCAACAGCGCTATAGGCATAGTAAGTGCAAAAAAAGGGGCTGCACATCTTTTTACAAAATGATACAGCCCCTGATCAACATTTTAGTTATAACTTGATTACTTTAACGACTTTTCTTTCTGCCCCCTGTTGCACTTCTACCAGGTAGACTCCTGCCGCAAGCTCGCCTCCAAAAGTCAACTGCTCACCAACAGCTGTTTTCGCCTGCTTAACCAATTGTTGGCCCACATTATATACCCTGTATTGTAGTGCTTCGCTGCTAGGGCTTGTAGTCTGTACTTTAAATTCGCTGGTACTTGGATTTGGCCAGGCCGTCACCTTTAATGTTAAGCCCGATCCAATACTACTATTGATCTCAGTACTCCTTTCTTGCATATTCGCTAAAGCTGAGCCCTGATTTATTACCAGTTCTGGCCTGTTACCAGCAGCCTCACGCGAACTAAAGTTTAACAGGTTACCGGCCCTTTTCCACCCTCGTTGATGAGCCTAAAGGAAATGGCCTTGTTGCCAATAGCCAATTGGCTATTGATGTATGCTGTTACATCCAGTTCATACCAGATACCACTTGTATTTCGAACGGTATATTTACCTAGCAATGCACCGGTTTCCGATGGTTGATTATTCCAGGTAATGGTGCTTTCTCCCCAGGTTATATTGGGAATACCATATACCGATACCGCCCTGGATGGATCAGTGTTGACGCGGGTAACATACACTCTAAGCTTAGCGCTGTTCACCGTAGCGCCCATAAAGGAGCTATAATCGAAGCGTAGATATGATTCCCGGAAATAAGACCGGTCATCATTGTTCACATCCAAAGTACTTAATGTCCCATAATTGGTGCTCGCAAACGCACCGTCACGTACAAATGCATCGGCTATGGGGTTCATGGTTAGCGATTGAGGTGCACTGTTTATCGTAATCTCGACTATAGCTGATGTCGAGATCCCACCTAAGTTATCGGTTGCTCTCGCCGTAAGAGAATAGGATCCTGGAGCAACGTTGCCCCACACAAAACTATAGGGTGCTGCTGTAGATTGCCCCAACAGGGTATTGCCCTGATAAAATTCAACTTTGGCAACCGTTCCGTCGCCATCAGCTGCATCTGCATTAATGGTGATGTTCGAGCCAGATGCAAATGTAGCACCACTCGAAGGTGAGGTAATAGCCACCGTTGGCGCCGTGCTAACGGTAACATTTACAGCTGCCGATGTAGTTACCCCTCCATTATTATCTGTTGCTCTTGCAGTAAGTACATAGGTTCCGGCAGAAACAGCATTCCAAGCTAAGCTATATGGTGCAACTGTAGATTGCCCCAGTAGGGTACTGCCCTGATAAAACTCCACTTTGCTGACCATTCCGTCTGCATCAGCTGCATCTGCCTTAATTGTTATGTTCGAGCCTGATGCAAATGTAGCACCATTGGCAGGTGAGGTAATAGCCACCGTTGGCGCAGCGCTAACTGCGACATTTACAGCTGCCGATGTAGTTACTCCGCCATTATTATCTGTTGCCTTTGCGGTAAGCATATACGCCCCGGCAGAAACAGTATTCCAGGTAAAGCTGTAAGGCGCAGCTGTAGATTGTCCCAGCAGAGTACTGCCCTGGTAAAATTCCACTTTGGCAACCGTTCCGTCAGCATCGGCGGCGTCGGCCTTAATGACGATGTTCGAGCCAGCAGCATATATAGCGCCGCTCGCAGGTGAGGTAATAGCGACCGTTGGTGCAGTATTAACGGTAATGTTTACAGCTATTGATGTAGTCACGCCTCCATTATTATCGGTTGCCTTTGCGGTAAGCTGGTATGTTCCGGCAGAAACCGTATTCCAGGTAAAGCTGTAAGGTGCAATCATAGATTGTCCCAGCAAAATACTGCCCTGGTAAAATTCCACTTTGGCAACCGTTCCATCGGCATCTGTTGCACTGGCATTTACGATAACATTCGAACCTGCTGTTAATACAGCATTGTTCGAGGGCGAACTGATGGCTACTGTTGGCAGCGCATTGATGGTCATTTTAACCGTGTCAGATACTGTTACCCCTCCATTATTATCTGTTGCCTTTGCGGTAAGTGCATAGGTTCCGACAGCGGGACTGTTCCAGGTAAAGCTGTACGGCGCAGCTGTAGATTGCCCCAGCAGGGTACTACCCTGGTAAAACTCCACTTTGGTAACCGTGCCGTCGGCGTCTGTCGCGCCTGCGTTCACTATAACATTCGAGCCTGCTGTTAATACTGCATTGTTTGAAGGAGAATTGATCGCTACCGTTGGCCGTGCATTGATGGTTATTTTAACGGTATCAGATACTGTTATCCCTCCGTTGTTATCGGTCGCTTTAGCGGTAAGTGCATAGGTTCCAACCGCAGGACTATTCCAGGTAAAGCTGTACGGCGCAACTGTAGATTGCCCGAGTAAGGTACTCCCCTGATAAAACTCCACTTTACTAACTGTTCCATTTGCATCCGTTGCACTGGCAATAACTGCGACATTGGAACCAGCAGAAAATACTGCGCTGCTCGAAGGGGAACTGATGGCTACCGTCGGTAAGGTATTTATGAAAATCCTTACTGTATCTGATACTCTTGTTCCTCCGTTATTATCCGTGGCTTTTGCGGTAAGTGCATAGGTTCCTACCGCAGGGCTATTCCAGGTAAAGCTGTATGGTGCAACTGTAGACTGACCGAGTAAGGTACTGCCCTGATAAAACTCCACTTTGGTAATAGTCCCATCGGTATCCGAAGCACTCGCATTTATTATTACATTCGAGCCAGCTGTTAGTACCGAACTGTTTGATGGGGAACTGATGACTACTACCGGTAATACATCAGCAGGATCTACTGCAGGATACACTAATTTTCTTACGCCATCATAGCCAATGGCATATACACTGGTAGAACCAGTAGCGTACTGAACTGTTGTGGTTGTATTTGCAGCCGTGGCATCACCAGTTCCAAAAATAGCCACATCGGTAAGCGTTTTTTGGTTATAGGTCTCAAAAGCAACTGCATTGGCCCATTTTGTATTGTCAATTTTTAAGACGCCCGTATTGACTGTCACCCCAATGGCTGTAGTTCCTGTTAACGGAGCACGATTTTTATAAGTATTTACACTATTTGCCGAAATATAATTCAATACCGGAGATACAGGCTTTGGATAGCCCTTAGCCTGAATAGCAGCGATAAATGCATCGATCTGCGCCTGCGTGATGGTAATATGCTGCACACCGTAATCATCGATATCCTTGTCAATAGGCAACAAATAACCGCTTTTCACAAAGAAATCGGTCAGGTCTTCCTGAACGGCGTCACAGGCGGCGCTTACGAAATTGAGCACCAATTGACCATTATTTACCCCTGATTGGCTGGTCGTCCGCATTTTTTCCAAAACATCCGCATACCAGTACGCAACGTCCGCCTGCCCGGCTGGAGCTGGAGTGCCTGATAATCTTTGCTGCAAAGTAGGCAGATTCTTGCCCGCGCCAGCAAGCTGGTAATACAATTCCAGTTGCCAGAAAGGCAACAAGCATGCAAATCCATCCCCTTGCGACTGAATATTTTTTTTCTGTACAAGGGTCCTGTCGAATAACATATTGTACCATCCACCCTGTATACCTGAGATTCCGGCCTTTGGCACCTGAGATTCTTTTTCGAGCCTTATATCATTATTAAACGTATAAGTCACCCAGGCAGAATTAATGTTATTGGTTACCTCGGTCATGCCTACCCATTTGGCCCCGGGCCTGACTTGATTGTTATGCCCCAGCTCATGGGCAATTCCCCATAAATCTAATCTTTTAGCGTTCGTTACATTGGGCTCACCCCATCCCAAATCCAGATGTACACCATCACCGCCAGCATACCATCCCCCACCGTCATTTGCTGCTTTAATAAACATATGGTTTTTAGGCACCCTGTTATATTTGACCAGACCGTTCAAAATGTATTCGGTGTGCACAACGCTGTCATAGACTCCCACCAATTCTCTTCCATTAACAATAGAATTTCGGGCAAGGGGACCTTTATCAATATTTAAATTGATATACTTTCCTTTTAAATCCAGTTTGGAATACACACCGTTAAACAACATCTGCATCCATTCATTATCGGTATCTGTTAAAGGGTTATAATAGCCATTGACATTACCTGTAGCAATGTTGATGGATATAGGCTGAAGGTTTACCTTGTCGCTAAAATAACCGATATAAGCCAGTCCGCTATGTATTATACTGATAACGTTCATTCCTTTTTGCAAAGGATAGCTATCTGTAGTGGCATTCTTATCCAACGCAAAATCTTTAACCTGCAGTATTGGGTTTACGCCATAAGTATCGCCAACAAAAATAACGGCCTTAGTATCTGCCTTAAGAACAATCCCCGTCGGATTTTCAAACCGGTTTATCCCATTGGTTTTTAAGGTGCCTTCCACTGTACCCGGATTTGGATAATAGTCATAGGCCTGTACCCTATATTTGCTATTGTAGGTTTTATTGAAAATACACTGCGCCAGGGATTTGAAAAATGGAGAGCTAATTGCATCTATATCCACTTGGGTTATTCCCGGTTTTAAGGTGGCATGAAGATCATCGGCAAAAACATTGGTATACAGATCACCACCACTGCTTTGCTGATAAAACTGCATTTCTGCGCAACTGGCAAAATTGTTCCTGCCTGAAAGTACCTTGACCACAATCTGGGTGACACCCGTGAGCGGTGCCGGGAAACTGATCCGATATGGAGAGGAACTAAAACCTGTATCAAAATCCATTAATTTGGTTAGTGTTGTAACTGCCGCTGTTTTGTACCAGATTTCACCTTTACCAAATATACCGTTTGCACCGCCATCCTGCCTGGGTATATAATTGATATAATCAGCTGTTGGGTTACCGGTAAAATTATAGGTTAAACTGATCGGGAAGCCCCCGCCCGAATAACTGGAGTGATACAATGTAGAAGTATTATTATCATAAGTGCGCGAAATATCCTCACCACCGTTTGCTGCAGGGCTTACACTAGCACTTGAGATGTTTAGCTTCACGGTTACATAAGCTGAAAAATCTTCTGCGCTGGGGTTATCACAGTCTACTGCATTTGCAATCGTTCCCACCTCCGCTGAAGAAAAATTGATTTCATTACAGCTTGAAAAATTCCCTCCTGCTGCCCGGATTACAATACGGACGATGTAGGGCTTTACAATTGGGCTAGCCATCATATCAATGGTTTTTACCGTACTGGTCTGCGCCCAGTTGATATTTTTCAACTTGCTTACAAAAACGCCTGGGGCATCTATGGTCGTGTAATAAACATCCAAACTGGTCCAAATGCCATTAATTCCCGATTGCCTCGGTGTATAATCAATCTTATTGATACTTTTGGCACCGTTGAAGTAAAAATCCACTGTATCTGGCATAGCATTCTTATTAAAATCAGAATGGTATGAGGTGGAAATATTACCATCTAAGGCTTTCGAAATTTCGTAACCACCTTGAGATGGCCTTTTTGAAACTGCTCCCGCAACAGGAACAGGGTTTTGAGCATTTGCCAGGACAGCGAGCAAAAGCATCGGTAGAAAAAAGAGTAGTCGTTTTCTCATAGTTTAGGGATTAGGTTAATCTAAGATTATCTATATATAAAGGCTTTGGTATTGTTTATCGTAGCAGGTTTGTTAAAAATATTTGGTTTGATTTTCAGCATATTATATTGATCTCTATCTTTCACTTTAAAGCTAATGGTCGGGTCCAGTAATTCATCAAATCATTCGAAATTGATGACTACAGCGCATTGTCAAGGTAAAGTTACATCCACTGGGAAATAATGAGGGGGTGAAATTGTTTAAAAAAGGGGGCCTGATCAGTCTATATGAGATTTTGGATAATAAACTGTAAACCTTTATCGCTCTTTTCTTTTTATAATCCAAGTAGATTGGCATTTCTGATGTGATCTATCCAGGTCCAATATTTTTTGTTAATCAGCACCTTTAGCCGTTATAGCCGAACATTTCTGCACAGCACCTCCATGATTTAACCCTAAGTCTAGCTAATGGTTTACCTTATGCAATAGCACTGATATATCAAAGGGCTTGGTGATAAAATCTTCGGCATTGTGATCGGGTTGCAACTTGGAGAGATCCGCATGCGCACTCATCATCAGCACCGGCGTTGCTGCCACACTGCTTTCAGTCTTTAATTCTTTGCACACATTCAGACCACTCCCGTCGGGAAGCATCACATCGAGCAGGAAAAGATCTGCCTGACTGTGATCTGCAGACCAGAATTCTCCAACTGTAGAAAAACTTTGCACCTCATAAAGTTCCAGCGAAAGGATAAGTTCGATAACCTCCCTTATCCCCTCATCGTCCTCAAGCACGTATATTTTTTTTACCATAAATTCATGCAGTTTAAATCCTTTCATGGCCCTAAGCTGGAACTTGCCCTAAATCATCCCGCTCGGATTCATTTTACTATTGCCTACCTTAACAACAGCAGGACTTATAGATAAAAAACAGTTACACAATTATCAAACCCCCTTGATCAGAAGCTAAAGCAAATATGTTGAGCAAACAAACCGAATAATAGGGTACGCCATCCAGCGAACCCTAAAAACCAACAAAATACCGGTAATACTCTTTTACCGGATGCCTTCATTGAGATTTTCATGAAATATATTTCATCCAATCTACTTGCCACCTCAGATGCAAACTGTTCTACATCATGTATCGTTAAGGAACCTTAAGATCTGCTTAGAAAGGCCTTAAGTACCTAGCCCATGATTTATCTCTTTCTAGAGGTTTCTGTTTCTGGGAAGAAAATTTACACTGAGACCGAATCTTAGCGTATTTGACAGTGGATTATTTCTTCCCGAAGTTGCCAGATATGCCACATCAAAACCATAGCTCTGATACCTTAAGCCTGCGCCTAGCGTAAAATAACTACCTTCACCTTTTAGCGGATCCTGATAATTATAGCCGGCACGGAATACCGCCATATCCTTGTATTGCAGCTCCATCCCCGTGGACACACCAATTTCCCTTACTTCTTCATTAAATCCCCCCGGCGCGTCACTAAAAGATCCAAAAATCCCTGCAGGAACGGATCTGTCGGGGTTTTCCCCTTTAAGAATCTCTCCTGAAGGGGAATAAACAGGTTGTGTGGGTATCAGCAGCTTATTGAGATCCAGCGCAAGGGTAAGTTTACTTTCATTTCCAATAAAAGTGATTGCAGTACCCAGTTTAAGGTCTGTAGGCAAAAAATACTTCTTGCCAGCGTTACTATAGCTCATTTTCGTTCCGATATTGGATATATTTGTCCCTAGTGACCAATCTGCTTCGCTTCCGAACATCGTTACTGCTGTTCTGTAAATCCCCGATATATCCACTGCCAAAGCTTTCCCGGATTCAGCTTGCACTCCCGAACCTACAAGACCTGTAAAAAGATTACTGTTTATAAAACGGATACTGCCGCCTAGTGCAAATTCCTTTCCAAAGCTCCGGGCATAGGTAATATCGGCTGCAAATTCGGTCGGATGAGCAGTTCCCAACTCTTGTGAGTTATCATCGGTGAGATTAACAGTCCCCATTGAGAAATATCTTAGGGAGGCCCCAATCGTGTTGCGCCCATCCAGATTATGGTAACCGCTTAGATAAGAAAGGCTCATGTCTGGTACCGCATTCCTGAGCCAAGGGCTATAAGTTACGGCTACCCCGGTTGATCCTTCGGGCAGGTAAGCCATGGTAGCAGCATTGATTGCAGCAGAATGGGCATCGGCCCCAACTGCTACCCCCGCATTCCCCATTCCGGCAATCCGGGCACCAGGGGTAATCCTTAAAAAAGGTACTGCAGCTATCAGACTGTTGTACCTGGAATCATCAGCCCCTACTTTCCCTGCTAGCTGGGCATCAGCCCCCGCAGTTCCCAAAGTAAACAGGATCAAAAGAAAAAATACTCTGTTCATAGTTTTACTGATTACAAATTGAACCCATATATTATTCCGAAATAAATCGAATCTGTATCAAATAATTTATGGCTCCCTTTAGACTGTTGCGTTTTTATTTACACTAAAAACCAGTTATTCCGACAAATGCCAAATGGCATTATTTTTTTATTGCCTGGTACCTTAAAAGCGCCTCCAAGAAATAATAATCAGCATAAACCAATGGTACATCAATTTCAGTTTTATGCGGCAAACTACCCACACAATGTTTTAGTATAAATCCTGAATTGGTACCTGGAGCGGCTAGATATTCACTTCCAGATAGTGATTTAAGCATTTGTTCAGCTGGTTTGAAATATTTACTCCCATCTTTAGAAAAAGTGCTTAATTCAAACAAGCCCGAGGCAACCAATGCTCCGGCAGATGCATCGCGTGGGATATAAGATAATTTATTGGCGTTATAATCAAAATCTGGTGTATAACCTTTTTGCTCTGCATTAAAGTCCCAATAAGGAATTTTATCTTTTGGCAAATTAGGATGGTTGATGTAAAACTCAGCTGCTTTTTGAGCGGCTTCTAAAAACCTTTTATCTTTAGTTTCCCTATACATCATGGTAAAACCGTAAATGGCCCAGCCCTGCCCCCTGGCCCAGGTAGAGTTATCAGCAAAACCCTGATTAGTTTGACGGTGCAACGCTTTAGCACCAGGCCCGTAGTCTACAACGTGGTAGGTACTATAATCTGGTCGGAAGTGATTTTTCATGGTATTTAAGGCATGGCTAATAGCCACTTCCTTATATTTTGGGTTACCCGTAAGCTTAGATACGTAACAAAGCATTTCCAGGTTCATCATGTTATCTATAATCACCGGATACTGCCACATCGTCTTTTTGTCCCAGGACTGCTTTGCATCCCAGGATTTGATCAGGCCTACCTTAGGATCAAATCGTGTTAGTGCCGATTCGGCAGACTGGATGAGTATTTTATGATATTTTTCTAATTTTTTAGGATCCTTTTCAAATTTGACGGCATTGCCATAAGAACAATACATCACAAAACCAATATCATGGTGCTGTGTTAAAAATTGTGCTTGCTCCAAGGCTTCAGTCCACTTAGTTGCGGCAGCTTTCCACTCCGGATTTTGAGTATATTCATAAATGTGCCATAAATTCCCTGCAAAAAAGCCTTGTGTCCAATCCGATATATTAGTTGTTCTGACCGACCCATCACTATTAACCGTACGTGGGAACTTGGTTATATCTGTAGATACTTTAAGCAACTGTTCATACTGCTTTTCAGCTACAGTAAAATCACCTTTTATCAGCTCGCTTTTTGGCGAAAGCCATAGAAAAGCTGAAAGTATGACCACCATTGTTAATGTATATACCAGTACAAAAATAGAATGTTTAATGTTAAAAGAGGTTTGTTTCATTTTTTTAGGTTTTTCATTGGGGCTATCTTTAATTGAATAATATTCTCCCCACTTATCTATCGCAAATATTCGATATATTCCAAAGCTATAAGGGGTAGGATTTCGTTTATAAAGGGTAACAGATTATGCTTTCAGCATTTATTCTTGGTTTTCAAATTTGTATAGCCCCTTATTTTTCCTTCACCTTGATCCTTCTGATAATTTCTATGTCACTTGATGATGTTCCGATCTGCAATTCAAATTCACCAGGCTCCACTATTCTTTTCATTTTTTTATTGCACAAAAACAATTCACTAATCACAGGGTTAAACTAACGATCTTTGTTCCTCCTGTTTAGATTTTATTGGTTCAACACAAATCCATCATTTGTTTTTCTTAACCACTCCACAAGCTTTGAGCGAAGTAATCTTACCTGTTCATTATTATCATCGTAAAGATTATGAAGCTCAAACGGATCGTTTTTAAGGTCAAATAAATAACCCTTCATGGCATTTCCGTTTTTTTGGTAGGCCAATTTATATTTGGTTGTTCTGATGCCCCTAAATCCGCTATTCATGGATATGCTATTACTTCCGATTGAGCCCATAATGAACTGTTCAGTTGGCGTGCCGCCGCTTTTGTTCAGAAAATATGAGGCATAACTTTTTCCATCTATATTATTAGGTATAGATTTTGAGTTTCCTGTTAAATCGAGCAAGGTTGGATAAACATCGGGCATACTTCCCAGGAATTCCCCATCTATACCAGGCTTAATTTTTCCTTTCCAGTAAATGATAAAAGGAATACGAAGCGATTCTTCGTAAATATTGTTTTTAGAAATTTCGTCGTGTTTACCCAAACAATTCCCATGATCGGCAGTAATGATGACAATGGTATTTTCCAATAACCCTTTTTCTTTCAGTGAACGGATAATTCGCCCAATCTGATCATCAACGCCTGTAATGCTCGCATAATAGTTTTTAACTTCTTTACGGTATTCATCACCCGAGGCAGTACCTGCAGGCGGAATATTTGGGTCGATCAATAAAGAGTCGAGCGGTATGTTTTGATATGGCTCCATATATTTTTTCGGAGCAGTATTATAGGGTGAATGAGGCGGATTGATAGAAACCACCAATGAAAAAGGAGCGCCTTCTTTCCTTACGTTATCTTTATTATTAAAAAAGTCAATGGCTTTATCTGCTTCATGTTCAGGCCCCCATTGGTTTACATAATGAAAATCATCCCGCAAGGCTTTATTATCCCAATACATAGGTTTACTATGATAATCGTAGGTACCATAAGCATACCAATAATCAAATCCGTGTCTTTTTTCAAAAGGGGTCCATTCATTCCAGGCCAACTTTTCTGTATTATTAGCTGTGGGAATATAAGGCTTGTAAGGCGAATCGAGGTGCCATTTACCAATGTAACCATTCGAATAACCATTTGCCTTTAACACATCAGACCAGCAGATTATATCTTTTTCTAATTCAACCCCATACGGAGCCGAATTAGAATTCACATTGCAATAAACTTTGTTTTTGGAGGGATAAGTTCCGGTGAACAGCATTGCCCTTGAAGGCGAGCAAACAGGGTAATTAGCTACCATTTGGCTAATCGTCAAACTTTCTTTAGCAAAGGCATCAATGTTAGGCGTTTTTACTTTTTCTTTACCTAAATAGCCCAAAGCTTCTCCCCTCCATTGATCGGTAAGGATGATGACAACATTTGGCTTGGTGCCTTTTTGGTTCTGGCTTTTAAGGGTTATGGGAAATAGGCAAAATAATAGCAAACAGCTACTTAATCCTTTAATTCTTGGAAACGACTTGATCAACATTTAATTTATTTTATTAACTCATTTATGAATAATGCTCAGATTTTCAACTTTTCTATTTTTGAAGCTGAATTTACCTTTTACCCCTTTTGCACAATTACCACCAACAAACAGCTCAAATTCGCCCGGGTCTCTATTTTATTTCAAATCGATCTATACCGAAAAACCCTGTTCAAAGGCATCCTTCAGTAAAATAATTGAACCTTATTTAAGGGTCAATTTTTACTATTTTTATCGTTGATACAATCATATTCTCAGCCCTAATCTTGATAAGGTATAAACCTGTAGCCAACTGCGATACATTTAACTCAGCGTTACTACCGGTCACTTTTTGGTGAAAGAGCCTCTTGCCATAAAGATTGAATAGCTCTATATCAGTTCCATTTTTGTACTTACCAAGATCGACCTGTAACCTGTCTTTTACAGGGTTAGGGTATACGCGCACGGCAGTATTACCATTTTCTGACTGTTCACTGTTAAGTAAACTATTCTTGCCGTTTACAAACGATGCCATTAAGGGGGGTGATGATATTCCTGATGTTAACTCAAGTTGAGGACGAAGCGTTGTGTTGACAGCTTCTTTAGAATAGAAAGCCACATTAGATGTAGCATTAGTAACGGTTGAAATAATGCGAAGTGATAACGTTTTATCCCCAGCCAATTCTGCCAATGCTTGACTACTTATATTCCATTCTGCCCATCCAGAGCTATGACCATTGATAGTTGCCAATAAAGTGCTTGATGCCGCTTATTATTCCAATTAATACCCGTTTCTGTCCAAGTGTCTGTGGGCACATAATAAACTTGCCAAGTAGTAGCCGTTACTGTGGTACCTACTTCATTGATATTTAATCGCAAAGTGGCATTGTCAAAATTATTTATACCATTCAGGTCAAATTTTAGATACACTTCTCTACCATATGAATAAGGATCTTTTTTTATTAACATCGTATTTGCTGTTCCATAATTGTCAGCAGCATAAGTACCGTTTCTTACGTAAGTATCTGCTAGAGGAGCTATTACTTTATTTACCGTTAATACTTGTTCTACCGCTGTAGCTTCTGCATAAATATCATTACCTCCCTGTGAAGCTGTAATTGTACTGGCACCATCGCCCACAATAGTTACAGTGTTACCGCTTATTGTAGCCACTGCAGTATTGGAACTGGTGTAAACAACCGCTAAACCTGACGAAGCTGTAGCCATCAAATCAAATGTAGAATCGGCATTTTTTTTTGTCGGTATTGCATTGAAGGTGATAGTTTGAGGGCTAAGAACACGAGATAATGTAATCTCCACTGGCAATCCATCGACAACAGTGAACTGTATTGTCGTTTCCCCATTAGCTGCGCCGGCTATTGAAGCTTTGGCATTTGGCTGTGAAATTGTCCAATTGGTTCCTTTTATCGTGATGTTTATTTGTTTGGTTATAGACGGGGTATTCGCTCTATATTCAAATCCAATATCTGGATTGTTTACCGCTATTTTAAGATTTTTTTGTACCGAATCATATTGCGACATTACCAAACAAGGATAATCTACACTTGTTAATTGTCCCGAATTGTTTATTCCTGAAAGCGCACTAAAAAAAGCATATCCAAAAATAGAATTTGAAGTGGCTGTTGGTTTGTATTCCACAATGTGGGCAATGTCATCTTTACGGTGAACCGTATAAGGTTTGTTACCAGCAGTTATCTGACTGTCTAAATTGGTCATGTCAGTAGTAGTTGCTTGTGGTATGCATACATATTCGTATCCTTTATTTGATGGAGCCGTTCCATGATCAATATATCCTATAGTGTAGTTTCCTATTGGATTATTGGCAATGGTTTGTTCAGATAACAGCTTGTTACCCTGTGGTGTTTGTTGGTCTGCTCTTGTTAATTTGATAGTTCCACTTCCTGAAAACACATAAAAACCAGTAGTAAAATTATCTACGATCCAGTGGTTATTAGTATCACCATAAGAATTATCATAAGAACTTCCCTGCAACAAATTACTATCTACATTTACATCCTCTTTTCCTGTGGTTGCTTTACGCTGGTATAAAGTGGTTAATGTGTTATTAGTAGCATCGTTATTTCCAATGTTTGAACCCAAACAAATCAACATATTGTCAAATGTAAATACCGATTTTTTGAAAACAAAAGTGGCATTATGGTTCTCACCAGAATAGACAGTTTTCCACCCTAAACCTGTTTTCTGCTGAAAATCCATGGCAAACATACCGTAAGTGCCCTGAATCGCTTTTAGATAACTATTATTTTTATTTACAAAACTTAAAGAGCCAACAAATCTTTTTTGTTGCAGTTCGTCTTGCATTTCTCTTTCGGCTGCAAGTTTGTCCCAAGGAAGTCGTATTACTGTAGCACCTGGGTTGTAATTCCAATTCCAAGTTGTAAGGTCAAATCCATTTCCCGTAACAGCATCTCCTGGATAAATAATTTGAACGGCACCATAACTTTGATAGCGTCCAAAACGATTAGCTGTTCCGTCAGAAGGACCAAAAATTTCTGCACCAAACATATTATTATTGAACCCCTTAAGAGTCGCTATCCAGCCATTATTACGGTAAATACCAGCCATACTATGATTGAACTGGAAGTATCCTTCATTGAAAGGAGCTACAGTACTATTTCCGAATTGTGATGTGTAACCATTGGTTGGTCCCCATACACGATTATAAAAGGTAGCCATAACCGGATCTGATGTTCCTGTACCTAAGATACTTCCTCCTGCTACAGCTAAATTACGGAAGTCATATCTGCTAATGGTAGTAGCAACTTCTTCGGGTTTTCTTCCTATCATGGTCAAGAATCGCGTCGTAGCATCATTTGTAAACATGAGTTGTGCCATAATAGCGTCTCTTAAACGAAGATAAGACGCACTGTTTACCTCAAAAGAAGTTTGTCGTAGAAGATATATAATACTCGCCTCAGAATTTAGATTATACATATAAGAAGGGTAAGCCGACCAGTGGTGAAAACCGGAGCCATCTGGTTTAATTCCATCTTGAGTTCCCTGGGAATAACTGGCAAATACTTCCATTTGACGTTTGAATGCAGTCATATAACGATAACGTTCATCGGCTGAGTCAATCCATTTTACATAAGCCATGGTAACAACTCCCGAGTTTCCGACATGATCTACATTGTGGCCTATGGTGCTTATATGAGCATTGGGTTCCCATATATAATCAAAGTCATTCTGCTGATACAGTACGTTTTCAAACAAACTTTTCACATAAGGATTGTCCTTAATGCGGGGTATCAATATTGCCGGCCAAGCGAAATTTTTATAGGAATATTGATTATAGTCTAAAGGCAATGTCCCTTTACATACTCGATCTGATACAAGCCATACCGCATTAAGAGCTTTGGTATATATATTGTTTGTGTCTTCTGGATGGAATTTAAGATATTGAGCAAACGTTTTTAAAAATGACACTTGGTCATAGTCAGTAACATTTACTGTTGCCGAGATAATATAGCCGTTCACCGTAATACCAAGTGCATTATAACTTGCTATGGCAGTATTAAGTGCTGTGGTAGTTGGTTCAGAAATGCCTAAATAAGAATCAGAAAAACGTTGTATAACTGTATTTATCTCTGCCTCTATTGTTGCGTTAGAGGCCACTAAAGGTAAATCTGGGTTTTGAGTATAGGAACATTGTGGTGTCGGCGGAGGTGATGTTAATATCTGATATTGTACTTTTCCGGCAGGATAGTTGACAGATGCGGTATAGCCATTTGGGGTTTGAATTGTTCCAAAACTTCCTGTAATGGTTCCTCCTCCTGTTGATTGTGCAAAATCGAACTGTGCACCAATTAGAGGACTATATGAATTAATAAAATCAACCTGTAATGTTGTCAAGTTGCCTATTGTAATGTTTCCAGTCGCTTTTAGCTGACTGTATTGAGTAGAGGCAGTTGTTCCCTTTGTCTTTACATACAGAGTACCATTGTTGGCCAATGCAAAATTACCATTTACTTGTATGGCTCTTGTATTTATACTAGTAGGAGTGCCAAATTTTAACGTATTTACTGTAAGATCTCCATTTATAGTAATAGTTGATGTAGTTCCAGAATTGAAAGAATCATCAATATTAAGAGCATTCAGTGTAGTCAATGTAGGATCAAGAAATATAACGCTATTTCCTGCTCCAGAAAGTGTAAGGCTAGCAGAGGCAGAACCTTTTACGACTCTAGTTGTTGCAGCTCCCCCTTGAATACTAGGTACTTGTAGACTATAAGAAGCAAGGTCTAAAGTTGAATTTTGGTTGTAATTAATTGAACAGTAGAGTTTACAATTCCCTGCCAATACACGATCCTTGACAATTTGAAGTCCATTATATTGCCCGTATACAAAAGGCGAGGTTGGAGCTACCATAGTTAAATTAATAGTTTTTCCGGCAGTTCCCGCTAAGTAGATACCTCTATTGCTGTTAATGTCAAGCGTAGCTGTAGTTCCAACAATATCTCCGTTTGCATTGAAATAGTTTGCTCCAGATGCTGCTTGTAATGTTTTTAGGGTTCCATTCCAAGTGAGAAGCCCGTTAATGTCAAAATTAGCTCCTGTAGCATTGTTGTTATGAATAACTATTGCTCCCTGGTTAATGGTTAATGCGGTAATGGACATTGCTGTTGTGGCGGTAATGGTAACTACACCTCCATTTAAAACAATAAGATTATCACCTGTAGCAATAGCAACGGTTGTTAAGCTGGTAAGGCCATCAGGATTGGTGGTCCAGTTTGCGTTAACAGCACCACTATTGCCTGCGAGGGTAGCTGTAGGTGAAGCGGTATAATAATTTGCGGCAAATGCCCTGTAGCTGAGAATAGAGAACAGCAACATCAAAATAATTTTTTGTTGTATTTTCATCGCCTTTGGTTTTATATTTGGTTTTTGGTTGATTGGTTGGTGCAAGAGCTGGTTCAGGGCTCTAAATATGCGCTACTACTTGCTATTCATCAGCATTATTTTTTTAGGGTATAATATTTCACATAATCTACCATCATTTTAGTTTTACCTTGTCCTTCAAAACGCCCATACAGAAAATCTTTCTTTTTTGAGGCGAGATACCCCGTGTGATGCGTGACCACATTATTTTGTAACTTGGAAAGTTAAACCAGCAATATTAAGAAGTGCCAGATAAAAAAAAACGATTGAAAATTCTACTTTTCATTGGTTTGTGATTTAAGGAAAAAGATTAGTTCTTGACCGTGTAATATTTAACATAGTCTACCTTCATAATGGTCTGTGTTGCTTCCCTACTGCCATAACCACCTACAGGTATTGGGCCAGCCCATGAACCCGCGGCCCAATTTTTAACCTCAGAACTCAGGATGATAAATTCACTTCTTTGAGAAATATTTGCAGTATAAGTCCAGGTTAATTGCCCGTCGACATACATTTTATAAGCTGTAGGAGACCACTCCAGTGTATAAATATGATAATTCCCACTATTGGCACCCAGGTCAGCCGTTTTGATACCTGCTGTTTTGTGATCTGCACCGTAACCATCCCAATGAACATTATGATATACCCGACCGTCTTTTGGTAAAGTTTCTACAACATCGATCTCCATCCCTGCCTGTTTTGGATTTCCTAAAGGATTCCCTAACGTGCTGCTCTGAAGCCAAAAAGCCGACCATGAGCCAGATTGATTCACAAAGGCAGCCCTCATTTCAAACTTTCCATAAAGAAATTCTTTCTTTGTAGCGATCATACCGGTATGGTGTTTTACTACGCCGTTCAACGTGTCGGAATATACTTTGATCAACAGGTTTCCGTTGCTTAAAGATACTGCCGTGTTATCATTGAATCCATCATCGCGAACGCCAGGGTAACGATGGTACCAATTTGTTAAATCAAGATTCTGATCAGCAAAATCATCAGCCCAGGCCAACTGAAATTCTTCTTCAGTTTTTTTTTGTTCAGGTTGTGTCTCAATGTCATTATCTTTCTTACTGCAAGCTAAAGTTAAACCAGCCATGCTAAGAAGTAGGAGGTAGAACAACTTATTTGTAATTATACTTTTCATCTCTTGATTTTTAAATAATTATTAAATCACTACTTTGCAACAGTTGGTTTCACCAATTGAATTGTTCCATCGCTATTATAATGAAGCTCATCAACACAAACCGATCTTCTCCATTGTATATACTTTCTATCTTCGGATGAGGCTGGAATATTTTGTAATGCCAAATCGGCGGTGTGATAATACAGATACCACTTTCCTTTGTATTGTACAATAGAATGGTGGTTGGTGCCACTATTTACGGGGCCCAGAATTTCTCCTTTATAAACATAAGGTCCTAAAACATGATCGGCCATTGCATACAGAATCCGGTCAGCACCTTTATCGGTTTTGCCAGAATAAGACATGTAATATTTGCCATTGTATTTATGTACCCATACTGCTTCAAAAAAGTGATCGGTTCCTTTAATGATTTTTACCTTGCCATGGTATGAAATCATATCTTTATTCAACTTTACTGCGTTGACCGCCAACTGTCCGGCAAATAAATAAGCCTGTCCATCATCATCAATAAAAACATTTGGGTCTATAAAGTCTCTGTTGGCAACTACACCTTTTGAGGTTCTGGATAAGAGTGGTTTTCCTAACGGATCTTTAAAGGGGCCATAAGGACGATCACCTACAGCTACACCTATATTATCCTGATCGGTAGGATAATAAAAATAATATTTACCGTTTCTTCCGATGCAGTCAGGTGCCCAGGCATATTTCTTCGCCCAGGGAATATCGGTTAGCGAAAATGCTTTCCCATGATCAACGTAATTTTTCATATCAGTGGTACTGAACACATGCCAGTCTTCCATATCCCACCATTTGGCGTTATCCCTGTCATGACTTGGATAGATGTACAAAGTATCATTAAACACCCTTGCAGAAGGATCTGCCGTATAAATGTTTTTGATAACGGGATTTTGAGCATTTACAGAAATAGAGGTAAACGTAAGTATAAATAGGGTTAAGATCTTATGTGATTTCATTTTAATCATGTGTGAAAAAATTTTTGTTTAATTCTATTAGCGTTTTAATCTGAACCGGTTATTCTTTTCGCTAGAATCAGCCATTCTGGAAGCTTATTTAAACGCAGTTGCAATTGTGCTTCATATAGTGATAAGGGAGATACTTGTTTATCAATGCCTTCTACATAACTCAACTGATCCTTTTTAAATGTTGTACCGTTTCCGATGAACCCTTCAATTACCGGAACGGGCATTTTCCACCAGAGATAATTAGCTGGCCAAAATTCGAAATCTTTCACCGGCTTGTTGGTTTGTGTATAGTTCCATATAACCAGTCCTTTCATGTGGTTGGGCATATTTTCTATTGCGCCTCCACCATGATGCTGCATTAATCCGCCTTTTACATTATCCAAAAGCGTATTTCTCGGCTGGCTTGAGTGCGACTCGAAACTAGTAGTTGATGGATAGGTACAATGCCAGACCACCGTATTCATTGAGCCATTTGCTACGCCAAATGAATGCCATTGTGAGGCCTCATCGCTTAAGTTTGCTAGCAACACATTCGTAGAATGGTTCGATGTGATGGCTTCGTGACCAGCATTTCCTGTAACCACACAGTTCATTACCGTAACATTTGCGCTCTGCCCTACAATGGCCGCAACATTACAATCGGTGAACCGGCAATTTTGCATCCAGGAATTGGTACAGCGGCTAAACATAAAAAGGTTAAAGCCGCTGTCATCCATCCAGGAACGATGATGTATAAATTTTTCTTTCCAATTGCCAACAAATGCAATATCTTCGACCCCTACTTCCTCTGCATTAGCAAATTTTTCTACCGTCCACTTATACTTTACATCAACTTTATAAGCCAGTGGCGCATGCAATTGGATCTCATTATCTTTTATACTTACCACCTGGTAGTACATACAAACATCCACTCCTTTTTTTATAAGGTAAGTCCATGTTGTATCTAGCTTAGCGGGGCTTAATTCTTCATCAATTAAAGCAGGTGTATTATCCAATAATTTTAAAGCTATCCAATCGCCTGCTTTTAAGTTATTTGTTTCGTTTAGCTTTAATTTGAAATCACCAACACTGGCATTCTCCTTAATGGTTCCTATTTTACTATCAGCACCCTTTGCTGTAAATGTAAACATGGGAGGTCCTGTCCACATTTTTTTGGGATCGCCGGGTAATAGTGCCTGCTTCATAAACAGTTCGGTACCACCCGGGCCAGAACCGCTTCCTTTAAAAATAATCTTACTTCCTTTTGAAAATATACCTTTGTTGGCAGCATTATCTTCGTTTACCAGGAATCTCCCTTTGGGAAAAAACACAATGCCCGATCCATTATTGTTAGCTGCTGTAATGGCGCGCTGTATGGCGTCCCGGTCAGAAAGCTCGTCATCTGGTTTGGCACCAAAATCGACTACATTAAAAATTTTATATTTAGTGTCTGAAGGAATTGCTTTTTCACCACAGTGATAACCTGCATATGAAAAATCGGGCAATAAGGATTGGCTTTTGTTTTGTTTAAAATCCTGAAATAACGGAGAAGGCTGTATCTTTTGTCCGAATGCTAAACCTAAATTCGAAGAAAGAACAAAGAAGCAACAAATATATTTTTTCAGTGGTATTGAAGTTATCATAAGCAATGTTTTTCACTATTTACAGAAAGTGCATGAAACCTATCGGAATCGTTAGGGCGATTGAAGATGAAATGAAATAGATACAATTTGTATGTCTAATGTACTATATAAACAAAGAAGAAGTCACCCTCAAGCGAGGCTGACTTCCTGGCTATTGATTCTCTTTATTCACTTCAATAAACATCAACCACACCTACTTTATAACAATTGGTATTTTTGATATTATAGAACCCGACTCATAAATAGTGCTGTTGCCAGCCTCAAAATAAGCATCGTATTTTCCTTTGACCGGGTACCTGTATGTATAAGGCAAAGGCTTCACCATGATATCTTTAATAGCTAGCCCATAATCCGGCGTAACCTTTTTTAAGTCAATTGCCCCCGTTAAAACCCATGCTTCGGTATTCGAAGTTGCAGCGCTGGCCGAAGTGGCACCGGCTATTGTCAGTGAAGAACCTGCAGCAATTACCCACTTGAATGTATTTATCACATGCTGTGTTAGCCAACCTGGGCCAAAATCGGTAACGCCATAGTTTATAATAGGGGTGTTTGCCGCATTTAAGTTGGCAATGGTGTATTGGGTGTTGTCGGGCAAATTGTTGCTAAGCGTAAGATTATTGATTGTCCATTTATTTTGAACAGATCCGGCCGTTGCTGTGTATTTAAAAGCAACAACAACCTTTGTCCCTGCCACTGCAAAACTGCTGAGGTCAATCGTATTAATTGCTGAAGCTGTTTTATTGAGGATTCCGACTGGCGTAATATCGCTCCATTTTGCTGCCGCAATATTATTAGCAGTTGCAGCACTATCACCGGGAACATACCCTTTAAAATCGGAAGAAAGCATTACATGCAAGGTATTGTCCTGTGTTCCGGAGTTTAAAGTATGCGTAAATATAAGCAAGGGTTTACCATCTGCGGATGTTCTTCCACGGTAGTTATAGCGCTTCCCGACCTCGCCAGAATAGAAGGTAACCATAACCGGATTACCAGAGAAATTAAACTTAGTGTTGCTGCCTAGCTGATAATAGGCGCTATCATTGGTAACCGACATTGAATCGGCTTTCACAGTAAAGGAGGAAAGCGGCGCAAACTCTAGTGTATTTCTTTTACAGGCGGTAATAGAAATACCCAGAAGCACGGCAATAAAAATATTTTTATAAGAATTCATAACGTATTTTTTTAAATTGCTAATAAAAGGCAAAGCCTGATCTACCATCCGAAATTTTGTTTCATATTATTATTAACACTGAGTTCGGATGCCGGGATGGGCAATAACAAGAATTTTTTTGGATCTGAAATCATCACATTGCTATATCCTACAATAGCATTGGCTTTCGTATTTGTCGCGTAGGTGGCCCAGCTATTCATCTGGTTATACACAGCTACCATTGTCGGGCGAAAAATCCCCCAGCGAATCAGATCGTGCTGGCGTAACGCTTCGTAACAAAGCTCCCTGGCGCGTTCGTCCTGGATGGTTTGAAGGTTTACGGTACTTAGATCCACATCTGGCACAGTCAACAAGGTTCCGCTGGCAGTAGCTGCAGTACCGGCATAGGTAAAAACCGCACCCGTTGTTACTGCGTTTGAAGCGCCGCTTGTTTGTGTAGGTGGTGTACTAGTGGTGGTGCCCGCCGTAGTTACTGTATATAAATTTCCATTATTAATTACCTGTTTGTTCACTACCAGGGCGGTATTGGCTGTCCAGGGTGTGCCCAGGTAAATGGTAGCGGCCGAAGCAGCAGTAAAACCCAAACCACCTGATGTAAGGGATACGCCAGTTACCTTACCTCCGGTAATAGTGGAGGCACAACCCAGCCAGTTACCAGTGTTTACATCAGCAATACTGGCATTGTTATAGTTATTAACAACAGTTGTGTTGTAGCCGCTTCCCTGATTTGTTACCGTTAACGACTTAAGAGGAGCGGTAGTTTCAGTGAATCCATAACCTCTCCTTCTCACAGCGTTCACCGCTGCAATACCTTCAGCCGAACAAGTTCCGCCGTTAAGCTGCAAATCGGCTTCAGCAAACATTAACAACACATCAGAATAACGCAGGATACCGAAGCTTACAGAAGAAGTGAATCGATCTTTAGGATAAAAGGTTTCATATATTCTTCTCCACTTGGCATTATTCCTGTTGTAAGAAAATGGGGCAGTATTACTGATCGGAACACTGGTCAAAGTGGTGTTGTTTATTATGCTGTAGGTAAAGTTGGCAATATTCCATTCTCTTCTGGCGTCGTAGATATCATACTTATCGTACAGCGCTTTGTTTACGTAAGCAAAACCATAGGAAAAACCTGCTGTTGCAAGTAGTTCCCCTGTCGGCGCATATGCAATGCCGTTTTGAAACCCAAACTGTCCATCGATCCTTGGAACTGAGCTTGTACTTCCTGAAACATCAAGCTCCCAAATACTTTCCTTTAGTTCAAATGTACTGGCGGCATGGTTAATAAATACCTGGCTATAGCTGGGATTAAGACTGTGCAGTCCAGAATTCATTACTTTCTGGCAATAGACACGGACATTTTCGTACATGGCGGCAGGACCTGCTGCCCCGCCATTTAATGGATAACCGGCCATTTTAAGATATACCCGTGCCAATATACCCTGAACAGCACTTTTTGACACCCGGCTTGCATAGCCAAGTTTATTAATATCATAGACTTTGGCTTCGGCCGCTTTCATATCGGCAACCACCTGGTTATAAACAGTCTCACTGGGTGTTCTTTCCACATTAAGGCCGTCCGGACTGGTAGTGGGTTTCAGTTGGAGCGGTACATCTCCAAAATTAGATACGAGGATAAAATGATAGAACCCTCTTAAAAACAAGGCTTCGCCATAAGCTGCTCTCACATCGGCACTTGGATCATTTGGGTCAACATAAGTCAACAACTCATTAGCCCTTTCAATACCTTTGTAACAGTTACTCCATAAAGTAGCCACGTTACCATTGGCATAATCATATCCGAATGCAGAAGCGTTGTTTGCCAAAACTGTCCTGCCGGGGCCGCCGTAAAAAGTTTCATCATTGCAAACAAAAATACCCGAAGTAAACATGTTATAGAATGATAATGGATTATAAATAGCTGCCAGGGCGTTCGGTAAATTTGCCCCTTTATAATATTCTTTAGGTGGAAGGAAACCATCGGGTTTCGTATCCAGTACTTTTTTACAAGCCGTAAAAGAAACCAGAATAAGGCTTGCTATGATAAATATATTGCGTTTCATGTCTTGTCTTTTTTAAATTAAAAAGTAATATCTAAACCCATGGTGATGGTTCTAGCCTTAGGATATGATGAGTAATCAAATCCTCCGGTTAAAATATTATTCAGCAGGCTCACTTCGGGATCCTGCCCCGAATAGTTGGTCCAGGTATACAGGTTCTGAACTGAACCATAAGCCCTGATTGATTGAATATTCAATCGTTTTAGCAAAGATTTAGGAACCGTATAACCCAATGCCATGGTTTTTAACCTTAAGAAAGAGCCATCTTCAATGGAATAAGAAGAGTAACCTGAATAGGCTCGTCCGATACTTCCTGCTCTTGGGATATCCGAGTTGGGATTGTCAGGGGTCCACCTGTCCTTATACTCTTCAAACTGATTAGTCGCAGTATTTCCCCCCATGAATGAGTATTTATTCATGTTCTGGATATCATTTCCATACGACCATTGGAAGAAAACATTCAGATCAAAATTTTTATACCTAAAATTGTTGTTAAAACCACCTGTATGGATGGGTAAACTACGGCCGATAACGGTAAAGTCACTTGTATTAACGGTTCCATCTCCATTCAAATCCCGGAATTTGATATCGCCCGGCCTTACGCTGGCCCTTGCACCACCGTTGTCGGCTACATTACTTTTTAGGGTATAAACACCAGGACTAGGCTGGTCAAAATCGCTGTATTGGTAAAGCCCGTCAAACACCATTCCATACATTAAGCCCAGGGGCTGTCCAATTTTAGCGATATAGGCATTTGCGCCGCTAAAGCCACCAGTAAAGCCTGTACCTCTGCCAAGAGCCTCCTGGTTTTCGGCTAGTTGCAAAAGTTTATTCCTGTTAAAGGAAATATTAAAACTACTTGTCCAAGTAAAATCTTTGCTTTGAATATTAGTTGTGTTCAAAGTAATCTCAAGCCCCTTGTTTTCTACCTTACCCACGTTCTTATAAATTTGTGAATAACCTGAAGAAGGGGGCGTGCTGGCAAACAGCAGCAAATCTGAAGTAACTTTTTTATACAGGTCCACTTCCAGTGCTATGCGGTTTTTCAGGAACCCAAGTTCCAGCCCCAAATCGGTTTGGGCAGTGGTTTCCCATTTTAAATCTGTATTGCCAATAGCTGCAGGGTAGGCTCCAAATATTGCTATATTATTAAAGGCATAAGCGCCGCCAGCATCTTGGGCATACCTGGTCAGGTAGGCAAAATCATCGACCCGGTTATTCCCCGTTTTACCATAACTGGTTTTAATCTTTGCATTCGATATAATCTTACTTATTTCCCCCTTCATAAACTTCTCATTCGAAATGTTCCAGGCTACGGCTGCCGAAGGAAAATAAGCCCAGCGGTTTTCTGGTGCAAACTTGGATGTTCCATCTGCCCGGTAAGAGAGTGTTAACAGGTATTTTGAATCATACGAATAGTTCACCCTTCCTAAAAATGAGGCAACCGAGTTATTGGAAGCAAATGAGGAAACTGTGTTTGGAACAGCTCCCTGAATGGCTTTTACCCCTAACTGGTCATTTGGGACCTTAATGGCTGTGAATCCATAAGACGATGTATTGACCCATTGGTTACTGGTCCCCACCACTGCCACAATGTTATGGACTTTGTTAATGCTTTTGGTGTAGGTTAAATAATTTTCATTGAGCAAAGAGGTAAAGTTATTATCTGAAATTGAACCATTAGGGCCATTAACACTACCAATGTATCCTTGCTGAGTTTTAGAATTATAAAAACGCTGGCCAACAGCAAGCTTGTCGTTTACTCCTCCGGTTACTTTTAGTACAAGTTCGGGCATAAAACGATACTCCACGTAAGCATTCGCAAGCAGATCCTTGTTGATATTCCGGCTAAACGTATTAGTCACTGACTGATAAGGGTTAAACCGGAAATCTGTAGTGGGATTTACAGTGGGATCTGGTCCGTCCTCATCGCTGATTACATAATCGGGATTAGCCAGTGCAAAGACACTTTTGGGGCTGGGATTCACAGGACGATATCCCCAGACACTGTACATCAGAGAAAGACTATTCGACCAGCCGAAGCCTCCCACGGCCAGGCCGTCTTGCTGCTGGTAGCTGTAGTTGGTATTAATACCCACTTTCAGTTTATCGCTAAAGGTTTGGTCCAATGAAAAACGGCCCTGGTATCTTTTGTACCCAGAGGTGATAATGATTCCCTTTTGATCGAAGATATTACCCGAAATTGCATACCTGGTTTTATCGTTACCCCCAGTAACAGAAACAGAATGACTTGTGGCTGGTCCGTTTTGGAATAACTGATTCTGAACATCCAAAGTCAGGGCCGTATCCCTATAGTACTCGAGCTTAGTACCACCACTTAAAAAAAGTTGGCTGGGCGTTGGGTAAGTGCCCGGCACAAAAGGACCGCCGGTAGGGTTGACTTCAATTTGGTATGCAACATAATCGTAGGGGCTCATGACCTTCATCCGCTTAATTTCCTGCGACAGGCCATAGAAGCCATTGTATTTTATAACAGGAGTACCTGATTTACCACGCTTAGTGGTAACCATGACTACCCCATTGGCACCACGGGCGCCATAAATGGCCGTGGCCGAAGCATCTTTCAGTATTTCAATCGATTCGATATCGGCAGGGTTCAAGGTACCGGTATTAAAGTCTTCAACAGGAAAACCATCGATAACGTACAGGGGGGCATTACTTTGTGAAACAGAGTTGGCGCCCCGTATCAGAATGTTAAATTGACTGCCAGGTTGTCCATCCGTAGCACTTACCTGCACCCCAGCTACCCTGCCGGCCAACGCCTGATCAAAAGTAGGAACAGGGGCTTTGGTCATGTCCTCTATATTCGCTCTCCCTACTGACCCTGTCAAATCTTTCCTTTTAACAGATCCATAGCCTATAACCACTACGTCATTGAGATCCGATACCTGTTGGGAAAGGGCAACATCAAGAACACTTTTATCGTTAACCTGTACCTGTTTAATATCATAGCCCACATAACTGAAAATCAGTATAGATGATAATGAATTTGGAACACTGATCTGATATCGCCCATTTGCATCGGTATTGACAACAGCCTGCCCGTCTTTAACTTTTACGCTAACGCCGACCAGCAGTTCCCCTTTTGTATCCCTGACTGTGCCCGATACTTTGAATGTTTTGTTTTGGGCATAGGTTGATGAGGTAAACAAGCAGACGCTTACAAAAACGACGGACCATAATATCCCCCGTAGCCCGTTAAAATATTTATAGCCAATATTTAACATAATGAATTTCTTTAATCTGGTTTTTATTTGGTTAGTTATTTGTTTTTGGGATATCCATTGGAATGGATCCCATGAGGACATTGCTCTAGTATTATTCTTTGGCTGATGTCCTTACTGTGATAATGCGTTTTTATCAATCTCCTCTTTTTCCGTTCTGTAAATTTTTCTTCATAATAATTGGTTGTGTTTATTTGTTATGGCCTGTATATCAAACTTTCCATTGATCAAATATTAGGTTTAAGCTGAAAAAAAAGGGGCACGGATTGGTTTAAAAAGGGGTAAAAATTATTCACAAGCCTTTTAAAGCGCAAAAAGCCCTTTTTTTTCTATATTTTGAACTATGCAACAAAACGCTTTATAAATGTTTTGCCGAAATATTTTCTGGCTTTAAACTCTACAGCTTAGCTGATTTACTTAATCTCAACAGCTATTTTTTGACAAAGGCATGCCCCTTCCCACATTAAGTACTTCGATTTAATAAAAACTTAAGAAGGAAAAAGAAGATTATACACGAGGTGCTCTAAGTCCTGTTCAATCTGTTTTCTCGTTGTATTTAGAAGGTGCGTAGCCGAACTGTTTTCGGAACTCCTTGCTGAAATATTTCCTATCGTTAAAGCCAACAGCATAGGCAACATCTGAAATATTCAGCTTATTTTCTGCCAATAGTTGTTCTGCCCGCTTTAAGCGTTGAGATTTGATGAAATCGGTAATGGAAAGGTCGGTTAGCGATTTGATTTTTCTGTATAACACCGTTTGGCTCATCCCGATACCATCTACAAGACTTGTCACGTTGAAGTCGGGGTCTTCCATACTGTCTTCCACCATCTGCATCAGCCTGTTCAAAAACTTCTCATCGGGAGAGGCTACATCCAGCTTGCGCGGTGTTAACATGATCTGCCTGGTATATTTCTGTTTCAGTTCCTCGCGCCCGCGTAAAAGGTTGCGGATACTTAATTCAAGTACCTGGATACTGAAAGGTTTGGTGATATATACATCTGCACCAGCTTCAAGTCCGTTAACCTGATGCAGCTGAGAAGCCATTGCCGTAAGCATAATTACCGGGATATGACTAGTTCGCTCCTCCTGCTTTAATCTTATACATAGTTCCAGTCCGTTTAGTTCTGGCATGGTTACATCACTCACAATAATATCAGGAACATTTTCAATAGCAGATTCCCAGCCTTTTAACCCATCAATACTTTCGAGGATATGATAAGTAGCTTTTAGCGACTGTACAATAAATCCCCTTAATTCATTATTATCCTCTACAACCAGTACGGTGTATTTTTTCTCCACAATCACTTCAGCATCTTCGCTAGAAAGCTTTTCGTCTTGCTGTCCGGGCAGATCTTCCAATATTTTTAGTTCATTCTCACCTCCCGACAGTTCCTCTGCTGAAAAATGTTCTTTTCCAGAACGGAGCAGGATCGTTAAACTGGTCTTACCGTTTTTGCCTTCAAGGGCTGGCTCACTTGAAATGGAGATCTCCCCTTTGTGCAGGTCAACTATATCTTTAACAAGAGCAAGCCCTATTCCCCAGCCTTCGGTTATCCCCCCCCCTCTTGACTTTACCTGATAAAAATTGGTAAATACCTTATCCTGCACATCTGCCGGAATACCGATGCCGTTATCGGTTATGGTAACCTGAGCTTGTCCATCATGTTCTGCAATTGCAAAAATTATTTTTCCGCCATCAGGCGTATATTTAAAAGCATTAGAAAGAATGTTGTAAAACACCTTCTCCATTTGGCCGGCATCAAAATATATCAAAACTTCTTCCTCTTTACTGGTGAATTGAAAATCGATGTTTTTGAGTTCTGCCAGGCTCAAATAAGAACGGTAAATATTGTGGCTAAAAGCAACCAGGTCATTTTCCGAAACATGTAGATTAACGTGTCCGCTTTCTATTTTCCTGAAATCAAGCAGTTCGCTTATTAATCTCAACAACCGATCAGTATTTCTTCTGATGCCGATCAGCGAGTGGTTAACTGTACTGTTTTCTTGGGTCAGTTTGATCAGTTTTTCCAATGGGGCGAAAATTAAGGTCAATGGCGTTCGGATCTCGTGCGAAATCCTGGTAAAAAAATCCAGCTTCATCTGGAAAAGCTCCTGCTGTTGCTCACTATGCAGCTGTTCGTAATAGAGTTTCGATTCTAACCTTTGCTGTCTTCTGGTAAACCGGAGTACAAAATACAAGGATATACCTGCTATTGTAAAATACAACAGATAGGCCCACCAGGTTTGCCATAGCGGAGGCAATATCCGAATTTCCAATACTGTTGGATTTTTGTTCCAAAGGCCATCGTTATTACTTCCTTTTACCAATAGCCTATACTTTCCTGAAGGCAGGTTGGTATAGGTAGCAGATGGAATATTAACATAATTCCAATCCTTTTCAAAGTTTTCTAATTTGTATGCGTATTTATTGCGCTGTGGCTGGATGTAATTTAAGGTTACAAAATCGATGGTAAAGATATTCTGATCAGCAGAAAACGTTATGGATTTGGTAAAACTGATATCTTCATTCAATAGTTGATCGCGTCCTCCAATGCGCACCGGTTTGTTAAATAGTTTCAGCCCTGAGAATACTGTTTTTGCCACCACGGTATTCTCCTTAATGTCTCTTGGCGTAAACGCTACCAGTCCGTTAAAACTCCCAAAGTATAACTTGCCATTTTTATCTTTATAAGCGGAGTTTACATTGAACTCATTTGAAGGCAGACCATCGCTTGTATTATAATTTTTAAAACTTCTCCGTCGTTGGTCAAATTTGGTAAGTCCTCTGTCGCTGCTTATCCACAGGTTGCCCTCATTATCCTCCAATAGATTGGTAATGTTATTACTGGGTAAACCATTCTTTTTATTAAAGGTGCTAAACGAAGCATTCTCGGGATGATATAAGCTCAAGCCACCGCGCATCAATCCGATCCAGATCTTGCCATTGCTGCTTTCTTTTATACAGGTAATCAGATTAGATTGAAGGCTGTCTTTATTTTTGTCATTTTTTCTGAATATCTTAAACTGTTTAGCCCCAGGGCTCAGCAAGCTGAGTCCGCTAAGTGTACCTACCCATATATTCCTTTTTGAATCCTGGTATACAAGCGTTATATAATTACCGCTAATCCTTAAACCTTTTCCCGGCAGCTCGGTGATATGTGTAAATATTTGTTTCTGGGGATCAAAAATATCCAACCCCCTGGATGAAGTACCGATCAGTAACCGTCCCTGATCACCTTCTCCTATACTTGGTATGTATCCATAACTCAGTGCATTTGGATTTTTGGGATCAGGGGGATAATGTTTAAACTTACCTGTAGCTGGAACAAAAAGCTCTAAACCTCCTTCGTATAAACCAACCCAAATCCTACCCTGCCTATCTTTAAAAATAGCTTTTATGGTGTTATGGCTTAAGCTGCCCGGATCAAAAGGATCATTCACATAATTTTTAAAAAGACCCGTTTTCACATTATAACAGTTCAGTCCCTGCCCTTCTGTACCTACCCACAGATTCCCCTGGTCATCAGCCTCTATTGCACTGATAATATCACCGCTGATGCTGTTTCTATATTTATTATACTTATATACTTCAAAGGTAATGCTATTGTGGTGGTTAACATTTACTCCTCCAAACATGGTACCTAACCATATAGACCCTTGTTCGTCTTTATAGATTTCTTTAATAGAATTATCACTCAAACTTTTTCTGTTATCCGGTTCATGCTTATAAACGGTAAAGTTGAGGGTTTCAACGTTCAAAATATTAAGTCCGTTCATGGTGGCTACCCATACATCACCGTTATTACCCAGCATCATTTTGCGTATACTGTTGTTACTCAATCCTTTTGGATTTAGGGCGTCATATTTAAACCGAACAAATGAACCCGATTGGGGTACAAAAAGATTTAGGCCTCCTTTTTCCGTTCCAATCCAGATCCTACCTTTACGATCTTCTACAATGGTTCGTACGAAATTATCGCTAAGACTTTTCCGATCTTCGGGATGATGATTAAAGGAAGTAATTTTGAAGCTGCCCTTCTCTGATTTCATCATGCTCAAACCATTAGTGGTACCTACCCAAAGTATACCTTTACTATCTTCAAAAACGGCATATACAGCATTGCCCGCAAGGCCATCTTTTTGATAAAAATTGATAAATTTTCTGGAAGAGGGATTTACCAACATACTGAGCCCATTACCCGTAGCAAACCATAATCTTCCCTTTCTATCTTCCGATATGCAATTAATGCTTTTATCACTTATAGAATTCTTATCTTTCTCATTATACATGATGCGCTCAAAAGCATCTTTTTCAGGGATATAGCGGTTTAGCCCATTTTGTGTTCCAATCCAAAGATTTTTTTCATGATCCTCTTTCAGAGCGAATATGTAATCATCGGAACTAATTGAACTATTATCGGAACTTGTTCTGTAAATTTTAATGGCCTTACCATTATATCTGTTTAAGCAATCGCGTGTACCAAACCACATATAGCCCCTGCTGTCTTTACAGATGGATTGCACGGTGCTTTGCGACAGACCGTTATTGACAGACAAATGATCAAAAGAAAGCTGCGCAAAAGCTTCATTAAAAGAACATAGCAATATCATGCTAGCGATCATTAATGTGTTAAAAGAGCTCTTCATTGGGATGATTGGAAATGATAGATACAGATTTGAAACAATATACATTATTCTCAACAGGTTTACAAATCAGTTCAAACTGTTATGTTTTTCTACCTAAATAGATTAAATAATATGATTTTTGTAATTCTTCCGCCTAAGCCTCATCGGTAAGCGATATTGTCTAGTGGTATTTTTACACAAACAAATCATTTCGGAATTTTTAAATCCGAAATGCGCTTTAAATCATTAATAAAATTGTTTGACAACGGTATGGCTGGCACCACTAACACAAACTTAAAAGCACTGATAGTTAGATATTTACTGTGTTTAAATTTTATTTTCGGACAAAAATCGGACACTAATTAGCGCCTAGGCCCTTTCAAATTATTACATAAATCGAAACTGTTGTTTTTATTCAACTTAATATCATTGAAGCCATAGAACTGCATCTTTATGAAGATGCAAAATTTCAATGCGAGCAGACCTATATGTGCAGTAAAGAAGTAATGGTAATGGCTATCGCTATCTTGTAGCAGGTTTTTCTCCAACAGCTACAAGCATTTCGCAAGGACCTGTAAAGCCATTTTCTGTTTCAAACTCTCGAAGTTCATTTTCGATTTCTTCCCAAACAGCTGCTTTCTCAGGATCTGATAAACCATTCATCATCTGATGTAAAGCACCAAATGATTCTTTTTCGAATTGCAAGCAATCTTTTGCCGCGTGAAAAAGAGCAAAATAAACCTCCAAGGCACATAAACTATAAATACCCAAATACACCCCCATAAATACCCAAATAAATTTATAGACTCTTTCATTTGCAGATCGATTTCGTAGTTTTTTATGGTAAATCGTAAAAATAAGGTTTGTGAATGGCCGATCTTTCTTTTTTTAGCTCCAAGAGTTAGGGTTAGCTCTTGACTGTCGCCAGGATTGGCCAAGGTTACATTTAACAATTCCTATGCTGGCAACAATATCTAGCCATCAGAAGAGAGGGGTATGGAAAATTCTTTATTTTTATAAATAAAAAAACAATTTCAGATCTTTTAGGCTTTACCAGCGCGAATGTCAGGCCGAACCTCCTCAATTATCCGTACCCCCTAATTAGCCTGCCCCTACATTAATGATAATTACAGTAGCCTTTATCTTCAGTCATATCTGTTTACAGAAATGTTAAGTTAAAATACGCTTTTTATCACTTAATAATCAGGATCATTTTCGGATCTGAGGATAGCTTTAAATAAATATGAGTTTCTATTCTGTAGCTTTTTATCTCAATATTCAATAGTGTGCCAACCCGCCCCTGTTCATCCTCTATTAACTGGCCCTCGAGCAAACCCATCAGCTCAATAAGCGGCGTGTTCCTGTTGATCCATTTTACAGAAAGGCCACTTTGGGGCGTTATATCTTCTATTACTTTCTTATTGGTTTTTCTTTTTTTTGGAGTGCTTATCATGAGTTTGTTGGTTATTTTACCATTAAGCATTTCACATTATCTCTCTTTACTCTTAAACAGTGATATTCCTTTTACAAATTCTACGATAACAGGCGTTGGAATTGTTAAACAGCTTGTGCGGCTTAATCTGGCGATGTTAATACCATAGAAATTACCTTTTGTATCAAACAATGGTCCTCCACATTCAGACGGCTTAAGCTTCCCATCATGCACCAATACTTCTTTAAAGTTGTCTCTCCGCACACTTTTACCATCTATAAACTTGTCTTCCTGTGAACCCGATTTTATACTACGGGGCCTAAGCATAAAGCTCTGGGTATACAGAACAGCTGATTCTTTAGCATATTGAAGGGTAACCGTATCATTTGTTTTGTATTTCGACAATTCATCTGGAATATCATCAATTGTCAATACCGGACGATTATTGATCTTCTTTAAGACGTCCATAGCCGCAATATCAGTTGCTCCTATTTTTTTCTTTTCTGTAGCCAAAGGATAAAGGGCCGTTACAACAATAGCGCGGTCGTCAGTCCTGTAGTTAACCCCAACACCTAAATAAGAAGCCGCCGATTTTGGGATCCTCACATTAACATTCCCGAGCACACTTACCTCACCTGCTGTATGCGGTTTTGGTGAAATTAAAATACTACCGAGTTTATCAAAGGCATAATCAGCTTGTATTTTGCTTAAATTTATTCCACCGGCAATTTCTTGAGGAATCTGAAGAAGCACTAAATCATTTTCATCGTCACGGCTCAACACCTTAGCTGCCACCATATTGCCATCTGCCATTTCGATCTTTGGATTTGGGCCTACCATGGAGCATTTGCTAATAAAAAAGCTTTTTCCTTTTAAATCTGATTCAGCAGCAATCCCTGTTAAATTTACCAGGGTAGCCAAAATGCTGATATTAAACGATGAATCTTTAACTGTAAATACATTTTTTAAAACTAAAACCGATGGATCAACGCTCAAAATAAGCTGTTCCATTTCTGGAATTGGCTTCACCTGGTCAACTTTTTTATCAATATTAAATTTGTCTTCCGGTATAAATGCGGTATGAACGGCTGGTGTTTTTAAGGCAGTCCAGTATTTCCTGAAATGATCTACCGGAACTTCCAGATTTACATCTACACGTAGACTTATCCGGCTATGAATACCGATCACCCTTCCCTTTAGATCAAAAAGAGGACCTCCTGAATCACCTGGTTCCATTAAACAGGTAGATCGCATAAATCCTGTTTCATGCTTCAGCTCAGCAACCTGACCAAGTCTAACAGTTGGTTTTGTAACTGTTATTAAATTCCCAGGATAGGCAATACTGATACAGGGCATATTAGCTTCCAGTATTGATGACCAACCCATTTTAGCAAAAGGCCATTTCCCCTTTTCGGTAATCACGATCATAGCTGCATCGATGGAATGAATAACCCCTAAACATTTAGCTTTAAACTCACGGCCGTCTGGAAAAGTAACCAGATACAAAGCATTTGGCGTAACAGCATGGGCAGCGGTAAGGATATGTCCCTCGGTATCTACAACCACACCGCTAAAATATCCGCCAACTTTCCGGTTAGCTGAATCCAGGTTCGCAATCTGAACGGATGCAGCATAAGCCTTTTGGATGCCTGATTTAACTTCGCTCTCCAATTGCCCGATATTAAAATTATTATTTTGCGCGAAGGCTGGCCTGATCGAAGACAGGCATATTAAAAATATAATTAACTTCTTCATTTTATTTGTTTATTTCAGCAAGCAGCAATTTCTTCAATTCCGGACTACTTGGAAATGGGGCTTCAGTGGTCACTACATTTCCCTGGCGGTCAAAAATCAGGTAACGTGGCATTACTTTAATTTTATAGTCTTTAGCCAATACATTATTCCCTCCTCCGACAAATAATTGAATTCCGCCCATCTGTCTTTCCTTAATTAACTTTAACCACGTAGCTTTTCCTCTCGGGCCATCCTGTGCAACGCCGATAAAAACGATATCTTTTTGATCATGCAACTCTGCCTCTAATTTATTCAGGGCTGGAACCAGGGCTAAACAAGGTCCGCAAAAGGTTGCCCAAACGTCAACTAAAACTACTTTTCCTTTAAAATCGCTCAGTGAAACCATTTTTCCATCCTGATCAGGGAAACTAAAATTCGCGCCTTTTCTTCCAGGGGTAGCGTTATATAGCTTATTTCCTAAGGCATCAACTTTGCTTTTCAAACTTGGGTATTGAAAGTATTTTCCATACTTACCGGTCATCTCCTCGAATTGATCGTAGGTTTTAACTTTGGCGCTTAGCTGATTAAAAATATAAATGCCTTTTTGGCGATCGGTAGAAAGAAATTCCAGCCCATTTTCTATTTTATTTATCCCTGCAGCATAGTCAGCATATAGACAGATCAATGCCTTGCCGTTGGGAAAGAAAAACACATTATCACTTTTAAATTTGTCTTTCAAGAAAAGCGTCTTACTATATTCCGATAGATTTTCAGGAGCCAGCCCTGCATTTTTTTTGATCTGCGTAAGCGCATAAAAATCCAGTTCATAATCAACAACCTGCTTCATCAACAGGTTAAATCGGGTATTCCTGGTGCGGATATTGGTTTGAAAATCTAGTGCTCTGTCTTTAACAAGATTAAAAGAGAGCGGATTGCTTTTGAACTCGTTCGCTATTGAATTCCATTTCGCGAAGACAGTGTTTTCATCGGTTTGTTCACCGATAAATTCCATTTTTCGATTATTGATCGATACCTGCGCTTTATCTCCTTTTTTTAAATACAAAGGAAATTGCCCTGCCAGAGCAGTAAATCCACCGACCATATAAAAACCTTCATAAGCAGGGTCAAAGGAAAGGATAAAAGCTCCATCTTCTGCTAATTTAACCGATTTAACAAGTTTGATTTCTCCATCTTCTATTTGGAAGAGGTATACAACCCTGTTGATATTTGGCTTGAGCACGCCTCTTATTTCGGTGCTTTGAGCAAAGGCAAGGCTGTTCAATACCATCAACGCCACAATTGTAAATAGCTGTTTCATATTATACCTGGATTAATGTTTTTTGGGCTTCGGACGGGTTGAGAAAGCAGAAATTTTAGTCTCATTATTTTTCATTTTCTGCATCATAATTTCTGCCGCTTTCAAGTATTCATCATTACTGCTTTTCATTTCCGTTATCAATTTCGATTGCTGCTCAATGGCAGCCTCTTTTTCACCAAAATAATAAGCCGCTAAATTCATTTTGTTTTTAACCGCTACTGAATTACCGCTCAATATCATTGCTTTTTTAAGTAAGCTAGTGGCTAATTCCTTATCTGCAACGTCTTTGGAGAGCTTGGACAAAGTAATTGCATAATTTGAGCAATAGTCAGAAATTCTGATTGAATCAATCGGAGCGAATGGTTCAGGCGCATTTTTATCATTTATGATGGTTTCGCTTCCTATGGAAGAAGTTTTATTTGTGGGCAATAAAAATTGCGTGATGTAGGTCCGTGAAGCCTTTAAAAGCTGAACGGTATCAGCATTTAAACTATATAATCTGATTTTATATTCCAGGATTTTTTTGGTGCCCCTATCACCGATTTCAACAGTTTTAAGATTTTCGAAAAGCTTGTTCAATGCTGCTTCTTTTGCAGAAACCGGCTGTTTACTTCCAATAATATCTTCGGCTCTGCTTTTCGTTTCTTCACGAATTACCCGATAAAAAGAAGCTGCAGCAATACCATCATTTTTACATAAAACAGCATCAATACGCTTATAATTGTTAATCATATAATGATAAAGAACCGAATCAGCACCATTGGTGAAGTTAGATCCCATGAAAAAAAATTGCGCCGTAGAGGGTGTTGTAGTTACAAATTTTTCAATATATCGGCTTATCGCTGCTCCAGTCCATTTCCCTGAAGCTTTTAAGCGCTTAATATAAGTTTGAGCAAAAAGTTCGTCATAATTACCGGCTTTATATTTAGCCTCCAATTCGTTTAAACTTATTTCTTTTTTTCCAGCGTACTTCGCAAGCATTTTATCAGCTAAGTCTTTAAAGTCCGCAGCGGGCATTGAACTTTTAGACCTATCAACCAAGGTTTCATCATTTGGGTTAATGAACAAATAGGTGGGATAAGAATGTACTTCGTATTTCTTTGCCAGGGCAATACCTTCGCCTTTTTCTGCGTCGATTTTCACATTTACAAAACCCTTGTTGTACTTTGCCCCAATTTCGGATCTTGTAAATACCTGTGCAGCCATCACTCTACATGGACCGCACCAACTGGTGTACACGTCCACAAAAATGGGCCTATTTAATTCCTTTGCCTTTTTTACGGCCTCTTTCCAGGAGGTATGTTCAAACTCAATTCCCTGCGAGAAAACATTCAGGAAACCGAATAAGAGAAAACCGCTTAATAAAATCTTTTTCATTGTAATATAGTTTTGTCTATGCCGGTTATAAAGCCATCATAGGCACATTCATCCCGGTTTGCGAGCGGTATGCCTATGATGGTTTCACTGGAATATATTTGTGTTTTAATGGTTAGATTTTTAGTCCGTTTTTGCTAGCTCTTTTTCAAGTAACTGTTTCAATTTTGGATCAGAAGGACGGGGCGAATCAGTTGACACTACATTTCCTTTTTTATCAAATACCATAAACCTTGGGATAGCTGAAATAGCATAGTCTTTGGTTATTTTAGTCCAACCACCCGCAAATAACTGTATACCGTTCAAATCCAGATCTTTTAGCATGGCCAGCCATTTTTGTTTATCCTTTTCGTAATCAAGGCTTACTGATATAAAGACTACATCCTTCCCCTTGAATTCCTCTTCCATCTTTTTCAGATACGGAATTTCTACTTTGCAGGGCCCACACCAGGTAGCCCATACGTCAACCACCACTACTTTTCCTTTAAAATCGTTCAATGAAACGATTTTGCCCTTTTGATCGGGATAGGTAAAATTGATAGCAGGCTTAGGTCCTATTACACTGTTGTAAAGTTTCGTTCCTAATTCTTCTACAACTGATTTCTGGTAGGGTGTTTGAAAGTACTTTCCGTACTTATCCATAAACTCCTGGTAAGCGGTATAGTTAGCAGGCATTTTACCTTTACTTAGCAAATAGGCTCCTTTGATGGCGTCGTTATCAAGGGTCATCATTCTTTGATCTATTGTTCCGCGGCTTAATATGGCTGAATTGGCATAAGTTTCCTTATTACCGGAGTTGGCAAAGTTTACATACATATCCATAAAACGCTGACCATTAAGCATTCCCAATACAGCATCCGTTTTAAACTTTTTGGGTTGTATTATCGTATTGTAATAAGGCGGCAACTGTTCTTTTTTAATGAATGTTCCCCCTCTAGGGATAGCGAGAAAATTTAAAGCATATAAATCTAAATCGTATCCAACGATCTGTTTCATTGAGGCGTTGAATAGTGTATTGGGAGTATGGATTGATTTTTTAAATATTTCCGCTTTGCCAGCCAGTGCAGTCAGCGCAGGAAAGAACTCATCATACATCTGCATCGAATGGAAGGAGTTATACCTGATAGATTCGGTCATCTTGGCCCATTTGTATAAAACTGTATTCTCAGGGCTTTGCTTACCAATAAAATTAATTGTTCTGTTATCGATAGCCAGCTCTGCTTTATCTCCTTTTTTTAGATAAACTGGGAATTTTCCCCTAATAAATTCCCCCCAGCCAATGGCATAAAAACCCTCTTTAGCAGGATTGAACATGAAACCAAAAGAACCATCTTTTGCCAAAGTGGTTTTTGTAATTTCCCTGGTTTCTCCATCATTGATTTCATAAAGGGTAATATCCTTATCATCAAAACCTTCTGATTTTACCGTCCCCCAGATCTGGGTCATTTGTGCCGAACAGCAAAGGCTGAACATTAAGCCAGTTAAGGCAAGCATTATTTTTTTCATAGCTTTATTTAGCTTTTGCCAACTCGGTTTCAAGTAATGCCTTTAGTTTTGGCTCAGAAGGGCGAGGTGAATTAGGATTGATTAATTTCCCTTCCCGGTCAATTACGATAAAGCGTGGAATGGTTGTAATCTTATAGAAATCGGTTACTTTATTAACAAAACCGCCTGCATATAGCTGGACACCCGAAAGCTTCATATCGCTAACCATTTTCAGCCATTTTTCTTTGTCTTTCTGCTCATCGGTAGAAATGCTCACAAAAACCACATCTTTACCACCTAATTCTGCATCCAATTTCTTTAAGAAAGGAATCTCTGCTTTACAAGGCGCACACCAGGTTGCCCAGATATCTAGCACTACTACTTTGCCTTTAAAATCACTTAGTGAAACCATTTTACCGTTCTGATCCTCGAAAGTAAAATCAACGGCCTTACCCCCTGCGGTAGTGATATACAATTTAGCGCCCAATGCATCAACTCTGGATTTTAGGCCTGGCGATTGAAAGTATTGTCCGAAATTTTTAACCAGACCTTCATACTGTGGGTAGGATTGTATGAAAGGGGTCTGCTTAAACAATATATATACTCCCTTTTGCCTATCGGTAGTAAAGAATTTCAATCTATCGTTGATATTGTTATTCCTGCCACCTGCCCAATCAGCATATTCATTCAGCAATAATTCGCCAAAAAGATACGATAAGACATCGTCATTTTTGAATTTATTTTCCGCTAAAATCGAATTATAATAAGGCACAAAATCTTCTTTCTTTGCTTGAAATCCTGCTTTACGTGGAGTACGGACAAAGTGCATGGCATAATAATCTAAATCGAAATAGGTCACTGCGGTCATCATGCGGTTAAAACCTTCATTCTTGGTTTTAATCGTCTTTCTAAATTCATCGGCCTGGGCGGCAACCTTGGTCAATTCAGGAAAAAAATCCTGATAGGTACTTAATGGCGGCTCCATAAAATAAACAGATTTTACCTTTAGCTCTTGTGTTAAGGTATTCCATGATGAAAGAATGGAATTTTCAGGCGTTTGTTTCCCTACAAACATCATTCTCCTTTTATCGATAGCGATTTCAGACTTGTCGCCTTTCTTTACATATATCGGAAAAAGCGGCCCTTTTTCCATTTTTGAATAACCTACGGTATAAAAGCCTTCATCAGAAGGCGTAAACAGAAACCCGAATGAACCATCTTCGCCCAGTTGAGTGCCGGCTAATAATTCGGGCTTCCCATCTACAATACTATAAAGATAGATATCCTTTTGGGTACCATTTTTCATCACGCCACGGATTTCGCTCATCTGTGCAAACGAAACCTTTGCTAAAAGCAGGGCTGCTATTATTAATAATTTTTTCATCGGTTATTTTTTGCTTAATAATTCATTTAAATAAACCTTTAGAACAGGATTCGATGGACGCTGACAGCATTTAGCATTTAGCATTTTGCCCTCTTTGTCAATGATTAAAAAACGGGGAATACCAGTTTTACCAATTTTATTGAAGAAAGGATTTGCTGCTAGACCTCCGTTCATCCATAGTTGATTTCCGGTTAAGTTTCTTTTTTTGATAAAATCTTGCCAATATGTTTCTTTGATATCTCCATTTAACGAGATGAAGGCAATATCTTTTCCTGCCATTTCATGCTCTAATTTTTTAAGAAAGGGCATTTCTGCCACGCAAGGATGGCACCAGGTGCTCCAGATATCGATTAAAATATATTTGCCTTTATAATCAGAGATTTTAGCTACCGAACCATCTGGTTTTTGGAAGGTGTAGCTGCTAAAATCGGTACCAGGTAAGGCGTCATTATAGCGCGTTACGGCCGCAGCTTTGCTAATAATTGCATTGATTTTTGCAATATTGGAGGGATCTTTAACCAACCCCATCGATTCCTTAGCCAGATCCTTTACTTTAAAAATATCATCTTCTAAAAAGGCATATTCCAACAACTTAACAATATAAGTTTCTTTTAATTTTTGATTACTGATGGTATTTGCAAAATCGGCAATCCAGGTATTTGAATTATGCACCTGTAATTTGCCTGTTTCCATTTTAGCATACATGATCTCATTAATTGTTTTAAACCAATTGTAATAAGTCACAATTTCTGGCACTAAACTGATATCCAGATCAACAAAGTTGATTTTATTGATCACATCCGTTTCGCCAGCAACTTTTGCTTCCATATAAGGTCCGCACACTTTATCGAGGTATTCGCCCTGTGCATAACCCAATAAAACAGCTTTATTTAGTTTTACCTCTTCGTTGTCGGAGGTTTTTATAGCATTTACCCGATTGGTATAAACTTCTGTTGTGGTGTACTGCTTATTCTTGTAATCGTACTTTCGGGTAAGGTTGAAGAGAAACTGGTTTAAGCTGCTTCCCTTTCCAGAGAATACCACATTTTTATCCTTTACCGAAATCAAGATGTCATCTCCGGGTTTCAAGAAGGCATTAAAACCTTGTACGATAGGATCGGTAGTGGTTAAAATACAGAATTCGGGTTTTGTTAAGGTCGTTTCCATGCTGAAATGACCATTAGTATAATTTGCCCTGCCTTTTTGGATCATGCCAAAATCTTCAATAAAAAGACTGGCTCCCCCTTTTAATCCTGACATCTCGCCCTTCACTACTGTTTTTACGCCTTCATCGGCTAAAATGGGCAATGAACTTCCCAGTCCGCAAATTAATGCGGCATATAAAATCAATTTTTTCATCTGCTTTTTTTTTATCTTTCTCTATAATGCAAGCTTTGTACCTTGCCGAAACCGGTAAAAGTATAGTTGGGCTCCTTGGTTAGCCCCGTGCCGCCATTTTGGATAGAAAACTTCTCCAATTTTCCGTTCGTACCTTCGGGAAGTGCCGGATCATAGCTACAAACCACGAGTTTATCTGTTTCGGTGATCGGGTAATTAGCACCAACCAGGTGATAAATCTGGAATTTCAATACACTGATTTTTGCAGCACCATAATCATATACTTCGGTACATAAAGGTATTGCTGGAGTAGTATCATAGAGATACAACTTGCCACCTACGCTGTAAAAAAGGTAACCTGTCTGATTGCTGACAGCGAAATTTTCTGCTTTGTCGAAATCTTTGCCTACAATTTCCTGGTAATATAGTTGCTTCGCGGTATTTGCCTCAAAACGAGCCAGGTAGAATTTACCTGTCGCTGGATCCTTTAATATGGCGGTAACCTGGTTGTTTTTTGCCAAGGTCATGTATATCAAATCTTTTCCCGTATTAATATAAGAGAATAAAAGTGGCTGACTTACACTTCCGGTAGGCTCTGGAACGGCCAGGAGTTTAGAATCGTTTACACTTAAATGCCTTTTAAACCTTTTATGATCGATATCATAAAAATAATTGTATTGAGAAATTACGGGAACCACAGCGTTTTCATTCCCTCCAATAAATGGAGCAACTTTGTACGGTCCTTCAGTAGCATCAAAATTAAGCGTTTGACTGTACTTGTTTGCGGGTGCCTGGGAAGTAAAATAGACATCGCCTGTAGAAGAAATCATGTAACATCCGTTAGCAGATGGCCCATTTACACGTTTTACCAAATCAATACTAAAATTTGATGGGACCTCTGTTAATATTTCATACTTTACGTTATACTTGGGCTGCCATGCAAATGTTTCTGGATTTACCCTATCCACACTTTGATCGGTTCCGAAGTAAATGGCATAAGGTAAATTAATACCAAAACCATTTAATGCACCGCAGTTATAACTGTACACCACTTTAGGCTTGCCCTTTAATTCGAGGCCAGCATTGGCTTTTGTCAATAAATCGGTTACCACTATGAATTCTCCACCCCGTTGCCTGGCAAGCATGTCAACCCTTGCTTTACCATTCACTTCGGTCATTAATAGCCAACCCTCGTTGTATACATTTCTGATTTCTAATTGAAAACTCTTCCTAAATACTACGCCTGTTACATTATCTGTAATTCTATAATAGGCATTATAGATGCCTGCCTTTTCGCTGATAAACACATCAAGGTCTTTTGTTTTAGCCAATGTTTTTACGGCAGCATCTATAACGAATACCCATTCATAAGAATAACGATTTGGATCAGTAACATTAGCATCCTGGGTAAATTCAATTGTAGGATGAATGATTAACTGCGTAAGCGTTAAAACGGATATTTTCCCATTTAAATCTGAGTTAAATTTAACCTCATTAATTTCATGGTAATCATAATTGCCAATATCTTTTTTACATGAATAGGTTAACAAAGTTAAAACTGCCAATAAGCAGGCATATATATATTTTTTTAACATGACATTCTTTATTTATTAGAAAACAAATAATTAATTAGAACCTGCGCCCATGGTCATTGGCAGGCCATTTTCATCTAAAACGGGTTGACCTATACTGGCTAATCGGTCTAGTTCGCGTTTTACTATTTTACCATAAGAATTAAGCTCACCAGGATTGCGGGCAGTCTCCATATAGTCTGCTGGTATGTGCAGAAAATCTGATATGAAAAACATTTTTGTTCGCGTCCATGTACCGAAGGCGCCATCAAGCCAATATTTAGGCTTTTTTACCACATCGTCAAAAAGAATTTTATATTTAATGGTACTGATTGGCTTACCCCCAATGAGTCTGGTTTTCCAGCTCGTGCCAAAGTTGTCTGTTGGGAGTAAATCAAGAACAAGCATATAGCTTTTGGTCTTCATGTCTGCCGTACGAGATAATTTCACCTTGATGGTATCTCTAATGGCGTTCTTTTTGATGATTAATTTTTCGGGCAATGCCTGATAATGGACGCCAGCAATGGCCGTAGACGATGAGTTAACTGCAACCTTATATTCCCTGTCGTGATCTGCAGCAAGACCTGTTATGGCCACCACAACATCTTTTAACGTATCTGTCTTGGTAAGATAAGTAAACGATACATAAGTAGAATCGAAATTTGGTGCATAAGTTCTTCCTGCATCAAAGAAATAAACGTCGACTTTTTCATTATTAAAGTTCATTAGTCCTTTCTCACATGATACCAATGAAACAGCTATCAATAATATTGCGATTTTATAAACAAGTTTATTCATGGTTTTTTGATTAGCGGTTTGTGGTTTCAGTAATTGGAATTGGAACAACATATTCTGCCGCGGTCATTGCGAAGGGCTTATCGGTATCACTTACCTTGCTACCATTTGGAATAGTGGCTATTTTGTTCCTTTTATAATAATAGAATAGTTGGCCTTCCCCAAAAAATTCCTTTTGGTACTCTTTCAATATTTCGGCTGCAGTAGCAGTAACAGGGAAAGCCACTGTATTGATACCCCTATTTGACCGAACTGTTGTTAGGTAACTAGTTGCAACTGTTAGATTTGGTTCGCATTCTGCAGCGATATAATACATTTCGCTCAATTTTAACAAAGGGATCGTATTTCTAAACGGCTTGGTTTTATCCTCCACATCAGCATACTTTAAAAATGTTTTGTATGCTTTACTTGCTGGTGCATCCCAAAACTGGAACGAGAATCTGTAATCTGATGTAAGTTCGGGTGTAAACAAAGCGGTTAGGCGTTCGTCTTTTGGCGCTAAAATATTATTGTCGGCTAAACCAGAGCTGAAAATCTTTAATTGACCATTCCCATCCTTATACAAATCAGGATTATAAGTACCCAGGATCATTTCATTAGAAAAGATCTTATCTGGGTTTGCTTTATCATTCAGGATATTAATTTTATCCACCCAAGGGAATTTATTTGAATTAATGACCACCAACGCGCAAGCTAAAGCTTCGGCCTTATTGCCTCGATATAGATTTACCCTTGCCTGCAACGCTTTTACCGAATAGTAAGTAAACTTATACTTTCTTTCAAAGGTCATTGACTTATCATTTGAAAGCAAACTTTCGGCCTTAGCTAAATCAGCCATAATGTGATCCATTATTTTATTGGCTGGATAGAAAGGGGCTATGATAATTTCACCCGAAGTAGCGTATGGGATCATTTGAATAGAAGAACTGGTAGAATCTGCAGAGTTATACATCGGGCCAAATAAGCGGAGCATATCAAAATGCAACATCGCCCGTATGGCCAATGCCTCTCCACGGTAGGTAGAATCTGTTCTTGCATCCAAGACGCCAGGATATTTTGCCAGATTATCCATGAACCTGTTCATATTAAAAATAGAACTATAAGCATTGGTCCAAATTTCGGCCATTTTATTAGCTACAGAACCATAGGCATATGTCGCATACGAGTTATAAATATTTATTCCAGTTCCACTTGAGGGAACCATATTATAACGTTGTGCCAGGATGTCTGGAATAGTTAATGTTAGGTTTTCACCATATAGGGTATTTCCTCCCAGTTTCACATAAGAACCATTCAAATAGGCCTTGATATTTTTAGCAGAACTGAAAACCTGTTCTTCAAGAAGTTTGTCTTCAGGCTGTATCTCTAAATATTTCTTACAAGAAGAGAGCGCAACTATCGCACAAATTAAGATGATGATGTTTCTGTAATTTTTTTTCATTATTCCTATAAATTAGAATGAGGCCCTTAAACTAAATGACACCGAACGTGCGAATGGATATTCAATCCCGCGCTCGCGTTTAACCGTTGAGAAGCGGAAAATATCATTTGTATAAGCAGATAAATTTAGGTTTGTCATACCCATACTTTTCATCCATTTAGCATTTAAAAAGTTATAAGTCACGTTTATTGATTCAAGTGAAAGCGAGTTTTCTTCCTGAAGAAAACGGCTTGACATTTCAGTTGACCTTACATTGGGATCGCCCATATAGATGTTCTTGAATTGTGTAATGTCTCCAGGTTTTTTCCATCTATCATACAAAGCACGTCTATCCTGATTGTTCACAATATCGTTGAAATCTATATTTTCAACTTTCTCAAGTAGGGCTGAATTGAAAACATCAGCACCCAATCTATATCTTATGGTCAATTGCACTGATAGATTTTTATAGGTAAAATTATTTGAGATCACACCTTCTAAGAATGGCCTTGAACTACCCACCTTGGTGTTATATCCAAGGGTATAATCTGTAGTACTTCCTCCATCTGCTGTTAAAAACATTTCGCGACCGGTGGCTGGATCGATACCTAAAGAGATAACGGTATACATATCATTAGGGCTTGCTCCATCTTTATAACGGACTAAAGTTTGATCGCTTATCACCCTTTTTACCTCCCCTGCTGCTGCTGGTGCCGCATTGGCTATCTGCTTATCGTTTAGCTTCTTCAATGCATCACCAAAACCTTCATATTTGCTATTATTTGATGCACCTGTTACGCCGACCCTCCAAAAAACACGATCAGCACGGCTATTGATCACCGCGTAGTTTAATCTAAATTCAGCTCCGACGGTCTTTAACTTACCAACATTCATTGAATAACTGGCAACGCCTGATGATGTAGGATAATCTACTGGAACAACCATATTGTTTGTGATCTTAGAATAAGTCGTTAAGGAACCGGTAAGACGATCCTCAAAGAAACCAAAATCGATACCGCTACTTATTTGGGTAGTTTTTGATGGCAATAGATCTGAGTTACCCAATGTGAGCATACTAATACCTACACCAGCTTGGTTATAAGCTCTTAAATATTGATAAATGGTATTATTTGGCGCTGTCCCCATGGTCTGGTTTCCAGTTACCCCTATATTGGTATAAAGCTTCAAACGGCTCACTATACCTATATTTTTCAAAAAACTTTCGCGATGTGCATTCCAGCCAATACCAGCAGACCAATAAGGGCTCCAAGGGTCATTTTTACCAAAAGAGGATGAACCGTCTAAACGGTAAGAGGCATCAAACAGGTAACGCGAGGCATAGGAATAGTTAACAGATCCCGTTACGTTTACGCTTCTAAAAGCGGAACTGGATGCACTTGGTATTCCATTCAGTTCATATCCATAGGCAAATCTTAAAACAGGTTCTGTTTGCGAAGGAAATCCCTGCGCTATAAAATTTTCTGAGTTAGAATAGTTATGGCTAAACTGTCCTCTTAAATTGGCTGTAACTGAATGTTTGCCTCCGAACACATTACCATAAGTTAATAAAGCATTCGTACTATAGCTAAAGTTATCGGATTTGCTATTGGAATATTTACCACGCAGCACAGGTGCTAATGCGGCATACTCTGTATTATCCGGTGAGGTAAATATATCAAGTTCCGAAACACCTTTCGATATGGAGAAACCTCCATTCAACCTAAATTTCGGAAGGAAATCATATTGCACCGACAGGTTGTTTGTGAGGTTCATTGCTGTTCCTTCGTTTTTAAAAGGCAACGAAGCGTTGTAAAGTGGGTTTGGAACAGTTATCGCTTTAGTGGTAAAAACTGTAGAAAAAGTTGTTGCGTTATCTAAACTAGGATTGGTCGTGTTCTTTTCATAATATGGATTCGCATTTACGAAATTAGAAAAGTTACCATAAGGAGATTCAGTACTATTGTTTCCACCTATAGAGAAAGAGTTATTAATGTTGATCTTCGATTTTCGATAGTTCAAATTGATATTACTTCCCCATGTATTGCGGGTAGAACCTTTCATTACCCCTGGATTAGTTTTATAATTGAAACTCACTCCGTAGCGAAAAGCCTCATCACCACCGCTAGCATTAATGGAATGGTTTTGGCTTATGATATTTCGAAGCGGCTCAGATAGCCAATATGTATCTACACCTCTGGCAATGGCAGCTTTGTGTACATTATATACCGAATCTAAAACGAACTGTTGTTGAACGTCATCAATGTTATATCTTCCCGAAAGTTTTTCAAACTCCAATTTTTCCGCAGCATTCATCATATTGTAAACCGTAAGATCAGGTCCTTCGATCCTGAGGTCACTGTTATATGAAAAGCGCAATTTACCCGGTAAGGGTTTAATGGTTTCTATAACGATAACACCATTTGCCGCTTTTGATCCATACAAAGCTGTAGAAGCCGCATCTTTAAGGATGATTACTGAGGCCACACGGTTCATATCCAAATCGATAATCGTACTCAATGTGGTTTCAAAACCATCCAGAATGAACAGGGGTTGGTTTGGATCGGTACCAAATTGATCTTTTATCGAAAGTTCGGAAACAGTGGTTTTACCCCTAAGTTCAAGTGTAGGCAGCACATTGGGGTTAGAACCTTTTAGTTCATTATCTAGTACGATAAAAGAGGGATCTAACGCCTTCAAACTTGCAATGATATTGTTGTTTCCGATTGCCTTTAGGTCCGCACCGGTAAAGGTAGCAGTTGCACCAGTAAAACTTTCTTTGTTTCTGTTTATACCGGTACCTGTAACCACTACCTGGTCTAGCCTTTCAACAGATGATTTAAGCTGTACATTTAAAATATTCTTATCCGGAACACGTAATGTTTTTGATTCTAGGCCAATAAAAGAAAAGGTAAGCTCATCCGCATTATCGTTGATCGAAATAGCATATTTTCCATCCTTATCCGTTCTTACCAGTGTACCAATTTTCTTGCTCCTCACGCTAACGCCAACTAAGGGATCACCGTTCTCATCGGTCACCGTACCCGTAATTACACGTATCTGATTAACAAAGCTAAAGGTTGGTGTAGACTTAGCCTTTACCACTATGGTTTTATTCTCAATTTCATACGAAAGTGGCTGGTTCTCGAAAGCTTTATTCAATGCTTCAATTAATGGAACATTCGTCAAGTTTAAGTTTACCGGCTCCACATTTTCCAGCATGCGGTCGCTATAAATAAAATCATAACCGGTTTGCTTACGGATTTCTTTAAATATGGCCACCAATTTGACATTCCTCTGCTTCAAGGTCACGTTTTGGGCATAGGTGCCTGCGCTTACCTGCAAAAATGTAGCTGTTAATAACACAATGATTAGTTTCATTACGAGCAAAATTTGGGCAATACGAGCTGGTGGCCTGTATAGCCTTTTAAAGTAAAAATTCATACATTTGAATTAGTTTAATACGAGTATGCCGATTATCTAGTTAGGAACTTGGCATGCTCAGGGTTTCATTAATAATTGTTTTGCAATTCCCGATTTATTCGGGTTTGATGAATAGCATTAAACCATAGCCAGGAGTGTGCAACCACTCTTGGCTTATTTTTTAAGCTATACTTTTGGGAAGAGTTATGGAAAAGCTTTCATTACGGTTGGTTTGGTTAGTAAATTAATCGGTTAGTTTGGTTTGTTGATATTTTTATTATTGGTTATTCTTTACTTTGATTTTTGACCCGCTGATTTCGAATTCGATTTCCCCGGTTGATTCTAAATTTGTGAGGATTTCTTTGATATTTTTTGACCTTGACATCTGACCACTAAAGGTCAATCCGGTGTTTACATCTTTTTCATAAGCTACATCAACATTATACCATCGGCCTACCTTGCTCATGATCTGCTTTAAACTCTCCTTCTGAAATATGAAATCCCCGTTTTTCCAATCCATCACTTCTTCTACATCTTTCTCTACCACGTTTATTCCTTTCTCGGTTAAAATAGCCTGCTCCCCCGGTTTAATCTTAACTTCTTCCCTCACTCCATTTTTTGTATAATCAGAGGTTACCACTACACTTCCCTCTAGTAAGGTTGTTTTAATAGCGCCTTCATCTTTGTAGCTATTAATATTAAAATGCGTACCCAGTACTTTTACTTCCTGACCTTCATTGATAACCTTGAATGGATGTTTTTTATCCTTGGTTACTTCAAAATAGGCCTCTCCCTTTAATTCAACTTTACGATCTTCCATAGATGCAAATGACAACGGGAATCTTAAAGAGGAAGCCGCATTAAGCCAAACCCTGGTACCATCAGGCAAGATAATCTGGTATTGTCCACCCCTTGGGGTTTCCACCAAATTATAGGATACTAACTTGGCTGTAGTTTCTGCATCATTTAATACCTTATATAACAATTGGCCGTCAGCCGATTTTGTAATCTGAATTCCAGACTGTTTCAACAAAGCACCGTTTCCCACTTCATTTAGATTAACTTTTTTTCCATCTGCCAAAGTCAGGGTTGCATTATTTTTTCCGGGTAGAATAGCAGCCTGCTGAGGCTGATCTTCCATTTTTGTTTTAATCGCGAAAAAATAAACACTAAAGCCAGCAACAATTAAAAGAACAGCGGCAGATAAATATTTCCATAATGGAAACGCCCGTATATTTTTTTGTTGATCTTCAACCTTATTAATAAGTGACTGGTATATTTCGTTTTGAACAGCTTCTTTCTCACCCATGAGCTTAGCATCCCATGATGTATGTCTTTGAATGAGTAAGTCATAAACCTCATCAAAAGTTTTTATTTCCTCTTCACTGGCAGTTCCCCCCTGGCATTTCCTTGCCAATTCTTTAAATTCACTATCAGTTATTATGTTTTTCATATAGGTATGTCTAAATGAAAAGCCCTAACCCCTAAAAGAATTTAAAAAAAAATTGAAATGAAGGGCTTAAGCGGTTTTAAACAGGGATGAAGCTGAAATACATGATGCCCTTTGTGCAGATATATTTTGTTTATACGCCTTTTACGAAGACTGTATTTTGGTTTTTCGGTTTAGAAAGTATGGTGGAACGAAAACATCACCAGCAAAAAAAGTACTTCTCCCATCACTGTTCGTAAATGTTTTAATGCGATCGACATCTGGGCTTCAACCGTTTTTACGCTGATTCCCATTCTTTCGGCAATTTCTTTATTACTCAAAAATTCCTTTCTACTGAATAAAAAAACCTCCTGGCAGCGCTTAGGTAGTGAGGCAATGCCTTTTTCGAGCAATTTTTCGACATCTTGTTTATTCAGGTTATCTTTCTGTAGGGCAAAGCCAGCCAATTTTTCCAATTCGCCATCTTCGATAAAAACCTTCCGGTTATTTGCCGACTTGATATAAGTAAGTACTTTATAACGGACAGCGCTAAACAGGTAAGATTTTAGTGAATCAATTTTCACCTCATCCCTTCTGATCCATAATTGCAATAGAACATCTTGCACAATATCCTTACACGGTTCGGGATCTTTTAATACGCTAAATGCGGCAAGGTATAGTTGTTCCCAATAGTTATTATATATCAGCTGAAGGCCTCTTCTATCATCTGTCTTTAATAAAGAAATTAACTCTTCATCTGGTAATATTGCTTGAGTAAACATTTCTCTTTTGCATAAGGATATATAAATTTAGAAAAAAAACCGACACCATACAATAAATTGGAAAACCGGCAGCACTATTCAGTTACCCAAAAATCTTTCTTTAAGGCTATATTTTCAGACGAATTTCCGATCATAACCTTAAACTGTCCAGGCTCGACCCTGTATTTATTTTGTTTATCAATGATTGACAGATCATCCGGTTTGAGTACAAAGCCTACCATCTTCTCTTCTCCCGGCATTAAGGTTACCCTTTCGAAACCACGTAAAACAGATTCGTAGGTGGTAACACTGCTCAGCAAATCTTTTAGGTAAAGCTGCACCACTTCATCCCCCTTGACCTTTCCGGTATTTTTTACTGTTACCCAAACCCTTATTTGCTCACCCATCTTATATTTTTCCTTATCGATGCTTAATCCGCTAAATTCAAAACTGGTATAACTCAAACCATAACCAAAAGGATAAAGTGCACCTACTACCGCTGTATTACCGTAACCGTTCGGCCCATCGCCAGGCTGCCCTGCATGAGAAGCCTGTTTAAATGGAAAATTAAGTTCGATCTGCCCCATGGTTTTAGGGAAGGTAACCGGTAACTTTCCTCCTGGATTATTTAAACCAAATAGGGTTTCGGCGATAATTTTCCCTGATTGCGGTCCCGGAAACCATGCTTCCAATATGGCAGGAAGAAACCTGTTTTCCCAGTTAATGGTGAGGGGCTGCCCGTTTATCATCACCATTACAACGGGTTTACCTGTTGCTTGCAATGCCTGGATCAACTTTAGCTGTCTTCCGGGTAAATTCAAGCCCGTTCTTGATAAACTCTCGCCAACCCGTTTCTCATCTTCACCAACTACCGCTATAATAACATCAGCGTTCTTTGCCGCATTTACGGCAGAATCTATATCAGCTTGTTCTTTAGCTGTTAACGGACTTTCAATAATTTCACTTTCTGGCCAGCTTGCATCTACAATTTCGCAGCCTTTGGTATAAACCACTTTTCCGCTACTACGCACAAACTGTTTTATACCCGCAAGTACCGTAGTAACCGGATTATACGATGGCCCATAGCGGCTTGTGGCATAACCACTCGCATCGGCAAGAGGTCCAGTAACCAGGATATTTTTATATTTCGTTAACTGTAACGGCAATAGGTTATCGCTATTTTTTAGCAACACCATCGATTGCCTATTTATTTCCTCGGCAAAGGCTTCATCGCTTTTAGTATGTACCTTTTTATCAGCGCTTGATGGATTTTCGGCATATGGTTTATCGAATAAACCCAATCTGAACTTTACTTTTAGTACCTCTGCAACGCACCTGTCTACAGTATCCATTGACAGTTTACCTTCACTAATGATTTTTCTTAAGGGTAAAATGTAATCCTTTGGCTGGGTAAAGTTGGTCCTTACGTTCAATCCGGCTTCTACCACCTGTCTCACAGCATCTTCATAACTATCAGCAACCTTGTGTTTGCTATACAAAAACTCTACAGCCTCACTGTCAGATACCACATAGCCGTTAAACCCAAACTGTTTGCGCAGCAGCGTAGTAAGAAAATAGTAACTTCCACTTACCGGTTCGCCATCCCAGTCGTTATAACTGCTCATTACCCCCATCGGCTGAGCCTGTTCAATAACTTTTCTAAATGGGTATAAATATATCTGGTGCATCTCTTTGGGTGCAACATGAGGGTCGGTTCTGGCGTTCCCGTCCCGTCCACCTTTAGGAACACTATATACCGCATAATGCTTTAATGTAGAGGCAACATGATTACTTTGTATACCATTTACCATTTGGGTGCCCAGTGAGGCAACCAGAAAAGGATCTTCGCCATAACATTCTACTACCCGCCCCCATCTCGGGTCCCGGGCCAAGTCCAGTATCGGTGCGTAAACATTGGTATAACCTAACAATTTAGCCTCACGCCCAACTATATCACCTGCCTGCTTAACCAGTTTCTTATTCCAGGTACTACCAATCCCGATCGGTGCTGGCAGTGGAGTCGCTTTTTCATGGTTTAAACCATGAATCCCCTCATTGGTGAAATCAACTGGAATACCTAAACGCGTTTGTTCAATGAACCATCGCTGTACATTATCAATCGCTGTTGCATGTTTACTAAACGGATAAGAATAAGGTGTTTTAGCTTTAGGACTATTCACCAGCCCGTTTAACATTTCATCAATATTGGCAATTCCATCCTTCCAGATTTCATTCTTCCAATCAGTGGTTGGCTGTTCATCTTTCAAAACCCTTCCAAAACCGTATAAAGTTGCCATTTGGCAGGTTTTTTCTTCAACTGTCATCTGCGATAACAAATTTGACACCCTTTGATCAATAGGCGCCTTCGGGTCCTCATAAATATCCTTCTTCCCGTTTTTGTTAAAATCGATCCAATCTTTGTGATAAATAGTTGTTGTTTTTTGTGCCAGTGTGAACTGATCTGTTCCAACAGCTATACCTGCTGTAAGCAACAAAACACGGACTCCATTTTTAATCATAGATATTGAGGAACATTTGATAAACTTTTTTTTCATGTCGCCAGAGTTTCTATTTCTCTTTTGCTTACAGGGGCAAGTATGCTTCCGAACATGAGTAAAACCTGGTTTACGCTGGACATGTTCAGCGTATCCTTTCCCTGTTCAATCTTACGTATCACCGTAAGGGCCACTCCAGCACGCTCAGCAAATTCTTCCTGTGTGAACCCTGCGAGTTTTCTCTTCTCTTTTACAAATGACGCTAAACCTTTCATTATATGCATTTACATCTATTAGCAAAAAAATAATAAAACTATATGCAAATAAATATAAAAACTAATAGGCAAGCAAAATTATATCTATTGCACACATGGCATCAACTATATACATAAAGATATTTAGGTTATCAAGATCATAAATATTGATAAAGGACTTATCCGCTAACAGATTGCCTTATCGAAATCAGCTAGGATTTAACGCCCTAAAAATGATGGCCTCTCCTCCCTTTGTCTTTAAATCAAATGATAGAATAGTTGATGAATCTACCTTCATTTTCCTGATCTGGATTTTTGTGGCTGTTTGGAGTGAGATATCATCAGTATAAATAGTAGCCTCGTACTTTGTCTTTTTGTCTAGAAAATTAAGGGGTAAAGTAAAGCTCCTCGATTGATCGGTCATTGTACCCAGGTACCAATCGTTCCCATTTTTTCTCACCATAGTACCATATTCTCCTATCTTCCCATCGAGCACCCTGGTATCATCCCATACCGTTGGCAGAGCATCGTAAAAACTGAGATCAGGTATTTCATCTATTACAGAAGCGGCTGATCCTGCCCCACCTTTAGCCCTTGGTGAATCGGCAGGACGGTCGTACCAATAAACGAATTGCCATGGGCTATATAAACAGATTGCTTTCGCCATTTGCGAGGCATGCGAGCCCATTTGATCTACCCTTGGTGCGAAATAACAATTTGTAGCATCAGCAGCTCCTGCCAGCATCCTAGTAAACATGGTACTTAGTGCTTGTTTGCTATCAGGACTTTCTTCATCACCACGTACCCCCTCCTGGGTCATTAAATTAGGATAGGTTCTTGAATATCCAGTTGGGCGGTAATCATCATGAATATCCAGCATCAGTTTATGATCCGCTGCTTTTCTAATCGCCTGGTGCAGCCAGGTAATATTCTGCTGCGAATTTACATTCACAAAACCATATTTCAATCCTGCCACACCCCACGATTTATACAATGGAAGGATAGTATCGATCTGTTTTGTTAATGCCCTTTGATTCACATACAGAATCACACCAACGCCTTTACTTTTTCCATAAGCAATGACTTCCTGTAGATCCAAAGGTCCTGGAGACCTAGAGGCATCTACGTTTACTCCTAGCGCACTGGCTGCATTATCATACTCGTGGCCATACCAGCCGGCATCGAATTCTATGTACTGGAGATGATGTTTGGCAGCAAAATCAATAGAAGCCTTACCACCAACTGTTGTTAAAGTTACCTCGCGGATTACCTTTCCAGGTTTTATCCACGATACATCTTTCAATGACGTAGGTTTATTCAAGTTTAATATGAAATAGTTATTTTCTAATAGTTCTCCAGCTGACTCTGCGATCATTACGTAGCGCCATGGTGTTGAAAAACTGCTATTAAAAACTGATTTTCCTCTCAGCGCAGCCGTAATTAATAGGCTATCTTTTGGGGACCGGTCAAATTTCATCTGTGCATAGTCGGTCAAAGCCGCTTCCCCAAGTGCCACAAAAGATTTTGGGCCAGTTTCAATCACATAAGGACGCTCAGAACCATTCGGCGTTTTACTCACAGTCCCTTTAATATAACTGGCCTGCGATTCCCTTGCAATCCAGGAAGGATGGTCCTGGGTAAACCGGAAACCTGTAAGCTCACGGCTAACGGTTACCTGCTTTCTCGTATCTATATTATATTGAAAGGCTACTCCTTCATTGTATAATCGAAAGTCCATCGAAAAAGAGCGGAAGGGCTTTGTATTCTCCTTAAACTGGATGGTTACATTCCGGTAGTGATCGGCATAAGTATTCTTCTCTCCATAAACTGGTTTCCAGGTATCTTTTACCATTTTCTGGCTAACTGAAACAATTTCCAGATTACTGGATAAAGGATTTTCTCCTTCGAATTCAAGCCCAAGAGGTGATGCAGCGAGTACAACATTTCCCTTGAACATAACCGTATAGTTTAATGCAGATTTATTCTGCATCTCTGTATTGAGGGTCAGGACTATTTTATTGTCAGGACTTGCAATTTTTATCTCTTTCGCTTTTACCACAATGGCAAAGCATGTAAATAACAGTATTGAAATTAACTTATTCATGTTTTATTTCTTTGTTTAGACGTTAGCTAAGGTTTTCCAGCTTATTTGGCACAGTCCTTTAATGGATACAAGGTTAAAAATAAAATTATTGTTTCGGCTCAACATAGGCATGGTCTGCAGGAATATCAGTTCCTTTCCATACTTTAACGCTGGTCCAATCTTCAGCTGGGCCAGTCCAGAAGGGATCATCAGCTGGTAATCCAAGGGGCAACAGTCCAGTTGTACATAAATACAGACTCCCTGTAGTAATGTAATATTCCCCGATATCGGGCTGGTTACCAAAAAGCCCTATATTTAGCCAGCCTTTTGCATCAAATGCATGTGGCGCTTGGGTCAAACGGTAAATGACCCTCGATAGTGCACTGCGCACCTGAGCTGGAGAAACCCCGGCTGGTAGTTTTTTAAACAATGCTATCTGGGATAATAACTGAAAAGCGCCGTAGCGATATACCAATGAACGCCCAACGGGTGGAAAAGTCCCCTCTGGTGATATCATCCGTTCCTGAACAGCTGCATATCTTTGTGCTCTTTTCAATACTTTTTCATAAGATATTACCTCATCCCGCTGGGTATCTTTTAATACCTTGGTGATATCAAGCATCATTGGCTGAATCACAAAGCTATTATAGTAATCCCAATGCATATCGGCTCCATCTCCATAGGTACCATCGCCAACATACCAATCCACATGCCTACTCAGTGCATAACGGATAGGCTCAACATTCCCTTCGTTCCCACTTTTAATCAAAAATGCTTCTATCATAGCGCTAAACAGCAACCAGTTATTCTGGCCCGGCTTTATTGTACGCGAACTTTTCAGTGCATTTATAACATTCGCTTTGGTCGCTGCGTCCAGCGGCTCCCACAACTGGGTATAGCCCCGCAAAAGACCCTGTGCCATAAAAGCAGCATCAACCAGCGGCTGTTGACCGTGTTTGGAGCTAAAATTCAGAAAATCAACAGAAGATGGAGCAACGGCAAAAGCAATTGCGCTACGCGTTAAAGCGATATATTCTGCGCGCAGTTTTCCTTCTTTAGTCCCATCGGCACCAAGTTCCAACCAGGGCGCTATACCGGCCAGCGTTCGACCGAAAGCCTCCAGATGTGCAACCTGTCTGCGACTACTGTCTTTACACACAATAGGCATATCCTTTCGCAGCCGTTCTTTGCTCAGACTGCGTAAAACCGGCTCTGAAATCTTTACAAGTACAGAAACCCAGTATTCACGGGAGTTATATCTTTCAGGTTTAGCACCTGGTCTATTTGCGCAAAACGCAGGCGTACCAAACGAAATAGTAGAAAGCAAAAATAACAGACAGGTGGTTGAAGTCTTTCTTTTCATATTTTATAGTCGGTTCAAGGTATTTTCAAAGATAATGCCCGTTTTCTAAACAGGCATTATCTTAAATATATTAAAAAATCATTGTCAATACCCTGGGTTTTGAGCCATAACTGCCCCGGTATTGGCCTGGATTACTGAGTTTGGTATAGGCATTTTATTTATGCGCTGATCAATGGTATAGCCGTTGGATTTCACAAAACCATTGTACTTATTTAAATATTCCATCAATTTACCCATTCTCATCAGAGTATTCAGCCTGAATTCTTCCTGATAGAGCTCCCGGGCCCGTTCATCCAAAATAAGGTCGAGCGTTACCTCTCCTGCGGTGACCGGTGTGGCATTTGCCCTTGTCCGGACAGCGTTGATATCATTAGCTGCACTGCCCAGATCACCTTTTAACAAGTTTGCTTCGGCCCGTAACAGATAGGTTTCAGAAAGCCTCATAATATACCAGTCCTTATAGGTCCGGCCGTTATCATGCCACTGCTTACTGGTTGCATCCTGGAATTTACGGTAATGGACGGCGCTCACAACTTTTTTCCATTGGGGAGCACATAATACCTTGAAAGTTGTCGGAGTTCCAATATTTGCTGCTGTAATCGCCTGCCCATAAAATACACTTGCAGGATTGGTATAATACCAGGTCCTTTGAATATTGAACTGTGAATTCCGTATATCTTTATCCCAATCACCTTTATATCTCCAGATTACAGAATCTGCATAGTTCGTGGCAGTCAGGTATCCCACTGGTCTACCCATCAGGGTATCCATTAAAAAATTTGAAACCCCGTTTTTATCTTTAAGGTTCCAGGGAGCAGGGCCCCACCATCTTTCCATCACAAACAGCCCACCTGATGAATTGACATCGGTATTATCTCCGCCGATAATATTGGGATCCTGTTCGATATTCCATATCGCCTCTTTATTACCCTGCGACCAGTTAAAGTTCCCGTCCTGAAACAGGTCGAAATACACATCGCCATAAGGTTTCGCTGTACCACGATAGGTAGGGCCACTAAATGTGAAATTTTTAAATGCACCGAAACGGGCGGTCATCAAACTGTTATTGGGTCCTTTTATAACAGAATCCGCAGCATTGATCGCAGCCTGATAATCCTTAAGTGAAATATTTATCTCACTTAACAAATGAAAGGCTGCCTCCCTTGGGGCTCTTCCCCCCACCTGGCCATTTATACGCGGCATCCATTGTACCGCAAACTGAAGATCGCTTTTACACTGCTGGTATACTGAGTCCTGCGTGCTTCTGGTATAATTGAATTTAGGGGTTTTAGTCTCTGTTATTACCAACGGTACCCCTCCATACATATTTGCAAGGAAACGGTAACAGAATGCCCGTATAAATTTTGCCTCGCCTACAATTGCATTTTTTTCTGCAGTTGAAGTCCATACAGCAGTAGGCTGGTCTGCACGGTCTATAATGGTATTGGCCTGCGCAATCATGCTGTAAAGATTTGCCCACCATTTACTGGCAAAACCATTATCTGCATTCAGCGTATTCCAGTTAAAATAAGGAAGATAGGTAACTGCCCCACCTCTGTTATCCGCCAGATCAACATCCATTCCCAGCATGTCATAATTGGAGACTGCATCTGCCGAAGCATAAAAATTACCTCGGATGTTCAAATATATGTGTGCAAGTGCTGATTGAAACTGGGCTTTATTGGTATAGGCGTTCTCAGGACTATAAAAATCCAAAGGCACCTCTTTTAATGCTTTTTTGCAGGCAACCAAGCCAAAAAACGAAAGCAGTATCAATAAAAATATCTTATTTTTCATTGCATTAATTTTTAAAAGTTAAATGTTAAACCGGTCATAAACGTACGGATCGAAGGGATAGAGGTATCCGTAAGACCATTACCCGTTTCAGGATCTAGTCCAATCCAATCAGGTGCATAGGTAAACAGGTTGTCTGCGCTGAAAGATAGCGCCAGACCCTTGATACCATAACGTTTTACCAGTTTTGTCAGATTATAGGCAACAGAGAGTTTCTGTAGCTTGATAAAACTACGGTCAAAATATTTCACACTGCGATAGGTCGCCGCATTTGCATAATTTGGACGCGGGAACATGGCATCCGGATTGGATGGAGTCCAATAATCATATACAACATGGTTGATTGCCGCGTTGTTTGCGTATCCATCATTGTATGGCGCATTGCCTCCGGACTGGAAATAACCATTGCCGCCCCAGATGGAATAGAGGTAAACCATTACCGAGAGATCCTTGTACTGAAAAGTGTTGGTCAGACTCCAGCGAAAATTTGCGTTCGAATTGCCCAAAAATACCCTGTCTTTATCAGAAGTGATCTTGCCGTCGTTGTCTACATCCATCAGCTTATAGGTGCCGGGCTGCATTCCGGTCATGATGCCATTTCCCACATCAGATTGTTGCCACATACCGGTAACCTGATAATTATAGATAGTTCCCAGTGATTTACCGATGAAAAAGTTTTGCGAAATAAGGTCTTTTTCTACTCCGTCTTTGTCCTTTCCGTAAATGGTGATGATTTTATTCCTGTTTAAAGAGAAAGCAATATCAGATGACCATTTAAATGATGATCCGTCAATATTTACAGTGCTCAAATTGAGTTCAATCCCTTTATTTCCAACGCGGCCAAGGTTTGAGCTAATGGTGCTAAAACCGGAAGTAGATGGCAACGCCAATGGGAATATCAGGTTTTTAGTATATTTGTCATAGTAATCAATCGATCCGCTGATCCTGTTTTTAAGTATCGAAAAGTCCAGCCCAAAATCCCAGCCAATAGTGGATTCCCACTTCAGATCGTCATTGCCCAGATTGGCCACAAACTGCGTAGGAACATATGAGGTGCTTCCTTCATAAAAGTACCTTCCAGTGCCCATCTTCCCTAGTGTACCATAGCTACTTATAGATTGATTTCCATTCTGTCCATATGAAACTCTCAGTGAGAGACTATTGACCATTACAACATCCTTCATGAATTTTTCGTTTGATATTGTCCAGTTTACCCCAACAGACGGGAATGTCCCGTATTTATTATTCTCACTGAAAGCGGAAAAACCATCTCTGCGTACCGTTCCGGTAATGGTATAGGTATTGTTAAAACCGTAGGTAACGCGGATCATTTCTCCTAATGCTTCGCTTTCTGAACCACTAGTGCCTACGGTCTGGGTTTTTCCTTTGCTTAAACCGTATATACCCAGTGAAGGATCATCAAAGCCTTCGCCATGCGTACTGATTCCTCTGCTTTTAGAATTTTCAGTTGAATACAGTGCTGTCACATCAATATTATGTTTTCCAAAAGTGTTGTTGTATTTAAACAAATGATCCAGCATAACCGTGTAGCTACGGGAAAATGCCTGGTCACCCGAACCTGCTTTAGGTAATCCAACTATTGTTTTTAAGCCATAAAAAGAGGCAGTTTCATTGTTGTTGAGGGTATGCGAATAAGTTAAATTATAGGACAGACCTTTTATCCAGGGTGCTTTTAGCTGAGCGGATAGTATACCGTTGAGGTTATTTTGCCTATTGTGCGCATAATCAGGAAGCTGCCAGTAAGGATTATTAAAAGAGGTTGTCGTTTGGGGAAACTGTTTATAAGAACCATCAGCATCTTTTATAGAAGCATATGGACTGAACCAGTATGGGCTACTTGCACTTCCTCCTCCGCTTACGCCGTAAATTGTTGCTCCAGGATAACTTTTAAGGCTATAATAACTTTTTACGCCTACTTTAAACCAACTCGTCAGATCTGTCTCCAGGTTAATCCTTCCTGAATAATGTTTGTAGACATCGTTCACAATCACGCCTTTCTGATCGACAATATTTCCAGAAATATAATATTGTGCTTTATCAGTCTTATTTGATATACTGAAAGTAGTATTCAAAGATTTCCCGGTCTGACTGAACAGGCTGTAAGGATCTGTTAATGTTGGGGCATGATCCGGAGAGGCATTGTAATTTTTCTGCTCTTCGTTCTGTAAATAAATAGCAATTTTAGAAGGATCGGCATCCAAACCGTTTGCCTGTCTGATATCGAGTAGTCTTTGTATATAACCTGGACCATCATACACTTTTAAGGCCTCAAGCTCATTGCTAATACCTTGGTTAACCACGACATTAAACTTAGGCTTACCATCTATTCCGCTTCCTTTTTTTGTCTCGATCAGAATAACCCCATTGGCAGACCGCGAACCATAAACAGCGGCCGCACTTGCGTCCTTAAGTACAGTAAAACTTTCTATATCAGCTGTAGGGATATCGTTTAAGGTTCCTCTGAAAATAGCTCCGTCAACTACTATTAACGGATTATTGCCTGCATTTATTGAATTCTGTCCCCGGATGGTAACAGAGGCCAATTGTCCGGCTGTATTGGTAGCCCCAACGTTTAAACCGGCTACAGTACCTTTAACAGTTTCTAAGATATTGTTTACGGCAACATTTTCATATGTTCTTAGATTCGCAGTAGATACCGCGCCAGTAATCGCCTGTTTTTTCTGAGTTCCATAACCCACCACCACAACTTCATTTAACCCGTTTGTTTCTTCTGTTAATGTAATTGTCATCGGTGAGCCTATGATAGCCTTTATCTCTTTGGTCACAAAACCGATATAAGAAATAACCAAGGTTACGTTACTTTCAATATTTCCCAGTTTAAATCTCCCATTTTCATCACTTACGCTGGTCTGTTGCGCTCCCTTTATTTTTATGGTGGCCCCTGGGATGGGGCGACCCTTCTCATCAATGATCCTGCCAGAAACGTCTATGACGGCCACTGGAGTTGATAACAAAGGCAAAGCGGTTTTAGACAACTCCCTGACAATGATAGAATTGTTCTTGATGACAAAGGTCAGGCTCTGTTTTTCAAATATCTTGTTCAATACGTTCAAAAAATCCTCATTTCTTACCTTAATATTTACAGGTCTGGCATTTTTGAGTATGCTTTCGGTAACCAGAAAATCATATCCGCTCTGCTCCCTTATTTTTTCGATAACAGTGGTCAGCGCGGCATTTTTTTCGGATAGCGTTATTTTTTGGGCAAAGGACGTTGCGCTTAGCTGCAAGATTACCGTGGTTAATAATAAAATGGTCAGCTTCATAATCAGCAGCAGTTTTTTTATGCCTCTGGGTAGAGTGCATAGGTTTGGTTTCCAAATTTCGTACATTTGTTTAGGTTTGGTTAGTGCGTTGGCCGGTTCATTGTCGAGATGCGTGGCTTTCAGCAGTTAAAGATTAATTATAAATTAAGATAATCCAGACCTTACCAGGATTTCGATTAGCGTCGGTTCCTGGTTTTTTTTGGATTATTGAAAAGTAGGGTTTACCTCATAACAATAACCCTCCTTCCTTCGATCTTAAAGTGAACCGCATTTGTGGCTTCCAGTATTTCCAATACCTGACCAATATTTTTGTTACTTGAAATCATGCCACTGAATTTTTCATCAGAAATCCCTCCTTTAAACTGCACCTCCACATCATACCACCGTGAAACTTTTCTCATAATGCTTTCGATCTCCTCACTCCGAAACCTGAAATAACCGTTTTTCCAGGCGATTGCTTCCTCTATGTCAGCTTGAGAAACAGAGATTGATCCCTTTTCGGTTGTTTCAGCCTGTTCACCGGGATTAAGCAGTGATGTATTTTTTAAACAAGTTATTCTTACGCTCCCTTCAAGCAAGGTGGTTTTCCAGATCGTTTCGTCCTTGTATGCCTGCATGTTAAAATGTGTACCCAATACTCCAACTGTTTGCTTGTTGGCGACCACCCGGAACGGAAGCTTTTTATTATGCGCCACCTCAAAGTAAGCCTCCCCACTCAGTTCAACTCTGCGTTCACCGTTTTCAAACTTTACCGGATATTTTAGCGAGGATGCCGCATTTAGCCAAACAACAGTTCCATCAGAAAGAATAACCTGATATTTCCCGCCTCTTGGGGTTTCAACAATATTATAGCCATGCTCATTCTGAGCCTGGGCCAATGCTGAGCTTCTGCCACTATATTCAAGACGGCCATCAGCAGTTTTTTTAATTTCAACGCTTCCCTGGCTCGCAATATTTCCGTTGTTTGCCTCATTAAGCATAATCCTTGATCCATCAGCCAGGGTCAGTACTGCTTTATTTCTTCCGGGAACAATTACGTTTCGGGCCAGTTTTACGCTTGGCGTATACGGTGTACTTTTATGATAATAAAAGAAAAAGCCTATTGATAAGGTGATGAGTATTGCAGCAGCAGCCGAAAACCATTTGATCAGAGAGCTATTAGCCGATTTTACTATCGGTGATCCTGACCTGTAAATAGCTTCCAGTATAGCATCACGTTTTTCTGAGCTGATATCTATTTCTTGTTTAGGTAATTTATAGGCGTTAAAAAGCAATTCTTTCGCCAATATTTCATTTTCAGGCAATGCGATCAAGTCCGCTATTTCCTCCATTTCGTCTACTGAAACTCCCTTGCTTAGAGAAAGTTCCAATAAATACTGTAGTCTGGTCTCATTCATAAGAAGTTGTCTTTTTAAAATGCTGGCACACTATATTTATTTGGCTATAAAAACATAGACAATATCAAAAAGACTTTGGGGGGTATGGATTAAAAATATTTTGCAGAAAAGTATAAAGTGACGATCAATGGCGCGTCTTTTAAATGAGCCATGCAAAATGCCCTGATGCTCCTCATCGCCTGGTCCAGGTTCCATTTCACCGTTTCAGCAGAAACATTTAAGGCAATCGCTGCCTCATCACGTTTCATATCCTGCTGTTTAATAAGCTTATAGGTGAGTTTTTGTTTTACTGGCAACCGTTCTATGGCCTGTTCCAATATTTTATTAAACTCATTTTCTTCTGTTAAATGGTCAGCCTCTCTGTAGCAAATAGATATTGAGTCCTTAACAACATCCAAGAGTTTCTTTTTCTCGTTTTGAGTCTGTTTTATTGAGTTATAAGTAAGGTTCTTGGCTATGGTGTAAAGCCATCCTCCGAAATTATCCAGATCGGGAAGTTTCTCTCTATTCAACCAAACTTTTAAAAAGGTATCCTGCAGAATTTCCTCCGCCGACCATTCATCTCCTATAATCCTCAGCGCAGTAGTGTAGATATTCGATCTGTACCGGTCAAATAACAGCGCAAATGAAGCCTCATGTCCCTTTGCTACGCTTTCGAGCAGGGACATCTCCTCATTTGTGTGGATGATCTTCATGTCAATAAGATATTTGGTTGGCTCAATGATAACAAATCTGCAGGTAATTTTGATAAAAATGCGATAAATAAAAATCAACCAGTGCCCTTAAATTAGGTTGGACTTTGTTAAATACCCGTGAATTAATAATGTATCATGTTGCTGAATGTAAAATTTGATTTTCTCCGTTTTCATTCTATAAATAGAGACAGAATCATATCCAGATTCCATTAACCGTTATGAAAAGATATTTTTTTATTCTCTTTTTCGCTTGTGCAACTGATGGCGGATTTAAGGTACAAACAAGAAAATTTTAATGAAGAAGAGCATCGTACAATATTTGATTTGGACAATGAGCTAAGTCCAGTGGGAAATCCATTGCGATTACTTCACTTTGAGGTGAAAGCCGCAGAACGAAAAAAATCGAACGAATCATAGTGATCACCCCATTTTACCAAAAAGCTGGCAAAAAGAACTGGATTTCAGCTCAATCGAGCTAGAGAAGAAAAGTTCGAAGGCTTTATAATGATCTAAGCGTTGACTTTCCCGGCATTACCCCAGTAACATAAAATTCCATTGAACACTTTAAATTTATCTCCTATATAGGATCTACCCAACCAACTTTTTACAGATGCTCACTTGGTCTTGATTTGATATTCATTTTGGCAGATTCCGGCTATTTTCGTATCTTTACAGTAAAGAATTTGCATTCAAAAAATAGAGGTGAGCATTAGGTGCCTTAAAGCAAGGAACACAGTATAAAACACTGACTTGCATATAGTTAAATCGAAAGGTTCGATTCCCTTCGGCTCCACAAAAAAACTTGTCACCAGCTAGTTTAAGAAAAAACACCCAATTTTACCCCCAAAAGTGTAGTTGGGTGTTTTTATTTCCACACAAAATAATTCTTGTAATTTCTTCTTGTTACTCAAACCATACGAATCCAACCAAATTAATACATCGCTAACTTAAAGGCAAAGTTATCTTAATACTCCCATAATGTTTCGCATCTAATTTTGCTGCCAGCATGAAGGATATATACATAAGCAAAAGCGACGAAGATTTAGTGTCTTTGCTCATCAATGAAGATAGCCTTGCCCTCGAAACCTTATTCAACAGATATTACCCAACCCTGTGTAAGTTTACCTCTATTTACATAAGAGATTACAGCAAGGCAGAAGAACTCATTGCCGATTTGTTTATGAAATTGTGGGATAAGCGCAACAACCTGCAAATCACATCGATCAAAAAATATCTTTTTGCATCAGCCAAGAACATTTCATTTAACGAAATACAAAGAGTAAAATTAAATACGCTGAGTTTAAACGATTATGAGGATAGTTTAAATTTCCCGGATCCTTATTTAAATCCGCACGATTTACTTGCCAGCCACGAATCGCATACCGAAATTATAAGTTTAATTAATTTATTACCAGAGCGCCAGCGTGAGGTACTTTTAATGAGCCGGTTAGACCTGCTCGAAAAAAACATGATTTCGGAAATATTGGGCATCTCTGTACGAACAGTAGAAACACTACTATACCAGGCCGTAAAAAATTTCAGGCACCTTGCAGCCGACCGTTCAGCCATTTAACAGTTCACCATTAGCACTAGTTACCCTTTTTGAGCAGGTTAACATTTTCTTAATTATAACTTAACTTTTTCAACTACGTATTCTTTTCCATTATCCTGTCTTCCCTGTAGAACAGCACGATTAAATGGATCAGCATTACTATAAATTAATTGAAGATTACAGCAAGAAAACCATCCGCAGCGAAGATCTTACCGACTTACTCATCTGGGTTGACAGCAGCCTGGAGAACCAGCAGATTTTTAGGGAAACCCTTCAAGCCTTTGAAACGGCCGATCAGTTTTTAAACAAGCCTGCCAACCAGCAAAAAAGCTGGGCCGCTATTCAGCAACATTTAAACAATAGCACGCCTGCGCCAATCGCCAAAATCAGGAAAATTAATTACCGCAAATACCTCAGTATTGCTGCAGCCATATCGGTTATTTTCATGCTACCGGTCATTTATTTTAAGCTAATCCCTGCTAAATCGGTGGTTCGGGTGACCTATCACGAAATTTATAACCCGAAGGGACAAAAAAGACTGGTATCTATGCCCGATGGATCGAATATCTACCTGAACGGCGACAGTAAAATCCGTTACGCCCAAAATTTTAATACCGGTAAAAGAATTGTTTATCTGGAGGGCGAAGCTTTTTTTGATGTGCAGCACCGGGATAAGCAACCCTTTGTAGTTTACACCGGAAATGTAAGTACCACTGTACTCGGTACATCATTTAACATTAACACCTACCAATCGGCCAAAACAATCAGCATAACCGTGCAAACAGGTAAAGTTGGGATTATTGTTAAAAATAACGGCAAGGCTGCTCCGGTTAAATTTCTTTTACCTAACGAGCAGCTAAACATTATTAAGGAAAGCGGCCATGTCACAAAAAAAGTGGTAAATGCAAATGATTTTGATAGCTGGCGCGAGTATAAACTGTTTTTTTATAATCAGCCACTCAGCGAGATTGCCGACGTAATCAGTCGTGAGTACGATGTAGATGTTCTCATTAAAAGCGAGCCGCTTAAAGCCATGAAACTAACGGCAAAATTTAACAAATGTGCCGTAAATCAAATTATGGAAGTGATTGCCAAACTATCTGGCGCAAAATATAAAATCTATGAAAACAAGGTGATTATTTATGAACAATAAATTATGGAAATAGATATGGTATAAAGATTACAAAATAAAATGGCCCGAAATGCTGGACACATTCCGGACCCGGAAAACTGTTAAACTCATTTGAAAAAGTAAAACTTAGTAAAGATATGAAAATTAATACCAGGTGGTTGAAAAACATCCACCAGTATCACTCAAAACTATTGGTATTGCTGGCCTTTATTGCCGTTAATACACTCTTGTTTACCAATAGTGCAAATGCCCAGTCGGATAAGAAAATCCTATTCGAAGCCGATGGAATTACCTTAAAAAAGGCTTTCGAAAACCTCGAGAAGCTTAGCGGTAGTACCATCGCCTATAACAACACCTTGTTAAACGATCAAAAAAAGGCTTATGTTGCCCGTGGACTACGCCCCCTGAACGAGATATTGGATCTCCTCCTAAAAGGATTGCCCTTTAATTATAAAATTAATCCAAATGGCAATATTGTGATTACTGCAAAAAGCCTGGTTTCGGGCAAATTAACCGGTCTTGTAGTAGACGAAAACAATGAACCTGTACCAGCTGCAACCATTAAAGTAGTAGAATTGAATGTATTGACGCAAACCAATAACAATGGAGAGTTTAACCTCAATGTTGCTGCCGGTACTTATACCATCGAGGCCAGGTTTATTTCGTACGAAATTGCCCGGAAACAACTGGTAAAAATAACCAATGGAGCTACAATCAGACTTCATTTTCAGCTTAAAGCAGCCGATAATTCGCTAAACGAAGTGGTGGTAACCGCATTAGGTATTAAAAGGCAGGAAAAAGCGCTGGGTTATGCCGTAACCAAAATAGACAGTACACAATTAACCGATGCGGTATCTACCAACTGGACCGACGCACTTTCGGGTAAAGTTGCCGGTTTAAACCTGATCAGATCAAACAGTGGTCCTGCAGGCTCAAACAAAATCATTTTAAGGGGCGAAAACAATCTAACCGGCGATAACGAAGCCCTGATTGTATTGGATGGAGTAGTAATTAACAATAGCGGAGGCAGACGTACAGCAAACAGTTCGGATGGAGTTTACGGTACAGGGAGTGATAACATGCCCGCCGATTACGGAAGCTCGATTAACGATATCAATCCGGAAGATATAGAAAGCGTAACAGTACTAAAAGGCCCTGGTGCTGCTGCCCTTTACGGTCAGCGTGGTGCAAACGGAGCCATTATTATTACAACCAAATCGGGTAATGCCAAACGTAAAAAAGTAAACATTAAATTTACCTCAAACGGATCGTTTGAAGAAGTAAACCGCTGGCCGGATTTACAATACGAATATGGTCAGGGTTTAGATGGTGCTGCTTATTATTCGTATGGAACAACTGCCGATGGGGCCAGTACCAGCGGAACCAGTTCTGCTTACGGACCGCGTTTTGATGGTCAAATGTTTTTTCAATACGATCCGGTTACGCAAACCACCGGTAAAACCAGAACTCCCTGGGTACCTTATAAAAACGAAATCAGAGACTTTTTTAGCACAGGCGAAAACTTAACCAACTCTTTAAGTTTAGATGGTCGCTTTAAAAACACAACCGCCCGGGTTTCCATTACCAACCAGAATAACACCTGGATTGTTCCGAAAACCGGCATTGAGCGTACTACGCTTACCCTATCTACCAACACAGATGTAACTTCGAAGTTAAAAATCGCAACCAAAATTAATTACGGTAACCGTTTTAGTGATAACCTTCCGGGGGCAGGCTATGGTAACCAATCGTTAATGTACTGGTTTATTTTCTGGCAGCCCAATGCCAGTATAGACTGGATTAAAAACTACTGGGTTAATGGTAAAGAAAACTTATCTATCAAATATCCTTTCAGTTCGTTTCCGGAAAACCCATACGCCGTGGTTAACGAATTTATTAACAAAACAGGTCGCAATAATGTAACCGCAAATATCCAGGCCAACTATCAGTTTACCAAAGAACTAAGCTTGTTGCTGAGATCCAGTATCGATTACTCATCAGAACAACGCGCACAAGAGCGCCCTTACGATGCCGGAAGCCGTTTACCTCAGGGATCGGTACGTAAGCAGGATATCCATGCACAGGAAACCAATATCGATTTCTTATTAAGGTATGATAAAAAAATCAGCAAGGATTTTGGCATCAATGCTACTCTTGGTGGAAGCCAGTTGAGAAATAAATACGATAAATCTGATTTACGTGCCGATGGCCTTAAAATCCCAAATATTTACGAACTAACCAATAACTTATATCCGCTAATTTCTATACCAGATACCAGCAGGTACCGCATTAACAGTTTTTACGGTGTACTATCGGCCAACTACAAAAAATATTTATATGTAGATGTTACCGGCCGTAAAGATTGGAGTAGTGTTTTGGCAACAGCAACCCGGACTGATAATGTTGGATTTTTCTATCCTTCAATTAGCTCAAGCTTTATACTTTCAGAGTTTTTTAAGCTACCTAAATTTGTAAGCTTTGCCAAGTTAAGGGCATCAGTTTCGCAGGTTGGTAGTGGCGGTACCACTCCTTACAGAACTGCCTATACCTATTCGTTAGCGGCCAATGGCACTTATCCGGATAGCTCATTAGTAAACCCTACTATCTTGCCTAACGAGAACTTAAAGCCTCTTAAAACGACTACCTATGAAGTGGGTACTGAAGTAAGTTTATTTAAAGGTAGGTTAGGTTTTGATGTGGCTGTTTATGCAGGTAACACCAAAAACCAGATTTTAACGCGTATTATCGATCGCTCAACAGGTTACAACCAAGCTTTAATTAATGCCGGCCAGGTAAACAACACCGGTATTGAGGTTGCCCTTAACGGAACACCGATAACCAATAAAAATGGTTTCAAATGGACGATGAATGCCACTTTTGCTTCAAACTCAAACGTAATTAAAGCTTTGACCGATAGCTCGATTATTTTACGTACAGGGCCGGTTGCTGGCGGACAGATTGTGGCTAAAGTAGGCGGAAGTATGGGCGATTTATACGGAAGAGGCTATGTTCGCGATCCGCAGGGGAACGTGGTATACGATGCAGCAACCGGTTTTGCTAAAATTACCGATGGTGTAGTTTACCTGGGTAATACCATGCCTAAGTATAAATTTAGTATCGGCAGTAATTTTGCTTATCGCAATTTTAGCCTTAATGTATTGTTCGATGCCCAGGTTGGTGCGGTTGCACACTCTTTGTTAAACTACAAAATGGTTGAGCAAGGTAAACTAACCAGCACCCTTCCAGGTAGGTACAACGGCATTATTGGTAATGGTGTGGTACAGCTGGCCGATGGCTCTTACGCACCCAATACCACAGTTGCTTATGATATTGATGAGTATTATCGTTCGCACATGGGTGCTGATAATGCCGAAGGAAGCACATTCAGTACCGATTTCATCAAATTCAGGGAAGCATCATTAAATTATAAGTTTAACCCTAAATTCTTAAGAAAATTAGGCCTTTCATCTGCAACCTTTGGGGTATACGGACGTAACCTTTTCATCTGGTCGCCATGGCCAATGTTCGATCCCGAATTTGGTACACTTAGCGGCTCTGATATTGTTACCGGTTTCGAAATCGGTCAGTTTCCTTCAACCCGAACTTATGGCTTCAATCTATCAATTGGCATATAATCTTTTAAAAAAATGAGAAAGAATCTATATAAAGTTATTGCAGTTTTAGGCATAGCCATCACAACGCTTTCTGCCTGCGATAAAGATTTTCAGGAGGTTAATATCGATCCGATCAATATCCTGTCAACCACACCCGACAAATTACTGGCCCCGGCATTGGTGAACACCCTCACACCCGGTATGAGCCGTAACCGCAATTTTAATAACGAGCTGATGCAGGTAACGGTAAGCATTAGCGATGGCGATGGAACAGTATTCAGGTACGAGTACAGAAACACCTATTCCGACTATTTATGGAATGCCTGGTACGTGCAGTTAACCAATTTTAAAGATGTTTATAAACTAGCGAGCAAACCCGGAAAGGAAAATAAATCGTATCAGGGTATTTCTCTGGTATGCCAGTCGTGGATTTATTCCATGCTATCCGATACCTATGGTGATATCCCCTACTTCCATTCTAATGATGGTAGCACGGGTGTTTTAGAACCAGCTTTTGATAAACAACAGGACATTTACCTGGATATGTTTAAAAAACTGGAAGAAGCCAATACGTTATTAAGTGCAGGTACGGCTATTACACCATCGAGCGACCCCGTTTTTAATGGCAATATTGCCAAATGGCGTAAGTTTTGTAATTCTTTATACCTGCGTTTATTGCTAAAGGTTTCGGGTAAAGCCGAAGTGTCGGCACAGGTTATTGCTAAAATAAAGGAAATAGTAGATACCAATCCGGTTAACTACCCGGTTATGGCGAGCAATGCCGAATCGGCCACACTAAAATGGACCTTAACTGGTACCGATCCTTTTGTTAATCCATACGTAAATGGTGTAAGGGTGCAGGATTTTAGGTCGCCGGCCATTGGTAGTTTCTTTATCGATCATTTAAGGGATTGGGCAGATCCGCGTATCGATATTTCTACCGCAAACGGCTATGCCAACAATGGTATAAACAGGCTGGGTATTGCTCAGGGTAGTACAGGTGGTTTTAAAGGTGTGCCAAGTGGTTACTTAGTTGGCGCAGGCGTATTAAAAGAATCTTATTTCTATTCTTACGATCAAACGAGTTCGAGTGTTGCCATTGGTGCACGGTCGTTACAACAATCGGCACTAACGGGTATTTTAATGAACTATGCCGAGTTGCAGTTTATACTGGCAGAGGCGGCTGTAAAAGGCTGGATTAATGGCCCGGCAGAAACTTATTACAATACTGGTATCGCTAATGCCATTAACTATTGGGTACCATCGTTTCCAACAACGATTTCATCTTCGAAATTTACAGACTATGTAACTAATGCCGATATCGATTGGAATAATACGTTATCAACCGACGAGAAAATGGAGCAAATCCATCTTCAAAAGTATTATGCCTTGTTTCTGGTAGATATGCAACAGTGGTTCGAATACAGAAGAACCGGACACCCGATTTTACCTAAAGGTCCGGGTTTAAGAAATGGAGGTGTAATGCCTGCCAGAATGGTATATCCTGTTTACGTACAATCTGCAAATCCAACCAATTATCAAAAAGCAGTAAGCGCACAAGGTGCCGATGTGATTTCGACACAAGTTTGGTGGCAAAAACCCTAGTTAAGGATCATTAATACAATTAAAATGAAAAAGATAATAGTTTATAGCATAATTTTATTTGCAGTTCCATTATTCTGGCTGGGCTGTAAAAAATCAAATTACCCGGGCGGCACCATCAGCTCCTACATTCCGATATTTGATTTAAGGAGCCTGTACAAAGGTTCTGATGTTACTTTAAGTACCGATAATATGTTTGGTTCTACCAGCCTGGCTGCCGTAGTAATTTCTGATCATTCAGGTAAGAATTTGCCTGCTGGTTTGCTTATCGTACAGGATAAACGCCGGTTATCGCAACTAAGAGGGATTGCTATTCCTATTGGTGCCGATGCGGCTAAATATGTTCCCGGCGATTCGGTTCACATCAATATCGAAGGAGGAGTGTTAAAACGTCTAGACGGTATGCTTCAGATTACAGGTATTTCTCCCAATAAAATAGATAAAAAAGCTTCTAAACTGGTAATTCCTCCCAATCAGGTACCTAGTTCTTTTATTCTGGCCGATCCAGATAAATATGAAAGTACACTCGTGGCTATTGTAAAAGGTGGTTTCGATCCACTCCCTTCTCCTACAGATATCCTGCAAGGCGATAAATTGGTAAACGATGGTTTTGATAACATTACCTTACATACCGAAGCAGCAGCAAGTTTTGCAAGCAAATCATTGCCTATTAGTGCCAATTTTTATGGTATCGTATTTAATACTGTTGATGCAAAGGGAAATTTGAAACCGCAACAACGCCTGCGTACCGCTTCAGATATTGCCATTTTAAGTTCTACGATCGAAATTCCCGATGCCATAATCACCGGTTGGATTGCCGATCCGATGGGTACCGATGCCAATAATGAGTATATCCAGTTTTTGGCAACCAAAAACATTAATTTTGCAGAAACGCCTTTCTCTGTAGTTACCACCAATAACGCTGGCGCATCAACTCCCCAAATTTATCCAACATCGGGCTGGGCACTTGGCGATTTGAGGACCTATAAATTTAACCTGACAAGCGGTACTGTTTCGAAAGGACAATTCTTTTATGTAGGTGGCTCAAATAAACTGATTAATAGTACCAGTTCTACCAGTATTGCTTCTTCTAAATGGATCAGATCTTTCAATTACTCAACTACCAATGGTGATGGCTTTGGCACCAAAACCAGCAACTTACTGGCAAACAGCGGTAATGCCTATGGAATTGCTATATTCCAGGGAACCACTGTTGATGTAAATACCAAACCGATTGATGTTGTATTTGTGGCAGCGGGCGGTCAGTTGTATCAGGCTGGTCCGCCAGAGGCAGGTTATCGTATTGCCAATACCGATTATTATGATATTATTAATCCGATAACACTGGCTTCTCAACCCTTTTACAGATCAGGTTCTAATACTTTAAATTTCGCTTACCACCCTAATGCAGTAGCCGATCAGGGATTTTATTATAAGCTTGGCGGTATATACAGTGTTACTTTAGGCAAATGGGTTAAAGCCCGCACTGCAAATTACCTGCAGTTGAGTAAAACCTCAACAATTTCGGCCATAGAGCAGGAGCATTATGTACAAACCATAGATGGTTCAGGAAATACGATAAAAACAGATACCATCCCACCAACCCGAATTAAATAAAATACTTTTAACCACAAAGAAAACCGATTGGGTTTTCTTTGTGGTATTTTTCATATTTGGCTCATCCCTAAGACAAGATTTTACTTTTTTTCCCATCAATATATCTTGTAACCAGCCTTAAGCAAAATTCACTCAATAAAAAAAGACTTTTTGGTCCGAGCCCTCTGATCATTTTCAAGCGGTTCAAAGTATATTTTCTGTAAAAAATGCTATTGAAATTTCTTCTACAGATGAAAACGGTATTTTTCTATAGACCGTTTCAGACTCCCCAAAAAAAATTAACTGCACAGAGCACCCTATCAGTTGCGTGTTTTTGAAGAAAATCGATTAAAGTTGGTTCCGAAGCATTGATGTCAGGGCTTTTGGCAGCAAGCCGTATAGTCGTTAGGGTATGCTGTCTCTGCCTGTGAAAAATGTTAATTTTTTCAAGTGCTTCTAAATATTCATTATAGTTAATCTTATCCATCAGAAAATTTGGTTTTTTCCATCTCAGAGCGCTGCTCCACAACCATTGAATGAGAAAGATTCATAAATACGTTGTGTAAACTAAAACCTGCAAAGCTTTCCATCCAAAAATGCCCAATACGTTTACTTGCTTTTAAATGCTATTTTAAATCCTGTTACTTGCCATGTCGGATAATTTGCCGGCTTTTTTATTACTAACGCACCATCGCGCTGCTCCCAGTTCAACTTTTGCTTACTGCCTAACAGGCTAACTGCACTAATGGATTTCGTTAGGTACTTCGATTTTCGCCCAAGCAGCTGCATTTCAATATCTCCATCAGGCACATTCAAACAAAACGCAAAAAGATCATTCCCTTTGGTGGTATAACGGATATCTGATGCCTGATATTTACGCGTATCGGTTAAACCACCAAAATGGCCTTTAGTCTGGTTTGATTTAAGTGTAGATGGTCCTTCTCCATAAACTTTCCAGGGCCTTGTTGCATAAATTCCTTCCCCGTTTAATTTGATCCATTCTCCTATCTGGGTTACAATTTTTATTACATCAGGCTCCAGGTCACCCTCTGGAGTCTGCACCACATTGATTAATAAATTGCCGTTTTTACTCACAATATCCACCAAAAGCTGTGCTATTTCGTCTGCACTCTTATACTTCTGCCCTGTTCTGTAGTACCAGTCTCCGATAGAGGTATCGGTTTGCCATGGAAAAGGACTAATTGAATCCAATACTCCACGCTCTACATCCTGAGCCCATTTACCGTCTGATGGCTCTTTCGGCGTATAAACAGCTTCGAGTTTACCTTTATTTTTAGCTATATCCTGATTGTAATAATGTGCAACCATAGTACGGCCAATATCCTCAAAAGGGAGTTTACTATCTGAATAAAGCAAATCTGGATGATAATTATCGATTAATTCGGTGATGTTTGCCAACCATTTCTTTTGCCAGCCCGGGTTATTCGTGATCCACTCTTTCATATTGGCAGAATCGGCAGGTAGATGATAAAGATCCGCATATTTAGGATCGTGCCCATCATAGGGAATACCAGCAAATTCTCCTGTTTTATCGGAACCATGACTGGCTTGAAACCAATTGAAACTAGCGGCTAAGTGCTCAGAAATCCCAAAGCGCAGACCTTCTTTTTTTGCTGCTTTTTGCCATAGCCCCACAACATCTTTATGAGGTCCCATGTTTACCGAATTCCACTTATGGATCTTAGAATTCCATAAAAAAAACATGTCGTGATGTGAGCCCATGCTCACAAAATATTTAGCACCCGCCTTCTTGTAAAGTGCCATCAGTTGCTCAGGGTTCCATTTTTCTGCTTTCCATAGGGGTATAATGTCCTTATAACCAAACCGGGTAGGTGATCCATAATGCGCTATATGAAATTTATTCTGGGCACTGCCCTGCACGTACATATTCTTTGCATACCAATCTCCCTGACGCGGAACTGCCTGAGGTCCCCAGTGCGACCAGATTCCGAATTTTGCGTCACGAAACCAGTCGGGATATTTATATTGTTTTAAAGATTCGTCGGTTGGTTTAAACTTTTCCTGCTCAGTCTTAAGGGGACTTTGCTGCGCCCGTACATTCACCAACATAGAGAGTACGGTAATTATCACTACTAATGTTTTTTTCATTTTAAAGCATATGAAATGGTTTTCATCTTCAGTTTATTTCCGGGATATGAGCGCGCAAACTTTTGGTATATAGCCATAGTTTCAGGATGATCATATATTTGGTTGTTATAGTCAAAAATAAATATGTTATCCGATCTAAAATTGAATAAAACAGACTTTTTATTGTAAAAATCCGACATAAAGGAAATAGCTGACATACTGAATCATATCTTTCCAGTTTAACCTTAATTAAGGCTAAACTTTCGACTAAACCTAAAACCTGCTGTTATTCGGGCAGAATCAGCCTCCATGAATTTACACAAGCTTAATATTACCCACCTACAAGAACAAAATTCATCCTCCATTTATGCCGTTTCATCAAAAAAATCAGCTAAAGCTCCCTAATACACAGCAAACAACGTTTTAAAAAAAACAAAATCTTCAGCAAGAGATTTATACAGGTGTAATTACTTATTTATGAGTAGTTTATTTACAATAACCTCATTTAACACAATCGATTCCTTATCAAAAGAGCACTTAATAATGTAGAATAAATAATACTTAATTATAGCTTCATAAAAACACTTAAAAAACAGTCGTTTAAGTTGGTGTAAAATTAACACAGTCTATATTTGAGGGAATAATATTTCAGGTATTTTAGTGTTGAAGAAATCCTTAAACTGAATTTTTACACTTAAACAAGATTATTAATCCTACATAGGAGTAATAACCTATTGTCTTAAATTTATCTGACTTGCTTCTGCAAGATTTGGGTGAACTTGGCATGTATGGTATTGGTTTGAAGGGTGATTAAACCAAACATGATTAAAACGCTACTTAGGTTTGTTTTTTTTATAATTATTTCCCTCTTACCTGCTATGGCAGGAACGATGGCCTATGCCATTCCTGTTTCAGTTAAAACTAATCCGTTTACAAATTATCTTACAGAAAAAACGTTCAAAGCAAATTACTACCGTGCCATTAGCTACGCCAAACATTATATCGCTCCTGCACCATGGCAATACTGGAGCAAGGCAAACGAAATTGTAATTACTACCGATAATACCACAACGGTTACCGGTACCATTAAAAAAAGCGATGGTACTATAATTACCACTTTTAGCTGCTCGCAAAACAATCCCTTTATCTATCGTTTTACTGGCTTACCAAAAGATGCACCTGCCTATAGCTTAAATACGGTAGTATCGGCTGCAGGTATTATTGTTGAAGCTACCTCATCAATAGCTGTTAATTTAAGAAATGTGGCTTCTGATGCACTGGGCACTGATGGAGGCGATGGCGACATAAAAGGGAACGCCTCTTTATTCAGTTTTGGAGATGCAGCAATAGGTAACTCTTTTAGGGTGGGTTATTACCGCGATGGTAGCCTTGCAGGTGCATCGCACACCCCCATATACAGCATTATGGCTATCGAGAATAACACTATCGTTAAAATTGGTGGTGTGGCCACAGCTACCTTAAATGCCGGGCAAAGTTATCTGTTCCATGCACCAATAGGTACTCTTGTCGAATCTTCTTCTTCCGCAGTGATGAATACAGCTGCCGATCTTGATGCTCCGGGAGGTTGTGGCGACGGGGCTTTCAACCCTATCCCACCTATTGCAGCCCTCGGAAAAGAATATGTAATTGTAAGGGGCGAGGGAAATCTTACCGCCGAACAATCTACTGTTATTGCTACAGAAGCAAATACTACAGTTACCATAACCCATTTCGATATCAGTGGAACACAGAAAACCACATTAACGGTTACACTGCTACAGCCGGGCGATAAATATACTTTTAACCATGGTTATGTTTATGGCACTTATGATGCTACCAATAACACCGCACGATTCTCTTCTTCTATTATTGTAGCAAATAAAAACGTAGAGGTTTTTTCGGGAACGGGCGGAGTTTCTGTTGGTGGTGGCTGCGAGGTAGATGTTGCCACGTTAGTTCCTATATCCGGCTGTTCGGGCTCGAAACGGGTAGAGACAACTAAGTTTACCGCCTATGCTGCTTCTACCGATCTTCCTTATTTCGGTTATATTTTAACTAAAAGTGCCGATCCGATATTGTTAACCACCACCGGCGGTACCCCGAACTATACCGGTCAGAATATTGAAACGATTGCAGGCATTGGTACCCGCAAACCACTGGGCAGCAGCGGACTTTCGTTAATCAGCTTTACCAATACCACCATCGGCCAGCCCAGCATTGTTTCCATTACCAGTTTAGGCAGGCTTACCATTTCGATGGTACAACAGGGAGCTGGCTTTTCTATGTCGAATTTTATTACACGTTTTCCTGAAATGGCCGAGCAGCCGAATCTAAGTCAGGCAAATTGTGCCACCGCCACCCTTACGGCTGTTGCCAATGCAGCGCCTTACCAATGGTATTTAAACGGAGTGGCTATTAGTGGCGCTACCTCCAATACTTATGTAGCAAGTGCATCTGGCAATTATAGTGTTAGTTACCAGCTCGAATGTGGCGCCAGTGCCCCCTCTCTACCCATCAACATTTCGCTTTGTAATATCGACAGGGCCATTACCAAAACCGTTGATGTAGATTACCCTGAGCTAAATACCAATGTTGAGTTTACTTTAAAGGCCGAAAATTTAGGCAATGGCAATGCGGTAGGTGTATCGGTGTCGGACAAACTACCAACCGGCTATACCTATGTATCCAGCATTGCTTCGTCAGGTACCACTTACGATGCAACAACAGGAATCTGGACCATTGGCGATTTAGCAAGTATGGCCAGCGCAACATTGAAAATTACCGCCAAAGTTGTGCAAACCGGAGTGCTTACCAATACAGCTACCATTACCGGCCCTCAGCCAGATCAGGTAACCTATAACGATCAAAGCAGCATATCCACCACTACCGGATCGGGCGACCGTATTGTATGCATCAATACCGTTATGGATGATATTATTTACACCATGCCAAATGGGACCAACAGTGTTGTGGTTAGCAACTTACCTGCCGGAATAACCTATGACTACAACAAACCAGCTAAAAAATTAACCATTAGTGGTACACCAACTGTTGCAGGTGCAGCAGCTACCTATAGCATTACTACCACGCCTTCATCAAGTTTTAATTCGTCGGGTAGCATTACCGTAAATGGCAATGTGAGTAATCTTTTATTTAATAGCGGCTTAACCAGCAGCCGCTGTGCGGGTGCCGGAACCGATACCTATCTGGCTACAGCAAGTAACACCACCGGCATTGTTTACAGTTTATCACCTTTATCTGCGGGGCTAATTAATGCTTCAACCGGGCAGGTAACCTGGTCGGCTGGTTTTAGCGGCACAGCAACAATTACGGCAACAGCAAAAGGTTGTGAAGAAAAAACACAGACTTTTTTAGTTACGGTAAATCCACCTCCCGGCCTCACACCTGGTAGCGACCCAGAGCTTTGCCAGGGTTTTAACACCGCCCTGCTAACTTACACCAACCCGGTAAATGCCCCTGTTACCTACAGCATTAGCTGGGTATCATCGGGTTTCCCGGCCGAAAATAACCTGACTCTTCCGGCTTCAAATATACCTGTTACTGTTCCCATCGATGCCCCTATTGGCACCCATGTCGGAATTTTAACACTAAAAAATGCAGCAGGCTGTACTACACAAATCAATTTTAACATAAAAGTAAATCCAAAACCTACAGCACCACATGTGCTGGTTAACACTAATTCACAATATTAAATCATTTAAAAAAATCCCCATGAACAATTTCTTTACGAAAACCGCTTTAATTATTGCTACGATCGTATTATTCGGTAGCTTTTTAACTGTATCTGCACAAACTTTAGCACCAAATACGGCTGGAGTAAATCTTTTTTGCTCAGATGGCGAACTTACGCTACCCGCTGCAACCGCAGGTACGGACTGGATTGTAAAATACAGCGCAACTTCTACCACTACGCCTGCCACCGGCATAACTTTAGCCGGCGGAAATAAGGTTGCCAATGCCGATTTAAAACCGGTTACTACTACCTCAGTTCAAAATCTACCACACCAGGCTCCTGCGAATCGGAAATGCAGGAAATTCCGGTTTATGTATTAAAACCACTGGTACCCAACATTAGCCCGGCCGATTTCTGCGTAGAAAGCCCGTTGGCACAGGTAGGTAGCGTTACCAACCCCGAAGATCCAACCAAAGCAGCATTGGTTTACCAGTGGTACACCGTTGCCGCAGGAGCCGAAACCATTATAGCCGGTGCAAACACACTAAATTATACGCCTACTGCGCCAACTGTTGGAAGCATAACCTATCGTTTAAAAGTGGGATATGAAATTAACGGCAGCAAATATTGCCCGCAAATTGTAGATAAAACCATTACTGTAAGCGCTAAACCAACCAAACCAACACTTAGTGTGGGTACAGCACAAGGCACAGCCACCGCAGTTACTTTTTAAAGGTACATCATCTATTTCCCGGTAAATCTGATACATGAAACTGAGGTTTTATACCTTCTTGTTGCTGCTATTCCTTTTATTATTTAAAATAAACGGATACAGCCAGGATGCTCCGCCAGGGCGCCAAACGATTACGATCGCCGAAGGGTCGTCGGTAATCCTGCGTGCCAAATCGGAAGGGGCCAGCACGTATATATGGTTTAAAGACGGGATACTGATTCAGGGGCAAAATAAATCGACATTGATTACCGCAACAGCAGGATTTTACAAGGTAGCCTCAATTAACAAAGGTGGCTGTACTTCTGATTTATCTGAAGATGTACAAATACTGGTAGTGCCCGGTCGCACAGCAGATGTATCGATTACCAAGCGATCGGCTTCGAGAACAGTGGTAAACGGCGAGGTTTTTGAATATTACCTTAATGTAAGAAATAATGGAATAGACGATGCCACGGGACTGGTTATTGAAGATAAACTACCTGAATACCTCAGTTTTGAAAGCCTTTCGGCACCTACCGACGGAACCGCAGATTACGATCCTGCCTTACGCACCGTGAAATGGAAAATTGATGGGCTGGCCAACGGAAAGTTTGCCGAACTGGTAATTAAAGTTAAATCGAAACAAATGGGTTTAGTTAGCAATACCGCAACAGTAAGTGCCAATGAGGCCGATCCGAATCTCAGTAACAATACCTCAACCGATAATAAAGAAATTTCGGGTTTACGAATACCAAACGTGTTTACGCCTAATGGGGATGGCAAAAACGAAACGTTTTACCTCGAACACCTGAATTCTTATCAATTTAATGAGGTTACCATTATTAACCGCTGGGGAAGTACAGTTTACCAAACCTCCGATTATAAGAACGACTGGACGGCGCCTGGTCTGAGCGATGGCACCTATTTTTATGTAGTGAAAGTGAAAAATAGCAGCACCGACTGGATTGCCTATAAAGGATATGTAACCGTGATCAGATAAAATAAACAACATGAAAACGATAGCGAAATTAATGATGGTGCTGATGTGTTGCTTTACCAAAATGGTTTTTGCACAACAAGACGCACAGTTTGGACAATATGTTTTCAACGGCATGTACATTAACCCTGCCTATACGGGCTATAAGGAAGAGCTGTACTTACAGGCTTTTGCCCGTGCACAGTGGACAGGTGTTAAAGGCGCTCCGCAAACGCTTTCTATCTCTGCCGATGAAGCCATTAACGATGAATCCCTGGGCATAGGTGCCATTATTACCAAAGATAAAATTGGGGCGCAAAATTCGTTAAATGCTTCGGCTAATTTTGCCTATCGCATCAAGCTTGACCGTACTGAAACCAACATACTGGCCTTTGGTTTGGGTATTGGGGTAATGCAAGCAGGCCTAAACGGGAATTTACTCGACCCGATTGAGCAGGGCGACAACCGCATTCCGCTGGGGAGTGTAAGCCAGATCACTCCCGATATCAGGGCAGGTATCCATTATTCAAACGAGAAATTTTTTATTGGTTTCTCTGCCAATAATTTACTGAGCAAGAGTTTATCGCTATTCGGCGATTACAAATTACTGAATGTTAAGATTCAGCCGCATTTTTACCTTAGCGCAGGCGTAGCTTTACCCTTTGCGCAGGATTTTGTGTTTAAACCTACTTTCTTAATTAAAGATGATTTGCATGGGCCAACCTCGCTTGATTTAAATGCTTTTCTTTTGGTTAAAGAGCGTTTCTGGATTGGTGGGGTGTACAGAAGTTCGGTTAAGCTATACCCTAAATCTAATTTGCAAAACAATTTAACTGCAAGAAGTGCAGTGGGATTCATTTCAGAGCTTTTTGTACGCAGCAACCTGCGAATTGGTTATGGTTACGATTATAGCTTAAATAAACTCAGCAATTATGATTATGGCTCGCACGAAATTTCAGTGGGTTACTACCTGGTAACCAAAAAAAGCCGCAGGCCTAAATGTTATTTTTAATACGGATCACCAATTATTTCCAGGCGGTGAAAGCAAACTGAACAGCTTTCTTTTCTACCTTTCTTTTTTCTTTATTGGCATAGATAAAAAGGTACTTCGCATCCGAACCGGGCTTTTCGGCATCAAATTCGAAGGCTGCAAAATCATTTTCTGGTATTAATTTACGGGCAATAACCTTTTTAGGCAGGTTTAGGGTAAAGTAGGTCAGGTCTTCATTCATCACTATTTCACCAAATTTGGTATCGTCCAAATTCCAGATATCGAGTCTGTCGTTTACTTCCAGCATAAACGAGATTACCCCCGCTCCTCTTTTCTCCTCATCAATGTACGATGAGAAATTTTGATTTTCGTACAGCAAACCTTTTTCATAACGGGCTTTGGGCGCATTTGCTTGCGGCGAATATGTAGCCGGTTTTTGAGGCTTTTCAGGCACTTGTTGTGGTTTACGAGTACAGCCGAAGAGCAAAGTGGCTACCATGAAATAAAAAACGGATCTTTTCGTCATTTTTCCTTAAAAGCTAATCATTTAGTGGCGCCTGCTCCGACTACCCTATCTGCGTATTCCAGATCGAAGGTTAGGCATTTCTGCGAATTTTAGCAAGCGGCTAAGTGCTGCCTGCAAAATACGCACCAAATATTAGAATTAAGTTTTAAGCAGATTTTTTTTTTCGATTTTTAAAGACTTACCTCAGCGCAGCTAGTATAACGATCAAGCATATCAATCACCTTGTGATTTAGATTACGCTGATTCAGCGGTAAAAGACCAAACACCTGCATCAATGTGTTTGTACTCAGGTAATCGTTCTGGGTGGCAAAAATAGTAATGGAAAGTAAGTTACAGAAGTCGCGATCGATAGTGGCTGGCTTAATTTTTTGAAGTAAAGCCACTCTTAAATCCTGCAGTTTTTTAAAGTCGTTCATTAATCACTAAAATAATCTGACTAAATTAAGTGTCCCTCAGGCAGGCTGCAACTGCACATTGACAAATGACAAGGTGAAAATTAAAAAAACATTATTTCATTGTATAAAGCTGCTATAGAAGAAAACCTTTTGATATTAAAATGAACTAAAGATAACCCGGGAACAATGTCCCAGGATTATCAGATTTTACAAAACCGGCCAAATTAATTGGCTTACACCAGTTGAATTACTATGGTTGAGCCAGTTCCATCTGAATTGCCGCTTTTATCATCAAAGCGGTTTGTTCGAGTATTTCTGGCGATGTAGCTGTTTCGTTATCAACAGGTGTATGAAAGAAGGGGTTAAAATCGGCACCTACAAAGCCAAAATAAGTAGCGTAGCCATATTTTGCAGCAACACTAAGTTCGCCTAAAGCCACATTACCTAATTGCGTAATGGGTCTCTTATCGAAAGCCTGGTGCATGGTGTTTTCGAGGTTCGAACTGTAATAAACCCTTCGTTTTGGGTCGGCAGTTTCGAGTTGATGAATACCAGTTGCTGTTTTCTGGTAGCCGTTTATCGCAAAGCTGGCACCCAAATGCACCCATAACCTCACATCTGCAGGTTTAGGAGCCTTTTTATCGATAAATACGTGCGTGCCTCTGTGGTCTTCCAGTTCGTGTGATGAATTGGCTATAAAAACGAAAGTATAAGGCGGTTTAGCCACCCTTACCCATTTGGCAATGGCGTTAAAAATGGCAATGCCCGGGCCACGTTCGCCACCACAGGTAAACCAGCCACTAATTGGGGTAGAAACGATTACGGTTTGCTTGCCAGCGCCAATTTTGGCAATAACATCGCGTGCCTGTACATCTTTTAAGCTACCCTTAATCTGAAGCGAAACCCGTGCACCCGATATAAGCTGTGCGGTATCTTTTGGTGCAAGCTGAACTACCGGAATTTTCCACGATGCTTTAGCCTGGGTATTTAATGCCGCTATTTCGCCAGCTTCGTTATCAACAATTAAAACAATAGCGCTGGCGCGTTGTGCAATTAAATCATTAAACCGGTCTAGTTTTTCTAAACGGTCAATGTATTTACGGTCTTCTTTTTTTAACCTGATTACGGCTATTTTGCCCGAAACCGATTGTTTATCCTTGTCGGCATTAACAAGCTCGGCATTTAAAGCAACATTTGCGATGGCCACAGGCCAAAGCGGAAATACATTTAAGGTGCTATCTTTTATTTTTAATGAAGCACTTTCGAGGAAATACTGTTTAACCGGAAAATAGAGGTATTCAGTTCGAAAGCCGAAACCATCCAGTTTATTTTTAAGCCAGGCCGATGTTGCATTATCGCCACTTGTTGCAGTTCTGTGCACACCGAAATTAACATACTGTTTAACATCGTCAAACAGTTTATTTCCGTTAAAAATTTCATCGACAGGGTTGTTTTGTGCCCGTAATGTTTGGGTTAAGCCCAGCAGGAGAAAAACCTTCAATATTATTTTCATCTTTCTTTTGGTCAATTATTTTGAAACAAAAACAGGCTGTCGTTTATCTGGCAGCCTGTTTTTATCGTATTATTTATATTCGATAGTTACATTATTCAATTTTCCTGTAAAATTGAATGGAGCTTTATAGCGATCGGTTACCGGCGAATTTCGGTCTGCACCTACATCGATACCATCTTTATAAATCGCGATCCTACCTTCGGCAGCCACCACATTGCGCTCGCCAACCTTTTTATCGTTAATGTAAATGGCTTCAGTACCGGCGGGTGCATTTTTATCTTTACTTCCATAGGCAGGCGGCGTAAAATTAAATTCGAACTTTAACTTCGATTTACCAACCGGCACAGCAGTGTCTGATTCGAGATATTTTACAATACTGCCCGTGTTGTGCGCAACCACAAATTTTCCGTTCTTGATAAATAAACTTAAGCCTTCAAACTCAGAACCTGTGGCAAATAATACCCCTTCATCGCTGGCCGATTTGATGTTTACATCAGCCGTGATCGAAAACGGATCGTTCTGGAACTGTGGCCCGGTAAGGGTTAAAAACTGTTCGATACCGGCATACAAAACCACCTTTTTATCCAGGCCAAAGGGACTGCGTGCCCTTCCGCCAACACTATGCCCCAGGGCATTATCATTTAATGGGAATACATTATACTTAATGGCTTCCTGATCGAAAAGCGCCTGTAATTCTTTTACTTTTTCAGGGTATTTTGCCGCCAGGTTTATCCTTTCGTTAAAATCATCGTTCAGGTTATAAAGTTCCCAAACATCCTGATTGAAATCACTTCCCGATTTATGAAAAACCGAAGCTTTCCAGCCATCTTTAACAATGGCTCGTTTACCAAATAACTCGTAATATTGAATTTTGTGGCGGTTTTCGGCTTTGGCATCTTTAAACGAATAAACCAAACTCGTTCCTTCCAGTGGCTTTTGTACATAACCTTTAATGGTTTCGGGAACTTTTGCGCCTGTAAGCTCGTAAATGGTTGGTGCAATATCAATTACATGACCATATTGACCACGGATATCGCCTTTTTTCAACCCACCGTTAGGGTAATACACAATTAATGGCTGGTGCGTGCCCCCTTCGCTGTTCGGATCGGCTTTCCACAACCTGAAAGGGGTATTGGTAGCCTGGGTCCAGCCCGATGGCGCATCCTGAAATGAATGTTCGGTACCCAGTTTATCGATATTTTTATACAACTCTGCAACTTGTTTATCTTCATCCAATGCGCTGATGTAACCGTTTAAGCTGCCATGCTCGGGACTGTGACTCGATCCGTTATCGCCAATGCTAACCAGAATAACGGTATTATCAGCCTCTCCTATTTCTTTCAGGTAATTTACAATGCGGCCAAACTCGTAATCGGCATGGGTTAAGAAACCTGCATAAATTTCCATAAAACGGGCATATACCTTCTTTTGCTCAGGCGATAAGCTGTTCCAGGCTTTAACTGTCGGATCGCGATCGGGCAGTACTGCGTTTGCCGGTATTACGCCCAGCCTTTTCTGTCGGGCAAAAACCTCTTCCCTGTACCAATCCCAGCCTTTATCGAATTTACCTTTGTATAAATCGCTCCATTTCTTATCTACCTGGTGTGGCGAATGGATGGCACCCGTGGCAAAATAGAGGAAGAAAGGCTTGTCGTGTGCAATAGATTTCTGATTGGAAATGTAGTTAATGGCTTTATCGGCCAGCAAAGTTGTGAGGTGCTTTCCGTTGGGTTCTACATCCACAACTTTGGTATCTTCGTACAAATTGGGGTGGTACTGATCGGTATGGCCCAGCTGGAAGCCATAAAAATGGTCGAAACCACGGCCAACCGCCCATCGGTCATAAGGGCCTATTGCCGTTATTTCGTTAATGGGGGCAACATGGTATTTTCCTACGGCAAAGGTGCTGTAATTATTTTCGTGCAGTACTTCGGCAATTGTTCCTTTATCGGCAGGCATAATGGCATCATAACCCGGAAAACCACTCGAACTGTAATTTAAGGTACCCATGTGTACTGAATGGTGGTTGCGGCCGGTAAGCAGCGCCGCCCGTGTTGGCGAACAAACTCCTGTAGAGTGGAAATTGGTATAGCGTAAACCGTTATTGGCTAAACTATCTAACACCGGGGTTTGCATTAAACCACCAAAAGCACTCGAAGTGCCATATCCGGCATCGTCTATTAAAAAGACAATTACATTGGGTGCACCTGCAGGTGCTTTCTTCTTTTCAGGAAAATATTCCTGAGACTCGGCAGCAGTACGGCCAATCTTACCTTTAAAGCCCTGATCGGAGGTTAATGTTTGTGCTGAGGCCATTTGCAGTAGCGCAGTCAGTAAAACAACTGCACCTGCAATTTTATTCGGTATTTTTTTCATAATACGCATCGTTTTATTTTATAATTTTTCTAAAAATGTGATCTTCTTACCAGCCCGGATTTTGGGTAAGTTTCGGGTTTCTGTCTATTTCGCCCTGTGGAATGGCGTACAAATAGTGGCGTGCAGCGACATTGTTTTTGCCTACCAGTTTCAGGTTTTTAAGCAAAATACCTTTCCCCTCCGGACCAACGCCTGTAACTTCTGTGCCTGTTTGCCTGATCAGATCGAAATACCGCTGGCACTCGCCTACCAGCTCTAACCTGCGGTCGAGGTAAACAGAATCCCTGAACTGATCTTTGGTTAATCCGGTAGTTAAATCAGCCAGTCCTGCCCTTTTTCTGATTTTATTGATGGCACTATAAGCCTTCGTGGTTGGACCATTGAGTTCGTTTTCGGCCTCCGCATCAATTAAAATAACCTCTGCATAACGCAGGATGTTCATGTTCGCATCAGAGTTTCCGGTGCTGGCGTAGTTGGGATCCCAGTTTTTGTTAATGAAAGGCACCGAATCGCCGGGAGCATTAATGGTTGCATATTTTTTCCCGTCGGTTGGACTGATATAGTAAGTAACAAATGATGTCCGTTTCCTTTTATCCTTAGCCGAATACAGTTTGTACAGACTAAAGAAATTATCGCTGCCAACGGTATAAAAAGCCAGCTGATTGCCGTACGAGCCTTTTAATCCGGGTACACCCGAACGGATATCGCTCGAGGTGATTAAATGCCCGGTGCTAATTGTACTTCCTTTTATCTGCGCAGAAAAAATGTGCTCTTTGCCGTTTTTATAAGCAGGCAGAAAAACCTGTGCATAATCGTCAAACAAGGCATAACCGTATGAACCATTAATTACTGCATCGGCATATTTCACCGCATTTGCCCAGTCGCGGCGCGTTAAATACACTTTTGATAACAGCGATACCGCAGCACCTTCGGTTGCCCTGCCGGCTTCGCCTGCCGATGCGGCTTTAAATAAGGATGTGGCAGTTTCCAGATCGTTAATAATCTGCAAAAAAACCTGCTCCTTAGGCGTGCGTGGCACCTGCAATTCTGCAAGACTTAACTGTGTTTGATCTTTTAACAGCAAGGGAACATCGCCGTAAAGCCGTACCAAATTGAAATAATAAAAGCCCCTCAAAAATCTGGCTTCGCCCAGCAAACGGTTTTTAAGCTTTCCATCCATTTCAATTGCAGGGATTCTTTCCAGAGCAATATTGGCCTTGTTAATCCCTTCGTAATGTTCCGTCCAGATTTGCTGTATACGTAAGTTGGTTGATGCGTGGGTAAGCTTGGCCAATGCCCTCACTTCTGCATTTGGCGAGCCTGGCCCGGCGTCCAGATCGTCGGTAAGGAAATCTAGCCCGGTGTAAAACAGCCTGTTGTAGATGGGTTGCGCTCCGGTGCTGTTGTCAACCATGGGATAATAAATGGCATTCACAGCAGAAATTGCATCGCCAGCTGTTTTATAAAATTGCTCGGGAGAGATAAATGATTTTGGGCTTTCATCCAGTTTTACACAAGCTGAAAGACTGGCAAGCACAATGGCCAGGGGTAAATATTTTATTTTCATCGCAATAAAAATTAAATGTTGAAAAATTAAAGCGTCAGGCTGATGCCTCCTTGTATTGAGCGTGCATTTGGATAAGCTGCCCTATCCATCCCTGTGCTTATCGAATTTTGTCCGTTGGTGCTCACCTCAGGATCGTAACCGGTATAATTGGTCCAGGTGTACAGGTTGTTGCCTGATACATAAACCCGTAGTCCGCTTAGTTTCAGCTTAGAAAGCAAGCGGGTTGGAAGGCTGTAACCCAGGGTAACATTTTTTAGCCTGATAAATGATCCGTCTTCTACAAAGCGGTCAGAAATGGTTACTGCCGGGTTTTCAATGGCTTTATGAACATCTGTATTCCGGTTTGACGGCGTCCATCGATCGAGCAATGTGGCCACCGCACCAGTGTAACCAGTACCAGTCTCTAAGTTGGCCCGTGTCCAGTTAAAAATCTTGTTGCCATACGATGCATTAAAAAAAACTGAGAGATCGAAATTCTGGTACCTGAAAGTATTGGTGATACTGGCCAAAAATTTGGGTTGTGAGCTACCCACAATTTTACGGTCGGCATCTTGTGTAATCAGCCCATCACCGTTAAGGTCTTTGTATTTTTGTAAACCATTGGCCGGATTTACCCCATCTGCCTCGTACATGTAAAATGCGCCAACCGATTCGCCAACTTTAATAATCTGCGTTGGTAAAGTGGTTGGACTTGCCGGATCGGTAACAAAGAAATAAGGAGAACCACCCAGCGTAAGGATTTTATTCCTGTTGGCAGAAAAGATGAGATTGGTTGTCCAGTTAAAATCGCCCTGAAAGTTGACGGTTTTAAGTCCAAGCTCTACCCCCTTGTTTCTCACCACCCCCAGGTTTTGGAAAGCACTGGTTAAGCTTGATGAGTATGGTACAGGCACTTCTAACAATAAATCGGAAGTTCTTTTGTAATAAATATCAGTTGTAAGCTGAATGCGGTTCGAAAACAGCTCCAGATCTATACCGAAATTGTACTGTGCTGTTTTTTCCCAGGTTAAATCGGGGTTTGCAAAGCTGGCAATGGCCAAACCATTCACCAGAGTGTTGGCAAAAGTGTACTGGTAACTCGATAAGCGCGAAAGTGAACGGTAAGGATCGATTTCCTGATTACCGGTTACCCCTGCACTAAAGCGGAATTTAAGGGAGCTGATGGCTTTAATATCCTGGAGGAATTTTTCGTTCGAAGCATTCCAGGCAATGGCTGCTGATGGGAATGTTCCCCATTTATTGTTAATACCAAACCTCGACGAGCCATCGGCACGGGCGGTTAAGGTTAACAGGTATTTGTTATCGTAAGCGTAATTAACCCTGGCGAGAAAAGATTGCAGCGCCCATTCTGTTTTTAATGAAGTTGGGGTGCTAAGCACAGTACCTGAGCCCAGGTTGTTGTATTTAAAGGCATCGCTAACAAAATTTGAAGCACCGGCGGTAAAGACTTCGGTAACCGATTTTTGCTGTGTATTACCTAAAAGTACTTCAAAGCTGTGTTTTTCGGCAATTCTTTTCTTGTAGTTGATGGTATTTTCGTTTAACCAGTTCAAAGTAGATAAGGAACCGATTGATGCATTTCCACCCGGAAGGCTTTCGTAAAGTGTAGAAGGGAGAAACCTGTTCTGCTTGTTGTTAATGATGTCGGTACCTAAGGAAACCTTAGCCGTTAAGCCCTCAATAATAGTATATTCTCCAAAACTGTTGGCCAACACGCGGGTTGTTTTGGTTTCGTTGGTTTGCAGGCTCAGGGTTGCTATGGGATTGGCTACGGTAGCGCCAAAACTGCTGTTGGCTGTAAAATTGCCATTGGCATCTTTTACCGGCACTACAGGCACCATGGATAGAATGTTGGCAACAATACCACTTGGTGCAACATCGGCACGGGTGGTACTTCCATTCAGATAAACGCCTACTTTAAATTTCGAATTTACCTCGTGGTCTACATTCAGCTTTGCCGAATACCGGTCGAAACCGCTGTTTAAAATTACCCCCTCCTGCTTAAAGTAATTTCCGGAAAGCAACAAACGTGTTTTTTCATTGCCCGATGATATCGAAAGACTGTGGTTTTGTACCGGTGCTGTTCTAAAAGCCTCGCCTTGCCAATCGGTTCCTTCACCAAGCTGGTCTAACTGCGCCTGTGTATAAAATGGTGCTTTGCCGGCATCGGTAAGCGCATCATTTTTTAAAGCACCCCATTCGCGGGCATTCAGCAAAGCAATTCTTTTGCTTACTTTTTGTGTGCCATAATAACCGCTGTAATTAATAGAGAAGCTGTTTTTACTCCCTCTTTTGGTAGTAATCAGAATTACCCCGTTTGCACCACGCGAGCCATATATAGCTGTTGCAGAAGCATCTTTAAGTACATCGATTGATTCAATATCGGCCGGATTGATTGCCGATAGCGGATTAATGGCCGGTCCGTTGGTAATCCCTGCATCAACAGTGGCATCGCCGTTGTAAACCGGAAAACCATCAATCACATATAAAGGTTCGTTACCAGCGTTTATGGAGGTTCCACCACGTACACGGATAGAAACACCACCACCGGGCTGACCGCTCGACTGGGTAACCTGTGCCCCTGAAATTGCCCCCTGAATCAAGCGGTCGGGCGAAGCCACCGGAACGTTTTTTAATTCCGTTGGTACGGAGGAAAGCGATCCGGTAAAGTCGCTTTTTTTCTGTGTACCATACCCCACTACCACCACATTGTTAAGTGTATTTACCTGTTCTTCGAGCTTTACTTCGATAGGCGAACCATTGGCCACAATTTGTAAAGATTTATAGCCTACAAAACTGATGGTAAGGGTATAAGGGAATTTTTGACCAGTTATGAAACGGAAAACACCATTATTATCTGTTAATGCGGTATGTGTAGTTCCGTTAATGCTCACATTTACCCCAGGCAGGGTTTCGCCGGTTTTGGCATCTCTAACCGTTCCAGTTAAAGTAGAATTAATGAGCGGGGTTGTTTGCGCAACTGTATTTTTTGTAAATGCGCACAACATGAATAAAATTAAGAAACCGAAGATCCTGCTTTCTTTCCCGCCTGTATGCGCAGGAAATAGCTTCCTAAGGTTTGGTATAGGAAATTTTGAAGTAAGCATGCCCCCGGCACGTACTTCATCGAAATTTTGCATAATTTTGTTTAGAATTAAGTTACCATTTGAATCAGGGCCAACGCCAATTGAGAACCTGGTTCGAAGATTTATTTGGTTCGGAGGGAAAAATGAAAGTTTTTCCCTTTTTTTATTTGCTACAGTTCATTTGTGATTAGTTTATAAGTTAGAAATCTGGTTATTTATCTTTGATGCAGCTGAAGCCAAGGTGCCCCAAACGGCTGTTTTCTGTTGTTTTTATTTTCCCGGTTAGCTCATAACTGGTATTAAACCAAAAGGAAATATCTTTTATTAATGCACCGTTGTTATGGTGTGGTTTGGCCAGCTCTATGGTATGATCCAAACTGCTTGTATTGCTGGTAAATTTTATGCCATAACGGTTTGGGAGCTTAGATGAACAGCACAATGCAGTTGCGGTGGCCAGCGGATGTGGCTTTACAGCAGGCTCGGTTTGCTTAAAGTTCAAAAAAAAGCAGGCCAGAAAAATAATCAAAAAGCTGATTACGACTTTCCTGAAAAGGGGATTCATAAAAAAGAAAATAAGGATAAACTGAATAATGTTTGTGGCGAGCGTTGGTGTTTACATACACATACAACAATACAAAGGATCAACGCTACAACAAATTTCGGCTAGGCTTAAAACAGTTTCAGATTTAAGTACAGGCAGTTTGGTATTGTTAATGTAAAGTTGATTCATATTGTGATGTGTAACATTGACATTGCAAATATAGGAATATATCTATATTATCTATGGATATAGTAGATTTATTGCAAACATTAAATTATCAGCACTTTACGTTAATAAATTGGCAAATAAAATAAGTTTATCTGATTTGAATTATCAATATGATAATGCTTAGGAATTAAACTTTACTTTTTCGTATTGTAAAAGACAGTCTTTTGCAAGAAAAAACAGCGCAGCTATCCCCTGCCTTACCTGGCTTCAAACCAAACATAAAATCAAACAATTTTAAGTAATTTTCTTCACCATTGCGCCCACAAAGTGTTTTAACGGAGCCCTTTTCACCAAAAACTGAAAGGAAACAATGCCCAATATGGCGCAACTTATTCCGGCCAGCACATCTAACGAATAATGGTGACTGCTGTAAATGGCCGAAAACCAGATCCCCACCATTACCGTTACAAAAAATACATTAATGGCCCCCAGTTTATTTCTGAGCGCATAATACACCACAATAACCGGATAGGCAGAATGTAAAGAAGGCATTGCTGCAAAAACATTAGAGCCTTTGCTGTAAATTCCTTTAAATAGTGTAATGTTAAAAAACTGATCGAAGCGGGCTAAGCCTGCGGTATTTCCGGGGGTACCCGGTATCAGTACAAAACCTAGCTCCTGTACATACCAGGGCGGTGCAGCCGGAAAAAGGTAATAAACGACAAAGCCCAACAGGTTTACCCAAACAAATACCAGCGAAAAATGCACAAACTCAAGCTTCTTTTTAAAGAACAGATATACCGCAAAAGCCAGGGGTACCGGAACCCACATCAGGTAGAACAGACCGGTTAATACATCTAAAAAAGCATTGCTGTTTATTTTCCAAAATTCGTTTGGAGTTACGATCATACCGTGCAGGCTGATCCCAAAAATGCGTTTCTCTGCATCATAAAGATCTTCGATATGCACCACATTATAGCGATAATTCGGGAATGCCTTCATGTAATCGAAAAGGATCCAGTACACGATAAAAATAGAAAAACCCAGCATAAATTTCCGTGTTGCTTTTGAAAAAAAGAACAAGGCGTTAAAGATGAAAACCAGCACCAGCTGATCTGTTTTAAAACCTACCAGCCACAAGGAAAGCAATAAATAGGCCGCCGAAATGCCTATGGCGGCATAAACGAAACTGTGGTGGTAAAAGCCTTTAGTGGCCTGTTGTTCTTCCATCCTGCTTCTTATCAAAATTTGAGCGAAATATATGGTCCCAGAATGTCCAGCTTACGCCGTACCCTTTGGTCGAATCGGAGTAATGATGCAACATGTGGTGTTGTTTCAATTTTTTCCAGAAACCACTTTTAAAACTGGCATGGTGAAGCGCATAATGCACCATATCGTAAAACAAATACCCGATCATAAAGCCGATAAAAAATGGATATTCGCAATTTTGGGGAAGCAGCCAGTCGAACAGTAAGTAAAAGCCCAAAGCCATAGGAATACTGGCAGAAGGTGGCATCACCAGCCTTTTGGCATCGTTAGGATAATCGTGGTGTACGCCATGAAAAATAAAATGGATGCGTTGCCCCCAGCCCGATTTGGGTTCGAAGTGAAACACATACCGGTGCAGAAAATATTCGGTAATGGTCCATATCCCTAATCCGAACAGTAACCATGCTGCGAAATTAACAAAGGCCATTTCGTTTTGCCAAAGCGATTTATAGCTTAGAAAGGCTATAACCGGAACATAAACAATTAAAGGCACATAAAAACGAACTTTCGAAAGGCTTTCCATCAAATCGCTTTTAAACATCCTTACCGATGCGGTGCTGTTGGATACAAAATTCTTCTTCATACCTTATATTTTAATCCTTTCTGTAAATTGCTTAACCGGCGCTGCAGCATCGCGCCCTTTTATTTCTACATATTTTACGTTCGGGAACCAGAAAGTGCCCCCTTCTATGCGCAGGAATATGCGATCGATCTCCATCTTCTTATCGTTGATGGTGGCGTAAACATGGTATTTCTTATCGGCTGTTGATTTTCGGAGATACATGGGCAGCTTTTTGTGCGAAACAAACCGGAGTTCGAATTGCCCGTTGCCTAAATCTTTACTCACAATGCCATAGGCAAATTTACGCTGTATGTAGCTGAGTTCCTTCTTCTCTCCTTTATCGCCGTAACGCATCCAGAAAACATTAACTGGTTGCTCTTTATTCACCTCACCGTGTTTATCGATGTTCAACTGGCAAACGATGGTATTGGTATTCGGATCGCGTTGTAAATAGAAAAGCTGATTGGCAATACCTTCGGGCTTAGGAAAAACAATGGGTGAAGGATTATCGCCTTGTGCCATTACTTTTACCGGAGCCATTGCACCCAGGCCTAAAGCAAGCAGTGCAGCTGCCACTAAGGCCGCTTTATTGCTGGCCTTTTTTTCATTTCGCTCCTGTGATTCCAGACCTTTTTTGGCTTCCTGCAAGCGCTTAACAGCTGTAATGTTGGTTAAAACAGCCATTAAAGTAATGGGTAAAGTAAAAACCGACATGGTTTCAAATACATGAAAGGAAATACCCGGCAGGTAGATTTTATAATCGCCGCCAATAAAATGCCCGGTTATCCCGCAGGCAATGGCAAATACCCCAATGGTTACTACCCTTTCCGGCCGCTGCATCAATCCGCCTTTACACTCAACACCTAAACCTTCTGCCCGGGCGCGGGTATAGCTCACCATCATGGAGCCAATAAGCGCAATAAACGCAAACAGCGAACTTAAAAAATAATGATGCGCTACCAGATAATAACAAATGCCCAGAAACATAATCATTTCGCTGTAGCGATCGAGCACCGAATCGTACAGTGCCCCAAACCGCGAACTCATGTTGCCAAGGCGGGCCACCTGACCATCCAGCATATCGAAAAGGCCTGCAAAAAGTACCAATGCACCTCCCCATCCAATGTACGACATGTCTCCACGGTTAGATTTTTCGGCACCAAGTACAAAAATTACGGCCACACCAATGTTCAGTACCAGGCCGATGCTGGTTACCATATTGGGCGTTAAGCCTATTTTAATGAGCCCTTTTACGAAGGGATTAATCACCTTGTAAATAGCCAGCTGAAGGCGATCTCTTAATTTTACGCTTTCCATATATTTTATTTAAAAATCAAATTTAACCCTTGCCCTGATCCCCCATTTAGCCACCTCCGGATTATCCAGGTAAGTAAAACGCCTAACCAGATCAACCCTCAATAATTTAAAAATATTGCCAATGCCCACGCTACCTTCCATATAAGGCTCTTTGCCCAGCGAATAAGTTCTCTGCAAACCATTATCGAATGCCGGTAACTGGTAAAAGCCACTGCCGCCTGCCGGATTATTTTCATCGCGTAAGCCACCGTAAAGCGCTTTAAACGAAACCACTTCTCTTAACTTCAGCTTTTTGATTAGCGGTAATTTGTTGAAGAAAAACCCGTTAAAATTATGATCGATGTTAATGCTCACATAGTGATCGCTCACAAACTCCAGGAAATTCATCAGGTTATACGAATTGAGCTGATAGGCATAGGTTTGGTTAGCCCGATGGATCGCCAGTAATGGAAAAGGCACCCTCCCGGCAATATAACTCCCTTCGAAAGTAACATCGCTGTAACCCAACTGCGAAAGATAAAAGCGCTTATCTACGCTTCCGGTGAGGTTATGATAATTGTATTCGCCACCCAATAATCCTTTTATTCCGGCTGTGTACCGCAGGTTAAATACCGGATAACGATCGGCAATGGGTACACGGTAAATTTTGCCCTGAATAAACTTTTCGTTAGGCGCATAACGCAAAGCGAGCGAAAGCTCACTGGTGGTTAAGCGGTTAATAAATCCGCCTCCGTTGGCCTGATAGTTTAAACCTCCGGCAGGTGTTTGGCTCCACTTTTTAAACCCAAAAGCATAAGAAAAATGGTTTTCGTACTCATGCACATAATCCAGGCGGTAAAAATCGTTATAGAGCAACATATCATTTAGCCCACGCTTAAACGACAGGAGGAAGTTGTCTTCCTGCACAAACTGTAGCTCCTGACCAGGAATTTTGGTATCGCGCTGAAAGCTTGCCCGCACATAATTTTGTGGGAACTGATAAATGGATTTGTTGTTAATGGAATAGGTTGCAGAAAGAAAAAATTTCCATTTTTCATCTTTAAAACCATAAGCGGCATAATTTTCAAAATAAAACCGTTTACTGAGTTCGGGAGTAGTACGGCCACCAAAGCGCAGTCGAAACCCCTCTACATTGTTAAAGCTGTAAAAGGTATTAACAGGGCCAATTTCGTATGGACCAAGGTTACCATAGCCAGCAAAAAGCAGCGTAGCAATTTTTACCGTACGCTGAAAAGAAGGTATTTTTTGAAGGGTATCGATATTGCGGTAAATCTTTGCCTGTTCTTTTGATAAGGGATCTAAACGGTTCTTCTCCCAATACTGATCATCGCGGGCAGAGGCCCCGGCAACCGACACAATATTTCTACCCTGAAAAATAGTATCGGGTAGTTTAATATCGTACTGGTAATTTTTATAGGTCGAAGAACGCTCGCCCGTAAAGCCCATCCCCTTGGTTTTGCCCAGCCCAAAATCGGCAATCAGCTTGCTTTTGGCTAAACTGTATTTGCCCGAAAGCGTAGGTTCAAAATCCAGATCAATTTTTAAAGCCCTTACGAAATTAAGGTTGATGTTTTTATTTACCCCCATTGATACACCTGTAACGGCATAATGCGAATCGTTGCTCACGTATAATTTCCCTTCAAAAAGCATGTCGGTACCATTTCTGGGGGTAAAAACAAGTTCAATTACATCTCCATGACCTGTTTTAATGGTATCGGTAATAAAAAACTTATAGAAAGAAGGCGCAGCATTGGCAATCGGGCTTAAAAACTCGTTGCTGATCACCGAGATATTGTTCTTATAAATATCAATATCCTGGTACATGCGTTCGAAATAAACCTTCATGCCGTTATTATCAACCAGCTGCTGATCGAAATTAACCTGTTTCTCGCCAATAATAACCGATTTGTTCCGTGTTGGATCGCTGGCAAAATATTTATCGGTTAATTTCTCTTGTATATAAATGGGCAACAGGCTTTTACCCCCAATTAAGGTAGAATCCTGCTGCTGAAAAAGAAACTGATAATTCCTGAAAATGCGTTTGTTTTTAAATTTTTCGGATACATTGCTCATCGAAAAAAGCATTTTATCGTACTGCCTGAAAGCGGCGGTATTGAAATTGCTAATCCGGTTTTCTTCCCTGTGGGCAATTACCTGCCTGATCAGTTCTACTGCCGGGTTATCTTTATTGCGGTAACGCGTCTTTTTACCAGCCACCACAGTAACTTCTCCCAATGCTTTTGCATCGGGTACAAGCGCAACATCCAGTTTTTGCTCAAAGCCCGGCATTATGTTTTTCGACAAGGTAATATAGCCGATATAATTAAAGCTCAATCCTTCTTGCTGGCTCGACGAACTGAGCGCATAATTCCCGTTAAGGTCGGTTTGGGTTCCGATAGTAGTGCCTTTAAAAAATACAGATACGTAAGGTAGCGGCTCTTTGGAAACGGCATCGCGCACATTACCGGTAACAACTGTTTTCTGTGCAAAAGCACTTAAACCTGTTGCAACCCAAACCAAGACTATAAAAAATGAATAAATAACTTTCATTTTACGGGAAAAATAAACTGCTTTTGCATATAATAATTATAGCTGAGTCCCATTACTACGGAAACGGCTATTTTGGAGAACAGGTAATTGAAATTGAAAAAACGGGTAAGCAGGTAAACGAACAAGGTTACCAGTAATAAATTGCCCAGCCACACCAGCATATACCTGATGATTTGTTTCCTCACGGCCGCTGAGCTGGCATTAAAAACCCAGTTCCGGTTGATGTAAAAATTAACAGCTCCCCCCGAAATGGTTCCGATCATGCTTCCGGCCAGGTACCACCAGCCAAATATGCTTACGGTTAAGGCGGTGATTAAAAAATCGGTTGCCGAAGCCGTTAACGAAGAAGCCTGGGCTTTTAAAAAGGTAAGCATACTAAAACAGCCCTAAAAGGATAATACCCTGCAACACCACATTGGCATAAATCCCTGCCAGCACATCATCAGCCATTACGCCCCAGCCACCCGGTAGTACTTCCAGATTCCTGATGTAAAAAGGCTTGGCAATGTCGAAAAACCTGAAAAGGATTAAGGCCATGAGGTAATAAGGCCATTTTAACGGCACACAAAGCAAGGCTATGCCCATTCCTGCTACTTCATCAATCACTACCCTTTGGTGGTCTTTGCCCCATACCTTTTCTACCTCATCGGCTGTAATTACACCAATCAGTAAAATAAATATGGATGATAAAAAAGGCCAGAGGTGCGGATTGGTATACGGCGTTTGTAAAAACCACCAGAGGACGCAGGTAACCGCCGCAGCGACGGTACCTGCCCCCTTGCCAATGTAGCCTATGCCCAGGGCTGTAGATATGAACTTGTGAAAAAACACTATGCCGTTTCTACCACTTCTTCTTCGTAATCCTGCCCTAAATGGGTTATCAGCTCTTCGCCCATAATGTAGCGCAAAGTATTTTGAAGCTTAATTAACTGCTTGAAAATATCGTTCTCTGCGGGTACCCCCGGAATGGTTTGCGGCGATTTTAAGTAGAACGAAAGCCATTCCTGAATGCCTGAAAGGTTTGCACGTTTGGCCAAATCGATAAACAAGGCTAAATCCAATACAATTGGGGCAGCTAAAATCGAATCGCGACAAAGGAAATTGATTTTGATCTGCATTTTATAACCTAACCAGCCGAAAATATCGATATTATCCCAGCTCTCTTTATTATCGCCATGAGGCGGATAGTAATTGATCCTGATTTTGTGGTACATATCGCCATATAAATCGGCATTGATTTCTGGTTTGAAAATATCTTCAAGCACACCTAGTTTAGATACCTCTTTGGTTTTAAAGTTATCCGGATCATCAAGTACCAAACCATCGCGGTTACCTAAAATGTTATCAGAAAACCAACCGTTTACACCCAGTGAGCGGGCAGCAAGGCCTGGAGCCAGAATGGTTTTCATTAGGGTTTGTCCGGTTTTAAAATCTTTTCCGGCAATCGGCGTATTGGTTTCTTTAGCCAGCTCAATCAAGGCCGGAATATCGACTGTTAAGTTAGGCGCGCCATTGGCAAAAGGAATACCGAGTTTTAAAGCGGCATAAGCATAAATCATACTTGGGGCAATACGCGAATCGTTGTCTCTTAATCCCTGTTCGAAAGCAGCCAGCGAACTGTGCACTTCCGAAGGTTCGAAATAAATTTCGGTAGAACCACACCAAACCAGTACAATGCGGTCGCAATTGTTATCGGCTTTAAAGTTTTTTATATCGTCCATCACTGCCAGCGCCAGTTCGTAACGGTTATCGATATCTTTTACATATTTGCCATCCAGGTTTTTAACATAGTTGCGATCAAAAGCAGCACGCATAGGCTTGATGGCCTGCAATTCTTCTTTTACATCGCGCAATAAATTGGCATCCAATACGCGTGCATTCATGGCCGCCTCATAAACGTTATCTTCGTAAACGTCCCAACCTCCAAAAACTAAATCTTCTAATGCCGCCAAAGGAACAAAATCTTTAATTTTAGGCTCTTTCTTCTCTGTGCGTTTGCCGATGCGGATTGTACCCATCTGCGTAAGCGAACCAATTGGTTTTGATAATCCTTTTTTCACTGCTGCTACCCCTGAAATCATGGTTGTAGCTACTGCACCCAGGCCTGGCATTAATATTCCAAGTTTGCCATTTGCTGATTTTACTTGTTCTGTCATCTTATCTTATTTAAATACTTATAACCATTTGTTAATCTGATACCATTTTATTGTTTCTTCTAAACCCTGTTGCAGCTGGTATCGCGGACTGTAACCGAGGTCGTTTTTAATATTTTGAATGTCGCAGCTCCAGTTCATGCCGGTAAGCTCGTTCACTTTATCGATGTTTAGTGTTGGCATTTTATGGAGCAGCTTATACCCTTTTTCAAGGCTCCAGGCAATTCCTTTAATCAGCGGCAGAGGCACCTGCACTTTAAATGTTTTCTTTTGCATAATCGCCCTTGCCTGTTCAGCAAAAGCAGACCGGCCATAAATGTGTCCATCAGAAACATTGTAACTTTTGTTAACGATTGCCGATTGCAGCGAGCTGACCATAATTTGAGCCAGGTCTTTTACGTAAACAAAGCTGAGTTGCTGTTCTTTATCGCCCATGTACACCTCCAGGCCTCTGTTTATGGCTTTAATTACCATCAATATTTCGCGCTCACGCGGGCCGTACACCGCCGTTGGCCGAAACACCAGCCAGGGCAGGTTATCGATCTGCTGCAAATAGGTTTCGGCCAAAGCTTTGCTTTTACCATAATAGGTTACCGGGTTTGATGCGCCATTATCGCTCAATTGACTGCCTGCCTTTTTTAATGGTCCCAATGCAGCGAGGCTGCTTACAAACACAAACTTTTCTACCTGATGTGCTGCCTGCGCTACCGCAATGGCCAGGTTGCGGGTATAGCCCGCATTGTATTTATGGTACTGATCGAGGTTTTCGGCTTTGGTTACTGCTGCAGCGTGGATCACATAATCGTATTTATACTCCTCCACGTGCTTCGTCATCTGGTAAATCGATTCGAAATCGAGTTCCACAAAATTGATCCCTAAGCCTTGCAAATGTGCGGTTTGACTCGATTTGCGGACATTAGCAAACACTTCCAGCCCCTTTGCCAGGGCAGCTTCAATTAAATGAAAGCCAACAAAACCTGTAGCTCCGGTAATTAAAATCCGCTTTTTCATAGGTTTCTTTCCAGAATTCGATACTTACGGTACAGTTTTCCGCCAATATCTTCAATGGGCCTGTTTACCATATCGTTATGGTCGAGTGTCCAGCTGGCCTCGGCATATTTCATTTTCTTTTCCAAAAAGTGCCTGATGATTTCACCATACAGACAGGCTTCAATCCCCATCTTCCGGTAACCATCTACCACACCAAGCAGCATGATCCTGATACCGTCTATCTTCTTTTTATTAGCCAGTAACTTAATCAACCCGGTTGGAAACAGCCTTCCCCTTTTGATCTTGATCAGCACCTGATTGATATCGGGTATGGCCAGTACAAAGCCCACAATTTTGCCATCCTGCTCAGCCATGATGCAGAATTTAGGATCGAGAATCAGCTTAAGGTCGTTGGCGGTGTATTCAAATTCAGCATCGCTCATGGGCACAAAACCCAGGTTTTTATCCCAGGCACGGTTATACACCTCGCGTAAGGCATCGCGTTCCTCAGCAAATTTTTTCATGTTGATGGTACGGATGGTGATGTTGTTTCTTAACAGCCTTTCTTTAATCCGATCCATCAGCTTAAGCGACCTGTCGCTATAATTTCCGGCGGTATAGCGATATGCCCGCAGATCTACATTTTTCACATAGCCCATTTTTTCGAGCAGTGGCAAATAATAGGGTGCATTGTAGGGCATCATGGCTACCGGCGGGCCGTCAAAACCTTCGATCAACAGACCACAAACCTCGTTGGTAGAGAAATTTACAGGACCAAGTACGCGCGTAAGCTGCCTTGCTTCCAGCCATTGGTGTACCGTATGGATTAATTGTTTAGCTGCTGCCTCATCATTTATACAATCGAAAAATCCGAAAAAACCATCTGTTGCATCATAAACCTCATTGTGCCGGGTATTTTCGATGGCTGCAATACGCCCGACAATTTCATTTTCATCTACCAGCAAAAAAAGTGCAATGGTAGAATGTTTAAAAAACGGGTGTTTACCCGGTGTAAGTAAATCTCTTTGGGCAATAAAAAGTTCAGGCACATAATTGGGGTCGCCGGCATAGAGCGTATGCGGAAAATCGATGAAGGCCTTTAAATCTTTTTTCTCCGAAACCTGCTTAATTACCCTCATAACCTCACGTTTAACAGGTTAACATTAACAGCAACAAAAGCTGCTTTCAATTTCTCAACAGCCGTTTCTATTTGCTCAAAACTATGCGTTGCCATAAGCGAAAAACGGATCAGTGAAGAATCGGAAGGCACCGCCGGCGATACCACCGGATTAACGAATATGCCATTCTCCTGCAAGATGTTAGTAATCATAAAAGTCGCTGTATTATCCCTGATGTAAACCGGAATAATGGGGCTGTTGCTGTGGCCGATATCAAATCCGGCATCTAACAAAAGCTGTTTAGCATAATTGGTATTGGCCCAAAGTTTATCAATACGCTCAGGTTCTCTTTCTATAATATCGAGTGCAGCAATAACACTGGCTACCGCCGAAGGTGGCATACTGGCACTAAACATCAGCGAACGGGCCCGGTGTTTAATAAATTCGATGGTTTCGGTATTGCCGGCAATAAAACCACCTAATGAAGCCAGAGATTTACTGAAGGTTCCCATAATGAGGTCTACCTGGTTGGTAAGGTTAAAATGAGATGCGGTACCTGCCCCGTTAAAACCAATTACCCCCAAACTGTGCGCGTCATCCATCATGATGTTTGCGCCAAATTCATCGGCTATTTCGACCATTTCGGGTAAATTAACCAAATCGCCTTCCATGCTAAAAATACCGTCAGAAACGATGAGTTTGGCCGAATCGGCAGGCAGGCGGCTCAGTTTGCTCCGCAAATCGTCCATATCGTTATGGGCGTACTTTATCGTTCTAGAAAAGGAAAGCCTGCTTCCGTCAATAATAGAGGCATGGTCGTATTCATCCAGAATGAGGTAATCGTTCCGATCGAGCAGGCAGGATATTACCCCCAGGTTTACCTGAAAGCCCGTACTAAACAGCACTGCCGCCTCCTTACCCACATAGGCTGCAAGCCGTTGCTCGAGCTCCAGGTGAATATCAAGTGAGCCATTTAAAAAGCGCGAACCCGCACAACCTGTACCATACTTATCAATGGCATTTTTCGAAGCCTGTTTAATTTCGGGGTGATTGGTAAGCCCCAAATAGGAGTTAGAGCCAAACATGAGTACCTTTTTCCCGTTAATAACCACCTCGGTATCCTGAGCCGATTCAATTGACCTGAAATAAGGGTACAATCCTTTTTCTTTTATAAGTGTTGCATCTTTAAATGAAGCAATTCTATCCTGTAGTTTTTTACGCATGCCGAATGCTGTTATTCTGTCTTGGTTTAAGCATATCATTTTACACCAAACGCATCAATTCCATTAGCAAAAAGCCGCTAGCCTTCACTTTTATCTGATGTTTTGTTAACACAATTTTAACGCAGAATCTGACCTAAAAAAAGGTTGAAAAGTGGGATATATTGGTCAAAAAGGTGGATCGTCTGAATATGACATTTAGATGAGTTGACTGTTCTACTATCTGACTTTTTAAATAAAATAGTAAAATCAAAAAACAGACACTATTTTTAACTATAAAACAGCAAAAAACATCATAAAACGCTAATATTTAATAAATTAATCAAAACAAAATGGAATACAAAAATTAATCAAATGATTGATTTTTGATCAAATTTTCGTCAAATTTTTAAAAAATAATAAAAAATTACGCATCGAAACATACATTTGAAGACAGGAAAAACCGGGTGTTTTGGAACAATCCGAAACGCGAAAACCTAAACGATTTAAACGACTTATAAGACTAATAATTTAACACCAGCATGGGACAATTGCATCCGGTCAAAAAGCCATCATCATCGGGTTACCCCGATGCCCTAACGGGCATTGAGCTTATGGTGTCGATATACAATAGTGCCAGTGGAAATGATTGCCCCAAATCGCCTTTCCGGTCTACCGATTTCGGGATTTTGATGGTAAAAAAGGGAAACCTGAAAATAAAGATCAATTTTGTAGAACATACTTTAAACTACCGTGATATTTTATGTATGATGCCCGATCATATTTACGAAATACCCGAAGAACCTAATGCCACCGTTATTTTTACGCATTTCAATAAAAGCTATCTTGCACGCAAGGGCATCTTTTTTAATATTGCCGAAACTTACAAGATATTTAACGGACAGGAATTGCTAAAGTTTTCACTTTCGAAAGCCGAATACGAGCAGGTACTGGCCGATATGATGGCGCTTCAAAACCGGCTTTCCATTTCAAAACACACCCGCCACATTGATGATATTATACACAATAGTTTCTTATCTATTGTATATGATATTTTTTTGCTGAACGAAAAGCAAAAGAAACTACCTGCAGCAGCCATAAACAGCAAAGTAGAACTTACCAACCGGTTTTTATCGCTGGTAGCGGAGCGTTTCAAAATAGAAAAACGGGTAATTTATTACGCAAACTGCCTGCACATTACCCCACGGCATCTTTCGCAGGTTGTTAAACAGGTTACAGGCCGATCGGCTGGAGAGCACATAGATGATTTTGTAATCAGGGAAGCTAAATTATTACTTACCGGGCATGTGCTGAACATTTCGGAAATTGCCGAAGAACTTCATTTCAGCAATCCTTCTTTTTTTGGAAAATACTTTAAAAAACATGCGGGTTTATCGCCTTTATCGTTTAAAAGAGACAATAATATTGCGCTGTAGCTCAATCCTTTAGCAAACTACAAGGCAGCATTTAACTTGCAACTGTTGCTTTATTTTACTGTCCAGTAAGGCGAATCCGTTCTTGCGGTTAAAAGATAATCTTCCATTTTCTTTACAATATCAGGATGGGCTGTCGCCACATCTTTTGTCTCGCCAATATCTGTCTTCAAATCGTAAAGTTCCAGTTTATGGTGTCTTTTTACGCCTTTCCACCAGCCATAACGAATACCTTGTTCAAAGCCCAACTCGAAAAATTCCCAATACAGAAAACGGTCTGTTTTTGGTTTAATGCCTTTAATTACGGGGTAAACACTGGCTCCATCGGTTTTAAATCCGCTGGTTTTACCTGCAATTTCTCCAAATGTGGGCATAATATCGGGAAAGTACCCGGGCATATCGCTCGTTTTAGGGGCATTCTTTATAAATGGTGCCCATGCAATAAACGGAATACGGATTCCGCCATCATACAGATCTCTTTTATACCCTTTAAGCGGCCCGTTCGAATCAAAAAACTCAGATACAGCCTTCAGCTGACTGGTAGGTTCTGACCGCGGCCCATTATCGGAAGCAAAAAAGACGATCGTATTTTCAGACAAACCACTTTTAATCAAATAATCCTTAATCTTACCCACCGATTGGTCCATGTAATACACCATGGCTGCGTAAGTCTTCATATCTTCCGGCCAGTTTTTATTTTTATAAATGGCCTGGTCCGGCACATCGAGTGGCGAATGCGGGTTGTTAAAGTTCAGCATCAAAAAGAAAGGTTTCTTACTGTCTTTTTGCGTTTTCAGATAAGCCAGTGCCTCATCGGTACAGATATTGGTTTCGTAATAGCCCTTGCTGGCATTGGTGTTGGGTTCAACCGTTACGAGTTTTCCGTTAACATACCGATGGTCGGGCCAATAGGTACTGGCGTACGTAGCCGGAATATTAATGAGCCAGCCCGAAAACTTATCGAAGCCCCTTTGCAATGGCGTAGCCAGCGAATCGTAACCATCAACATGCCATTTCCCTACCAGCGAGGTATTGTATCCGGCATCCTGCATCAGGTTGCCAATGGTATAATCGTTTGGAGTAAGGTTTGCCCTGTACACCACATTTTTCCCTTTTTTACCCGGAAGGCCACCCTGCTCTGTTGCATTACCCCTTATGGTAGCATGCCCGGTGTTGAGCCCCGTAAGGATAGAACCCCTTGAAGGTGAACAAACCGGTGCCCCGGCATAAAATTCGGTAAACCGTGTTCCTTCACTGGCCAGCTTATCGATATTGGGTGTAAGGATCAGTTTTTGTCCGTAAACACCAACATCGCCATAACCGAGGTCATCGGCCAGAATAAAAACAATATTGGGTTTCTGCCCTGGTTTTCGCTGGGCAAACGCTAATCCGCTAAAAAGGATGGAGAAACCTGCTATAATTAAACTTTTTCTGATCATTTTAAATAATTGACAGCTATTTTCCCGTAAATATAACTTAATCGATGTAAAATTACAGCTGACAAGAATTTCCCAAATTACAAGGCATTGTTCTTATTAAGGACATGAAATGTAACCTATCTGCATACTCATTTATCAGCAATTTGTAGTTATCCATTCGTTGCCAGTTGATTTTACCTGACTAATAGACAAAACGGGTAATTTGTGGCAAAGACACGGCTAAAATGGATAGGAATTACCGCTTTCCACTTACAAAACAACCCGATATGGTTGTAAATAAATTCGTACAGCGCTATTTTCTAACAAAGCTTTATATTGGCTGGAAATATGCAGTTTTTGAATCTTTTAGTCAGCACCTGCTGCCTTTTTCTGCTTCTATTCTCTATAAATCTGTTTTTTGCCAAAAAAGGGAATAAAACACTCAATATTTTACTTTCACTTTTATTTTTTGCCCGTTTTGGCCAGATTTTAATTTCTGCGCTCATTGCTGCCGAAAAACCCGTAACACTGGTATATGTTTTCCAGGCATTTACCCCGCTTTATTATGCTGCACCGGCCTGTTTTTACCTGTATATTTCGGGCTTTATTGATAAAAGTACCGCTTTACGGAAGTGGCAGTGGTTACATTTTATCCCTGCCTTGTTAGCACTCATCCATGTACTGCCCTGGAATGGCTGGCCTGACCTCGACTGGACTAACATTCCGAAACAGCTGGCAGATAACGGCTATTTTTCGCTTAAAACCCAAACAGGACTATTTCCTAACTATTTTCATTACACTTTACGTCCTATTCTGGTATTCACTTATTTATGTCTGGCCTGGGTGCATTATTACCGGAAAATGGACAAAACAACTAAAACGGACGAACCCGGAAAGCAATGGATTGTTTTCTTTCTTCGTGTAGCCACGTTTTTTCAGTTGTTAAGCTTAACCCCAGTAATTTTAAGGGGCCTGCATATCTCCTACACCCAGCCCTCGTTTGTAATTATCAATTGCCTGTCGTTACTATTCCTGGTATTGTATGCGCTGCATAAACCGTATATTTTTTATGGTTATTTACTGGTGTCAGTTGACCTGGATAAAAAAAATATGCGAGAGCAGTTTGAACCTGACGCAGTCCTTACGGAAGCTACAAACTCAAACTTACAGGCTTTAAAGGATGAACAAGTTGCAAAACCCGCAAAAAAGGTAAACTTATCAGAAGAACAGCTGGCCGAGCTCTCTCAATCTATGGAAAACCTGATGGAACAGGAACAACTTTACCTGCTTCACGATTTTCAGATTATTGATCTGGCAGCAAAACTCAATATCCCTGTTCACCATTGTTCTTATATCATCAACAATACAATTGGCAAAAATTTTCGCGACTGGATAAACGGCTACAGGGTCGATCATTTTTTAGTCCAGCACCCCATCAAAAGTGATAAGTTAACCATCGAGGCCATTGCATCTGAATCGGGCTTTAAAAGTCTGGCCACTTTTTACAATGCTTTTAAAAAAGAAAAGGGCGTTATGCCTACCAACTATTTCAACAAAGAATTGAGCTAAAAAGCCCCTTTTTGGCCTGTTTTTGGTCTAACGGCTGAATAGTTAGAGGCCGATTGCTCCTCAACAGCGGGCAACTCTGGCATTCGCGGATAACTTTGCAATAGTTAACCAAACAAATCCGATGACTTGCCAGGCAAGCAGATTTTGTGGTTACAGAAAAAAGCTGTCCCATTAATTTTTCTATTTAGCAGGTTTAATAAATGCAATATCTGAGCACTCATTCTTCTATGCTTCCACTTTTTCAATACCTGGAAAAGTTTCATCCTCTCTCGGCTGAATTCAAAGCTTCTTACGAAAAAAACTGTAAGGTAATTCATGTAAAAAAATATAAACATGTCCTCTCACCTATCGACAACAATACTTCGCTTTACTTTTTGGTGAGCGGGCTGGTGCGTGGATTTGTTAAGGATGGAAAAAAAGATATCAGCACCTGGTTTAGTTTCGGCAATGAGATTATTGGCGCGATACGTCACCCCTTCGACCATGACAACCATTCGATAGAATATTTACAGGCACTGGAAGACTGCATACTGATTAGCATTCCCTACAACCTGATCGAGGCTGCTTATTCGCATTATCCGGAAGCTAACCTGATTGGCAGAAAACTTTTTGAGTTGCATTACTACGCTGCATCTGACAGGGCAATTCTGGCTAGAATACCCAATGCATCAAAAAGGTACCGTAAACTCGAAGCCAACGGACTGGCTTTTGATAAAGTCCCCAAACGTTACCTGGCCAGTTATTTAGGCATACGTTTGGAAACCATGAGCAGGATTAGCACCAAATTTTTGGTTGCCGACCTTCATGCGGCATCCTGAGTTAAATTAATAGCCCAGGCTGGTTAATAACTGTGCACAATACCATTCTTGCCTTGGCAGGTGAAAAGGCCCTTTAAATAGGTTGCCTTTGGCTGTTTGGGCGACAGAACCATCGCGGTGCAGGTATCCAAACCATTCACCATGTTCTTTATCATGAAATTTATCGTAGGCATAATCGTGCACCATTTTGTGCCAGCGCGCATATTTTTCATTGCCGGTTAAGGTGTAGGCCAGTAAAGTGGCAATAATGGTTTCATTCTGCGGCCACCAGAATTTCATATCCTGCCAATATTCCTGCACTGGTTTATTATACACATCTTTAAAGTATAAAATACCTCCATGCTCTTCATCCCAACCACGTTCCCACATGTAATCGAGCATTTTACAGCCCAGTTTAATCAGCTCAGGATCATTATTCCGGTACTTTGCTTCGTGTAAGATAAACCAGGCCCCTTCAATGGCATGACCGGGGTTTAAGGTGCGGCCATCAATGTGATCGATAATTGAGCCATCGGGAGCTACCTGCTCCATTACACATTGAATATCATCTTTAACAAAATCGCGTTTAATTTCTTCAATCCATTTCGAAATCCATTCATCACAGCGGGGATCGCCAATGGTTGCACGCAACTGCTGCGCGGTATTCATCATAATCATAGGTACGCCAATTCCCTTTGCAGGCCTGGTATCGGTAAATTTTGCGGGCAGTAAGCCTGGCTGGGTGGCATATTCGATACACTTACCAAACAAATACCTGGCTTTTTCGGCCGCAGCTTCATCTCCACTGGCTTTTGCATAAGCAGCATTGGCAATCACCGCAAAGGTTTCTGAAAAATAATAGCGTCTTTTGCGGATTGGTTTCCCCTCGCGCGTAACGTGGAAAAACATCTGTCCGTCGGTATCAAAGCAATGCTGATTTAGAAAATCAATGCCCGATTTCGCCGCATCGAGCCATTCTTGTTTGGCTTCGACAGTATTATACAATGTGGATAACAACCAGGCTGCCCGCCCCTGAATCCAAACGGCTTTATCATCATCAATCAGGCTGCCATCTGCATCGCGCATAAACATATAGCCTCCATGTTCGTGATCTATTGATCGCGGAAACCAGAACGGAACGGTATTGTTAAGTAGCTGGTTTTGATAAAACGCGCCCAGTTGCTGCAATTCTTTCGAAGTATAACTCATCTTAATTAAGGTATAGAAATGGAAAATGTAGAAGCAGGTAATCCCGCTTCATTAACTAAATTAGCCCTGGTAAAGGGCTGCCAGGCGTACAAAACCTTGCTGACGGTTTTACCCGGTGGAATATTGATGTACACCTTGTTTTGAACAATACTGGCTTTTACCGCGAAATGCGCACCAGTAATATCTTCAAGTTCAAATCCGGTTAGCACACCAGATGCAGTGGTTTTAAGTATTTTTGCGCTGGTAAAGTGCACCACAATGGTATTTTTAACCTTTGCTGCTTTTAAAACAACAGGCCCGCTTGCGGTTATTTTTTTGCGATAGGTATTTTTTAATGCGAGCAGGGCCAGCCGTTCGCCGATTTCTTTTTTCTGTGTAGGATGCACATTCAGCGAATCACCCAGATCGGAACTCACTGCCATGCCCGAACTGGGAATAACCGCCTGCAATTTCCGTTGGGCTTCTCTGAAATAAGGCCAGGAAGGTCGGTCGATAGCCGACAGCTGTACGTAGTAAAACGGAAAATTATCTTTCCATTTTGCTCGCCAGCTTTTAACCAGTAAGGGAAATTCGTGGCTAAAAAGCTCAACATTGTGTGCGTTGCTTTCGCCCTGATACCAGATCACACCTTTTATCGGAAAATCAGTAAGTTTTGATATGCCTGCCTCGTAATTGTAAGCCGGTGCGTAAGGATGTCGCTGTTTCGGATTGACTGCATTTTTTAAGTTTACATCGGCCCTGTCCCGCACCCAATCCTGTAAAAAGTCAGATTTGCGCCAATTATCCAGCATATCTACCAGTAAATCGTCGTGCTCCATGGTTTTTCTATCCAGCCACGATTCGAGTGGTGAACCCCCAACTGCCAGCTGAATCAATCCTACCGGGATTTGCTCATTTGATACCAGTTTCTCCGCAAAATAATAGGCTACTGCCGAAAAATCGCCTGCTGCGTTTTCATCCAATTTTGCCCAGCTACCCGAGAAATAATTTAGAGAATTGATGCTGCTTAATGTTTGATCATTCCATGAAACATTATCGGTTTCGGCCAGGGGGCTAAACTTTAGTAACCTGACAGGAAGTTTTTTATCCAAATGATTTAATGTAGCCCGGCCTGTAGCCGATGATTTTAACGGAAACGCCATATTCGATTGACCTGAACAAAGCCACACATCGCCAATCAGGATATTTTTAAGTGCCTGGGTTTTACCATTGCAAACAAGTTTCATCTGGTAAGGTCCACCGAATTTCATAGCCGGGAAGTTCAGCATCCATTTGCCATCGGCACCTGCAACAGCGCGCCTCACCTGCTGGTTAAAATAAACGATAACTTTATCGTTTGCATTGGCCGTACCATAAACCGGAATACTTTTATCGCGCTGCAGCACCATGTTATCGCTAAACAGGCTGTTTAATTTAAAACCACCAAAATTGCCGGTTATGGCGCTATAAATTGTTTGGGCAATGATAGCGGCACCTGTACTATCGGGATGCAGGTTATCGGCAAAAAGCTCAGGCCGGTTATTTAAAGGCACATTGAGATCGACAGGCACCAGTTTATTTGCCCTGGCAACGAGTAAAATCTTTTCCTGCACCTGCCAGTACCAATCGCGTGTACCCGATTTAAACCTCGGGTGGCCACTAAAAATTGGCGTAAGCTTACAGATAAATACCTTAAGCTTTGGATTTTGTTTTTTTAAGCTATCAATCAACCATTGGTAATCAACCTGAAAGTTATCTTTATAATTGGGCCAGTTTCGCGGATCGGTATCATTTAAACCCAAATGAATAATGGCTATATCAGCCCCGAAATTCAGCGCTTCACGAAAAGCCCTGGTTTTAAAATAAGGATTGTGCCCGTTTTTCAATAAGGTTGCCCCGCTGTGCCCAAAATTCCCAACCTGATAGCCATCGCCTAAAAGCTGTTGCAGTTTCGCAGGATAAGCCTGCTTTTCAGGCTGATTTAACAAATAACCAGCGGTAACCGAATTACCTATACAGGCTACTTTTATTTTTTGCCCGTACAGGTTGGCACCGTTCAAAAAGACCAGCAGGATAATTAACCTACAAAAAATCTTCATGACTGGTTTACTTAATTATTTCACTTACAGGAATGCGCACAAAATACAGATCCCTTACCCCCTCGTAAAAGAAACCAATTGTTTTATCATCAATTTTAGTGAGTGATGAATAACCGTAAAATTTCCGTTCATCAATAAGCAACTGGTTTTTAAGATCCCAGCTTTCGCCCAGATCTAAACTGGCTTTAATGGTTAAATTGTAGCGCATGGTTTGTGCATTATCGTTACCGAAAAACACCACGTCCTTTTGCTTTCCTTTAACATTTACATTAGCCTTAATAAAACTGGCCATGCATACAGGGTCGGCTAAGGTACGGTAAGAGGTAGGATGCTCGAGCCAGGTTTTACCCATATCATTTGTAGTGGCTACGCTCCTAAAACTCCCGCGGTTATCGCGCATGTTCAGCATTAAAACGCCTGGCGTTGTTTCTATAATCTGACTTTCGGTCGTGTTCTGTTTTGGACCATCTTCGGTTTTCCAGGTTTTGCCGTGGTCGGCACTGTACACCAATGTAGAATAAGGCATGGCGTGTTCGTCCCAGTACTGTGCGGCAAATACCAGTTTACCATCTGCCATGGCAATTCCGCTGCCGGGACCATTAAAAAACAAGTTCCAGGCCGGATCTTTTGTACCTGCCGTAATACTTTTGGGTGCCGACCAGGTAAGGCCATCATCGTCGCTGCTCACCAATACCAGCTGTCCGGTTACATCTTCTGATAAACCGGGTTTAGAACCGGCAATAGAACGATTTCCCTTGCTCCACAAGGCTGCCACCCATATTTTTTTAGTAACCGGATCAAAAAGCACGGCTGGGTCGCCTACCCCATTATTTTCGTTGGGTTCGCCCATATCCATAATCACTTTTGTGGCTTGCCAGTTTTGGCCGCCATCGGTACTACGGCTCATGCCTACGTCAATATTACCGGGCAAATCGCCTGAATTTTTATAGCGGATATCGTAAACCGTAATCAAAGTCCCTTTATCAGTGGTGGCCATGCCTGGAATCCGGTAAGTATTCACGCCATCATCGCCTGCTTTCTTAATGGCTACCCCCAATCTTTTAACATAACCTGCACCTTCTTCTACAACGCGATAAACTTTTGCGCGGGCACCTTCCAGCTGGTTCACATGAAATTCGATTTTCGAATCGATATCTGCATCGGGCTTAAGTTTGGCGGTAAACCAAATGTAGTGCATGCCCGGTTTTAGGTTAAGATTTACATCGAACCCCATATTTACCGTTGCAGGATTAATGGAAAGCAGTTTATTTTTCCCTGAAAAAAGCGGTTCCATACCGGTAAAATACACGTCTATTTTTTCGATTGCTTTTATTCCACCGGGATTTAGCTTTGCCGTGATTTTCTTAACCGGGATTTCTGTCCCTGCCGGCACATAAACCCTTACGCGTACAAGCTGATTGTTTTCTATTCCTTTTAAAACCGGAATAACCTGAGCAGTAGAAACAATTTCGACGCCTTTTAATGCAAAAGCATGGAGTGTACACAAGGTAAGCAGGGCTAAAACGCCGAGCTGTATTTTAAATTTTATAAATTTCATGATCATTTTTGTTGAGTTAAGCATCTTCAAAATCATTAAACTTCGGACGCAGAAAATAAAGCTGAATCATTAATGCAATCAATACAATAACCGAAAGCATGGCAAAATCTTTACCCAAACTACCAGAGTCGGTAGATTTGCCCAGAAAATCGGTAATAAAAGCCCCCGCAAATACCCCTGTCATATTCATAATACCATAGGCAGTGGCCCGGTATTTAGCTGAAACAAACTGGCAAAGTATGGGCATATTGTTGGCATCGAACATACCATATCCGAAACCGAAGCAAAAAGCTGCCCCGATAATATTCAATAAGGAATAGCCAAAACCAATTAACAATAGCGATGGAATGGTTAAGGCCAAACCAATGGCACTGGTATAAATGCGGCCTTTAATGTTTTTCTGCACCCATCGGTCAGATAGAATTCCTCCGAAAATCACCCCTAAAAACGAGGATGCGGCAATGGTGATAGTCGAAATGGGGCCGGCTTGCGCCATATCTATTTTCAGGTTATTGGCAAACAAAGTAGGAAGCCAGTTTTTGGTTGCCCAGCCTGGTAAACTCGGAATGGCAAAATAAATGAGGATAATCCAAAAGGAAATGTTGCTGAATAATAGTGCCAAACCTTTAAAAAGACTTGGCTTTACCTGAATGGCTTCCTTTTCCTGGGTACTTGAAGCCTTTTTCTCGTGCAGAAAGAAAACCAGTACCAGCGCATAAACGATTCCTACCAAACCAAAAGAATGAAAGGTAGCCTGCCAGGAAAATTTTGAGGCAATGGTTGCTCCAAAACCACCCAGAGCCTGCCCCATGTACAAACCAGTCATGTGGATGCCAATAGCCACCGACCGTGTTTTGGAACTGTGATAATCGGCAATAAGCGATAAACCTGCCGGAATATACAATGCTTCGCTCACTCCCATCAGTGCTCTGAGCCAGTAAATTTGGTTAAAAGTGGCGGCATAACCCATTAAAAAAGTAACCGCCGACCATACCAGTAAACTGCCAACAATTAACCATTTACGATTCAGTTTATCGGCAATAATACCCGATATGGGGCTCATAAAGCCGTAAATCCATAAAAAAATGGCCATCAGGTAACCAAAATTAGTTGCCGATTGCAAGTCTGCAATATCCAGCTGCATAGCCTGCCGCATGGTAGAAAGCATTTGGCGGTCCATGTAATTCAGCAGGGCCACAAACCAAAGTAAGCCAACCACTACCCACGCATATCTTTTTGTTTCTTTCATTTAGTTGCTTTTATTTTACCCGACAAAATTTTAGGGGTGCGTACACCCGCTTTAATTTCCCCGCCTGCAATGATAATTTCATTTCCAAACCATACGGCCTGGGTGGTAACCGTTCCGTAAGGCATTGTTCCCGGAATTACCGTCCAGGTATTACTGGCAATATGGTATTTTAATACCTTAGGGCTAAAACCAGGGTGAGCGGCCTGAATAACGGCCTTGCTGTGGTTCAATTTAGCTTTTCTTTCAGGATCTTTTTCCCTGTCTATATCCCCGATCAGTTTTTCTACCTGATGGAAAGTTTGGCCTTCGTCGCCACTAAACACCAGCAGCTCGTGCTGTACGGCGATACCGCAAGCTGCCGACAAAGGATTGGGCAAAGCTGCTTTGGCCTTCCAAACCGGATCATTTACATCAAACATCCATACGTTTTTATAAATGGTACTGGTATCGCCCGCATTGCTTTGCCTGCCACCTATCATAAAGATTTTCGTTCCCGCGCTTAGCAATACGCTATGCGAAACTGGTTGCGGCAGGTTAATTAATTTTTTCCAGCCCTGCTGTGCATTTTTCAGATCGAGCGATAGAAACTGAGCTGTAGCTCCATCCGCAGTCTCACCTCCTACCAGGTACAAAATATCGCCCACCAGTGTTAAAGCCGAATTGGTTAAGCCAGCAGGCAAATCAGGCAGGGTATTAAAGGTTAATTGGCCATTTTCCCATTTCATGATAAAAACGCTTTTGCTTAATCCTGTTTCATTTTCGCCACCGGCAATTACAATTCCTCCGGGCGTGCTACATACCGCTGCATAAGCCAGATTAAAAGGCAATTTGGCTTGATATTGTCTTAAAACCAATCCACGGGCCATTTTCCGGTAAATAAAAATATCGTTGTAATATTTCTTTTTACCGCCTTCCCAGGGCATTTTATCGGGAAAGTTCGTTCCGCCGGCTATAAAAAGCAAGTGTTGGTGACTGCCCGTAATGGCACCAGCCAAACCGATTGATTGGCTTTGCAACTGTGCAGGCGGAATTTTAGCTACCACATCCCAACTTATGTTTTGAATGTGCTGCTGCGCCCGTAATTCTGGAGATATAATTGAGGTAAGCAAGAAAGTAAAATATAAAATGAGTTTTTTCATTAATGCGAAATGGGATTTAAATAAAGATAACCATTGGTTAACGATAATTAAGGCTATACCTCACCTTTAAACCTTTTCTGTTTTTTGATTTAATGCGTAGACCTGAAGGCGGCAAAGTCTAACTTTTCCACATCGGCTTTAAAGCTTTCATATTGCTGTTCGCTCATATTTTTTACGGGTAACCTAAATCCACCGCAATCGATATCAACCAGTTTCATGTAGGCTTTACCGGTTGCAATGCCTCCATATTTCCCCAGTAAACGGATAAAATCAATCGATTTCTGCTGAAGGGCAACCGCAGTTTGCAAATCGTTTTTTTCAAAAGCAGCAATTAGCTTGTGGTATAAGGGTGTAAGGTAGTTAAAAGTACTGCCTACAGCGCCTTTTGTACCTAAAACCAATGCCGAAAGCATATTTTCATCGCGGCCCCAAAGCATATCGTATTTACCGCCATTAAAATTCATGCAGGAAAGGAAATCCATAAAATCCTCATGGGTATATTTTACGCCGGCAAAGTTTGGTATTTTACCGTCTACAGCGGCCAGCAAATCAATCATATGGAGGTTTACGCCGGTAAGCACCGGAATATGGTAATAGTAAAAAGGCATCCCAGGAACCTCGGCAGCAATTTCGGCACACATTTCGGCTAAAACCGAAACATTAGCGGGTTTGAAGTATGATGGTGCAGTGAAGGAAACACCATATAAACCAACTTCAAAAGCATGTTTGGCCAGCGATTTACAATCGGCCAGGCAGGTACCGCCCAATAAAGTCATTACTTTAAAGTCAGCATCCTGTTCCGTTGCCCTGCCCCAGGCCGCTGCAACCTTCATTTTCTCTTCTTTGGTTAAGGAAACGCCTTCGCCTGTTGATCCACAGATAAAAGCACCGGTAACACCGTTTTGCTTCAAAAACTGATAGTATCCGGGAATTGCTTCCAGATTTAATTCCCCGTTGGCATGATAGGGTGTAAAAGGAGCAGCAATTAGCCCTTGTAAATGTTCGTAGTTCATATTAAAATTTAAAATAGCGAATAGATAAGCTGTATTTTGATCTGAATTAACTACCGGGGTGATATTCCCGGTAGTTAATTGTTTTATTACGTCCCTTTATATCCAGGATTCTGATCATTTTTTAAAGTTTCATCCTGATTTAATGTTGATAAATCAATTGGCCATAAAACCTTGTGATTTTGACCACTAATGTTATCCAAAACACCAACCAAAGGCAAATCTTTACGGAAAACCAGTGGGCTACCTGAAGCATCCTGCATCCTGAGTAAATCGTACCAGCGCTTGCCCTCGGCCACGAATTCTTTTGTCCGCTCATTAAATATGGCCAGTTCATTTTGCTCAAAAGAACCATTAACAAAAACTGGCACAGCAGCCGGAGCATAGGCACGGTTGCGGATAGTCATGATTTCTGCAGCAGGACTCTGGCCTTGTTTGTTTTTCACTTCAGCGAGCATTAAATAAGCCTCTGCAGCACGATATACAGGAAAATCGTCCGAATAGTTACGTGCTCCCTCTACTACCACCCCCGGAAACTTGCGTAAATTTGTGGCATGAATAGTTCCTTTGTTGAAATTTAAAAATGTGGCATTTGCCCGTTTATCATCAACATCAAACAAATTGTATAATTCTATTTTATATTCATAGCGGATAATTGTTCCGCCACCATTTACCTGTAGCGGGTCGGCCGGAATGGCAATACCTTTATCATCAACATAACCAGTTAAAGGGTCGGTAATGGCATAAATAAACTGAGCATAACTATTTGTAGCCTCGCCAAACTGGTTTCTCATTGCAAATATAATCTCGTTATTACCTTTACTCGCCGCAATGCTAGATGATTTAAAAACATTGCCAAAATCGGTTAGTAAGCTATATTTCGAAATAACATCTTCCAAAGCCGTTCTCGAAGTAGCTAAATCAGCCACTGTAGTGGTTGGAGCCGCTCCATCTATTTTTACTTTAGCCGACCACAGGTAAACCTCAGCTTTTAACATTTGCGTAGCACCAAGCGACCATTGCGCTTTTTGAAATTTAGTGGTATAATTTGTTCCGAAATTAGATACCGATTTATTTACATCAGCTTTAATAAAATCGAGGGTTTCTTTTTCTGTTTTCGCCCTGGGCAAATACATTTCCTGGGCCGATTTTGGGTTTTTAAGTAAAAGTGTTGGCTCCATTGCCAAAGGTACCCTGCCGAAAGTGCGGAACAAATGGAAGTAATAAAATGCCCTAATTCCGTAGGCCTGCCCTAAATAATAAGCCTTATCGGCAGCTGTAAGATAAGTTGCCTGTTCTACCTGATAAATAAAATTATTCACGTCAAAAATCGGACGATAGAATCCAGACCAGCCGGTAATACCAGGACTCGATTCGCGAATATCCTGATTGATTATATTCGCCGAGTTAAGCGAAGCAGTACCTGTAAAACTGGTACCCGTTCTTAAAGTTCCGCCACGTAATTCACCCAGCGTAAAAATGGTAAACTGGAAGCTCCTTAATTGACTATGAAGACCAATCATCCCTCCCTCAACCTGAGCAGGATTTTTCCAGAAAGTTTCACTTGCAAAATAATCTTCGGGTGTCAGCTGTAATTTTTTACATGCACTAAATGTTGTGCTCAATATAATTAAGGCTAAGCCTGTTAATATCTTTTTCATTGTAGTTTAATTAAAAAGTAAATTGAAGACCAAAAATTATTGTTCTAGGCAAAGGGTAGCCACCTGATCCGGCACCACCAGTCCCTATACTGCTGCTCTCTGGCGAATAAAGCGTCGACTCACTAAAATAAGCCAGATTCTGGCCACTAACAGATAAGCTGATTCCTTCACTTTTTAGTTTATTGGCTAATTTGGTTGGCAACTTATACGTCAGGTTAACTTCCCTAAGTGCCAGGTAATCTCCTTTATGATAAAACATGCTGGATTCGCGGAAAGTATTGTTTTTGTAAAGCTGATCTGCCCAGTAATAAGTTGGAAACTTTGCATTAGGATTGCTGGGTGTCCAGGTATCTAAAACATCAGTGGTGGTATTAAATGTACCTTGCGCATTACTCGCAAACCATGTACGCGGACCATCATAGGCAACAAAGCCTAATGCAAAATCAAAACGGGTACTTAATGTGAAGCCTTTCCAGCTTGCATTTGCACCAAAACCACCGGTAAAGCGCGGAACGGTCCGGCCCATGTAAACACGGTCGAAACTATTGATAATATTATCGCCATTTACGTCTGTCCACATTACATCTCCCAAAGCAATTGGAAAATTCAGGTTTTTATCAGCAGCACTCATGGCATTGTACACGGCAGGATGAACAAGTTTTCTTGCGCCCAGTAAATCGACAAAAGATGATGAAGCATAAGCATCCAGATCAGCCTGCGTTCTGATAATGCCTCTGGCCTGATACGCATACGCCACATTCGGATCCTGTCCTTCTTGTAAGCCGCCAACCCAAATTAACTGTTTGGTATCCGGATCGTAGACCTGAAAACCGCCCTGAAGATTGTTTTGCAAGCCATTGTTAGGAAGTTTTAAAATCTTATTGGCATTGTAAGCCATGTTAAGATTAAAATTTACGTTCCAATCTCTGTTTCTCAGCACACTATAATTCAAATCAACCTCCACACCTTGATTCTGCATGTCGCCATTATTAGTGGCAATTGAGGTTATCCCTGCAGTGATTGGAAATGTTAAGTTTGCAATTTTATCACTTGTTGTTCTGTGATAATAAGCCACAGAAAGATCGATCTTATTGAACAAACGAGCTTCTAAACCAACCTCTTTTGTAATTAAACTTTCCCAACGCAAATTAGGATTGGGGATATTTCCAAGTAAATAACCTATACTGCTATTGTATTTATTGGTGCCGTATGATCCTTGCAGCGTATAAGCTCCAATGAAATCATCACTCACATTACCGTTAGCACCATAACTTGCTCTTAACTTTAAGCTATTTACCACCTTGGTAAGGGGTTCAAAGAATTTCTCTTTATGGATGTTCCAGCCTACCGATAAACCAGGGAAATTACCCCAACGGTTGTTTAACAGTCTGGAATATCCATCCCGACGGATAGTTGCGGTTAACAGGTATTTCTCATCATAATCGTAGTTCATACGACCAAAGAATGATAAAATACGTTGGTTGGTATGGTAAGTATCTGTACTTCTTCTGTCCTTTTCTGAATTCGTTAAAGCTAAATCAGAAAAATCATCTGTAGGCGCACCACTTCCCGATGCCGATAAACCTTGCGAATAAATATCATAAAATTCACTACCTGCCATCACATCGATATGGTGTTTAGAAGCTATAGTGGTGTTATAATTAACTACCGCATTATAAGTCTGACTTAAAGCCTTGTCATATGATGCTGATGAAGCACGGGTTCTATCATAATTTCCCGGACTTGATAAGAAATCTTTATTGAAAGATTCATAATTACCGTTATTGAAGAAGTAATTTCCACTAAGTCTTAATGAGAGATTCTTTAAGAAATCTACTTTTAAAGCCTGACTTAAGGTAAATTTATCCGTATTGTTCTTTCTAATAAATTTATCATCATTTACAGCCGGATTACCATCCCGGTAATCTCTTCCAACCAATAAATCGCCATTTTCATTCATTCCTCTCATTGTTGGAGGAGCTCCTAAAGCGCGTGTAAGGTAGTTTCCTTCTGAGTTAATGGCATCACGCCACTTGGCATTGGCAAAATTTAAATTCGAAATAGAGGTTAACCAGGGTTTGATTTTATATTCTCCATTGAACACAAAGGTTAGGCGTTTATAAAATGTATTAATCGGCATTCCTTTTTCATCATAACTACCTAAACCTGCGTAATATTTACCCTTTTCATTTCCACCGGTCATAGATACGTTGTAATCCTGGGTTAAGCTATAATCTCTAAGTGCATAATCAGCATAATTGAAATCTTTATAGATAATTTCGCGGTTAATTCCTGAAGGATCATACACACCTAAAGCATTGGTTTTTAATGGATCAGTCATTACCTGCCATCCTTTTCCCAGCAACTCTTCGTTGGCAGCACTTCTAAACATCGGACTCCAAACTGCCGAAGAGGTCACATTTCCATCCAGGATATTTCCTGCAGCATCTTTATATAAGTTGCCGGTTCCAAATGGCCCGGTTGTATTTAACTGGCTTAAGCGGCTTGGCTCATACGAACCAGAGGTTTCAATCGCCTTTCGAGACCAGTAAATGTATTGCTCAGCATTTAAAAATTCGAATGGAATGTTTAATTTATTGATACCTACTTTTGATTTTACTGCGATATTTGAGACTCCCTCTTTACCTTTTTTAGTGGTAATTAGCACCACTCCGTTGCTGGCTCTGGCTCCATAGATTGCTGTAGCAGAAGCGTCTTTTAAAACCTCGATGGATTCAATGTCATCCTGATTAATATCACTGAATCCAGATCTCAATAAACCATCTACCATCACCAATGGCGAACCGCCTCCGGTATAACCAGTTCCTCCACGTAATACGATATTGGGAACTGCGCCCGGGCGACCGGAGGTTTGCTGAACCCTCAAACCCGGAATTGTTCCGGCCAAAGCTGATGCTGGATTGGAACGTACACCTGTTTCCAAAACCTTGGCATCAAGTTTAGATACCGAACCTGTGAGTTTCGACTTTTTGATTGCCCCATAACCCACAACGATTACTTCATCCAGGCCTTTACTATCTTCTAAAAGTTTAATATTAATTGTCGGCTGACCCTGAATTACAATTTCCTGACTTAAATAGCCGGTATAGCTGAAAACCAGTACATCGCCTTTACTGGCTTTGATACTGTAAGCTCCCGCCGGACTGGTTGAAGTTCCATTTTTTGTTCCTTTAATCATTACCGTAACGCTTGGTATCCCCTGCCCGCTGGCATCGGTAACCTTACCGGTAATGGTTTGCTGGGCAAATGCCTGGATGGTTGCCAGGAGCAACACAAACGGCAAGCATAGCCTGATGAGTTTAAAGTAAGTTTCTTTCATAATTTGGTTATTTTATTTTGTATTATGTTATACATAATAATACTAAGTACCGATTTATTTTAGTTATTTGCAAATGTTTTCGCATTATTTTAAGCGAAAATTTAACAGCGTAAATTATATTTGCCACTCAGTACAGCTATAAAGCCGTTTTTACCTTTAAAATAAATTATACATAATAATGGAAAGCATCAGCAATTTTAAACAAGTGGATACCAGCTCGTTGGTAGATCGTGTAGAAGATAAGCTAGTTCAGCTTTTGCAGGAGCGCAAGCTTAAGGTTGGCGACAGCATCCCTACCGAACTCGAGCTTTGTGCTGCGCTGGGCGTTAGCCGTACGGTTGTGCGCGAAGCCATGTTGAGATTACGCATGATGGGGCTGATTGAATCCAAAAAGAAAAAAGGTGCTGTAATTACAAGTCCCGATTTATTCGGCATCCTTTCCAAAAGCATGAACCCGCACATTCTGGACCAGGGCACCCTGAAAGAGATTTTCGAAATCAGGCTGGTACTGGAAATCGGAATGGCCGATTTTTTATTTCAGCGCATTACCGACGAAGATTTAAAAGAACTGAGAACGATAGTTGATAACGAACCCGAAGCCGCACAGGATCATCTCTTCAATATTGAACACGAAATTGCCTTTCATGGTAAACTGTACGATATAACCGGAAACGAAACCCTCAGAAAATTCCAGAGCATGTTGCTGCCTATATTCGATTTTGTACACAATAGTGGGCTGCTTAAGAAACAGGGACAGTTACACAAGTTTGTCTCTCACAAAGGTTTGGTAGATATTTTAGAAAACGGATCGCCTGAACTTTTCCGCAATGCGATGAGGAATCACCTCGAAAATCATTTTAACCGCCTTTTTGCTGAGGATTAACCTTAAAAACACATCGAAATCAGCTTATCAATAAAAAATTAAACAGCTAAAAACCAACCACTTACATCTAATTTAAAATTTTAATTAAAAAAATTTTAAAAATCTGTCCAATTTCCAGCCTTCGCGTGTCATTAGGTTTTAACAATCAAAATTTAAAACAAAATGGAAAAGAGAATTAATTTATTCGAACAAGGAATGAGCACGTTGAAACCATTATTTGCAATGGGACAGCAATTAAAAAAATCATCAATTGGCCACACCATTATCGAACTGGTCGATTTCCGCGTATCGCAAATCAATGCCTGTGCTTTTTGCCTGGATATGCATTCGAAAGATGCCCGCGCCAATGGCGAAACCGAGCAACGCCTTTACGGATTAAGCGCCTGGCGAGAAACCCCTTATTATACCGATCGCGAAAGAGCTGCACTGGCATGGGCCGAAGCAGTTACTGCCACCCATGTTACTGATGAAGTATACCAGGAAGCAGCAGCACATTTTACAGAGATAGAAATGATCGAGCTTACCCTTTTGGTAACTAACATCAATACCTGGAACCGCTTAAATATCGCTTTTCCGAATGCTGTAGGTACCTACAAAGTTGGTATGTTTGGGTAAGAAGAAATAAGTGAATTAATAAATTAGTGATGTTTGGACCAGGGTTTATTCAGAAATCAATCATTCAAAACTTAATCAATCAATAATTAAAATAAATACCATGAACGAATTTTTATTGATCTTCCGGAGGGCCTTTACCCACGAAGATCAGCCCTCGCCTGAAATGCTTCAGGAATCGATTAAACAATGGCAGGACTGGTTTGGCGGTATAGCTGCACAAGATAAACTGGTTAGGCCATTACAACGCTGGGATTTGGAAGGCAGAGTAGTGCATGCCGATAAAAATGTAATTAACGGTCCCTATGCTGAAATTAAAGAATCGATCGGTGGTTTGGTGTTAATCAGAGCCAAAGATTACGATGAAGCGGCAGAAATTGCCAAAGGCTGCCCGATATTAAATCTGGGTGGTAATGTGGAAATCAGAATGGCTGTTACCCCTACTGCCTAACCGATAACCAAAAAGCTTATCTTTAATCCATCCATGGAAGAAAGCGTACTTATACCTCACTTATTCAGAACAGAGTATCGTAAAATTGTTTCGGTACTCTGTTACCGGTTCGGTATCGATCATATCGAAACAGCTGAAGATATTGTAAGCGACACTTTTTTAACTGCCACCGAATCGTGGAGTATAAAAGGCATTCCCGAAAACCCTACTGCCTGGTTATACACGGTTGCCAAAAATAAAACGAAAAATTACCTCAGGCACCATGCTGTTTTCGAGCAAAAACTGGTTAACCAGATCCAGATCGAAACAGAAACTGATACAGAAATTGATATCGACTTATCAGACAAAAACATCAACGATAGTCAGCTGGCCATGATGTTTACAGTCTGCGATCCCGTAATTTCAAAAGAAGCCCAAATTGCATTGGCCCTGAACTTGTTGTGCGGTTTCGGGGTGCAGGAAATTGCCGATGGATTTTTAACAGGTAAAGATACCATTTACAAAAGGCTAAAACGGGCCAAAGAAAAACTGAAAGAGGCGGGTATTAAGATCGAACAGCCTAAAATTGCAGCGATTAACCAAAGGCTCGAAACTGTGCTTACTACCCTCTATTTGCTCTTCTCAGAAGGTTATTATTCAGTATCGAACGATGCTACCCTTCGCAAAGATGTTTGTGCAGAGGCCATGCGGTTAAATTATTTATTAATCAGCAATGCCATTACCGATGTACCCGTAGTAAATGCTTTGTTTTCGATGATGTGTTTCCATGCGTCCCGCTTCGATGCCCGCACCGATGCCAGTGGTACAGCAATTTTATACGAAGACCAGGATGAAAAACTGTGGAATAAAGAACTGATAGAACAGGGCATTTATTACCTCAACCGTGCTTCAAAGGGCGATACCTTAACTAAATATCACCTCGAAGCGGCCATTGCCTACTGGCATACCCATAAAGCAGATCGCGCTGAAAAGTGGGAAAATATCCTCCAACTGTACAATCAGCTCCTTATTCTCGAATACTCTCCTATTATAGCCATGAACCGCACTTTCGCCCTGGCCAAAACCAACGGAAAAGCTGCCGCCATAGCAGAAGCAGAAAAGCTAAACCTAAACGACAATCACCTTTATTTTTCGCTCCTGGGCAATCTATACAGCGGAATTGATGATCAAAAAGCTTTAAAGCACTTGAAAACTGCAATTGATTTGGCCGTCACTGCAGCCGATAAAAAGATGATTGAAAAGAGTATTCAAAAACTAAATATCAATTAAGCTGACTTAACAAAAGCTTTACAGAAGCTCTTTTCTGATAATCGGGATCAAAATGAATGTATTTAATCTTTCCCGATTTATCGATAATATAGGTGGCCGGTACCGGAAGCGTATGCCTGTTATTGCCATTATTGGTTTCCAGGTTTATTCCGTAACCTTTGTATTTTGTAAATGTGGCTTCATCCATCTCAAAGTTTACATCGTAAGCTTTCATAATGGCATCGTCTTTATCCTGCAAAATCGAAAAACCTGCATTTGTTTTTTTTATGGTTTTCGCTATATTTTCTTTGGTTTCGGGCGTTACACCAATTACGTAGGCATCTTTGCTGGTTAACAGCTGTAAAGAATCCTGAAGTTCTTTAATGTGCTTATTGCAAAACGGACACCATTGCCCACGATAAAAAAACAACACAACAGCACGGTGCGTTTTAAGTGCAGTTTTTAGGCTCACTGCTTTACCGTTTTGGTCTACCCCGCTAAATAATGGGGCTTTTGAGCCTACTGTTAATCCTTTTTGTGCCTTTACCTGTAAACACAGGGCACCTACCAGGGCCAGGGATAGGATAATTCTTTTCATTTTGTTAATGGTTTAAAGTTTTACGGATATTTTAATTGTTTTTAAACGTTTGTCGGAGAATAATGAAATACCTTACAATAAAAATCAATTTTTATTTATTTCTTCCTCCAGCTTTTTAACCAGTTTACTTTTAAAAGTTTCATCTAATTTAAAACCAGCTGTGGACAATCCGGTAAACAACTTATTGATGAGTACGCTTTGCTCCTGGTAAAGCCTGCAAACCGAACAGCCAGCCAAATGAACTTTTAGTTGTACCGCTTCTACTGCTGTAATTTTCCCGGCCATTCTTTTTTCGATCAAAAAGGTAGCCTGTTTGCAGTTGTAAATGATATTTTTTAATGCGTTGGTCATGTTAGTTCCAGTTTTTTTGAAGGCAGTTGCGCAGATTTAGCTTTGCCCGGTGCATAATTACCCAAAAATTGGACGAACTGAGTTTTAGCTCCACACAAATCTGTTCCGATTCCAGGTCATCCATATGTTTCATCGCAAATACCGAAAACCATAGCCTGGGCAATTTGGCCAGGCATGCATTTAAAATGGTACCGAGTTCTTTTAAAATCAATGGATCATGGGTTTCTAAACCAAACGTACGGGGCATATAAGGCTCGTTCCAATGGCCTGTTTCTGCATCAAAAAAATCGCTTTGCTCGTTTTCGGCATCAGTTGCTTTTAAATCTTTTAAAGTACCCGATAACTGTTTCCGGTAAAAATCTGCAATCTTGTTTTTAAGAATGGCCGTTAACCATGTTTTCTCCTTACTATTCCCTTCAAATTGGCCCGAACGCTGCAAAGCTGCCAAAAAAGTATCCTGTACTAAATCTTTTGCCACATCCTCATTTCTTAATCTCGACATGGCAAAGCCATAAAGATAATCGGCATATTGTTCTACCCACTTAAGCGGATCGGAGCCTTTATGCGGCTGGTTAACATCCCGATCTATTTCTTTTTGCATGTTCTCATCTTATCTAACCTAAATATACTGCTTAATCCTTTAGTCGGTTAAATACAGCTATCCTTACAAATTATTTTTTTAAGGATAAGGCTACATTTATAACCCCCACGATTTTTTTGGGTTAAGAAGACAAAAATTTGATCAATCTTAAAAAAATCGCATTAATTTAAAGTAATTGCTCCAGTCATTCGTCTACACATAAAATAAACCTAAATCTTACTTTTATGATCTCTGTCTTCAAAACAAATGTATTCACGGATAACGAATTGAGTAAAATTAGTCCGTTGCTGAACCGTTACTTTAAAGAAATTAAATGGAATATCGATTTGTGGGATAGTGATAAAATTCTTCGTGTAGATTCGAACAAAGATTGGACAAAGGAAATTACCGAGCTATTTAACAGTATTGGTTTGCATTGCACCCACCTGGAAGTGTTTCATTCCGATCCCTTCTAACGGAGCAACAATACTTTCCTGGACAACAATTTGTCATTTTCTATATTCTTTCACCTGCTTTTCCGTTATTTTACAACAGATAATGCATAAATTAGCAGTAGTTATTGAAACATTTCAGCATTTAGCAGACATATTTCATCCTATAACTTGAGATAAACCTACAAATAACCGTATATCGGCCATTAATAGGGGCATACATCTGGTAATATTAAATAAACAAAAGGCAAATGATAAAAGATTCTTTCGGAAGGGTACACGATTATCTGCGTATTTCGCTCACAGATAACTGCAATTTCCGTTGCTTTTATTGTATGCCCGAAGAAGAATACGATTTTACTCCGGCCTCCCGGCTAATGCAAACGGATGAAATTATCCAGCTGGCAGAAATTTTTGTGGCCAATGGGGTAAAAAAGATCAGGTTAACCGGCGGCGAGCCTTTAGTGCGTAAAGATGCTGCACAAATTATTACTGCACTCGGGAAACTCCCTGTTGAACTAACCATTACCACTAACGGAACGCGTATTGCAGAAATGCTGCCCGTTTTAATCGCAGCAGGTATTAAGTCCATCAATATCAGTCTCGATACGTTACAGCCCGAAAAATTTTTCCTCATTACCCGGAGAGATGTATTTCACCAGGTACGCAGCAACATCGAACTGCTTTTGCAGCACAAAATCAAGGTAAAAATTAACATGGTGGTAATGAAAGGCCTCAATGATAACGAAATTACCGATTTTATCAGCTGGACCAAACACAACCCTATCCAGGTGCGGTTTATTGAGTTTATGCCTTTTAGCGGCAACAAATGGACCAGTAACAAAATGTTTTCTTTAGCTGAGATTTTAGCCATTATTGAAAAAGATTTCACGGCGCTCCCACTAAAGGGCGAAGCACACGATACAGCCAAAAATTTTATGATACCCGGTCACGATGGCTCATTCGCGGTAATCAGCACCATGACCAACCCCTTTTGTGATACCTGTAACCGCATGCGCCTGACCGCAGATGGCAAATTAAAAAACTGTCTCTTTTCGGATAGCGAAACCGATTTGCTTACCGCACTCAGAAAAAAAGAAGCCATACTCCCACTTATTGAAGCGTCTATCTGGAGCAAGAAAAAAGCCCTTGGTGGCCAATTGGCACCTGATTTTGAAAAAATCGATGCGGCAACCATTCAAAACAGGAGTATGATTACCATTGGAGGATAAAATATTCATGATTAGCGTTAAAGCAGCAAAAGACCTCATTTCCGAAAATATTACACCGTTAACACCTGTTGCAATTGCGCTGAGCCAGGCTTCGGGCCATATTCTGGCTGCCAATGTTTATGCACGTTTCGATATTCCGGCATTCAGACAATCATCAATGGATGGTTATGCCCTGAAATTTGCAGACCATGAAAAAGAACTGCAACTGATTGGCGAAATGGCGGCCGGTACCCCAACCAATCTAACCATCAAAGCAGGCGAAACCAGCCGGATTTTTACCGGTGCCCCACTGCCCGATGGAGCCGACACTGTGATAATGCAGGAAAAAATTACCCGCACAGGCGATAAAATCACTTTACAGGATGCTAATTTAAAGCCAGGCGCAAATGTACGCGCGACAGGCTCTGAAATTGCATCGGGTGCATTGGCCATGGAAAAAGGCGACCTGTTGAGCCCCGCTGCTGTAGGCTTTTTAGCAGGCATTGGTATTACCGATGTATTAGTATTTCCTTTACCACAAATTGCCATTATTGTAACCGGTAAAGAATTGCAAAAACCCGGAGAAACACTTGCATTTGGCCAGGTATACGAATCTAATTCATACTCGTTATCTGCGGCACTAAAGGCAGAAGGCATAACCAATATTACGGTTTATGAGGCTGATGATGACCTGGATATTCTGCAAAATGTACTTCAAAAAGCTTTGAACCAAAATGATGTGGTGCTCTTAACCGGGGGTGTGAGCGTAGGCGATTACGATTTCGTAATTGAAGCCGCCAGCCGTTGTGGGGTAAAACAGGTTTTCCATAAAGTGAAACAAAAACCAGGCAAACCCTTATACTTTGGCACATATATCCGGAAATTAATATTTGGCTTACCCGGCAATCCATCTTCCGTGCTGAGCTGTTATTACAACTATGTGTTGCCTTCCATAAAAGCGCTATCGCAAAAAAGTAATACGGTAACCGAAGTGAAGGCCGTGCTTACCCATGCTTATACCAAACCTGCCGGACTTACCCATTTTCTGAAAGGCAAATACGAAAACGGAAAGGTTAGCCCGCTTGGCGCGCAGGAATCATACCGTTTGAGTTCCTTTGCCCAATCCAATTGCCTGATATGCCTTAACGAAATGCAGGAAGATTTCGAAAAAGGAGAAACTGTAACCGTTCTGATTTTACCCCAATAACCATGCAAGAGAGCTTGATCCTGTTTTACTGTTTACTGTTCATCGTTGCCTTTTTATATGCTTCGGTAGGTCATGGTGGTGCAAGCGGCTACCTGGCCTTAATGGCCATTTTCGCCATTTCGCCTGCCGTAATGAAACCCACAGCGCTGCTGCTTAACCTTTTTGTTTCTTCTACTTCATTTATCCAGTTTTACCGTGGCGGCCATTTTAAATGGAAAACCTTTTGGCCATTCGCCCTGGCCTCCATCCCGCTATCTTTTGTGGGTGGGATGATGGCCATTGAAAGTTCCATCTATAAAAAAATACTGGGGGTACTCCTGCTCATTCCGGTAATCCGTTTTTTCTTCTTTAAAAATACCGATCCCAAAGATTTTAAGCCTTCCAGCATTCCTTTATCACTCGCCATTGGCGGCATTATCGGCCTGTTATCGGGCATGATTGGTATTGGTGGTGGCATTATCCTTTCACCGGTATTATTGTTGTTAAAATGGACCGATCAGAAACAAACCGCAGCCATTAGTGCAGCTTTCATTTTTGTAAATTCCATTTCAGGTTTAGGCGGCCAGTTAATTAAAGGTTTTGAATTTAACAGCCACATGCTGGCTTATGTAGGCGTTGCCTTTGCAGGTGGTATTTGTGGTGCTTATTTTGGTGCGCTAAAATTCCCGCAAACTGTATTAAAAAATGTGCTGGCCTGTGTATTGGCCTTAGCCGCTTATAAACTCCTATTTACCCATGCTTAATATGAAATACTTATTTATCGTCTTAATATTTGTCGCTTTTACAGCTAAGGCTCAGGAAAGCAAGCAATTTACAATTGAAGGAAAGGTTAAAAATACTTTAACTGTTAACCTTGCCGATTTAAAGCAATACAAAACCGTTAGTTTAGACAGTGTTACTGTTTTTAACCATTTAATGCAGCGCAAAAGCAGTATTAAAAATGTTAAAGGTGTGCTTTTAAAAGATATTCTGGCCAAAATAGAAATCAATACCGATTCGCCTAAAAAACTGAGTGAATTCTATCTGGTATTTACGGCAACCGATAATTATAAGGTGGTATATTCATGGAACGAGATTTTTAACTCTCCAACCGGAAACCAGTTACTCGTTTTAACCAGTTATGATACCCATCCGGCCAAAGCCGAAAAAGGTAATATTGCCATTATTACAGCGAGTGATTTTGCAACCGGCAGGCGATTTGTAAAAGGATTGAGCAAAATCAACATCTTACAGGTAAATTAGCCTCATGGAAATTGAAATCATCAGTTTTGGAAAGATTGCAGAATTTATCAGCAATCAAAAAATTGATATCGCTGAAATTGCCGATACCGATAAGTTAAAAATACATTTAGAAACGCTGTTTCCGAAGCTGAAAGACATTAAATACAAATTTGCGTTAAACAACCACCTGGTGCAGGAGAACAGCGCAGTTAACCATAAAGATATATTGGCCATTATGCCGCCCTTTTCAGGAGGATAATAAAAATGAGTGCAGAACGATACAACAGGCAGATTATCCTGAAAGGATTTGGCGAAGCGGCACAGCAGCAGCTGTTAAAAGCAAAGGTGCTGGTTATTGGCGCCGGCGGATTGGGCTGCCCGGCATTGCAATACCTGGCAGCTGCTGGCATTGGCCATTTAGGGATTGTAGATGATGATACGGTATCATTATCTAATCTGCACCGCCAGATCTTGTTTACCACTGCCGATATCGGAAAATTAAAAACAGAGGTAGCAGCAAAAAGGTTGCAGGAAATGAATCCCCAAATTGGAATTGTTACGCACCCTATCCGGCTGCAGAAGGGCAATATCCTCGATATTTTATCCCGCTATGACTATATTCTGGATGGGACCGATAATTTTGAATCGAGGTACCTGATTAACGATGCCTGTGCCCTGCTCAGCAAATCTTTAATATTTGCGGCCGTTTCGGGTTTTGAAGGTCAGCTGGCTATATTTAATGCTGCCGATAATTTAGCCGGAAGTACCAATTACCGTGATATTTTTCCGGTACCGCCAGGCAAGGGCGAGATTCCAAATTGTGCAGAAAATGGCGTTTTAGGAGTTTTGCCGGGCATAATTGGTACAATGGCAGCAGCCGAAACCATTAAACTGATTACCAAAACGGGCGAGTCGCTGCGCAATAAAATACTTAACTACAATTTACTTACACACCAGCAATACATCATCAGCATCAGTCAGGCCAATAACTATATTTTGCCCAAAAGCGTTGCTGAATTTTTAACTATGGAATATCAGGATACCTGCGAAGCTCCCCACGGATACGAAGAGATAGATACAGCAACGCTCACCAAACTCAGGCAACAAGAATCGGTAATACTGATCGATGTGCGCGAAAAACATGAAGTACCAGTACTGGATAAACAGATTTTCACACAGGTACCCATGTCTGAATTGGCCAACTTTATCACCAAAGGATTTTCGCAAAAACATGTGGTTTTAATTTGCCAGCATGGGATTAGAAGCGTTGCCGCCGCCGAAGCATTACAGGAGAAATTTGGTAGTGCTAAAAAAATATACAGCTTAAAAGGTGGAATTGTTAAATGGAGAGATTATTTTATCAGACCCTAACATGAGCGAAAAGAAGATCAAAAACATATTTGTACAAGGCAAAATAGAACCGGCCTTTATTGCCGATAGCATTGCCAAACACTCTAGTAAAACGGGTATTGGCGGCCACAGTATTTTTATGGGCCAGGTACGCAAAGATGAAATAGGCGGCAAACTTGTTGCGGCAATCGAATATACAGCTTACGAACCCCTTGCACTCGAAAAAATGCACGAGATAAGGGAAACTGTTTTTGCAAAATACCCACTTAGCTGTATGCATGTTTACCACAGTTTGGGTAACATTAAGGCTGGCGAAATCTGCCTGTTTGTATTTACCTCTTCTGCGCACCGCAAACCTGCAATTGACGCCTGTAGCGAAGTGGTAGAGCGCTTAAAAGCAGAATTACCGGTTGGGTAAAGAAATATTTGAAGACGAAAGCCACCAGTGGAAAGAAAATATTTAATATGGTTAACATCACAAAGAAATCGAACAGTTTAAGGATTGCCATTGCCTGTGCGACTGTAAAAGTATCGAAACAGGAAACCATCGATGCCATTGAGCAACGCAAAATACCCAAAGGCGATGTATTCGAATTTGCACGTGCTGCCGGACTGTTTGGCGTAAAGAAAACCAGTGATGTTATTCCCGATTGCCATCCCCTTCCGGTCGAGTATACCGCTATTACCTACGAAATTATCGGTCTGGAGGTCATCATTACCGTTGAAGTACATACCGTTTATAAAACCGGTGTTGAAGTTGAAGCCATGCATGGTGCTTCTGTTGCGGCATTAACCATGTACGATATGCTTAAACCGATTGATAAAGGTGTAGAAATAGCCAATATTAAGCTCCTTAAAAAATCGGGCGGCAAATCAGACCTTAAAAATGCACGGTTTCCTGAAATTAAGGCTGCAGTTGTGGTTTGCTCTGATTCGGTTTACGAGAACAAAGCACAAGACAGCTCGGGCAAGGCCATTATTGCACGTCTCGAACAGTTTGGCATTGATACCGAAAAATATGAAATCGTACCAGATGACGTTAAAGCCATTGGCAATAAAGCCACTGAACTGAGCAATGCAGGCTACCAGCTGTTGATCTTTACCGGAGGCACCGGGCTCTCGCCACGTGATGTTACCCCCGAAGCCATTTTGCCTTTAATTGACCGGCCTATAGCAGGCATTATGGAAACTGCGCGCCATTACGGGCAAGAGCGTATGCCTTATGCCATGCTTTCCAGGGGCGTAGCGGGTTTTATTGGCCAAACACTTGTACTTACCTTTCCAGGCTCCAAAAATGGCGTAGCAGAAAGTATGGATGTTCTATTTCCGCATGTTTTTCATTTGTTTAAAGTAATTAAAGGCGAAAAACATTAATGCGCTTAAATAGTAAACAGGATAGTTATTCCCGTTCAGGCAGGCGTTAAAAACTTAGGTGCCCTAAGGTGTCTGATGTGGTGTGAAATATTAATAATTTGCCGCCTTAGACAGCTAAGTACATATAAGGTGATCGTCATTCCCGCAGGTGGGAACCACGGAGTGCTCAGCGAAGCTAATCGTAATGAAACATGTAAATGAGCTAAAAGCTTAATCATTTACCCTCCGACCCTAATCGTTTGACCTAAAAGCTTAAACATTTGACCTTCAAGCTTGTTCAATGAACCCTAAACCCTAAAACTTCCACCTTAAACCTTAAGCAGTTTAGTACTTCCCTCATTACCAGGCAATCTGTATTTTTATACAATAAATGTCTTAATCTTAATTCAATCTAAACAACATAATTCCCTTTTCTGATCAAAAATTAAGTCTTATTTTTGCCACATGTCGGCTAAATACAGGGTTTTATACTTCTTCCAAAATTCAGAAACAATTATCCTAGAAATACAACGTCTTGATTTGCCTCCAAATGCAGATGCAGAGGCAACCTATCACTGGCTTTATTTTGATAAAATGACAGGCTCATTGATCAAATTATGGTTCCGTTCGCTAGATTCTTCTTCGGAGATAGAGGAACGTTATTTTGAACAAGGTTATCTAAAATTCAACAGAACTGAAGCTACCTATATCGAAAAACACAATTCGTCTCAGCAGAAACTGAATAACATGGGCAACAGGACAATAGAAGGCCCTATTGTTGAGATGCTCGAAAACTATTTAAAATAGCCTGTATTAAGCCATTTCAGGAAGCTCGGCAGTTAAGCTGGCTTTGCTTAAGGGGTACCTGGATTGGTGGAAATTTTGAAGGGATAAGGCAAAACCGGGATACCAATCCTGTTTTTGCATTTCATCTAAAAGTTGTGCACACGAACATACATCGGCATCGGCCTGATGGATGGCCTTAGCTACAAAAGCAACCACTTCCCAAATGCCGTCCATTAAAAAGAACCTGAATGCAGCCAAAATAGCCGACCACTGTACTTTTTTAGGGTGAAGCAGAAAAAATCTGCAAACCGGACTGCACAAGCGCTTAAAAGCCATGTAATCTTCTTCTGCTCCCTTAACATCCAACAAACCATCGCTGTAAGGCAGGTGTATAATTTCTGTTGAAATTTTATTGAGCCCGTGAGCATAAACACTCGAAGCGCAAATAGAAGAAATGGATATGAGCGAAAGGTGATCGTAAATCTCGGGGTGCATTTTCAGCTTTCCATTTCTTACAAATACGAGTCCGCCTTTTTTAGCTATCGCCTGCACGTTCATAGCCGAAAGGCTTAAAAGCTCAAACTCTGTTGCAAAATTAAGCGCCATCACAAATTGTGCGGCCGCCATAAAAGTACCTTCATCCAGACGTTTATTGTATGTGGCAGGCGTAGATGCTGAAAAAATAGAAAGTTGCAAAAATATTTAGTTTTTCTGGTTCTGGCCGACTGTATCGACAGTAACAAAAATAAAAATCCAATCCAGAAAACAACTATACAAATGCCCCCTGAAAATGTTAAAAAAGGTAATTCGTTAAAAATGAGCACGATTTTTTTTCAACCGGCCTTATTCATTTTCTAAACAGCATTATAACTTAATCAGTTAGCCTGTAATGCGAACAAACAAGTACAGAATCAAAAAAAATAAGTCAAAAAAAAAGCAGGACTAAATCCTGCTCAAAATCTTTTTAGGGGAAGAATTAAACAACTCTTACTTTCACTGCATTAAGGCCTTTTTTGCCTTCTTGAACTTCATATTCAACTGTATCATTTTCTCTGATTTCATCAATCAGACCTGATGCATGCACAAAAATCTCAGTTCCGCTTTCTTCTTTAATAAAGCCAAAGCCTTTTTCCGAGTTAAAAAATTTTACTGTTCCGTTTTTCATTATACTGGATGTTTTTAAATTTAAAGACCCAAAAATAGGATTAAAACCCAAAAACCAAAATTACAGACAGATAAAATTGACAATAATGAACAAAAAGTTTTACAACTGTAAAGTTTACGTTTACACTATTCCGAAATAATCAGCCTTAGTTAACTGCAAATCAGGTTTATCAAAGCTTGCTTTGCGCAATAGATGAATACCAGTTAATTGGATGTGATCTTAAATTCATGCCATCACTTTCAATGTGATAAAGAATAATGGGCATGGTAAAATCTACAAAACGCTCAACCTGTCGCGAAAGTTTACCCAGAAAATCCATACTGGATACGCCTTCTTTCAGATGAACGTAAATTACACTTCCTGTTTTAAATTCAAAGCGCTCCACTATACCGGGCCATTCTGTTTTTATCCTGCTTAAGAAAGCTTTGATTTTGGTTTCTTCTTTAAGTTTTTCCATAAGCTATCAGGTTTTTTTTAATATATGCTAATTTAAAAAATTATCTGAATGGTGGTGAATTGTAACAGCACCTATACATTCAGTTTTCAAATAAAAACCTTTATCATTAAACCCCAAAATGCAGCAGAAATTGTGCGCTCACTTTATTTTTACAAAAGCCTAATCATCGACTTATAGTGCGATGCGGAAATGATTAATCCTGAAATGGATATTGATTATTTGTGTAGAGAAATTGGTATGAACAGAACCAAACTTCACCAAAAAATTAAATCCATTACAGGGCAATCCATCGGAGAGTTTGTAAGATCGGCAAGGCTTAGAAAAGCAATCGAAATTATGAAAACAGAGGATGTACTGATGACCGAAGTAATGTACCGTATAGGCATACAAACACAATCGTACTTTACAAAGGCGTTTAAAAAAGAGTTTGGGGTTACACCAACTGGTTACATGCAGAATCTAAAATCGTAACAACCCGTAAAAAGTAAAAAAGCCCTTCAATCCTGAGAGGGCTTTTTCATAGTCGTCTATCCCTATAAGTAGGAACCCAAAACTAATTAATGCGTTTAATATTTTTGGCGTCTGAATAAACTGAACAGAAAAAAAATGGCACCAATATTTTACCTGTACTGAACAGCTGTTAAACCATGCTGTTGTACGCCATTTTCAATAAAAATTTAGCATTTCCAAGATCGTTCTCTGTTAGCATGTAAAAACTAACCCAGCCCGATTTTTTAAAAACATGGTGTTCTTCTACCCTTCCAAGTGCCAGTAACTCTTGTTTTATTTTCCTGCTAAACAAGATATCCAGTATACCATTGCTGTGTAAATGGCCAATCTCCTTTTGCTGATAGTTAAACTGCGTTCCTCCGAATTTATGTAAACTGATATTTGTTCCCTCCCAGCTCAGCACTTCATTTTCAAGTTCATCAAACCAGCTTAACTTTTTTGGTGCAGTTAGCAACAGCCACATTTTTAAGCAACTATCATACACCAATGCGAACAGCGGCATCGATTTAAGAAAATTAAGCCGGTGAACAATGAAACGGAACATTAATTTTCGCTAAGTTTTTTAATGTGTTCCATTACCCTCAAATGAACATTACGGGTAATGCTTTCTGCCCATAAATCGTAGTACCAGGTTGGGAAAACCTGCAGTTTATACCAGCTATTTCCAACAAGTGTGGTAGTGCCATCGCCATTATCCTGCAATAGAAACTGACCGCGATCGATATCAATATGCCCCATTATTTCAGGGTCTTTCGGTTGGTTAACAATATCGAAAGTTAAATTTTTATTCTCTTCGTAGGTTACAATTTTTTCGTCGAAAGTATATCCGTTGCTAAAAATACATTTTCGGCCAGCACCATTCTTGTAGCCAGTAACCGTGGTTTGCATGGGGCTAGGCATACCCGCCTTAAAAAGCCAGTAGTTATTGGGGTTGTTAATTTTATCAAAAGCCACTACATTTTTCCAGATCTTTTCCGGACTGGCCTTGATAATGATCTCATCAGAAACCATATTCTCATAATGGTGATCTGATATCGAATCGACAATAAAAACGGCAAGCAGTAGCGAAACGAAGCTCATGTTTAAGGTCTGTTTATTCTTTTTAAACATCACTTTGCCTATAAACGCTCCAGTAACTACAAAGGCAAAAATAAGTGGCGATACAATGATCAGGCAGATGGTTCCTTCGCCAAGAAATAAAAAACTGAGTACAATGGCAAAAAAGCCATTCAATATCGAATACCAGATTAGTGTTTTACTGTTCAGTTTTAAGTCTCTCCAAAACCAGGCAGCAAATATCCCCATCAAAATAGGGAGAATAATAAATTCAGAAAAAACTAAAACTCCACCACTTCCTGCCTGGAGTACAAATCTGTTTATCCCAATAATGCTGATAATTAAAAAATTTGGGACTAAAAAACCTAATAGTTTTTGATTATGGAGCGCTTTCATATTTAACATTTTGTTGATTCAAAAATAGAACAAAATATTAAACTTTCAAAATTTACTGAAAATAAAAAATCTACTCTATTCCTCTTGCATTTACTTTAATGGTATAAATCGATTTTGAAGCCGTTATAAAAAGCATGTTTTTTTGCTTTCCACCAAAACAAAGGTTACCGCACCACTCCTCAGGTATATCAATGTGGCCAATTTGTTCGCCATTTGGTTTGTAAATATTTACGCCCTTACCGGTTACATAAATATTGCCTTCGGTATCGAGCGTCATGCCATCAGAATGCTGGTTTAAAATTAAGGTTTGACCGGTTAATGATGCATTAGGCTCAATATTATAGCGGTAAGTTTTATTGGCCTTCATATCGGCCACGTATAAAAACTTTCCATCTGGTGTACCCACAATTCCATTCGGTTTTAATACATTATCGGCAACAACAATAGCTGTTTTTTTTCCTTTTGGCAGATAATAAACCCTTTGAGGTTCGATTTCAGGTGATTTCCGGGTCCAGTAATCGCGCTGATAATAAGGATCGGTAAAGTAAATACCACCTTTTGCATCCAGCCAGATATCATTCGGACCGTTTACTTTCTTGCCTTCAAAATCGCTGAAAAGCACTGTAACCTTTTTATTTTTATCTATCGTCCAGATTTCGTTGTGCTCGTCGGCACAAACAATCAGGTTACCTTTTTTATCAAAATAAGTTCCGTTAGCCCTACCCGATTTGTCCATGTACACACTCAGTTTGCCATCGGTACTATACTTCCAGATTTTATCGTTCGGCTGATCGGTAAAAAAAACATTGCCCTGCTTATCTACCGAAGCCCCTTCGGTAAATTTAAACTGCGAAGAAATTAGCTTTAAACTATCCTGAACAAAAAGGTTCTGTTTTGCACTTTGTGCAAATGCTGCTACACTGATGGCAGAAAATGCCAGAGCGAAAAAATATTTTTTCATTGTTGATGATTTGATTTCCAGACTTTACAGGTTTTTAAAACCTGTAAGGTCTATAAAAATATTAACTTACACGCTTTCCCTTTAGTAACATATCCAGTGCATCGTTAAGCGTACCGGCTTTTTGTACCTCGCCTTCGTTCACAAAATAAATTTCATCGGCGTTTTCGATGGTATTTAAGCGGTGTGCAATAATGACCAATGTGGTTTCTTTCGATAATTTATTTAAAATATCGCCCAGAAGCTGCTCAGTAATGGTATCGATATTGGCTGTGGCTTCATCCAGGATCAGCAACTCCGGATTACGCAGCACCGCACGCATAAAGGCAATCAATTGCTTTTGGCCTAAACTTATACTATCCGATAAGGAGTTAATTGGCGTATTCAATCCCTCGTCAAAAATGGCCAGGAGCGCATTTAAATTAGCTTCTTCAATTATTTTTTCGAGCGCCTCATCACTTACATGCTGGTACTGACTATTGCCGTAAAGGATATTTTCTTTCACCGTTCCGGTAAATAAGAATGGCTCCTGTAAAATAAAACCGATCTTTTGTGTTCGCTCTGCCGCCGAAAATGAACGGATATCTTTGCCATTTAACAGCACAGTGCCTTTGGTGGCATCGTATAACCGCGAAATTAATGAGGCCGTAGTGGTTTTACCGCCCCCGGTTGGACCGATTAGTGCATAAGTTTTACCCTTCTCAAATTTGAGGTTAATGTTATGCAGAATCTCTTTCGATTCATCATATGAGAAATGCACGTTTTTAAACTCCAGTAAAGCATCGCTGGTAACAGTTCCTTTATCTTCAATCTGTTTTAAATCGCTTTCGAGCATTAAAATCTGCGAAATACGGTCCCAGCTGGCCATTGCCACCTGAAAACTCGTCCACAGGGCGGCCAGTTGCCTTAGCGGATTATAAAAGTTGGTCGTGTAAGCAATGTAACTCACCAATAAACCCAGCGTAAAGCTTCCGGTCGAAATTAAATAAATGCCAAATAACAAGGTAATCAGCTGTGCAGTGCTCGATAACAGACCATAAACCGGTACAAAAATATTATTGGCTAAACCTGCCCCAATAGCGGTTTTATAGTTTTCTTTATTGGCTTCATCAAAACGTTTCCTGAAATAATCGCGTCGGTTAAAGGCAATAATTACTTTAAAATTGTTCAGGCTTTCCTGAATTTCGGCACTCATACCGCCCACACTCTTTAAATTTTTGGCATTCCGCCTTTTTACCCAGGGCGATAAGGCGATGGTAAAAACAACAATCCCTACTGCAGGTGCCAGTGTTGCTGCCCCCAATTCGATATTGATAGAAAGCAGAAAAATACCCGCACCAATCATCGTTGCAATACTGCTGATAAACTGCATCAGCGACTGCGAAAAAAACTGGTTTACTTTATCGGTATCGTTATTCACCCTCGAAATGAGATCGCCGGCCTTGTTCTGGTTAAAAAATGAAACCGGAAATTCCTGTAGTTTATTAAAAATTGCATTGCGCAAGGTGTACAACATCCGCTGACCTACGCCGCCCATCAATTTGGTTTGCGTATAGCCTGTAACCATTGCAACCATGTACATGGCCAGCAAAATGCCGCCAAAAACGAGTACACCATGAAACTGTTTGGTGCGGATATAAGTATCGACCGTGTGGCCTACGAGCAATGGCCCAAGCAGCAGTAAACCCGAGTTAATTAAAATAATAACAAGCGCCAGCCAAAGGTTTCTACGCTCTGCCGAGATCAGTTTAAGCAGGCTATTAAGCGACTTAAAGGTCGATTGCTTCTCGCGCTTTTCGCTAAGCTGATTAAGATTGTAGTTCATAATTACTGGTGCTCTGTTGTGAATTGTAAATCTGAACGTACTCAGGACTGCTTTTCAGCAATTCCTGATGGGTTCCTTCTGCAATAATTTCGCCTTGCATCAGCAAGATGACTTTATCATAATGTTCAACAGAAGCTATTTTTTGGGTAACGGATATGAGGGTTAAACCAGGGTAATTTTGCTGGATATTTGCCAAAATCCGCTTTTCGGTATTGGCGTCTACCCGGGCAGTAAAATCATCGAGCAGCAACACCTTAGGATTAAGGGCTAATGCCCTGGCCAGCATAATGCGTTGTTTTTGTCCGCCTGAAAGGCTGCTGCCCCGCTCAGAAATAATGGTATTTAACTGATCTGGCAATGCATCTACAAAATCCTTAAGTTCGGCTGTAGCAATTGCTTTGGCTAAAAAGGCATCGGTAACGGTATCGCTAAAGGCAATATTCTCGCGGATGCTCATGTTAAACATAATGCTATCCTGAAACACAAAGCCTACCTGCTTGTGAAACTCTTCCTGATTGTAGTTTTTAATTTCATGGTTATCAAAAAGGACTTCGCCGCTTTCAGTCTCAATCAATCCGGTTAAAATATAGAGCAATTGGGTTTTTCCTGCCGCTGTTGGACCTATAATAGCTGTTTTAGATCCTGCTTTGGCAGAAAACGATACAGACTTTAAGATGGGTTTCTGTCCGAAATTCAATGTAATATCCTTAGCCTCAACCCTTCCCTCGAGTGTTGAAGTTAGTGTACCCGGATGTTTAATTTCTGCTGCATTTAATACGCTTTCTATGCGTTGGTAAGAGGCACTAGCCTGGGCAATAACATTGCTCATGAAGCCGATAACCAAAATAGGAAAAATAATAAGTGCCAGATAGCTGCTAAAGGCGGCGAACTCGCCCAGGCTCATCGATCCGCTGATTACAAAATGTCCGCCCAAAACCAGAATGCATAAGCCCGATAAATTGGAAACAAATATGATAATCGGAATTAATCCGGCAAAAAGACGCAGGATGGAAAGTCCTAAATCCCTTGCTTTGGCATTTGCATCTAAAAATTTATTGTATTCAAGCTGTTGCGAGTTAATTACCCTGATTAAAGCAGCACCTAAAATGCTCTCGCTAATTACCTTGTTTAACCAGTCGATTACCTCCCGGCTCTTTTTAAAAAGCACCCGCACTTTACTCAGTACGAAGAAAAACGCTCCGCCTATAATCGGTACAATGGCAATAACGCATAATGCCAGTTTCCAGTTGATCATTAAAAGCAGAATACTGGCACCAACGATTAAAAAAATAGATGAACAGATGGAAACAATGGCCTGCGACACGAACATCTTAATCGAATCGGCATCAGCAGTGAGGTTGGTTAACAGTTTGGAAGGGTTAGCCTGAATAATATAGGCATGGCTCTGCCTCGAAATCTGATCAGAAAGCTTTGTTCTTAAATCGCGTGCTACCCGCTCCGATGCATAGGTTTGTACAATACTCTGTAAATAAGTAAAGATAAAAACCAGTACAATTGCGCCGGCAAATTGAATCAGGATCGATTGGAGGTGAAATGTTTTATTGGTATAAGAGTCGATTCCGTGTGCAATGATTTTAGGTAAGAGCAGGTTTATGCCGTTACTTAACAGGGCAAACAGGATCAGCATTAAAATTAAGCCCCTGTAGTTTCCTAATAAACTGAAAATACTGGGCTTTTTGGCTGCTTTGGGTTTTTCCATTCAATGAAGTACCTAAATTGTGGTGTTCAAATTTAACCCAATTATTTGATTTCGTTTGTAAGAAAATTATGAACAAATAACTGAAGGAATGAAGTATTGAATGAACGAATGTATGTGCAAGCGCCCACTCAATAATTCACTAATTTTAATTATTGGTTCCCCAACAATTGAACAGTTTAACAATTTAAACAATTAACCCGCTACTTACTTTCCTTCAAAACCATATCAATGGTAATGGCGGTTGCAACGATAGCCACTTTCTGATCACTTTCTGCGTAACTTGGGTCGATAGAAACGTTGTATTTATCGGCTGTGGTAAATACTTCCTTTAAAGCACCAGCCCATTTTTTACTTATTTTACCCAGTTCTGCACCTGCATTGTTGGTAATACTAAAATTCCATGCTTTCCAATCGCCGGTTATTTTGGCAATCTCATCGCCCGAAACCGGGTTAGAAATGGTGAATGTAGGTTTAAAAAACTTAAATTTTTGCTTAATAATGCCTACTTCCACACCCACCGGGTCGGTAACTGTAATTTTCGACATCCAGAAAGTCCACCCTCTGCTTATTGTAGCCTGCAACTGGTCGTTTACATCGGTAATTTCCAGTTTAAAAGGCATCATCCGTTTATCAATCAAAATGGTTAGTGCCTTTTGCCAGCCACTGATGCGTTGTTTAATTATGCCAATTTGCGCGCCCTGATCGTTGTAAACCTTGTACTCGTTTGCAAACTTTAAAAAGTTTACCTTTTCGTCAATAAAATACTCGTCGCTTAAAAAAAATGTAGGAATCTGCTTATTCATGTATGGATCATATTTAGATAAGCCGCTAAAATATATAAAAAATTTAAATCGGGCATAGCCTTTAAAGATTGTTAACTTTGCAGCATAAAAGCCATTGAAGAAAATGGTTAAACCCACAAAAAATGATTGAAATAGGAAAATACAACGAATTAAGAGTATTAAGCAAAACTGAAGCTGGTTTAAATTTAACCGACGGTGATAAACTGGTTATCCTGCCGTACGTACATGTACCTAAAGGGATCGAAATTGGTGATAATATCTCGGTTTTCGTATTTGTACAAAAAGACGGTCGCTTAACGGCTACCACACAAAAAGCTTATGCCCAAGTTGGCGATTTCGCTTTTTTAAAGGTTGTTTCTGACGAAGACGGTGTTTTTATGGATCTGGGCATCGATAAAGATGTGTATGTACCCGACCGCGAGCAAAAGAGGCCGATGCAAAAGGGCTATAAATATGTAGTTTATGTATATCTCGACGAAAATAACGACCGCTTACTCGCCTCATCAAAACTATATGATTTTGTAGAAGAAGAAAATTTCGACTTCGAAGAAGGCGACGAAGTAAGTTTATTGATTACCGAGGAAACAGACCTGGGTTTCAATGCCATTATTAACAATACTTATATTGGTTTATTGTACCACAACGAGGTTTTTGATAATATCCAGATTGGCGATATGCGCAAAGGATGGATCAAAAAAATCCGTGTAGAGGGTAAAATCGACCTTACTTTACAGCCAAGTGGTTACGGTCATATTTTAGATTCGAAAGAAATGATTTTGGCAGCCCTTAAAAAGAGTGGCGGTACAATCGAACTGGGCGATAAAAGCTCTCCGGAAGAGATTTATCACCGTTTCCAGATCAGCAAAAGTGCCTTTAAGAAAACCATTGGTTCTTTATACAAAGAGCGTTTAATTATGCTTTCTGATGATTCGATCAGGTTGCTAACTGATGATGACGCAGAGTAGTGGTCATTTAGACTGCTGTGCAACGGAACGGAGAACCACGCAGTGCTCAGCGAAGCTAAATCTAATCAAAATCTCTCCGATACGGTCGAGATGACGGATTATCTAAATTCAGCCACGGATGCTCAGATTTACACGGATTAATTTGCTGTGCTTTCCGTGTATCTGTGGCTAAATTTAGGTAATTAATTTAGATTAAACTTCTCATTATGGATTTTAACAGCATTGGATGCCGAAATAATGGCTACAATCATGATACCGATTACAATAGCGAGAATAACCTGCAAAGTAGAATAAACCTTTGTTCCTGAAACAAATATTTTCGAATCCTTAATCAGTTCATCACCAACCTTTGACTGGATTTTTATTAAGTCCGAAAGCTTATCGAAAGTTTGGTTAGCGGCATTACGACCTACTGATTCGTAAACTTTTTTACCTTCTGCACTGCCCAGACCAAGTGCTTTATTTTCGAGCTCCTTTTGAACGAAAAGTGCATTTTTCAAGTCGTTGAGAAAGCTTTTTTCCTGTTTTACCAACAGGGTTAGTCCATACTTATGAATTGCCGAATCGATTTTGCGATTATGCTGGTTAATTTTGGTGATACTTACCACAGCAGGTACGGCATTGTCGGTTATAAAAGCATCCTGCAGCACAGCATTTTTATGGTACAAATTTTCGGCAATAAAATACAGATCGGTTGCAGGTACCAGCCTATCATTATACATTGAAATAAAAGATTCGTTAATTTTCTTTACGCTTTTATCTTCCAGAAAACGAATCAGCAATGTACAGCACATGATGCAGAAAAGTAAAAAGGCAATTTTCACTTTGTTTTTAAGACTAAAAGCAAACTCCATAATATAATTGGTTAGTAGTAATCGGTATTATCCTCAAAACTGAGTAATCATTTTAATAATAATCTTCCAGCGCGGTCTTCGCAAAAAGCTGTGGCGCAAAATTGACTAAATATAACTCTTTTTTTGCACGGGTTACAGCGGTATACAACCAACGCAAAAAATCGAGGTCTATCATCTCTTCGGTTAAATAACCCTGATCGGCAAAAACTGCATCCCATTGCCCACCCTGTGCTTTGTGACAAGTTACCGCATACGCAAATTTTATCTGCAAGGCATTATAAAAAGGATCGGCTTTTATGGCCAGCATGCGCTGTCTTTTATTGGCAATGTGTTCATAATCTTCATTGAGGCCATCAAAAAGCTTTTTATTCTGCTCATAAGGCAAATTGGCCGATTCCAAATTCAGGGTATCAAGCATCACCTTACAGCTAATTTGTCCTGCCGCCGGGAAATCCATAAACTCCAGTGTAGCATCGGCAAAACGGAAACCATAACGTTCTTCTTCTCCCCTTACACGGATTACTTTAGCCATATCGCCATTGGCAATAAAAGCAGTTTCATCATTATCGGGCAGCCAGAAATAATTATTCCGAACCACCATAATCTGATCGCCGCCAGTAAGCTCCTCTTCGCGGTAAAGCAAGCGTGCCCTAATCTGCTGGTTATATACATTGGCCGTTTTGTTAGAGCGGCAAACCACCAGCGTGTTTTCGATGCCGAATTTGCGGTAGGCATATTCAAGTCCTTCTACCAAACGCGCACCGGCCATATTGTAAATATCCTTGTAATTTTTAGTCAGAAATTTAGGCAATGGATTTTCGGGGTTTTTAGCAATCTGGTTACGCAGCATGGTAGCATTGGCCAAGATTCCCGACTTTTTCTCCTGCCGTACCACTTCCTTCAACTCTACCGAAGTAACAGAGAGGTAAAAATGGTCTTTCAAATATTGTTCGTTTAAAGCAGGGCTATCTAAACTTCCTACCGGGGGTAACTGGGCTGTATCGCCAACAAACAGCAAAAAACAGTTTTTATCGTTGTACACAAACTCCAGCAAATCCCTCAGTATCGAAGAACCTGTTTCGTTAAATTCATCTGCAATCATCGAAGCCTCATCGATAATAAAAACAGTGTTATCAGCCAGGTTTGGTGCCAGCTGAAACTGCATTTCGGGCGATGTGGCTGAGCGTTTGCGGTAAATTCTTTTGTGTATGGTGAGGGCTTTGCGGTTGGCATACTGGCTCATCACCTTCGCCGCCCTTCCGGTTGGAGCCAGCAGCTCGCTTTTGAGGTTAAATTTAGCTAAAACCTTTACCAAAGCTGCTACAGAAGTGGTTTTCCCTGTACCGGCGTAGCCTTTTAAAACAAAACACCGTTCGTCGTCATTATCCTGCAAAAACTTCGACATCCGTTCGCAAAATAGCATTTGCTCTTTAGTGGGCGGGTGTGCGTAAGCCTGGGCAATTAATTGACTTTTATCGGTAATCATGTAAAGGTTAATTGTTTTAACTGGTTAATCGGTTAATGGTTTGGCAGGGCAAATGAACCTGCTTTTTAGCACAGGTGGGATTGTTTTTTTAAATTTTTCGGTAAAACGGGATGATCCCAAAGCGCAATGGCTTACGTCTTCAAAAGAATAACATCGCTACGCGCTTTGCTTTTTTTCGCTCTGCTGCTTACAAAAGTAAGGTTTCTATACGATGAGCCATTACCATATTTTGTTTTTTGCTGTGACTAAAAATGGTAAAATGACCATCCTGCGAAGCAACCAGGCCAATGGCATCGGGCTGGTCGTTTACAAACTGGGCTACAGAGAAGTGCCTGGTTCCCCCTAACTGGCCGGGATACAGGATTTTATCTTCACCACCTAAAATCGGTTCAGAAAAGGCAATCTGATCTACTGTGGGCTTACCCTTTGCACGGCCAATTTTGGCACCAAAAGCAATCAGGCCAAATTCTTCGTTAATAATAGTTGCTCCATCAACAGCGGTTAAACCAGCCAGGTGATCAACCTCACGGCGAACAGCGCCTTGCGAGAAAATTTCGCTCTGGTTACCACTTTGTTTAGCGAGGTTGGCTAAACCGCAAAATGGTGGTTCAACCAAATACTGAATGGGGTGGATAATCGAGTCTTCCCATTTGGTATCGCCTTTAGGTACAATTAACAAGGCTCCACCACGTCCGTGGGCACGCATCGAAACTGCAAACTGAATAAGAATATTAATCGGATCGTTCCAGCTGGCCAGAACGGTTAAATCGAGTAAAGCTTTTAAAATGGGCGGACAATCACGGTTGGTGCAACTCATATCATCAACAATCCTGATCTGCTCTCCTTTTAGCACCGCTACATTGGTAAATTTGCCAATGCCGTATATCCTGCGGTGTTTAATCACAATTAAACCAGGCTCGGAAACATCAACCACAAAGCAAAAATTTGGGATATTGAGCGTAGTTCCCCAGATATACAACTCGCCATCTTCCTCCCAAACACCCAGGTGAATTCCGGAACGTTCGATACCCGGCGCTATTTTAGTTAAAGTATTGGCATTTAGGGCCAGTTTTTTGGCAAAATGCAGGGGTTTAGAGGCCTGTCCCGGTGGTAAAAAAGCAATAGAAATGCGTGGCGAGTGACCTTCTTCTTTACGTAAGCTACTCCAGAAAGCCACATCTATAATGGCTTCTATTATTTTGCTGTTGGGCTGAGTGGCCAAATCTACCTCACCTTGCGCAATTGCATTTTTGTGCAGTTTAATAAAATGTTGCTCAATGGTAGCCGCAATTGTGTTTGCTGCTTTATAGGTAGGCTTGTAACTCATGTTTCGAATTTAAGCCGAATATTTTGATTTTTGAATAGCCGAAAGGTTTGATTTAAGTAAAAAGATTTGGGTAAATTTTAGCCACAGATTTTCACAGAAAAACAAAGATTTTGAATCGGAACAACAAATTGGTATAAAAAAACTCGCTGTGTTCATTCCTTTTATATGTGGTTTAATTCTTTTGTGTACTTTCAATTGTTGTTAATCCTTAAAAAAACCTATTTTTGTTTCAATGAGTAATAACAGCCTTTTATTAGTCGACCCGAATTTTAAAGCTGATGCATCTGCAAACTGCCATTTATTATTAAAAATAACGAATGATAGTTTTTCTTATGCAGTAGTGAATAAGGATACGGATGAGATTAAGCTAATTTTCGATAAACAAGGCTGTGACGATTTGCAAAAGGATTTAAAAACTGCTTTTGAAACCGACCAATACCTCTCACTCAATTATGCCGAAATAAAAGCTGCCGTGCATACCGCTAATTTCATCTTCATTCCCGACGAATGGTTTGATAGCGAAAATCTGGCAGTTTACTCCAATTACCTGGGTACGGATGCGAAAATTTATACTAAACACAATCCTGCTTTAGGTTTTAATACCGTTTTCTGTCTAAACGATGAGGTGAAAGCATATTTGCCCGAAACCGCCAATGTATTTCCGCAATCGGAACCTTTGGTAGCTTTGTTTAACCATCTGGCAGATGAATCGCTCCTGATCGATTTTACAGCAATCTCTTTTAATGTATTATACACCAAACACAAGAAGGTTGTTTTTCAAAATCATTACCAATCAGAAAACGCTGAGGAATTTAACTATTTCCTCTTGCTGATTATAGAGCAACTGAACTTAAATGAGCAGATCCCGGTTTATATTCAGGGCATTATAAACGAAGACGACGAGCACTATAATTGCCTGTTAAAATATTTCAATCAACTTTATTTCTTTCTTCCCGCGGGAAAACAAAATAGTGAACTTTTAGCCGATATGCCCAGGCATTATTTCAGCGGTTTGCTTGCTTTAGATTTATGCGAATAATTGGTGGCAAATTAAAGGGTATCCGCTTGCAGCCCCCTGCAAACTTACCGGTACGCCCTACAACTGATATGGCTAAAGAGGCCCTGTTCAATATCCTGAACAACCGTTACGACTTTGAAAACTGCACCGTTTTAGATCTGTTTTGTGGTACAGGCAACCTGACTTTCGAATTCGCCTCGCGCGATGCCGCCAACATTTTGGCCGTGGATATGGATTATGGCTGCGTAAACTGGGTTAAAAATACAGCAAAGAAGTATGAATTTGACCAGGTAGAAGTGCGCAAAGGCGATGTTTTTAAATTATTGAAACAGTTAACAGGTAGTTACGATCTGATTTTTGCCGATCCACCTTACCATTTACCCAACATTCCTCAATTACCCGTTTTGGTACAAGAGCAGCAGTTGCTTAAACCAGATGGTTTATTGGTAGTAGAACACCAAAGCAACATGCGCCTGAATAATCAACCCGGTTATCAGGAAACACGCAAATACGGCAATTCGTCGTTCAGCTTTTTCGAGTTTAGTTAAAGATTAAATAGATTACAATAATTGTAAAGGCCCAAGATTTATCCCTCCCATTTTACATCTTCCATTTTACCTCTTCCATTTTACATCCTTACCTTTTATATTTGAGTTATGAAGATTGCGCTATTTCCAGGTTCTTTTGATCCGATAACCATTGCCCATGTAAACATTCTGCAGCGTGCTACCCCCTTGTTCGATAAGATTGTAATCGGCATTGGTTTAAATAGTTCGAAACAGAATTTCCTCACTGCCGAACAACGTTTGCAGATCTTAAATACCGTTTTTAAGGGTTATAAAAATATCGAAGTGCAAACCTATGAAGGTTTAACTGTTGATTTTTGCCGCAAAATTAATGCAACCTACATGGTGCGTGGTATCCGTTCAGCATCCGATTTTGAATACGAAAGAGCCATTGCACAGATTAACCAAACCATGATGCCTGAGGTAGAAACCATTTTATTGTTAAGCAAACCAGAGTATTCGGCCATTAGCTCTACTATCGTACGCGATATTTTAAGAAATCACGGCGACGTGAGTCCCTTTGTACCTCAAGAAGCACTTAGTTTTTTATAATACCTATCTCAGTGCTGTTGGATGTTACCCTCCGACAGATCTCTGCACCTATTTTTAATCCTTTCAGCAACAGCTTCAGATAATGTGTCAGATATTGGTATCTGACACCACAATCATCTGTGTTTATCTTCTTTATCTGTGGTTAAATATTATTTTTAACTAACCTGTAACGTTTTTAAAAATCCGTTACCAATGTGGTATACAATTTAAATGAAAGAAACAGAAAACATATTTCTCTCCCTGATCAATCAGCATAAAGCCATTATACATAAAATAGCTAAAATGTATATGAACAATACTGACGACCAGCAAGATCTGTTTCAGGAAATTGTGATGCAGCTTTGGAAAGCTTACCCAACTTTTAAAGGAAACAGTAAATTCTCTACCTGGATGTATAGGGTTGCTTTAAATACGGCTCTGGTTTACTTCAAAAAAGATAACCGAAAAGTAGATAAAACCCCACTCAATGAAAATATCGACATCATTGACATCAATGAGAGCGAATTAAAAGAAGAAAAGCTTAGCTATTTATATAAGGCTGTGCAGGAGTTAAATGCAGTAGAAAAGGCATTGATATTTCTCTTTCTCGAAAATCAATCGCACCGCGAAATTGCCGAAAATCTAGGTATAAGTGAAGTAAATGCCCGTGTTAAGCTCAACAGAACTAAAGAAAAATTACAACTCATCGTAAAGAAAAACGGTTATGAATTTTGACGATTTAAAAAACGAATGGAATGCTGAAGAAGCAGAAACCAATATTTCAGCAGATATGCTTAAAATAAAGCAGGCCCATACACCGATAGATATTATCAGGAAGAAGATGAAACATGAGTTTTTTTATCAGGTCTTCTTTCTGGCAATTATGGCTTTTTTACCAACGGTAACTGCATTTTCAGCAACGACCAAAATGGCCTACTTAGCCTGTTTTGCAATTACTTGTGGCTTCACGGCTTATTACTTTTTCAAATTTTACAAGTTCTATAAAAATTCGTACGATATGAGCATGGACAGCAGGAAAAGCATACTGTGGTTTTACTATGAAATGAAACTGAATATCGAACTTTACAAAGCATTAACCTATATCGTAGCCTTTATTTCTGTAACCTTTGGTGCGATATATATTCTGGTGGAGCAAACCTCCTATATTCCTAAAATCTTAGCTAATCTCTCGCCGGTTTACATCTTATTAAACTGTTTCATTAGTATTCTGATTATTGGGGCGATTACCGAATTATGGGCCTGGTACTATTATGGAAAATACCTGAAACGCGTTAAAAAAGTAGTTGATGAACTGGATTATGAATAGCAGTTTGAACAAAGTGCCGTCAGGTGTTGCCGCCTGACGATTCACATATACCTACAAAATCCCGCCTGCGCGCATTACATCCATAATTGATGGGAAGGTGTTTTTAATTACCGGGCCTACATGGTTTTTATCCAGCCATACCGCCTCTTCAATCCCCTCTTCCTTTTGAGGAATAAGATTTGGCTCACCTTTAACCGTCATTTTGTACCAATTCGTTTTTTTAATTACCATTTTGGTCCCCATTGGGTAAACATGATAGGTTTTACACAACTTTTCCTCACGCTTTAAAACCTTAATGCCACATTCTTCTTCCACTTCGCGCACAGCGGCTTCCTTCATCTGCTCACCTTCTTCCAGCTTACCTTTTGGCAAATCCCATTTCTTGTTCCTGAAAATAAAAAGGTAGTTGTTGTTGGCGCTTTCTACCAATCCGCCGGCCGCTTTAATTATAGTACAATCTTTTTTTAGCTTTTTAAAGGTCTCCTGAGGATTCTTTGTTAAGAAAATGTAGCTTTTTTTAGACCCATTTTTTAATTTTTTATAAAATGTTTGCAAATCAAAATCCTGAAATTCAAGCTGTTGAATCTTTTCTTTTTGTTCTGGTAAAACATCTGAGATAAACAGGGTGTTATCGTTAATATAAATTCTGTAATTTTGGGCCATGTATAATAAAAGTGATATTGAATTAAAGGTAGCTGAATTTTTATTACAAATAAAGGCAATTAAATTACAACCTAATAATCCTTTTACCTGGGCATCTGGTTGGAAGTCGCCAATTTATTGCGATAACCGGATTACCCTTTCCCATCCCCAGGTTAGAACTTACATCCGTCAGAAACTTGCACAAGCCATTCAGGAAGAGTTTGGTTCGGTAGATGTAATTGCCGGAGTAGCAACAGCCGGAATTCCGCAAGGCGTTTTAGTAGCCCAGGAATTAGGCCTCCCTTTTATCTATGTAAGGGCAAAAGCCAAAGAACACGGCACCGGAAGCTTAATTGAAGGCGAAGTAGTAGAAGGCCAGCGCGTAGTGGTGATCGAAGATTTAATCTCTACAGGAAAAAGCAGCTTACAAGCTGTTGAAGCATTAAGGTCTGCAGGTTTATCTGTTGCAGGCTTAGCCGCAATTTTTACTTATGGTTTCGAAAAAGCCGATGAGAACTTTGCAACAGCAAAATGCCGCTATTTAACTTTATCTAACTATGGTGCATTAATTGATTATGCTGCCGAGCACAGCATTATAGCTAAAAGCGACATGGAATTATTAGGCAAATGGCGCTTAAACCCTTCAGAATGGGGACAAGCCCTGAGCTCCGAATCTTAATCTGCTTCTATCAAAAAACCTATAAAAAATATATAATGACGATTATCGAAAGCGCTGTAGAAGTAAATAAACCCGTTGCAGAGGTTTATGCCTTTCTCTCAAACATGAACAATCATCAGCAACTGATGCCAGAGAATATTTACAACTGGGAATCGACTGAAGATGAAGCACGTTTTACCATCCAGAATATGGCAAAACTGGCTATTAAAATCTCTAATCGTGTTGAAAATCAAGAATTAACAGCCATCCCTACCGAGAAAGCTCCTTTCGAAGTAGAATTGAAATGGACAGTGAGCGATAATGGTAATGGTACTACAACTGCAAAACACATCATTTCAGCCGATTTGAATATGATGATGAAAATGCTGGCATCTGGTCCATTGCAAAAACTTGTCGACCACCAGACGCAGAAGCTGAAAGAGATATTGGGATAAGTCCCTAGCTTAAGCCGAATGATTTCGGCAACAGATAAGCATTTAAAGCGAAGTTTTTCTTCGCTTTTTTTATGCGTAAAAAATCCATTGCGCTTTGTCCATCCACACTTTATTTTGATACCTTAGTTTTCAATAAACCGAAAACAATGAGATTTAAATTCCTGAAGGTATCAGCCTTACTTTTTTCACTTTCCCCTATCGCTTGCACCTTTGCCCAAACAACGCTTACCGCACTTAAAACCGAATATTTAATCAATCCAATCGGTTTAGATAATCCAAATCCTCGCTTTACCTGGCAAATGCAGGACAATAGCCAAAATGCAAAACAAACCGCTTACCGCATTCTGGTAGATACCGATTCTGCTGCATTACTTAATGGAAAAGCTGCGCTATGGAATACCGGCTGGAAACAGTCAGACCTCAGTTTAGTTACTTATTCGGGTCAATCACTAAAACCTTTTACCAAATATTTCTGGCGGCTTGATATTACCAATGGAAATAAAAAAACAGTGAGTAAGATTTCTGGTTTTGAAATGGGCATGATGCATAGCTCCAACTGGCACGGTGCCTGGATTTCGGACACCGAAAATGTTAAGCTTAAACCTGCCCCCTATTTTCGTCACACTTTTACCACAGGTAAAAAGGTAAAATCGGCCCGGGCTTATATTGCGGCAGCTGGTTTATACGAACTTTCCATCAACGGAAAAAAGATTGGTAACCACCGCATGGATCCGATGTACACCCGTTTCGATAGGCGCATACTATATGTAACCTATGATATTACCGAAGCCATTAACCAAGGCAAAAATGCCATAGGTGTACTGCTGGGCAATGGCTGGTATAATCATCAATCTACCGCCGTATGGTATTTCGATCGCGCCCCATGGCGTAACAGGCCAACTTTCTGCTTAGATGTTAGAATTACTTATGAAGATGGCACCATTGAAACCATCAAATCGGGCAAAAACTGGAAAACAGCCTTAAGCCCGATTGTATTTAACAGCATATACACCGCCGAGCATTACGATGCCCGCATGGAAAAACCAGGCTGGAATACCATCAACTTTGATGATAAAGACTGGAAAGATGTGATGTATCGTTCGGCACCTTCAAAAAATATTGTTGCCCAGGCTTTGCACCCTATCCGTAATGTAGAAGAAATTACTACAAAAACAGTTAAGAAAATTAACGATACTACTTACCTTTTCGATCTGGGCAGAAACATTTCGGGTGTAAGCAAAATTACTTTGAATGGAGCCGCCGGAACAACTGTGCGTTTAAAACATGGTGAGCGTTTATATGCAAACGGACGCTTGGATATTTCGAATATCGATGCCCATTACCGCCCAACGGATGATACAGATCCATTTCAAACCGATATCCTGATTCTGAATGGCAAAGGCGAACAAAGTTTTATGCCACACTTTAACTACAAGGGTTTTCAATATGTAGAAGTAACCAGCTCTACACCTATCCAATTAAAAAAGGAAGACCTTGTGGGTTATTTCATGCACAGCGATGTTCCTGTTTTAGGCGAGGTAAAATCGTCTGAACCAATTATCAATAAAATTTATTACGCCACCAACAATTCGTACCTGTCAAACCTCTTTGGCTACCCCACCGATTGCCCGCAGCGGGAAAAAAATGGCTGGACGGGTGATGCCCAAATTGCCATTGAAACCGGTCTGTATGGCTTTGATGGCATTACCATTTACGAAAAATGGCTGGCCGATCACCGTGATGAGCAGCAGCCGAACGGTGTATTGCCATCTATTATCCCTACCGATGGCTGGGGCTACGAGTGGGGTAACGGACCAGACTGGACAAGTACCATCGCCATTATCCCCTGGAATGTATATTTGTTTTATGGCGATAAAAAACTTCTGGCCGATTGTTACGAAAACATCAAAAAATATGTAAACCATATTGACGAAACCTACCCTACAGGACTCACCACATGGGGTTTGGGCGACTGGATTCCGGTAAAATCTAAATCACCTGTAGAACTAACCTCTACCTGCTATTATTACGCCGATGCGGTAATTTTAGCAAAGGCTGCGAAAATTTTAGGTAAAAACGACGATTACCTGCGTTATACTGCCCTGGTAAAAAAAATAAAAGATGCATTCAATGCCAAATACCTGAATAAAGAAAAAGGAATTTACGGTTCAGGTATACAAACAGAAATGAGTGTGCCGCTTTACTGGAAAATTGTTCCCGAAGCATCAATTGCCCTGGTTGCCGAGAATTTAGCAAAACGGGTTGAAGCAGATGGTTTCCATTTAGATGTTGGCCTGTTGGGTACCAAAGCCATTTTAAATGCTTTAAGCGAAAATGGATATGCCGATGTGGCTTATAAAGTTGCAGCGCAAAAAACCTACCCAAGCTGGGGCTGGTGGATGGAAAACGGTGCCACAACCTTATACGAAAACTGGCCGATTGATGCCAAATCGGATATCTCAATGAACCACATCATGTTTGGCGAAATCGGTGCCTGGTTATATAAATCGCCAGGCGGGATCAGACCTGATGAAAAACAGCCTGGTTTTAAGCATATTATTTTAGAACCGCATGTTGTGAAGGGGCTGGATGCTTTTGAAGCCAGTCACATCGGTCCTTACGGAAAAATTATAAGTAGCTGGAAACAGACCTCAGCAGGTGTCAAGTATCATATTGTGGTTCCGGCCAATTCAACGGCTACCCTTAACTTGCCCGCAAGTACTGACCGAAAAATATTTGTAAATGGTAAAAGAACACTAAACAGCAAAATAGATTTAGCAGCTGGTGATTACCTGATTGAAGACAGAGCAAACTAATGTTCAGACCTCGCAGGTTTATCAAACCTGCGAGGTCTAATAGAGGTAATCCCGCGTTAGGGATTGTAAGGGTTTAGTACCGGTTTTTACCGGTACCGGAGCGAAGCGCAGCCCTGAAAAGCCCGACCCCTTTACCGATTTTTCATCGGTAAAGGGTAACGCCCAAATCAGCCTGTGTTTGTAATTCAATATACAACTCTCATAATTTAAAGATTCTTCACTGCGTTCAGAATGACAGCAAGGTGAAACACGACATTTTTTCAGCATAAAACACTAAAAACCAGTAATTTAGTCATAAACAACTAAATCTTACCGACAAAATTTCCGATTCTGAAAATCAAAATCGCTATGGCATTTGTTTTGACCTTAAAGGAAATATGAACTTCAACAATTTTACCATAAAAGCCCAGGAAGCAGTTCAACAGGCTTCTGAAATAGCCCAGGGCAACCAGCAACAGGCTATTGAAACAGCGCACCTGCTTAAAGGTCTGCTTACTGTTGATGAAAACGTAGTTTCTTATGTATTGAAGAAGCTTAACGTTAACCTGAATACCTTAAACCAAAACCTTGATGCAGAAATTGCCAGATTCCCGAAAGTGAGCGGAAGCAATGTCTATCTGTCATCAAATGCCAATAGTGTTTTGCAAAAAGCACAAACATTCTTAAAAGAATTTAAAGACGAATTTGTTTCGGTAGAACACCTCTTATTGGGAATCCTAGCCGTAAACGATTCTGTTTCCAAATTACTAAAAGAACAAGGCGTTAACGAGAAAGACCTTAAAAAAGCTATTGTAGAGCTGCGCGGCGATAGCCGTGTAACCGATCAGAATGCTGAAGCCACTTATCAGGCTTTGAGTAAATACGCACGTAACTTAAACGAATATGCCGAAAGCGGCAAACTGGATCCGGTAATTGGCCGTGATGAAGAAATACGCCGGGTAATTCAGATTTTATCGCGTAGAACCAAAAACAACCCGATTTTAATCGGCGAGCCTGGTGTGGGTAAAACCGCTATTGCCGAGGGTATTGCTTTCAGGATTATTAAAGGCGATGTGCCCGAAAACCTCAAAAGCAAAACCGTTTACTCGCTTGATATGGGGGCTTTAATTGCCGGCGCCAAATATAAAGGTGAGTTCGAAGAACGCTTAAAAGCCGTTGTAAAAGAGGTTACCCAAAGTGATGGCGATATCATTTTATTTATTGATGAGATACATACTTTGGTTGGCGCAGGCGGTGGCGAAGGTGCAATGGATGCCGCAAACATCCTGAAACCGGCCTTAGCCCGTGGCGAATTAAGGGCCATTGGTGCAACTACTTTAGATGAATATCAAAAATATTTAGAGAAAGATAAAGCGCTGGAGCGTCGTTTCCAAAAGGTAATGGTTGAAGAACCTGATACCCAGGATGCCATTTCTATCCTCCGTGGATTGAAAGAACGTTATGAAACCCACCACAAAGTGCGGATTAAAGACGAAGCCATTATTGCAGCGGTTGAAATGAGTCAGCGGTACATTGCCGACCGTTTCTTACCCGATAAAGCCATCGATTTAATGGACGAGGCTGCTTCCAAACTGCGTATGGAAATGGATAGTGTGCCCGAGAATGTAGATGCATTAGACCGCGAAATTATGCGGTTGGAAATTGAACGCGAAGCCATTAAACGCGAAAAGGACGACAGAAAAGTTCAGGAGTTATCTGAAGAAATCGCCAATCTATCGGCCGAGCGTGACGAATTTAAAGCCAAGTGGCAGGGCGAAAAAGATTTGGTTGATGCAGTAAATAACCAGATTGAGCAGATTGAGCATTATAAATTAGAAGCCGAACAAGCCGAACGTGCCGGAGATTATGGCAAAGTTGCCGAAATCCGTTACGGAAAGATTAAAGAAGCGCAGGATAAAGTTGAGCAGCTAAAAGCAGATTTAGAAAGTCAGCAAAGCGATAGCCGCATGCTTAAAGAAGAGGTAACGGCTGATGATATTGCAGGGGTAGTTGGCCGCTGGACAGGTATTCCGGTTACGAAACTGATTGCGAGCGAACGCGAAAAGCTTTTAAATTTAGAACATGAACTACACCAGCGTGTAGCTGGTCAGGATGAAGCTATTGAAGCCATTTCTGATGCGATCCGTCGCTCACGTGCCGGTTTGCAGGATAAACGTAAACCAATTGGTTCATTCATATTTTTGGGTACAACAGGTGTAGGTAAAACTGAATTGGCTAAAGCATTGGCCGAGTTTTTATTTAACGATGAAAATGCGCTAACCCGTATCGATATGAGTGAATACCAGGAACGCCACGCTGTTTCGCGCTTAATCGGTGCGCCTCCGGGATATGTGGGTTACGATGAAGGCGGACAACTGACTGAAGCGGTTAGACGTAAACCTTACTCGGTAGTATTGCTTGATGAGATTGAAAAAGCGCACCCTGATGTGTTTAACATTTTATTGCAGGTGCTGGATGATGGCCGTTTAACCGATAATAAAGGTAGAACGGTGAACTTCAAAAATACGATCATCATCATGACCTCGAATATTGGTGCACACTTAATCCAGGATAATTTCAAAAATTTAAGTGATGAAAACCGCGATGAAGTGATTGCCAAAACCAAAAATGAGCTGTTCGAAGTGTTGAAACAAACCATTCGTCCGGAATTTTTAAACCGCATTGACGAGTTGATCATGTTCACCCCATTGAACCGCAGCGAAATCAGAAACATTGTAAGCTTGCAATTTAAACAGGTACAGCATACTTTGGCCGAGATGGGTATAGAAATGGAAGCCAGCGACGAAGCTTTGGATTGGCTGGCACAACTGGGTTACGACCCACAGTTTGGTGCAAGACCACTAAAAAGGGTAATCCAAAAAAGAATCTTAAACGAGCTGTCGAAAGAGATATTGGCGGGCAAGGTAGATAAAGACAGTAAAATTAAGTTAGATATGTTCGACCACAATTTTGTGTTTCTGAACAATAAAGCAGATTAAAACATATCAATCAAAATCCCATAGATTAATTTCTATGGGATTTTTTTGCTTAAGGTCATTTTCAAAGTAACTAACATAATAGTTTCATTGCTTGTATTTTGTTTCAATAATGATTATTATTGATTACACACAAAAACACAACACAATGAAACCTAAATTAATCATGGCGCTGCTATGCGCCGTCAGTTGGAGCTGTTATGCCCAAACTGAAAAAGGAACAGGCTTTGCCGGCCTCAGCGTAAGCTTTGGCACTTCCAAACAAAACAGTTCATCCGCAAGCCTAAACACATTTACGGTAACCCCTCGCGGCGGCTATTTTTTAGCCAATAACTTAGCCATAGGACTCGAACTTCCTTTAAACCTATCCAAATTGCGGGGCGAAAGCTACATTTCGTGGGATGAAGAAGATGGCAGATATGAAGACCGCTATGGCCCCAAAGAATTTAGCTTTGGCTTCTCTCCCTTTCTACGCAAGTATGTTGATGTGAAAGAGCGCTTTAAGTTCTTTGCACAGGCCAATCTGCTTATGCAGGTAAATACCTTTAACAGGATTGACGATGAAGGATACCTGATCCGCACAGATGCTCAGGTAAAGGGATTTGGAGCAAGTATAAGCCCAGGCTTTGCTTATCGACTTTCTAACGATTCCAGCATCGAATTTTCGTTTCCTATCGTAACTTTCTTTCATCAGAGTTACTATGCTCCCGAATCGTTGTACAATTACGATAAAACCAATAACCTCCGACTGGCTTTACAGAACTTCACCCCTACTTTTACCGTCAACATTCACTTTTAACGCTTCATCATGAAAAACATATTCACCCCTAACACAAATGGCTTAAAAATATTAAGCTGCTTGTTTTTTACTGCCCTTACTTTAAACACAAAGGCACAAGAGATAAAATATTTTAAAAGTATTTTCCCAGAAGAAGACGGAAAGGTTAAATCGATTGGCAATACCAAATTCGAATACTATCGCAGTATCTTTCCTGAAGAAAATGGCAAAATCAAATCCATAGGCGATACCAAATTTGAGTATAACCGAAGTATTTTCCCTGAAGAGAATGGAAAATTAAAATCTGTAGGCAACAAAACCGTAACCTATTACAGAAGTATTTTCTCAGAGGAGAACGGAAAGATCAAATCGATTGGTGATATCGAATTTACCTATTACAGAAGTATTTTCGACGAAGAAAATGGTAAAGTAAAATCAATAGGCAATACCAAAGTGGAGTACTATAGAAGCATTTTTCCGGAAGAAAATGGTAAAATCAAATCCATTGGCGGAGCTCAGATCGAATATCACCGCAGTAGTTTCCCTGAAGAAAATGGTAAACTCAAATCCATTTCAGGCCAAACCGGCAGTAATTTTATCTCCTCGCCTATCGAACTCTATCAGTTTATTGTGCAGGAGAATGCTAAATAGGTATTAAACCCAACTCAATATCCGGTAATTCAGTTCTACCGGATATTTTTATTTTCTGAAAATCAATCTCTTAACAATTATTTAACTAATAAATTAGTTTTATATTGATTTTTTAGTTTATCATTGAATACACAAAAACACAAATGAAAATGAAAAAACAATTATTAACGCTGGTAGCATTATGCGCTATCACCATGGGAGTAAATGCCCAAACAGAAAAAGGAGATAATATGATTGGTGGAAGTTTCAGTATTTCTACCTCAAAAACAGAGTCTTCTAACTATGAAAAAAGAAATTATTACAGCATCACCCCAAGGTATGCACATTTCTTCTCTAAAAACTTAGCTATTGGATTAACTGTTGGAGCAAATTATAGTAAAACGCTGAATAGTAATTATGATGCTAACAGTAACCTTACCTCCACAAGAACGAGTAAACAAAAGGGGATTTCGGTAGGCCCAATAGTGAGGTATTATGTTGATGTTACTGATAAATTTAAAGCTTTTGGTCAATTTATTGGAACAATAGGAGTTGTAAAGACCAATGAAATCAGCACCTATCCCCATTACAATTTTGAACCAAATACCAAATACATCCAGTACAACGCTTCCGTTAGTCCGGGTCTAGCATTTTTTCCAACTAAAAAACTGGGGATTGAACTCGGCTTCTCATTATTATCATACAATAAAATGGATTATGATGGCCCTGCGCCAGCTTATAGCTGGTATGAAGCCGAAGCATTTGAATTTGGCCTTAATACCTTTAATCCATTTCTTGGATTAAACTTCCACTTTTAACAAATAATCCCGCTCTTTAGAATGAAGAGCGGGATTATCTTATTTCTTTTTGGTTTCAATTTAACCAATCAGGGCTTTATCAACAACCTTGGCTTTAAAATCTATATCCTATTTTAACCTCAAAATTCTCAATCTAAAAAAAATCCCATCTGCGATGGGATTTTTTGTTTTATTTCTTTTTGGTTTCAATGTTTGGAAGGAAACCTGTGAGCAAGCCTATCAAAGGCAAAAATGCGCATATATTAAACACATATTCGATGCTGGTAGAATCGGCAAGCTTACCCAAAAGCGCCGATCCTATTCCGCCCATACCAAAGGCGAAACCGAAAAACAAACCGGCTACCAATCCCACTTTACCCGGAATAAGCTCCTGGGCATATACCAGTATAGCCGAAAATGCCGAAGCTAAAATCATCCCAATGGGCACAATTAAAACACCTACCCAAAATAGGCTGGCATGTGGCAACAGTAAAGCAAATGGTGCTGTACCTAATATGGAAGCCCAGATTACATATTTCCGGCCAATTTTATCGCCAATTGGCCCACCCAGTAACGTTCCGGCGGCCACTGAGAACAGGAATACAAATAAATAAATCTGCGAAGTTTGTACAGAAACATGGAACTTGTCAATCAAATAAAATGTAAAATAATTGGTTAAACTGGCCATGTAAAAGTATTTGGAGAAGATCAGCAGCAATAAAATACAGACCGAAAAAATAACCTTAGTTCTTGAAAACTGATTAACAACTGTTTGGATATTAACCTTTTTACTTCTCGAAAGCATAAAACCTTTATACCAGTTGCCTACATAAGTTAAAATGATGATGGCCAAAAGAGCAATAACCGAAAACCAGATCACACTAAACTGCCCGTAAGGCACAATAATCCATGCCGCCAATAACGGACCTAAAGAACTACCGGCATTGCCGCCTAACTGAAAAACAGATTGCGCCAGGCCTCTCTTCCCACCCGATGCTGCATGTGCCATACGCGAAGCTTCGGGATGAAAGATAGAAGAACCAATACCGATAAAACAAACCGATAACAATATGGTATAAAAATGCGTGGATTGTGAAAGTGACACTAAACCAATTAAAGTAAAGCCCATACCTGTAGCCAACGAATAAGGCTGAGGTTTTTTATCGGTATACAAACCTACAAAAGGTTGCAATAAAGATGCTGCCAGCTGAAAAGTTAAGGTAATTAAGCCAATCTGCGAAAAGCTAAGGTGGTAACTCGTCTTAATAATTGGATAAATTGCCGGAATTAACGACTGGATGGTATCATTTAATAAATGTGAGAAACTTAGTGCAAATAGTATCGGAAAAACAGTTTTTTCAATAATAGCAGTGGTAGAGGTATTTTCGGTCATGGCAAAATATTATAAGCCAAAAATAAGAATTATAATTTTATACCTGTTTCACTAATCCAGTGGCTTCCATATAAAGAATCTGTAAAATCAATTAAAAATACATTAAAGTAAATATTAAAATACAATTATATTTGGTTAAAATACTACTAACCAGATCAAACGTTTTCTATATAATTTCGAAATAGCATTAACTTAATAAACTATATACCAACATACTACCATCATTTTTATCTAACCAAATATCTTAAACCTTATGAAAACAACCAAAATGAAGATCCGGCTGGCGCTATGCCTGGCTACGGGCATTATGCTTACCGTTTTTAGCTGTAAGAAAGTAAATGAAACCAGTGCCGGCCCCGATAAAAGCGGCCCCGATCAAACCCATACCTTTACAATAGACGGCAACAAAGTCATCATCAAAGAAATTAACGGGATATATTATTTTGCCGATGATATTACACTTACGCCACAGCAGTTTAACCTGTTAAAAGCAAATAGCAATAAATCCTTATCGACTACCGAAAGGGGACTGATTATCAATAATCTGGTAAAACGATGGACCAATGGAATTGTTTATTATGACCTTACGGGTTTAGGTGCCGATACTTCGTGGACACTTAAAGCCATGCAAAACATTTCGAGGGTATCGCCCGTAGTTTTTGTAAAAAGAACAAGCCAGGCCAATTACATCAATTTTGTAAAAGGTACCGGAAACAGTTCTTCTGTGGGTATGGTTGGCGGTGCTCAAAACCTTAACATCTACAACTACAATTATCCGGGTATATTAATGCACGAAATATTCCATGCATTAGGCGTAAACCACGAACAATGCAGGCCCGACCGCGATAGTTATGCAATCTTTTATCCGGAGAACGTTCCCGACGAGAAAGAATTCAATTTCAATAAACTTTCGGCTACCAGCAATACTACAGTTGGCCCTTTCGATTTTGAATCGATTATGATGTATGAGCCATACGCTTTCTCCAATACCGGACAACCCAGCATAACCAAACTCGATGGCTCTACCTATCAATCCAGTTATCCAACAAGTAATTTGACTCCTAGCGATATTGCAACCATTAATCAAATGTACAGTGGTTTTAACTATGTTGGCCTCCCTGCCAATACCAATTATGAAATTGCAACAGCGCTTGATAACAATAAACTGCTTAACGTATCGGGTGGTTCATCAAGCGATGGTGCGCAGATTATCCTTTATACCGACGGAAATTCGAACAATGCGCGATGGAGCCTAACCAAAAATGCCGAAGGTTATTACCAGCTGTCGCCTTTAAATGCGCCTGGTAAAGTGCTTACGGTAGTTGGTGCAGCTACAGCTAACGGTACTAAACTCGAAATAAGAACCAATAGCAATACTACAGCACAACAATTTAACATTATACCGGTAGATGGTGGATACTATACCTTATCGCCCCGCAATGTGCCCTCAAAAAATGTAGATGTACCCGGTAGCAATACCGCAAACAGCACCTTGCTTAACATCTGGTCGGAAGGCAGTGGAAATAACCAGAAATTTAAATTCAATACTTTTTAACAAAGCCATAAAAATGATGGTTAAAAAGCAGGCGGGTGAATATCCCGTTTGCTTTTTTTTGTTTAAGAACCCCGCCCTCCTATCCAAACAACGGATCAGTTAAAATTGTCCTAAAAAACTGTCAGTTTGTACTGTCCAAAAATCTGACATTTATACAAAAAAAGTCAGATTGTCAATTTGTCATAAACAAAAAATTAATCAATCGATTAATTTTCAGTCACACGAAAATAATATTGAGTTAACCCTAAATTTACATCTAACTATAAACTAAGGGGTTGACAGAAAACTGATTTTTTGATGACTTAAACAAAGTTTTTTGGCACAAGTGTTGACTTTTGGGCTAATATAGTCAGACATTAAAATAGTAAAACTGACTATATTTTAACACAATATATAATTAATAAAACAATGAAAAAACTATTATTATCTTTAGTAGCAGTAGCAGGTTTAGCTTTCGGTGCGAAAGCACAAACTGAAAAAGGAAAATTTATTTTAGGCGGTAATGTTGGTTTCAACTCTACAAAAGTAGAAGGCGCTGCAAAATCAGATATCGACTTTAGTGTAGTGCCCAGTGTTGGTTATTTTGTAAGCAACAACTTTGCAATCGGTACCGGTGTAGGTTATACTTATTCTAAAACTGTAAGCGGAGCAATTCCAAACCAGATTGGTGCTTTCCAGGTTTCGCCTTTTGGCCGTTACTATGTTGGTTTATCTGAGCAATTTAAATTCTTCGGACAATTATCAGTTCCTATGGCTTTCGGTACCGTAAAAGCAGTTGATGCTAACGGCGATACAGGTGCTAAAGTAGGTACAACTACATCAATTGGTGTTAACGTTGCTCCAGGTTTTGCTTTCTTCCCAACTAAAAGAATCGGCATCGAAGTATCGGTTAACGGTTTAGGTTATGCAAACAACCAAATCAAATCTGAAGCGACCGGTGCAAAAACTACCAGCAACTCTTTCGGTTTAGAAGCCAATACTTTCGCACCAAAATTAGGTGTACAGTTCCACTTTTAATTAAACACTTCCGGCAGGAAGCATTTAACTAATGACTTTTTTTCAAAGAGCGCCCCGAAATACCATCGGGGCGCTTTTTGTTTATTTCTTTAATTCTTAATCAACTTAAACTTTTTAACCTGCTGGCCATTTTGTACAATTACCCCCACATAAACACCGCTTGCCAATGCATTCAGACCGAAACGGTTAGTGCCCGATGCTTTTTCATCAAAAACTTTTTGTCCCAGCATATTATACACCGAGAGGTTATAATCTTTAAACGAACCGCTTAAAATAGTGAGGTAATCTGCTACCGGATTGGGGTAGAAAGAAAAATCATCTTCTTTCAGGAATACTGCCGAAGCAAGATCGCTGCTATACCTGCCATTGGCAGTTTCGAAAGTAACACGATAAAACTGTATGCCTGGTTTAGGTTTCTCATCAAAAATACTGTAATCGAGCTGATTTTGAACTGGCGGTGTTTGCTTCAAAACAGTGTAGGTGTTTACGCCGGTTTGTTTCTCCCAAATGATGTTTTTAATATCAAGCGTGGTACCAATACTCAGGTCGAGCCTTATTTTATCGTCTGTGGTATTATTGGCAGCTAAACTTCTTACGTAACAGGCAATCCCCTGCTGGGTATAATCGATCGTGTAACTCTTTAACCCGGTAAAACCAGTACCGTTTGCCGCTACAGCAAAGTAATTACTGTTTACCTTGCTCCTATCTATTTTAGTTAAGGTATCGGTTACATTTAAAACCGGCGATAATACATTATTAACCAAACCATAAACGGTATAACCTTTAGCACCTGGCTGGGGGTTCCAGTTTAAAACAATGCCATCACTACATACGTAACCTACTTTTAATACCCTCGGACTTGAAATCACAAAAGACGGGCTAAAAATCACATTTCCTTCTACTTCCATCTTCAAAATGGCTTTCGAGAACTGATCGGGGGCATTCCAGTTATACAATCCCCTGCTTAAATCAACACCAGCCGCAATTGACTCCCAGGTTAAGCCCTCATCATAGCTCACCGATAAATTACCTGATTTAGAAGCGTAGGTATTATCCCAACGGATATAATTACTTTCAGTGGCAAAAAAACTACCCTCTTTTTCGGGTGTGATGAATGAAAAAGTATTTTTAAGCCTGTAGCTATAAGCCAGTGCAAAATTCTGCTGGTTACCCTGTGTAATCCTATCCCCTTTTACATGAACCTTAAAACTACCACCCACCGGATTTTCTAAAGTAATCTGCTGGATATTATTGATTAGATCGGCCTTCCGCACAGCAGGCGCTGAAAGTGAATTTAAATCGGCTCCGGCATTTAAACCCCATGGCAAAATCAGGCTACCTCCCGGGTTTTCGAGACTCAGATCTAAACCATTTACTAAACCCTGGGCTGCATTAACCACCGCAGCCGGATCATTCCAAACCAGGGTAATTTTAACTTCGGCAACATTAGCTGGTACGTTTAAAGGAATAATCAGATCCTGCCCTTTGGCTACCGGGTACAGCGCAACCCTGTCATCGGCCAAAGTTTTTAAAGCCTCGGCTACATTTAGTTTTCCGTAGCCATACACATAATCTACCTGTGGTGTTCCCAAATCATCGGCAGCGTTAATTAAAGCTGCTTTAATCAGCGAAGCTGAAGGCGCTTTTTTGAATTTCTGGCGATAAAACTGCTCCAAAAGTACAACCGATCCACTGGTAATGGCCGCAGAACCTGAAGTACCATCTTCTCCCAAAGCCACCAACTCAGGTTTTACACGCCCATCATAAGCCGGACCTTTACTACTTAAATTTTCAGAAACATTCTCCCTATTCACACCGCCAATAACCAAAACATTTTTAGCCTGTTTAAAATTACCCGTTAAATTAGCCCTGGCAGCTATGCCCTGGTAAAAACCTGGCCGAAGGCGTTTGTGTGCCACTGTTTCCGGCCGAAAAAACATGGATTAAGGTATCGGTTTCAAAAACCTGTTTATCGTATGCAGCAGCTTCGATACCATAATTATTATCAATACCCACACCATACGAATGATTTTGAACCCGGATCTGAAATTTATTCAAATCACCCGGCAAATCAGGCATCAGGTTATCAAAACTCGAAAATGCCAGCCTGGCCTTTGGTGCTGCGCCCAATCCCCTGATAAACGAATTGCCATTACCTATGGCTAAAGTTGCCATAGTGGTGGCGTGCGAGGTTGCCTTACCAGTTAGTGTTGCCCCAGGCACCGTTTTACCCAAAATATCAAGGTCGGCCACATCGTACATCCCTTCTTTTAGGGAAAGGTTGATGCCCGTTCCATCGATACCCGGAAACAGGCTGTGCGCATTGGCAATCTGGTTCAGCCCCAAATCCAGCCCATTAATTACCACCTCAGTTTTTGCCACTGCTATAATATCAGCATACAACACCTCATCCTGCTCTAAAACCAGCATTAAATCATCTGGTAAAATATAAACTACACAAATGTGATTCGTCCTATCAACTGAGGTTACCTTTAAATTTTGAAGGAAAACAGGCAAAACATTAAGGCTTTTAACAGCCAGCCTAACCCGAACAGAATCGCCTTTTTTACTGCCCTTATTGAGTACTTTCATTAAGCCATCACTTACTTTCCATAAGCCATTGGCGCGCCCCTGGTAAACAAGACCAGGCGAAAGTGTAGAAACAGCACCTTTCTCAACAATAAAGTAATCGCCGGAGAGTTTCTTTTTAGGTTTTAACAATTGAATTTCGCTTGCGGTTAAAGCATGGTTAAACTTCACCAACAACAGCTCGTTCGGCCGTAATAATTCGATATTAGCCTTCTCTGAAATAAATTTTTGAAAGTTTTTATCTACTCCCCCAGGTTGTGATTGTGCCTTTAAAGCAAATACACAAAGACACAATGATATAACTAAAAATACAGTGCTGACTTTCAAGAATATTTTATTGTAAAATTTTGTTTACATCACAATTGTTCTCTAAATTAGTATTTATAAGGTAATTAGCAAACATTATTAACTAACTTATTTAATCATTATTCATTTAAACCTAACAAAAATGAAAAACACCAGATTTTTATCATTGGCAGCTGCGTGCCTGCTATCCACCGCCTTATACTCTTGTAAGAGTAATAATACAGAGGACGCAGTTGAAAATAAAACTGATATTTCGAACAATACCCTTTCACAGATCAAAACACTGGGTTTTAGCACCGATAATATCCGTAAAATAGACGGTGGTTATTTAGTTGAAGGAGATATCCTTTTAACTGAAGACAATTTAACCGAAGTTTCGACAGATGCGAATCTGAATATTGCTGAAACCGAGCAGTACAGAACCACCAATACTGTTAAAGCTTTACCTCGCGTAATTACCGTTTCGGTTACCAACCTGCCACAAGTATACAGCGATGCGGTGAATACCATGATTTCGAGATACAATTCTTTGGGTTTACGTATAACCTTCCAAAGAGCGGCTACTGGTGCAACCGGCAACATTGATGTAGTTGGCTTTAACGAAGGGCCTAGTGGTGGCTTTATTACTTTAGGTTCGGCAGGTTTCCCTACTGCTTCCGGTAATCCTTACAATCAGATCAAAATGAATACCAATGCAGCAGCTTATGGTAGCAATCCAAATTTATTGTACCTGGCTTCAGTGATTCAGCACGAAGTAGGGCATTGTATTGGTTTCCGTCATACCGACTACATGAACCGCGCCTTTAGTTGTGGTGCCAGTGGCGCCGGTAACGAAGGTAAATCGACTGTAGGAGCGGTAAAAATTCCAGGTACACCTTCGCAACCTGATGCGGCTTCATTTATGTTAGCCTGCTCAAATGGCGGCGATCGTACCTTTAATGCAAACGATGTAATTGCAGTAAACTACCTTTACAAGTAAAAAAACAAATCAGATCAGATCAGCTAATTACCTTAAAGGTTCCGGATATGATTCGGAACCTTTTTTGTTTTTCAGGGGCAGGCAGATGATGATTTGTGAAGACATAAACCCTGCCATTACAACCATGACGATAGCATTTGAAATGATGTATGGAGTCAAATAAACCTGATCGCGCCAGATAGCTCCCGACTCCTTCAAATCGGGACTATAGGCAAGAGCAGGACTGCAATAACCGAAGTTCTACAGTAATTGCTTTTCAAAAAATAATAATTGGATAGTAACCTGCAAACAGGGTATTTTCTAAATGATAAATGGTTGGTGCAAACACAAACTATTGCGGTAGTAGCATAACAACTCTAATAAATGGTTTGTGCAGATACAAACTATGGCAACAACATAACAGCTCAAAACCTCCGTGTTTTTCCGTGCATCCGTGGCTAATATCATTTTAAAAAGCATAAAAAATGCCCTGTGTTTCCACAAGGCATCTCTTAAATTATTCAATAACTAAAAATTACTTCCCGTTCTGTTCAATATCGCGATCCATTTCTACCAGATCAACATCGCTTGGCGTAGAAAAATCGCCAATTAAATATTTATTAAAGTGATCGGCCAGTTTCCAGAACGCATATTCTGTCATATCGCCAAATCCATGGCGCTGTCCCGGAATGAGCAGAAAATCGAAACGTTTGCCAGCTTTCATTAAAGCATTGGCCACGCGGATTGAGTTTGCAGGGTGTACATTGTTATCAACATCACCATGCATCAGCAATAAATGACCTTTAAGGTTCTTCGCTAAATCAGGGTTTTTATCGATACTATATTTAAATGAAGTATCGCCTTTCAAAGAAATAGTTTCTTTGACCCCATGATGTTTCTCACTCCACCAGCGGTTGTAAATGCTGTTGTCGTGGTTTCCTGCATTGGAAACAGCAGCTTTAAAGAAATCGGGGTAAACCAACATCGCAGCTGTAGACATAAATCCACCGCCAGAGTGTCCTGTAATTCCCACTCTGGTTTCATCAATGAAAGTATATTTTGAGGCCAGTTGCTCAACAGCAGTTTTCTTATCAGCTAAACCGTAATCGCGCAGGTTTCCATAACCGTATGTATGGTACCATTTAGAACGCGAAGGATTACCACCACGGTTACCTACTGTAATTACAATGTAGCCAAATTGCGCCAGGCGCTCGGTGCGGTCCATGCTTTTGCTGAAGGCTTTGTTTACCGCCTCGGTTTGCGGGCCTGGATATACGTACTCAATAATCGGGTATTTTTTATTCGGATCGAAATCAAAAGGCTTATACATTACGCCGTATAAATCTGTGATGCCATCATCAGCTTTTACTTTAAACGGTTCAGGGAATTTATAACCGGCAGCTACCAGTAAAGAGATATCGGTAGTTTCGAGCTCCATTACTTTTTTACCGGAACCATCATACAAAGTAGATTTTGGTGCAGTATTTACCCTCGAGTAGTTATCCACAAAGAAAGAACTGTTATCGTTCATGTTACTGGCATGATCAAAATCTCCAGCGTTTAACAACTTCATATTCGAACCATCAAAATTAATGCTGTATAAATGCAAATAGTAAGGGTCTTCTTTCCCTTCTCTGCCATTTGCAGTAAAATAAAGCACGCGCTTTTTCTCGTCGATGTTTACAATACTTTCGCAGTGGAAAGCTCCTTTTGTGATCTGGTTCTTCAGTTTACCATTTCCATCAAAAAGGTAAAAATGCGCCCAACCATCACGTTCACTCCAATGGATTAACTCCTTACCATCGTTTACCACACCCGGGCGGTTTACTTCAACATAAGTATTAAAACGTTCATCAATTATAGGCGTAACTTTACCTGTAGCAATATCAACCGTACCAATATCGATGCGTTTTAAATCGCGGCTGGTACGCGAAAAATAGAAACGGTTGTCGTTACCTAACCAAACCGACGGGCGGAATTCGTTATCGCGGTCTTTATTTAAAGCTGGTTTGCTCCAAACCGAAATACTCTGATCTTTAAATGCAGCAACACTTAGTTTTTTATAGGTTTTCGCATTGAAATCAAACAATAATACTTCATCCTGAGGGGCTTCTGCCTCGCCAGGCATCTGGTATTTATAAGTTTCTAAAGTTGGGCGACCGGCAGTAACGCTATTGATTACCCAAAGGTCTTTCACCTTGCGCGAATCGGTACGATCCAATACAAAATACTTCGAATTAGGCGACCAAAGTACATAAGCACCGCGGCGTTTCTTGTTATTTTTTTCGTTCTCTACATTATTTTCACCATCTCCATCACTTCCATACGAATAGAATTTAACACCATCCTTAGTTAACTGGTGCTCTACAATCGTGCTGTCGTCTTCGTTTTTAACGGCCTTTTTGTAGTTTTCCTTATCCATCCAATACAAATTGTAGTTGCGCGAGAAGATAATGGCCGACGAATCTGGTGCTACCGAACCCCAGACCGGTTTAGGCTTCGGCCTGCTGAAATTCGGGATTTCAGTTAGTTTTGCGCTTGCCAGTTCATATTTAAAAGAATAGATTTTCTTTTGCAACGAATCAGCCGCTTTTTTATCCTTGCGGTCTTTTTTCAGCTCATCAACCGTACTTTTAATTTCGAAAGAAATACTCTTTTCATCAGGAGCAAACTTCAGGTTTTCTAAAGGCAGGTGCTCCGCATCAAAAGGATCGCGCACAATTAACGTAATCTCTGCAGCCAGTTTGGCATTATCAAACATTGTTTTTTTGCTTTTGGCAACCGGATCAACCAGGTACCAGAATTTTCCCTTCGGACTTTCGAAAGTGTACCAAAAACGGTTGCTCAGTTTTAACCAGTGTGGATCTACAGCCGTAGAATACACCATTTTTTTAAGTTTATTTGGCGAAAAACGCGAAGCAAGTTGATAATTTGCCTTAGGTTGCGACTGAATATTCTCGGTAATGGTAAATGTTTTGGTTTGTGCAACGACAGTTAACGACAAAAACTGCGCGCAAACAAGTAGTTTGTAAAGTTTATTCATGAATAATTGTTTGGAGCGGCTAAATTATTTAATTAAAGCCGATTAAGTCGTGAAATTTTGTAATAAAAACGATAGCTAATTTAAATATCGCTCAGGCACAAATAATTATCAACAACATTACAATTGATATAAAATAACTAAGGGATTTTATAGTTTTGCAAGCATATATAATGACTATGAAATACAGCCTACTAACATTAATAACGGCAGGTGCAATCCTATTCGCCAGCTGCCAATCTAAATCACAACCAGAAAGTTCAACAGGAAAAGATTCGACTGGAAAAACAACACAGACAACCGGAAGCACCGGAGCTGCTGCAGTCGATGTATCTAAAATAAAAGTGGCTGATGCTAAAACCATCCTGGCCAGGAAACAAGTGCCTATTTTATGTTACCACCAGGTTAGAAACTGGAAACCAACCGATGGAAAAGTGGGTAAAGATTACATTGTAGAAATCCAGAATTTTAAAGATCAGATGAAAATGCTCGCAGATAGTGGCTATCATACCATCCTGCCCGATCAGCTTTATGCTTACCTCAACACCGGCGCAGCCCTGCCAAGTAAACCTATTATGCTCACTTTCGATGATACCGACATGGACCAGTTTACCATTGTGCGCCCTACCTTAGATAAACTAGGCTTCAAAGCTGTTTATTTTATCATGACAGTATCAATAGGCCGTAAAGGTAAGTTTGTTGATTACATGACTAAAGAACAGATTAAACAGCTTTCTGATGAAGGAAATGTAATCGGCAGTCACACTTACGACCATAAAAACTTTAAAAAATACGCTGGTAAAGACTGGGAAGAACAACTGGATAAACCAACCAAAAAACTGGAAGAAATTACTGGTAAAAAAATGACCGAATTTGCTTACCCTTTTGGCTTATGGAATGCAGAAGGCATTCCTGAACTGAAAAAACGTGGTTTCAGAATGGCTTACCAACTCTCAACTAAACGCGATGAAAAAGATCCTTTATTTACCATCCGTCGTATTATTGCAAGTGGTTACTGGTCGCCAAAAACGCTAAGCAACAGCATTAAGAACAGCTTTTAATTTCTTTACATTTTCAAAGGAACATGAAAAATTTTCTGCTCTACAGCGCCCTTTCATCCCTGTTATTCGCTTCATGTCAGTCATCAAATGCGGCAAAAGAAAAACCTGCTGCCAAAACGGCTACCGAAGCGGTTAAAATTGATTCGGCAAATACGAAACCTGCTGATGCCAAAACAATACTCACGCGCCGGGAAGTTCCGGTTTTGTGTTATCATCAAATCAGGAATACAACTGCCGGCGATAGCAAAAGGGCACACGATGATATCATAGCACCCGATAAATTCAGGGAACACATGAAAATGCTGGCGGATAGCGGCTACCATTCCATTTTGCCCGATCAGCTTTACGATTACCTGGTATATGGAGCCAAATTACCGGAGAAACCGATCATGATTACGTTTGACGATACAGATGAAGATCAGTTTACCGTTGGCAACACCACGCTTAAAAAACACGGCTTTAAAGGAGTATATTTCATCATGACGGTATCGATTGGTAGAAAAGGCCGTATCAATTACATGACCAAAGAGCAGATTAAACAGCTTGCCGACGAAGGAAATACCATTGCCAGTCATACTTACGACCATAAAAACTTTGCCCAGTTTACCGATGAAGACTGGAAAACCCAGATCGATGAACCGACTAAAAAACTGGAAGAGATCACGGGTAAAAAAGTTGAATATTTCGCCTATCCTTATGGGGTATACAAAGCGGCAAACCTGCACAAACTAAAAGAACACGGATTTAAGGCCGCTTTTATTTTATCGACTGCAAGAGATGAAAACTATCCGCTGTACACCATCAGAAGGATCATTGACCCGGGAAGATATACCGCGAAAAATCTTTATTATAGCATTAACAAGAGCTTTAATAAAACAAAACCTTAGTTTCGACTGTAAGTTATAAGCAAATTAATCGTTGCCTTATGAAATATCTTATTCCTCTTTGCCTTTTCGGATTGCTGATTGTATCGGCCTGTAACAATGCTAAAAATAACACAGCAAATAACGAAAGTAGCGACAGTACTAAAACAACCGAAACCGTTTTACCCGAAAACTTTTACAAACGTTTAACGGGTACCATTGCAGGTAAACCAGTAGTCATGAACCTGCAAAAAGTAAATGGAGATTATGATGGAAACTATTATTACGACGGTTCGTGGCTAAATTTAGCCAGCGATACTTTAATTGGTAAAGATAGCGTAGTACTGCGTGAGAATAGTTTTTACGATTATTATTTCGATCAGAACGCTAAGCAACCACACCTTGCTTTAAAATGGGCTGGCAACAGATTTAAAGGCAGCTGGCAAAGCGGCGATAAAACCAAAACGCATCAAGTTTTACTTACAGAAGAATATCCGGAAGGCAGTTACGAATTTACTGCAGGCATTTACCAGGATTCGGCAAAGGCTTTTACAGGTAAAAGTAAATCGCCTTCGGCACAGATCAGTTTTGAATATCTACAGCCTAAAAAACAAGATGAACAGGCCAATTGGCTTGATACAGAACTGAAACGTATATCGGGCATCAAAAGTAACACAGAACGCGAAACAGGCTTTAAAACCATAGCCCAGGCTTACTTTAAAGATTATAAAAGCGAGGTAGCCGATCAGCAAAAAAACGGGAGAACCAATGATTTTGAGGCCTGGATGAACTACACCAATAACAGTCAGCAAAGTATAAGTTACAACGGTAATGGTTATGTGGTGATCGATTTCCTTGCAGATAGCTATACCGGAGGGGCACATGGCAATTACAGCAGCACCATGTATTGTTTGGATGTTCAAAACAAAAAACAAATGATTTTGAACGATGTAATCAAAATTGACTCCAATACCTTACAGCGCATTTTAGAGAAAAACTTCAGAAAAGAATATAACATTAAAGCTAATGATGCCTTAAACACAGTTTTATTCGATAATTATTTAAAACCGAATAAGAACTTTTACTTCAATAACAGCGGTCTTGCTTTTATGTACAACCCTTACGAAGTGGCCAGCTATGCACAAGGACAAATTGTGGTGTTTATTCCATTTACAGAACTAAAACCTTATCTGTTGCCTGCTTTTGTAGCAAGAATGGGGTTGAAATAAATTTTATCGCGTTTAAACCCCTAAACTATACCGCAAGCGTTTGAAGCCAGTGCAAGCATAAAAACCTGGCATTTTCTGCATTTATCTGCTTAAATCACCGGGAATAAATAAGCATAAGTAGTTCCCGCCTGCCAGGGCAGATCTTTTAATTGTATTAACCGCAAGTATAAACCTTTTAACTGCTTAGATAAAGTTACCTACCTCCCGGATAAAGTTGTGAACTGCAACAATAGAACTATCAATGGAAAGTATAAAACTATCAACTGCTAAGGTAATTCTAAGACCTGACGGGATAATGTTGTTGATGGAAAGTTTAAAGTTGTTAACTGCAACTTCAAAACTACCAATGGAAAGTTTAAAACTATCAACTGCTAAGGTAATTCTGCGACCTGACGGGACAATGTTGCTAATGGAAAGTTCAAAACAGTTAAGCGCAAGTATGCAATTGTTAACTGCATAGATAAACCTACCAGCAGCAGGTATAATTCAATCAACTGCAAATTGTAAACTACCAACTTAAACTACAATATTTCTTTCATCAAATATTCCTTGCCATTAAACTTAAAACTTTCACCTATGGCTTTCCCAATCAGCAATTTGCCTATTGGCGATGCCTGCGATACAGCAAAGAACTTTTGTCCGTCAACATTTAATTCGCCTGCACTAATACTGATATAAAAATTACCTTCAGAAGTTAATACCAGGCTGCCATTTTTAACCAGTTTAGCCGGTTCTACATTTTCAAGCTGCTGTAAGGCTATTTTCTGTTGCCCGGCCTCGTACAACAATTTACTGTTGCGGTCCATTTCCTGCTGCATCATTTCGCGGGTAGTTTCGTATTTATCGCCTGCACTGCTCTTGGTATCATCATTAGAAGCCTGACGGGCCTGCTCCATAGAATAGGTTATATTTTCTATCCTTTTTTGGATAAAAGTTAAACACAACTGAAATAAATTCGACTTTAAGGTAGACATAGTAGATAATGGAAAATGTAATAATGTAAAATAGATGAGGTAAGATTTACTTTCGAAGCGCAAAAGCCTGATTCAAAATGAATTCGATTTTCGCTTTAGGGATATCTTCCAGGTGGTTAATCAGTAAAATCTTCATTCGGGCTCTTTTCTCCTGCAACAAATCTTCATGTTCAATGTGCTTTCCATCTACCAAACCAATATAAGGCTGATGGAGTTTTTTGTGGATCCAAAGATAACAGAACATTTTTCCTTTATGGTAATAAAAAGGCATACCGTATTTCCAGTGCTCGGTAATATCAGCATAACCGGTTAAAAGCAACCTTAAATATTGCAGGCAACATTTAACAGGCTCATCTTTTTGCTCAAAATAATTATCAAGAGGATTCAGCATTTGATGTAAGATGAAATATATAAAATGGATGATTTCGAAGTCAAAAACAGCTTAAAGTCAATCCATCCAAATCTAACAACAAATGATTAACGAACCAATGAATTTTATTGTTAAACCTATTCCTCTACCCAACTTACCTTTTCGGCAATTGATCCGCGGTTAGGCTCCCAGGGCTTTTCATTATGGTAGCCCATATAAAACAGACCAATGCATTTTTCGTTTTCTTTCAGTTTTAAGAAATCGCCCAAATCATCAATCAGTGGTGGCGAACTCCAGTAAGCACCAACTTTTAAACTTTCGGCCGTAAGTGCCATGTTTTGCACCGCGCAAGCCACAGCCGCCAGTTCTTCCCATTCGGGTATTTTACCGCTCACCTGCATGTTTATGGCAATAATACAATCGGCCTGACTCGTTTTTTCGGCAAAACTATCATATTTCTTCTGCAAAAATTGCTGTGGACTCACCAACGCCTTATACAAACGGCCTAACTCTTCGCCCAATCTGGCTAACCCACCCTTTCTGATTACCACAAAACGCCAGGGCTCTGTTAATTTATGTGTTGGCGCATAATTGGCGGTCTCTAAAATCTGGTTAATCACTTCAACAGAGATTTCTTTCTTGATATAACTCGCCGGGAAAATACTGCGGCGTTCTTTTATAACTTTTGATACAATTTCGTAAATAGTACTCATGTGGTAAAAATAGTGAAAAGCGGAAAGACAGAAGCAGAAAGCAGAAAGCGAATTGACCTATACAGTAAGATTTGACTTTAATATAGCGGAAAGACCAAAGCAGAAAGACTAAAATACCAGATACCTTATACTCCTTGCTACCTGATACTTAATACCTGATACTGAATACTACCTACTTATCCCCCAATCCCCCTAACCAAAAGCTGTTTCCTGATCTGTTTAACCTTCGCAAAAAAAGCAATACTCTCTTTATCGACTAAAAAATCCATGGTTTCCATCAGTTCATCTTTAATCCAGTTGTGCTTGGTATTTAAATTGGCTAGGATATTCAAACAGTGTGATTTAATAGCTACAGGAACCTTTTCATCAATTAACCAGCTAAAAACCACCTCAACCAAATGATCCGTATCATAATTGGCAATTATCTCTTTAACCGCTGCCGTTGCATTTTTCTTGGTCATAAAAGCCAGAATTTTAACATAATGCCTCAGGGCCGAAAAATTGGTTTGCATGGGGAATTTCTCAAGAAAATATAGTGCATCAGGCAAAAAACTTTCCTGGTGACTTGAATATACATTTTCTAAAATCCAGGCCGCCCTGAAACCAATCTGTTCATCTGCGTAAAAACTGGTATCAATTAAATCTTTAACCGAAAAAGTTTCTTCAGATACAATGGCTGCCAGTTTTTCTACTTTATTTTTCTGAAGGGTGGTTTTAATGGTATCGAGGAGCGGATGGTTTTCCATGAGGCTAAAATAAATGTTTTGCCACAGATTAACAGATTAAAGCTTATTGTTTTTTCAATACCTTCCCGCATTCAGCCTTCCTGTCTCCCAACCTTTCAATTTTATAACTTTCCAACTTTTAACCTTCTACTTTCCTACCATCAACCTTTTTGTCTATCTTTGCGGCTTATTTCAATTATAGCATGATTTCAGTTTCTAATTTATCGTTACGATACGGCAAACGCACATTATTTGAGGATGTTAACTTAAAATTTACCCAGGGCAACTGCTATGGGGTAATTGGGGCTAACGGCGCAGGTAAATCTACTTTTCTAAAAATTTTATCGGGAGAAGTTAATCAAACTTCGGGTAGTGTTGCTTTTACTCCTGGCGAAAGAATGGCGGTTTTAAAACAGAACCACTACGAATTTGACGAGTTTACGGTATTAGAAACAGTTATGATCGGTCATAAAGAGCTTTATGCCATTATGAAAGAGAAAGATGCCATTTATATGAAAGAGGATTTTACCGAGAAAGATGGCGAACGTGCCGGAGAGCTGGAAAATCTTTTTGCTGAAATGGATGGCTGGAACATGGAAAGTAACGCTGCAACCATGTTGAGCAACTTAGGCATAACTGAAGACAACCACTATAAATTATTAAAAGAGCTCGATAATACGCAAAAAGTACGCGTGTTATTGGCTCAGGCCTTGTTTGGTAATCCCGATATCTTATTACTGGATGAGCCTACCAACGATTTGGACATCGAAACCATTGCCTGGTTAGAGAACTTTTTGGCCGATTACCAGAATATTGTATTGGTTGTATCGCACGACAGGCACTTTTTAGATGCTGTTTGTACACATATTGTGGATATCGATTTTGCTAAAATGAGCATTTACACCGGTAACTACACCTTCTGGTACGAATCTAGTCAGCTGGCGTTAAAACAACGCAGCGACCAGAACAAAAAAATGGAAGATAAAGTGAAGGAGTTGCAGGAATTTATCCGGAGGTTTAGTGCAAATGCTTCGAAATCTAAGCAGGCTACTTCGCGTAAAAAAGCTTTAGATAAGATTGATATTACCGAGATTAAGGCATCAAGCCGTAAATATCCGGCCATTATTTTCAACAACACTGGCCGTGAGGCTGGCGACCAGATTTTACAGGTTGAAAACCTGGGCAAAAGCGGAAACGATGGTGTTTTGTTCGATAAAATTACTTTTATGGTAAATAAAGGTGATAAGATCGCCATTTTATCGCAAAACAGTTTGGCTACCGCAGCTTTTTACGATGTATTAACCGGTCGCGATGCAAACCATAAAGGTGAATTTAAATGGGGTGTTACCATCAGTACGGCCGATATCCCTAATGATAACTCTGAATATTTTGCCGGAAAAGACGAAAACCTGGTAGATTGGTTACGCGAATATTCTGGAACCGATGCTGATGAGCAATTTGTACGCAGCTTTTTAGGCCGTATGTTATTCTCAGGCGAGGAAGTATTGAAAAACGTTAAAGTATTGTCGGGAGGAGAGAAAATGCGTTGTATGTTCTCGAGAATGATGCTTCAACAAGCCAATTTATTGATGTTCGATGAGCCTACCAATCACCTTGACTTAGAATCAATCGAGGCATTGAACAATGGTATGAAAGATTTTAAAGGAGCAATATTGTTTACTTCGCGAGATCACCAGTTAACAGAAACGGTTGCTAACCGGATTATCGAAATTACACCAAAAGGTACTATTGATAAGTTAATGACATACGATGAGTACATCAACAATGCCGACGTAGCCAAACTACGCGAAGAAATGTACGGCTAAATAAAAGTTTAAATCAGAAAAGAGTTTTGATATAATGTCAAAACTCTTTTTCTTTGCACAATAGTTTAAGCTATGAAAGCGCTCTTCTCTCTCCTTCTTTCTTTCATCTGTTTTTCTGTTTCAGCCCAAAAAACTGACTCTACACATACGCATTACCGCTTCGTACGCGGAGGCTTTATTGAGTACTCTACAGAACTAAAATCACAAAAGAGTATTAAAAATGGTATTGCAACCATACTTTCAGGCAAAAAGAAACTTGCTACAGGTATGTATAAAAACAATGAACGAATAGGGCGTTGGCATTTTTTCTGTCCCCTTGATACACTTGAACAGATATATAATTACTCAACTAAAAAGTTAGAATACAACGCACCAATTGAAGAGATAACTTTCGAAATTGATTCGCTAAAAGAAGGTGATAAAGTTATTTATCCGGCAAAAATTGGTGGTCATTTATATGGAATGTACTTTTTGACCGATCGCTTTCATATTCCCAATGAATTAAAGCATATAAAGGGATTTCATAAATTAAGCTATATTTTTACCATCAACGATAGCGGTAAACTAATTAACTATGAAGTAAAAATTACTTCTCCATCTTACAACAAAACTGAAACCATTGCTCTTTCTAAATTGCATCCTGATGATCTCTCCTTTGTACCGGCAAAAGTTAATGGCAGTGCCGTGAAAAGCAAACTAATCATAAATGGCGATATAACCGTAGATTAAGCCAAAAATCTTATCACAACGCATTAATTTCATAAAAAATAATTTCAGCTGTAGCGTTTTCATTGCCTTAATCGTTTTACAAGAAAAAAGCGTTAATGGCCATTAACCAATTTTGTTCAAAAAATTGATTTAAAACATTAAAATGAAAACTAATTTGAAAAACTTCGGTATCACTACTAAAATTATTTTCTCTCTCCTAGCAATTACATTAACTATAACTGCCTGTAAAAAAGACTTTAACAACGATCCTATAGAAGCTGCCGGTATTGGCTTCGTACATGCATCGCCAGGAACAGCAGCCTTAGATTTTATTCTCGACAACCAAAAAATAAACAGCTTTACCTACACTAAAGATTTAGGTTATTATGCTGCTTATCCAGGCACAAGATTGGTTGGGGTAGCTAAAAAAGATTCGTTAAAATATTTAACGACTGCTACAGCAACTTTAAAATCGGGATCTTTTTATTCTGTTTTCGTGGTTGATACTTTAAAATCGACCAAACTTTTGGTTTTAGAAGACGATTTAAAAGCGCCTGAAACCGATAAAGCTAAAGTTCGTTTTGTAAATTTAAGTCCAGGCTCTAGTCCCTTTGATTTAGCTATTGCCGGCACCGATGCTCCATTATTTACCGCCAAAGCATTTAAAGAATTTACAACCTTTACTAACATTGCACCTAACGATAGCTACACTTTCCAGTTAAAACAAGGTGGAACAGTTAAAGTTACTTTGCCTGCAGTAAAAATTGAAAAAGGAAAAATTTATACCATCTGGGCTAAAGGGTTATCATCTAAAACCGATAGCACGGGAGTTGGTTTGTCGGTTATGACAAACAAATAATCTACTCTACCTGTGGAAAACTGAAAATAACACTGCGCATCATTTTGGGCAGTGTTATTTTCTTAAATTTGTAAAAATTAATCATGATAAACCTTTAATAAATAGTCCTTTACAGGGGTGGTAAAAAAAATACTCAGTTTTGAGGAAATTTTAAAAGGCTGTGTAAAAAACGACAATGGCTGTAAAGAAATGATGTATAAATCATTTTATGGCTATTTAATGGGCATTATTTTAAGGTATACCAAGAACCCTTCGGATAGTGAAGAGCTTGTAAATGATACGTTTATCAAAATTTTCAAGCATGTAGGTACTTTCAAACCGCCTAAAAACCCCGAAGAGTTACAGCGTTCGTTTAAGGGCTGGATTGCGCAGATCGCTTCGCGTACCGCTATAGATAAAATACGGAGTTCAAAAATTCAGTTTTATGTTGATGATCTGGCAGAACACGAACATCCGGTTACACACGTTTCAGTAGCCTCCGAACTTCATGTTAATGATATTTTGAACTTACTAAATCACTTACCAGATACGCAGAGACTGGTATTTAACTTATATGAAATTGAAGGTTTTGCACACGATGAGATATCGAAAATGCTAAATATCCCCGAAAGTTCGAGCCGTGTTTACCTTACACGCTCTAAAAATAAGTTACGTACCCTTTACCTAAATACCTTGGTTAATTCATATGAAAAAAATGGATAAGGAATTAATTGAGCATATCAAATCACAGCTTCAAAGCCACGAGGAACAATATCCTGCGGCGGCCTGGGAGCGCTTTTCAGGAACAGAAGAAAAGAAACGGCGCATCGCTTTTTGGCCGTTATGGGCTGCTGCTGCCCTAATTTTTATCTTTGGCGGGGTATTTTTTGCGCTTAACACCCAGGAACAAAAAAATGAGGTTGCTGCTGTTAAACCTCATACTAAACAACTTAATGACAAGGTTACTCAACCAAAAGCTGATAAAAATATTGATATTAAAGAAAATCCTGCACTTGTAACCACCCTAAATGGCACTAACGATGCACTTTTAAGCATTAACAGAAGTACTCAAAATACAAGTAATATAAAACCCTTAGTAGCTGAAGGCACCAACTACGCTGTGCTTCAAAATACTGAAGAAACTGGCTTAACCAATAATAACGTACTCGATAATCCCCTTAAAGCAATTAATCTGGCTAATTTTTCAGTCAAGCCTATAGATATTTTAAATACCCAGAAAAAAACTGCACCTGCCCCGGTCCAAAGATTAAAATTTGAGGATTTGCTGGCGCAGGATAGTCGCGACAATCAAAACAAGCCGGTTTCAAAAACAGGTCAGCCATCTAAATGGACACCCGATGTGTATGTAGCCCCTTCTATGGGAAATGACAATAAGGTAACCATGAACTATGGTGTTTCCCTATCATATGCCATAGCCAATAAACTGTCTATCAGTTCTGGTGTTTCTTATGCTTCTATAAGCACAACCGAATCGCTTAATACCACTGCGCCACAAAGCTTATCGGGCAAAAACTTAGCCTCGGTTGATGCCAAAGTACGCGGAATTAACATTCCTTTGGAATTAAAATATAACATCAGCGATAAACTATATACCGGTGTTGGTATTTCGGCACTAGCTGTAATCAACAACAGCCAGCAGAATAATTATATTGTTAATCAGGTGCAAAATGTTTCTTATTCTACAGCCAATGGTTTGGCCGATCAGAAAATGCTGATTGTACAGGAAAAAACAACTGAGCCACAGCCCGAAAACAATATAGATCCAGATAAATACATCGGATTTTACAATTTCTCGCTGGGCTATAAGCAGAAAATTTCGAAAAAGAATAACATTTCAATCGAGCCTTTCTTAAGGCTGCCCATGAAAACTTTCTCTAAAGAAAACCTGAATCTTACCAATGGTGGTTTGCGGTTGAAGATCGATTTTTAGCCAATCGTTTAATATTTATTATATTTGGTTAACGCCACTATGAAAAATATTAAACCATATCCAACTGAAGAAGAACTTCCTCCCATTCAAACTGTTAATGAGCTAGATTTCGCTGGCTATTATAGCTATGCCGATTATTTGCGCTTTACTTTTGAAGAACGTTTGGAAATTATAAAAGGACATGTTTTCAGAATGAGTCCTGCTCCTTCACGTTTACATCAAAAAATTTTAGGAAGATTGTAAGCACTTCTGATAAAACATTTTTCAGGTATATTCTTGATGAGGAAGGTAAATTTAAGCCGACCAAATTACTCACCACCGGCGAAGAAGTAACCACCAGCATTTTACCGGGCTTCACACTTGTACTGGAAGATGTTTTCGAGGATTAAATCTTTAAAACAAAAAGCCCAGGTGTTTATTCCTGAGCTTTTCATATCTTATTTATCGATTAATTAATGACCTGAATGACCATCAGCACCGTGTGCATGACCATGTGCCAGCTCATCTTGTGTAGCTTCACGTACGTTTAAAATCACACCGTTAAATACCAGGTTTTTACCTGCCATTGGGTGGTTTAAGTCTACAGAGATGGTATCTTCGTGCACAGCAGTAACACCTGCTCTGAACTGGTTACCATTGTTATCCTGTAAAGGAATCACATCACCAACATTTGGCAATTCGCCACCAGCTTCGGTGAACATGGTTTTAGGCAAATCGGCAAAAGCACCCGGATCAATTGTTCCGTAACCATCTTCAGCAGATAATTCGAAAGCATATTCATCGCCGGTTTTTAAGCCGGTTAAATGCTCTTCAAATTTAGGCAACATCATGCCTACGCCATATAAAAATACTAAAGGATTTTGCTCATCAGCTTTTTCTACAAAAACTTGTTGTCCTTCTTCGTTAGTAGTATGTAATTCGTAAGTTAACGCTACTACAGAGTTTGGTGAAATATTCATTTAAATTATTTTATTGTAAATACTCTAATGCGTCCTCAACAGTGTTAACCGGTAACTGGCATACTTTATTTCGGCAAATATAAACTTTTGTTTCATTGCTTTGCTTACCTTTTAACAGTGGCAGGTTACTTTTTGTTCCACCCAATACAATTTTGTTCGGAATATAATGGCCGCTTAATGCTAGTTTAACTGCTTCGGTTTCTAATCCGGTAATGGCAATTTCGTTCGTGCCATAAACTTCGTTTAATAACTGTATGGCCCAGTTAGAATAAGCCGAACCGTAGGTTTTAATCTTAGGCTCTACTGCAGCAAGCATTTCTGCAGCTTTTTCGGTATAACTTTCCAGATCAAAAAGCAGTCCAAGTTTTTTAAGGTTCTGCGCCATGACAGAGTTAGAAGCCGGAATTACGTTATCCATTACCTCGTGTTTACGGGCAATTAAATCTTCTCCTTCGGCAGAGGTGTAAAAGAACATGGGCGAATCGGTATCAGTAAAATTAGCCATTACGTAATCCACTAATATTTTTGCTTCATCCAGCCACTTTTCATCAAAATCATATTCGTACAGGGCAATTAAAGCTTCAATCAGAAAAGCATAATCATCAAGAAAACCGGTAATAGATGCTTTTGCGTTTTTATAGTTGCGGTATAAACCACCTTCTGTAGATCTCAAATTACTTAATATAAACCTGGCTGCTGCCGAAGCCTTTTCGTAATAAGGTTTATGGTTTAAAACAGTCGCTGCATCGGCCAGGGCTTTAATCATCATGCCGTTCCAGGCGGTTAAGCATTTATCATCCAAACCCGGCCTAACACGCTTATCTCGCTCGGCCATTAGTTTAGCTTTTGCAGCTTTTACCTTATTGTACAGAGTTTCTTCATCAATCCCGAATTTCTGTATTAAATCATCGTCATTAACAGTTTTACGCAAAATATTGGTTTGCTCTTCTTCCCAATTGCCTTCTTCCGTAACATTGTAATATTCGCCTATCAAAGGCGCATCACTGCCTAAAACAGCATCAAAAGCCGCTTTATCCCAAACATAAAATTTACCTTCCACCCCTTCGCTATCAGCATCCAGAGCCGAATAAAATAAGCCATCAGCCGAAGTCATTTCGTTAAAAACCCATTCAATGGTTTCGGTTGCAATTTGCTTAAACGAATTGAACCGGGTACACTGATAGGCCTCTGTATATAAACTGATTAATTGGGCGTTATCGTAAAGCATCTTTTCAAAATGCGGTACGTGCCATTTATCATCAACTGAATAACGGGCAAAACCACCCCCAATCTGATCGTAAATGCCACCGCGGCCCATTTCTTCGAGGGTATGACAAACAGCTGTAAAAACAGATTGATCGTCGTTTAAAAATCCGTAACGCAACAGAAACACCCAATTATTGGGTAAAGGAAATTTTGGTGCACGGTTGTAACCACCATAACCAATATCGAAATGGCGTTTCCAGGGTTCGATAATTTCAATTAAATGTTCTTTGGTATAATCATCCTGGTTAACTGCCGGAATTATCTTTTCGCTTTCGCGGATACCTGAAGTTAGCCTTTCAGCGTATTGAATGGCTTTATCTGGTTCATTGGCCCATAAGCCAGCCACATTTTCCAGGATATTGATCCAATCGCTCTTTCTAAAATAAGTACCTCCATAAATCGGACGCTGATCGGGCAGACAGATACAATTTAATGGCCAGCCGCCGCTTCCGGTCATGAGCTGAATGGCGTACATGTAAATCTGGTCGATATCGGGACGTTCCTCACGATCGACCTTGATGCACACAAAATGCCGGTTCATTACTTCAGCTACTTCGTGGTTTTCGAAACTTTCGCGTTCCATTACATGGCACCAATGGCAGGCAGAATAACCTATACTGACTAAAATCAGTTTGTTTTCGGCTTTGGCTTTTGCTAATGCTTCTATGCCCCATTCGTACCAATTAACCGGATTATGGGCGTGTTGGAGCAAATAAGGTGAGGAAGCGTGGATTAAATTATTGGTTTCTGACATGGTGGCCAACGTAAAATGTAACAGGAAAAATGGAATTTTAAATGGAAGCGTAAATCTATTAATAATCTACAAACCTGTTTCTATTTAGTTTTTGTTTTTATACTTTTAGATTCATAATACTATTCGTGACGCATTGCGTCACAAATTAAGTTAGACACATTATCCTGATCAACAAACCTTACGCCCTCAGCCTTATACCTTAAGCCTTAAAAACATGAAAATCACCCATACCGAAATATACCGCTTTAGCATCCCCATGGAGCCTTTCGTAATTGCAACAGGTACCATGCACTTTGCACAAAACGTATTGGTACGCATTTATACTGATGCAGGCATCCACGGCATAGGCGAATGTTCTGCATTCCCGATGATTGTAGGCGAAACGCAGGAAACCTGTATTGCTATGGCTAAAGATTTTGCCGCCATTTTAAAAGGCAAAGATCCGTTAGATATCCCGGAGCGAATGAATGATTTGCTGGGTTATGCCGATCATAACAGCACCATTAAAAGTGCTTTTGATATGGCTTTGTTTGATATTGCAGCTAAACATGCCAATTTACCCCTATACAAATTCTTAGGCGGACAAAAACGAACCATCGAAACCGATATGACCATTGGCATTGATACGCCTGAAGGAATGGCCAATACCGCCTTAAAATATAAAAGCCAGGGTTGTCGTATCCTTAAAATTAAACTGGGCAAAAACGTTCATGATGATATAGAACGGGTAAAACACATCCGTGAGGCGGTTGGTGAAGAAATAACCTTACGCCTGGATGCCAACCAGGGCTGGAGTTTTGATGATGCCCTGTTTGCTTTGGGTGCGCTTGAAAAATATAACATTGAGTTTTGCGAACAACCCATGCGCACCTGGTACGATGATAAATTACCAGAGCTGAATGTAAACTCTCCTATTAAGTTAATGGCCGATGAAAGCTGTTACAACCACCACGATGCCCGTAAGCTGATTAATAGCCAGTCGACAACTTACCTGAACATCAAATTTTCTAAATCTGGAGGAATCTTAGAAGCCCAAAAAATACACGAAGAGGCTTTGCAAACCGGCGTTAAGTGTATGATTGGCAGTATGCTCGAAACCAGAATTGCTTTGAGTGCTAACCTGCATTTCGCTTACGCGAGCCCGAATGTTGAGTTTTTTGACCTTGATACGGCCTTATTAGGCCATCTGGTAGATCCGGTTGTTGGTGGCTTAACGTATAATGGCTACTTTCTGGATGTACCGGATGAAATTGGTATAGGTGCCGAAGCGGATGAGTTTTTCTTAGAGAAATGTGAAAGCTGGACGGTTTAAATGTTCACTGGTTCAATAGTCATTGGTATGCATAGTTTGTTATTTTTTCAGGGCAAACTGTTTAAAGATGTACCAGAAGGTTATTGGCTCATGAGTTTATTACCTCATCTCTAAAAAAGCTAATACCAATACTTTTTTGCATTAAACCAGCGGAAAGTGCTATAAACGACTTGACGAATGAACTAATGCCCAACGAACCACTGGCTAATGAACCAGCATCTTATCCAGTGCCAAACTATCACCGTTAAAGGCATTAAAATCTACCACATGGCCAATGCCGTTAATTTTCGCTTTATCAGAGTGTTGCCAAAATTTCCAGCGGCTGTTGTCCAGCCGTAATTTAGGCTGATAGTAATGGGCAATCCACAAAGGGTAATCGCTGAAATGAGTATCCAGATAATCTTCGTAAAACTTAAGTCCGGTATAGATTATTGGCCTTACTTTGGTTTTCAGCTCTACATAATTCAGAAAATCAGACAGTTCGGCGCGCATTTTTAATGGAGAAACGCCATCAAGTGATTCGATATCAACTACAGGCGGTAAATCGCCCTTCTCTACATTTACTACCTGCAAAAAGAATTTAGCTTGGGTTTTGCCGTCTTTACGAGGCCTGAAAAAATGATAAGCTCCACAAATAATACCGGATTTGGGTGCCTCGCGCCAGTTGCGCTGAAAGTATGGATCAACCATTAAAACACCTTCGGTAGCTTTAATAAAAGCAAAACTGATCTGTACCTCATCTTCTTTCATCGACTTTACTTTGGGCCAGTTTATTTTCCCCTGATAATAGGAAACATCGATACCATGAACGGTATATTTTTTAGGGATTTTAATATTAAAGCTCTCGTAGGTTCGGTAATTGGGATCTTGCCCCCAATCTTTAACCCAGCGCCAGGTCGCTACAAAACCTTTTAAAACATAACCATAGTAAAACGGAGAAAGCAAAACCAGCAATAAAGCAGCAATTGCAATTTTAAACTGTACAGGGATTTTAGTCTGCTTCTTTTTACTAGCGGCAGGCTTTCTTATCGCAGGTTTTCTGACAACAGGTTTTCTTACAGCTGGCTTTTTGCTAATAGGGGTTCTTTTCTCTGGCGGCATTGGTTCGGGTTCCGGATGCAAATTTGTAAAAAATTACGCGATATTTTTTGCTCAACTTTTTTTAGTTTGATAAAGGATATTGAATTCAGATGATTAATAAATGATTTGGCTTTTGCTATTTTTACAACATCCGGAAACACCATGTTCAAACTCATTTTTAATACCTACAAAGCATCTTTTAGTGGTCTCAGCCGCGAAACCTGGTTATTGAGCATTGTAATGATGTTTAACCGTTGTGGCAGCATGGCCGTTCCGTTTATGGGATTGTATGTTACCCAAAGCCTGCACCGATCAGAAATGGATGCCGGTTTAATTATCACCCTGTTTGGTGTGGGTTCTATTTTAGGCTCTGCAACTGGAGGAAAACTAACCGATATGATTGGATTCAGACCGGTACAGATTCTTTCATCGATAATTGGTGGATTGTTGTTTATCTTGTTTTCAACTATTTCCCATTTCTCTACCCTATGTATACTGGCAGTTGTAATCAGTTTTTTTTCAGAAGCCTTTAGGCCGGAAATTTTACAGCAGTAGCCCACTATGCAACTGAAGGAACCATTACCCGCTCCTATTCGCTAAATAGATTGGCTGTAAATATCGGCTGGTCGGCGGGGATTAGTATGGCGGGAATTATTGCTTCTATTAATTATAAGCTTTTGTTTATTGTAGAGGGCTCGGTAAGCATATTGGTTGGACTTTCTATTTTGGTTTTATTACCGAAAGTGCAGGATTTCATTAAAAAAGCAAAGGAAAACCGCAGCACTATGGTTATTTTAAAGCCCTGGCAAGATACTTTTTATGTGAAATTTATTCTTTTAACTACCCTCTTTATTACCTGTGCCTTTTTAATGTTTAGAGTGGTGCCGGTATTTTTTAAAGAGGAATGGCATATTGATGAGTTTGCCATCGGGATTATTATAGGCTTAAACGGAGCCATAATCGCACTGTTTGAAATGATTATGATCAATAAGATTGAAAAGAAAAAGTCGCCCATGTTTTTCATCATTATTGGTTCTGTTTTCTTTGCGGTTTCTTACCTGTTGTTAAGTGCACCGATTATTTTTCATGTCATATCGGCCGTGTTAACCATAGTAACTTTTACAATCGGCGAAATGTTTGTCTTACCATTTATAAATACCATTGTAATTAGCCGGAGCAATGAACATAACAGGGGTTTGTATGCAGCAGGTTATACCTTGAGTTGGTCGTGTGCACAGGTTATCGGACCGTATTTTGGTTTTTTGATTGCCAAACAATTTGGTTATAACTGGCTTTGGTTTGGCTTGGCTTGTATCTTGTTGCTTTGCGCTTACGGTTTTAGCATGCTTAATAAACGCCAGCAAGATACTGTATTGAAAACGAATTAGTTTACAGTTGCAATTTGCAAACTGTAAACTAAAACTGCGAGCTAAAAAGCAAAACTATTTAACTTTCTGCGCCTTAACACCTTCGTTGGTAATTTTTACCGGAAGGATATTGCCATCTGCATCAAATTTCATTTCATCGATACAAGTAACCCGGTGATTACCATCAGTTTCAGTTAAAGGGCGGCGGTGATAAACAATGTAGTAAGCGCCTTTTTTCTCGTTGATAATTACCGAATGATGCCCTGCTCCTGTTGCAATTGCTGCATCTTGTTTTAATATTTTTCCCACACGTTTAAACGGCCCGAATGGTGAATCGCCAACCGCATAAGCCACCGAGTAATCGGGACCAGTCCAGCCGCCTTCGCTCCACATGAAATAATACTTACCATTTCTGATGAACATATACGGCCCTTCTACGTAATTATCGGGTGTAATTTCTTTGAATATGGTTCCATCCCCGAAAGGCAGGAAACCAGTAAAATCTTTATTTAATTTGGCAATATTACAGTGTTTCCAGCCGCCATAAATCAGGTAGTATTGTCCGTCTTTATCTTTAAACACAAACTGATCAATAGGTTGTGCACCGTTATAGAATTTATCAACCAAAGGTTTACCTAAATGATCTTTGTAAGGGCCTTCAGGTTTATCGGCTACGGCTACACCAATTCCACCAATTTCATTATTGTTTTGAATATCGTTAGCTCCAAAAAACAAATAGTATTTTTTGTCTTTTTGTACAATAGCTGGTGCCCACATGGCTTTATTGGCCCATTTTACGGCAGCTGTATCTAAAATATGCGGGTGTTTTTTCCAGGTTACCAGGTTATCGGATGAAAAAGCATCCAGAAATACCTGCTCTTTGTAACGGGCAGAATAAGTGGGATAAACCCAGTACTTATTATTGAAAACAGCCGCGTCAGGATCGGCATACCAACCTTGAAAAATTGGGTTTCCAGATTGGTTAATCGTTTTAGTATCCTGAGCAAAAGAAACGAACCCGGATAATAGTAAAAGAGATGAGAATAAATATTTCATGGGTACAATTTAGAAAAAAATCTGTGGTTTAAAAATTAGGGATCTTGTTTAGCCGCAAAGTACGCACTGAAGGGACGAAAAGGGCGCAGAGCTCGGAGCAATTTACACAAAGGAATACACAGCGGGCACCGAGTTGGGCGCATATTATTTATTTTGATCAACCACCAAAACAGAGCGCGATTTAACCGCTTGGCGCGCGAAGAACCCAGCGTTGAGGCGGCAAGCCTTTGTTAAATAAACCCGACAGAGCGGAATAGCCCGGAATGGAGTGAAACGGAATGAGGACTATAAGCGATGGCGGGACGAAAGCACCTATGAAACACAGACCTTTTATTTTCCAAAAAAAGAAACCGTCATCTCGACTGAAACGCAGTGAAATGCCTGCCTGTACAGGCGGGGGGAGATCTATCCAGACAGATTTCCTGACTACGCTGCGCTTTGCCCGAAATGACGGCTTTTCGTTTTATTTGCTCAATTCGGCGAAATATTTGTGGAATAAAGGTAAGGTCTCAATTCCTTTATAATAATTATAGATATCGTATTTTTCGTTTGGCGAGTGTAAGGCATCGCTATCTAAACCGAAACCAAAAAGTACCGATTTAATACCCAAAACATCTTCAAACAGGGCTACAATTGGAATACTACCACCACCGCGGGTTGGAATAGCTGTTTTACCGAAACTATCTTCGATGGCTTTTTCGGCAGCCTTGTAAGCTACACTATCGGTTGGGGTTACCACCGGTTCGCCACCATGGTGCGGGGTAACTTTTACTTTCACATTTTTAGGTGCAATGCTTTCGAAGTGTTTGGTAAAAATTTCGGCAATTTCTTCTGAGCTTTGGTTAGGTACCAAACGCATTGAAATTTTAGCATTGGCTTTACTTGGCAACACGGTTTTAGCTCCCTCGCCAATGTAGCCGCTCCAAATTCCGTTTACCTCTAAAGTTGGACGGGTACCGGTACGCTCTAAGGTAGAATAGCCTTTTTCGCCCCAAACCTCCTCAATATCAAGATCTTTCTTATATTCCGCTTCATCATAAGGTGCAGCATTCAAGGCTTTTTTCTCCTCGTCTGATAATTCTACCACTTTATCATAAAAAGCCGGGATGGTGATGTGGTTATTTTCATCATGTAAAGAAGCAATCATTTTGCATAGAATAGTAGCAGGGTTTGCCACTGCTCCACCATAAACACCAGAGTGTAAATCGCGGTTCGGTCCTACCACCTCTACTTCCATATAGGCAAGTCCACGCAATCCTGTTTCGATTGATGGATGTTCCATGCTAATCATTGAAGTATCTGAAATTAAAACTACATCGGCTTTCAGGCGTTCGGCATTGTCCTTAACAAAAATACCAAGATTAGCTGAGCCAACCTCTTCCTCACCCTCAATCATAAACTTTACGTTACAAGCCTGCGTATTGGTCTCCATCATCAGTTCAAATGCCTTTACGTGCATGTAAAACTGGCCTTTATCATCGCAGGCACCACGTGCATAAATTTTACCGTCGCGCACAGTTGGCTCGAAAGGCGGCGTATGCCATAACTCTAAGGGATCAGCTGGCTGTACATCGTAGTGACCATATATTAAAACGGTGGGTAAAGCGGCATCAATAATTTTTTCGCCATAAACAATAGGATATCCGGCCGTTGGACAGATTTCTACGTTATCGGCTCCTGCATCCTTCAGTTTCTGTGCTACATAATCGGCAGTTTTTAAAACATCACCTTTGTATTTAGGATCGGCACTAACCGATGGAAAACGCAATAACTCAAACAATTCATCTAAAAAACGTTGTTTGTGCGTTTCTACGTATTTTTTAATCTCTTGCATAACAAAATTAGTTTGGGCAAATATAGGTTTTACCTGATAAATGACACCAAATACAATCTAAATTATCGTTACCGTACAGTAAAACTATCCGGGCAGGCACGGGCATCGCAATACAAGATATAAGCCAGTACTTTTTTATTATCCCTAACACGTCTGCCAACAAATACAAAAAAATGGTTTATTGTTTGTAAAAAAAGAAAACAGAGGGCTTATTTTATATTTACTTTTTTGTACATTGCGCAAACAGATATCCTTAAACCTGCAAAGAAAGAAATTTTACAATGAAGCATAGTGCACTAGTATTTTTATCGCTGCTACTGCTTTGTGTTTGCAATTCATCTTTTGCGCAGACTCCAGCCCCAAATCAAAGCCCAACACGTGTTAGCTGCCCCGAAGCGGCCCAATATTTTTCGAAAGACAGTATCAACATTGTAACTTTTGGTGCCAGCACTGTTGAAGGAGTAAATGGTCAGGGTTTTCAAACCATGCTGAAAAACAATTTTTTAAATTGCTACACCAATAAAATTGTAGATATAACCAACCATGGTATTGGCGGACAGACGACTTTTCAGGGCTTACTGAGAATTGACAATGCCATAAGCAACAGAACCGGCTTTATTGTAATAGACATGGGGATTAACGATGCCATAGCCATTACCGCGGGTAAAGGAAGCGTTGCAGAAACCATTGCCAACATGCGTGCTTTTATTACAGCCAGTCTGAAACAAAAGTTAGTGCCTATTTTATGTACCTTACAAAATGTAGATGATCGTAATACCAAGGCATACGTTGCAGTGAATACACACATTAAAAGTATAAATGCCGGATACAAGCGTTTGGCAGCAGAATATAAAATCTACCTGGCAGATGTTAACGCTGCTATGAGAAGAGATTTCTCGCTCTATCAGGATCCTTTTCACCCCAATACACGTGGTTACAGATTGGTAAGCTATGTTATTTTCGATGCCATTAACAAAGCTATTTTTGATAAGTTCTTAAAATTTACAGTCACGCAGAACTACCCCAACCCTGCCTCCATGCAAACCTTTATTGATGTGGTTCTGCCCGAATCAGATAAAATCAATATCCAGATTTACGATTTAATGGGCCGTTTGGTTAAAACTGTGGTAAACGAGTACTTAAACACCGGCAAACACACATTAGAAATTAATACCTCTACTTTTGTTCCCGGCATATATTTCTTCAAAATCTCGTCAGATTCCGGCCAGTATAATTCTGCTAAAAAGTTTATCGTTGCACGGTAACAAAACAATTAACGATTAGTCAGATAGCTGATTAAATTGTTTTATATCTTTAACAATGCCAACAGAAACATTTACCAATGAGGTGATCGATATCAGTTCACTTCCGAAATATGAAGAAATAGCGCTCCAACATCCTCATTCCGATTACTGGAAAATTATCAGCATTAACCTATCTATTTTCTTAAGCATCATTGGAATAGGTGCAGCTATTTTATTGATTTTTATCAAAGAAATCAGTGCTCACATGCTGGTAATAATAAGTATTTATTTAGTTCTTGCCGCCATATTGTTCCTCTTGTACAGGGCGAGTTTCAAAAAAAGAGGCTATGCGATCCGTACGCACGATGTAATATACAAAAGCGGGATTATCGCAGAATCTACCACCATAGTACCTTTAAACAGAATCCAGCACATCGAACTGAACGAAGGTATTTTATCCAGGGCTTTTCATCTGGGTTCTTTGCAGCTCTTTACCGCAGGCGGCCAAACGGGCCATATCCACATTTCGGGCATACCTATTGAAGAAGCTAAAAGTATCAGGGACCTGCTTCTGAAAAAACTGGATTTAAATGATAACCAAACCGTTGACCCGGAAGCATAATGAATAACGATTTCAGTAAACCCCAGCGACAATCGGCGGCCGGAATCGTAATCATGGCTGCACACACCACTGTGAGCATTGGCAGAGCATTTATCTTCTTTATTATTTACGCTTTTGTAAAAATTCAAAGTGCATATTTAATTTATGTGCTATTGAGCCTTGCAATAATAATTTTGGGCAGTTTCTTATTCGCCTATTTATGGTATATAAAATTCACTTTCTTTTTAGATAAAGAAAAACAGGAATTTGTGGTAAATAAAGGGATATTCAACCGCGACCAGGTAATTATCCAGCTCGATAAAATCCAGCAGGTCAACATCAACCAATCTATTCTGCAGAAAATTATAGGTGTTTATGGCTTAAAAATAGATACTGCTGGCGCACATGGCGAAGAAGTAAGCATCAAAGCCATTGATGAAACTTCGGCATATAACCTAAAAGCACATTTACTCCATAAAAAAGTTGCTGATGAAAACCAACCGGAAACAGGTACCGAGGCTCAAATTGTTGAAGAAACCCCGTTTTTAAAGATAAGCTCATGGACTTTATTTAAGGTTGGGCTCACGTCAAATTACGGGCAGAGCCTGGCACTGCTTGCAGCATTCTTTTATACTGTAATTTACGAGGGCAGGCAGCTGCTAGATACTTTTAAAATTGATAAAAATGTAATAGAAAGTACAGTTACAGGCATGTTAACCATTGTAACCGCATTTATTTTAATTGGACTGCTCTTAGTTGTGCTCCTGGTTATCAATATGGTAAGAACGTTTTACAAGTATTTTGAGCTTCAAATTAGTCAGCACAAAGATGCCCTGCTCCTCTCATCAGGATTAATTGCCAAGAAAAATACGCTGGTGAATCCGGCTAAAGTGCAGATTACCAAATATAGCCAGAATTACTTCCAGAAGAAGCTAAATATGCTAAATGTAAGTTTAAAACAGGCTCATTTTGGCGAAAGTAAAAAGGGACACGAAATGCAGGGCAATACCATGGAAATTCCGGGCTGTAACCCTACCGAGCGCGATGAATTGCTACGCATGATATTGAGTAAACTTCCTGAGACAAATACAACCTTTATTCCCAACTGGCGTTTTTTAAACCTACCCATTTTCTTTAAACTGGTTTTGCCAGTGATTATTTTTCTGGTTGTAGCTTTAAATGTTCCAGAGGTTAAACCTTTCATAGCTGCAGCGGCTATTTATTTGCTTGCTGGCATTGTAATGATTTATATCAGTTACAAAAAACACCGTATTTCGGTTAGTGATGAGTTTATTGTTAAAAAGAGCGGCATCTGGGATATCTCGTACGAAATAATAACACCTGCCAAAATACAAGCCATTACAACTTTTCAATACCCCTGGCATAAAGGTTTAGATGTTGGTCATTTGTGTCTGCATACTGCCGCAGGTCAGATTCATTTTAAATACGGTAACTACACCGAAATTAAACAGCTGGCAAATTATTGGCTGTACCAGGTAGAGCACAAGAATGAAAGCTGGATGTAAACATAAAAACAGTTGCCTGGTTTCAAAACCAGGCAACATTAAGTAAATTAGCTGTTGTAAGCCGCGGCAAACTCAGCTGCAAAATCCTGAAGGCTAGCCCCACCCAAAACCGGCCTGTTTTTATAATAATCTACAAAAAGTACATTGCTTCTGATGGCATCGCCCATTTCTACATAGTTTTTAGCAATTTCTTCGGGCAAACCTGCACCTGTCATGCCGTTAAAAGCATCTTCGTCGTTAAATTCAACCCAAGGCAATTCGGGTTTACCAACTGCAGTACCTAAGGCCTTAGCTACATCTGCCGGTGTACTCTGATCATCGCTGGCCACGTACAATACACTTTTGCCAGTAAAAGAACTTTCCAATGTTTCAGCAGCCACTTCAGCAATATTACGTGGGTGCACCAATACCAATTTAGCATCGGCACCAAAGTTAGAACCTAAAATATTGGCATGTTTAACCATATCAACATTAGCCAAAAAATTAATGTAAAAATAACCAGCCCGTAAATGTTTTACAGCTACTCCGTCTAATGTGGCGTAAATATTTTCTACATCGTGCAAGCCTGCAATTGGTCCTGTTCCACCTGATAAGTCGGCACCAACACTGCTTAAATTAACTACCTTTTTTACACCAGCTTCTTTTATGGCAACAGCATAATTTTCGCCAATGCTTTTTATATATGTCCTGAAATTAGGCGCTGCAAAATTTGGTGGCACCATGGTATATACGGCATCAGCACCTGCAAAAGCAGCTGTTAAAAATGCGGTATCGGTAATACTTCCAATTAATGGAATGGCTCCCAAGGCCTTAATTGCTTCAGCCCTATCGGCATTACTGCTTATAATTTTAACCTCGTAACCTTTAGCTACCAAAATTTCGGCCAGTGGTTTTGTAATATTCCCTAATGACCCTGTTAATGTTATTTTCATGATTTTTGTTTTTAAATTATTGAATACAAAGTTATATTTGTACTTACTTTTATACAAGTACTTACCCCAAAGTATGTAAACATGACAGCAGTTAAAGAGAGTTCGACCCGTAATTTTAATAAAGGCGTAGCGCTAACCAATTGCCCGGTTACTTTTGTAATGGAAAAAATTGGTGGTTATTGGAAACCGATTATCCTTTTTCATTTAATGAGTGGCCCAAAGCGCTACAGCGAATTGAAACGGGCCATTCCGCAGATTACCGAAAAAATGCTGATTCAACATTTAAAGCAGCTACAGGCCGATGATATTGTGTACAGGGATGCACAAGCTGTTGTTCCGCCTGTTGTTACCTACAGCCTAACCAAACCCGGTGAAGATCTTTTCGCCGTGCTCGATTCGATGGTAGATTGGGCAGTTAAAAATGGTTCGGTGTAGCAGCTGTAGCAAAACAGACACGTGGATACATAGATTCTGATTTTCAAAAGATTTTCTCTTCTATTTCTCCACAATCTCATTAAAAAACCAGGGAATTCTTATTTTTGAACCTCAAAAAAATAGGAGCCGAATTGGATTATTTAGAAGGATTAAACCCGCAGCAAAGAGCTGCAGTAGAGAATACAAAAGGACCGGTAATGATTGTTGCAGGTGCCGGATCTGGTAAAACCCGCGTTATTACATTCCGCGTGGCTCACCTTATCCAAACTGGTACCGATCCGTTTAACATATTGGTACTTACTTTTACCAACAAAGCCAGTAAAGATATGCGCGAGCGTATCGGTAAAGTGGTGGGTGCCGAGGCAAAAAACATCTGGATGGGAACCTTCCACTCCGTGTTTGCCAAAATTTTACGTGTTGAAGCCGAAAAAATCGGTTATCCGAACAATTTTACCATTTACGATACCGACGATAGTAAGAGCGTGCTCAGGGCCATTTTAAAAGAAATGCAGCTCGATGATAAATTATATGCTGCCAATTTTGTTTTCAGCCGCATTTCTTCCGCTAAAAATAACCTGATCTCCTGGGGCGAATACCAGGCCAACGATCAGATCCAGGCCGAAGATATCCAGAATAAACGCCCTTTAATTGGCCAGATATACGAAACTTATGCCAAACGTTGTTTCAGGGCTGGGGCAATGGATTTCGACGATTTATTGTTCAAAACCAATATCCTGTTAAAAGAACACCCGGATGTTTTGAATAAATACCAACAAAAATTCAAATACCTGATGGTAGATGAGTATCAGGATACCAACTTTTCGCAATATACCATTGTGAAAAAACTGGCTGCTGCTTACCAGAATATCTGCGTAGTAGGCGACGATGCACAAAGTATTTATGCTTTCCGTGGGGCAAATATCCAGAACATCTTAAATTTCGAACGCGATTATCCGGATTTAAAAGTGTATAAGCTAGAGCAAAATTACCGCTCTACCCAAAATATTGTTGATGCAGCAAGCAGTATCATTGCCAACAACAAAAACCAGCTCGAAAAGAACGTATTTTCTGACAATGAGCCGGGCGAACGTATTAAAGTCTCGCGCGCATTTACCGATAACGAAGAAGGTAAACTAGTTGCCGAAGCCATTATCCAGGAACGTACCAGTAAAGGACTTCAACATAGCGATTTTGCCATTTTATACCGTACCAATGCCCAAAGCAGGGCCATGGAGGAGGGCTTGCGTAAATTAAACATCCCTTATAAAATATTTGGCGGGCAGTCTTTCTATCAGCGTAAAGAGATTAAAGATTTAATTGCCTATTTCCGTTTAACTTTTAACCCAAAGGATGAGGAAGCGATAAAACGTGTAATCAATTATCCTAAACGTGGTATTGGCGATACTTCTATCGATAAAATTATAGTTGCAGCCGATCAGCATGGCAAAACCATGTGGGAAGTTATTGCTAATGCCCACATGTATGTAGATGGCCGTTTGGCCAACCAACTGAACGATTTTGCCATGATGGTGCAAAGTTTTCAGGCCGAAGCTAAAAAGCTGGATGCCTACGATGCTGCTTTATTTATTGCACAACATGCGGGCATTTTAAAAGAACTATATACTGATGATAGTGTAGAAGGCCGTAGCCGCTACGAAAACATCCAGGAGTTATTAAATGGTATTAAGGAATTCGCAGAACGTGAAGATATTGAGGAAAAAGGCCTTGAAGTTTTCATGCAGGATGTTGCCCTTCTAACCAACGATGACAAAGATGGCGATAAAAATAAGGACAGCGTTTCCTTAATGACCATCCACTCGGCAAAAGGTTTAGAGTTTAAGAACGTATTTATTGTGGGATTGGAAGAAAATCTTTTCCCTTCTCAAATGTCGCTCACCAACCGTACCGATTTAGAAGAAGAACGCCGCTTGTTTTATGTGGCCATTACCCGGGCAGAGGTAAAATTAACCTTAACCTATGCTACTTCACGTTACCGCTGGGGAACATTAACCAATTGCGAACCTAGCCGGTTCATTAACGAAATTAGTCCGAAATTTTTGGAGTTGGATGTTAAACCAGCCAGGTCAAATTCTATTGAAGGCAGCTTTGATGATGAACGCAAAACCTGGACCTCGCAACCCCGCGATTTCTTTAGCAAACCCAAACCGGCAGGAACAACGACTTCTACCCCTCCCGTGCGTCCAAAAACTACTTCTTTACTCGCGAAGGCCCATGTGCCAACAGCTGGTTTTACACCTTCGCAACCGCACGAGTTTCAAGGTGGCATGGAAGTAGAGCACGAAAAATTCGGTTTCGGCAAGATAATCAGTTTAGAAGGATCGCTGCCTGATGTTAAAGCAACGGTATTTTTCCAGGGATTGGGCAATAAGCAATTGCTACTCAAATTCGCAAAACTGATGATAGTGAAGTAGTTAAAAAATCAACAAGCAAGTTTGTCACGTTGAGCCTGTCGAAACGCTAGTTATATACCTAACTGATGATCCTTCGACAGGCTACATTTTACATTATTCATAGCTATTTATTGTTAGCAACTTATTCTTTGTGCATTTCCATCCAGCTAGGCCAAACCACCACGCCTACGTTCTACTTAAATCCGGCCTAATAAATTTTTTGGCCTTCATTTACCAAGCCAGCCCACTGACTTACAAAGAAAAATTTTCAGCCGGTGTTTTTTTTCTTTTTGACACCAAAAAGAAAGAGCCCTTCGGCGGCGGTGAGCCGAGGCAAGATTGTGCCATAGGGCAATAACTCAACATGACAACTAAGGCTTAGATGCGAATTGTTAAGAAAATAACTTAATTCTATTTCTCTACCAACCAGATCTATCCTCCAAAAACTCGCCGCTTTTGAGTTGTACCAACTGCCCGTTAACCAAAGATTTAGCCTGAATATTCCATTCATCTGCAACCTCTGTAACTTCTACCAGGCTACCGAAAGGAAAATCATCTCCCTTGTTGTCAACAGTAATTTTCACCTTTTCTCCTACTTTGGGTTCCTTAAAGAATAACTGGTTCCCAACAATGCTTAACCCATTAATTTTTTCGAGGTCAGATACAAGGTATTTCCGGTAAGGCGATTGCGGATTTTGAGAAACCAATACAAAAGATTGCGTTTCCATCTCGTACTGAACCTGCATTTTATAGAAAAACTTACCCCTGATTTTATCACCGAGATAAATTTTATCACCTTGTGCGGTAAGATAGCCTGTATAAAAAGATTCTATATCCATAAATTGATTCTAACACCAAATATGGCTTATTTTTTTAAAATTGTTAACCCGAAAGCCCAAAATTATCCTTAATATTGGGGTCGGTTTTTCCCGAATACAACCATGCAGCTTACTAAGTTAGAAATCAAAGGTTTTAAGAGCTTTGGCGATAAAGTAACCATCAACTTTAATGAGGGTGTTACGGCTATTGTGGGACCTAATGGCTGCGGAAAATCGAATGTAATTGATGCCATGCGCTGGGTTTTGGGCGAACAAAGTACCAAAGCACTCCGTTCGGAGAAAATGGAGAACATTATCTTTAATGGCACCAAAAACCGGAAACAGGCCCAGCTTGCCGAAGTTTCGCTCAGTTTCGATAATACCAAAAATATTTTGCCTACTGCCTATTCGCAGGTTACCGTAACCCGTAAACTGTATCGGAACGGCGATAGCGAATACCGTTTGAATGATGTGCAGTGCCGGTTAAAAGATATTACCGACCTTTTTCTGGATACAGGAATTGGCTCTGACAGTTACTCGATTATCGAGCTTAAAATGGTGGATGAAATTATCACCAATAAAGAGCATAGTCGCAGGTCGCTGTTCGAGGAAGCATCGGGTATTTCAAAATACAAGTTACGCAAAAGACAGACATTCAATAAGTTAAAAGATACTGAAACTGATTTAGAACGGGTAGAAGATTTACTTTTCGAAATTGAAAAGAACCTGAAAACACTCGAAAATCAGGCCCGTAAAGCAGAACGTTATTACAAGTTAAAAGAACAATATCGCGAGCTGAGTGTACAGCTGGCTACGCATCGTATTGCCTTTTTCCGTACCGATTTGGGTGCACTCGAAACCCAGGAGCAACAACAACTGTTAAACCGTACCGAGCTAAGCACCAAAATAGATACCGGGGAGGCTGATTTACAAAAACTTAAAGTGGGCAGTATCAGTCAGGAAAAAAACCTTTCGGTACAACAAAAGGCTACCAACGAGTTCGTTTCTAAAATACGCGCTTACGAGAGCGAGAAAAAAGTAAAAAACGAACAGATGCGTTTTTTGCAGGAAAAAGAAACACGTTTATCGGGTGAACTGGAAAAAGATAAAAATCAGGTTAACCACATTAAATACAATATTAAGCGGCTGAATGAGGAAATTTTAACCGAAACCGAGGTCTTTAACAAACTGGAATCGGACTTAAAGGTCTTGAAATCTACTTTGGATACCCTCCGTGAGCAACAGCAAACCGAGAAAAACCGGATCGACAACCTCTTAAAATCACTTAATGAACTGCAAAGTACAGTCTATCAATCGCAAAAGGAAATAGATATCTTTAATATCCAGAAAGATGCCCTGGTACAGGAAACCAACCGCAATGTTGACGATACCGAGACCAAAACCCTTGAATTAAAAGCTTTCGACCATGCTTTGGCCGAGCTCGACATACAGGTGAGGGATAAACAGGCTAACATTAAAAACCTTACCGAAGCAGAAGAAGTATTAAAAACACAATTAGCTGCTTCAGAAACAAACCTGAGCTCAAACAAGGAAAAACTAACCGCTGAAAATCGGAAAAAAGACGCCAAGCAGAACGAATACAACCTCACTAAATCGCTGGTTGATAGCCTGGAAGGTTTCCCGGAATCGATCCGCTTTTTAAAGAAAAATACATCCTTTGCCAAAACGGCCCTGCTCCTTTCCGATATTTTATTTTGTAACGAAGATTACCGCATCGCGATAGAAAATTACCTCGAACCGGTAATGAACCATTATGTGGTTGATAAGTATGCAGATGCTGTTCAGGCCATTAACCTGCTTACAGATGCCAGCCGTGGCCGTGCCAATTTCTTTATTTTAGAAAACATACCCGATAAAAACCCTAATCTGGCCGAACATGAAGGTTTGATTTCGGCTTTATCGGTAACCGAAGTAGATAAAAAATACCAGCACCTTTGCACTTTGCTGTTGCAAAATGTTTATATCGCTGTTAACGAACAAGAAAACCGTTTTAAAACAACGCCTGGCAACACTTTAACTGTATTGGCCAAAAACGGAAAATATGCGCAAACCAAATTTACGCTGGCAGGCGGCTCGGTAGGCTTATTTGAAGGCAAAAGGATTGGCCGGGCCAAGAATTTAGAAAATTTAGCCAAAGAAATTAAAGCGTCAGAATCGCTGATTAATAAATATAACGAAGCCATTAAAGCTGAAACCGATCAGATTTTCAATTTAAAAGAAGCTTCAAAAGTTAACCAAATCAATGCATTACAACAGGAAATGAACCGTTTAAACAACGAGCACATTTCTGTTCAAACGCGTCGCGATCAATACCAGGAGTTTATTACTACCAGCGAAAACCGCAAAACAGATATCGCACAGAAAATTGTATCGATAGAAAAATCGCTTTCAGAAAAACTGCCAGCATTGGTAGAACTACAGAAAAAGCAACAGCAGGATCACATTAATCTGCAGGAGCAGCAACTTAACTATCAGGAGATTGCTGATCTGGTAAACGATAACGCAGGTAAATACAACCAGGATAACATCCGTTTTCACCAGCAACAAAATAAGTTATCGGGTTTAGAAAAAGATCTCGATTACCGCTTTGTACAGGAAGAAGCCTTAAACAAGCGCATTGCCCAAAATGATAAAGAACTGCAGGAAGCACTTACCCAAATTACAGCTACCCTGCAACACACCGACCTGAACGACGATACTCTTTTAGAGATGTATCAGCAACGTGAAGAAATGGAAAAGGGCCTTGCTGAAGCTGAGAAAGAGTATTTCGAAATCAAGGGCAGTATAAACGAAGTAGAGAACAATTTAATCAACATCCGCAAAAACCGCGAAGAAACCGATTTTCTCTTAACCGAAATCAAGGATAAAAAGAATGCCTTAAAAATCGATCTGAATGCTTTAAAAGAACGTTTGGCAGTAGAGTTTAACATCGATATTAACGATCTTTTAGAGACTGATACAGCCATTGAAGCGCTGGAAAGTGAATTTGAAATCCGCCAGAAGGTAGAAAAAATGAAACGCCAGCTGGATGAATTTGGCGCCATTAACTCGATGGCCATGGAAGCCTTCAAAGAAATGGAAGAGCGTTATACTTTTATCCAGAACCAGAAAAAAGACCTCAATGCCGCTAAAACCGATCTTTTACAAACGATAAAAGAGATCGATGATACGGCAAAAGATAAATTTATGCAGGCCTTTACACAGGCACGCGAGCATTTCATTGTGGTTTTCCGCTCTTTATTTAACGATGAAGACAGCTGCGACCTGATCTTATCGGATATCCACAACCCGTTGGAAGCAGATATTGATATTGTAGCCCGTCCGAAAGGCAAAAGACCGCTATCTATCAACCAGTTATCGGGTGGCGAAAAAACCTTAACGGCAACTGCCTTACTATTTTCGCTTTACCTGTTAAAGCCTGCCCCATTCTGTATTTTTGACGAGGTTGATGCCCCATTAGATGATACCAACATCGATAAATTCAACAATATTATCCGCAAATTCTCTGATCAATCGCAGTTTATCATCGTATCGCATAATAAACGTACCATTGCCAGTACCGATATTATTTATGGCGTTACCATGGTTGAACAAGGCGTTTCGAGGGTTGTTGCAGTCGATTTAAGAGAGGTGGCGGCGTAGCCTCAGCTTTTTGTCATTGTGAGAAAGCTTTTTCAGCTAACTGCCCCGATTTTAGGGGAAGTAATCTTTTTAGCACTTTTCCAACTTGAAAATGAAAACAACAGCCTTTGGCGGCCTTCAGTCTTGCTGTACACTATAGCCTCGCGAAAAGCTCGGTCTGCCGTTCCCATCAGGTTTATAAACGCAATACAGTGCTTTTAACAACGTTTTCCTTTCTATACGCCAATAATTAATATCTTTAGAAAAATTTAAACAATACGTCGTTGTGAGTCAAAAAGCAATGACAGCAACACTTATTATTCATGAAAATCCTCTATATTATTCCCTTAGCCTTGATGCTAAGCTGCTGTTCTTCAGTAAAGAACCAAAACACAGGCGGTACCGAAAAACCAGATACCCAATTGTTAAAAGATGTTGAAGTGCTTTCATCAGATGCATATCAAGGCCGGAAAACAGGTACCAAAGGTGCAGAAATGGCCAGGGCATATATTATAGCGCGTTTTCAGAAACTGGGGTTAAAATCTTATCCGCAGCACGTAAATTACGCTCAGGAATTTACATTTAACAGCAGAAACAGCACCAAAGTAAATGGCACCAACATTATTGGTTACATTCCCGGAAAGGGCAATAATGTAATTGTAGTTTCCGCACATTACGACCATTTGGGCGTAATTAAAGATGAGGTTTTCAATGGCGCCGATGATAACGCATCGGGTACAGCCGGATTACTAAAAATTGCAGCCTACTATGCCAAAAACAAACCCAATAACACCATCATTTTCGCAGCTTTTGATGCTGAAGAAATGGGTTTACAAGGCGCAAAAGCCTTCGTCGCCAATCCTCCGGTACCGGTTAATACCATTGCCATTAACCTGAATATGGATATGATTAGCCATAGTGATAAAGGCGAATTGTACGTGTGTGGTACTTTTAAATATCCAGATTTGAAGCAATATATCGATAACACCCGAACCAATATTAAAGTAAGCTTAGGACACGATGATCCCAAACAAGGGCACGACGATTGGACCAACCAAAGCGATCAGGGTGCATTTAATGCTAAAAATATCCCCTTCCTGTACTTTGGTGTAGAGGATCATAAAGATTACCACAAAGCAACAGACGAATACAGCACCATTACCCCTGCTTTTTTTAGTAAAGCAGCCGGTGTAGTTTTAGATGTAGTAAAACGCATTGATGCACAAACCGGTTTGCAGCAATTACTTAAAGACAAGATGATTATGATGGATAATCCTAAAAAGTCGGAGAAATTTTAACAACTTTTTTTCTTCACCATCATCCGATAGCGATCTGATTTATTTCGGGGCTTCCTATCGCAGCTCATTCGAACGTGATAATCTCATATAAAAGCACTGAACCTGCCCTATGCGGCAGGTTTTTTATTGTCCAGATGTTTTAAATAAAAAATTAATAAATTGATTATCAAGTAATTAAAAAAAATACTATAAAAATAGTTTGAAAACTAGTTTTATAGTAGTAACTTCATTTAACCGAACTACAAAAATAGTTACCATGATAAAAGAACTCACAAAAGCAGAAGAACAGATTATGCTCATCCTTTGGGAAATGGGCGAAGCCCTGGTAAAAGATGTAATCGAAAAGATGAACGAACCAAAACCCGCTTACAATACCGTTTCAACAGTGATCAGGGTTTTAGAAACTAAAGGTTTTGTAGATCATAAAGCCATTGGCAATACCTATATCTACTTCCCTATTATAAAAGAAACTGATTATAAACGGTTTGCACTAAATAAAGTGATGAATAATTACTTCGAAAACTCTTACGAAAGCCTGGTTTCGTTTCTGGTTAAAGAAAAGAGTATGAGCACCGAAGAACTTGATGAAATTATCCAATTGGCAGAAAAACTTAAAAATAACAAGTGATGAGCTGGCTATATTATTTACTCGAAGCCAATCTGTACCTCCTAATATTTTATGGGTTTTACAGATTGTTCCTGCACCGTGATACTTTTTATGGGTTAAACCGGTATTATCTCATTTTCAGTGCTATACTCTCTTTTACACTACCGTTTTTTCAATTGGGTTTTTTAAAAGAAGAAGTGGTAATTAGCTATGCCGCGTTCAGCCCAATTCAGCAGTCCGCTACTTTGCTAACCGTTGAAAATGCCTTTCTGTTATTCTACGGTCTGATTTCGTTGGGTTTAACTATAAAAATTTGCAGCGGATTACGTCGCCTTCAAAGCATTGTTCGCAAGGCTAAAAAAACCAAAGAAAATGGCATTACTTTAATTGAAATGGAAAACTCCAAAATGGCATTTTCATTCTTCAATTTACTGTTTATCGATCCCGAACTAGATCATAAAACAACCATTTTAAAGCACGAAATGGTCCACATCAGGCAAAAGCACAGCCTGGATATTTTGTTATTCGAACTGATCCAGATTACCAGTTGGTTTAATCCGATAACCTACTTGATTAAAAATGATATTAAACTCATTCACGAATACCTGGCAGATGAGGTAACTACAAATAAAGATATGGCCAAGTATGAATATGCCATGTTTCTGATTCAAAACTCTTATGGCAATCAGAAAGTTAGCCTAACCAATCATTTTTTTAATTCGTCATTATTAAAAAATAGAATAAGTATGTTAAATCAAACCAAATCGGCAAAATGGGCCAGGCTCAAATTGCTATTCGTGATCCCGATAACCGGGTTTATGCTCTGTTTATCTACTACGGCATTTACAAAAGATTACGGCACCATCCAGCTGGGACAAAAAAAGGAAAGCTTAACTCTTACTTTGCAGGATACTACCCGAAAAAAAGTAAAGCAAATAAAACTGGTTCCACCACCTCCGCCGGTACCGCCAGGTCCTCCAAAAACAAAGAAAGCAGCCCCAAAAGTAGAAGAAGTCCGTATTCAGCCGCTTGTTGTTAAGAAGGATGGTAAAAAATTACCTCCGCCAATTGTAATTAGAGATGATAAATCGGTACCTCCACCCCCGCCAATTGAACCAAAACCAAGCAAAAACAGAAAATCGGTACCGCCGCCTCCACCTGTTGACCCTAAACCTGCAAAAAGTGGAAATGATACTGAAACCCTTACAGGTATTTCTGTATCAAATGATAATAACGGAGTACAAACGATTACCAGCGCCACAGCAGCAGAGCAGAATCGATTAAAATCGGTAACTGTTGTAGGCTATTCCATTCCGGCCTCAAAAAATGCAATTCCGGTTAAAAAGATAAAAGGAGGCCCGGTTGAAGAAGTTATAGTTGTGGGCCATCCCATTAAAAAGCAGTAATTACTGCGGCACGTAAACCACGTACTTCGTTTCAAAGAAATCTTCCTCAAAATAAGCTGAAAGCGGATACAATTCTGCTTTCAGTTTCGATTCTTTAATCTCTTCGGCTAAATCGCCCCCTTTCAGGTACAAAATACCGTTAGGAATTGCATTAACCGATTCTTTTTTAAACTTACCTTGTATCCAGGGATAAAACTCGCCTAAGCGCGTAACCGCCCTCGAAACTACGAAATTGAATTTTTCTTTCACCTGCTCGGCCCTTAAATGATCGGCACGCAGGTTTTCCAAACCCAATGCTGCCGCTACTTCTTTAACTACCTTAATCTTTTTCCCTATCGAATCGACCAGGTAAAATTGGGTTTCAGGGAATAAAATAGCCAGGGGAATACCCGGAAAACCACCTCCTGTACCAACATCAAGTACCGACTCGCCAGCTTTAAAAGTACAAATTTTGGCTATGCCCAATGAGTGGAGCACATGGCGCTCGTACAATTCTTCAATATCTTTTCTCGAAATTACATTGATCTGTGCATTCCAAAAGCTGTATAAATCAAACAATTGCGAAAATTGCGCTAACTGTTTTGCTGTTAGATCAGGAAAATATTTTAAAATGATTTCTGGCTTTACATCAGACATATTGCAATTACTAAAGGATTATGAACTATTTCCAATTTACTTTTTTCTTCCCGAACATGGATAAAAACCCGTTCAGCATCAAAAACAGAAACAAAAGTATATCTAAAATCGGGAACCACCAACGCAAATCGCCATAGTTTAACCGTTTAAGTAGTTTTGGATAGATAAAACACCTGATGATGATGCTAAATACGAAAATGCCTGAGGCTACATATTGTGCTTCACGACTTAAAAACATACAACCCGCAAAAAAAGCATAAAACAAGAACTGGAATACGATCTGAACGGTTAAAATAAACTTGTGCTTCGGTTTATAAAGCTTTCCGGCACCGAAATGACGTTTCTTTTGACGCAGGTAACCTGCCCAGGTTTTATTTGGTTCGCTCCAAACATGGCTATCCGGATGCAAACGAACCTCCGTATTATAAGCACTGGCATGTGCGTTTACAAACAAATCATCGTCGCCCGAAGGGATATGCATGTGTGCAGCAAAGCCTTTATGCTTAAAAAAAAGCGATTTTTTATAGGCCATGTTACGCCCAACCCCCATATAAGGCATGCCTTTAAGGGCAAAAGACAAGTAATTAACCGCAGTAAAAAAGGTTTCAAAACGAATCAGTGCATTTAAAAGGCTTCTCTTTTTCATATAAGGCGAATAGCCCAGAACAATTTCGGTCTGCTCGTCAGCAGGCTGCTGCATATCCATTAACCAATGGCTTGATGCAGGCATACAATCCGCATCGGTAAACACCAGCCAATCGTATTTGGCTGCTTTTATCCCCATGGTAACGGCAAATTTCTTACCGGCAATAAACTTATCGTTATCTAAAATCTTAACTATTTTAAGGTTCCGGTGCTTTTTTTCAAATTGTTCCAAAAACTCTTCAGTACCATCCCACGAACGATCGTTAACCACAACTACCTCAAATTCAGGGTAATCCTGACCCAATAAAACAGGCAGATATTGCTCCAGGTTTACAATTTCGTTTCTGGCGCAAACAATTACACTAATGGGTTTTCTGGCCGATAGAGGCACTTCTTCTATGCTTACCCGGGCCAGCTTTAAATGAACAAAGAGCACGTAATAAAGCTGAACTAAAAGGCAGAAGCCCAATATAGAGAGCAGAATAATTTCAAGCGGATTTAATATCACGATGGTAAAATAAATAGGCGCAAATTTCTCATTTTTAATCTGTAAAACACTTTTATGTTGATAAAAAATTAAACAAAAATATGCCCTCAATTTTTGCTATTTTTGGCAGATTTTTGACGAGGAAAAACACATATGAACCGTCTACCATCAAAATAACAATTAGTATCCAATAAAACGTATTTTGATGGTGGTAAAGCTCCATCTGACAACTGGAGAAAAAATAAATAAATACAGATGAAATTTAGTTTACAGGCTAACGATCCACTATCTAAAGCCAGGGCCGGAACAGTAACAACTGCCCATGGCGAAATACAAACCCCTATTTTTATGCCTGTGGGCACAGCTGGAACGGTAAAAGCCGTACACCAACGCGAGCTTAAAGATGATATTGACGCAAAAATCATTCTCGGAAATACCTACCACCTATACTTAAGGCCAGGACTCGATATTTTGGAAAAAGCAGGTGGTTTACATAAATTTATTGGCTGGGACCGCCCGATTTTAACCGATAGCGGTGGTTATCAGGTGTATTCTTTAAGTAAAGTGCGTAAAATTAAAGAGGAAGGTGTTACTTTCCGTTCGCATATTGATGGTTCGAAACACCTTTTTACCCCCGAATATGCTATGGATATCCAGCGTACCATTGGTGCCGATATCATTATGGCCTTTGATGAGTGTACCCCATACCCATGCGATTACACTTACGCCGCAAACTCTATTAAAATGACACACCGTTGGCTAGAGCGTTGCTGCACGCATTTTGATAACACCGAGCCCAAATACGGCTTTGATCAAACACTTTTCCCCATTGTTCAGGGCTCTGTATATAAGGATTTGCGGATTAAATCGGCTGAATTTATTGCCAGCATGAACCGTGAGGGTAATGCTATCGGTGGTCTATCTGTGGGTGAGCCAGCCGAAGAAATGTATGCCATGACAGAGGTGGTATGCAATATATTACCGGTTGAAAAACCACGTTATTTAATGGGCGTTGGCACTCCGATAAACATATTAGAGAATATTGCACTGGGAATCGATATGTTTGATTGCGTAATGCCAACCAGAAATGCAAGAAATGGCATGCTTTTTACCAGAAATGGGATAATCAACATCAGGAACAAAAAATGGGAGAACGATTTTTCTCCTTTGGATGCGGAAAGCGATCTGCATGCAGATTTAGTAACCAGTAAGGCCTATTTAAGACATCTGGTGCATAGCAATGAAATGTTAGGTGCCCAGATTGCAACCTTACATAACCTGCATTTTTATTTATGGCTGGTAAAACAAGCCAGAGAGAAGATTATTGCAGGCGAATTTTACGAGTGGAAAAACAAAATGGTTAAAGTATTAGGCAATAAGCTATAAAATGAACATCATCAAAGGCAACATAAAAATTATAGATCGGTACATTATCGGCAAATACCTGGGTACATTTATATATACACTGGCCATTTTTGTGATCATAATTGTAGTGTTCGACCTTTCTGAAAAGATGGACGATTTTATGAAGAGTGGACTTAGTTTCTGGGGTATCCTTACTAAATATTATGCCGGATCTATCCCCTTTTACGTAAATATGCTCTCGCCATTGATCAATTTTATTGCGGTAATTTTCTTTACCGCTAAAATGGCCGATCAAACGGAAATCGTACCCATATTAAGTGGTGGAGTAAGCTTTAACCTGTTTTTATTCCCCTATCTGGTTTCAGCTAGTATCATTTTCTCGGCAAACTTACTGTCCAACCTCTACATTTTACCTTATACCAATACCTTAAAAAACCGTTTCGAAAACACCTACGTAAAGCGCAACGACCCGTCAACAAAATCCAACATCCACATGAAACTGGATGATAAAACCTATATCTACATTGATAATTTCGATAACAAAACCAACTCAGGTTACCGCTTTTCGCTGGATAATTTTAGCGGCGATGTACTAACCAAAAAGATTGTTGCCGAGAATATAAAATGGGACTCGCTTAAGCGCAAATGGCAGTTAAGCAATTATTCCATCCGTAAGATTGAAGGGCTAAAAGAGACGATGATTTACGGTAATGGCAAGCTTAAAGATACGATATTGGATATGCGCCCCGACGATTTTTCAGCTTATGATAACGTGGTGCAAAACCTTACAACCAAAGAGCTGTCGGATAAGATCAGAAAAGAAAAGATTCGCGGAACAGGCGTTATGAATGATTTGCAGTTTGAAAAATATAAACGTTATCTGCACCCACTTTCGGCCTTTGTACTTACCCTGATTGGCGTAGCTTTATCATCGCGTAAAGTGCGCGGAGGTGTTGGTGTATCATTGGGGATCGGAATCTTCATTAGCTTCGCTTACATCGTATTCAACCAGTTTACACAGATGTTCTCTACCAAGGGAGGCCTACCTCCTTTTGCAGCGGTAATTATGCCTACCATATTCTTTGGCTTACTGGGCTTTTACCTGCTTAGAAAAGCACCCAAATAATAATGGAAGCAACCAAAAAAAACCTGCTTATCCTCCATCTTACTGTTTTTGTTTGGGGCTTTACAGGTGTGCTGGGCAAAGTAATTTCTATCGATGCTGTACCTATGGTCTGGTACCGTGTATTAATTGCAGCAGCTACGCTTTTCGCCTGGTTTTTAATCACAGGGAAGAACATAAAAATTACCAGAACACAATTTATCCAGTTCTTTTTAACGGGTGCAATTGTAGCTATTCACTGGATATTTTTCTTTCATGCCATCAAAGTTTCTACCGTTTCAGTAACCTTGGTTTGCCTTTCTTCCTTCACTTTATTTACCGCTATCTTAGAACCGATAATCAAAAAACAGCCGATACAAACAGGTGATATTTTTATTGGTTTACTGATTATTTTAGGCATCTATATGATCTTTAAATTTGAAGGTCAATATACCTTAGGCATTATTTTCGGATTACTTGCAGCCGTAGCCTCGAGCCTTTTTTCGATCATCAATTCAACGCTGGTTCAAAAAAGCGAGCCATCAATTATTGGTTTTTACGAATTACTTGGCGGCCTTTTCTGGATAACTTTATACCGCCTTTACGACGGATCGTTGTTGAGTATGCACTTTAATTTAAGTACCAGCGACTGGTTCTATTTAGCACTTTTAGGTACACTTTGCACCTCGGTTGCCTATGTAGCCGGCGTATCGGTAATGCGAACTTTATCCGCTTTCAGAGTTGCTTTAATAACGAATTTAGAACCTGTTTACGGGATCTTACTCGCCTTCATTTTCTTTCAGAATAAGGAACAGATGACCGGTGGTTTTTACATCGGCGCAACCATCATCCTGGGATCTATCTTCCTTTACCCGATCTATAAAAAGCGAAAAAACAAGCTCTAGTTACAGGGTAAGTCAACGCTTACTATCTTCAAATTTACTGTTCATAAGTCTGGCATTTTAAATAGATTTAATTTCGAATTTCCCCTCAATCAATCTCCAGAATTCTGTATACAACAGAGATATCATTGTTAAAATAACTGAATAGTTCCTTCTGGATTTGCGCCAATATTCACCATTGAATACAGATCAGAATCCTAAGGATCCGACAATGCACTTCCCGCTTAGCTAAGAAGCAAAAAAGAACAAAAATCTAATCAGTCTTGCACGGAATAAACTACAATTGAAATTAAAAATACCCTAGTTTATTCTCCCCATCAGACCTACTTAAATCTGCGGAGTAATCCGTAAAATCTGCGGGAACAGACAATATCAACCATCACCTATCATATACCAATTACAAGAGCAGACAGGCCATAAACAAATAGAATCAGCAGGCTGTAATAACGAGAAAAAATAGGCCAAATGCGATATCCAAAAAACAAACCCAAGCCAAAATAAGCGTTTAAGCCAGTTAAATTTCAAACCTTTAAACAGGGTTATATGCGAAGATTATTATCCGCTAAAATGAATTCAAAATATAACCACTCCTAGTTTAACCGAAGCTGTGGAACCGAAAGAGAACTACCCTAAGCAGTCGATAAAACACAAATAAATCGCTCTAATAAACGCATTAAAATTCTAATTCAAACTAAATCATCTATATACTTTTATTGATTCAGAAAAAAGATTTGATTAACGCTAAACTAAACAAAAAGGCATCCACCTTCCAGCAATAAAAACAGTTGGCTATTTTAAATATTTTACCTCAACAATTAAAGAAAAGAAAGCGCATCTTCTTTAAAAAACAAAACGCATACTACAATAAACCAATACTACATTAACCATCCTATAAGCCACCCATCACTGCAAACCAACTTATAAAAACCTTATCAAGAGCAAGCAGTAAAGCACGATATACTTAGCGTTAAAAGCAACCTAAAAATCAGCTTTGGTTACAACAAAAAAACGAACCAAAACTCGGATATGCAGGCTAAAATTCCTCACACCAAACAACGAAACATTTTCTCAATAACTCAAAATATCCGGCTAATAAACCAATCCAAATTAGGGGTAAATAAACATTAAAAGCAGAAATATCTTAAACAACTTTACGCGCTAAAAAACAAACGAATACTACCGGTTACTGGTCGAGTAAAAGAAGATAAAAATCAAGAGCATATTACACTGGAAAGGAACAGCCAATGCAAGCAAAACTAAATATTAAAAGCACCAATAAAAACAATAGCAAATCAAGTGAAAAATGGAATACTCTACGATTACAAAAAACCATTTCATAACCAGCTAAAAACTGAAACATTAAGCAAAAAAAATTGCTCCTACAAGCAAAGAAATCATCAATAAAAACTCAAAAAATATGTAGCAAAAAAGAACAATTCTATAAACAAAAAGAGATGATTTAAAAACCAAATCTAAGACTTCATTAAGCCCGGTTTAGCAAACATCTAAAATCAGTAGCTAACCCAACGTCGGCAAAACATGTAATCGAATCTGTACAATCTACTCTACCAAACTCGTCTATATCGACACAAAAAAGAACGAAACTAGTGATTATAAATGCCTAAATCTTGAGATAAAAACAGCTCATTTTCTGCTACAATCAACTGTAACTGATCAATAATTCGCCTTAACATCGAGTAGTCAGGTCAATTGAATAAAAACAAGAAAACTCTACAAAAAACAGCCTTAAATACACTATAAAGGCACTTTTTAACAAAATAAAAAGCGACACAAAAAAAAAGAACAAAAACAGCAATATCCGGTGAATATCGCAAGGAAATTGCATTAGAAATCTAATAACGGACCAATTTCAGTCTTTAAAACTGGCAAAAAGTATACAAATTCTTAATGCTAATGGCTTTTTAAAGCAAGAAAATCAATGCATTTTTTAAGTCAAAAACTCAGAAAGGGTGCTAAAATCAGCGTTAAAAACCGTTAGTCCTGAAAGACAAAAGTACTCAAAAAACTAAAGTTGCGGCAGCAGATATCGTAATCCAGGTCGAAAATATTTGGTTTAGCGCCGGCTACAAACAAACGACATTTTGTCATACACATCTTAAATAGAGCAAAAAATATAATCAGATATCCCATGCAAAAAGCAAATAAGCCGAACTGAATCCAGAGCTAAAATCTAGGCAAAAAAGGAGGAAGCAAGATACCAAAAGCACTTCACTGTAAACTTCATTTCAGGTTAAAATGAGCACATAAACCGACCGGCAAACACCGTTCGTCCAGCGCTAAAAACGGGCGTGCTCGCACCTCATTTCTTCAGCCTTTTCTGGCTAACCCGTTGGCTGGTCAGGTATACATTTTTCAAAATAGCGCAAAAAATTTTCGAAGAAAATCGATTAATAAGTGTAAATTAAAGCGTCAAATTACAACAGAAACAAAATGCTTTAATAACACCAATTAAAGCATATTTTTTGGAAAAATTTTTCAATTAAAACAATATTTAATAGATTTATGTAAAAATCATTAATAATTAAAAATCAATACTTTAAATACAAATAGTTAAATTAAAAATTAACAATTTGAACTACATAAAAATTTTGAAATACTAAATATTTTAGCAAAGAATTTAGATGAATTTAAAAAAAGCAAACAAAAAATTAATTATCAGCTACTTAAGTGCATTTAGTTTAAGTTTTATTTCACCATCGGTTTTTGGGCAGATTTTCAGCACTGCACAAAACCCACTTAGTGTAAAATGGAACTACATTTTATCAGGAGGCTTTAAAATCATCTATCCCCAGGAACTCGAAAAAGAAGCCCAAAGAATGGCCAATACCCTACCCTATATCTACCCTAAAATAGGACTTGGCTTAAGGCAGCAAAAAACCAGTATTCCGCTTGTGCTACAGAACCGCGGAACGGTGGCCAATGGCTTTGTACAGCTGGCTCCAAAGAAGTCTGAATTCTATGCCACCCCTCCGCAGTTCTTCGATAGTCAGGACTGGCTAAACAACCTCGCCGTACACGAGCTTAGGCACATTGCGCAGTTTGACAAACTGACAGGAACACAAGCACACCCCTTCCCCGAGCTGGTTTACTTCGCTTACTTTGGCGCGGGCATCCCCACCTGGTTTTTCGAGGGCGATGCCGTTGTGAACGAGACTGCACTAACCTACTCGGGCCGGGGTCGTCAGCCCAACTGGATCATGCCTTACCGGGCCTCACTTTTGGAAGGCAAAAAAATTAGCTACAGCAAAGCCTATTTCGGATCGAACAAAGACGTTACCCCGGGCTACTACCAAACCGGTTATTTAATGGTGGCCAACCTAAAAGAAAAATACGGACAATTCATTTCCGACAGCTTGTTAGGCGATATCCGGAAAAGAGGTCAGACCTTACCCATTTTCGAATAGTTTAAAAAAATACGCAGAAACCAACACCCGAAAACATTTTCTATCGGTGCAGGATCAGGTTGCTGAAAAGTGGAAAATACAACAAGAAAAATCGGCAACCGAAAGCTATCCAAGTTTGAATAAAAAAACAGCTTTGGCTACGAGTTATTTTTTACCGGTACGCATCAATCCAAAACAAATTTTAGCGCTTAAAGAAAGTAAAACAGATGCCCGTTATTTTGTGGTTATAAACGAAGATCAAACGGAGAAAAAATTATTCGGAATTGGCTACCAGGAACAGCCCTGGTTCAGCTTTAAAAACGACATTCTGGTTTGGGATGAAATCCGTTACGACCCACGCTACAAACAGCGCAGCTATAGCGTAATCTGCTCATACAATTTGAAGACTAAAAAGTTTAAAAAACTAAGCAGTAAAAGCCGCCTATTTTCTCCGAGCCTTTCTAACGACGGTAAGAAAATAATTGTAGCCAGTGTTGGGTTGAACAACCAGTTTAACTTAATAGAGATTGATGCCTTAACCGGACAGATTTTAAAAACCTACCCTAACCCTGAAAATCAAATTATCCAAACGCCATCTTTTGATCGAACCGGAAATAGGATTACCTATATCAGCGTTACTGAAAAAGGGAAAAATTTATGGCTGATAGCTGGCGAACAAAAAACTGTATTAATTCAAAACAGCAGACAACAATTAAGCCGACCCATTTTTATCGGCGACAAGATTGCCTTCAACGCGCACTTCAATGGCATCGATAATATTTACGATATCGACATTGCTGAAAAAAAAATAAGTGCGCTAAGTGCATCTAAATATGGAGCCTTTAACCCAAGCGAAAGCGGCGACGGGAAAATGGTTTTCAATGATTACAAAATCAACGGATATGAAATTGCCGAAAAGCTGATTGAAGAAAAACCTGTTGGAGAAAATGCCTTTGTAGATTTTGCTGCAGCAGCAGAGCAGCAAGAACAGATTGGCAACGTTTTCGAAAACATTCCGGATAGTGCCTACCAATCTAAACGCTACCGAACGGCCTTAAATCTTTTCAGCATTCACAGCATTATTCCGGTTATCGATAACGAGTATGTTTTTGGTCTGCAACTGGAATCGAATAATCTATTGAACACAATGGACTTCTATACCGGGGCAAAATATCACCGCGATTTAAAGCGCTTCGAATACACGGCAGATATTAGCTATAAAGCACTTTACCCTGTATTAAGCGTTCTGTATCGGAACAGACCAAAACGAACGTTCTACCGCGCTAAAAATGCGGTACAGCAAGGCGATTGGCGCGAGAATTATATTAAGCTAAATGCATCGCTACCACTTTCGTTTAATACCCGAAATGAGAACTACGCTTTTACACTGAATGCGGCTACCAGTTTTACGCAACGTTACATGCCCGAAAACATGCCCACCAACTTTATCAGCGAACTCAAATTTCCTATGGAATACAATTTTACTTTTAACCACAGTGTGCGCACTACCGAAAGAGACATTGCGCCAAAGTGGGCTCAGGTTTTCAGGCTTACCTACAACCACCAACCATTTGATCAAAATCTGAAAGGTGAAATACTGGCACTGGAAAGTTTTCTGTATTTCCCCGGACTGGCCAAAAACCATTCTGTTCTGGCGAGTTTCAATTATCAAAAAGCAACAGGCGTAAACCAGTACGCTACCGAAATTGCAACGGTGTACGGCTACAACAATATCCAGGCAAAAAGTAAATTACAGAACAGTCTGCTTTTGAACTACCGCTTTCCTTTCGCCTTTCCGGATTGGGAACTTGGTCCGCTGGCTTATGTACGTAATTTCAGGGCGGGTTTATTTTGCCATTACGAGAACATTGGCAAGGGCACTACTTTTAACGACCCGAAAACTTATGGCGTAGAATTAAACACAAGCGTAAACCTTTTGCGCTATCAGCCTGTTGTAGATTTAGGAGCAAGATTGGTTTTTGTTAACAAGATTTACAATCAAAATCCGATATTAGAGTTTTCATTCAATTATAGCTTTTAAACCATGAGTACAAAAACAATTTCGATAATTATCCTAACTGCATTGCTAACCATTTTTTTAATGGTGAATACCGAGCCTGTAGATTTCGATTTTCTGGTTACCACCATTCCGGTATCTAAACTTTTGGTTATTGGTGTCTGCATTATCATCGGTTTCATTATCGGTTTTGTTGTGGGCAGGCCAAGAAAAACGCTAAGCAGTTACGATGATGAGATTGAGCGAAAAAATCAACCGGCAGGAAATAAAAAGGAGTTGAGTGATGAGGATAGAGACTACATTAGCTAGCGCTAATCGTCATTGCGAGGAGGAACGACGAAGCAATCTTACAACAATCGCCAGGCATGAAATTGTATTAATATTTTAGGCTAGACCCAAAGTAGTAAGATTGCTTCGTGCCTCTCAATGATGGAATCTTTTTTTTAAAGCGCAGACATAATCTCACCATACAACAACCCACTACCCCCGCCATAATGCTGGATGATTTTTAAGCCCGGCTGAAGCGCGGTAAGTTTCGTCCTTAATGCTTTTTCACATTCAGGGTTAATACCATTTCCGAGCAAAACCAAATCCACTGTTTGTTTTTCGCAAATATCGATCGCTTCTTCATCGGTACATACACATACCCCTTTCCATTCGGGTCTGGCATTAAGCAGTCGTTCCATCACCGTAGTAATTTCGGCATCGCGGCCAATGTAAAGTATAATGGTTTGCATATTCCTTTTTTTAAATTTTAAACTTATTGTTACGATAAAAAAACGTCATTTCGACTGCAGGTTAGACGAAACCTTTATTCTCTACCTAAAGATTTCTCTGCTATAGTCGAAATGACGATTCTTTTAAATTAGTTCAGCTCCATCGGAACATCCATCAACAACACTTCTGCATCTGCACTGTTGGCTTTAAAGCTGATGGCATCCGTATCCCAAACACCAATTGCATCTCGTTTGCTTAACGTTTGACCGTTGATGGTTACCTCGCCATTGATTACAAAAGCATAAACACCGTTTCCAGCTTTTTTGATTTTGTACTCGGTTTCAAATCCGGCATCAAATTTACCTAATGAGAACCAGGCATCCTGGTGGATCCATACATTGTCATCGCTGGCATTTGGTGACAGGATTTGCTGAAAATTATTGTGACGGGCAGCAACTTCCAAAGTTTTCTGATCGTAACGTGGCGTAACGTTTTTCTTGTTCGGAAACAACCAGATCTGCAATAAATTCAACTCCTCATCAGCATTGGCATTAAACTCACTGTGGCTAACACCTGTACCGGCACTCATTACCTGTATTTCGCCGTTTTTAATTACCGCCGAATTACCCATACTATCTTTGTGGGCAATTGCACCAGCTAACGGAATGGTAATGATTTCCATATTATCGTGTGGGTGAGCACCGAAGCCCATTCCACCAGCTATCAAGTCATCATTTAAAACCCTTAACACGCCAAAGTGCATTCTTTCAGGATTGTAATAGTTGGCAAAACTGAATGAGTGGTGTGCATTTAACCAGCCATGATTAGCATGACCGCGGGTGTTTTCTTTGTGCAAAATGAACTGTGACATAAATTTCCTTTCTTGTTTATGATACAAATTTACTATGCATTAATGAGCCCGGCATTGATGTAGGGTAAGAAAGTATAGTTTGGAGTTTTAAGTTGAGAGTTGGGAGCTTTTAACCCTTATAACCCGTGCCTTGCCAACACTGCATCGCTGTTCAGTTCTCTCAAAGCATCTAGAGCCACCCAGTTTGCCTTTTTATTATTCTGAGCCAGGATATTGTTTGCGGTTTGTATGGCATGCTGATGGAGGAATGCATTTCGCTTTCCAATTTGCCTTAGCGCCCAGTTAATCGCTTTCTTAACGAAGTTGCGGTTATCGTAAGCTTCGCGCTCAATGATGGGCAGAAAAGCCAGGAAAGTTTCGTCGGGCTCTTTTTTAAGGTGAACCGCAGCTTCGGCCATGAGCACAAAACCTGTACGTTTTACAAATTCTGGTTCGGCTTGGGTGAACTCCAATAGCTTCGACTTAAAATAAGGCGTTTTAACGAAAAGATTACCACAAGCCTGATCACATATATCCCAGGAACTGAAATCGTTTGTCCAGGCGCTTATTTGCGATACTGTGACCTGTTTATAATCACCAATGAAGGTAGCCAGCAGGCGTGCCTCATGAAAACCCGTTTCCCAAAGCAATAACGACAGCTCCTGATCTTTACCAATTTGCTTGGCTAGTTTGCGGATGTTTGGTACCCGGATTCCGTAAGCTTTGGAAATATCGATCCCAAAATGGGCCATTTTCTTCAAATATTCGGGCTCACTAATGTTTTTGAGTTCAGAAAGAATAAATTCTAAATCGTTCATTGCTATTTGTTAAGGATTCAGCTCAGTTTATATTTTAACAATCCATTATTCCACAGCAAAATCAGCTGCAGAAACGGCTTTGCGTTTCGATGAACCCACACTATATTCTAACTGCAGCGTATAACCGCCCCCGCCTTCCAGAAACAATAACTCAAAAGGATGATAGCCCTTTTTAAGCGCAATCTGAGCTGATTTCTCTATCGCAAAGTGCATTCCGTCGTTATCAACCAGGGGTTTGTTTTGTATTTTCAACACACTGCCATCGTCAGAACGGAGAAAGAACGAATAAATACCGTCTTCGGCTGCATAAAAATAACCTTTATGGCGTGTAGCAAAACTTGCGGCTTTATCTTCTACCGGAATTTCGATGGCTGCTGTGGTTGCAGTTTTCGTTTTATCGGCCTCTGCTATTAAGTTTACCACCTTGTAAAATTTAGGGTAATAACTAAAATTTAAACCAGGTTTTGGATTGCTAAGCGATACTGCATCAACGTAATCAGTTTGCACATAATTGGCAGTAAAAACATCCCCCATCCTTCCGTTGGCACCAAATATGGCGGCTTTTACGGTTTGGGTTTTATCGATATAAATGGGTTTGATGTATTTTGAAGATCCGGTTTTTGGCGTACTTCCATCGGTGGTATAATGCACAACGGCATTTTTGGGTGCTTCGATTCTAAGCGCTGTCGACTTCAGGAAGACATTATTTTCGGCAAAACCTTTAAGATCGGTAAAGCGGTAATTGATATGCATTGCATCTAAAACGGCAAACTGCTGATCCATTTTTCCGCTAAAGGCTCCAAAATTTTGCTGATGCCCCCATAAAACATCAGACATAGCCAGTAAGCGGGGAAAAAGCATGTACTCTAACCTTTGCTCAGACGGAATGTACTCTGTCCAGAGATTGGCCTGCCCACCTAAAACATACTTTTGTTCGTTTGCATTAAGGCCAAAACCTGTTGGATTGAACCCATACACTTTTTGCAATGAATGTGCATCTTGCTGTGCATCGAAATAACAATATTCGCCAGGTGTCATAATCACATAATTACCCTTTTCTGCAGCATGTTTAGGCGCGGTTGGCACCCAGGTACGCCAATACATCAAGGTAGCTGTAGGTGAAACACCGCCATCTAAAATTTCATCCCAGCCAATTAGTTTTTTGCCCAAACTATTGAAATATTTTTCCATTCGCTTAACGAAATAGCTCTGCACCTCGTCGATACTTTTAAGGTTTTCGCGTTTCATCAAAGCCTCACATTCTGGAATATTCTTCCAGCTGCTTTTTTCAACCTCATCGGCCCCTAAATGGATGTATTTTGAAGGAAACAGTTGTGCAACTTCCTTAAAAACGTTTTCTGCAAACTCAAAAGTGGTTTCCTTGCAGGGACAAATCGGATCGGTAAAGCTTTTTTCCTTTTGTACCGAACCTGTTGAAGTCAACCACGGAAACTGTCTGGTTGCCGCCTGCATATGGCCGGGCATATCAATTTCAGGGATGATTTCGATCCCTTTAACGCTGGCGTAAGCTACCAGCTCCCTGATTTCCTGCTGGGTATAAAATCCTCCATACAATTTCTCCCCGTTAATTATCTTGAAATGCTTTTCAGGCAATTTGTAATCGGGATTGGTTTCGGCCAGTTTTAAACACACCGAATCCTGGTTATTTAATTTCCTCCAAGCCCCTTTAGCAGTAAGCTCTGGGTATTTCTTGATTTCGATGCGCCAGCCCTGATCATCGGTTAAATGCCAATGGAATTTATTAAACTTATAAAACGAAAGCCTGTCGATAAAGCGGTGCAGGTAGGCCATATCAAAAAAATGGCGCGAAACATCCAGATGTACACCCCGCCATGAAAATTTAGGCTGATCGTTTATCTCCAATGCAGGTAAAGCCCAGGTATTTTTGTTTTTAAACGCATTTGTTCCGGCCAATTGCTTTATTGTTTGTACTGCCCAAAAAGCGCCCAATTTATCACTAACGGCAATGGTTATCTTTTTCGGATTAATTTGTAAACGATAAGCCTCCGATTTTAAAGTTGCATCTTTTATAAAAACCAGTTGATTACTGATCCCACTTGCCCTATCTTTCTTTAAAAGCTTTAGTTCTTTGGTGGCTATTGCAAAAACACTATCCTGATTGTCAACAATGGCTGTACTACCCGAAAAAACAAATTTACCCTGCAGGGTTTTCACCGACACGGGTTCGGGAAGCACACTAAATTGCTGTGCAAAATTAGATTTGGTTATTAAAAGAAGGGCTAGGCCCAGCAAGGTGCTGATTTTTTTTATTCTCATTGAGGTAACATTTTGATCGTTGACCAAATATAGTTTTTTCGAGGAAAATAGATTAAACATAACCAATCCTTAACACCGCCTGATTTTTAAGTTTATATACACAATTTAACTTGTTCAAGTTTTACATGCCTAATTTTTAACCCTAACAACCTTTTAAAACCAATTAAATTTTAAAGAAAATCATGAAGAAAAACATCGTCCCGTTACTATTGGCTTCCTGCTTATTCGCGGTTTCCTGCCAAAAAAACACGTTAACTGAAGAACAAGCCAGCACAACAAGTCAAAAGAAAAACAATCTCATGGCGGCCGCAGCAGAGGCTAGTGCTGCTCCCAGTGTTAATGCTTACACCAACACATCGACTTACATCAACAGCGGATTTACCTTTTTAAACCCAGCACAGGTGGATAAAAACCGTGTGGCCATTGGCGGCAGTGCTTACACGGAAGTATATGGTTTTAACATCCCGGAAGAAAACAGGGTACGCGGCATAAGATGGAATGAAGACGACGAAACCACCTCTATATGGCGACCACAGGGAATTGCGGGTTTCTCCAGAAACGGCGTGCGTTATTTACTGGTAAGCTGGTATGCCAAAGATGCTGCAGAAAGTAAAGGATCGAGAATAACCCTGATCGATATCAGCCCAAGTTCGGCTACTTATTTAACTTACAGGCATATTTTACTGGTACAGCCTACATTGCCTACCGGCACTTTAGATTACACCCAATACAGTTCTTACGCGCCATTGAATGTGCATGCCGGCGGAATAGCCTATTTTAACGGCAAAGTTTATTTAAGTAGTACAAGCCTTGGATTAAGGGTATTTGATTTAGATAAAATTATTGAAGTAACTACAGGAACCGGCACCGACAGTAAATGCGGCAAGGATGCAAGCGGCAACCTGTATGCTTTTAATTACCGCTATATACTTCCGCAAGTAGGTTACTATAAAATTAATGATGCTGATCCCTATTCTACAGTTCAGGTAAATTACGAAAACAACCAGTTATGGACAGGCCAGTACTACGCGGGGAGTGCAGATGCATCGATTGTACCCAAAATTTTTGGTTTTCCAATCAACACATCAGGTGAATTGCAAAACTCGGGCATTCAAACCGTAATCCCTAAAAACAGTTTGTTTACTTCCGACCATGCGCATGGCATACAGGGCGTTTTTAGAAAAGGCAACAGAACCTGGCTTTCCTGCACGGGATCGCCCAGCGAATCGTACGGATCTACTGCCCGTCTAGCCAGATACACCGATGGCGATACCAATACCGTGAGATACAGGTGGCCATACGGAGCAGAATCGCTATACCTTGAAGCCCAATACGGATATTTATGGAGCTTAACTGAATTTGAACCCAATGCCGGAGCTAATAATGGCAGTCAGGTTAACCGCTGCATATTTGCGGTAGATTTCTCGAAATACGAGTAGCAAGCTGAATAAAAGGAGGCACCTCAAAAAAGATAGATTGTCATCCTGAGCCTGTCGAAGGACTTACGAATGTTTTAGGTAGCGTTTCGACAGGCTCAACGTGACGACATAAAAAGGGAGATGTTTTTTAGCATCTCCCTTTTATTATTAATTTTCAAAATAGATATTAAGCTAAAGCCTGCTCAATATCAGCTAAAATATCATTAATATGCTCTAAACCGATTGATAAACGGATAGATCCCTGCTCAATGCCTACTTCGTTGCGTTGCTCTTCGGTAAGTTTACTGTGCGTACTGGTTGCCGGGTGTGTTGCAATCGAACGCGTATCGGCCAGGTTTGCCGAGATCGAGAACATTTGCAAACCATCCATAAATTTACGGGCTGCATCAATACCGCCATCAACCACAATGGTTACAATTCCACCACCCTGTTTCATTTGCTTTTTGGCAATTTCGTACTGTGGGTGTGAAGGTAAAAACGGATATTTCACCAGTTTAATTTTGGGATGCTTTTCTAAATATTCGGCTACTTTTAATGCATTTTCGCAATGGCGGTCCATGCGGATAGCCAAAGTTTCTAAACTTTTAGATAAAATCCATGCACTGAACGGCGATAAAGCAGGACCACTGTGACGGGCAAAACCTACCACTTCCGCAATCAGTGCTTTGCTACCTAAAATAATACCGCCCAATACGCGCCCTTGTCCATCGATATACTTTGTAGCAGAGTGAATAGAAATGTGTGCACCAAACTGAATGGGTTGTTGCAGGTAAGGTGTAGCAAAACAATTATCCACCACCAATAGGGTATTGTGTTTTTTAGCCAGATCACCCAAAAACTCGAGATCAATAATATCGATACCTGGATTAGAAGGGGTTTCGACAAAGATCATTTTGGTATTAGGTTTAATCAGTCCTTCCCAATCCTGAGGTTTGTCTAAATCGGCATAATCAAAAGTTACTCCCCAATTCGAAAACACATTGGTTAACAACTGGTGCGTAGAGCCAAAAACCGAACGACTGGAAACAATATGATCGCCACTTTTTAAGAAAGCCCCGAAAGTAGTGAAAATAGCTGCCATCCCTGTTGCAGTGGCAAAACCATCTTCTGCTCCTTCCAACAGGCACATTTTTTCGATAAACTCTGATGTATTTGGATTTGAGTAACGGCTATATACATTCCCCTCTTTTTCGTTGGCAAATAAAGCACGCATTTCTTCCGCATCATCAAACTTATAACTCGAAGTAAGGTAAATTGGTGCAGAATGCTCTTTATGTAAACTTCTTTCGGTTTGAGTGCGTATAGCTATGGTTTCAAAATTTTCAGATTTCATTGTGATTAAGATTTGGGTATTCAAGGTACTCTGATAGCAAGTATTTAGTATCAAGATGAGTTTTGCTGTACTTGATACTAAATACTTATTACCTAATACTTCCTATTCAACACCCGGTTATGCTATTTATTGATGTTATAAGTAAAGTTAATGGTAGCCGGGCCTAAGATATTCGATACCGAGCAGTATTTATCGAAGGTCATTTGCAATGCTCTTTGTACCTTGGCCTCGCTCAAATCGCCAAAAAGCTCGAAATTGATATCAATCACATCAAAAATCGGTGGCATTTCTTCGTCCTTACGCGTTGCGTTGATGGCAATTTTAATATCGTTTAAAGGTTCTTTTTGTTTGGTAAGTACGTTTACCATATCTATCCCACTGCAACCACCCAAACCAATTAAGAGCATCTCCATTGGCCTAAAACCTTTACCCTCGCCGCCAATAGCAGCCTTTGCATCCAATTCTACAGTAAAACCGCTCTCGTTTTCTGCTTCAAAATTAAATTTACCGCTTTTGCGGATCAGATTGATGTTCATGTTGTTAGCTCCAGATAGTGATTATCGGGTATCAAGACCTTACGCCTTTTACCTTTTAACCTGCTACCTTATTTAAATATTGTAATAAACCAAGTTGTTTTGCTCCAGTCCGGGCAATTTAACCGCATCGGGAAAAATTGCAAAAACCGATGAACCGCTGCCACTCATTAAAGCGAATGTTGCGCCTGCATCGTATAAACTGGTTTTTATTTGACGAATTTGGGGATACTTTGCGAATACCGATGGCTCGAAATCGTTGATAACCTTATTTTTCCATGTTGTTGGAGGCAAATGTATGATTTCTTTTAATGATTGCAAAGGCTTTTGCGGTTTTACATGTGCATAAGCATCGGCTGTACTTACGTGTACAGGTGGTTTTACCAAAACTTTATACCAGGCTGACAAATCGATTTCGCATTTTTCAAACTCGTCGCCTTTATTAAAAGCATAAACCGGTTTATTTTCGATAAAGAAAGCACAATCAGCCCCAAGCTGCCGGGCGTAATCTTCCATCTGCAAAACCGAAAGCCCCAGCGCAAATTTATCGTTGATTAATTTAATTACAAAAGCACAATCTGCCGATCCTCCGCCCAAACCTGCTCCTACCGGGATATTCTTCAATAAATCGATGCGTTGGCTAGGAATATCAAAATCAGCTGCAATTAAATGATAAGCTTTTAAACAAAGATTATCGTTTGCATCGCCTGGAATATCAATACCATGAATTTTACAGGAGGTTGCTGCTGCATCCACAATTTCTACTGCATCTTTAATCTGTATAGGATAAAAAACAGTTTCAAGGTTGTGATAACCATCTGCCCGTTTTTCGGTGATGTTTAGGCCAAGGTTTATTTTTGCGTTGGGAAAAGCGAGCATGGTAGTCCTAAGTCGTGAGTTTTAAGTCCTGAGTCCGTAATGCCGAAACCAGCAGTCGGCTCATTTTGCAAACATACAAACAAGTAGCGAGTTTTGAACCTGGATCCCAACTTCAGTCAGGATTACCTATAAATGTTAATAAATAGACCTTACGATGATTTATAACAGCTAATAAATTTTAGATATTTGTAAATTATCAGAACAGTATGAAACAATATTTAGATTTAATGCAGCATGTGCTGGATAACGGCGCACAAAAACACGACCGTACAGGAACCGGCACAATCAGTGTTTTTGGCTATCAGATGCGTTTTAACCTACAGGAAGGTTTCCCGATGGTAACTACAAAAAAACTGCACTTAAAATCTATTATACATGAATTGATCTGGTTTTTAACCGGCGACACCAATATCAAATACCTTAAAGATAATGGCGTACGCATTTGGGACGAATGGGCAGATGAAGACGGTAACCTGGGGCCTGTTTATGGCTCGCAATGGAGAAGCTGGCCTACCCCTGACGGGCAACACATTGATCAGATTACCAATATCATTAACACGATCAAAAACAACCCCGATTCGCGCCGCATTATTGTTTCGGCCTGGAATGTGGCCGAAATCGAAAATATGGCCCTGCCTCCATGCCATGCTTTTTTTCAGTTTTATGTGGCCGACGGTAAATTAAGCTGTCAGCTGTACCAGCGCAGTGCCGATATTTTTCTGGGAGTACCTTTTAACATTGCTTCATACGCATTATTAACCATGATGGTGGCGCAGGTTTGTGGTTTACAGGCCGGCGATTTTATCCACACCCTTGGCGATGCACATTTATACAATAACCACATCGAACAGGCCAACTTACAATTAAGCCGCGAGCCTAAACCACTTCCAACCATGAAAATCAATCCTGATGTTACAAGCATCTTCGATTTTAAGTTTGAAGACTTTACGCTTGAAAACTATGAGGCACATCCGCATATTAAGGGTGTTGTTGCTGTATAAGCTTACTAAAAAATATTGATCAACGAAATAGATTGCTTCACCCTTCTTCACGTCCCTTGCTTCAGTTCGCAATGATGTTCTGATTGTCGTCATTGCGAGGAGGAACGACGAAGCAATCTTTTAAAACATGACATAATCAGTCATAACACTTTAGTCTACAAATTTATGACCAATAAACCCACTACTGTTGCTATCGCTGTAGCGATTGGCGAAAATCAAGCCATTGGCAAAAACAACCAGCTTTTATGGCACATGCCTGCCGATTTAAAGTTTTTTAAGCAAACTACATCTGGCCATACGGTTATCATGGGCCGTAAAACCTTCGATTCTGTTGGCAAACCATTGCCAAACCGCAGAAATGTTGTCATTACAAGGGATCCTGAATTACAAATTGAAGGTGTTGAACTAGTAAACAGTCTGGATGAAGCTTTAGAAATTACCAAAACGGAAGAAAAACCAGTGTTTATTGTTGGTGGTGCCGAAATTTACAGACAAGCATTACCTAAAACAGATAAACTCTACCTTACTACGATCCACCATAACTTTGATGCAGATACATTTTTCCCGGATTTTGACCGTAGCGAATGGACAGTAATCAGCTCAGAGCCGCATAAGGCCGACGAAAAGAATAAATACGATTACACTTTTGAAGTGCTGGAAAGGAAATAAACATTATTAAGCACCAAGTACGCAGAGAAGAAGACGCAAAGCCCTCCAAACAATGCATTGTATCTGCCTAAACTTCCGTATTCAAACTTCGGAAGCATACTAATATTTTTAACCACAGTGGTTGCAAAGGAAAGCCACTCTGCTTCCGGCTTCAGACCTCCGATCCCTGACTATTTTGACGGGATAATTCTATCTTAGAAACTAATCTTAATAAATTATCAATTAAGGGGTTCTATAATTTAAAAATTTAATTAGATTTGCCGACTTGTTAAAAAACAGCGAAAGACAAAATTATTTTAAACAAACAATGCAAGGAAAAGGTTTTATTAAGTTTATAGCGATAGTATTGGCTATCGTTTGTGCGTATGCCCTCTCTTTTACTTTGGTTGCATCCAAGGTAGAAAAAGACGCAAAAAACTATGCGAAAGGTGACTTAGCTAAAGAAAAGGCTTACTTAGATTCGATGAGTACCGAAAAAGTTTATCCTGTAACCGGATTCACTTATCAGGAAGTAAAATCGAAAGAAATTAATTTGGGTCTTGACTTAAAAGGCGGAATGAACGTAACGATGGAGATATCGTTAGCTGAATTGGTTAAATCGTTAGCGGGTAACCCTACCGATGCAAACTTCAACAAAGCTGTTCAAAACGCACAGATCCAGTTAAATGCCGGTGGTAAAGATTACATCAAGATTTTCGTTAACGAATTTGAAAAATTAAGTCCGGGTGTAAAACTTGCTGATTATTTTTCAAATCAGGATAACGCATCGCAGTTAAAACCAAATGCAAGCAATGGCGACGTTGAATCTTTCTTAGAAAAAGAAGCAACAAGCGCAATTGATCGTTCGTTTACTGTATTACGTTCTCGTATTGATGGTTTCGGAGTAGTAAGTCCGAACATGCAAAAACAAGAAGGCAGTAACCGCATCTTAATCGAAATGCCAGGTGTACAAGATAAAGAGCGTATTGCTAAACTTTTACAAGGCTCGGCCGAATTACAGTTCTGGCAAGTATACCAGGTACAAGAAGTTGCTCCTTTATTAGAAAACATTAACAAAACTTTAGCGGCAACATTAAAAACTGCTGCTCCTGTTGCTAAAGATACAACTGCTGCCCCTGCTGCAGCCGGAAGCAAATTAGCTGGTTTAGAAAAAACTGCTGCTAAAGATAGCTCGGCTAAAGGTGGTAAACTTGCAGGTTTAGGTAAAAAAGATTCTTCGGCCGTTAGAGCTGAACTGGTAAAATCGAACCCACTATACGCGGTACTTAACTTACCAATTTACCCGGGCCAAAACGGACAACAACAATTAATGCCAGGTGCAGTTGTGGGTATGTCGTTGCAAAAAGATACCGCAAAAGTTAATGCATACTTAAAAATGCCTGAAGTTGCCGCTGCAATTCCATCTACGATGAAATTTATGTGGAGCGTTAGACCAAGAGAAGGTTCTAAAGTTTTCGAACTATATGCCATTAAGGTAGTAAGTGCCGATGGTAAACCAGATTTAGGTGGCGAAGCGATCAGCGATTCTCGTGCTGACTTTGACCAGAAAGGTAAACCAGAAGTAACCATGTACATGACCAGCGAAGGTGCTGCAAAATGGAAAAAAATTACTGCTGAAGCTTCTGCTGATAAAAATAACTTAAAAGCGATTGCTATCGTATTAGATAATCAGGTTTATTCTGCTCCTACTGTTCAAAACGAGATCCCTAACGGTATTTCGCAAATCACCGGTAGCTTTACACAAGCAGATACCAAAGATTTATCCAACATCTTAAAAGCGGGTAAATTACCTGCTCCTGCACGTATTGCAGGTAGCTACATTGTTGGTCCTACTTTAGGTGCACAAGCTATCCACGATGGTTTAATCTCTTTCGTAATTGCATTTATTGTAATCTTAATCTTCATGGCGTTATATTATCACCGTGCTGGTTGGGTTGCTAACTTTGCCCTTTTAATCAACTTGTTCTTCGTTATCGGTATCCTGGTATCGTTAGGTGCTGTATTAACTTTACCTGGTATCGCCGGTATCGTGTTAACCATCGGTTTATCAGTTGATGCGAACATCCTTATTTTTGAGCGTGTACGTGAAGAGCTTGCACATGGTAAAAATGTTGGTGTTGCCATTAAAGAAGGTTTCAAACATGCCATGCCATCAATTATCGACTCGAACGTTACCTTATTCATTTTAGGTGCTATCCTTTATGTTTTTGGTAGTGGTCCGGTTCAAGGTTTTGCAACTACTTTATGTATTGGTATCCTTTCGTCGTTATTTGCTGCAGTAGCCATTTCAAGAGTAGTTTTCGATTCGTTGTTAAACCGTAAAATCGAAGTTAACTTCGATAACAGCTTAACCCGTAATGCATTCAAAAACTTAGCCTTCAACTTTGTTGGCCGTCGTAAAATCTATTACATTATCTCTACCATCATTATTGTTGCTGGTATTGGTATGTATTTCAAAAACGGTGGTTTAAATTTAGGTGTAGACTTTAAAGGTGGTAGAACTTATTTGGTTCACTTCGATAAAGCAGTAAGCACCGAAGATATAAAATCGAAATTAACCCCTGTTTTTGATAACGAAACTCCAGAGGTTAAAACTGCAGGCGAAGATAGCCAGGTAAAAATTACCACTACTTTCCACATTGCAGACCAGGATGTTAAAACCGATAAAGTTGTTGAAGATGCTTTAAACAAAGGTTTAGCAGATTCTAAATATGAAATCGTAAGCTCGCAAAAAGTAACGCCGATTATCGCCAGCGATATCGTAAACGGTGCTTTCTACGCAGTATTGATCTCATGCTTATTCATGTTTATCTACATCGTGGTAAGGTTTAAAAAATGGCAATATGGTTTAGGTGCGGTAATCGCCTTATTCCACGACGTTTTAATGGTATTATCTTTCTACACCATTTTAGATGGAATCATGCCATTCTCTTTAGAAATTGGTCAGGATTTCATTGCAGCAATCTTAACCGTAATGGGTTACACCATGACTGAGACGGTTGTTGTATTCGACCGTATCCGTGAGAAATTGAAAGAAGCTGGTAAAGACGATTTACACGGCGAAGAGCGTAACAACTTAATCAACTTCGCGTTAAACAGTACCTTAAGCCGTACCATTTTAACTTCGTTAACCGTATTCTTCGTATTATTGGTAATCTTCATTTTCGGTGGCGATAGCATCCGCGGATTCATTTTCGCCTTGTTAATCGGTCGTATCATCGGTACATACTCATCACTATGTATCTCTACTCCTATCGTAATCGATTTGGGTAGCTCTGCTGAGAAAAAATAAGATCAAAAATCTTTAAAATACTTAAGCGCTCCGGTTAACCGGGGCGCTTTTTTTATGTCAAACCTCACAGGCTTCAATCGTTATTTTTTATTTAGAAAAGCAAGGTCTGTAGTGTTTCGGTCCCGATAGTCCTGCTGTCCGTTTTATCCCGATGAAGAATCTGGATGACCACTTCCATCAGGTTTATTTAACTTTGTCCGGTACACAATAGTCACAAAACCGTCCTTAGTCATAACAGCGTTATATCTCTAACAAAATGGTAATTGGCACTGCCAAAAGCCCATTTTTTAAACCTTTTGGCTATCTTTTTGTTACATTAGTAGAAGATAAACCGATAGAAAATGGATTTACAACTTCCTAAAAGCGAATACCCCAGAGTAGTTATTGTTGGCGGAGGATTTGGTGGGATTGAGTTAGCTAAACGTTTAAAAAACAAACCTTTTCAGGTAGTCATGCTCGATAAACATAACTACCATACTTTTCAACCCTTATTGTATCAGGTGGCCACGGGTGGTTTAGAGGCCGATTCGATTGCATTTCCCCTCCGCAAGATTTTTAAAGGACAAAAGAATTTAACTTTCAGGGTAACCAAGGTTACAGCGGTTAATCCAGCCGAAAATTGCCTTCAAACCGATATCGGCAAAGTGAGTTACGATTACCTCGTACTTGCCACTGGCTCTACCAGTAATTTCTTTGGCAACCAGGAAATCGAAGCCAATTCGATGCCAATGAAATCCATTCCGGAAGCGCTTGACCTTCGAAGCCTGATTTTACAGAATTTCGAAAAATCACTCATCGAAAAGGATTTGGATAAAAAGAGTGCATTATTAAACTTTGTGGTTGTGGGTGGTGGCCCAACAGGAGTAGAAACCTCTGGAGCCATTGCAGAGCTTAAAAAGCATGTAATACCTAACGATTATCCGGAAATGGACGTGAGTAAGGTAAATATTTATCTAATCGAAAATTCGCCAGAGTTATTAGGTGTGATGTCGCCCCAGGCACAAAAAAAATCGAAAGATTTCCTTACCGATATGGGCGTGCAGGTGATGAACGAAACAAGGGTATTAGGTTACGACGGCCACACGCTTACTTTACAGGATAAAGCCCCTATTTTAAGTTCAACGGTAATCTGGAGTGCCGGCGTTAAAGGTCAGGTGATAAATGGGCTCGATAAAGCCGAAATTGTAAGAGGTGGAAGGTTAAAAACCGATACCCAAAACCTGATTGTAGGTTATCCAAATATTTATGCCATTGGCGACGTGGCCGCAATTATTGACGAAGAAACACCAAATGGTCACCCTGGGGTTGCACCAGCGGCGATCCAGCAAGGGCATCATCTGGCCAAAAACCTGATCAATATTGTAGAAAACAAGCCACTCGAAAAATTCAAATATTTCGATAAAGGCTCTATGGCTACTGTAGGCAGGAACAAAGCAGTGGTCGATATCGGTAAAATCCGATTTCAGGGCGTGTTCGCCTGGTTTACTTGGATGTTTGTGCACCTGATGACCCTGGTAGGCTTCCGCAATAAGATTATTGTATTTGTAAACTGGATCTGGAGTTACTTCAGCTACGATAGAGGTACCCGTCTAATCATCAGAACCTTTGCAAAAGATAGAAGTGTTGACTACCGAGAGGAAGTACAGGGAGTAAAAGAGGTTAAGACTGTACAGTAGTTCATTGGTCATTGGTTCAATAGTTAATAGCCAAATCCAACTAAAAATTAGTAATTGCATATTGGTAATTGAAAACTGCCAACTGATCAACTTGTGTCATCCTTTAACTTCTTTTTAACGAAAACTTTCCCCAACTTGCGCTTAAACCAAAAATATGAGCCAAAATCAATTCAAGCTAGTAGAATGCCCCCGCGATGCGATGCAGGGTTTACACGATTTTGTTCCAACCGAACTGAAATCCGAATACCTTAATTTATTACTACAGGTAGGTTTCAATACTTTGGATTTTGGGAGTTTTGTTTCACCAAAGGCGATTCCGCAAATGGCAGATACAGCGGCTGTTTTAGCAAATCTCGATCTAAGTAATACCAAAACCAAGCTACTGGCCATTGTAGCCAATTTGCGTGGCATAGAAGCCGCGATTAAGCACAAAGAGATCAATTACCTCGGCTTCCCTTTTTCTATCTCAGAAACGTTCCAGCAACGCAATACCAACTCCAGCATTTCGCAATCGTTAAATACAGTCGAAGAAATGCTTTCACTTTGTGTTAAAAACAACAAGGAGGCTGTGGTTTACCTCTCTATGGGCTTTGGTAACCCTTATGGCGATGAGTGGAATTATGAAATTGTTGAGCAATGGGCCGATGTCTTGGTAAGCAAAGGTGTGGGTATTTTATCTCTGGCCGATACTGTTGGGGTATCAACACCTGAGAAAATTGAAAGTATACTGCCTAAACTGATATCGAGGTTTAGTGGTATTGAGATCGGCATTCACCTGCACTCCACCCCTGCTGAACGTTTCGGGAAAATAGCCGCCGCTTATCATTCGGGTGTGAAACGGATCGATTCGGCTTTAAAAGGCTTTGGCGGCTGCCCAATGGCTGCAGATGACCTTACCGGCAACATTGCTACCGAAGATGTAATGAGCTTCTTAAATGCGCAGGGAGAAAGCTTAAACCTTAACCTGGATAAATGGAATGAGGCTATGGCCATATCAGGCAGGATATTTGGTTAAGGATTAAAGTTAAAATTCTGAGTTACCTGCATCCTAACATAATGGTTATTGCTTACAGCTGGTTGCCATTTAGGCATTATTTTCAAAACCCTAATCGCTTCATTATCTAAACTTGGATGCAATTTCCTTTTAATCTTAATGTTTGTAATTTCGCCATTAATTTCTATTGTGAATTTTAATATTACGGAACCGCTTATTTTTTGATCAGCTATTTCCTTTGGATATTTTAGATTATCCTGAATAAACTTGTTCATTTCAATTTCTCCAGCTGGGAAAACAGGCTTAGTATCTTTTACTTCATAACTACCATGAATGTAAGTATCAGCGGCAAAAGCAGATCCATTCATATTAATTAGCTTCCCACTTGCATTCCAAATTTTCGTTCTCTTTTGAATATTATTTTCAAAATAAGATTTCTGTTCAACTCTTCCATTAGGAAAATACCAAACGAAATCACCATGTTTAATTTCTATATCTAATGATTTAAATACACCTTTCATTTGAAGCTGATTACTTCTATAATAGTCCTTTACGTAGAAAAGGTTATTTTCTTTCACAGCTATTCTGTAATAGTCATAGTTTAAATTATTAGTCTTTTCCCAATTGGCATTAAAATAAACGGTATCAATTTTTTGGGCTTTTGATGTAAAAACTATTCCAAAAAATAATAGGAAGAGAGCGTTTTTTTTCATTCGAGAGGCTGTTAATTTATTTTTTAGCTTAAAAGATTACTTAGAAAAACTAATTTACAATTATTTTCAATTGATTCTTTAGGAAAGCATATTTGGTTAGTTTTTTGCCACAGAAACACAGATGAAAATAAATTCCGTGCCGCCGTGGCTAGCTATTTTTTTCTCAGAACATCAAGAGATGGAATTATAGATTAAAGTTAAAGGGAAGAGAAAATTTCACATCAACAAATTCACCATTTTGTTTGCCAGGTTCCCATTTCGGCATTAGCTTTACAACTCTCATTGCCTCCGCATCTAATAATGGATGGATACCTTGAATAATTTCAGGATTAGTAACCTTACCCTCTTTTGTAACAACAAATCTAACAATGACTTTGCCTATAACCCCCTCCTTAATTAAAGCTGAGGGATACTTAACTTTTCTGGAAATAAAATCAAATAAAGCCTCTTTGCCACCTGGAAACTGTGGAGCTCTTTCAATAATCGCCCTTGTTGCTTCTCCGGTTGTACTATTAGTTACATTAACTAATTCTTGTTCTTCTTTTAATTTACCATCAGTGTCCCATTCACGTTTCTTAATCGTTTCGTTATTTTTAAAAGTAGATTCAATACGCTTCTGACCATTCCCGTAGTACCAGATAAATTCTCCATTTTTAACTTCAGGATCCATAGATGAGTAAGTCCCTTCCATTTGTAAAGTTCCCGTATTATAAAAATCTTTAACCAAAAATATTTCCTTTGATTTATTTTTTTCTACAATTCTATAATAGTATTTATTTGATTTATCCGTTTTAACCCATTTATTATCGAAATATACAGTATCAATTTTTTGAGCTTTAGATAAAAAAGAAAGAGTCAATAGAAATATCGAGAGTATTAATTTTTTCATTTATTAAGTTTTACATTGCAAATGTAGTTTTCAAAATTTAAACCTGCTTCACCATCCTGAAATGTTGAATACCAGCCTCTTCAAACTGCTCGCCCTCGGCAACAAAGCCAAACTTGGCATATAAACTCATGGCATCCAGCTGCGAATTGAGGTAAATGTAGTGTGCATCATCCGGTAAATCAGATAAAGCCTCGGCAATTAATGCCCGGCCCACCCCATGGCCTCTAAAGTCCTTTAAAACAGCAAAACGTTCCAGTTTATAGCCACTGTCTGTTTTACGCCAGCGGCATGCACCGCAAGGCTGTCCGTTATGTGTGGCCAAAAAATGCACAGATTCATCTTCATGCTCCCACTCTAGCTCAGGCGGGCAGTTCTGCTCCTCAACAAATACAGTTTTGCGAATAGCAAATGCTTTATCTAAATCTTCGGGGTGGTTAATTTTTTGAACTTGCAGACTCATTATTGTGGTGTTTAAAGTGTTTATTCTTTTCTAATTTTAGCTCATTCAGTTCATTTGCAACATCAATTGAATGAGAACAATGAATATCGGCCTCTTTTTTGGCTAATGTAGCCAGCGTAACGTAAAATTTGTGTAACTGATCCAAATCCTTTTCGGTTAAATCTTCAATATCTACCATCCGGTTACTAGCCTTTTCGTGTGCAGCAATTAACTCGTTTAACTTTAATTGTATTGCTTTTCCATCCTTGTTCTGTGCCTTCTGGATCAAAAAAACCATTAAAAAGGTAATAATGGTGGTACCGGTATTAATAAACAGTTGCCAAGTTTCAGAATAATCAAATACAGGTCCCGTTACCGCCCAAAGGATAACAATAGCTGTTGCAGCAATAAAGGCTGTGGAGCTGCCGGTAAATTTGGTTGCAGCATTGGCAAACCGCTCAAAAAAGTTATTTTTCTTGGTATCAGCTTTAGATTTTCTCATCACAGATTGTTTGCTTAAATATACCATTAAACAAACAAAAGCGCCATAAGTTTTTTATACCTATGGCGCTTTGTTTGATGTTTGAAAGTTAAAAATATTGGAAGGTTGCAATATTAAACCTTTCAACTTTCTAACCTTTAAATCCCGTTTACAGTTTATCGTTAACGTTAATGCAGTTTAAGTCTTCGAAAGCAACAGTTAAACGCTTAACGAAAGCTTCTTCAGCTTTACGTAGCCATACACGTGGATCGTAATATTTTTTATTTGGCTTATCATCACCTTCAGGGTTACCAATCTGGCCTTGTAAATAAGCTTCGTTCTTTTTGTAATATTCTAAAATACCTTCCCAAAATGCCCACTGCATATCAGTATCAATATTCATTTTAATTGCACCGTAAGAAATTGCTTCTCTGATTTCTTCCTGAGAAGAACCAGAACCACCGTGGAATACGAAGTTAATTGGTTTCTCTGCAGTTAAGCTGAATTTCTCTTTGATGAAATCCTGAGAGTTTTTCAAAATTACCGGCTGTAATTTAACGTTACCTGGTTTATAAACACCGTGTACGTTACCAAAAGCAGCTGCAACTGTGAAACGCGGAGAAACTTTGCTTAATTCTTCGTAAGCATAAGCTACTTCGCTTGGCTGAGTATATAATTTAGAGCTATCTACATCGCTGTTATCCACACCATCTTCCTCACCACCGGTTACACCAAGCTCGATTTCGATAGTCATGTTCATTTTAGCCATGCGTGCTAAATATTTAGCAGAAATTTCCATGTTTTCTTCAATCGACTCTTCCGATAAATCTAACATGTGAGATGAAAACAAAGGTTTTCCGGTTTCAGCGAAGAATTTTTCACCGTGATCCAATAATCCATCAATCCATGGCAATAATTTTTTAGCTGCGTGGTCAGTATGTAAAACCACAGCAACACCATAATGTTCTGCCAATAAATGTACATGTTTAGCTGCCGATACAGCACCTAAAATACATGCCTGTAATTTCTCGTTATCTAACGATTTACCAGCATAAAACTGGGCACCACCATTAGATAATTGAATCATAACAGGCGAATTTACTGCCTTTGCAGTTTCCATTACCGCATTTACCGTATTGGTACCGGTAACGTTTACTGCTGGTAAAGCAAACTGATGTTTTTTAGCCTGCTCAAACAATTCTTGAACGGCATCTCCGTAAATTACGCCTTTGTAGCCTTTTAAACTCATTTCTTGTTAATTTTATTAAGTCCGAAGTTATAAAAAAAAATAACATTCCAAGCTTTTATAACAACAGAATTATTTGCCTGACAGCAAAATAAGGCCTGTTTAGTGTAAAAAACACATTATCCTTAGTGTAAAAAAGACACACCTATAGAAATAACCAATATTCCCAATATCCAATTTTCAAACCCTTCAGGGCATTTAATTCAAAAAAACCAGATCAGTCTGTTAAAATGCCTTCTCAGATAATTAAGATTTCTAAACGCTTTCCTCGTCTATTCCTGATTTGTGTACAAATAGCAGGCAGCAGGTAATTTTGATAAAATTGATCGGCTTATTGGAATTTGGTTATGGGTAATTGATAAAGTTGATGATATTTTTCGTTTCTTTGCAATCCAATTCTTCAAAAAATTATATGGCTTGGTTTAAGAGAGAAAAAAAGGTATCATTACCACAACCGAAGAGAAAAAAGAAGCACCGGATGGTTTGTGGAATAAATGTCCAAATTGTAAAAAACCGCTACATCAGGCAGAACTTCAGGAAAACAAATACGTTTGTCATTACTGCGATTACCACCTGAGAGTAGGCTCAAAAGAATATTTCGAGGTTTTATTTGATGATAACGAGTTTAAAGAGCTGTTCCCTAACCTAACATCAGGCGACCCTTTAAAATTTAACGACAATAAACCCTACACCGATAGAATTAAAGAAAGCCAGGCTAAAACGGGCTTAAAAGATGCCATCCGCGCTGGCGTGGGCAAAATTGAAGGACAGGACATTGTTATTGCCTGTATGGATTTTGCATTCATTGGCGGATCGATGGGCTCGGTAGTAGGCGAAAAAATTGCCCGTTCTATCGATTACAGTATTAAACACAAAGTGCCTTTCCTTATGATTTCCAAATCAGGTGGTGCACGGATGATGGAAGCTGCATTTTCATTGATGCAAATGGCTAAAACATCAGCTAAACTGGCTTTATTAGGTCAGGCTAAAGTTCCATACATTTCTTTATTAACCGATCCGACTACAGGTGGTGTTACTGCTTCTTATGCAATGCTGGGCGATATCAACATTGCCGAACCTGGTTCATTGATCGGTTTTGCCTGCCCAAGGGTAATTAAAGAAACCATTAAAAAAGATTTACCAAAAGGTTTCCAAACTTCAGAATTTGTGCTGGAGCATGGTTTCCTCGATTTCATTGTTGATAGAAGAGCCATGAAAGCTAAATTGGGCGCTTTTATTAAAATGATGAATAACTAATAAATAGGTTTAACTGGTTAATTGTTTAACTGGTTAATTGACATTTAGAAAAGCAGGGCTAGAATAACTTCGGTTAGTTTAGTCCTGCTTTTTTCTTTACCTCAGTTTTCTTCATTGCGAGGAGGAACGACGAAGCAATCTTTTTGCCAGAAATAGTGTATTGAAAGCCAATTAAGTCTATTTTGAGGTAAAAGGCTATTGAGAAAAGAAGCTCACTAATGGCGCTAAAAACCCATCTCAGTCTGGAGGCACCTCGCTAAAGAAGAGAAATGTGGCACCTCGAAAAACAAGAAAATTACCAATCGCAAAAGTAAAATAAGACTTCACATTTTTTTCTTATTTTTAAACTAACCAAACAAAAAATCAGATGAAAAAACTACTTCTTTTAACCTGTCTTATTGCTGCCGCGCTAACTATGCAGGCTCAAGATAAAAAAGTGAAGGTACCATACGATGAAGCCCTTGCTAAAAAACTGGGTGCCGACGATTACGGCATGAAGATGTACATCATGGTGATCCTGAAATCGGGCACTAATACCACAGAAACCAAAGCTAAAACCGATAGCCTTTTTGCCGGCCACATGGCCAACATGGGCAAAATGGTTGAGCAAAACAAACTGGTAATTGCCGGACCAATGGGCAAAAACGATAAGAATTACCGTGGTATCTTTATTTTAAATGCCAAATCAATGGACGAAGCCAAACAACTATTAGAAAACGATCCTGCTATAAAAGCCAAGTTGTTAGAACCAGAATTATATAACTGGTATGGCTCTGCAGCACTATCAGAATACTTGCCTTTTCACGATAAAGTACAGAAGAAAAGCTTTTAGTTAGTCCTAAGGTCAGATATTACCATTTGACCTTTTCTTTTACAAATTTGCAAACAACAGTTTATTGTTCAGCTAATGCCCCTCCACTGCAACATTTCCATTAACATCCCCCGATCCTAGCCCTTATTTCATAAATTCGTTTTATCAAATAACTAAACCTAACTTAATTATGAATAAAAAGCTACTGTTTTCTGCGCTATTGCTATGCGCTTCGGTCAGTGTTTTCGCACAAGACAAAAAAGTAATCGACAATATTGTTAAAGAAGTAAACGAAAACTCGCAGTTAGAAAAGCTTGCACACGAATTGCTGGATGTTGTAGGTCCTCGCTTAGTCGGTTCGCCACAAATGAAGCAGGCCAACGATTGGGCAGTAAAAAAATATAACGATTGGGGCATTTCGGCCAAAAACGAAAAGTGGGGCGAGTGGGCTGGCTGGGAAAGAGGTGTTACCCATATCGATTTGGTAAGTCCGCGGGTGAGAACCCTTGAGGGGACACAATTGGCCTGGAGTCCTTCAACCAATGGCAAATCCATTAACGCTGAGGCTATTATCCTGCCTGAAATTACCGATTCGGTGGCTTTTCAAAAATGGTTACCCAATGTAAAAGGTAAAATTGTACTGATTTCCATGAACCAGCTTTCTGGCCGACCAGAAAAAAACTGGGAAGAATTTGCCACAAAAGATTTATTCGAAAAATTTAAAAAACAAAAGGCCGATGCCGCAAAAGCATTTGCTGCCGGCATTACCAAAACAGGCTATAATGCCAAAACTTTGCCCGTTGCTTTAGAAAATGCAGGAGCAGTTGCGGTAGTTATCAACAACTGGTCGCAGGGCTTTGGCGTCGACAAAATTTTTGGAGCGAATACAACAAAAGTACCAACCTTAGATTTATCGGTAGAGGATTATGGCCTGGTTTACCGTTTGGCTTTAAATGGCAACAAACCTGTACTTAAAATCGAATCAGAATCAAAGAAAATGGGTGCAGTGCCTACTTTCAATACCATTGCTGAGATAAAAGGAAAGCAAAAACCGAACGAATATGTGATGCTCTCCGCACACTTCGATTCATGGGATGGCGCAAGTGGTGCTACGGATAATGGTTCGGGAACCATTTTGATGATGGAAACCATGCGTATTTTAAAGAAAATTTACCCTAACCCTAAGCGTACCATCCTGGTTGGTCATTGGGGCAGCGAAGAACAGGGCTTAAACGGTTCGAGGGCATTTGTAGAAGATCACCCAGAAATTGTAAGTAACCTGCAGGCTTTGTTTAACCAGGACAACGGTACCGGCCGCGTGGTTAATATTGGCGGACAAGGCTTTGCTAAATCAAAAGATTACATTACCAGATGGTTAGCTCCCGTTCCGGATACAATTAAAAACCAGATTAAAACCAGTTTCCCGGGTACACCTGGAGCAGGAGGATCTGATTTTGCTTCGTTTGTAGCTGCAGGTGCTTTGGGTTATTCGTTAAGCTCAACCAGTTGGGATTACGGCACCTATACCTGGCATACTAACCGCGACAGCTACGATAAACTGGTTTTCGACGAGATTAAAAGCAATGTAATTTTGGCTGCCATCATGGTTTATATGGCATCAGAAGATCCTGAAAAAACTTCTACTGAAAAAGCTACAGATTTACCGGTAAATGAACGTACGGGTAAACCAGCAAGCTGGCCTGTTCAAACTAAATCTAACCGTAAAGGTGGTTTGTAGATCAAAATTTTGAATCGTTTTATAAAAGAGCATTTGGAAACAAGTGCTCTTTTTTGTGATCTTTAATAACCTAGAACACCCATCGTCATTTAGAGCGGAGTGCACCGCAGTCGAGAACCAGGTAGTGTTCAGCGAAGCTAAATCTATTTAAAGATCTTTCCATTTCAAAAACCCCTACTCCTCTTTCTTCTGGAACTTATAAAACAAGTATCCTAAAAAAGGTAATATCAATAAACTACCCAATAAAAGGGCTAGCCCTAAACTGTAAATCGTCTTTTCAGGTCCAACGGTTTCCAGTAGCGAAATCGCATCTCCGCTTTTTAAACGGATAAAATTCGGAAAGTGGGCATAACTAATCGCCAGGAGGATCATCGTTACCTGAAAGCCTGCTAAAACACGTAATACCTTGGTTTTGCCTTTAATCAAAAGGTACCACAACAATACAAGCGATAAACTGGCCAGAACAATAGCCGATAAACCAACACTACTTTTAAAAACCCAATCGATTAGCGGAATCTTATCCCTTTGCGCGGCAATAAATACCATAGCGCCAAAAACTACAGCAGCTACATTCATAAATTCGGCTTTTTTAATAAAGCGGCGTTTATCATGTGCTTCTTTAGTTTCACCAATCAGGTAGATTGCTGCTAAGAAACCACAAAGCGCAACTGTAAAGAAGCCTACAGCTACCGAAAACCAGTTTAACCAACCAGAAATATAGGCTGTATAAAAATCTGTCGCCTGTGTATCAATATGACCCGAAATCAGGCTTCCGGCAATGATACCCAGAAACAAAGCAGTAACAAAGCTCGAATACCTGAAAATGCGGTTATACAACCATTGCATATCGTCTTTAACGGCATCGTAATGACGAAAAACAAATGCGGTTCCGCGGGCAATAATACCGATTAGCATAATTGCTAATGGAATATGCAGGTAAACCGACATGGTGGTATAAATAAATGGGAAACCCACAAAAAGGATTACAATGGCAATAATCAGCCACATGTGATTGGCCTCCCAAACCGGACCAATGGCCTGATACATGGTTTTACGGGTTTTACTACGGTTCTTGGTCGAAGTAAACAGTTCGATAATTCCGGCGCCAAAATCGGCTCCACCCAATAAAAAGTAGAGCAGAATGGCCATGCATAAAAAGGTAATTACAACGTGTTCCATAATTTATTTTTTGCAACAGATTCACACAGGTAAACACAGATTTTTAAAGAAATTAAGCAACATGCACCAAAATTTATATCTGTGTTTATCCTTTTTATCTGTGGTTAATGATTATTCTGTTCGGTTTTATTATACAACACCGGCACCATTTTGATCTGCCGGTAAAGCAGAAAGGTTACAATAATGCTCAGCGAAAAATAAATAGCGGAGAAAATGTAAAAAGAATATGCGATGCCAGGCATTGGCGTAACCGCATCTTTAGTACGCATAATGCCATAAATGATCCATGGCTGACGTCCTACCTCCGTTACTACCCAACCAGCTTCTAACGCAACGTAACCTAGCGGTATGGCCATTACAAAAAGTTTTAATAACCAGGGCTGTTCTAATAGAGAACGTTTTTTGATTAGATTGAAGAAGTAAACCAGTGAAATCAGCATCAGCAATGTGCCAATCCCAACCATAATCTGGAAGGCATAATGTGTTACCGCTACCGGTGGATGCTCATTCTCCGGAATCTGATCCAGGCCCTTCACCTCAGCACTAAAATCGCCATGAGCCAGGAAACTTAAAGCCCCTGGGATTTTGATGGCTCCTTTAACCGTTTTGTCCTGCTCGTTTACTATCCCTCCAATTAACAAAGGTGCAGGTTTTTCGGTTTTATAAAGCGCTTCCATTGCAGCGAGTTTTGCAGGCTGCCTTTTGGCTACATCTTTAGCCGAAATATCGCCGCTTAAAGGTTGCAGTAAGGCACCAATACAAGCAAACACAGCGGCAATTTTAAACGCTTTTAAATGAAATTCGCGGTTGCTGTTACGCAATATCATTAAGGCATGTACGCCCGCCACTGCAAAGCCTGTAGCAGTAAATGCCGCCAAACACATGTGCAATGCCTGCGAAAACCAGGCTTTGTTAAACATGGCCTGTATGGGGTCGATATTTAAATACTGGCCATTCGCAAAATCGAAACCCGCCGGACTGTTCATCCAGGCATTTGCAGCCACAACCAATATACCTGAGGCCAACCCGCTTACACCAACCACCATGCCGGTAAACCAATGAAACCATTTGTTGAGTTTATTCCAGCCGTACAGGAAAAAGCCTAAGGCAATGGCTTCGATAAAAAACGCAGTTCCTTCTAACGAAAAAGGCATCCCGAATATCGGTCCGGCGTGGTCCATAAATTTGGGCCAGAGCAAGCCCAGTTCAAATGAAAGCATAGTACCCGAAACAGCACCTGTGGCAAAGAAAATAGCCACGCCTTTGCTCCAGGCTTTGGTGAGGTTTTTATATACCTCGTTATTTGTTTTTAACCATTTGTAATGAGATACGGCCATAAAAAATGGCATCACCATACCAATGCAAGAAAAAATAATGTGAAAGCCCAGAGATAGGGCCATTTGGGAACGGGCTGCGATAAAATCATCCATATCTGATGTTCGATTTTGTGTAACACAAATATAGCAGATAAGGGTTTAGTTAGGTCAGATTAACAAGCCCTGTTTAGAATTATTTTAAATATAGAATGTTTATAAATTGAAAAAAGATTTGGAAAGGGTTTCCAATCATTACAGGATTAGAGAAACCTTTAAAAACAATTTAAAGATTTCTCCAGATCGGTCGAAATGACAATTCGTGAAAGGAGACTAAACTCCCTTCAACTCATCATAAGCGGCAGTTAGGCTTCTTTGGATGCCATCGCCCTTCCATTCTGGTGCGCCTGGAATGGTTGTGGCTTTTAAAATCTCATCTTTACTTTTGCCTGCTTTAATTTCAGCGCCAACAAAGTTGAGCAAACTTTGCAAGTAATTTTGATAAGCTTTTATATCGGCTTTGTTTCCGGTTACTTTTTCGGGGTCTAAGCTGTGTCCCCAGATAAACAGCGTATCGTTATCGAACTGACTGGTAATTTTATCCAATGCAGTAATCCAGTTGCCAATATGGGCACCATTCTCCCTGTCGATATACGGGAACCTGCGGTTAAAAACCAGATCGCCAACGTGCACAATATTCGAATTTTCGAAGTGGTAAACAGCATCGCCATTGGTATGGCCCGAACCGTAATAATAAGCACTGATTTTCTCATCCCCAACTTTTGCTTTCCATCCTGTACCAAAGGTCATATCGGGCAGCAGTTGTTTATCGAGGTTATTGGCTTTTTCTGCAGCCCTCTTTTGGTTAACCAGCGAATTTTGGTGAGCAACCACTTTTTGGGCAAGGTCTTTAAAAGCAATGTTACCCGCTGTATGGTCGCCATGGTGATGCGTATTAATCAGGTATTTAAAGGGCTTATCGCCCAGCTTTTTCAGCTCTTCTATTACATGTGGAGCAGAAGTTGGAAACTGTGCATCTACCACTACAAAGCCATTGCCTGCATTGAGCCAGCCTATAGTGCCGCCCTGTTCGGTAAATATACCTACATTATTGCGCAAAGGCTTAAAGTTATACGCCCGTAATAATTCCTGTTGCGCAAAAGCATCCGTTTTATATAAAGCAAGCGTGGCCATAGCCAACGCCGAGTTTTTGATAAAATTTCTTCTTTCCATTTTTTATCTCCATTAAAAAGCCACAGCAATTGCCGTAGCTTAAATGTAATCAATTTGCCGTATTTTTTCTACCAGCCAGCATTATATTCCTGATCCGGGAGTAGGTCCGGGTTCGTGACCGGGCCCCAATGGGTTATTTTTACGTTTATTATCTTTAGTAAACAGATTGGTGGTTACCTTCGATGATTTATTCTCATCCAGGGTATCATGTTCCCGTACGTCTTCTACTTTTTTATCCAGCAAATCGTTCTCAACAACTTTACCTTTTTCCTTATTTGTTTCCATAGCTCTGTAAATTGATGTACTATAGGAACAAGCTAAAAATCAGATTGTTTTTGGCCAGTTGTTTAAGGAATATATTATCCGGAAGACTAAATCCCTCCATGGCCTCTCTAAAGAAAAGCTGCATTGAAATATCAGGATTTAATAACAGCCAGGGTTAAAGCATGGCCCCCGGAAGTTTTCCCAATTCGTGGATACATCCAAAAGAATGGAACCTCCTTTTGTGTATTTTATTGAAATGATTAGAAGATTCGAATGAAAATGGCGCCAGGATAAACTTGTAAATGTGTTTCCTGTCTTCGTTTAAATTTTCATCTGCCTTCGCGTTTTCTAGATTTTGGTTGGTTTGGCTCTTTTCCATGACGATATAGATTGTAGAAAACTTGTTAGTTTTCAGGGTTAACGAATTTTAATACCAATGCCTTTTTTGTTCGCTAAGGAGCCTCATCAAAAAAGCTATTTTAAAATTTGCTTAACCTTATACCAGGGGATATTGATAAGGTTTCGTTCAGGAACTACAGATAAAATGGCTTAAATTGCCCTTATTTTAATTAAATATAAGTTTTATTTTCGGCTTTTGCAAGAGCTTTTTTACGCAAAATAAAATTAGGCATAGGCTTTTCAACCGTAAATAGTAGCGCGGGCTGCTATTTATAAACCTGATTGAAATGGCATTCCGATCCTCCATCGGAATATAATGAAAAGCAGAACGAATATTAAAATGAAATGCCGTGCTTGCTTTCCAAAAAAATCAGTCAATTTTTAAACAAAAAAAAGTCCCAACTTTCATTGAGACTCTCCTATTTGGTTAATGATATTTTTTATGCTAAAGCATTTTGCTTCACAACCATTTTTACTTTTTCGATTACGTAATCCAAATCTTCTTTAGTAGTGTATTTACTGAAAGAAAAACGTACCGACGGACGGTTTGGATCGGCTTTGATACCGTTTAATACATGCGAGCCAATGTTAGAGCCCGATGAGCAGGCACTGCCACCAGAGGCGCAGATCCCATTGATATCTAAATTAAACAACAACATATCGGCCATATCCATTTCAGGGAACGATACGTTTAACACTGTATAAAGGCTCTTATCGGCTTCGGTTTCGCCATTAAAAGCTATCCCCGGAATTTCGGCAATAAGTTGTGTTTTCAGGTAATCTTTCAAACCCTGAATATAGGTATGATGCTCATCCATTTCTGCATAGGCAATTTCGAGCGCTTTGGCCAGCCCTACAATGCCATATACATTTTCGGTACCACCACGCATGTTGCGTTCCTGTGCACCGCCATAAATCATCGGTGGGATTTTAATATTACTGTTTACGTAAAGGAAACCAACACCTTTTGGTCCATGCAGCTTATGTGCAGCGCAAACAATAAAATGTGCTTTTAGTTCGCGTACATTGTGGCGGTAGTGCCCCATGGTTTGTACCGTATCGGCATGATAAATAGCATTGTATTTTTCGCAGATATCTCCCACCTTAACCATATCTGTAAGTGTGCCCAATTCGTTATTGGCATGCATTAACGAAACAAATGTACGCTCGTTATTTTGCAGCAGTTCTTCTAAATGGTTGTAATCGATATTTCCCTTTTCGTCGATATTAACGAAACTTAATTTATCGATTTCGCCATTTTTAAGCATGGTATTTAAAGTATGCTCAACCGCATGATGCTCTATTTTAGAAGTAATGGCATGTTTAATACCATAAGCGAAAATACCACAACGGATAGCTGTATTATCTGCTTCGGTGCCACCTGATGTAAAAAATACTTCGGATGGGGATGCATTTAATAAGCCTGAAACAGTTTTACGGGCCTTTTCTACCAGCGTTCTCACTTCACGGCCCAACGCATGAATGGCAGATGGGTTACCGAAGTAATTTTCCATCACGTTTGTCATTTCTGCGATTACCTCTTTATCTAAAGGCGTTGTGGCCGCATTATCTAAATAGACCCTTTTCATTTTTACGAATAATTAATTAGTTAGTGCACTACGGATATTATTGTAGCCAATAATTCCCGTTTTTATTAACCGTGATTTAACTACTTGTTAAATCACGGCTTTTACCTTAATTGTTTGATCAAATTGCGTTGATCAAAACGGATTATAGGTGTAATATTTCTTTAATATCAGAAATGATTTTGTTTGCCAGATTTTCGGCAATGGTTTCATTTTCTGCTTCACTGTAGATCCTGATGATCGGTTCAGTGTTTGAACGGCGCAAATGTACCCAAGTTTTATCAAATTCTATCTTCAAACCGTCAATTGTGCTATAAGGCTGACTTTTATATTTTTCTTCTACCTGTTTCAACAAATTATCGATATCCATTTCTGGCGTAAGGGTAATTTTATTTTTAGAAATATGGTATTGTGGGTAGCTGGCCCTAAGCACCGAAATAGATTTGCCAAATTTAGCTAAATGTGTTAAGAACAAGGCAATACCTACCAAGGCATCTCTACCGTAATGCGATTCAGGGTAAATGATACCACCATTGCCCTCACCACCGATAATGGCATTGCTGGCTTTCATTTTATTCACCACGTTAACCTCGCCTACCGCTGATGCATTGTACTCAGCACCAGCTGCCTCGGTAACATCGCGCAGGGCACGGGTTGAAGAAAGATTAGAAACCGTGTTACCAGGTGTATTTTTCAATACGTAATCGGCTACAGCAACCAGTGTATATTCTTCGCCAAACATGCTGCCATCTTCGTTTACAAAGCATAAACGGTCAACATCCGGATCAACAACAATACCTAAATCGGCATTTTGTTTTTGAACTTCTTTCGATATTTCGGTTAAATTCTCTGGCAAAGGCTCCGGGTTGTGCGGAAAGTGACCATCAGGTGTACAATACAATTCTACCACTTTGTTTACTCCCAGGGCTTTTAATAAAGCTGGAATAAAAATACCACCGGTAGAATTTACACAATCAATTACAACTTTAAAATCGGCTTTTTTAATGGCTTCTACATCAACCAATGGCAAGGCCAAAACCTTATCAATATGTTTTTGAAGATAAGTATCGTTTTTAATTACTTTTCCTAATTTATCTACATCAGCAAAATCAAAATCTGCACTTTCGGCTAAATCTAAAACCTCTTTACCATCGGCATCAGAAATAAATTCGCCCTTGTCATTCAGTAATTTTAAGGCATTCCATTGTTTTGGGTTGTGGCTGGCTGTTAAAATAATGCCACCACCGGCGTTTTCATCCGGTACGGCCACCTCTACAGTTGGAGTAGTTGATAAGCCTAAATCGATAACTTCGATACCAAGGCCCTGTAAGGTTCCAATAACCAGATTGTTCACCATCTCGCCCGAAATTCGTGCATCACGACCTAAAACTATTCTTTTATTGCCTGTTTTATTTACTACCCAGCTTCCAAAAGCAGCGGTAAATTTCACAATATCAAATGGGGTTAAGCCGTCGCCAGCTCTTCCACCTATGGTTCCTCGTATTCCTGAAATTGATTTTATTAAAGTCACTGTGTATAATTTATTTGAGGTTCAAAAATAACAAAAAAAACAAAATAGCCATTATCTTAAGCGCCCATAAACCTGTTTATTTACATTGATTTTATATCTATTAATACCATGTAACCGATAGGATACCTCCCTTATCAAAATCAAACGTGTGTTCAGTTTTGAACCTTACTGATAAAAAATTAATGTGTGATGAGGTTTTCTTTCCGGAGCCTGGCATAAAAATTTGCGAATGTAAATCTGTAAGCCAGCAGCTTATTAATTTTTATGCAATAATGTTGCATAAAAGCTACCGAAAACTTTAGGAGCGACAGCAAAACCTTATATTTGCAACTTTCCAAAACATAAACGGCTATATATGCAACGCAAGTGGTTTCAATATTGGTTTAATTCGCCATATTATCATATTCTCTACCAGCAAAGGAATGATGCCGAAGCCGAATTTTTTATCGATAAACTTACGCAGTACCTGCAGCCGCATGAAGACGCAAAAATGCTGGATATTGCCTGTGGAAAAGGTCGCCACTCCATTTACCTCAATAAAAAAGGATTTGATGTTACCGGAATAGATTTATCGGAACAAAGCATTAAATACGCCAAACAATTCGAAAACAATAAACTCCACTTCCTCGTACACGATATGCGGAGATTGTTTTACATCAATTATTTTGATATCGCACTCAACCTGTTTACCAGCTTTGGCTATTTTGATATAGAGAAAGACCATGTAAATGCCTTAAAAACCTTTAGAAAATGCTTAACAGCCAAGGGAATTCTGGTTTTAGATTACTTTAACACCGAAAAAATCATCCGCAATTTAAATTCCTGCGAGACCAAATCGCTTGACGGTATTACCTTCAATATCACTAAAAATGTTGTTGACGGAAAAATTATCAAGAAAATAAATTTCGAAGACAACAAAAAGGTTTACAATTTCGAAGAGCGGGTCCAGGCATTCAGCTTTGAAGATTTTCAGCGCATGCTAACCAAAGCGGGGATGGTGATCGAAAAAACCTTTGGTAGCTATGCACTTGATGATTTTAACGAATCGGACTCAGACCGCTTAATTTTAATTTGCAAAAAAGCATGATAGAAAGTATACAACAATTTGATGTAGCCTTATTTTTGAAAATCCACCGCGGACTTTCGAACAGCTTTTTTGATTGGTTAATGCCATTAATGCGCAACCGTTTTTTCTGGTCGCCATTATACCTTTTCATTGTTGTTTTTTGCATCAAACAATATAAAAAACAGGGCTATTACATTATTGGAATGATACTTTTTACCTTTGCCATGGGCGATTTAATTGCCTCGAGGCTGATAAAACCTTTCGTTTCGAGGGTACGCCCCTGTAATGACATGAGCCTGGCCAACGACATCATACACCGCGTTCCTTGTGGTAGCGGACTGAGTTTTCCTTCGGCACATGCTACCAATCATTTCGCCATTGCGGTATTTTTGATTTGCCTTTTTTATAGTCGCTGGAAACCCATTTTGCCGATTGGGTTATTCTGGGCCTTTATTATCAGTTTTGCACAGGTATATGTGGGCGTTCATTACCCTGTAGATGTAACAACAGGTGCTTTTTTGGGCATCACCATTGGCATTATTTGTTCGAGAATATTTAAAAAATTACAACCTGATTTTTAACCTATGGAAATCTGGAAACTCTGTGTACTCTTTTTTTGCGCCTTTTTAGGTGGAACGGCCATTTTTTTAGTTAAAAGTGATAAATCGAAGCTGCTAAAGCTTATTTTATCTTTTAGCGGGGCTTATTTATTTGCCATTACGGTTTTACATCTCATTCCTGATGCCTACAGTGGCCCGGATAAAGCACAGATTGGTATTTTTATACTGGTAGGTTTCCTTTTACAGGTTTTTCTCGAACAATTTTCGGAAGGTGTAGAACATGGTCATATCCATAAACACCACGATGGGCACGTTTTTCCATTCGGCATCATGATCAGCCTTTGCTTGCATGCATTTTTAGAAGGGATGCCCCTGGCAAAAGAACAGCATAATGAGTTGATTTTCGGTATCTCTTTGCACCATATCCCAGCTGCATTTGCCTTGGCAAGCATTTTAATGCAAAACCACTTTAAAAAGGGCAGTATCCTTTTATACCTGATTATATTTGCGGTAATGGCTCCACTGGGCTTTTACGTAAGTGTAGGTCTGAGTAATGGAAGCATTGGTGGCGTAGATGCTTATTTTAACAAAATTATGGGCATTGTAATTGGTATTTTTCTGCATATTTCTACCACTATCCTATTCGAATCGAGTGCCGACCATAAAATTAATACCCGCAAAATGCTTGCTGTTTTATTGGGTATCGGTGTTGCCTTGATCGGCTTCTTCGCTGGGCATTAGATCAGTTAGCAGTTGGCGGTTAAATGACTCAACCAATCAGCCATTTTCAACCAATCACCCCGGCAGTCGATTTTAAACGTTTATAATCGTTTAAATTCATTGCGTCTGATCAAAATGAATTAAATTCGTATATGGAAAACATTGTAAATGAACCTGCTGTAGCTTATAATAAAAGACGTTACACCGTTGAAGAATACCTGGAGATGGAAAACCATCAACTGTAAAACATGAGTATTATCAGGGAGAGATATTTGCCATGTCTGGAGCTGGAGATAACCATAATGAGATTTTCAGCAATATTTTTGGAGAATTGACCAGCAAGCTGAAAGGTAAACCATTCAGGCCTTACGAAAGTGATAAACGTATGAGTATTCCAGAGAATACCTTATTCACCTATCCTGATATTTCTATTTATTGCAACGGTTTAATACATAGCGATGTTGGATGAAGGCACCTCGATTTTGCCTACAGTTATTATCGGAATCCTATCCCCGTCAACCAAAAATTACGACAGAGGCAAAAAATTTAACCTGTATAAAGATATTCCATCATTAAAGGAATACATCATGATCGATTCTGAATCAATTCAGTAGAAGCATATTACATTAATGAAGAAAAAAATTGGACGCTAAACAAGCACAAAGACATTTCTAAGACCTTAACCTTTACTTCGATGGGATTTAGTGTGGCGCTGAACAACATTTAAAACTATGTTAATTTTTGATATAAAGTTCCATGCGATCAACCGCAAACTGCTTACCGCAAGCTGTCAAACTGAATCACTTCTTTTCTTTCTGCTTTCCAAAACCCCAGGGACAGTGTTTGCACTTATTTTTACAACAATAACCTCGCTTTAAATGATAAGCTTCGGTAAATACCATTAAGCCTGCTTCGTTAAAATAAAAGTCTTCGCCTTCTTTCATCTTATAATTTTGAATTAGTAAATGATTGAATTAGTGAATGAATGAGTAAATTAAGGAATTGATCTTGCATTCTATCATTCAAAACTCCATCATTATTAATTAAGTATCTTAACTTCCAGTTTACCTGCAAAATAATCTTTAAGCTGCTTGCCGTCGCCATGCAAGGTCCATACCTGTTGAGGTTCTACCTTTTTAATGGTTTCTAAAATGGCTTCCCAATCGGCGTGATCAGAAATGTAAAGCGCTATGCCGTTTTGCTGTTGCAGGTTTTTCCAGCCTGAAGCAAAGGCCCTCACTACATTAATGGCTTTATGGTAGCTGTGAAAAACCATTGGCGGTACAATATACACCTGGTGCTCGTGGTTATTTTTCATCACTTTGCGGTCGTACATTTTGTAATTACCCAGTTTCATGCCAAAATCTTCGTAAATTTTAACAAAAGGCATTATACTGTGGTGAACCATCACTTTTTTAGTAGGGCAATGTTCGCTCAACAACTGGATAATACGCTGACTCTTGCCCAGGGCGTAAGCACCCAGCATAATATTGGCATTGGTTAAATTTAGCTTTTTAATTTCTTCTACAGCAGAAGGGTGTTTCGTATCAGGGTTGGCAAAGGTACTCTCGGTAATCAGCACATCAGCCTTAACAAATTCGAAAGGCTCACAAGTATCATCGGGTTCAATCTTATAATCGCCCGTATAGAGGTACTTAACACCTTTATATTCCATTAAAACCTGTGCTGAGCCCAAAATATGTCCGGCCGAATAAAAAGTAATGGTTACTTCTTTTATTTTAAATGACTGCTGATAAGCTTTAATATAAAAATCAACAGCGGCGAATTTACGATAACGGTGTTTCATAAAGGCTTCGGTAGCCGCCGTACAATACACATTCTGGCTGCCACCTATTGCATGATCGCCGTGCGCATGAGAAACTACCGCTTCTTTTACAGGTTGTTGCGGATCGAGATAAAAATCGCCGTAAACACAATATAAACCCGTTGGGGTAATGGTAATAAAATCTGCTAAAATCACGAGTAAGATGAAAAGATTTAAAGATTATAGGATTGGAGTAGATTAAACATTACGGTTTTTAAAAGCTTCTGCTGCCTTTAAAAATTGCTGGTGTAAGATTAAAACCTGTTCGATGATGGATTGCTGCTCATCATTAACAATAAAATGATTGGCCAGCTTTGATTTTTCTTCGTCGCTCAGCTGTTTATCCATGCGGGCTTTAACCTGCTCAGCCGAAACACCGTCGCGTTGCATTACCCTTTTCAGTTTATTTTCATAGGGTGCAGTAACCAGAATGGTGGTATCGCACATTTTATACGAGCCACTTTCGAATAATAAAGCTGCTTCTTTTAAGGTATAGGGAGTACCGGACGGAATGGTAGCTTCCCAGGTATCAAAGGCACGGAAAACTGCCGGATGTACCAGCGCATTGAGTTGTTCTAGTGCCTTTTCGTTATTAAAAACAATGCCAGCAATATGCTTATTGTTCAGTTTTCCGTCTTCAAAATAACTTTCGTTGCCAAAGGCGGTTTTAATGCCTGCTACCAGCACGGCATCTTTACACATGATCTCTTTGGCCACAGTATCGGCATAAAACACAGGGATTCCCAGCACTTCAAAAACCTTACATGCAGTAGTTTTACCACTGCCAATACCACCTGTTATACCTACTTTATACATTATTTTTCTACAATGAAATCTATTTTGGAGGGCGCTACACTCACCAGCTTACAATAATCAGGAAATTGGGTTATCTTAACTGTAAACTGACGGTGCTTTAAATTCTGCCATTCATCTGCATCAACGGTTGCCGTAATGAAACTATCATCTACCTGATCGTAATTACTTAAAGCCACCAGAAAAGTAACCTTAATTTTTTTGGGATAAAGTTTAATGCTATTGTAATTCCGGTTGTTTATCAGCTTTAACGGAACTTCTATCGTTTTTTCGGTAAACTCGTCAACAGGGAGTTTCACCTCAATAGAAGAAGGATAAATACTTACGTTTTTATGAAGGCTGTGTTGTAATCCTACCCTAGTGGCGCTGCTACCTTGTATCTTATTCAGTTTTAGCGTATCGGTAGGCCAGCTTTTTATTTTGGCCAGCTCTTCAGCTGGTCCGGCTACTTTTACAAATTTAGGATTCAGAATAATTTCGCTCGAAATACCGTATTGTTTCACAAAATCAAGCTTATCAATCAGTTTTACCGGAACCTTTTTCACTATCCGTTTGGTAAAATCGAAATATAACGTATCGGGCTTAACCGAAATTACCTTTTGGGTACTTTCCAACTGCCTGTTGATGTTAAACAGTTGATCGGAAAACACAATAAAATCTTTGGTATTGAGCTGGCTTAAATTAACAGAAACCGATGGCGGACTAATTCTTAACCGTGCAAAAAGCAATTGCCATCCGGTACCTTCTACCTGTAAATCTATCGTATCAGATTGTAGGGGATAAAACGCCCTTTTGGTTGGTGTATTTTTAAATACCAGAACAGTTTTAGCCGTGTAAATATATTTGTTGTTCAATGCCATAAAAAGCCATGCAGCTATAGCCAGCAATAAACAGGCTAATAAGCTAAATACACGTCTTTTTTCAATTTTAGTTAATCTAATAAATGGCATAATGAATAATTGTTAGATATAAGCCGGAAACCGTTGATCTAAAAATGTACGCAACCAAATGTAGTAAAACAAAAACAGTCCCGAAAGTTTTCGAGACTGCTCTTTATTTTTAGTTATTTTGCTTAAGCTTTAGCTGGTGCTATTGCTGCTTTTGTAGCATCTAAAGATACTGCCGATTTGTCAAAACGGATTTTAGCACCGCTTTCTACTTCGATTAAGAAAGTGGTTTCGTTTAAATCTACAATTTTACCATGAATACCTGCAGTGGTAATTACTTTATCGCCTTTACCTAATTCTGCTACTAATTTTTTATGATCTTTTGCCTTTTTAACTTGCGGGCGGATCATGAAGAAGTAAAAAACTACCATGATTAATACCATTGGTACAATTGTACTTAGCATGTTGCTACCGCCTGCTGCCTGTAAAATTACTGTTGATGTCATTTCTTGTTTTATTTGTTTTTTGTGAGTAGTTAATGGCTATTGAAATGTGCCACAGGCAAATTACCTAACCATCAGCCAGTTTATTTTTTAGCCAGCACCTCGCCTACCAAATGTACGGTAGTAGTAGTTGGGTTGGCATTTGATGTAACGGTTACCACTTTATCCTGCATGCCCATTTTACCTTCACTGTTAAATACTACACTAATAATGCCTTCTTTACCAGGCAAAATAGGCTCCCCAGGCACTTGAGGAACGGTACAACCACAGGTTGCAGTCGCATTTGAAACAATAAGCGGACTTTTACCTGTATTTTTCAGTTTAAAATCGTGCTTAACCTTTTCGCCCTGCTCTATTTTACCGAAATCGTAAATATCGCGTTCGAATACAATAACGGGGGCATCTGCAGGTGCTACTTTAGCTGTTTTTGAAGTATCGTTACCAACCGAAACTGCCGAAGCTGTTTCTGAAGTTTGGTTATTTGCATTGCGGCAAGCTGTAAATGAAATCGCAGCAATGGCCAGGATAAATATTTTCTTCATTTTTTAGTCTTCAATTAATCCGCGGCCAATCTTTTTAATCGTGTTGTTTTTCTTAAGATCACCTAAAATTTTGTCTAAAATACCGTTAATAAACGAATTACTTTTCGGTGTACTGTAATCTTTTGAAAGTTCAAGGTACTCGTTAATGGTAACTTTTACCGGGATAGATGGGAAATTAAGCAGCTCGCAGATAGCCATTTTCATCAGAATGGTATCCATTAAAGCAATACGTTCTGATTCCCAGTTTTTGGTCCTATCGGCAATCATTTCCTGATATTTGGCATCGTTTTGCAAGGTGTGCACAAAAAGATCCTGTACAAATTTGCTGTCTTCTACCCAATCTGCACTGATTTCGGTCAGTTTATTTTTGAAAGGATCATCGGAAGTAAAGTTTTTCAGGGTTTTAGCAACCATACCTTTCATCACCTCATGATCTACCTGCCAGTTGATAAATTTCTCTTCGAAAACCTGAATAATGGCCTGGCTTTTTAGGATAATTTTACGGAAAATGTATTTGATGATATCTTTTGATGATTCTAAACTTTCGTTCGGATCGGCCAGATAATCGGCATATTCTTTTGATGCTTTTAAGGCATTGTAAACTGTTTTACGGATTTCAGGATCGAAGCCCCAGTCTACCTTGTACTTTTTTACAGCAGATACATAATCAGGGTTTTGCTGCAATAAGACACTAAACTTATTGTGCAGCAATTTCATGTTCGGATTAATATCCTCAGCTGTTTTAATGTATTTGTTTGCGCGCTCTGCAGCGTCGTTAGCAGTAAATTCGGTAACCTCTACCATTAAAGATAACATCCAGATGTACATTTCGTACACGCTATCGATGCTTTGCATTAAAGTTTTCAAATCACCTTTAATGTCTTTTTTGTCTGCCATGTGCCATGCAAAAATATTTTGCAAAGCTTTGATTCTTAAGTGCCTTCTGTTTAACATGAATGTAAGAACGAGTGCGGTTTTTTAAAACCTGTTTTTAATAATTATTGATTTAATATGACGATTTAATTTTTTTAATATCTGCAATCCGTTTTTCGGCAATGCGGTTTGCAGCAATGTTCGTGGAAATATTTTCGGCCTTGCTTAGTTTAATCACACTACGCGTGGCATCGTAAATATTCTCGGTAAGCTGTACAGTACGTTTTTTACCAAAACCAGTCAGTTCGGAATAACACGAAATTAAGCCTCCTGCGTTGATTAAATAATCTGGCGCAAATAAAATTCCTTTTTTCAACAACAATTCGCTATCTAAAACCTCATCCTTTAACTGATTGTTTGCTGAACCTGCAATAATTGCAAACTTCATTTTTTCGATAGTTTTGTTGTTCACTGTTGCCCCCATTGCACATGGCGCATAAACATCGGCCTCGGTGGTAAAAATTTTATCGGCTTCAATCGGTTTTGCCTTGTATTTGCGGGCTACATAAGTTAATTGCTCCTGATTGATATCGCTAATCAAAACTTCGGCATTTTCTTTCCTTAAAAGTGCTACCAAATGCTCGCCTACATTACCAATACCTTGTACTACTATGGTTCTTCCGGCCAGCATATCGGTTCCGAAAACTTCTTTAACGCTGGCTTTAATACCTAAGTATACGCCTTGTGCAGTAAATGGTGCCGGATTGCCTGCACCGCCTATTGATTCGGGAACACCGGTAACATAATTGGTTTCCATACGGATATATTCCATATCGCGTGTGTTGGTACCCATTTCCTCAGCTGTAATAAATTCGCCATTCAGGTTTTTAATAAACCTGCCATAGCTACGCATTAAAGTTTCGGTTTTATCTTTTCTCGAATCGCCAATAATTACCCCTTTTCCCCCACCCAGGTTTAAACCTGTAATGGCGGCTTTGTAGGTCATTCCGCGCGATAAACGAAGGGCGTCTTCTAAGGCCTCACCCTCAGTTGCATAACTCCACATGCGTGTGCCGCCCAAGGCAGGGCCTAATGTGGTATCGTGTATAGCAATAATTGCTTTTAAACCTGTATCGGGATCATTGCAAAAAACCAACTTTTTATGCCCGTAAGCACTTAATTGATCTAAAATGGAAAAATCTGTCTGCGAATTTGCTGGCATATGAACGTTCGGCTAACCTGCTGCAAAATTAGAATAAAAAACGATTATTACATGTATTTAACGAAACTATAACAAAAATTATTGATAACTCTATTCACCCTGCTGGCATAGAAAATGTGTCATTATTATTTAAAGCTTAATCCTTAACCGATAATTATACCCCATGAAATAACAAATTTATCTAAGTTTGTACAACATGAAACATCTGAGTCGATTAAACAAGTACTTTCTAAAATACAAGTGGTGGATTATTCCGGGGAGTATTTTCGTAGTAATATCGAATATTTTTGGCGTAGTACCCGCCCAGGTAATTGGTTACGCAGTTGACCTGATTACCGAAAACATTCAGATTTTTAACTTGTTTAGCGGTTTCAACCGTCAATCCATTATTTACGATATTTTTAGCAGCAACCTGTTGTATTTTGGTTTACTGGTTATTGCCCTTTATTTATTACGCGGACTGTTTTTATTCTTTATGCGCCAAACGATTATATTAATGTCGAGGCATATCGAATTTGATATGAAAAACGACATTTACCAGCATTACCAGGAGTTGAGCTTAGGCTTTTACCGCCGCAACAATACCGGCGATTTAATGAACCGTGCTACTGAAGATGTAAACCGTGTGCGTATGTATGTTGGCCCCGCCATTATGTATACCATCAATACTTTTGTATTATCGGTACTTATTATCTGGTCGATGTTTGATGTAAACTCCAAACTGGCCATTTACTGTCTGCTTCCTCTGCCCTTTCTGGTTATCATTATTTATTATGTAAACACACTTATATTTAAAAAGAGCGGAAAGATACAGGAGCGTTTATCAGATTTATCGAGTTTTGTACAGGAGCGCTTTTCGGGGATCAGGATTATCAAATCGTATGTGCGTGAAGATTATACGCGCAATATGTTCGAAGTACAAAGCAACGCCTACAAAAAGGATTCGATGGGCCTGGTTAGGGTTTCAGCCTTATTTTACCCAACAATGCTGCTGTTAATTGGCTTAAGCACCATTTTAACCATTTATATAGGTGGTATACAGGTAATGAATGGCAGTATTACCGCCGGGAATATTGCCGAATTTATCATTTATATTAACCAGTTAACTTTCCCGGTAACCATGCTGGGCTGGGTAACTTCATTAATCCAAAGAGCAGCTGCATCGCAAAAGCGGATAAATGAATTTTTAGATATCCCTTCTGATATCCAATCCAAAGAAACGCAGGAACGGGTTTTAGCTGGCAATATTAAGTTTGACCAGGTAAGCTTTACTTACCCGGACACCGGAATCGAGGCCTTGAAAGATGTTAGCTTTGAAATCAAAAGCGGCGAATTTGTAGCCATAATCGGCAAAACAGGCTCTGGAAAATCTACATTAGCCAACCTGATTATGCGGATGTACGACGTAGAAAACGGCCAGATTGATATAGATGGTAAAAATATTAAGGCACTAAACCTGAAAGATTACAGGGGGCAAATTGGCTTTGTACCACAGGAAGTTTTCCTTTTTTCGGATACCATTAAAAACAATATTGCCTTTGGTTTAGACACCGTTACTGATGAAGAAGTGTATACGGCTGCCAAAAATGCATCGGTTTATAACAACATTATCGACTTTGAGGAAAAGTTCGAAACCATGCTTGGCGAACGTGGCATTACGCTCTCGGGCGGACAAAAACAGCGTGTTTCTATAGCCCGCGCACTGATCAAATCGCCTAAAATTTTAATATTTGATGATTGTCTTTCGGCGGTTGACACGAAAACCGAAGAGGAAATATTGCAAAACCTGGGTAAAATTATGCTTGGAAAGACCAGTATTTTAATTGCCCACAGAATTTCTACAATTAAAAATGCAGATAAAATTTTAGTGCTTGATGATGGAAAAATCATTGAACAAGGCACACACAATGAATTACTTAGTAAAAATGGCAGTTATACCGAGCTTTATAACAACCAACTTTTAGAGGAAGAAAGCCGTACTATTTAAATTGTATCAAAATTGTATTTTGAACTTTAAATATTTGCTTTATATTTACCGAAACCAAAAACCAACATCAATACCAACCATGGGAGAATTCGACAACAAGGAAAGAGAAGAAGTTTTTTCAAAGAAAGTTAGAGCAGGTAAGAGAACTTATTTCTTCGACGTGAAGGCTACGAGATCGGGTGATTATTATTTAACAGTTACCGAAAGCAAGAAAAGATTAGAAGACGGTGTATTTGTAAAACATAAAATCTTTTTATACAAAGAAGATTTCGAAAAATTCGCTGAAGGCTTAAACGAAACTGTTGATTACATCAAAACTCATCAGGATGTGGTTGAAAAACGTTATGAATATTCAGAAAACGGAGAACATAGCAGCAGACCGGGCGATGATTTTTCTTTCTAAGTAATATAATTTCACAAAAAAGCCTTTGCATAATTAAAATTGCAAAGGCTTTTTTATTGCTGTGCTCCCCGCTCTAGCGTATAGCTAAACCTGCGCCAACAACAAATACCAATAAAAAGTAGCCTACAATTATGGCAATGGTCATAATTCCCCAAAACTTAAAAAGGGATTTTAAACTGAGTATTGCGGTATCTAAACTTTCCTGATCTCCAAATAACACGCCTTGTTTACCTTTATTGGCCAGTCTGAACAATAATATACTTGGATAGAAATAAAATAAGCCCAATAGCAAATAAACCACTGTTACAATGGTTGCTCCTCCCTGCCCAAGTGGGGCAAACTGTTTTGCCAAACCCGGGTTGCTTGATATTATGGATGGAATACTCAATGCAGCCAAAATAATGAAAGCAGCGAATACAAAACCGACAATTGATAAGAATTTGGCCCACTTTGTAATATCGTAAAGATAGCTCCGCATTTCTTCGGTAACGATTAATTTTACCTCCTGGGGCACTTCTTGTTCTAAATCTTCCATGTGTGTATCTGTAATTTTTGTTAAACTTAGATAAAATATCCATCTGCCACAAATTACTGCCTTTAATTAAAGGTTATAAAAGCTTATCTTTGCCCGATTTTTAGACTAAAGACTAAAGACTAAAGACTAAAGACTAAAGACTAAAGACTAAAGACTAAAGACTAAAGACTAAAAGCTGAAGCATGGAACATAGACGTTTGATTATGAACCATCAACTAAAAACTATTGACTATAAAATAAATACTAAAATATAAATGGCATTACAATGTGGTATAGTGGGTTTACCAAATGTTGGTAAATCGACTCTTTTTAACTGTTTATCAAACGCAAAAGCGCAGGCTGCAAACTTTCCCTTTTGTACTATCGAGCCCAATGTTGGCGTAATTACGGTACCTGACGACAGATTGACTAAACTTGCTGAACTGGTTAAACCCAACAAGGTACAGCCAAATACCATCGAGATTGTAGATATTGCCGGTTTAGTAAAAGGTGCATCGAAAGGTGAAGGCTTAGGAAACCAGTTTTTAGGAAACATCCGAGCTACAAATGCAATTATCCACGTTTTACGCTGCTTTGATGATGGTAACGTGATCCACGTAGATGGTTCTGTTGATCCGATCCGCGACAGGGAAATCATTGATACCGAATTGCAGCTTAAAGATTTGGATACAGTGGATAAACGCATCCAAAAGGTTGAAAAAATGGCTAAAACAGGTGGCGATAAAGATGCTAAACGTACATACGAAATTCTAACGGTAGTAAAATCTCACCTGGAGAGTGGGAAATCGATCCGTACTGCGCCTTTAGCCCAGGAAGATTTCGATTTTATTGAAGATTTAGGACTGCTTACCCAAAACCGGTAATGTATGTTTGCAATGTAGATGAGGCATCAGTAATTACCGGCAACAAATATGTTGATCTGGTTAAAGCAAACGTGGCTGATGAAAATGCAGAGGTTTTGGTAATTTCAGCTAAAATCGAGTCGGAAATTGCAGAATTGGAAAGCTACGAAGAGCGTCAGGAGTTTTTAGCTGATTTAGGTTTAACCGAATCGGGTGTAAACAAACTGATCCGTGCAGCTTATAAATTATTAAACCTTTACACTTATTTTACTGCTGGGGTACAGGAAGTACGTGCCTGGACCATTACCAAAGGCTTTACTGCCCCACAGGCCGCTGGTGTTATCCATACCGATTTTGAAAAAGGTTTTATCCGTGCCGAGGTGATTAAATACATTGATTTCGTAACCTTAGGTTCGGAAAATGCATGTAAAGATGCCGGTAAGCTAGGTGTAGAAGGCAAAACTTATGTAGTGGAAGATGGCGATATCATGCACTTCAGGTTTAACGTTTAAGTACTAAAGAATAAATTATATGGAGCCACTCAAAAGAGTGGCTTTTTTTTGTTTGCAACGCTTTTTAGCCACGGAGGCACAGAAAGCACGGAACTAAAATTCGTCATTGCGAGAAGGCTTTTTCAGCCGACGAAGCAATCTTTCTGATGATGATTGCAAGCAGAAAAGATTGCTTCGTCGTTCCTCCTCGCAATGACGTTTTCTCTATTAAACTTCCAAACCATAAGCAGCCAGTTGTGCTTTGGTATCTTCATAATCGGTATGGTGAATGCCTTTCAGGCCCAATTGTTCAGCCACCTGAACAAACAGCATACGGTCATCTATATACAAACTGGTTTCAACATCGCTCTGCGAAATATCTATGGCGACTTTAAAGATATCGGCATCGGGTTTGCGGAAGTGTACAAAACTCGATGAAACAAAGAAATCTACAAATTCGTTCAGTTTAAAGGTATTGATGCGGTATTGATTAAGTTCACGACCTTCATTGCTGATTACCGCCACTTTTAGGTTATATTTCTTTTTCAGTTCACAGATCAATTGGATCATTTCGGGATAAGCCAACGACTTTTTGAACATAAATTCTTTAAAATCATCGTAACTGAAACTGCGCTCTTCAAAGAAAACAATACGCTCCAGGTATTCATCTAAAGTTAGTTTGCCCACTTCGTAGGTATCAAAAGTAAGGTGATGACGTTCTTCCAGATCAACAGAATCGAGGTTAAACAATACAGAGGCTTCGCCCCTGGCTTTCCTGTCCCAGCCATTGGTTAATAAAACGCCTCCAATATCGGTAAAGAGGGTAGTAATTTTCTTTTGCATTATTTAGAGAATTAAAGTAATACGCCTTTTAAGATTAAAACTGCAACACTAAAATAGATCACAATTCCGGTAACATCTACCATTGTGGCCACAAAGGGCGCCGAAGAGGTAGCTGGATCGAGTTTTAGTTTTTTTAGAATAATTGGCATCATCGAACCAATTAAACTGCCCCACAGTACAATGCCCACCAGGGTAAAAAATATTGTTGTGGCAATTAAAAACCAGTGGGGACCATAATTATATAAATGCAACTCTTGCCAGGTTATAATACGAATAAAGCCAATTGTACCTAAAATAATGCCCAGCAATGCCCCTGAAATCAATTCCCTGCGCATTACACGCCACCACTCGGCAATGGTTACTTCGCCAAGGGCCATTGCTTGTATAATTAACGTAGAAGCCTGAGAGCCGCTATTACCGCCACTACTCATAATTAAGGGTATAAAAAGCGATAACACAACTGCCTTTTCGAGTTCGATTTCGAAATGCTGCATCGCGGTTGCGGTTAACATTTCGCCTAAAAAGAGTACAATTAACCAGCCTGCACGTTTTTTTACCAGCTTTAAAATTGGCATATCAAGGTAGGGTTCGTCCAATGCCTCGGTACCCCCTATTTTATGCATATCCTCGGTATACTCTTCGTTGGCAATCCACAAAATATCATCAACGGTTACAATACCCAATAGTATGTTGTTCTCATCCACTACGGGCAGGGCTACGCGGTTATTCATCCTGAAGATATTGATGGCATCTTCCTGCGGATCGTTGGCTTTTAGGGCAATAAAACGTTTATCGGTCAGCTCGCCAATAATTGCCTCCGGATCGGCCAGTAAAACCTCCCTGATCCTGATGTCATCAAGCAATACCCCTTCCTTATCAATCACATATACCACATCGATGGTTTCGGAGTTTTTACCATAACGCCTGATGTGCGCCAGCACCCTGGTGATTGACCATTCGGGTTTTACAGCAATGTAATCGGGGGTCATTAAACGCCCGATACTATCTTCTTTATAACCTAAAAGGGCCAGCGATTCTTTGCGTTGTTCGGCAGGTAGCAGGGTAATCATCTTTTTAACCACATCACCTTTCAGTTCACTAAAAAGTGCCGTACGGTCATCAGGTGGCAGATCTTTAATGATCTGGTTCAGTTTATTACCTGAAAGCTTTTTAATGATACGTTCCTGGGTTGGGAAATCAAGAATCCGGAAAACATTTACCGCCCGGTTTATGGATAGGGTTTCGATAAACTTGGCCGCATACTGTGGCAGTTCATCAATAAGTTGTTCAACATCCGAAATGTTCAGTTGGTCGAGATATTGCTTTAAAGCTTTATCGTTTTCCTTTTCAAGCAGTTCCTGAATCTCTTCTACAACCATTTCTTCCATAAACAACTAATTTTTTGTTACATGCCTAAACCTCTATTAACGGTTCGCAAAGGTGCATTTTTATTTCTAAAAAAGCCAATGCCGGCGCTTTAAAAATCGCTAAAGAAGGTGCTTAATTGGAAAATAAACGGGCATAAACACTAACAATTGAAAACAGGAGCAATGATTTAATCATTTTTTAACGTAAAATATATCCTGAGGTTCAAAGCCTCAGCTGCTTTTATATTTAATGACTAAAAATAGCCGATATATTTTTACTAAATGATTATGATTTTTCTATATTTGCAGCCTTGCTCCCGTAGTTCAATGGATAGAATTATGGTTTCCGGTACCATCGATATGAGTTCGAATCTCGTCGGGAGCACTTAAGGAGACAACTCATTTTTGTTGCCTCCTTTTTTTATGCATATAAAATTCTGAAGCACAAATCGTTACAACATCAATAGATTATGTTCGACTTTTGCTCAAAAATTTAATGAACCATATTTAAAATCGGTTCAAAAAATGTATGTAATAGGGTTTTTATATTGATTATACAGAGTTCGAATTCACCTTAGGGTTCTGGATATTTTTCATATCAATACCGCTGGGATGGTTTTTTGCCATTAGATAAAGAAAATCAAGTATTATGTACGCTTCCTCCTTGGAGACATTGATTCCTCCTTTAGCCAAAATCGTAACCGCATGTGCTATTGAAACTCGTCGTTCTAAAATATTATTCATTATAGTCGTAGCATTTTTTGATTTGGAACTAATATTTTCGACAATGCATCCTGCAGCATTAATAAAAGATTTCCAGTTTTGAAATCAATGCTTTTAGGAGGGAAAACTTTCGCGAGATGCCTTTTGTCCGCTACGTCAAAACTTGAAAAACCACCAAAAATATCGACACATGATTTTCTTTGAATCTCCCGCTGTTGATTGATACTGTTAATCTTTTCCATATTTTCATCAATCTCTTTCATAAGGCAATTACTACTGTCAAGCATCTCTCTTTTAAACTCATTATAGTCATCCAGTTTCAAGATATCATATACAAAAAGTCTACGTGCGCTGGAAAGTGCCGTTTGCTGCCTTAACAGCCTTCTCAACAAACCCTGCCTTTCATTAAAATACTCTGTGCTACTCCAATCAAGATTTACATCGTCTAAAATCTGGCTAAACAGGTCACTTGCTCCTTCAGAAAGGGTGAACTGTTTTAGTTTCTGCTCATAGTTTAGATTGATAAGTCTTGCATTTATCCTCGTGGAACACCTATTACGGCAATGATAGTATGGGTACTTATTTCTTGAGCCCTGCGAGAAACTGCCGCATATTTTCTTGCCACAAAGTGGGCAGTCCATAAAACCTGTTAGAAAGAACATAGCCTTGAGCTCATTATTCTTAGATGATACCTTTCTTTTTGAGTTTAGAATATCCTGAACCTCATAGAAAACAGATTGAGAGATCAGCTCTTCATGATTTCCCTTGACAAATTCTAGTTCCCCTGATCTATGTACAATAGAGATTAGGCCACAATATACTGGATTTCGAATAAGTTTGGAGAAATAGGAGTATGAACATTTCAGTCCCTGGTTCATGGCCATCCTTCGAACTTCTGCAACTCTATAAATGTTCTTTGCCAGTTGAAGAAAGACCCATCTTACAATACCGGCCTCAGGTCTTTTGGGAGCGATGAACTTTTTGCCTTCAACCGAAGTGAGGTTTACAAAACCGATAGGAGCCCGACAGGGGTACCGCCCCATAAGCTTGGCCCTTCTCATGCCGTTTGAGGTATTAAGCGCACGCCTAGTATTCTCTGCTTCTGGAATAGAAAGATAAACTGCCAACATAACCGAGCTTTCAGGAATATTAAAATCAACTGGTTGGTCTATAGCCATTGCAGTAGTGTTGTATTTCCGCAGTAAACCAATCGTCTCATATGCATACTGAATGTTTCGACTGAATCTGTCCCACTTGACAAATAGTATGTTGTTTTCTTCCCTATCCTTATTTTTTTTAATTTCCAAGATGAGTTTCTTCCACTCCGGCCTATTAAAGTTTTTTTGCCGAAAAGTCCTCTCTATAGATTCCCCGGACAATTATACTATTGTTCTCACAGTATTTCAGCAATCTGTCCTCTTGTTCGGGAAGGGAGTAGCCCTTTCTTTTTTGTTCGTCCGTGCTTACACGGAGATACAGATAAGCTGATTTCATAACAGTTAACATTTACATCCAATTTAACGAATTAGATTTGATATATTAATTATATCGAACTTGGTAACGCCTAATTACCCCTACCTTGTATCTATGGGGATTTCGCTAAAAGTGTGCACCCCGTTTTTTACCATTCGGTCTTGATGGAATCGTAAAGACTGAGCCAAACATATCCAATCTTCCCAGATTCCTTCTCTTCATTTTCAAATCTACCTTTCCTGCATTTGATCTGTCAATCCTTAACGGAAGATGGTTTTGCAAAAGAAACGGCTTTCCAAGACACGGTTTACAATGGCTGAAAACCAATTGCCACTTTTAGCGCCCCCACCAAAGTACCTTGCCTTCTCAGTAAATTCTAAGTATAGTTAGCGAACAAACAAAAAAGAACAAAGGGTATTTGAGATAGCGCATTTTTAGTGTTTTTTTTTACCATAGCTAATGTATTTTTTGCTTTTTTCGGCTACCACTGAGGGAAATCTTTCATTTTTAGTACCTCACAATAACAGGAGCTTTAATAAAAAACAGGATATGATTTCCAACATTTGCTATTTTTAACTACATTGGATCAAATTATCCCTGACATGACGCCTCTCCACAACCACATCAACGGTAATAGCATCATTATCTACCTTGATCGCTCCATCTATTCCAGTAATGTGATCCTAAAATGCCTTTATTGGTACGGGGATAAATTTCATACAGATTTCAGAATCTTGGACAGTACGTACTACTGCGTCACCCTTAGCGTACTGGCCGCAGAAACAGAACAGACCGATCTGGAAGCCTACCAGTTAAAATTCGAACGGGACATCATAGATTATAGTCTACGGGATACCGTAACAAAAGAAACAGCCAATATCAGAGATTTGTTGATTGCCAAGGCCTTTTCCAACGGTGAATACGATGAGGAGCCCGCCGGAGAAGTATCAGACCCTGTAGGTTTTGATGTGCATGCGATCAATCCATCCCAAAACTAAGCAAATGACTGTTTCCACGCTCTCCAGACCGAACAGAAAATTCAAGGACACGGATTACTTTTCTGTAAAAACAGAAACGTATTTCCTGATGCCCTTCAACTTCCACAGGCTCAATCCCCAGCGCGAAGTGGTTGTAAACGAGGTGGGAGATCATCTTGTTTACCCTACCGGAACAGTAGCACGTATCATCGGACGGGAAATCGACAAACAATTGGATTCGGAACTTTATGCTGATCTTATCGCCGGCATGTTCATCTCAGAAAGCCCAATCCCCGCATTGATCGATGTCCTGGCTACCAGGTATCGAACAAAAAAGTCTTTTCTGGATGATTTCACCAACCTGCATATATTTGTCATTACACTGCGCTGCGAACATACCTGCCACTATTGTCAGGTATCCAGGGTAACAACAGATAAGGATGCCTTTGATATGTCCAAAAAACATATCGACCGTGGGATCGATCTGATGATGGAGTCCCCTAATCCTTTTGTAACCATGGAATTTCAGGGAGGTGAAGCACTTTTGGCTTTTGACAACATTAAATATGCCGTTGAAAGAACAAAAAGACTTGCAGTAAGCTACAACAAAAAGGTCACCTATGTGATCTGTACCAACCTTGCAGTAATCACAATGGAAATACTGGAATACTGCAAGGAAAACGGCATACTTCTTTCCACCTCACTGGACGGGCCAGGTTTTATACACAACCAGAACCGGAGGCGACCGGGGAACAACAGCTATGAACTGACGGTGGCAGGAATAGAGATGGCAAATAATGTGATCGGAAAAGATAGCATATCGGCCTTAATGACCGCAACAAACCTCTCACTTGCCCATCCAATAGAAATCGTGGAAGAATACAGGGCAAGGGGTTTTGACAGCATTTTTCTGCGCCCGATCTCACCGTACGGCTTTGCTCTGAGCAACGAGCGAAAGAACAAATATGCAATGGATGATTTCCTCAGTTTTTACAAAACTGCACTACAGCACATTATTGCATACAACCTTAAGGGAGAATTTTTTAGAGAACAGTATGCCACGATCATACTCAAGAAGATACTTACGCCTTTTCCTGTAGGTTATGTAGACCTCAATTCTCCAGCAGGCGCTATCACCAATGTTATCCTTTTCAATTATGACGGAAACGTATACGCGACCGATGAAAGCCGGATGCTGGCAGAATCAGGCGACTATACCTTCAGGCTCGGCCACCTCGACAGCTCATCATATGAAGAAATCTTCTACGGCGAACGCGCTATGGAAATTGCTGAAGTGATGACAAATGAATCTCTGCCAGGCTGCTCCGAATGTGCCTTCCAGAGCTATTGCGGATCGGATCCAGTGCACAACCATGCCACCCAAGGGGACATCTGGGGCTACCGGCCGACCAGCACCTTCTGCCGCAAGAACATGGAGATCATCCGTTACCTCATCGAACTGATGGACGGGAGCGAAGAAATAACAAAAGTTTTTGAAAGCTGGATCAGATAATAAAGATATGATATTCAGGGCAAAAGGAAAAGCAATCGGCATTGATGATTTTGTGGTTGGAAAGATCACCAGGGATCCCTATAATCAAAATAACAAGCTCATCTATATCACCAGCATAGCAGGGCTACTCCCCACAGGAACACTGGCAACCATCACAACAGATCACCAAAAAACAATTTCACAGCACATCACCCCGCAGGTATATGGCTGTAACTCCCTTGACCATCTCGAAGAAGGGGACGTAGTGATGGCAGACAGCAATGGTGTTATCCGGACACTCTATCGGGTAAACTCCTACCACAACACCATCCTTTCCACCGAGAGGTGTAATAGCAACTGCCTGATGTGTTCCCAGCCACCAAGAGACAAAGACGATATTCCCGCACTTTATGAGATATATAAACGGGCTATCCCACTGATCCCAAAAGACTGTATGGAATTGACCATATCAGGAGGAGAACCGACACTCATGGGAGAACTCTTCTTCTCTCTGTTGGAGCTGATCACTATAGAACTGCCCGATACAGAAATCCATATCCTCACCAACGGCAGGACATTTGCCTGGAACCACATGGCACAGCGGCTCGCAAAAATACAGAACCACAGGATTATGCTCGGTATCCCGCTATATTCCGACTATGCGGATAGCCACGACTACATTGTACAGGCAAAAGATGCCTTTAACCAGACCATCCTGGGGTTACATAACCTTGCCCGGTACGGTATCAGGATAGAAATCCGTGTTGTATTGCACAAAGCATCCATACCAAGGCTTGCAAAACTATCGGCATACATTTACAAGAACCTGCCCTTTAGCGAACACATCACCTTTATGGGCCTTGAATTTACAGGTTATACCCCCTTCAACATCGAAAAACTCTGGATCGACCCTGTAGACTATACCACAGAACTGACCAAAGCTGTGGAGTATCTGTCCTACCGCAACATGAGCGTATCCATATATAATACCCAGTTATGTACCATTCCCGAAAAGCTGTGGGCACACTGCCGCAAGTCCATTTCCGACTGGAAAAACGAATACCTGCCCGAATGCCAGGCATGCGAAAAACTCAACGACTGCGGGGGACTTTTCACCTGGAACCTAAAAAAACACAGCCGGGCAATCGCACCGATCATCAATCAAAAGATTAACGAAACACTGCCAGAAACATGTTAAAAAAGAAATCGGGCAGGCTGGAACGCCTGCGTTTATCAGGAAAGATATTTTCGGTCGCGACCGCATCACTGGCCATGCTAACCAACAAAGCAGTAGCCACTGTAATACCACAGAGTCTTGACGAAGGGGTTGGTACAGAAAACACAACAAAGGCATTTGCCCCGCACAGGCTATGGAAACCCAAGTTGACCCTAAAACTGAACCCAAACAACATTTCCCGGAGCCTACTGGCCTACCACAGCTCCCATTCCTCACACAGTTCGCACAGCTCACATTCCTCCCACTCATCTGGGGGATATTCCAGCCGCGGCGGAGGAGGTAGTAGTAGCGGAGGCAGCGGAGCAGTAGGGGTACTCATCGCCGGCGCAGTCGGATACGGGCTCTACCAGGCCGGAAAAAACAGTAATAAAAAGAAATAAGAGCAAGAAGCATTCAACCACAATACAAAACAGCGCTCATGAAAAAACTCAACATATACAAAAAAATACTCTCGGTGATCGCAGGTGCAACAGCAGCCCTGAACCCTACCTCCAGCCAGGCCCATATCACAACAGATCTGACGGACCATCTTGCCCCTGATAACTTCACAGTTCCAAAAACCAACAATACAAAACCCAGACTGACCCTGAAACTGAACATGGTCAGCCCCGAAAGCGGAAGGATCTTTATGCACACCTCACATTCATCACACTCCTCACATTCATCCCATTCCTCGCATGCCTCCCATTCCTCGCACGGATCATCCTCCCCCGTGTACAGACAGAGTACGCCCGTATACGAAGAGCCCGCTATCCCCATAACAGCTCCCACCCCAATAGTGCGCAGCTTATATACAACCACACGCAGCCACTCAACAACAACAAGGACACCAAGAAGATATACCCCTTCAGCCTACAGGACACGCAAGAAAAGCATCAAACGGGCACGGTCAACATTCACATCCATCCCGGCGTATGATTTAAATAACTACAGTTTCGAACCTGCCCCGCTAACCCGTCGTGTATTAAAAAGAGGCTGCAAAGGCAGCGACGTAACAAAACTCCAGAAAATGCTCAAAGCCCAGGATTATTCAGTACCGGTCAGCGGAATTTTTGGTTACAGGACCGAACAGGCCGTCAGGATCTACCAGAAACTCCACTTCCTCCAGCCCGACGGCATCGCCGGACTGGCAACACTCATTTCCATCGAAAGAGAAGATCTATAATATACCAAAATGAAATTGCTGAAACGCCTCCTCCTAATCATAATATACCCTACAACAATACTTATCCTTTCAACAACAACCCTGGCTGCACAGCAGCAGCTTGTCCCTTTGATAGATGAGACCATAGTCGTAAACTCAACATCCTCCCTGAATGGCTATAACCGTAACCGGACAGCCATCCAACTGCCCGAACGGACCAGATCCTACATCTACCGGATATCGGTTTCCCCAAAAGGAAGCCCGGGCATAAATACACCCCTTCTCGAACTGCTACAAAAACTGGGCGGCACGACATCTGCTACAATGGGTTCCCTGGCAGACCTGGCCATCAAAAACAACGACAACTATGCCGTAGATGCCTACATCTTCAATAACATCTACGATGTCGATAAATTTTACAACAAAGCTTCCGACTGGTCCGCATGCAAAGAAATGCCCGGCAGAGCCAACTGCTGCTTTTCCACAGACGATTGTATCTCCAGATCAGTCTACTTCGGCTTCCGCAACAATAACATCACCTTGGGCCTACAGGTCAGGCTCGAAGTTGTGGCCGTAACAGATCCCACACTAAAATCACCATACCAATACGCCTACTCCATCAGTAACGATACCCAAACCGAAGTAAATTTTTCACTCAGTACAGACGGAAAACAGTGGTATCAGAAATCACTAAAAAACGGGTATAAACTATCACCCTCACTTGAATTTCCACAGATGTACATCAGAATGCAGACAGGGCCGTACAAAACAGTCAGTTACAAAATCAACCCAAACGAGCGTTACCGCTTTTACTGGAACCAGCAAAAGTCCCTTTGGGACCTCACCACGTATTAACCGCTCAAAGATTCCGCAAAGCCTTACCTAATCAATGATAGTATAACACAACGCACAATTACTTTTTGGATTCTTTTGATCCAAAACAAAACTAATCAATACCCCCAATATGAGTTACTTCACCATCAGTCAAAGTGCCCCTACAATAACGGACTGGATACAAACAGGCGTCTATCTCTTAACAGCCGTAGGACTATTCGTCAACTTTTGGTACCAGCGGAAAACATTGGCAGAACAGACCAGGCTCAGGCTTATCGAAGAAGAAAGGGATCGGAGGAAGATCATGCCCCTAATTGAATTTTCGCATTCCTCTTCACGGGATACAAAGGAGTTTATGCTTAGCTTTACCATTAAAGACAATCCGGGAAAATTCCTTTTTGTCAACCCCACCGACCCTACCATAGGTCAATACAATCTAGTAATTACTGACTTTAAGCCTGAGCAGACATTTCTTTTAAGGATTCCTGAAGAAATAATGAACCATTATTCAAAAAAAAGCAACAAAGAAGGGTTCTATGAGATCTCCTACATGGATAAGGACAACAGGCCTTACCAGCAGCACTTGCACATTACCTATCCCAGCATGTACCTTTCTGATCCAATGGAATACTACTATGTAATGAAAATGAATGAAGCAATAAATAAACGAAGCTTAAAGCAAAGAATATCGGATTTCTTTAAGCATAGAAAAAATTAAACAATCAACTTCGCTAAACCTTGTGAATCATTCAATAAGCATTTAACGATAGTTGGTCATTATACAAATGACCAACTATTTTATATTTTAAATCACAATAGGAATCTGTAGCTGAACCGGTGTATAAATATCTACATTTATATCCGGCGTCTCAATTGTCACAACCATACTATACCTGATGTGATTGTCATATCTGGCCAACTGTTTTCTATTCTTCCACCAGCCACCGACCGGAAAAACAGCAATTTTGTTCCGCGTAGCCAAATCTGCAGCAGTTCCTTTCCACATATCCTTATGTATGGAACCTTTGTTACGTACCTGTGAACCAAGTATCCAGTGCTCATTTCCTTCAGGAATATAATCCTCATCCCTGGCTGCCTTACTTATCCTAGCAGAAAAGGCTTCTTCACTTTCATTGGTGTCGATCATTTTAAATCTCAGACCATGGGAGCGATAGCTTGCTGCAAGTTCATACTGACGGTTACCCGGATTGGGTTCAATAAAATAAGACAACGTGACCTTCAACTGAACTGTCGTTGCCAGCATATCCTGAAGAACATCAACAGGCCAAGGCAGATCAATTAGGTGATATTCATCTGTCTTTACCCTGTTTTCTTCAAACTTATAAGGTTTCAGACTTCTCTCAATGATCAATGAAAGTGAATTATTCGCACTGTATCTTGCCTTGCTCAGATTCGGCACCCCATAACCCACTGTCGCAATCAGCCCCAGTTTCTGTTCAGTAGACAACTCGGAAATCTGATGCCCGCCAAGCATAGCATCGGTCCAGTCTGCCGAATGAACAATCAGTGCACGGATAGTTTCAGGCCAATATCCCGAATATGAATTGTACAGCTGCGCCGCAAATTTGCTTGCCAGTGCCGTTGCAGCACTCGTATCCCCGAAAGCAGTAAACCATGGACGGCCCAGCCCGCCTTTTCCCGTCGATAAAAGGGACAGAGAATCAGGGTCAATAATTTCATCATTAAATATCCCATGGTTTCCACCCTCCATAACAATATCGGGTTTTCTCGGCCATTCTTGCTGCCACATTACTGAAGTGGTATTACAGGGAGCCATTGCCCCTCTTTCTGCAACCAAAAGTGCCTCGGGGTACAATTCCAGATTAACGGTATCCTTTAAAGTATAGGCGCCGACTGTAATTGCATTAAATGACTGCGCGGGATCTTCGATCGATAACTGCTCATTAATCAATGGCGAATTTATCCGGTCATCCATGCTGATATTACCTGAAGACACAAAAAATAGCGTATTACCGTTCGGCTGTTCCACATCACCAAAAAGCCTTTGGTCTATCGCAGCCGACCATGAGGAAGGCCGTCCTAAATGGGCCAGTGTATCACTGGTAACCGCCATACAGATAATCCTTTTGCTTTGGGGGTTTATTACCTCTGCTCTTGCGATTGCCTCCTGGGTTATTGCCCCGTAAAGCTCCGGATTATTTGGCTGGCCCGGTTCAATGATCTTAATGCTCTCCAGATTATGGTAAACCTCTATCCTATCAAAACCATCAAGGGCATCGGTCAGATCCCCATAAATGATAAGACCTGCCATAGGCGTACCATGCCCCTGCGAATGGGAATCAGATCTTGACCATGCAGGCTCTACCGCATCCAGATTTCCGGGCGGAATCAGGTTTTCCAAAAGCGGGTGCGCAATATTCACCCCTGTATCCAGCAGACAAACAGAAATATCGCCCAAAAATTGAAAATTATCAACCCGGTCATTAAGATCCTGCATCCAGTCACCCTGCTGCTGCTTATCGAGATAAGTAAAAAAGTCGGCCGTTTCCTTCGGTTTCCTAAGCTCTGAAAGGCTATCGGCATATAATATAGAATTACCCAACTGTACCGCATTACCATATGCCAGAAAAACAATATGTTCGGGAAAAGAGGTACCGGCCCTTTCCAATCTGAACACCTACATTTTTTAAAACCTGATGGAGCTCCGCCAGCTGATCATCTGCGGACAGCAATGGATTTCTATATACCCAGATTTCCCACCATGTAAGCTCTTCAGTCGCTGGAAAGGCAAGTTCCGGCTCTTGCCAGAAACTCTTCAATGTAGCGCCCTTAATGGATTCGAGATTCGCAATAAGATTTTGGTGCCTAGGGTTCCCACCTGCAGTATCTTCAGCGATATACTGTTCTACCTTTTTCAAAAACGCCCCTATAGCCCTTGGGTTCATGCAAACCGTAGCTTCATAGACATCGTCCTGCGCAGTAGCGCCAGGTATCCTTTTATAGGAAGCTAGCCTGTAATTTAAGTTTGCGTCCTCAAATTTATCGATATCCAAAAGGAAACCCGGTGCAGATTTGAAGACCAGATATACGAACTCGACCTCTGGGGCCAATACCTGAAAAATATCAACAGCTTCGTTAAATTCGTTCAGTATTTTTTGACCCTGATCGTCCCGGTCAAGATTAAGGCGTGGGCTTACCTTTCCCCTTCCGCTTGAAACAGAGGTGTAAGGCAATTGGGCGGTCCGTTCTTTGAGAAGAATGTGATCGCGTAAGAATTGAGGCATATTTTAGATTAAAATGGTTTCTTTCGATGCCTGATAGAATCTATAAAGCCATCCTCGGAAATCTCATTCATCCCATACACCAGAATATCTTTGGCAAGATCTTCGCAAACCCTTGAAATATCAGAATAACTTAAGCCGATTGATTCAACGGCAACCCTATCAAGATTAAAATCGTTACTTAAATTAAGTTCTGTCAATCTCTTCAGATAAAGTTCCTTAATTTCCGGTAATTCGGGCAATGTGTAAATAATTATATCATCAAAACGTCTAAACAGCGCAGTATCCAAGAACTCGGGAAGATTGGTCGCTGCAATAATCAGACTGTTAGAGTCATCTTTTTCTATCTGCAACAGAAAACTGTTCAATACCCTCTTGATTTCCCCGACCTCATTTGTACTGGTCCTGGTAGTACCTATACTATCAAATTCATCAAAAAGATAGACAGCACGGAACTGGTGCATCGCATTAAAGATCAGCCTGAGTTTCGCAATCGACTCCCCCATATACTTGCTGATCAGCCCATCTAACCTGATGATGAATAATGGGACAGAAAGTTCACTGGCCAAAGCACTTGCAGACATTGTTTTACCACATCCGGGAGGACCCGTAAATAATAGCTTTTTTCTGGGCTGGAGGTTATGGTGTTTTAAAAGTTCAGTTTTTGACTGTTCATTTAAAATCCTTTTTAGAGACTTACTGATCTTAGGTGCCAAAATCATATTTCCCAACTTAACCTCGGGATGAACAAGCTCAAGTAAATCATTAAGCTCCTTTTGCGCAGCCCCATCATGCAGCGGCTTGATAATCCCGGTAAACCTCGACTTACCCGACTTGGCGTTGTCAATCAGTTTTTTGATTTCATCAGCTAAAACAACATGCCCTTTTTTAGCTTCCGCTGCAGCAATCTGCATTGCGGTCGCATAGAACCTGCTATCATCACCGTTTCCGTATGATTTAATTAAACTTTTGATTTGTTCCGCTGCAGCCATAGATGTATTAATCTACAAAATAACAATTAATTATTTCAAAAACGGTTTTTTAGCCATTATTATTAACATTAATTTTTAATCAACAAAATCATTTTCAAAGAGGCTCTGAAGCACCCAGCCTTAAATTATAGAACTAAAAACAAGTAAACTAAGGGTTGTTTTATTAAATAACTGTAATTCAACATTGATTTTTTCTTATTCTTTGACATTATCCTTTTTAAGCTTTTAACTCGTATTAATTAGGGATAAACACAAACGAAAAGGATCCAGGAAAATTATCATTAACAAAAGTTGATCCGAAAAATTTATTATAGCTCAAACGGAATGAAGATGTGATGGCCACTTCTAAGGGCACTTGATTGATTTCGAATGAAGACTTGTCTTACTTGCTCAAATTCTGATAAAAAAGATCATTTCCGCCAGTGTGTCGTCGTAAAATAGCCTGTCATTAAAACTATTATAGAAAACAATTAACTCATTTTGAATTCGTAAGTTGAAATAATGTGCAAGACTTATTTCGAAATTTTCAAATCCGCAATTCGCTTCAAATCTTCGATAAAAAAGTTCGTTAACGGTCTTGCCAGGAGCACCAAACGAGACAAATCAGTTTTCAAGCTGCTTGTCTCGTTTTTTTTTGTCTGCTAATCAGTTATTGATCTGATTGCCACTTTAAAAATTATGCGTAAGCTTCTTGCCCATATTGCCAGTACCTGGGTACTTTTGTTTGAGATTTTTTAGGATCACCACTCTTGTACTGTTGAGTTTACTTCTTAGCTATTCAATCAAAAACTTGCGCGAGGTAGTACGGCCTCTTCCCTTAAGCTCAAAGCCATTGGGATAAATCTCCAATATACCGTAGGCATTTTGATCAGGGGTTTCTACCATCCCCTCGAGTGTGATACAGGGGATTTTTGAATGGTACCCGAAATCACCACTATGATGATGGCCCGCAAAAATAGCTTTCACGCAATTATATTTAGCAATTACATTCAGTATTTCCTGACTGTTAAGCGCTGTAAAGCCTGCTGAAAAATCGAGCGGATGATGAGAAAAGAGCATTACCCGCTCGTGGTTGCTTTGAGCTTTGGCCAACAGGCTATCGAGCCACCTTACCTGCCGGCTACTCATTCCCCCATTATATTCTTCTGCATTTACACCCTTCACCAAACCAATGCTATCCAACATTTTCTTTAATTCATGCTCTTTCCACGTGCCACCAACATTGGCATACGAAGCCACTTCGTTGGTATTGAGCATAATAAATACCCAGCCCTTTTGTTTAACAAAGTAGTATTCTGAAGGCATGCTAAGCTTTTTAAACAAAGCCTTATTTTCGGTTATTCCCTGATAATCATGGTTCCCTGTAGTATTGTAAACTGTCTTTTTTAAACCATTTAAAATTGTCAGCACCGAATCCAGATCTTTGGGGTTCCGGTCTGTAATATCGCCCAGGTTAAGAGAAAATTGTACACGTTCTTTATTCAGATCCGCCACACAAGCCCTAAGTTTATTTAATGAGTTTTTATAGTACCGGCTACCCCTGGTCTGGGCATCGGCATACTGAATATCTGCCATGAGGCCAATCCGTAAAATTGGTTTTAGCGGCTGCGCCTGCGCCTTGAAGCTTATTACAATGGCCAGAACGGTCAAAAAATGGGTTAGTTTATGCATCACTCAAAATAGGAAAGCTTAACGAAAAATACAGCAATCTCAGCAAATTATATTTAATTGGCATGCTAGCTGATTGCATTTTATAAATGTATAAAATTCCTAAATCTAGTTCGTACTGCTAAATACAATTTGTTTGTTTTAATATTCAGGTGATCTTCAATTTATCGCTGTTAAAAATACACCGATGGAATCCTTTCTCATTCTTCAGGATTATCTTTACAACCCGGAGCTATTTTTCACGGGTATTTATATCCTTTTTATGATCTTACAGGCATTTTCAGTATTTTATATTTAATTTTAAAGCTCAAAACCTGACAGATATTATCCTTTGAAATGATCAAAAATTACCTTCAATATCTTAACGGTGGTGGCGAAATGGGCAATCTAACCAGGGCGTTCGACTGGGCGTCTACTCCACTCGGCACGCCAGACACCTGGCCACATAGCCTGCTTACGGCTGTGAGTATTGTGTTAAACTCCAGGTTTCCGATGTTTATATGGTGGGGAAATGATCTTATCCAATTCTATAACGATGCCTACAGGCCAAGTTTGGGAAACCAGGGGAAGCACCCGACAGCCCTGGGCCAGCGTGGTGAAGATTGCTGGCAGGAAATCTGGCCAGTGATAAAGCCGCTTATTGATCAGGTGCTCTCTGGCGGTGAAAGTACCTGGAGCGAAGATCAGCTAATCCCAATTTACCGCAACAACAGGCTCGAAGATGTATACTGGACCTTTAGCTATAGCAAACTGCTTGATGAACAGGGAGCAATTGCAGGCGTACTGGTTACCTGTACAGAAACTACCAAACAGATTACCGCTTTACGGGAGGTACATAGCGCCAAGCAGGAGCTTGAATTTGCAATCAATGCAGCCAATCTCGGCACCTGGGATCTTAATCCCTTAACCAACCGCTTTATCGGCAATGAAAGGCTTAAAAGCTGGTTTGGGCTCAAACAGGATGCTGAGATCGCACTTTCGAGTGCCACCGAGGTAATTATTGAACCAGACCGCGAAAGGGTTATCGAAGCAATAGCTAAAGCCATGAAGTTCGGTGCAGATGACTATGATATCGAATATACAATCCTAAATCCCTTAAACCCAAAACCGCGATTGGTGAGGGCCGTTGGAAAAGCAATTTTCAATCAGAAAAAGGAGGTTGTGCGTTTCAGTGGTACCCTCCAGGATATTACCAAGGAACGCGATGCCTTAAAACAATTAAAGGATGTTCACCATGGGCTTGAGCTGGCGTTAGATCAGTCGCGGCTTTCGAAAATTGCAGCCCAGCTGGGAACTTTCGACATGGATTTAATACAGGGTACAATGCAATGGGATGATCGCTGCCGGGAGCTGTTTGGAATTAGTCATAACGATGAGGTATCCTACGAGCGAGATTTTGTGAATGGCCTTCACCCTGACGACCGCGCTAGGATACTAGGCATAATCGAGGATGTTTATAACAAGTCTAAAACTGATGGAAAGTATGATGTAGAGTATAGAACTGTAGGAGCTGAAGATAACCGGGTAAGATGGGTGCGCGCAAAGGGCAAAACCTACTTCGATGTATCAGGAAGGCCCTTTCGTTTTATCGGCAGTGTTTTGGATATCACAGAACAGAAAACAGATGAGCTGAGGAAAAATGATTTCATTGGTATGGTTAGCCACGAGCTGAAAACACCCTTAACTTCTCTTAAAGGATATATCCAAATCCTTAACCATAAAGCAAAAATCAGTACGGATAATTTTGCAATCAATGCCCTTTCTAAGGCCGACATCCAAATCGGCAAAATGAGTCAGCTGATCAATGGATTTCTGAATGTTTCGCGTCTGGAAGCGGGCAAAATCAGCATCGATCTCAAAACCGTTGACCTCCGCGAGATAATTGAAGAAGCAGAGGAAGAACTCAAAATGATCTCCACTACCCATTTGATTAGCATTATCGCCAGCGAACAATTAATAGTGCAGGCGGATAGGGATAAGATTGGTTCGGTAATTTCCAACCTTTTAGGCAATGCCATTAAATATTCTCCCCTCGGCAGCCGGATCGTAATCAGCTGCGATACCCAGGACCGTTTCGCAAGAGTAAAGGTTAAAGATGAAGGTCCGGGGATTAAAACCCAGGACAGGGAAAGGCTGTTTGAGCGCTTTTATCGCGTTGGCGGGGCTGAATCCCATACCGTACCAGGCTTTGGTATTGGCCTTTATCTCTGTGCAGAAATTATTGCAAGGCACAACGGAGAAATCGGTGTGATTAGCGAGCCGGGCAAGGGATCGACATTTTATTTTCTATTGCCTTTAAAATAACCGGTTGCCCTCATTTGTTCAACAAAACAATCTTTGCCTGAACCAATGTGAATTGGGAAACAATAACCCTTTTCAGTACACTGCACAAAAAAAGCCACGACATCCATCGTGGCTTTCATCAACTAACCTAAACTTTATAAATACTAACCAAATATTTATGCTGCAAAGCTAATGCCTCCGCATTAAGCAGATATTAAATGATTATTAACTGTAAAAAACTGCACAAAAAGATAACACAAAAACATAACATTACAACAGCAATGAGTTAAAACAGCTTGCCTTATTTTGCAACAACATTAAGAAATACAAAAATCAGTATGGAAAAAACGGCAAATACGATCAGTACCGACCTGCAAAAATTCATCGATAAATTTGAACCAGCTAAATTCAAACTCATGACTAAGGGAATTGAGATCAGGGGCATTAACGATTTGCCCAAAAATATTACCCAGGCCAGGGCACTTATCGAAAGCATGAAGCTCAATTTAATGGTAGTACATCATGCCGGAATGCTCGCTTACAGGGCTTTCGAGGTAAATGTGATTCCACCAGCGGCATAAAACAAAAGCCCCGCAAAATGCGGGGCTTTACTGTATTTAATTGAGTTGCTCGCGGGGTAATCCGTGGATCACCACATTGCCTAAAACAGCATCTGCCCTGAAGAATACAAACTCCAGGTCGGCATAAATATGCACACCCACAGTTAGCAATACCTGCCGGGCAAACTCCGTCATGGCTGCCTGATCATTAAACGACATATCGGCGGGAATTAACAACGCAATTACATTGGGTTCGCTTACCTTTACCTCAATATCAAACTGTGCCACCAATCCCATTATTTTCTTTGCCACCGCAGCTAGCTCGTTTGTTGTAATTTTTGCCATGTTGTTTTATTAATTTAATAAACCGCGCGCTTCTCTATCGCCTGTTCCTTGTTTACAAATATAAAAAATCGGTAATTGCATACAACTGCTGTAAAAAGCAAAGCCAGATCCTTGTTTAAGCGATCTGGCTTGATATACGTTATTCGTTTGGTGGCACCACATCTGTGATTTTAAAGACTTTTAAACCTGCTGGCACTTTCCATTGCACAGTATCACCTTTTCTGAAACCAATTAATGCTGCTGCTATGGGTGTAATAACCGAAATCTTTTTTTCCTTAATGTTGGCATGTTGTGGCAGCACAATCGTTAGCTCAGTAGTTTCGCCGCTTGCTTCATCTGTAATCCACACCCTGGCGTTTAACCGGATGCCATGTGCGGGAAATGCTTCCTTTTTAATAATGATTGCCCTGCTCAGTTCCGCTGAAAGCGACATTTCATCGCTATTAACGCTTTGTTTACTAAAATAAGGTTTGAGGAGGTTATAATCCTCCTGGGTGATGATCACCGGATTGCTCTCGTTTGGATTCATATTATTGTTTTAAATGGATTTTAAATTGAAAAAACACATGTGCGCAGCAATATACCGCACCATCGCGAACCTGTATTTTTAAATAAGGTGCTGTTGAGTTGTTATTAACCCCAAACCAGGGATAGGGTGTTACAGGCCTGGGGTGAAATGATCAAAATCCTTGAAGCAAGGGATATAGAAAAGGCTGCGCTGAAAATTGCCTTGTTTTGACTTTCGTAACGTGCACAAACCTATCCTACTGCCGGCTAAGGCAATAGCATTATCATTTGGGGCGATATGGTTAATGCAGTGTTTCAATTTATCCAAATATAACTTATATCCGGTAAGCTTACAAGTTTTGAGGGTTTTGCCTTCCCCCTCCTTCTAAAGCTTACTTACCGAACTGATGAAGTAAGGTGAATCATTCCATTTTATTTTTTTGTAACTGAAATCCTTTTTTAGTGCATCAGGCAGGCAATCCCATACCGCTTCGCTCATTTTTTCGAGCAATAATTTCTTCGAAAAGGTATCAGATACCACAAAGCTAATTTCTCTTACCGGTTTGGGATCTTTAAAGGTCTTGAAAAGCGCCGTTTCTTTTTCATTAATAATCGATAGCGCAGGGATAATAGCAAAACCAAGCTTGGCACGCACCAGGTTTTTCAAGGTTTCGATCGAAGATATATCGTAACTGAACTGTTCTTTTATTTTGCCGGGTTCTTTAATCCCACAAATATCCAACAGCTGGGCATTGTAGCAATATTCGTTCTGTAGCAGCAACAGTTCTGGTTTATCATCGGGCTGCAATTCGTAAAAATCATCGTTGGCCATGGGGTGGTTTTCATTTAGATAAGCCACAAAAGGCTCTTTAAAAATAGCATGCTCAACCAAGTTTGGGTGACCTGTTGGCGTAGCCATGATGGCTACATCAATAGCGCCTGTTTCTACATCCTGCATCAGCTGACCAGTGTTAGCCTCTTTAATTACAAAATGTACTTTGGGGGCAATGGTTTTCATCGCTCTGATAAATAAGGGAATGAGGTAAGGTGATAAGGTCGAAATAATCCCCAGCTTTAACTCTCCTTCAAGCAGGTTTTTCTGGTTAATTACAAAATCGCGGATTTCATCTGTTTCGCGCAAAATTTTTCTTGCCCGGTTAATAATCTCCTTGCCCAGTACAGTAGGCGTTAACGGTACCTTGTTGCGATCGAAAATTTTAATACCAATTTCCTCTTCCAGGTTTTTAAGTTGTATGGTGAGTCCAGGCTGTGTTACCATGCAAACTTCTGCTGCCCGTGCAAAATGACGTTCCTCATCCAAAGCTACTACGTATTTCAACTGCTGAATAGTCATGATTATAAATTTTATTTATAAAGATACAAAATTATCAATTTGATTTATGATCGTAGCCGCAATAAATTTGTTCCAACAAAAAAGATCAAATCATTATAAATAACAATTTAAAAAATTAAGACCATGAAATTTACAAGAACAGCAAACGCCAATTGGAAAGGTACAGGAATGGACGGAAAAGGAACCATCAGTACACAAAGCACCACATTAGATCAGGCACAGTTATCATTTAAAACACGCTTTGCAGAAGGCGTTGGCACCAACCCCGAAGAACTGATTGCCGCAGCACACTCTGGTTGTTTTACCATGCAACTGAGCTTCCTGTTAAGCGAAGCAGGCCTCGTACCCGAAAACCTGGATACCAAAGCCAATGTAACTTTTGAAAACGGTACCATTACTTTAATCCACCTCGAATTAGCTGGCAGTGTTGCAGGAATTGATGAAGAGGAGTTTAAAGTTTTTGCCCTTAAAGCAAAAGAAATTTGTCCGGTATCAAAATTATTGAATACAGAAATCACCTTATCAGTTTCACTGGTAGCTTAACTCAAACTAAAAAACAGAATTAGTAAACCCTATAATTTTAAACAAAATGAAAACAACAATAAAAGGACAATTGAATGCTTTTTTCATGTTCGCCATCCTATTTTTCGCTGCTTTATTTTCAACTGCTGATGTAGCTGCACAAAGCAAAGCCCCAATTAAAAACGTTGTACTGGTACATGGTGCCTTCGCCGATGGTTCGGGATGGAGATCCTTATACGAAGTACTAACCCAAAAAGGTTATCAGGTAACCGTGGTACAAAACCCATTAACTTCGCTTGAAGATGATGTAGCTGCAACCAATGTAGTACTTGATAAACAGGATGGGCCGACTATTCTTGTAGGCCACTCGTGGGGCGGAACAGTGATTACACAAGCAGGTAACCACCCTAAAGTTGCAGGTTTGGTTTATGTGGCCGCTTTACAGCCTGATAATGGCGAAACCTCGTTGCAATGGTTACAAACTGCCCCTCCGGCACCAGAAAATGGCGTTTTAAATACTGACGATAAAGGCATTATTTATTACGATAAAGCAAAATTCCATGCAGGTTTCTGTGCCGATATCAGCAAAGCACAAGCCGACTTTATGTATGCTTCGCAAGGTGCTTTTCATGCTAAAGGCTTCTTAGCGCCAATTACTAAAGCCGCCTGGAGAGACAAACCTGCTTATGCAGTAATTGCAACTGAGGATAAAAGCATCAATCCTGATATCCAAAGGGCTATGTATAAACGCTCCAATACCAAAGCTACCGAAATTAAAGGCAGTCATGTGGTTTTCATTTCTCAACCCAAAGCAGTTGCCGAGGTGATTATTGCAGCATCGAAAGAAATTGCGGTTAAAAATTAACAGGTCTATCAGGTGGGTGGAGACACCTCTAGTCTTGCTATTGGGCGGTGGAGACACCGCCCATTTGATATTTTATAGAAATTAAAACAGTTTCTAAGTAATCAAAGTATTTTTTTCAAAGAGGTGGTATAATAATTATAGAATTGTCAATCCTGAGCCTGTCGAAGGATTATCAAAACACATCTGAGGCGTTTCGACAAGCTCAACGTGACAAACTAATAAACAACCTAAATTATGATCCCGCTCCTTTGCTATTTATAAAACGATCCAAATTGATTTACAAAAGCCTAACCCGCTCTTCCTCTAAATCGATCTGGTAAATATGCAGCCTGATAATCTCATCATGCACCTCAGCATCGTTACGGTTTAGGTCTGATAAAAATAAACGTTGTCCTTCCAGCAACTCCAAATAAGCAAGCTTAGTGCTTTCACTCATTTTAACCTGCTCAGGATTGTTTATTTTATGCTCCCATTGTGCTATCATCCTTTGCAAATGTACATCTTCCTCAGCCATTCCCTCCTGTCTGGCTTTTAGCAGCCTAACCGTTTCGGAAATCAATTGTTTTTTAACCCGGTGTTTTGCTTCCTCATCCTCCATTTCGGCTGCCTGATCAAAAATATGAGACCGCTCAATAATATACGGCAAGGTAAGTCCCTGGATCAACAAAGTAAGGAGGATAACCGTAAAGGTGATGAATAATATAAGGTTGCGGTGAGGAAAGGCTTCGCCGCTTTTAAGTGTCAACGGAATAGCCAGTGCTGCTGCCAGCGATACCACACCACGCATACCTGTCCACCCTAACAATAGCGGTAAACGCCACATTCTGCGCCTGTTGTTTCTTAAAGGCGCTACGTTCGGCCTGAATATTAGGGTAGCCACCATAGCACTGTATGAGCTAATGATCCGGGCTACAATCAGTATACCGGTTACTGCAACACCATAAATAATGGCCTGCGTTAAAGGAATACCATCGGCACGAAGCCCGGCTATCACTTCCGGGAGCTCGAGCCCAATGAGCATAAATACTATTCCATTCAGCACAAAAATCATGGCTTCCCAAACGCTATAGCCCCTTATCCTACTGGCACTGGTTAAAAAAGTAAGTCTCCTCACTGATAAGAATAAACCACCCGATACTACTGCCAATACGCCTGAGCTGTGCACCTGTTCAGCTATCCAATACAAAAAATAGGGTTCAATAAAGGTAAATACAATGTCGGATGAGGTATCGGTAGGCAAACGCTTATGCGCCTGTATAAACAACCAGCCAAACAAAAGCCCGATGCCAATTCCGCCAACAATCATCCAGGAAAAACTAAGCAGGGCATCCTGAAGGATAAACTGCCCGGTACCCACTGCAACCAATGCAAATCTGAAAATAATTAAAGAAGAGGCATCGTTAAGCAAACTTTCGCCTTCGAGCACTGCAGCAGTTGATTTAGGTATTTTTACAAATTTCATGATGGCCCCTGTACTTACCGCATCAGGCGGAGATACGATTCCGCCAAGCAAAAAGCCCAGCGCTAAAGTAAAGCCCGGGATGAGGTAATTGGTAAGCACAGCAACTGCAAGTGCAGAAAACAATACCACTAAAAATGCAAAACTGCCAATGATGCGCCACCATTTTTTCATCTCTTTAAATGAAATACTCCACGAGGCTTCGAATAAAAGTGGCGGTAAAAAAATAAAGAAAATCATGTTCGGATCTACCTGAACTTTAGGTAATCCAGGGACAAAACTAATGAGTAAACCTGCAACCACTAACAATACCGGATAGGCAATACGCAATTTGGTAGCCAGCATTTCGATAAGTACTATTGCGGCAACCAAAGCCAGCATAAAGGGTAGTTGTTCATGCATACGTTAAGTTTTCTTTTAAAAATAGTAAAAACAAATATATCAAACGGCGAAATCTGTCTTGTCAGCGTGAAAACAATATAATTCTTTCCCAGCAACAGGGTTAATGATTATGAAATCATTTTGGCCAGATTACCCAATTGTTTCAGTTTAAACTGCAGTTCATCAGACCAGGGCAAGCCTATGCAAAGCCTGATACAGTTTTCAAATTGATCCTGCAAGGTAAACATACGGCCGGGAGCGATACTGATTTGCTTTTTAATGGCCAGATCGTACAGTTTCACGGTATCTACCTTTTTATCAAATTCGACCCAAAGGGCTAGCCCGCCTTGTGGCCTACTTGTTTTTGTCCCTTCAGGAAAATAATCGGCAATGGCCTGAACATAATTTTGATAATTGTGCTGTAAGGTACGACGGAGTTGATGCAAATGCACATCGTACCGACCTGTTTTAAGGAAATTACCCACAGCTTCCTGTATAATTGATGGCGAAGACAGCGAATGCACCAATTTTAACCTGAGCAATTTATCCTTATACTTACCAGGAGCCATCCAGCCCACACGATAGCCCGGTGCCAGGGTTTTAGAAAAAGCACTGCATAACAGCACATTCCCTTCGTTATCAAATGCCTTGCAGCATTTTGGCCGTTGTGTACCGAAATAAATATCGCCATATATATCGTCTTCAATTAGCGGAATATTCCTTTCAGCCAACAGTTTAACCACTTCTTTTTTATGCTCGTCGGGCATGCAACTCCCCATTGGCGTATTAAAATTGGGTACCAGCAGGCAGATGTTAATTTTAGGCAGTACTTTCTTTAATGCATCTGCCTCAATACCGGTAACCGGATGTGTTGGCAGTTCGAGTACTTTAAAACCCAAACTAATTACCAGTTGAAATATACCCGGATAACAAGGGCTTTCTACTGCAACTGTATCCCCGGCTTTTCCCAAGGCCATCAGGCAAAAAGACAAAGCGTTCATGCCCCCGTTAGTGGTAATGATATCATCTTCGCTTAAGTTACCGCCCCAGGCCAGCGAGCGTACAGCAATCATCCGCCTGAGTTTAACATTCCCCTGCAATGGTTCGTACTCCGTACCCCCTTCTTTTAAGGCACGCGTTGCGTACAAAACTTCCTTTTTTAGTTTAGCCAGAGGCAACAGGTTACCCGAAGGCACACCGATAGAAAAGAGGGTAAGATCTGCCCGGCCAATATTGGAATAGACTTTGGTAATCAGTTCATTCGGTTCGTTAAGATTGGCTTTTAGCGATGGGCTACTTACCTCCGGCAGTGGCAGCCTCAGGTAATCGAGCTTATTAACAAAAAAGCCCGATTGCGGCTTCACCTCAATTAGCGACTGCGCTTCGAGCTCTAAAAACACCCTTTTGGCCGTATTCATGCCTATGCTGTGCTCTTTGCATAACATCCGCACCGAGGGCAGCCAGTCGCCGGCCTTTAAAATCCCACTCCTGATCTGCGTAGCAATACCATTCGCAATTTCATTGTATCTAAAAAGCTTTTCCATAACCAAAAAATAACTGTACCCATACAAATATACAAAACTGGTACTGTATTTATTAATATTGGCTTTGCACTTTTGTGTATCAATTTTTAGGACATGAAAGACGACAGTATAACACTCTCTAAAGAAAACGTTTCGAAGGGCTGGCTTAACGGCTTTATCGGGGTGCTTATTTTTAGTGGCTCGATGCCGGCAACCCGAATGGCAGTAATAGATCTCAATCCGGTATTTGTAACCGTTGCACGTGCCTCGATAGCCGGGTTACTGGCGCTTGCAGTACTTATCCTCTTTAAGGAAAAACGTCCGGCAAAAGCTTTGTATTTTCCTATTGCCATTGTTGCTTTAGGTGCAGTTATTGGTTTTCCATTGTTAAGCGCCCTCGCTTTGCAGCACATTACATCGGCACATTCGCTGGTATTTTTAGGCTTGTTACCCATTGTAACAGCTTCATTCGCCGTGTTACGTGGTGGAGAACGCCCGCGCCCGGTATTCTGGTTATTTTCAATTATGGGCAGCTTACTTGTTATAGGCTATGCCATTTATCAGGGACTTACCGCCTCTCCTCTTGGCGATATGCTGATGCTGGCAGGCATTGTACTTTGCGGACTTGGCTACGCCGAAGGTGCCCGGCTTTCGAAAACCCTGGGCGGCTGGCAGGTAATATCGTGGGCACTGGTTATTTCGCTTCCCATCATGCTACCACTGATGTTCATTTATCAGCCCAGCTCATTTTCAACCGTAAGTACAGGTGCCTGGCTTAGTTTGGCTTATATTGCCTTATTTAGTATGTTTATTGGCTTTATATTCTGGTATCGCGGTTTGGCGCAGGGAGGTATTGCCTCGGTTGGTCAATTACAGTTGCTTCAGCCCTTCTTCGGCTTAGGTCTTGCAGCTACCCTGCTGCACGAAAATGTAAGTTTAGGGATGCTGGCCGTTACCGTGGGTGTAATCCTCTGTGTGGCTGGCTCCAAAAAGTTTGCTAAATAATATTCATCCTTCACTAAAAGAAAAAAACATGTTTGTACCTAATGGTTATCAATTTGAAAGCGAAGCACAAAAAATTGCTTTTATGCAGCGTTATAGCTTTGCTACCATCATTACCAACAACGATCAGCAAATTCCCTTAGCTACCCAATTGCCCTTTGTAATTGAGCAGCGTTCAGGTAAACTGATATTAAGTGCACATTTTAGCATTGCCAACAAGCAGGCCAGGTACATTGAGCAGCACACCTCCTTAATTATATTTACCGAGCCACACGCATATATCTCCCCTACACATTACACTAAGCACGAAAGTGTGCCCACCTGGGATTATATCGCTGTACATGCTTATGGAAAGGCAAACCTGATTACAGATGAGGCTTTAAAACTAAAGGCACTGGAGCAGATGATCAATTTTTACGAGGAAGGTTATTTAGCACAATGGAATAGCCTTACCGATACCTTTAAACACAGAATGGTTAAAGGAATTGTGGCTTTTGAACTGGAGGTAACCGACCTGCAGGGACAAAAAAAATTAAGCCAGAACAAATCGCAGACAGAGCGCGAAAGTATTATTGCACAACTCGAAAAAAGCAACAATACAGTAGAAAATGATCTGGCCGGATATATACAAAAAACGTTAAACGATAAAGCAAAATAAAATGCAGATATTAAACAGTACAGCAAACGATATAGACCAGATTTTCGGCTTTTACAAAGTGGCTACCGATTTTCAAAAATCGAAGTTTATTGTGCAATGGCCTCAATTTGAACTAAGCCTGATTGAGAAAGAAATTGCCGAGCTAAGGCAATGGAAACTGATTATAGACGGCCAGGTGGCCTGTGTTTGGGCTACTACCTTTAGCGATCCACAAATATGGGAAGATAAAAACAACGATCCGGCCGTTTATATTCACCGCATTGCCACTAATCCCGATTTCAGAGGACAAAACCTCGTTACTACTATTGTAACCTGGGCAAAAGCTTATGCAAAAGAAAACGGAAAAAAATTTGTACGCCTGGATACGGTAGGTGAAAACCAGGGATTAATTAAACACTACCAAAAATCGGGCTTTAATTACCTGGGGCTTTTTGACCTAAAAAATACCGATCAGTTACCCGCACATTACCACAATGCAGCCGTAGCCCTGTTCGAATTGACCGTAGATAAACCTGAGTTGCTAAATAAGCAGGTATAACAATCATTTAACATGCAACTTAACCTGGGGTAATACTAACCACTTATTATTACCCCATGGTTCGGATCAGTTTTTCTAAACTAAGTTTTGATGAATTCACCAATTGTCCGCTGGATAAACTGGAGGAAGAAATACTGCGTTATTCGATCCGGATAAAACTGCACAACAACCCGCAAACACCCGAAGAACGCGAAAGCTACCGCACCGAAATAGACCGCTTAACTGTTTTAAAATACATCAGTCAGCTCAGAAAGGATAAAATTACCTTCGAAGATTTCAATCTGAAAGTAACCCTTAACAAAGGACTACATAACCAGTTATAGTCAAAATTAGCTGACATTTAGATAGATCAGCCAGCTCAAATGGGCAAAATCATTCCCTCCGAAATGCTAAAAATATAGGCGATAATGTTTCATCATATAAAAAAAATGTTACGTTTGTAAAATATCGACTAAATCTATCTTTTTTATATACTAATATTCTAAAACCATGTGTTGCTGCTGTAAACCTAACTAACTTTATCCTATCTACACGCTAAGCTAACAGATAGTGCCTAAGCCAGGCAAAAAATCAAAGCCACTATTTAATACAAAAACCAGCAGATGCAGAAAGCAAAAAACCGACCTACAAACCAAGGCGCATTAAAAATTATCAGCATAACCTTTGCATTAATCATAATTTACACCAATTCCATTTGGGCGCAAAATGCCAACCCTTCGCCGCTCAACTTCCCTACGCCAAAAAACATCGATAACATGTTGTTTTATCTTCAGCGCGATCCGAATACCAATACCCTGATTTATAGCCTTAATCTCGAAAAGGATGGGGAGATTAACCGATCGCAACCTGTTTCTGTGTATTGGCTACGTTATGCCGAGAAAGGAGAAAAGAAAGATCTTGGCTACATACAGCGTAAGTTTGCCTACGGCATATTGGCTAAAGAGTTAAGCAAAGACCGTTTCGAACTTCGCTTTGTATCGCACAAAAAACTGCCTTTTTATTTACTTCGATCGGCCACCGACCAAAAATATTATGTATCGGTAACCTTAAACGATAAAAAAATTAAAATTAACCGTCTTTTTATCAGAATTGAGGGCGGATCTTTTTGGCTACCAAACGTAAAATATGCATCAATTGAAGGTACCGAACTAACCACAGGCAAAGCCATTACCGAAAGAATACCCGTAAAATAAAGTGTTTGGAGATAAATGTTGATGAATAAAGGTTTATATTAAACCAAAACCTTTTACCGCGGTCAAAAAACAATGAAAAACAAATCAGCGATCCGGTTTTTAAGTAAATGTTTTCTATCCGTTCTTATAATGGTTTGGGCTGTTATTTCACAAGCGCAGGAGCCATCTGTTAAAACCATGAAATGGACGGTTGGCGATACCGTTAGGGAAGCTATGGTTTACCTGCCTGCAACTGCAAAAACCAAAGATAGCCCGGTAATTTTTGTTTTTCATGGTCATGGTGGCTCAATGGGCAATATGTTCAGGAGTCGCAGCTTCGAAAAGCTTTGGCCAGAGGCCATTATTGTTTGTCCGCAAGGGCTTAATACACCCGGACAGTTAACCGACCCCAATGGCCGTTTACCGGGATGGCAAAAAGCTCCTGGCGATATGGGCGACCGGGATTTGCACTTTTTTGATGCGATGTTAAAAACACTCAGACAAGATTATCGGGTCGATAACAAACGCATTTATGCCACAGGGCATTCTAACGGTGGTGGCTTTACTTATCTGCTCTGGGCTACGCGTGGAGATATATTTGCAGCATTCGCTCCTTCGGCCGCAGTAGCTGCAAAGGTTGCAAATCTGCTCAAGCCCAAACCCGCCATGCATATGATGGGCGAACAAGATAACCTGGTAAAACCTGCCTGGCAAAAAGCCATGTACAATAAAATATTGCAGCTAAATGGATGTAGCGATAAAGGTCAGCTTTACGATCAATATGCAACATTATACCCTTCAGGCACACAAACACCAGTAGTTTTGTATATCCATCCGGGAGGCCATGTTTACCCTGCCGAGGCCGATAAGGTTGTGATAAAATTCTTCAAAAGTATACTAAAACCTTAAAAAAGGCCAGCTATTCATACTAACTTGCCCGTAAAATTCCCTCCCGCCTTAACGAAAAAATCAATGCTTCGATACGATTGAAGACCGCATTAAATTTTTCATTATTTTCTGGCAGGTACAATTTCTCGTAACTAATGTAATTTGCTGTAAGTGAAATCGTCATAAAGAGCATGTTGTCTTTATTGAGCTTGTAGCGGATTTTTTGATATTCCAGCACCGGCACGATGTTCAGCTCGTTCAACAATTTGTCCAGCTGTTTTATCGCATCCAGGATATCAAGATTAGGGGTTAAAAGTAAGGGCATAGTAATTTAGATTATTGGTTCATTCGTTATTAGTTTATTAGTCAATAGTTGATGGCTCATCGCCTAAATCCAACTGAAAACTACTAACAATATTGGGTCAATGGCTGATTGTCCATCGCCTAAATCCAACTGAAAACTGCTAACTGCAAACTGAATTTACTGTCCTTCATGGTAAACTTTGGCACCAGCTTCCTGCTGAAAAATGGCACCACTTGAAACTGTTTCTACAGCCGTTAGTACTGTTAGTGATTTGGCATCATGATCAATAAAATTCACCAGTTCGTTAAATTTCCTTGCCGCAAGGGTAAAAATCATCACGGATCTACTTTCTCTTTTTTTCATAGCATCTTCAAATTTGTGCAAGCACGATTGTGTTTTAGGTTTGCATGGCAAATTTGGCCAAAACGTTATTTTTAGCGGTAACTGGCAGCCATGAAGATGTATCGATTTCTTAAACCGTTACATTTTGCGGTGTTTTGTCATCCTTTAAAGCAGAAAGATATACCGATGGTGTGGTGTGCATTACTTTTTTGAAGGCATTAAAAAAAGTATTGCGCGAAGAGAAACCAGCATCCAAGGCAATGGCTTCGAGGGTAAATTGTTTCCAATCGCCCTGATCCAATCTGGCTTTAACATATTCGATGCGCAGCTTATTGATGTAGGTACTGAAATTAAGTTGGTAATGGTTATTGAAAAGTTCGGAAAGTTTATGGTTTTGAATTTCCAAAGCCGAAGCCAGTTCGCTCAGGTTAAGTCCGGGCCGCCTGAAAAGTTCTTTTTCCTTAATGGCTTGCGCTACCTGTTCGGCTAAGTTTGTATCTACCATTTTAGGCCTGGCTTTCTCGTCAGCCAGATGTACCAAATCGCTTTCTACTTTTGCTTCAGCCAAAACTGCTTTTTTGGTTAAACCATAAATCAGTTCGGGATTTAAAAAAAACATAAAACTCAATACCAGCAGGCAAAAACATAAAAATATAACGATCGAACCTTCGTGCAAAATGGACCAGATATTACTCCTGTTTTGTAAAATGGAGACATTAATAACCAGCATACCGGCAAAAATGATGAAGCACACCCCACTAAAAAAATAGATCCAGTTAATGGTTTGCCTGTTTTGCCCTTGCTGTTTTGAAGCGCGATAAGCCAGTCGCATCTGTAAAACGGTATAAATGAGCGCCGAAAAAGGAAAAGCATACCAATGCCAGGGTTCTACAATATATTCACTATGCGAAAATGCAAATTCCACATCGGCCACAACCCTGCTTACCACTTCGTGCTGTGCAGCATAGCTCAGCATATTATATGGAATAATCGAAATTACTGCCGGAATGGCAATGAGAAAATGGAGCAGGTGCGCCGGTTTAAAAACAGCATGTTCCTTACTTAAAGACCCCCTGAAATAGAGAAATAAACAAGGCGCAACAGTATAATAAAAAGGTAATCCCTTATTAAACAGGAAGGGATAATTTTTGATCTGCCCTGAATTGGTTAAGAGGTAAATAAGTCCGTACCAAGCTATACCTGCAATGGCCAGCGACAGCAAAAAATTGAGGTAAAACTTATCACGACCGTATAGCAACAATTTTACTATAACTACCGAAAGAATAAAAATTGCACCGATAACGGTGAGGAAAATGGGATGCAAAGGTTTAATTTTAATAAGAATGCCAAAATTAAGCATAATTAACATGCTTTTTGCACAAAAGGTATTCCCGCAGGAATTTGGCAAAAAAGCCAGTTAAAGCGGTACCGGCAACTTAACCGGATGGCGAAAAAATTGCCGGCACCTGCTTAAAGTTAATCTTTTAAATCAATTACCGACAAGATGGGTAAGTGATCGGATGCGTATCTTTCTTTTACCACTTCATGGTAAATTACATTAAATGGATTTCCTTTTTTAAAGGCAATGTGATCGATGGTTGTTTTAGGGTTAATTACCGGAATGGTAAAACCGCAATTGTTGCAGCTCCGGTTAAATGCCGCATCAAATAATTTAATGGTTTCTGAGCCGGGTTCTGCATTCAAATCGCCGGCAATGAGCAATGGAAGGGTTTCAGCTGCCGTTAGCTTTACGATTTCTTTCACCTGCATTACCCTGTTTTCTTCAGCACGCTCGGCATCTAAATGTGTAGAAGCAAAGCGGATAAATTTCCCATTTGCGATTTCAACCGTGGCAATAGCCAGCACACGCTGCTCGGCACGGGCACTATTGTTTTTAGGCAGTTTGTAAGTTTTTTGTGCTGAAAGCGGAAACCGCGAGAGAATGGCAACACCATAATCTCCCCCATCGTGGTCGATGGCTTTTGCAAAATAGAAGTTCATTTTTAATTTTTGGGCAAGCAAAACAGCCTGGTTAATATTACCCGAGCGTTTGGTATTTACATCAACTTCCTGCAAGGCAACCAAATCAGGATGCTGAAGTGAAATGGCTTTGGCAATGGCATTTACATCAATGGTACCCTCTTTTTCCTTTGTAGGTGGGTTACAGTGATGAATGTTGTAACTCATTACCCTTAAACGGTTTGTACTTTTTGTTGCAGACCCCGCACCAATTTTAGGCGAACAGCCGCTAAAAAGCAAAGCAACAATTAGAAATGGCAGATATAAGTTTTTCATAGCCCCAAAATACAAAGTTTATGGAATAAACAAATCTAATTTTCAGTTTGTGGCTATCAATTGAATTACGGCTAACCAATGAACCATTGACTAATGAACAAATGAACTATAACGGATAAGCAGTTTCGCTCTTAGGCTCTGACAGTACGAAATAGCTCTGCACAGTGGTAATATTGGGCAATGTTGCCAGTTTGTGCCTTAAAAATTCATGATAGGCATCCATATCTTTTGTGGCGATTCGGAGGATAAAATCATGTGCACCGGTCATTTGTAAACATTCCATTACTTCGCCAAATTTCGATACTTCCGTTTCAAATTCGACCAGGGTTTTGGCGGTATGCTCCTTAAGCAAAACATGCGAAAAGGCAATCAGGTTTCTGTTGATTTTCTTCCGGTCGAGAATGGCCACTACCCTTTTAATGTAGCCTTGTTCCTTTAACCTTCTAATCCTTTCGTGAATGGTTGCAATAGATTTATGCAACATCAGCGACACCTCTTTATTCGTTAAAGAGGCATCGCGCTGCAGCAATTTCAATATTTCTACATCAACTTGGTCTAAATCTCCGTGTATCATAAGTTGTTCTGAATCGAAAAAAAACATAATGCAGCTTTGAAAAAACAATCAAAACTGGAATAAAAACTAAAAATATATCAAAAAAGCAGAAAATTTACGTAAAAAACAACATGTATTGATAAAAAAGAACACAATACAGAATTTTACCGAAATTATAATCGATTGATTAAACAATTATAAAAGGTTTAAAATATGCCTACAACAACGCTAATAAAAGACGAAATAACTGCAGCTTTGAATGCGAAATTTGAACATTTATCGCTTTTGGTTGGCAACACACCTATGTTAGAGCTAACCTATAGCCTTAATGGTAAACCGGGTAAAATTTATGTAAAGTGCGAACATTATAACCTAACGGGTAGCATTAAAGACAGGATGGCGCTTTATACTTTAAAGAAAGCCTATGCTGAAGGTAAAATTAAACCCGGCGATAAAATTGTTGAAGCAACCAGTGGCAATACCGGAATTGCATTTGCGGCAATTGGTAAAGCCCTGGGGCATCCGGTTACGATTATTATGCCCAACTGGCTAAGCAAAGAGCGTATGGACATTATCAAAAGTCTGGGTGCGGAGATTGTTTTGGTTAGCAAAGAAGAAGGCGGCTTTATTGGCAGCATTAAACTGGCCGAATACATGGCGGCAAACAACCCCAATGTATTTTTGCCTAAACAATTCGAAAATATAGCCAACCCTGAAGCACACGAATATACTACAGGTAAAGAAATCTGGGAGCAACTGCAACTGAAAAGCCTGTGTCCCGATGCCTTTGTGGCAGGCGTAGGTACCGGCGGCACCATTATGGGTGTTGGAAATTTCCTTAAAAAACAAAAAAATACCGTAAAAATACATCCGCTTGAACCTGCAGAATCGCCAACCTTAACCACGGGATACAAAGTGGGTAGTCATCGGATTCAGGGGATTTCTGATGAATTTATACCTGAAATTGTGAAGCTAAACCAGCTTGATGAAATCATACAGGTAAACGATGGCGATGCCATATTGATGGCCCAGAAACTTGCCCAAAAACTAGGCCTTGCAGTAGGCATTTCATCGGGTGCAAACGTAATCGGAGCCATAAAAAAACAACAGGAAATGGGCACAGACAGCTGTGTGGTAACCATATTTTCGGATAGCAATAAAAAATATTTAAGCACCGATTTAATGCGCGAAGAACCGGTAAAAGCAGGTTATATCACACCAGATGTAGAATTTCTCGATTATCAGGCTTTTAGCAGATTAAACGGTTAGCAGGCCACGGCTAATCACTTCACATCAAATCAACAAACCCTAAATCAATATTAAACCCAATACAACCAAATGAAAAAAATCGCCTTATTATGCTGTTTCGTTTGCTTAATCAGCTTAAGCAGTTACAGCCAGATTTTAAAACCTGTAACCTGGAGTTACGCAGCAAAAAAAACAAGCCCAACTACAGCTACCGTATTTATCAAAGCAACTGTTGATCAAGGCTGGCACCTGTACTCGCAATTTGTTAAAGATGGCGGGCCGGTTAAAACCACTTTTACCTTCCCTGCTGCAAAAGATTTCACTTTAGTAGGTAAAACCATCGAACCAAAGGCAGTTACCAAGTATGAAGCAACTTTTAAAATGGACGTAAGCTATTTTGAAAACTCGGTAGTTTTTCAGCAAAAAGTTAAGCTAAAAGGCAAAAATGCTGTAGTAAAAGGTAGTGTAGAGTTTATGGTATGCGACGATAAACAGTGCCTGCCACCAGAACAAGTAGATTTCAGTATCCCTGTAAAATAAGTAAAAGCAGATGATATCCTTAAAAAAAATCTGTCTCGGATTATTGCTTTTCTGTGCCATATCCTTAACCGGATATGCGCAGGACAGCACCAGTACCGACGACCTGACTTTTACCGAAATTAAACCGGAAACAACCGATACCACTATTAAAGCTGCTGAAACGATTAGCAAAGTAGCCGATAGCAGTACTGTCCTTTCAGCAAAAAAAATCACCCCACAGCCCGAAGCACAGAAAACCCTTTGGGGTATTTTTATTGCAGGTTTTGTTGGCGGTTTAGCGGCTTTGCTTATGCCTTGCATCTTCCCCATGCTTCCATTAACGGTGAGCTTTTTCACCAAAGGATCGGAAAAGGGAAAAGCATTTGGGCGGGCAGCACTGTATGGCTTCTTTATCATTCTGATTTATGTGGTACTGGGCCTTTTGGTTACCGTAATTTTTGGTGCCGATGCATTAAATAACCTTTCTACAAACGGCATCTTCAATTTCTTTTTCTTTTTACTGCTGGTGCTTTTTGCAGCATCATTTTTAGGTGCATTCGAAATTACACTGCCTTCGAGCTGGGTAAATAAAATGGATGCCAATTCGGATAAAGGTGGTGTAGCCGGATTGTTTTTTATGGCTGGCACACTGGCACTGGTTTCTTTCTCCTGTCCCGGTCCGATTATCGGTACTTTATTGGTACAGGCTGCAACAACTGGAGCCTTACTAGGTCCTGCAATTGGTATGTTTGGCTTTTCATTAGCACTGGCTATTCCTTTTGCCTTATTTGCCTTATTTCCATCGGCTATGCAAAAGCTACCCAAATCTGGCGGCTGGTTAAACAGCGTAAAAGTAGTTTTGGGTTTCCTAGAGTTGGCCTTTGCCTTAAAGTTTTTAAGCAATGTAGATTTGGCTTACCATTGGGAATGGTTTGATCGCGAAATATTTTTAGCCTTATGGATCGTTATTTTCGGTATGATGGGCATTTACCTTTTGGGCAAACTTAAATTTTCGCACGATAGCCCTTTAAATTCCATTTCGGTGCCAAGGCTTTTTTTGGCTACCATTGTACTGGCCTTTACTGTTTATTTAATTCCAGGAATGTGGGGTGCGCCATTGCGCAGTGTTTCGGCCTTTTTGCCACCGCAGGAAACCCAGGATTTTGATTTATACACCTCAGGTTTACTAACCGGAAAGTCAGCCACAAACGATGGACCGCATAAATATGCCGATAAATTTCATGCCCCGTTAAAACTGAATGCCTACTTCGATTATGAGGAAGGTTTGGCACAGGCTAAAAAACAAAACAAGCCTGTATTAATCGATTTTACCGGACATGCCTGCGTAAACTGCAGAAAAATGGAAGCCAATGTTTGGCCCGATCGCGACGTTTTAAAAATGATCAGTGAAGATTACATCCTGATTCAATTGTATGTTGATGATAAATCGGAACTGGCCCCTGCTGACGTGGTAACTACCCCTGAAGGGAAGAAGTTAAATACCATAGGCAAAAAATGGAGCGATTTGCAGGCCAGAAAATTCCAGTCTAATTCGCAGCCTTTTTATGTACTGCTCGATCCTAAAACTGAAGCCGTGCTGGCACAGCCGCAGGGGGCAGATTATGAAGTGGCCAATTACAAAAAATTTCTCGAAAGCGGCTTAAACGCTTTCAAATAGCAAACCGATGGTAGAAGTTAGGAGCTACCAGCGTGATTTTAATTTTAGTTAATGATAGTAAGGGCAGTACTGGATAGTATGCCCTTATTTTTTAGCTACCCATTCTCCGTTCAGTTCGCCAAGCCTCCCGCTTTAGCCTGCCAGCAGTCCCGGTACGTGCAGGACGGGACAGGACAGATTAGCCAAATAAAAGCGCTACCCTCGTATAACCAAGTATAATCTTTCGCAGGAATTCCCCCCTGTTTACAGTAAAAAGTGCATCACCATTAAATATGAACAGCTATGAGCAAGCAAAACAACAATTTCCGAATGCAACCAGTCACAAAGATACACGTCGGTTTAACGCTTTTTAAAGTATAGCCCCGTGCATTTTTTTGTAAAAACTTCAATACCAAATCAATGAACTAACAAAATTCTTCATTAAAAAAATCACCATTAGCGGCCAGGCAAGGCTGAGTTGCGGGCTGCTTGCTAAATCAAAGCTTTCAAAAACAGGTAGCCTGTGTATCAAAACAAGCTATCTGGCCAAATAACCAAATATTTATAAAACCAAATCAATTATGGATCTTAATTTTTATCCAGAAAACCCACAGCGGCAGCGAGGCGCTTCCTGCAGGAAATTCCTGATAACCGGCATGTCGGCATTAACCTTATTCTGTATTGCCGAACCGCTAAATGCAAAGGCCAATGCTTTTAACCCAGCAACTCACATGAATACTTTGATCAGGAAATGGGATACCATCATTAAAGGAAAAATTGTGGATGAAAAGGGCGAAATTTTAGTGGGTGTAAGCATTAAGGTAAAGGGCACAAGCCTGGTAACCAGTACCGATGCCAATGGTGCTTTTTCAATTACGATACCTTCATCGGTGAGCAACCCGGTTTTAGAGGTTTCGTATATAGGCTATACCACACAAGAAGTACCCGTAGGCGGAAAAACGACAATCAGTATTCAGCTAAAAAGCTCGACCAACGATCTGGAAGAAGTGGTGGTAGTAGGCTACAATACCGTTAAAAAGAGCGATTTAACAGGTGCAGTGGTGAGTGTAGGTTCAAAAGAAATCAGATCGAGGCCCGTAACCAACGCCCTGCAAGCGATGCAAGGCAAAGCGGCTGGTGTAGATATTACTTCAAATGAGCGGCCTGGTCAGGTTGGCGATATTAAAATCCGTGGTCTCCGTTCATTAAAAGCCAGCAATTCGCCATTATTTGTAGTGGATGGAATTCCGTTGCAGGCCGGGGGTATTGATGCCATTAACCCTAACGACATTGAAAACATCGATGTTTTAAAAGATGCCTCGGCAACAGCCATTTACGGCTCGCGTGGTGCAAACGGTGTGGTACTGGTAACCACTAAAAAAGGTAAAACCGGCAGGCTAACCATGGATTATGTAGGTACTGCAACCATAGAAACCTTAAACGACAGAATGGACATGATGAACTCGGCACAATATATCGAGTTTCGCCGCGATGCATTCAGGGCCTTACCAACAACAGATGTTAGGAAATACCCGGCTGTAGCCACTTTAGCTAAAGACAGAGAAATTTTTGCCGGAGACCCTTACGTGCTTGAAAACATAGAAAAAGGATGGGTAAATGGTGTGTATGATGGCAGTTTGGTTCCAACTACCGATTGGGGAGATTTGGTAACCCGAACCGGAATTACCCAGGATCACGTGTTAAGTGTGAGTGGTGGTACCGATAAAATAAAAGCTTATGGATCGTTTGGTTACCTGAACCAAACGGCACACAACTGGGCCAGGATTTTGAAAGGTACAGTGGTAAATTAAGTGTAGAAATTAACCCGGTTAAGTGGTTTAAAATGGGGCTTAATCTAACCGCAACCTATGGTTTGCAAAACTATGGGTTTGTTGCAGCCAGTGCTTCGGGTGCGGGCAATATCTATGCGGCCGCAAGGGGCATGTTGCCGATGGCTATCCCTTACGATCCGAGTGGCAACCGAATTAATTTGCCGGGTGGCGATATCAATATCCAAAACCCCATTCTCGAAGCCGATTATAACATCAATTTACGTAAAACCTTAAGAACACTGGGTTCGGCCTTTGCTGAAGTAAACATTTTAAAAGGATTAAAATACCGCATCAACTTCGGCCCCGATTTTTCAAATTTCTATAACGGAAAATATCAGGATGCAAAATCGGTAAACCGCGATGCGGGCATACCCGGTTCGGTTAACAACTATGCACAGCTAAACCAGAGCAACAAGTTTGCCTATACACTTGATCATTTATTATATTACGATAAAACCATTAATAAACACAGCTTTGGTGTAACCCTGTTACAAAGCTCATCGCTGTTTCAGGATGAATCCTCGTCGTTAACGGGCAGTAAAATCAATTTAATTGCTCCACTGTGGTACGGATTAAGGGCTGGAAGTATTACCGCTTTGGATGGATTTGACACCGATTTTAGAAAATCTACGCTCGAATCGTACATGGCGAGGGTAAACTATAGCTTCGATAACAAATACCTGTTAACTGCATCACTCCGTTCAGATGGGGCATCGCAATTGGCAGAAGGCAACAAATGGGACTTTTTCCCTTCAGCAGCCTTAGCCTGGCGTATTGATCAGGAAGATTTCATGAAAAACATCAAATGGGTAAATCAGTTGAAATTACGCCTTGGTGTGGGTAGTACAGGTAATTCATCAGTAGATATTGGCAGTACGCTGGGACTTTTACAACCCCTAACCTATACCTTTGGCAGCGCTGCTCAGATCGGTTATGTGGCTTCCGACGCTTCATTGGCAAATCCAATTTCTTTTCCGAATAAATTGCTGGGCTGGGAAAAAACACAGCAATATAACCTGGGTTTAGATTTCGACCTGCTGAAAGGAAGAATCAGCGGTTCATTAGACCTCTATAAATCTAAAACAACTGATTTGATTCTACTCAAAAAGATCAACATCATCAATGGTTATCCTACCTCTTTCGATAACATTGGTTCGACAAAAAATAAAGGACTCGATTTAACCATCAATACGATTAATGTGAGGTCGAAAGATTTCAGCTGGGAATCTACCCTCAATTTCTCTACCAGCAGGGATGAAATTGTTCAACTGAACGGTGGCGACATGGTTGCCGATCTTTTCTTTATTGGAAACGGGATTAGCGTGGCATACGATTACGTAAAAGACGGCATCTGGCAAGATACCCCTGAGGATAAGATATTACGCGATAAATTTAGTGCAAACGGACAAACGTTTTTACCCGGAAGCATTAAGATAAGGGATTTAAACGGCGATTTTAAAATCGATGCCAATAACGACCGCCAGATATTAGGGCGTTACACCCCAAGCTGGACAGGCGGTATTACCAATACCTTTAACTACAAGGGTTTTGACCTTTCTGTTTTTATCATTGCCCGTTATAACTTCTTAATTGCTACCGGTGCAGAAGCCTTACAGGGGCGTTTTGCACAACGTGTATTGGATTACTGGACGCCAACCAACCCAACCAACGATTATCCTGCACCTAACTACGGCAGTGCGGCAGGCGATCAGTTTAAAAGTGCAATGAACTATCAGGATGGTTCTTTTATTAAAGTTAGGAATATATCATTAGGCTACAATTTTGCAGAAAATATCACTAAAAAACTAACACTATCCAGACTCAGGGTTTATGCACAGATGATTAATCCAGGCCTGATCTATTCGAAAGTTAAGTGGATTGACCCCGATTTAGGCGGTTCTACATTTAACAGAGGTGTTGTATTTGGCATTAACGCCAGTTTCTAAGGAATTAAAAATATTGATTATGAAAAAGATTGTAAATATTATATCAGGTGTAGCATTGCTGGGTGGGCTAATGATCCTGCCAACATCCTGTAAAAAAAGTTTTCTGGATGAAGAAGTGATTAACTCGCGTAATACATCCGATTTTCAAAAAACAGAGGGACTGGATGGCCTGGTGATCGGGATGTACCAAAGTTTAAAATTTCACTTTAACTATACCTGGGCCTACACCAGCACCAATTACGGGGTTGATGAGTTTACAGTAGGTGGCGACAGGACCGAGCAGATGTGGAACTCTTACGATGGGACCTTAAATTCTTTTAATGTAGATGTGCAGGCTGTTTTCGACAACATGTACACCAATATCAATTCGGCCAATATTGTAATTAAAAACGTACCCCTTTATTATACAGGTGCCAATAAAAATACCCGTTTAGGAGAAGGTTACTTTATGCGTGCCTTCGACTATTTTAAACTGGTTAAACAATATGGCGGCGTGCCTTTACAACTCGAAGCCTTAGATGAAATTAAAGATGAGTTTACCAGAAACACAGCCAAGGAAGTTTACGAACAGGTGATCCAGGATTTTACGCAAGCCTATAACCTGCTACCAACAACAGCAGCAGAAAGAGGCAGGATTACCAAATGGGCTGCTGCACATTTTCTGGCCAAAGCCTATCTCTTCCGTGCCAGCGAAATAAACAACGACTGGAATGGCGATACCAAAACAGCCGATTTACAAAATGCCATTAAATACGCAGATTTGGTAATTGGCAGCGGTCAGCACAGCCTGGCTACGAACTACAGCGACCTGTGGAACTTCACCACGGTTGATGGTGCCAACGAAACCAACAAGGAGGTTATTTTAGCTGCACAATTTTCGAACAACACCGCAACACAGGGAAGATACGGCAACCAGATTCATCTTTATTACCCATCCGTTTATCAAACCTTACCGGGAATGATCCGCGACATTGCCGGAGGAAGGGAGTTTCAGCGTTTGAGATCTACAGATTATGCTTTGGATGTTTTTGACCGCGTTAACGACTCGAGGTTTTGGAAAAGTTTTAAAACACGTTACGTTTCCAACAATGCGGCCAGCATACCAAAGTGGGTTAAGGGCAGTGCCCCAACCCCGGCACAAGAGGGACAGCCAAAATTTGCTGTTGGCGAGGAAGCTGCTTTATACATTGTTAACAACGCCGGCGATACCCGCTATACACCCATTGTTCCAAATGCGGATCCAGCTTTACCAACCGATATTGCACGCCGCAAACCTTCTATGTTTGTGCGCTATTTCGCTGGTCAGCCACAAAGCTATTTAAACAGCCATGGCAATTACGGCGTTAGCCAATACGTAGCCTTATCTAAATTTATGGATGGCTCAAGAAATCTGGTAGCTTCGCAATTTGGCCAGCGCGATGGCATTCTAGCCCGCCTTGCCGAAACGTATTTAATTGCTGCAGAAGCTTACGGACGCTTAGGTCAGTATGCGCAAGCTATTCCTTATCTGAACAGTGTGCGCGATCGTGCCGCCTATAAAGAAGGCGAAGACCGTTCTGCTTATGTAGATGGTGGAATTGCTTACAAAACCAATCCGGCAGTAACTTCGGCCATTGTATCGTACTCGGATAAAAACACTTATTTCGAATCGAACAATATTCCGGTTACCACGGTAAACACTTTAAGTTCAATGCACCTGAATAGTGAGGCTGATATTTTTAACTCGACCAAAGACTTTTACGATAAAGTTGGGGCAAGTTCTAATGCCGATAAATTTAATGCCTTTATTTTGGACGAACGCTCGAGGGAATTAATGGGCGAACTGATGCGTTGGGAAGACCTGGCACGGACTAAAACACTGGTGGCGCGTACAGCTGCATTTAACCTTGAGGCTAAACCTGTTGACGGCAAACATTATCTGCGCCCAATTCCTCAAAGTTTCTTAGATGTACTGAAGATTAACGGAGAGCCTTTAACACCTGCACAGAAGCAGGCCATGCAAAACCCTGGCTGGTAACTTAGCAAATACTTTAGCGGCGTTTAGCTCATTAAATGATGGGCTAAAGGCCGTTTTTTATAGAGAAAAATCACATCCTCCCTGAAAGCTTAACGCTATTCCTGACGGTTTTTAAAATCGGGCGTTATTCGCCTGCAGCAGGCGGGCAACCTTACAGCGATTACTAGTTGAAATTGAATTAGTGCTTTTACCGACCCATAGTAGTAAGATTGCTTCGTACCTCGCAATGACGATCACCGTGGGCCGTCATTCCCGCGCAGGCGGGAATCCTAATACAAAACGCTTTAAAATCCCCAACCCAGCCATAACCCTACCCATCAATAAGTTACATCTTCACTATCCTTAACCACATACTTAGGTTTTATACCAGTATCAGTAAGCATTTCACTAAATTTTACCTGTTGAGCATCATTTACCCACACTTCGGCACTGCCAGGCAATTTAATATGGTTAAACACAACATTTTTAAGCTGATGGCCCGCTGCCTTAAAACCATTGATATTGATTACGGGTTCTTTGGTTTGTGCATTGGAAAGATCGATGTTACGGAACACAAAATTCTCAAAAACCGGTGGCTCAGGTGCCGCAGCACCATCATTATTGTAGTTTACGGCCGAAAAAATGGTTATTTTAAGTAACTGACAATCGGCAACAGTTACATTTTTAACATAGCCGCCACGGTCTTTTGTGCCCTTAATCTGCATGCCATGTAATAAGGCACCAGCCGTACAATCCTGTATCAAAACATCGCTTACCCCGCCCGACATTTCGCTTCCGATAGAAATGCCATGCCCCCTGGTAAACACACAATTGCTGATGTTTACATTTCTGGTAGGTTTTCCGATGGTAAAACCTTCGGGGTTTTTGCCCGATTTAATGGCAATACAATCGTCGCCTGTTGAAAAAGTACAGTTAAAAATATAGCTATCGTCGGATGAATCCGGATCCAAACCGTCGCCGTTACGGGCAGTGCTGCTGATGTTTAAATCGTGGCAGCTTATGCCTTTGCTGTAAATGTAATGAATGGTCCAGCAGGGCGAATCTTTAATCGTTAAACCCTGTATTTCAACATCCTTGCAGTTCATCAAACAGATTAAGCGTCCACGGCTTCTGATCCCGTTTTTATCAATCATGGCTTTACCCAGTGCTCCACCGCCTCCACTAATGGTCCCCTCTCCTTTTATGGCCAACTGCGCTACAGCAAAACCACCTTTATTATTCATTATACCAGCATTTAATAAACTGGCATAGGTTTTCATCTCCCAGCCTTCAAAGCGGTTGTTATAAAATGGCAGGTAATCGTCGGTATTGCCGCTGCCTTTTAACATGCCATCTTTGGCAATCTCAAGCGTCATGTTGCTTTTCAAAAACAGTGCACCGCTTAAAAATATACCTTTGGGTATGCGTACAGTACCACCTTTGGGGCAGGCATCAATCGCTTGCTGTATACTCGCTGTATTCAGGGTTACGCCATCGCCCTTCGCACCAAATGCAGTTACTGCTAAAACTTTACCAGTGGCTTTGGTGGTGAATTTCAATACGGCACTACTTGCCGAAAGTTTTCCATCCTTATTTTCGGCCTTAATGGTGCAGGTATAGGTTTTTAAAGGACTTAAGTTTTTAAGTGTATAGTTCGTTTTAGCTGAAACGCCGATCTCTTTTCCGTTTAAAATAATATGATAGCGGATTACATCGAGATACCCAACAGGTTTATTCCATATCAGCGTAGCCGAATTGGCCGAAACCGTACCCGGTGCTACTACCGGATTAAGCGGCGCCCCTTCAACAGCAAAACACTGTAAGGAAAAAACAACTAAAAATGCACAGACAATCAATGAGCTTCTCATAAAATTTTATGGGGGGTTAATGGCATAAATTTACGACTTATGCATTTTAAACGATTTGGTTAGCCTAGGGCAAAAGCAAGATAACATCATCAAGTTAAAAAAGCCCTGGTTTAAACGAAAGTATCTTATTCCATTTGATAAATCATCCTGTAGTGTCCTGCATTAAAAACCGGAAAACGATCATTTAACCACCAATCTACCGCTTTACAACAATAAAACCCGTAACGTTTTTAATACCGGTTTTGCAGGATAGCACAGGATGGATCGTTAGATTTTATATGTTAATATCGTATCACCTTTTAACCAAATATTTCTGGCATTATTAACCTTTTTTCGCAATCAGCGTTTACAAAGATTTATAATTCCAGTATTGCCCTAGCCATCATCAAAATTAAAAAATGAGCCTAAAAAAATTACTCGCCCTTATGGTTTGCATAACCTGCTGCCTGCAAGCTTTTTCACAACAAAGCCCACCAGTTAGAACAAGCTACAATTTTAATCCGGGATGGAAACTATACGTAGGCGATATATCCGCTGCAGAATCGGTTGATTTTAACGATCAAAGCTGGAAAGCCATCACACTGCCCCACGCATGGAACGAAGATGAAGCCTTTAAAAAATCGATTGAAGAACACTCAACCGGCATAGCCTGGTACCGCAAACATTTTAAGCTGCCGCAAAACAGCCAGAACCACAAAATTTTTCTCGAATTTGAAGGTATCAGGCAAGCAGGCGAGTTTTACCTGAATGGCAAATTTATTGGCAGGCACGAAAACGGCGTAATGGCTTTTGGTTTCGATATCAGCGATTTAATTAATGCAGATAAGGAAAATGTAATCGCCGTAAAAATAGATAACGCCTGGAACTACCGGGAAAAAGCCACCAATTCGGGCTACCAATGGAACGATAAAAACTTTAATGCCAATTATGGCGGCATTTCGAAAAATGTAAAACTGCATGTTACCGGTAAAGTGTATCAAACGCTTCCACTCTACACCACTTTACAAACTACCGGGAATTACATTTATGCCAAAGATTTCAACATCAGTCAAAAATCGGCCACCATCGTATCGCAGTCAGAAGTAAAAAACGAAAGCGGTCAGGCAGGCACGGTTGTTTACGAAGTAGCATTAAAAGATACCGAAGGGAAAACGATTAAAACTTTTGCAACGGCCCCACAAAGCCTTGCCCCGGGCGAAACCAAAATACTGAAGGCCGAATCGTTGGTTAACGGACTCCATTTCTGGAGCTGGGGTTATGGCTATTTGTATACGGTTAGCTCACGATTAAAAGTTAACGGAACCATTATCGACGAACTGAACACCCAAACCGGTTTTAGAAAGGCCGAGTTTAAAAATGGCATGGTGTACTTAAACGACCGGGTATTGATGATGAAAGGTTATGCACAACGGAGCAGCAACGAATGGCCAGCCATTGGTTTATCGGTACCGGCGTGGCTAAGCGATTACAGCAACCAGCTCATGGTAGAAAGCAATGCCAATCTGGTTCGATGGATGCACATTACCCCCTGGAAACAGGATATCGAATCGTGCGACCGCGTAGGTTTGATACAGGCTATGCCTGCCGGCGACTCGGAAAAAGATGTAACCGGCACCCGCTGGGACCAAAGAAAAGCCGTAATGCGCGATGCGATTATTTACAACCGAAATAACCCCAGCATTTTGTTTTACGAGTGCGGAAACGAATCGATCAGTGCCGAACACATGAAAGAAATGAAAGCCATTCGCGACAGCTACGATCCCTACGGCAACCGGGCCATCGGATCGAGGGAAATGCTCGATATACCCGAAGCCGAGTATGGTGGCGAGATGCTTTACATTAACAAAAGTGCAACCAAACCACTGTGGTCGATGGAGTACTCGCGCGATGAGGCCCTCCGCAAATACTGGGATGAATTTTCGCCGCCTTACCATAAAAATGGTGCTGGTCCGCAATATAAAGGAGCCGATGCCAGCGATTATAACCGCAATATGGATAGCCATGCCATTGAAGATGTAATCCGCTGGAACGAATATTACCAGGAACGGCCAGGCACGGGCACCCGCGTAAGTTCGGGTGGGGTAAACATTATATTTTCTGATTCGAATACCCACCACCGGGGCGAAGAAAACTACAGGCGCAGTGGCGAGGTAGATGCCATGCGCATACCTAAAGATGGCTTTTTTGCACACAAAGTGATGTGGGATGGCTGGGTAGATGCGAAAAAGGAAGGCATTTATATCATTGGTCACTGGAATTACCAAAACGGCACTAAAAAGGATATAAACGTAGTGGCCGCAGGCGATAAGGTAGAACTGATCCTGAACAACAAATCTTTAGGCTTTGGTAAAAAGAGCGATGGCTTTTTGTTCACCTTTAACCATATCGCTTATCAGCCGGGCACACTAAAAGCGGTGTCGTACAACGCTTCCGGCAAAAAACTTGCCGAAACACAATTAAAAACTGCCGGAAAACCAGTAGCTATAAAACTTACGGCCATTAAAAACCCCGCAGGCTTTAAGGCCGATGGAGCCGATGTAGCGCTGGTTCAGGTTGAAGTGGTAGATATAAACGGAAACAGGTACCCAACAGCTTTAAACACCATTAATTTTGAGCTCAGCGGACCTGCCGAATGGCGCGGTGGATTGGCACAAGGCCCTGATAATTTCATTTTATCGAAAGTATTGCCCGTAGAAGGTGGTGTAAACCGGGTTTTAATCAGATCGTTAACGCAGGCTGGTAAAATTAGCCTTAGCGCCAGTGCCGATGGTTTAAAACCGGCTGCGATTGGTTTAGAAACCATTCCTGTACTGGTAGAAAACGGTTTGGCAACAAGCTTTCCGGCCGATGAGTTAAAACCGAATTTAAGCAAGGGCGAAACGCCAAAAGGCAGTTCATTTACCGTACAGCGTAAAACGATTAAAATTATCGCAGCCGAAGCAGGCGCAAATAATGATAAAGCCCAATTGAGTTACGATGACAACGAACTGAGCGATTGGGTTAATGATGGAAAAATCAATACGGCCTGGATTAAATACACCCTGGAGAAAGAAAGTACAGTTAGTCAGGTGGCTTTAAAATTAAATGGCTTCCGTTCTAAAACCTATCCGCTACGCATTAGTGTTGATGGTAAAGAAGTGTTTAACGGTGAAACTAAAACCAGTTTAGGTTATTTTACCGCTACCTGCAAACCCACAAAAGGAAAAACCGTAACCATACAATTGCTTGGTTCGGGCAAAGAAAAAGGAAATGCAGCAATTGGTGTAGAAGTTAACGGTAAAAAACTGGATGATGGGGTTAACCGGGCAGAAACCAAATTAAAAGGTGGCTTAAGCATTATCGAAGCCGATATTTTTGAAACCCCATAAAAACAGCAATGACTATTATGAAAGCATTAAAAATATCCATCCTGCTGCTTCAAACCCTAATGGTTTCAGTAAGCTTTGCCCAAAACAAAACCAGTATTGAGGTAAATTTCAACCAGCCAATTGCGCCAATGAAACCCGTTTGGGCCTGGTTTGGTTACGATGAGCCGAATTATACGTATATGAAGGATGGCCAGAAACTGCTTACGGAGATTTCGAAACTCAGTCCGGTACCGGTTTACGTAAGGGCACATAATTTACTCACCTCGGGCGATGGTACACCAGCACTAAAATGGGGTTCAACCAATGCCTACACCGAAGATGCCCAGGGCAACCCCGTATACAACTGGAAAATTGTTGACCAGATTTTCGATACCTATGTTAAACGCGGAATGAAACCTTTGGCGCAGATTGGTTTTATGCCCGAGGCTTTATCAACTCACCCCATTCCCTACCAGCACCAATGGAAACCTGGAGCAAAATACAGTGTGATCGAAACCGGTTGGGCCTACCCACCCAAAGATTACCAAAAATGGAGCAACCTGGTTTACGAATGGGTAAAACACAGTGTAGCCCGCTATGGCAAAGCCGAAGTAGAAAGCTGGTACTGGGAAGTTTGGAACGAACCGGATGGTGCCTATTGGAAAGGTACACAGGCTGAGTTTTTTAAACTTTATGATTATGCTGCCGATGGTTTGAAACGTGCCCTGCCCACAGCCAGAATTGGTGGTGCAAATGTTACCGGCGGAGCTTCCAAATACCTCGATGCCTTTATTAAACACTGCTTAAACGATACCAATTATGTAACAGGAAAAATCGGTTCGCCTTTAGATGCTGTTCTTTTTCATGCCAAAGGATCGCCCCGCGTGGTAAACGGCACAGTAGTGATGGATATCCGGGCCCAGCTACGCAATATGGAATCGAACTACCGCGTAATTGCCAAATACCCGCAACTTAAAAATATCCCGGTTATTATTGGCGAATCAGACCCTGAAGGTTGTGCAGCCTGCGGTATGGCCACTAACCCCGAAAATGCTTACCGCAACGGTACCATGTATTCGAGCTACACCGCAGCTTCTTTTGCCCGTTTGTATGCACTTACCGATCTGTATAAAATTAACCTGCTGGGTGCTGTAACCTGGTCCTTCGAGTTCGAAAACCAGCCCTGGTTTGCCGGTTTTAGAGATTTAGCCACCAACGGAGTTGATAAACCTGTGCTGAATGTTTTCAGGATGTTTGGGATGATGAAAGGCAATCGTGTAGAAACAAAAAGTAACCGCATGTACGCGCTCAGGTCGGTACTCGATTCGAGTATCAGAAAACCACAAACCGATATTGGCGCACTGGCCGCAAAAGCAGAAAAATCAGCTTCGGTGTTGGTGTGGAATTACCACGATGAAGATAAAACAGGCACCCGGGATTCGGTAAGGGTTTTGCTCAACAACTTACCCCTTAAAACTGTTACCCTAACCGAATACCGCATAGATGCCGATAACAGCAATGCTTACGAAATTTGGAAAAAAATGGGCTCGCCACAAAATCCCGATTCAAAACAGATTGCGCTACTCGAAAAAGCAGGTCAGCTTAAAATGGTTGGGAAGCCGGTAAAGCAAAGCAATTTAAAGGAGATAGGAATTTTATTACCAAGACAAGGAGTTTCGTTTTTGAAGCTGGATTGGTAATTCATAACTGCAACCGTCATTTCGATTTCTATGATAAAACCAAATCATTTTTATAAATGGTTTGGTTTTTAATTACGGCAAATACTCGATGAATGATTTTGTTTCTAACAGCATTTAGAACACTCATTTTATTTTTTCCTTCCCCAACTTTTCTTTGGTAGTACATCTTTAGTTCATTATTAAGCCTTATGGCACTCATTGCTGCCAAATGCAGTAGGGTTTTCATATTTTTATCGGCAAACATCGATACCCTGGATCTTCCCCTGATTGATGTTCCTGATTGATAATCAAAGGGAGCCACCCCACAGTAACAGGCCAATTTCCTTGGGTCACTAATTGTAGTGAATCCTTCTGTTTTAGCTATTAAAGTCCAGGAAACTACTTTTCCCACACCTGGAACAGATTTAATTAGCTCAGATTGTTTTTTAAGTTCCTGATCGCCCAGGATGCTTTTCTCGATATCTGCTTCAATCTTCAGTATTTGTATCTCTATAGCTTTGATTAGCTGTTTATTGAGGCTTAAAAGGTCTTTATCCAATGCCAATGTTTTCATAAGCCGGTAGTCGTATTGTTGTCTGATAAGTTGACTTTTCATTTTTATCCTTGATTGGCGCTCGGTTAACAATACTTTAAGCTGGCGTACAACTATTGAAGAGGGTTTCCATATTATACTTTCAGCTTGATTCTTTTCGATGTAGCTGCAAATACGAAGCGCATCAACCTTATCATTTTTCCCTCTGGAAAGCCCCAGACTCATTTTTAAATGTACCGGGGGAATAACGTACACTTGGAAATTTGAGCTAGCCAGCACCTCATAAAGGTTCCAGTTATAACGGCCCGTGTTCTCCATAGCTATTACATTTCCTTCAGTAGTGTGTTTTTTAAAGAAAGCCTTAATAGCTTTTATCTGGTTATGGATTGTAAAGTATTGGAGCTGACCATCTTTTTTGATACAAATATCCAATGTCAGATTACTGATGTCGATACCAATAAAAATCTTTTTCATAAATTTGTTTTAAGAAGTGAAATGAGAATTCCATCAGCTAACTCAACTCCTTGATAATGGGTCTCTAGCCCTAATTTCTATCTGAGGCACTGATGAAAGGGAGACAGAAGTCTGAATCGAAATATGAGCCTTGGCTCTGAGCGAAGTGTAGTTTACTTCTGTCTCCTTCTCATTCTAAATTAATAAAACAAATCTAAAGGAGCGGACCCGATAGCTATCGTCAGTTCGCGATTACAAATCACGACCAACTGTGTTCCCGTTATCCTCTCCTCCCTGGTGCTGATTGGTAGTAACAGGCGCTACATTAAACTGCTGTTGAAAATCAGCTCCATAATACGGATCATCGTTACCTTCTCCCTTAGGGTTATCGCCATATTCGTTAGGTCCGTAATCGCTATCGCCAAAAAACAAAACCCAACCATAAAATGGGATTAACATCCACCAGCCAGAATTACCTCTGTCGTGACAACGTTTAGCACTTTGCGCGATCAAAATGTAAGCTGGAATTAACATTAATATACCTAAGGCCTCTGAGCCACCTTCGGCGGCAGCAACAATAAAAACGATTAGTACTAAACAAAAAATACGGGAAAGGGCATACTCGGTACGACGGATACGACCTTCAAAAGAAAAAACAGTTTTAAACATGAGTGCGTTTGATTATTTGGTGGATGCTAAAATAGGTTATTTTTTAAACTTTCAAATTTTTGTGAGCAAATCCTCTGTGACAAAAAAAATTGTCACAAAAAATTTGGCCACAAAAAAGTAGTCGTTTTTCGTGTAGTCAAAAAAAACGACTACATAAAAAACGACTACACTTCTGTTTTTTTTATAATGCTTATTTCCAGTCGAACGGCAAATACCAGTTTGCTGGTGTCATCAGTTTCGATCTGGTGGCGCTTGCATTCGGATCGCCAGCTTTTAATAATTTCTGATAAATACGCTCTGCAAGAAACGCCGGATTATTTTGTCTGCGGGCAACACGTACCAAATCGGGCCAGCGGTTACCTTCAAAAGCCAGTTCCAAAGCATCTTCATCAATTAACTTACCTTCTAAACCCAGCATATCAGTCTGGAAACTTACATCAATAGCCCTTACTCCCGCACGGTTTCTGATACCTGTATTCCGGTACCAGGGCGATTTATAATCTGAATTGCTCCTGGCATCAAAGTAATAAGGTGAAGTAGTTGGATAAGGTGTTTGCATGGTATTAATCTCGGCAGTAGAAACCGGAGATTTTGCGCCACTTACGTAGGTTCCGGTATAATAAGTATCCTGAATACCGATATTCATAAAAGCCCAGCCCAGTTTGCCTTGGCCATCGCGGTTTGCAGCTTCAGCAAAACGCAGGTGTAACAAACCAGCCCTATATATGCCCCATTTTCCGCCCTTATTGAAACTGTTTAAAGGAGTATTATTATCGGTAAGTTTGGTAATTACCGGGCTGGCAACCGAATTTTCGTAAGATAATTTTCCACGGGCATCATAAGGGATACCGCTGTATTGCCTTTGCGCATTCCAGTTATCGATAGCCACCTGCGAAGGTTTAATTAAATATTTACCATACAATGAAGAGCAAACTTCGACCATGGGATTGCCTGGTTTATAATTGGGATTATACGGAATGCCCCAGAAAAACTCAGAATTCCAGGTGGTATTATTGGTGGGCTGTATAAACATATTGCGCCATCCGCCATCAGTAATTAAAGCACCTTCATCTTGTGCCCTGGTATAGCGCACAGTAAGGTCGTTATAGGCCGAACTGAGGTAGCCAACAACTTTATACACATCAAACTGAATGTTGATATTGGTATTGTTGTTCTCTATATTCATTATTTTGGCGTAATTTTCTGCCGCCTTTAAATAATTACCTTTCCACAAATATAAATCGCCCATTACGAAGGGTTTACAAATGAATATTTTCTGGGTGTTCTGCCCATCAATACTTACAATTAACGAATTTCCTGCCGGATAAGCATATACTTCCTTATAAGGTAGTTTTTCGGTAAAATCGATCAGTCGCGTTAACAAATCATCGAAAGAAATACGGGGATATAAACTTAAATTTTTAACATCTTCTACATTCTCAACCGGATCGGTAATGTATGGAACACTTCCATATTGTGCCCCAAGCTGTAAGTAAATCCAGCTACGTAGCGCGCCCAGATCGGAGTAATGCTTGTTGTAATCATCAACACTCATTTTATGATCAGCCACCATGATATTGAAGTTTTTTAAGGCATCGTTGATGTTTAATATCACGGCGTAATATGGCCTCGGATCGATATAAGGATTATCCTTAGTAGTGGTATGGTTAGCCAGCTGCTTTAAATATGCATCGGCATTGCCGGTTACATCTACCAAATCTGCACGTACCTCGTTTTGTAAAATATAGAGTTTTTCGAGTCCTAAAAACTGACCATAAATACCAATTACCGCAGCATCAGCATCGGCCGTGTTCTGATAGGCATTGGTAATATCGAGTTTATCTTCGGGCACCTCGTCCGTAATTTTTTTGCACGACCATGAACCTGTTGCAAGCAGGGCTACTGCTAAAAGGGCAATAACTTTTTTATTAAAATCCATCTTCATCTTTTTATACTTTATCAATTATAAACCAATTCTAACACCCAACTGGAACGACCTGAACTGTGGCTCCAAAGTGGTATCTACACCTTGTGTAAAAATGCTGCCCGTTGCGCTCAGCTCCGGATCGTAGCCCAAATAGTTGGTTAGCGTAAATACATTATTGGCTGTTGCATATAGTTTTGCGTATTTAATTGCCCTGGCTTTAAGTGGTACGTTGTAGGTTAAATTTAAAGTGCGCAAACGCAGGTATGAGCCGTCTTCAATCCAGCGATCAGAAAACTGTGCGTTACCCATTGGGTCGCCATAGCTGGCTTTAGGTACATTGGTTACCTGACCTTCGCCCCGCCAGCGGTTACGCATAATATCGGTTTGGTTGTAATAGCTGTTTCCTGATTCGAGTACCGAACGGGTATAGTTATAAATATCGTTACCGGTAACAAAAGAGAAAAGTACATCCAAACTCCAGTTTTTATAGCTGAAAGTATTGTTAATACTGCCATAAAGATCGGGATTCGGGTTGCCGATTACCACGCGGTCTGCATCACTGATGATTTTATCACCGTTGGTATCGATAAATTTAGTGTCGCCACCGGTAAAAGGCACCAATACACCTGAGCTATTCCGGATAGACAGGCCTGCAGCAGTAGCCTCGGCAGTACTGGCATATACACCATCGGTGCGCTGGCCATAAAACAAGTTAGCGGTTTGACCCACACGGGTTAAATAAGTACCATTGGCATAATTGGTTAAAATATCGGTACTGCCCGGTAAACTGTTCACTTTATTTTTATAGGTGCCCAGGTTTATACCCAGATCCCATTTAAAGGTTTTATTTAAAATGCGGCCGTTTAAACCAAAGTCTAAACCCGAAGTACGCATACCTGCCTGGTTATCGATGTATGAATTAATGCCACCTACCGAAGCAACCGGTACGTATGCCAGCATTTTACCTGTGGTATGGATGTAATAGTCGAGGCTGAAGCTTAAACGTTCGTTAAAGAATGAAGCATCAACACCGGTATTGAATTTAGCTACACTTTCCCATTGGATGGACGGATTGGCAATGTTGCCCCTAACCACCCCTTGTAAACCCAAAAGGTTCTGAGAAATGTAATACTGCCTGTTGTTGTAATTACCAATATCATCGTTTCCAACCAAACCGTAGCTTAACCTGAATTTCAATAAATCGATGTATTTATAATCGCGCATAAAGCTTTCAGAAGAAATTAACCAGGCTCCGCTGATTGCTGGCAGAATAGCCGATTTATTACCCAGGATATCTAAACCATAACCACCAATGTAGCGTACCGACGAAGAAATATCCCTCCTACCGAACCTCGATGATTGATCTACCGCAGCATTAAAACTTAAATAATACTTATCCTTGTAATTGTAATCGGCCGTTAAATAGCTGTTTAAATTGCTCCATTTGCCAATATCGCCACCAAAATAGCGTAAAGCAGCATTACTGTTGCCAATACTGATTAGTACGTCAGTAGCCGAGTTGTAACCAATGGCATAGTCTTGCTCGCTCTTGGCCGAAGTATAGCGCGTACCCAATGCAGCATGTAAAGTATGGCCATTGCCAAACCTGCGGTCGAAACTCAAACGCAAATCATCGAAAACACTGAAATAACGAATTACTTGCGTGCCCAGTTTACTATCGCCAATGGTAGTTGGCAAAACTTCGTTGGTTACGCCTTTGCGTGGAATAAATAAAGTTTCCTGCGTTTTATCGTAAGTTACCCCGGTTAGGTTAGAAAGTTTAAAGGTTTTGTTAAAAGCGTAATCGAAATTAATGTTACCAAAAAAGCGGTAGGCTTTTTTCTGGTTCAGGCCTTTTTCTATTAAGGCCCGTGGGTTACTTACGCCTAAAGTATCGGCTTCGGCCAGGTTAGGCGAAACCGCCCCTGTTGAACTGATTTCGTTAACAGCTAAAAATGGTGCTTTAACCAGCGATAGGAATACGGGATTAGAATTGGGCGCTAAGCCCTGGTCTTTTAACCGTTGCTCGGTATAAGTGAACGATAAATTGGTATTACCGGTCAGTTTTTTGGTTAAGTTCAGATCACTGTTAAAACGCATCGAGTATTTGTTGTTGTTCGTTGAATCGATCACACCCTTCTCGGCCGAGTAACCTGCCGAAAGTGCATATTTGGCAATGTTATCTCCTCCGCTAACCTTTAAAAAATAGCTCTGATCGATGCTGTTCTTAAAAACCTTATCCTGCCAGTTTGTATTTTGATGGTACATTGGATAATTGGGGTTGTTGGCCGGATTAGGGTCATCGTTCATATAAGGCTGAGCTGCGATTGCACCAGCACTTAATCCCTGGCTTTTCAACACGTCCGAAAGGTAGCTACGAAAATCGTCGACCCCCATTACATTGATGTTTTTAGGTCTTAAGTTAACACCGGTGTAAGCCGAAAAATCGATGAGCGTAGCAAGGTCTTTGGCATGGCTGGTGGTAATGAGCATTACTCCGTTTGCGGCCTTGGTACCATAAACCGCAGCGGCCGATGCATCTTTAATCAGCGTAACGTTTTCGATATCGCGTACATCAATAAACTGTAAAGGGTTATTGCGATGCCCTGTGGTTAGCGAAGTACCATACGAATTGGCATCGTAAGGCATGCCATCTACTACATACAAAGGTTGGTTGGTAGCATACAATGAAGTAAAGCCGCGTACAAATACATCGGCACCAATGCCAGGTGTACCCGATCGCCTGATGGCATTAACACCTGCCAAACGGCCTTGTAAGTAACTATCGGGGGTTTCAGAATTAACTGCCCAGCCACCCTGCGGGTTTAAATAGCTTAAAGCCGCTGATGAACGTGCCAGGTTTTGTGTACTTGCCGGCAAAGCCACTTCGGTAAACAACGAATTGTAATTGCTGGGATAAATTTTAATGGTGGCGAGTTTTCCTTTGTGCACCGGCAATAACTTGGTGTGGTAATTGGTAAAACTAACCAGCAAGGTTGCATTATAATCGGGAACAATAATGGTAAACTTGCCATTGTTATCGGTTAAGGCACCCGAAAAATCGGTAATGGTTAATTTAACCCCGGTTATGGGTTTATTGGTGTACCCATCTACCACAATACCGGTTATTTTCTGGCCAACCAGTTTTTTTTGTTTCACCCTAACAGTGGTTGTATCGGTACTGTACTGCGCCGAATCTTTTCTGCTGGTATCGGTTTGCTGTGCGAAAGCCACTGCCGAGAGCATGAGCCCAAACAATACAAGCGAAATTCCTTTTTTTATGATGGTAAAATTATGCATAGTCTTTTTTTGAATCAGATTACGGTTAAGGAAGAATAGGTTCAAAGCGCAGGTAATCTAAAATGAGCGTATTCTGGTCTTTGGTTGCGGTATTGGCTGCCATTAAGCGGAGTTGCAGGGTTCCGAACTGTTGCGGCGTATAATCGCCCAGATACACTTCTGCGTAATTTAAAGGGGTTACAATTTGCGTGGCAAATAAATCGTAAACCAATGTTGTTGGGTTGTAAACAAAGTAGCGTTGTGTAAAATTGGCAACTTGCGAATCGCCCTGCGCACCCGATATAGCCCTGGCGTAAACCTTATATTTAATGGCCGCAACCGAGGCCATGTAGTTAATGTAATATTCGGCAACACCATGGTTATATACCTCAATATCTTTGTAGGCAATACCTTTATCATCCAGTTTTAACCGGTACAGGGTATTACCCGACCTATCCGATCGGAAACCAATGGGTAATTCGCCCTCTATTTTAAAGGTGGGCACTTTATCCCTGGTTCTGAAAGGCAAGGCATTCATCACATACACCATTCCGTTACTGGCCCGGTACGATTTTACGATGGCCGATTTTTTAACCGGAATTTTCACCCCTCTTGTCGAAATCAGTGTATCAGGCAATTTATCTGGCGTGTATAAGCCTTTAACTACCAGATCGCGCACCAGTACAAACGAACTTCCGTTAGGGTAAAAAGGCTCTAAACGGTTGCGCTCACTGGTGTAGGTAGCATCCTGTAACATAAAAAAGGTATACTGCTGACTTTCTACCCTTAAATCGGCTACACTGTTCCAGTAAAAGTTTCGGGCTACCATTGGCGGATTGGGTGCAAATATGGGATTGCCCAACGCATTGTAACCAATGATGGAAGCATTAGCCGTATCGATAACCTGTATAGATAAATTAGCAATGAAACTACTTTGAAGCGGTGCATCGGTACTGCCGAGCATAAAATCCCAAACATTTAGCTTGGTAGGTACCGCTTTATCAATTACATATAAAGCACCATTCTTTACAAAAGCCGGATTTCCTACCACGGCAGCTTCTTCAAAAGTTGGTCCTACCATGGTGGCATATTTTTTATTTTGCAGCAATACTTTAACGGTATCGGTTACCCTTTTTGGTGCGGGCGTAGCGGTTAAGCCAATGTGATTGGCCACGAAATCTTTCAATTTAACAGGATCGCTTACAATTGCTGCATCGAGTGTGGCCAATGCATCGTTGGTAGGTGCCCAAACGGTATAGGTTTGCGATGAGCTCAGTACTTTATCGTAGCCTGTACTTCTCACATATTCGGTAAACTTGCTCAGGTTAGCCTGACCTGCAATTTTCTGCAGCAGATCGGTACTAAAATCAACATTTACAATTTCGTTATGTTCATCCACGGCATTCTTACAACCGTTTAACCCAATTATTGTAGCTAACACTAACAGGATATGGAGTATGTTTTTTTTCATTTAAAAATTATTAATGGTAAAAACAAATTAGTTTGCCAGGCCTAAACACCTGGCAAAATTTTGCTATGGTTTAGGGAACTGATAACCTTGCGTTGAAAAGCGAGGATAATTTTGGTCGGCATCTACCGGAATGAAATGGATCATATCCAGCCAGGTAAAACTATTAGAACCCAAACCGGTACTAATTACCGTTAACCTGATCCAATGCCTGTCGGTTGTGCCAATATCAACAGTACCAGCCAGCCTGCCCACGTTCAGATCCCATCCGGTGGTATTAATTTGCAATCCGCCTTTAATGGTTGCGCCATTTACCACTACACTTTCGGCCGTAGTTGCCATGTATCGTTTAAAACCATTGGTTAGCATTAAGGGATCGGCAGAAGCCAAACCTGCGGTACTACTGGAAACACCCGATGAACCTAGTGATTGTCTGAAATCGACGATATTCGGTAAGATCTGCTCACCTGACCTGCCTACATCTACACCAACCTGGTAAGCACAGGCACTGCTGTTAGAGGCATAACAAATCCACACTTTATATTTACCTTTTACCAGCATCGGAGTTTTTAATTCGATCCATTGTGCCCTGGCCGTATTGGTTCCCATTGATAGGTTAAACATATCGTTGGCATTGTATTTACGGGTGCTGCCCGGCACAATTACATAGTCGTAGTTCTCAGGCGTAGTGGTTTTTGAGGGGTTGTTAAAAATCAATCCACTCAAAACACTGGCGCCATTGGCAATTAATGGTATCGTTCCGGCCGCTACCCCTCTCCATTTAGGGTTCGCCCTTAATTCGGGTTGATCGCATACATCAAAATAAACCGGAATCTGCAAGCGCACTTTTATGGTGAAAGGCTTTTTAACTTCGTGTAATACCCCGTTAGCAGTAGTAACATCACTAAAAGTCCTGTTAATTTCTACACCGGGTTCTACTACCCCATTGTATTCATCTTCGTTTAATAAAATTTTCTGACCAGCAAATTTGGTGGTGATAATTTCTTTTGGTGCCAGGGTATAAATGGCCGGACTGGTAATAATATCAGGTGTATAACTTGGTCCGGTTGAAACGTGATAAGCCATGTATAACCACAAACTATCGGCATGGCTTTTGGGGTTGCCTGTTTTTGAATAACGGGCCTTAAATGCTGCGTAATTGGCATAACCAGCAGCAACTAAAGCCGAATCAGACTCGAGCACAACGGTTTGAAACCGCCGTGTAGTATCGGTAACCGCAGCTTGCGCAACATTTAACGAATCGTAAAAACCAGTTTCTTTCAGTGCCTGGGTAAAATATTTATAACGACCGCTGGCTTCGATCATGGCTGCTGATGATAAAGTAACAGGAGTTAGCACATGATCGATAACGTGAATAATACCATTCCCCACCCTTACATTTGATTGGGTTATTTTGGCCAGTTTATTAACGATGTAATTGCTTTCTCCGGCCTCGTTTTTGATTCCGGTTTGTAAATACTGACCATAAAGCGTAATCTGCGCCAATTTACCATCGGTAAATTTATTGGTGGCTACGGTATCGGCCAATAAGTGGATTTTAACGATATCTTTGGCTTCCTCTACGCTTAAATCAGAAACCGAATTTTTACCCTTGGTTTTTAACCAGGCCGTTACGGCATCGTTGGTTGGGGTAAACAGTGTATATTTTCCATAAGCACCCAAAAATCCGGCAGTACCAGATTGTTCAACAATCTGTTTCATTAAGGAGAATTTGGCCGGAAATTTATCCAGGTAGCCAGTAATGTTTACATCATCGTTGGTAGTTTGTGTATAAGATTCTCTTTTACACGCACCGATAAGCGCAATACTGAAAGCAAAAACAATTGCCAATACCATAAGATTGCGAACATTGAAATTATTTTTCATGGCTTAATTATTTAGTGTAAAATGGATTTTGAACTAATTTTGAATCTGCAAAGAGTTCGGTATCGTTTATTGGCAGATAGTGGCTGTTAACATCTCTGAATTTGGTCATGGCCGATTGCTGTACCGCCGAGGAAACTGTTCTGGAGACCATATCCAATAAAATGCTAATCCTTCTGTAATTATCTCGTTTCGACATTCTCAGTACATCGTACCAGCGTTTTCCTTCGAAAGCAAACTCGCGTGCACGTTCTTCGAGTATGAAATCGCAGATACCATCGGGATCACTTGTGTTTAAAGATGGAAGTGTTACAGTACCTACATTGCGTTTGGTAACAATGGTATTTAAAATATCAATAGCTTCCTGCTCTCTCCCTGGTGTTAACGCCATGGCCTCTGCTTCCATCATCAGTACATCAGTAATGCGATAGGCCTGCCAGTTTACATACGAAGGGTTTTCTGTGCCATATTTAATGATATTCGAATCGGAGCCCCTGAAAAAAGTTCCATCGCCGCGGATATCGTAATTACGTGCCGGATCTATCGGATCGGGTACAAAAAGATCGGTTAACAGAAATGGAGAAGCTACAAAACGCCTTCTCGATTGAATTAATAAATTGTAAAAAATATTGCTTACAGCACCTGTTTCCTGCTGGTTGTTAAATTCGAATATAGTTTCGGTTGAGCTGCCATTGTAAAATACATTGTTGTACCAGCTTCCGCTTGCATTTTGCATGGCAAATTTTTGCGAGCTGATTACTTTAGTACATTCGGCAATACAAGCACTGTAATTATCCATCCATAAATACACATCCGCCAGTAAAGCATTTACACTAAATTTGGTTATCCTGCCCTTATCCGATACTGTATTGCCGTAAGTACTTACAGCACCTGCTTCGGCCTTTTTTAAATCTGCAATAATCCGGTTCAAAATATCTGCAGCCGATGATTTAGGCAATTCCTCTAAATCGGTATCTTTTGATGAAGAAGTAAGTTTTAGCGGTACATCGCGATAATTCCTAACCAGGTAAAAATACATCATGCTCCGCAGTGCCAATGCTTCGCTGAGGTAGGCATTTAATTGTGCATCGGTAAGCGTAGGGTCGTTTTGTTTTACGCCGGGAGCAAAATCCAATACCGTATTGCAGTAATTGATGGTGCGGTAAAAGGCATCCCACTTGATGGTGGTATTGCTCGATACCAGGTTGTTATCGAAAATATCTTTTTCTTCGATGGTACTACCCGGACCTATCGAAATCATATCGGCGCGCATTTCGCCATACATAAACAGGTACTCGGTTAGGGCTTTATCGCCAACACCCGGAGGCGGGGCCAGTAAAGAAGCATAACAACCTGCTACTGCAGCCTGAATATCTTCTTTGGTTTTCCAGAAGCCTTGCCTTGTAATCCCATCCCGGGGCTGTAAATCCAACCACTTTTTACATGAGCTACTCATGATCAGCATCATAATTATGCCTGTGCTGTATATTATCTTTTTCATTTTATGGCTGATTAAAAGTTTGCAGTTAAACCTAAAGTCACCGTTTTAATAGGTGGCGTAGTAGAGTTATCGATTACAGTAGAAAATGCGGTTAATTTTACCGGCACCTCAGGATCCTGACCGGTATATTTGGTAAAGGTTAACACATTCTCCATCATCAAATTGGCACTTAAGCTTTTCATGCCAATCCTTTTCATAAAATTTTTGCTGAAATCGTATTTCAGGGTAATGCTGCGCAAACGCAGGTAGGAACCATCTTCTATGTAGCGGTCTGATCCTAAGTAATTGTAACCAACTGAATAAACTGCTCTTGGCATATCGGTTACATCACCTTCTGCGCGCCATCTTCTCAATACAGCCGTACTCTGGTTACTGAAAGCATTCATATTGGTGGTGGTGATCTTGGTACCATTGATAATCTGGTAGCCGGTACGGTAACTGAAATTGGCTCCGAAACGGATATTTCCGTTGATGGTGATTCCGGTTCCGAAACCACCAGTTAGTTTCGGGTTACCATTACCTAAATACACAATATCCTTATAGTCGATATTACCATCGTGATTAATGTCTTCGTACATGGCGTCGCCCGGCTGGAAAACATAATCAATAGAAGGGTACGCAAAACGCATGTACACTTTCTGACCATTGGGGCCAATAATCTGATTGCCTTTATCATCCAAAGCAACTGTTGAATTTAAATCTTTATAAACCCCTTTAAATTTAAATCCGTAAAACGAGCCAAACGGGTTATTCTCCTGAATATAAACCTTATAAACATTATTCGAGGTTACTTTACCTTTATTCTCTCTCGGGTATAGTGGCGAAATTTCGCGGATGATATTCTCATTGTGCGAGATATTAAAGCTGAAATCCCACCTGAAATTTTTCTTTCTGATTAAGGTGCTGTTGATGTTAAACTCCCAGCCCTGGTTATCCATCGTACCCACATTCATATCTACCCCTGAGTAACCATTGTAGGTTGGGATGGCAATGCCCGGATAAAAAAGATCAGTAGTACGCTTGCGGTAGATATCAAAATCCATGTTTATGGCATTTTTGAACATATTAAGTGTTACCCCAAGATTTGATTGTGCTACCTTTTCCCATCTTAAATCAGATAATTCGAGATTGCTTGAGTACACACCAGCCATCCCCAAATAGCTGAAACCATAATTCTGGTAGGCATTTAAGTAAGTATAGTCGTAACGTGGGGCATTACCTACAATACCGTAACTGGCCCTGAAACTCAAATCATCAATATATCTTTCGGTGCGTTTCATAAAAGGCTCTCCCGATACCCTCCACCTTACCGATGCGGAAGGAAATACACCATAACGGTTATTAGGGCCAAACTTAGAGTTACCATCTCCCCTGATACCGGCATTAATGATATAACGGTCTAAAAATTTGTATTGTGCATTTAGTAGCAAACCTACCGAACGGCTTTGCGCAAATGATGAATAGGCAGATCCTGCGGCATTTGTACGTCCATCAATAGAGGGATCATCCAGATAAGACGAAGCAGTATTGGAAGCAAACATCCCCTGGCCTGTTCTGCGGCTATCATTACTATCAAATCTGGCAAAAGCAATCAGATCGTGTTTTGCGCCCAACTTAGGGGTATAAGCCAGGGTTAAATTAGTGGCCATTGTAAATCCGTCGCCATCAACATCACCAGCCGAATTTACTACCGCATCGGTAAACAGCCTGCCTGTTGCTATTTGCGGCAGGAAGGTTTTGGTTTTAGAGTTGTTAATATCAACCTGAAAATTTGCATTTAATCTTAAAAGTTCCGGAATGATCTGATACTGCAAAGCAAATTTTGGGATAATCCTTTCTCCGATTTGGTGGTTACTGGCAGCATTTGCCATTGCCAATGGATTATAGGTACCCGGATAGGTGCCTTGTGCAGTAGCAAGCGGACTAAAGTAATTTGAAGTTAAATTGCCATATTCATCATACTCATAAACGGCTTGATTTGGCATTTTTTGATAGGCAATATCCCTCACATATCTGGAATACAAATTCTGGTTATCAACGTGCGTATAAACGATATCGGCACTGAACCTGATTTTATTCGATACCTGATAATCCAGGTTTACACGCGCACTTAAACGGCCTAAACTGGTACCTCGGGTAGTACCCTGCTGATCGAAATAGTTTACCGAAGCCCTGTACTTGGCTTTTTCACCGCCACCGGAAATAGACAGGTTATGATCCTGCAGGTAACCGATCCGGGTGATGGCACTTAACCAGTCGGTATTGTTACTGTAATTAAAGAAGTTGTAAGGATCGTTAGGGTCGTATTGAAATTCTTTAGCAAACTCTGAAGTAGAAAACTGGCGGCCGGCATTGTAAAACTCTTCCAGAATTAACGTAGAGTATTGATTACCGTTCAGCATGGGTATGGCACTTGGCTGTTTCGAATAAGAACCTTTAAAATTATAGGATATGGCCGGAGGCCCCATTGCCCCGCGTTTGGTGTTGATTACCAGTACCCCATTGGCAGCCCTCGAACCCCAGATTGCCGTTGCGGCAGCATCCTTTAATACACTGATATCCTTAATATCGGATGGCGCTATATTTAACAGCTGGCCATAGTTGTTTTCATCCGATGTAGCAAAGTTGAAATCAGATGGGATGGAAATATCGTAAGGCATACCATCTACCACAATTAAGGGATCTACAGCGCCGTTAATAGAAGATGTACCCCTGATCCGGATCTGCATTGGTGCTCCCGGATCGCCGCTACTCGCTGCAATATCCAAACCTGCAAGCCTGCCCTGTAAAGCTTGATCAATAGAGGCCGCCTGCATATCTTCGAGCTCTTTTGCGTTAATGGTACCAATGGCCGAAGTCTGATCGCGCTTATCGATGCTCATACCACTACCATTATCGGTTTTTGCTTTCGAAACAATCTGCACCTCATCCATCTGGTTATCGGCCGACTCTAACTGAAAGTTAATCGTAGCCTTATCAATCGCAATAGGCGCGGTTGATTTGTACCCGATATAGGAAACTGAAATGCGGTAAGATTTATCGGCTACCGGTAAGGTGTAATTTCCATCAATATCTGATGATACTCCTTTGATTACCCGGCGATCTTTATCAACAATTACAACCGAAGCACCAATAATAGGCTGTTTATCCTTTTTATCGATGATTTTCCCCCGCACGTAATTAATTTGCTGCGCATTGGCCATAAACGATGTCAGTAAAAAGCACAGCAAAGCACCTAAGCCTAATGTATATTTTTTAGTCATATCCGGTTAGAATTGATATTTTAAGTAATTATTGATCTGATGGATTATTGCCCGGTTGGAGAGCACATTGCTCCGGTCGGTTGGCCCCAACAGTACATTAACTGTACGGTTGGTTACATCTTTTACCATTAAGCTGGTAGTGGTGTTAATGGTTACCGTTATTTTAGCAGCGTCACCACCATCATTTTTCAGCAGGGATTCGAACTCCCCTATTTTTTGCCCATCGCTTGCAAAACTGTTCTTATTCACAATGTGGTACTGGATAAACTTACTTACTTTGGTTACATCCAAACCATCGGTAGGGGCAAAATTGGGCACACCTAATGAAGCCGCACCTATTGAAGGCAATAGGCCATCTTTTACAGCCTGAACAATTGCCGCATTGGTAGGGATTAAAAAAGTATAGAAAACACCATCAGTAATTCCACTTATTGCGCCTGTTGCCGGTGTATACAATATGCTTCCTTTCAGGTACTGGAAAAAATTATAATAAGGATCGGCTGGTAAAGTACCGTATTTCTCGATGTGTTTGCTGATAGGCAATACGGTATAGGTAAGGGCCTCTTTGCCATATACCGCAGCACCATTAACCGGAGTGGTGCCGATAGAATCGACCGGAATTGTTTGTTTGGCAACCAGGGTACTGTCTTGCGTACCTGCAGAAAGCAATTTACCCGATGCATATTTAATGTATTCGCCGTTCGAAGTTTCTAAAACTCCTGAACCCGTTGCAAAATTTGGGATATCCCTGTTCCCCAGCGGAATAATGTGGGTTTGCAAAATGCGTCTTAAGGCAACCAAATCTCCCCTTATCGGTGCCGATGCATAAAAAGGATCGTAATTGAATCCCATTTTTCTTAAAGTTACATCGGGGATCATCACTACAACATAGCGGAGGCTTGGCGTTTTAAGCGCAGTGGTTAAACCAAAATAAATGAGCGCCTGTTTCATCACATTGTAATCAGGATCAAGATTAATGTTACCATAAACGGTAGAGAACACGCTTGCATTCTGCGCCTTATTAATGCCGTATAAAAAGCCATTACTTAATGCTTGTTTATCAATTACATCGGCGGTAGTACGGGTAGTAATGTCGTTGAGGAAGTTAGGCGTAGTGCTAAACTTACTCGGCCAAACAGTAGTGGTAAACAGGTGCGAATTCACAAAATCCTTAATCACATCTGGTGCTACCACGTATAAATCGTTGAGGTTATTTACACCTTTTTTCTTCCAGTATTTAAGCAGAACATTTTGTGCGTAAGTATTAACCGCGGCATTGGTAGGTGCAAATATGCTGTAAGAACCCTGCTGGGCATCGTTGGCATCAACTTTCAGGTAATTTTCGTTGTTTGGCGAAAAAGCCAGTAAAATGCTGTATGTTTTGGCATAAACGTTAGCCGCTTTACCTGTGAGGACTTCGTAACGGTGAGAGATATCGGTATTTAAGGAATAGGTAACAAACTTATCCAACAGGCCTTTGAAAACACTGTAATCGGCTTTTTCATTGATGTATTGATCGATACTTTGTGGAGGCGTTAACACGCGGTCTACCACATGGATTACCCCATTTTCGGCGATGATATTCTGTTGCCCGTCTACTAATCTGGCTGCGCCAATATTGTTGCCATTGTAACTGCTGTTGGGATAGAAAAAGTTATAGTCGGCCGCTGAGAGGCTGTTAAATGTCATGTAGGGCGACAGGAAATAACTGATACTCTTATTGTTGAAATCGCTGGAGAGATAAGAACCGTTGCGATTGGCTGCAATTACCTTAATGGCATTACCGCTATTGTCTTTCCCATCGTAAACAAAATCGTAGTAAACCGTTCTTCTTCTGAAAGCATTGTTTTTCACAAATCCTTTAACCGAGAAAAAATCGCTCAGCCGTTCTACCTTTTCACCATCGTAAATCATCGAATAGCGTACAATTTTCGAAGCGAGATCAACAGAAACTTCGGTGAGGTTATTATCTTTTAGGTAGGTAGCAAAAGCTTCGTCGGTTGGTGCAAAAACTGTCCACGAGCCTGCTGCGCTTAAGGTTTCTTTGTAACCGGCCTTATCTACACAATCTAAAAACTTAGTAAAATTACCTTTGGCCTGGAGCTGTTGATAAATCGGATCGCCCAAATTTTCGGGACGGCCATAAAACTCATCAAATTCCTTTTTCCGGCAACTGCTCAGAAAAAAGATAACTGTCAAAAAGACGATTAAAAATCTGGGTAAAATTATACGCATAGCAATTTTATTGGATAACGGCCATTAAAAATACTGGGCAATAAAAAACTAGGTATCTAAATCAATTAGAAGTTTGCAGAGGTGAAAAATTGACTAAAAATGATGCGTAGATTTTTATTGCATAGAGTGGTATTAACGTTCGTTAATTAAATTTTGGTTAAAAGGTTATCTGGTTAGAAAAATTATTTCTTAAATATAAAAACGTGCAATAAAAATCCCATCCTGTACTATCCTGCCTTTTTATTGTAAAATATTAGCATGAATGTAAAACAGCAGTTTTTAGGTAACTAAATCGATTAATGATATCGAAAATTAAAATGTTAAATATTTTTCGACTGATTACTAATACATGTTTTTAACAAAAAATGTGAATATGGGGGAGATCGTCATTTCGACCGTAGTGGAGAAATCTATCTTGAAATCATTTAGCTGCGTTGAACACTGCGTGATTGACGAGTGCATTAAGATTGCCAGTCAAGCTGGCAATGACGGGAGGTGTTAAGGTGGGCTAAAACGTATGTACACCATAGGTGTTGGCAGAAATCTTAAAGCTTACGCATCAAGGCTTCTCTTAATTATAAAGGTTTAGTAATTCTATTACCGAACTACTAAACCTTTATAGCAATGACAATGAGGGTTTAAATTTCATTCTTTTAATAATAAGGTGTAATGGTTACCGGCCCAATTAATCCAGATGGCATTACCGCCCAGTTTGTGGCATCAAAATCCTTGTAATTAATGTTCACAAAATTGATTTCATGGTAATTGCGCCAGGGTATTTTTTTAATATCCATATCCCTGATCCGGTTGGCCATTAAATTAACCACTTCTATTTTAATGGTATTGTTGCCTGCTTTCAGGTATTTGCCCACACGGGTTTCGAAAGGGATACTCCACAAAATGCCTACCTCTTGCCCGTTAATCCATACCCTTGCGCTTTCATCAACCTGGTTCAGGTTTAGCAGATATTCTTTGGCTGTTTTCTCTTTTAAATCAAAGCTGGAGCTATACACGCCAGTTCCTGAAAAGGCCTGCAATTTAGGATCGCTTAATTCCGTCCACGATACCAGTTTATTTAACTGCTGGTCAGCCGGTATTTCGGGACCGCCAGCCGTAAAGTGCAGATTCCAGGGTTTAGTTATGGCTATTGGATTAGCAGCCTTATTGAGGTAAAGCCAGGGTTTATTTCCGGCTATATTACTTCCAACCTGCAGCACCAGGCTTTCGCCCGATTTAATCTGTACGCGCGCTTTTCCGTTATTTATCGCTGCCAAACCTATCGCCGTACTTTGCGGATCCATAATCAACACCGAACCAGCCTCATTCAATGCCAGAAAGGTATCGATATCTTTAGCGGTATGGTTAACCAGATAGTAATATTTGCCATTGGCGGTTTTTCTTCTGATAAACTGCAGCCCCGAATCGGTTAAGGTCTCGGCGTTAACTGCTACTGATTGTAACCCTTTTTCAACATCACTGCTTAGTATAATTTCGCCTTTCCCGGTTTTAAATGTTTTAATACCATCGTTCCCTGCTGTAAAATCCAGTTTGGCCAAAATAGATTTTAGCTGTACCCGTCTTGCGCTCAGGTTATTTAAACCAGGAACATCCTGCGGTAATGCCTGAAAAATCACTTTAGCTCCGTTATTGGCCAGCTGTATAATCGTGTTTAAAGTTTCAACACTCATCATTTCGCATTGCGGAATAAGCAATACCTTATATGGAGCCGCTGCATTGCTGGTGCTGATCTGTTCGCCATTTATCGTTGATTTTTTCAGTAACCTGTCGGATGCGAAATCGAAAGAATAGCCGGACTTGGAAAGCGCTTTGGATAGTTTATAAAATGCTGTTGGATATAGCCAATCATCAACATCATGCACTTTCAGCGCCATATCCAGGCCTTTGGCCTTGTTCCATACGTCATAAATGGGCCAGTAAATTAATATTTCGTTATCGGCTTGCCCCGCCTGAAGAACAGACTGACAGCGGGCAATATAATTGTTTAATCCCTGTGCCTGCGGCCACAAACTGTTGTTTGGATTCATTTCTACCGAGGCATAAAACAACCAGCCCGGCCAGGGTACATTGGCTGGCGAATTGGTAGTACCATGGTAAAAAACATGGTTAACCCCCGATAAAAACAGCTGCTCTACCTCTGGTTTGCACTGCGAAAAAGAAGTTTTAAAGTGCTCAGTGAGCCAGGTAAAAGTTTCTGATGAAATGAGTTTTTTGCCTCCCGTATGCCCTGCTGATGAAGCAAATTTAGACATGATCGGGTCGGGGTCTACATTTCTGACATCACCGGGATCGCGCCTAAGTCCGGCAATTGGAAAATAGCTCGAGCCAAAAATTTCTGTTTCGGGAATATCAACTGCTCCATACAAATCGAGCAGGTTACCCGGCGAACCATGCGACTGGTTTTTGGTTTTCGATTGAAGGCCGTGTGCCCAATCGGTCCAGTTTTGGGTAAAGTTATGGAGCAAAAGTTCGTCCATGGTCTCCCTGTAATCGGATTTTAAACGGGCTATGTTTTCACCGGTAGAGTCTTTGCTGCTTAAATCTTTAAGGTAGCCGGCTAAATCGTACCCCTTGTTTTTCTTAAATTCCTGAAAAAAAGTGGGTGTCCAGGTGGCGCCGTACACTTCGTAACTATCGTTAAAAAACGACCTGATGCCTTGTGGTTTTCCAGCAAAAGCATCCGAAAATCTTTTTAAGTAAACATTTACGGCATTTTTATCCAGATGATCTAAAGTAAAACCCTCGCCTCCGGGTGCCGCACGTTTAACCATTTGCCTGGTTTTACCGGCAAAAGCAGCATAAATAGCCCAGTTCCCACTACCAGGAGACCAGTTTAAGTTTCCGCTTCCGTCAACTTTTGAAAGTAAATCGAGTACCTGGCCGTTTTCGCTGTAGGCGGTTACGGCTTGTAACTGTGCAAAATCCTGTTTGGCTTCTTTAACTTTAATGGCTTCGGTTAATTTTCCACCGGCTTTCAGGGCATATTGCTGAACAATTAGTTTGGTGGCGGCATTTTCGGGCTTAATTTGCGGACCACCAAATGGCCAGCCTGTACCTGTATTCATGTCTACCCCTAAACCCAGGGCATTGGCTTTGTTAACGGTAAAATGTAAACTATTCATCCAGGCAGGCGATAAAAAATCAAGATATTGTTTTTCATAGCCCTTAGCGCCATAAATAGGGGTAATTTCTACCCCACCCAATCCTGCATCCTTATATTTTTGCAATACGGCACTCAGATTCTGTTCGTCGACAGCGTTGCCCATCCACCACCAGCGGGTCCAGGGTTTCATTTGCTTTTCGATAACAGGCCAGCCACCTGTATTTTTTACTGGTTTTTGTGCTTTGGCTATCCCAAAAGTTAAGATGCCAAGCAGCAGGACAGGAAAGATTTTATGTAATTGCATCATTTTAATCTAAATGGAATACCATTTCTAATGGGAATGTTTTTGGAGAATGATCTGCATTGGTTTCCATAATATCGGCCATGTATGCCCACCACTTCTGCACAATTTGGGTGCTCCCCAAATCTTGCGATGAACTCCCATTTTGCTGTTGAACAGCAAAGAGCGTGTTGGTTTCTTCATCTAAAAAGATAGAATAATCGCTGATACCATTCTCTTTTAACAAAGTTACCAGTTCAGGCCAGATTTCATCATGGCGCTTTTTATATTCTGTTTCAAAACCGGGTTTAAGTTTCATCTTAAATGCAATTTTCATGTTTTCGATTTTATTTTTTTAATAGGCTTGTTAAAACCTGTTTATTTTAAGCGGTCTTCATTCCCACGCAGGCGGGAATCTTAATGCTACCTCCAATTTTTTACCACAGCCTGCCGTGGTTCGTGCCCTCACGAGCCACATTGACCTAATTAACTTCAAATTTCAAATCTGTCCCATTATCTCCGACAGATTTAATCCAAAGCAATTTCGCGTTGATATCGTAATACCAACCTGCTGATTGATCTGACTGTCCGGCATTTTGTAACTGCTTCACTGTCGTACCATTTTCTTTAACCGTTTTTGGTGCGGTCTGCCCCTGCCAGTGCACCTTAGCCAGGTATTTGTGTTTGCATGGTTTAAAATTCCCGGCAGGTTTATTCACTTTAAGTGTAAAACCTGTTGGTTTTAACGAAGCGGTAATGGTGGTTAAAGCAAAATCTCCTTTTTTATAGGCTGCGCTTAAATTATCATCTTCATAAAGTTCATATTTAGATTCCCCATAAGGAAAAACATCAAGCGTAATTACATCAACCGGTTTTTCGCCACTGTATGCCATTTCTGGCTGCATCGGAATAATACTGCCGGCTTTTACAAATAACGGAATGGTATCTAAAGGCGCTACAACATGATGATAACTTTTACCATCGTATTGCTCTCCTGTCCAATAGTTAAACCAGGTGCCTTCGGGCAGGTAAACCGAGCGGGTAATGGCACCTTTGGTTGTAACCGGCGCAACCATTAAATTATCGCCAAATAAGTATTGATCACCAATTTCGTACACATTTTCGTCGCCCTGATAGTTTAGCACTAAGGCCCTCATCATCGGCAAACCAGTTTGGTACTGCTGGTGCATACTGGTGTAGAGGTAAGGAAACAAACGGTAGCGCAACAGATCGTATTTTTTAAAATTACGCAGGGCATCTTCGCCATATTTCCAGGGTTCTTTATAACCGGGATGATCCATCCCAAAAACCAATGCAATGGGACTAAACATTCCAAACTGAACCCAACGGATATACAATTCGGGATCGGCCTGATGCTCAAAACCGCCCATACAGTGTGCCCATGAGCCTACACCAGATAACCCCACATTTAAACCTGCCTTAATAACGGGTGCAAAATATTGCCACTCGCTGGGCCAGTCGCCGGCAAAAATGTAAGGGTAACGCTGTATGCCCGAGTAGCCTTCGCGGGTTTGATTTAATCCCCGAAAGCCATTAAATTTTTCAAATTCCAAAAACGGTGCTTTGGCATAAGCCACCGGAAAGAGGTTATGCAGGCGCTCTGCATCTTTTCCTGTCGGCCCTACTTTTTCACTTTCGTTGGCGAGTGCGCCAAAAGCACTTCCTTCATCTGTTTTCAGGAATTTAGCACCTAATTTTGCAACGCGCATTACGCCATTATCCCACCACCATTGTGTAGCCTTTTCATCAAAAAAGTTCACAAATTCGCCCGGTTTACCATTTTCGGGATAGGTATAACCTTTTTCCCTGGCCTGATCTAACAGGTTCAGTTTTTTCGCATTATCAAACCTCGGACGAAGGTGCAAGCCTACCATTTTATAGTTCATGGCGTAAATGCTATCGAACATCGATTTTGGATCTTTAAAAGTTTCCCTCCACTCAAAAGAAGTAGCACCTTTTCCACCGTTTTCGCCAAATAGCCGCCAGGTCGAATCGAGCCAAAGCAGATCAACCGGAATCCCCAGCGATCTATATTTTTTTGCCAGTTCAACCACGTAATGATCGGAAGTTTGTGCTTCGTAACCCCAGGTGCCACCACTATAAGTACCCGCATGTAAGCCCAGGGCAAACTGAGGCAACATAGGCGATTTACCTGTAATGCTAGTATAGTGATCTAAAATAGCAGGAAAAGTGGGGCCATACATGAAATAATAATCCAATTCTCCATCAGCTGCCTTAAAGCTGTACTGGTCTTTTTTCGAAGCCCCCATGTCCCATTCGGTAGCGAAAGAATTATGCAGAAAAATGCCATATCCTTTGGTACTCATAAAAAACGGAACCGGACAGTAATTGGCTTCCAATATGTTGTAAGCGCCGATGGCATGGGGCAAACCTTTACCGCGACCAACATTTAAAGTTACTTTTTTGAAACGGCGATCCATAAAATCCATGCGCTCGCCAAAGCCAAAGAAATGCTCATCAGCCTGCAGGTTTTTGGTTACACCTACCTTGGTATTTTCCTTATTTATCGCGCTGTTCGCATCGCTGCTTAACAATTTTCCCTTGGCATCGAAAACATCAAGCCTAAATGGTGCTTTGTACAGTTTAACTACCAGTTTAGCGGTAGTAAGCAAAAAATAATCTTTTTTATCCGAAACTTCAACGGCAACATCGGCCCAGTTGTACTGAATTACCATCAGGTTTTCGTTGGCTTCGAATTTACCGTTCCAGCTGGTTCTGACGCGGAATATTTCTGGCGTGCAGAATTCAAATTTCACCTCACCTTTGGTGGTAGAAAATGAAATGATATTTCCTGCTTTTTTAAAACCGGATTTATAATCGCCTATGCTTTGCGCTTGGACAAAAGACAGGGCAAAAATTAAGTATAGGGCAAAGACTAAAAGTTTCTTCATTGTATTATTTTATTTCCAACTGGTTAAGCACCAATCCCGGATCGAGCATATAGATTTTAACTGTTGATTTTCCTGTTTTATTGATCTGGTGTTTGGTTATGCCCGAGGCGTAACCTTGCAGTACATTCTGTTTCCAGATGTTATTTTCTGAAGCCGGAGAAATATTAATTACCTGAGGCTGATCATCATTAACCGAAATGGCATAACGTACTTTAATACCGTTATTAACACCCTGGGTAGGTAAACATTTCAGCTCAATCTGGTGCTCGCCCTGCGTTTTAAAATCAATGGTATAACTAACGTAAGGCGCATTTTGCAAATCTTTTTCGCTAAAAGGCTTGAATGTAAAAGGGTATACAGAAATACCATTTCCGCCCAAACCAAGTCCTTTAAGGGTTTGTAAAGAAAGTCCTTTCGGCGATGATTTCACAACATATTCAGTTGCACGAACGGTTATTTTATCTTCAGCTTTCGCTTTAGGGGCAGATGATTGTGCCGCTACCGTATCTGCCACTTTGGGCATTTTAAAAACGGCTAAATCACGTGGTTTCCAGCTCATCATCCCGTTCCATTTACCGCCAGCAATTTCTTCATTGTATTTTTTGGTAATCAGCTGAATCTGATCAAAGGCAGTTTTCGATTTTTTCGAATAGCTTAAAGCCGATTGATCTCCGTTTGCGGCTAAGGCCAAACTTTTTTTGGCGTATAAAATCTTTTGGTTCATCAGCATCGCGCCTTCAACCGGGTAAAGGATCAGTTCAAAATAAGCATCTCTTAACCTGGCTGGGATTTGATCTTTTAAACTTTTGGCCTGATGATAAATCTTTTCGTAAGCGGCTAATCTTTCTGCAGCTTCTTCGTCGGTAAAATTAACACTGGCAATATGATCGGGTTTGGCGGCTTGCGCCAGGCGATAATAAACAGCTTTTATTTCGGCAATGGGTTTTGCAAATTCGGCACCAAAGGTTTCGGCAGCCCAGCTTTCGGCATATCGATCTGCATTTTCGGGTTTCCATTGGTTTACATTCCAGGCCAGATCCATTGCAAACTGGGTTTCCATTTCTGCAGGTTTAATATCGCCCACATTAATTACCCAAAGGCGGTCGGCTTTGTATTGATAGGCTTTCGTTAACTCGTAAGCCATCAGCGAAGGAGAAATAGACGAAAGCCAAAGGTAATCTTGTGGAGCCCCCCAGTACGAGATATGGTAATACACACCGCTCCCACCCGATCTTTTTTGCTCTTCGGGATTAGAAAGCTGACGGATATAACCGTGATTATCATCGGCCCAAACAATCGTCACATCATCAGGTAATTTTAAACCAGACTGATATAAAGACAATACTTCTTTGTATGGACAAAAAATCTGTGGAATGGAACTCACTGGTTTAGTGATATTTTTACTCAAAATACTGCGTTGATCGGCAATTACCTCGCCCAGCAGTTTTACTTTTTCATTTTTATCTTTTGGCCCGGGCATACTGCCATCGTGGATGCCACGCATCCCTACGGTATAAACCGATTCGTAATTTTTAGCTTGTTTTACGCGGTCGGTCCAATAATTTGCAATTTCATTTTTGTTCAGGTCGTAACGCCACTCGCCCGGTTTCTTGCCATATTCGTGCTCAAAATTCTCTGCCCATTCAAAAACATTGTTGCGCAGCATCGGTTCGCAATGGCTAGAGCCTAAAATAATAGCGTATTCATCGGCCATTACGGGGTTATTGGCATAATAATAAAATGCTTTGGTTGAAGGGTGCATGCCGGGCCAGATGTAGTTGGCTTTTAGCCTGAGCAGCAATTCGAATATTTTGGTGTAGGTTTTGGGGCCAATGTCTTTTACATCGGTATCCATCGTTTTAGCCGCCCAGGGCTGTATGCCCCAGTCTTCATCATTAATAAAAATTCCACGGTATTTAACCGATGGCGATTCTACCAAAGGCTGCCCTTTTACATAAAGTGATTTTTTAACTGCGGGTTTAACATCTGCCCACCAACAAAGCGGCGAAACACCCAGCATTCGCGACAGTTGAAAAACACCATAAGCCGTGCCCCTTCTATCGCTGCCAGCAATAACCAAAGCTCTTTTCACACCCTTTACCGGATTTTCGATAACCGAAATAGAAAAGGTTTCCCACTTGCCAGATAAACTGGCGCGATTGATTTTTCCTGCCCTGGCCAATTGATCGATATAAAACGACTGCCCCATTGTACCGATAATAATAGGGTAAGCACTTAAAGCAGTATTATTTTTCAAAACCTGAGCGGTTTGCCCCGTTAACAAGTGAATATCAGCCTTAAAAGCCTCGGCGGCAATATGAACCACTTCAGCATCCTTGGCATCAATATAAATGGCTGCAGGTTTTTCGCCATCAACAACAGGGAAAGCTAAAGCACTGTTAATTTCAGAAACAGCGATGCCTGCTTTTTGTGCCCTGCTTTGTTCAGGCAGCAAAAAGAAGGGAATCAATACCAATAAACCTGCTAAATTTCTGAAATTCATGCTGCCTACTTTTTAAGCTTATATACTTCGGTTCCGGCCAATAAGAAACAGCCCAAACCATAATCTTCAAAATCGGGCATGCTGGTATAGCTAACCGGTTGCCCATCTTTAGGTTCTTTACCTGTGCCCTGCATGTAACCGATAAAACCATTCTTCTGAACGGCATCTGTGCTCATGGCATTCCAGGCTTTGGTAATAATAGGCAAATAAGTGGCCTTATCTAAAATGCCCTGGTTTACACCCCAGGCCATACCGTAGGTAAATAATGCTGTTCCTGAGGTTTCTTTGCCGCCAAAATGTGTGGCATCGTGCAAACTCACATTCCAAAAACCATCGGCACGCTGAATAGGTACCAGGGCTTTGATCATTTCCTGATATGTTTTTAAATATTCGTTGCGGTGTGGTTCATTTGCAGGAATAATTTCCAAAACGCGTACGAGTGCGGCAACCACCCAGCCATTGCCCCTGCTCCAATAACAATCTTCGCCGTTGGGCTCTTTATATGGCGGTACAAAATCTTTATCGCGCCACCAAAGCCCGTCTTTTGCATTGTACAAGCCACCACCTTCGGTATTTTTCGAATGCAGGTACATTTTGTACATGTAATTGTAATAACTGGTGTCGTTGTATAATTTGCCCAGTTTGGCAAAAAGGCATCCCCATTTGTATCGCATCAATCCAGGTCCAGTCGTTAACCTTGCCCGATTGCATCACCAGATCTATCGAAGCCTTTATATCTTTTATGCGTTCAGGTTGTTTATCAATCAGGTAAAGATCAATGTAAGTTTGCCCGCAAGCCTGATCATCGGCATTTTTTGTGGCAATGCCATTTCTTAAACCCCAATTGTGTTTCTGTCCCCATTGTACGGCATAATCGTAATATGCTTTTTCTGGACTGATTTTATACAGGTTCATCAGCCCTTCGTAGTAAACAGCCCTTGTCCAGATGTTGCTTGGTCTTTCCTTATTGGTGATGATCGATTTGCCGGCATCGGGCCACTTATTCATGAAATAAGCGTTCGTAGATTTTAATACCTTTAAAACCTCTTTTTTATTCGGGATTTTCTGGGCGAAAAGTACCTGGGTAGCTATGCTGCATATTAGTGCGGTGCTGAATACAAATTTCTTCATGTTATTTCGCTTATCTTAATTAATTTGTTTTAGGTTTTACTTTTAACTCATCGGGACTATCTTTTGTAAAGGTATCGAACTGAATTTTCGACGGACTTTCGAAGATATCTTTCACGGTGCTAAAAGCAACTTCATATTTTGGATTAAACTGGTTGGACAACATGTACTGCTGCAAACTGAAATAAAGTTGCTGTGCGGCCGGAGCTTCTTTCAGATCGGGAGATAGGTTTGCGCTCGAAACAATCAGCTTTCCTTTACCCACTTTTGCTTCAAAAACCAAGGCCAGACGACGGTTTAAGAACCAGGTATCGATTGGCTGTATAATGGGCCTAAAGCCAGCTGGAAAATCTTCGATGTTCATTACCTGCGCTTTGTTTACAATTTCCCACCATTGCATATCGCTGTGGAAATCGGTTGGAAAACTGTTAAAAGCAGCATGTTTTGGATCGCATAAAATGCCCAAAGTATGCGGCGGGCGCATTTTAAACCAGGAAGTATTCCAAAAAACAGGTAAAAAAGTTTGTACAACTTCTTTTCCTTTTACCACCTTGCCCGATGCGTTGAGGAAAACATTGCCACCCGCGGCCAAAACCGACTGGGCTTTATCATCTAAACTGGTACAATAATATACCTCGCTTTTAACCGCTGGCAGCTGCGCCGGATAAACCCAGAAATTCCAGTCGTTGGCAAACTCAGTTCCATCAACCGTAACTTCCAGTTTCAGCTTTGCTGCCTTAGTAATGGTATTTAAAGGAATTTTAAGCTCTCCGATAGCAATACAGTTGGTAACCGCTAAGGTTTTAGGGCTGAAATTACCCCTGGCAATAAGGGCGCCACTTTCATCTTTTGCCGTCCAGGAAAGTTTTGCATTTTCAATAGGTGCTTTGCCAAAATGCGCTACTTCTACCGCAGCCTCGAGGGTTTCGGCATTGGTAAACACAAATTTCGAAACTTTTAACAAAGGCACGGTACTATTAGAAAAACGCTTGAATTCTTTAGCCGTGATATATCCTTTTTCGTCCCAGAAAGCATCTAAAACACCAACCAGCGCTGTGCCCTGCCCCGGATAATCATTTAAAGACAAGAGCTGGTAACCGTTGTAATTTGGCGTGCGCAATGCTTTTTCGATTTCATTTTTATAGCAAAGTGCCTGTAATTTACCCGAAGCCATTAAAAAGTCATGGGCCTGATCAGCCATATCGTGATCTTTAAGGTCTTCATCAAACATTTCGAAGTTCTTGGCGCGGTAAACCCCGGTGTATTTTTTTATTTCGTCGAAATTTGGGAATGCACAGTACTGTCCCATTTCGTGCGCCACAAAAGGCACAGTAAACTGCTCAATCTGTTTGGCATAGGTGGAAATACTTTCAGGTTTCCTGCCCCAGTCAAGCCCTCTGGCACCTGCACGCACCATAAATTCGTTATTTGGAATAACCGGCCAGCTACCACCTACCGATGCGCCTGTGTACAACCTTCTCGAATCTTTGGCTTTCCAGTAATTATTAAATTTGGTGAGGTACTCTACCTGCCTGCCGCGTGGCTCGTTTCCATAGGCCATCATACAAAAAGAGGCGTAGTTGCCATAGTTTTTAGTCATGCGGTTGGTTTCGTCGTAAATAAACTGATCAATCGGTTTACCATCTCCGATAGACGAACCATGATTGGCCCAGCTTGGTCCTTCGGGTTGCAGGTAAAATCCAATCTGATCTGCAGCAATAAAAGCAGCTTCAGGTGGGCACCAGGAGTGAAAGCGCATGTGGTTTAATCCATGGGCTTTCGATATTTTAAAGATGCGTATCCAGGCGGCAACATCCATTGAGGGATAGCCCGTTAAAGGAAATTCGCAATTGTTTACGGTACCACGCAAAAACACCGGTCTGCCGTTTATTTCAAAAGATCGGCCTACAGCTTTAAACTCGCGCATCCCGAACTGTACTTTTTTCTCGTCCTTTTTACCATCCTTCGAAACCAAAGCAGCTGTTAAACGATACAGTGCCGGATCGAACTCATCCCAGGTGGCTATTTTATCGCCAATTGGCAAATTGATTTCCAAAGTACCTTCGCCATTGGTGATTTGATAGGGCGCTGTTACGGGTTTAACCTCGATTACATTTTTGGTATTGAAAGTTGCAGCAGAAAGTGTAATTTTTCCGGTAGCAGATTGGTTGGCACTGGCTTTAAGCTGAATTTTAACTTTAGCCGATTTATTTTTTAAATCGGGATAAACCTGTATATCTTCAAAATAAACAGGCGGGCCTGCCAGCAGTTCCATTTTGCCTACCACACCATTCCAGTTGCCCTGGGTATGATCGGTTAAACTGTGCGAATCCTGCCCCACATTTATGGCCTTAATGCGGTTATCGATTAACAAGGTAATGGTATGTTTTCCGGCTTTTAAATTTGCGGGCAGTTCAAAATTCTGGGCTACTACAAAAGTAAATTGGGTACCTATCTCCATGTCATCTATCCAAACCCGTGTTTCTGAATGCGGATATTCTAAAGAAAGTACCACTCTTTTACCTTTCCAGTTGGCTGGGATTTCAACATCTTTCTGATACCATGCCGCACCGGTATAATGTTTAGCCGTGTGAGCCAAAAAGGTATTTTAAGGTTATCAGCTTTGCGGTATTTGGCTAAACGTGGATGAAAAAAGTATGAACTATCGTATATACTGCCTGTCCATTTTGTTTTGAGGGTAATATCATCGCCTTTTAAATTTTCGGCCATTGACCCGGGCAGCTGAATAGCTTCGGGAAGCACAGTTGAATACCACTTCCCTTTCATGCCTTCATCTTTAGCATCAGTTTTGAAACGCCACTTGCCCGCCAGCGAAATACTTTGGGCATGGGTTTGCGCAATGCTCAAAATGATGAAAGCAATGCCCATGAGTACTTTTAAAATTCGGTTAACTTTCTGCATAAAAAGGACGGTTTTAGCACCGCTGGTATTTGGTTAGGCTGTTAAAATAAGACAATAATCGCATGTTGGCATCCTGTAGTATCCTGCTTAGGTGTTATTTGAGGTACTGATTAAGCTTGTTATTTGGTAAAGACTTTAATCCTTCTACTACTGCTGCTGCATTTAACTGTGCACCTGCTTCGTTGGTGTGGGTATGATCTTTCTCGGTAAAAAAACTTTTAACCTCTGAGGCACTTAAGGCAGCGTATTTATCTTTAATAATTTTGTTTAAGGGGATAAAATCGATTTTTTCGGCTTTGGCCACTTCTTCTGCCCAGCCTGCATAACTATCGTTGACCAAAACTACCTGATCGCCTTTAACCGGGTTACGTGGAATAGACGAGCAGATGATAGGTGTTGCACCTTTGGCCTTAACATCATTAATAAATTTGCGCATATACCAGCCATAGGTATAAACGGTTTCCTGCTTTTTCTTAATGGGATTGTAGGTGTCTTTGCTTTCCATACCAATTCCTTTTATGGTGCCACGGGCGCGGGCAGTATCATCTAGCGGACTGCTGTCGTTATGCCCGAACTGCATCATTACGAAATCGCCTTTTTTAATTTTTACCAGCACAGCATCCCAAAGGCCATTGGTTTGAAAGGTACGGCTGCTGGTTCCACCCAGGGCATCATTTTCAACTGTTATTTTATTGGTATCGAACAAATTGCCAATAAAACTCCCCCAGCCCCACAAAGAACCATCTCCTTTGCCCTTTCCGTTTTTTACGGTCGAATCGCCAATGAGGAATAAAGTGGGTTTAGCCTGCTGCTTTAATACAATGCAGGAAGAAAAAATTATGAATGCGGTTAAGAGAATGAGGTGTAGGTATTTAGTTGATTTCATTTTTGAATGATTAAACCCTTCGGGCTTGGTTACACAGATTAATGGGTTGCACAGATATTTGGTTACACTTGAGAGATTGCTTCATGCCTCGCAATGACGGGGAATATTAACGCTTTGGTCTTTCAGCTTTAGTCTTCGGACATCGGACTTTCGGACTTCCGACTTTTACTCTTTCAAATACTTTTTCAAATCACAATCCTTTAGCGCCTTAATACCTTCCACTACCGATTGGGCATTCACTTTTGCGCCTTCCAAATTGGTATGGGTATGATCGCCTGGGAAATACAGTTTTACTTTTTCGGGGCCAAGTGCATCGTATTTATCGGCTGTAATTTGATTCAGGTCGACAAAAAAGGCATTTTCCTGTTGCGCAACTTCTGCGGCCCATTTGCCGAAATCGTTACTGGCACGCAAAACCTTACCATTTTTAAAGATGTTTCGCGGAATCATGGAAACGACAATGGGCGTAGCTCCTTTTGCTTTGGTTTCGCGCACAAATTTGCGGATATACCAGCCATAGGTATGCACGGTTTCTACTTTTCCATCAGGCCAGGTTAAAACTTTGGTTTCTTCGCCGGTTCCTTTTAAAACACCCCTTCTCCCTGCCTTTGTGGTGTCGGGTGCGCTGCCATCGTTATGGCCAAACTGCATGGTTACGAAATCGCCAGGCTTTAATGTTTCCAATACCTTATCCCAACGACCTTCTGAAAGGTAAGTACGGGTACTCCGGCCAGCCATGGCATTGTTTTCGACATGGATTCTTGTGGTATCGAAAAGTTCGGCTATGGGCGTTCCCCAACCCCAGGTTTCTTTATTGGAGTTGCGAACGGTAGAATCGCCAATGGTATGTAAAGCTGGTTTATGCGGTGCAACAAAAGCAAGCGTGGCGAGGGTAATGATTACTCCGGTTAGGAGGTAGCTATATTTTTTCATGATTATTTATTGAGAATTGCGGTGGCTTTTAGTTAGTTTAATATTAGGTTTCGGCGGTTGGTTCATATCATCGCCCATGTAAAAACTGGTATGTGGTGGCTGATTGTAACCTACATTTTGCCAGGCAATACTTAAGCGGTACTGCGGATCGTGCATAAAGGTGTAAAAGCGGTGCGTGGTTGGAATGGTAGAGGTAAATATCCTCAGTTCGCTGGCATCGGCAGTACGGTAAATCACTTCCTCGCGCCAATCGCCCAAAATATCGGCCGATAATGCGGGGGTAGATTTCGTTCCATTATTGGATAAGCAGTTGTAGGCCCTTGCGTTCAGCAGCCGAACGGTTTTAGCATTTTCATAATCCCACTTATCAATCGAAGTGCTGTTTAAAAGTTCGCTCTGGCAGTCGCCATCCCAAAAAATACCGAAGTTAACACTTGGGGTGATATTCGAAATTTTGTTGCCTTTGGCATCAAACATACCTGTGATTCCTGCCCCGGCCACCCAGCACTCAGATCCCCGGTATCTGGGGTCGATGTTTAATGCCAGCCCTCTCCCCGGTCCTTCGCCATCCGCCCCGGCACTTACCGAAGCTTTCTTCCATAAAACCTCTCCTGTTCTGGCGTCCCTGAAGTTTGCCCCGGCATCCGAAAACCTTTCCTGAATATCGAACACTTCCAATCCGGGCCTGTCGGGGTCCAAATCGCCAACATGCAAAGCATCGCCATGGCCTAAACCGGTGGTATATAATCCTTTTCCATCATCATCGATCGTCATGGCGCCATAAATAATTTCATCTTTACCATCGCTATCTACATCAGTAATACTTAAATTATGGTTTCCCTGACCGCTATATCGCTTATTGCCAGACTCACCACTATCGAAAGTCCATTTTTTTTGGAGGTTTTTTCCGTTAAAATCCCAGGCCGTTATAAAAGTACGGGTGTAATATCCCCTGCTCATAATTAAACTGGGGTGTTTTCCGTCGAGATAAGCCACAGCAGCTAAAAAACGGTCCATTCTGTTGCCATAAGCATCTCCCCAGGTCTTTTTTAGTTCTTCGGGCGAAGGATTGAGATTAGGAGAACGGGTAGGAATAAAGTTAGTGGTCGTAATTTCAGCGCCGGTTAGGCCATCAAAAACAGTCAGAAACTCCGGACCGGCTAAAATATATCCGCTTTTATTTCTCCAGTCTTTGGTCGAATCGCCGATCACTTTTCCTTTTCCATCAATTGTTCCATCCGCTGTTTTGCAAGCTATTTCTGCCCTTCCATCGCCATCCAGGTCGTACACCATAAACTGGGTATAATGTGCTCCTTCGCGAATATTTTTGCCCAGGTTAATGCGCCATAGAAAGGTACCATCCAGTTTATAGGCCTCCAGCAAAGACTCGGAAGTGAAACCAGGATGGGAATTATCATGCGCTATGCCTGCCTGATGTAAAACAATTTCATATTCCCCATCACCATCCAAATCGCCAACCGAAACATCGTTAGGTGTATAACCAGCCAAAGTTTTTAGGGGGACAGACAAATATGGTTTGGCAGCGGTATTTTTTTGTAAGGCAAAAGCAGCACTTTCATTCTGTTCTTTCCCATGAATAACCGGCTTTACGAACCATTCATTATCTACAGTGAAATCTGCTTTTTTATCGGTAAAAATTGTGGCACCGGTTATGGGTGTCTGGTTTAGTTTTACTATTTCGCTACGATTCGTTTTGCGGTAAAGATTAAATGCAATATCATCAGGATCGGTGCCTAAAACCCGCCAGCTTACAAAAACACTATCGCCCGGCATGTGCACCGCAACCACGCCCCTGCCCAATGCTTCCATCTGGCGCTGGGCAAATAATGTTGCCGGCAAGAGCAAACAGAACAATAAAAAGGGCTTAGTAATGCGCATATTTATTTTTTTGGATCAACAAGTATAATGTTAGGTTTTGGTGCTTTCTTCATCCCGAAGCCGAAATAAAATCCGGTATGTGGCGGCTGGTTGTAACCATCGTTTTGCCAGGCAATGCTTAAACGGTATTGGGGATCGTGCATCAGCGTATAATTGCGGTGTTCGGTTGGGATAGTGGTGGTATAAATGCGTAAGCTCTGATTATCATAGCTTCTCAAAATCAGTTCCTCACGCCAATCGCCAAATAAATCGGCGCTTAAAGCCGGGGTAGATTTCGTGCCATTGTTCGATACGCAGCCATCGGCGGTAAAAAGCCGCCCGCCATTGTATTTATCAATGTGGTTACCATCTAAAAGTTCTCGCGATAAATCCCCATCCCAGTAAATCAGGAAATTGGTAGACCGCGGCTGATCGCCAATCCTGTTCCCCTTCATGTCATATAGTCCGTTCGATCCCGACCACCACATCTGTGCGCCATAACGGGTGTTATCAATGTTATCGGCCACGCCTCTGCCTACATCTTCATCATCCGAACCTTTCCATAATATTTCGCCGGTTTTGGCGGCATAAACTGCTGCCCCCGGACCTTTTGTACCTTCTTCAATTTCATGTACACCAAAAACTTCTAAACCCGGATGTTCGGGATCAAGATCTGAAACATGAATGGCATCACCATGCCTTAAACCCGTGGTGTACAAACCTTTTCCATTATCATCAACACACATAGAACCATAAATAATTTCATCTTTACCATCGCCATCTACATCGGCAACGGTGAGGTTATGGTTACCCTGACCAGAATAAGGGTTTTTCCCATCTTTGCTATCAAATACCCAGCGCGAGCTTAGTTTGCCATTGCGCCAGTCCCAGGCAGCCAAAACTGTCCGGCCGTAGTATCCCCTGCACATTACCACACTGGGGTGAATGCCATCTAAATAAGCTACACAGGCATTAAACCTATCTACGCGGTTACCGGTATTGTCGTTTTTGCCATTACCACCTTTACCGCCCCAGGCTCCAATATCGCCACGGGCAGGAATGTAATCAGTGGTGGCCAGGGCTTCGCCTGTTCTGCCACTAAAAACGGTTAAAAATTCGGGGCCATCCAATATCTTACCATTGCTGTTGCGGTAATCTTTTGTGGCATCGCCAATTACTTTTCCTTTCCCATCTACCGTGCCATCAGCAGTTTTACAAACCATTTCGGCTACGCCATCACCATCCAGATCGTACACCATAAACTGGGTGTAATGCGCCCCTTCGCGGATATTTTTGCCCAGGTTAATTTCCCATAAAAATGTCCCATCCAGCTTGTAGGCCTGAAAAATTGGTGGATCGGTGATTCCGTTTGAGGAATTATCGTGGCCCCTACCGGTTTGGTGCAGCACAATATCGTACTCTCCATCGCCATCTAAATCACCAACCGAAACATCGTTTGGGCTATATCCTGCCGGCGTTTTTAACGGGATGGTTAAATATTGCTGAACAGATTGGTTGGCTGCCAAAGTAAAAGCCTTACTCGCCTCGAGCTCATGACCGTTTAAAACCGGTTAACAAAATAGCTGTTGGCCTGCGCAAACTTAACGCTGGCATCGATAAAATTGCTGCTTTGGGTAATTGGAGCGTGATTGAGCTTTACAGCTTCGCTGGTTCCGGTTTTACGGTATAGGTTAAAAGCAATATCATCGGGATCGGTGCCCAATACACGCCAGCCTACATAAACCGAATCTTTATTCTGGCGTACGGCAATTAACCCACGCCCCAGCTTTTCCATCTGGCGCTGGGCAAAAATGGCACCAGAAGAAAATATAAAGCTGATTAAACAGAAAATGAAGATTTTGATGTTCATAACTGTTTTATTGAAAATGTAGTTTGTTCATGTTTGTATGTTAACTGTTTACTGAATTTTATATCCGGTTTTGGCCGCCACAGCAATTCCTTTATCTGTAATTCCATCGGCTTTAATGCGCACATTGCTCTTATTGTCACTGTTGTAAAAAGTAATGGTTGCCTCTCCGTTTTCGTTTGTTTTTATGCTGGGGTTCCAGAATACAGTGGTCCTTAAATCTTTACTTTGAGTAGCTGGGTTGGCATAATTGGGAGAATAAAAGGTACGGGCGTTGTAGTATCCGTTCAAATTAACATTTAACAGATTTAAATTTGAGCCAAGCAGTGCCTCGTCTTTTAAATTCAGACTTATGAGGTACACATCATTACCGGTACTTCCAATTAAGTGCTGAATTTTCACCTGGTTAATCTGATCCATGGTTAAACTGTAGTAATCCAGCCGTTCAGCTACCAGTTCTTCCCTATTATTTACCTTAATCCTGGGCCTTATTCTTTTCCCGTTGGCAATAAAAGTTATCCCTTCGTTACTGATACTATCTCCCTCATCTGCCGGCATGGCGCCATTGGCTTTGGTTAACAGAAAATGTTCCAGCCCTTTATACGAATAGTCGGCTGCGGTAATGTTAAAAACCTGCTCGGGATAACCGAATGTGGTTAAAGTTTCTTCAAAAAGATTCACCTGCCTGCTCTTCGCTGCTTTAATTTCCACTTCGCTCAGTGTTATAGAATCGCCAAATTTATAGGTACGGTTATAATCCATGCGTTTACCCAACTCTACATTTAAAGGATTTGGAATATCCGTTTGTGGCATTTTTAACGAAGCCAGGTTTAAGGGCTTAATTAAGGTATCGATCTTCAGCCAGCCTCCTTTTTTGCCTTTATCGTCTTTTGATGAAATTTTAATTGACTGGTTGCCGAACCACTTTAAGCCATCGAGGAAATAATTTCCTTCCTGGTCGGTTTTGGTGGTAAAAAGTTTATCGCCTGTAAAATTAGAGCCAAATAAAGTGATGTTCATGTTGGCCAGTGGTTTATTGGCCAGTTTTTCTCTTACCGAACCTTTAATGGTAATACCTGGTTCGGGCATATAGCTGATTTTAATACTCGAATCGGCCAGTTTTTTCCAGAGATAATCTCTCCAGCCCTGGGTGAGCAATAACAAATCGAGCTGCTTTAAGCGCGATGGATTACTTTGATCAAAATATTGTGCAGCATTTTTAACCTCCCCCTTAACCTCCGATTGCAGCAACAGATAAGCCATGATATTTTGCCCATCATCCGGAATCATTTCATCAACAGCCGCCAGAGAGAGGGTAGTTTTAACCGGCTGCCCCAGCGTATTGCTCGTTTTAAGCTTTAAAGTCACCTTTTCACGGGCTTTGTAGGTGGCCTTATCTGCCGTTATGGCCATCTGGATATTTTCATCACCCTGGATAAATACAAGTCTTTCGCAATTAGGCCTGCCCTGATCATCAAGGAGTGTAAGCGCCGAAATTCCCTTTGGAAAACCTTTGGTTGGGATGCTAACCGAAACTGTAGGCTTGCTGAGTTTAATAGCACCCGAGTAAATTACATCACCGGCATGTTTAACCAGAATGGATATACTTTTATCTTTTAATTCGGCGAAAACGGGAGAATTGGCACTAATTATTGCTTTGATATTGGCCGAATCGGTAGTAACATGCAGCGATAGACCTTTACCCAATATAGCCGGCAATGTAGCCGAAAATTTTTCCTGGCCGTAATACCCGGCAACACGGTACTTTTCGCCTGGTTGAGGTGTTAAGGCAAAAATGCCCATTCCGGCTTCGGTACTGTTAAATGTAGCCACAGTATCGCCCTTTGATGAGATTATGCTTCCCGTTGCTTTTAGCCCGTTGCCCAGTTCATCGTTGGTTTTAAAAGCGACCACGCTCGTTAAGCCCTCAACCAGCGAGCCACCTTCCGGGAAAAATGCGATCGATTTTGATTTGGCTGTTGCTGCTCCATCATTCTTCGTCGTGTTACGGGTAAAATATGAAGCATTTTCTACAATATTATTGCTTACGTATATTCTTTTCTGAAACACAAAATCATTACCGAAATTCCGCATCCAGCTTGTATAAGCCCTGATGTTGTACCAGCCCGAAGCTATGGAATCTTTTAACTCAAAATCGCCTTTGCCCAAACCGCCATCAATTCTGATAATTTTACTATCGAGCACAACTGATTTTGAGGATACCAGTTCGACATACAGGTTATTGCTCGTAGCGGTTAAACTCGTACTTTTTCCGTTAACCAGATAGGCACTGAACCAAATCGTTTCGCCGGTGCTGTAATAAGCCCGATCGGTTTGCAGGTAGGCCTTTTCGAAAAAGAGCTTTAGTGTTTTCGGATCGGTGTTGGCAGATACGCTTTTTTGCTGCGCGAAACCATAAAATGCAAATACATTTAGCAGCGTAAGCAAAAGATATTTTTTGAAATCCATATTAACTTTTCGATGGAATGAAATTGCTTTCCGGGCACAAACAGCCCTGCAAAAAATATCATCAATACAATAAATATTGGCGTAACGAAGGCTCATCATATACAATTGGTTAGCGAATCTTAACAGAAGCGTGGTAACAACGGTTAATTGATTCAAGCCGAATGTAAATAGTATATTTTTAACGTGCATCCTGTAGTATCCTGCTTTTTAAGCATGACAATATGTTATAAGAAAGATTTTAAAGGTTTCTTTAAATTAAATTAAAAACATCAAGTAAAAAGTTACTTTACTAAACCCTTTTACTACTCCCTGACCAATTTTCGCCCGTCATATCATTATTGTGAATGCTAATATGCTAGAATTTATGAACAAAATTGACAGGCAACAAAAAAATAAATGTTAAATTAACGTTTATTATTTTAAATATTTTACTTTTACGATTAGAATCTTCCTAATATTAAACCGTATGAAATTAAATTCTCCTTTAAAGGGTGTGATATGTGCATGCGCGATGTATGGCCTAACCGGCTTTGGCTTAGCGCCCAACACATTTGCACAGGCACCCAAAACCATTAAAGTAAGCATCGATCAATCTGTGACCAAAGTACAGCCAAATATGTGGGGTGTATTTTTTGAAGACATTAATTTTGGTGCAGATGGCGGTATTTATGCCGAGCTCATCAAAAACCGTTCGTTCGAGTTTGCTAAACCTTTAATGGGCTGGAGTATTCAAAGAAAAAGGCCGCAGGAAGGCGAAATATTGGTGGTAAACCGCAAGGAGGTGAATACCGCCAATCCCCGGTATTTACAGGTAAAGAAACAAACAGACGATTTTGAACTCGTTAACGAGGGATTTAAAGGCATTGGTGTTAAAAAAGGATTACGTTACGATTTCTCGGTCATGTACCGCCAAACCAAGCCTGGGATTAAACTGGTACTACTGTTAAAAGATGCCAGCAACAAAATAATTGGGCAAGGAAGCTTAACCCCTGATCAAACGGGGAACGACTGGAAAAAGCAATCGGCTAGCTTTACAGCTACCGAAACCGACCCTAAAGCCAAATTTTCTATTTTATTTCAGGGCAACGGAAATATAGATCTGGATATGATCTCTTTGTTTCCCGGCGATACCTGGAGAAATCGTCCGCAAGGTTTAAGGGCAGATATGGTACAGTTACTGGCCGATATGAAACCCGGCTTTATCCGCTTCCCTGGGGGCTGTATTGTAGAAGGAACCGATCTGGCCAACCGTTACCAATGGAAGAAAACCATTGGCCCGATTGAAAACAGGCAATTGATTATGAACCGCTGGAATACCGAGTTTGCACACCGTCCCGCACCTGATTATTACCAAAGCTTTGGTTTGGGTTTTTTCGAATATTTTCAACTGGCCGAAGATATTGGCTCGGATGCTTTACCAATCTTAAACTGTGGTATGGCCTGCCAGTTTAACTCGGCCGAAGTGGCCTCACTTGATGAACTGGATCCTTATGTACAGGATGCTTTAGACCTGATTGAATTTGCCAATGGCGATATCACCACCAAATGGGGTAAAATGCGCGCCGATTTAGGTCACCCGAAACCTTTCAATTTAAAAATGATGGGCGTAGGTAACGAAAACTGGGGTCCTCAATATTTAGAAAGGGTAGCAATTTTTACCAAAGCCATCAAAGCTAAATACCCTGATTTTAAACTCATCAACAGTTCGGGTACCGACCCTGAAGGCGATCGCTTTAACCTGTTGAACAATACTTTAAGAAGCAACAATGCCGATTTTATAGATGAACATTATTATCGCCCGGCCGATTGGTTTTTAAAAAATGCAGGCAGGTACGACAATTATCCACGTAACGGCTCAAAAGTTTTTGTAGGCGAATATGCTGTACATGCCAGTGGCAATATTACCGGCAACAATAAAAATAACTGGCAAAGTGCGCTGGCATCTGCCTCTTTAATGACGGGTTTGGAGCGCAATGCCGATGTAGTACAAATGGCTTCTTATGCTCCGCTTTTTGCACATATCGATGCCTGGCAATGGGCTCCCGATATGATTTGGGTGGATAACCTGAAATCGTACGGCACGCCTGATTATTATGTACAAAAACTTTTTTCGACCAATAAAGGCACCGATGTGGTAGCCATTACTTTGGGCGATAAAAACATTACCGGTCAGGATGGATTATACGCTTCTGCGGTAACCGATAAAGGTAAAAAAGAGCTGATTATAAAAATTACCAATAATTCAGATCAGGCTCAGGCTATTGATTTTAACCTGGATGGGAAACTTAAATTGAAAAGCAAGGGCACCAATGAAGAATTGGCCAACACGAATTTAAACCAGATTAATTCTTTCGAAAATCCGCTTGCTGTGAGTCCGCAAACCAGCACAGTAAGCTTAAAAGGCAAAAACCTGAACCTGACTTTAAAGCCTTACTCTTTTAACGTAATAAAAATCCCATTCAATTAAATATACGCTACAAAATGATGATCAAAAAATTATTTGCCGGTATAGCCTTGCTGGGCACTTCTATACTGGCGCAGGCACAAAATGAAACACAGCTCACCATCAAAGCCGGAGGCGACCAGGTGGTAAGCAAACACATTTACGGACATTTTTCTGAGCACCTGGGCCGTTGTATTTACGATGGTTTTTGGGTAGATGAAAACTCAACTATTCCAAATAAAGGACGGATCAGACTTGATATTGTAGATGCCTTAAAAAAAATAAAAGTACCTAACCTGCGCTGGCCAGGTGGTTGCTTTGCCGATGAATACCATTGGAGAGACGGTATTGGTCCACGAAACCAGCGCCCAAAAATGGTGAACACCAACTGGGGCGGCGTAACTGAAGACAATAGCTTTGGAACCCACGAGTTTTTAGATCTCTGCCAGATGATTGATTGCGAACCTTACATTGCGGGCAACGTGGGCAGCGGAACCGTTGAAGAAATGGCCAAATGGGTAGAGTACCTGAATTTTGATGGGGTGAGCCCAATGACCGCCATCCGTAGCCAAAACGGGCGAGAAAAACCATGGAAAGTAACATTTTGGGGCGTAGGAAACGAAAGCTGGGGATGTGGTGGCAATATGACTCCTGCATACTATTCTGATTTATACCGCAGGTATGCAACCTATGCCCGCAACTATCCGGGCGCACCGTTAAAAAGGATTGCCAGCGGTGCAAACTCGGGCGATTATAACTGGACCGAAACCTGCATGAAAAATATAGGCAACCAAATGTGGGGCCTAACTTTGCATTATTATACCATCCCAACAGGAAACTGGGGTACTAAAGGATCGGCTACCAAATTTGATGAAGCGCAGTATTTCTCGACCATGAAAAACTGTTTAAAAATGGAAGAGCTGGTAACCAAACACTCGGCCATTATGGACAAATACGATCCGAAAAAGAAAGTGGCCTTAGTGGTAGACGAATGGGGAATCTGGACGGATGTAGAACCCGGAACAAATCCAGGTTTCCTGTATCAGCAAAACAGCTTACGCGATGCACTTATTGCCGGCACTACATTAAACATCTTTAACAACCATTCTGACCGTGTAAAAATGGCCAACCTGGCACAAACCGTTAATGTACTCCAGGCCTTAATTTTAACCGAAAAGAATAAAATGATCCTCACCCCTACCTACCATGTTTTTGATTTGTACAAGGTGCACCAGGATGCTAAATACTTACCAATTGCCTTTAACAGCCCCGACTACACCGTAGGGGACCAAAAAATTCCAGCTTTAAACATTTCTGCTTCGCAGGATGCAAGCGGTGCGATTCATATTTCGTTGGTTAACCTCGATCCAAACAGGAAAATTGCTTTAAGCACAGCTTTAGATGGCTTGAAATGGAGCACAGTTACCGGGCAGATCTTAACTTCGGCCAAACTAACCGATGTAAATAGTTTTGCAAATGCCGATAAAGTGCACAACACCAAATTTAACGGCGCAAAAAAATCAGGAAACACTTTAAAGGTAGAATTACCCGCTCAATCGGTTGTGGTTCTTGAATTAAAATAATCAAAAATGAAAAAAATATTATTTAAGACCTCTTTTTTAATGCTGGCTTTAACACAAATGGCCAGTGCACAAATTCAATATCAGATAAACAGTCCCGATAAATCCCTTTCGGTTTCTGTATTTATCAAAAACAAAGCCTTGTTTTACGCGATCAGCAAAAATTCAGAAAAAGTGCTGGATCAGTCTGCGCTGGGCCTGGTAAGAGCTGATGAGGATTTCAGTAAAAACCTCTCGCTGCTTTCAGTATCTAAAAATGAGCAGGTAAAAGACAGCTACATTTTGCAAAACAGTAAACGGTTAAACCATCAGTATCTGGCACAAAAAAGGGTTTTTCACCTGCAAAATGCCGCTTCAAAAAAAATAGATGTTATTTTTCAGGTATCGAACGATGGCGTAGCTTTCCGCTACTATTTTCCTGACCGCGACACCAGCACCAAACAAATTACCGAAGAAAAAACCAGCTTTCACTTTTTCGGAAGTTCGAAAGCCTGGATGCAGCCTATGTCGGTAGCTAAAACAGGCTGGGAAGCTACTAATCCATCTTACGAAGAGTATTACCAGAAAGATATAGCCGTAGGTACTGCGGCACCAACTGCCGCAGGCTGGGTTTATCCGGCACTTTTCAACTATAAAAACACCTGGCTACTGGTTTCAGAAACCGGTTTGGATAGTAATTACTGCGCTACCCGCTTGCAGCAAAACTCAGCAAAGGGTAATTATCAGGTTGGTTTACCCGATAAGAGAGAAGCTTATACCGGTCAAAATGTAAATCCCCAATCTACTTTGCCCTGGTACACCCCGTGGCGTATTATTGCCATAGGCAGCTTAAAAACAGTTACCGAATCCAGTCTGGGTACCGATCTGGCCTATCCGGCAAAGACGAACATCAATCCGGCCAATTTTCAGCTGGGTAAAGCTTCGTGGAGCTGGATTACGCTAAAAGACAATTCGATCACCTACGATATCCAAAAGCAATACATCGATTTTGCAGCCGATATGCATTGGGAATATTGCTTAATTGATGTTAACTGGGACCGCAATATCGGCTACGAAAAAATGAAGGAACTGGCCGATTACGCCAAACAAAAAAAGGTGGGCCTGCTGTTGTGGTACAACTCGGCCGGCGACTGGAATACGGTGAAATATACCCCAAAAAATAAGCTCAACAACCGCGAAGAAAGGCTAAAAGAATTCGCACGCTTACAGGAAATGGGCATTAAGGGCGTTAAAATAGATTTCTTTGGTGGCGATGGCCAATCGATGATCCGCTATTATCTCGAAATATTTGAAGATGCAGCGAAATACAACCTTAGCGTGAACTGCCATGGCGCCACATTACCGAGAGGCTGGCAAAGAACCTACCCGAATTTAATGACCATGGAATCGATCAAGGGCATGGAATTTATCACATTTGAACAGAACAATGCCAACGAAGAGCCCATGCATGCCACCACCATTCCTTTTACCCGCAATGTTTTCGACCCGATGGATTTTACGCCCATGACTTTGTATAAAATTGCAAACATTAAACGTAAAACCAGCAGTGCATTCGAGTTGGCTTTACCCGTAATTTTTCAATCGGGCGTGCAGCACCTGGCCGAATCTCCGGAAGGAATGGCCACAGTACCAGCCTACGTAAAATCATTTTTGCAAACTTTTCCGGCAAGCTGGCAAGACACCAAATTTATTGATGGTTACCCTGGTAAATTTGTAGTAATGGCACGCAAAGCGGGTTCTAAATGGTATATCGCCGGTATAAATGGCGAAAATTCGGATAAGATAGTCTACCTTGATTTTTCAAAATTCAATGCAAAAGAGGCTGAAATCATTACAGATGCCGAGCAAGGTGCTGATTTTATCACCGGAAGCATAGACATTAAATCTCCCCCTCCCATCAAGATGAAACCATACGGCGGTTTTGTAATTGTTGTAACGCAAAAATAAAATCATGAAGAAACTATTCTACACCGTTTTACTGTTTATTTCGGCTGTTTTAAATGTGCAGGCTCAGTATAAAAAGGAAATTTATCTTTTCGCCTATTTTAAGGGCAATGGCGAAGATGGGCTTCACCTGGCCTACAGTACCGATGCCTATAAATGGACAGCGTTAAAAAATGATCAGTCTTTCCTCACCCCTGCTGTGAGTAACGACAAATTGATGCGCGATCCTTGCATTATCCGTGGGGCCGATGGCTTGTTTCATATGGTATGGACAGTTAGCTGGAAAGATAAAGGAATTGGTTATGCTAGTTCTAAAGATCTAATCCATTGGAGCGAACAGCAGTTTTTACCGGTTATGGCTAAAGAAGATGGTGCAAGAAACACCTGGGCACCCGAAATTACCTACGACAACCAGACCAAAACGTATATGATTTATTGGGCTACTACCATAACCGGTAAATTTAACGAAACAGCTTCGACAGAGGAGAGCGGCTACAACCACCGGATGTATTATGTTACGACTAAAGATTTCAAAACCTTTTCGGAAACTAAACTCCTTTATGATCCTGGCTTTAATGTAATTGATGCTACCATTGTTAAAAACGGTAAACAGTTTGTGATGTTTTTAAAAGATGAAACCCGCCAGCCTGCACAAAAAAACATCAAAATCGCTTACTCCGATCAACTAATTGGTCCTTACAGCAAAGCTGGGAACCCCATTACCGGAAATTACTGGGCAGAAGGGCCAACTACCCTGAAAACCGGCAACAATTGGATGGTATATTTCGATAAGTACCGCGATCATAAATACGGTGCGATCCAATCTACTGATTTAAAAAACTGGAGCGATGTTTCGGATCAAATCAGTTTGCCAAAAGGTTTGAGGCATGGTACCATCCTTCGCATTAAAGAAAAAGAGCTTGAAGAACTATTAAAACAATAAATATGGTAAAGAATTTTAAACGATACGGAGCAGTTTTAATGCTTGCGTGTACGTATTTCACGGTTAAAGCGCAAGAGCAGGTCATCCTAGCTAAGGGCAACCCAATCATTACCGATAAATATACTGCCGATCCGGCTGCTTTTGTGTATGGCGATTCGGTTTATCTGTACACCGGGCACGATGTACCGCCAAAGCCTAAAAATACTTACGAAATGCACGAATGGCTCTGCTATTCGTCTGCCGATATGGTTACCTGGAAAGAACATAAATCGCCGCTCAATGTAAAAGATTTTGCATGGGCGAAAGATGATGCCTGGGCTTCGCAGGTAATTGAAAGAGATGGTAAATTTTATTGGTATGTGGCCATTACCCATGGTACCATTCATGGCAAATCTATTGGCGTAGCAGTTGCTGATAACCCCAGAGGTCCTTTTAAAGATGCTATCGGGAAAGCTTTAATTACCAATGATATGACCACTGATGTAAAAATTAGCTGGGATGATATCGACCCAACAGTAATTATCGATGATGATGGTCAGGCTTATTTATTTTGGGGCAACCAGAGATGCTATTATGCCAAACTGAAGAAAAACATGATCGAACTAGATGGGCCAATTCAGAAAGTAGATGTACCCGAGTTTACCGAAGCCCCATGGGTGCACAAAAGAAAAGGATGGTATTACCTGTCTTACGCCTCTCAATTCCCTGAAAAAATTGTGTATGCAATGAGTAAAAACATCAATGGTCCCTGGGAATATAAAGGCATTTTGAACGAAATTGCCGGAAATTCGAATACCAATCATCAGTCAATTATTGATTTTAAAGGCAAATCGTACTTCATCTACCACAATGGCGCCATCAATACCGACGGAGGTAGCTACAGGCGCTCGGTATGCATCGATTACCTGAATTATAACAGCGATGGAACGATGAAACGTGTGGTAATGACCAGCGAAGGAGTTAGGAAAGCTAAGTAGATCTTTTATCCATTTACATCAATGCTGATGACAAGCTCAGGAAGACGACCCTTCTAACAAGTTAACCTTATTCGTCATGCTGAACTTGTTTCAGCATCTCTTCATCCTCGAATAAAACCATTAAATTGAGGTCCTGAAACAAGTTCAGGAAGACGATCGTATCTGATTATAAAACCCTACTTCACCAACCTCACTTCATACACATTCGCTATCACTGAACCACTATCTGCAACAAATTTCAGCTCCAATTCTGCTTTTAGCAATGCCTTTGGAATTTCGTACTCCTGTGTGTAAAAAGCATCCCCTCTGCTTCCATCAAGTTTTACATTTTCAATAACAACACCATTAATCCATATCGAAAAATTTCTGTTCTTTTCTTTCCCGTAATAAGTTAAGCTCACCTTCTTAGCCAATAAATCCCTGTTTTTAAGCGAGTAGCCAAACCATCCTTTTCCATTTCTAAAATGTCTTTCTTTAAAAGTACCATTATCGGTTTGCTCACCTTTAAAATGATGATCCGACTCTGGTTGCTGCTCGCCGGTATTGACCAAATCGACCGTTTTCTGCTCCAATATCATCTTTTCCTCTTCTGCCAGTTTAATCGCCTTAGCACGCTCGTGCAATGCCGCTGCACTGCTATATGGAAAGTAAACCACATAACGTTTTTCGGCCAAAGTATAAAATGGCACCAGTTTTAACGATTTATATTTAGGTTGATAAATGGCATTTTGCGCACTGAAAGTTAAAGTGTTCCGATCCGTTAGCTTAATTTCATGTGCTAAAGTATTTTTACTCCCTGTAACCAATGGTGCATCGCTAATTGGAAATAAAGCACCTGAGGCAATGTGCCCCATCCTGCTGTCATCGGCTGTTAAATTGGGCTCACTTAAGGTATCGAGTGCCGCAGCAAGTACAATCGGACCACGAAGAAAAGCTACCCAATCCGAACCATCCGGCATAAACTCAGTTGTGGTATGCATTGGTAAGGCAATATTAACCACATCACCACTCGCCCAAACACGGTCGATACTGCAATAACCGTTGACATCGTTTTTTACCGCTGCCTTTTTCCCATTCACCAAAACCGTCATTTTTTTTTGTCCTAACCAGGCGGGTTTACGGAAATGCAAAGCAAAACGCTGTTTGTTTTTCAGCTTAAATTTGAGCGAAGTATTTTCAGCCTCAGGAAAAAGCGTTTGCTGTGTAAGCTGAATGCCTTTCTCCTTCCAGTTTAAGGTAGAAGGAATAAAAAGGTTTACATATACATCATTCGCATTATGGACGTAAATCAGCTCCCCATATTTCCCGTGGTTCTCCAGGCCTGAACCCACACAACACCAAAAACTCTCCTGCGGACTCGAATAGGTGCGGTAATGCCCTGGGCGCATCGGTGTAAAATACACGAAACCACCTGCTGGTCTTTGCGAAGAAAGGATATGGTTGTAGAGTGTACGTTCGTAATAATCGAGGTAAGTGTTAGCAGGTGCAGCCAAAAATAACTGTTTGGTTAACTTTAACATGTTATAGGAATTGCAGGTTTCGGGTCCTTCCCGCGATTCGGTCATCGATGAAAAATCGTTGGCGGGGTGAAAATGCTCCCTTACACTGTTCCCACCAATGGCTACGGTACGATGTTCTACCACTGTTTTCCAGAAAAAACTGGCTGCATTGGCCCAGGCAGTATCTTTATCCAGTAAAGCAATCTGCTCAAAACCAATTACTTTAGGAATCTGCGTATTGGCATGTAAGCCATTTAGCGCATCCGTATTTCTTAAAAGCGGTTTAAGAATAGATTGATCTGAAAACTGCCTTGCCAATTTAAGATACTTTTGATCGCCGGTTATGGCATAAACATGTGCAAAAGTTTCATTTAAACCACCGTGTTCGCTCTTAAGAAGCTCCTGCACCTGCTGATCGGATAAATTAGTAACCAAATCAACACACCAGTCGGTTAATTTAATCAGCATTTGTTTGGCCTGTACATTGCCCGCAACCGCATAGGCATCGTATAAGCCCGCATAAATTTTATGGATATTGTACAAAGGCACCCATTTGCCGTTAAGCGAGAAACTAGATGATTTAATGTTACCAGCCTTAATTTCTTTCCAGATTTCCTTTCCTCCCGGAATACCCGCCAAATAACCATCGCCATTTCTATTCTGGCATTTGGCCAGTTCAGCCACCATATAATTCAATCTTTCCTTTAAACGTACATCGCCGGTAGCAGCATACATTAAAGAAATGGCCGATAAATAATGACCACCAATATGACCATCCAAACCCGTATTTTCCCAATTGCCATACGATGGTGCTTTAGGTGTTAACCCGGCTTCTCTCAAATATGGGGCAAGCAGTCTATCGGCATTGAGCGACAGCATATATTTTAAATCGGTTTCCTGTGCCCGTTTAAAGGGGCTTTCCAATAATTTAACTTCGCTTAAGGCAAATGGCTGTAACGCTTTTTGCCCAAAAACGGTTACCGCAGAAGAAAAAAGCAGCAATAACAATATTGTTCTCATCTTCTCCATTTGTTAATTGCCATCAGGTTTAACCACGCTACTTTTCGGACTTTCGGGCCAGTGCCAGTTGTTTACATCATCGGGTTTAGCCGGATCAAATTTCGGCAGATCATTAACCAGATATTTCGCAATGCCCAGTTTCTGCTCCTTAATCCCTAAAATAATGCACTGTGCAATTTCATAAGCTCCATAAGGATTAAAATGGGTATTATCGGCCAATGCTTTATCCTGTCCCGGATAACTATTGGCCGGATAATGTACAAATGCTTTTTTAGAAGGTTCTTCGCCCAGAGCATTAAATAAAGTTGTTGTCATGGCATTAAGATCAATCAAGGCTACTTTTTCTTCGGCAGCTACCTTACGTGCCGCATCAGGGAAATCGCCCAGAGAATTTACAATTTTTCCTTCCGGACCAAAAGACCGTCTGCTGGTAGAAGTTACCACAACCGGAATACCACCCTTTTTCTTTGCCTCGCTAATAAAGATCTTTAATCTTTCGGTGTACGATTTATAGGCACCATCGTTTGGTCCTTTTTCTTTCTGGTCGTTATGGCCAAATTCGACAAACAGGTAATCGCCTGGTTTCATGATGCTCAGTATCTTAGCTAAACGCCTGCTGCCGGCAAAAGAACCCAATGTCAAACCTGATTCTGCATGGTTAGCGATGGCCACGCCGGGTTTAAAAAAGCGGGGGATCATTTGTCCCCACGAGGCCCAGGGCTCATCATCCTGGTTCACAACCGTCGAATTTCCGGCCAGAAAAACCGTTACCTGATCTTCTGCTTTGGTAATTTCGATGGCTTGCAGGGCCGTTTGCTGATCAAATTCTAAAGTAAGTTTATCGTCCCAATCCAGTTTGGTTAATTCGCGTGGCTTTAGCCCAACAACCTGCCCACCTGCAATATTTTTATCTTTAATGTTTACCACAAAGGTTTTGCTGAGCGATTGGCCGGCAGCAGTTTTGATATTCTCGAGCATAAGCCTACGCGATTCGGCTTTTATAGTGCTCAGCGCTGCATTCTTGGGATCGCCAAGGGTTACGGTAACTTTATAATTCCCTTCGGGTAAGGCCACCGAAAAATAAAAAGGTTTATCACTTCTAACCAGATCGCTGGTTAAAAGATTTTTACCGCCATTGTTTTCAGCGCTTACTTTCGAGTCAAAATCAAATCCATATCCCTTTTCCCTGCTGTAGGCATCGGTAGGTAGAACCTGGGTATAACCCTGGGCAACCTGGCCTGGGCCAAAATCGAATTTGTAACTGGTTTTCTGCTGGGCCTGCGAGAGATTGGCCAATAGCCCTAAAACAACAAATGGTTTTATAAAATGCTGAATGCTCATAATTTAAATTGATGCAGGCCTGCCAATGGTAACCCATGGCGCGTAATAGCCTGATTTGAATCTGGTTAAATTAAACGTCTTATTAACGATTATAACACGAATATATAAAAAACAATTCCCAATTAAACCATTAATGTCGAGATCTTTTGATTTATGGTGTTTTTAGTATTTATAAGCGCCTCTTGCCTCGCAAAAAGCCAGCAAATCGACCTTAATAAACAATAATTAAAACTAAATAAATGTATGATTAAAACTACTCTGTGTTTTTTTGAAATTTTCAGTCAAAAATTTTATATGAGACATGAGCGATAAAAAATGACAAAGAAAATATAATCCACACAGGTAAATCTGCAAAAACGACGATAATTAACAATTAACAACTTAAAAAAACGCAGACTTAATCATTAATAAAGCAATCATTTAACAAATAAACCATACAAATTAATCAATTGATAATATTAACTCAATAACTGCTTAATTTTTGCCTTTCAAATCTTAGAAAACTTCAAAAAATATCGATTTGATTTAAACAATATACTTTCTGTTCAGAAAATTCATTTTATCCTAAAACGAAAACTTTAGTCTTTTATAATCGTTCAGTTCATTCATTTGGCTGCATTTCAGGAAATCTGACGCTACCAATTTGTACCTTAGTCTAATTAATCATACACACTCATTGCAGCACTAAAAAGCTGTATTGCTGCGTGTTAAAGTCGTCATAAAGAACCATTATGCCGCGCATAAGTCATCCACCAAACAAAGTAGAAGATTCAAATCTAAAGCCATGAACAAACACGCCATCATTGGAGTAACACCTTTCGAAATCCCCGATAGTAGATTGATTTCCGATTTACAAAAAGCAGGTAGCTTTCCAGTATTAAGTCTTGGACATTGCCTTGAAGAAGCCGAACTAGCCCTTCAATCAACCATACAATCCGGATTATCTGATTTTGGGGTCTGCATTAATTCGCGGGCATTAGCTGATATCCGTTTACCACAGCAGGTAAGCCTAATTATTGTCCCTTTTGATTTATCGATTCCTTCACAAAAGAACGCTAAAATAATTTATCAGGTTTTCGACCTTGAATCAGCCCTGGCAGCAGAAAAAAATGGCGCCTATGGCATTATTGTAAAAGGAAATGAAGGTGCTGGCCGTGTTGCTTATGAGTCTTCTTTCATACTTTTTCAAAGGATTATCAAAGCCATCACCATTCCGGTTTGGGTTCAGGGTGGTGTAGGCATCCACACAGCGGCATCGTTAATGGCACAGGGAGCTGCCGGTATTATTTTGGACAGTCAACTGGCCATGTTTCCAGAATGTTCGGCACCTGCAGCTTTAAAAAACATCTTCGGAAAATTAAGTGGCACCGAAACCAAATTAATTGATGGCTGCCGCGTGCTGGCGCGACCAAACTCACCTGCATTGGCTGATGATACTGGCTATCTTGCCTTACAGCATTACTTTAAAGGTTACGATTTAGAAAAGCATTACCTGCCAATGGGACAGGATATTGCTTTATCAGCAGATCTTGTAAACAAATATAAAAAGCTAAACAAACTAATTTTTGGCCTTCAGGAAGCCATTTACGGACACATTAAACAAGCAAAGGCCATCAATGTGATCAAGCCGCACAATTCGCTTGCCCAGGATTTAAACATCAACTATCCTATTGCCCAGGGCCCGATGACGCGTGTAAGCGATGTAGCACCATTTGCCAATGCTGTTTCGGAAGCTGGTGCATTATCTTTCATCGCACTGTCGCTGTTAAAAGGCGAATCGGCCAAAAACCTGATCGAAGAAACCAAAAAACTAGCAGGCGAAAAAACCTGGGGCGTTGGTATTTTAGGTTTTGCTCCACAGGAACTCAGGGATGAACAGCAGGAATACATTTTAAATGCCAGGCCTCCTGTTTTACTAATTGCAGGTGGCAGACCTTCGCAGGCCAAACCTTTCGAAAAGGCGGGCATCAAAACTTTTTTACATGTGCCTTCAGCCTCGCTGCTCGATATGTTTTTGAAAGAAGGAGCCAAACGTTTTGTATTTGAAGGCCGCGAATGCGGTGGTCACGTTGGTCCGTTATCCAGCATGGTGCTATGGGAAAAACAAATAGAACGTTTGCTAAAGGAAGAAAATCCAGAAAGCATCAGTGTTTTCTTTGCCGGTGGCATCCACGATGCTTTTTCTACCGCTTTCATCTCGGTAATGGCTGCTCCATTAGCAGCAAAAGGAATGAAAATCGGTGTTTTGATGGGCACAGCCTATTTATACACCAACGAAGCCGTAAGCTCAGGCGCCATTTTGGATCAATTTCAACAGGAAGCCCTGAATGCCCGCGAAACCGTATTGCTCGAAACTGCTCCGGGGCACGAAACCCGGTGCTTAAACTCTCCTTTTGCCACTTTCTTCAATGAAGAAAAACAAAAAATGCAGGCAGAAGGGCTGGACAAAAAAGAAATCTGGGCAAAACTTGAGTCGCTTAATGTTGGCCGTTTGCGTATTGCTGCTAAAGGAATAGAAAGACGTGGCGACGAACTGATTAAAATTGATCAGGCCGGACAAACCGACCTGGGTATGTATATGATCGGTCAGGTGGCCCCAATGCAAAAGGAAATAATATCATTACTGGATCTTCATCAGGATGTAGCCGATCAAAACTATAAGCATATTTTAAATGCAACACTCCCTGCTCCTCCCGAAAATAACGTGCAGGCATTAGATGTGGCCATTGTGGGTATGGCCTGTATTTTCCCTGGTGCCAAAAACCTCGAAGAGTACTGGCGTAACATCATATTGGGCAAAGATTCGGTTACCGAAGTACCCGATGAAAGATGGAACAAAGCACTTTATTATAACCCCGATTCAACGGCCGGTGATATGTCGCACTCCAAATGGGGTGGTTTTATCCCAACCATCGATTTCGACCCGCTCGAATTTGGTATTCCACCGCAATCTTTAGCGGCAATAGAGCCTACGCAACTGCTCAGTTTACTGGTAGCTAAACAGGCATTACAACACGCAGGTTATGCCGATGGGGGCATGGATAACGAAAACGTTTCGGTTATTATTGGTGCAGAAGGCGGAAACGATCTGGCCAACAGCTATAGCTTTAGGGGCTATTACAAACAGGTTTTCGGCGAAATGCCTGCAGAACTTGACGCTGCTTTACCTAAAACCACAGAAGATTCTTTTCCTGGCATTTTAGCTAACGTAATATCGGGCAGGATCACCAACAGATTGAACCTTGGTGGTAGAAATTATACCGTTGATGCAGCTTGCGCTTCATCCCTCGCCGCAATCGACCTGGCCTGTCAGGAATTATTTTTAGAAAAATCGGATATGGTTTTGGCAGGCGGGGCCGATTTGCACAATGGCATTAACGATTACCTGATGTTTTCGAGCACACATGCGCTTTCTAAAAAAGGTCGTTGTGCCACTTTTGATGCCGAAGCAGATGGAATTGCCCTTGGCGAAGGTGTTGCCATGATTGTACTGAAAAGATATGACGACGCTTTACGCGATGGCGACACCATCTACTCCATTATTAAAGGTGTAGGCGGATCGAGCGATGGAAAAAGCCTGGGTTTAACCGCTCCACGTAAAAACGGACAGGTAAATGCGCTCGAAAGAGCTTACAGCCAGGCCGGAATTACGCCGTCTTTAATCGGTTTGGTGGAAGCACATGGTACAGGTACCGTAGTTGGCGATAAAACTGAAATCAGCGCACTAACCGATATGCTCAACCAATCGGGTGCAACAGCCGGACAAACGCATTTAGGCTCTATAAAAACGCAAATTGGCCATACCAAATGTGCTGCAGGTATTGCGGGTTTAATCAAAGCCTCGTTATCTGTTTACCATGGCATTAAACCGCCAACCATTAACTTAAAAACACCTAATAGTTTTTACAATGCACAAACCAGTCCTTTCGCTTTTCATACCGAAGCAGGTTTATGGATGGAAGAAAAACGTTATGCAGGTGTTAGTGCTTTCGGTTTTGGCGGCACAAATTTCCATGCCGTTTTAGAAAGTGCAAAAAATACAGCAGATCAAAATCCGATTTTAAAATCGTGGCCATCAGAACTTTTTGTTTTCAGGGGCGACACCTACGAAGAAGCTAAAAACCGCCTCGTTTCGGTAAAAAACCTTTTAGAACTGAACGATCAGATCGAACTGAAAGATATTGCTTTTAGTTTGGCAACTGCCGATGCAAAACCGGTTCAACTGAGCATTGTGGCCAACCATGCAGAAGATTTGGTGATGAAAATTGACCTTGTTTTATCGGGCGTAGAAAGCAAAGATACTTACCTCACCAAGAAGCAAGAGGGTAAAGTGGCTTTCATGTTTCCCGGACAAGGCAGTCAGCGCGTAAACATGGCGAGAGATTTATTTGTGGTTTTTCCGCAAATGAGAAAATTGTTAAAAGATTACCCGGAGTATGAGCAAATACTCTTCCCCAATACTGTTTTTACCGAAGCCGAAGCAAAAGCCCAGAAAGAACGTATAAAAGATACGCGCATGGCGCAACCACTGCTTGGTATTGTCGACCTTGCTATTGCCAGTTTCCTGAAATCGCTGGGCATTGTACCCGATATGGTTGCCGGCCACAGTTATGGAGAACTGCCTGCACTTTGTTTTGCTGGTGCTTTCAACGAAAAGGAACTGGTGCATTTAAGTGCTGAAAGAGCACTGGCGATCTTAAACGCGGTAGAAAACGGCGATCCGGGCACCATGCTTGCCGTAAGCACGAAACAAGAAAACCTTGCACAATACCTAAACGATATCGAGGGAGTTTATGCAGTAAACTTTAATGCCCCAACACAATGTGTAATTGCAGGCAGTACTCAAGGCATTGCCCAACTGGCGGCGGTTTTAAAAGCGGCCAAAATATCTTTCCGTCCGCTCGAAGTAGCCTGCGCATTCCATAGCCCATTAGTTGCCAAATCGAAAGTGCTTTACGGGCAGGTACTTTCAAGTGTAAACTTTAACGATCTTAAAATTCCGGTATGGTCTAACACCACAGCCAAAACTTACCCAACCAAAGCTGCAGCCATTAAAGAACGGTTAACCGATCATTTAATCCAGCCTGTTCTTTTCGTAGATGAATTAAAGGGCATGTACGCTGAAGGTGCCCGCATTTTTATTGAGGTTGGCCCGGGTAAGGTATTAAGTGGCCTCACTAAAGCCTGCATAGGCCAGGATGAGGTAATTTTACACACCGAAGATCAGGGACAGAACAAGTTAAGCCATCTGCTCGGCACACTGGCAGGCTACATGGCTACAGGTCGCGAAATATTGATCGAAAAACTTTTTGAAGGCCGCGAGGCTAAATTGATTAAAATCGATGAGCCTGCACTATACAAAAAAAGTCCGGCCATATGGCATGTAAACGGCCAGCACGCTGTTCCATCAACCGGCAAGCTTCCAGCTTACGGAGCATCCCCTATTACTAAACCTATTACGCTTATGAATAACACCATTACCCCAACAGAAAACCAACAGGCTTTTGGTTCGGCCAAAGACCTGTTGATGCAGGAATACCTGCAAAGCATGAAAGCAATGATTCAGGCGCAACGCGATGTAATGCTTTCTTTTTTAGGTCAGGCACCTGGCCTGCCAGCGCATTACCAACAACCTTTAAATACTTATCAGGCCCCGCAACCCATCCATATTGAAGCCATCCCAATAGCACAACAAATAACACAACCTGCTCCAGTTATGCAGGCAGTTGCCCCGGTAGTGGAGCAAAAAGACCTGAAACTGGTGTTGCTGCAAATTGTGAGCGATAAAACCGGTTACCCACAGGAAATGCTGGGCATGGAAATGGACCTTGAAGCCGATTTAAGTATCGATTCGATTAAACGGGTAGAAATTATCGGCGCTCTTCGCGCCGAACTGGGTGGTTTTGCCCAGCTTAATTTGCCTGAAGATAAAATAATGGAGCAACTGGCAGGACTAAAAACCTTAAACAGTCTGGTAAACTGGATTACTGAAAATTCACTATCCAAACCCACTGCAACAGCATCTCTGCAAACTACAAAGACAGCTAGCCAAACCGAACCGGCTAAGCTTTCTTTAAACGACTTAACCTCGGTTATTTTAGATGTGGTAAGCGAAAAAAGGTTACCCTAAAGAAATGCTGGGCATGGATTTAGACCTTGAAGCCGATTTGAGTATCGATTCGATTAAAAGGATGGAAATTATTGCCGCCTTGAAAGAAAAAATTGATTTTGGCAGTGCAGGCGAACAAGCTGATGATTTAACTGAAAAACTGGCCGCCATTAAAACCTTAAGCAGTCTGGTAAACTGGATTGCCGATGTAGAAGCAGAAAGCTCGGAGGTGCTTATCGAAGCAAAAAAGCTTATTGAGGAGAGCATCGACGATCAAACCGTTAAAGAAAAATTATCGCGTTTGAGATTTGAGCTTACTCCTGCGGCCTTAACCGTTACCGAAGCCGCCATTTTAAAGGGACAACGTTTTGCCTTAACAGATGATGGTGGCGGACAAGCCATCAAAATCAAAAAGCTTTTAGAAAAACATGGCGCCATTGCCGATGTAGTTAATTTCGAAGATCCTTTGGACGGCTATCAGGGACTCATCATCATGAACATGTTCGAAGCGCAAAAGAAATCTGGCATCCTGGATCATTTTGCAACCATCAAAAAACTCAATTTCGATACCGTTAAATGGGTGTACCTGATTGCCGATACCAAGCGCTATTTTAACGATCAGTCTGATATTTCATTCTTAAGGAATTACCAGGGCTATTCGGGTTTCTTTAAAAGCCTGGATCGCGAGTATGAGCACACCAAATGCCGCTTCATCAGTCTGGAAACCAAAATGTCGGCAGATGAAATTGCCAACATGGCGCTGAACGAAATTTTAAATCCGGATAAACCTTCAGAGATTATCTACAACGACCATAAGCGTCACATCATGGAGCTGATACCAACCCAGCTAAGCACCGAAACCGATGCACACATCCATTTGGATAAAGATGCCGTGGTATTGGTATTGGGAGGCGCACAAGGTATAACAGCCGAACTGACGATCCATTTTGCCAAAGATTATCCTTGTAAATACATCCTGGTTGGCCGTTCGGCAAACCCAATTGCTTCCGCAAATGAGCCCAGTGCAGCATTAAAAACCAAAGATGAGATCAGGCAATACCTGATTAAACAGGGAGAAATTAAAAAACCTGCAGAAATTGAACAGGAAACCAACAGGATTTATAAAAACAACCAGATTTTACGTTGCATTTCAACGCTGGAAGAAGGTGGCTCTACCGTAGTTTACGAATCGCTTGACCTTAAAGATGAAGAAGCTTTAACCCGCCTGATTAACCAGGTTTATGTAGAACATGGCCGGATAGATGGCGTGGTGCACGGTGCAGGTTTACTGGAAGATAAGCTCTTCCACAGCAAAACCTCCGAATCGTTCGGACGTGTTTTCGATACCAAAGTAACCCCGTTGCGTGTACTTGCCGAACAATTACGACCTGAAACCCAGTTTGTAATCCTTTTCTCAAGCATTGCTTCTGTTTACGGAAACCGCGGACAAACGGATTATGCTGCAGCAAATAGCGTAATGGACAAATATGCCTGGGCTTTAAAACAGAAAATTAAGGGAAAAGTAATGGCCATTAATTGGGGGCCGTGGAAAGGTGCCGGTATGGTTTCGCCAACTCTGGAGAAAGAATACCAACGCAGGGGAATTGCATTAATCCCATTACAGGATGGAATGGAAACTTTCCTTAACGAACTAAAATATGGTAAAGAAAGCCAGGTATTGATCATGGCTGGAAACACCTGGACATAGCTATTCCCAAAGCGAATAAGATGAAAAAAAGCGACATAGCAATTATTGGAATGTCATGCATTTTTCCTGGTGCGAAGGATATGCAGACCTTTTGGGAAAATATTATCAACCGGGTAGATTCAACACAGCAGGTTCCGGCCGACCGGATAGCCCCTGTACATTTCGATAAAACGGTAAGTGGCGTTGATCGTTTTTACTGCAACCGGGGTGGTTTTATCCCCGATCATCAGTTCGATCCGCAGCGCTTCGGTATTTTACCATTAGCTGTTGAAGGTACTGAACCAGATCATCTGTTAACCCTCGATCTGGTTCATCAGGCACTCGAAGATGCAGCTGTATTCGAAAAAAATTATTCCCTCGATAAAACAGGGATCATTATCGGAAAAGGTAATTACGTTGGTCCCGGGGCAACACGTGCCATAGAAATTGTACGCACAGGCGAGCAGATTTCGAGCATACTGAAAGATCTGATGCCACAATTGAGCGAGGTAGAAATTGAAAAAGTAAAACACGAATTCCAATTGCGTAAAGGCCGTTTCAGCGCCGATACCGCAATGGGGCTGATCCCTAATTTAGTGGCCTCGTTAGTGGCAAACCGGCTTAATTTAGGTGGTTTGGCATTTACATTAGATGCAGCCTGCGCCAGTTCGCTCATTGCGGTTGATCATGGTGTGCAGGAACTAAATAGCGGCCGTTGCGATATGATTATTGCCGGAGGTGTACATTTGGGTCAGAATGCGGCTTTCTGGAGTATTTTTTCACAACTGGGCGCTTTATCCAAACAGGAAAAGATTAAACCTTTCGATCAAAATGCCGACGGCCTGATTATTGGCGAAGGCTGTGGTTTTGTGGTGCTTAAACGCCTCGAAGATGCCATCCGCGACCAGGATAAAATTTATTCGGTAATCAAAGGTGTGGGCATCAGCAGTGATGGAAGCGGAACCAGTGTAATGAGCCCGTCGGTTAAAGGCCAGCTCAAAGCCATTACCGAAGCATGGAAAAATGCCGGATTGGAAAGTAAAAATATTGGCTATTTAGAGGCACACGGCACCGGCACACCACTTGGCGATAAAACCGAGGTAGAAACCCTAAAACAGTTTTTTGGCCAGGATGCAGACCTGCCCAAAGCGGGTATTGGTTCTGTTAAATCAAACATTGGTCATGCCATGCCTGCAGCAGGAATAGCCGGTCTGATTAAATCGAGTTTGGCATTGTATCATGGCATCATCCCTCCTACTTTACATTGTGATGAACCTCTCGCCCAACTGGCAGAAACCCGTTTCTCAGCCGTGCAAAAAGCTGCCGACTGGAATCAGTCGGGTTTACCAAAACTGGCGGCTGTTAATGCCTTTGGTTTTGGGGGGATTAATGCCCACGTGGTATTGACTGCTTACGATACACCTAAAAAAGATGAGGTTTTGGTGATTGCAAGGCCAAATCACGAAAGCTTGATCCAGTCGCTCGAAAATGGCGATTATAGTGCCGGACAGGGTAATTTTCGTTTAGTGCTGTTCAACCCGAGCGAAGAAAGGATTAAAAAAGCCCTAAAAATTGTAGCTAAAAATACTCCCTGGAGAAATAAACAGGATATCTGGTATACCAATTCACCTTTATTGGCTAACGATGGCAAAATAGCCTTCGTTTTCCCCGGTTTAGATGGGCTTGCAGGTGGCGAAATTAAATCGGTAGCCGATTATTTCAACATCAATATCGATGAGAACGACAAACAGGATGGCCTTTTAAGCGAAGCACTCAATATCCTCAATAAAAGCAGTGTTTTAGATCAGGCCTTAAAACAATTGGGCGTTAAATCTGACATGAACGCTGGCCATAGCCTTGGTGAATGGCTTGCAGCAAGATCTTCGGAATTGGCAGAAGAAAGTTCGGTAATGAATTTACTGAATGTACTTAATCCCGAAACTTTTGAACTTAAAGATTCGCGCTTTATTGCCGTTGGTGCCGGTTTAGCTACACTTCAACCCATTATCGAAAGTATTCCCGATTTATACCTCTCGAACGATAACTGCCCACAACAGGTAATTCTCTGTGGCAGTAAAAATGCACTTGATGAGCTGGTGCCGATATTAAAAGCGAAACAGATTTTTCATCAGATCCTGCCTTTTCAATCGGGTTTCCACTCACCATTTGTGGCCGATAAACTGGGATTGATCCTCGAAGGCATGCAGGATATGCAATTCAGGAAAACCACAACACCGCTTTGGTCGGCTACTACCTTAGAAACTTATCCCGAGGGTTTTGAGGCCATCCGCCAGTTAAGCGCCGAACACCTGATTAAACCGGTACGTTTCCGCGAGCTTACCGAAAAATTGTATGCCGAGGGTGCACGTGTATTTATACAGGTTGGTTCTGGTGGTTTGGTGGGCTTTATCGACGATACTCTAAGGGGAAAAGATTTTAGTACCATTAGTGCCAATGTGTCTATCCGGTCGGGTATTACACAGTTGCAAAGGGTTTTGGCCGCACTTTTTGTCGAAGGAAAAGAAATCGCGCTTAATTACCTGGGCAACATTAAATCAACGCCACCGCAAAAAAACAAAGGCATTAAACTCGAACTCGGTTCGCCGATTATTCATAACCTGCAAACGCTTAAAGGTTTAACCATTAAGCAAGCTCAGTCAGCACAACCTAAAACTGCTGTGGAGGCCAAACACCCCGTTTTACAGGCTTTTAACGAGAATGTAATGGAAATGATCAACATGCAGAGCGAAATGATCGAACTTTTCGAAAATGCTGCGTTTCAGGTAGATCAGCCAAGCAATTGGGCACCAGCTGCGCCGGTAAAACCCATCAGACAAGCCTTTAGTAAAACGCTGGATGTAAGTTTGGATAATTGCCCTTACCTCATCGATCACTCCTTGTTGAGGCAGCCAAAAGGTTGGCCAACCGTAGAAGATATGGACCCGGTGATCCCGATGACCATGATTTTTGAGGTGTTTGCTGAAATAGCCAATGCCCAATCACCCGGAGAAAAAGTGCAGAAAATCTTGAATATGCGTGTTTTCCAATGGATGAATGTGGTTAAACCTTTTCAGGAAACCGTAACCGGAGAGTGGAAAGACGAACAAAGGGTTTACCTTAACCTCGAACGTTTTGCCAATGCAGAAGTGCAGCTTGCAGTGCAGTTAAGCCCCGCTCCAAACTGCACTTTCGATATCGGAAAGATACTGGATATCGACCGGACATCTGAGCAGATTTACGATGCGCACATGTTCCACGGACCGGATTATCAGGGCATCAAAAAACTGGTTGCAGTTGGTGATAAAGGAATTACCGGTATTATCGAAGCTGCAGGCGGAAAAGGTTCTTTACTGGATAATGCCGGCCAGTTATTCGGTTTATGGTTACAGCTCACTTTAGAAAAAGACCGGATTGCTTTCCCGGTTAAAATCCAGGAAATAGAGTTTTTCGGCGATATGGCCGATCAGCAAGGTACTTTCGAATGTACCTGCGTACTAACCGAAATCAACGATGAATTTGCCACGGCCGATATCGTGATGAAAAGGGATGGTATTACCTGGCTGATTATTTCAGGCTGGCAGAACCGCAGGCTCGAGATCGACGAACCGCTTTGGAATGTATCCATGTCGCCACTGCACAACCGTTTATCAGAAGAAGTTGCCCCAGGTGTTTTCCTTTTTGGTAACGCTTACACGCGTGTGGTGTCCTGGGATTTTATCCTGAAAAGATATTTCAACCAAACAGAAAAGAAGCATCACAACAACCTTTTGCCCAATAAAAGAAGAACTTGGATGATTAGTCGCGTAGCTGCAAAAGATGCGGTAAGGAATTTACTGAATACGCAGAAAAACCAGGCCTGCTACCCCATTACCTTCGAAATTTATTCGGACGAACACCGCAAACCTTATGTTAAAGGTGGTTTAACCGATAATATCAACATTTCTATTGCGCATAAAGGTACTGATGCCGTTGGTATAGCCCGTTTTAACGAACCCGTTGGCATCGATATCGAACACATTGAAGAGCGCAGCGCAGGCTTTTTTGATCTTGTTTTTAACCAGCACGAAATGGTCCTGCTGCAAAACCGCGATAAAATAGAATGGGCAACCCGTTTCTGGGTAGCCAAAGAAGCATATGGAAAATACCTCGGCAAAGGCTTACAGGGCAACCCTAAAGCCTATACTGTAACAGCAATAAACGGCGAAGAATTACGCATCAATAACATCACAATTAAAACAATCAAACATAAAAACTATATCATCGGATGGACACTATAGCAACTACGAAACTGAGCAGCGAAGAAATTTTCGACCTCATGAAAAAATTTATCACTGAAGTAATCGGCGAAGAATTTGTTGAAGAAATGGATATCACCCCAGAAAGTTCTTTCACCAAAGACCTCGAAATGGACAGCATCGAAATCGTATCCTTTTCCGAAAAAATCAAAGCACATTTTGGCGAGCAGATCGATTTTACGGGATGGTTATCATCAATGGATTTAGATCAGCTGATTAACTTAAACCTGCGTATGATCATTTCTTACATCGAAGAATGCCAGTCATAACGGTAAGCGGCAAATCGGTTCACATTCAGGAGCTCAACAAAGGGGCTGCTGAAACCATCATTCTTGTTCATGGGATGTTCAGTAACCTGTCTGTCTATTATTTTAATATCGCTCCCCTGCTGGCCACACATTTTCACGTTGTGCTGTATGATTTAAAAAGTCATGGCATGAGCGAAAAAACATTGCTCGGTTATGATCTCGAAAGCATGACCAACGATCTGCTGGCACTGATGGAGGAATTAAACCTGCAAAAAGTGCATTTAGGCGGTTATAGTTTTGGCGGATTAATAGCCTTAAAAATGGCCATCCGTTTTCCAGAGCGTATCAACAAGCTGGCCGTAATAGAGGCACCCGATCCGAACGATGATAAAACAAGGGGCATTATTGATGAGTACAGCCGCGAGTTTCTGGAGCATTACGTGGAAAATTTTACCGACACCACCAAAGTGAAAATGGGTAAAAGGCAAATGGAGCGTAACCACCGCATGTACGAGTATCTTTTTTATCAAACCTCGATTAAAACCGATATGGAGCTCGAAAAAGACTTTTTCGGCAACCCGGCAATTGGATCCATAAAACAGGCTACTCTATTGTTGTATGGCACCGATTCCAATTGTTTAAATGCAGGAAAACACCTTGATGGGTTAATCGAAAATGCAAATTTAATTGCCGTTCCGGGCGATCATAATATCCCGATCCAGCAACCATTAGTTATTGCAGAAGCCTTATTAAACTTCTTCCAGAAAAAATAAAATTAAACACAGATGGCAAAATTCGTATTTGTAGTTCCTCCCCTAACCGGCCACATTAACCCAACCTTGAGTATGGGGGCAGCTTTACTGGAAAGAGGCCACCGTGTAGCGTGGATTACTTTAGATCAATCGTTGGGCGATAAACTTCCTGAAGGAGGCGAGTTGCTTGTGATCAGCTACGACCAGAACGACCAGCAGAAAAAAGATTCAGAAAAATACCTCGATATCATTACCAAAAAGATTGTTTACGGCATCGATAGCATCAAATTTCTGTACGAAGAGGTGCTCATTCCATTGAACAGGCACAGTTACGAAGGCATTGCCGGTCTGCTCGATCAGTTTAAGCCCGATTTGGTAATTACCGACCACCAGATGTTTGCCGGAGCCATTGCCGCAAGCAATAAAAACTACCCTTACGTTACTTCGGTTACCGCGCCGGCAGCAATAAAAGTAATGGATGAGCTACCAAAAGTGCACGAATGGGAAGTGAACCAGATTGTAGAGCTCCAAAAAGAATTCGGCATTACTGCAAGCGGTTCTATTGCCTGCTCCGATTTGGCTACTTTAGTATTTACCTCACGCGATTTTTTTGGCGAGATGGATTTACCCGAACATTTTAAATTTGTAGGCCCGGTTTTTAATCACCGCAAAACGACTATTTCTTTTAATTGGGAAGCACTTCAGGCCATTACCCAGCCAAAAATACTGGTGAGCATTGGTACCACATTCGATCATGAACATAAAAAAGCCTTTTTTGCCAAGGTAATTGAGGCTTTTGCCAACGAAGATCTGCACGTGGTGGTCGTTTCCGATCCTGCTTTATTTGAAGAATGGCCGGCTAATTTTACGGTGCAGCGTCAGGTACCACAATTAGAACTTTTACCGCACCTTAATGCTGTGGTTTGCCATGGCGGCCACAATACCGTTTGCGAAACTTTAATGAACGGACTGCCCATGGTAGTGATCCCGATTGCCTACGACCAAAGCCATGTAGCCGGACGTGTTTTCAGGGTTGGTGCCGGAGAACGCTTAAATTTTAACCGTTTTAAAGCCAGTCACCTCAAAGAAGCCGTAAACAAAGTGCTGCAGAACGATAGTTATAAAATAGCTGCAGCGCAGATCAAACAATCTTTTATCCAGGCCGGTGGAACAGAAAGTGCTGCCAATTTACTGGAAACTTTAAGCAACAGAACCTCAAACGTATTCATCAGTTAAATTATACAATATGTCAAAATTCCTTTTCGTTGTCCCGCCCTTTTTTGGCCATATCAGTCCAACTTTAAGTATTGGCGCAAGTTTACTGGCCCGCGGCCATGAAGTAAAATGGCTTGGCATTACTCCGCTTGCACAGGTGCATTTGCCCGAAGGTGGCGAATTTATTTACCCTGAAGAAGACCTGCTTGAATACGCGGATGAAATACAACGCATTTTAAAACGTCAGGATGATGGACCCGCCTGTTCCGGTCCGGAGGTGATGAAACTGGCCCTCGAAGAAACTTATGTGCCTTTTGCCAAAATGATGATGAAAGGCCTGAACAACTTTGTTGATGTTTGGAAACCCGACGTGATCATTAACGACTGTATTACCTTTGCCGGTGCATTAAACGCACATTTAAAAGGTATTCCATCGGTTACCACTACCCCGGTGCCACCTGATGTAATGGGCGATACCGCTAACAGCGCTCCCAAAATATTCGAATGGCAACAAAACCTGATCAAAGATTTGCAAAGAGAAGTAGGCATTTATAGTGATGATATCCACATCCATTCGCACGAGCTGAACATGGTTTTCACCTCACAGGCTTTTGCCGGTTTTGAAGCCCCCCCCACACACATGCATTTTGTTGGCCCCGTAAAAGGCAGGCCAAATTTAGCTCCATTTGATTGGGAACGTTTAAGCCAGGCCACCACCCCTAAAGTATTTGTTTCCTTAGGAACGTTGCTGGTTGATATCCGCAAGGAATTTTTCCAGAAACTGATTACTGCTTTCGAAAACGAACCTGTAACCATTGTAGCGGCAACCAATCCCGATATTTTTGAAAAATGGCCCGATAACTTTATTGTAAACGGTTTTGTGCCACAGTCGGAGCTGATGCCCCACATGGATGCTGTAATCTGTCATGGTGGTTTTAATACGGTAAACGATACCTTCTCCAATGGTTTACCGATGTTGATTACACCTATTGCCTACGATCATTTCCATACGGCTAAATTAATTGAAGGCGCAGGTTGTGGGGTTAGTATCCGTTACAAACGTTTACGCATCAGCGATTTAAGAAACACCGTTTTCGAGTTATTGGAAAACCCGAAATACCGTAACGCTGCACAAAAAATAAAAGAAACATTTATCGAAGCTGGTGGCAATGATAAAGCGGTGCAATTGCTGGAGGATTTTGCCGAAGTTAATAGAGTTGTCAACTTTGATGGGCCGTTTGCCTAGAAGTTGACAACTCTGGGTAGAGATTACAAAGAGCGGCCGTCATTGGGAGGAGGCTTTTTCCTCGCAATGACGGCTCGATTCGCCACTTAGGTCCGCATGATCATCATGCTGAACTTGTTCAGCATCTTTCCTGCTATTAAGATCCCGATATAAAATTGGAACAGCGTTACGAACCGCATAAACAAAACTTTAAAGAGTTGTCAACTTACGGTACCAGCGTACTGGTAAAGTTGACAACTCAAAACACTAACTAAATGAAAAGAAAACTGCTATTTGGCGAAAGGATGTTATACGGAGACGGCAAAAGCCCGTTTAACATCGTAATACCCTTTAAAATCAGGGGAGAAATAAAGGAAGACGATTTAAGGTTTGCCTTGTTCAAAATCCAGAAAAAACACCCCTGGTTAACCGCAGCCATACGCTTTGATGAAGATAAAAGGCCCTGGTTTGTAACCAACCTTACCGAGGTTTTTAAAATTCCGGTACGTATTATAGAGCGTTTAAGCGATGAACATTGGGAACAGGAATCTACGGCGGAGTGGAAAACAGTTTTCGATGCCTCAGCCGCACCGCTTTGCCGCATTACCTGGATTAAAGGGAATCAGGTGTCCGAAATCCTGATGGTGTACCACCATTGCCTTTGCGATGGTACCGCAGCGCTTTCTATTTTAACCGAGTTGCTTCAGCTTTTGGATGATCCGGATACCGATATCGGCAAGGAAATCCCGATTATGGGCGTAAAGGATGTAATACCAGCAAAGGTATTGAACAGTTACCGCAACCGCACCAAAAACGGCCTGATCGGTAAAATTGCCACACTTGCCCTTTGGATGATCCCGATTAAAAAAATAGCCGTTGAACGTAAAAAAGATTTTATGATCCGCTGGCGGTTTGATCTGGAATTTACCAAAGAGATTATCACATTCTGCAAAACCAATCAGTTTACCGTTAACACGCTGCTTAGCGCTGCCGTTTTAACCGCATTTAAAGCGGTAAGGAAAGAAAAAGCGTTTAACAAAATATCGCTTCCGGTTGATATCAGAAACTTTAATCCGATCATTAAAAAAGACCATATTTTTGCCTTTGGTTTAATGATCGTGCTTTCCCTATTGCCCGAAAAAGATTTTCTGGAAAATGCGAAGGCCCTGCAAAAAGAGGTGAACGATAAATCGGCCAAACTCAATCCATATAGCCTGATGATGATGATGGAAGCCTGTCATCCGGCGCTTAAAAACTTCACCAATTTCTTAAAATACGGTAAGTCGAGCAACGATTGTATGTTTTCTAACCTGGGTAAAATCGACATCCCCCATCAATACCAGCATTTTGAAGTAGAAAGCATATTCAGTCCTTCGGTAATGGGCCCCTTAGGAAACACTACTACTATGATTGCTTCTACCTACCGCAACCAGATGGACTTTACTTTTGTGGCCAGCGAAGGTTATGTGCCTTTTGTAGAAGCCGAAGCCATCAAAGAGCAGGTAATATCCATCCTTAAAAGCCAGATTGTACAACCCATTGAAATTTTAAGCGCAACTGCATGAAAAGAAGATTAATTTTAGGTGAACGAATTATGCATGTTGATGCAAAGACACCTTTAAACTGCGTTTTTGGAGCTAAAATTACCGGTAAAATCAGCGAAGAAGACCTGCATCAGGCACTCTATAAAATCCAGCAAAAACATCCCTTGCTGCGCATGAATATCGATAATAGTGGCAAGGAGCCCTATTTTGTATTAAACGAAAACATAGGTAAAATCCCGGTGAGGGTTTCTGTGCGTTCATCAGATCAGGATTGGCTGCAGCAATCGAAAGTAGAATGGTATAAACTCTTTAATTCCATTAACGAACCTTTGGCGAGGGTGGTTTGGCTCCAGGGCGAAATCGGATCTGATCTATTATTGGTGCTCCCACATTGCATTTGCGATGGAACCACCATTTTAAATTTAATGCGCGAGTTAATGACATTGATTGATAACCCTGAACAAGATCTGGTTCCCTACCAATCTTTTACCTCGGTTAAAGAACTGCTTCCCGATGATTTTAACACCAGCAGGGCAAGCCATTTTAAAGGAAAAATTTTTGCAGCCCTGGGTCGTTTATTTTTCTTCTTTAAATCTACTTCTTATCACAATAGCGGCCGGCTTAACTATGCCATTAACTGGAAAATAAATGCTTCAGATACCAAAAGCCTGTTGCTGAAATGTAAAGCCGAAAAAACCTCGGTACATGCCGCAATCTGTGTGGCATTTATGGAAGCCTTTAAACAGTTACAGCCGGATAAAGCGCATGGCAAGGTAATTTGTCCGGTTGATATCAGGCGCTTTGTAGCGCCAATAAAAGAAGATACCATGTTTGCCTTTGCCCCGATTGCAGAATTAAAACTCGATCAGCAGGAAAATACCTTTTGGGCCAAAGCACATAAGTTAAAAAATGATCTGGAAGCTAAAATAGCAGAAATGAAAGTTTACGATCTTCTAAACATGAGCGAATATTTTCACTCATCGGTAAATAAAATGATTGGCTTTTTGAAAACAACCAAAGGCACACACGATATTACCCTGAGCAATATGGGGCTTCTAAATATTGCTAAAAACTATAAAAACTTTAGCATTGCTACCATTTACAGTCCTACTGTTGCTTTTCCCTGGCGCAATGCAAATACCTTAGTGTTGAGCACATTTGATGGTGAAATGGATTTCTCTTTTATGTCTAACGAGTCTTTTTTCAGGGAGTTTGATGCCTGGCAGATCAAAGACAGAGCAATGGAACTAATCAAAGAAAATATAAACGAATTGGCCAATGTCTGAATACGTGGAATACGATGAGCAAACCAAAGTATCGAACTGGCGAAAGTTTGCTCGTAAAAACCTGCTTTTGCATCTCATTCCAAATACCATTTTGAATACACTAGTGCCTTATTTTGCTTTTAAGATGCAAAATTCGGTACATCTTTTTAATGGAGAGCAAAACCTTGCCCGGTTTCTATTGCCTATGTCGGCATTACTTCCCTTTATGGTTACTTTTGATATTTTAAAAAAAATAAAGGAGTTGCAGCATTCGGGAGCCATTAATTATAAAGTGGAAGAAAAAATAACAGGTTATCCCTTTATCCTGAAAAAAGCAGGCTTAAATGGACTGTATAGCATCGCTATTGTTTTTGCTTTTATGCTTGCGCTGCATTTCTCTTTCCCACCCAATCACGATTTCGGCATTACGCCATCTGCGGTTTGTGCAGGTTTGCTGGCGGGTTTATATTCAATTACTTTCTTCTACCTCGCCATTAGAAGGTTTAAAATTGATGCGGTGTAGTGCACTGTATTTTCTCTTTTTGCCACGAATGCGCACAGGTGACTAACTTTTCATAAAAGTCGTCTCGACCGGAACGCTGTGGAACGGAGAGATCTATCTCGAGACAGATTTAGCTTTGTTGAGCACTTCGTGGTTCTCGGCTACATTACACCCCGCTCGAAATGACGCCCCCTGGTGTTACCCTTACTCCAACCACACCATCTGCGTAAAAGCTCCATTGGTTGCAATATCCCAGGCTTCTACCCTTACCCATTTACGGCCTTTTAAATTAACCGGCCATTTGAAATCTTTTTGACCAAAAGCCTGCGTAGTATTTAAATTAATCCGCTTACGGTAAACCTTTTGCCCATCGCCCGATACAATTTCTACAAAACTTAAAGGGAAAGTCCATTTCAACTGCATATTGATACTGGCTTTGCCAGCCATATCAGTTTTTAAAATTTCTCCTGCACCCTTTCCGTTAATGCTGAATACCGGGATCAATACTTCTCCCGAAGAAACAAAAAACTTCCCTTGTCGCATCACATCCAATACTGGTTGCCATCCATCAGCGTAATTCGGCACCTTATCCAACTGCAAATAATTCACATTTAAATGCGCATACATTTCGTTCTGCTCGGTAATGGTAAAGATATCAGCTTCAGAAATTACATGTTTTTTCAGCCCCCAGTTAGCCATATCATCCATCAGGTTCAATACCCTTTTACTTAATGTAGGCAATGAAAGATCTGCAGGAATAGCTTTCCATGCGGCGCCCAGAAAGGTTTCTGACTTAAAAAAATCTTCATCTTTGTACTTATCCGGATAACCTGTTGAAGCTTTTGTTCTGGCATGTGCCGTCCAGGCTAAACCCTTTTCCTGTTCCAGCAGTTTCAGCATTTCGGCTTTATCGTTAATCCGGTAAACTTTTCCATACGTTGGATCGTTGCTTTCAAACGGTTTATCGCTTTTCCTCGACATGATCCAATAAACCGGTTTGGGGAAAAAGGCCAGCCAATGACCGCCATAAAAATTATTTGCTTCTTCTCCAGGTAACAATAAAAAATTGGGGTCAGATAATCGCTTGGTTTGTTTAAACAGCGCATCGAGTTCCTTTAAACGAATAGAATCTGGTCCTTTTGGATGACCGGGTCCGTGAAACTCGGCAAGCTTAACAATATTTAAGCCTGCTTTTTTAAGCACATCAACAAATTCGGGTTTTTCCGGAACGGGTTTTCCGCTAAGTACCACATCTGAAATAAATTCATTGTGAAAATGGCTGGCCATGGTTTTGTAACCTGCCAGGGGAACATACGAATCGTTATGTGTAAACTTTTTAACTTCATCTAAAACCGCACCTGCTTTGCCGGTGCTCAACAGGCAGAAAAAATTAAGGCGCTGTTGCGTATTCGGTGGTGCATTAAACCAGGGCACATAACGTTTATCGCCCAAAGGATCCTGACGGATACCAATACCGAAACCGGGGATCAGATTTAAATAATTACTACCCTTCCAGGTAAATTTAAGATTGAAGGCTTCATCCAGAGGATAAAAATATTGGTGCGGAGCCGGAAACAAAGCCAAACTTCCAGCCTTATTTTCTCCGATTACGGTACGGTATTTTACTTCGAGGTTTTTAGCAGCATCTGTTTCCGCTGCCTGCTCAGCTTGAAGCTGCCCTTTCACATCCGACCAGGCAATATTTGCCCAGATGTCTTTTTTATTAACCAGACCTGCATCATACAGAATTGCTGTAGAATCTTTTGCAGTAGATACTACCGCAGCCACATTAAACAATGGGCTCCCGTTATACAAAGTAATTTCTAAAGCACCTTTAAAAGTTTCGGCACTTATGCCCGCTATTTTAATAATGGTTTGGCTACCCTGGGTGCTAACACTGGCAGCCCCTTTTTCGAATTTTACGGCGCTTGTGGTATATGGTCGTGTAGGTACCCGGTCAAAAAACACATCCCATCCCCCGCTTGAAGGGCTTAAAGTACGTTTGCCTACCCTTAATACAAATGCCGGATCGAGATTCGCTGCAATTTCCTTTAAAGCATCTTTTTTCCCAAGCTGCAAACTACTAAACAAAGGTTTTGCATTATCGAGGTTTAAAACTATTTTTCCAACATTCCCTTTTCCAGCAGGCCAGGTTAAAACCAGTTCATTTTTATTGGGAACGACTGTAGTCCCGTTATTTTTGAATGATTTAAAGCTAACCTGTCCTTTCGCGTAAAAAACTGAAAAGCAGACCGTAAGCAACATAACAATGTTATTCTTCATATTTGGTTAATCGTTTTAGTAAAGCAAGGTAATGATTACAAACAAAATATAGCATGTTGATGCACTATCGTTACATATTATTCATTATTTCTTTTTTTTGGGAAAATCCGATAACATTGTTTATCTTAAATGAAACATTAAAAACCAAACTATTTTGCATCCCACGCTCATCAGAAATAACGTAAAAATCCTTGGCGAAGGCAGCCAGGTAATCATATTTGCCCATGGATTTGGTTGCGACCAAAGTTCATGGAAATTCGTAACGGATGCATTTCTTAACGACTATAAAATTGTATTATTCGACTATGTTGGCTCGGGCGATTCGGATATGAGCCAATACGACAAGCGAAAATATGCCACTTTAGAAGGCTATGCCTGTGATGTGATTGATATTATTGAAGCGCTTGAATTGAGAGATGTCATCTTTATTGGCCACTCAGTAAGCAGCATGATTGGTATGATTGCGGCATTACAGATGCCCGAAGCATTTAAAAAACTGGTATTTATTGGCCCCTCGCCCAGGTACCTGAATGACAGGGATTACATTGGTGGCTTTAATGCAGCAGATATTGAAACCATTTTCGAACACATCGCGGCAGATTATGTGGGATGGAGCAAAGCACTCGCACCAGTGGTTATGGATAAGCCTTCGCAGCCTGAACTTGCCGATTTTTTACAGGAGTGCTTCGAATCTACCGAACCCAGTGTGGCTTTAGCCTTTGCCATGGCTACCTTTAAAACCGATTGCCGCGATAATTTGAGAAAACTAAAAATACCGAGTCTTACTTTACAAAGTTCGTACGATATTATGGCTCCGCTAACGGCTGGCGAATACATCCATAAAAACACCCCCGATAACTTTTTGGTGGTAATGAAAGCTACAGGCCATTTCCCGCACATTAGCGAACCAGAGGAAACAATCAGGGAAATAAAAGACTTTATTGGCGATAAAAGATTCAGATCAAACCCTGATCATCAATATGCATGATAAACAGAGGTGCCAGAGAAAAACATGCGGTAATTTAAGGGTTTAAATATACCAGTGCTTCTTCTTTGGCCTTTGTGCAGATTGCAGTAACCAATTGTACCTGCTGCTTTAACTGCTCTTCACTCAAATCATCAAATTCGATAGCACGAAGGTTGGCACTTATTTTAGTCCCCAGGCCCATTACAGAAATGGTAGTGAGCATTTGATGGGCCACACGTTTAAGCTGTGGGTAATTGTGTGCAAGCAAAGCCTGTTTTAATGCTGCTAAATCATCCGAAATTATAGCGATAAACTTAGTGGCCATCTCCTGTTCAAAACCTTCATCTCCCATGCTCACCTCTTTCAGGTAGGTTAAATCGATCATATCAAATTCAGTTTCGTGCCTGTCTCTTTTAACCAGGTATGTTTCTTTCGATAAAAACTGGGTTAATATACCCACTACCTCTATTTTTGAAATGGGCATGGTAAAACAGCCGATTATGCCTGCATTAAAACATTTGGCTAGTAAGGTTTCTGCATGGTGTGGAAGAATAGCTACAACAGGTATGCGCAGTTGCAAGTCTTCCCGTATTTGATGCAGCAGTTTAAATCCACTGCTTTCCAGTACGGCTACATCTGCCATTACCAGTTTAAAAGTAGAACTCGTTAAATTTAGCAGCGCTGCATTTTCGCTTGTAACTACTTTGAAACTAACGTCAAATTCGTTCAGGCAATTGGTAAGTTCTCTTTGCTCAACAATCTCCCTGCAAATAATTAAAACATCAATACCGCTATGTATCAGCTTATCTTTTACGCTATTAACTATCATCAATGGCTTTTTTTAAAGTATTTGCATTCTTTGTATTAATATCGAACAACATTAAGTCCATTTCATGAACAGCCAGATTGCGGTAAGCTTCGGTTGTATCTTCACATACTGCAATGAGTTTCAACCACGGTTCAATCTGCAGGAGATGACTCACTGTTCGCCGGCTATCGCGTGGTGACTAACGGTTAAACAGTTCATATTTATCAGATTAACGTCAAGAATAAAGCTAAGTATAACCTAAAGGAATATTTTTGGCGAATAAATAATGAACAAAATGAATAAAATATATCTTTGCAGAAATCTGTCTCCCGTTTCGTCTCGTATATACGCCCGTTCGTCTAGGTTTATTACCCTTTCTACCACCTGGATATAGCCGAATAAAGCCACATACCTTAATTTAGGTTAACATTTAAATCAATTCGTAAATCATAAAAAATAAAAAAATAAAATGAACACCATTAAAACAATTGCACTTTCAACGCTTGCGCTCCTATCGGTTTTTGCTTCAAAAGCCCAGACTTTTAAAGAGCCTGTTGGCTACAAACTTAAAAACGGGATGAACATCATTATCTCTGAAAATGATAAATCGCCAAAAGCTTATTCTAGTTTTACTTTAGATGCAAAAGCTTTTGAAAACAAAAAAGATGGTGTGGTAGAATTATTAAATGCTGTACTGAACGAAAGTGTTGCCAAAAACACTAACATTAGTTTTAACGATAACAGCGGAAAATTGGCTACAACAAATTCAGACCTGGAACAAGACCTCGCAAAAATGGCTGCATTGATCCAAAATGCAACTTTAGATCAGAAAACTTTCAACACAGCCAAAGCGAAACTGATTACCAGCTTAAAACTGCAGGATTACGATTACGACCAAACTGTAAACGAAAAATCAATCAACGCCTTAACATTAGCAGATGTACAAAGCTTTTACAACCAGATTTCCCCTGAAAAAACCTTTTTAACAATTGCTGGTGATGTACAATTAAGCACAGCTAAAGCTTCTGCTAAAAATGCTTTTGGCAACTGGAACAAACACACTGCAAATGCATTAGCAAAATAAGTCGTTTAAAAACAAGTATAATACTGCCTTCTGGTTTTAAGCCAGGAGGCTTTTTTATGCTCAAACCAGAAACATTTAGTACTAAATGTTGTTTAAACTGAAAATTATCCCATGAAATTTAAACCTCTTGCTTTCATTATTAACATAGCCATTACATTAGGTGTTGGTGCTTTAGGTGGCTGGGCAACAGCACAATCGGTTAAAACCTGGTACCCAATACTAAATAAACCTGCTTTTAACCCGCCAAACTGGCTCTTTGCCCCTGTTTGGACCGCACTTTACATCCTCATCGGCATTGCCGCATACCTGGTATGGATAAAACGCGATCGTATAGTAAATTTTCCGCGAACAGTAGCAATATACCTTATCCAGCTGATCCTAAACCTATCCTGGTCGTTCATTTTCTTTTACCTGCATGAAATTGGATTCGCCCTGGCCGAAATTATTTTGCTGCTCGTTGTTATTGTGATTAACGCAGTTACATTTTATAGAATAGATAAATGGGCAGGCCTGATTTTTATTCCTTATATCCTTTGGGTAAGTTTTGCATCATTTTTAACCTACAACATCCTCATATTGAATTAATTTAAAAGAAAACCCTATTTTTAGATGTGGTAACTTTTAAAAGATTTTTGCTGATACTCTTCGTACTGTGCTGTAACCAATTACGTGCGCAAAAGGTAGGTCTTGTGTTTAGTGGCGGAGGGGCCAAAGGACTGGCGCATATCGGAACACTAAAAGCACTTGAAGAAAACCACATCCCCATTGATTACATTACAGGTACTTCGATGGGTGGCATTGTGGGCGCCATGTATGCTTCGGGCTATAGTCCGTCGCAGATAGAGGATATTGCCCTCAGCAATGATTTTCAGAACTGGGTAAACGGCCGTTATACCAGCGATTATACCTTTTATTTTCAAAAAAGGGCTCCAAATGCATCGATGCTAACGGCTAAAGTAGCTATCGATACCGGCTTTCATTTTAGTTTCCGCTCTAACCTGATTAACGATATCCCTTTAAATTTTGCCTTTCTCGAACTGTTTTCGCAGGCTTCGGCGGTTTCTAAAGATAATTTCGACAATCTCTTTGTACCCTACCGCTGTATGGTTGCCGATGTACTTTCGCAAAAAAGCATTACGGTTAACAAAGGTAGTTTGGCCGAAGCGGTAAGGGCAACCATGACCGTGCCTATCATTTACCGTCCTATCAAATTAGATGGCAAATATGTGTTTGATGGCGGATTATACAACAACTTCCCCGCCGATGTGATGGAAAGGGATTTTAAACCCGACTTTGTAATCGGCGCCAATGTTTCGTCTAAAATCTATAACGAATACCCTAAAAATATCGACGACCGTCTAATGAACCGCTTTTTGGTATATATGTTCCTTTCTAAGTCAGATTCGACCATGATTGGTAAAAACGGTGTTTATATCCAACCCAATTTGGCTGGCTATAGCGTAACCAATTTTGCACCGGTGGCAGAACTGATTAAAAAAGGTTACGATGCCACCATGGCCGATATGCCTCGCATTAAAGCATTAATTAGTCGTCGGGTAAACGACGAAGAACTGGCCAGGCGGAGAGAAAAATTTAATGCCAGAAAGCCAGATCTGAAATTTAGCAACATCATTGTTTCGGGCGTAAATAACCAGCAAAAAAAATATGTGGAGCGGCTTTTTAAAAGCGACAAAGCAACCTTCGATTTAAAAGACATTAAACGCGGCTATTACAAACTGGTGGCCGATCAGACTTTTGAAACGGTGTATCCTAAAATTTCCTACCAGGCGGCAACAGATAGTTACACTTTCGAAGTAGTGGCTCAGCCTAAAAAGAGCTTCAAACTCGAGTTGGGCGGTAATATTTCAACCAGGCCCATCAGCAATGTTTTTTTGGGTGCCGAGTACAATTACCTTAACCGTAAATCATATACCTTTGGTACCAGTTTTTATTCAGGCCGCTTCTACGAATCGGTACAGGTTAATGGCAGGGTAGATTACCCCACAAAACTACCTTTATTTTTAGCTGGCGAACTCACTTACAATCACTGGAATTACTACAACACCAGCCAGATTTTTATCGAAAACCCCCGACCTATTTACATCGAACAATCAGACCGCAAAATTGATTTAATGATGGGGATGCCTTTAAATTACAACACCAAAATTGTACTGCATTCTACCTTCATCAACAATAACGACAGGTACAGCCCCAACAATACTTTTGCGGTTGGCGATTTGTTAGACCAAACCACCTTTAACGGTTTCAGGGGCTCGTTAAACTTCGAGAAAAACTCACTTAACCGGAAACAGTATGCCACCAACGGCCAAAGCTTCTCGCTCAGCTTTAATTACACTACAGGGCGTGAAAACTATAATCCGGGTAATATCCTTCGCAATACACCTGGTTTTGTTAAAATACCAGGTAGCAGCCAGCTTCATCACTGGGGCAGCATTAAGCTAAGACAGGAAAACTACTTCCTTCATCTAAAGAAATATACGCTCGGTTATATTGTTGAGGGGGTAATTTCTAACCAGCCTTTATTCAGCAACTATTATTCTACGCTGCTGGTCGCACCTGCATTTTATCCGCTGCAGGATAGCCGTTCTTTATTCCTGGATAAATTCAGGGCCAAAACTTATGCTGCAGGTGGTATAAAAAACATCTACAATGTAAAAAAAAATCTTGATTTTAGATTGGAAGGATATTTATTTTTACCACATAAAGAATATGTACTGAACGGTTTTCAGGGCGTAGATTATGCAAAGGCCATTACCAAAGTCCGTTATGCGGGCACCGCAGGTCTGGTATATCACTCTCCATTGGGGCCGGTAAGTTTAAGTTATAATTTATATAATGATGCAGTTAAAAGAAATGGTGTATTATTGCATATCGGTTATTTAATTTACAATAAACGTTCTATCGAATGAAACGAATCTTACTATTGCTTTCCTTGTGTTTAATTGTTTTGTCAGGCCAGGCGCAAACCGCTGCCATCAATAATTTTCTGGTTAAAGAAAATCTACTCAAAAACAATAAGCTGGCCATTATAGCCGCCGATTCGCTAAATAATCCCAACGAAAACATTAACGGCATTTATACCTTTAGCGTAAGTGGCTTTACCCAAGTTTTAAAGTTTAATGATGGTATAGCCGTACTGCCCCTACCTATTGATAAATCTACATTTGTTTACATTAAACATCAAAACGATTCTGGCACCCATAGCAAACTGGTTTATGTATTTAAAAAAGACAGCGATTTAAGCCCCTACGCCATTAGTAGTTTGTGGCTTTTCATTATCCCTATTGCACTGATTATTATCGCCTTCGCTTTCCGCAAACTCATCATTTTTGTTGTGATCGCCTTTTTAATATTTGTGTATTTTAACCATAGCAACGGCCTCAACCTTTCTACCTTTTTCGAAAGTATTTTTGATGGTTTGAAGAACCTAATTTGATAGAATCGTACTGTAAGCTGTTACTGGTTCTTTTTATTTGCTAATATTTTTAGTAAATTCACCGCTATGGAAAATCTTTTTTTAGTATGTTTAGTCCCTCCGTCATCTATTGTAGAAGATGTTGATGAGATCAGGAATTACATTTCGGATAAATTTAATGTCCTGGAATCGTTAAAACGCCCGTCACACATTACTCTATATCCGCCAGTAAAACTGACTTCACAAGAAGCAGAAAAAAGATTTTTCAATGCACTAGAAGCAGCTTCTTTTCTTAGCCCTTTTAACCAGGTATTAAAAAACTTCAACGCTTTTCCCGAACATACCTTTTATATCGATGTCGAACGCAATGAAGGCATCATGAACCTTGAGAAACAAATCAGAAAAGAATTAATCCCATTAAAACTACTGGATAAAAAAGACGGCAACAAGTTTAATCCGCACTTAACCCTGGCTTTCAAAGATCTGAAACCTCCGGTTTTTAAGGACATTTTAGCCGATTTTAAAGACCGTAAATTTAAAAGGGAATTTCAGGTTTCTTCTTTTTCAGTTTATAAACACATAGACAAAAGGTGGCAGCCCTATAAGCAATTTGCCTTTCAAAATGTTGCTGATAAACCTAAAATACCAAGCCTGTTCGATTAATTAGAACGGCATACCAATCCCAAAGTTATATTGTAAAAAGCGGTAAGTATCGGGAGCATGGGTTAAATTATATGCATTTTTAAAATCGCGGGCACCCGATAAAAATTTACCAATTACCCATTGCTCCGATCCGGTAAACTGTGGGTCTTTAAGCTTTAAACCAACATCAAACCTGAAAACAAAATACTGCACATCATAGCGTAAGCCAACTCCTGTACCAATTGCAATTTGTTTAGCCAGTTTATTTAACCTAAAAATGGTCAACTCATCCAATTCAGGAACTCCGGCGCTGATTGACTCGTTTTTACGAATACTCCAAACGTTACCTGCATCCAAAAATGCTGCTCCCTTTAAAGTAGCGCCAAAAAAGTTTCGTGCAACGGTAAACCGGTATTCAAAATTGGTTTCAATCCGCATAGTACCCAATTGATCGAGCCCAAAAAATGCCTTTCGCAATTCATTGCTGGCAATCACCTCTCTGTTATAATTACCCGGGCCTAAAGTTCTGGCCTGCCAGGCCCTGATACCGTTCGATCCTCCGGCAAAAAACTGTTTTTCGAAAGGTATTCCGTTTAACACAGAGTTTCCGTAAGCATAAGCCACGCCTGTATTTAAACGTGCAATGAACTGCCGGTCTCCACCAAGATGCTTATACCATCTGATATCTACTTCTGGCCGCATATATTGGTTAAACGGCAAACCTAAAATCTTTGCAGGATCCCCATTAGCCGGATCGTGCTTAGCGCCAGTTAGCCGGGATACCCCTTGCAGCAAGTTACCCGCAATATCCATTCCTGCTCTTAAATACACAAATGTGCGGTATTGATTTAGCTTATCGGCGTTTAGCGTATAGGTATACTTCATACCTAAGGTTAAATCCTTCCGGTTTAATAGCGTCGAATAGTAAATATTATTGATTACAGTAGCGGAATCCACATTTGGATCCAGGTTTCCAAAACGGTACTCAAAATTTAATGGCGTAAATGAGTGCAGTTTAGATTTGGTTTCGAACCAATCGTAGGTGATCGAATTGATGAAAATCCTTCGCACAGAAACGTCTTTTTGCAAGGCATAAATGTAACTGGTGGCAAAAGTAGTATGTGGCATTCCATTGCCTCCTAAAACCGGATTATAGAACGGAATCATTAACCTTGGTACCGAAATACTGGCGCTGATTGAGAAATCGCGCTGGTAAATATCGCTGAATACCTTTGCTCCATTACCAATACGGGATTGTAAACCACCTTTAACCTGGAGTTCGAACCTTTCGGCACCCCTGAAAATATTATTATTGGTATAGGTATTTCCAATGGTAAAGCCAACCGTTCCACCGTTAAAAGGCACCTCTCCCTCTACCCGGTTGCTCATTACCTTTTGGGGAATAAGCTGAATTACCGTATTGATCTTATTTGAAGTACTGTCTCTCCTGAAATAGTCTATTTTAACATTTTTAAAAACATTCAGCTCATACAAACGGTCGTAAGTCAGGTTTTCGTTGCGGATGTCGTAAAGTTCACCTTGTTTAAGAAAATCGTATCTCACAATCGGATTTCTTCTGTACCGTTTGGAAAAATCGGTAAAAATAATTCCGTTTAGCGTATCCTTACTGAGTTTATACCTGACCGAATCTGGGAATCCATCGGGATTTGGCGCAATAATCATGTGCGTATAGCCAATGTTAAACTGCTTATGACTGCCATTGTCCGGATCGGCTACATTTAAGTTCAAATCAATTTTATTGGTTTTAGAACTGGGTTCGGCGCCAAAAACATCGAAAGTTACGTAAGGCCTTAAGAAATAGAAATAGCCGTTTTCTTTCATGATCCGGTAAATCTGCTCTCTTTCGTAGGTTAACGAATCTTCATCGTACTGCATGCCTTTATGCAAATGAGTAATTTTTGCTTTATTCGATTCGTAGAGATTTCTGATATTAACATTGGGTATAGAATCGCTTATGCTTTGGATAATATAGGCCGGCCCTGGTTTAGCGCTGAATACAATTTCGGCCTTTTTATTGGCCACATTAATTGCGGCAGTAACCTCAGCCTGGCGATAACCCTTACTTTTTAAAAATTTTTGGATCTGTGTTCTTGAAATTTCAACCAGGGTACTGTCCAGAATTGCAGGTGGAGAACCAAAAGGTTTAATGTCGTTGGTTTTATATCGACCATCTTTGGTATTGAACAAATTGTACAAAGGTACATTAATACTCAGCTTGGATGCCGGCCGGATATCTTTCTGAACATAATTGTATGCCTGCTCTTCAAATTTAGCGTCAACGCTATCTATCCTTACCTTTTTAACAATCGATTGGTAATCGGGAATGTACCTGGTTGATGAACAGGCTTGAATTAAAAGAATAATAAATAGTAATATTGCAGTACTTTTCAGTTTAAAATTCATTAAGTATTGGTATGCTTTCAAAATCACAGATTAGTTTTATAAAGTCGTTACATCAAAAAAAGTACCGTAAAGAATATGGTTTATTTATTGTTGAGGGCATAAAATCCATCCAGGAGTTTTTCCGGTCAAGCTACCACATTCATACTATATTTTATAACAGCGAACAATACAATTTGTTACCCAAATTACCCGCAAATATAAACTTATTTGAAGTAAACAACGCTGAATTAGACAAGATTAGTACGCTGCAAACCCCACAAGGTTTTTTAGCGCTGGTTCATATCCCCAAAAACAAGACCCTAAACAGTAATGATTTAAAAAAACAGTTTACTTTGGTTTTAGATGGCGTTCAGGATCCGGGTAACATGGGTACCATTATCCGCACGGCCGATTGGTTTGGTTTCAACAATATCATTTGCTCAAAAGACTGTGTAGAGGTTTTTAACCCAAAAACAGTACAGGCTACCATGGGTTCGTTGGCAAGAGTAAATATTTACGAAGAAGACCTGTCTGCATTACTAGCTAATAATACTTTACCGGTTTTCGGTGCTTTGTTAGATGGCGAATCGATTTACCACACCCAATGGGGCACCGAGGGATTGATTGTTTTGGGTAATGAAGGCAAGGGAATATCAGCCGAAGTCATCCAAAAAATAAGCAAACCGGTAACCATACCACGTGTTGGCGAAGCCGAATCGTTAAATGTAGCTGTGAGTGCGGCAATCTTTTGTGCTGAATTAGTGCGAGTTCGGAATTAAATTAGATAATTATTGATATAATATTTGCGGGCTAACTAATAATTGCTATTTTTGCAGCCTTGAATTTAAGGTCGAGTGGCCGAGTGGCTAGGCAGAGGTCTGCAAAACCTTCTACAGCGGTTCGAATCCGCTCTCGACCTCCATTTGTACAAATAAAAATAATAAAAGGTTAATACCATGGCAGTTACCAGATTAAAAAGAAAAGACAGAAGAAATAAAAATACAGCTCACCAAGAGGTAGCATTTTTAAAAAGAGCAACTAACATCGAGTTAGGAAGCCGTTCTGCACAACCTAAAAACGATCAATTAGCTAAAAACAATGCTGTTTTAGCTGCTTTGGCAAAATAGTTTTTAGAAACAAAAAATTTAAAGCATCCTTCTGATCAAAGGATGCTTTTTTTGTGCCTTATATTTTGAAATCACATTGAAAATTTGTCACGCGACTCAGCTTGATGAAATATCGAAACACATCGCATAGTATAAATAAGCCTTTCTACAAGCTATTGCTGACAACGAAACAAAGGAAATCTTTCAAGCCCAATCCCCAGCCGTTCCCCTGAACTTCCGTCCGGCCGGACGGGTATTTCAGTTATCGGATCAGCATGAAGCTTTGAAGCCTGCCATCATTACTCCCATGCTTTTTTAAATGAAATACTTCTCACAAACCCCGTAATTCCCTCCCCTTAACCTCCTCATTCATGATTAAAAAATCTTAACTTTATAAGACCAGCATTTTCACTAAACATGAACCTTAAAGAAATATTAAAACAGTTCGAATCCCTCGCCGACGAGAAAGTACGCAAACAGCACATAAAAAACGGAGCACGAGAAAATCTTTATGGTGTAAAAATGGGCGATATCAGAACCCTCGCCAAAAAGATTAAAACCAACCATGCCTTAGCACTCGAACTTTGGGAAACTGAAAACATTGATGCGCGGATGCTGGCGATTTTGATTCTTAAACCAAAGGAACTATCTGCCGTAGAAATCGAGAAAATGGTTGCATCGGAACAATTTGCCTGGGCGGCCGACTGGTTTTATAATTACGTAGTTAAAGAATACCCCGATAAAGAGCAATTCCGCGAAAAATGGATGAACTCAGGCGATAAGATGCTGGCCCGTGCGGGTTGGAGTTTAACCAGTGGCCGCATAGCCAGAGCACCGGAAGGGATAGACATTGCTGCAATTCTTACCCGCATTGAAAGCGAAATGGCTAATGAAGCACCAGAAGTTCAGTGGACCATGAATACTGCTTTAGCGCAAACCGGCATTAATCATCCTGCTTACCGCGAACGTGCATTAGCAATAGGCGAAAAGCTGGGCATTTACCGCGATTACCCGGTTTCTAAAGGCTGCACCTCTCCCTTTGCTCCAATATGGATTAATGCAATGGTAAGCAGGCAGAGTTAGAAAAGTATTGCTTAGTAGCTAACTTCAACAATCTCAAAGCGCATGAGTAAAGAACAAACTAAAGACCTGCTGATATTTCTGAAGCCATTTGGTGAAGATATTACCACACTGGTAATGTGGCTACGCAATTTTGTTTGGGAACTTTACCCGCAAACCAATGAGCTGATTTACGATAATTATAATGCAGTAGCTTTTGGCTGGTCGCCAACAGATAAGGTTGGGCATACATTCTGCTCAATTGCAGTAGGAAGAACAAGTAAAAATATTCACTTCGGTTTTTATTGGGGCAGTGAACTTACGGACACCAACAACATTCTTTTAGGAAAAGGGAATCAATACCGTTATATTTTGGTAGCAGATAAAAAGAGTTTCCCTCAGGCCTACATCCAAAATCTGATGAACGAAGCATACCTCAATGCCGAAGCAAAAGTTAAGGACAAAAAGCAGATTCAACACGGGCTAACCCTGGTAAAATCAATTTCAGACAAAAAGCGTGAAAAGAAAACTAAAACAACGAAATAAACAACTGGTCTTGGAATTGAGCTTGCAACTTAGGTTAGCTTAACTCTTTAACGTTAACCAGCGATTTACAGATATTTTTAATCAATCCAGGTCCTTCGTAAATAAAACCAGTGTATAACTGAACCAAGCTGGCGCCTGCATCCAGTTTCTCTTGTGCATCTTTAGCCGAATGAATGCCTCCTACCCCAATAATCGGGAAAGCTTTATTCGATTTTTCTGAAAGATATCTGATTACCTCAGTTGAGCGGACTTTTACTGGCTTACCACTCAAACCGCCGGTTTCTCCTGCCAAAACTTGCTCTGTAGCCAGGTTTTCGCGACTAATGGTTGTATTGGTGGCAATAATTCCGGCAATTTTGGTTTCAGCAACAATTTCTATAATATCGTCCAGTTGTGCATCGGTTAAATCGGGTGCAATTTTCAGTAGTATCGGACGAGAAATATTGTTTTTATGGTTGCGCTGCTGTAAAGTATTGAGGATATTTTTTAAAGGCTCTTTCTCCTGCAATTCGCGCAAGCCAGGTGTATTAGGCGAGCTTACATTCACCACAAAATAATCTACCACATCAAAAAGCCTGTCGAAACATTTAATGTAATCACTAACTGCATCTTCGTTTGGCGTGGCTTTATTTTTACCAATGTTACCGCCTACAACAATATCAGGATGTTTATCTTTTAGCAAACGTAAACGCTCGGCCATCACATCTACCCCTTTGTTGTTAAAACCCATGCGGTTAATCAAAGCTTCATCATTTGGCAAACGGAACATCCGTGGCTTATCGTTTCCGGGTTGTGGCATCGGGGTTACCGTTCCCACTTCGATAAAACCAAAACCCAAATTACTTAAGGGTTCTACGTATTCGCCATTTTTATCAAATCCGGCAGCTAAACCAACAGGATTCCGGAATTTAATTCCAAAAACCTCCCGTTCAAGACCTTTAACATTAAAATCAAAACTGCTTCGAATGATGGTTTTGCCCAAAGGAAATTTATCATTAAACCATTTTAACCGCTTTACTACAAAATAATGTACATTTTCGGGGTCAAACTTGAAGAATATTGGTTTAATTAAGCGATACATGCCACGAAGATAAGTAAAATATGGAAAATGTAAAAAATATGGAAGATGGAAGAAGAAATGTTCCCCATCTTCCCTCATCCATCTTCCATCATCCCTCCCTTAGTACGCTGCTGTAAACTGCTCCTGGTGATGCGCGTTATTTTCCAGCTCATCAACAATTACAATGGCCAGATCTTCTACCGAAAGAATAGAACGGCCAGCTTCGTTAAACACCGGACTTGTTTTACCTAAACGGTATTTACCTGTGCGACCTGTGGTAATCCCCTGGTGCATTTCTATAGCCGGACTAAAAAATAACCAGTCTAGTTCAGTTTCTTGTTTTAGCGTATTGAAATAATCGCGCACTGCCGATGCACCTGGCTTAAATTCAGCCGGAAAATTCGGACCATCCACAATCTGGTGCCCATCAATCTGCAAAGTACCTGCCCCACCAATAAAGATATAGCGCTTAACACCCGAGGCTTTAACAGCAGCCTGAATGGCTTCCGCACCTTTAACCGTATCGTTGTATAGGTTAGGGTTTGTCCAGCCGGCATTAAATGCACTTACTACTGCATCGGCACCGCTTAAAGCTGCAGCTAATTTTTCGGTATCCAGTACATCCGCAGCTACTTTCGTTACTTTTTCATCCGAACCTTCGACCTTGTCCGTATCGCGGGCAATGGCTGTTACTTCATATCCACGATTTACCAATTCTTTTAAAATGGCTTTGCCTACAAATCCTGAGGCTCCTATTAATGCTACTTTCATATTATTAAATGATTACACAGATGGGTTGATTACACTGATTTTTGGAAACCTTCCTCTCTGCTTATTGTTTATTATTTTGTTTATTAGTTAATGGTTCATAGTCAATGGCTCGATCCAACTGGAAACTGAAAACTGAAACATTTTTTATTACAGTTATGCTTAAATTTTTTTAATCAAATCCCATACTAAAATCTTTTAAGGTTTTTAACGAAAGATCTTTAATCAGCGCGTTTTCAGCATCGCTATACAACTGTGTTAATTGCCTGGTAATTTGTTTTCCTACCGGGCAATCGGGATTGGGTTCATTTTTGCTTTCGCCGAGCAAACCTTTCTGTTTAACTGCCTTATACACTTCACCCAAATTAATATCAGCAGGTTTTTTAGCCAGGGTAGAACCGCCCCCCTTCCCTTCTTTACTTTGTACAAAGCCATGTTTATGTAGGTTGGCCAGCTCTTTACGCACCAAAACAGGATTACAATTAATGCTTCCGGCAATGTATTCAGAATTCAATAGCTGTCCATTCACCTTATCGAGGAGCGTTAAAATGTGAAGCGATATGGAAAAATGACTGCTATTCATACTGTAACTTTTATTATTACAGAACAAAGGTATTAAAAAATTCAGTAAAACAAAAAATGTTAAATCTTTATTCCTAATTCATCTAAAACGTATCTTTGCAACCGAAACTCCCTTTATATTAATATCTTGAAAAAGTTCTTAAAAATCTCGGCCATAACGCTTGCGGCATTATTGGCGCTTTTATTTATTATCCCTTATTTAATTCCACAAACCATTAATAAAGAGATTACCCAAATCATTAATAAAAACATAAAAGGCGAAGTAAAGTTTCAAAGTACCAATATTTCTTTTTTCAACCATTTCCCTTCGTTAACCTTAAACTTAAATGAGTTTTTACTGAAAGGATCGGCCCCCTTCGAGCAGGATACGCTTATTTATACCAAGAAGCTGGCACTGGGCATTAACCTGCTTTCGATATTTTCCAAACAGGTTAAAATCGATGAATTTTACCTGGATGATGCACGCATAAACATCCTTACCGATGAAAAGGGCCATGCCAATTACAACGTTTACGAAAGCAAAAAAGAAAACGATACACCGAAAGAAGAAAGCGCAACAGCCATAAAAATTGAGGGCATTTTTATCAACAACAGTAACCTTACCTACAGCGATAAGTCTATCCCGATGATTATCCGTACACAAGGACTCAATTATACCGGAAAAGGCGATTTAAGCAATGCCATTTTTGATCTGAAGAGTAATCTTTCGATCGATCAAATGGACGTTTACTATGCCAATACGCCTTACCTGTTAAAGAAAAAAATAAATGCTAGGCTGATTACCAAGGTGAATACCAACTCGCTGAATTTGATTTTTGACGAAAACAACCTGATGATTAACTCGTTGCCCATCCGCTTTGTTGGTCATTTCTCGTTTTTAAAGGATGGCTATGATATCGATTTCAGAACCAACGCAAAAGAAACGGATCTGCAAAATATTTTTACCGCCTTACCTGCTGAAATTGCAGATAAACTGGAAAAAACCAAAATTAAGGGCTATGCTGAAATCAATGCCTCACTGATTGGAAAATACCTTGCTGCATCGCATACCATGCCCACGCTTGCTTTTAACATGAAGGTGCGCGAGGGTAACATTTCAAACCCTAACGCTCCCGAGCCCATCAGTAACTTGTTTTTAAACCTCAAAACCAAGCTACCCAGCCTTAATCCGGATAGTTTGTTAATTGATATGGACAGCCTTTATTTTAACGTAGGGAAAGACTATGTAGCTTCGGTTACCAAAATTAAAGGTTTATCGGCACCAGAAATTTATACCGACACCCGTTCCAATATCGATTTAGCCAAATGGGCAAAAGTGGTGAATATGGACAATCTGCAGCTTAAAGGCCGCTTAAACATTAACCTCAAAGCCGAGGGGAAATACACTAAAAAGGTACAGCGTTCGGGCATCAGGCAGGTTGATACCGTTATTGCTACCGTACCCAAATTTTCGTTAAAAGCCAGTTTGGTGGGTGGTTATTTCAAATACCCTGCCCTACCTGCTGCTATTGATAAAATTAACTTCAACATTAACGGTTCTAATACCGATGGCGATTACAAAACCACGAAACTGGCGATCGAAAATATCGATATCCAGGCCCTGAACAATTACATCAAAGGTTTTGCCAAGCTACAAACCGCAGAGAACATGCCTGTAGATATTCAGCTGAAATCGCTGATCAACTTTGCCGATATCAAAAACATTTACCCGGTTAAAGGTTACGAATTAAGCGGCATCATGAATATCGACCTGCAAAGCAAAGGTCCGTATAATAAAGTAAAAAAGCTTTTCCCCGTTACTATAGCCAGCATCAAATTAAATAACGGCCGGATTAAAACGCCTAATTTCGACCAGCCTTTAGAGCAGATCGAAATCGATGCCGACCTGATTAACACCGACGGAACCCTAAAAAACACCAAACTGAACATTAAACCCATTGCCTTTCAAATGGCGGGACAACCGTTTATGTTGAAGGCCGACGTCCACAATTTCGAAAATATTGCCTACAACGTTTCATCAAAAGGCACGGTTGATATTGGTAAAATGTACAAGCTTTTTGCCGTAAAAGGTTACCAGGTTAATGGAATAATTTTCGCCAATGTTTCTTTTAAAGGCTTACAGCGCGATGCGATGGCGGGCAGATACAGCAAAATGCAAAACAATGGCACCATGAGTATCAAAGACCTGAATATCCAGTCTGATTTATTCCCCAAAAGCTTTTTAATCAAAAATGGTGTATTTTCTTTCCGTCAGGATAAAATGAATTTTGATGAATTTAATGCTACATACGGTCAGTCTGATTTTAAACTGAATGGCAGCCTGAACAATGTAATCAACTATGTTTTAAACGATAAAGCTAAACTGGAAGGGAATTTTAAACTGAGCAGTAAACAAATTTTAGCTGATGAATTTATGGTTTATTCAGCCGGTGCGGCCAACAATACCTCAACTTCAAATGGTGTAATCCTAATCCCCGATAACCTGAACGTTACTTTTTCGGCCAATGCCAACGAGGTAAAATACAATGGCCTCAACATCAAAAATGCGAAAGGAACTATGCGCATTAATAACGGAGCATTAACCTTACAACAAACCGGTTTTAACATTGCCGGCGCGCAAGTGGGTATGGATGCCTCGTATAAAAGTACAAGTCCGAAGAGTGGTTTATTTGATTTCCATCTAACGGCTAAAGAATTCGACATTGCCAGAGCTTACAAAGAAATTAAGCTGTTCAGGGAAATGGCCAGCTCGGCATCAAAAGTTAAAGGCATTGTAGGCTTGGATTATCAGCTTTCGGGCAAGTTAAACGACCAGATGTTCCCTGTATTCCCCTCTCTGAAAGGTGGTGGCGTTTTAAGCCTCAAAAAGGTAAGTTTAATGGGCTTTAAAATGATCAATGCAGTGAGTAAAGCGACCAAAAGAGACAGCCTAACTAACCCCGGTTTATCCGATGTACAGGTAAAATCGACCATCAAAAACAACATCATTACCATCGAACAAACTAAAATGAAGGTTGCCGGTTTCAGGCCGCGCTTTGAAGGTCAGGTAAGTTTTGACGGCCGTTTAAATTTAAGCGGACGTTTAGGCCTTCCCCCTTTTGGCTTATTTGGTATCCCGCTAAGCATTACCGGTACGCAGGAGAAGCCTGTTGTTAAACTGAAAAGAAATAAGGAAGGAAAACTGGAAGAAACTCCTGAAGGGAAATAAATTAATCATTGCTGTTAGCTAAATCCAACAGCAATGATCATTAATCCAACAAGTGGTTAATCTGTGCATATTGTAAAAGCATAATCGTTTTGCCATCTTTGATTTCGCCGGTGCTAATCATATTCAGTGCTTCGTTAAAGCTTGTTTCTAAAACCTCTATATTTTCCTGCTCCTCGTGGTGGCCGCCGCCCGCACTAACTTTCATATCTTTGGTATATTCGGCCACAAAGAAATACAGAATTTCGGTTACCGAACCTGGTGACATGTAAGCTTCGAATACCTTTTTAACCTCCCTGATCTGGTACCCCGTTTCTTCCTCCGTTTCGCGCTTTATTGCCGTTTCCGGGTTGTCTTTATCCAATAACCCAGCACAGGTTTCAATCAGCATACCATCATCGTTTCCGTTAATGTAAGTTGGCAAACGAAATTGTCTGGTTAAAATAACCGTTTGCTGCTCCTTGTTGTAAAGCAATATTGTTGCCCCGTTTCCCCTGTCGTAAGCTTCACGGTTTTGAACCTCAATGCCACCATCTTTTGTACGGTACTCGAAGGTTATTTTGTTTAGCGTGTACCAATTATCCGAAAGGATTTCTTTACTGATTATCTGAATGTTTTCGTTGCTCATATTGTAGTGCTGTAGTCCAAAAATACATTTTACTAACTATGCTGGTTAAGCACCACGGTAATAAATATATCATATTCGTTGTCGCTTGCCTTAAAAGTTCAATCCTACTGTTTTGAAGAGCAGGTACAGTTGCTTTTTTTAACGTCCGTCCCGCTATCACTTCAAGTCCGCCCGCTACACAGCCCTTCCCGCTTCGGGCTTTCCGTTCTATCGGGTCTATTTAACACCATAACCTGCTAAAATGAACGCATGAACAAACCGTTTTAAAAAGTACAATCATTTCTATTTGAGTACCAGGGTTAAAAAAGCCTTTTAAAATTTGTACTTTTGCAGCCGAAATGATTTCAATAAATAATTTAACATTCCTGATAGGATCGAGAGCCTTGTACGATGATGCCAACTGGCACATTAAACCGGGCGACAGAGCGGGCTTGATTGGCGCTAACGGAACAGGAAAATCGACACTTTTAAAATTAATTGTAGGCGAGTATGCCCCAAGTTCGGGTACTATTTCGATGTCGAAAGACCTGAAAATAGGTTACCTGAACCAGGATTTACTTTCTTACGATTCGCACCATAGCATTTTGCATGTGGCCATGGAGGCTTTTGAGCGCCAGAACCAGCTGCACGATGAAATTGAAGAATTGCTTAAAAAAATCGAAACTGATTACAGTGAAGATGTTTTGTATAAACTGAGTGATAAACAACAGGAATTTGAGGCTTTAGATGGTTACAACATCGAATACAGGGCCAACGAAATCCTGGCCGGTTTAGGTTTTAGTACTGCCGATCAGCTCCGTCCGTTAAATACCTTCTCCGGAGGTTGGCGGATGCGGGTAATGCTGGCGAAAATACTTTTACAGGATCCGGATATCTTATTACTAGATGAGCCAACTAACCACATGGACTTACCCTCTATCAAGTGGTTAGAAAACTATTTAATGGGCTTTGAAGGTGCCATTGTAATTGTATCGCACGACAGGTATTTCTTAGATAAGATTGTAAACCGTACGGTTGAATCGCGCAAAGGGAAATTAACCGTTTACGCAGGTAATTACAGCTTTTATGTAGAAGAAAAAGCACTTCGCGGAGAGATACAGAAAGGGGAATTTAAAAACCAGCAGGCTAAAATTAAACAGGAAGAACGCTTAATTGAGCGTTTTAAGGCCAAAGCATCTAAAGCGAAGATGGCGCAATCGCGCATGAAAGCTTTAGATAGAATGGAACGTGTGGAGGATGTGGATGATGAAAATCCTACGGTTAATTTTGCATTTAAATTCACTAAACCATCGGGCAGACATGTGGTGCGCATTGAACACGCCACCAAGCATTATCCAAATGTTCATATCCTCGAAGATGCCGAAGCTATAATTGAAAAAGGCGATAAAATTGCCTTAATTGGTGCAAACGGAAAAGGTAAATCGACCTTATTGCGGATGATTGCCGGAACAGAAAAATTTGAAGGCTTCTGTGAAACCGGTCATAACGTTTCTACCACTTTCTTTGCCCAGCATCAGTTAGAGTCGTTACACTTAGGCAATTCAATTTTAGAAGAACTGCAGGCTTTTGCCCCTAAACACAGCGATACGGAACTGCGCAGCATTTTAGGATGTTTCCTGTTTACTGGCGATGATGTTTTCAAGAAAATCAAGGTACTATCGGGAGGTGAAAAATCGCGTGTGGCCCTGGCCAAATCGCTTACTACCGATTCGAACTTCCTGATTCTGGATGAGCCTACCAACCACCTGGATATCCAGTCGGTAAATATTCTAATCCAGGCATTAGATCAGTTTGAAGGCACTTTTATTGCGGTATCTCACGACAGGTATTTCCTAGATAACGTAGCGAACAAAATCTGGTTTATTGAGAACGAAAAAATTAAACAATACCCTGGTACCTACGAGGAATACGAAGAGTGGAACAGCAAACGTGTAATCCCGGCATCGAAACCTATTCCGGTTAAAATGCCTGATAAACCCAAGGAAGCACCAAAACCAGCCAGCCCGAATACAGCTAATCAGTTAAAAAAGCTGAACGATGAGCTGAAAAAAATCGAAGCACTGATTGCTGAACTGGAAACGACGGTTAAAAACATCGAAACTGAACTGGCCGATGAAAATGTTTACAGCAATACCGATAAACTGGCCGAAGCAAATAAACGTTACCTGGCTGCAAAACAGGATTTAGATAACAGTCAAACCAAATGGGAAACCCTGGCTACCGAAATTATGGAGCTGGAAGGGTAACTACAATTTATAATGAAGCCGCAGATAAAACCTGCGGCTTTTTTGTTTGACTCTCATTAAATCAAGCCAAGAAGGCATAGATTTACACGGAATGCTTTTATGCAGCTTGCCACGAATCAATAGCCTTTTTAACCACAGATTAAAAGAATAAACACAGATAAATAACATATTACTCCGTGGCTTTTCCGTGCATCCGTGGCACTTTAAAGTTGTCGTTATGGTAAGTGCGCTTTGGCACCTGTGCATCAGTGGCTAAATTAATCACTTCAAAAATTTCTTTTTATCTCTGCCGAATACTGTGTAGCTTTAACCATGCAAAAACTAATCGCTGTACTGCTTTTCTTTATTCCGACACTCACCTTTGCCCAAAACGATAAAACGTTTACCAGCGAAAACAAAATTTACCTTCCCAACATTAAAACTGTACTTTGTTACAACAGCAATAAAGAGCAAAGCCTGCCGGTTATTATGCTCAACTCATCAGAAACTATAACTTTTTCTTTCGATGATTTACTGGCCGGCACTAAAAACTACTGGTATACCATTGAGCATTGTACTGCTGAGTGGAAACCTTCACCAATCTCTACAATCGATTATCTCGGTAGCTTTAACGACGACCGGATTATCAATTACCGCTATTCTTCTAACACTGCCAGAAAATATACCCATTACGAAATTAGCCTGCCCAACACACAAATTCAGCCCAAAATTGGAGGTAATTATGTACTAAAGGTTTATTTGGATGGCGACAAAAATAAGCCTGTAATTTCGCAACGTTTTTATGTGCTGGATAGTCAGGTGGCCATTGCTGCAGAAGTAACCAACTCCCTACAGGTAGAATTCCGCAACAACAAGCAAAAAATTAATTTTACCGTTAACCATGCTTTCCCAATCCCAAACCCCTACCAGGATTTAAAAGCTGTGGTGATGCAAAACTTTAATGCCAATACCATTCAGTTGAATTCGAGACCATCTTTTGTTCGTCCCAACCAACTGGTGTATAATGATTTAAATACCAACGATTTTTGGGGAGATAACGAATTCAGGAAGTTCGATACCCGGAGTTTAAGGTACAAGGCCGATAATGTGAAAGATATTTTCCGCGATAAAGAATCGGTAAACGTAATGCTTTTTCAGGATGCGCCACGTAGCGTTGGTGCCTTTGGCAATCAGTTCGATGAAAACGGCAACTTTTTTATCCGCAATACCGATGGCCGCGATGATAAAACAGAAGCCGAATACATGGGTGTTCTGTTTACGCTAAATGCAGCTGCACCCAGTCCTGATGGCGATGCTTACGTAGTAGGCCGTTTTAATAATTACACCATGAGCAACGAAAACAAGCTCTTGTACGATGCCAGCCGCAAACAGTTTTATGGCAACATTATGCTTAAACAAGGCTTATACGATTACGAATTTGCCTGGTTTAACAAAGATACCAACTTGATGGAAACCAAACCCTTTGAAGGCGCTTTCTTCCAAACAGAAAACAGCTACCAGATTTTTGTGTATTACCGTCGTCCGGGTGCCCGTTGGGATACCCTGGTAGGTTTTACCAACCTCAGCAATAAGGTTGGCGACAGAAGATAAATCAAAACCGTCGTTTACACATTAATTGTCAACTTGACTTTTAATATTACAATACTTACCTTTATTGTTACATTAATTTTCTTTGTTTTATTTGCTGTTCTTTACTTTAGCAAACCAGAAGGAACCAGATAAACACCTAGATAATAAGTGTTTCTAACCAAAAAATATGTTTAAGAAATTAATTGCCGTAGCATTATTAGCCAATCCTTGTGCGCAAATCTTTGCACAAAGCACCAACAGCTCGTACACTCAATCTATTAACGGGACTAAATTAAAATTTGATATGCAGGCTATCCCTGCAGGCAAATTCAAAATGGGAAGTAAAACAGGTAAACCAGACGAACAACCTGTACATGAAGTTAAACTCGATGCCTTCTGGATCGGAAAACATGAGGTAACCTGGGATATTTTCGAACCTTTTTTATACCGCGATTACGAAAAAAAAGCCAGCGAAGGTGCCATTCCAGCCGATGTTGATGCCGTAACACGCCCAACCAAACCTTATCTGGACATGACTTTCGGCATGGGCAAAGAACACCAGCCAGCCGTAGCCATGACCCAATATAACGCCATTCAGTTTTGTAAATGGCTATACGTACGTACTGGCGTTTTTTATCGCTTACCAACCGAAGCCGAATGGGAATATGCCTGTAAAGCTGGTGCCGAAACTACTTATGGCTTTGGTAACGATGCTGCCAAACTGGGCGATTATGCCTGGTATAAAGATAACAGCGATAACAAAACGCATCAGGTAGGACTAAAAAAGCCAAATGCCTGGGGCTTATTTGATATGCATGGTAATGTTAGCGAATGGACCTATGACCAGTACATAGCCGATTTCTATGCTAAAAGCGCAGGTAAAACGGCCGAAAACCCCGTAGCAACACCCGAAAAACTTTACCCTAATGCAGTTCGCGGTGGCTCTTACGATGAAACGCCCGAAAACTTAACTTCAACCACCAGGCTGGCTTCAACCCCAACCTGGAAACAGTTAGATCCGCAAATCCCAAAAAGTAACTGGTGGTTCCCTGAAGCACCGTTTGTGGGTATGCGATTAGTTAGACCTGTTAAAACCCCGTCAAAGGCAGAAATTGATGCTTACTATAACAAGTTACCGATCAAAGACTATTAGTAAATAAAAATATCCTAACCACAATAAAAAACTAAACACATGAAAAAACCAATTAATCAACAAGATCGCCGCGATTTTTTAAAGGCAACAGCCATGCTTGCCGGTGGCGCAATGTTGAGCAGTATCCCATTGGCCGGAGCCTACGCTTCAGGATCAGACACCATTAAAATTGCCTTAATTGGCTGTGGCGACCGCGGCACCGGAGCAGCATTTCAGGCTTTAAGCACTAAATTTAACATTAAACTGGTAGCCATGGCCGATGCTTTTCAGGATCGTTTGGATAGCAGTTACCAATCACTAAGCTCAAAATTCGGCGCAAAAGTAGAAGTTCCAAAAGAACGTCAGTTTGTAGGTTTTGATGCTTATTTAAAGGCTATTCCATTGGCTGATGTAGTATTACTAACTACGCCTCCGGGTTTTCGTCCTATCCATTTCGAAGAAGCGGTAAAACAAAACAAACAGATTTTTATGGAGAAACCGGTTGCTGTTGATGCACCTGGAATCAGGAAAGTACTTGCAGCTGCCGAAGAAGCTAAAAAGAAGAAACTAAACGTGGTGGTGGGTTTACAACGCCGTTACCAAACCAATTATCGCGAATCAATTAAACGCATTAACGATGGCGCCATAGGCGATATTATGGCAGGCCAGGTGTACTGGAACAGCGGTGGCGTTTGGGTACGTCCGCGTACAGCCAACCAAACCGAAATGGAATACCAAATGAGAAACTGGTATTACTTTAACTGGTTATGCGGCGATCATATTGTAGAACAGCACGTACACAACATCGATATTGCCAACTGGGTAAAAAATGCACACCCAATTTCGGTACAGGGTACCGGAAGCCGTGCATGGCGTACCGGTAAAGATTATGGCGAAATTTACGATAACCACTCTATCGAGTTAACTTATGCCGATGGCGCAATTATCCATAGCCAGTGCAGGCACTTTGAGGGGATCAGCAACCGTGTTGATGAATCATTCCAGGGTACTAAAGGTAAAATCTATTTATCAGGCAGCAACCAGGCCATTATGAAAGATTACAGTGGCAAGGAACTGTACAACCACAACACCAAAGGAAACGCCAACCCTTATCAAACTGAGCACGATGAACTTTTCGAAGCAGTTTCTAAAGGCGAGTACAAATTCAGCAATGTAGATTATGCAGCAACCAGTACATTTTCATCAATTATTGGCCGTTATGCAACTTATTCGGGCCAAACCATTAAATGGGATGAAGCATTGGCATCGAACATCAGTTTAATGCCCGAGCGTTTTGCCTGGGATGCTAACCCTAAATTAATGCCTGATGAGAAAGGTTTGTATCCGATAGCTATGCCCGGCCAAGCCAAAGTAATTTAACCAATAGTGTAATGCCTTATAAATTGCTATTCCTGCTCATCCCCTTGTTTTTAGGTTTTTCTGTTCAGCAGGAACTTAAACCATATAAAATAAGCGGTTATGCACAGGGAACTGATTATGCAATTACCTATTATGCCAGCGATAGTTTGGCAACCAAACAAGGCATAGATAGCTTGTTGAATGAAATCGATTTATCAATGTCCCTTTACAAAAAGGGATCGTTGATCAATCAGTTTAACGCTTCCAAAAGCGGGGTCAAATTAGACCCTTTTATGAGCGCTGTGCTGAAAAGAAGCTTTGAAATTAACCAGGATACCAAAGGTGTTTTCGATATTACGGTAGCACCTTTGGTACAAGCCTGGGGCTTTGGACCAAAAGAAACCAGAACAGAACCTGATCCGGCAACCATCAAATCCATACTGGCCAATGTAGGCATGCAGCGGTTAAAATTAAAAGGTGGCTGGCTCAGTAAGTTAAACCCAGCTGTACAGATTGATTTAAACGGAATTGCGCAGGGCTACAGTGTCGATCTTATTGCCGCTTACCTTGCCAAAAAAGGCATTAAACAATATGTTGCCGAACTGGGTGGCGAAATCCGCATTTCGGGACCAAAACCCGATGGACAAGCCATGAAAATAGGTATCGAAGGACCTGATAAAGACGGTATGCCGGTAATCAGGCATATTGCCGCCATTAATACCGGTGCCGTTACCACTTCGGGCAATTACCGCAAATTTCACCAAAGCGGGAAAAAGAAAATCTCGCACCTGATTAATCCCAAAACCGGATATCCGCTGGATAACGAAATGATCAGTGTAACGGTTTATGCCAACGATGCCATTACCGCCGATGGCTACGACAATGCACTGATGGCCATGCACCTCAAAGATGCCATGGCCTTTGTTGAAAGCCGCAAAAACCTCGAAGCTTATTTTGTGTACCATAAAAAAGATGGTACCGTTGCCGACACCCTGACCACAGGGTTTAAAAAATTGATTATCCCCTCCCCTCAGTTTAAAAACTAAATGATGAAAAGAAGTGAATTTATCAGAAATAGCCTGCTCACCGCCGGTGCTATAACCACAGGTGCAGGAATTACCAATACTTTTGCAGCCGAAAAGCCTAGTACTGCTCTTGGCGATAAGACCTTTAATCTCGATTACGCTCCGCACCAGGGCATGTTCGAAAACCATGCCGGCAAAAGCTTTTTAGATCAGATCCAGTTTATGTACGATAAAGGTTTCCGCTCGATTGAAGACAACGGCTACCTGAACCGCCCTGTTGAAGAACAGGAAAAAATTGGTAAGCTGCTGTCGAAATTAGGTATGCGCATGGGGGTATTTGTGGTTGATGGCGGTGATAACTGGAAAACATCGCTCACTACCGGTAAAAAAGAGTTTAAAGATAAGTTTGTAGAAACCTGCAAAAAATCAGTAGAAGCCGCTAAACGATGCAATGCCAAATGGCTAACCGTAGTACCCGGCTTTTACGAACGCAATCTACCTTACGGCAACCAGTTTGCCAACGTAATAGATGCCATGCGTGCAGGCGCTGAGGTTTTTGAGCCACATGGCTTAATTATGGTACTCGAAACTTTAAGTGATACCCCGGAGCTTTTTCTGCAAAAAACCAACGAAACATACGCGGTATGTAAGGCTGTTAAAAGTCCGTCGTGCAAAATCCTTTACGATATTTACCACATGCAGCGCACCGAAGGTGATCTGATCAAAACCATCGATCGCTGCTGGGATGAAATTGCCTACATCCAGATCGGTGACAACCCGGGCCGAAAAGAGCCAACCACAGGCGAAATCAACTATAAAAACCTGTTCAAACACCTTCATAAAAAAGGTTATAAAGGTGTTATGGGGATGGAGCACGGTAACTCGAAAGGTGGTAAGGAAGGTGAGCTGGCAGTAATTTCGGCCTACCGTACTGAGGACAACTTTTTGTAATTAAAATCCGTCATTTTCAACCGCGAAGCAGTTTTAATGCTTGCGCTACCAGCGCTCAAAGATTGCTTCGCCGGCTGAAAAAGCCTTCTCAGCAATGACGGATTTTCTAAAGCCATGGTCGTCTCTGTACAAAACAACCCCATTTCCACTTAACCAGCCTTCAAAACCCATACCGAAACACTACCAGCATTACAGTAAAACTCTGCCCAGCCGTTTTCATCTATAGTTATCTCCTCTTCCCGGTTGCCCAAAGCATCAACAAAAGTCTTTCCTGCAAAATGAGCGCCTAATTCCATTTGTTTAAAGCCATCATCTCCCGTGCTCAAAAGCACTGCCAAACCACTGTTTTCATGTTCCTCATCACCGGAGCGTGTCCAGCCGATGCAATCGCTGTGATCAAAATAATCGCGCTGCTCACCATAAGCCAGAGCTGTACGGATTTTACTCATCGTTTCTACCTCAGGTATCCCTACAAGCTCCACATGTACATCCTCGCCCGCTTCATTCTTGTCATCATAAATCCCGCCGTATAAATCCGGGAAAAACAAGCACGGAATGCCCTGCTCTCGCAATAAAATCAACGCATAGGCCAATGGCCTGAACCAAAATTCTACATACGATTCCAGGGCTTGTAAAGGTTGCGAATCGTGATTATCGACAAAAGTAACCGCCAGCTCAGGTTTAACCTGAACCAGTGTACCATCAAAAATTGCACTCATGTCGAATTCACCGCCGGCTTTGCTGGCCAGGAAAAAATTGTGGTGTAAAAGTGAATCAAAAATCTGAGTGCGGCCTCCTGTAGTTTCGATATAAGCCAGCTGACCTTCAATATCTTCAACATTCCAGTCTTCGGCTACGATAAAGAATTCTCGGCTATATTTATGATTCAGGTGGTCAATCCATTCGATAATGAAATCGGGGTTAATGTGCTTAACTGCATCCAGCCTGAAACCGTCTATTCCTGTGGTTTCTACCACCCATTCGCCCCAGTATTTCAACTCTTCAATCACTGCTCGGTTGCGGTAATCAATATCGTTAAACATCAGGTAATCGTAATTACCAAATTCGGTTGAGGGCACCTCTTCGAAGCCTTCCCCGTAGGTATTTTGAATTGAATAAATAGCTGTTTCCTGCAGGTCTTCCGCCCAATCTACCCCGCTAAAACATTCTTGGGTCCAGATAAATTCCGAGTATTTACCCTGGCGGCCGGGAAAAGTAAACTTTGTCCAGGCTTCAATTTCAAAAACATCGCTGGTAAATTCGTTCCGGTTATCAGGGTTAACCCTGCGCACGGCTATTTTCTCCAGCTCATCGCCCCCAGCTTTATGGTTAAATACCACGTCGGCCAAAGCCGCAATTCCTTCCTTGTGCAGGGCTTGAATGGCTTGTACATATTCGTCTTTCGATCCATATTTCGTCGGCAAGCTGCCTTTCTGGTCAAACTCACCCAAATCAAACAAATCGTAAACGGCGTAGCCTACATCGTAAGCCGCATTGTGCGATTTGTAGGCAGGCGGCAACCACACGGAGGTAACACCAAGCGACTTTAAATGACTGGCTTCTTTGGCCACTTTAGTCCATAATTTTTGTTCTTCGTTATAATACCAATGGAAAAATTGGATCAGGGTCTGGTTCTGCATTAATAGGATTTTAGATTACATAACATGTTTAATATGCAATTGTTTTTTTTAGATTTACAGGAATAACCCTGTACGCTTTTTCTGCTGTTTGCGCAGATCACCGCAGATGAAACAAAACAATCACTCTGCGCGCTAGTCTGTTTCATCTGCGGGAAAAATCCTACCCATAATTTTCCTGCTGATTGCAGAGATATCCATGGAAATAGCATAGCTGCCCGTTTTAAATACAACTTTAACAACAATTTCCTTATTTTTGCGGGCAAATGAGCTTAAAAAAGAAATTTGCCAGAGAGAGTTTTACCATCATGAACGAGTTGGTATTGCCGAACGATACCAATACGCTAAACAACCTGATGGGCGGTCGCCTGCTCCACTGGATGGATATTGCAGCTGCGATCTCGGCGCAAAAGCACTGCAATCGCATTGTGGTAACTGCATCGGTTGATAACGTTTCTTTTAAGCAACCCATTAAACTGGGCGACGTAATTACTATTGAAGCCAAGGTTACCCGCGCTTTTAATACTTCGGTAGAAGTACGTTTGGATGTATGGGCAGAGAACATTCCCAGTGGTGCACGCCAGAAAAGCAATGAGGCCTATTACACCTTTGTAGCCGTTGATCAGAGTGCACGTACCATTCCTGTACCCGAGCTTATACCCGAAACACCTGAGGAAAAAGACCTGTATGATGGTGCCCTGCGCCGTCGCCAGTTACGCCTGGTTTTAGGTGGTAAAATGGATCCGGATGATGCCAGCGAGCTGAAAGCCCTGTTCTTTAAAGCCTAATTTTTACATTAAAACTTCTTCGTAGTTAAACGGTTTGTTTTATTTTAGCGGCTTACCCTACGCTGAAAAATATGACAACCTATACCATACTTATTATTTTAAGCGGATTGGTGATCTTCTCCTATCTGTTTGATCTGGTGGCCAGTAAAACCAAAGTACCATCGGTTTTATTATTACTTTTATTAGGCATAGGCCTGCGGTTTCTGGTCGATTATCTCCAGATCCATACCTTCAATTTTCTGTCTATTTTACCTATGCTGGGTACTGTTGGGCTAATTCTGATTGTTTTCGAGGGTTCGCTCGAGCTGAAATACGACCAGCATAAAAACAAAGTTATCCGTACGGCTTTATTATCGGCGCTAAGCGTTTTACTCGGTTCCATTGCTGTAATTACCGCTATTATTTATCAAATCACGCATCAGGACTTATACACCTGCATGGCCAATGCCATTCCCTTTAGCGTAATTAGTTCTGCCATTGCCATCCCTTCGGCAGCGGCACTAGGCAATAAAGACCGCGAGTTTGTAATCTACGAATCTTCCTTTTCCGATATCCTGGGGGTTATTATCTTTAACTTTGCTATTACCAACCACGGCTTTAGTACTTCGGCAGTGATTGGCCTCGGCTTAAGCACTTTTTTAATTGTACTGCTCTCGGCCATTGCCTGCGTGGTATTGCTTTATATCATGGGCAGGCTTGTACACCACATTAAATTCTTTTTAATTATTGCCATCCTCATACTCGTTTACGCCATAGGCCAGTCGTACCATTTATCTTCGCTGGTGCTCATACTAAGTACGGGTTTATTCCTTAACAATGCAGATACCATCCAGAATGCCTGGTTCAGGAGCGTATTTTTGTATAAAAACCTGTCGGCAGATTTATCGCAGCTTTACCAACTTTCTGCCGAGAGTGCATTCATTTTACGCACCTTCTTTTTTGTGATATTTGGATTTACCATCAATCTGAACGAGCTGAACAACCAGAATGTACTGGCAAACGGATTTTTCATCCTGCTCGCTATTTACCTCATCAGGCTAGTGTTTCTAAAAGTATTTAAAAAAGAAAGCCTGAGTCCCATTTTATACATTGCACCACGTGGCTTAATCAGCATATTGTTGTATTTGCACCTGCCTGATAACCTGAAAATATCCGGAGTAGGCACGCCGTTTTTATTCCTGGTGGTATTGGGCTCCAGTATCATTATGACGCTGGGCATTACTCTCAGCAAAAGAAAAACAGCCGAAATACCTAAGGTTTAAAGTTGCCTGAAATGGCTTTGAGCTGTTGCAGCTCGGCCAAAGTGTTGGGGTTGGCCTGGTAATAAATAGAATAATAACTCAGCTCGTTTACCTGCTTGGGGGCTTTATCACTGAACTTAAAACGTGCAACATTAGGGTTAATGGCATGAATAGGCAAAGCAATGGCATTGCCCAATGCAGTAAAAATAACCGAAAATACAGTGGCCGATACATCTTCCTTAAAAGTTGGTTCTTCTTTGCCCCATTTATCTACCATTTTACCACTGGCATCCATTTTATATTCTTCAGCGCGGTCTTCACCAATTTTAATTAAACTAAATCCTTCATAGCCTTTTTTGACCGTCCTGATTTGCACCGTTTTAATTTCATTAAGCAGCACCGGAATAAGCGTACCTTCATGATTTAAAACCACCTTTACCGAATCTACCCTTTGTAAAATACCTTTGTACTTAACATTTTCGGTTTTAACAATGGCGATATAGGGTTTAATGCTTTGACCCATAGCCAGAGTAGCTGTAAGCAAAAGAGAGAGGGTAAAAAAGATGGTTTTCACATGAAAGCGTTAAGATTGCTCAAGATAGTAAGATCTTATGTAAAAGCGTAATGCACGGAGCATGGCCTTAGGCGCTTAGCGTTAGGCTTTAGTTCAGTAACTGCCAACTAAAAATCCAAACTTAGAACTGCCAACTCCAAACTGAAAAGTCCCATCTGCAAACTGCCTAGCTTCCCATCTCCAGGATCTTATCAAACTCAGCTGCTTTTAAAGGCATAACCGAAAGACGGCCCTGGCGCACCAGCGAAATATCAACCAAACTTGGTTCGGCTTTGATCTGCTCTAAAGAAACCGGATTTTTTAAGCTTTCAACCGGTGATAAATCAACCACCACCCAATTGGCATCATCAGTAGTAGGGTCCTGATAAAACTCTTTTACTACCTTGGCAATACCCACTACATTTTTACCCTCATTACTGTGGTAAAAAAGCACTAAATCGCCTTCTTTCATGGCTTTCAGATTGTTTCGAGCCTGGTAATTGCGCACGCCATCCCAAAAGGTGCGGCCATCTTCATTAAATTTCTCCCAGCTATATTTAAAAGGTTCTGATTTGACTAACCAATGATTCATTATTTTCTGTTTTTAAAGCGCTTAAACGGTACCGATAAGCAGTTTGTGTATTGTTATCGTTTAAACTTCAAAACTAAGAAAAGGGAATGGAATAGGAAGAATGAGTAAAATATAAAAAGATTTACATTATGATTTAATTAAGCGGCTAAGCCAGAAACCTGAAGGCAAGCATTAATTTAGTTCTCCAACGCCTCATTTCGGCCTGTAAACCGATGGGATGCTTTTACTAGCCTACCGGATCGTCATCCCGATGGTTTTACTTTCATTTTTTGTTATTTAAGTAGACTCACTTAATTTTTTTTAATCAATAGTGCCCATAGATATTGCACCATCTTTTCAGATTCGGCAGTTATAACCATGATCCCGCCCTGCGGCTGTACAAGAGCCTCTTATATTTTCAACAGTAGTATGCGTTTTTATTTCTTCTCTAACATGAAGTCCGCCATTGCAACGCCTAATTTAATCGGCTTGTGAGGATATTGCTATCTCACCCTACGGTTCTGCAAAAAACCTCTTAATATCTTACTCAACAATCATCTGGATGCCTGCCATTTCGGCCTTATAGTTGATTTTGTCCTTAAGGCTATAATAGCTCCAGTTCTGCAACAGGTAATGATCTTCTTTCGCTATTTCCTCTTTTTCCTGCTGGTTAATCAGTAATAATGTTGCAGCCCGGTGTTTCACACAGAAATCGATCAGCATCCGGCTGTAGACATGTAGTTTATACTCCACATACCGTTTTTCCATATTGCGGTAATCTTCAACGCTTTTCATTTTCCGTTTCCTGCCATGGCCGCCACGGTTAAAAGTTACGGCTTTTTTGACCCTGTTTACCGCCGACTGTATTGCTAGCCTCCTATATAGGAATTCTTCTCTGTTTCCAATTGCATGCTCGTATCTACCGATCTTAACCGTTACCGGGTGCTCTATTGAAAGAGAGGCTTCGGCAATGATAGTGGGATCAAGTACATGTTGTTCTTTTTCTATCGCTATAGCTGCTAGCAAAAATACCTTACCCTTATCAAGCTGAATGTGGCTGGCGCGGAGTTTCAATATACCGCCCAAGATCCTTTCCAGCATGATCTTTTTGTCCGACCTGTCTTTTCCAAGGTAGGTCCTAAAGGGGATCTGAAAAAGCCTGAAGGTAAAATTCCTGTTATCGGAAGTTTTGGCCAATTTGGAAATTACCTCTGCCCCAAAAGGCAGTGGGATATTACGTTTGTAATTCCTCAATGACTTTTCTCCTTTCCAATAAGCATCCTTCTCTTTGTTGAAAGAGGATATTAAAGTATTGTTGAGGTTGCTTAGGATATTGGTGGGAATCTGCCCCTTGAAATGATTGGAAAGTAGTTTGTAGGTTGTATTCTGGCGTGAGGAATTCAGTATACCGTTCGCTTCCTTTTTCTCATCGGCTATTTTCAGTTTGATCTCCTCGGTCAGGTAAAAGAAATCCTTTACCTGCTCCTGCACAAAATGGTGGCTTATGATCATATTAGCCGCACGGAAACAAATACGTTGCCAGTCGTATAGCTGATCCTTCGCAGCTCTGATCACTTCTTTATCGTCCGAGTCAATCAGTAGCTGGATTTTACGGGTAACAATCATCGTTTCTTTTTCCATGGCATTAATTTTTTATCCTTTTTACTTTGGTATAGGCTAGCACAAAAGCTCTTTTGATATGCTCCTGGCTTAAATTCAATGCTTTGGCGATCTCTTCAAAACTGTACTGGAGTTCATACCGCATGTGCAGAATACTAGATTGTTCCTCGCACAGATCGCCCTCAAATTTGAATTTTCTGGCTTTTCCGGTAGACTCAAGTTTTTGTGAGCTGGTCAGAATTGATTTTAATGTTTCCAGTGTTTTTTCCACGCTTCGGGCTACCTGATAATCCGAAATGCCACCAATATGCCAGGCTATGCGTTCGTAGTTGAAATCATATTTCAGGCAGAGCTGAATAAACAGTTGTTGGTTTTCGTTGAGATTAGGCATGACCGCCTCGACTTGCCGCCATTTTAGCTTTAAGATTTCATCCAGTTCTTCCTGATAGACAACGTCTTCAGTATCCTGTTCCACCTCCGGATCGTAGCCTCCGATGAATTCCTGGTAGTTATCGATCTCGTCGAGTTTGAGCATATTCCGTTGAAAATTGTGGCGGGAGGTCTTATAGTAAACTTTGCAGGCCTTTAGGGTAGTGCTATGGAGAAAGGTTTTGAGGTGGTTCGGACAGGTTATACTATTTCTGATTAGCCAAAGACGAAGAAAAGCTTCGCTAACGATACAGTCCGCGTTGACGTCATCTTTGATGTACCTTCTCCTTTGATAAAATAACGAAGGATAGAGCTGATTATAAAAATATTCAAGCCCCTTTTCATCACCACTGCTGAATTTGTTGAAATAAAAGCTCTTCTCGTTTATGTTGTATATGGTTTCTGCTCTCATAAATCAGTGTTTATGTTGATTCAAATTAATATTAATAATGGGGGCGAAATAAAGCAAAAACCAGCCCTTCCGCGTTAATATATGCGGATATGGTAAACCATATTTGTTATTAGGAAAAAGATACTTACCTTGGGATTGCGAAAAACCATTGTGCTGCACCTTTGCCTAATTAGCAATAAAGGGCTGGTAACAAGCTAAATTAACCCGCTGGGCTTTGTGCGCGCTCTCACACTAGCCGATGCTCTTTTGGGCTATATTTTAACTTGGAATTCTGGCACGTATTACGATGGAGAACAGATAACGTTCTTTAATAATAGTTGTAGGGAATAATTACGGATCACTTCCTTGAGGTGAATCATTCTGATGGCGCTTAATTTTTTCGTTTTCATAAACGGTTAATTTTTATGTAAAACGATGTAAACTCTACAAAGCAGGAGGCAAACCAGATTGGTATCAACCAATAGGGCGAAACTCAATGCTTTTAAATGAGGTACCGCTAAGAACCGCTCAAGCCAAGGCTTGAGTTCCACAAAAGACTTACATGAGTGTCGCCCTATTGAATATAAGATATCACAAAGATAACAAAACCCAATAGATATGGCGAACTCACGATCGGCTCATGTGGAAAATTTAGCGGTTTTCATTCATGAGTGACATCGTAACAGTCAGGTTTCCCCAACCCTATTTGTCGCTATAATAACTATTAACAAATATACAAAAGTTCGCACATAAAGCAAACTTTTATCCATTTTTTTATGAGCAGAAAAACAGTAAAGGAAAGTACAAACATTAATCAGATAAAGTTGATAACAAAAAAAGTTGGGGCTTCCTCACGATTAGTATCACTTTGGGTGGATGTAGACTACACTACTGTTAGTGGCTGGAATTCCAACACTTCACAACCTAGCTACGAAAATCTCAATGAAATAGGAGAATTACTTGAAGAAGATAATGGAAATTTGTTAGCAGCACAGGGAAGAATAACTACTGGATTGGCAAAAGCTTTACAGACGGAATTGAAACGGCTACATAAAGAAGTAGGTATGCCTTATGAAATTGAGAAATTTGACAAGAAAAAGGGTGTGAATGTTAAGGTAAATAATCCAGAATTAATGAATCGATTAAAGGAGTTTGCTTCTAAGTATCACAATAATGCTAAACGATAAGCTCATTGTGCCGTCCTAGATTTATTTGTCATTAGGTCTGATACGGTTTTTCTTTATTATCCATAATCCTAACGTAAACATTGCTATTACAACTGTTTTTATGGAAGCTATAAACAATTATACTGAAATCCTTATAGCCCACTTTGTGGTGGAATATAGAATACCTATTTAAGCTGATTTTTCATTGTCTTGTCATCACTATTTCAAACTAACAAATGACTAAGCTAACTATCGACACAGAAAGTAAAAAAACCTATAAATCAATAAGTTATAGATAAAAATACACAAATACGAAACAGCTATTTTTAGACTAATTCAAGGTATCACAATAATAAAAATTACGCTCCAAAAAAACAAAATTTCTAACTAAAACATTGACAGTACTCCCCTTTTAAATTGTATGTCAAACGGATTGGATCATTGTTTTATTTAGATCAGTCATAACTTCTTACTTAAGATTTAAATTTCGTTTTAAAGTACAGCTAGCTACACATTCCAGCCTTACGTAAATCTCTAAACTGTGGTAATGTTGTCACGAAATACAACTTCATATTCTCAAACTTTCACTACAATATAAATTATGAACCAATCTACCAGTACCATCTTGAATTTACTCTTCGTTTTGCCAATTCGGGTAATGCTTTCATTATTCTAGAGTTTATACTAATTTGTGGCCATAATTGTGCTCTTATGAAATCTATCTTAATCCCTCAATATTACCAGCGTTACAATACCTTCTATGATCTGTCGAACGATAAGCCAACGGAGATAAATGTTTTTGGTTCTGCAAGGAAACTGGAGACCAAAGATGTACTCGAGTTTGATCAGCTTTTTGTTATCGCTGAACCGGGTTATGGCAAGACCACGCTCATCACACAGGTACTTGAACTTCTTGAAAAAGAGCAGATCCCTTATTACTATGAGAATGGTATCCAGAACGATCTTGAAAAAAATGAACTGCCAAAGGATCGTCCCTATTTCATATTTGATGCGTTGGATGAAAACAAGGATATCATAGCGACCTTTCTCAGGGTCTTTAACCATTGCAGAGAGTATGGGATCAAACTTATCATCACCAACCGTACACATTATTTACCGCTGATCCAGCATTTGCTAATTGAAGCAAATTTCAGTTTTATCAGGCTGCTGGCGTTTGAAGACTTCCAGATCTCCGAGTTCATGGAAGCGAATTTGAAAGCATTGGGGTTTAGCCGGGAGGATATTGAAAAAATCGTGCAAAACTCCAAGGCCGACACCAGAAAATCCATATTATCGGTACCCAGGTACTTAAATGAATTCTGCAAGTATATCCTCCACCATAAGAAGCAGCCCAGCGAGATCACTGAACTGCGCAAGTCAGAACTTTTTGAAAGGGTAATTTACTACAAATTGGAATATGAGGACAAAGCTGAAAAATCAAACTCCAACCAAAAGTACCTGACTAAACGTGTGCTGGAAAGGCTCTCGCTGGTGATGGAGATCCACGGACTCAACCAGATTTCCAAAGAGGATTTTATTACACTACTCGACCTCACAGATTCCAACATCAGCCTGATTTTCCTCAATTCTATGGATCTGGACACTTTACTGGAAAGGGTAATGAAAACAACCGGTGATATGCTGCAGTTTGAAAACTCAGAGTTCCAGGAATATCTGGCCGCAAAGGAACTAACCCGTTTGGGTTACCGGTTTCAGACCATTTATGACCTGATGATTGAACCCGAACTTCAGATCATGAGGCAGAACTGGATTGATGTGCTTAGCTTCGCGGTGGACATGGAACCGGAATTTGTGCGGCCGATCATTACCTTTATCCAGACACGAAAGCATGAAGGAATTGATGAGAAGCTTATTTCCATTTTAATGGATGTTCCCTCTAAGCGTTTTGAAACTGTCTTTCAAGATCAGTTCTTTCATACAATCTTTAGTTATTATGCCACAAAGGGCAAGATGTTACACCAGATTTATGCCCAGTTGTCAAATTTTATCACTCCCGCTAACACGGCGATCCTTAGCCCGCTATATCCCGAAAACCGGCTTACCGACCCTGTACGACACATTCAGGCCAATCAGATCCTGTTGATCGAGGCGCTCGCCAAAGTAGGGCACTTAAATGATGAACAAATCAATACATGGGTGAGCTACCTGACCAAACTGGTCCAGAAAGACGAGCTGTATTCGATCCATACGACTATATTATATGCACTCATTGCCTTAAATCGACCAGAGCCCTTGTTAAAACTCATTAATAAGTTCGAAGGCAAGGAGGATTATCTGCTTAATAATCTTTTGCATGCTTTGACCAATATGGCTCCTAATGAGCCGAGAGTTATTGAACTTATCAAAAGGATCATTACTCGAAGTAGAAACATCAGCAATTTGGACAGCGCAATAAACAACATCACCAGTGCGAAAAATATTATTGCTGTTTTTGATACACTTGAAAGGATAACCGATGGACTTAGGAACGATACCTTTCAGTATGGAAATGGGTTCTATCGCCTCTTTGAAACCATAGAAGCATTGGACGACAGGAAAGTGGACAATGCTGTAAGGAAGTTCGTGCTGGCTACTTATGCGCAGGACCAATATGCACATCAACTGCCCAAGATCTGTGAGCAATCGCTAATTTACCTGATCAAAAAAGACAGGATGGTACTCAAAAAGATCATGCCTCTAAAAACCTTCCTTTCTTCAGTAGATGAGCTGGTAAGATCAATGGCGATCCATATTGATGTGCCGACTTTTCAGCTGATCGAAGCTTTTCTACTCAAAAACAATGCAGAATGGCGGCTGGACCGGGTGGTACGGATGGCTCTGAACCAGCTTGAAAGAATGATCAATCATCCCTTATATAGTTATCTGGATAAAAAATATTTCCAGGTCTGGGCCAAAAATAAAACAACTTATGTCGGGAAAAAGGAGAAAACAAGTCTCGAGCAGCTCAGGGATTATTACCTAGAGGATAAAAAATTCTTTAACCCTGCCCTGATCCCCTTTCTGGTCAATAAATTTGATGAGCTCGAACCCCAGCTCAGTACCGATGACAGAGTGGAACTCATCGAGGTGATTGCGATGATCCTTGAATCCTATAAACCGGATGTTTTTAAAATCGAAATCAAGGAAGTAAAAGAAAATCAGACTAGCTTTAGCCATAACCAGGATACCTGGTTTCATATTGAGCTGTATTTCAAAGCAGCTTACCTGTTGGCCGAAAAGAAGCTGATCATTACCTATCGGGAAAAATTGCTCAAGACTCTACCCAGGATCGATATCTTTGAGCACCAGCGCAAGGATATGCTGCAGAACCTGGTTAAAACGATCAGCCCCATCACCCCTAAAGATGTGAAATTGCTGTATGATTTCTGCATGTCCAGAACGGACGATATGCTGGCTTTAAGTGCCCGCTCACTTGCAGAAGTGGCAAAAACATTTAAACTCGATGCACTTAACCCGGTACTTTTTAAACTGGTGCAAGATCCAAAAGTCAAATCCTGGGAAAAGGAAGAGACGCTTGCGGCCTTCGGTGAACTCGCCAGAGATAAGCAGGACTTCGCTAATCTAAAACTGATTTTTGAGGCACCTGCAAGCAGCCTAAAGCTAAGAGATGTCGCAAATGCGGCATTGATTACCAGGTTTAGAGACCGGGATTCCATTTTGTGGCGTTTCAAAGAACTGCGGGATCGCGTCCGTCCATTTGATACCGATCACAAGTATAACGGAGCAAGGGGCGTAAGTAGTTTTGAGAGCGAGATGGATAGACCGGAATTCCCGGTGTGCTTTTATGCCATTGAGGATCCACTGATTTATGCCCAGATGCTTGAGCTGCTGACCTATTCATTTTCTTTGAGAAATGAAAAACTGCATTTCCGCTATAGCGTTTACCTGCAGCAGATCATCTATTCTTATTTTAAAACCTTTGTCACTGCGCAGGTCATTTCGGATCTCAGAAAGGTTGTAGGTAAATTTCAGGTTACGGAACAGACTTTTTCCTTTAGCCTACAATTGGACGAGCTCATCAAAGACCTGCACCAGAAAAAGAAAAACCCGGAACCTTTTATCACGGCAATACAGGGGCTTAACCACATTCTTTCTAAAGTTTATCTGCCTGTCAACAGCCACAGCGAGCTCCGAGAACTGATACTCAAGGTGATCAACACAGAAATAAAAAACTTGATCGAAAACGAAGGGTTTTACCGGGTTTCCGACCAGCTTAAATCCAACTCAGCGGGATCTGGGCCCAAACTCGGTGAGGTACTTATCCAGAAAACATTGAAAATAGCACTGGAAAAAGCGCTCATGGAAAACGGTCTGCGAAAATCTGATATATATAGGGAAGTTGAAAGTTATGACGGGTTAAAGTATGATTATCTGATTTCTTACGGGCTTTATGGCCCCATTATGGTCGAACTAAAACTATTGCACAATGCAGAGATCCAGACTGCCACGCGTCGAAAAGCTTATCGCATCAAGATGACCAAATATCTAAATGCCAATTTCAGACAGGGAATTTACCTGATCTTTCAGATCCAGGATAACCCAAAGGATTTATTGGCCTATGATAAGCTCCTGACGGAATACCGGGAACTGCCCTCATTAGATATTCCTTTACTGAAATGTTATCAGGAAAAGGAACTCAGCGATCAGCCCGCTAAAGGCAAAACGACCGCTAAAGAGAAAAAGCCTGTGAAAAAAACTGCAGCTAAACCTGTAAAATAATCCTCCATTTCTTTTGTTAGCCACTTTGCGCAATCGCAATGGAACTTGCAGGAATGACTTCACCGTAAATCCGGTCGAGCTTTTTCATCAGATTACAGGTGGCGATTATCGCAGACAGGTAGCTATTGCTTTTCCATTTTTTGTTGTAGGACTCATAACCGCCATGGATCATTTCATTGCGGTCATCCTTGAACCTGCGGACCAAAAACTGCAGCTCAACTTTGATTGATACGTAAACGGGGTGTTTTTCAAAATCCACCCATGGTACTATATCATCCAGGGCCGCATTGGTGATCTCCAGAGCGCGATCCTTTTTATCCTGATCGGTTAAAGTTGTATCTGCAAGAATCTCGACCACGCGGGTCGAGCGACTGAGGATTTCCTTTTGGAACTTTTCTGCCGCTCTGAATTTTTCCTTGGCCTGTTTCAGTTGTGGATCATCAATGTGTTTGGCGAGATTGATTGCAGCAAAAAAATCGTATCGGATGTCGTTTTTCCAGTCCGGTTTGATAATCAAGGATTCCATGGACTGGAATTTCTTGACGAACTTTGTGGCCTGTTGCTGAGAAGCTGAAGGATTCTGACGGAGGTAAAGCTTTGCGCACATAGCCCTTACCATGCCCTCAATGACCACCATTAGTAGGATGTTGCTGTTTGCGGGCTGCTGCCGATCAAAGTTTGTAAGAATGCTCTCCAGTAAATCTCCATTATAGTCCAGTTTATCTTTAAGGTATGGGAGCACAGATTCGCGGATATTGGCGATCTTTTCGCTGCAATAAACTCCAAATGTTTCGGGATCCCGGATTCCCAAAGCAATTTCGTAGTGATCCCCTATTGTGCCATCTTTGGTCCAGTAAAAATCGTTATCAATGGAATAGTTCAAGGAATATCTGGCGATTTCATAGGGCAGCATATTTTCCGTGAAATTTTTGAGCAGATTAGCACCCATGGACTTTTTTTTGGCCTTTTTGCGAGACACCATCTCGATCAGGGCCTCTTGTACGTGATCTTTGATGGCCTTCTCGCTGAGTTCTTTATTTAGGCTGGCAATAATTTCCTTTAGGTGGGCTATGTTGCTTTCCACCCGCTCTTGCTCCCATTTGGCGGTAAGTTTGGTTTTGATGGATATATTATCCTCGAGAAAACGGTTTGCCATTGCCCTGGTTTCCCTGAGCTTGTTTTTCCTTTCGTAAAATAGCGTTTTACTTAGATCCATAGGGCTCTAAAATACGAGTTAAATACATAGATAAAAACATGGGGTAGCACAATGGGGCTATTAGAATGCTTTAGGTGATCAAGATTTTATCTTACCACCAAAAGGGGAAAAACCATTTACACCGAAATACACAGTTAAGCTTACTTCAATATTATCGAGAACGCCCATTCAATTGTAGCCTATCCAAAAGCCATTGATCTTCCTTTTCTAGCATCTCGCTCACTTCACTGTTCAGCTGCGTGCTGTAGGGATATGCATAAGCCACCCATGCTCCATAATTTTCTGCCATAAACGGTACACGTTTCTTCAGGTAAGTCCGGAATGCCAGATTACTGATCTGTAGGCAATGGTTGACGGTCGAGGACGCCTGCGTTTTGTCACGTATGGGTTCAAGATTCGCCTGCGGACCGTCTGGAAAAGAAATCTTGCCAGGTACAATATTGTTCCCATGGCTGGAAGGTGAAAAACCCCGGTATAGTATTTCATAAAGGGCGGGGTAACCGACCTTGGCTGCAAGTCCTTCAAGTGAGTCCGGACCATCAAATAAGCTGTACCACGCAGGTGTTTTCTTTTTTGTTTTCTTTGTCCTTTGATACTCTAGCCAGGTCTTCTTGTTCGTTTTTCCGTTCAAACCTTTATCTATCAGCTCGCAGATCTTGTCCGCCATGGGAAAGGACATCACAGGGCTATCGAAAAGTCGCTTATCCTGTTTAAATTTTTTGGTTAACAGGGCATGTTCATGACTATTTACATCCCCCTTTTTGACCCATTTGCGTCGCTCAACGAAATCCCAGACCATAAAATTTCTTGAACGCTGCCCTGAGCCGGCATTATCTTCAAGCAGGTATTCCAGCGACAGGAAGTTTTCCAGCAATGTTCTTAATAACGTATTACAAGGTTCCATGATGGAGTTGGCAACTAAAACCGAAATACCATCTATATTGCTTATTAGGTTTTTAAGAAACAGTATTGGTGGCAGATCCAATTCATCTCCGCCTCTTGCAAAGTCAGCTTCGAGTATTGCTGCCCCTAAATCCACCGTCCTATCCAAGATGGATGAGAGTTCTTTTAGTTGAAGTTTATCTTCGTCAATGAGCGTGCGTGAAAAAATTGTTTCTTTTTTGGTATCCATATCGATAACGTCGTTTATTGATTAACTTAACGAATCTACACGCAAACTGCGCAATCTATCTGCGTAGCTGCATTATTTTTCTTTTTTTTCTAACGATCTCAAAAATTTACGGTTAGGACTGGAAATTAGTTTTTTTGGAAAGCAGTTTCCAGTGATTAGTCGGTTGTGATAGCCCTGTTATCCGATTTACCTCGCTAGGCTTGGTGTCCGCTCCTACCGGGTTTATTTAAGTGGATTTAGTGGCTCATTTTAGAATGAATTTTTGAGGTTAGGTATACTTCCATCAGGTTTGCGAATTTACAGATTGCCTGCGGTTGCTATCTTGGATTTAGGAATTGTGCATTGATTTCCTGTAACTTGACAATGTTATTTCTTGCCATCTGAAAAATAGATTATTTTAGGCAATAAATTAACGCAAATGTCAACACAACCTCCTTATGAGGATCTTTTAAAAGACCTAAAATCTAAACTGGACAAGGGAGAAATGTCCACTCTTGTTGGTGCTGGATTCAGTAAAAATCTAGACAGTAGCTTTCCGGACTGGTTCGAGCTCATTAACGAAATGGTTTTGATCACTGAAGGAACGCGGCTTGAAAAGGAGTTTTCTGACCGTTTCCCTAAGGTATCTTTAAAATCTAAGAAGTACAAAAAATTTCTAGGAGATGAAATCTGGAACCACATCACCGGCATCGGGCCATTAGTGGCAGTTTCAAATTACATCAAGCTAAAAGGATTCCGGGAATCTGTAGATCATATGGTCGATCAGAACACGCCTTATATTGAGGTACAAAAAGGACAAAGGTACCTAAGAAGGCTGGAAAAAGGAAAAATAACCCTTCGTCCTTTGAAAAAAGCCGATGTGGCTTCACACCAAAAATTAGTGGACCTTCCCTGGAACAATATATTTACAACCAACTATGACAATCTATTGGAGAAATGTATTGATGTCAATAAAAAAGAAGATGTCGAAAATATGATGGATGATCTGCAGCTGACCGTCGACAGAGATACTTCTGAAATTGAAGAATTGGCAACAGATTTAGCCTCAAAAAACCTGCGCTCAGAACAATTAAGAGGTGATTTAGAACTGAAAAAAGCGAAGTTCGAATCAACTGAAGATATACAGGCCCTGGAGGTTATCATCCAAAAGCTAAATGCAGATATCAGCAATCTAAAAGGTGAGATAAGTTTTAAGAAATTGGTGCTAAAAGCTTCACAGTCACGGCTGGAATCTTTGAACGATATTAAGCGCAATTTTAGGACGATTGTGATCAACTCTTCAGATTTGGCGATTCGAAAAAATCAGAATATCATAAAAATACATGGATCAATTTGCACCGAAGATCCCAAAACATATGGTTTTGACGGGGATTCTGCAAAACATTATGTGATCGCACAAGAGGATTATGACAGTTACCCTAAAAAACATGAAGCATTTACCCAGCTCATGAGGATTTCACTTTTGCAGGAGTCTTTTTGTCTTTTTGGCTTTTCTGGTATTGACCCAAATTTTCTAGGATGGATTGGTTGGGTTAGGGATGTTATTCAAAAAAGTCCTGGGAAAACCGCAGGTGCAGTCAAAATTTATATGATCGACGTTTGGGACAAACAACCCGCTCCTGATAAGTCTTTGTTCTATAAAAACCATCAGATTGCGTTTATACCATTGCAGGATCCTGAATGCCTGAGTTTTTTAGAAAATCAGACAGGAAAACCGGTTGCTGGGGACAACCCGACAGCCCGGATAAATTTGCTCCTTGATTATCTTTCCATGGACAAACTCCCTTCTGAGAACAAAGTGGCTTATGAAGTCATTAAACAGAGTGAATACCAAAGTCTGTGGGATAAGATACCTTATTTCGAAGTTGCTGGCGAAAGGGTGGATTTTTTTATACGCCGAGCTGATGACTTGACTCGTCTTAAGTATTACAAGCGCATTGCAACATTATTGGGAAATACCGACACCTCGCAGCATTATTTTCTGAAAGGATTCCAAAAAACTTATAAGATGATCAAAAGCGATGAAACTGCTGTTTCCGATCTATTGAAGATTACGTTGTTGATGCTGCAGGAAGTATTTTTGCCAAGCTCAGTCATTTTTCAGGATGATAAGAAAACATTTCCACTGATTTTAAAAGTCGCGAAAAAAATTGATGGGTTGCAGAACAAATTTAAGATTATAGAATTCAAGGATGCAGTCTGGTCAAATGAACATGACAAAATCAAAAAATTGCATACTCAACTCAAATCTTCAAAAGATGAAGAGATAATTCAAGAATTGCAGTATCAGACTGCACTTTATGAATTTTATAATTTTAGATTTAAAAAAGTTGCGCAAGTCCTGGGAAATTGGCGTGCTATCGGACATTGGTCTATGAAAAAAGCGGGTCTCCAGTCGCGTCTGTCACTCGGGAATGCAATTAAAGAATTGCGTGCGTCCGAGCAGGAAACGGTGCAAGAAGACATCTACAAGCATCATATCCTATCATATTTATACGCTGCTAATGGGCAAAGGGATGAAGGTCAACGCCAATATCAGATTGTCAAGGCGGTTGAAAAAAGTAATATTAAATCTTTTAGTCACCAAATAACCAGAATGCTTTCATCCTTCAAGGTAAAACCTGAGAAGCTGCTGCCTTACGGCAATAAAACGTTTACGATTAGCAACACTGAGATTTTCGGAACAAACCCGATAATAAGAAACGCAATACAGCTGCTGTCTATTTGGCTGGAAACAGGATATCCACTTCATTTGCCTCGCCTTACTAACCTCAATACAGATCAGGTCTATCTACCACTTAAAAAAGTGTTAGGCATGTTTCCCGAGCCTGCTCTTTTTTTTGCTTTGCAATATGAAAATCCCGACTTTATTATTCGCTTCAGTCAGGACTTTGCCTATATCCAAAGCGTTGAAAAAATAAGAACTACTGCAACTCGGATGATGGAGACTTTTTTTGACGAAGATACCCCGTTAAAGTTTAAAAGAAATTTGCTGCTTGTACTCTCCGAATTTATTGGCGTTATGCCTTCAGCTGATTGGCAAGATTTCTATTTGGCTGTCTGGAAATCAGAAATTGAGCGTGATTTGCTATTGCTTGATTTCCGGATTCAAAAGCAGGAGTTTTTAATGAAGGGGATTTCTTTTCTGACTGATCCAGCAATTGCGAAAATACTGATAGAAGAACTGTTGGAAGCATTCATTAAAAATAAAGAACTGGACGTAAGAAACAATGTAATCCAGTTTCTTTACCAGTTTCGCAACAACACCTATTTAGACAATTTGGTTCAGACAAGTGGGCTAAAGATTAAGCCTAAACTATTTGATGAGCTAACCTATCAATTAAAAAGAGATGTATTTTTCTTGTTTGTTTTAGGAAATATTAGCTTTTCATTTACGCAAGCGCAATTTGACCGAGTAAAACAGACACTTTCAGAGATTGGCGCTTTCGAAGATACCAATTCAAGACTTTGGCGTGTCATACTATTTTTCGGTGACGGTGATCCACGCATTGAGCAGCGGGTAAAGGACGGAATTTTAAAAAGCGGTTCGCTTTGGGATTCGGGAATTGATCTGAAAACTTCGACTTATACAGCGCGTGCAAGCCATATCTCGCTTAGTACGCTGAAAAACTATAAAAAAGGGAAAAGTTTGCGCTGGAGTGATGCAGAAAACCAACAGATTTACAACGCTTTAGTTATTGAACTGGATAAAATCAACCACTGGATAAACCATTTGGAACGTTCACGAGACTTCGTTGACATTATCAAAGAAATGAAGTATTTTCTGGAAACCGAAGAGCCTACTCTTATCTCTCTAGATAGGTTTTTAGAGATAAAAAACACGGTATCAAGGCTATATGATTCTGAAAGGGTTAGTGAACAAAATATTGATGCTATCCTAGGTGATGATAAATCTGCAATTATCCTACAGATTGAAAAAATTTCGAATGAGGTATTTAAAAACAATCTTATACTGGAAAATGACTTTCAAATCTCTGGTTTATTATACAAGCTTCTGCTCAAGAAAGAACCGGCACTGGCGGCTTCACTAGCTGCTATTGCTAGTTGGTTCTATTTAAAATGGGAAAATATAGCCATCAGGAGATACCAGGAGCAGTTGGAATTAATCTTCCGTTCCTACAGAAACGGGGCTGAAATTGATGCCGATGAGCCATTTTTCGAAGAACAGATGATCAAGATCGCCATTGTTCTTAAGAAATGGGATAGCAAGGAAGACTTGATTGACGAAACAATTGACTTATTGAGAACAAGTAGGTTCAATCACATCAAATTTAATTTAAGATCAGAAATTTCTGCCGATAGCATGATTTAACAAGTTAGGCCGTCCTTGGTTCACAAAAGTGTTTAAGATTGTGTTTGGACAGGAATCTTTTTGGAATGATCTTTTGCGGTTAGCTTTTTTGTTTTAAGGATACAAAGTTACCTGGTCTTTCTCTTTACCGTTCAAGGTTATATCGACCTCGCTTTACTCGGGGCCTTGAGCGGTAAGACAACTAGCATATTTTCCCGGCATTAAAAAACTAAAAGATTAATGTTATTGAAAATTCTTTGAAAATCTTTGATAAGAATTATCTGATTGAATATGAGCTTGAAAATAATTTTTGTGGGCATGAAAGGGAAACTTTCAGCGAGCTGAGGTCTGCTGTAAAGGGTGGTGATGAGTCGAAAACCGAGTGGTTTAAAAGATTTGTATCGGAAAATACACCAAATCTTGTCTAATGTGCATGCTTAACGAAAGGGATGGGTATTTGGTTTTGATGGAATTATTTTTGATCAATATGGTTGGCTGGAAAGGCCTGTTTTTTTGGATCAGGAAGAAACTGAATTTTGCAGATTGGGTAAAAACCGTTGGGGCAATCATAATACCATTACTGTTGGCAGAGGGATAAATCATGTATGGTTTTATGGGCCAAGTGTATCATTTGGGTGTGTTGGATCAAGTTCTGGTTTATCATTTTACAACCAGGCATTTCAGTCTAAACAGTTTGCTTATAATGCAGCTTTGGTGCTACTAAAAGGAGGAATGGAGGAAAACGTAGCTAATACTGATACCTGTAATTACAACCAAAAGATTATCAGGGCGACTTTGAAGGATATTGATAAATATAGGATTGCAGAGGTGCAGTTGAGCTTATTTTAGTGTTTCATTGAAAAAAATAGGGGCTAAACATTGCTGCCGCCCCCTCAAAAAACTTACCCATAGGTTCGTTTTGGTAAATCTAATTGGCTGGTTTGCCCTAGCCTGAAAGTAATTACTTACTTATGATGCGATCCCTTAACCACCAGCAGAACTGGATCGTAAGTAGGATAGTGCCCCATACTTGCGCATAGGAGGCAATTATTGTGATAATCATTAGGAGCAAAAATACCAATTAACTCGCAGAGATAGGTTATACCCCACAGCATTTTTTATATTTTAGACCGCTGCTACAAGGACAGGGCTCATTTCTGCCTGTCTTTTTACTGTTCTTTGCAAGTGGGACCATATTTTTTTTCTGTCTGTTACGGATTTCTTCTGTTGCCGTTTCCATTTCTGGATCGAATTTCCAGGGCTCATCAAGGTAAACCATAAAATCGATCAATTTTTTGCTACCTGTAAAAGACCCCATACCTAGCCAGGCATTACATCCGGAAGCATATTTCCTTAACTCGGAATAAACGCAAACGCGCTCATCAAGTTCCTGAAAATCAAACTTATTCAGCACGATGTAGCTAATTCCAAAGTTAGGTTTAGAAGCGGTAGCAATGGAGCTCATCTTATTCTCCCTTATGGCGGAGGTTTTTGTGCGGATCATCGCTGAAGTGATGTTTTCCCTGGATTTATCCGACCAGTCCAATAAGTTAAAAACGATGTCTGTAAGTTGCGAATGGCCGCTGGCTTTGATGTTTCTGACAAACTCATCGAATTTTGGATCTTTCCATCTATTTTGAATTGGATCGTCTTTCTCAGGTAAGAGGTGCAGTTGCCCTGTTTTGAAGGGATAATAATTGCGGTCGATATTGGCACCAAAGGTGTTATCGAGCATTCCTCCATCGTATCCATCATACCGCCATAGTTTTCGATCCAGGTGGTAGCCCAAATATACCAGCTCTTCATCAGCTCTGAAATAATCGAGCAAATCTATGCGCTGGCGGACATAATACAGAAAATCATAAGGATCTGGCAGATAATGAGCCATTAGCTCAAGATCAAATGCAGATACAAACAAAGGAAAAGGATCACCATCTTCTTTTTTAAGCATCATGTGTATCTGATGCACCAATGCCGGGTAATTTTCAGTTGTCATTCCCAAAATATAAGCCTCAGTTGGCACTTCCTCTTTCAAGCGGGTAATTTCAACGCCGTTTTCATCCAAAAAGGTCATGCTGCTGTCCAGAATACTTGTTCTGGAAACAATACCCTGATCGTAAGCATCCTGTACGGCCCCTTTGAAATCTTTGGAGAGCTGTTCAAAATCCCCACGTTTGGCCATCATGGTAAGTTTTTTGGATTTAACCTGTACGCATAACGCTTTATTACCCAGTATGCATAGCACATCAATATCGGTTAGAATATCTCCTTTACTGGACTTTACTAATACCGAACGATAGGTATTTTCCTTCCCAAAAACTTTGGCGAGAAAATCATATGCGATTTCTTCTCCTACATCTCCCCTATGCTTTGCCAATTTTGGCCTGTATGCCTTATCATCCCACATCCAATAAAAGGGACTCTCGTATACCGCTTCGGGAATTAGATAGCCGATGGGAACAAAATAACGTTCTTTGTTAAGTTTAATAATTGGCCTAGAGTTAAGCTGATTGAAATATCCAGGGCCGTTATAATCTGTATTGCTTCCCGGAGCAACTGAAAAGTTTTCAAAAAAACTGGTTACCTCTTTACTCGTACCAAGATCATGGGGAGAGATGACAAACATGTTTATAAGGTTATCGTAGAAATGTCTCCAATCTGCCTCGAATTCAACCTCATACGCCTCGGATTCTGGGAACAGTGCACGGTACTGAAAAAAATTGGCTGAAATAAATTGTTCCCTTTCTATCCTATCCAATTCCGCCTCTGTATGTTTTTTTCTGAGTTTCTTTCTGGCTTTTTTTGCGATCTCAGGAAATATCTCCTTTAAGTTGATCAGATGAATTTGAGTGGCCTTTTCATAAAAATGGGATTTAATCCCTTTGACGATATTTATTACTTGTTGGAAATGAAAATTCTTGTGCTCTGCAAGCCATTCTTGATCGTATTTATATTTAGGTTCAAGATATTCGAGATATTGAAAATCGTAAACTCCGTCGCCGGCGTAAAACATGGGCTCGACCATTCCGGCATCTTTAACGAAAAAATCAAGCTTATCTTCTGGGTTATCTTCAATGAGCTCTCCATTAGTGTGTTTTTCAAACATTTCCCGAAGTTTTTCGAACTGATTGGCATTAAAGGAATAATGTAGATCATCCATCAGTTCATACGTTTGCTCTTTCATTTCGATCACCTTTTCAGGAGTTTCAGGGTAGGCAAAATTAATTTCATTGTGGATCAGGAAACCCAAAATCAAGGAACATTCTTTTACACTGAGTTTGGATCTGGGGTCAACCTGGTGGATTTTGTTGAGGTCATGATGAAAATCCTCGAACAAAATCAGACATAAAGCGTAAATGTAACCTTGGCTAGCTATTAATTGCTGCAACTCGGCAATCGCCTCATTGGTGTCTTTTATTTTTTCCATGATCGTTAATTTTGTTTAAAGATAAACCATTTCCAAAATGGACTAAAAATGAGTTTTGCACAAAAAGAGGTTAGGTCTTTACATTGCATTTAGTAACAACTCCCCTACCTACTCCCCGAATTCTGGTTCATTACTGACCCACCTTTGGTTCAATCAAAAACATATAACCATGAATAATTTAACAGAACCAAAAGGGCGCGGGTTTAACGGCAAACACTATCCAAAGATCAAGAGGATCGTAACTGCGCCGCGCAAATTCATCCGTACAAAACTTAGGGGCTTTCTTCCTTTAAACCTGGAACAGTTTATCGAAAACCTTCCAACGAATCAACCTGTCACCAGGCGCAGACCAGGATATAACACAGGCATCTAACCATCAAATTGTATCACATTTTTTTAACCCGCATTATCCTACTGGAAGGGGCGAATCCGCCTGTTTTTTTGGCGGAGTGAAATGTACGTTTGTGATACAAACGGATTTCACTCCCTTTCAGGGAGATAAGAAAAACACTCGGAACTCGGTTTTTCTGCCAATGTTAAAGTACAAAGATGTGTGCACAATGTAACAGCTATGAGCAGCGATAGTAACGGCCAAAAACAATCAAAACGGACAGCATGGATACATATTCGTTTAACACCAGCAGAGGCTGCAAAGATTAACGAGCGTTTCCGGAAAACCCCTTATAAAGATCTCAGCACTTATTTGCGAAAGGTCTTATTATGTAAACCTGTTACAGTAGTCGCCCGTAACCGTTCACTTGATGAGTTTATTCAGGAAATGATCCTACTTAAAAATGAATTAAGCGCAATCGGAAATAACCTGATCAGATTGCCAAAAAGATAAATGCGTATGCCACTACGCCCAGCATGAAACTGCTTATGCAGAGCTATCAGGTAGTGAAGGAAAATGTGGATTTCAAAATAACAGGCATTAGAAATAGGTTAAACCAGTTTTCGGATAAATGGTTGCAAGAATCGTCAGCGGGAGAAGCATCAAAGGAGCCATAAACTATAACGAGCAAAAGATTGAGCAGGGAATGGCTGTTTTTCTATCAGCTGAAAATTACCTCAAGGATAGCCATAGGTTAAACCCAGCAGAAAAACTCTTTGTGCTAAAACACCGGGCGGCCTTGAATGAACGGGTGAAAACCAACTGCGTACACATTTCGCTAAACTTTGAAACCAACGAAAAAATATCACTAGAAAAAATGCAGGAAATTGCCGAAGATTATATGCAGCGGATAGGTTTTGGTCATCAGCCTTACCTGATTTATCAGCACCAGGATGCTGCGCATCCACATTGCCACATCGTAACCACCAATATAGATCGAGATGGAAACCGCATCAGTTTACATAACCTTGGCCGAGATCTCTCTGAAAAGGCAAGACAGGAGATCGAAATAAAATACGGGTTGGTACAAGCTTCAGGTCGGGGAAAAGACGAGGAAATACCTATGGTGGATGTCGCCAAAATAAAAAAGGCAGCATACGGCACTGATGAAACCAAGAAAATAATCACCCAGATTGTCAATACCGTAGTGCAAAAGTATAACTACAGTAGCCTGGCCGAATTAAATGCAGTATTAAACAGATTTAATATAATGGCAGACCGTGGGCATGAAAAGTCGGCAATGTTTAATCAAAAGGGTTTGCTCTACCGGATAATTGATGAAAAGGGTAATAAACTGGGCGTTCCAATTAAAGCCAGCCGGATTGCAGGAAAACACACATTGGATAAACTCGGTCAGCGGTTTGAAAAAAATAAAACCAACCGAAAAATATTAGCGGCTTCTCTAAAACAGCGCATTGACAGGGTGCTAAAAAACAGCCCTACTAAAGAAGATTTCGAAAACCGGTTAAAGAATCAAAAAGTTGAACTGCTTTACCGGACCAGCAAAGACGGGCAGGTTTATGGCATCACCTTTATTGATCACGCCGGACGATCCGTTTTTAATGGCAGCGAATTAGGAAAAGCTTATGGTACTAAGGCGCTACTGGACGGCTTCAAGCGATCCGTAAATCAAAAAATAGCAACAATAAACACACCTATATCCAGGCATAAGGAAACGACCGCATCCCTTAGCGGGGTTCAAAATCAGGAGGTTCAACACAAGGAAAGTTACCTGCAACCAGCACCGCCAACTAACTACTTGGAAATTCTACTAGGCAGAACAGAACAGGAACTGACCCCTCACCTGCCTAAAAAAAGAAAGAAACGGAAAAAACGCAACCAGCAAACCGAACAAATTAACCTTTAAAAACTAATTTATGAATACTGGAGAAGATACCCAAGGCCTGCGAAAAATCCTTGATTTTACAAGGCTGATCAGCCTTTTTATATTGGCCGTACATTTTTATATCACCTGTTATAAGGCTTTTGAACTTTGGGGATGGACGGCAACGCTTACCGACAGGATTATATCAAATATTGCAAAAACAGGATTGTTTACCGGGTTGATTAAACCAAAACTGGCTGCCTTATTATTCCTTGGCATATCATTACTGGGTGTAAAGGGTAAAAAGGATGAGAAGATCCAAAAGAATAGCATAGTAGCATACCTGGGGTGTGGTATACTGGTTTACCTTATTAGTATATTGGTATTTTATTTGCCATGCAGTGTACCAATCGTTGCTGCCTTATATATCGCCCTATCAGTGGTGGGTTATTTATTGATGCTTACCGGGGGCACCTGGCTAAGCAGGTTAATTAAAAATAATCGTTCGACCGATGTGTTTAATTCGGAAAATGAAACTTTTCCGCAGGAAGAACGGCTAGTGGAAAATGAGCATTCTTTTAACCTACCTACCAAATACAACTTAAAGGGTAAGACAAGGGAGGGCTGGATAAATTGTGTGAACCCCTACCGGAGTGTTTTGGTAGCAGGATCTGGCGGCGCGGGGAAGACCTATTTTGTGATTCGCCACATTATGGATCAGCAATTGAAAAAGGGATTTTCGATGTTCATTTATGATTTTAAGTTCGATGATTTAACCCGAATGGCTTTTAACAAGCTATTAAAATATCAGCGCAATTATAAGGTCAAACCATCCTTTTACATGATCAATTTTGAGGACCTGGACAGAACGCACCGCTGCAACCCACTTGATCCCACGGGTATGGAAGACATTACTGATGCGACAGAGGCCAGCCGTACCATTATGATGGGTTTGAATAAAGACTGGCTTAAAAAACAGGGGGATTTCTTTGTGGAGTCGCCCATTAATTTTCTAACAGCGGTGATCTGGTTTTTAAGAAAACACGAGAGTGGCAAGTATTGTACACTGGCTCATGTTATTGAACTGATGCAGCTGGAATACGATCCTTCATTTGCTGTCCTGCAAACTGAGGAAGAAATTAAAGCGCTGATTAATCCATTTGTTTCAGCTTTACGGAATAATGCACAAGCACAGTTAGAGGGTCAGATTGCGTCGGCTAAAATTGGCCTTGCCAGGCTTTCATCGCCGCAATTGTATTACGTGCTTACGGGTAATGATTTTAAGCTGGACATTAACAATCCGGATGCTCCTAAGATTGTCTGTATGGGCAATAACCCGCAGAAAATTGATACTTATGGGGCTGTGCTTTCACTTTACGTGAACCGGATGCTGAAGCTGATCAATAAGAAGGGCAAACAGAAATGCAGTCTGATTTTTGATGAGTATCCAACCCTGGTGGCGAATTTGATTACCACGATTAGTACTGGCAGAAGTAATCTGATCAGTTGTACGATTGGGATTCAAAGCATTGAGCAGGTGAAAAAGGAATATGGCGCAGAACAGGCGGAGATTATAGCTGGGATTTGTGCCAATATTATCAGTGGGCAGGTATCGGGTGATAGTGCAAAGAAGCTCTCGGAGACTTTTGGTAAAATTATGCAGGATAGGCAGAGCATGAGTATTAATAGCAATGACACTTCTATTTCTAAATCTACGCAGATGGATTATGCGATTCCGGCCTCTAAAATTGCTACGCTTTCCTCGGGCGAATTTGTGGGTATTGTGGCGGATAGTCCTGGAGAAAAGATTCCGCAAAAAATGTTTCATGGGGAGATACAAAATGATCATGATGCTATTGCCAGGGAGGAAGGTGGATATAAACCGCTGCCAATTATCCGTACAGTTACAAAAGAGGATATTGATGAAAACTATTTAAGGGTTAAAAGGGATGTGCAGGAGTTGATGAGGCTGGAGCTGAAAAAAATCAGTGATCGTCAGCCGAAGAAATCGAATAAGAGAAAAAATCGTGATTCGGTTATTGGGCAGGGAAAAGCGAAGAAAATGGCGAAAATGGTTAAAGAGCCAAAAATCAATTGATTCTTTTATTCTTCAGGTAATGTTTGCTGGCTAGTGGTTTTCTTATCCAGTTTTAACTGATGAAATAGGAATGAAATTTCAGACTGGATTTTTTCCGGTAATTCTGAATTACTCTGGAACCTTAAATGTTTACCATCAGTAGCCGCAAACACATAATAGTGTTGATGGATTGAGTGCTGCTGTTCTTCTATGAGCGTGGGATTACCTGCAAACCACTCGGCATATTCTTGCTGAATGAGGTCTACTTTAGCTTTAAACTCATCCAATGCAGTGTTCATGTTAACAATTTAGTTTAAAGAAAGGGTAAATGCAAGGATTGCAGGTTATTGTCACACGCTGTCGTGTATATCAACTAGACAAGAGGAACAGGACCTGGGTCCCTGCAATGGATGTCCCAATCGCCCACCCGGTTTCCGCTATTGCTTGTACTACCATTGTTGCTTTTGTTTTCAAATTACTTGTCTCCATAATCGTGTTCTCCTTTCTAAGTCTTACTAATAAATACTGAGTTATTATTAAAATTAATACGAGTAGAGCGATTGGCCACAAAACACTGCAGGTTGCCACTCCTAACCCTGTAAGGGCTATCTTGAATTTCTTGAAGTCAAAGAATGAGTTATAAATTTAGTATTAAAAATTGCATCTTAATGTGTCAGTTTATAAAAAAATACTTTTTCATTAGTGCTACTCCGTTGAACGCTCTTGGAGCTCACTGATGATTATTTTCGCATCGTTGAATGCAAGAAGAATATCATCCTGACGAGTTCCTAACAGTCTAAATTCCAAGAATATTTTTCTACCAAAAAGATCGATTACAGCTTCAGTACAGCCTTTAAGTATCCCAATTAAAGCAGCTGTTAGGTCTTTAAGTAACTGCTCCCTGTTAAGAAGCGGCTTTAATGCGATATCCTTTAAATGCTGTATCCCTTTATCGATATTGTTCCTCTCATTGACTAAAGAAAGATTTTCAATAAGCAGGTCATAATTGGAATATTTTCCGGACAATTTGTTTAAATAAGCATCATCCAACTGTTTAGGAGTAGGTGAATACCTAATGTATCGGTTACTAACCAATTCATCGAAAATCGGCGAATTCAGAGGTGTTGTTAACTTTAGATAATGCTCCGCGCTCATTACTTTCTCCAAAGGTAGTAATTGCATTTTAAGCGAAAAGCTGTCATCGCTTACCAATACGCGGGTTGGATCATCAGTTACCAGTAACAAGGTACTCATTGCAGCATCGATAACAGCATTTTCCCCCATTTTAATTCCGGCTTTTTTGATCATGTCGATGGTATTATCTGAAAGCGTTACTTCACAATGGTTACCTATCCATTCCAATAGTCGGCTTAAATATGTTTTTTGATCCTTTAAAAAATCAAAATGGGAATCATCGATAGCAACCTTTCCCAGGTCCACTGTAGAGCTACCAAATGGATCTGTCCGGTATTGCAGATCACTGAGTTCGTTATTGAAAAGTTCTACAAGGTACTTTGAAACAATAAACTTGTGCCTAAACTCATGCCCATGAAATAACCACATTTGATAAAACAGAGCCAGGGTCGTAAAGTCTAAAACGATTTGTGAGTTTTCGCTAAGAATATGTTGGGCAAAAAATATCCGCCGGATCGTATTGATACCGTTCCGGTATCTTATCAAACCATAATATCCCTGAATATATTTCTGGCCATATTGCGCGGATATCAGTTCCGAAAAAGACATCGTTCCTGCATAATAAGCGTTAAAATCTGCGTCTTTGGTTTTTTCCTCCACCTGGTGCCTTTTGCCAAACATCTTCTCGAACACCCCCAATAATCCCCCTGGATGTTCGGGATCGATATCGATTGTTTCAAATGGAAGGCCTGCGTGTGGATCATCCTTTGCCTGGTTTAAAATTTCGTCGAAAAGCGAGAGGTATTTATTCATGATCCGTTTAATTGTGTATTCGTCACTCAAGTTGGACATCCTCCTTGGAACAATCACCTTGTCACCTTTGGCTTTCCCGATGAACTGCTTGTATACTACATGGCTCTGTGCCCGCTCATCCATTTCTACATAAGATACCTTCCCATCTCGCAAGTAACTAACGTAATGTCCAGGCTCAACCACTTCGTACTCGGCCAGTACATCAATAAGATCTGTTTCCCGGAAAACCAATCCGGTATAGGCAGTCCGCACATCTATTGCTTTAGGATCGGCCGCAAACGGATAGATCAGTTCAAATGCCTGCTTGTTCATGCCGTGAAGCGACAGTATCTGGCTGATAGGTACGACGTACACTGGCCTATGAAAATCAACTTTCTTTGCCCGTTCGGGAATGCCCTTTATTTTTTCTATTGCTTCAGGAGTATTAAGCTTATGCAGGGCCTGAACGTAAAGGGCAAACATGGCAGAATCGTCTGGCAGTTGTTCCAGATACATTTCGCAAATTTCAACTACAGCAGGCCAATCGACCAGTTCCTGTCTGAGCTGAGCTTCCAGCCGCAAAAACTGTGGGTTAAAGGTCGAGGTGTTTCTCCAGTTTTCCAGTAGGTTTAAAAGTTCCTTATAATCATTCCCGGTTTTGTTCTGGGCATGTATATATTGATAAAGTTCCCTACCATCCTGTTTTCCTTCCAAATTCTTGCCTAAAATTTCCAGGGCATGCTGGTACTGCTCCGCTGCAAAAAAGGCAGAACCTAAAATATCCACTAGCCTTGTGTCCTCTGTTTCATTCGCAAATTTAGCAACGTGGTCTAATTGCTGCTGGTCTGCTCCCTCAAAAAGCAATGCAACAACTGCCCTGATGAGTAGTTCCTGATCGGGATCTGCAAAGGTTTTTCCCGACAGAAAATCTTCCGGGGTAAAAAACTGGAGCTGTCCCAATAATTTAAGTTCAATTATCAGGTTTAAAAACATCAATAAAAAGCGGTCTTCAAAAGCAGTGATTGATTGGACAAATCTTTTGGAAGCGGTGCGGTAACCTTCCATGTCATCCATTTTTTGATAACAGAACAATAATAACAGCAGGCCTTCACTGGTTAGTTCGGAAACGCTTTCCAACAATGCTACCGCTCTGGATTTGAGATCTGTCAACTGAAGTACGTTTGCGGCCTGTATGACAAACAATGTATCTTTGTTCACCATACGTAAATAGATAGCCTCTAATTGCAGTGCATCACTTTGGGCACCAGAAAGGCTGAACGCAGTGTAGGTATGTAAAAATTCAAGTTTTTCAAAGTTGTCACTAATCTCAGAACCACGTACGGCTGAAAGGAACTGCCCCAACATGGCATTCAAGGCTTTCATCTGTTCACGGTGATCCTGGTTATTTACATAATAATCAAGAAAGTATATTTGAAAAACTTCCTCTAAGGTGGAATTGATCCAAAAAATGGCTTCGTTATAGCCATCAATGGTTACCGTATGCTCTACATATTGCAAACAATCAGGTGTCATTCCGCGTTCACGCATCTGATGATGAACGTTGGCATCAGATTCATTGTATAATACCCGAAGGAAAGTGAAATCTTTTTTAACAAACACCGGCACTCCATCTAGTGCTGATTCGAAACTGATACCGGTTTTTAAGCCGTGAAGGACTTTCAAAGCCCAAAAAACCGGATTGTACTGGTCTAAAAGGACAAGCTCGTTTAATAATTTATCAAGTTCGGTTGCATCATTCATCCTGTAAATGCTGATCGCCGCTGATTGCCCGTACAGTATATTGGTTTTATCTAAACTCCAAGCCTTCAGCTTCTCGCGATAGGCTTCATTTCGTCTACCTATCAGTCCCAGACATTGGCCTTTCTGGTAGGCTAAAAATGCCATAAATAGAGTTGTTGGTTTAGTTGAGCTTGAAGCCAAACTCTTTTCCAGGCTTTCCAACAGATTGAGCGCTGTAGCCGGCTTAAATGCCTGCAGGGTTTTCACATACGCATCAACGCGGTCTTTCCACTGTAGCTGCAAATCAGCAGTGTTGGCTAACGCCAGATTATCAATTCTGGAACTGAGTTCTGTGATCTTACGTGAGATACTAAAAATTTCCTGGCTATAGGTTTCTTTGATTTCTAATTGCTTTAGAGCTTCAGAGGCATTGATTTTGGAAATGAAAAGCGAGAAAAAACTGTTCAATTCCTGTTCTGTCGGAGGGGTTACTTCTGGCTCGGCGCTTAATGCCTGCATGAGCCCCTGGTAATTAAAATCCTCTGGTGACATTACACGGAATTTTAAAAACTCACTCACTATGTTTACAGAATGATAGAAAGGTAGATTTCTTCCGTAATTGCGGGTATCACTTTCTGCAAATTCTGTGATAGTTTGTTGAATGACATCCTGCAACTCATCCTGAAGTACCGGACCGGAGCCTATCAACCGGTCTAATCCTTTTTCGAAAAAATATCCTGCTAAACTTGCAGGCAAAAAATTTGCTATAGCAGCCAGAACGACTTCCAATCCCATGAGATGCAGTTAAATAAATGAATAAGCACTAAGATGCCAACAATCTTTTTAGATTACAAAACAACTTACCCACATTCCCACTTCTGATCACCCTGACCTAACTTATACATGAACCTGTTCTATCTTACTCACATTTTATAATGCTGTTTCATAACCTGGCTTTCAAAGTATCCAGGAAATTCTAAGTATAATCGCTTAGAAAAAATCATTAGAATTAACCGTGGGTAGATAATTTGTGATATATTCAGACAGTAAAGTTTGAGACGCGTGTTAAATTTGAGAAACCATGGAAAAGGTAGATAAAAATAGTTACTGTGCGGATTGTAAATCACTGATTGGCGCGGGTATTCATACGCAGGCACACAAAAATTTGCACCAGACCAGCTTCAAAGAAGTTAATTCAATGTTTGGATCGGTTGATGAATATTATTATACATGCAAGGTCTGTGAAAAGACTTGGTTACACGAGACCGGAAACTATGGTTCCGGTTGGGTAGAGTAATCAATCAGGTGGTGACAAGAGTTGCCGTTACTGAAATGCTTGAAATTTCAGCTGAAAAACTAATGTGTATGTCTCCATTTCTTTCGGACTGTCTACGTGATATTTCATAATATCTTTTTCTTTTTCGGAATGGGATTGTTTTGTACTGCTCAGCAACCTCTGCATCAGTAAGTCCAAATTTATTCATTAGAAAAGATAAAAGTTCATTAAGGGCAGGTTCTGTGATGTGGATTGTCGGGATCTTTTCCCGACACATAAAGCAAAAAAAACTAGAAATCAATAAATTAAATAGAAAAGGATACAATTCCGTAACAAAATTTTTATTTTTATTAAGTCCTTTGGTCCTCTACAACCTTTCTTGTGAGTTAGTCCATAAAACAAACCGAGTTCTGCTTATTTCAACTCCAGCTCGATAACATCAGGTAATGCAGTTCTTAATGCTGCCGGTACCTGTACCGTAAGCTGCCCGTTTGCTACACTGTATTTAAGGGTAGCTTTATTGCCTGCCAGGCTTACGTTTTTAATACTTCCCTTTGTGCTAAAAGTCACCTGTTCATCGACTGGTTTTTCACCCTTTTTATGAGCCAATAAAAACAGGTAGCGGCGCTTGGCTGCTGCTGTGGCCGGTACCGATGCCGATTCGCTGGCATCGAGTGCCTGTGCACCTTTTATGGCACTGCCATTTACTTTCATCCAACCGGCAATTTCGGTCAGACTGGTGTACATTTCAGGAGTAAGTAGCCCTTCTTTGGTTGGCCCGTAATTTAACAGCATATTGGCGTTATTGGCCCTGCACTTAATCAGATTGTTGAGCACCAGCGCAACGGGTTTTAAAGGCTTTCCTGTGTAGCCCCAGCCTCCATCGGTAATGGTGGTACAAAGTTCGGCCCAGCCATCTTGCTTGGTTTTGGGCATTGCTTTATCCTGCTCAAAGGTTTTGTAATCGCCATAACCGAAAAACCTTGGACTTACCACAATGCCAGGTTGCAATCTATGGATTTCGGCCATGGTTATGCATTTATCCCAGGCTTTATTTCCACGCGGAATATCGGCTGCTCCATCGAACCAGATCATATCAATCTGCCCGTAATTGCTTAATAGCTCAGTAACCTGCCCTTTTACATAAGCAGCCATTTCATTGTAATGGGCCTGCTTTTCAGCTTCGGTTTTTACGGTAGTCCGAGGCCTTAAATTTTCATCCAGCACCGGGATATTTGGGTAATCCCTACCTACCCCATAGTACATAAAATTTTGGAAATCTCCATTTTGGTGCCAGTCTGGTCCTGAGTAATAAATCCCAACCTTTAACCCATATTTTCTGCAGGCGGCCACATAATCCTTTACCAGATCGCGGCCACCCATGTAGTTTTTGGTATTGAAATTACCATAAGCGCTTGGCCACAGGGCAAAACCATCATGGTGCCTGGCAGTAAGCACCGCATAAGTCATACCGGCTGCTTTGGCTGCTTTAATCCATTTTTCGGGGTCGTAGTTTTGAGGATTAAAGTCTTTGGCCAGTGCCCAATACTCAAGCGGAGTAATACAGCTGTTTGTTTTTTCGCAGCCATTTCCGGCAAAATAATTGCCCGAATCCATAACCTTTTTAACCGATGCCGAATCCATTTTGGGCGAGCGCCAGCCAATCTGGGTGCCGGCCATCATGGGCCACGAGAGGTCTATTTGTTTAATCGATGAAATGCTCCAATGGATAAACATACCTAAACCAGCCTCCGGAAACCATTGTGCTCCGGGGTGGGTGGTATGCTTGTAGCCCGATTTTGCATCTTCAACAATGCCAATCTGGGCGTGCTCCATTTTTACTTTATCGGCTTCTTTATTTTGTGCAACCGCAAGGTTAACAGTGCCAAGCAATGGCACACATGCCAGGCACTTATATATTAAATTTCTTTTCATTGCTTAAATCGTGAATTAAGGTTATTTCCCGATAACAAAGGCATCTTTTGTTTTTTCCAGCCACTGCAGCAAAACTGGCTGCAGCTTTGTTACGATGGGTAAACCCGGTTGGTAGATGTTATTAAGTTCGAAAGGATCTGCTTTTAAATCGTAAAGCTCATATGCGCCTTTGCCCTTTTTCTTCACAAAAGCCAGCTTATAGTCTTTGGTACGAATGCCCCTGAAACCGGTGTTGATGTTTACATTACTGCTGCCAATGGCTCCTAAAATATACTGTTCGGCTGGTTTTTCACCTTTACCATTCAGGTAATACTGGGCGTAACTCTTACCATCTACATCTTTTGGTGTTTTATTTTTTAATCCCATCAAATCTAAAAGGGTTGGATAAATATCAGGCAAACTGCCTAAAAAGGTATCATCTTTACGGGGCTGGATATGCCCCTTCCAGTTTACAATAAAAGGAATGCGCAGCGACTCTTCAAAGATGTTGTTTTTCGATTCTTCGTCATGTTTACCTAAACAGTTACCATGATCGGCCATAATGACCACGATGGTATTCTCCTCCAGTTTCTGGTTTTTTAAGCCTTGTAAAATACGGCCAATCTGCTCATCTACGCCAGTAATATTGGCATAATAATAACGCACATCTTTACGGTACTGATCGCCAAATGCCGTACCTGCTGCCGGGATATTGGGATCTTTTACCAAATCGGTCAAAGGAACATCTTTGTACAGGTTATAGTATTTTTCGGGTACGGTGCGGTAATTAGAGTGCGGCGGGTTCATGGAAACCACCAATGAAAAAGGCGCACCATTTTTACGGATTTTTCCGCTTTCGTTTTTAAAGTAAGCCAATGCTTTATCGGCTTCGTGCTCAGGGCCCCATTGGTTTACGTACTTAAAATCATCGCGTTTATCGCCCGTATCCCAGTACATGGGTTTGTTGTGTTCATCGTAAGTACCATAAGCATACCAATAATCGAAACCATGTCTGCGCTCTGGGGCAGTCCACTCGTTCCAGGCTACTTTTCCCGTGTTGTTTGATGTGGGGATGTAGGGTGGGTAAGGCGAATCGAGATGCCATTTACCGATGTAACCGTTCGAATAGCCGTTCTGTTTCAATACATCCGACCAGCATACGGCATCTTTTTGAAGTTCGATGCCGAAAGGGGCCGAACTGGAGTTAACATTACTGTACACATGGTTTTTGAGTGGGTATTGCCCGGTCATGAGCATAGCCCTGGCTGGCGAACAAACGGGGTAATTACTCACCATCTGGCTCAGCACCAAACTCTCTTTGGCATACTGATCTAAATAGGGCGTCATTACTGGCTCCCGGCCTTCGAAACCCAGTGCCTGCCCTCTCCACTGATCGGCCATGATAATTAACAAATTTGGGTTAGTTTTAGCTTTCGTACCCTTTTGTGCCACGGCCGGAAACGCAACTAGCAGGGAAAGAAGAAACAGGATATACGGAGGATATTTTTTATTGCTCATTCGTCTTGGGGTTTTATCAGTTTTCATTATGGGCACCTGCGCCGGGTATGTGCTTATTCCTTTCTGTTGCTCCTCTTATTTTTCGGTCAGATTATCCTGTGCTTTCATTTTCTTTTTCTCTTCGGCTATCCACTGGGGTAATTTACCTAATCTCAATTCCAATTGGGCTTCAAATAGCGATTCGGGTTGTACCGCTTTACCCAGGCTTTCCAATACCTGTACCTGATCTTTATTGAAGGTGGTTTCGGCACCATGATAACCCACAATAATGGGCGGCACTATTTTCCACCAGATGGATTTGGCCGGCCAGAATTCGAAATTCTTTCTGGCAGCGCCTAGCTGCTTGTAGTTCCACAGCACCAGATTACGGCCGTGGTTGGGCATATTAAATATCGCACCTCCCGCCCTTCCGTCAGACAGACCTCCGGTTACCTGATCGAGCAGGGTACAACGGGGTTGCGAGGAATGCGATTCGAAACAGGTATTTTCGGGGTATCTCGAACGCCAGATTACGGTAGCGGTAGTACTTCCGCCACCTACGCCTACAGCATGGTGCATACCGGTTAAATCGGTAATATTGGCCAGCAAAATACCAGTCGAACCACCAGCGGCATCTACAGAGTTATGTCCCATGTTGCCTTCAAAAACCAAATCAATAGCTGTACAGGCTGCCGATGCCCCGATGGTTAAACCGTTGTTTACATTGCGGAAGGTGCAGTTTCTTACCCACGAGTTTACCGATTTGTTTAAACTCAGGATACTCCATCCGCTATCATCCTGTGCGGAGCGGTGGTGCACAAATTTCTTTAGCCAGTTGCCTTCGAAAGCAATATTTTCGACCCCTACCTCGCTTAAATGGGCAAAGCCCAAAACGGTCCAGTGGTGCTTGGCCTGCACATCGTAATGGATGGGTTCTACCAGCATAAGCTTGTTGCCGTCTACTTTAGCCACCTGATGGCGTTCATTAACCTGCACCCCTTTTTTAATCAGCGAAACCCAGCTGGTATCGGGTTTTATCCCTTTTAAATCATAATCAATTAGTTCGGGGCTGTTATTGGTTACCTCGAGGATAATCCAGTCGCCGGCCTTAATTTTGGAAGCATTACTTACTTCAATGATGTGGGTTTCGCGCGGAGCGTTGGCTGTTACATCAGCCAGTTTTTTATTGGCACCCTTTGCACCAATGTTTATGGCCATCGGTACCGACCACATTTGCTTTGGATTGGCAGGAGGCAAATCCTTATCAAAAAACAAAACAGTGCCCCCTTTTCCGTTACCCGCTCCCCTTAGTACAATTTTCGACCCCGAAATGCGGATCACCTTTTGGTCATCGTTAGCGGTATTAAACAGGTACCGTCCTTTGGGGAAGTAAATAATTCCTTCGCCATTGGCCTCTGCTGCTGCAATAGCACTGATAAATGCTTTTTTATCCGATACATTATCGTTTGGAACGGCTCCAAAGCTGGTTACATCGAAAACCTTATAATTTACCGTGGGAATGGCTTCTTCGCTGTAGCGGTAACCGGCATAAGAGAAATCAGGCAAAACAGGCGTAGCACCTGTACTTTTTGCGGTTTTAAAATCCTGCCATACGGCGCTTTCCTGCGCCTGGAGCGATAAACTGCTGATGGTGATTAAACCAAAAATGATTCTTTTTAAAGCCATACATGGATTGTTATAGTTCGCTAAAATCTGCCGGACTAAAACCGGCAGATTTCATTTGATGTGCAGCTTGTTACCAGCCCGGGTTATTTTCTGTAATTAATTTGTTCGACGACATTTCTAAAGAAGGAATGGGGAACAATAAATTTCTTGCCGTAACATTTTTGCCGCCTAAACCACCATATTGCTGGTTACCCGAAGTTAGTGCGCCAGTGGTAGGTGCAGCACCCATTTCGGCGCCAACCGAATTCATGGTGCTTACAAATTTATTCCAGCGGATTAAATCCATACGGCGTAAACCTTCAAAACACAACTCGCGCATGCGCTCGTCTTCTATAGCTTGCTGAAAGGTAGCTTTGTTAAGTCCGGTCAAATCTGCCACAACACTTGCTGCCGCAACCGGCAACCCGTAACCTCTTCGGCGTACCTGGTTAATGGCATTGTAAGCGTCGGCTGTTGGACCATTTACCTGATTTTCAGCTTCAGCAAACATCAACAGGATATCGGCATACCGCAGCACCGGGAAGTTAATTCCGGTCTGGTTTTTATCTTTAGGCGTAAGCAGTTCGTACTCTCTTCTCCATTTGGCCATATCCCTGCCGTATTGTACGGTTTTGGCAATAGCCGTTTTTGTAGCGGTATTGGTAGTATTGTTAACGGTCCAGGTATAAGTAGTGAGTACCCAATCGCGGCGTAAATCTTTTCCGGTTGCATCGTATTTATTGTATAAACGTGCGGTTCCTTTTATAAAACCATAGCAATAACCCGGGTAGGAATACAAGGGCGAATTGGCTGCCGATGGTGTCATGGTAATTCCCACCTGACTCCCCAAAGGCCCCAGATCTAAGTAACCATCGGCACGGTTACCTTTAAATTCAATTTCCCACATGCTCTCTTTGGTGTTGTAAATCTCTTGCGCAGCATTGATAAATATCTGGCGATAGGCATTATTGGCGTTGGCCGGTACCGATGGCAACGTTTCATTAAAACCACTAAATGCAGCATCGCTACTAAAAGTAGTATTTAAGCTATGTTCGCCCGAGCTGATTACTTTTTTTGTCCAGGCCAGTGCATCGGCATATTTACCGGTATCGTTTAGCGGGTAGCCCGCCATTTGCAAACAAACCCTGGCCAAAATACCCTGTACTACCGTTTTTGAAACGCGGCTGGGATAACCAATTGCGGTAGAAGTGGCCACTTTTGCTTCGGCCGTGGTCATATCTTTCAATATCTGGGCATAAACATCAGCAGTTTTGGTTCTGGCTAACTGCACATCGTTCGGGCTTGTGGTTGGCGCTAACCTTAAAGGCACATCGCCAAAGCGGGTAACCAGCATAAAATAGTAGTAGCCTCTTAAAAATAATGCCTCGCCCAATATGATCTGGCGTTTGCCTTCATCCATTTGCGGTATATCGATGTGCGCAATTAGATCGTTGGCGCGGTTAATTCCGGTATAAAGATCGGTCCATAAACTGGTTACGTTGGTGTTCGAAGGATCGAAATTAAATACCTGTACACCCGTTACGGTACCAGAACGGGCTAAATACCCTTCATCGGTACAGGCTTCGAAACCGTTTGGTAAATTGCCGTACACATTACCCGAACCCAGTGGATCGTACACCCCTGCCAAAGCCTGGGTTAAACCAGTTTCATCCGTATAATATTGTTCAAGCGCAATTTTATCGGTTGGCTGGGTATCTAAGAATTTCTTACAAGAGCTGCTGGCAATGGCCACCAAAACTAATAATACATATATCTTTTTCATCTTGAAATAATTTATTTGATTAAAATGTAAGGTTTGTACCAAAAACTACAGTACGGGCACGCGGATAGGCAGAGAAATCAAAGCCTGGTGTTAAAACCGAACGGTAGGTATTTACCTCAGGGTCTGCTCCAGAATATTTGGTCCAGGTGGCTAAATTTTGTGCCGATACAAAGAACCTTAATGTTTTAAGGTGTACCTTTTTAAGTAGTTTCGGATCGAGGTTATAGCCCAGCGATACTGTTTTTAGCCTCAGGTAAGAACCATCTTCTACGTAGTTTGATGAATATCCGCCACCAAAAAAGCCCCTGGTGCGGAACATTTCAGATTCAGCATTCTGTGGTGTCCAGCGGTTTTCATAGCTTGCATATTGATTAAAATTACCCAAGCCATTTGAATTGCCTTGAAACAACATTTTATTGGCATTTAAAAGATCGTTACCGTACGACCACTGGAAGAAAATGTTTAAATCGAAACCTTTATAGGTAAAGTTATTAGAAAAACCACCCGTGTGTGCTGGTAAGCCATTTCCTGTTTTAACGTAATCCTGCGCATTTACCACGCCATCGCCATTTTGGTCTTTGTATTTAATATCGCCCGGCTGGATGGTTGTCCTTGTATTGCCATTGGTAGCAACCTCTGGTTTTAAGGTATAAATGGTAACACCGCTGCCATTAACCGAGGTGTTAAAATCGGCATATTTATAAGTACCCAACCACTCGTAGCCATACATAGAACCTAAAGGCTGGCCCACTTCTGCCACATAAGCACTTACATTACGCCAGGCGGCATCCCAGTTTATGGTACTCTCGAGGGTGTTTTGACCTTCGGCCAGCGAAATTAGTTTATTGCGGTTAAAGGCAATGTTGGCATTGGTACTCCAGGTAAAATCTTTAGTAACGATGTTTTGGGTGGTTAAAGTCAACTCCAGTCCCCTGTTTTCTACACTACCAATGTTTTTTAATGCGGTACCAAAACCTGCCGATGGTGGCAATTGGGTATTCAACAACAAATCTTTGGTTACTTTTCTATATACATCGGCACTGAAAGTAATTCTTTGTTTAAAAAAGCCTAAATCAATACCGGCGTCTACCTGCTCGGTAGTTTCCCATTTCAGATCGGAGTTACCCAGTTTGGTAGGGATTACCCCCGGTACATATTCGTTGTTAAAAGTGTAGGTATTTACAATCGGATTGAAGTAATTGGTCAGGTAATCGAAATCGCCTACGCGGTTGTTCCCGGTTTGTCCGTAACTCACACGCAACTTACCTTCTGATAATATTTTAGATTTTTTGAGGAAATTTTCCTGATCAAACCTCCAGGCAATCGCTGCTGATGGAAAATACCCCCAGTGGTTCTGACTTGGAAATTTAGAAGATCCATCGGCCCGGTAAGAGGCGGTAAATAAGTATTTCGAATCGTAATTGTAATTAATACGGCCTAAAAAAGAAGCCATGGTCCAGTCGGATGCAGAAGGATCGACCCTTTGTTGTACCCCCTGGTCAAAACCATCAAACATCAGGTCTTCATTAGGCAATTGGGTTACTGAGCGGCCATTGCTCCAGGTGTGTCTTTTTTGAAGTGTAAATCCTCCCAACAGATTTAATTTCGACTTTTTACTTATTTTTTTATCCCAGGTTAGCGTGTTTTCGTTTAACCAGTTACTGTAGTTGTTATTGCTGATTTTTCCGTTTACCCCGTTTACTCCTCCCGGGCGACCTGCAGAGGTTTTGGTGTTGTTGAACACATCATTTTCGGATTTATTTTCGATAATGCCGAAAGATGATCTCAGTTTTAAATCTTTAAGAATTGCATATTCGGCATAACCATTGGCGGTAATATTATGCGTAGTGGTTACATTGTACGAATTCTGCAAGCTGATAACCGGATTGATGCGGTAATCGTTCGCGGCGTTCATATCCGGATCCTGGAAAGAATCTTCGAGATCAAACACTTCGGAAGGAACTGGCCTCATGCCCAGAATAGAAGTCATTACGTTGGTGGTAGCACCATTTTCTCCTCTGGTTGGGTCGATTCCTTTTTGTTTAAGGAAGCTGTAATTGGCGTTAATACCTACTTTTAACTTATCGGTAATGGCATAATCGATCACCGCACGGCCGGTGTATCTCTGATAATTTGAATTTAATAAAATACCGTTTTGGTTAACTGTTGAAGTAGAAACCGCGTATTTCAGTTTTTTGGTTCCACCCCTTACGGCAAAATCGTTGTTATTGTACAGGGCCGTACGCGAAACCAAATCCTGCCAGTCAATCGCGTTAACACCATTGTAATAATCAACAGTTTTTCCATCGGTAAGATAAATCTGTGTAGGTGTAGCTGGTGTTCCGGTTAAAGCTGGCGTAAGTTCGAGCTGGTATTTTACATACTCGTAAGGGCTCATCATTTCCATTTTTTTGGCCATGCGCTGTACGCCCAGTGTGCTCGAGAAACTAAATACAGGTTTGCCCTGTTTACCTTTTTTGGTTGTAATTACCACTACCCCGTTGGCGCCCCGGGCACCGTAAATAGCTGTTGCCGATGCATCCTTTAAAATGTCTATCGATTCGATATCGGCTGGATTAACCACATTGTTATTGGGATCTTCGATCAGGAAACCATCTACCACATACAAAGGGCTGTTGGCCTGCGTTACCGAGTTATTACCACGGATCACAATATCAACACCTGAGCCGGGACGGCCATCGGCCGAGGTTACCTGAACCCCGGCTACACGACCTGCTAAAGCCTCATCGAAAGAACGTACAGGTGCTTTGTTTAACTCGGCCATTTTAACCGAGCTTACCGAACCTGTAAGGTCTTTTTTGGCTACCGTACCATAGCCTACTACCACCACCTGATCCAGGTCGTTGTTTTGCTCGGCTAAGGTTACATTTATCGTTTTTTGCTGGTTTACAGTTACCTCTTTGGCGTGGTAACCTACGTATCTGAATACCAAAACCGCTGGCTGACCGGTAGGTACACTGATGCTGTATTCGCCCTGTGCCCTGGTAGTAACGCCACCTTTGTTTATGCCCTTAATACTTATACTAACACCGGCTAGGGTTTCGCCAGTTTTTGATCGGTAACAGTTCCGGTTATTATCTTACTCTGCTGGGCAGAACTCGAAAAGACGGTCAGTAGGAAGACTGAAAATAGCAGAATTCTTCTCATAACACTAATTCAATAAAAGTTTATAGTTGGTTGTTTGGTATCAAATTTACCCCCCAGGTGTAAATTTAGGGGGTATTTTTTTCCTTTTAAAGGTGAAATTTATCCTTTTTCACCACACTGGGTTAAATTTTCTTAAAACAGTTTTAATCCTGCCTTTAGCTTCTTGTATCTGAGTAATGCCTCCATAAAATAGTAATCGGCATATACCAAAGGTACATCGATCTGGCTGTTGTGCGGAATCGATCCTACATTGTGTTTCAGAATAAAATCGGCATTGGTACCTGTTGCGGCAAAGTATGCTGGTGTGGCCAGTGAGTGAAGCATTTTTACGGCTGCATCTTTATACTTTTTGGCCGTTTTACCGGTAGTATAAGTACTCAGTTCTAACAAGGCCGATGCGGTAACCGCTGCTGCCGAAGCATCGCGGTATTTTACGGTAATTTTATTGGCATTAGAGTTTACACCCGGGGTATAGCCTGCCTGGTTGGCATTAAAATCCCAGTAAGGAACGAAATCGGGAGGCAGGTTTTTACTGTCGATAAAATAGTTGGCTAAACCCTGTGCCATTTTTAAAAAGCGAACATCTTTGGTTTCGCGGTAAGTCATGGTATAACCATATATAGACCAGGCTTGTCCGCGCGCCCAGGTAGAATTATCGGCGTAGCCTTGTGCGGTTTCGCGTGCCAGTACCTTACCGGTTTTATCGTCGTAACAAACCACATGGTACGAACTGTTATCGGGTCTGAACTGGTTTTTCATCGTAGTAAGTGCGTGCGTAATGGCAATATGCCTGAAACTGGTATCGCCCGAAACTTTTGAGGCAAAAAACAGCAACTCGAGGTTAATCATATTATCGATAATTACAGGGAAATTATAGCTCTCTTTGCCATGCCACGATTTAAACACATTCCACGATTTAATACAACCGGTAACCGGGTTAAAGCGGGTACTTAATGCTTTGGCCGAATTCATTAAAACCTGCTTATAACTCTCGTTTTGGGTAAGCCTGTACGCATTGCCATAGCTGCAGTACATCATAAAACCAAGGTCGTGGTGTTCGGTAAAGGTTTGCAGCGGTGCTAACTTTTCTGTCCACTGGATGGCCTGTGCTTTTAGTGCGGCATCTTTATTGGTCTCATAAGCATACCATAGATTGCCCGGAAAAAAGCCGGTAGTCCACTCGTACAGGCCACCACTGCGCAGTTTCCCTTCTTTATCGGTTGTTTGCGGAAAAGCTGTAGCCGTAAGGTTTTTGCTTCCCAACATTTCTTTTACCCGTTTTTGGCAAAGGGCCAGGTTATGTGTAATAAACTTTTCTTCGGTTTGGGCTTTGGTTTTACTCGTTATAGTGGTTAACGAAGCAAAAGTAAAAGCGGCGATCAGTAAATTTCTCTTTATCATTTTTAATTTGGTTAGTGCATGCCTGTTTCCAGGTGTATCCGGTTCTTTTCGTTTTGTAAAAGGTGGTGTAAATGCTGTAAGCCTCCATGTGGCACTGTTTACCCGGCCTTTTGTCTTATTCGAAATTGCTGTAGTTCTGCCAGTTGAAGGGTAATTTTTTTCCTTAAAAAGGGTAAATATTTCCTTTTCATTCCTAAATTTGATTATTGCTAATGCAAATCGCTTCATCCCGGTTAGATATTAGAAACGATTGCCAGTAATAATAGCGCTACCCAATAGCATTTAAACCAAATAACAAGCAGAACTTAACGACAAAAATTTGAAGGCTCTTCGATTTTCATTGGTATTGATATGGCTTTACTGCATTTTTTTTAATGCCACTAAAAGCCACGCCCAAAGTAGCCAGCTAATTTTCAACCATTTAAACATCAGCAACGGCTTGTCTAACAACTCGGTGTTATCTATCAATCAGGATACTACAGGCTATATCTGGCTGGGTACAAAATACGGTTTAAACCGCTTTGACGGCCGCACATTCAGGATTTTCAAAAACGACCCGCAAAATACCGGTTCAATCTCTTCAAACGATTTTATAAAATGCCTGGAAATAAGGAACGACCAGCGCATGTGGGTAATAAACAGTGGTTTAGACCTATACAACCCTGTTAACGAATCTTTCGAGCATATTATGCCAATTGGCTCGGGAATTACTAAAATTGTAGAAGATAAACAAAAGCAGCTTTGGATAGCCTCCTTAACTGGATTAAAATTTATTGCGACAAACAGTAAAAAAATTATTTCCATCCAGCTGGGTAAAGGCAGTAACGAGGTTAGCGAAATTTTTGAAGATAAGGATCAGCATATCTGGGTAGGTACTTCGGTTGGCTTATACGAACTTTTTTTCAGCAACAAAAAGCTAAAGGTCCTGTTGCATCAGGAGGATGCGTTTGATGTATTTTATGGCAACCAGGTTAAAGCCATTGCACAGGATAAAAACGGCAATTTGTGGTTTGGCACCAAAACCAATGGCATACAAATCCTGAATATGGCTACCAAAAAGATTAGCCACTTTGCCAAAAACGGTGCCGATAAAAGAAACCTGGTTAACAATAACATCCGGAAAATCATTTCGGTTAAAAATGGCAAGATGTGGATTGGCACACAGGATGGCCTTTCTATTGGCGATCCGGATTCATTTACTTTTCAGCATTACCAGCACGATGTTACCGATGCAAACAGTTTAAGCCAAAACTCCATTCATGATATTTTTCAGGATAAAGACGGCTCGGTTTGGATAGGTACTTTTTTTGGTGGCGTAAACGTGGTATATGCAGTTAATACCCCTTTTAAAAACTATCAGAATAACCTCTCGCCCAATAGCATCAGCAGCAGTATAGTAAGCGCTATAGTCGAAGATAAACAGCATAACCTGTGGGTAGGTACCGAAGCTGGTGGTTTAAATTATTTCAACAGGCAGAGCAATCAATTTATCAGCTATAAGAATTCGCCAGCCGATCCAAACAGCCTTAGCTCCAATCTGGTTAAAGCGATAGCGATTGATCAGTATCAGCATGTACTAATCGGCACATCAGTTGGAGGCTTAAGTTATTTTGATCCCCAAACCGGAAAATTTACCGTGTACAAGCGCAAGGGGATTGGAAATAACAGCAACAATATCGCATCCGACAATGTGAACTGCCTGCTGGTGAGCCGCGGGCAGCAGGTACTGGTTGGTACCGACGAAGGGCTAAACCTTTTTGATCCTTTAACCAAACGTTTTCAGCTGTTAAATTTAGCGGGTAGCAACAGCGGATTTAATAAAAAAATTACTGCACTCTTTCAGGATCGCCAGAATAAGATCTGGATTGGTACACCAGCCGGCTTATACAGCCTCTCGCCTAACCTGACCATACAGCCTGAAAATTACAAAGGTGAACCAGACCGTGCATTTAAGTTGAATATTAACTGCATTCAGCAGGATAGTGAAGGAAATATCTGGCTGGGTACTTACCACAAAGGTTTAGCCCTGCTCAATCAGCGCAATAAAACCTTCGAGTTGTTTAACTATAAAAACAACCTGCCCAGCGATAACATTTTAAGCTTGGTTGAAGACAATCAAAACAATTTATGGATTGGTACCGATAATGGCCTGGTAAAATACGATCGCAAAGCCCGCTTTTTCAGGAGTTTTAACATGCTGGATGGCTTGCCCGATAATCAGTTTAACACCAGCTCTTTTTACAAAGCTGCCAACGGAGCGTTGTTTTTCGGCACCTTTAACGGCCTGGTTACCTTCGATCCGCAGAAAATAGAAAAAAACAATACTGCCCCTCAAGTGGTGCTTTCGAACTTAAAGCTTTTTAATAACCCGGTTAAAATTAACGATGAAACCGGGCTGCTTACCGAAGATATTAACCTGAGTAAAAACATCACTTTTAACCACCTGCAGAACAATTTTACCTTAGAGTTTTCGGCACTAAACTTTATAAAACCGAGTAAAAACAAATATGCCTATAAGCTGGAAGGTTTTGAAAGCAACTGGAACAATGTCGAAGTACCTACTGCCACCTATACCAATTTATCGGCAGGAACCTATACTTTTCTGGTTAAGGCAACCAATAACGATGGTATCTGGAGTAAGGAAATCAAATCGGTTACCATTACCGTTTTACCGCCAATATGGAAAACCATCTGGGCTTATTTACTTTATGCCATAGCCATTTACTTTATTGTGGCCTACATTATTAAATTTTTCAGGGCGAAAGCCAAACTGAAACAAGAGCTCTATCTGGAGCATATTGAAGCCGAACACCAGAAGAAAAACTACCAGATGAAACTGGATTTCTTCACCAATATATCGCATGAAATACGAACGCCACTTACGCTAATTTTAGGCCCGCTGGAGAAACTGGAAGAGCTTACGAACGATAACACCATTGTACACCAATACGCTTTAACCATTAAAAACAATACCGAGCGCTTATACCGCCTGGTAAACGAGCTGCTTGATTTCAGAAAGGCCGATTCGGAAAGCCTGCGTTTATACTTTACCGAAACTGATATAGTGGCTTTTTTACGCGGGGTATATGAAAATTTCAGGCACCTGGCCGAAGCCAAAAACATAAGCTATACTTTTAAAACTACAAATGAAGCCATACCCGTTTATTTTGACAAAAACCAAATGGAAAAGGTGTTCTTCAATTTGCTGTCCAATGCATTCAAATTTACCCCGGCCGATGGCGAAATAAGCCTTGTGATTGAGCTAAACAGCCCTGAACAAGTATGTGTTACCGTTAACGATAACGGAAAAGGCATTGCGCTTTATAACATCGACGATATATTCAAGAACTTTTATCAGGAAGACCAAAGCATGGGTACGGGTATTGGTTTGGCCCTGTCTAAAAAGCTGGTAGAACTGCATAAAGGAGAAGTTAAGGTAAACAGCAGCTTAGCCACCAAGCACGAACGGGGTTTCACAGCCTTTAAAGTATTACTACAACTGGGCAACAGCCATTTAACAACGGCTTATACCGATAAGCTGATGACATCGGAAAGCTATGCGCTGGAGTATGAGCCTGATTATGCTCCCGAAATCCCGTTTACCGAAACAGTTGCAAGCCCTGATAAAAACAAGCCTTCGGTGCTTATTGTAGAAGATAATGCCGAACTGCGGGATTTTATTAAGCAATCGCTGGAGAACGATTACCAGGTACAGCTAAGTGAAAACGGCTTGCAGGGCTGGGAAACGGCCAGTACCAGCCTGCCTGATTTGATTATCAGCGATATCATGATGCCGGTTATGGACGGGTTAACCTTTTGCAAAAAAATTAAAACAGATGTCCGTACCTCACACATTCCGGTAATCCTGCTCACCGCTAAATCGGCACAGGTACATGAGATACAAGGATTGCAGCATGGTGCTGATGTGTACATTACCAAACCATTCAGCAACAAAATCCTTCAACTCAATATCCACAACATGCTGGCTTTAAAAACGGCCATGCAAAAGAAATACAGCGAACAGTTGCAGCTACCTCCTATTATGCATCAGCCCAATGCCTCTGCTGATGAAAAACTATTATCGAAACTACAGCACATTATTGATGAGAACTTAGCCAATGCAGATTTCGATATTGTTGCTTTAACTTTAGAAATAGGCATGAGTAAATCGGTGCTGTATAAAAAATTTAGTGCACTCACCAATCTTTCGCTAAATGAATTTATTAAAACACAGCGTTTAAAACATGCCGTTACGCTATTGCAGCAGGGCGAAACGTCTATTCTTTCGGTAGCAGTACAGGTAGGGTTTAACGATGTAAAATACTTTAGCCGCGAGTTTAAAAGGGTTTATGGCATAACCCCAAGTCATTACATTAAAAATTAAGGTATAAAAAAGCAGATTAAGCGCTAAATTCAGGCTCAATCTGCTTATTCATAATTATTGGCTGTTAAACCCGAGTGCTATTTAATCACTTTTATCTGGCCTTTCATAACCATATAATGCCCTGGGTAGGTGCAAATAAAAGGATATACACCAGGCGTTTTAGGCACAGTAAAATAAATCGTATCCGATTTTCCAGGCTGCAGTAATACGGTATGTGCCAGCACTTTGGTACTACCGGGAACAAAATCATACTTTTCCCCATCAAGCCCCATTTTCAAGGCCATTTCGCCTACAGCATTACCCGAGCCTGGTGTGGTAAGCACGAAATTGTGCAACATATCGTCGGCATTGGCAAAGGTTAGCTTCACTTTTGTGCCCGCCTTTAAAGTAAGGTTCGTGATATCGAATTTCAAACCGGGTTTGGTTCCCAGTAAAATAGTTTTATCAGGTCCTTTGGCCCAGTTTTCGGGTTGTTGGGTAACATGCTTACTGGCATCGGTATTGCCTTTAACAGCCCCACCGCTTGCAGGCATATTGCCCATTTGGTGATGGTCCATTCCTGCCATAGTATGCTCTCCCTTCAGGGTACCTGTGGGTTTGTTTTCGGCAGTTAGGGCTATTTTCTCTCCATCCGGAATCCTGTTTAAGGTATAATACCCGTAATTGTGTAGCAAAGGTGTATTGCCTTTTTCGGCACGCAACCCTTCCATTCTAATTTCGTGAATATAACCTTCTTTTAAACTGTCCAGTACCAAACGCACACGTTTATGATCAGGAGAAACTACCACAGCTTTAATGCTCCTCGCCGACTGGTTAATTACAGGGCTACCGTAAATGTGATGGTATTTATAAGTAAAAGTTGATAGTTTATACGTACCGGCATCGCGGGCTGTTTTTTCGTCGACCGGCAGCGTAAACTCCAGTTCAAAACCATCAGGCTGTGCCTTTACAGTTTGTACTTCAAATGGCATAATGCCCGACCAGGTTAAACGCTGTAACCCGTACTCGGCTTTTCCGGTCGATGACCAGCCCCTTGAAGTCATGCCCACCAGCATACTGCCATCCGAACCCCAGTTCATTCTGAGTATGCCCGAAGAAAATCCTCGGCGAAATGGAAATACCGCACCCTGGTACACACCTTTAATTTTTTCTAAAAATACCCTGTTAATATTACTCTGAGATTGGTCGCCTACAAAAAGTTGTCCTTTAAAAGGCCCCATATTGCCATTATCCGAATAATTTAAGATACCGGATGTAGAATTACCCATAATTGAATGCGGAATCCATACCGAAGGACTTTTTAGTCCCGGCACCCTTTTGGCTACTTCGAACTTGGGCTCACCCGTATCCGGGATATCACTTTTGTGCAGCTTTACCGGAGAACCGGGCTCGTCTGCCCAAACCAAACCGGCAGGGTTACCTACAAAATCGCCTTCCTCAACATGGGTAATGCTGCCCGATCCTACCCAGTCACCCTGGTTTTCAGCGTAAAATATTTCACCGTCGCCATTGAGCGCTAAGGCTGCAGGCGAGCGGAAACCGGTTGCAAAGGGTTTTAATTTAAAATCGGGCGTAAATTTGAGCATCCAGCCGTGCCATTTAGATAAACTTGCCCCATAGCCAATCCAACCCACATTCAGGGTAACCACCATGTTTCCGTCCTTATCCAATATAGGTCCATAGGCATATTCGTGGTAATTGCCTGATAGTGGCCACGAATACATCGTCCTATATTCGTCAGCTTCGCCATCGCCATCCAAATCGCGCAGGCGTGTAATTTCGGCACGTTGGGTAAGGTAAATATCACCCTTAATGTAATTTAAACCCAATATTTCGTGCATACCATGTGCAAACAACCGGTATTTGGGTTGTTGCCCGTCTTTCATATAGGGATTGGTAATAATCCATACTTCACCTTTACGGGTAGCTACAGCCAGCTCATCGTTAGGTAAAAAGGTCATCCCACCAACCTCAAGTGCGATTTCTTTTGGTATGGGTATGGTTACAATGGGGTAAATCTGATTTTCTGTTTGTGCTTTTACCGTTACAAAGCCTGCGCCCAATAACAAAAGAGACAATAAGTATTTAGTTCTTTTCATGTTTTGATTACCAGGTTAGCGAATAGGTTAACGAATCGGTTGGGTTGGCCAATAGCACAAGCAACTCTTTACCATTTTGGGTTTTCCTGATGAAAGCCTTTGTGCCATCGGCAACATTTACGGTATAGGCTTTATCGCCAACGCTGTAGGTATTATTTTTATGTGCCTCAATAGTTGGCGCAGCGGCAATACGGCAATACAATGGCTGCTTGCTATTGCTGATGCTAATGGTACGGCTTAATACCGCACCAGTATTTTGAACGGTTATTTTATCGCTTACATCGGCGCCGTTAGCTGAGTATAAAAACTCAGGCATTTTGCGCTTATCTAACACGTAGCCTTTGTTCTGGAGATCATCGAAAGCAATAGAATCGGGCCAGGCGGCATCCTTATCAGCCAGTACAGCAAGGGCTGGCGCTGCAGAAAACGGTAAAAGGGTACCCAAAGGTTTGGCCAGCTGGGGTTCTCCTCTGTCTTTCCACATTTCTTCTACATCCATAAAATCACCATGCCATACTTCCAGTAAGGCACCTTGTTTCAAATCGTAGGCATAATTTACCTTTTCGGGTGTACCTACTGAAATGACATGGGTACGTTTCTTTCCTTCAAACAGGAGAAAACTCCTCAATAAATAGGGTTTGTTTGCCGCATTGATTACGTAAGGGCTCGCATTTTGGGCCATAGCATAGGATGCGCAGCAGATAAGAAGTGCCATACAGCCCATCAATCGTTTGTAGATCATAGTTTTATTTGGTTAATGCCACCAAAACAATCGGTTGCATAACAAATATATCATTAGCGAATCAGTTTACAAAAAATTTGATATCATAATATCAAAAAAAACAACACAACAAACTTATTATCAATAAATTAAAACAAATAAAAAACAATGCAAACGGTAGCATACATTTCCTGGAATTTAAAATAGTATGGTATAACATCAGTATACTATATCAAAAATTAACACCTAAATAAAGTACAATGGAATGCCCTTGCAGCTGTACATCAGATTTGGTTAGTATTGTCAAAAATACGTATCTTACCTTATGCAAATCGACATACAACAACTATTTACTGTAAAAATCCGACTTATTAAAAATGATTAAGCGCGTATTGCAGCATACCTTTTCCTTGCTCAATGTAGATTATGTAAAACTTTCATCCAAATGGGATTACCGGAATGTAATTAGCCCGTATTACCGCATTTATTACATAGATGGTGGTTCGGGCGAAATATCCGATCAATCGCAGGTTTTGCCACTCGAAGCCGGCTATCTTTACATTATCCCCAGTTTTACCCTCTGCAACCTGCATTGCAACGCGTATTTAAGTCAATATTTTGTGCAGTTTTTTGAGGAATCGGCAGATGGCATTTCGCTTTTTGCACGAAACCGTACAGTATCAAAAATCGAGGCAAGCCCTATGGATATTGCACTTTTCAAGCGTTTGCTCGAAATTAATCCCGGCCGGGGCATTAACAGGTCTGATGATCCTAAAGTGTACGAAAAAAACATCTTCTATAAAGAGTACCAGGAGCTGAATAACCGGCAACATGTCGCCAGCTACCTGGAAACACAAGGGATATTGCTTCAGTTAATGGGCCGCTTGCTTAGCCCGCAGCTATGCTTTAAGTCAGAAAACCACCAAACGCCTGTTAAAATAGCCGAAACAGTGGGTTATATCCTTGTCAACCTTCATCAGGAATTATCGGTAACCGGGCTTGCATCGCGTGTAAACCAACATCCTGATTATTTCTCGCGCCTCTTTAAAACCTTTACCGGCGAAAGGCCTGTTACTTACATACTGAGTAAACGGATAGAACGGGCGCAGTATTTGCTGGCTACCAGCCGCCTTACTTATTCTGAAATTGCCACGCAAACGGGCTTCGATAACCTTTCTTACTTTTCTAAATCATTTAAAAAGCTAACGGGCATGTCGCCGGGCGCCTATAAAAAACAGGTTTATACGGTGGGCTTTACCTTATAAGGATTGTTTTTTAGCAAGTTTCTCCCTCCTGCCAAAAACTGCATTAATTGCTGCTTCGCATGTATAAACTCTATTCATCTTTGTGCAGAATAATTACCGCTTTGTTTTTACCTTTAAAGCATGAACCAGCTTGCCCTTTCTGCAATATATGTTTACCCGATTAAATCGCTGGGTGGCTTTAGCCTTAACGAAGCACATTTGGAAGAAAAGGGCTTAAAATACGACAGAAGATGGATGCTTGTGGATGAAACGGGTATGTTTATCACCCAGCGCAAACATTTTGAACTGGCGCTTTTACAGGTTAGCATTGCCGATGGAAAGCTAACTGTTGCCCATAAACTAAATCCCGGAACATCCATTTCTTTTGCTTTGGATGAAGATACGGGCGAGCAAATACCAGTAAATATATGGAATGATGCTTCGACAGGCCTGGAAGTAAACCAGGGCGTAAGCGAGTGGTTTTCGGCTTACCTGAAATTTAAGGTAAAGCTGGTAAAAATGCCATTGGCAGAGAAGCGTTACGTTGACCGAGATTATGCCGGGAACGATGAAATTGTAAGTTTCGCCGATGGTTATCCCTGCCTGATGATTGGTGAATCGGCCTTAAACGGGCTTAACGAAAAATTGCAGGAACCGGTATTGATGGATCGGTTTCGCCCAAACTTTGTGTTTACGGGCGGCGAAGCACACCTGGAAGACCGCTTTAAAAGTTTCTACATTGGCGATGTGCTGTTTTCGGCAGTAAAACCATGCGCGCGCTGTGTGCTCATTACCATCAACCAGCAAACAGGCGAAAAAGGTCAGGAACCATTGCGCACTTTAGCAGGCTACCGTACCATAAATAAAAAAATTATGTTCGGCCAGAACCTCCTTCCCCAGGCACAGGGTATGATCCGTACAGGAGATGAGATCAGGGTTGTGGATTGGAAATAAAACCGGCTTTTCCTGGTGCAAAGATTTAGGATAAGCAGATTTCTCCACTGCTATCGGGATCGTCTCGACTGAAGCACAGCGAAATGCCTGCCCGTACAGGCGGGGAGAGATCTTTAATCAGATTTCTCGACTACGTTGCACTCCGCTCGAAATGACGATTATCTACAGGGATCCACCCTAAGATTTGTCACGTTGAGCCTGTCGAAACGCCTCGCAATGTTTTACGCAGGCCCTTCGACAGGTTCAAGGAGACAATTTATATTTTGAGATAGCCCTTCATAGAATACCTTTAATTAAGAACTACTCATAACCATTCTCAAAAGTTACGGTTTGCTTTGGTTTAAGCTTTATTTCTGCTATTCCGTCATCGCCCATTTTTACACTTGCAGCTGGCACATCCTTTACTACATAGGTTTTAAAAGGGAGTTTAACGCGAAGTAAACCTCCTTTTTCGGCATAGATTTTTACTTTTGCAGGCACACCGTTTTCTTTGGCAGCACTTACTAAAAATGCTCCTTCGGTACGTAAATCTTTAAACGAAACATTGGCCCAGCTTTGGGGCACTGCCGGCAAAACCTGTATATAGCCATTGCGGCTTTGCACCAGTAGCTCCTGCACGCCTTGTGCAAAAGCAAAATTACCTTCGAGCGTAAATGGCCGATAGGTAAAACCCGAATATTGGCCGCCTTTCTGATCGCCGTTTAAGTGGAAACTATTTGCAGAGCAGAAATTATTGGCAAAAATTTCGAGTTGTTTTACTGCTTTATCTGCCTGGTAAGCCCTAGCATATAGCGAAGCCATCCAGCTAAAAGAGTAACCGCACCAGGCCCTGGTACCCATTTCTTCTATACGTTTTAAAGAGTTATCGATCACTGTTTTATCTTTGTCTTTATTGGCATCAAGCAAATCGAGCGGATAAATGGCCATATATTGCGACATGTGGCGGTGCGAACTGGTTAAATTGGATCCTGGCGCAATGGTAAATCCGGTTTCGTTAATTTCATATTCCGGCAACTGGCTCAAAACAGTTAACCAATGTTTGCGCTCTTCTTCTTTTCCATTTGCCTGACTTACTTCGGCTGCTGCTTTAAATAAAAACTTAGCCAGCGATAAATCGAAATTGGTCCATTCTAAAAACCAAGCTTTAATGCTGTTATCGTTATACTCGGGACTGGAGCTTAATGGTAATTTGCGCACGCCGTCCTTTAACCGGGTTATATTTTCCAGGAAAGTTGCAGCATCATGAATGTAAGGATAAGCCCTTGTTTTCAGAAAAGCATCGTCCATGCTGTATTTCCATTGCCAGTAAAAATGTTGCGAAGCCCAGGCTCCTACAGTTGGCGAAAGCGAGTATTGGATCCAGCCGCCCATAGGGTCGCCGTTTAGCGTAACCACGCCAGGCACATTCAGGCCTGCAACACCAAAGTACTGTTTGGTATAGTCAAGGTTACGGTTTCTAATTTTCCAAAGCCAATCGGTAAAGGTTGCTCCTTCTGCAAGGCGGTTACCGGTATAAGTTGGCCAGTAGCTTAACTGGGTATTGAGGTCGTTATGAAAATCGCCTTTCCAGGGTGGCAGGCTTCCGTTATCGGCTGTCCAAACCGCCTGCAAGGTAATGGCTGGTGCACCTTTGCGCGAAACACTACCCAGTTTATACATTTCGAGATAATATTGTTTCTGAATGACTGGATCGGGTACCGAAATGCTCGATTTGCTCCAGAAATTTTTCCACCAGGCGGTGTGTTGAGGCCAGCCTGTAGGTTCTTTTGCTGTTGCAGAAATAGCAGGCAAACTTGCTGCTTTATCGCTGGTAATGGTCCACGAGCCGATAATTTTGTTCTTGCCCATTTTTTGCCATTGCACCAGCACCTCGAAATAATGGCCTTCGTAAGTTGGCTGATGGTAACGGATGCTACTTGCGGTTTTTACGACAGTGCCTTTGCCATAACCTAATTTTTGCAAACCTGCGCCTGCATGGCTGTTATCGCCCTTTTCGCTTTGGTTATTGCTGTAATTGTGCACAATTAAGGCGGGCAAAACATCGGCAGACTTTAAATCATCGAAACTAAAATAGCCTCGGTGTTCGGTAGCATGGATGTAACAGTTAAAAACGGTACCATTATCGAATTTAACGGTATTTAAAGCAGTTTCGATGTCGAGATTGTTGGCTACAACCTTACCCAGTTTAGCCATATCAAACTCCATCGCAGCAGCGGGTAGCTTAGTTGGATAAGGGCTGTTATCGTAAGGTGCATCGCCCAGTTTTTGTACTACAGCATAATTGTTTTTATGTACCTGCTCTTCAACCCATTTAAAGTTGAATTTCGAGATGTCCATCGCTTTGCGCTCGTCCCATAAATCGGCACGATCTAATGAAAGACGGAGTTTATTGTTTTTTTCCCAGATTAATGCGCCCAGCATGCCATTGCCCAGTGGCATGGCTTCATCCCATTTACCGGCTAGTTTAGGAAAAGACAGGTTGTAAGGTTTTAGCCGCTGTGCATAACTGCCAACAGTGCAGCACAGGAGCAATAAGAGGATAGTAATTTTAGTTTTCATTTGGTTCTTTTAGAAATGATTAGCATTTGTGTTTACTGTATCAATTTCTAAAATACCGATATTTAATTACAATAAAATCACCTTAAAATTACGCAAACGTTTGACAGCTAATATAAAATAGATTTTTGCGAAAAAAAGATTAATGTATAATTTTAAAAACGAGTTCTTTCAGCAATTCGCCATCATCTACGTTCCCGGTACTGTCTAACCCTTTGCTTTTTAAATCGTACTCTCGCAGTAAACTTATGATCTGAAAAACTTTGCCAGTATTGTAGTTTCGGGCAGCTACCTCATAATCTTTGATAAAAAACGGAGGTACACCTAATGCTGATGCGGCATCGGCTTTATTGGGTACGTAATGATATTTTAACAACTTGGTAAAATAACCACCTAAATTGGCCAGTACCATAACCGTTGGGTTTGCTTTGGGATTACTGGCGAAATAATTAATGATTTTATTGCACTTCAGCACATCGCGCATGGAAAGGGCTTTCTGCAGTTCGAAAACATTATACTCTTTACTGATACCGATATTTTTTTGCACCAGATCCGTGTTGATGGTCTGATCTTTAGGCACATTAAGCATCAGTTTTTCGATCTCGTTGGCGATTTTAGATAAATCTGTACCTAAATACTCAGCCATTAAGGCCGATGCCTGCTGGTCGATTTTATAGCCTTTTTCTTTAATGAAATCTTCGATCCAGGGTACCAGTTTGTAATCGCGTACGGGGTCTGACTGAAAGATCAGGCCGCTTTTGCTGATGGCTTTATAAATCTTTTTGCGCTTATCGAAATTGGCGTATTTAAATGCCAGCACTAAAATGGTACTGGGTAAAGGTTTTTCGAAATAATTGAGCACAAATTCGCCCTCTTTACTGCCACCATCTTCTTTGCCCCACTTTAAATCCTGCGCTTCTTTTACAATTACCACCTGATAGTCTGACATCATGGGGTAGCGCTTCGCCGCGCCCAAAACCGTAGCCATATCGGTATCCTTACCATAGAGTACTGTTTGGTTAAAACCCTTTTCGGCATCGTTTAACAACTTATCTTCGATGTAATCGGTTACCTGATCGATATAGTATGATTCTTCGCCATGTAGCAAATACACGGGTTTAAATTTTCGGGCTTTAATATCTTTGATAATTTCGGCAGCTGTCATGGCCTGTAAAATTACGATTTAGGTTTAACGATTAAAGAAATTAACTGATTTGTTTATGCACATAATATTAACTTTGGGGTTTATAAACCGATCAGCTACAGAGAAAAACAATGGTGCACGAATTAAACCTTTCAGCGATTGCCATGGTAGAAATACCTGCAGGCGAAATTGTGCTGAGAGACGACCGGATTAAGCAAAGCTGGACAGTTGAAATAAAACCTTTTTACTTAGCAAAATACGCGGTAACACAAGCGCTTTATTTTGAAATAACCGGCAACAGACCAAGTACATTTACCGGAGATAAACACCCGGTAGAAACCGTAACCTGGCGCGATGCCGTAGCATTTTGCAATGCCTTATCTGAAAAAAATAATTTAGCCCCTTGTTATATTTTTGACCAGGAAGCCGACGAAGTGCTGTTTAAACCAGCGGCCAATGGCTTTAGGTTGCCTACAGAGGCCGAATGGGAATACGCCTGTAAAGCAGGGACCAACGGCATCAGGTACGGCGAACTGGATCAGATTGCCTGGTACAAACCAAACTCCGGAAAGACCTCGCAGCAGGTGGGCCTCAAAATGCCCAATGCCTGGGGCTTATATGATATGCTGGGCAATGTTTGGGAATGGTGCTCGGATATTTACGATGAAAGCGTGTACGGCTCGTACCGCATTATCCGTGGTGGCGGCTGGAGCGATGAAGATCGGGGTTGTATGGCCACAAACCGCAGGCGCAGCCATCCTAAATCATTTAAAATAGAAGATTTGGGTTTCAGACTGGCGAGGAATTTGTAAAACGTAAATGGCTTAAAAGCCATAACTTTGAAGTAAATGGATCAGGATACGGCAAAATACATTGTGACTTATTTTTCCAAGTGCTTAACTGCAGATGAGCGGCTAGCGATTCGGCACAGCCATTCTCTGATTAAACTTGGATTAGATACTGACCCTACCATAACGCCGAGGGCACTAAATATTTATAAAAAAGCTGACTGGCTTACGGAGGATGAAAGCATATTGAACTTACTAAAAGATGGTTACGATTCTTTTGAGGTAAGGGTAGCTCAAAGAATTTTAAATCAGGAAAACATATTTTTAAACAATTGTCCGAATTGTGGTAAACTAGCGAGAACACCCTTAGCTAAGCAATGTAGATTTTGTGCTCACCGTTGGTCTTAAATGCTAAAAAACTGAAATTGAAAACTGAAATATTTACCCCTACCCCGCTAAACCTTCCGCCTTATCCTTTTAAAATTACGAAAAAGGATAATGTGGTTTTTATTTTCGACGAGCTGAGGAAAAAACACCTGATACTTACGCCGGAAGAGTGGGTACGCCAGCATTTTATACAAAACCTTATTTTAGAAAAGAAATTTCCGCGTACACTGATTCAGATTGAGGGTGGTTTGGTACTTAACCAGCTGCAAAAACGGAGCGATATTTTAGTGTACAATACTGCCGGCGAAAAACTGATGCTGATTGAATGCAAAGCACCGAAAGTAAAAATTACGCAATCGGTTTTTGATCAGGCAGCGAGGTACAATTCTATTCACCAGGCCAGGTGGATTGTATTAACCAACGGCTTGCAGCATGTTTATGCAAAGATGGATCTGGAGAAAGGGAGCTTTAACTTTGCAGAGGAAATGCCTGAATATTTGGGATTGTAGTTTAGGCACGGATAACACGAAAAGTACAATGCTCCCAATCGTAATGCTTTGGCTAGGGCTGCGAATCGCTTTAGGATTCCCGTTTTTACGGGAATGACAATCTGTTAAGTGGATCACCTATAAGAAAATCCGTCATTCCAAGCTTGATCCGATAGCTATCGGATGGGAATTTTAATGCTGTGGCCAGGACTGCACATTTCCCGTTTTCAAGGGAATGACGATCAGCGTAGTGGATCATTCAGGCTAAGCGCTAAACACTATACGTTGATTTCCATACCTGCTTTTCGCCGGAGTAAATCGCCTCGTTACACATCCCCACACATATCGCCGCCTGTGTACCGGTATTGATATTAGAAGCAGGTTCTTTGCCGGTGGTTATCGATTTATAGAATTCATCGAGTGCATAATTGGTTCCATCGATGGTTGGCTTATCCAAAATCGGGATGCCCCCATCTTTATTTACCACAATTTTTGTAGCACCGGTTACCCCATCCACAATACCCATCTCTTTTTTGGTAGTTTCTTCGGGGTAGAATAAACCGGTATTGGTAAGTAAAGAAACAGAACCTTTTGTACCTTTTATTTTAAACAGGTAACCATCGTGGGCATTGCCGCAAGTGGCCCCAAAGTTGCCAATCATGCCTTTTTCGTTATAACGGAGAATAGCTTGTATATTATCGTAAGTTTCGCGGCCATCTTTAAAAACATCGATACCACCCGAGCCCATAATCTCGTCGGGCTGTGTTTCGAAAGCCCAGTTAATAAAATCAATCTGGTGCGAAAGTAATTCTGCAGCTAAACCGCCCGAATATTCCTTATACATACGCCAGTTAATTTTCCTTTCTAAAGCTGGTTCAGGTACTGCCCTGCGCCAGTTACCATTGCGGTCCCAACGGCAATCAATTTGAGTAACCTTACCCAAATAACCACTCTGAATCATATCTTTCACCTTAAAGTACAAAGGCGAATAACGGTATTGGTAACCGACCTGAAAAACCTGCTTAGGGTGTTGCTTAACCAGTTTTTTAAGGGCCAGGGCCTGCTCAATATTATAAGTCATGGTTTTTTCTACGTATACATGTTTTCCGGCAAGCACAGCATCCTTTGCAATTTTGAAATGCTCGCTTAAAGGTGTTGCAATAAAAACGGCATCGATACTTTTATCATCTAAAACCTTGTGGTAATCCTTTATGGCCTTTGCACTGGCCGGAACATACTTTTCGGTTTCTTTAAGCCTAAAATCCAGCAGATCGCAATAGGCTACAATTTTATATTTTGCAGGCATCGATTTAATCACCGATAACACACCTTTGCCCCTGTCGCCGCAGCCAATCATGGCCACATTGATGACCTGATCGGCGTATAAATCAGCAAAAACCTGATTACCAACCAATAAACCAGAGCCCAATAACGCGGTATGTTTAACAAAAGATCGACGATGCATGATATAAATTGTATTTTATTTTAAATATTATGTTTTAAAGGTAGTAAAAAGTGAACAGGCAATACCCGAGCTCTCTAACTTTTTACATGCAGGCTAATGGCTTGAAGCGGTTATAAACCCAAATGCCATGAAGCACAAATGCGAAGTACAAAGTAACTGATACCCTGTACTTCGCAGTATTTTTTAACTGATTTGAGTGATGACCTTATTTTAAGGTTTTTATTTTGATGGTCCTGAAATCTACTTTATTGCCATGATCCTGTAGCAGAATGTGTCCTTGTGGTGCTTCACCAAAATTTTTCCAGTCTTTGTATTTGCTAATGGCTACCAGTTTTTTAAATTCTTCTGAGCCACGGGTATATTCTAAGACTTTAACCCCGTTTAAATAGTGCTCTACTTTGTTATTGGGGTACACCACTAAACGGCCATTGTTCCAGCTGCCTATCGGGCGTAAATATCTTGATTCTTTTTTAGCCGTCATTAAATCATATAATGAGGCTAAAGTGCGGTTGCCATCGCGACCTAATTTCGCATCCGGGTGCAGTACATCATCCAGCACCTGGTATTCTAAACCAATAGCCGAGCCTGTATTTTTCTCGCTTAAAGTAACAAAGTATTTAACACCGCTATTTGCACCAGGAGTAAGTTTAAACTCAAACGACATATCAAAAGCAGCATATTCTTCTTTGGTTACAATATCGCCACCGTTGGTAGATTCAGCACCGCCTGAAGGTTCAACACTGATTGTACCATTGGCAATTTTCCATCCTTTTTCCGGAAACGCCGTTTTATAAGCGCCAATCCAGCCGGCATTGGTTTTACCATCAAAAAGCAATTTGTAACCATTAGCTTTCTCGAAAGGTGATAAAGCATTTGGGGTTAAGTTTACCACGTAAAATCCTTTTGGAAAAGCTTTGGCTTTAAGGCCTTCTGTTTGGATATTGATGTTTTTAAAGTACACTTTCTTGCCATCGTTTTCGGTGTTATTGCCAATACCGTGAACCTGCAAGCCAATAAAGCCCGACTGATCTAAAGTATCGATTACATAGGCTACCGGCTGACCGTTTAACCAGGTTTTGGTTTCGTTACCAATACATTCGATTCTGTAATGGTTAAACTCGTTCTTTTTATATAAAGATCTTGCCGATGGGTTTAATTCTAAAGGGTATAACCAGTTTCTTCTGGCTTCGTCGTAAATACCACCGCTCCATGCCCTCGCCGATGGATCGATTTCTACCTGACGGCCAAAAACCATACCTCTGCCGTTATTGGCTTCTTGTTTAATGTGGCTACGGGTTTGAATACCAGAGTTGGTACTTTCGCCTTCAAGTTTAACATCCAGTTCTAAAATAAAATTGCCGTATTCTTTTTCGGTAATCAGAAATGAGTTGGGTGTTCCTTTGGTCATGGTACCTACAATCATTCCGTCTTCAACTTTGTATGGGGCTACTCCAGCAACTGATTTCCAGCCGGTTAGGGTTTTTCCATCAAACAGGGGTTTGGCTTTTTGGGCTGCCGCCGATAAACTAATTAGAGAAAAAGCAAGAATGCTGTACTTTTTAATTTTTAACATGATTGGTTTTGGATAATTAATATTTGAATACTTTTCCGTTTGCAATTACTTCTTGTCTGTCTTCATCAAAGGTGGCTTTTGCACCTGTTCTTACCGCAGCGTTGGTCATGATATTGGCGATTGAATGTGAATAACCGGCTTCTACAGGTGCATTAGGTGTTTTACGGCTGCGCACACATTCCATCCAGTTGCGCATGTGGCCCGAGGTTAACGGATCGCCGCCCATATTTGCTCCGGTTGCTGCTTTGATTTCGGTTTTACTTAAATCAAACTCCGGTAAAAGGTTAGCTTTTAAGCCCATTGCAGTGGCTTCTTTTTCCTTCAATCCGCCCTTTGGCGAAACTTTATTGGTAATGAGATTGAGCTCGCCACCGTTCGAATAATATACTTCGCCCACATCACCTACGCTATTCTGCATCCTCGAAGTAAAGGTTACCTGAAAGCCATCGGTAGTGTCGGGCTGGCCATAGTCGAATACGGCCACCATCGAATCCCAGTTTCTCCGCCCATCTTTCCAGGTATAAATGCCTCCGTTGGCTACCACACTGCGAGGATGCTTTAAATTGGTAAACCAATGTACGGTATCAATCTGGTGACTCATCCATTGTCCGGGCATCCCCGACGAATATGGCCAGAACAACCTGTACTCTAAGTATTTTCTTGGATCGAAAGCCTCGATCGGGCGGTTAAGCAGAAAACGCTTCCAATCGATATCTTCTTCTTTTAACTTAGCCACTAAATCGGGCCTGCGCCACCTGCCGGGCTGATTTACATTCCAAACCAGATCTACAGCGGTTATAGGGCCAAATTTACCATCCTGAATAAATTTTGCTGCATTGGTATAATTCTCACCACTCCTCCGCTGCGAACCAATCTGTACAATCTGTTTACTTGCTTTAACCGCTTTAAAGGCTGCTTTGGCATCATCCATGGTTTCGGCAAAAGGCTTTTCTACATACGCATCGCAACTGGCTTTAACGGCCTCGATGGTATGTAAAGCGTGCTGAAAATCGGCTGTACTGATAATTACGGCATCAAGATCTTTTGTGGCATAAAGCTCATCATTGTTGCGGCAGGCTTTAATATCGTGACCAAATTTTGCTTTTAGATGGGCAATTCCCAAATCCCTGCGATAATTCCATAAATCAGAAAGCCCCACAATATCGAAGTTCAGTTCTTTATTATGGTTCATAAAACAAGGCAGAAGTGTTTCTTTAAAACGGTCAGAAAACCCAACAACACCTACTCGTACCCTATCATTTGCGCCGATTATGCGCCCATAACTTTTAGCACTCATACCCATAGTACCGGCATAGGTTGCCGCAGCAAATATTGCAGATTGCTTAATAAATTTCCTTCTGGAATTTTCCATATTTGGCTATATTAACAAATACGGTTTCTCATCAAACCATATTGAATTAGCTAAAATAGTATTTTAAATAAGATGCGCTAAAACTCACCGGGTATTATTCTTGAAACCAATTTTTCAATAAATAAAGCTTAGTCTGCTCTAAGCTTATCCAGTAAGCGATTTAAAGCCTTTTTTAATTCAATTGTAACAAGCTTATTATTTAGGAAAACGTTTGAAATAATAATTTAGATTTTGAGAATAGAAACGAAAAAGCCCTTTAACAATGTGCTGTTAAAGGGCTTTCAAGGTTTTAAAACCAAGAGTTAAATGATTTTTTTAAAGCGCCCAGTTGTTTTTCGTTTCCTGTATAACCAAGGTATCGCGATCTTGCAATTCATTCAGGAAGCTCTCTTTGAATTTTCCATACATGTGTCCCGCCATTACTGATGCTCTTTTATACAAACGCATACGATAGAGATATCCTGGAATAGATAGCGCTTTTTTATTTCCAGTAGCGCCGAATCCAAGATCCGCTCTGTAAATTGTGGAAGGAAGTAATTTTGGATCCGAAACGATTCTAAGACCCTGTGTATAAATATTAGATTTATAAATTAAAAATGCCCGGTCTAAACTTGCCTGATCTCCAAAAACAGAAGCAAAAAACAATTGAACATCGCCTTTAAATTCAATATTGGAAGAATCTAAAACTTTAAATGTCCACAAACCGTGTAGTGCGGGCGGAAAGCGGATATCTGCCGAATCAGGGCTTTTGAAGCTTATTTGATAAAAATCAGCGTTAAATGATTTATCAAAACTATTTCCAACAAATTTATTGATCTTTTCCTGATCAAGAATTTCACCATCATTAGTCCACATTCTCATTTTAGCCTTGCTATATGTGTTATATTTCAAAGAAATAGGATACTTCAATTCTTCTTCTTTATCCTCTTTTTTACAAGAAGAAAGAGAAAACAGGAAGCAAAAAAAGAGATACAATAAGGTTTGAGAGCGTAACATATTTTTATTAAATTAATATACCTGCAAGGTTTTAAAAACCTTACAGGTATAAATGGCTATATGATTATCCTAAAATCGCTAAACTTTCTTCAATGATTTTAATTTTAGCTTCAGCATCGGCCTTTTTATTACGCTCGTTGGCAATAATTTCGGGCTTGGCATTTTGCACAAAGCGTTCGTTGCTTAGTTTCGAATCAACCGATTTTAAGAAACCTTGTAAGTACACCAAATCAGCATTTAAGCGTGTGCGCTCTGCATCTACATCTACATTTTCGGTTAACGGAATAAAGAACTCATCTTTACCAGCCATAAATGCGGTTGCGCCTACAATTTTATCGTTTACAATCTCAGCTTCCGAAACATTAGCCAGTTTGAAAACAATATTTAACCATTTCTCGTAGTCGATATCAGAGTTTATCTTCAAACTTAAAGGCAAAGCTTCTTTTGGTGAAATCTGTTTTTGGTTACGTACATTCCTGATTTCAGCAACAACAGTTTTAATTACTTCAGCATCTTTCAATAATTGCTCATCAATAGCGCCTCCTTTTGGAAATTCGGCAACAATACAGCAATCCATTTCGCCACGTGCAGCAAAGAGATCGTCATGCCACAATTCTTCAGTTAAGAAAGGCATGTTCGGATGCAACAGTTTAATAATCTGCTCAAAGAAGCCAACCGTAGCCTGGTAACTTTCGGCATCAATTGGCTGCTGGTATGCAGGCTTAACCATTTCTAAATACCAGGCACAGAAATCGTCCCAAACCAGTTTATAGGTAGTCATTAATGCTTCCGATAAACGGTATTGTTTAAAGTTATCCTCAATTTCATCTAAAGCGGCATTAAAACGGTTTTCGAACCACGAAATAGCCTGTTTATTCGGATTTTCTAAATTTGCATCTACTTCCCAGCCTTTAACCAAACGGAAGGCATTCCATATTTTTGAGGCAAAATTACGGCCCTGCTCGCAGTAGCTTTCATCAAACATTAAATCGTTACCCGCTGGCGAGGACATCAACATACCCACACGTACGGCATCGGCACCATATTTTTCAATCAATCCAATCGGATCGGGCGAATTACCCAGCGATTTAGACATTTTACGTCCTAGTTTATCGCGTACAATACCGGTTAAATACACATTGGTAAATGGTTTTTTGCCCATAAACTCGTGTCCGGCCATAATCATACGGGCCACCCAGAAGAATAAAATTTCAGGAGCCGTAACCAGATCATTGGTTGGATAGTAGTAATTAATATCTTTATTATCGGGATCTTTAAATCCATCAAAAACAGAAATAGGCCACAACCATGATGAGAACCAGGTATCCATTACGTCTTCATCCTGACGTAAAAATGGTTCTAACTGATGTTTAAAACCAGCTTTTTCAGCATCTGAACAGCTTTCATCCAAATGTTTTTTCTTCCAGAATTCTTCTAAAGCTTCATCTTTGGTTTTAGCAACAACCCAGTTTCCTTTATCATCGTACCAGGCTGGAATACGCTGTCCCCACCACAGCTGGCGCGAAATATTCCAGTCGCGCACGTTTTCCATCCAGTGGCGGTAAGTATTTTCAAATTTATTCGGGATCAGGTTTACTTCTCCATTCAGTACATCATCCAGCGCCGGTTGTGCCATTTCTTTCATTTTCACAAACCACTGCATCGAAAGTTTAGGTTCAATTGCGGCATCGGTACGTTCAGAAAAGCCTACCTGCGATTTATAATCTTCAACTTTATCTAAATGACCAGCCTCTTCGAGCATTTTGGCAATCTTTTTACGTGCAACAAAACGATCTTCGCCCACCAAAATAACTGCCAGTTCGTTTAAGGTACCATCGTCATTTAAAATATCGGTAACCGGTAAATTGTGTTTCACACCCAGCTCATAATCATTCAAATCGTGTGCAGGGGTAACTTTTAAACAACCGGTACCAAATTCGATATCTACGTATTCATCTTCAATAACCGGAATTTCGTGGTTAACCAGCGGCACGAACACTTTTTTACCTTTTAAGTGTGTAAAACGTTCGTCGTTAGGGTTGATACAGATCGCCGCATCGGCCATAATGGTTTCAGGACGCGTTGTTGCAATCGTTAAAAACTGATCTGTTGTACCTGAAATCAGGTATTTTATATAGTATAACTTTTGATTAACCTCCTTACGGATCACTTCTTCATCAGAAACTGCAGTTTTACCGGCAGGATCCCAGTTTACCATACGGATACCGCGATAAATCCAGCCTTTTTTGTACAGATGGATAAACGAGTCGATAACCGCTTCGGAAAGATCTTCCTCCATGGTAAAACGTGTACGATCCCAATCACAGCTTGCGCCTAGTTTCTTTAATTGCTCCAAGATAATACCACCGTACTTTTCTTTCCATTCCCAGGCGTATTTTAGAAACTCTTCGCGCGAAAGGTCTTTTTTATTAATCCCCTGTTCTTTTAACATGGCAACAACTTTAGCTTCTGTAGCAATAGAAGCATGGTCGGTTCCAGGTACCCAGCAAGCGTTTTTGCCTTGCATACGTGCCTTACGGATTAAAACATCCTGAATTGTATTGTTAAGCATGTGCCCCATGTGCAGTACCCCTGTGACGTTTGGTGGCGGAATTACAATAGTGTAAGGTTCGCGCTCATCAGGCTCTGAGTGGAAAAACTTTTTAGATAGCCAGTAGCTATACCATTTATCTTCTGTTTCTGCAGGATTGTACTTGGTGGAAATGCTCATGAAAAATTGTTATAAAAGCCCAAAAATAGCTAATTAAGCTGAAAGACCAAAGCGCGATAAGCTGAAAGACTAAAGCAACCAAACACCACATCATTTTATCCTGAAGCATGCTATTTTCGATTTTTATAAAGCAGAGACAGCATTCTATTTTCAGGTTAATCTGGCTTTTTGTATTTTAGTATAACCAGATAGCTGTTTGTAAACTATTGCATAAAGTAACATGAATACTAAAAACTTTAAAATTGGCTACATCATTTTACGTCTGTCTGTAGCCATTATCTTATTATCGCACAGTGTGTTTGGCATGTTTGATGGTGGCGTTAATGATTTCGGTAATTTATACCTGAACAAGGTTGGCTTTGCCCCTTATGGTGTGGCCATTGCCTGGAGCATTAAACTCTCGCATATACTTTGCGCCTTGCTGCTTGTTTTCAACAAATATATCCGCCTGGCCTGTTTTGTAAGCATATTCGTTTTAATAATGGGCATTATTATGGTGCATTTTAAAGAAGGCTGGTTTGTGGTAGGTGGCGGAAGAAATGGTGTAGAGTATAATTTTGTGTTGATTTGTGTATTAACAGCAATTGTATTTCTTAACACCCCGGGCAACCAGGAATCAAAACAGTAATTAACCTAAATCTTCGAAAACATCATCTAAAGCCAGTACAAAGCCTGGCAAAACAGAAGAGGTTATCTGCTCACTGAATGTAAATATTTTAGAAGGACAGAATTTGCCTGAATCATCGAGGGTCTAAATGAGTATGCTTTGATCGCTTTGGCTTACTACCCAGTATTGCACCGATACAGCCGCGGTAATCGAGCTTGCTTTTATCACAGATTACGCAAATATCGGGTTGCAAAACGGTGTACACATCTTTATCATCCTCGCTCTCTTTAGGAAAGCGTACATCAAAGGGAGCCGTATATACCTTACAGGGCTTATCATTTAAAATTACCCAGTTTTAAAAAACATTGCCCACAATACCTTGATGTATCCTTGATGGCGCCGGACTCATTTTAAAAACCTTCCCCTTAACCAGCTCTACCCTTTCCAGAAAAAGCCAGTTTAAATAATTGGCATAGGTATAAGAAATTAAGAACATTAAAATCATGTAATTTCTTAACTATCTTAATTCCTTTTAGCAAGAACTCGATCTTACTTATTTAGCTAATTAACGCTTTCATACATACGATCTTAATGATAAAAAACCAGCAGACATTAAAACCTCATTTTCTGAATCCGAACTGCATTTAATATGGCTAGCAGTGCTACGCCAACGTCGGCAAAAACGGCTTCCCACATGGTGGCCAGTCCGCCGGCGCCCAAAATTAAAACCAGGGCTTTAACAGCAAAAGCGAGTACAATATTCTGGATCACCACATTTTTGGTAGCCTTACCAATTTTAATTGCAGTTGCAATTTTCGAAGGCTGATCGGTTTGGATTACGACATCAGCTGTTTCAATAGCAGCATCGCTTCCCATAGCGCCCATGGCTATACCTATATCACTAATGGCCAATACTGGCGTATCGTTAATGCCATCGCCAACAAAAGCAACTACCCTGGTTTTATCGCTTTTAATTTTTTCCAGATTCGCCACTTTATCTTCAGGCAATAAATCGCCATAATACTCATCGATACCCAATTGGCCGGCAACTTTTTTAACAATCGAAGTTTTATCGCCGCTCAGCATGACCACTTGCTTTACACCATTTTCATGCAATTGTTTAATCGCCTCTGCAGCATCTTCCTTAATCTCATCCGCAATTAAAACATAACCCGCATATTGCCCATCAACTGCCACCACTACAATACTTTCTTCTATCTCCTGTATTTTAAGATCGAAAGGAATATTGAATTTCACCAAAAGTTTTGCGTTTCCGGCTAAAACCGTTTTGCCATTTACCATTCCCTTTAAGCCCATTCCGGCAATTTCTTCGAGATTGTTAGCCGGATGAAGATCTGCCCCATGGGCATACTCCACAATCGCTTTGGCAATTGGGTGGGTCGATTTTGCTTCAACAGCAGTTAAAAGGGCTAAAAACTCCGTCTCATTAATTGCGCTTTCTATTTTCTGAACTTTAAAAACACCTTTGGTAAGCGTTCCGGTTTTGTCCATCACCACAGTATCCAGTTTGGTAATGAGCTCTAAAAAATTTGACCCTTTAAACAAAATACCGTTTGCCGATGCCGCCCCGATACCGCCAAAATACCCCAGCGGAATAGAAATAACCAAAGCACAAGGGCAAGATATAACCAGAAAAACCAATGCGCGGTACAGCCAGGTTTGGAAATGATAGTCGTTGCCTAAAACCAGAATAGGAACTGTTACCAAGGCAAGCGCCAGAAAAAACACTATTGGTGTATAAACTTTGGCAAACTTGCGGATAAAGAGTTCAGTTCTAGCTTTGCGCGCAGTGGCGTTTTGAACCATCTCCAATATGCGCGACAAAGCACTATCGGCAAAAACTTTAGTTACCTTTATTTCGATAACCCTATCCAGATTTAACATCCCTGCCAAAACACTTTCACCCTTATTAATGGTTCTGGGTTTACTTTCGCCTGTTAATGCAGCGGTATTGAAGCTGCTTTTTTCGGATAACATTTCACCATCCAGAGCTATTTTTTCGCCCGCCTTAACCTGTATAGTTTCGCCAATATCTACCTTTTCAGGGCTTACATCTTCATATTTCCCGTTTCTGAGCACATGGGCTATATCTGCACGCACATCGAGCAAAGCTGAAATATTTCTTTTTGCCCGATTTACGGCTGCCATTTGAAAAAGTTCGCCAATGGTATAAAATAGCATTACGGCTACCCCTTCCGGATACTCGCCAATGGCAAAAGCACCAATTGTAGCGATAGACATTAATGAAAATTCGGTAAAGAAATCTTTGCTCTTAAAGGTTTCCCAAACTTCGCGCAAAACCGGAACACCAACAGGTAAATAGGCTAAAATATACCAATACGGCCTGATGGTTTGAAAAGCAGGTACCTTAATGAGGTTATCGAATGCAATTCCAATCAACAACATCGTTAGCGTTACAATGGCAGGCAAGTAGGTCTGAAATGCCGATGGATCGCCTCCATGATCGTGGTTGTGGTCGTCACCTTCGCCATGTGAATGACTGTGCTCGTGATTATGTTTTGGTTCGGTGTGTGCTTTGCTGCTGCAGCAGCTATCTTCTTTATCGTGGGAGTGGCTCATTATTTATTCTGCTATAACTCGTTATTTAATGCCAGAGCCTTAGGCCCGGTACATACTAAAGTCTATTAAAACGATCTGAAATCAAATTTATGGAAAATAAAATGGTTTATCCCGAATCATTCTTAATAGCAATAATTTTTACAGTCACACAATAAAATTTGTTAAAAAATGTTAATAGTGTATAAAAGATTTAAAACCGTGAATCCTAAAGTGATTACCATAATCAACTGAGGATCCATCTGATAAACTAAAATAAATATATAAACAGATGAAATCTATTAAAATCTCATTTTCAGCATCCGATTTAATCAGACGGCTTGGTCTGGCTAAAATTTACTATTGGTTTTACAAGTAATATTTCTAATATATTACCACAGTATTAATTAGTATTTCATAAATTTCGCATTATAAACTAACTTATTTTAAGCGAATGAAATACCAAAATTTGAAAAGATATTTTGCGGCACTGGGTATAGTTGCTGCTGGCTTTTCTGCAAACGCACAAACCATCAAAAAATTTATCGACCCAGCCAATATGGATTTATCGGTTAAACCGGGCGATGATTTTTACCAATATGCAAGTGGTACCTGGGTAAAAAACAATCCTGTTCCGGCTAAAGAAACACGCTGGGGCTCTTTCAACGAACTTCGTGATTTCAATATTAATGCTGTAAAAACACTTGTTGAAGATGCCGCAGCGGATAAAACAGCAGCTGCAGGATCGGTAAAACGCAGGGTGGGCGATTTTTACACAGCTGCTATGGATAGCTTAACTATCGAAAATTTGGGCTATACCCCAATTAAAGCAGATTTAGCCAAAATTCAGCAGATTAAGGATATTCCCGGCATTTTAGATCAGGTGGCGTATATGCGCGTTAATGGTTTAGGCGGTGCAATGTTTGGTGTAGGCGTGGGCCAGGACCGTAAAAATGTAAACAAATACATGGTTAACGTAGGTCAGGGTGGCACCACTTTGCCCGATCGCGACTATTATTTAAAAGACGATGCCCGCAGTGTTAAAATCCGCGAGGCTTACAATACCTATATGGTTACCCTGTTTACCTTAACCGGTAGCAGTGCCGAAGAGGCTAAACAAAAAGCAGCAACTGTGCTTGCAATCGAAAAGCAATTTGCAGAGGCGCAGATGAGCCGTTTGGAAATGCGCGATCCTTATGCCACTTATAACAAACTTACTGTTGCCGAGCTAAATAAAAAAACACCAGACATCAATTGGTCAACCTACCTACCAAAATTTAAAATTAAAGGCCAGGATACCGTATTGGTATCATCGCCGAAGTTTATGGCAAGCTTAGATGGCATGTTAAAATCGGTCTCGGTAGCCGACTGGAAAACCTATCTGGAATGGAACATTTTAAAAGGATCAGCATCCAGCTTAAGTTCTCCGTTTGTAAAAGCAAGTTTCGCCTTTACCCAGGCACAAACCGGCCAGAAAGTACAAACACCACGCTGGCAACGCATGTCGTCGTTAACCGACGGCACCATTGGCGAATTATTAGGCCAGCTTTATGTAGCCAAATATTTTAAACCAGAAGCCAAAGAGCGCATGAACCAGATGATTGTGAACCTGCGCAAAGCTTTCGAAATCAGAATTAATGGTTTAGAATGGATGAGTACTGAAACCAAACAAAAAGCACTGGCTAAATTACATGCCTTTACACCAAAAGTTGGTTATCCCGAAAAATGGAAAAACTACGATGGTCTGGTGATTAATAAAGGTACTTATTTCCAAAACTTACGAAATGCGAGTGTTTGGGGCTACAACGAAATGGTTGATCAGTTAGGAAAACCTGTTGATCGCAAACGTTTTGGAATGACCCCTCCTACGGTTAATGCTTATTACAGTCCAACACTTAATGAGATTGTTTTCCCGGCAGGTATTTTACAGTTCCCTTTCTTCGATCCTAATGCCGATGATGCCGTTAATTATGGCGGTATTGGAGCAGTAATTGGTCACGAAATGAGCCATGGTTTTGATGATAGCGGAAGCCAATATGATGCTGCCGGTAACTTAAAAAACTGGTGGACAGCTGAAGACAAGACTAAATTTGATGCCAAAACAAAAGCGCTTGGCGAACAATTTGATGCTTATACCGTTTTAGATACGGTACATGTAATTGGTAAATTAACCATGGGCGAAAACATTGGTGATTTAGGTGGCTTAAATGCGGCTTATACCGCTTTCAAAATGACCAAACAAGGTCAGAGCAACGAAAAAATTGATGGCTTTACACCGGATCAACGTTTCTTCCTGGCCTGGGCGCAAGTTTGGAGAGGTAACATTTTACCAGAAAGTGCCGCCCAGTTAATTAAAACCGATCCGCACTCTCCTGGCCCATACCGTACCATTGGTGCACCTGTTAACATGGATGCCTGGTACAACGCTTTTGATGTTAAGCCTGGCGATAAATTATATAAAAAACCAGAAGACAGAATCAGAATGTGGTAGGTTAAGCCCGGAAGGTTTAATCCTTTCTGCCCAACCGAAATCATAAGCAATAATATCATCCCTATTGCTGCAGGCGCCCCGAAGTTCGGGGCGTTTTGCCTTTATATTTTGCAGGTGGTACCAGCTGCTACCATATATTGGTGGTCTGAGCTGTTACCAGCGGATTCTTTCCATTCATCCCATTTCATTCCAATCTATTGATTTCTGGTAAACATTCAAAAATAATTGCACTCCCTTCGGCTATTGTTAAATATCATTCTATCTTTGAAAAAACATTAGCATTCATTCCATGAAAAGCGCAATTAAAACACTTTCCATCCTGGGTTTAACTTTTCTTTCTTTAGCAGGCTTTGCACAAAACAAATTGTTTACCGCCGAAGAATTAATTAATAAAAAAGATCCGGCATGGCCATTGGTTAAAAAATGGATCGATTCTGCCAAAAACAAGGTCGAGATTATGCCAATCGATTCGGCAAAAGCCAAAGAAGTGTTATACAATACGCAGATTTCTACCTATTCTACGCTTGGTTCGGTAATTTACAATACCGGAGGCATAATGGTTGATAATGGCTGGATCAGGATCTTAGGTTCCGGAAGTGAGCGTTTAAACCGTTCTGTTTCTGAATGGAATAAAGGCAAAACCATTAAAGAATACGGCGATAACATGCCTTATCTGCTGGTTGCCGATGATGCCGTTGGTGGTTTTTTTGCCATTAACTATGGCGGCTTAGGCCCTGACATTAAAAACGTGTACTACCTGGAGCCCAACAGCTTAAGCTGGCAACCACTTGGTGCAGGCTACGGTGAGTTTTTGGTTTTCTGTTTCGACAGCGACCTGTCTAAATTTTACAAAGGTCTTCGCTGGAGTAGCTGGAACCAGTTTATTGCCAACTTAGATGGAACTAAAACCTACAGCTTTCGTCCTTACTTATGGGAAGAAGGAACTGATATTGAAAAATGTACCCGCAAGCTGGTTGGCATTGAAGAAATGTACAAATTCAATATCATGAAATCCAAGGAGCTTAAAAGCGCTCCAGTAGTAAAAAAAGAAGAGCCTAAAAGCGAGCAGTAAGCACTTATTTAAAGAGAATATTCGCTAAAATTTGTAGGCTCTTTGTTTTGGCGGCTAAATTAAGCGTATTTAGCCTGAGTTTTCTTAGGCAGTTTAGCCAATACCATCGCGCGGGATGCTTCTACCCGGTTTTTTAGTTCGGTATCATTAAATACCTCTAAATTATCTACACGTATCCACTGACGTTTGGCCATATGGTGGGCTTGTTGTATTCCATCTCTGGCAATTAGGGCATCAAATTCTTCCGGATCGCATTTGATCGAGAAACTGTTATCCTCATCAATAGCGATAATGAAATACATCTTTTCTTCAATCATGAAACACAAATGGCCCCATTTCATGCCTTCGGTTGTGCCAGGCAAACTCAAACAATATTCTCTGAAGGTTTCGATATCCATTTTTTAAGATTTAAGGCAAAGCTAGTAACAAAAGCCGAAAGGCAGATAGAAAATGCTAATTTTGCCCTGAATATAGAAATCATTAATTCTGTTAGGCCCCATGAATATTATAACCCCCACCGCTGATGGTTCGAATACCCTTTACAACGAAACCATAGGCGAACATTACCACAGCAAACACGGTGCATTGCAGGAAAGCAAACACGTATTTATTGAGGCGGGGTTAAAATTTGCTTCTGCCGGCAAGCCTGAAATAGCTGTTCTGGAGGTCGGTTTTGGAACGGGTTTAAACTTTATTCTAAGCCTCGAATACTGCGAAGCCAATAATATTCAACTCCATTATACCAGTATCGAGGCCTTTCCTTTATCAATTGATTTAATTGCACAAACAGGTTATTCGGCTTATGTTCCGCAAGCCACTTGGGATAGCTTTATTACCAACTACGAGGCTGCGCTTCAAACCCCACAATCACTTTCCGCAATAAGCCGACTCGAAATCCCACATACTACATTAGCCGCTTTTAATACGTCTAAAAAATTCGACATCATTTACTACGATGCCTTTTCTGTGCAGCATCAGCCCGAGATGTGGAGTGATGAGATTATTGCCCATGCCTGCAGTTTTTTAAAGCCAGGTGGTACTTTTGTAACTTACGCCATTACCGGAAAACTAAAACGGGCCGTAAAAGCCTGTGGCTTTAACATCGAAAAACTACCTGGTGCACCTGGAAAGAGGGAGATGCTGAGAGCGGTGAAGGGAATGGAATAAGGGAAAATGGATGAGGGATGATGGTGGTTAAATCTTGATGCCTGAAACAAACACTGACATTAACAAGACCTTTTCTTAAAACTGCATTTAATTCTGTTTGTTAATCCTATTATAAAATTTACATCATGGAAAAAAGAATATTAGGTAAATCAGATTTAAATATAGCACCGGTTGTTTTTGGCGGTAACGTTTTTGGCTGGACCATAGATCAATCAAAATCATTCGAAATTTTAGACCACTTTGTTGAAAATGGCTTTAACTGTATCGATACTGCCGATGTTTACTCGCGCTGGGTACCCGGCAATAAAGGTGGAGAATCGGAAACCATTATTGGTAACTGGTTAAAAAAGCACGGCAAACGGCACGACGTAATCATTGCGACCAAAGTAGGCTCGGATATGGGCCAGGGCAAATCGCTCAAAAAAGATTACATCATTAACCAGGTCGAACATTCATTAAACCGCCTGAAAACCGACTATATCGACTTGTATTTTTCCCATTATGATGATGAAAATACACCAGTAGAAGAAACCCTAAGCGCTTACGATAGCCTGATTAAAGCCGGTAAAGTACGGTGGATCGGCGCATCGAACTTTTCGGCCAATCGTTTGAAAGAGTCGTTAATCTTTTCTAACGAACATAATTTGCCCCGTTACGAAGTTTACCAACCCGGTTACAACCTATACGACCGTGAAGGATTTGAAGCAGAACATGAAAAAATTTGTCTGGAACATAACTTAGGCGTGGTTACCTATTACGCCCTGGCCAGCGGTTTTTTAAGCGGCAAGTACCGCAGCGAAGCCGATTTAAGCAAAAGCCAGCGCGGTGGTGGTGCAAAAAAATACCTGACCGACCGGGGTTTTAAAATCCTCGGGGCATTAGATCAGGTTGCAGAAACACATAGTGTAGAACAGGCATCGGTAGCATTGGCCTGGCTGCTTTACCATCCGTCGGTTACAGCGCCAATTGCCAGCGTTACTGATTTAAACCAACTCAAATCTTTTACCGAAGCTGCTAATTTAAAGTTAAGCGCAGAAGATATTTCGCTGCTGGATAAAGCCAGTATTTATTAAAAACTTTTACTGGAGAACCATCCTGTAAGGGTGGTTCTCCAGTAAAAGTTATCACGTTGAGCCTCCCGAAACGCCTTTAAGTTATTTGAGTGAGCATCAGACACGCCTAGGAAGACAACTTATGATTAATGAAATACCTTGGTTGCATAATTATTATAGTTATCAACCCAATTAACTACTCTTAAAAGATTTTTTACATTTGTAACAAATCTAAATCTATGGCTATCTCCACAATTTTGGCATCCGCACCGGGCGTTATAGAAATCCTGGTTATCCTTATTGGTATTGCTATATTATTAGCTGTGGCCAATTATGGTAAAAATACCACATTGGGGTATTTTGGTTCACTCCTTTTAGCAATTTTTACTACGCCACTGATTGCCTTCTTTATTATTCTGATATTTTTCAGAAAAGCCAGATAATATTAATACTTTGTAGCAATCATATTATCAGTTAATAGGATAAGGATTTTATTAAAACTTTTAACCAGACATTTTTGTATTAAACAGGATTTAAAATTTTTATGAAAGACAAACTATCATTCCTGCCTAAGCTTGCGTTGGTCCTGTTCTGTTTAATCAGCCTAACTTATATTGCCATTTTGGGCCAATCGCTACTGGCACCACTTCTTTTCTCCTTTTTAATGGGGATCCTATTGCTACCTGTAGCTAATTTCTTAGAACAGCGCTTTAAGTTTAAAAGAAGTTTATCAACCCTGCTTTCAGTGATATTAATGATAGCCGTAATTGGCGGCATTGTATATTTTTTTGGCAACCAGTTGAGCGATTTGTGGGCCGACTGGCCTTTGTTAAAGCAAAAAGCAGATGTGTCTTACCATGAACTGCAACATTGGATTTCGAAAACCTTTCATGTAAACTCCGAAAAACAACTGGCTTACCTGAACGATAGTACCGAAAAAGCCCTCGCAACCAGTGCTGCTATTGTAGCTACCACATTGGCTACCTTGTCTTCTACCCTCTTATTCCTGGGCTTCACCCTATTGTTTACCTTTTTCATTCTAAACTACCGCAGGGTATTGTTTACCTTTTTAACCTCGGTATTTAAAGAAGAACACAAAGAAAAGGTAAGCGAAATTGTATCGCAAATCCAGTATATCATTAAAAAATACATTATCGGCTTGTTCTTACAAATGCTAATCGTAACCATCTTAATGATTACCGTGCTAAGCCTTTTAGGTGTAAAATATGCAGTGTTACTGGGTTTGGTAGCAGGTATTTTTAATGTTGTTCCGTATCTGGGCATTTTCTTCGCCTTACTCATTAGCTGTTTAATTACTTTCGCCACGGCTGGTGCGGGTAAAGTGCTGCTGGTTTTAATTGCTTTTGTTGGCGTTCATGCCATTGACGGAAATATTTTAATGCCATTGGTAGTGGGCTCTAAAGTAAAAATCAATGCCCTTTTTGCCTTTATTGGTATTGTGGTTGGCGAAATGATCTGGGGTATTTCAGGTATGTTTTTGTGTATTCCCTACCTCGCCATGCTCAAAATCATTTTCGACCGGATCGATAACCTTAAACCATGGGGTATTTTAATGGGCGAAGAACACAAACCCGAGAAGAAAAAACGGGTTTACCGCATTACCAAAAAAATTAAACTGGAAGAAAAAGATTAACATGGCAGAAAACCGATCGCCGCATATTTTAAGTACTTCGGCCAATTTACTGGGGATTTGTTTTATCGTGCTCACCTCTTTAAAAAAACTAAACCTTGCTGATAGTTCGATTATTGATGAGTTTGCCGTTGCGGCTGTTATCTTTTTTATGACCAGCTGTATTTTATCCTTTATTTCGATGAGAAAGGGCGACGCAGTGAGTCAAAGGCTTGAAAAAAGTGCGGATTTTATTTTCCTTTCGGGATTAGTGGTGCTGTTTATAGCCACTATCTTAATCGCCTTTAATTTGATTTCGTAATTTTTACAACTCAATTACACCAGGCTGTAAGCGTATCCGCTTGTTAATTTACATATTTGAGGTATGAAACCTTTATTCGTACTACTTGTTGTTTATGTTGCCCTGCTTGCCTTTGGTGGTCATACCACATTCGATAAAGGAAATATTTTTGCCGGTAACATCGCTATGGGTGTAATGTTGCTTTTTACAGCAATAGGCCACTTTAAGTTTAAAACCAGTATGGCCGCCATGATACCACTTTTCATCCCGAAGAAAGTAGAAATTATACTTTTTACCGGCGTACTGGAGATTTTATTTGCCATTGCATTACAAATAGAAGAAATAAGATACTATACTGGTATTGCACTGATCATATTTTTAATGACCATTATACCTGCCAATATTTATGCAGCAAAACACCGCATTAATTACGAAGATTTATACAAACCCGGTCCGGGTCCTAAATATTTATGGTTCAGAATTCCGTTTCAGCTTTTCTTAATAACCTGGGTTTGGTATTTTAGCGTTCGTTAACTGCTAAAGCACTAACTTTACCTCCCTGAAGCAAATAATATCAAAAAAATATGCCAAACAACCCCATTCCTGCCAATGCCAATAACCCTGCCGATGCTTTTATGCGTCTGCTAACCGTTTTAGATACTTTGCGTACACAATGCCCGTGGGATAAAAAACAGACCATGGAAACCCTGCGCCATTTAACCATTGAGGAGACTTATGAGCTGAGTGATGCAATTTTAGAAGGCGATCTGGATGAAATTAAAAAGGAACTGGGAGACGTAATGATGCATCTGGTTTTTTATTCCCGTATTGCTTCAGAAACCAATGAGTTTAACATTACAGATGTTTTGAACGGGGTTTGCGATAAGCTGGTTAATCGCCACCCGCATATTTATGGCGATGTGGAAGTGCAGAATGAAGAAGATGTAAAACGTAACTGGGAGCAGATTAAACTCAAAGAAGGCAACAAATCGGTTCTGGCCGGTGTTCCGGGTTCGTTGCCTGCACTGGTTAAGGCCTCACGCATTCAGGAGAAAGCCCGTGGCGTTGGTTTTGATTGGGAAAATAAAAACCAGGTTTGGGAAAAAGTTGAGGAAGAACTGCAGGAATTTAAAACGGAATTTAACGTAGCCGACAATACCGCTATTGATGTAGAAAAAGCCGAGTCGGAATTTGGTGATGTTCTTTTCTCGCTAATTAATTACGCTCGCTTCATTAACATCAATCCTGAAAACGCGTTGGAAAAAACCAACAAAAAATTTATTAAACGTTTTCAATACCTCGAAAGTAAAGCAACAGAAAACGGTAAAGCATTGGCTGATATGACCCTTGCCGAAATGGACGTGTATTGGAATGAGGCAAAAAAAGTATAGTTTCCGTATTTTTCACAGCAAGCCATGAAAAATCATTTTTATTAAATTTGCGATTTTACCTTAACTATAGAACTCCCCGTCAACATAATACCATTTCCCATCTTCTAACCTGAAGTTAGATTTCTCGTGCAATACTTCGGTTTGGAATTTCTTATTGAGATAGTAAGCTTTAAATTCTACTATATCAAAAGTTGCTGCCAAAATTTCAAGCTTAAGCCATTTGGCATTTTTTGCACTTTTTAAATAGGCATCTTTACTGTTGCCCTTCCGTTTGCTGCTGTGTGTCGTTTCAACCAGATAATCTCCATCCTGCACTACAAAAGCCGAGTACCGCGAACGCATTAATGCCTCGGCTGTAGGTGCAATTTGTTGCTTTAAGTGATATGGTTTACAGCAGTTTTGGTAAAGTAAACCACTTCCGCAGGGACAATTGGTAATGTTCATCTCGATTATTTGAACGGCAAATTATGAATTTAATGTCCTTGATGCCAAAATTTCCGTAAAATTGCAATCCAAAATAATGAGATACTTCTTCCACATTGCTTATCAGGGTCAGCATTACAATGGCTGGCAAAAACAACCGGGTGCCATTAGCGTACAGGCGGTAATTGAAAAAGCACTGGAAAAAATTTTAAAACAGCCAATTCCGATTATAGGTTGTGGCAGAACTGATGCGCACGTACATGCCAGTCAGTTTTTCTTTCATGCCGATATCGATAAAATCTTCGATTTTGACCTGCTTTACCGGTTAAATAAGGCTTTACCGCAAAACATTGCCGTTTTCGATATTATTCCGATGGAAGGCCTTCCACATGCCCGTTTCGATGCTGTTCAGCGCAGGTATGATTATTTTATCCATACGTACAAGGATCCTTTCTTAAGCAACCAGAGTTCTTTTTACCAGGCACCGCAACTCGATCTTCAAAAAATGAAAGCAGCAGTGAATCTGCTTCCACAATATAAAGATTACCGCGCATTTTGTACGCAGCCCAACAAATACGAGCATACCATTTGTAATGTAATGGAAGCCGATTTATTTGTTAACGAAAAAGGCGACCGCATTCGCTTTCACATTGCCAGCAACCGCTTTTTAAGTAAAATGATCCGTATTTTAATGGGAAAAATACTAAAAACAGGACTAGGCGAACTAAGTTTAGATGAATTTGAAAGCCTGCTAATTAACCTTCAAACGCCTAAAACTTTAGATCCGGCGCACCCTACAGGCCTGTATCTTTCTAAAGTAACCTACCCTTATTTAAACCTGCCACCCAGAACCGAGTTCTTGCATAGCACGCAAGGAATTGAATGGATTTCGGTTAAACTGTAGCGTTTTGCTTTCAGCTTCCGTTTAAGGGGTATGAAAGCTAAAATCACCATCCTTTTATTTACCCTTGGCCTATCACTGGGTTGTAAAAAGCCCAATAAGGTTGATGTGGTAAACGATGGCGATTATACCGGCTTACTGGTGGTAACCAATAGTATAAAATCTGTACCGAGCACTTACCCTATTGTTGCTTCTTTAAAGAAAGGACAGTTTAGTATCACTTACAAAAACACCAACAAACCCACAGCAGGATCGGGTACATATACTTTTAATAAAGGACTTGCTGTTTTTGTTAACGAAGGTGTTTATACCGCCGATTTTGACTGGAATATGATTTTAAATGGAGAATACGAGGTTAAAAGTAATGCTACCGATCTCACACTTAAAAAGAAGTTTAAGCCGGCTGCTACCGAAAATTCACCGGCTACCTCCTACGCTTACCTGCAATATGAATACATTTTGAAAAAAGTTAACTAGCAAGAGAATAAAAAGTTAGGTTTAGGTTGCCTGGGCATCGAAAATGATCTGATTTGATGACCCAGGCTTTTTTATGCCTTATTTAAAACGGATTGCCTTTAATGGAGAAACTTTACTGATTAACAGCGAAGGGATAATCAGCACGGTTAAACAAACTACTACTGTAACTACATTGAGTAACAGCACATCAATAAAATGAAATTCGATTGGTGCATAGGCTAAAAAATACGAAGCCTGGTTGAGCTTGAAAATGTGTGTAGCCTGCTGAAAAAAGCCAAGGCCCAGGCCTAAAATATTACCGAGCAATAAACCAATACCAATCAGATAAGCCGCATTGTAAAGAAAAATCTTCATGATGCTCCAGTTTGTTGCCCCAAACGATTTAAGCATCCCAATCATGTTAGTACGTTCTAAAATCATAATCAACAAGGCAGTAACCATGTTAATTACTCCAACAATCAACATTAAAATGAGCAATACATTGGTATTTACATCAAGCAGCCCCAGCCAGGTAAAAATATTGGGAAAATTTTCTTCAATAGAAAAAGAACGTAGGTTACGCGGTAGTTTTTCGTAAATCTCATCGGCAACGGGCTGAAGTTTACTAAAATCTTTAATCCTGATCTCTACCCCTCCGATTTCGTTAGGCTCCCAGTTATTTAAGCGTTTAACAATATTCAGGTTGCCCAGTACAAAACCTTTGTCGATATCTTCTACACCGATATCGTAAATGCCCACAATTTTAAATTTTCGCGGGCGCAATTGGTTTTGCACAAAGTACATGATAAAGTCATCACCTGTTTTTAACTTTAAGCGATTGGCTGTATAATTTGAAATCAACAGTTCTTGCATAGCCCTGGTGCTATCAGCAAAATTGATAATAGTGCCGCTAATCAGATGTTGTTTAATGTAATCCCAGTTATAACTTTTATCTACCCCCTTAAAATTAATCCCCTCTATTTCATTATTGGCCGAAAGAATTGCAGGTTTAGTAGCGAAGGGATAAAAATATTCGATATTGGGATTGTTTTTCAGCTCGTTTTTAGTGGTATCGTCTAAAACAAATGGCGAATGCTCAAAAGAATTATTCAGGTCGTAACGCGTAATTTGTACATCGCCTAAATAACCACGCACTTTATCCTGAATTTGCGTTTTAAAACCTTTAATGATGGCAATAGAAAGGATCATAACCGCCAAACTCAGCATTACGCCTGCTATCGCAATGCGAACAATGAGCTTTGAAAAAGTTCGTTCTGATTTAACGGCTATCCGCCCGGCTATAAAATATTCGAAATTCAATTTTAATAGGTTTCTAAGTAACAAAAATGCTCAATTCCTTTTAAAAAATGGCATTTTCAAAAATAAATAACCAACTTTAAAAATCATACAGCTTGCCTGAAGCAAATACCATTAACCCTGGTAAACTGTTTTGCCGCAGCCGTGTAAGATTAGAATATACCAGATATGAAACAATACCTAAGCTTTGCTTTAACCAGTTTAATTGCCTTATCGGCCTGTGGCCAACCCAAGCCGCTTGAACAAGAAGTTGCCGGTGGCAAGGGTCTCGAAAACAAAAAACTGATGATCAGGAAGATGAAACTCCCATCTGAACTTAAAACTGGTGCAGAGCAAACAGAGAAATATCTGCCCCTATTAAAAGGCAAGCGAGTGGGCATGGTGGTTAACCCTACTTCAGTTATTGGCACACACACTTCGGTAGACAGCCTGTTAAAATTAGGTGTTAAAATCCAGAAAATATTTGGACCAGAGCATGGCTTTAGGGGAAATGCCAGCGCTGGCGTTACGGTAAACGATGATGTAGATACTAAGACCGGTATAAAAGCCATTTCGCTTTATGGTAAACACAGTACGCCTACGGCAGAAGACCTGGCCGATATCGACATCATGGTTTTCGATATACAGGATGTTGGCGTTCGTTTTTACACCTACATTAACACGCTGCAGCATGTAATGGAAGCCTGTGCAGCCAACAAAAAAACTTTGCTGATTTTAGACCTGGCCAAACCCGAACGGTTATTTAATTGACGGGCCGATTTTAGATCCTAAGTATAAATCGGGCATTGGTATACAACCTATTCCCATTGCACACGGTTTAACCATTGGCGAATACGCCCAGATGTTAAATGGCGAGGGCTGGTTAAAGGATAAGGTAAAATGTAAGATTACAGTTATTAAAAATGCCAATTATAACCACGATATGGAGTACACCTTACCGGTTAAGCCTTCTCCAAACTTAAATACACAACAAGCTATTTTGCTTTATCCATCTACCTGTTTATTTGAAGGCACATACTTAAACCATGGCCGGGGCACTCAATTTCCGTTTACAGTGGTTGGTGCTCCATATCTGAAAGGTAAATTCGAGTTCAGCTTTACGCCTAAAAGTATAAAAGGCATGTCGGAAACACCACTGTTTCAGGATCAGGTTTGTTACGGTTTGGATTTAAGAACCTACGATACGGCCGAGCTACGCAAAAGCAAACAGGTTAATTTGTCGTGGTTAATTTCATTATACCAGGCCTCGCCTAAAAAAGAAGATTTCTTTAACTCTAAGCTGAGCAAAGAAATGGGTACCATTGAAAGATTGGTGGGGGTTGGTGATTTCAGGCAACAGGTTATTGATGGAAAAAGTGAAGCCGAGATCAGGGCCAGCTGGGAGCCAGGGCTGAGTGCTTATAAAACCATGCGTAAAAAGTATCTGCTTTATCCGTAATTATTGAATGAGGGAATGATTGGAGGATGGAATATGATTAAATGAGAGAATTATTTAATGACAGATTGAATGGGAGAATGATAAGACAATTTTTCAAACTTAACAGCTAAAACATTGTTATTAGATAGAGGATTTGGTTGGGGGGTATCAACATTAAAACCTTACAACATTCAATAATTCAAAATTTATTCATTCAATTATTACCAAAAATGAGCGGACCTAAAGTTAAAAGCAATAAGCCGGGAAGCAATTACCAGGAAGAGGTACCAAAGGGCCGCGAACCTGTTGACCATAAAACAGTAAGAAAGGAAAACGACAGCTTACCCAATAAGCCCGTTAGAACAAATAATCCGGCTAAGCAAAGAGAAAACGAAGAGCAGCCGGTACACCCGATCAAAAAAGCCCCGAAAGAACAATAGCTGTTCAGCTTATTTAGCCAGGCTAGCTGACGATTTTACTTTCAGTGCGAAGGAAAAAGTAGCGCCTTTACCTGCTTTACTTTCAACCCAAATTCTGCCACCTTCGCTTTTGATAATCTCGGCCGAGATATAGAGCCCAAGGCCTAGCCCCGGATAAGTGTGCTGAAGATTGCCATCTACGCGGTAAAACTGATCGAACACCAGATGTTGCATTTCAGTTGAAATTCCGATACCATAATCTTTAACGCTCAGCACCAATTCATCATGTTCAATAAAAGTTTCTACATCTATATCTCCGTCGTCGGTTGAATATTTAATTGCATTTGAAAGAAAATTGGTAATTACCTGCCCAATACGCTCTTTATCGGCAAATACAATGGTTTTGCTGTTTAACTGGCAAACAATTTTGTGCTTAGAACTGATGTATTGCATTTCTTCTACAATTTCTTCAACTGAGGCATCAAAATCAAATTCTACAGGGTTAAAGGTCATTTTACCCGATTGGATTTTCGTCACATCCAGCAAATCGCCAATCAACCCGGTTAACCTGTTTAACTGCTGATCCATTTTACGTACCATATTGGCTTTTTTTTCATCGCCCTCATTCCTGATCATGCGTTCCAAAACCTGCGCATAAGCCTTAATACTTGTTACCGGTGTTTTTAACTCATGACTTGCAATGCCCAAAAATTCGTCTTTTTGCTGTTGCAACTGCACCTGTTTGGTAACATCCATTGCAGCATGAATAATGGCATATACCTCGCCATTCGAATCTTTTAGTGGTTTATAAGTAAAACTGAACCAGCGTTTTTCTTCCTTGCTATTAACCCATCGCCGGGCTTCTTCCTGATCGGCATGATAAGTAACTCCAGTGCGGTACACATCTTTTAAAATCCCTACAAAAGGCTGAACATTCAATTCGGGTATTGCCTCTACAACGGTTTTGCCAATTACACTTTTATCCTTGTTCCAAAAACGGAGCATTTCATCATTTGCCAGTCTGATGATGATGTTTTCTGTTTCGTAGTAGGCAGTGGCCATTGGTATATCGTACAGGAAATTACGAAAACGCTCTTCACTTTTGGCAGCTTCCATTTTCGAAATAACCTGTAACGTAATTTCGTTTGCAACCACCATAATACCAGAAACCTGTCCATCCTGACCAAAAATAGGATCGTAAACAAAGTTGAAATAGAAATCGCCTAAAATTCCATTACGCTCCAGCCGGGCCATTGTTTCGTAACCATAGTGGGCAACTCCGCTATCGTATACCTGCAATAAAAGATCGGGAAAAGGCTGACCAATAATTTCGGGCAATCCATCTAAAAGCTTTAATCCGATTACAGCTTTATTTTTTCCCCATATTTTTAACAAATCATCGTTGGCATCTTCAATAACGAGATCCCTTCCCCTCAAAATGCCAATGGCTACAGGTGCATCGTAAATCATCTGCCTGAACAAGGCTTCACTTTGCTCAACTTTAAACTTCGCATTTACCAATTCGGTTACGTCGGTAGCATTATTTAAAATACCCCACACCTTTCCGTCGGTATCCATTAATGGTTTGTATATGAAATCGAAATAGAAGGTTTGGAGTACATTATCGTTTAACAGTACCACCTTATCTTCTTTCGCTTCGTAAGCCACGGCGGTTGCCCTTACCTGATTAAGGATATCGAGAAAGGGCTGATCTTTTAACTCGGGCAGTGCAATGGCCAGTTCTTTACCTATTACCGATGCATCTCTGCCCCAGGCGTTAAGCATAGCCCTGTTGGCTACCTGAATAACCATATTTTCGCCAACATAAAGTGCTATTGGCATTGGAGACTCTTCTATAAGCGTATTAAAAATATTGGCTTTATCGTCGAGGTTGATTTGCATAACAAGATAAAAAACAAATATAATTGGTTTTTTTACTTGCTACCTGATTTTAAAAAAGATAATAACACTTTTTCGTTGTGCTCCAGACTAATGTTCCCTTTATGCGAATTGTTGTTCATCTTTTTCAGGTATTTTCCAAGCTCATTGTTCTCGTAAGCCGTAAGCAAAAGCGGGTAAACATAAGAACTTTTACACACCGCCCGGGTATTGCCGAGTTTTTTAGCCACACAATCTAAAACGGCAACAATTGTTTTTTTACTGTTTAAATCGGCATTTTCATTAAGCTGGCATTGAGCAAACTGCCGCATGGCTTCGAGTGTTCCGCCCCAGGTTCGGAAATCTTTTGCGGTAAAATCATCGCCGGTAATTTCTTTAATGTACGCATTTATTTTACCCGAATCGATGCTTTTATGTTCGCTGCCATTGGTGTAAAACTGAAAAAGCTCCTGCCCCGGGATATCCCTACATTTTTTAACCAGCCTGGCTAATGTCCTGTCGTTCAGCTCCACTTTCTGCTGTACTCCTTTTTTACCAACAAAATCCATGGTAATTTTACTTCCCTGTATTTTTACATGCTTATCGCGCAGGGTGGTGAGTCCAAAAGAGCCATAAAGCTGCTTGTAACTTTCGTTTCCTACCCTGATGAGTGTTTTTTGTAGCACATCAACCGAAATGGCCAATACTTTACGTTCGTCGAAATCTTTTCTTCGGAGGTCTTTTTGGAGGTTTTTCCGGGCTTTGGGTAGGGCTTTACCAAATTCGAGCAGACGAAAATATTTATCTTCAGATCGGCGACTGGTCCATTTTTGATGGTATTTGTATTGTTTTCGCCCTGCGGCATCAACTCCTGTAACCTGCAAATAAGCGTTGGGTTTATTGGCAATCCATACCTTTTGCCATGCAGGCGGAATTACGAGGGCTTTAATCCGGTCGAGATGTTTATCTTCAGTAATTTTATTCCCGTCTTTATCTACATAATGAAATTTACCGGCTTTACCCTTCCGGTATATACCAGGCATACTGTCGGTTACATATACCAATCCACTTGCTTTTACAACATCTTTGCCTTGTACCATTTTTACCTTTAAGTATGGGTTTATTTTTAGTTATTTTTGCAAAACTTTAAGTGGCCAGCCACGTTATTTTTAAAACACAACACTTTCTTATGAGAATAGTTTTTATGGGCACACCCGATTTTGCGGTAGCTTCGTTAGATGCACTGGTACAAGCCAATTTTGATGTTGTTGCGGTAGTAACTGCACCAGACAGGCCTGGCCGCGGGCAAAAGCTAAACGAAAGTGCGGTAAAAAAATACGCGGTTGAAAAGCACATCCCAGTGCTTCAGCCCGAAAAACTAAAGAACGCCGAATTTTTGGAAACCCTGGCCAGCTACAAAGCCGATTTACAGGTGGTAGTGGCTTTTAGAATGCTGCCAGAAGTGGTATGGAACATGCCCCCAAAAGGTACAATTAACCTTCACGGATCGCTTCTACCACAATACCGTGGTGCTGCCCCTATCAATCACGCCATTATAAACGGAGAAAAAGAAAGCGGCGTAACTACTTTTTTCCTTACGCATGAAATTGATACAGGAAATATTATTCTTAGCGACAGTGTTGCCATCGCCGATAATGAAAACGCTGGCGACCTGCACGATAAACTGATGTACATTGGTGCCAAATTGTTGGTAAAAACACTTAAGGCGATTGAAGCAGGCGAGGTTAGTGAACAAGCACAGCCACAAAGCGGCGATTTAAAACATGCTCCTAAAATTTTTAAAGACGATTGTAAAATCGATTGGAACAATCAGGCGCAAACCATTTATAATTTAATTCGTGGGTTAAGCCCATACCCTACCGCATTTACTTTTTTAAACGATAAAACCTTGAAGGTATTTAAGGCCGAAATAGAAGATAAAGAGCCGGGTATTGTTGCCGGAGGCTTTTTAACAGATGGTAAAACCTATTTAAAATTTGCTACTAAGGATGGCTTCATTAAATTGTTAGACATCCAGTACGAAGGTAAAAAACGGATGCTGATTGAAGATTTTTTAAGGGGAATGCGCTTATAAAGCTGTTTACATAGCTTGAAAAAATAACCAGACAGGCTTATTAGGCGCTGTCTGGTAATCATTTTAAACACTAGCGATTATAATTATCGATAGCCCTTTCTATATTTTTCTTGCCAGATTGGCCAACAAAATAACCGCCAATGCTTAAGCCAGCACCAAGTCCCAACAAAACAAAACTGCCCGTATAACTCCGGTCTGCATATTTTGGCATACCGCCGAATGTGGTACCTGCTTGTTTACCCTCCGACATCAGTGTAATCCCACTGGCAATAATTGCAGCCCCAGCAGCTACATACATGGCAATGCCGGTAATTTGGGTATTTCTGTACTGCCTTAACAACGCTAAGCTTTTGGGGTTATCGGCCATGGCTTCGTTTAAATTGCGATAATTTACTCTTTGCAGATCGGAATAGCCCTTGTTAAAGAACATGCGTATGTTTACTGTCTGCCTTCTGTAATCCCTAAAGCTGTAGTATTCACCTTCAATTGAAACATCGTCGTAAGCCACTTCCTGATAAAGATTCAGCTTACCTTCAATAATCCGCTCAGCAAATGATGCCTCTCCTAAAAGATCGAGTTTACGGGTGTTCGCAAAGAAGCCATCCTGGCTGTTAAAAAATTTGACCTGCGCGACCGGCACCCGCCTTGAATCGGCCCGCAGCGACCAGCCGCCTGTAAAATCGGGGCGTAATCTGATCTTTTGTGCATAAACTGTAGAATCTGAATAGAAGTACAGAAAGTTTCTGGATTCGTTCAACTGTTGTGAACGCGCGTTCAGGCCATAGCAAGCCATTACGAGAATGAGTAATTTTTTCATTTCGGTTAAATTTGTGTGTGTAACCAATAATACTAAAAATATAGTTCTGGTAAACACAAACCGGCAGAAATAAAATGTAACATCGACGAAGCAAAAGGAATTTGCCCCATAAACTTATCACTGATTACTACTATAAAGCGTTTAGCTTATCGATTAAAACCTTTGAAACTTCGTTGAAGTAGCGTTTACGACCGTAACCCATCACCCATTGTATACCTTGAGTGGCATTGGTAATAAAAACTTCTTCAGCTGCTTTTAATATTTCAGGATTAATCTGCGCTTCGATTAATGGAATATCGTTCATTTTGCACAACTGCATAATGGCCGTGCGCATAACGCCACTTACGCAGCCTTCGGTTAACGCAGGGGTATACACCTGCTTGTTGTACACAACGAAAACATTGGCACTAATACTTTCGCACAGAAAACCATGCTGGTTTAAGATCATGGCCTCATCCAAACGGTTTTGACTTTTAAAAAGTCCGGCCATTACATAAAGCAAGGCGTTGGAGGTTTTAAAATTAGACAGCATATTAACTGGTTTGGGCATTTCATCGAAAACATCAATAATGAGGCCCTTGCTGTTTAATTCGTATGCTGAAGCAGTTAAGGGAATCCCTTCCAAAACATAACCTGCTTTATTGATTTCGGGAGTATAAACGCCTGCCCCTTCCCTGTAAACCGAAAGGCGAAAGCGTACGTTGCCGTTCCACTTGTTCCTTTTAGCCAGATCGGCAGTTTTCTGGCGTAAGAAATAATCGTCCATTAAGGCATGTCCGTCCATTTTCAGGGCTTTCATACCAGCAGTTAACCTATCGGCATGTAAATCGGCAAACTGTAGCTTATTGTTAATCATCCGCATGCTTTCGAACAAACCATCGCCAAATTTGAAAGCCCGGTTAGAGGCATTTAAAACGGGAGTATCTACCGCATGAAATTCATCATTAAATAAAAGGTACTGTTGAAGCATATTTTATGATGTAGCGATATAATTTTCCCATTTAGTTAAACCTGCTTTAAAATCGGCCGGTAGCGGCGATTCAAAGTGCATATATTCTTTCGTTGTTGGATGTATAAAACCTAAACTCTGTGCGTGCAAAGCCTGTCGGGGCAATAACTCAAAACAATTCTCAACAAACTGTTTGTATTTGTTAAATGTTGTTCCCTTTAAAATCTTATCGCCACCGTACATCGCATCGCTAAACAGCGGGTGGCCAATGTGCTGCATGTGCGCCCTGATCTGATGCGTACGGCCGGTTTCGAGTTCGCAGCTAATTAAAGTAACGTAACCCAAGCGCTTTAAAACTTTATAGTGGGTTACCGACCATTTGCCTTTTTCTTCATCATCGTAAATATCCATCACACGGCGGTCTTTCGCACTGCGGCCAATATAGCCTGTGACTGTACCGTCGTTTTCGATATCGCCCCAAACCAGCGCAATATATCTACGCGTAATGCTGTGATCGAAAAACTGACGGGCCAGATGGGTAATCGATTTCTCATTTTTACTGATCAGCAACAAACCTGAAGTATCTTTATCAATACGATGTACCAAACCGGGGCGGCCATCATTGCCTGGCAACTGCGGCAACTGTTCAAAATGAAAAGCCAAAGCATTAACCAACGTACCGGTATAATTGTTAAAACCCGGATGCACTACCATACCCGCAGATTTATTTACCACCAGCAAATCGCTGTCTTCGTAAATAATATCCAGCGGAATATCTTCGGGATAAACTTCGGTATCGCGTGGCGGATGAGGTAACACAATCGAAATCTCATCAAAAGGCTTTACTTTATAACTTGATTTAATTTGCTTCTGGTTAACCAGCACATTACCCGCATCAATGGCATTCTGAATGCGGTTTCGCGAGGCATTTTCTACACGAACCATCAAAAATTTATCAATGCGCAGCAAAGACTGCCCTTTATCGACAATAATTTTTAAATGTTCATATAATTCCTGCTCTTCCGATTCCTGCAATTCGACCACATTTTCCATGGTGCAAAAATAAACTTTTAACAGCAAGAATTCTTTAATGATTACAGTTTTGCAAAAAACACCTCTATCTTTACTCTAAATCAAATTATTATATATGAGAAAATGCTACGCTTTAAAGGCATTATGTGCCTTATTTTTATTGGTAATCGTTCAAAAAGCCAATGCACAGCAGGATGTTGGAAGCTTATTTGTTTCGGGTCCTGCCGATGCTACCAAATTAATTAATGCCTATTTCGATCCTTTGTACAAAGGTTTAGGATTAGGTTTAACCGATGGCTGGACCAATACCGCCAAATCGAAAGGATTTTTAAAGTTTGATGTACGGGTATCGGCTTCAGCCTCTTTTGTGCCACAAGCGGGCAGAAGTTACGATGTAAATACCCTGGGCCTCGGCAACATTAAACCTGCTCCAGGTGCCTCTTCAATTGGCCCAACTGCTTTTGGCGATGACCACGAAGGTGGCAAAATGCAAATTTATACCAGCAATGGTACGCCTACCGGTAAATTTTTCAACCTGCCACAAGGTGTGGGTTTCCATGTGGTACCTGCACTACAAATACAGGCTACCCTGGGCTTACCTAAAAATATCGATGTTACCTTAAGGGCCATGCCTAAAATAAAACTGGGCAGTGATTTAGGAAGTTTATCGATGATCGGTTTTGGTGCAAAGGTTGAACTTTTACCTTTGTTTATGGGCGCAACAACCGAGAAACTGTTTCCGGTAGATGTTGCCATAGCAGGAGGTTTTACACAGTATAAGTATGATTTGCCTTTAGACATTAACAATACAGGTAATTCTAACCAACACATTGATGCGAAATTTAATGGCGTAAATTTCGATGCCATTGTTTCGAAGAAAATCTTATTTTTCACTCCTTTTGCCAGTGTAGGCTACCAGACCTCGAACACCAATTTAAAAGCTTTAGGTACTTATCAGTTTACCGATGGCGGAACCAATGCTACTTATGTTGACCCGATAGCTGTTAAGCAAACCGATATTGATGGCATGAGGGGAAGTTTAGGTTTCCAGTTAAAATTCGGCTTCTTTAAATTTTACACCTCTTATACCCAGGCCAAATACAGCGTAGTTAATGCAGGTTTTGGATTCGGTATGGGGAAATAAAACCATAACCACCGGTTTACAAACCGCTTATTAAAATAAAAAACACCCGAAATACCCGGGTGTTTTTTATTTTTACACGTGTTTAAAGAAATCTACAGTCCGGTACAAAAAGTAACCTTTGCTCCTTTTAACCATTTATCGGTAAAGCGCGACGACCTGATCGATCCTTATATTTCGGGTAATAAATGGCGTAAGTTGAAATACATACTCGCCCAAGCGAAAGCCGAAAACAAAACACACCTGGTTACTTTTGGCGGGGCTTATTCTAACCACCTGGTTGCCACCGCTGCTGCCGCAGCACGGTCGGGCTTAAAGGCTACAGCTTTTGTACGTGGCGAAGCCGTAAAAAACGAAATGTTGTTGCTGTGTAGCCTGTTCGGCATGGAACTTATTTTTACCGACCGCGAGCGTTATCGGGATAAGCACAAGCTTTTTGAAAGTTACTTTAAAGATAACCATCAGGCCTTTTTTATAGATGAAGGTGGCGCATCAGCAGAAGCTACCCTTGGTTGTGCCGAAATTATCGGCGAATTAACCGAAACCTACGATCATATTTTTTGTGCGGCCGGGACCGGAACTACCGCTGCTGGCTTACTTAAAGGCTTGCAAGAAAAAAAAATCCATACCAAACTTCATGTTATACCCGTTTTAAAAGATGGCGTATTTATAGCACATGAAATCGCCAGATACACCACAATAGATAAACAATTAGCGCTGCATTTAGCTTATCATTTCGGAGGCTACGCAAAAACCACCCCCGAGTTGATTCATTTTATTAAAACATTTACAGCACAGACCGGACTACTTTTAGACCCGATTTATACGGCAAAAATGTTTTATGCCATTTGCGATTTAGAAAAACGGGGAGAACTGCATCCGGACGAACGTATTTTGGCTATCCACACAGGAGGTTTAATGGGCTTATTTGGTATGCAAAACAAGTTTTAATCTGTAAACACTCTGACTTCCAAACAAATAAAAAAGGCTCCGCATTGCTGTGGAGCCTAAATAAGATTTCTAAATCGTCCCGTTGATTTGATTCTTGATATAAATATATTGTTCATTCTGATCTAATGCGACGAAAATAGACCAACACCATCAATTAATAGATGTAATGCCAATATTTATACACATTACAAAAAAAATGTTAATAAAGTTGTGAATTACAATCCCTTAACCAATATAACAGCAGGCTAAAATTATGCGAATTTCGGCCTCACCTCATACAAAAAGCCTTAGTTCAGATGAGCCAACTCCGGGTAAATTTGATTTTCTCTTTTTCATTGCATAACTTGAACCAGAATCTTATCCCTCACCGAAATATTCGTTATGAAAACATATTTTTTTATCATTCTTTTAGCCTTATCTTTTGCTGCAAAAGGACAGTCGGCCGCTATCAATTACAAGTATTTAATTGTACCCGAAAAATTCAATTTTCTCAAACAGCCTAATCAGTATAATTTAAATGTCCTGGCCAAGGCGCTTTTTGAAGATAAAGGCTTCACAGTATATTATGATAACACCGAAATACCTTCAGAAATTGCAACCGACAGGTGTAGGGCATTGGTAATTGAGGTAGAGGAACACAACAGCATGTTTGTAACCAACCTTACCATCCTGCTGAAAGATTGTAAAGGAAATATTGTTCTCAAAAGTAAAGAAGGTAAAAGCAGAGAGAAAGAATACAAACAATCATACAATGCGGCTATGAGAGACGCTTTTAGCTCTTTCGGCGACATACATTACGAAGCTGGCAGCACACCTGTGGTTAATTCAACCCCTGTTACACCAACTCAAGAAGTAAAAACAGTTACGCCTGCTCCTGTTACTCAACCTGCAGTAGCTACCACCAAACAATCGGAAGCCCTGTTATATGCGCAACCCATTAACAACGGCTACCAGCTGATCGATTCGGCACCTAAAATCGTTCTTACATTGCTAAAAACCACTGTAGCCGATTATTATATTGCCAGCAATGCCAATACTAACGGAGTGGTTTTAAAAAAAGATGGAAACTGGTTTTTCGAGTATTATAAGGATAACACTTTGGTATCGGAAAAACTATCGATTAAATTTTAAATATATCGGGCAACGATAAAAGAGTAGTTACCAAACAGTATTTAAGACCGATGGTGCTCAATATCAGCAGTAAAAAATTAAAGCCTGAAATCGTATGATTTCAGGCTTTAATTTTTTACTTGTCCGGGGCTCTATCCCAGTCGAACAGCAGATCAATAAATACATTCATCTTTCATTCCAACCCTTTGCACTAAGCCAGAAGCGATAGCTTTTGGTGCGGGTACATCATCAGGTTTATAATAATTGCTTAACGTTACCGGAAAATCACCGGCTTTATTCATTTCATCTTGACGGGCCATGAATACCGGTACATTACCCCTGTTGTTTTGAGGATAGGTCATAGATGAACTGTGGTTATAACCCAAAACATGTCCCATTAAAAAGCGCATCAATCACTTCAAAAAGTGAAGTCATTTTTCCTAAGTATTTTAAATTATCGCTATTCATTATATTTTTTGATTATGAGCTGAGAAATTAAGCAACAAAAAGCCAACTAATAAACAAAATATTGATTTACAGCACCTTAAACATAAATCAATAATTAATTATTAACGATATAAAGTAAATTTATGATGAAATTTTTATAAAAAAAAAGGACTATTAACGTATTTAAATGGTTATCTTTAAATAAAAACTCATGATTATAGACCCAAATAAAGAAGAACTTTCTGAGGACAAGGAAGATGCATTAACAAGTGAAGAAGATGCGTTAAATCAAAGCACAGTGATTAGCCATGAAATGGCTGCCGAGCATGATGCTGATTTATTGGACCAGGCAGATAAAGCCTCCAGATCATCTTTCGAATTAGATATTTAGCCCAATCGTTATTCCAAGAAAAATGGAGATATCTTTAGACATTGCTCATAGGATATCTCCTTTGTAATTATTTGCTGTGAAAAGGATAGGCAAGCCTACTGTTTCTTCAAACCTTATTCTTTAACTGCTCCATTACAAAATCATTTCCGGGGCAGGAATTTCTTAAAGCCGCTTTCAATTAAAAAACATGCTTTTTGGCCAGGCCAAGCTTTTTAATTTTAGAATTCAGAGTAGTTGCCGGAACGCCTAACAGTTTTGCAGCACCGTGCTTCCCAGAAATCCTCCCATTACATAACTCTAAAACAGCGAAAATATGATCGCGTTCATTTTCAGAAATGGTTTTAACACGCGAAACAGTTGATAGAGACTTTTCAGTGCTTCCAGGGATTTCGATATCCTTGATCACAGGTCCCTGTGCCATTACAACCTGCCTTTCGATAAGATGCTCCAATTCCCTAACATTGCCCGGCCAGCTATAAGCCATCATTGTGGAAATCGCTTTTTTCGAAAATCCATCAAGATTTCGATTCAACTTTTTGGCGAATTTCTCTAAGAAAAAAATGGCAAGCGCTGCGATATCCGATTTCCGATTTCGAAGCGGCGGCAATGAAACAGGAAGAACATTTAACCTATAATATAAATCACGCCTAAACCTTCCTGCCTCCACTTCTTCGAAAAGATTTCTGTTTGTGGCAGAGATGATGCGCACATCAGTTGCGACAGTTGTTTTGCCACCGATACGCTCTATTTCTTTTTCCTGTAAAACACGGAGCAATTTAACCTGTAAATCGGGCGTTAACTCACCTATTTCATCCAGGAAGATGGTACCTTTGTGTGCCTGTTCGAACTTGCCTATCCGTCTTTCGGTAGCACCTGTAAAGCTCCCCTTCTCATGTCCAAAAAGTTCTGATTCGATTAAATTGGATGGAATAGCAGCACAGTTAACCTTAATCATTATTTTCTGGCTCCTTCCAGACCCATCGTGGATCGCTTTGGCGATCAATTCTTTACCCGTGCCTGTTTCACCTAAAATTAGCACGGTAGTTTCTGAGGAGGAGATCCGGCTGAGCAGTTTGTAAACCTCCTGCATTTCCGGACTATTGCCCACAATTCCGGAATGATTTATACTTTCCTTGGCTACTTCGGGTTTAAAAACAAGGTATTCAGCAAGCTGGCTGCTTAGTTTTTCGATTTCATTTTCCAACTGCTTTATTTTCTCCTCAGCTTGTGCTGATGTTTCGGAATCATTTATAATTTCAGGCTTGGCAAATTTTACAATCTTAGGTGCATAGCTATTTCTTTCCTCCATTACAGCTAACAATCCGGCAATAAAATCGGCAATATTACAGCAAAAAGTCAATCCTTCTACGCTTAATTCGCGGTTATAGTTATGCAGTTCGAAGGTTCCTAGTATCCTACCCTTATGCTCCAAAGGGATATAACAGTGAAAATGATATTCTGTAGGATGATTAGTTAAGCAATGATTTTCGCCAAAATCAGTTATCCAATCTTGCCGCGATTTAAGCACAGGAAAATCAAAATCCGAAATTTCTTTTGTGATAAGCGAAAGACTCACCGGATCGGAAATGATTTCGGCACAGGATATTTTGCCCGAAGTGGTTTCGGTGAGATAGGCTCTAGTGATGTGGTCCATTGCTTCGTTGTAAAGAATTAATGCACCACAATCAATCGAAAATAATGGATGTAGTTTAGAAAACACACCTTGAAAGAGTTCTTTTAAGGTAAAATTCTTTTCTTGTTCTGCCACTGTTTCTGCCCTAGCTTGGAAATAAGAATTGGCATTAGGCTTAATATCCTGGCCATCAACATTAGTGTTAAAATCTGATTCCTGCTTTCTCATTCTTTTTAAAATTGATCTTCCCAAAAATATTCATCTGGGAACTGGGTGATTGAATTTTAGAGCAATTGCCAAAACGATCAATACTCGGATGATGATTAATCATCATCCGAGTATTGAGGATTAATTCGACGGGGGTTGGTTTGCTTATTGTTCAAACCCGCGAATTCAAAGAACATGCCAAAGGCAAAAATATAGCTTTAACGATTGTATGCTAAACATGTTTACACAAATAACCCACGATATTTCGCCAAAGAACGATTTTAAACACGAAATAAAGTAGAAGACCTGAACAATCGATGCATTGAATAATTAGGTGATTGAAAGGGAAATGATGCTACCTATCACATTCACTTATGTTTCCCTACAATAATCGTCAAAAATGCAAGTATTGCAAAAGTAATCATCTGCCAGGTTACCATTTCCCAGCCACCCATTTTCCAACAGATTAAGCCAACAAAGGCACCTATTGCACCACCAATAAAATAGCAGGTCATGTAAACCGTATTGATCCTGCTATTGGCTTTTGAATCGAGGCTATAAATCAGTGCAATATTAGTTACCTGAGTGGCCTGCACACCTATATCCAACAATACTACGGCAACCGAAAGCGCAACAACCGAAAAAGGAAAAATCTTTAAAACCAGAATACCTGCAATAACCAAAGACAGCGTAACAATGAGCGAACGCTTTGGTTTCCCGCCAGCATCAGAAAGCTTTCCAAAGAGGGGAACCAATAAAGCACCGGCAACAGCCAAAAGGCCAAATAAACCTATGGTATCGGTTTGATAATTAAATGGTGCGCCACTAAGGTGAAAAGTTAATGCTATCCAAAATGAACTCAGTGTACCAAAAGTCAGCGCACCGGTCAGTGCCGTTCTCCTCAAAATCCCAAACCGTTTAAACTGACCGAAAGTTGATTGAAGCAACTGCGTATAACTGCCATCAAAACGATCTTTACTTGACGGGAAATCTGTTTGCATCAATATTGCTGATATTGCCACCATTATTGAAGAAATACCGAAAACATAACGCCAGCTGAGCCATTCGGTAATGAATCCACTGAATACCCTGGCAGCTAAAACACCCACCAAAATCCCGGTAAAAATAATACCTACTATCTTCCCTCTGTTTTCCGAAACCAAACTTGCTGCCATAGGCAAAATGACCTGAGCAGAAACGGCAAATAAGCCAACAGCTAAGCTTGAAACATAAATTATGGCCAAATTCGGCGATAAAGCCATTGCAACCAACGCTGCTACCAATGCGAGTTGTAGATAAAGAATTAATTTCTTGCGGTCCATTTTATCACCTAGGGGCGTCAAGAAAAATAAGCCTAAACCGTATCCCGCCTGAGATAAAACGGAAATCAGCCCTGCCGATTTTTCATCTATTTTTAAAGACGAAGCGATTGCACCAAGTATAGGCTGGCTGTAATAAACGTTGGCCACACATATTCCTGCCGTTATAGACATAATGAGAATCTGGGCAGTGCTGAGGCTTTGTTTTTCCAACATAATGTATAATGTTAAAAGGTGGATACCCTAGCATCGCAGTGTACATGATATCCACCAAATGGTTGATTATTCTTTAATGAATTTAATCAGTTCTTCATTGAACTTATCTTTTTCTTCGAGGAAAGAGGCGTGACCGCTTTTATAAAAGGTTACCAGTTTAGAACCTGCGATTCCCTTATTCATCTGCTGTGCTAAGGCATAGGCCACAATGTGATCATCTTTTGCATGCATGATCAAGGTTGGGATATTGATTTTTGCCAAGTCGGCCCTTAAATCTTCATCTCTTAGGGAAATAAGTGCCTGCTCCATTGCATAAGCTGATGACTGAAGTTCAATAGAATATAACCATTGGCCGATGCCTGGAGAAAGTGAAGTTGGAGTCAGAGCAAATTTGGAACCAACCGCGGTCAATAATGAAGGTCGATCTGAATCGTTAAGTGCAACCCAACCACTGATATCATCTTTTGTGAATAATGGGTAAGGATAATCGGCAGTTTTAGTGTGACGTGGGGCAGCCGCCGAGAACAGACCAAGCTTTTTAATATGTGCACCATTGTATTTGGCTACATAATGTAACACGATTGCACCGCCCATCGAATGTCCGCCAATTACCGCGTCTTTAATATCCATTTGGTCCAAAACGCTTTTGATATCATCCGCAAACTGATCATAATCATACTTGCCAAAAGGTTTATCAGACTGACCAAAGCCTCTCAAAGTAATCCCGATCGCCCGATAACCGGCCTTAACCAAAGCGTGGTACTGATATTCCCATGAGGCATCACTCAACGGATAACCATGGATCAGCACGACTGCAGGACCATTACCTAGATCTGTTACATGCAGCTTTACATTTGGTGCAACTTCATAGTATTCTTTTCTTCCTTCAGTAGTCGCTGTCGTTTGTTTTTCCTCCTTGTTTTCTTTCGGCTGTTCTTTACATGAACCTAAACCGATTGCTGAAATCAGCAAAGTGCCTGCGATGAGTTTATTGTACTTCATAATGAATTGTTTGTGTTTTAAGATGATTGATAATGCCACTACTTTAGTGATCATCTTTTATATTTCAAAACAAAAGCCAATAAACAATTAATTGACTATCAATCAATTAAAAACAAAAAACATATTTTAAAGTTACCTTATTTCGTTAATTTATGATACTATCCATTGATCTTTGGTTACTGGACAGGCTTACCGGTGACATGTTTCTAACAGTGCTGTTTTCATTCCACCGTATCCGGAAACGTTTATGCTTATTCCGCCAGGATTACCTTCAACGAGCAGTTCGCGGTTCCCGGTCAAGTTCGGAATGAGCTTTCTTTAACAAAAAATGCCTTAAGAGGTAATATCCCAAGGCATATGACTATTCAGAATTTATCTATTTTTTTGATGCTGAGGGAGCCAGTCCAACAAAACCTTAACAATATCATTGAAGAAAAGATTATAGGTATCTTGAGTAACAAAGCCAATGTGCGGCGTAGCTAGTACGTTCTTCAATCTTCTGAATGGATGGTCTTTATCAAGCGGTTCTTTATCAAAAACATCTAAAGCTGCACCGGCAATCTTATTTTCTTCCAAACTTTTGACCAATGCATTTTCATCAACCAATGGTCCTCTTGAGGTATTGATCAGATAAGCCGTTGGTTTCATGAACGCAAGATCTTTTGCGCCTATAATGCCTTTACTCCTATCGCTCAGCACCATGTGAACGGTTAAATAATCAGACTCCTGAAATAGAGTTTTCTTATCTACATACCTGGCCCCACCAGCTGTTGCTTTTTCGGGGGTTAAGTTTTCGCTCCAGGCAATTACATCCATATCAAAAACCTTTGCTACGGCAGCAACCTGTGCACCCAGATTCCCAAGACCTAATATACCAAGGGTTTTTCCTTTTAAATCATTACCCACCATCTGCTGCCAGCCACCTGCACGTAAATTGACATTTTCTTGCGGAATGTGTTTTGCTATGGCCATTAGCAAGGCCCAAGTTAGCTCTAATGCCCCATGGCCCAGATATCCGGTATTCTGCACTTCAATGCCCAGTTTCTCTGCGGCGGCAAGATCTATAGAACGGTTTCTTGCTCCCGTAGACACAATTAATTTGAGATTAGGCAAACGCAGCAGCAAATCTGGCGTTAAAGGTGTGCGTTCACGCATGACGCAAATGACATCAAAATGCTTTAGCCGTGATACAATTTCATCCTCTTTGTGAAGGTGATCGGTAAATACTTCAATTTCTGCATATTCGGTAATCCCTGTCCAATCGACAAATGATTTCGCTACATCCTGATAATCATCAAGTATCGCAATTTTATATTTTGACATTTTTTATGGGTTAAGCTCTTTTTTAATTACAAAGCCGGTGTTTGGGTAAAGTTAATTTTCTTTGATGAAGCCGCCCAGAAAACCCAAAGTAAAACACAGATAACCAAAGCTAAATCCGGGTAGAAGAACGAAACCACAAAAGCGGCTAAATACGTTGGAAAGCCATACAGATAGTTGTTCCGGAGTTGCCTAATGGCAGCACCGCTGATTTCCGGGCGCAATAATTTTTTATCCAGAGTAGCTTGTTGCCACAAGATGTTAAAAGCCAAGTTGATCAAAACGAATAACCCGGTGTAAATGGTTACCGAAAGCTGTTTGGAATCGGTAAGATAAAACCTGGCCAATAGGGCGCTGGGATAAGAAACGAGCGAAACCAAGAACAGAATGAGTCCGTTAGCAAACATAAGCCCTGTGTTTCGCTTATAGATCTGTTTAAAAACTTTGTGGTGATTTACCCAGATAATGAAAATACTGAAAAATGAAATGATAAAGGCAATGTAACCTGGCCACTGCATTTTAAGTGCATCAAGTAAATGTACCGGGGTATCGCCACCTTTAAGTTCAGGAACATGGAGCTCCAGCACCAGGAGCGTAATAGCGATTGCAAAAACGCCATCGCTAAAAGCCTCTATCCTACCCGTCTCTTTTTCCATTTCTAAATCAACCGTTAAAAATCAATTTATTCACCTGTGAGATTTCTGCTTGGCTGATGGTGTGCCCCATGTTTTGGTAAATAATTTCTGTTACCTGAGCGCCCATTCCTTCGAGTAAAACAGTTGATTCTTTTACCCTTGAAACCGGTACATGCATATCAGGATCGCTACTGCCGATAAAGATGGGTGTACCGTCGAAATCGCCACGATAATTGCGGTGATCAACCTGTTCGCCGATAAGCCCACCGGTGAAAGCCACAACGCCACCATAACGCGCTCCATTTGCTGCAACATAATCCAATGTTAAACAGGCACCCTGCGAAAAGCCCAAAAAGTAGATCTGTTCTTTTGAAAAGCCTTCTTTTTCCAGATCAAGTACAGTATCCTTTATTGTTTTTAAGGCATTTGATAACCAAGGTTCGTTATTTGCCCTTGGAGCTAAAAATGACTGTGGATACCATGTATTATTTTCTGCCTGCGGGGCTACCAATGAAAAATTGGAAACATTAAGATATTCTGACATTGATAAGATATCCTGTGCCGTTCCTCCACGCCCATGGATCATGATCAGCACTTTTTTAGCCTGATCGAAGCTTTTTCCTGCTTTTATAATTTCTTTCATCGCTATTCTTCTTTTACTTTGTTCCAGATATCCTTGTATAAATCTTCGTGCCTCCTAAACTGGATGTGCGCGTAGGGGCACATCGGGATCACCTTCAATCTGTTTTCGCGGACATAGGCAACCATTGCTTCAAGCAACATCTTCGCATAGCCCAGTCCTTCTTTTGATGTGTCTACTTCGGTATGGTAAACGGTTAAATCGGACCCCTCGATGTCGAAAATCATTTCGCCAACTTTTCCGTCTTCATCATAAATGTCGAACGAACTTGGTTCCCCTTCCTGAATGTTTAATTTTACCTGTGCCATATTCTTAAGTTAATCTTGGAAGTAATTTTTCTAGATCTGCACGTAAATGTTCATGTTGGTGTGGCAACATCAAATGTGTACCCAATTCACTTAAAGGCTCATCAACGGTAAAGCCTGGATTTTCTGTCGCAATTTCAAAAAGCACGCCCCCTGGTTCACGGAAATATAAAGAATAAAAATAATCGCGGTCAATTTTTGGCGTAATCTGTAAATTCTTACTCAAAATCTGTTCCCTCAATTCCATTTGAATATCTTCATTTTTAACGCGGAATGCAACATGATGGTTTGTGCCGGCAGCATTTCTACCCCTGTGGCCAGCTGGCACCTCCAACAGATCGACAATAGCTGCATTTTCTACGGTATCGGTAATGAAACGATAGCGGTTTCCTTCTTGCCCCAATAAACGGTAATCAAACAGATCGGTAAGTACCTTTGCTGTCTCATCGATACTTTGCAAAGTTAATGTCGTACTGTGAAAACCTTTGGTTGCTGTATCTTTCTTAATACCAGCGGTTTCCCAAGGCGTTCTTATATCTGTTGTTTTAGGCACAATTAAACTCAGTGACAGCCCATCTGGATCTTTAAAAGCCAATACCTGCTCTCCAAAACGTTCCGTAATTTCTTTTGTTTTAACGTTTGCCGCACCGAACCGCTCTAACCAGAACTGATGACTATCTGCAGGTACGGAATAGCCGATTTCAGTTGCCATCCCCACCCCTTCAGTCCCCTGACCAATTCCATCCCAGGGAAAAAAAGTAAGGATCGTTCCTGCTGATCCCCTTTCATCGCCATAATAAAGGTGGTAAGTACCTGGATCATCAAAGTTAACCGTCTTTTTCACCAACCTTAAACCTAGTGTTTTGGTATAAAAATCGAAGTTTTGCTGTGCATTGCCTGCAATCGCCGTAATGTGGTGCAGGCCTAAAATATTGTTATTCATATTGTTTAATTTTTATCTGTTAATATTTCCTTGGTGTTTATAATTAATTCATTGTGGCGTTTGAAGATGACATCAAGCACAAGGCCTTCATCATTCCACATTTTTATATCGCCGTTAAGCTGTTCGGTAAGTCCGGTCATTAAGCTCATCCCAAGTGATTCGGTATTTTCAGGATCAAAACCATCTGGCAAACCGACCCCAGTATCCGCAATTTTCAGTTCACAGATCTCCTCTCCAGAAAACAGGAAGGAAATGTGGACTTTACCTTTTTTATCGCCCGGAAAGGCATATTTAATCACATTGCTAATGGCCTCGTTCAGGATCAAACCAAGAGGAACGGCCTGTGCAACATCTAATTTTATCGCCTCTGTTTCTAGGGTGAACTGGATTTTCTTATCGGTACCAAAACACTCGATCATGTAATCGACCAGCTCTTTGATATACCATTTCATGTCAATTTCGGCCAGATTATCAGATTGATAAAGCTTTTGATGGATGAGCGACATGGCATGCATCCGGTTCTGGCTATTTCTGATGGCGACCAAAGCATCTTCGTTATCCAAATAAGCCGACTGGGTATTGAGCAGGCTGATAACAATCTGCAGGTTGTTTTTTACCCGGTGATGGATTTCGCGCAGGAGCCATTCTTTCTCGTCGAGTATTTTCCTGAGCAGTTCATTCTGCGCATTGATTTCTCCCTGTTTTTGTTCTAAAATGAGATTGCTACGTCTTTTTAAGCGATAACGGTTATAAATCAGCCCCACAAACATAGCGGCGATAAAAAGTCCTGCGATAAATATATACCTCAGTCTGCCCTCATTTTCGATCGTAACTTTTTGCAATTGGTTTTTCTGACTGAGCAATGCAATGTCTTTATCTTTTTTCTCTGTCTGGAATTCGATTTCCAAACCCGAGATCTGCTTGTTCTTTTCGTTGTTCCAGATAGAATCTGTTAATCTTTTATAGGTTTTATAGTGCGCTACTGCCGACCAGGGTTTATTCAATGCCGAATCTACATCGAACCAAAGCCGGTGCAACTGAGAAAGCGCCAATAAGTTTTTCTGCTGCAAACTTTGTTTTTCATGTTCTTTTAAATAGCCATCGGCTGCTACAAACTGTTTATCGTGGATCAGCTTCCTGATGATACTCCGGTATAAATAGATCTGATTTGGATCATCTTTAGGCAAATCATGATGAAACTTTAGTAGCGCCTTAAAATAGGGTTCGGCCTTGCCATATTGCTCAATATCGTAATAGGTATTGAACAAAATGTACGGGATGCGCAGTTTCATTTGTATATCGGTCGGTGGATATTTTTTGATCAGTTCTTTAAGCGCCGCTATCCCCTCTTCGAACTTTTTCATCCTCACCAATATGGTAGCCACATTGGCAATAATGGTCTGCATATAACCCGCATCCTTATATCGTTCTGCAATTCTCTTGGCCTCCAACCAATAATCAAGCGCTTTCTGATCATTCCGCAGATAATAGTATGTTAAGCCCAAATGGTTGTTTATTGAGCTTCTCTGCAAACTCGTATCGGCCAGTTGATCTGCAGTTTTCTCGGCCAGCAAACCGTATTTTAATGCATTGGAAAAGTTGCCCAAACCAATATTGGTGATACACATATTGTTGTAAACGCCCTGCAGTTCCTTAAATCCAATGGCTTTGTAAACAGCCAGAGATGAATCCATTAGTTTAATGGCATAGGCAGGTTGCCCCTTTATATTGTAATAGTCACCAAGGTTTTTGAGCGAATTCCCCTCTTCTAATTTATTTCCGGCCTGGCGGTATAAAGCCAGCGATTTTTCGTTATAAGCAATCTTCTTTTCGAGATCTTTTCCTTCATTGCCAAAAAGAGAACCCATAGCGGAATAAGCCTCTGCCAATTGATCTTTTAGATCCATTTTACCAGCAAAAGCGATTACTTGCTCATAGATCTTGGTACTGCCTATCTTATCTCCCGATTCGCGGACAACATTGCCTTTAAGTACCATACTTCTGGCTATTCCTTTAGGATATTCGATTTTACAGGCCAGACTAAAAGCTTGTTGCTGGAGATTCATCGCAGTGGTTAAATCCGTTTTTATTTCGCCAGGTAGATTGAGGTAATATGTTCCCACATCAAGGAGTAAATCAACCTTTTTTTCGGTTTGACCAAGCCTGCGGAGTTTTATTTCAGCCGCCTCTACCTCTGTTTTGGTTCTAATGCCCTGCCCTTCTGCAAGGACAGGGCTTATCAGAATCAAAGCAGTTAACAGGCATCTGATGTTCATGCTTAAAAAATTGATTGCGCTGTTTCCGGTCAACATGTTTTAAAGTTTAACATCGCTTATGCGCGGCTTTGTGCTGTAATAGCAGATAACCATTGCAATACCTGGCAACACAATACCTACTAGACCAAAAAGCCGCCCGATCCAGGCGCCGAGCAGACACCCAACTAAAAAACCACCAAGCGTAATCAATCCTTTGTTCATGCCTGAAAGAAAATCGGCATTTTTAAACCCAGAATTGCAAAAAGACCTGATATCGAGTGCGAACTGGGTTACATTCCCCGTCATCATGGTTGTTGGCCCATAGGTTTCTTTGGCAAAAAGTTTCCCAAAGGCATTCTGCAGGCCCATGGCGAAAACAACAATCATGGTAACCAGGTACATTGGCCAGCTGATTTCTCCATTATCGATATAGCCTAGCGAATATGCTATTGCCCCACCAAGCAAAAGGATAATCCCTTCGCATAAAAGCAGAAAATGCCTGTTCGAAAATTTCGCTGATATCCAGCCACCAGCCATAACTGAGAGCATAAATATCGGAAAAGTTAGCAGCTTGATCCATGCATCGCCATCTGAGCCTTTGATCATTTGATAAGCGAATACAATAAAGTTTCCTGTAACGTGTGCCGAGAAAATTTTGTCTGCAGCAACAAAGGTAATCGTATCGCAATAGCCAGCTATAATGGTTAATACGAGGGTTACAAACCAGATATTATTCTGTTTTTCTTCCATTTTATTTTTATTTATGATAAATGGGCCCTTAACATCCAAGCCATGGTTTCGTGTGTTTCCATTAAACCGGTGATGTAATCGCTTGTTCCTGCATCTTTCAATGCACCTGCATAGTTGTCGATGTTTTCTCTTAAGTGAATTAAAATGCTTTCGTGGTCTAAAAGCAGCATTTTAATGTAGCTTAATGCATCGTTTTTACCACGGTCATCTTCGGTTAAGTGTGTCAACTCTAAAAATTGTTTTAGGGATGCCGGTGCATAGTGGCCAAGTTTACGGATGCGTTCTGCTACTTCATCCACTATATTTTCCAATTGCGTGTATTGCTCCTCGAAAAACTTGTGTTTGTTGTAGAAGTCCGGTCCTTCTACATTCCAGTGTGCTTTTCGCGTTTTGGTGTATAAAACGTATTCATCTGCAAGAATTTTGCTCAATGAATGTGCAACCTCGGCAAGGTTATCTGCGCTGATTCCAATTTTAGCTTCCATGATTTTGTTATTTTGAAATTTATCTTAATTAAAGAAATTGTTGATTAAATAATGATCTATTGAATAAGTTCCGCCACCGATTACGCATAGGAATAGCATCGCCAGCGTATACATGTAGGGCACATCGCGCACCTCTATTGAATCTTTTCTATGCACTACAAAGTAACCGATTGCTGTTACGCCTATTGATGGCAACAGGAAAAAACGGGTTCCGAATCCTATCGCTACCAGAAATGGCACAACGGTATCAGAAAATGTAGCTACTAAGCCATTCAGTTTATCTGGCAAACCCAGGGGATTGGGTACATGCTCCTTTTCTCCATTTTGAACACGGAATTTTTTCATTCCATGAACTCTAAAAAGCTCGAGCATGAGCAGCACCCTGAAAATAAGTACCGCCCAGTTGTTAAGGTCTGATCCCAAATCAGAATATAACAGGTCTTTGATGATATTTTCCATAATCTAAAAAGCAAAGCATGAGCAGCCCAATGCGCCCCAAAATGCTGTATAATTGTTTACAGGGAGCTTACTCGTTCTTACGGCATCGTGGTTGTGGCTGTGAACATTGCAACTGCCTACGCAAGAATGTACCATCGCCAAGACCGAATCGGTTCCGTTCGCATTTTTTGTTTTTCCCTGTTGATCTGTTCTATGAGTAGCTGGTGAATAATATCCGTTATAGTTCTTGGTTGGCGACCAATCGGGCAGAATTGGGATTTTCGGTGGAGAAAATGAAGAGAAATCACCTTTGGCGTAAACAATCTTTCCGTCCACAATGGTTAAGTCAGCCTCGATATTTTTGATCTGCTCATCAGCAACCTGGAAGTAATCGTGATTTAAAACCGCTAAATCAGCCAGCATACCTACTTCAATATCGCCTTTCTTTTGCTGTTCGTTCGAAAACCAGGCGCTACCTCTTGTGTACAGCTCTAAAGCAGTTTCTCTGGTTAAAACGGTATCTTCATTATAGATTTTTAAGCCGCCGACAGTTTTACCTGCTGTTAACCAGAACATCGAAACCCATGGATTGTAACTGCTTACACGTGTAGCATCAGAACCACCGCCAACAGGAACTTCCATTTCGAGCATCTTTTTAACCGGTGGGGTCTGCAGCGCAGCTTTTGCACCATAACGTTCTGTAAAATATTCGCCCTGATAAGCCATTCTACTTTGGATTGCAATACCACCACCCAACGCTTTTACACGTTCAATGTTCCGCTCGTCGATGGTTTCGGCATGATCGAAAATCCATGGCAGACCTGCAAAAGGAATATCTTTATTTACCCGTTCGAAAATATTTAAAAAACGGCCGATACTCTCATTATAAGTGGCATGAAGCCTGAAAGGCCATCTTTTTTCGACGAGCAAACGCACTACACGCTCCAATTCCGGTTCCATATTATCCGAGAGATCTGGCCTTGGTTGAAGAAAATCCTCGAAATCTGCTGCCGAAAAAACCAGCATCTCACCTGCCCCATTGTGACGGTACATATCATCTCCCTGATAAAGTTTTACGGTGTTTGTCCAGTTATCAAAATCTTCAAATTCCTGTTTGGGGCGTTGGGTAAATAAGTTGTAGGCAATGCGAACGGTAAGTTGTTTTTGTTCGTTCAGTTCATTTACCACTTTATAATCGTCTGGAAAATTCTGAAAACCCCCACCAGCATCAATTACACTGGTAATGCCGAAACGGTTCAGTTCTGTCATAAAATGACGGGTAGAATTTACCTGGTGTTCATAGGAGAGTTTCGGCCCTTTTGCCAAAGTTGAATACAAAATCATCGCATTCGGACTCGCGATAATCAGTCCTGTAGGCTCTCCGTTTGCATCTCTTTGGATTTCTCCCCCCGGAGGAGCTGGGGTATCCCTTGTATATCCAACCGCTCTGAGCGCAGCACGGTTCATAAAAGCACGGTCGTATAAATGAAGAATAAAAACAGGCGTTTGGGGCGCAATGGCGTTTATTTCTTCCAGTGTAGGCATCCTTCTTTCGGCAAACTGAAATTCCGACCAACCACCTACAACCCGCACCCATTGTGGTGATGGGGTAATATCTACCTGTTCCTTAAGCATCCGCAAGGCATCAGCCAGTGATGGAACGCCATCCCAGCGCAGTTCGAGATTAAAATTTAACCCACCACGGATCAAGTGAATATGGGAGTCGTTAATCCCAGGGACTACCCGTTTTTTGCCAAGATCAATAAGCCTTGTTGCAGAACCCGAAAAATTCATGATATCGCTGTCCTTACCAACAGCGATGAATTTCCCATCCTTAATCGCAACGGCTGTTATTTCATCCTTATGTTTGGCAATGGTGTGTACCTTGCCATTGAATAAAATTATATCTGCATCCATATTATTTTCTTTATAAGAGTTAAACTGTTGAGATCTTAATTTTTAATGGCAGAAATTGCCTCCTGAATACCTTCACCAGCGGTTGTAAAAAATGCCGGACCGGCCAAAAGGATCACTTTCGCTACTGGTTTAAAGGTTGCCATATTCTTTTCTTTTAACCAGGTTTGGGTTCTGTAAGCTTCGAAAATGCCTTTCACAACATTGCCGGCAACTAGCGCCGTTGGCGAGTCGATCCCTGCATCTTTTAGATCACTTGCAAAAGAAAAATTGTTTACACCAAGCTTGAGTGCTTCTCTCATGGCAATGCTGCCTACTCCTGTCATTAAATCAGGTGTAAATTTATTCCGGTCACCAAGGCCTATTAAAAGCAGTCGTTTACCACCTATGGTACCTTTTGGTGGAGAAATCAAGATGGTTTCGTTAGCGTGTCCCAAAAACTTCCCGCTTTTACGGATTTCGGTTATCAAACCTTTCATATCCTGATCCAAGTGTACCAAACCATTTAACGCCGGTGGAAGTGCCGGTGGAGAATTAAAAATATCTCCCTCTGTATATTCGAAAACACAGGCAATCTGTAAATCGCTAACCTGTGCTGAAGGCCCCTGAACTACACCTTCGATGGCAATTCCATCTACTGTACCCCATACTTTAGCCGTTCCTAGTGCAGTGGTGGTTTGTGCAGATGATGTTCCTGTAATGAATACAGAAAATATAATTATGGCTACCCTTAAGTTTTGGATGGCAGCTATTGATTGTTTGGTGATGTTATTTTTCATTTTCTTATGTTTAAAATTTGTATGATACCTGGACATTAAAAAACTTAGAATTGTCGCTGAGAGGAACGATGTCTTTAATAAAATCGCCCACCTTGAAATATTGTCCCCCACAACTCAATGAAAGATTATTATTAAATTTATAATCTGCACTGAGCAGATAAGTTGTACCGATAAAGCGGTGATCAGAAAGGGAACCTGCAGTGTTAAAATTTCCGCCCGGCCGGTAAATACCATCGTTTACCGAATATCGCCAATTGAACACGACATCTGCCTGGATGATTAATTTATCGGTTAAGGTTAGTGTTAGGTACGGATGTAAATCAATTAAATTAGATGGACCAATAAGTGGGTTAAACCCAAAATAACCGCCTTTCGGATATAGGGGGTTAAAGGTCTGGAGTTTTCCATCACCAGCATTCTGATCTCCTGAGATGTAGTCGTTCCGCAAGTTAAAAGAAGGCTTAAATTTGGCTTTTTCGAAAGTATAACCAAATTCAATAGCCATTGTCCAGGCATTGATATTGCCATTCCCAAATTCCCCGAACTGATAGGCAGCTTCTACATTGTAGATAAAACCGCCACCACTTTTCCAATACCGGGTAGCTAAAGTATGCCGCACCTCTTTTGCTACACCCTCTTCAAATTCCGCATCATCGCGTCTAATGCCTAAGTAGTAGAAATCGAAGTTTCCGCCTTTTTGGATATTGAGGTTGGAGTAAGCTCCCCAAAGGTTGGCCTGATGGCTTGGGCGATTATCGAATATTCCGAAATTAACTTCATCGGCTTCTAAAACAAATGCATCGAGCGAAAACCGGGGTGTTGCATACATCAGCTTGGCTCCTGTAAAATATTGCCGGACTGTTGTACCCTCTCTCACAGAAATCAACCTGCCCGAACCATAATTAATTTCCTGCCTGCCTACGCGAACAGCCAATTTATTCGATGAGTCTTTAAGTATCCTGTATTCTGCGAAAAGATTTTGAAATGCAAGTTGGTCCTCATCAACTGGGGATGGCTCGTACTTACTCCCGTTTTCCAGTGCACTGTTTACCTGAGCAAAAACCCTCAGTCTTTCTCCAATATTTAAATCAGCATAAAGCGAATAACGTTGTAAAAAAGAATAATTAAACCCCTGATTCTTGACCCAATCCTCATTGATTTTCCCACCAAACTCTTCTCTGATCTCACCACCAAAACTGAGGTATACTTTCTTATTTACTGAAAGCGGCAGGAACTTTAATGTGTTGTAGAAGTTCCTGACTGAATCTTTCAGATTGCTATAATCCTCATCGTAGCGCATAAGCCTGATGCTTTGGCTGGATGCACTTGCTATTGAAAAGCACGTACAAACTACCGTTATAATCGCCAAACGGGGATAATTTATACTCATTTTTGTATTAAATGACAATTAGTGTTTTATCATTTTGTGTGCATATTGGATACCAATGCCGTAACCTGCACCGTATTTTTTCATTAAAGTGGTTACAGGCTCGTAAGTTTCGGTCCTGGCCCAATCTCTTTGAAGTTCAAGGATATATTGTACAGAAGTTACCGGTTTTACACCTGCATGTACCATTCTTTGAATTGCACGTTCATGCGCCTCATTGCTTACATCTCCACAGGCATCTGTAATTACGAAAACGTCGAACCCTTCTGATATAGCCGATAAGGCCGGGCCAACGATACATACCCCTGTCCAAAGACCGGCTAAAACAAGTTTCTTTTTTCCTGCCCCTGTGATTGCTTTGTAAGCGGGTTCGTCTTCCCAGGTATTCATCGAAGTTCTATCGATATAATTCGAAGTGGCCTGAGGATAAAATTCTTCAATTTCTGGAAAAACAGGGCCAGCAAATGATTCCTCAGCAACTGTGGTTACAATAGTGGGCACGTTAAAGATTTTAGATGCACCACAAATAATAGCCACATTTGTACGAAGTTCGGTAATGGAGATGCTTTTGGTTGCAAAGGCCATTTGTCCTTCAAAATCGATTAATACCAATGCGTGATTTTCAGGAGATAATAGGTCTGGTGATGGTTTCATAATTAAATATTTTTTGTTTCCCTCACTGTTCCAAGAAACATACCACCAAATAAACAACTACAAACCAGCAACTTACATGATAAAAAAAATTTTAGGATTAACCATATATCGTTGATTTACGAATTTTATGTTTTTTTTTCGCAAAGAACTCCGAGAAAAGCTGGGAGTTCTTTTTTTCGGAGATTTTAACTACAAATAGCATTAAGTTAGGTACGTATTTAATTTGTTTAACAGCTTATTTGAATACAGAGCGTCGTCCCGGCGCAATCGTCATTCATCGGATCGTCATCCTGAATTTATTTCAAGATCTATTTAAGATAAATATTTGATTGCAGAGATGCTGACCACGAAGTAGCTATTAAACAATAAAAGCTCCTAATAAAACAAGGTCATCAGGACGTTATAAAGAAAATCCACATTCAGCAGGATGTCAGATGGCTAATAAATAAACTTCCAAGTATATCACACAAAATAACGAAATAATACAAAAAACATTAACACAAAAAAAACAATCTAAAATACTATTAATCAAATAATTAAAACATATACTAACGAAATTTCGTTATACATTTAACACATCAAAAATCATTATTTACATTTATAAAGCCTACATTAGCTGTATGGAAAGCAAGGGTAATCTGTCTGAAGTTCTAAACATAAACAATACTCAACCAAATGCTAACGCAACCCAAGCTCTTGAAAATGAAAATTCCTTATTACTTCAAAAGCTTAAGCAGAAGGAAAGAGAAAACGCAGTATTGTTATCCTTAAGTAATTCCATAGCCTCTGTACGCAACAAACTTGATCTCTTCGATCTCATCGATCAAAAGCTAAAAAAACTATTTGATTTTGATGATTTTGTCATCTGTCTGATCAACAGTGATCAGCAAACGCACAGCGCTTTCATCTACAACCAGAAAGAAGATTTTCTTAAAACAGCTGGCATAGCACCTAAAGCATCAGAAAAATATACGCTTGATGATGGCATGTGCAGGGCGATGATATCTTCGGAAAAACCGATCGTTTTCAATGTTGAAGAGGTTTTAACATGGGCTGATGCGCCAGCATGGCTGGGATTTTGGCACAACAAAGGCATCAAAGAAATGATTGGCTTAAAAATGGTCGATCGATCGGCATGTATCGGTTTCTTTTACCTCTATACTAAAAATACAAATTCATTATCCAATATCTATTTTGATCTACTTCATGGCATTTCGCTGCAAATTTCGATAGCAATATCAAACATCCTGGCAAACGAAAAGATTGAACAGCAGTTTATAGAAATTAACGAATACAAACAAAAATTAGAAGACGAAAAAAGTTACCTGCAGGAAGAGATCCAACATAGATACAATCATACAGAAATCATCGGGCAGAGCGAGTTGTTAAAAGGCATTTTTCATCTCATTGACGCTGTGGCCGCCACTGATAGCACCGTACTGATTATTGGAGAAACCGGAACTGGAAAGGAACTTATTGCAAGGGCATTGCACAATTCTTCACTTCGTAGCAATCAATTGATGGTTAAAATTAATTGCTCCACAATTCCCGCCAGCTTGGCCGAAAGCGAGCTTTTTGGTCATGAAAAAGGTAGTTTTACAGGCGCAACAGAACGGCGGATCGGAAAATTCGAACTTGCCCATAACGGTACGCTATTTTTGGATGAAATTGGTGAGCTCTCGCTCGACCTTCAAGTAAAATTACTAAGAGCACTACAGGAAAAAGAAATTGAGCGCATTGGCGGTAAAGCTGTAATTAAAACAAATGTTAGGATTATAGCCGCAACGAACAGGAATCTGTTGAAAGAGGTAGAAAAAGGAAATTTTAGAAGCGACCTGTATTACAGATTAAACGTATTTCCAATTTCAATCCCACCGTTGAGGGATAGATTGGATGACATCCCACATCTTGCAACATTCTTCGTTGAACGCACTTCGATGAAAACAGGCCGGCAGGTAAACGCCATCTCCAAAAGCGCTTTGAACAAACTCATGCTCTACCCCTGGCCAGGAAACATCAGGGAGCTGGAGCACTTGATTGAACGGAGCATACTGTTAACAACCGGCAGCGTATTAAAAGAAATCCACCTACCCAAAATAGACAGAAATGAAGCCATTAGCAATGTAGATGAGGAAAAAATCAAAAGTATCCACGAAAACGAGCGTGACCACATCCTCTCGATATTAAAACGCTGTAAGGGAAAAATATCAGGCATTGGTGGGGCTGCAGAAATCTTAAACATTCCGGCCACTACCCTCAATTCTAAAATCAAAAAATTCAAAATTAAACGGGAACATATCCTGAATAAGTAAAACTTAATGATAGAATTACACAAACTGTTTAAAAAAGTTGTAGCAATAAAGCTCGTCAATAAAATGATAGTGCTCATCCTTCTATTTGGGGTTTTCAGTTTGATGCTCATTAAGAGCAATAATACTTCAGCCAGAAATCAGTTAAGCAGTTTCCCCCCCACAGACTCCGTTCAAAAGCTAAAGATACTTCTATCTGGATCGCTACCCGATACAAACCGTATACAATACCTCTTAAAAATTGCTAATCACTTCATTAATCAACAAGAAAACCAACAAGTAAATTTAGCGAAGGCACTGCTTTATCTGAAAAAAGCACGCGTTTTAAATGATCGACTCAAATCTCCAAACTGGGAATTTCATACACTTATGGTTTACGCCCGGGCTTTGAACAAAAAGCAATTAAGGGTACAGCAGGCACTCACCTACGAAAAGGCAATCGTTATTGCACAAAAAACCGGCAACAAACGTTTTGAAGCCAGCGCTTGGTATTCTTATTACATTAATGTTCCAGATACGGTTTCTGATTATAAAAACAAAACATTTTATAATCGGGCCGCTAATGCGCATGCTTTATATAAAGAAATCGGCACTTCTTTCGATGAAAAATACAGAGAGGCAACGCTCCTAAAAACAATGGCCGACTTCCATTTAGAGGAAGAAAAATTTGATTTATCGATAAAAGAGCTTTTTGAAGTTATTGCTTTAGATAAGAAATTTAAACTTCCCGATCTACCAATGGCCTATGATCTGCTTTCGGCAGTCTATGAAAGAAAAGGAGAACTCAGTAAGGCACTGAATTACGCATTACTGAGTGTAAAAACGGCTCAAAACAATCGCGAGGAAGTGCTCGGCACTTATTTAAACCGGGTGGGCTCTGCTTATGAGGCTATGGGCAAATCTAAAGAAAGCATTGCATGGTACAATAAAACCCTCAACGGCCCACAGAAAAATGACCCTTTCCGCTTTATTACGGCTTATTCCATTACAAGCCAGATGATCAAATTAGGTGAAGCAAAAAAAGCATTGTCCATACTCGAAAAAACGTGGAGCGAGGTTAACAATCCATCAAGCGGACATGAATATTTTATGTTTCTGGCATTTGGTGAATGTTATGCTGCGCTAAAAAAGTACGATCGGGCAAAAAAATATTTTGATAAACTACTGGAAGATGCTACATTAAAAACATATTCCAACCCCTTCCAAACTTCAGTTTTTTTCTCTGTAAGCGAATTTTACTTTGCCCAAAACAAATACGGACTTGCTTTACAGTTTGCAGAAAAAGCAAGAGAAAACCAGATCAGCATGACTTTGCCTAGACAGATCCGCTTAAATGAAATCCTTTACAAAATAGATGTCTCTACGGATCGTCCGGCTGAGGCAATTATCCACCTGCAAACCTTTCATAAGCTTAGGGATTCTATGCTCAGCCAGGAGAACTTAAATACCATTGAGCGATTGAAGATTGAATTTCAGGCCTCACAAAAGGAGAATGAAAATGAAATCCTGAGGAAGAAATCGCAGTTGCAAAGCCAGGAGCTTAACCGCATTCAATGGATTAAAAATGCAACTGTTGCTGGCCTGGCTTTTTCAAGCCTTGTACTGGTTTTAATCTATGGTAGGTTTCGGTTGAAAAAGAAACTTCATGAGACACTAGTAAAGAAAAAAGCCGCCATAGACCTCGCTTATGCTGAGCTCGAAGTTAATATTCAACAAAAAAACAAGTTAATCGAAGAAAAAGAGGGCTTGATTAAGGAAGTGCATCACCGGGTTAAAAACAACCTGCAATTAACAATGAGTTTACTGAACAGCCAAAGTTATTATCTTGAAGATTTATCGGCAATTGAGGCGATAAAAGAAAGCCAGCACCGACTGAAAAGTATTGCCCTGATCCATCAAAAGCTTTATCAAACAGAAAATCTAGCTACCATACACATTCAGCCTTATATCGTAGAATTGGTAGAATATCTAAAGGAAAGCTTAAACGACGATAAAATGATCAGTTTTGATTTGAATATTTTAAACCTTGAACTGGATATCTCGAAAGCGGTTCCGCTCGGCCTGATTATTAACGAGGCGATTACCAATATTTTTAAATATGCTTTTCCTAATATCCATGGCGGAAAAGTTATCATTACCCTGAAAGAATGCCTGGAAGATCGTTATCAACTGTTTATTAAGGATAACGGAATCGGATTTCCCGCCAACTTTGATTATGAACACAGCAAGACACTTGGCATTATTTTAATGAAAGGACTGAGCGCCCAAATTGATGGTGTTTTCACGATGGAAGGCAAAGACGGTGTTTCGTTAAGCTTGACTTTTATAAATAGAAATGAAGATTTATCCCTGTTGAAAGATTAATTAGAGATGAAGACAGAAAAAATTCTAATTGTTGAAGATGAATTTATCGTTGCGCACGATCTGCAGATGATTTTGCAGCGTGCAGGCTATCAAGTTGTTGGCATTGCTGACTCGGTTAAAGATGCACAGACTTTACTGGAAAAACACCGTGTAGACCTTGTTCTTTTAGATATCTACCTGAAAGGTAGGTTAACCGGCATTGATTTGGCGCATGATTTGATGAAAAGCCAAATCCCTTTCATTTATATCTCCGCAAATTCGAATGAAAAAGTACTGGAGGCTGCAAAATCTACCTGTCCTTACGGGTTTATTGTTAAGCCTTACCGCGACCGGGATATTTTATTAAGCATTGATATTGCCAGGTACCGCAAGGAAAACAGCAATAACATGAAAATGAGCAGCGAGCGATTTATGCAGGATTTTATTGTAGATATTTCAATGAAATCCTTAACCTGGCAAAAAAAAATCTTATGCACTGCAAGTGCCCTTCAACCTTATATTCCTTTTGATTTTATTGCGCTTTCGGGTATCGGAAAAGATGGAAAACGATTTGGCGAAATAGGTATTACCAGAAAGCACTTTGATCAGTACGACTTATTCACAGTAAACGAATTTTTAAAATTCATAGGCTTAAACAGATCAGAATACAACAGCATCAACCAACTGGTACCAGAAACTACAGCTGATGCAATTTACGTCGGTGAGGATTTTGAAAGTGTTAAAAAGGCTGCTCCGATGAAAAATCTGATCGCCAGCACCTACCATCTTTATTCCAATCTGGTAAAAACGTTCTACCTAGAAAATGGCGATCAGATCAGCTTTTCATTTTACAGCAGAACTGAAAACATTTACCAACAGGGACACATGGAACTACTTAATTTTTTATCAAGCACTTTAGAGAAAAAACTGTCCCATATTATCGAGCTTGAAAAAGCGGGAACGGAATCAGTTTTACATCAAAAAAGCGACAACTACTCTCTAGCTAAAAAAGATTTCGAAAATATTATCGGCAAAAGCACTGCTTTGCTTAGTGTTTTAGACAAGATAAAAATTATAGCGCCAACTGATATATCGGTAATGATTACAGGAGAAAGTGGAACAGGGAAAGAAGAAATTGCCAAAAGCCTGCACCGCTTATCACATAGAAACACAAAACCGATTGTGGCCGTAAACTGCGCAGCATTACCTGCCGATTTAATTGAATCCATTCTATTTGGCCATGAGAAAGGGGCATTTACAGGGGCTATCAACACTAGAATCGGAAAATTTGAAGAAGCCAACGGTGGCACCATCTTTCTTGACGAGATTGGGGAAATGCCTTTCGACCTTCAGGCAAAACTCCTTCGGGTATTACAGGAGAAAGAAATTGAACGCATAGGCGGCACACAGCCTATTCAGGTTGATTTAAGAATAATCGCAGCAACAAACCTCAATTTAGAGAAAGAGATCGCAAAGGGTAGATTTAGGCTCGACCTTTTCTATCGCCTTAATGTTTTCCCAATACATGTTCCCGCACTTTGTAGACGAAAAACCGATATACCATTATTGACCGAATATTTCGTTCAGAAACATGCAAAGGCTGTAGGTAAAAACATTTCGGAAATTCCCTCTGATTTTATGGATCGGCTGATGCAATATGATTGGCCTGGCAATATCAGAGAGCTGGAACATGTTATTTTAAGGGGTATACTGCTGTCATCGGACGGAAAACTTAATACAGATCATTTAGAACTTGGGATTAAAAATGAGGAATCCTTTTCCCAAAATGGCATAAAAACGATCAGCGATAACGAAAGAGATCATATCATCAGGGTTCTGGAACTCTGCAAAGGCAAAGTTGCAGGCAGCGGTGGTGCAGCCGAGCTCTTAGGCATACCGGCAACTACATTGAATTCTAAAATTAAAAAATTGGATATAAAACGGTAGTGACATTTAGTAAATCAACGATATATCATGAATCTAAAAAACAAACAATAAAGATAAAATACTGATAAACAAAAATTTAAGTATTGGTATTTTTATTGACTTTAAAAACTCGTATTAATCCACTCACCCCTTTGTTGATTGCTGATTTTTACATTACGCTCGCCTGAAATAGAAAATGAAACAGAAAATCTTAATTGTAGAGGATGAATTTATTGTAGCCAACGATCTAAGGATCATGCTCGAAAAAGCAGGTTATAAAGTGTGTGGGATAGCACCATCGGTGGTAAAGGCGCTCGAGTTAATCGGAACTAAGGAACCTGATTGGATATTGTTGGATATCTTCTTGCAGGGAGACAAAACAGGGATTGATTTAGCTGGCCAGCTTACCCAAATGGGGATTCCGTTTATTTATATTTCTGCAAATACCAATCAGGGAATTTTAGAAGCCGCCAAAGCAACCTTGCCCTATGGCTTTTTGGTAAAACCTTTTCGTGAGAAAGACTTGATGGTGATGTTGGATATTGCCCGATATAGACATGAGCAGAATCAGAGATATAACCATCATGCTGAGCCCTCGCTGCACAGACAAATCGAACATATCGTAGAAAAGCAGGAACCGATTTCGGAACGGCTGAGACAAATAAGTACCATATTGTATCCCGTAGTACCCTTTGATTTTCTTTGGATTACCAAATCAAGTCCCAGAACAACTACGAAGGACATTAATGTGGTGCGCTCGCATGAGGGCAAATTCAGCATACTCAATAGTGAATCTTTATTAAAAGAAGTAAACATTTCCAGCCGTGATTTTAAAACATGGAACACCACAACGCTTGTTCATAACGGAAAATCGGTTTTTAACGGCTATGATTTTAGAAAACTGAGGATGGAAAATCAATGGATACAAACACTTTCTGACCATTACAAACTAGAATCAGCCTTGGTTACCGAAATTGAAAGAAATGGGGGGCTATTCCAGTTCATTTTCTTCAATCATTTATCAGATCAATACACAAAAATTCATAAAGGAATTATAAACCAGTTTGAGAAAAGCCTGGAACTGGTTTTAGATCAGGTTATTTATGGGAAGGATGTTGCAGCGGAAATTCTGGTGCCAACTTTACCTACCTCTGAAAAGCAGATCGTTAAAAAGGGGAACCCCGAAATTCCGGAAGATTTCAATGGCATTATCGGCCAAAGTGTTTTACTGCATGCTGCCTTCAAAAAATTAGCGCTGGTAGCTCCTGATGACACCTCGGTGCTTATTTTGGGCGAAAGTGGTACAGGAAAAGAAAAAATCGCACAAACCATCCATAAGTTATCACCCCGAAAAAATAAGCCAATGGTTACTGTAAATTGTGCAGCTTTACCACTAACATTAATTGAATCTGAGCTTTTCGGGCATGAAAAAGGTGCATTTACAGGTGCAAACGAAAAACGGATCGGCAAATTTGAACAAGCTGATGGTGGCACTATTTTTTTAGATGAGATAGGCGAACTTCCGTTGGAGGCACAGGTAAAGCTATTAAGGGTGCTCCAGGAAAAAGAAATTGAGCGTTTAGGCGGAAATTATACCAAAAAGATAAATGTCAGGATTATTACCGCCACTAATCGGAACCTTGAAAAAGAGGTAGCAGAAGGTAGATTCCGACTGGATTTATACTATCGATTGAATGTTTTCCCTATTGAATTACCTACGCTAAGGCAACGTAAGGAAGATATTCCTATTCTGGCGACCTATTTCATCTCCAAATACGGCAAAAAAAGCTCGTCCAATGTAACTGGAATTTCTGCCGAAGCCCTAGGTGAGTTACAGCAATACGACTGGCCGGGAAATGTAAGAGAGCTTGAGCATTTTATCGAAAGAACGATGTTGTTAACCGAAGGAGAAACGATAACAAAAATCGACCTTCCAAGCCTGCCATCCGCTATAGGTTTCGCCGGCGATGATCATTTCAAAATTAAAACGATGGAGGAAATGGAAAGGGAACATATCCTGAGTATTCTAAAAATGTGCAAAGGCAAGATATTTGGAGCAGGTGGAGCAGCAGAAATCCTGAATATTCCATCAACCACATTAAACTCAAAAATTAAAAAATTAGGAATAAAGTTCGAATTTGTCAAATAGCATTATTCCTTTTGTCTGAACTTATATTTTGTTAGTTTCGGAGTATAAACTTCAGATTAATTGATCTGATACAACGGGAAGATTATGTTGAAGTGCCTGAAAATATTTTTAGTGTTAAGTTTATGGTGTTTCCCCCTCCAGCGGCTGTTTGCACAAACTGAGCTGAAATACACACTAACAGAACTTTTTCAATTACTTAAAAAAAGTAAAACCAGAGAAGACCGGATCAGTTACAACAACCGCATCAGCAATTTTTATGCTAACAATAAACTTTTCAGCCGCAAAAACATAGATAGTGCTGTTTATTTTGCAAAGGCAGCACTGCAGGAAAGTTCAGTTAACACATCTGGTAATCTATATGTGCAAAGTGAGTTGGCTTTAGCAAGGGCCAAATTGAAAATAGATGACGTTTCATTTGTTACAAATCAGCTCATAGGAAAAGGAAACGACATCAAAATCCAAATCCTGATTGAAGCTGGAGCATATTATCTTTATAAACCCAAAGAGAAAAAAAACGATCTGGATAGTGCTATGCTTCTGCTTAGTCAGGCCATTAAGCTTTCAAAAACACACGTGTTGCCAAAATTTGAACATTTAGCTGAGCTTTATATATGCGATGTTTACAGGGAACGGGGTGAGAATGTGCGATCGAAAATTGCCTTTGCAACATTGATTGATCAATGCAAGAAGGCTGGAGATCACCAGACCGCCGCAGCGGCCAGTTCACGCTGGGGCGACCATCTTCCTTTCACGCCCGAAAAAATCGTTTATTACCGATCTGCTGCCGACCTGTACAAGCGTGGTGGCAATACAAGAGAATACATTGGGATGCAGAAGGCCATTGCAGATGTCCAATTAAATATGGGCATGCTAACCGCATCAGAAAATGGTTTGATCTCCGTGTTGGCACAATATAAAGCACTGAAATATAAAAACCTTCAGTTCACTTATGATCTGCTTTCCGTTGTTTACCGCATGCAAGGCAAGTTAAAAGAATCTCTTTCCAACTCACTTTTGGCCTTAAAGTACATGAAAATTACTGGAAGCGACGCTTCGAAAGGTTATTTCTTGAATAATTTAGGGAGCGCGTATGCAGAACTGGGAAATACCCGGGAAAGTGTTAAAGCCTATCAACAATCGCTTGAGGCCATGCAATACCAAAACTCAGAAGCCAGGCTTACCAGTTTAAAAATGCTTTCTGATGGCCTGATCAGAGAAGGACATATCCGCGAGGTTTTATCTCTTTCCAATATTTATGAAGCTGAAAGCCAAACTCCATTAGCCAAAGTAATTTTTGCGACCATAAGGGGAAATGCCTACAACAGCCTAAAAAAATACGACATCGCCGAAAGGTACTACCTGCAAATGATCCATTGGGAATCTAAAATACAATCTAACCTGTTTCATTCTGCGGAAAGCTTTTATACCATTGCCCAGTTCTATGCTCTAAGAAAGGTATTTGTAAAATCGAACCATTATTATAACAAGGTTTTGGCACTGCCCAAAGGGATTATGCCACTTTCCAGCATCCGCAATATTTATTATAATCTTTATCAGGCTGATTCAGCGCAGCACAACTTAAAATCGGCTATCGAAAACTACAAAAACTTTAAGCGGATAAATGATTCATTGATTAACGCAAGGAGCAGCCGTGATATGCAGGAGCTGCTTATTCAATACCAGGCCAATCAAAAAGAACAAGACAACGAGCTTTTACGGAAAGAAAGTATTTTGCAAAACAATAGGCTGCAAAGAGCGGAATGGTTAACCAAGGTTACCGTTGTGGGGCTGTTTGCTCTTCTGGTTATTGTAGGGCTTTCGCTTAATGGATTCCGTAACAGACAAAAATCAAACCGTTTGCTCACGTTACATCAAAAAGAAATAGAGATCAAAAACAACTCCTTACAAAACTTGATTGATAAGCAGTCAAAACTGTTGCTGGAAAAGGAATGGCTCATCAAAGAGATCCATCACCGTATAAAAAACAACCTGCAGGTAATTACCAGCTTATTAAATGCGCAAAGTAATTATCTTCAAAATGATGCTGCGCTTGCCGCCATTAAAGACAGCCAGAACCGGATTCAGTCTATCTCATTAATCCACCAAAAACTATTTCAATCTGATAGTGTGGCTTTGATCAATATCCACAGTTATATCGTGGAGCTGATGAAGTTTCTATGTGATACATTTCATGTAAACCAACGGATCACATTCGAATTCGATGTACCCCAAATAGAATTGGATATTACTCAGGCCATGCCGCTGGGTTTAATTATCAACGAGGCAATAACCAACATCATCAAATATGCCTTTCCTGATAACTCAAAAGGACATGTGGTAATTTCCTTTTCTGATTTAAATAACGGTTTTTACCACTTCAGCATAACAGACAATGGCATTGGATTACCCGAAAACCATGATACCCCAAACACATCTACGCTTGGAATAACTTTAATAAAGGGCCTAGGCAATCAATTGGGCGGCGAGGTAAGCATTACTTCACACGATGGTGTTAAAATCAGTTTGGAATTCCCCGACTTAGTGAATTCTTAGCAGAAAACCATTAAGAATCAACGTTTAACCCTGACGATGCACAAACCGGTTAACCATTACTTTATTGCTATTTTAGTATGTGGAATTTTAGTATCTGATAAATCAATCTGCATTTCTTGTTTTCTAATTACCTCATCGCTAAATCCTTTTTCCCTGCGGATTTTATGCAGTTCTTGCCGCTGTGTGTGATAAATATCTTTTAAAATATGATTATACACTTCCATTTCGGCATTTTCGATTGCTTCGCACTCCATCGATTCGAGTCTTCTTGATGCATGGCTTAAACTATTTTCGAGCTCATTTCTCAAGCCTTTTACCAAAGCAATCCCCTCAATCTCTTCAACATACTTATCTTCCAAGCGATTTAAGGAAACCTTTATAAGGCGGAGTTTAATGCTAGCTTCCTGCTGCTCATCGGGCACCAATGGATCAATTTCATCAATATGAATCGCTTTGATGATGTAGGGCAAAGTAAGGCCTTGAAAAACCAAAGTGACCAAAATAACCACAAATGTAATAAATATGATGAGGTTCCGGTGTGGGAAATTAATGTGGGCAGCAGTGGTGAGCGGTAATGAAAGTGCAGCAGCCAATGAAACTACGCCCCGCATTCCGGCCCAACCGATAATCAAGGGGCCTTTCCAGCCGGGATGCGCCTCCTCTTTTCTCACTTTCTTTGATAACCACCTCGGAATAAATGCTACAGGATAAATCCATGCAATGCGCAACACGATAATAAGGGCACTAATGATCAGTCCATAACTACAGGCCTCCCAAATCGAATAGCCTTCTAAGCCAGCCATAATGATAGGTAATTCCAATCCAATCAAAATAAATACCAAAGCATTAAGGATAATGGTCAATGTTGCCCAAACATTGATTGCCTGCAACCTACTTTGTCCATCTACAAAAATTTCGTGCGAACGATAAGATAGAAACAAACCTCCACTAACCACGGCCATCACGCCCGAAAAATGGAATTGCTCTGCAGCGAGATACATAAAATAAGGTGATATCAAAGTGATGGCTGCATCAATACTCGGTGTGGTCGGTAAAAACCGATGGATAAGATACAACACATGTGCAACGGCCAAACCGATCACAATTCCCATTGCTGTACTTAAGAAAAAATCCCCTGTTGCATCTGAAAGTGAAAAATGGCCAGTAATTACTGCAGCTAAGGCAAACCGGAGTACAATTAAGCTGGATGCATCATTAACTAAACTTTCTCCTTCTAAAATAGTAGTAATCCGTTTTGGAACCTTTATATTTTTAAGTACCGATGTGGCGGCAATGGCATCAGGTGGAGAAATAATTCCCCCCAATAAAAAGCCCATGGCAAGCGTAAAACCAGGGATCATGGAGGAACTTAAAAATGCGACAGCCAATGAGGTGATGATCACCAAGCCGAAAGCCAGCAAACCAATTGGTCTCCGCCAGCGCCAGAAATCGTTCCAGGAGGTATACCAGGCAGCCTCATAAAGTAAGGGCGGCAAGAAAATCAGGAAAATCACTTCTGGATCAATCGACATGGCAGGAATACCCGGAATATAACTTATTCCCAAACCTGCCAGCACTAAAAATATGGGATAGGAAATTTTTACCTTTTGCGCCAACATGATTAACACGAAAGCTACTGAAAGTAAAATAAGAAACTGAAGAAGGGTATAATGCATGGCTTTTTCCATAACAAAGAATAAACCACAAATATAATCAACAAACAATCAGTTATTTGAACGAAGACAACGCTTATCTTTCATAAAACAACTGACGATATAAAGTGATTTTACCTAAAGTAACCGTTGAAAACGGCTAAGTAAATCATTAAGCCAATAAAAGTGTATGCATTAGGACCGCTGCTTGAAATTGCTGCTATAATCAATAAGACTGTCTCACCTCTTAAGCAGAATTGAAATTAATTCACCAAAAACCAGTTCTACAAAACACCAACGTAAATTAACGAAATAACGCAAAGAATTCATTAAAAAAATAACATCAAACACCTAACAAACAACAACTTAACAAAACGGACCACAAATTGTAATATTGGCAGCACAAGATATAACATAAAGTTTAGTGATCACCTCAACATCAATTTTAGTTTTGGTTGGCTCACAAAAACTGCTTTATACAATTAAAATTAATCTAATAAAAAAAGCTATGAGTACGATTAAAGTAAAAGACGGAACTGAAATTTATTACAAAGATTGGGGAACAGGACAGCCAATCGTTTTTCATCATGGATGGCCTTTATCTGGAGATGATTGGGACACACAAATGATGTTTTTCCTTAAACAAGGATACCGGGTAATTGCGCATGACCGCCGTGGACATGGCCGCTCAGGACAGAGTGCCAATGGCAATGATATGGATACTTATGTGGCCGACATTGCAGAACTCACAGCAGCACTTGATTTGAAAGATGCTATTCACATTGGCCATTCAACCGGAGGTGGTGAAGTGATCCGTTACGTTGCAAAACATGGAAAAGGTCGCGTTGCAAAAGCAGTATTGATCAGTGCGGTGACGCCGATTATGATCCAAAATGAAAGCAATCCGGAAGGTGTGCCATTGGCGATATTTGATGAAATCCGTCAGGGTACCGGTTTTACCAGGGCACAATATTTTTACGATTTCCCGGTAGCATTTTACGGATGGAACCGTGAGGGCAAAACAGTTCAGGAGGGGATAAAACACAACTGGTGGCGCCAGGGCATGATGGGTTCTGTATTGGCACATTATGAAGGTATAAAAGCATTTTCGGAATCAGATTTTACCGAAGATTTAAAAAGCGTAGAGATTCCGGTATTGGTATTACATGGTGAAGATGACCAGATCGTTCCTTTTAACCAGGCGCCAAGAGCAGCAAAACTTTTATCAAACGTAAAATTGATTTCTTATCCAGGTTTCCCTCATGGCATGCCAACCACCGAGGCCGATACCATTAATAAGGATCTTTTAGCGTTTATTAAATCTTAAGTATCTAAACGGACCTATCAAATTGAGCTTATCTAAATGCTTTAAAATACCGGGTTCATAGACTAGTTATCAATAACAAATTCAAGAACGGCTACCATCGTGTCTGAAACGCTACGAAATGGAAATCCTCGATTATCCTGCACTCCGCTCGAAATGACGGTTTTTCTAATAGTATCTTTTTCATCACAAAAACATAGGCAGGGTATCCACCACTGCCTATGTTTTACCAAACTAAATCAGCACATAAAAAGAATCAAAATTCATTAAGGCTGAATTATGACCGGTCCTCATCGGAGATCTTATCCATTGATGGTCTGCTCAGATTCTTGACTTAACAAACTCATCAACAGGAATATTTTAATGATTGAGTTCCCTTTATCTGGAACTATCTTCAGTTTTATAATGTAGTTTCGGAAAATCCTTTTGGGCCTGCTTAAACTGAAGATCATATTCAATCGGCCAACCAAAAGCTTTTTCTGCAACATCCTGTAGGTTCATACCAGATGCTCCACTCCAGAAATGAATAAACTCGCCAAAATTCAGATCTCTTTTGTACCGTCCGTTTTTGTTTTTTGGAAAGTTTAATGCAAGAAGTTCGAAATATCTGTCGAGTACCTTTCCTTCGCCATACTTACTGTAAATAGGGAAAAACCAGTTTTTGAACCACTGTGTGCCCGACCTTGGAAAATCGTCGTACTGGGTCTGCATCTGAGTATAAACTTTTTTTGCCTCATCAGCCATTCCTATATTTTTGAGCACATCGTAATTGAAGATCTCCATGAACTTGCTATCGCCCCATAACACATCCGAAGGGGAGCCTTTTGTGCCATGACTGGCACTGGTTACAATATGTCCCATCTCATGGATGGGCATACCAATCTGTTCACCGCTTGGATTAGTCCATTGTGCTAAACCACAATCGATAACGTTCCGGTAATCATGGCTTGCATCAAAAAAAGGTGATGGGTGACCGCCCCCGTAATCCTTGCCATTGGCAAGGTGAAGGATCACATACAGTTTTGGATCAGGTCCGAAATCGCCATAGGTACTCTTAACATAAGCCCAGCAATCAGCCATTACAGCAATAGGCCATTTAACATTAGTCGGCATATTTTTATCGTAAAAAACAGACACATCCGCGTTGCTTCCTACAAGTTTCAGCTCCTCATGGTGCTCAAACCAGTGTTCCTTCCACACAGAATCAGGAGTGCTTGTTGTTTTGTTTGATTGATCCTTAAGCTGCGCGCCGGATCTTGAAACTAGTCCCAATAAGAAAATTGGGACTAGTAAATAAATGATTGTTTTAGTTTTATTCATAATTGTATTATTTCTCAATTGTACAGGAGAGAAAGCCTATTTGTTCCAGAACGATATTTCACTGATGTTGCTGTAATAAGCATCACCACTGGCTACCTCTATCACTCGGATACGGATATACCGCATCGCAGGCAGCCCTTCAGGAAGACTAACCTTAAAAGGTGCCGATCCATCATCCGAACGTTCTACGGTTTTGAGCAAAGTCCAACCTCTTCCCCTTGATTCTGCTGTCCATCCTGCCGAATTGCCTGGAGATTGTGTTTCAGCACCGGTGATGTCTCCGATTCCCCAGATTTCAAATTTGGTAGGATTATTACAACAGTCGCGCCCGATGATTTCGAACTGAGCAAGGTTGGCTATCGCTTTACCCATATCAAAAGTAAAATGATGTGGGAGCGCTGACCTATCGTCGCTATGGAAAATATCCGGATATCCTGTTGGCGCTTTATTGCCATTCCAAAGTTTCGATAAAGAGGTTTCACTTGAATAAGTACCCACATCGTTAGCCAGCTTAAGTGGGCGGAATAACGATTTATCTACAGGTACCATAATGTTGCTCAATGAATCAAAATCTGCCGTATAAAAGGTATCGATCGCCGACTTTACCGGTACATAAGCTGAGCGGAAATAGATCTTAGTTCCGGTTTTGTAGTCGGCAAGCCTGATCGAATTCTCATTAGGGCTTAACGAACTTTTATGAATGGTACCATCTTTATAAGTGTAGCGTATTTCAGTTGCAATGTTGATGGTATCGGGTTTTTCAAAGTTGAGCGTGATGCCGCTATCATCCAACCGATAAGGATCTGCAGAAACCAGGAACCTGTTGGTAAGGCTCGACTTGTAGCTATCACCGTAAACCTTTACGTTACTGATCTGAACAGGTACTGATTTATTCCCGGCCTTATCATAAGAATAGATGGTAAAGGAATAATTGTACTCTACCAGCTGGGGAATGATTACCGATACATCATTGACACTACGATCTGGAGCTTTCATTTCCAATGAATCTGCCGAATTATTCCAAAAGATTTTGTAGCGGGTTACACTTGGATCAGGACTGGCTTTCCAGTTAAGTTTTACCCTATAGTTACCAGGTGCTGCTGCAACTTTACCTGGAAAGCCTGGATATACCCGTTCTTTTCCATCGAGATATTTTCTGTAATCAAGTGCATCCTTGCTACAGCCACAAAGAACCATAATGGCAATAAAAACCATTAAAATGCTGTTTATATGTTTAATTGTCATCTTCTTTAAATTTTAATTGGTGTTTCCCCAAAAAGACAATTCCATCACGTGGGCAAAATCTGCATTTCCCCATGTTGAATTAACGGCCAGCCTTATAAATCTAACTTTCGGAATATCCAGTGCAATATTAAACTCAAACCCAGCTTTAACTGCGGCAAGATCCACAGGCGTGGTTTGCCCTGGTGCATTGCCAGATGGCGGTGGTGGACAGTTGAAATTGCCCAGGTTGATCCAGTCGCCTACAATAGTCCCTTTTGCCGATGTTACAGGCAATTCGATATCTGTAGGTGCGGTTTTGGCCGATCCCCAGAGTGTCCAAGCTTTAGGGTTACCATGATTATAAGAATAATCGTTACCATAGGCTTCGCCCCTTTCCCACAATTTATAGCGGCTGAGCTTGGTGAGCACACCTATATCGAAAGTACAGAGCTGAAGGGGCTTCCCATAACCGGCCTCAGTATGCCAACCGGGATCTGAAGTATTGTTATCCCACAACCTCGAAGTATTCCATCCCAGGCCTGTTGCACCCAGTGGAGAATCAGAAGCTAACCTGTATTCACTGAACTGCGTTTTTGGCACCATAATCTCAAAGATGGGACTAATAGATTTATATAAGGTATCGGATATATTCCCCCATCTATCAGTGACATATACACCAAAATCCCTTTTTAGCGTATCAAACCCCCTTACGCTGAAATTGATCTTTTCGGCTTCAGTATAAAACTGCTCGATCGGAAGCATTTTTCCAGTTGTTTTATCATTGGAAATCACAATCACCCCGATCGGTTTTTTAGCAGGATTACTTGCTGTTACATTCACGCCACCAAAATCGGCCTGGATCTGGACAGTTGGATAAACGGCCAGATAAGATGGCGTTTCAGGGCGTACCCGCACCTGCACAGGATCACTTTTCACATTTGCACGCGATACCGCATAAAGGGTAACGTCGTAATCGCCGCTTTTTTCAAAGCCTTCTACCTTGATCGTGTCGCTATAATAAGAAGATTTACTCTGCCTTACGGTTCGCGAATTAATCCGGTATTCTGCCTGTACATAGAGCAGGTTCTCCGAATTGGGAAGTACATAAGAAATTACTGCGGCTCCAGCCAGATTCTCTACCTTTACTCCAGTGAGTATTCCGGGTTTTGTCATATCTTTCGATACCACCTCATTAAAATCTTCACTTTCTTTACAGGAATAAAGCGAGCCGCCTACGAGCAACAGTACAAGAAACTGCAAGATGCAAAGCCTGTTGTATATTTTTGATCTAATTTTCATCATCATCTATTTAGAGTTTACCAATAAGGGTTTTGAACCAGGTTCGGATTTACGATCAAGTCGTTGTATTTAAGTGGCCATAAATAGTCTTTCAGGCCAAATACAGGAATTACAAGATTGCGCTGACGGTAATACCCCTCAGGTGTGCTATCCTGAATATTCCAGCCCTGAAGCGGTTTGCTAAGTACATCCTGCATCACTTTCCAACGCCTTAAGTCCCATCCTATTCTACCCTCAAAACAAAGTTCAATGCGGCGTTCCTGTTGGATGATAGACCTTAAGCCATCTTTACTGGAAGCTTTACCAGGATTTGTTGAATAGGATGACCAGGACTCTTTCACCCCCTTTAAACCTGCACGTGTGCGCACCTTATCGATATAGGTATAAACATCTGCGCTAGGCCCGTTTACCTCGTTTAGCGTTTCTGCATACAGAAGATAAAGTCCGGCAAGCCTAATCAGTGGCATTCTAAAACTTGCCTGGGTAACTTCTGTACCAAAAACAGATTGGTAGTTTACCAGTTTGCTTGGCCAGTATCCTGATACGTTAACCCTGATATTATCTTTCGGACCAGCCAACGATATTCCTCCCCTGGCCTGCACGTATAACATATTCTCAGGATCAGTTTGTCCATTGCCAAAAAAGCAGCTTCCATCGAACGATAAATCGGCGTAGAACCGGGGTTCCCGATCCATGTGCATTTTAATGGTCTGGTAGCCGCTTTTTAAATAATATTTACTTTCGGTACCTGCCGCAGCAACGGCATATCGCCCTCTGTAATCGTAACCTATATCTTCAGCCATCGGAACACCATTTTTGGAATAGAACAGTTCGGCCATACCAATAGGTACGGCAAAATTGCCCGGTGCACCGCCCATGTTCTGTACCATGGCACTGGTAAGCCTCGGCATAGCCATTGATTGCAAACCAAATTCAGGGTTAAGTGCCCAGATCACTTCTGGATTTTTTTCCCAGTTTTCGGTGATGCTCTGCCTGATATCCATCACGGTTTTCAGTGGTGCGGGTATTGTTGGGAGATTGCCCGGAGAGGTAAAATGATAAAGCGAAAGGTTGCTTTCTTCGCAGGATTTTACTGCAACCTGGCAGGCCAGCATCGCTTTGTTCCATTTTTCTGCACTAAAAGTAGCAGGGAACAGATTGATACCGTCTTTATCTTTAAAACCGCTATAATCGGGATTTCCATTAAAGAAAGGACTGGCCTGCGTGGTGAGTACTTCCGCTTTAACCGATAAGGCAATGTTCTGCGTAATTCGGCCCAGGCTACGTGCCGGATCCTGAATGATGCGTGGAAGATCGGGCGTGGCCTCATCCAATAAGGATACGATATAAGCAAATGCTTCATCAACAGGCGCACGTTTTACCCTTACCTCATCTGTGCCAGCATCTATAGGCAGATTCTCTTTGATCAATGGGATCGGACCGTACATCCTTAACAGATAAAAGTGGTAATATGCCTTTAAAAATTTTATCTCTGCAATCCAGCGGTTGCGTTCAAATTGTGGCAGATCTTTCGGACGGTCGATATTCTCCAGGAAAATATTACATCTTCTGATCGCCTTAAAAATAGGCTGACCAAGCTGTTCCCCGTCCCAATAATTAAGTGAGGGGTTATCAGTGGTCTGCACGCCTCTGATCAGGTGGAAGCCTTGCTCAGCATCTCTACTGCCCAATGTTGCCTCTGTCAAGGTATTTGGAAAATAAATTTCACCAGAGGTGGTAAAGGCTCCATCGGCATTGGAAGGCCCCATGTTCTGAATCGTAGAATAACAGGTAAAGAGGTAGTTTTCGGCCTCATTTCTGTTTCTGAATGCATAATCGATTGTAGCTACGTTATCTGGCGTTACATCCAGGTATTTCTTGCAGGAAAGGGTCATTCCCGAAATCACTGCAATGAGTATGAGAAGTTTTATGTTGAATTTCATTACAGGTCTGCTTATAAGTTTACGTTGATTCCAATGTTATACACCTTCTGGATCGGGTAGCTAAAACCGTTCGAGGCCAGTTCCGGATCCCATTCTTTGAACCTGCTCCAGGTGAAGGGATTCAAGGCATTGAAATAAATTCTGCAGTTAGAAAGAAATGCCTTTTTCGACAGCTTATCAGGAAAAGTATAACCTACTTCTATTGATTTCAGCCTAATAAAAGCACCATCACGCATCCACCACGAACTGGTCTGGAGATTATTACTTATCTCAGAAGAGGTGGTTCCCAAGCGTGGATACTTGGCATACAGATTTTGATTTTCTTCTGTCCAGTGGCTTTCGGCAAAGGGCTGAAGCACCTGCCTGTTGGATAGGAACGGACTAACCTGTGAAGGATCGATAAAGAAACTCGTACGGCCTACACCTTGAAAGAAAAGCGAAAGGTCGATCTTTTTGAATCCCATCGAAAGGCCTGCACCATAAACAATTTCAGGTGTTGAGGGAAGGCCGATAAAAACCTGATCGGCTTCAGTGATCTTTCCATCATTGTTTACATCGGTATATTTGATATCGCCCCCCTTAGGTGCAGATGCCCCGGCGCCAAAAAGCTGTGTTGGTGAAGCAGCAGCCTCCTGGTCGTCAACAAAAAGACGCTCGGCAATATAGCCCCATCTTACCCCGATTTTCTGCCCTGAGAGTATCCTCCAGGGCTCTTTATAGGCTGGCTGCTCATATTCTCCGTATTTATTCTGCGAGAAAGTAAAGTTCATCCTTCCCGACATCCAAAATCCGCCTCTGAAAGTTTTACTATAATCGGCAGAAAAATCTATTCCCCTCGAATCAGCAGTACCTAAATTTGCACTCACGCCCGATTCAAGTCCCATACTGGTAGGAATTGAAGCCCGCTCCATTAAAATATTGTAACGGTGCTGTTTGTATACCTCAGCAATGATGTTGAGGCTTTTAAAAAGACTGATCTCGAGTCCGATATTGGTCTGTCTTGAAGTCTCCCAGGTTACCGCGTCATTGGCATAATTTGTAATGCTTACCCCAGGTCTTGTAACACTATTGGTTTGTCCGAAATAGGCAGGGTTACCTCCGTTCAAGTTCACATTAGAGAGATAGAAGAAACGCTGCGCGCCAATGGCATCGTTACCTACAAGACCATAACTTGCACGCAGTTTAAGCTTATTTACCGCATCTTTTAACCCTCCATTCCAAAAAGATTCATTGGAGATCACCCAGGATCCGCCGATTGTAGGGAAGAAACCAAACCTGTTCTTTTCAGCAAAGCGCTCTGATCCGTTGTAGCCAAAGTTAAACTCAGCAAAATAACGGTTATCGTAACTATAGCCTAACCTTCCCGACAGCCCAACATTCCGGTAGGGAAGCGAATACTGAAGGCTGGATAGATTGGTAGCGGGATCTACAGCATTGGCGTATAAACGCTGTTGCCTTGTTGCAACGAGTGTTCCGCTGATGTTGTGTTTACTTCCGAGTTGCCTTGAGTAATCCAAAACCGCCTGCATATACACGAATGTATTGATATCCTTAAATCCTGGCTCAAAGCTCAGGTATTCTGAGGCCTGGCCAGGCTGGTTATTGATCCAGTTCAGGCTATATTGATTGTTGATCCGATCATAGGATGCTACATTGTAAAAAAACGGAGAATATTGTCTGGTCAGATCGAAATAAGAATATCTATTGGTGTTAAACATTCCTTTAAAAGTCAGCCCCTTGGTTAGGAATTTAAGGTCCTGGTTCAGTTCAAGCTGTGCCGACATCCTCGACCTAGAGAAAGATTTATATCCCTTCATCATATCTGCATAAGGATTGGAAAAACCCACGGTATTTCCAGTTCCTTCGGTTGAACTGTTGCCAAAAAGAATGTGGGTATCGATCCCTAGAGAAGGATCAGCTGGGTAAAACGCCGGAAACAGCACAGGACTGGTATGGAGTGCCTTTTTATAAAGGTCAGCAGAAAAAGAGCCGTCATCGGTGATCGGCCCATTGTATTCATCAAAAGTACCCGAGAGCCTGAGCACCACTTCGGTGGTAGGGGTAACATTGATGTTGACATTCGAGCGCAGCTGATAATTTTCGAGCTTTACGTTATTGTTGAAGTTATTCACAGGGCTCACCTTTAGTATCCCATTGTCGCGGTTGTAAGAGGTACCAATGTAGTATCTTGCAATCTTTCCGCCACCGCTTACACTTCCGTTCAGCCGCTGGTTATTGGTACTGGTTTTAAAAAGTTCATCAATCCAGTTTACTGCAGGATAAACATACTTGTTACTCCCCGGCGCACCACTTAAAGTCTGCTCACGGCTGTAGATATCATTTTGGCTGAACCTTGGCACGGCTAAAGGATTTCTTGTGGTTAAAGCCTCATTGTACATCTTCATAAAGGTAATAGGATCTGCAATTTCAAGATTCTGCGTAGCCTGTGAAATGGAGTTTTCAAAACGAACGTTTACTTTCGCATTGCCTTCAACGCCTTCCTTTGTGGTAACCAAAATCACACCATTAGCCCCTCTGGCACCATATAAGGCTGTGGCACTGGCATCTTTTAGGATGGAGAAACTTGCAATATCATCAACCTGTAACCTCGCCAGATCAGTTGGGGTAAGTTCTACGTTATCTACCAGGATCAATGGATCTTGCTTGTACCCGAATGTGGTTACCCCACGGATAAAAAAAGTAGAATTATCAAGTCCGGGCTGTCCGCTCCGCTGGTAGGCAACTACCCCCGCAATCTGTCCGGCCATGGCATTGGTCAGGTTGCTAGAGGGAATTTTCAGTTTAGCAGGTGTGATGCTGGTAACAGATCCCACCATGGCCTCTCTCCGCTCCTTCTTTCCGAAGGCGGTGACTACTACATCGGAAAGATTGTTGTCATCAGAATGCAGTACCAGATCTACCTTTAGTTTTTGTGCATCAGCAATAAAAGTAATCTGTTTGAAACCCACGGAGGATACCACAACTGTAGATTTGGCTGTAGCGTTCAGCGAGAATTTACCATTTCCATCGGTAATGGTGCCCATGCCACTCTGGCCTTTGACTTGAAGGCTTACCCCTGGAATCCCCAGGCCGAGCGAATCTTTAACAGTTCCGGTAATTTTGATTGTTGCGCTCTGTTGCCCATAAGTGGGGCTGCCAAAGAGCAATAAACAGGCACTAAACACTGCGATCAGTACCCAGAGGTTCCCCAGATAAGGCAAGTGCCTTACCTTAATAGTAAAATTTTGGTTCATAAAGTTTGGTTGGTTTATGTTTAGATTTGTTCGAAAAAATGCTTATTGGTAGGTTTTTGAAGTAGTCAGTCCCCATCTGTACCTGGCAAACAAGAAGGTTCAATAAACTAGCCGGGCCAAAATTGATCCGGCTAACCTATATCTTATTTTCTTTCATTAAATACGCCAAATTCGGCAATAGTAGGAGGATTATCGAAATCAGTAATAGTGACCTTAATTTTTTCGCACCAGATGCGCTCGAACCTAAAAATACTCACCCTTTTCTCACCTTCATTTTTTGCAGTTAAAGCATTCCATTTACCATTTGCAAAATACTGTAAACTGTAAGTGGCTCTCCCGTTATTGCCTGCGGTAAGTACCACCATGTTACAAGGAACAGCCTTTTCAAAGTTCAGCTCATACCATGGCGATTTCACAGTGGGATTGGATGACCAGCTAGAGCCGAAGTCATCATCATTGGCAAAATCCATTATATTCATATCATCACTCCAGCTGCTGTTGCTTTTTACGTGCTTGGCAATGTTGCTCGAAATGATCGGTGCAGCATAAGCAGCAATACGTGGAAGATTTGTAGGTTTTTTATAAATCTGTCCCATTTCCTTAAGTGCAGCTAAAGCATTATCATCTATCAGGCCATTTTTCCCTGGTGCAACGTTGAGAATAAAGTTGCAATATGCACCGTTGTATGGAATGATGAATTTGTTCACAAGCTCGGGTACATTTTTTACAGGAGTAGTAGGGAAAGATGTTTTCCAGAACCAGTTGGCCTGAAGCGGAAGACAGGCAAGTGCCGGAAGCTTGTTGTTTTCTTTAGAAATAAACTGACCTGCACCCTGCTCGTAAGATTTGATATCCGTATAAAATAATGCCTGTGTTGGATATTTCGCTGCATTTAAATCCATTACCAAACAGTTAGGCTGTAATGATTTGATTAAATAATATATATCTTCAAAAGGTACCTGGTCATAAGAAATCCTCGACCATGGGGCATCCCATCCATCGATAATCAGCGCTGTAATCTCACCATAATTGGTGAGCAGTTCAGTAATCTGATCTTTGATCATCTTAACGTTGGCTGCTGTAATCTGGTTTGGGCGGATGCCATGGTGGGTATCCAATATAGAATAATACAACATTACCTTTAATCCGTTTTTACGGAAAGCATCTGCATATTCCTTAACTACATCACGTTTTAGCGGTGTATTCATTATGTTATATGTTGTAGTTTTGGTATTCCAGATCGGGAAGCCACTGTGATGCTTGGTGGTTAGACAACCATAAGTCATGTTAGCGGATTTTGCCGCTTTTGCCCATTGATCAGCATCGAGTTTTGGTGATTGGAACAATGAAAGATCTGCATCTGGATCCGACCAGTCCTGATCCATAAAAGTTGGCATCCCGTAATGGATAAACATGCCCAGTCCAAGGTCAACAAAATCCTGTTGAAGCTCAGTTAAGGGTTTATTGGTCGATTTTTGCTGTGCCATTGCCGGGTAAATAGATGTCGCGGCTGAAACGATAAGTAATAATGATAAAATCCTTTTAAAGGTCATTTCTTTTTTTTTGATTTATGTATTTGTGTTAGTTGCTTAGAAAGATGCACTGGTGTACAGACATTTATCAATTCCAAGCGATGATTGGAAATCTGATTTACAGGCGCCATCTGATTTTCATTATCCAAAGCTACATTCCACATCAACGAAATTTGTCGAACGAAACCGTAACAGAAACCTAACAAAAGCTTAACGTTATGGTATTTATGAAATAATACGGCTATTTTTAAAGGATAAAATGAAAGATCGTATATATAAGTCAGTAGTATTGGTCAGCTTCCTAATATTGCTTCTGGTGCAACTCAGATTAACCTATAATTCTTATGTACTAAGGGACAGGGATTACAGTTTAAAGGAAAAAACGCTGATTAATGACGAATATGGGCGCAGTATATCGGAAGATAAAGTTTACAAGGATGGTGGAAAGATTATCGACTCGATCCTCTCCATAAATATGCCTGCGCTCAAACAAGCTTACCTAAGCAACCGGAAAGAATTTGTTAATCTGTCACAAAACATTAGCAATACGCTGTTAAAAGATCTGCGAAAGAAAAGCACTATGGATAGTGTTTTCCAGTCGATTGTAAAAAGGAATGGCCTGGATAGCACCTTGCAATACCTGCTTACTTTCCAGCAAATAGAGATAAACTTCGATACCAAAATCGGGAACATCATTATTTTTGACAACCATACCGATAGCGATTTTAAAGCCGACCAGAAAACGCCCTACGGTGTGATAATAGATGGTAGCTTGACCCATCCAAGCATTCAGAACAGGGTAACCAACCTTTCTGTTAGTGGCAAATTGGTTTATGACTATAGAGTTACCTTTAATCTTTTTGTCGACGCTCCTGGCCGCACCTTAAAAGTGGTTTATCAAATGCTGCCAACATTTTCTTTGGTCGCACTGTGCATCATTATTATTGTAGGGATTAACTATTATACCTATATCAGCTGGATGCGCCAGAAAAAAGAGTCAGATGTTAAATCTGATTTCTTGAACAGTATAAAACACGAGTTTAATACACCGATCACTACCATACTAGTGGCAAGCAAAAGTCTTGATGAAGACGAAGTTCTCAATGATAGGTCCCGCGTGAAAGCGCTTGTGCATATTGTAGAGAGACAGGCCAGACGACTCCATTCGCACATTAACCAGATGCTAGAAATCTCGGAAATTAACAAGAACATCAATCTGGATGAAACAGATCTCAATTATGCAGTTCTTACTTTGGTTAATGATTATAAAATAAAAGTTCAAGAACCGGACAGTCTTACATTTGACCCCCATGGTTCGGAAATAATGATCATGATAGATCCTTTTGTGTTTACAACCATGCTACAGAATATCCTGGACAACTCCTTTAAGCACAATCATAACGATATAAAAATGACTGCGCTCTTTATTACCGAACATAAGGGTGGTTACATCCTCCATATCAAGGACAATGGAAACGGAATTGAAGATGTAATGAAGGAAAAAATATTCGATAAGTTCTTCCGTTCGGGCAAGGATAGCACTATTCCCGGACTTGGCTTGGGTCTGTACTATGTAAAACAGTGTTTGGATATTCATGGATGGGAAATCAGCTTAAGGACAGAATTGGGAAAGGGAACCGAATTCCTTGTGAATATACCTGCACAGACCGTGACGGCTACGCATCATTAATCCAAAGATTTTATGATTTATGATATCCTAATAATTGAAGATGAAATAGACCTGGGCAATGTGATCTCAGAATATCTGAGATTGAGGGGCTTTAGTGTACTATGGTTCAAAACAGCTGTAGATACCTTGGAATATTATAAGACAAACTGGTTTGATAATAAACTGGTTATCGTTGACGTACAGTTACCGGATATGAACGGCTTTGACCTGGCATCAGAGATGGTAAAGATCAATTCCAATCAACCTTTTTTCTTTCTTACCGCTCACAACGAAAAACAGGACCGTCTTCGTGGCCTCAAGATTGGCGCAATAGACTATATTTCAAAACCGTTTGAAATTGAGGAACTCGTACTCAGGATTGGCAATATCATCAATAAGTTTTCCAGCGTTCCAAATGCACAATCTGCATCCAGTCCAGGATTTATCAACATAGGCGATATCAGGTACCAAAAAGACCAGCTGTTTGTACGCATGCCCGACAGCAAAGAAGTTTCCCTTACAGTAAGGGAGTCAGAAGTTTTGGACCATTTGGCAGGCAATATCAATCAGGTAGTCAAAAAAAAAGATATTTTATTGGCGTTATGGGGAAACGACGATTATTTTAATGGAAAGAGCCTTGAGGTTTTTATTTCAAGGCTACGACGGCTCTTTAAGGCCTCAGACCATGTCAGTATAGAAAATGTATATGGCCTAGGCTACATTCTAAAAGTAAAATGATTGAAAAGGAAGGACATATTTTACAGAATCAGGGCAATCAAAAAGTTTCCGCAGGAAAACCGTACATCAAAAATTTAAGGTTTATCTCACATACAACAACGTTACCAATTTCCTTAGCGAAATTACCGACAACTTTCAATCTTGGGCGAACAAAAAGAACGTTGCTATTAAGCTAAATGCTGAAGAAAAAGACTTTTCTGCCTGGGTTGATATCAACATACTGGATAAGATTATCTTTAGCACTAATTACTCAACAAGGGATGCAGCCCCAATCCCTTCTTAGAAAAACTACCGAACCTATCTACAATAAGATCGTATTGTAGGGGTTAGATAAACCACTGTCAATTGACCCCATCTCGCTAAAAATATTTTTATAATAACACCTTAATTATCATAGCATTTTCAATATTTAAAAATTGGTGGAATGGAGTCAAATAAATTGGTTTGTCCACTTACTTCTCTAAACTTTAAAATGATTTGCAACTTTCGGCAATTCTTGCAAATCAGATAAGAAAAAGTTCGAAATTTTTCCAGTTAGGGCTACGTATCTAAGTCGAGGATTCAAACAAATTATATTGGCAAAAATTCCTGAGATTGCCTCAAGTTCAAAAAGTTTTGAGAATCAAAATTTCACACCATTCAAGTAATGTGAAAAATACTTATTAAAGATTCCCATAAATTGGAAATCAAATAATTTTTTAGATTTATTCGACATTAAAAAAACAAAAATAAAGAGATCTATTGCGGTAATAAATATCCAAAACAATATAATTCACATAAATCCTTTCTTAGTTTTATAGAATAGAAAAATTCCTTCACAATATTTGAATGTTGTGAAATTCATTCAGACAAAGTCAGCAAATTTGTTTTAAATAATTTTGCAATGAAAACAAAGATCAATTTAATCATCAGAAATAAGAGCCCCCAGCTGAAATGAGTGACAAGGCAAGAAAGCCAATACACATTATTGAGAATGGATGAGTTTGAAGTTTAGATTAGAGTTTTTAGCAAAAAAGTTTTCCACACCTGTGAAGTCCAAAACACGAATTTGTCTATAAACATACTTTAAACAGTTTAAACCTGTTTTTTGCTTTACAGGCACAAAAAGTGCTTAAATTTTGATTTCAGGCACATTTAACTAAATTTGGATTATACCAAATCCAAGTTTATGTATCAATTAACAGTACCTGCAAACCGCGTTAGTGAATCGTTAAGTAAGCACATTTTAGCTGATGGTTTCGATCTGACTTACGATATGGAAAAGAGTCAGGGCGCCTATATTTATGATTCGAAACACAATAGAACCCTGCTCGATTTTTTCACCTGTTTTGCATCTGTTCCTTTAGGATACAATCACCCCAAAATGATCAATGATGAGGCTTTTAAGCAAAGTCTTTTTCAGGCTGCAATGGCCAACCCATCAAACTCTGATGTTTACACCCAGCAATACGCACAATTTGTAGAAACTTTCTCCGAAGTGGGGATCCCCGATTACCTGCCCCATGCTTTTTTTATTGCAGGTGGTGGCCTGGCGGTAGAAAATGCATTGAAAGTTGCCATGGACTGGAAAGTGCAAAAGAACTTTGCAAAGGGCTATACGAGCGAGAAGGGCTTTAAGGTGCTTCATTTTGAAAGGGCCTTCCACGGTAGAACTGGCTATACGCTGAGTTTAACCAATACCCTGCCCGATAAAACCAAATGGTTTGCCAAGTTTGACTGGCCAAGAGTTTCGGTTCCGGAGGTTAAATTCCCGTTATCGGGCAATAACCTGTCGCACGCAATCGAAACTGAAGAAACATCTATTGCTCAGATTAAAAAAGCCTTTGCCGATAATAAAGATGATATCTGTGCCATTATTGTAGAGCCTATCCAATCGGAAGGTGGCGACAACCATTTGCGCGAAGAATTCCTGATCCAGTTAAAAGCCCTTGCTGATGAAAATGAAGCTTGTTTAATTTATGATGAAGTGCAAACCGGTGTTGGCTTAACGGGCGAATTCTGGTGTCACCAGCACTTTAGCGAAAAGGCACGCCCTGATATTTTAGCATTCGGAAAAAAAATGCAGGTATGCGGCATCTTGGCAGGGAAAAAGATAGATGAAATAGAAACCAATGTATTTAAGGTACCGAGCCGTATTAACTCTACCTGGGGTGGCAACCTGGTGGATATGGTACGCTCAACCCAGATTCTGCAAATTGTAGAAGAAGATCAGCTTTGCGAAAATGCAGCAAAAATGGGTACTTATTTAAAGGATCAGTTGGCAAACTTATCGCAACGGTTTGATCAGATGGCAAACGTACGCGGAAGAGGGTTGCTTTGCTCATTCGATTTTCCGGATAAAGAAATGCGGAATTCATTTATCAGCAAAGGACTGGAAAACAACGTAATGTTTTTAGGTTGTGGCGAAAAAACAATCCGTTTCCGTCCGGCACTTTGCATTGAACAAAAACATATTGACGAAGGCTTGACCATTATGGAAAAAATATTGCCTTTATTGTAAGCATGAGCAGAAAATCTCTTATTTATAGTATTGCAGCAATTGTTTTAATCCTGGTTTTCTTTATGGTTAAAGATACTTTTAACCAACCGGGAATTGAGGATATGAAAGCGGGTTTTAAAGAAATTGCCAAATACAGAAACGATAACAACACCGGGCCTGTACAGCGTATTTATGTGGTAACGGTTAAAGATTCGGTTTGGAAAGAAATAGAAGATTATGGTAATTTAATGCCACACACCAAGTATGGCAACACCAAAGTTTACTTCTTTATGCAAAATGCAAACGTTCCACAAATTTTACAGCCAGGTGAAGTTAATTTTGATCCGGTTTTCAATAAAGCCTGTATTGCTTTGTACGAAAAAAGTGCCATGAGCCAGGTAGCGTTTAATAAACATCCTTTTTAGCCGCCATCGGTCTGTCCATAGAGTTCTGAAAGGCTCTACGGATTCCTGAATGGAAAAGAGTCTCCGACTCGTTTCTTAGCCATTGAGTTTGAAAATTCCATATTATCGGGAAATTCGTAGAGGCGCTATGCTTAACTCTACGAACAGAATATGTTTATAGTAGATGGCTTGTGAAAACACAAACCATTAGATTCAGCAACTAACGAATCATCATACAAAAGCCGAAAAACCCGTTATTGCCCGTCCAACTATGAGGGTATTAATCTCTTTAGTACCTTCATAAGAATAAATAGCTTCAGCATCGGCAACGAAACGGGCTACATTGTATTCCAATAAAATACCATTTCCACCCATTACCTCACGCGCCTTGCTTACTACATCACGTGTACGCAGCGAGCAGAAAACCTTGGCCAGCGAAGCATGTTCATCCTTCAGCAAGCCCTGATCCTGCAGCTGGGATAAACGAAAACAGAGTGTTTGCATAGCCGTTAAGTTCGAAAGCATTTCTACCAGATGGTTCTGAATCAACTGGAAGGAGGCAATCGGTTTACCAAACTGTTTCCGTGTTCGGGTATAATCGAGGGCATTCTCGTAGGCGCCTCTTGCACAACCGACAGCCTGCCAGGCCACGCCTGCACGGGTCATTTGCAAAACTTTTGCAGTATCTTTAAATGAATTTGCATTTTGTAAACGATCTGCCTCATCTACCTCGCAGTTGGTTAAAGTTATAATTCCGTTCTGCACAATGCGCAGTGCCATTTTATTCTGCATTTTTTCCACTGCAAAACCAGGATTGTCTTTTTTAACAATAAAGCCTTTTACATCGCTACTTTCTTCGTCCCGTGCCCAAATCACCAATATATCGGCAAAGGTTGCGTTGCCAATCCATTTCTTCTGACCGTTTAAAACCCATTTCCCACCTACTTTTTTACAGGTTGTAGTTAAACCACCTGCAGCAGCCGAACCTACTTCGGGCTCGGTTAAGCCAAATGCCCCGATAATTTTAAACTGCTGCATGAGTGGCAGCCATTGTTGCTTTTGTTCTTCCGATCCGCATAAATAAATCGACCCCATAGCCAAACCACTTTGCACACCAAAAAAGGTTGAAATAGAGGTATCAATCCTGGCCATTTCCATGGCTAAAATACCTTCCATCAGGTTCGATTTACCTGGGCAGCCATAACCTTTATAGGTTAACCCACAAATGTTCAGTTCGGCAAGTTTGGGTATAATTTCGAACGGAAATTCAGCTTTGTTCCAATATTGGTTTACTATGGGCTTAACTTCCTTTTCTAAAAAAGCGCGTACTTTTAACTGCAACTCACGGTCTTCATCTTTTAAAGCTTCATCGCCAAGGTGATAAAAATCGCCTTCGATAGGTGGTAATTCTTTCTTTTTTTGCGAACCACCCATCATTTTCATCATCCCCTGAATCTGTTTATCATCCAGACTGGAGATCGTTTCGACCATTTTAGGCAGATCGACTTTTTTTGACAAGGCATCTAACTTATCGAAATCGACATGTTTAAAAAGCTTATACGCGTTTTTAAGAGAAGAGAATATATTCGCCATTATTATTCGTTTTGAGGATAACAAATAAAGAGGCGGTTTTGTTGGCGTTTCATTTTAACCGTAAAACACGCAAAGTTTTTTCGCAAAGAAAAGTAAGGACCAGGAGCCTAAAAGCAAAAAATGGTTTCGTGCCTGCACGAAACCATCATGAATAATTAAAGTATGCTGGGTCTAACTTTGCTTTCTTTGCGCGGACTTCTTTTCTTTACGGTTAAAAAAGAGGTTACCTCAAATCAAACAGATTATCAACCCCTAACAATTTCCTCGAGGTAAAGCCCTCACCAAAAGTTGCGCCAATACTCTTGCCAAACTCTCTTGCCCGGCCAATCACACTTTCAAAAAACTCTGGCGATGAAATATAAGTTTGCAATCCATCTACATCGGGATTATAAAACTGTGTTTTAAATGCCTGTATCGATTTGATCTTGCTATCCATGTGTTCAGAGATATCGACAATAATATCAGGTCTTAAATAACGATCCTGAATATATTGTAAAAGTAATCTCGGGCGGTGCGCTTCTTGTTTAACACCATTTAAAACCGTTTCTACTTTGGGTAAACCCGATAAAAACACCGAATCGAAAACCAAATCTCCCGCGCGACCATGATCAGGATGACGGTCTTCTAAGGCATTACTTAAAATAATTTCTGGCTGGTATTTACGGATTACTTTAACCACCTCTAAACGATGAAACTCATCGTTCTGGAAAAAGCCATCGCGCATGCCCAGGTTCTCGCGCACATGCAGCCCCAGTATTTTGGCCGAGTCTGCAGCTTCCTCGTCCCGGGTTTCGGCAGTGCCGCGCGTACCCAGTTCACCACGGGTAAGATCTACGATCCCAACTTTTTTACCCCGTGCAATATGTTTTAAAATTGTTCCTGAACAGCAAAGCTCAGCATCGTCAGGATGAACGGCTATAACTAAAATATCTAATTTCATAGGTTTTATCGGGTATTTTGATTCAGCAACTGCTGAATTTTCTTTTTGATTTTTGTACTTAAAGGCTTGGTAAACGGCAGGTAAAAATCAACCAGCTCGCCATTTCTGTTTACCAGGTATTTGTGAAAATTCCAGCGGGGCTTCGAACTTAATTTATGGTTTTGTTTTTTATCGCTCAAAAACTGGTAAAGCGGGTGCATCAACTGCCCACGCACCATAATTTTATCAAAAACCGGGAATTTAACACCGTGGTTAACCTCGCAAAAGGAAGCAATATCGGTACCGTCAAGAGGTTCCTGTTTACCAAAATCGTTGGTTGGGAAGCCTAATATTTCGAAGTCGGGATGGTTAATTTCGTCTTTAAGCTGTTGTAATTCTTTCAATTGTGGTGTAAATCCGCATGCTGATGCTGTATTTACGATGAGTACTACTTTATTCCGATAGGCTGATAAAGGCTGATCTTCGCCATTGATTTTCTTAACCTTAAACGGATAAATATTCGGAAAGCTTTCCTGCATTATTTTTTATTGATAAAAACCCGAGGTGCGGATAATAGATTCTATATCCCTATCCTCTGTCGGGTCGTAAGTGCTTTTTAAATTGTGGCCAACCACGCGGGCAACAATCTGATAAGAAAATGCGGCAAAACCTCCCTTGGTTTGTTTTACAATATCGTAGGTGGTTCGGCCAACTTCACGATCAATCAGCTTTGTTAAAATCTGTCCCTGAGTAATCGTTAGTTCCTTTATTTCGCGGTTAAACATGTCTTTAATTTCTTTATCACATTGCTTAACCAGTTGTTTTTGTTCCTTTTTTTCCGGTGTTCGGGCCAGGTCCTGTTCCAATTGCTCGTACCTGCGTTTGGCAAACAAAGCGTAAGGCATTACTTTTAACACATTGTATCTTAAACGGTTATAAGCTACTTGTTCAGCAGGCGATTTCCATATCCGCTGAGCGAAGATAGATACATCTTCCAATTGCATCCATGGAATCATTATTCCATTATCGTTGGTAGAGGCTACTCTGATTGTATCGTTTTTACCTAATTTAGGGAATACGGGAGCAGCTGGTTCCTGCGCCTGCAGTGAAACACCATAAATCATTACAATACAAAGAAAAAAGAGCCCTTTAATTTTCATAAATTTATACTTTTACAAAGTTAGGTGTTATTTCATATATTAGTTGTTCCACAGAACTAATATAAGTTTTATTCATAAATAAGACGCAATTTTTACGCAAAAAATACAAATGAAAACAGAGTTAGTGATTGATTTAGAGGCAGAAAAGCAAGAGATTCTTAAAAGATACAGGGCATTATTACGCGCTAGTAAATCTACTTTACAGAAGGGCGATAAAAAGGAAATTCGCAAAGCTTTTGATATGGCACTCGAAAGCCATAAAGATATGCGCCGAAAATCGGGCGAACCTTATATTTATCACCCCATTGCCGTGGCACAGATTGCCGCCGAAGAAATCGGTTTGGGCACGACCTCTATTGTGTGCGCTTTGTTGCACGATGTGGTGGAAGACACGGATATTACTTTAGAAGATATTGAACGTGAGTTCGGCAAGAAAACTGCCAAAATTATAGATGGCTTAACTAAAATTTCGGGTGTTTTTGATACCAACAGCTCTTTGCAGGCCGAAAATTTTCGTAAAATGCTGCTTACCCTGGCCGATGATGTAAGGGTAATCCTGATCAAACTGGCCGATAGGTTGCATAACATGCGTACCATGGATTTTATGCCACGCCATAAGCAGCTTAAAATCGCATCCGAAACCATTTATTTATATGCCCCCCTTGCCCATCGTTTGGGTTTATATGCCATAAAATCAGAATTGGAAGATCTTTCTATGAAATATCTTGATCCTGACACCTATAAATTTATTGCCAAGAAACTCAACGAGAAAAAAGCAGAGCGGGCGCTCTTTATCAAAAAATTCGTAGAGCCTATTGATGAAATAGTACACGAACAAGGGTTGGTTGCTGATGTATATGGCCGGCCAAAATCTATCCACTCCATCTGGAATAAGATGAAAAAGAAAAACATCCCTTTTGAAGAGGTGTACGATCTTTTTGCCATCCGGATTATCCTGGATTCGGCACCCGAAAATGAAAAGGCGGATTGCTGGAAAGCCTATTCAATTGTAACCGATTTGTACCGCCCCAATCCCGACCGCTTGCGCGACTGGGTTTCATCACCAAAGGGAAATGGTTACGAAAGTCTGCACACTACCGTTATGGGCCCACGTGGCCAATGGGTAGAAGTACAAATCCGTACGCAAAGAATGAATGAAATTGCCGAAAAAGGTTTTGCGGCTCACTGGAAATATAAAGAATCGAGCAACGATAACGGACTAGACCAGTGGATACAGAAAGTACGCGAAATGCTGAATAATCCGGAAGCCAATGCTTTGGATTTTCTCGACGATTTCAAAATGAATCTTTTTTCAGATGAGATTTTCATTTTCACCCCAAAAGGGGCTTTAATCCAGTTACCATTGGGTGCGACCGCTTTAGATTTCGCTTTCGAAATCCATACCGATGTGGGCGCAACCTGTATTGGTGCCAAGGTTAACCATAAACTGGTACCTATTTCTTACAAGTTGCAAAACGGCGATCAGGTAGAAATTATCACCTCAAGCAAACAAACGCCAAAAGAAGACTGGCTCAATGTAGTGGTTACAGCAAAGGCCAAGTCGAAAATCAAGTCGTCATTAAAAGAAGAAAAGCGAAAAATTGCCGAAAATGGCAAGGAGATTTTAGAAAGAAAGCTGAAATCGCTAAAAATCACCTATAATACCGATAACCTCCAAAAACTGAGTTATTTCTTTAAACTGCCTTCAACGCAGGAGCTTTTCGTTAATGTTGCCCTGGGTAAAATAGAGCTTAAAGACATTAAAGAATATTTATCAAGTGAGAAAGAAGTAGAAAGCAGGGCACCTGAACGACCAGAAAACCTAACGGTTGATATGGTTAAAACCAAAATTAAAGGCGCTGAAAATGATATTTTATTAATTGGTGAAGACCAGCAAAAAATAGATTATACCCTGGCCGCCTGCTGTAACCCAATCCCGGGCGATGACGTTTTTGGTTTTGTTACCGTAAGTGAAGGGATAAAAATCCACCGTACTAACTGCCCAAATGCAGCCCAATTGATGTCGAACTACGGTTATAGGGTAGTTAAAGCCAAATGGAATAAACAACAGGAACTTACTTTCTTAACAGGTTTACGCATTGTTGGTATCGATGATGTTGGCTTGATTAATAACATTACCAGGGTAATTTCTACCGATTTTAAAGTAAACATGCGGTCGATTACAGTTGATACCAACGAAGGAATATTTGACGGGTCGATTATGATTTTTGTTAACGATACCGAGCATTTAGAAAACCTGATTAAAAATTTATTAAAAGTTAGAGGAGTTACAGGGGTTACGAGGTTTGATGCATAATTAGTCCGAAAGTCGGAAGTCCGGAGTCGGGAGTCTAGATGGTAAGTTATACGCTATTTTCAGATTGAACTTCGGACTTCAGTCTTGCCGACCTCCGACTTATTACAACATTTCAACAATCTAACCCTCGAACAATCAAACTAATTGACTACCTTTGAATGGAGTTTAAAAACTATGTCTGAACAAAAAACAAATGAGCTCGTTCGCAAGATTTTTGAGGCTTATTTAGAGAACAAAAATCTACGTAAAACACCAGAGCGTTTCGCTATATTGGAAGAAATATATTCAAGAAACGACCACTTTGATGTGGAAACCCTGTACATTCACATGAAAAACCAAAAGTACCGCGTTAGCCGTGCAACGGTTTATAACACACTGGAGTTATTGGTTTCGTGCGACTTAGTTACCAAGCACCAGTTTGGTAAAAACATGGCGCAATTCGAAAAATCTTATGGTTACCGCCAGCACGATCACGTAATCTGTATCGAATGCGGTAAAGTAGTAGAGTTCTGCGACCCCCGGATACACCAGATCCAAACCATGGTTGGTGATCTCTTAAAATTTGATGTTAAACACCACTCGTTAAATCTTTATGGTTTTTGCTCTGATTGCAGTATGGCCAATAAAGTAAACGAAAGTGCCGCTACAGCAGCAAATCTGGAAACAAATTAAATTATAATACAAATAAAACCAGCTTAATTTATTAAATAATGACGCAAGTAGATGTACTTCTCGGCCTGCAATGGGGCGATGAAGGAAAGGGAAAAATCGTTGATGTACTAAGTCCAAAATATGATCTTATTGCCCGTTTCCAGGGCGGCCCAAATGCCGGACATACTTTAGAGTTTGATGGCAAAAAATTCGTTTTAAATACTATCCCATCAGGAATTTTTAACGAAAAAACCATGAACCTGATCGGAAATGGTGTAGTAATAGACCCTATTATCTTAAAAAGAGAATTAGATAATCTAAAAAAAGCTGGTCATGATCCGGTTGCAGAAGGTAAACTGGTAATTGCCCGTAAAGCGCACTTAATTTTACCTACTCACCAATTATTAGATGCTGCGAACGAGGCACGCATGGGTAAAAACAAAATTGGTTCAACCTTAAAAGGTATTGGCCCAACTTATATGGATAAAACCGGCCGTAATGGTTTACGTGTTGGTGATACCACCCTACCTGATTTTAAAGAGCGTTATGCTAAACTGGTAGAAAAACACACTGAAATTCTTTCTCACTACGAAGGTTTTGAATATGAACTGACAGAGAAAGAAGCTGCTTTTTTTGAAGCTATTGAGTTCTTAAAAACCATCCCTCATGTAGATAGCGAGCATTTTGTAAACGGCTACCTGAAAGAAGGTAAAGCTGTTTTAGCAGAAGGCGCACAAGGCACTTTGCTGGATGTTGATTTCGGATCATATCCTTTTGTAACCTCAAGCAACACTACAACTGCTGGTGCCTGCACCGGCTTAGGCATTGCCCCAAATAAAGTTGGTGCTGTTTACGGTATCTTCAAAGCTTATTGCACCCGTGTAGGTGGTGGTCCTTTCCCAACAGAATTAGATAACGAAGTTGGTGAGAATTTACGTGCCTTGGGTCATGAGTTTGGTGCAACCACAGGCCGTGCCCGTCGTTGTGGATGGATCGATCTTCCTGCATTAAAATATGCCATCATGCTAAACGGTGTTACCGAATTAATTATGATGAAAGCCGATGTTCTGGATACTTTTGATACCATTTATGCTTGTACACACTACGAATATAATGGCGAAACGATTGATTATATGCCATATGACATCATTTCTATCGAACCGAAACCAGTATTAAAAGCAATTGATGGCTGGGCAACTGATGTAACTAAAATCACTTCTGCTGACGAAATTCCAGCTAAATTGACTGAATACATTGCCTTCTTAGAAAAAGAATTGCAAGTGCCAATCAAATTCCTCTCAGTAGGACCAGACAGAGCACAAACTTTAGAGTTGCATTAATCAATATCGTCATACTGACAGATTTCTCCCCGCCTGTACGGGCAGGCACTTCGGTCGAAATGAAGGAAATACATAAAAAGCAATCCAAAATGGATTGCTTTTTTTTATGGGCATTACAATCGTCCTCGTTTGTAACGAAGATGAACGAGTGCAACACTTGTAATGTGATTTCAAGATATGTGATATAATCGCCCACCTCATCAATCCTCATTGCAAACGGGGATTATAGCTTTTCAAAAGATAAAAATTAATTTCTTACAATTACCAGCGCTATTTTTACCTTTGCCGCAGCTTGAAAACCCTACAAAACATATCAGATTTCAAACAAAAAGCACTGCACTGGGCTAACCAGTTCGATGTTTGTTGCTTTCTTGATTCCAATCAATATAAAGACGCTTACTCGGCCTACGATTTTGTAATTGCAGCAGGAGTACAAAGCGAACTAAAATGTGCCTCAGGTACTGCCTTTGATCAGTTAAAAGCTTTTCAATCGATCAATAAGCAATGGCTTTTCGGTTTTTTTAGTTACGATCTTAAAAACGAAACGGAAAATCTACAATCGAATCATGCTGATCAGTTAAACTTTCCGGATTTATATTTCTTTGTTCCGAAATACCTGATTGCTTTTAAAAATGGCAAAACTGAAATATTAATTGGCGATCAGGCCATTTTAAATGAAATAAATAGCTTTCCATTCGAAACTGAGCAATTACCTGTAACCTTAAATATCAATCAGAAAATTTCAAAAGCGCAGTACATCAGCAAAATTGAAAGTTTAAAAAGCCATATCATCCGTGGCGATATTTATGAGGTTAATTTTTGTCAGGAATTCTTTGCAGAAAATGCACAAATCAATCCTGTCGAAACTTTTGAAGCGCTGAACCACCTTTCGCCAACTCCATTTGCCGGTTACTTTAAAGTATACAACCAGTATATTTTATCGGCCACGCCCGAAAGGTTTATGTGCAAACGTGGCAAGCGGTTAATATCACAGCCGATTAAAGGGACAGCAAAACGCAGTGCAAACCCAGATACAGATGAGCGTATTAAACAGGATTTAAGAAACGATATTAAAGAACAGGCCGAAAATGTAATGATCGTTGATTTGGTACGTCACGACCTTACCAAATCAGCTGTTAAGGGCACAGTAAAGGTTGATGAGCTTTTTGGCATTTACAGTTTCCCGCAGGTGCACCAGATGATCTCGACCATTAGTTGTGAGCTCGATCCGGATACTCATTTTATTGATGCCATTAAAAATGCTTTTCCCATGGGCTCTATGACGGGAGCACCTAAAGTTAAGGCCATGCAGCTTATTGAGCAATATGAAGAAGCCAAACGTGGTATTTATTCAGGTTCTTTTGGCTGTATCAGCCCCGATGGAGATTTCGATTTTAACGTGGTTATCCGCAGCATTTTATTTAATGCCGAGTCAAAATACCTATCCTTCCAGGTGGGCGGAGCAATTACCTATCAATGCGATGCAGAGAAAGAATATGAAGAATGTTTGCTAAAAGCCAGTGCCATTTTGAAGGTTTTGGGTAATTAATTGGTTCAATTGTTCATTAGTCATTAGTTCACGACTAACTGCAACTGTCCATTGCAACCTTTATTATGTTTAACCGACTATAACCTCATAAATCTGAACTAATTAATTTACGTCTTATTTTCTTAAAAATAAAAAAGGTGGAAAGTTTATGCATCATGCAAAACCTTCCACCTTTCTACCTTATGCCTTCTACCTTACTTCTTGTAGTACTGTTGCGCTTCTGGTAAATATTTTTGAATCTGAGCAATACGTGTAGCATCACTTGGGTGGGTACTTAAAAATTCTGCTGGTTTTTGTGCTCCTGCAGAAGCCGCCGACATCCTGTTCCAGAAACTAGTGGCATTTTGAGGGTTATAACCGGCCATAGCCATGAAAATTAAGCCTAAACGATCGGCTTCTAACTCCTGGTTACGGCTAAATTTAAGCATCGCAACAGGGGTACCTACACCATAAAGCGTATTGAAGATGGATTGGGTTTTTGGATTTTTAGATAAGGCAACACCTGCCGCTGCACCTATCCCCTGCGCTACCATTTCCTGCGACATTCGCTCTGCAGAGTGACCTGCAATAGCGTGTGCAATTTCATGCCCCATTACTGTTGCTAAACCGGCATCATCCTGCGTTACCGGTAAAATTCCGGTATATACTACAATTTTGCCGCCAGGCATACACCAGGCATTTTTTTCATTGTTTTGTACCACATTCACTTCCCATTGGTAATCAGCAATTAAATTACCATAGTTATTGCTGTTCATGTATGATTTTACGGCGGTAATTAAGCGGCTACCTATGGTTTTCACCTTTAAGGCTTGTGCATTAGATGCCGGTAAAACCGTTGTTTTATTTTCAGTTAAAAAGGTACTATATGCTTGAAATGCCATTGGCAAAACCTGATCATTACTTACCAGGTCAAACCGGTGATGGCCGGTTAAAGGTACTGTAGAACAAGAGTTAAACAGTAAAACACCAGCAACGCTTGCTGTTAAAAATAACTTTTTCATTTCTTATAAATTTAGTTTTCTTGGTTATTCAACAATCATTACAATTCCGTTTTTAAACCGGAAATAAGAATTGTTTCACAAAATCTGTCGTTAATGATATCCGTCCCTTATCTGTAATACCCATATTAACAGGAATATTGAAAATAAGTTTTTGATTATGTACTTGTTAATTAATTAGCTTTTTTCTTAAACAGATACACTTTAGATTCTTTGCCTTTAAGCAATCTTTCGAGGTTTTTTTGGTGGGTGACTAAAATGAGTACACAAACAACCATTCCGTACAATACTTCCGATTTTATGGAAACCTGAAACAGAAAAACTACACTGAGCGGAAAGGTAAATCCAGCACAGATGGAGCTTAATGAAACATATTTCGTAATCAGCAATACAATAACAAAAACCAGAACACAAAGCATAGATGCTTCGAAGTTAACTGCCAAAATCATTCCAAAAAGCGTGGCAACTCCTTTCCCTCCTCGAAATCCGGCAAAAACAGGAAATAAATGTCCCATTACTGCGGTTACGCCTAAGGCAAGCTGGTAATTTACAAATGGTGCAGAGTTTTGTGGCCCGGTTACAGATAAACCGATTAAATAAGCCAGATTGGTTGCAGTATAACCTTTTGCAATATCGATAATCATTACGGCAATACCGGCTTTCTTGCCCAATACCCTAAAAGTATTGGTAGCACCCGCATTACCGCTGCCATATTCCCTAACGTCAACGCCATAAAAGGCCTGACCAAGCCATACAGCTGTTGGTATCGATCCAAAAAGATAAGCTAATAATAAAGCACTGAGCGAATAAACCGTAACCATAGCCTACAATGATACAAAAAATAAGCTTTTAATTTTAGCGCAAATCACTTTAGTATGCTTTTAAACTCATATCCAGGCTCTTTACAGAATGTGTAAGTGCGCCCATTGAAATAAAATCTACTCCGCATGCTGCATATTCGGCTACATTCTCTTCGGTTATACCTCCCGATGCTTCAGTAATGAATTTACCATCAATTAAAGCTACCGCTGCCCTTAAGTTTTCGAAACTAAAGTTATCAAGCATAATGCGATCAACACCACCAATGGCCAAAACTTGTTTCAATTCTTCTAAATTCCGTACTTCGATTTCAATCTGGAGGTTTTTATTTTGATCAGAAAGATATTGTTGAGCTGCCTTAATCGCGTTCGAGATCCCGCCTGCATAATCCACATGGTTATCTTTAATCAAAATCATATCGTAAAGCCCGATGCGGTGATTAACACCTCCTCCTATTCTCACTGCCCATTTCTCTAAATAGCGCAGGCCAGGCGTAGTTTTACGGGTATCTAAAATTTTAGTCTTGGTAGCTTCCAGTAAAGAAACAATGCGGTGTGTTTTAGTTGCAATACCGCTCATGCGCTGCATACAATTTAAAACCAAACGCTCTGCAATCAGAATTGCATGGGTACTTCCGTTAACGGTAAGGGCAATATCGCCAACTTTCACGGAATCACCGTCGTGCAACAATACATCAACTTTTAATCCAGCATCTACTTCCTTAAAAATGGCCAAAGCAAGCTCTATTCCTGCCAGTATACCATCTTCTTTAATAATGAGTTTTGCTTTTCCCTGTGTGCCCGAAGGAATGGTTGATAACGAGGTATGATCACCATCGCCAACATCTTCAGTAAGGGCATTTTTTATGAATTGTTGTATAAGTTGAGTATCCAAAATGTAGATTTTAATGTCGCAAAAATAAGAATTATTTGTTAGCAGACAATTTACTGATGGATATAAAGATATGATGAAGGGCTGAATACCCGATTTTAATCCTTGGCTGGTTCGATTCTCAACTCTGTAATCGAAAATGCAGTATTAAACTTTTTCATGGTAATTGAAACCCTGAAAGTTTCTTTGGCAGTACTTAAAATAACTACACCGAAACGGTAATTGGGGTTGGTATTAATTTTATGAAAAATACTTGTTTTGGTGGGTGGATGCTTGACAAAAAAGTCTCTTAAAATCTGTTCACCCTGTGCTTTTGAATATACATCTTCTTCATCAACGATAATCAGTTCGATAGTAGAAGCGAAATTTTTGGCAATTTCTTTCGCATTGCCTGCCTTAAAATACGACGACAAATCATCAATAATATCAGCCTGAATAGCTGTGGGGCGACACAATGATGATAAACTAAAGATTAATAAGAATAAGCTCCGGATCATTTCTGTATTTTATACAGAAGCCTACAGCTAAAATTATGCCATTAGCTTATCAAAAAAAGGATTTCTTAATTTGTATAACATCCAATAAAGTTATATTTGCCATATAAACAAAACACTAAAACAGGTTTCAGGTAAAAATGTTTTAATGCAGATCAATAATTTTTAAATAAAGATGGTAAACAATAAAAAACTCGCGCTTATAATTCTGGATGGTTGGGGCTACGGAAAACAAGATAATTCTGATGCTGCCTATGCTGCAAACACTCCTTTTTTCGATTCGTTATTACAGAATTATCCAAATTCTAAGCTTGAAGCATCTGGTGAAGCCGTAGGTTTACCAGCCGGACAAATGGGAAACTCGGAAGTGGGCCATATGAATTTAGGTGCCGGCCGCGTGGTTTACCAGGAGCTGGGCAGAATAAATAAAGCCATTGCCGATCGCGAACTACACAATAGCCCTGTTTTAGTAAGTGCATTCGATTACGCCAAAAAGAACAACAAAGCAGTACATTTTATCGGTTTGGTATCAAACGGAGGTGTGCACGCCCATATTGAGCATTTAAAAGCACTTTGCGATGCCGCTAACGAATCGAACGTAAAAAGTTATGTTCACGCCTTTTTAGATGGCCGCGATACTGACCCGAACTCAGGTTTAGGTTTCATTACCGATTTACAAAACCACATTCAAAATACAGATGCTAAACTGGCTTCTTTAATTGGCCGTTATTACGCTATGGACCGCGACAACCGTTGGGAGCGTGTTAAACAGGCCTACGATGTAATGGTTAACGGTATCGGCGAAAAAACCCAGGATGCTTTGGCTGCTATCAAAAAATCGTACGATGAAAACATTACCGACGAGTTCTTGAAGCCTGTTGTGCTTACACAAGAGAATGGTGCTCCGGTAGCAACTATCCAACCTGATGATGTGGTGATTTGCTTCAACTTCCGTACGGATAGAGGTCGTGAAATTACAACTGCGTTAACACAAAAAGATTTCCCTGAGCAACAAATGCACAAATTGCCGTTGTATTATGTTACCATGACAACTTACGATGAAAGTTTCGAAAAGGTAAACGTAATTTTCACCAAAGACGATCTGACCAAAACCATTGGTGAAGTTTTAGCCGAAAACCATAAAAACCAGATCCGTATTGCCGAAACAGAAAAGTATCCACACGTTACTTTCTTTTTCTCGGGAGGAAGAGAAGCTGAATTCGCAAACGAAAAACGCATTTTAATTCCTTCGCCAAAAGTGGCTACCTACGATTTGCAGCCAGAAATGAGCGCTGCAGGAATTACTGATGCCATTACCAAAGAAATGGAAACAGGCTGGGCAGATTTTATTTGTTTAAATTTCGCCAACCCAGACATGGTTGGTCATACCGGTGTTTTTGAAGCTGTAGTAAAAGCAGTAGAAACTGCCGATAAATGCGCAGAAACTGTAGTTAAAACCGGGCTGGCAAATGGCTATTCATTTATCCTTTTGGCAGATCATGGAAACTCTGAATATATGGTAAATGGCGATGGCTCTGTTAACACGGCCCACACCACTAATCTGGTTCCATGTATTTTAATCGATAACGACTACAAAACCATTGCCGACGGTAAACTAGGCGACATCGCCCCTACGGTTTTAAGAATTTTAGGTGTTGATATTCCAGCAGAAATGACTGGAAACGTTTTGGTATAATGATTAAAAAACGATATATCGCGGTATTTGCCATCGTCCTGCTTTCCTGTAACCAACGGAAAGCTGCCGAAGCAAATACCAGCTTTTTATACTTTGATATTAAGGGTTATTTTGGAAAGGAAGTAGCCCGTTTGCAAAAACTCAACCCAACTGTACAAAAAACAGTAAGTGTAAATGGAGTGGCCGAAAATAAAACAACCGCCATTACCGACTGGCAGAAAGAGCTGGCCATTTTTGTAAATGCCGATATCAATAAAACCTCCTGGCGCGGAAGTTTTAAAATTGCCAAGGAAAATGGTGCTGATGTCTATACCTCTGACAATAAAAGGATTCCGGTTAAAAAAGTTGTGGTTGAAAAACGCGATTTAAAAATTAATAAGGTTGAAATTATCATCGATAATAAAAACATCTTATATCAATCGCAGGATACCCTCACCTACTACCCTGATAGTTTGTACCAGATAAACAAACAACAAAAAATCAGGCTGTTAAAACTTAAAAAATACCTGATTATTGGTAAGCTGAAATAAAAAAAGGAGCCTCGACTAAATCGAGGCTCCTTTTACTTTAAAGGGTTATGTTATTTATTTTAAGGTAGCTATCTGCGCCTTATCGTAAGTTACCCAATCAATAATATCTTTTCTAAGTGGCTGCAAAGTCAATACTTTCTGAAAATCAGCAATTGAATTATTAAAAAGAGCTACGCATGCAGCTTTTTCGTCTTTTTTCTTGGCTTTAAACGATTTAAATATTGCATAGTCTTTATAGGCTAAGCCACGATTCTGAAACATTTGGGTATCTTCTTCACCGCTAATTTCAATAGCCTTGGTAAAATCTTTAAGTGATGCCTGGTAAAAATTGTCGCGCATGGTACTTAACGATTCTTTTGGATCGTTGGCAATTTTTAATCTGGCAATTCCACGATAATAATAAGCCGACACTTCATTTGGTTTGATTACAAGCAGGCGGCTATAAGTATCTATACATTTTTCATACTCCCGGTTCTGGAAATACGAATAACCAAGCATCTGCAATACATTTGCATTATCAGGAGTCTTGGCACTTGCTTTTTCCAATTGTGTAGCGGCTGTTTTATAATCACCTTTCATCATTGCCTGCATGCTTCTTTCGTAGTTACCCTGTGCAAAACTGCCTGTTGATGAAAAAATAATAAGTGCTAAAATCGCCTGTTTAAAATAGTTCATGTATGATTAATAAGTTTAACAAATCTAACGTCCGATACAACATCTAGGACAAATTTTTTGCAATATAATCCTATTCTGATAATTTAAAAGTTTTAATTTCTTTTGTTTGGACACAAAGTCACCAAACATTAGCTTAAACGCAAAAAAATACTTTATATGATATTGAGGGAAATATTTAAATTGTCCTGCCTTTTTAACATAACATTAATATAATTTTTACTTTGGCACAAGAGTTGAAATTGTTAACTTAATATAAAAATTAAACAAAGTGAATACGATCAAACTGCCAGTTTGTCGTTAGCGGAAAATGTGATAATGAGTAAACAAGATATATTTGATTTCCATACAGCTATGCCAATAATCAATGAAGATACAGAGTTTTTTCCCTTAATGTCTCAACAAGACGAGGAGGAAATGAACAATGAGGAAACGCCTGAAAGCCTGGCCATATTGCCTTTGCGAAACACGGTTTTATTTCCGGGTGTAGTTATTCCGATTACAGTTGGACGAGATAAATCGATAAAACTAATTAAAGAAGCCTACAAGGGAAACAAAATTATCGGGGTAGTTTCTCAAAAAGATGTGTCGATAGAAGACCCTACTTTTGAGCAGCTAAACACTGTTGGTACCGTTGCAAACATCATTAAGCTGTTGCAAATGCCTGATGGTAACACCACCGTAATTATACAGGGTAAGCAACGTTTCAGCTTAATTGAAGAGGTTCAGAACGAGCCTTACATTAAAGCTGTGGTTAAAAAATTCGAGGAGCAGAAACACAAAGCGGACAAAGAGTTTAAAACCCTCATTGCATCTATACGCGAAATGTCTGCGCAGATTATTCAGCTTTCGCCAAACATTCCAAGCGAAGCCAGTATTGCACTTAAAAACATCGAAAGCAATTCATTTTTGATCAATTTCATTTCATCAAACATGAATGCCGAAATGGCCGATAAGCAGAAAATCCTGGAAATGGACAAACTGCAGGAAAGGGCACAAAAAGTGATGGAGCTTCTAATGGTTGAGTTACAGATGCTTGAACTGAGAAATCAGATCCAATCAAAAGTACGTACCGATTTAGATAAGCAACAACGCGATTATTTCTTAAATCAGCAGTTAAAAACCATTCAGGAAGAATTAGGTGGCAACTCTGCCGATTTAGAATTTGATGCTTTACAGGAAAGGGCCAAAAAGAAAAAATGGACTAAAGCTGTTGCTGCACATTTTGACAAAGAATTAGACAAGCTCGGTAGAATGAACCCCGCCGCGCCCGATTATTCAGTACAGTTAAATTATTTAGAACTCCTTCTGGATTTGCCTTGGAGTGAGTTTACCAAAGATAATTTTGATCTGAAAAGAGCACAGCGTATCCTGGATAAAGATCACTTTGGTTTAGAAAAAGTGAAGCAGCGTATTATCGAATACCTGGCCGTACTGAAGCTAAAACAAAATATGAAGGCCCCTATTTTATGTTTGGTTGGCCCTCCGGGCGTTGGTAAAACATCGTTAGGCAAATCGATTGCAAAAGCTTTAGGCCGTAAATATGTGCGTATGGCATTGGGTGGTATCCGCGATGAAGCTGAAATTCGCGGTCACCGTAAAACCTACATTGGTGCTATGCCTGGCCGTATTATTTCTTCTATAAAAAAAGCAGGTGCTGATAACCCCGTTTTCGTATTGGATGAGATCGATAAAGTGGGAACAGACCACCGCGGCGATCCATCATCTGCTTTACTGGAAGTTTTAGATCCTGAACAAAATAATGCTTTCTACGATCATTATGTAGAAATGGATTATGATTTATCGAGCATTCTGTTTATTGCTACCGCAAACTCTTTAAGTACCATACAGCCTGCTTTGCTTGATCGTATGGAAATTATTGAAGTAAACGGTTATACCATTGAGGAGAAAATCGAAATTGCCAAAAAATACCTGTTGCCTAAACAGAAAGAAAACCATGGCTTGCAAACCAAAGATATTAACCTGAAACCTGCGCTGATTGAGAAGGTGATTGAAGATTACACAAGAGAATCGGGTGTGCGTGGTTTGGAGAAAAAAATAGGCTCGCTGGTTCGTGGTGTGGCTACAAAAATTGCCATGGAAGAAGCCTACGATGCGAACTTAAATCCGGAAGACGTAGAGCGTATTTTAGGTGCGCCGATTTACGATAAGGATTTATACGAAGGCAACGAAGTAGCTGGTGTGGTTACAGGCCTGGCCTGGACAAGTGTTGGAGGCGATATTTTATTTATCGAATCGAGCTTAAGCCCGGGAAAAGGCAAATTAACCTTAACCGGTAACCTGGGTGATGTGATGAAAGAGTCGGCTGTAATTGCTCTGGCATACCTACGCGCACATGCGGCTGAGTTTGATATCGATTATACATTATTTGATAACTGGGATGTACACGTACACGTGCCTGCCGGCGCTACGCCAAAAGATGGCCCTTCGGCTGGCGTAACCATGCTTACCGCATTAACTTCGGCCTTTACCCAACGCAAAGTTAAACAGCACCTGGCCATGACAGGCGAAATTACTTTACGAGGAAAAGTGCTTCCTGTGGGTGGTATCAAAGAAAAAATCCTGGCTGCAAAAAGGGCAAACATCAAAGAAATTATCCTTTGCAAAAGTAACCGCAAAGATATTTTAGAGATTAAGGAAAGCTATATCAAGGACCTAAAATTCCACTACGTGAATGAAATGAGCGAAGTGATTGATTTGGCCCTCACCAAAAACAAAGTAAAAAAACCATTGGATTTAAGCGTTAAAATTGCGCCGATTGTAAACTAATTTATAATCTTTTGACAGAGAACAATTAAAAATCCAATTACAATAAATACTTTTATAGTCCCGATAATCATCGGGACTATTTTATGAAATCACTTTTAGCTGCTTTAGTTTTTTGTCTGGTTGTATCAACCGGTTTTGCACAATCCTTTAAAAACGAGTTTGGTTTTAAAACCGAAAACGATGCCTATCTGGCCACTTTAAACGACCGCTATTATACCAACGGGTTATTTATTTATTTCCGTAGGGCTTTAAATACCGAAAAGCTATCAGATAAAATTGAGAAAAAGACCTACGAAATTTCTGCCGGGCAAAAAATATATACTCCTTACTGGGGTCAGGTACCCAACAAATCAGATCAGGACCGTCCATTTGCCGGTTACTTATACGCGGGTGCAGCTTATTCGGTATTTTACAAAAACGAAAGTGTTTTAAAAACGAGTGTAGAATTGGGTACGGTTGGCCCTAACTCACTTGCACAAACTGCCCAACGCTTTTTGCATAAAACGGTTGGCTTTTACACTCCGGCAGGCTGGGATTACCAGATTAAAAATGAAGTAGCCGTAAATTTAGCGGCAAATTACAGCAAACTCATTTTCAGGCCCGAAGATCCGATTGCCGATATCAGTGCTCAGGGTTATGCCAACTTAGGTACAACTTTTTCTGGCTTGGGTGCTTCGGTATTATTCAGGGCTGGTAAAATCAATCAATTGTTCAACACCGCCTACCATAACGCCGTAATTGGGAATTCGAAAACCAAAAGCCTAAATAGCTCAGAGTTTTTCTTTTACATAAAGCCGCAACTCAATTTTGTAGCTTACGATGCTACCATTCAGGGAAGTATGTTTAAAGACAATAGTCCGCTAACTTTTGGCGTTAAACCCATTGTTTTTGAACAACAGTTTGGGGTAAATTACAGCTCAAAAAGGTTTACTGCCGATTTCAATATCATTTTTAAAACCAAGGAAGTTAAAAGTGTAGCAAAAGCGCAGAATTATGGCGGTTTAAGCTTGTACTACAGATTTGGGAAAATATAGTAAAGGCTATATTCTTTGATTGTTGATAATGCTTTTAAAAATCAAACATTTTCCTGTTTTTCTTTTTTTCAGCGGTAACAGCCTTATTTTTCAACCTTTTCTCGATAATACCTTTAGGGATTTTGGTCGGCTTTCTCTTTTTCTGAACAATCAATGCCTTTTTCAGTAAATCGATCAGTTTTGCAATAGTTTTCTCTTTATTGAGCAGCTGGCTCCTATCCTCTTGTGAAACAACATGCAGCAAACCTTCGCTATCAAGACGGTTTTGCAGCTTTTCTTTAAGCAAAGCCTTTTCCTCATCAGTAAAGTATTCAAAGGTTTCGATATCAAAAACCAACTCTACCTTGCTCGAAACCTTGTTTACGTTTTGCCCACCTTTACCCCCACTACGTGACGTTTTAAAAATGGCTGATCGTAAAATTTCTTCTCTGCTAGGTAACATGCGGCAAAAGTATAAAGAATATCGATTTAAAAAAAGTTAGTAAACCCATCGGCTTTTTTTACCTTTGTAGCAGAATGAAGAAAAACTTGGTTATAGCTATTGATGGCTATTCATCTTGCGGAAAAAGCACCCTGGCAAAGGCATTGGCTAAAAAATTAGGTTTCATTTATGTAGATAGCGGGGCAATGTACCGTGCTGTTACCCTATATTTTTTGCGTAACCACATTGATGTTACCAACGATGCCAAAGTTGAAGATGCCTTACAACACATCGAACTAAATTTCCATTCGCGCGATTACGAATCGCACATTACCCTTAACAGCGAAGAAGTTTCTGATGAAATCCGTTTAATGCCGGTTTCAGAAAATGTAAGCGAAGTTTCTGCACACCGGATTGTACGCCATGAAATGGTAAAACAACAGCAGCGCATGGGCAGATCGAAAAACATTGTAATGGATGGCCGCGATATCGGCACTACCGTTTTTCCAGATGCTCCGGTTAAATTCTTCATGACAGCCGATCCAAAAATAAGGGCCGAACGTCGCTTTAAAGAGCTAGAGAGCAAAGGCAATAACGACACCACTTTGGAAGAAGTTTTTGAAAATCTGGCCCACCGCGATTATGCCGACACCACCCGGAAAGAAAGTCCGCTGATTAGAGCAGAAGACGCCATCATTTTAGACAATACCGATTTAACACAGGAAGAGCAACTCACCTTTGCTTTATACCATGTTGAACCCTTTTTGGCACACTAGTTCATTCGTCAATAGTTCATTAGTGAGCATCGGGTAAAAAACTCCGTGTTAATCCGTGCATCAGTGGCTAAATTAGTTCACTGGTCAATAGTTCATTAGTTAGCGTGGTGATTTGCCAATAGCCTGATTGAATTGTAAACTGAGAATTGCCAACAGAATACATTGGAAAAAAATTCATATTTTTAGCACCTAACCCAAATGCAAATATGAAATTAAGATCAATGTGCCTTACGGCATTATTTTTAGTTACCTCAACGTTATGTGCTAACGCCCAAAAAGGCTGGATTAATCTTTTCAACGGAAAAGACTTAAAAGACTGGAACGTTAAAATCTCCAAACACGATTACAAAGAAAATTATGCCAATACTTTCCGCGTTGAAGACGGCTTAATGAAAGTTGGATATGATGGTTACAAGGAATTCGACGACCAGTACGGCCATATTTTTTACAAAAAACCTTTTTCAGCCTATCTGTTAAAAGTAACCTATCGCTTTGTTGGCGATCAGGTAAAAGGCGGTCCGGGATGGGCATTTAGAAACAGTGGCGCGATGCTGCACTGCCAGGATCCTGCCACAATGTTAAAAAACCAGGACTTCCCCATATCTATTGAAGGACAAATTTTGGGCGGCGATGGCGAACACGAACGCCACACCAGTAATGTTTGTACACCAGGCACTTTAATTAATTACAATGGTAAATTATTTACCCCACATTGTTTAGATTCTAAATCGAAAACCTATGCCGGCGACCAATGGGTAACCGCAGAGTTTTTAGTTTTAGGCGATTCGGTAATTAAACACATTATTGGTGGTGAGGTAGTTTTAGAATATACTAAACCGCAAATTGGTGGCGGCAGTGTTTCTAATTACGACCCCAAAGCTAAAGTTGATGGCAAACCATTAACCTCAGGTTATATTTCTTTACAAAGCGAGAGTCATCCAATCCACTTTAAATCGGTACAGCTTTATGACCTTGAACCTTACATGAAAAACAAGGCTAAACTGGATAAGGTATTGGCAAAAATTTTAAAAGAGTAAATTTTACAATACCTGATTATAAAATAATGGTGGTTTTACAGTTAAAGACTGTAGCCACCTTTTTTCATTCTTACCCAAGCGTATTAAAAGTTATTTCCTAATTTTGGAGCACTTAGCACGATGTTTGCTCTTAACGTCGTTGCCATATTTTTTATTAAACTACTTTACGCAACCCCCATACTTATGACCAGAATCTTATTCCTGTTTTTTGCCCTTTTTATGCTCTCGCTTACGGTTAATGCACAAGATATGTACCGTGTTACCGCTGATAAACTACGCGTTAGGGCAACAAAAGATTCGAAAAGTAAGGTAATTGGCTCCATCTCTCAAAATGAAAAGGTGGCGGTTTTAGATGCCAGCGATGCTAAATTTTACAAGATAAAATTAAAAAACAGTGAAGGTTGGGTAAGTAAAGATTTTTTAGCACTAATTGCCCCGACAGCTAAACCTGTAACACCAGCGGCTAGTACCCCGGCAACAAATACGCAAACAGTATCGGGTAGTGAAGATATGTATCGGGTAATGGCCGACGATTTACGCGTGCGCGAAAAGGCTGATGCAAAAAGCAAAATTGTTGGCTACCTGCCTAAAGATGAAAATGTAGCGGTTATCGATTCGTCGAATGCAACCTTCTTTAAAATTAAAGTAACCAATGGCGAAGGCTGGGTAAGTAAAGAATTTTTGGTGCGGGTTTCACCGGTAAAGGCTCAGGCACAAAAAACCACCATTGCCGCGTCGGTACCACAATCGAGCAAAGATTATTCGGGCATTCTTTTTATTGCCGTCGTGGCGGTTATTTTGTTTGCCATTTTATATTTCTCGCTTAAATATGCCAGTGGTAACAAGTTTATAATTGCCTTCTCGGTAATCGTTATTTTAGTGGTGGGCTATTTTTGCTACATCACATTTGTAGCCGAAAAAGTGGTTACGGGCACATTTGCCAGTGGCGAAGACATTCAGTATAAATCGTTCAATTTTAAATCGAAAGATTCGGTTACTGTGAGCGATGCCTACAACGATTCTATTTTTACCTCTAAATATGTGATTGATGGCGATATGATTAAATTATACGACCAGCAAAACACCATCATGCTATTGATCAGGGATGAACAAACTTTGATTGGCGAGGGTTTTACGAGAGGGACGTTTACAAAGAAATAAATCTAGAATCATCAAAAGTTCCTATGGAACGAAAAACCATATCCTCCACACGTTGCCTACCTATGATTCGTCCCGATGGGACGAGTCATAGGAGGAAAGGCTTTATGTACAAGCCCTTGTTTTAAACCCGATAGAGCGGAATAGCCCGCATCCCGATAATTCATCGGGAGAGGGCTATAAGCGATAGCGGGACTGCATTAACCGATTATTCCTGCGCGTTCATCTTCAAATAATTGGCCTAATAGAATGCTTAAAATGCAAAAATAAAACAGCTGCATTTTGAAAAATTGGCCATCAATAAAAATAACCACTCCGCCTTTCAGGCACCTCTACGCAAGAGGGAAATTATAAAGCGCTAAAAATCAGCTATATTTATTAAAAAAAACTTTTCCAAAATTAAAAAAAGTATTACCTTTGCAGTCCCTAAATAGGGGAAAAAGGAGATAATTAATTAATGGCTAAAAAACAAGTAGCAGAAAAAGAATTAGCAGCTAAAACAGCTGAACTTCAGGGAGAAGGCGGACGCCTGACTGAAAAAGAAACGATTGAATCAGAAGCTGATTCAGTTTCGATCGAATCGATCAAATCATCATTAGCAACACCAAGCGAAGATTTCGACTGGGATGCAGATGAAAAAGTTTTTGGTAACTACAATGAAGCAGACCGTAAAAAGTTTGAAGATATGTATGCCGGAACATTCAACCAGATCACTAAAGGTGAAATCATCAGCGGTATCGTTGTTTCAATCAACAACAAAGATGTAGTATTAAACGTAGGTTTCAAATCAGACGGTTTAGTTTCTACTTCTGAGTTCCGTGATACACCAGATCTAAAAATCGGCGATTCAGTTGACGTATTCGTTGAAGCACCAGAAGATGCTAACGGTCAATTGATCCTTTCTCGCAAAAGAGCTAAAACCCAAAGATCATGGGAAGCAATTAACGAGGCGCTTGAAAATGATAGAATCATCAATGGTTTCGTTAAGAGCCGTACTAAAGGTGGTTTAATTGTTGACATTATGGGCGTTGAGGCTTTCTTACCAGGATCTCAAATTGATATTAAACCTATCCGCGATTACGATGTATACGTGGGTAAAACAATGGAATTCAAAGTTGTTAAAATTAACCATGAGTTTAAAAACGTAGTAGTTTCTCATAAAGTGTTAATCGAAGACGATTTAGAATCACAAAAAGTAGAAATCGTTTCTAAATTAGAAAAAGGTCAGGTATTAGAAGGTACTGTTAAAAACATTACTGATTTCGGTGTATTCATCGATTTAGGTGGTGTTGATGGTTTACTTCACATTACTGACATTTCTTGGGGCCGCATAGAGCATCCGAAAGAAGTATTATCATTAGATGAAAAAATCAACGTGGTTGTTTTAGATTTCGATGATGAGAAAAAACGTATCGCTTTAGGCTTGAAACAATTAACTCCACACCCTTGGGAAAACTTAAGTACTGACATTCAGGTTGGTTCTAAAGTAAAAGGAAAAATCGTAACTGTTGCAGATTACGGTGCTTTCTTAGAAATCATCCCAGGTGTTGAAGGTTTAATCCACGTTTCTGAAATGAGCTGGTCGCAAAACTTAAGAAACCCACAAGAGTTCTTAAAAGTTGGTGACGAGATCGAAGCTGAAGTTTTAACTTTAGACAGAGACGAACGCAAAATGAGCTTAGGTATTAAACAATTATCTAACGATCCATGGCAAGAAGTTGCTGCTAAATTCCCTGTTGGAAGCAAGCACAAAGCAACTGTTAAAAACATGACTAACTTCGGTGTATTTGTTGAAATCGAAGAAGGTATCGATGGTTTAATCCACATCTCTGACTTATCATGGTCTAAAAAAGTTAACCACCCTAACGAATTCACTAAAGTTGGTGATGTATTAGACGTAGTTGTTTTAGAATTAGACGTTGATAACCGTAAATTAAGCTTAGGTCACAAACAATTAGAAGAAAACCCTTGGGATACTTTCGAAACGATCTTCACTTTAGATTCGGTTCACCAGGGTACTGTTGTTAAAGTAACTGATAAAGGTGCTGTTATTGCTTTACCATATGGTGTAGAAGGTTTCGTACCAACTAAACACATGGTTAAAGAAGATGGTACTTCAGTTAAAGCTGAAGAAACCAATGACTTCAAAATCATTGAATTCAACAAAGAAGCAAAACGTATTGTAGTATCTCACGCCCGTATCTGGGAAGAGGTTAAAGCTGAAGCTGTTGCTGAAGAAAGAGCAACTAAGAAAAAAGAAGCTAAAGCTGCTGTAACTGCGGTTAAAAAAGTTAAAGATTCTGTAGAGAAATCTACTTTAGGAGACTTAGACGTATTGGCTCAATTGAAATCGCAATTAGAAGGCGAAGAAAGCAAAGCTAAAAAAGGCTAGTTCTTTTTAACTGATAAAAAAATCCCGATAGCGAAAGTTATCGGGATTTTTTTTTGTTTAGGTTGCCGTCATTGCGAGAAGGCTTTTTCAGCCGACGAAGCAATCTTTTTGGTATGGACGCAGCAACCGTTGTAAGATTGCTTCGTCGCACCTCCCCACAATGAAGACTTTTTTTATTTTGTAACAAAATAATCCGTTCTTCCATACTTATCTCTTACATCCCTCCTATTATTACTATTTTTGAAAGCGTAACCTAGCCTTTTCAGTATGAGAAAAATTATCTTTTTGTTTCTGATCCTTATTTCGTTCCAAATTTCTGCTCAGGAGATCAGTATTATTCCGCAGCCGGTATCACTTCAATTCAAAGCCCAGGAAAAACCTTTTCAATTAGATATTACTACCAGTTTGTACACTGATTTTGGCGGCAATGCCTGCATCAGTTTTCTTGATGAATACCTGACTAAAAACTATCATTTAAAATTAAAATGGTTCAAAAACCCGGATCTCAAACGCAAAAATATGATCAACCTGATCATTGATCCATTAAAAGTTAAAACCAACCAATATCAGCTAAATTCAAATCAAAATTCGATTACCATACTCGCTGGTTCAGATACTGCAGCCTTTTATGGTATTCAAACACTTATTCAATTACTCCCAACCACAAATGCCAGCACGTTAAGTATTCCGGCTGTTTCCATAACCGATTATCCACGTTTCGGCTACCGTGGCATGCACCTTGATGTGAGTCGTCATTTTTTCGATGTAGCCTTTGTAAAGCAATACATCGATTATTTAGCCCTGCATAAAATGAATTACTTTCACTGGCATTTAACTGATGATCATGGCTGGAGGATCGAGATCAAGAAATATCCTAAACTTACCGAAATCGGAGCCTGGCGCAATGGCAGCATCATTGGTTTATGGCCCGGAAGAGGAAATGAAAACATCAAATACCAGGTTTTTCCAACCGAAGTAAAAATTACGCCGAAAGATGCCGTAATTAAAACCGATGGCATTCGCCATGGCGGCTTTTACACGCAGGAACAGATTAAAGAAGTTGTTGAATATGCAGCTAAACGCTACGTGACCATTATACCTGAAATTGAAATGCCTGCACACAGCATGGCTTTATTGGCAGCTTACCCCGAATTAGGTACCGAGCCTAACAAAAAATACGAGGTGGCCGAAACCTGGGGCATGATGAACAAATACAACAATGTGCTACAGGCTTCTGATACCACTTTTAAGTTTTTAGAAAATGTTTTAACAGAAGTAATGGCCTTATTCCCCTCTCCCTATATTCACATTGGTGGCGATGAGGCTTCGAAAGTGTGGTGGAAACAATCTCCCGTTTCGCAGCAGGTTATGAAAGCCAATGGTTTGAAAAATGAGAGCGAGCTGCAGAGCTATTTTATCCGCAGGATGGAAAAATTTGTAAACAGTAAAGGCAAAACCATTATTGGCTGGAACGAGATTTTACAGGGCGGCCTGGCTCCAAATGCGGTGGTGATGAGCTGGCAGGGCGAAAAAGGCGGTATTGAGGCCGCAAAGCAAAATCACAAAGCCATTATGACCCCCGAAAACAAAATGTACTTTAATCATGGTCAGTTTGTAAAAGAAGATAGTTTAACTGCAAGTACACCATCACTCCTTTTAGATGTTTACAACTACGAACCTGTGCCGGCAGAATTAAACGCCGAACAGGCTAAATACATTTGGGGTGCACAGGGTTGTTTGTGGAGCGAATACATTACCAATCCCGCCAAAGTACAGTACCAGCTTTTCCCGGCTGGATGCCTTAAGCGAAGTATTGTGGAGTCCGAAAGAAAAACGCAATTATCCTGATTTTCAGAAACGCCTGAAAGTACAATTTAAGCGCTACGATTTGATGGGCATTACCTATTCGAAAAGGTACCTAGTAAATTAATTTAATTGGCTGTAATTTTTTGAGGCTATTGCTTACTAACTGTTCAAAATTAATTAATCAGTAATTGAAGCGACATGGAAAACAAAACCTCAAAATTCGGAACAACAGCATTTTTAATTTGTGTGGTAAGCTGTACCAACATGCCCTACTTTTTAAAATATCCGTTATTGCTTGTGGCAGCAATATCTTTGGTTATCGGAATCTATCAGTATCAGAAAACGGATAAATCTACAGCTAAACCAGCACACGAGGATAAATAAGGTATGATAGCAAAATCTTATCTCGATAAACTCGAAGCGCATAAAGGCATTATCTATAAAATGGTAAACCTCTATGCCGATGATGAGGAAGACCGTAAAGATTTATACCAGGAAATTGTTTTCCAGAGCTGGCAGGCTTATCCACGTTTTAAGGGTGAGGCCAAATTTTCGACCTGGCTGTATAAGCTGAGTTTAAATGTATCGCTCTCTTTTTTAAGCAAACAGCAAAAACAAACACAGCTTAAAACACGCGAGGTATTCGATCACTATTTCGACCCGCCTGAACTATCGGAACGAGCCGACTGGCTATACCGCTGCATTAAACAGTTAACAGAAATTGACCGTAGTATTGTGATGCTACACCTCGATGGTTTCGATAATGCCGAAATAAGTGAAATGATGGGTATATCCAGAAATCATACCAACGTGAAATTACACCGCATTAAGCAACAATTAACCACACTTTTAACAGGCAAATAACATGAATTTAGAACAAGAATGGCAAAACCTGGGTGTAGAATTTAACGCAAAAGCCGACCAGATAGAAACCGCGAAACTCACTATAGATGAAAAAGCGCATAGCCTTTTACAGGAGCTGATTTTTAAATTGAAGTGGAAATTAAGGTGGATCAGAATCATTGACCTCCCGCTTTTAGCCCTGGCTATATTTGTCAGCGGAGATTTAAAAATATTGCTACTACTCATCGTTGCTACCTACGAGATTTGCAGGGCATTGGGTATGCGCGATTTCAACAAAATTAAAACGGCTGTAGATTACAATGCCAACACCCAGCAGGTGCTTACCAATAACCTTAAGGCTATAAAAAAGATTTTAAGGGGTGAAACCATTTTCGGGTATATCTTTTTGCCATTGGCTGGTCCTATTGGCTTGCTGGCATACCGCTTGTATGTACACCATAGCTTTGAACAGGTAATTCAGCTCCCGCATTTCTTTATACAAATGGCTTTGCTGGCACTGGTTGGTATTCCTTTTATCTGGCTTACCAAACGGATGAACCACAGTATTTTTGCAAAACCTTTAAAACAGCTGACCGATAAGCTAAATGATTTAATGGATTAACTGGCTGGCAACCTGCAACTGGTAGGCACCGGGCGTAATGCCCACAATCTTTTTAAATGCACGGATAAAATAATTGGCATCACTAAACCCCAGTTCATAACTAATAGAAGCGACTTTACCTCCAGGCTGCGATAAAAGCACTTTGGCCTTATTAATTTTTTCGGTCAGAATAAAATCGTTTGGGCTAATGCCCAGTTCGCGTTTAAACAGGCGGTAAAAGGTAGCTTTACTCATGCAGGCCTTATTGCTTAAACTATTAATATTAATCTTCTCGTTTAAATTGGCCTTAATATAGTTGAGCACAAAAGCCAGTGGGTTATGGTTGGCATTATGGGCATCGCTATTTAAGATATTCAGATTCTGGGTTTGCATTATTCTTACCAGCAATTCTTTTAAGGTTAAATCGGCCAGAATATCTTTTTCCTTGGAGCGTTCGGAGCAAATGCGGATCACTTTGTTAATCAGGTAAGCAATTTCCTCATTGTTGTAAAAATGATATTGATCGTAATTTAACAACCACTTTTCGTTAGTGCCTTCTTTCGGAAAAAACTCGTTTAAATAAGCAATGGTTTTCTTAATCTGATCCTGATCTATTGCCAACGCAATGCACTGGGTAGGATTTAAACTTGTAGCTTCCGGAAAATCGATTTTCATGGTTACAGCCGGTGGAACGATAACGGTTTGGCCCGGAAAATAGTCAAATCCTTTTTTATCGAACAAGTGCATTACCTTTTTGCCCCGAAGCATACTCGTAATTACAAAATCGTTAAAAGTAAGCGGAACCCGGTACGATTCGGTATAGGTTTCAAAAACATTTAGCTCGCAACGCGCTAAAGTATAAGAGGTTCGGTTCTCCACCAAAGTTTGCAAACTTTCCGTTTTACTTAAACTTACCTGATCCAATACATGTGCCATAACAATAAAGATTTGGTTAGCGAGTATTACTCTACTCAAATATAAAGGTATTTCGGCTAGCATTGCCACACTGCAACAATAATGCTATCGGTTGAGGCAATTATACTATCACCACCGCACAATTGCCAGTAGGTTTGTATTAACCAAATCTTAAAACCGTAAAGCAAACAGGAAGGTATTCTTTTTCAGAAACATCCACAAGTTGTTTTCGAACCGCAAAAATTCAATAATAATTATGGAAAACTTAATTAAAAAACCGGTATTCAAATCCCACTACGATAATTACATCGGCGGAAAATTTGTCGCACCGGTAAAAGGTGCGTATTTTGATAATGTTTCTCCCATTGATGGAAAAGTATTTACCAAAGCCGCACATTCTACCAAAGAAGATTTAGCCCTTGCCGTTGATGCTGCACATGAAGCATTTAAAACCTGGAGCAAAACCTCTTCAACCGAAAGGAGCATTATACTCAATAAAATTGCCCAGCGGATGGAAGATAATCTCGAATACCTGGCCACAGTTGAAACGATTGATAACGGTAAAGCGGTGCGCGAAACCCTGGCTGCCGATTTGCCCCTGGGTATCGATCATTTCAGGTATTTTGCTGGTGTAATCCGCGCTGAAGAAGGTTCACTTTCTGAATTAGATCACAATACCGTATCCTTAATCGTGCACGAACCCATTGGTGTGGTGGCACAAATTATCCCCTGGAATTTCCCGTTGTTAATGGGGATCTGGAAGCTGGCCCCTGCCCTTGCTGCAGGTAATTGTGTGGTTTTAAAACCCGCCGAAAGCACACCGGTATCGATTATGGTATTAATGGAACTGATAGGCGATTTACTGCCTCCGGGAGTAGTGAACGTCGTAAACGGTTTTGGTGCAGAACTTGGCCGTGCGCTGGTTACCAATCCAAAAGTATCAAAAGCTGCCTTTACCGGCTCTACCCCAACCGGACGCCTGGTAATGCAATATGCAACTGAAAATATCATCCCGGTTACCTTAGAGCTGGGTGGTAAATCGCCCAATATCTTCTTCAGTTCGGTAATGGCCGAAGATGATGCCTTTTTAGATAAAGCTGTAGAAGGTGCGGTAATGTTCGCTTTAAACCAGGGTGAAATCTGCACCTGCCCTTCCCGTTTGCTGGTACAGGAAGATATTTATGAAAAATTTATCGCCAAAGTAATTGAGCGTACAAAAGCCATTAAAATTGGAAGTCCGTTAGACCGTACGGTAATGATGGGTGCACAGGCTTCGAAAATACAATACGAAAAAATTGCGGCTTATATTAAACTTGGTAAAGAAGAAGGTGCCGAGGTATTAACCGGAGGCGAAGTAAATGAGCTAAGTGGCGATTTAGGTGGTGGTTATTACATTAAACCCACCATTTTTAAAGGCCACAACAAAATGCGGATTTTCCAGGAAGAAATTTTTGGTCCGGTACTGGCGGTTACAACTTTCAAAACCGTTGAAGAAGCCATTGAGATAGCGAACGATACCTTATATGGCCTGGGGGCAGGCGTTTGGACCCGCGATGCACACGAACTTTACCAGGTACCAAGAGCCATTCAGGCAGGCAGGGTTTGGGTAAACCAATATCATGCCTACCCTGCAGGAGCGCCTTTCGGCGGCTACAAGCAATCGGGCGTAGGCAGGGAGAACCACAAAATGATGCTGGGCCATTACCGTCAAAGCAAAAACATGCTTATTTCTTACGATAAAAATAAACTAGGTTTCTTTTAGTAAAAAAATTAAATCCACCGTTGGTTAATTTGATTGCGGCAGGTTTATTACAGATCTGCCGTAATTTTTACTATTGAAAGAACCTTAATCCAAAAGCCATCATGATCAAGCGGATTGACAGTACAACAAAAGCAAAAGAACTGATTGCAATACTTAAAGAAAAACATGGCGAACTGATGTTTTACCAGGCAGGTGGTTGTTGCGAGGGCACCCAACCCCAATGTTTTGAAAAAGGAGGCTACTATTTGCGCATGAACGATGTTTGCCTCGGCGAAGTGGAAAGCTGCGAATTTTGGGTAGACCGCGATCTTTTTGAATACTGGCAATTTTCGCATTTCACGCTCGATGTGCTGGATGGATTTGGAGTTGGTGGTTTTTCTTTAGAAACTCCGCTTCAAAAAACTTTTAAAATACATTACCGCTTATTTACCGAAGCAGAATTAAAAGACTTAGTTCCCGTAAAAACGGCAGAGTAATTTTTGGTTTATTTGGTTTAAACAAAGGTCAGTTTGGAGCTATCCGGCTGACTTTTTTATTTAATTCACAGCTGTATTGAAAATTTATGCAATCTTTGCATTCAAATTCAAACCATGAGGAAAGTATTTGCTGTAATCTGCACCATTATTACACTTTTTGCCATTAAAGAAGCGGTATACGTATTTACATCTACTGAGCCCGATATGGTTAAACAGCGGGCAATTATGATTGTAATTGCATTAAGTATCTGCATTCCTTTAATTATCCTCTCATTTTGGCTTTGGTCGCCACGCAAAAAGAATAACGACTAGTAGCAACTACGGATAAAATTTACTTTTTAAGCCTTGCGTTGGCACCCAGCAGCTTTCTTCTTTGCCCCACCATTTGTATCGGTTTTTGGCTATAAGGTTGTAAAACCAGTCTCTTATAAATTTAGGGATGATGATAAACCCGTACAATAGTGGCCAGCCACCGCTTAATTTTTTGGCAATCCTTAATGCCGCCGAAGATTTGGTATACAATTTTCCCTTTTCTAAAAGTAGTACAGTATTGAGTTTGCCCGGGTCTACATTAAATTTTGGCAGCACTGCTTTAGCCAACTCACCCTGAATAGCTGAAAAACTAAACTGATCTTTTCTATCCTGCGCAATAACAAACTGAACCGATGCATTGCAAAGATTACATACACCATCAAAAAAGATTATCGGCTTGTTAAACATGGCTAAAATTAACAATTAACACCCGTACAAAAATCAGGATATTGTATTATTAGCCCTCAATTCTGTCAAAAGTTTAGCAATTAAAGTTCAATTAGCTTAATTTTAAACATCAAATCAAATACCAGCAGAGCGATGTATATTTCCATAAATAACAAATTGTACCCGGCCGCAGAAGCCAATATTTCGGTTAGCGATTTAGCTGTACAAAGGGGCTTTGGCATTTTCGATTTCCTTAAAACGGTAAATCATAAACCAATTTTTATCGACGATTATTTCGACCGGTTTTACCATTCGGCAGCAGAAATGAATATGGAAGTGGGGTTTGATCGCACGCAACTGCGCGAAAGTATAAGCCAGCTGATGGAGAAAAATAACATCCCCAACTCAGGCATCAAAATAATTTTAACAGGCGGTTTTGCCGACGATGGCTATACCATGAGCAAACCCAACCTAATCATTACCCAAACACCTTTAGGGGCTAATTCAGACCCTTTTATAAATCCTTTGAAACTGCTTAGCTACAACCACCAGCGCCAGTTGCCCATGGTTAAAACAATCGATTATCTGCAAGCCATCAGGTTGCAATCTTTCGTTAAAAACAGTGGGGCTGAAGATCTGTTGTACCACCATAACGGCCTCATCAGGGAGTGCCCCAGGGCAAACTTTTTTATGGTAACCGATCACCAGATTATTACGCCGAAAACGGAAATTTTAAAAGGAATAACCCGGAGCAAAATTTTAGGGCTTGAAATTGCAGGTTATAAAGTAATAGAGCGCGATTTTCAGCTCGAAGAATTATACACAGCAAAAGAGGCCTTTATCAGCAGCTCGACTAAAAATGCCTGGCCGGTGAGCGTAATTGATGGCAAGGAAATTGGTAATGGCACTTTCGAAGTAGTAAAAGCAATAAATAACAAACTTCTTCAACTCATTGATGATTACCAGCAGCAGTACGTATAAAATATTGCAATTGATAATAACTGAAACTTAATAATTTAGCAAACGAAAGCCAAAACAATCGGCATCCGGCTTTCCAACCTTAAAACATTTTTATATATTTGCCCAATCCTTCTTCAATGCAAAAGAAAACACTTCTTGACGGACAAAAAATTCAGATTACAATTAAGAGGCTCTGCCATCAGTTAATTGAAAACCACGACGATTTCTCGAATACCGTTTTAATTGGCATTCAGCCAAGGGGTATCTTTTTGGCCGACCGTATTCACCAGGAACTACAAAGCATCCTTAAAAACAAGAAAATATTAAAGGGAAACCTCGATATTACTTTCTTCAGGGATGATTTTCGCCGTAAAGACGGACTGGTAACCGCAAGCAGCAATTCTATCGATTTTATTATCGAAGGCAAAAAAGTAATCTTAATTGATGATGTACTTTGGACCGGCAGAACCATCAGGGCAGCACTTGATGCTTTATTGGCGTATGGCCGGCCAGAAAAAGTAGAACTTTTGGTTTTAATCGACCGCAGGTTCAGCAGGCATTTACCGATCGAGCCCGATTATATCGGTCATCAGGTAGACAGCCTAAATTCGCAACAGGTAAAAGTGACCTGGACGAGCGAAGGAAGTGAAGACAAAGTAGTTTTATTATCGGAAAAACAATAAATAAAAAATGGCAGCAGAAAAATTATCAACCCGACATCTTTTAGGCATTAAAGATATTAACCGGAATGATATCGAATTGATTTTCGAAACTGCAGATAATTTTAAGGAAGTGATTAACAGGCCCATTAAAAAGGTGCCCTCACTTCGTGATATTACTATTGCCAACATTTTTTTCGAAAACTCCACCCGAACCAAGCTTTCTTTCGAGCTTGCTGAAAAAAGACTTTCGGCCGATGTGGTTAACTTTGCTGCCTCTTCTTCATCGGTAAGCAAGGGTGAAACCCTGATTGATACGGTAAACAATATACTATCAATGAAAGTTGACATGGTGGTAATGCGCCATCCTTACGCAGGTGCCGGTCAGTTTTTAAGCAAACATGTTAAAGCCCAAATTGTAAATGCAGGCGATGGTGCACACGAACATCCAACACAAGCCTTACTTGATGCTTTCTCCATCCGCCAGAAACTGGGCGATGTTGCAGGTAAAAAAGTAGTGATCGTGGGCGATATCCTGCATTCACGCGTAGCCATTTCCAACATCCTTTGCTTACAGCGTTTAGGTGCTGAGGTAATGGTGTGCGGCCCTACTACATTGATCCCGAAACACATTCACCAATTGGGTGTAAAAGTAGAACATAACCTGATAAAAGCCCTAAACTGGTGCGATGTAGCCAATATGCTGCGTATCCAACTGGAGCGCCAGGATATTAAATATTTCCCTTCGCTAAGAGAATACGCCATGATGTATGGCTTAAATAAACAGATCTTAGATAACCTAGATAAAGAAATCGTGGTAATGCACCCGGGACCGATAAACCGTGGTGTAGAGATTACCAGTGATGTAGCCGACAGTAAACAATCTATCATTTTAGAACAGGTAGAGAACGGTGTTGCCATCCGGATGGCCGTATTGTATCTGCTGGCAAGCCAGGGGTAGATTAGTTCGGAGTTCTTAGTCCAAAGTCGTGAGTCCTCAATCCAGAGTCATCAGCTCATAGTCGATAGTCTGAAGTCTAAACTGTTGATGATAGCTAATAAACAGTTAACCCTTTGCGCAGTTTTCAATTGGCAGTTTCCAGTTAGCAATGTAACAATTTAACAATTACAACAATACAGTTAACCGATTTAAACAGTTAACCAGTTAAACTATCAGACAATTTCATCTTCTGCGATAAACCCACCAATGAACTAATGGCTACTAAACTAATGAACCAGTATCCAGGCGGCTAATTTTCCACATTCGTACTTCAGCCAATACCAAACCAAAAATCCTATCGTTTATTGCTGTTATTAACAGATGTTAATTACTTCTGTTGATAAGCTTTGATACTATTTCTAATTTAGTACCAACCATATTTGAAACCAATGCAGAAAAAATACTTACTAATTCCGCTATTTGTAGCAGGGGGTTTTAGCGCCTACGCCCAGGTTAGCGCCGTGCAAAACCTTAACAAAAACTATCAAACTGGCTTAGAATTATTAGACAAAGAAAAATATACGGCAGCCGCACAACAGTTTAAACTGGTTGAGCTGCAACGTTATAAACCTTCTACCCAAACCGAGAGCAATGCCGAACTTTCGCTTTTAAAAGAAAATGCAAAATTCTACGCCGCCGTTTGCGCACTTGAACTAACCAATAGCGATGCCGAAAGTTTGTTTCAGGCATTTATCCGCGATTATCCGCTAAACCCGAATACCAAACTGGCTTATTTTTATGTTGGAAAAACTTATTTCAACCAAAAAAACTATAAAAAAGCTTTAGAGTGGTTCGAAAAAACCGATCCTTCTACCCTTTCGGGCAAACAAAGAAACGAATATCAGTTTAAGCAGGGATATGCCTATTTCGAACTTAAAGATTACGAAAAAGCCGAGCCTTTATTTGAGAAAGTTAAAAAAGAAGAAGGTGCTTTTCAGGAAAGTGCTACCTACTATTTTGCTTACATCAATTATTTAAACAAAGAGTATAAAACTGCCCTTGCCAATTTCGAAAAGTTAAAAGGCTCGCCAACTTACGAAGCCAGCTATCCATATTACATCACTTCGATGTATTATTTAGATGAGCGTTATGATGATGTGATCAGCTATGCGATCCCTGCGATGCAAAAAACCAAACAACAGTTCGAACCAGAAATGTTGAGTTTGGTTGCGGCTTCTTACTTCGCAAAATCTGAATTTAAAAATGCAGAGAAATACTTTGCAGAGTTTTATGCCAAAGATAAAAGTGAAACTAAAAATAACCTTTTCATTTACCAGTACGGTTATTCTTTGTTCCAGAACAAGAAATACAAAGAATCGGTAACAGTTTTAGAAAAACTGAATACAGATGATATTTACCTGCAAAACGGTATGCATACCCTGGGTAAAGCTTTTATCCAGTTAAACGACAAACAAAAAGCCCAAAGTGCCTTTTTCAGGGCTTCACGTTTAGATTTCGATAAAGGAATTCAGGAAGAAGCCTGGTTAAACTACGCTAAATTAAGTTACGAACTGGAGTTTCACCAGCAAGCATTAGAAGCTACACAAGGTTTCTTGAAAACTTTCCCTAAATCGCGCAAAATAAACGAAGCCAAAACTTTATTGGGCGAAGTGTTGCTTACCACCAAAAATTACCAGGCTGCTGTTGACATCTTGGAATCAATTCCTGAAAAAACATTAGAAGCCAAAGAAGCTTACCAGAAAGTTACCTATTTCCGCGGACTTGAATTTTATAACGAAAGAGCATTCCCAAATGCACTTTCGATGTTCTTACGTTCTGAAAAATTTGCCGAAGACAACGAAATACACGCTTTAAGCACCTACTGGAAAGCCGAATCTATGTACGAGCTACGCAAATTTGGTGAGGCTGTTGCTACATTTGAGAAGTTTTTAAAAATGCCTGATGCCGATAAAACTGGCGTTTACAATTTTGCAAATTATGCACTGGCTTATGCTGCCTTCGAAGATGAAAAATACAGCAAAGCCGCTAACTATTTCGAGAAATTTTTAGCCGGTAACGATAAAGATCAGAAAACCATCGATGATGCCACCATCCGTTTAGCCGATTCTTATTTCGTAAACAAGAACTACGGCGATGCGATGGCCAATTATAACAAAATTATAAACAGGCACACCAGCGCAGAAGATTATGCCACTTTCCAGAAAGGGATGATCCAGGGATTAGAAAACCAGTACGATGCTAAAATTGGTACCATGCAGAATTTGCTGTCTAAATTCCCAAATTCGAATTATGCCGATGATGCTGGTTTCGAAACTGCCTATACTTATTTCAATAAAGGCGACTTCGATAAATCAAAATCCGATCTGGTAGCCCTGGTAGCTAAATATCCACGTAGCAGTTATGTACCAAAAGCTTTGGTAACTATTGGTTTGGTACAGTACAACCAGGATCAGGACGATGCCGCTTTAGAATCGTTTAAAAAAGTAATTACCGATTACCCGACTGCTGATGAAGCTAAACAGGCCATGGAATCGATCAAAAACATTTATGTAGATCGTGGCGATGCCAATGGTTTTATTACTTATGCCAACACCACTCCGCTGGGTAATTACTCGAGCAATGAGCAGGATAATATCGTTTTTGCGGCTGTAAACAACCTATACTTAAAAGGCGATGCCAACGGTGCTTTCCAGGCGGTTAATGCTTATTTCGATAAATTCCCGAAAGCCAACCACGAGAAAGAAGCCAAATTTATCAGGGCCGAATCGCTGGTGAAACTAAAACGCCCGGATGAAGCTATTCCTGATTACGAGTTTATCTTAAACGACTGGACCAGCGATTATACAGAACGCTCCTTGGTGAGTATTTCGCAATTGTTCCTTGATCAGAAAAAGTACAACGAAGCCATCGTTTACTTAAAAAGACTCGAAACTACCACTGATTACAAATCGCACTATAGTTTTGCCATCAACAACCTGTTAAAGGCTTACACGGCCTTAAACATGCCAGATGACATGCTAAAATATGCACAGCTGACTAAAGATTCGGAAAAAGCCTCTGAAGAAGAGAAAAACAGTTCGGGCTTATTCTCTGGTAAAGCTTATTTACTAAAAGGCGATACCACAACAGCCGTGAAGGAATTTAAAAATGTAGTGGCCAAAACCAAAACAATTGCCGCTGCAGAAGCAAAATACAACCTGGCTTTGGTAGAGTATAACAAGGGCGATTACAAAACCTCATCTAAAACCTGTTTCGATCTGATCAATAACATGGCCTCGTACGATTATTGGGTAGCCAAATCATTCATCCTGCTATCTGATAACTATGTGGCCTTGAAAGATAATTTACAGGCAAAAAGTACACTTCTCAGTATCATTGATAATTACGACGGTAAGGATGACATCATCCCTACAGCCAAAGAAAAACTGGAAAAACTAAACAAGAAGAAGTAGCAATATGAAATCGATTAAATATATATATAGTTCACTGTTTTTTTTAGCTGCTGGATTAATGACTGCTCAGGCGCAGGATAAAAAACCTGAAGAAAAAACTGCTGTAAACGAAGAGATTGAAGTGGTTCGCCCCTATAAACCAATTTTGGCCGAAGCAGTAAAACTGAGAAGAAGTCCGAACCTGGATGATGTTAAAACCTACAAGGCGAAACTGAACTACAGCATTACCGATAGAAAACTGGAATTAAACAGCGATATCCAAAAGTTACAAGCCCAAGCCCTTGCCGAAGAAAAAGCAAGCATATTGGTAAACAATTATGTTAAAGGTGCTTTTGGTTCACTGGCCACACTTTTGGGTGAAGCTTACTTTAACACCGGTAAAGACGAAGGCTTACAACTTGGTGGTTATTTCAGGCATTTTAGTCAGGAAGGAAAGCTGAATAAACAAAACAGCAGCAACCAGCAACTGAGTGTTTTTGGCCGCAGTATACTGGATGAAAATACCTTTAGCGGCAAGCTGAATTTCGAGCGCAACGGCTCCTATTTTTACGGCATTGATGATGCCCGTCCAACGTTAAACCCAAATCCTGAAAAACAGGCGCTAACCTTTGTAGAGCTGGAAGGCGAAATGGTGAAAAACTTTACCGAGGATCAGGATGCATTTAGTTATGCTTTAAAAGCAAATGGCTATATCTGGGGCGATAAATTTAGCGCCAAGGAAAACTATTTCAACCTGAATGGTTATTTAAACAAACGTATCAGCTCGTTTAATCTAGGCTTAGCGGCTTCAACCGAGTTTGGCAATACCAAAGATGCTTTAACCAGTGTTGGCAACAATTTATTGCGCTTAAACCCATACATCCGTTTGCAGGTTAATGGTGCAAAAATTACAGCGGGTATTAATTTTGTTCAGGAATTTGGTGCTTTTAATAGTTCACGAATTTTCCCTGCCGTTACTGCCGATTTTACGCTGATTCCAGATTACCTGCAGGTTTTTGGTGAGGTAAAAGGCGATGTAAACAGAAACTCGCTTAAAGGTTTAACAGATGAAAATCCATGGTTGAACAGCAACATCAATATTAGAAATACTGTCGAAAAATTAAGCTTTAGTGCAGGTATTAAAGGTACCGGCGGACCAGGTTTCGGTTACAAAGCGCGTATTTATGTAAAGCAGTTTGATGATATGCCACTGTTTGTAAACAACTATACTGATTTTAATAAATTTGATGTGATTTACGATTTTGGTAAAACCAAACTTACCGGTTTAGAAGGTGAAATTTCGGTGCAGGTAAGCGATGCCCTGAAATGGACTGGTAAACTAAACATCGACGATTGGAAACCTGCTCAGGAAACCTACTCTTGGTTTAAACCAGGCTTAAAAGTCAGCTCTAACTTTGTTTACACCTACAACAAAAAGTTAAGCTTTAACGCTGCTGTGGTTATTCAGGACGATGTAAAAGCAAAGTTATACATTGCCAATCCGGTTAACCCGCAACAGTATGTGGTTCCGAATACTTCGATCGAATCAATCGAAACCATTAAAGGTTTTGTTGATCTGGGTATTGGAGCAGATTACAGAATTAACAATAAATTCTCTGTTTTTGCCAAAGCAAACAACATTTTGAATAAGAATTATAACAGATACCTGTTCTACCAGGTAAATGGATTTAATATTTTTGGTGGATTAACCTATTCGTTTTAAGATGGGAAACTCCTGATATCTGCCAAGGTAGCACCTAGCAAGACTTCAGAAATTTAACCGAAACAAAAAATGCCTTCCGCCATTCGGGAGGCATTTTTTTATGGGCTGTTTAGTAAAAGCTTCCTTACCAAAGGTCTGTTTTTGAAGAACAAAATAGTTGGAATGACAGGCATAAGTGAGTTAAAAACATTATCTTTCAATTTTCGACTGATCAAATAATAAACCATGCTAAACCGATTATTATCCTGCGCACTTATCTCAATTGTTTTTTCGGCCTGCGTAAAAAAAGATATAAAACAATTTGTAGCAGATGAGCGGGTTGATATTCAAACCATATCACCGGATTCGACTGATTTTTCTGAATTGCAGGCCATTGGAAAAGCCATTGGAGATTCGAGGGTGGTAATGATGGGCGAACAGGATCATGGCGACTCGCCAGCTTTTCTGGCGAAAACAAGATTAGTCAAATATCTTCACGAACAGAAAGGATTTAATGTTTTGGCATTTGAAAGTGACTTTTTTGCATTAAACGAAGGCTGGGATCGATTGGAAAAACAAAAGTCTAAAACTGATCCTTTCCTGTCGGGCAATATTTTTAGTATATGGAGCAAATGTAATTCTTGCGAAGATTTATTGTACAATTATGTACCAAAAACTTATCGAGATAAGAATCCACTAATCATATCTGGTTTCGATAACCAGATAACTGGCCGCTACAGCGCCACAAATTTGAAAATATTTATCGACAATTATCTAAAAGGGGAAAAGATAAACTACGCGAACACTGAAAAGTATAAAGTAGATTTTCTTTCCTTTATCGATTCAATAACGTACAATAAAAATCTTCAAAAACAGCGAAAATTTAAGGAAGCACTACAACAAATCAGCCACGAACTTTCTGCAGCTGATCCTACGTCTTTTGAAACGACACTACTTAAAAGCTTAATGGCATTAACTGAAAGTGAGATTTCTTTTTTAAGCAAAAAAAGTGATGATTCTGAAATTAGGGATAATCAAATGGCAGAGAATTTAAAATGGCTCTTAAAATACAAGTTTCCAAAAGAAAAAATAATTGTTTGGGCACACAATGCGCACATTATTAAACACCCCGAACTAATCAAAAACTCAAAATGGCACAATAGTAAAGAGACGAAAATTATGGGCAATTTATTCACTGCAGATCAACAGCTTAACGAACAAACTTATATCTTAGGTTTTAACTCAAGGGCTGGAAGCTATGGTAGAACTTACACCGATAAAAAGTTTACTGTAGAGCCACCAGCTAAGAACAGTTTCGAAACGTGGATTCCTGAAACGGTCCCCTATACTTTCGTAAACTTTAAGCAGTTTCGTGAAGAAAATCCGGGCAATAAAAAACCTTTCCTTATGAAGGGCGTGTATCATTTTACTGAATCTGCATCGTGGACGGATATTTACGATGGTATTTTTTATATTCGGGAGATGTATCCTTGCGCCTCAGTGGTTAAATAAATTATAGGTAAAACGCTTTTTCACATCGTCACCCGCTATCCTTCTTTAAAATGCTGAGGGTTGTTCAGCATTTCGGTTGATTGGTAAATCATCCTTACGGATTATAGCATTGGTTACATTACGCTTATAATTTACCGGAAAAAGCTTTAGTCATTTGATTGCAGATATACCATTTCTGTATTTATCTACGTTATGTTTGGGTAGATCAGGTATGATTTTTGCGAAAACATAATTTAAATCGTTATCATCCATAAAAAATCATATCTTTCTTGTATTCAATTTTTTAACCGAAAATTAAAAATATGGTCATTGCTACATTTGAAGGTAGAATTAACAAATTAAAATAAAAACGCTAATTTTACCCGAATGGATATCTTATCATACCTTTTAGAACTCTTGCAGCAACGCAAAGAAGTTGGTATTACCGGCTTAGGAACTTTTTATAAAAAGAAATATCCCGGCAGATACGATAAGGAAAAACAAACGTTTTTACCTCCAGGCTATACGCTTCAGTTTGCTGCAGATGTAACCGAAGAAAAAGCTTTAACCGATTTTATTGCAGCGAAAAGAAATATCTCTGCCGAAAGTGCCCAATATTATATCGCACAGTTTGTTGAAGAAGTTAACCAGAAACTGGAGCAGGACCATGAAATTGAGTTAGAAAATACCGGTCGTTTGTTTTTTACCGAACAGGGACTGGATTTCGAACCGATTAAAAACATGAACTATGGTTCTGAGTTTTACGGATTGCCCTCGCTTACCGACACTGTGGTTGAAGAAGCACAGGCAGAACCCGCTAAAGAAGACGAAGCCATTTACGATGAAATTGCCGAAGCACCGGTTGCACCTCCACCTTTTCAAAATAAATCGTATCAGCAACCAGTAATCGAAAATGTAGAATTAGACGAGGTAAAAGACGATCTTAAAAAAACTTTACAACATACCGAACAAGCAGTTGAAAAAACTATAGAAACTCCTGCAACTGTTGTTCCCGATCCGGCTTTAATTGAAACGCCCGAATCAGAAGAAGCAACTTCGATTGATGAGCATCACGAAGTTGAAGTTCCGGAGGCCATTATTCACCAGCACGAAGAGCATCCGAATCGTTTTGGGCATACTCCAGAAGCAGAAGAGGCTAAAACCTACATTCCGCTCGAAGAAGAGGTTAAACCTGCCGAACCTGTTATTGAAGCTCCTGCTTTTATTAAACATCAGCACGAAGAACATCCAAACCGCTTTGGCCACGATCCTATTGAGCACCAGGAACAACCGCAAGGTATGTCTACCTGGTTAAAGGTGGTTATTATAGCCCTGGTTATCATTATTGCAGCTGCCATTACTTATCTGGTTAAACCCGAATTGTTTAACGGACAATCCGAACCAGTAATCAATACTCCGGTAGTGATTGATTCGCCAAAAGTGGCAATCGATACCCTGAAAGCAAAACAAGATTCTATTGCCAAAACCGATAGTATATTAAAAGCCAATCAGGTACAGAAAAAAGCCGATACGGTTAAAAAACCGACACCAAAAGTAATACCTGTAGCGCCAAAAGCAGAAACAGAACCGGCTAAAACTGAAACTGAGCCTGCAAAATCGGGTCCTGCAACATTTGAAGTAATCGGGGCATCGTTTGGAAGTGTAGAAAAGGCACAACAATACATTAAAACCTTAAAAAAGGTTGGCATAAGCGCTAAAATTGCAAAAATGCCCGGCAAACGCCAAAATGTAAGTTTAGGCACTTTTACCAACGAAAAAGAAGCTGTAACCCAAAAAGATTTATTGCAGAAAAAACTCAAGGGAAAGGGTTACTATGTACAACAAATATTTAACAACACACAACCATAATGATAACTTTATTAATTCAAGACACCACACAAGCATTACAAGACACAGCAAATGCGATTAACCAGGCGGTAACACAGCCTGCACCAGAACTACATTTTATCGATTTATTGTTTAAAGGTGGCTGGGTAATGATTCCCCTGGCATTTTTGGCCTTTTTAGCACTGGTTATATTTGTAGAGCGTTACTTAACCATCAAAAAAGCAACGAAAGATGAATCTAACCTAATGGGTCAGATCAGATCTTATATCCAATCGGGTAATTTAGATGGCGCCATGTCGCTTTTAAGAAACAACAACTCTCCCCTTTCGCGCATGTTGCAAAAAGGATTAAGACGCATTGGCCGCCCGATTAAAGAAATTGAAGGTGCCATTGAGAATGTGGGTAAATTAGAAGTTTCCAAACTAGAAAAGAACATCAGCATATTGGGTATTGTTGCCGGTATTGCACCGATGCTCGGTTTCGTAGGTACCATTGTAGGGGTAATTACCATTTTCCACCAGGTATCAATTAAAGGAGCTATCGAAATCGGAACCATTTCTGGTGGTTTATATACCAAAATGATTACTTCAGCAACCGGATTAATTATCGGTATCATTGCCTATGTATTGTACCATATCTTAAACATTATGGTAGAGAAAATCATCCTTAAGATGGAAACTGATGCAATTGACTTTATTGATTTATTAGAAGAACCGGGCAAATAATGAATTTACGCAAAAGAACAAAAGGAGGTGTAGAAGTACATACATCGGCACTGAACGACATTATGTTCTTCCTGATGCTGTTTTTCCTGTTGGCATCTGCTGTGGTAAATCCCCAGGTAGTTAAATTGTTATTGCCCCAATCATCGAGCGGGCAACAATCTACAGCCAAAAAAGCAGTTACGGTAACCATAGACGAAAAGTTAAATTATTTCGTTGATAAGAAACCGACACCAGAAGATCAGTTACAACCGGTTATTGAAGGCTTCCAAAAACTGGCCCCCGATTTAACCATTATTTTGTACGTAGCTAAAAATGTACCTGCCGAAAACATTATGGTAGCCTATGATGTTGCCAATAAACTGAAATTAAAACTTGTTTTAGCTGTTGAGCCTAAAAAATAATGAATACTGCAGAAGAAAATAATTACCCAAAAGCAGTTGCCATTTCTACTGGGATAATGGCTTTTCTGCTTGCGATCAGTTTTTTTATTGTAATTGGCTCTTTCCAGCCACCTGAGGATATTGGTATGGGTGGCATGGTCGTAAATTACGGTACAGCGGCAGAAGGCATGGGCGACGATTACACCAGCATTGAAGAACCATCTGCCGATCCGAATGCAAACCAAAAAGCGCCCGATAAAGTAACTCCCGAAGAAAAAGTTACTCCGAACACTTCAACCGAATCGAGCGAAAAAGAAATCCAAACGCAGAATACGGAAGATGCTTTAGCGGTAAATACCAAACCCACCAAAGTTAAAACTACCACTCCAACTGCACAGGCAGAAGAAAAACCTGCCAAACCGGTTATCAATCAAAATGCTTTGTACAAAGGCAAAAAGAATACCGGACAAGGGCAAGGAGATGGAACTGGAAACACGCCTGGTAATCAGGGTGATAAAGATGGTGATCCTTTGGCCGCCAATTACGGCGAAGGTGGTTCGGGAAATGGAAACGTTCAGCTTTCATTGGCCAGCAGAAAATTTATCGATATCCCCCGCATTCAGGACGATGGCCAAAGTGCAGGTAAAATTGCTGTTCAAATCCGGGTTGATAAGAATGGAAAAGTGGTTCAGGCACGTGCAGGTGCAAGAGGCACTACCCTATCCGATTTAACCTTATGGAGAAAATGCGAACAAGCCGTAATGGGAGCCAGCTTAAATAAATTAGAATCGGCACCTGATGTACAAACCGGTATCGTAATCTTTAACTTTAAAGTGAAATAATCATTTTAATAAATAATTCGAAAAGCACAGGTACATTTACCTGTGCTTTTTTGTTTATAACCCTAATCAACGCTAACAAAATCTTCATTATTTCATTTCAGAATAGCGATACTCAGCTTATATTTGACCTGTATTATGAACTACCAGCAAACACTCGATTATTTATACAGTAAACTGCCCATGTTTACCCGTGTAGGTGCTTCGGCCTTTAAAAAAGACTTAACCAATACCATCATTTTCTGCGAAGCTCTGGGCAATCCGCAACATCAGTTTAAAAGCATACATGTAGGTGGCACCAATGGCAAAGGTTCAACCTCGCATATGCTGGCCTCCGTAATGCAGTCGCAGGGCTACAAAACCGGTTTATATACTTCGCCTCATTTGAAAGATTTTCGCGAGCGGATCCGTATCAATGGAAAAATGATCAGTAAAACTGAGGTGATTTCGTTTGTTAAAAACCAGCAAAAACTGATTGAAAAGGTAGAACCTTCATTTTTTGAGGTTACAGTAGCATTGGCATTCGATTGTTTTGCCAGACATCAGGTAGATATTGCTATTATTGAAGTAGGTTTAGGCGGTCGCCTCGATTCGACCAATATCATCAAGCCACTTATTTCGGTAATTACCAATATCAGTTTAGACCACACCAACATGTTGGGCAATACCCTGGCTGAAATTGCAGGTGAAAAAGCGGGGATTATTAAAAAAAATACGCCGGTTGTGATTGGCGAAACCCATCCCGAATCGGCTCCGGTTTTTGAAAAAAAGGCTAAGGAAGAAAATGCCCCGATTATTTTTGCAGATGCTGTTTTAAGGGCTCAGGATTTTAAAATCAGGAACAATAAACTTTCGCTGTCGGTTTATCAGGATAATCAGATCAGCTATAAAAATCTGCAAAGCGATCTAACCGGTGTGTACCAGCATAAAAATATCTTAACTGTTTTAGAAACGCTCGCTGTCTTGAATGCACAAACCGAAATTAAAACAGATGAGCAAAGCATTTACAAAGGAATAAGTCAGGTTAAAAAACAAACCGGGTTACAGGGACGCTGGCAAACTTTAAGTAAAAACCCTTTGGTAATCTGCGATACCGGGCACAATGAGGCAGGTATTGGCGAAGTAATCAAAAACATTAGCCAAACACCCTATCAAAACCTACACATCGTTTTCGGGATGGTTAAGGATAAAGATATTTCAAAAGTTTTATCCCTACTGCCAAAGAATGCTACCTATTTTTTTTGCAAGCCAGATTTAGAACGTGGTTTAGCGGCTAATGAACTTGCTGCACAGGCGGCCGAATTTAACTTAAAAGGAAATACTTATTCTTCGGTAGCTGAAGCCAAAGCAGCTGCCATCCAATCGGCTGATGCAAAAGACCTTGTTTATATCGGCGGGAGTACATTTGTGGTAGCCGAAGCGCTATAAATTGGCACTTATCTACCTTAATAGGAATTAATAAAAGAGGTGAGTGCTATGCACCACTCACCTACTAAACTCTTATTACGTTATTGCGCTTCTAATATCCATTGCTGATTTGCAGAGCCAGAAGTGCCATTAATGCTGTACTGTACAATCTTAGTACCACTCGTTGTACTGCTCCCCGGGTTATCCAACACATAATGGTTAGACAGGTTACTCTGAATTACATATTTATTTGTACCCACAGGAACCATAATCCATTGTTGATTTGCACCGCTGGTAACTGTATACTGAATAATATTACCACTTAATGTTTGTGTGCCTCCGGCTATATCCAGTGCTTTAGTGCTGTTGGCATTAACAATCACATAATTTGCTCCCTGGGTATTAAATTTCCATTTTTGTCCATTTCCGGTAGCACTGGTACTTTGAACCAGAAAAGCACTATTGGCGGTGCTGTTATTTTCGATAGCAAGATAAAGGCCACTTGATGCATTTTTGATTTTGTACCAGGTATTTGCCACAATGCCATTGGTAACAGGCACTGTTAACGGAGTAGAATTCTGATTGAAGATATCTGTGATGGTAATTCTTACTGAATATGTCCCACTTCCTAAAGTACTGCTAATGGTGGCCGATCTTTTTTGAGGTAATACTTCATTTACTGTGCTAACTACAGTACCAGATGGGTTGAGTAACTCTACTTTTGATGAAAACTGAGGACTTTTAGTCTGGTTATTCGTCCAGTTTACGGTTACCGTATTACCGCTGCTGGTGGCTGTTGCCGATTGCACTTCAGCAATGGTTAATGTGGGTGCCGAACCCTGATTGGTTTGTGCCGGAAGTGTCAATGTACGGCCGGTACCGAAACCCGAACTCGGCTGAATATTTCCACCGTGTTCCATAAAATAAGCATCCTCTGTAGCGTCATATCCCGAGTTGAAAGCCCTGTCGTAAATACCGTTTCTACCGGCATCGCCTGCATTGGCACTAAAACTTCTGCTGGTATGCTTTTCCCAGGTATTGTTTGTACTTAAATTCCAGCAATCTTTAAAAAAGGCTTTTCTGATAAAACTGCCATCATAGGCAGGATTAGTTCCGGTCCAGTTTTCTAAAAATGCATCGTTACTGGATCCCAGAAACTGGGTGCGCTCCGGGATGGCAAGTGTAGAGGTATGGAACCAAACTCCGCTTGTTTGATTTTGGATAAAAGACCCGATATATAACTTTCCGTTTAATTTCCATGCCCTTAAGGCTAAATTATACCAGGTATTAAGCTCCCATTGGTAAGGATTAATGGTTTTGTAGCCATCCCCTTCGCCCCCAAAACGGCTGCTGGTGGTTCCTGCTCCAGTGTAAGCCACTTCCGAATAAACCCCACCTGCAGTATTGGGATCCCATAGCGAAGAAATCAGAATGTTGGGCGTTCCAAAAGAATTATCGGGTGTTTGCTGTAAACCTGCATAGCCCCCGGCATAATTGTGTACCGAAAAATATTCGGCATTAGCTGATTGTGTAATTTTTATTTTATGCAGTTTAGCAATCGCATCGGAAGGAAAAGAAAAATAAAGGTGTTCTGATGGTGCTGCATTCTCTCCACTTAACGCAGCAGCTGTTGCCACGCTCAGCGTCTTCTTTGATAACTGTGGGCTTTCGGCAATAATGCTTTTTTGACAAGAAAAGAGAAAAAATACCAGGATAACCATAGCCATTAAAGACCAGGTCGAAAATTTAGTTGACTTCATAGTTTTACATTTTGGTTAGGTGAATAATTATCATCTTAAATTAACCACAAAAATCAAATGGAGATTATTTTTCTCTACGCAAACGATTGTGTTCCTTGCCATCATGCTAACTCTAATTTATTAGACAATTCACTCACAAACACATGAAAATGAGCAAGTTTAATAATTGAAATCACGACTAAAATTGTTTTTCCGGAACCAAAAGACGTCAAATGCAATACCTGATGACTGTTTTTTGATTATTGCTATTTAGACAACCGTTTGCGTTTAAATTACTTCCAGAAATACCCTGTTTCGCTTCTAAATATTTACACAAATAAAAAATTTCTTCATCCAAAAATGGTTACTTTAGCCGCATTAATAAAAATAAAATGAAAAAAATTCCCGGTCTGATTCTCTCAGTTTCTATTCTTTCTATTTCTATTGCTTTTGGGCAATCCAAAAAAGTAACACCCTCATCAGCTAAAGCATTTCCTACCGAAGTAGCCCGCCCTAAACTGGTGGTTGGCCTGGTTGTCGATCAAATGCGTTGGGATTACCTATACCGCTTTTACAACCGTTATACCAATGGTGGTTTAAAAAGATTAGTAAACGAAGGTTTCTCAGTAGAAAATACATTTATCCCTTATACCCCAACGTATACAGCTTGTGGTCATACTTGTATTTACACCGGTTCTGTGCCGGCTGTACACGGTATTATTGGCAATGACTGGTATGATCCACAAACCAAAAAGAATGTTTATTGTACCGAAGATTCGACTGTAACTACTGTGGGTAGCACACCTTCTTCTGAAGGAAACATGTCGCCAAAAAATATGTTAACCACTACCATTACCGATGAGTTGAGGTTAGCCACCAATTTTAAAGGTAAAGTAATCGGTATCTCGTTAAAAGACCGGGGTTCTATCCTTCCCGCAGGCCATGCTGCAAATGCGGCTTACTGGTATCAGGGCAGTACCGGCAACTGGATTACCAGTAGCTATTACATGAAAGAAGTACCAACCTGGATTGCAGATTACAACAAATTGAAACTGGCCAATAAGTTTTATGCCAAAAACTGGGAAACATTATACCCGATTAATACTTATGTAAACAGTACTGCGGATGCCAAAGAATATGAAGGCAAAAACAATACTTTTCCACACCAGTTGACCCAAAATATAGATAAAAATTTCGACGCCATCAGAAGTACGCCTTATGGCAATACCATTACTTTAGATTTGGCTAAACTGGCCATTTTATCAGAAGATTTAGGTCAGGATAACATTACCGATTTCTTAGCGGTAAGCTGCTCTTCTACTGATTATGTTGGTCACGCTTACGGGCCTAACTCTATTGAGGCCGAAGATACCTACCTGCGTTTAGATAAGGACATTGAAGAATTCTTTAATTACCTGGATAAAAAGGTTGGTAAAGGTAACTATACGGTATTTTTAACTGCCGATCACGGCGCGGCACACGTTCCTGGTTTTATGAAAGAGAACAAATTACCTTCAGGTGTAGTGAGCGACAGAGATGTTGCCAATAAATTAAATGCTTACCTGAACGATAAATTCAAGGTAAACAATGTGGTTTTAAGATCAATGAACAACCAGATCATTTTCGATCACGATAAAACCGATAAAGGCAATGTGAGCTTCGATGTGATCAAATCTGCATCTGTTGAATTCTTAAAAACTTTAGATGGCTTTCAGAATGCGGTAGATATTGCAAAGATTTCGCAAAGCACCCTTCAGGAAATTCAGAAAAAGATGATCACCAACGGATATAACGCACGCAGAAGTGGAGATATTTATTACGTTTTAGAGCCTAATTGGTTTAACGGTGGTAGCACCGGTACTACTCATGGTAACTGGAACCCTTATGATTCGCATATTCCACTTGTGTTTATGGGCTGGGGAATTAAACCGGGTGCCACCAACAAAACCCACTACATGACAGATATTGCACCCACGCTGGCTGCTTTACTCCACATCCAAATGCCAAACGGAACGGTAGGAGAACCCATAACAGAAATAACCAATAAATAATTCAAAAAAACTATGCCCACCAGCATAGTTTTTTTTTGCCTAATTCTCACAGCTAAATCATATTGCTTGTCATCCTGTCGAAGGACGATCGTGAAACGTTTCGATGCTTCGTCAAGTTCAGCTCAATGTAACCAAATTCCATTACTGAAAAACCTGATAAAAATTTAACTTCATTTTTTTATCTTAGATAATGCCAAAATACACCGCCACCAAGCTTACACCCATGCTCGAATCGCATGATATGCCGGCAACGCTAAAATTTTACACCGAAATTTTAGGTTTTACCTGTGCCACAAAATTTGATGATCTGAGCTGGTTTAGTCTAATCAAAGATGAGATAGAAATCATGTTCAGCATGCCCAATCTGCACCGCAATATCCCGAAACCCATTATGAGCGGTTCACTTTACATCAAAACCAACGAAGTTGAAACGCTTTGGAAAAGTTTAAAAGACCAATGCGAAATCTGCTACCCTATTGAAGATTTCGAATTCGGCATGAGGGAGTTTGCCATTTACGATAATAATGGCTATCTGCTTCAGTTTGGTCGGGAATTAGAATAGACTAAAGGCTGTAATGGTATAGGGTATTCGCGGTTTGCGCCGCATATTTTACTACATTTGCATACCAAATATCAGTCGGGATAAGCCTGATTTAAGTCTGGAGTCGTTAGTTTGGAGTCTGTAGTCAGAATAACTCCAATCCAGGAACCAACTTAGTGCTTATCCGGTTATTTACATGGCAAATACAGGTAGTTCTAACAATTACCTTTGCTTTAAATTCAGTTTATGCAACAAGTAGAAATATATAAGCCCAAAAATAAAATCCGTTTTGTAACCGCTGCTTCTTTATTCGATGGTCACGATGCAACCATCAATATCATGCGCCGAATCCTGCAATCGTCCGGTGCTGAGGTAATTCATCTGGGCCACAACCGTTCGGTTGATGAAGTGGTAAATTGTGCCATTCAGGAAGATGTACAGGGCATCGCCATGACTTCTTACCAGGGCGGTCACATCGAATATTTTAAATACATGTATGATCTGTTGCAGGAAAGAGGTTCGGGGCATATTAAGATATTTGCAGGTGGCGGAGGCGTAATTCTGCCGGCTGAAATTGAAGAACTTCAGGCTTATGGAATTTCGAAAATCTACTCGCCCGATGATGGACGGAAAATGGGTTTGCAGGGTATGATTAACGACATGTTAGTGAAAACTGATTTCATTACCAAAGCCAATATCACCAACGAATTAGAAACCATTCCGGCCAAAGATATTAAAGCCATAGCCGGGGCCATTACTGTTGCAGAAAATGACCCTGAAGGCGTACAAAAATTTGTTGATGAATTAAAGCGTTTATCGCAAAACAACACTGCTCCTATCCTGGGTATTACCGGAACCGGTGGGGCTGGAAAATCATCGCTGGTTGATGAGCTGGTGCGTCGTTTTTTAGTGGAAGTTAAAGATAAAACGCTGGCCATTATTTCGGTCGATCCCTCTAAGCGAAAAACCGGAGGTGCTTTGCTTGGCGACCGGATCAGGATGAACGCCATCAACAACCCCAGGGTATACATGCGTTCACTGGCTACCCGGCAAGCCAATCTGGCGTTGTCTAAAAATGTGCAGGAAAGTATCGATATCTGCAAAGCAGCCGGCTATGATCTGATTATAGTAGAAACATCAGGAATTGGCCAGTCGGATACCGAAATTACCGAGCATTGCGATGTTTCGTTGTACGTAATGACCCCTGAATTTGGTGCCGCTACCCAACTGGAGAAGATAGACATGCTCGATTTCGCCGATCTCGTAGCCATTAATAAATTTGATAAAAGAGGTGCCTTAGATGCTTTGAGGGATGTGCGCAAGCAATATAAGCGCAACCATAATATTTTCGATGCCAAGGACGATGAAATTCCGGTTTATGGCACTATGGCCTCCCAGTTTAACGATCCGGGCATGAACAACTTGTTTGTGGCCTTAATGGAGCAGATAAAGGTTAAAACTGGAACCGATTTCAAGGCCAAAATGGAATTAACTACCGATCAATCCGAAAAGATTTATATCATTCCTCCCGATCGCATCCGATACCTGGCCGAAATTGCAGAATCGAGCCAAACGTATAACGAGTGGGTAACTAAACAGGCAATCATTGCCCGTAAAATGTACCAGCTCAAAGGTGTGATTGATCTGGCTAACGATATCAATTCTCCGCTTTTAGAAGGGGGTGAGCAAGACGGGCTGTTAAAAAATTTACAGGCAACCTATACCTTTTTCGAAGAACAGCTGGATGGTGAATGCAAAAGGTTATTACGCCAATGGCCCGATACGAAAAGGGCTTATCAGGAAGAATTTTTCATTTATAAAGTTCGCGATAAAGAAATTAAACAACCTTTGTTTTACGAATCGCTTTCGAAGCTTCAAATACCTAAAGTATCACTGCCCCGTTACGAAGACTGGGGCGATATTTTAAGGTGGTTGCTCACCGAAAACCTGCCGGGCGAATTTCCTTACGCTGCAGGAGTATTCCCACTTAAGCGTGAAGGGGAAGATCCTACCCGTATGTTTGCTGGTGAAGGTGGTCCCGAACGTACCAATAAGCGTTTCCACTATGTTTCATTAGGACAACCTGCGCACCGCTTATCTACCGCTTTCGATTCGGTTACCCTTTATGGTGAAGATCCGCACGTCCGTCCCGATATTTACGGTAAAATCGGTAACTCAGGTGTAAGTATTGCCACTTTAGATGATGCCAAGAAATTATACTCGGGTTTTGACCTTTGTGCACCTTCTACCTCGGTATCGATGACGATCAACGGGCCTGCACCGATGCTGCTTGGCTTTTTCATGAACGCTGCTATTGATCAACAATGTGAAAAGTACATCACCGAAAACGGACTGGAAAAAGAAGTTGAAACTAAAATCGTCGCCATTTATAAAGCCAAAAATGCAGAAAGACCTGCTTACAATGGTGCTTTGCCGCAAGGTAACAACGGATTAGGTTTAATGCTTTTGGGCGTAACCGGCGATCAGGTTTTACCTGCTGATGTTTATGCACAAATTAAAGTCAAAGCCATCAGCTCCGTACGTGGCACTGTTCAAGCCGATATTTTAAAAGAAGACCAGGCACAAAATACCTGTATCTTCTCTACTGAATTTGCCCTAAGGATGATGGGTGATATCCAGAAATATTTTATCGATGAGAAAGTACGGAATTTTTATTCGGTATCCATTTCGGGTTACCACATTGCCGAAGCTGGAGCCAATCCCATCTCACAGCTCGCCTTTACGCTGAGTAATGGCTTTACCTTTGTTGAGTATTATTTAAGCAGGGGCATGCGCATCGACGATTTTGCACCTAACCTTTCTTTCTTCTTCTCTAATGGTATCGATCCTGAATATGCAGTAATTGGCCGTGTGGCGCGTAGAATCTGGGCCAAAGCCATTAAAAATAAGTATAAAGGGAATGATCGTTCGCAAAAACTAAAATACCATATCCAAACTTCAGGTCGCTCGTTACATGCTCAGGAGATTGATTTTAACGATATCCGTACCACTTTACAGGCCTTATATGCCATTTACGACAATTGTAATTCACTTCACACCAATGCTTACGACGAAGCCATTACTACACCTACAGAAGAGTCGGTAAGAAGAGCAATGGCTATTCAATTAATCATAAACCGTGAATTAGGCCTGGCCAAAAATGAAAATCCGCTACAAGGAGCCTTTATTATCGAAGAATTAACCGATTTGGTAGAAGAAGCTGTACTGGCTGAATTTAAACGAATAAATGATCGTGGGGGCGTTTTAGGGGCTATGGAAACCATGTATCAGCGTGGAAAAATACAGGAAGAAAGCCTGTATTACGAAACCCTGAAGCATACCGGCGAATATCCGATTGTTGGTGTTAATACCTTCTTAAATAAAAATGGGTCACCTACAATTGTTCCGGGCGAAGTGATCAGGGCTACCGAAGAAGAAAAACAATTTCAGATTTCGACCCTGGAGAAGTTTCAAAAACGCAATGCCGATAAAGCTGCAACTATATTGAAACAGCTTCAAAAATCGGCCGTTGCAGGCGATAATATTTTTGAGCAGTTAATGGAAGTATGCAAAATCTGTTCGTTAGGACAAATTAGCAATGCCTTGTACGAAGTTGGCGGGCAGTATAGACGAAACATGTAATGAAAAAATTAATCTTCCTACTCGTTTTCTTATTTGCTGCAAAAAGCTGGGCAGCAACATTACCCAAAAGCAGTTATATTATGATTTTGGGCATTGCGCAAGATGGTGGCTACCCACATATGGGCTGTCAGAAAAATTGTTGTAAAATGGCCTGGGCAAACTCAAAAATGAGTAAGCAAGTCGTTTCGCTTGCCCTGGTCGATCCTGTTAATAAAAAATGGTGGTTGTTCGAAGCTACGCCCGATATCAAACAACAGTTGCAGCACTTTAAATCGCAAACCAATAACGCATATCCTTACCTACCTGAGGGTGTATTTATTACCCATGCCCATATTGGTCATTATACCGGCTTAATAGAGTTTGGTCGCGAAGTAATGGCAACCAAAAGTTTAAAAGTGTATGTATTGCCTAAGTTAAAAGCCTTTCTGGAGCAAAATGGTCCATGGAGCCAACTTGTTAAGTTAAACAACATCAATATTATTGGGCTTACGGCCGACCAAGCCATTACTATCTCCAATAATACAGTAACGGCATTTACGGTACCTCACCGTGATGAATTTTCAGAAACTGCCGGTTTTAAAATTATTACCCCTACTAAAAAATATCTGTTTATTCCCGATATTGATAAATGGAGCAAGTGGAATAAAGATATTATAACGGAAGTTAAAAATGTAGATGTAGCTATGGTTGATGCTACCTTTTATAGCAATACAGAACTCGCCAACAGGGCTATTGCTGAGGTACCTCACCCTTTGGTTACAGAAACAACCGATTTGTTTAAAAATGAAATACCTGCAATAAAGCATAAACTATACTTTATCCATTTTAACCACACCAACCGACTTCTTTGGAACGCACAAGCCCAACAGGCTTTACTAGCAAAAGGTTATAATTTGACTAAACAGGATCAGATCTTTTATTAACCGGGCATAAAAAAACCTATTGTGTTAAACAATAGGTTTCAAATATTTTTAAATCAGCGATGATTATCCAGCAATCCAGCTAAATTTATAATCAATAGTAGGGTTTTTCATTCTTTCTGCTACACGCAATAAACGCGAAGGTAAAGCCATGATATAATCGCGGGCTTTTTCTCCTGCCTCATTTAAATCACGCATGCCTTCAATTTTCCAGTCAACAATTAACTGTTGCATAATATCAACATAATCAATTGCGGTGTAAACGCCTAAACGTTGTGCAGCATCTGTAAAATGGCCAAAAGTCTGACCAATTTTTAAACCAACCTCACGTAAGAAGTGAGCAGGCATTACAATTTTTTGGCGCATCATGTCTTCAAATGCCAGCATCGCCTCATTTGGATCAACTTCAAAAATACGGCTCATAAAATCTTTATAAGCTTTTGCATGTCTGGCTTCGTCAGAAGCAATTACACCGCACATTCTCGACAACAAAGTATCGCCATCTTTTTTGGCTAATGAAGCTACCCTTCTGTGTGAGATATTGGTTGCCATCTCCTGAAAAGAAGTGTAGACAAAGTTACGGTATGGATCGTGTCCGGTACCAATATCGAAACCATCCGCAATCAAATACTGGGTAGAGATCTCCATCTGGCGCATATCTACCCTACCTGATAGGTACAAATACTTATTTAATAAATCACCATGGCGGTTTTCTTCAGCAGTCCAGTGCCTGTTCCACTTCATCCACCCACCATCTTCTTTCATACTAGGCCCTTGTACCATCGCTAACCACGATTCGTAAGTAGGCAAGGCCTCTTCAGTAATCGTATCGCCGACTAATACAGCAACAAGATCATAAGAAAGATCTTTTGCATTATCCCTTAGTATTCTTATATCTTGATAAAATGTATCGCTTGTAGAATCAGGTAGAAAGTCAGATGGCTGCCAGTTGGTATCGATCGGTTTAAGATAGGTATCCATCATCTCCAGCATATACTGTTCTATATGCACCATCACTTCCCTTCTTTTATCTGCAAAAAAACTCATTATTCGTATTTATATATTTGTTGTAAGCAAAGATAACCAAATATTACTGCAAACCTCGTGATATTAACATATTTAGCATCAAATCAGTTTTAAATCAACTTTAAATTATCAACATCATTTTAATTTTCTGTTTCTGTTAACAATTTGTTAGGAGCATACTTGATCAGCATCGCGATAGAGAACTGCCACTTGCAGTACCACAAGCGAAATAAGTTTAATTATCATAACATTTGACGGAACACAATTAGCAGCGCTACAGCAGTACAAATAGTAAAGGTTCGGTCCTGCTGTTCGTTGCAATCCCTTTGGAGGGGATAACGCTAGCTTAAATATTTTTTGCAAGCCAAAAGGGATTTTCACCGCCATCAGGGCTATTATTAAAAGCTTAAAGCAAAAAAACTAAAGATCAAAGCAGGTATATCTCGTTTTGAACTTTATGATTTAAGCTTTCCGCTTTGGCCTTTCAGCTTTCGTCTTTATGCTTTCTGCTCAAAAAGGCCATAAATGTCTAGTCCTTGGAAAAGTTGACTATTTATTTTACTAAATTATAAAATTAAAAGAACCATTGAAATCTATTTTGATGGTTCTTTTTTCTTCCACCGTTTTACAAATATTTTGGGTCTTGAGTGCGCTTGCCTTGGCGTTAACATATTTACAGAGGAGTGTAATCTCATCTGGTTATATAATTCAATCGCCTGATGGACTTGTTTATATAATTGGTCTTTCCGCTGAAAGACTGCGTCCAATCCAAATTCGTCCTTTAAAATCCCGTTAACCCTTTCTGCGACTGCATTTTCATATGGATCGCCATTTTCAGTCATACTGATTTTGATGTGGTTATTCGATAAAAGCCTGATATAATCATAGCTGCAATATTGCAGCCCCCTGTCAGAATGATGGATGAGCTGATGTTCGTACTCCCTCTTGCCTATGGCCATCTCCAATGCCTTTTTAGTAGAGGCAGCCTTCATATCGCCACAGATCTCATAGCCCATGATTAGCTTAGAGCCTGCATCAGTAACCAGATGCAGATATTCATTTCCCGCAATTGTTTGTAGATAGGTTATATCTGAAACCCATAGCTGCTCGGGCCTGGTAAGTTCCAGATCCTTTGTTAGGTTGGGGTATTTCCTCATCCAGTGCCTTGAATCGGTTGTTCTAGTATACTTGCGTTTACGTTGGACCAACAGATGCTGTGATCTTAATATCCCAAAAAGTTTATCGCGTCCAATCGTAATCTTCTTCCCAGACATGCTTTCCCGTAACATCACATGCAGCTTACGGACTCCAGTCCGCGGTAGCTTATGCCGGATGTTCAGGACCATTTCCTTGATCTCCTGTTCAGCAGCCATCTTTTTTGAGCTACTGCGCCTTGCCTTATAGAAAGCCTGTTTCGTGTAGCCAAACAGCTTGCACAACTTGGTAATAGTGTTATTACCGGAAAGAAGTGCTATTTCTTGAACTGCTTGGCGCCAGACTTTTTTCGGATCTCGATGTTAAGTTCCCGCTCGGCGATCTCAACAAATTTCTTGTACATGGAAAGTTGGTGTTCGGCTTCCCTCAAACGCTTCTCCAATGCCTTGTTTTCTTGCTTTAACTCCCACTCAAGCTCTTTGAGCCGCTGTTGATCATCGTCCTTCATAGGCCTGCCAATGCTTTTGTACACTGGGTAGGCTAATTTACTATATTTTCGTAACCAATTCTGAATGCACTGATTTCCGCGAATATCGTATTTACGTTGAAGCTGGTCTTTATTCAAATGACCACTCTCATATTCATCTACAACTAACCGCTTGAAACTCTCACTGTAAATCCGGTGTGGACGTTGCAGTGTCTTTAATTTATTATTGACCATATTGTTAAGATTTGGTCAACCTTTTTTAGGACTCCACAAAACGAAGAAAACCCTTCAACATTTCTGTTAAAGGGTTTCTTTTAAGATTTGGCACCGACCTACTCTCCCACGTGTTACCGCAGTACCATCGGCTCTGGTGGGCTTAACTTCTCTGTTCGGAATGGGAAGAGGTGGACACCACCGATATAGGCACCTAAATTTCTTTAGATAAGCTATCTCGAGCTTAAATGACATATTATTGAAAGAAGTTAGTTTGAAGAACAAACAACAGTCTGTTTGCTTTGAAAGCTTCGGATGATTAGTACTACTCGACTGTGCTGTCGCCAGCTTTACATCTGTAGCCTATCAACGTAGTAGTCTGCTACGGTCCTATATGGAATTCTCATCTCGTGGCTAGTTTCGCACTTAGATGCTTTCAGCGCTTATCTATTCCCAGCGTAGCTACTCTGCAATGCCCCTGGCGGAACAACAGATTCACTAGAGGCTAGTCCAACCCGGTCCTCTCGTACTAAGGTCAGCCCCACTCAAAATTCCTACGCCCACAACAGATAGGGACCGAACTGTCTCGCGACGTTCTGAACCCAGCTCGCGTGCCACTTTAATCGGCGAACAGCCGAACCCTTGGGACCTTCTCCAGCCCCAGGATGTGACGAGCCGACATCGAGGTGCCAAACCTCCCCGTCGATATGAGCTCTTGGGGGAGATCAGCCTGTTATCCCCAGCGTACCTTTTATCCTTTGAGCGATGGCCCTTCCATGCAGAACCACCGGATCACTATATCCGTCTTTCGACCCTGATCGACCTGTATGTCTCACAGTCAAGCAAGCTTATGCTATTGCACTCCTCATACGGTTACCAAGCGTATTGAGCTTACCTTTGAAAGCCTCCGTTACCTTTTTGGAGGCGACCACCCCAGTCAAACTACCCATCAAACAATGTCTCCCGCTTAGCGGGATTAGACACCGAATACAGAAAGGGTGGTATTTCAACGTTGGCTCCACGACGCCTAGCGACGCCGCTTCAAAGCCTCCCACCTATCCTACACATCCTGTACCCAATGTCAATGTTAAATTGTAGTGAAGGTGCATGGGGTCTTTCCGTCCCGTTGCGGGTACCCGGCGTCTTCACCGGGACCACAATTTCACCGAGCTCATGGCTGAGACAGCGCCCAGATCGTTACACCATTCGTGCAGGTCGGAACTTACCCGACAAGGAATTTCGCTACCTTAGGACCGTTATAGTTACGGCCGCCGTTTACTGGGGCTTCGATTCAATGCTTCTCCTTGCGGATGACATCCCCTCTTAACCTTCCAGCACCGGGCAGGTGTCAGGCCTTATACTTCATCTTTCGATTTTGCAAAGCCATGTGTTTTTGTTAAACAGTCGCCTGGGCCTTTTCACTGCGGCTGCCATTGCTGACAGCGCCCCTTCTCCCGAAGTTACAGGGCCATTTTGCCGAGTTCCTTAGCCATGATTCACTCGAGCACCTTAGAATCCTCTTCCCGGATACCTGTGTCGGTTTGCGGTACGGGTTTTTATAACCTGAAGCTTAGCGGTTTTTCTTGGAAGTCTGATTACCTGCGCTATCCACTCAGCCGAAGCCTCGCGGTACTATCAGTTTTCAGCATCAACGGCGGATTTGCCTACCATCGATATACCTACAACCTTTAACGATCTATTCCGTCAGATCGCGGCAGTGTCACTACTCCGTCCCCACATCGCAGTTATAAAAAGTACTGGAATATTAACCAGTTGTCCATCGAATTTCCCCTTCGGGTTCTCCTTAGGTCCCGACTAACCCTGATCCGATTAGCGTTGATCAGGAAACCTTATCCTTTCGGTGGGCGGGTTTCTCGCCCGCCTTATCGTTACTTATGCCTACATTTGCTTTTCTATACACTCCAGCACCCATTACCAGATACCTTCACTGTATATAGAATGCTCCCCTACCGATATATTTCAATCCCATAGCTTCGGTGTACAATTTAATGCCCGTTTATTATCCATGCCCGATCGCTCGACTAGTGAGCTGTTACGCACTCTTTAAATGAATGGCTGCTTCCAAGCCAACATCCTAGCTGTCTGTGCAATCGGACCTCGTTAGTTCAACTTAACTGTAACTTGGGGACCTTAGCTGATGGTCTGGGTTCTTTCCCTCTCGGCGCGTGACCTTAGCACCCCGCGCCTCACTGCCGACTATATTATATAGCATTCGGAGTTTGTCTGGATTTGGTAGGATTTGACTCCCCCGCACCCAATCAGTAGCTCTACCTCTATATAACTCAACGTCGACGCTGTTCCTAAAAACATTTCGGGGAGTACGAGCTATTTCCCAGTTTGATTAGCCTTTCACCCCTACCCACAGATCATCCGGAAACTTTTCAACGTTTATCGGTTCGGTCCTCCAGTACGTGTTACCGCACCTTCAACCTGTCCATGGGTAGATCACAAGGTTTCGCGTCTACCTCCTCTGACTATACGCCCTATTCAGACTCGCTTTCGCTTCGGATCCGTGCCTGAAGCACTTAACCTTGCCAGAGAAGAGTAACTCGTAGGCTCATTATGCAAAAGGCACGCCGTCACGCAACTTGTACGCTCCGACCGCTTGTAAGTACACGGTTTCAGGTTCTATTTCACTCCCCTGTTCGGGGTTCTTTTCACCTTTCCCTCACGGTACTGGTTCACTATCGGTCTCTCAGGAGTATTTAGCCTTACCGGATGGTGCCGGCAAATTCCCACAAGGCGTCTCCGACCTCGCGGTACTCAGGATACTACTAGGCTAGCATTCTATACGTGTACTGGGCTATCACCATGTATCGCCGGGCTTCCCATCCCGTTCCACTTCTGTTTGCTAATACCACATCGTAGTCCTACAACCCCCACTTTGCCGTAACAAAGTAGGTTTGGGCTCTTTCCCTTTCGCTCGCCACTACTCAGGAAATCATTGTTATTTTCTCTTCCTCTGCTTACTTAGATGTTTCAGTTCGGCAGGTTTGCTCATTATATGTGACATGTCTTCAACATGCCGGGTTGCCCCATTCGGAAATCTTCGGATCAATTCCTATTTGCAAATACCCGAAGCTTATCGCAGCTTATCACGTCCTTCATCGCCTCTGAGAGCCAAGGCATCCCCCGTGTACTCTTTATTACTTTCTTCTACTCATACGCCTTTTGCGCCGTATGGTATGCTTTTTTTGCTCTTGTTATGATGTCTCATACCTCAGTTTGTATTGCTACTCTCTTTGGTGAGCACAAACACAACAGTCGCCTATTGTTGTTTGCTCTTCTTTTTTAACTTCTTCCAATATGTCAAAGAACTTTACTGAGACTGAAAACCGAAGGTATAAAAGTCCGGGTTTCATGTGCCCTTCCTTAAGCTTCGTATCAGCTTCGTTAGTAAAAAACTGCGGTCTCGAACCGTTTCTGATGTTTCTATTGTCTACATCAGTGCCCCATGGCGTTTCTTCTTTTCTTAATTATGTCAATGTATATTACCAATCCAGGTAATTGCTTTTTTTTGGTGGAGAATAACGGAGTCGAACCGTTGACCTCCTGCGTGCAAGGCAGGCGCTCTAGCCAGCTGAGCTAATCCCCCAAAAGTGATTTTAATGTAGTCCCGTCCAGATTTGAACTGGAGACCCCTACATTATCAGTGTAGTGCTCTAACCAGGCTGAGCTACGGGACTATGGTTTTAAGGCAGGCATCTGTTCGCAGTATATAGTACCTTACCGCTACTGCTTCCTTTGGCTTACCCCATTTTAAGTTCCGTTAAGCTTACCTTAATAGTAGCCCACCGTTTTCTTCTGGGTGTTTCTTGTTTCTCTTGTTGTGAAATATCATGTTGCGAAGCGAGTAGGTGACGCTACTCCAGAAAGGAGGTATTCCAGCCGCACCTTCCGGTACGGCTACCTTGTTACGACTTAGCCCCAGTTACCGGTTTTACCCTAGGACGCTCCTTGCGGTTACATACTTTAGGTACCCCCAGCTTCCATGGCTTGACGGGCGGTGTGTACAAGGCCCGGGAACGTATTCACCGCGTCATTGCTGATACGCGATTACTAGCGAATCCAACTTCATGGGGTCGAGTTGCAGACCCCAATCCGAACTGTGAATGGCTTTGTGAGATTCGCATCATATTGCTATGTAGCTGCCCTCTGTACCATCCATTGTAGCACGTGTGTAGCCCCGGACGTAAGGGCCATGATGACTTGACGTCGTCCCCTCCTTCCTCTCTGTTTGCACAGGCAGTCTGTTTAGAGTCCCCATCATTACATGCTGGCAACTAAACATAGGGGTTGCGCTCGTTGCGGGACTTAACCCAACACCTCACGGCACGAGCTGACGACAGCCATGCAGCACCTAGTTTCGTGTGATTGCTCACTGATCTATCTCTAAATCATTCACTAACTTTCAAGCCCGGGTAAGGTTCCTCGCGTATCATCGAATTAAACCACATGCTCCTCCGCTTGTGCGGGCCCCCGTCAATTCCTTTGAGTTTCACCCTTGCGGGCGTACTCCCCAGGTGGAACACTTAACGCTTTCGCTTAGCCGCTGACTGTGTATCGCCAACAGCGAGTGTTCATCGTTTAGGGCGTGGACTACCAGGGTATCTAATCCTGTTTGATCCCCACGCTTTCGTGCCTCAGCGTCAATAAGACCATAGTAAGCTGCCTTCGCAATCGGTGTTCTGAGACATATCTATGCATTTCACCGCTACTTGTCTCATTCCGCCTACCTCTAGTCCATTCAAGCCCATCAGTATCAAGGGCACTGCGATAGTTGAGCTACCGTCTTTCACCCCTGACTTAACAGGCCGCCTACGCACCCTTTAAACCCAATAAATCCGGATAACGCTTGGATCCTCCGTATTACCGCGGCTGCTGGCACGGAGTTAGCCGATCCTTATTCTTCCGGTACATTCAGCTACTTACACGTAAGTAGGTTTATTCCCGGATAAAAGCAGTTTACAACCCATAGGGCAGTCTTCCTGCACGCGGCATGGCTGGTTCAGAGTTGCCTCCATTGACCAATATTCCTTACTGCTGCCTCCCGTAGGAGTCTGGTCCGTGTCTCAGTACCAGTGTGGGGGGCCATCCTCTCAGATCCCCTAGTCATCGTCGCCTTGGTGGGCCGTTACCCCGCCAACTAGCTAATGACACGCATGCCCATCTTTATCCTATAAATATTTGATCATTGGATAATGCTATCCTGTGATTTTATGCGGTGTTAATCCGGATTTCTCCGGGCTATCCCCCTGATAAAGGTAGGTTGCATACGCGTTACGCACCCGTGCGCCACTTTCATAAGGAGCAAGCCCCTTAATCGCGTTCGACTTGCATGTATTAGGCCTGCCGCTAGCGTTCATCCTGAGCCAGGATCAAACTCTCCATTGTAAAATGTTGTGTTGATTCTGACCAGTTTTAACTATTGTTAAAAATAGTCTTCTTTTGTTTTGTCTGTTAGACATCACCTTTAAAATAAAGCTCCTTAATCATGTACTTCGACCAGTACTTCATTAAACCCGCTTTCGCTACATTGACATCTCTTTTAAGAACTTATCGGCGTCACCTCGCGGTTGCCTTTTTATATATCTTCAGGGTCTTGGTTTCTGCCGGTCTTATTCGTCCGGCCTTCAGTTTTCGCCTGTTTCAATCTTTTTTCGTTTGCTTTCCGCGACATCCGCCGCTCAGCTTTTTTTGCCCTTCCTTTCGGTTGGGAGTGCAAAGGTAGGAATCTTTTTTTAACTTCCAAATAAAATATTTTTTATTTTTTCGTCTCCTTTTCTTCCTTTCTCCACTATTTCAATACGCTAATTTTATTCAGCTTCCCATTCCTTCCGGAGCGGGCTGCAAAGGTAACAATCTTTTTCCTTCCCGCAAGCTTTATTTTAAAATAAATCTCGCCCCATCTTCCCTATTGTACGCTTTTCAATTAATTCCCTCTCCTTCCGAGCGGGTTGCAAAGGTAGAAAAAATCACAACCCCAACAAATCATTTTATGGCTTTTTTAAGAAAATAAAGCTAACACGATGGTTTACAGCAGGAAATAATATTGTAAGTAGTGGAATAATTAGCGTTTTGGGTGGTTTGGCGGGGTTTGCAAGCCGCTTTTTAACCATTAAGCAGGTAAGGAAATTAAGGTGCTTTTACTTTTTAGGTGCCATGAAGGGGTGGTTTGCACTGCCTGTGCCACCTAAACCTCGCCGAAAGGGAAAACCCGCATCCCGATATTTCAATCGGGAGAAGATTTGAAGCAAAGGACGGGAACATACCTAATATAGTAGTACAGGCATTGCTTTTCAAATAAAAGGAAAATGAATTATACTATATAAGGCATATATAAAAGCAATACCTGAAAATAATAAGCTACCGCATTCCAAACCATACTATATATATGTTAAAAATTGTTAACTGTTTATTTGTACTGAATTGCTTTGCATAGCTTAGCGGCGAATTGTTTTTATTGATGTTATCGTATTATTAATTATCTTTGCAGAATGTTTAAAGTTAAACACTTAATTATTTTAGTATTTGTTGCCGCTTTGGGTGTGGCAGGTTGTAAAAGTCGTTTCGAGAAATTGAGGGCGAGTAACGACGTGGCTAAAAAATACCAGGAGGCGCTTCGTTTGTATAATAAAAGGGATTACAGCAAGGCATTGGTGCTTTTTGAGGATCTTTCTCAGAAATACCGTGGCCGTGCAGAAGCTGAAGATCTGAACTATTATTATGCTTATACCTTATACAGATTAAGTGATTATACTACGGCCAGATACCAGTTTAAGAGCTTTGCAGATACTTATCCTGCAAGTAAAAATGCTGAGGAAGCCAGGTATATGGGCGCGTATTGCTATTATTTAGAATCGCCAAATTTCTCTTTAGATCAGGAAAATACCTATAAGGCGATTGATGCTTTACAGCTTTTTATCAACTTATACCCTACCAGCGACCGTGCAGCTGCCGCCGGCAAGTACATTGCCACTTTAAGGGGTAAACTGGAAGATAAGGCTTTTGAAAATGCCAAAATGTATTTAACTACCGGCCCTAGTAATATTGATAATTACAGAGCGGCAGTTATTGCTTTAAAAAATGCACAAAGAGATTACCCGGATATTAAATACGCCGAGGAAATGGATTTCCTAATGATTAAGGCACAGTATTTATATGCTAAAAACAGTTTGGTTTACCGCCAGGAAGACCGTTATAATGAAGCACTTGCTTTATATACCGAGTTTACAGAAAACCATCCTGAAAGTCAGTATACCAAAGATGCCAAACAATTGAAAGAAGATGTTGAAGCTGGTATCGTGGCTACCAAACAAGAAATTGCCTTGTACAACACCGAACAGGAAAAATACAAGAAAATGCTGATCAGAGCCGGTAAAATAAAAGATACCGCTGCTGCAACAAATAAAACGGATATTAAAAACAAGTAATACATGAATACTAACAAACCTGCTGTACCAAATACTACAGTTACCAGAAACGTACACGATTTAGATAAAACTACAGATAACTTATACGAATCTTTAGTTGTAATTGCTAAAAGAGCAAATCAGATTTCGAACAACGTTAAAGAGGAGTTACACGGTAAATTAGCAGAATTTGCATCGAGCAACGATAATTTAGAAGAAATTTTCGAAAACCGCGAGCAAATTGAAATCAGCAAGCATTACGAGCGTATGCCTAAGCCTGTTTTAGTTGCTATTGATGAATTTTTGAACGAGAAAATTTATCACAGGAATCCTGCTAAAGAACAAAAGTAAAAGCATTGCGCATAGCGTTTAGAGCAAAGCGTTTTTAGCATTACGCTCTATGCTCCATGCCCTGTGTACTCTGCATTATGCTAAAAAATAAAAATATAATCCTTGGCGTTTGCGGCAGCATCGCAGCATATAAATCGGCCTTTCTGGTTCGGTTGCTTGTAAAAGCTGGTGCAAACGTAAAGGTTATCCTTACCCCTGATGGTGCTAATTTCATAACACCACTTACCCTTGCTACGCTTTCTAAAAACCCCGTTTATACCCAGTATTTCGAAGAGGAAACCGGTGTATGGAGCAACCATGTAGAATTGGGCTTATGGGCCGATCTGATTATCATTGCTCCTATTAGCGCCAATACCCTGGCCAAACTAGCTACCGGAATTTGCGACAATCTACTAACCGCAGTCTACCTTTCGGCAAAATGCCCGGTTTATGTTGCCCCGGCAATGGATTTAGACATGTGGAAACACGAAAGCACACAGGCTAACATTGCAAAAATTAATAGCTACGGCAATATTGTTATTGCACCCGGAAGCGGCGAACTGGCCAGTGGTTTATATGGCGAAGGCCGCATGGCAGAGCCTGAAGAAATTATCTTATTTCTGGATGAGGCTATAAAAAAATCGATGCCGTTATATGGCAAAAAAGTAATGGTAACGGCTGGTCCAACTTACGAAGCGATAGATCCTGTACGTTTTATTGGTAACCACTCCTCAGGTAAAATGGGCTTTGCCCTGGCAGATGAACTGGCCAGACTGGGTGCCGATGTTACTTTAATAGCAGGGCCAACTGCTCAAAAACCGACTCAAACTGTAAAAAGGACAGATGTGGTAAGTGCACAACAAATGTATGAAGCCTGCTTATCTGTATTCCCTGAAACTGACATTACTGTTATGTGTGCCGCCGTTGCAGACTATCGACCAAAAACTGTAGCTACAAATAAAATCAAAAAGCAGCACAGTAGTCTCGTACTCGAACTCGAAAAAACAGTCGACATACTGGCTACTCTGGGTAAAGCGAAAAAGGAGAATCAAATTCTGGTGGGATTTGCTTTAGAAACCAATGATGAAGAAAATTATGCCAAAGGTAAGCTGGAAAAGAAAAATCTAGATCTGGTAGTTTTAAATTCTTTAAACGATAAGGGCGCAGGTTTTAAATCAGATACCAATAAAATTACTATTTTTAACAAGGCTTTAGAACGCAGTGTTTTCGAAATGAAAGCGAAGGCCGATGTTGCTAAAGATATTTGCTCAGCTATTTTAAAAATTGCAAAATGATAAAAAGGATTTTTTGGATATTGGTATTGCTAACCGGCTTTGGTAAACTACAGGCGCAGGAATTAAATGCGCGTGTAACTGTACTGGCCCCTCAGGTGTCGAACATAAGCAGACCAACGCTTGATGCCCTTCAAAAAACAATCCGCGATTTTTTAAACAACAACAAATTCAGCAACGAAGCTTACAAGCCACAAGAGCGTATCGACTGTAGTTTTATCATCACCATCAATTCCTGGGATGGCGGATCGGGATATACGGCCGAAGCCCAGATTCAGAGCAGTCGTCCGGTTTTTAACAGTTCGTACAACAGCACCTTGCTCAACATGAGCGATAAAAACTTTGATTTCAATTACCTGGATGGATCTACCATCGATTTTTCTGACCAGAATTATATCTCTAACATTAGTGCCCTCCTCACCTACTATGCCTATACCATTATCGGGATGGATAAAGACAGTTTTAGCAAAATGGGTGGCACCCCTTTCTATAAAAAAGCGCAAAACATCATTAACCTGGCGCAGGCCTCAGGCAATACCGGCTGGAAAGCTGCTGACGGTTTACGCAACCGTTTTTGGTTTAACGAGAATGTGCTGAACCCAATTTTTAGCGAACTTCGTAGCTTTATTTACAGCTACCATTTAAGTGGCCTCGATCAGCTAACAGATAACGATAAAGGTTTAACCCAAATTGTGGCGGCGCTTCCTGCCTTGCAACAAATGGATAAACAGAAACTGGGCTCTATTTTTCCTAACGTTTATTTTGCCTCAAAAGCCGAAGAAGTAACTAATGTATTGGCCAAACTGAATACACAGGAACGTTTAAAAGCCTACAACATGCTGGCAGAAATCGATCCGGCAAATATTGGCAAATACGAAGGGTTAAAGAAAAATTAGTTATTAGTGGTTAACTGGTTAAATCGGTTAACTGTTTGTTAGTCCTTCAAAACACATTGCCCCTTTACCGGATATATTCGTACAGTAACGAACTAACTAGTTCAAACAATTAACCTCTTACCGGATCTACTCCCACAGTTAACCAATTAACCAGTTTAAACAGTTAACCTCTCACCAGATGCAACTTTTCTTCCTCTCCTGCGTCTTATACTTAATTAACCTGTTTAAATAACAAACAATCCCATTTAGTTAAATTTTTGTTAAAACATTTTGATATTACGAATATCTTCGTACATTTGATTACGAAATAATTCGTACAACCTGTAACATATGGCGAATAACAATATCAAACCAACAGAAGGCGAAATGGAAATCCTCCAGGTGCTTTGGCATAAGGGGAATGCAACAGTAAGGGAAGTGCATGAAGCATTGAACAAAAAAGACTCAGGCTACACCACTACCCTAAAGCTGATGCAGATTATGCATGAAAAGGGAATGGTAGAAAGAGATACTAACCAAAAAACACATATCTACAAAGCTTTGGCAAGCAGAGATAAAACCGAAAAGCAGCTGGTTAATAAAATGATCGATAATGTATTTAACGGATCGGCGGCAAGATTGGTAATGCAGGCTTTGGGTAACCACAGCGCAAGTGCAGATGAAATTGATGAAATCAAAAAATATTTAGAGAGCCTTAAATAAGGCCAAAAGTTGAGGGTTGAAAGGTGTAGGGTTTAGATCCCTAATTTGAAATGATTACCCGGGTTTAACCCGTTAAAAAATTAAAACCACCATTATGGAAACTTTATTACAACAATTCATCAAAGCATTTGGCTGGAGCATTTTAAACTCTTTGTGGCAAAGTGCTATTATTTACGGTGTGTTATTTATCGTAATGCTTAGCTTACCTAAATTGGCAGCAAAGCACAAACACAACCTTGCTTTTAGCGCCATTATTTTAATGTTTATCGGTTTTGGCTACAATTTTATTAGTCAGATGATACTGAGCACCAATAGCCAGGTACCTGCAATCAACCCGCAGAATATCCAGGTTTATCAATACTTTAACAACCTGCCACCCAGCTTTAGTACTAAGGCCGAACAATATTTCCCAATTGTAGTAGCCTTTTATATCGTCGGTATTTTACTTCAGCTGTTTGTAATTGCTAAAGGCTACAATCAGTTATCTAAATTAAAAAAAGACAGCTTAAGTGCCATTCCCGAAAGCTGGAAAACAATTTTCGAGCAGGTAACAGCTCACCTTAAAATCAAAAAAAGTATCCAGTTCCACTTGTCGGCTATTGTGAATGTGCCCTTGGTTATCGGTTATTTAAAACCAGTTGTACTGTTCCCGCTGGCCTTGGTAAACCAGCTGGATAATGATCAGGTAGAGGCAATCCTCATCCACGAGCTATCTCACATCAGAAGAAACGACTTTTTATTAAACCTGATTAAAACAGCGATAGAAACCTTGCTTTTCTACAATCCATTTGTATGGATGGCAGGTCGATTTATCCATATTGAACGTGAACATGCCTGTGATGACCTGGTACTTAAAATTACCGGAAAACCACTAAACTATGCCCATGCCCTGCTTAAACTAGAACTGCTTAAAGATAAAAACAGTCCTGCCTATGCATTAGCGGCAACCGGCAAAACCCAAAATTTATATCAACGTATTAAAAGAATAACCAACATGAAAACAAATTATTTAAATGCCAAACAACAAATGGCAGCCCTAACGCTTGGAGTAGCTTGCTTGTTTTCTATAGCCTGGATCAACCCGACAGAAAAGAAAAAAGAAACCAAAAAACAACCTAAACAGGAAGCTGTGCGTTTCATTACCTCAAACGGAAATATCAGTCATACTTTCTGTACCGATACCACTAAAAAACGTAAAATTAAAATTGTTACGGTTGATGCAAACGGCAATAAAACCGAATACAACTCTGTAAAAGAAATGCCAGATAGTATTCGCAAAGATTTTTACAGGGATGAACTTTTTGGTGGAAGAAATGCTTTCAGAATCCAGATGGATAGTGCCTTTAGATTCAAAGATTCGTTATTCAGGGTTAAAATCGACCGCGAGTTTAACTCTCCTGAAGCACAGGCTAAATGGAAAAAATTTGGAGAAGACATGTCTAAACAATATAACTCACCGGAAGCACAGGCCAAATGGAAAAAGTTTGGAGAAGATATTGCCAAACAATATAACTCTCCTGAAGCACAAGCTAAATGGAAAAAATTCGGTGAGGATATGCAAAAGAAAATGAACTCGCCCGAAGCCCAGGCTAAATGGAAAAAAATGGCTGAAGACATGTCTAAACAATTCAGCTCCCCTGAAGCGCAAGCCAAATGGAAAAAATTTGGAGAAGATATTGCTGCAAAAGTAAATACACCTGAATTTAGGGCACAGGTCGAAAACCTTAAATTAAGTGCCTTAAATGGTGATTTAGCGAGATTATCAGCTGTCCGTGCTGATTCTCTGGGCCAAAAATACAGAGATGCCTATATTCTAAACTTCGACAACAGTAACAACAAAGTAAGACAAACCGAAGAATACAAAAAGCTGAAAGAAAAATTTGATAAAGAGGTAAAAGAGCTGAAAGAAAAGATAGAGAAAAAAGAAAAAGTTGAAGGCGGCAATAAAGGCACCTATGTAATGCCAGCTGTGATGCTTTACAACAACAAGAATTTCACCAGCCCTGTTAAAGCATTAAATACAGAAAATGCCCTGGTAACTTATAAAGACATCAATTTCAAAGTTGCCGACCAGCTGGCATTAAAAACTTTTATCAAAACTGACAATATCAATCTATTAGATAATAATAACATCAATATTGCAATTAAATAAAAAGAAGCTAAACCACACAAATTTAATTGAGCAGCGAAGAGATTATTCTTCGCTGTTTTTGTTTTGCATTGAATGTTGAAATATCTTTTTAGTATTTTCGCAAAGCTATGCTTCAAAAACTTTCTATACGTAATTACGCATTAATTGATAGCCTCGATATTGAATTCGATCGTGGCTTAAACATTATAACCGGCGAAACGGGTGCCGGAAAATCCATCATTCTTGGTGCATTGTCGCTAATTTTGGGCCAAAGGGCAGAAAGTAAATACTTTTTTAACCAAGATAAAAAATGCGTAATTGAAGGTAGCTTTGCGCTGGCTGACGAGAATCTGAAAGAACTTTTTGAAGAAAATGATCTCGATTTTTCTAAAGAAAGTCTTCTACGCCGCGAAATTTCAATAGATGGGAAATCGCGCTCCTTCATTAACGATACCCCGGTTAACTTATCCATTTTAAAACAGATTGGCGAAAAACTGATCGATATCCATTCTCAGCATGCTACCCAGGAAATAAATGATACCGATTTTCAATTGCTGATTGTAGATTCGCTGGCCAGTCACCAGTCACTTTTGGCCGGCTACCGCAGCGGATTTAAAAAATTGAAGCAAGACAATAACCTGCTAAAAAAACTGGTTAACGAAGCAAACGAGGCCAGAAACAGGCAAGATTACGAGCAATTTTTGTTTAACGAGCTGGAGCAAGCCAAACTGCAGGAAGGCGAACAGGAAGAACTGGAACAGGAACTCGAACGCCTCACTCATGCCGAAACTATTAAAAGAGCCCTGCTTACTGCTTCAGGTTTAATTAGTGAAAGCGAGCCTTCTGCCCTCCAGATTTTAAAAGAGGCATCTTTACAACTGCAGGGGATAGAAAAATTCGATCCGACTATTAATGTGTTGTACGAGCGTTTGCGTTCGTCGATTATCGAAATTAAAGACATTACCGATGAAGTTGCAAGCATTGAAGAAAATACATTGCACAGCGCCGATCGCCTGGAAATTGTAAACCAAAGACTCGATTTATTTTATTCACTTCAGCAGAAACACCGCCTGGCCAACAATTCCGAGCTTCTGGCCTTTCAACAACAGCTGGAAGATAACCTGAACCAGCTTTTATCATCTGATGAGCATATCGAAAAACTTCAAAAAGAGATTTCGCAGCTTCAGCAGGAACTGCAGCAAAAAGCGACGCAGTTAAGCGCCAATAGAAAAAAGGCCATTAAACTGGTTGAAGAACAAACCGGTCTTACCCTGAAAAAAGTAGGCATGCTGAATGCCAGATTATTTTTAGACCAGAAAGTAGTAGCCGAACTGAATAAAGATGGTTTAGATGAAATCAACTTATTATTTACAGCCAACGCCGGTCAGGCCCCAGCTCCGGTTAGTAAAGTGGCATCGGGAGGTGAATTATCGCGCTTAATGTTGGCCATTAAAGCCTTGCTGGCTCAACATACCTCGCTTCCAACCATTATTTTTGATGAGATTGATACCGGTATTTCGGGCGAAACAGCCTTAAAAGTTGGCGAAGTTATCTCTGATCTGGGCAAAAACATGCAGGTAATTTCCATTACCCACCTGCCGCAGATTGCAGCCAAAGGCGAATCGCATTATTTTGTACATAAACACGAAGATAGTGGAAAAACTACCACAGGAATTCGTAAATTGAAGCAGGAAGAGCGCATTGGCATTATTGCCGAAATGTTGAGCGGTAAAAACCCAGGGGCATCGGCTGTAGAAAACGCAAAAGAGTTATTGGCATAATCTATTTGTGCTGTCAGATAGTAGAATCTGACAAAAAGAAATTTTTAACGACCTAATGCCGTGTCAGATGGAAATATCTAACACCACCAAAAATTCATTAAGCATTATTAAAACTAAGTAATTAGTTTATATTTGACCGATGAAATCATTATTAGTCCTACTCTCGCTTGTTATGGCCGGCATACTGTGTTCGGCGCAAAATTATACCCTTACCGGTATGGTGAAGGATAAGCGCGGAGAAGCGTTACCCGGCGCAGGTATTTATGTGAGTGGTTATAAAATTGCCACCTCTTCTGATAATAACGGGGCGTATAAACTTCCGCTAAAGCCCGGAAACTACGATATTCTGGTGCAGCTACTGGGATATAAAGCGCTCAATAAAAATGTAGTCGTTGCCGATAAAGATGTAAAGCTCGATCTGATTCTGGAAGAAAGTGTTACCCAGCTTGAAGAAGTTACGATAAAACCCGATCTAAACAGGGCGCATTATATTGCCATGTTTAAGGATTTCTTTATCGGAACAACCCCAAATGCTGCGCAATGCAAACTCATTAACCCGAATGTACTGATTATAGATTACGACAGGGAAAATGCTTTACTTACGGTTAAAAGCAATCAGTTTCTCATCATCGAAAACAAAGCACTCGGTTACCGCATCAAATACCTGGTTAATAATTTCGAATACAGCCGTAAAACCAATATCATTTATTACCAGGGTTATCCTACATACGAAGATTTAAAAGGATCGAAACGTAAAAAAGAAATCTGGGATAAAATGCGTTTAACTGCTTATCTCGGTTCGCCACAGCATTTTTTCAAATCATTGTACCATAAAAAAGCTACAGAAGAAGGTTTTATCATCAATAAACTACTAAGCATTCCGAACCGCGACAGGCCTAAGGATAGCCTGATTAATGCAAACATTAAGCGCTTTACCCAGGCACAAACTTTTACCGGCAATGTACACCTCACTGTTGGCGATTCGTTAAATTACTGGATCAAGAAGAAAAATCTGCCTAAAGAAATTTCGGTACTGAGCAAAGCACCTGTGCTTCAGGATACCCTGGCATACTTAACACCAGATAGTGCCATTAAAGAAATGAACTTTACCGATAAGCTTTATGTAGTTTATACCAAAGAAAGCGAAGACCCTACCTTTACAGGTAGGCTTGGCTTTTCGATTAGCAGGCCACCCGACTATTTTGGTTATCAGGTATCGACTATTACGATACAACAGGCACCGGTTTACTTTTATGAAAACGGAGGCATCTATAACCCACGGTCGATGCTTTTTTCAGGATACTGGGCCTGGGAGAAAATAGCAGACAGTGTACCTATGGATTATTTGCCACCCCGACCGTAAAAAAGCCGTTGTTAAGTGTTAAAATTGTTAAAAATATTTTTGCTTTTTAATAAATATTAAGCCTTTTGGTTACATTCGTCTCCATGATTAAAAGCCTTTTAGTGTCACTATTATTCCTGATCTGGGGCGCTAATGCTATTGCTCAAAATACCTACACTATCAGCGGTTTGGTGCGCGATCAGAAAGATGGCTTACCAGGTGCAAGCATTTATTTAAGCGGGTATAAAATTGCCACTGTTGCCGATAACGACGGCCGTTTTAAACTGACCAACCTCAAGCCAGGCAGTTACGATTTGCTGGTGCAGATTGTAGGCTACCTTCCCTATTCCAAAAGTGTAATCATATCTGATAAATCGGTACAGGTTGAGCTGGTTTTAAAAGAAAATGTTGCCCAGCTCGATGAGGTAACCGTTAGGGCCGACCCTAACCGGCAGAAATACATTAACCAATTTAAAGAGTTCTTTATAGGCAAAACACCGAATGCCCTGCAATGCAAAATTCTGAATCCACAGGTTTTAAATGTTGATTTCGATATTACCAAAAGTACTTTAACTGTTTCTACCACTGAGTTCCTGGTTGTAGAAAATAAAGCGCTGGGCTATCGCCTGAAATACATGCTCGATCGTTTTGAATATAACTCGCGTACACACATTATTTACTATTCCGGTCACCCGTTTTTTGAAGAATTAAAAGCTTCTGCTTCGAAAAAGAAGAAGTACATCGCAGCAAGAGAAGTAGCCTACTATGGCTCATCGCAGCATTTTTTCCGCTCGCTGTATGCCAATAAAGCACAGGAGGAAGGTTTTATCATCAATAAAATGATTAAGGTGCCCAATCCTAACCGTTATCCGGAATATGTAATTAATACCAACCTGGAGAAAATAAAAGCAGTGCCCGAAAAAACAGGTATCAGGCAAACTAAAGCAAAGGTAGATACAGCTTTACTCGCTTTCTGGACCAAACAAAAGGAAATGCCGCGTACTATCGATAAATTTTCACGGGGCGATGTACTTACCGATACGCTTGTGCACTATTATAACCAAAACCTGAAATATTTGAGCTATGCCGATGCCCTGCTGATTCAATACACCAAAGAAAAAGAATCGCTGGCTTACTCTAAAACAGGTTTCTGGATTTTCAGGCCTTTAGATGTGCCGGAAAATGAGATCTCTGTTGCCAATCTAACTGGCGAGGGTGTTCGTTTCTACGAAAACGGAGGCATTTACGATTCGAGATCGCTACTATATGAGGGTTACTGGGCTTACGAAAAAGTGGCCGACATGGTACCTATGGATTATATTCCCCTACCTAAAAAGTAAAACCTTCTTGTTTGCAATTGTGGAAAAGTGCTCATAATACATTTTTAAAATTGCTAATATTTTTAGTAATTTTATTGTATGATAAGCGGAGAAGAAAAACAATATTTTAAGGGGCGGGGTGCACAGGTTAATCCGCACAACCGTTTTTTGAAAGATGTGTACGTAAAAGAGCACGATGAAGGGATAGACGATTGGGAGGAAAGTGACCGCAAAACCTCGTTCATTTTTGAGCATTCGAAAACCATTGTAAATAAGGTTGATAGTCCGGATGTGGGCATGGCCTATTCGCTAAATCCCTATCAGGGTTGCGAGCATGGCTGTACTTACTGTTATGCCCGTAACTCACACCAATACTGGGGTTATAGTGCAGGTATAGAATTTGAGCGCAAAATTATTGTAAAGCAGGATGCTCCCGACCTCTTTAAAAAGTTTTTAGAGAAAAAAGGCTGGGATGCCACTACCATTTCACTCTCAGGCAATACTGATTGCTACCAGCCTGCCGAAAGAAAATTTAAGCTTACCCGGCAGTTGCTCGAAATTGCCCTGGCTTATAAACAGCCCATTGGCATGATCACCAAAAACTCGTTAATCTTACGCGATAGGGACATTTTGCAGGAAATGGCTAAACTAAACCTTTGCATGGTTTATGTTTCCATTAACAGTTTAAACGAAGACTTAAGGCAGGTAATGGAACCCCGTACCACCACAGCTAAGCAAAGGTTAAGGGTTGTTGAAGAATTGAGCAAATCCGGCATCCCTATGGGTGTTATGGTTGCACCGCTCGTACCCGGATTAAGCGATCATGAAATTCCGAAAATATTAAAGGCCGTTGCCAACGCTGGTGCCATTAAAGCTGGTTATACGGTGGTTAGACTAAATGGTGCCATAGGGCAGATATTTGAAGACTGGCTGCGTAAAAATTTTCCTGATCGTTTTGATAAAGTTTGGCACATGATCCAAAGCTGCCATGGTGGCCAGGTAAATGACAGCCGCTTTGGCGACCGCATGCGGGGTGATGGGAATATTTCACAAATGATCAGAGACAATTTCAGGTTGCATTGCCGCTTGAACGGCCTAAATGTAAAAGACATTATTTTAGACCACAGTCTTTTTAAAATTCCGAGCGATCAGATCAGTTTGTTTTAATCGAAATATTAACCGGTTAAATTCATAATTTGCCATAATTTTGTGCCATGAACATTGCATTAGTTACCTATCTGGATAAAGGCGCTTACGATAGCGCCACTGTGGAAAGTGAAGACGATAAACTCCTAAATTTCTTAAAGGAGAAAGGATTACTTATTGAAAAAGTAATTTGGAATGATCCTGAAATTAACTGGCAAGATTATGATCTAGCTGTATTAAAATCTCCCTGGGATTATTTTGACCTGATAGCCGATTTTTACCACTGGCTTGAAAAATTGGCACATTTAAATGTAAGGCTGCTTAACCCAATTGAGTTGGTAAAATGGAATTCAAATAAATTATACCTGCAGGAAATTGAAGCGGCTGGTTTAAAAATTACGCCCAGTATCTTCGTTCACAAGCAGGAAAGGGTTAACCTGAACGATTTCTTCGGGAAATTCGGAGTAGATAAACTTATTGTAAAACCCTGCGTGAGCGGCGGGGCTAAAAACACTTTCAAGGTTACAGCTGATAATGTGGTAGCAGTAACCCAAAAACTAAACGAGCTGTTGCAGGAAGAAGACTTTATTGTACAACCCTTTTTGCCCGAAATTCTCGAAAATGGAGAGTGGTCATTTATTTTCTTTAATGGCGTATACAGCCATTCACTGGTTAAGCAGGCAAAACCTGGCGATTTTAGGGTTCAACCTGCACATGGCGGTTCAGTTCATCCACAAAGCCCCAGTCAGGGGCAAATTATTATAGCACAGCAATACATAGATTTATTTGCAAAAAACTGCCTCTATGCACGGGTTGACGGCACTTTTGTAAACGGCGATTTTTTACTGATGGAACTGGAACTTATTGAGCCTTTTCTGTTTTTGAATACCGACCCGCAAAATTATGAGCGCTATTATCAGGCCCTAAAAAAACTGATATAAAACAAAACAGGCTATCGTAATTTGCGATAGCCTGCTATTTATTTAGAAGCAAAAACCTGTGCCCAGTAATTATCTGTTCTGGCAGCCCCCATTTCTTTAAAAGATGCGGTCATCATGTTTTTGCAATGGCTTTCGCTTGCCAGCCATTCATTAAAAACCTGTGCTTCTGTAGTTTGCCCTGATGCCAAATTTTCACCCACTGTTGTCCAGTTATAACCTGTTGCAGTAACACGTATGCCAACCGTTTCTCCATTTGCAGAGGTATGCACTAAGCTTTTAATAGATGCGGTATATTTACTTTGATAAAGAGCAGCCGAAGCTAAATTTACATTCCAGGTTAACGCAACAACCGGAGGCATGGTAGTGGTACCGCACTTACAACCCGCCAAACGCGTATCGTTAACCAACTTTAAAAGCGCATCATTATTGATATTGGTGGTGGTAGAAATTTCTATTTTTAATGTTGTAGGTGTCTCTGGAGTAGTAGAGTCTGTTCCTTTTTTACATGACATAAGTGCACAGCATAGCGCAAAGCACATTAATTTCGGGACGATAAATTTCATGACTATGGTTTGTTTAGCGAAAGATACATTGATTTTTCAAAAAAATAATCCTCCATCATAATCTTTTTCTTACTCTATAAACAGCTATCAGACATTAATAGATCATTTTAAACAAAAAAACTCCCGATTTTCATCGGGAGTTTAGAATTATTTAGCTGAAGAATCTTCTTCTGCTGATTGTTCTTTCTTCTTTTCACCTTTTTTGTGATTCACTGATATCAGATCGGCTGTTTTATCGTAATCGATTTCTAAAACATCACCTTCAGTTAATTCACCTTTTAGGATTTCTTCTGCAATCGGATCTTCCAGATATTTCTGAATAGCCCTTTTTAGAGGACGGGCACCGAAATTACTATCGAAACCTTTCTCGGCAATATATTCTTTTGCATTTTCAGTTAAGGCAATATCATAACCTAATGTATGTACACGACCGAATAAAGCTTTTAATTCGATATCGATAATTTTGAAGATTTCTTCTTTACCTAAACTATTAAATACAACTACGTCATCAACACGGTTTAAAAACTCTGGTGCAAAGGCACGTTTTAACGCACTTTCAATTACACCACGACTGTGCGATTCTGCCTGATTGTTTTTGGCTGAAGTTGAGAAACCAACACCCTGACCGAAATCTTTCAATTGGCGTGCACCAATGTTCGATGTCATAATGATGATTGTATTTCTAAAATCAACTTTACGGCCTAAACTATCTGTTAATTGTCCTTCGTCTAAAACCTGCAATAAGATATTGAATACATCCGGATGTGCTTTTTCAATCTCATCCAATAAGATTACTGCATAAGGTTTTCTTCTAACTTTTTCAGTTAACTGTCCACCTTCTTCATAACCTACATATCCCGGAGGCGCACCTACTAAACGCGATACAGCAAATTTCTCCATGTACTCACTCATGTCAATCTGGATTAGCGAATCATCGCTATCGAACATGAAACGGGCGAGTTCTTTTGCCAATTCTGTTTTACCTACACCAGTTGGGCCTAAGAAAATAAACGAACCAATCGGTTTTTTAGGATCTTTTAATCCGGCTCTTGTACGTTGGATGGCTTTGGTTAATTTTTTAATCGCATCATCCTGACCGATAATTTTCTCGGCCACTTTATCGTACATGTTCAACAGTTTCTGACTATCGGTTTGGCCAACACGTTGCACCGGAATACCAGTCATCATGGCTACCACCTCTGCTACGTTATCTTCTGATACTTCGTAACGTTTGGTTTTGGTTTCGGCCTCCCACTCTGCTTTGGCTTTATCTAATTCTTCAATTAAATTTTTCTCTGTATCGCGGAGTTTCGCAGCTTCTTCGTATTTCTGACTACGTACAACCTTGTTTTTCTCTAACTTAATATCTTCAATTTTAGCTTCGATATCAATAATGTTTTGAGGAACATGGATGTTGGTTAAGTGTACCCTCGATCCTGCTTCATCTAATGCATCAATTGCTTTATCTGGCAAGAAACGATCAGAAATATAGCGTGAGGTTAACGTAACACAAGCCTGAATGGCCTCGTCGGTATAAGTTACACCGTGGTGCTCTTCATACTTATCTTTAATACGGGTTAAAATCTCTACAGTTTCATCAGGAGTTGCAGGCTCAACCATCACTTTTTGGAAACGACGGTCTAAAGCGCCATCTTTTTCAATGTACTGACGGTACTCATCTAAAGTAGTGGCACCAATACATTGAATTTCGCCCCTGGCTAATGCTGGTTTAAACATGTTCGAAGCATCGAGCGAACCTGATGCACCACCTGCGCCAACAATGGTGTGAATCTCATCAATAAATAAAATTACATCAGTAGATTTTTCAAGTTCGTTCATTACGGCTTTCATACGCTCTTCGAACTGACCACGGTATTTGGTACCGGCTACCAGCGAAGCCAAATCTAACGTAACTACACGTTTGCCAAAAAGCACACGCGAAACTTTACGTTGTACAATACGCAGGGCCAGGCCTTCTGCAATTGCCGATTTACCAACTCCCGGCTCACCGATCAAAATCGGGTTGTTCTTTTTCCTGCGGGATAAAATCTGCGATACTCGCTCAATTTCTTTCTCGCGGCCGACAATCGGGTCTAAACGGCCTTCTTCTGCTGCCTTGGTTAAATCGCGACCGAAATTATCTAAAACCGGAGTTTTCGATTTTATATCTGAAACCTTTTTAGGTGTACTAAAGCTTTCTTCTTCACGATAATCGTCGTCGCCACCTGTAGAGGCGCTGTTCGAAATATCGTCTCTGAAGCCGTTCTTATTTACTTCTACCTCTTGTTTAAAAACATCGTAAGTAACACCATACTGTAACAAGATTTGCGAGGCAATGTTATCATCATCTCTCAAAACCGATAACAATAAATGTTCGGTGCCAATTAAATCGCTTTTAAATATTTTAGCTTCTAAGTAAGTAATTTTTAAAACTTTTTCGGCCTGTTTCGTCAACGGAATATTGCCTAAGTTTACTGTAACACTCGATGTACCGCGAACGGCATCTTCAATTGAGCGGCGCAATTTACCAGTATCAACTCCTAACGATCGTAAAATTTTTATTGCCATACCATCGCCTTCGCGGATGAGGCCTAATAATAAATGCTCGGTTCCGATGTAATCGTGCCCTAAGCGGAGCGCTTCCTCCCTACTAAAAGAGATTACATCTTTAACCTGTGGTGAAAATTTTGCTTCCATAATACCTTTCTTAACAGCTACGTCCCTAAACTATAAAATAAATTATAAAAAGAGTAGGTGCTGTTTTCTTTATTTTATCAACAATTGCGCCATACGGGTGGATAAAGCGGCCTTTAAACGCCTGAAAGGCTTAAAATCAATGTAAGAATGTCGTTGCGATAAATATTATTTTATTTGTATTTATCTACGTAATAAGTGTTATAAAGGTTTTAAAGCGAGTTTTGCCAAAAACATCCGCTCAAAATAATTTTATTGTCGGTTTATTGTAAGTATTTGTCCGCACTTAAAAACTGACAAAATGTATCTATTTATATAGGCAATTTACAAGTTTTGACAGAAAATTAAAAGGATTATGCCATCATTTAACATTTTCATTAGATAAAAATCAATAACCTAATGCAACCATTCTGCACTTGCTTTAATCACTATACGGCAATAACGGTAATTTAGTTGTTTTTGTTTTGAGGAAACAAGACAAATACTTAACAAACGTTTAAGTAAAAAAGCCTTCCAATCCTGAAAAGCTTTTCAAATTTACTAACGTTTACGGCATCTACTAAGAATTAATCCGTGTTTTAAAAGTAAAACATTTATCCGGGAAGTTACCAACCGGACAGTATTATGAAAATTTGCTGATAATTACATTAAAACAAGGTTAGGAACTGGTTTACCAACCTCAGTTTGTACTCATTTAGTGAGATACTGAGCGTCTCCTCTGTTATTATTCTTTAGGGTAGCGTACCGTAATTTCCTGCTGCTGAAATGGGATATTAATTTCATTCGCCTTAAAGGCCTCATTAATGGCAACAATAAGGTCACTTTTAGTTGAATTCGCCTGTCCAATGTGTTTAGTCCAGAAATAAACTTTAATATCAATAGCACTGCTGGCAAACTGTTCAAACTGCACCAGCGGACCTGGGTTTTTAGCAATCCGCTCTTCAGCTCCTAATACCTCCATTAAAACCTTTCTGGTTTTTTCAAGATCTGTTTGATAGGCAACGCCTACAATTATGGATACCCTTTTGCGGTTTCCACCCAACGACCAGTTAATAAGGTGTGCATTAAGTAAATCGCCATTGGGCATTACCACATCCGCACCATCCCAGGTCGAAATTACACTACTTCTAAACCCAATCGATTTCATGGTGCCTCCCTGCCCGTCAATATCCACAATATCACCAACATTTACCGGTTTTTCGAAGGCAATAATCAACCCACTCACCAGATTGTTCACCAAAGTTTGCAAGCCAAAACCAATACCAACACCAAGCGCGCCCAATATAATTGTGATGCGATCAACTGGTATGCCCGCAGCCGCAATGGCCAGAAACAAACCAATGGCCAGAATGGCAATACGCACCAAAAGCAGCCAGCTGCCAATGCCATAGCTTTTTTGATCGTCTTTATGTTCCAAATGTTTATCAGTAGCAAAGAACGATACCACTTTTGAAACAATTAATGAGATTACAATAATGACAATAAACAATAAAACTGTATTGATGCTAAAGGTATAATCGCCTATGGTTCTATCGGCGCTAAAAAACTCTTTTAACGGCTTTGAAAAATAGTTATAGGCCTGAAAATTGCGCCCGAAAAGTACCAGCCAACCCGCCACAAGTAATCCATAAAACAATAGTGGTGCCCGCTTACCCACTTTAGAAAAATTGAGGTAAAAGAGCTTTTTATCCTGTCCAGAATAAATATTGAAAGCTAAAAAGAGTCCTTCATTAATTAGCCTAACCGTCCAAAGGAAAAGTATTGCTACCACCACATTTAGGTAACCGCTTATAAAAAGTGTTTTAGCCAGATTATACCTGCCCAATATATTCGAAAGTATGGAGAACGCCTCCAACATTACCATAAAGCCTATCGAATACACAATCCATTTCTCCCGCAGCGTATCTCTTTTGCCCCTTAACAAAGTAAACAAGCCAAAAATTACGCCAGCAGCCGAAATGATCAGCATCAGCCAACGCTCTGTTCGCGATGCCTGCAACACCAGATTATCAACCGCAGCGAGCATAAAAAGTACAACCATGGTTACCCACACATTCATCCAGTATTTATTGATAAACTTTCTGAAAATGATACTTAACGACAGGCAGGAAATCATCCAGAAGATGACATTAAGAATAAAGGGTGGTGACCTGAAAATGAACTGGAATATGCTGGTAACAATCAGCAATGCGGATAAAAACGGATACCTGATTACCAGTTGGCCGTCCATATCCGGCCGTAACAAATTCGATTCGACATAAAGGCTTTTAAGTGATTTTAGATAAGTGTATGACAAAAAAACCAATAGCAACAGTGTCAGTAGTTTCCCGTAATTATTTTCAGCATAAAAGCCCAGTGTCATAATTCCTTTCACCCAGGAGTGGGCCAGTATTTCACCAAACGGCCGATAATGTCCTTCCGGGCCTAAAATATTGCCAAATTCACGTTTAAAATTATTGTCTGCCATTTTTTCCTGGTAGGAAGCTATTTCCTCTAAATGGTTCTGCAACTTAAACACCGTAACATTTACCTGATTCAGCAGGCTTTGAATATTGGTATTCGCAATTTTAAGCATGCTATCTACAGGCTTAATTTCTTTGGCTACAAGCACAACCTTTTGCAGGTATTTCATTAACGAAACCGAATCTTGCGGGAACATAAAGAGTGCAGGTTCGCCCGACAAAGAATCGAGCTGATAACGAAAATTGTTGAGCTGTTGCTGACTGGCATCCAAACTGAGCTTTCGGACACTGGCCTTATTGAGCAGTTCGGTTAATATTTTGGAAGTTGCCGTTAGGTTGCGAAAAGTTTGCGAGGTACCCTTATTTATAAATACGCCATCGCTCGCCCGGGCAAAGTCATCATCTATCTCTTTCAGCTGGTTTTTTATTCCTGGAGTATCCAAACCGTTGTTCAGATAGTTTTTTGCCTTTTGTATCGCTTTTCTGGCCTGTTCAAATATCCTGATCTGATCAATTGTAGCTTTATCTGCTGCTAATTCTGCTTTGCTCTTTTTTGCCGAACTTTTGGCAAAATCCTGCATCCGCTCTACAAAACTTCGTTTCAAACTATCGGCAGCCTTTAGCGTGTTTAAGCTATCCTTACTTTGTGCCCGGGCCGTGTTTAAGGCAAACGGTAACATAAAGAAAAGAAACAACAGTTTTTTAGTTTTCATAAGCGGCGTAATTACTATCAATAATACAAAATTATATCAATTAGTTTTAAGTACTACTATTTGGAGACTTTACCACATTAATCCAATTCACTATAGCATCTTTTTTTATTAGTTCAGCCCTTCCCTGTTATAATTTAAGTTTACCAATAAAGCCCTTTGTAATAGCCTTGTTGTTTCTATCTTTGTAGCGATTTGAATTTACCCTACTTAAAATTGTAAACGCTGATCTTAAATCTAAATGCCCTCTTATAATAAAACACAAAGGTTTAAACAATATTAAAATCATATAAATACTATGTCAGACGAGAAAATCATTTTTTCAATGGCGGGTGTAAATAAAATTTACCCTCCACAAAAACAGGTTTTAAAAAATATTTATCTTTCTTTCTTTTACGGCGCCAAAATTGGTGTAATCGGCTTAAACGGTTCTGGTAAATCATCTCTTTTAAAAATTATTGCGGGTTTAGATAAATCTTACCAGGGTGAGGTTGTTTTCTCACCGGGATATTCAGTAGGTTATTTAGCTCAGGAGCCGATTCTTGATCCTGAAAAAACCGTTCGCGAAGTAGTAGAAGAAGGCGTCGCAGAAGTTACTGCCATTTTAAAAGAATACGAAGAAGTAAACGAGGCCTTTGGTTTGGAAGAAAATTACTCTGATCCGGATGCCATGGATAAACTAATGGCCAGACAGGGTGAGCTTCAGGATAAAATAGATGCTTTAGGTGCCTGGGAAATTGATTCGAAATTAGAAAGGGCGATGGATGCTTTGCGCTGCCCTGACCCAGATACCAAAATTGGTGTACTATCGGGTGGTGAACGCCGCCGTGTAGCCATGTGCCGCTTGCTGCTGCAACACCCTGATGTATTGCTATTGGATGAGCCTACCAACCACCTGGATGCGGAAAGTATCGACTGGTTAGAGCAGTTCTTACAAAATTACGAAGGTACTGTTATCGCAGTTACCCACGACAGGTACTTCCTGGATAATGTTGCCGGATGGATTTTAGAGCTGGATCGTGGTGAAGGTATTCCATGGAAAGGAAATTACAGCAGCTGGTTAGACCAAAAAGCAAAACGCCTGTCGCAGGAAGAAAAAACAGAAAGCAAACGCCAGAAAACTTTAGAGCGCGAGCTGGAATGGGTGCGTATGGCACCAAAAGCCCGTCATGCCAAATCGAAAGCGCGTTTGGCTAATTATGATAAACTGGCATCAGAAGATGGAAGAGAAAGGGAAGACAAGTTAGAGCTTTTTATCCCGGCCGGACCACGTTTGGGTAATGTAGTAATCGAAGCTACCAATGTAACCAAAGCTTACGGAGATAAGGTGTTGTTCGATAATTTAAACTTCTCGTTACCACCAGCGGGTATAGTGGGTATTATTGGCCCGAACGGTGCTGGTAAAACTACTTTGTTCCGCTTAATTACCGGACAGGAAGAAGCTGACACCGGTACTTTCCGTGTAGGCGAAACCGTTGAACTGGGTTATGTAGATCAGATGCATAACGATTTAGATGCCGATAAGACTGTTTATGAAAACATTACCGATGGCTTGGATAACATCCAGTTGGGTACCAAAGCCGTTAACGGCCGTGCCTATGTTTCTAAATTCAACTTTAACGGTGGCGATCAGCAGAAAAAAGTAGGTATTTTATCAGGTGGGGAACGTAACCGTGTACACCTGGCCATTACGTTGAAAAAAGGTGCAAACGTATTGTTACTGGATGAGCCTACCAACGATATCGACGTAAACACTTTACGTGCCCTTGAAGAAGCTCTTGAAAACTTTGGCGGTTGTGCGGTAGTAATCAGTCACGACAGGTGGTTCTTGGACCGGATTTGTACACACATTCTGGCATTTGAAGGTAACTCGGAAGTGTATTTCTTTGAAGGAAACTACTCTGACTACGAAGAAAACCGTAAAAAACGTTTGGGTGACGTTACTCCAAAACGCATCAGATATAAAAAATTAAGTTAAAGCAAAAGTCCCGGTCAAGATCGGGACTTTCTTATTTGAGAGACTAGCGTTAATAAAAAACTTTCCGAAGAAGTCAAGTTTTAAAGACTTGACTTCTTTATAGCCATTACATAGATGCTGTAAATGGAGCCAGTCTTTGGGCTTCTTTCGCTTTTCTTTTACCCCTGAAAAAGAAATACAGGTTAATAAACAGCATGATGCCAAGATAAATAGCAAAGCCCCCAATTTTAGAACTTAGCGCTTCGATTAAATTCCTGTAATCGTTTGTGCTGATGCTAATTTTCATAATTAAAAGGGCAAAGCCAATATTCAACAGATAAAACCCCGTTTCAAAAAGTTTATTGGTTGCAAAAGCTATTTCTTCGCGACCTTTAAAAATATCGAGCATGTATACTTTACTATTTTTAAACAGGGTTTTTGAAACATAAAAAGTTAAGAAAAGTGCAACAGGTAAATAAACTGCGTAGCCGATTAAAATTTTTGTCGTTTCCATAATCCGGATTTTTTAGATTGTTATTTAATTAATTTATGAATGGTATTGGTAAGCAAAAAGATATTTAAGTAATGAAGCACCGAGAGGATACAGATTATAGTAGCCACCTTTATGGCCATGTTTTCGACGAGCTGTAACGATGAAGTGATGGTCTCCCAGCCGATCAGTGTCATACTGCAGTAGCCAATATTTACCAGATAATAAGCCACCAGCAATGATTTATTAATCTGCTGGCAGAGCTCCAGATGATCGGGTATTAGTTCAGCTACGAAAACATTGCCGTTACGGTAGCAGATTTTTCCCACCACCACAATGATGAATACGATGATCGAAATAAAAATGCTATAGCCCAGTATATTGTAATCCATGGTAAGCCGATTTAACACCAACAACAAATTAAACTTTCAGGAAAAACTGAAAATACGGGTTAAAAAATTTAGGGGTACTTCCCCTACCTGTTTCAACCGCTTTTCTTTCCTGCTTTTGTTGACGTAAAAATAAATCAATATTATTGAAATTTCAAATATTATTGAAAGTTTATTTCAAAAAACTTTTATCAGGCTGCCACGGAGACTCAGATTAACACGGAATGTTTCGTTTTAGCAACAAAGTCTAGTGCCTGTTTTTAAGAGCTTTTTTAATCGCCACTTCGGTTACGGTTTCCATTATTTTATAACCTGCCAAATTGGGATGCACCCCATCAACCGTTAAGTCAGCCCTTTGGCCATTACGCTCGTCTACCAACGGTGTCCAGTAATCTAATACGGTAAAATGTTTTTGTTTGGCATAAGCCACAATCAACTCATTTAACGCCATAATTTCTTCGGCGGCACGTACGCTTTTATTCCAAGGATACTGGTAAACCGGCAGGTATTTGCAAAGGATAACTTTAATATGGTGCAGTTTGGCCAGCTCGGCCATGCTTTGAATGTTATCCATTATCTTTTGGTTGGTAACATGGCCGGTATTACCTGCAATATCGTTACTTCCGGCTAAAATGATTACAACTTTTGGCTTCAGGTTAATCACATCCTGCCTGAACCGGATTAACAGCTGTGGCGAAATCTGTCCACTTATGCCCCTGTCCAGATAAAGTTTATTGTTAAAATATTCGGGATCTTTCTGTTTCCAGAATTCAAAAATCGAACTACCTAAAAATACTACTCTTTTTTCTTTGCGCTTTGGAGGCGGTAAAAGCGCATTTTCTTTTTCATACTTGGTAAGTGCAGCCCAATCATCGGCAAAATTTTCTTTTTTCGGCTTAGTTTTTAACGAATCGGCATCAACATTTTGTGCTGATAAACTGCCTGTGGTAATCACCAAAAGGAAAAATAGGATATAGCTTTTCATAAGGATTGGTACTGTTTAAAAGAACCGCTAAACTAAAATTTAATTTCAGGTTTAGTTAACTTCACCTGTATTAAAGTTGTTAACCCTGCTCCTGATTCTTTTATCGCCAAATTTGCTGATACTATAGGTAAGTGTGGCTTGTATAAACCTGCTGATGAACCTTGTTCTGTTTTCGGAGATGGAGTTGTTGGTAATACTGGTTTGAAACAGCGCACCCTGGTTAAAAAGATCGTTTGCCTGAACTGCAAAACCAAGCCTGTTATCTTTTAAGAAATTGGCATTCATGCCCATATTTACCAATAGCGGATTGCCGGCATTTAAATTATAGCCGAAATTAAGGCTTTTAGAGGCTGAGGCATTCAACCTGAAACGCTTGTTCGGAATCCAGCTTGCACCACCATTTAAGGCCAAAACCTGTACATTTTTAATGTTCTGGTTCAAAATAGAATAGGTGTTCGAACTAAAACTGTACGATACACTGCTGTTTACTGAAAATTTCTTCTCGTTAAGGCTAAACCTGAAAGCATTTGAGAGATTTATTCCGCTGCTCCTGTTTAATACATTATCGGTATAAAAAACATTGTGACTATAAGCTACATTCCCATTTAACGACAGTGAAAGTTTATTGGTCATTAGGCGCTTGTTTAGCGAGTAGTTACCGCCAACATTATAAATGCCATTTACGTTTTCGTAGGTAGTTTGCTGTTTTAAACTATTTAGCGTATCTCTTAAAAAAATGGTATTGCTCACCACACTGTTAAACGCAAAAGAACCCGATAAACCTGCCATAATGCTCCAACCCGATTTGGCTCCGAACTGGTTATAACTGAGATCGGCCGAGTGGCTTGTAGTGGCCTTCAGATCAGGGTTTCCAATAATGAGGTTTTGCACATCATTATTGTTGCGGATGGGCTGAAGCTTATTAAAATCGGGCGAACTGGTATAGCCATTATAACCAAAACTTAAACTCCGGTTTTCTTTAATCTGATAACTAAGGTTACCGGAAGGTGAAAAATTTAACTGATAATTGCGCAGCTGCTGCCTGGTATTCTGGTATTTACCGATAATAATGCTGGGCGAAAAATTTAATCCGAAATTATAACTGATTTTTTTTGCGTTTGTATTAAATCCAATGCTAATGTTTTGGTTAATAAAATTCGAAACATAATCCTGCCCTAGCGAATCGACCAGAAAGCTGGCGCCAAATTTATCGGTAACGGTAGTATTTTGGGTATTCTGACTCCTGCTTACCGAAAAGCGGTACGATAAATTGATAAAACTATACCCTGTGCTATCGTTGGCCCGCTTTAACGAATTGGAAAACTGGATGTTCCCTCCTACATTAGAGCTACGGGTATCATTTTCAACCAGGCGATTTAACAGCGAATCCTTAACCAGCACATTGGTTGTTTCGTTGTAATAACGGATAATATCATTGATACTGCTGTTTGATTTGCCCTCGTTGGTATTAAAATTAAAACCCATTGATAGCGACCGCCTGTTGTTTGACAAACGCCGAGACCAGTTAATATTACCGCCGATGTTAGGGCTATTGTTTTTCGAACCGGAGTTAGAAATGAGGTCTTGCCTGATAATCCCTGTTTTATCGGAAGTTGAAAAAGCATTGTTCTTGCTGCTGCCTAACGATCCCGAAAGCGCCGCATTAAAATAATTCTTTTTAGTAGCTCCGTTTAGTCCAAGGTTTATACTGTTGTTAAGTGAGCTGCTATTGTTGGCACTCTCTCTTAAATCGTAAATGGTTCCTTGCGGATTAAATGTTTCGAGATAGGTGCTCTGAACAGAATTATTGCGGTTATTGTTAAAACTATAATTGGCGTTAACGCTAAACTCTTTCGAAATTTTATCCCTGATATTTCCGTTTAAGCCGGCATTATGCAGTTTACTAAACTCGTTATCAGTTAACCCATAGCGACCACCAAAACCGATTTGCTTTGTTTTTTTCCAAATGCTCCCGTTGGTTCCAAGGTTATGCGCATTATTTGTGGCCGATGATGCGTTTACCCCACCAAAAACACCTTTGTCCATCCCGGGCTTGGTAACCAGGTTTAACATTTTTTGAGGGGTCCCCACTTTTATACCTGTAAAATTGGCCTCATCGCCATAATCGTCTATTACCTGCAGCTTGGCAATAATATCAGCTGGTAACTGCCTGATGTAATCTTCTACATTACTGGTAAAAAAATCCTCGCCATTTACCCGCAGCTTGGTCATTTTTTTACCCATGGCAGTAACGGCACCTTTTTCGTCAACCTCAATACCCTGCAGCTGTTTCAGCAGGTCTTCTACCTTATCGTTTTCTCTTACAGTATAGGCACCTGCATTGTATTCGATGGTATCTTTTTTAATTTTTATCGGATCTACCTTTACTTTAACTTCTACATCTTCCAAATGGATGGGTTCTGTTTTAAGCACAATGGCTTCCAGAGCCGTTCCTTTTTTTGAAGCTTCGATTTCGTAAACAGAAGCATAAGGTTTATAGCCCAAAGCTTTTACAACAAGATAAAACTTATTGCTGTTTACTTTCGGAAAGGAGAAACCTCCCTTACTATCCGAAGTGGCCCGTAGGGTATCCTTATCGGTCACTACCTGAATACTCACCCCTTCAATAGGCTTTTTCAGGGAATCGGTTACAGTACCATTTACTTTAGATTGAGCGCGCGCGTTAAAAGAGAGAATAAGCAGTACAAAAAATAATAAAAAGCAGGAATTATTGCTTTTTTTCATCTCTAGGTCCCCTTTTATAAATTACAAGACCATTTAAAAAATTACGCAGGATCTGATCGCCGCAGGGCTTAAAATTTTCGTGGTCTTCATTTCTGAAAATATCGCCAAGCTCGGCCTTGGTTACTTTAAAGCCAACCAAATCACAAATGGTAATTATATCTTCTGTTTTTAGGGATAAGGCTACTCTTAGTTTTTTTAAAATATCGTTGTTGCTCATGTGATTGTTGAGTGATTGAATTATGGAATGAATGTTTTAATGTTAGAACGTTTTAAAGATGAAATGTTGCAAAACCTGAGAATTTTAATACTCAAATGTTTTAATGTTGGAAAGTTTTAATGTTTAAAGGTTTAGCCGCCCAAACTTCAGACTCCAAACTAAAGACTCCCGACTTTCTTTAGCTCGCTATATCTAATTTAAGTTTCTTTCCCTTAATTTTTTCGCCATTTAGCTTTTTTAACAATTGCTCTACTTTGCTTCGTTTCACGGCTATGTAACTGGTGGTATCTTTAACCTCAATTAAACCTAAATCATCTTTGGTTAAATCTCCCTTCTGTAAAAACAGTCCAACAATATCGATCTTGTTAATTTTATCCTTCTTACCATGGGCAAGATATAAAGTTACCCAATCGCTCGCCTCAGGCAATTCGTAACGATCTGATAAGACTTCCTCTTCTATATCGTGGGGCAGGTATTTGTAGTTTTCTTCGCTGGTTAAAATGGCATAAGCTGTTCCTTTGGCATGCATGCGCGCAGTTCGCCCGTTGCGGTGAATGTAGGCATCTTCGGTATAAGGCAACTGGTAATGTACAATATGCTCCACTTCTGGAATGTCTAAACCTCGGGCCGCCAGATCGGTAGTAATTAAAATTTTATGGCTCCCGTTCCTGAATTTCAGCAGTGCTTTTTCGCGGTCGAACTGTTCCATACCACCATGAAAAACATCGTGGCCAAGACCATGCTCAAACAACAAATCGCTAATACGATCTACAGTTTCACGATGATTACAAAAAACAAGTGTGTTTTTATTCCCTATTTTACTCAGCAGCCTGAACAGGTAATCGAGTTTATCGGCAGCTGGCGCGGTTATTTTCTTCAGCTTTAAAGCTGGTTTAACCGTTATGTTTTTAGAAAAATCAACTTCTTCAGGTGCATTAATTTTAACAAAGGCCGGAATTTCTTCCATTTTGGTAGCCGACGTAAGGATACGCTGCTTTAATGAAAGCAATGAGCCGATGATGTACGACATATCGTTTTCGAAGCCAAATTCTAGCGATTTATCAAATTCATCTAAAACGAGTGTTTCGATAAAGGATTCGTCGAAATTCTGGTTATCGAGGTGATAAGCAATCCTGCCCGGGGTGCCAATGAGTAGCGCCGGCGGATGTGCCAGATTGTTCTTTTCTACACGTACTGCATGACCGCCGTAACAGCAGTTTACCTTAAATGAGGTGCCCATCTGCTTAAATACCTGCTCAATTTGCAAGGCCAGCTCGCGCGACGGCACTAAAACCAATGCCTGAACACCTTTAACATCTTGCTTTAAATTGGCCAGTACAGGCAGTAAAAAAGCCAGCGTTTTCCCCAACCGGTTGGTGCAATTAATACCACATCATTACCGGTTTTGGCTGCCTGCACAGCAGATTCCTGCATCTGGTTTAGTGCAGCAATATTTAATTTTTTTAAGGCGTTTGCTATCATTCGGCCATAAAGGTAAGCATTTCTGTTTATGGCTAAATCTAACTTAGGCCTTAGTACTTAAAAAATCTGGTTCGCAGTTTACGTAGGGTCTCGAAATTTAATCTTTTATCTAACAGCATCAGCATTCTCCCACGCAGCGATAGCGACGAAGCCAGTTTCTCGTTAACAGCATCAACTGATGATAAAATCCTGTCGGTCAACTCATCTGCGAATTTATTGGCCCTGCTGTTTTGTAATAACTGTAATTCCTGAATTAATTCTGCTTTCATAATATAAGAATTGTTGTTGATTAATGTAAATATAACGACTCTTATATGCATTTGTTTCAAAAATTAGCGCCATAAAACGGACTATTTTTACTAACTTGTTGATAACTAACTTTTTGTTAGCAAATAAACAATCCTGCCTTAACACATATTTAATTTTTAGCGCCTATTTTTAATAAAAACCTGATTACCATTTATTAACCTCAAAAATTACAATGTATGACGTGGAAAAAATTTAGTGGTGAAGTGATCCAATCTTCGATCCTCGAAGAAATTGAAAAAGCAATTATCAGAGAAACAGAAAATGGCTTTAAGCTAAAAGTTTGCATCGGTACCGACTCACAGGTTAAAGGGGCTGTAACCGATTTCGCAACGGTTATTGTGCTGCTAAGAGAGCATCATGGTGGTTTTATGTACATCCACCAGGAAAAAAACTCAGCTCAGGTAAGTATTAAGGAAAGGATGTTAATGGAAGTACAGAAATCGATTGAAACGGCCTACTCCATTTGCGATTTGCTGGATATTTATGATGTGGCTTTAGAGGTACATGCCGATATCAACACTAACCCATCATTTAAATCGAATAAGGCGCTTAACGATGCGATGGGCTATATCTTAAGCATGGGCTTTATTTTTAAAGCCAAACCAGAAGCATTTGCCAGCTCTACCTGTGCCGATAAAATGGTACATTAATTTCTAAACATCAGACCTTACAGGTTTTAAAAACCTGTAAGGTCTTCAAGATGACGATCTTTCTTCGCGTAATTGCGGTTACCACCCAACAAAACCGCATCTTTGCTGTTGTCTTTTTAAAACAAAAGCCTTGAAGACTTACAGATTAGAATTTACGCAAAAACTTCCTGTTGATCTGGCCACAGCCTGGGATTTTTTTTCTTCGCCCATGAACCTGGCAGAAATTACGCCAACCGATATGACTTTCGATGTAACCTCGCCAAATATGGAAGGTACCAAAATGTACCCCGGCCTGATTATCATCTACAAGGTTGCACCAATAGCCGGCATTAAATTAAACTGGGTAACCGAGATTACACATGTAAAAGATCAGGCTTATTTTATAGATGAGCAGCGCTTTGGCCCATTTGCATTCTGGCATCACCAGCACCATTTCGAAAAAATAGAAGGCGGGGTTTTAATGAACGATATTTTGCATTACAGTATTGGCTGGGGACCAATTGGTGCTATTGCAAATGCAGTTATGGTAAACAAAAAAATAAATGAAATTTTCAAGTTTCGTTATCAGAAAGTTGCTGGTTTATTTGGCACATTGTAACTGCCTGCCCACTATTACCACTGTTTAGTGGAGATGGTTTCGGGTTTCTTTTTTGCTGGTACCGCTACCCTGCTGATGGCCATAAACTTTTTAAATTCAGCGCCAAATTTTTCTATTTTGGTATAAGTACTGTTTAAAATATCTTTCCATGCGCCTGCGCTTAGCTTGCCCGGTGTACGCTCTAAAGGAGTACCGACTTGGGTTGTTGCTACAAAATTTCCGTACCGGTCTCTCTGATATGGTATAAACGCGAAATTTGTTAACCAGAAGCGGTATTTTCCATTTCTTACTTCGCAAACAAACTGATAGCTTACCTCGCCACTCGGGTGACCGGCAACCAATATGGTCTTATCGATTACCGCGGTGCCTTTAGCCAAAATCGACGAATCGCTAACACTTTCCTGTTTCATCGTTTTTTTGTAGATACCGTTTACAAAAGCCTTAGCCCTTTGCAGCAAGGTATCTTTAGTAACAGTTTGAGAGTCGACAACCTGATAATAAATAAACTTTCCGGAATCATCTTTCGAAAACTGTTTTTGCTGTGCAGCTAACCTGATTGAAAAAGTGGCGAGTACTATAAAAAGAATATATTTCATGCAAAAGGGCTAAACAATTAATCTGAATAGGTAAAGTTACTAAAAAGCCGCCCCGATTTTAATTGGGACGGCTTAATATTTAATCTGTTTATTTCTTAAAACGCATAAACTGCGGCTAAAGAGAACTGACCAGCGTTTGGAGCTGCTGCGCCACTTTCTTTAAAGAATGGTTTATCGCCACTGTGATCTAATCTTACCTCAGGGATGAAGGTTAAACCGCCAGATTTAATATTTGCAGTGAAAGTTACCGCTGTATACTTCAATCCTTGAACGGCGCCTACGTTTTTATATTTAAAGTACTCACCTCTTAAACCTAATGTTACCCCATCGGCAACAGCATATTGAGGGTAAAGGGCTGCACCAGCGTAACCACCACCATCGTTATCGATATCGTAGTTGGCAGCATTTAAGCCTAATTTAAATTTTTCGGTAATCTGGTAAGAAGTGGTTAAATCTTCAATAGTACCGTAACCACCTGCACCAGCACCAGACAATACATTAATGTAAGCAGTCCAGCCTTCTACTGGCGCAACCATTAACTGACCACCAACCGCAGAAACACCACGGCTTGCACTGTAAAGATTCCAATCGTTGAATACTCCGGCCATTAAACTCACTTTATTAGAGAATTTATAGGTTGCTTTAATACCTGCATTCTGGAAAGGACCATTTGTAAATAAATACGAAGTAGAGTAGTTAAAGTTACCAACCGGCGAAATTACCTCATAACCGATAAATGTACCCATATAACCAGCAGTCATCGAGAACTGATCGGTAAAATCGTAATTTACATATAAGTTTTGAATGTGAAACGACGAACCTCCGGCAGCAGCATCAGGAATTGATTGGGTTTGACCTCTCGGGCCAAAGGAAAGTTCGCCAACAAACGATGCTTTACCCGTTTTCTTCTTCAGTGCAATATCAATCATTCCTAATGAAACCGAATTGTGATCGCTGGCGAAAGAGGTGGTAATATTGTTTGGTTTTTTGGCAAAGTCATATTTAAAATAGGTATCAACCGACCCTGAAATTTCAAGTGGTGATGTAGTTGTTTCCTGAGCCATGGCACAGCTTGCGCTGGCCATCGCGAAAATAGCGGTTAAGATTTTCTTCATGTTTGAGCTTATTTTTGAGTTTAGATATTAAAAATCCTTAAGAGATTGCTTCGGTTACCGGACTGTTTTTTTCGATATAGATGGCTCTTTCTTCAACCAACAAAGTACCTTGTGAGTATTTTTCATCATGTTGAGATGCATCAAGACCGATTTCTTCTTCTTCATCAGAAACCCTGATTGGATTAATCAAGTTCACGAATTTGAAAATCACGAACGATACGATAAAACTGAATGCGATTACGATTAGAGCACCTTTTAACTGCGTTACAAAGAAAGCCGGGTTACCATAAAATAAACCATCAGCGCCAGCAGCATTAACTGTTTTGGTTGCAAAAACACCAGTTAACAACATACCAACAATACCGCCCACACCATGGCAAGGGAAAACATCTAAAGTATCGTCTAAGCTGGTTTTTTGTTTCCATGAAACCGCAAGGTTAGAAATTACAGCAGCAATTGCACCAATAAAGATACTTGAAGGAATGCTTACAAAACCAGCACCCGGGGTAATGGCTACCAAACCTACAACCGCACCGATACAGAAACCCAATACTGAAGGTTTTTTACCACGTGCAACATCGAAGAACATCCAGGCTAAACCAGCAGCACCAGCAGCGGTATTGGTAGTTAAGAATGCTGAAACAGCTAAGCTACCAGCACTTAAAGCCGAACCCGCGTTAAAGCCAAACCAACCGAACCACAATAAACCAGTACCAATTAATACATAAGGAATATTAGCAGGTGGAACTTCCTTGTGCTCTAAGTGAGATTTTCTACGTTTTAAAACCAATGCACCAGCTAAAGCAGCCATACCAGCAGAAATGTGTACTACGGTACCACCTGCAAAATCTAATACACCCATTTTAAATAAGAAACCTTGTGGATGCCAGGTCCAGTGTGCCAAAGGAGAATAAACGAATATGGCGAACAATACAATAAACAGGATATAAGAAGTAAAACGGATGCGTTCTGCAACAGCACCCACCACTAAACCTGGGGTAATAATGGCAAACATTAACTGGAAAACCGCAAATAAAGAGAGCGGAATAGTTAAATCGGCACCACCCTGAAGGTGAGGAGCACCAGAGTTAACCCCTTTAAAGAACAGGAAAGTTGAAGGGTTACCGATGAAACCACCAATAGTATCACCGAAAGCCAAACTAAAACCAACTACTGTCCATAAAACGGTAATTACACCTGCAGCTACCACACTTTTAATCATGGTAGATAGTATGTTTTTACGATGAACCATACCACCATAGAAAAACGCAAGGCCTGGAGTCATTAAAAATACAAGCGCAGCAGCGATTAAGATGAAAGCTATATCAGCCGCACTGTACTTGCCTTCGTCGAAATTAGGTAGAAGTGGAGTAAATAGAGCTAAAATTGCGACAATCATCAATATCGCGAAAGGCGCATACTGTTTAAAGGAGAATCTACTCATAGTTTTTAGTTTAATTTGTTTGTACTATTTAAATATTTGAAAATGTTGTCATTTATTTTTATAAAAATACGACATATTGTATTTTTAACACCATAAAATTCAATTTTTCGTATAAAAACTGGTAATTTTTATAAAACACAACAAAAAAATAGCTCAAAAATGAAAATAGTAAAAAAATCAGGTGTTTTAGATATGAGTTTTTAATAAAAACAAAAACATAAAATACCATAACTTTATCTGATTTTAACCAAAATACACCTAAAAACAGCAATAAAAATCATACAAAAACAAAAAAACACATGAAATTTCATGTGTTTTTACAAAAAATAATAAAAAATATCAGTTTTTAACTAAAATATTCAGAACCCTGAACAACTCCACGTTTTTCGATTTCTTTATCCATATAGGTTTGAATTGCCGATTTATTAAGCCCCCAATTCGGCGCAATTAGCAAATCCCAGTCTGAAATACCAAAAAGACGCTGAATAACAATATCCGGACGCAGCAGCGGAATGAGTTCGCAAAGCAAATCGGTATATTCTTCGAGGGTAAACAATTTAAAAGGCTCTTTTTTGTATTTAGCACCCATAATAGAACCATCTACCACATGTAAATGATGAAATTTAACAAATTTAATCTGCGGAAAACGGTTAATCTCATGAATATAGCCGCGCATTTGCTCCCTTGTTTCCCAGGGGAAGCCAAAAATGGTGTGCACACACAAATCAAGCTTGCTATCTTTTAATAGTTCGACTGCTGCAACAAACTCGCCATGACTACAACCCCGGTTAATCTGATCGAGGGTTTCATCGTAAATAGATTCCATACCCATTTCCAGATCTACATCAAAACGATCGGTATAACTTTCCAGCAGCGCTACCTTTTCTGCATCAATACAATCCGGACGTGTGCCTACAGCAAAACCGACAATATCTTCGGTATTGATAGATAAGGCTTCGTCGTACATCATTTTTAAATAATGCACCGGTGCGTAAGTATTGGTGTTGGGTTGAAAGTATACAATATACTTATCTGCCCTATAAGAATTTTTAGCCCTCAACATGCCCTCAGCAAGCTGATCTTTAATATTCGGGTTTTTTCTGGATGGCTCAGGCGTAAATGAATCTACATTGCAATACGTACAACCGCCATAGCCCTTGCTCCCATCCCGGTTAGGGCAGGTAAAACCGCCATCTACAATTACCTTAAATACACGTTGTCCATTATACTTCTCGCGCAGATGCGTGCCGTAATTCTTATATCCTTTTATACCTAAATCTACCTGTGTTCCCATTTGTTGCAAAAATACGGAATTAGTTTTATAATGCTGATTAGCAAAAGGAAGATGTGAAAAGGATGAATATTAAACCTAAAACACTCAAGACACAAAAAACCTCGCAGATTATAAAAAACTGCGAGGCCCGGTATTATATATGCATTAAATCTACCTACTTATGCTGTTCTTTTTTATTGATAAAAAAATAAACCGGGAGCCCAAGCAAAACGATTAGCAGTCCTGGCCAGGTATATTGTTGCTTATACATTAATAATAAGATACAAAATGCTGCACCTATTAGTAAGTAAATAATTGGCGTAACCGGATATAACCATGTTTTATAAGGTCTTTCTAAACCAGGTTTTTTAAACCTTAAATAAATCACACCAAAAACAGTAATCATATAAAACAGTACAATAACAAAAGAGATCATATCTAAAAGATTACCGTATTGCCCGCTTAAACATAAAACAGATGCCCAAATACCCTGCATCCAAAGTGATTTTTCGGGAACGCCGTTTTTATTATTTTTAAGTGCTGCTTTAAAAAACATTCCATCCTCTGCCATGCTTTGAAAAACCCTTGCCCCCGCCAATACGATTCCATTAACGCAACCAAAAGTAGAAATCATTACCAACACCGCAATTACAATTGTTCCTATTCCGCTCCCGAAAATCTGTTCTGAAGCAACAACAGCTACCCTATCATTTAATGCAAAAGCAATATTATCCCTGTTTAGCGTGTTGAGATATACAAAATTAACCAATAAATAAAGGATCATTACCGCTGTAGTGCCCAAAACCATCGAACGCACCACATTCTTCCGAGGGTTTTCGATTTCTCCTGAAACAAAAGTTACGTTCTCCCAGGCTACGCTCGAAAATACCGAACCTACCATTGCAGCTGCAATTCCGCCCATAATAGTTATTCCCGAAATAGATTCCCATCCTGATTTCAGAAAATTTCCACTTGCGTCTGTTTTGAGGTTATTGAAAGCGCTTGTGCCAAAGCTCATATTTTCACTCCAAAAATTACTCTTAACCAATAGGAAACCCAAAATAATTAAGCCAATTAAAGCTATAATTTTAGATCCTGTAAATATGTTCTGTAATATTTTACCACTTTCAACACCTTTTGTATTAATATAAGTTAAAAGCAGGATAACACCGATAGCCAAAATCTGTATCCAGGTAATTTTGTAGCTGCCACTTTGAAAAAGCGGAGCGGCATCATTTAAAGCCGGGATTAAATAGGCTGTAAATTTCCCAAAAGCAACAGCAACAGCTGCAATAGTACCCGTTTGGATCACCGTAAACAGCCCCCAACCGTAAAGAAAGCCCATCATTTTACCAAAAATCTCTTTCAGGTAAGTGTATTGCCCACCTGCTTTAGGAAACATTGATGAAAGCTCGCCATATGAAATGGCTGCTGCAACGGTCATAACGCCTGTAATTACCCAAACAACAATCAACCAGTATCCGGAGCCCAGGTTGCGCATAATATCGGCGCTAACAATAAAGATACCGCTTCCAATCATTGAGCCCATTACCAGCATCGTAGCATCAAAAAGGGTTAATTTTCTCTTGGAAGTCCCTTCTTCGTTTTGAATTTTCATATTGTTCAGTTCAGTTTGATTTAGTTTAGGGGCTAATTTATTTTAAAAAAACGATAATCCATGTATTATTTTAACGGAACATTTCTTAATCGCTTGTACATTTATTTACGGATGATAAATATTTTATTAACTTGCTAGATATAAATGTGGTGAGACAGCTACGTAAGGCTAAAAAGCTAAAACCTTATTTCGTAAAACTAGTTTAAACTTATTATAAACCCGCAAAACAAATAACCAAATATAAACCAATTATTAACTATGGATTTTTTACAAAACAATTTAATTTACTGTATTCCGGCGCTGGGCCTTGTCGGTATTATAGTTATGATGATTAAAAGCGCCTGGGTAAGCAAGCAGGATGCGGGCGATAAAAATATGCAGGAGCTTGCCGGCTATATTGCCGATGGCGCTATGGCCTTTTTAAAAGCCGAATGGCGTGTATTAAGTATTTTTGCGGTTTTTACAGCAGCTTTATTAGCATATTCGGGTACCATTACCGAAATTAATGGCATTCCAATGCATTCGAGCTGGATTATATCTATCTCCTTTATTATAGGTGCAGTTTTTTCGGCAACCGCAGGATATATCGGTATGAAAGCGGCAACAAAAGCCAATGTACGTACTACGCAAGCAGCAAGAACCAGCTTAAAGCAAGCCTTAAAGGTATCATTTACAGGCGGAACTGTTATGGGACTTGGTGTAGCCGGACTGGCCGTTTTAGGTTTAGGCGGGTTATTTATCGTATTTCTAAAGCATTTCAATGTAACATCAGTTAATAGCATTGAAATGAAAACAGCTATAGAGGTTTTAACAGGTTTTTCTTTAGGAGCAGAATCAATTGCTTTATTTGCCCGCGTAGGTGGCGGTATTTATACTAAAGCTGCCGATGTTGGTGCCGATTTGGTTGGTAAGGTTGAAGCTGGCATTCCGGAGGATGACGTGCGTAACCCAGCCACAATTGCCGATAACGTAGGCGATAACGTAGGTGATGTTGCCGGAATGGGGGCCGATTTATTTGGTTCGTATGTGGCTACGATATTGGCTACAATGGTTTTAGGACAGGAAATTAATGTAACCGATAACTTTGGCGGCATGTCGCCTATTCTTTTACCGATGGTAATTTGTGGTTTGGGTATTATATTTTCCATTATCGGTACCTGGTTTGTAACCATTAAAGACGAAAAATCAAATGTACAGAACGCTTTGAACCTGGGCAACTGGTCATCAATCGTAATTACAGCGGTAGCTTCTTTCTTTATTGTAAAATGGATGCTCCCTGAAACATTAAGCCTGCGCGGTTATGAGTTTTCGAGTATTAATGTGTTTTATGCCATTATTGTAGGTTTGGTAGTGGGTACCATTATGAGTATCGTTACCGAATACTTTACTGCAATGGGCAAAAAGCCGGTAAACTCTATTATCCAGCAATCTTCTACCGGTCATGCCACCAATATTATTGCGGGTTTGTCAGTAGGGATGAAATCGACGGTTATTCCGATTTTGGTATTGGCAGGTGGTATTATGGCCTCTTATCATTTTGCAGGTTTATACGGTGTGGCCATTGCCGCAGCCGGAATGATGGCCACTACAGCCATGCAGTTAGCCATTGATGCTTTCGGACCAATTGCCGATAATGCCGGCGGTATTGCCGAAATGAGCCAGTTCCCACCAGAAGTACGCGAACGTACAGATAATTTAGATGCAGTTGGAAATACTACCGCTGCCACCGGAAAAGGCTTTGCCATTGCCTCAGCAGCACTAACTTCACTAGCCTTATTTGCCGCTTTTGTAGGTATAGCCGGAATTTCGGCCATCGATATTTATAAGGCACCCGTATTGGCGGGTTTATTTGTTGGTGGTATGATCCCCTTTATTTTCTCTGCTTTATGTATCCAGGCTGTGGGTAAAGCTGCCATGGATATGGTGCAGGAAGTACGCCGCCAGTTCCGCGAAATACCTGGCATTATGGAATACAAAGCCAAACCAGAGTACGAAAAATGTGTTGCCATCTCTACCAAAGCTTCTATCCGTGAAATGATGATGCCTGGTGCTATTGCCTTAATCACACCCGTAATTGTAGGCTTCACCTTTGGACCTGAAGTTTTAGGTGGATTACTGGCCGGCGTAACGGTTACCGGCGTGTTGATGGGAATTTTCCAGAGCAATGCTGGTGGTGCCTGGGATAATGCAAAGAAATCTTTTGAGCAGGGCGTAATGATTAATGGAGAAATGCATTACAAAAAATCGGAACCACACAAGGCTTCGGTTACCGGTGATACTGTTGGAGACCCATTTAAAGATACATCAGGTCCTTCAATGAACATTTTGATCAAATTAATGTCTATCGTTTCACTAGTTATTGCTCCTTATATCGCAGTTAAGGCAATTGCAGGCGAACACCGTACAGAAGTACGCAAAGAAATCAGGATTGAGCAAAAAACAGACAGCCTGGGGCATATAAAAACCGATACTTTAACAAACACAACCGACACATTAACAAATTAGTTGTAAAATCATAGATATAATAACGGCGAAAGGGATTTTTAACTTAAATCCCTTTCACATTTCCGTAATTTTTATTTAGGTTTGGAGCTGAAATAATCTAAACAAAAACTAAAATATGGGTTTATTTACTAAGAAGCCGATGCATTTACTGCTAGAAGAAGCAGGAGATTCAGCCAAAGGCTTAAAGCGTACACTTAGCGCCGGTGCATTAGTCGCATTAGGTGTGGGCGCAATTATTGGTGCTGGTCTATTTGTTAGAACAGCAGCAGCCGCAGCACAAAATGCTGGGCCATCTGTTACCATCGGCTTTATTATTGCCGCAATTGGTTGTGCATTGGCTGGTTTATGCTACGCAGAATTATCATCATCTATTCCGATCTCAGGTAGTGCGTACACTTACACTTATGCCACCATGGGCGAACTAATGGCCTGGGTAATTGGCTGGGATTTGGTATTGGAATATGCAGTTGGAGCTGCAACAGTAGGTATTGCCTGGAGCGAATACTTAAATAAATTACTGGTCGAAGTATTGCATACCTCACCCATACCTTACGAGTGGTGCCACTCACCTTTCCAATCGCATCCCGATGGTACCGTAAGCGGTATTATTAATCTTCCTGCTTTATTTATTGTTGGCTTATTGAGCTTACTTTTAATAAAAGGAACTTCAGAATCTGCTTTTGTAAACGGCCTTATTGTAATTACTAAAGTAAGTATCGTAATCTTAATTATTGTTTTAGGCTGGGGCTTTATTCATGAGGCCAACCACCATCCGTATATTCCTGAAGCAACTACTTATGTAGATCATGCTGGTATCAGCCATAGTTTTGGGGGGTTCTGGGGGGTTCTTGGTGCTGCCGGAACGGTATTTTTTGCCTTTATTGGTTTTGATGCAGTTAGTACTGCAGCGCAGGAAACTAAAAACCCTAAAACAGCAATGCCAATTGGTATATTAGGATCTTTAGCCGTTTGTACCATTTTATATATCTTATTTGCACACGTTTTAACCGGTATTGCACCAGTTGAATTTTTCAGAACTAAAGGTGGAGAAGCATCGGTAGTAGCTGCAATTAGTGAATATATGACTGGCTATGGCTGGTTAGCGAAATTGGTTACTGTAGCTATTTTAGCAGGTTTTTCTTCGGTAATCCTGGTAATGCTTTTGGGTCAAAGCCGTGTATTTTACTCGATGAGTAAAGACGGATTATTGCCAAAAATGTTCAGCGATTTACATCCTAAATTCAAAACACCATACAAAGCCAACTTAGTAATTTTGGTAATTGTGGGGTTATTTGCTGCTTTCATCCCTGGCGATGTGGTAGGTGATATGACCAGTATCGGTACTTTATTTGCCTTTATGCTCGTTTGTATTGCGGTTATTATTTTAAGAAAAACCGATCCAAATCTTCCCCGTCAGTTCAAAACACCATGGGTACCTTTCGTTCCTATTTTAGGTGTTATAACCTGTGGATTAATGATCCTTGGTTTAGGCTGGACTAACTGGTTAAGGTTATTCGGCTGGTTAGCTTTAGGATTTATCATCTATTTTGGATACAGCAAAAAGAATTCTCATTTAAAAGATTCGAAATAAGCTGAATATTTAAAAAAATTAAAGCCCCGATTTAAAAGTCGGGGCTTTTTTTTGTGTTAAATAATTGTTAATAAATTACCTTTGCAAAAAAACCAAAAACATGACCCGTTATTTTGCTTCCATTAAGCACGTTTTTATTTCTGCAACTATATTACTGTTCTTTATTTCTTCAGCTGGTTACGCGCAAAGAACAATTAACGATGTAATGGACTCGACAACGGTCAACCACCTGTTAATTATCTCGAAAAAATACGGTTCGTTATCCTTTAGCGGTTATTTGCAGCCCCAGTTTCAGTTTGCCCAATCGAAAGGTACACAGGCAGAATTTCAGGGTGGTAATTTTGGTGACTTCACCAATAACAGATTCAGGTTAAGAAGAGGACGTTTAAGGGCCGATTACATGATGCTAACAGATGACGGAAACCCTTCCACCTATTTTGTGCTTCAGTTTGATGGTACAGAGCAAGGTGTGGCCATCCGCGATTTCTGGGGACGTTATTACGAAAATAAATGGAAAATACTGGCAGTAACCCTTGGTCTTTCAGGTCGTCCGTTTGGCAATGAGTTGCAGCTATCTTCCTCGGTACGCGAAGCACCCGAACGTGGCAGAATGTCGCAGATTTTAATGAGGACCGAACGTGATCTTGGCGTAACCTTTAGTTTAAACCCACGCTGGAAGGATGCCAAACTGAAAAATTTTGCATTCGATTTTGGTATTTACAACGGTCAGGGATTAGCCGGTAACGGAGAGTTCGATAACAGTAAGGATTTTATCTTTAGGTTAAGCCATAAAACCTACGCCTTTAAAAATTTCACCATTGCCGGAGGAATAAGTACACTACAGGGTGGTTTAGATCACCGCTTGCCGGTAAGCTACAAGATGGAGCAAACAAATGATACGTGGAAAATGGTTAAAGATTCATCGACCTCGACCATTAACAAGGTTGCCCCAAGAAGATACTATGGTGCCGACATACAATTGGCCACCAAAACCAAAAGCTGGAAATCGGAGCTTAGAGCAGAAGTAATATCGGGCTTACAAACGGGTACTTCAACCACTTCAACTACACCAGGTTCTTATCCTGTTGATAATAAAGCAATAGCTTTGCCCTTCTACACCCGTACTTTTAACGGTGCTTACTTCACTTTTGTACAATCCTTAAACAGTACCGACAACCAGCTTATTTTAAAATATGATTGGTATGACCCTAACTCGAAAGTAAGGGGCTTAGATATTGCCAGTGATCGTGGCCTTTCTCCTGCCGATGTTCGCTTTGACACTTTTGGCTTTGGCTTCTTACACCACTTTAACCCGCATTTTAAAGCTGTACTGTATTACGATATCATTAAAAATGAGGCAACCCAGATTCAGGGTTATACAGCCGATAGAAAAGATAATGTGCTTACGCTGAGAACACAGTTCTATTTCTAATAAATAATGGTTCAATTGAGGAATTGATTCAAATTCCGCTACCTTTGCTTAAAATTGCTCTGCTATGAAATCTGATTTTATGACGTTCAACTTAAGCCAGATACTATCGACAACGATGGTACTGTTTGCTATAATCGATATTTTGGGAGCCATCCCAGTAGTGATCGAATTGCGCAGAAAGGCTGGTCATATCGAATCTGAAAAAGCTTCGCTGGTAGCAGCAGGCTTAATGATCCTTTTTCTTTTCCTCGGCGAATCGCTGTTAAAAGTAATTGGTCTAGATGTAGAATCTTTCGCCATTGCGGGCTCGTTTGTAATCTTTTTTATTGCCATGGAAATGGTTTTGGGCTTAACCATCTTTAAAGAAGAAGCACCCGAAACGGTATCTATTGTTCCCCTCGCCTTCCCCTTAATTGCCGGAGCCGGAACCATGACTACCCTGCTTTCGTTAAAAACCGAATACCATACACAAAATATTCTGGTTGGGATTTTACTGAATATGCTCTTTGTGTATTTCGTTTTAAAAAACACCAACCGCTTAGAGAAACTGTTCGGAAAAACAGGTTTAAATATCCTAAGAAAGGCATTCGGGGTAATCCTACTCGCTATTGCGATTAAGCTTTTTAGGAATAATACGGGGTTGTAGGGAGGTAATCTTAATGCGGTCACCATCTACTAAAGTTGTAAGATTGCTTCGTTCCTAGCAGTGACGATCCGAATATTAAATGACGATTTTAGCAACAACCTGTAACAAAAAATCCGTATATTCATCTAAACAAAAAGCTCACTACATTATGAACAGCTTTGAAGAATATACCTTAATTATTGGAGCCATAGCCGTTTTCATCGAAGCGGTAAAATACTTCAGAAAGAATTTCAGATCATGGTTTGAACATGGCTAAGTTTTGATTAGCCGCGCCACAAACATGGTATCCGCATGATTTTCATATCCTTTAATCAGTTCCATTTTCTCCAGTTCGAGCGGCAGCGAATCCGTCATATATTTAACAACCGCTTCATTCTCTTCAGCAAAGGCAGAACAGGTAATATAAATTAAAGGCTTACCGGGTTTTAAGTATTTCACCACATTTTGCACAATGCCTTTCTGTATAGCTGCAAACTGATTGATTTTACGCTCATCGAAAAAGGTAAGCATTTCCGGTGTACGGCCCCAGGTTCCGGAACCTGTACAAGGCGCATCTAAAATGATCCCGTCAAATTGATAGTGGTGCAAAACCTGATCGTTATTTTGTAAAAGATCAAGCTCCTTTTTATGGTACTTTTTAATTCCTGCCTGCCTGAAACGTTCATCAAGATTCAGGAGCACACTTTCTCTTAAATCAGTTACCAGCAGCTCAATTACAGGCTCAAAACTATGCAAAAGCAAGGTTTTCCCGCCCGATGCTGCACAGCAATCCCACCACTTATCCCATTTATTGGGCTTAAAATACTGGCCGGTGTACTGTGATGACAGATCCTGTACCTGATAACTGCCCTCTTTTAAAATGGTTTCGAGTTTAGTCCCATTTGGCAAGGCTAAAGCTGTATCAGCAATGGCTTTAACCGGAATACTTTCATCCGATAATTTAGCGACAATACTGGCCGAATCGGCCGCAGCAATCCGGATAAACAAATCAGGCTGCTGAAAGAAAGAAGCAAAAAACAGTTCTTTACTTACACTTTCATCAAGAGCAGCATGAAACGGATATACGTGTGTTAAATCAAATTCAGCGTATTTTGCTTTAACAAGCGAAAGTTTTTCTTCCAGTGGCAAAGTAATACTATCGGCCAAACCCGAAAGGTTTTTCTCCACAATCAGGCTTAGCGTATCGTGGCATAGAAAATCAGCAACACTTAAACGCTCTTCGCTGCTAAGTGCTGGTAACGCCTTGCCTAAACGAAAAAAACTATAAATGTGACGGGTAGCCCACCTTCTATCCGATGAGCCCATTTGCTTATTCTGTTTAAAATAAGCTGGCAGAAAACGATGCAAGGGCAAACTTCCATCATAACTGTTTAAAATCTGTTCGAAGGCTCTGATCTGATGGTCTACTCTCATGTAAGATAAAATGGAAGAAATTAAGGGTTACTCAACAATGTTTAAGGTAAAATTTTTGAACCTCAATAACATTAAGCTGGTGTTAATATAGCCTAATTTTTCATCATGGATAAACGAAAAATTATTGTGCAAACCTTTATAACGGTCTTTAACTATATAATCTTTATAGTCCTCGCCGTAAGTAGCAAGTAAGCGGCCAAAATAGTAGGCAATATCGAAGCCTTTAAAAGCATACTCACCAGGCTCAAAACCATATTTATAACGGTATTTTTTAATAAATGTGGTTACTGCACTATTCTTATAATCGATTTTGTACGATGAACTGATAATCGTGTTCAAATCCTGCATTTTATCCGTCGGGTAGTTTTGTTTTACCCAGTTGGGATGGCCGAAAAGCGAAATGTTATAGCCTCCTGCAGGAATATGTTTTAATTTATACAGTTTTTCGATAGTAGGCAGCACAAAAGCACGATCGGAAGAGGTTACTACGACCGCATATTGTTTACCATTAATCATTTTGGTTTCGAAAGCATAGGCCGAAGCATACTCTTGCACAATGAATTTCGTATTGCCCTGAAAATAGTTCCTGATAGGTGCTGCGAATTGCTCGTCGTCTGTTTTACGTGGATTGATGAGCACCACAATGGCATTGGCCGGATTAAAGTTTTTGGCAATATAAGCCCCAATCTTTTTCGCATGCAGATCGATATTGTTTACAATGGAGATCAGATTAGGATTGTTAAAATCGGCCGGTTGCGATGCAGCCAATGGCGACACCACCAGTGTATTGTTTTCTTTCGAATAAGCAGAGATATATTTTAAGCCTTCAGGAAAAACAGGGCCAATAATTAAATTACTTTGCTTAAAGCGTTCGTTTTTATACAAGGCTGCAATATGTGCATTATCATCGTTTGTATCGAAAACATTAAGCTTAAAGTTTAAACCTTGTGCAGCTGCCGAATCTAAACCCAGTTTAAAGCCCTGATAAAAATCAATGGGCATGGCATACTTTTCAATCTCTGTTTTGGTAACCGTTTTTAAATTCAGTTCGTTTAACTTAAACGGAACGAGTAAAGAAACACTCGCACCTTGCGCAAACTTTTTAACCGGCTTTTTCTCAACGGCTTTTTCTTTCTCAACAGGCTTAGCCGGTTCGGGTTTAGGCGTTTTAATTTTAGGCGAACATGCCGCTAAAACAAACGCAGACCAAACCAGCAATCCATAAACCTTTTTGAAATTCATACCTATCGTTTTTAACAAAATATGCCAGCAAAGTCTATTCCACCTTGCCAGCATAATCATATTATTTACATAAAGACTCCTGACTAAAGACTCAGGAATCCGAACTAAACGCTATTCCCACTCAATAGTTGCCGGTGGTTTAGAGCTGATATCGTATACAACCCGGTTAATACCTTTAACCTTATTGATAATCTCATTAGAAATTTTAGCCAGAACCGGATAAGGTAAATGACACCAATCTGCAGTCATACCATCAAGCGATTCAACGGCTCTTAAGGCAATTACGTTTTCGTAAGTACGCTCATCGCCCATCACACCAACTGATCTTACCGGTAAAAAGATTGCACCTGCCTGCCAAACCTGATCGTAAAGACCAGCCTCTTTAAGGTTATCGATATAAATCTTATCGGCATCTTGCAAGATAGCTACTTTTTCAGCAGTAACCTCACCAATAATACGGATACCTAAACCTGGTCCAGGGAAAGGGTGACGGCCCAAAATAAACGATTCTAAACCTAATGCAGTACCCACTCTTCTTACTTCATCCTTAAACAAAGTTTTAAGCGGTTCTACTACTTTAAGTTTCATAAAATCTGGCAAACCACCCACATTGTGGTGCGATTTGATGGTGGCCGAAGGGCCTTTTACCGATACAGATTCGATAATATCAGGATAGATTGTACCCTGGGCCAGCCATTTTACATCCTGGATTAAATGCGATTCTTCATCAAATACCTCGATAAATACACGACCAATGATTTTACGTTTTTGCTCCGGATCTTCTACACCAGCCAGCTGACTTAAGAATTTATCTTTTGCATCTACACCTTTAATGTTTAAGCCAAAGTCTTTGTATTGTTCTAAAACACTTTCATATTCGTTCTTGCGCAATAAACCATTATCAACAAATATACAGTGCAGGTTTGTACCAATAGCCTTATGCAATAATACGGCAGCAACACTACTGTCAACACCTCCCGAAAGGGCTAAAACAACCTTATCGTTACCCACGGTAGCTTTAATATCGGCAATTGTAGTTTCAACAAATGCTGCTGAAGTCCAATCCTGACTACAACCACAAATATCAACCAGGAAATTTTCCAAAAGAATTTTTCCATCAATACTGTGTGTTACCTCCGGGTGGAACTGAATCGCATAAGTATCAGAATCTTTAATATGGTAAGCAGCAACCCTTACACTATCGGTACTGGCAATGAGCTCAAAATTATCCGGAATGCTGGTAATGGTATCACCATGGCTCATCCAAACCTGCGAATCGATATTGATTCCTTTAAATAATTTGTTTTCCTGATTAACGAAGTTAAGGTTTGCACGGCCGTATTCTCGTGTTGAAGATGGCTGCACATCGCCGCCAGAATGCTGGGCAATGTATTGCGCACCATAACAAACAGCCAGTAAAGGATATTTTAAATGGTATTTCGATAAATCGATTTGAGGGGCATCTTCCTGACGAACAGAATAGGGACTGCCTGAAAAAATAATTCCCTTTACATCAGGGCTAATCTCAGGAAGATTGTTGTATGGATATATTTCACAGTAAATATTTAGTTCGCGAACCCTACGGGCAATGAGTTGTGTAAACTGCGAACCAAAATCGACGATAATGATTTTTTCTTGCATGGGCAAAGATAGGATTTTAAGCTGAAAGCTAAAAGCCAAAAGATCAAGAAAAAGGCGTTTATTTTAAATGCATTTTTAAGCCTCAATCAACTGAACCTCCACTCCAAATTTCCTTAAAAAATCTACGCCCTCATCACTTGGCAAGCCCTTATATGCCGCATACGATTTAGAATAATACACCAGCTTGATCCCCGACGATAAAATCAGGCGGGCACAGGCAATACAAGGCGACAAAGTGGTGTAAAGCGTGCAACCTTCTATCTTCGATCCGTTTTTAGAGGCGTAGAGAATTGCATTTTCTTCAGCATGTAATGCCAGAGAGCAACTTCCCTTGCTATCACGCGCGCAGCCATGCTCTGGCCATTCCTCATCGCAATTGTGAGTGCCAGCCGGCGGGCCATTGTAACCAATAGAAATAATACGGGTATCTTTTGTTAAAACCGCACCAACATGCGCACGCACACAATGCGAGCGGGCAGCTAAATCGGTGGCCAGGTTCATAAAAATGGAATTGAAACTTGGTTTATCTGTCATTTGTTAAAATAAAAAAGCCACAAAGAAATTCATCTTTGTGGCTGCTAAATTACTTTATTAAAAATTAATGTCCACCAGAAATTTTCTCATCGAAATTAATTCCTTGTGTTTTTAAAATGGCACTTCCTCTGATTGCATAAAATGCCAGATATGCAAAACAAATTACACCAACTATATAACTGTATTGAATGCCTGTAAATTTAGAAAGGTAACCCTGGGCTAAACTCACAACACCACCTCCCATAATCATCATAATCAAGAAACTACTGCCCTGACTGGTGTGTTTACCTAAACCGCTAACAGCAAGGGTAAAAATACATGGCCAAAGTGTACTACAGAATAAACCTACACTGGTAAAAGCATAAACACTGGTCATGCCAGTAGTAAACATACCGATAAGTAAGGCTATTATACCCATAACCGAAAAAATTAAAAGCATACGTGCCGGATTTCCTTTACTGGCCATATCAGCACCAATTAATACAACTATTACTGCAGCGTAGATATAAAATGGTGTTAAATCGTGCTTGGCGATAGCATTTGCAACCAAGAAAACACCAAAAGCTAAATAAGGCGCTACAAATCTTAATATTTTCTGCATAGACATATCATCAGTAAAAGCCTCTACTGCGCCTGTCCAGCGACCAATCATTAAACTGGCCCAATACAATGAAACATACGGAGCAATATCTTTAATGGCAAATCCTAACTTTTCTTCCATATAGGCAGGCAAATTACTTGCGGTTGATACCTCTACGCCAACATATAGAAAAATCGCAATCATACCCAATACCAGCTGAGGATAATTTAAAGCAGACCCCTTAATCGATTTAGTATCATCTGCCGAGGCTTCTACCAAAGCAGGTCTATCAGGCAACGACGACATTTTTAAGAAAACAGCAACTAAAAGAAAAGCTACACCTAAGATTAAATATGGAATTTTAACACTTTCGATACTTACATTGGTCGTTGCATTAGTAGCAACACCAAAAATTGCAAAATTTACCAGCAACGGGCCAATGGTTGTACCAAAGTTATTAATACCACCAGCAAGTGTTAAACGTTGCGAACCCGTTTTAATTGGCCCCAAAGCTATTGCAAGCGGATTTGCTACTGTTTGCTGCAAAGAGAAACCCAATGCTACAATAAACAAACCAGATAACATTAACGGAAATGAGCCCAGGTTTGCTGCAGGATAGAATAAAAGCGTTCCGGCAGCCGAAATAACCAGCCCTAGCGCCAACGAGTTTTTATAGCCCAATTTATTTACAATATCCTGCCCAATTACTACCGAAATACCATTGTAAATTAAAGCTCCCACTGTGTATGCAATATAAAATGCAAACGACACCAACTGACTCTGAAACTGAGTTAAATTAAAAGCCTGCTTAAATACCGGGATGAGAATGTCGTTACTGGCGGCTACAAAGCCCCAAAAGAAGAATACAGTGACCAGTGGGATAAACTGCCCCCACTTGGTTTGCGTTTGTTCTGAATTCATATTATAAATTTAGTTTTAGTGGGTCTAAACATAAATAAAAAAAATTAATAACCAGTATTTTTTATGCAACCTATGCAACAAAAATAAATGTTATATGTTTAGGTATAAAATTGCATATTCGCATATTCTAAAGATCACAATGCATGTTTGAAGCCATATTACTAGGTATAGGAGCAGGGATTATTTCGTCGTTTTTAACAGGGCCGGTATTTTTTGCAATGATCAAAACCAGCATAGAAAGGGGCTTCAAGGCTGGTTTCTCTTTAGCCGTTGGGGTAATTATCAGCGATATTATTCTAATTGGTTTAGTGCTTTTTGGTAGTCAGTTTTTCGATTACAAAGCCGAATTCGATAAATACGTAGGCAGTATTGGCGGTGTATTTCTGCTTGCCGTTGGTATTTACTACCTGGTTTCTAAAATCACGGTGCATTACGATAGCACCACACTGCAAAAAGTAAGTAAACGGGGTTATGTGCTTAAAGGTTTTTTAATGTGCATCCTCACCCCTTCTACACTAATGTTCTGGATTATTGTGAGTGGTATTATTTCCGTCAAGCTAAACAACATGCTTAACGAAAAACTGGTTTGCTTCTTTATTGCAATGGCCACCCAGTTAAGTATCGATGGAGCAAAAAGCTTTTACTCTAGTAAACTCCGTTATAAAATAAAAGAAGATGCACTTAAAAAGCTGAATAAAATTGCAGGGGTTGTAATCATCTTTTTTGCCTTCTGGCTCATTATTAAAACCTACCTGAAATTTTACGCATAAAAACTTAACAGCCCTGGCATATTAATACTGCCAAGTGTCGTTTGTGCCTTAATGGTTAATATTATTTTTTGAAAAGCAATATCAGTGCTACTAGTAAGCGTTAGTCCTGCCAATGCTACAAGTCCTCACCCGGTGAAAAACCGGGCTCCGGGCTTTCCGCGTATGTCAGGTTTAGATGCGAAAAAGCAGTAATGTAAACTCAATACGACAGCAGCAATTGTTCGAAATCTACTTTGTGCCTTTACGACTTAGTGGTTAGCATTATGTAGATGTGCTATCTATTACCTTAAAGCTTTACTATAATACTTACAGTATAAAAGATTGCTTCGTCGTCCCTCCTCGCAATGACGAGTTTTTTTTAAGATTACTCTTTTACGCTATGAAAACGCGAGGTTCTCAGTGGTTAATTGGCCTGTTACCAAAAAAAATAGCCCATATCAGCGATATGAGCTATTCGTTATTTTAAGTCTCCATCAGGAGATTTTGAAGTGCTAGTAAGCCCTTTGGTTATTTCCTTCTTTCCAGTTAATAAAAGCTTTATTTACCACTTTGTTACCGCCTGGCGTAGGGTAATTTCCTGAGAAATACCAGTCACCTTTGTTTTTCGGACAGGCTTCGTGCAGGTTCTCTAAACTTTGGTAAATTACTTCAACCTCTGCAACAGTACCTTTTGGGGTAATAATCTGCGCAATTTTGGCCGAAATTTCTTCAGGTGTAAACGGTTTATAAATATCCTTAACGTGGTTTACAATCTCCTCTTTAGGCAATAATAACGAAGCTTTACACTTGGTGTAAACATCTTCAATTACCTGCCACATGCCACGCTCGGTAAGCAGTTGTATCGCTGCATCAAAAGCTACAAACTGTCCCATGCGGCTCATATCAATACCATAACAATCAGGGTAACGAATCTGAGGTGCAGAAGAAACAATGATAATTTTCTTAGGATGTAAACGGTCTACAATTTTAATGATACTTTGTTTAAGCGTAGTACCACGAACAATCGAGTCGTCTAAGGCCACCAAAGTATCCTGGTGGTTGTTAATAATACCATAAGTGGTATCGTAAACATGGGCAACCATTTCACTGCGGTCAGCATCCTGCGTAATAAATGTACGCAGTTTAACATCTTTAACGGCCAGTTTTTCTACCCTTGGTGCCATCGACAATAAATCGTCTAACTGCTCGTCGGTTAGTTGTTCCTTTTTATGTAAAAGTGTTTCTTTCTGGTGATTACGCACATAACGCTGTACGCCATCAACCATACCAAAAAAGGCCACTTCAGCTGTATTCGGGATGAATGAGAAAACCGTGTTTTTCAAGTCGTAATTTACGGCTTTTAAAATTTTATCACTTAATAAACGGCCTAGCTGTTTACGCTCGCGGTAAATTTCAACATCACTTCCTTTCGAGAAATAGATACGCTCAAACGAACACGATAACCTTTCGGTAGGCTCGCGGAACTGCTCCATGCTTACCTCACCATTTTTCTTGATAATTAAAGCATGACCTGGATCGATCTCTTTAACATCTTTGAACTGAATGTTGAATGCAGTTTGTAAAGCCGGACGCTCTGAAGCTGCAACCACAATTTCATCATCGTAATAGTAATACGCCGGACGGATACCTGCAGGATCGCGCATGATGAACGAATCGCCATTACCAACCATACCGCAAATCGAGTAACCACCATCCCAGGTTTTAGCCGAGCGGCGAAGGATATTGGCAATATCTAAGTGTTCGGCAATTTTTTGCGTAATCGCAACGTTGTCATGTCCTTCCTTTTTGTACTGATCGAAAAGCTCCTGGTTTTCATCATCTAAAAAGTGACCGATTTTTTCCAGTACTGTTACCGTATCTGCCTTTTCTTTTGGATGTTGGCCCAACTCGTATAATTGCTCCAATAACTCATCAACATTGGTCATGTTAAAGTTACCGGCAATTACCAGGTTACGGGTCATCCAGTTGTTTTGCCTTAAAAAAGGGTGGCAGTTTTCAATACTGTTTTTACCATGTGTACCATAACGCAAATGACCCAATAACACCTCGCCAATAAAGCTTACGTTGTTTTTGAGCCATTCTGTATCCTGCATTAATTCAGGCGTGTTTTCCTGGATATCGACAAATTTGTTCTGCACATATTCGAAAATATCCGCTACCGCATTAGAGGCCATGCTCCGGTATCGGCTAATGTACCTGCTTCCAGGCTTCATATCCAGCTTAATGGTGGCTATACCCGCGCCATCCTGGCCCCGGTTATGCTGTTTTTCCATTAAAAGGTATAATTTGTTAAGGCCGTAAAGTGCTGTACCGTACTTTTGTTGGTAGTAAGAAAGTGGTTTTAACAGGCGAATAAAAGCGATTCCGCATTCGTGTTTTATCTGATCACTCATTGTGTGGGTTTGAAGCCGCAAAGTTATCCTTTTAAAACATTACTACCTAAACAAAAATGCTTTCTTTTATTATGATGAGGTTTATCTGACAGATGTAGCAAAACAAGCTCAACTTAAGCTAAAGCCAGTTGGCAGTTTTCAGTTAACCAATTCAAACAGTTAACCAATTAACCATTTAAATTACGCTCCCTGCCAAACCGATGAACAATTGAACTATTGAACCGGTAATCTACATTTTATTCGATTTCAGCGCTTCGCCAAAAAATATAGAAGCATGTTCGTCAAATGCAACCGGATCGCCGCTGGTATAGAAATGCCTTTCGCCTTGTCTACCCAGTTTTTCTTCGATTTCAGGATGTCTTTTTAAATAATCTACCAAACTGGCAGCTACAATGTCGCCCTGCGCCAAAACGTTTATATTGGAAGGGAATACCTGTTTTAGTTTTGGCATTAACAGTGGGTAATGCGTGCAAGCCAGCAACACACAATCTATACTGGCCGACTGGCTGAGCAATTGATTGCAATACTCCTGAATAAAAAAGTCGGCACCCGACTGCAGGTGTTCGTTGTTTTCGATCAGCGGCACCCACATTGGGCAGCTTTGCTGGTACACATGTATATCGGGGAAAAACTTATTGATTTCTAACAGGTAAGATTGCGAATTAACCGTCCCCCTTGTGCCCATAACCCCTACTTGTTTGGTTGTTGTATATTGGTCAATTACCTCGGCTGTAGGCCTGATTACCCCTAACACTCTCCTATCAGGATACCTGGCAGGCAAATCGCGCTGCTGAATGGTTCTGAGCGCCTTAGCCGAAGCCGTATTACAGGCCAGGATTACCAAACGGCAACCTTTGGCAAAAAGCCATTCAACACATTCTAAAGTGTATTTATAAATGGTATCGAAAGCATGGTCGCCGTAGGGTGAACGGGCATTATCGCCTAAATAGATATAGTTGTAATCGGGTAACTGATCTGCAATAGAACGGAACACAGTTAAGCCTCCGTAACCTGAATCGAAAATACCTATTGGGGCGCTATCCTGCATACTTATTAAGGGTTAATTGTTTAAATCGGTTAAATGGTTACTTGAGGTCTCTGTTGAAAAGTTGTAAAGGTAGTTTTAATGTTGGAACGTTAGACGTTTTAATGTTCAAGGCACAGAATCTTCCAACACTGCACCCTTTAATACAAAAAAGCGGAACTAAGTTAAACTTAATTCCGCCTTATATTTTGAACTGGGAAGGAGACTTTCGACTCCGAACTCCCTACTCAGGACTACTTTTTAGGTGCAGCCGGTTTTGCAGCAGTTGCTGTAATACCTAATTTAGTTTTAACTGCAGCTGTGATATCATCACCACCTTCCCAGAAAACCAGGTTATTACCACCTTGTCCGTTTGCGATATCGAAAACGTAAGCTAAACCTTTTTCTTTAGCTACAGCTGAAATTGCAGTTGCAACTTTAGCCTGAATTGGCTGGAATAACTCACCTTGTTTAGTACCGATATCTTGTGAAGCTTTTGTACGTGCATCAGTGATACGTTTCTCTAAATCCTGCAATTCCTGACCAGCAACCTGTAATTCTTTACCTACAGTTTCTTTGTTAGCCTCGCTTAAAGTTTTTTCTTTGTCTTGTGCGTTTTTCAATTTTGTCTGATATTCTTTGATCATTGCATCAATATCAGCTTGTTTTTGTTTACCCAAGGTTTCTAAAGTTGTTTGAGCTGCTTTAGCATCAGGTAAATTTGCAAATACCTCTTCAGAATTAATGTGCCCTAATTTTTGTTGAGCACTTGCCATATTCGCTGTAAACAATAAACCTGCTGCTACAAAGAATACGTTAATTAACTTTCTCATCGTTCTATTTTACTTTTTTTATTTTTTCTAATTGTTTGTTCCTTAAATTCAAAGGGCCGAATATACTAATTATTTACAGTCCCTGGTTTGTAACCTAATTTTACAATTACATCATTACTTACATCGTAACTGCTGCTTGCATAAATCATCATGGTTGCTTCACTGCTCTTATCAAAGATAAAATCGAGATACTTAGATTTTGCAATCTGTTTAATGGCATCTGCAACTTTATCCTGTATGGGTTTAATCAGCTTACTTCTGCTCTGAAAAAGATCTCCGTCAGGACCAAACTTAGAACGTTGAAATTCTTTAGCCTGTTTTTCTTTTTCAATAATTTCGTTCTCGCGGCGCTTGCGCATATCATCTGTTAATAAAACCTGATCTGCCTGGTAAGCTTTGTACATCCTGTCAATTTCAGAGAAATTTTGATCTACCTGTTGTTGCCATTGTTTAGAAGCAACTTCCAACTGGCTTAAAGCTGATTTATATTCTGGTAAATGTTTTAAAATATACTCGGTGTCTACATAAGCAAACTTCTGTGCAAAGGCACCAAAAGAAGTGCAAAGAAGGAATGCGATAAAAAGATACTTTTTCATTTGTGTGCGTGTTTAATGATATCGTTAATAACCTAAGCTTTGTATAAACTCAACTTGCAATGATTTATTGCATAATTAGTTAATTTTTTACTCTTTATCAATTAAAATCCACCTAATTGTTGTGCGATACTGAAGTGGAACTGTCCTTTGTTCGCATCTGGCAATCCAGGGATAGCATCAAAACCGTAGCCATAATCGATACCCAGTAAACCAAATATCGGTAAAAAGATACGTGCACCTACACCTACTGATCTGCGGATATTGAATGGATTAAAATCGCTAAACCTGTTCCACGTATTACCACCCTCAGCAAAGGCTAAAACAAAGGCTGTTGCCTGCTGACTTGCAATAACCGGGTAACGTGCCTCTAACACATATTTGGTATAAATCGGGCTACCTGATTGCTGTGCAATGTTCGGGTCAGATCCGACCGGAATCACAGTATTGTTTGAATAACCACGCATCGCGATTAGCTCAGATCCCTGTAAGAAATCGAAACCCTGCATACCATCACCACCCAGTTTAAAACGCTCGAATGCTGATTGGCCTACTGCTTTGTTATACTGGCCCAAGAAACCAAACTGCGCCTGTGCTTTGATTACCAAATTGCCTACTACACGTTGGTACCACTGCGAATCGAATTTCCATTTGTGGTATTCGGTAAAGCGGTATTTTTCTTTATCAGATGCCGTAGCATAGTTGGTTTTGTTAAACAACGAATATGGCGGCGTAGCCTGAATAGTGAAACGCAGGAACGAACCTGATTTCGGGAAAATCGGCGAATCTCTTGAATCGCGGCTAATCTCTTGTGATAAGTTTAAGTTGTAAGAAGTACCTGTGCTGAACAAATAACCTGCATAGTTATTTAAAATGTATTGCTGCAGGTTAATGGCATGGCTTAACTGGAAATAGTTATCCGGCCAGTTTAATCTTCTACCTAAACTTACGGTTACACCATTTAAACGGATTTTCTGGAATGAAGCATTATCAGAACTTAAGCCGTTTGATTGTAGTGAAGTAAATGCACTTACACCAAAACTTACCGGTTTCTCGCCACCAAACCAGGGTTGAGAGAAAGAGAAACTGTATGATTGATAATATTTACCGTTGGTTTGTCCACGTAAACTCAATTTCTGTCCATCACCTTTTGGAAGTGGTTTATAAGCTTTTAGGTTAAACAAGTTACGCAACGAGAAGTTGTTGAAAGTTAAACCCAGGGTACCGATAATACGGCCACCACCAAAACCACCTGAAAGCTCAATCTGATCTGAAGGTTTTTCTTCAACTGCATATTCAATATCTACAGTACCATCGGCCGGGTTCGGGCGCGGGGTTGGAACGGTTTTAGATTCGTCGAAGTTACCCAGCTGACCAATCTCACGGATGGTACGGATTAAATCGCTTTTATTAAATTTTTGTCCCGGCTTAGTACGAATCTCACGTAATACCACTTTATCATTGGTAATGGTGTTACCTTTTAAAGTAATGCGGTTGTTGGTATACTGCGGTCCTTCGTACATGCGAAGCTCTACATCTACCGTATCGCCACGGATGGTTTTAACCGGATCGATGTTAAAAGTTAAATAACCATTGTCGGTATACAAACTGTTAATGTCGCCACCGTTTTCGCCACCGCCGTTTAGTTTTTTGTTTAAACGCTCTTCGCTAAATACATCACCTCTTTCGATGGTTAATACTTTATTTAAAATACTATCGGGATAAATGGCATTACCTGCCCAGCTTACACTCCCCACATAATATTTCTTTCCTTCGTAAAGGTCCATGCGGATGTTAACCCTTTTGCTATTGTGTTGATAAATGGTATCTTTTAACAACGTAGCATCCAGATAGCCTTTTTCCTGCATTTTGCCAATCATTTTTACCTTGTTCTCTTCATATTTCTCTTTTGAGAATTTTCCGGAACCCCAAAAACGCCACCAAGCAAATTGTTTAGGGTTCTTAAGGTATTTTCTAAGTTTGGCAGATTTAAAATCTTTATTTCCGGTAAAATCGATATGCTGTACTTTTACACGGCTACCTTTATTAATGTAGGCTTCTAAAACCACACTGTTTTCGGCATTCGGATCTTTACGGGTTTTATAATCAATGGTGGTAAAGAAAAAGCCCTTATCCAGCATGTATTTTTTTACAATGGCCGATGTGGTATTGTATAAGTTATCGTTTACAATTTTACCCGTTTTATCGTTAAGCTTTTCCTGAATGGCTGTTCTTTGCGATTTACTGATTCCTTTTAAATCGATAGAGCTTAAGCGCGGGCGCTCAACTACTTCAATTTCAAAATAAACTGAATCCTGAACAAACTTTTCGATGTTGAGTTTTACATCATCAAATAAGCCCTGTGCCCAAAGCGTTTTAATCGCATCAGAAGTAGCTTCGCCAGGAAGCACAATTTTATCTCCTTTGGTTAATTTAGAAAGGGTAATTAAAACTTCTTTATCTAAATATTGGGTTCCGGTAACTGTGGTACCACCAATGATATATTCTTTTGGACTAAAATAATCGAGATCTAAGCCACCAACCTTTAAAGAGGGCGTTGCCGGTGCCTGACCTTGTGGACGTATTTGTGCGAAGGCCGGAGCGGCTAAAACTAGTAGGATTAAAACTTGAAATATTCTTTTCATTAAAATAATTTGTTCAGTAATGGCCACGAAGGTAACAATGTTTTGTAAGCAAATATTTCTTTAAACCGTTACCCTGTTATGGTTTCATTTATCGTATAAAAGTGGTGCTAAGTTAGTTTAAACGCTTGTTAAAAAGTGTTAAAAGAAAAATTAGTTTAATTGCTCGCTAATTTTACCAAAACGGCGTTCACGTTTTTGATAGTCTACAATGGCCTCGAAAAGATCTTCGCGCCTGAAATCCGGCCACAAAACATCAGTAAAATAAAACTCGGTATAAGCCATCTGCCAAAGCAGGTAATTGCTAATCCGGTGTTCGCCACTTGTTCTGATCATTAACTCCGGATCAGGGATATTTACTGTTGTTAACTTAGACGAAAACAGGTTTTCATCTATATCAGCCAAAGAAATGGTATTGTTTTTAACTTCGTCAGCAATTTTTTTAGCTGCTTCTAAAATCTCCCACTTGGCACTATAACTTAACGCCAGGGTTAAGGTACATTTTTCGTTGTGGGCTGTTTTGGCCATGGCTTCTTTCAAATCGTTGATACAGGCTTGCGGTAACGATTCAATATTGCCAATGGCATTAAGCTTAATATTATTTTTATTAAGTGTTTCGGTTTCATTGTTGATGGTCGAAATCAGGATCTGCATCAAAGCATCTACCTCTTCTTTGGGTCTGTTCCAGTTTTCGGTAGAAAAAGCATACAGGGTAAGGTATTCAATACCCACCTCTACACAACCCTCTACAATATCTTTTACAGAAAGTACACCTTGCTCATGTCCGAAAACCCGCACTTTTCCCTGGCCTTTTGCCCATCTTCCATTGCCATCCATAATTACGGCAATGTGCTTTGGCAGGCGGCTATAGTCTATTTGTTCTTTAAATCCCATTAATTATGTCAAAATCAGCTTAAAAGGAATAGCATTTTGAGGATACAAAGGTAAAAGATATGCCAACACTAACAAATAGATAAGTGTCCCTTTTTCTAAAATCGCCTCTTTGTGTACCGGGATATCCGATTTGGTTGACAGAAGGATCGGATAAATTAACCTGATTCTGGCCATTTCCCCTGATTACAGGGCTATCAGGATAGCGACCACTTACATCATCAATATAATCGGTAAATGGTGTACGGTAGCCTATTTCGGTAAAAACACTCCAGGTATCTTTGTAGTTGTACCTTAATCCCAATCCATACGGGATGGTCAAAGCCACATTGCTATAGCCATTTCCCTGTCCTTCAGTGGCCAACCTGTCTAAGCGGTATTTTTCTCCATCAACTTTTACGGTTGGTTTAAACACCACAAAACCAGCACCTGTAAATAAATAGGGTGTAAACTGGCGGGTACCGCCTCCGATATTAAAATTAAAGAAATTAAAATCTATTATTCCGCTAAATTCGTTCAGCGAAGTTTTAAACTGGAGGTTTCTTTCCCTGAACTGGGCATTGTTTGATTCGGAATCTTTAGCCTGGATCTGTCCGTAAGTATAATTTAAACGTACGCCCAAATATTGGTTGAAATTGCGTTTAACATAGGCGCCACCAGAAAAACCACTAATTTGTAATGGATTATTTTGGTTTAGATCGCCCATATACCCGGCACCACCTGCCATTAAACCCAACTCCCATGAGCCCTCGCCTTCCTGGGCACGAACGAGCTGTCCGCCAAAAAGAAATAAGAGGATGAGGAAGAGTGGTTTGTTTGGCGTCATATCTAGTAGTTACGGGTATCGATTCCCCATAATAATTTATTCCTTAACGTGTTTAAATACGTTTCATTGTTAAGGCGGATAAGATTTACACAAAAATCGGCTTTTCTGATGGTAATTTTTACCGAACGTTCAACGGTTACGGTGCGGCTATCACAGGAAACCAGAAATTTCGATTCCCTGGCTTCTACCTCAAAAGAAAGCTTATTATCGTCGGGCACCACTACCGGCCTTACATTTAAATTGTGCGGTGCAATAGGTGTAACCACAAAATTTTCGGAATCGGGATAAATAATCGGGCCACCGCAGCTTAAAGAATAAGCGGTAGAGCCAGTTGGCGTGGCAATAATCAATCCATCTGCCCAATACGAGTTGATAAACTCATCGTTCATAGAAGCATGGATAATCATCATGGCCGAATTATCACGGCGGTGAATGGTAATATCGTTCAGGGCAAAGTTTTCTTCGCCAAACAAGCCGTTTTCTGATTCTAAAGTAAGCAGTGAGCGAGTATCTAAAGTATATTCTTTATTGATCAGAGCCTGCAGGGCATCACCTATCTCATTTTTATTGATACTGGCCAGAAAACCCAGGCGACCAAAATTAATCCCGATTACCGGAATACCCGAATTGCGGATCAGCGATAAAGTATCTAACAGTGTACCATCGCCACCAAGGCTCAGCAGCACATCGGCATGTTCTTTTAACTCGCTATGGTTATGAAAAATAACGGTATTTGCAGGCAGTTTAATTTTGCCTTGTAGTGAAGTTTTGAATTTCGAATATAAAACGGGTTGGATATGGTGATCGGCCAGGTGGTTAAAGACCTCCTGAACGTAGGGCAAAACCGTATCGTTAAAATCTCTTCCGTAAATTGCAATCCTCATAAAGTAGGTTTATACATTTAAATAATTCATGAACGAATCGTAACGCTCCTGCGATCCATCATCAATCTGTGTGTTATTGTATACTTCTTTTACCTGATAATCATACCTTTCGAAAGAAGCTACCAATGAAGTAATTTCAGTTTTATTTACTTTTAATGTTACTTCTAAACGTGTAGAATCTGCAAAAGAATTCACGTAAGAAGAAAGAATCTGTGCATTATCGGCTTCCACAATCTGGGCAATGTGTGCCAGCGAGTTATCGCGGTTACTGATTTCGAGTACGATAATACCACCAGGCTCTTTTACAGCATACTGCTGGGCCACGGCATCAACAATATTGCTAATGGGAATTATACCTGCATAATTTTTCTGCTGGTCTAAAACCGCAACAGCCGTAAGCTTTAACTGGCTTAGCAGCCTGATCACATCGTAAGTATGCGCATCGCTCTGCACAAATACATTAAGCAGGTTTACAGATGCGTCGTTTAAAAGGGTATCGTGGTTATTAATGCTCAATAAATCATCTTCTGCTACCAAGCCCAAAAAAACGGTTTCGTTAACAACAGGCAAGTGCTTTAGTTTAAAATCGTTCATCCGATCTAAAGCCTTTTGCACCGTGTCATCGCTTCGCAGTGTGGGTATAACTTTCGATATGATTTCTTGAGCAAACATTATTTTAACAATATCCTGTCTAAAAATTTCTCTAAAAAAGCATTAAATATTCCGGGATGCTCCATCATTGGTGCATGTCCGCATTTATCTACCCAGTTCAGTTCGGAATTGGGCAACAGTTCGTGAAACTCATCGGCCACTTCCGGTGGCGTAACTTTATCGTTTTTTCCCCAGATTAACGAAACAGGGATGGTAATTTTCGACAATTCTTTGGCCATGTTATGGCGTATAGCCGATTTTGCCATGGTTAAGATACGGATTACTCTCGATCTATCGTTAACTGTCTTAAATACGTCATCAACCAGCTCTTTGGTTGCCGTAGCCGGATCATAAAATGTAAATTCTACTTTCTCTTTAATATAATCGTAGCTCTCTCTGCGTGGGAAAGAACCTCCAAAAGCATTTTCGTATAAACCAGAACTACCTGTTAAAACCAAAGCCTTAACAAATTCCTGATGGGCAACGGTAAATACCAAACCAACGTGGCCACCAAGTGAATTCCCTACCAGCACTACCTGGTTTAAATTCTTAAATTTTAAGAACCGGTGCAGGTATCTCGACAGGGCCTTTACACCAAGTGTTAAAATGGGTAAATCGTATATGGGCAAAATAGGGATTACTACATGATATCGGTCTTTAAAATGATCCATAACCGGTCCCAGTTGCTCAATTCGCCCATAAGGCCGTGCAGCAATACCAGCGTTTCGCCTTTTCCAGCTTCGATGTATTTAAATCCGTCTTCTTCTATTACCTGGTATGTCATATATATAAATAGGATGGTACTGTGCTACTAAGTTAGTAGAGTAAAATTAAATTTTTGCATTTCTTTGCCATTTTTCTGAAATAAAATCGAAAACGGTCTAAAAACTTATCATATGGCATAAAGAAGCGGGAATTAAAGATCTTGGAACCGGTATTGAGTATCAAGTATACCTTTAACATGCTTTCCGCTTTGGTCTTTCAGCTTTTAGCTTTAAACTATGCCAGTTTCTCTTTAACAATCTCGGCAATTAATTTACCATCGGCTTTACCGGCCAGTTCTTTGTTTGCCATGCCCATTACCTTGCCCATATCTTTAACCGATGTAGCGCCAGATTGTTTGATTACCGTTTCGATAATTGCCGCAACCTCTGCCCTATCCAATTGTTTAGGCAAAAACTGGTTAATTACTTCAATTTCTTCTTCCTCTACCTGATACAAGTCCTCACGGTTTTGCTGTTTGTAAATATCAGCCGATTCACGACGTTGTTTAATCAGTTTCTGAAGGATTTTAAGCTCAGTTTCTTCGGTAATTTCTTCAGCAGAACCTTTTTCGGTTTTAGCCAAAAGTAAAGCAGCCTTTATAGCCCTTAAACCTCTTAACTGTGCATTGTTTTTAGCCAACATGGCTGTTTTTATTTCCTGATCTATTATTGTTGATATCATTTTTTTTTAACGGTTAATCGGTTAATTATCGTTGCCGTTGCCTGTACGCTAGGCATAATCAGCATATCGTTTATATTTACATGTTTAGGTCTGCTCACTACATACCATATCGCATCGGCAATATCATCGGCAATTAATGGCTCCAGGTTTTCGTAAACCTTTTTTGCTCGGTCTTCATCTCCTTTGAAACGCACCACCGAAAATTCGGTTTCTACCATACCGGGATTAATTTCGGTAACTTTAATACCATGTGGCAAAAGATCGATACGCATTCCTTTGCTTAGGGCATCAACCGCATGTTTGCTCGCACAATATACATTTCCATTTGGATAAACTTCTTTACCTGCAATAGAACCGATGTTAATAATGTGGCCCGATTGGTTCAGGATCATCCAGTTGGAAACAATTTTGGTTACATAAAGCAATCCCTTCACATTGGTATCGATCATCGTATCCCAATCGTCGGTATTGCCTTTATCAATCGGGTCTAATCCCTGGCTTAAACCTGCATTATTGACCAGCACATCTACTTTTTTCCATTCGGCTGGCAAAACCTCCAATGCAGCGGTTAAGCTTTCTTTACTGCGTACATCGGCAATAACCTGTTTAATTTCAATCGCATATTTATCTGCCAGATGATGGGCTATTTTGGCCAGCCTTTCTTCCCTGCGGGCCAAAAGTATTAAGTGGTATCCTTGTTGGGCAAATGTATGTGCGCAAGCTTCACCAATACCAGAAGTTGCACCTGTAATTAATGCGATTTTAGACATATTTATGAATTTAAGTCACGGTAAACTCTACTGTTAAAAACCAGTTTAATCTATCTACGTAGACAAAGATAAGTTTTTTTGAATGTTAAAGACTATTGAAAAATCAAACTGAACGTGAATTGACGCAATTTCAACTTATCGATCGGATTGGCATAAGCGGTATCGTCGTGCTTCAGTATATCGCTTGTAGAATACGAGAGTTTAATTTCGGGCGACATTTTAAAATACTCGAAATAAAGATCAAAACCGATTCCCGTTTCGTATGAAAGATAGTTGCGTTCGTTTTTGAGCAATTTGTTTACCGCAGTTTCACCTTCATCAAAGGTTTTCTTTTTAGAGGCAATATCGATCGAATATTTTGCTCCGCCGAGCCAGTAAGCCCTGAAATTATTTAAGCGGTTCGATTTGATTTTAATGCCCAGCGGAAATTCGAACATGGTAGCCTGCACTTTCTTATCAACCAGGGTTTGAAAATGCTTGGTTTGCCCGTTACCTACATTAACCGGATCGGTAGGCACGTATTCGTAACTCACTACCCTATCACTAAAAATGAGTGAAGGTGTAGAGCGGATATCGAAATTTTCGGAAATATTCCTGTTCATTACAAAACCCAAACCAAAACCCTGCGAAGGTTTGCTCGAAATCGAATTTAACGAATTGGTAACCATTGTACCCGAGGCAGGATCGTAAGAAACGCCGTTGCTGTTGGGCATCTCGTAAAAAGGCGCCCGCCAATTCTGTTTTTTGAGGATTTTATATTCTGCCGAAATGTATTGAAAATTAAAACCAAAACTCCAGTCCTCATCATCTATACCGCCACCCCAGTTTTGAGCAAGAGCGGCTGTAGAAATACTAAAGAGTGAAAGAATGAGGCTTAATTTTTTTATCATTTAGTTCCGGTATATATCGAACTTATTCCAAACGTTAAACTTTTGTGTTTGGTACTTTTAAAACCAATTTTTTGCATCAGTGCCGTAAAATCTTCTCCATCGGGAAAAGCTGCTACCGATTCGGGCAAATATGTATAGGCCCTGTGATCTTTAGAAAACAGCTTACCGAAAAAAGGAGTTACCTGTTTAAAATAGAAACTATAAAGTTGCTTCACCGGAAAAACTTTGGGTTTCGAAAATTCGAGTATCACCATTTTTCCGTTTGGTTTAAGCACCCGGTACATATCGGCTAAACCTTTTTCCAGGTTTTCGAAATTACGCACTCCATAAGCACAGGTAATGGCATCGAAGGTGTGATCGTCAAAATGCAAACCTTCCGAATCGCCAACCTGAACCGAAAAAACTTCATTCAAACTGCGCTCATTGATTTTCTTTTTGGCTACTTCGAGCATACCTTCAGAAATATCTACACCGATTACTTTTTCAGGATGAAGCTTTTTAATGGCTTCAAAAGCAAAATCTCCGGTTCCGGTAGCTACATCAAGCATTATTCTCGGGTGGATCGAAACCAATTCTTTAATGGCCTTTTTGCGCCAAAGCACATCAATGCCTAATGAAAGAAAATGGTTTAAAAAATCGTATGTGCCCGAAATATTATTAAACATGGTTGCAACCTGTTCTTTTTTGGTTGCATCTGCTACCTGGTATGGAGTGATATTCTGATTCATGATATGTGGCAAAGATAGAGAAAAAGTCGGGAGTCTTTAGTCGGGAGTCGGAAGTCTAAGTTCAAAGTTTACACGTTTAAGAAGAAACTCAATATCTTACCGGAATGAAACGGGAAACTAAAACTTCAAATTGAAGGTTAGTTTCATTTTTTAACGCTACGATGAATTTAGCATTTTGGACTTCGGACTAAGCACTTCGGACTTCGGACTCAAAATCCTACCTTTGCACTATGGTTATCAAAACAGCAGCATTTATATGCAGCAACACCCAGGTTTCGGCTTTGCCGCCACCAACAATGCCCGAGTATGCTTTTATTGGCCGCTCTAATGTAGGCAAGTCTTCATTAATCAACATGTTGGTCAATCAGCATGGTTTGGCAAAAACCTCGCAACGTCCGGGAAAAACACAGCTCATCAATCACTTTTTGGTAAATGATGCCTGGTATATTGTCGATTTGCCTGGTTATGGCTATGCTAAAGTTTCGAAAACGAGTCGCGAAAAATGGGAAAAATTTATCCGTGCTTACATTACAAAAAGAGAGAGCTTACAATGCGTTTTTGTTTTAATCGATAGCCGTTTGGAGCCACAACAAATTGATATTGAATTTTGTTACTGGCTGGGAGAAAAACAGATTCCTTTTTCTTTAATATTTACCAAAGCAGATAAGCAGGGAATGACAACCACGCAAAAAAACGTAGCAGCCTTTAAGAAAAAACTAGGTGAGTTTTTTGAAGAGATTCCGGCAACATTTGTTACCTCGGCCGAAAAGGCCCTGGGTAAAGACGAAGTGCTGAATTTTATCCATGAAGTAAATAAAGATTTTGTAGTACCCACGGATTATAAGCGGTTTTAAGGTTCAATAGTTCACTGGTTATTGGTTCATTAGTAATCGAAAATCTGCCATTAACTAATAAGCTATCGTCCATAGACTACTAATCACAAAAAAACAATTAGCCAGTTAACCGATTTAAACAGTTAACCTTTCGCCATAAATGAAAAAATACTTTTCACTCGTATTATTTGCACACTCGGTTTTTGCATTGCCCTTTGCCATGATCGGATTCTTTTTGGGGGTAACTACTACCGATAATCCATTTTCGTGGTACAAATTAATATTGGTTTTGCTGTGTATGGTTTTTGCACGCAACTCGGCCATGGCTTTTAACCGCTACCTCGACCGGAATATTGATGCCAAAAACCCGCGTACCAAAATGCGCGATATCCCTGCAGGGAAAGTTTCGGCAAACGAAGCGCTCACTTTTGTGATCATCAATTGCGTATTATTTGCCGTTGCCACGTATTTTATTAATCCGCTTTGCTTTTATTTATCGCCGGTAGCCCTGTTTGTGGTATTATTTTATAGTTACACCAAAAGGTTTACAGCACTGTGCCACCTGGTATTGGGACTGGGCCTATCATTAGCGCCGATTGGGGCATATATCGCTGTAACGGGTCAGTTTGCTTTGGTGCCGGTTTTATATTCTTTAACTGTATTGTTCTGGGTAAGTGGTTTCGATATCATTTATGCATTGCAGGACGAAGATTTCGACCGCGAAGAAAAATTACATTCCATTCCATCTGCTCTTGGCATAAAAAATGCACTGAACGTTTCGGTTTTGCTGCATGTATTTTCGGCTGCCTGTGTAATCTTACCAGTATTCTTTACCGAATTTAGCTGGGTTTATTATGTAGGAATTGTATTTTTCTGCTCGATGTTGATTTATCAGCACCTGCTTGTAAAACCAAACGACATCAGTAAAGTAAACCGGGCATTTCAAACCTTAAATGGCTATGCTTCGGTAGTATTTGCTGTTTGTTTTTTAATAGACGCGTATTTGAGACATAAATAGAAATGAGTGAAGGAGAAAATTTTGAATGATTGAATGCATTGTGTAACTAATCAAATTCACTCATTCCATTATACTGTCATTCAATAACTTTCTAATTCAATAATTAAACTAACCATGATCATCACCAAAAAACCAAGAACATATATTCCACAGGATTTAACCATTACCTGGGAAAGCTTAGCCCCTATTTTTGATGAATTGCAAAACCGCAACATTGCGGGCAATGCTGAATTAGCACAATGGCTGAAAGACCGTTCGGAGCTCGAGGCTGCTTTAGAAGAAGATTTTGCCTGGCGTTATATTAAAATGAGCTGCGATACGGCCAACGAAGAACTGGTTAAAAGTTTCCAATATTTCGCTACGGAAATTTCACCGAAAATCTCACCGTTATCTAACGAACTAAACAAGAAATTCGTAGAAAGTCCTTTCATGGATGAACTGGATAAGGAAAAATATTTCGTTTACAACAGGTCGGTTAAAAAGGCATTAGAACTTTTCCGCGAAGAAAATATCGAACTGTTTACCGAACTGCAAGTTAAGCAACAGAAGTACCAGAGCATTACAGGCGCTATGAGCGTAGAAATTAATGGCCAGGAATATACACTGGAGCAGGCTTCTATTTTGGTAAAAGATTTAAACCGCGAAGTGCGTGAAAATGCTTTCAGAACCATCCAGCAGCGTCGCCTTGTTGATAAAGATGATTTAAATATCTTGTTTGATGAGCTGATCAGATTACGTAATCAGGTTGCCCTGAATGCAGGTTTTGAAAATTACCGCGATTACATGTTTCAGGCTTTAGGCCGTTTTGATTATACCCCGCAAGATTGCTACGACTTTGCAAACGCCATTGAGAAAGAGATTGTTCCGATTTTGAAAGAACAGGCTGAGAAACGCAGGGAAGCACTGGGCTTAGACACTTTAAAACCATGGGATTTAGAGGTGAGTGTAAGTGGTAAGGCAGCATTAAAGCCTTTCAACAACGGCACTGAACTAATTGACAAAAGTATTGCCTGCTTTAACGCCATCGACCCTAAACTGGGCGAAAAACTGGCAACCATGAAAGCCAACAACCTTTTTGATGTAGAGAGCAGAAAAGGTAAAGCACCTGGTGGATACAATTATCCTTTAGCCGAAACCGGAGCACCATTTATCTTCATGAACTCGGCCAACTCACTTCGCGATTTAACCACTATGGTACACGAGGGAGGGCACGCTGTGCACACCTTCTTAACCGCCAATTTAGAATTGAACGATTTTAAACATTGTCCGTCGGAAGTAGCCGAACTGGCCTCAATGAGTATGGAATTAATTTCTATGGACAAATGGGATGTTTATTTCGATAACGAGGAAGATTTAATCCGCGCTAAAAAGGAACAGCTGGCCGATGTTTTAAAAACATTGCCATGGGTAGCGGTAATCGACCAGTTTCAACATTGGATTTACACCAACCCTAACCATACTGCAGCAGACCGCGAAGAAACCTTTAAACAGATTTATAACCGCTTTGGTGCAGGCTTTGCCAACTGGGATGGCCTGGAGCAACAATTCGGCAATATCTGGCAAAAACAGCTGCATTTATTCGAAGTTCCTTTTTACTATATCGAGTACGCAATTGCCCAGCTAGGTGCCATTGCGGTTTGGAAAAACTATAAGGAAAACCCTGAAAAAGCATTAGACCAATACCTGTCCGCACTTGCTTTGGGTTACACCAAACCAATGAACGAGATTTATGAAACTGCCGGAATTAAATTCGACTTTAGCGCAGAATATGTTAAAGAACTGGCCAGCTTTGTAAAGGCAGAACTGGATAAACTGGGATAGAGCAAGGTAGAAGGCAAAAGCCTTTCCCCTCAAAAAAACAAAAAAGTCGTAGCATTCGCTACGACTTTTTTGTTGGTATTTAAATTTAAAAATTCGGTTGGCTTACTCAGCCACTTCTCTTTTTCTTACTTTTAAAATCATAAACATCACAATCAATGAGATTACAATCATAATTAAATAGCTGTAGCTTAAATTGCGTTCATCCTTTGCTGGTACCAGGCTTACCACCGCATAGCTCAAAAACGACACAATAACATAGGTAATCCCTCCTGTTAAACCACCTGCAATACCCGCATTTTTAGGGAATTTACTCAAACAGAAAGTAAAGTAATTGTTAAAAGTAAAACCGGCTCCGATGTGAATAATAAAGGCAAAAAAGATCAACGAGTAAAGGTTACTGATAAAATTAAGGCTCAACATCATTAACACCACAAATACCAGCTGCAAAACAGAATTAACGGCCAACCGCTTAAAAAACGGGCGGCTAATGGTGGCTTTTCCAATAAACCCGCCAACCATCCAGGCAAAGCCCAATACCAGTGAGCTGTAGCCTGCAATTACCGGCGAAAGATGCAAATGGTGCTCAATAATAAATGGCCCTGTCATGTTGTAAACCATTACCATACAATAAGCCAGTCCAAGCATGACAATCCCCAAAGTAAAACTGGTGGTTTTAATCATCGTGGCATAAATGTTGGCTATTTTCTTCAACTGAAAATCAGTAAAATGTTTCAGGGTTTCGCCGCTAAACACAAACTCAAGCAAGGCAAAAACCAGTGCAAAACCTCCCAGGAAATAGAAGTTAGATTCCCAGCCAAAAACCGTTTGCAGGTAGCCTCCAATAAATGGCGCCACAATTGGTCCGGTTGACCAGATAATGGAAAACAAACTGAGGTAATGCTTAAGCTGATCGCCTTCAAAAAGATCAACAAAATAAGCGCGCTTTGCAACCACTATCGCCCCAACGGTTAGCCCGTGTATAATCCGCATCAAGTAAATTAAATAGATGTTGTGCGTATTGGCAATGATGATGCTGGCGGCAGCAAAAATCAACAGCGAATACAAACCGATTTTATAGCGGCCAAAGCTATCGAGTACACTGCCGATAAACAGTTGTGCAATACCATAACTGATCAGAAATATACTTAACGTAAGCTGAACCTGAACATTGCTCACCTGCATTTCACCAGCCATAGTTGGCAAAGATGGAATGTAAATATCGGTGGCAAAACCCGATAAGGGAATCAAGGCAAAAGCCAATATGGTGGCTATCCCCTGATGACGTTCTTTAATGTATTTAATATCTAAAGTACCCGTGTTCATAAATATAAAAATGTAGATGTTTATATTCCAATCAAACAAGTTTTTATGTAAGCACATCCATCGTGCAGATTGGAGTAAGCAAAATTACTGCTTTCGCACCTCTTAAAATTATGCCAATCAAACAAAGGCTTATGATCAGCAAATAATTGATCTTTTTGACATTAATTTCATAAAACAATTAGGATTTAAGTCACTTTTCACCTGCTATTGGCGTGTAATGAAATTTATATCTTGCTTTAAACGTTTTTAGCCAAACTTTTTATAAGTTTGAAGAAACAATCAAACAACAAATGTTCGAAAAGCTATTCAGAAAGAAATCCATTTCCAAGATATTACAAGATGCGGCAAAAGGCTATGGCGACCACGAAAATACGTTACATAAAACACTCGGTGTACGTGATTTAACTGCCTTTGGCATTGCAGCTATTATTGGTGCTGGTATTTTTAGTACGATTGGCAAAGCCAGTGCAGATGGCGGTCCGGCGGTAATTTTCCTGTTTATTTTTACTGCTGTAGCCTGTAGTTTTGCTGCTTTTGCCTATGCCGAATTTGCATCAATGGTACCGGTTTCGGGCAGTGCATACACCTACTCATATGTTGCTTTTGGTGAGCTGGTGGCCTGGATTATTGGCTGGTCGCTCATTATGGAATACTCTATCGGGAACATTACCGTAGCCATATCCTGGTCTGATTACTTTACAGGACTACTTTCTACCATAAAAATACCACCTTTAGGAATTGACGGCATCCACGTACCAGACTGGATGACAATGGATTATCTGAGCGCATACAATGGCCATAAACACGCAGAAGCCCTATTGGCCGCAGGCAAAAATTTAGCCGATTTAGATTCGGCAACAGCGCTTGCCAATAATGCCTGGCTTACCGCACCAAAAATTGGTGGCTTTCACCTGGTAGCCGATATTCCGGCTTTAGGTATTATCATCTTAATTACCTGGCTAATTTACCGCGGAATGAAAGAAAGCCGCAATGCCAGTAATGCCATGGTAGTAGTTAAACTAGCCGTAATTTTGTTGGTATTAGCAGTCGGTATATTTTATGTCGATACGAAAAACTGGAATCCATTTGCCCCGAATGGTGTTTCGGGTGTTTTAAAAGGTGTTTCAGCAGTATTTTTTGCTTATATCGGCTTCGATGCCATTTCTACTACTGCAGAAGAATGCAAAAACCCACAGCGCGATTTACCACGTGGTATGATGTGGGCTATTATCATCTGTACCATTCTTTATGTAGCCATAGCGCTGGTTCTAACCGGTATTGTGAAATCTGATACTTTGGCTGTAGGCGACCCTCTGGCTTTTGTTTTCGATCAGATCGATCTTAAATTAATGAGTGGTATTATTGCTGTTAGTGCTGTTTTTGCTATGGCCAGTGTACTTTTGGTGTTTCAAATGGGCCAACCACGCATCTGGATGAGTATGAGCAGAGACGGACTGTTACCGAAATCGTTTTCAAAAATTCATCCAAAATATAAAACACCTTCATTTGCTACTATTGTGGTAGGTTTTGTAGTTGCAGTTCCATCATTATTCATGAACCTCACCATCGTTACCGACCTTTGTTCTATCGGAACACTTTTCGCTTTCGTATTGGTTTGTGCTGGTGTTTTGGTACTTCAAAACAGGCCTGATGTGCAGCGTGGAAAATTCAAGATCCCGTATGTAAACAGTAAATTCATTGTTCCGGTTATATTTATAGCCAGCATAGCCTTTGCTTTTACACAATATGGAAAGGAAACCAAAGCTTTCTTTTTTAACTCACCTAAAACTGTGGAAACGGTAAATTTTGTTACTTCTTTAAATGGCGAAGAGCTCAAAATTGTTAAGGAAGAAATTGTTAAAAATGCTGCGCCTCAGATCATTCTGGCCGAGAAAGTGGATGCAGAATCTTATCTAAGCGCGTTACCGGGCGATCGTTATGAGCAGTTTATTGCTGCATCGAAGGTTAGCATCGAAAAGAAATATGAAAGTGGCTGGAGCCTCTTTAAACACAAAATACCAATGTGGATTTTCCTGATTATCTGTGTGATTATCACCTTCTATTGCGTAACTAAAAACCTTTCGTTAATTCCAGTATTAGGATTAATAAGCTGTCTATATATGATGTGCGAACTGGGCATTTCGAACTGGATTGGTTTTGGTATCTGGCTAGTAGTAGGCCTGGTTGTTTATTTTGCTTACGGCTACAGGCATAGTAAATTGGCAAGCCAGGAAATTTAAAAGGATCGATATGACTATTTTTGAAAAAATAGAAAAACATCAGGCAGCAAAAAATTATGTCAAAATTAAAAGAGATGTAGGTAGCAAATCATATCAAATTTCGCGTGGTTATATCTTAGATCACTCATTTGATTTCGTATTGATTATAGAAGATGATAATTTTGTTCCTGACGGATATAAGATATTCCCGATAGCTTCTATAGCAAAAATCAGAAACAATAATTATGATCAGTTCTATGATACAATCATGGAACAGGAAGGTCAGAAAAAACTGATTAAAATTCCTTATGAGATCGATCTCGAAAACTGGAAAAATATTTTCAATTCTATTAAACAAGCTAATTTAAATTGCGTTGTAGAAAATGAAACTGATGAGCTTTTCTTTTTTAAAATCGGAGAAATTATAAAAGTAAAAGAAAGAAGTTTAAAAATCCTGAACTTCGATCCTGAAGGCTATTTCGATAATGAGCCAACCAAAATTAAATATAAAGAAATCTCATCCATCAGTTTTGCCGACAACTACACCACAACGATGAGTAAATACGCTCGAAAAAGAATTTAATCTTTCTTTGCTCAATTAGTCGGTGTCCTCACCATTTAACAACAGCCTTATATTTTTAATCGGTCGGTGAGGACACCGACCGATAGTTCCTCGGCTACCTATTGGTTGGTGTCCTCACCGACCAATAGGATTATTTATTTTACACCTCTTAAGATGATTTTTTCTTAAAGAGAAAAGCCGTCAGCGTAACCAAACCTATCCCCGAAAGGATGAGATAATACTCGCTATGCGGCAAAGCATTTATTTTTGCTGCCGGGCCTGCAATAAATAAAATAATTGCAAGCAGAATAATCAGGTTCCTGCCCATTAAACCGGTAATCTGTTAAGTTCAATATCATCCGGCGTAACAAAGATCAACGGAACCTTTTCCACATCAACATAACTGCTGTCCAAACCAAAACTGCGCTCCTCAGATAAACTTAGTTTTTTGAGAATGAAGTAGTAGTCCATAATGGTACGTTCGTAGAAACTCAGTTTTGTAAATTTAGACAAGTGTTTTTCTAAAAGTACAAACCTAAAATCGCCGGCAATTTTATGCTTGTTTAATGAAGTATACTGACTAGTAATATCAATTTCGCCGTTTTTAACCAACTCTTCAACCACCTTACGGTAAAGCAGGTTTACACGTTGTTCTATTCTAAAACCCAATTTAAAATCAATGCGGATCAACTTACCAGGAATCAGGAATTCTACCTTGTAATCCAATGTATAAGGCTCATCCATTACATCAACGTGCACCAGCCAATATACATCCGCACGTTTTGGCTCCTTCTGGATAATGGAATAGATAATTTTCGATTCAATCTCTGTTTTGAAATTAGCACTGGTTAAATACACCAATTGAGAAGAATATTTCGGAACAGATTCGTCGCTACTCAATTCGCTCAAAATCTGGTAGTAGTCCTCTATTTCTACATACTTAACAAAACGGTTTTTAATTTTACGCGCCACAAACCAACTCCACATAATGGTAAACAGAAGCGATCCGATTAATACCGTTACCCAACCTCCATGCAAGAATTTAGTTAAATTACTAATCAGGAAAGTACCTTCAATAATTACATAAGTAAAGAAGAAAATAGCAATCAGGTATTTAGGGAAACGCCTGCTTCGAAGGTAAAAACTCACCAAAATGGTAGTCATTAGCATAGCTATTGTAATAGACAAGCCGTAGGCTGCATCCATTTTTTCTGATTTTTCGAACAGCAAAACAATACCACAACAGCCAATCCAAAGCATCCAGTTTATAGATGGAACATAAAGCTGTCCTTTAGAAACTGATGGATAAATAATTTTGATTTTTGGCCAAAGGTTTAAACGAACAGCCTCTGATATTAAGGTAAACGACCCGCTAATTAAAGCCTGACTGGCAATTACTGCTGCCATTGTAGCCAAAATAACCATCGGCACCTGCACCTGATCGGGTACAATCTGGAAAAAGGGGTTCATTTTAGCCCCCGGAACATAGGTAGTGCTATTGTGTAAAATCCAAACACCTTGCCCCAGATAGTTAAGGATGAGTGTTAATTTAACAAAAATCCAGCTGATTCTGATGTTGTTTCTTCCGCAATGACCCAAATCAGAATATAAGGCTTCGGCCCCTGTGGTACATAAAAACACACCACCCAGGATTAAGAATGCGAGCTTATTGGTTACCAGCAAATGCAATGCATAATACGGGTTAAATGCCTTTAAAACACTTAAATCCTTAACAATAAACGATACACCTAAAACACCCAATACACCAAACCAAACAAACATTACCGGCCAATAATTTACCAACTAGGTTGGTTCCGAACTGTTGAATGATGAAAAGAATGGTGAGAATAATTAAAACAATTGGAATTACCTGTATGTCGAATTTCTTTGTTAAACCCTCAATTGCCGAAGTAACTGTAATACTCGGTGTAATAATACCATCGGCAAGTAAGGCACAACCACCTACAACTGCCGGGACAACCAGCCATTTCGCTTTTTTACGCACCAGTGAAAACAAAGAAAAAATACCTCCCTCGCCTTTATTATCGGCTCTTAAGGTAATAATCACATATTTAACGGTGGTTTGTAGTGTTAAGGTCCAAATGATACAGGATAAGACCCCGAGCACATTTGTAGGATTGATATCCTGTTTACCCCCTAGAATAATGGTGAAAATTGCATTTAGGGTATATAATGGTGATGTACCAATATCACCAAATACAATTCCCAAACTAATTAGAACCCCACCTGCGGTTAACGCATTGACATTTTTATGATTTGACACTTCGTTGATTATTTTAGTGCGGCAAAAGTAAACTAACTATAACAATTTAACAACCAAATTATTGTGTATTTTCAACACTATGAAATTTAAATATTATTGTTAAATTGTGTTAAATTATGGCTTTTAAACAAAATGTTTAATTTCTTTGTTTTAAATTAATACATTTGCATTACCAATTTGATGAAACTCTACACTAAGACAACGTTACTCACCAAACTAGCCTGCACATTGTGTATGGTTTTGTTGTGCAGCGTAAATTCTTGGTCGCAACAGGCTGATAGTATTAAAATTAGTCTTAAAAGCAGAGCAAAAAAAGTAAGCAGAATCCCCGAAATTAAAGCCAACATTACACCTTACAAACCGCTTTATATGTCGATTGGCGGAAGTGGATTATTCAATTCTTACTCTACCACACCCAGAGCTACAACGGTTACCCCTAAAGATAAATTGTTAACCATTGTAAAAATATACCCAAATCCAGTCGAAGATCAATTAAATATTATCCTCTCTATTGGTAAAGATGGTACGCAAACTACAATCAAAATCATCGATTTACTAGGCAATGAAGTTGCTACTTTATCCAACGAGCGCTTAAATGCCGGCGAACAAACCAAGACTTTCACCATTCCAAGTAGGATAAATGCAGGCATCTACTTTTTAAGGGTTATTGCCGGAACAGAAAGCCAGGTAAAACGCATCTCAGTTTTATAACACCATTTTCTTTTCTATTTTTGAATTGACCTGGGTTTAACTCATGTCTATTTTCTTACACCACAATTTTTAAAAATGAAAATCATAGCCATTGGCCGTAATTATGCCGAACATGCCAAAGAACTAAACAATCCGGTTCCAACTACCCCGGTAATTTTTTTGAAACCCGATACGGCAGTACTAAAAGATAACAAACCGTTTTACCTGCCCGATTTTTCTGATGATATTCATTACGAACTGGAAGTTGTTTTAAAAATTTGTAAGGAAGGAAAACATATTGCTGAAAAATTTGCTGCTAATTATTATGACGAAGTAGGATTAGGTATTGATTTTACCGCCCGTGATATCCAAAGCAAACACAAAGAAAAAGGATTGCCCTGGGAACTAGCTAAAGCATTTGACAACTCTGCTCCCATCAGTATTTTCCTTCCTAAAATTGATTTCGAAGATTTATATAACCTGAATTTCGAGTTAAAAATAAACGGAGAAAGCCGCCAGGTTGGCCATACTAAAGACCTGCTATTCTCGTTCGAGAAGATAATCAGCTTTGTTTCACAATATATTACCTTAAAAAAAGGCGACTTAATTTTTACTGGTACACCAGCAGGCGTAGGCAAAATTAATAAAGGCGATAAGTTAGAAGCATGGCTGGAAGGCAAACAACTATTAAATTTTGATGTAAAGTAACGAATGACTAAAAATCCGATCCTCCACTTCAGTAAGCTTACACTTTTATTTTTATCAGCTTTTAATTTCGCACAGGCACAACAGATTTTCAGTACCAATAAATACCCCATTACCGATTTCAGGCAACCTTTAGATATTACTCCTCCTGCACTTGCGGGCTCATTTGGAGAAATTCGGGGGAACCATTTCCACTCAGGAATCGATTTCAGGACTAATCAGCGCGAAGGTTATCCGGTGTATGCTGTTGCTGATGGTTATATTTCGCGACTAAGGGTTCAGAACAGTGGTTTTGGTCAGGCACTTTATATTAACCATCCCAATGGTTTTACAACAGTTTATGGTCATTTACAACGCTTCGCACCAAAAATTGCAACGGTTGTTAAAAACCTCGAGTACGAAAAAAAGTCTTTCGAAATTGATGAGTTTCCCGATGCTACCCTAATTCCGGTGCATAAAGGCGATGTTATTGCCTGGTCGGGTAACCGAGGTAGTTCTGGGGGACCTCATTTACACTTCGAAATCAGGGATACCAAAACCGAAGAAACCATTAATCCCCAGTTTTTTGGCATCATCATTCCCGATAATATCCCTCCTGTTATCCATGGTCTTTATGTTTACCGCTTAAACGGAAAAAATTTTAACGAATTTACCCCCAAACAAGCCATTGGTATTACAGGATCAGGTGGCGAATATAAAACTACAGCTCCAGTAAGCTTAACGGGAGAAGTGGGCTTTGGTATTGTAGTTACCGACAGGCATAATGGTTTATCGGGCACTAATGGTGTTTATTCTATCCAGCTGGAACTCGATGGCAAGAAGATTTATACTTCGGCATTAGAACGTTTCGCCTTTGAAGACAGCAAGGCCATTAATTCACATATCGATTATCCAACCTATTTAAATACTAAAAGAAGCATTCAAAAGAGCTTTGTTGATCCTGGTAACCCGTTAAAAATATACAGTGGCCTGGTAAATAGCGGCAGGATCAATTTTAATGATGGTGCTGCACACCAATTGCGCTACATCATTACCGATTCGAAGGGAAATTCGTCTATTTTACCTTTTACCGTTAACGCAGGTAGTGCACCTGTGGCTGTATCAACTGTCCCTTCTGGTATTATTTATCCTTATAACAAGGTAAACGAATTTAATAGCGAGGATATTAAGGTTGTTTTTCCGATGGGTACTTTATACAATGACCTTAATTTTAGTTATAAAAAACTTCCTAAACCAGCTGGTAATGCCTGGTCGGCAGTACATCAGATCCATAACCGGTATACTCCGCTACATATTGGTTTCGATTTATGGATCAAAGCAGATAACCTTCCTGAAAATTTAAAGAGCAAAGCACTGATTGTAAGCACAAGTGGTTCATCGCAAGGTGGTAGTTTCGATAATGGCTACGTAAAAGCCACGCCAAAAAATTTCGGCAGCTTCTACATCACTACCGATACCATCGCCCCGAGAATTGTGCCTGTTAATATTGGAGAAGGCAGGAACATATCCGGATTATCGAAAATGACTTTCAAGATCAGCGACAATTTATCCGGAATTAAAAGTTTTAACGGCTATATAGACGGCAAATGGGTTTTAATGGAGTTTGATGCCAAAACAGCTACCCTATGGCACAGTTTCGACGAGCGGACAAGCGCAGGTAAGCACAGCCTTGAACTGGTAGTAACTGATATGAAGGAAAACACCAGGCATTACAGCATTGGTTTTTCGAGGTAAGCCTGAAATAATCAAATCACAATAACCAATTATCAAACTCGGTACAAACCTTTGATTGTTTAGTATTGATAAGTGAACTTTGATAATTGGTTATTGATGTTTGGTCATTGATTATTGGTATTTTGTTATTGTTATTTGGTCATTAATTAACCTAAAGTCATCTTTTAACATATATCGAACACTATAATGGCTTAAACTGTTTAACTTGCACATTCAATCATTTTACCAGTCAAAAATTCAATCATTTATAATATGGCAGAGTTAAAAGAAGGTGATCAGGCACCTGCAATTACATCGAAAGATCAAAATGGTACTGAGGTATCGTTAAGTGATTACAAAGGAAAAACGGTGGTCTTGTATTTTTATCCGAAAGATGATACCCCGGGCTGCACCGCCGAAGCTTGTGATTTTAGAGACAATTACCAGGGCTTACAGGCTAAGGGCATTGTAGTTTTGGGCGTAAGTGTTGATGACGAAAAATCGCATCAGAAATTTGTAACCAAACACAACTTACCTTTTACCCTATTGGCCGATACCGATCAAAAAATCGTAAATGATTATGGCGTTTGGGCAGAAAAAAACATGTATGGTAAAAAATATATGGGTACCGTACGTACAACTTTTATTATTGACGGCGAAGGCAAAATTGCTCACATCATTAAAAAGGTAGACACTAAAAACTCAACACAACAAGTACTCGATTTAATCAATAACTAATTATGATATAGCAAGTAAAATATTAACTTTGCTATGTAACAACAACCTCTAATTTTAATGAAACATACAATTAAAGAGCTAGAAGATATTGCCTCTCAGATCAGACGAGATATCGTAAGAATGGTTCACGGATGTCAGTCTGGCCACCCAGGTGCCTCACTTGGATGCGCAGATTTTTTTACTGCTTTATATTTTGAAGTAATGAACCACAAAACCGACTTCACCATGGAAGGTGCAGGCGAAGATTTGTTTTTCCTATCGAACGGACACATTTCTCCGGTTTGGTACAGTACTTTGGCACATGCAGGCTATTTCGACAAAAGTGAATTGGCAACTTTCCGTAAGTTAGACTCTAGATTGCAAGGCCACCCTACTACACACGAACATTTACCAGGTATACGTATTGCTTCAGGTTCATTAGGTCAGGGATTATCAGTGGCAATTGGTGCAGCTTTAGCTAAAAAATTAAATGGCGATAAATCTATCATCTTTGCATTGTTGGGTGATGGAGAATTACAGGAAGGCCAAAACTGGGAAGCAGCCATGTTTGCCCCTTTCAATAAAGTAGATCATTTAATTGCTTCTGTTGATTATAACGGTCAGCAAATTGACGGCCCTACAAGTAAAGTACTTGCCCTAGATGATTTACAAGCTAAATTCGAGGCTTTCGGATGGCATGTAATCAATACCGATGGTAACGATATGCAGGCAATTGTTGAAGGTTTACATTATGCTAAAACTTTAACCGGCAAAGGCAAACCAATCTTAAATTTAATGAGCACGCAAATGGGTGCTGGTGTAGATTATATGATGGGTACACATAAATGGCATGGCACAGCGCCAAACGATGAGCAATTGGCTGCTGCTTTAGCACAATTACCAGAAACTTTAGGGGACTACTAAAACCAGACCGGAGATAACAGACACGAGATTTGAGGCCAATTATAGCTCAATCTCGCATCTAAACTCTCCTATCTCATATTTAAGAAATAATGAAAAAATATACATATACAGAGAAAAAAGATACACGTTCGGGATTTGGCGCTGGCTTGCATGAGGCAGGCAAGAAAAACGAAAATGTAGTTGCCTTATGCGCCGATTTAGTTGGATCGCTTAAAATGGATGCTTTCATTAAAGATTTTCCTGAGCGTTTTACCCAGGTTGGTATTGCCGAAGCCAATATGATCGGTATTGCAGCCGGCATGACTATTGGTGGTAAAATTCCTTTTACCGGTACTTTTGCCAACTTTTCTACAGGTCGTGTTTACGATCAGATCCGTCAATCTGTTGCCTACTCAAATAAAAACGTAAAAATCTGTGCTTCGCACGCGGGTTTAACCCTTGGCGAAGATGGTGCAACGCACCAGATTTTAGAAGATATTGGATTAATGAAAATGTTACCGGGTATGGTGGTAATCAATCCTTGCGATTATAACCAAACTAAGGCCGCTACAATCGCTATTGCCGAATACGAAGGTCCGGTTTACCTGCGTTTTGGTCGTCCGGTAATCCCTGTGTTTACAGATCCTGATCAGAAATTCGAGATTGGTAAAGCTTGGATGGTTAACGAAGGTACCGACGTAACCATTATTGCAACAGGCCACATGGTTTGGAAAGCAATCGAGGCTGGCGAAAAACTGGCAGAACTGGGTATTGATGCGGAAATTATAAATATCCACACCATTAAACCTTTGGATGATGAAGCCATCTTAAAGTCAGTTAAAAAAACAGGCTGTGTAGTAACTTGCGAAGAGCACAACAAATTTGGCGGTTTAGGCGAAAGCGTTGCGCGTTTGCTAACTACCGAATTGCCAACTCCGCAAGAGTTTGTAGCTACTAACGATACTTTCGGCGAAAGCGGAACACCAGATCAATTGATGTCTAAATACGGATTAGATGCCGTTAACATTGTTGAAGCTGTGCAAAAAGTAATCGGCAGGAAAAAATAGAATTAAAAATTTAACCACAAAGACACCAGGAACACTAAGCATAACCAAATCTTTGTGTTCTTAGTGTCTTTGTGGTTTTATAATTATCATAAATGAAACAAGTTGAAGATTCAGAAATTCTTGAAATGTTTGCCATCGAGAAGACTCGTAATGAAGCCTTTAACCTGCTTTTAAAAAAATATCAGCAAAAAATTTACTGGCACATTAGGAGATTGGTGCTGAACCACGATGACTGCGACGACCTTTTGCAGGAAGTATTTGTTAAAGTTTGGAAAAACCTCGATAAATTCAGAAGTGATTCGCAACTATACACCTGGATATACCGCATTGCTACAAACGAGTCGATTACTTTTTTGAACAAGCAAAAGCAAAAAAATAATACACCTTTAGATGAAGTTTCATCAGAGTTGGCTGATAATTTGGTTGCATCCTCGTATTTCAACGGCGATAAGCTCGAATTAAAGCTGCAAAAAGCCATCCTTACCCTGCCCGAAAAACAACGCATTATCTTCAATATGAAATATTTTGATGATATGAAGTATGAAGAAATTTCGGAGGTATTGGGTACCTCAGTTGGGGCCTTAAAAGCATCGTTTCATATTGCGGCAAAAAAAATTGAAGCTTTTATAACAAATGATGAAATAGATTATTAAACCTTTTCACATTAATTGTATCATACATCTGTGATGAACGAGAATTTAGAAAACAACGATTGGATTAACGAAGCTCCTACCCTTGCGGCCATGGGGAAACGAAATCCTTTTGCTGTTCCAGATGGATATTTCGAAAGTGTTGAAGAGCAAACGCTTACTGCCGTCTTTTTGGATGGCCTGAAGAAAAAAACAAATAACAATAGTTTTGATGTTCCACAAAATTATTTTGAAGATTTAACGGAACGAATTGAAACTCGGATCAGCTTGTCTGAAATGCCAAAGGCGCAGCCATTCGCTGTTCCGGAGAACTATTTTGATACTTTACAAAGCAGAATTAACAATAAAATTGCAGCCGAAACGCCTAAAAAGGTGGCTAAGATTGTTCCCCTTTGGAGAAAGAACATGGTTAAGTATGCAAGTGCAGCATGTTTTGTTTTAATGGCCACATTTGGTGCTTATTTTTACCAAAACAACGCATCGGTACCAGTTGCAAAAACACCGCTAGCCGATCTTGCTAACGAGCAACTGCTTTATGATATTGATGAGAATACTATTATTGAGCATTTAGAAGCCCAGAATACCTCCTCATCAAAAACTCATTCTGCGCCAGATACAGAAGTGGAAAACTATATCCTGAGTCATTTCTCATCAAACGATTTATCTCAGGAACTCAATAATTAATTAAGAAATGAAGAATTTAATTTTTGTTGCTTTAATGTTTCTATTACCTACTACCCTTTTGGCCCAAAGACCAAAAGGAGAAGAGATAGAATCGCTAAAAATAGCATACTTTACCCAAAAACTAGACCTATCGCCCGAAGAAGCCAAGATTTTCTGGCCAATTTATAACGATATGCAGGCAGAACAAAATGCTTTGCGCAAAGAACGCATGCAAAAAATGATCTCTTTCAGAAAAGTAGACGAAATAGACAATTTAAGTGATGCGCAGGTACAGAGCTTAATTACGAGCGAATTCGATTTTAAACAAAGAGATCTTAATCTCGATAAAAAATATTACAACAAGCTTAAATCTTCGCTCCCCATTAAAGTAGTAGGTAAATTTTACAGGGCTCAGGAAGGTTTTAAACGTGAGCTGCTTAACAGATACAGAGGCGGTCAAAAGCCATAACATAGAAGACTTACAGGAATGTAAGTCTTCTTTGGTTAAGGGATATTTCATTTAAAACCATATGACAAACTTCTGCCTATCTCAACTACATCCCCAATTTTTATTTTCACATTGTTGTAAAAAATTAGGTTAGTTATTTGGGCCAAAATAATAACTGTAACCAAAATGTTTATTACGCTGCCTTTGTATCCCCAAAATTGGACTTATGGATATGTAAGGATTAATCTTATCAGATGATGAACTAAATGAAAATAGCTTGCTTTTAGTCGACAAGCCCAATTTTAATCCAAAATAATTACCTAAGTTATTCCAGGTTGTTTTTCCCTGATTAAAACGCTTTTGTAAATTATAATAATTCCTATAACCAAATGAACGATAGGGTACACATTTTTCCAAGACGGAGAAATTAAATCGCAGGAAAATAATAGTGTCGTATTTTTACCGATAGCCTATTCATATTGGTATTGTATTAGGCCATCAGTAGTTTTTTTGAGTAATTGCGGAGTGACTAACCGTTTATTCAGGTTTTCTTTTAGCGATTTTATATTTGTAATGTCTTTTTCTAAAGGATTAAGAACAGTATCAATAAAAATTTCTTTACGATTAGAAAGGGGTAATAATTTGTAGCTACGCCAAAATGAAGTGTCTACCGTAATTTCTTTACTGGACAAACGATCGCCAATAGCCATTTTACAACTAATATTAGCATTAAATAAGTTTCCTTTAAAGGTATCAATAGCTGTAGTAATGTATTCAGTTACATATTTATAATCTTCCATATAAGGTAAACTTATTTTTGCTTTATGAGAAGGATTCTCGCAGATCCACCGGTCGTTTATTATAGCAGAAAATCAAATTAAAGTGCTCGAAAGATCGTATGTAATTTTAAATAACAACACCAGAATTACCATAGGCCGGAAGTATGTCGGTTTTTATCATAAGATGTCGAACAAGGATAAGAATCCTGCTTAAATCTGTACTTTTGTACTATGCTTACTCAACGTCAGTTGTTTTTACAACACAATGCACAAACCTCTCCCGAACCTTTAATGCTCGAATTTGTAAGAGCAAAAGGAATTTACATTTACGATGCACAAGATAAGAAACACATCGATCTGATTGCCGGTATCGGCGTAAGTAATGTTGGCCATTGCCACCCGGCTGTGGTTAAAGCCATTAAAGATCAGGCAGAGACCTATATGCATTTAATGGTTTACGGCGAATACGTGCAAAGTCCACAGGTAAATTTTGCGAAAGCACTGGCCGATATTTTACCAGAAAGCTTAAGCTGCACCTATTTTTTAAATTCAGGCACAGAAGCTGTAGAAGGAGCCATGAAACTGGCTAAACGTTACACCGGCAGAAAGGGTTTTATTGCCTGCAAAAATGCCTATCATGGCAGTACGCAGGGCGCAGAAAGTTTAATGGAAAGTGATTTTTATTCATCAGGATATGGCCCCTTTCTACCTAACGTAAGCTTTATTGAACATAACCAAATTGCCGACCTGACGAAAATAACTACTGATATTGCTGCCGTTTTTATCGAACCCATACAGGGCGAGGCAGGCATCCGCGTGGCAGATCTTAGTTATATGCAGGCCTTAAAAGCCAGATGCCAGGAAACCGGAACCCTACTCATTTTCGATGAAATTCAGTCAGGTTTTGGCCGAAGTGGTAAAATGTTTGCCTTTGAGCATTATAATGTAGTGCCCGATGTATTGCTTTTGGCAAAAGGCATCGGTGGTGGCATGCCCATCGGGGCTTTCATCAGTTCGCTCGAAATTATGTCAGTACTCTCACATACGCCAATTTTAGGCCACATGACTACCTTTGGCGGTCACCCGGTTTGTTGTGCTGCTGGCTTAGCCACTTTGCGCACGCTGATTGATGATCATGTTGTAGCTGAAGTAGAAGAAAAAGGACAATTATTTAAACAGCTGCTTAAACATCCGGCCATTAAAGAAATACGGGGCAAAGGCTTAATGCTGGCGGTTGAGTTCGAAAATTTCGAAACCAATAAAAAAATTATCGATGCCTGTATTCTCGATGGCATATTATCCGACTGGTTTTTGCATTGCAGCAATTCAATGCGCATTGCTCCTCCTTTAATTATCACTAAAGAAGAAATTGAAGAAGCTTGTGCCATCATCCTTAAAAATGTTAACTTCGTTTTAGAGACAAGAGCATAAAATGATGCTTGATTTAACTACGCGGGTAAACTGAAAATTGTAAACTAAAAACTAAAATGAACGTACTCATAGTTGAAGATGAAAAGAGCCTGGCGCTCGAAATGGATGAGTTTCTTAGTAAAGAGGGCTTTATTGTAGAACATGCCTGGAAAAAATCATCGGCCGAAGAAAAAATCTTCGTGAACAATTACGATTTCATTTTATTGGACCTGGGTCTGCCGGATGGAGATGGATTTGAAGTGCTAAAACAACTGAAAGCAATTAAAGACCGCGATGATGCAGTAATTATTTTAACTGCCCGCAGTGCAGTAGACGATAGGATTAAAGGGCTTGATGAAGGTGCCGACGACTATTTACCCAAACCATTTTCATTAAATGAGCTTTTGGCGCGTATGCACGCCATTACACGCCGCAAGCACAAGCTCGAGAAAAACGAAATCAATATCCATAACTTCTTATTAAACATCCAAAACAGGACGGTTTCTTTCGGCGATGAACGCTTGAACCTGACCAAAAAAGAATTCGAGATTTTTAATTACCTGGTGCTGAATAAAAACCGCGTGGTATCGAGAATGAGCTTAACTGAGCATGTTTGGGGAGATATTTTAGAGGTAAACTCCGATTCGAACTTTGTTGATGTACACGTTAAAAATTTAAGGAAAAAACTGGCTAACATCTCTCCTATTGATTGGTTCGAAACGGTAAGGAGCATTGGTTACCGGATAAACTGTTAAAGCATAATTCAAACAATAAACGATGATCGGAAAGCCATGACCAAAAGACACGAATAGACCGGTACATATTCCATCTTCCATAAAACATTATCCATATAATGAAGTTACAGGTTAAGTTTTCTTTATATAATGCGATCACCAAAATTGCCATTATCCTGGTTTTGGGAGCCATCATTATATTTTCGCTGGACAGACTTGCCTACAACCAGTTCGATAACCGGCTCATCAAAAAGAAGAACAAAATCATCAAGAACCTTACGGATAATGAAATTGACAGCCTGTTAAACAAAGAACAGTCTTTTACCGATTACAATATTTTAAAGGAAGAGTTTATCGTTTTAACCGACATTCCGGATAACCAAGCCGACTCCAGCGCCAAGGTTTTTACAGAAAAGCGGGAAATTGAGGGTGATATTGAGGTTTACAGGATTTTAAACTATAAATTTTCTTACCATACCAACTGGTACAACCTCGAGATTGGGGAAACCATGACCGCCCTCCAATCGATTAAGAATTCGATCCGTTTTTATATGCTTGTGGTATTGGTGGCTGCCTTGTTAGTTACTTTGGTAGCTGATTATACTTTTTCTAACTTCCTCTTGAAGCCTTTTTATCTCATTATCGATAAGAAAATTAACCGGGTAGACGATCCAACCCATTTCAATTACCAGAATATTCCCACCAATACCGACGATTTTAAGATCCTTGACAATAGTATAAACTCTTTAATGCGTAAAATAAACACCCTTTTTGCATTAGAAAAGCAGTTTATTGCCAATGTTTCACACGAGTTACTTACACCTATCTCTATATTAAGTACCCGTTTCGAAAATATGCTCAACACACCTGGTATTCCGGTTGAGCACGAAAACAAAATATATGCGTCATTAAAAACCTTAAATCGTTTGAGGGTAATTATCAATAGCCTGCTCTTAATTTCGAAAGTAGAAAACAATCAGTACCTGAAAACTGAAGAAATTAGCTTAAAACAAGAAATAGACGACATTTATGAGGATTTGGAAGACCGGATTTTCGATAAAAAAATTACTTTCAAGGTTAACCTGTTAAAAGATTTTCATTTTACCGGAAATAAAGCACTGATACATACGCTTTTGGTAAACATCATTAACAATGCCATTAAATATAATGTGGCGGGCGGATCAATCGATATCTCTGATAAAATCGACCAGGAGCAATACATCCTAACCATAGGCGACAGCGGACAAGGTATGAGCCCTGCGCTGGTAGAAGATGCTTTCGACCGTTTTAAAAGGGGAAACAGCGAAGAAAATGGATTTGGTTTAGGTCTGGCTATTGTCCAGAGTATTGCAAAATTCCATAAAATTGAGGTAGATATCCAATCAGAAGAACACAAAGGCACTCGTATTTCGCTATTTTTTAAATGCCCCTGATCTGATAACGGCATATCATATCGGAATAACAGATTGTATTGATTTCCATACGTTCTATCGCTTATGACATACTTTGGCAAAACCTTTGCTTAGGTATAAAAATCAAACCATAAGAAAATGAAAAACATCTTTGCAATATTTACAATTGCCCTGTTTGCTGCATGCCAGGGCGGTACAGCTAAAAAGACACAGGCCAAAATAGATTCGACCATTATAAGCAATGCCGCACCCCCAGAAAATGCTGTAGCATGCTACCAATACATTAAAAATCGTGATACCGCTACCTTATCAGTAAAAGTAGAGGGAAATCAGGTTAGTGGAAGTTTAGGCTATAATCTTTACGAAAAGGATAAAAACTCGGGCACTTTTACAGGCCTTATTAAAGGAGATACACTGATTGCCGATTACACTTTCCACGCTGAAGGTAAAATCTCAGTGCGGGAAATTGCGTTATTTAAACAAGGCGATAAACTAATTGAAGGTTTTGGCGATGTGCAGGAAATTAAAGGCAATATCAAATTTAAAGATATCAGCAAATTGAAATTCGACAATTCAATTGTATTCAGTAAGATATCCTGCAAATAGAAGCGGTTGCATCTTTATGGATACAACCGTTTCAAATTTTTAATTACTTTATAGCTTCCGTCGCTGCTTTGGTCCATTCATCACTTAGCTTTAGCATATAGTCTGAGTACTTTTGTATCTCATCGGGCTTAAGCTTGCTGGCCCAGGTTGTTGCCTGGTTGGCCCAAACAGTATATTTTGCACTAATGGCTTTAATTTCGGCTGCATTTTTAGTCTTTAAAGCCGCTACATAATCGTCTTTTAGTTTAGCATATTCGGCCAACCCCTTGTTCACCTCTTCGCTAGAAAAAGACGGGGCATCGGTTTTAACAATTTCAGTAGTTTTTGTCGTAACTTTTGTAATCGTGTCTCCACTAGCAGAAACCGTACTCGAATCTTTAGTCGTCTCAGTTTTTCGGGTGTTTTCGCACGAAACAAGCGTTACAGCGGATAAAGCTATCGCAGCAACAGTGCAGATGGTATTTTTCATTGTTTTTTGGTTTTTAACTGATAGCAGTTAAAGATTGTGCCAAAAAATACAATCCATTTAAAACCAGGAAAAAGCGAAGCTAAATATTACAGATTTTCGAATCTTTCCCAAAAGCCATCAACAGGTAATTTGGCAAAAATATTTACAGGTTCTTTTTTAACGGGGTGAATAAACTGCAGGCGGCGTGCATGTAAACAGATACTTCCCTTTCTGCTTCCGCGCGGATAGCCATATTTGTTATCGCCCATAATGGGACAGCCCATTGATGAAAGCTGTACTCTAATCTGGTGCGACCGTCCTGTTAAAGGATCAACTTCCAATAAATAATAATCGCCAACCTTAGCTTTTACTTTATAAGAAAGTTCAGCCCGCTGGCTACCAGTAACTTCCGTATTGTAGTAAGAAACCACATTTTTTTGTGGGTTTTTAACCAGCCAGTGAACGAGTGTAGCCGATTCTTTCTCGGGTTTGTTTTTAACCACCGCCCAATAGGTTTTCTTCACCTCCCTGTTTTTGAAAACGGCGTTCATCCGCTCTAAAGCCTTACTGGTTTTGGCAAACAGGATAACCCCGCTTACAGGCCTGTCTAAACGGTGTACCACCCCTAAAAAAGCGCCATTGGGTTTATTGTACTTTTTAGCGATGTACTTTTTCACCTGCTCATCTAATGGTTCATCGCCAGTTTCATCAACCTGCACAATATCTCCTGCTCTTTTATTAATGGCAATCAGATGGTTGTCTTCAAAAAGTATGTCGTTATCGGTAATGGGCATTATAAAGGTTAACTGTTTAATTGTTCAAATCGGTTATTGTATTCAATTGCCAAATTGTAGGATGGCCAAATTGTTAACTGTAAATTGTCAACTGAAAACTCTTAAGAAAGGTTAATCAGTTATCGGATTCAAAGCTCCAAGCTTAATACTGTTCCTTCTCGCTTGGAAAATCGTTAGCCTTCACATCGCGGATGTACGATTGTGCAGCCCCCAGAATCTCATCATACAAATTAATATACTGACGTAAGAAACGTGGTTTAAAACCTTTGGTTAGTCCAATCATATCATTTACAACCAGTACCTGTCCATCACAATGCTGTCCGGCTCCAATCCCAATAGTTGGGATACTCAGGCTTTCTGTTACCACTTTACCCAAAGCTGCCGGAATTTTTTCTAAAACAATACCAAAACATCCTGCAGCTTGTAGGGCCAGCACATCGGATTTAAGTTTATTGGCTTCTTCTTCTTCCTTTGCACGTACCGTGTAAGTACCAAATTTATAAATAGATTGCGGCGTTAGACCTAAGTGCCCCATTACCGGTATCCCTGCAGTAATAATGCGCTGCACTGATTCTATAATTTCTTCTCCACCTTCTAACTTAACTCCGTGCGCACCCGATTCTTTCATAATCCTGATGGCCGAATTTAAGGCTTCTTTCGAATTTCCCTGGTACGAACCAAAAGGCAAATCGACTACAACAAAAGCACGTTTAACCGCTCTGATAACTGATGCGGCGTGGTAAATCATCTGGTCTAAAGTAATGGGCAAGGTGGTTTCGTGACCAGCCATTACATTAGAAGCTGAATCGCCTACCAGTAAAACGTCCAAACCTGCATCATCCAAAATGGTTGCCATTGAATAATCGTAGGCCGTTAGCATAGATATTTTTTCGCCACGCTGCTTCATCTCTTGTAAGGTATGCGTAGTGATCCGTTTAATTTCTTTATGTACCGACATGGGATTTGTTTTGTGTTGCCAAAAGTATTGTTTTTTATTTAATTAGCCGAAAAGACCAAAGCTAAAAGACCAAAGCTATCTCAGGTAAAAATCATTTTTTATTGAAATCATGTTTCGTTACTTTCTCCTTCAGTCTTTTTGCTTCTGACTTCAACCTTATTTCACTTTTCTCTTTAAATTACAAATCTAAAATCCTATCTTTGTACCCCGAAATGGAAGGGATATATTCATCTTTTTTTGCAGCCCGCAAATACAGCTTTAAAGCTGAGAGAAACCCTTTTTTCAACTCTTTTTTAAATCAAAATCCATATTGTAATTACCATGACTAACTACACCAAGTTACCTGCGATTTTATTACTGGCCGATGGCACAGTTTTTTACGGCAAAGCAGCCGGAAAAATTGGCACCACTACAGGCGAAATTTGTTTTAATACCGGGATGACAGGTTACCAGGAAATTTTTACCGATCCAAGTTATTTTGGACAGATAATGGTTACTACCAATTCACATATTGGTAATTATGGTATCCATAAAGATGAAATCGAATCAGGGTCGATTAAAATTGCCGGTTTAGTTTGTAAAAATTACAACATTGTATATAGCCGTAAAGAAGCTACTGAATCTATTCAGGATTATTTCCAGAATGATAATTTAGTTGCTATTTCTGATATCGATACCCGTGCATTGGTTCGTCATATCAGAGATAAAGGAGCGATGAATGCCATTATCTCTTCAGAAATTACTGATTTAGAAGAATTAAAACAAAAGCTGGCTGAAGTTCCATCAATGGAAGGTTTAGAACTTTCATCGAAAGTGAGCACTACCGAGCCTTATTTTTATGGCAACCCTGAAGCGAGTTTAAAAGTGGCTGCTTTAGATTTAGGTATCAAGAAAAACATCCTGCGCAATTTCGAAAGCCGTGACATTTACGTTCAGGTTTTCCCTGCAAAAACTACATTTGCTGAAATGGAAAAATTTAACCCTGATGGTTATTTCATTTCAAACGGCCCTGGCGATCCATCGGTTATGCCTTACGCTGTTGAAACCATTACTGCAATCTTAGCTGCCGATAAACCTTTATTCGGCATCTGCTTAGGTCACCAGTTATTGGCCGAAGCCAATGGCATTGGTACCATGAAAATGTTTAACGGTCACCGCGGTTTAAATCACCCTGTTAAAAATATCATTAAAAACCACTGTGAGGTAACTTCGCAAAACCACGGTTTTGGTGTAGTACCAGAAGAAGTGATAAATTCGGATAAAGTTGAGGTTACACACGTAAACCTGAACGATAAATCGATTGAAGGTATCCGTGTTAAAGGTAAAAAAGCCTTTTCGGTTCAATACCACCCTGAATCTTCACCAGGCCCACACGATTCGCGTTACTTATTCGATGATTTTGTATCAGTAATCAAAGGCGAATTAACCTGGTAATATTAAGGTAGAAGGTTTGGAGGTAGATGGTTTAAAGAAAAACCACTTCCGATAACGTATTAATAATCTGCGGATCTACGGCAAATTTCAGGCTGGAGATTCGCAGATTTGTTTTTATAACCCATTTCGCCTGAATAAAACATCATTTTACCGACATTTTAAGTCATAACTGATAAAATTCATTTTCAATTTATTTAAAGCTCCTTACATTCGCAACATGGAAACACCCAAAGCTATTATCAGTGTTAAAAACCTGATAAAAAAGTACGATGATTTTGTGGCCGTTCAAGGTCTTAGTTTTGACGTTTATGAACATGAAATTTTTGGCTTACTTGGCCCAAATGGCGCTGGCAAAACCACTACCCTCGAAATTATCGAAACTTTAAGGGATAAAACATCGGGCGAAATTACTGTTGACGGCTTCTCTGTAGATAAACAGGCGCAGGAAATAAAACAAATTATTGGTGTGCAATTACAGGCCGCGGGTTATTACCCTAATTTAAACCTGATTGAGCTGATTGAACTTTTTGCCGGTTTATATGGTGCCAACATCAAGCCTATGGAAATGCTGGAAAAAGTGAACCTGCAGGATAAAGCCAAGGCCAAATACAAAGCACTTTCAGGAGGTCAGAAACAACGCTTTTCTATTGCTACCACACTCATCAATCAACCCAAAATCATTTTCCTCGATGAACCAACAACAGGGCTAGACCCACAAGCCAGGAGAAACTTATGGGATCTGATTACTGAAATCCGTAATGCAGGTACAACAGTTGTAATTACCACACACTACATGGATGAGGCCGAACAGCTTTGCGACCGTGTGGCCTTTGTAGAGCGCGGCGAGATTATTGCGCTTGATACGCCTGATAATCTGATTGATCAATTGGTAAACAGCGGTTTCGAACGTAAAAAAGAGGTAAAAAAAGCCAATCTGGAAGATGTTTTCATCAACCTGACAGGCAAAGAATGGAGAGAGTAGCGATTGTCCACTGAATGGACTAAAAACATAAAAACAAGCCTGGCATTAAATAGCAGAATTAATATGCAAAAAGATATACAAGATCAAAATTCAAATACCTCTTCTGGAACAAAAGACTACAGCAATACCACAGCCACCCTGGCCCTGGCAAAAGCAAGCTTTCGTTCCATTATGCGCAGCCCTTCGGCCGTGGTTTTCACCCTTGCCTTTCCCTTAATATTCATTTTGGTTTTCGGCTTTTTAGGTGGCGGCGGCACCCGCATCGATGTAGGAATTACACCTGGATCGGACGTTAATAATCCGGTTATCGGCATGTTAGAGAAAACAGGAATGATTCGCCTTGTAAAAGATAAACCTAAAGCAGAGTTTGATAAGCTACTAGAAAAAGGAAACGTCGATGCCATGATTGATGTACACCGAAAAGTGAATACCGCAGCCTATTCGGTAAATGTGGTTTATACCTCCGCATCAAGAGATAAAGGGGGTATTTTAAAATCAGTACTCAATAACCTGTTTTACGATAAAACTTTAAAGCCATCAGTTGCCGAAATACGCGAAAGCACCATAACAGGTCGCGAGTATAAAACAATAGATTTTATTCTACCAGGCCAGTTAGGCTTCTCTTTATTAAGCACTGGTGTATTCGGAACAGCCTTTGTATTTTTAAGTCTGCGCCAAACACTGGTAATTAAACGCTTTTTTGCTACGCCTGTAAAACGATCGAGTATTGTAATTGGTGAAGGTATTGCACGTATAGGTTTTGCGTTGATTGGGGCTTTATTTATCATATTATTAGGCCATTTTTTCTTTGGCTTTACACTTATTCATGGCGCGCTCACGGTCGTCAACATGTTGCTACTGGCTACTTTAGGGGTAATTGTTTTTATGGGATTTGGCTTTATTATTTCGGGTATTGCGAAAAACGAAAGCATGATCCCTCCTATTTCAAATATTGTAACCCTTCCGCAGTTCTTACTATCGGGAACCTTCTTTTCAATCGAAGCCTTCCCGAACTGGTTACAGCCTATTAGCAGAGCTTTACCACTAACCTATTTAAACGATGCGATGCGCAAGGTAGCCTTTGAAGGGCTAGGACTTTGGGATGTAAAATTTCAGATTATGATTCTGTTAGTCTGGGGAATAGGTATTTACGCCGTTGCCGTTAAAGTATTCAAATGGGAATAATCAGAAAAAAAATTCAGGTTGCAGAATAACAGTTAATTACCCGCTATAAAGCGTTAACCTTTTTTAACTTTTAGCAAGAAGATATTGCAGTAATTTTATCAAAATTTTTTGAATGAAAAACTTAATATGCTCTTGCGCTTTTTTATTAATGGGTTACTGTGTACAGGCGCAGTTTAAATTTACCGCCAACAACAGTTCTAATAACTTTAAAGCTAAAATATTTGTAGAAAATTGTACAACAGGATATTGTGATGGCAAAGCTACCATCATCCTCTATGATAAGATTACGGATAAGGAAATGCAGACCTTTACCTCTAAAGATTTGAATTTTGGCTTAACTGAAATGCAAAACGCCCAGCTGGGCTGGCTCGACTTAGGCAAATACCAAACACCCATGGTTTTTGGTGATTTCGATTTTGATGGCACCGAAGATCTCGCTATCAGAAATGGCAACAACGGTGCTTACGCAAGTCCATCTTACGATATTTACCTTTCAACTAACAATAAATTTGTACTGAATACGAGTTTAACTAAACTGGCTAGCGAAAACCTCGGATTGTTTGATGTTGATAAGAAAAACAAACAGCTTTCTATCCATCAAAAAAACGGTTGCTGCTTTGATAAAACCATCAACTACAAATTTGATGGTAAGAAAGGGCTTTATGAAGACTCTTCAGTTATTGAAGATTCGAGTATTGCAGATAATGTTACCGTAATTACCCAAAAACTGGTTGACGGTAAAATGAAAAAAACCGTGCAAAAATTTAAGTTTAAAGATTATTACAACCAATAAACACCGAATTTATGCACGGCTTAGGCACTAAAGTGCAGCTTTTACCAAAAATGGCAATATTTCTTTTTGAAAACTCACGAAATTCTTGCGCACATCCGAATCGCTAACCGAGGTAAAAGCGAACGAAAACACAATACTTTTACTTGCCTTAAGCAGAAAAGCCAAGCCTTCGCGCCGGGCCGGGTTGTTTTTAAAGTTATCTAACTGCAGGTAAGCCGCCAGCAACAATGCCTCGAGCTGATCTGACAAATGTTTTAAAAACTCCTGAGAGTTTGCGTTTTCGCGCACAAAATCCCAGCCGATAAATTCGTTACAAGCCGTGAAAGATAAACGGCTGGTTTTCATTACCAGCGCTTTTAAATGCTCTTCCTCGCTAGCGTAACTTACTTTGTTGTTTAATATTTCGTAAAGGTTTTGATCCAGGTAATCCATCAGAATACTGTCTAAAACCTGCTCTTTACTTTCAAAGTATTTATAAATAGTTGCTTTAGCAATACGTGCTTTTTTAGCAATTTCGTTTACACTGGTTTTATGATAACCGTATTTTCTGAAGAGTTCTTTGGCCGCCTTTTTTACTGTTTCTTTTATTTTTTCAGCTTCCATTCTAATTGCTTACGTGTATTAATGTATTGCCCTGTACTGAAACATTGTAGCTTTTTAAGCTTCTTTCGGCAGGGGCTTTTTGTGGGCTGCCATCATACAATGAAAATTTTGCTCCCGAACAAGGGTCTGTTGCAGTTACACCACTATCATCAGGTGCTACCTTGCATATTTTCTCCGGATTCACGGTACTGCAGCGATCAAAAGCAACATAGGTATTAAATGGTGTTTTAACCACCAGTAATCCACCAACACCATAACCGGATACAACCAAAACATTGTTAACTGCTTTTAGGCTAAACTCAGTTAATGTTACATTGTAGTTTACCGGAACATCAGGAATGTAGCCTTCATCTTTACCACAGCCTGTAGTTAAGATCAAGACAAACAATATGCCGTATAAATACTTCATCATTAAATTAAAGCCGATTTAAACTGCTTTAAAAAACGTGCGTCGTTTTCTGAGAACAAGCGTAAATCTTTAATTACATATTTTAGGTTGGCTATACGTTCTATACCCATTCCGAATGCAAATCCACTATATTTTTTCGAATCGATACCGCAGTTTTCCAACACATTCGGATCTACCATACCGCAGCCCAAAATTTCTACCCAACCACTGTGTTTACAAAGCTGGCAACCCGCACCTTTACAAATGGTACAAGAAATATCCATCTCTGCAGAAGGTTCTGTAAATGGGAAATATGATGGGCGGAAACGCACTTTAGTACCTTCACCGTACAGTTCCTGCACAAAATAGAATAAGGTTTGTTTTAAATCTGCAAACGAAACATTTTCATCTACATATAAACCTTCTATCTGGTGGAAAAAGCAGTGTGCCCTTGCCGAAATGGCTTCGTTACGGTACACACGACCTGGCATAATTGCCCTGAATGGCGGCTGCCCCTGCTCCATCATCCGTACTTGTACAGAAGAGGTATGCGTACGCAAGGCAATATCGCCTTTTTCACCACCTTTTTTTATGAAGAAAGTATCCTGCATATCTCTTGCCGGGTGCTCCTCAGGAAAGTTCAATGCTGAGAAATTGTGCCAGTCGTCTTCTATCTCAGGTCCTTCGGCTACAGTAAAACCCAGTTTGGCAAAAATCTCCACAATCTCTCTACGCACAAGCGCAAGCGGATGACGGGAACCAATCTCGAAACCCTCACCCGGCAATGTCATATCCGGCTGCTGGTTGTCGGTTGCATGATCTGAACTTTCTGTCGATTCTTTTAATACCTGGTATTTCGATTCGGCCAGTTGCTTAAACTCGTTCAGCACCTTACCTAAAGATCTTTTTTCTTCGACAGAAACTGTTTTAAATTCTTCGAAAATCTCTTTAATAATACCCTTGCTTCCTAAATATTTAATACGGAACTGCTCTAACTCATCTGCTTTTTCGGTTACAAAAGCATTGATTTTTTCGGTATATTGTGTTATTTTATCCTGTAACATGGCTTCAAATATACAGCAAATTATCTAATATTTTTAAGGTTGCCGGGTTCAAATAATGAGTTTACAATAGCATTATAAAAGAAAATGAACCCGAAACAAAAAAAGCCGCATGAAGCGGCTTTTGAATGATATAAAATTTAGGAGTATTTAAATTACACCTAATTCTTTTCCTACTTTGGTAAAGGCGGTAATGGCTTTATCAAGATGATGTTGCTCATGACCTGCCGATAACTGCACCCTGATTCTTGCTTTACCCTGAGGTACAACAGGATAGAAGAATCCGATTACATAAATACCTTCGTTAAGCATCTTAGCCGCAAACTCCTGTGCAATTTTTGCATCATAAAGCATTACCGGAACAATTGGGTGGAAACCAGGCTTAATATCGAAACCTGCAGCCGTCATTTTTTCGCGGAAATATTTCGTGTTTGATTCCAGCTTGTCTCTTAAGGCAGTAGTTTCGCTTAACATATCAAGCACAGCAATAGATGCACCAGCAATAGCCGGAGCTAAAGTGTTAGAGAATAAATACGGGCGTGAGCGCTGACGCAGCATATCGATAATTTCTTTCTTACCCGAAGTAAAACCGCCCGAAGCGCCACCTAAAGCTTTACCTAAAGTACCGGTAATGATATCAATACGGTCTATTACATCAAAGTGCTCATGCGTTCCGCGACCATTTTTACCAATAAAACCAGTACAGTGCGATTCATCGATCATAATCAATGCCTCATACTTATCGGCCAGGTCGGCAATTTTATCCAGAGGAGCAACAGAACCATCCATAGAGAAGGCGCCATCGGTAACAATAATACGGTGTCTGCAATCTTTAGCTGCAATCAATTGTTTCTCCAAATCTTCCATATCCGCATTTTTATAACGGAAGCGTTGTGCTTTACACAAACGAACCCCATCAATAATTGAAGCATGGTTTAGCTCATCCGAAATAATGGCATCTTCAGCATTGAACAAAGGCTCAAAAACCCCACCATTGGCATCAAAGGCTGCTGCGTATAAAATGGTATCTTCGGTACCTAAGAATTTAGAAATTTTAGCTTCCAGTTCTTTGTGTACATCTTGTGTTCCGCAGATAAAACGAACAGATGACATTCCATAGCCATGATCATCGATCGCCTTTTTAGCAGCTTCTATCACCTTTGGGTGCGAAGAGAGCCCTAAATAGTTATTTGCACAAAAGTTTACTACCTCGGCTCCGCCACTTACCTGAATGTCGGCACCCTGAGGGGTAATTATGATCCGTTCGCGTTTAAATAATCCAGCGTTCTCAATTTCTTCTAGTTCTTTTTGAAGAACCGGTTGTAATGTTTTATACATGGCCTTTAATATGGTTGATTGTTGGCTCCAAAGTTATAAAAAAAAGCCTTACAGAACCAAAAAGGCAATTTTAATGACTTTATTAAAGAGACAAACGTTTGATGTGAACTGAAACTAACACCAGCCGATATATTGTTTTATAAAAATTAGCGTTGTTATTATTTTTTTGCCAACTTAACAAACTTTAACATATGCCTGTATGTATAGTCTTAAAAGTTATTCGATATTTATAATTTACTAATCTAACTTATGATAAGAATTTGCGCGCTCCTGATACTTTGTAGTTTTACCCATATTGCATTTGCTCAACAATTTACAGTAACCGGCACAGTTAAGGATACCAACGGGCAGCCCGTTCCTTTTGCTTCGGTATATTTAAAAAACACTACTACCGGCACATCAGCCAATGTAGATGGCAAGTACTCGGTAAAATTAAAAAGCGGTCAGCAAACGCTGAGTTTTAGGGCTGTAGGTTACAAGCAACAAGATCACATCATTAACCTTACCGATGATATTGCACTAAACGTAACACTAAGTGCAGAAAGCTATACTTTAGAAAATGTAAATATCAGGGCCAATGCTGAAGATCCTGCTTATGCCATTATGCGCAAAGTGATTAAAGAACGAAAAACACATTTAAATGAAGTTAAAAGCTTTAGCTGCGATGTTTATATTAAAGGTGTTCAACGCTTAAAAGGCGCCCCTAAAAAGTTTTTCGGGCAGGATATACAAAAGGTTTTAGAGCTTGATACCAACCGTAAAGGGATTATCTATCTTTCAGAATCGCAGAGCAAATTCAATTTCAGACAGAAAAATGATATTCATGAGGAAATGATTTCTTCAAAAGTGGCCGGCCGCAATAATGCTTTCAGTTTCAATAAAGCTTCTGATTTGATTATTAATTTTTACGATAATTACCTATTAGAAAACAAATTAAGCGCCAGGGGATTTATATCTCCAATTGCCGATAATGCCTTATTCTATTACAAATATAAGTTGCTTGGCGAAAGCACTGAAAACGGAGAACTGATCCATAAGATACAGGTAATTCCGCGCCGCGAAAACGACCCCGTATTCAGGGGTATTATTTACATTATAGATAATAGCTGGAGGATTTACAACACCGACCTCTTCCTGACTAAAAATGCAGGCATCAACTTTATCGATACACTAAACATCAGTCAGCAGTTTACCAAAGTGAAAGAAGTATATATGCCAACCTCAATCAATTTTCAGTTTGCCGGTAATGTACTTGGTTTTAAAATTGCAGGTTATTATGTTGGCGTTTACAGCAATTACAATATCGATCCTAAATTTTCTAAAAACTTCTTCAGTGGCGAAATATTGAGAGTAACCGAAATGGTTAACAAAAAAGATTCTACGTATTGGGCTAATAACAGGCCTATTCCCTTAACTGAAGATGAAAAGATAAATTATATTAAGAAAGACAGTACTGCCAAGCTAAAGGAATCGAAAAAATATCTCGATTCGTTAGAAAAAGACAATAATAAATTTGGCATTGGCAAACTGTTACTCCGGGGGCACAGCATTAACGATCGCTACAATAAAGAATACTGGTATTTTGATCCGGTACTCAGGGCTATTTTTTACAATACAGTAGAAGGTTTTACGATTAAATATGGTGTTACCTACCGTAAAACTTTCGAAAACAGAAGGTCGTATTCCATCAGGCCCGAACTGCGTTATGGCTTTGCCAATCAGAAACTAACCGGAAGTTTAACGGGAAGTTATTATTACAACCCGCTTAAAAGGGCAAGTGTTGACGCCTCATTTGGTAATGGTATTTTTGATCTGAATAACCTGGGCTCAATGACTGCTTTGGGTAATAGCATTAACTCACTTTTTTACGAAAAAAACTTTCCTAAATTTTACGAAAAGAGTTTTGCCAACATTAATACGACCAGAGAACTGGCTACAGGCTTACAAGGCAGTTTGGGCGTTGATTACAGCAGAAACAAGAGCCTGACCAACAGTACCAACTTTAAATTTATCGATGCTAAGGATCGCGAATTCACTTCGAACAATCCGTTTAACCCTGAAGCAGAAGTGCCACTTTTCCCAACATACAACTCATTTAGTGCCACGGCAAGTTTAACCTACACCATTGGGCAAAAATACATTACGCGCCCCGATGGTAAGTTTTATACCGAATCGAAATACCCAAGAATTACCGTTTTATACAAAAAAGGCTTTAATAATGTACTGAATAGCGATATAGATTACGATTTTGTAAAAGCAGAGGTTTACCAGGAGAGAATTGGTTTAGGCTTACTGGGATACACTTCATTTTTAGCGGGCGTTGGTAAGTTTATTAACAACAGTAAAATGTACTACCCCGATTTCAAACATTTTTATGGAAACATTTCAACTATTTTCCCGCCAAATTTCAGAAAGTTCCAGTACCTGGATTTCTACCAGTTCAGTACCAACCAGCAATATTTTGAAGCACATGCAGAGCATAATTTTGCAGGCTTTTTCATGAATAAAATCCCATTGTTGCGTAAAGCAAAGCTGGAAGAATTTATAGGTGGTGGCTATCTATCGTCGCCCGAAAAAAGAAATTACAAAGAATTTTACTTTGGTATACAGCGCTTGGTTTTAAGGGCCAGCTATGGCTTTGCTTATGATGGGGGACGTAAACTAACACAAGGCTTTAGAATAAGCTACGGATTATAGGACGAATGGTATAAGATGGATGACGTAAAATGGATGATGGCAAATCAATCCCATCTTACATCATCCATTTTACATTTTTACATCTTACATAATTACCTTATCTTTGCACCGCTTTAAACGCCGTATGCAACGGTATCAACAGCGTTATGAAAAAATATCAGACACTACTTTACTATTGCTATAGTTACATAGCAGAGGCAGAGCAATTTGCTGCCGATCACCTTAAATTTTGTAAATCGCTAGGCCTGGTTGGCCGTATCATCGTTGCCGACGAAGGTTTAAATGGTACAGTTTCTGGTACCCCTGAAGCTTGTGAGGCTTACATGAAAGCCGTTCACGCTGATGAAAGATTTGCCAAAACAGAATTTAAAATTGACGATGTTGAAGAGCTTTCGTTTTTAAAAATGCATTGCCGTTACAAATCAGAAATTGTGCATTCTGGTTTAAGAGATACTTCGATTATCAATCCAAATGAAAAAACAGGTAAACACTTAGAACCGGTTGATTTCATGAAAATGAAGGATGACGAAGATGTGGTGATTTTGGATGTACGCTCAAATTACGAGCACAACCTGGGCAAATTTAAAAATGCGGTAACACTTGATATTGAGAATTTCCGCGATTTCCCCGAACAAATTAACCAGCTTGCCCAATATAAAGACAAGAAGATTTTAACTTATTGCACCGGTGGCATTAAATGCGAAAAAGCATCTGCCCTATTGTTGCACCATGGTTTTAATGATGTTTACCAATTGCATGGCGGCATTATTAAATACGGTAAAGAAGCAGGCGGAAAAGATTTTGAAGGCAAGTGTTACGTTTTCGATAACCGGATTGCAGTTGATGTAAACCAGGTTAACCCAACGGTTGTCTCTGTTTGCTATAATTGTGGCGTTACTACCCCGAAAATGATCAACTGTGCCAATCCGGAATGCAACGAACACGTAACCCAATGCGATGCCTGTGGCGAACAGCTTCAAGGTTGTTGCTCGGAAGCCTGCACCACGAACCCTCGTAAGCGCCCTTATGATGGAACCGGTTATTATGTAAAAGTACCGCAGCCGGTTGGAAAACTTAGTTTAGCTTAAACTTACTCCTAACTTATTTGTATAAAGCAGATGCAATATGAAACTTCATACTGTGTCTGCTTTTTTGTTTCGGCTGATCAACAAGTTAGTCAATTATCATTTTTTTATTTAATTTGTGTTTTAATCAGCATCCTAATTTAGCATTATATGCAAAAACTTCTATGTTTTCTTTTATTGCTTTTCGTTTGTACTTCTACCCATGTTTGTGCTGCTGATATCAAAAGCATTGGTGTACCCTACATAGAAAATTATCCAAAATCAGTTTATTCATCAGGTAACCAGAACTGGAGCATAGCAAAAGACAAAAATGGTGTGATGTACTTTGGCAATGCCGAGGGGTTATTAACTTTTGATGGCCGTTACTGGCAGAAATACAGGATGCCAAACCGCCAGATTGTTAGAGCCGTTGCTACTGATAACCAAGGCAGAATATATACAGGCAGCTTTGGAGAATTTGGTTACTGGGCTATCAAAAACAACAAATTAGGTTATAATTCACTCACCAATCTGCTGCCAAAAGGCATAAAAATAGATGATGAAGTTTGGAAAATCTACGTAGATCGCGACCGGGTAATTTTTCAATCCTTTTCGAAAATCTTCATCTACAAAAACAATAAAATCGAAGTGGTAAAATCGCCGTCTTCCTTTTTGTTTCTGCATAAAGTTAATCAGCGTTATTTTATAGAGGTGCTGGAGCAAGGCCTCTTCGAGCTGATTGGCAATAAACTGGTACACCTGCCGCAGAGTGAGCAAATGGGCAAAGAAGGAATCCTCTCCATTTTGCCTTATAAAAACAACGGACTGATTATTGGCACCAGCAAAAATGGACTTTTTACTTACGATGACAAAAATTTCACTCCATTAAACACCCCGGCTAACAGTTATCTAAAAACCTATCAGCTAAATAATGGCGTAAATCTGTTAGGCAAATATTATGCTTATGGTACCATTTTAAACGGTTTAATCATTATTGATGAAAACGGTAGGATTGTGCAACGCATTAATAAATCGAGCGGATTGCAAAACAATACCGTATTAAGTTTATACGCCGATAATGAGCAAAACCTTTGGACAGGTTTGGATAACGGAATCGATCGTATTGAACTCAATTCTCCCCTTTATTTTTACTTTGATAAAACCGGTCAGTTCGGTACGGTGTATTCCAGTATCATTTTTAACAATAAAATTTATCTCGGCACCAATCAGGGCTTATTTTACAGCGAATGGTCGCCGTATAATCTCCTACCCTTCAACTTTCGTTTAATACCCAATTCGCAGGGACAGGTTTGGGAGCTGACCATTATCGATAATGAATTAATTTGCGGTCATAACAGCGGTACTTTTAAGGTTTTGGGCGATAAAATAGAATGGATATCCAGATCTTCGGGTGGCTGGACCATCAAAAAATTAAATTCTAATCCGAATTACCTGGTTCAAGGTACTTATACAGGCTTATCTCTCTTTACCAAATCGCCAGGTGCAGGATTGAGGTTTGCAACCAAAATAGCAGGTTTTGGAGCACCTTCGAGATATGTTGAGCAAGATAACAGAGGCGACATTTGGGTGGGTCATGCTTACAAGGGCTTATTTAAATTAAGCCTTAGTCCCGATTATACCAGGGTAACAAGCACGAAATATTTCGACGAAAAGAATGGCTTGCCGGGTAATTACAACATCAATATTTTCAATCTGGAGAATAAGATTGTCTTTTCATCTGACGCCGGTTTTTACACCTACGATGAGTTGAGCAATAAATTCACCAAATACGAGGTACTCAATAAAAACCTGGGCTCTTTCGAAACCTCCAATAAAATTATTCCTGCCGGCAATAAAAAATATTGGTTCATTAATCACGGTAAAACCGCATTGGTTAATTTTACCGAACCTGGCAAAATTGAAATCGATTCGAACCAATTTAGCATTTTGGATGGGCGGATGGTGCAGTACTACGAGAACATTAGCCGGATAAGCGATTCCATTTATCTCATTAGTGTTGATGATGGCTTTGTGATTTATAACCCAACTTCCGGTCATAACACCCAGAAACAAAAATTACCGGAGGTATTGATCAGACGGGTTGAAGATATTACCGACAAATTTTCGCTGATCAGTGAAACCGGTCATGTTGAGGAACCTACCGAAATACAGAATAGCAGGAACAACATCCGCATTTCTTATGCCCTGCCTTATTACAGGCAGGCTAAAGTGAAGTATCAGTTTTACCTCGAAGGGTACTCCAGAGCCTGGTCTGACTGGACTTATGCCACGCAGAAAGATTTCACCAATTTAAGCGCGGGTACTTATACTTTTAAAGTGAGGGCCAAAATTGACGACAGCACGGTAAGTGCCGAAACGCTTTATACATTCACCATCCTCCGTCCGTGGTACCTGAATAACTGGGCCATATTATTTTACACCATCTTGTTTGTAGTAGTTTTAATCATGGGCAAAAAGATATACGAAAGGAAGCTACAGCGCGATAGTCAGAAAATAACCAGCCGTTTAAAAGCCGAGCAACAGGAAAGATTAAGACAGGAAGCCGAAATTAGTGAAAAGCAAATCATTAAGCTCCAAACAGAAAAACTTCAGGCCGAACTGGCTTCGAAGAACCGCGAACTGGCTAATTCTGCGATGACCCTGGTATATAAAAATGAGCTGCTTCAAAAACTTGCAGATGATATAACCAAGCTTAAAGATGAAAACGGGAAAAAGCTTTCTGATGAGCAAACACGGAAAATACAGAAAGTAATTAACGATGGTATGAACGACGAGCGCGACTGGCACCTGTTCGAAAACAGCTTTAATGAAGCGCACGAAAGTTTCTTTAAAAAGTTAAAAGCACAACATCCTGATCTTGTACCTAACGATTTAAAACTGTGTGCTTATTTAAGGATGAACATGAGCAGTAAAGAAATGTCCTCTCTACTAAACATTAGCTTAAGAGGGGTAGAAATCCGCAGATACCGCCTGCGCAAAAAGCTAGAAGTACCGCACGATAAAAATTTAACCGAGTTTTTAATGGAACTTTAGGCTTAGGTATCCACCATTTTTCTTTTTAATTCCTTGTAAAATCAGTCGCACTCTTTTACGGAAACGTTTGCGTAAAAAACGGTTTTTATCTCTTTTTTAAAGTTTTACCCCCATCAGGTACTACATCATTACCTCTCACAACGCTTTTTCGAGCCCCACAAAATACTTGGTGTGCTTTATACACTTAGCAAAGTGTTAATGTTTTGTTAAAATTCAAAAAAACTGCGTTTTTGACCCAAAATCGCATTTGGTTTATTTAGGTGCGAAACCTTACAGCCGCTGTTGATGTATTAATGTAGAGGTAAAAACACTTGCACATCAACAAAAACAACCTCACATTTAACTAACAATTAAACTAAATTTTAATAAGCATGAAAAGAATCTTTACAAGAATTTCTGTTCTGGCCGTATTTTGTTTACTCGCAATTAACGTAGCATTTGCGCAAAACATTACTGTGAAAGGTAAGGTAACGGATGGAGGCGATAAGTCAACCATTCCGAGTGTAAGCGTAATGGTTAAAGGTACACAAACAGGGGTACAAACAGACGCAACTGGTGCATATAGCATCAGTGCTCCGGCAAACGCAACTTTAGTATTTACATACATTGGTTATGTAACGCAAGAAGTTGCTGTTGGTAACCGCACCACAATTAACATAGTGCTACAGTCCTCAAGTCAACAACTAGAGCAAGTTGTTGTAGTTGGTTATGGCACACAAAGAAAAGTTGATGTTACTGGATCTGTGGCAACAGTTAAAGGTGAAGATATTTCTAAGCAAGCATCAAGTAATGCAGTTAGTGGCCTACAAGGAAAGGTAGCCGGTGTAAGTATTACAAATGGAGGTGCTCCAGGAGCTTCACCACAGATTACAATACGTGGAACGGGCACCATTTATGGTAATTTGGGAGTTTTATATGTTGTTGATGGAGTATGGTATGATAATGTTGACTTCTTGAATACGAATGATATCGCTTCAATGAGTATATTAAAAGATGCTTCGTCACAATCTATTTATGGTATCAGAGCAGCAAACGGTGTAATTCTAATTACTACTGTTAAAGGGAAAAATAACGAGCCTGTTATTAACTACAATAATTCGGTTGGCTATAAGGTTGTAACCAATCAGGTAGAGATGGCTAACGCAACTGAATATGCAACAATTACTAACGAATTAAGTGCAATTAATAACGCTAATCCCTTATTTGCAAATCCAGCAAGTTATGGAGAAGGTACTAACTGGTATAACCAGGCGTTTAGAAATGCCTTTCAAAATACACACCAAATATCTATTAATGGTGGATCAGAAAAATCGACATACAATTTCTCTTTAGGTTACAATGATGAAGATGGAATTGTTAAAACTCAAAACTGGAAACGCTACACTGCAAAGTTTTCAAATGATTTCCAGGTTTTCAAACCATTAAAAATTGGATATACTGTAGCTGGTGCAGCAATAAACTCTAAAGATATAAATGGGGGCATTTTCCGTCAGTTGTATGCAGCAGGTCCTGTTGTTCCTGTGTATTATTCAGATGGAACTTATGGTGATGCAAATGATTTTGGTTTAGGTGGTGGAAATAACTTTAACCCTCAGGCTACATTAGATTTTTTTAATCAAAAAACGAAAAATTACCGTTTTAATGGTAACGTGTATGCTGAACTTACTTTTGCTAAGCATTTCACTTTTAAAACAAGTATAGGTGGCGATTTCAATCAAAAAGAGATTATAGCTTATACGCCTGTTTATAAAGCCACGATTGGCCAGCAAAATGATGTTAGCAAATTAGAGGTTAAAAGAGAAGAAGATAGAAACTGGATTATTGAGAATACATTAACTTACAAGAACACTTTTGGCAACCATAACTTGACAGTTCTTGCTGGTCAAACTGCTCAACGCAGAAAAAATTACATTATAAACACTGCAGCATTAAATGTCCCGTATTCAAGTGATGGAGACTTATATACTTCGTTAGGTACGCCAACGATATTAGCAGATAGAACAGATAATGGAAATTTAACTACTTATCAATCGTACTTCGGAAGAATAAATTACTCATTTAAAGACCGGTATTTATTAAATGCAACTTTACGTGCTGATGCAGCCTCTCAATTCTACGGTGGTGGAGACCTTTGGGGTTATTTCCCGGCAGTAGGTGCAGGCTGGGTTATTTCTAACGAAGACTTTATGAAAGACCAAAAGGTTTTTAACAATTTAAAACTTAAAGCTTCATGGGGTAAAGTAGGTAATGCAGGTGTACCGGTAAATCCAACAACTTTAACTGTTACACAGAACGGTGGTTATGTGGTGGTGTTTAACGGAGTTCCATATATTGGTGCAAACGTAAATTCACTGGTTCCTTCATTTCTTAACTGGGAACGAACAGTAGGTACTGATATTGGTTTAGAAGCATCTTTCCTTAACAGCCGTTTAAGTATCGAAACAGGTTATTACAATAAAAAAACCGAGCAGGCAATTTTCGAAATCCCTGTTTTAAGTTCAATTGGAACGGCTTCAAGTAAAATGATAGGTAACCAGGCCGATTTACAAAACCGGGGCTTTGAGTTTTTGGCTACCTGGAGGGATCAAACGAAAAGTGGCTTTAGCTATTCAATCAGTGGAAACGTAGGAATCAACAATAATAAAGTATTATCTGTAGTTACCGGTTTAAACCCTATTTATGGTGGTGGTAACGGTATTGCTAACGGTGCACTGGCCACACGTACAGTTCAAGGCGGTGCAATTGGAGAATTCTTTGGTTATCAGGTTGCGGGAATTTTTCAAAACCCAGCCGAAATTGCAGCATCTGCGCAAACAAGTGCAAAACCAGGAGACTTCAAATATGTAGATATTGATGGCGATGGACAAATTACAGGTAAGGACAGAGTTGTACTGGGAAATCCAAACCCAAAATACAATTATGGAATCAGTACGAGTTTTGCTTATAAAAACTTTGATTTAGATATCGATATACAAGGGGTTGCAGGTGTTGATGTTTACAATGCTAATATTGCATATCGTTTTGGTAACGAAAATTTCAGTAAAGATTTTTATGATAACAGATGGCATGGAGCAGGTACTTCAACTACCTATCCTTCTGCTAATTTGGGCACAACAATAAATGCTGCTCCAAATTCATTTTATGTAGAAAATGGCTCTTACATCCGCTTAAGAAACGTGCGTTTAGGTTATACTTTACCTACTTCAATAACAAGCAAATGGATGATGAAAAAATTAAGATTTTTTGCTGATGCACAAAACCCGGTAACACTATTCGGCTATAAAGGTTTTACTCCAGAGTTAGGAAATGCAACAGCTAGCGATCCATTAACAAAAGGTATCGATGCCAATGTTTATCCATTATCTGCTACATACAGATTAGGTCTTCAAGTTACATTCTAATATTGAGAACGATGAAAATAAATTATAAAAATACATATATAAAAAAGCTGAGTTTAATCGTAGCATGCTCAAGTCTTTTAACGATGCCTGCTTGTAAAAAAAGCTTTTTGGATGTTCCTCCTCAGGCTAAGCAACCAGCTGTTACCTTTTGGAAAACTTCCGATGATGCTACAAAGGGTGTAAATTCAATCTATGCCAACTTAAGAACCTGGGGTAATACCGCATTCCCTGCACTTGCAGTAGAAAGTATTCCTGGCGATGATGCAGAAAAAGGCAGTTCTCCAAATGATGCCAGTTACTTAAACAATTTTGATAATTATACGGCAGCTTCTACAGAAGGACAATTTGGTGGTTTTTGGGAAGCTCAGTATCAAAATATCAATCTTTGTAACCAGGTATTGGATAATATTCCGGCAATAAACATGGATGCAAGTTTAAAAGCACGTTATTTAGCTGAAGCAAAATTTGTTCGCGCCTATTCTTATTTTAGATTAGTACGCGCCTTTGGCGACGTTCCATTGCGTTTAAATGTACCTAAAGATGCGTCTGAATTTAATATTCCCCGTACGCCAAAAGCACAGGTATGGGCTGCTATTGAAAAAGACCTAGATGAGGCTGCAGCCATTTTACCACAAACCTACCCTGCTGCTGATTTAGGAAGAGCAACGAAGGGGGCTGCTCTTGCTTTGCATGCTAAAGTAGCTATGTATTTAGGCAAATGGGACCAGGTTCTATCATATACCAATACGGTAATAACGTTTGGCTACGATTTATATCCAAACTTCCAGGAAAGCTTTCGTACTAACCATGAAAACAATATTGAATCGGTATTTGAGATCCAATGTGCACTTTTAACAAACAATAAAGACGCATCAAATTCGCAATACAGTCAGGTGCAAGGAGCAAGGGGTAACAATCCAGATTTAGGATGGGGCTTTAATGTTCCTACCCCAGCTTTAGATGCTGCTTTTGAAGCTGGAGATGTTCGCAGAAATGCTACAATTCTTTATAGAGGAGAAACAACTCCACAAGGCAACGTAATTTCAAATACAGCTGATAATCCAATGTACAATGAAAAATCATATGTACCATTCGCCAATATAGTTACAGGATTTAACCAGGGAGCCGATCAAAATGTACGTGTACTTCGTTTTGCCGACGTTTTATTAATGAATGCTGAGGCTGCTAACGAGCTAGGCAATACTACCTTGGCTAAAACATCTTTAAACAAAGTTCGTGCACGTGCCCGTGGTGGAGTAGCTGGTGTTGTTCCTGATGTTACGACCAACGACAAAGATGCTTTACGTCAAGCCATTTGGAAAGAAAGACAAGTAGAATTAGCTATGGAATCTGATCGTTACTTCGATGTAATTCGCCAAGGTCGTGGTACTGCTGTTTTCGGTGCCAAAGGCTGGAAAGCTGGCAAAAACGAAGTTTGGCCAATCCCTTCTACCGAGATCGATAAAAGTGCAGGTACTTTAACACAAAATCCAGGTTATTAATCGCTTTAAATTTTACAAAAATGAAAACAAAATATTTTTTATTGATGGCGGCAGTAACATTAGGGTTATCATCATGCCAAAAAGAATTTGATCCGGCCAGTTATGCGCCCCCGTTAAACATTGGTGGCTACACCAGTTCAAAGCAAATCGCGACCAGTAACTTAGTAGCTTATTGGGCTTTTGATGGAAGCTTGATAGATAGTATTTCGAACACAGTAGGTGTTAACACCGGAACCTCATTTGCTCCAGCTATTAAAGGTCAGGGCTTGCAAGGTGCATTAAACGGTTACGTAGTATCGAATACTCCCGCAGCGGTTCAAAGTTTAAAAAGTTTTACACTTACTCTTTGGGAGAAAATGCCTTTAAACGATAAAGGAATTGTTGGCCTTGTTGATGTATCGAACACTACCGCTTTTTGGGGTAACATGACTGTTTTCTTCGAAAACGGAGGTACAACTGCATCAGGTAACCTTAAATTTCATTTAAACAATGCAGGTGCAGATAATTGGTTAGGTAATTATGCATTAACCAGCCCATGGGACAAATGGAATCAGATTGCCCTAAGCTACGATCAAACAACATCGACCTATAAAGTTTATATGAATGGTGCAAAAATTGCAACCCAGGTAATCGCCAACAATGGGCCGCTAACCTTCCAAAATGCCAGTAAAATGGTATTTGGAACTGTTCACTTCCAAACTACGCCTAGTTTAACAACCGGTACCGGTAAACAGGATTGGGCCAGTTATTTGGTGGGCCAATTGGACGAGGTTAGAATTTACAATAAGGCTTTAACTGATGCCGAAATTAGTTCATTACAAAAGCTTGAAGGTAGAGGCAAATAAAATCTCCACCTTAAAATAGGCACAAATAAAAGGGGTTGCCAAATGGCAGCCCTTTTTAAAATCTCCCGAAATGAAAAAAAACTACTTCTTTATTCTAATCCTTTCTGTTTTTTTCTTTGCCTGCAAAAAAGGCGGCACCAACGATCCTGTAATAGATCCGGTTGCACCTCCATCAACTTATTCTTTTGCCGATTTAAAAGTAAACGGCACTTACAGCGGCTTTACCTATTATGGCTTAAACAATACGCCTGTTGTTAAAATTACCTTCTCTTCCGCCATCAATCTATCTTCTGTTAGTGGAAACGTTACCTTAACCGATGCGGCCGGAAACACAGCAGCATTTACCCCAACCTTAGAAAATAACGATAATACCGTTGTAATTAGCCCTTCGGCATTGCAACCTATTACAAAATATATTTTAAACATTAACACTGGCTTGTTGTCAAAAAGTGGGAACAAATTGCAATCGGCTATTACAGTAAACCTGATTACCGCAGTGGATGATACCGACAAATTCGCCCGTATTACAGACGAAGAACTGCTTACTCTGGTTCAAAAACAAACCTTTAAATATTTCTGGGATTTTGGCCACCCCACCAGCGGTTTGGCCAGAGAGCGCAATACTTCCGGCAATACCGTTACTTCAGGTGGATCGGGTTTTGGTATTATGGCCCTGATTACCGGTATTAGCCGTAATTTTATCAGTAGAGCAGACGGATTGACGAGGATTCAAAAAATGGTATCTTTCTTAAAAACAGTCGATCGTTTTCATGGTGCATATCCGCATTGGCTGGATGGAAATACCGGAAAAGTAATTCCATTTAGCGTTAAAGACAATGGCGGCGATTTAGTAGAAACTTCTTTCTTAATGGCAGGTTTAATTACCGCCCGACAATATTTTAACGGAGTTGACGCAGCAGAAACTACTTTAAGAGCCGATATTAACGCCATCTACAACGGTGTAGAATGGAGCTGGTACCGGAAAGATAATGGCAATACTTTGTACTGGCATTGGAGCCCAAATTATAACTGGGATATGAATTTACCCATTAAAGGCTGGAATGAGTGTTTAATTACTTATGTAATGGCTGCAGCCTCTCCTACTTTTGCTATTCCTAAAACTGTTTACGATACCGGATGGGCACAAAATGGAGCCATGAAAAACGGCAGCAGCTACTATGGAGTTCAGCTCCCGTTAGGAACAGCAAACGGTGGGCCGCTATTTTTTGCGCACTATTCTTTTATGGGCATTAATCCAACTGGTTTAACAGATGCCTACGCCAATTACGAAACGCAAACCAAAGCACATGCCTTAATCAATTACAATTATTGCAAAGCCAACCCACAGGGTAATTATGGCTATAGTGAGAACTGCTGGGGTTTAACAGCCAGCGATATTCAAAATGGATATACCGCAAGTTCACCAACCAATGATGTTGGAACCATAGCACCAACCGCAGCACTGGCTTCAATGGCTTATACCCCTACCGAATCGATCCAGGCATTAAGGTATTTTTATTACAAGCTGGGCAATAAAACCTGGGGTGATTATGGCTTTTACGATGCTTTTTCATTAAAAGACCAATGGTTTGCCTCGTCTACCCTGGCGATTGATCAGGGACCGATTGTAGTCATGATCGAAAATTACAGAACAAAACTGATCTGGAACTTATTTATGAGTGCTCCGGAAGTAAAAGCAGGAATGAAAAATCTTGGCTTTAGCAGTCCAAACCTTTAACAACACACACAAATGAAGCTCAAATTTCAACACTTTTTTATACTTACGCTTTTTACCCTTTCGGCTTGCGCTCAGGAGAAAAAGCAAGGCTACAATCCTGATCTTACTATTAAGAAAAACCTTACCGACGAACAATTACTAGATCTGGTACAAAAACAAACCTTTCAGTATTTCTGGGATGGAGCCGAACCTACTTCGGGTGCTGGCCGGGAGCGCTATCATGTAGATAATATATATCCCGAAAACGACAAAAGTACGGTTGCAACAGGTGCTACAGGCTTTGGCTTAATGGCTATTTTAAGCGGTATCGACAGGGGTTATGTAACTAAAAAAGATGGGCTAAACAGATTAAATAAAATACTCGATTTCCTGGCTAAGGCCGATCGCTTTCACGGTGCCTGGTCGCACTGGATTTATGGCGAAGCCGGTAAGGTACGTCCTTTCGGTCGTAAAGATAATGGTGGAGATTTAGTAGAAACTTCCTTTGTTGCACAAGCATTAATCTGTATCGATGCTTATTATAAAAATGGTACAGCAGCTGAAAAAGCAGTAGCCAAAAAAGCCGACGAACTTTGGAAAGGGATTGATTTTAACTGGTACCGTAAAGGAGGCCAGAATGTATTGTACTGGCACTGGTCGCCCGAATACCAATGGGAAATGAACTTTCCTGTAAAAGGCTATAACGAATGCTTAATTATGTATGTTTTAGCGGCTTCCTCCCCTAACCATACGGTTCCCGCCGAAGTTTACCATCAGGGTTGGGCAAGAAATGGTGAGATTAAAACCAATTTTGAAGTCTACGGTCACCCTTTTACACTCGATTATCAAGGCCAGAAGAATTCCGTTGGTCCCTTATTTTGGGCACATTATTCTTATTTGGGTTTAAACCCGAAAGGATTAAAAGACCGTTATGCCAATTACTGGGAGAATAATGTAAACCATACATTGGCTATTCACGATTACTGCGTAGCTAATCCAAAAGGTTTTAAAGGCTATAGCCAAAACAATTGGGGTTTAACAGCCAGCTATTCGGTTAAAGGTTATGCTGCACATAATCCACAAGAAGATTTTGGGGTAATTTCTCCTACAGCTGCCATTTCATCTATCCCCTATACGCCAAAAGAATCGATGAAAGTGATCCGCCATTTATATGAAAACCTGGGCGATAAAGTTTGGGGCAAATACGGTTTTTACGATGCCTTTTCTGAAACAGACAACTGGTACCCGCAACGCTATTTAGGAATAGATCAGGGACCAATGGTGGTCATGATCGAAAATTACAGATCAGGCTTGCTTTGGAAGTTATTTATGAGCAATACCGATGTACAAGAAGGTTTAACAAAACTTGGATTTGAAAGTCCGGAATTGAAGAAATAAACCGGTAATTAAAATTTTAGCATATTAAATGAAACATATTCTATTTATCATATTAATCAGCCTCACAATCGGGTCTAGGGCACAACAAAAAACCTATTGCAACCCGATTAACGTAGACTATGGCTATACCCCTTTTGAGTCTTTTACCGAATGGGGCAGGCATCGTGCCACGGCCGATCCGGTTATTGTGAACTACAAAGGCGATTTCTACCTGTTTAGCACCAACCAATGGGGCTACTGGCATAGCCCTGATATGCTAAACTGGAAGTTCGAAGAAAGAAAGTTTCTGCGCCCATGGAATAAAACCAAAGATGAACTCTGCGCACCCGGAGTTGGCATCGTTGGCGATACCATGGTAGTTTTTGGCAGTACTTACACCAAAAATTTTACCCTATGGGGCAGTACCGATCCCAAAGGGAACAAATGGTTTCCTTTGGTTGATTCGTTAGAAATTGGTGGCTGGGACCCGGCATTTTTTACTGATGATGATGGTAAATTTTACATGTACAACGGCAGTAGCAACAACTACCCGATGTACGGTGTAGAATTAGACCGCAAAACATTTAGGCCGAAAGGAACCCGAACCCCAATGTACCTGCTCCAAAGCTGGCGTTATGGCTGGCAACGTTTCGGCGAATATATGGACGATACTTTTCTCGATCCTTTTGCCGAAGGTGCCTGGATGACCAAGCACAATGGCAAATACTATTTTCAGTATGGCGCCCCCGGAACCGAGTTTAGCGGCTATTCTGATGGCGTTGTTGTGGGTAGTAAACCACTTTTCGATGGTATTCAGGCTACACCGCAATCCGATCCGCTGAGTTATAAGGGCGGCGGTTTTTCGCGCGGTGCAGGTCATGGGGCAACTTTTCAGGATAACAACAAAAACTACTGGCACATTTCTACCAGCATTATCTGCGTTAAAAACACCTGGGAACGCCGGATGGGCATTTGGCCAACAGGCTTTGACCAGGATGATGTAATGTGGACCAATACCGCATTTGGCGATTATCCGCTTTATTTGCCTTCCGAAAGGAAAGTAAATGGCCCTGCAGGTCCGGGCTGGATGCTCATCAACTATAAAAAACCAGTCACAGTTTCATCAACATTGGGCGCTTTTCAGGCCAATAATGCCGTTGATGAAAGTATTAAGACCTATTGGAGTGCTAAAACCGCCAACAGTGGCGAATGGATCCAGACGGATTTGGGCAGCTTAGCTACGGTAAATGCCATCCAGATCAACTATGCAGATCAGGATGCTGAATTTATCGGTAAACAAACTGGCATTTTCCATCAGTACAAAATCCTTTCATCGGTTGATGGCAAAAAATGGAGTGTCTTAGTTGATAAAAGCCAGAATAAAACCGATGCGCCACATGATTATATCGAGCTTCCAAAAGCGGTTAAAACAAGGTTCATTAAAATGATTAATATCCACATGCCTACCGGAAAATTTGCCATTAGTGGCCTGCGTGTTTTTGGTAATGGCAATGGCGAAAAACCAACACAGGTAAAAAATCTGATTGTGTTGCGTACCGAAAAAGATAAACGCAGTGCCTACATCAAGTGGCAACCGGTTGATAACGCCTTTGCCTATAACCTGTATTATGGTACAGCACCCGATAAACTTTACAACTGCATCATGATACACGATTTTAACGAATACTGGTTTAAGGCAATGGATAGCCAAAAAGCTTATTATTTCGCTATCGAAGCCATAAATGAAAATGGTGTTTCGACAAAAACTGCAGTTAAAAAAGTGGATTAAAAGTAAATGCTCACGCTCGTTTCTAACGGGCGTTGAAATAAACAATCGTTTATAACGATTAAAAATACGATAGAATCGTAAAGCTATTTAGGCACTCGTTTGAAACGAGCGCCAGCTTAAACACAATAAGGAAAAAGAATAAAATACACATACAATGAAAAGAGCGAAAATCCTAGTTGTTTTTTTTACAGCCCTCGTACTGAACGCATCTGCGCAGAACAAAAAACCGGTTTGGCCGAAGAAGCAAAGATGAATACCTTTATCAATAACCTGATGGCCAAAATGACGGTTGATGAGAAAATTGGTCAGCTGAATTTGCCAAGTTCTGGTGATATTACCACCGGGCAAGCCAATAGCAGCGATATAGGCAAAAAGATCAGAGATGGTCAGGTTGGTGGTTTGTTCAATATTAAGGGTGTTGAGAAAATCCGGGCAGTACAAAAGGTTGCTGTAGAAAATAGCAGGATGAAAATTCCTTTGCTTTTTGGTATGGATGTAATCCATGGCTATAACACTGTTTTCCCTATTCCATTGGGTATGAGTGCTACATGGGATATGGATGCTGTGCAAAAATCGGCCAGGGTTGCCGCAATCGAAGCCAGTGCCAGTGGCATCAACTGGACCTTCTCTCCTATGGTCGATATTTCACGCGACCCCCGCTGGGGAAGAATTTCGGAAGGAAATGGCGAAGATGCTTACCTCGGTTCGAAAATCGCAGCGGCCATGGTTAAAGGCTACCAGGGCAAATTACAGGCCAATAACGAAATTTTAGCTTGTGTAAAGCACTATGCTTTATACGGAGCTGCCGAAGGTGGAAGAGATTACAATACAACTGATATGAGCAAGGTAAGGATGTACAACGAGTACCTGCCACCTTACAAAGCAGCCGTTGATGCAGGTGCAGCCAGTATTATGGCTTCTTTTAACGAGGTAGACGGGATTCCGGCTACAGGCAGTAAATGGTTAATGACCGAGGTTTTGCGTAACCAATGGGGCTTTAAGGGCTTTGTGGTGACCGATTACACCGGCATACCTGAAATGATTGCACACGGCATGGGCGATTTACAAACGGTTTCTGCTTTGGCTTTAAATGCCGGAGTAGATATGGATATGGTTGGCGAAGGTTTTTTAGGTACCTTAAAAAAATCGCTTGCAGAAAAGAAAGTTGGTATTGATCAGATTAACCGCGCCTGCCGCTTAATCTTACAGGCTAAATATAAACTGGGCTTATTTGCCGATCCTTATAAATTCTGCGACGCAAGCCGGGCAGAGAAAGAAGTTTTCAGTCCCGAAAACCGCCAGATAGCGCGCCAGATTGCAGCAGAAAGTTTTGTATTGTTAAAAAACAGCAATAATACTTTACCGCTTAAAAAATCAGGCACCATTGGTTTAATTGGTCCATTGGCAGATAACACGGCCAATATGTATGGCACCTGGAGTGTTGCGGCTTTATTTGATAAATCGGTAACTGTATTGCAGGGTTTAAAAAATGCTTTAGGCAACAATGCCAGAATATTAACCGCACGCGGGTCTAATTTCCTGGCCGATTCTGCTTTAGAGCACCGTTATGTAAACATCCACAATCCTACCTATAAGCATGACTCACACTCAGAAGCTGATATGATTAAAGAAGCTTTGGAGGTTGCAAAAAAATCGGATGTGATTGTCGCTACCATGGGCGAAAGTTCTGAATTTACCGGAGAGAGCAGCAGTGTTACCGATATCCAGATTCCTGAAACACAAAAAAATCTGTTAAAAGCTTTAGCCAAAACAGGCAAACCAGTGGTTTTAGTTTTATTTACAGGCCGTCCATTGGCATTAAAGTGGGAGGAAGAAAATATTCCTGCCATTTTAAATGTTTGGTTTCCCGGTAGCGAAGCAGGTAATTCCATTGCAGATGTACTTTTTGGCGATGTGAACCCTTCGGGTAAATTAAGTGCTACTTTCCCTCAAAATGTTGGTCAGGTACCACTTTATTATGCGCATAAAAACACTGGCCGACCTTTGGCCGAAGGTAAATGGTTCGAAAAGTTCCGTTCTAATTATTTAGATGTGAGTAACGATCCCTTATATCCATTCGGTTTCGGTTTAAGTTATACCACATTTAACTACAGCGATATTAAATTAAGTTCAAATACATTAACTAAAGGTAAATCAATAACCGCCTCTGTTACACTAAGCAATACTGGTAAATATGATGGTAAAGAGGTTGTTCAGTTGTACATAAGAGATTTAGTGGGGAGCATTACCCGCCCGGTTAAGGAATTAAAAGGTTTCCAAAAAGTTAGTTTAAAGGCTGGCGAAAGCAAAACCATCACCTTTACCCTTACCGAAAACGACCTTAAATTTTATAACTCAGATTTAAAGTTTGTAGCAGAACCCGGCGATTTTAAGGTGTTTATTGGCACCAACTCGCGCGATGTAAAAGAAGCATCTTTTACGCTGAAATAAAGACAATTAGGTTTGGTTGTTAACCCTGTGCTATTGCAAAGTAGCCAGGGTTTTCTATTTTTGTTAAATGAAACCACCGTAATTAATCAAAACACAGGTGGAAATAACAAATCGCGATATCTTTCTACTACGGCCGGGGGGTATCACCATTTAAAATAAATTAAACAGATGAAAAAGATTTTTCTCACTATCAGTATTCTTTTTTCTGTACTCTTTTTAAACGCTCAGGATTTTAAAAAATACGACAGGGGAAGTTTTATTAAAGGCAAGGATTCTATTTATTACAGGGTGCTTTTTCCGGAAAACTTTAACCCTAAGGAAAAATATCCCTTAGTTGTTTTCTTACATGGCAGTGGCGAAAGAGGTAACGATAATGCCAGTCAGCTGGTACACGGCGGTAAACTATTCCTGAAAAACGATGTCCGCAAGAACTTTCCTGCGATTGTTGTGTTCCCACAATGCCCTGCAAATGATTTTTGGGCCAACATTAATTTAGATAGAGATGCCAATGGCAAAAGGAAATTAAGCTTTGTTGAAGGCGGCAAACCAACCAAAATTATGCACGCCTTGCAGGGCATGATTAAAGATTTTTTGAAGAAACCTTATGTAAACCGTGAACAGGTTTATGTTGGTGGCCTCTCAATGGGTGGAATGGGAACTTATGAGCTACTGAGAAGGGAGCGTCGTAAATTTGCTGCGGCCATTGCCATTTGTGGCGGCGACAACACCAATAACATTAAAAAATACCAAAAAACGCCACTATGGATTTTCCATGGTGCAAAAGACGACATTGTTGATCCGGCACTTTCAATTGCCATAGCCGAGCGTTTAAAAACCGTTGGCGATGAGGTTAAGTTTACACTCTACCCTACTGCCAACCACAACAGCTGGGACAGTGCATTTGCAGAACCTGAATTATTGCCCTGGTTGTTTTCGCATAAGAAATAGTTTACGTAGACCTCATAGGTTTTAATAATAGATATTGAAACAAATCACTATTAATAAATTTCTATAGAAAAGTCGTCTAAAAAAATAGAAACAAAAAAAGGTCCCGACCTAAAATCGGGACCTTTTCTATAAGATATCAAATGAAATTACTCAGCCATATTGTGGTAAACTGCCTGCACATCATCATCCTCTTCCAGTTTATCAATCAGTTTTAGAACATCTGCTGCCTGCTCTTCTGTAACCTCGTGGTGCGATAAAGCAATGCGCTCCAATTTAGAGCTCTTTAATTCAATGCCTTTTTCTTCCAGTGCCTTTTGCAATGAACCAAAGTTTTCGAAAGCGCCCTGTGCAACAGCGATATCATTTCCTTCCTCATCAGCTTCTACGTACAGTTCTTCTAAACCTGCATCAATCAATTCAAACTCCAGTTCTTCAAGATCTAAACCATCGGCAGGTACAAAGCGGAAAATAGATTTGCGGTTGAAAACAAAATCCAAAGAACCTGTTTTACCTAAAGTTCCGTTGGTTTTATTAAAGTAACTGCGCACGTTGGCTACGGTACGGTTGGTATTATCGGTTGCCGTTTCAATTAAAACTGCTACTCCGTGAGGGGCATAACCCTCATAAACAATTTCTTCGTAATTGGCCAGCGATTTATCAGATGCACGCTTAATAGCTGCTTCTACCCTATCCTTAGGCATGTTTACTGCTTTAGCATTTTGCATTGCAGTACGTAAACGCGAGTTGGTTTCAGGATGAGGTCCCGATTCCTTAACCGCCATTACAATATCTTTACCAATACGCGTAAACTGAACCGCCATTTTGGCCCAACGCTTAAATTTTCTTTCTTTTCTAAATTCGAATGCTCTTCCCATTTTTTTTGTTCTGATTGGTTAACTGTTTAATTGTCTAAACCGGTTAATTGCATTTTGCAACGATTTAAACAATTAACCATTTTAAACAGTTAACCAAAATCTTATTTTTTTAAATTCTTTAACATGTCAATTGTCAGTTTCGATAAATCGAACTCTGGTTTCCAGCCCCAGTCTTTAGCGGCATAGTTATCATCAATAGAACGTGGCCAGCTGTTGGCAATTTGCTGGCGCGGGTCGTTATCGGTGTAAGTTAAGGTAAAATCAGGAATATGCTTTCTGATCTCGGCAGCTAAAACCTCTGGTGTAAAACTAACGCCTGCAAAATTATAACTGCTGCGTACCGAAATCTGATCGGCAGGCGCATCCATTAATTCAATTGTACCCCGGATGGCATCATCCATATACATCATCGGCAATTCGGTTTCGGCATTTAAGAAACTCTGGTAACTGCCTTTTTTAAGCGCATCGTGAAAAATATGGATGGCATAATCGGTAGTTCCTCCGCCTGGAGCAGCTTTCCAGCTAATTAATCCCGGGTAACGGATACTACGCACATCCAAGCCATATTTCTGGTTATAATATTCGCACCAACGCTCGCCGGCCAGTTTACTGATACCATAAACCGTATTCGGGTCCATTACACAATATTGCGAAGTATGATCTTTAGGCGAATTTGGTCCAAACACAGCAATTGAGCTTGGCCAGTACACTTTTGCCGTTTTATATTCAAGTGCTAAATCCAATACATTTAGCAAACCATTCATATTTAAATCCCAGGCTAATTTAGGATTTTGCTCACCCGTTGCCGACAACAATGCTGCCAGCAGGTAAACCTGAGTTGGCCTGTATTTGTGAAAAATGCCTTTGATCATTTCCTTATCAAGCACATTTACAAATTCGAACGGCGCAGAATTTTTGATGTCGTAATCAGGCCTGCGAATATCGCATGCAACTACATTATCATCGCCATATATTTTACGCAAAGTAGTAACCAATTCGGTACCAATTTGCCCATTAGAGCCTAAAACAACAATTTTTTCCTGCATATTTTTCCAGAGATTGAGCAAAGTTAAAAAAATGAGATAAAAGGCGATAAAATATTTACACTAAGTATACCAATTTCAATCAGCTCAAAGATAAGAAAAGCATGCTCAACAGAAAGTACCTAAGTGTAACGTTTCCTTGAAAACACCAAAATCTAAAGCAAGTTGAAAGGCAAAGTAAAATAAATTATTACATTTACTATTACTCGCTGTGTACAACCAAATAACCAATGACTCCTTTTGAGCCTGAAAATTCTGATGATTTACTTAACCGTCTAAAACTAGGCGACAAGCAGGCTTACGAGAGAGTTTATTTTACTTATAGTAAAGAATTATTACTGGCAGCCTATAAAAAAACAGGTGATAAAGTAATTGCCGAAGAGCTGGTTCAAAACATTTTTATTTCGCTTTGGGAAAAACGACAGGAAGCCCGGATTAATAATCTTCAGGCCTATTTATTTGGTGCACTAAAGTTAAGTGTAATCAATCATATCCGAAGTTTAGTGATGGAGAATAAGTATATGGAATACCAAAGCCTAACCTATTCCGAAAATCACCAGGATACGGCCAATCTGGTCGATCTTCACGATTTATTATCCATCATTGAAGAAGGCATTAATTCGTTGCCGGAAAAAACGCAGGAAGTTTTTAGACTCAGCCGTTACCAGCATCAATCTACCAAAGATATTTCTACTGGTTTAAACATCTCTGAAAAGGCTGTGGAATACCACATTACCCGCTCAATTAAAAGAATAAAAGAATACATCAAAAATTTTTACATCTTTTTATAGTTGATTAACAGTTAATTACAAATTATTTCATCTTTTTTATCTTCCACCTTTAGGGCTTCACCTCCTTTGTGTTACTTGTATAGTATAAAGCCAAATATTCTTTCTTATGGATCAGAAATCATTCTACGATTTATTAAGCCGTTACCAAAACGGAAATTGTACCGAAGCCGAAAAGCTTTGGGTTGATAAATGGTACCATAACATCAATAACAAGAATTTTAAAGATTTGTCTTCAGCTGCTCTTGATGAAATGCAGGCAAATACCTGGCTTAACATCAACAATATTGAGCAGCAACCCAAAACAGCCTTAAAAATTAAAAAGCTATGGCCAAAATTGGCCATAGCAGCATCAATAGCCATTGCCTTTTTAATTGGAGGTTTATATTTTGCCCGTTACAATCCTGCTGAGCAGGCATTCATTAGCGAAAACAGCAATTTAAGCTTAATCAGCAAAACCAATGATACTGATCGTCCCGTTATTATAGCCCTTAGCGATTCAAGCACTGTAACACTTAAACCGCAGGCTAATATTCTTTATCCAAAAGTTTTTGCTGCCGGTAAAAGAACGGTTTATTTAAAAGGAACCGCTTTCTTTTCGGTAAGCAAAAATCCTAACAGACCTTTTTATGTGTACAATCAAAAACTGGTTGTGCGTGTACTGGGTACCAGCTTTTGGGTAAAATCATCGACAGATAAAATGCCTGCCCAGGTTGCGGTAAGAACCGGAAAAGTTCAGGTTCAGGAAAACGCTAAAAGTTCGCTTTTTGGTATCTCAGAACAAAAACTGGCTAAACCTATTTTACTTACCCCCAATCAGAAAGGTATTTTCGCCGATCATAATTTAAAGAAAACCTTAGTAAGCAAACCCATTCCTTTGGCCGAGGCCTACAATGTGCCCACAAGTTTGAGTTATAACTTTAAAGAAGAAAGCATTAAAAATATTTTCAAAACCTTATCTGAGGCTTACGGAATTGACATAAAATCTGATAACGAACAGATTTCAAATTACACCTTTACAGGAGATTTAAGTAAAAAAGGGCTTTATGAGCAGCTCGACCTTATTTGCGGAACCATATCAAGCAAATATTATATCCAGGGAACCAGCATTGTGGTTTCGAATAAAAACTAACCAAAATATATAAAAACGATGAACAAGAACCACAACACGAACAGCCCGTAGCCGCGGCAAAATTTTCCATAATATTTTTCTAAAAACAAAGCCGACAATGTGGGGCATTGCCGGCGAGCTAAATACAAAGAAATGTATTCATGGTATTCCTATGTCCAATAAATCCAATCATTTAATGAACAATAACCAAATTTATGAAAAAAAATCAACTTATTTCGCTGGCGATATATGCAATGAGAGTTTCGATTTACCAAATACTTGCAATAATAATTTTCACCTGTGCTGCATTTGCTAAAAATGTAGGCGCGCAGGAATTCCTGAATAAGCCTATCTCGATCAAAGCCGATCAAACAGACATTAAAACCATTATCGAAAAAACTGAACTGCTTGCAAATGTAAAGTTTGTGTACAGCCCTCAACTCATCAACTCTGACAGGAAAATTTCTGTTAATGTAGTTAACCAAAAACTTAAATACTTTCTTGAGAATTCGCTAAAACGTTATGACGTGGGATATAGGATAGTTAAAGATCAGATTCTGCTCTATTCTATTCCCGCTAATAACAATCTGGCACTATTAAAAGCTTTTGAAGGCATTGTTACCGGTAAAGTAACCGACAGCAAGGGTACTCCTATTCCAGGAGTATCTGTTACGGTAAAAGGGAAAAGCATTGGTACCACAACTGATGAAAATGGTAACTTCTCATTAAAAGGCCTCACAGTTGATAGTCGGGTGCTGGTAGTAAGGTATGTTGGTTATATTTCCAAAGAAGTAAACCTATCTGCAGGCAATGCCGATGAAAACCTGAGCATCAGCTTATCAGAAGATAACCTGCAATTAGAAAGTGTGATGGTAACAGGTGGTAACCCGAAGAAAAAACTAGAAAGCAGTGTGGCCCTAACCTCGGTAAGCAATAAGGATATTACCAACAGAGCACCTTTAAACAGTACCGATTTATTAAAAGCAATACCGGGTTTAACGGTAGAAAGTACTGGTGGTGATGGTCCGGGTAACGTTTGGGTAAGGGGATTTCCGCAGCAGGGCGGTTATATTTTCCTTGGGATACAGGAAGATGGATTACCACTTTTGCCAACCGGATTCAACACCAATCCATCAGTAGATCAATACTATAAAACAGATTTAACCATTCAGAATATCGAAGCCGTTAGAGGTGGTAATGCCTCAATTATTCAGGCCAATACACCAGGTGCAGTGGTTAACAACCTTAGCTATGTGGGGGCCGATAAACAATATGGCCAGTTTAAATTCACCACAGGATTTTCGCAGGGCTTATACCGCTTCGATGGAAATACCGGTGGAAAAATAAACGACCAGATTAAATACAATATCGGTGGTTTTTACCGTACCGATAATGGCGTAGTAGATCAGGGTTTTAATCCGGCCAACCAGGGCGGGCAAATTAAAGGCAACATGACTTTTAATTTTAAAAACCATAAAGGCTTTATCAGGGTATATGGTAAATACCTGAACGATAAAGTTCAGTTTTTGTTAACCAGTTACTATCCTTACGATGGTACCGGTAAACCAGCTACTTACCGCGATTACGATATGGCTTCACAATCTATCGTTCCGCTACAAACCGAATGGAGTTACAACGATCCGGCAACCGGCAACCACAACTTTAGTTTAACAGATGGTATCCATACCAAATTAGGATCAGCAGGTTTTCAGTTCAATTACCTAACCGATGGCGGCTGGCAGATTGTTAACAATTTCCGTTACCAAAATACCCATACCAATTCTACTTATACCGTTCCGGCCGGAATTGCAGCAAGAACTACCGCTACACCTTATTATTATCCGGGAGGCACCGCAGCACCTTTTGTTACCGGCGATTACGTAATTACTTCATCTGCTAATGGACAAATCAACAGTGATGTGCAGCTAGTAAATTACCTGGATTTAAAGAAAACCATTAAAAACCATAGCTTAGGTATTGGTGCTGGCATCCATCAGTATAACCGCGATGATTTACGTTATGCTTTCCGTTCATTCTCAGAGTTTAAAGAGCATCCGAGTATCTTATTGCAATCGCCAACTGCTGCTGAGCGAACAATCCAAACTAAAAACACTTTTATTGGCGATACCAGAACATTATCTGCCTATGCTAGTGATGAGATTAAAATTTCCGAGCAGTGGCGCTTAGATATTGGTGCAAGGATCGATAACCAGAACGTAAAAGGCGATAGACCATATTATGCTTTAAATGCAAACGGCACGGTAAACACAACTGCTGCCGCTACTGCAACAATATTAGGCTATACCGCTTACGATGAAACCTTAACCAACTGGTCGGCCTCTTTGGGTGCAAACTATAAAATCAACAATACAGCAAGCATTTTTGCAAGGGCTACAAAAGCTTATAATGCGCCTAACATCGGCGATTATAATGCAGCAGCCTATAATGCGGCGAACATCAAAAAACGTCCGGTTTATTTAGGTGAGATTGGTTTTAAATATGCCAAAAACAACCTGGCAATTTTTGCTTCGGGAAGTTACTCGGCCATTAAAAATGTATCGCTAACCATCAATGTACCTACAACAGCTGCAGGCACGCAGGCCCTTGTGGCTTTTGGCTCTACCCGTACCTGGAGTGCCGAATATGAAGTATCGTACAAAATTGCCAAACCATTGAGCTTACGCTTAACCGGAACATTGCAAGACTCTAAGTATACCGATTACGAAGCATCAACCAAAGGAAATGCAGCGGTACTTGCCGAATTCGGAGATCGCGTTTACAGTTTTACCGGTAAAAGAACCGAGCGCGTTCCGGTTTTAAACACCGAGCTTGGTGCCAATTACGATTATAAAAACTTTAACTTATATGTAGCTGCAAATTATGTGGGCAGCCGTTTTACCTCACCAAGTGATAGCTATAGGCTACCTGCCTACGTGGTAATGAAAGCAGGTGCAGGCTATAATTTCACTAAAAAGATTTCAGTAAGATTTTGGGCAGACAACTTGTTAAATGCAAAAGTGCTGACAGAGGGCGATGTTCGCGGAGACCAGTTCAGAGATTTCTCGGCCGTAACCCCTGGCACATTAATGATTGGAAGAACATTACTTCAACGTACTTTCTGGGGATCATTGGCTTATTCATTCTAACAAATAAAACCGGAGTTTACGCTCCGGTTTTTTAATTCTAAAACATCATGACAACAAGAAGATCATTTTTACAAAAGGTAAGTTTAGCTGGTGCAGCAGCCTTTTTAAGTCCATCAATTATTACATCGGCTTTAGCCCAGCCCGCAAAACTTTCGAAAATCGGTATCGGCCTGTTTACCTTGCGTGAACAGTTAACTGCCGATGTTAAAGCAACAATAGCACAAGTAGCCAGCATTGGTTATAACCAGGTAGAAACTTATTATGGCTATCCGGGCAAATATGAAGTGAAAGGTTTTTGGGGCCTGGAAGCCAAAGATTTTAATGCACTACTAAAAACCAATGGACTCACTTCGCCCAGCGGGCATTACAATGTAACCGAATTTCTTTCTACCGGTGATGATAAAGTATTAAAATCGCATATCGAAACCGCAGCTACTGTTGGCCAGAAATACTTTGTTATCCCTGCCCTACCAACCGATATCAGAACCAACGGAACATTGGACGATTACAAGCGTATGGCAGCAAAATTTAACCAGGCTGCAGTGCTTTGCCAAAAATCAGGTTTAAAATTAGCCTACCATAACCACAACTTCGAGTTTAAAGTTCAGGAAAATAACCTTACCGGTTATGATATTTTACTCAATGAAACTGAAGCGAAGCTTGTGAGTTTTGAACTCGATATTTTTTGGGCCGTAAACGCAGGCTTAAACCCTGTTGACATGTTTAAGAAAAATCCTGGCCGTTATAAAATGTTTCATGTTAAGGATATGGATAAAACAGATAAAGCCGTATTTACCGAAGTAGGTTCGGGTAGAATAGATTTCAGGCCTATTTTTGCAGCTTCAAAACTGGCCGGTGTAGATTATATTTTTACAGAACAAGACCTGATTAAAAAGGCACCTTTCGAAAGTGTTGCAGAAAGCTACAACTACATTAAAAAGAACCTGCTTTAAACCCGTAATTCCCGCTAAAATAAAGGCTGCTTACGATTCACTGGTAAATAACACTTTCATCATCACTAAATGTACTTTTTACACCAAGTAAATTAAGCATAAAAAACGCCTCAAAAGCTATTTAAACCCACAAAAACAGTATTATTTAGAATAATTATTCGGAGTAACAATTACGTTGCGTATCAATAATTTAACGGTATAACCTTAATGTTTCCATTATATTTTTTCTAATATTACTCATTCAACACATAACATAACCAATATATAAAACCATAAATACGATGCATAGAAGAGAAGCACTCAAAAACGTTGCATTTTTGCTGGGAGGAGCAATCTCAGCAAGCACAATGGGCGTTTTATTTGAAAGTTTTACGCTCCCGGAAAACGAAAAAAACTTCGTACAGTATTCTATTGAGGATGAGAAGATTTTTGCTGAATTTGCTGATATCATTGTTCCAACTACTCAATCATCTGCCGGTGCCAAGGCTGCCGGATTAGGTAAATTTATACCGATGATGATGAAAGATTGTTATCCTGCTGCCATGCAAACTTCTTTTGCAAATGGATTTAAAGCCCTTCAGGCTAAATCGATGAAAGATTTCGGAAAAAGTTACATCACCTTAACCCCTGCCGACCGCAAAAAGTTAATGGCTGATTTAAGAACCATTGCAATTGCGCAGAAAGAAACCAAATCAGAAGACAACAAAGATTTAGCTTATTTCTTCATTACCGCACGCGATTTAACCTTATTGGGTTATTACTCATCCGAAATTGGTTGCACCAAAGCAAGAGCCTATGTTCTTGTTCCAGGCCGTTATGATGGCAATACTACCTTAAAGCCAGGCCAAAAATCCTGGGCTACCTAACATCAAAACAACGACAAAACATCATGAATTTAAATACAAATTTAAAAGCAGAAAATACTTACGATGCTATTGTTATAGGATCGGGGATTAGTGGCGGCTGGGCTGCAAAAGAACTTACCGAAAAAGGCTTACGTGTTTTGATGCTCGAAAGAGGAATGAACATTGAGCACATCACGGGTTACGAAACCGCAATGAAAAATCCATGGGATTTTAAACACGCGGGTAAATTAACTGAAGAGCAAAAACGTACCCACCCAGTACAAAAAAGGGATTACCCTTACCAGGAAGCGAACGAAAAATGGTGGGTAAACGATTTGGAATGCCCATATACAGAAGATAAACGTTTCGATTGGTACCGTGGTTTCCATGTGGGCGGTAAATCGTTGATGTGGGGCCGTCAGAGCTATCGTTTAAGCGACCATAACTTTGAAGATAATGCAAGGGATGGTCATGGAAGCGACTGGCCACTTCGTTATGCCGAGCTTTCGCCATGGTACGATTATGCCGAGCGTTTTGCAGGGATCAGTGGTTCTAACGAAAACTGGCCAACCTGTCCGGATGGACAGTTTTTACCCCCAATGGATTTAAACATTGTAGAAAAATCGGTAAAAGCGCGTATAGAAGAACATTATAAAAGAGAACGGATTATGATGATTGGCCGTGTGGCTAACCTTACCGTTCCGCATAAAGGCCGTGGCAATTGCCAGTACAGAAATTTATGTAGCCGCGGTTGTCCGTTTGGTGCATATTTCAGCACGCAATCTTCTACCCTGCCTGCTGCTATGGCTACTAAACGTTTAACGTTAAGGCCATACTCTATTGTAAATCACATTATTTACGATAAGGACACCAAAAAAGCTAAAGGTGTAATGGTTATTGATGCACAAACCAACAAAACAATGGAGTTTTATGCCAAAATTGTTTTTGTTAATGGTTCTACTTTAGGCTCAACCTTTATTTTGTTAAACTCTACTTCCGAGGCACATCCAAATGGTTTGGGTAATGGCAGCGGTCAGTTAGGGCACAATTTAATGGATCACCACTTCCGTTGCGGTGCATCGGGCGAGGCTGAAGGTTTCGACGATAAATACACCTACGGCCGTCGTGCAAATGGTATTTACATTCCAAGGTATCAAAACATCGGAAACGATAAACGCGATTATTTACGTGGTTTCGGTTATCAGGGTGGTGCAAGCAGAAGCAACTGGCAAAATGATGTAGCCGAGCTATCATTCGGGGCAGACCTGAAAGAAAAAATGACCAAACCAGGCAAATGGAGTATGGGTCTAGGCGGTTTCGGAGAGATGTTGCCATACTACGAAAACAAGGTTTACATTGATAAAACCAAAAAAGATAAGTGGGGACAGCCGGTATTGGCCATTGATTGCGAATACAAGGAAAACGAGAAGAAAATGCGTACCGATATGATGAACGATGCAGCTGAAATGTTAGAAAAAGCAGGCATGAAAAACATCAAAACCTACGACAATGGTTGCTATCCGGGTATGGCTATTCACGAAATGGGTACAGCCAGAATGGGTAACGATCCAAAAACTTCGGTACTGAACAAATGGAACCAGATGCATGAGGTGAATAACGTTTTCGTAACCGATGGATCATGTATGCCATCTATCGCTTGCCAAAACCCATCGTTAACATTTATGGCGCTAACAGCACGCGCTGCAGATTATGCAGTAAAAGAACTAAAGAAAAAGAATATCTAGAAAAGGTTTAAGGTGAAAGGTTTAAGGTATAAGGTTAATAACCCTATCCCCTAAGCCTTTTAGCTTGTGCCTCATACCTCAACATGAAAAGAAAATTAAGAATGGGCATGATAGGCGGTGGAAAAGACGCCTTTATTGGTGCCGTACACCGTTTGGCCGCTAATATGGATGGCCTGATTGAATTATCTGCAGGAGCTTTAAGTATTAACCCCGAAGTTGGTTACGAATCAGGAAAACTTCTTTTTCTTCCCGATAACCGGATTTACACCAGTTATGAAGAAATGCTGACAAAAGAAAGTGAATTGCCAGCGGATGAAAGAATTGACTTTGTAACCATTGTTACCCCAAATTTTGCCCACTTTGCACCAGCAATGATGGCATTGGATAAAGGTTTCAATGTGGTAATAGAAAAACCAATGACTTTAACTTTAGACGAAGCAAAACAGCTGCAAGCTAAAGTAGAAGAAACCGGACTAACCCTTTGTTTAACCCACACGTACTCAGGCTACCCAATGGTTAAGCAGGCTAAGCAAATGGTAAGCGAAGGCGAACTGGGTGCTATCCGCAAAATTGTGGTAGAATATCCTCAAGGATGGTTAAGCACACTTTCTGAGCGCGAAGGCAATGCACAGGCAGCCTGGCGTACCGACCCATCTAAAACCGGAAAAAGCGGTTCAATGGGCGATATTGGTACACACGCAGCGCACCTTGCTGAATACATTTCAGGATTAAAGATTTCTAAAATTTGTGCCGATTTAAACATTGTTGTACCAGGAAGAGCTATTGATGATGACGGTAACGTATTGTTAAAATTCGATAATGGAGCTAACGGCGTGTTAGTAGCATCGCAAATTGCTGCCGGCGAAGAAAATGCATTAAAAATTAGGGTTTATGGCGAAAAAGGTGGTTTAGAATGGCACCAAATGGAACCAAATACCCTTATTGTAAGATGGTTAAACGCACCTGCTCAGATTTACAGAACGGGTAACGGCTATATGGGTAGTTTTGCAAAACACAATACCCGCACACCAGGCGGTCACCCTGAAGGCTATTTAGAAGCATTTGCCAACATTTATAAAAACTTTGCGCTTACCGTAGATGCAAAATTAAATAATGAACAACCTACCGTAGAAATGCTTGATTTTCCAGGCACCGAAGATGGTATCAGAGGAATGGCATTTATCGAAAATGTAGTGGCTTCAAGCCAATCAGATCAAAAATGGTTAGACTATAAACTATAACAATCCGGCATGACAACTATAAAAGGACCCGCTGTATTTTTAGCACAGTTTATAAGCGATGAAGCACCATTTAACTCTCTTGATAACATTTGCAAGTGGGCTGCTGACTTAGGATTTAAAGGTATCCAGATGCCAACATTGGATGCCCGATTCATTGATCTTAAACAAGCAGCTGAGAGCAAAACCTATGCGGATGAGTTAAAAGGTAAAATTGCAGCTTATGGTTTAGAGATAACCGAACTATCTACACACTTACAAGGTCAGCTGGTTGCAGTTCACCCTGCTTATGATGACCTGTTTGATGCCTTTGCACCAAAAGAAGTACACAACAACCCAAAAGCACGGACTGAATGGGCGGTACAACAGATGAAATATGCGGCCAAAGCATCGCAGAACCTGGGCTTAAATGCCCATGCTACCTTTAGCGGTTCGTTGTTATGGCAATATTTTCACCCCTGGCCACAACGCCCGGCAGGTTTAGTAGAAGAAGGTTTTGCCGAACTGGCCAAACGCTGGACACCAATTTTGAACGAATTTGACCAGTGTGGTGTAGATGTATGCTACGAAATTCACCCTGGCGAAGATTTATTCGATGGAGAAACTTACGAAATGTTCCTTGCGGCGGTAAACAATCACCCAAGGGCATGCTTATTGTATGATCCATCGCACTTTGTGTTACAGCAGTTAGATTACATCCAGTACATTGATTTTTATCACGAGAGAATTAAAGCCTTTCATGTTAAGGATGCAGAATTTAACCCAACAGGTAAACAAGGTACCTTTGGTGGTTACCAAAGCTGGGCAAATCGTGCTGGCCGTTACCGCTCTCCTGGTGATGGACAGGTAGATTTTAAAACCATTTTCAGTAAACTGGCTCAATACGATTTTAAAGGTTGGGCCGTTATGGAGTGGGAATGCTGCATTAAAAACCAGCAGGATGGAGCACGCGAAGGTGCCGAATTTATTAAAAAGAACATTATCAACGTAACCGATAAAGCATTCGACGATTTTGCTGCATCGGGTAGTGATAGTGCTTTCAATAAAAAAATATTAGGACTATAAGATTAGCAATATACAATGGAACCAGCATAAGCAAAAAAAGACAATTATCGCTTATGTAGGCTCAAATAAGAATAAAAACAATAAACACACAATGAAAAAAACATTTTTAATTTTAGGCGCTGTAGTCATTTTTATGGCGTCTTTCACGAAAGCAGATTTAGCGAAAGAGAAAAGTGCAGTTGCAACAGCAACCATGGCCAACAATGCCTTTCAATCACACCCAGGTGAAAAACTAATTAATAAATCTGACTGCTTAGGTTGCCACAACAAAACCAATAAGATCATTGGCCCAGCTTATGTTGAGGTTGCCAAAAAATACCCGGCTACCGAGAAAAACATTAACATGCTAGCCGATAAAATTATTAAAGGTGGTACCGGAGTTTGGGGCAACATGCCGATGACTGCTCATGCTACGCTTAAAAAAGACGATGCAAAATTAATGGTAAAATATATTTTATCTCTGAAAAAGAAATAATTTAACCTCATTAGCAAATCGATTTACCTCATATGAAAACAGAGCAAGAAAATAAAACCACGAGTAACCGTCGTGATTTTATTAAAACAACAGCTATCGCTGCTGCTGCATTTATGATCGTTCCGCGCCACGTTTTGGGCGGCCCGGGTTATTTGGCACCAAGCGACCGCTTACTGGTTGCCGGTATCGGTGTTGGCGGAAAAGGCCAAAGCGATTTAGATATGTTTTACAAAAGCGGAAAAGCAGATATTGCTTTCCTCTGTGATGTAGACGATCGCCGCGCTGCCAACAGTGTTAAGGCTTTCCCTAAAGCCAAATACTACAAAGACTGGCGCGAAATGCTGGATAAGGAGCATAAAAACTTCGATGCTGTCTCTGTTTCCACTCCCGATCATAACCATGCTATCCAGGCTTTAGCAGCCATGCAACTGGGTAAACATGTATATGTTCAAAAACCATTAACGCACGATATTTACGAGGCCCGCATTTTAACCGCAGCCGCGAAAAAGTATCAGGTAGTTACACAAATGGGTAATCAGGGAGCATCTAATGATGGTCCGCGCCAAATGAAAGAATGGTACGAAGCCGGTTTAATTGGCGATGTACATACCGTTTATGCATGGACCAACCGTCCGGTGTGGCCTCAGGGTATTCCATGGCCAAGCCAAAAGGCCGAAATTCCGAAAGAATTAGACTGGAATTTATGGTTGGGAACTGCCCCTGAAAAAGATTTTGTTGATAAACTGGTTCCTTTTAACTGGCGTGGCTGGTGGGATTATGGAACAGGTGCGTTGGGAGATATGGGTTGTCACTTAATCGAAGCCCCATTTAGCGTACTGAATTTAAAATACGCTAAAGAAGTTGAGGCTAGTGTAGGTTCTGTATATGTAGATGAGTTTAAACGCGGTTATTTCCCTGAAAGTTGTCCGCCATCAAGCCATGTTACCTTAAAATTCCCTAAAACCAACAAAACCAAAGGCGATGTAACCTTACATTGGATGGACGGCGGTATACAACCCGAACGCCCTGAAGAGTTAGAAGCAAACGAAACTTTTGGCGATGGTGGTAATGGGACATTATTTATCGGTACCAAAGGTAAAATGATGTCTGAAACCTATAGCGCAAATCCGAAATTATTGCCTTTAAGCAGAAATAATGATATTAAGGTTAAACCTAAATATGCACGTGTACCAAATGGTGCCAATGGCCACTATAAACAATGGGTAGAAGCAGCTATTGCTGGCTACGGCAAACAGGAAGTAAGTTCTCCTTTCGAGATTGCAGGTCCGTTAACCGAAGCGCTATTGATGGCCAACCTGGCAATCAGAAGTTTCGATATTCAGAAAACCGTAAATGGTAAAGTTACTTACCCGGGCAGATACACTAAAATGCTTTGGGATAACGACAACATGAAGGTAACCAACTTTGATGAAGCAAACCAGTTTGTAAAACGCGAATACCGCAAAGGCTGGAATAATTTAACACTTTAATAATCACAAACCTCATAGGTTTTTAAAACCTGTGAGGTTTAATTTAAAATAACATGAAAAAAATCTTTCTTTCTGCTTGCATCTTATTAGCAGTTACACAAATATCAAAAGCTCAAAAAGGCTTTAAACCATTGTTCGATGGTAAAACTACAACCGGCTGGCACACCTATAACAAAACAACTGTAGGTAGCGCGTGGCAAGTACAAGACGGTGCACTGCATTTAGATTTAGCGACCAAAGGAAAAGATGGCGGAGGCGATTTAGTTACGGATAAAGAATATGGCGATTACCATTTAAAATACGAGTGGAAAGTTGCGCCAAAAGCTAACAGCGGACTTATCTTTTATGTACACGAAGAGCCTAAATATCATGCAACCTATTCAACAGGTTTAGAAATGCAGGTAATTGATAACGATGGCCACCCTGATGGCAAAATTACCAAACACCGTGCAGGCGATTTATACGATCTGGTAAAAAGTTCTTCAGAGCCGGTAAAAGCTGTTGGCGAATGGAACAAGGCCGAAATTATTAGCAAAAAAGGTAAATTAACCTTAATATTAAACGGTGTTAAAGTGGTAGAAACTACGCTTTGGGACGATAACTGGAAAAACCTTGTAGCAGGCAGTAAATTTGCTACCTGGCAAAACTGGGGTACTTTTAAAACCGGTAAAATTGCTTTGCAGGATCACGGCGATGAAGTTTGGTACAAAAATATCTCTATAAAAGAGCTTTAAATAAGGGAAATGTAAGAGGAAAAATGTATGATGTGAATTATACATTTTCCCTCTTACCAAATCCAGTTAAAATATTATACACGGTAAGATGTGCTTTAGGATACCTTTCCATTATCCATCTTACCTCAACCATTTTACACAATTACTGACCAAATGAATAACACTACTCGCTTTAAACTCTCTGCCATGATGTTCCTGGAATTTTTTATCTGGGGCGCCTGGTTTGTTACCCTGGGTACTTTCTTAGGAAATAATTTAAAGGCTACAGGTGCCGAAACCGGAGCTGTATTTTCTACTCAATCATGGGGCGCTATCATTGCCCCTTTTATTGTTGGTTTAATTGCCGACAGATATTTTAACGCGGAGCGCATTTTAGGCGTTTTACACATTGTAGGTGCCATATTAATGTATCAGATGTACAACGCAACCGATGTGAGTGTATTCTATCCTTACGTTTTGGGTTACATGATCCTTTTCATGCCTACCCTTGCACTGGTAAACTCTGTTTCATTTAATCAAATGAACGATCCGGAGAAAGAATTTTCTTCTATCCGTATCTGGGGTACCATTGGCTGGATTGCGGCTGGATTATTAATCAGTTACTTTTTCCACTGGGATTCAAAAGAAGGTACCGAAGCTGGTTTATTGAAAAACACTTTCCTTATGGCAGGTATTGTTTCTTTAGTCTTAGGATTATTCAGTTTCACTTTGCCTAAAACGCCACCAAAAGTTTCATCTGATGAAAAAATTACCATTTCTGACGTATTGGGTCTTGATGCCTTAAAATTATTAAAAGACAGAAACTTCCTGATTTTCTTTATCTCATCTATCTTAATCTGTATTCCATTGGCATTTTATTACCAGAATGCAAATCCGTTTCTTTCTAATATCGGAGTTGATAATCCAACAGGTAAAATGACTATCGGTCAGGCCTCAGAAGTGCTCTTCCTATTATTTATACCCGTATTTTTTAAACGTTTCGGTTTTAAAATGACCATTTTGGTGGGTATGTTGGCCTGGGCTGTACGTTACGCTTTATTTGCTTACGGAAACGCAGGAGAATTAAGCTTCATGCTAATTTTAGGTATTGCCTTACACGGGGTATGCTACGATTTCTTCTTTGTTTCTGGTCAGATTTACACCAACTCTAAAGCTGGCGAAAGATTTAAAAGTTCTGCACAGGGCTTAATCACTTTGGCTACTTACGGTGTGGGTATGTTAATCGGTTTTGCAGTTGCCGGAAAAATATCTGATGCTTATAAAGCAGTAGATGGTACTATGGACTGGAAAATGATCTGGATCATCCCTGCTGGTATTGCGTTGGTAGTATTTTTGCTTTTCGCATTGATATTCAACGATAAAACAAAATCAGAAGTAGAAGCTAAAACTGTTTAATATGGCCTCAAACGTAAATAGAAGAAATGCATTAAAGAACATCATCGCAGGCACTGCTGCGATTGGTGTTTCTTCGGGCTTGTCAGCTTTAGCAATGGATAAATCAGAATCAGAGCAGCCGCTTAGGCTAAAAGGAAATATTAACCATGCGGTGTGCCGCTGGTGTTTTAGTAGTTTCGATGTAGAAGCACTTTGCATCGAAGCAAAAAAAATTGGTATTAAAGGGATTGATCTGGTTGGTCCGAAAGACTGGCCTACCTTAAAAAAGCACGGTTTAGAATCGACCATGTGCAATGGTGCCGAAATTAACCTGGTTGATGGTTTTAATGATGAAAAATTTCACGAAAAGCTCATCAAGAACTATACTGAAATGATTCCGCTTGTAGCGGCCGCTGGTTACAAAAACCTGATCTGCTTTAGCGGTAACCGTCGCGGAAAAGACGATGAAACCGGATGGAACAATTGTGTAAAAGGACTTAAACAATTAATCCCTTTGGCAGAAAAATACAATGTTGTACTGGTAATGGAGCTTTTAAACAGTAAGCTAAACCATAAAGATTACCAATGCGACAGAACCTCGTGGGGTGCCGAGCTTTGCAAGCGTTTAGGTTCAGAAAACTTCAAATTGCTATACGATATTTATCACATGCAGATTGATGAAGGCGATGTAATCAGAAACATCAGAGATTATCACCAGTACATTGCACATTACCACACTGCTGGTGTACCCGGTCGCAATGAAATAGACGATACCCAGGAACTGTACTACCCTGCCATTATGAAAGCCATTGCCGAAACCGGCTTTAAAGGTTACGTTGCACAAGAATTTATACCTAAACAAGCAGATAAAATAGCTTCATTGAAAAAAGCCGTTGCAATCTGCGATATTTAATATTACGTTATGATATCAAGAAGAAATTTTATAATAAACAGCAGCATGGCTGCAGCCGCAGCACTTTTGGTTCCTTCATTCGTTTTTGCAGCTGCCGATAAAAGAGCAGTAGGCCTGCAACTTTACTCTTTGAGGGATGAACTACCTAAAGATGTAAAAGGAACAATTGCAAAAATTGCCAAAGCTGGTTTCAAAGAAGTAGAAACCTATAGTTTTTCTATCAAAGATCAGTTTTGGGGTTTAACACCTGCTCAATTTAAAAAATTGCTTGATGATAATGGATTAAAAGCTCCAAGTGGTCATTATGGCTTGGGCAGTTACTTAAACGACGGCAATACTACCGAGTTAAAAGCCGCTATTGCAGCAGCCAAAGTACTTAAAAGCGAGTATGTAACCATTCCCTGGTTAGATTCGGGTATCAGAAAAAATGCCGATGATTATAAGAAAATTGCGGCAAGAATAAACGAAGCCGGCAAAATGTGCAAAGCAGCTGGTATTCGTTTGGCTTATCACAACCACAATTTCGAATTCGAAAAAATCGGTGATACCACTGGTTACGAAATTTTATTAAAAGGTACCGATAAAAAATTAGTCGATTTCGAACTTGATTTATATTGGGTAGTACGCTCAGGAAACGATCCTATAAAACTGTTTAAAGAAAATCCAGGTCGTTTTACCATGTGGCATGTTAAAGATATGGACAAAGCCAACCCAGCCCTAAATGCTGAAGTAGGTACTGGTGCCATTAATTTCAAACCGATTTTTGCCCAGGCAAAACTTTCGGGTATGAAACATTTCTTTGTAGAGCACGAAACGAACTACAAACCAAACCCAATGGCTTCGGTTGCCGCAAGCTGCGCTTATATTAAAAAGGAAATTATTTAATTTTTAAGAGATGAATTCAAGAAGAACATTCTTAAAACAAGCGGGATTAGCTGCCGGAGCAGCCTTACTAATCCCCTCTTTCGCATTCGATAAACCGAAGAAGAATATTGGTTTACAACTTTATACCTTACGCGATGAATTACCGAAAGATGTAAAAGGCATTATCGAAAAGGTAGCACAGGCTGGCTACAAAGAAGTTGAAACTTATGGCTTCTCTAACGGCAAATTCTGGGGTTTAACACCTAAAGAATTTAAGGCACTTTTAGATGCTAATGGCTTAAAGGCACCAAGCGGACACTACGGTATGGATGATTTTTCAAGAACCGGAAAAACCGATAAATTAAAAGCCGATATCGAATCATCGGCAGCTATTGGCGGTAAATATTTTACCATTGCCGGCGCACATGTTGATATGAGCAAAGGTGTTGATGGTTTCAAAAAAACTGCCGATGATTTTAACAAAGTTGCCGAAATTGCCAAAGCATCAGGCTTAAAATTTGCTTATCACAACCACGATTTCGAATTTAAAAAGCTAGGCGATACCACAGGCTATGATGTTTATTTAAACGAAACAGATAAAAAACTGGTAAACTTCGAACTGGATCTGTATTGGGTAGTACGCTCAGGTAACGATCCGCTGGCGTTATTTAAAAAATACCCGGGCCGTTTCCCAATGTGGCATGTTAAAGACATGGATAAAGCCAAACCCGAATGGAATACTGAAGTAGGAAATGGTTCAATTGATTTTAAAACCATTTTTGCTCAGGCAAAGCTTTCGGGCATGCAACATTTCTTTGTTGAGCACGAAACCAATTACAAACCCGATCCAATCGGTTCTATCAAAACAAGTTGCGATTATATAAAAGCAAATTTGATATAATTTACTCAGACCCCGCAGATCTAAAACCTGCGGGGTTTTCTTTTCTCCTTCCTCGTGTAGAGGCACCTTTTGCATTTAATTATATTTTCTTCAAAAAATCATATTCCTTATTGAAAAAATAACATTTCTGATATTAAAAGCAAATTAAATTGGTAACAATGGGGATATAAGCTTAATTTTTAGCATATTTGAACTAATATCAAATGTTTAATAAATAATTAAAATTTAAAATGAAAGTAGCAGTAGTAGGTGCCACCGGACTGGTAGGCACTGTCATGTTAAAAGTATTGGAGGAAAGAAATTTCCCTTTAACAGAGTTAATTCCCGTAGCATCTGAAAAGAGTGCTGGTAAGGAAATTACTTTTAAGGGTAAGAAGTTCCCAATTGTTAGCATGGATACCGCTATTGGCATGAAACCAGATATCGCCTTATTTTCAGCTGGTGGCAGTACCTCTTTAGAGCATGCACCACGTTTTAAAGAAGCCGGAACTACAGTAATCGATAACTCTTCTGCCTGGAGAATGGATCCGGCAATTAAATTGATAGTACCAGAAGTTAATGCACACGAACTGTCTATCGATAATAAAATTATTGCCAACCCAAACTGTTCTACCATTCAAATGGTGGTGGTTTTAAAACCTTTGCACGATAAATACAAAATCAAACGTGTAGTGGTTTCAACTTACCAATCGGTTACCGGAACTGGCGTAAAAGCTGTAGAGCAATTAATGAACGAACGTAATGGCATTGATGGGCCTAAAGCATATCCGTACGAAATCGATTTAAACGTACTTCCTCATATTGATGTTTTCACTGAAAACGGATACACCAAAGAAGAAATGAAAATGGTGAAGGAAACGAATAAAATCATGAGCGACGATAGCATTAAAGTTACTGCTACTACTGTTCGTATCCCGGTAATGGGTGGTCACTCAGAATCGGTAAACATTGAATTCGAAAATGATTTCGATTTAGCAGAAGTACGCAGTATTTTAGAAAAAGCGCCAGGTGTAATCGTTGTAGATGATGTGGCGAATTTAAAATACCCGATGCCAAAAGATGCACACGAAAAAGATGAAGTTTTTGTAGGCCGTATCCGCAGAGACGAATCAGCTCCTAAAGCATTAAACCTTTGGATTGTTGCCGATAACTTACGTAAAGGCGCTGCAACCAATGCAGTTCAAATTGCCGAATACCTGATTCAAAAAGAATTGGTTTAATCAATATTACAGGCCCCGATCAAAAATCGGGGCTTTTTTATGCGCGCTCCATTCATGAAAAATATTCCTATTGCCTTAATTTACTCCCGGCTGTTAATTGGTTTTGCAATTATTTTACTCAGTATTTTTCATGTAGCCCATTATGCTGTCCTGGCCATTACATTATTATCAGTTGGCCTGCTTACCGATGTTTTTGACGGAATTATTGCCCGCAAACTGAATATATCTACCGAAAAATTAAGGCGTCTGGATTCCAGCATCGATCAGGTATTTTTTATTTCGGTTGCCGCAGCCACCTACATCCAATGCCCTGATTTTTTCAAATCCAATCTGGCAAAACTAATCGTTCTAGGCGCTTTTGAGCTTTCAACCTATGCATTAAGCTACATCAAATTCAAAAAAGAAATTGCTACACACTCTATTGGTGCTAAAATCTGGACCTTAATCCTGTTTGCCACGCTGGTCGAAATTATAGTTCACTGCGAATCTGTTGTACTGTTTGAACTCTGCCTGTGGATTGGGCTCGCAACCAGATTAGAGATACTGGCAATTGTGTTTACACTTAAAAAATGGACCAATGATGTACCCACTATTTACCATGCGGTAAAACTTAGACAGGGGAAAGAAATTAAACGCAATAAGCTATTCAACGGGTAGTATTTGTAAAGATGTTATCATAACAACACTCACCTTTTAATTAGTTTTATCTTTGGCAATCTCCAATAGATAAAAACCTATGCGATTAAAAATATATTCACTACTCCTTATACTTTTTACCACAAATCTTGTCATTGCCCAAAACAGGATTCAAAACCTCGAAAAGGCTTTCAATAACCTGTTAAATGATGAGCAGGCTAAACATGCCATAATATCACTTTGTGTTTTGGATGCCAATACGGGCAAGACCCTATATGCTAAAAATGAGCAAATTGGTTTGGCTACTGCCTCAACACTAAAAACCATTACTGCAGCCACAGCTTTCAGTGTGTTAGGGAAAGATTTTCAGTTTCAAACTACGCTGGCCTACACCGGTACCATTACAGCTGACGGGACATTAAAAGGAAACCTGATCATTATCGGCAGTGGTGACCCAACTTTGGGCTCCTGGCGCTATCAGAATAAAGAAAACGCTGTATTAAGTCAATGGGTTTTGGCCATTAAATCGGCGGGCATTAAAAAAATTGAAGGTACCGTAATTGGCGACGATCGTATTTTTGGTACACAAACTACACCCGAAGGTTGGGTTTGGCAAGATATAGGCAATTATTACGGGGTAGGTACTTCTGGCCTGGCCTGGCGCGAAAATCAGTTCGATATCCATCTTAAACCCGGTAGCAGTACAAGCGAAGCAGTAAAAATTGTAAAAACTGTTCCGGCCACACCTTATGTTCAAATTGTAAATGAGCTGAAAACCGGTGCCTCGGGTACAGGCGACAGGAGTTACGCTTTCCTTCCTCCATACAGCAATGCAGCTTACCTACGTGGCAGCTGGGGAATGGGCATTGGTAAAACAGGTATTTCTGTTGCACTACCGGATCCGGCCTTCGATTGCGCTTACCGTTTGCAAGACACGCTTAAAAGGCTTGGTATAAACACCAGTCAGCAAACTACCACTACCCGTTTAATGGCCTTAAACAATCAACCTATTCCGTCAATAACACAAAAAATAAGCACTGTCAGCTCTCCTACCCTGAGCGAAATTACTTATTGGTTTTTAAAGAAAAGCATTAACCTGTACGGCGAAAGTTTATTAAAAACCATTGCCTTAAAATCGGGCAAAGAAGCCAGTACCGCAAAAGGAGCTGAAACAGAAATAGCTTTTTGGGTAAACAAAGGCATCGAAAAGTCGTCACTGAATATCATTGATGGTAGCGGACTTTCGCCAGGCGACAGGATTACCACAGCGGCCATGGCCAATGTTCTGTTTCAGGTACAAAAAGAAAATTGGTTTGCCGATTATTACAAAGCTTTTCCAGAATATAATGGCATGAAAATTAAAAGTGGTACGATAAACGATGTTTCGGCATTTGCAGGTTATCATACTGACGCAGCCGGAAATAAATACATTATTGTAATCAACATCAATAATTATAGTGGAAGCGGCATTAATAAAAAGTTATTCAGGGTGTTAGATGAATTGAAATAAGTTACTGTTTACGATTTAAATAAAAGTGCAGTCGTCACGCCCCGATAGATCTCTGCATACCGCTGAGCAATTAGGTGGTTCTCGACTGCAATGCATCTCGCTCAAAATGAATATTTTTCAAATATCTACACAATTGTCATTCAAGTAATTTTCACGAAATATCACCCAGGCTGCAATAATATTTAAAGGGATTAGCCCTAAGCCTAAACCAAAAATGATAAACACGTAAAAAAGCATAAACAGGCAAAAAATGCCTGTTAAAAATCTTTTAATCCATATCCTATCCATTAAAAGTAAACTTCTAAATAAAAGAATAGACGAAAAAGCAAACAGGATTAGTTTGAGCGAAGTTAACGGCCCAAACCGGGTAAATATCCAACAAATTTCGGGCAATAATAAAACGAGATAATTTAAGCAGAAGCCCAAAAATACCTTTGCCCTACTAAAAGGAAAATTCGGGAGAAAGGATAAATAAAGGCAATTAAAAATTTTCTCCTGATAAATGAGTACACCATGAGCCATAACAATGCAGGAGGTAATGAGCATCAGTAATTTGAAATTATCTTCCAGATCAGAAAAAAGGATAAAAATACTCGAAATCAAAATCCAAGAGAGTATTTTGGTCAGTATATAAGCTAGCTTTGATCGGTTAAAAACCTGAAAAGTATACAATAAAAACACAGGTTTATTCCATTTCCGACTTATCCTGATCAACCAATTGGGTTTATTAGCTTCGAGTAAACGGTTACTTTCTTTTAAGCACACATAAGCAGCGCCCAAAACCAAGAGCAACTGAAAGACTAAGATCCCAATAGAAATAAGATAATAACCAAATACCAACCCAATAACGATGGCATACAAAGTATAACACAATATTGGTATAAAAATATTCGCCTGCACTGCGCACCAGGCAATAAATTGGTGTTTTTTTGAACATGAAGTAAAACTATAATACAAAAATTCCTGCTGAGGCAGAGCAAGCTGGCTAAACACATATTTTAAGCTTTTATAGGCATATATTGAGCTTGCAATAATGTAAAAAGCCATAATTAATGGATTACTTACCAAACTAATAGTAAAGAAAAACTGCCAGAAATCAATCTGATCTGGCATAACGGTCCCTAAGGTATTTATGAACAAACAGTAACTGATCAACATTACGAAAACAAATACCAGCATGCCTGCATGGGTACGGTAAAACCCATCCACAAATATTTTTCTTACAGCAAGGTTCGAAGACAGAAACATTAAAAGTTCAAGGTTAATTTTTTATTCTCAATACTAATCTGTCTAAGTCCGGGCAATTTTAAACTATCAAATGGTTGATGCGACGACAAGAGAAAGCTGATCTTCTCTTTCTCATGTTTTTCTTTTATCCAGCGGTATAATACTTCAAGAGATTCTGTATCTATCGTATTTAAAGGCTCGTCCAACAAAATCAATTTTGGTTTCCCAAGAAAAGCCAGCACGAGCGAAAGTTTTTTGAGCATACCACTAGAATAAGAACCTAATGGATTATTGATATAGTCAGTCATTCCTATTTCAGCAACCAGGATCTCCGCATGATCAACAACGGCGCCTTTTGCTTTTGCAAAAAGATTGATCATCTCCGCTCCACTTAAAAATTCCGGGAACAATGGCTCGGCGGCAGCAAAATTCACCAATTTCCTATACGGAACACCATGATCTTTTAAATAGACTGTGCCTACCGCAATGTCACCCTTAAAAGATAATATCCCTGCAATTGCCTTCAACAAGGTACTTTTTCCGGTGCCATTGCTTCCTTTTACCCAAAAAATGCCTTCTGGAATCTTAATATTATCTATCTTTAAAACAAGACTATCGAAATAAGACTTTTCAAATTGATTGAAGTGTAACATAAAACCATTTTATTTCTGACTTTAGTTTTCTTGAAAAGTTACAAACAGATCACAGCTTGATAAAACAGTACATGAATGCAACTAATTTTACGCCCTTACCAACCCTCTGATGTTAAAAGTCTGGTTAAACATGCTAATAACTTAAACATTTCGAAATACTTAACCAATAAATTCCCCTTTCCTTATGAGAAAAAGGATGGGGAAGCTTTTATTCAATTGGCATTAAGTCATAATCCTTTACAAATTAAAGCCATTGTTGTTAACGGAGAGGTAATCGGATCAATAGGCGTGCACCAGCTGACCGATATTTACAGCAAAAATGCAGAAATAGGTTACTGGATTGCAGAACCCTATTGGGGAAAAGGGATTATGCCAATGGCTGTAAAAGAAATGCTCCAATACGGCTTTGCGACCTTTGATATCGACCGGATTTTCGCCCGCACTTCTCACACCAATCTGGCCTCGCAACAAGTACTGAAAAAAGCAGGTTTTATTTTTGAAGCCGAGTTGAAATCAACCATTTTTAAGTACGGTGAATATTTCGATGAACGAATTTTTGGTTTTCGCAAACACCAGCTTACAGAACCAAACTATTAAAAGATTTTGCTAAAACCAAAGCTTAATGCGTAAATTAGCATAAACCAAAAACAACAAAACCATGAAATTATTCAACAAATCTGTAGCACTGCTGATTGTGCTATTGGGCCTTGCCAGTTTAACAAATGCCCAGGGCTTAAAAATACCACAACCAAGCAGCGGCCAAACCATTACGCAGGATTTTGGATTGGGAAAAATAACCTTAACGTATTCTCGCCCAAATGTTAAAGGCCGCAAAATTTTTGGCGGGATGGAGCCTTTGGGTGTAGTTTGGCGCACAGGTGCCAATGCAGCCACGCGGATTAAATTTACCGAAGATGTTAAAATTGAAGGCAAAGACTTACCGGCGAATATGGCCTGTTCAGTATCCCGGGCGAAAAAGAATGGACCGTTATTTTCAACAAAACAGGTAACCAATGGGGAGCTTACGAATATAAAGAAAGTGACGATGTGCTGCGTGTTACCGTACCAACCAAAGCTTTAAAAGAAAAAGTTGAAACGCTTACCATGCAATTTAGCGATGTTACCGAAACTGCTGCCAAATTAAACTTAATGTGGGAGAAAAGTGCCTTTACAGTTAATCTGACAACTGCTATTGATGAAAAAGTAATGGCCAATATTGCCGAAGCCATGAAAGGTGAAAAGAAACCTTATTTTAATGCCGCAGTGTACTACTATCAAAATGGGAAAGACTTAAACACGGCACTGGCCTGGATGAATGAGGCCGAAAAATCTGATCCGAAGGCACCATGGTTTAAACTATGGAAAGGCCGTATCCAGTTAAAAATGGGCGATAAAGCCGGCGCAACTGCTTCTGCACAGCAAGGCATTGAAGCTGCAAAAGCACAAAAAATTGACGAATATATCCGTTTAAACACAGAATTGTTGGGTCAGGCAAAAAAATAAAGAATTAAAAATATTTCGGTCGGCATGATACCGGCCGAAACTATGTCTCAATCAGGAATAGCTTACTTCCTAAGCATTGCAGAATCTAAGTCATGTAAACCCGATTGAAATGAAAAGCCCACAGCGCAGCGAGGACTTGTAATGGAAAGCGGGACCACCCCTAACCGACGCCCTACTGCTATTGCTTTTCAAAAAAGTATCGTTTTCCTATGCCGGTAAGATCTATGGCTACATACGAGTTTAGCTACCCATATTAACTTAAAATTAACCGTTCATTAATTTGAACAACTCCCCTAACATTAACGCTCAAAACGCTTTATTTATTTAAAAATTATACTAACTTTGATGTTGCGCTTAGTAATTGTACTTTGTACACTAAGCAGGTTAAGAAATCAACAAAAAATTAAAATAAAATGAGCATAATTGTTAATGTCCATGCGAGACAAATCCTCGATTCAAGAGGAAATCCAACAGTAGAAGTAGAAGTTGCAACGGAAGCAGGTGCATTTGGCCGTGCTGCAGTACCAAGTGGTGCATCAACCGGACAATATGAAGCTGTTGAATTACGCGATGGAGATAAATCTACATATTTAGGTAAAGGCGTTTTAAAAGCAGTTGAAAATGTAAATACTAAAATTGCTGATGCATTAAGAGGTATTGATGTTTTTGAACAAAACGCAATTGACAAACTTATGTTAGACCTTGATGGTACCGAAAACAAAGGTAACTTAGGTGCTAATGCTATTTTAGGTGTTTCTTTAGCTGTAGCAAAAGCTGCTGCTGATGAAATTGGCCAGCCATTATACCGTTATATTGGCGGTGTAAATGCAAACACTTTACCGATCCCGATGATGAATATCATCAATGGCGGTTCTCACTCTGATGCGCCTATCGCATTCCAGGAGTTTATGATTATGCCTGTTGGCGCTCCATCTTTCTCCGAGGCATTGCGTTGGGGAACTGAAGTTTTCCATAGCTTGAAAAAAATTCTTCACGATAGAGGTTTATCTACTGCTGTAGGTGATGAAGGTGGTTTTGCACCTACTTTCGATGGTACTGAAGATGCAATTGAAACGGTATTAAAAGCAATTGAAACTGCAGGTTACAAACCAGGTTCGCAAATTTGTTTAGCTTTAGATTGTGCTTCATCTGAGTTTTACAAAGATGGTAAATACGACTATACTAAATTTGAAGGTGCTACCGGTGTGATTCGTACCAGCGAAGAGCAGGCACAATACTTAGCAGATTTATCAGCTAAATATCCAATCATCTCTATCGAAGATGGTATGGACGAAAACGACTGGACTGGCTGGAAAAGCTTAACTGATAAAGTTGGCGACCGCGTTCAATTGGTAGGTGACGATTTATTTGTAACTAACGTAACCCGTTTACAACGTGGTATTGACGAGAATACTGCAAACTCAATCTTAGTAAAAGTTAACCAGATTGGTTCTTTAACTGAAACCATCAATGCGGTAACTTTAGCACAAAACAGTGGCTATACTTCGGTAATGAGTCACCGTTCTGGCGAAACTGAAGATGTTACCATTGCTGATTTAGCTGTTGCATTAAACTGCGGACAGATTAAAACCGGTTCGGCTTCACGTTCGGACAGGATTGCAAAATACAACCAATTATTACGTATTGAAGAAGAATTGGGCGAAAACGCACGTTTTATCGGCTCAAAATTCAAATACGCTAAAAAATAATCCATTATCCATTGCGGCGGATTTAAACCCGCCGCAATGATGTTAATAAGTTGAAAAACTTATTTGTGAAACATCCGGAGATTTTAAATCTTCGGATGTTTTTATTTTAATACTATATTTGCTTGTTGGATTTGATCTGCTCAAATCTCACATCTAAAATCTCATATCAATATATGAAACGTTTAATAGACCTTTTCCGCAATAAATATTTCCTTGCAACGGTTGCATTTGCTATGTGGATGCTGTTTTTCGACAAAAACGATATGATGTCTCAATACGAATACCGAAGCCAGGCCAATAAATTACAGGAAGAAAAAGAATATTTCGAGAAAGAAACCGCCCAGGTTAAAAAGGATTTAAACGAGCTGAACACCAATTTAAATACCGCCGAAAAATTTGCCCGCGAAAAATACTTCATGAAAAAAGACAATGAAGATGTTTTTGTGATTATCCAGGAAGAAAAAAAGGATTAGTTTTTAGTTAGCAATTTCCAGTTTGGAATTAGCAATTAAACTAAAACAATTCCTCAATAAAAACCTTCCAAGTTTACAACAGGTACCGTTTCAACTTAGGCCATGCTCCACATCCTTTACATCATTGCCATTACAGCCGAAGCCATGACCGCCGCACTTTCTGCCGGCAGGCGAGATATGGATTGGGTTGGTGTTTGTATTATTGCCTGGGTTACCGCTTTAGGTGGCGGTACGGTTAGAAATGTATTGTTTGGCCATTACCCAATGAGCTGGGTTGAGCATCCTGAATATTTAGTGATTACTGCAGCTGCTGCTTTGCTGGCAGCTTTTATCGCTTCGATCATGACTAAGCTTAAAAAACTGTTCCTCTATCTGGATGCTTTGGGTTTAGTGGTATTTACCATCATCGGTTGCCAGGTAGCGCAGGAAATTCATCTACCTTATTTAATTGTTTTATTTAGCGGTATGATAACCGGTTGCGCAGGTGGCGTGCTCCGCGATGTACTTTGTAATGAAGTTCCATTTCTTTTTAGAAAAGAGATTTATGCCAGTGCAGCCATTGTTACAGGCGCGGTGTATATCGGTATAGAACATTTTCACGGCTCCGAAATGCTCGCTACCATCTTAGCTGCACTTGTTGGCTTAACGTTAAGGCTGTTATCAATTCGCTACGAATGGCATATGCCTAAATTCGTTTACCGCGATGAGTGGCACTAGGTGATGGAAAACGGACGAGGTATTATGTAAGATGGAGATCTTACATAATCCATTTTACATCCTACATCATCCATATTACATGCTTACATCTTATATCACAGCTCTCCATTGCGCTTTCTCAAAAACCACTCCGTACCCAGTAAGATTAAAACCAGGCCGAACAACCATTTCATATTGATTAGTTCGTCGTACTTGCGATCTTCGTAGCTAATGGTTTTGATGTTTTCATTTTTAAGGATTTCATCGGCTATTTTAAGCAGATTGGCAGGCATAAAAAGCTTTCCGTTGCTTTGTTTAGCAATGGTGTTTAATAGCTGGTGGTTGGCTGTTGTTTGCTGATATTCGGCGATTAACGCATTGACATAAAAACTACCTGTAGCATTGAATTTCTTTCCACCCAACGTTGCATTGGCCACATACGAATAGTTTCCAGCGGGCATGGCACCAGCATCTAGCTGATAGGCATTTTCAGTTTTTGAAAAGGTATAATTGAAAACTTTACCTGTTTCGTTTTTAACCTGCAAATTCACTTCAGGCTCGTTTACAGCCTGGTAACTGTCGTTATAAAGTGTTGCATTAAATTGTATGCTCTCATTTTCATCGTAAGCTGCTTTAGATGTAAACACTTTAAACCTGCGTTTATCATCTTTAACCGAAAGGTACTGAACGGTTTTGGAGATCAAGTCATTTAAAACCGACTGCGGGGCTTCATTTTCAGCTTCCGAAAGTTTCCATCGCCATAAGCCCTCCCCCATCAAATAACCGGCTTTTAATCCGTTCTCGTTTGTAAAAAACAACAAGGGCTGCTGCGTACTTACTTTACCAATCCGCTGGTTAAATACAGATGTAGCACCCGCATTAACAGTTAGCCGGCCAAATGGACTAAGCAATGGATCGAAAGTAGAGAATTGTTTCTGATCGGTCGCTGTTAGGTTAAAACTTGTAAAACCGCTGGCCAAATCGGGATAAACTTCCTGCACTGAACCATTGGCCGAACCCAGATTAACCTGACTTTGAAGCTGGTTAAATGCAGTTATATTACTTTGCCCGCCTAAGATATACCAGATGGGTTTCTTTAGCAGTTTGAGCTTTTGTAAGAAGCCTGCTGACAGGTTCTGTACATCGGGTAACTGATACAGTACAATTAAATCGAATTTAGAAGGGTCTGTGGCACTTAAATCATCGGCAAGCGCCAGTTTAGCCTCATAGTGTTTATTGAGCGAAATAGCCTCCTTTAAAACAGCCAGGTCGGGATGTGGTGCCGCAGCAGCCAATAATACTTTTTGTCTGCCATCAATAACCTCCACATAAAAACTCTGGCTGTTATTCCGGGTGGTCATTTCATTAGGCAGACTCGCCAGCTGCACAGTATATTTTTGCACACCTATTTTACCCGCATGCAATTTAACAGGAATCGTTTTCACAAAGGAATTTCCGCTGATCGCAAGGTTCTGCTGTTCTATTTTGCTTCCATTCTGACCTACCGTTAAGCTAGTATTTTCGCCATTGCTCTGAAAAGCCTGCACCTGAACTTCGACCGTAAAATCATCATCCAAGTACACAATATTGTTGTAATTCACGTTTGAGATCAACACATCTCGTTTAGGAATGCTATCGCCCAGTGCAACCGTATAAACCGGCGCATTGATTTGGTTAATGCTGTATAGCGGATTGCCACCGTGGTTAAAAATACCATCTGTTGCCAATATAACAGCACCGATGTTCCTGTTGGTATATTCGTCCTGCACCTTACGGAAAAACGCCGCAGCATCGGTTAATTTGCCTTGATTTTTGAAATCTAAACCATCTGCAGCCTGATCTGAAAAGTGATAGCTTTTTACTTCATACTTATCTGATAGTTTATCCTGCAATGCTTTCAGGTTTTGTTCATACTGTTTTTCATCAAAACCGGCAGCTTTAACCTGCCCTACTGATAGCGAATTATCTTGTCCGATAATGATTACGGGTTTATCCAGCGTATAATTCAGGGTTTTAATTAATGGAGCAAACAAAAGCCATGAAATAGCCGTAACCACCAAAATCCTTAATACTGTAAGCAGATATTGAAGCTTTTTATCCAGTTTTTTATTGTTTCTATATAGTAACCAGCCATACAATATGCCCAGTGCCAAACAACCGAGAAATGATAAAACAGAAGTACCGGAAAAAAAGCTATTCATATTGCATAAAGATGGTAAATTTGATGAAATTTTCAAGGCTAATTAACCGCAAAGTGCGCAAAGATTTGTTTACCGCAGAGAACACGAAGATTTGCACTGAGAAGCACAGCGTTTAAAGTATATAATTAAGCCACTCCGTGATCTCTGTGCAGGCAACAAAAAAAAACGCTATGGCCTCTGTGGTTAAATACCTATTTTTAACCAAATCAATCTTTATGAAATTAATCTGTTTAACGTTTTTGCTATCTCTAAGCCTTATGGTTAATGCCCAAAACAATTTTAAAGCAACACAAATTAAATTTGAAAGGGTCGAAAAAGCGTATAATGAAAAATGGGAAACATTGAAAAAATTTGTTCGCGCGGATGGTTATGGTGATCAATTTTCGATGATGATTAATGCCTACAAAAGCGAGGGCAAATTAGAGATCTGGTTAAAAAACAATGCAGATAAAAACTATAAGTTATTCAGGACTTACGATTTCTGTGCGCATTCAGGCACACTTGGCCCAAAAGTAATTGAAGGCGACGGGCAAACACCTGAAGGATTTTATTACATCAATGTTTTCAATCCAATGAGTAATTTCCACCTATCATTGGGCATAAATTATCCAAATAGCGTAGATAATTTCAGAACCGGTAAAGACCGTAAAACAGGTGGCGACATCTACATCCATGGCAATTGTGTAACTGTTGGATGTATTCCTTTAACAGACGAAAAGATTAAAGAAGTATATGTTTTAGGCGTTGAAGCCAGAAATGCTGGTCAGGAGAAGATTCCCGTAAATATTTATCCTTTCAAAATGACCGATGGAAATATGAAAAAGCACATTGCTCAATTCCCAGCACAGGTAATCTTTTGGAAATCGTTACAGGCTGGATATTTAGCTTTTGAGAAGAATAAATACCCTGCGGAGATTAAGGAAGTTAAAGGACAATACCTGGTAACAAAAGAAGTCAAGTTTTAAAAATATTACTGTCCGGTTAAAAAACTAGATTGTATTAAAAGCTGCTTGGAATCGTGTTCCGAGTAGCTTTTTTTATATTAATGCAATCCCCCCCGATTATGTTTCAAAAAGGAGTAGTTCGGTATTTGGTTTTCTGCTGTATTTTATTCTCCAGTGCCGTTCAATTTTTTCAATTAGATCAGAGAGTTTATGGTAGCTGAATAAGTGCTGCCTTGTAAAACTCACCAGGTTACTAAAGGAAATATTCTTTTTGATACCTTTTTTTAGAATTGTAAACAGAAGATTTGCAATCAGCGTACACCAAATCTGTATTTTAACTGCATTTTCATTGTCCCCAAGAAAATATTTAAGCGGGAAGTTCTGTTTTAGTTGCTTGAAGAGCATTTCTATCTGCCATCTCATTTTATAGAGCATGCCGATATATTCTGCTGGCATTTCCATCATATTTGTCAAAAATACAAGTATGCGATCCTTTCCATTATCATAATACGCTATTCTACGCAGGATAAGCTGCTGCTCTTTTCTATCTACATCCCGGTACTTCACACATATTCTTTCGTCTTTCAGATAGTTATCCGGTATATCATCAGGTAATGCTATTTCTTCAATCTGTTCATAAACGGCACTGTCCTTCAATCTGGTTACAAAATGTACGTTACCCTTAGTCCAGTTCGCATACTGTTTGTAATCCACATATGCCCTGTCAAATAGAAGGATCTGATGGGACCGAAAAGCCGGTAGCTTAGAAAGGAAAGACATGTCATGGGTAATGGCATCAGAAAAGTGTATAAGCTGTGGCACTTCTTCATAGGCGTTGAGTAATGTATGCACTTTAATGCCCCCTTTTGCTTTGCCGTTGAGCCGTGGTCTTCCAACACATTTTAAGATAGCCTTAAAAAGACTTATGGTGGTGCTATCAATGATGAAAATGCGTTTGAGCAATTCTTTTTCAGTCTGGCTGTCCGATAAAAGATTTTTATAGCACCTGTAAAGCTTGGCATAAACATCCCCAAAGAAGGCTTCACTTCTATGTGCATTAGCTTCACTAAAAGTACTGCGTGGAGGTGTATAATTGATTCCCAGGTGGTTTAGTTTATCACCATAAGCTGCTATCCCCTGGGTTACCTCACGAAGTGAGGTGCAGTTGTTCATGATGCAGTACATCATGCTCACAAAGTGTTCCCAGGCCCCGCACCGCTTGCAATAACGGTTGGCATTGTGTTTCTGCACAAGATTATTGAAACCGCTCCGCTTTATCAAACCAATTATTTGAGAAAACACCGGCTGTCCGGAAAAAATGTTATTTTGCAGCATACTTCTGTTTGTCGAAAAATAAAAGTATGAAATAAGGGGCTGCTATATGCAACCCCTTTATTTTTTATTAGCCATTTTACCGGACAACAATAGTTTAAAAACTTGACTTCTTTAATATTTTACGGCACTCGAAAGCCCCTTAGCTACCCCCTTACACATTCTGCCACTAAAAACCTATATGTTAAAAGTTTGCAGTGTTCTGCTACCAGAACCTTCAACCTTTCAATATTGTTATTTCTTTTTAGCAGCCTGTTTTCTTTGATAAAAAAGCAAGCTTACAAAAGGAACAGCAAAAAGAATTATGATGTCGATAACACAGCTAAAGAAATTGAAGCTATAACGCGTTGCTGGCTCCGGGAATCGCTTTCCTGCTAAATATTTATAAAAGACAAAAGGAAAACCAATCACAGTATTTCCATCGGCTGCACTGTCGAATGATGCGGTGATGCAAAGCACTAAAATCAAAATACAGGCACTGAGTAGAACTATTTTTCTAAACATCATCGCTATTTAAATAAAAAAATCTGCCAGATCATTCGGTCGCTGGCAGATTTTTACTTTTATCTTTATGCTTTCAGCTTAATTACAACATCCCACCGCAAACCGATAAAGTTTGTCCGGTTACGTAAGCACTCATATCAGAAGCCAGGAATACGCAAACATTGGCAATATCTTCAGTTTCGCCGGCACGTTTTAACGGAATATCTTTTTCCCAGCCTTCAACCACTTTAGGATCTAAAACCTCAGTCATTTCGGTGCGGATAAAACCCGGAGCAACCACATTGGCGCGGATATTTCTCGAACCCAATTCTTTAGCTACTGATTTGGTAAAACCAATGATACCAGCTTTAGAAGCCGCATAATTGGCCTGACCAGCATTACCTGTTACACCAACAACCGAACTCATGTTAATGAAAACACCTTTACGCGCTTTCATCATCACTTTAGAAGCTGCCTTGGTTACGTTGAAGATCGATTTTAAGTTGATGTTGATTACATCATCCCAGTTCTCTTCACTCATACGCATTAACAAGCCATCTTTGGTAATACCAGCATTGTTTACTACAATATCAATTGTACCAAATTCTGCCACGATATCATTGATCAACTGCTCAGCCTCATCAAATTTAGAAGCATCAGAGCGGTAACCTTTAACTTTGGTGCCAAAACTTTGCAATTCCTGCTCTAAAGCCTGACCCTTTTCCACAGATGATAAATAGGTGAATGCTACATTAGCACCTTGCTCTGCAAATTTTTCCGCTATTTTACGGCCAATTCCTTTTGATGCGCCGGTAATTAATGCTGTTTTTCCTTCTAGTAATTTCATTTATTATTTATAGTTTGTCAGTCTGAGCCTGTCGAAGACTCAATCTGTTATTTATTTTTGTTGTTTGACAGCCTCACAATTTCTTCCCAGTTTTCGATAAACAAGGCTTCTTTTTTCTTTCTACTCCACCCTTTCACCTGCTTTTCAAAATCTATAGCATCTTCAATCAGATCAAACCTTTGGTAATATTTTAAAACTACCGGTCTTCTTGAAAAGGTGTAGGCAAGCACATTTTCGCCATCGCTATGCTGTGCAAGTCTAATCTCTAAATCGTTTGTTACGCCAACATAATAACTTTTATCTGCGCATTCCAAAATGTAGACAAAATAATTGTGTACTGTCGCCATAAAAGAACTTTACAAAATAAAGTTACTAAAATATTCCTCACTAAAGTTGTCATTTTGAGTTTACTAAACACCTCGAAAATCCTTCGACAGGCTCAGGATGACAACCGCGTGGAATAAAGCTTAAACCGATGGTTCCTGCTGGCTCAGGCAATGGAAACTGCCCAATCCCCAGATGATATCAACTGAATTGATACCGATCACCTTACGATCAGGGAAACAACTCTGAATAATTTCCAAAGCTTTTTGATCGTTTACATCGTCAAACACCGGAACAATTACCGCTGCATTGGCAATGTAAAAGTTTGCGTACGATGCCGGTAAGCGGGTATCGTCGTAAATTACAGGTGATGGCATTGGCAATTCAACAATGTTTAACGCACGACCATCTTTCAGTTTCATTGCTTTTAAAGCCTCCAGATTTTCCTGTAAAAGCACATAGTTTTCATCCAGAGGATTACTTTCTACAACTGTTAATACGGTATCCTCGTTTACGAAACGGGTAATATCATCAATGTGACCATCGGTATCATCACCTACAATGCCATCACCCAACCATAATACCTGATCCTGACCATAATATTCAAGCAAATATTGTTCTATCTGCTCCTTTGTTAGGTGTGGATTGCGGTTCTCGTTTAATAAGCAAGCTGTAGTGGTTAAAACCGTTCCGGCGCCATTAAATTCTACCGAACCACCCTCCATAACAATATCCGGAAGAAATAAGGGCAGCTCCAAATGTTTGGCAATCTTAGTAGGTACCACATCATCCAGATCAAACGGCGGGTATTTACCACCCCAGGCATTGTAGCCCCAATCTACAACCGCTTTTTCATTTCCTTTCAGCACAAATGCAGGGCCATGATCGCGACACCAGGCATCATTCGTTTCGTTGAAATAAAATTCTATCTGCGTTAAATCGGCATCCACTTTTTTCAGTTCTGCAATGGCAAAAGCTTTCATTTCTTCATCTTTTACATTGATCCGAACCTTTTCGCCTTCGGCAACAGCTTTGATAAACTGGCAATAAGGCCCGTAAATAGCTTCGATTTTTCCGGGCCATGAAGCCTCTTTATGTGGCCAGCTTAACCAGGTAGCCTCATGTTTAGCCCATTCGGCAGGAAAAGCATAGCCTTGCTGCTTGGGAGAGTAATAGAATTGATTAATATTTAGTTCTTTTCTTGGCGGAAAATTTGACATTCGTGTAGTCTTATAATTTAAAGGTGTCACATTGGATGGTCGTCATCTCGATCCGATAGCTATCAGATGAAGCATAGTCCCGAACATTCGGAAGAGAGATCTTTAATAGATTTCTCGACTACGTTGCACTTCGCTCGAAATGACGATTTCCTGGCTTTAAGCTTTAGTCTTTAAGCTTAATCACCGTCTATATATCTCTTCGTAATCGGCTGGTAAGAATCAATTCTTCTATCCCTTAAAAAAGGCCAGTGTTTACGGAAGAAATCAGATTCTGATAAATCCAGTTCTACTACTTCGGTTTCTTCCTGATCGTGAGAACCTAAATAAAGTATTTTGCCCTGTCCGTTTGTAGCAAAACTACCACCCCAGAATTTCATTGCGCCGTCTTGCTCAAAACCTACACGGTTTACACTTACTACCGGAACACCATTGGCCACCGCATGCGAGCGCTGAATGGTTTGCCATGCGTTGTATTGGTCCTGATTGGTTTCCTCATCCTGATCGGTAGCCCAGCCAATTGCAGTTGGATAGAACATGATATCGGCTCCCATCAGCGCGGTAATACGTGATGCTTCAGGGTACCATTGATCCCAGCAGATTAAAATACCGATTTTAGCAAATTTGGTTTGGAAAACCTTGTAGCCCAAATCGCCTGGTGTAAAGTAAAATTTCTCGTAAAAAGCAGGATCATCAGGGATGTGCATTTTGCGGTATTTACCCAAATACGAACCATCGGCATCCAAAACAACTGTTGTGTTGTGGTACAAGCCTTCAGCACGTTTTTCGAACAGAGAGGCAATAATTACAACGCCCAGTTCTTTGGCAACTACCTGCAAGGCATCAGTTGATGGCCCGGGGATAGCCTCTGCCAGGTCGAAATTATCATAATCCTCAACATCGCAGAAATATAACGAGGTAAAAAGCTCTTGCAAACATACAATCTGTGCACCTTTTGCTGCGGCTTCTCTTACTTTCGCAATTGCTTTGTCTAAATTTTCTTGCTTATCTTTAGTACAGCTCATCTGCACCAGGCCAACTTTTACCTTCTTCATTTTTTAAAATTATTGGATGAGAGAATGAGAGAATGAATGCTTTGCATTATCCATTCAACCATTCAAAATTCTATCATTCTAAATCGGCTGCAAAGTTACTAAAAAGGTTTAAGGTATAAAGGTAGCGGGTGTAAGGTTTGTATAAAAATATGAGAAAAGCAGAGGTTGTATTTGGAATAATTGTCTATCTGTGTAGATTTCTCCATTTCACTTCGTTTCAGTCGAAATGACGATATATTAAGTGAGGCATGCAAACAAAAAAGCCCCAACTTCCGTCGAGGCTTTCCATGCTATTTTAGAACCAATTAAGGATTAATGTTATCCCTTTTAGGTTTTGTTTTGGTTTCTACAATTTCGGCAACAGCAACCACTTCCTTACGTTTTTCCGGATCCATTAACTCCATCAGTTTAAGTCCCAATAAACCATCCATGGCCGAACCTCCATTGTTACCATTATTACCGATAAGCACATCAGGAATCAGTTTTACATTACCTTTTGATAACTCTTCGGTAATTTTGTAACGCGTGAAGTTTTCACCGCCCAAAGCCTTAACTGCAAGCTCGTAAGCCTCTGCCGTTGATTTACCCACAGCTAAAATTTTACCAGCTTCGGCACTACCGGTTAACGAAATCTGCTCTGCCTCGGCCGATGCACGTAACTTAATCGCTTCAGAATCGGCCTGAGCCCTTGCTTTCGTAGCTTCTGCTTCGGCATGTGCTCTCATTTTGGTAGCTTCGGCCTCTGCTCCCACTGCTAATTTTACACCAGCAGCATCACCTTCCGATTTTTTAACTGTTGCACTTGCCGTACGTTCGGCAATTTCAACACTTTGTTGTGCTTTTACGATATCCTTCTGCATATCGGCAATGGCTGTTTCTTTTTCCATCCCCTGACGTGTTTCCTGTGCCTGCTTTTGCGTCTCGTAAGTAACCTTTTGTTCTTCGGCTATTTTACGGTCGGTTAAGGTTTTCATTAACGACTCTGGAGGTACAATATCACCAATCAAAGTATCAACCGCATTCACATTATACTCATCAAGTACCTTACGGATATGTTCTTTTGCCGATTCCTGACGTTCTTTACGCGTACTCAGGAAAGCAATCACGTCACTTCCCTGCGCCGAGTTACGGAAATAGTTACCAATGGTAGGTTCTAAAACCTGCGAAACCAGGTTAACCATATTACCAAAACGGGCAATTACTTTTGGAGCTTCGGTTGTTGGTACATGGATAATCTGCGCCACGTCTAAGTTAAAAGGGAAACCATCTCTCGAACGTACAGTAATGGTCGATAGGTTTTTATCCAGGTTGTGCGCCTCGCTACGTGCCGATGCCCAGTTTAGTACCAAATTGGTTGTAGGTACCAGCTCTACCTTCATAATGTATTTGTTAATGGGGTATTTCCCCGGACCAAGCGGCTCTAACCAAACCCCTTTCGATCCCTTGCCTACAATATTACCGTGTTTAAAATCGGCTCCGGTTAAATCATTTCCATCGGTACCAATAAACGAAATAACTACGCCAACATAACCTATGGCAATTTCGGTCATCGGAATTTCTTCTAGCTGGATAGCCCAGGGATTGAGGTTATAAGAACCTGCTAAAATTACCTGCGGCTGTAAACCACGGTTACCGCCCTGTTTAATAAAGGCATCAAAATCCTGAAAGTTATTATGCCCTTCTACCAATTTACCTGCAATCTGGTTGGCTTCGATCGGTAAACCATCCAGGGTTGTTACAATACCAACCATACTTTCCTGAATGCGGATCATATCGGTAACCGAAACCTGAAACAGCATGGTATTGATACGGTATGAACCAGAAGTGATATAAGATGTTTGCCGGCCTCGCTGACCACCATTTTCGAGAAACTTTACTGCATCCTGAAAATTATCAGACTCTACTTTTTGTCCGAGGATATTCCCTGTTGGGATTTCGGCCCCATCTTTAGCCATAATAAGCCCGATTTTACCTTCGGGGATAATGGTAAACTGCTCCATAGTTACGCTATATTGCCAAAACCACATCCCGAAATATAATCCCGGTGCCAGGGTTTTTCCCTGAAAACCAGCTTCGCCTTTAATGGCGATAATGCGTCCATCGGGCAGCTCCCGATCCGATCCAAAGAGCACGAATTTTTTGGTAATTAACCCGATTCTGTCTTCGGGTACGATGACCATCCCGAATAGGAAACGTAAAATATATTTGTATAAAACAAAGCACAACAGTGCCACTAAAACCCACCAGTAATTTGAAATGAGCGATTCCATAATTTATATGATTTTTATTTTTTTTAAGCCTAATAAACCATTTATTAAGCATGCTATTGACATCAAATTATGTGCTTTGTTACCAGATTTAACACTTATTTTTAAGAAATTTTTAATTGAATTTAAGGCCCGAAAGAAGCCTTCAGAAACACGATCTCAGAAGTACAAACTGCAGATGACATTTTTAGGATTCAGGCATCTGAATGCTTATAAACAGCCCAAAACAGGTGTTTTTATTTTGCTTAATATCTGCGTGAATTTTAATTGTACTATTTACAATTAACCGGAAAAATTTGTCCTTTTTTTGACCTAGCAGCATTGACCAGATTGGAGTACACCCAGACCATCAGATTTGTTTAAATATTTTTTACCACGGAGGGCTAAAGATTATACTCCTATTTCTTCCCTATATTCCTGTTGCAATTCGAACAGGCATTTGGCGCATAAACAGCCATCGTACAATTCGGAAATATGCTGTACTTCGTTAATGCTAAGCTGTACTACACTACACTGGCATTTGGTGTAAGCGTTGGCCTTGCACTCAATAGCCATTCCGCACCTTTCGCAAGGAATGATTTCGTGTTTGGCGCTATGGATGTGTGCAGACATTTTTAAGGGTTCATTGGTTCAATGGTCATTAGTTCATTGGCGTATAGCAATTATGTACTAATGAACTACTGAACAATACAAAAATATAAACAAAAAATAAGGTTTTGAGCGTTTGCCCAAAACCTTACTTTACAATTGCTTTTAATTTTTATTTTGTTGATAACTTATTTAGCTCTTCATAAACTTCCCCGGGCCTATTTGCGTTTTTATTGATTAAGGTACCATCTTTTCCAATGATCACATAACGGGGAACACCTCTGATTTCAAACAAATCATTTGCCTCAGCTATCTGTTCGGAGTTTAACAAATAATGCTCCCCTTCTATTTTGAGTTCTTGTTGAGCAGCTAGCCATTTATCATGAACATCCTTATAGCCAAAATAAACAAATACAATATCTCTTCCTTTTAGTTTTTCTCTCAATTTGATCGCGTTAGGCATCTCGGCGCGACAAGGAGCACACCAACTTCCCCAAAAATCCAGGTAGATTAGTTTTCCCTTATACTTATTCAAAATCTGGTTTAAACTATTGGCCTTATTAATATTTTCTTTTATTTTATTACTCATTTGGCCTAATTGGGCATTTCTAGAATCTGTAACTAACTTTAACAGTTCTTTATCCTTTACACTGGCATTAAACTTATGGAAAATAGCATTGTATAAACTATCATTTTTCAATGTGGTAAAGGTTACCATCCTACGTGTTAGTGCAACCGACCTGGTTATTCCATTAAAATTTGTTGTATTCACAAAATCTACAAATTTGATCCCATCAACAGGATAGGTTACCGCGTTAAATTTATAATGCATGTAATACTCTAATAGATTATTGTATTCGATGCAGTTTTTGGCAGCATAATCGTCATCACCAAATTGTGCAGTGATAAGTTTAAATGCTGTTGGATCCTTTATTTTTCTTTTTGCTCTTACCCAGGCAATAGCGTCATTGTAAGGGCTATATTTATAAGTAGTTTTTAGCCACTGGTAATAATTATTTGTCAGTTTGAACGACTTCCTGTATTCATCTAACATCTTTAAACTATATTGAGACACCTCTTCCTGAAACTTTATATACCCGGGCACATCTAATGTATCTGTTCGGGCAATGTAAGTTTCTGAGGGATATTTTTCTCTATTCTTTTTAAGATAATAACTAAAATAATTGAAATTGGCTGCATGAGGCCCTACAGCTTTAGTATTCATCATTAGGCCATTTTCTTTAGCATCTACCAAAATATTTACGTCTTCATTAGGAATAAGTATAAACACATCATAACGGTCGTTGCCAATTTCTAATAACCATTTTGAAATGGTTTCGACAGGCAAAACAATATCGAATTTGCCTTTATCATTTAATTTCACCTTGTATCTTTTATCAGAACTGATACCAGCTATTATCGGGCCATCATATCTCATAAAGGTGATAGTGCTTTCTTTCGAATTGATTACTGTCCCCATCAGCTTAAAGGTTTGTGAAACAGCAGGTCTTACAAAAAATAGCAGGCAAATAATGGTGAGGCATTTCTTCATAGATTTTTTGATTTACAACAAGATAAGCAATACCATAGAGATGATGAAGTGATTTAACAAGGCTTAACAACTTTAACTAATATTAACAAAAAAAGGTTTTGAGCGTTTGCCCAAAACCTTACTTAATTTTGAATATGTAAATTTAACTTTTACCTCGAAAAAGATTGCTTCGGCTCGCACTAATCCAGCCTCGCAATGACGGACTGAATAGCAGGCTTTTCGCTTTAGTCTTTCTGCTTTGGTCTTTAAAAACGTTAGGTTTAACCTGAACAGCTAATGCAACCTTCTTCCATCGAACAAACTGGTCCGTCAACGATTTCTTCTGCAACCTGATCTTGTGTCATTTCAGCAGGGATAACCGCTTCTATGGCTTTACCACCCTGGTTTTCTACTGTAAATTTAACTGCTTGCGAAGCTGCCTGTGTACGTAAGTAATACATACCGGTTTTCAAACCTTTTTCCCATGCATAGAAGTGCATTGAAGTTAATTTTGAAGTGTTCGGTGCATTTACGAACAGGTTTAAAGATTGCGACTGGCAGATATAGGCACCGCGGTCGGCAGCCATATCGATGATGTTACGCATCTTAATTTCCCAAACAGTTTTGTATAGCTCTTTAATGTAATCAGGAATTGATGGAATTGCCTGGATTGAACCATTGGCCAAAATGATCTGATTTTTCATATCATTATTCCACAAACCTAATGCTACTAAATCTTTCAATAAGTGTTTGTTTACTACCACAAACTCTCCACTCAATACACGACGGGTGTAAATGTTTGAAGTATATGGCTCAAAACACTCGTTGTTACCTAAAATCTGCGAAGTAGATGCAGTTGGCATTGGTGCAACTAATAATGAGTTATACACACCATCTTTAACTACTTTTTTGCGCAATGCATCCCAATCCCAACGACCGCTATCTGGTGTTACATTCCACAAATCGAACTGGAATTTACCTTTTGATAATGGTGAACCTTTAAATGTTTGGTAAGGACCGTGTTTCACAGCTAAATCGTGTGAAGCTGACATCGAAGCAAAATAAATCGTTTCGAAGATGTCTTTATTTAAACGTTTGGCCTCATCGCTTTCGAAAGGCAAGCGCAATAAGATAAAGGCATCAGCTAACCCCTGTACACCTAAACCAACGGGACGATGGCGCATGTTAGAGTTTTCAGCTTCCTGAACAGGATAATAATTGTGATCGATGATCTTGTTCAGGTTTAAAGTAGCCTGATAAGTTACATCGTATAATTTTTGGTGATCGAAAGCACCGTTGATTACGAAACGTGGCAATGCCAGTGAAGCTAAGTTACAAACTGCAACTTCATCTTTAGAGGTATACTCGATAATTTCGGTACACAGGTTAGAGCTCTTAATGGTACCTAAGTTTTGCTGGTTAGATTTGCTGTTCGCTGCATCTTTAAACAACATATAAGGTGTACCGGTTTCAATCTGCGAATCTAAAATAGCAAACCAAAGCTCTTGTGCCTTAACCGTTTTACGGCCACGGCCTTCTGCTTCGTATTTAGCATATAATTCTTCGAACTCTTTACCGAAACAATCTGCCAAACCTGGCGCTTCGTGCGGACAGAACAAGGTCCAATCACCATTGTCTTTAACACGTTGCATAAACAAATCGTTGATCCAAAGGGCATAGAATAAATCGCGCGCGCGCATTTCTTCTTTACCATGGTTTTTACGCAAATCTAAGAACTCGAAAACATCAGCATGCCAAGGCTCTAAATAGATCGCGAAAGCACCTTTACGTTTACCTCCACCCTGATCTACATAACGCGCAGTATCGTTAAATACACGTAACATTGGAATAATACCGTTACTTGTACCATTTGTACCGCCAATATATGAACCGGTTGCACGGATGTTATGAATGCTTAAACCAATACCACCGGCACTTTGCGAAATTTTAGCGGTTTGTTTTAAAGTATCGTAAATACCCTCAATACTGTCATCCTGCATGGTTAACAAGAAACATGACGACATTTGAGGTTTAGGTGTAGCTGCATTGAACAAAGTTGGCGTAGCGTGTGTAAACCAACGCTCGCTCATTAAGTTATAGGTTTTAATTGCGCTTTCGATATCTTCTTTGTGGATACCAACTGAAACACGCATGAACAAATGCTGAGGGCGCTCAACAATCTGACCATTAACTTTTAAAAGGTAAGATTTTTCTAAAGTTTTAAAACCGAAATAATCGAAACCGAAATCGCGGTCGTAAATAATAGAACTATCTAAAATATCCTTATTTTTTTCAATAATCTCATAAACATCATCAGCGATAAGAGGTGCCTCTTTCTGCGCTTTCGGGTCGAAATATTCGTACAACATTTTCATCGTACCCGAGAATGATTTAGTGGTGTTTTTATGCAGGTTAGAAACCGCAATACGCGAAGCTAGCAAAGCATAATCAGGGTGTTTTGTAGTTAACGATGCCGCTGTTTCTGCCGCAAGGTTATCCAACTCTGAGGTAGTTACACCATCGTATAAACCTTCGATTACCTTTTTGGCAACATCGATCGGATCTACAAGATCTGAATTTAAACCATAGCAAAGTTTTTGAATACGTGCTGTGATTTTGTCAAATTGCACCGGCTCTTTCCGGCCATCTCTTTTTAGTACGAACATATTTTATGAGATTTAAGTTTTATATTAAGTCGTGAGTATCAAGTATCAGGACTTAATCATCACTTTTGTAGTTTTTGTTTATTTTAGTATCAAGTAGTAAGTATCAGGTATCAAGACCTTATGCCTTCCGCCTTCTAACCTTCTACCTTAAAAGTCTTCATCTAAAGAAAACGCCTGAGCTTTGTTATCAGCAGAGGTTAATACACCACTTTTTTGATAATCGCCAACACGTTTTTCGAAGAAATTGGTTTTACCCTGCAACGAAATCATTTCCATAAAATCGAATGGGTTGGTTGCGTTGTATATTTTTTTGTAACCTAATTCCTGCAACCATCTATCGGCAACAAACTCGATGTACTGGCTCATTAATTTTGCATTCATACCAATTAAAGCAACTGGCAACGCATCGGTAATAAATTCTTTCTCAATTTCTACTGCATCGCTGATAATTGAGTGAACTTGTTCTTCGCTCAACTTGTTGCTCAACATGCTGTATAACAGGCAGGCAAATTCGCAGTGAGAACCTTCATCTCTCGAGATCAGCTCGTTACTGAAAGTTAAGCCCGGCATTAAGCCACGTTTCTTTAACCAGAAAATAGAGCAGAAACTTCCGCTGAAGAAAATACCTTCAACCGCAGCAAAAGCTACCAAACGTTCGGCAAAGGTTCCGTTTTCGATCCAGCGTAGCGCCCATTCTGCTTTTCTTTTTACTGCCGGAACAGTATCGATAGCATGAAATAAACGGTCTTTCTCTTCCGGATCTTTAATATAAGTATCGATTAACAGCGCATAGGTTTCGGCATGGATGTTTTCCATCATAATCTGGAAACCATAAAAGCAACGTGCTTCGGGCAACTGAACCTCACTCATGAAGTTTACTGCAAGGTTTTCGTTTACAATACCATCACTAGCAGAAAAGAAAGCAAGAATATGAGAAATGAAATGTCTTTCGCCATCATTTAAATTATCCCAGTGTTTCTGGTCGTCAGAAAGATCAATCTCTTCTGCTGTCCAAAAACTAGCTTCGGTCTTTTTATACATTTCCCAGATTGCCGGATACTTAATCGGCAAAAGCACAAATCTGTCTTTGTTTTCTTGTAGTAATAATTCCTGTTCCATACGCTGATGTTTTTAAATCTAATTTTTAACAGAGCCGACAAAGGCACGCATCCATCAATTTTATATGATGATTGTAATGTCTTTTATCAAAACGCTGTAGTGAAAGTGCTAACCCTATTACCTGACAAACAACTGGGTTTTTAGTTCGGAAAATTTAAAATTGCAATCTGAGAGATATACGCATAAATTACTAAAAACTAAGCTTTTATATTTGTTTTCAAGTGCAAGAAGTTAAAGAACTTTGTTATAACAAATATATATACGGTGGCCCTTTTTAGTGAACCAAAGTTGTTAACACCCTACCCGATTGCTGGGGAAAAACGATCAGCCCAATATCATTTTCAAGCCAAAAAAAAGCTAATTGTTTCTTTTAAAGGGTTTAACAAACAAAAAAGAGTGTTAATAACTTAAATTTGAGGGGTATTTTAAGCCCGAAATAGAGCTAAAAAGAGTACTATTCAACAGTGTAACTGAGGTTAACTTTAGCAATACCTTTGCGGTAGATACCAATCTGTTTAGCAGCCCTTTCTGATAGATCGATAGCCAGTCTTTTAGAGAAAGGACCACGATCGTTCACCTTCACAACTACCGATTTTCCGTTAACAGGATTGGTAACCGTAACTAATGTACCGAATGGCAGTGTACGGTGTGCGGCGGTTAGTTTTTTTGACCTGTAGCGGGCACCACTTGTGGTACGGTGGCCTTCAAATTTTCTGTGGTAATAAGTGGCGAGAACTGTTTTTTTAATACTATCTGTTTCATTTGCTGATGATCCAGAATCTTGTGCATTACTGTGTAAAAACAAGAACAAACTACTTAATAACAGAAGATACTTCATAGGCTAAAATTCTTTATCGAGCCTGCAAATATAAGCATTTAGTTTAAAATGAAGCTGTTAATTGGTTTTACACAGGCAAACGATGACTTGTTAACTGAAATACCAGACCAGGATTTCGGGTATAAAATCGCTGCTTAACACTGTGCTAAGTACGATTTAGGCCTTTTAAAAAAACCTTGGTCTGGTGGTATAATTTATTTCATTTCGTGTTCTAAAACCGGGATTAAAAAGCGCGATAAGGCCGGGGTACGGTGTTCCTGCTTACTGATTTTAATCATTTTTTCGATAATATCAGGATGTTGTGCGGCTAAGTCGTTTTCTTCTTTGATATCGTTCTCCAGATTATACAAAGTCCACTTCGCATTGCCTTTAAGCATATTTAAACGTAGCCCTTTCCAATTGCCCAAACGGATAGCCTGCTGACCACCATATTCAGGATATTCAAAATATAAATACGGATGGGTATTTTTTTGCTGCTGCCCCAGTAAAGTTGGTAAAATACTGATCCCATCTACCTCTTTTGGTGTGTTTAAACCAAGCAAATCGCAAAAGGTAGGCATCATATCCATGGTCGAAGCAATCAGATTGCTTGTACTACCGGGTTTTACCTTACCTGGCCACGAAACAATAAAAGGTTCTCTGATTCCGCCTTCGTGCACAAAACCTTTGCCCCAGCCAAAATTGCCGTTAAATGGCCCGGCACTATTAAAAAACGTTGGGTCTACCCCCGCATTAAAAGCCACACCGTTATCGGCCGAAAATAAAATGATGGTATTATCGTAAACGCCTTTTGCCTTTAGTTCTTTAATTAATTCACCTACCTGTCTATCCAGTAAAGTAATCATGGCTGCATAAGTAGCGCGGGGATAGCGACAAGGGAAATAAGAGCCATCGCCCAGAAATGGTTTTTCATCGCCAAATTTCTGATGATAATAAGCTACCAGATCTTTAGGCGCTTGCAATGAAACATGAGGCAAAGGTGTTGGGTAATACAGGAAAAAGGGTTTAGCAGCGTTTTTATCAATAAATTTTAGCGCAGCCTTGATCAAAAAATCGGGTGCATAATCCTTCTGAGCGTATTTTTCATAATTTTTCTCGTCTAAACTATCCAATCCTTTAGGGAAAATTACCGTGGGTGCCTGTATTTTGTTATCTAAAGGTATTCTATTTTCGTTTTCCCACAGGTGACCGCTGTAATAAGTATGATCTTGCCGCTGGCAGATATAGCCGTAAAAATAATCGAAACCTTGTTTTGTAGGAAAACCAGTAGTAAACGGAGCACCCAAACCCCATTTACCCACCATACCTGTGGTGTAACCAGCATTTTTCAGCACTTCTGCTAATGTAATGGTTGAATCGGGTATCGGGTACTGCCCTTCCAAATAAGGATTTTCTTCCATAGCCTTAAAATCCCACACAGGTCCGCGCTCGCCCCATTCGTGGTTACCACGGATAAAAGCTTTGCCTGAGTTTTGGCCGGTCATTAGAATATAACGCGATGGTGCACATACCGGGTAGGCATAATGTTGGGTAAATTTCATGCCTCGTTTGGCCAAAGCATCCAGATTGGGAGTTTCTATTTTATCCTGCCCGTAGCATCCCAACTCACCGTAGCCCATATCATCGGCAAGTATATAAACGATATTGGGTTTTGGCTGAGTAATTTTTTTAACTGCTTTTTGGGCAAATGCCGAACAGGATGTAAACAAGATTATGGCTAAGAGCAAAAGTTTGTGTTTCATTATGCTTCCTGATTGTTGATATATACTGGTTAGTTCGACTAAAATAGGGCATTAAAAAACATCTGTAGCAATCAAAAAAACGCGCAAACGATTGACCATTAGAATTATTACAAAACACCACAAAAAAAGGTGTACAGCTTATTGCCATACACCTCTACCTAACCCTTCTATACCCACCTTATTTCTTATCGGGTACAAAATTCATGGAAATAGAATTTACGCAATGACGGGTGTCTTTATTGGTAAAGCCTTCTCCTAAAAATACATGTCCCAAGTGTGCGCCACAATTGGCACAAACAATTTCTGTACGCGATCCGTCTGCATCAGGAATGCGTTTTACCGCACCTTTAATTTCATCGTCGAATGCTGGCCAGCCGCAGTGCGCATCGAACTTGCTTTCTGAGCGATACAAGGCCGCATTGCAGCGCTTGCAGGTATAGGTTCCTTTATCTGTGGTATGCTCGTATTTGCCTGTTCCAGGATATTCAGTACCTTTATTTACAATTACTCTTTCCTCTTCGGGTGTTAATGGATTCCAGTTCATTTTTTTCTTGGCTATAATTTGTGCTGTTTCCTTTGGCTGTCTTGCTTCTTGCTTATCCTGTTTTTGTGCACAGGCCGAAAGCCCTGTAATTAAAAAAACAGCCGAAACTAAAAATAGTTTATTTAACATCGTTCTCATGTTACAATATACGTTAAAGCTATAGGTTTTGGTTTGCTGTTTCAACAGTTTGTATTAGTGTTTACTTCACCCTGACAAAGCTTGTGGTGAGGTGCCCACTTACATTATTAACCACCTTAGACACCTCAGTACACCTGAGATTTGAGCCAAAAACTAAAGCCTAACAAAAAGTCTCATTGTTCTTCGTGCCTCTCTCCGTGTGCTCCTATGTTTACAAAAGTTTAAATTAGTAAATATAATTGAGTGAAGATGAGAGCACATTTGTGTCTAAATAACTATCAAGTATATTGTCACCGAGATTTAGCCTCATCTTTTTCTATCTTTTAGAGTTTGAACAGAATGTAAGGAATTATGTAAATCATATTATCCAGAATATCCAACCAGGAGAAAAAACGAAGGGAGATTCATCAATTATAAAATTCTTAAGCGATGAAAAAAGTATTAAAACAGGTATTGGGTATAGATGTTGCCCAAAAGGAACTAGTTGTAACCATGGGCAGATTGTTAGATGATTTATCAGAAGAGCTTTATGCCCATAAAGTTTTCGAAAACAGCGAAGCAGGAATGAAACTGTTGGTTGACTGGGTAAAAAAACTTTCTGACAATACATTGGGTGTGCATTACGTTATGGAGGCTACAGGAGTTTACCATCAAAAGTTTGCTTATTATTTAGCCGAACACGGTCATTATGTAAGTATTGTCCTTCCCAATAAGATAAGCAACTATATGCGCAGTCTGGAGGTAAAAACCATTACAGACAAAACCTGTTCGGAAGCTATTGCAAGATTTGGCCTTAGCCGGAAGTTGGAGAATTGGGAAAAACCCAAAAAGATATACAGGAGTTTACAGCAACTGACACGGGAACGCAACGAGAGATCGACAGTAAAAAACCAGCTCCATGCGGAAAAAGCAGAGGCTTACCCTTATCAGAAAAGTCTGGACCGCTTACAGGCGAGGATCGCTTTTCTTAATGCACAGGAAAAGGAAATCAAAAAGGATATATCAGAACTTATTAATGAAGACAATGAGCTAAAGGAGGATGTGAAAACAATTTGTACAATCCCCGGTGTTGGAGAACTGACTGCTGTAATTGTTTTGGGAGAAACCAATGGCTTTGAGCTAATCCGCAGTAAAAAACAGCTCGCGAGCTATGCAGGCTTCGATGTGAAGGAGAAACAATCCGGCACATCAGTAAAAGGGAAACCGAAAATATCAAAAAAAGGAAACCGCCATTTACGGAAGGCTATGTACCTGCCAAGTTTAAGTGCTGTTAAGTGGGATGAAAGATTTAAAGCAATATATGCCAGAATATTCGCTAGAAATGGAATAAAAATGAAAGGACTGGTAGCTGTACAAAGAAAAATGCTGGAAATGATATACACTCTATTCAAAAACAAAAATGCTTATGATAAAGAGTACCTCCAAAAAGAGAATAGCGTACCAATACAAGATCAATACGCTATTACAAGCTAGTTCTATGACTGCCTTAGATAACAAAGATAACTAATTAAAATATTTTTTGGAATTCAACACAGAATCTCGGTGGTTAAATAATATCAAACCTAAAGCTTTTCATACTTTGCGTCAGTTCTTTGCGGCCTTTGCGGTAAAAAACAAGCGATAAACAAAAAGCGCTCCGAACCTAATCGAAACGCTTTTCTTTATATAAATTTTAAAAATCTTACTTCGCTAATTCTTCTGCCATTGCAGCACCGATTTCAGCAGGACTTTCTACTACGCGGATACCACACTCAGCCATAATTTTCATTTTAGCAGCAGCAGTATCATCTGCACCACCAACAATAGCACCAGCGTGCCCCATTCTACGTCCCGGAGGCGCAGTTTGTCCAGCGATGAAACCAACAACAGGTTTAGTACCGTGTTCTTTGATCCAGCGTGCAGCTTCAGCTTCCATTCCACCACCAATTTCACCAATCATGATGATACCGTGTGTTTCAGGATCGTTCATTAATAATTTAACAGCCTCAACAGTTGGTGTCCCGATAATCGGGTCGCCACCAATACCAATAGCTGTAGTAATACCTAAACCAGCTTTTACAACCTGATCTACGGCTTCGTAAGTTAAAGTTCCTGATTTAGAAACTACACCTACATTACCTTTTTTGAAGATAAAACCTGGCATGATACCAATTTTAGCCTCATCAGCAGTGATAATACCCGGGCAGTTAGGGCCAATCAAAGTAACATCACGGTCTGCAATATATTCTTTTACCTGAATCATATCCTTAGTTGGGATACCTTCAGTAATACAAACAATCACTTTAATACCACCTTCGGCAGCTTCCATAATCGCATCAGCAGCAAAAGCAGGCGGAACGAAAATGATAGATACATTTGCTCCCGTCTTATCAACGGCATCTTTAACAGTATTAAAAACAGGCTTATCTAAATGCAATTGCCCACCTTTGCCAGGCGTTACACCACCAACTACGTTTGTACCATACGCCAACATCTGTTCTGCGTGGTAAGTTCCTTCGTTTCCGGTAAAACCCTGAACGATAACCTTAGAATCTTTATTTACTAAAACGCTCATGTATCAATTTTTTTGTGCAAAGCTAATATTATTGACTGGAAAGTCAAACCGAAAAGCATATTATTTGCCCCGTTTTTTCAGGAAAATGTAAGGAATTGTTACTTTAGTACGGAAAGACCGACATGGAGGAAGTTGAAAACAGAAAGACTGAAGTCGAAAGTATCAAGACATGAATATCAAGACTAAAGCGGAGCGCCTAAAGCCAATAACCAGATATAAAAACGAGCCACATGAGAAACCATGCATTAGCAATACTATTTTTTACATTCTTTATTTCTACCAGCTCAAAAGCCCAAACAACCGATACAACCAGGTACATTTTGCAAAACGATGTTGAAGTGGCCAAAACCGAACCGGGCACCCACAATGGTGGCGGCGAAACCATTGGTTTTAATTTCTTTGCCCAGGCCAAAAACCTCAAAATCATTTTCAGAAAGCGTATTTTAAAACCGGGCTCCTCCATCGGCTACCACCTGCAAAAAGAAGATGAAATTTATTACGTCATCAGTGGTAACGGCAAAATGAAAATGAATGGTAAAGTTTTCTCCGTTAAACCAGGTGATGCCATTTTAACACGGCCGGGCAGCTCGCATGGTATTGAGCCTGATACGGGTAATGATCTCGTTATTCTGATTGCTTACGAGAAGAAATGATAGCCTCCTGGCAGTTTACAATTTCCAGTTAAAATTTTCCAGTCGGGATTACAAATCCCAACTAACACAGCCACTATAAGAAAAGCCGAATTAAAATTAATCCGGCTTTATTTATTATTTTTTTGAAACAATCGCTAGTCAACTAAAAACTCACAACTGCTAACTCCAAACTTATTTCCATCCCTTAGCCCAGGCTTCCTGTTCTTTTTCGTCATGGAAAGTCCAGGCTACAAAACGGCTTATTTTTTGGCCCTGGCTCATTTGGACAGTTCTTACTTCAAAAGCGTTTACTTTAATCAAAGCATTATAAATACTTTTTAGGTTTGCACTTTTCGAAACCAAAGAGGTAAACCATAAAACCTGGTTTTTAGTCTGCTCACTTTGGATGATCATCTGCTCTACAAAAGCACGTTCTCCCCCTGGACACCAAAGCTCGGCCTTGTTACCACCAAAGTTTAATACGTGTTTTACTTCCTTTTCGCCACCACCAAGGTTGCGCCACTTTTGACGGGTACCCTGCTCAGCTTCTTTTAACGAAGCGTGGAAAGGTGGATTACAAACTACTGCATCAAAGCGCTCGTTCCTACCTACAATCCCCCTAAAAATGCCCATTTTAGAACCTTGTAAACGCGGTTCAATTGCGCCTTGCAATGATTTATTAGCATCAACAATCCTTTTGGCTGCTTCGACTGAAAGTGGATCGATATCTGAACCTACAAAACTCCAGCCATACTCTCTATGCCCGATAATTGGATAAATACAGTTGGCACCTATACCAATATCCAATACATTTATACTGGCTCCTTTAGGGTTTTTTCCTTTATTGCTCGAGCCTAAAAGATCGGCAACGTAATGAATATAATCTGCCCGGCCCGGAATAGGCGGACAAAGGTAATCTTTTGGAATATCCCATTGCGAAACATCGTAATAGTGTTTCAGCAAGGCTCTGTTTAATGCTTTTACGGCATTTTGATCAGCAAAATCAATAGAATCGTCGTTGTGTTCGTTTTTAAAAACAAAACGTTTTAATTCTTTCGATGCAGCAGTAAGTTGTTTGAAATTGTAACGCGAACGGTGTTTGTTACGGGGGTGTAACTCGCTTTTTTCTTTGCGGTTATTTTGTTCTTCTGGAGCCAATGTAATCTGGTTTAACTAAACATGCTGTGTTGCCTGTTTCTGCTACAAAGATAGGTTAAATAGTTTGGAGTTGGGCGTTTTTAGTTTGGAGGGAACACTTAGCGTAAACAAACTCCAAACTGGCAACTGCAAACTCCCAACTAACTCTCCTCTCCTTTTTCGATCATTGCTGGTTGAATGGCCTTTAAATATTTTTCCTGATCGAACTGGTTTTCACTTTTAGCAATTACAATGGTAGCCACGCCATTGCCGATTACATTGGTTATAGCCCTTGCCTCACTCATAAATCGATCTACACCAATTAATATAGAAATATGCTCAATGGGCATGATCTTTAATGCAGTTAAGGTTGATACGAGTACAATAAAACCACTTCCGGTAACACCCGCAGCGCCTTTCGAAGTAACCATAAGCACACCTAAAACTGTTATTTGCTGCCCGAGGGTTAAATCGACATGAAAAACCTGGCAAAGAAATATCACCGCCATGGCCAGATAAATTGCTGTACCATCGAGGTTAAAAGAATAACCCGTTGGGATAACTAAACCGACTACCGATTTATCGCAACCAATGCTTTCCATTTTCTGCATCATACTGGGCAAGGCCGATTCGGAAGACGAAGTACCCAGTACAATTAAAATCTCCTGACGGATATATTTCAGATATTGCCAAAGGCTAAACTTATAGTACCTGCAAATTCCATTTAAAATAATAAAAATGAATAAAATACAGGTTAAATATACCGAGCCCATTAACTTGGCCATCCCGATTATGCTTTGCAAACCATGCGTACCAATACTAAAAGCCATACCACCAAAGGCCCCAATCGGCGCCAAACGCATAATCACCTTCATTATTTTAAACAGCACTTTCGAGATTTTATCAAAAGCGTTTAAAACCACGGTCCCTTCGCCGCCTAACTTGTTCAATCCGTAGCCAAAAAGTATGGCAAACAATAAAATTTGTAAAATATTGCCTTCAGCAAATGAAGCGATGATGTTATGCGGAATAATATGCAGAAAAAACTCAGCCCAGTTCATATCCTTAGCCTGTTCGGCATAACCTGCAATTTTTGTCGTATCTCCGGCTTTCGCAACCATGCCTGCACCCGGCTTTAAAATATTGGCTACCAATAAACCGATGGCAATGGCAACTGTACTTACAATTTCGAAATACAGTAAGGCTTTGCCGCCTACCCTGCCTACTTTTTTCATGTCGCCCATGTGTGCGATACCCAAAACAATGGTAAAGAATATGATGGGGGCAATTAACATGCTAATCAGGTTAATAAATCCCTGACTGATTAGTTTAGCTGTTGGCGCAAAGCCCGGAAAGTAAGCCCCTACGTTAATACCTATTATAATGGCTACAATAACCTGAAAGGTTAAATTGGAAAAGATTTTTTTCATGAATTACTTTGCCTTACTTATAAATACTTACTTCAATCTTTCCATCGGCTGTAATGGCGCCACGATACATTCCTTCGGTATTAAAAGGCATAGTCATATTTCCTTGCTTATCCAAAGCGATTAAACCTCCGTTGCCACCCATCTTGCCTACTTTATCCAATGCAATTTTTGAAGCTTCGGCCACTGAAAGTCCTTTATACTCCATTAAATCAGAAATGGTTTTGGCTACTACATTACGGATGTAAAACTCACCCCAGCCTGTACACGAAATACCCGCAGTTTCATTATTGCAATAGGTGCCGGCACCAATAATCGGGGCATCGCCCACGCGACCATATTTTTTATTCGTCATACCACCGGTCGAAGTTCCTGCAGCTAAATTACCGGCTTTATCCAGCGCCACACAGCCCACGGTACCAAACTTATAATCCAGGTTCTTCACCCCAAAAAGCTCCGATTTTTTACTACCATGATCGAGTACCGCTTTGGTTGAATCTTCTTTAATGGCTTTTTGCAAACCTTCCCAACGTTCTTTTGTCCAGAAATACTTCGGATCTACAATCTCTAAACCCACCTCTTTGGCGAAAAGATCGGCACCTGCGCCAACCAGCATCACATGTTCCGACTTCTCCATCACAGCCCTGGCCGCCGAAATCGGGTTTTTAATGGTGGTAACCCCTGCAACAGCCCCAGCCATCAGGGTTTTTCCATCCATAATAGCGGCATCGAGTTCGTTGCGGCCATCGTGGGTAAAAACAGCGCCTTTACCTGCATTAAAATGCGGATCGTTTTCCAACACATGAATGGTGGCTTCTACCGCATCCAAACTGGTTTTACCTGCTTTAATTTGCGCATAGCCTGCCTGCAAGGCCTGGGTTAAAACGGCAATATAGGCCGCCTCTTTCTCGGGACTCATGTTCTTTTTTAAAATGGTACCGGCACCGCCATGAATAACCATTACGTATTTTTGTTGCGCCGAAACATTAACTCCCAGCACCAACAGCATAAATAAGCTAAGTATTTTGAACAATTTCATCTTCCTACTGAATTTAAGAAGCTGTTAAATTAAGAAAATAACAGGGAATAACGGAGATTTAAACTTTAGCAATCCCTTTTGAAGAGAATTGCAGATCGTAAAGTTTTCTGTAATATCCGTTTAATTTGAGCAACTGCTGATGCGTACCTTTTTCCTTAATCTCACCTTTATCCAATACAATAATCTGATCGGCTTTCTGAATAGTAGATAAGCGGTGGGCAATAACAATAGATGTACGGCCGTCCATCAGGTTATCAATAGCTTTCTGGATCAGCAATTCGGTTTCTGTATCAACTGATGAAGTGGCTTCATCCAGAACCAAAATGGCAGGGTTATGCACCAATGCACGGATAAAAGAAATCAACTGTGCTTGTCCTGCTGAGAGTGTAGCGCCTCTCTCCATCACGTTATATTGGTAACCGCCGGGCAAACGTTCAATAAATTCGTGTGCACCCACTTTTTTAGCGGCACTAACCACCTGTTCCAGCTTAATTTCTGGATTATTGAGGGTAATGTTATTCAATATGGTATCTGAAAACAAGAAAACATCCTGCAATACAGTTGCAATGTGGCTACGCAAATAATCGAGCTCAAAATCTTCTATACGAATGCCATCTACAGTAATATCGCCCTTTTCAACTTCATAAAAACGGTTCAGGATATTGATTGTAGATGATTTACCAGCTCCGGTTGCCCCTACCAGCGCCACTGTTTCCCCCGATTTTACCTCGAAGGATAAATCTTTTAAAACATAATTATCATCATTATAGGCAAACCAAACCTTTTCGAACTTAATATTTCCTTCCAGTTTGGCAGGTTGAAGCGTTCCGGTGTTTGGCGTAGTTTCGTTGGTATCTAAAACTTTAAAAACACGTTCGGCACCAACCATCCCCATCTGCAGGGTATTAAATTTATCGGCCAGCTGGCGAATGGGTGTAAATACCATGCCCAGATACATAATAAACTGGGTAATGGTACCCGGAGTTACATCCAACGGTTTTGAAAGAATACTTTTGGCTCCATACCAAACCAATAAACCTAACGACATGGCCGAAATCAGCTCAACAACCGGGAAAAATATAGAATAGTACCAGTTACTGCGGATATTGGCATCGCGATAACGTTTATTAATGGCATAAAATTTACGATATTCCTGCTTCTCCCGAGCAAAATACTGCACAATAGAAACGCCGGTAATATGCTCTTGTAGAAAAGTGTTCAGGTTAGAAACCTCATTCCTGATTTCCTGGAAAGCCACTTTAATGGCCTGCTGAAATTTCCTCGTAGCGATAATCAAAAGCGGAATAGGCAAAAGTACCACTAAACTCAATTCCCAGTCGGTATAAAGCATTACACAAACAATTACTACCACCTGCAAGCTATCGCCAATCATGGAAATTAAACCTTCCGAAAAAATATCGGCAATGGTTTCCAGGTCGGAAACAGTACGTGTAATTAATTGTCCGATGGGTGTTTTATCGAAAAATTTAAGCCGCAATTTAGTAATGTGGTTAAAAACATTAATGCGCAAATCGCGGATCACCGACTGCCCCAGGGTATTGGTTAAAAGCGTATGATTATACTGGATAAGCGTTTGCAGCACCAACATAAAAACCATCAGCATGGTCATATTAACCAAACCCGAATAATTGCCTGCTAAAATATAATGATCGAGTGTATATTTAATCAAAAACGGACGCACCGGAGAAATCGCAGCCAGCAGGATGGTTAAAATAACCGACCAAACAAAAACAGCACGATAAGGCCTTACGTATTTAAAAATGCGTTTAAGTAATCCTGTGTTATATACGTCGCCGGTAACTGCCATTTTGTGGTTAACTGTCTAATTGTAAAATTGGTTAACTGATTGATTCACTTATTAATCGATTAATCGCACATAGCTACAATTAACCGATTAACCAGTTCAAACAATTAGCCTAGATAAGGATACTCAATCTTCACCAAATACAAACCACAAGCAGGTACCGATTGACCAGCCTTACTGCGGTTTTTACTTTCTATTACTGCTTTAAATGCGGCTAAATCTATCTCTTTTTTTCCAATCTGCACCAGGGTACCCATAATGGCCCTCACCATGTTCCTTAAAAAACGGTCGGCCTGAATGGTAAACACCAAACCATCTTCTTGTTCTTCGAAAACCGCTTTAACAATTTTGCAATTGTTGGTAAAGGTCTGCGTATTCGATTTGCTGAAACAGGAGAAATCGGTATAGTTTAACAACAAAGCAGCTGCTTCATTCATGGCCTTCATGTCCAGGCGGTCTTTAACCAGCCACGACCGGTTTAATTTAAACGGATCTTTTTCGAAATGAACATGGTATTTATAAGCTCTTGAAGTAGCATCGAAGCGCGCATGTGCCTCATTATGCACCGGAATAATCCGTTTCGTCGCAATTTGATAGGGCAAAAGGGCATTAATTCCACCAACAGCACTTAAAACTTTGCTTTCATCCAGGCCTTCCACATCAAAATGTGCATAAAAATCTTTAGCGTGCACACCGGTATCGGTGCGGCCACAGCCCAGGGTTTCGATCGGTTGCCTAAAAACCGTAGCCATAGCTTTATCCAACAACTCCTGCACGGTAATTGCATTGGGTTGAACCTGCCAGCCATGATATAAGCTGCCATCGTAAGTGATTTGGATGAAATATCTTTTTTTACTCAAAGCGATGCAAAAGTACTTTTTTCCTTTTATTTAGAAGGAAAGCGCTTTACATTTATTCGTAAACCTTGTAATTATGGCTTAGCTGTGTTTTTCTCATCGAACTGCCATTTGTTGTTGTAAAAACCAGCCAGTTTAATGCCTTTACTCCCTTCTTTAGGCAAATCAGACGAAAATATCATAAAATCAGGAAAACCACTGCCACCAGCAAAATACTGATTGGCATAAGCTGCTTTCATGCCGGCAACACCAGTACTGGCCACTACACCAACCAGCAGATTATTATCTTGTTGCGGCCAGATGTAATAGGCTGCTAAATCGTTGCCTTTCCAGGTTTGCTTACCCGCTGTAATTTGCGAATTGTTAACCTGTATAGGGCAATCTTTTAACAAGGTTTTCCAGGCAGCATTATTATCGGCATTGCCATATAAAATGATGTTACGCCCCTGATATTTTGATGTTGAAAATTCCTTATCTGTAATGATATCAACTGCCCCATTTCCACGGTAATACCAGCTTTCCGCATCATATCTGGCTTTGTTTAAATTGGCATCGGTGGCATCGGCGGCACCGCCTGTTCCTACAACAAAAACCATCCTATGGTTAAATGCTTCCTTAAAAGTACCCGATCGTGCCGGGTTTTTATCCCTTTTATTCACTGCGCTGAGGATTTGCCAACCTGCGTTATTTTTGGCCAAAAACAGGGTGTCGTTAGCACTTTGAGTGGTAAAGTTAATGGCTGGTAGGCTATCTAAAGTTATTTTAACATTAGCTTTTGCACCAAAATCTGTTAAAGCCAGCTTTAAAGTCGCAACGTTTTCGGTTTTACCTGTAATGGCCGATTGTTTCCGATCGCGGTTTAAAATAATCCGGCTGTATTGTAAAGGTTGTTCCTGCTGCTCAATGGTAGCCCAGCGGTAAGTTGCCGAAATCCCCGGACTGGACGTCATGAAATCGATATGATTTACAGCCGAATCGACTGCTATGTTATGCCATTTAAAAAAGCTGAAAATTGCCGGCCAGTCTACACTTTGATCGCCGAACCAATGTTCGCCACCCGGATATTCGTAATAGCTAAAATCGGCATGAAAACCCGCAAGTATTTTCTTCATTTGCCGGGCATAACTAACCGGAACCACTTTATCGGCATCGCCATGCAATATGTACACGCCCAAAGGACTATAATTGCTAACCAGTTTCGGAACATCACTTTGGTTACCGGCCCTCAATAACATCCGCTCCACACTATTTTTACTGCTATCGGGAATTTTTCCATCTGCAGAACCATAATCTTTAAGCGAAGCATAACCTGCAGCGGGTGCAATGGCCGCCCATTTATCGGGATAAGTTGCCCCTAAAAACCAGGTACCATGTCCGCCCATCGAGTGGCCGGTAAGGTAAATTTGTTTTTCGTCTGGTTTAAACTGATTTTTAGCCAATGCGAGTACTTCCAAAGCATCTTTACGCCCCCAGTCTTCCCAGTTAAAGCCACGCGGCCTGCGGTTAGTAGCAGCAACCAGCGTACCCCAGTCTTTAGATTTATAAGCCTTTGCCTGACCAATGGCCTCTACGCCTGCTCCATGAACCGACAAGAACAAGGCGGCATTCGGTTTCCAGCCATTTAATTGTGGCGTAACAGCGAAATACTGTAAACTTCCATCAATATTACTTACAAAGGTTTGCTTATGGGTTGATGAACCCGTTAAAGCTTCAATTACAATCACTTTCTGGTCTATCCGGGTATTGCCCTGCAACAACTGTAATTCGATATTGTAATTGCCCGGTTTTACCACAGCGCTTGCATCTACTTCAAATACCACCTTTCGCATGCTCAGTTTCGGAATACGCGCAATGGTTACCTCGCACTGCTTACCGTTCAAAATGGTTTTGAAACGTAAATCATTATAATCTTTTAACGATGAATTGCTTACAGTAAGGGCACCCTTGAGTACGCCATTTTTCTCATTAAGCACAATACTGGGCGAAGTGATATCATCGGTATGGATTAATAGTTTTTTAGCGTTAACAATAATCATCGGCAATACACTGGCACCTCGTACATAAAGTTCATTTACTCCTTTTTTTAGCTGAATCGGAATGTTCATATACCCCGATGCGTAGGGATCGCCCATGTGGGGAATACCATTAAAAAATATGCTATTGCCGCCTATAACATTTAAAATTGCAGTTTGTGCTGCACCCGAAGTGTAAGTAAGGTAGATATAATCAGACCCGCGGTCTACCCCACCCGGATTGAGGAAGGGATTACTTGTTGTTTGAAACGACCTCCTCGAAAAGGCACTAAAACGGCCATTAGCATCGGCCTTAATGGCTTTCCACAATACTTTTTCGCCATTTTTACCGGTCGAAAATTCGCCTTTTTCTACTGGCACCTGCAATTGTTGGTTAGCCATTTTCCAGGCCAGCAAATCGGTATACACGGCTTCGCGACCATAACGGCTGCCACTGGCTACCGTTAAAGCTTTTTCGAATTTGAGGGTATCTTGCGCAAAGGTGTTTGCGGCAACAAACAGGGCAATTAAAAAAAGTAAGTTTTTTAACATAAATCGTTTTATAAAGTAGGCCAGTTAAAATTCAATCTATTTTAAACAATTTCTATCGGCTGCATTATAGCCACCAGTCAGAAAAAGAAAAGGCAATAAATTTGGTTTAGCTGTTAGGGTTTGTGGTATAAGTCAAATGTATTAAAACTTGCAGGTTTTAACAAAATCTATGCGTACCAAAAAAATGTTTTTTCAAGGTTGAAATAGAATCCCTATAATTGTTTATTATTTCAAATTAACATGATACAAAGAATACAATCGATATGGCTTTTCTTAGCCGCTTTAACCCTGGTTTTGATGTTGTTTTTACCTATTGCCAGCAAAGAAATTGCCGGAACCGAATCAGCAGTCTATTCGAGTGGTTTATTTCAGATAATTGCCGGTAAAGCGGGTTCGCCTTTCAAAATCATATCATTTCTACCTTTACTTATCACCAATATTGCCGTAGCGATTATCTGCTTCGTTAATATCTTCAATTTCAGAAAGCGCAGTTTTCAAAAAAGGTTTGCCATCCTTTCGATTGTACTAATTGGCGGTTTTGCCTTTTGGTGCAGCATTTACGCCAAAAAATTACCTGGTGGTATTGAAGGGGCGGCTTTTGGTATTGGTGCTTATCTTCCGGCAATTGCAATCTTATTTATTGTACTGGCCATTTTCGGGATCAATAAAGATGAAAGACTGATCAGATCGGCAGAAAGGTTGAGATAATAACCACAATATTTGTTAATTTCCCAACATGAAAAATACGCTCTTTTTCTTGGTTGTGGCCCTATTACTTGGTTGCAGTTCTAAGAACAAAAACAAAATATACGTTAATGCACAATTAGCAAATTTCCAATCGTGGATGGGCAGCCAGGTGGATATTTATTCGCCGAATTCGTTAGACCCAGATCCTGATACGACAATGAATCTTTATGTTAGTGGTAAGCTTAAAGATACCTTACAGCTCAAGGGCACTGGATATTACATCATTAACTTTGGTCCAAATACTTTTGAGGCCTATTTAGAAAAAGGCAAAGAATTTAAGTTTACTTCCGATTATGTGAATTTTTATGACAATCTGAAGTTTGAGGGAGATAATGCTGACATTAATACCTTCTTATTTAATTATCAAAGAGAAATAACCAGAGCGCCAGAAAATATCCAACTGGGAAGTTTTGATGAAAACATGATGATGGATGCCATTGAAAAAATGGAAAATGACATCAAGGTTTTTATAGATGCAAACGCAAAAAACATTCCCGATAGCCTGGTTGACAGAGCCCGGATGGATGCAAAATACTCTTTGGGCTTATGGTATTTTAAATATGCAGAGCGGCACATCGTGAGTGAAATGTTCATCAATTTTCAAAAAAGATACGATTTTAATAACCCCAAATATTTAAAGCTTTCTTTCAATTATGGAGCGGCTGTATTAAAGCATTATTTAAGCTTGTTCAATTTTGAAAAAAAGCCGGTTTCCATAGAAGCATTGGATTTTATTTTGAAGGAAAAAAATACAGATAAGCAGCTAAGGGAATATGTTTTGGCCAAATACGCAATTGAGCGTTTCAGTCAACATGATCCAGATAATGAAAGCACCTATAATTATTTATTGAACCATATTACTGAAAACGGCTATAAAAAAGCAGCTTACAAAGTCCTAATCAGATCAAACAGAAGGCAATATTAAATAAATACGTGTAGCACCTGATGGTATAACAGCAAATACCTGCATTTTAAACAAATAAGATCAATATTTTATCTTAAAAAAACCTTAACAAGGTATACAGAATTTCGTTTGTCGGTTGACCCAAGTCCGCTTCCATTACCCATCATCCATTTTACTGCTTACATTACTTCCTTATTTCCAAATAATTAGCCACAAAAACTATTTACTTGATTATCTGTGAAATACGGAATATTAACCGTACCTTTGCGGCTCAATTAAAAAATAAAAGACGAATGACAAACCCATTTCAATTATTGGGGATAAGTGATGACGTCGTTAATGCCGTAAAGGACCTTGGATTCGAAAATCCAACGCCGATTCAGGAGCAAAGTATTCCTGTACTGTTAGAAGGCACTAATGATTTTGTTGGTTTGGCCCAAACAGGAACAGGAAAAACAGCCGCATTTGGTTTGCCGCTGTTAGAACTAATCGATTTTAAAGTAAATAAACCACAGGCATTGATTTTATGCCCTACCCGTGAGTTATGTTTACAGATCGCTAACGACCTTAAAAACTTTTCTAAAAACGTTGCTAATGCCCACGTAGTTGCCGTTTACGGTGGTGCGAACATTATGCAACAACTACGCGAAATACGCCAAGGCGTTCAAATCGTAGTGGCCACGCCCGGCCGTATGTTGGATATCATTGGCCGTAAAGCCATCGATTTTTCAAACGTTAAATATGTTGTGCTTGATGAAGCTGACGAGATGTTGAACATGGGTTTCCAGGACGATATCAACGACATTTTATCAACTACTCCTGATGACAAAAAAACCTGGTTATTCTCGGCTACTATGCCTTCAGAAGTTCGCCGTATAGCTAAGAACTATATGGATAATCCTGTAGAATTAACCATGGGCACAAAAAATACAGGTAACGTAAACATCGAACACGAATATTACATTGTTCGTGCCCGCGATAAATATGCTGCCTTAAAACGTATTGTAGATTTTAACCCAGAAATTTTCGGTGTTGTTTTCTGTAAAACGAAATTAGATACTCAGGATATTGCTGAGCATTTAATTAAAGATGGTTACAATGCTGATGCTTTACACGGCGATTTATCGCAACAACAACGTGATAAAGTAATGCAACGTTTCCGCGAGCGTAACATGCAGTTGTTAATTGCTACTGATGTTGCTGCACGTGGTATCGATGTAAACAATGTAACACACGTAGTTAACTATTCGTTACCTGATGAGATTGAAAGTTATACCCACCGTTCGGGCCGTACAGGCCGTGCTGGTAAAACCGGTATTTCGATCTGTATCATCAACTCTAAAGAACTGGGCAAAATCCGTCAGTTAGAGCGCATCATTGGTAAACAATTTACCAAAGCTGAGCTACCTACAGGTTTTGACGTTTGCGAAAAACAATTGTTCTCTTTGGTACATAAAGTACACAATGTAGAGGTTAACAACGAACAAATTGATCAGTACATTCCACGTATTATGGATGAATTTGCTGATTTAACCAAAGAAGAAGTAATTAAACGTTTTGCCTCTTTAGAGTTTAACCGTTTCTTAGATTACTATTCGAAAGCGCCTGATTTAAATGCAGCTGTTGGAGATGAGCGTGGTGAAAGAGGCGAGCGTGGTGAAAGACGCGGACGAGGTAGCGAAGGTTACACCCGTTTGTTTATCAACTTAGGTTCGGTAGATGAGTTTACCCGTGGCGATATGTTATCATTTATCTGTAACAATGGTAAAATTGCTGGCAAAAGCGTTGGTAAAATCGATTTAAAAGGTGTTTTCTCTTTCTTTGAAGTAGAAGATGCTGTTGCTGACAAAGTTTTTGAAGGCTTTAAATCAGTTGAATTTAACGGTCGTCAGGTACGTATCGAGAAAAGTGGTGATGGTGGTCGTGGCGAAGGTGCAGGCGAAAGACGTGGTGGCGGTGAAAGACGTAGCGGTGGTTTCGGCGGTGAACGCAGAAGCGGCGGTGGCGGTGGTTACCGTGGCGGCGGCGAGAGAAGATCTGGCGGCGGTAGCGGAAGACGTGAAGGCGGAAATAGCGGTGGCGGTTTCAGAGATTTCTCTGGACGTAGCCGTGATGATAAAGGTGGCAACGCTGGTGGTGGACGCAGAGAAGGCGGAAACCGTGAAGGTGGTGAGCGCCGTAAAAAATGGTAAATCACTAAACCAAATATTTTTACAAGCCGTCCCGATTTTTCGGGGCGGCTTTTTTTGTACCCCAAGCTCCTGTTTAACTACCTATTTAATCCTCCAGCCTGCCTGATTTTCTACCTAAGCAAAATTGATTTATATTGCTTAACTAAACTATGTTTATGAAGAAAAACTTTTTCCTCACCATTCTCATTCCCATACTGATTTCATGTAGTCCGGTAAAAAAAGTATTAAACGCCGGTAGATTAAAACCATCTGAATTTAATGAAAAAATTGCCTTCAACTTCGAAACTGGCGTGCCTATAATTGAAGTAAGTATTGCTGGTAAAAGTTATCATTTTATGTTAGATACCGGTGCCCCAACCGCTATATCTCCAACTTTGGCACAAACATTAAACCTCAGCCCTGCAACAAATTCCAAAAGTTCCGATTCGCAGGGGTATAAGAAAAAAGAAACTGTTGTCGTTATTCCTGAAATTAAGATCGGTAAACTGGTTTTCGAAAATACCGGGGCGTTGATTATCGATATGCGCAGCGTTTTTCAAATGAAATGTTTAAATGTTGATGGTATTATTGGGGCAAACCAGATGGCCAATGCGATATGGCAGCTCGATTATGCCAATAAAGTAATTTCAATAAGCGATAATATGGCTAATTTTAATACGGATGCCAGCACAAAAACTATAGATTTTTTACCCATAAAAATCCAGAAAACACCGCTAATCCCCTTTCAAATCGGCACAAAAACAAGTTATATAACATTCGATACCGGCTCAAACGGAAATTTAGATTTATCTCTGCTTAAATACTCGGATGTGATTAATTCTTTTAAACAGGTAAATGCTACCGGCATTAGCGGAGTGGGCATTTACGGGGCTGCCAAACAGTCGACCACTACCTATGCAAAGGTTCCGGAAATAAATATCGGAACATTGGCATTAAAAGATCAGGTTATTTTATTTGCAGATGGTAAATCGAGCAACATTGGTAACGATTTTTTGCAACATTACAAAGTCATCGTCAATTGGCAAACCAATAAAATATACTTAACCGGCGAAAACCATTACAACCTTTCCAAATTAAACCGCTTTGGTATTGCAATTAGCTATTTGGGAAATAAAGCTTTCGTAAGTGCAATTTTCGAAAATACTGATGCTGCTGTTTCAGGCATACGGGTTAATGATGAAATTGTACAAATTGATAATCATATCATCGCCAGTTTTACCGAAACGGACGCATGTAATTTCACATTTAACAATATTCTAAAAGGAAAAGATGCTGCAAAAGTGACTATTTTAAGGGCTGACAAAAGAATTGATTATAATTTAAAACGATCTGTTCTGCTCGAATAAAACCAGTAATCTTTCGGGAACTCTCACCTGCCTCGCACTGTACCTCTTCATATTAAACATCTTGATTTTGCAGCAAATTAACAGCGTTTTTACATGCAATTCAGCCTGCAAAATATTATATTTAACGTTTATCTGTACAACCAAATATTATGCGTTATTTAAAGCTTTTTATTACTTTCTTCCTGTTAACAACAGGTTTCAATCTTTCTGCACAACAAATGGCTTCAAACCAGAAAATGCAATGGTTTGCCGATGCCAAACTGGGCATTTTCATTCACTGGGGTATTTATTCTGTTAATGGAATTTCAGAATCGTGGTCGTTTTTTAACAATTACATTAACCACGATGCCTACATGAAACAGCTGAACGGTTTTAATGCCGCAAAATACCAGCCTGCAGAATGGGTAAACCTGATTAAAGAAAGTGGGGCTAAATATGCCGTAATTACCACAAAACATCATGATGGTGTGGCCCTTTGGGATAGTAAAATGCCCAATGCCACTACCACCCTAAACAATAGTGCAGCAAAGAAAGATTTAATCACACCATTTGTTGCTGATCTGAAAAAATCAGGATTAAAAACCGGTCTCTATTTTTCATTACCCGATTGGAGTTATACGGATTATGATGGTTTTACCCGTGATAGAAAACGTTACGATTATAAACAGGACCCTGCCCGCTTTAAAAAATTTCAAAACTATTTCCAGGGACAATTAAATGAGCTTTCTAACCAATACAACCCGGATTTGGTATGGTTTGATGGCGACTGGGAACATAGCGGCGAAGAATGGCAGGCCAAAAACATATTGGAAAACTTACGTAAAGTGAATCCAAATGTCATTATTAATTCGCGCTTAAACGGACATGGCGACTACGATACACCAGAACAAGGCGTACCAGTGGTAAGACCCGCTTCGCCAGAATGGGAGCTTTGTTATACCATGAATGATTCGTGGGGGTACCAGCCTTATGATAACCACTATAAATCGCCAAATATGATTATCCGTACCCTGGTCGATTGCATCAGTATGGGGGGCAATTTATTGCTCGATATCGGCCCAAAAGCCGATGGAACTATAGCCCCAGAGCAGGTGAAAATTTTAAAAGGCCTGGGCCGCTGGACCCAGAAACATGCAGAGGCTATTTATGGTACACAGGCCGGGATCCCGGACGGGCATATTGTCGGTAAAACTACCTTATCCAAAAACAAAGATGTATTGTACCTGTATCTCGATTATAAAACCAAAAACGGGATTTTACTTTCGGGTATAAAATCAAAAATAAACAAGATTGAAGTGGTTGGAAACAAAGCACAGCCATATACAATTAAATTAAATGAAACAGATTATCTCCTTAATTTTAAGGAAACAGATTTTGACAGTGATGTAACCGTAGTAAAAGTATCGCTAAATGGCCCTATCCAGCTCGCTGATGAGAAACAGGAAACGCTTTCGTTAGCAGACTTATATGCTGCACCAAAACAGCGGGGCTTAACCAATTTAAACCTGAGCAAACTGGCTACTAATTTAAATGCAGGTATAAATGTATTTCAAAATACGAGTTTACCCGCTGATGGCTTAGACTTTAATCCAGGAATTAATAATGTAGACCAAAAGATCAGCAACTGGGTAATTAAAAATGCCGAGGCGCTTTACAAAACCGGGAAAGGAATACCAGCTGGTCATTATCAAGGTAACACCGCCCTTTCTGCCGATAAACAGACGCTTTACCTTTTTGTTGAAGGAAAACCGACCGGTCCTATTGCGATAAAAGGTTTAAAAAACACAATTAGCAGGATCAGGGTAGTTGGTGAAGGCACCATGCTGAATCATGAAATTTACAACAAACTGTACTGGAGCAAAATACCGGGTATTGTTTACATCCCGATACCGGAAGACAAATTAGACAATGAACTAACGGTAATTGCAGTACTTTTAGATAGTCCGATTGATTTATACCGTGAAAAAGTTGGGGCAATAGAAAGCAATCTGTAATTATTTAACAAATGTAAAATAGTTAGCGCACTTTACGATTATCCTTAAATTGCATTACTTTCGCACATCATGCAGGCAAAATATATCTCATATCATGAAACCGGATCGTTTTCAAAACTGGTTTTAGATTATATTAACAACGAAGAACAGCTTAAAGCTTTTTACAGTTACCGCCCTGATATGTCGGGTTTGGCCAAAGCAATTGAGAACAGAAATTTTTTAGGGAACAGAACAACTTTAGTTCAGGTTTTACAGGATCAATACAAGCATTTACAGCCCAATAAATCGGTTACTAAAAATATAGAGCTTTTAGGTCTCGATAATACTTTTACCGTAACAACCGGCCACCAGTTAAACCTGTTTACGGGGCCGCTTTATTTTATTTACAAAATTGTAACCACTATAAATTTAGCCATCGAGCTGCAAATTGCGCATCCTGATAAAAACTTTGTGCCCGTTTACTGGATGGCGACAGAGGATCATGATTTTGATGAGATTAACCATGTAAGTGTTGATGAGAAAAACATCAGCTGGATACAACAAACCAATGGCGCAACAGGTAGGTTAAGCACTAAAACTGTGGCCGCAGCAGTAACCGCCTATAAAGGTTATCTTGGCATTTCGAGAAATGGTAAGCGGATTGCCAAACTGGTTGAACAAGCCTATTTGCAACACGATAACCTGGCCGATGCCACCCGCTTTTTGGTGAATAACCTCTTCGAAAAATACGGATTGGTTATTGTAAATGCTGATGATGCGCACCTTAAGAAACAATTTGCAAATATCATTGCCGAAGATATTGTACAGCATAACAGTGCCCGGAATATTGATAACAGCTCCGAAAACCTCGAAAATTTAGGTTATAAAACCCAGGTGAACGGCCGTGATATTAATTTCTTTTACCTGAACGATAATCTGCGCGAACGTCTGATTTTTGATCAGGGCAAATACCAAGTAAACCATACCGATATCAGCTTTACTGAAGCTGAATTATTGGCCGAAATCGAATCACACCCTGAAAGGTTTAGTCCGAATGTAGTGATGCGCCCAATGTATCAGGAAATAATTTTACCTAATATTGCCTACATTGGCGGAGGTGCCGAGGTGGCATACTGGATGCAGTTAAAAGCCAATTTTGATTATTACAAAGTAGATTTCCCGGTTCTGTTATTACGCAATTCGGCCTTATTGATTGATAAACGGAGCGCAGAAAATTTGTACAAACTGGGCTTTTCTTTAGAAGACATTTTCCTACCGGTTCAAGAGCTGAAAAACATTTGGGTAAAGCGGAATACAACTGCACAGTTAAGTTTAGCTGACGAAACCAGGGCTATTAACAGCATTTTTGATCAGATTAAGCTAAACGCATACAAAATAGATAAAACTTTATCGGTTTCGACAGATACAGCAAAGCAACGCACCAACCATTTGCTGGCCAACTTGGAAAAAAAACTGTTCAGGGCCGAAAAACGAAAACACGAAATGGCGCTGCTGCAGATAGATAATGTTAAAAAAAGGCTTTTCCCAGATGGGACGCTACAAGAACGCATATTGAATATTGCCCCTATGTACGTGAACTACGGAGAAGATTTTCTATCCTCTTGTATTGAAAACTTTGAACCCCTGGGCGGCGATTTCACTGTTTTATTGCCGTAAGGATTAATCTGAAGCAGAAATCCATACCCCCCTCTCGATACTAGATACTGAATACCTGATACTGAACACTTAATACTAACCATGAACTTCATCACCTTTTCTGAAACCAAACTAAGAGCATTTACTCACCGCGTTTTTAAAAAAATGGGTTGTTCAGATGCGCATGCCGAATTAGCTACCGATGTTTTGATTCGTTCTGATTTGCGTGGTATCGATTCGCATGGTGTTGCGCGCTTAAGCGGTTATGTTAGACTTTGGGAAAAGAAACGGATTAATGCTACACCCAATATTAAAATTGTACACGAAACCCCAACTACGGCAACCATAGATGGCGATGCCGGTTTGGGTTTGGTAGTTGCGCCCTTTGCCATGCAGGTAGCGATAGAAAAGGCCGAAAAATATGGCAGTGGCTGGGTATCGGTTAAAAATTCGAACCACTATGGCATAGCCGGTTACCATGCATTAATGGCGGTAGAAAAAGATATGATTGGCATTAGCATGACCAATGCCAGTCCGCTGGTTGCCCCTACCTATGCCAACGAACGTTTATTGGGTACCAACCCGATGTGTTATGCTTTCCCGGCAGGCAAATACCCGCCAGTTATTGTTGATATGGCCACCGCAGCAGCTGCTAACGGCAAACTTGAAATTGCACAAAGGGCTAACAAAAGTATTCCGGATGGCTGGGTGCAGGATAAAACCGGCGAAAACTCAACCAATCCTAACGAACTAAAAAACGGTGGTTCACTCTTGCCTTTGGGTAGTGATAAAGATCACGGCAGCCACAAAGGATATGGTTTGGGCGCAACAGTCGATATTTTATCGGCAGTGCTATCGGGCGCTAATTACGGTCCATGGGTGCCTCCGTTTGTTGCCTTTTTAGAACCCTCGGCTAACCCGGTTGGTGAAGGATTGGGTCACTTTTTAGGCGCTATGCGTGTTGATGGTTTCAGGCCGACCGAAGACTTTAAAAATCACCTGGATAACTGGGTAGAACGCTTCAAAAGTGCAAAAACTATTGATCCTGATAAAAAAGTAATTATCCCCGGCGAGCCTGAACACGAATTTGAACAGGAAAGGAAAATTAGCGGTATCCCGCTAATTGATGCGGTGGTTAATGACCTGAATGAACTGGCAGAGAAGCTTGGTATTGATGGTTTAAGTGCATAAAACACAATCTGTCCGTAGAATTCCGAAGGGCTCTATAGATGCAAAAATGGGAAAGAGTCTGCAACTCATTCTTTGTTATTGAATTACAACCTCAATCTTATAACCAAATCCATAGAGACGCTACGCTTAACTCTACGGACAGAAGACAACGACCGATAGATCTTTACAGCTTAAAAATAAAAAAAGCCGCAAAACTAACCAGGTCTTGCGGCAACGCGTATGATTATAACCCACCATACAAGGGCTGAGAATTATCTTTATTACTTCACCGTTAGTGTTTCTTTTAATTGAAGTTCGTGGCTCGATGATCCGATCATTACCCTGAAATCTCCAGGTTCGATAACCGTTTTCAAATTGGCATTCAGCATCTGTAGCATTTCGGGTGTAATGTTAAAGCTGATGGTTTTGCTTTCGCCTGCTTTAAGCTTAACACGCTCGAATCCTTTAAGCTCTAAAACAGGTCGTACTACACTCGCCAACATATCGCGCAAATACAATTGTGCTACTTCTTCGCCATCTCTATTGCCTGTATTTTTAAGGGTAAAACTTACTGTAGTACTTTCATTTGCCTTAATTTCTTTCTTAGCCAATGCAATATTGCTGTATTCGAATGTGGTATAGCTTAAACCATAGCCAAACGGGAACAGCGGTTCGCCACTTAAATTATTGTAATCGTCACCCCTGCCAGTAGGCTTGTGGTTATAAACCAACGGCAATTGCGCCTCATGAATGGGATAAGTAATGGGAAGCCTGCCAGCAGGATTATAATCTCCAAATAAGGTTTCTGCTACAGCAGTTCCACCTTCTTCGCCCGGGTACCATACATTTAAAATAGCCGAAGCATCGTTAATCCAGTTCCCCATAGTTATAGCACTGCCACCAACTAATAAAACCACTACTGGTTTACCTGTTTTAGCCATTTCCTGAATTAATTGTTCCTGGTTGCCCGGCAAGCCAAGCATAGCCCGATCTAAAAACTCTCCCTCTTTTATGCCTGCAGCAACTACAATTACATCGGCATTTTTAGCCATTGCTTTGGCTTCTTCTAACACCTTTGTTTCCTGATCTTCTACACCGTAATTCCAAATTAGCTTAATGTAGGCGTTACCTTTTGGTTCTTTAAACTCTACTTTAATGGGATAAGCTTTACCCGCTTCAAAATTAAAAGCTTCGGTAAGGATGTGGTAAGAAGCTTTGTTCCATTGGTCTATAATCAGCTTTCCATCCAGATACAAGCGATAACCATCGTTACCGGCTAAACCAATTTGGAAAGTACCTGTTTTTTGTGTCTTAATTTCTCCCTGCCACCGTACCGAGTAATTATCTGTTGCCAGTTTCTCGTTCGGCGAATAGAGTGTCCACATGAAATCGATTTGCTTATCGGTTCTGGTTAATGTAGGATTGCCGGAAAGATCGGTTGTGTTAAAATATTCGCCGGTTAATCCTTTTCCGTTTTTCGAACTGAGAAATGTAGAATCGATTACGGTATATTTTCTATTTTCCCTAAAGCTTCCCTGGGCGTAATTTACCTGGCTTAAATTTCCTGCCCTGGATTTTATTCCATCTAAAATGCTGATTTTGCCCTGACCGGTTCCGCTGTAGCCCCCTAAACGGGCTTCTACAGCATCCTGACCCAATACCAGGATATTTTTTGGTTGCTTTAGTGGCAATAAATTTGGATTATTTTTGAGCAGTACGAATGATTCTAAAGCTGATTTTTTAGCCAAGTCTTTAGCTGACAGATCGGTTAGCGATGCTTCCGCTGCCTTTTCTGAAACATAAGGATCCTCGAATAAACCCAGTTCGAACTTGGCTCTTAAAACCCTCGAAACGGCATCATCAATACGTGCCTGTGGGATACTTCCATCTAAAAACGGTGGTTTAAAAAGTTTGTAATGCTCGTACTCTACCTGAAAAATAACATCAAGCCCTCCGTTTAAAGCCTGCACAGTAGATTGCGCATAGTTTTTTGAAGTGTTATGCAATACATTGGCTCCACCTACAGCTCCGGCATCGGAGATAACAAAGCCTTTAAAACCCCAATCGTGTTTCAGGGTTTTGGTTAATAGCCAGTAATTCGAAGTTGCAGGTGTTCCGTCAACGCTGTTATAAGAAGTCATTACCGAACGGATACCTGCTTTTTTCACTCCTTCCTCAAATGCCGGGAAGTGAATTTCTCTCAGAAACCTTTCAGTTTTTTGAATTGGGTAACTGTCTCTTCCACCATCGCCAACGTTAGCGATAAGGTGTTTTGGCGTAACCACAACATTTTCCCTTTCGATGGCATTCATAAAAGCAACGCCCATCACTTTGGTTAGATAGGGATCTTCGCCATAAGTTTCTTCAACACGCCCCCAACGCACATCATCGGCCATATTGATTACCGGCGCCAAAATATCCCTTATACCCCTAACCTTAGCCTCGTGTGCAATTCTTTTACCAATACTGGCCATGGTTAATGTGTCAAACGTAGCGGCTAAACCAATCGACTGTGGAAAAGCTGTGGCATTTTTTCGCACCAAACCATGTAAAGCTTCATCAAACACCAACATCGGGATACCAAGCCGGGTATTTTTAACTAGATAACGTTGCAACTGGTTGACCTTTTTTGCGAGGGTAAAAGCATTCTCGGTAGTATTGTAACTCAGCAATTGCTGGGCTTCGCCTGCCCCACCCGATTGGGCGCTGATCTGCAGACCAAAAATTCCATTTTTATAGTGGCCTTTTGCTATTCCATCAACATCACCCGGCACCATAAATAACTGCCAGAATTTTTCTTCCGGTGTCATTCTCGATACAAGATCTTTCACCCTTAAATCGATGCTAAGTTTAGGATTTTTATAAGGCAGTGTTTGTGCGTTCTTGTTTTGCGCATAAACACCAGCAGAAAATAATAATGCCGAAAGTAAAAAGGAATTTCTTTTAAGGTTAAACATCACTATTCGGTTTCGGGTGTAAATGAGAAAGCCAAGGCAATTTTTTCGTCGGTTTTCGGAAAGTCGAAATGTACTTTACCGTCTACCAGTTTCCATTTTATTTTTTGGTTATTGCTTACAAGTGTAATGGCTGTTCCTTTTTTAGGAATATTGCCTTTCCACGAAATTTCTTTAACCGGATTATTATCCAATAAACTGATGCCGTAAACAGTTTTACCATCTTTACTTTGTGTAAACCAGTTTTGCCCATCATGATAGTTTTTGGTTATCCTTGTGCCATATATTGCGGCACCATTTTTTGCGGTCCATTGCCCTACTTCACCTAATCGGGCAATTACGTTATCGGGCAAAGTTCCATCGGCTTTGGGACCAATCCCTAAAAGCAAACTTCCACCTTTGGCTACGATTTCTACCAATTTATGTACTACTTCGCGCGCAGGCTTATATCGGTCGTTAGCAACAAAACCCCATGCACCACCTAATGTCATGCAGCTCTCCCAGGGATAATCTAACTGCGTTTCAGGGATTTTCTGCTCAGGTGTCTGGTAATTTTCGAACTGACCATGTACGGTACGATCCACAACGATTAATCCCGGCTGTGCCTTTCTGGCATCGGCTGCAATTTTAGGCATATCAATATCCTGGCTCCAATCAGGAATCGGTGCTCCCCACGAAAGTACTTCTTTGTTTACGCTTGCGCGTGGACGTACCCAACCGCCATCGAGCCACAAAATGTCAATGCTTCCGTAATTGTTCATCAACTCACCAATCTGGTTCTGGGTAAAGCTTTTAAACTTATTCCAACGCCATGGGTTCTTTCGGATGTCGTAATTGTTGTTTCTGTTGGCTGTAGCATATTTATCCCACCAATAATACTGAGAATGCCAGTCGGGCTTAGAAAAATAAGCGCCAATCATAAAATTTTCTTTGCGGAACGCATCAAATACATATTTGGCCACATCCTTTTTAGGATTATTGGCAAAAGGGCCTTTGGCAATGCTAAAATCAGATTCTTTGGTATCGAACATGGCAAAACCATCGTGGTGTTTGGTGGTAAATACCAGATATTTCATGCCCGCACTTTTACCAGCTTTGGCCCATTGTTCGGGATTAAATTTTGTTGGATTAAACTTTTCGCTAAAACCCCAATACCATTTTTTATAATCTTCGTATTTAATGGTACTATCCCTGTCTATCCAATCTTCTGAGCAGATCGACCACGATTCGATAATCCCGGGTACAGCATAAAGTCCCCAGTGAATGATCATGCCAAATTTTTTATCCTGCCAGGATTCGAGTTTTTGTTTAACCGCAGCATCTTTAGGCCACTCATAAATTTCCGATTGTGGCATAATATCGTTCTGCTGGGCATATGAGAATTTCACAAAAGCAACTAAATAAATAAGGGTTATATATATTTTTTTCATGGTTAAACGATGTAATTAATCTTTTTTCATTTTAATTTTTTCGATTTGATTAGAGCCAATATTTCTGCCTTGAGTCTGGCCATTCTCAATAGCTGGCCGGTAATGAATACCCCCATAAAGCCTGCTAATAGCGGCTTCGTTAGCCGCCTGGTTAAAAGAAGTGAAGCTTCGCACAGGTAAGCCGAAATCAGTCTCGGTATTATCCTGAAACTTAAACTTATCGCCAAATATTTTAGTCAGTACAAATGCTGCAGCTGTTGAAGCTACACTGTGTCCGCTTGGATACTCAGGAAAGGGTGGTGTTTGCAATATTGGCCTCCAGTTTTCGTCTATATTGGCATTTATGAAGGTTTCCGGCCGAATGTAATTGCTCCTGTATTTTTCGTCCCAGCAACTTATAAAGGCATCAAACAAGGCTATACAGGTAGAAGTATAGGCTACACTGCTTTGCATATAATTAAAGTTTTTCAAACGGCTGGCAATACCGGCTATTGAAATCCAATGCGCTCCCGGCGATATCTTTTTCGTTGCGTAGTTCATATGTCCGTTCAGATTCAAAAAGAATGGATTACAGTCCCAAAATTTAGCAATATCAAGCTGTTTTTCATCCAGGTTTTTACCGACTGTATAGACTTCATTTGCATTGGTATAAAAAGCACTATTTTTATCTTTGCTATAAGGAGGAGGAGCTGCAGGTTTAAATTGATCAGCAGTTTTCATCACAAGAGGCCTTATCCTATTCCAGTAAGGTTCTACAGCTGCCATGTAACCAGGAGGTGTGGGAGCCCAATTACCTTCTTGCTTTACTAAACTATATCGTCTTAATTTCCGTGTTTCTTTATACTGATCCTGATCCACCCATTTTAGAACCGTATCAGAAACCATTTTACCATATAGAATTGAATTTTGAACTATCGTATCAGGATAGCCTTTAGCCTTATACCATGAAAGTATATTGTTTAAACTATCTAATGCCACTTGCTCTGAAAAGACAAGCCTTTTTCCAATCTGCCAGTAAGCATATGTTGCAGCAATCGAATAGCTAATCAGCTTTTTATCTGGATTTGGAATTCCATTAAAGTTATTCAACTGCCCTTTTAAAGACAAAAACTGACGATTATTTTTAACCTGAATTTCATAAGCAGCAATATTTGCATAAACAAATATTCTACTGGCAACAGGAGGAGAAAATATGTCGCTCACAATAATATCAGACAGTGCCTTTTGCGATCTGTGTAAGGGCAATGGATCATTTTCACTTTTATGCCACTGCGCATTGGCACTCATTGCAATGCTGAAAATAAACAAAAACAAATATCTCTTCATGATGTTGATTCTAATTATTAGCCTTCAAAAGTTCAACCTGATCATTATTTTTAACTACAATGATTTTTTTTGTGCCCTCCTTTATTTCAATTATATTCCTAACGTCGCCATCTATATATAGTCCGGAATCATAGGGAGCCAGAGGTTTAAAATCACCTTTACCATTTCCAATTAAAAGTAATCCTAAGCTGGCATCTGCCTGACCGAGCTGCACCCTGTAAGGATAAAAATTGCCTGCCAAAAGAATATCATCTTTTCCATCTTTATTAAAATCATCTATAACAATACCCCAGGTTCGCGAAAACTGTGCTTCAATTGGAAGTGATTTGATTGTAAATTTTCCAGTTCCATCATTTAATAAAACAGATGTTTCGAGTTTCTTACAGAAAAACTTTTGACTTTTATCCAATTGTTCTGGCTTAAATAGCTGGTCTATTGTAACATCTGCGTAAGCACTATAATTTAAAAATCTCTTTTTTAACTGTACCATCTGATCGAGTAACTCATCTCTGGATGCCATTGGGTAGTTTTTACCCTGAATGTAATAGCACATAATTGGATCTATTACCCCGTCACCATTAAAATCTGATGCATAAATGGTTATGGGTTGTTGATCACTGGCCTTAAACTGATTATTCAAGCCACAATTTCCAGCAATAAAATCAATTGCACCATCACCATTCACATCAATAGGTACAATTTTACTCCACATGCCATCTGTATTTTCTAAACCAGAATCTTTGTCGTATTGTAAAACTCCCTTATTGTTTTTAAATTTCTTTAATGGCATCCAATCCCCTCCAATTAACAACTCAGGATATCCATCGGCATTCAAATCCTGCCACACAGCCGTGACAGCCATTCCAACGTACTCTAATTCAGGAGAATTTTCTTTTGTTACATCAGTAAATTTTACAAGCCCTCCTTTTGATTCGTTACGTAATAAATAACTTTTACTACATAAAGGGAACGAGCCTGGCTTACTCATACCTCCCACAAAAACATCTAAATCACCATCTTTGTCGTAGTCGGCAATACCGATAGCCTGTTTACTACTCCACATTTTGGGTAATGCATCATTTATCTTAGTAAATATTCCCTTTCCATTATTTAAATATAAGCGGTCCTGATATTCAGGAGCATTTTCATCATATTCATTTCCACCACTTACTACCCATAAATCCGGGCTTCCATCACCATTTGCATCAAAGAAAACAGCATTAACATCTTCACTCGCTTTATCTTCATCCCATGGTTGACTTAGGGCCTGGACATAGTTCCCTTCTTTATTTCCTAAAAACAACTGGCCAGACTGACCAATTGCACCGCCAATAAAAATATCCATTACACCATCCTGATTAACATCTGATTTGCATAAAGCTGGGCCATATTTAGATAGTTGATAAGGCAACAGGGTTTCACCTTTAAAATCCACGAAGTCGTTCTCGGTATGTTTAAATTTTAATCCAGATCCTGTTGTAGCATCAACAAATAGTGATTTTACCTTAACAATATTTGTTTTTTTACTAACAGCCTCTTCCTGACTAATGGCTAATGTTTGATTTGCTTTTACATGCTCCATCAAACTTTCCCTGCCATCGGGCCAGATAATTTTCACATAACTAATACTGTTATTTATACCTAAACCAAAACAGATGCTTTGATCTACACTGGATTGATAGCCCCGAACTAAATATTTTTCCTGATACTGCAAATTATCAACCGTTTTAACATAAATTTTAGCACCTATTGCTGCTGTATTTAGTCCTACTCCCTTAAGGTTAATTTTTAAATAATTTGGTTTTTGTAGCTCCAAATTATTCTTATACACCATTACCGGTGAGTTGATGTTACAAACGATCAAATCCAGGTCACCATCGTTATCTAAATCAGCATAAGCAGCACCATTTGAAACCGAAGGTGTTGATATGCCCCACTCTACTGTTTTATTGGTAAAGGTCAGATCATGATTATTAGAAAAAATGTAATTGGATATTTTATTTGAAGGCATTTTTTTCACCAAATCGAAAGTCTGGAATTTTAAACTACCTTGTTTAAGAGATTCTTTTTGCGCGTTAGCAACCGTGTATTTAAGAAAATCCATATCTGTAAAATCTCTTAAATAACCATTGGAAACAAATAAATCTTTCCAGCCATCATTATCGAAATCAGCAAATAAAGGTGCCCAGCTCCAATCGGTATTAGAAATACCTGCCAGCTGACCTATTTCACTAAAACGTAAACTACCATCTTCAGCAAGTCCTTCATTTAAATGAAGCATATTCCTCATTTGCTGTTGGTAATACCCACTATCAATTAGTAAATGATATTGGTCATATTCATCTGGCCCTTTAAGCAATTTTTGCCTATGGTTATCCTCAGGTAGCATATCCAGCGTGATAATGTCCGGGTGGCCATCGTTATTGTAATCAGCAATATCTGAGCCCATTGAATATTTGGAGATATGTTTAATGGATTTCCGGATACTTTCTGAAAAAGTGCCATTCTTATTGTTCATATAAAGGCAATCTTGCTCGGTATAATCACTTGAGGTATAAATATCAGGCCATCCATCGTTATTTAAATCGCTTACAGCAACGCTTAACCCAAAATTAAGGGCATTATTAATAATCCCGGAAGTTAATGTAACATCTGTAAAATGAAATTGATTGTTTTTAGAATCATTTCTGAATAAACGATTCCCGAATTTCATATTGGGTGTAGAACGAACTTTTTTGGTATTTAAAAAAGGTTTATAGGTTTGGTTTGAATGATTTAGTAAAAACATATCTAAGTCACCATCATTATCATAATCAAAAAATGCAGCCTGGGTAGACTGAGTTCCGGGGGCATCCAACCCATAGGCTTCGGCCATTTCCTTAAAAACAGGCGTACCGCTCTTTGCTCCCTGATTAATAAATAATTCGTTTTTAAGTTTGTTATCTGGAAATTTTCCGGAATGACAAACGTAAATATCAGGCAACCCATCTGCATTTACATCAGCAATACATACACCAGTTGCCCAGGTACCATTTCCACTTACATGAGCCTTATTGGTAATATCTTCAAACCTTAAATTGCCCTTATTCAGGTACAATCTATTATCTACTTCATTGGCTGAAAAAAAAATATCAGGTAAGCCATCTCCATTAAAATCGGCCACACCAACACCCGATCCATTATACAAATACTCATAATTCATAATATGTAACGAATCGGTTTCCACTACTTTATTTACAAAACTGATATTGGTTTCTTTTGCAGGTAATAAAGTAAATAAAGGAGCTTGGGCGTTGGCATTTTGAACAACAAACGCAAGCACTGGGAATAGAAGTGCAGATAACCACATTGTTATTTTCATGATAATTTTTATTAATCAGGCCAAAAATTAAACTACACTATTCTTTTTGTAAGGCTTCTTATTTTAAGATAATTTGTTCATCATTCTCTTTGTAAGGCAAAAACACAAGTAACATGGTCAGCATCTCGTCTGTAGATTTCATATCATTTGCGGAGTAAACGTTTCGTGGTGGACTACTAGGATTATGAGGATTTTCCTTTGTATTGTCATAAGTACCCTCTATTGTTAATATAGAGCCTTTCGGAATTTTTACCAATTTTTTAAACTGGTATATTTCCTGCCATCTAAAATCCCATGAAGGGATAGAAACAAGCTGTATAGTATCTTTTTTAGGTGTTACTGCATATGATTTAAATACTTTGCCTAAATAATGCATATGTGGCCAAATGTATAATAGGGATTGGTCTTGTGGAGTGGTAATTTTTAGTTCGAACTTCCTTATCGAATCAGCAGGGATAAAAAAATAAGGTTCAATGGACTTTTCACCTACACCCGCCGATCCTAAACTAATTACCTCAACCTTTCTTTCAATTGGTGCTTTCTTAAAAAAGAAATTTACACCCGAAATATTTTCTTCTTCTTTTGAAACCGGAGCATAATGTATGGTTAACAATATGACACCGCGCTTTGGCATAACCCAGCCAAAGTTATTGGGATAAGATTCGTATGAGGTGCCTGGAATCCATCCTCCATAATAAGTCATTGTTTTTTTAAACGGGAAATATTGGGAATATTTGGTTCTGTCGTCTTCCGTTAGATTCAAAAATTCAGCTCCCTGGTTAATGTCAATATCACTAGCCACAGGGTGAATAGCAAAATTGGCGTGGTGTATAACCTTCTTATTGGACGAAAAAAACTCAATGGCTTCCACATTCTTTTCTGTACCAATATCAAAAGGGATTTTAAAAACGATAAACCGCTCTTTGTTATCGCCTAAAACTTTAAATGCTGAGGTTGTTTTTAAAACAAGGTCAGGTTTTCTCGAATACTGAGTGCCTTCTATATATGTTTTAACAGCCATTTTTGGCGTTTCACCTGCATCTCCCATCGGCATTTTAGCATCAACCCATTTAACTATGGTTTGCTTTTCTTCATTTGTTAAAGATCTATCGTTTTTAAATAACCGATAGTGATTATCTGGTTTCCATGGTGGCATGTAACCAGATTGTGTTACCTTTTTAATAAAAGAGGCTCTTTTTGCAACATCTTCATAGGTTAATAATGAAAATGGTGCAGCTTCACCAGGTCTATGGCAGGATTGGCACTTATTCTGAATAATGGGTGCAACATCTTTGTAGTAAGTTATTTTTTGGGCTTTTGCACTATTCAAAATAGAGAATATACCCATTCCAACAGCAATACATTTTAATAATAGTAAAGATTTCAGACTCATTATATGTCGTTAATTAAGCACCCTACTGGGATAGTTTTTTTAAATGTTTGTTTGCCGTTTAATTGGTCTTTTATAGCTTGCTCAAGATATTTTTCTGTAATTACAAGCCGTTTTTGGCCGAGTGAGGAAGCCCAGTTATCGATTAATCCGCTATATGTTATAGCTCCCATTTTATTTATTAAAAAAACTTCGGGTGTGGTGGTAGCGCCTAAATATTTAGACAACTGCTTGTTCCGGTCTGTTAATAAATCGAAGTTGATCCTATATTCATTTTTAAGTTCATTTATCTCTTTTAATGAATAACTAGTGCCGGGAATGATGCCATAAAAATTAATCTGTTTATTGGCATTTTGAAGTTTTACCAGGCCAGGCAAATAATTTTTACATAAGGGGCATTCGGGACTCAGAAATACAAACACTATTGTTTTATCCAAATTAATACGGCTTTCCTTACCATCCAAATTTGTCAACTTGATGGTCTTTAATTTTGATGCAGATATTAAATTTTCCTGGGCTCGAACCAATAACGGAGCAAGAGCTACGGTAAAGAAAAAACTCACCCGAAAAAAAACATTAAATAATTTCATTGCTTTTAATTAAAAAGAACCCTTAATAAGGCTACTAAGGGTTCTTTTAATTTAATGATTATTTTTTATCCCACCAAACACGGCCAAAGGCATCGTTTGGCCCACTGCCAAAATCAGGGTTTTTAGCCATTTCAGCAATGGCTGCCTGCTGATTTGCATAGTTTAAGTTGGTAGTGTTTAACAAATCAATACCTGCTCTGCGTGCTAAAACAAGTGGTGTACCATTTGCTTTTAAGTCAGACCAGGCTAACACTGATGTCGTGTTCGGAAAACCTGTTCTTTTCCACCAGGCCCAGGCTTCTAAAGGTTGTCTGAATAAATCAAGGTAAGCCTGACAAGCAATTTGATCAGTTGCTTTAGTTGCATCGAATTTAACACCAACTTTGTTGTAGTAGGTATCAATAGCCGGAGTAGTTACTGCATTAAAGTTTGCTACTTTGGCATCAACAGCTCTATCACTATAGAATTGAACTGAAGCATAAACTCCATTTTTATACCAAGTTTCAGCCACATCTGTAGTAACGCCACGAGCGGCAAGATCTGCGCGTAAAAAGCAATACTCAGCATAAGTTAAAACAGGATAAAATCCTTTTCCCGTACCAGCTCCTAAGCCATCACTTTCATTAAAGTTAGGTGTAAACAATCTGTGTTGTAATTGTGATAAATTATTGATAGATGCATATAAAGGCGCATTTGCTGGTAATTTTGCTTCGTCAGGACTAGTAAAACTACCTACATAATTTCCTGCTGCATTTGGACGATAGAACGCCGATAATCTCGGATCGCCTTTTGCCACCATAAAGTCCAATACGGGCTTACCTGCTGCGAAATTCGCCGGACTAAAGTTACCACCACCATCTGCATAAGATGGGCCTACTTTCAACATCCATGAATCATTAACACCCGACATTTGCACAGGATCTGCTATTACTTCAGTAGCAATGGCTTTCATTTTGGTAGGATCTACTTTAATTAAGCGTATGGCTATTTTTAAACGTAGTGCATTTGCTGCTTTAGCCCAAAGTGTAGCGTCGCCATTAAAATAAGGATCATTTCCTCCAAGGCTAATCTGTCCGGTCGCATTGCTTTTCAAAGTTGCTACTGCTGCTTTTAATTCCGCATCAACTTTTGCAAACACGGTCTGTTGGGTATCGTAAGCTGGCGTTGTAGTACCACCATACCTTGCCTGAAAAGCCTGAGTGTAGGGGATACTTCCATTAATATCGCTCACATAGAATGCATAATACGATAAAAGGATTTGTGAAATTGCTTTCATATTTACCCTGGCATTTTTATCGGCATCAGGCATAGACTCGATATTTTTTATGGCATCAGCTAAAGCCGGGCCCAATCTGCCATAAAATATTTTACCGTAACGGGTGTTGAATTGTGAGCCAACATTATTAAAGTTCAATCCATTTCCCGTACTTAGGGTAGCATATTGCATCCATAGATTGGCAGCGCGATAAACATCGGCAAAATACTCGAAATCGTCTTGCGAACCCACTGCCGCACGAAGAAACTGATCTTCAGGTTTAACCTCGTATAACGTTGTAGGGTTCAAATTTGCTTCTACAAAGCTCTCCTTTTTACAGCCACCCGCTACAAGCAGAGCTGAAACCATCAGGAAATATATTTTTCTTTTATTTATAGTTTTCATATCTGTATTTCTTTAATAATTAAAACGACGCCCTGATATTAAAACCTAAACTTCTAACCAAAGGCCAGCCTCCGTATTCCGCAAAAGCACCTGCTCTATTGCTAAAAATACTTTCAGGATTAATACCATCCTTAGCCGTTTTATACAAATAAGCTATATTTCTACCTGTCAAATTTAAGCTTAAAGTATTTATTTTCAATTTAGTTAAATACTTGCTTGGCACGTTGTATCCTACAGTTACCTCACGAAGTGCTACCCATGAATTTTCAAATACTGAATACTCTCTGATACCACTAGACCATTGGCTTAAGTTTTCGTAGTAAGCGTAAGCCGGAATTGGTTTTAACAAACCTTGTTTAACCGCATCTGCATAAGTCATTCCACCTAAATCTACTCCATTAGCTTTTAAGCCATCGTTTAATACACCATCAGGGATAATACCATCATGCTGTATTACGCCATTTGCATCAGTGTACGTTACACCACCTGATGCTTCATCTCTACCAAAAAGTGAATTGGCAAATGACCCATTAGCTGAGCCGTATTGATGCGTTCCTGAAGCCATTAAACCACCAATTTTAGCATCAATTTGGAAACCCAACGTAAAGTTTTTATATGATAATTCCTGTCTGGTACTCGCAAGATAATTCTCCATCATAGTACCCAAATTTTTCCTGGTACCATCATAATCCTGAGATCTTACATAGGTGTAATAACCACCAGTAGTTCCATAACCTGTATTACCCAATACTTTTTTACCATTATTTGGGTTCGCAATTGGATTACCACTTGCATCTTTCTTTTGATAATATGAATAACCATATCCTGTAATCAATGAACCATATGTTTCGCCTACTCTGGCTACAGAAGTGATGTCGTTACCAAAAGCTAAATCCAGGTCATAATTTTCTACACCAGGTGCCAGTTCTATGATTTTGTTGCGGTTACGCGTAAAAGTTACTGAGGCATTCCAGTTAAAATCTTTTGATACAATTGGTTTAGCAGTTAACAAGACTTCAATACCTTGATTTTGGATGTTACCTGCATTTAAAGCTTGTGAACTAACTCCAGACTCTTGTGGTAATGCAAAACTCAAAATTTGGTTATAAGAATTTTTCTTATAATAAGCAAAATCAATGTTGATACGGTTTTTTAAGAAACCTAAATTGGTTCCAATTTCCAGCTCCTTAGTTAACTCATTCTTTAAATTATTGTTTTTAAGAATATTGTCGCTAAATCCATAAACCGATTGGTTACCACCATTCGCATTACTGAAAGTACCGTCTTGTAATCTATAGTAGCCGGCTGTATTAGTATATTGCGGCTGAGCCGATAAACCGGTGTAAGAGTACGATGCCCTTAACTTACCAAAAGATAATACCGAGCTATTTTTGAATGCCGGTAATTCTGTGAATATCCATGACAATCCTACACTTGGATAGAAGTACGAATAATTACCATGGCCATCTTTATAGGTTAATGCTGATGACCAGTCATTTCTTCCACTAAAGTTTAAAGTTAACATGTTTTTCCAGGTAACATCACCATACAAATAAACCGCATCAGTACGTTCACCTAAGTTTGGATAAGCAGTTGTTGACGCTGGGTTAATTGAGTTTGCAATAGAGTACACATCGGGAATTTTAAGCCCGCCATTGGTATACGATCTATTGTAAAAAGCAGAATTACCAAGGTTTTTCTGATAGGTTTCTGCACCCAATGAAGCATTTAACTCAAAATCATTCGAAAGTTCTTTAGTTGCATTTAACAATCCCTGTATGCGGTACGATTTATTCGTATTCTGCGTGATCTCATAATCACCACCTGAGAATGCAACACCATTACCTCTATTTTTTCTTTCGTAGGCAATGTTATAAAAATTTGTATTGGTTCTTACCAAAGCAGAAAGCCAGGGAAGGATTTTGATATTTACGTCGATATTGGCTAATAAATTATTTTCCTTTTGAGTTCTGTTATCATTTTGAAGTGTATAGGCAAATGATCCGATACCATAAGGATCGTAAAGGTTACGATTGCTGGAACCTAAAGCACCACCAGTTACCGGATTGATATTGTTATCGATATAAGCACTTAAATCAACGTTTCTAGGCTTATAATAGGTAAATGCAAATAATGGGTTATTGGCACTTCCTTGTCTTGCCGGATTCAATGAATTCGACATAGTGTAGTTTACACTGGCATCAACCGAAATAGCTTTTGAAATTACCCGGGTTACCCTAAGCGCAAATGCATCTCTTTTTAAGTTATTACCAGGTAAAACACTCGAGTTATATAAATTGGTATAAGCTAAACGATAAGTTGTGTTTTCATTTGCACCTTCAACTGATACGTTGGTATTGATGAACTTTCCGGTATTAAAATAATCTAATGGATTATTGGCTACCCATGGCCTAACTACCCCATCTAAATCTTTAACCATTCTTCCATCCAATTTAGGGCCAAAAGAATATCCACCTACATAATAACCGGCCTGCTGATCAACAACATCCATCCCATTTGCATCTTTCGCAAAAACAGGTGAAATTCCACCACCATACTCATTTTGAAGATCTACAAATTTATAAGCATCATCAAAAGAACTGGTTTGTGAAACAGTTACGCCTAAACCTTTGGTAGTTTTACCTTTTTTTGACGTAATAAGGAGTACACCACCAGCTGCTTTAGAACCATATAGTGCCGAAGCAGCAGCTCCTTTTAACACACTAATGCTTTCGATATCATCGGAGTTAATGTTTTTCATGATGTTACCAAAATCTGCGGCATCACCCCATGAATCTGCTCCAGAAGTACCAGGTTCTAACAATATACCATCATAAACCACCAAAGGTTGTGTATTTGAACTTAAAGATGAATTACCTCTGATTCTTATTCTAGAAGAAGAAGAAGGACCACTGGCGCCTTGGTTGATCATAACCCCTGCTACCTTACCTTGCAAAGCATTTACCACATTGGCATTATTGGCTTGTGCTAATTCTGCACCACCAACAGCTGTTGCGGAATAAGTTAACCTTTTGACTTCTTTTTTAACACCAAAACCCGTAACAATGACTTCATTTAACGATTTTGAATCATCGTTCATAACGATAGTTAAGTTAGCGGAAGCCGAAACTTCTTGCGTAACCAAACCTATAGATCTAATAATTAATTTAGCTCCTTCTTTAACGGTAAGGCTAAATTTACCATCCGCGTTGGTAGACGTTCCATTTTGGGTTCCCTTTTCGAGGATACTTACCCCGGGGATAGGGTTACCAGACGCGTCTTTTACCGTGCCTGTAACATTCTTTTGCGCAAAAGCTGCTGTTGTTAAAAAACACAACAACAATATGCTCAAGCACCTTAAGTACATTTTTTTCATAATTTATTTTGTTAGTTTAAGATTAGTTTAAATAATTCGGGAATTTAATTTCTCAGCCTTTTTGTTCTCTCATTCATTTCTGGGGTTAGTTAAAAATTGTTTTTTATTTAATTGTTCGATTTATTCAAATAAACTGTTTTCTACCATTAGACTAGCTGCAGCCAATAGTTCGGCCTCATTTGTTAATGTAGAAAACTTAATTTCTGTTTGCTCTGCTATACGGGGAATACAAAACTCGTTCAATGCCTGTTGTATTGGCGGGAGCAACATTTTTCCGGCCTTGGCACCCTGCCCACTTAAAACAATGCGTTCAGGATTTAAAATATGGATTAAAGTGGCCAATCCCTTACCGATCTGAAAGGCGGCATCAGCTAAAATAGAAATGGCCACTGGATCTTGCTTAATCACTGCATGTAAAAAATGATCTACATGGCTTTTACTTTCATCTTTAAACAGGGTCTTTAAACTTGTTTCTTCACCATTCTCTACCGCAGCTTCTGCTTTTTGCACCATAACCAAAAGGGATGTTTCTACTTCTAAACAGCCGCGCTTGCCACAAGAACATAAGGTATTTGATTCAGATAAAGGTATGTGGCTAAATTCGCCAGCATAGCCGCTACTACCCCTATATAATTTACCATTAATAATTAAGCCAAGACCTGTACCCAGTCCGATATTAACTACCAGCACATCTTTTAAATTTCTTGCTTCACCAAAATTCAATTCAGCCAACGCAATCAAACTCGAATCGTTGTCGATATAAACGGGTAAGCTTAATTGCTTAGATAAATAATCCTGCAAACTGATATCGCCATCAACCTGCATAAAAGAATGGTTTACGCCCCGTTCGGTATTAACAAAACCCGGCATCCCCACACCAACCCCCAATAAATATTCTTTATTAATCTTTGATTTATGTATGCAATCGTCAATAAAAGCAATTAGCCTGTCAACACTTTTACCCTCAGCCATATTTAAATCAATGGTTTGAGTAGGCAAAACCTGATGATTCGACAAATCGTATATGGTTAACTGTGTTGTTAACTGGTCCATGGCTACAGCTATTATGTATCGTTTATAACTGGGATTCAATAAAAAATTCAATGCGCGACGCCCTCCTGTTGAGGGAGCTAAACCTTGTTCGATAATTAAACCATCTTCTATTAATGCATTAACAGTGGATGTAATTAGCGGCAAGCTTTTTTTTGTGCGTTTACTTAAATCAGTTAGGGACGATTTTTTTTTATAGTAAAGCAGTTTAATGATGTCGGCTCGTAATCTTTGTGCTTTCTTAATAGTTGCTGACATTTTACATTTGGTTTACATAAAATTATAAAAAAAAATAAAAGAAACGAAATCTTTTTAAAAAATTTAAAAAGAAAGTCAGTCACATCCATTTTATAATTTTCAATTAATTGTTTATTAATTGAAGTAACTAAACAATTAAATAGGCAAATATCGGCTTAGATTAGCTTTTATGCATTATTTTAAGCTAACCAAGAGATGCCTCTATCAGAAGATACTAGCTAAGCGCAATTTGTATGATTAATAACCCTGAAAAAAAAAGGTGATTTTAGCATAAAAAAAGGCCTGCATAAAATGCAGACCTTAAATAAGCTAATTAAAAACTGTTTAATGAATTCCCATAAACAGCCTGCTCCACCTTATTTTATGTAAGAAAGAAGCTGTACTATCCCAGCTCATCCAAACAAATAAGGCTTTACCAACAATATGATCTTCGGGCACAAAACCCCAGTAGCGCGAATCGGCAGAGTTGTGGCGGTTATCACCCATCATCCAATAATAATCCATTTTAAAGGTATAACTTGTGGCTGGCTTATCGTTAATAAACCATTTGCCATCTTTTTGCTCTACTTTGTTGCCTTCGTAAGTTCTAATGGCACGGTAATAAAGCGGCATGGTATTACTGTCAATCTGAACTGTCCAGCCTTTTGCCGGGATTTTAACCGGACCAAAATTATCACGGTTCCAAACCCGGTTTGGATCGTTAGGAAAAATGCCACCCGGAACAGCACCTATAGTATCAGGGCTTAAACTTACCGATTTAACAAAATCTAATGCCTTTAGTTTATCAGCAATCTCCGATGTTGCATCTACAATATAGGTGTTGGCCGCCACTGCAGGTGTATTACCCAGGTTAAGTTTAAATTCATCCAGTACCGAATAATTAAAATCCATGGTTTTAAATTCGATACGATATGGCATCATCCCCGTGTTTTTTAAAGGTTCGGTTTTGCCATTTACGCTCGCAATACCATTGCTCATCGAAATTACATCACCCGGAATACCGATACAACGTTTAATAAAGTTCTCACGTTTATCAACAGGCCTGTCTACAATAGTATAGGTACTGCGCACCTGCTCGCGCCCCATGCTCCTAACCAATTCGTAATAACTGGCCACCTGATTTTCTACAGCAACGGTATCACCTTCCGGAAAGTTGAAAACCACTACATCGTTTCTTTTAATTTTTGATAAACCCGGTAAACGGTGATATTTCCATTGAACACCATCCCAATATGCTTTGGTTGAAGTTGTTAAAGGCATGGTGTGGTGAGCAAAAGGGAAAGCAACTGGCGTCATCGGAATACGTGCGCCATAATTTACCTTACTTACGAAAAGGAAATCGCCGATCAGCAACGATCGTTCCATCGATCCTGACGGAATGGTATAAGCTTCGATAAAGAATACACGAATGATGGTTGCAGCCACTACGGCAAAAACAATAGCATCTACCCACTCGCGGGTTTTAGTTTTCTTCTTCTTAGTGGCATCTTTTTTTCTCTGCCAGAATTTATAATTCATATATCTTAATTTTGGTCTGCGATTTTATTTAATCGGCTACCTGTTATCTGCAATCCTTTGGTGTGATTTCACAAATGAAGTGATTTCACAGATTTATTTTGTGATTTGGCCTTTCAGCTTTAGTATCAGTCTTACTCGAGTATCAGTCTTACTCGAAAATATCTGTAATACTGAAAAATCCTTTTTTATCTTTCACCCACTCTGCTGCCACCACTGCGCCTAAAGCAAAACCCGCACGGTTATGGGCCGTATGCTTAATCTCTATTTCATCAACCTCACTGCTGTAAATTACCGTATGCGTACCCGGTATATTTTCAATCCGGTGCGACTCAATCAGTAATTGCTCTGCTTTAGGAAACAACTCCACATCAGTTCCAACCACTTCGTTTAACCATTCCTGTTTGCGTTCCAGGTTTTCTACAATACCTTCTGCAAGTGTAATGGCTGTTCCGCTTGGCGAATCCAGTTTCTGGGTATGGTGAATTTCTTCTACCTGCACCTCGTATGCCGGATAATTATTCATCAGTTTAGCCAGTGTTTGGTTAAGCTTAAAGAACAGGTTTACGCCGATACTAAAGTTAGACCCATAAAGCAAGGTATTGTTACTTTTATCGCAATCATCTTTTACTTCCTGCAATTTACCATACCAACCAGTTGTACCTACAACTACCGGCACATTGGCATCAAAGCAGGTATCAATATTTTTTAGAACCGAATCGGGCGTACTAAAATCGATGGCTACATCTGCAGCCTTTAAATTTTCCCGGGTTAAATCTTCCTGATTATCGATAGTTATTTTTAAAACGATTTCGTGACCGCGTTCGAGTGCAAATTTTTCTATAATCTGCCCCATTTTGCCGTAACCTAAAAGCGCAATTTTCATCTGTTTATATATTAAAGGTGATTAAAGGATCATGAATTAAAAGTGGTTTATTATGGGTTCACGATCATTTTGTTGAGATTAAAAGGTAAGTGATAATTTTAGTGCTGGTGTGGCATTAAAACCATACACACTGTTGGTATTGATCATAGATGGCATTATCTTAACTGTCCCCAGATTATCGTCGATATTAAAGAAATGAAGTCTGGCGGCAACATAGGCATCCACAATATTGGCAAAATATACCAAACCATAAGAAAACAGCACAATCTGCCTGTTCCTTCTGTAAGTATCTTTACGTAAGGTTATTCCTGAGGTCGAATATCTGGCGCCGAAAGGTCCGGCTGGATCGGGTTCGCCATTATGCGAATCGCGGTATTGCAATTCTTTTAGCGATAAATCGTATTGCTTTGTGCTTTCCATATACGACATGGTAAGCACCGTAATGCCACCATAAATGGCCGCGATTTTACTTCCGGTATAAAATTTCTGCCAAAACTGGCTTTTGCCTGCTCTTGGCCCATACCCATCACTAAGTAACTGCATGTTATACAATTGTCCCCAACCCGGAATAATCATCGATCTGAAAACCGCCTTTCTACCGGCAACTTTACCCGGGTTAACGTATTTGGCTTTCATCGAATCCTGGCGGGTTACCGGTTGCTTCGCTCCTCCCTTACCAATTGGCGCTACCACTTTTGTTTTTGTGGTATCAGCAGGTTTTAATACAGTATCTTTTACCTGCGCACTGGCCAGGTTTACAATAAAAAATGTAAATAAAGAAACCAGTATTAAAAGCTTCGTTCTTTGCATTACCAATCTAATAATTCTAAAATCCGGTTCAGATCGTCGTCGCTCATAAATGGGATTTCTATTGCCCCTTTACCATTCTGGGTTACTTTTAATTTTACCCGGGTGGCAAATTTAGAAGCCAGATCGTCCTGTAGTTTTTGATATTGGAAAGAAACTCCCTTTACTTTTGGTTTATCGGCTGCCTTTAAAGGCACATGCTGTAAATTCCGCACCAGTTCTTCAACCTTCCGTACTGAAAGGCCTTTTTCCAGGATTTCCTGATGAATGTATAACTGGCGGTCTACCCCCTCAACATTGATTAATGCTCTGGCATGCCCCATCGAAATTCGCTGATCGCGGATAGAAGCCTGAATGGCAGGCGGAAGTTTTAACAAACGCAGATAATTGGTTACCGTAGTACGGTTTTTACCTACCCGTTCGCCCAATTGCTCTTGCTTTAAACCTACCTCATCAATCATCCTTTGGAAACTCAAGGCCACCTCAATGGCGTTTAAATTTTCGCGTTGGATATTTTCAATCAATGCCATTTCCAGCATCTGCTGATCATTGGCACTGCGGATATAAGCCGGAATCTGTGTTAAGCCAGCCAGTTTCGAGGCCCTGAACCTGCGTTCACCTGAAATTAACTGGTATTTGTTTGCGCCAAGTTTCCTAACGGTAATCGGCTGAATCAGCCCCTGCACTTTGATCGAATCAGCCAGCTCGTTTAAAGCAACCTGATCAAATTCGGTACGTGGCTGGTAAGGATTGGTTTCAACTTCGGTTAAACTTACATGACTGATATTGCCTACCTGCTCGGTTTCGCTCACAGCATTTACCTGCTGTTTAGGCGGATGAGCAGCTTCGCTATCATCTAAAAGCGCACTTAGCCCTCTTCCTAAACCTGTTTTTCGCTGAAAAGATGTCATCTATAATTTATAATGTTGCTGTTCCAATATTTTCTTCTTCTTTTAACAAGCCGTTCTTTTTTACAATTTCACGGGCAAGGTTAAGGTAGTTAATGGCACCTTTACAGTTTGCATCGTGCATAATTACCGAAACGCCATAACTTGGTGCCTCACTTAAACGGGTGTTACGCTGAATAATGGTTTCGAAAACCAGTTCGTTGAAATGCGTTTTAACTTCTTCTACCACCTGGTTCGATAGACGTAAACGTACATCGTACATGGTTAATAAGATACCTTCAATTTCCAGATCTGTATTTAAACGGTTCTGTACAATTTTAATAGTATTTAATAATTTCCCCAAACCTTCAAGGGCGAAATACTCGCATTGAACCGGGATAATTACCGAATCTGCTGCTGTTAAGGCATTAATGGTAATTAAACCCAATGATGGAGAACAATCGATAATGATAAAATCATACTGATCTTTAATTTTCTCCAAAACCGCTTTCATTTTATACTCGCGGTTGTTCAGGTTAATCATTTCAATCTCCGCACCCACCAAATCGATGTGTGCAGGCAATAAATCTAAATTTGGTGTATCGGTTTTTTGTATCGCCTGTAATGGATCGATATCATTAATAATACACTCATAAATACTATCTTTTATATTCCGGGGGTCGAAACCGATACCGGATGTCGAATTTGCCTGTGGATCGGCATCAACTAACAAAGTTTTATATTCTAGTACGGCTAAACTCGCAGCCAGGTTTATTGATGAAGTTGTTTTACCAACACCACCTTTTTGATTTGCTAATGCAATAATTTTGCTCATCTATGTATCAGAAATTTACTTAACGTTTACTGGGGCTGTGTTATTTATACTTTTTAATTGGCAAAAAGTTCTATTTTTGCGTTGTTTACGGCCTTTTTCACAATCAGCTAAGATACAAACTATATGGCAATTTTAGCAACAAGCGCATTCGGGTTTTGAACATCTTATTAACAATTATCCATGATTACAATAATAGCCGCTACCAACAGGTATAATAGCAATACGTTAAAAGTTGCTAAATATTACCAAAAGCAACTAAAAGAAAAAGGCACCGATGCTACAGTATTCAGTCTGGAGCACCTGCCTATCGATGTGCTTAATACCGATATGTACGGCAAAAGATCGGATGCTTTCCAAAAAATACAGGATATGATTAATGAGACCCAAAAATTCATTTTCGTTATGCCCGAATACAACGGCAGCTACCCCGGTGTGTTGAAAGTATTAATAGATGCCTGCAATTTCCCGGATAGTTTTTACGATAAAAAGGCCGCTCTGGTGGGCATTTCATCTGGAAAATATGGTAACATACGAGGCGTTGACCATTTTACAGGGGTTTGCCACTATATCCATTTAAACATTTTACCATTACGCCTGCACATACCCAACATAAAAACCGAACTGGATGCTGATGGAAATTTAATAAAAGAAGATACCATTAAGTTTACCAACGAGCAGATTGATAAGTTTATCAATTTTTAATTTCAATTTACCGCAAAGGAGGCTAAGTTTTACGCAAAAAACGCAAAGTAACACCTGTTTTTTCACCACAGGAGTACGCAAAGTTTTCACAGAGTGTAACCGAGCATTATCGTTTGCGTTCGTTTCTAACGAGTGCTTAAATAGTATGGCAACCCTATTGCATTCCGATTAACCGCAAAGGACGCCAAGTTTTGCGCAAAGTAACACCTGTTTTTTCACCACAGAGTACGCAAAGTTTTCACAGAGTGTAACCGAGCATTATCGCTTACGCTTGTTTCTAACGAGTGCTTAAATAGCGATTCTATCGCGACATTATAACACCAGTTAAAGCATTATTAATAAGTTTCTAACTCTGCATCCCTTGCTGTTAAAAAATAAGTGGTCTTTCCATTTTGATAAAAACCCTTCCAAAATGGAAGGATTTTTTCGTTTCATAAAATCAATCCCCAGCAAAAACAAAACATAAAAACCTTATAAACAACAACTTAAATAAAAGCCACTATCAACGGCACAGCCTTTGGCTACAGGCATTTTATTAATCATTTAAGTTATGACAATTATCCTATTTCTAATCCTGATCCTGCTTTGCTGGGCAACTTACCTTTCAATTGATTGGTTCGAAAAAATCTGAAGAACATGTTAGCACTATTTATCATCTCCATCACCGTATTTATCTATATGATTTACGTGTTGATTAAACCAGAAAAATTTTAACCCCTTACCCTTAGAGGGAAATTAAAAAACAAAAAAATGAACACTGAATTAATTGGCATCATTGCCACCTTCCTGCTTACCTTAATTATTGCTATCCCTTTGGGTAAATACCTGGCGAAGGTTTTTGCAGGAGAAAAAGTTTGGACAGACTTTTTAAAACCGCTCGAAAACGGAATTTATAAACTTTCAGGCATCAACATTAAAGAACAGATGAACTGGAAACAACAGCTAAAAGCCTTACTAACCATCAATATCCTCTGGCTGGTATATGGCTTTTTTGTATTGATATTTCAGGATAAACTGCCTTTCAATCCAGATGGCAACCCAGGCATGACACCTGATTTAGCTTTTAATACCATTATTAGTTTCGTAGCCAACTGCAACCTCCAACATTATTCGGGCGAGAGTGGCGTAAGTTACTTAACACAGCAGTTTGTACTAATGTTCCTGCAGTTTGTGAGCGCCGCAACAGGTATTGCCGCAGCAGTAGTATTATTTAAGGCTTTCAGAGATAAAACTGCAACCCAACTGGGCAATTTCTGGGAGTTTTTTGTAAAAGCCATTACCCGTTTATTATTGCCTTTATCAGTTATAGTGGCTTTAATCTTAACTTTTAATGGCACACCAGCAAGCTACGAAGGCAAAGATCAGTTCATTTCGATGCAGGGCGATACCGTAAATGTCGCGCGCGGACCTGCAGCCCAAATGATAGCCATTAAACACCTGGGTACGAATGGTGGTGGGTATTTTGGTGCAAATTCTGCCCACCCGTTCGAAAACCCAAGCTATTTAACCAATATGGTTGAGGTTATTGCACAAACCATTATTCCAATAGCCATGATCATTGCCTTCGGTTATTTTATCCGCAGGAAAAAACTAGCCTGGACCATATTTGGCGTCATGACTATCGGTTTGTTTATGCTGATGATCCCAACCGTAACTTCCGAATTGGGCGGTAATCCGGCCATTGCCAAAATGAGCATTTCGCAAGCCACAGGAGCAATGGAAGGTAAAGAAGTAAGACTTGGGCCTGCCGCTACGGCCTACTGGAGCACTTTAACCACGGTAATTTCTACCGGTTCGGTTAACGGAATGCACGACAGTACCATGCCACTTACAGGTTTATGGCAGTTATTAGCCATGATGATTAACGCCATTTATGGTGGTTGTGGTGTAGGTTTATTAAACTACTTCATTTATTTAATTATTGCGGTATTTATTTCGGGCTTGATGGTCGGCCGAACACCCGAATTTCTGGGTCACAAAGTTGAGGCTCGTGAAATTAAGATTGCAGCGCTCATTACCTTGTTAAGTCCCTTTTTAATTCTGGCCGGAACCGCAATTGCCAGTTATGTATTTACCAACAATGGTAATGCAGCATGGGCAGTGCAACCTAAAGCCTGGTTAAACAATCCCGGGTTCCACGGCTTTTCCGAAATGCTTTACGAAGTAACTTCATCTAACGCCAACAACGGTTCGGGTTTTGAAGGTCTGGGTGACAATAATATTTTCTGGAACGTTTTAACCGGTGTAATTATTTTCCTTGGCCGCTTCTTGCCAATCATTGGTCCGGTAGCCATTGCAGGTTTGCTGGCTGGCAAAAAGTTCATTCCCGAATCGGCCGGTACCTTAAAAACTGATACCAAAACATTTGCGCTGATGACCTTTGCCGTAATCCTGGTGTTAAATGCACTATCCTATTTTCCGGCCCTGGCTTTAGGCCCGCTGGCAGAATACTTTACCATGCTTAAATAAACTATGGTAAATGTGAGATGGAAGATGAAACATACGCCCGTCATCCATCTTCCATTAAACGTCTTACATCATAAACAAATCTGTGAAATCACTTCATCTGTGCAATCACTTAATATAAATAAAAATGAAACCCAATAATAAATTGTTCGAACCTGCTTTAGTGCAAACTGCATTAAAACAATCTTTCATCAAACTCGATCCACGGGTAATGGTGCGCAACCCCGTTATGTTTACGGTAGAAATTGGCACCCTGGTAATGGCTTATGTTACGGTATATTCTTTTAACCATAGCGAACAAGGCTCTGCAGTCTACAATTTCTTCATCTTTTTAGTGTTATTGCTTACTGTTCTCTTTGCCAATTTTGCCGAAGCCATTGCCGAAGCCAGAGGTAAAGCCCAGGCCGATAGCCTACGTAAAACAAGGGAAGAAACCCCGGCTAAAGTACTTTTAAGTAATGGAACAACCGAAATCCGCTCTTCCAGTCAGTTGCAGAAAGGCGATATTTTTATCTGTGAAACCGGTGATATCATTCCAACCGATGGTGAAATTATTGAAGGTATTGCCACCATTGATGAATCGGCCATTACCGGTGAGTCTGCTCCCGTGATCCGCGAGTCGGGTGGCGATAAATCATCGGTAACCGGAGGTACAAAAGTACTGTCAGACGAGATTAAAGTCAAAGTGAGCACTGCGCCGGGCGAAAGCTTCTTAGATAAAATGATTGCCCTGGTTGAGGGCGCTTCACGCCAGAAAACACCAAACGAAATTGCCCTCACTATTCTTTTGGCCAGCTTCACCTTAGTGTTCATCATCGTTTGCGTAACCTTAAAACCCTTTGCCGATTATGCCAATACGCCTATTACCATTGCTGCTTTAATTTCGCTGTTCGTTTGCTTAATCCCAACCACCATTGGCGGTTTACTTTCGGCCATTGGTATTGCGGGAATGGACAGGGCTTTAAGGGCTAATGTAATTACCAAATCGGGCAAAGCCGTAGAAACTGCAGGCGATATTGATGTGCTGCTTTTAGATAAAACCGGAACCATCACCATTGGTAACCGCAAAGCAACCAACTTCTACCCTACTGCCGGGGTAATTATTAAAGATTTTACCGATGCCTGCGTATTAAGTTCTTTGGCTGATGAAACTCCTGAAGGGAAATCAATTATCGAACTCGCTGCCGAGCAGGGATTTAAAAGTTTAACCACGCCCGAAGGTTCAACCTTTATCAAGTTTACAGCCGAAACACGCTCGAGCGGTTTAGATACCAAAGACGGAAGGCGCATTCGGAAAGGTGCTTTCGATTCCATCCGGAATATAGTAGAAAAAGCTGGAAACATATTCCCATCTGATATTGAAGACCACGTAAAAAGTATTGCCACCAACGGCGGAACACCTTTAGTAGTGGCCGAAAATGAAAAGGCACTAGGCGTAATCGAATTGCAGGACATTATTAAACCCGGTATCAGCGAGCGTTTCGAACGTTTAAGAAAAATGGGGGTTAAAACGGTAATGGTTACGGGTGATAATCCACTAACCGCCAAATACATTGCCGAAAAAGCAGGTGTAGATGATTTTATAGCTGAGGCAAAACCCGAAGATAAAATGAACTACATTAAAGATGAACAAGCCTTGGGTAAACTGGTGGCTATGATGGGTGATGGCACAAACGATGCCCCTGCCCTGGCGCAAGCCGATGTTGGTGTAGCCATGAACAGTGGTACCCAGGCAGCAAAAGAAGCCGGAAATATGGTCGATCTGGACAACGACCCAACCAAGCTAATCGAGATTGTCGAAATCGGTAAACAATTGTTAATTACCCGCGGTACGCTGACTACTTTCTCTATCGCTAACGATGTGGCTAAATATTTTGCCATTGTACCAGCGCTGTTTATTGCCTCGATCCCTGCCTTGCAAAGCCTGAATATTATGGGGCTTCACACGCCTGAAAGCGCGATTATGTCGGCGGTAATTTTTAATGCCATTATCATTCCGATCTTAATCCCACTGGCTTTAAAGGGCGTAGCCTACAAACCAATCGGGGCTACGGCACTGCTTCGGAGAAACCTCTTTATTTATGGAATCGGAGGAGTTGTAGCACCGTTTATCGGTATCAAAATAATTGATTTACTGGTAGGAATGTTTATATAAACCTGAGTTCCCTATTAAATCTGAATAATCATTATAAAAATCTGTGTAATCACATACATCATGAAAAAGTACATCATACAATCTTTACGTTTAACTTTAGTATTAATCGTATTGTTATGCATCATTTATCCAATCGGGATTGCGCTTGCAGGTAAACTTGCCAAAGGAAACGGCGGTGGCGAAAAAATCACTAAAAACGGAAAAACGGTTGGCTATGCCTTGCTTGGCCAGTCGTTTACCAAACCCGAATATTTTTGGGGCAGACCATCGGCTGTAGCTTACAATGCTGCAGGCTCTGCTGGTTCGAACAAAGGCCCATCCAATCCCAATTATTTAAAAGATGTTCAGTCAAGAATTGATACCTTATTAAAATACAATCCCGGATTGAAAAAATCAGATATCCCTGCCGATATGGTTACAGCATCGGGTAGTGGCTTAGATCCGAATATTTCTGAGCAAGCTGCTGCAATTCAAATTGCCAGAGTGGCCAAAGCCAGGAAAATAGACGAGAAAAAAGTAAAGGAACTCATAGCCATGAATACCTTAAAACCGCTGATGGGATTATTTGGTCCCTCTTCGGTAAATGTGTTGAAGTTGAATTTGGCTTTGGATAACCTATAATTAGTTAACTGTATTCAAAATAATCACCTGCAACAACAGGTATTGGCGGTCAATCTTTCCCAACTTGTTATCGGATGGGAATCGTAAAGCTTAATTATAGCATTAAGATTCCCACCTGCGTGGAAATGACGAGCAACTTTAACCTGTGTAATCTATCTATCAATAAATCAGTGTAATCATCCCATGAAAAAACTCATCACACTTATAACAACATTAACCGCTACACTTACTGCAGCTGCACAAACCGAACCAAAGGTTAAATTCTCGGGTTACTTAGAAACCTATTACGGGTACGATTTTAATAAACCTGCAGATCATAACCGTCCAGGATTTATCTACTCGCACAACAGGGCAAACGAGGTAAACCTGAATTTAGGTTATATTAAAGCAGCTTACGATAGCGGGAATATCCGCGCCAACCTGGCTGTAATGGCTGGTACTTATGCCAACGCCAACCTATCGGCCGAGCCCGGAGTGTTAAAAAACATCTTCGAAGCCAATGCAGGCGTTAAGCTATCAAAAACAGAAAACCTGTGGATTGATGCAGGGGTATTTGCTTCGCATATTGGCTTTGAAAGTGCTGTTTCGAAAGATTGCTGGGTACTCACCAGAAATATAGCCTCAGAAAATACACCCTATTACGAATCTGGTGCTAAAGTTACTTATGGCACACAGGATGGAAAATTTACTGCGACCCTACTCTACCTAAACGGATGGCAAAGAATTACCCGTACAGCAGGCAACAATAAACCTGCCGGCGGCTTACAATTAACCTGGAAACCTACCGGTAAAATAACCGTAAACTACAGTAACTACCTCGGTACCGAAGGTGCGGATTCGGTTCGGGTAAACCGTTTCTACCACAATGTGTACGGTATTTTTCAACTAACAGATAAATTTGGTTTAACCCTTGGCTTCGATTACGGCACACAACAAAAGGCAAAAGGCAGCAGCGATAAAAACGAAGTAATTTCGCCAGTGGCCATTGCACAATACAAATTTGCCGATAAATGGGCTATTGCCGGAAGGTTTGAGTATTACGACGATAAAAACGGGATCTTTATTGCTACCGGTACACCAAATGGTTTTAAAACGAAAGGATATTCACTCAACCTCGATTATGTGCCAATACCAAATGCAGTAATCAGGTTAGAAGGTAAAACTTTCGATAGTAAGGATAAAATTTTTAATCGCGAAGGCAACGCGGTAAATGCGAACACAACTTTAACGGCAAGTATAGCTGTAGCGTTTTAAGTAAACCGTATCATCCTATTGCTTAGCGGTAGGATGATACTAAATTTCAAAGGAGATGAAACTATATATCGAAATCTTATTCAGCATACTGCTTTTGGGCAGTGGCATTTTCTTTTTGGTTTTAAAGCACCGCAAAAAAACCGAAAAACTCAAGCGGCTTTATGCCCGGTTAAGCAACAGCAAAAAAGAAATGGTGCTTGCCATGCAAAGGGCCAAACTATACAAACTGGTGATGATCCTCTCGGGTGTATTTCTTTTCACCGTGTGCGTATGCGTACTGGTAAACGAGCACATTATCGCCATACAATGGTAAGGTTAAAATAAATTCCATCACCATTTTATAACTTACATCACATTCAACATGTCAGAAAAAGAAGATTCGGTTAAACACTTCCTCGAATTGATTAAAAAATCGAGAAGAGGGAAACTCAAAATCTACATTGGGATGAGCGCCGGTGTGGGCAAAACCTACCGGATGTTACAGGAAGCCCATGCCCTCTTACGTGGTGGTATCGATGTTTGCATAGGCTATGTAGAAACACATAAAAGAATCGAAACCGAAGCCCTGGTAGCCGGCTTACCCTTAATTGCGCGGAAAAATATCTTTTACCGGGGTAAGGAAATAAATGAAATGGATTTGCAGGGCATTTTAAACCGCCATCCCGAAATTGTGGTGGTTGATGAACTGGCCCATACTAATGTTGAAGGCAGCAAAAATACCAAACGCTGGCAGGATGTTTTCGATTTGCTCGAAGCCGGTATCAGTGTTATTTCGGCGGTTAATATCCAGCATTTAGAAAGTATAAATGAAGAGGTAGAACAAATTACAGGAATTCAGATTACCGAACGCATCCCCGACAAAATACTGCAGATTGCCGATGAAATTGTAAATATTGATTTAACGGCAGATGAATTGGTCACACGCTTAAAAGAGGGTAAGATTTACGATAAAACGAAGATTGAAAGTGCACTGGGAAACTTCTTTCAGGCCGATAAAATTTTACAGCTACGCGAACTGGCACTTAAAGAAGTGGTGCATCAGGTTGAAAGAAAAATACAAACCGAAATTCCTAAATCCATTAAACTTCGTCCCGAACGTTTTTTGGCCTGCATTTCATCAAATGCCGAAACCGCAGGTGTGGTAATTAGAAAAACAGCCCGGTTGGCCTCCTACTACCGTTCGCCCTGGATTGTTTTATATGTGCAGAGTGATGCAGAAAGTTTAGACCGCATTAAACTAGATAAACAACGGCACCTGATCAACCATTTTAAGTTAGCCACTGAGCTGGGTGCCGAAGTAATTAAGATAAAAAGCAACCAGATTACGCAAACCATTATCAATACGGCGACAGAAAAAGAAGTTACTACCATTTGCATCGGGAAACCCCACTTAAATATTTTTCAAGTCATACTCCGAACGGCAATTTTTAATCAATTGTTGCGTAATTTAGCCAGTCAGGAAATAGATCTGGTGATACTGTCTTAAAGCTAATTAACCACAGAGCGCATAAAGAAAAGATACAGAGCTCGCGCAAAATTCTTTGAGGGCGCTGTGAAAAACTCAATGTCTTCTGTGGTAAAACTAAAAAAATAATGTCATGAAAATAAAAACCAAACTCCGCCTCGGATTCGGCTTTCTCTTTATCATCGTCTTGTCCTTCGGCTTAATTGCCTTATTCTTCCTGAATGAACTCTCGGATAAATCGAAAATGATTTTGAAAGATAATTACAAATCACTGCAATATGCAGCAGCCATGCGTAAGGTTATTGATGAAAATCACTTCCCGTTAAGCGAACCGCAACGTTTAGCATTTGTAGAAAATTTAAACAACGAAAGCCAGAATATCACCGAACAGGGAGAGAAAATCGCTTTCCTAAAGCTCGAAAGTACCTATAAAACTTTAAATAGCACTTCGGGGGCTGCCGTTAATGAAAACAGCCTGAAAAATTTACGTACTGCCCTGCATGATATAGAGCGGGTAAACCTGGCTGCCATTTACGATAAAAATGAGCGTGCCAACGAAACTTCATCAAGGGCTAACCTCTACATCATGATAGCAGCAACCCTAAGCTTTATTATTCTGTTCACATTTATTGTCAACTTTCCGGGCTTTGTAGCCAATCCATTGGCCGAATTTGGAGCAGCCATTAAACAGATTAGTCGCAAAAACTATAAACAGCGGCTGCATTTCGAAAACGATGATGAATTTACCGAACTGGCCGATTCGTTTAACGGGATGGTGGTGAAGCTAAACGAGTGGGAAAATAGCAACCTGTCTACTATTAAATCAGAAAAATTACGGATTGAAGCCATTATAGCACAAATGCAGGATGCCATTATAGGCTTAAACGAAAAAGGTGAGGTACTTTTCTTAAACCACCTCGCCGCAAAACTGATGGGATTGGATGAAGATAAAATCATCGGGCAGAATGTGGCAGGGCTGATTCAAAAAAACGAATTACTTAAACGCATTATTAAACCCGATACCGATGAGCCAACCTTAAAAATTTATGCTGATGATAAAGAATCTTATTTTCAGCTAGAAAACCGTGAAATTATTATCCCCAATTATGAGGAGCAGGATGAAGACACTTTAATTTCAGCTACGAAATCTGCGGGCAGCGTATACATCCTGAAAAATATTACACAGTTTAAAGAGCTTGATGAAGCCAAAACTAATTTTATTGCCACTGTTTCTCACGAATTAAAAACACCACTGTCCTCCATAAAAATGAGTTTAAAACTGCTCAACGATGAACGCGTAGGCAGCATGAACGAAGAACAGCACGAGTTGCTCACCCACATCAAAGAAGATAGCGACCGGCTTTTAAAAATCACCAGCGAGTTATTAGATCTTTCGCAGGTGGAAACCGGCAACCTGAAACTTACTTTTGCCATTACCAGTCCCGCAGCTATTGTTCAATATGCTATTGACGCTGTGAAATTTCAGGCAGAACAAAAGTCTATCAACCTGACATTAAACTGCGATCAAAACCTGCCCAATGTATATGCCGATATCCAGAAAACGGCCTGGGTAATGGTTAACTTCTTATCCAATGCTCTGCGTTATAGTGCCGAAAAATCGAAAGTGATTATAGATGTTTTCCAAAAAGATCAATTCATCCGGTTTTCGGTTCAGGATTTTGGAAAAGGTATAGAAGAAAAATACCAGAAACGTTTGTTCGATCGCTATTTCCAGGTGCCAACCGATGGGCAAAATAAATCAGGTTCTGGTTTAGGTTTGGCTATTTCTAAAGATTTTATCGAAGCAGAGCAAGGCAAAATATGGGTGGAGAGTGCCATTGGCGAGGGTAGTAAATTTTGTTTCACCTTACCGGTCGTGATGTAGTCATTAATGCTTGCGCTTGTTTCTAACGAGTGCGTAAATAGCAAAGCGATTTTATCGCATTTTAATCCACGCTAATAACACACATTTATTAGCTAATCATCCTTTGGGCCAGGTCAGGAGAAAGTATGCTATTTAGCATATCGCAATTTTTATATACTTTTAGGAAATCTAAATTTAATCGCGAAATGAAAAAATTATTTCTCCTTACCTGCCTCTCCGCAGCCCTATTATTCACAAATAGCTACGCTCAGGAAAAAAAGGTAGCTGTTGTTAGTTTCTATACCGTTAAACAAATTGGTATTACCCAATTTGGATCGGCCGCAGCAATTGCAGCTGTTGCCAAACTTGGAAACGATCCGAATTTTAACATGGCACCTTTGCTACAAAATTTCCACAAACAGTTTTTTAACGATTATTCAAAATCATTCCCTTTTCAGCTTTTACCAGAAAAAGAGGTTCTTGAGAATGAGGCTTATAAAAGCTTTACCCCACAGGGAAGCAGCCCCACAGGAGTTTTAAAAGATAACACCAACCTTCCTATTGATGGGTATAAAGTACTTTATGATGTAATGGGAAATAAGGATGAAAAAGGTTTACTTGCAATCTTTAATCAGGCCGATGGCATAATGAAAGTTTACGTTGATTTTGACCTGGTTAAAATCGGACTTGGCGGAATGGGTGTAGTAAAAGTTGAAGCATTTGCCAATATTGTATTGTACAACAAAAAAGGCGACAAAGTTTTTTCTGTGCGCGAAAGTGCAAAGTCAAAAAATGTAAGCCCACTTGTTGGAGGGGTACCAGTACTTACACCTGAAAAAATACTTCCAATGTGCGAAAGTGCATTAACGGAGTTAATGTCTGACCTGAATAAAAGCATTCCGAAGATTGTTAAAAAAGCAGACGCAAAGCTATAACGATAACCAGATCTGATAATAAAACAGCCCTTCCCTAAAATGGGCTGTTTTATTATCACTTGCGCTCCTCAAAGCAAAGCTTATTTATTTTTCACTACGGAGAAAAAAGGAAGATGGAAAATGGAAGACGGGAAACCTACCCTAATGCTTACCCTTTGTTTGCTTTGTAGTAAAAAATAGCGGCAACGAAAATAGTGCGACCAAATGCCCTCGCCTACACAATATATGGTTCCATTTCCTTATCAATGCTTTTGCGTAGTTCCATTAGTTTAATGGCGTAACCGTGCATAGCAATTTCTTTTTCTGTTTTGGGTTTAAACTCTGGTATGCGCTCCGGATTCCCATTATCATTTACTGCTACAAAAACAATAATACAGTGGGTGTTTTTTACAAAATCACTTTTTCCTACGGGTTTAGAGTAAGCATCAACAGCAATGTGCATACTCGTTTTGCCTGTGTAAATAATCCGTGCGTCCATTTTAACTAAATGGCCGATGTGCACCGGGTGAAAAAAACGGATACCACCAACATATACCGTTACACAATACGATTGGCTCCACTGTAAGGCACAAGCAAAAGCTGCCTGATCAATCCACTTCATCATCATCCCCCCATGTACTTTACCGCCGTAATTTACGTCTGAGGGTTCGCTTAAAAACTGAAGTTCGATATGATTTTTGATTCGTGCCATTTTAATAATACTTTAGAAGGTTTGGTTGTGATGTCGCTAATATATTACAAAATCATTAACAACAACAGAAAATTATGACATTTATCATAATCATTTAACTAAAACTTAACAATAACCGAAATCAACACAGAAAAACTTTTAAACACAAACAAAAAATCAAATAAAGTACAAAAACACCGACAAAAAACTCATTAATTAATACATTTAACACCTAAATAATTAATTACAAACAAAAAACACAGACAGGAATATCCTATCTGTGTTTATCCCCGTCTAAACTGCCGGGCAGGAGTGTCCATCTGTGGCAAAAAATAAGTGCCTTCATACTTCAGCTGTTCGTATTAAGTGTCGGCTGGTAACAACCGACACCACGGAAATTATTTCGCAATAACGCTAATCGCATAGCCCCCACCCGGTGCACAATATTGGGTAAGTTTGCTTTTGCTGGTTACTTCTATTTTACGAATGGTATAAGCTTTTGGATTGGTTTCATAATGCGCATCCTTAGCATCTGCATAAATGGTTGCGGTATATTTTTTACCGGCATCTAAAAAGCTGAAATCTATTTTTGAAGTACGCGCAACCTCATCATTGGTGCGGCCAACAAACCAGTTATTGTTTCCTTTTGCCTTACGTGCAAAAGTAATGTAATCGCCAGGCTCTGCTTCAAGTACTTTCGTATCATCCCAGTCTACAGCCACATCTTTAATAAACTGGAAAGCATCCATATATTTATTATAAGTTTCGGGTAAATCGGCAGCCATTTGCAACGGACTATACATGGTAACATATAGCGCCAGCTGACGTGCCAAAGTACTATGTACAAATGAAGTATTTTCAGGATTGTAAGCACTTACCTTAGTCTCGAAAATTCCAGGCGTATAATCCATTGGTCCGCCAATTAAACGTGTAAAAGGCAAAATAGTGGTATGGTCGGCATTGTTACCGCCAAAGGCTTCGTACTCTGTACCACGGGCCGATTCGTTACCGATTAAATTCGGGTAAGTACGCGCCAAACCTGTAGGCCTAACCGCCTCATGGGCATTAACCATAATTTTATATTCGGCAGCTTTCTGGATCGCATACAAATAATGGTTGTTTAACCATTGGCCATAATGGTGCTCTCCCCTCGGAATCATATTCCCCACATAACCGCTTTTTACAGCATCATAACCGTTTGCTTTCATAAACTTGTAGGCTGTATCTAAATGGCGCTCGTAGTTACGTACCGACGAAGAAGTTTCGTGGTGCATAATCATTTTAATGCCTTTACTTGCCGCATAACGGTGTAGTTCCTGTACATCAAAATCAGGGTATGGCGTTACGAAATCGAAAACATAATCTTTGGTTTTACCAAACCAGTCTTCCCAGCCTTCATTCCAGCCTTCAACCAAAACAGCATCCAAACCATTTTTAGCTGCAAAATCGATGTATTCTTTTACATGCGCAGTATTGGCTGCATGTTTTCCGTTCGGTTTCGTTTTAGCGTAATCGGTTACACCCAGTTGTACACTGGTTAAATCGTTATAGGCCCAGGTACTTTTTCCGGTAATCATTTCCCACCAAACACCCACATACTTGGTTGGTTTAATCCACGATACATCTTTGAATTTGGTCGGTTCGTTCAAGTTATAGGTTAATTTTGACGTTAAAATATCGCCTGCTTTATCGCTCACAATAATGGTACGCCAGGGCGATTGGCAAGGTGCCTGCATATAGCCTTTATCGCCAATGGCATCAGGTGTTAACCACGACTCTAAAACCATATTTTTATCATCCAGGTTTAACGACATTAGCGAGTAGTTAATCAAAGCCGCTTCGTGAATATTAATGTACAGGCCATCTTTACTTTTCATCATCAAAGGTGTTTGCAAACCTGTAGGCGAAAAAGTAGTTTGTGATGCATTGGGTGTAACCGCAGCTTTCATTTTGCTGCGCACTTCCGATAAGTTCGAAGTTACCGTGCTGTATTCCTGGGTATCGTAATCGCCGGGCAACCAGAAGGCTTTATGATCGCCGGCCAATGCAAACTGGGTTTTTTCTTCCTTAATTACAAAGTAATCGAGGTTTTTCTGTTCCGGGAACTCATACCTGAAACCCAAACCATCACTAAATAAGCGCATGCGCACTATAATAAAGCGATTGCTTTCCTTTTGGGTTAGCGTAAGGGCAAGTTCATTGTAATGGTTTACAATTTCTTTTACCTCGCCCCAAACCGGTTTCCAGGTTTCGTTAAATGTACTGGTTTTGGTATCGGTAATCGCAAAACCGTTCATTAAAGATTTGCCATCCTTAAGTTCCAGACCAAGCTTACTGGTTTTAATAACATCTTTTCCCTTGTACTTTAAACTATAGGTAGGCACTCCCCCTTCGGTCAAAGCAAAGCTGGCTACCAGCTGGCCATCCGGCGATTTCAATTGCTCTCCGGGAACGTTCCCGAAAGCATTCCCGAAAAATAGCAAAGCACATATTAAAGTAAGAATTATTGAGCGGTTAATGGATTGGTTTGGTTTCTTATTCATGCTATCATTAATTATTATTATTACTATTTATATCGCATTAGCACTTTTGGTTGCGCTAATACTAAAAACGAATTTAATTAAATACATTTTATATCTGGCAACACGTCAAATGTATTTAATTAAATACAAATTCTATCTCGCAACACTCCGAACGTATTTAATTAAATACAAATCATATCTTGCAATACTCCAAATATATTTAATCAGCTACTAACCGGCTCTTGTTTGAGGCAAATAGATTCAAATAAGAACCAATTAACCTTTAATTACAGATTAACGGGCTCAAACAAGAACTTAATAGGTTCAAAACAAAGATCATTCGCTTCAATCAACTTGCTTTGCGCCTTTACAAACCAGCGTTTTTAGTAACTGCTTATTTTATTTTAATCCAGTAGCAGTGTTTCATCTTCATCTGTCAAACTCAGCTGAATGCTATCGCTACCGGCAATCCCTTCAATAGAGCCACGGATGTGTGTTGCATTTAAAAGTACCTTTTCGAGTTGTTTTTCACGGGCTTTCCACAAACGCTCCATGGCATCGCGCTCACGCTGAATGGATAATTTCATGCTCATAAAACCTTCGCGAATGGCTTTCCACTGCTCCGAAAACTCTACTCCGGTTAAATAATCGTACAACATGTGCATTTTATCTCCCCGGTTTTCCTGCGATTTCATAGCACTAGATAAACGCAGAATTCCATCGCGTAAAACATAGGCTACGGCATTTACTTCTTCGAACGAACAAATCCAAACCCCATCACGCTGGCCAAAACTGGTCATGCCTTTAGGGTAACACTGACTCACAATCACCGCTACATCTATCCCCATGCTGCGCATGTCCTTTTTCAGCTTTTCAATCCAGTCGCCACCAAAATCTTTGGTGCGTTTACTTTCATATATGATTTTACCACATTCCTGTCCAAACTGGTTACGCACAACCTGTACACAGTCGGCGCCACGTACGCCCTTACCTACTTCCTCAATCAAATCAAAAGGGAAGTTACTGCGCAACAGTTCTTCCAAAATCAGCTCCTGTACCTCACCCTGTAATTGCATGCTGCCCTGCTCGGCTTTGCGTTTCATTTCTTCAGCGAGCTTTTTCTGGTCATCCAGCTGTTTTTCGAGCTCTTTTAAGCGTAATTGATGCTCCGTTTCTTTAATGCTGTTTTTTTCGGCTTCCTGCTTTCTAATCTGCTCTACCAGCTCGTTTCGCTGTTCCTGCATTTTACGCTGAAAAGCCAGTTCCATTTCTTCCTCTTTCAGTTTCAGGCTTTGCTCGCGTCTTAAAAATTCCAGTTCCTTCTCCCGGGCAAGTTTTAACTTCTCTTCGTTGTCTTTTGCATTGCCCTCCAGCATTTGAAGTTTAGTTTCAAAATCGGCAGCAATACTTTTACGCAGGTTGCCTTCCAGATCATCTTTCAGCTTAAGCTTCTCTTCGGCAAGTTTAACATCAAAAGCTTTCAACTGCTGTTGTTTTTCTGATTCAAAAACCTGCAGTTTACGTTGATATTCTTCATCCTTCTGTCTGGCATAAGCAGCCGCTTTCTCACGTAATTCCTTTTTATAATCTTCGGCCATCGCTTCTTCCATCGGAAAAACATGGGCACAGTTGGGGCATTTTATTTCGGTAGGCATAAGTATTTTCTTTACTCCGGAAGAAACCAGAGCGATGCAAAGATATTAAAGCTTTTTATCAATGTGTAAACGAGTTTTGCACGACCGGGCCCTACAGCACTTTCGATCTTATTTCGTGCCCTGTAGCTAAAATCTTGCTTACCGGGCATTTCGAAGCAATATCTTCCAGTCTTATTTTCTGCTCTTCGGTAAGTACGCCAACGCAGGTAATTTCTTCAAAGAAAATAGTCTCACCATTTTCCATATCAATATTCACTTCCACTTCAATCCGGTCAACAGGCCAGCCTTTCCGGTCAATATACATCCTTAAAGTAATGGCTACACAAGAGGCCAGCGAAGCCATCAGCAGGCCTTTTGGCGCAAATCCTTTGTGCGTGCCGCCATATTCCAAGGGCTCGTCGGCTATAATTTCGTGTGATCCGTTGCTTACCGAGCATGCATAGTGCTCCCTGTTTATTGTCGCTTTTACCATATTTTACTAACTATTAAAAAAGCTAAACTTAACAAATATTTCCTGATTGAATGGCTCCAAAATATTGCCGGCTTAATTAGGTCCGATATTTTTTTCGAAAAGCAGGTTCCTGCACCAACATTTATGGTAGCCCTGCCATCCGCTTTATTGAGGAATGTCCGCTCCTGTCAAGTTTATTTTACCCGGGCAAACATGCTATCAAAGGAAGTCCCACCCATCGCCATGAAATATTTAAACAGAGGATCTTCATTTTTTTCTGACAAACAGACTTTTAGCTATTTTTCTGAAACATTCTTTCGTTGTAATTGTTATTTTTCGAAATGCGATGTTATGAAATACAGAAAGTTAATCGGAAAATATTTAACGCAAAAATCGAACAACAATGTTCAAATCGCACTTGCATTAGTTGCAGGTTTAGCGGCAGGTGCTGTAATTAGTGTTTTATTTGCTCCTGATAGCGGCGCTGGCACCCGTGGGAAAATTGCAGGTAAGGCTAAAAACCTACGCTATGGTTTCCAGGATAAATATAATCTTTTAAAAGAGAAAGTTTTTGGCGTAGAGGCAATAGAAGAAGATATTATTGAACATGAAGTTCCTCATTTTAGACATAAAATAGAAAAAAAACGCAAATCTGATGTGAAAGAAATATTAGATGATGCCTACAAAAACGGGCAGGTACAGGAAGGACAGGGATAATTACACTAAAATGGATTAAAATCTTAGTTTTGCAGCAATAGCTGCAGCCCATGATTTTTATCCTGTCCAAAATTCTTTTATACTTAATCAAACCATTTGTTTGGTTTTGCGTTCTGCTTGTTGCAGCTGTTTTTGCTAAAAAGGATAAAACAAGAAAAAAATTAATCATTGCAGCTTCGCTGGTACTGTTATTCTTTTCCAATCCTTTCCTTGCAGGAAAAGCAGTCAACCTGTACGAACCCGTGTATCCTATTCAAAAGAAAAGCTACGATGTAGCCATAGTACTGGGTGGTTTTTCGGGGTTAAACAAACGAAACAACGAAATACAGTTTAACGGGAACAACGACCGCTTGTTTCAGGCCTTATCACTCTACCACCAGGGCAGGGTTAAAAGAATATTAATTACAAGCGGCAATGCCAACCTGATTAATAACGAGGTTAAAGAAGCAGATCTGGTTAAAAAGTTCCTGCACGAAATTTGCATTCCCGATAGCGCAGTCCTCATCGAAAACCAAAGCAGAAATACCATTGAAAATGCGAAGTTCAGCCTCGCACTCATTAAAAAGAGTATGCCTAAAGCTAAAATTGTAGTGGTTACCAGTGCATGGCATATCCCCAGAGCAAAAGTAATTTTTACACGTTTTTTTGGCGATGGATTAGATTACCTTCCAACCAGCTATGTAGGCAAAACAGATTATAACCTCGAAGATTTTATCATTCCAAATCCTGGCATTTTCGGCACCTGGGAAATGTTATTTAAAGAATGGATCGGCTTGGTTACCGATCGTGTGAGAGGGTAAGCCAAAGTGGTTAATTACTTGAATTGATTAACCAGTTAACTGTTTAGTAGATCGCGCTTGACTGAATAATCAGCTGGTACGCCTAATTGCTAAACAATCAAAGAATAATTCACAAATAACTAATGAACTAACTACCCTTCAATGGCCTTCCAAAGCATATCTTTCAGTTCCAGAATATTCTTTTCTGCTACTGAAGAAATAAAAATTGAAGGTATTTTAGGCAAATCCTGTTTCATTTCTGCAATCAGTTCCTCATCCAGCATATCCGATTTCGTTATGGCCAGTACATGGGGCTTTTGCATTAATTCAGGGTTGTATGATTCAAGTTCACGTTTCAGGATTTCGTACTCCTCCTTTATCGAGCGACTGGTATCGGCCGGAACCATAAAAAGCAACACCGAATTACGCTCAATGTGACGTAAAAAGCGGTAACCTAAGCCTTTACCTTTCGAAGCACCTTCAATAATACCCGGAATATCGGCCATTACAAATGATTTGCCTCCCCTATAACTCACTATACCCAGGTTAGGCACAATAGTAGTAAAAGGATAATCGGCTATTTCAGGCTTTGCTGCCGAAACTACTGAAAGCAAGGTAGATTTACCTGCATTCGGGAAGCCCACCAAACCAACATCGGCCAAAACTTTCAATTCCAGGATGTTCCAAAGCTCCTGGCCTTGCTCGCCTGGCTGTGCAAAACGCGGTGTTTGCTGTGTTGCACTTTTAAAATGTGCGTTACCCAACCCTCCACGACCACCAGCCGTTAAAATTTTGGTTTCGCCGTCTTTAGTAATTTCAAAAAGCACCTCTCCTGTTTCTGCATCACGCGCAATAGTTCCAAGGGGCACTTCTAATATTTCGTCTTTACCCTGCTTACCAAATTTATGGGAACTGCCGCCCGCACCGCCATCTTCGGCAATAATGTGCTTGCGGTATTTAAGGTGTAACAATGTCCAGATATGGATACTTCCTTTAACGATAATGTGACCGCCACGACCGCCATCACCACCATCGGGACCACCCATTGATGTTAAAATATCACGATGTAAATGTGCCGAACCTGCTCCGCCTTTACCAGAACGACAACAGATTTTTACATAATCTACGAAATTTGAACCCTGTGACATATTATTATTTTTGAAATTTTTAATGTTTTAACGTTTCCATAACAGTTCCGTTAAAATTAAAGAGTTATAACGTTTTAACATTATAACTCTTCTTATGTTTTTTATACTAGAGCACCAGAAAAATAGTCTGGTACTTTATTCTGATCTTGCTTTGCAGCTATTTATTTAACCTCAATACCGCTGCTGAACTGATCGATCACCTCGCAAAGGTTGCTGTAAATGGTTTCAATTTCACCAATACCATTCACCTTGCTCAACTTACCTTGTTCTTCATAGTAAGGTAAAACATGGATGGTTTTATCGAAATATTCAGAAATCCGTTTTTTTAGTTTTTCAGCATCATCATCCGGCCGGCCACTTACTTTATGACGTTCAGCTATGCGCTTGGTCAATTCATCCTGATCAACATCCAAAGCAATAACACCTGCAATTTTGCTACCTTTACGCTCTAAAAATAAATCAAGTTCTTTTGCCTGAGGAACAGTCCGGGGAAATCCATCAAACACAAATCCTTTTGCATCCGGATTTTTATCCACCTCTTCTTCAAGCATGGCAATTGTAATTGCATCCGGAACCAATTCTCCATCTGCAAGCAACTGACTTACTTTTTTTCCTAATTCGGTTTCACCTTTAACGTGTGCTCTAAAAAGATCGCCTGTTGAAACGTGTACCAACTGATATTTTGCAATCAGCTTTTCAGATTGGGTGCCTTTACCCGCCCCCGGAGGGCCAAAGAGTACTAAATTAAGCATTCAGGTTGTTTAGGTTGTCTTCAATATTAAAAAAAGCCGTATTCCTATGGCTCTATCAAAAATAACGTACAGTTTAGTTAATAATCAATTAAATAACTGCACTCTTTCAAGGCTGCAAATATATAATTATTAATTTAGATGCCATTTATAATTGATAAATTATTTAAAAAAGAGCTATTTTAATGACATTTCTCTTATCCTACAAAGATTCTTGTGCCATTTTTATATTTTACAGAATTTTCTTTAAACAAACCGTCAATTAACCAAACTATTTTTAACATTTCTTCGGACAAATTCCTTTTTTTCGCGAACCATGCCAATTCCATGTTTTTAGCAAACAACAAATTTAACCAGGAAAAATTTTCTAAATACTTGAGATAAAATAACATCCTGCTTACGATTCTTAAAATGAATGCATATAACACAGCAATAAAAGCAGCGAATACCGAAATACAGTTATTTATTCTTTATTACCGTTTAAAAATTGCTTCAATGCATCATCCACCCCAGGCAAACTTTTAATACTTGATTCGAGTCTTACTACCAAATCTTCAAAACGGGCTTCATAATTCAAAACTTTAACAGCATACTCAAATGGATAAAGAGAAAGTAACATGCCTTCTCTGTCATATTTTAATGTCATCCCTCGTAATGGGTATTCCGGTTTTTTATCATGATACAGCTTGAAGCCGTAAAGCTGTATTAGAAAGTCGCTAAAAGCGTAAGCAAGAAACATCGCAGACTCCGATTTCCCCAAATTAAGGGCTTTACAGTACAATTCGAAACCAAATCCATCCTCAACTACCTGGTCTAAATTTAAGGGATGATTGATTGGATGCTGAACCTTTCTGTCGATTTTATTGGCGATAGCAAAACCTTCAATCATTTTCAGACACCCATCTAGCATTTCAGGCTTTATAAAATCATCGTCATATCTTTCATCAAAATATTCAGTAGAAATTACCTCCTTAAATGGTGTTTCCTGGTCAATTTCATTTTGGCTTTTTTCGTCTTTAGAAGAAAATAGTTTTTTAAAGAAATTCATAGCTATGATATATGAATAACTAAGATATTAATTAATCTCATAATATGGACTACAATTTGACAACCGACACCATTGCTCACATTATTTGACACGGTAGAATGGTGAGTAAACTTAAAAAGTAAAGCAACCATGCAACCGTTAAACCAGCTGTACCGTCTTTGTTTTATATGAGCAATATCCCTCACCCTTTTAAAAGGCTGTTTTTAACGATAGCAACTTTATCTATATTATTCAACGTCAAGGCACAACGTATTTTAACCGGCAGCGTGAAAGATGCCCGGCAACACCCTGTCTCCTATTGTTCAATAGGTATCAAAAACAGCAGGATTGCCACAGTTGCTGGCGAGGATGGAGTTTTTAAATTGATTATTCCAGACAGTTTGGCTGGCAGTAATGTGATATTCAGCGCCACGGGTTTTATCGATCAGCATCTTCAGGCTAACGAATTCAAATCGGGAACGATCATTACACTTAAGGAAAAGATATATGATATGGCCGAGGTTGTTATTAAAGCAGCTAAATTGAAAGAGCGGACTGTAGGGCAGCAATCCAGACCCATGATAACTTTTTCTAAAATGTTTGACCAAAACGTTCCAAGTATAGAACAGGGAAATATCTTTGAAATATACAATCGAACCCTGCTTAAAGCCTACAACTTCTATATCATGCCCAGCTCCAGGTTCTCTTCTATTACCTTAAAGCTTAATATTTACACGGTAAAGGATAATTTGCCCGACAGTAATGTTTTACATAAACATATTACCTATCGGGCCACCTCCACGGGTTGGCAGCATATAGACCTTGCCGCTCATCGACTTAATTTTGATGGATTGGATAAAATTGCTTTAACACTACAGCTGGTAGCTTATACACCAGACAGTAACAACAATTTTGTTTTTGGCGTTTCGGCGAAGAAAACAATAGCCAAAGACTTGCTGTTCAGATATCAAAATCAGGGAAACTGGGAAAATAGCACAGGAACTTTCATTGCCAATCTTGATCTCAAATACAGCAATGAAGATCGGAAATTAGCGCTTCCGGAAAACCCTGTAATAGGCGAAAAGCCGGAAATAGCGATGCTAGCCAATTACTACCGCTATAAACAGGCAGCCCTGAAAAGTGGATATGGCAAAAATAAAAAGGGCAAATACATTGATCTGGGAGATGCCCGAATATACACAGAAGAGTACGGCAAGGGTGAACCTCTGGTGCTCTTGCATGGCAATAACGGAAGTATAGCGGATTTCTATCGCCAAATTCCTGTTTTTGCAAAACACTTCAGGGTAATCGCTATCGACACCCGGGGACAAGGCAGAAGTACCGACCTATCTACCAGAGCTTATAGTTACGATGGATTTGCTACCGACCTGTGTAAAGTGCTTACTGTAATGGAGCTAAAAAAAGTTAATATAGTGGGTTGGAGCGATGGAGGCAATACTGCCTTGAGCTTTAATCTTGCACATCCAGAGCTAGTAAACAATATTGTAACCATAGGCGCTAACCTCTACCCTTCGGGTGTATCGGATAGTTTGCTGGTCTCCTTTAGAAATCAGCTTGAGTCACAAAACCCACCAAAGAACCCCCGGTTGATTAGCCTGATGTTGGAACAGCCTAATATTACCACAAAGCGATTACAAGAGATCGCCAATCCTGTATTGGTAATTGCAGGAAGTGACGATGTGATTAAGCCTGAACATACCAGACTCATTGCGGCAAACATTGGTAAATCTCAGTTACAAATCATTCCCAATGCGACTCATTATGTACCTTTTGAAAAACCAGATGACCTCAATAAGCTTATTCTTGATTTTTTGAATCGTTAATTAAGACGGTTTTAAGTGCTTAATCTGGTATTTGAGTGGAATATTTACATTGAAAATAATAGTTAAGCTGGTTGCTTATTGAAATTGTTTCGGTACTGCAGGGGACTAATATCCATTTTTGAACGAAACGTTTTATGGAAATTGGATATATCGTTAAAGCCACTATCGTAGCAGATTTCAGCAATTGATTTGTCTGTATTGATTAATTCACGCACGGCAAAATCGACCCTGTAATCATTAACAACCCCAACAAAGGTTTTACGGGTGATCCGTTTGAAATACTTGCAAAAAGCATGTGTAGACATATTGGCAATGCTTGCAGCGGCCTCCAGTGAAACCTCATGTTGAAAATTATCGACGATATAAGCAAATACCTGATGAATACGTTCTATGCCAGAAAATGATAACAGTGCAAACCCATTTTGTTTTTGCAATATAGAATACATGGTTGCTGTAGCAAGCAGATGCAACAGGTCAAGCAGTATGATGAGTTTTTTGAAACTATTGTTTTCCCGTAAAAGAGCATCCATCATTTGCCGGGCAGCGATGGTGTCTCCGGTAAAGTGTATGCCGTTACTGCTGTCCTTTAACAGCTGTGTTATCTTTTTCATCTCCGGTATGTTGAAGAAATGATCGCCCAGAAAGTCTTCGCGAAAATGCACTACTATAGAAACCGAATCCTCTGTTGCATCTTCAGCGGTTTTCCAATAGTGTGGAAGGTTCGCACCTAGCATAACCAGATCGCCGGCAAAATAGTCTTGCATGTTTGTGCCCACATACCGTTTGCCCGAACCTTTTACAATGAGGGTTAGCTCATGTTCGGGGTGATAGTGATAAGGCGCTGAGAAATATCTTTCAGTAAACTTCTTCACAGTAAAGGAAATGTGTTCTGAGGTCTTGACTGCTTCAAATGCCGGCTTCATTTATTGACAATATTAACCCTTGAAGTTATAACAAATAGCACAAATGACAAAATAATCCATAAGTCAGCCAATATTTTCGTTTTTTCCATGTTACAGATGCTGTTAGTTTGTATTTAAAACCAGATATATGAACCAAGTTATTTTACCATCGTTAAACGATCCAATCTCTCTGAACGAAGCACAAATCAATGCATTCAGAAAAAACGGACACACGCTTACAAAAGGAATTTTGAATCCTGGCGAGGTTGTCGCTTTCAGAGAAGTAATTAATGAAGCTGCGTATAAATACAATACAGAAACAAGGAAGCTGGAAGAACGGGATACTTATGGAAAAGCATTTTTGCAGATAATGAACCTGTGGGAATCAGATAAAGCGGTTAAGAACTTTACACTGGCTAAACGCTTCGCAAAAATTGCCGCCGATCTTTTAGGCGTGGAAAATGTTCGCATTTATCACGACCAGGCCCTGTATAAAGAGCCGGGTGGAGGTTTTACCCCCTGGCACCAAGATCAATACTATTGGCCACTGAGTACCACCAATACTATAACTATGTGGATGCCTTTAATTGACATTACCGAGAATATGGGCATGCTCACTTTTGCTTCAGGATCACATGCAGAAGGCTCTGTTAAAGATGTCGCCATTTCGGACGAATCTGAAGTAGAACTGAATGAATATATTAGCCGGAAAGGATATTCAGTAACCAGGGCAACCACAATGAATGCCGGTGATGCAACGTGGCACTATGGATGGACATTGCATGCAGCTCCAGGTAATGAATCTAATGTTACAAGAGAGGTAATGACTATCATTTATTTTGCTGACGGCGCTACCGTAACAAAACCAGTCAACAAACATCAGGAAGACGACAGGAACCGCTGGTTGCAGGATTTGCAGCCCGGTGCAAAAGCGGCGAGCGATCTTAATCCTTTGATGTTATAAGCCGCAAATATGCTAAAACAAAATATCTTCTTCCCTTTCATTTGCGGGAAGAAGATAAGTGAGAGAAAATGAGTGTAGACTTAAACTTCCTCATCCTGAAACATTACTTCCTCACCACAATTTTAATTTCTGTTTACCACTTTCTACTATTTCGAATGGCCCCAGGCGATGGATTATTTGCATTTCTTTTCTTACCGAAATAATCGGTATCGATTATCAACGCTGAGCCGTCTGTATTTTCAAAAGGCAAATTGGGTACAGTGGCAAACCAGTAACAAAAGTAAAATGCGGCAAATGGAGGGTGTTAATCGCCCATCGTAATTGATAACACTCATTCCGCCAGCAAAAATATTGTGCACAAATACCGCTCCGCAGGAGTTTATTAGCAGATTGGTTTTAGATAGCAATACATTATTGCTCATCAGCATTGGCCTATTCCAGGTCCAGTGAAATCAGAAAGAAACACATCAGCATTAATTTATAATGTTTTGTGTTCCGGGTAGACCAAAAACTCATCAACCAGCACTTTATCCAGAATAAGGAAATAAAAAATGGTACAACTAATGCCTTGAAGTCCGGAAATCAATGACGACAATCTAAAATTAATGCAATGGGACCACATTGATATCCAGATGAAGTGCGTCGACAATATGGCTGCATCCAGCCTTATTTCTAAGCAAAACGTGTTCAGCGGACTTGAACCCTATAGTTGATTACCATGCCCAGCACAACAAAAATGCCCACCGATTATCGGTGGGCAAAACAATATTAAAAAAGTGAGCGTTAATACTTCAGTTGAATCGTAATATTCCAGGTTCCAGTTTCATAAATTGCAAAATCGAACCAATAATTGAAATATCTTCCGATGGCGCTGCTGTTGTTGTACATATCTATGCGTTCAGACCAGACCGGAATTCCATTTCCCGTTGGTAACCCCCCAATAACAGGTATAGGAACTCCAGGTGTTTCAATCTCCAAACGGTCAGAAAATTCGGTATACTTATCTATTTTCTGAAGACCTAAATTATGCCAATCTTTTAAGTTTGGATTTGCTGCTGTACCATAATCATACCCCAAAAGTGTTTTAGGGTCTATTGGGGTACCATCCATTTTTAGCGTTTTAACAATGAGCTTGGTGGGGCCTGTTGAAGCTGAAGCTTTTTCAATTTTGACATCAAGCCCACTTATACCATCCACACCTGAAAAGGCGTAAGAATAAGGTCCTGCAGGTGTCGTATTTATCGTTAATGCATTCTTAATGATAAGTTCTCCACCACTATTTTTAACCTTTATATCAAAAATATAACGTCCCTGAGGAAAAATAGTGGCATCCTTAGCTTCGGCATAAATAATAATCTGACCATTGGTCGGATTAATATCTATTGCCTCTTTTAATAGGGACCCTGATCTTATTAATTTGATCTAACGAGGTCTCCAAGCCAGTTGGTGTACCTGTCCAATAATAGGTATCCACTTTATAGTTCATTAATTCGGTAAATTCCTTACCATTTTCATCATGGATAGAAAGGATACTCGCCTCTATCGGTTTAGTGGATTCATCTAAAGCTAAAGCTGCCGACATAATGATTCCCCGTCCGGTAACCACAGTTAAAGTTTTGGTAGTATATGCGATTGCCGGACTAATAAATCCAACCTTTTCTTCTTTCTTACATCCTATAAGTAATGCTATTCCCATTATAAATAGCAAACAGGAACTCAAATAAATTCTTCTCATAATAATTTTCTATTAATTATCGTTAACTCTAAAATATTTTAGTTTTAAGCCCCCACCAAAATTCGCACCATCACTTAACACATGTAAAGTGGCGTTTGCGGTAATTAAATTATGGGTCTGCATACCAGCTGTATAATTGATAGAATCTTTAAGTTTTATTTTTCGATGCTCATAAATCATATAATCAGCGGTAGTTCTTACCGAACTACCTGGATTGGTAATACCGCTGACACCGTAAATAATTAAGCTATCCGTGTTATAATCTTTATAGGCTTTATTCTTATCAGAAACAGCGCGTTCTAAAGGAACCTGATCATTCACGAGAATAAATCTCTTCAATAGCATAGTTAAGGTATCAACCCCAATTTTACTCAGTGGCCTGGGAGCCTGTTTATCAGAAGGCAAGAACCTGCGCTGAAACCTCATCACGGCTGAATTCGGGCAGGCATAAAATGTAATATTAGACTGATTCACAAGCGCTTTTCCATTTGTCAGGTTGATGATTTTAACCAATGAATCGAACATATGATTTTGTCTGCTCGCCAAAAAATCATAGGTAGACATGTTTTTTTCAAGATCTGATTGCCTTGATATTCCACCATCATTAAAATAATCTTTTTGGCATGAAGCAATTGCGAAACATAAAATGCCAATAGCAATTATGAATTTCGTTTTTGATATATAATTTTTCATACTAATTTTAAATAAAATTTAACAATTACTGCCAGAAACTATTTTGAGTGATTACGTATCCACTTTGAGATATTATCGTCTGGTTGATTGGCAGCAACCATGCACCTTTCGTGTACCAATCTGCCTGAGTTATCTTGGAATAAGCCGCAAGTTTCCTGGTCCTGACGTAGTCAAAAAATGTTTGCCCCTCACCTAACAACTCTTTTCTACGTTCCAGTAAAATGGTATCTTGTAGACTGCCTCCGCTTGTATATTCCCTGGCTTTTGCCCTTGCCCTTACTTTATTTAACCAGATTATAGCATCTGCAGGCCTGTTTACCTGGGTACTTGCTAAAGCCTCTGCCCTTAGCAACATAATATCGGCCAGACGGGTAATGATAATGTTTGATTCATTGATATTTTGTGAGGAGGTATCGCCTTGAACCTGTAAAGTTCTGTACTTGCCTAAGTAAGGACGGGAAGGATCAAAGTTTTTAACTGAATTAGTTAACCAGGTAGATTTGCGTCCATCTTTCTCATTAGCTGGGAACATTTGTGTTAACAATGCCGGAGGTGGGCATAGCAGAAATTTTTCTGTACCGCCGCCGCCGTCAGACTGATCTGTGTACCATGGTCTTCCTAAAGTACGGTTGTATACTTTATTCTTTTGAACCTCTTTTAATGTAGCATCAAAATTTAATTCAAAAATACCTTCCTGCGATTTTCCGATAAATATTTTTAACAATTGGGAGGTATCGGTAACAAGGCTATACTGTCCGTTATTAATAACACTATCGCAAAGTTTTTCTGCACCTGGATAATCCTGACCCCAAGCCAAAACGTGGGCTTTTATTGCCCAGGCTGCACCTTTGGTTGCTCTCACAGCCCTATCTCCAACAGAATATGAGGGTGCAAGATTAGCGATAGCCACATCTAAATCCTTTTTTATCTGATCAAAAACCTGTGCCTGTGGCATTCTGGCAATATTATCAATATTCACCGCGCTTAGGTTAACTGGAACATCTCCCCAAAAACGAGTAAGATAAAAATAGCTCAATCCTCTTAAAAAGCATGCTTCACCCAAACTCCTGCGTCTGGCAGTTTCATCATAATTTTGAATCGTAGGTATCTTCTCCAGCACCAGATTGCATTGCGCAATAACCCTATAAAATCCGCTCCAATCTCCACCACCATTATTTAATAGCGGTGCAATGGTATTGGTTGCAATTAAAGTTTCCGGTCGGGTGTTGCTAGACTGACTATAGCTTTCGAATGTATTTGCGCGCACATCACTGAAGAAAAACACTTTATCTGGCACCACTACACGCAAAAATGAATAGGCAGCAGCAATAGCTTTATCCACGTCGGCCGCGGTTTGAATCGCGTTATCAGCCGTAGGCACTTGCACCACATCGGGATTGAGTACCTTTTGACACGAAAACAGAAGTATACCGCATATTAAAAATAGGCTTGCTATTTTAGTTAATTTATTTTTTTTCATGAGATTAAAATTCAAAATTGAAACCTAAATTAAATTTCTTTGGCACAGGGTATCCATTACCAATATCGTAGCCAAAATTATCCACGTTTTCTGGATCAACCCCGGAATACTTTGTGATGAGGAAAACGTTCTCCAATCCACCAAAAACACGTAATCTTCTGATTTTAGCTTTTTGCAAAAACTTAGGTGAGAAGTCGTATCCAAATGTCACATTGCTCAACCTTACAAAGCTTCCATCCTCTAAAAACAAAGAAGTATTCCCTTCATAATTACCAATAAAATCGTAGCTAGAAAAAAGGTAATAACGCCAAGGATTTAGCACCGGGTATTTCGCATCAGTATGAGTTGGTGTCCAAACGTCAAGGTCAGAAACATCTAGCAAATTCCGCTGTCCTCCGGGATAGTTTACATTATTACTGGCGGTCCAGCTTACCGACTGAATTCGATCCGCCAGCACTTTATTATATACTTTGTTACCTATTGAGTAATTTAACAGGAAGCTAAATTGAAATGATGAATTATTTTTTAGGCGAAAAGAAATTGTATTTGAAAAACTTCCTGTCACCTTAGGATTAGGATCACCCATATAAACCCGATCACTGTTTCCAGATCCATCAATCCGACCATCTCCATCTACATCAAGCAAATGTATATCTCCTGCATGATAGGGATCCTGAGATGCAAAAGGACCTACCGGCCGCAATTTAGCACCGGTATAAGGATTAATTGGCACAGAGGCTTCATCAGGGAAAACGCCCAGATATTTCAACAGATAAAAACCATTTAATGGCTTACCAATTTGTAAATATGGCTGCCCAATGGCATAACCTGATCTGGATATACTTCTTCCAAAGTCCGGAAGTTTGGTCAATTGATTTTTATTTGTTGTGGCGATTAATGTCATGCTGTATTGCAACCGCTTAGCAGGTGCAGTCAAATAGCCTGTAATCCCAGCTTCAAAACCTGTATTCAATACCGCTCCGCTATTCACACTCTTTTGGGTATATCCACTGGTGCTATTTAAAGGAGTTGTAAATAAGAATCCGTCTTTTGCTTTATGGTAATAATCAAAAGTTGCGGTTAAACGGCTGTTAAAAAACTCTAAATCTAAACCTGCACCATAGTCTTTTGAGGTTTGCCAGGTTAAATCAGGAATTTGTAAACCATTTGCTCCAGAATAATTCGGTGCTAATATTGGCGATCCGTTATAGGTTCCAAGCGCACCACTACCTGCCCCGGTATTATATGCACCTAAAGCCAGGTAATTATCCTGATATTGCTGTCCAGCGGTTCCAATGCTAGCTCTTAACTTACCAAAGTTAAACCAGCTACCCACATGATTTGCAAAGAAATCTTCTTTGGTAAAAACCCATGCTGCAGAGGCTGACAAAAAAGAGCCCCACTGTTTATCTTTACCAAATTTGGACGAACCATCCCTCCTGATCACTCCCTGAAAAATATATTTCTTTTTAAAATCGTATGAGAGCCTTGAGTAATAAGACAATAACCCATAAGTGATATTATTTGTCTGTAGCGTAATATCTGATTGGGAATAACCTTGAATAACTTGTTGAGCATCGTTTGGTCCATTCACCCCACTACCAAAAATATTATCGTTAGTATTTGTGTTAATTGTATTACCAACCAAAAAATCAAAGGTATGTGCATTTGCAAAAGTATGATGCAACCTTATATTGGTCTCACTTAGCAGATCCAGGGTTTCCTGCGAGTAGTATGAAGCTGATGCTTTGCCGTTTAAATTTGCTGCTGAAGGGTTGAAATTTCTTGTGCGATAAAACTGATAACGAGCTGAACCTCTGGAAGAGACATTAAGATAATCAGTTATATCGAAACTGCCTTCCAACTGCGCTGAAAGATTCCTGGTTAAATCAATATTCACACCTTTGTTGTAAGACTGTAAGAATGCATCATAATAACCCGAATTAGGTCCGGGGGCAAATGAAGAGGAAAAGTTATTCCCAACTACTGCAGCATTAAATGTATCTCCACGACGCTGACCGGCATCCTGTTGATTAACATTGACCCTGCCCGTAAAAGTTAATTTTTTGGTTGGGTTGAAAATGCCCTGATAAGTTAATGAATAACGTTTATAACCAGAATTTAACACAACACCTTTTTCATTATAATAATCCGCGCCTAAACGGTAACTGGCATTTTCGGTTGCTCCACTAATGCCAAGGTTAACGCTATATAATGCCGCATTTCTAAAATATAGCTCTTGCCAGTTGGTAGAATTGTTATAGAAACTATTTAAACTGTCAGTTAATTCAATTGGGGGGCTGGAAGTTCCACCACCAACTTTCGAACTTTGGTAGGCATTGAATAAGTATAATTTAAAATTTCGCTCTGCTGCCCCGCCATATGTAGCCCGAAGCTGAGGGGGGGTACTCCCTCCAAATTGTGTGTTTAAGGTTACAACAGGTTTACCTGCCTTTCCGCGTTTTGTAGTGATAATAATTACTCCATTTGCACCTCTTGAGCCATAGATAGCTGTTGCTGCGGCATCCTTTAATACATCTACGCTCTCAACATCAAAAGGATTTAAACCTCCTAAAACACTTGAAATAGCTTGTCTGGGATTTGAGGGATTGAAAGAATCCTGATCTAATGGTACCCCATCAATAATAAATAAGGGTGTACTTACTACATTTGAATTAGCAGAACTAGAAAAGTCTGACAAGCCCCTTATGGAGATATTGCTTCTTCCACCCGGTTGACCGGAATTGTTTTGAACGATTAATCCCGGAGCAAGGCCCTGCAGTAAGCTCTCGATAGAACCGCTTGGTCTGTTTTGTAATTTTTCCCCGTCAACGTGGCTAATAGAACTTGGGTTATTGTGTTTATCTTGTTTGCCGTAACCAATAACAAGTACATCGGTCAGATCTGATTCGTCCCCTTCCAGAACAATTTTTAGATTTTGAGCCCCCTTTACAGCTACTTCTTTTCTTTTGTAGCCAACGTAAGTTAAAACCAGTACGTCACCGTCTTCAGCATCTATACTGAATTCTCCATTTGAATCACTAATTTTCGTTGTATTTTTGTCCTTTACCTTAACGGTTACACCAGGTAAAGGCAAGCCTTTAGTATCAACGACTCTTCCTTTGATTAGCTTGAACTGAATGCCAGTTAATGGTGATTCCTCTTCACGCTTTCTTACCACTATGGTGTTCTGATTGACCACGAATGTTAGCGGCTGGCCCTCAAAGCACTTTTCCAGTACAGAAATTAAAGGTTCATTTGTTACAGTAAGTGAAACTGGTTTAGTTTGTTTGATTAGCCGCGGGCTATATAAAAACGTATACCCACTTTGTTTTTTAATTTTAATTAAAAGCTGTTCTACAGATGCATTTTTTTCAGCTAAGGTGATATTTTGGGCAAATCCGTTTGCACTTACCTGTAAAAATGCAGCAATCATTATCACAACGGTCAATTTTATGCGCATGATGATCTGTTTTTTATTATACAGCCGACTATTTTCATAGCGCGGCCAGCAATGAATATTTTTATTCATACTTTTGTTTAGTTTGGATTGATAATAAATGTTCTTAGAAAATTCATTTGGTTTAGGTCCAGACAAAATCGACCGCGGAGGTGGTTGCAACATCTCCCGGTTTTTATCCAGATAACCTTTAAGTAGTGTATCGTTATCTCTTCATATGATTTTTAGGTTAGTTTGTTGATTTGGTTATTTATTTAGTTTTCATAGGGAGATATCAATTCGCAAATACGGTGAGCTTTCGCCCATCTAATTTAAAATGCACCAGACCAGTTAATTCCAGTGTTTTAATAATTTCAGAAACATTTTTATAGCGGGTTACTGAACCCGCAAAGTCTATATTACTAATGTTATTCTCATAAATAACTTCCAGATCATACCAACGTGCTATTTTACGCATTACCGTTTCGGCACTTTCATCATTAAAAACAAAAAAGCCATCTTTCCATGCTGCAACCTCGTTCGCATCGACATTTTTAACCTTTAAAGTATAGTCGTTAAATTGTGCCTGCTGTCCGGGAAGTAAAACAACCGTTCTTTTATTAATTAATGAGCGAACCCTCACGCTTCCCTCCAGTAAAGAGGTCTTTGTAAGTGCTTCTTCTTCATAGCTATTGATGTTAAAATGGGTACCCAGCACTTCAACAACCTGTCCCCTGGTTTGTACCCTAAATGGTTTCCCGCTATCCTTGGCTACTTCAAAATAACCTTCACCCACTAGTTCAACCCTTCTTTCTCCCTCATCAAAATTCACAGGGTACTTTAACGAAGACCCTGCATTTAACCACACACTTGTACCATCAGGAAGATTTACACGGTACTGCCCTCCTAGTGGTGTCTGTATCGTATTATACAGCCCGAGCTTATTCAGTCCACCATTACCGACCATATTATAAACCAACTGGCCATCCTCCTTCTTAATAATCGTAATCCCTTCCTGACTGGCAATAACCCCTCCGGTATGTACATCGTTAAGGTTTACTTTTGTTCCATCACTAAGGATTAATATTGCCTTATTTCCCCCAGGTTTAATATCATTTAAAATTTGACTCTGACTTACCTGCTTATCAAAAGGCCTGTTGTTGGTGTAATATAAACCTGCTAACAAGATCAAAAATAAAGAAGCAGCAATTGCCCATGCCATCTTAAAACTCTTCTGATAAGACTTCGCTTCTTTTATTGGAAATGGGATTACAGGCCTTTCAATATGATTTAATCCGTTCTCGATTCTTGAAATTAATCCAGCACCTATAGCTGTATGGTCATTCCTTTTTTCCAGCATTTCCTCCCACCAGTACAAAACTATAAGGAATTCAGATTTATCAGCGCTATCAAGCCACCCCCCTAAAGCATCCTGCTGTTGCTTTGTAAAGTTTCCCGATAAGCTTATTTCCAATAACTGTTTTACTTCCTCCAAATTCATGATTACTGCCCAATTTAATACTATGACAGGAAGAGATTAGGATTGGACACCCCGGACTAAAAAAAATTAGCGTAAAATTCTGGTAGTGATACAAAAAGCAATAAATGCGGTGAGATCTGCATGAACCTTAAGGTATTCTTTTAGATATTTTGTAGCTGCATAGAGCTGTTTTTTAACCATCGATTTGGAAATGTTCAACCTTGCTGCAATTTCATCCTGGGAAAGGTCTTCTCGAATACTCATTTCAAAGACATGTTTGCGCTTGGGTGGAAGTGTATTTATAGCGCGCTGAATAATTTCATTATACTGGGCATAAATGAAATTGTGATCAGTATTATTTGCGACAGGATCGCTGTGATGAAAAATATAATCAATAGCTTTTTGTTTAACCTTGCTGTGCTCGTGTATATTAACCAGTTTGTTCCTGGCCATGCTGTACAAATAGCTATTGAAAGATTTTATGGTTGACAATTCTTCTTTCCTTTCCCATATTTTCATAAAGATATCGTGAAGAATCTCTTCAGTATCTTCTTTTGAATAACGAACAAATGGGCAAATATATTGATATAATTTTGGAAGATAAAAGACATAGAGCTTTGTAAAAGCAGAGCGGCAGCCAGAAGATGCTTCCTGAAGCAGTAATTTTTCCTCAACCAGTGCATTTACACCCTTACCTTTCATCCTAAGCTTTGTACATTATTGTTTATACATTCAAACATAATAATTTAATGTAACATTAATATGGCCAATTCTATAAAATATACTAATTACCTCATGAATGCCGATTTCTTTTGAGTGCATAAGCAGATATCGAGATTAACTCAAGCAATTTTGGCAGAATTCCTTTATTTTTTCTTTTAGGGATCATCCAGAAGTGGCCATTTGTTTTTCTTCGAAGCGGACACTTTTTTCGGTTCAAAAGGACTACCCTTTCTGTGTAAGCGCAGCCATTCGACTCAACATAAGCGGTTTTAAGCTTGGCATTCGCTGTCCGGGACTATGCCAAAATCCCCACTGTTAAGGTCTTCTTTTCAGGTTTACTTACCTCCTAGACTGATCACCTGGAAATTATTAATCAGCGGGGAGGCTCCCGCTTTATCAATTCGAAGCCGGACAGCATCTGTGTTAGGGAATTGAATATCTTTTGCCGATGCACGGCCAGCAAGAATGATGCGTTTGTAGCCAATTTTTTTTCCGGTAAATACATTTTTCCACTGTCCATTTACACGGCATTCCAGGCTGTATGCTTCTACCCGCTGCCCCAGGGGAATGTATTCCTGCAAAATGAATCCATCAATTTTTTTGGTCTGCCCAAGTTCAATTTCAATTGTTGCCGTGGTTACCTTGTCATCAGTAGCAAAATAGCTGTTGTAATTGCCATCGTTTACTTTGTTAGCGGCATACCTGGAGTTGTTACCCCTGCATGGTGATAAGGATTTTGCTTTTTTTAACAAGGCTGGATTTTCCTGATGAATCTGATCTACCCATTGCTTAAAAGCACTGAGCTTTTGAATAGTTGCCTTATCAATCAATCCATCACTGTTAGGCGATATATTCATTAACGCAGTGGTACCATAACCAACCGAACTAAGATAATAATCCTGCATCTGTTTCAATTCTATGGCAGGTTTTCCGTTGTGAAACCAATTGCCCTGCAGAATGATTGAGGGCTCATTAGGATACCAGCGTAGCGTATCGTTTACCAACTGCCGGTAATCCTGATCAGGAGTAATGCCTCCATGTCCACCTGGCCATGCCAAACAACGGTCGGGAATAGTATTTACCAATACCTTTGAATCATAAATTACTGCGCTGGGCTGGTTTTTTGCGATCATCTTACCTATTTTGGGGTAATCCATTTTCAGTTTATCAGCATTAAACCCATCAAACCAATACTCATCAATTTTTCCATAGCGGGTGCTAAGCTCTTTAATTTGTGCATAATAGTAATCACCATATGTTTTGTATTCAGGTGATCCCTTTTGTTCAAAATGCTTATCGATAATAGAAACATAGATACCAAACAGAATCCCAGCTTTTCTACACGCATCTGATACCTCTTTTACAACATCTCCTTTGCCATTTTTCCAGGGCGAAGCTTGTACACTGTGATTGGTTGTAGCCGTGGACCAGTTACAAAAACCATCGTGGTGTTTGCTTGTGAACACAATACCTTTAAAACCTCCTGTTTTGGCTGCATCTGCCCATTGGTTGGCATCAAACTTTGCGGGAAAAAACCGCTTAGGGTCTTCCAGACCATAGCCCATATGATCATCGCTTGGGTAAAATGTTTTCATTCCAAAATGCACGAACATCAAACACTCGGCTTTATGCCATCGCAATTGTGCTGCATTGGGCAAGGGAAAAAAAGGTTTTGGTGCTTTTACGATTTGCTGTGCAACAACAGTGTAAGAAGCAAACATCCAGCAAAATGCGGTGATCAATATCCTTAGTTTTAAGCTATTCTTTCTTTTCATATTAGTCTTTACAATTTTGAAAACGCATTCATTGAGCCATTCTTCCAAACGATATTTCCTCACCACAATCTTAATTTCTGTTTACCACTTTCGGTTATTTCGAATGGTCCAGGCGATGGATTATTTGCATTTCTTTTCTTACCGAAATAATCGGTATCGATTTTCAACGCTGAGCCATCTGTATTTTCAAAAGGCAAATTGGGCACTACAGCACGATTAAGTGAACCGTTTGTAACCAGTTTTCGGGCTTGTTGCGTTAACCAGCCTCTATCCAGATTAATTTCTAAATAAAAATGATCTTTCTCCGCAGATAAATTCGCTATAGCATCAAAATCTGTTTTCACCAAAGCATTGCTTTCGGAGGCTGCTTCTGGTTTATATTTTTTAAATCGTTCCTGAGCTTCCTTACTCATTTCTCCAAATTGCATCGCCTTATCGTTGTTTACAGCTCTTATGGTTCCTTTAGTATATACATTACCTTCAAACCTTACCGGCAGCAGAGCTTTACTATATTGACTGGCATTGCCAGCAGCAACAAAAAGATTATTTACAAATTGAACGTCGCCTCCTGGGTTATCATGCAAACCAGTAACAAAAGTAGAATGCGGCAGATGGAAGGGCGTTAATCGCCCATCATAATTGATAACACTCATTCCGCCAGCGAAAATATTATGTACAAATGCCGCTCCGCTGGAGTTCATTAGCAGATTCGTTTTGGATAGCAAAACATTATTGCTTACTAACATCGGTCCATGATCCACTTCCAAAAAGATATCGTGATCGTTTTCATGCATCAGGTTGTTTTTAATCTGAGCTCCCTGTGCCATCCAATCGAGCCAAATTCCAAAATTACTGCGGTAAATATGGTTATTGCGAATCTGCACATCCACCGCTCCGTGAAATTTAATTGCAGCCTGTTCTGCACCATTAAATAAACGATGGGTATGAATATCATGAATGCTGTTGCCTTCTATCACACTAAATGAGCAGCCCATGCTTCCCACAATACCGGTTTGCTCGCAATTGGTAATGGTATTATTGCGTACAATATGTCCACCAATTGTTCCCTTGTTCCAGCCAAAGGCCAGCGCCCGGTTAATGGTGCCTACGTAACCCTTGGCAGATTCGGTTTCTTTGTTATCGTACTCATCTCCGTATTTGCCCAATGCAATGCCCACACATTTTGAATAGCGGATGGTGTTATTTTCGATCACCCAACCACGGCTCCAATGCGTGCCAATAAGTCCATGCTGTTCAGCTGTGGGCGGCGCCCAATTGGTTGCCGCTTGCTCAAGAGTGAAACCTCTGACAGTAATGAAATTGATAAAGGGTTTATCAGGATACAATACAGTTTGGCGGACATTAATCTCTACCAAAGATTGATTGGGGTCTGTGTTTTTAAATTGCGCCCAGATCGTTGTACTGTCGCTATCTGCCGTAGCACACCAAAGTTGATTGTTGACATCGGCATCTTTATCTGTTACCTCTTCTTTTTTCGAGGCTTCCATTAGCCAATTGCCATTAAGATATACCGCGCCTCGCAAATATTTTCGTTCTTTGGGCTTCGGCCAAAACCAATCGCCGTGAATCAACTCTTTATAAGGGTTAAAAGATCCAAAAAAGTTGTTAGGCAGCTTTAAGACCCAGGTATCATGCTGTTGTTTTTTCCATCCTTTTGCTATTTCCGAACCTTTTACAGTAACTTTTTCGCCTTTAGCTGCCTGATAGGTAATGCGCTCTTTATCGGAATTTCCACCACGGGGAGGAACAATTGATTCTCTATAGGTACCACCATGTACGGTAATTATATCCCCAGGCATAGCTCTATTAGCCGCGGCCATAATGGTTTTATAGGGACTTGATAATGTACCTGTATTTGCATCGCTACCATTAACAGCGACATGATATTCGCGTTGGGCTGGGTGAGCTGGTTTTTGTGCGATACTAATACCGCAACAAAGCATAAGGCAAGCAGTAAAAGCAAAAGCTCTTTTCATTTGTATTGTTATTTTTATGAGGATTTATAGATATCTTTTTTTCAACAATTGCATCATATACACATTCACCTCCCATTGATTGGTAATAGGTGTTATACTACCCGGTAAATGAACCATATAGGGATACGGACCAAATTCAGAAGTAATGGTAAGGGTTTCACCAAGCTGTTTTTTCCGTTCTGAGATTCTGTCCCACCAGGCTAAATGGGCTGCTACGGCAGGCTGCCACTCCTCTGCACGGGGATCTGGTACCTGAGGTCCTTCAGTATAGCCCACCCGGGCATGAATATGCCCTGCATGTGCAATGGCCAACTGTATGGCATCTGTTTGATCTTCCAGAAATGATTCGCCAACACAGACCCAATGGGAGACATCAAGGGTAATTTTCATCTCTGGAATTTTCTGCAAATAATCTTTAGCTACATGTGCAGCAAATAAACACTTATGCCGATGTGTTTCATGCATGACCGCTATGCCTGTACGACTGGTAAACTGTGATGCCGCCAGTATTAATTTCTGGTTTTGTTCAAAACTAAAAATGTCTCTTCCCGTTTGCGAATCAATTTTTACACAAGGATATGATTTTAATTTTTCCAGCCACGCGCTATAAATATCAAAATGTTTCGAAAATTCAGGATTAGCACTATCGTAAAACTGTGCAATAAGTTTCAACTCGTGCTTGTGGGCTAAATCCCATATTTCATCCATTTCTTTTTGACCGGCATTATTGGCTATCCCAACTTCAATACCATCATATCCTTCAAGCTTTACCCTTGCACAAAAGTCTTCCCAACTCAGTTGCTCACTTCCCCAACGGGGACAATAAAATTCTGCTAACATCCGCTATAAACTGGTTTTAATTTGTAATACTTCCGGACGAAGATAAGGTTGGTTTGCCTCCACTGTTCCTTTCCATGCATAAGGATCCTCACCTGAAATCATCACGATATCCCTAAGGTCTTCAGTTGCAGGCAACTTACCATCCTGGTCCCAGGGCAACATCGATTCAGCGCTCATATAATGATTTACCAGAGCGGTGCGAAAACAATCTGTTGTCATATTTCTTTTAGAGCTATGCAGGGTATATCCGTTAAAAAACACCACTGAGCCTTTTTTAACTGCTATAGGTATAATCTCATCAGTACTGTACATAGATACATCAATCGTATCTACATCCGCGTATTCAGTATTTTCATTTTTTATACGGGGCATCATGTATTTGGGGCGCCCAGGAATTATCCATAGACAGCCGTTATCAACAGTAGCGTCATCAATTGCAATCCACACACCAATTAGCGATTGATCTCTGGTAGGGATATAAAACTCATCCTGATGCCATGACTGTCCAGCTTTACCAGGGCCTTTTACAAACAACATAGACTGCATGCATTTTAGGTTTGGGCTTACTACACTACTTAACACTTCTACTATTTTTTCATGAAACAGGTATTCTTTGATGAGCGGGGAAATTTTGTGGGGAAAATGAATCGCCACATATTGCTTCATCACTTCTGCATTACTCTTGCTTTTATCGGCCGGTAACAAGCCCTCTACCTGTCCCCTATCGCCGCGGAAAATTGCAGCAGTTTCATCCTTAAGTTCTTCTACTTCATCTGCAATTAACAATTCGGGGGCGATCAGGTACCCATAGGTTTGGTAGAACGAAATATTTTCTTGAGTTAGGCCTTTTTGGTTAACAAAAGCATGTTCTTTATTCATCTTAACAATTTTATTATATAAATAATGATTCGACTTCTTCTAATGATTTCCCTCTTGTTTCTTTTACTTTAAACAGCATGTATACAAAGGCCACGGCACAAAAACCAGCGTAAATAAACATGGTGCCAGCGATCCCCAACTGCCTGGTCAAAACCGGAAAGGTGAGCGTTACCACAAAATCTGCTAACCACAGGGCCAATGTTGCAACAGACAAGGCTATGCTTCTTATCCGATTAGGAAAAATTTCGGCGAGATATACCCAAACAACAGCCCCCAATGTACTTCCAAAAGCTGCTACATAAAGCAACATAAAAACCAGGACGATGTAATTATCAAAATACCTGTATTGAAAACACAAACCAACAGCGATGAGTGAAATTCCCATTATCACACAACCTGAAACCAATAATTTCTTTCTCCCAAGTTTATCAACCAGTGCAATAGCACCAAACGTGGCAATCACATTTACCACGCCCATAATGATGGTCTGCATTAGCGATGAAGAACTATCATTGGCAGTTTCTTTAAAAATAACAGGCGCATAATAAATAATTGAGTTGATTCCTGTGACCTGTTGAAATACAGCCACCAGTATTCCAATAAATAAAACAGGCTTATAGGTTTTACTAAATAAAAGCCTCAGAGATATTTTATGATCGTTTAGAAAACTTTGTTCAATTTCGTGCACTGCTTCGCTTATAGGCATCTCTTGCGAAATTTTAGCCAGAATTTGAGCCGCCTCATTTTTCCTCCCTTTCATAATAAGCCACCTTGGTGTTTCCGGCACCACAAATAGCAGTAACAGGAACAAGACGGAAGGCATAGCCTGAGAGGCAAACATCCACCTCCAGTTGTTAGCGCCCCACCCATCAAATAAATAATTAGAGAAATAAGCCAGTAAAATCCCAATTACGATCGCCATTTGGTAAAAGGCAACCAGGCGGCCCCTCAATTTCGCAGGAGCTATTTCAGCAATATACATTGGCGATACCATTGCGGCAGCTCCCACGCCCAGCCCACCAACTAAACGGAAAAGAATAAAAAGGTACAACTCATTAGATAAACTTGCACCAAGGCCGGAAACTGCAAACAGTATGGCACAGATCATCAGCGTGATGCGACGTCCGTACTTATCTGCAGACACGCCGGCAATGAGCGCGCCGAGGGCACAACCTATAAGAATAGCACTAACTGCCCAGCCCAACATGTATTCATTAAGCTGGAAATAAGAAGTAATGTAAGGAATGGCACCGGATATAATAGCCGTATCAAAGCCAAATAATAATCCGCCAAATGCAGCAACAAAGCTTATTAAGATGATAAAAGACTTATTTACGGCAACTTTTTCCGGCATTTCTACTGCAGTGTCCTGCTTCAGAATTGAGTGGTTGGATAACATAAATGGTTAGATTTGTAATTACTTTAAATTTAGATATTTCCAAAAAGAAGCAACACTACTTTATTATCAAAAAAATAAACTATCATAAACTAAATATTGTACACGAATGGTAATTATTGAATAACTTAGTTAACTTTAGTCCATTATTCTTTTAATGCCACATCCAGATGCAACCATTTACCCAGCGGCTATTACCAGATGAATCCAGCTCATTTATAGCAAAGACATTCCGCACCCCAAACTTTGAAGTTGGCTGGCATCAGCATATCGAATATGAACTCATTCTTTTTACGGAAGGTTCTGGTATGAGCTTCGTTGGAAACCATATCGGCGAATTTGAAACAGGCGATATTTACTTAATTGGAGCTAACCTGCCTCATACCTTTCAGAAAACCGGAGATCAGGTAACCAGTGCAGTAGTCGTTCAGTTCCGGGAAGATTTCTGGGGTACCAGTTTCATTCATCTACCAGAAAATCGTGTGATAAAAGCTTTGTTTGAAGCGTCAGGGCTTGGCTTGAAAATAAAAGCGGTGATAAAAAACCAACTTGCATCAATAATCAAAGAACTGGAATACGCGAACGGCGTTAAACGCATCGTTCTTTTACTTGAAAGCCTCTTTTTAATCGCCAACCAGCGGGAGTATATCTCGGTTTCTACCCAGCAGGCCAAAGCCTATGATCAGAAGGGCATGGATATTATGGGCAAAGTTTTCCAATTCACTATCGACTCCTTCCGGGAGCAGATTACCCTTTCTGATGTTGCAAAAAAAGCGTGTATGAGTATTCCTGCTTTTTGTAAGAACTTTAAACGCAGCACGAAAAAAACCTATAACGATTTTTTAAACGAAGTGCGCATTGAATATGCCTGTAGCCAGTTAATTGAAACTAACAAGTCTATCTTTGATATCTGCTATGAAAGCGGATACAGCACTCATGCCAATTTTCATAAACAGTTTCAGAAAATAAAAAATATCAGTCCACTCCAATACCGAAAATCATTTACGCTTGATAACATTAGCAAAGGCAGCAAAATCGGCATCGTCGAAACCATTTAAACCAGTGTATTCCATCTATCGAAATGGCCAGTATGTCTTTGTCGTCTACTATTTTTGAGCTGGTCTTAATGTCAAGTCCTGACCAAAAAAAAACATTTATCTCCCTTTTCAGGACATATGTCTCCCCCTTATTAAGATTATTAAGCATATTTTAGATCATTAAAATATTATCTATTATGAAAAAAATCTTTTATTTGTTTCTCTGTTGCGCTTTATTGCTCTCCTGTAGAAAAAACAACGACCCTGAGCTCCCAAAGGTAGCAGAGGTAACAACAAAAACCATCGCTTTGGATAGCGATCAGAATTCATCATTGATGTTTCAGGATAACGAATCGCCTGATGTCATGACCTCGGATGCCAGACGTTATAACATTGGACATGTGCTCCGGATTAAGGCTGTTGACCAAAAAAATATAGAAATTTCCAATTTTGCGCCCGTTGATATTGAAAACGCAACCATATTGGCAACTATTTCAAATAGCATAGATGCCACAAGCAAACAGGTAGTTAAATTTTTTAAAATCAGTAAAATAAGGGCGCATGGGAAACAAACAATAAAATACCCATTTGTAGATGGAACTACTTTATTTTTAGATACCAATAATAAAGTAACAGACCTTTCCCAATACAAAGAAACTGGAATCGATCCAGCTAAAATTTCATTCGATTTCACTGGTGACAATCCCATCATACTCAAACTTAAAAAACTGGCGATGCTCAAATGGGACATACAATACCATGATTACGACCCTAATAATGATGTAGCAAATAATTGGGCAGAAGATATAACAGCGAAAGATATCCGCAGATTTACAGGGCTAATGATTAACCTCGGCTCTGTTTACATATCGCAGGACTTTAAAACTGAATTCTTAAACGAGCGGATTGTAGCCAACGATGGAACAACTGTTTTAACAGATGCGCAAAAATTAAAAACCTATAACGATATCTTAAATCATAGTTTTTTCCAATGTGGAGTGGTAACTAATGTATCTGGATTAGGTGGCGGATCCACTCTAGGATATGCTAACCATGTAATAAAGGATTATATAAATGTTGCCGGGGCCGGAGATATCTTATCTCATGAAGTAGGCCACTGCGTAGGCTACGGTCATTCTTCCAACATGACCTACCCCATTAAAGTAAACAATGTAAATACGGGAATCAGTCCGGTAACAATCAGGGTAATGCAAAAATTATTCAACGAAAAAATGTTTCCTGTAACACCTGAGAATTATTATAAACCTGCTGACTTAAAATAATTCTTTATCTCATAATAAATTTGCATCGGTGTTCATATATAACACCGATGCTTATACTAAGCCTAACGCTACAACCATTTCTCTGGTATCACCTGATCAAAATGAGTGAGTTGATGTAGATCAAAAGACTCTCCTTTATCCTCAAGAAATCACATCAAACCAGCATTAAAGTTAATTAGAGAACTGGATAAAAGGTATTATCTGGAGGCAACGGTAAGCAAAAAAAGCATCAGTAATAGTCAATATTTGAGTGGTTTTCACATGAATTACTTTCTACGTTTATCAATACTGCTGGTTGAAAAAACAACTTAGTTGTATAAACCAAACTTAACTGATCACCATTCACTTAAAATACATGCGAGACTCTGAAATTGGGCTAGCCTAATTTATTTTCCGATAATCCAGTAAAAATTTCAGATTGGCAGAAAAAGAAAATATAAAACATATTCCAAATAATACATTAAATCATACATGAAGAAATCCTTTACTTCCTCAACCAGGAATAGGCCGGAAATATTTTTGAAAACGATATTCTCAGCTTCTTTTACATCACTACAACCTTTGCTCGGACAACCATAAATTTCAAGTCGGAGGAGCCAGTATTGCATACACGGCGCGAAACTCTTCAGTCCAATTTCCATCCGAATCTTTACTTATCGTTAAATCGCCCATGTCTTCGAATGGATTGAAGTCAGATCTATCAAATAGATTTATCATCCTTTACCAAAGGCAGTCTCTATTTTATTTATTTTTTAAAAAAAATTACATTTATGGCCAGTGCTTCAAATAAAACCAAATGGGCTCCCTACAATGGCAAATCCCCTCTTGTAGCCTTTTACAAACGTTTTCATCCGCTCACAGCAGAAATGGAGGCACTGATTGATGTCCATACTTTTCCCATCAGCTACCGCAAAAACAGTGTGATCGTCTCTCCTATTGACCGGAACCACTATCTATATCTGATATTAAAAGGAGTGGTGAGGGGATTTTATAAGGATTCAGGCTATGAGATTACAACCTGGATATGCCAGGAACATGAGATTGTAGGAATTATTAATGACCTATGGACGAATGAGCCCTCAAAGGAATATCTTCATGCTTTAGAAGATGTGGAGCTCATTGCCATTCCCCATGAGCTGACCACCATGCTATATGAGAATTTTTCACAAGCCAATATCATCGGCAGGAAAATTATGGGACTTTACTGTCGTGCTGCCCATGACCGGGCATTTATCTCCCAGGTCCGTTCAGCTAAAGATCGCTACAACTATCTGTTAAAGGCATTCCCATGGATGATAAACCGTGTACCACTGGGGCATGTCGCTTCCTTTCTAGGCTTAAGATTAGAAACCTTGAGTAGAATCCGGTCCAGTAAAACCAGAAGTAAACATGCAGACACTGATTTATAATTTGGCTATTACCTGCTATGGCGAGAATAACAGGTCAAGACGAACACAATTTTCAATTTAGGTTAAGATGGGGCGTCAGAAATAATGAACCCTTTAAAGTATAAATTTTCATTGCTTAACTCAGGTATCTTGTCCTCATGATTGCCAATGATGCCCTTTCTTCAACGATCTATTTCCAATAATTTTTATAAAAAAAGATATACAACCCTAGTACTTTTCAGTTAGTTATTCGTCTTTAGTCAACCATTTTTAAAATCAGCCAGATAGAACCAGAACTTTACCAAATATTTCAGGTGCCTAAAAATACCACCGCTTAAGTGATGAGATGAAAAGTGAAAAGAATACCAATTTGATTTCCCATGGGTGTTACCATTGTTTAAAATAATGAAATTACAGGATGACATTATTTTAATGGAACTGCTAAAATGCGACAGTATGCCCGCATTTGATGAGCTTTACTGCAGGTATTGGGAAATGCTGTATGATATTGCCTATAAAAAGCTCAAAGACAAGGATGATGCAAAAGACCTGGTTCATGACCTCTTTCTGCAATTATGGAACAACCGTGCCTCAATTAGCGTCCATAGATCATTATCAGGCTTTTTATTCGTCTCACTGAAAAACAAAATAATTGACAAACAACGGTTAACAGCAAACCGGTTAAACAAAAACACAGAAATTGCCAGTGAAACAGTAACACATCAAAACACTGTTTATGATCAGGTATATTATAACGAGCTAAACAGCTTTTTAAACCTTCAGATAGATCAGCTCCCGGAAAAAATGAAAGAGATCTACCGCTTAAGCCGTGAGGAAAACCTCTCCCTGGAGGAAATCGCAGATCGTTTATCCATTTCTTCACAAACCGTAAAAAACCAACTAACGACCGCACTTAAACGTCTCCGTCAAAAATTAAGTAAATACCTCACCCTCCTTTTTTAATAAAAAGTTAACATCAGACTAGTATTCCTTTAACACCTGTTCGTCTTTAGTTCATCTATTTAAAAAAATTACAGGTGAAAGAGGAATTCTATAAACTATTTAATATATCAGAACATCCCCTGTCGATCGCTGATGAGCAAGAACGTGAAGAGATAAAAAATGAAATTTATCAACGGTTACGCCAAAGTATCGACAGGCAGAAAGCATCCAAAAGGAAGCTGATTAGTATCCCCTTGTTCATTCGTTATCAGGCCGCTGCTGTCGCAGCAGGCTTATGCATACTATTCATTGGATATAGCTATTACAGCAGCAAGCGTAATAAAATCGAATACATCACTGTGCAAGCTGGGAAAGGGGAAGTTTTGCAGATTTCTCTCCCTGACCATAGCAAAGTAACACTTAACTCGGCGACCATGATCCGATACCCGGCTAGATTTAATGGCACCCGTGATATTTATCTTGAAGAAGGTGAGGCATACTTTGATGTTGCCCATGATCAATCCAAACCATTTATTGTCCATAGCGGGGTCATCAGCACCAAAGTATTGGGAACGGCCTTTAATATCAAGTCCCATAAATCACTACCCAACATTACCGTAACGGTAAGCAGGGGACGTGTACAGGTGTCGGAGCAGCTTAAAACCCTGGACATCCTCAAACCTGACGAGCAATTAACCTTTAATAAAAAAGCGCATAAGGCCATCACCAAAAAAGTAAAATCGGTCAATAATATTGCCTGGACCCACGGAGATTTCCATTTGGATGGTGTCTATTTCAATGAGATCATGCTGGCGATAGCCAACCGTTTCGGTGTAAAAGTGGTTTACGACCCTGAGATATTTAGCAACTGCGAAAACAGTATCCGCTTTACCAAAAAGCAAAGCCTGAGAGATGTTTTGCAGGTTTTAGAGACCATTCAACCCATGCATTATACAATTAAAAAGGACTCCGTATTTATCAAAGGAAAGCCTTGCAACTAAAAATATCAACAATAAACCAATAAATACATGAATCAAAAATTACAAACACTAACACGGAGGATAGCCAAACTGGGAATAGTGGCTATGCTGTCTGCGGTTTCGCTCGGTACCTGGGCCATTAACAGGATCCAGGATATCCGCACAGTGAAAGTCTCCATCAGTTTTAATGGCGAAACACTAGAAAAAGCATTCGGGCGCCTAAGCGAGGTTTCAAAAATGCCATTTAATTATAACCATAACGAGCTCCGGAAAATTTCGACAAAACAATTGGCTTTTAAAAATGAACCTCTTCCTCAGGTTTTAAACGCTATATTAAATGGAACACAATTTCAGTATAAAGAAGGGGAATCCGGCGTAATCATTTTTAAAACAGAGGAAAAACATGATCAACGCACCAATAGTACAGTTAGTGCTGCAGATCCAATTACCATAAAAGGTATCGTTTCGGATAATGCGGGTCCTATTCCGGGTGTATCTGTGATGGTAAAAGGGACCGGAAAAGGGACCCTTACAGCTGGTGACGGTTCTTTTAGCATCAGGGCCGAAAAAGGTGAGGTATTGGTATTCTCTACACTTGGTTATAAGACCAAAGAAATAACAGTAGATAACCAAACGACCATAAATGTATTGCTGGAAGCTTCGGTAAATTCACTGGAGGATGTAGTTGTTGTAGGTTACGGCCAGCAAAAAAAAATTAATTTAACCGGCGCTGTAGGTACGATTTCTTCGAAAGATATTGACAACAGGCCTGTCACCAACCTTACCAATGCTATCCAGGGAAAAGTTGCCGGGGTCAACATTACCACCAGCACTGGGCAACCTGGGAGAGATGCCGGGACGATCAGGATCCGGGGAATTGGAACTGGGTTAGGCTCAGGAGGCGCGAGTGCAGCTCCAATTGTTATTATTGATGGCGTACCCGGAGCGATGGGAGACGTAAACCCCAACGATATAGAAAACATTTCTGTACTTAAAGATGCAGCATCTTCTGCCATCTACGGCGCGAGGGCTTCAAATGGTGTCATTTTAATTACCACCAAGAAAGGTAAAGAAGGTGGTGTGCAACTGAAATATGACATGTATGCCGGTCCACAGCAGATCATGAAGCAGCCGGATTTTCTACCTTCCTGGCAACAAGCATTATTGTATAATGAGGCAAGGGCTAATGAAGGAGCATCGCTGAGATGGAGCGATACCGACATTCAGCTATTTAAAGACGGTAGTGATCAAACAGGTGCCCATCCGAATACCGATTGGGTATCGCTGATATTTTCGGAAACCGGATGGCAACAAAACCATAACGTGAATATTAGTGGCGGTGATCAGAAGTCAAAATATCTGGTTTCTTTGGGCTATTTTGATCAAAATGGAAATGTAAAGGAAACCAGGTACCAAAAATACAATGCCCTATTTAATGTTAACTCACAGTTAACCCCAAAATTAGGTTTGAGTGCAAAATTAGGCTTTCTATACGCACCATTTTCTGAACCTGTAAGTACCTATGCAACCAGCTTTGGACAAATTATCCGTGCGGCGAACCGCATTTCCAATACTGTACCTGCAAGATGGGAAAATGGAGCTTTAGGCTATGTTTCGGATGGTAGCCCCCTGGCCTGGTTAGAATCCCCTTCATTCAATAAATGGCAGAATTATACTATAAATGGTAACGTGGCAGGAGACTGGTCTCCGTTACAAGGGCTACATTTTAAGCCATCCTTTGGCTATAGATTAGCGTTAGGCCAACAGCAGCAATATGTATCTGACATCCAATACTATAAAGGAGGTGCCGCCGGAACACCGTTAACACCAACTAAATTGGAAAGCCCAAATAACCTAACCAATGCTACCGACAGAACCACCTATACCCTTTTACAGGGCGTAGCAGATTATGAAAAAAACATTGGCAAACATAATTTCAAAGTTTTAATTGGCGCCTCTCAGGAGTATTCCATTTATAACTATTTCAGCGCACAACGCCAAAATTTCTTAAATAACGAGTTAACCCAGATTAACGCGGCCCCTGCCCTTGGCCAATCTACCTCAGGCTATGCCAACGATTGGGGATTAAAATCCGTTTTTGGCAGGTTAAACTATAATTTTAACGAAAAGTATCTATTAGAAGCCAATTTCCGCTTTGATGGATCTTCCCGTTTTGCAAAAGGACATAGATGGGGTAAATTCCCAGCAGTTTCTGCGGGATGGATCATATCCAAAGAAGATTTCTTCGCTGGAGCGCTTAATGCGGTAAACTCATTAAAACTACGCGCCTCATGGGGTAAATTGGGTAACCAGCAAATCGCCAATAACTACGCCTACTTTGAATCGATCACAGGTGGCCAAACTTATTCCTTTAACCAGACACTGGTAACAGGTCTCACGCCAGGCGATGGCGCAAACCCATTATTGCAATGGGAAAAAACACAATCCATAGGTGTTGGTATCGATGCTACATTTCTGGACAATAAGCTCGATGTTTCTTTAGATTATTTTGAGAAAAAAACTTCAAATCCATTACTCCGTACTCAGGCAGGTGCTGTTTTGGGCACCAGTGGTACCACTTCTTTTGTTCCGCCATATGTAAATGTTGATGGCGAGATGGTCAATAAAGGTATTGAAGTTAGTGCAGGTTATAAAAACAATGCAGGGGAATTTACCTATAACATCAACGGTAATTTTTCTTTCACTAAAAACGAAGTAACCAAACTAACCGGAGGTAAAGTTATAAATGACAATACGTTCTATGACGTAGGCACTCCCTTCTATTCACTATATGGCTACGAGGCTTTGGGAATCTATAAAACCCAGGCAGATGTTACCGGAACAGCTGTATTGAACAATAAAGTTGCTGCTGGAGATATCCAATACAAAGATCAAAATAACGATGGTAAAATAGATGCACAGGATAAAGTTTATTTAGGCAATTATTATCCAAAGATCGCTTATGGGCTTTCATTCTCATCAGGCTGGAAAAACTTCGAATTATCCTTATTCTTCCAGGGTGCAGCAGCAGTAAAGGCCATGGGTGGTAATCTGATCGGCCGAGTTGGCCCTGACGTGGAGAAACCTACCAGCGTGTTTTTGGACAGATGGACGCCAACAAATACCGATGCCAGTTTCCCAAGATTATGGTACAGTTATAAGCAAAATGATCCAACGGGTACCCCCTCTTCATTCTGGGTTAAAGATGCCTCTTACTTGCGTCTTAAAAACGTAACATTCGCTTACACCCTTCCTAAAAATGTGGTAAATAGATTGGGTCTAAACAAGGTTAAAGTTTATTACAGCGGCCAAAACCTGTTAACTTTTACCAGTTTCTACAAATGGATTGACCCAGAACTTGGATCAGCCGGAAGCATTAACAATTACCCTCAGGTACTGGTAAATACCCTTGGCCTTAACGTAACATTTTAAAAAAAGACAGATGAAAAAGAAATTAATTTATATAATTCTTGCCACAGCTGTACTCACAGGCTGTAAGAAAGATGTACTCGATACAAAACCACTGGATAAATACAGTAACCTTACCTTATGGTCATCAAAAGCTGACGCCCATGCCGCACTAACCGGATGTTACAGCGGCTGGGAACTAGGAGATAATGTGATATATGATGATTGCATATCGGATAACGGTATCGACCAGTTTCCTTGGGAAGGCTATGAAACCTTTGCTTCGGGGCTCGCTAGTCCCTCAGACCCTGGGGTAAACAAATACTCTTATACCACTATACAAAGATGTAACTGGTTTTTGGACAATGTAGATAAAGTTCCCGTTTCGGCACTTGACAATACACTTAAAACGAGAATGAAAAGTGAAGCCAGGTTTTTAAGGGCTTATAAATATGCCATTTTAAGCCAGGTATACGGCGATGTGCCTCTTGCCCTGCATAACCTTACCGCCGATCAAGCGAATACCATTACCCGCAGCCCGAAAACGCAGATTGTCGATTTTGTCCTGCAGGAACTAGCCAGTATTGCGCCATCATTGCCAGTTAGCTATTCAGGAAGTGATATCGGCCGCATTACCCGTGGCGCTGCGCTTGCTTTGAAAGCACGGGTAGAATTATTCAATGCAAAATACACAGAATGTATTGCTACCAGCCAGCAGTTGATGACAGGGCCATTCAGTTATAGCCTGTTTCCAGATTATGAGGGAATATTTCGTCCACAAAACTCCAATAACCAGGAGGTGATACTTGATGTACAGTATTTACAAAATGATAATGCTGAATGGGTCCTGGGCGCTGCACTTCCGAACTCTTATGGTGGCTGGAGTTCAATGGCACCAACACAATCTTTGGTGGATGCCTATGAAACCAAAAACGGAAAAACAATTCAGCAGGATGGCAGTTATAATGCACTTCAACCATACAGCAACAGGGATCCGCGTTTAGATGCAACGGTTATCCACCCGGGCCTCTCTTATATGGGGGCTTACTTTGATCCGCTAAGCGCCACTTCCAGTGATTTAGTTGGAAATAACAATGCCTCACCAACCGGATATAATTTTAAGAAATATCTGGCCAATATAAACGACTACAACAATACCGCTTATGGAACCGACGTCTGGAATACCGGAGGAAGCATTATTGTGATCCGTTATGCTGAGATTTTACTCGGTTATGCCGAGGCAAAAATTGAAGCGAACCAAATAGATGCTTCTGTTTATAATGCAATAAATCAGGTGAGACAGCGTCCTACGGTAAATATGCCAGCAGTGACCGCGGCCTTATATCCGGACCAGGCTTCACTACGCGTACTTATTCGTCGCGAGAGAAGAGCAGAACTGGCGGGTGAAGGCCTTCGCTGGTATGATATACAGCGCTGGAAAATTGGCGAACAGGCATTAAGCGGAGATGTAAAAGGTAGCTTGAAAGGATCGGTAAACGCCACTACCGGCGCTTTAACATTAACACCCAACTCGAATTTTGTTGCCGGAAACCGGACATTCGATGCTAAAAACTACTTATGGCCTATTCCCCAAAAAGAAATTGACATCAATCATGCTTTGAAACAAAATCCAGGCTACTAAATATGTCTGTTTTAAATAGCATTTTTTTCTAGAACAAATGATAAAGGGGTATATTATTACCCCTTTATTTTGATCCCCAATTAAACTCCAGATACTTTTATATGCATAATTCGTTTTAGCGCTTAAATTTAATATCATGAAAAAAATATCCTTTATTTTGCCGCTCCTTATTTTCTCGTGCTGCACGCTGCTATTTGCCCAATCTACCACCAATCAGGTATGGACTGCGGACAATGGCAATGGAACCTTTAAAAACCCGATACTATGGGGCGACTGGCCTGATCCTGATATCACCAGGGTAGGCGATGAATTTTATTTCGTATCTACCAGTATGCATTATGTGCCGGGGTGCCCGATATTAAAATCAAAAGATCTGGTAAACTGGGAAATGGCCAGCTATGTCATAGACCGATATGATGAAGACCCCCGCTATGATCTAAAAGGTGGTGAAATGTATCTGAGAGGCTCGTGGGCTGCTACAATTAAGCATCACAACGGATTGTTCTATGTAGGTTTCTGCACCCCGAAATGGGACAAAGAAAAAGGGAACTTTTCCATCAATATTGCCAAAGACATTAAAGGTCCATGGAAGCGTACTATTTTTCCTGAATATCTGTATGATCCGGGCTTATTCTTCGACGATGATGGAAAAGTGTATGTCATACACGGACAAGGTAAACTATACGTAACTGAACTTGCCTCTGACGTGCGCTCGGTAAAAGGAGAAAACAAACTCATTTGGGATAAAAGTATCCCTTCGCCCAAGGGCTCTTCAGCTCCAGGTAAGGCATATAACATGGAAGGCTCACACATGTATAAAATCAATGGCTATTACTACCTCACCTGTCCCGCGGGTGGCACCGAAGGGTGGCAGGTCTGTTTGCGTAGCAAAAACATCTATGGTCCTTATGAAACTAAAACCATTGTGCAGGATGAATCTTCCTATCCAAACAACGGCCTGCACCAGGGCGGAATGGTCCAACTTAAAGACGGCAGCTGGTGGTTTATCATTATGCAGGACCGGGGCGCAATCGGCAGGGTACCTAATCTTGTACCGGTAGAATGGAAAGACGGCTGGCCGATGCTGGGTAAAAATGGAAACGCAAAAGGCGTAGTAGTTTACCAGAAACCAAATGTGGGTAAAACCTTTCCTGTAAAAGTACCGGCCACATCGGATGAATTTTCTACCTCAAAACTGGGCCTTCAATGGCAGTGGAACCACAATCCCGATGACACTAAATGGTCACTAAAAGAAAGGAAAGGGAACATGCGCTTACATGCCGCCTATGCAAAAGATTTAACTATGGCCCGTAACACGCTTACCCAGCGCGTGCAGGGACCTACCTCTGAAGGCATAGTAGAAATTGATTTGAAAGGGCTCAAAACAGGAGATATAGCAGGATTTGGAATTTTTCAGTCGCCTTATGCCTATATAGCGGTGCGCAAAACCGGTAGTAACAAGGACCTCATTATGATAAACAATGGCAAACTCATTGATAGTATTGCGCACTTTACCCCGGATAAAATCTGGATAAAGGCCAATGCTACTCATACTGGTTTTAAGGCTACTTTTTCCTATAGTACAGATGGAAAGAAATTTACACCACTAGGCAACCAGCTACAAATGGACCTTGGCCTTGCCTGGACTGCCAACCGTTTTGCACTGTTTAATTTCAGCCAAAGCAAAGAAGGCACTGGGGGCTATGCTGATTTTAACTGGTTCCATTTCCAGGGAGAGAATCCCACTTATCCACAAAATGGAGGTGAAAACTAAAGCTGCAAAATAAATTTTAGCTACATCTGCCTGCAATGTTATACCATCAGGTTGAAAATAATCATGATTACCTGAGCTTTAATGAGACTATATCAAGATGAACAAAAACTTATGCCACTTAAAACTAAAACAAACACTGAAGCAGAACCCTTCCTACTAAACTAGTGGAACAGCACCCTAAATGTGAATCAGAATAAGCGGCAAAGAGTTCTGAATATTTAGATTTCCTGAAGGCAAAAGTTTTTGGTTTTACCGACCTATGTAACGGCCTTATAGGATTCATACTGGAGCTTCCCAAAGATAGTGAGCAAATAAGATCCACAAACTGCCCCCAGCATTGGGCTTTATTGACGGGCTGGTCTCAATATGAATTTTATTAGCGGGACGGCCATTTCACCATATTAAAAGATCATACGACTACTATTACACCACAATTCTAACATGAAAATAAATTTTCTTTTTTTTGCTTTTCTTTTTACCCTGTTTAGTATCCCCTACAGTTATGGTCAGGGGACTAACCTTTCTCCAAGGCTCACCTTTAATTTAAATACCAGATGGGCATTTTTTAGAGGAGATATCCCTGGTGCTGAGGCTGTAAATTATAACGACCAAAATTGGTCTGGAATAAGTATTCCCCATACCATGAGGCTCGAGCCAAAACATAATGGAGGCAATCAGAACTATACCGGGATCGGTTGGTACCGCCGGTATTTTAAAATGGATAAAGCCACTTCGGGAAAACGGATTACCTTGAATTTTGATGGGGTACAGAAAAATTGCGAAATATTTTTAAATGGCGAAAAGCTTAAAGCGCATTTTGGTGGCTATCTAGGCTTTAGTGTGGATATCAGCGATAAAGTAAAATTTAGTGGCGATAATGTGCTCGCCCTTAGGGTATCGAATATGGATGATCCGTTTACCCCGCCAGGAAAAATGCAAGATAAAATGGATTTTCTTTATTATGGCGGCATCTACCGGGATGTAACACTACTGGTAAGCAATAAAATACATATATCAGATCCACTGGAAGCTCAGAAAATAGCCGGCGGGGGCTTATTTATTACTTTCCCCGAGGTCAGTAAGCATAAGGCTGCCATTACGATCAAAACACATATTATAAATCAAAGTAAAACAGCAGCTGAGCTTACCGTTGTCACGACCTTACAGGATAAAATCGGTCAAAAAATAGCTTCAGTAAGCTCCCATGGATTGCTCGCAGCGCATGCTGATCAGCAATACCTACAAAATATCCTTGTGCTAAAACCTAAATTATGGCATCCTGACCACCCTTACCGATATCAGCTTGTATCTAAAGTGTATTGCGGCAAAGCATTAGTTGATCTGGTAGTTACCCCCATCGGGATCAGGACCATTTCTTTTAACTCCCCTACCGGAAAAGCAGATGGTTTTTACTTGAATGGCGAAAAATTATACCTGCGTGGGGTTAACCGCCACCAGAGCTATCAAAATATCGGAGATGCCGCTTCTGCTTCCATGCAGTGGCGGGATGCTATCCAAATTAAAAAAGGCGGTTTTAATTCTGTCCGGGCATCACACTATCCACAATCGCCCAGCTTTCTGGATGCCTGTGACAAGCTGGGCCTCCTAGTAATTGAATGCGAGCCCGGCTGGCAGTTCTTTAATAAAGATACCTTGTTTATCCAAAGAAGCTATAAGCAGGTACGGGAAATGATTCGGCGCGACCGAAACCGGCCGTCAGTATTCCTCTGGGAAACATCGCTTAACGAATCCCCAACTCCCAATTTCTGGGCAAAAGAGGTCGTCCGTATTGCACATGAAGAAATGCCGGGTAAACAGATGTTTACCGCAGATGATTTCTTCGCCAAAGGAAGAAAATATTACGATGTCAGCTATAAGGTAATTAACGAAGATGGAACAGACCCCATGCCTTCCATGCCCTCTCTTACCCGTGAATGGGGGGATACCTGGATTGCTGACCCCAAAAAAGAAAACGGACTGAGGGCATCGCGCATATACACCGCAAAAGGATTGATTGCACAATGTAAATTAAGGCAGAATGCACTGAATGGAACCATGCTCGAAGAAGAAGGTGGCTACTGGGATCACGCCAGGTTAGACGCCAACACACGCATTGGTGGTTATTTTCTATGGAGCTTTAACGATTACACCCGAGGATCAGACCCCATCACCGCATTTAGTGGTATAGTCGACATTGACCGTTATGAAAAGTTTGGTTACTACCAACTCATGGCTATGCAAAGTGCCCGAAACTCCAGTTATGGACCGATGGTATTCATTGCCAGCTATAACAACCAGGCAGAAATTGATTCAAATTTGATTGTTTTTTCAAACTGCGACAAAGTAAGGTTACTGCGTAACGGCATATTGTTAAGTGAAATATCAAGAGATGAAAATGCAAGAACCGCCCCATATATTTCCGGCAAAGGTGGCAGTCCATATTTTGAGTTTAAAACAGGTTCATACCAGGCAGGCACATTGAGGGCTGAAGGGATATTAAATGGCAAAGTAGTGTGCTCACACCTGGTCCGTACTCCCGAAAAGCCCGATCACCTGGAAATTGAAGTGCCCCAAAGCGGAATAAAACCTATAGCGGATGGTGCCGATATGGTTCCGGTGTACATTAAAGTATGCGACAAAAACGGGACATTAATTACAAACAAAACCCAGCTGCAATCCTATCAGCTTAACTTAACAGTCTCTGGAAAAGGGACTTTGATTGGGGCAAATTCAGCAGGATTAAACATTTCGCATCAACAAAGCGAAGGTGGGATCGGATACGCCATTATTCGCACGCATGAAAGTGCAGGTAGTATCCAGATTACAGCTTCTTCCCCAGGCCTGAAATCTGCAAAAAAACAGATTGCAACCATCCCCTTTACAGGAAGCCATCTCAAGGATGGTGAGCACCCCAAATGGAAAGTAGAAGCCGGGATCACTGATACACTTGTTAAAATTGCCAAACCGAATCAACTCCCTTCAATGATAAAACTAACGCCAGCTATGTTTACTTTTTCTGAAAAAACAACTAGTGACGGAATTGAAAAATTGATTGATGGCGACCCAAGAACTATTTTTACCACCTCAAGAGAATTGCTTCCCATCACCCTAAAAATAGACTTGGGAAGATCCGTAAATTTAAAAGGTAGCCGCATAATCTGGGAAAAAGATAGTGACTGGTACACCTATTCAGTATCCGGATCTACTGATGGGATACACTGGATTGACTTGATTATAGAGACAAAGGTTTCAGGCCAGGATTATAAACCGGTATTTTATGAGGGTAAAAATAGCAGGTATTTAAAAATAAAAGTATCAGATGTTCAACCTGAAAAAAGCAAACTGGCTATTGGTGAACTTGAGCTGTACGGTTTTTAGCCACTATCCGGATTTAATAATAGCTTAACTGTGCTTCACAATGCTCAGTCGGCATTGAGAAGTGAGGTTTTCCAGTGAAATTGCGAGATCGGCAGATTAATCAACTTCGCTAATTAACACTATTTTGTATTTCGGTTAAGACGTGGGTTGAGCAGATGGTGCTTTCCTATTTTTATGCTAGTGATGAGCAATCTCCCGTTTGTATCGGTAATTTGTACCGACTTTCTGTTAGTATAGCATCATAAAATTAAGCTCCTCATATAGGCAAAATATGCGCGACTTTAATTCCAAAAGTCGTAGACAAAAAGAAAAAAATCAGAGCCAAAAGAAAATCGAGAAAGGTATTATTCAAAAAATGGATAATAAATATTTGTGAATAGTGATTATGAAAGTAAGAAAAGTTTATTTTAAATTATTTTTAATCTAATTTATCAAATGTTCGCATTACTGTGCAGGCTTCGTACCGATCGACGGGAGTACTTTCAATATTCGAAAGCCTTTTACTGCTTATTGAGCCCATAATTGATGATTTAAAATTAAAGTTCCATCTAAATCTAGAAATTTAGCGACTGTTAGAGTTCATAAAAATACCTTCACCAGGAAACTTGGACCAAAAAGCTGACATTATAAACGATAATGTATTCATTATAATTATGATTAAGTACTGTCTTCTTCAGGTTGAAGGTCACAACAACTAATTTCCGAGTTTTGAACGGAGCGGCAAAAAACAAGTTGCCAAGTTGATTTAAGTTTAACAGATGCCACAACTTATCGCCGTAATAGATCGCAGATGTCCAGGAATCTCAAGGAAAAATTGTACAGATATTTCCTTGTTCCATTGAAAATAGGATTACATGTCTCCAAAACATGCCTTTTACAATCTGAATCAGGAATTAGGGTCGTTATTCATCACCCCAATGCATAAGCATTGATTTGTTGTTATTGAACTCCTCCATTCTTCAATATTGAGGCGGCACAGAATGCGGCATATTTTGACCGACATCTAAGCGCTCACCTTGAAAAGGAGCCAACCTTCCTGTTGTTATCGGGTCCAAAGCCGCTGATAAACAAATCAACATTTTCAAGTGCAGCGAGAAGGCTTTCTAAATTAATACATGATCATTTTAACTCCCTTTGACTCTTTCATAAAAACAATCATTGTTGATTTATTATGAGTACCTTTATTAACTACCAACATTCATTCGTGCAGATATGGATTGTGATTTCAGTGTGTTCAGGCTAAAGTCAAACAAGACAGAATCCTTTTACCTACCCAGTTTTTTTACCTGAACCCAGGAAAGCGGTGACAGAAAAGAAATCTGAAATTGCCAAAGAACAGGAACTACTGTATGCCGTCGAAGAAAAATGGATAAAAAACGAAATTGATCAGGAGACCTACCAAAGATGGCACCTCAAATACAAAAGCAACATCGACAACCTACAGATTGCTATAGCGAGGCTAAATACCAATCACAGGGAGGCCTACGAAATATTAAATAAACAATTGGACGTATTTACGGATATCAAATCTGTCTATCACAAATTTGACACCCTGGAAAAGCGGGAATTTATAGATCTGGTGTTCAACTCGAACTTGTACTATGAAAATGGCATCTATCGAACACCAACAATGATGAACCTACTATCAAATAATTACCTTAAAATGAGAGACTTATACGTGATGATTGTCGATAAAAAAAGGGATGATTTAAAAATCATCCCTTCAAGTGCTCCCTTTTGAACTGAACTCAAAAAAATTCATAGATGATTTGAAGAGAATTGCTCGACTAAGTGAGCTGGTAAACCAGGAATCCCTTAGTAAAGATTTTACACTTAAATACAAAAGAACATGGAAAAAGAAAAAGGGTAAATAATGACATATCTGTTGATTGTGGCAGATAAAGGCTTTATGTTACCGCGTAACATTTAAGTCATGTATGCAATCTCTAGTAGGATTATATGCCTTATAACCACATTTTTCTCTACTAGAGATATGCCAAAATTTTATTTTCTCTCTAGTAGTGCAGTTGAATAGTTGTAAGGGTTCAGTAAAATAACAAAATTAATGTTAACGAATCCTTGCGCTAATTTTTAAAGCTAAAATATTGCTATAACCAGAAGTTCTTTTGTCGAAAATGGAGAAAACACCTAGTAGAGAAAATACAAAATTCTCTACTAGACATTTGAGATTTTACCTACAGGATCCAAATTAATTACCTTTGCCAACAACCAAATATAAATGAGATGATACCAAAGAAATTTGTTGAAGAAATCACCTGGAAAACAAACATTGTCGCCTTGGTTGGTGATTACGTAGACCTTACCGAGGTAGGTACTCAAATGAAAGGCGTTTGCCCTTTCTGCAAAAGCAACACCTTCACTGTATCCGATGACAAGCAGATTTATAAATGTTTCAGATGCGGCAAAGGCGGTGGAGTGATCAGTTTTGTCCAGGAAATTGAGAAAAAAACATTCCCTGCAGCCGTTGAGTTTTTAGCCGACAAACTTAATTTAGCAGTTCCCAAAACAGAAAACTAAGCTCTCCACAATATGAATCCCAAAATTCCATCCGTTAGAAGCTGGACTTCCCTGAAACCCAAGGAGTACGCTGATATCGTTCCTATAGTGATTAAAAATGCAGACCGGCACTTTTTATGTGCGGATATTCTGGTCCAAAACGACCAGCCCCAAAACGCAATTCACATTTGATATTGGGCTCAGAGGAACTGGTCAAATCCTTTTGGTGCCTGCTGATGAGCCGAAATGTTAACCTGAAACAACTCCCGTGGTTTACCAAACTATTTTATAACCATAAGGTCAGGCATGGCCTGTTAAAGGACTTTTTCTCGGTGTACCTTTTCCTTTTCAACTCTACCCTACCCACCAGGTCCAAGGGAGATGGCTTATTAAAAAATATCCAGGTATTATTAAGCCGGAGCATTAACGCTTACGGAAACTATAGCTGGTGGAAAAGAGCTGACGAGCTGAAACAGCAAACATTTTATGTGGACTTTAAAGATGTCTTGCTTGATCCCTCGGCAATTACAAAAGCGGATTATCCTACCGCACTGAATTGTGCACTTCCCAAAATTCAGACCAGTTAAAAGTATAATTCTAGACCGAGCGCAGCGAGGCTATTAGAAAAAACTATTAATTTTAATTGGTAATATGAAAAGAATCAAGTTTACGGAATCTCAGATTGTAAAAGCCATCAAAGAACATGAGAATGGCAAAAATGTACACGATCTCTGCAGAGAGTTAGGGATTAGCACCGCAGCCTTTTATAAATGGCGTCAGAGGTACGGAGGAATGGAAGTGAAAGAGTTATCCAAGCTCAAGGCATTAGAGGAGGAAAATGCGCGTTTGAAAAAAATGTATGCGAATCTCAGCCTTGTGCACGAAGTTTTCAAGGAGGCGGTGGAAAAAAAGCTTTAACGCCTGACGAAAAACGTGGTTTAGTGGATGAGATGGTGAAAAGGATTAGCCATCGTCAGGCTTGTCAATGTGTCGGGTTAAACCGGAGCAATCATTACTATAGACGCAAACGGCGCGATGACAGCGAAATAGTTAATGCACTTTCTCTTCTAATTGAAAAGCATGTTTCCATAGGCTTCTGGCAATGCTACTACCGGTTACGTCGAAAAGGAATTACATGGAACCATAAAAAGGTTTATCGGGTTTATACCGCGATGAGGCTTAATATTCGGCGCAGGGCAAAGAAAAGACTACCAGAAAGAGTCAAAAAGCCATTATTTGTGCCGGAAACTGTAAATGAGGTGTGGTCTATGGATTTTATGAGTGACTCGCTTTGGAATGGGAGGAAATTTAGATTGCTGAACATTGCCGATGATTACAACAGAGAGATACTTGCTATGGAAATAGATTATTCACTTCCAGCATTGAGGGTTACCAGGGCATTGGATGAACTCAAACAATATAGAGGGCTACCAAAGATGATAAGAATGGATAATGGGCCAGAATTCATCTCACACAAGCTGGATGAATGGGCGAAGGAAAACAATGTAGAACTGCTTTTTATCGAGCCTGGAGAACCAACACAGAACGCATATATAGAAAGATGCAATGGAAGCATCAGAAGAGAATTGTTAAATGCCTACATATTTCATTCGTTGGATGATGTGAGGGAAAAGGTAGAGGAATGGATGATGGACTATAATTACCATCGACCACACCAGGCATTGAACTTCAAATCTCCCATCGATTTATTGCAGGAAAGTTGAGGACAAAATTATACTTTTGAATGGTCTGAAAAACAGGGGAGCTTACACAGCCCTTGGCTTAAATATAAGTGCAGGCGTCAATGTTAAAGAAATACGCGCCGAAGAAGGAAAAACTTTTAGTGTTAACGACTATGAAGGTTTTGGTTCCGGGTATACAGGCGGATATGGCTTTTTAGGTGCAGAATATTCTGGTAATAGACAAAATAAAACTTATAGAAATTCAGACCTTTATTTGGGAGGGGATGATTATAGCCAATTTGGATATTCAGTGGCAACGGGTCTTAAAATAGGTGTAGCATGGAGCAGAACAAATACAACATTTATAGGGAAATAGAATATGAAATACATTAAATTATTAGTCGTAATTGCTATGATCGTTTTGGTAATTGCATACTTAAATGGTCAGAAATTTTATCGTACAAGGGTTTGTTTTATGTTTGATGGCTTTAAGAGAGAGTCCTATTCAGGTACTGTGGTGAAGAAATTTATCGATCAGAAAAATCACAGGACGAAGACGGTAATACTGGACAATGGAAAAAATATTTATTTTATAAGAGATACGTCCAGTTTTTATGAAAAAGTCAATGTTGGTGATATTGTCAGGAAAATTCAAAATGATAGCAGTTTAATTGTTAGTAGTCATGGCAATTTATCGACGTTTAATATCTATTTTGGATGCAAAGACTAGAGCGACATAAACCAATTTGATTGCCCTTCCGCCAATTTTGAGATGTAAGTAACCGATAACGCCCTGGAAAATACTGAAGGCTATGATGGGCCTGGTGTCGGCCATTAAATGGAAAACTGCGGTACTCAACACTACATCAGATTTTGACGCAAGAGGGCAATTCCTTCATGACCTTAATTGTACGGGTATACAAATCCAATTTTTGCCCCCTTCAGCTGCTTCTATGAGTAGAAGTTATAAAATACCGCAATCAAGTATTAGCTATAGATGGATACCAGTAATTTACCCTAGCAATTAAAATATTTACATATAATAAGGTCATGAGAACGTTATATATACTAATTTCATTATATTTCAATTTAAGGTTACAGCTCAAATTATGACACAAGGGAAAAACTCAAATGACGAAGTATCTATTATTAATCGTGAAACACTAAATATCAATCTTGGCTCACTAAAAGAAAAACCTGAAGTGCTGTATTATCACGATGGAAGCATTGTATTAGGTTTGAATAAAAAGCCTCATACTTTAATTGCAACAATTGACTTTGATTTCAATTTGCTTCCCGATATTATTAAGGATGATATATTTAAATGTTCCATAGTATATGTGGTGCCTTCAAAAGACTCAGCGATGGATACTGTGCATAATGTTTTACCATCTTGGTTTTTTAATTTTAAATCTTTGAAGACTTTAAAAATTGAAGGCTTAAGAATTAATAATCTACTTTTCTTAAGCGAAATGTCGATTGAAAATCTTATTATATCTAAATGTCTGATTCTGAATAATGATAGCACAATTGATGCGATCCGTTCAGTTAAAGGATTGAAATATTTTATACATGACCAATCTTTTACAAAAAATGAGGTCTTAAAAATTACTGGAAGTGCATCCTCTATAACTGCTATGCCTATATCAGAGTTTGAAAAGAAAGCAAAAGCGGGGCGTATGAATGTAATCGAGTAGGTGTTTGATTGGCGATTTATTTAACCTCATTTTGAGATTTTACTGCGTGCTAACATCGACTATTAGCTAGCACGTTTAAATGATTTGGTTTTGATCAAATGTAGTTATTACTGTCTGGCTTTTCCAATATTGCCAATGTTTCATTGCAACTCATGTAGATCCTCGGTATGATCCCACACCACTTACTCCATATAGAACTTTATAAGAATGAAAGAATTACCTTACTTTTTATTACTAATCAAGAAAAACGTTGTCCTATGGACCATTATTACAACAGGAAGTTTTGCTAACGTTGATTTGAAAGGTATCGAACATGATTTCTGGACAAAGCAGTATTTGCAGATAAATAATTTCGACCTGAATGATAAGGAAACATTTCGCGAGGTCTGGATAATGACTACCGAGATTTCAACGACTATTTCATTGCGACCAGCAAGCTCGAAATATATGGACAGCACTAAGCATTATTTTGACCGGGACACTATTTTAGATAATGGCAATCCTTACAATTTGGGAGATACTGAAGTCTCTGATGTTAGAAAAAAGTTAGACACTTTTGATGTTGGCCTAAATATGCCGCTTCATGTAACGATTGGAAAATCAAGCGTTAATGGCTATTACATTGACATCACAATCTATAATAAAGGTTGGGTCGATAAAGTTAATAAAATGAAAGATTGATTTTTTTTCATAAAAATCAATCTTTCATTTCCTTGGGAAAGTTGGTAGGTCGCATCAGACCTGCCGATACAAGGTTGCCCAAATTATCATATTAGGGAATGTTTGTGGTTATGAGCCCTATAAAAGGTAGCATTTCCATTGTCTTATGTACTTGGTGGAGGCTGGACCGTTGAAGTAGGGGTCGTAACTGATAAACATGGAGGAAGGAGATGGTTCTTTAGTCATGGTCCAGCGCTTGGCTTAAACATAAGTGCGGCGGTGAATGTTAAAGAAATACGGGCTAAAGAAGGAAAAACATTTAGCGTTAATAATTATGAAGGTCGTGCTTCTGGCTATACAATTGGATATGGTTTTTTAGGCGCTGAATATTCTGGCAACAGAAGAAATGAAACTTATAGGAATACAGATCTCTATTTAGGAGGTAGTGATTATAGCCAATTTGGATATTCAGTTGGAGCTGGCTTAAAAATAGGTGTAGCATGGAGTAGAACAAATACAACATTTATAGGAAAATAGCATATGAAATACATTAAAATACTAATCGGGGTTGCTATGTTCATTTTAGTAATTTTATACTTAAATGGCAAAAAATTTTATCGTCCACTAGCTTGTGCTATGTTTGATGATTTTAAAAGAGAATCCTATTCAGGTGAAGTTGTAAAAAAATTTATCGATCAGAAAAATCATAGAGCAGAAACAGTAATACTTGATAATGGAAAAAATATCAATTTTGTAAGTGATACATCTCATTTTTATGAAAAAATTAATGTTGGCGATGTTGTCAGGAAGATTAAAAATGACAGTAGTTTAGTTGTTAATAGTCATGGTAAGCTATCGTCGTTTACAATTTATTTTGAGTGTAATGACTAAAAAACAAATGACTATTAAAGAATCCTATTATTATATATTTTATATATTCTACAAACTTTTCGATAGATTCAAAACCACAAGGTGGCTGATGGAAACGAAAGCCGCTATTGTAATTGCGATATTAGAAGTTTGGATATTGTTTTCAATTATTAATTATTGTGATTTTATTACTGGAAAGCGGATCGACCTAGCGTTCTCCTCTCCGATAATTTTAATTCCATTTATTGCTATAGTAGCCCTAAAATGCTTTTTGTTTGTTTTCAATGATACATGGAGAGTATATATAGCAGAATTTGACGAATGGCCCAAAATTAAAAATAGAAAAGGCGGCTGGATCGTGGTGTTTATTGTGATACTGATTATTTTCAATTTTATTTTTTCGTTTTACCTTAACCCTCCGCCGGGTGGTTTGAGATGGTAATTATCGAGTGAAGATAAATTAACGGGAATATGAAAATCCTTTGTAAATTATTTATCTGTTTGATAATTAGCATTACATTGGGTTGTGGAGGTGAAGTATATTTCACCGATCTTAATAGCGGAATATGTGATCGCTGATTTACACGGCAATGCACGGGTAAGTTTTGAAGAAAACAGCGGACAGCTGGTTGCTAGGCAAGAGAATAATAAAGGTTGGGTCGATAAAGTTAATAAAATGAAAGATTGATTTTTTTCATAAAAATCAATCTTTCATTTCTTGGGAAAGTTGGTAGGTCGCTTCAGGCCCTATAAGCCACCTTTCGTAAAACCGATGTTCGTCTAGCTTTTTTATCTTTTTAAGATGCCTGCATGCTAGCCCGATTTGTTTATCTAAGTAAATATTGGTATCCCCGTCCTAACAGCTGCTAAAAACTACTGCTCATCTGGAACATCGGTAGGTACATTGCGATCAGGATTACCCCAACTACGAGTCCAAGAAAGATAATAATCAATGGCTCTAGCAATCCACTGATAGCATTGGTCTTATATTCCACCTCCTCGGTATATTGTTGAGACAGCTGCTCAAAAAAGTGTTCCAGTTTGTTCACCTCTTCCGCAATACGAATCATCTGGATAAATTTAGCTGGATAAAAATCATATTTTGAAAGCGCTGTAGAGAGGCTGCTTCCCAACAAAATATCCCCTTGAGCCAACTTTAACGAATGCTCCACCGGATAAAAGGTAATCATCTGCCCAATCAGTTCCAGCGCCTGTAGCAAAGGGGTATTGGTTTCTGTAAGCAGCCTCATTGTGTTAGCAAACTGGGCCAGATAGATCTTTCTGGTGATCTCACCTACTACTGGAATGCGCAATAGTATCAGCGCACTGTACTTCTTGAACCGATGTGTTTTCCTGTTTAACAGAACCAGTACCACCACAAGCACGATCAAGCCAATCATCAGGTAAATATACTGATCGAACCAGTCAGAAAAGCTAACAATCAAGGAAGTCAGATAAGGCAATTTTCCACCAAAGCGTTTAAACACATCGGCAAACATGGGCACTACAAATTTGATCATGAAAAACACCGCAGCAAAAGAAGTCACCAGGACCAGTAGCGGATAAGTGATTGCCCCAATGATTTTCCTGCGCTGACTGATCTTGGCCCTGTAATATTTCGCCAGCTCGCCCAGTACCTCGGCCAGCCTTCCGGTTTCTTCCCCGATTCTGATACTGTAAAACTCATAAGCACTGAACTTCTTTTCTCCCTGCATCGTTTCGGAAAGGGATTTCCCTCCGATCACCTGCTGCAGCACAGAAGCAAAAAGCGCTACATCCTTTTTATGGGTATAAGACCCTGCGGTCAGCTCCAAAGCCGAACGTAAATCAATCCCTGAACGGATCAGCGTACCCAGCTCATTATAAAAACTTTCTTTTTTTCGGTCACTGAGCTGTCCGCCGCCAAAAGAAATATCCTTGCTGAGTAGATCCAGCAGTCCACCACCCTCCGGCTTTAATTTCTGTTTTTCTTCTTTCCGTATGCGGATATATCAATTGATGGCATAGCTGATTATCTAAATAAGTCTTGGGCACTGTATCTCTTTTTAAAAACCATGGGCACTTTTTCTCCTTTTTCCAGCATGAGCGTAAAGTCTACCCGGTCAACAGTATCCCCCTCTACGGCCTCCCGGCCTTCAAAGCGGAAACCTATTTCTGTTGGCGCAAGCACAAAACTATCTGTTCTTAAGCCTTCCACCTCCCGACTGATTACCCCGCTGCCGAAACGGTAGTGAACCAGGAGACTATCCTCATGCACTTCAAGACCATCAGCAGTCCTTAAAAGGACCCGACCCTGATCAATGTCCCTGCCCATGGCCCGACGCAGGCCAAGCACGAGCTGCGCACTATTGTTCTTTTTTTCAAAGACGCTAAAATAATTCCCGATCAGCCCATAAGCGGTATAACAGATACTGATACAGAGCCCTGCCAACAGCATCGCCACTGCGATTTCCATCAGCGTATAGGCCTCAATCTTCCCCTTTTCCATCATCACTGCTTAATAAACATTTTACGCTACCCAAAGACCTTCCCCGCTCACTCGCCCTGATCTCGAGCCTTGACATGCCCTGAATGTCACTTTCACTACTGATCAGTTCATAATCCACACTATCAATCTTTAGTATCCTGTCTTCTTTCATTCCTTCCTCCCTAAATTGCTCGATGAGCACTTCCATCTGCGCCTGGGCCTGCACCTTTTTCATGGAGATCCCGCCACTAAGGACATTGCTAAATATCCCCATAGCCACCGAGAAGGCCACCATGATCACTACCATGGCAATTAGCACTTCCACCAACGTTGAAGCTTCTATTTTCTTTGTCCTTAGTTTAACCATTTCAAGATTCCTTTCTGTTGTTCCTTTACCACAAATAGTGGAGAAGAAAGATAATGTCTATCCCTGGCCCTGCGGTTTAAAGTCACATCTACCAAAAAATTCTCATATAGCGTCGTAGGCGTTTGCATAATAAAGCGATTGCAAGAGGTCTTGCCATCAATCCTCACACCCTTGCCCAACTTGATCAGCCCTGTTGAATAGACTTCTCCTTTCAACTTAGTCCTTTCTGAAAGACTGATCATCGTCTGTAGTGCTGATCTTTTCGGCTCATAGCTAAATACCACCCCAGAGATACTTACATCCTTCCCTACCATAATCCTGGCCTGGTCTACCGTTTTCTCTTTAGCAACCAGCCCCAATACCGAAGGGTAATGAAGCACCACTTTGTCCCCAACAATAATGGAATCCCTGGCAAAAAGCTGGCAGTTACCTTCAAATCCTTCCTCCACGGTAATGCTATGGGCATAAACAACCACATTGTTGAGCTTCGCTGCCCTGGAAACAAATACCGAAGTATCCGAATACAATACAATCTGCCCCGAAAGCTCCCCAGTAAGCTTTCCGGCTAGAGGAACCGAAAAAACCTTTTTTGGCCCAAAAAAGGAAGCATCTATATTTTGTCCAGACAATACTTCCATTGCCGAAAGGTCCCTGCCCAGTTCCTTTTCGAGTGCCTTGATCATATCTCCCGATAATGGAGAAAGTGTCCTGTCACTTTCCAGGATCTTGCCGTAAACGAGTTTATCCCCGGAATAAGGTTTTCTACATAAGATTTCCGCATGCCCGATTTTGGGACTTCCGCATCCCCCGTTACCCGGGTATCGCCACTGACCGACAATGGCCGGTCCTCATCGCTCAGGTAGAGTGCAAGAGAATCCATGCGCGTATCCATACCGATCAAAAAACTTTTCTTTATCGTATCCGAAGAAACAAAAGTCCTGATGACCGGGCATTCAAATATCCCCCAAAAGCCGTTGCTAATACTGACGCTGTCTGTTCCTTCTCCCAAAAGATCCATCGTTACATTGTTCATCCCCAAAGCCCCCTTATGTTTTAACACATAGGCAACCGAGGAATCCATATTCCTTTCGAGTCTGGCCTGCCTAAGTTCCCTGAGGTAAGCCTCCCTGTAATAGGCTGCGATCATGATCAGCGAAGCGCAAATAACCGCGATTATAAACGCAGAGATCACCGCAAAATACAGCGCCCCGGCCCTTAGCATGGGCTTGGGTAAAATAAAGCTCGAGCAGTTATACCGGGTTTCCATTGAGAACTATTCAAACATTAAACTGCTGAAATAACTTTCACAAAACCCTTAGCTTTCCCGTCTCTGCCGATCCTGTTTTCCATCTTTCCGTTTTTTATCTTTCCTGAATATTTTTTTCACCCATGTCTTTATCCATGAAGGCTTTTCCTGGCTGATCTTGCCATCTTTGTACCTGGTGATAAGGACACTGTCTTTAGATACCCTTCTTTCCAATTTCCCGTTAATCAACCCTTTGCGGTATTTCCCTTTTTCCAGTAATAATCCCTGTTTATCATAGCGCTGGAAGCGCCCGCTCAGCTTTCCATTGGAATAGTTCACCACAGAATCAGGCAGCCCCTTTTCGTTCCAGCTTTTCCATTCCCCGATTTTGAGTCCCATATCAAAATACCCTTGTGTCTTTAAACTCTTGTCCGGATAAAACTCGGTATAGAGTCCGTGCAGCAACTTCCCGCTGTAACCGCCTTGTGTCCAGTTGATCCGGTTCCCACTGAACCAGGCATATTTCACATCCATCTCTATCACCTGAGGGATTTTCTCAGGGGCCTGTAAACGGAAAACCGCCTTATAGCCTTCAAAGCTGATCGTATGGGTATAGTTGTCCGCATCAAAATAATTCCGCACGCGCTGCGCCCTCGACACTAAGGTGCAGATTGGCAACAGCAATAAAGTTATATATAAAAATCTCATCTAATAATCGATAAATACCGGCTTGCGCCCTGGTACTCCACTTTGATGGAGTCACCTATCCGTTTAATAAATTTCAGTCCTTCTCCTCGCTCGCCCTCGCTGAGCATCACCTCGTGTCCCTTAACATTGATTATCGCCACATGCCTTCGCTGCGCGCTGTTGTAAAGCTGACCACTGTAAACAATCCCCGACCAGTCCGTTTTAGGTCTTAAAGGTATCACCTGGGGTTGGGAAGCTAAAGTACTCCTTTCAGTAACCGCTTCCGGCAATGTTTCCGTATAACTTTCCGAAAACGGATCGCTATAGGAAAGGTTAAGCACTACCCTGTCTGCTGCATGGTCGACCAAGTTGAAATAAGGTTCCTTCAGAGTTTTGGATATGGCCAGCTCAGGCGTTTCAGATGCAAGGCCCGAGAACACGCGGTAAAAGATCACACCCCACACCACCGCTACACAGCAGATCAAAAGATAGGTCATTTTCTTATCTTTCATCAGCACCTATTGAATGGTAAAACTCCTCAGTTCACTAAATGATCCAACATTGCCCGCTTTATCAAACGCCCGTACCCTCCAGGCCACCACCTCACCGGGATCACCCGCATCAAAACTGAGCTCGGTTGCGGTAACCGTTTTTGGATAACTGGAATTATACGGCGTATCACCATCACTTTTGTATACCCATACCTCGTACTTTTCAGCATCGGAAACCTTGTTCCAGACCAGTTTGACCGGCCTTGAAACCAGTTGTCTGTTTATAGGTGTACTCAGCACCGGACGTTCGGGCCCAGTGGCATCATAGGTAAGCGTTCTTATGGTGCTCCATTTGGAATTCTGCGTGGCATTTTCTGCCCTTACCCTAAACTGGTAATTGCCCTCTGCGGTCAGGGTCTGCAGAAAAACCAGGTTTTCGGTCGTGATGTTGAGATCCATGTTCTTTTCATCCAGAAAATTGTTTCTGTCCACCTGTAAACGGTAGGTTGTGGCACCAAAAAGTTTCAGCCATTCATAACGCACCTGCGGCTTTGATACCGAAAGGCCGTTCGATGGGAGGCTCAGTTGCAGCACCTGATCGCTCAAAGAAGATGGATAGATCACCAGCGACCTTTGCGCATACGCGCTTGCACTACTGCCATTCTCTCCCCTCACCCGCCATTCATATCTCCCCGGATCAAGGGTGTAAACAAATTTATCCTTACTGATCAGTGTATCCAGCAAGACCTTGCTCACACTGTCGAAACGCGGCGAGACTACCTGCAGCCTGTAATAAAGCGCATCAGCCATCGGGTTCCACCAGAAAGTCTGCTGATAACTGTTAGTCTCCAGCCGATTTGCAGGTGCAAGCAGATCAATTTCCCTCGAACTGATCGATGGTTCAATAAATTCACTACAGGCCGCCAGTAGCGGCAGCAGCAGCAGTATCAAAAATCTTTTGTTTTTCATTTTTAAGCTTTTATAAAAAATCGGCTAAATCCTTTTGGCCTGTTTATCCATCATTTTAAAAATCCAATACTTTACCTCATCTTTTGACTGCAGCCATTTTCAGTCTGAGTACCAATTTTTCTTTCCCCTCAGCCTGAGAAGAAGCAGTTTCCCGGCCAAGCTTCGCTGAAGCAATTCTGCCAATCCCCTTGGTTTTGGAAAGGGTATCCAGCAATCTTACCAGGTTCTTATATCCGCCCGAAAAAGTAAAACTATCAAAAATCACCGTACTGTCCGCGGCCACAGTATCCGGTATTGAGCTAACCGTTTCGGGAGAAAAACCGATAGCGGTTCCAGTAACAATAGCCATGCCCGATACCGACTGCCAGAGCCTGCTTTCCCGATCTTCCGAGCGTACCTGATAGCCCTTCAGCACAGCCAAATAAAAGCTATGCTCCCGTTCCAGCTGTGCAATCGCCAATGGCGGTTCACCCCCGCGCTCACCCACCGCTTTCAGTTGGGTATTGAGCACCACGGCCGAAATGGACTTTTCAAAGGAAAGCACATAAGCCAGATAAAGCACAAGTAGCATCAATAGCCCCAGGGCTATTTTTTTTGTTTTTGGGTTTAATTTCTCCAGCATACTAGTACCCGATCAGAAGATTAAAGAAATAACTATCGGATCCCATATCCTGCTGATAGCGCAACAACCTCACACTATGCACCCATTTTTTTTCCTTTAGCATAAATATCCAGTTGTTTACCGCGCTCAGATTAGCCGTCTCTCCAGATATCTTTATCGTATTTCCCACCTGTTCCACAGAAGCTGTTTTCTTCTCCTCCCCGAACTGCACCTGTGTCAGGTTCAGCAGCCTGGGCCTCGAGCTTCCGATCTCGTTCAACAGAAAGGCATAACTATAGCCTCCGTTCCATCCCATTTTCTTCAACTGGGCCTTCTGCAGGGCTATCTCTTTTTTCAGCACATCGCCCTGGTCGGCTGTAGCGGTCACATGGCCTGCCCTTTCATTTAAAATCGCATTCTCCGCATTATAATGGCTCAGCATAAAAAAGCTAATGAGCAGTAAACCAAGAAGCACAAAAATAAATACCGAAGCGGCTTTCTTAAGACCGGATTCTTCCAAAAAAGAACTAAATGCCCGGTCCACTGCTTCATGTTCGGCATTGATAGGTTCAACCCGGTCATGCAGGAATAGCTGAAAGGCCAATGCATAAGGCAATACCGCTGCCGTAGCAACGCTGTTGCCGCCCAGCTTAACCTTAGTTCTCTCTCCTATAGCGCCTGTATAACGGTAGGCTGAAAAAGCTCCGTTTTCAGTCACCGAAAAATCATGTCCGTCAACAGAAAAACTTTCGTTCATTTCCCCGAGCATGCCCCATATCGCCACAAGGGGCAGTCCACCAAGACTCAGGGCATAAACTTTAATTCCAGCAGACTTAAACTTGCCCAACAGGTCATCGGCCAGGGGTTTGCGGACAATACTGATCCAGGCCTGCTTTTCCTGGCTGAATTCCTGTACATAAAATTCTTTTTGCTCCACCGATGGGAAAGCCTCCCTAAAAAGGCCTGCTCGTCCATCTCCCTTAACTTCCACCTGTTTATGCAGTATCCCCTTTCCACTCAACGCCAATGCCACCGGATATTTCCGGGGAAGGGATTCCAACACCTTGACCAAAGATCCTTCAAGCTGTTTATGTTCCAGTATCTCCATGGCATTTCCCTTCCTGTACACCACAGCATAGCTGCAGCGGTATTGCCCCTCCTGGAGCAGTACGATCTCAATACCGAGCAGATGGTCAAAAGGTGCAAACATGATTAGTACAGGATTGTAGGTTTGATAAATACCAGGGTCACCACTTTGTTATTGGATTTTTCCCTGCTGCTAAAAAGCCATTTCAATACCGGGATACGCGAAAGTATAGGAATACCGGAACCACTTTCATTACTTTCGGTCCTTTCCAGGCCGCCCAGCACGATCATATCTTCATTCCTCGCCCTGATCATTGAGGTAAACTTACTCGTTGATTTGGGCGGTGGCGCATTCAGCGGTGGATTGCCGATAAAGTCCGATATATTCACTTTTATGTTCAAAGTCACCTGGTCATCGCCCGACACTACCGGCCTGATATCGATTTCCAGGTTAGCATTCACCTCAGTAAACTGTTCAGTCACTACGGTCTGTGCATTGAGCGAGGGGATCACGTTCTGCGTCCTTTGGCTATAATAACGCGAGCTTCCGATACTCAGGCTTGCTGAATGACCATTGAGCGTAGAGAGTTTGGGCACCGAACGGATGTCGACATTGCTATTGTTTTCCAGCGCACTGAGCTTGACATAAAAATTAGGGGTCACCCTACCCAGGTTCACAGAGCCGTTCTTCCCTAATTTGGATAGGAAGTTATTGATCGAATTGGCCCCAAAGGTATAATCGATCCCCGGCAGGATCGTGCCACCAGTCCTCACGCTGTCCGAGACCCCTGCCGAAATCCCGGTTTTGACGGTTTTTCCTTTCCTGACATCCACTAATGTTACCTCGATCAGCACCATCGGCACCACCCGGTCAATCTGTTTAATGTAGTTCTCGATCTCATTCACCTGCGGTGAGGATCCGGAAAGCAAGAGTGTATTCTGTTCCCGGAACTCTTTGATCTCCACTCCTTTTTTCCATTCTGCAGGGATCATCATCTGAATGGTGTCCAGTGAACGGTGCTGTAGCTGCACGATCCGGTTGGCCCGAAGGCCTTCGAGTTTTCTGTCCCCGATCAGGTAGACCCCACCGTCCTTTTTATAGGTATATTCGGTACCCTGCAAAAGCGCGGTCAGGAAAGAATCGTAACCGATCCCACTGAGCCTTGTGGTCACCGTACCCTTGATATCCGAATAGATAAAATAGTTAGCACCCGCCTCTGCAGAAGCCGACTTGATCAGGTCCAGGATCGGGGTATTCAATGCATCCACGCTTACCGTCCGGTTGCCCTGTGCATCTTTTCTCGCGCTGAGGTTGAAATTTCCTTGGCCTTGCCCCCCTCCCTGCCCGGATGTCCTGTTTGATTTTTTTACTGCTGTAGCGTTGTCCCCGTTCACATAAAGCTCTTCACCTTCGCTTAAAGGCTGAAAGATAAACACCCCGTCATTGGTACGGTTCATCTTAAGCGCGTTTGCATAGGCCAGTTTTTCCAGCGCCACCTCAAAAGGCGCCGCCGCAATAAAGCCGCTCACTTTTATGTCCATCAGGTTTACCGGCACCACCACGTTCTTTCGAGAAAGCTGGCTTATCTTTTTGGCCACCTGCCCCAAGGTATCGTTATTGAGCTCAAAACCCAGGTATTCGTTCGATGAATTATAGTTTACCCGGATATCCCGTGGCACTACGGCACTCTTCACTACCGCAGCCTTCGTTACCGACATAATCGAGCCGATTAGATTGATATCCAGGTTATATTCCTTCACCATGAAAAGCAGCACATTCAGCGCCGTCTCGTTCCTGAAATTGGTATAAACCTTAAAGCTCAGCTGGGGATCAATATTGATGTTCAGGTTATTCGACTGGGCCAGTGCCCTTAAGAACTCCTGCGCCGAGGCACCTGAAATTGAAATTTGTACTGGCTGGTTAAGCCCTGGCACGGTTACCGCCAGGTTCTTCAGCCTTTCTTCCACTGCTTTCAGCCGCTGCGACTGTTCGGTGCCCTGTGAATACCCATTAAGGAAGCTCATTATGAGCAGCAACATCACCAGGCAACCTGTTTTAAAAAATATATTTGTGTTTTTCATTATTCTGAGCGTAAAAAATATCTAGATGGCTAACAATAAGGGATAAATTTCTTCCAGGCTGGTCAACCCATTGGCAAAAAGCGAAAAAGCATTTCCGGAAAGCGTATTGATCCCCTTTTCGGCAAGTACGCCTTCGATGGCCATATTACCGTTGCGGATCTGCTGAGAAAGGTCTGCATCAATCGGCACGACCTCATAGACCGCCTTTCTACCACTATAACCGGTATAATAACATTTTGCGCAGCCCGCAGCAACGAAGTGCCTCTCTACTATTGCAGGCGGCCTGAACTGCCTTGGATAAAGTCCAGTCTGCAACTCTTCCTCCTTTTTGCAAGTAGGGCAAAGCAGCCTCACCAGACGCTGCGCCACAGTCGTATTGAGTGTATTGGCGACCAGAAAACCTGGTATGCCCATATCCATCAGACGGGCCACCGTACCCCATGCCGAATTGGTATGGATCGTGGAAAGCACTAGGTGACCAGTCAGTGCTGCACGGATGGCCATATTGGCCGTCTCCGGGTCCCGAATCTCTCCGACCATGATCACATCGGGATCTTGCCTTAAAAAAGTCCGCAGTGTAGCCGCAAAACCCAGCCCAATATTTTCACGGAGCTGTACCTGGTTGACCCCTTCCAGGGTATATTCTATAGGATCCTCGATCGTAAGGATATTGCGCGTACTTTTATTTAATAGTTTGAGTGTGGCATATAAGGTAGTGGTCTTTCCCGATCCTGTCGGACCACTGATCAGAATGATCCCGTTCGGCCGCTGCACCCCTTCCAGGTAATGCTGCATATCCTGATCGGACAATCCCAAAGTGTTCAGATCGATATCGGTACTGCTATTGTTGAGCAGCCTGAGTACCACCTTTTCTCCGTAAAGGGTAGGCAGCACCGAAACCCGGATATCAAAGGCACTTTGCCTAGCCGAACTGTACTGGATCCGCCCGTCCTGCGGCAGGCGCTTTTCGGCAATATCCAGATTGGCCATGATCTTGATCTTATTGATCAGTGAGGGATAATCCTTTTTCTCGATCTGGTAACGCTCGATCATCATCCCATCGATCCGCACGCGTACCCGGGAGCGTTTTTCAAAAGTCTCGATATGGATATCACTGCTCTTGAGCCTTCTCGCCTCTTCAATCAATACGCCAAGAAAATCATCCCCTGCCGAAATCACCGAAACTTCCTTTTTTTCAGCCCCGACAGATACATCACCAAGGTAATGCTTGGAGAGCAATCTACTCAATAGTAAATTGTCCATTATCGAAAGGCTCACCTCACATCCGAGAACGACTTCGAGTTCATCTCTTAAGTATTCTTCATTGCCATTCCCATCCCAGTAAAGTTCGATTCCGCCCCGCGGACTCTTCTCCCTTGGGAAGACCTTGTACTGCATGGCTGTTTCCTTGGATATCAGCATCAAGATTTCTTGTCTAATTTCCATAGGGCAAAAGATTAAGGAGCATTATATCAGAACGGAAGTCTGTCCCTTTTATAAAATATCGGGAGCACATCAACAGGATCAATAACAACGCCTGATAACCCGCAAGCGGGATCTTCTGCTTTTTTGCGCCGCCGCGACCATTGAAAACAAGCGTCAATAGAATGACCAAAAGCAGGCTCAGCAGATAAAAAGCAATATAATTCAAAAAAGAAAAACAAAAGGATATACACAGCAGAAAAAGCAGGTCTCCCAGGCCTAGATACCCTTTAAATATATTAGTCAACTTGCCCTGCCTTAACGACACGTAACCCGAGAGCAGCAATACCTGTACCGCAAGGAAAAACACATTGCTGCCAGCGGCAGAAATCGTGCTTACAAAAACGGAACGCAGGATTGCATCGAGCACAAAAAGTAACAAAAGCAACGGGAAAAGCCACCAGTAAATGCCCCTGAACTTAAAATCCTGATAGACCATTGCAATCAGTACTATCGTAATCCCCCATTGCAAAAAATACATCAGTCCGCCACAATTTCCTTTAAGTTCTTGTCCTGGTCAATTTGCCAAACATTGAAAGTCCCATCACCATCGAAATCTGCTACCGCAGTGGCCCTCGCTGTAAAAGTATTGTTCGATGCAGCCGTCACTTCAACTTTGTAGTTAGCCTTCCCGTCCTTAGCATCCGAGGTCAGTTTCTCCTGGATAAACCCGATTTCAACCAAATCGGCCGAATATTTGGAGTGTTCATAAAAATAGCTTTGCTCCAGTTTGGCCACATGTTCCAGCTGCAATTTTGCCTCAGTCGTTTTGGCCTTGGTGATCAGCGGCATCAGGTTGGGCAGTGCTAGCAGGATCAGAATTCCGATGATCGCAAGCACAATCAGGATCTCAGTCAGTGTATAAGCATCAAGTTTTTTAGTAGTCTGTATTCTCATTTGATAAAGCGTTGTTTGTGATCCATAGCCGTAGGTATGTTATCGGGCGTAAATTGCATATAAATTTAGAAAAATACTAATATTTTATAAGGCGTGTTCGTCGTTTTCTACATCTATTCCAAAAGGATAAAGCATTGACATGCTTGCGCAAAAAAAACTAATCACCAACTGGCTACATTTTAAGTTATCTACATTTTGAATCACTAGGGGAGCCGCACCAATCCAATAAAAGATTTAGACATGAGCCTCTGTCAATCATCACAAGTTTTTTGAAGTGGAGCAGGAACCACATCAGAATTTTATTTACCGTTCTCTCAGTTCAGCACAAAAATTTCAGCAAATACCCTGAGCTCAACTATCATCGTTCCAAATCCCATCAGCCAGAGTCCCAGTTTTGAATAGGAAACTACCTGTACACGTGCTCTTTGTTTTTTAATCATTTTACGTGCTTTTCTTTCAAAGAAGGCCTTCCTATATTTGTTCCCAATGGGAAGCCTTTGGGTTTCATTACCGTTCATAATCAGAATATTTCCTTCCACCGAAGTAATCTTTTCTTCATTGATAATAAAAGATTTATGTATTCTGCTGAAGGAAGAGCCGCAAAGGCTCTCTTCCATTTCTTTCATAGAATTGTGGCAGGAAAAATGCTGGCCTCCATCCAAATGAAGGATTACCGAATTCTGTAACGCCTCTATATAAATCAACTGCTCACATCTGATCAAAACTTCTTTGCTCCCTTTCGAATCAGCCTTTATAAAAAAAGACTTAATCTCCTGCAATCTACCCTGCTCATAAATCGAATTGGCAAGTTTGGTGAGATGGTCAAATTTACTAATACTTTTTACAAAACGATTGAACGTAACTGGACTAATGAGATAATCAAAGACAAAGCGCTCAAAGGCCGCATAAGCATGCTCTTTTTCCGAGGACACCAATACGATCGAAGAAAACTGCCTAATACATTCCAGCGAATTTTCCTCTTCTCCAATCAGCGCTGAATCAATAAAAACGATATCAGGTCTTAGTGAACAAACCGTATCAAAGCTTTCAGGTCGCTGCATCATACAACCAATAAGGACCGTATGCGGGTAGTCATGAATATAGGTACTAAGTGATTCCACGGTGGACAGTTCACCGATTACGTAACAGGTTATCATTGAGCATGAAATTTAAATAATTTATAGGATCATTCGGGAAGTCTATGGTTGGCAGCTATTTTTAATTACCTGATGTCTGACCGGATGGGATTGAAAAAAAGGTCTGAGGGACCACTTTTGGTCTTCTAGTGAGAGAGCGTTTGATATAGACAAATACATGGTTAGAGATTTACATAAACAATATCCCAATAAAAACATATATTCCAAAAAATAAATAACAAAAAAGAGAAAAACTGCAATTACACCATAAAAGGGCAAAAAATAACCATAAATCTACAATTGTTAGCCTCATAAAAACATGCAAAAATAAAACAATATGTAAACATAGAATTACATCGAAAAAGATCAAAATTCTTAAGAACGAAATCCCAAAGGAAATAAATGTTAAAAACACGTTTCTTTTTAGAAACCTACAATTGTTCTCAACGCAAAGGTTATCTCCAGACAGGAGAAGTTGTTATTAACCTGAACTCTTTCAAGCTGCAAGGATAGTTGTTTCCTAAGCTCTACCGAATTCCCATGCAAAGCACAGCCAGAGTTCACTAGAGCATAAACAGAATTTGCCGGGTTGTACCCCCTGCTTAATTGAGTCTGCATAGCTACCCATAAGATTATTGAAGAAATAGGAATTGCCTTAACATTAAAATATAGAATTGTGCATAACTCACAATTAAGCAATATTATAGTCCCTGGTAACGAATCATTTACCAGGCTTATTTTTAAGTCGCCACTCGTAATGGTTCTACTTTCCTCAATAAAGAGATGGGAGAAAAAGTCAAAAGTCCAGCATACCAATCAGTATGCTGAACAATCATTTACCGGTCACCATCATGGGAATCGAAACAGATCGTCCAAAATGGCTACCATAAAGTCTTGGCAGGTTTCTTAAAATTATTATTGTTGGGATTGAATTATTGAATCATCTAAGACTTTATTGTTTATACCTTTATAAAGGTCTCCTATAGTCAAGGGATACTTATTTTTTTTGCCCCAAATAAACCATCCAGACTCTGAATAGAAGTATTTATCAAATCGAAAGTTTTCGATATTGACATTAAACTTATTTCCATAGTTTTTAATTAAACTATCAGCACCTGTAACCCCCAAATCATCTTCAATTAATGAGGACTCATTAATTTCTATTTTAAACTCACCGATTTCTTCCCTCACAAAGAGTACTAAATCATCAAATGAAATTTTTTGCTCCATAACCATTAAAAAGTGCTAATTAATTGTTTTCATACACTTAAAGCCCAATACTAAAACCGAGTAATAAATCACAACACCTGATAATGAATTAATTACCATGCTTACTTTTAAGTCACCACTCGCAATAGTTCAACTTTAAGCAATTAGGGATCAGGAGAAAAAGTAAAAAGTTCAGCACACCAATCACAGTATGCTGAACAATTATTTACCGGTTACAATTATGAAAATAGAACCAGATCGTCCAAGACACGTATATTTATTACCATCACATACGACGATATAATACAGTACCGGAAATGGTGAGACCAACCAAAAACAACCAAAATAAAACTTTAGCTACAAATCGTTGTTTTAAGATTCCCTGCTTTATTACCCCTATTCGCTGAAACTCTTTATTCTTTTCTTTCGAACTCATTTTGGAAATCTCGATATGTGTTTCCATGATATCCACTTCCGATTTGTAACTAACTTTCAAATTAATAATCGCAAAAATTTGAAACAAAAGACCAACAATACAAATAAAAACTAAAAATTTAAGTAAGCGCATAGTTTATAGAACTTTATCAACCCAATTTGGACTTCTCTGGCTAGGTCTTTTCTAGTTTCTTTAGTGAACTTAGTTAAATATTTATCTCCATAACTCATATAATATTCCGGTGCAATCTTGCCTGGATTTCCTTTTTCAAAATCAGACTTTCTACCATTACAATAGTTTACACCTCATTTAATCCCATCAAGAAATGCAGCTATCTCGTCTGGGTCATTTAATGTTTCATAAGCCCGATTGTTGTGATCAGACTTGGAATTAAGTACTATTCGTTAACTTAGAATAAAATCCTTTTTTTCATCAATTCTAATCTTGCTAATAGTTCATTTTTTATATTCTCTTTTTTTTCGCAAGTTTTGATAAGCTTGTTTAACAATTCGATACTTTTCTGCCTATTTAAACAATGATATATGTCCTTCCCTATGGCATTTTTTACCCTTATCTTAAAACTACCGAATTCGTTTCCTTTATAATCAACATTGCTACTAGACAGAATAAGACTCTTTAAGGTAACATAATCTGCGTTTTTTACTATAAAGTTATCGGCTCCTGGGATGACGATCTTTTCTTTACTTATAATGATGGTCGATATTGGTTTATCACCTATACCAATATGCTCAATTGAAATATATTCAGGTTGCTTCATAAGCATTGCCGAAAATAAGATAAGTATTGCTAATAAATTTTTCATAATAATTATAGATTAAGGAATTGATCGCCTCTGAAATGCTGATGGGGTTATAGTAGTGATGGGAGAAAGCCTTACTGAATTATTAATAATTTTAAAACCATAAGTAATAGTTGTTATTGGTACATAATGCCCGGTGCTATTCCTTCCAACCACAGATAATTCAGCATTCCATGTAGTGCCATTTACCATAGGCCTTGAAGGGCTGTCTGAAAATAAAACGTTGTATCCATTTTTATTCGTTTGACCAGGAAGTTCAGCCCTTGTCCAGTAGAAAGGTAACCTATCATCGGGAGGTTGTGGGTCATTATAAGGTGATCTCGCCCCGCCTAACGGTTTGTTTGTCCTGATAGTTTGAACAAAATTAAAGTTTGTTAGCCCTCGACCTGTGTATTTGTATCCAAGTTTTATGTCTAAACCTCCACTGCCATTTCTATTAGATAAACGAAAGCGTAAAACTGTAAGCCCATTCAAACCTCTCCCCGGACTACCTCCTCTATTATCCGACGCTGTAAAAGCACCGGATGAACTACTTAATACCGGCGGAGGTGGTGGTAGCATCATCAAGCTAAAATTACCCGAATCACCAAATCCGTTAAATTGATCATAACCCCCCCAAGATCCGCCACCACTATTTCTTGTTCCTTTGATTGTAACCTCATTTAAATCTATATCATCACTCCCAGATTTATATTTATGCCAATCATCATCGGTCATATTGTTACCATTATAGGTAGTATCTAGGCCCATATAATCCATATATAACATTGGATTATTGAGCACGTAATGATATGGATTGGTGTCGTAATGGTTTTCTGCCATTGGATCTATCACATTCCACCTTGCAATTGCTGGATCATACAATCGTACACCGTAATCGTATTGCCCTATACCTTCCTGCAATTCCTTCCCATTGTAAAGATAATTATTCCTTGCGCCAGACACAAAACTATTTTCGGTTTTCCCAAAAGGATAGTAATCATCTGACTGTACCTTGTTTCCGTTAGTGTCAAAAATGAAACGCGTACTGCCTAAATGATCTTTAACAGTATATTCGTAGTTGTAATCGCTCGCGCCATTAGGCCTTGCTATTCCTTCCTCAGTTACTAAAAAATCAATAACTCCATCTTTTATTTGTAATTCACCAAGATAATCAGTTGTTACGCCACCTGCAACCCTTCTAAGTTTTGTTCCCCTGGCATCATAGGTATACAATGAAGCGTTTGGACCTGTCACCTCAGCAATCAGATTGAGATCATTGTACAGCATCCCATTCACCCCGTCACTGGTTACATTGCCATTTACATCATAACTATAGCTTCTGCTTAGACCTCCACTTACGCTGTTCAGCCGATTGCCATTTCCTGTATAATCGTACACCTGTGAAGCACCACTGTTACGGTTAAGCGACAATATATTTCCCATCAAATCGTAGGTAATATCCTTTTCGTAACTACCCGTATTGGAAATACCTGACTTTAGCCTATTCAATGGATCATAGTCATAAACATAATTTTTATCAAGGTTTCCGGGTGTACCCCATTTTTGCATCGAAATATTGCCATTGTATTGCGGAACTGTTCCATTTTCGTACTTCAATTCAAATTCGAACCCTGCTGTACTACTACCATTTAACCAGCCGCGTTCGTTGTAGGTGAAACTGGTAGTTTTAAGGCTATTATGCAAGCTTTTTTGCTTTAACTGCCCAATGTCATTGTAGGCCATTTCTGAAAGTAACTGTGTGGTCCCACCATCTCCTATTTTTTGGTAGGTTTTTGTTCTTCGACCAACATGATCGAACAAATAACTATGGGAAACAGATGTACTTACACTACCAGCAAGATAAGTGCTTGTATTGGCAGTAAGGTCTCCTGAAAAATTATACGTATTGCTTACCACATCAACACCATTTAAATGGTTTTGTGACTTGCTTTCTATCACCCTTCCCTCTTCATCATAATGAAACACTGTAAGTAGCATTGTGTTGGTGCCCAGTACATTTACCCTTGTACCGGTCAGCAGCGTTCTTAGACGATAATCTGTGCCACTAGGAGGAGAATCGTATTGGAATACGTTTCCAGGAATGCCCTGAAAATCATAATAATTGATGGTTAAGGATGAAGTATTAGCCTGAGGGAAACTGACATTGGAATACTCTTGATTTCCAAAAAAATCATAAGTCTCCCAAAGTGGAACTTGGTTATCAGCCTGAGTATCTACGCTATTCTGCAGGTTTGCTCTACTCGTGCCGTCGTTGTACAGACCTGTCATAATTGTTCTTCCAAAAGCATCAAATTTTGCAAACGACCATTGATTTTTATCATGCTGAATGGCATCTTGGGACAAAACAATCTGATCCAGTTTGTTGTAAACAAAATACTCCCAACCCTTTCCAGCAATTTTCTTGTCAACAACCCTGTTCCTTCCATCATAATGGTAAGCATAAATAAACTGATTGAAAAGAGTTTGCGTCTCATCAAAACTGTTGATGTTTTGTCCTCCCTCATTCAACTCCGGAGGAACCACATAACGCAGATTGTCGAAATCATCATATACATAATAGGTATTTAAACTTTGGAGATCCGTATTCCAAGTACGTTTTAGCACCAAACGGTCTCCAGCGTCTTTGAACTCCTCAGTAGTTCCTATCTTACCCATTGATGGCTTCCAATTTTCATCTCTTATTATGGTTTTGTAGAGCTTTCCGGCCTGATAGCTTGTTGCAGTCGAGCCGTTATTATTGTTATTAATTTTCCACAATTTTACTTCTCCAGCCGCATTGGTACCATACTCTAATTTCACGGTATGCCCGGTGTTGCTGTTCGATACTGGTTGCCAGGTGGCACCTGCAGAACCTTGCTCAACAATTCTATTGAGTGAACTGAGTTCGAACACGGTAACAGAATACGGATTTGGCGTCTGAACTACCCCATTAGGTGGATAATTGTAAAAAGTCCCCTGCCCAGTTAGCGCATTTGCACGGTAAGCTCCTCCATTGCTTGCATCAGCATAGGGAAGATAGGTTGTACTTTGTCTACCGAACAAATCATAGGCCATTGGTGTCACGATATCCTTTGTGGCATCTGCACTTCCTTTGACCTGAATGTTTTGTATGGCACGTCCGAATCCATCCGTATATTGAATTACTTGCTGAACTTCGCAGCTGGTAGCAGTAGCGAGCTGGCTTTCATCATCAAAGGGAACTCTTGGTGAGGATGTCATCACATAATTTTGATTTGAACTTGGAACAGTTGCCATCGTATTGCATATACTTTCTCCCAGTACTGAAATATTGGTTATCACTGGATATCCCGACAGGTAATCTTCAGCAGCCACATAATAGGTGCCTGCTGGTAATGTGCGTTGGATTGAAGCCCTTGCTCCAGAACAAATTACGCCACTGTATTGGGCTCTGGTAATTTCTGTCCCACTGGCGTCCAATAGGTACATTGATGTAAAATTACTGGGTGAAATACAGTGTGATAACACTACTGTCGAACTTGCTACCAATGTGAATTTATAAAAGATATCGTTTCCGTAATCACCAATATTATCTTGGTAGCAATCAGTGAGCAAAACAGAGTGGCTAAAGGAAATCCCCGGAACGACGATTCCAGCATTAATCGCATTTGACATTAAAGAACCAGAAGGTGGGGTCACTGGCGGCACAGCGGTAATGTTGGTCTGTATTCCTCCAGCGTTACTTCCCGAACCCTCTACTACAACGTAATAAGTACCAGGGGAAAGTAGCCGGCGGATCGAGGCCGCAATACCAGACGCAAGCGGACCATCGTTGTCATTAGCGATAATCTCATCACCATTTGCATCTAATAAATGTAGATAGGTGTCAATCGCGGATCCGGTTGTAGAGATATCAATCGTGGACGCTGATGTTATAGTGAAGGAATAAAAAATATCGTCACTGGCTTGCCCAAGTTCATTCCCAAAGCTATTACTTGGACTATTATCTTTAAGGTCAGTAAAATTTAAACTGTGACATTCAAGCACTGTACCTGCAAATATAGCATTCGCAAAATTTGCGCCGTTAACCACAGCGCTACGACTAATGGTAATGGAAGTGGTTCCTTGATCTAATGAATAATGATTTCCGATAGCCACATAGTACGTGCCCCCCTCTAGGTATACCTGCATCGAAGCATTCGTCCCTGTGCAGATAGGGCCATTATCGTCATTTGAATAAATCAGAGATTCATTACTGTCATACAAGCTGAGGTAAGTGTCAAATGAGGAACCGCATCCAGAGATATTCACCATCCCAGCAGAGTTCACTGTGAATGAATACACAATATCATCTCCCGCCAACCAGCCTGGGTCGATATCATAATCGACATTATTGACCGTTTTTGAATAACTTTGTCCCAAACCAATTGTTCCGGCATTAATTGGATTGTAAATTGAAGTTCCTTGAGCAATTGCCGCTTTAATGCCAAAAGACATTAATATAAAGAGCATTAAAATAGTCTTTTTCATAAATCTATAGCTATGGGTTTTGCTTCAAACTTTGATTAGCAGCCTTAACATTTTGAATGCCCCCCTTCCCTGTAAGGAATTTGGCCATCGTCTGGTTTCTTTCAAGCAGCAATCTTTCGAGTTCAGCATCTTTTGACTTGCCATCTGGGAGCGTTTTTTTAATGTTATCCATCTTTTTGGCATAAGTTGCCGCGATTTCATTAACCGCATTTCTTCTTGCCGATTTCACATCATCTTTGCTGGCATCCCCTGCTCCCTTTCGTTCTGCCGCTACACCACCTCGAGAAAGTAAATTTGGAGTAAAAGACGGGTCTAGGCGCATGCCCTCACTAACAGGTAAATAAACCAGTAATGTTGCTTTAGGTAAAAATTTGGCTAGCTCCATATTCTTTTTGTCAATTAACAGCTGTGTCTGTTTTCTCATTTCTGCATCAGGAACGTCACTTCTTAAAGAAAGCAGGGCAACACCCGACTTGTAGACTTTCTCTATTGAGAGAATCCTCAGAGCCGTGAGGCTGTCCACTCCCGTTCTTGTTCGAATAACCCTTATTTTCTTATCGTAATTCGACTTGGCTTTATCTTGCGCTGTTGATGTGCCTATGATGCCTGACATCACTACAAGGAGAATAATTAATCGTTTCAACATAGTTTAAGGCTGTTTATAATGGTAGGTGTAACTTTGCACAATTTTGTTATTTTGATCTCTCACAACCTCCAATCGCTGGAATCCATCGTATTCGTAAAACGTTGTCTTGCCCCGTGGATCGGTCTGACTGGTCATACCAATTAAAGGCTTGTAGGTAGAACTGGTAACCTGAAAATTATGGTAGGGCTTATTTAATGGTTCTAAAAAGGCGTCAATAACCGCTTTACTCGGATTGGCCAGGCTACTGAATGTATTTACAGCATTAGCGCCACCTAGGATGCTTTCTATCGTTGCACGATTAGCGTTTACAATCCTTGCGACTGGGTATCTGTTGTTATAGCTATAGATGTAAGTAATTTTTGCACCGAAGGCTGGCTGAGATTCTATTAAATTTCCCTGAAAATCATAACTGTTAAACACATCTGTTAGTGAACTCGGATTGGCTCCTACCTTCACCTCTATATTTGCTGGCATTATTATCCCAGCAGCAAATCCATTATTTGTATTAAACTTATCATAATTTGTTTTAGTGAGCAAAACTTGGCTACCTGCCACTGTATCGATTTGTTCCACCAACGGAGACAACATGTTTCTTGACACCATATCGGAGTAGACATTATTGGGATCCTTACCCAGAGCTACCATATCTGAAGGATAATTATACCATACCGATTTAATCGAACCGTCTACTCTTTCGTGAATTTGCTTAGATAATAGATAGGGCAACGTTGATCCTTTATAGGTATTTGTTAAAATCATGGAACGAACAGAAGGAGTTTGATTTGGGAAAAAATCCTCTTCCTTCACTTCCGTTACACGGACGCTCATCACCCGTTCCCAATAAAGTGATGCCTGAAAAAACATTTTATGAGTTTCTGCCCAATCACCTTCACCAACATAAGTTCCAAGCACCTGTTTCTGCGCTCCAGGTATTTGTGCCCCGTAAAATGTGTCATACTTGTAATTAATTGATTTGATAACTGCATGCTGGCTGTTTAAAAAGTCTTTACTAATGATCAAGCCGCGCTGCAATGCATTTGAGGTCAAGTATATAAACCCGTTGTATTTGTCTTGAGCACCAATGTCCGCGAAACTTTCGACGACGCGTGGGTCAGCGAACCAGCGGTAGATGTAGGTGAAATTTTTTATCTCATCTGGAAAATTAAAGTAATCTCTAAAATTATATATTTCACTGGATTGATCTGGATTCGTAACGGTCACTCTAGAGTAACCAACGGTGATATCATCCAGATCAATTGCTTTACTTAACGGTAAAGCTTGCTCACTGATAAATGTAAACGGATCACTGAAAAAACCATCTCCATTTCTAGTACTATTGATTGTGTATCCACTGGTAATATCAAACAGGCTATGCACCAAACCACTTGTAAATGACTGACCTGAAGCAGTGGTCGTGTAATCGTAGGTGGTGGTAAGGGTACTATTATCACTATTAACTTCACTTACTGCACCGACCCGGAGCCCTCCACCATTATAATCAATTCCATTTCGTCTATAGCTATTTAATTGATAGGTATAGTGAGTAACCCCACCTGTTGCCCATTGAATATTTGTCAGTATATTAGCTTGACATTTGCTCAGATCGGCATTCTTATTTGCGCCTTCAGATAAAAAATATTTACCCGTCGCATTGTTATTGTAATAACCCCAATGGTCAAATTTTTCGGAATTCCGGGCGGGCAGATTTTCCAATTCATTATAGCCAAAAGAGGCAAGACGAATGGTGTCATTCGATGAGTTATTACATTGTTTAACAGCTTTTAGTTTTAGTCGCAAGACAGGATTAGTCACCTCACTTTTAAAATAATCGGTTTGAAAGACATATTTGGTAACCAGGGCACCTTGTGCATTTTGTACTTTGATTTGTGAAAGTGCTTTACTGTATAAAAAATCATCACGGTCCTGGTAAAGGAAATCGATTATTGCATTACCCGTAGTTATGCGAGACAAATGAATTTCTTCACTTGGGCTGGCCGTCGGGCTGTCATAAATTTGCCATGCATTGCTTATTGAGTTATAAGTTTTAGCAAAAGAATAATAGCTTTGTTGTGTGAGTTGACCGCTTTTCCCATACTCAAAAGTTATCACGTCTCCATTTGGTGATGTCATTTTGGTAAGGCGCCATGCGTGAACCTTACTACTCAGTGATTGATAGCCAGAATTTGTTGTTTGAACATAGCGCTCCCTAGAAGCACTTGTTTCTCCAAAGTAGTACTTATTACCTTGACTATCCACAATTATCCAGATTTGATCACTGCTAATTATACCAGATTGCAGTATCGTAAAACCTTGTTCATTTATGAAATGTGGCTGTTTATTGTGATCGAAAACGATTCTGCCCCCAATAGTGGAATTGTAAATATCTGGTTCGGTATCCCCCATTTGTACAAATGCTTGTTGAAAATCTGTAGAAGCTGGAGAACTGTTTAAGTGTCCCACCAGTGGATTATTAAAATATCCGCTATAACCAGGCTCGTCATCTGAGCCTCCCCTTATTGTTTCGCTTATCACTCCACCAGCCATAAGTGCCCACCCAAGACCTACCTCGCTGGGAATCTCCTGAACTTTTAACCCGGCCCCGCCAATATACTTAAGATTAATACTGGTAGACAGCGAACCACTTTTTACCGTATAAATTGGGATGTTTATACTCGCCTTTCCCGTATAAAGGTTTACATTATCGCCAGCACCTTTAATCATTGAGATGGAGGTTGGAGATGGTGGAATATAGGTATCTTGGGCTGATACCACATCAAGCCTTATGAAGACGATCAATGCGAGCAAGATGGTGAGCGCGTGTTTTTTTTCCATTGTTAAGAATTAGGTAAAAAGTAATATGCTAAATCAAATAAAATGCAACCGGGGAACTAACTACATTCTTTGCAACCGGAAAGTCCTCCAATGACATTAATGAATTTCTTAAGTAAGATGAATTAAACATCGGACAAAAAAAATGGGACGCCAAAAATTTGTGCCAACTGTTGATATCAAATGACGAACGTGATGAATGTAAGGATGAACCTAGGTTTTCGACCGACATTACAAATCGAAAAGCAAATATTTTTCAGCAATTTCACGCCTGTTTTTCAATTTATTCGGCTTGAAATTGAGTTTTTGTTTGTGTTCTGCAAATAATAATTCGGAATTTTAGAGCGCGCTTATGCAGCTCTCAGAATAAGCTTTGTGCCTTCCAACATCAGAAAATTTAATTTGATGCCAGGCTATCCTGACTTTTGGAGATTAGTTCTTGTAGCACTGAGCGACCTGCGAAACATTGCTATAAGGGAGACTAAACGCCATAATATACGTTTTTAATAATTTTTAAAATAGCAGCAGTAATGAAACTATTTTTATCCCAAAAGGCAAGTAACCGACCTATCGTTCTCTATCTTTTTTGGCAAGATGATAAAGGAGTTGGTACTTCCACCTGGGCGCAACAAGGAGCCTTCGCGAAAATCCTATGTTCAACTATTTCAACCTCCAGAGCTATAGGCAATCATTCAACCTTTAATTCACTTGTCACTAATACTTTATGGACACCCCGTACTGGCCGAGGTAAAAGGGATAAACTGTTTAAAGAAGGGAGGAATATTCAGCCAAGCCATTAATAGACATCTACTCTGAGTTTCAAGCGCACGTGCTAAAACTCAGAGCTATCAACAACTAAATAATCGCTGATCGGGGAATAGTCGTTTTCATTCTTTTTGCTAAAGTACGATCATTCGTTACCCTTAGAGACCAGCCTGGAGCTAAGTTAATTCACAAACAACCATGAGTGCTAACTTAGATTAAAGGAACTTTCACTAATATGCAATTGTATACTTTTTCAGGAAAAGCGGGCTGTAAAATAAAAAGCTAAACAATACAATACAACTTGATGAAAATGCCGACTATAAAGAACAAAATACGACTGCCATAGATTAGGCAATAAAAATAGTTTGCACGGTGTTTTTTCCGTTTACTATCAACTGTTCACATCTATTATTTGCGTCCAAAGCCATATTTTTTTCCTTCCACAGGAAGCCTCCTGTCCACAATTGTTACTTCAAGTAGCTTAATAAAATTGTATTATCATCAAAAAATTCATCAATGATATATATTGGAGCATTATCATCTGGACTCACTTTTAAGGAATAAACTTTCCGTTCTTTAAAAAAGGCAATATCTTTCTCCTTATTAATAATTATCTCATTTAAAGGAACTGATTTGATAACTGCACTTGCTGAAAACCATTGAAGCGTTTCAATCAAAATGATATTTTCATTAACCGAAACACTCCTTGCCATTTGATTAAAGTATTTTTTTCTCGAGTAATATGGATAAACAAAACTGCCCAATATCAATAATGTCGGAAGAATTGAAATAAGTGCAAACATTAAATTCGAACCATAAATTGCTACTCCTAGCCCCAAGTAAAAAAGTAAAAAAACCGGGGCATAAAAGATTAGTCCAGATTTTGTTTCTCTAAGCCATTTTTGGTAGAACTCTATTCCTTTTTCATTAATTTCCATTTTAATACCTTCCATGAAACTATTTAATTACACCACCATTATTAAAAACATCGTAATAAACACCAAGTTGAGCCGCCAGTGCGAGTGCCTTTTCAGCATTTGTTGCACCACTGACTAGGGTTGTCACAGTTCCAGAGGTACCACCGGTTAAAATTACAGAAAAAGCATCATTAACCAAGCCCCCTATCTGCATACCTTTTTTAGTTCCAGCAATATTATCAATTGTCAGGCCTATAACACCTCCCAAGTTACCTGGAATTTTTCGACCCGTTGTCCCACTTAAACTCGCAACAGCTTTTCCAAAGGCCAAAGCCATCCTCGAACTACCATCAACAGCCAATCCAATAGCAACCGGAGTCGCTAAACCTCCTGAAAACCATTCACCTGCTGCTGCAACTCCTACTTCTGCAGCACCACCAACAAATGACAATGTCGCCTCTCCCAATGAGCGCCAGTCTATCTTACTCTGGACAGCACTGACGTCACTTTGTATTCCAAGCACTTCTTTCTGCCGCTTAATTAACCAATTTTTATCAGCTCTGGCTTCAACAATGTTTACTGTCCGTAATTGCCACCATTCATCAATAACGCGACCGCCCGTGTGCTCTGGATCATTATTAAATCTGGCAGCAGCCTCCCTATAACTGAATAGGCCATTTTGACCAAAAGCATCTATCCCCAAGATTCCTGACGCAAAATCAAATGCAGCTGCATCGCTCGAGAAGGCCTCAAAACCATTAGCAGCCGTCCAAGTACCCGATTGACCAGAAGAGCTCTGTATAACTCCATCAACCAAATGTTGAGCATCCTGACTTAATCTGATATCACCGAGTGGATCGTTAAAAATTATAGGATTGTTACCAGAATAATTGTAAGGGGTATTGGAAAACATAAGTTCAGCTTTCGGATCAACGCCTACAAATCGACCAATCGAAGGATCATAATTTCGATAAAATGTACTATAATAATCTGGCAGATCACTAAAATCATTCTGCCATTCGGAGCCTGCATTGTAAAGGTTTACGTTTGCACTAGTCGGTGTGGCGACATTGCTACCAGTCATGATTAATCCAAAAGGATAATAACTGTTCTCCTGTCTTAAGCTTGCCACCCCATTTTGTTCTTCGAAACTTACCCTCACATTCCCCAAATAGTCTTTTATCATATACTCAGGCTTTAATCCTCCACCAGTATTCCTTACCCTTCCTTCTGGCATTGCGAAATAACCGAGCTGGCCATTTTCATATACAAAATCTTCGACATAATCTGTAATTTTTACAGATATGTTGTTGTCAAAAACCTGTTTTCTCAAAACTTTACCCATTGCATCATAACTGTAATCGATATAACGTCCATTGGCCGTATTAATGGTAATCCTGTCAGTTTTATCAAGTATATTATAAGTTAAACTGATTCCTTTTTTGGGATCTTCAGTTAGATTACCACTTTGAGTGTATGAATAGCCTGTGGTAGAACCTGTGAGATTTTTGAAGCCTATCTGGTTATAGTTACCGCCATTACCGTCACTCAGATTAATCAATTGATTGCCATCATAGTTAAAATTAAGCTCATCAACAGGTGTGGCTGCATTGTTAACCAGTGCATTGCGTGAAAGGCTTAGAATATTACCATTCTGGTCATAGCTGATATTCTTTTCGTCATACCCAGACAGGTTGTTCCAGGAATCTGTCCCAATAGGTCCCTGAGCAAAATAAGCATTCTTCAATCTTAAGTCTGAGTCATATTCAAATCTATAAGCACGCTGGTTCGCATTGCCATAGGTTGCCCATTTAACCGCCGATATAAACCCGTTGTAGTAACCAGAGGACCCCAAAGCAGCCTCAGGTTGTTCATACCTAATTTCCATGCCGAAAAGATCGTTACCATCGTCGTTTTTATCATTTATACCAAGAGAACTGTTATTTATACTGGTCATCCTTCCAGAAATATTGTAACGATAATCAATTGACTGCAGCCAGGAAGCCCCACCATTGGTTGAGTGTAATTTGCGATCCACTAATTGGCCAATTTCATTGTATTCATAACCTGAAATCTTAATCATAGGATCACTATTATATTGTTGATTAACTGCCAGTAGCCGGCCACGATGGTCATAGCTATATTCAGTTAATACGCTAGTTCCGCCTCCAGATGAATATTGTACTATTTTTTTCCTAAGAACTTGTCCAGTGAAATCAGGCACTATAGTATTGCTGTTGGTAACATTCGCGTTGAGTTGACTGTTTCCAACCGTCTGTATAATGTTCCCTGCCTTGTCATAGAACTGAACGCTCGTTAGCCAGGTGTTGGCTAACGAACCCCCAATTGCGCGTTTTCGCACCATTGTTAATAAGCCACGGGTAAGCGAGGTCGCCTGAGCTTCCGAATTAAGTCCCTGAATGATATAATTGTAGTCATTTATTCCATTGTGATCGATGTCATAGTTATCGAAATAAGAATAAGCGAGGTCCTGCAAATTAGTATTTGGGAATACTACATTGGTATAATACCCTGTAGAACCATCAGATGACCGTTTTTCATAATAATTTTGGCTATAATCCAGACCGTTTACATAATTTTGCATATCCACTCTTGTAATATGCACCCCATCGGTGTATATCCCCTGACTAATCACCCTACCCCTCAGATCATATTTGATATAGTTCCATTGGCCCATGCCCCGCAAATTGCCATCCTGAATAAGCACTGGCCTGTTTAAAGGATCATAGATGGTATAAATTACAGAGGCAGCAGGAACATTTTTTTCAACTATCCTCCCCTTTTCATCATAGACATAACTAAATAGCAGCTTTTTGACTTCAGAGGTATTGAGATTTGTTCCTGGATTCCTATTCATGAATGATACTGCCTTCGGAGGCACTGTCCAGATAAGTCCCCCTGCTTCATTATAAACATAGTATGTATCAAAATGGTTCTCAATGCTGCCGTTTACAAGCTCGTTTACAAAGGTTCTTTTCAAAACTATTTTTCCTTCGGCGTCTGTAAAATTTGCCGATTGATGGCCATCTTCATCGGTAGAAAGTACCATCCATAAACTATTTTCAGCATAAAAACCTTCGTCATTACCTCCCTGTGACCATCTAACGATCTGATCATCGCTTTGGTTGGGTCTTTGTCCAAATATTTTGCCATGTTGATTGGGCTGAAAACCATTTCCAACCGATCCTGCTACCAGCAATCGTCGCAGAGGACTGTTTTCGAATACCGCCTGACTGTACGGCATCGTGTCATCGGAAACTTTATCACCATTTCCGTTATTATAAAATGCAGCTTGGCCTGTTATTGCAGCGCTCCTGTAATTTCCGGCAGCACTCCCGTCCTGGTATGGGAGGTAGGATGTAGTCTGAAGGCCAAGGTTATTGTACCCCTTAACCTGTATCACATCCTTTTGACTTGGCGATCCTTTTAATGCTATTATCTGCACTGGTCTTTCGAACCCGTCATAGTAAGTCCTGTTTGTATTTTTTTCACTCGGAGTTAGCCCGTAGATTTGCCCGTCGGTTGTGATTCCATGGACCTTAATAATCTCTTCCTGAACAAATCTGGGTGCTTGCGAGCTTGCGGCAAATGGTTTTGCAAACAAAACAAACGCAGACAAGAATGAGAGAACATATTTTTGATAGCTATACATGATTTAGCTTTATTTAAATTTTACTGGAGTAATTTTACTGGATAACAAAGTTTAGATTGCTAAGCAATGTCGCATCAATGGTGAAATTCCACGGCGAGGCACCGTTTTTACTTAAAGCTGAGCCATTTCCGTAATACATCAACACGGTTGTTTCATCTCCAAACAAGTAAATAACCTTAACCGAATATATTCCCTGCAAGATATTTTGGCCGGCCTGTATTTGTGCTGTGTTGAAAAGATACTTCTGGACTCCACCCTGACTAAATGTAATACTGGATATTCTTTGCAATCCGCCAGTTAGATTGGAATAGCTGATATGTACGCCATCTGGATTAACAACGACACTTAGTGTAGTTGTTTTTTGCCCAATTGTGGGAGAAGTAACTGTCACTGTTAAGGTATAAGTTCCTGCAACCTGATAAGTATGGGAAGCAGTATTCGAACTGGTAGTAATCGAAGAACTACCATCACCAAATGACCAGAGGTAACTTATTCCTTCACTAACAGGAGGTAGGTAACTTGTTGCAGAAAAAGAAATTGGTGTACCGGCCTTTTGTACCGTAGAATTTATGCTGACAGTAAAATCATTTAATGCTTCCTGATCTCTTTTCGTAACGTATGTCTTTTTAAGTACAATCTCTTTATCTTGATTATATACATACCTCACCCTTCCTGCTGCATCATAAGTAAAATAATTTGAAACTCCATTAGAATTGGTCTCAGAGGTTTTGAGGCGCGTGAGCCTGTCGTAACCTGCTGTTGTTATTTCAGCGTCCTGGGGGTAAAGAAGCATATCATCAATCAGCACAGCATTTCCAGCGCTGATCTGCGCGGTAAAATTACCCGAAATCGCCGATACTGGAATATTTACCTCGTAATATTTCCAATTGTTTGTACCTGAATAAGGTAATGTATAAGCAGAGGTCCCAGCGGAGCTGTTCACGGAAATTGAAATGTTACCGTTTGAAGCCGCATTAACCCACAATGAAAAAACGTAGGTCTCTGCCTGTTGAGATTTATTGACAGATGCAGAAAGAGCTTCTCCCGGAGATAATGTAATAGAACGTCCACCTGTTCTGGCATTTGAAGAATAAACCGGGCTACCGCTTATTTTGATAAAGCGTACTCCAGACAGCTCACTGTCAAAATCATTTGTGGCGATTTCATCAGCCCTTGCTCTAGTGGCAGTTAACACTGGCGCGAATATCTCGTGATCAGTCAAAACAGTTTTAACATTCCTGTTGTTATCATCTTTACTTAATGGTAACCCAGTAAAATCGTATGACAGCACATTTTCTGTTACAAAATAACTCGGGTCATTTGTAAAAACGCCAGTAGCAGTCGATGATGGCTGAAAACCAGAAATTCCGTTAGCGTTTATTATAGTCATTTGTTGAGCAGGGAGATACACGCTTTTACCAGGAAGGGTGTTAAAAGAAGCAAATTTCGTTAGCTTAGCTTTTGTGACCTTGGCTATCCCGTCCCTGAGCACCTCGGTATATTGTTCTACCGGTACATTAAAGTTTAGTTCCCCCAGCGCTCTGATTCCTAAGGAACTCACATCAGACGCACTTGAAACCGGGTAATCTTTGATATACCGGGTATAATTTGTCGTGGTGGTTCCATCGCTGTTATTCCTTTGCAGTCTGGTCGGCTGCCGGTGTGATAGCCCATCATAGTAATAATGGCTGGTAGTTTCCATAGCCTTTGTTAAAGTCTGTGTATCAAAAGTTTTGGTTTTCTGATCCGATACCAGCATATCTACCGAAGCGAGTATCGAATACTTTCCGTACGAGGTAAGTCCATTGTTATTATCTAACCGTAATCCGTCTATAACAACAGGTATCCCGCTCCGTTGATAGCTATAATTGGACTCACTCACCACCGTTCCATTTTCGTTGAAGTTGGTGACCTTTTTTAACAAACCGCGCTCAAAATCAAAATTTGTTCTTGGAATAAATGGATAAGCATCTCTACCGTTACCCACCAATGGGCTTGTCTGGCAATCAGCCCTTGCCGAAAAGTTTATTCCAGGAGTCCAATCTCCGTTGGCCGCGTCCCAGTTTGTTGCTGGTGTACTAAATTCGTAAAGGGTACTACCTGCACCGGAAATACTTTCTCGCACCTGCCCATAAATAATCGTATGGTCCTCTTTAGATAGATCCGATTCGGACCTGGCAGTGGCATTATTCCAGACATCACCTTCAGTCCCTGCAACTGTGCTGTTGGTCGTAAAAGCAAATATCGGAAGGGAAATAGGTTTCCCACTTGTTATTCCTGTAGAAGTACTAAGATAGTTATAATTTGTTACCATATCATTCCCCGTACCTAATCCATCAGAACTAATCAGTCTTTTAATTCTTACTCCGGCACCCTGAACTACCATAGCGGCTGTAGGATCATAATAATCATTCGGCTCATATTCCAAACTTGTTGATCCGCCTGCTGCATTTTCGATCCGACTTAATGTTCCAATAGCCGTAAAAGATGCATTGGATTTTCTATCACTTCCTCCCAGAATATATGGGTATGATGTTGTCGCATTTGCTGGCGCTAGATTTCTGTAGCGCTCCATAGATGGATTTGAAGGATTGACGTATGTTTGGGGAGTCAAATCTGAAAGCCCACTTCCGTTATAATATCCCCAGAGATCAATTTCTTTTGAAGAAGAGTCGGGTAATGGGATATAGTTAAAACCGTTTGTTTCAGCAACTGTTCCAGTGTATTTAAATGTATATTGTAAACTTTTATCCATTGAAGCAACACTCCCAAGGAACTGTCGGTTATAGTTTCCGTGTAAACCAGAAAAGTTCGCATCGGCAAATGTTAGTTTTATGGTTCTGCCGTATCCTTGAATTTCCCGCACAAGAGGAACTCCGGTTGAAGCCGAACTCCCGTTCACAAAAGTCAGCGCATCATAAAGCTTTTCGCTATTTCCGGTTTGTATTTTTGTGAGCCACTTTGAAGTGAATGTTTCCTCAACATCATACAATTTGCTTTTTACAGATGTACCAGATGGACCTGCTTGAGAGATTATGATTGGATCAATCCCATGTTTTTGTAATAGTGAAGCACCAGCATCCGTCGCGGAAAGATAATTTAAGACAATAGTATTTCCTGTCATATCGGTCATACTTTTTAACTTCCATGAAGAATTGTAATTTATTTGACCGTTATATTGAGTATAGTCAGTAAAGAAAAAAGCGTTCCCTCCTGTCGAGGTAATAATTTTGGAAGCAGTTTCTGCTTCGGAGAACAAATACCTAACACCTTCATCATTAGTGAGTGTAAAAGAGGTGATACTACCATCTATACCGGTAGCATACTCAGCCTTTATATCCTGATACGGAATGGTAACAAGATTATGGTTTTGGTCAAAAACCAACTTTAGTGATAGACCTGGAGCACTGACATAAAAAATATCAGGCTCATTATCTGCAGTATTCAAGGTGCTCGTTGCCATGTAACTTAAATCGGCAGCCTCATCCTGGCAGGTACTAAGATTACCGTCGTTAGCTGGAATAAAGCTTTTAATTAAGGTACCATTTGAATTATAAAGCCAGCCAACACGATCTTGTCCATAAACATTTTTCTTACAATCGTCGGGTAGTCCTTTAACGTCTCTAGAGACTTCCCCACCAGCATATAAATTCCAACCCATTCCCGCTAAACCTTCGATCTGTTTCACCTTAATTCCCGAAGAATTGTAAACGATTCCAACGGGCATATTTAAAGAGCCACTCCTAACAGTAAAAAATGGGATATTCACATTGGGTGTTCCTGTTGAGTGATTGACAGTCACATTATTTTGTGCATTGGTAGTACTTGCTATCAGCAGCGCAAGAAATAATAGCGGGCTTTGTATAAACCTAATGTACACCCTTGTTTTGAAAGATTTGCGTTTGTAGAACATAATTTTTGTGTAGTGCGCCGCGAAAGTAATTCTTTGGGAAGTTTCCGCAACACATTCCGACGTGAACGGTTAATTTGTAAACCTGAATAGTAATTATGACGTAATCTTTTTTCTAGTATCGTGTAAGATTTAACACAATTCTGTTTTTCTCTTATTTTTGTAACCAAGTTCAAAATTGACTGCTCTTATATGTTTACCTGCTATATTGTAGATGATGATTTTGCTGCGCTAGAGATATTGCAGGAATATATTGCCACTCAACCTAATTTAGAGTTGGTTGGATACTTTGACAATCCAATAACTGCTTCCAAGGCCATTCTTGAAAAAGAAAAAGTTGATGTTATTTTTATGGATGTCGAAATGCCAGAAATGAATGGATTGGAACTTGTAAATAGAATCAAAGACAAGTTTTCAAAGCTTGTGCTGACAACCGGTCATTTACATTATGCAACCGATTATATTAAGATGGATGCTGATGATTTTTTGCTAAAGCCTATTTCAGTCGCCAGGTTCGAAAAAACGTTACAAAAGCTTTTTTTGGCTCGCCAGAGAGAAACTTTTTATGAGGAGACAATTTGGTTAACACCTATCGTAAAAAGGAACAAACATTCACAGGTTAAAATAAATCAGATTATTGCGATGGAAGCGCTCGACCACAAACTCATATTCTACACGACGTCTGAGACCATTGTGACAAACAAATCGCTTTCTAGTATGCAGTGGCTTTTAAAGAACAATGATTTTATTCAATGCCATAGATCCTTTATAATCGCAAAGAGGTTCATCAGGAACATTGAAGGAAATATCATCGTTTTGGAGAACGACATTAAAGTACCTCTAAGTCGTAATCGCAGGGAGAGTACCATCCGAAACCTCACTGGGATTGGAACAAGCTAACATTGAGTGGATATTTCAGAGCCTATCATTACCGCTGAAGGCAATAGTACTTTTTTCAATAGCATGGAAGTCCTTGAAAGGTCGATCTGTGAGACAATCGGTCACCTCTGCAAAAACTACCAGAACAAGAAGCCGCTCTGCTCCAGGTCCTGGGTTTCTTCGTGCCCTTTCAAGCCCCTATAAAAAACGGGGCAACCAGGAAAACCTTATCCATCCTAGCCACAAGCCCTAGCGCCAGTCCAATAACGGGCAAACACTACCATAGAAATGATTTTATCATCATAAAATTTTGATTTTAATCCCGATGCACCATTGCACCGGGACGACAGATAAAGGTTCAACGGATCAAAACCGCGGATACTCTACCTAGGGATAAATAACGGTAAACAATCCATCTAACCCCATGAAAATCAATTCAGGTCATTCTTCCTGGAATCAGCTTCAGGACGATAAGCATCATCTTCATCCATATATGCTAAAAGCCTATCCTTACAGAAATCCATAAAGCGTGTCCGGCTCAGGCGCTTCCTACGCTTAATCTCCCGGAACCTATTCGCCGGAATACCAATATCCACCCCAAAACTCTCCTCCAGCCACGGGAAGATTTCCCCCAAACCTGCCTTGCTGCCAAGCTGACCAGACAGCCATATCCCATACCCCAGTTCCACCAGATTAATCACCTCCCCTGACCATTCAAACCTGGCCTTACCAGCTATCACAACATTCGCCTTCACCTCGCCATCCAGCGCAGCCAGCTCCCCCAAAATATAATCCCGTAGATCCTCATACGCCATGAACTTGGCAAAAAAATAATCCCCCGCAGTCCCAAACTCCGCATCCAAAACCGGCAGCTCCTACATCAGCGGGAAACCAACCTCCATACCCCGCACAAAAAGCAGCTCATCCATCTCAGTAAACCCCGACCGGTAATACTCATACAAAAAAGCATATTGCTTAAAAAACCGCTCAATAAACCGTAGCTCTTCCAGATAATAAGCACGCACAAGTTCCGGAACCCCTAAAGGCCTGCCTTGAAGCAAACCAAACAAAGCCACATGATACACCTGCAAAGCATAAAACTCCGGCTTTTCAAATTTGAAAAAATATACTTCTTCCAAACCCGTTTCAAAGCCCACAAGCAACACCTGAGCCTTCACTGCTTTAAAAAGCCAGAAATCTCTGCAAGCATCTCACTAAACTTCTCCACTAGAGAAATATCCCAGCCAGAGATCAACTTCAACCTGCCACGCAGCTCACGCAGCATAACTTTAAACGTATTCTTACGCATAACAATAGAGTAGATTAAGTAAACATCACCCCCGCCTGTTAACTGGCAACAATTGCACACTGGGGTAACAAAAAGGTAGACGTATTTTCATAAGCACATTAGGTTAAATAAATTTTTGCTTTTTGTGTGCAAAACCATCCCGTTGCCCCTCCCTTCTTAATTTCTCCGCTAAATCTACCATTGAAGGCATTTCCCTATTCTGGTGCGAGTCCTGCCCATTAAGTTTTTCCAATAGTTTTGCTAGGCACATAACAATATATTTTTAGGTTAAATATTTGAATAGCGATTACTCAGATTGCTAAAAAAACAGTCTTTTAACAGGCAGACTATAACAAAAGCCAGTAAATCCCGTTTAACAACTATATCCTTCCGACAGGACAATATTAATGAGGTAAAGGCGCTGAAAAGTTGATTTGTGACACAATCGACAACCCATGCAAAAACAAGCTGCCCAAGAAGCCGATTTATTGGAAACGCTGAGCTTCATCGCACCACTCCCCGCCCCCCTGCAAAAAAGGGTGAATGAAGAGGTAATCACCGAGCATTTCAGCCATAAACACCTCCTGCTTAAACCCGGCGAAACCTCCCGAAGATTGTATTTTATCCGCAGTGGTTTCCTGCGCGCTTTTTTCATCGACGAGCTTGGTAAAGAGTGCACCACCTGGTTTATGGGGAAGGGAGACCTGATGATTTCAGTATACAGCTTTTTCACCCAGAAACCCGCTTATGAATACATAGAAGTACTTCAGGACTGTAAATTGCAATCGATCAGCTGGCAGCAACTTAACGCCTATTATGCCGATTTTCCGCAGGGCAATTTGTTGGGCAGAATCGTTACCCAAAAGTATTATATCCTGAGCGAGGAAAGGGCAATCTTCCTGCGTACCCAAACCCCAACGCTACGCTATGAAAAATTACTCGAACTCCACCCTGATATCGAGCAGCAGACCAGTCAAACCAATATTGCCTCCTACCTTGGAATCAGCCGGGAAACTTTAAGCCGGATCAGGCGTAAAAAACTAAGAATGTGTCACCAGACACAAAATGCCGAAAATACAGCACCGCTTTCAATTTAAAATTAACCTCATGAATACAAAGCTTAAAATCACAACAGTTATAATTTTCCTGCTATCCGCATGCCATAAGGAACCAATCAATGGCGACCTTTCGACAGAAAAGCCAGTACAACAAGTTTCATTAAGCCTCGAAGATGCCAAAGCATACATCGATCAGATCGAACCGGATAGCGGTAAGGTCCTAAGCAAGATCAGTATCGACTGGACGCGCGCCAAAAATGACCGCACCAAAAGCGGAAACAAGTGGACGATCCAGCTGGAATGGCAGCCTATCTACCAGGGTTATAAACAAGGGTATCGGGAATTGGTAATCTTGAGGGATAAAAAAAGCCAGAAGATTGGCGCAAAGATATTTCCACAAGTCCCTGGGAGTCATAGCGTACCTCTTGGCTATTTGCCAAAATAAAAAGCCTGACACCAGGGCCAGGCTAAATATAAAACCTGTTTAAGCACAAGTTATCCAGTTACAATGCCCCGGACACAAAGACTTGCGCTAGTGAGGGTTACTTCCAATTGACAAGACTATGGACAATGGGCAGGTCTATCAAAAAGCAACCATTTTTTTTACTTTTTCTATATTTATCTCTCCATCTATAATAGGGTTTGCTAATTCAAAAACAAACTGCTTAATCTTTTCATTTTCAAAATCGATGTCTTCTCTACACTCAACAGCATTTGCCCAATCCTCCAGTTCATCAACAGAAATCTTATTATCCAAATAATATTGAGCTACATTACTAAAATCAGCTTTTGTTATGATAATTAATGTCTCATCAACATCCCAAGGATAATGAGATAAATCACTTTGAATGTCTTTAAGACCTCTATTTAAAGTTATTAAATCCTTGAGCAATTCTATTCTTGTTTTCATTATAATTTACTTTTTACATGAACAATGCTACCATCAGGCGCATAAGTTGTTTTAAAATAGCTTTGGGTTTCTCCGGCCCCATTAACTGTTTTTTGGTAAGTTGCACTTGAACCCGGAACTATTCCTGGTGAGGTCGCTGAGAAGTTATGAATACCATCATCCATTATTGTCCAAGTTGCACTTCCTTTTGAATTAGCAGGTATCTTATTCATAAATCTGTCGAAATTCTTACCGACAACTGCTCCTTCCGCTGCCGCTGCTTCTACACCTTCGCCTGCAAGTTTTGCTAAAGATGATCCCATGGCTCTTTCAGCCAAAGCAGCAGTAGTGCTAGACAATACTTTAGCTCCTCCAGAAACTGCACCTTCGGTCAAAACGGCTGTAGTTGTATTCGCTGCTTGCCGTCCAAACGCATCTCCAAATGATTTTCCATCACCATTGGCAAGAGCTTTTACCCCTTGGATGACATCCTTAGTATTGTTTACGACAACATTAATGGGGAGGGCTTTTGCATAGGTCTTTACATAAGTCTTTGCCAACTGTCCAGCAGACATATTTCTCAATCCTTTAACTTGTGATGGGATACTTTTAATAGCACTAATTGCAGAGGAATAATAACCTTTGAAAGATCTCTGGGCAGAACTCCATGCATCACTAAGAAACCCTTTCCCAGGCCACATACCATCCGGATCAACAAACATAATGGGACTATTAAAAGCATAATTGTACGGAGACCATCGTCTACCTAATTCTGCTTTAGGATCTACAGCATTCCACCTCCCAATCTCGGCATCATAGAACCTTGCCCCGTAATCTAATTGTCCACCAAGTTCATCCTGAACCTCTTTTCCGTTATAAAGATATTTATTATTTCCGGCAGATACACCATTACGCTTACCAAAAGGATAATAATTATCTATTTGCAATGGCCTGATCTGGTTGTTATAGATATCGAAAGTATAGCGCACATTACCCAAATGATCACTTAGGTTATAATGATAACTGTAGCTGTTATCGCCGTTCCGCTGCGCCACCCCCTCTTCAGTCTGGATAATATCAATATTGTTTCCATCGTATTCAATCCCGTCAATATATTCCCTCACTGTGGTTGAACCATTTTCGGTAACGGTTTTCCTTAGTTTACTACCCTCGGCATCATAAACATAGCTTAATACCTTGCCGTTACCACTGGCTCCCGAGGGCAAGTTGAGCAGGTTATAGCTCAGGTTCATTCCGTTCCTGCCATCAGTCGTAGCATTCCCGTTCGCATCGTACACGTAAGTCCCCGCAACGTTGTCTATCCGATCCAGCCTGTTCCCGTTGTAGTAATATTGGTTCATTGCACCGCCATTGCGGCTTAGCTGGCTAATGTTGCCCATATTATCGTAATTCAGCACCTCACTCATATAAATCCCGGTACTGGTACCGTTGATTAGCCTATTCAGGTTATCGTAACCGTAACTGAATTTATTGGGTGAGCTGGCTGGAAACCTATCCTGCGACCAAAACTGCCTGCTGATATTGCCATTAAACTGGTTAGAGCCATTTTCCTGGTAATCCAGCTGGATACTGAACTGGTCACTGATACTGCTCTTTAGCCAGCCGCGTTCATTATAGGCCATACCAGTGCTCTGCATCCCGTTATGCAGTTTCTTTGTTATCAGCTGACCTATTTCATTGTACAAAAATTCATCGAGCAAAATGTTAGTCCCAACTACGCTGCCATTGTTGATCTGTTTATTGGTGCTGTGCTTACGGCCAACATGGTCATAGGCAAAACCAGAAATGATAGTAGTTACTGCTCCATTCACCTCATGTGTCCTTACACTTGAGATCAGCTCCCCGACAAAATTATAACTGTTCACCGTGCGGTCTTTTCCACCCTTAGCATTGTCAGACACGGTTTCCTTTACCCGTCCATCCTCATCATAATAAGTAACCGTTAACAGCTTGAGCGTACTGCCTAGTACACGCACAAAACTTCCGGTGGCCAGACCATTTGTCTTATTGCTTACCGCAACACTAGGAGCATAGTTGCTATTATAACCTGGAAAACTGTAATCATCATAATAATTCATACTGAGGAACTCCACATTCACAGATTCCTCCCCAGACATTGGGTGCGTAAAAACAGTGTAACCATCGGATCTGGCCCCAGTCCGCGACTCCCAGAGCTGACCGCTCATGGTATCGATATAGTCTCCCTGAAGTGTCTGCCGGGACATAGTGTTCCCATTCACCACCCCGGTCAGCACCACCCTGCCTAAACCATCGTGCTTTATCCAGCTCCATTGATGATTAGGGCGTTGATTAGCATCCTGGCTACAAATCAACTGATCCAGTTTGTTGTACACCATGTACTCCCAGCCTTTGCCCGGTATTTTTTTCTCCACCAAACGTTTCCTGCCGTCGTAATGGTAACCGTAGATAAACTGATCGAAAACGGTATCACTTTCGTTAAAACTGGTCACCGCAGTACCAGGCGGCACTACATAGGCCAAATTGCCATAGACATCATAAATGTAATAGGTATCAAGTTTCTCCGTTTCGCTCTTATATAGCCTTTTCAGCACCACATGCCCTTCCAAGTCTTTAAACTCCTCGGTATTGCCTGCATTGCCAGATATCCAGTTCTCGTCTTTTAAAACCGTGCGGTAAAGTCTTCCGGCAGGATAGTAGCCGCCTGCCGAAGCACCGGAACTGCTTACTTGCCACAGCAGCACATCATTAGCAGCGTTAATGCCATATACTGTTTTTGTGGTATGCCCTGAGCTGTTACCTGGTACAGGCTGCCAGGCTACGCCCGGTGCCCCTTGTTCCAATACCCGGTTTAAAGGGCTGGCCTCAAAAACCGTTATGCTAAACGGTGAAGCTGTTTTAACCACATTGGCATCCCAGCTACCAGTGCCGTAGTAACTGCCCTGGGCAGCAATACCCGAAGGTTTATAAGCCCCGTCAGCAGCCGATTGTTCCGCATAAGGGAGGTATTTCTTCACCTCACGACCAAAGGCATTGTATTCCATTACCTGTACCAGGTCTTTTTTACCCGGACTGGCCTGCCATTGTACGATTTGCAAAGGGCGGCCTAAACCATCAAAATACTGGATGTTATGGTTTGCCGAATCGACAGGCAAACCACTTAAACTCCCTACCGTTTTATGACCAGCTGCACGCACGCTAATTTCCTGAACATAGTTCTGGTTATTGCCAGGTGACTGGGCATTAGCTACTGTCCCGAAAAACAGGGCAGCAAAAACAATATTTAAAATTCTTTTCATCATTTACTTAATTAGATTGTACCACATATCCGCTTCCTGTAACCAATGTTAATGTTGAACTGGTACAATACCCTGGATCGCCGCCTCCGCCACCACCTCCCGGAGGGGTTCCATTTGTGGTGGCACCAGCAGTTTTAGCGCTTTTACTTGTTGCTTTGGCCGTTGTTGACGGCGCCATACTATCAACCTCAATTAACCCACCTTCGCAATAGTTCCACATTGCAGGCAAGATTACGGTCGATACATTTGCCGGTGCATTTACAATATGCGAAGTGGTAGTTGTACTGCCAGGACTTCCATTATTATAAGTGACGGTGGTAGTTTCGTTGTAATTTAAGGTAAGGCCAAGCGGCAAAGTATAGGCTTGTGTGCAAGCGGCATCGGAATAAAAATCGGCCGCATATTCCGTGTAATAATGGGTGGCTCCGTTCATAATCACCGAACCTGTTCCGTTCACTCTTTTTTTCACATAACCGGCGAAATTTGTGTGCCTGGCGTGCCACCCGGTACATAAATATTATCGCCATTAAGGTGGATGGTGTTGTAATTAAAGGCCTTAACAATATCGCGGTTATGGTCTTTTATTGTTTTTAACCTGGCAAATGAGTCATAATTATAGTAAGTAGCCTGTCCCTTCGAATCGGTTGAGGCCATCAGTCCAAGCCCTGTAATGTAGGCATAGGTACTTATCTGGGCATCTTTCGGATAAACACAAACCTCATCAACAGCCGTCCCCAGGCTTAGGCTTACTGCGCCGGTGTAGTCTTGCTCCTGGTATTTCCACATGGTACCATCGAAATACCAGTAACTTACTTTATAAGCCCTCGAGTTGGGTATTGCCCAGTTTAAGGTATATGCACCGGTATGGTACCTGTTGCCCATATGGGCTGCACCTACCGAAGCGCTGGCATCTTCCTCAAAGTTCTCATAAAAGAATTCAGCTTCAGTGGCATTCCTGCATTCTGCAATTACCTGATTTGGGCCCAGGCTCAGCGAACCGAAAGCCGGTGCATAATAGCCCCACTTGTAAGCTGTAGCCGACCCGTCTTTTAATTTCTGGGTTGTTAAACGGCCAAAAGAGCTATCGTACGAATAACTTGCCCGTTCCTCAAAACGCGAATCGCTGGTAAGGTAATTATATTTACTACCTGTCAATCCTTCATTATTCAAGCTGCTGATATTGGGCAATTCGAGACTCGATATTTTCACCGGCCGATAAAAACTGTTGTTATACTCCGTGAGTACCGAAGAAACCAGCACTGAGTCTGCTCCCGTTTTTTTCCATACCTGTTTTTCAATGACAGGCGAGAGTACGTGCGCACTTAACAGGCCGCTAGTAAGCCCTGGCACATAGCTTTCGGGATACTTAAACTTGGTTACCATATCCGAACCATCCGATCCATTGGATTTGGTAAGGATAAGGTTTTTGGTATTATCCAGATCATACAAATAGCGTTGCTCGTTAACCAGGGAGTCGGTTCCGGCATAGGTTACATCCCTCATTTTTTTAAGGTACTTATAACCCTGTTCATAAATATTTACATCATTCGAAAACTCAATCTGGCTGGCATCGTACCAACCGCCCTCTTCTACAAAACCTACTGTTTGATGGGTTAAGATCGAACGGAAGGAGGTGTCGGGTTTGATATCATACTCGTACTCTTTTTTAGTAACCGGAACAAACTGGCCTGCTGCTTTTCTTTCGTATTGGGTAATACGTACAGGCTCTATGCCCAAAAAATAATTATCAAAAGACTTAAAGTCGTGCCTGGTCATCAAGGTATCGCCACTACTGATATTCATTTCCACAACCGAATTGTAATAGTGCGGAACCCCGATCATATGGTTTTCACTCAGCGTTGAATTTACAATGGTTGTGTTTACCTCTTCGGTAATCCCCCCGGTTTTAACATGTATTTCCTTAAAGGCGGTTGTACTATAATTTATCCCTTGTCCTACACCAGAGGAAAATCCCTGGGGCGTGGTGTATTTATATTTTTTGACCAGGGGTAAGCCTGTTAGCGGAGTGCTGGTACTGGCTGCCAGTCGGACTCCACCTGCTGCACTGCCTGCGGCCGGAACCGAACTTTTTTCAGAAAAATACAGGAAACTCTCCACACTTTTTTCCTTACTGTCACACCAGCTATCCATCCGGTATTGGCCTGCGGGGAGGTTAACACTAAAAGATTTGCCCACACTATCCGATTCAAAGCCAACCGAACAGTTCAACACCTCGCCTGGGTTACTCCCATCTACACGGTAGATCACTACATCCGATTGCAGGTTTTTCGAAAGATTATCGTAGGCAGCCACCTTGGGTTTCCTGTACACGGTTACCCCAATGGTTTGTTCGCTATTAAGTGTAAATCCCTTATAATCAAACAGGGTTCCATTTGGGTTATTGGCTGGCCGTATCAGTGAAAGGAATTCTGTTTTTGGAGTCATCAGGTAATTATAACCATTGAAATCCTCATTCATTTCATACTGGAATTCGGCCTTCCCTCCCGTTGGATAGGTAACCTTGGTCAACGCACCAAGCATAGTACCTGCCAGGCTGGGGTTACGGTTGGGGCCCTGGTTATAAAATATATCAGGAATAAGTGCTCCGTTAAAATTGCCATAGCCCGTATAATAACCAAAGTGGTCTAACCATGGGAAACTTCGGGAAGGGAAAGTCCCGCTTTCAAAATAATCGAAAAAGTGTTTCTGTATCTTGCCCGTATCAATGGGTACCGGCGGGTCAGTACTTGCTTCGGGGTAAACGGGTATCTCAAAAAGCGAATTTAACTTGAGGTATTTCCCGCTAAAACCTCCGCTGCCCAAGTAGCTATGGTACATTTTAAAATTTTTCAGCGGCGTGCCCTCACTATTTGATATCAGTATTTGATCAAGTACCTTAGAATGCGTGGCGTAACCATTCTCTACGTCTTCACGGTCAGCACGGCCACAAATGTAGCCACGTACTTTTCTGAGCGAATTTTGCTTAGTCTTAGCGCATCCACCTTTGTTGGAAAAGTCCCCATTGCCGGATAAAGGGTGGATGGATATGAAGTTGGCGGGGGACTAATTCTGTAACTCTGGGTAAAGGTTCCCCAGTTATAAATCTGCCCGTCACTGTCATATTCCAGACTAATGGCTTCAGTACTGGAAGCATTTCGGATCTCGGTCAGGTAATAAGAAGAAACGTAATCGGGCAGGGTGTATGAGGTACCACTGCTGCCTTTGGCATGTGAAGTTTCCTTAGCACCAAAAGTATATTTTATACCCTCGGGTGTGGTAATGGTAAACGACGATTCGGGGCTTCCGGTTATTTTAAACTTCTGATAAGGGAAGCAGTAAAATTTGCCTTTAAAGTAAATAAACTTACCTGAGTATCCTGCGAAATTAAAATTATAGATATCAGTTTCGCTATCATATAACCCATCAACAACATTTTTTAAAAATGTCTTGTCTACATTAATGTTGTGGATCCGTTCCTGCACCGTAGCATCTTCATAGTTATAACCAGAGTTCGAAGTATTGTCTACCTTTCCATGTACGATGTGTGTAATCACACCACCCGCATTCAGATTCCAGCCAAGTCCAACCCAGCCAATTTGCTGGGATGGCTTAAAACCATCGTAGCTATAGCCTAAAGAAATAGGTAGGGAAAGTTCATTACCCTTAACTTCAAAAATGGGTATTGTCAGTCCAAGCGTACCTGTAGAAAGGTTGAGTGGCACTTCCCCGTAACGCCCAAGGCTCCCCGCCGTTGGTGATGGGGCAATAAGATCGGTACGGAGGTAATTGGTATGGTCCTGCGCATAGGATGCCATAAAAAACAGGCAACAAAACAATGCCGGCAGTAATATTCTCTTCATAATGAGATTTGAAATAATAATTTAGATGTAGAAATATGATAATGTTTCCCCGCAATAACCCTAACGGTTAAATGCAACAAGGCCAAAGAAGGGCTCCTTAGCACCTACGGGTATAACAATAGCTGAAATCAACCGCTTACCTGGCGATTTGCCAGTTTGGTTTTGGTGTTTTTGAAAAAGGGCATGGGTAGTACCATTGCCACTAAGGCTTGAGGCGCTATTTACAGACAGCATGTTGGTTAATGAATGATTGCCGCGAAGGTGTTTTTTTCAGGCGCCAGCCTAAAAAAAATTACACCAACCATTCACTTTATGTGACAAAAACCTGATTTTCAGAGTTCGAATGACAAAAAAACATAAAATATTCCTTGTGGGAATAAAACAAAAATCAGGGAATTTCAATCCTATTTCAACAAAAACAAAAAACAAACAATCTAGTGGTCTATTAATTTTTCTAAACCCGAAAATTGGTGAAGGGAAGCAAAGAATCTTGGACGGGACTCGAATACCCAACATATAACTTTGATAATTAGCTTCTTAAATTATACCGACGTAACCTGCTCACTATTTGCTCACCATTTTTTGCAACTATTTATTCTCCCACGATTATTAATCCATTGTTGGTAGTTCCAAATTTTTCCTTGATACTCTGGAAAAGTTTGCTCATATTTTTATTCTTCGCTTTTTCCTGTAAAGTAATTTCAGTATTTAATAGTTCGATAATAATCTTTACATGATCATGATACAGTTTTGTGGTGCCGTATGGATCTAAAAAAACACCCGTTTTCCCTTCAAATTCGTGAAGCAAGGATTCGAGCGAATCAAATTCACGCTCCGAAAGGCTGAAAAGTTTTTTTTCAAACCAGCCCTAAATCAATAAAATCAAGTCTTTGATAATAATCCTAAATCGGTCCCTTCGCGCTACAAATTTCCCAATGCCGTAATTTCTGACCTGCTACATTGATAGACTTTGTTCCTTACCCTTGCTCATCTTACCTTTCGTAGCGAGAACAGATTTCAGGTTCTGCCGCCTGGAGCCGCGCGATGGTCTAATCGGTGCATCTTTGGCAGCCTCCAGAGACACCAATTCCGATTTAACCAGTTCCAAAATATCCCTTTTAATCCGCTTATAATTCTCCTGCAAATCCTCCTGGCTCACCTTTCTTACCAAAGGAATAGGCACATACCCTGCTTCTTCCGCAGCAATTGCCTCATGATCATTCTGCAACTCCCCATGAAACATCTTAAGCTTAATCCGCTGATCAGGACTATCAGCCACAATACCCACAAACTCCCCCGAAGACAGCGTAGCAATCTTGGAAGCAGGCACCGCATAATCCAGCTGAGTAGATTTAGATACCGAAGTATCACTGCTATTGATACTCACAGATTCCCTGTCCTGCATGATCTTACCAAAACTTTCCGACAACTTTTTAGCACTATCACCAGTCACCTGGCCACTAATGATATTACCCGAAATACCTGCAATAATTTCCGCAAACTCCGCCCCGTATTCTTTTTTCAGTTGCTCAATACTCTGGATCCCCAAAGTACAACTCACCAGATTGCTTCTTGCCGTACTGATCGTACTCACAATACCGGTTGCCACCAGCGTAGGAAATTCATCAAAAACCAGACTGCATTTCAATTTCCCTTTCTTATTCACCTGCTTGAGCAGCCTACTCACATACAAAGACAGAACCGCCCCAAACGTATCAATCTTCTGGGGGTTATTTCCCAGACACACTACCTTGGGCGCTTTAGGATCATTAATATCCAGCGTAAAATCATTACCCGATAAAACGTAATAGAGTTGAGGTGAGGAGAGCCTGGCCAAACCAATTTTAGCCGAGGCAATCTGTCCCTCCAATTGCGCAGCCGCATTATTGTGGTAAGCGGAAATAAAAGGATTGATCAGCGCCTTGATCTCTTCCTGCTTTTGCAGCAGCGCAAACAGTGGATCATAATCCAGCATCATCAGCTCAATCACATGCGGCAAAGTGCAATACCTGCCGTTTTGATATTTCCGTAAATACCAAATCAAAGCAGTTAAAAAATTGATCGGACTCTCCACGAAAAAATCCCCGGATTTTTTCAACCACTCTTTGTTCAGCCCGAGCATAATCGTCCGGCTCGATTCCGCCGCATCAGTAATGTCCAACATACTTTCCGGATTTAGTGGATTACAGCGATGCATCGGGTTCTCCAGGTCAATCACATAGAACTTCGGCTTCACCTTATAATTCTTTGCATATTTCAGCAGCTTATTATAAGCCATCCGGCTTAAATCGTCATACTTAAAATCATACAAAAACATGGAAAAGCCCTTTCTCAGCTGCTGGTCAATGATATGGCGGATCACAAAATAAGTCTTACCCGCCCCAGCACTTCCCGATACCAATGTGCCCCTGTAAGGGTTAACCACATTGATCCAGCCTCCACGGGTTTTACCTTTCAGACTGTATTTGGTCTTTAGGTTATAGGAATGCTCATTTTCCAGCAGGCGTTCCTCCTGCGGAAAAGTCTCATTGTCCGAATTGAACACATCCTTGCTTAAACTCACCTTTATCAGTCTGGAAAGCCAGGTGCCCCCAGTCAGTATCAACAAATAACCCATGCCGGTTAAGACGATATACATAGTGGCTTTGAGGGATATGCTCGCCGGCAGGTATAACACCAGCTGGCTAAAAAAATAAATAAGCAGACCACTTACCAGGTAGGCGGTTATACTTTTTTTCTGAATTTTACTGTCCTTTTTGCCTTTTACGCCCAGTAGCGAAATGGCCAGGCACAGCAAAGTAGCCAGTTTGGATTTAAACATGCCGCTAAACAAACCTGTCTTTGCAATATTTCCAATCAACCGATCAGTTATAGTTGTTCGCAAGCCCCAGTATTCAAAAGCCCGGTAACAGCTCAGATAAAGGTGCAGGATTAAAATTGTGAGGCCAATCAGGCGCGTCAGATCCAGAATCTTTCTAAGGCCTTGCGTATCTTCTCCAGTGTTCATAATGATAATTTTATAAAGTGATTTGTTGCTGCTGTTCAATGATTTTGCCTTTCTTCCGCTTTTTCCGGCGTTTAGGAACTTTCATTCCTGCTTCGGTTTGGGTTTGAGCCAATAAAGTTTCCAGGAAATTAGTCTGGCGAGCGGCAGGCAAATAAGTCGGAGTATAATCCGTTTGCAGTCTGTTATCCGGTTTTACGGATGATTTGTTAATCGGCTGAGCTACTTTTTCTTTTCCCTGATCAAACCTATCGCTGAGCGACTTTGCACTATAGACCTTGCCCAACTCACTCCCATTAAACACCGTTTTTGTCGCATGGTCGATAAAAGTTACCCCATAAAGCTGCCCATGGCCGTTTGTCCTGTAAACCACATCAACATTATGTTTCAATAGTTCCTGCTGAAAGCGCTCCCTGCTTAATTGCCCGGCCCGGGAAAACAAGTGATCGATTAACTCCTTTAATTCTGCTTTATGTGGTTCCCGCTTTACTCGGCCCTGCCCGAAACGTTTTTCCAGATTATCCAAAGTAGGCTTGCAGTAAATCTGGCTGGCTTTTATGGGTACCCCGACCGGTTTCCCCTCCCCGTCCAGTATAGCGTAAAGCAAACCTTTATGCTCAAACATGCGGGTATTTTCTGCGCCACGATCTGCCAGTATGTTATACTGCTGCAAGATGGCTTTGTACTGCTCAAAAGAGGAATAATGATACTGGCGCATCACCGCTGTTACGATATTGCTGATCTGCTGGCGGGTCGGTTTCTTCCCATATACCGCAGGCTTTAACTTCTGTCCCTGTTTCATTTCCCGGCCTTCAGCCTGAACCAAACCATATTTCTGCTCAATCGCTTTGCGCGCCGGTTCAGACAAGCGGTAGCCAATACCATGTATATCGATCTTGTTGCCGTCTTTCTGGATATTGGTCGTGGCAATGTGAATATGCGGGTGGTTACTATCCAGGTGCCTGTATACTAAAAAAGGCTGATCCCCAAAACCTATACGTTCCATATATTCGGTTGCTATCTTTTGCAACGTAAAATTGTCCGGTTGGTCAGAGGCATCAAAATTCAGCGAAATGTGCAGGGCGTTGGTTTTTACCGCAGTGTTCAGCGCAGTAAGGTGCTGGAAGCGGTTAAGTTTTTGTATAAAATTCATTGCCTCAATATCACCCGCAAAACCGCTGGCCATGATCAATACAGCCTCGCCCGTCCCAACTTTGTTTTCGTTATAATGCAGGATACCCCTCATACTTTTACCACTTTCTATTTTTGCAACCATTTTTCTGCGAGTTTAGAGACTATGGTTAACAGACGATTTACTTTCTGATCAATTGCTTTATACATTTCCGCCGTTTTCCCTACATAAAATGCCCGTTCCGCGGCACTCTGGCTGGTATGGAAATAGTAGGTCTGCTGGTTAATGTTGATCCCTATTGATTTGATTTCTTTTCTTATCAATGCCAGTTCTTCCATCGGGCCATTCATCGAAGCGTCTTTATGATGCAGAATAATCTGTTTTCCGGTGATTATTCTCCTTGCTACCTCGCCAATGGTTCTGCACCCACTATCCCTGGCCATTTTCTCCAGACGCTCAAAACTGGTTTTATTTAGCCGGATAATTACCGGGCAATCGAGCCGCTCGTTTTCGTCTTTGATCTTTGGTCTTGGCATGGCGCTTTTATAATCTGGTAAGGCATCACGAGTTCCGAGTGCATGCCCCGACCTTGAGGGCGGCAAGATGTTTTTGTATACAAAAATCCATCTTGCTGCACGCACACGCGGGCCAGAATTTTGGCTACTGAAGTGATTTTAAACCTCGGTTAATTGGTATATTAAATTTTTATTGATGGGTTTAATGTGATGGTGAAATACGCTGGCTTTTTGTGATGGCACTCAGATCTTCCAGTGGTATGGATGCCCGAAGCAATTGCCGGATTTTCTGCCGGGGTTCAGTCTTTACCTTTTTAAATTTCATGTAGGGATTGCCTTTGTACTTGCCCCCCTTCACGTTTGGGGTTTTGATCTTGCGGGTATGGGCTCTACGTTCTTCCAATACTTCTAGTTGCTCTTCTTTCATGGCTAAATTTTTTGTTGGGTCAAAAATGTGATGGATGGAAGTGAGCAGCGCTCTAGTAGAGATAAATAACTATTACACAATCTAAACACCTATCTTTGAAAGATATTTTTTTTCCAATATGCCCGTCTACGTTTTCCTAGATACCAACAACTGGATTTATTTAGCCAATGGCTTTGATATATATTCAAAAAAGCACGGCGATCTACATTTGAAAATTTTCGAAACAATCGAGGAAAAATCAAATGAAGGAAGCTATGTTTTTTTAGTCAATGAAATTGTATTAAAAGAATTTGAAAGAAATAAAAGCCAGACGGAAGCCAAAATAGAAGATATCCAGAAAAAAACGGCCCATCATGTAAGCAATCTTCAGCCCATTAAAGAGCTTTTAGATGGGGAGGATTTACCAAAACTTAACGAAATAGAGGAAAAGATCACCTCCAAAGCAAAACAAAGAATAGATCAGCAAAGAGCACATATTGCAAAGGTGGAGCATTTTATTAAAAACTCTACGATTGTTATTCCTGTAACTGACCAGCACCGCATTGATGCCGCAAAAATGGCCGAAGAAAAAAAAGCGCCATTTATCGGTGAGAAAAAAAATAGTATGGCAGATGCACTGTTAATGTTAGGTTTTGTTGATTACATGAAAACCATTGGTATTATAAAGATCGATTTTAGAAAATATGGCGATACCGAAGTTTTTGAAGTTGAGAACTTTCCCTTGTCTTACTTCGTTTCCAGTAATTCCGGTGATTTTTCCGATCCGGCGAACAAGGAAGCCCTACATCCCGATCTGATCCCATTGATGACACAAAGCAGATCCAAATTCTATTACGTGCTGCATAAACTTTTAAAAGACGTAGAACAGGAACTATTGACTCTTGAGGAAGAAGCTGCTATTGAAAATGCAGATGACTGGTCAGGCTGTGAAATCTGTGATCATGAATTTTCCCGTATTGACTTTTTCAAGCCAGTTTCACTGTTTGATCCACATTTAATTAAGGGTGGAAGCCGAAATAAAAATCAACTTGGCTTATTTGAAGAAATAAAAGTTCCAATCGTTAATCCTTATGTCGAGGTCATTACCGGAGAATGTAATATGTGCAGTGCATCGTATTTAATCTGCCCAAACTGCGAGGATTTAGCTACAGTCGGACCAGCCAATACACGAGCAAGCTGTTCGGGTTGCCACTATAAATTTATCCTGCATGAAAAGAGGGATCGAAAAGGATTTCTTGAAAAATTAGAGTACGAGATATTAATGATCCAAAACTGCACCAAGTGTGGTGATGAGGCGGATGAAGTGGATACTAACGGCTTTTGCGAATCTTGCCAGGGGTACGAAGAAAATGCAATTAACAACTAGCTGGTTATTTTTCAAATAGTTACCTGCTTGAAATCAAAATCCAGCTCAATGCCAAAATCAGTTGACAGACTTTTGTAAATCAGGTGTGCATATTCAAAAAGATATTGGGTAATTGCATGTGCCTGATAAGGCGTAAGTTCAATCTTTTTACCTGAGCCGCTTTCTGAAATCGTAAAATGTTGATCGAATAGTGCCTTTCGATGTGCTTCTTTGATATAACGCTCAAATTGTGGATTTGTTACCAACCTGGAGTGAACCACTAGGTTTCGGATTTGTGCGATTAGATCAAACCAATGACTCATATTTTTATTCCAGATATTATTTAATTCGTGCTGCTTGAAGAAAGGAGAAATCTTTCTTAATGCTTTAATGAACCCTTTATTGCCCGCACCCTGAATGTATGAGATTTCGTTTCTAACATCCTGAAAAGCGGTATGTGTATTCGGTAATTTCAGAACCTGATTGAGACTTGGATTCTGAACAACGAGCTCCGATAGTATATTTTTCAGAAAAGATTCAAAAACTTCAAACATCTGAGTGGTAGTGAGGCAAGCGATATAGCTTAACAACCTGGTTACTTCAGTAGTTAGATTATCCGTAGTTAGTGAATATTCCACCTTAGTGTCGTAAAGATTAGCCCCACCCTGTAATTGTGATAAATCCCTGTAAGTGGTGATCATACCAATCAGTTCATAATTTGGAATAGAAAAATTCTCCTGAAGCTGCTGCCCTCTGGAAGACACAAAGCTGTCAAGAACCAGAAGGTTAGCATCCAAGCTTGTACATTCGATAAACAGTGATTCAATATGTTTTTTCAGGTAATTCATTTTAAATATATTTTTTTCTTTATCAAGATTTAGTCACAAAGAAAAATGATTACTACGCAGTACACTTGCGTAGGTCGACAAATCTTAAAATAAAATGTTTACACCTGACAACGAGTACCTTAGGCATGCTAATAAAAAAATGGTGCATCCCTACTAGGGAAAAGCTAGTTTATAAATATGGCCAATAAAAACCCTGTTTATACCTACTAGAGTATTAGCATTCTCCTAAACTCCGAACATTGGTGCCATGAAAAACTTCACCCCTACCGGTAGACGAAATATAACGGCACAGAAAGCAGTTAAAATCCTGTACAAATACGGTACAGACGTCAGCCTGGAAAGCGCAAAACTTATTTTGGATTTCCTCTATAAATTCGCTAAATTATCAGTTGAACAGACACTTAGCAAGCGTTCCGAAAATAAATTACCGGATAAAAAAACGCCAAGACACCTGTACTCAAAACGAATTAAAAAACAGAAATGAAAGGAGAAACAACATGAAAAAAGCATGTTTATACATCAGGGTAAGTACCGATGAACAGGCTGACAAAGGATTTTCACAAAGAGACCAGGCTGAACGCCTGCAAATCCATTGCGCAAAAAACAACATCGAGGTCACAAAGATCATCTTTGAAGATTATTCGGCCAAAACCTTTATCCGCCCCGAATGGACAAAGCTGCTCCTGAGCTCAGAAAATCAAAAGGCAAAGACTTTGATTACCTCATGTTCACCAAATGGGATAGGTTCAGCCGGAATACCGCAGATGCCTACCAGATGATCCGGACCCTAACAGTGGATTATCTGATCGAACCTGTAGCTATTGAGCAGCCATTAGACCTGAGCGTTCCCGAAAGCAAGACCATCCTGGCGGTATACCTGTCCATGCCGGAAGTAGAAAATGACCGCAGGGCCTTAAACGTGACTTACGGCATGCGTAGAGCGAAAAAAGAAGGGCGCTGGATGGGACTGGCACCGGCAGGCTACAAAAACAAGATCACCGAAAATGGCAGGAAATACATTGCTATTGATGAGCCGCAGGCCAGCCACATGAGATGGGCATTTGAACAAATCGCTGAAGGAATCCTTGCAACCGACCACGTATGGATGAAAGCCAAGGAACGTGGTCTAAAATGCAGTCGCACGAGTTTCTGGAGGCACGTCACCAATCCTGGTTATATCGGAAAAGTTCCGGTTCCTGCCTTTAAAGATGAAGAAGCCCATTTGGCTGATGGGCAACATGAGCCGCTGATCTCAGAGAGTCTTTTCTACCGCGTGCAAGAAATAATAGAAAGCCGTAAAAGAAGATTTGAAAAAAAGGGAACAAAAGCGGTATCTCCACGATCACTCGCTCTCCGCGGATTTCTGATCTGTCCCAAATGCGGCAAGATTATGACCGGCAGTGCCTCAAGGGGAAGGCATAAAGCCTACTACCCTTATTACCATTGCACTGCCACTTGCGGGGCAAGATTCCAGGCTGAAAAAACAAATATACTCTTTGAGCGCGAACTCAGCCAATATGTGCCCAAACCTGGAATGGACGAACTTTTTAAGTCGGTTATCTGCGATTCCTATGTAGAAAATGGCGGAAGAACCTTTCGATATCAAAATCAAAAACTCGAACAAATTGCGGAGCAAAACAAACGCAAATCAAGAGCCCTGGAGCTGTTGATCGATAAATCGATTTCGAATGAAGAATACCAGCAAATCAAAAAAGAGTGCGAAAATGCCATCTTAAGGCATGAGGCAGAGCTAAAAGAAATTAGCGAGCAAGTAGAAGATGATCTAGATATTGAGGGTCTGGCAGAATTAGCAGCAACTAACCTTAAAAACCTGCCTGAATTCTATGCTACGGCTGATTCTGATATAAAACGGGCAATTGTGGGTTCGATATATCCTGAAAAATGGGTTTTTGACGGCGAAACACATCGAACCCCTCAGACCAATGAAGTGGTCCAACTTATCTATCACATTAACAGGAAGTTAGGACATAAAAAAAGCGGAGCAAAATCTTTAAAAGATTTGTACTCCGCAAAGGTGCACTTGTAGGGATTCGAACCCCAAACCTTCTCATCCGTAGTGAGATGCTCTATCCAATTGAGCTACAAATGCGTTTCCGTATCGTTAACGGACTGCAAAGGTATAACTTGATATTTTAATTTCCAATTATTTTCACAAAAAAATCTTAAATTTTTATTTAAAAATATTGCTTCACGCAACTAAAAAGCAATTAATCACTTTAAAATCAGCTAATTCAGGCACATCATTTAAGCTTAAAAAAAGTTTTCTTTTATTCTTTACCTATCACAACCACGGCAATTTTCGAAACACCTTCCCAATTTATTTTGCCATCTGTTGCTCCAAAATCCTTAAGCCTTCTTCAAAAGAATGCGGATTGTAACCCAAATCTTTAATCGCTTTATCCAAAATGAAACCCGTTTTAACAGGTCGTTTAGCCGTTTGGTTTAAACTAGCTGAACTGATCTCGTTTAGAAAAGATTTATCAAGCGACCAATAATCGGCAACCTTGCGTACCAAATCTGCAATACTCATATAATCTTTACCCGAAATGTGATAAATCCCCTCTGCACTTTTTTCAACAGCTAAAATGCAGGCTTCGGCTAAATCTTCGGCAAGGGTGGGCATTCGCCATTGGTCGTTCACCACATTAATCGGCGATGCCTTTTCCAATGCACCTTTAGCCCAAAGCACAATATTGCTTCTGCTCATATCATTGCTTATGCCATAAACCAAAATAGTTCTGATTATTGCCCAACGTGCTTTCGAGTGCTTCAGCAAATCTTCGGCTAACACTTTCGATTCGCCGTAATAACTTACCGGGTTTACAGCATCCTCTTCCTTATATGGCCCATCGGCACCATCAAATACAAAATCGGTACTTAAATGAACTAGCTGAATATTTTTTTCTTCACATACCGCTAACAAAGTTTGAACGGCATCTACATTAAGTTGATGACAGAGTTCCTTATTGGCCTCGCAGGTATCAACATTAGTCATAGCTGCCGTATGAATAATCGCATCTGGCTTATATTTTTCGAGAACCTGCCTAACCTGCTCCGGATTGAGAATATCCATTTCGGCGTATTCGTATCCATCTATAATAGGATAACGGTTTATTCCCTTCGAAGTCGCTATCAATTTTACCCTGTCTTCGGCTAGAATTTTTTCGGTTATTTTCTGCCCTAAAAGGCCATTACTACCCGTTGTTAAAATGGTTTTCATCCTTACTATTTATGCCTCGAAATTATCTATAAAAATACTGTTAAAAAATTTTATAATATATATTTAAAATTCAGTAAGAATAACTTAACTTTGCCAACCGAATTGGAGCCCTTACAAACAGCTTTAATTCATTGACTGTAATAAATTTACTCACAACAGATATGCCTAACTTAGGAAAAATAGCACAAATTATCGGCCCAGTGGTTGACGTTAGCTTTGCTGATGATGCCCATCTACCTAAAATTTTTGATGCGTTAGAGATAACGAAAGAAAATGGACAAAAAATTGTTTTAGAAGTTCAACAGCACTTAGGTGAAGACCGTGTACGTGCAATTTCAATGGACTCTACTGACGGTTTAGTTCGCGGTATGAAAGTAGTTGATACTGGCGCTGCGATTAAAATGCCAGTTGGCGACCAGATTAAAGGTCGTTTATTTAATGTAGTTGGTGAAGCGATTGACGGTATCAACGCTGTTGATAAAACCGATGGTCGTCCTATCCACGCAACCCCTCCTAAGTTCGAAGATTTATCTACCGAAACTGAAGTACTTTTTACAGGTATTAAAGTAATCGATTTATTAGAGCCTTATGCAAAAGGTGGTAAAATTGGTTTGTTCGGTGGTGCTGGTGTTGGTAAAACGGTATTAATCATGGAGTTGGTAAACAACATCGCTAAAGCTTATGCTGGTTTATCAGTATTCGCAGGTGTTGGTGAGCGTACCCGTGAAGGTAACGATCTACTTCGTGAGTTTATCGAGTCAGGTGTAATTAACTATGGTGATGATTTCTTGCACTCAATGGAAAAAGGTGGCTGGGATCTGAACGCAGTTGATACTGAAAAATTAAAAGAATCAAAAGCAACATTGGTTTTCGGTCAAATGAACGAGCCTCCTGGTGCACGTGCACGTGTTGCCTTATCAGGATTAACTGTTGCTGAATATTTCCGTGATGGTGATGGCGAAGGCGCTGGAAAAGATATCCTTTTCTTCGTTGATAACATCTTCCGTTTTACTCAGGCAGGTTCTGAGGTATCAGCTCTTCTAGGTCGTATGCCATCTGCGGTAGGTTACCAACCAACATTGGCAACTGAGATGGGTTTAATGCAAGAGCGTATTACTTCAACCAAACGCGGTTCAATTACATCAGTACAAGCGGTATATGTACCTGCGGATGATTTAACTGACCCTGCACCGGCAACAACTTTTGCCCACTTAGATGCAACTACAGTACTTTCGCGTAAAATTGCCGAGTTAGGTATTTATCCTGCGGTGGATCCTTTGGATTCTACTTCACGTATCCTTTCTCCCGCTGTTTTAGGTGATGAGCACTACAACACCGCACAACGCGTTAAAGAAACTTTACAACGCTATAAAGAATTACAAGATATCATCGCAATTTTAGGTATGGACGAATTATCTGAGGAAGATAAATTAGTAGTATCAAGAGCGCGTCGTGTTCAACGTTTCCTATCTCAACCTTTCCACGTAGCTGAGCAATTTACTGGCTTAAAAGGAGTATTGGTTGACATTAAAGATACCATCAAAGGTTTCAACATGATTATGGATGGTGAAGTTGATGAATATCCTGAAGCTGCATTTAACTTAGTTGGTAGCATTGAAGATGCAATCGAAAAAGGTAAAAAATTATTAGCAGAAGCGAACTAAGAGAGACCTGAGACACTAGATATGGGATATGAGAGAGACTTGGTCTCAAATCTCGTATCTCAAATCTCAAATCTATTCAAGATGAATTTAGAAATATTAACTCCAGATAAAAAAGTTTACGAAGGTGAAGTAACAGCAGTTACAGTTCCGGGTACTTTAGGTTCTTTCCAGATTTTAAAAGACCATGCAGCTATCATCTCAACTTTGGAAGATGGAGAAGTTATTATAAAAGCAAACAAAGCCGATGAGCAACGCTTTTTTATTAAAGGCGGTGTAGTTGAAGCCATTCACAATAAAATTGTTGTTTTGGCAGAAGGTATTGCTTAAATCACATCATGGTGCTATTCCTCACCGGGAGAAGCATTACTAAGAAAAGCCTTTTCGATTAATTTCGGAGAGGCTTTTTTGCTTCAAATCATTATGACCTGCTTTAATTTTAAAAAACCAGCAACCTAAGCACCAATTTTATCGTATCTTCTACTACTTAAGATATACGAATATGCCCCTGGTTAAAAGAATCCTGGTTTCTTTTTTATTCCTCTTTATGATAGATAAGGCTGGAGCTAAAGAATTCAGTTCTATAGCGGCCTATCTCAAAATATTTCCCGAAACTTTACCCAATGGAAAAGATGGCAACTGGCTCAAATCAGATCGGTTAAAAAATACATCTGCGTGGAACAACGCCAATAAAGTTAACATCAGACTTAATAATGGCTTTAAAGAATATGCAGATATTGCCGAACGTTCTGCTTTTTACACCTGGTTTCAGCACCAAACAGATTCGCTCGGTTTTGAAACCAAATGGAGCTATGCAGCTGCCATTACCACTAAAAAACTTGAAAAACTTTTAACCCCACCTGCAAAGCTCACCGGAATTAGTAATCCCGAAATATGCACATTTGTAACTGAAGGGAGCCAAGTCATATTCGATGATATATGGCAGGCCCTGAAATTGCTCTACACATCGAAACCACTGAGCGGGAAAGCGGCCGAAACATGGGACGCGAATTTATTATTGAAAGAACAAAACCTCATCGAACCTTACTACCAAAAGTTAAGCGCCCCAACTATTAAAAAACTTGAAAAATTACTGCGCAAAGAAAATTTCTTGTCACGCTTAATGCCAGGTTACGAGTTTGAAGGCCGTTTGTTAATCCTCCGCGACAGGTGGTATTATGGCATGAAAATGATGCACTATCAAAACCCAAAATTTCCTTAACAACCACAATGATTTTTACCGTTTTTTGTTCTCAATTTTTCAAGTTTCTATAGCCTTTCAGGCATTTTAGGCAGAAAATCAGAAAATTTATAATGCACGCATAACAATTATACCGTATACCGTTTTGATATTTGGTCTACAGCTGTCGGCATTAAATCACTAATTACACACCGATTAAGAATTATATTTTGAAATTAAATCAAAAACCATAATTATATTCCGATTTAACTTTTTTCTGATTTCTCTTGCATATTAATGAACCAAAAACTAAATTGGTTTTATAAACAATAAGATAATAATGACTATCCAAAACAACACACTTCCTACGAATACTTTGGCAGCTAGCGCTGGCAATATCGTGTTGTTTCCTGTCATTTTACTTAACCTCCTACTCCTAAACCTTTTAGGTAATAAGCGGGCGCAGTTTAAATAGCAGTTAAAAAACTAATATATCTGAAGCGTCCCGATACAAACGGGACGCTTTTTTTAAATAACAAAACAGAGAGTATTATGAAATACTACAATTCTAATACGATTATTTACCTTGATGGGGCTTTTGAAAAAGCTGCAAACAGCAGCACTGATCTATATGGTCAGTCGCTACATTACGGTTATGCTGCTTTTGAGGGTATTCGCGCTTATAAAACGCATAATGGTAACCGTATTTTCAAAGCTGCTGCACATTTTGATCGCTTAGAGCGCTCTTGCCAATTGGCAAATATCCCCTTTCCTTGGGATAAACAAGAATTAATTGATGCAACTTATAAATTACTTCAGTTAAACAAACTGAAAGATGCCTATATCCGCCCGCTGGTTTTTTGCCATCCAAACATGAAACTGAACTCGCCAAGCGGTGTTTCCATCATGATTTGTGCCTGGGAATGGGATGCTTATTCGGGTAACAAACTATTAAAATTAACCGTTTCCGATTACGAAAGGCCAAACCCGAAATCAAGCCCAGTAGAAGCAAAATTAAGCGGCAATTATGTTAACTCGATTTTAGCTACTACTGCGGCCAACATTAAAGGTTACGACGAAGCTTTATTGCTTGACATGCACGGATTTGTTGCAGAAGCATCCGGTGCAAATATTTTCCTTGAAAAAGACGGTAAACTATACACCCCGTCTTTAGGTAATATTTTACCGGGCATTACCCGTGCAACCGTTAAAGAACTTTGTACCGTTTTAGACATCGAATGTGTAGAGAAGAAGCTGACTATTGAAGATTTAAAAAATGCTGATGGTGCTTTTTTGTGTGGAACAGCAACAGAAATTGCAGGTATAGCCTCTATTGATGATATTGTTTACCGCCCTTTATGGCGCGAATCTATTGGTTACACGATACAACGTGCCTATAAAAACCTGGTATTGGAAAAAGTGAATTACGAAGTAATTATATAACGGTTGATAGTCAAATAGCCTGCAACTATAAATCATAGATTAAAATTTAAATAATAAAAATATCCAAAAAGCGGATGACTGAAGAAATCAATCAACATTTCCCAAATGCTTACCAGCAAATTAACGATGCTACAATCGCATCCGAATTTGCCATGGCATCTGATGTGTTGACTTGTTCTTTACTCAGAACACTTGCTTCAACTAAACCAGCGGGAAAATTTCTGGAGTTAGGAACCGGAACAGGTTTATCTACTTCCTGGATATTAGATGGCTTAGATCAGGACAGCAGACTTATTTCTATAGATAACGAAGCTAAATTTTTGGCTATTGCAAAGCAGTTTATTGGCGACGATAAGCGTTTAACATTGGTTGATACTGATGGTGCAGATTGGATTAATAAAAATAAAAACGAAAAGTTCGATTACATATTTGCTGATACCTGGCACGGGAAATATTTGCTTTTAGACGAAGCTATTGCCATGCTCAACAAAGGTGGGCTTTATATCATCGATGATATGTTACCTCAACCTAACTGGCCTGAAGGACATCAGGAGAAAGCAGCAAAGTTGATACAAGATTTAGAATCTCGCGATGATTTAAACCTAACTAAACAGATTTGGGCTACAGGGATTGTAATCGGAGTAAAAAAATAGAGAAATAAACAAAATAGTTCTTTGCATTTTTTAATAAGTTAGTATGTTTGTGATTCATAGAAAACATGAATTTAAACACAAACATTATTAGCAACATTATTATTGTCATTTCTCAACAGGGAGGTGGATATCGTTGCGTATAATAAAAATATACAAATCGAAACCGCCTCCGAAACGAGGCGGTTTTTTTTTGCCTCAAAATATTACAACTAACAGAACCAGAATATACATTTTAAACAATGAGCGAATTAAACAAGTACAGTAAAACATTTACACAAGACCCAACACAACCGGCGGCGCAAGCCATGCTTTACGGAATCGGTTTAACCGATGCTGATATGACTAAAGCACAGGTCGGTATTGCAAGTATGGGTTACGATGGTAACACCTGCAACATGCACCTGAACGACCTTGCAAAAGACGTCAAAGCAGGGGTCTGGAAAAATGATTTAGTGGGCTTGGTTTTTAATACCATTGGTGTAAGTGATGGAATGAGCAACGGAACAGATGGTATGCGTTACTCTTTAGTTAGCCGTGACGTAATTGCTGATAGTATCGAAACCATTTGCGGCGGACAATACTATGACGGAGTAATTGCCATCCCCGGCTGCGATAAAAATATGCCCGGTGCCATTATGGCCATGGCACGTTTAGATCGCCCTTCAATTATGGTTTATGGTGGTACAATTGCCCCAGGCCATTATAAAGGTGAAGAATTAAACATTGTTTCAGCTTTCGAAGCTTTAGGTCAAAAAATTTGCGGCAATCTTTCTGATGAAGATTATCAGGGTATCATAAAGCATACTTGTCCGGGGGCAGGTGCCTGCGGTGGTATGTATACAGCGAATACCATGGCATCGGCAATCGAAGCTTTGGGCATGAGTTTACCTTACTCCTCTTCAAACCCGGCAATAAGCGAAGAAAAGAAGCAGGAATGTTTAGATGCCGGTAAGTATATTAAAATATTGCTTGAAAAAGATATCAAACCATCTGATATCATGACAAGAAAAGCATTTGAAAATGCTATCCGTTCGATTATCATTTTAGGTGGCAGTACCAATGCTGTTTTACACTTTATCGCTATGGGTAAAGCCATTGGCATAGAAATTACGCAAGATGATTTCCAGAAAATGAGTGATGTAACACCTGTACTTGCCGATTTTAAACCTAGTGGTAAATACCTGATGCAGGATTTACACCAATATGGTGGCATCCCGGCTGTATTAAAATATTTGCTGAATGAGGGTTTACTGCATGGCGATTGCTTAACCGTAACCGGTAAAACTGTAGCCGAAAATCTGGCTGACGTGAAATCGATAATGGATTATGATCAAAAGATTATTCAAAAATTAAGCGAGCCGATTAAAGCCACTGGTCACCTACAAATCCTTTATGGCAACCTGGCCGAAAAAGGTTCTGTTGCTAAAATCAGTGGTAAAGAAGGCGAAAAGTTTGAAGGTCCTGCACGTGTTTTTGATGGCGAACATGATCTAATTGCCGGTATTTCGAGCGGTCGCGTTCAACCTGGCGATGTAATCGTAATTAAAAACTCAGGTCCGGTTGGTGCCCCGGGTATGCCCGAAATGTTGAAACCAACTTCGGCCATTATTGGTGCTGGTTTGGGTAAATCGGTAGCTTTAATTACCGATGGTCGTTTCTCTGGTGGTACCCACGGTTTTGTGGTTGGTCACATCACACCAGAATCATACAAAGGTGGTTTAATTGGCCTTGTAGAAGATGAAGACAGAATCTTAATCGATGCAGTTAACAATATTATTAGCCTGCAGGTTAGCGATGAAGTGATTGCAGAACGCAGAAAGAAATATGTACAACCTGCATTGAAAGTTAGCAAAGGTGTATTGTATAAATATGCCAAAACAGTTTCAGATGCATCAGAAGGATGTGTAACTGACGAATAACAAAATAGCCCAAAAAACGGGGAAGTAAAATTTAACTCATCACAAACTTTGATGACAAATTCCACTCAAAAAATGCCTTACACTTTCACAGCGCAAGGTATAGTGGAAGGATAGAGATAGAATTGGGTTTAAACTTAAAGAATAATAGAACCGCAAAAACATAATTATGGAAACTGCACAAGATACAATACAACAAACCGGGGCAAAAGCAGAAACCTCAAAAACCTTTAAAGGAACAGGCTCGCAGGTTTTGTTGAATGGATTAATTGAAGAGGGTGTAACCACCATTTTCGGTTATCCGGGTGGAGCAATCATGCCTATTTATGATGCCCTTTACGATTATGCTGATAAATTAGAACACATACTGGTTCGCCATGAGCAAGGTGGTATACACGCAGCTCAGGGTTTTGCACGCGCAAGTGGCGAAGTAGGTGTAGTATTTGCAACCAGCGGACCAGGTGCAACCAACCTGGTAACCGGTTTAGCCGATGCACAAATCGATAGTACACCTTTAGTATGTATCACTGGGCAGGTATTTGCCCATTTATTAGGTACCGATGCTTTCCAGGAAACGGATGTAATCAACATTACCACCCCGGTTACCAAATGGAACTATCAGGTTACCGATGCAAAAGAAATACAAGAAGTATTGGCTAAAGCTTTTTACATTGCTAAAAGTGGCAGACCAGGCCCTGTATTAATTGATATTACCAAAAATGCTCAATTACAGTTAGAGGAATTTCCAGAATATGTAAAATGCAATCACATCCGCTCTTATCGTCCTAAACCGAAAGTTAGGATTGAATTTATTGAGCAGGCAGCAACCTTAATCAACTCGGCTAAGAAGCCATTTATATTATTTGGCCAGGGTGTTATTTTAGGTAAAGCAGAAGAAGAATTTAAAGCTTTTATCGAAAAAAGCGGTATCCCGGCAGCCTGGACCATTATGGGTGAAGGTGCTATCCCAACTTCGCACCCTTTAAATGTAGGTATGCTAGGCATGCACGGAAATTACGGTCCGAACGTATTAACAAACGAAGCAGATGTAATTATTGCCATAGGTATGCGTTTTGATGACCGTGTAACCGGCCGTTTAGATAAATATGCCAAACAAGCTAAAGTAGTACATCTGGATATCGACCCTGCTGAAATTGATAAAAACGTTAAAGCTGAAGTTGGCGTTTGGGGAGATTGCAAAGAAACCTTACCCCTATTGACTAATTTGGTTAACGAAAGTAAACATGAAGATTGGTTAGCGAAATTCAGAGATTACAACCAACAGGAAATAGATCAGGTTATTACTCCGGAACTTTACCCTACAAGTGACGAAATGACCATGGGTGAAGTATTGCGCAACATTAACGAAATTTGTGGTGGCGAAGCTGTAATTGTTACCGATGTTGGTCAGCATCAAATGGTGGCTTGCCGTTACGCTAAATTTAACAATACCCGCAGTAACATTACTTCTGGCGGTTTAGGTACGATGGGTTTTGGCTTACCAGCAGCAATCGGCGCTAAATATGGTGCACCTAATAAAACGGTTATTGCCATTATTGGTGATGGTGGTTTCCAAATGACTCCACAAGAACTAGGTACTATTATGCAATTTGGTGCGGCCGTTAAAATTCTGATCCTGAACAACCGTTTCTTAGGAATGGTTCGCCAATGGCAGCAGTTATTCCACGATAAACGTTATTCTTTTGTAAACATTACAAGTCCTGACTTTGTAGCCCTCGCTAAATCTTACTATATCGAAGCCAGTAAAGTTGACGAACGTGCAAACTTAAGGCAAGCTTTAGAAACCATGATTAACCACGAAGGTTCTTACCTGCTTGAAGTTATGGTTGGCAGAGAAAATAATGTTTTCCCAATGGTGCCACAAGGAATGAGTGTAAGCGAAATCAGATTAAAATAAGGCAGACAGCTTAAAGACTAAAGTTAGCGTAATCGTCCTCTCGACTGAAGCGCAGTCCCGAATTTCGGGAGAAAGAACCTTTAAAACAGATTTCACCGCAAAGTCGAAATGACGAAAAGTTAAAAAGAAATTATCATGAGTACTGAAAATACAATAGAACATAAAATAGATAAAGCTGATTTAGAAGGAAAGCAGGAATATACCATTACGGTTTATGCCGAAAACCGCATCGGTTTATTGAACAGGATTGCGATTATTTTCTCGAAAAGAAAAATTAACATCGAAAGCCTAAACACTTCTCCATCCGAAATCGATGGTATCCACCGTTTCAACATCGTTATTCACGAAAGTTACGAAGTGGTACGGAAACTGGCCCGTCAGATTGAAAAGCAAATAGAAGTATTAAAAGTCTATTTTAACACCAACGACGAGATCATCTGGCAGGAACTTGCCCTTTACAAAGTTTCTACAGATGAAATTGCAGAAAAAGTAACGGTTGAGCGTTTGTTAAGACAATACGGTGCAAGTGCTGTAGTAATTCGTAAAGATTATACTGTTTTTGCTGTAACTGGTCACCGCGAAGAAACCGATGCACTTGTAAAAGCTTTAGAGCCTTACGAATTAATCGAATTTGTGCGTTCAGCGAGGGTAGCAATTATTAAAGACAGTGCTGGTTTCCACGAAAAACTCAAAGAATTCGAAGCTTTCGAACCAGGCGAAGAGTTGGTAGAAAACGAGTTTTTAGAAAAAGGTGGAAAGATTTTTACCATGTAAAAAAGTGTAATATGAAATGCAATAAAGCCATACCCGTACTCAGAATATTCGATTATAATAAAGCAATCGAGTTTTATGTAAACTGGTTGGGCTTTAAAATAGATTGGGAGCATACTTTTGAAGAAAACACCCCGGTTTATATGCAGATTTCGCTCAATGGCATCGAATTACATTTAAGTGAGCATCATGGAGACTGTTCCCCAGGTGCAAGTGTATTTGTAGATTGTACCGGGCTGAAAGAATTTCATAAAATCTTAATTGATAAAAAGTATAAATACAACCGCCCGGGTCTGGAAAAAACATTTTACGGAACATGGGCAGTAACAGTAAACGATCCGTTTTATAACAAGATTACGTTTAACCAAACTTTAACCGAGGCAGAAAAGCAATAACAGAATGGATCAGATATTCGAATTTATTATAAACACAAGAACGGCATTTATTAGGTTGGTTGATAGCTTAACGGTCGAACAATTAAATAAAATCCCGGATGGTTATAACAACAACATCATCTGGAACTTTGGCCACATTGTAGTGAGCACGCAAACACTTAGTTATTTTCGTACTGGTATCTGGCCGGATGCAAACGCTGTAAAGTTTAACGATTATTATAAAAAAGATACGAAACCAACTTATACTGTATCAGCAGAGGAAATCGCAGAATTAAAGGCAATAGCAATTGAGAGTATTGAAAAAATAAAAGAAGATTACGTCAACGGCTTATTTCCAAACATTACCCCTTTTGTAACGGCAACTTATGGTGTACAGTTAAACAGTATTGAAGAGGTATTGATTACCACCATCGGTCACGATAATGTGCACTATGGCTATGCCTCAGCTTTGAAGAAAAAAGTTTAAAATGGAAGAATCGGTGAAATCACTTAATCAGTGAAATCAACCAAAAAAGAAAATATAAACCCGATAATTAAATAGAAATTAACCAATAAAAACAATGGCAAATTATTTTAACACATTACCGCTTAGAGAAAAATTAAACCAATTAGGTGTTTGCGACTTCATGGACAGTTCTGAATTTTTAGATGGCGTTAGCGCACTAAAAGGTAAAAAACTGGTAGTTGTAGGTTGCGGAGCGCAAGGCTTAAACCAGGGTTTAAATTTAAGAGATAGTGGTTTAGATGTTAGTTATACATTGCGTAAAGAAGCGATTGAAGGTAAAAGAGATTCGTGGAAAAATGCTACTGAAAACAATTTCAAAGTTGGCACTTACGAAGAATTGATCCCAACTGCTGACGTGGTAATTAACCTTACTCCTGATAAACAACATACCGCAGTAGTAAATGCAATTATGCCTTTAATGAAAGAAGGTGCAACTTTATTATACTCGCACGGTTTCAACATCGTTGAAGAAGGTATGCAAATCCGTAAAGACTTAACAGTAATTATGGTGGCACCTAAATGCCCGGGTAGTGAAGTTAGAGCAGAGTATGTAAGAGGTTTTGGTGTACCTACCCTAATTGCAGTTCACCCTGAAAATGATCCTCAGGGTAAAGGTTTGGCTCAGGCTAAAGCTTATTGCGTAGGTACTGGTGGTCACAGAGCTGGTGTATTAAAATCATCTTTCGTAGCCGAGGTAAAATCTGATTTAATGGGCGAGCAAACCATCCTTTGTGGTTTATTGCAAACGGGTTCTATACTATCATTCGATAAAATGGTAGAAAAAGGAATCGATGCTGGTTACGCTTCTAAATTGGTTCAATATGGTGTAGAAGTAATTACCGAAGCCTTAAAACAAGGTGGTATTACAGCCATGATGGATAGATTAAGCAATGTGGCTAAAATTAAAGCTTTCGAAATCTCTGAGGAGTTGAAAGACATTATGCGCCCATTATTCCAAAAACACCAGGATGATATTATGAGTGGCGAATTTAGCCGCATCATGATGGAAGACTGGGCAAATGGCGATAAAAATCTATTGGCATGGAGAGCTGAAACCGGCGAAACTGCATTCGAAAAAACACCAGCTGGTGATGTTAAAATTGGTGAGCAGGAATATTTCGACAACTACCTTTTAATGGTTGCCTTTGTACGTGCCGGTGTTGAATTGGCTTTCGAAACCATGGTACAAGCAGGTATTAAACCAGAATCGGCTTACTATGAGTCGTTACACGAAACACCACTTATTGCCAACACCATTGCACGTAAAAAATTATTCGAAATGAACCGTGTAATTTCTGATACTGCAGAATACGGCTGTTATTTATTCGATCAGGCATGTAAACCGCTTTTAGGCGATTTCATGAAAAAAGTAGATACCGATTTAGTAGGTAAAAACTTTAACGAGGGTAAAGATGGAGCTGTAGATAACAGACAATTAATTGATGTTAATGAGGCTATCCGTTCTCACGAGGTAGAACAAATTGGAGCAACTTTGCGTAAGGCAATGACTGCAATGAAGGCGATTAAAACAGCATAATAAACACCAAACCTCGCAGGTTTTTGCACCTGCGAGGTTTAAAAAATTCATAAAAAATGTCAAAAACATTAGTAGAAAAAATTTGGGATGCTCACGTTGTAAAAAGTGAAGAAGGATTTCCTGATATTCTATACATTGATACACACTTAATACACGAGGTAACTTCTCCGCAGGCATTTGATGGTTTGCGCAAAAGAGGATTGCCTGTTTTGCGTCCGAAACAAACTGTAGCAACAGCCGATCATAACGTGCCTACCTTAAATCAGTTGTTGCCGATAAAAGAAGAGCTTTCGCGCTATCAGGTAGATATGCTAACCAAAAACTGTGCTGAATTTGGCGTTGAGTTGTATGGTTTAGGCCATCCGTTTCAAGGCATTGTTCACGTAATCGGTCCGGAGTTAGGTATTACCCTACCAGGTAAAACCATGGTTTGCGGAGACAGTCATACTTCTACGCACGGTGCTTTTGGTGCCATTGCCTTTGGTATCGGAACTTCGCAGGTAGAACAGGTTTTTGCTACACAGTGTTTGTTGCAATCGAAACCTAAAACCATGAAAATTGAGGTTAATGGCGAGCTGGGTAAAGGCGTAGGTGCAAAAGACATTATCTTATACATTATTGCCAAAATCTCTGCCGCTGGCGGTACAGGTTATTTTATAGAATATGCTGGTTCGGCAATTGAGGCTTTAAGTATGGAAGCCCGAATGACGATCTGTAACATGAGTATCGAAATGGGTGCCAGAGGTGGATTAATTGCTCCTGATCAAATTACTTTCGATTACATTAAAGGAAGAGAGTTTGCTCCTGCCGGCGAAGAATGGGATAAAGCTTTAGCTTACTGGAAAACTTTATATAGCGATGCAGATGCGAAATTTGATAGTGTTTTAACTTTCGACGCTGCAGATATTGCCCCGATGATTACCTACGGTACCAATCCGGGAATGGGAATGGGTATTCAGGAACATATTCCTGCAACCGCAGCACAACCAGAAACTGAAAAAGTATCGTACAAAAAAGCGCTTGATTATATGGGCTTTGACGATGATGCTGCTTTAATCGGTAAACCGATCGATTACGTTTTCATCGGAAGCTGTACCAATTCACGCATCGAAGATTTGCGCGAAGTAGCCAATTTTGTAAAAGACAAACACAAAGCGGATAATGTAACCGTTTGGATTGTTCCGGGTTCGAAACAAGTAGAACAGCAAGCTAAAAACGAAGGTTTAGATAAAATTTTCGAAGCTGCAGGTTTCCAGTTACGCGAACCAGGCTGTAGTGCCTGCTTAGGTATGAACGAAGATAAAATCCCGGCTGGTAAATATTGTGTTTCTACATCAAACAGAAATTTTGAAGGCAGACAGGGACAAAACGCCCGTACCTTACTGGCAAGTCCACTTACAGCAGCAGCAGCAGCAGTTACCGGAAAAATTACTGATGTAAGGGAATTATTAGAGAAAGTTTAAAGCGAAATACTCTTCATTGCGAGGCATGAAGCAATGAAGAAAATAAAATATGATACTGGAAGTTGCCATATTAAATGTAAAGCCAGGTTTATCGGCTGATTTTGAAAAAGCCTTTAACCAGGCCGAAAAATTAATCAGCACAATGAAAGGCTATATCTCGCATCAGCTTAAAAAATGTGTTGAGGTAGCCGATAAATACATCCTGTTGGTGAACTGGGAAACGCTCGAAGACCATACAGCAGGTTTTAGAGGCTCAGCAGCTTATCAGGATTGGAAAAAGTTATTGCATCATTTTTATGAGCCTTTTCCAACAGTTGAGCATTATTTAGAGGTAGAAGGCTGAAGGTTAAAAGGTAGAAGGTTAAGTCCACGACTATAAAACTCAAACCGTTTATATGTCTATGGAGTTAAAATGAAAAAAGTCTTAGGTGCCTAAGGTGGTAAAATAAAAGAAGTAGTTATGCCAGAAATAGTTTGGGATGCAACATTATACGATAAGCAGCATCACTTCGTATCAGATTACGGAGCAGATGTTCTGCAATGGTTAGCGCCGAAAGCCGGTGAACATATTTTAGATGTAGGTTGTGGCACAGGTCAGCTGGCGGCACAAATTGCAGCAAGCGGAGCACTGGTTTTAGGAACTGATGCCTCTGCCGATATGGTAGCCAATGCAAAAGCAGCGTATCCCAACCTGAGCTTCGAAGTGGTAGATGGAGTAAGCCTCCCCTATCAGGAAAACTTCGATGCAGTTTTTAGCAACGCTACTTTCCACTGGATTGAAAACCAGCAAGCCTTAGCCGAAGGTTTATTTAAAAGTTTAAAACCAGGCGGAAGGCTGGTAGCCGAATTTGGAGGTAAAGGAAATGTGAAAAGCATTACCGATGCCATTGCTACTGCCGCCAGTCAGCTGGGTTTTACAGATCAGGTGGTAACCGATTTCTGGTACTTTCCGTCTGTTAGCACTTATGCCAGCTTACTCGAATCGAAAGGTTTTGAAGTAGAGCAGGTTTGGTTGTTCGACAGGCCAACCAAACTAATTGGCGAAGCAGGCATGTACGTTTGGATTAACCAGTTTGCCCAACATGCATTTAAAAATTTAGACGAAGCGCAGGCCGAATCGATAAAAAACCTGGCAGTTGAAATCCTGAAACCCGATTACTTTATTAGCGGAGAATGGATAGCCGACTACAGGAGATTAAGAGTTAAAGCCCTCAAAAGGTAGAAGGTGATCAGGTGGAAGGCATAGGGCCCAACATCCAAATTAAAAAATAAAACAATGGATGATGACCGGCAATCGGTGTAATCATTAAATCAGTGAAATCACCCTAATCGGTGAAATCATTTAATCTGTGTAATCATCATAAAAAAATGAAAAAGTTCACAAAATTAACATCGGCAGTAGTGCCATTAAACATAGAAAACATAGATACCGACCAGATTATTCCGGCGAGGTTTCTAAAAGCCACCACGCGCGAGGGATTTGGCGAAAACCTGTTCCGCGATTGGCGCTATAATGGCGACAATACACCAAAGCCCGAATTTGTATTGAACAACCCAACCTATAGTGGCCGCGTTTTAGTTGCTGGTAAAAATTTTGGTTGTGGCAGTAGCCGCGAGCATGCTGCATGGGCTATTCAGGATGCAGGTTTTGATGCCGTTATCAGCAGTTTCTTTGCCGATATTTTTAAAGGAAATGCCTTAAATAATGGTTTATTGCCTATTCAGGTAAGCGACGATTTTCTGGCACAAATTTTCAAATCGGTTGATGCTAGCGCACAATCTGCACTGGAAGTTGATCTGGAAAACCAAACTGTTACCCTTGTAGACACAGGTGCACAGGAATCTTTTGAGATCAATCCATACAAAAAATCGTGTTTAATAAACGGTTACGATGATATCGATTTCATCCTGGCCCAAAAACAATTAATCGAAGAATTCGAACAAGCAAAATAATGTTTAAACCATTTGTCCACATTCAGCACCTCAACCTGGCGTACCGCAACAAAGCGGTGCTTAAGGAATTGTATTGGGAAATAAATGTTGGCGAAAATTGGGTTTTGTGGGGCGAAAGTGGTAGTGGAAAAACTGCTTTGGCCAAGGCTATTGCTGGCATAACTGCGACACAGGGCAGTATCGAAATTGATTTCGATCCGCAAAGTAAATTACCTGCCGAAGTTTTATTTGTTGATAGCTGGTATCAGTTTAAAAACCTGGAAGGCGTTGCCAACTTTTATTATCAGCAGCGTTATACCAGCCAGCAGGCTAAAGATACTTTAACCGTGCATGCCGAACTGGTACATTTTGGAAAAGAAAAAGGCCTTCACTTTGATCGCGTTGAACCGATTTTAGAAGCCCTGGGCTTTTCTACTTTTGCCAGCTCGCAGTTAATCGAACTATCAAGTGGCGAGCACAAAAAATTACAGCTGGTTAAAGCTTTGTGGTTAAAACCACAGTTATTGATTATAGATCAGCCTTATACAGGTTTAGATACCGCTTCGCGCAAAAATCTGAACATCCTGCTCGATCAAATTACTGATGAGGGTGTACAATTGATTTTAATCAGCAATGATCAGGAGTTGCCATCATGCATCCACCGTTTTGCAGAAATTAAAGAGGGACAACTTGTAGCTTCGTATACCAGAGATAGCACTGCAGCTACCTTTGAAGCACATAACAGGGAAATTCCTGTCTTTTTAAAAGAATTGCCGTTTTATTCGTCTGATAATATCGTTAAAATGGTTGATGTAAGCATCAGCTATGGCGAAAAGCAGGTGCTTAAAAACATCAATTGGGAAGTTAAGGCTGGTGAAAAATGGCTTTTACAAGGGCACAATGGCTCAGGCAAATCTACCTTGTTAAGTCTCGTAAACGGCGATCACCCACAATCGTACGCCAACGAACTGTATCTGTTTGGCAACCGTCGTGGAAGTGGCGAAAGCATCTGGGATATTAAGCAACACATTGGACTGATATCACCAGAGTTTCATTGGTATTTCGATGCCACGGCAACCGTTTGGCAAAGTATTGCTTCGGGCTTTTACGATACCGTAGGCCTCTTTCAGCAATTGCCTTATACCAAAAGCAGCCAGGTTGATGAACTGGTTGAATATTTTGGTTTAACAGAAAATAAAAATGAGCTGCTCACCTCACTTCCGCTGGGTAAGCAGCGACTGGTTTTACTGGCCAGAACCATCATCAAAAATCCCGAATTGTTAATTCTGGATGAACCATGCCAAGGTTTAGACCTGCAACAAACACAACGTTTTAACCAACTGGTTGACGAACTGTGCAGCAACGGCATGACCGTAATTTATGTTGGCCATTTTGAATCGCAGCTGCCAACCTGCCTTGAAAAAAGAATATTATTAGAAAAAGGCGAAGTAAAAGTCGTCGAAAGTTTAAATATAGAAATATTGAGCTAGGCCGGAGATTTACAGGATAGTTTTAAATCCTTCAAATCGAGGTTAAGCATAGGAGAATTTAACATGAAGAAGAACATTTTAGTAATACCTGGAGATGGTATTGGCCCGGAAGTCACCACCTGGGGAAAAGCAGCATTAGAAAAAATTGCTGAAATTTTTGGTCATGAATTTGTTTTTGAAGAGGCTTTAATGGGCCATGCGGCTATTGAAGTAACTGGAGAGCCTTTGCCAGATGAAACTTTAGAAAAAGCAAGACAAAGTGATGCGATTTTATTTGGTGCCATTGGACATGCCAAATACGATAACGACCCAAGTTTAAAAGTTAGACCTGAGCAGGGTTTATTAAAAATCCGCAAGGAACTGGGGTTATTTGCCAATCTCCGCCCGATATTACTATTTGATGAACTTCTTCAGGCATCAAGCATTAAACCTGAAATTTTAAGGGGAACCGATATTTTGTTTTTCCGTGAGTTAACAGGCGACGTTTATTTTGGAGAGAAAACACGTTCTGAAGACAGAAAAACGGCCTCTGATTTAATGATCTACCACCGCTACGAAGTAGAGCGTATTGCGCATAAAGCTTATCAGGCTGCACAACAGCGTAACAAAAGATTATGTTCAGTAGATAAAGCCAACGTTTTAGAAAGTTCTCGCTTGTGGCGCGAAACTGTTCAGGAAATTGCTAAACAATACCCTGATGTAGAAACCGAGCACATGTTTATTGATAATGCTGCCATGCAGTTAATTAAAAACCCTAAAAAGTTCGACGTGGTGTTAACCGCCAACTTATTTGGTGATATTTTAACGGATGAGGCTTCGCAGATTGCAGGCTCTATGGGTATGCTCGCTTCAGCTTCTGTTGGTGAAAGCACTGGTTTCTTTGAGCCAATACACGGCTCGGCACACGATATTGCCGGTAAAGATTTGGCCAACCCGCTGGCTTCTATCCTATCGGCCGCGTTAATGCTCGAAATTGGTTTCGGACTTAAAGAAGAAGCAAAATTATTGGTTGATACCATTGACCAGGTATTGAAAGAAGGTTTCAGAACACATGATATAGCCGACCAAACTACCAACCGTTTTAAAGTTTTAGGCACAGCCGAAATGGGTAAATTGGTATTAAAATTCTTATCACAAAAATTAATCACATCCTAAACCTAAGATTATGATTCACGACCCAAACAAAGTTTATATTTTCGACACGACCTTACGTGACGGTGAGCAGGTTCCAGGCTGCCAGTTAGATACAAACCAAAAAGTAGAAATCGCAAAATCACTCGAACTTTTAGGTGTTGATGTGATTGAAGCTGGTTTTCCGGTATCAAGCCCGGGCGATTTCAATAGCGTTATCGAATTATCAAAAGCAGTTAATGATCCCATTATTTGTGCCTTAACCCGCGCCAATAAAAATGATATCGATGTTGCTGCCGATGCTTTGCGTTATGCCAAAAGACCTCGTATCCACACTGGTATTGGTTCTTCCGATTTCCACATCAAACATAAATTTAACAGCACCCGCGAAGATATTTTAGCACGAGCCGTAGAAGCCGTAAAATATGCCAAAAAATATGTAGAGGATGTAGAATTTTACGCAGAAGATGCCGGCCGTGCCGATATCGAATTTTTAGCCAAAATGGTTGAAGCGGTAATTGCTGCTGGTGCAACCGTAGTAAACATTCCTGATACCAACGGTTACTGCTTACCAGACCAATATGGTTCGAAAATCCTTTTCTTAAAAGAAAATGTAAAAAATATCGATAATGCGATTATTTCAGTTCACTGCCACAACGATTTAGGTTTAGCTACCGCAAACTCTATTGCCGGTTTACAAAATGGTGCCCGCCAGGTAGAATGTACCATTAACGGTATTGGCGAGCGTGCAGGTAATACCTCAATGGAAGAAGTGGTAATGATTTTAAAAACACACAAAAGTTTGGGCTTAAACACCCAGATTGATGCTACCCGTTTTTACGAAATGAGCCACATGGTAAGAAACCAGATGAACATGCCTGTACAACCTAACAAAGCAATTGTAGGCGGTAATGCATTTTCGCACAGTTCTGGAATACACCAGGATGGTTTCTTGAAAAATCGCGAAAACTACGAAATTATTAAACCAGAAGATGTTGGTTTTCCTGATGCAACTATTGTATTAACTGCAAGAAGTGGTCGCCATGCCTTAAAACACCATTTAGAGCGTTTAGGCCATAAATTAGAAAAAGAGCACCTGGATATTGTTTACAAACAGTTTTTGGTTTTAGCCGATAGCAAACAAGGTATTAACGACACTGATTTGAACCAATTGGTAGCGCTGCATTTAGCGTAGCAATAACCCGTCATTGCGAGGTACGAAGCAATCTTAAAGCACTAGGATTTACTAGTAGCTATAGTTGTAGGATTGCTTCGTACCTCGCAATGACAAAAAGAAAAATATAAGAGAATATCGGCCTTAATACTCAATTCTCTATACCTGATACTAATAAAAATGAATACTACAACACCACATACACTGGATTTTAAATCTGCGAACGAAAGGCTCAAAGGCGTGGTAAAACGTACCCCACTTGAGTTTAATGCCGGACTTTCTTCTTACTACAATGCCAATATTTATTTAAAAAGGGAAGATTTGCAGATTGTGCGCTCCTATAAATTACGTGGTGCCTACAATAAAATCAGTTCGCTTCCTCAGGAATCGTTAATTAACGGGGTAGTTTGTGCAAGTGCCGGAAACCATGCACAGGGTGTTGCCTACTCGTGCAAAAAACTGGGCATTAAGGGTGTTATTTTTATGCCCGAAATTACCCCTAAACAGAAAGTAAAACAAACTTACATGTTTGGTGGCGAAAATGTGGAAGTGGTTTTGGTTGGCGATACTTTTGACGATTGCCTAAAAGAAGCTTTGGCTTACAGCGCTGCACATGCAGCCACATTTATTCCGCCTTTTGATGACGAAAAAGTAATTGAAGGACAGGCTACTGTTGGTGTAGAAATTTTTGAAGATCTGCCAGATTTAGACATGGTAGTAATGCCTGTAGGTGGTGGTGGACTAGCTTCGGGTGTAAGTGCTTACCTGAAAACGGTTAAACCCGATGTTAAACTGGTAGGTGTTGAGCCACTTGGTGCACCATCAATGGTTACAGCTATGGAGCACGGCGGGCCTTTTACTTTAGACGAGATAGACCGTTTTGTAGATGGGGCTGCTGTAAAAAGAATTGGGCATATTACTTACGAATATTGCAAGGAACTGCTCGATCAGATGCATTTGATCCCGGAAGGAAAAATCTGTACGACCATATTGAAGCTTTATAACGAAGATGCCATTGTAGTGGAACCTGCTGGAGCACTATCTGTGGCTGCATTAGATCAGCTCAGAGAGCAGATCGCAGGCAAAACGATCGTATGTATCGTGAGCGGCGGAAACAACGATATAGAGCGTATGCAGGAGATTAAAGAGAAATCTTTACTTTTCGAAGGTTTGAAACACTACTTCATCGTTCGTTTTCCGCAAAGACCGGGTGCGCTAAAATTATTTGTAAATGAAGTTTTGGGTCCGCAGGATGATATTACCCGTTTCGAGTTTATTAAAAAAACCAACAAAGAAAATGGTCCGGCGTTGGTAGGCATTGAGCTTTCGAACAAAAACGATTATGCGAGTTTATTACAACGCATGAAAGATTTTAAATTTGAAATTATCGAACTGAACCAGGATCAGACTTTGTTTGAGTACTTGGTTTAAGGTTTTGTTAAATTGTCATCCTGAGCTTGTCGAAGGACAGTCGTAGTGTTTCTACAAGCTCAACATGACACAACTTATAAAAAATGAACTTTAATGACTTAACCAACAAAGCATTAATTTCTGATAGCGATATTGATTGGGAAGACTTAGGTGCTGGGATAAAGCGTAAAATCATGGCTTACGATGATCAGTTAATGCTGGTTAAGGTAGCTTTTGAACAAGGAGCCATCGGATCTGTTCACAACCACCCTCACCTGCAAATGAGTTATGTAGCTAAAGGAAGTTTTGAAGTAAGTATGGGCGAGGATAAAAAAATCCTGAACGAAGGCGATGTTTTCTTTGCGCCCAGTAATGTATTCCACGGGGTAGTTTGCCTCGAAGCAGGGTTGTTGATTGATATCTTTAATCCACACCGCGAGGATTTCCTGTAGAAAAAGTCCCGGGTCAGGAGATCGAAAGTCGGAAGTTTGGGGTTTAAAACAGATAACCTCTTCGAGCCTTTAAACAGTAAAAGTTAAGACAAGATAGATTGTGCAAGGGGCTAAAGAAATAAACATCCAACTCTATGCTCTTTGCGCCCCTTTCTTTGTGTTCTCTGCGGTTAAATAAATTAAATAATTACTCAAAAGTTAACCTTACATTTTTATAACCCAATCCTTCAATAATCGGTTTTAATACATTGGCAGCATTGGTTTTGGTTTGGCTTAAAATATTCGATTTCTTCACTTCAGCAGCAACTTGCCTCTCGGCAGCTTTATAAGCTTCATCTACCAGATCAGCTTCTCTAAAGAAAGCCATTTTGGTATCGTACACCCGTGAGTTTTTATGGTCAATTTTGACATAACAGATTTCGGGCTGTGGTAAATTTACTACAGCTGTATCGGCATCAATACGGATATCTTCGCGGGTAATTTTGGTTAAATCGATACAGCCAACTGCTTCGGCTTTAACAATGAGCAAAACACTGGCTTCGGGCAAAAAATCTGTCTTGTTTTTGTGTTCTAAAACGTCACTAATCTGATACCTAACCAGCTCCAGTTTACCTATGGCCTCAATTTTCTCGACCAGGAGCTGATGTTTACTTTCTACAGTGGTATTGATACTGAATTTTTTAGCGATAAATAAGTAGCCTGCAATCAAGAGGATTAACCAGGGCAAGAGGCGAATAAAGAGCTTCATATCATTTAAAAAACGGAAAATTAACAATTGTCTACCAACCTCACTGTACAATAATTAATCCATTAATACGGTCTTGCATTTTTTGGCAGAAGATTTGTAATATCAAAATCACACACACAAATAAAAACTAATCAACATGAAAAAACTAACTATCTTAATGCTTTGCATTGCCACGCTAGGTCTGGCTTCCTGCAAAAAAGACACTATTGTTCAAAACACACCGAACATCACCATTTATAAAACCATTCAGCCAAGTGCTTGGGTTGCAACCAGTGATGCTGCAAATGGTTCTTACTTATATGTAGATATTAGCGACAACAGAATTGAACAATATGAAGATGATGGTATCATTTTATCGTTCGCACGTTTTAACGATGACGGTTATGATGCCTTACCTTTTACTTACGGAACTGACTCATATAGCTATAGTTCATTCCCCGGAAGAATAAGAGTGTACTTACAGAACAGTGCAAACAGAAATTTAGCGCCCGTGAGACCAACAGCAAGTATTGGAGCCCGTATTGTACTGGTTACTTCTTCTTCTGACTAGTAACTCTGGTTAAAACTCTAAAAAACGACTAATGTTCAACTGAACGTGGTCGTTTTTTTTATGCTCTCCCCTGTTCAATTGTATGGCACGGATGTGAACGCCATTTCTTTCAACCAGTAATTCGTCGTAAAAACCTTTGTAATACACGTCCTTCACTTCAAAACGTCTGCTACTCCAGTTGCTACTCACCTCTGCCCATTCAGGATAAAATACCACAGTATCTTTTTGTGTTTTTAAACCTATTTTTTCGGCATCAGCAGCTGGCAATACTACCGCATTACCTAAAATTTGGGCCGTATAAATATGCGCCGGGTGCTGGTAAATTTCAGCAGGTTTGCCCGTTTGCAAAAGTTCTCCGTTACGCAAAATCAGCAACTGATCGGCCAAAAATAAACCATCGGCAGGATCGTGCGATACCAGTATTACAGTTACGCCAGTTTCGGCCGCCACACGTTTAATATCGGCACGTAGCTGGTTTTTAAGCAAGGCATCAACCTGGCTAAAAGGTTCGTCTAAAAGCAAAACCTGCGTATCTGAAACCATGGCTTTGGCAATAGCCACACGCTGCTGTTCGCCACCGCTTAATTCTATAATCTTTTTATTTTGGAGCGGCAAAATCCGTAGATGTTCCATAATGGCCAAAGTTTTTTCAGCTTTGGTTTTCAGGTCGGTATTGGATAGTTGCGAGGCAATATTATCGTATACCTTGGCATAGATATTTAGCGAAAAGTCTTGCGTCACCATTTTCATCTGCTTATGGCCGGGTATCAGTTGTTCATCAGGTCCTTTAACGCGCTTGTCATCAAAATAGATTTCTCCTTCATCGGTTTTCAACAAACCGTAAATTGATTTCAACAAGGTAGATTTTCCGCTTCCACTTTCGCCAATAATGGCTACTACATCGCCTCTTTTGATCTCAAAACTTACATTTTTAATCCCGCCGGCCTGTTCTGCCTGATATTGCTTCGTTAAATTTTTAACACTGATTAGGGTATTGCTCACGGGGTAAAGATAGTGAATAAGCTTAAAGCGGAAAAGACTAAAGCTTAAAGCAAAAAAATCCTGTCTCGCCTAACCGAAACAGGATCTGTTCATTTGTGTGCTGTCGTAATCAAGTCCCCTTCAGGGGATATAGGGGTTAATTTAACCCAAAAGTAACCCCGAAGCTCATGTTTTTTAAGCCAGCTTGCTGCGAAGTGGTAAACATATCGTTGAAATAGTATTTGGTAAATAAGCCCAAACCACCGTACCCGAACCTGATTGTACCTCCGTAACGAACTGATTGAAAGTGGTAGCTATCGTATTGCTTCTCTTTACCACGCTCTTCACTAATTTGTTTAATCTTACCGTTCAACAAAAAGCTCACTTCAGGACCTAACACCAGGTAAAATCTTTTGCTGTTTTTATTTTCGGCAGTGCGAAATTCAAAGTTCAATGGAATATGCACGTAGCTGCTCGAGAAACGGTTTTTAGAGAAATGCACCGGCGACTGATCGGTATAAACAAATTCATTTGAATTTTTAGCGATGGTAATATCTTTTCTTAAACGGATCAAAGTCCAATCGAAACCACCTGCTACATACACTTTAAAGTTCGAATTAAAACGGTAGCCAAGTTGTAAGATATCAAAAGAGAATGTACTTGTTTTACCTCCTTTATAGTCTAAAAAGTCGTTGCTTGGCGATAAATTAAAACTTCCGTTATCAATTAATCTCGAGAAGCCCAAATCAACCCTGGTAAAGGTAATTCCGCCAACAAAGCGGCCTTTTTTAGCTGAATCAGCTGGCTTACTTTTTAAAATAATACCGTGACCTTCACTATAATCCATTTTCTTTTTGGTGGTATCTTGTTGTGCAAAAGCACCTGGAGCCATAACACCGGCAAGCCCGCTTACCAAAAGTGTTGTAAAAATTAGACGTTTCATATCTGTGTGTTTGTTATGTTTAATGTTGTAAAATTTTAATGTTGCAATGTTAGATGCTGTTAACTGATAATTGCCAACTGATAACTGTTATTTCTTCCGTTTGCCTATTTTAAAGGGCCCGATATTGATTGATGATAGTGAAGAATCGTCATCATCCGTTCTGAACTGGATAAACTTGTCTTTCCGCTTATCTACCTTGTTTACAATGAGGTTTACCACATCGCCCACGTTACGGATATTTTTGATATTCTGCTCATCGTTATCATTAATGGGTTCATCTACCTTGGCTGGTACAGGGTTAGCCGCAATTACGATTTCTTTCTCGGGCTGAAGAATTGCTTCTTCAATTCTTGTTTTAATATCCTTTTTAGGCTCTTCTGTTTTAGCTATTGTAATTTCTTGTTTTAAAACTTCGGTAGCAGTAACTATTTTTTGTTTCTCAACAGGTTTAGCTACTTTTTTAACAGTAGTTTTAGCCAAATTGCTAGCTGCCTTAGTACTAACCGGTAAAACCACTTCTGCTTTTTCAATCGGCTTAACATTGGTAACAACCGAATCCTGAACAGGTTGTTCTGCCACAGTTGGTTTTACTTTAGGGGCAACATAGCTTGTTAACTGTTTAGGATTAACATTTTGTTGCTGATAAACTAAAATACCTGCTGTAACTACCAATAATACCGCAGCTGCCGATAACCAGTAAACGGGTATAATCCTTTTTTTCTTCGGCTCAATTCCGCTCTCTATATTGCTCCATAAATCCCTCGATGGTGTGATCTCGGCATCGTCAAAAGCGTTTTTAAACAGCCGATCAAAATCCTTATCCTGTGTAGGTTGCATAACCAAATCCCTCCATTTTTATAATTTCTTCCTTTAATATTGCCCGAGCTCTCGATAACTGCGATTTACTTGCTCCTTCTGAGATACCAAGTGTTTCGCCTATTTCTTTGTGCGAGTAGCCCTCTATTACGTACATGTTAAAAACCATCCGGTAACCATCTGCCAGTTTTTGTATCACTTTCATCAGGTCTTGCATGCCTAAACGGCTAAAATCAAATCCTGTTGAAGGCTGCTCGTAAGCTTCATCTATTTCAACAACATTTAAGCTGCGCAGGTTTTTGCGGTAGCTTTCAATGGCTGTGTTTACCATTACCCTTCTAATCCAACCTTCAAAAGAACCCTCCCCCCGGTATTCCTTAATCTTCTGAAAAACTTTAATGTAACCCATTTGCAGTACATCTTCAGCTTCCATTCTATCTTTGGCGTAGCGCATACAAACGGCCAGCATTTTCGATGCAGTTTGCCTGTACAGCAGCTCCTGCATCTTCCGATCGCCGGCTTTGCAGCCTTCCATCAAATCGTTTATCGTATAGCTTCGCGTCAATTTCATTGTGTGTTTGTATATAGAAGATGGTCAATTACAAACAATGGTTGCATGGAGGGATGGAAAAAGTTAAATAAAGTTAAATTAATTTACAACACCACTGATTATCAATAAGATAAAAAGCAATCACTTTTTCAGGAAAGATATAGATTTTTTATCTGAAAATGAACATTCAGCATTTCATCGGAGGCTGTAGCCCTGCTATCCGCTCCAAAACCTCGGTTCGTTCCTCACCTTCGTGTTTTCGCTTCTATCGGGTTTAAAAACATAAGGTAGTACTCAAAAACAACAAACCTCGTAGGTTTTAGAAATCTACGAGGTTTGAAAATTATTTCATTGCTGCTGACTTCAGTCAGCAGCAATGAATAAAAACCAAAGTTTAGTTTTCGCTTTTACCTTTCTGGTTTCTTAACCTTAAACAATTTAAAATCCTGCTTATAGGTTAAGAAAAAGGAGTGGTTAAACTGGAGTTGTTTATCGGTATGATCGAGATCAATATGCGGTTCGAAACGAACATCAAGATATAAATGCGGGATCAGCTCTTTTTGATAAGCATAACGCAGCGAAACAATGTTGCGTGAGCTCTGTCTTAAGCCCGGACTGTACAAATTATCTGAAACCGATTCATAAAGTGGCATACCTTTAATCGAAATAAAATTATTGCCTTTCCAGTATGAGGCAACCAAACTTCCCCATTTACTTTCTACACCTGCGTTTAGCCATAATCCAAAACCACCTTCGTAAGCCCTTCTTTTATCTGGCGAAAGGTCTTTGTACACCGCAACATAGTTATCAGTATATACCTGCTTAATATTGGTGTTAATGGCCTTGTGCAGTTTTAAACCAGCCGCACCATTAAACAAGGTGCTAATTGGTATGTCTTTAAGCACATCAATCTGACCGCCCTGGTGAAAAGCCAAAAACTGGGCAGGTACACTAAATTTCCAGCCATTACTTTCGGCAAGTGTGGTTTCGGTAGATAAACCACCTATAATTTCTTCTTTGGCCGGGTCGCCTTTATAAATCATCTTTTGCCAGGCAATCCAGGCATCTAAATTAAATCTTTTGCGTTCTACCAAAAGCTGTGTACCATATTCAATTGGAGTCGTAATAGTTCTTTCGAAATCGTAAAGCGGTTCTATGTATTTATGCTGAATACCACCTTCTAAACTTCCGAAAATTAAGGTCAGGTTTCTTTTGTGATATTTTAAACTGAATAAAGGTTTAGCATCGCTAACGCCGTTTCTACCAAAATCTTTACGGATAAAAGCTCCGGCTGTAATGGCCAGATTAGGGTGCGCATAATACACAATCTGCGGCTGTAACTGTGTACCGTATAAGGTATAACCATCGTGAAAATCGTTGGTATACTCATAATTACGCACATAATTGAAATTGTAGAAATTAAAATGTACCTCGTTGGTTAAACTGCTGTCGGGGCGGATCCGGTTTTCGAAAGCCGATTGATTAAATTGTGCAAAAGCAGCAACAGAGGTACAAAGAAAAGATATTAGGAGCAAGGTCTTTTTCAGACCCAATTGTATAAACATGAGCTTGGATTTTATCGCCCAAATTTAGAATAGTTTTTGGTTTATTTAACCGCAAAGCATGCGAAGTTGACGAAAAGCAAACAAAGAGGCCTGTTTGATTTTTTTGCTTTAGTCTTTGGTCCTTCAGCTTTCACCTATTTTCTCAAACGGTAGTTCTTATACATTTTAACCGCAATCATTATGGCCATAGCAACACCCATAATGCCGATTAAACCATAAACCCAATTCAGGGCATTTTTAAGGATCACCACAAATACAATGGCAATCATAAAAATGGTAGCGAGTTCGCGCCATAAACGCAATTGGAAACTGCTTAACTTAAATTGATTGTTTTTAAGCTGTTTTACGATGTTTTGGCAAATGAAATGATAAATGAGTAAACCAACAACAAAAGCAAGCTTTACCCACATCCAATCGGCCTGTAATAGTGATTTGTTTAGGGTGAGCATGCCGGCTCCTGCCAATACAGAAATAATCATTGCCGGAGTGGCGATAATTTTCCATAAAGTATCCTCCATTTTAACAAACTGTTTCTGGAGGATACTCTTTTCTGGTTCGGGCTTGTCGTTAGCCTCGGTATGGTAAATGAAAAGACTTAAAATATAAAATAACCCGGCCATCCAGCTAATTACAAATACAATGTGCACTGCTTTGAAATATTGGTAGTATGGCAATAAGGTTTCTATCATTTTAATTATTCTAACTTACGTCATGCTGAACTTGTTTCAGCATCTCTTTCGTGGCGTGATTTAGTGATTATCCTTGAGTTATCAATTAATACCTAAACTCCTTCACTACTTCAATCGCATATTTTACGTTATCGAAAGGAATATCAGGCATAATACCGTGACCTAAGTTAAAGATAAAACCTTCGGTACCACGCATGCGTTCAAATAATTTGTGGATCTGCGCTTTAATAACGGCTTTATCAGCGTATAAAATATGTGGATCTAAATTACCTTGTACAGCAATACCTTTTGGCAAAGCATTTTTAATATTCAATAAATCAGCATTCCAGTCAACCGAAATTACATCTGGTTTGGCTTCAGCCATAATTGGTGCAAAAACCGAACTTCCTTTACAGAAAGAAATAACCGGAATATCTTTTCTGTTTAAATTCGAAATGATTTCCTGAATGTAACGGTGAGAAAACTCCTGGTAATCGTTCCACGATAAGGCAAGCGCCCAGCTGTCAAAAATCTGGATAGCGTTAACACCGGCAGCTATCTGAAGGTTAAGATAATCGGCAGTTACTTTGGCAATTTTTGCTAAAAGTTTGTGTGCCAGCTCAGGCTGGTTGTGTATAAACAGTTTGGTTAATTTAAAATCTTTAGATGAACCACCTTCAATTAAATAGCTCATTACCGTAAACGGTGCACCAGCAAAGCCAATTAAAGGAATACTTCCGTTTAAACGCTGCTGAATTACTTTAATCGCATCAGCTACGTATTGTAATTCATCTAAACAATCAACATTTAGGTTTTCGATATCTTTTGCCGTACGAACCGGGTTGGCAAACTTAGGCCCAACACCTTGCGTAAAACTTAAATCTCCACCCATGGCTTCACCTGTTACCAAAATATCGCAGAACAAAATCGCGGCATCGATATCCAACAAATCAACTGGCAACATGGTTACATCTGCAGCAATTTCGGGATTTTTACACATCTCCAAAAAAGAGTATTTGTTTTTAATTTCCCAATATTGCGGCATAAAACGGCCTGCCTGACGCATCATCCACACGGGTGGGCGTTCTGTTTGTTTTGAAAATGCTGCGTCTAAAAATAAATTATTCTTCATGATTTGTATTTGGTATCGCCTTATCATCTCACTATCTCAGTTTTACATCTGAGCAGTAGCTTCCTTGCCAGAAAGATGCTGAAACAAGTACAGCACGATGGGTAGGCTAAAATTTTAATTTCGCAAAGGTATAAATAAAAAAAAACGAAGTACCTTTTTATCGCTAAACTGGTGCTTCGTTGTTCAAAATGACAATAGTCCTATTATATTTTGCTGATTTCCTTTTCTATTTTAACGATGATATCTTTTGATCGTTGCGTTTCGGCCAGTTCTTTAGCCAGTTTGGCATAAGCCTCCGCCCGCTCCCTGTCTTTTTTACGCAAAGCTAAATTAGCCAGATGAATCAATACGTAAGCCTTCTCATTCTTACCTCCTACCGGAAAACGGCTGGCCAGTTGAAAGTGATATTCGGCTTTATCCCAATCTTCTTCTTTCAATGCCATGTTACCTTGCATAAATTCGTAGTAACCCCTGCGGCTTTTGGCTAAACGCTCTGGTTTTGTTACCTCTGCCAGCAAAGCTTTGGCTTTACCAAATTCGTTATTTTTAAAATGCTTTGAAGCCATTAAAACCGAACTATGCTTAAAATGACTCCATATCACAAAGGCAAATAAAAGTGCCGACAGAGCGGACAACTGGTATTGATTGTAAAAAACACAAACCAAACCCGCCAGCAGAAAAACTGCCATTAAAGCATACCTGCCTTTATTGTTGTACATTAATGACTATCGGTAAATTTATAACCTACCCCACGGATAGAGTGAAAGTAAACTGGATTTTTCTGATCTGGTTCGAAATACTTACGGAAAGTTAAAATGAAGTTATCAATCGTCCTGGTTGAAGGATAAACATCGTAATTCCAAACTGTTTCTAAAATCTGCTCTCTCGAAACGGCATCGTTTTTACGTTCGATTAACAATTTCAGCAACATGGTCTCCTTCTTAGTTAACGGTGTAATGGTACCATCATCATGTTTCAACTCAAAAGAGTTAAAATAGATGGTTTTATCGCCAATCTTATAAGAGTTTAATTCTTTTAAATCATCAGATTTTAAACTGCGTTTAACCAATATACCTACACGAAGAATCAGTTCTTCTAGGTTAAATGGTTTAACTAAATAATCGTCGGCTCCTTTTTTCAAACCTAAAACACGGTCTTCCGAAGTGTTTTTTGCTGTTAAAAACATAATCGGAACTTCTGCATTCTCTAAACGTATGGTTTCACAAACCTGAAAACCATCCATTTCGGGCAGCATTACATCTAATACAATCAGATTGAAGCGTTCTTCTTTAAATACTTTAAGAGCGGTTTTGCCATCTTTAACGGCGTGAACTTTATATCCTTCAAGTTCGAGGTTTAATTTAATAGCATCTAACAAGTGATCCTCGTCTTCTACCAATAGAATTCTTAATTTTTGTGACATAATTGAGATTAACTAAATGTTACTTCAAAAATACTTCCTTGGGGCAGATTGTCTTTTACTGTAATATCTGCATCATGGTATTGTAAAACCTCTTTCACAATAAACAAGCCTAAACCTGTTCCTTTCGCTTTTCTGACATTCTCGTTACCAACGCGGTAAAACTTATCAAATATCAACATTTTTTCGGCATCTGAAATACCCGGCCCTTTATCCAGCACACTGAGGTGAATATGTCCATCCACTTCGTTTAAATGCACATTTATCTCATCACAAGGATTAGAATACTTTACTGCATTTTCAATTAAATTGGTCACTACTGACGATAAGGCAAATTTGTCACCCACAAGCTGCAAATTTGGCTGAATTTTAGCATTTATGATCTGCTCGCAACCACAAGAGTGTACTTGTAAACGATCAGTAATTTTAGCTACCAGCTCAGAAAAATTAAATGCCTCTTTCGGGAAACTATACGAGCGGTTTTCGATTTTGGTTGCCAGCAACATATTTTCGACCAGATCATCTAAACGCTCAATATCTTTTAATGAATTATTCAGTAATGAAACTTGCCTCGCTTTATCCAGATCTCTTTTTACAATGGTCTGTATCGAAAGCTTAATGGCTGCCAGCGGCGATTTCAGCTCATGTGTAATCGACATTAGGAAGTTTTGCTGCTGTTCTCTTAACTTATCTTCGCGTTTTAACGATTGGTGTAAAAAATAACCGCCAATGCAAAGCAAAAATAAAAACACCGATCCCTCCCCCATAATCATCGTCATGCGACTTGGCTGTAAGCGCACAACCAAAGTACCCCACGAAATGAGCTGGATTAATGCGTAAAGCAGTAACGCGTAAAATATGATTATAGATTTCTTCATTCCTTCGGTTTGATTACACAGATTTTTGGATTGCACAGATTGTTTTCTTGTCCGTCATTGCGAGGTACGAAGCAATCTTACTACTATCGCTTAATAAAACAAGTTACTTCCCCCTTCGTGTTCTGTTAATGATCCGCGTCATCACGAACCATCGCGCTAAGTTATTTTTTAAAAACCAAATCCAAAGCCTCAAATATGGCACGTTTCGCTTTCTCCAGTTCGATTTTGGTATGTGCTGAAGATACGAAACCAACTTCATATCCCGATGGGCCCAAATAAATTCCTCTGTTTAATAATTCGCGGTGCATCACTTTGAATTTCTCCATGCTACCGGCATCAATATCATCGGCCGATTGGATTTTATCTTTATCGGTAAAAGCAAACCAGAAGATAGAACCAATGGTAAACACTTTAAATTTATAATTGCGCGCAGTAGCAAAGCGCTGAATGCTGGCTACAAATTCCTGAGCCTTGTTATTTAAATCTTTATAAAAACCCGATTTGTTTAGTTCGGTTAAAGTAGCAATACCTGCAGCCATAGCCACCGGATTACCAGAAAGTGTTCCGGCCTGGTAAACGCCCCCATCAGGAGAAATATGCGCCATAATTTCTGCACGTGCACCATACATACCTACAGGCAAGCCACCACCAATGATTTTTCCATAGGTTACGATATCTGGTGTAATGCCGTAGTGTGCTGCAGCACCTTCAAAACCAACCCTGAATCCGGTAATTACTTCATCAAAAATTAAAAGTGAACCGTTATCGGTACAAATTTTACGCAGGAACTGAATGTATTCTTCATCCTGCATAATTAAACCGTTGTTTGCCGGAATACCTTCAATAATTACCGCAGCAATCTGATCTTTAAACTGAGCAAAAGCCTGCTCAATAGCAGCTGTATCATTCAAAGGAATAACAATCGTTTCTTCGGCAAAAGATTTAGGCACACCTGCCGATGAAGTTTCGCCAAAGGTAACCAGGCCTGAGCCCGCTTTAACCAATAATGAATCGCTGTGGCCATGGTAACAACCTTCGAACTTTAAAATTTTATCGCGACCGGTAAAGCCTCTTGCCAGGCGTATTGCCGACATTACTGCTTCGGTACCCGAGCTGGTAAAACGTATTTTTTCTACAAAACGGTTATTTTTGATAATCAGCTCTGCCAGTTCATTTTCTAAAGCCGTTGGTGCGCCAAAGCTCATTCCGTTTTGCATTACCTCGGTAACTTTTTCGCGGATTTTTGGATTGTTATGTCCTAAAATTAATGGTCCCCAGCTGCCACAGAAATCAATAAACTGATTGCCATCGGCATCCCAGATGAAGCAACCATCACCTTTTTCGATAAAAAGGGGTGTGCCATAAACGGATTTAAAAGCCCTTACCGGAGAATTAACCCCACCAGGGAAATAGGTTTTTGATTTTTCGTACAGTTCGGCAGATTTTACCCTCGAAATATCAGGCTTACTACCTGTATTTACCGGAATATCGGCCTCATTGCCTGAAAACATTTTTTTTAATGAATCTAACATTTTATTAAGCTAAAAGCAGAAAGACTAAAGCTAAAAGAAAGACTCAATCGCCTAACCTGGCTTTTGGTCTTTCAGCTTTAAGCTTTCTGCTTAATTACATCCAATTGTTATTTAAAATATCTTTAATGTGGTAAGTGGTAATAATACTTGCGCCGGCTCTCGCAAAGGCATGCATGGTTTCCATTACTACTTTTTGTTCATCTATCCATCCGCGCTCGGCAGCTGCTTTAACCATCGAGTATTCGCCCGAAACGTTATAAACCGCAATCGGCAAGTTAGTATCTTGTTTTAAGCGTTGAATAATGTCGAGATAAGCCAATCCTGGTTTTACCATTAAAACATCGGCTCCCTCCTGCTCATCCAGCTGTGCTTCGCGTAAAGCTTCTAACGGGTTTCTAAAATCCATCTGATAGGCTTTCCTGTCGCCTTTGCTCGGCGCACAATCAGCAGCCTCTCTGAATGGGCCATAATAAGCTGAAGCAAACTTGGTAGCATGGCTCATAATAGCTGCATTTACAAAGCCATTTTCATCTAGCAGGTTACGCATTGCCGCAATCCTGCCATCCATCATATCCGATGGGGCAAACATATCGGCACCAGCCTGCGCATGTGTCAATGCCATTTTTGCAATAACATCAACGGTTTTATCGTTCTGAACGTAATCGTTCTCTAAAATTCCGCAATGCCCATGGGTAGTGTAAGAACAAACGCAAACATCGGTTACTACATATAAATCCTCACCAAACTGCTTTTTAAGCTCGCGCACAGCAGTTGGCACTAACGAGTGATCGTGATACGCCGATTTGGCATCAGCCGATTTTTCGTCACCAACCCCGAACAGCATGATCTTGTTCAGGCCTTTTTTCAATCCGGCTTCTACATCTTTAACCAAGTTATCAACCGAATAATGGTTAACTCCCGGCATGGCATCAATAGCATGGGTAACGTTAGTACCTGGAACCACAAAATAAGGGTACACAAACATATCTTTTGATAACCGGGTTTCGGCCACCATCTCTCTCACTAATGGGTTTTTCCTTAATCTACGCGGACGATGTAACATTTTTTGTATTGTTAGTATCAAGTATCCTGATTTTAGTATCAAGACCTGAATATCTTTTTATTTTTTTCCTTACGGGATGATTATACAGTTTTTGGATTTCACAGCTGGTTTTCCACTGAAAGGTAATCAGCTTTACGCTTTAGTCTTTCAGCTTTCTGCCTTACCCCATTTACCTCATCTCTATTCCGAACACTGCTTCAGCTAATCCAATTTCATCGGGCGAGTATGGCAAAGCATATTTTACCCCCATTTCATCAAACTTCTTACCTGTAGAGTTACCTATGGCAATTACCTGCTGTCCTGGTTCCAATAAATTATCGGCGAAATAGGCATCAACGTTTGATGGACTGGTAAAAATCAGCACGTCGGCATAGCTTTGATCAATATCATCTTCAATTACGGTTTCGTAAATTGGCAGATCGATAATTTTGGCATCAGCTGGTAAAGATTTCTGGATCGACTGTAATGAATCCTGAGCCCTTGGAAACAACACCTGCTGTCCACCAACCAGTTGCGCAAAATCTTCAGCAACTTCGGTAATATCGCCACTTGCACCAACGAAATCGGCGAAATGGTTAAATTTACGTAAGGCATCTTCCGAGCCTCTGCCCACTACCCCAAATTTGGTTTTCTTTGGCAATACTGGTTTCAGGTTGAAAAAGTACTCCACACTGTTGCGGCTGCTGAAGAAAATCCAATCTACATGACGCAGAATAAACTGATCTAAAACAGTAACAATCGGGAAGGTACGGATTAACGAACGGCCTTCAATTTCAATATTATTATTTTCTAAAGCCCTGCGGAAATAGCTATGTTCGCCAATTTCGCGGGAGATGAAAACCTTAGCAGGTTTCTTTCTCTCCACATTAAACTTGGCTACTATTTTCTCAGCCAAACCTTCGGCAGTATCGGCACGTAAAAATAAACGCTCTGGAAAATGATCGGCGGTTTCAGCTTTTGAAGTCCAGACTTCAAATTTTCCGTTTTCCTTTTGGCAATAACAGCCTAATGGCATGTGGCAACCGCCTTCGAAAAGGTTTAACACTTTACGTTCTACATTTACGGTTTCTGCCGTTTCCGGATCGTGTAATTTTTGAAGGGCTTCAAAAAGCTCAGTATCGTTTTCCCTGATCTGGATAGCCAGGGCACCCTGCGCAGGAGCAGGAATAAACTCGGTGGTTTCTAATTCTTCGACATGTAAGTCGCTCACATCAAGCCCTAAACGTTTAACACCGGCTTTAGCAATCAAAATGGCATCGTAATCTTCGTCGCGCAATTTACCAATCCGTGTAGGTACATTTCCGCGCAGATCTTCTACCTCTAAATCAGGACGTAAACCCAGCAACTGGGCTTTACGGCGGTTAGATGAAGTACCTACCATAGCTCCTTTTTTCAGGGATAGTTTCTGCGAAATATCTACACAATCTTTTAAAATTAACAGGTACTCGCTGGCTTCTTCGCGTGGAGGCAAAGCTGCGATGGTTAATCCTTCAGGGTGTGTTGTAGGCAAATCTTTAAGGCAATGCACAGCCAGATCAATTGTTCCGCCTAACAGCTCTTCTTCCAGTTCTTTGGTAAAAAAACCTTTGCCTTCCAGTTTATCCAATCTTAAATTCAGGATTTTATCGCCCTGTGTTTTAATGATTTTTATCTCGGCTTCAATTCCAATGGCTGCCAATTCATCTTTGATATGATTAGCCTGCCACAAAGCCAGGTCGCTACCGCGTGTTCCGATGGTTAATTTCTTCACTATTAAGATTAAATGAGCTGCAAATTTAAATTAAATAGTGGTTTATACCATGAATTGTTTAAAAATGAGACAGTGAGGTTACAGAGGGGGTAATTAAGGGGATTTCTATGACATTAGGAGATAATTTTCAAGAATAAGTTTTTGAAGAAATGAGTGAATTTTGAGTGACTGAATGTTTCAGGCATAATGCCATATCATTCAAAATCCATCAGCTCTCTGATATTCAAATAACCCCAGGATAGTACAGCACCCGGCAATTGAACTGTAGAAGAAATAAGCGGCATTTAATTTCACTGCGTTAGAGTAACAGCAGCTGGTAAATGACAAAAAAAAGAAATGAAATTAAGTTGTGGTTAAACCTCCGATTGATTAACCAGAATCTCCTTAGCCATTACCATAGGTACGCTGATGTATTTTTTCTCCATGTAGTTCATTACACGTTCTAAAACCTCGCGCGATGCTTCATCCATCTGACTAATTTCTTCAGCAAATACCCCGTTTATAGCTGTATTTTTGATTTCTTTAATCTTTCTTGGCACCTCTTGCATAGCAATTTCGATGCGGCGTTGTTTTAAAACAGAGAAAAATTCGGTGATGTTGTTGCTGATGATTTCTTCGGCATGAACCAGCTCGTTGTAACGCTCCTGGATATTTTTACGGGCCACTTCTTTTAAAGATTCGACCTCGATGTAATGAACCGGATTATGGTGAATTACGGCTGGAGCAACATCGTTAGGGATAGCCAAATCTACAATTACTTTTTTGTTGCTATCGCCGTTAAGCAATTTAGCATATAATTTTTCGTCGATAATGGCCTCGGTAGAACCTGTACAGGTAATAATTACATCAAAACCCTCGTTAAAATCTTCGAGTGCGCTTAAGGGATAAGCTTTCCCGTTTAATTCTTCGGCCAAAGTTTCTGCTTTAGAAAGCGTACGGTTAAAGATCGAGAAGTTTGAGTATTTATGTTTGTTCAGGTATTTAGCAATATTCTGGTTGGTTTCGCCTGCACCGATAATTAAAATACGTGAGTTACCACACATATTTAATTCTTTTAGCTTACGATAAGCTAATGATACAACCGAAACCGGGTTTTTTGAAATATTGGTATGGGTATAAACTTCTTTGGCTGTTTTAACCACACGCTCCATAATCATGCGCATGTAATCGCCGGTAAAACCTGCATCGCGACAGTTCTCGTAAGCTCTGCGGATTTGTGCCAGGATTTCCTTTTCGCCAACCACCAGGCTCTCTAAAGAGCAAGATGTTCTTAATAAATGGTTAAAGGCTTCTTCGTTTTCGTAAACAGTTACATTATCCAGGAAACGCTCCATAAACTCAGCCGGAAGGCCCATGTCTAAAACCGTAAGAAACCTGGTAACAAATTCTTTGTCTGTTTTTTCTTTAGTTAAAAAAACAAACTCTACACGGTTGCAGGTACCGATATAAAAAATTTCGCTAACCGGAAGCTCCGCTTGAATATTCTTCAACCTGCTATCCAGACTCTGATCACATATAACTAACTTCCCTAAAGATTTCAGATCGATGTGGTGATGCGTAAAAGCTATTACTTTTAAATATTCCAAGTGCTCCGTTATTAACTATTATCGGGATACAAAAGTAATACGGTTGGTGCATGTCAGCGTCATTAATCTGTAATTTACATTAATTTAGAACGGTTTTAAATAGCTGCAAAACTTTGACAATCCATTTAAAGGCTTTAAAAACAGCACTTAATTTAATGCTTACAACTATGTTCTAACTGGTTTCCAACCACTTTTGATCCCATATTTATATTACGGAATTATTGCCAAATGGTTGCCTGTTGCCATATTTTAATGTTTATTTTTGTTATTAAGATCGCTTTTGCGAAGGTAAATGAACTAAACAGTGATGGATAACCGGTACTTGTTACAAACATTAAAAACAGACAACAAAATCTAATTTAGTAGGTTTATATTTTATACCAATACCTTAAACAATGATTAAACAAAGCAATTTTAGCCTAAGCGGTTCGGACGGGAAATTAATTATTGGCGATATTACTTTTGATGAAAAGAATCCAAATACGCCCATTATTCTTTTTGTACACGGTTTTAAAGGTTTTAAAGATTGGGGTGCACATAACCTGGTGGCCAGGTATTTCGCCAGCAATGGTTACCGGTATATTAAATTTAATTTATCGCACAGCGGCGTACCGGTTGATCACCCAAAGGATGTAACCGACCTGGAGACCTTTGCCAGCAACACTGTATCTAAAGAGCTGTTTGATTTGAATGCGGTGCTCGATTTTATAGAAAAAGCCTATGGTGCCGAAACCAGGGTTAATTTAATTGGCCATAGCCGCGGTGGTGGTTTATCAATTATTGAAGCTGCAAATGACTTAAGAATAGCTAAACTGATTACCTGGAGTGCTATTGCTGATTTTAGCAGTCTTTGGAAAAAAGAGCAGGAAGCCGAATGGAAAAAGAACGGAAAAATCTTCGTAACCAACGCCAGGACTAAAGAGCAAATGCCATTAAATGTAACGCTACTACAGGATTTTGAGGAAAACGCAACTACCCTAAACATTGTAGAAGCGGCCAAACGGATTAACATTCCATGGTTAATTGTGCAGGGCGATGATGATGTAAATGTTCCTTTCGAAACTGCACAGCAACTGGCAGATGCCAACCCGGCCAGCAGATTGGTTAAAATTGAAGGTGCCAACCATGTTTATGGCGCTTCGCAACCTTATACGGGCGAAAACTTACCGCCACTTTTATTTAAGGTTTGTGAGAAAGTTTTGACGTTTTTGGAGGAAGCTTAAATTACTTATCTTGAGCCATTATATTTTATGGCTCAAGATCGAATTAACCTTTCAGATTCCAACAAAACGATATTAAAGCAGGCCGCAATTGCCTTAACTTTATTTTCATGCCTGATTATTTTTCTGGATAGTAATTTTTCGCCGGTAAAATCAAAGTCAGAATTTATTAATGATTTTTGGGGTGGTCGTTCGAGCAACGGAAGGACATATATTTTCAACGCTCAAACTCCAACTAAGACATACAAAATCCCGGCCCTGCTTTTCAATGAGACAAACCATAACGACTCATTGTTAATTTACAGATCAAAAATAACAGGTTTCATCCTGTATTACGGTCTAAAGAAACCTAATAAGATCATTATCTGCAAATCCCGTCTAATTAACGAAGAATTATTGGGCCTGATTACTACAATCATTGGCATTGTGATTGCGACAATACTTTACTTCAACAAAAAATTAGCAAAAAACACAACCCTCCAGGGAATTTTGGTCTTTTTAATCATTATTTCATTGATTTTCTTACGAAATTACTTCGGCAGGAGTTATTTTTAGTATATCACCCAATACTAATCATCCCCTCTCCTCACAAAATTACGCATATCGCTACCGCTCGGGCTTTGGAAAATCTCGAGATCGAAATAAGGTACCGCTGCAAGTAGATGATCGAAAATATCGGCTGCTACCTCTTCAAATTTCTTCAGGCCTTTTTCTTTCGAGAATACATAAATTTCGATGGGCAAACCGTTTTCTGTAGCCTGAAGCTGCCGTACCATAAAGGTTAAATCGGTATTGATATAGGGATTGCTTTGTAGATATTTCTCTGCGTAAACCCTAAAAGTACCAATATTGGTCATGTGGCGACCATTTACCAGGTTATTCGGATTTACAGTATGTTCTGCGTTAAATGTAGCAATGTGTTGCTGGGTTTCCTTTAAATAATCTTTTAAGAAATCGATACTTTGCAAACGCCCGATCAGTTCTTCATCGCAGAACTTGATGCTCGAAATTTTAATGTTAATGTGTCGCTTAATTCTTCGCCCTTCGCTTTCTTCCATGGCCCGCCAGTTTTTAAACGATTCGCTAACAATGGCATAACTCGGCACAATGGTTACCGTTTTATCCCAGTTGCGCACTTTAATGGTTGTTAAGTTAATTTCGGTTACCTCGCCATCGGCACCATATTTCTCTACGGTAATCCAATCGCCTACCCGAACCAGATCGATAGCACTCATTTGTACCGATGCCACGAAACCTAAAATCGGATCGCGGAAAACGAGGATAAAAACAGCGGTTACAGCCCCGAATCCACCAAAAATATACAGGGGCGATTCGTTTAACAGGATAGATAAAATGAGTACAAAACCTACGATGTAAAAAACAATTTTAGCTACCTGCTTATAGCTTCGGATGGGCTTATCGGCATACTTTTTCGATGATTCCATGATCGAAACCACGGCATTGAGAAAAGCATTTATGGCAAACATAACCGCTAAAACCATGTAGATTTTAGCAAAAATCAGCGCATAAAAAAGCCAGTTTTTAAAATAAACAAATACGAAGGGAACGGCATTGTAAATGATATAAGCACCAAAAATTAAGGCAAAAGCCCTGAAAACCCTAAATTCGAACAAGGCTTTTTGCCAGTCGGATTTCGTTTTAGCACTTTTAACCACGCCAATAAAAATTTGCCTGGTTAAGAAAATGGTTACAAACAAAAAGAGGACAACCCCGATAATGCCAATGAAAAAATAGGCGTACACCAGCTCGTTGCCAGAAAGGCCTTTGCCGCTGAGCCAATTTCGAAGTTCGTTAAAAAGGGCCTGAAACTCGGGAATATTCATCAAGGCAATTTAGTATTTATTGGGCAAAAAATTAAATGTTAGCTAGGTATGCAATGGCTTGACCGGTACACTCAATTATAAAATTACTTTCGTATCTGTTAGTTTAATTTTCCCAGAATTTAATTCAGCGTCATTCGTAAAGGAATAACTAGCTGATTTTAACGAATGACTATGATCAAAATATGAAACGGTAATTAATGGATCTCGAAAAATATGACCTTCAATAAAAGTTATAGAATAAATATTAGCCCTTATATACTCGCCAGGCTCCTCCCGCTTCAAAAATTTCAGTCGCAAATGAAAACATATTTCAGTCAACAAAGCATACCCCATAAATAGATTAAGGCCGAAGAAACAAAGCACTCCAACTGCAATCAATCGTTGAAATAACAGAAACTTAAATTCAAATTTTGTTAATCTATTATCAGGCGCTTTAATACTTTCTAAAAATATAATTAAGGCAAGGGCAATCTGAATGTAAGTCATTAAATCACCTGAAAACAAGCTGAGGAAACCTACACCTGCCATTACAAAGGGTTTCCATACGTGATCATAACTAAAATCAGGACGATCGGTGATAAGAATCTTATCATCGTAAATCAGCATAACTTTCTTCTTCAGATTAACTTCAGGAGGGAGATAAAATTTACTTTTAGCGTCTTCAAACATTAATCCTTATTAAACCTTCTCTACCCAGTTCCCATCACCTTTAATAATGTCGATCAGTTCATCTAAGGCGTAGGCAGTAGTTACGTTTTTCTTTACCACCTCTTTACCACGGTATAAGGTAATTTTATCGGGGCCGGTGCCTACGTAACCGTAATCAGCATCAGCCATTTCGCCAGGACCATTTACAATACAGCCCATAATACCAATTTTAATACCTTTTAAATGATCGGTACGCGAACGGATCAGTTGTGTAGTTTCCTGCAAATCGAAAAGTGTACGACCGCAACTTGGGCAAGAAATATATTCGGTTTTACTAATGCGGGTACGGGTAGCCTGTAAAATACCAAAACTAGTTGAGTTGATCAGGGCTAAATTTTGTCCTTTTGCATCGATCAAAACCCCATCTCCAAACCCATCGGTGAGTAAGGCGCCTAAATCGGTAGCAGCATAAAGCATTAAATTATCGGCTTCCAAACTCTCGTAAGTGCGTTTGATAATAACCGGAATCTGAATATTTTTCTCCTGCAAGCCTACAAAAAATGCCCTTTGTTCGGCCATGCCGTGCGCTGCAGAAGTTTTAAGAATCAAAACAACATTGGTTAACTCACTAACTATCAAACTGGTTAACTGACTAGCATCAACCTCAACAAAATTTAAAAACTCATCTTTACGATCAGCTTTGCTAAATTCTTCGAGCGTAAATAATGGGTGACAGTTGTGCTGATCCTTCAGCTTAAGCCAGGTATGGTAATTGTAAACCTGCTTTAAATTACCCGGAAAAGAAAACGAAGGCAGATTATCGCCCAAATAAGCTAAATCGCAAGCCTGATCCGCTAAATTATATTTATCTAAACCTGCACTGTAATTGTAACCTACAGCACTTAAGAAATAAGGGTCTTTTAAATTTTCTTTCGAAACATCAATCATCACTACCGGATGGTGATGCCCCCCAATATGCTGTACAGGTATAGTAATGCGGCGATTGTATTCGTAAGGGGAATAAGTTTTGATTGATGATGGATGATGGAAGATGGAAGATGTGCCAATAGATTCAGGACTTCCAACTTCGGCCTTCTGGCTCCTCAAACTATACCTTTCGGCCAAAGCTTTTGCTACTGGTGCTTCAAATTCAGGGTCTTCTGTTAACGAAACACGGATGGTGTCGCCTAAGCCATCTTCCAGCAAGGTTCCGATACCAACAGCCGATTTAATGCGGCCATCTTCACCATCGCCAGCTTCAGTTACGCCCAGGTGCAAAGGGTAATTCATGCCCTCTTTAGCCATAGTTTCGACCAGCAACCGGTAAGCCTGCACCATTACCTGGGTGTTACTCGCTTTCATCGAAATGACAAGATTATAGTAATTCTGGTCTTCGCACATGCGGATAAACTCCATTGCCGATTCGACCATTCCGCGTGGGGTATCGCCGTAATGGCTCATAATCCGGTCGGAAAGTGAACCATGGTTGGTCCCGATACGCATAGCGGTTCCATATTCTTTACAGATTTTAACCAGCGGGATAAACTTTTTATAAATCCGGCTCAGCTCGGCATTATAAGCATCCTGTGTATATTCTATATTTTCGAATTTCTTTTTATCAGCGTAATTACCCGGGTTTACGCGTACTTTCTCCACAATCCTCGCGGCCATTTCGGCAGCATTGGGTGTAAAATGGATATCGGCAATCAGAGGAACATTATAACCACGGAAGCGTAGTTCTTTTTTGATATTGGCCAGGTTTTCGGCTTCTTTTATGCTAGGCGCGGTAATACGCACATATTCGCAGCCCGATTCTACCATGCGGATGGTCTGTTCAACAGTCCCCAGGGTATCCATCGTATCGGTTGTGGTCATCGATTGGATACGGATCGGATTATGACCGCCCAAGGCGATATCGCCGATATTTACTTCACGGGTTAAATACCTCGAATAGGTTGTTAAACTGTTGCAATATCCTCCTGCCAAATCGTGTTTTGCCAATATTTTTTCCATCTCGGTGCAAAGATAAGGATTGTACGTAGGTTTTAATGTTGGAAAGTTTAGATTTATGGTACTAAAGAAATCGCTTTCTCCAGAATTTCATCTTTACCTTCTTTAATTCCGTTTACGGTAAGTTTAACTTTAAAATCGGGAACTATGCCAACTCTTTGCGTTTCTTTTCCGTTCGGATAATACACGCCAATTTGTGTAAAACCAGTACTTATCCCTCCTGGAAAGGTTACGGGCATACCTACAGTACCGTCGGCCCCAGCTGTTTGACTGCCTACAATAATAGTATTCGGTCTGGCGCTAAGCGCCATTGTTGATAATTCGGCAAGGCTTTGGGTTTCTTCGTTAACCAATACAATTACTTTTCCAGAATAAGGAACATCTTTATTTTCTCCGATTTTTACATTTGCCATATATTCATCAGACATGTAGGTGAATAATCCGGGCGTTTCTACACTCCCTTGTGTATATTTAGCTACATCCATAGGCTTTTGAAAAAGGTATTTGCCTATATCCCAGGCAAAACTTGTAGGATTAGGATAGGAACGCATATCAATAATAATGGCTTTGGCCATCAAAGCCTGGGGTATTACCGATTTAAGCTTTGTTTTAATCCGCCCTACGTTAAAATAAGCAATATTATTAATCATTTTAAAACCACTATCTGTCGGTATGGGTGTACGGTAATTCATCCTGTTGTAAGGAAAACATTTTAAAGTAGTGTTTTCAGTTTTACCATTGCGGCTATAAGTAACCCGCATTAAGGTATCGTTTGCTCTTAAAAACTGTGTAGCCAGTTTTCTATACTGGGTTGGCAGATTAGAGGCAGTAAAATAGGGCAGTTTTTCTTTAATCAGCTGCGAAACCGAAACCTGATTGATACTTTGAATAATGTCGCCTTTTTTAAGCGTATTTATTCCAACCATCTCGTCGTTACTGTACTTAACAACTGGTAAATTATCAATAAACACAATTTCTATATTGGGCTTAAATTTGCCATAAAAATCGATAAAAGCACGATCGTAGGGGGAAATATCTGAATGAGAATCTTTGGTTTCGGCAACAAATGCGGTCGCTGTAAGTTTGTAGGTTAGCTCATCTTTAGCTAATAAAAATTTGGGCACATACTCTTCCAATACATTTACCCAGGGTTTATCAATAACATTTTTGTAAGGAGAAAAATACTCATAAATACTCCAGAACCTGAATAATGCCAGTAAACGATAACCATCATCAGGATATTTAAAGCTGGCATAAGCATCTTCGTTTTTAAAAATTGCAATAGGTGTCTCGGCATCATACAGCTTTACATAATAGCTTTCCGTTGTTCTATCGGCTTTTTTAATCAAATTTAACTGGTTAATTAGTTTTTTACTAAACCCTGATTTGTTGAACCAATCGAAATTAGGCTTATATTTTACAGTTCCTATTGCAGTTTTTGGTTCGATGGATTTAAATGCGCCTAAACTACTAATCCAATTTAAAAAGACTTCGTTTCTATCCTCATTCGTTTTGGCATCAAGTACTTTAGGTATAATCCGAAACAGCTCAAAATCCCAATTGTACTCTCCTTTGGCTATTGCGGGATGATGGTATTTTAAGAAACTCCATAATTTACCCAATGTTGCCAGGCTTGCTGTTTGCGCCGAAGTTAAATTGTTTAGCTTAATTTTAGAGCCTTCTGTAAACGTTTTATCGAGTTTGGCTTTTTTATCTTTATCAGCTGGATTTTCTAACTGGGCAGTTACCTTTATAGTGTTAAAAAGCAATAAGAGCATTAATAGTTTTTTCATTGCATTGAGATTAATTTACATATCGAAGATATAAAATTGCTTCATTGATCCTCCGCCTTTAACAATCATTAACAAACGCTATATCAACCTGTCTTTTATCACTAAAGTATTGGCAGCTATATCATGCCAGCACTGGTTCTTCTTATTTAAAAAGCTGTAGAGATAACCAAAAAACACAGGAATTACCGATAAGATTTTGGAAAAATTGCGGACCAAGGAAATACTGAAAGAAATACGGCCTCCATCCATACCGGTTACTTTAATGTTCAGTAGTTTTTTACCAATGGTAGCCTGGCTTTTGGTTGCTTCGGCAATGCTGCCATAAATGAGCTTAACCACAAATATAATTGGGAAAGGGACTAAAAAAGCCATAATCCGCTGGTCTTTCCCTTCAATAAAGATATAGCTGGTTAAAATAATAACAGTATAAAAACCGAAAATAATGAAATGATCGATCACTGAAGCCAGCAAACGCTGATCGAATGCGGCAAAGTACTGCGGCGCGGTTCGCTGGTAGCTGAAACCCAGAAGCTCACGCAATTCGGGAATTGCGTGAGCTTCTTTATAATCATCCATCCCTGGTTTACGGATGAATGTATTCGGTTTTATATTTAAATCTTTAAGATCGGTTAAACTATATGGCCCGTGTGGCTTGCCATTAATTACAACTGTGTATTCTTTATTGGGGTTCATTGGTTTTCAGGTTTGTCTGGATGTTAGGTTTGTAAGATTAATGTTTAGGAATTTCCTTCCATTTCCCATCTAACATCTTCGATTCCCTAATATCTGCTCACCTCAAAGTTACTCAATCCGCCATCTAAATTGATGAAGATTTTTTTGGCTGAAGCTTTATAGTTTGAAGTTTCGTATACCCCGTCGCTCAGTTTTATAAATCCATCAAAATCTTTGGCCGATAAACCGGTTTTTGTTTTAATTCTGCAACCTGAATTGGTAGGCACTTTAATTTTCACATCGGCAACGCCAGATTTTACTACCACATCGGTAATCGGCAACAAATCGCCAAAAGTAATATCGAGGGCAGCAGCACCACCATCAAAACGGAAAGTACGTACCTTATAATCTTTGAAATCAAAATTAGCTTCGCCAGCACCTAGTTTCATTATCACATCCCAATTGGCCGCCTTGTTTAATTTAAAGTTTACATCGTTACCTCCATCGCCAAAATTCCATTTGCCTTTTTTATCTTCCATTTTGAAAGTAAGCACGGTAGCACTATCGGTTAGTAATTTTTTAAGCGAGAAATTGCCATGTTTTTTAGTGATATCGGCATTAATCAATTCAGACGTCTCACCATCCAGGTTAAACGAAATTCCGCCCCCCGAAATATTTAAAACCGTTTTTTTTGCATTATCGGCTTCAACAAAGGGTTCAGCCAGTTTTAATTGGTTGAAAGCGGTATCACTATCGCTGTCATTGTCGTTATCCTCATTGTGGTCGTTGTCATCTAAGTTAATATCAACATCTTTTTTAAAGTGATGTCCCCACCAGTTACTTCTGTCGGGCACTTGCTGTCCTTTGTAAAACAGGAAGGATAAAGCCACTACTAAAACGGCAATGGAAATGATGCTTCCGGTTTGGGAGTTGCTTTTATTAAACAGGATATTTACACCTGCAATGATGAGGAATATTGGCCAAAAGCTCCAGATACTACGCCAATAAAAATCAATAATACCAAAGTTTTCGAGTAGCAGTACACCGCCAATAAAAAGCAGTAAAATACCCCACATTAATCTATCTAATTTCATTTTGTTTATGCTTGAGGGTTTGCGGATGTTGAATTATCGTCTTTGTTAACAGGTGTTTCGGGCGTTGCATCTACAATGGTTTCAGACAAATCGGCTTTTTTTTGCTGTTCTGCTTCCTGTTGAGTTTGAAAAGCTGCCCAATCGTTTTTTCTTTTTGATTTAGCAATTACAGCAATACCCAATCCAATAAATACCAATGGCCACATGAATTTGAACAGATTGCGGAAACTAAACCAATAAGGTATAAAATCCAGTTCGCGCATCAGGAAAAAACAACCTATTACCAGTAAAAGCAATCCGCCTATGGTACGGCCGGTATCATTAGATTTGTTAAAGCCACTAAAATCTGCTTGGGTTTCAAACGGTGTTTTCTGCGTATTGTCAACCGGTTGTGTCCAATTGGTATTGCCCGAACCTACTGGGCCTGTAAACTGATCGCCTCTGCCAAATGGTGCACCAGGATTTTGTTTATTAAAAAAATCGTTAAATTTAGAGAACCTTGCAGCCGGATCAGGGTTTACCGGAACAATAATCCACATCACAATATAGGCAATTAAGCCGCCTCCGGCCATAAATATAGCCGATAGTGCAAACAATAATCTGATTATGGTAACCTCCACCTGCATATAGTCTGCAAGTCCCGAAGCTACACCGGCAATCATCTTATCGTGTTCGTTTCTAAAAAGCTTCTTTTCCATAACGTTGTTCATTTTTGTGTTTAAAAATCGAGCGGGGTAATTAAAACCTCATCTACGTTTACCCCTTTACTTAAGTTTAAAATGGTAAATAATGTTTCTGCAATATCCTCTGGTTGTACAAATTTTTCGTCTGGAATGGTCGTTCCTTCCCATGAAGAAGTTTTTGTTGAACCGGGCAAAAACGCAGTAACTTTAACGTTGTGAGGGGCTAACTCTTGCCGCAATACATGATTAAGACTTAACATCGCTGCTTTTGTTACACTATAGCTGCCACCATTTTTTACAGGGGCTTTACTCGCCACTGAACAGATGTTAAATATATGGCCATGGCCTGCCGCACGCATCTTTTTACCTAAAAATTTACTGGAATAGTAGCCTGCATTTACGTTCAGGTTTTGTTGCTTTTCAAAGGTTTCGTCGTCTTCATCCAGCATACTGCCGGGTAAAAAAGTACCCACATTGTTTACCAGCACATCAATAAAACCTGCTTCTACATCAGCCTGATTTAAAAACTGATATACACTTTCCTTAACCGAAAAGTCAACCGGATAAACAGATATCGTTCTCCCGGTAATCAACAACTCATTGCGCAGGATTTCGAGTTCGTTGGCATTCCGGGCGGCGAGTACCAAATCGTAGCCATTTTCCCATAATTTAATGGCAATTGCCCTACCAATTCCTTTAGTTGCACCGGTTATTAAAGCTTTCATGTTTTTGTGGTTTAATTTTTGTTAACAAAAAACCATATTTATATTCAAAAGCACGAATATTTTTGCAATTAGCAAAGAGCGACAACTTTTTTATCGTTTCTTTGTAGTATTATATAATGATCATTTAAATTAAGCAACACCTACGGAATGAATTTTACCAATTTCGGCAGATACATCCTGCTACTCAAGTCTGTATTCAGAAAGCCGGAAAAGCTGAAAATATACCTTAAAGAGATCGTCAAACAAATGGATTATGTTGGCGTAGGTTCACTGGGGCTTATTGCCATTATCTCTACCTTTATCGGTGCCGTTATGACTTTACAAATTGCTTTCCAGCTGGTTAGCGATTTTATACCTAAAACCATTATTGGTTCGGTAAACCGCGATTCGAGTATTTTGGAATTAAGTCCTACCATTAGCGCAATTGTTTTGGCAGGTAAAATCGGTTCGGCCATTTCATCGGAAATTGGCTCAATGCGTGTAACTGAACAGATCGATGCCCTGGAAATTATGGGTATCAATGCACCAGGTTACTTGATACTTCCTAAAATTATTTCGGGAATTACCATGGTGCCTATGCTGGTTATTATTTCAATGTTCTTAAGCATCACCGGTGGTTACATTGGAGGTTCAATTTCTGGCGCAGTAACACCTGCAGAGTACATTCAAGGTATTACTACCGATTTTAACCCTTATACCATTACGGTAGCCCTGGTTAAAGCATTTGTGTTTGGTTTTATCATTACATCGGTACCTGCTTACGAAGGTTTTTACGTGCGTGGTGGTGCCTTAGAGGTGTCGCAGGCCAGTACAAGAGCCGTTGTTATTAGCTGTATTTCTATTTTAGCCTGCGATTATATCGTGACCCAATTGTTATTGTAATGATCGAAATTAAAGATATTTATAAATCATTTTCCGGAAACGATGTGCTACAAGGCATTTCCGGTAAGTTTGAAGAAGGTGTTACCAACCTGATTATTGGAGGTTCCGGTTCTGGTAAAACCACCTTACTTAAATGTATGGTGGGCTTGCATCAGCCTGATTCAGGTTCGGTATTGTACGATGGCCGTGATTTTACGCCAATGACCTACGAACAACGTATTGAGGTACGTAAAGAAATTGGGATGTTGTTTCAGGGATCAGCACTTTTTGATAGCATGACAGTGGAGGATAACATTATGTTTCCATTGAATATGTTTACCGATCAAAGTCGTAAGGAGAAATTAGAACGTGTAAATTTTTGCCTGGAAAGGGTTAATCTTGCGGGTAAAAACAAATTGTTTCCTGCAGAATTATCGGGTGGAATGAAAAAGCGTGTAGGTATTGCCCGTGCCATTTCCATGAACCCAAAATATCTGTTTTGCGATGAGCCCAACTCGGGTTTAGATCCGAAAACCTCAATTGTGATTGATGAACTGATTCAGGAATTAACAGAAGAATATAAAACAACCACTATTGTAGTAACGCACGATATGAACTCAGTAATGGGTATTGGTGATTATATTTTGTTCCTGCATGAAGGGAAAAAATTCTGGGAGGGCAGCAACAAAGAAATTGCGCATACCGACATTAAAGAGCTGAACGACTTTGTGTTTGCCAGCCGCTTTATGAAAGCTGCAAAAGATAAGTTTTAAAAATTTTGTATATTTGGGTATGACCGCGGCAACAAAAAATATCATTCATAAATTGGCAACCTTACCAGATAGCATGGTAAACGAGGTAGAAGATTTTATTGATTTTTTAAAAGCCAAACATGCCAAAAACTTCTCTAAATCAGGAAACGAAGAAAACAAAATTGCTGAAGAACCGAAAAGTTTGTATGGTGCCGCAAAAGGTACAATACTTTACATATCTGAAGACTTTAGTGAGCCTTTAAATTTCTCTTAAAACCAAATCGTCATTGCGAGGTACGAAGCAATCTAATCAACAAGTCAATCGCATTAAGATTGCTTCGTACCTCGCAATGACGGCATACTATAAATTAAATGATACAATTACTTGCCCCCACCCACTGGAAAGATTACGAACTGATTGATTGTGGGGATTTTGAAAAATTAGAACGTTTTGGTAATGTTATTTTAATCCGTCCGGAGCCACAAGCTGTTTGGAAAAAAACCTTGTCAGAACAGGAATGGAAAAAAACAGCTAACATTACTTTTAGGGGCCGTTCGGCTACTTCGGGCGAATGGGTAAAGAAAAATCTTTCTATCCCCGATCGTTGGCATATCGAATATAAAAACAATGAAGCCGCTATTAAACTACGTTTGGGTTTAACCTCTTTTAAGCATGTTGGAGTTTTTCCGGAACAGGCCGTAAACTGGGATTTTATTTCTTCATCCATCAAAAAGTTTAAAACGCCACAGCCTAAAGTATTAAACCTTTTCGCCTATACAGGTGCTGCTTCGTTAATTGCCAATGCTGCAGGTGCAGAAACTACACACGTAGATTCGATTAAACAGGTTGTAACCTGGGCCAATGAAAACCAGGAACTTTCTGGCTTGAAAGATACCCGCTGGATGGTAGAAGACGCCTTGAAGTTTGTAAAAAAAGAACTCAAAAGAGGCAAAAAATATAACGGTATTATTCTCGATCCGCCTGCTTATGGCCATGGCCCCAATGGCGAAAAGTGGAAACTGGAAGACCATATACAGGAAATGATGCAGGATGTAGTGCAGCTTTTAGACGAAAAAGAACATTTCCTGATCCTGAATACCTATTCTTTAGGTTTTTCATCAGTAATTGTTGAAAACCTGATCCGCACTTCGTTTCCTAAGGTTAAAAACCTCGAAACCGGGGAGTTGTATTTACAGGCAACATCGGGAATTAAATTGCCACTGGGTGTTTTTGGTAAATTCTGCAATGTGTAAATGTTAATTACTTTATTTTAAACTACCAGATTTCCAACCTACTTTCATCCCAAAACAGTACCGGAAAACTGTCTAAACTTTAATTATTTTAATAATCTATGAAATTCCCTCAATTAGCAGGCACACTAATACTTGGTTTTGCCGCAATCAGCTTATTTGCCAACTGTAATTCGGATGGCAAAAGCAGCAGCAGTATCGGCAAAATATTTTCTTCCGATTCGACGAAGAAAAAAACCGATTCTACAGAGAACGTAATAAAGCCTGTTGATCCTAAATTATATGATTCTTTAGCCAAAAAACTGGCCAATGGCGATACCACAGGCCGGTGGCTGGAAAAACAACCATATCCTTTGGCTGGTGCTATTTTACCTTTTAAACGCATTGTGGTTTATTATGGGAATCTTCACTCCAAAAAAATGGGCGCCCTGGGCGAATATGCCCCTAAAGAAATGTGGCAACGCTTAAACGCCGAAGTTAAACATTGGGAAAAAGCCGATCCTTCTACTCCGGTACAGCCAGGCTTACACTACATTGCTGCAGTGGCAAGTGGTACGCCAGGTAAAGACGGTAAGTACATTAACAGAATGGGCAATAAACAAATCGATTCTGTTTTAAAAATTGCCAAAATGCAGCCAAACACTATCGTGTTTTTAGATTTACAGGTTGCATTGAGTAACATCAAAGCTGAATTGCCACACATCGAAAAATATTTAGAATTACCATATGTACATTTAGGTATCGACCCTGAGTTTTCGATGAAAGATGGTTCATTACCAGGTAAAAAAATCGGCACTTACGATGCAGCAGACATTAACTATGTATCGGGATACCTGGCGGATATTGTTAAAAAATACAACCTGCCTCCAAAAGTATTTACCGTTCACCGTTTTACAAAGAAAATGGTAACCAATTCGCAAAACATCAAATTGCGCCCGGAAGTACAGATTGTAATGCACATGGATGGATGGGGCGAGCCAGAATTAAAAAAAGGAACCTACAGGCACTTTATCCAAAGCGAACCGGTGCAGTTTACAGGCTTCAAACTGTTTTACAAAAACGACCTGAAAAAAGCGCCTAACAGGCTAATGACTCCTGAAGAGTTGTTAAAACTTACACCAAAACCGATTTACATCCAGTATCAATAAATAAAAGCATACAAAAAGCCCGTAATTTTACGGGCTTTTTGCTTAAACAGTCTTTTTGAAGAAATAATTCGTTTTTTTGCAATTCATATTAACCCTATTTCGCAACATATAACCGCATAGTGTTAAAACTTTTAGGAATATTCGGTAAACTACTATAATTAATATCAAAAAATATCGTTTTTTTGATTCAATTAATTAGTCGACTAGATTTTACAACAGGTAGGATATGCAAACAGCAACATTTGGTGGAGGCTGCTTTTGGTGCACCGAAGCCGTATTTCAGGCCCTGAGCGGGGTAACCAAGGTTACCTCTGGCTATATGGGAGGTGATTTAAAGCATCCAACATACATGGAAATCTGCAATGGCGATACAGGGCATGCAGAGGTGGTTCAGATCATTTTTGATGAAACCATCGTTTCTTTCAACGAACTTCTATTTATATTCTTTAAAACCCATAACCCAACTACACCAAACAGGCAAGGTAACGATGTTGGTTCTCAATACCGTTCGGTAATATTTTACGAAAACGACGATCAAAAAACACAAATCGAACAAATAATTGCAGCCTTAACCCAGCAAAATATTTTCGATAAACCGATTATTACTGAGGTTGTAGCTGTAACTGATTTTTATGAAGCTGAGGATTATCATCAGAATTACTTTAATGATAACCAGGGAAAACCTTACTGTTCTTTTGTAATACAACCCAAGTTAAACAAGTTTGCTTTAGACTTCAGGAATAAAATTAAACCTGAGCTCCTGGAGTGATTAAACCTCGAAAGTAAGCAACCCGTGTTGGCTGGCCGTGTGCATATCCCTCCATACCCGATTAATTTCCGATCTTTTTTTGGCCGCCTCTAAACCACAATATGGAAACAACGTACCAGCAGTACGCCAACAGGCATGAGCCAATTTACGACTGATTGAACTGACCTCATTTAGTTTAGCATTGGTAATCTGGCCATTATTCATTAATTCAGTCCACGATTCATCAAATGCGGTGTAGAATTCTTCCCTTAGCATTTGTACCCCATTTTTGCACCGGTTTAATTCGGTGGTAAAGAACTGTATTTGTGCTTCGCTAAATCTCCGCATACTGGAACGCGAATGGAATGATTGTTCTGCAAGCTTAATAAAATGGTTGGTCATACCCAGGCTGTTTACCGTCAACGTGGTTTCGGCAAGCTGCAAAAACGGATAGTCAAAGCCCGAATCTGCTACCAGAATATCTTTATTGATGGTAAAAGTCCTGGTTTCTGGTACTTCGAGATTTTTTACTTCAAAAGCATGACTACCGGTTGCAATGAGGCCGAAATAAGACCATCCGGATAAAATATCGACTTCGGCTTTTTTAAGGATAAATGATTTGATCACAGGTTCACCGTTTTCATCCAGCATATCCTCACCATTTTCGTTTTTAAGGGTACAGTTGGCTGTAAATATGGTAGCATGTAATGCACCACTGGCATAACTCCATTTCCCGTTTATACGATAGCCAGTTTCTGTTTTAATGGCCTCACCACCTACTGCCCCACTCCCGGCAAAACAAACCTCCTTGTCTGCAAAAATTTCGGCAGCAAGCACCGGGTTTAAAAAACCCGCAAACCAGCCAGCACCAGCACAAAGTGTAACCGTCCAGCCAAGACTGCCATCGGCTTCGGCCAGTTGTTCTTCTAAACGCAGAATTTCGGGCAGCTTTTTATTTGCACCGCCATAAACTTCGGGTACAAAAAGTTTGAACCAGTTTTCCTGATAGGCTAATTCCAATATTTGTGGATGCAGTTTGCCCATTTCTTCTGAAAGGGCTGCATACTCAGCAATTCTTTCCTGCCAGGTAAGGGTTAAGGTATCTTCCATAATATTTCAGGTTTAATATTGCGCTAATTTAAGCCTGCTTTTATTGATAATCTTCTTCCAGTCTAAAAAGCCGAAAATAGCTATAGTAAATAAAAACGTAGTTAAACAAGCCATTAAAGGCAACTTTTTATGGAATAATAAGGGAATAGCTACAATGTTCGAAATATTGAGGAAAATCCAGTTTTCTATTTTACGTTTGGCCAGCAACCACATGCCCGCCCAGGCAGTAGCAGAAACAAATGCATCGAAAAGTGGCACATCCGAATCGGTAAAATGCCGCAATACCAGATACAATACCACAAAACCAATTACCGAAATCGATACGGCAATGCTTAATTCATTGTTGTTCGACCACGACACCTGATTTTCGGCATCCTGCTTCCTCTTCTTCCAGATGATCCAACCATATACACTCATTACCAGGTAATAGATGCTAAGCAGGGTTTCTGCATATAGTTTTACATTTAAAAGCAAAAACATAGACAAAAGAATCGAAATAATACCCGTAGGGTAAAGCCAAATGCTGTTTTTTTTGGCCAGTAAAACTTCGGACACACCAAAACCTACAGCCAGCCACTCAATAAAAGAAGTATGTGCAATCTGCTCCTGAAAAAGCTTAAACCAATCCTGAAAATTCATTTACAATATTTTGCTAATGCTAAAAATAATTGAAAACTGTTTTCGGGGCGAAACAGTATGGTAAACATTAACCTCCTTCCTACGTCGGTATTATCCGCATCAGGTTCATTTAAAGTTAAAGGGAGACGGCTTAAAGGCGGAGGGTTGAAAAACCTTTTGCCTTTTACCTTTTTACCTTTCGCCTTAAAACGGGTGTAATCTCAGCAAACTGGTTGTAAAAGAATTTTAGAACCAATAAGCACCCCTTTGAGCAGGACAAATATAGGTTTAAAAACGGAAGGTTTTGTTTTTTATTCGACTTTGTGACGTTCAGGATATTTGTTTTGGTTAACGATAAGAAGATCGTCATTCCCAACTTGATTGGGATGCCTAAAGCAGAAGCATTAAGATTCTCACTTGCGTGGGAATGACGAACAACCCGGGTCTATAGCCTCCAGGAATTAAAGTTTAAATGTGATTAAAACAACCCAATTTGCCCCTTGTCATCAATATCGATGTCATCAGGGTTGGTAATTTCAAAGTCTACCTTTTTTACTGGCTTTTCATCAGCTTTTGGAGCTTCTGTTTGGGCAGGTGCAGGCTTTTCTGTTTTAGGTGCAGGTGTTTCTGTACGTTCGAACTTTGGTTTTACCTTTTCTACAACAGGCTCATCGACAGTTTTTTCTGCTGCTTTTGCAGTTTCGTTCGTTTCTTCACCAGCTTCTTCCTCTCCTTCCTGATTGTTGTTATCATCTTCGGTAGCTATTTCTTCTGCTTCCTCTTCTTCAATATCCGGCTCTTCAATCTCCGGTTCTTCTAAAACAACCTTTTGCACATCATGCGGTGATAAACGATTACCGTTTGCCTTTAAACCTTTAACATCAATCAATTCGGCCAATACAAGGTTAAGGGTTTCCGGAACCTGCGTTTTACCTTTCAATACATCGACTATAATTTTGGCTGCCGGGTTGGCTGTTAAGTGCAATAATTTCGATTTTTGCTCCTCACTGATAAAAATCGTTTTCCTGCCATTGGCCTGTAATTCGAATGCGAAACGCTTGATAAAATAATTCTGTGCTTTACCTTCAAAGTGAACTGCGGCAAAAACCCTTTCAGGGTCAAACTTTTGGATTAACAGCAGATTATCGTCAAAGTGGTTAGTCAGGTCAAAAGAACTCAACTCGTAGTAACCATCTTTGTGTACCTGTAAAATACGGTCGTCGCCATCAAACTCGCCCAGGTATTTACCCCGACCATCAACATTCAGGCGTTTCAACAAATCATCGTACCAAATTTTAAGTCCGGATAAGGTAGAAACACCTTTACTCTTTAAAATAATCTTTTTAACAGGATATTTCGATACAATATTACCTTGCGAACCACGGCCTTTAATGGCCACTTCGGCAAAATCCAGATCGAACTGCAGTTTACGTAATTTTGAATGTGGCTTTAAGGCAACATTTATAATTTCGGCCTCTCCGTTCGGGTTAGCAGTAAAGTACAATACCTTCGAACCTTTTGATCCTTTGGTTAAATCGTATTCCTTATCGCGGGTTACCCCTACAACCGAAAACCTTTTAATGTACGATGTTCCACTGGAACCATCTTTATAAACCATGTTATAAACCGTACGCTCATCGTTTTTCTTGAACACCTGTACGTGTATAATGCCCTTACCTACAAAGGTTTTATCAGCCACTTTGGTAATGGTACATTTACCATCCTCGCGGAAGACAATAATTTCATCTATATCCGAGCAATCGGCTACGAATTCATCTTTACGCAAACCAGAGCCAACAAAGCCATCAACACGGTTTACATATAATTTTACGTTGGCCAATGCTACTTTCGAAGCTTCAACCCGATCGAACAAACGGATTTCAGTTTTGCGTTCTCTTCCTTTTCCGTACTTATCTTTTAATTTTTGATACCAGGCAATGGCATAATCAGTAAGGTGTTTTAAATGGTTTTTAACCACTTTAATTTCATCTTCCAGATTCTTCATTTGCTCATCGGCCTTTTTCACATCAAAACGGGTGATGCTACTCATCGGCTTATCGATCAGTTTCTTAAAATCCTCGGGCAGGATTTCGCGGTAAAGCGATGGTTTAAAAGGATCAAACAAAATGTGCAATACCTCAACCACGGTTTCGAAATTACTCGAGTTTTCGTATTCAGGGTTTTTATACATCCCCTCCTGAATAAATATTTTTAACAGGGAGCTAAAGAAAATTTTCTCCTGCAGCTCGTGCAAGCGGATTTCGAGCTCTTTTTTAAGTAGGCTTTTGGTGTGTTTAGTATTTTCGATCAGGATATCGTTCACACTTAAAAAGTGCGGCTTATCTCCCTGGATAATACAGGTATTGGGCGAAATGGAGACCTCACAGGCTGTAAAAGCGTACAATGCATCAATCGTCACATCCGGAGAAATACCGGGTGCCAGGTGCACCACTATTTCTACGTTGGCCGCAGTGTTGTCTTCAATTTTTTTGATTTTGATTTTACCCTTATCGTTAGCCGATAAGATACTATCGATAACCGAGCCTGTGGTAGTACTGAAAGGCACCTCGGTAATAACCAAAGTCTTTTTGTCCTTTTCAGTAATTTTTGCCCTTACACGTATCTTGCCACCCCGCTGACCTTCATTATAATTTGAAAAATCAGCCATACCACCCGTAAAGAAGTCGGGCATAATGTTGGGCCGAACGCCTTTCAATGCTTCTATCGATGCATCGAGCAATTCGATAAAATTGTGCGGCATTACTTTGGTGGCTAAACCTACGGCAATACCTTCGGCACCTTGAGCGAGTAATAAAGGGAACTTAACCGGTAAGGTGATGGGTTCATTATTACGGCCATCATAACTTAACTGCCATTCTGTTGTATCCGGATTGAACACCACATCGTTGGCAAATTTCGATAAACGCGCCTCGATATAACGGGGTGCCGCAGCACTATCGCCTGTAACCGGATCTCCCCAGTTACCCTGCATATCAATCAACAAATCTTTTTGCCCAATTTGTACCATCGCATCCCCGATAGAGGCATCGCCATGCGGATGGTATTTCATGGTGTTACCAATTACGTTGGCGGCCTTGTTAAAACGACCATCATCCATCTCCTTTAAAGAGTGCATGATACGGCGTTGAACGGGCTTCAAACCATCGTTAATGTGCGGAACCGCCCTATCCAGAATTACATAAGACGCATAATCGAGAAACCAGTTTTCGTATAAACCGTTAATTGGTGTTATGGTATGTTTGTGTTCTTCGTTGATGTTTGGGTCTAGTTCTTCACTCATTTATATACAAAAATTGGCAGCTGTAAATATAATAAAAAGGATAATACGGTTAAATATTGGTTATTCACATTTCGGGTCCTGGCAGCGGCCTCTTCATTTAACCTCCGGCCTTAATTGTTTGAGCTAAAAGCCCAAACGTTTGACCTCTGACCTTAAACGTTTGACCTAAAAGCATCATCGATTGAGCTCCGAGCTCAATCGCCGAACCTAAAAGCCTAAACGTTTGAGCTTCGCGCTCAATCATTTATACTTATCGATCCTTTATGGCAGCCTGACCGGTTATTCTGTACCCAACAATACCCCCGAAACGTTCCAGGCGCTTGAGCTCGATCCTTCAGGCTTACCCATAGGGATAGTAACTTTAATGGTATGCTGACCAGCTTTTAAATCGCCGAGGCTAATCCAGTTGGGATTGGTAACTGTACCGGGGCACCAGTTAGAGCGACTTAGATCTGATGACGAAAGCCCGGTTTCGAAGTTACCTGATGCCGGATTAGATAAACGGTACGAACCACAGTCTTGTCGCCATGGTGTAAAAGCAAATGTTTCTTTATTATCCAGCCAAATTGTATTTTTCCTGGGTACAAATTCATCGCCATTTCCCCAGCCACCATGGCCTGTGGTAATGTAACGCAATCTGGCATCTTTCACATCTTTATCAAGCGTGAAAGAAACTTCAAGGCCTTTTTCGCTGCTAAACATGGTGGCGTATTCTTGTCCGGCCATTTCCATTACATTGGTCGAATTGAATAGCGGCATAATCACTTCTTTTTTGCTTTCTCCACGACCGCCATTATGCAGTGTAATGTTCATCGAAACTTTGTGTCCGCCCTTATCGTAATTACCGATAAAAACAGCAACCCAGGCTTCTTTTCCGTTTACCAAAGAAAAGAGCTCCGAAATATCCTGACGATAATACACTTTTTCGGCCCAGTTTTTATCTTTTAGTTTTAAAGTATTGTACTTGCCCACACCAAAAGGCGTAAAAAAGCGCATCAGTTCAATTACCGGATTATAATTAGCCGTAGCTACCACACCCTGGTATTTTTTTCCGTTGCCGTTATCATAAACCGGTAGTTCTTTTACCGAATTTTTCAGCGCATCCATCAAACTAACTGTTTTATCGGTTGGGATTACAAACACCGAACCTGTCCTGTCGTAAGCATCGCCGTTTGATTGTTCTGTTAAATCAACAAAAACATTTGGGCTACCTGTGTAAACCGGAAATTTAACTTTTCGTGCAATCACCGTTCCACCGGCAAAACGAAAAATCGAATCGTTTGATTGTGGCTTATCGATAAAGTTGATGGTTTCGTTGTTAAACACGCTAAGCGTGGTAAACCTGCTTTTCCACAAAAGGTCTTTGTAGGTTAAGCCATCACTCAGGTTTGTACTTATTTTGGCTAAATCAATCTGTTTTACATTTTTAACAGCTTCGATTTTAGTTGCGGTAACATAACTGCTGCCGTTGCGTACCTGCTCCAGCACCAAACCCAGGTTTTGGCCTAAAACGGTGGGTGCAGCTTTAATGCCTGCATCGGTTGTGTACCATAAATCGATGCGGTTAGAATTTACCACCGTAGTAGCCTTTTTACAGGTATACCCAAGTATCACTTTGATATCGTTACTGTATTCAAAAACCTGTTTTCCAATTGCTGCACTATCAACAGTCGCAATCTGGCTGGCAGCACTTAAATCGGCAATCTGAAATAAAATCTGCGCGGGCTTGGTTACCAAACTTTGTTCGTAAGGATATTTTGCCTTGTTATCCAGAATATTGGCATTGCTGATTAAATTCTGTTTGGCATCGGCAATGACCACCGTGGCGTTACGGTCTTCCTTTGGTTTGCCATCGGCCGACCGGAAGTAAGTAATTTTATAAGTTGCGTTGCTTTTGAGCACGCCCTGGGCTTGCAAGTTAAAAGAAATAAAAGCCGAAAAAACGAGGATGTATAAATGTTTCATTGTGGTTAAAAAACCAAATATAAATAAACTATCCGTCATTGCGAGAAGGCTTTTCAGCCGACGAAGCAATCTATTCCCCTTATAGATGTTTCTATGAAGATTGCTTCATCCAATTAAAAATTGGCTTCGCAATGACGACCACAGGCACTTCCACCTACCGCTCCAACCTATCCTCCACAAAAGCAAAAGGCAATAAGCTTTTTACACTGGGCACTTTTAATATCTCGCCGTTTAAGCAATAAAAAATCACTTCAATCCGGCTTTGTTGCTTGCGTTCAAATTCGATCATTACCTGTAAGCAGCCCCCGCAAGAGGTAACCGGCTTTAAAATTTCGAAATGATCGGTTTGCGCGGTAATGGCCATGCTTTCGATAACTGCATCAGGATGTTTGGCCCCAATAGCAAAAAGCGCTACACGCTCGGCGCAGAGTCCCGATGGATAAGCCAGGTTTTCCTGATTACTACCTAAGGCTATTTCGCCCGAAGCCAAACGGATAGCTGTACCCACTCTAAATTTAGAATAAGGTGAGTACGAAGTGGCTAAAGCCTGCTCGGCCTGTTGACATAATATGCGGTCTTTTTCTATTAATTCATCAATACCTGTGTATTGTTCAAAAGATATATTTAGATTTATTGAATTCATTTTAAACTGTTTAATTGCACCGCTTATATTAAATTTTTATAGCGGGCGAACAATTTAGGTTATTTTTTGTATTAATTAGTAAAATGCCGGCTAAAATTAATTTAAACGGCATACTTTTTGGCTTTTAACAAACACCAAACACCCTCAGTTTTGAATAAATACGTACGCAAAAGTCTTAAAATTTTATTGTGGTTAATTGCTTCCATTATCATATTGGTAGTGGGTTTAGCCTTGTCTTTAAATATTCCGGCTGTTCAAAATTTTGTTAAGGATAAAGCCATAAATTATCTTAAAAATAAAACCAAAACAGAAGTTAGCCTCGAAAGCATCAAAATAGCCCTGCCAAAAGATGTTGTACTCAACAAATTCTACATCGAAGACCGTAAAGGTGATACCTTGTTGTACGCAGAAAAACTGGCAGTAGACATTAGCTTATTTAAGTTGTTAAAGAACACTGTTGAGGTAAACAATATTGAATTAAAAAATGTACGCGCAAATGTGAAGCGCATTAGCCCCGATACCACCTTCAATTTTTCTTTTCTGGTTGATGCTTTTGCCAGTGATCAGAAAAAGCCCGAAGAGAAAGTAAAGAAAGATACTACCTCTACCCTAAAATTTTCAGTCGATAAAGTTTCGTTCGAGGATATTGGCATTACCTATCGTGATGATTTGGCCGGCAACGACGTAAAGCTTTATCTGGGTGCTTTCAAAACCAAAATCAAAGATTTTGATCTGGCCAACCAGCATTATGTGATTAAGGAGCTGAGCTTAAATAATACATCTTTACGGTACCTGCAACAAAAACCTCTGGTACAACTGGTACAACATATTACCAACAGCGTAGACAGCAGCCAGAAAGAGCAGGGAAAACTGCCTTTAATAGAAGTGCAGAATTTTGTTTTCAGCAAGGTAAAAGTAAATTACGACGACCAGATTACGACTACTAAAGCCGTTGCCGATGTTAACGACCTTGGTTTGCTTAATCTAAAGGTAGATTTAACGAACAGTAAATATGCGGTTGATGATGCGCATTTAAACAAATCGAACATTTTGTTTGCATTTAAACCTGCTCCGGCTAACGATTTAAAGAAAGTAAAAGATACTGTTGTACCAGAAAAATCGCCACTTGGCTTGATCATCAAGAACATTAGCCTGGCCGATAATAATGTACAGTTCGATAACCTCGGCGCTAAACCTGCTATAAAAGGAATGGATTTTAACCACCTCAAAATTGCCGGATTAAATTTAGGTGTCAGCGATGTAACTTATAGCGCAGTTGGGATAAAAGCCAATGTTAAAAATGGCTCGTTAAAAGAAAAAAGCGGTTTTGTATTAAACGAGTTGAAAGGCGATGCGGTGTACAATGACAAGCAGATTAAACTGAGCAATTTTATCCTCAAAACCCCGAATACCACTATCGAAAACGCCACTGAGCTTAATTTTACTTCGATGGAGGATCTGACTAAACATCCTGAACGCGTAAAACTTAACCTGGCCTTTAAAAATACGACAATCGGTTTAAAGGATGCGGGCTTTTTTAGCGATGCGATTCCGGCTAACTACCGCAACGAAAAAATAAGACTCAATGCTGATGTTAACGGTTATTTAAATAATCTGAATATTCCGAAATTACAGATCAGCGGATTAAAAAATACCCAGATCGATATCAGCGGAAAAGCAAAGGGGCTACCCGATATCAAAAAAATTTTTCTGGATTTAAACATCAAAAAGCTCCATGTTACCAAAAGTGATATCCTGGTAGCTGTACCTAAAAAATCGCTCCCGCCTAGCATCGAACTGCCCAATGTAATTGATGCAAAGGGTAACTTTAAAGGATCGATGACCGATTTTAATACCAACCTAAACATCCTGACGGATATGGGTGGTGCCAATGTAATTGCAGGAATGAAGGGGCCCATAGGTAAAGAAAGTTACCAGGCCGATATCAGCCTGAACAATTTTAATGTTGGCCGTTTGTTAAAAATGCAGCCCAAATTGGGTCGTGTTTCGGCAAAAGCCAGGGTGGCGGGTACCGGTTAGATCCTAAAAAAATCAACGCTAAGTTTAATGCGAAGGTGTTAAGTGCGTACTACAATAAATATACTTACCGCAATTTAAATGTAGCGGGCAGCTATGCCAACCAAAATGTGGTTGTAAAAAGCAGTATGCCCGATAGCAACGCCAACTTTGCCCTCGATGCTAAAGTGAACCTGGCCGGGAAATATCCGAGCGTAAAAGCCGATTTGAATTTAAAACAAGTTAATCTGCAGGCTTTAAATTTTAGCCCTACTGTATTAAGTGCAGCAGGTGTGGTTAAAGTAGACCTGGCTACTGCCGATGCCGATTATTTAAACGGATCGGTTGATGTTACCGGGCTGCAGGTAGTGAAAGATAAACAGAGAATTAATGTAGATACCATTTCGGTACGCGCCAAAACAACTGCAACTGAAAATGAACTCACGCTAAAATCAGAAATTTTATCGGCCAAAATTGATGGCAAATACCAGTTAACCAATATCAGTAGTGCCATTATCAACGAAATCAATAAATATTATGCTTTCGGTACCGTTACTAAAGTTCCCGATCAGCGTTTAAGGTTCTTTGTGCGTGTATACGATTCAAAACTATTAAAGAGTTTTGTGCCCGAATTAACCGTGTTTAAACAATCGCAGTTTTACGGCTTAATTGATACTCAAAAAGACAGCCTTCAGATTAAAGGAAATTTCCCGCAGGTAGTTTACGGCGATTTTAAAGTAGACACCACGGTTTTAAACATCAATAACGACAACAACAAACTCGATTATAGTTTAACCGTTAAAAGTTTACAAAGTCCATCTATTGCCCTTTTTAATACAGAGGTTACCGGCGATGCAGCCAACAATAATTTAGGTATAAACGTTTTCTTACGCGACAGGCAGCGTAAAAACAAATATGTAATTGGCGGTAATTTCCAATCCATTAACAAAGATTTTAAATTCACCCTTGATCCGCAAAAACTGTTGCTCGATTACCAGAAATGGGTGGTTTCGCAAGATAATTACATTCAGTTCGGGGCTTCGGGTATTTTGGTTAACCAGTTTCAGATCAGTAACAGCGGCCAATCGCTGGCCATAAACAGCAACCCAACCGAGCCCAATGCACCTTTAGCGGTTGAGTTTAAAGATTTCCAACTGGAAACCCTTACCAAATTTGCCGAAACCGATACCACTTTGGTAGGCGGTCGTTTAAACGGAACAGCCAATGTAAAAGACCTGGCTACTACCCCGAAATTTGAGGCCAACCTCACTATCGACCAGCTGCGTTACCAGAAAGACCAGTTGGGTACCTTGCGCTTAGCCGTAAACAACAATACCGAAAATGCTTTCGAGGTAAACGTCGCATTAACCGGCGTGCATGAGTTAAGGGCAAACGGTTTTTATTACACTGCACCTCAAAGTGCCTTAGATCTGACCGTAAATATTGATAAGATTGAAATGAAAAACATTGAGAGCTTATCGGCCGGGCAACTTAAGCGTGGCACAGGTACCCTAACGGGAGCACTAACCGTTAAAGGTGCATTAACTGCACCAAAAATACTGGGCGATTTAACCTTCAATAATGCTGGATTTAACGTGGCCTATGTAAACTCTTATTTCCGGATGCCAAACGAAAAGATTTCGTTTACCGAAGAAGGGATCAGCTTTAACAACTTTACGCTGATCGATTCTTTAAACCAGAAAGCCACCATTAACGGAAAAGTTTACACCAGTGATTTTAAAAACTACCGTTTCGGTTTGGATATAAAAACCAATAATTTCAGGGCTTTGAATTCGACCGCAGCCGATAACGACATGATTTACGGAACGGTTTTCTTAACCAGCGATATCAAAGTACGCGGCGACCTAAACCAGCCCGATGTAAACATGAACATTAAGGTAAACAAGGGCACCAAGTTTTTCTTTGCCCTTCCTGCCAACGATCCATCCATTATCGACCAGGAAGGTATTGTTCAGTTTATTGATGAAGATGCTCCGCCATTTAACGGCAAAAAAGCATTGAATGTGGATAGCATCAGTAAAGCGCCTATTAAAGGCTTAAATTTGGTTGCAGCAGTAAATATCGACCCCGAGGCCGAACTCAATGTGGTGGTAGACCCCGCCAGTGGCGATAACCTGAATGTTAAAGGCAATGCCGATTTAAATGTAACGATGGATCCCAGCGGTAAAATCAGCATGACGGGCCGTTACGAAATTGTAGATGGTTCGTATAACCTTACCCTTGCCGTGGTTAAAAAAGAATTTAAACTGGTAAAAGGCAGTACCATTATCTGGACCGGTGAACCGACATCGGCCAATGCCAACATTACAGCTTTATACGAGGTAAATGCAGCCCCTATCGATTTACTCAATCAGCCCGATCTTTACGAAGCCAGAACCAAATTACCATTTCAGGTTTATTTAATGATGAAAGGTGAATTGTTAAAGCCTACGATTTCATTTAAACTCGATTTGCCAGAAAATGAGCGTGGCGCGTTGAGCGGTCAGGTGTATACCAAGCTAATTAACGTAAACCGCGATGAGAGCGAGCTGAACAAGCAGGTATTTGCCTTACTGGCTTTAAACCGCTTTATTGCCAATAATCCGTTCCAGAGTTTGGCCGGTGGCGGCGGTGGCGTTTCTACCCTAGCCCGCTCAAGTGTAAGTAAACTGCTAACCGAGCAACTGAACAATTTAACTTCCGATTTAATCCAGGGGGTTGACCTTAACTTCGGTGTAAACTCATCCGAAGATTACTCAACCGGTTCGATGCAGCAAAAAACCGATTTAGAAATCGGCTTATCTAAAAAACTACTGAACGATCGCTTAACGGTTACCGTAGGAAGTTCGTTCGCACTGGAAGGACCGCAGGCACCGGGAGAAAAATCGACCAATATAGCCGGAAATGTAAATGTAGAATACGCACTTTCGGCCGACGGCAGGTACCGCTTAAGAGCCTATCGCCGCAACCAGAACGATATGATTGTACAGGGACAGATTGTAGAAACCGGACTGGGTTTTACCCTGGTGGTAGATTACAATAAATTTAGAGAGATATTTCAGAAGAAACGAATCAGAAGAATAAGAAACATTGAACAGAAAGCACAAGATGAAAAAACTAACTAGACCTCTTTTATTTTTATTGGCCTGTTTAGTTTGGGCTTGCAGCAGTACAAAATCATTAAAACCGGGACAGATTTTGTATACCGGTGCTGAAGTGAAAATCAATCCGGATTCTTCAGGTAAAATCGATAACGAAAAACAGATTAAAACCGATCTCGAAGCTAAAACAAGGCCTCGTCCCAACAGTTCTATTCTGGGTATCAAATTCAAACTTGGCCTTTACAACCTGGCTGGCGAACCTAAAAAGCCAAAAGGTTTAAGAAACTGGATACGCAAAAAAGGAGAAGCACCGGTGCTGCTGAACGATGTAAAACTGAAATACAACAACGATGTACTCACCAGTTATCTCATTAGTGAAGGATACCTGCAGGCCAATGTCACCGGCGATACCGTTATTAAAGAAAAAAAAGGTAAAGCCATTTATACGGCAGTTACCGGCCAGCGCTATAAAATCAATAAAGTAACTTTCCCGCCCGATACAGGTATTTTAACCAAAAACATCAATGCTAACAAAGATAAAACCTTGTTAAGAGTTGGTGATTTTTATGATATCGACACTTATAAAAACGAACGGATCAGGATTGACAATGACCTCAAAGAAATCGGTTATTTCTATTTCAGTCCCGATTACCTGATTATCCAGGTTGACAGTACCATTGGCAAAAACCTGGTTAACATTAAAGTAAAGGTTAAAGATATTGCACCAGATGCGGCTGTAAAGCCATACACCATTAAAAATATCAATATTTACCCTAACTATTCGTTGCGGAGAGATAGTGCTTTAAGAAGACTGAGCCCTCTGCTGTACAACGATTTTAACATATACGATAACCGCAATACATTTAAACCTAAGCTTTTCGATCGCCTGGTGTTCTTCCAAAAAGGAGAGCCGTACAACCGTAAAGATCATAACCAATCGTTAAACCGGATGGTGAATATAGGTGCGTTTCAGGATGTTAGGGTTGAGTTTTTGCCTGTAGATAGTTTCAGGAACAATCAGCTTGATCTGAATATCTATTTAACGCCTTTAAAGAAAAACTCACTTACTTTCTCTGTTACCGGAACCAGTAAATCGAATAATTTTGTGGGCTCTGAAGTTAAAGTTACCCAAACTACCCGTAACCTGTTCAGAAATGCAGAACAGCTTGATCTAAGCGTTAGTGGCGGCTTTGAAACACAAACCAAAGGAACCGCACTGGGCAAAAATTCATTATCGTTTACAGCCGAAGGAAAATTAACCTTCCCCAGGCTAATTGTTCCCTTTTATAAACCGAACAGTACCAATGCCTTTATTCCTAAAACCATCACCTCGCTCTCTTACCAGATGCTAAACAGGGGTTCTGAATATACCTTGCACGCAATTAAGGGTGAATACGGATATAATTTCAAAGAAAACCAGTACAAAGAGCATAATTTTAATCCGATATCGATTAGTTATGTTTCTACAGGGTTTCCGGATTCACTTACCCAAAAAACACTTTTTGAACAAAATCCTTTATTAAGGTCTACATTAGAAAATCAATTTATTGTAGGTAGCAGTTACAATTTCACCTATACCAACCAGATGGAAGACAGCCGCCGGAATAATACCTATTTCTATGGTGGTTTAGAAACCGGTGGAAACGTTTGGGGTTTGTTTACTTCTAAAAATGATGAAGGCAAGCGAACCATTTTTAATATTCCGCTAACCCAGTTTATCCGCGCAGAAGCCGATCTAAGAGACTATTACAAGATTACCAAAAACCTGATCTGGGCTAACCGCTTAAACTTAGGCTATGGTTATGCCTATGGCAATAGTAGCTCATTGCCCTTTGTTAAGCAGTTTTTTGCAGGTGGTAGTAACGATGTAAGGGCCTTCCCTGCCCGCACATTGGGCCCGGGTACCTATAAAGTTCCGGATAATGCTATTTTCGCCGATCAGGGTGGCGATATTAAATTAATGTTGAATTCAGAACTACGCTTTAAAATCGTGAGTATATTATATGGAGCACTATTTGTAGATGCGGGCAATATCTGGCTAAGAAAAGAAGACCTGGGTGTACCGGGAACAGATAACCTTGGAAGACCAGGCTCAGGCTTTAAGCTAAAAAACGCACTGAACGAACTTGCTGTTGGTACAGGTGCTGGCTTAAGGGTTGATGTCAGTATTTTTGTAGTGCGCCTGGATGTAGCTTTCCCTGTGCGTAAACCATATTTACCGGAAGGACAACGTTGGGTATTCAACGATATCGATTTTGGAAATAAAGACTGGCGCAGACAAAATTTAATTTTTAATATTGGGATAGGATATCCGTTTTAGTTTTCTGATGAAAAGAGCAAGAGTATTACATAAAATCAAATATTTTTTTGTTGCCATTTATCACCTTTTCATAGCCGCAGGTAAAGGCTTTATGGAAGACAGGGTAATGAAATTAAGTGCCTCTCTGGCTTATTACACTATATTTTCGCTTACACCGCTCATTATTATCGTACTCTCGGCCGCCACGCTGTTTTTTAACGATAAGATGAAAACGCGCGATAAATTTTTTATCGAGGTTACCGAACTGGTTGGAAAACCCGCAGCTACCCAAATACAGGGCTTTGTTGAGCATGCCAACAAAACAGGTCAATCTACTATGGGCTTAATTATTGGTATAGGTACATTAATTATTGGTGCAACAGCCATTTTTATCGAAATACAAGACAGTATCAACCTGATCTGGAAAGTAAAGGCCATGCCCAAAAAAGGTTGGATCAAAATGCTCACGAATCGATTACTTTCCTTCTCGCTCATTGTGTCAATGGGCTTTTTGCTCCTGGTATCTTTGGTGATTAATAGTGTTGTTGTTGGTTTGGGCGATAAACTGGTTGCATTAATTTCGCAAAGCAAGGTAGAAGATGTGATTCCCGTTGCCAACGATACCATGGCACTACTCATTTACATTTTAAACAATGCACTTACACTTTTGGCAGTAACAGCCGTATTTACCATTATTTTTAAGGTGCTGCCCGATGTAAACATTAAATGGAAATCGGCTATAATTGGTGCATTATTCACGGCCCTGCTGTTTAGCCTCGGCAAATATTTAATCGGTATCTATATCGAAAAAGGAAGTACGGTTTCGGCTTTTGGTGCGGCAGGTTCAATTATCATTATCCTCCTGTGGATTTACTACACCTCCATTATCCTTTATTTTGGTGCAGAATTTACACAAGCCTACGCAGAAAAGTTCGATGGTGGCATTTCGCCCAGTAAATATGCCGTATTTACTAAAATTACGATTGTAGAGAAAAAAGTTGATGTATTGCCACCGCAGCACCCCGAAGATACGGTTAACCTGCCCAAAGAATAGCTAACTTAGATTGTCTTCCAGAGCCTGTCGAAGGACTTTTAATAATACAATTCCGATTTATCTCATTCCCAGATCGTCCTGCTGAACTTCCGCCCGGGCGGTCGGGTGTGTTTCAGCATCTCAAGACTGAGAGAGCCCGAAATGAATCCGATAGCTATCGGATCAGGGTGACGTTAAAAAGTCAGGCCTTTACCCTATCGGTTGGTGTCCCACCGACCGACTCAGGTAATACCAAGTTAGTTGGTGAGACACCAACCAGTAGATAAACAAAAAAGTCAGGCTTTTTACAACCTGACTCTCTCTTTTTTATGATACTTCCGTAATTACTTTAGGTTCTTCTGCCACCTCGTCTTTCTCTACACGCAGGTTCCGGATAATGTGCTGTTGCCTATCTGGGGTATTTTTACCCATATAATATTCTAACAGACTTTTTATGGTTTGATCTTTTAAAATCACCGGATCCAGTCTGATATCTTTTCCGATAAACAATCCAAATTCGTCAGGAGAGATCTCTCCTAAACCTTTAAATCGTGTAATTTCGGGTTTATTACCTAATTTCTCTATTGCATTTTTACGTTCTTCATCACTGTAGCAATAAATTGTTTCCTTTTTATTACGCACCCTGAAAAGCGGCGTTTGCAGAATATATACGTGCCCTGCCTTTACCAGATCTGGGAAAAACTGGAGAAAGAAAGTCATCATCAGCAAACGGATGTGCATACCATCCACATCGGCATCGGTAGCGATAACGATATTGTTGTAGTGTAAGCCTTCTAATCCGTCTTCAATATTTAAAGCGTGCTGCAGCAGGTTAAATTCTTCATTTTCGTACACCACTTTTTTGGTCAGCTCGTAACAGTTAAGGGGCTTACCTTTTAAGCTGAAAACGGCCTGACAATCTACATCACGCGATTTGGTGATCGAACCCGAGGCCGAATCACCCTCGGTAATAAATAAAGTGGTTTCGTAACGTTTTTCGTGTGTGCTATTGAAATGCACTTTACAATCACGCAGTTTTTTATTGTGCAACGAAGCCTTTTTAGCCCTGTCGTTGGCCAGTTTTTTAATACCTGCAATATCTTTACGCTCACGTTCCGATTGCATAATCCTTTTCAGTAATGCATCAGCAACATCAGGGTTTTTGTGCAGATAATCGTCGAGCTCTTTTTTAACAAAGTCGTTAATAAAAGTAGGTACAGACGGCCCTTCGGGTCCCATGTTCTGCGAACCCAGTTTGGTTTTGGTTTGCGATTCGAAAACTGGCTCCTGCACACGGATAGAAATTGCAGCAATGATTGATGAACGTACATCAGCAGCATCAAATTCTTTCTTAAAAAACTCACGCACGGTTTTCACTACCGCCGCCCTGAAAGCAGCCTGATGGGTTCCGCCCTGTGTGGTGTGTTGCCCGTTAACAAAAGAGTGGTAATCTTCGCCATACTGCTGACCGTGGGTCATGGCTATTTCGATATCGGGCCCAACCATGTGGATAATCGGATACCTGATTTCTTCGGGCTTATTAAATTTAGAAAGCAAATCGTAAAGACCTCTTTCCGAAAAATATTTCTGGTTATTGAAATTTATCGTTAAACCTGTATTAAGAAAAACGTAGTTCCAAACCATGCTTTCTACAAAATCAGGAATGTAATGGTAGTTTCTGAAAATACTTTCGTCGGGGTAAAAAGTTATGGCCGTACCGTTGCGTTGTGTGGTATCGATAACCGGGTTTTCGCTTACAATTTCGCCTTTAGAAAACTCAACTTTCTTTGTTTTTCCATCACGGTACGATTGTACGGTAAAGCTGGTCGACAGCGCATTTACCGCTTTGGTACCCACACCATTTAAACCTACCGATTTTTGAAAGGCATTGCTATCATATTTACCACCGGTATTGATTTTGCTCACACAATCGATTACTTTACCCAGCGGAATACCACGTCCAAAATCGCGTACGTTTACTTTTTGCTCAGAAAGGGTAATTTCGATGGTTTTTCCTGTTCCCATCACAAACTCATCGATAGAGTTATCTACAATTTCCTTTAACAAAACATAAATACCATCGTCTTGTGCAGAGCCATCACCAAGTTTTCCGATATACATACCGGGACGCAACCTGATGTGTTCTTTCCAATCTAATGAGCGGATACTGTCGTCGTTATAAATTACTTCTGCCATAATGTGTTTATTCTGTTCCCAAATGAAAAACCCTGCATTTTTGGTTGCAGAGCGATGAAGAATTTGTAGAAATAATCCTGATGATCGAAATAAAAACATTTTCAGATCTCCTCTTCAGAATTATCTTACAATAATAAATTTATTATGTGAGGCTAGCAAAAGAAAATATCAACACAATGATGGAAAATGGTAGATGGAGAGCATACAGTTGATGATTCATAGCTCTATAGTCAATAACCCATTTCAAGCTGAATGGAAAAGGTAAGAGGTAAAATGACAGATGGAGGGTATATAGTTGATGGTTTTAAGAATTAACCAAATCATCTCTTCCATCTTCCCTCGTCCATTTTACATCATACATCTCCTCTACCCCTATTTACATAATTTCCCTATCTTCATCCCACATTAACAACTTATTCATGCAAGAGAAAAAGCAGCTTTCGTTATTCGATTTATCCATGATTGTGGTAAGTCTGGTTATTGGTATGGGGGTTTTCCGCACGCCGGTAAATGTGGCCGCTAAGGCGCAAATCCCCGAACTCTTTTATCTCGCCTGGTTTATTGGCGGTTTTGTAGCTTTTTGCGGTGCATTAACCTATGCCGAAATCGGATCACGTTTCCCGGTAACCGGTGGCTATTACAAAATATTTTCGGCGGCATACCATCCATCTATTGCATTTGCTATTAACTGTATCGTTATTATTTCGAGTGCAGCCTCGGTAGCAGCCATATCTATTATTGGTGCAGAATATCTGAGTAAGATTATTTTGCCACCTGCCATGCAAAACGAAACCTACCGGGTTGCCATCGCCATTACAACCATACTGGTGTTTTATTTTATCAATCTGCTTGGTTTAAAAGCCAGCTCAAAAACCCAGAATGTATTAACGGTTATTAAAATCGGGATGATTTTAACACTGATTTGTGCGGTATTTTTTGGTGGAGGTACACAAACTGCAACACCCGTTTTTAAGACCAGCAGTGGAACATTACCCAACTGGGCCGATTATGGCAAAGCCCTCGGCCTTTGTTTAATTGCGGTTTCATTCTCTTACGCAGGTTATGCACAAACCATTAATTTTGGCGGCGAAGTTAAAGAAGCAAAAAAGGTAATCCCACGCGCAATTATTATTGGCTTAACCATTATCGTCATCCTGTATCTGGCCATTAATTATGTATATGTTCGGGTTATCGGCTTCGAAGAACTAAAATCGGCAGAAAGTATTGCCGCCATACTGGCTGCTAAAATATTTGGCCCTGCTGGTTTCAACGCACTTTCGGTGATTATCTTTTTCTCGGTGATGGGCTATGTAAATGTAAACCTGTTGAGTAACCCCAGAGCCATGTTTGCCATGGGCGAAGAAGGTGCCTTACCACGGATTTTTAGTCGCATGAATAAAAAAACAGAAGTAATTACCGTAAGCTTAACTGTTTTTACGGTGGTTGCAGTGGTAATTATTTTCTATGCCAAAACTTTTGATAAGATTTTAAACTACACTATTTTTTTAGAAAGCATTAGTATGGCCAGTTCGGCTGCAACTATTTTCATCTTGCGTAAAAGAACTGCACATCTTGATAAAAAAACCATCTATACTGTCCCTTTATATCCTATATTGCCTATTATATTTATAGCAGCTTATACCTTTGTGGCCCTAAGCATTTACGCCGACGACCCCAATGCTGCACTGAATGGTTTATATATCTTTATTGGCTTTCTGGCAATTTATTTTGTGAGCAGATGGTTTAATAAGAAATAAGTAGACTACGCACAGAAATTAAAGGAAATTAATGAATAAAACACTCTCGCTAAAACAAGAAATTGCTTACGCTGCCGGTATGATTGGCTGGAGTACGATGACGAACATTATCATCGTAATGCTGCCCTTTTTCTACCTTCCGCCAAACAACGCTGGCCTCCCACCGCTTGTACCGCAGCTTGTTTTATTCGGAGCCTTTAATATCCTTTCTATTATTGCTGCATCAGGCCGCCTGGTAGATGCGCTTTACGATCCTTTTATTGCAGCTAAAAGTGATGCAAGCACCAACAAAAATGGTAGGCGCATGCCTTTTATGAAATGGGCCATAATCCCGGCGATGCTTTTTTGCGGACTGGTTTTTTACCCGATTCAAAAAACCGAAAGCTTGCACAATGCCTGGTGGCTAACCATTACACTTTGTTTGTTCTTTGTATCGGTTACCACATACATTATCCCTTACAACGCTTTACTGGCCGAAGTGACCAACACGCCACGGCAAAAAGTAAAACTTTCCAGTTACCAGCAGGTGGGTTTTGTAATTGGCATTATTTTATCGGCCTGCACCAATAATTTTGCTGATCTGGTACAGGATAATTTTCAGGTAACCAATCGTAGCGAAGCGGTTCAGATGGCCATTTGGGGCTTATGTGTGCTATCCGGACTGGTGATGTTATTACCTGTCTTTTTCATCAATGAGAAAGATTTTTCGGTAGCCAAACCAAGCCACGTTCCCCTTTGGGCAGCCATGAAAAACACCTTTAAAAACAGCAACTTTAAATATTACCTGATTTCAGACTTTGCCTTTTACACTGCCTTGAGCATCATTTCGAGTGGTCTGCTATATTTCTGTACCGTTTTGCTGGGCCTGCACGAATCAGAGGGAGGGAAATTTATGGCATCGATGGTGCTGGCTTCGTTGTTATTTTATCCACTGGTTAATTTTGGTTCGGCTAAAATAGGTAAAAAACCTTTTGTACTCCTCGCTTTTGGGGTGCTGTGCCTGATTTTTGTTACCATATTTTTCCTTGGCAAATTGCCTTTCGGTCCGCATACCCAAATTTACATGCTGGTTTTATCGGCGTCATTTCCTTTGGCAGCACTGGGTATTTTACCTACGGCTATACTGGCCGATATTGCCCAAAGAGATACTTTAGCAACAGGCGAAAACCACGAAGGGATGTTTTTTGCAGTGAAATACCTGTTTGTAAAGTTAGGCCAAACGCTGGGCATTGCCATTTTCGCCATGCTTACCATTTACGGTAAAGACCCGGGCAATGATTTCGGACTGCGCCTGAATGGAATTGTAGGCTTTGGACTTTGTTTAATCGCATTGCTGTTTTTCAGCAGGTTTAAGGAGGAAAAGTAATGATTAAATGAGGCAGGACTGAATGACTGAATTTGCGTCCCTAAGATCATTCAAAATTCAATCATTCGATCATTCCATAAATTTACCTATCTTTGCACCGAAGCAGGAATAAGGGCTTGTCATTCTGAATGGCATATTCTCTCCGCAAGTTAGTCCTTCAACAAATGATTGTTCTAGCTTCTTCGATAAATATTACACAGAAACATACATGTTATTCAAAGAATTAAACCTCATTGAGCCTATTTTAAAGGCACTTGAGACCGAGGGTTACACCCAACCTACGCCTATACAGGAGCAATCCATCCCAACTATATTAAAAGGAAAAGATTTATTGGGCTGTGCACAAACCGGTACCGGAAAAACCGCTGCCTTCGCCATCCCGATGTTGCAGTTATTGCACGAAAAACACATCAATACCAAAGCCACCAAAAATATTAAAGCTTTGGTTTTAACGCCAACCCGCGAACTGGCCATCCAGATTGAAGAAAGCTTTAAAGCTTATGGCAAAAATTTAAACCTTCGCCACCTCGTAATTTTTGGCGGGGTAAATCAGTTCTCGCAGGTAGAAGCGCTGAAAAAAGGGGTGGATATTTTAGTGGCTACCCCAGGCCGTTTACTGGATTTAATGAACCAGGGTTTTATCAGCCTAAGCACCATCGAGTTGTTCGTATTAGATGAGGCAGACCGTATGCTCGATATGGGTTTTATCCACGATGTGAAAAAAGTGGTGGCTAAATTACCTGCAATGCGCCAGACTTTATTTTTCTCGGCTACCATGCCTGATGAGATTCAAAAGCTGGCCAATACCATTTTATCGAGCCCAACTAAAGTAGAAGTTACACCGGTTTCTTCTACGGCCGAAACGATTAACCAATCAATCTACTTTGTTGATAAACCAGATAAAAAGAAATTACTCATTCACCTGTTACAGGATAAAACAATTGAAACGGCCCTGGTTTTTACGCGTACCAAACACGGTGCCGACCGGATTGCCAAAGATTTAGGTCATGCAGGCATTAAAGCCGCAGCCATCCATGGTAACAAATCGCAAAATGCCAGACAGCGTGCCTTAAACGATTTTAAGGATAAAAACATCAGGGTATTGGTGGCAACTGATATTGCTGCACGTGGCATTGATATCGACCAGCTATCGCACGTTTTCAATTATGAGTTACCGAATATTCCGGAATCTTATGTACACAGGATTGGCCGTACAGGACGTGCGGGAGCAAACGGATTTGCCATTTCTTTCTGCGATGCTGAAGAAAACGACTATTTACTGGATATACAGAAACTGATTAAAATTACCTTACCAATTGTTGATGACCATCCTTATCCGTTAAGCTGGGAAAACATGCTGGCTAAAAACCAGATCAAGCGCAAACCGCAGGCGCAATCGAAAGGCGGTGGTGGCGGTGGAGCCAGAAAAGGTGGCGATGGTAATATGAGTGGTAAACCCCGTAATGCAAGCAATAACAGACGTTTTGGTGGCAACAGGAGGAAGAGAGACTAGGAAGGTGGAAGGCTGAAAGTCAAAAGACCAAAGCTGAAAGACTAGTGTTCAAAAACTAAAGCTTGACACCCTAAAAGAGAAACCCCGGATTGATTACTCAACCCGGGGTTTTTATTTTAAAGCTCATTCAAGCTTTGTGCTTTAGTCTTTATGCTTTTAGCTTTCTAAACTACCACATTAATAATCTTTCCTTTTACGAAAATGATTTTCTTGGGTGCTTTTCCATCTAAAAATTTCTGAAAGTGCTCATCTGCCAATAAAATGCTTTCTACTTCTGGCTGAGCTAAAGTTAAGCTCAAATTCAGGTTCATCTTCATTTTACCATTAATAGAAACCGGATAAGCAAACTCATCTTCTACCAGGTATTCGGATTTAAACGTTGGGAAAGCTGTGTAAGAAAGTGTTCCGGCATCGTTACCCAATAATACCCAAAGCTCTTCGCAAATGTGCGGCGCGTAAGGTGAAAGGATAATTACCATATCTTCCAAAATCTGACGGTTTTTACATTTCAGATCTGTTAGTTCATTTACGGCAATCATAAAGCTCGATACAGAAGTATTAAACGAGAAGCGCTCGATATCATCCTGAACTTTTTTAATGATTTTATGCAAAGATTTATGCTCTGCTTTTGTTGGCACAGCATCATTTACGTGGAATACCCACTCTTCGTTGTGAAACAAACGCCAGAATTTACGCAAGAACTTAAATACCCCTTCAATACCGTTGGTATTCCATGGCTTGCTTTGTTCTAACGGACCTAAAAACATTTCGTACATACGCAAGGTATCGGCACCATAACGCTCAATCAAATCATCGGGGTTAACCACGTTGAACTTTGATTTCGACATTTTTTCTACCTCTACACCACAAATGTATTTTCCACCTTCCAGAATAAATTCTGCATTGGCATATTCTTCTCTCCAGGCCTTGAATTTATTTAAATCCAGTGTATCGTTCTCAACAATATTCACATCAACATGCAATGCCGAAGTTTTATATTCTTTTCTTAAACCCGCCGAAACATAGGTATTGGTTGGTTTACCGTTCTCATCGTTAATGCGGTAAACAAAGTTACTCCTACCCTGAATCATGCCCTGGTTAATCAGTTTTTTGAAAGGTTCTTCTTCTTTGGTATAACCCAAATCTTTCAAAAATTTATTCCAGAAACGACTGTACAACAAGTGCCCTGTAGCATGCTCAGAACCACCGATATACAAATCAACCGCCTGCCAGTAATTAACAGCCTCTTTCGAAGCAAATTCCGAATCGTTATTGGCATCCATATAACGGTACCAGTACCAGCTGCTACCTGCCCAACCTGGCATAGTGCTTAACTCATAATGCTGACCTGCAGCCGGCACCCAGTCTTCGGCTCTCGCCAAAGGCGGTTCGCCTGTTTCAGTAGGTAAATATTTATCAATTTCTGGTAGCAACAAAGGCAATTCTTCTTCCTGTACCAGATAAGGTAATTCATCTTTGAAGTAAACCGGAATTGGCTCGCCCCAATAACGCTGGCGACCAAAAATCGCATCGCGCTGACGGAAGTTCACTTTTGCTTTCCCTGCTCCTTTTTCTTCTAACCAGTTATTTAAAAACGGAACAGCTTCCTGATAAGTTAATCCGTTTATAAAACCCGAATTAATATATTTTCCTTCTTTGGTTGGATCTGCCTGAACGTCGATATCTTTTTGTGCATCTAAAATCTGAACAATCGGTAAGTTAAAGTGCGTAGCAAATAACCAGTCGCGCTGATCGCCACTTGGCACCCCCATTACCGCACCTGTTCCATAACCAGCCAGCACATAATCTGCAATCCACAATTGAATACGCTCGCCACTTACGGGGTTAACTACATAAGTACCGGTAAAAGCACCCGAAACAGTTTTGGTATCGGCCATGCGGTCTAACTCCGATTTCTTTTTGGTTAAAGAGATATAATCTTCAATAGCCTGTTTTTGTCCTGGAGTAGTTAATTCGGCAACCCACTCGTGCTCTGGCGCCAATACCAGGTAAGAAACACCAAAAATGGTATCTACACGGGTTGTAAAAACTTCAATCTGTTTATCGCTACCTTCAACCTGGAACTTCACTGATGCACCTACACTCTTACCAATCCAGTTGCGTTGCATTTCTTTAATCGGTTCTGGCCAATCGATGGTATCCAAACCTTGCAAAAGACGATCAGAATAGGCCGTAATGCGCATACTCCACTGCATCATTTTCTTTTGCTCAACCGGGAAACCACCACGCTCAGAAAAACCGTCTTTTACTTCATCATTTGCCAAAACGGTGCCCAGGGCAGCACACCAGTTTACGGTACTTTCCCTTAAATAGGTTAACCGGTATTTTAATAATTCCTCTTGTTTTTCCTCTTCTGTAAAAGTTGCCCAATCACTTGGCAGGAAAGATTTTACGTCATCATCGCAAACAGCTTTCACATCAGCAGATCCTGAAGCATTGAACTTTTCGATCAAAGTGGTAATATCTTCGGCCCTGTCATTTTCGATGTTGTACCACGAGTTAAACAGTTGCATAAAAATCCACTGTGTCCATTTATAGTAAGATGGTTCGCTGGTACGCACTTCCCTGCTCCAATCGAAAGAGAAACCGATCTGATCGAGCTGGCGACGATAGGTTGCGATATTGGCTTCGGTGGTAATGGCCGGATGTTGACCTGTTTGTATAGCGTATTGCTCTGCAGGTAAACCAAACGAATCGTAACCCATTGGATGCAATACATTAAAGCCCTTAAGGCGTTTGTATCTCGAAAAAATATCAGATGCAATGTAACCCAGTGGATGGCCAACATGCAAACCTGCACCCGATGGGTACGGAAACATATCTAACACATAATACTTTGGCTTTTCAGAATTGCTTTCGGCTTTGAAGGTGTGATTGTCTGCCCAAAATTTCTGCCACTTTTGTTCTATTTCTTTGAATTGGTAATCCATTGCAGGTTTTAAAATTTTTAATGCGCGAAATTACGCAAATAAAGGGGTTTAGTAAAACATAAATTTTGGATCAAATTAAATCTGGCAGGTTTGTTTTTCAGATAAAAAAAGCGCCATCAGTTAAAAACCAATGGCGCTTTTAAATAATAAGGAGATCTGAATATTATCTCGAGAGGTAATAAACCTTTTTAATTCTATTGTTTATGGTCGCTGTAAACTGAAACTTGTTTCCTGTAATGCTATTTACCGCGCAAAAATTGCTACCATCGTTCAAATCCATGGTAAACTGATCGGAGTAAATGATAATATAGGTACCGATAGTTCTGTTACCTGATAAACTCACTTCTACCTGATCGTCGTTGTTCGCTTTATAGTCAATATAATCGCTGGTTTTACCATAAGTTATATCACCATTAATTTTGGTAGGATCTTTTAAGGTTTCATCAGCAGTATATCCGGTAGTTACAATTCTATCTAATGTCCATCTTCCCAACATCTGCGCTTTTAACGACGTTGTGTCCTTTTTACAAGAAATAATCGTGCTAGCAACAATTAATAATAGCCCTAGTAACGTAATTTGCCTTTTCATAGTTAAAATTTTAGTCTTAAGTTTTATGATTAACGGCGTTTCAACAAATTTCGTACCGTATTTTTACAAAATGATGAATTAATTAAAGAATTTAATCTTTGAACTAAAATCTTAACGCATCCGTTAATGTTCATTTAAGGCCCTTTTAAATTGGTGTTTATCAGGTATAATTTATATTTTCGCAGAAACAAAAATGAAATACATGGAAGAATTCGAAGTAAGTGATGCATCTAAGAAAACCAAAACCGTATACATCTCTACTATCATTAGTATTGCTTTGGTTTTGTTAATGCTAGGGCTGCTTGGGTTGGTACTTGTACATGCCAAAAACCTGTCTAACTACGTTAAAGAGAACATCGTTTTAAATATTATTGTGGATGAAGGTGCAAAAGAAGCCGATGTTCTGGCCTTTCAGAAAGAGTTAAATACTAACCCTGCCGTAAAGCAAACGCAGTACGTAAACAAAGAGCTTGCAGCCAGAAATTTAACACAGGATTTAGGCGAAGATTTTGTGAACTTCTTAGGTTACAACCCCCTAACTTCTACTTTCGATGTGTATTTAAAAGCAGAATATGCAAACAATAAAAGCATCGATGCTTTAAAAGCCAGTATTTCTAAAAACCCTGTCGTTAAAGAAGTGGTTTACCAGAGTTCGTTAATTGATATGGTGAATAAAAACATCAGCACCATTGGTTTAATTATTTTAGCATTTGCTATCCTGCTGCTAATCATATCTATCGCACTGATAAACAACACCATACGATTAGCCATTTACTCGCAACGCTTTTTAATTAAAAGTATGCAGCTGGTTGGTGCAACGAAAAATTTTATTCGACGTCCTTTCTTATTGTATGCTGCCCTGCACGGCTTAATTGCGGCATTTATTGCCATTATTATCCTGCTGGCCACATTGATATACGCCCGTAAAGAAGTGCCTGAAATTATAATTCTAAATAATTATACCGAATTTGGCTTTGTATTTATAGGCCTTTTAGTTGTAGGCATTTTTATAACAGGCATTAGTACCTGGTTTGCAGTAAGCAGATATTTACGTTTAAAATCTTATCATCTTTACAGATAATGACAGAAAAAAAAACAAGTCCGGTTGTTAAGGACGTTAAAAGCGAATTGGTTTTTACCAAAAAAAACTATCAGTTATTAATAATCAGCATTGCGATTGTAGTGGTTGGTTTTATTTTAATGATGGGTACTAGCGGCGATATTTACGATTTCAGAAGAACTTTACTAGCTCCGGTTGTGGTGCTTTTTGGCTTCGCATTCGGCATTTACGCTATTCTTAAAAAATAATATCCTTCAAAGGAAAATCTGGGAAACGCTTAATTTTTAGTTGAGCGTTTTCTTTGTTTTTTGCTATTTCAAAACAAATATGAACTCTTTTCAAGCCATTGTCCTTGCTATTGTTGAAGGATTAACTGAATTTTTACCAGTTTCGAGCACCGGACACATGATTGTCGCCTCATCTTTTATGGGCATTGCATCAGATCCATTTGTAAAACTATTTACCATTGCTATACAATTAGGAGCAATTCTCTCGGTTTTAGTGCTATACTTTAAAAGATTCTTTAAATCAATCAACTTTTACATCAAATTATTAGTTGCTTTTATTCCAGCAGCCATATTCGGATTGTTATTAAGCAAGAAGATAGATGAACTGTTAGAAAGCCCGATGGCGGTTGGTATTTCACTTTTAGTAGGTGGTGTAATTTTATTATTTGTTGATAAATGGTTTAACAACCCCACCATTAACGAAGAAGAGAACGTAAGTTATTTAACAGCTTTAAAAATCGGTTTTTTTCAATGCATTGCCATGATACCAGGCGTTTCGCGTTCGGGAGCAACGATTGTTGGTGGTATGAGTCAGAAATTGAGCAGAAAGGTTGCTGCTGAATTCTCGTTCTTCCTTGCCGTGCCAACCATGTTTGCAGCTACCGCAAAAAAACTTTACGACTTTTATAAAGAAGGCCATACCATTACCCACGAACAAACCAATCTGCTAATTATTGGTAACGTTGTTGCCTTTATTGTAGCACTTTTAGCCATTAAGAGCTTTATTGGTTATTTAAACAAAAATGGTTTTAAAATTTTTGGCTGGTATAGAATTGCTGCAGGTTTGATTATTATTATCCTTTTGCTAAGTGGCCACAGCTTACAGATTATTTAAGACCAAAATGTCTTAAATACAAGTTAATAACTGTCTGTTACATCTGTGGTAAAAAAAATTAAGCAAACCACATTGAATCTGTATCTTTGCGCAAAAAAGATTTGTGAGCACCGAAAATCCAAAGTTCAAAGACTTCAATTTTGCTGAAGGCGAATTGCTGTTGATTAATAAACCATACAAATGGACCTCATTTGATGTGGTTGGAAAAATCCGTAATTCTTTAAAACCACTAAAGCTAAAGGTTGGTCATGCCGGCACTTTAGATCCTCTTGCAACAGGCTTACTGATTATTTGTACTGGTAAGCTAACCAAGCAGATTGATACCTTTCAGGCAGAAGAAAAAGAATATACCGGCACCATGATACTGGGCGCCACTACCCCATCTTTCGACATGGAAACGGAGGTAGATGAAACCTTCGATATCAGCCAGATTACCAGCGAAGAAATTTATACGGCCTGCAAGCCATTTATTGGCGATATTGAACAGTACCCACCTGCACACTCTGCAGTGAAGGTAAATGGCGAACGTTTATACGTTAAAGCCAGGCTGGGCGAAGAAGTAGAGCTACGCAAACGCTTTGTAAGTGTTCCCGAATTTGAGATTACCAGGATAGAACTGCCCGAAATCGATTTCAGGGTAGTATGCAGCAAAGGCACTTACATTCGTTCACTGATATCCGATTTTGGTAAACAACTTAACAACGGGGCCTATCTTTCTAAACTTACCCGTACCCGCAGCGGAAACTTTTTGCTTAAAGATGCGTTTGAGGTATTAGAACTTGTTAATTATATTCGTAGCAAGAAAGAAGAAGCAAAAACCCAGGCGGAGGTATGAACCACATTAAAAACAGGAACACCAGATTTGTAAAAGAAATCTTTTTAATCGTTGCGGGTGTAACTTCGGCATGTTTTGGCTTAAAAAGCTTTTTAATGCCGAGCCATTTTATAGATGGAGGTGTAACTGGTATTTCGCTTTTACTAAGCACCTTAACGGGCTGGAATTTATCTTACCTTATTGCCCTCATCAACATTCCGTTTGTGATATTAGGCTACCGACAAATTGGCAAAGGCTTTGCCTTTAAAACCGCCATTGCCATTGCAGCACTTTCTCTGGCCTTAATTTTTCTACCCTTTCAACCCATTACTCACGATAAATTGTTAATCGCCTTTTTTGGTGGGTTGTTTTTGGGCGGAGGCATTGGTTTGGCCATGCGGGGCGGCTGTGTGATTGATGGAACAGAAGTATTAGCACTTTATATCAGTAAAAACAGTATCCTAACTGTTGGCAATATCATTCTCATTTTAAACATCATTATCTTTGCCTTTGCTGCTTATTATTTAAACATCGAAACAGCGCTTTATGCCATTTTAACCTATTTATCGGCCTCCAGTACTATCGATTTTATTGTAAACGGCATAGAACAATATACCGGCGTTACCATCATCTCCGAACATCAGGAAGAGATTAAAAATTTCATCATTAACGAGATGAAACGCGGTGTTACCATTTATAAAGGTGAGGGTGGCTATGGTGAAAAGAAAGATATAGATATTATTTTTACCGTGGTAACCAAGCTCGAAATGAGCAAATTACAAACCATTATCAGACAGATAGATGCCGATGCTTTTGTGATACAACAACAAATTGCTGATTTAAAAGGCGGGGTAGTAAAAAGGCACGCCCTGCATTAAGCTTTTGGTCGCAAATTTGCGTTGATTTAGTTTTGCTGTAATGGCAATGATTTTAATTTAATTACATTGAAAATATACCATAACCTATCCGAGTTTTCGAAATTAGATAATGCTATTGTAACCATCGGCACCTTTGATGGCGTACATTTCGGGCACCAGAAAATTATTAAACAACTCGTTGAAAAGGCAAAAGCCGATAACGGTGAAAGCGTAATCCTTACTTTTTTCCCGCATCCGCGAATGATCATCGATCCTGAAAATCAGGAGCTAAAAATGATCAATACCATTAACGAGAAAGCCGATATTTTGAAAAAACTCGGTGTTGATCATTTGATTATCACTCCTTTTACCCGCGATTTTTCTAATCAGCTGCCCGAAGATTATATTAAAAACACCCTAGTAGATAATATAGGCACCAAACACATTATCATTGGTTACGACCACCGCTTTGGAAAAGACCGTTCAGGCAATTTAAGTGATTTAAAGGCTGCAGGCGTTCATTATGGTTTTGCTGTCGAAGAAATAATGGAACAGGATATACACGATGTGGCAGTAAGTTCGACCAAAATACGTCAGGCGCTTTTAGCGGGCGATGTAAGTTTGGCCAGCGATTACCTTGGCTATCCCTTTTCTATTTTCGGCAGGGTAATTAAAGGCGATAAAATTGGACGTACCATCGGTTTCCCAACAGCAAATATCTTTGTAGAAGAAACCTATAAACTCATTCCCGGAGATGGTATTTACGCGGTTACAGTTGAGATGAGCCCTGAATTTAAAGAAGAAGGTTCAAAACCGGCAAATGAGCTTCAAACTCCAGACTCCGGACTCCGGACTTACCGCGGTATGGCTTATATCGGGCAAAGACCTACCATAAACGGCATGACCAGAAACATAGAGGTTAACATTTTCGATTTTAACCAGGAAATTTATGGCCAAGATATTAAAATGAACTTCCTAAAATTCTTACGCCACGATGTAAAATTTACCGGATTAGAGGCCTTAACCATTCAGCTACAAAAGGACAAGGAGGCTACGTTAGCTTTTTTTGAAATGACAGGTTAAAAGCATAAAATCACGTTTTTTCTTTCAAAAAAGCCTCATTTTCGTTATATTAGCGGCAATGAGGCTTTTTTATATCATTTTCTTCTGCGCCATTTCTATTCCTTTTGCGGTACTCGCATCGCAGAAAAAACAAGATGATGCTTTACCGAAAAACCCAAAAACAAGTTTCATAATCAGCAAAAAATTTAAGAAAATCACCAGCGATTTTCAACCCGACAACGATAGCCTGCAAAAAGATCTGATCAATAACCCTATCGTTAAAATATCTTCATCGGCTTTTTTGCTGCTTAGTTTTTTAGTGTTTCTTTTTGTTAAGTACAACACAGCCTGTATCAAAGCTGTAATCAAAAGATTAAATTATAATTATTGGTGCCTTTTTAAAATGCTGTACCCAAAACACGTTTTTTGGTAAGTAATTTCATTTTTTTAACCGCAGCAATGTGGTACAATTAAAATGCCGGGGTTAACCCCGAACATAATTATTTAATATCATTACTCATTTTTATAGATGCATTTACCAGATTTAATTGCCGATTTAGGGTTAATTCTTGCTGCCGCAGGGATAACCACACTTATATTTAAAAAAATTAAACAGCCCCTTGTTTTGGGCTATATACTGGCTGGCCTTTTGGTTGGCTCTCACCTTGATTTTTTCCCTTCAGTTACCGACACCAAAAGCATTAACATCTGGGGCGAAATCGGGGTAATTTTCCTGCTCTTCAGTTTAGGTTTAGAGTTCAGTTTTAAAAAACTTGTTAAAGTGGGAGGCTCGGCTTCCATTACGGCCATCGTAAAAGTATTGTTTATTATTTTGGCCGGTTACTTTGTAGGTAAAGCAATGGGTTGGTCTGATATGGACAGCTTGTTCCTGGGTGGGATTTTATCTATCTCCTCTACCATGATTACCATTAAGGCCTTTGAAGAGCTTGGCTTAAAACATAAAAAGTTTGCCGGACTGGTATTTGGGGTCTTAATAGTAGAAGATTTGGTGGCCATTTTACTCCTTGTGCTGTTCTCTACGCTGGCAGTAAGCCAGCAATCGGCAGGTACCGAAATGCTTTATTCTATCTTAAAACTGGCCTTCTTCCTGGTGCTATGGTTTTTGGGTGGTATATTTTTGGTCCCCTCTTTTTTAAAGGCTACCCGAAAATTAATGAACGACGAAACCATGCTGGTGGTTTCGCTTGCTTTGTGTTTGGTAATGGTACTATTGGCCGATAAGGTAGGCTTCTCTCCTGCTTTAGGGGCATTTATCATGGGCTCTATTTTAGCCGAAACCACACAGGCCGAAAGAATCGAACATCTTACCAAATCGGTAAAAGATCTGTTTGCAGCAGTATTTTTTGTTTCTGTTGGTATGCTAATAGACCCCGCTATGCTGGTAAAATACTGGGTACCTATTTTGTTTGCTACTTTGGTGATTATTATTGGTAAAATTATTTTCACCATTTTAGGCGCATTATTATCTGGTCAGCCTTTAAAAACCTCGGTACAATCGGGTATGAGTTTGGCCCAAATCGGTGAGTTTTCCTTTATCATCGCATCGCTGGGCTTAACGCTTAAAGTTACCAGCGATTTCCTGTATCCCATTGCAGTAGCTGCCGCCGCCATTACCACCTTCACCACACCTTACCTCATTAAGCTTTCCGAACCATTTTACGAATTTTTAAAACGTGTTTTACCTAAAAAATGGCAGGACGGAATTGAACGTTACAGTTCGAGTACCGAGGGCATTACCACTTTAAGCGACTGGAAAGTATTATTGCGATCGTATATTTTCAATACCATTATCCATTCCGTTATTATCATTGCCATTATATTTCTGGCCTATCGTTACGTACAGCCTTTTATTGTGCGCAATATTGCCGACAGTTTAACTTCCATTATCATCAGTATAATTGCTTCATTTATACTCATGTCGCCTTTTTTGTGGGCATTATCAATCAGAAGGATTCAAAAAACAGCCTACTCACATTTGTGGCTGAATAAAAAATATACCCGCGGACCGCTCATTGCCATTGAGTTTTTCAGGATTGCGCTGGGGATATTTTTTGTTGGTTTTTTGATGTACGAATTTTTCGATACCTGGATTGCTGCCGTTATTGCGCTTGGCCTGATTATTTTCGGAATGATTATTTTCGCCCGAAAACTGCAGTCGTTTTACGACAAACTGGAAAGGCGCTTCATTTTAAACTTAAACGCGAGAGAAAACCGGAAGCCCGATATTTTACCTTGGGATACTCACTTAACTGAACTGACGGTTTCGGCTGAATCGGAAGTTGTAGGTAAAACCCTTACCGAATTAATGATCAGGGAAAAATATGGAGTAAATATTGCGCTGATTGAACGTGGCAGAAACAACATTCCAACGCCTGGCCGCGACGAAAGGCTTTACCCTAATGATAAATTGCTGCTAATCGGAGCAGACGACCAGCTGGCAGCTGTTAAAGCGATTTTAGAAGTAGATACCCCTGAAAATATAGAAGAAAACAATTTCCCGAATAAGGAAATGACCCTACAAAAAGTAGTGGTACATGCCGAATCGCTGGTTCATGGTCTGAGTATCAGAAATGCTGGAATCCGCGAAAAGGCACAAGCCCTGATTGTAGGTATTGAACGCGGCTCCAACCGCATATTAAATCCTTCGTCTGATTTTGTTTTCGATACGGGCGATGTAATCTGGATTGTAGGAAACAATAAGAAGATTAAAGAGGTTATTTAGCTGTAACGTCATTGCGAGAAGGCTTTGTAGGCCGACGAAGCAATCCTAATGCGATCGCTGTTAGCTACTATTGTTGTAAGATTGCTTCGTACCTCGCAATGACGATCAAATTTTATATCTTCGTACAGAACCTAATCTATGAAAGTCGACAGAGAAAAGAGTGAATTTCTGGATGATATGATTGAGCAATGGCAAAGTGATGGCTTGATTACCGAAGAAACAGGCACCAAGCTCCGTAAAAGTTATGAAGCCAAAAACTTCGACTGGTTACGGCTGGCGCAGTATGCCTTTTGGGTGGCACTCGCCTGTGGATTTATTGCCCTGGGTTCTTTACTGATCGATAATGCTATTTTAAATTACCTGAAAAGGGTTTACAATACACCCAACATAGTAATTGCTATTGTTTCGGGTGGTTTGGCTGGCTGGTTATATATTTTAGGTTTCAGGCGAAAAAAGAAATTACCCCATTTAAAATTCAGCAACGAAGCCATTGTGTTTTCGGCCATTTTATTAACAGCAAACGCCGTTGCCTATTTTGGTAAGGCGCTGGATAACGGATCGGGCAATTTTTCTATTCTTATCCTCATTTCAGTTTTTATATACGGCGCATTGGGTTATATTTTTAATTCAAGGCTGATCTGGATTTTTGCTTTGATCTCTTTAGGGGCCTGGTTTGGCACCGAAACGGGTTACCTCAGTCGTTGGAACTACTATTTCCTGGGCATGAACTATCCCCTGCGATTTGTTGTTTTTGGAGCTGCTTTAACTGCTGCAGCTTTCATCATGAAAGCAATTCCTAAAACCCAATATTTCTTTCAGGTAACATACATTGCCGGAATGGTATATCTGTTTGTATCGTTGTGGGCACTTTCGGTATTTGGTAATTTTGCAAGTCTGGATGAGTGGTACAAAGTAAGACAGCTGAGCTTATTTTATTGGGCGTTAATATCTGCAACCATTTGCATTTCCAGCACCTTATTTGGTTTAAAGTACAGAGATGATATTGCCCGTGAATTTGGCATCACCTTTTTGTTCATTAACCTCTATACACGCTACTTTGAGTACTTTTGGGATAGCTGGCACAAGGCACTATTTTTTTCTGTGCTGGCAGCCTCATTCTGGCTTATTGGACGAAAAGCAGAGAAGATATGGAATGTGGAGTTTTTGAAATAAAATGTTTTCGCTTTAAAATCTATGAAAATATACCAGCAAGCCTTAACACTCAGAGAACGAAAAAGAGGCTTCCATATTATTACCCGTGAAATTGAATACGCCTTACCGCAGATTGCCGAAATTTCTGTAGGATTATGCCAGGTGTTTATCCAGCATACCTCTGCTTCGCTTACCATAAACGAAAATGCCGACCCAACTGTCAGGGTTGATTTTGAAATGTTCTTTAATAAAACAGTAAAGGAAAACGATCCTGATTATGAACATGATTACGAAGGATCGGATGATATGCCCGCACATTTAAAAGCCGCACTTTTAGGCAGCTCGGTAACGATACCCATCCGTAATGGCCAACTGGCACTAGGTACCTGGCAAGGTATTTACCTTTGCGAACACCGTAATTATGGCGGACAAAGGAACCTGATTGTTACCGCATGGGGAAGTTAACCCTTAAGATTTCTTTACTTCCTCCTTAATTTCCGGGTGATTATCTTGTACGGAGCGATTTCCGGTTTCTATCTCAATTTCTTTTGTAGTAACGGCATAATGTGAAGGATAAATTTCTGAACCAAAAGCTACCGCACAGGCTTTGGTAAACTCTGCACCAAAATACAGGATAATAGATGAGTAATAGGTCCATAAAAGTACCACTACCAACGAGCCTGTTGCACCATAAGTGCCACCAACATTGCTTTGTCCAATGTAAAGGGAAATGGCAAACTTACCAATCATAAACAAAACGGCGGTTACGATTGCACCTGCAGCAACATCTTTCCATTTAATAATGGCATCGGGCAGTACTTTAAATATAACGCCGAATATCAGCGAAATAACCGCAAGGGTAACGATTTGGTTAAGGATGTAAAAAACCACGATTGATATATCTTCAAACCTGGCCTGTAAGCCTCTGCTAAAAGCATCAAGCACAGAAGTAATGGCCAATGATACCAATAGTACAAACCCCAGACTAATAATTACCGAGAACGATAAAAACCTGTTTTGCAGCATTTTTACCCAGCCTCTTTTAGGTTTGGGTTTAAGGCCCCAAATGGTATTGATAGAATCCTGAATATCTCCAAAAACAGTTGTTGCACCGATTAAAAGTGTAACGATACCAATAATTAAAGCAATTGTACTTTTACCGTCGAGATAGGCATTTTTGATGAGTTGCTGCAACGAAACTGCCGACTCGCGTCCTAAAAAACTTTCCAATTGCGCATAAACCTGACCTTCAGCAATTTCACGACCTAAAAATATGCCACAAAGCGAAATAATTACGACTAATAACGGCGCCATCGAAAACACGGTGTAATAAGCCAAAGAGCCGCTTAGCTTGGTAACTTTATGATCGCTAAAGCCCGTAAATGATACTTTTAAAATACACCAGATTGCCTTTAAAGTAATTTTATTCTTAGCCATAAGCAGTTCTAGGATGATACGATAATATTTAAACCGTCGGTTTTTCGAATTGTTTGTTATTTATGGCAGCTATATCAACCAGAAAGCCCCGGTTTAAAACCAGGGCTTCCCAATTGATTCATCCCGAACAGCTATTTAGCTTTAATCCAAAGGGCAATGTCGTTAACTAAAGTTTCTGATACACTTACCGCAGCCTGGTATTGGGCCATGGTTCCTTTTTCTGTTTGTGAGCTTAGCAGGTGGTTTAAATCAGGATAGAATTTCAACGTAGCATTTTTCTTTTTCGCTAAAGCCGCATTCCAAAGATCGAAATCTACCTTGCCTACCTGAAAATCATTTCCTCCCTGCAAAATATAAATTTTTGGTTTGCCAAGGCTTTTCGCAACAGCAACCTGGTTGTACGAATTTAAATCAGCCCAGTATTTTGCCGGTAAACCTAAAATAACAGAATCAGGTTTTATCGTTGTACCTAGTTGTGTAATTCTACTTTTATCGATCTCAATTATCGCATCAGCCATTTGCTTTTTAAGGGCAGCGGTGGTGTCGTTAGCTAAATCGAACATGTATTTATTTTGATCGATAATCACATCTGTTAATTTTCTTGCTGGTGCAGCGGCCAGTATAATACCTGCTAAATCGGGTGTTAATGTAGCCATTTTAGGTGCCAGCATACCGCCCAAACTATGACCAAATACATAAACGCTTTTTGGATCGGCACCGGTAACAGTTTTAGATACAGCAATAGCTGCACTGGCATCATCCAATACTTCTTCTTTTACGGTATAGGGGGTTGCAAATTCGTTTGGATAAATTAAAGTCCGCTTTACATAACGAATAGAACCAACACCTTTAGAGGCCAAACCACCGGCAATATCTTTAAATGGTTTGTTGGCTCCAACCGTTTCGTCCATATCCCCAGGTCCTGAACCGTGCACAAAAACCACCATCGGAAAATTTTTAGTATTTTTTGGCGTAGTTACAATTGCAGCCAATTGCTTGCCAGCCGGGCCAATATATACCGATTTTTCACTGTACAAGCTGGTATCTACATAACTTGGTTTTAAATAAGAAGCTATTTTTTTTGAAGGTGCGAGAAATATCCCCACTATCTTTTGCTGCTTGTTGAATCCCAGAATAAAATTTTGGTCGCCGTTGGCAAATTTACCTTCAACAGTAACCGAAAAAAATTCGCCTTGTGCCTTGCTTTGGATGGCATCAAAAGATTCGGCTTTCCCAAATTTCGTCCCGATATCACCCCAAAGTTTTTTTAGACTTTCTTCGGGTAACTTGGTTTTAAGGGTATCGTTAAAAAAGGCATGTGCTTCAGTAAATTTTTCTTCCTGTAAGAGTTTAAAAAAGTCGTTGGCACTGTTAAATAACTGTATTACATTTTGAGAAAATGCAGTGGTAGTAAACAGTAAGGCAATTATAAATAGGATACTTTTCTTCATGCTTGGTTTGTTTGATAGAGTTGCAATGTACCAAAGTTAATAATATTTGGTATGCAAAAGTTTGTAAACAAACGGGCTATTTAGTTTTAACTATTTTTAACATTTGCCAGCATCCTTTTCCATAAAATGTAGGGGATAAACATGATGGCAAGCGCTACCAGAGGTGGAATTAAAAGTGCAGCACCATCACCAACTAAAGCACGCGAGGCAAAAGCCCCAATAAAATTAATAGCAAAACCCGCAAAGGCCCATTCTTTAATCGCTATAAATTTTTGCTGTAAAATAGCCAAAGCGCCTAATAGCTTCGCAATGCCCACAATAATGAGCAGGTACATGGGGTAACCCAGATGTTTTAATACCTCTTTACCTGCTTCCTGTTGCGTTACTCCGCCAAAGCCATCCATCAGCATCATTAGGGCAAAAATAATAGTGGCCACCCAGTACCATGTCTTTAATTTTTTCATTTTATTGATTGTTATCGTAATTAATTAGCCAGTTGTTACCATATCGATCAGTTAAATCGCCGAAAATAGCCCCCCAAAATGTTTCCTGTAAAGGATGTACTGCTTTGCCTCCTGTTGAAAGTTTATGGTAAAACATTTGCGCCTCTTCTTCCGAGCTGCAATTGAGCATCATCGAAATGGCATTTCCTTTAATTAAGCCTGCTTCTTCTACCAGATCAGTAGCCATAATCACCAGGTCATCTTTGGCCAATACCGCATGCAGGATGCTTTTCTCTAAATAATGGGGTATTTTAGCTGCTAGGGGTGATTCTCCAATTGTCTGTAAGGTTAATTCGCCCCCCAGGCAATCCTGATAGAAAATCATCGCCTCACGACAATTACCGTTGAAGGTTAAATAGGAGTTGATATGTGCCACGCGATTCTATTTTTTGATGCCCACCAAACAGCGCACATCGGTTTCATTTAAATACATTTCCAAACAATAACCATTGGGATCGATGTTGGATTCATTCAGCAACTTTTCGAAAGTTTTTCCAATCTGCGAAACATCCTTCATAAAATCCGGAATTAACTCGCTGATATATGTTCCCTCTCTAATGATAAAATGTTCCAGCTCCGAATTTTGTTCCTCCATTTCTTCCACAGCAGCTTTGTAAACGATTCCCAGGCTTCCATCCGGCCTGCTGATTCCAAAATACCTGCGTCCGCTAGCAGGGGGAAACATAACATGCAATTTTTGATGTGCAGCCAAAACACCATCAGGAAAAGAACTTGCGGTTATGCAAAGCACTTTAATATCTTTTTCAATAATGTAGGTTTCCATAAATTTAACAGTTAACAGTACAAACATACGGGCAGAAACCGATAGCTTAAACCTGTAGAAACGACAATTGCAGGGGTTGTTTCCGACAATACACCTTGTTATATTTGTAATGGCTCCCCAGCCCGGGAGATTTACCTAACCAATAAAAACAAGAATAGACAGATGAAACATGTATCTATCTTAATTCCCGAAACTGCCGTCATTGAAGCTATTGCCGACCCACGCTACTTATTTACTGCCGTGAATGAGTTTTTAAAGGCATCAGGCAAGCTGCCTTTGTTTAAAGTAGAGCTTGTGGCCATGACCAAAGAAGTACGCTTAAACAACAGCCTTTTTTCGGTGCATGCAGATAAGCTGTTGCACGAAGTTGAAAATACCGATCTCATTTTTGTTCCGGCAATAAGTGGAAATGTAAATTACGCAATGGATGTAAACCGTGATTTGCTGCCCTGGATTACAAAACACCATGCTAAAGGTGCCGAAGTAGCTTCGTTATGCCTGGGTGCTTTTCTGTTGGCCGCCACAGGTTTGTTAAATGGCCGAAAGTGCTCTACCCATTGGTTATTTGCCAACCAGTTTAAAGAAATGTTTCCAGATGTGGAGCTCGTTGATGGCAGTATCATTACCGACGCACAGGGTTTATACTCGAGTGGCGGTGCAAACTCTTACTGGAACCTGCTTTTGTACCTAGTAGAAAAATATACCGACCGTGATACCGCCATTTTGGCTGCCAAATACTTCGCTATTGATATCGACCGTGAAAGTCAGCTGGCTTTCATGATGTTTCAGGGTCAGAAAGGGCATGAAGATGCTAAAATTAAAAAAGCACAGGAGTTTATTGATGGAAATTACCAGGATAAAATCACTGTCGATCAACTGGCGGATATGCTGGCCCTGGGGAGAAGAAGTTTTGAGCGGCGGTTTAAGAGTGCTACCAAAAACACGGTAATCGAATACATACAACGGGTTAAAATTGAAGCCGCAAAGCGAAGTTTCGAATCGAGTAGAAAAAATATCACCGAAGTGATGTTCGATGTTGGCTACACCGATACCAAATCGTTCAGGGATGTTTTTAAAAAAATTACAGGTTTAACCCCAATCGAATACCGCAATAAATACCATAAAGCCACGCCAGTATTACAGCAGGTTTAATTTAATAACTCGTGTAAAACCACGAATCGTAAAAAAAGTTAAAAAAAATTAACCTATACACAATATATTCTATTAATAGCGTTTATGTATGTGAGAGCGTTAATTTAGATGACGGGGATACTGCCTTAGGGTGGAATCCCCGTTTCTTTTTTCTGTCATTCCATAAAAAATGCTTGTACGAAAAAGGGACACCTGTTAAAAAAATGTCCCTTTTAGTTATATGATGGAGTTACGATTTTTATTCTGCTTTATCAGTGAAATCAACTGGTTTCTTTTCAAAGTATTGATCGAAGTTTTTAACTTTTTTAGGTTTTAAGATTACATATAAACCCAACCCGATCAAAATTAAAGCTGTACTAATTCTTGATACGTCGAAATCGAAAACAGTTATTGCTTTAAGGGTAAATAAACCACCGATGATAGTTAAGGCCAGCCAGCCACTACCGTTAAAATCTTTACGGTATCCCATCCATAAACCAACACCCAGCATAATGGTATGCCATTTTAATATCCAGTGTGGAATATCTAATCCCGAGTTTCTAAGTAAGCATACTGAACCGATTACTAAGATTAAAATGCCTAAACCAAATTGTTTATCAGCGTGATTTTTTTTGATGAAAGTTTCCATGACCTTTTGTTTTTATACTTCAAATGTAGCACGGAAGCGCAGGCCGGGGAATGACTTTTCCTCCAGTTAAGCAGTTTTATCGGTGAGTGAAATAAAAGCGTCGGTAAAAATTTTCAGGGAATTTAAGAAATGGTGGTTTTATCGGTGAATGAACAAGAATCATTAACCAGTTAACTTATCACCAATGGACAATTGAACTAATAAGGAATTAGGCAATGAACAATTGAACCAATGAAACCTTATTCAAATATGATGATTTCCATCCCTTCGCTCATGATCACTTTTGAGGTAAGATTGATAAATAAACCATGAGCCAATACGCCATTAATCTGATTGAGATCGGAAGCCAGTTTTGCAGGGTCATCAATCAGGCCAAAATCAGCATCAATAATCAGGTTTCCATTATCTGTAATGAAGTTTTTATTTTCCTTGAGTCTGAGTGTTCCTTTTCCACCTAATAACTCAATCTGATCGAAAACATACTGGTAAGCCAGTGGAATAACTTCTACAGGCACAGTAAAGGCACCCAGTTTTTTAACTTTTTTAGAAGCATCGGTAATTACGATGGCATTATTACTTAATGAGGCTATAATTTTCTCTCTGAAAAGTGCACCGCCACCACCTTTAATCAGATCGAGCGATTCGGTAAATTCATCTGCTCCATCAATACTGATATCGATCTTGCTTAAGGTACCCAGCTCAAGAATTTCGATACCGAAAGATTTGGCCAGTTTTTCAGTTGCGACAGAGCTTGCCGCTGCAGTAATGTTTAAACCTTCCTGCACACGCTCGCCCAATGCTTTAATGGCAAAGGCAGTAGTAGAACCCGTACCCAAACCCACAACATCACCATTTTTAACATATTTTACAGCGGCAAACGCCGCAGCCTGTTTTTCGGCATCCTGTTGGTTTTGATTGGTTTTTTCCATAAAGTAAAAATAGGAGTTAAATGATAAACATTACAAAAACAAAAAATAAATTACAGCTCAGGCAATAAATCCTATTTACCGCGTTTATGTATATGAGAGCGTTAATTTAGATGATGGGGATTCTGCAATTGTGGAATCCTCATTTCTTTTTTTAAAGGGATTCTGCTATCATACTTATCAAAATAAAGAACCTCCTTTTATGCAGGAGACCTTGAAATAAATCCGATTGCTATCGGATCAGGGTAAAAAAAACGGCTGATGTTTCCACCAGCCGTCTTATTACTAATTTAAGCTATTTTTATTTTAAAGAATTGATCCAGCCAGCAATTTTTAAAGCTTCGGCTTTAGTTACCTGAGGCATTGGAGGCATCTCAGTTGAGTAACCCGGCCAGTTTTGTGGCTGTGGATTGTGGATCAACTGAAATATTTTCTCAGGTGAATATTTACGTTTCGCAATTTCTGCAAACGGCGGACCAATTTGTCTTTTGGTTTGGTTATGGCAAGCCAGACAAGTATTTTTAGTTAATAAACCTTCTACTTCTTTAAAAGTTGGTGCTTTTGCCGCAGCTGCAGTGGTTGCAGGCGTTTTGGTTTCAGCTACTTTTTTTGCTGGTACCGTTTTTTTAGCTGGTGCAGGCGCTGCCGGTGCTGCTGCTGAGTTTTTAGTGCTCACTTCGCTCATGGCAAGTTTAGTTCCATCAGGGATCTGGTTTAAGGTATAATAAGCTACCGGATGAACCAATGAATAGAAACCATCCTGCGAACGGATACCATCTAAAGTTAAAGTGTGGATATAATATTGACGCAGGTTCTGAACAATAAATCTTGCTTTCAATCCATCAGCAGAAACTTTAACACCCGAAATTTTTAATTTCTCGGTATTTACCGGTGGCGAACCATAAACAGGGTGGTATTTATAAATAAAGCTTTCTGCATCGTAAGAAGCTAAATCTTCGGCCGATTTACGATCTACCGGCATAGTAAATTCAACTTCGAAACCATCAGGCATTGCCCTTACGGCTTTCATTTCGAAAGGTGTTTTATTGTTGTAAACCAATCTTTCCAAGCCTTCGTTTGCATCACCTGCTGATCCCCATCCACGGTTGGTTTCTCCAACAAATAATGAACCATCAGTTCCCCACTCCAATCTTAACACGCCTGAACGGAAACCTTTACGGAACAAGAAGGCAGCGCCTTGCTCTTCACCTTTTACGGTTTCCATAAAAATCCTCGAAATGATACTCATCCCCTGATCGCCAACTAAAATCTGACCTGCAAAAGGACCAAATGTGTTTTCAGGAATTTTAACAGGCTCTGCAGAAGAGATACCTAAAATACCGTAAGGCAACCAAACCGATGGTAAACGTAACTCAGGAAATACTTTCTTCATATCGAACAAAGTTTTGAAGGTTTCATTTACCCTGTTTTCTGGCTTAATGTATCTTCCCTGCTCATTTTTAGTTCTACGCTCATCTATTTGCGAGTAAAAGAAATCAGACTGTAGCTTAACCGGAGAGTTTGGCAGGTTGGTCCACCTTAAACTTGCAGGGTGTCCCATAAAATCGCCTTTGTTTACTTTCCATAAACCACCTGAGCCAACCCAGTCGCCCTGGTTTTCGGTATAATAAAATTTACCATCAATTTCGCCAATACCTGCAGGCGAACGGAAACCCGCTGCATAAGGGCTCATTTTACCATCTTCGGTAATGTTCATGGCCCAACCACGCATAGGTACGCGACTTTCTGCACGCCACCACTCTTCATCGCCGAAGGCAACGTTTGCGGTAACCATAAAAGTACCATCAGGCATTAATTTAGGCCCGAAGCTATATTCGTGGTAGTGACCGCTTAAAGGCCATGCATATACTGTTTCGTATACATCCGCTTTACCATCCTGATCTTTATCAACCAGTTTGGTTAACTCGCCGCGTTGCGCTACGTAAATCGCACCATTTTTATAGGCAATACCTAAAATTTCGTGCAAACCATAGGCAAATCTGCGCCAGTAAGGTTTGGTTGTTGTTGGGTTTTCTACGATAAATACTTCTCCCCTACGGGTAGAAAGGGCTAAATCGCCATTTGGTAAGGTTATTAAACCACCAACCTCTAAAATAGGTCCTTCGGGTACGCGTACTTTATTTATTTTGAAAAAATCTTCTTCTTTCGGTGTTTCCTGTGCAAAAACTGTAGTAAAGCTAAAACTTAATGCCAGTATTGCTAATTTCTTAAATGTATTTCTCATTACTATCACAATTAAAACAAAATGGTATAATTCAACTTACTTCCAATGGCTACAACCATTTCTTTCTTGCCATCTACATCTCTGATTACTGGTTTGGCAGTGCCATCAGCCAGCTGGATGTAATAAGATTTGTCATCAACCAGGTATAAACCTTTCGATACTTCTTCGATGTTGGAAGCAGTAGCTAAAAGGAAATACAAATCTTTTGAAGCATTGTCGACAGTAATTTCTCTTGTTAAGCCTTGTCCATTTTCCATCACTTTTACCGCATCGGCAACAGTGGTACCATAAATATTGTATTTAAATGTTGGTCTTTCTTGTTGATCCAGTACATATCCTCTTGTGCGAAAACCTGTACCTGCAGTGTCTGCAACCCATTTATCCTGTGCATTTGCCAGTTTTGAAATGGCTAAAACAGGTTTCTTAGTAAAGCGGGTAACACTACCCAATGCGCGTGAAGTACCGTTACCACGGCCATCCCACATAGGTGTCGCATCGATAAAATCGCCGTGCCAGCCTTGTAATAACGTTCCGTTATCCAAATCGTAGCTATAGGCTGTTTTTTCTGGTCCGCCTACCGAAATAGCATGTACCGAACGTACGCCTGGTAATACATCTACAAAGCTTCTGATCATGTTGTTGCTTGCTGCTTCGATATAAATCGGATCTGCACCGCCCCTTTGGTCTGACTTTGGAATATCAGATAATGCAGTGATTACAATATTTTTAAAAGCCACGCTACCATGATCGCCTTGTAAACGCAATGGGCCAGTAGCTTTTTCAGCACCTGCAGCACCACGGGTTGCACCAAACAATTCTACATTTTCGTGAATGGTTACACCGTTAAGTACTATGCTGATTACCTTTGCATTTTGAGTTTTTGCTCCTGAAGCATCAAATTTTGGTGCCTGGAAAACAATTCTAATGTGCTGCCACAAACCAGGTGCTTTACTTGCATTCTGACGTGGAGCTACGCCACCAAAACCTTTGTCGGCTTCTGGTTTACTGTCATCCCAACGTTGGTAAATCCCCCCGTTGTTTGACGAAGTTGCGTTTCTTAATCCCCAGGCATCATCAATCTGGATTTCGTAATTACCCTGAAGATAAATACCAGAGTTTGCACCTTTGGAAGTTAAATAATCAAGTTCTACTGCTACGTTACCATATTCGTTTACGGTAAACAAATCAGATCCGGCTTTTTTAGCTGTAGACTGATTAACCAGAATTCCTTCTCCTTTGGTCGCTTTTAAAATATTTTCACCGTTTAAATCGGCTACAACGTTTTCGGCTAGTGACCATGAATTTCCAGGGTTCCGGAAAGCAGAGAGATCTTTTAGTTCGATGCGCTGGCCATATGCCAGCAAGGTTCCACAAAGCCAGAGCATGGCTGTGAAACTCGTCTTTGAGACGTTTCTTATCATATATTTGGTTTCATTTGTGCCAGCCTTATCAGGCTCCGGCTGTGTCTTAAAATTTCCATTGAGCAGGTGTTTACTACTCAATGGAAACGTAAAATTAATTATTTTTCTGTTGATAATGAATAGGGGAAATCGGCTGGATTTGCCCCACGTGTTTTGTTTGGTGTAGCTGTCATGTTAAAGTTTAACACGGCACCTTGCTGCACGCCACTGTGGCTGATCCAGTTTTTTGAATATGGCTTACCATTGATCTGTAATGATTGCACGTAACGGTTGTTATCGCTGTTTGCAGGCGCGTTAATTACTAACTGTTTGCCATTTTCTAACGTAACGGTTACTTTTTTAAACAAAGGTGCACCTAAAACATACTGATCAACAGCTGGTGTTACCGGATAGAAACCCATTGCCGAAAACACATACCAGGCAGAAGTTTGTCCGTTATCTTCGTCACCGCAATAACCATCAGGTGTTGCTTTGTACATTCTGTTCATGGTTTCACGCACCCAATATTGAGTTTTGTAAGGGGCACCACCATAGTTGTACAGGTAGATCATGTGTTGGATAGGCTGGTTACCGTGTGCGTACTGACCCATGTTAGCAATCTGCATTTCGCGGATTTCGTGAATTACGCCACCATAAGCACTTTCGTCAAACACCGGAGGCATAGAGAAAACTGAATCCAGTTTGGTTACAAATTTCTGATGACCGCCCATTAATTTCGCTAAACCATCGATATCCTGGAAAACCGACCAAGTGTAGTGCCAGCTGTTACCTTCGGTAAATGCACCACCCCATTTAAACGGGCTAAACGGGCTTTGGAAAGTTCCATCCTGGTTTTTACCACGCATTAAGCCTGAAGCCGGATCGAAAAGGTTTTTGTAGTTCATGGCCCTTTTCTTGTAAATATCGATCTCTGATGCCGGTTTACCCAATGCTCTTCCCAGCTGGTAAATGGTAAAATCATCATACGAATATTCTAAAGTTTTAGCCGCATTTTCGTTCTTTTTAACATCAAAAGGCACATAACCCAATTCGTTATAATATTTAACGCCATCGCGACCAACAGCTTCCATAGGGCCTTCGTTGTTGGCACCATGTTTTACCGCCTGCCACAAGGTTTCGATATCGTAACCACGCATACCTTTGATATAAGCATCAGAAACTACAGAAGCAGAGTTGTTACCCACCATGATGTTGGCATAACCCGGACTACTCCATTCAGGCAGCCAACCACCTTCTTTATAGTCGTTAATTAAGCCTTGCTGCATTTCCTTGTTAATTGAAGGATAAACGAGGTTTAAGAAAGGATATAGTGCCCTGAATGTATCCCAGAAACCTGTTCCTGCAAACATATACCCAGGTAACACTTGTCCGTTATAAGGGCTCCAGTGTACAATCTGGTTTTGGGCATCAATTTCGTACAGTTTGTTCGGGAAGAACAAGGTGCGGTACATGGCCGAGTAAAAAGTATGGGTTTGATCGATGGTACCACCTTCAACAGCAATTTTGCTTAGCGTTTTGTTCCAGGTAGCACGGCCTTTTGCTTTTGTTGCTTCGAAAGCATCGTTAGCCAGCTCTCTTTTTAAGTTTAAATCGGCTTGCTCGAAACTGATAAATGAAGAAGCCACTTTTGCAATTACCTGCTCGCCCTTTTGAGTGGCGAAACCGATAACAGCACCTGCATGATCAACGGTAAGCTCTAAATCTTTATCGTTTAGTTTTTTATCGTCCCAGGTTTTGGCCAGTTTGAAATCTTTGTTAAAATAGATTACAAAGTAGTTTTTGAAATTTTTAGGCAACGGGCCACGGGCATACTTGGAAGTATAACCGATAATTTTTCTTTCGGCCGGAATAATTTTAATGTAAGAACCACGGTTCTGTGCATCAATTACCACAAAAGAACTATCTGTTTTAGGGAAAGTAAACCTGAACTGTGCCGCTCTTTCTGTTGGTGTAATTTCGGTGGTTACATCGGCATCTGCCAAATAAACACTATAGTAGTAAGGTTTAGAAACCTCTGCTTTATGGCTGAACCAGCTTGCGCGGTCATCGTCAGTAAATTTTAATTTACCAGTAACGGGCATTAAAGAAAAAGCGCCGTAATCATTCATCCATGGAGATGGCTGGTGGGTTTGTTTAAAACCGCGGATTTTATCGGCATCGTAGGTATAGGCCCATCCATCACCGCTTTTACCGGTTTGTGGAGTCCACATGTTCATCCCCCATGGCAAACCAATTGCCGGGTAGGTATTTCCGTTTGATAATGCCGGCTTGGATGCTGTTCCCATCAGGGGATTTATCCAATCAACCGGATCTGTAACCTTACCAATGGTTTGTGCGAAGCTGGTTGTTGCCGCAAAACCCAATAAGGCAATAAATAGTCGTTTCATTTGTTTTGTCCGTGTTTTTTATATGCGTGTAATTATTATTTAAACTTGCGAATTTTTAACGTAATCAGCCCAAAGCGTATCTAAATCTTTTCCGGTTAATTTCGTCCAGATTTCTTTGGTATAGGTATGGTCTCTTAGTGAGGCATCAACTGCCTTAATGGTACCCGGCTTAACGCTTTTCTCCATCCAGGCAAAAAATGCTGCCGTAATGCGGTAACTGTTTTTATAGCTATGCTCTGGTTTTAAAGCTGGCAGCGCCCATTTGGCACCGGCATTATCCACACCGAATTTATAACGGGCATAATCGGCAATACCTTCGGTTAACCAACCTGGCCCAACACTACGGCCATAATCCTGTACAATGTGCATTACTTCGTGGGTAACCACATCAATATCTTCAGGGTGTTTTACCATCCATAGCGAACTGAAAGTTACTTTGCCATCAGCAGTTGCCGCAACACCTTTGTATGCCGTATCGACAAAAAATTTCACTTCTTTAATCGTTGATGGGTTATACTCTTTTGCCAGTTTTGGATAAACTTCAAAAAATGTTTTAATTAACCGCTTTTTCAATTGTGGATCCAGTTCTGCAAAATTACTTTCGAACGATAAGGTATAACCACTCTTTTTAGTGGTTTCCTGTGCTTTTAGCTGTGCAGAAAGTGCCGAAATCAGCATTGCACAAATCGAAATGGTGAATATTTTTTTCATTTTTCTGAGATTTATGGCTTTGGTTAGCACGTTTGGTTCTGCAAAATAAATATAATATGTAAAACGTTTTACTAAATGATCAAAAATTTTACTTTACGAACGATTATTTTTACATGCATTGCCCGCGTTCAAAAGCCGGCCTTATTATTTACTGCTATAAGTTAATGTTACTTTTTGTGGCTCCTTACCGTAATCTTCCCAAAGCTGATCGACAGTTTTGCCGGTTAAAGTTGTCCACGATTGTTCGGTATATTGGTGTGCCCTCAACTGCTGATCCAAGGTGGCAATTAATCCTGGTTTTACATTTTGTTCTAACCATACGAAAAAACGTGCGGTAATGCGGTAACTGTTTTTGTAGCTCTGTTTATCAGTGTATGCAGGCAAGCTCCATTTAGAGCCTACATTATCTACCCCGTACTTATAGCGCACATAATCGGCAATACCCTCGGTTAACCAAACTGGTCCTGCGCTGTAGCCATAGCCTTGTACAATGTGCATGGTTTCGTGTGTTACTACATCGATATCAGTAGGATGCGCTTTCATATAACCTGCACTGAAAAGAATCCGGTTTCCGCTGGCTTCTGCAACAGCCTTATATGCCGTATCCACTACAAAAAGTACATCGTTAGTAGATTTGTTATTAAAAGTTTTAACCAGTGTAGGATAAACTTCGAAATAGGTTTTAATCAGGTTTTTTCTAACCACCGGATCTAAATTGGGATCTTTACTGATGAAGGTTAAGGTATAGCCTTTGTGTTTTTCTTTGCTGTAGGAAACCCAGTTTTTTGAAAGCGCACTAAACAACTCTTTTTCAATTTTCTTTTGCGATTTATTTTTAACCCATTCGCTGTTTACTTTTATTTCTCCAGCCCTGGCTATAATTGTTGGTGTTTCGCCGGTTACAAAATCCAGCACCACATTTCTTTTTGTACGGTATCCATCTGCCTGAGCAAAAACTGGATACACCTGAAAAAAAGCAGCCTTTAATCTGGCATCTACATCGGCATTAGTAGTGCTATCTGCATCATTAATGGTAATTTTATATTCTCTTTGCCCACGGTTTTGAGCAAAAGCACTGGCACCTAAAAGCGAGGCTAAGGCAAGGATTAAAAATTTCTTTTTCATTTGGTTTGTTTGGGTGTATGATAAATATGAATGTCAGACTTAAAAAATCAAATAGCCGGGTAAAAAACATCGCTGGCACTAGTAGCGATGCATCAAAAAACGGCGTATTATTTTTAAAATAAACCTTAAAAAATATAGCTTTAAATAAAACTAAAACGTTTAAGTAAGCAATAATAAGCATATTACTACGTAAGCAAAAATTAATTCAGGCTTTTTGGGACAGAAATTTTCATCAAATGCACAGCCAAATGCCACAGCGGCAATTAGAAATAAAAATATTACAGAAAAATTTTCTCGCTGGCAGGATAAAAAAAGGCTGTTTCATCAATGACAAATTATGTTTGATGAAACAGCCTACAGAGAAGGAGATAAAAACCAGCTCCTTAGGTGAGGCTTAAATCGCAACAACTTGCGGCACCGATAAGGGCTGCATGCTCTTTAAGTTCCGATATTTTTATTTCCGTTTCAATGCCATTACCTTTCAGTGTTGCAATCAGTTCTGGAGCAAAAGCATTAAACGATTGCGCAATATTGCCACCAATAATCACGATATCAATTTTATGTTCTTTTATAATCGGGATTAAAAACTGAGCCAGGTTATTACCAAATTCCATAAAAACCATGGTTGCATGGTGATCGGTTTCTACAATCTCGACAAGCTCTTTAACACCGGCAACTACTTTTCCGCTAAGCTGATTAAAACGTTTTACGAACCAGCGCGTAGATAAGTAATCTTCGGCAATTCCGTCTAAAAATTCGGAGTTCCAGAGGTCGGCATCGAAAGCTTTATAGTTGAGGCAGAGCGATGAACCCAGCCCTGTACCTAGCGTAAGGCCCAATACACTCGCATTTCCTTTGGCTGCGCCTGCAAAAACCTCGCCTTGCAAAAAGCCTGCCGCATCGTTTATAAAGTGAATATGATCAGTAGGGATATCCAGTCTTTTGGAAAGTTCTTCTTTAACATTAATTTGATAAAGCGCTTTAAACTTATCCTGTTCTTTAATTAAAGAAATGCCTTCGCTGTAATTAAATGGCCCTGGCATGGCAATTCCTACACTGCGAACGCCATTTTTAATGTTTTTAAAAGCCTTATCAATGATATCGCACCATGCCGATAAAATCACTTCTTTACTCTCCTGTGAATCCACAGGGCTACGCTTGATAGAATCTTTCACCAAAGTTCTTGTTTCTAAATCCACCAATGCGGCCGTAATATGCGAGCCGCCAATATCTACACCTAATGCAACAGGCTTTTCCATTCTATATTATATATTTCTGTTATTACTTTTCCTACTTTTTAATATTCTGCAAAAGTAGCAAATCATTATCTATTTGCTAAGCGAAAATGGCTTATCTTCAGCTAATAACCCTCTATTTAACGAAGGTTTAACATTCATTTCCAATTTTAGCACCCCTCCTTTCAACAAATCACTGTGATTGATGAAATTTTTAGTGAAATTTTTGCCGTTAAGCGTTGCCGATTTAATGTAAAAATGGCTAGCATCATTGGCCGGTGCTTCGATCACGAATTTTTTACCGTTTTCTAAATTAATGGTCGTTTTTTTAAATACCGGGCTTCCCAATACATATTCGCCGGTACCTGGGGTTACACTGTAAAAGCCCAGTGCGCTTAACACATACCACGACGAGGTTTGCCCCTGGTCTTCATCGCCAGGATAACCGTTTTCGGTGGCATCATACAGTTTGCGCATTACCTCACGGGCATAAAATTGTGCTTTCCAGGGTTGGTTAGCGTAATTGTACAGGTAAACCATGTGTTGTATGGGTTGGTTACCATGAGCATATTGCCCCATGTTGGCCATTACCATTTCGGTCATTTCGTGTATCAAGCCACCGTATGAACCTACATTTACCTTATTGGGCTCGCTAAAAACAGAATCGAGCTTTGCGGTAAAGTTTTGGTGTCCACCCATCAAATCAATCAGGCCTTTGGTATCCTGAAAAACCGACCAGTGATAATGCCAGGCATTGCCTTCGGTAAAAGGTCCACCCCACTCTGTCGGGTCGAAATTAGGTGACCATTTTCCACTCGCATCTTTACCTCGCATAAAACGGGTAGATGCATCGTAAACGTTTTTATAGTTGTACATTGGTTTTTCAAAAACCTCCATGTAGTGCTTGTTGCCTATCATTTCTGCCAAATGGTAAGCACAATAGTCATCGTAGGCATACTCTAAAGTTTTAGCAGTTGCTTCTCTGTATTTTGGATAGGGCACATAACCCAGCTCGTTATATTCTTTTACGCCATCCCTGCCGTTTGCCGGCCCCCAGGGGCCTTTGTTCATGGCTTCGTGGTAATAGGCATCCAAAGCTTTCTTGGGGTCGAATGTCCTGATTCCCTTTGCCCAGGCATCGGTTAATAACGAAATGGCGTGGTTTCCGATCATGCTTCCGGCTTCGCTCGGGAAAGACCATGACGGCAGCCAGCCGCATTGCTGATAAGCATCGAGCATTGCCTGCATGTAACGACCGTGCATTTCGGGCTGAACAAGTGCATTCAGCGGAAATTGTGCGCGGAAAGTATCCCAAAACCGGTATCAGTAAACATATAACCATCATGTACTTTACCATCGTAAGGGCTAAAATAATAAGGCTTTCCAGCTTCATTTAGCTCGTAAAATTTTCTTGAAAATAAACTTGCCCTAAAAAAACAAGAATAAAAGGTTTCCATGTCGGCTTTCGATCCACCTTCTACCTCAACCTTACCAAGTGATTTATTCCATACCGCAGCGGCATTTGCTTTGGTATCTTCCAGATTTTTATCGTTGCCCAGTTCTCTTTTTAAATTCAGTTCGGCTTGTTTCAAACTGATATACGACGAAGCGGTTTTAACCTGTACTTTTGTTCCGGCTTCGAACTGCACAAAAGCACCTTTGCCCAGCCCCTCTGCAGAAGTAGAATCGGCAGAAACCGTGTTGTTTTTGTTTTCCCAGGTTCCGTACGATTTAATGGCTTGATCGAACTGGATTACAAAATAGCTTTTCCAGCCCCTTTTAAACCCTTCGCCGTTATTTACCCAGCCGGTAATTTTATTTTCTTTCGGAAAAATCTGTACACCGCTTAACCGGTTGTAACCATCTAAAACCAGAAAGCTTCTTTTACCTTTTGGATAGCTGAAACGCAGGTGCGCCCCACGCTCTGAAGGCGAAATTTCGGTGGTTATATCGTTTTCGAACTTTACTTTATAATAGTTTGGTTTGGCTATTTCGTTGTTATGGCTAAATTTTGTTTCGCGCTTGTTTTCATCAACTACCAGCTCATCAACAACCGGCATTAAGGAAAATACAGCATAATCTCTGGTCCACGAACTGCATTGGTGTGCCTGCTGAAAACCTCTTATTTTATCTTTAAAATATTGGTATTTCCAGCCGTCGCCGTTTTTACCTGTTTGGGGTGTCCAGGTGTGCATACCAAATGGTAATGCGGTTGTGGGATAAGTGTTGCCGCGGGTCAACTCGTGTTTGGAATTGGTTCCCTGCAAGGTGTTTACGTACTGTACCCAATCTTTTTGCTGTGCCAATAACCCCTTGGCAGAAAGGCAAAAAAGAACGGATGCGATTAATTTAATTTTCATTGTTTGTTTGTGTGTTTATTTTTTGCGCTTTAACCAGCGGCATATCTTAAAAAACCAGCATGTACGCTTCAGTTTTATACTGCAGGCCATGCTGGTTATCGCTTATTTAATTTCCCATTTATCGGCCAGCATTTTAATAAAATAGCCGCCAACTACGCTCCTCGCCTGGAAGCCCGTCATTTTGCCATTGGTGGTTTCGTGCCAATCGCTTAAGGGTACTTTACTTTGCGTTTCGGTTGCAAAACGGTATACCGGGCTTATAAATTTTCTGAAATCTGTGTCGTTATCAGCCAAAGTAGCTGTCCACATAATCCAATCCGACTTGGTGTAAGTCCTGCGATTGTCGAGCGGTAAGCCAAAATCCTTTTGTTTGGTTAAATAGAAATTGATTTCTTTTTTGTAAACCTCTTTCGGGAACAGATCCAGTTTTAACAATTTATCCCATACCAGATTATATTTCTGGCTCCAGGTATTTTTATCGTTAAAGGTTAAGGCATAGTGGTCGCCATCATCGGCCATTTTCATCCAGTTTTGCGCCATTTGCAAAGCTGCCGTTCTATATTTGGTAGCAATATCTGTTTTACCCAGTTGTTGTGCCATTTGCGCATAACCGCCCAGGGCTACAATTGCCTTTACCGATAAGTTTGCATTACGGGCCAAATGACCGGCAAAATCATCGGTACAAAGCTGGTTTGCAGGATCAAATCCTTCTCTTAATAGATAATTGGCCCATACCGACATTACCTCCCAGTGTTTTTCGGCATATTTTGCATTGCCTTCGGCTTTGGTAATGGCAGCAGTCAAAATAATCATGTTACCGGCTTCTTCTACAGGCATATCTTCGCCATAGGTTTGCCCGTTGGCCAATGGATAAGTTCCCAAATCGTGTGCTGCAAAAGGCTTTTTCCACTTACCACTTTCCGAGTAGTAGAAAATACCATTTAGCATACCTTTTAGCAATTCGGGATTGTACACCAAAAATTGTGGTGCTGAAGGATAGGTCACATCTACAGTATTGATAGAGCCGTTACTGAAATTTTCTTTGGATAGGAAAAGGATATCGCCATTTGGTGCATAAACAATTTTATGGGCAGCGATGGCCTGCCGATAAGCCAGTTTACAAAGATCTGCATATTCGACCCCTCCAGCTTTTTTGGCATCAGCGTATAATTTAGCATCAAATGCTGTGCATTCAGATTTTAAGGCCGGATATTGCGCAGCGGCTTCAGCCAGTTGATCTTCAAAATTCTGCCCGCCCGCTTGTCGCCAAACCGGCGATAGTTTTTCGCCAAAGTATTCTACAGATTTTAAATCATCGTAACCCAGCATTACATATTTTTCTACCACGGCAGAAGAAATTGTTCCAAAAGGAATTACATTACTCAGGCTTAAATTTTTGGTATTTAGCACCCGGCTTTGTGCCGGATACTTTGCCGCAAGAAAAGCTTTCAGGCTTTCGTTTGCTGTACCGATAAACTGGGTGGCTTTAAATTTTGTGGGAACGGCAACATACAGGTAACCCCAATCGATACGCAGGTCATCGCCACGTTTTTTCAATATGGGTTGTGCTACGGTACCTGTTTTTAATACCGATAAACTGTTGCCGGTATTTTTCCATGCCGAAACGGGTTGGGTAGGATTATTTACCGCAATATTCGATGAAGCACTGAAATAAACATCAACCTGGTGTGTTTTGCCATCAGTAGCATTTACGGCATAGCTGATATAACTAATTGGGCGAGCGGTTAGTTTAACATTGTTTGCCAATAAAGGCGAGGTAAAATCGACCTTTAAATTTACCTTACCACAACTAAAAGTATATTGCGTGCTGGTGGCCTGAATGTTTACATGGGTTTGCGTAGCAACATCTGTTTTAATATCTAAAGCCTCTTCTTCTACAATACCAGCATCTAAATGACAGCCACCAGCTGTATTTTTAACGTAGATAGCCAATACATTTTTGCCTTTTTGAAGCGTGCCATGCTCAATTGGAAGGTAGGTGTAATCTGAAACCCAGCCATTTTTTCTGTAAATAACCTTACCATTTAGATAAACGATTACATTATCATCGTGGTTAAGCTTTAAATATTTTTTAGTAGCAGAAACATTGGTCAGATCGAAAGTCCGGCGGAAGTAAAGACCGTTAGTTGTCCATTTTGTTTTGGCGCGCTCGTCATCGCCAAAGGGTGCTTCTGCCTTTTTCCAGTCAGTATCGTTGTAAGTGGTGCTTTCCCAACCCTCCTGAGGTTTATCAAAGCTGTAGCTTGCCTGGTATTTCGATTCATCAGCAGCCGGAAGTATGGTTTTGAAAGTTTTGCTTTCCTCGCCTAAAAAACGGTATAATTTACCATCCACTTTTATAATGCCCAATAACGACTGCTCTTTGCCAGTCCAGTGTTTCGTAACGGAGTTGTTAAGGCCGTCGCCAAAAGACCAAATACTGAAATAAGCATCGTGGGTAATTAAGGGATAGGCCGGGGCTTTGTCTTGCGCTTTAGTAATTAAGCTAAAAAAAAGACAAAGAGCTAGTAAGGAAAGTTTTCTCATAAATTAATATTTGGTTTCATTGCAGTTGATAAAACGTTTTACCAGTTTATTCGCCAAATATCTTATGTCAAGCCTGGTTAAGCTAATGCGGATAATGCTGGTTTAAATGTCGTTTTTACAGTTATAAAAGCCTAAACAAAGTAAAACGTTTTACTAAATCAATATTAGTAAAAAATAATACACTTTTCACCGCCTTAACTCGTAACATATAGGTTACAAAACACTAACGTAAAAGCAACTATTACAATGAAATAAAAAAGAAGCCGCAGCATAATTATCTTATACTGCGGCTTTCTTCTATACTAAGCTATTTATTAATTATAGCCTGGATTTTGTGTTAAATTTCCGTTTAAATTTCTTTGTGTTTGCGGAATTGGATAAAGCGCTTTAGTTGCGGTAGAGGCAGTGTGATCCCACCAGGTACCGGTAGCAAATTTTCCAAAACGGATTAAATCATCTCTTCTCAATCCTTCGAAGATAAATTCTCTTCCTCTTTCAGCTAAAAGCTCATCAAGTGTTAACGATGAAGTAGTATAAGCACGTGTTGCGAAATCAGCATCGCTAAATGCACGTTTCTTACAGTCGTTAATTAACTGAACGGCTTCCGCAGTGGCTACTCCCCCATTTTTACGCATAATCGCTTCTGCTTTGGCAAAATAAATCATGGTTAAACGATAGATATTCCAATCACCATTGTTATAATTCGGATCAATAGCCGGCACACCACCCGGGCCTGCAAACTGGTTACCCAATTTATATTTGTTAAAACGAACTCCTGAATTTTCCTCACCCTCGCTCATGTTACTTACAGTAGAACCGGTTTTGTTTTTACGGATGTTATCCACAAAAATCAACTGCGATCCGTTATACTCTTCCGAAGCCAAAACAGGTTCGGTTGGTGCTACGAATTGGAACATCGGACCTTCTGAAAGCCAGCCTCTTTTTCTTAAATCGGCATCTTCGTAAGTGGTAAAAACACCTGGGATTAACACAATACCATCGTTACCATTTCTACCACCGCCATAAATTTGCTGTTGTTTAAAGTGATAGAATTCTCCTGGCCATGATGGCTGGAAGTTAGCTACACTGTAGTTGTAGGCAATAGAGAAAATAACTTCTTTAGATAAATCGTTAGTGGTTTTAAACTGATCGGTTATATTCGGATCAAGTGCCATTACAGTATTCTGTGCACCAGCCTCGCCCGAAATTAATTTATTTGCAGCAGCGATACAATCATCCCAACGTGCAGTTCCGGTCCAAACCTCTGCATTTAAATAAAGTTCTACCAACATGGCATAACCACCAGCCTGGCTCATACGGCCAAGCATACCACGCGAAAGCTTAGGTGCTTTATCAATGTTCGATTTAATTTCTGATTCGATAAAATTAAATACTTCTTTACGTGATTTTGTTGCTGGTTTTGCAGGTACACCTACTTGCGTAACGATCGGAATATTACCAAACAAATCCATTAATTTTAAATAGTGGAATGCTCTTAATAATTTCAACTCTGCAATAAAGGCATCTTTTTCAACCTGGGTTAGTCCCATTTGACCGATATCGCGTTTTTCGATATTTTCAATCGGGTCGTTACACAAGCCCATACCCCAAAACATTAAAGACCAGGCATTGTTAATTCCACCTTCGTCTGTTGTCCAGGTGTGGTAGTGCAATCTTTTCCATTTACCACCATCTTCACCGTGACGGCCTTTTGTTGGCCATGCTAACTGATCTCCTGAGAGCTCAGCTAAACGCCACCAGCCATCCTGTCCAGATGGAGTAACCCATGCATTGGCGTGTGTGTATGGTCTTAACACAGCTGATAAAACCTCAGTTTTATTATTATAAAAATTATCTGTTAATAATTGATCGTATGCGTTTTCATCCAGTTTGGTACAAGCACTTGTAAGGCTTAGTACACCTGCCAGCACACCATATATGATTGATTTATTTTTCATTTTTCTATTCTTTAAAATCCAATATTTAATCCAAATAAGAAAGAACGGGTACTTGGATATGCGCCACTGTTATCTACACCTGGTCCGGTACCGTTATCGGCAATAAAATCAGGATCACTACCAGTGTAACCGGTAATGGTAGCTAAGTTTTGTCCGGTTGCATAAACACGCATGTTTCTAATTAATTTGGTTTTTAATTTGAAGTTGTAACCAATGGTTACCTCATCAAGCTTAACATAGTTTCCTTTTTCTAAATAGTAATCAGAATACATGTAAGTATCATTGATCTGGCTGTATTTATCGAAAGTGCTGCTTAACAAGTTACCCGACCAGGTTTTATTTGCATAAGAAAGTGCATTTCTGTTTAAGATATCGTAATCGAATTTACCTCTTAAGAAAACACGCAAATCAAATTGTTTGTACCTGAAATCGTGCATCATTGATGCATAGTATTTCGGGATCGCATTTCCGATCATCTGAAGGTCGGTAACGTTTTTATCCCTTGAGTTGTTGATTTGGGCATTTGGTACAGCCTGGCCATTTCTGTTGTAGAACAACCATTTACCGTCAGAAGTAAATCCGGCGAATTTTTTACCCCAGAATTCTCCTAGTGCACCGCCTTCATAAGTTACGATAGCATCGCCAAGGGCACCAGCTCCACCGATTCCACCAAAGGTTTTGAATAAAATTTTATACTCATCGTTTGAATAAGAATCAAGAGTGTTTCTTAGTGTACTTGCTGTTACATCAATATTCCATCTAAAATCTTTTGTGTTAACTGCAGCATAACCCAATGCTAACTCAATACCTTTAGAAGAAATTGTACCTACGTTGGTATAGATAGAACTTTGAATAAAAGGAGGCTGAGGAGACGTATAGGTATCCAATAGATCTTTAGTGGTACGTTTAAATAAGTCGATTGTACCGGTCAACTTGCTTTTCAACAAGCTGAATTCAAGACCGATGTTAGCTTCTCTTTTAGTTTCCCATTTAAGGTTTGGATTCGGGTTTCTGTTCGGACCGTAAGTTTCAAGGTATTGGCCATCCGGATATAAATATCTGCCACCGCCACCAAGGGTTACCCTCGATGCATTGTTTGAAAAACCACTGTTACCGGTTTCACCATAACCAACTCTTAACTTTAAGTTGTTTACCCAGCTGATGTTCTTCATGAAATCTTCCTGAGTAATGTTCCATGCTCCTGAAACGGCCGGGAAGTTACCCCATTTGTTATTATCACCAAAGCGCGATGAACCTTCTCTTCTTAAAGTAGCGGTTAACAAATATTTACCATCGTAATTATAGTTAATTCTACCAAAGAAAGCGATTAACGTATTATCGTTTTTACCACTGCTCATCGAAGCTTTACCTACACCCAGAGCAGCACCCTGACCTAAGTTATCTTCGTGGAATAAGTCGTTAATGAATCCACGGTTAGATGCACTTGAGCTTTCCTCCATGAAATAACGATAACTATAACCTACTAAAGCGGTTAAATTGTGTTTTGATGCAATGGTTTTGCTATACTGCAAAGTTGGCTCAACAGCCCATGCCTGCGATAGGTAATCGCCTTTGTAAGCATAACCACCACCCGGAAAATCTGTGTTCTCTAAAGAGTTTTCACTGGCTTTCAGGCGATACTGTCCGTCATAACGGTTATCGCGAGTTACCGATCCAAAAACCGAAGCTTTTAAACCTTCTACAATGTCTAAATCGGCTTTAACATCTGCAGAGCTGGTTTGTTGTTTACGATAAGAAGTTTCCTGTGCCAAACGGGCAAACTCATTGGTACTGGTTAAATCGAAACGGTAAGTTCCATTCGGATTGTAGTTAGATAAAGTAGGGTTTTTGGTTTGCTCACTTTCCCAACCGCCGCCACCAAGCAGGTTGGCTTTGTTGAAGTTGGTTACCAAATTGGCCTGAATTTTTAACCTGTTATCTAAACCGGTTTGGTTAATGTTAAACCTTAAAGTATATTCTTCGCGGCTGTTTTCTTTGGCAATGCCCTGTAAATCGCGGTAGTTGATACTGGCCCTGTAACTGGTTTTATCGGTACCTCCGCTAAAGTTTAAGTTATGGTTTTGAGTCAGGTTATCGTGATTGATTAACTCATCAACGAAATCGGTTTCGCTTCCGAAATTTTGTTGTTTAATTTCACCTGAAGCTATTTTCTCTTTATACTGCGCAGGCGTTAAGAAATCTAACCATTGGTTATAATATTCTTTTCGGGCATAACCAGAATAGTTAAATTGTGGAGGTCCGGCTTTACCTTTTTTAGTTGTAATTAGAATTACACCCGCATTGGCACTCGAACCGTAGATTGCAGCAGCAGAACCATCTTTTAACACATCGATTGATTCGATATCATCCTGTTGCAATAAATCAGGGTTACCCCCAGGAATTCCATCGATTACAAATAACGGGCTCGAACTTCCGGTTACTGTAACCACACCACGAAGCTGCACACTAACGCCAGAGTTAGGGTTAGAACCACTACGGGTAATATTTAAGCCCGCTACTTTACCCTGAACCAGGTCTAATGCATTTCTCGAACCACTTTGTCTGAAATCTTCAGCACCAACGTGCGCAACTGCTGAAGTTACTTCTTTTTGTAATTGTGTACCATAACCAACAGCCACAACAGTTACTTCCTGTAGGTCGGTATTTTTTGATACAGCAAGTTTTACATTGATTACCGACGATTCACGAACGGTGATATCCTGTGTTTCGTAACCGATGTAGGTAATACGAAGCACCTGTCCGGCGTTGGCTTCGATCACAAATTTTCCGTTAGCATCTGTAACTGTTGTTTTACCGGTGCTTTGATTTTTAATTCCGGCACCAGGTACAGGCAGGCCGTTATCGTCGACCACCGTTCCGGTTACATTTTTTTGCGCCTGAACGCGCCCCGCGAGCACGTTTCCATTCAAGAACCTCCGTGTACCTTCCCACTCCGGATTCATTGAAAACGCAGGACTATTTAGCAGCACAATGGCAGCAGACAGCCCCGTAATTTTGAGTAAATTAATTTTCATTAACGGTTTTGTTTTAATTATAAATGATTAGTTATTGTTTCTGGTGTTATTTATCTGCGAAAGCGATGGCCGGGCAGGATTAGTGCCTGATATTTTATATTTTTTATTGTTATAAAGATTTGATTGGATAACAACATAAAGATCCCAACGACAAGATCTATCCCTAGTGTTGATACAATCCGTTAAAACTCAGTCGAGAACTGTTGTAATACTCATAAAACTACTTTGGCAAGGCTAAAACGTTTTAGCACGTCAATAATAGCAATTCTAAATTGTAATAAAACGTTTTAGTAAGTAAAAAAATTATGACAATTCACCGGAAGTCAGTTTTTTTAGTCTCTGAGCACTAAACGGGCGGGAATAATTACCTCTTCTGCAGGCAGTTTACTTTTTGAAGAAAGTCTGCTTAAAATGAGTTTGATAATGGTTTCTGCTATTTCTTCTAAGGGTTGTTGAATAGCAGAAATACGGGGAGTATGCAGTTCAAAGGCTTCATGGTCATCGTAAGCGATAACTGCTAAGTCATCTCCTACCTTTTTATTGATTTGCTTTAAAGCTTTTAAACCGCTAATTGCCAAATAGTTGGTAGCAAACAGTACAGCATCAATTTCTTTATGCTGAAGTAAGTCTTGAATCTGGGCAATGGTTTCACTTTCTTCCTGGTTAAAATGGATTTTTAAAACCAGGTCTTCATTGTATTTGATTCCGTTATCTTCCAGGGCTTTTTTATAACCTTCCAAACGCTCGGTAATCTGTTCTACATTAATATCAATAGTTACCAGAGCAATGTTCTTTTTACCCTGATCGATAAAGCTTTTGATGGATTGGTAAGAGGCATTAAAATGATCGGCACCTACGTAACTGGTACTGATATCGGGCAGGTTCCTATCGAAAAGAATTACAGGGTTGCCATCGTTTATCAACATTTGTATATCTTCCTCAATTCCCTTAATGGGCGAAATAATATAGGCATCAACCTTACGCGATTTAAACATGTTGATGAGCTCTTTCGCCTTATCTACACTGTTTTCGGTACTCGAATAGATAATTTTATACCCTTTTTTGTAAGCTTTATCTTCAATTAACCTGGCTATCCTCGAAAAGAAAGAGTTGGAAATATCTTCGATAATCAGGCCGATAATATTCGAATTTCCGGTACGCAGGCTCCTGGCAATCTGATTCGGTTTATAACCACTTTCTGCAATAATTTTCTCTACTTTCTCTATTACCGCCTCGCTAATCGATTTCTCTTTTGCTTTTCCATTAATGATAAAAGAAACTGTAGTGATGGATACGTTTGCTTTAACGGCAATGTCTTTGATAGAAAGCGATTTCATTTGCTGGGGAGTTCTATTAGGTTAATCGTTCAAAACTAAACAAAAATTATAGTTTTCAAATTTTTGCCAACTTAAAAGCTGCAATTTAACATTTTTTATGTTAATCGTTTTAGAAAGAAAGAGGGGAATAATAATTATTGAATGAGAGGATTTTAAATGAGAGATTTGGGGTTGCGCCAGAAAACATTCAGTCATTCAATCATACAGTCATTCAATAATTACGCAGATAGATGCCCTTTAATCAGTCTGGCTGTTTTTGCCGATGCACCTGGTTTACCCATCAATTTTAAAAGTTCATCGTAGCCCGCCAGCATTTCACTTCTGCCTGCACCTCCAAGTATTAAGTTTAACGCTTCGTTTATTTTTTGGGTATTACAATCTTCCTGAATTAGTTCAGTAACGATTTTTTTATCTACAATAAGGTTTACGAGCGAAATAAACTTAATTTTTACCAGTAAGCGCGCAATAGCGATAGAAATGGTGCCACCTTTATACACCACCACTTGCGGCACTTTAAACAAAGCAGTTTCTAAAGTGGCTGTACCCGAAGCTACAATTGCGGCATGGGCCTGGTGCAGCAGGTTGTAGGTATTATTAAAAACTAAAACAGCCTTTTTATCACCTATAAATTGTTTGTAATATCCGGCACTAAAGGTTGGTGCGGCCGCAATTACAAAGGTATAATCGTCATGATTTTCTACCACGCTTAACATTACCGGCAATAATCGCTCTATTTCCTGCTTCCGGCTTCCGGGCAAAAGGGCTATAATTTTTTTATCGCCCAGCTGGTGCTTCCCGCGAAAAGCAGGATCGGGTGTAAACTGTGCAATTTCATCTAACAAAGGGTTACCAACATAATCTACCTGCATGCCCCAGCTTTTGTAAAAATCTACCTCGAATGGCAAAATACAAAACATGTGGTCTACAATTCTTTTGATTTTGAGTACCCGTTTCTGATTCCAGGCCCAAACTTTTGGCGAAATATAGTAACAAACCTTTATACCATGAGCTTTGGCAAACTCAGCAATTTTGAGGTTAAAACCCGGAAAATCGATCAGAATCAACACATCTGGTTTCCAGGCTAACAAATCCTGTTTGCAAGCGCTGAGGTTTTTAAAAATGGTACGCAGGTTTAAAATAACTTCCGTAAAGCCCATAAAAGCCATGTCGGCATAATGTTTTACCAGCTCCCCTCCTTCCGCAGCCATTTTATCGCCACCAAAATAACGGAATACAGCCTCGCCATCTTCAGCCTTTAGGGCTTTCATGAGGTTTGCGCCATGTAAATCGCCTGATGCTTCTCCGGCTACGAGGTAGTATTTCATAAGTTGTTATTGTTATGTTAAGATGTGGGATGGATAATGGAAGATGTAGGAACAATCCCTTTCATCTATTTTACACGTTTTCTGTCCTGTTATTTTTGACATAAGATTTGAGATCGCAGCTATGATAAAAAAATCCCCATCCTCCATCTTACCTGTTCCATCTTCCATCTTACCTGTTCCATCTTCCATTTTACCTATTCCATCCCCTAAAAGACTTTGTAGGCAAAAAAGGCAAAGGCACACAAAAATGTAGCGGCCAGTATGCCTCTCCCAATATTTTCTTTATTGTATTTAAAAAAATATTGCATGGTATATGCGTTTACCGCAATTCCACCAATATATAACAAATCGGCTTTGGCCAAAGAAGCTACATGGTGAATGATATACCAGGCAAGGGAACATAAAATTACCGGTACCAGTAAACCAATTGCCAAACCTGTCCATACCGAATTATTCAATGTTTTTAATCGATCGTTCATCACCTTGTGGTTAACCTAAATTAATGCCATCGGGTGCCGAAACCTTTGTGGCCGTGCCTACCTGTTTCGAAGCGTTTCCACCGGTAAAATTCCAGGTGTTTAACGTTTGGATGGCGTGATGCGCGGTTAAATCGAACTGTACAGGAACAATAGATACGTAGCCGTTTTCTAAAGCCCAAACATCGGTATCTTCTCCTTTATCAAAGTTTTCGAAAACACCCGTAAGCCAGTAATACGGACGTTTGTATGGATCGGTTCTTTCTTCAAACTCTTCCATCCACTTGGCATTGGCCTGGCGGCAAACTTTAACCCCTTTCAGGTTATCTCCTTTGGGGAAATTAACATTTAAAAGAGTACCCTCTGGCAAACCATTTTCAAGAAGCTGTTCGCAAATATTTTTTATATAAGGTTTGGTATGACTAAAATCAGCATCAGCAGCAAAATCATCTAAAGAGAATCCAACTGATGGAATCTTTTCGATGGCGCCCTCTACTGCAGCCGACATGGTACCTGAATACAATACATTAACTGAATTGTTCAGTCCATGGTTAATTCCAGATACACATAAATCGGGCTTTTTACCCTTAAAAATTTTATTTACGGCAATTTTAACGCAATCAACAGGTGTACCACTGCACTTATACATTTCAACCCCTTCGTAAAGCTCAACCTTATCAAAGCGGATTGGTTTGCCAATGGTAATGGCGTGCCCCATTCCACTCTGAGGGCTATCTGGTGCAACTACTACCACATTGCCCAGCTCCTGCATTACTTCCATTAAATTCTTTATACCTGTAGCCGTAATCCCATCATCGTTTACAACTAAAATATTTGGTTTTGTGCCCTGCTTTGTCATGCCGGTAAAAATACAGATTATAAATTCAAGGCACAATAAACAAGGCTTTATATGCCAAAATCATTTATTCCTGTGCATTTAGTTCTGAAATGAAAAAGTATTTCATAACGTAACGGAAAGGATATATATTTGAACAAATAACTTATTAAAAATGAATGCTGTATTTATCAGATCGTAAAAAACAAAATACAAGCGCATTATCATAAACCAAAACCATTTCAATGAAATTCAAACTATTTACTTTGGCTTGTTTTCTGATTACGGGTTCTATTGCGAAAGCGCAGACCACCTATCAATGGAAAACAGGGACCTCGGGCGGATTTACGTATAAATATGTAACCAACGACCCGACTAAAACACGTTTTTACACGCTAAAAAACGGTTTGACAGTAATTTTATCGCAAAACAACAAGGAGCCTAACATTACCTATAAAATGGCGGTTAGGGCAGGTAGCAACACCGACCCACGCACCAATACAGGTTTGGCGCACTATTTAGAGCATCTTTTGTTTAAGGGAACCGATAAGTTTGGAACACTGAACTATGCCAAGGAAAAGCCACTTTTAGATAAAATCGAATCGCTTTACGAGGTTTACAACAAAACTACCGATCCAGCTAAACGTAAAGAAATTTACAAAGAAATTGATAAAACTTCGGGCGAAGCTTCAAACTACTCTATTGCGAATGAGTACGACAAGATGATGAAATCAATCGGTAGCAATTCTACAAATGCACATACTTCTGTAGAAGAAACCGTTTATGAAGAAGATCTTCCATCAAATGCTATCGATAAGTTTTTGGCTGTACAGGCCGAACGTTTCCGCGCACCTGTTTTCCGTATTTTCCATACAGAATTAGAGGCGGTATACGAAGAGAAAAACATTGGTATGGACAACGATGGACGTAAAATGTACGAAAAAATGCTTTACGCTTTATTTCCAACACACAATTACGGTCAGCAAACTACCATTGGTACTATTGAGCATTTAAAAAACCCTTCGTTAATTGAAATCAGAAAATATTACAACAAATATTATGTGCCAAATAACATGGCCCTAATCATGTCGGGTGATATTAATTATGATGAGTTGATTAAAAAAATCGATAAAGATTTTGCTTATATGGTTCCAAAACCATTTACGCTTTATAATCCAGCCCCCGAAAAGCCTTTAACTCAGGTACAAACTGTTGATATTTACGGTCCGAGTGCAGAGAACTTATACGTTGCTTACAGAGGTTTTGCGCAAAACACCCACCAAAGCTTATTGTTAGATTTAATTGGAAGCATTTTATCTAATGGTAAAGCAGGTTTAATGGATATCAACATCAACAAACAACAAAAAATGTTGCGTGCAGGTGCGGGTTATAACTCGATGAAAGATTATGGTATTTTCATTTTATCGGGATCCCCAAAAGCCGGACAAAGTTTAGAAGAGGCTCAAAAATTGTTATTAGAGCAGGTAGAGTTGCTTAAAAAAGGTGAGTTCGACGAAAGCCTGATTAAAGCAACCATAGCCAACATTAAGTTGGCCGAACTACAAGGTTTTGATAATAACGATGTACGTGCAGATGCTACAATGAATGCCTTTATCCAAAACCGCGGTACCGAGTGGGATAAAACCTTAGCATCAACCGATGCCATGGCTAAAATAACCAAAAAGGAAATTGTCGATTTTGCCAACAAGTTCTTCATCAACAACTATGTTTCTATTTTAAAACATAAAGGCGAAGATAAAAGCATTGTTAAAGTAGAAAAACCAACAATTACAGCTGTTAAAACCAATGTAAACGAAGTTTCTCCTTTTACAAAAAACATTATTGCCGCTCCGGTAAAACCAATTGCACCTAAGTTTTTAGATTATACCAAAGACCTTAATTTTGGTAAAGCGGGTATTGCCGATGTAATTGCAGTACAAAATACCGAAAATGGCATTTTCCGCATGAGCTACCGTTTCGATATGGGGTCTTATAACTACAAATTGTTACCGTATGCTGCGCAATACCTGTCGTTCTTGAGCACAGATAAATACTCGGCAGAAGATATTAGCAAAGCATTCTACAACATCGCCTGTAGCTACAACGTAAATGTAGGCACCGATATAACTACCGTATCAATCAGCGGTTTACAAGAAAATTTCGACAAAGCCGTGGCTTTAGTTGAAGATGTTTTGGCTAACTGCAAACCAAACGAAAAAGCTTTAGAAGATTTAAAAGGCCGTTTGTTAAAATCGAGAGAAAATGCTAAGCTGAACAAATCATCTATCCTGGGTGGTTTAATGAGTTATGCACAATATGGTGCGGTTAACCCTTTTAACTACGGTTTAACCAACGATGAGATTAAAAACATGAAATCGGCAGACCTGATTTACCTATTGCATAATCTTACCAATTATAAACACACTATTACTTACTACGGTCCTAAAACCATGGCTGCATTTTCGGCCGATATTGTTAAAGCACATCCTTTAGCAAAAGAATTTACCGATGCTGCGCCGATTAAGAAATTTACCTACACCAAAACCGATTCGACTAAAGTTTACTTTGCCGATTATGATATGGTTCAGGCAGAAATTCGTTGGGTACGCAATGCAGGTTTATACGACCCGGCTAATGCGGCTAAAATTGCTTTGTTTAATAACTACTTTGGTGGTGGCATGGGTTCGGTAGTGTTCCAAACCATCCGTGAATCTAAAGCCTTAGCTTATTCTACTTTTGCGGTATATTCTTCGCCAAACAGTAAGGATAAAGAAAATACCATTATAGCATATGTAGGTACACAGGCTGATAAAATGAACGATGCAGTAGCAGGTATGAATGATTTGTTAACTACTTTACCAGAGTCTGATAAATCGTTCGCACTTTCTAAAACCAACTCGTTAAATGGCTTAGAAACCAGCCGCATTACCAAAGATGGTATCATTTACACTTATCTTGCGGATAAAAAATTAGGTTTTGATCACGATTCGAGAATTGATGAATATGCGAATTTAAAACCACTAACCTTTAATGATGTAAAATCGTTCCACCAGACTAATCTTTCAGGCAAACCTTACAGCTATTGTATTGTTGCCTCTGAAAAGAAAATCAACATGGCCGATTTAAATAAATTTGGTCCGGTAACTAAGTTAAGTCTGGAGCAAATTTTTGGATACTAGTTTAAAGGTAAAAGCTTAAAGACTAAAGCTTGATTCAATTAATAAAAAAAGCGTTCTGATCATCTGTCAGAACGCTTTTTGTTTTAGGCTATGTCTACAATCATTATCCAAAAATGCTGGCAAATAGTTTATTCGAATGCAATTTTGCCTCATGATCGTAAATATGTGAAGTGCTCATAATTTCGTTTACACCATGTTTGGAAATAAAGCTGCTCAATTCTGTTTTAATGGTTTCGGAACTGCCGATAAAAGAATAATACAGCATCTGTTCTACAGCCTCTTTTTCCAGCTGATCCCAGTAAGCATCTATATTATCAACAGCTGGTTTTAACAGCTCCCTTTTGCCGGTAATTACACCTAAAAACATTCTTTTAACCGAAGTAGCCAAACGGTCGGCAGCTGCATCCGTATCTGCGGCTACCACATTTACACAGGCCATAACATAAGGTGCTGATAAAAACTGAGAAGGTTTAAAGTTATTGCGATAAATGGCAATGGCCTGCTCAAAGTAAGCGGGTGCAAAGTGACTTGCAAAAGCATAAGGCAGGCCTTTCTCTGCTGCAAGTCTGGCACTATCCGTACTCGATCCTAAAACCCAAATCGGGATATCGAGCCCTTCACCAGGAATAGCGCGTACACTGGCCTTATTGTTTTCGACCGAGAACAACCTTTGCAGTTTATCAATATCATTCGGAAAACTATGCACCGCATGCATATTTTCGCCCCTGATGGCCATAGCAGTAACCTGATCAGTTCCCGGTGCCCTGCCCAAACCAAGATCGATACGGTGGGGATAAAGCGAAGCCAGCGTACCAAACTGTTCAGCTATAATTAACGGCGCATGGTTAGGTAACATAATACCGCCAGAACCAACACGAATTGATTTTGTACCACCTGCAATAAAGCCAATTAACACAGCAGTAGCCGAACTGGCTACCCCAGCCATATTATGGTGTTCGGCAAACCAGTAACGCCGGTAACCCAATTCTTCTGATTGTTTGGCCAGTGCTAAACTTGTTTTAAAAGTATCGGCAGCAGTATGACCATCTAAAACAGTAGCCAGATCGAGCACCGAGAAAGGTATATTTTTTAATAAATTCGAATCCATTGTAATCGGGAATTTTAATACCAGCAAAAGTATTCTTAAAACCAGCAAGTGCCCGCAGTTACCAACACTTATGACCTAAAGGCTACATTAATGAAAGGTATAAAACAAAGAAAGCAGTCAAAAATTTTGACTGCTTACATCCTCATATATTACTGCTATTAAAGGGAATTTATCCATTTCACCAATTCTTCCCTACCTTTTCCCGTTTTTTGTTGCAGCTTCCCCAACAACTCATCATCCTGCCCTTCCTCATGTTTCAAATCATCGTCAGTTAAATCGGCATAAGCTTGTTTAACTTTCCCTTTTATTTCATTCCACTTTCCTTTTAATTCTAACTTATCCATGCTCGTATGTTTTTCTAAATGTGATATTATACCTAAAACAACAGTTAAAATCTGTTATTGTTTTGAAAAAACAGGAGAAACAGATACGTCGCACTTATTTAAAACCTTTACACAAAAAAAATGCCCCCGGAGTTTCCGGAGGCAGGCAATATTTATCGTTTCTAAAAAACTATTTTAAAGTTTTAGCTGCTTCGATAATTTCTTCCACAACCGCCGGATCTAACAAAGTAGATGTATCGCCTAAATTGCTGGTATCACCTTCAGCTATTTTACGCAATATCCTTCGCATTATTTTACCTGAACGGGTTTTTGGTAATCCGGATACAAATAAAATCTTATCGGGCTTAGCAATGGCACCAATTACACGGGTAACGGTTTGTAGAATATCCTTTTTTGATAAGTCGGCTTCGCCATGCATTTCAGGATAAATTACAAAGGCATAAATACCTTGTCCTTTTACATCATGCGGATAACCCACCACAGCACTTTCTACCACGCCGGCGTGCATGTTAATTGCATTTTCTACTTCGGCAGTACCAATCCGGTGTCCCGAAACGTTTAACACATCATCCACACGGCCAGTAATGCGATAATAACCATCAGCATCACGCAAACAACCATCGCCTGTGAAATATAGGTTTTCGTAAGTAGAAAAATAAGTTTGCTTGCAACGTTCGTGGTCGCCATAAGTGGTACGCAACATACCTGGCCATGGGAATTTAATGCACAGGTTACCCATTACATCATTTCCTTCTACTTCCTTACCATTCTCATCAACCAAAATAGGCTGAATACCCGGCAGAGGCAAAGTTGCAAAACTTGGTTTGGTTGGGGTTACAGTTGCAATAGGCGAAATCATAATTCCTCCGGTTTCAGTTTGCCACCAGGTATCTACTATTGGCGCATTGCCTTTACCAATTTTCTCATCGAACCAGTGCCATGCTTCTTCGTTAATCGGCTCTCCTACCGATCCCAATACCCTGATGCTACTCAGGTCTTTTCCATTTAATGGCTCATCGCCATAACTCATTAAAGAGCGGATAGCTGTTGGTGCAGTGTATAAAGTGTTTACTTTGTGTTTTTCTACAATATCCCAAAAACGCGATGGTGTTGGATAAGTTGGTATACCTTCAAACAATACAGAGGTAGCACCTTGCGAAAGGGGCCCGTAAACGATGTAAGAGTGACCGGTAATCCAGCCAATATCTGCTGTACAGAAATAAACTTCGCCCGGCTTATAATTAAACACATTGGAGAAAGTATAGCCTGCATACACCATATAACCACCGCAGGTATGTACCACACCTTTAGGTTTTCCGGTAGAGCCGGAAGTGTAGAGGATGAAAAGCATATCCTCTGCATCCATTTCCTCTGCTTCACAAATATCATTAACGTGCTTAACCTCATCTTCCCACCATACATCCCTGCCTTTCAACATCGAAACAGGGGTACGGATATGTGTCAATACGATACATTTTTCAACAGTTGGACAGCCAATCAGGGCATCGTCAATTACATCTTTTAGCGGAATTTGCTTATTTCCACGGTAGGAACCATCGGCAGTAATTACTAGCTTACATTTCGAATCGTTAATACGATCGGCAATAGATTTGGCGGAAAAACCACCAAAAATAACCGAGTGAACAGCACCGATACGCGCACAAGCCAAAACTGCAATAGCCAGCTCGGGCACCATCGGCATGTAAATACAAATACGATCGCCTTTTTTTGCCCCATTGCGTTTTAATACATTTGCAAAACGGCAAACGCGCTCGTGCAACATTTTATAAGTATAGGTAACCGACTCTTCTTCCGGATTATTTGGTTCCCAGATAATGGCTGGTTTATCGCCATTGAGTGCAAGATGACGATCTAAACAATTTTCAGTGATATTAAGCTTGGCACCTTCAAACCATTTGATATTCGGTTCGTTAAAGTTCCACGATAATACCTTGAACCAGGGTTTGCGCCATTGAAAATTTTGCGCAACCTCACCCCAAAACTGCTCAGGGTTTTCTACGCTTTTCTTATAATCTTCTTCGTATTGCTTAAAAGATGTAATTTGCATTGCTCGTTTTATATTTTGGATTAGTGGCGGCTAATTTAAATAAATAATAACAAGGAGAAATAGTTAAATTGTATCAAAATAAATATCAAACGTTTGATCAGAAATATTTATTTTTGATATATGAAAAATATCGCTTTATCTTTACTTCTATCCTTCATTGTAATGGGGAATAGAACTTTCGCCAGCACTGGCCTTCATTTAATCACTAAAACCGACACGATTAAAACCTCGACCTATAAAGTTTTGGGGAAATCAAAAAACATAGAGTCAGTTGAAATTCGCAAAAGTAAGAAAACAGGAAATATTGTATACATTACTATTGGCAAAAAAAAACTAAACGCCATTAATAATAATTCAACTGCCTACGGAGTTGTAGGAAAATCAGAATCAGTAGAAGCAAAAAGTGAAACCGGGCCGATATTTGATAATATCGAGGTTTTGAATGGCGGATATGACAACATAAAGGTGGACAAAAAATCGACTTCACAAAATTTTTATACGCTCACCAACATTAATTTTCCGTTACGCTTGAGGATGCATACTGGTACAGAATACATAGATTTTGAATTAAACGAAGCAGGAAGATGGGATGTTGATATAAATTATAAAAATAATTAGCTAGGCTCTTGCCTTTTACAATTATTATTCAGATATTTGCACACTCTTAAAAAAATTAAGCGACGATATTTAACAACTATATTTACAAGTCATGTCAAGAGTTTGTGATTTAACAGGAAAAATGGCAATGAAAGGTAATAACGTATCACACTCGAACGTTAAAACCAAACGCAAATTTTATCCGAATTTGAAACTTCAGAAATTTTATATCCCTGAAGAAGACCGTTGGATTACGTTGAAAGTTTCTACTTCAGCGATCAAAACCATCAATAAAGTGGGTATTAGCGAAGCAATCAACCGTTTCGTAAAAAAAGGATTTTTGTAAAAAACATTAACTGTTGAGATTAACAGTTTACAATTAATATTAAAATGGCAAAAAAAGGTAACAGAGTTCAGGTTATTTTAGAATGTACTGAGCACAAAGAAAGTGGCATGCCAGGTATGTCTAGATACATTTCTACCAAAAACCGTAAAAACACTACTGAGCGTTTAGAATTGAAAAAATTCAACCCGGTATTGAGAAAAGTAACCGTACATAAAGAGATAAAATAATTGAATCATAGATTGATGAATGACTGAGTTCAAAAACTCTTTCATTCTAACATTCTCTAATTCGATCATTAAAATTATAAGAACATGGCAAAGAAAGTAGTTGCAACCCTTAAAACAGGTACAGGTAAAGAATATTCGAAAGTAATTACAATGGTAAAATCACCTAAAACTGGTGCTTACTCATTCAAAGAACTTATCGTACATAACGACCACGTAAAAGATGCTATCGCATCTAAATAAGGTTAATATTTTTTAATATTGAAAATATTACAGGCCGTTCCGTTTCAACCGGGAGGGCTTTTTTTGTTATATAAAATTTAGACATGGGTTTATTTGATTTTTTCAAAAAGAAAGAGACTGCACCTGAAGCTCAGGAAGCTTTAGATAAGGGTTTAGAGAAGACAAAAGACGGTTTCTTTAATAAAATTACCAAAGCTGTTGCCGGAAAATCTTCTGTTGATGATGAAGTACTCGATAATCTTGAAGAGGTATTGGTTACTTCTGATGTAGGTGTAAGTACAACCTTAAAAATCATTAAGCGTATTGAGGACCGTGTTTCGCGGGATAAATACCTGAATACTTCCGAACTGAATTTTATTTTACGTGATGAAATTCAATTGCTGTTATCAGAAAACAACAGTAACGATTTCCGCCAGTTTGAGTATGGCGACCATAAACCCTATGTAATTATGGTTGTTGGTGTAAACGGTGTGGGTAAAACAACCACCATTGGCAAGCTGGCACATAAACTTAAAGAATCGGGACTTAAAGTTGTTTTAGGTGCAGCCGATACCTTCCGGGCTGCCGCAGTCGACCAGATTAAACTCTGGGGCGAGCGCGTAGGCGTAAGGGTTGTAGCCCAGGCCATGGGATCAGATCCTGCCTCTGTAGCTTTCGACACGCTACAATCGGCTGTTGCCAACAACGAAGATGTAGTAATTATCGATACTGCTGGTCGTTTGCACAACAAAATTGGTTTGATGAACGAGCTGGGCAAAATTAAACAGGTAATGCAAAAGGTGGTACCAGGTGCACCACACGAAATATTACTGGTACTGGATGCCTCAACCGGCCAAAATGCTTTTGAACAATGCAAACAGTTTACCGAAGCTACCGATGTAAATGCCTTAGCCATTACTAAATTAGACGGGACAGCCAAAGGTGGTGTGGTAATCGGGATCTCTGATCAGTTTAAAATTCCGGTTAAATATATTGGTGTGGGCGAGAAGATAAACGACCTGCAACTCTTCGATAAAAAGGAGTTTGTGAATAGTTTATTTAAATAATAATCAAAACATTCGTCATGCTGATTTTATATCAGGATGACGACCTCCTTACTTTTAATAATAGTAAAGATTAAGTGTAAAAGATGAATACTAAAGTAGTACGCAGCAAAACAGCAGTTAAACAACCTAAAATCAATGTAATAACTTTGGGTTGTTCTAAAAACATATACGATTCGGAAGTATTGATGGGTCAGTTACGCGGTAACAACCTAAACGTTACCCACGAATCCGATAAAATGGGTAAGGATGATATCGTGGTAATTAATACCTGCGGTTTTATCGATAATGCCAAGCAAGAATCGATTGATACCATCCTGCAGTTCAGCGAGCTTAAAGAGGCTGGCAAAATTGGCAAGGTAGTGGTTACAGGCTGCCTGTCTGAGCGCTACAAACCAGAACTCGAATCAGAAATCACCAATGTTGATGCCTTTTTTGGCACTAACGATTTACAAAACATATTGCACGAGTTGGGTGCCAATTACAAACACGAGCTTATTGGCGAACGTTTACTCACTACCCCATCTCACTTTGCTTATTTTAAAATAGCTGAAGGCTGTAACCGCCCATGTTCATTCTGTGCCATTCCGCTGATGCGTGGTAAGCACATCAGCAAGCCAATGGAAGAGTTGGTGAACGAAGCTAAGATATTGGCTAAAAACGGCACTAAAGAGCTGATATTAATTGCCCAGGATCTTACCTATTATGGCTTAGACCTTTACGGTGTTCGTAAGTTAGATGAATTGATGCGCCGTTTATCGGATGTGCCAGGTATTGAGTGGATCCGCCTGCAATACGCCTACCCTTCTGGCTTCCCGATGGAAATTTTAGATGCCATGAACGAGCGCGACAACATTTGCAAATATCTCGATATGCCATTACAGCACATTACCGATAATATGCTAAAATCGATGCGCCGTGGTACAACCAAGCAAAAGACTATCGATCTGGTTAATCAGATCAGAGATAAAGTGCCTAATATTGCCATGCGTACCACATTAATATGCGGTTATCCAGGCGAAACTGAACGTGATTTTGAAGAAATGAAAGAATGGGTTGCCGAAACTAAATTTGATCGTTTAGGCTGCTTTACCTACTCACATGAAGAAAAAACACATGCCCACACTTTGGTTGATGATGTACCTGAAGAAGTGAAACAACAGCGTGTTGATGATATCATGGAAATTCAGCAAGGCATTTCATTTGATATTAACCAGGAAAAAGTAGGCAAGACTTTTAAAGTACTGATTGATAAAAAAGAAGGCGATTTCTTTGTAGGTAGGACAGAATTCGATTCGCCTGAAGTAGATAATGAAGTGTTAATTGATGCCGCTACAGGTTATGCTGCCAACGGAAGCTTTGTTAACGTTAAGGTTGATAGAGCCGAGGATTTCGACTTATACGGAACAATTGTTTAATTTGATATAACTGATTAAAAATCCCGGGGCGCTGCTTTCGGGATTTTTGTTTTTTAAGGCTATTACTTTAACCATCTGTTATTTTGTAACATATTTAAATAAAAAACTCCCGATCAGGAATCGGGAGCTTTTTGCCTAGTTTTTAGATGCCGGCCTGTCTTTAATCTGGCTTGCTTTTAACCAGATTTTGGCACCTTTTGCGTTTACATAATATTTTTCATTCTTTCCGTTAATGTAAACATCCGAACCATCGGGTGCCATTTTACCTTTCCAGGTTTTATCGGCCACTTTCGAACTGCCCTTTACGGCTACTTCTGCAGTTTTATTGCCAACAGATTTAGCCCCTTTACTAATGGCTTTACCAGTATGGTCTAATGCCTTACCAACTTCGGTTTTCTTCTTTTCTTGTGCGTTTACGCTAAGGGTTACACCGCCAATTAAGGCCATTGTTAATAAACCCATTACAAATTTCTTTTTCATGACAGCTATATTATTTTTTATCATAACAGCGCCGTATGATTTTTGTTTGGTGCACAGTCACAAATTAAATAAACCTTATTGAAGCGGCCATACTTTTTGTAATGCCAGCAAAGCAGGAAAGCTTGTTAAGCACTTATGTAATGTTACAGCAACGGCCTAAGCTTAACCATACAAAAAGATAGTGGCGCAAAGAAGGACTACCGTTACCTACCAGCACAAAACCTGCTTTACAAAGTTATATTTGTTTTTTGAGGGGTTTGTTCATGGCGCACTCTAAAGGGCGAAGAAGACAGGCTTAATTCAACTTTTCGGCCAATAATTTCATTTCTATTTGTGGCGAACGTTTCTCGTAAATGATACTGTGAACAGCTTTACAGATGGGCATATCTACATTATACTCCTGGTTTTTGATGTGCATACATTTTGCAGCATAATAACCTTCGGCAATCATATTCATTTCAAGCTGTGCCGATTTTACGGTATAACCCTTGCCCACCATGTTACCAAAAGTGCGGTTGCGGCTAAACTGCGAATAGGCTGTTACCAATAAATCGCCCAGATAGGCCGATTCTTTAATATCGCGGTCGATGGGATGAACTACATCTACAAAGCGTTTAATTTCGCGGATAGCGTTACTAATCAACACGGCCTGAAAATTATCGCCATAACCTATACCGTGGCAAATGCCACTGGCTACTGCATAAATATTTTTCAAAACCGCAGCGTACTCCGTCCCGAAAATATCATCAGAAACATTGGTTTTAATGTAACGGGTATTTAAAATTGAGGCAAATGCTGCTGCCTTTTCTACATCAGTACAGGCGATGGTGAGGTAAGATAGTTTTTCTAAAGCTACTTCTTCGGCATGGCACGGCCCGCTAACTACTAAAATATCGTGATAAGGAATACTGTATTTTTCGTGCAAAAATTCGCCGATGATCAGGTTGTCTTCGGGTACTATGCCTTTAATGGCAGACACTATTTTCTTGCCCTTTAAATCGGCAGGGGTTATGGAAGACAGTGTTTCCTTTAAAAAGGCTGCAGGTACGTTTAAAATAACGAAATCAGCCGATTCGATAATCGAACTGATATCAGATGAGATGTTTTCCTGATCGAGCTTTAACTCGACAGAACTGAGGTAATGCGGGTTGTGTTTAAATTTTTTAATGTGTTCAATGGCCGTTTCGTTACGCATCCACCAAAAAATCTCTTTCTCAGATAAATTATCTGCAAGCATTTTTACGATGGCAGTAGCCCAGCTCCCGCCTCCTATCATTGCTATTTTAGGTACCATGATTATAAAATAAAAATCCCGGTTTAATGTTTTAAACCGGGACAATTTAATTATTTATTATGGTTAAATATACCTTACTTCTTCGCGTCTTTGCTAAACAATTGGTCTTTAGATGTTTTTTCTACAACCATACCGTCTTTCAATTTGTTCTGAATAGCAGAATAAGGACCGGTTATAATTTCCGCACCTGTTTTAACACCCGATTTTACAATGATAAACTGATCGTTCTGAATGCCTGTAGTTACTTCGGTCTTTTTAACTTTTTTGCTTTTAGCATCGTAAGCATAAACATATTGCTTAACCTTTTTATCGGTAAGTTTAGATTTCTGTTTATCGGTATTTTCCTGATTGCCCTGGTTATTGTTACTACCCGATTTTGCATTATCAGTAAATACCGCCTGAATTGGAATGGCTAAACCAGTTAACGATTCACTTTCGATATCAACAGTTGCCGACATGCCCGGACGGAAAATAGACTGTTGCTTACCTTCCATTTCTTCGCTGATCCTGATTTTTACAGAGAAGTTGGTAACCTGATCAACTGAAGTAGATACTGCAGTTCCAACCGCTGTTGAAGAACTTGCAATTTCGGTAACTACACCTCTGAATTTTTTATCAGAGAAGGCATCCACTTCGATTGAAGCTTTATCGCCAACTTTAACACGGGTAATATCGTTCTCGTTTACATCTACATTAACCTCCATTGAAGACAGGTTAGAAATACGCATAATTTCTGTACCCGCCATTTGCGAAGTTCCTAAAATACGGTCACCCAATTCGATTGATAATTTTGAAACCACACCATCAACAGGTGCATAAATAGTGGTTTTAGCTAAGTTAGCGCCTGCCTCTTTAACATTTGCACCGGTTTGCTCTAAAGTAAACCTTGCACCGGTTACATTTTCTTTTGCACTGGCTAAATTTGCCTTAGCGGTTAAGAAAGCAGCTTTAGCCGAATCAAACTCAGAAGCCGAAATTACCTTTTTATTAAAAAGCTCTACATTACGTTTATAAGTAGCCTCCGCATTCACGAAATTAGCCTGGTTTTGCGCCAGCTGTTGTTGCGCTGCTGCTACGCTGGCCTTTTGCGCATTAAAACTTGCCACAGTTCTTTCGTAACCCGATTGCAATACATCCGGACGTACTTTACAAAGCAACTGGCCTGCCTTAACAATATCGCCTTCTTTAACTTTTAATTCTACTACCTCACCCGATACCTCAGAGCTTAATTTAACCTCCGTTTCTGGCTGGATTTTACCACTTGCCGTAACTGTTTCCACAACAGTTTTATCTGATGCTTTTTCTGTAGTTACTTTTTCGGTTTTATCGCCACCAATTACACCAGCGAGTTTCAGTATAACCAGGAGCGCCACGATAGCAACTACGGTAATAATAATATGCTTCAGTTTCATAATTTATGTATTGTATTTCGTTTGTTTTATTAAAGTTGTAATGTTTTAAGGTCAAAATGTCGTTCTGTTAAAATACAGGAGACAACTGCTTTCGCTTTTTTTAGCCTTAAAAAGTAATTTGTTTGCCCAGGTAATAATCAATTACTTTGGCTCTAAACAAAAGATCGTATTTGGCCTGAATAAAATCAATTTCAGCTTTATTTCTATTGGTTTGCGCTGTACTGTAATCAAGCGAATTTACTAATCCTACGTTGTAACGCTGCTCTATTACATAAAAAGCATCTTTTTGGGCCTGAAAAGCATTCTGAGTAGATGAGTAACGGCTTTCGGCAGCTTTCAAATCGTAAACAGCCTGCGAAATCACTTTACTTAAGTTATTTCTGGTCAGCTGCTCCTGCACCTGTGTATTTTGATAGTTAATTTTTGCCTTTCTCACATTTGTTCTGGCCTGAAATCCATTGAAAATCGGAATAGAAAGATTTAATCCAATGTATTGATTAAAATTATCCTCTATTTGCGAACCGAATGTTTGTTTACCTAAGACAGTAACAAAATCTGGTGCCACTACTGATTCATTGGTTGTTAAAGTTCTTCCGATCTCTGAAAAACCATTAGGGGTAACCGACAGTACCTTGCTCCTGCCACTCGAAAAATTTGTTCCTAAACCACCGCCAATTGAAAGCCTTGGATAATATGATGATTTGGCAACACTAACCCCTCTTAATGCAGCTTCGGTTCTTAACGAAGCCAATTTAATATCTGGGAAAGAAGTTACCGCACTTGCAAAAATTGCGTTGATATCATAATTGTTTTGCAAAGAATAATTTTCTGAAATGGCCGGCGCCTTAACTTCAAATCTGTTCTCGGGTTGCATCTCCATTAACTGGTTTAAGGTAAGATACGATACCGATAAAGTATTTTGGGCATTGGTAGTATTCAGTTCTGCAGTAGCAACCTGAGATTTTGCCTGCGAAATATCAGCTAGTGTTTTATTTCCAACATCTAATAAAGCCTGTTCTCTTTTTAGGGTTTGTTTAGCAACCTCTAACTGCTGTTGCGAAGCTGCCAGTAAATCTTTATTGTACAAAATCTGCATGTACGAAGTTACTACCTGTAAAATCAGATCATTTTTGATTTTCTCTACGTTGGTCTGATCGGCAGCAAGCAAAAGTTTATTCTGTCTAATCTGGTTAATTTTCTGAAAGCCCTGAAAAAGATCAGCACTTGCTGTTAAACTACCATTGGCTGATGAAAACTGTTGCGAAATAAACTGGTTGGTTGATGGATCGATACTACGTCCAAAGTTTTTATTGTAACTAGCCGAACTGTTAAGTGATGGTAAAAGTGCGTTTTTCGACTGAGCTAGCGTTTCGTTACTTAAAGCGGCACTAAAGGCAGCTTGTTTGATTTGTAAATTATTTCTAAGGGTATTATCTACTGCCTGTTGAATGGTCAAAACTTGTTGGGCATTGACAATATTGGCAAAACCGAGCGCAGCAACAAAAGTAAAACCGGTAATTAACTTCTTCTTGGTAAACATCTTCATAATTTGTTTCAAATCTATATAAACAACTTTAATAATTTCAATCTGTACAGGCATTTACTAACTTTGAGCTTAAATGTACCTGATCAAATCACCGCTTCTGCTAAAATGGTATTACCCATCACTGTTATGGAATAAATCCCGCACCGAAAAAGTTATTTATCTGACCTTTGACGATGGACCCATACCCAATGTTACAGATTTTGTATTAAAAACTTTAAAAGTCTTTAATGCAAAAGCTACATTTTTTTGCATCGGCGATAATATTGTTAAACACCCCGAAGTTTTTGAACGTGTAAAAACCGATGGACATGCCATAGGCAACCACACTTTCAACCATTTAAAAGGGTGGAAAACCGATGATGAAACCTACCTCCAAAATACACTAAAATGCCAGAAACTTACCCAAACCAATCTTTTCCGGCCACCTTACGGGAGGATTAAGAAGAGCCAGGTTAAAAGTCTGAAGTCCCAAGTCTTTAGTCCGGAGTCTGACTCAGAACTAAAGACTACCGACTCAGGACTGAACATCATAATGTGGGATGTACTCAGCGGCGACTTCGACGTTAATCTTTCGCCCGAAAAATGCTATCAAAATGTGATTAGACACACCGAAAACGGCTCTATTATTGTTTTTCACGATAGTTTAAAAGCATTCGACCGTTTAGCATACGCACTTCCCAAAGTTTTAGCCTATTTTACTGAAAGGGGTTTCACTTTCGCTACGCTTTAGCGATAGTTATGCCAGAACTGCTTATGCTTACCACAACCGGCAAAAACAAGCTTTTAGCCCACTCGTCAATTTCCAGCTGTTCAAAAACGGACAAAACTGTACGGTTATGAACGGTTATGGAATGAGAGGCATTAAGGTTTCGAAGCAATTATCGATCATTTACCCGATTAATCTTTCAGCACTAATGATCTATTTTTATGAATCTGATTTACATCGCTTTTAGTAGTTTAGAACAATTCCAAATTACGCAATCACCTGCTTAAATTACATTTAAAGCTTGGTTTTTGTTATTTTTGTTTTATCCAAAAAATCATTTTTTGGTCGATAACCACAAATTAATTACAAATAATAGTATTCTTTTGGGAAAGGTGTATTTTATTACGCAAAACTTAGCGAAAAAAGAATAAAATATCTAAGATGAGTATTTATAACGATTATATCCAGGAGATTGAGGAGAGAAAAACCCAAGGTCTTCACCCTAAACCTATTGATGGCGCTGAATTATTGAGCGAAATCATCGATCAGATCAAAAATGTAAATAATTTTAACAGAGCTGATGCTGTTAATTTTTTCATCTACAATACCTTGCCGGGTACTACTGGCGCAGCTGGTGTAAAAGCGCAATTCTTAAAAGAAATTATTACCGGTGAGACTGTTGTTGCAGAAATTACTCCTGATTTTGCTTTCGAACTATTGTCACACATGAAGGGTGGCCCTTCTATTAAAGTTTTATTGGATATTGCTTTGGCTGATAATGGTGATAAAGCTCACAAAGCAGCAGATGTACTTAAAACACAGGTTTTCTTGTACGATGCAGATACAGATCGTTTAAAAGAGGCTTACAACAATGGCAATGAGATTGCTAAAGAAATATTAGAAAGTTACGCTAAAGCCGAATTCTTTACTGAATTACCGGCAGTTGCTGAAGAAATTAAAGTAGTAACCTTTATCGCTGGTATAGGTGATATTTCTACCGATTTATTATCTCCGGGTAACCAGGCACACTCGCGTTCTGATCGTGAATTACACGGTAAATGTATGATTACGCCAGAAGCTCAGGAACAAATTCGCGCATTGCAGGCACAACACCCCGATAAGAGTGTGATGCTTGTAGCCGAAAAAGGCACTATGGGTGTAGGTTCTTCACGTATGTCGGGTGTAAACAACGTGGCACTTTGGACGGGTAAACAATCGAGCCCTTATGTTCCATTTGTAAACATTGCCCCAATTGTAGGTGGTACAAATGGTATTTCTCCAATTTTCTTAACCACAGTTGATGTAACAGGCGGTATTGGTATCGACCTTAAAAACTGGGTAAAGAAAACTGATGAGAACGGTAATGTTGTCCGCAATGAAAATGATGAGCCTGTATTAGAGCAAGCGTTTTCTGTTGAAACAGGAACTGTGCTTACCATCAATACAAAAACTAAAAAATTATACAGCGGAGATCAGGAGCTGATTGATATTTCAAAAGCTTTGACTCCTCAAAAAATGGAATTTATCAAGGCAGGTGGTTCTTATGCCATCGTTTTCGGTAAAAAAATCCAAACATTTGCTGCCAAAACCTTAGGTATTGAGCCCCTGTTAGTATTTGCTCCAGCTAAAGAAGTATCTATCGAAGGCCAGGGTTTAACTGCCGTAGAAAAGATATTCAATAGAAATGCTGTAGGTTTAACCCCAGGTAAGGTTCTACATGCCGGTTCTGACGTTCGCGTAGAAGTAAACATTGTAGGTTCGCAAGATACTACCGGTTTAATGACGGCCCAGGAGTTAGAGGCAATGGCTGCTACAGTTATTTCTCCGATTGTTGATGGCGCTTATCAGTCAGGTTGCCACACCGCATCTGTTTGGGATAAAAAAGCACAGGCAAACATCCCTAAACTAATGAAGTTTATGAATGAATTTGGTGTGATTACTGCCCGCGACCCTAAAGGCACTTATCATTCAATGACTGACGTTATTCACAAAGTACTGAACGATATCACCATTGATGAGTGGGCAATTATTATCGGTGGCGACTCGCATACCCGTATGTCTAAAGGTGTAGCTTTCGGTGCCGATTCGGGTACTGTAGCCTTAGCACTGGCAACGGGCGAGGCTTCTATGCCAATTCCAGAGTCGGTAAAAGTTACTTTCAAAGGTGAAATGAAACAACACATGGATTTCCGTGATGTGGTTCATGCTACGCAATTGCAAATGTTACAGCAGTTTGATGGCGAAAACGTATTTCAGGGTCGTATTATTGAAGTGCATATCGGTACTTTATTGGCCGACCAGGCCTTTACTTTTACAGACTGGACTGCAGAGATGAAAGCAAAAGCTTCTATCTGTATTTCTCAGGACGATACTTTAATCCAGTCTTTAGAAATTGCCAAAAACCGTATTCAAATCATGATAGACAAGGGTATGGACAACCATAACCAGGTTTTACAAGGTTTGATCAATAAAGCGAATAAACGTATTGAGGAAATTAAAACTGGTATCAAACCAGCTTTAACACCAGACGATAATGCCAAATATTATGCTGAAGTAGTAATTGATCTTGATCTGATTCAGGAACCAATGATTGCCGATCCGGATGTAAATAACGCTGATGTTTCTAAACGTTACACACATGATACCATCAGAGACTTAACTTACTATGGTGGCGATAAAAAAGTAGACCTTGGTTTCGTTGGCTCATGCATGGTGCATAAAGATGACTTGAAAATCGTTTCTCAAATGTTGAAAAATATAGAGACGCAAACTGGTAAAGTAGAGTTCAAAGCACCGTTGGTAGTTGCCGCTCCGACTTACAACATCATCGATGAATTGAAAGCAGAGGGTGATTGGGAATACTTACAAAGATATTCTGGATTCGAGTTCAGCGATGCCTTGCCTAAAAGCACAGCACGTACCGAGTACGAAAACATCATGTATTTAGAGCGTCCGGGCTGTAACCTTTGCATGGGTAACCAGGAAAAAGCGGCTAAAGGTGATACCGTAATGGCTACTTCTACGCGTTTATTCCAGGGCCGTGTGGTAGAAGATAAAGATGGTAAAAAAGGAGAGTCTTTACTGGCATCTACACCAGTGGTGGTTCTTTCAGCTATCTTAGGTCGTATTCCGAGCATCGAAGAATATAAAGTAGCGGTAGAAGGTATCAACTTAACCAAGTTCACCCCTATTTCTACAAAACAATAAGAAACAAAAAAACATATCATTTGTTAAATACACGAAAAGGCTATCCGAGATATCAGATAGCCTTTTCCTTTGTGCAAATAGTTGCATAGAATGGTTTTAAATAACACATTATGACAAATCTCAAAAATAAGTGTGTTTAAAATTGTTTAATTTAGATAGTACCTTATTGACACTAATTATAAAAAATTAAAGTATGGCTTTTGATATAGACATGATTAAAAAGGTTTATGCAAACTTTGGCAGCCGCGTTGAGGCTGCGCGTAAAGTTGTTGGCAGACCCTTAACCTTATCTGAAAAAATATTGTATGCACACCTTTGGGATGGAGATCCTAAAACGGCATTTAAACGTGGTACCGACTACGTAGATTTTGCACCTGACCGCGTAGCGATGCAAGATGCTACAGCACAGATGGCATTATTGCAGTTTATGCAGGCCGGCCGTCCGCAGGTTGCTGTTCCCTCTACGGTTCACTGCGATCACTTAATTACCGCTAAAGAAGGTGCTGCAATAGATTTACCTCATGCCAAAACGGAGAGTGCAGAAGTTTTTGATTTCCTATCCTCTGTATCCAACAAATATGGCATCGGTTTCTGGAAACCAGGAGCTGGTATTATCCACCAGGTTGTTTTAGAAAATTATGCATTCCCGGGTGGAATGATGATCGGTACCGACTCACATACGGTAAACGCAGGTGGTTTAGGCATGGTTGCTATTGGTGTTGGTGGTGCCGATGCCTGCGATGTTATGGCTGGACTACCTTGGGAACTAAAATTCCCTAAGTTAATTGGAGTAAAGTTAACCGGTAAATTAAACGGCTGGACGGCAGCTAAAGATGTGATCCTTAAAGTTGCCGGTATTTTAACTGTAAAAGGTGGTACAGGTGCAATTGTAGAATATTTTGGCGATGGTGCTACTTCAATGAGCTGTACTGGTAAAGGTACCATTTGTAACATGGGGGCTGAAATCGGTGCAACCACTTCTACTTTTGGTTACGACGAAAGTATGGAGCGTTATTTACGTGCAACCGGCAGAAACGAAGTGGCTGATGAAGCCAACAAAATCGCGGCTTACCTAACCGGTGATGATGAAGTGTATGCTGATCCAGAAAATTATTTCGATCAGGTTATTGAGATCGATTTAGATACTTTAGAACCTTACTTAAATGGCCCTTTCACACCAGATTTAGCTACTCCGGTTTCGCAAATGAAAACCGAAGCAGAGAAAAACGGCTGGCCTTTAAAAGTAGAATGGGGTTTAATTGGCTCTTGTACCAACTCTTCTTACGAAGATTTATCGAGAGCAGCTTCTATTGCCAACCAGGCCATTGCAAAAGGTTTAGTAACTAAAGCCGAATTTGGCATTAACCCGGGTTCTGAGCAGGTACGTTATACTGCAGACCGCGACGGTTATTTAAAAACTTTCGAAGATTTAAATGCTACGATCTTTACCAACGCCTGCGGACCATGTATTGGTATGTGGGATCGTACAGGTGCAGAGAAAGCAGAAAAAAATACAATTGTACATTCGTTTAACCGGAACTTTGCTAAACGTGCCGATGGAAACCCGAATACTTATGCTTTCGTAGCTTCGCCAGAAATGGTTGCTGCAATTGCAATTTCAGGTAATTTAGGATTTAACCCCTTAACAGATACGTTAACAAACGATAAAGGCGAACAGGTAAAACTCGATCCGCCTACCGGTTATGAATTACCGACTAAAGGCTTTGCTGTAGAAGATGCAGGTTATCAGGCTCCGGCGGCTGACGGTTCGAAAGTAGAAGTTCTGGTTTCACCAACTTCACACCGTTTGCAATTGTTAGATCCGTTTGCTCCGTGGGAAGGTACCGACCTTAAAGGCCTAAAATTATTAATTAAAGCCAAAGGAAAATGTACAACCGATCACATCTCAATGGCCGGTCCGTGGTTAAAATTCCGTGGTCACCTGGATAATATTTCTAACAACATGTTAATTGGTGCGGTAAACTATTTCAACGATAAAACCGATACCGTTAAAAACGAACTGACCGGCGAGTACGGCCCTGTTCCGGCAACGCAGCGCGATTACAAAGCTGCAGGCTTAGGTTCTATTGTTGTGGGTGATGAAAACTACGGTGAAGGGTCATCGCGCGAGCATGCAGCGATGGAGCCACGTCATTTAGGCGTTCGTGCAGTATTGGTTAAATCTTTTGCCCGTATCCACGAAACCAACCTTAAAAAACAAGGTATGCTGGGCTTAACTTTTGCCGATAAAGATGATTACGATAAAATCTTAGAAGACGATACCATCGACATTTTAGGCTTAACCGAGTTTGCTCCTGATAAACCATTAACCTTGGTATTGCACCATGCAGATGGCACTACAGAGCAGTTCCCGGTTAACCACAGCTACAACGCTCAACAGATAGACTGGTTTAAAGCTGGTGGTGCGTTGAACATTATCAGAGCTGAGGCTGCTGCAAAAGCTGCGCTTCAATAGTCTTAAAGTCCGGAGTCGGTAGTCCGAAGTCTGGATGTATAATATTAATCCCGTTTTGTTAAATCAGAACGGGATTTTTGTTGCTATAAAGATTGCCCGCCTGTAGCTGCCTGGCTTCATCGGCTGAAAAAGCCTTCTGGTAATAACCGAGTAGATAACAGACTTAAATCTTTTCAAACTCATAACCACAATCGTAACAGTGGTAACATTTATTTGCCTGAATTGGTGTAGTAAAGGTTAAAAAGGCTAATATAGTTGCCCAAAGACTGTATTTTTTATCTGTTGCCATTCCATAACCTACATTTTTAGATCCACAATTAACGCAGACTACAGAATTAACTTCTTCTATACCAACACTATCATCAGCATATTCACCGACTGTTTCGCTATGATCTTCGGCGAGCAAGGCGTGAATTGCTTCCACATCACGTTCAAAAACAATCAGTTTTACACCCCCTATGGCTTGATTATAAAGCGGCTGAATGGTAGAAACATTCTCATCGGCAAGAAAACAGGAAAACCCACTGTCTTCTAATCTGGCTTTGATAATGTTAGCTTCTATGGGATTGTAATAGGTGCTGTAAACTATGGTCCTGTCGTTCATTTATAAGATTTCTTGTAAGCGTAAATATAAAAATCTTTGTTTAGATAGATTTTTATAAGTTTTGTTACCAAATTTAGTAGTACTGCAACAAGGTAAAACTAATTCCCAAAAGAAATAGCTTATCTCAAACTGTGCGCCAGAAGATGTTAGGCTTTTAAAAACTCCTGCCACCAATAGCCAGAATACTTTATAGTTCGTTTCAAGGTATGAAAATCGGTATAAACCAGGCCAAACCGTGCATTAAAACCTTCAGCCCATTCGAAATTATCCATCAATGTCCAGGCCATATAACCGGTAACATTGATACCCTCATTCTTAACCTTTAACAAAGCATCTAAGTATAGCTTAAAATAGTCGATCCGCTCTGCGTCTACAATGTTTCCATTACTCAGTTTATCGTGGTAGGCTGCACCGTTTTCGGTGATCATTATATTTTTGATATTGGGATAGCTGGCAAATTGCTTAATAATATTGTAAAAGCTGTCGGCATTTATTTCCCAGCCCATAGCGGTGTGTGGCTTTTTTCTGCCTTTTGCTTTCACTTCCCAGGCTTGTATTACGGGAATAAAGGCATTGTATTTAACAGTAAGAGGAAAATAATTTTGCAAGCCAATAAAATCGAAGTCAAACTTCATCCTATCCTGCAGTCGCCAGGTACCATATTCCATCTGAAATTTTTCAAGTACATCCCAATCGGCCGTTGGGAAGCCCATGCCTTGTGTAGGTTCGACAAATAAACGGTTCATTAAACAATCTACGCGTTTAGCAGCCAGCACATCATTATCGCTTTGGGTGTAAGGCAGTATTTCGGAGCAGGAATAGGTAGTGCCAATATTGGCTTTGGCCACCTCGGCACGTAAAATTTTTCCGCCTTCGGCCTGTGCCAGCGCAGTATGCAAAACTGCCGGAAAGAAATTGCTCAAACCTGTTTTACCGGGAGCATGTACGCCCAGCATGTAGCCCAAAGAGGTATAGCCGAAGGGTTCGTTCAGTACAATCCAGTTTTTTACTTTATCGCCGTATTCCAATGCACAGATGCTCACGAAAGTATTAAAGGCCGCATTAATACTAAAACTGGTCCAGCCTCCTTCATCTTCAAGGGCCTGAGGCAAATCCCAGTGGTAAAGGGTAACGTAAGGGGTAATGCCCTGTGTAAGGCACTCATCGATCAGGTTATGGTAAAAGCGGATTCCTTCCTGATTTACTTCTCCCCTTCCCTGTGGCAAAATCCTCGACCAGGCAATAGAAAACCTGAATACTTTAAAGCCAAGCAGCTTTACCAGCGCAACATCTTCTACATACCGGTGATAAAAATCGCAGGCCGGATCTAATTTATGGTTCCTTTTTATTTTACCGCTTTTTGCAGCGAAAGTATCCCATATAGATGGGCCTTTGCCATACTGGCTTGTTGCACCTTCTATTTGCGCAGCTGCTGCAGCCACGCCCCAGGTAAATTTCGGACCAAAATCACTTGCCTTAATCATTGTTATCCATTAATTGCCATAAGTTGCAAGTTTAATATTAACAAATCATTAATTGTCAGGCCAATAGTTATTTTAACCTATTTATTACCAAAACAGCACATCATTATGGCGCTTTTGCCACAGTAGTATCTTGTGCCAGCATTGGCACTTTATAATTACCGGTATCTAAACTTACTTTGGGTAATAGTTTCTTTATTTTCAATAAATCAGCCTTGTTTACATTGGTTTGGTACAAATAGAGAAACTTCAGGTTTTTAAGTTTTTTAAGCTGGTTAATACCATTTGCGGTAACCTTTGTACCTACCAAACTAAGCGATTGCAACTGATCTAAATCTTTAAGCTTCGCCAATCCGGCATCGGTAATGGCTGTATAGTTTAACCTAAGCCGGGTTAGGTTTTTACAGTCCTTAATTACTTCGAGTGTTTGATCGGTAACCTTTCCGTTTTCCAGCTTAAGCCAGGTTAATTGTTTTTTTATCGATTTGATCAAATCCTGAACCTCTTTACCCATCGAAACTGCATTGATAAAGTTAGCCGATAAATAATTGGTATTCTGGGCAACCGGGACAACCGAGATTCCCAAACCAGTAAACTGTTGCAATACTTTCTCATCAACTGCACTCACCTCTTCCAATGGGATTTCGCTGGCTTTAGCTTCTCCGTTTACTGTTTCACCTTTTTGTAAGGCCGCCAGAACAGGTTTGATGATTTCGGGCTGTGGCAGTTCTTTAAATTTCTTTTTAAAGTCTGCACCATTATCAATCCACCATTTTAATAAAGCAACTTCGTTTGATGTTAGTTGAGGTTTCTCTTTTGGCGCCATATGATCTTCATGGGTTATAGGAAGCAACAACCTTTTAATCAACTCACTTTCGTCCGCTTTGCCTTTTACCAGCGTATTTCCGTCTTCACCACCTTTTAAAATAAATACTTCCTGATCGAGACGTAATTTCCCCTTTTGTTTTTCGCTTCCGTGACAACTGTAACAACGGCTTTTTAAAAGCGGCTGAATGGCATTCTGATAAACAAAGGCCTCCTGCACATTGGCAATCGCTGGAATTGCTGCCCCCTTTGTACCGTCTGATTTTAATGGTGCGGTTAAATAATCGGCACCATGGGTTAACGAACCTCCCAAATGCCCTGTAATAGAAATCAGGATAATTAAAATGCCGCTAAAGCTCCCTAATATCACATTAGATTTTACCTTTTGATAGATTACTAACAGGATAAGCGATAAAACTGCCACACTGATCCCCATCCATTGGTGGTTACTCACTAGTTTACCGTCATAATCTCCGCCATTGGCTAAAAAATATCCGGTAAGACAGGAAACAATTGCGCTAAGCATACCCAGCAAAAGCATGATGGGGAGTGCAGATTTTAAGCTGGTAAATCTTGTCCAAAATGACAAAATGATACAAATACAGGCAAGCAGTAATATACCGATTGGAAGATGTACAAAAACAGGGTGAAAGCGGCCGAAAAACTCTAACATCTTTTAATTATTGATATCTTTTTCTTAATAAGTTCATCATATGCACATTTATTGCCCATTGATCGGCAACAGGCTGACGGGTATAAGGTAAGGTAGGCATATAATCTGCCGGACCAAATTCGGTTAGTATCGTCATGCGCTCTCCATTTCGCTTTTTGCGTGCAATTACCTTGTCCCACCAGGCCAGATGGGCTTCCAATACTTTGATCCACTCGGGTGCCCGCGGATCGTTAACCTGCGGCCCTTCGGGATGCCCTACCCTGGAATGGATATGATCTGTTTTTTCTAAAATAAAATCGATGGTTTGTTTTTGATCTGATAATAAACTTTCGTGAACATTACACCAGTGCGAAATATCTAAGGTAAACCTAACCTCTGGATTTTTTTCGGCGAAATTTTTAGCAATAGGTGCAGCAAACATCATCCTGCCGCGGTGTGTTTCGTGATAAATGGGAATACCCGAAGATTTCCTTTTGGCGGTTACATAATCAATAATCTGCTTATTTTCTTCGTAACTAAAATAATCTTTACCCGAATGGCAATTGATATACACCGGCTTTTGATCGGTATTGGCACAGATGGCATCTAAACTACTTTTAAAAGATACAAAATGCTCTTTAATATTCGATTGGGATCCGGCACATAAGAATCCAATTTCTAATTTATGTTTTTTTACAGCATCGAAAAGTTCTTTCACTGCGTTGGCTTCACCCGGCCACCATACCTCAATACCATCATAACCTTCTTTTTTGGCCGCTGCACAAAATTCATCTCTTGTACCTTCAAAACCCCAGTCGGTTTGCATAAACAATAATTGGTAGCCTGCCTTTGCTCTTACATGCACAGCGTTGCTTGCATTTATATTATTAATTGGTGCCAAAAATGAGGCTGCCGTTACAACGGCTGTGTTTTGCAAAAATTTTCTTCGGGTTTGAGACATATTTTATTGGTTCATTATCGTTAGTTAATTAGTTCACTCGTCATTGGTTCATTACTCCATATCCAAATTCGCCATTGCGAACTGAAGGGCCAGTGTAAGGGCAATGGTGTGAAGCAATCTATTTATTGGTTCACTTGTTAATTGGTTATTGCAAATTGTCAACTATTAATTGGTTATCGATTATCCTTTAAGCCACGATCTCCGAGATCACCTTACCGCCTACATCGGTTAGCCTGAACGGGCGCCCCTGGAATGGGTAAGTAAATTGTTCGTGGTTAAAGCCCAGCTGATTTAAAATGGTAGCCTGAATATCAAAAGCATCAACTTTTCCGCTAATGGCACTGTAGCCTATTTCGTCGGTTTCGCCGTGTGTAAATCCTTTTTTCACACCACCGCCAGCCATCCAGATGGTAAAGGCTTCGGTGTGGTGATCTCTTCCTTTAAACGGATTTTGTATACCATTCCGGTTTTCCATCATTGGTGTACGACCGAATTCACCACCCCAAACCACGAGGGTTTCTTCTAAAAGACCGCGCTGTTTTAAATCGAGCAGTAAAGCGGTAATTGGCCGGTCAATACTTCTACACTTATTTTTGAGGCCGATATTGAGCGAGTTATTCGGATTATCGCCATGTGCATCCCACCCCCAATCGAACAGCTGAATGTAACGCACTCCTTTTTCTACCAGTTTACGTGCAAGCAATACGTTATTGGCAAAACAGGCTTTGCCTGGTTGTGTGCCATACATTTCGTGGATATAAGCCGGTTCATCGTTAATATTCATCACCTCAGGTGCCGAAATCTGCATGCGGTAGGCCATTTCGTATTGAGCTATCCTCGATAAAATTTCTGGATCATTGTATTCCTGATATTGTTGCTCGTTGGCTTTGTTAATGGCATCGATAGAGGCTTTACGTAAATCGCGGTTCATACCATCCGGATCTTTGATAAAAAGGACCGGATCTCCTTCACTCCGGCATTGTACACCCTGATAAACGGAAGGTAAAAAGCCACTGCCCCAAACACTTTTTCCGGCATCGGGGAAACTTCCACCGCTGGTAAGCACTACATAGCCTGGTAAATTCTGATTTTCGGAACCTAATCCATAAGTTACCCAGCTGCCCATACTCGGCCTGCCCAAACGTGGCGATCCGGTATGCACCAATAGTTGTGCAGGTGCGTGGTTAAACTGATCGGTTTTTACCGCTTTTAAAAAGCTTACATCATCTACCATGGTAGAAAAGTGCGGTAGGTTATCGCTCACCAAAGCTCCTGACTGCCCATGTTTGGCAAAATTGGCCTGTGGCCCCAGCATTTTGGGTACACCGGTAATAAAGGCAAATTTCTTACCCGCCAGTAACGAAGGCGGACAATCCTGGCCATCCATCTTCATTAACTCGGGCTTAAAATCGAATAGCTCTAACTGTGACGGTGCACCTGCCATGTGCAGGTAAATTACGCTCTTTGCCTTACCAACCAATGGTGGCGATTTTGGCAATAGCGGGTGTGCCGGATCGTAAGCAATTTTGGTTTGCGGACTCGAAAAAAGATTACCACAACTGCCTAACAACGAGCCCATCGCCAAGGCGCCTAAACCCATGGCGCTTTCTTTTAAAAAATGTCGTCGCGAATGCAGCCGGGCATTGGCCTCTTGTGCCTCCTTAATTAATCTGTGTGCATTTAGCTCATCTCTTGTCATAACCGTCCCTTAATTTTTGGTAACTACCTCGTCCAGGTTTAACATGGCATTGGCCACTAAAACCATCGCTGCCTCTTCTGGTTTAAATTTCTTTTGCTTATCGCCCATAAATGCTGATGCATTTCCAGCATTGTTTTTAAATGTCACAAGGGCCTTTGCGTATAATTCTTCAAATACTTTCAACCTGTTCTGAGGAATAGCTTTATACATCATTAATTCATATCCCTTCGAAATTTTAGCTGCATTTGAACTTCCTCCTACTTTTTCCATCCGTAAAGCTAATTTTCTGGCCAAATCAATATAAACACTGTCGTTTAGGGTAACCAATGCCTGCAAAGGTGTATTGGTGCGAATACGCCTTGGGCTGCAAACCACTCTAGATGCACCATCGAAAGCAATAGACGAAGGATATGGTGCAGTACGTTTCCAATAGGTGTATATCCCTCTCCGGTATTGATCTTCACCTCCACTTGTTTGCCATTTTGCCCCATTGTATGGCGAAAACCATATACCTTCAGGTTGCCACGGCATTACCGGCGGACCATACATTTTATTGCTTAAAACCCCGCAAACGGCCAAGCTTTGGTCTCTCATCTGCTCTGCACTCAGCCTTACCCTCGAACCACGTGCATAAAACTTATTAAACAAGTCTTTTTCTTTTACTTCTTCGGTTACCTTACTATCCTGGCGGTAGGTAGCCATCATCACCATTTCTTTCAGCATTTTTTTTACGCTCCAGTGGTGTTCGTGCATAAACTGGTAAGCCATAAAATCAAGCAACTCCTGGTGGGTAGGTGCCATGCCTTGTGTGCCCATATCTTCCAGGGTTTCTACCAAACCTGCACCATATAGCTGTTCCCATAAGCGGTTTACCATAGTTCTCGATACCAGCGGATTTCGCTTATCAGTAAGCCACATGGCAAGCCCCATTCTATTATCGGGTGCATTTTTGGGCATTGCAAAAGCCAAAGAATTGGGTACGCCAACTTTTACTTCCTTGCCCTTAGATGTCCAGGCACCACGCTCAAATACATAGTTTTTACGCTGCATGCTTAATGGATTTTCTACCATAACAGGCGTTGTTGATACCTGAGCATTCATTAAATCGGTAAAGGTCTTTTTATTGGCTAAATAACCAGGCTGACCTTTTCCCGGAAATTGTTTAGTAAAATAAAACCAGTCGAAATACACCATAAACTCATCTGGATTTTTTACCGATGGATTGCTATATTTCAAATACACATCTTCTACCCCGCTTTGCTTAGGAAACTCAACTGTTATATTCTCATAGCCTTTGGTTTGCGCTACTTTCCACGATTTTATAGCCTGCCGTTGGGCGAACCTAAATGCAGGCTCATGGTACCATTTGGTTTGCTGCAATTGTAACGCAATATCAGTTGATCAACATTTTGAAGGGTAACTGATTTTAACCTTGCAGATGAACTGTTTTTAAAGAATAGCGCAATATTGTGGTTGCCAATTACCGAATTCACCAACTCATCGGCTGTTGTAGAGTTTATAGCCGGCTGACCAGTTTTTAAGAATAATGCTACCTCATCTGCCCGCTCTTTACCGGCTACATTTTTAACCCAGCTGGTTAAATGGTTGAGCTCATTTTTAAGGCTATCGTTAAAATTTTTAAGTAAAGGGTATTCTGCCGAAACATCCTCATCCCGCGTATTGTTAAAATACGACATGAATTTATAATACTCATCGTGCTTAAAAGGATCGTAAGGGTGGCTATGACACTGCACACAAGAAAAAGTAGTACTCATGAGGCCCTCCCAGGTGGCATTTACCCGGTCCAGCACTGCCGCTGTTCTAAATTCTTCATTATTTGTTCCCCCCTCATCGTTTGTAGGGGTATTTCGGCTAAATGCTGTGGCTATGTATTGGGCATCTGTTGGGTTTGGGAACAAATCGCCTGCAATCTGATCGGTAATAAACCTATCGTAAGGCATATCGGCATTATAAGCCTTAATTACCCAATCACGATAGCTCCAGATATTCCGGTTCGGATCGCTCTCATAGCCTTTTGTATCTGCATACCGTGCAATATCCAGCCACATCGAAGCCCAGCGTTCTCCAAATTTGGGCGATGCCAGTAAACTATCTACTAAAACGCTATAAGCCTTTTGCTCATCTTTACTGTTCAGGTAAAATTTCGCCAGTTTATCTGATGGATAGGTGCCAATTAAATCTAAACTCACTCTTCTGAGCAAAGTAGCCTTATCAGCAGTTTTAGATGGCTCAAGCTTATTTTCTTCCAGTTTGGCAAAAATAAATTTATCCAAATCATTCCGTACCCAATCGTTATCTACATCTGGTACTTCAGTTGGTTTTACGCTAACATAAGCCCAATGATTTCCCCATTTTGCTCCTTGTTTAACCCAACTGCTAAGAATGTCTATCTCATCATTGTTTAAAGCGGGGTGCTTATAGGGCATTCTTTCTTCGGGATCGTTAGATTTAAGACGCTTGATAAACTCGCTATCACCGGGATTGCCCGGTATGATGGCCAGTTTGCCACTTTTGGTATTGGCCAAAGCTTCGTCTCTAAACAACACGCTAAAACCACCCTGCTGCTTAACACCTCCATGGCACGAAATACATTTTTTATTCAGGATGGGCTTAACTTGCGAATTAAAATCGATTTCCTTTTCCGAAGAAAAAAGTGAAAAAGCAACCAGCGCTACAGCCACTACTGCAAAGCCGGAAGCAAATAATATTTTCCTTTTCAATAACATTTAGTTAGTATAAATTAAAGCAGCTTTTAGCAGATATCATTTATTCAATCCAGATTACCTGGCTAAAATCTTAATTCTAAATCATTGTGTAAACCAAAGGTCAATAAAAATACAAGAGGCTAAAATGCATTTTTTTGCATAAAAGATGGATTATATTACTTTTGTTCTATACAAGCCAAATATGACAACACAGCCGCTAAAAAAAAAGATGGTTTTGAATCGCAAAAAGCCATTATCATTCCGAGAAATGTAATTTTAAAGCAATGCATAGGGAATGAAATAGTTAGCAACTTATACATTACCCATATTGGTTATTACCCAAAAGCATCTTATCATTACAGAAAAAGGGCGAATGGAGCTGAACAGCACATTTTATTATACTGTTTTGACGGGAAAGGCAATATCGAGATTAATAATATCAACTACCGGATTGAAGCTGGCAACTACATCCTCATTCCAAAAAAAACCGCCCATGTATATCAGGCTGACGGCATTATGCCATGGACAATATATTGGATTCACTTTTTTGGTACAGGCGCGGATCATTTAATAGCCCAGCTGGATAATTACAAAGGTTATGCAGGTTTTGGCGAAGAAAGAAATATGCTGTTTAACACCATTTACAACCGGTTAGAAAGGGGGTTCAGCCGTGAAAATATCATTTATGCCAATTTGTGCTTTCATCAATACATTGCCGAATTTATTTATGCAGATAAACATATAACCAGCGATAAAACAGTAGAAACCGACAAAGTTGAGGAGGTTATTGATTTTATGCGAAACAATATTGAAAAAACACTTAGTTTAAAAGAAATAGCCTTGGCTGTTTACCTCTCTCCTTCTTACTTATCGGCTATATTTAAAAAGAAAACCGGAACTTCTCCAATCGATTATTTTAACCAGCTTAAAATCCAGAAAACCACTCAATACCTGCTTTTCACCAACCTCAGAATTAATGAAATCGCACAAAAAATCGGCATAAGCGATCCTTATTATTTTAGCAGGCTTTTTTCCAATATTATGGGGATTTCACCAAAACAATACCGCGATAACCGGTTTAACTAACTAAAATCTATATTCTACGCAATTGCATTATCTGATAGCAATTGATTTGTTTTATTTTGTTAGCTAGTTGCTCCTATTTCAGAACCTACCTCAATGCAGCAAAGCTCCCATTTTTCGAAATTGTTATTGACCATATTCATTTCACATTAAGCCCATAAGCTACATACTACAAACAGGTTTTCGCGTTCGTGGAGCGTAAAAAAACATTGATGGAGTTAAAATGGTTCTTTACCTACTCTCTATTCTAACTAATCCGGCAAAGATGTAAGCCGAGCATGTTAACTTTTCTGAAGCTCATAAAGCGATGAAAGAAGCAGATTCCTCACTCCATAACAAAACAGAAGCCGAACACACAAACTTACTGGCAAAACACGCAACATTAATTGAGAAGCATGCTGCAATTATAAAAGCACATAATGAACTGGAAAAACAGCATGCCGAGGGAAAAAGTACAGAAGAACAGATCAAAGCAGACCATCAAAAAATGAAAGAAGAGGATAAAATAAAATAACGGCTAAAATAAACAAACGACATCTACTTCAATGAGGTAGATGTCATTGTTGGTCAATTTTACAGCAGTTTTTAAAGTTGATCCTCCGATAAATAATCGGAATAATTAATCGAAAAGTTCCGTATGATGTTAGATAGATTCTTCTACAGGACAGGATGAAAATGTTATATTATTATCAGGTACAAAACAACATCCTTCACCATGTTAATCCAAAGTCAAGCCAATCTGCTTCAGTAAAATAGCGGCGTTAAAAGTTTTACAGGGGCCATGTTTCAACAGGTAATCAAATTTCATTTCTCCGTTGGTAATCTGGATATCAAAATGAAAGTTACGTAAGGTAGCCGGGTAATCGTTAATCAAATCGGCCAGTTGTAAATCGTGCGTAGCAAACAGCGCAGGCATTTTTTCGGCAATCAGTTTCTCAACAAAAACTTTCGACCCCAGGTATTTATCGCGACTGTTGGTTCCCCGCAACATTTCATCAATCAGCACCAAAGTATCTTTATCGCGAACCACATTTTCTAAAATCATTTTCAGGCGATTTAGCTCAGCCTTAAAAGTTGAAGTACTCTCATTCAGCGAATCCTTAATCCGCATATAGGTATTAATCGAAAAAACAGATAATTCGAGGCGACTGGCGCAAACCGGTGCACCAGAATAGGCTAAAACCATGTTTATGCCCAGGGTACGTAAAAAAGTACTTTTGCCAGCCATGTTCGATCCGGTTACAATATCAACAGTTGGGTTTTCGCTTACATGAAAATCATTATCAACCCTGAGCTCGCGACGGATGAGTGGATGACCAATTTGCCCGGTTTTTAAAGTAAACTGTTCGGTTACTGCCGGGAAAACCCAATCGGTCTGGTTATAGGCAACCGTAGCTAGCGAAATTAACTCCTCAAAATCACCTAAGTGGTTTAACGCAGCAATTACATCTTTAGAGGAAGATTTGTACCAGATATCGAGATTTATGCAACATTTTAAATCCCACAGTAAAAGTGCATTAAGGATGCCACCTATCAGAATATTCAACCGGGCATCAAAGTTCTGAATAATTCTAGAGAGGCTTTTAATTTCCTGGCTTACCGGAATACGCGAATCGAATAAATTTAAAATATACGGGCTTTTCCAGTTTTGGTTTTCCGTCCACAAGATAGCGCTTGCATAACCATTTAATAAACCCGAACTACCACCAAAACTATAAAATACCTTATTAATTTTAGCGCTGAGTAATACATTCCAGCCGGTATGGATTACAAATATCAGTGCCAGCATTTTCCAAAAAGCAGTACTGATTAAAATGGCGGCCAAAATTAAACCAACAGTAACAAAGGGTACCAGCTTAACGTACCAACGCAAAAATTTACCCTTTACAAATTCCAGCTGAGCACCCAGTTGTAGCTTTAGCTGCATTTTAATTTGCTCTATTTTACCGGGATCATAACCATGCAAATTAGCTCTGAAGCTGTAGGTATCGGCTATTTTAGCTATAATTTCTTTTACGGCTTCCTGTCGGCTTAAGATGATATCGCGTTCCGATTTCTCAGCCAGTCTTTTCGCCAGCACATCGTTGCCATTTTTAGTGCTGCAACGGTTTAACAATGCAAATAAAGATGCTTTTCCAAAAATATCGAGATCAGAGGTATAAGGATGAATTTCAGACTCGAATGCTGTGCCGTGGTCGTATCCGTTCTCTATACCATTTAAAACATTCCATTCGTTCTGGTAAACCCATAAAAGCTGTTTTTTGTAATCGATTTCAAGATCCAGTTTACTTTGTTTACGCACCACATAAGCAAAAGCAATTACAGGTAACAGCAAGGCAATTTGTATCAGGGTACGAAAGACATCATCTGCAGAGCGTACCAGCAAAACAAAAAACAAGATCTCGGCCAGGAACAAAGCAACCCTAACCAGAGAGAGCTTGTCGATTAATTTTTTGGTCTGATTTATACCATCAGTAACCTGCTTAATTTTTTCACTGTAACCCGATATGATCTGTGCTTGTAATTTTAACATTATATTTGAATCTCGAAATTCTAAAGATAGGGAAAATATTAAATGAAGATTACACTGATCGCCATTGGCAAAACCGAAGATAAATATTTAATAGAGGGGATTGATAAATACATTAACCGCTTAAAACACTATATTAATTTCAGTTTTCTGGCTATACCTGATGTAAAAAATGTAAAGAACCTAAGCGAGGCGCAGCAAAAAGCCAAAGAAGCCGAACTATTGCACAAACAAATCAACAATGGCGACATGGTGATTTTACTGGATGAGAAGGGAAAAAAATATTCGTCGGTTGAGTTTTCTAATTATTTAAATAAACAGATGATTGGCAGTGTTCAACATTTAATTTTTATTATTGGCGGTCCTTACGGTTTTGACGAAAGTATTTATAAAAGGGCCAATGGCTTAATCTCACTATCGGATATGACTTTTTCGCACCAGATGATCAGGTTATTTTTTGTAGAGCAACTTTACCGGGGATTTAGTATTTTGAAAGGAGAACCCTATCACCACCCTTAAAAACGGGAGATCGATAATGTGGTTGAAGTATGGAAAAAAGGAATAAAAATCATCATTAAATAAAAGAAACGATGTTACTAGACAAATATAAACGGGAATACAGGTACAAAAGCAACCAGAGCGGCAACAGTAAATACTTATGGATCAGCATTCTCATTTCGCTGATTATTGGAGGCTTGATTTGGTATTTCGGTTAACCGCATAAAAAACACCAGACAAAAATGCCTGGTGTTTCCGATACCTTTGCAGTAAAAGCTTAGACGCCTTTTTTACTGGTCATACTTGCTTTTTTAGCCGGAGCCGAAGTTTTAGTAGTTGCTTTTGCACTAGCTGAAGCTTTAGCACCTGTAGCTTTTACTTTTTTATCTGAAGCTGCTTTTTCTTCTGATAATTTAACTTCTGCAGGAGTTCCAGGTGTTTCAGGAGTTTCTTCTGTAAACAATGGAAGATCTTTAAGTAAGTTATACCAGGTGATAATTTTCTTCATATCCGAAGCATAAACTTTTTCCTGATCGTGACCCGGAGCTACTTCAAGAAAGTAAGCACGTAAATCGCCTTTTAAATCAGGAGTTGATCCTTTTGCAGAAATTTTCGCAAAAATATCAGCCAGCTTAATTTCTTCATCTTCTCCATATACGGTAATATCTTCTAACGAAGCTAATTTTGTATTGGTGATGTTGGCTACAATTTTAGTTTTTTGCGCATCTAAGCTTTCCAAAATGTAACCTACTTTATTTTGTCCAACCAGTTTAAATAAACCTGGTCTGCCCGATACGGCAACAATTCCTCTTAAATTCATATATGTATGTGTTAGGCTGCTAGCGGTTAGCGTGCAGCGTTACAAAACGCCTGTTCGCAGTACGCCTATCGCGTTATCATTTGCATGGTGCTAAGTACAGAGAGCGCTAAGCTCAATGCCCCTACCCCTTTGCTATTTAATCTTCTAAAACTTCAATGTTTAAAATTTTATCTCCCTGACGGATATCATCAACAAGATCCACATTTTCGGTTACTTTACCAAAACAAGTATGGTTACGGTCTAAGTGTGCAGTATTTGTTCTGCTGTGGCAGATAAAAAACTGCGAACCACCAGTGTTACGGCCTGCATGTGCCATTGATAAAACACCACGATCGTGATATTGGTTATCGCCATCTAATTCGCAATCAATTTTGTAACCCGGACCACCAGTACCAGCTAAATGTGCAGTAGCTGGATCTTTTGAATTCGGACATCCACCCTGAACCACAAAGTTCGGAATTACACGGTGGAAAGTTACTCCATCATAAAAGCCTTCTTTAGCTAATTTTTTAAAGTTTGCAACGGCTTTTGGCGCATCGTTATCGTAGAATTCTACGGTCATATCGCCTTTTTCTGTTTTTATTATTGCTTTACTCATCTTAATATCGGTACTAATTTTTTAAATCTCTCTACTCAAAAAGAACGAAGTATTTTTTAAGTAGAGGGCAAAAATAACAAAATTGTATAACTTATAACATCATTAAATTTTTCTATCCAGTATAAATGAGGTATTTTAGTATTTTAAGTAAATCAGTTTTGACAAAGAAATATTATATCCTCCTCATCTGTCTGCTCTGTTCTTTGGGGCTTAAGGCTTCATCGTTGTTAATTTACATGGATGAAGACCAGAAGAACCACCTTAAAGCCTATGGTATTGCCTATTGGACCATTAGTAAACAAGTTGAGGTAGATTGGCTTTTGAATTATCGCGGCGGCAGTTTTCTCATCAAATATAATAAAGCAGTAGAAGACGAACTGAAAATAAGAGGTGTATCGTACGAAGTAATGGCCGATGGGAAAGTAGTTAGTCTGTTAAACGAAATCAGCGATCCTTCGGTAAACATGGAAATGGTAAAGCTGGAAAAAACGCCAAAAATTGCCGTTTACTCGCCCAAAAGTAAATTACCCTGGGATGATGCCGTTACATTGGTTTTAACTTATGCTGAAATTCCCTACGATGTAATATATGATGATGATATTTTGCAGGATAAGCTAAGCAAATACGACTGGCTCCATCTGCATCACGAAGATTTCACAGGTCAGTATGGTCGTTTCTGGGCTAATTTCAGGTATGCTACCTGGTACCAGGAAGATGTAAAAAACCAGGAGACCCTGGCCAAACGTATGGGGTATAAAAAGGTATCGGAAATGAAACTTGATGTTGCCAAACACATAAAAGAGTACTGTGCGGGTGGTGGCTTCCTCTTTGCGATGTGTTCGGGTACCGATAGTTTTGATATCGCCCTGGCCGCTGAAGGTGTGGATATTTGTGCCCAGATGTTTGATGGTGATGCTGCTGACCCGAATGCGCAATCCAAACTTGATTTTAATAAAACACTTGCTTTTCAGAATTTCAGGCTCGATAACAATCCCATGAATTACGAATTTTCGGATATTGATGTTACCCAAACGCGCACTTTGAACCAAACCAACGATTACTTTACACTTTTCGATTTTTCAGCCAAGTGGGATTTGGTACCAACTATGCTTACACAAGACCACGACAAAGTAATTAAAGGTTTTATGGGCCAAACTACTGCTTTTAAAAAGAGTCTGGTTAAAACAAGTGTAACGGTGTTAGGCGAAAATAAAGGTGCTGCAGAAGTACGCTACCTGCACGGCGAAATTGGCAAAGGCCAGTTTACTTTTTATGGCGGCCACGATCCGGAAGATTACCAGCATGCTGTAGGCGACCCGCCAACAGATTTAAACCTGCATCCAAATTCACCGGGCTATCGCCTTATTTTAAACAATGTACTTTTCCCGGCAGCTAAAAAGAAACCGCAAAAAACATAATTTCTACAAAAAGCATTTTCTGGCATTATTCATTTTAGGCTTAGAACCACTCGGTTTTAACCCCATATTCCTGTTATGTATACAATAGGGAGCAAAAATCTCTTGCGTAAAGCCATACCGTAATAATACCAATTCGACATAAATACACTACTGTAAACCAACACATTACAATCCGAAGTGTAACACGCTTGATACTTTGGCACAGCTTTTGGAAATAAGGCTTGTAATTAACAACAGGTTTAAAGCCTGAAATTTTTTAAACAAGAATCTTTCTAAAAGAAAAATATTATGAAAAAGTTATTATTAAGTGCATCGGTTATTTTATTAGCAACGGGTGCTTTCGCACAGACAACTACAGGTACTACTTCAAGGTTTGGTATCAAAGCCGGGGTTAACTTAGCTAAAATTCATTCAAGTGGAGACAATGAATCTATCTACAATGACAATGCTAAAAACAATGTTGGCTATAATGTTACTGCTTTCGGAGATTTTGGTGTGGCTAACAACTTTTTTATCCAACCCGGAATTTCATTGCAAAATAAAGGTGTAAAATTCGAAGGCACCAGTAGCGCAACCGTAGGAGCTACTACTACAACTACTACTTCATCAGTAAAAACAAATGTAATGGCTATTGAAGTACCGGTTAATGCGGTATTTAATATTCCAACCGGCGATGCTGGTGCAGTGCAAATTAGTGCTGGTCCGTATATTGGATTTAACATTTCTGGTAAAAACAAAGGAAATACCACCACTACTACGGTAAATAACAACACCAATTCGAGTGTAACCAGTACCAGTAGTAATGACAGGGATTTAAGTTTTGGTAGTGCAAACGATAAAGATCAGAGCTCTACAGATTTTGGAGCAAACTTTGGTCTGTCTTACCGTACCTCATCTGGTTTCTTGGTGGGGGCCAACTATGGTTTAGGTTTATCTGATTTAACTCCAAAAGACAGACAAGCTAACAGCAATAAATTTACCAATCGCGTGTTAGGATTTACAGTAGGTTATTCTTTCTAAGCAATAACATACCTATGAAAAACAAAAACCTTCCCGGTGTAAAATCGGGAAGGTTTTTTTATGCTTTTGATTGAGTTGCCTAATCGTAAAAATTCCAGCTCACCCCAAATTTAAGCAAGGCGTCCTGCATCGGGTAACGGTTTACCGTAAAGTATCCCTTTTGGAAAAGGCCCTGATTTACGAAATCATATTTAACAAAGATATTTGCCCTTCTTAAATTTGCTTTAAAAAAGACATCGACAATTGGTTTCGATTGTAAGTTAACCGGATTATCCTCATCAATATAAAACTGTGCAGTAGCCGGCGAGTACAAATAGTTTGCGTACTCCGAATTGTAGCGAACATCGAATCCGATATTTGCCTTCAACACTTTAAAAAAGGTATTATTGAAATAAATACTGTTATAGGTATAAATCTCAGGCGTTCTTAAAACAGCATTTTTATCGGTTTTTTGGTAAGCCACATAGTTTTCTAATGCAAACTTACCAAAGCGCCATTTCTTTAATACATCAATTCTAATTAAGCTGATATCTGCTGTAGCCTGTTTAGGCAGGATAGCCGTTGTACCGTTACTGTGGTCGGCAGCAAAATACAGGTAATTACTGGTTAAGAAATATTTTGCCCCTGCAGTAAGGTCGTACTTATCATTAATGTAATTGAAAGAGAGATTCAGAATTTTGGTATTCTTAAAATCGTTATTGGTCCATTTGTAGTGGTTGCCGTGATAATAATCGTAAATAGCTGATGGGCTCTGGTTTTGTGCATAAGCTCCCAGTTCTATCCGGCCAATGGTTTTTCCTAAAAGGATTTTACTTTTGGCTTCATATAAGTAATCGCCGGCATTTTCGCCCTGCAGGATTTGCTGTAAGTCTAAGTTAAAATCAACATTGGTAGAGAATCGGTAACCCGCAGCACCTAAAACTGTAATATTCTGGTAATATGCACGGCTTTGCTCATAGCTGGTTGCATCTGCTTTAAGGCCGAAAAACTCGTGTTTATAATAATCGTGCCTGATCCCTGCATCTACCTTTAGCTCATTTTTAATTACCGACGAATTTTTAGGTCGTAAAAAGAAACTGTAAATAAATTCATTTTTAACATGCAACACCCGGGTCGAATCGTTGGTAAATATCGTACTGGCAATGCCTGGCGGCAATACATTCCTTACATCGGTTTCATTTTTATAAAAATCGTAGGTATTGGTATTGTATTCAAAAGTATGGGTAAGCTTATTGGTTGGTAAAACCGCATTATTAGCATTGGCAGAGGTATCGATACGGCCCACGTAATAAGTCTGCTTTAAAAACAGGGCATTTTTCTTATAGATGTTCCTAGCTGATGACAGATTTACCGGTTCGGCCTCCCTGCTAATGGTAGAATAATCGGGATTAAATATCTTGTCGGCAGAGGTTACAGATCCATTTTCATAACCACGCATGGTATTAAAAATTGCCGAAGCCCACATGTTATAACGTTTGCTTGGCGATTGATACCACGAAAACACCGCTACATTTAAGTTATCGCCGCGCTGCCTGGCATAAAAGCCTTTTGAATCACCACGGTTAAAATTCACTCCTACATTCCAGTTCCGCTTAATATTTTGGGTATGAATAGCCCTAAAAAGCTGTTCTTTTTGACCAGCACTTACAAAATACAAGCTCGTAAAAGGCGTTCTGGCCTGATAGTAAATAATATCTTCGGGTGTTAAGGCATAATAATCGAGCGAATGGAAACCCACATCGAAACCAATACGCTTGCTCGGTTCGAACAATAAAGGCCTGGCCGAGAGCCCCATATTACCATTGCTAATGGTAGGGTGTGTAGGTTGTAAAAGCGGACTATAATTCTGGATATTGACGGTAGAGGTATCAAGCGGCAGCAGCACAATACTATCTTTGGTTAAAGATAGCTTGGTAAAGCGAATGTATTTTGCTGTAAAAACAACTGAATCCTTCCCACCATCAAGCTTTTTTCTAACCGAATCGAGTTCTTTATTGGTACCAACACTTGTTTTTAAATCTTGTGCAAAGGCTTTGTTGATGCCCAAAAGCACAATAATCAAAAAACAGATCTGAACAATATTACGCATCTTACAGTTCGGCAATTAAGCGGGTTAAAATTTCGGTCATTTTAGGCTCGGCCTTAGCTGCAGCCTCTAAAATCTCGTCAAGGTTAAAAGGTTGTAAATCTTCCGGAAATCCCTCATCAGTTAATACCGAAATGGCAAAAACAGGTAAGCCGGCATGGTTGGCTACAATAACTTCGGGCACAGTACTCATCCCCACAGCATCGGCACCAATTAAACGCAGGTATTTATACTCAGCCTTGGTTTCTAAATTAGGACCAGAAACAGCTACGTAAACACCTTTGTGGCATTTTACGTCAACATTTTTGGCTATTTCTAAAGCTTTGGCAATAATAGAACGCTTATAGGGTTGGCTCATATCCGGGAAACGCGGTCCCAGTTCGCTTTCAATTAATCCCCTTAGCGGATTATCGGGTTGCAGGTTAATATGATCTTCAATAATCATTAAATCACCCTTTTTAAACTCAGGGTTTAAAGAACCTGCAGCGTTAGAAACAATCAGATTTTCGATGCCCAAACCTTTCATTACACGCACGGGAAAGGTAATTTGTTGCATACTATAACCTTCGTAATAGTGCAAACGACCCTGCATAGCTACAATTTTCTTTCCGTTTAAAGTTCCGAAAATGAGCTTTCCACTATGAAATTCCAGCGTAGAAATCGGGAAATTCGGGATATTAGAATACATGAGCTGATGCTCGACTTCGATATCTTTAACCAGCCCACCAAGCCCTGTACCTAAAACAATGCCTATTTCTGGCTTGAAATTCTCTGTTTTACGTTTTATATATTCAACGGTTTCTTCTATTGCTCTTAACATAATTTAAAATGAGTTCGTCAAAGGTAATCTTATCTTCTTCAAATAATTCAACCTCAATGGGTAAATAATATACGGGTAAATTTACCAGTAAATCTTCAAATCCGGTAGCTCTTAAACGTTTGCTATCCTTTTCTGTTGTGATGATGATTTTTTCTTTTTTTATTTCTGCTTCAAAAGCCGTTTTTAACTTGCTGATATCGGAATGCTTAAAGGCATAATGATCTCTGAATGCTTCGTGTTTAATGCTTTGGGTATATTTCTGAAGCTCTTCTATTAAGGGCTCAGGATTGGCGATACCTGTTAACAGGAAAACCTCAAAGTCCTTAACCGAATCGAGCGGCCTGCTTTCTTCCCGATAAAGGTGTTGCAGCTGACCATATTTTAAATAAGCATGCAAGACCGGCTGATTGTTATCAGGCTGTAATTCGTTTACAGATGCATGCTGTGCCACATGCAAGAGCGGTACTGGCGACTTGGTAACCAATAGCACATCAGCTCTTTTGCGCGAAGCAAAAACATCTCTTAAATTTCCGGCAGGCAATAAAAACTGCAAAGTGCCCAGTTTCCTGAATTCGAAAAGCAGAATATTAAAACCTGCTCTTATTGCCCGATGCTGGAAGGCATCATCGAGAATAATAACATCGTGATCGTTTTGCAATTGCTTTACTCCTGCCACCCGATCTTCGCAAACGGCTACGGTAACTTCTTTAAATTTCTGATAATACTGTAAAGGCTCGTCGCCTATTGTTTCGGAGGTAGCGTTGGCATCGGCCAGGATAAAGCCTTTGGTTTTACGACCATATCCCCTGCTTAAAATGGCAACTTTATAACCGCTCAATAACCTCACCAGGTACTCTGTTATGGGTGTTTTTCCAGAGCCGCCAACAGCCAGATTGCCTACACAAATTACAGGCAGACCGAACGATACACTGCGCATGACTCCCCAATCGTATAGCTTTTTCCGCAGAACAACGGCCATACCATAAATTAATGAAAAAGGAAGGAGCAGAAGGCGCAAATAATTAACTAGCATAGTGTCGTGGATTCAAAAATACTGATTATTTAAAAAAGAAAGGCATGGCAATCACCATTACCACTAAAGCAACCTTTGGTAATTAAAAATGTTTTCCTTTCCTCTCATTGTTCACGGTATTTAACCATCGAACAACTTTTAAATTGATAAGCCTGAATTTTCTTTTTATACTTGCTGTTCTATCAAAACATAAACGCATGTCTCCAAATAAACGCTTAGTAGTTGGTCAGGGTCAGATCAGTGGCTATATTTCAATATTTTTAGCTGTTCTCGCTTTACTGGGTATCCTCTGTTTTCATTATCCCGAGAAACTTACCACGCCTGAATTCCGCGAAATTTACACGAAAGATAGTATGGAGGTTTTAATGCTTGGCGGAGTGATTGCAGCTTTCTTCTTTTCGGCGTTAAGTATTCTTTTAAGCAAAAAATTAAAGTGGGCCTGGCCAGGTTTTTTATTGGCGGCATTGGCTATATTATTAGGCGCTGTAACTGTTGAAGGCAGAGATGTTGCCAAATCGAACTGGCATTTTGGTTTAGACTGGATGATTTTGGATTTACTTTTAATGGTAGCCATTTTTGTACCTCTGGAATTGTTTTTCCCGAAAAACACCAATCAGACCAAATTTCACGAAGAGTGGCGTACCGATTTAACCTATTTTGTGATCAGCCATTTATTTATACAGTTCTTTGGCATTGTAACCCAAAAACCTGCAGTGCTCTTTTTCGGCTGGATGGGTTTAGATAAAATCCATACCTGGATTCAAAGCCTGCCTTTTGCCCTGGCGCTTTTTCTGGCTTTCTTTAGTACCGATTTATTTCAATATTGGGCGCACCGCTTTTTCCATACCAGGGTATCGTTATGGCGTTTTCATTCCATCCATCATTCTACACAGAATATGGATTGGCTGGCTGGAAGTCGCACGCATTTTATCGACATCTTTTTTACCCGCGCCATGACTTTTATCCCCTTGTATATCCTTGGTTTTTCGTCAACGGTATTTAATGTTTACATCATTTTTATTGCCATTCATGCGGTTTTAATCCACGCCAACACGCGAATTAATTTCGGGCCACTCAAATACATCTTTACCACTCCACAATACCACCATTGGCACCATTGCGAAGACCCTAAATATTATGGACATAATTTCGCATCGATATTTCCATTTATTGATATGCTGTTTGGTACTTATTATTTACCCGGAAAGGAATGGCCTGCCGGAACCGGCGTGCACGAAGCTGCTTATCCGAAAGGATTTGTGAAACAAACCATTTACCCTTTTACCAAAAGCCCTTTCGATACCGACCTGAATATGGAAGAGCGGAGTGACAGATAAGTAATCAAGGCTACTGGAATGATTGAATTTTGAATGAGTGAGCAGGCGCAATACCGAACCATTTCATCATTCAAAATTCAATCATTTAAAATTCACTGCAACGCACCTAAACTTCCTCTTTCGCCTCTACCCTGGGTGGCATTAGTTTATAAACCACTGGTGTTACAATCCGTGATAGCAAAGTAGAACTGATTAATCCACCAATCATAACTATTGCCAACGGCGAAATAAGCGGATTGCTTGAAAGTGCAATAGGCAACAAACCTCCAATGGCTGTAAATGTAGTTAAGATAATCGGCAGGAACCTGATTTCGCCAGCCTCCTCGATGGCCTGGTTTAAAGGCATCCCCTCACTACGCAACTGATTGGTAAAATCGACCAGTAAAATGGTATTCTTCACTTCGATGCCCGCTAAAGCCACAATACCAATGGTTGCCACAAACGATAACGAATTACCTGTAACCATAAGCGCCAGTACCGCCCCCACAATACCCAGCGGAATAACCGAAAGCACAATAAGCGTACTTTTAAAAGTTTTAAACTCCAACACCAGCACAGCAATAAAAAGGAAAAGGGTAACCAGCAAGATGCTGCCAAAACCACCAAACGACTGGTTTCGGCTTTCTATTTCGCCTCCCATTTCGAAAGTGTAACCATCAGGCAGTTTCAGGTTTTTCATTTGCGCTTCGACATCCTGAATTACCTTATCATTTAAAAAACCTTTCTGTACAAAAGCATTGACCGAAATGGTCCGGGTTTTATTGTAGTGATTAATGCTTAAAGGTGAGGTTTCGAGCTTTAGAGAAGCCACCTGCAGCAAAGGGATCGATGTACCCTGATTATTATTGATGTACAGATTATTAAAAACCGTTAAATCGGGATAAGATGGTCGTTTGGTAGTAAGCAAAATATTGTAATCATCGCCGTTAGATTTGGGATTGATGAATTTCCCTACCTCCAAACCAGCCACAGCCATACGCACAGTCCGATCGATATTAACAGTTGGAATGCCCAGCGCCTGTGCTTTATCTTTATTGATATCGACTTTAATATCAGATTTTAAATTTTTGAGCGGGTTGTTAACATAAATGGTTCCTGCGGTTTTAAGCAACATGTTTTCTACCCGGCCACCAATACTTCTTAACGTATCTAAATTATCGCCCAGCAAACGCACCTCAACAGGCGAAATAATGGGCTGCCCCTGCTCAAAGTCTTTAACCTCTACTTTTGCACCTGGGTAAGGCGTCCATTTTTTACGCAACATTTCGATAATTTCGATCTTGCGGTCGGACTTGATATCCGGCTGCAGCAACACAAAAAGCTCAGAAAAGTCGGTTCTTTCATTTTGTGGTAGCACATTGTAATAAATCCGCGGATTACCTTTCCCAACATTTGAGGCAAAATACTTTACTTCAGGAATGTTTTTCAGCTCCTTTTCTATCGCTTTGGTAACCGAATCGGTATAATTCAGGTTCGATTGCAAAGGTGTAGAGATATTGATCAAAAACTGAGGCTTTTCTGATGCAGGAAATAAACTGAAACCAATAACCGGAATAAGCATAATAGACCCCACAAAAATAGCCAGGGCTATAACAATGGTTAAAATTGGTTTCGCTAAAGCCTTATCCAACAATTTCGAATACGAGCCATGAATAATTTTCTGTAAAGTGCGCAGGAAAATATTACCATTGGCGTCGGCATGCGGCTTTAACAATTTGCTTGATAAAAAGGGTACCACCGTTAAGGCCACCAGCATTGAGGCAATAACCGAACAAATTACCGCTACCGGTAAACTTCTGATAAATTCGCCCGATGCTTCGGGTAAAAACATCAAAGGCATAAAAGCAATAATCAATGTAGCTGTACAACCCATTACCGCCATACCAATTTGTTTGGTGGCTTTCAGCGTAGCATCAAGCCGGCTATGGCCATCGCGCATCCAACGTTCTATGTTTTCTACCACCACAATACTATCATCAACCAGTAAACCCAGCGATACTACCAGCCCTACAATACTCAGTTGATTTAAACTAAAGCCTAATACGCTTAGCAAAACCACACCGATAGCCAACGATAGCGGAATAGAAACCATTACCACAATTGAGGCCCTTGTACCTAGGGGTAAAAGGGTAACCAAAACCAACAAAATGGCAATCATGAAATCTGTTCCCAGTCCCCCTAAGCGGCTGTTTACATTATCGGCCTGATCGAACATTAACTGCTGATCGATATTGGCTGGCAAGGTTTTTCCGAATTTCTCGATTACCGGCAAATAAGCTTTCTGGGCAGCGGTAATGTTTCCGCCAGATTTTTGTGCAGCCACGACAAAAACACAACGGTGTCCGTTTAAGCGGGTAATATCTTTTTCTTGCGAATAATCGAAATATACATCAGCTACATCTTTTAAGGCCGTATTTTTCCCATTGCCACTAAAAACAACGGTATTTTTAATTTCGTCGATATTCTGATAGTTACCACTGGTTTTAATGTTGAATGATTTAGTACCCGCATTTACGCTTCCACCGGGTATATTGGCTACCTCGCTTTGAATGGCATTGGCAATAAATGTAACCGGAATATGCAGCTGTGCCAGTTTTTCGAGGTTTAAATCTACCCGCACCAGCTGATCGGGCAAGCCCATAATTTCTACATTTTTCAAAAACGGGATTTTCTCCAGTTCTGACTGCAAATCTTCTGCTTTGGTTTTCAGCTTATCGCGCGATGCATTTTCAGAAACCAATGCAATCTGCAAAACATTTACATCCGAGGGCGAAACCTTTTGCACTTCCATGCTATAAATTTCCTGCGGGAGATTTGCCCGCTCGCTATTCACCTCGCGCACCAGTTCCTGGTATTTATCATCCACGTTTACGGCGTATTTATACTCTACGAAAAGTACAGCCAGGCCATCACGAATGGTTGTTTTAATGGTCTTGATATCATCCAATCCGTAAATTGTTTTCTCTAAAGGCTTTACCACCAATTCTTCCATATCCTTCGGACTAGCCCCTGGATATACCACCACCACAGGGTAGTTTGGTGCATTCATGTCGGGATCTTCCGACCGTGGCATATTAAATATGGTAGTAATACCCAGTGCCAAAACCATGAGCACCATGATCAGGGTAAACTGGTAATTTTTTACAGCGTATTCTGATATTTTCATCTTCTTAGCTATGATGTGTATATTATTTCCTTCGGGGTGATTACAGGGATTGAATGATTACACCGATTCTGGGGTGCTTCTTTTAGCTTTCAGCTTTCGTTATTTAGTCTTTCGGCTCAATCTGCTTTAACCTTTGCCTTTCTGTTTTACGCTTACTTCACTACCTTAATCTTTGAACCATCGGTTAAATAAGCGCTGCCCGAAACAATTAAGCCTGCTGCGTTTTCTAAACCACCACTTATGGTAATTTTGTCATTTTGGATAGCACCCAAACGAACCTTTACTTTTTGGGCGGTTTTATTGTCATTTGTAATAAAAACATAACCTTCATTCTCACCACCGTCTAAAAGGGCATCGTAAGGAATGGTATAACCGCTACTTGTTTTGGTTGGGATAATGGTAGCCTTACCGAATAAACCTGCGGCAAGCCCCTGAATTTTCGAATCGTTTAAGCTTAGCTCTACGCCAAAAGTTCCGCTTTGTGGATCAATGCCCTCAGCCTTACGACTTACTTTTCCACTTAATGTTTGGTTGGGTAGGGCATCGGTAGTGATGGTAGCGCGATCGCCTATTTTTAAAGCTGCCCATTGCACATCGCTCAAACCAACTTTTAAAATCCATTTACTTTGTTTTGCTCCGTTTATCTGTAAAATCGGGGTTCCCGGACCTACTACCTGACCATCGTTAGCCAGTTTTTTAAGCACAAAACCACTGCTGGTTGCCCTGATTTCGGAATAGTTCTGATTGAATTTTACTGCATCCAGTTGTTGTTTGGCTACCTGCAATGCTGTTTTCGCATTTTGCATCTGCTCTAAAGTGGCCACGCTGTCTTTATACAGTTTGCTTGCCCGATTGTAATCGCGTTCGGCTTTTTGGTAGGACAAATTTACCTGTTGCACCTGGGCCGAAATTTCGGTCTGGTTTACAGTAGCCAGTAATTGTCCCTGGCGTACGGCATCGCCCTCTTTTACCAGAATCTGGTTAATGATCCCTCCGTTTTTAAATGACAAGAAGGTCTCGTCGTTAGTGGTAAACTGCCCAGAGGCAGCAATGGCATGACTGGCATCTTCAACCTTTAGCGTCATTACCTTTACCGGTATGGTGTCCTGGGTACCAACTTTTGTGTTATCGTTTTTATGGCTGCCGCAGGCACTTATTATAAAACCTGAAGCAAGCAGGGCTGAGTAAATAAATATCTTCTTCATAAAATTAATTTATTGAATAGGTTGCAGTTTCGCGTTCAACATCGGCCATTGCCGATAAAACTTTATACCTGTTTATGTTTACTAAAAGTTGGGCCGAAGTATATTGGTTGCGGGCATCGATGGTTTCGATAAAAGAATTCGTACCTGCTTTATATCCTTTTTCAATCAGGCGCTGGTAACTTGACGCAGCCTCGAACTGCCTGAGCGAAGATTGGTAGGTTTGGTAGACTGCCTTCAAATTATTTTGCGCTGTTTTAGCCGAAAGATTTAACTGTTGCGCTACCAGACTGGCATTCAGCTCGGCATTTTTAAGATCGAGATTACTTTGTTTGATTTTAAAGTTGTTGCGGTTGCCGGTAAAAATCGGAATATCGAGTTGCAAGCCGATCATGTAATAGCGGGTATTATCGTTAAAGTGAAAACCTTCTGACTGCGAGCCCAAATCAACAAAACCACCCAGTTTCGGTACTGCAAACTGCCGGTTCATTTTAAGCGCAGTTTTGTTCATGTTGATCAGCTGATCTAAAGCCTTTAATTCTTCCCTCCCACCTGTTACCGATAAATCAGCAATCAATGCGGTAGCTTTATTCAGATCGGTCTGGTTATCAAAATTTGTATCAATTTTTTCGTTTGCATCGCGGTTTAAGAGGAAATTAAAATACATGCGGGCGTTGATCACTTGTTGCTCGGCCGAAACCAATTGCGCATTTATATTTTCTACTTCACTTTTCGAGCGCAAAACATAGGCAGGTAAGCCTTTTCCTCCATCAAGAAGTTTTTCGTTCACCCGTAAACCTTCATTAGCCAGTTGTAAACCCGATTTATAAATGTCAACCGCCTGCAAGGCATTCTGATAATTGTAATAAGCAGTTTTAATGCTTCTCACCAAATCGCGTTTATAAATCTGCACTTCAAATTCCTGCAAGCTTACCTGCTGGGCCGAAATCTGTTTATTATAACCTAAATCCGTATTAATAATGGGCACCGTTGTACGTACTTTAGCATCATAATAATTCTTTGGCAGAAAGTTGATACTCTGGTTTTCCATCAATGGAAAATTATTGGTAGCTGTTAATTTATTCAATGAAGAATAAACCGGATTTAACAAATCGCCAAGCGGCAACGGAATGTTACGACCACCGTCGGCAGTAGACCAGGTGGTAGAAAAAGCAACAGTTGGAAGATATAAACTCCTGGCTGTTTTTAACGCCAGTTGGGCCTTATCTAGCGAAATGTTTTTTTGCTGCAAAACGATATTGTTTTTAAAAGCTTCTTCGACGTAAGCATCCAGCAACTGCTGGGCATTTGCATTCGAACCCAAAACCGTAATCGAGAAAAGCAACAAACCAAATAACTTTGTTCTCATAATTAACAGTGTTAATTTATTGTTATTTTAAACTATTCAACATGGCAATAAAGCCATCAAAAGTTTTCTCCAGCCAATCACCTTCCTCCAGCATATGCGCTTTAGTTGTAGCCATGTGATCGAGGTGCCCCTGCAATTTTAAACTACATAAGCCATGCATTAACGACCATACATTAAGCGCAAAAGTGGTGGTTTCAAAACTGGTAAAATAGCCGGCAGCCTTGCATTGGTCAACCGTCATAATTAATGCTGTAAACGCCTGTTCACCCTCTTCCCATTCTTCATCATGGCAGTGCGCCTTAACAAATTCGATAGGTTCTTTCATGATAAACATGAGCTCATAGAAGTCGGGGTTATTTAAAGCAAAGCTCATATAAACACGCCCCATGGCTTTTAAACGTTCAAAAGGCTCGCTCACATGTTGCAATACTCCAAATTGAGAACCCAATAATATAAAGCCCTCCTGATGCAAAGCATACATGATATCGGCCTTGTCTTTATAGTACAGGTAAATGGTAGTCGGACTGAATTCGATTTTCTCCGCGATCTTCCTGATTGAGGTAGCCTCATATCCGTCCTTTAAAAAAAGTTCTTTCGCCGCATCCAAAATCCGCTGACGTAAATCTTCCTTGTGCTTCTCCTTACGCTCTTTTATTCCCATGATAAAATAATTACAGTGCAAACATAATTAACACTGTTAATAAAAAGAAATTATTCAAGAAATATTTTTATTGACAATACGGTAATTAAAAATTTATTCCAAAAAAAGTTTAAGGTTAGATACACATTAGTTTATAGTGTTTATTAATGAATCAACGCCTGAGATTAACGCATTAACCAGATTTTAACTAAAACCAACTCAAAATTAACGTTCTCCAAATCCAGCTACTTCACTCAAACGTTTGCCCTATTTTCTTTACAGAATAATAGAATTGGCTATGTTAAAAAGCACTATCTTTGCCCAACTCATAAAAAATACATTATGCTTAAAGGATTTTTTAACGTACCTACCCCGGTAAACGAACCTATTTTAAACTACGGACCAGGCAGCAAAGAACGTGCTTTATTGAAAGAAGCATTGGCCGAAGCCCGCGCACACCAGCAAGACATTCCCATGTATATTGGTGGCAAACAAGTTCACACTACCAAAAAAGGTAAAGTTGTTCCACCACACGATCATCAACATATTTTAGCGCAATACAGTATTGGCGATAAAACCCATATTGCGCAGGCTATTGATGCAGCTTTAGCAGCAAAACAAGACTGGGAAAACCTGGCCTGGGAGCACAGAGCAGCAATCTTTTTAAAAGCTGCTGATTTAATTGCCGGTAAATACCGTTATAAATTAAATGCAGCCACTATGCTTGGCCAAAGCAAAAATGCTTATCAGGCAGAAATTGATGCAGCTTGCGAACTGATCGATTTCTTACGTTTTAACGTAAGTTACATGGTTGATATTTACAAACAACAACCTCCAGTTTCACCACGCGGAAGCTGGAACCGTGTAGAGCAACGTCCTTTAGAAGGTTTCGTATTTGCCCTTACGCCTTTCAACTTTACTGCCATTGCTGCAAACTTACCTGCTTCTGCAGCTATGATGGGTAATGTGGTGGTTTGGAAACCTGCCGATACACAAGTATACGCAGCTAACCTGTTAATGGAAATCTTCCGTGAAGCAGGTTTACCGGATGGTGTTGTAAATTTAGTTTATGCCGACGGACCAGAAACCGGTGATGTAATTTTTAACCACCCTGATTTTGCCGGTATCCACTTTACAGGTTCTACCAAAGTATTTCAGGAAATCTGGAAAACCATTGGTACCAATATTCATAAATACAGATCGTATCCACGTATTGTAGGCGAAACAGGTGGTAAAGATTTTATTCTTGTTCACCCATCTGCACAAACCAAAGTAGCCAGTACAGCTATTGTACGTGGTGCTTTTGAATATCAGGGACAAAAATGCTCAGCAGCTAGCCGCGTATACGTCGCGAAAAGCCTTTGGCCTGAAATTAAAGAACAAATGTTAGCTGATTTAGCTACATTTAAGATGGGCGGTACAGAAGATTTCACCAACTTTATTAATGCTGTAATTGATGAGCGCTCGTTTGATAAACTGGCTAAATACATCGATCAGGCTAAAAAAGATAAAGGTGTTGAAATTATTGCGGGCGGTAATTACGATAAGAGCAAAGGTTATTTTGTTGAGCCAACTGTTTTGGTGGTTGACGATCCGAAATATACCACCATGTGCGAAGAATTGTTTGGTCCGGTTTTAACAGTTTATGTTTATGCTGATCAGGATTTCGATTCAGTTCTAGCATTAGTTGATACAACTTCGCCATATGCCTTAACTGGTGCATTAATTGCACAAGACCGTTATGCTATTGAGAAAGCAAGTCATGCTTTACGTAACTCAGCTGGTAACTTCTACATTAACGATAAATGTACAGGTGCAGTTGTTGGTCAGCAGCCATTTGGCGGTGCCAGAGGTTCGGGTACAAACGATAAAGCGGGATCGATGATTAATTTATTGCGTTGGGTATCTCCACGCACTATTAAAGAGGTTTTCGAATCGCCAACTGATTACCGTTATCCATTCTTAGCTGAAGATTAATACAGTAAGACATATCAAAACCTCCGGAAACCCCGGAGGTTTTTCTTTTTCTTTGAATGTCATCCCGAATTTGTCGAAGGACCTTCACTGAACTCAGTGTAACAAGTGAAGGCGAGCAAGAAAGCTACCCCTTGGTAAAAAATTAAATCACTTTATTGTTTACGGCATAAGAAAGTGCTTCGACAGTATTGTTGACCCTAAAATTTTCGAATATTTTTCGTCGGTAGTACTTTACGGTATCCGGAGATACAAATATTTTGTCGGCGATCTGGTTAATGGTCAAGCCTTGCGCATATAACCGTAAAACTTCGAGTTCGCGCTCGCTAAGCTGCGGTTTCGATTGTTTGCTCCAAACCCGTTCTTTTTCATCAAGCTCCCAGATCTGATCGGAACCATGTTTGTGAATTGCTGCGTTACCTGCCGTTTTATTGGCAGAAATGGAAACCACGCAAATGGCTTTCCACATCTTCCCTTCGGCATTGAGGAAAAGCGGAGTAAGCTTGTGGTTAATCAAAGTAGCTTTTCCTCCCTTGTTAAGCAAATGAAAATCGTAGGTAATGCTGTATTGCTTTTTCTCGTTAAGGGGTAATTTCTCAAAAAAATTGAATCCGGTTTCATTAATCAAATCCAACAACTGTAAATCCTTTTCAGGCACGTTGTTAAAGTAAAACCCATAACCTAAAGCCATTACTTCTGTTACAGTAAGGTCACATAGAAAAAGTGGATTGCTCGATACGTATTCGAATTTCATTTCGGCATAATCGATAACATACACACTTTGATAGGTTAATTTTTCGAAAGCGCTTATGGCTTCCAGATAATTGTCCAACTGGAGCATATCTTCGGAAGTTATGCTTTCTATTTTGTTTTTGGTAAGTAACCCTGTGTGGTTATCGGTTTTCATGACACTACTAAAATAGCAAAATTACACTAAAGTGTAGCCGCCATTTAGATTACATTTCTGAATTTTGTTGTTTAGCACAAATCATTATGGCAGCAGAGCAACTATCCAAATTAGACTTCTCCGAGTTAAACAAAAATAAAGCAAAACTAAAGGCTGTAATCATTGCAGGTGCAATTGTTTGGCTATTGCTGATGTTCGCCGTAATTTACCTGTTCATATTTAAATCGAAATCAGCTATTCCATTTGTGGCAATTCTAATTGCAGTACCCATCACATTTTTACCGGCAATTAACAGCCTGGTTGAAATTAATAAAGAAATAAAATCGCGCAATCAAAATTAATTGATGATGACGGCGATCTGTACCAGCTGCAACCAGGATATACCTGAAAACTACTGTACCAAATGCGGTGAACCAGCCAACCTTAAAAGAATTGACTGGCATTATATCCAGCATGAAATAGAGCACATCCTACATCTAGAAAAGGGGATACTTTACACCGTTAGAGAATTATTAATCAGGCCCGGGCAAACTATCCACAATTTCATATCCAATGACAGAAGCAGACTGGTAAAACCTGTTGTATTTGTTGTTGTAACCTCTTTAATTTATACGATAATTAATCACTTTTTCCATATTGAGGAAGGTTACTTTAATTTTGATAAAACCAAAACCGCAGCGATAAACCCGATTAATGAATGGGTTCAGAGCCACTATGGTTATGCCAATATTCTTATGGGCGTATTTTCGGCATTATGGCTGAAACTCTTCTTTAGGAAATATGATTATAATTTCTTCGAGTTACTCATTCTTTTGTGCTTTCTACAAGGAATGGGCATGCTCATTTTTGCATTTTTTGCCATAATTGAAGGACTCGTCCATACCCATCTTATGAAATATTCTGGGATGCTTTTTATGGTCTACTTTTCATGGGCTGTGGGGCAGTTTTTTGAAAAAGGTAAATACATCAATTACCTGAAAGCTTTGGGCGGTTATATCCTGGGAGTAATTACTTTCACGGGTTGTACACTGTTGTTAGGATTACTGGTATATGTTGTTTTCAAACATTAACCCAGCTTCCTGGTCCTGAAGATAGTTTAAGCATTAAAACTACCTGCCGCAACATGGGAAAAGCATTTCCTCGGGATTGAGCTCAATCTTTCAAATCAGAAATCTAAAACCAATCTGTTTTAGCAGTGTTTTGAAATAAACAGCTCAGCTAAAGATCATGGAAAACAAAAAAGAAAATAACGAAAATCTCGGCAATAAAAACATCGAAAACACTGCCGATAAAACCAACATGCCCGATCAGCAGGTACCCCGGCACCGCAGCAACAATAATGATAAAGAGAATACCATAGAAACCGAGGCAGGTAACCTTGTCCGAAATTTTGGGATGGGAGATTTTGGTTCGGAAGAAGCCAGAACTGATGCCGAAAAGGGAAATAAAGGACATGCCGGCAATATGCCCAACAGTACAAAAAAATAAAGCCCGGATAAATCCGGGCTTTCCTAACAATTAAAAAATAACATCTAAAAGATGTTTTTAACTTACTTTAAAAGCAGCAGAAACATCATCAAGACCTGTACTCGTTACTTTAAGATCTTTAATTAGTCCTGTTTTTAAACTATATACCCAGGCATGAACAGCCAATTCCTGGCCGTTTGCCCATGCACTTTGTACAATAGAAGTATTCATCACATTCGATGCACCTTCGATCGCATTTAATTCAACCAAACGGTCGAAACGCTGATTCTCATCTTTAATGGTAGACATTTCGCGTTCGTGTATACGATACACATCACGGATGTTTCTCAACCAGTTATCAATAATACCAACTTGTTTGTTACCCAGGGCAGCTTTAACACCACCGCAACCATAATGACCGCAAACAATTACATGTTTAACTTTTAAAACATTAACCGAATAATCCAGTACCGAAAGTAAATTCATATCGGTATGTACTACCACATTGGCAATATTGCGGTGTACAAAAACATCGCCTGGTTTAGTGTTTGTAATCTGGTTTGCGGGTACACGGCTATCCGAGCAGCCAATCCACAATACCGGTGGGCTCTGACCTGCTGAAAGTTTATCGAAAAAAGAAGGGTCGTTATCGATCATATCTTTAACCCAATCTCTATTGCCTTGTAACAGGCTATCGTATGTTATATCTTTTGTTTCAATTGTTTTAGCGCACATAACTATAATTTATTTATATCTTCTTCTACTTTAATATTTAATTTAGGAACAGCATAATGCTTCTGTATGTTTTCGAGGGTTACAATAATCCCCTTAGTATAGGCATTATGCTTATAATTGAAAATGGTTTCCAAAACATCCGGATCAATAAACCGGGCATTGGTGCCATCAATAATTACATTTGTTTCTTTCGGTATATTCGTTAATACCACCTGTATTGCAGCTTTGTTTAAAAAGGAAACCTCTTCTGCCAGTTTAATCCTGATGTGTTTCTTATCGCCTTCATTGGTAATGCGGTAAAAGAAGGGATTACGCATATTGGTACGTAGCAAATAGAAAATAGATACCAGCATACCTACTGCCACTCCTTTTAGCAAATCGGTAAAAAGAACCGCTACAATAGTTACTACAAATGGTATAAACTGATCCCAGCCTTTGTGGTACATGTGTTTAAAAAGGCTTATTCTGGTTAATTTATATCCGGTTACCAAAAGAATAGCAGCCAAACAAGAAAGTGGAATCATGTTAATCACCTGTGGAATAATCAACAACGATAGCAATAACCAGATACCATGAAAGATGGCTGACATTTTGGTTCTTGCACCGGCATTTGTGTTTGCCGAGCTACGTACGATTACTGATGTTAAAGGCAAACCACCCAGCATACCACTGGTCATATTGCCAATACCTTGCGCAACGAGTTCCCTGTTTGTGGGCGATACACGTTTAATTGGATCGATCTTATCAATAGCTTCTATGCTTAACAAGGTTTCTAAACTCGCTACCACCGCAATGGTTAAAGCTACAATATATACATCCTTATTGCCCAAAGCAGAAAAATCAGGCATAGAAAACAAACCTAAAAATTCTCCAAAACCACTTACAACCGGAATTTTCACCATTTGATCGGCCCTAAGCTCGTGGTTGGTACCTGCAAAAACAAAACTTCCTACCACACCAATAATTACTACAATTAACGGAGCTGGAACAACAGATAGTTTTTTAAATTTTGGCCAAATCAACAATACGGCGATCGAAATAACACTAATCAGTACCGCGGCCAAACTAAAATGGCTAATTGCTGCAGTTATTGCAGAGAAGGTATTTTCGTGATCCTGTTGAAGAAAACCTTCATCACCACTAAAATCGCTATCTACCCCTAAAGCATGTGGCAATTGTTTCAATATCAATATTAAACCAATTGCAGCCAACATACCTTCAATTACACTCGAAGGAAAATAGTTCCCAATGGTTCCTGCCTTTATCAGGCCCAAAATCATTTGGAAAAAACCTGCTAAAAACACCGCTAATAAAAAGGTTTGATAACTGCCTAAAGAGGTTATTGCACCTAATACAATCACCGTTAAGCCTGCTGCAGGGCCACTAACGCTGAGTTGCGAACCACTACATGAGGCTACCACTATACCACCAATAATTCCGGTAATTAAACCGGCAAACAAAGGAGCACCTGAGGCAAGCGCAATACCTAAACACAGCGGCAAGGCCACTAAAAAAACTACAATACTTGAGGGTAAATCTTTCTTTAGATTCTTTTTAAGAAAATATTTCTTCACATCCGTACCTGAAAAGGCCGGGTTAAACTTTTGCATAACAATATAATTATCTGGTAAATTTTAACGAATAAAATCGTGCGGAAAACCAAAATGCCATAACCTGGCCACTACCTTAATGCAGCGTAGCATCAGATAATGAAAAATGGTTTATCCTGAAAAAAACTAGATAACGTTAGGTGGGGGTGTTGGAACAGTAGGATGATATGGATCTACATACCGCTTAAAATGCTCTATAAAACTGCTCTTCAAAAAGAAATGACTCGAAGAGAACTCGTAAGCAAAGATAGGATGGTTAAGTTCAATAAGTTTGAAATCGGTAAATTTCGCGGTGTCTTTGGCGGCATCTTTTCCGCCTTCATGCTCTAACTCAATTTGCATGATTACAGCGTTCATAATTTCCTTATCGATGCTGGTACAAAACACCGGCGCACCAGAAATGCCCATCTTCGCCATGAAGATAAACATGAATGCTGACACGATTAAATATTTGTACTTCCTTAAAAACATCGATTGATTTCTAATCTTATTCTAATGTAACGTTACAAAAATAAACGGATATTTGGTTTTTCAATGCGATAAGCTGTAAAAAAAATGTAATATACTAAAAAATGACCCTTGCTTGGTCGCTATTATAAAGTCTATCAGGTTTTTAAAAGCAGGCGCAACAGGTCATTTACTCAATTGTGGCACTGCCTGAATGAAATTACATTCGCTCCCCTTGCAATACCGTTGTTAATTTTTAAATTTAAAATCTCATCGCTAGGCAATGGATAAAAAAATAGCATTACTTCAGGATAAAATAAAACAGGCTAACCTTGGTGGCGGGCAATCCAGAATAGATAGTCAGCATAAAAAAGGCAAACTTACTGCCCGCGAGCGCATTCACTTTCTACTAGACGAAGGCAGCTTTGAAGAAATTGGCATGATGGTTACCCACCGCAGTACCGATTTTGGGATGGAAGCCGAAAAATATCTTGGTGACGGTGTGGTTACCGGTTACGGTACTATAAACGGAAGGTTAACTTACGTTTTTTCTCAGGATTTCACCGTGTTTGGCGGCTCTTTATCCGAAACACATGCCGAGAAAATTTGTAAACTGATGGATATGGCCATGAAAAACGGAGCACCTTTAATTGGCTTAAACGACAGTGGTGGTGCACGTATCCAGGAGGGCGTGGTTTCTTTAGGTGGTTATGCCGATATTTTTTACAAGAATGTACAGGCCTCGGGAGTGATTCCTCAATTATCGGCCATTATGGGGCCATGTGCAGGTGGTGCCGTTTATTCGCCTGCCATAACCGATTTTATTTTGATGGTCGAAAATACCTCATACATGTTTGTTACCGGCCCCAATGTGGTTAAAACCGTAACCCATGAAGAAGTAACATCTGAAGAGCTGGGTGGTGCAACCACACACGCTACAAAATCGGGCGTTACACATTTTGCCTGTGCCAACGAAATTGAAGCCATTAACCATGTAAAGAAACTATTAAGCTATATGCCGCAGAATTGCGAAGAAATAGCCTGTCATCTGCCCTACCAGCCCGCTGACGAAAGCCGGCCAGGGCTGAATACCTTTATGCCACAAAATGCATCACAGCCATACGATATCCGTGAGGTAATTGCTGCAGTTGCTGATGCGGATAGTTTTTTAGAGGTACATGCTGCTTTTGCCGAAAATATTGTAGTGGGTTTTGCCCGGCTGGCCGGACGTAGTATCGGTATTGTGGCTAACCAACCTGCTTATTTAGCAGGGGTTTTAGATAGCAATTCATCTACCAAAGCAGCACGGTTTGTTCGTTTCTGCGATTGCTTTAACATACCACTGTTGGTATTTGAAGACGTACCAGGCTTCCTGCCCGGAACCGACCAGGAATGGAATGGTATTATAAGCAATGGAGCTAAATTATTGTATGCCTTTAGTGAAGCTACAGTACCCCGTATTACTGTAATTACCAGAAAAGCTTATGGTGGTGCTTATGATGTGATGAACAGCAAACACATCGGAGCAGATATGAATTACGCATGGCCAAGTGCCGAAATTGCTGTAATGGGTGCAAAAGGTGCTGCCGAAATCATCTTTAAAAGGGAAATTACAGCAGTAGAAAACCCCGAAGAAAAATGGCTGGAGAAGGAAAAACTTTACTCCGATATTTTTGCCAATCCTTACCGCGCTGCCGAGCGAGGCTTTGTGGATGAGGTAATAGAACCTGCCCAAACCCGCATTAAGTTGATAAAAGCTTTCAAAATGTTAGAAAATAAGGTAGTTAATAATCCGAAGAAGAAACACGGAAATATACCTTTGTAAGGATGGAATATGGATGAGGTAAGATGGTAGATGGCAGATGGGTTGATAATCATATTCCACTATCCATCTTACATTATACATTTACATAATTACATTTTACCTACTTTACATGTTAAAGCGCGCCGATATTATCCTAATGGCCTTTTGCACAGGCCTTATAGTTGCCAACATTTATTATTGCCAGCCATTGGTCGTATTAATTGCCAAAGATTTCAACCTCACCGAAACCAACGCAGGTAGAATTACCTACCTCACACAGATTGGTTATGCTTTAGGTCTTTTTCTTTTGGTGCCATTGGGTGATATGTTCGAGCGAAAAAAACAGATTCTGATCATTACCGGTCTGGCTATTTTCGCCTTGCTGCTTGCAGCACTTTCGCACACTTTCTTTGTATTGGAGATTGCTTCGGTACTCATTGGTGCATGTTCTATTGTACCGCAGCTTATTTTACCACTGGCCGCCAACCTGAGTACCGACGAAAACCGTGGGGCCAACATCGGCATGATAATGAGCGGCTTACTGGTTGGTATCCTGGCATCGCGGGCTGTTAGTGGCAGTATTGGCTTTTGGCTCGACTGGCGGGCAGTTTATTACATTGCGGCAGGGATTTGCGCTTTGTTAATTATACTTATGGCCAAACGTTTCCCACAAAGTTACCCCGCTTTTAAAGGTACTTATAAAGAGTTGATGCGCTCTATGTTTAGCTATATCAAAACCCAGCCGGCATTAAGAGAAACTTCGATTATTAACTTTTTGGCATTTGCCATTATTAGTGCCTTTTGGACTACCATGGTGCTTTTTCTGGCCAACCCCCCATTTAATTTTCAGACACTACAGATTGGCCTATTTGGAATTGCTGGTGCTGCAGGTGCTTTGGCTGCTCCCCTGGTGGGTAAATTAAGCGATGGCGGCAATCCGCGTAAAAACTTAATGATTGGCTTTACCCTTCAGCTTGTTAGCATCGCACTATTCTATTTCACAGGCAGCCATTTATATTTATTTGTAATTGGCATTGTATTAATCGATATCGGTCAGCAAGCAATTCATGTAACCAACCAAACGCGTATATATACCTTAATACCCGAAGCAAGAAACAGACTAAACACCATATTTATGTCTGTAAGTTTTATCGGGGCGAGCTGTGGTTCGGCATTGGGCCTTTGGCTCTGGGGGCAAGGCGGCTGGACCTTATTCTGTTATGGCATGACAGGCATTACACTAATTAACATTTTAATTTATAAATTTTACGGACAAAAAAAATTCAAAGCTTAAATCAGGAATCTTTTATGAAATCTAAAAACGCATTCAAAACAATCTCTTTAACGTTAATTTGTTTAGCCATTTTCGGAAAAACACATGCGCAAGACAGTACAAAAACAGTCCAGCCAACTGAAGTAAAGTCATTAAATAAAATAAGGCTAAACCTCCTGTCGCTACATTATGAAAGAGAGCAAAAGATAGGAAAATTAACCACTGTCTATGTAGGCGCGGGTGTAGCCAGCACCTTTTTGATAGAGTATAATTACAATTATATGGCTGGAAGTGATACCAGAACCTATTTTGATCTTTCGCCAAGCTTATATGCCGGAATCAGGAAATATTATAATTTTGAAAACAGAATAAAAAAGGGCAAAAAAACCATTAATAATGCCTCTAATTATTTTGGTCTCGATGTAGCCAGTTATTTTTCGCCCTTTCCTAAAGAAGGTAATGTTAATCAATATAACGTAACCGATTTTGAAATCGGAATTACACCTCAGTGGGGTTTTCAGCATAGTATTGGTTAGAAAACAAATTTCGAATTATCATTAGGTCCAACCGTGCGCATCAATAAATATGAAACCTATTTCGGCGTTGATGGAAGAATAAGCTTTAGTTTTCTGCTATAATTATGGTTCAAATTGAGCAAATATTCCCTTCATTAACCTGGCGAATCCGGCATGAAGCCATGTATCCCGATCAGCCTTTTGATATCGTAAAGCTCAAGGATGATTTTGATGGCATCCATTTTGGGTTATATGCTGACCACAAACTAACCGGTGTGGTTTCACTCTTTGATGAGGGTGATATTTATCAGTTTAGAAAATTGGCAGTATTACCCTCGGCGCAAAAACTTGGTTATGGCTCTGCGTTAATGGCCTATATGATTGATTTTTGTAAAATTCAAAAAACGACCAAACTATGGTGCAATGCCCGTGTACAGGCTAAGGAATTTTATTTTAAATTTGGCTTCCACGAAACCGATAAAATCTTTTCAAAAGATGAAAATGATTACGTGATAATGGAATTAATATTAAATAACGAAGAACCACAAAGATACGAAGAGTACAAAGAAATGTAAGTTTGCGACCTTTGTACCCTGGTGGTAAAACAAATTAAAATATGGCTAAGAAAAAAGACGACGAAAAGAAAAAACATGTAACTGTAGTCACTAAAAAATCGTTACAATTTTTAGAAGAATACATCAATAACCCGGCTCCTACCGGTTACGAATGGGAAGGGCAAAAACTCTGGTTAAATTATTTAAAACCATATATAGATGAGCATTTTGTTGATAATTATGGCACAGCAGTGGGCGTAATTAACCCTAGAGCGGCCTATAAAGTGGTAATTGAAGCACATGCCGATGAAATTTCATGGTATGTAAACTACATTACAGCCGATGGTTTAATTTATGTAATTCGTAACGGAGGTTCAGATCATCAGATTGCGCCATCAAAAAGGGTAAATATCCATACTGAAAAAGGTTTGGTTAAAGCTGTTTTTGGCTGGCCGGCCATCCATACCCGCCATGGAGAAAAAGAACAGGCTCCTGAACTGAAAAATATTTTCCTGGATTGTGGTTGTACTTCGAAAGAAGAAGTAGAAAAACTGGGCATCCACGTGGGTTGCGTAATTACCTACGAAGATGAGTTTATGGTGCTAAACGACCGTTATTATGTTGGCCGCGCGCTTGATAACCGAGTAGGAGGTTTTATGATTGCAGAAGTTGCCCGTTTATTAAAAGAAAACAAGAAAAAACTACCTTTCGGTTTATATATTGTAAACTCGGTACAGGAAGAAATTGGCTTACGTGGTGCAGAAATGATTGCACAACGCATTAAACCAAATGTGGCTATTGTTACCGATGTAACTCACGATACCACTACTCCAATGATCAACAAAAATACCCAGGGCGATTTATCGGCAGGAAAAGGACCAGTAGTTTCTTATGCGCCGGCGGTACAAACGAACCTGAACAAATTGTTGATTAAAACGGCCGAGAAAAACAATATTCCATTTCAGCGTCAGGCCTCGTCACGATCTACCGGAACCGATACCGATGCCTTTGCGTACTCAAATGGTGGCGTACCTTCGGCATTAATCTCTTTACCATTGCGTTACATGCATACCACAGTAGAAATGGTACACAAGGAAGATGTTGATAATGTAATCAGTTTAATTTACGAAAGCTTATTAAACATTACCGACGGTCAGGATTTTAGAGAATTTAAATAGCAGTTTTAGAAAAACAGCCTTTAAAAGGAGTTAGGTTAAAACTTAACTCCTTTTTTATTAATCAAAAAAACCTGAATCAAAGTTGGTTAAACAGCAATTGCATTAAAACTTATAGCACTAGGCTTTTTTATATTATTGCCCAAATTATCTCTACATTGTTTACGCTATACTAATCAATAGCTTATTCATTTTATGAGATTAAGCCATAGAACACTCGACCTTGCCATGATATGCGATGCGCATTGGGACGTGGTTTTTAATCAGATTGGCCTGGGCTTTTGGGAACTGAGCTTACCAACAGGTATTCTCCGTTCGAGCACATCATTTAAAAAAAACTTCGGCTACCCTGCCGATGGTGTATTAACTTACGAAACAATATTAGGCTTAATTCTGCCCGAAGACCTGGATCGTGTTCAGGATGATATTGAACTAACCATTTCAAATGAGCAGCGTATTTACCATTCGGTATACAGAATCCGCCGCCCGGATGGAGAAATCAGGTGGATCAGGGCAGACGGGATTATGTCGCAGCCCAACGGCGAATCTTTAAAATTAGTTGGAACTACAATTGATGTAACCGATGAAAAAATAACATCTACTTGATCAGTTAGCCCTCGTTAAGGGTTATCCAAACAGGGCCATGATCGCTGGTCTTTTCCCAGCCCCTCACCTGCCTGTCTACACCAGCCGACACTAAACGGTCGTTAGCCTTTGGGCTGAGTAAAAAGTGATCGATCCTTAAACCTGCATTACGACCATAGGCATTACGAAAATAATCCCAAAAGGTATAAATGGTTTCATTGGGGTATAATTTTCTAATCGCATCTGTCCAGCCCTGTGCCAATAGTTTCTTAAAGGCTTCGCGTGTTTCCGGACGGAATAATGCATCTTCCACCCAGCGCTCAGGTTTATAAGCATCCAGTTCGGTTGGGATTACATTATAATCGCCCGCTAAAACTACAGGTGTATCGCTTGCTAAAAGCTTAGCAGCATGAGCCGTAAAACGTTCAAACCACTGTAATTTATAATCGAATTTTGGCCCTGGTGCGGGGTTCCCATTGGGTAAATAAAGGCAGCCAATAAGTACACCATTTACAGTAGCTTCGATGTACCGGCTTTGTAGATCTTCCGGATCGCCATCCAAACCTCGTCTCGACTCTTTTATTTCTAAATTGCGAGCCAAAATAGCTACACCATTCCAGCTTTTCTGTCCGTGCCAGATGGCATTATAACCTGCATCTTTAATGGCCTGTTCCGGAAATTTTTCTTCAGGGGCTTTTAATTCCTGCAAACACACTACATCAGGCTGCGTTTCTTCGAGCCAGCGCAATAAAACAGGCAAACGGCCATTTACTCCGTTTACATTGTAAGTAGCTATCTTCATGTTATAAATCTCTGCAATAAAATCTAAAAATGGAACCGATACCCATAATTTGTTTTAAAACCCGTGCAGTACCTTTTGAAGTGTTTTTATTCAAAATAATTAAAGGTAATTTGAACTTTAGCCCTTATCTTGCGCGTTAATTTAAATTATACCACTCAGTACCTATGCCGAAAGCAGTTTTAAACGTACCCCCTGCCGACCCCAAGGATATCCGTTGGTTTTATGACAAGTATGCCGCCATGCTGCTTGGTTATATTAATGGCATTATCCAGGATCACCGAAAATCGGAAGATCACCTGATTTCAATTCTTACTGCGTTTAGTGCAGAATTTGTTGCAACAGAAAAAAGTCAGTTGAGTATTTGGCTGGAGCTACGCCAGTATGCCCAAAGCAAACTTACACTGGTTACCGAAAACGACCATTCTTTAGCCACCGCTCTGGTAAATAGCAATGGAAACCTGGATTTGTTAGACGATTTAGAGAAACAAATTTTTTGTGCCGTATATTATCACGGAAAATCGATTTCGTACCTGTCCGCAACATTGGGTAGCGATGAAGATGAAATCCGTAATCAACTGAAACGCTCAATAGATAAAATGAGGAGGAGCCGTGGAAATTAAAAGGATTATAGAAAGTGGCTTAATGGAAACCTATGTAATGGGTATCGCCACAGAAGAAGAGGTACAGAAGGTTTTATTGCTAAAAAAGGAATATCCGGAATTTAAGGATGCCCTTACAAGCCTTGAACTGGATATGGAAATTTTGGCTCAGGGAATGGCTATCACGCCTCCTCCCGGCACCCTCGAAAAAATTGAGACCGAAATAAACGAAATTCAACGCCGTAGCCAGGTGGTACAAAAAGTTGCCCGGCCTAAAACCGAACAAGGTAACAGCGATGATGGCAAAGAAGAAAAATACATTGAGGTAGAGGCTGAATCGAACCAGATGCGCGTAAATAAAGCCTGGAAATGGATTTTTATTGCCGTATTTATTTTGGGAAAAATATTTTTGGCCAGCGCCATTTATTTTTACCTGGAAAACAGGCAGGCCCGCGAACAGATAAATGAATTAAAATTAGAGTTGAAACAAAAGATAAAATAAAAAAGAGGCTTATTTTTGCAAATAATCCAAATTTTTAAAACCAATACTAAACTGAAATGTTTAGTTGTTTGATTCATTCATGTTTGAGCGCATGTTTGAGTTTAGATATAGGGATAGACTATTTAGTCTGTCCCTTTTTTATGGCATGCACTCATAATTTAAGCAGCCATATCCGCCTTATAATTTTTAAGCATTTTCTTTAAAAGCCCTCTGGCCACATGTATTTTGGTTTTCACGGTACCCAGCGGAATATCCAGTTCTGCTGCAATTTCATGGTATTTATAGCCTTCAAAATACCGGCAAAAACAAAAGCGGCAATCTTCAGGCAGGGCATTTAATGATCTTTGAATATCCTCCATCATAAACTTGGCGCTCCCGCCGTTCGATGAAGCACTTGGTGCAAGCTGTACGGACGTCAAATCTTCTTCCTGCTGTATAATTTCATTTTTGCGTTTCACCTTATAATAATGATTGAGAAAAGTATTTTTTAAAATGGTAAAAAGCCAGGCCCTTACATTGCTACCCAATTCGAACTTACCCGAAAACCGGAAAGCTTTCATAAAAGTATCCTGTACAAGATCTGCCGCGTCATCTTCATCGCGTGTATAAGCTAAGGCACGATCAAAAAGTGGTTGTCTGTATTGGTAAATATCGCAGTTGAAATTTAAAGTTTCCATACTTGGTTTTTGGGGTTGGTGTAGGTAATGAACAAACAAAGGCGCTTTGTGTTATTTGTAGAAATACCCGATTTTTTACGGTTTATTTAAAACGGCAAAAAACAGCCCCAAAAATGGCTAAAAATGCTAAGTAACATAGCCATTTCGCATGGCAAAACGAACCAGCGAAGCAGAGTTTTTGGTGCCGGTTTTACTTATCAGCGCCTCCCTCTGACTCTCGACAGTACGCCTGCTCAGGTATAATTTATCGGCAATTTCCTGATTGGTTAGCCCCTCGGCAATCAGCTTTAATACGTTAATTTCACGTTCTGTAAAGTTAATTCCATTACTCATATTTTGAGCAAGCATGTTTAACTGGTTATTAAAACGTTCCAAAATAGAGATACACAAATCAGAAGAAAGATAGCGTTTCCCCTTCATTACATGCTGCAGGCAAAACAGCAATTCATCTTCTTCAATATCCTTTGACAGATAAGCAAAAGCTCCTGATGTAAAGGCGTTTGATGCATATTTTTCATCATCTAAAATCGATAATACAACCACTTTTACCGGGTATCCTTTTGTTTTAATGGTATTGGTGAGTGCTATCCCGTCAAGCTTCGGCATTATAATATCTGATAAAACAATATCAGCTTCTATCCCCTTTTCAAGCAGGTCTAAAACGGCTAAGCCGTCTGATACTTCTGCTATAACTTTGATACCTTCATATTTTTCTATAAGTGCTTTAAGAGAAGCCCGGACAATATTATGATCATCCGCAAGAATAATGTTAATCATAATTCAAATATAACTTACGGTAAAGTAAAATTAAAAACGGTTACTTCGGGAGCTCGATATAGAAGGTGGTTCCGATGCCAGCTTTGCTCGTAAACCAGATTTTTCCCTGATGCAATTCTACAATAGCTTTGATTATTCCCATTCCAAAACCACCAGATTCTTCGCCTTTTAACCCCCTCCGCATAGTTTGGGGCAAACGATCAAAAAGACCTGACTGTAATTCATCCGGAATACCAATTCCATTATCAGCTACGCTAATCAGCACAGTTTTTTCATAAGATTCGGCATGTAAACTAATATCCCCGTCATCTGCTGTAAATTTTATTGCATTTGAAATCAAATTGTTGATCACCTGCAAAAACTTCATTGTATCTAAGCGCAAATAAATATTTTCTGCAGAACTGGTAAAGCGAATATGCTTCATTTTACCTAGTTTAGAGCGTTTATAGAAACGAACTACATCTCTTAATTCCCAAACCAAATCGGCCCGCTCCTTGCCAATTTCTATTACCGACGACTTTAAAAACTCCCGGTTAATCATACTGCGCACTAACAATAGGTTTCGTGCACACATATCTTTAATAAAACCTAAAGTATCCATTACCTTTAAATCGCCTGTATCTGCCAGTCTTCCTTCTATTGATGAAGCTGCCAGTTTTATCATTCCGAAAGGCTCCTTTAAATCGTGGGCTAAAACTTCCAGGGTAATATTTTTCCGTGCATTAATCTGCTCGATGTGAATTTTATTATGTCTAATCACAGTAGTATCTTCAACAATACCCAGTATATTTAAATTAGATCCATCTGCAAGGGTAAAAATGGTGGCGCGAAGGTACTTCTCATGGTCATTAAACAATAACCTGAATTCGTACTTCCTTTCGGTTTTAGATTCCAGGCTCTCATCATAACACGACACTACATGATCGGCATCTTCGGGATGAATGTTTTTTAACAGCAATACAGGATTTTCCAAAATGCTATTAACAGCTAACTCCCAAAGCGCTCCAATTGAATTATTGAGGTAAGCGAAACGTCTCTTATCCTGCTCAAAAATAAAATATCCATCGGCAGATAAATCTCCTAGCCTACAAAAAAGATCTGTATTGAGTTGAGCCATAACATACTTATTGGATAATTACCGGGTATAAAGGACTGTGTTATCCTTAAGGTATAACTACAACACAAACAGCAGCAGGGCTAAAATGTTTTGGTTAACAAAAATGGCAGAACCAGGTGTGTTTTACCCGATTTCTGAGATATTAACATTTTCCACAGGATGTGTAAAATTATTTAGCGCAACAAAACCAACTATTAACTAAATTGTTATCATAATACAACGACAAAAAAGTCCTGTGAGCGGGAGATCCGCGGAGGGCAGGCACACCATAAAAAGATCAAAAATCTTTTACCAATAGCCATCGAGCAGGTGGCTATTTTTATTTAGGGGTGGGTATTATTTCAGCATTACTTTTTTACCCGTTTTTGCCGAAGTCTTAGCGGCCTCCAGAATTTTTACTACAATTAAATTATTGGCCAATGATGACAGATCGTTACCCGGATCAATATCACCCTTTAAAACAGCCGATAAGTAGTTTAAATGATTTGCATATACCGACCTTAAGGTTTGTGCCTGATAAATCTGATAATCGCCTTTTCCCTTAATTTTGCTTCTTAAATCCTTTTCATTAATAGCCTGCATATACCCGGTTGTACCAAACACCTCCATGTCTTTTATGCTAAACGGCCAGTTCCACGAGGCTTCGATAATTCCGGTAGCAGTTGGGTATTCGAGTAAAATGGTCGCATCATCATCAACTCTAGGGTAAATATCTTTCTTAATCTGATGGGTAATGGCCGTAACTGATACAGGCAACTGCCCATCCATGAGCCAGGTCATTAAATTTGCCCCATAACAGCCAAAATCGACGAGGGCCCCTGCTCCATTTTTATCGGGATCTGTTAACCAGCTTAAAAATTCTTTGCTTACTCCAATTTCTTTTGGTCCCTGATGCCCGTCGTGCACAATCATTTTTCTTACAGGCCCAATGCTATTGGTTTCCTTTATGTTCTTATAAATTTCCTGATTGCTGGGATACCAGGTTGTTTCATAATTGGTAAGTACCTGTATTTTATACTGGCTGGCCAGAGCAGCTATTCGCTCTGCTTGTTTTACCGAAACAGCTAAAGGTTTTTCTAGCATTACGGGTATACCCAGTGGAGCAGCCGCTTCTACAACTGCTAAATGATCACTTATAGCATTATAGGCCAAAACTACATCCGGTTTCTTGTTGCGAAGTAAATCTGTAAGGTTGTTGTAAAATATACTATCTGGTATTTTGTAACGGGTTTTAAACCGGTTTACCAGCTCGGGATTATTTTCGGCAATGCCAACGATGTTAACTTCGGCCTTTTGGTAACTGCTCATGATGAGGTAAACATGATCATGATTTAATCCGGCAATGGCCACATTTAATTTTGCCTGTGCAAGCAAAGAAAGGGAAGCAAGTAATAAACAAATAGTAAGACTACTGAAGCGCAGAAGCGACTTAACAATACAATAAGGTACCCTGATCATATTTTCTAAATTGATTATTACCAAATTAGAATTTTTTTGAACGCCTTAATTCAAACCACTTAAAATATTACAAGTTTAGGATAGGAGATGACTAGCGGAAAAAAATCAACGGGATGATTTAAATATTCATTTAATAAAACGTTACAACTCAAAGCGGGTTATAGCTATTGGTACAAAAATGTTTCAGATTTCCTATTCCTTAACGGAAATTCTTTGCTAATCTGATCATTTTCATGCGCTTCTTCTGTCACTAACAGATCGTTGTACTTTTCTAATAAGTGAATGTACTTATTCATCCAAAAATACACAGAATTTGAATCTGAACCGATCTGTTTGCCGGCTTCGGCAGGTTGGCCCGCTGGTTCTGAACTGTACTTGGGAAAGGCTTCTGGAAAGGATGAAGAAAGATCCTGACCTAATAATTTGCCTACCTGCCAAATTACTTCATGTCCAATTCTGTCTTGACCAAACCAATTGTAAATTGTTCTACGGCTTACATGAAGCTTTCTTGAAAGCTCACTGATGCCCATACGATCTCTGCGCACTAAGCGCTCAAGGATTTCTCCTTGTTTTAGTAGTGTTGTTGTCATTGAGATAATTAATTTTAATTTAAAAATAATTAAATCATATATCGGGGACGATTGACAGCTTAAATGTAAGAATTAGTGTGTAAGGTTGTATAAAAAGTGTTGATTTTTTGACATTTATCAAATTACTTTGGCGAAATTGTGTGAAGCAGGGATCAATAGTGTCTTATTTATAATTAATATAATGATAAACAATGCATTACCTGAAAAACATCACTACTCACAAGAATGAAAATTAACTTTTAAACCCTTATATTCATATAAAAAAGATATGGCACAGAATAAAACTACCGAGAACGATTTAAATGTTACTGACTTCATCAATACAGTACCAGCTGAAACCAAACGCACAGATTGTTTTGCCCTATCGCACATTATCACCGAAACAACAGGCTTTAAGGCCAAAATGTGGGGCATTGCTATTGTTGGTTTCGGCAGCTATCATTATAAATATGAAAGTGGTCGTGAAGGCGATGCTCCGCTGGTTGGTTTCTCCCCACGTAAAGAGGCCATTGCAATTTATCTTTCTGCCCATTTTAAAAACCGCGACGAACTACTGGCCAGGTTTGGTAAACATAAAACGGCAAAGGCCTGTATTTACGTAAAAAAAATGAGCGATATTGATATTCCGGTATTAAGGGAAATGATTCTCAATTCTGTAGACCATACGAAAAATTTATATCCTTAAACTTTTCCTGATCCTAAGACAGAGCCACGCTGTCTCTTTGCGCTGCAAAACGATGTAAATAAGAAGTTACGCTGCAAATACTTAATTTTTACAATATTTGGTTATTCCTTATTTCGAACAAACTAACTGGAAATGATTAAAAAACTACACCTCTATTTATGGATAGCGGGCGCTTTTGTTTCGCTACATGCTGCCGCACAGGACGCAGTAAGCTACCGGACCCCGCCTAAAGAAATTGCAGATTTATTACTGGCCAAACCTACACCAGGCGTGAGCATTGGCGGCAAGGCCGAATGGATCTTATTTAGTGAACGTAACTCCTATCCATCGGTAGAAGAACTGGCCATGCCCGAATACCGCATTGCAGGTTTGAGGCTCAATCCGAATAATTATTCGCCAAGCAGACAAACCTATATCAACAACTTTAGTCTTAAAAACATTAAGTCTAACCAAACCTCTCCGGTTACCGGCTTGCCTACGCCATTATTTGCCGGTAACATCAGCTGGAATCCATCGCAAAATAAAATTGCCTTTACCCATACCACACAAAAGGGCGTAGACCTTTATGTGATCGATCTGACTACAAAAAAAGCTACAAAAACCAATAAAGCTTTTCTAAATGTAGTTTTGGGTAGCGGTATTACCTGGGTAAACGATAATACTTTACTTTATCGCACCATTACTAAACCGGCAAGCGCTGCACCTGCTAAGCCATTGATGCCGAAAGGGCCAACTATACAGCAAAACCTGGGTAAAGCAGCGCCCAGTGTTACTTATCAGGATTTAATTAAATCGCCGTTTGACGAGCAATTGTTCGAATTCTTTGCTACTTCGCAGCTCGTAAAAAATACAGCAGGAGTAGAAACACCTATAGGTAAACCAGCTATTTATGGTTCAACAAGCTTATCGCCCGATAAAAACTATATGCTGGTCGAAACTATCCGCAAACCATTTTCCTATCTGGTTTCGGCATTTGGCTTTCCATCAACCGTTACCATTACCGATTTAGCAGGCAAAACAGTTAAAGTAATTGCCGAACTGCCTTCATCAGAAGGTACCCCATCAGGCTACGATAATACCCAAAACGTACCGCACGGATTTGATTGGCGCGATGATGAAGCCGCAACACTGGTTTGGTCAAAACCTTTAGATAGCGGCTTGATTAAAAAAGATGTTCCTTATCATGATGCTGTATATGCTTTAAGTGCTCCTTTTACCAGTATGGAGAAAGAGCTGTTTAAAACGAAAACACGTTTCCGCGGTATACAGTGGGGTGATGCTAATCTGGCACTAATTATGGAAGGCCTGCGCAGTAAACAAACCAGCACTGTAAGCCTTTATAATCCAACAACCGGTGCCGTAGAAGAATTGTATAGCAGAAACCAAACCGATGCCTATGGCAATCCTGGTTCTCCGGTAACCGCTAAAAACAAATATGGCCGTCAGGTAATTAAAACCGTAGATAATGGTACCAAGTTGCTGATGAACAATCCGGTTGGCTCTTCGGAAAAAGGAGATTTGCCTTTCCTGGCGAAATTCGACCTGACCAGCAAAAAAAATGAAATTATCTGGCGCAGTGCCGAAGGAACTTTTGAATATGTAAGTGAAGTAATAGATCCAGACAAATTGGTTTTACTTACCCGTAAAGAAAGCCAGAAACTGGTACCGAATTATTTCATCAAAAATCTAATACTCCGTGTTGCCGACAGGCCAATAACCGATTTCAGCAATCCTTACCCATCTTTAGAAGGGATTACCAAAGAAAAAATTTCGTACAAGCGTGCTGATGGAGTTGATTTAACCGGCGATTTATACTTACCCAAAGGCTATAATAAAGAAAAAGATGGTTCGCTACCTGCTTTGATTTGGGCTTACCCACGCGAGTTTAATTCTGCAGCAGATGCGGCGCAGATCCGGGGATCGAAAGATAAGTTTACCGCCATTAGCTGGGCCTCTCCTATTTTTTGGGTAACCCGTGGCTATGCTGTTTTAGACAATGCCGAAATGCCCATCGTAGCTAAAGAAGGTAAAAAACCGAATGATACTTTTGTAGATCAGTTACAGCTAAACGCCGAAGCTGCCATTAATAAACTTGCAGAGTTAGGTGTAGGTGATAAAGAACGGATGGCCGTTGGTGGCCACAGTTATGGTGCCTTTATGACAGCTAACTTATTGGCGCACACCAATCTTTTTGCAGCCGGCATTGCCCGCAGTGGTGCCTATAACCGCACCCTAACGCCTTTTGGTTTCCAGAATGAAGAGCGTACCTATTGGCAGGCGCCTCAATTGTATTACGAAATGAGTCCGTTTAGTTACGCCGATAAAATTAAAACCCCGTTACTCTTAATCCACGGAGATTCTGATGATAACCCGGGTACCTTCCCCATTAACAGTGAGCGCTTGTTTAATGCCATTAAAGGTGCTGGTGGAACTACCCGTTTTGTATTTTTACCTTACGAAGCCCATAGCTACCGTGGTAAAGAAAACCTGTTGCACATGCTATGGGAGCAAGACCAGTGGTTAGAAAAATATGTGAAAAACAAAAAATAAATTTCTCTCTACCTTTATCGATTAAAGTGTCTCTATATGGGGCACTTTTTTTGTTTACAGTGCTTCCATTGTATCTAATATTTATACAACTCATTCCCTTTATTTTTTGCCACGAAGGCACAGATTGGCACTGAATATTTCTTTGTGTGCTTGCGCCTACTCTTCGTGTCCTTTGCGAAAAAAATTGCTCCTAGTATTTCTTACCCTGCGCTTCCTTCTCTTCACCTTATGTACATTTCCGCGTTAAAACCTTACATTTATGCTATAAAAAGAACATTCCCCTAACTTATTTGTTAAGCCATTATGGACTACATAGACTATTATAAAATCCTCGATTTAAAGAAAGATGCAAGTACAGAGGATATTAAAAAAGCTTATAGAAAACTAGCCCGGAAACATCACCCCGATCTTAACCCAAACAATGAGGAGGCCAACAAAAAGTTTCAGCAGGTTAACGAAGCCAACGAGGTTTTAAGCGATCCGGAGAAACGGAAGAAATACGATAAGTACGGCAAAGACTGGCAGCATGCCGATCAGTTAGATGCCCAGCAGCGGCAACAAAGGCAGTATCAATCGCAAGGTAGTGGCTTTGGCGGCAGCAGCTATACCGATGGGTTTGGTGGAGGAGACTTTTCTGATTTCTTTTCATCAATGTTTGGCGGCGGAGGCCGGAGTAGTAGAAATTCACCATTTAAAGGACAGGATTACAATGCCGATTTGCAGCTAAACCTGCTCGATGCTTATACTACCCACAAGCAAACCTTAACCGTAAATGGCAAACAAGTACGCATCACCATCCCTGCAGGAGTAGAAAACGGGCAAAAAATTAAATTGGCAGGTTATGGCGCACCTGGGGTGAATAATGGCCCTCCCGGCGATTTGTACATCAAGTTCAGCATTTCGGATGATCCTAAGTTTAAGCGAAAAGGAAACGACATTTACATACAGGAAGAAATCGACTTATATACCGCTGTATTGGGCGGCGAGAAAATTATAGATACCCTTAATGGCAAAGTGAAATTAAAAGTACCGGAAGGTACACAGCCAGATGCCACCCTGCGTTTAAAAGGAAAAGGCTTTCCGGTTTATAAAAAGGAAAATCACTTTGGCGATTTATACATCAAGTGGCTGGTTAAATTACCTACCAGCTTAAACACTGAGCAAAAAGAACTATTCGAAAAACTCTCTAAACTTTAAACAACATGGAAAATAAGCTAATTCCAGTCGAAGATATTTGCGCTTATCATCATGTGGAGATTAATTTTATCCAATCTCTCGAAGATTTTGGTTTGATCCACACCACCGTTAAAAAGAAAGCAGCCTTTTTACCCATGGCCGAATTGACGAAACTTGAACAGTACCTGCGCCTGGCTCAGGACTTAGAGATTAACCTTGAGGGCATTTACGCAGTTTCACACCTGCTTAATCAGCTACAGGACATGCAGGAAGAAATACAATCGCTTAAGAACGAAATTAATTATTATAAGCAACTTAACCAGCAACATTAATCAACCGTTTGTGCAAAAATTTGCATTAAAAGTGCATACCAAAACACAATCTTTTTAAGATTAGTTTCTTAAATTGGCGGTCTAATTTTATAAAAATGAGCGATTTGTCTTCAAAATTCATCGAAAGAATAAAATCATCCTATGCCCCAACGGGTTCGTACATTTATTTAGGCGCCGGAATTTTAGACGGACAGGTTTACAGTGAAGCCGAAGTTAACTTATCATTAAAAATGATGAACAGGCATGGTTTAATTGCCGGTGCTACGGGTACAGGTAAAACCCGTACGCTACAGTTACTGGCCGAACAGTTATCAGATGCCGGTGTTCCTGTTTTTATGTTAGATGTAAAAGGCGATTTATCGGGTTTAAACCAACCGGGCGCTGTTAACCCAAAAATAGAAGAAAGGTCTCAGCAGCTTAATAAACCATTTACACCCACAGGATTTCCAATCGAAATTTATTCGCTATCAGGTAAAATGGGTGCTCAGATGCGTGCAACCGTACTTGAATTTGGCCCTACGCTCCTTTCAAAAGTGTTGGATTTAAACGATACCCAATCTGGTGTTATGGCTGTTATCTTCAAATATGCCGATGATAACAAAATGCCAATTATCGATTTAAATGATTTAAAGAAACTGGTCTCCTATTTATCAGAAGGTGCTGGTGCAGCAGAAATAAAAAGCAGTTATGGCAGCATTTCTACAGCTACATCGGGTACCATATTAAGAAAAATTGTAGCCATTGAACAACAGGGTTTAGGTGGCATGTTCGGCGAAAAATCTTTCGACATAGAAGATCTTTTTGAACGTGTAGACGGCAAAGGCACCATCAGTTTATTGAATATTGCCGATGTTCAAAATCAGCCTGTTTTATATTCTACCTTTTTATTGAGTTTACTGGCAGAGCTTTTTAACACTATGCCCGAGGTCGGCGACCTGGATAAACCCAAGCTGATCTTCTTTTTTGACGAAGCCCACTTGTTGTTTAAAAACTCATCAAAGGCTTTCTTAGAGCAGATCGAAACCATTATCAGGTTAATCCGCTCAAAAGGAATTGGGGTTTTCTTCTGTACGCAGGCCCCTACCGATGTACCTGAAAGTGTTTTAGGCCAATTGGGTAACCGTGTACAACATGCTTTGAGAGCATTTACACCAAACGACGTGGATGCCTTAAAGAAAACTGTAAATACCTACCCGAAATCTGATTTTTACGAAATAGACAAGATATTAACCTCTTTAGGTACCGGCCAGGCTTTGGTTACTGTACTTAATGAGAAAGGTATTCCAACCGAAGTTTCGGCAACAATGCTTACTCCACCAAGGGCAATAATGGGTCCGCTTACCGCTGCTGATTTTGATAAGGTTGTACATGCCAGCCCCATGTTTGCCAAATACAAAGATCCGATCGATCCGGAAAGTGCCTACGATATTTTAACCAAACGCATTAACGAACAAATTGCCGCTGAAGAGCAAGAAAAACAAGAAGTAGAAGCCCAAAAACAGGCAGAAGCAGAGAGTAAACCTAAACCAGGAGAAAAAAGCCTGGTAGAACAGGTAATGGGTGCTACCATTACACGCCAGATAGGCAAAGAAATTGTTCGTGGTATTTTTGGTATGCTTACCGGAAAAAAAACCAGGTCAAAATCTGGCGGCGGACTTTTTGGATTCTAAAAAACAAATAATTAACCTTTTAAACGCTCAAATTATTAATTTCGCGATATGAACCGAGTGAATTAAATCACTTTAGTGATCAAAAAGGTTCAACCCTAACAAAAATTAACAAGCAATAGATGAAACCCACCCTATTAATATTGGCTGCTGGTATGGCTAGCCGTTACGGAAGCATGAAACAAATTGATGGCTTTGGACCGAATGGCGAAACCATTATCGATTATTCTATTTACGATGCAATTAATGCTGGTTTTGGTAAAATTGTATTTATCATTAAAGAAGAGTTTGTAAATGAATTTAAAGCTATTTTCGAACCTAAACTTGCCGGTAGAATTGAAACTGATTATGTTTTTCAAAACTTCGATTTAAAGCAGTTTGGTATTGAAGAAGAAATTTACAGAGAAAAACCATGGGGTACTGCACACGCTATCCTATCAGGTAGAAATGCCATTAAAGAGCCTTTCTGCGTAATTAACGCTGATGATTTTTATGGTTATGATGCCTTTAAAAAGATGGTTGATTTCTTAACTACAGAAGTTACAGATAGCAATTACTCTATTATCGGTTATCAGGTAGGCAATACACTCTCTGAATTTGGCGCAGTTTCGCGCGGGGTTTGTAAAGTAGATGCAGCCAATAATTTAGAAGAAATTGTAGAGCGTACCAAAGTTTATCCAAAAGATGGAAACATCTTTTACGAAGAAGATGGCGAAGAGTTCCCATTAAGTTTTGAAACCCCTGTTTCGATGAATTTCTGGGGCTTTACACCTGCAGTTTTCAAAATTACTGAAGATATGTTCAGAGAATTTGCAATGGCTAATAAAGATAAACCTAAAGCAGAATTCTTTATCCCGTTAATTGGCGAGAACCTGGTAAAAAGCAATACCGCCACATTTAAAGTAGTACCAACTACAAATAAATGGTTCGGTGTAACCTACAAAGAAGATAAACCCTTTGTTCAGGATTGCATTGACCAGTTGATTAAAGATGGAACATACCCTGAAAAATTATGGGACTAAATTTAGCTGACGAAGTTTTAGAAGCTTACGGATACGCTAAAGAGAATATTACGATTACACAAATAGGTACGGGATTAATAAACCGTACTTATTTGCTTTCGCCTTTTGCTGAAGAAAAAAAATACATTCTTCAGAACATCAATACAGTAGTTTTTACTTCGCCACAAACCATTGCCAGCAATCTGCGGGCAATAGCCGACTACCTGAGCTTCGCTTACCCCGATTACCTTTTTATTAAACCAGTCGCTACTACCAAAGGTGAAGAAATGGCTTATATCCACCATGAGTACTGGCGGATGCTCCCTTTTGTACCCAATACCATTTCCTTAGATGTTTTAGCCGATACTAAACAGGCTTACGAAGCAGCAAAACAATTTGGCAAACTGAGCAGATTACTCGATAATTTTGATGCCGGTAGCCTTCAGCCAACCATACCGGGTTTTCATGACCTCGCCTTGCGTTACGAGCAATTTATACTAGCCTTAAACCAGGCCAGCGATAAGCTAAAAATGGAGGCAGCGGCACAGATCGAAAACGCTTTATCTCACAACTACATTTTAGACTACTACATTTCTTATGCACACCGGAAGGATTTTCCCGACCGGGTAATGCACCATGATACTAAAATAAGCAATGTTTTATTAGATGATGAAAGCTATGAGGGCATTTGTGTAATTGACCTGGACACCATTATGCCCGGAAAATTTATTTCTGATCTGGGCGATATGATGCGCACCTATCTTTGTGCATACTCAGAAAACGAAACCGACTTAGCGAAGATTAAAATCCGTTTGCCTTATTTTGAAGCGATGATAAAAGGCTATTTAGCTGAGATGAAAAGTATTCTAACCGAAACAGAGAAAGAGCTTATCCTATTTTCGGGTAAATACATCATTTATATGCAGGCTTTACGCTTTTTAACCGACTTTTTAGGTGGTAATAAGTATTATCCTACCGATTATCCGACACAAAACCTCGATCGTACTAAAAACCAGTTTAAACTGCTTTACGAACTATCCGTTAACGAAAAAGAACTTCAGGATATTATTGAGGAAAATTTAGTTTAGTACTTTGTGGCTAATTAAACTTTACAGGGTTTAGCCCACAAAAAAGCGTTCCTGAACTTAATCAGAAACGCTTTTTATTTTATCCCAAGACTCTCGACTCAGGACTGAAGACTCAAAGACTTATTTCTCTTCTTTCACTTCTTCAAAGTCAACATCAGTAACGTTATCGCCACCTTGAGCCTGACCATCAGCTTGTGGTTGTTCACCACCCTGAGGCTGCTCGCCAGCTTTGTACATTTCTTCTGATGCTACATTCCAGGCAGCTTGCAATTCAGCAGAAGCTGCATCGATATCTGCAAAGTTACGTGAAGAATGTGCTGCTTTTAATTTTTCTAAACCAGCTTCGATAGGTGCTTTTTTATCTGCAGATAATTTATCACCAAACTCTTTTAACTGTTTCTCAGTTGAGAAGATTAAAGCATCAGCTCCGTTAATTTTATCAGCTTCTTCTTTTTGCTTAGCATCATCTGCTGCATTAGCTTCAGCTTCTTCTTTCATTTTTTTGATCTCAGCATCAGTTAAACCTGAAGACGCTTCGATACGGATTTTTTGCTCTTTACCAGTAGCTTTATCTTTTGCACTTACGTGTAAAATACCGTTAGCATCAATATCGAAAGATACTTCTACCTGAGGCACACCGCGAGGCGCTGGTGGAATACCATCTAAAATGAAACGGCCAATTGTACGGTTTTGGCCAGCCATTGGGCGCTCACCTTGTAAAATATGGATTTCTACTGATGGCTGGTTATCAGCTGCAGTTGAGAAAGTTTCTGATTTTTTAGTCGGGATAGTTGTGTTAGACTCGATTAATTTAGTCATTACACCGCCCATAGTTTCGATACCTAACGATAAAGGAGTAACGTCTAATAACAATACGTCTTTCACATCACCAGTTAATACGCCACCTTGAATAGCAGCACCAATTGCTACAACTTCATCAGGGTTAACACCTTTACTTGGCTCTTTACCGAAGAAAGCTTTAACAGCATCCTGAATTGCAGGGATACGTGTTGAACCACCAACTAAGATAATTTCGTCGATATCGCTTGTGCTTAAACCAGCGTTTTTCAAAGCAGATTTACAAGGATCGATAGTACGTTTAATTAAGCTATCAGCCAATTGCTCAAATTTAGCACGTGATAATGTACGTACCAAGTGTTTAGGACCGCTTGCATCAGCAGTAATATATGGCAAGTTAATCTCAGTAGAAGTTGTGCTTGATAGCTCAATTTTAGCTTTCTCAGCAGCTTCTTTTAAACGTTGTAAAGCCATTGGGTCTTTAGATAAATCCATGCTGTTTTCAGCTTTGAATTCTGCTGTTAACCAATCGATGATAATGTGGTCAAAGTCATCACCACCTAAGTGTGTATCACCGTCAGTAGATTTTACTTCGAAAACGCCATCACCTAATTCCAATACAGAAACGTCGTGTGTACCACCACCACAGTCAAACACAACAATTTTCATGTCTTTGTGTGCTTTATCCAAACCATAAGCTAAAGCAGCTGCAGTTGGCTCGTTAATGATACGTTTTACAGTTAAACCTGCAATTTCACCAGCCTCTTTAGTAGCCTGACGTTGTGCATCGTTAAAATAAGCTGGTACAGTAATTACCGCTTCAGTAACTTCCTGACCTAAGAAATCTTCAGCAGTTTTCTTCATTTTCTGCAAAATCATTGCAGAAATCTCTTGTGGAGTGTATTTTCTGTCGTCGATTTCAACACGCGGTGTGTTGTTATCGCCTTTTACTACTTTATAAGGTACGCGTCCAGCTTCTTTCGCACTTTCGTCGTAGCTGTTACCCATAAAGCGTTTAATCGAATATATCGTTTTGGTTGGGTTGGTTATAGCCTGACGTTTAGCAGGCTCGCCAACTTTACGCTCACCGTTTTCTGCAAAAGCAACAATAGACGGTGTAGTACGTTTGCCCTCACTGTTTGCGATAACTACAGGCTCGTTGCCTTCCATTACGCTCACGCAAGAGTTTGTTGTTCCTAAGTCTATTCCAATAATTTTTCCCATTGTATTTTTATTTTCTCTTTTTTAAAGTATTATAATTTCTACTCCTGTTAAACAATGCTTGTGCCAATTGGTTTTTGGCAGATAATATGAACAAAAGACTGATAAAATGTAAAAAATAATCTGATTTGATACTGACAGCATGACAGAAAGAGATGAAAAATATACGATGGCAGATGGATAAGGGGCGTTAAAGATTAAAGCATAAGAAAGATTAAAGCGGAAAGACTAAAGCTAAAAGCATGGAGTGGGCGACCAAAATAAATGCTTAAAATCATTTGGAAATGAAAGTTCGAATTTCGTCGGGAGCACTCGTCCCGCTATCCGCTTTACTTCGTTGCACTCCTTGTTCGCTCCTATCGGGTTTAGGTAGTGACAGACAGTGCATAAAACAAGAAATGACCTTAAGGATAATCAATTAATCACCCCTGTAATAATCATCAAAGTTTTATATCTTTATTAAAACCGAACATTAACCGGCGTAATCACCTAAATCATCATAATCTCCAATAAAATGCAAATAGCAGCGCAAATCATGATCGGGCTTGTTGCCCTTATCCATATTTATATCCTTTGGCTAGAAATGTTCGCCTGGACAACCAGGGCACCAAAAGTTTTTAAAACCATCCCGAAAGATTTATTTGTGCCAACTAAAACACTGGCAGCAAATCAGGGCTTGTATAATGGTTTTTTAGCCGCAGGTTTAATTTGGTCGTTATGCATAACCGATCATCACTGGCGCCTTTATGTAGCCATATTCTTCTTAACCTGTGTAATTATTGCAGGTATTTATGGTGCAGCCACAGCCAGCAAGAAAATTCTGTATGTGCAATCAATCCCTGCATTAATTGCCGTAATTTTACTGCATTTATAAGTTCCGTTCTATCGGTTGGTGTCCTCACCGACCGAAATCATGCTCCACCAACCGCTATCATAACAAATGCAAAAATTATTCGCTCTCCTCATCTTATTTACAGTGTTTGGGTTTAAATCTGCTGCAAACAACAAAATAAGTACCGATAGAATTAATGAGGCCTTAACTTTCTGCAAGAAAAATAACATGGATACTTCCATGTCTATTATGATTGATATGAATATCCACTCTGGTAAAAACAGGCTTTTTGTTTACGATTTTAAGCAGAAAGTAATTACCATCGAAGGTTTATGTGCCCATGGTGTTGGCGGAGGCAGCACACCAACCAAAGTGGTGTTTAGCAATAAAGAAGGCAGTTATTGCACTTCGCTGGGAAAATACAAGGTAAAAGGCCGTGCCTTTAGTAACTGGGGCATTAATATCCACTATAAAATGTATGGCCTGGAGAAAACAAACAGCAACGCTTTTAAACGCATTGTGGTTTTACATTCCTATACACCGATTCCCGATCATGAAATTTATCCACAAACTTTATTTGGACAAAGCGCCGGTTGTCCGGTTTTATCAGATGTGATCATGCGAAAAATAGACGCTCTGCTCAAAACAAAGAAAAAACCAGTATTGCTTTGGATTTATGTTTAAACGATAAGATTTGTCCGCTACGGTCGAAATGACGGTTATCAACTGGAAAAAAGAATCAAATCTACAATTCCAGCAACCTCTCTAAATGATGGTAACCAATCCCGAAATACTCCTTGCTTGCTTTAATTTTCTCTAAAATCTCCGCTTGCCTTTCGCTTTCAGCTTTAGTTTTTAAGCTTTCTGCTTTCTTCACGCCCACAACAAGCACATTCTTTGGTGTATGTGCATCAGAAATAAATTCGAAAACCTTGGTTTTATAACCAAAATACTCTAAAATCAAAGCACGTATACCATCGGTAACCATCTCTGCTTGACGTTCTAAAAATATCCCGTATTTGGTTAAAAAAGAAACATCATTTTTCACTTTGTGCTGTTCAATTTCCCTACGTATTTGTTTGTGGCAACAAGGTGCAACCACAATCAGTTCGGCATTGGCTTTAATTCCTTTAAAAATAGCATCATCCGTGGCCGTATCGCAGGCATGTAATGCAATCAGCAGGTTTACATCCGCAGCCTGGTAATCCTGAATTGTTCCCTGTACAAAATCCAATTTATCGAAAGAAGATTTTTCAGCAACCTGATTGCATAGCTCCACCATATCCTGACGGTACTCCACCCCAACCACTTCCGAATCCAGTTTCAAAACCGAATGCAGGTAATCGTAAAGTGCAAATGTTAAATAGCCTTTGCCCGAGCCCATATCGGCAACCTTTTTGATAGCTCCTGCCGGCAGTTCTTTAATTAATGAACTTAAAATTTCGATATAGTGGTTAATCTGACGGAATTTATCCTGCGCATTTTTAAATACCTTACCCTCTGCATCGGTAATTTTTAGTTCAGTTAAATACGATTTCGAATCTGCTTTAATCAATCTCGCTTTTTCCTTATCGTGACTGTCCGATGGTGCCTCCTTACTCGATGCTTTATTTTCCCTTATCGTTATCTTTCCATTGTTCAGCTCTTCCAGTATCAGGTCTTTATCTGTGGTAAATAAGGTGCCGATTTTAAAGCCATTCTCCAGATACGCCGAAATCAAACTTAAGGCCTCATCGAGCATATAATTTTTTATCACATCGCGGGTTTTATAGCGATAAGTAAAAGCAAGTTTATCCTCACGTTTAATCACCACCCTGCGGATCAGGATTTGCTTTAAAGCTTCTTCTGTTCCTTTATAGTTACCAAAAGAAACCTTTACAAAAGTTCTGGTTTCAAAACTCTCTTTTAAAGCAGCAATAAATTGTTCGATATAGGCAGATACTGGCATTGATAAAGTTTAAGCTGCAAAGATAATCAAGTTTACGGGCTAACCATTATACTTGAAATAATGTAACAATAGAGCGACCATGAAAAAAATAATGGAAGATGTAAGAGGGAATATGGAATGTATTCCTAGTTGAAAAACCGCTGAAGCTGTATTAAACAAATGATTGACGTAATACGATTTAGAAATACATAAAGCTTCTTTATCTATATTGATTCCAAAGAAGACGATTGCTTTTATTTAAAAAAATTAAACTTTAGATTAGATGTATTAAACATCTAACCATTTTACATGAGTGACTTTCAGATAAAGAAATCGCCTACGGTTTACGATGCCATAATTGTTGGCTCGGGTGCTGGTGGCGGAATGGCTGCATACGTATTGGCACATGCAGGTCAAAAAGTTTTATTGCTCGAAGCTGGCCAAAACTTCGATCCACGATTAGATTCACACCAGTTAAAATGGCCATGGGAATCGCCCCGCAGAGGTGCCGGCACCGTACGTCCTTTTGGCGATTTCGATGCTTCTTATGGCGGCTGGGAACTGGAAGGTGAGCCTTATACCCAGAAGAACAAAAGTGAATTTGAATGGTTCCGTTCGCGCATGCTGGGCGGTCGTACCAACCACTGGGGAAGAATTTCTCTTCGCATGGGACCAGAAGATTTTAAACCTAAAGATGGCTTAACCGATAGCTGGCCAATTACTTATGCTGATGTAAAGCCATTTTACGATAAGGTTGACCGCATGATTGGTATTTATGGTACCGTTGAAGGCATTGAAAGCGAACCTGATGGGATTTTCATGAAACCACCTAAACCGCGTTTAAATGAACTATTTATCAAAAAAGGGGCTGAAAAAGCTGGTGTAAAAGTAATTGCAGGCCGTGGTTCGGTACTTACTGAAGCACTCCCAAACAATAACGACCGTGCACCTTGTTTTTACTGTGGCCAGTGTGGCAGAAGCTGTAAAGTTTACGGAGATTTCTCCGCCTCGTCATGTTTGGTAAACCCCGCTGTAAAAACCGGTAACCTGACTGTAATTACCGATGCGATGGTACGTGAAGTAATTACCGATAAAGACGGTAGTGCAAAAGGTGTTTCGTATGTAAACCGCAAAGATCTGCAAGAATATCAGGTTAATGGTAAGCTGGTTATTTTAGGTGCCAGTGCCTGCGAATCGGCGAGGATATTATTGAATTCGAAATCAAACTCACATCCCAATGGCTTAGCCAATAGCAGCGGTGTTGTTGGCAAATACCTGCACGATTCGACCGGAGCAAGTGTTTCAGGTTTTCTACCGCAACTGATGGATCGGAAACGCTACAACGAAGATGGTGTGGGTAGCGTTCATATTTACTCGCCATGGTGGCTGGATAATAAACGCTTAAATTTCCCGCGCGGCTACCACATTGAATACTGGGGTGGCATGGGCATGCCAGCTTATGGCTTTGGAGGTGGTGTAGCCGAAATGAATGGTATGATACCCGGCAGAGATGGCAAAATGAAAGAGGCTGGTGGCTATGGTAAATCGTTAAAAGACGATTATCGTCGTTTTTATGGGACTGGAGTGGGTATGGCTGGTAGAGGGACTGCCATCGCGCGCGAAGACAATTATTGCGAAATCGATCCTAATATGGTCGACAAATATGGCATACCGGTATTGCGGTTTAACTACAAATGGGCAAAAGAAGAGATTCTTCAGGCCAAGCACATGCAGGAAACTTTTTTAAGCATTATGAAAGAAATGGGCGCTGTGGTAACTTCAGAAATACAGGGTGCCGATACCAATTATGGCTTGCTTAATCCGGGTAAAATTATTCACGAAGTTGGAACCATACGCATGGGCGATGACCCTAAAAAATCGGCATTGAATAAATACTGCCAGGCGCACGACTGCAAAAACCTGTTTGTGGTAGATGCTGGCCCGTTTGTACAGCAAGGTGATAAGAACGCAACCTGGACTATCCTGGCGCTTTCTATGCGTACCGCCGAATACATTTTAGCTCAAAAGAAAAAACAAAACATTTAAAAGAATTACAACATGAACAGACGTGATTCCATAAAGGCATTGGGTTTAACAGCCATTAGCACCGCAGTAATATTAGAGGCCTGTAAACAACCCGAAAATAAAACCGAAGCGGTTGTAACTGATGAAACGGCAAAAGAGACCGGCAGGGAGCAATGGGAAATAGACCGCGATAAAAGCCTGAAAGCGGAAAACTTTTTTACCAAACATGAAATGGCAACGATCACCGTTTTAGCCGATATCATTATCCCTAAAGATGATGTTTCGGGCAGTGCATCTGATGCCAAAGTACCCGAATTTATCGAATTTATTGTAAAAGACATTCCAGAGCATAAAGTACCTATGCGGGGCGGCTTGAAATGGCTGGATGTTTATTGTTTCAATAAGTTCCAGAAACCATTTGTAGAGGCTTCAACAGATGAGCAGATTTCTATTGTAGATGAAATTGCTTACCCTAAAAAGGCTAAACCAGAAGTAAGGCCAGGAGTAACATTTTTTAACCGGATGAGAGATTTAACTGCATCGGGCTTTTACACGACCGAAATGGGCGTAAAAGATATTGGTTATGTAGGCAATGCCCCAAACCAATGGGCTGGCGTACCGGCCGATGTGTTGAAACAATACGGCATGGAAAATGTGAAGGTATAATTCTTCGATTAAAAAAAATAGCTCAGGGTTTAAACCCTGAGCTATTTTTTTTTAACATCATCCTAATTGCATTGGGAGGAATGAGCTAATCGATTGTATCGATCTTGATAAAAAAGTGTTATTCTATAATCAGAATCAAACCTTTTCCTTTTTCAACCGGGATCGATTTTCCATCAGCGTAATTTCCTGCCGTTTGAAATTTATCAATTGCCGGAGCTGTTATTTTTACCTTACCAGCATCTAAACCTAACTTAGCCCAATCGATATTTAAATTAACTTTTACATCACCTTCGGCCCAGCTGGCCAAAGCCACCATGGTTTTACCTTGCTTTTTATACACGGTAGCTAACACTTTTGGATTATCGGTTTTAACCGGACAGTTTTCGCTCCAGTAACCAAACATTTCCGAACCTTTAATTCCGAAATTGTCCCATGCTTTCCACAAAGGTCTTGGATCACTCTTTTCCGACCATCCTAAACGGCTTGTCATGCCATAAATCATTCCACGCCATGGATTTCCATCATCCTGCAACATTTCGCCCATTAAACCAAACGGAATTCCACTCACTTCGGTTAAAAAGAAGTCAGGGTTATTTTTTTGGTAGTCGAAATATTCGCCAAACCATAAGCGGTTCAGGTAAGGGAAGTGCTCCATGTATAAAATGGCGCTGTTGTTAAAACCATCGCTTTTGTTGTACTGGTTTGCCGAATGCAGATCGATAATACCCGGATGGTTATTTTGGGTTAATACGCGTTTAATCCGCTTCATCGTAACACGGTCAAAAGCCACATCATCCAGATAAACGCCATCAATGCCGACATTATCAACCAGCCAGTTCATTCCTTCTACGTAATAGTTATGCCAGCGGTTCATTCCACTGTTAATTACTGCTGCATCCTTAATTTCGGGTACAAACCAGGCCGCAATGTAATTAGAATCCAAATGCTCTTGCAACCAGCTAAAGCCTCCACCCTTTCCAGGCGAATAAACTTCAGTACCTAAACTCCGCAAAGCAGGCCACTCGTAGGCATGGTTAGAAAGTTCGCGAACGGTATTGTAGATCTTAACTTTCAGGCCTTTGCTGTGCGCATCGCTGATATAGTTTTTCATCTTTTTCCATTCGATAAACGGATAGTTGATCCACGGGTTAATTGGTGTTGCATGGTGAATATTTACCACACTTGCACCTGCCGCTTTAATGGCATCTAATTCGCCATATTTATGGTAAAAACGATTATCCCACTGGAAATCGGTATCGAGCAAGTGAAACGGTGTAATCAGCAGGTTAAAATTATAATAGAGTACATCGCCTTTTTTCATGCTTCTTGCGCCGGTAAAGTTATCAGCAAGCATCGAACTGCCTTTAACATTAATCTGAATCCCGCCTTTATCCTCATTGCCCCACGATTTAGGTAACAATAAAGGTTTCTGCAAGTAAAAATTAGTATTCAACGGACGAACATAGCGCTCATCTCTTAAATTGTAATACAGCCCCGCATTTACGTTACCGATCCATACAGCATCCTGGTTTTTATTGGCTACATCCCATTTCCACTTAACAGTATCTGGTCTAACGCCACCTTTTTCGCCCAATCCCATTAAATACTTGGTCGAGCCCTTATCAAATGGGATGTGAAAATCAACATTACTGAAATCTACGTCTTTTAGGGCCGTAACCTTAATTACGTAATGCACATAACCATCAAACTCCAGGGCACCTTCCAAATCCATTCTTAAATTTTCAGAGGTATTGGTAGCGGTCCATTTTACTGTACCTGCTTCTTTACTGGTGATCTGAAAATTACCTGCAACAAATTTCTCTTGTGTTTTAGGTGTATTAAAAAAGTGAAAATGGATTGGCTCTGCTAAAATCTTATTGGGCTTATCGGTATAAGCCGTCATTTCGGCATTAAAAAAAGTCTGGATTTGTTTAGGGAATCCATCCGGATTGATCTCAAATTTACGTCCCAAAAGCGAAATTACATTTCCCTGAACCGTTAGCGGTGTGTAAGGTGCAACTACAGTATTGGCTTGCGCCAGTGTTGAATTTAACCAGGTTAAACGCGTTTGTTTAGCTGGTGTGCCTACACCAGCATCAGCAAGCACCTCATTCCCTACCGTAATTCTGGCAGCGATTACTTTTGCTTTTCCATTGGCTTTAACTGTAAAGTTGCCCACATATACACCAGCTACTGTTGTTTTAGGAATATCAACCGTAATCCACATGGGTTGAACCTTGCCCGAAGCCACATTAACCACTTCTACAAGCGGTTTATTGTCGTAACTCGTTCCTTTGGTATTTAAACAGTTAATAAATTTAGCGGGAATTACTTTTCCGTTGGCTGTTTTTAAATCGCCAAAGCCAACTGTTAGATTGTTTAAGTCTTTTAATGCAAATACTCCCAGCTGAAAAGCATAATTTTCGCCTTTGCTTGCGGTGCCTGCAAAAGTAGCACCAGTCCCTTTCTGGATCCAGCGATAAGGCAAATCGTTTTGCATTTTAATTGGATACATCCTATCCTCCGGAAATACAACAAAAGCTTCCGCAGTGTTTTTAGCTTTAATTACGGCTGTTTCTTTAGCGGTAGCAATAACTTCCATTGGGTAGAAGCTATTAAAGGCATCAACAGCCTGGATCTCCAATACAGAAGTATTTACAGCGGTACGTTTAGCCTGGTTTAGCCAATTTTGATCTACCTGTTTCGGTTTTAAATAAACACCCTTAGGATAATTGCTTCTGCCTTCATTTTTATAGGCCAGATAATACACATAGTATTTTCCCGCACCAGTAGGTTCAAAATAAATATCAGCACTTTCGCGGGTTAATTTATCAGCACCAAAAACGGCTACATTTTTACCATTTGCATCCTGAATAATGAGTCCCTTGGTTTCAGGGTGTTCATCTCTTCTGCGCCAGTCTATTTTGGCATGAGCAATTTTGCCAGTACCCCCGAATTGTACCACAACCCTGTGATTGCCGAGCGAATCTGCATTCCATGAGCTGTTGCCATTGGTATATTTTAGTGTTTGTGCATGGAGCGAGAACTGCCACAAAAGGCAGGAGAATAGAAATAACCTAAATTTCATCTTTAATTTGTTTGAAGCTAATTTATGCATAGCTGGTTGAAATAAAGCCATGTAATGAAAAAATGAGACAAACGTTTGCCTTATTGGTTCATTAGCCATTAGTTGGCATTTACTAAAAACAGAATCCGTAGAATAGGTACATAGCACGGTATTCTATAGTTTTCTAAGCATATCGCAATTCCTGTAATATCTGTTGTTTGCCTTTGATATTTAGCAGTAATAAGTAAAATACTATTCAAATCGATTATCCTCGAATGATTGAACAAGCTCCAAGACTGTAATATCTACACGCATGTATACTCCATTTTCATTATATTTAAATTAGAACTCAATCTATTTAACGTTAGTCATATCATGAAATACAGTCTACTATTCCTTTTAGCAGTGGTAATTGCCATATTCCTTTACCTTAAAAGAAATGATAATTACAGGAACAAACATCTAATTGATTCTGCAACCTTAAATGCCAGTGGTGTAAAATGGAACGACTCTCTTTTTAAATATTTCAACAAACAAATTGATACCAGTATTGTAGTTAGGGATCAAAACAACCATTTATTAAAGTTCGCTCAATTTATTAAGCCAGTATTTAATCATGAATCAATAATTTTTCAGGATAAAGGGGTGTGGCGACTACAGTATCTCACCAAAAATGCGATCGACTCTATGCAAAAAGATGATCATGCCGTAGATCGCTCGGGTAGAATGCAGGCATATAGAACAATTGACACCGTTAAAAGTTGGCGCGCCAAATTAATCTCTATTGCACATACATTGAAGCAATCCGACTACATTTTAGTTTTAAAACGCAAACGAGAATTGCACGTGATGCGACAGGGACAGCCCATATTTATTTTACCAATTAGCTTAGGATTTAGTCCTGATGGGAATAAAATAACCGACGGAGATGGCAAAACCCCTGAAGGCTTATATTATCTAGATATAAAATATGACCGGGAGGACAAGTATTATAAGAGCTTCTGGATTTCCTATCCAAATGAACAAGAGAAAGCGATGGCAAAGCAAAAAGGAATTAAACTTGGAAGTGGCATCATGATCCATGGGACTAAGCCAGATATAAAAACGAAGAAGGACTGGACTGCAGGATGCATTGCGTTACAAAATCCTGATATGGATACCTTATTTAAATATGTTGCGAATGGAACGCCGATAGAGATAAAAAAATAGATTAGATCGTTATGCCATGATCACCAATTAATAGCTCTCTTAAATAAACCCAAGTATGCATATCGAAAAACAAAAAAAGTCCTGCTCTTCGAACAGGACTTTCCAAATCTTAAGGTGAATAAAATTATTCTCCTTTTGGTTCTTCAGTAGCTGGTGCTTCTTCAGCAGGAGCAGCTTCTGGTGCAGCCTCTTCAGCAACTTCAACTTTCGCTTCAGCAGCTTTTTTAGGAGCAGCAGCTTTGCTTCTACCACGACGAGTAGTTTTCTTCTCTTCTTTAGCTTCTACATCTTTACCATAAACTTCGTTATAATCTACCAATTCAATTAAAGCCATTTCAGCGTTATCACCTAAACGGTTGTTTAATTTAATGATACGAGTGTAACCACCTGGACGGTTTGCAACTTTCTCAGCCACTTCGCGGAACAAAATAGTAATTACTTCTTTATCTTGTAGGTAAGAGAAAACTGTACGACGTGAGTGAGTTGTGTCATTTTTCGCTTTAGTGATTAATGGCTCAACATAAGTACGTAAAGCTTTAGCTTTTGCTAAAGTTGTAGTAATTCTTTTTGCTTTAATAAGTGAAGTAGCCATGTTAGCTAACATCGCTTTTCTGTGGCTGTCGGTTCTGCCTAAGTGATTAACTTTTTTACCGTGTCTCATTGTTTTTTGATTAAGTGTATACCGTCTCTGTCTCAGAGGGAATTATACACTGTTAAAAATTATTTAATTTTCAAATTTCAATATCCCATTTTCAAACTGAAAACCGTCAACTGAAAACTGAATTATTCTTCGTCTAATTTAAATTTAGACAGGTTCATACCAAATGATAAACCTTTTGATTTTACAAGTTCCTGAATCTCTGTTAAAGATTTTTTACCAAAGTTTCTGAATTTTAACATATCAGCAACATCGTAAGAAACTAAATCAGCTAAAGTGCGGATATCAGCAGCTTTTAAGCAGTTTAATGCTCTAACTGATAAGTCCATATCTACCAATTCAGTTTTAAGGATTTTACGCATGTGTAAAATTTCCTCGTCAACTTCTTTAGTTTCTTCTTTAGCCTGAGATTCTAATACTAGGTTCTCATCAGAGAATAGCATAAAGTGTTGGATAAGGATCTTAGCTGCTTCTTTTAATGCTTCTTCAGGATGAATTGAGCCATCAGTAGAGATATCCAATACTAATTTTTCATAATCCGTTTTTTGCTCAACACGAAAGTTTTCGATCGTGTATTTTACATTTTTCATCGGAGTATAAATCGAATCGATCGCAATAACACCTACAACAGCATCAGCAACTTTATTTTCTTCAGCAGGTACATAACCACGTCCTTTATTGATGGTTAATTCCACTTCCAAAGTAACAGATTTATCCATGTTGCAGATTACGTGCTCAGGGTTTAAAACTGTAAAGTTGTTAGAGAATTTAGTGATATCACCAGCTTTAAACTGATCCTGACCATTAACGATGATGAAAACTTTTTCAGAATCACCTGAATCGCCTGTTTTCTTAAAACGAACTTGTTTTAAGTTTAAGATGATATCAGTTAAATCTTCTACAACACCTTTCATGGTAGAAAACTCGTGAGAAACGCCTGAAAAACGAATAGTAGTAATAGCATAACCTTCTAACGAAGAAAGTAAAATTCTTCTTAAGGCATTACCAATTGTTACACCGAAACCGGGCTCTAAAGGACGAAATTCAAATGTGCCATCGAAATCGGTTGATTTCTGCATGATCACTTTGTCAGGTTTCTGAAATGCTAAAATTGCCATTTATAATTTTTTAAATTCGTTATTGAATATATAGTAACAAGAAAAAAGTTAATTACCCTTTTGAGGTAATTAACTATCTTATTTATTACTTTGAGTACAACTCGATGATTAAGTTTTCCTTGATGTTTTCAGGAATCTCATCACGTTGAGGGTAAGTTAAGAATTTACCGGTTAATTCACCAGCATTCCACTCTAACCATGCGAACTTGTTGATTGTTCTGCCTGCAACTGAGTTACTAATTGATTCTAATGATTTAGATTTTTCACGAACAGCAACCACATCACCAGCTTTTAACTGATATGAAGGGATATTTACAACTTCACCATTCACGGTTACGTGTTTATGGCTAACTAACTGGCGTGCACCAGAACGGGTTGTTGAAATACCTAAACGGTATACTGTGTTATCTAAACGTGCTTCTAATAACTGAAGTAAGTTATCACCGGTAATACCAGCACGTGAAGATGCTTTTTTAAACAAGTTACTGAACTGCTTTTCTAATACACCATAAGTATATTTTACTTTTTGTTTCTCCATTAACTGGATTGCATACTCAGATTGTTTTCCTCTTCTTTTTGAAACGCCATGTTGACCAGGAGGATAATTTTTTCTGTCTAACACCTTATCAGGACCGAAGATTGGTTCTCTGAATTTACGGGCGATCTTTGATTTTGGGCCTGTATATCTTGCCATTTTTTTTCTGTTTTTAAAGTATCATCCAACCTGTAGCTGGAGATTCTTAGCTTTAAAATTAATTAAACTCTTCTCTTTTTAGGAGGACGACATCCGTTGTGAGGAAGTGGAGTAATATCTTTGATAGATGTTACTTCGATACCTGCTACTTGCAAAGTTCTGATTGCAGATTCACGACCTGAACCCGGACCTTTTACAAATACTTCAACTTTACGTAAACCTAAGTCAAACGCAACTTTACCGCAATCTGAAGCTGCTTGACCAGCTGCATAAGGCGTGTTCTTTTTAGAACCTTTAAAGCCCATTTTACCAGCAGAAGACCATGAAATAGTCTGTCCGTTGTTGTTTGTTAAGGTAACGATGATGTTGTTGAAGGTAGCATTGATATGCGCCTGACCAACAGGCTCAATTACAACGATACGTTTTTTTGTTACTTTTTTACTTTTAGCCATTTTATCTTTTAGATTTTAGATATGAGACTTGAGACAGGAAACTTTCCCTACCCCGATACTCAGTATCCTACTTTTTCTCTTTTATTCCAGATTTGAGCAGATTTTAAAGACATGGTTCTCACATCTACAATCTCACATCTCATATCTATCTATTACTTAGTAGCTTTTTTCTTGTTAGCAACTGTTTTTCTCTTACCCTTACGAGTACGTGAGTTATTTTTAGTACGCTGACCACGAGAAGGTAAACCTTTTCTGTGACGTAAACCACGGTAACAACCGATATCCATTAAACGTTTAATGTTTAACTGAACCTCAGAGCGTAAAGCACCTTCTACTTTAATCTCATCGTTAATCATTGTACGAATCGCTGATAACTCATCATCAGACCAGTCTTGTACTTTTTTGTTTAGATCGATACCTGCAGTAGTTAAAATACGTTGTGCAGTTGTTCTACCGATACCATAGATATAGGTTAAACCAATCTCTCCTCTTTTGTTTCTTGGTAAATCAATACCTGAAATCCTTGCCATATTTATTGATGTTTTGAAGTAATCCCGAACGGCGGGCCACCGTTGTACGGTAAATTACAATATTTTTTAATTACCCTTGACGTTGCTTGTATTTCGGATTTTTCTTGTTGATAACGTAAAGTTTACCTTTACGGCGAATAATCTTACAATCAGCGCTACGTTTTTTAATTGATGATCTAACTTTCATTTTATTTGTATCTATAAGTGATGCGGCCTTTTGTTAAATCATATGGCGACATCTCTAGTTTTACTTTATCACCAGGAAGAATTTTGATGTAGTGCATCCGCATCTTTCCTGAAATGTGCGCAATAATCTCATGTCCGTTTTCGAGTTCAACTCTGAACATCGCATTAGACAATGCTTCTCTTATTACTCCGTCTTGTTCAATTGAGGCTTGTTTAGCCATATTTTATTGATTGTTACTTAATTAGCTGCTTCTAAACAGGGTTGCAAAATTAAATAAAAAATTTTAATTATTTATTTTTTTTGTTGTAAAACTTCTTCTATAATAGAAAACGTTGATAAAACATCTGCTTTGCCCTTTTTTATGGCCACTGTGTGTTCAAAATGTGCTGATGGCTTATTGTCTTTACTCGTTACAGTCCATCCGTCTTTATGAAATTTAACACCGGCAACACCTGCATTAATCATTGGTTCAATTGCAATCACCATTCCTTCTTCAAGTTTTGGTCCTGCGCCACGCTTTCCATAATTAGGAACTTCTGGTTTCTCATGAAGCTTTACACCTACACCATGTCCCACCAGTTCTCTTACTACTCCAAATCCGTTAGTCTCCGCATGTTGCTGAACTGCAAAACCGATATCACCGATCCGCATGCCAGCTACTGCTTTTTCAATGCCTAATTCCAGGCAACGCTTGGTAACCTCAACCAGCTTTTGTTTTTCAGCATCTATCTCTCCTATCGAAAAGGTATAAGCCGAATCACCAAAATAATTGTTTTTAATTACGCCACAATCAACCGAAATTAAATCTCCCTCCTGTATTACATACTCACCTGGAAAACCATGAACAACCTGTTCATTTGGCGAAATACACAATGAGTAAGGGAAACCATTGTAGTTTAAAAATGCCGGGATTGCTCCGTGATCACTAATAAACTCGTACGCTAACTTATCTAACTGAATAGTAGTCATGCCTGCTTTTATCACTTTGGCCACTTCGGCTAAAGTTTTAGAAACAAGCATGGAACTTTCTCTTATTAACTCGATCTCTTCAAGAGACTTGTAATAAATTTTAGACATCCTTTACACTACAACGCAGCATTGCTACTTGCAGCAGGTACACCTGTTCTGCCAGTAACCCTACCGGTTTTCATTAAACCATCGTAATGACGCATCAATAAGTAGCTTTCAATCTGTTGTAAGGTATCCAAAACAACACCAACCAAAATCAATAAAGATGTACCACCAAAGAAGTGAGCAAACTCTTGTTTAATACCAAACTTAACCGCAATAGAAGGCAGAATAGCAATGATCGCTAAAAATACTGCACCTGGGAAAGTGATTTTAGAAATCACATCATCAATAAAAGTTGATGTTGCAAAACCAGGTTTAACACCCGGGATAAAACCACCGTTTTTCTTCATATCATCGCTCATTTGAGTTGGATTAACTGTAATGGCTGTGTAGAAGAAAGTAAATGCAATAATTAAAAATGCGAACGTTAAGCTATAAGCCAACGAAGTTGTGTTACTGAACTGGATTAACCATGAACCTTGCAATGAAGGAACAAACTGCATAATAGCACCTGGAATGAACATTAACGCCTGAGCGAAAATGATTGGCATAACACCGGCAGCATTAACCTTTAAAGGAATGTACTGACGAACACCACCAAACTGGCGGTTACCAACAATTTTCTTAGCGTATTGTACAGGCACTTTACGTACACCCTGAACAATTAAAATGGTAAACATTACAACTGCAAATAAGGCAACGATTTCCAAAACTAATGCTACCGGACCTCCACCCTCACTTGACGAACCCACACGTGCACTAAACTCTTGAGAAATTGCAACAGGTAAACGGGCAATGATACCAACCATAATGATTAGTGAGGTACCGTTACCAATTCCTTTATCAGTAATTTTTTCACCTAACCACATTACAAATAAGGTACCTGCTGTTAATACAAACGTAGATAACACTAGAAATAAAGTGTTTGGTAATAAAATAGCCTCTGCCGGAACCTGCGTTTTAACATAACCAACAGACTGAACGATTGTGATCGCTACCGTTAGGTAACGGGTAATCTGGTTCATTTTTTTTCTACCACTTTCGCCTTCTTTCTGCATTTTCTGGAAAGAAGGAACAGCAATACCCAATAGTTGCACCACAATTGATGCAGAGATATAAGGCATTACCCCCAACGCCAAAATAGACACACGAGAGAACGAACCTCCGGCAAACATATCCAGTAAGCCTAAAAGTCCCGATTTTTCGTTGTTGCCTAAAGCAGTTGCATCTACACCTGGTAAAACCACGTGAGAAACGAAACGGTATACCAAAAGAATTAAGAGCGTAAACAATATACGCTCTTTTAATTCCTGAATTTTCCAGATATTACTTAAAGTAGTAAATAGCTTCTTCATTTAATAATTACAATTTTACAATAGAACCACCTGCAGCTTCAATAGCTTTTTGTGCGGTTGCAGAAAACGCATGTGCTGTAACTTCTAATTTTGCTTTTACTTCACCACGACCTAAAATTTTAACTAAGTCGTTTTTTGAAGCTAAACCATGCGCCTGGAGAGCGGCGAAATCGATAGTTGTTAAGCTGAATTTTTCAGCTAAGTTTTGTAACACGTCTAAGTTTACACCAACGTATTCAGTACGGTTGATTGGTTTGAAACCAACTTTAGGCACACGACGTTGTAAAGGCATTTGACCACCTTCGAAACCGATTTTGGTTGAGTGACCTGAACGAGAACCCGCACCTTTGTGACCACGAGTTGAAGTACCACCACGACCAGAACCTGTACCACGACCAATTCTTTTGCTGTTTTTTGTAGAACCTTTTGCAGGTTTTAAATTACTTAAATTCATTTTTTTGAATTTGTGTTGCCCTTCGCTTTCACTAAACAGGTACAACGATTAAACATATATAAAGGTAATACAGGTTTTACCCCATATTACCTTTAACTTTTTTATTAGATTGCTTCGATAGCTACTAGGTGGTTCACTTTACGAACCATACCGATAATTTGCGGCGTAGCTTCAACCTCAACACTTTGGTTCATTTTAGATAAACCCAAAGCCTGAACGGTTCTTTTTTGGCGCTCGCTTCTGTCGATAACGCTTTTTACTTGTGTTATTTTGATCTTAGCCATGATATTATCCGTTAAATACTTTGTTTAAATCAATACCACGGGTTTGAGCTACTGTATAAGCATCGCGCATTTTAGTTAACGCATCAACAGTTGCTTTTACCACGTTGTGTGGGTTAGATGAACCTTTAGATTTTGCCAATACGTTGTGTACACCAGCACTCTCTAATACAGCACGCATTGCACCACCTGCAATTACTCCGGTACCTACTGCAGCTGGTTTGATTAATACAAAACCACCTGAGAATTTACCGATTTGCTCGTGAGGAACAGTACCGTTTAAAATTGGAACTTTTACCAAGTTCTTTTTAGCATCATCCACACCTTTTGCAATTGCTTCAGTTACCTCTTTCGCTTTACCTAAACCGAAACCAACAACACCGTTCTCATCGCCTACAACAACAATTGCTGAGAAGCTGAAAGTACGGCCACCTTTGGTTACTTTGGCAACACGTTGTATACTAACCAAACGATCCTTTAATTCGATATCGGTGGTTTTTACTCTTTTTATATTAATAGTTGACATCTTACTTTTTCTTCAGATTAAAATACTAAACCAGCTTCGCGGGCACCCTCTGCCAACGATTTTACACGACCGTGGTATAAATAGCCGTTTCTATCGAAAACAACTTGTTTAACACCAGCAGCAATTGCTTTTTCGGCAACTAATTTACCTACTGCAACTGATTGGTCGCTTTTGCTTCCAGTACCTGCAAAATCTTTTGATAATGATGATGCTGAAACTATTGTTTTACCGGTTACATCGTTAATTACCTGCGCATAAATCCCTTTATTGCTTCTATATACAGATAACCTTGGACGTTCTTCCGAACCGGTAAGTCTTTTTCTGATCCCTTTTTTAATACGATCTCTTCTTGATAATTTTTTACCTGCCATGATTACTATTTTTTAGATGCTGATTTACCTGCTTTTCTTCTTAACACTTCACCTACAAACTTGATACCTTTACCTTTGTATGGTTCTGGTGCACGTAACGAGCGGATTTTCGCTGCTACCTGACCGATCAATTGTTTGTCGATACTCTCTAAAATGATTTTAGGAGTCTGACCTTTTTCTGATTGCGTAGTTACGGTAATTTCCGCTGGCAATTGGAATACATAATGGTGAGAATAACCTAAAACTAGATCTAATGTATTACCTGTGTTTGTAGCACGGTAACCAACACCTACTAATTCCTGAGTTAATTTATAACCTTCTGTAACACCAACAACCATGTTGTTAAGCAATGAGCGATATAAACCGTGTAATGCTTTGTGTTTCTTTTGATCTGATGGACGTTGAACTGATAAAATTCCATCTTCTTGACTTACAGTGATATCTGAATCTACTGTTTGAGTTAATTCACCTTTAGGGCCTTTTACCGTTACAACGTTATCGTTAGATACGGTAATGGTAACACCTGCAGGGATTGTAATTGGGGCTTTTCCTATTCTTGACATTGTGTTGTTCTCCTAAATATTAATAAACGTGACACAATACCTCACCACCAATGTTTAATTTGGCTGCTTCTTTATCAGTCATTACACCTTTAGAAGTAGATAAGATTGCGATACCTAAACCGTTTAATACTCTTGGCATATTTTCAACACCAGCATAGTTTCTCAAACCTGGTTTACTTACTCGCACTAATGTACGAATAGCAGGAACTTTAGTAATTGGATTGTATTTCAAAGCGATTTTAATAGTGCCTTGAACTGTAGTATCTTCAAACTTATAGTTCGCGATGTAACCTTTATCAAAAAGTACTTTAGTAATTTCCTTTTTAAGGTTTGATGCAGGAATTTCTACAACTCTGTGGTTGGCCTTAATGGCATTCCTTACTCTTGTTAAATAATCTGCTATTGGATCTGTATTCATTATTTATTGTTTTTGATAGTGGTTTCCTTCTGCTACCCAGCTGTGGGACCTGCTATCGGTTAAAATTCTTTTTTAGTATAAACACATATAAGTATCAAGTATCGAGACACAGCTTGGTCTTGATACTTGATACTGCAGTATTTTAATACTTTATATTACCAAGATGCTTTTTTAACACCTGGTATTTTACCGTCTAGTGCCATTTCGCGGAATGTTACCCTTGAAATACCAAAGGTACGCATATATCCACGAGGACGACCAGTTAATTTACAACGGTTGTGTAAACGTACTGGAGATGAGTTCTTTGGTAATTTATCCAAACCCTCGAAATCTCCTGCAGCTTTTAATGCTGCACGTTTTTCAGCGTATCTAGCTACCAATTTTTGGCGCTTAACTTCGCGTGCTTTTACACCTTCTTTTGCCATTATTCTGCTGTTTTTTGATTTTTAAATGGTAATCCGAATTGTTTCAATAACTCAAGCGCTTCTACGTCAGATTTTGCCGAAGTTACGAAAGTTATATCCATCCCTAAAATTTTATTGATTTTATCTATATTAATCTCAGGAAAGATGATTTGCTCAGTAACACCTAAAGTGTAGTTACCTTTTCCATCGAAACCTTTATCGTTAATACCTTTGAAATCACGGATACGTGGCAAAGCAACAGAAATCAAACGATCAAGGAACTCATACATGTTATTATCACGTAATGTTACGCGTACACCTACTGGCATACCTTTACGTAATTTAAAGTTAGAGATATCCTTTTTAGATTGTGCCGGAACCGCTTGCTGACCAGTAATGGTAGTCAACTCAACGATTGTGGTATCCATAATCTTTTTATCTGTAACAGAAAAACGACCAACCCCCTGATTGATACAGATTTTTTCCAATTTAGGAACCTGCATTACAGTTTTGTACTGAAATTTTTCTTTTAATGCACTTACAACTTCTTCTTTGTATTTGCTTTTTAATCTTGGTGTAGTAGCCATTATTTAATCTCCTCTCCTGATATTTTAGCAACTCTAACTATTTTGCCATCAGCGTTAAGTTTACGACCTACGCGTGTAGCTTTACCAGATTTTGGATCAACCAACATCAAGTTAGAAATGTGAAGAGCAGCTTCTTTTTTAATAATACCACCGTTAGGATTTGCAGCATTTGGTTTAGTATGTTTAGATACTAAGTTAATACCTTCTACAATGGCTCTGTTTTTATCTGTTTGTACTGAAAGTACTTTTCCTTGTTGACCTTTTGAATCGCCAGCAATTACTTTAACTAAATCTCCAGTGCGGATTTTAAGTTTTGGTGTATTTACTTTGTTTCCCATTTTATAATACCTCCGGTGCTAATGATACGATTTTCATGAATTGTTTTTCACGTAGTTCTCTCGCAACCGGGCCAAAGATACGTGTACCTCTTGGCTCATCCTGTGCGTTCAATAATACAGCTGCATTATCGTCAAAACGGATATAAGAACCATCTTTACGACGGATTTCTTTTTTAGTTCTTACAACAACTGCTTTAGAAACTGTACCTTTTTTAATATTACCCGAAGGTATAGCGCTTTTTACGGTAACAACTACTTTATCACCAATTGAAGCATAACGTTTGCCGGTTCCACCTAGCACGCGAATTACCAATACTTCTTTTGCGCCGCTGTTATCAGCAACGTTTAATCTTGATTCCTGTTGTACCATCTTATTTAGCTCTTTCTAAAATTTGTACCAATCTCCAGTTCTTGTTTTTACTCAAAGGACGAGTTTCCATAATCAATACTGTATCGCCGATACCGCATTCGTTTTTCTCGTCGTGAGCCATAAATTTGGTAGTTTTCTTTACGAACTTACCATAAATCGGGTGCTTTACTTTACGTTCCACGCTCACTACAACAGATTTATCCATCTTGTTGCTTACCACTAACCCGGTTCTTGTTTTTCTTAATTGTCTTTCCATGTCGACTCTCGAATTATTTAGTTTCAGTAGCTGACTCAGTGTTTTTCACTTTAGTCAACTCAGTGTTTAAACGGGCTATGTCTTTCCTTACTTTTGCAATACGCGAAGGATTTTCGATAGCTGAAATAGTGTGAGCGAACTTTAATTTTGATAAGTTCTCTTTTTCTTCCGCAATCTTAGCTACTAATTCTTCTTTTGAAAGCCCTGTGATTTCTGAATTTTTCATTTTTCTTTTTCTTTTACGTTGAGTGTAGCGGTTATAATAAACAAGTATTTACAACATTCACCTCAACACTTTACTATGCTTCTACGTAATCTCTACGTACTACGAATTTGGTTTGGATTGGTAATTTCTGAGCAGCTAAACGTAATGCTTCTTTAGCAATTTCTAAAGGCACACCTTCAGCTTCGAAAATTACACGTCCAGGTCTTACAACTGCTACCCAATACTCAGGAGCACCTTTACCTTTACCCATACGTACCTCAGCAGGTTTTTTAGTTACCGGTTTGTCAGGGAAAATTCTGATCCATACCTGACCTTCACGTTTCATGAAACGTGTTACGGCAATACGGGCAGCCTCTATCTGGCGACTTGTGATCCAAGTTGCTTCTAAAGATTTGATACCGAAAGATCCGAATGCTAATTCAGCTCCACGAGAAGCTAAACCCTTCATTCTGCCTTTTTGCATCTTCCTGAACTTCGTTCTTTTTGGCTGTAACATTTTATTTTGTTCTAATCGTTAAACGATGTTAATAAATCAATTATTTACGAGGACCTCTGTTAGCGCCTGCGCCACCACCTCTGTTTGCACCACCTTGGCCTGGACCACGACCACCGCCTTGGTTTCCACCACGTCTGTCGTTACCACCACGGTTATCTCTTCCACCACCTCTGTTATCTCTTCCACCGAATGCTGGTTTCTCCGACTGGCCTTTAGGACCGTTGTTTGTCGAACCAATGTTTGGAGACAAATCACGTTTTCCATAAACCTCACCTTTACAGATCCATACTTTAATACCGATTTTACCATAAGTGGTTAAAGCTTCAGCTAAAGCATAGTCGATATCAGCACGGAATGTATGCAAAGGCACTCTTCCTTCTTTGTACTGCTCAGTACGTGCCATTTCAGCACCACCTAAACGACCAGAAGTCATGATTTTGATACCTTCAGCACCCATACGCATGGTTGATGCGATAGAAGATTTCATTGCTCTACGGAATGAGATCCTTGCTTCTAATTGTTTTGCAACACCTTCTGCAACTAATTGTGCATCAAGCTCCGGGCGTTTAATTTCAAAGATGTTAATCTGAATTTCCTTTTTAGTTAATTTCTTTAACTCTTCTTTGATTTTATCAACCTCAGCACCTGCTTTACCGATTACGATACCCGGACGAGCTGTGTGGATAGTTACAGTGATACGTTTTAACGTACGCTCGATAACTACTTTTGCAACACCGCCTTTTGCAATACGGGCAGAAAGGTATTTTCTTATTTTCTCATCTTCAACTAATTTATCGGAGTAGTTGTTGCCACCGAACCAGTTAGAATCCCATCCTTTGATAATTCCTAACCTGGCACCTATTGGATTTGCTTTTTGTCCCATTTCCTAATTAGTTTTGAGTTTCTGTATTTTTACTATCTACAATCAGCGTTACGTGGTTAGAACGTTTGCGAATTCTATATCCACGGCCTTGAGGAGCTGGACGTAAGCGTTTTAACTGACGGCCACCATCAACCATAACTGTTTTTACAAAAAGTTGGTTTTCTTCAGGGCGGGCACCTTCATTTTTAGCTTCCCAGTTTTTAATAGCAGATAATAATAATTTCTCAACTCTTATTGCTGCTTCTTTGTTGGTAAACTTTAAAATGCTTAATGCTTTCTCTACACGTTCACCTCTGATAAGATCTACAACCAAACGCATCTTACGCGGTGAGGTTGGACAATTGTTTAATTTTGCTATTGCTTCCATTGTCTAATTATTTTTTCTTTTCAGCGTGTCCTCTGAATGTTCTGGTTGGAGCAAATTCTCCCAACTTGTGACCAACCATGTTTTCTGTTACGTACACTGGAATAAATTTATTACCGTTGTGTACTGCAAATGTATGATTAACGAAATCTGGTGAAATCATTGATCTACGAGACCAAGTTTTGATTACAGACTTTTTGCCTGAATCATTCATAGAGTTTACTTTTTTCTCTACGTTATGGTCAATATAAGGTCCTTTTTTTATCGAACGAGCCATTATTTCTTCCTTCTCTCTATGATGTAACGATTAGAATATTTTTTAAGTTCTCTGGTTTTGTAGCCTTTAGCTAAAACGCCATTTCTTGAACGTGGGTGACCACCTGATGATCTACCTTCACCGCCACCCATTGGGTGATCTACTGGGTTCATCGCTACCGGTCTAGTTCTCGGACGACGGCCCAACCAACGTTTACGACCTGCTTTACCTAATACTTCGTTTGCGTGATCTGAGTTAGAAACAGCACCGATAGTAGCCAGACATGTAGTCAGGATTAAACGGGTTTCGCCTGAAGGCATTTTCAAAGTAGCATATTTACCATCGCGGGCAGCTAATTGTGCGTAAGCACCTGCACTACGAGCCAATTGTGCTCCTTTTCCAGGGTGAATCTCCACGTTGTGGATGATAGAACCTAATGGAATGTTCGATAATTTTAAAGTGTTACCTACTTCTGGAGCTGCAGTATCGCCCGATAATAATACCGAACCAACTTGCAATCCTTCAGGAGCAATGATATAACGCTTCTCGCCATCTGCATAGTGTAATAATGCGATGCGGGCAGTACGGTTTGGATCGTATTCTACAGTAGCAACTGTAGCAGGAATATCGAATTTATCGCGTTTGAAATCGATAATACGATAAGATTTTTTGTGACCACCACCCATGTAGCGCATGGTCATCTTTCCTGTATTGTTACGTCCACCAGACTTTTTTGATGATGCAACCAATGATTTTTCGGGCTTGGTTGCTGTAATCTCCGTAAAGCTAGCACCAACTCTGAAGCGGGTACCTGGAGTAACTGGTTTAAATTTTCTTAAGCCCATAGTTATAATGAATTATTAAATTAAAGGGTTGCGTAATAATCTATTGTTTCGCCGTCTTTCAACGTTACGATTGCTTTTTTGTATTTCGGGCTACGGCCAGATACAAAACCTGCTTTAGTGTAACGAGATTTAGCTTTTCCATCAACAACCATGGTGTTAACTGCAACGATAGTTACACCGTACAATTTCTCAATAGCTGCTTTGATCTGGATTTTGTTAGCCTTGTGGTTAACGCTAAAAGTGAAACGGTTAGATTTCTCAGTTAAAGCTGAAGCTTTTTCGGTTAATATTGGTTTTTTTAAAATTTCCATATTATTTGGCAAACGCCTCCTCCAAAGTTTTAACAGAATCAGCAGTTAACACAAGTACACCAGCGTTTAATACATCATATGTATTTAAATCTGCTGCCGAGATTACTTTAGTTTTCTGAACGTTTCTGCTTGATAAATAGATATTATTATTTTGCGCAGGTAAAACCAACAAAGTTTTTTGAGTATCTACTTTTAAAGCAGCCAATAAACTTGTAAAGTTTTTAGTTTTAATCGTATCGAAGCTGAAATCTTCTAAAACTACCACGTTGTTATCTTTTGCTTTATAAGCTAAAGCTGATTTACGTGCTAATGATTTTAATTTCTTGTTCAATTTAAAACTGTAATCACGTGGCTGAGGACCGAAAACACGACCACCACCGTTAAATAACGGAGATTTAATGCTACCAGCACGGGCACCACCTGTACCTTTTTGTTTGTATAGTTTACGGGTCGAACCAGCAATCTCGTTACGTTGTTTAGATTTGTGAGTACCTTGACGTTGGTTAGCCAAATACTGTTTTACATCTAAATAAATCGCGTGGTCGTTAGGCTCGATACCAAATACCGATTCAGGAAGTTGCACCTTGGCACCTGTTTCTTTACCTGAAATGTTTAATACTTTAACTTCCATCTGATTATTTGTCTAAGATTACGTAAGAACCTTTAGCTCCTGGAATGGAACCACTAACTACTAATAAGTTTTGCTCAGCGTAAACTTTCAAAACCTGTAAGTTCTGAATTTTCACTCTGTCTCCACCTGTTCTTCCTGCCATGCGCATTCCTTTGAATACACGTGAAGGGAATGACGATGCTCCCAATGAACCAGGGGCACGTAAACGGTTATGCTGACCGTGAGTCTGCATACCAACACCGGCAAATCCGTGGCGTTTTACAACACCTTGAAAACCTTTACCTTTTGAGGTACCTACAACATCAACAAAATCGCCTTCTGCGAATGCATCAACAGTTACTACATCACCTAAATTAAGTGCAGTTGTAAATGAATCAAATTCTACCAGCTTGCGTTTCGGAGTTGTGTTTGCTTTCGCGAAATGGCCTTTCAATGGTTGAGTTGTGTTTTTCTCTTTTTCTCATCGTAACCCAGTTGGATTGACGAGTAACCATCTACTTCTTCGGTTTTTACCTGTGTAACTACACAAGGTCCAGCCTCGATTACCGTACAAGGAATGTTTCTTCCTTCGGCATCAAAGATACTGGTCATTCCTACTTTTTTTCCAATAATTCCTGACATTTTATCTTTTAATTTTAACACCCATCGAAGCAGTAGGGCTTCGTTCAAGGTGGTTGTACATCCCCCGAAAGGGACGGCAAAGATAGACAAGAATTATTAATTTTCAAATAGTTAGCGAAATATTTTTTCAAATAAATTGCTGATATGATGCGATTTAACTTTAAAAGTAGTGTTAATGTGCTAAACCGCCATTTAAACTGATGGTTATAATCGCTAAAATGATAAATCCGATGAGCACATAGAGGTAATCGCGCTCTACCAAAAAGCTAAAAATGGCAAACACAATCCGGGCTATCGGCGTGAATATCAGCATCAATATGCCAAATTGTACCACCGCATCTCCCTGAAAGGTAAGCACACCTTTAAATATGGCCGCTATCGACGAAAACTTGGCCAGCTCAGGTTTAAAAACTTTATAATCGGCAATTACACCTTTATTATGAATCAGAAAAATTACCCCGCCTATCAACACAATACTCATTGAAATAATTACGCCTGCACGCAAAAGCGTACCCAGTATTAGCTGAATATCTTTATCCTTTATATTTTCCTTATTGGCTGTATTCATTACAATCCGCTTATTCCTTTATAAATCATTTGCATGGCCAGAAACGCAACCACCACGGCAAATACAATTTTAAGCTTATCGGTTTTGGTTTTCAATAAAACTTTCGACCCCACGGTAGCACCGGTTAAAACACCAATACAAACCGGCATGGCTATACCTGGATCGATTTGACCACGGTGCAGATAAACTACCGCACTAGCCGCCGCCGTAACGCCCATCATAAAATTACTGGTAGTGGTCGATACTTTAAATGGCAAACGCATAATGTTATCCATTGCAATTACTTTTAGTGCCCCGCTTCCAATACCCAGTAAACCAGATAAGGTTCCGGCAAAAAGCATCATAAAGAAACCACCGGGGATATGTTTTACCGCATAGGCATGCTCTGTTCCCCTATCGGGATAAGATCCGTTCAGTTTAAAAAACCTGGCCCATTTATCGGTATCATCTAAAGTGGTATGATCTACCTTCTTCTTTAAAGTCATAATGGCCGAAAAGATGAGAATACAGCCAAAAAGAATGGCAATATAGTTCGCATTTAGGTAAACGGCTACAATTGCGCCACAAATGGCACCAATGGTAGTGGCTATCTCTAAAAACATACCGATACGGATATTGGTGATGCCCTCTTTAACATAAGCTGCCGCCGAACCCGATGAAGTGGCAATAACCGAAACAATAGATGCGCCAATGGCATAATGAATATCTACCCCCAAAGCTAAGGTGAGCAAAGGGATAATAATTACACCTCCGCCCAAACCCGTTAACGAGCCCAGTAATCCGGCCAAAAAAGCACCTAATAAAACGATTATGGTAAACAGCAATACCGACATGCGGGCAAATATAATGTACTGTTTTTGGGGAAACGAAGGATTAAAGGAATAAAATAAAGTCTATATGATATATGGAATATGTAAAATGGGAGATGGAAAATGGATGATTTACACTGAAAATTAAATCTTACGCGCACAAGTTTATAATCACCTCCATTTTACATCCTTATCAACTGACAGACAGTGATAACTGCCTTTAGAAAAGATGGTTCACTATGCCGTAAATAATAAGGTATATCCCATAACCTAATAGCAATAGTAAGGAGATCAAAATAAAAGCGAGAGCTGTACAACCGCTGGTATCGTTTAAATAAGATAGATTTCTACCGCCGGGGGCCTGATAATTTTTCACCATGGGCTTATATTCATATTGGGCAATCAGCTCATCTATCTGATCGTTACTCCTAACTAATATTCCGCAATTCAGTATTTTTAACAGCCTGTAATCATTTATAAAAGAAGATCTGGCATAAAATACAAGCACCCTATAAAGAACATCTTTAAATGGGTGATCTAGATAATTAAGGATTTCGAGGATAATTAACGAAAGATCTGACGATGATTTGGCATGGTCTTTCCCCAGGTTAAAAAGTTTTAAAGCTCGTTGATTTACCTGATTGATTAGCTTGGCCGGTTCGTCATCTTTAGGTTGTGTTTCAAAATGGGCATCCATTTTCCGCCGCATTACCTCATTGCCCTTATACCTAAATTCTTCTGTTTGCAACAACAGCAAACAGGCAAAAGCATGATCAACCTGATTTCTTTTCAGGTAAACATTGGCAAGCTCAAACCATAAGCTAAAAAAGTCTTTTTCAGTTTCTGAACTATACCGAGCATAACGCCCAAGCTGCAGGGGATTATCCTCTAAATTTAAAAAAGAAAGTGCATGGATCCCGATTAATGGAAAAATATCGGTAACACGGTTGCCCAATAAAGATAGATGTTCGAGCTTTAGCTGATTAAAAATAGTAACCTTTTCAATTTCATTGTGATTTAAAGAAATGTATTTAAGGTTGGGACAAGCGGTTATAAATGCAATATCTGCATCATTTAGACCATTACCATCAATCCTTAACAGATGAAGTTTAGGAAATTTTACGAGTACATCAAAGTTTTTGACATGAATACCGGAAAGATTGATTGAGCTAAGCTCCCTCAAATTTTCGAGCCCGGCTATATCTTCCAAAGGATTTTCGGCAAGATTTAACCAATTAACCTCTTCTAGGTTATGGAGCGGTTCAATATCCGAAATCTGATTGGAGGCCAGATTGATGGTCCTTAGTTTGCTGAGCTTGGCAACAGCACCAATTTTTGATATCTGATTTTTTTCGCAGGATAAGGATTCGAGATTTTCCAATTTTTCCAATACGGAAATATTGGAAAGGTAGTTAGATTGAATGTCTAAATGCTTAAGTTTTCCTAATACAGCCAGCCCATCTATATTGCTTATTTTATTATAGTCCAGCGCTAAATTTTCAAGCTGGAGAAGGTTACCTATTGAGGATACTTCTGTAATCTGATTACGGCTAAGGCTTAAAGTTTGCAATTGCAAAACCGAGGATAGTACCCCAATATCTGTAATTTTATTATGCGTCAGGTTAAGATGAACAAGGTTGTGGAAATTTCCTATGACGCTGATATCCTCAATTTTATTGGCATAAATAATTAGATGGTTTAGTGATTTTAAACCGGCTAAACTTGATATATCAGCAATATCACCGCAAGGTAATTCGAGATATTTAAGATTTACCAGATCTTTTAATGGGCTTACATCCTCAATTTTCCCGTCCTCTATCTGTAGCCATTCAAGTTCTTTGAGGTTTCTTAGCGGATCGAGACTGCTTACATTAAAGCCTATCTCTAATTTTCGCAGCGAAGTAAGTTTACCAATAGCAGAAAAATCAGCATCAATATGGCTCCAGTCATCATAATCTTCAGGGTATAAGCATAGTTCTATAACCTGCCCACGCTCATTAACTTCATAATCAATAATCGCCCTGTCCCATCTTTTTTCAAGGTACTTTATCTCCTTATTCGTGCTCCCCATTTCAAGGCATTATTTCCCCAACCTTTTGATCATCTCTGCACTTAAATCTCTGCCATCATTCAGCCGGTTAGCAAAAAACGATTTGGCGGCTTCAAAATGTGCTTTATAGCCATTAATATCACCGTAACCTATAATCGAAGCCCATTCGTGTACAGCAGTATGAAATTCGAGGTCATCGCCGCGAATGGATTTATCGTACAATGCCGTTTGGATCGATTCTTCGAGCATTTCCTTGTTTTTGAAAAGATACTCGGCAATACCCAGTCGCAGTTTAAAAGGCGGGGTTTGGCAAATGAGGTTGTCGTAAGGATTTACCCCCATTTTATACCAGGCATACACCATGCTCAGCAAACTTAAATGCGAATTGGGTTTCTGTTTATGGTCGGCATCCGAAAGGCTGAACTCTTTCATGATGTTATCATCAAGCAACAACAACTGGCGGCTTTCGTGAAAAACAAAATCGCGGGCAGCATAAATTTTCTCCCTGAACTCTAGCTCATTTTCGCAGATCATGAGTTTATAGAGTTCAGATTCGGCCTGGGCATAATATTTTACCTGCTTTTGTGCGTAAGGGTTTAATATGGCCAAACCAGCATAGATGTGAGATTTGTAGCTAAAAATCCTTAGCGTAGTTAAAATCTTTACGTTATCAATCCCACCGGCATAGGCAGGGTTATCCCAAGGGAAAAACCGGCATTTTTCCAGGCAGAGCCCATGCTTTCGAAACCCATGTGGGTAACGGCCTGTGTATCGGCCACAATGCGGTCGTGCTCGCGGTAATCGTCCATCTCAATGATGTTCGACTTTAAAGATTTATAAATTTCCAGTGCCTTAGCGTAAACCTCGTCGGTAGCACGGTGGCGCACCACCACCAGGGTTTGTCCCTCCGGACTAAAAGCCGGGCCATGCAAAGAATGGCAGGTTACAATCTGGGTATCGGGTGGAAGGTGTTTTTCAAAAGCGGCAATTTCGGGATGTTTAACCGATGTTTGGCCCGAAACAATTGCACCATATTTGGTAGAGCGTGCAAAAGTAGCCACCACTTCATCAATTTTTTCGGCTTCAACGCAGTAAATTATAAAATCAGATTTACGTGCCACTTCATGCCCGTCAATTAAAACTTCAATTCCTTTAGGTTCGAGTTCGTTTTTTAAATCTGTAAAACGCAAGGGCATATCTGCCCCGCATACTTTATAACCAGCGTTTACAAACGATACAGCGTACAATTTGCCCATATCGCCTAAACCAATAATTCCTATTTGCATGAAACAAATGTAACCTATCGCAAATAATTTTATAATAAAACTTCGATAAAATTGTTATTTAACATGTTAAACACAAACACATTTGTCTTTCATCCCCAAACTTCACATAAAAATATTAACCGGGAAATGGATAAAAATGTAGTTTTACACGATAACACCTATATTTAAACTATGCAAAAAATTAAACACACCCTACTGTTTTTAGGCGCTATGCTATTTGTAAACTTTGCGTTTGGGCAAACTTTACCTGACACGACCAAGAATACCGACCCATCATTAAATGGCCAGTATCAGTTCATGTTAAAGAAATCGAAAAGCTTCAATGGTGCAAGGCTGATTAACCCCAACCGGTTATCGTCTTTATGGAAAAGTGTTAACGATACGCTACGCAAAGAACGCAAACAATTGCAGGAAGCCAGACAGGAGATTAAAGCCCAGGCTGGTAATATTTCGAGTTTAAAAGGCGAGGTTACAGGAAAAGAAAGCTCGCTGGCTACAGCAAATGCTTCGGTTAACGAAATTAAGTTTTTAGGGATTGCCTTTGATAAGGGCACTTATAATACTATTGTTTGGTCGATTATTATTGTGCTTGGCATTGGCCTGGCCTTTATTATTTTCCAATCGGGTAAATTAAGGCACGAAGCCAAATACCGTACAGAGCTTTACCAGGAAGTGGCCGATGAATTTCAGGCGCACAAGGTTAAGGCTAAAGATAAAGAAATGAAACTTGCCCGCGAACTGCAGGATGAGCGGAATAAATGGGACGAAGGCAGGGGCAGATAACCAGGCCTAAATGATTGAATTTTGGATGATTGAATGATTTAGCGTTATTCAGTCATTCAAAATTCACTAATTCTCTCATTCAAAAGTAACGCCAAAGACTTTTTAAACACGCCATATTTTATTTGAAAAGCAGGGCTTGTGATAATCGGTTATGCCAGTCCCGCCATTCGCTACTTCCGATGAAAAACCGGAACCGCTGCTGTCGGGTTTATTTTACACACTGCAGTACCTTGTAGCCTACTAAACCTTCATCGATAGCTAATTCTTTAAGCTGTATTTCAACCCTACTTCGAACTCCCCATTACTGTAATTCTGCATTTTTGAAGTATTGGTGGTGTACTGAAATAAAATAGAAAACTGATTTTTATAGTTAGCACCAAAGCCTCCGGTAAAGCTATTGGTACTGTGGTAAATGCCATTCAGCATTAATTTTTGATCTAAAAACTGAAGGTTTACCCCTGCATCAAAAATACCATCGTAATTCTGTACCCCACGGTAAACCAGTTTGGGTTCAATGCTGTTAATTAGCTTATCGGTAGTAAATTTATAACCCGCTGCCAGAAAATAGATAGACCGATCGACCACATTTCTAACCTGATCTCTTTTAAAAAACCGTTTTAGGTTGGGCAAAGCACCCTGAATAGTTAATTTATCCGTACGGTACGCCGCACCGAAATCGCCATCCAGATACAGCTTACGGTCGTTAAAACTATTGAGTACATCATCATCCAAATCTCCCTTTACTTTACCAAAATCTACCCACTCGTTCATAATGCCGGCCGACAAGCCAAAATCGATAAATTCGGTACCGCCGCTTAAAGGTAAATGATAAGCATAAGTTACCGTTGCCCTTGTGCGGTTAATGGCACCGGCTCCTTCGTTATAAAAAAGCACCCCCAGGCCCACTTTATCATTTTGCAGGCCGTAATCGCCAGTTAAATACTGAATGCGGGGACCGCCATCTACACCCGTCCATTGGGTTTTGAGGGCGGCATTGAGATTCAGGCCTTTCTCTACACCAGCCATTGCCGGATTGGCCAAAAACTGGTTCTGGTAATAAATACTCCCCATGGGATTGAGCTGGGCAAATACCGGTATCGCAAATAAAACCAACAGCCCTGCTAAAATACGTTTCACTCTTCTCATGCTGTTACTTTTTATATAAAATCGATATAAACCCTTTAACTGTACCCTCAACTCCTAAATCGAGTATGTAATAATAGGTATCTTCGGCAAGTGCCGAACCTTTTACATAGCCATCCCAGTTGTTCTTGTAATTTACCGCCGAATAAAGCATGCGCCCTCCCCTGTCGAAAATAGTGAGCTTGTTGCTGGGGTATTTCTCCAGGCCTTTAATTACAAAAAAATCGTTCTTGCCATCGCCGTTTGGTGTAAGGATATTATTTACAATACTTACCTCCGCCTGTGTATCAATAATCAAAAACGGCTGCAAAAAGCCTTGTGTTAAGGTTGTATTGGTAACCTGAAAGGTTTGAACCACTACCGCTTCGCCAATGCTGAAATCGTATAACTGGTTATTGATTTTACCATAACCACTGGCCGAATTAAGCACGTAAGGTAAGCTTTGCGCCTTAACCCCGCCACCAAAAAAGAGAAGCACCAGAAAAACAAACAGGCAATATGTTCTTTTCATCGTTCTTAATTTAAAGAGATCCAGGCCGAGCCATCGCTTTGAATGGTAAATGCTTTTGCACCGGTTATGGTGGTAATGGTTGTATCGTCGTTCATGGTAATGGCATTGTTTAAGGTAACATTACCTGTTGACAAGGCTTTTACGATAACATAAATCCTGCCCTTGCAGGTTGATGGTCCGGGTAAATTTAAAGTAACCGGAAGTCCGGCATTTTTTAGCCTTACGGTATAATGACTGGCATCAAGCGATAACGCTCCGCCTGTGGTATAGGTTAAAATACCTGCCGAAAACGAGCCATTTACGTTTAGTGTACTGGCACTTGCCGGAGCATAGGTGGTTGATGTAGCTGCATTGCTGCCATTGAGGGTTAAAGTCCCACCATCGGTAGTCATGCTACCCGCAATTAACGGATAGGTTGTATTGGTATTGGCAATGGTTAAGGTGTTATTTGCGCTGGTACTGGTACTGCCAGCATTACTACCAATGAAAATATTTCCCGAACCATTGTTTTTTGATCCGGCGGCATAACCCAGGGCTGTATTGTTATCGCCATTACTGGCCTCCAAAACCAAACTACCAATAGCCGTATTGTTAATCCCGCTACCATTAGCCATTAAGGTATGGGTACCAAATGCACTGTTGTTCGAACCTACTGTACTGATACTTAAAGACTGCGAACCAAAGCCACTGTTGTTTATACCGCTGAAACTCCTTTGCAACACCAGATAACCAAAGGCACTGTTTTCGTAACCTGAAATGTTTAGCGAAAGCGCCTCTTTACCAAATGCGCTGTTGTAAAAGCCCGAAACATTACTGGCAATGGTTTTGTAACCGTAAGAAATATTGGTTTCTGCCGAATTGCCCAAACGCCCTGATTTTTGTCCGTTTACTAAAAAGTTGACGGCCACATCATCGGTATTGCCTAGAAAATTATTGGTTTGATCTACATTTCCGGTGTTCCCCTTTAATGCCCAGGCATTGGCATTGGCAAATAAAGTACGGCTAATTAACTCGGGTTTACCTGTAATGGCATTGGTAATATATACTTTGTTAGCATCGGCAATACCAGCAGTAGTTAGTTTTGCAACGGTTACTGATCCGTCGGCAAGTTTTGGTGTAGTTACCGAACCATCTGCCAGCTGCAGGGTATTCACCGCTGCATCATCGATATTTATATTTTTAACTTCTTTATTACCGATTTTCACAGAAGTAACCGCTGCATCGGCTAATTTTAGTGTCGTAACTGAACCATCGGCCAGTTGCAGGGTATTCACTGCTGCATCATCGATATTGATATTCTTTACTTCTTTGTTTCCGATTTTTACTGAAGTAACCGCTGCGTCGGCTAATTTTGGTGTGGTTACAGAACCATCGGCCAGTTGCATGGTATTCACTGCTGCATCGGTAATATTGATATTCTTTACTTCTTTGTTTCCAATTTTTACCGAAGTAACTGCTGCATCAGCAAGCTTGGGAGTGGTTACAGCTCCGTCGGCTATTTTTAATGTGGTAACGGCGGCATCGGCCAGTTTAACGGTTGTTACTGCACCCGTATTAATATCGATAACAACATCTTTAAGCAAGGCAGTAGTACCATTGGCACTTATAGCTAAATCGGTAGAGGTTAAACCTTTGGCTCCGGCTAATTGAGCAACATCTAATGTAACCGGTTTCCAGGCCGTACCATCAAACAGTAAAACCTGATTATTTGCTGGTGCATTGGCACTTAATGTTTTGCCCTGAATGTTTGCAAGGCTTGGATTGGGATAATTACCTGTTAAATCGCCTCCTGCAACCCCGGTTGAAGGTCCAACCGGTCCTACCGGACCTATATCGCCCTTATCTCCTTTTACACCTTGCGGGCCTTGAATTCCGGCAGGGCCCGTAGCCCCGGGATCTCCTTTAGCACCCGCTGGCCCCTGCGCACCGGTAGCACCGGTTAAGCCGATAGGGCCTTGAGCTCCCGTTGCCCCTGCAACACCTGCCGCCCCCTGAGGTCCGGCTACTCCAGCTACACCTTGTGTACCTGCAGGGCCTGTTGCCCCCGTATCGCCTTTTGGTCCGGCAGGGCCATTAGCGGCATATAACGCATAAGGTACACTCAATAACTGGACTGTGCCTGCTAAACTAAAGCTAGTTCCATTATCGGGATCGATTTCTACTTTAACGAATTTTAATCCGCTGGCCCAGGTTACTCCTGCCAGGGTACCACTTACCGAAGTTGCACCACCGGAGCCAATCGCTATTGCATAAAGCCCATAAGCATTGGTTAACACATTTCTGATTTCGCTGTACTGAGCTGTTCCCGTTGATGATCCATCCAGTATACTGATTCGCAAAGATATGCTCTTGTTTGCCAACGGGGTACCATTAGCATTCCTGGCTGCACCCTGATAGTTAAATTGCTGTGGCGCCTGAGCCTTAACAGCCAGTGCCAGGCCGAAGCTCAGCAATGCGATAAGTAGAAGTTTTTTCATGAACCGGGACGAGATCTAAATTGCCAGGCCTCAAAACAAAAAATCAGGGCCCTACGTTCAAATCTACTAATTAGTATATCCCGTTATGTCTACTTTACACAAAAGACCATCCATAAAGACAAAACAGCGCACAAAACATTGACAATCAACATAATAATCAATATGTTATTTTGCATTTTTACACCAACACCCTATTTTTGGGATATTTACACCCTAAAAACAGAAGAAAAAACCCCTCAAATACTGCTTTCGAGCTATATTTAGCAGCGATAAACGTTATGTCAACTATTAAGTTTCTGAAGGAAAGGATATACCTTTAATATTGCGATACAAATCAACTGCATACAAATCTGTCATTCCAGAAACGAAATCGAGCACACTTTGAATAATAGAGTAAATATCGGTTAGATCGGTATGGTATTGCTTAGGAATAAGCTTAACCAGTTTTTTATAGTAATGTGTATTGTTGTGGATCAGTGCGGGAACAAACTCCTCTAATAAACCGGCCATTATTTTATAACCGGCCACTTCTTTTTGAATTACTGACGAGAAATTATAAATCCGTTCTATTGAAACCTGCTCAACAGCCTTCCATGCCGACAAATAAGGTTCAGGGATCATATCGGTTAAACTCTGGTTCAGTTCGCCACGCAATAGCCTTTCCTGCTCATTAAAAAATATACCTGCGCATAAATTGGTTAATGTATTAATGGCTTTTGCCCTTAGCAAACCAATTTTGGCATCATCATCTTCATAATCATGTTTCAACCGGTCTTCAATGGTTTTAGAATTTGCAAAAGGCAACAGGTAACTTTTTACTTCTTCGTACGAAAGAATTTTTAAACGGTGAGCATCTTCCAGATCGATAATGCTGTAACAAATATCGTCGGCTGCTTCTACGAGGTAAACCAGCGGATGACGTTTGTAAATGAGGTATTCGCTTTGTTCCTGCTCTAACTTAAGCTCGGCAGCAATCTTTTTAAAACTATCTTCCTCTGACTGGAAGAAGCCATATTTTTTACGGTGCAACAATCCTTTCTGCTTACCTGCGATAGAGGCACATGGATATTTGGCTATAGAGGCCAAAGTAGAATAGGTTAATGCATAGGCATCGTTACCTTTGCCTTTTAGCGGGTGAGTAAGGATGCGGATGGCATTGGCGTTTCCTTCAAAATTAATTAAATCGTGCCATTGTGCCTCGCTCATTTCTTTCTGGTAAACCTTGCCATCACCATCGGTAAAATAGCGCGAAATTGCAGCTTCGCCCGAGTGGCCAAAGGCAGGATTACCTAAATCGTGGGCCAATGCGGCCGCGGCCACAATATTGCCTACTTCGTTAATTAAAGGAACTTCTTTAATCAGGACAGGGTTATGCTCCTCAACACTTTTAAGGAAAATATTGGCCATGGAGCGGGCAACACTTGCTACTTCTAAACTATGGGTTAGGCGGTTGTGGACAAAAACACTCCCTGGCAATGGAAAAACCTGGGTTTTATTCTGTAATCTTCTAAAAGGAGATGAAAAAATCAGGCGGTCGTAATCGCGTTGAAAATCTGAACGGGCCCGATCGGTGCTGGCACCGTATTGTTCTTGTCCAAACCTTTTATTAGAAAGTAAATATTTCCACTCCATTGCTCAGTTTAATTTTGGGCGAAGTTAAGGATTAGCGGGGTTTAATAAAACCTGAGGGCAAACTTTCTAAACCACTTTATATTGGCAGCATAACCTCCCCTACTGCTCTTCGTAATGATAAGTCAATCCACCATCAACAAAATAAGTTGAACCCGTAACATACCGAGCATCATCAGAAGCCAGAAAAGCCACAATACCCGCTACATCTTCGGGTGTACCCAGTTTTTTCATTGGAATATTGTCCAATAACTTTTCTAATTTCTCTTTGTCGTTTAAAAGCGATTTATTGATGGGCGTAGCTATGGCGCCTGGTGCCACATTATTTACCCTGATATTAAAGGGAGCTAATTCTGTAGCCAGGTTACGCGTTAACATTTTCAAGGCGCCTTTGCTTGCACAGTAAGGAGCAAAATGCGGAAAAACAATTTCTTCGTGCACCGAGCTCATATTCACAACTACTCCAGCTACCTTGCTGGCTATGCAGTGTTTAACGAAAGCCTGGGTACCAAAAAATAGTCCTTTTAAGTTGGTATCCATTACCAGATCAAATTCTGCTTCTGTCACCTCCCAAAAGTTATGGTTCTTTTCAACCCCAGCATTGTTTACTAAAATATCGAGTTGACCATATACTTTTATGGCTTTATCAACCAGATCAGTTACGCTTTTTACCTGGCTAATATCTGCTTCTACAAAAGTAGCCTGCCTGCCCATGTCATTAATCTGTGTAATCAATTTTTCGCCGCGTTCATCCAGCTTTCTGCCGTTTAAAATAATATCGGCACCTTCGGCTGCTAAACGCAAGGCACATGCGGCACCAATTCCCTGACTGCTACCTGTAACTAAAACTACTTTACCCTTAAATTTTTCCATTATCTGATCATTAACTGATTATAAAAGTGCTACTAAAGCCGTCCACCCGCTTTGATGATTTGCGCCTAAACCTTTTCCGTTATCGCCGTTAAAATATTCGTAAAACAAAACGTAATCCCTAAAGTGTTCATCGTGGTTTAACTTTGCGCCCCCACCAAAAACAGCTCTTTCTCCCTTTTCGTTTTTTAAGAAGATATTTTTTAATCGTTTACCCAATAAATCGGCTATTTCGGCAAGCGAAAAATAGGCATTGGACCCTGTTGGATATTCTACCCTAAAATCGTCGGTGTAATATTCATGAAAATGCTTCAACGCATCAATCAACAGGTAGTTGATGGGAAACCAAATGGGTCCTCTCCAGTTGCTGTTTCCGCCAAACATACCGGTATCGCTTTCTGCCGGAATATATTTAACCGAATAATCGTTACCGTTTAACCAATAACTGTATGGTTCGGATTCATATTTCTTCGAAATAGAACGGATACCGAAATCTGAGAGGAACTCGGTAGTGTCGAGCATCCGGCGCAATAACATTTTCATGCGATGGCCGCGCAACAGCGAAAATAAATGTTTATCGTTACCGCTTTTATCTTCCCAGTGACTCACCAGCTGTACCAAATCAGGCCGCTGGAGCATAAAAGATGATAACCGGTTTTTCAATTTTGGTAAATCTTTCCAATCCTGATCGCTAAAAACGATGACAGCAAACATTGGAATTAGTCCCACCAGGGTTCTCAACCTGAGCCTGTCCCAACCACCATCGGGTTTACGCAGTAAATCGTAATAAAAACCGTCTTGATCATCCCACAAACCAGTATAATACTCGCCCATGTTATCAATAGAGCCTGCAATAAACAGAAAGTGTTCCGAAAACTTAATTGCCATGTCTTCATAAACCGGGTTGTGCAGCGCGAGTTCGATACTAATCTGCAACATGTTTAAAGCGTACATGGCCATCCAGCTGGTACCATCGGCCTGCTCTAAAAAGCCCCCACCTGGCACAGGTTCGCTCCGGTTAAAAACTCCTATGTTATCTAAACCAAGAAAACCGCCTTCAAAAATATTATTGCCCTCGCTATCTTTCTGATTTACCCACCAGGTAAAATTGAGCAACAGCTTCTGAAAAACTTCTTCGAGGAATTTCAGATCGCCCTTTCCTTTATTTTTTTTATCGGTGAGGTAAACTTTATAAGTGGCCATGGCATGTACCTGTGGATTGGTATCGGTAAAATCCCACTCGTAAGCCGGTAACTGCCCATTGGGGTGGATATAGTTATTGCTTACCAATAAGCTCAGCTGCTGTTTGGCGAAATCAGGATCGATTGGTGCCAGTGCAATGCAATGAAAGGAGAGGTCCCAGGCAGCAAACCAGGGATACTCCCACTTATCCGGCATCAGTATAATATCGGCTGCCATAAAATGGCTCCAGTGAAAGTTACGTCCGCAAGACCGCTTTGTAGCTGGCTTAGGTAAACCTGCATCGCCCTTTAGCCAAACATTTACATCATAGTTATAGTATTGTTTATTCCACAGTAAGCCCGCCCAGGCCTGGCGTTGTAGTTGTTGCTCCTCCTCACTGCTACCAGCCTTGTATTTATTGGCATAAAACTCATCGGCCTCCTTTTTCCGCAATTCAAAAATCGCATCAAAATTTTCGAAAGGCTTTTCGGTTGTTTTAGCAGATAGCCTTAGCTTAAAACTCAGACTTTGTTTTGCGGGCACAACTTTATGGTAATGCACTGCTACCTTGGTTCCGCTCTTAACCGGGTTCACCTGATTTTTCTGCCCGTTAACTAGGTAATTATTAATACCATCCTTTACATAAGGCGAAACATTGGCCGATTGATACAAAAGCTCACTGTTACTTTCGTTATTCGTAAATAAAAAATCGGGATCGCCATCAGCATAGGCATACATTTTACCTTGCTTTTCTGAATGGAGAAGTAACTCGTTTTCGCCAAGGTAATTTATAGTGGGTTTAACCGCACTTCCCTCCCAACTCCAATTGTTGCGGTACCACAACTGGGGTAACAAATGAATTTCTGCATCTTCGTTACCGCGATTAAAAACGGTATAATGAACTAAAATATCCTCTTCTTCATTTTTGGCATAAGTGATAAACACATCAAAATATTTATCCTGATCAAAAACACCGGTATCTATGAGCTCAAATTCAGGTTCCTGCCTTGTTCGCCCGGCATTCTCTGCTAATAGTTGCGTATATGGAAAAGCTGATTGCGGATATTTATACAACATTTGCATGTAGGTATGCGTGGGTGTATTATCCAGATAGTAATAAATTTCCTTTACATCTTCTCCATGATTACCTTCCCCATTGTTTAACCCGAAAAGACGTTCTTTTAAAATGGCATCCTTACCGTTCCAAAGGGCAAGCCCCAAACATAACAATTGCTGATCGTCGCTAAAACCTGCCAGTCCTTCTTCTCCCCACCTAAAAGCCTTGCTTCTGGCGCTATCATGTGTGGTGTAGCTCCAGGCATCGCCGTTATCACTGTAATCTTCTCGTATGGTTCCCCATTGCCTTTCTGATACATACGGACCCCACTTGAGCCAGTTTGCACGGTTTTGATACTGTGCGTCGATTCTGCTTTGTTCGGCATTTGCCATAAGGAATGTTTAAGATTTGTAGACCACAATTAATATGGAGTTAAATATCAAATATTTAATGCATTAAATACTAAAAGTTATGTCAGGAAAACGCCAACAAAAATCAAACCTTTTAATTAATGAAACGTTCTATATACAAATATTCAATGTCAAGATTATGAAAACGAGCATATATAATAAAGCAGAGCATTTGGAAGGTTATATTGGTAAGGAAGGCAATAGTGAAGAAAAATCGGAAGTACAGAAAGCTTACGAAGCCGGCAATGAAGGTAATGAAGTAACTAGCTTCGGTAAAGAAACCATAGCCCGGTACAATGCCAAAACCATGCACCTGGATAAAACGATGCCTAGGGATGGATTCGACAATACGGGTACGCAGGGCGCCGATTCATTGAGCGACGATGCCTACAACAGCCCGGATAAACATCCCACAGTAAAAAGTGCCGAAAGCCATACAGGCAGCTCATCTGAAGATTTTAAAACTAAACCGTGCATTAATGAAGCCGATGAGGATCATGCGCTCGATACCGGAATATAAAAAATAAAACCATGGGACTATTAAAATATGCCATACTGGGCACAGCAGCGGTATACGGGATAAAATACCTGACTAAGAAAAGGAGTGCTGACGGTAAATCACTGGCAGATGATATTAAAACGAAAGCCAACAAATACCTTAACGAAGCCAGTCATTTTGGTGAAAGAATAAGGCACGACTACAGGCAAACCAACGATCTATACTGACAAGATTTGAAAGTTTACAGACACAAAAAATTGACATATATCAAGATATTTATCCGCTATAACTTGTAAATTGATCAGATGTTTGTGAAATTTGCAGCGCTGTAGGATTCGCGACAAAGATTAACTAAAAAGATCATTAACAACTAAAATTTAAGGGCATTTTGCTACTTGATTAACGCATTTCAGTTGTGGAATTCTACTTAACTTCCATCTACCGGAAAAGCATTAAAAATTTAAAAGGGATTATTCTATATGGATATTCCCTTTTTAGTTCAAGATAAATGCAAATATTACTTCTTTCCCATTAGCAAGGCACTCACTACCTCACTCCTTTGCTCTGGTTGTTTCGGGTATCACTATCTACATCATTTTTATCAGATCCGTTTCTTTCTCTATGCTGAGGTGGGTTTTCCATCCTGCTTTTTTCGAGCTCAGAAAAATCACCACCTTTTTGATTAGCCACTTCGCCGTGCGATGGCCGTTTCTCATTCACCGCTTTATCCGGATTGGCAAAATCCTGTCCAATTACAGATGGATCGTTTTCTGTTTTTGCATGCTTTTTCATATGAGTAGAACCAACGAAATTCAACTTTTGTTCTAAAATGCGGGCATAAAAAAAGTCCTGGCTTACACCAGGACTTTTTCATTTCGTTTAAAATCAATTAAACTTTGATTTCAACTTCAACACCGCTAGGTAATTCAAGTTTCATTAAAGCATCAACTGTTTTAGAGTTAGAGCTATAAATATCCAATAAACGTTTGTAAGCGCATAATTGGAATTGCTCTCTAGCTTTTTTGTTTACGTGTGGAGAACGTAATACAGTAAAGATTTTTTTCTCTGTAGGAAGTGGAATCGGACCACTTACAACTGCACCCGTAGGCTTAACAGTTTTTACGATTTTCTCAGCAGATTTATCTACTAAGTTGTAATCGTAAGATTTTAATTTAATTCTGATTCTTTGGCTCATCTTGTTTTTAATTGTGGTTTCCTGTTAGAGCTATTAACAACAGAAACCGGATTTATCATTTATAGTATCAAGACATTAAGCATCGAGTATCAAGATCGGATAATCCGCCTTGATACTTGATACAAAAATACTTGTCTAACTAGTCTTCAGATTTTACTCTTCCTTTAGATTTCGCTACTACCTCGTCCTGTACGTTTTTAGGCGCTGGCTCGTAGTGATCGAATTCCATAGTAGAAGTTGCACGTCCTGAAGTGATGGTACGTAATTGAGTTACGTAACCGAACATTTCTGAAAGTGGAACCAATGCTTTGATTACTTGAGATCCATTACGGGTATCCATACCTTGTAACTGACCACGACGACGGTTCATATCACCGATAACATCACCCATGTTTTCTTCAGGGGTTAAGATTTCGATTTTCATGATTGGCTCCATCAAAGCAGGTCTACATTTAGGTAAAGCCTCACGATATGCCATACGGGCAGCAAGCTCGAATGATAAAGCATCTGAATCGACTGCGTGGAATGAACCATCAATCAAACGTACTTTCATATCAGGAAGTGGATAACCAGCTAATACACCGTTCGCCATTGCAGAAGCAAATCCTTTTTCAACTGAAGGGATAAATTCACGAGGAATTGAACCACCTACAATTTCGTTTACGAACTGCAAACCGCCTTTTTCAAAGTCTGCATCAATTGGAGAGATCACAACTTTGATATCGGCAAATTTACCACGACCACCTGATTGTTTTTTGTAAACTTCACGGTGTTCTGTAGTACCGAAGATTGCCTCTTTGTAAGCTACTTGTGGCGCACCTTGGTTAACCTCTACTTTAAACTCACGTTTTAAACGGTCGATTAAGATATCTAAGTGAAGCTCACCCATACCAGAGATAACTGTTTGACCAGTTTCTTGATCTGTTTGAACCCTGAACGTAGGATCTTCTTCAGCCAATTTAGATAAGCCCATACCCAATTTATCAACATCAGCCTGAGTTTTAGGCTCAATAGCTAAACCGATAACCGGCGAGGGAATACCATCGATTCAAGAACGATAGGATTTTTCTCATCACAAAGGGTATCACCAGTTTTGATATCTTTAAATCCAACTACCGCAGCAATATCACCAGCAGCTACATTAGGAACTGGGTTTTGCTTGTTTGCGTGCATCTGGAAGATACGAGAAATACGCTCTTTACTTTCTGAACGGGTATTGTAAACGTACGAACCAGCTTCTAAGTTACCCGAGTAAACACGGATAAAGCATAAACGGCCTACGAATGGGTCAGTTGCAATTTTAAATGCTAAAGCTGCAAATGGCTCATCAATACTTGGTTTTAATAAAACTTCTTCGTTAGTATCAGGGTTAGTACCTACAACACCTTCTGAATCTAAAGGCGAAGGCAATAACTCCATTACATAATCCAACATGGTTTGAACACCTTTGTTTTTGAAAGATGAACCACAAACCATAGGTACGATTTTAGCATCTAAAACAGCTGCACGTAAAGCGTCTAATACTTCGCGCTCAGTGATGGTTTCAGGAGCTTCGAAGAATTTCTCCATTAGAGACTCATCATAATCAGCAACTGATTCTAATAATTTCTCTCTCCACTCAGCAACCTCATCAATCATATCATCAGGAATTGGAACTTCAGTAAAGGTCATACCTTTATCGTGCTCATTCCAAACGATACCACGGTTATTGATCAAATCAACCACACCTTTAAACTGATCTTCAGCACCGATAGGTAATTGCAAAGGAACTGCATTACTACCTAACATATCTTTAACCTGCTTAACAACTTTTAAGAAGTCAGCTCCGGAACGGTCCATTTTGTTAACGAAACCGATACGGGCAACATTATAGTTGTTGGCTAAGCGCCAGTTAGTTTCTGATTGAGGCTCAACACCATCAACAGCAGAAAACAAGAACACTAAACCATCTAATACACGTAACGAGCGGTTTACCTCTACGGTAAAATCCACGTGTCCCGGTGTATCGATAATGTTCATGTGATAGTTCTGGTTTCTGTATTTCCAGTTAACTGTTGTTGCAGCAGAAGTAATGGTAATACCACGTTCTTGCTCTTGTGCCATCCAGTCCATTGTTGCAGCACCTTCGTGCACCTCACCAATTTTATGACTTACACCAGCATAATAAAGGATACGCTCAGTTGTGGTAGTTTTACCAGCATCAATGTGAGCCGCGATTCCAATATTTCTTGTAAATTTTAAATCTCTTGCCATGTTATGTTTTTGATTTATCTGATTTTAAATGATTGCACCGATTATGTAGAAACAAATCGGTGCAAATTATCTAATCAGTATAATCTTCTAATTAAATCTGTGTAATCTTACTAGTCTGTTAATCCTAAATTAGAATCTGAAGTGAGAGAACGCTTTGTTAGCCTCAGCCATTTTGTGCGTATCTTCTTTCTTCTTAACAGCAGCACCTTCGCCTTTAGCAGCAGCTACGATTTCACCAGCTAATTTCTCTTTCATGGTTTTTTCACCACGACGACGAGCGTATAAAATTAACCATTTCATACCTAAAGCTGTTTTACGTTCTGGTCTAACCTCAGTTGGAACCTGGAAGTTAGCACCACCAACACGACGAGATTTAACCTCTACAGCTGGCATAATGTTAGTTAATGCACGTTTGAATACCTCTAAACCGTTTTCACCTGCTTTTTTCTCAGCAATTTCAACAGCATCGTAAAAGATTGAGTAAGCGATAGATTTTTTTCCATCGTACATCATATTGTTTACAAAACGAGTTACCTGAACATCATTGAATTTTGGATCAGGAAGAATAATTCTCTTTTTTGGTTTTGACTTTCTCATTTCTTATTTCCTCCCGATTATTTCTTTTTACCTTTTGTTGGCGCCGCAGCTACTTGTCCTGGTTTAGGACGTTTAGTACCATATTTAGAACGACGTTGGTTACGACCAGCTACACCTGATGTATCTAATGCACCACGGATGATGTGGTAACGTACACCTGGTAAATCTTTAACACGACCACCACGGATCAATACGATTGAGTGCTCCTGTAAGTTGTGACCTTCTCCAGGGATGTAAGCATTCACCTCTTTACCGTTCGTTAAACGAACACGGGCTACTTTACGCATTGCTGAGTTTGGTTTTTTAGGGGTAGTGGTGTACACACGTGTACATACACCTCTTCGCTGTGGACAGCTGTCCAACGCTGGAGACTTACTCTTGAACTCCAGTGCTACTCTACCTTTTCTAACTAATTGTTGAATGGTTGGCATTGTGCTTTTTTATGTTTTTTTATTAAAAAATTTACCGCTCCCCCGGCATCTTTACAGATAGCCCATAAAACGGACTGCAAAAGTAGAACAATTCTTTTTAAAAATCAAGGGGTTAGCGTAAAAAGTTTGGAGCCTGGAGTTTTTAGTTTGGAGTTGAAGATTAAGGAGTTGCGGGGCAGTTCACCGTTTTTAGTTTTCGGTTGGCAGTTTCCAATTCATTAATGCCTTAATAAGATCGTCCTGGTGATCAGCTTTTGAAGCATAAAGTTCTTTTCAAACAGGCATAAAAGATTGTTTGAAATACTTTATCTTTAATAAAAATCTAAATTATATGTTCTTAAGTATCATTGGAATTATCGTCATTTTTATTGGCTTTGCTGTTTCTAACCAAAACAATGCTATTGGCCGCTATAGCAATATCACTAAAATTACCGGTGTAGTTTTGGTTATAATTGGTTTATCATTCTCCATGTTTAAAGTGATTGATGCTGGTGAAGTTGGCGTTAAAACAGTTTTTGGGAAAGTAGATAACGATGTTTTGTATAGTGGTTTGAACGTAATTAACCCTATTGCGGTAATCACACCGTTTGATGTTAAAACCCAAAATTACACCATGTCTGGCGTTCATGATGAAGGCAATAAACAAACTGACGATGCATTGCGGGTTTTATCTGCTGATGGACTGGAAGTAATTATTGATCTCTCGGTATTATTCAGGGTTAAAGGAAGTGCTGCTCCAAACATCCTGAGAGAAATAGGAACCGATTACCTGGAAAAGATTGTTCGCCCGGTTTCGCGTACTGCCATTAGGGATAATGCTGTTGCTTATGATGCTGTTGCGTTGTACTCCAGTAAACGGGATGAATTTCAGGCTAAAATATTTAACACTATTGAGAAAAGTTTTGCAAAAAGAGGCTTAGAGCTAGAGCAACTTTTAGTGCGCAACATCACCCTGCCAGCATCGGTAAAAGCAAGTATAGAATCTAAAATAAATGCGGAGCAGGATGCACAAAAGATGACCTTTGTACTTCAAAAGGAACGCCAGGAAGCAGAACGAAAAAGAGTGGAGGCCCAGGGCATTGCCGATTACCAACGCATTCTTTCAACAGGGTTGAGTGACAGGCAGCTTCAATATGAATCTATATTGGCTCAAAAAGAAATTGCGAAATCGGCAAATACGAAAGTCATTATCATGGGGAACGGTAAAAGTGCCCCCATTATTTTAGGAGGAAATTAATTTAAAACACTCAAAACATGAAAACAAAAATCATTACCATCATGCTTTTTAGTATTGTGCAGCTGTGTAATGCACAAACTACTCCACCCGTTAAAAGAAAGGCAAATGTAGACTTTGATGCTTACGAAAAATTAATACCGGAAGTTAAAGCCCACCGAAAAAACAAGCTTGTAGATTTACCTGCCTTTTTAAAAATGGCCGCCGAGAAAGGCACCATTATTTTAGATACCAGATCAGATAGCTTATACAAAAGGAAACATGTTAAAGGGGCAATACACCTCAACTTCTCTGATTTTACCCAGCAAAACCTGCTCAGACTTATCCCTAATGCTGATACCAGAATATTAATCTATTGCAATAACAACTTTATAGATGACGCTGCCAATTTTGCCAGCAAAACTGTTATTCCAGTCCTGGTTAATAAAAAGATCGCACCTATTTCATTAGCACTTAATATTCCAACTTACATTAACCTGTATGGTTATGGATACAAAAATGTTTATGAGCTTTCTGAACTGGTAAGCACATTAGATAAAAGAATAACTTTTGAGGGTACGCACGTTAAAAACAATGCGGTTAACGCTCAGCTGTTAAAAGCTAACTAATTACAATCCTTAAAACCATCTTTAAGTACCTTTAACCTGGCTACCGCAGCTTCGAGCTCTTTGGGGGCTTTCCCGTATTCGTAGGTAATTTTATATTGTTTACCATCGGCATTAATGGCTATCCACTCGGCACCACCATCTGCACAATCAGGGCAGCCTATTGTTTCGGGCAGACTGGCAATTTTCTCCATATTCAGATCATTTTTGATGGCATTTACATCTGCTTCAGAAATTGTTTTGCTGCAGGTTTTGGTATCGGATGTCTGGCCGTTTTTTGATTTGGAAAAAGTAAGTTTCAAATCGCTGATGAGGAGATTATTGGAACAATACCCTACACACATTCCAAAAGAAGATCCGTAGCTGATACTGTTTAGATTATTGATGCGGTCTTTTTTACATCCGGCAAAGGATAAAATGGCGCTGAAGGTAATGAAGAGTAAAGTTCTTTTCATAGGCTTAGAGTCAATTAACTTGTTAAGTATTTTGTTATTGTTGTTATTAAGGTTTTAAAACAGGGCTTAGCTGTACCGAATTTACGAAAATTGCCCTATAAGCAGGTACTGAAGCTTCTAAAGTCCATAATAATACACCTTTTCTATTGCTTAATACCATAATATGCCTTTTAGAACTACAACATAGAATATTATCAGGGGTAATCATATAAGCGCTCCCCATACGATCGTTATAAATTTGAGGGGGCAACTTAATGTACGTATCTAAAGCAGCGCTTTTAGATGATTGGTTTAGCTTAAAGGCATAAGCTCCCGATTGATGTTTATCTATCCCATTATCGAAAAACATTAAATTACCTTCGGCATTAATGTGCACAGCATGGGCCTGAGAAAAACTGGCTTCGGGAGGCATCTTAATATCCCCTCCTTTACCAAACTTCCAGATTACCTTGCCTGTTTTAGCATCGATTTTCCAGATCTGTCCGTTGTTATAAAAGGAAATGATATAATTGCCATCCGTATCATAATTTAAACTATTGGCGTGCATCCAGTCTTTTTTAGTTTTTAACAAGGCCTTGTCAGCAAATGGGTCAAGCGCATCAAACACGCTCCATTTCCAGATCTGTTTTCCTTTCTGGTCCATCACCATAATACCGTCGCCATTTATGGTATCTTGCCTCGCACCACCAATGCGACTTAAATCGGTTACTTTCTGATCAATAAACAAGGTTACCAATTCACCTTTGGTATTTTTCAGAATTTCGTGATGAATGGTTTGCTTAAAATCACCCTGCCCTTTTTTCAGATGTAACAGTGTATCACCATTCAGGTTAATTTCCAAAATCTGACTGCCATAACTTGTGGGTTCGTCATTGCCCCCCAAAATAGATAGCAGGGTTTTATCTTTGGTAAAGTTAATTACCTTAAAGCCCATATCATCAATCATGTGGTACCACCGTAATCTGCCTTTATAATCAACCAAATAAGCCATTCCCGGCGAATACCTTTTGTTAATGAGGATTAACCCGTTTTTAAATTCCTTTGGGATTAACTTATCATCAGCACTTTTGGCCTTAAACTGATCTTTTAACCATTCGGGTAAATCGCGCGATTCGAAAGTATAGGTTTTACTGGCTGTTTCAATACCATTTTTAACTGTTATAACCTGATAAGCATAGCTTGTTTTAGGAATAATGTTGCACAATACCAGCGTATGCTTACTTTTTCCTTTCGACAATGGTGTTACCAGTTTAGCAGAATCGGCAATTTTATTGGGCCAGTATTTTATGTAGACATCAGCGTCCGAAGTGGCATTTACATCAATCTGGATTTTTAATTCATTGTTGTTGTGCAGGCCAACCTTAATTTCTTTAATACCAACTTTTTCAGAACATCCCGAAAAGGCCAGCACCAGTAGTAAAACAGCAGATTTTAAAATATACTTCATAAATTTCTGATCATTAAAGGGGTATATGATGTTGCTTGTAAACAAAAAAGAATACATAGCAAAAACTACGTATTCTTTTTTGTTAAATAAAAGTATGAAATTATTGTCTACCCGAGTTATTTAAATTCGGGTTAATATTTACCTGGTTTAAAGGATACGGGAAATATTGGTCGCGTGGCATTACAACCGTTGGTGTTTGGTTTATGCGTTTCAGATACCCGTTTACAATAGGTTCGTATTTACCAAAACGCATTAAATCTGCCCTTCTTTTTCCTTCATAAAACAATTCCCAGCCACGTTCCTGTAAAAGTGCATCTTTTAATGTGGTTTGATTGTAGTTAGCCGCAACCAATAGTTTGGCATGTGATCTTCCTTTAACCTGATTGATCAGATCAATACACTCGGCATTCGGCCCACTTAATTCATTAATGGCTTCGGCACGGCTCAATAATACATCAGCATAACGCAATATATTAACACTATGCCCGTCATAATAAGTGTTTGCCCCTTTCGGATCAGCATATTTTGCCGTAGCCACATCCTGCATGTAGAACACACCAGCAGGTGGTGTAGCGCCGAGCGAAGGCGCTTGCTTATGTATCAATTTATCAACGCCCAGATATTCAGGAAAGAAGAGTTTCTTTCTATCATCCACATCATCGAAACTGTTGTAAAAATCCCAGGTAACAGCATAATACTGCCATCTATCAGTTAAAACAGGGTGCTGCTCTGGCCCAAAGTGATTTAACAACTCTGTTCCGTTCACATTTGCATCACTCAATACTGAGAAAATGTTTTCTGAGCACCATTTATTGCTTTCAGCAAAAAGCCCTACATAGCTTGGAAAAAGCGAGTAAGTATTTAAATCCATTACCTGTTTGGTTACATCGAGCACCTTTTGCCATTGGTGCTGGCGCAAATATAATTTAGCTAGCAAGGTAAGTGCCGCGCCCTTAGTTGCTCTTCCAACATCATTTGTTGAATAGAATTTGTTATTAGCATAATTAACAGGTAAAGCACTGCCAGCACCCTGCAAATCGTTTATCAAAAATGCTTCGATCTGATCAAGCGGGGTTAATGTAGCATTTGTAGTATAATTTGGATTCTCTAAATCTTTTTCAGTTGCTAAAATTACAGGGCCCCATAAATCTGTCAAATCCATATAGGCTACAGCCCTCAAAAATTTAATTTCTGAAAGAAATTGAATTTTCTCTTCGGCTGTAATAGTTGTCATTTTGGAAATGTTAAAAATCGCGTTATTTGCATTAGAGATCAGTTTATATATCTGTCTCCAATCTTCAGCAATTAAACCATTTGCCGAATTCCATTGCACATTTGAAAGCTGCCCCGGATCGCCGCCATAACTACAGTGTCCTACATCAGTAGCTAAATCAGTAAGGGCAAAGTGCCTAACCGTCCAATAATCAAAATTGTCTCCAACCGAAGGGCCTTTTAAGCGGGCATATACTGCATTTACCGCAGCAATGGCATCCGATTTCGTTTTAAATGCATTGGTACTGGTTAAACTGCTGTATACTACAGGATCCAGATCTTTTTTACAAGAATACTGCAAAAGTACAATTGCAGCTATGGCTATAATAATCTTATATCTTTTCATCTCTTTATCTTTATTATTCCTAATGGATAGAAATTATTAGTTGATGGTTAATTTTACACCTGCCGAAAATGTTCTGAAAGCCGGGAATGCGTTAAAATCTATCCCGCCACCAAAGTTGCTACCTGAGTGCGAGTTTACCTCCGGATCTGTTCCGGTATAATTGGTAATAGTAAATAAATTCTGTCCTTCGGCATATACCCTTAAACCTTTTATAACCTTAATACGATCGAATATTTTAGCAGGTAAGCTATAACCAAGAGAAACAGACTTTAACCTTACATACGATGCATTCTCTACAAAACGTGAGTTTACATAGCTACCGTAGGTGCTTAAAAAATATCCCTCACGCGGTACATCTGTATTTTCGTTAACACCTGCAACAAATCTGTTTAAGGCATCAGCACCAGTAGTCGATTCCAACACCAACCTATTCATGTTATATAAAGAATAGCCAAAAGCACCCTGAAAGAAGATGTTCAAATCAAAGCCCTTGTAATGGAAGTCGTTACCTAAGCCCAAACTGTAGCGCGGACTCGAATTACCCAAAAAGGTCATATCATCTGGTGTAATTTTTCCGTCGCCATTGGTATCTTGATATTTCGGGTCTCCAGGTTTAGAATTAGGTTGAGGAGCATAAGTTTCTCCAGTTTTAATTACGCCAGCATACACATATCCAAAAAGCTCTCCAAGCTCTCTACCTGGCATTACCCTCGAAAATTCGCGTCCAGATACGGTACCACTTGGATTTGCTGTATTTACAGAGATTTGGTTTATTGGGCCTAACGATAATACTTTTTGTCTGTTTAGTGAAATATTGAAGTTAGAATTCCAGGTAAAGTTATCATTTTGGATATTTACGGTGTTGATCAAAAATTCGATTCCCCTATTCTGAATCGAACCTGCGTTTACTAATTGAGAGCTAAATCCCCAGTATTGTTCGATTGGGATATTGATTAATAAATCGGATGTCTTTTTTGCATACAAATCAATAGTAGCATTTAAACGTCCGTCAAAAAAACCCATATCTAAACCAATGTTAAACTGTTTGGTACTTTCCCATTTTAGATTTGGATTTGCTAAGGTTTTAGGCTCTGTTCCAATTTGTAATGGATCGCCAGGATTAAGCACCGTACTGTAGTTGGTAAAAGTAGGTAAATACAAGTAATTTGTAATCCTATCGTTACCGGTAACACCGTAACTTGCTCTCAGTTTTAAATTAGAAAAAGTGTTTAAGTTTTTGATAAATTCCTCGTCGGTAAATTTATATGCAATAGCTCCTGATGGAAAAATACCATAACTGTTATTAGGTCCAAACTTCGACGAACCATCTCTTCTTAAGGTAAATGATGCCAGTAACTTTTCTTTATAACTGTAGTTTAACCTAGCGTACATTGAGTTAAAAGTAGACTGTTCTTTAAAGCTATTGTAGCCATTACCTAAATTGGTAATGGTAACGTTAGTCCCGTTTGGTGTTGAACCAGCGCCAAGGTTATAGAATAAAAATTCGTCGGTTGGAAAACCTTTACTACCCGCGGCAATAAATTCGTTCACATCTTTTTGGTTCGACACCCCTGCTAATGCGGTAAAATCGTGGCTACCGAAGTTAAATTTATAGGTTAAATAATTTTCTACCAGCCACCTAAATGTGGTTGAGGTTTTCTGGGCTGCAATTCCATTATTTACTGCGCCTGCAGTTAACGTTCTTGGAATGTATTGCCCTTCGTTAAGGTTGGTGTACTCTGCACCTGCTCCTAAGTGATAGGTTAAACCTTTAATAATCTGATAATCCAAAGAAACATTCGCATTAGCCAGTTTATTGGTACTGGTATTGGTTGGCTCGAGTAAGCTGGCCAATGCATTATTTTTCCCCTGATAACGGAAATAAGTTCCGTCGGCGTTGTATACCGGGATGTTTGGCATTGCAGTTAATAAGCCAAACAATGGTGCAGTAATATCTGCTGAGTACGATTGTTGTAACACTTTAGCTGTGGAGCCGTAAAAATTAGCCCCTAGTTTCAATCTTTCGTTCAGGTTTTTTTCTGCACCTATTCTGGCAGTATATTTCTCCAGTCCGGTTCCTTTTAAAACCCCTTTTTGATTGAGGTAGTTACCAGATACATATAGTTTTGAATTCTGATCGCCGCTGCTAATACTTAAACTTCTGTTGTGTACCGAAGCATTTTGTGTAGCTTCATCCATCCAGTTGGTATTTGCAATATTAAAAGAAGGTGGGAATAACACTGGTTTTCCATCTTCAACCGCTGTAGCATTTTGTATGGCTGTATATTGTTGACCATTTAATAAAGCTGGTTTATAGGTTAAGAACTGGTTACCGTTCGATAGATCCAAATCAATGGCTACCCTACCTGCTTTACCTTTTTTAGTTGTGATTAAAACTACTCCGTTACCACCCCTCGCGCCATAAATGGCAGCCGATGATGCATCCTTTAAAATCTGGATGTCTTCAATATCATTCGGGTTAATGGTACTGCCATTATCGGAAATAAAACCATCGACAACATACAGCGGGCTATTTGTTGTATTAATGGAGTTACCACCCCTCACTGTAATCTGCATACCTGCACCCGGTGCAAAACTAGTTTGCTGAACCTGCACACCTGCTGCTTTACCCTGAATAGCCTGCCCGATATTGGATGTTGTACCGCCAAGATTCAGGTTATCGCTCTTGATAGAACTGATAGAACCTGTTAAATCCGTTTTCCGCTGCGTACCGTAACCTACCACAACAACTTCGTTTAGCTTATTTAAATCTTCTTCCAGATTTATGTTTACCACGTTTGAAGTCCCAATGGTTACCTTTTGTGTTTTATACCCTACCAGCGTAAAATTTAAAACACGTAACTTTCCTTTTAAGGTTAATGTAAACTTACCGTTGGCATCAACAGATGTGCCATTCTTCACATCGGTTTCCGTTACCGAGGCACCAACCGCTGGCAAGCCTTTTTCGTCTTTTACAGTACCGGTTACAACCGTTTGAGCACTAGCTGCAAACGGCACCAGCAAAAATAAGCAACAATAAATACCATTTAAAAGAGCGTTAAATAGCGTGCGTTTTTTTATAGGAATTGTCTCCCTATAATGCGCTGTGGTTTGTTTGTAAATTTTAGTCATGATGATTCGTTTGATAGTTGATAGCAGGCAAGAAGCAACGATTATTGTTTCTTGCTTATATAATATTAGCAATTAAACAATTCACTTGCACAGTAAAACACTGCGCAATCGATTGACTAAGTAGACTAAAGACCATGAACTACCAAATGAATATTGGAAACAGACTCCTTAAGTACTCATTTTCAAGGATGAACAAACTAGATATCGGCCCCGATCCGGACGTTAATCTCATTAAATAAGCGCTCCATACTTTCAACAGCACTTTCAGTATTGGTTTTGAGAATTAAATTGGCATTGGAGGAAGGTTCGAACTTAGCGCTTACTCCTGTAAAATTGGAGATCAAATTTTGGCTGGCATCTTTGTACAAACCTTTTACATCTCTTTCCTGGCAAATATTTAAGGGGCAATCAATAAAAACCTCAAAATACCGCTCGCCAATAATTTCAGCAGCCAGAGTCCTTTGAGCACTCATTGGAGTAATAAAGGAGCAGATGGTTATAATGTTATTGTTCAACATCAACTTGGCTATTTCTGCGGCCCGTCTGATATTTTCGGTTCGATCTTGCTCGCTAAATCCCAAATCTTTATTAATGCCCTCCCTCAATGCATCTCCATCAAGTGCAACCGAAAAGAAACCTGCTACTTTTAATTTTTCGCTCAATAGGTTAGAAATGGTTGTTTTTCCAGAACCTGAAAGCCCGAATAACCAGATCACCAACCCATTCTGGTCTGAAATACCTGATGGATGGTTAAGTATTGTTTGTTGTAGCATGAATAAAGACGTTAGCTTTTAAAATTAGTCAACTTTACACAAGAAACCCTCGTTTAGCAACGATTCTTTATTGTATAGCAAGGGCTTTCCGGATAAGGTGCTAATATTACAGCCACTGGACAGGATGATGGCATGACCAGCTGCCGTATCCCACTCCATAGTAGGGCCTGTTCTTAAATAAATTTGCGCCTTACCTTCGGCCAAAAGACAGAATTTTAACGAACTCCCTACAGCTACAGCATTTGTAACCGGATATTGGCTTAATATTTCCTTTTCTTTACCATCGGCATGCGACCGGCTTACGGCAGCTGTCCATTTGGTGGTATTTACTGCCTTAATCTGTTGAGGCGCTTCTCCGGGCAGTTGTTTCCAGCTGCCAATGGTTTCGCTACCATAATATAATGTGTTTTGAACCGGAATATAAATCACCCCTAAAACCGGGGTCTGCCCTTTAATGAGTGCAATATTTACCGTAAATTCTCCATTTTTTTTGATAAACTCCTTTGTCCCATCCAGGGGATCTACGCACCAAAAAAAATCGTAATCTTTCCTTTCCTCGTAGGCTATGCTTTTCCCTTCTTCGGATATAATTGGAATGGCCGGATAAAGTTTTTTCAGCCCTGCGCAAATAATATCGTTTGCCATTTTATCGGCAATGGTTAAGGGCGATGCGTCGCTTTTGGTTTCTACCTCGAAACCTTCATCGCGGTTATACACTGTTAAAATTGCTTCACCTGCCGCTACGGCAATATCCAAAATTGCCTGAATATCGATGCTTTCAGTAATATTACTTTGCATGGAATGCTATTTTCGAGTTTCTGATTCGTTTAAGTATTTCCAGCTGTGGGTTTCTTTTATCCAGATCAGACTGACGGGCATTTTCTATAAAATGCTTTTTCATTTGGTTGTTTTGATCGTTAAAAAACGCAATATCTGCGTCTGGAATAAATTGTCCATGAACTGAAGGATTTACTAAAGCATATCCAAGTTCTGTTAAGGTTTGCTGGTTGATTATCTCAAATATATTGATTTCTTCGGCACTAAGTTCTTTTAAAAACTTGCGGGTATTGTCTTTAATAATGGGTTTAGCTAAATTCTCCCACATTTCACCTGCATTGGCTGTAGCCAGCGATTCTTTTGAACGATGAAAATCGAGCATACTTTCAAAATACTCAATTTCGAGAAAGCGGCATAGCTTTTTAATCACTTTTTCAGGATTAGCGATCAATTCTTCGTAATTCAGTGCAAAAAAACGCGCCGGCTCAATTTGCTTCGACAGCTCTATACAAGCGGTTTGGTCTTTAAACCATTGCTGCGCCAAATGGTAAATATGCTTTTCGCCAACAATTGCTTTTTTAAATGATAAAGCCACATCACGCCCATCCCTATACAAATAGATATACTTAAGTTTGGGCGAATATTTTTCCAGCTCACTGGCATAATGCACGTTGGCCATACTTTTACAACACCAATATTTCGCGTTTTTCGATCGCGCCACAGACTCGTACACCAAACGATTAATTTCGAATAAACTCTGTTCCTTCGAATTTTCGTAAATCCAGGTTTTATCCAGTTCAACTCCATCCCACGGTACAGGGTTTACATTTACGTAGTCAACTACATCGCTTATTAATTCCCTATACCTTTCATCATTTAAAGGGCCATACCAGCTTAAAAGCGGCACAAAGGTGACTAAAATATGGGGTGGGTGGGGTGAAGCAATTTCATCCGACTGATCTAAGATCACCCTTAACAGGTTTGACCCTGATCTTTGCGTACCTATTATCTGTATGCCAAATGGGCTTGAAATATTGTTCATGAAATAAAAATGCTTAAAATTCCGAAAAGGATTGAGCCAAGTATCAAATATACCGGGCTTAGTTTATACTTAAAGCTTAACACAAATGCAATTGTTGCCGTAGCACCGACTAAAATAGTTCTTGGCTGCATTAATAATATTTTAAAGGCGGAAGAAATAATCAGTCCGATTACAACCACTTTAATCCCGCCAATCATACTTTTAATTAAGGGGTGATCTTTTGTTCGGTTAAAGATTTTAGAAACCATAATCATTAAGGCGGCAGCGGGTAAAAACATGCAGCAAGTGGCCAGCAGGGCACCTGAAAAACCAGCCAGCTTATAACCAATAAAGGTAGAACTTACTAAAATAGGTCCTGGGGTAACCTGACTAAACGCAATGGCATCTATAAATTGTTTGGAATTAAGCCAGTTCAAATCTTTAACAAACAGCGACTGCATAATTGGGATAATAACGTATCCCCCTCCAAACAGTGAAATGCTAATACCCGAAAAAACTGTTCCGATTTTTAAAAAAATATTAGCGTAACTTTTAAAAAAACCACTGACGAATAAAACCTGGTTGACAAACAAAATAGCCAGCACCGATAATGAAACCGGACTTAACTGCAATTTGTATTTCACCTTAAGACCACCTAAAATCTCCTTGTAATTATTTCTTTCTCTATCGATCAATAAGCCACTAATTGCGCCAATTAATATTAAAATAATCGTTAAAATATAACTGCCGAGAATTAAATCGAGTGCTACCGCGAATAGAAAAAGTGCAATTTTACTATAGTTGAGTGCTATTTCTTTCCGGAATAATTGTAAGCCGGTAGAAAATATAATGATGCCAATGGTAGCGCCAACGTATTTCATTACCGAAGTCCATTCGATTTTAAAACCACTGGAGAAGTATACGTAAGCCAAACAGAGTATCAGGATACAGGCTGGTAACAGCACTGCAAACATACTTATCAGCGCCCCTAGTTTCCCTTTTAATGTGTAGCCGATATTGGCAACAACGTTTACAGCAAGTGGGCCTGGCATGAAAGAAGCTACCGTTATACTGTCCAGCACATTTTCATTATCGATACTTTTATCCTGTTCCACCATAATGGTCTGGATTAAAGATACCAGTGCCATATGCCCTCCAAAGCTTACACAGCCAATTTTAAAAAATGTAAAAAAGAGGTATCTCAGCGTTATTGCTTCCTTAGTTAAGCCTCCCTGCACCGATAACTCCATATTTCGTTTTCTTAAGATTAACCTTGTACCCTTTTTCTGTGATGATCAAAAAAGGAACTTATACAGGATTGGCTGTGTTTTACAATTTGGTTCTTTCAATATCCTAAATTTATGGCTTTTGGTGCTAAAAAAGGCGTAAAAAAATTACGCAAACGTTTGACTAAACGTACTGTCATTTAATAAATTGTCGAATATGTGCAAAAAAGACAGATAAGCCTGAAACAACAATTTGACTGCGTTTGGCCAATGTATTTCTTTAACTGCATTATTGAACTGACTTATGATACAAAGCCGCTAAAATAGCCTAACGAAAGTATTGAACAAACGTTTGTGTAAAATTATCTGATCTATAAAACAATGTAGAAAACTGTTTACACCTTTAAATCAGTAAAGTATGTCAATCTAACGTGACGGGCTTGACAATACCGGTTTAATTGCCAACAAAAAAGTCTTCCAGTTTTAGCTGAAAGACTTTCTCTTTTCATGACGACAATACCTTGTTCTTTCATTTGTTAAATTCCGAAAATCAATGAGGAATACTTCGTGAGCTAAGGCAAATCGAAAGCTAGCGAATAATTTAATCTTTTTCCACTTTGTATATATTCAGAAATTACCTTTCCGTCTACCAAAATTTTGTATTCTGCCCGCGATTTTGCTTTGGCTTTAGCCAGTGTTTTGAGTTGAGCATGTGTGCCGGATTTTAAAGTCACCTGCTTTTCCCATACGCCACCTATGTTTTTCAGATTGGTTTGCTCACCACTTTCATCGGTGTAAGCAGCATCCGCTTTCAAACCATCTCTAAAACTAACCTGATATACTACGATGTAACTTTCTTTCTGGGGTACGTTTATTTTGCCTTTCGAATTGGAATAGACGGTAGTCATGGTTGAAAAAGCACAACTGCTCAAAGCAATCATCAGCAAAAAACAATAGAAAATATTTTTCATAGAGATAGGGGTTAGATCAAGATGACGACGGTTTTAAAGAAAAGGTTGCAAACAATAGTTTTGAAGGAGGAAAATTTTGAATGATTGAGTAAACAACATTCTCTCATTCAACCACTCTATCATTCAACCCTTCTATCATTCAAAACTCAATTATTTTATGCAAAAGTATCTAGATATAAATCTTCTACCTTTTTACGGGCCCAGGGCATTCTTCTTAAAAATTTCAAGCTCGATTTGATACTTTGGTTATTATTAAAGCAATCAATCCTGATCAATGTACCCAGTTTTTCCCATCCATAATGTGCCTGAAGATCGGTTACAATTTTTTCTAATGTAATACCATGAAGGGGGTTGTTTTTTTGCTGTTCGGCCATGGTGCAAAGTTAAGGCAAATTTATTGAGGTTTATATTGTGCCAGCCAAACATTTGCTCCACCGCAGTCGGGGTGGTTTACCTGATGCTTCATTACCACAAACGCATTGGCTTCGAGCAGTGCCCGGTACTCTGCAGTATCTAATGAAGCATGGAACAGGTTTTCTCCTCCGTTCTCGCCCCAGGCTTCTCCCCTTTCGGTACCAGAGGTAAACAACAAAATACCATCAGGATTGAGGTGATCTTTGAAAATTTTGAACATAGCGGGCTGATCTGCCGCAGGCAAATGAAAGAAACTATGCCAGGCAATAAGCACATCAAATTTTTCATCCAAACGTAGCTCGCGCATGTCCTGTAGTATTAACCGGGTGTTGGGGAAATTAGCCCTGGCCAAATCCAGCATCTTTTCACTTGCATCGATGCCCACAACATGGACATTGTGGTTAATGAAATACTCCAATATAGGCTTCCCATTACCACAGCCTACATCCAGAACGCCGGCATTTGGAGGAAGTTGCCCAATTATTGGGTCCAAATAAACGCGTTCTACTGAATCGGCATAACGGTTTTCTGCAAACCACTCGCCTATTTTATTGTAAACCTGATAAACGTTTTTGCGCTCTCCCTTTTCCATCAGTTTAGCCTATTGCGGTTGCATCAATTTCAATCAACATCCCATTTAAAGCCAAACGTTGTACCGGAATAAGTGTATTTACCGGAAATTTCAGGTCAGGCCAGATTTTGGTCGATTCTTCAATCAATATCTGGTGTTTTTCATCCTCGTAGTCTACAACCAAAGTGGTTAGCTTGGCAATATTTTCCATTTTTAAGCCTTTACTGGCTAAAGCAATGGCTATATTTTCGAAAACAATGGCTACCTGTGACCTAAAATCGGCACTTAAAATACCATCGTTTCTGCTTCCACCCTGCCCGGCCACAAATACCAGCTGGCTCCCTGCCGGAACTGCCGCAACATGCGAGTAGCCATGCGGGCGAGGATCGTAAATTCCTTCGGGATTGGTTATTTCTAATAGAGAAGTGCTCATAAGTATAATTTTATTGCTAAGCTAAGCGATATAGAAGATTAATCCGTCGGTACTTTGCAATAAAAAAAGCCTCCAGATCTTCAAGACCGGGAGGCTTTCTGTGGATAGCAACAGTTTAATTACCTGCGGCTGTCCAGGTATTGTTATCCGGGTTCGAATCTGGTAATACTTTATTTGGATCTAAAGTTACCGATTCTATTTCTTCAGTTGTTGGGTAACGCACCAACCAGCTGGTGTTTTTCATCCAAACATCAACTGGTACTTTTACGATATCAGTTTTACCGCTTTTGGTTTTAATCTGCAGAATAATTGGCATTGGCATTTTCTCCAGGTTTACCACTTTAATGTTATAACCTGTCAGTTTATCGCCATCTTTAACGGCTTCAACTGTTGTAATACCCTGATCCATTTTCCAGCTGTTTAACCACCAGCTTCTCCAGAACCAGGCCAGATCTTCGCCTGCACCGTTTTCCATTGAGCGGAAGAAATCGAAAGGTGTTGGGTGTTTAAATGCCCAGTTTTTAATGTACTGGCGGAAAGCATAATCGAAACGGTCTTCGCCTAAAATCTGGTTTCTTAAAAGGTCTAAGCCCCAACCTGGTTTGCTGTACAGGTTAACGCCAATATTGCGTTCGGCCATTCCATCAGGCATTAGCATAATGTTTTCGAAAACCGGATTACCTATAACACTCTTACCAATTCTATTTAAATCAGTTGGTGCACCGGCATACTCTCCATTGTTAAAGCTGCTTTTAGAAATACCGTTAATGAAGGTATTGAAGCCCTCATCCATCCAGCCATATTTACGCTCGTTCGAACCTACAATCATCGGAAACCAGGTATGACCAAATTCATGATCAATTACGCCCCAGGCACTTCCTTTTTTAGCTTTCCAACCACAAAACACAATACCAGGATATTCCATACCGCCAATATTGGTTGCTACGTTAACCGCCATTGGGTAAGGATATTCGAACCATTTTGACGAATAGTGTTCGATTGTAGATTTTACATATTCTACACCACGACCGTAGCTATCAACACCATTACTTTCTACTGGCTGTGCCGAAACGGCCAAACCTGTTTTACCACTTGGCAGTTTATATCTTGCAGCATCTAAAACAAAAGATTTTGATGAAGCCCAGGCTGCATCGCGTGCATTTACGATTTTAAATTTCCAGGTTAATTTATCTTTCGCAGGGCGGGATGCCGGATCGGTAACCTCAGCTTCTGTACGGATATGCACAGTAGCATCGCTCGTTTTCGCTGCATTCCATCTTTGTAATTGCGTTGGTGTAAAAACTTCAGCCGGATTTAATAATTCTCCGGAGCCCATAACGATGTGGCTTGCCGGAGCAGTAATGGCAAAATTGATATCGCCATACTCACAATAAAACTCACCTCCACCCCAGTAAGGCAAAGTGTTCCAACCAATTACATCATCATACACCGACATGCGTGGAAACCATTGTGCAATGGCAAAAATTTCACCATTTTTTGTGGTTAAATGCCCTGTCCTGTCCGATCCTTCTTTAGGTACGATATACGAATAATCCATTTTAATGGTTACGATATCGCCATTCGGTGCCATTGGCTGATCTAAACGAATCTGCATGCGGGTATCTTCTACTAATGAAGTGAATTTTATCGCAGCAGCTTTTTGCGATACCGTGATGTTCTGGATTTTATAGCCACCATCAAATTTTTCGCCTTGCGCACCGTAACGGCTACGCGAAGGGGTAATGGCATAACCGCGTGAGGTTTCTTTAAAGGTATTTTGATCTAACTGCAACCACAGATAAGGCAATTTATCCGGACTATTATTTTTATAGGTAATGGTTACTGTTCCGCTAACCGTGTTTTTAGTTTCATCGAGATTAGCGGTGATATTATAATCTACACGGTTTTGCCAGTACTTAGGGCCTGGGGCTCCGATAGCCGAACGGAATTCATTTCCATTCTGGGTATAAAATAGTGGTCCAAATGCCTCAGCCGGGTTATAGTTGGTGGTTGGCGCAGGGCTAGTAGCCTGTTGGGCGGAAGCTGAAAAAGCAAAAGCACAACAAACTACACAAAAAGTAAATAGTTTATTCATATTCATGATATAATAAGGTTGTATTCGGGAGGTAAATATAAAAAATAACCACATATAGATTTATATGTGGTTATAATGTTACCAATAAGCTAATATTGGGTTATTGATCTGCCTTTAATTTGGGCAAATCCTGTAATTTCCTTTCCTGCGGCGTTAATTTTTTCCAGGCAACAAACGCACGTGAGATATAATATGCATACCGGTAGGGTCTTTCGGCCTTTACCGATTCTACCGAAGGACGGTAAATGATCATAAAATTTTTAAGTTCTTCGCCTTCCAGTTTAGTTAAGTCGGTAACGGCTTTTGCAGTAAAGTTCTCGTCAATTTCCTGCATGTACATTTCCTTTTCTTCCAAATCTGCTTCTTTGCGCTGCTGTCTTTTGTACTTGCCATAACCCAGGTTGAGGTTTAAACCACCAACTTTATCTGTCATCCGCTTGCGGTTAAGGTTACCGCCGGTATTGAGCAAAGTATATTTTTCGGCCAAAGGATCTTTTGCATCGGTAATCTGACTATTCATTCTTACCGCGCTGATATTTACATCCTTTAAATTGTTGGTTTTAACCGGCAGATAAATAGTCCGGTTTAACAGATTGGTTAAATACAAAGTATCTGTATGGTAGCCAACGGCAGAAAATTCGATCAGATCGCCCACATTTGCGCCAATGGCATATCTACCCTCTTTGTTGGTACTGGTTGTTTTTTTACTGTTCAGATTTCTAATGGTTACACCAGGCAATGAAAGTGTTTTCTTCGAAAAATCAAATACCGTACCCGTAGCAACCGTTTGTGCAAAAACGCCGATTGGCATAGCCAGCAATAGAAAAATGATTAGTTTGCGCATATTCAAAAGTAATTTAGTTCTTTGTTTAAAATCTGCTTTTAACAAACTTTAACATTACAACAAATCAGTTAGATTAGTGTTTTTAAATAATTATCCTCGTCAAAACCAATTAATACCGCCTTATTGTTTTGCTCGATAACCGGGCGCTTAATGGCACTTGTATTTTCTTTTAAATAGGCTATAGCCAAATCCTGGGTGTTTATTGCGGCTTGTTCTTCTTTGCTCAATTTTTTCCAGGTTAATCCCTTGCGGTTAAGCACTGTTTCCCAGCCAAAAATATTACACCACTCGTTTAATTTTTCGGCAGTAATGCCTTTTTTCTTAAAATCGTGAAATTCGAAATCAATTTGGTTTGCTTTTAACCAATCGAGCGATTTTTTAACTGTATTGCAATTTGGAATTCCGTAAACGGTCATACTGAATGATAATAATGTGAGATGGAATATGTATAATGGATGATGGAACAAATCAAACTGATTTTAAACCTAACAACCCGTTTCAAAGATAGAAAAAAATGAAAGATGGATCATGAAATAGTACATGTCGTCCAATAATCCCGATCATTCGTCACATTTTTAGCCCCATCCGTCACATTTTAAATATTGGTATTATTGCGCTTTGTAAAATTGTGGACTAAACAAATCAACACAATGGAAATTATTTCTGGCAATCCCGCTTCCGAAAAAGCAAAAAACATTAATCAGCTGGAGTTCTGGATCTCAACAACGCTGTATATCCTGGCTTTGATCAGCATCTGCACACAAACCACCTATAATTCTGGCTATTCTTATCATTTTAACGAAAGTGGCATCGATTACAGCGTAATGAAGAACTTTTTCCTGCCCGAAATGTTCAAAATCAGCGTGGTGTATATCAGTTTTCTGCTGTTCAACTTCTGCTTTATGCCGCAGCTATCGAGGAAAAACAACATTGCTTTAAACATTATTCTTTCGGTTCTGGTAACCGCCTTTTCTATTGTGGGCTGGATGGTAGCCAATACTTATTCGCAGGCTTACCGATTAATAGAATTCGAAAACATGAGCAACGCCTACGACATGCTTTTTGGCGAAGCTTTTACTTACGTATTTTTCCTCTATCTTTTATTTAACGTTTATGCCTTTTTTAATGAAAGGGGCCTGGAGTTATTGAATAAAATCAGCTTTTTAAAAGATTACAATCAAAATATCGTTACCGAAATTTTCATTGCTACACGGATCTGGCTGATTTCGCTTTTGGTTTTTGCGGCGGTGCTTTCGTTTAAGCTCGATTATGATTTATTGGTAATCTGGCTAATTGCGCCGCCTTTAAATATCCTGCTGGCTTTTTGTTCTATTTATTATATCATTCCAAACCTGCGGAAAAACCAGAAAGGTTTTGGTCGTTACTTTTGGGGCAATGTGGTTGTGAGTGCACTTATCTCGCTCTTGTTGTTAATTATGTTGGTACCATTTATGCGCAATGGCGAGACCGTGCCGGTTACTTTAATACTGGCTGCAATTGCCATGGTTTGCATTACAACTCCCCTAGCCTGGTACATTTATAAAAACAAGTTCGAAAAGCAAACGGAAATCCAGATGCTGAAAACCGAACTGGGAAAATCAGATGCGAGTTTAAATTTCTTAAAATCGCAAATCAATCCACATTTCTTATTCAATGCCTTAAATACTTTGTTTGGCACTGCCCTACAGGAAAATGCCGAGAGAACGGGCGAAGGCATTCAGAAACTGGGCGATATGATGCGCTTTATGCTGCACGAAAACACACAGGACAAGATTTCGCTAACACGTGAGGTAGAATACCTGAACAATTATATCGATCTGCAAAAGTTACGCACTTCACGCTCGGCCGATATCCGGATTGAAGCCCAAATTGAGGAGCAGATCAATAATTTACAAATTACCCCTATGTTGCTTATTCCTTTTATCGAAAATGCCTTTAAACATGGTATAAGCCTGCAACAACCATCATATATCAAAATGACTTTACAAACTAAAGAGAGTACGCTTTATTTTGATGTGAGCAACAGCATTTACATTAAGGCTGATAATGATCCTGAAAAACTAAAAAGCGGCATCGGGCTTGAAAATGTAAAACAACGCCTGTCTTTGCTCTATCCAGGGAAGCACGAATTAATTATCCGCGAAAGTGCCAATGAGTTTTTTGTGCATTTAACGTTGCAGTTGGTTTAGTTCAAAGGATATTATTGATTTAAATTTGAGAAGCTGTTTAAAAATGAATAAAAAACGGGTCTATCAGGTGGGTGGGGACAGCCACCTCTAGCGGGCGCTTTGGGCGGTGTCTCCACCGTCCATTTGATATTTCGCAGAAATTTGAACAGTTTCTGAGTCTTTTGCTTCTAAATTTATAATTTAGGCAGTTCGTCATTTTGATCCGATATAGCTACTGGATCAAAATAACGAACGCTTTAAACAACTGGAGACGCTTCCTTTGTTAGCATGACATAAAGCGTAAAAACCACTAAGAAACAAAGATGATCGCAATTGCTATAGATGATGAACCCATTGCATTAGATATTATAAAATCGCATGCCTCAAAAGTTCCGTTTATTACTTTGCAGGAAACCTTTACTGATGCTTTTGCGGCCATCACTTATCTTCAGCATCATAAAATTGACCTGATTTTTCTGGACATTAAAATGCCGGATATCAGCGGGATCGACTTTTTAAAGAGTTTGAGCAAGCCGCCAATGGTTGTTTTTACCACGGCCTACACCGAACACGCCGTACAAAGTTTTGAGCTCGATGCAGTTGATTACCTCCTCAAACCCTTTTCGCTTTCGCGCTTTTTAAAGGCCTGCAACAAGGCCCAAGAACTGTTTAACCTGCGGAGCGAAAAACAAGAGACAAAAGCCAGCCACATTTTTATAAAAGATGGCTACGAACAGGTAAAAGTAGAGCTTGATGAAATTCTGTACATCGAAGCCTCGGGCAACTATACTCAAATCCAGCTTAAAAACAAACTGCTGAGCTCGCGCATTACTATTAATGATTTGGCCGATCTGTTGCCAAAAACAGATTTTATTCGCTGTCACCGGGCGTTTATAGTGGCTAAAAACAAAATATCCAGATTTGACCGTAGCCAGATCTGGATAGATGAAAAAGTTATTCCGATTGGAGCTACCTACAGCGGCATCCAGCTTAATTAGCTTACTTTACATTTACACGTATACCTGCCGAATGGGTAGTAAACTCAGGTGCATACATGCTTTGCAAAGTGGTAATGCCGTTCGAAAAATTGCCCGAATGCGTAACCCTCAACGGATATTCGAATACATAAGTGCCTTTAGGCATATAACTGATAAAGAAATTGGTCGAAGCATCTTTGGTGCTTTCGTAATAACCCAATCCATCCTGATATTTATACCTCGAAATTACATTAACCGGCTCAAAGCCTGATGAACGCATATCTTTTAAATGAATGTATTCCATATCACGGTCGCAAAAAATTTCTACCCTTACTTTTACCAGATCGCCGGGTGCTAAAACATTATTAGCTGTTAAAGGGGTTAAGATATTGCCCGTATTGCTGGCCTTTTGCAAAAACAGTTCTTTTTTAATCCTAACACCTGTATTGGCCGGAGTAATTTTATCCAGTCGTTCGAAATACTGCCAGTACAAAGCTCCCCAGGCAATGGTTTGATTGTTATTTTTAATTTGCACTTTCCCCATTTCCGGTTTTACGTTTGCTCCTGCGATGGTTACTTTCTGATAACCTGTACCCGCTTCTTTTACTGGGTTCGGTCCTTGCAAATCGCTTAGTTTTTGGTTACCGATGGTGATTTCGGGTTCATTACTTTCGCTGAGTAAATCGGCACCTTTCATTAACAAAGCGTAACAGGCCGCAACCGTGGCTTTGGTGGTTTTCCAGTCGTTGGTTTGTTTATTTTTTAACAGCCAGATTTTCATTTCTTCAACCGCTTTGGTATCCTTTGCTACCTCATCAAATGCCTCAATCAACAGAGCCTGTGTTTCAACCGGACTTTGGTACCACCACCAGCCAGCTTTATTTTTGACCCAATACATCCCCATTTCTTCACTTTGTTGTGCGGTTTGATTGAGCAGGGTGATGATTTTTTGAGCTTCAGCGGTATTGCCATTTCTGCTTAACACCAAAGCAGTTTGTGCCAGCTGGTAGCTATCAAAAGTTTTCCAGTTTGCAGTTAGTCTTTTCAGGTAAAAATCTCTGGCCTTTATAAAATCTGCACTTGTATTTTTCGGATTGGTATAACTTCTGGCAAACAAATAATGTAGCGGTAAGTAGATATAACGGTTTCCATTCAGTTCCTGTTTATAATCTTTAACCAATTGTGCATCTAAATAAGCAATGGCTTTATTGAGCATGGTATTGAAACCCGGATAGGCTTTTTCATCAACCATTTTCAGCTTTTTTAACTGGCCCATGCCTAAAACAATATGCTGTGTAATATATCGGTCTTCTTTCATACCGGTAAACCATGGAAAAGCACCATTGTTATACTGCATTTTAGCCAATTTATCATAATTGTTTTTCAGTTCGTAAGTCATCCGGTTTAAATCGAAAAGCACGGCCAAACGTTTTTTACGCTCCTCTTCATTATCAGCGTTGCGTACCCATGGCGTTTCTTCGAGTAAAACTGATTTCAATTCCTGATTTTTCTCCAGATTGGATAAAAGTGCCTCGCCATTGTTGCTGTTTTGCCATTGTGCGAAAACCGTTTTAATTTTTGGCGATGAATTAATGATTCCTGTAGCAAAGCTATTGGCATAAAAGCGGCTAAAAGTTTGCTCTGCACACTCGTAAGGGTACTCCATCAGATAAGGTAAAGCCTGTACAGCATACCAAACCGGATTTGAGGTAAACTCGAAAGTTAAACTTTGATTGCGCAAGGTTTTTGAAGTACCTGATTTCTCGAGTTTCTCCATATCGAATGTTTTAGCTCTATTGCCCCGCACATTTACCGGCATACTTTCGGTAACCAGCATCGCATTGGGCAACACCGGAATGGTATTTTCTTCGCCATCGCTAAATTTGCCACTTTGCGCCAAAACCTTATACGTAATGGCGTTAACACCCGGTGGAATAATTAATGTCCATTTCAAAACCGTATTTCCTTCATTATCTACCTCAAAAGCTTTTTCGGCTTTATCTGCTGCTGCAAAAATCTCAATTGCTTTACCGGTAAGGGTATTGGTTAAAGCTAAAGCAGCGTTACCCGTTAGTTTTTTTCCAGCCAAATTGTTCAGTTTGGCGCTCAATAAAATGGTATCTGCTTCGCGGAAAAAACGCGGTGCATTAACCGCAATGGCCAGTTGCTTTTGTGTAACCAGTTCTTTGGTAACCGAAGCCGTTTTTAAATCTTTGGTATGGGCAAAACCCATCATTTTATACCGCGTTAAACTTTGTGGTATGGTAAATTCGATCTTGATTTCGCCTTTGGCATCAGTTAACAACTGGGGATAGAAAAATGCGAGCTCGTTGAAATTAGTACGAGCAACAATGTTATTATTTTTCAATTGTCCACCAAAATCACTGTTTCCGGTACTGCTCATTCCTCTAATCAGTATTTTATCGCCAGAACCAGGAATGCCTGTATTATCTTGAACACTTAAGCCAGCCACTTTGCCCTCCAATGGCGCAGCCGATATCTGAACAACAGAACCGGTCATGCTTTTCTTTTGCTTCGCACCATAACCTACAACCATTACCTCTTTTAACGCCTGTCCATCCGGCTTCAACGTAACATCCATCCGCTTTTTACCTCCCACCACTGCGGTGTAATTCTTATAACCGATATATGAAAAACTTAACTTATCACCTGCTTTGGCATCAATGGTGTAAATTCCAAATACATTGGTGGTGGTTACCGATTTCCCTGATTTAATCTGCACACCAGGCAATGTTCCCCCCTGATCATCGAACACCACACCATAGGTTAATTTACCTTTTTCAAGCTCTGCCAATTTCTGAATTGCTTCTGGTTGTAAGCCAATCTTCCTGGCTTTCTTCAAGTTATTGATGTAATTGCGGTAAGCATAATTATACCCTCCATAATAATTGTACCCAAATAGGTTCAGACTTTCATAATTACGGGCAATTGTGGCGTAATCAAAATTTGATCTTAAAAACCATAAATAACCTGGGTTAGCCTTATTATTGGCATTAAAATTCCAGTTGTAGAAATAATAGTTAAAACTGGTTTGCAAATAAGTGTTCCAGTTCATGCTTGTCAAATCATCCAGGCTCGCGTCGTAAAGTGTGGCTATCATTTCCGCCATCTGTTTTTCGCCATTGCTGTTGCTGATCTGCAACTTCCAGCTTTCCTTTTCGCCAGGCTGCAGTTTATTCCTGAAGGTTAAAAACTTAATGTCGAGCTCCTTTTTAGGATCCAGAATGTGAACCTGTTGCATCGAGTTGTAAACCGTACCTTCATGCACCATTGTAAACTGCACAGCAAAGCCGTCCGCGTAGTTTGCATCTGGCTTAATGCTTACAATACTTTGTTTTGGCGACAGGTTAAGCCAAACTTTGCGAGTTACGCTATCCCGGTAGTATACTTCGTAATAGCCCTTACTATTGTTGGATAATCCAGCCAAACGAAAAACAGCACTTTCTCCTGGACCGATTATGCTTGCCACAGTGCTAACCCATTCGGCATTGGATTGTATTTGAGCAGGTTGCTCATGGTAAACCACTACATATTTATCCACCTTAACGGTATCATTCTGCTCGTTTATAGCAGTTAAATGAATTTTATAGTAGCCGGGCTTTAAATCACGTTGACTAAATTCCAGATTGCCTCTCCCATTTTTAACCATAGGATTTTGCTTTAGTTCGACCGATTTTACTGGCCATTTAGCTACTTCCAGTTCATTATTGTAGTCCTCATCCGGAAAAATTTTAATAAACTCTTCCTTAGTCATGGCATACTTCTCGGCATAAAAAAGGCTTTTGTTCATCAACCGCGAGGGTGCCTGTAACAAGCTCCATTCGGCGTGCACGCTGGCTTTAATAGGCTCATTATTTAAGTTACTTACCCCAAAAACCAGGCTATCACGCTTATTGCTCATGTAAATAGCCTGTTCGGCACCAATGTTCAGGTTAATGTCTTTCTGCCCCACATTAACGGATGTGTTTTTGGTTCGGGTTTCGCCGTTTAAATCGATTATTTCGACTTCGATATCATAACTGTAATTCTGTCTGGTATCGGTAGCTTTTGCAAAAAAAGTAATATCAAATTTGCCACCAGCTTTAGTTACTGTTTTACCAATAGCCATTTGTTTTCTTTCGAAAGCACGCGAGCCATAAATGGCTGCTTGTTCATTGTAGTTTAAGCGGTAATCGTAAAGTGCCCTGCGAAAAATCTTATAGTTTACGCTGGCATTACTTACCGGATAGCCTGAAAAAGCACTGGCCTTACCTTCAACCTTAATGCTGTCGTTCAGTTTATACCGCTGGTTGGGTTTATCAAAAACAACTTCGAAAGTTGGCCGTTTGTATTCTTCTACCTGCACTCCAATTTCACCGTTGTCAGTTTCAATTATCATTTGGCCGTTTAATTTACCCATCGGAATGCTGAACGATCCCTGAAAGGTTCCGTAATCGTTACTCGTTACACTGGTTGAGGCAATTTCCTTTCCGTTGGTATCTTTAAAATAAACCTGGAGCGTTTTATTCACCTCAATTTTATTTTTGCCATCTTTTGATAGCAGGCATAACCCCTTATAGTAAATGGTTTGTCCCGGACGATAAATTGGCCTGTCGGTAAAAAGGATCACGCGGTTATCATCTTCCGTCTCCCGGTAATTACTATAATTGCTGATGTTTAATTTCAGTTCATCTTTCCCCAGTGTAACCAGCGCCCTCGACATGTTATTATTGATTTCATTTGTACTGGCGTAACCTTTATCATCGGTGGTTAGCAATGCGCCATTAACAAATTTCCTGGTATTGTAATCGTATCCCTGCTGCTGGATTTTAACATTTTTTAAAGGGGCTCCATCGCTGAGCTGACTTATAAAGTATTCGTGTTTATTGATATTAACCCTGTTGATTACTGCCATGGCGGTAACCTTAAAATCGATCATGCTGTAAACAGTATCCTGCTGCGCCCGGTTAATGCTCTGGGCAATTAAAGTATAATCGTTAAAAGGCAAACCATCCATTTTATCAATTAAAGTATGCGTTTGGTAATCCTTTGTTTTAGGCACCACAACCAACCATTCTTTTAAGCTCTTTTTATTTTTCAGGAAGTAGATAAATTCCTTTTTGTTGTTAAACTGCTGGTATTCATCTTTATCCTCGGGTGTTTTAAACAGCCTAAAAATCACGGTATCGACGTTTTTATAGGATAAATGAAGTTGCGCAGCTTTATCGGGCTGTAAGTAACCTTTGGTTTGTATGGTTAACTGACTACTTTTTATCTGGTTAATTAAGTTTTCGGCATTTTTTGCACCAATACTTTTAGGATAGCTGTTGATGGCTTTTTCGGCCAGGGCAACTGCTGTGATAAGGTTTTGTTTATTGGTATCGATTAACAGCTGTGCATTTTTATGGATAACAGCCTGTTCATATAAGATATCTGCATAAACTTCGCTACCTGTACTTTGTTCGGCCAAACCACTTAAAGCCCCAGCAAAAGCTTCCTGATTATCGCCTATAAAATATTGGTGTACGAATTTTAACCTTTTCAAATCGGCATCGGCCAGAGCAGCCAAGTTATTGCTGCTTTGATGAAGGCTGATCAGATTTTTGAACAATTGCAACGCCTGCACTTTAAACGAAGTACTATCGGCAGGTAATTTAACCGCTAAAAAATCGGGGCGGCTCTCCAGTAAGGCTGGATTGTTCAGGTCCGGTAGTTCATCGTTATAAGTGGTAAGGCTAATTTGCGTATTGCTAAAAACATCGATAGCTCGGTGTGCAAGTAAATCGTAAAGTGTTGGTCTAAAATTGCGGTTGCTCTTATCACCTACTAAAACTGCATCTAAAACATCTACTTTGGTTTGTTGCAAAAGTGCTGCCTCATTTAACGATAGCAGGTAGTATTTTACAGTTTCATTGTTCAGTTTTTTAACGTCCCAGGTTTTAATATTATCACCAATATCGCCCTGCACCTGCGTACGTTGTGTAATTTGCCAGTTATTTTCTCTCAGGTAATTCCAGTAAGTTTCGGCCAGCAGCGATTGTAAAATACTTTTTTCGGGCTGTTTGGCCATGCTGATATCTTTTCGCAAATCGATCAGGATCTTATCAAAGGCGTCTTCTTCCAGATAGCTTTGAAACATCATCCGGTAAATAACCGACTTGATAATTAAAGGTGTGTTGTGTGTTTCGTGAGCCTGCTTACTGATTTTCTCAATCAATGCCAATGCATCTTTAGGTTGTGCGCGTTTAGCAATAGAATCTACCCGGTAAAAATCATCGAAGGTATATTGCTGTGCTGAAACATTCAGCGAAAGCAGAAATGCGCAGATTAGGGTAGCGAAAAAGCGTAAAAATAGGTTCATAAATAACTGGAGTTTTAATATAGATGGACGAGGCGTACAAATTCCATAACCGTTTACAATTTATCTGATCTGGATACTGATCTAAGTTAAGTATTAACCAATTAAATGTTACAAGTAACAAACATTATGGTTTTAAACATTCGAAGCATAACCTTATCTTTGCACCATGTCAACACAACTAAAAAATCTATCCGATTTCTCTCATACTACGGTTCCTGGCGGAGCAGACTATAAATTCGGCATTATTGTGGCCGAATGGAATGCCGAAATTACCGGCGCTTTGTACAATGGTGCACTAAAAACTTTGCTGGCTAATGGTGTAAAAGAAGAAAACATCGTTTCACTACCTGTACCGGGCAGCTTTGAATTAACTGGCGGTGCCGAGATTTTATTGAGTAAAAGGAGTGATATTGATGCCGTAATCTGTCTGGGTTGTGTAATTCAGGGCGATACCAAGCACTTTGATTTCATTTGCGATGCAGTAGCGCAGGGAATAACCAATGTTGGCATTAAGTACAGTAAACCTGTAATTTTTGGTGTTTTAACTACCAATAACCTGGAGCAGGCGCAAGACCGTGCAGGTGGCAAACATGGCAATAAAGGCGATGAAGCAGCGATTACAGCCATTAAAATGGCCGATTTTTCTGCAAACATTTAACATTGCGTTTTAATAAAGTATTTGTATCTTAGAGATTTAATATTAATCCGATCTGCTGAAACGCTCATGATTTTAACGATTGCTTCAGCAATTTGAACACAAACTTATACAGATGAAAAAAGTAGCCATTTTATTATTGGCGGTGTTTTGCACCATTACCATTTTAGAATCTTGTTCTTCTAAACTTTGTCCTGCATACGGATCTTATCCAGAAGGTAAACGCAGAAGAAATTAATCTCCTATTTCTTAATTCTCATATTCAGGTCATTTGCAGAACTTTATTCAATTGTAAGTGTTACTCTGAAAACAATAAAATATATTCATGAATTGGGTTAACTTAACTTCAGTAGAACAACTTGAAGAAATCAAAAACGCAAGTGGTTACAGCCTCATTTTTAAGCACAGTACACGTTGCTCGATCAGCCTGATGGCTAAAAAGAATTTTGAGTTTGACTGGGAAGTGATTCCTTCAGATACCAAACTTTTCTTTTTAGACCTGATTAGTTACCGCGATATTTCAAACCAGGTTGCAGAAGTATTTCAGGTAAGACACCAATCGCCACAAATTTTATTAATTAAAGATGGTGAGTGTATTTTAGAAGCTTCGCATAGCGATATTTCAGCAGAAGAAGTGGCAGAAGTGATTGCTGCCTAAACAATAAAAGAATTTAATAAAGAAAGGGTATTCAAGAGATTGGATACCCTTTTTGGTTTTATCTACTGGTATCGGTTTCGATTGGTGAGATACAAGCCGATAGCCGTCTATTTTTGCGCTAACTACTTTCATCTGTCCGTTCCGAAAGGCTCTACGGATTACAGCATGGAGAAGAGTCTCTAACTCGTTCTTAACAATATTCTACTGGTTGATGGAGACACCAATCAGTACAACACATATCAGTTTCAGTCGAGGAGACACCGGCCAATAGCAGTAGCTTCGTTCTTAAATATTGAGTTATAATCTCAATCCGATTCATCAATCCGTAGAGACGCTTCGCTTAACGCTACGGACAGGATACCTGGATAGAAAATATACAAAGGCCCGTAAACACACGGGCCTTTGTATATTTATCGTGGCTGTAAATTAAGCAACAACAGTATTTTCTATTTTCAATACTTTTGATGTTCTTGTTCTTGTTTCTTTGCAAAGATCCGAATCCTGTGCCAATGCTTTTCCATAGGTCGGGATCATTTCTCTGATTTTAGCCTGCCATTCGTCAGTAGCTAAATCTTCTGCAAAGCAACGGTTTAGTAAATCGAGCATAATCGAAACAGCTGTTGATGCACCTGGAGAAGCTCCCAATAAGGCTGCAATTGAACCATCAGCCGCATTTACCACTTCGGTACCGAATTCTAAAATACCGCCCTTTTTCTCATCTTTTTTAATTACCTGAACGCGCTGACCTGCATATTCCAGTTCCCAATCCTTTAATTCGGCAGTTGGTAAATATTCCTTCAATGCTTCCAGTCTATCTTCCGGCGATTGCCTAACCTGCTCAATTAAATACTTTGTTAAATCTAAATTGTGCAATCCAGCCGAAATCATGGGCCGGATATTATTAAACTTGATCGATTTTGGTAAATCTAAAAATGACCCGTTTTTAAGGAATTTAGTTGAAAAACCTGCATAAGGACCGAATAATAACGCTTGCTTACCGTTAATCATACGGGTATCAAGGTGTGGCACCGACATAGGCGGAGCACCAACAGCAGCTTTACCGTAAACCTTTGCATGGTGTTTCTTAATAATTTCTTCGTTGGTACATTTTAACCATTGCCCGCTAACAGGGAAACCGCCAAAACCTTTTCCTTCCGGGATATCCGATTTTTCAAGCAAAGGCAATGAGCCACCACCAGCACCGATAAACACAAATTTAGCTACGCGTTTACGTTTATCACCGTTATCCAGATCTTTTACCTTTACAATCCAGTTGCCATCTTTATTCTTTTTCAAGTCACGAATTTCGTGGTTAAAGAACAAACTTACATTAGGCTGCTGTTTCAGGTTGTTAAACATATCGCGGGTTAGCGTACCAAAGTTAACATCAGTGCCCAGATCCATTTTTGTTGCAGCAATTTTCTCGTTTTTTTTGCGGCCATCCATAATCAATGGTGCCCAGCTTTTTACCAGTTCGGCATCCTCTGTGTACTGCATATCGCTAAACAAATCGCATTGTGTTAATGCATCGTAGCGTTTTTTCAGGTAATCGACATTCTTTTTACCCCAAACAAAACTCATGTGTGGAATGTTGCGAATAAAATTGCAGGGGTCGGAAACCAATCCCTTTGTTACTAAGTATGACCAAAACTGTTTAGAAACTTCGAAATGTTCGGCAATCTGAATGGCTTTTTTTGTTTCCACCGTGCCGTCCTTCTTCTCGGGCGTGTAGTTTAATTCGCAAAAAGCAGAGTGTCCCGTTCCGGCATTATTCCAGGCATCAGAACTTTCTGCTGCTGCAATATCTAAACGTTCGTAAATTTCAATGCTTAAATTAGGTTCTAATTGTTTTAATAAAACACCCAGGGTTGCACTCATGATGCCCGCCCCTATTAAAATTACATCAGCGTCAGTTTTACCAACTGTCTTTTTCTTTTTTGTCATCTTATTCTAAAGGAGTTACAAATTTAACACGATTTTAAACATCCCACGAATTTTAAAGCATTAAATCTGAAAAAAATTGCGTAAAAACGAGAAATAGTTCTCACTTTTTAATTGTTTCTAATCAAATTTTAATCCAAAATCCCACTTCACCAATACAAGTATTAAAAAAGACATTTATTAAACAATAAGCCATAATATTAATTTACTAAATACCACTCCTATTTCTCCAGCATATTTATCATTTCACCTCTAAACACAAAGATTTTTTAGAAATTCGATAATTAATCAGGAAATCGAAAAGCAAAAACGAGCACAACGATCGATTTTTATTTTTTTATTGACTAAAATGCTAGTTTTATACATCTATTATTTACCATAACGCTATGAAAAATTTGATTTTAATCTGTCTGGTACTTTTTCTTGCAGGCTGTTCTAAAGAAAAAACGGATCAGGTCTTACTAGAGCTCGATAAAAAGAAACTGGAAGAAAATATTAATTACGATAAAATCACATTTTATAAGTTTGTTAAAATAGCGGTGCGTTCAACTGCGGTTCAAGACACTACCCTACCTGAGTATCAAAAATTCAGCAAACAGACGCAAAGTGTTGTAAAAACCTTAAACACAGTAAATGCACACCAGAACGAAAGCATCTCGGTAATTGATGCACTGAGAATTTACCAGGAATACCGCTCAGTAAAGCAATTTGTAAAAGAAACCGACGAAGATGTTTTCCCGCTTTTAACCAGTGGTTTTATCGCTATGAAAACAGCCTCCAAAATACCTCAGCCCTTTTTTAAAAATGCCAGCAAGGCATATTTTCAAAATATAGAGCATGCAGTACTGAGCATGGCAGTATTGGCTACCCGCGATTTAGGACAACCCTTTGCGCTTTACGAATGTGCTAAAACACAACCCGAGCTACTTGACGATTGTGAAGTTAAAACCCTGCTCGAATTTGTAAGAGGCTTCCTGTTTTTTAGCAATAATCTTTTTTACCTGTCGGAAGATGGTCTTTCGAGAAACATTAAGTGGCTCGATAAGAATGAAAAAATTCCGCTACCTTACACCAAAGCCTTTTTTGGCTGGAACCACTTAAACGACCAGCAAACACACCTTGCTTTTCATAGTATGAATTACCTGTTCAGAGGTTTCGACCGAATGCGCATGGAACGTAAAATAGATGAAGAGCGATCGCTCGAAGATTTTGAGGCTTTTTTAACCGACATGAATAAGCTGGGCATCCAGAATGAACTGGTTTGGGGGATAACGGCCTATCTCTACCTAAAGAAAGAGCAACCCGAAAAATCAATTCCAGCTTTGGAAAAACTCAGCAAAAGCCCGCTGATTTCTAACACCGAGCGCGAAGCCCTGCAGCAAACCATTGCCTATGTAAAAGACCGCAAATCGGAAAAGGCTTTAACCAGCGTTTACGATAAGGCATTTATAGGCAAAATTGCCACCCGGTGTATGGTTGCTATACTGGCGAAGGTTGACTGGGAAAAAGTGATGAAGCAACAAGGCGTTCCATACACCGAAGAAGTGTTTGCAGGAATTCATCAATTTAAAGCCTTATCAAATGCAGTAAGCCAGTACACGCAACCTTCAACATTAGAAAAAGGCAAAAAAGAAATTGGAAAGAAAGGCAGCGAACTGTTTGAAAAAGCTAAAGGCCTACTGGATTAGATACAAATAGCATTAACCTGTATGGCTTAAAATATTGATCAGTTTGCCGAAGGGATCCCTGGTGTAAAACCGCCTCACTCCCCAGGTTTCGTTAACAGGTCCGTATTCAACCGGAAATCCGGCAGCCCTCACTTTCTCCAATACCTGATCAACATCTTCTACCTCGATAGACAGATCGGGTGTTGCTGTGCCCGAGCCGCCTTCGGAGGCAAAACTGATTTGAACATCCATTTTTTGCCCTGCAACGCCGTATGTTGTTATCCAACCGTGATCCATGAGCAAATCCAACCCTAAAATATCCCGATAAAAGCGGGCTGCAGCTGCAATTTCAGGGGTATCAATATTAACTACTATTCTTTTTACCATAGTTAGCTTGTCAAGCCACAAAGGGTGATTATAAACAAAGCACTTCACCTTTGAAGCTAATTCTAAGACCAATGTATTATGATTCCCATCCGATAGCTATCGGATCAGGTTGGGAATGACGATCACCTCATTAATATTTTCGAAAATATTAATTTTTAAGTTTTGCTTTAAATACTTTTTCCAGTTTTTCTAATTTCGGAAGGATAACCAATCTGCAATAAGGTTCGCTTCCGTTTTTATTGAAATAATTCTGATGGTAATTTTCGGCAACATAAAATGGTTTGGCAGCTTCTATGGCTGTAACCACTTTTTTGCCATAGGCATTGGTTTTATTCAGTTCGGCCTTGTACTTCTCGGCAGCTGCCTTTTGCTCAGCACTGTGGTAAAAAATAACCGAACGGTATTGTGTTCCGCTATCGGCCCCCTGGCGGTTTAGCGTGGTAGGGTCGTGACTTTTCCAGAATACTTCCAGTAAATCATCATAAGAAATAACCATTGGGTTGTAGGTAATTTCGAGTACTTCGGCATGGCCAGTTGCGCCTGTGCATACCTCCTCGTAAGTTGGATTACTTAAAGTACCACCTTCATAGCCCGATTTAACCGAAACTACACCTTTTAAGCGTTGAAATATGGCTTCGGTACACCAAAAACAACCCATACCAAAGGTTGCCTTTTCTGTTTTCTTTCCCTGTGCCTGTACCTGGTTGATGGCCAAAACGGCTAATAGTATTAAAATTATCTTTTTCATGTGTGTGTTTTATGAGTTGTAAATAACTGGTCGAAATATAAGTCGCGGCCTGATGATTTCTTTTTAATGATACGAAATAAAATGGCTGATAGTTTGTGAATAAATTATAATGGATTTAGTGTGACAATCGAACATTTTACAACCTTTAGTGTTTTTGTTAATAACTTAAAAAACTGTATATTAATCCATTAATAGCATTCTGTCAACACAAAAACCAGTTACTAACAATTCTTTCTAAATTCGTACAACATTAAATTTAAAATTATGTCAACACCGTATATCCCTTGTTTAGATTTAGGCTCGTACATTAACGGCACCGAAGAAGAACGCAAAAAGTTTTCTGATGAACTGGGCAGAGCCTTTAACGATTCGGGCTTTGTAACCATTACCAACCATGGCCTGAGCCAGGAGTTGATTGATAAGCTTTACGAAAACATTAAAGCTGCTTTTGCTTTACCGGTAGAAACAAAAAGGAAATATGAAAAGCCCGAACTGGCTGGCCAGCGTGGTTATACCAGTGCAGGAAAGGAAACTGCTAAGGGTGCTAAAACACCTGATCTGAAAGAATTCTGGCAAATTGGTCAGGAGGTTACAGATGGCGATCCGGTTAAAAATGAATATCCGGATAATGAGGTTTTAACAGAACTACCGGATTTCAATAAGGTTACCGGTGAAATTTACAAGAAACTGGAAGAAAACGGAACGCATTTGTTACGTGCCATCGCTACCTATTTAGAATTACCGATCAATTATTTCGATAAACACGTTCATAACGGAAATTCAATTTTAAGGGGAATCCATTATTTCCCAATCGAAAACCCTGAAACTATCCCGGATGATGCGGTACGTGCAGGAGCACACGAAGACATCAACCTAATTACTTTATTAATTGGTGCCAGCGCCGACGGTTTAGAAGTTTTAACCCGCAGCAATGAGTGGCTTCCGATTAAAGCACACCATACCGATATTGTGGTAAACGTTGGCGATATGTTACAACGCTTAACCAATAACAAATTAAAATCGACAACGCACAGAGTAGTAAATCCGCCACGCGAGCTGATGAAAACTTCGCGTTTCTCAGTTCCTTTCTTCCTGCATCCGCGCAGCGATATGGATTTAACCAGCTTAGCAACAACTATCGATGCCGAACACCCGAAAGCCTACAGCGATATGACTGCCGGCGAATACCTGGATGAGCGTTTGAGAGAAATTGGATTGAAGAAATAGTTAGGAGTTTTGAATACTCAGTTTGGAGTCTCAGTTAAAACGTAAACAAAAATTTAAGCATCGGCCAAAACCGGTGCTTTTTTATTAATTTAAATGATGCATTCGACAACTTTAGCAGTTTTTGCCGAAATTAACGGCATTGGTTCTGCCTCTGGCTTATTCCTCAATAAAGATTTATTGTACGTTATTGGCGATAACAGCGGCTATTTAAATGAATATAACATCAAAACCAGTCAGCTTCGAAAAATTCAAATTTTAACTGACCCCGGATTAAATCATTTGGAAAATATTCCTAAAGCGTTAAAACCAGATTTCGAAATTATTTGTCAGCATGGCGATAAACTGTACATCTTAGGTTCTGGTTCAACAAGCAAAAGGAACCTGATGATCGAATTCGATTTAAAAACACAAGAGGTTATTCAGCACGATCTTACCTCTACTTACAACAAGCTCAAAACTATTTCCAATATAAACGACGAAAACTTTAACCTCGAAGGTGCAATTTATACCGGTACAAACTGGCTACTTTTTAACCGGGGAAACGGAGCTGAGCAAAAGAATGGAATATTCGTTATTGAAGAGGCTACTCTACCAGATGCGAATAAAGCTAAATTCGTTGGTTTTAAGCTCCCCAATATCGATCATATAGAATCTACTTTTACAGATGCTGTACTGGTAAAAAACGAAATATTTTTCATTGCAACAGCAGAAGATACCAACTCTACCTATCAGGACGGTGAAATTTTAGGCAGTTTCGTTGGCAGTATTAATTTAGACACTTTAAAGTTAACCTTCAGTCATAAGATACCCGGAAGCCATAAGTTTGAAGGGATTACCTTTTTAAAACAAAGCAGTGATAAGATTGAATTTCTGCTTTGTGAAGACCGGGATACGGACGAGCTTACAACTACAATCTATAAACTGGCCCTGAATGAGTAAAAATACAGTACAGCCTTATTTATTTTTACGATCTAATAACTTTTTATGGATTAATCTTATATTTGAGTTGCTTGAAGATACATCCCAAAACATAAATTAAATTAATTATGCAGGAAAAGGATTATCTAAACCAGTACCCAAGCTTATTTGCCGTTTTCAACTCCATCTATCCACTTAGCCATGAACTAAAATCTGCTATTGTTAAAAACAGTAATGTGATTGAGGTTAAGCGAAAAACCACATTATTAAGTACTGGCGAAACCAGTAATACCATATACTTTATTATTTCAGGAGGTGCAAGAGTATATTACCTTAATAAGGATGGGAAGCAAACCAATACCTGGTTTTTATTCGAAAATGAATTACTCATTTCTGTTTATAGCTTTTTCACAGCTCAACCTAGTTTCGAATACATCGAAACCTTAGAAGATACCATCCTTATTGCCGTAAAAAGAGAAAAATTAGATGAAATGTACCTCAAATACATGGATTTTAATTTCATTGGCCGCAAACTCACTGAATATTATTACATCCGTAACGAAATACAGGCGAACGACCTGCGCATGCTAAGTGCCAAGGAACGTTACGAGCAGTTACTTAAACGCAGTCCACAACTTTTTCAAAGGGTTTCATTGGGGCATATCGCTTCTTATCTGGGTATTTCGCAGGAAACACTGAGCAGAATTAGAAAGTAAGTTGTTTTTTGACTTTTATCAAAAGTCAATTTATCTATTATTGATAGCTTTATTTAGCTAAAAATTCGGCCAATGATTTTCAAATTCAATTACAAACGTACTGTTCAGTTTCTTTTGGCATTGCTTCTGATTCCAACTACCTATATCGGCATCGCATTGAATGGTGGAGACAAGGGGTGGATCTATGTAAACAGTGTACTCCGCAGCTATTATGCATACAGAACCACATTCCTAATGTCATCAACTGACCTATCAGTAATTGATTTTTTTGTATTGATTAGCAATATACTTTTATATATAAGCCCGATTCTGATTTTTACCCGATTTTATAAAATCAGTACGATTTATATCCCTACTTTATTTTTAGTATTCACCCTTATTTATTTCCCGTTAATGGTTATTCTGCTTATTCCATATATTTTGATCTGGATTACTTTGCTGATATACTCCAACCGTTCATTAAATTAATAATTACTTTTTGATAAAAATCAAATTTCAGCAACTGGTGGTTGTCTAGATTTGAAAAATAAATTTAAAAGATAATAACAGGTTAATTACCCATATAACTTCAAATTAAACATGAAAAACTTACTTTCAATTTTCCTTTTAGTGATTGCAGTCTTGCCCGTTAAAATTTCATTTGCACAAACAACCGATAGAAATTTTGGGCAAATATTGCAGAGTTATTATTTACACAATGACAAAGATATCGTTAATAAGGCTATTGATTTTGTGAACAATACTCCTACTGAATACAATAAGTTAAGTCCTATTTTAACTGGCTTCTTTGGCGCAGCATTTCTTAGTGATGAAGCACTAAAAAAAAGATTTTATGCAAAACATCAATCGGGTACAAAAAAATGAATTTAAGCAATTATTTGTTTTTCTTTCCTCTGAAAATATTGATACGCTTTATTCGCAAACCAAAATTTCAACATCACTAAACGATATGAACTGGTCTTCGTTTTTTGCAACAGGCAATACCAAATATCTTGATAACATCGTATCGCATATACCCTATGCAGAAAATAGGAGTGATTTAAATCTATTTCTGACTGGTGCTACAGCAAAATGGTCGTTATCAAGTAATACCATACAACACGATGCGGTAAGTAAGCACCTCAATTCATTAAAGGACAAAAACACCTTACTTAAAGAAATTTTAGAAAAAGATCCTCAATATTTTAGAGAGATAATGATTAGTATTTTGAAGAAACAAAGAGAAAGTGGCATCTGGAATTAAGAATCCAATCGTTAAAATACCTTAATGCCCTTAATCTCTTAATGGTCTACATACAAAACAAGATATTATTTTTGGCTACATTGCTATAGTGACCAGACTTCGAACTATTTCAGCAAACTCCTTACGGTAACCTGTGGCGTTTCGCCGGCGGGAACAATAAAAATGGCATCATTTTCTATCACCTGCCCCTGATCGAAAAAATACCCGGCTGTAACCGGAAGTACCGCAGTGATGGCTTTTCCGTCCTTATCTTTTGTAGCATAAGTAACATTAATTAAATGGCTTTTCATGCTTACCTGCACCTTTTTCGAGGTTAATCTGGCTCCTGTAGCATTTATACAATCTAATTCTATAATTTTTGAATTAGATATTCCGGAAAGATCAAGCGAACTGGCTAAGCGGATATTAAAAGATTTGCCGCTGTTATTTTTTACCGAGGCCAAAACTTTATAGCGATCAAAATCCTGATCTTTTATATTTACCTTTTCTTTATTTACAACAGTATAGGTTACAGCAATCCCATTTACATTTACGGTTTCACCATCTTTAATCTGCTGTGCGTTTACCTTGACTGATGCACCCACAAGGAGCAATAAAAAGGCTAATGTTTTGATACTTTTCATAATTAATTGCGTTTTAGGTTTATTTTTTAGATTCGTCGATCGCTTTATTTACCACATCTTCTATCCTGCCTCTAATTTTCAGGTTCGATAACTTATCGGTAACGGTTGGATTAACCCGGTTTGACAAGAAAATATAAACCAGCCCACGCGAAGGATCTACCCAAACGCAGGTTCCGGTATAACCAGTATGGCCATAAGTTTGTGGCGAAGCCAGTTCAGATGGATAATGTTTGGTCGTATCGGGATCCCAACGGTCGAAACCAAGTCCCCTACGACTCACATTCGATTGTTTTGAAGTAAACAGATCAACCGTTGCATTTTTGAAATAGGTTTCGCCACCATAAGTTCCGCGGTTTAACAACATCTGGTAAATAATGGCCAGATCATTAGCACTGGCAAATAACCCGGCATGACCAGAAATACCACCAGCTAAAGCTGCTCCCTGATCGTGAACATAGCCTACCAATAAAGTTTTCCTGAAATATTTATCATCTTCGGTTGGAATAATTTGCTCGGGTTTAAAACGGTTCCGCGGCAAAAAACCAGCGGTTTGCATCCCCAGGGGCTTATAAAAATTTTCGTAAGTATATTGGTTTAAAGGCTCTTCGCTAATGTGCTCAACAATATCTTTCATTACATACATGCTAATATCGCTGTACACATATTTACCGCGGGTTTTAATGGGCGAATTGAGCATTTTAGGCCACATAAAATCTTTAAAGAAGCCCTTTTTAATGTAATAGTTATCGGCTACCTTGGTAGGGTAAGCAGCTGATGAATCCCTGCTGTAATCGCCGGTTTTAACATAATCGTGAAACGGGATGTAAGGGATAAAACCTGCCTGGTGCAACATGACTTCACGCACCTGGATGTTGTTCATCGGGGTGGTACGTGCTTTAGGGATATATGCACCAATATTGGTATCCAATTTTAATTTACCTTCTTCAAACAAACGCATTACGGCAGGCGTTGTGGCAGTAACTTTGGTTACCGAAGCCAGATCGAAAATATCGGTTATCTTATCTGCCACCTGGGTATCGTAGGTATGTGTACCGTAGGCTTTATTAAAAATTACCTTTCCATCTTTAGCCACCAAAACCACCAAACCTGGCGTTGCTTTTTGGGCAATAGCTTCGGCTGCGATGGCATCGATTTCTTTTAAATTATTGGAGTTTAAGCCGGCATCTTCGGGTACTGTATATTTTAAACGGGTAGCCGTGGTGGTATAGCCCGATCCTGTAGTATAACGCGCGGAGTAAGCCGTAGTTAATTTATTGGTAGCGGCAATTCCTCCAAAAATATACTGAGGTATCAGGCTAGCAGCATCAGCATTGTTTTGTACCGTCCAGATTATGGGCGACCGCAGCAGATCAAATGATTTTAAACCTGCCCCATTACCGAAAAAGGAAATGATAACCTGTTTGTTTTTGCTGATGCTGTTAATAAAATTGATGTATTTGGCCTGGGTTACATGCTGATCATCAATAGCAATTAAAATGGTATTGAAATATTTCAGGTCATCTTCCAAATTATTCAGGTTTAGGCTGTCTTTATACTCATCGGCCGAAAACGAAGTTACCTTAGCATATTTATTGGCCAGGCTATCGAAGGCAGTACTATAGGCGAAACCCAAACTTACAGCAGCAATATTCTTTTTATCGAGCCATTTTAAAGGCACAACCGCATCATGATTGTTTAATAATACAGTTGTACTGGCAATACCGTTGGCAATAGCAAGCTTTTTCTCGTTTACCGTATGATCTTGTGCACAGGCTGTTAAACATAAAATATTAAAGAAACTTGCCGCAGCCAGGATACACAATTTATTTCGCTTCATATACTTTCTCTCCGTTCAGGTAGGTTTTTAAAACTTTGGTTTTTAATATATTTTGTGGTGTTGATGTTAAAATGTCGTGGTCGAGGATTACAAAATCGGCCAGCTTACCTTTTTCCAGACTTCCTTTTTCCAATTCTTCAAAATTGGCTTTAGCTGCCCAAATGGTCATTCCGCGTAAAGCTTCTTCTGGTGTTAAGGCATTTTCTACCTGAAAACCACCTTTCGGAAAACCTTTTGCATCTGTCCGCACCGTTGCTGCATAAAACGTTAATAATGGATTAATGTTTTCGACCGGAAAATCTGTACCCAATGGAATCCAACCATTCTGCTTTAATAATTGTTTGTAGGCGTAGGCTCCTTTTAACCTTTGGGGTCCTAAACGTTGTCCGGCCCAATACATATCAGAAGTAGCATGTGTAGGTTGCACTGATGGTACAATACTGGCTTTTCCAAATAAATTAAAATCGCTTTCATTTACCACCTGTGCGTGCTCAATGCGCCAACGTTTATCGTTTTTGCCCTTTAAAATTTTATTGTAAATATTGAGCATTACCCGGTTTGCCGAATCACCAATAGCATGGGTGCACATCTGAAAATTATTGGCTGCAATTTTTGCGGCTACTTCCTCAAAATGTTTCTGATTGCTGAGCAGAAAACCAGTTTTATTGGGCATATCGCTATACGGATGCAATAAACAAGCCCCTCTCGAGCCTAAAGCGCCATCGGCGTATACTTTAAAAGCCCGTACATTTAGGCGGTCGGTTTTAACAGGACCACGGTTAAAAAGGTATTTATAATTTTCGGGTGCATCAGAAAGCATCACATACAACCTCATTTTGAGCTTCTGCTCTTTTTGCAGTTTTTCTATAAATTCAACCGCCAGATAACTTAGTCCGCAATCATCAATTGTAGTTAAACCAGCAGCAAAGCAGTTCCGCTGAGCATCGGTAAAAATCTTTTCGGCTTGTTTGGCATCAGGCGAAGGAATTTTACTTTCAACCAGTGCCACGGCATTATCGATTAAAACACCCGTTAACCTGCCATTTTTGGTCAGCATATCGCCACCGGTTAATTTTTGGGCACTTTTAATGCCAGCATCATCAAATGCTTTTTGGTTGGCAATAGCAGCATGTCCGTCAATACGGTTTAAAAATACCTGCCGGGGAACAGTTCAGTTAATTTTTCGTTAGTCGGAAAAGCTTTGTTTTCCCAATCGTTCTGGTCCCAGCCATTACCAATTAACCAGCCATCGGGATGGGTTTTGGCAAAAACGGTTAAACGGTTCAGCACTTCCTCCCACGATTTTGTTTCGCGTAAATCGGCAGTCTGCAGGTTTTGTCCGTAGCCAAAAAAATGGGCATGGGCATCAATAAAACCAGGGTAAACCGCTTTACCTTCGGCATTAATTTCTTCTTTGGCGCTATACTTATCTCTGATTTCGGCCGTATTGCCCAGGCTTAAAACTTTACCATTTTTCACAGCAAAAGCCTCAACAGTATCAAATCCGGCATTAACGGTATACACTTTCGCATTATACACCATTACATCTACTTCTTCTTTTTTGGTACAAGAGGTAAACAACAAAGCCAGCAAAAGGCCGTACAAACTAAATTTCATGTTGATAAAGATAGAAAATTGAAAGCATTTGGCTTTGTAATTTCGATTTTACAGAGACAAAAATGATTTAACTATCCCTTGGCATCTCACCCTAAGTAAATGGTGTCGGCAAGCCGGTTGGTACAGACACCAACCAGTACAAAAATTAAAAAAATGGAATCGCAGGCTTATAGATTACTGTTTTCAGGTTCTTGCTTCTAAAAGTATTAATCAGGATGAACACAAAATTTAAAGCGTAGAAACAATAAGGAATTACGAGGTAAGCGTAAAAGCTGAAGCGCCCGCCAATGTGCATTATTTTAGTAAATATACCTACCACATATATCAGTGTTATGGCCAATGTCCAGGTAGCCTGAAAGTTGAGTAGTTTTTTACCCATTTCATCTAACCTGGAATCCTCATTTCGTTTAAAATACCATAAAATTAGCGGAACAATAAATCCCAATATTGGATAAATTATAAAGCTTAGTGCAGATAGGTTTAAGAGTGGAAGGAGATAAATTTGTTCTTTTTCAACCTGACCGGTTAAATCCACCGGGTTTAAGTCAAAAACCTGGGCTAATCTTTTTATGGTATCTCCTCTTGCCCCGGTTTCATTCTGCTCGATACGTTGAATGGTGCGCAAACTCAATTGAGTTTGTTTCGCTAATTCTTCCTGGCTAAAGCCATGCTCGTTTCTAAGGGCTTTTACTTTATCTGATAGTTTCATGTATTTGATTCGGTTAACAAATGTAAATGATCATATCCAGATTTGATACCGACTTATTTACGTCATTTTTATGCCAATCTACGCCGACACCTCTGATTTGACACGGTTTATTGAACAGTCACTGAACAGACACCCGTCTTTCTTTCCCAGCGTAGCATCTATCTCCCTCTGAGCCTATTCTTTCTCGCCCTGAACTACCTTTTTTTACCACGGAGTGTATTCGTTCCCCCTCAGAGCGTCCTTTTTCTCCTTCCGGGTGTATTCGCCGGGGTGTGGAACGACATTTTTCTCACGCTGTACGTGTTCGTTCTCACTCTGAGCTACCTCTTTGTCCTTCGGAGTGTATTTTTTCTCCTTCCGAAGTGCCTTTTTCTACCGCTGAGCATATTCTTTCTCGTTCGGAACTACCTTTTTCTACTTCGGTGCACTAAATTGGTGCTCCGAAGTACTTTTAAACACCAATAGAGGGGCTTTTTTCGGACAGTGGGGATAAGGACCAGAGATAAAATACAAGTCATTATCTGCGAAGATTCTTCAGTGCGCTCAGCATGATAACCCATTATCGGAACCGATTGGCACAGCACCCTGCTTTTCAAAATAAAAAACTGAAGCATAAGGAATTAATTCTTGCTATAACAAATCCATCATTGCGTAAAGAATGACAATCTACGTAAAACAATCTGATAAGCAATTAATCCTGTTTACCCACAGTCATTTACATGTTGAGTTTTAAACAATTCCGGTTCTTTAAGCTTATTTTGCATAATTTAGCGAATTCACTTTGCCCTAATACATGACTGATATTATTCACTTATTGCCTGATGCTGTTGCCAATCAGATTGCTGCCGGAGAAGTTGTTCAACGACCTGCTTCTGCAGTAAAAGAATTGCTCGAAAATTCGATAGATGCCGGTGCAGATAAAATTCAACTGGTAGTAAAAGATGCGGGTAAAGCATTGATTCAGATCATTGATAATGGGTGTGGAATGAGCGTTACCGATGCACGCATGTGTTTCGAGCGCCATGCTACCTCGAAGGTAAAAAAAGCCGAAGATTTATTTGCCATCCGAACCATGGGGTTCCGTGGCGAGGCTATGGCTTCGATCGCCGCCATTGCGCAGGTAGAAATGAAAACCCGCCGCTATGAAGATGAAATTGGCACCTGCATTTCTATTGAGGGTGCGCAGGTAACCGGGCAAGAACCTGTAGCCACTGCAGCCGGAACGCAGATTTCGATTAAGAACCTGTTTTTCAATACCCCGGCCCGCAGAAATTTCTTAAAGAGCAATCCGGTAGAAATGCGCCACATCCTTGACGAATTTCAACGGGTGGCTTTAGCACATCCCGAAGTTTTTTTCAGTCTGCACCACGATGGCGTAGAAATTTTTAACCTGCCTAAAGGCAATTTAAAACAACGCATTGTACACCTTTTTGGCAACAATTATAACGAACGACTGGTACCTGTAGAAGAAGAAACTACGATTATTAACCTGAAAGGATATATTGGCAAGCCTGCTTTTGCAAAAAAAACAAGGGGCGAGCAGTTCTTTTTTGTAAACAACCGTTTTATAAAAGATCCGTATTTAAACCATGCAGTAAGCTCGGCCTTCGAAGATCTTTTACCGGAAGACAGTTATCCTTTATATGTATTATTTATTGAGATCGATCCGGCAAAAATTGATGTCAACGTTCACCCAACTAAAACCGAAATTAAATACCTGGACGAGAAATCGATCTATGCCATTTTAAAATCGGCAGTTAAGCGTTCTATTGGCCGGTATAACATTGCCCCTACCCTTGATTTTGATCAGGAAACAGGCTTCAGTAATATGATTACCCACAAAGCGGTTGAAGACATTGTTCCGCCGAGCATTAATTTCAATCCCGATTTTAACCCTTTTGCCAGCGACAAAAGCTCTACTTCCGGTTATGCTTCATCGCCAAGAAATTACGATGCCAAACCCAGCGCCAAAAACTGGGGTACGCTCTACGATATAACCGAGCAACCTGTAGTTGAGCAAACCAGCTTTTATGAGGCTGATGACGCTGTTTTAGAGACTAAACAAAAGCAATATATGCAGTTGCACAACCGTTATATTGTTTCGCAGATTAAATCGGGTTTAATGGTTATCGATCAGCAAATGGCACACGAGCGAATCCTTTATGAGCGTTTTCTCGTACATCTCGATGACCGCAAAGGGGCCTCGCAGCAAAGCTTGTTTCCGCAAACCATTACGCTTAATGCTAACGATTTTGAACTGGCTAAAAGTTTATTAGACGATATAAAGAGTTTAGGTTTCGATGTACGCGAATTTGGTAAAAATACCCTTGTAGTAGAAGGTGTACCCGTTGATCTGGGCAGCACCAATATTAATGAAACACAGTTATTTGAACAGTTGATTGAAGGCTTTAAAAACTCTCAACAGGAATTAAAATTAAATAAGCGCGACAGTTTAGCCAGAAGCTTAGCCAAAAACAGCGCCATTAAAGCAGGTACAAGTCTTGCACAAGAAGAAATGAATACACTTATTGATGAGCTTTTTGCCTGCAAAACCCCTAACTTTAGCGTTAGTGGCAAACCGATTATCCAAACCATCACTTTAGCTGAGCTGGATAAGAAGTTTGAGAAAAATTAGAGAAAGATTAAAGACTAAAGCGGAAAGCTTAGATGCGCTAAGGTGTCCAAGGTGGCAAAAAAGACCAAAGTAGGAAAGTCAAAGGCCGGAAAGTTGGAGGTCAGAAGACTAGGAGCTTAAAAGCGGAAATCGTCATTTCGACCGTAGCACCTGGCCCGTACAGGCGGGGAGAAATCTATGTGGAAGACTAAAGCTTGATGTTAAATATGATAAAATAACAGTTAACCGATTTAAACAATTAACCAGTTAAACCGTTAATAACCGATTAACCAATTTTTAAAAATTAAATGAACAACATATATATCCCACCAATAGTTAAAAACCTGCTAATTATTAACGTCTTATTTTTTGCAGCTACACTATTGCTTCCTAAGCTTCAATTAGATAACCTACTTGCGGTTTTTTATTTCGATTCTCCCAAATTCAGATTTTGGCAACCCATTACCTACATGTTTATGCATGGTGGCTTTGCACACATATTCTTCAACATGTTTGCCTTATATTCTTTTGGCAGCATTCTCGAGTCGCGCTGGGGTGCAAAAAAATTCCTCATATTTTATTTTGTTACCGGATTAGGCGCATTGGCTCTACAATGGGTAGTACAGGCATATGAAGTACATCAGATTATTGGCCAGATTACCATGTTCGATGGTTGGGAAAAACTGATCCAGTCAGAAAGACAAGCCCAAACACTTGGCAGCATTTATTATGGTGGCATGGTTGGTGCTTCAGGAGCCATTTTTGGTTTACTGGTTGCATTTGGCATGTTGTATCCTAACGCCGAACTACTGATCATGTTTATTCCCGTACCGGTAAAAGCTAAATACATTATTCCAATTTATATTTTAATAGAACTATCTTTAGGTGTTGCCCAGTTCGAAGGCGACTCTATTGCCCACTACGCGCATTTGGGTGGTGCTTTAATCGGCTTTATACTGGTTAAAATATGGAAAGATAAGAACGATACATTTTATACGCTCTATGAATAATACGGTTAAAGATTTAAAATACAAGATTTTTCAGTCCGGCAATCCGCTGTTCTTTTACATTGGTATTAATGTGATCCTGTTTTTGATCACCGCTATTATCGGTGTGCTTGCATTTTTGAGTAAATCAGCATTAGGTATTGATGAATTGATAAGAGAATATGTGGGCTTACCTTCCAGTCTTTCGAAACTGGCAGAACGCTTTTATACGCCGTTCACCTACATGTTTTTTCACGATGGGATTCTTCACATCCTGTTTAATATGTTGGGTTTGTTTTGGTTCGGCAGTATATTCATGAACTTCCTGAAAAGCAGACAATTCCACTTTGTTTACCTCGCAGGCGGTTTAGCCGGAGCCTTAATTTATGTAATTGGTTTAAACACCATTCCGGTATTTGCCGATAATTTACTGGGCCAAACTGTTATTGGTTCATCTGCAGCGGTAATGGCGATTATGGTCGCAACAGCAACCTTAGTACCCAATTACACCATTATGCTGTTGCTTATTGGCGAAGTCAAAATTAAGTGGGTGGCAATAGCCTACTTCCTGATTTCGTTTATTGGTTTATCATCGGCAAATGCCGGCGGAAATTTTGCCCATATCGGAGGTGCCTTGCTGGGCTTCTTTTACATTAAAAGCCTGCAAAACGGAAACGACTGGAGCAAATTATTTGAGCGTAAACCCAAATTAAAAGTAGTTAGAAACGATAAACCAGTTAAAAAAACAGCTTTTAAGGAAGGTGTTTCGCAACAGGAAATTGATGCCATTTTAGATAAAATATCTACTTCAGGGTACGACAAATTAACGGCAGCAGAAAAAGAAAAATTATTTAAGGCAAGCAAAGATTAATGGTAAAAAAGAAACGGTATAACTTCCTCGACAAGCTTCTTTTGCCCATTGCAGTTGCATTGGCAATAGCTTTGCTCTTGGGTGTACTTGCCGGAAATATGGATCCACGTAAACACGCTATCATTGCGTTTTTTGGTTTGGCCTATCCCTATGTTCTTTTTTGTAATATCATTTTTCTGGTTTGGTGGTTCCTGAGCAAAAAATGGATTTTTGCAGTGGTAACCATTCTTGCTATCACCGTTGGTGCCAAAACCTTAAAAGCAACTTTTGCCCTGGGCGGTGATGAAGGACCTGTAGAAAGGGCCGATAACAGCATCAGAATGATGACCTATAACGTGCACAGTTTTAAGCTTTACGGAAAAGACAATACCGAATCGGTTAAAGAGAAAATGCTTCAGGTGGTTAAAGACCAAAATCCAGATATCATTTGTTTTCAGGAGTTTTTTACACGTTACAAAGGTGCTTTTGATACAGTAGATAGCTTAAAGGCCTTGCTAAACACCAAATACTATTACTTTGTACCTACCAACCGTAACGATTACGAAGCGACTGGCTTAGCCATTTTTTCGAAGTTCCCCATTAAAGATTCGGGTAAGATCCCTTTTGTTGATGGTTATTCGGGCAACATGAGTATTTATGTAGACCTAAACATTAAAGGCAAAGCCCTTCGGGTATATAACGTACACTTTCAATCCATTTCTTTCGAAAAACAGGATTACGATTACCTGGATAAGGTAAAAGAAATGAATACCGAATTACAGCCTTCTAAACGTATTTTAAGAATGCTAAAAGGGGCTTTCTATAAAAGAAGCGGCCAGGTAGATATTATGAAAAAGGAAATGGCCAGCTGCAAAACTCCTTATTTAATTGCCGGCGATTTTAACGATACGCCTGCCTCGTATGTAGTTACGCAAATTACCGCCGGGCTCAACAACAGCTTCATTAAAAAAGGTAATGGTTTTGGCAAAACCTATAATGGCAAATTCCCGAATTTCCAGATCGATTATATAGCAACTTCTAAAGAACTTGAAGTACTTAACTATAAAATTACCCAGGCTAAACTATCCGATCACTTCCCGGTACGTAGCGATTTGAGGTTTTTAGATTAGGGATAACTGCATTATAGAATGATTGAGTGATTCAACACCTATTCTCTCATTCAAAAATATCAGTCCAAAGTCAACAGTCCACACAATTCTCCTGCAAATATTTTTTCTTACCATACATCAACAGTTGACAAAAAGCTTATCCCCATATTTGCTTCATAAAATTTAAAAAAATAATCAAAGATATGAGTTTAATAGATGCCCTAAACTGGCGTTATGCCGTTAAAAAAATGAATGGTCAACCCGTTGAACAAGAAAAGGTTGATAAAATTATTTCGGCTGCACATTTAGCACCAACATCATCTGGTTTACAGCCATTTAAAGTTATTGCAGTAACCAATCAGGAGTTAAAAGAAAAAATTGCCCCGATTGCTTATAACCAATCGCAAATCATCGATTCGTCGCACCTGTTAATTTTCGCTGCAAACGAAAACTATACAGAAGAAGGCATTGATGCTGTTTTTACCAGAATGAATGCAGAGCGTGGTTTACCACAAAATGGAACCGATGCTTACAAAGCACAACTTAAAGGTATGATCTTATCGAGAAGTGCTGAAGAAAACTTTAACCATGCTGCACGTCAGGCTTATATTGGTTTCGGCGTTGCCATTGCAGAAGCTGCTTTATTAAAAGTAGATGCTACACCAATGGAAGGTTTTAACGGACCGGCTTTGGATGAACTTTTAGGTTTAGATAAAAAAGGTTTAAAAAGTGTAACCATATTAGCTTTAGGAAACAGAGATGAAGCTGGCGATTGGTTAGTAAATCTTAAAAAGGTGCGTTCGCCAAAAGAAGAATTCTTAATCGAATTAAATTAAAAGGTAAACACCATTATATTTTTAACACAGGCCGCTATTTAGTGGCCTGTGTTGTTTGCAGCAGTCTTTCAGATACTTTCCGTAGAGTTAAGCGTAGCGTCTCTACGGATTTTTGAATAAGATTGAGTTTACAACTCAATGATTATAGAGTGAGTCGGAGACTCTATTCTACGCTACAATCCGTAGTGCCCTTCGGAACACTACGGACAGGCAAGGGAGCTTACGCGCGTTTCTAACGCGTGCAGCAATAGCCCTGCGATTTTATCGCAAAGCCGCGTTATAAACGCTAAGCTAAATCCACACCCGTTAAGAAACGAGCGTGAGCAATAATAAACTTTTGTAAAAAAGTGTTAAACCTCCGTACAATTTAGGAGCTCTATTTATAATTGGATATATTTACAGGATTAGCATTTAACATCCAATTCATGAAGATTTATAGATTATCGTTTATTATACTTTCATTTCTGTTAGCCCTAAATTTTTCTTCATCGGCCCAAACCGATACCGTGAGTATAAATACCATTATCACGAAAACCAATAAGGTTTTAACTGATTATCCTAACGAGAAAATTTATCTTCATTTCGACAAGCCCTATTATGCAGTTGCCGACACTGTTTGGTTTAAAGCCTACGTTACCGAAAACCAGAATTTCTTATCGGGCATCAGTAAAATCATTTATGTAGATGTGATTAACCAGAAAGATTCGCTCATCCAAACCCTAAAATTACCAATTACAGGTGGTTTTGCCTATGGTAGTTTCCCTTTAGATCAGGTGAATTACAAACAAGGTAATTACCATATCAGGGCTTATACCTTATGGATGCTCAACAATGTAGACCCCGCCTATTTTAACAAAACATTTTATGTTGGCGAAGCCATTGATAAAGAATTAAAAACCCACATTAGCTACAAAAATACCTCGACCGATAAACAGGAGAAAATTGACGCACGCGTGCAGTTTAAAGATGCCAACAATAAACCTTATGCCAATAAAAATGTAACCTGGCAGGTGGTAACCAGTTATACGGTAATTGCCAAAGGCCGCGGAACTACCGATGCAAACGGCTACCTGACCATTGCTATGACTAATGCGCAAAAAGCCGAATACCAGTTGCAAAAAGGTGAGCTGATAACCAGCATTAACACCACCGACAAAGATGTAGCCAGCAGCTCATTTTCACTTAAAAACGCCATTTTGAGCAAAGATTTTCAGTTTTTCCCGGAGGGAGGAAATTTAGTTGCGGGTTTAACAAACAAGGTAGCTTTTAAAGCCATTAAAAGCGATGGTTTAGGCATAGGTGCTAAAGGTACCGTTACCGATAGTGAAGGCAAAACTGTGGCTACTTTCAGCGATCAGCATTTAGGCATGGGCAGTTTTAATTTACTTGCCGAAGCCGGGAAAACCTATAAAGCGGCTATAAGCTATTCTGATGGTACTACACAAAGCTATAATTTACCGGCTGTTACTGCCAATGGTGTGGCGCTTAATGTGGATAACAGCAATGCCGACAATGTGGTGATTAAAATTGTGGCTAACGATGCTTTTTTTGCAGAGAACCAGGGAAAAAAACTTTACCTGATTGCGCAAAGTAAAGGGGTAATCTGTTACGGCGCACAAACAGTTTTATCAAACAAAGAATACAATACTACCATCCTTAAATCGAAATTCCCGACTGGAATTGCCCAGTTAACCCTGTTTAATGAATATGGTAAACCGCTAAGCGAAAGACTTGTTTTTGTGCAGCACACAAACAATATGGCCGTTGCTTTAACCAGTGCGGCAACTACTTATGGAGTTAAGAAAAAGGTTAAAATTAATGTTGCAGCTAAAAAAGACGGCGCACCTGTTGAGGGCAGCTTCTCGGTAGCAGTAGTAGATGAAACCAAAGTTCCTTCGAACGAAGATGCAACCAGTACCATCTTAACCGGACTTTTGTTAAGCAGCGATGTTAAAGGTTATATTGAAAAAGCCAACTATTATTTCAATGCGCCTGATGCCAAGAAAAATGCAGATTTAGATGTACTGTTACTAACACAAGGTTACCGCAGCTTTAAATACACCGATATCATTGCGAACAAACTTCCTAAAATTGATTTCCTCCCTGAACAAGGCATTGAAATTTCGGGGATTTTAAGACAAAACAATGGTATCCCGGTTAGAAAAGGAGAATTATTATTGAGTATACCCGATAAACGTTTTAACCAGGAAGGCACAACAGATCCGGTAGGAAATTTTAAATTCTCTAACCTGGTATTTAACGATTCATCGAAAGTTACTGTTACTGCGAAGTATAATGTAAACTATAAAAACATGACCTTGAGCTTAAACGGTGCACCAGTACCTACGCTAACCCGCAACTTTAGCGCGGCCGAAGAGGTTTTAAATATTGATAGTGCCCTAACTTCTTATCTGGATAACAGCAAACGCCAATACGCTTACCTACATACCTTAAAAGATATAAACATTAAGGCTGCTGTAATTCCGAAAGTAAGCCATAAAGATTACCCTTCGTTATCGGGACTTAGCCAGATGGCCGACCATGAAATTTCAGGCGATCGTTTAAAAGGCTGTGGTTTACTGATTAACTGCTTACAAGGCATGTTGGCTGGCGTTACTTTTGCCGACAATAACTTTTACGTAACACGAGATTACAACCAGGGCAAAAAAATTCCGATGGGTATTTTCATTAACGGAATGAATGTGGATGTAAACCAGATCAATACCCTCGATGCCAATCAGCTGGAATCGGTTGAGGTATTTTTAAGAGATGATTTAGGCCTGGTTAACCGTGCCAACAATGTAAACGGGGTAATTGTATTTAACCAGAAAAAAGCCCCTAAAGGAACCAAGATTACAAAAGCGCAACTGATGGATATGTTGCCTAAATACTACGAACTTACTTTCTCGCCACAAGGCTATAACAAAGAAAAACAATTCTACTCGCCGCGTTACGATGTGCCTGCAAGTATGAACCGAAACGATTTAAGAACCACCATTTACTGGAACCCTAAAGTAATTACCGATGCAACCGGCAACACCTCTTTCGAGTATTATAACGCTGATGGAAAAGGACAGTATAAAGTGATTATAGAAGGTATAGACGCTAACGGAAACCTAGGCAGATCGGTATTTAAGTATACAGTTAAGTAAAATGGAAGATGGAATATGTAAGATGGAAAGTCTATCTTACATATTCCAAGTTACCTCTCACATCTTCCATCATACATCGTCCATCTTACCTTACCTCAAAAGGCAACTGCTCCCCTTTTAATCCGGCAACTATATTTTGCACAATAATTTTGGCCATGGCCGCCCTCGTTTCTTCTGTAGCCGAGCCAATGTGTGGTAAAACAGCAACATTTTCCATACGCAGCAAAGGGTTTGTTTTATCCATAGGCTCTGGATTGGTAACATCCAGTCCGGCACCCCAAATTACTTTTTCATTTAATGCGCGGGTTAAATCCGTTTCGTTGTGAATGCCTCCCCTTGCCGTATTGATAAAAATAGCATTGGATTTCATCTGACTAAAAACATCGAAAGTAAATTTACCTCTGGTTTCGGAAGTTAAGGCCGTATGCACTGTTAGCACATCGCTTTGCGCCAAAAGTTCTTCGAATGAAACGTACTTAGCACCAATTTCCTGTTCAGCTGCTATATTTTGCGAGCGGTTATGGTAAATTATCTTCATTTGATAAGCGGCTGCACATTTTTTGGCCATTTCTAAACCAATTTTTCCTAAACCAAAAATCCCCAGGGTTTTGCCGGTTAATTCGATACCGAGCTCGGGGCTGGGTTCATAGTTTTTCCACTCACCCCTGATAATTTTCTGGTAGGAAAAGAAGGCTTTGCGCGATACAGCCAGCATCAGCAAGAAAGCGGTATCGGCAGTTGCGGCACTCAAAACACCCGGTGTATTACCAATAGGAATATTTAAACGTTTAGCTGCAGCCACATCAACCTGGTCGAAACCTACAGAATGCAGTGCGATAACTTTTAAGTGGCTACAGGCATTTAAGAATACAGCATTAAGCTTATTGGGACCAACGCTAATCAAAGCATCCTGATCTTTGCAGGCTTCAATTAGTTCTTCGGCGGTAATTTGCCGGTTTTCTTTCCATTGGGTAATGGTAATATCGTTTTCTTCCAGCTGTTTTAAACCAACCGGAGCAATGTTGCCGCTTATAAATACCTTCATATTAATTTAACCGTAATATAATCAGGAGTTTTGATTATAGTTATTTTACTGTAACCGTAAGTACCTGATAAGTGTTTGCACTGAAATAGCCCAAAGCATTATTCGAAATATTCGATGTTGGATTGGCCGGAGTGGTTCCCTGGTTAGGTCCGCGGTCTGATTGCTGGCTCAATGCATACCAATAATCGAATATATTACTGTCAACACATTCCATTTCAATCCTAACCTTATCACTGGTGTTCAGTTCGTCGCTGTCGTGATCGTTGTTGGGTTTAAAAAACAGCTGGATCCGCAAATCGTTACCATTTGTTAAGCGGTCGTTGTTGGCATAATAGCGCCGCGACAGCACATCGTTTACATACAGGTTAAAATGGTAGAAATTTACTTCATTAACCGGATCGGTAAAAAATGCAGCGGCTGTTTTTCGATCACGCCCAAAAAAAGTGTTTTTAATTATCCCAATCGAATCCATTTTAACCACATTAGGCATTTTAGACCTGGCGGTGTAGTTTTGCCCCTCAACAGTTGCATTTAAACTGTAGGTAACACCTGGCTCTCCTTTCATCCGGTTAGTGTAAGTACCCGGTTTGGTACCTTCTTTAAACACAAAAGTATTTCCCTTGCTATCGGTAACAGTAACGGTAGCTCCCGAAATCTTCGGAAAAATATTTTCTTCAGAATAACCAATCGTTTTACTGATTTTAATCTCCTGATCCATCAGCTGGTTATTAATGATTCCTTCAATCACCAGTTGTGGGTCGGCGTTTTCCGTATCAATAGAAATAATTTTCTTGCATGAAGTGAGGCACAAAGTAAAAAGGGCAAAATATATCGTTAGTTTTTTCATGACATTAAAATTTAAAGTTCCAGGTAATGGATGGGATAAGTCCAAACAGCGAAGTTTGTTGGGCAGCAGTTTTGTTTGGATTTTGCGGATCGGTGATAAACTCTATAGAATAAGGATTTTTCCTGGCCAATAGATTATAAATACCAAAATTCCAGCTCGATTGGTATTTTCCTTTTTTCCTGCCTTCTAATGTTGCGCTTACATCTAAACGCATGTTGTAAGGCATGCGACCTGCATTGCGCTGGGTATAATAATAAGCGGGTTGCCCACCAACCGTATATTTCCCTGCCGGATAGGTAACAGCATTACCGGTACTGTAAATAAAGCTCGATGAAAACGTCCACCTTGCAGTCATGTTGTAGATGCAAACCAGTGAAATATCGTGTGTGCGGTCTTGCCTGGCCGGAAAATATTTGCCGTTATTCAATTCGGTAAATTTACGCTCGGTGCGCGATAAAGTATAACCTACCCAACCATTCAGCTTACCAAATTTCTTTTTGAAAAACAGTTCTAGTCCGTAAGCCCGGCCAATGCCATAAATCAGCTCCGATTCTACATTCGAATTGGCCAGCAACTGAGCTGCGTTTTTGTAATCGATCTGGTTTTGCAACCATTTGTAATAAATTTCTGCCGAGAGCTCGTAGGTATTTTCTTTAATATTTTTAAAATAACCCAAAGCCACCTGATCGGCAATTTCAGGCTTAATATTGTTGCTGCTCAATACGTACTGATCGGTAGGAGAACTGGAAGTAGCATTGGTTAAAATATGAACGTTCTGCGTATTGCGGTTATACGATGCCTTAACCGAGTTTTCTTCGTTAAACAAATAACTTACTGAAAAACGGGGCTCCAGATTAAAGTAGTTTTTGTAAAACTTGCCATTAGCCACACTTTCTGTAGAGATGATTTCGCCCGCCGCATTGTAATTGTTAAAATTACCTGGACCCATTAAAGAGAAAGCCGCCAGTCGTACGCCATACAAAAAGTTGAGGTGTTCGTTTACGCTCCATTCGTCAGAAATATAAGCGGCAGATTCTATTCCGTAGCGACGCTCCTGCGTAAGCGAATTTACCTGCGAGGCCACATCGCTATCAATATCAATCGGCGAAATGCGGTGTTGCGTAGCATTTAGCCCAAATCTTAAAATATGCTTATTGCTGAAGTATTGGAAATCTTCTTTAAAATTAAAATCGCGTACCAGTGAGGTAGCCTTAAAATTAGTGGCATCGTTAAGCAGGCGAACAGTATAGTTGTAATTGTTGTAAATTAGCGAGGTATTAGAAAATAACCTGTCATTAAAAATGTGGTTTAGCCTGATTGTAGTGGTTACATTGCCCCAGTTATTCTCAAACAAATCCTTCACCCCAATATTATCTTTGCCAAAATAACCCGAGATATAGATGGTATTTTTATCGTTGATTTTATAGTTGGCCTTGGCGTTAATATCATAAAAATTCAGCGTACTTCCATTTACCGACGAATCTGGCGAAGCCCTTAAAAACAAATCGATATAGGTGCGGCGAAAGCTTACCATAAACGAGCCACGATCTTTAACAATAGGGCCTTCTGCTTTAATACGCGAAGCGATTAAGCCTATTCCTCCCTGAAATTTAAATTCCTTATTGTTGCCATCATCCATTTTTACATCTAAAACAGACGATAAACGGCCACCATACTGGGCAGGCATGCCACCTTTGTACAGGCTTACATCTTTTATGGCATCGGCATTAAAGGTAGAGAAGAAGCCCAACAGGTGCGAAGAGTTGTATACCACAGCCTCATCGAGGATGATCAGGTTCTGATCGGCAGCCCCACCACGTACATAAAAACCGGTATTGCCCTCTCCACCCGATTTTACACCGGGCAACAGCTGGATGGTTTTCAAAATATCTTTTTCACCCAATAGAACCGGAATGGCGTTCAATGCTTTCATATCAACCCGTTCGAGGCCCATTTGCGCACTTTTAACATTTTCGTTTTTGCGGTTATTGGCACTCACGGTTACTTCGGCCAAATCGTTGGCACTTTTTAATTCTTCGTTTAATTTGGTATCTTTTGTTAAATTGATTTTTTTAACCAGGGGTGCATATCCGGTGTAGCTAACCGATACGGTATACTCTCCTTCTACCTGGGTTAATGCAAAATAACCATAGGCATTGGTTAAGGTTGAGCCGGTTGCGGGGCCAATTACTTTTATTGTTGCGCCAATTAATGTTTCGCCAGTGCCGGCATCTCGGATGGTACCACTAAGGGTAAATTTACTTTGGGCAAAAACAACTGTATTTAAAAGAAGAAGGATAAATAAAGCAAAGTAATTTTTTATGAGCATATCGGCAACTATCTAAGATGAAGGAAACCAAATGTACGAATTCAAAGTTCTTTTTATGAGAACATTGTGCATTTACTGCCACGAAAATTGGTTTACTTACTATTAACGGGATAAATGCCAATATGGTGTGAGCGCAATAAATAAGCGCTTAAATCAGCTTTACCGGCCTGTTGAAAAGTGATGAGTTTGGAAGGTGTTTTGGGCATGTGGCAATCAATGCAATTGGTGCTGAGCGATCCTTTTGCAAGAGTAACATTGCTGTGTTTAGTACTTTGGTGGCAACTTATACAGCGTTGCGAGTAGATACTTAAATTGCCTCTGATATTTTCGTGTGTATTGTGGCACGATTGACAGGTCATACTTTCGCTTTTTCGGTAGCAATTGCTTCCCTTCAACATTTCGGTCTGGTTACCGTGCACATCTGGATCGGCACTGCCAAAGCCTGCAAAATCTTGTGCATAATAATCGTCTAAATTATCGCCGGGCTGGAAACCGAAAACCGATTTTTGGGCAACCAATGCATTGCCCGAGTGGCATACCCCGCAGGCATCCATCTTTTGTTTTCTGCTGAGCGTTTTATAAATGGTGATAAATTTTGCGGTTTTCTCTTCGGGGTTTTCGAGATGAAAAACAGCATGCTGCCGGCCGGGGCCGTGGCAACGCTCGCAATCTATACCGTAAATGAGTGCGCCACGCTCCATTTCCTCGTCAGTAGAAATGCCCGATGTTTGGGTTACTTTTTTCTCTACATACGAAGCGTGGCATTCTAAACAACGGCTACCAATCGGCCTGTCGTAATAAAAGGTTTGTTTTGTAAAACCCGGGCTAATGGCCCAGTTCCTGATCGCCGAAAAATATGAAAGCGGCAGCTCGTAAAGCTTTTTACCTTTCCAGTAGGCATAGGTATAGGCTTTTTCGCCCGAACCGAATACCATGTCGAACCTTTGGGCCCGTACTTCTTTGCCAGCTACATAGGCTACCTGAAAAATACCCGTCGCACGTTTTTCTACTACTACCTTTTGATGCGCATCGAAACTAAAGGCATTAGAATCGGGTGCAAAGACCTTTAACAATTCCAGATCGGCCACTGGTTTAGAGGTCAAACCATGGCTATTGTGTAGGTAAGATTGCGTAATCTCCTGATGGCATTTTACACAGGTAGTGGCCCCGGCATAAGCTTCGCCCCTGATATCTTTTGGTAAGCGGGCGGCCGTATTCATGCATCTTGAAAGGATAAAGATGACTACCGCCATCGCCCCTAAAATAACCAGGATCCTTTTTATTCCTTTCAAGATGATGTTAGCTTTTTATTTTACAAACTGAATATAACTAAAATTATAGCCACCATCAGCGGCCAGTACCCTAATTTTTTGTTTACCGGCCTTCAAAGCCAGGTTTTTGATTTCGAATGTGGCAAACTTTTTTGCATCGCCCGTATTTGGAACCGCTACAGCTTTGGCAACAGTTTTACCATCAATTAAAATACTTATCCTACCAGCGTCCTGATCGGCAGCAGTATTGATTTTTAAAGTATAATTCCCCTTTTGGGCAACGTTTACCGTGTATTGCAGCCATTCTCCTTTTTCGATATGGTCTACATAATACTTTTCGTACCGGAGCGAATCTTTGGCAATATCTACACCATCGTTACGGTAAATCCTGCCGCGGTTTCCAGCCGATCTTTTATTGGTTGACGTATGATAATCGGCCGTATCGGTATCGAAATAAGCAAAACCATTTCTGCCCAAATCATAATCAACGGCATAAATAATGCTTTTGTTTTTAACCGAATTGGCTTTAAAAGGTTTGGTTTCATTGCTAAAGGGTTGGCGAATCATCGCATCGATTACATCGCGGTGAATGATGGTATTTTCTAACCTCGAATAAATTGCCAGTTCCATCAGGCCGCTGTACACATTGCTATCTTTAGGTTTGTTGCCGCCGTTATTCAGGTATTTTACCAAAGCATCGTAATTGGGGTTCGATTTAATTTCCATCGGGTTATTCACGCCGATTTTTTTCAAAGGCCACCACGACCAGCCTATATTATTTTTTTCTAAAAGGTGTATGGCATCGGTAAACCAAACGTTTGAGTTTTCGCCGGTTTCGCCCAGCCAAACGGGTACCTGCTGTTCATCGCGTGCTTTAATGATATGCGCTATCGAAGCCTGATCGTTATAATTCCAGTATTTGTGGAAACTTAGAGCCATATTTTTATCCCACAGCGGAAAAATACCATTGTAATTATTGCCCCAGCCATTCCCTTCAATAATAATGAGGTGCTGCTGATCTACCTCGCGAATGGCTTTGGTAATCTCTACCATCAGTTTTCTTAAAGGAGCGTTTACCTTTTCTTTGGTTCCGTTTTTATCCTCTTCGGGATTGCTGAAACCATAGTTAGGCTCGTTTATAATATCGTAGGCCCCGATATAAGCTTCGTTTTTATAGCGCTCGGCCAGTTTTCGCCAAAGGGTAATGGTTTTCTCCTGGTTAGATTCGCTATCCCACAGGTAGGGTTTTGACGGATCGCGGTCGGCAATGTTTAAATCGTTGCCTTGACCGCCAGGTGCTGCATGCAAATCTAAAATGAGGTACATTTTATTGGCTTTACACCAGTTGAGCAAGCTATCGGTCATGGCAAAACCTTTTTCGAACCAGGTATTTTTACCGGCTACCGGCTCCTGATCGACAGGCAAGGTATAAAGATTATAATGCATGGGTAGCCTAATCGAGTTAAAACCCCAGCGTTTCATCGAGTCGACATCTGTTTTACGCATGTGGTTAGCCAGCCAGGCATCGTAAAATTCCTGCGTTTGCTTCGGCCCCATTAGTTCGGCTATCCTTTCGCGAATGCGGTACTGCTGCGCTTCTTTATTAATTTTAAGCATGTAGCCTTCCTGCAACATCCAGCCCCCAAGACCAATGCCACGCAACAACACATTCCGACCCTTGCCATCAACAATTTTGGTGCCCGATGCTTTTAAAAAACCCTGACTAAAACCGGTAATTGAAATGCTGCTAAACAGTAAAATATATAAAAGTGATTTCTTTAAAAACATAGTTGAGACGATTGATTTTACCAGATATAAGTGGCTACCGCGCCCTTATCGAGCGTTGCAGCGTATGTTTTGCCATTCTGACTGATGTTAAATTCGGCAGCATCTTTGCCTGTATTGGCCACAACAAGCACATATTTACCATCGGGCGTTTTAAAGGCAACATTGGCCAAACCATTTAATTCGTTAGACGCAATGCGTACGGAGCCAGGCCTCACAAACTTCGAAGCATGGGCAATAGAAAGATAGGCCAGGTTCCGGCTATAGTTGTCGCCATTAATAGTAACTGCGCCCTGGCACATCGAACAACCTCCCCTATCGGTATAAGGCTTGTTTTCAGGGTCGGCAGCAAGGTTCCATTCCAGTACGTTTTTACTCCAGTTGCGGGTAGCACCAATAATTAAGCGTTTTACCGGGTTAACAATATTAATGGTTACCGCATCGGGCTGTTCTACTACCATTTGCTCGGAGAAATAGATGTTTTTATCGGGATGGGCGTTGTGCACATCGGTTAGGGCCTCGATTTTACCCCCATACAAGTGAAAGGCCGAACCATCAATGTATTTCTTCGCTGCCGGATCATCCAAAATACTGATCGGGTAATCGGGCCGGTCGGCATTATGATCGTATACAATAATTTTGGTTTTAATTTTGGCTTTTGCGAATGCTGGCCCAAGAAACTGCTTTACAAAAACAGCCTGATCTGGTGCTACCATCAGTAAGCTGGGATTATTACCCGGATGTAAAGGCTCATTTTGCACGGTAATGGCATCAATCGGAATACCTGCCTTTTGCATGTCCTGTACGTAACGCACAAAATATTTGGCATAAGCACCATAATATTCTGGTTTCAGCATGCCGCCGCGGGCATCGTATGTTGTTTTCATCCATAAGGGAGGAGACCATGGCGAACCCATAATTTTTATTTTAGGGTTAATGGCCAGGATTTCCTTCATTACCGGAATAACATCTGCCTTATCGGGTCCCAAATCAAATTTAGCCTGCTCCAGATCGGTTTGCCCCTCGGGAAGATCGTTGTAAGAAAATACCTTTTCGTTTAAATCGGACGCACCAATACTTAACCTGATGTAACTTACCCCAATATTAGTACCATTGGTTGCAAACAGTTCTTTAAGCAAAGCTGCCCTTGCTGGTGCCGACATTTTAACGATATGCTGGGCACTTCCACCGGTTAAGGCATAGCCAAACCCATCTATACTTTGAAAAGTTTCTTTATCGTTTACATCAATGGTGGGCTGCTTGTTTTGAGCAGTGGCCAGGCTTAAGCCTGTAGCTTGCAGGGTAAATAAGGCTGTACGATCGGCTTTCGTTAACCACACCTGCGGCTGGCTTTGTGCCATAACAGCTGTCGAAAAAGTAAAAGCACAACCCATTATGAGCCCAAAGGACTTGGTGAATAGCATATAAAAAAGATGAGCTGATAAAAAACAGGAAGAAAGACTTCGCTTTCTTCCTGTAACAATTAAACATTAAGGATATATAGACGGGAATTTATTTAGAGCCGCCCCACTCTTTACTCTGTAAAATTTTAGAGTTGGCCAGTTCTCTTTCGGGAACAGGTAGTATTTCGTTTTTACCGGCAACAAAACCTTTAGAAGAGAGTTTTGAAGCGGCAAGGCCCCAGCGTACCAGATCAAACCAGCGCTGGCCTTCTGCAGCAAGCTCAATCCTTCTTTCCTTCATAATGTTATCCATGGTAACAGCAGCCGGATTTAAACCAACCCTTGCCCTAACCGCATTAAACATGATGTAGGCTTTAGTACCAGCACCAACTGCTGCACCGCTTTTTAATAAGGCTTCAGCTTCCATCAGGTAGGTATCGGCCAAACGGATTTCGTACATGTTTTGGCCAAAGTTTAATTCCAGCTGACCTACAGCTGCTTTGGTTGAGGTACGGCCTGCAAATTTTTCTACAAAATAACCGGTATTGGCGTTAGCATGTTTATAGCTTACAATGCCCGCTTTTTCTAAACTGTCTAAATTGGCAACAGTAGGCTTATTACGTGGATCGAAATGAATTAAATCGAAGAATTCTTGTGTAAAAGGCATTACGCTCCAGCCTGAAACATAATCGGGAGCCTGTGCTGCAATTTTTGGCACATAATTACGCGGGCCAACCAAAATACCCATAACGTTTCCTTCGCCGCTACCTACATTGCCCCAGCCCATATTTGAAGTGGTATTGTAGGCAAGCTCGAGGATAGATTCGGAGTTGAACTTATTGGTTACTTTCCACAAATCGGCAAAGTTAGGCAGCAATTTATAATTATAGGTACTTGCACCAGGTGTTGCCCCATTTACCAAAGCAAACTCTGAAGCAGCCTGTGCCCATTTCTCCTGCCATAAATAAACTTTACCTAAAACGGCATGTACTGCGCCCTGCCCTAAACGACCAGCTTCTGCTGTGGATATGGTAGCTGGCAAACCGCCTAATGAAGCATTTAAATCTGCTTCAATTTGTTTGTAAACATCGGCAGGTGCTGCTTGTACCACATTATACATGTTATCCTTATCAACAGGCTCTAATAACAGTGGAACATTTTTAAAAATACGTACCAAATCGAAATAGAAGATCGCGCGTAAAGCCTTGGCTTCTGCTATGTACCTGTTTTTCGTGTTGGCATCCATGCTTATGCCTTCTATTTTCTTCAACAACACATTTGCACGGTATATGCCTGTAAAACCTTTGCCCCATAAATAACTCGGTGCCCCCGAAAGTGAGTTTACGGTATAGTTATTCATGGCTTGTAAATCGCCCAGATCGGAAGGCGAATCGCCCCCGGCAAAGTGATCGTCAGAGCCTGAAGCAAAAATATTCAGCTTGGTTAAATAACCCGACGACTGATTACCCAACTGATCGTAAACAGCAACTAAGCCATTAAACGCCTGTTGTTGATTTGTATAATAACCACTCTCCAGAATACGGTCTCTGGGGTTTACGTCCAATTGTTTTTGGCACGAAACCAATGCCTGACTTGCAACTAAAAGCGCTGCATAAAATAAAATATTCTTTTTCATCTTTACTTAAATTAAAATGCAACATTTAAACCAACCATAAATGAGCGTGCCTGCGGATAAACACCTCTGTCTACTCCAAACACGGTACCACCGATTTCCGGATCGTAGCCGCTATAGTTGGTAATGGTCCAAAGGTTTTCGCTCATTAAATAAACACGGAGTTTCTGTGCGCCAATTTTTTGTGTAATTTTTGAAGGAAGATTATAACCGATCTGAAGGGTTTTCAACCTGAAGTAATCGCCCTTTTCAAGATATTTTTTAGAGAATTTGGTATTGTTTCCGTTCGGGTCGTTTTCTACCACTCTTGGAACTGTAGTAGAAGGATTGTTAGGTGTCCAGCGATCTAAGATCGAATGTTGCCAGTTGGCATAAGTTACATCCAAACGTCTTAAGCCCTGGAAAATCATGTTACCGGCAACACCGTTTCCGAATATAACCATATCAAAACCTTTGTAAGCCAGGTTTACGGTTACACCATAAGTTAATTTAGGTAGCGGACTGCCAATGTAAGTTCTGTCCGAACCCGAAATGGTTTCATTGCCATCTAAGTTGGCATATTTAATATCGCCGGGTTTTGCTGTTGGCTGAAGTATAGTACCTGCCGGACCGCGGTAAGCATCAATTTCTGCCTGCGTTTGGAAAATACCCAGCATTTCATAACCGTAAAATTCGTTAAACGATCTGCCTAAACCAGTTCTGGTAAAGTTACCCATGGTTTGAAAAGATTGTGCGTTGTCTTCGATAAAGGTTTTGCCAGGCAATAATCTGGTTACCTTGTTTTTTAAGGTAGAAAGGTTTGCATTTACACCCAGGTTAAACTCGCCGATCCTTTTTTTGTAACCAAGCTCAAACTCAAAACCCGTATTCTGCATATCGCCTACGTTTTCTGCTGCACCGCCTGCTGCACCCACATAAAGTGGTATATCTGGTGTTTGTAAAACGCCTACGGTTTTTTTCTTGTAGTACTCGGCCGATAAGTTGAAATCGTTAAGCAAGGTTAAATCGAAACCGATATTGGTTTGGCGGGTTTCTTCCCATTTCAAATCAGGATTTGAAAGTGCAGCGGGGCTCCAGCCAATGGTACTGATATCGGTAGTACCGAACGAATAGTTACGTCCGCTTTGTACCAGCGCAATGTACCTGAAATCGCCAATTGCATCGTTACCGGTTACCCCGTAACCCCCGCGGATTTTCAAGAAGTTGATGACTTTGTTTTCTTTCCAGAAACCTTCTTTGCTCGGTACCCAACCCAATGAGAATGAAGGGAAATAACCAAATCTGTTGTTACTACCAAAGCGGGATGAACCGTCGCGGCGGATAATACCAGTAAATAAATATTTTTCATCGTAATCATAAGTAACCCTGGTAAACAACGAGTTAATGGTATGTGGTGTACCATCGCTACCATCGCTGGTTCTATCGCCTGCAATTGGCTTATAGTTCATGTTGCCCTGATAAAAATCGGTTGCAATTACGTTGGCAAAGTTTACGTTAATGCCACGGTTGTTGTTATCCAGGTAGTAACCCTGACCTAAAATGGCAAATGCATGGTGTTTACCAATGTTTTTGGTATAACTCAGGGTATTTTCCCAGTTATAATTCAACACCGTATTTATTTCCCTGTAAAATGATGCTTTATCATTTTTATTAGACGATGTTAAATAAAACAATGGCGTAAAACGGTCTTCACCATAGAAAGCCACTTTAGTTCCAAGCGATGAACGGAATTTAAATTCGGATGTTGGCTGGATTTCGGCAAAAACGTTACCTACAATGTTATGATCCCAGGTATAATTGCCCAAACGCGTTTGCATGTAAGCCAGTGGGTTACTCATTTCCTGCCCAACCACTGCAGATAAACCGTAAGGGAAACCTGTAGCCGGATCTTTTAATACATTGGGTAAGGTGTAAGGCGAAGCACCAATAATTGCCGGATTGGTTTCAATTGCAGGGGTAATCGGATCTAAGTTAATAGCCGAACTCAATGGCCCGCCAAACTCACTGTTGGTATTACCTAAGCTACTTGCTACAGCGTGGCTATAACCCATATTTTCGCCAAAGGTTAACCATTTTGCAGGTTTAAACGTAGTGTTAATCCTTACGTTGGCCCTGTTCCAGCTAGAAATAGGACTGGCCACAATACCATCCTGATCGATATAACCGAAGGAAGTGTAGTAGTTGGCTTTGTCGCTTCCACCCGAAACACTGAACTCATGCGTTTGTCTTCTGGCATCGTTGTTAAAAATTACAGACTGCCAGTCGGTTCCTTCGCCAAAGGCTGCCGGATTTGCATAAGGAGCTGCTTTACCAGCGTTTACTGCCGATTCGTTTCTGATTGTGGCATACTCAGTAGCATTTAACATCTCTAATTTTTTAGCTGGTGCCGAGGTACCATAAAAGGCATTGTAGTTAATATTTAAACCACCTGCTTTACCTTTTTTAGTAGAAATGATGATAACCCCGTTGGCTGCACGTGCACCATAAATGGCCTGCGAAGCAGCATCTTTTAACACCTCAATCGATTCGATATCCGACTGGTTGAGGTAACCAATGCCGCCGTTATCAACAATTACTCCATCCACAACCCAAAGCGGATCGTTATTACCTGATGATGCGAATGAAGTGTAACCCCTAACACGAACGGTTGAAGAGGTACCCGGCTGACCGTTACCGCTGGCAATGGTTAAACCAGATGTTCTGCCTTGTAACGACTGTTCGATCCGGTTAATTGGCATCGTTTCCAAATCTTTGGCTTTTACACTTGAAATAGATCCAGTTACCACACTTTTCTTTTGTGTACCGTAACCTACTACTACCACCTCCGTTAAATCTTTCGAATCGGCAGTAAGCGTTACATTAATACGGCCACCTGCTGGAACAGATACCGTTTGTGCTGCCATACCAATTAAACTGATGGTTAGCTTTGCCCCTACCGGAGCCTGAATGGTAAATACACCATTGGCATCGGTCGATGCTGCTTTTGTAGTTCCATCTAACTTAACTGTTGCGCCTGGTAATGGTGCGCCATTTTGCTCTGTTACCTTCCCTGTAACCGGAATGTCTTGTGCCAATAAGGCGAGCGGGAAAGCCAGGAGACAGTAAATGAAGAATACGAATGTAAATCTTCCTCTCATAGAAATTAGTTTTTAGTTAATGATATTTGGTTAGTTCATGAACACAGTCTTATTGGCTGCTGTTTCATAAATCAAATCTATAGACGTGAGGAGCAATAGCACAATTTACCACTACTACACCAACCATACACCAACCCTCAAATGGGCTAAAAAACAGAAAAAAAGGGCCTACATAAGCCCTACAATAGAATTATAAAAAACTGTTTTACAGCTATTTAATCTTTTTAACAGAAAAGAACAGTAATTGTAACAAAAACACCGGTTTAAGGTGTTTTTTGGCGTGCAATTTCGATCAGGAACTCGTATAAATTGGTTTCAGGTTTAAGTTGAAGCTTCTTTCTCAGGCGATAACGGCCAACTTCGATAGCCTTAATGGTCACATTCATCAGCTGCGCCATTTCTTTTGAAGAAAGGTTCATGGATAAATAGGCACAGAACTTCAGATCGTTCTGGCTCAGGTCGGGATAAAGATCTTTTAGCCGGGTAAAGAACTCGGTATTGACGTGGTTAAAGTGCACGCTCATGTGATCCAGCTCCTGGTCTTTCTTTTCTACATCTTTAATCAGCCTGATCAGGTGCCTGAAACTTGGCGAGCTTTCGTTGAGGTCGTGGTTTTTAATTACAGCTGATATTACTTCTTTAATTTTAGCCAGCACCTTACCCCGCTGCACCAGGTGCATGGTCATGGTAGAAAGTTCTTTGTTTTTATAATTTACATCGGCTTCGAGCTTTTCGTTCTGGAGCCTTACAATTTCTTTTTCGTTCCTATCCAGCTCCAATTGGTGCAGGTAGCTCATGCGTTCCTGCTCTTTAATGTGTTTCTTTTTTTGCCACCTGATAATCATCCGTAAAGCCATAACAATTAAGATCAGGTAAAAAATCCGCATCCAAATGGTATTGTACCAGGCAGGCAGTACTACAAAAGTATAGCTCACCACTTCCGATTCATTATTTACCTCTGTACTGGCCTTAATATTAAAGGTATATTTTCCGGCAGGCAAATTGGTATAATCTTTTTCGCTTTTAGTGCCCCATGCCGACCATTCGCTGTCAAAGCCGATAAGCTGGTAACTGAATTTGATGTTCTTATCGTGCTCAAAAAGTGTAGAGGCATACTCGAAATGGATCGAATTTAAACTGTATACGTATTCGGGTATCTGGTGCAGGTTCTGTTTACTTGCAATAGTGCCCTTATTTACAAAATAGCCACCGAAAACCACACTGTCTTTATTGCCCATTAATTTAACGGTGCCCAGTACCACATTTGGCCGGGTTATATTCTGAATGTATTTTTGGTAATTGATGTGATAAGCTCCTTTATTGGCCCCAATAAATATGTTTCTGCTATCGGGTGTATATATCGATTCGAAACCGCCAACCACTTTGCCATTTAATTCGGGCAGGTACAAAATACTGAAGGCATTTTTGGCCTGTGGCCTGTGAAAATCGATTACCCCTACCTTTTTGTTGGTTACAAACCAGATATTGCCATCATTATCTTCTTTGAGGTATTGAATAGGAATGCCATTTAGTGCCGAACCTAACAACTTAAAACGGATAAACTTCTTGCTTGCGGCATTGTATTCGAAAACACCACTGGTAGTTGCAATTACAACCCTGTTTTTAATGTGGAACACATAATTATAGAGCTTTGCAGGCAATCCATCCCGATCGGAGAATAAAGTGGTACGCAGGATGCTTTTATGATCGGGCTTCAGTTCTATTTTATATACACCATGATACGGGTGCGAGGTCCAGATCTGATCGGGATTATTGTTATCGGCTACAATAAAGCGCAGCGTTTCGTTAATCCCTGCAATTTTACCCCCGTTAACAAAGCGGCTTCCATCGTAGGTTATTTCCTGCAGCCCGGCATAGGTACCAGCTATAACTTCTTTGCTCGGATAAACATTATCCATGGTTTGGTACATCCAGGTACCAATCAGGCTGTAAAGCGGGGTCGCAATATTATCTTTTACCAACAGGGTACCATCCTCGTGTGCCATGAGCAGCTGGTTGTTAATTTCGTCGAGGCCCCAAACCTGCCCTTTGCTATTCTGTACCTCTTCAAAATTGGCTGGCGAATAGCTTAAGTCGGGCATGGCTGTATTAATCTTTGCCCTGTATAAACCATTAGAGGTACCAATGTAGATAGACTGACCATATTTACGGAAAGCATAACTGGTAATTTGCTTATTGCGGTCGGGAAAAATGTTTTTAACCGCACTGTTGATGGCTACATAGGCAATCCCATCATCGAGGGCCAGCCACATGTTCTTATCCTTATCGAGTAATATCCCCCTTACATTATTGTTTTGTAAGCCTTCTTTATAATTGTATTTCTGTACCAGGTTGCCCTGCTTGTTCATGATGTAAACCCCGCCTGAAGTGGTGGCCACACCATATAAATCGGGACTGATTTGCGTGGTAAAATAAATCCGTTCGTTTAAAAACACCTGATCTAAACTGGTTTTTAGAGGCTTTAGCTGATGGTTAACCACCAGAAAGAATCCCTTTTTTAACATCGAAACCAATAAAGTATCGCCGCCATAAGGCAGTACCGCCGTAATGCCCGAGCGGTTTAAAGCACTGTCTACGCAAAATGGCTTCCACATCTCGTGGTCGTAAATCATCAGGCCCGAATCAGAAGACTGGGAAAAGACTTTGCCTTTTGCCGCGCCCATAAACAGCCAGGTGGTATTGGTTTTATAACTTTTAATTACCCCGTCTTTATAATGCAAAATAGCGTGTATCGACCTAAAAAACACTTCATCGCGAACGATTGAAACGCCCCAGATATCGGCCAGTTTCCGCATGTTTTCGGGCAAGAGGTTTAGCAGCGAAGTATATTTTAAAACACCTTGTGCGTTGGGATAGAAATAACCAAATTCATCCTGACCACCTACATAGATCCGGTTTTTAGAATCAATCCCCACCGAACGGACAGAAGTAAAATTGGGCAACCTGAACAGGTTCCAATAGCGGCCGTTAAAAGTAAGCAGGCCCTCATTGTTACCGAAATAAAGTATACCGTTTTTATCCTGCTCTACATCCCAGTTCTGAATACCACCGTTGTACTGCTCATTATTGTAGTTTACCACCTGCGGAATACCCAGTAATACCTGGGCCTGGGCACAATAAGCAATTAGCAAGAATAATATAGCTAGTACAGGTCTCTTCATTTAGGTTAGGGGACAGTTAAAACGCAATAATAAATATATAATTTTAATTCCGGTTGGCCGTGTTTAGATTTCGACTTCAGATCATCTGCATGCGTGCGTTTCATAAAACATATTAACAGCTTGCAGAAATAGCCTAACTTTTTTAACCACCTAAGACACCTAAGAACACCCAAGTTGTTTCCTTTAATCATTTCGCTTTAAGCACCTAATCCCCGGACCTCCGACTTTCTGGCTTCGGACTTTCAACCACCCCAGAACACCCAGGCTTTCTGCTTTAGTCTTTTCGCTTTCAGCTTTCAGTTTAGTCTTTCAACAAGTGTGACTTAACAGCTTTTTTCCAGATCGCGTAACCGGCGGCGTTCATGTGCAGCATATCGCCAACAAAGAGTTCAGGGCGCAACTGGCCATTTTTGGTGAGCATTAATGGGTATATGTTAACAAATTTGGTATTGGCTTCGCCGGCAAAAAACTTTTGGATTAAAGCGTTTGAGGCTACCGCTTTTTCTTTAAACTTATCACGGCTTGGGCTTGGTTTAATCGAAATATATACGATAGGTACCGTTGGCAATTTTGCCCTGATGGCTTTGTACAGGTTAATGGTACGGTTCAATACCGTATCGGGCGTTACAGCATCGTTTGGCAGGTCGTTTTCGCCTACATAAAGCACAATTTGTTTAGGTTGGTATGGAAAAACAACATCGTTTAAATAATAGGTGATATCGTTAATTACTGCGCCTCCAATACCCCTGTTTAAAGCACGGTATTTGGCAAAAACCTGAGTACAGTCGTCCCATTTGCGGATGGACGAGCTACCTACAAAAAGCACGGGGCTTACCGGTGGTTTATACATTTGATCGTACTTTTTAATCACCTGTACATCATCCCAGAAATTGGGTTTGTTTTGGGCAAAGGCTGTTAGGGTTAAAAAAGAGAGGCAAAGCAGAACGAAGGATGATCTTTTCATGTTATTTTGTATTAAACCGGGCACAATATAGCATTATACCGTTGGCTGTGGTAAAATCAAACAAATTTATTACGGCTGGTTTATTGGGGTTGCCACGGATGCACGGATTAAACACGGAGGAGGTGATTTTTTAAATGGATTGTTGTTCCTCCCCGCAATGACGAATCGCAATATTAAGATGTCCTACCGCTAAACACCTGTTAAAAAGCCCCGTCGAAGCTCCGCGTCACAGCGGCATTAAAACCTGCTGATAAAGCGGCAATATGTGTGAGTTTTTGCGGGGTGGAGTGCTCGTTGTAAAGCTCAGTTTCGGCCATTGACAAAACTTTAATTTCCTTTGCATTACCACCATCTGGCCCGCCTGTTAAATCGGCTACAATCTGCCCTACCAAAAGTAAATCGGTTTGTTCTGCCTTGTGGTTAAGCGAAAGATATATAGAGGTAATGATGGCGTTAATCTGGTAAATGGTAGATTGTACGCCATAAAGTCCGTTAAAATCGATGTGTTTCTGCATGGGCTCCTGCCGGGCCGATTCGATCGCCTCGCTCAATGCCGACAAGCTCAGGTTCGCATTTTTACGGGCCATGCGCGACTGGTTTTCATCGCGTTCGGCCCTGTTTTGAATGGCTACCTGTAGATAATTACGACTGGCCTTCGATGCGTTGACAATTTTAGCCTTCAGCTGGCGGCCATCCCATATCGGAAACAGGTAAGTGGCAAAAATGGCAATTACACAGCCCAGCAGCGTAAACATAATGCGATCGTGTACAATATGATCGAAATGCCCCTGATAACTACCTAGTGTTAAAATTACAGCAGGGGTAATAAACAGTACGCTAATGGTATAATTTAGGCGGTTAAAAGCATAAAAGCCGAGTAAAAAGATTACCGAAAAAGATAGCAGCACCGCCGGGCTTTTAACCAGATAAACCAAAACCAGGCCAATAGCCACCCCGCCAAGGCTTCCCTTTAAACGCTGCAGGTTGCGTTTCCACGTTATCGAAAATTTGGGCCTTGCCACAATCACCAGCGTTAAAAACAGCCAGTAACTGTATTTGCTGGGTTCGAGCTGCCAGATCAGCAAGAAGCCAAAAAGGAAACAAATGGCCAGCCGAAGCGAAAACCTGAAAATCGGCGATTTTAAGGTAAGGTGTTCTTTAACCGAAAAGCGGTCGCCGGTAATAAACAAGGGGTATGCAATGGTATCGCTCAGTTCCTGCAGGTGTTTTTGGGGCATCCGCTCATTACCACGTATCATTTCGATAATGCGTACAATATCGTTCATGTTGGCCATTACTTTGAGCACAATGAGTCGCTGGGTTTCGTTTAAACGTTCCAGCTCCTGTAACAGCAGTACCCGGTTTTGGTGGTAGGCCATATTAGTGGCTACCTCGCCTTTGTAGGCTTTGGCCGAGCGCACATGCCGCCCCAGTTGCTCCAGCTCTTTAGCTAAAAGTTCAATTAGTGTGGCAATCAGTTGCAGGCTTTGGCCTCCATCGAGGGTTTTGCGTACCAGGCCATAATCGTAATGCACTGCATTTAACTGTTCGTATAAATCGATCAGCAAACGGGCCCTTTCTAACAGCAACTGCCCTTTTGCATTGTCGGGGTTCATGGCATACTTATCGGTAAGCAGTAAGTTGCGAATGAGCTCGTGTTTCTGGTTTACCTTAATGTGCAGCTTAATGGCTTCTTTTTGCTGCAAATCGAGCGGTACGTTTACATCGTAATTTTTAGCTTTAATATGCAGAAACTCGGCACTGCTCATTAAACATTCGAAAATGGCATGGTGCAGCGAGCGGTAAGGCCTGATGAGGATCTGGATTAAACTGATTACATAATACCAAACCCCGCCTATTAAAATGCAGATACTAAAATACAGCGGGCGGGCAGGTTGTAAGCCCATGGTAAAGGTGCATACAATTAATGCCATGGTACCAATTAAGGCCAGTTTCTGCCCGTAAACGGCAAACATCGAAAAACTAAAGGCAGCCAGTACCACCACAGCAGCACTGAGGTACACCCGATCCAAAACCGACGATACGACCAGCGTGGTTAAAAAGAATACCGAAATACTCCACAATGCAGTTTTGAGTTTGTTTAAACGGTTATCGGGTAAATCAGTCAGGCTAATGAGCAAAGCCCCTACCCCAATCCCCTTTGCTGCATCGGGATTACCCAGGTAAAAAAACAAAATAATGGGCAACACAACCGTAATGGTGGTGCGCAGTGCATCAGAAAAATATTCGCCCAAAAAGAAATAGGTAATGGTAGAGCCGATACTGTTTTTGCTCATGTATTAATGTATAACCTTAATCGTTAGAAATGCCGCAAAGGTAATAAATATAATGCATGCATATCAAATGGTTGCATAAGACAAGATACCGATTCGTTCTTTGGACTTTTACAATTCAGATCTGGTGAAAGTTTTAGCACACTTACCTACCAGCCCCACCCTTCGTTTCACAATAACGCTGTAGGGTTAACATTAGTGCACACGCAAAATGTGTGGGCCAGTGGGAGATCACTAAAAATGAGTATATGTGATTTACCATAATGATTTCATCAGCAATACCAGTAACCATTAATCCTGATCTTGGATTATACTTTGCGACTTATTTCTCAACAGAATGTGCGATAATTAAGTTTCAACACCCCGATTGGCCAAAATGGAAAGTCTTTTATCATGCCAGCAAGGAGATGCTACACATGGCATTAGATGGAATTGGTTTTGTTCCCCTATATGGAGAAGTAGCCGATATTACAAACGGTATTATTTATTTGGTAGAAGGCGACGGCATTAATGCCTCTTTAAGCATGATAGGTGCAATTCCAATAGCTGGCTGGTGGGCAACAGGTGCCAGGTATGCAAAAAAGACACTTGATCTCGCGAATGGTTCTAAAACAACATTAAAATGGGTAGCATATGCCAATGATGCAATCCACTTCGGGAACCGAAGCCAGCTTAGAAAGGTATTGAATTTAGTGAAAGGCGATCTAAGACAAGCATATCATTCCATGGGCAAAATCCGGGCATAGAGCAATTCAAAAAGCTGCTAAATCAAAAAAAATTTTTCATATGAATGAGGCTTTGAACGGAATTCCCTTAAATTCCCTTGTTCATAATGGGAGCCATGCCAATTATGATAACTTAGTACAACTTAAGCTTGATCAGATTAATGTTAATCTCTCTCCTGAAGAAACATATGATGAAATTGTAAATATTATCGGCGATATTCGCAATGCAATCAACAGTTACCCTAATATTCCACTCAACCAATTAATTTTCTGATGTATTACAGAATTAACTATAGCTTAGATTTAAAAATTGTTGGCCAATCGAGTCAAATTCAGGATGCAAATTTCCCCTTAAAGGATTGTGATAGCAATCCCAGATTTATAGACAATCTAGAATTTAAAAGGGTTGATTTTGAACCACTAACCTCGATTGGGATTTTACATAAAAAAGCGAAACTAACAGATCTGATCAGCACTGTACCTGCGGGATTTTCGCGGAAATTATTAATTAGCCCGGCACTAAAAGTAGTGTTTGAAAAATTTGACAAAGACTTTTTTCAATACTTTAAATGTAAAGTGCTTAGTAAAGATGTGGCTTACGAATATTGGGTCGTAAACCCGGTTGTTTCGGTGTTCGAAAATGTTGACTTTTTAAAATCAGATGTATCTACCAGAAAACCTAAGCCCGAAGGTGGCGGTACCTATCTTGAGTCGGTAGATGTATCGACATTAAGTGAATTTAACACCTACTTAGCTGCACAGGGCCGCGATAGCTGGAGAACAAGTATAGATCATGTGTACTTCAAAGCAGAAACAACAGATGATGTTTTTGCTTTAGCAAATGTTGGAGGCGGCATAGGCTATTACGTTTCTGAAAATTTTAAGACTGCTATAGAACATCAGGGTTTTACTGGTATTGAGTTTGCACCAAGTACTTTAAATTTGGTAGAATGGCTTCACAACGAAAGAAAAAAGCATTATGGATAATCAGACATGCTTACTGCAAGTACAAACCTTTTATACTTTAAAATGAATAGGCGCAAGCTCTGGCTAAAAGCTAGGCTTGCACCTATTTCAAATTGAATACTAATTTAATGCCCCTAACTATGAAACCAAACTTTGAACAATGGATTAAGAAAGACCAGAAGCTAAATGATTTACTGATTGAAATACAATCGACTGATAATACCCCCTTTGAACAAGCCAAACTGGCCTTTGATAAACTTTGTGCCTTATATAACCTACCTAAAATGCCCGAAGATTTGGCACAGTTTAAAGCTTATTATGAACGTAAGGGAATTGATGCCCCCCGCTCAGTATATGAGGAGGCTGCATTATTAAAATTTCTCGAACCGCATGACGACCCCAGAGGGGTAATATTGCTTGCCGTTTTCCATATAAAAAATGATATTGGTGTTGATTTGAAGGATGTTTTTATACAAGCGTTTGGTAAGTTACCCGCAATACCAAGATTAGGAATAAAAGGCGAAGGACTTGATACCGAGATTATTTTTATAAAAGACAATGAAAAACTGGTTTGATTTAGACTGTAAGGTAATGATGCAGTTAAGTTAAGCATGTACTTTAACCGTCAGAAACACGGAAAATATTGCTCATACTACCATCAATGCTCGAGTTTAGGTGAGACGTTAAGTTAAACTAATTCATGCTCGCTCTTCAAAGAGAATTTAAACCATATATTATGTATTAAGCTTACATGTGCTGAAATGCCTTATATGCCCCCTGACTTCCGACTAAAAAATATACCCATTAAATGGTATTGCTGCGGTGTAGGGTTTTTGGGAAATTTGCCTGCAATAAACAAACAATTTAGGGCATGAAAATAAACAAACTCCTGCTAATGGCACCAGTGCTTGTGCTATTGGCAACAGCATCGGATGTAATGGCGCAGGTAAAGAAACCGGCAGCCAAAGCAGCTGTTCCGGCTAAAACCAAATACGGGGCTTTAGCAATCGACCGGTCAAATGGTTTTTATTATGGTTTCTCTTTCGATCAGCCGAGCCGGCCAGAAGCTGAAAAAAGGGCTATAGATGAGTGTACCAAACGCGGTGGCGCTTGCAGCATTGTACTTACTTACTCTGGCACGGGTTGTGCAGCTTATCGTACTATAAATGGTAATGTAGGTACAGCATTTGGCTGGGGTATAGCAAAAACCAAAGAAGAAGCTGATGCAATAGCAATTAAAGAGTGCTTAAAAAGAAGCGGTGGCACTCAACCCAATAACTTTGTGTGGAGTTGTAATGCAGCACAAGCTGCTCCGTTGAAAGAAATATACAATGCCTCGCCCGAAATTACGGGTCCGGTAAAAATTGGTAACCAGGTGTGGACAAGCACCAACTTAAATGTGAGTACCTACAGAAACGGTGAGCAGATTTATTATGCAGCCAACCAGAAAGAATGGGAAAAGGTAAGCAGGGAAAAAATTCCGGCTTATTGTTACCTTAATTTCGACAGCAGCAATGAAAAGAAATATGGAAAGCTTTACAACTTTTATGCCGTTACCGATCGACGTGGTTTAGCGCCGGCAGGCTGGCACGTACCGAGCAGCAACGAATTCTTAACGCTTATTTCGGCCTTAGGCGGCGAAAAGGTAGCAGGCAAAAAAATGCGTGGTACTACCGGCTGGGATATAAAAGATTCGTACAAATTTGCACATGGCAATGGCGATAACTCTTCGGGCCTTAATTTACTAACCAATGGCAGTGCCGGCGGCGATGAATACGGCGGTGGTCAATCTTTCAAATATGGCGTATGGTTAAGTTATTGGTGGTCGGCCAGCACCAAATCAAGCGGCGACAGCTTTGCTTATTACCTTGATTTTAATAAATATAGCGAACCACGTGTAACCGATTACAGCAAAACCACTGGCTGCGCTGTAAGGTTAGTGAAAGATTAATTACCCGTATCACCATAATGCTCAGACTTTGCCTTTGTACCAGGCAAAAATTGCTTAATCAACCGGAAATGTTCAAAGATTTCCGGTTGATTTTGTTTTGGGGGATGGCCAAATCAATACCTGGAGCGTATTCACCATATAAGGTATTGAAGGAAATATAAGTTGATAGGCAGTTTACATTATCGTCCTCGTTTGTAACGAGCATGGGTGAGAACAGCATATCCAGAATGCATAATTTAGGCCTTTCAATAGATTTCGATCTGTATATTGGTGGCAAGGGTTTCGAATAAAATATTAGCTAAATATTTCCTAGATTACATCAACTACTGAATGGGGAAAAGATGGGGAGATAAAAAGCGGAGCGATATTATTGATGTTAAATAAGCACCAATTTCATAATAAAGATGATGCACCCGACACAAGCTTTGCAAAATATTTTGATGTCGAAAAAACTAATAAAACAAATACCTAATTGATAGAAACAAAGGTTTAACAAATAACGAATTACTTAGGATATTACCTACGGCGTAACCGATAAAAAATAAAAAATGGACAAAACACTTGATAGTTTATCCCAACAGGAGTTAGCACTCTATAACTATGCAGAATCTCTGACTGGTAATATGGATGTGATGGATGAACAACTTCAGGAGCAGGGTATTTTCGATCAGTATAAAAACATCCATAAAAGCTATCTCGATTTATTCTTCAGGATTGAAAGCGAAGAAAGCAAACTCGAAGTTTTGAAACGCCTTATATTTTTAAACTGGTACGCTTTAGTTGAACCAAATTGTTATACCGGAATCCGTGATCTCAATCAATCAATTGTTTCTGAATCCTACGCGATTCTGAATGATTATATTATCTGCAATAAAATGGATAAGGAATTTACATGGATGTTATCTTATTATTCGTGTTGGGATTTTACCATACTTCCTTTTTCAGAAAACCGCCTTGATGCATTAACAACATTTGTAAAAGCAGTAGATGTAACAATTTTATATGCACCTAAAAAACAGCTCCCCAGGGGCGCTATGGATAACCGGGGGCAAATGGGTGTTTATTGGATAAGCTGTTCGGTGGAAAGAGACTAGACAGAATTTAAGTATAACTAACCATGACTGATTTGCAATTGAAAAATTTTATCGAAACTTATTCAATAGCCGATACTTTTATTCGGACATTTAATACATTACTGGATAAAAACATCCCCGAAGATTTAGATATACCAGATAAAAATATATCAATTGATATCCAAAATCTAACTTCAGCATCGCAGCATGAAGAGACGGTATTTCTTAAAAGTCCAATCAACCGGTATACAAATGAAATAGGTTACTATGGATTGGTTTTTACTTTAAATGGCGAAATAATAGACGAATATTTTGTAATATATTAATAATAAACAAAGCACTCCATCGTCCTCGTTTGTAACGAGGATGGATGAGAACAGCGATTTTATCGCAGGTTTCTCCATTTCGATTATGTATTGAATGGAGAGACCCTGAAATAAATTCAGGGTGACGATTGAAAAAAGGATTCAACCTTCACCGCCATGCATAAGCACCCAGCCTTCGGACCTCCGACTCCGGACTGCCGACTAAAGACTCCGGACTAACTTATTCCCTCAGCTTCTCTTTAATCCCATCGGCTATTTTCTTCACTTTCATATAACCTGATAAAGAATTACTTCTTTTATCGAAATTAATCACCAGCCAGCCTTTCTGTGCTTTCAGGTTAAATTTATCGCTGCCATTTAAATTAACAAACAAATCGATATTTTGATCTAACGGAAGCTCATTATCCAGTGCACTATCGAGGTATTTCTCCAGCCTGGCTGTTTTACTTTCGGCGTATTTCGCTTCAAACTTAAAGTTAGTGTCGTTATCGGTGGTACTGAGGGATAAGTGACCACCACTATTGCGGCATCCAAAGCTTAAAGCGGCAAATAAGATTGCTATGAGGTGTAGTTTATATTTCATGGTTGTATGGTTTATTGGGTTAATTGGTTAATTGTATGAACTGGTTAATTGAGGATAATTCATTTTTCATCCCCCTGCCCCCTTCAAAGGGGGACGAAATCCCGGATAATAGGATTGCTGGCTCCAAACTATCGACTACGAACTCCAAATTTTCTCATCGCCCTGCCCCTTCAAAGAGGGACAAGATCCCGGCTAAGTATTTCTGACTCCAGACTTAGGACTCCAGACTCTGAACTGAAAACCTACCCTCCTGCCCTGCCTTTAATATCATCCGTAGCTGTATTTCTCGATCGGGCCGATTTTACATTCTGGTTTCCGAAATTATAGCTGATACTGAAATTAGCCCTGCGACTGGTGTAGCGGTTCACTACCTTCATGTTAATGTTCTGGTAAACCAGCTTGCCTTCCCAATGGTTGGTGAGCAGGATGTCGTCCATATTTAAACGCAGTTTCAGCTTTTTATCCAGCAATGTTTTTTGTATCCCGACATTTAGCGCGCCCTGATAAATGGTAGTTTGCTCTACTCCGCTTACCCTTGGCGAGTTAAGCCAGGCACTTATTTCGAGACTAAAATTCTGCGGCAGTGTAAAAGAGTTGGAAGTGTATAAATTTACCGCAGCTTTACCGGCGCTGTAAGCTGCACCTTCAATATTGCCATCATTAAATTTGCCATAGTAAACACTTACATTGTTCTGTATATTCCACCATTTGGTTACCCGAACCGGTACGTACAAATCGGCCGAATAGTTTTGCGAACGGCCCAGGTTCTGACGAATTACGCTGATTACCCGGGTCGCATCATCCTGCTTGCTGATTTGCGTAATCATATCGCGGGTGTCGGAATAGTTCAAAGAGAACGAAATTTCCTTGTAACTATAGCTAATCTGGTAGCTGTTGGTAAACTGGGGTTTGAGGTATGGGTTTCCCTGATCAACCGCAAGTGGATCCATATAAAAAACAAAGGGGTTTAGCTGCTGGTAATTCGGGCGGTCTACCCTGCGCCCGTAAGAATACCTGATATTATGGTTTTCGCTAATCTTTTGGTTTATAAATACCGTTGGGAATAAAGAAAGGTAATTGCGTTCTACCGATTTATTATCGGTAACCGATGTACCGTTTGAGTGGGTATGCTCGGCCCTCAAACCCAACTGCACCTGCCATACTTTCCACTCTTTAGACAAACTGCCGTAAACCGCGTTAATATTTTCTTTGTACACAAAATTGTTCGATTTGCCGAGGTCGTTCTGCCATACTCCGCCAATCAGCTGCTCAGAAATAAAGTTGTTATTGGTAACCACATAACTGCTCTTTAAGCCTGTTTCTATTTTCATCGTTTTAGAAAGCGGTAAAGTAAAATCTGTTTTTGCAGCATACACTTTTATATCGGCATCGGTATTGTTGCGCAAGCTGGTTTGGTTGGTCGGGTTGCCGCCTGAATTTAGGTAATTGGCCAAAAAGTTCTCATCCTTTTTATTGCTGAAGCCCGAAAAATCCATATCGAAAGTTAAGCTCTTACCTTTTTTATCAAAATCGTGCTTAATGTTAAAGTTAGCCGTTAAGTTGCCCACTGGCGAACTCGAATTGGCATCCTGTAAAATATAGCTCTGGCTGGCAGCACCGTTTTGCACGGCACTAATATCGGTGTTGCTAAAATTCGTCAGCTTTGTATTTACGGTGTTTGCATCCAGCATTACACCAAATACTGTTTTTTCCGAAGCATAATAATCGGCTCCTATTTTCCCCTGAAAACCAACACCCTTATTTTTGCGGTCGAAATTTTGTGTTAAAGCACTTGCCAATCCGTTTGATAAGGTGGTACGGGTTAAAAAGGTGTTGTTAAACTGTGCTTTGCGCGCTACTGCACCATTACCAAAAATATTCCATTTGCCTTGCCTGTGGTTTAAATTCAGGTTTACACCGGCACGGAACAAATCACTGGGCGAATCGGGCATAATTCCCTGTCCGGTATTTAAAGAAACCGTTCCATTGGTACCATAGGCCTTGTTTCTTTTTAGCTTAATGTTAATGATACCTGCATTTCCGGCAGCATCGTATTTGGCCGAAGGATTGGTAATCAGCTCTATCGTAGCAATCTGATCGCTGCTCATGTTGCTGAGCAAGGTGGTAATATCGGCCCCTGAAAGGAAGTTGCTTTTACCATCAATCATCACAACTACGCCGCTCTTGTTATTCAGTTTAATCTGGTCGCTGTTCCGGTCAATCTGTACCCCCGGAGCTTTTTCTAAAACTTCTAAAGCTGTACTTCCCGTGGCGGTAAGGCTGTTTTCTACGTTTAAAACGGTTTTATCGATCTGGTGTTCAATAAATGGCTTACGCCCCTGCACACTTACCTCTTTTAGCTGTTTGCTCACACTTTCCACCCCAATCGCTGGCAATTGTAAATCTTCTTTAAGCAAAAAACGAGCTGTTTTTTTGGTTTTAAAGCCTACAATTGATATCGACAGCTGATATTCTCCCTCCTTTAAGCCGGTAATCCTAAATTCGCCATCAATAGTAGTCGATACACTTTTTACCAAAGTCGTGTCTGGATATTGAAGCAAGCGAACTACGGCAAACGATACCGGAACGGTCTTTTCATCAACAACTTTCCCCGAAACGGTATTTAATTTTTGGGCAAAAGAAGCCCCACATGCCAGCAGGCATGCAATTAGCGTAAATAATGTTTTCATGGTTTCTTCTTTTTAAGTAGGTTCGTCATCCCGATCCGATCGAAACGACGAACGCTTTAAGTAACGCAACTATTCTTCAGGCTCGATACCCAATTCCTTTTTCACTTCGCCAATCCTGTTCAATACAGAATCCTGATAAATGGTATCGGTAGTTTTATCCTTGAGCTGTAATTTTAAATCATGTAATTCCTCTTCCAGTTTTTGCTTTTTGATCGCTTCTTCTTTTAATTCGGCAATACACTTCAAACCATCTTCCGTCATCACCCAAACACTATAATCGTTATGGTCGTTCTCGGTGTTGTTACAGCCCCAGGTCCAATAGTTATTAATGTAGCGATACGAATCTTCCTTTAAAATTAGTCTGGTACCCACCGGTACTTCGAGGGTTAACCTCACTTCCTGGTTGCGCCAGGTAGTACCTTTATTTAACCGGAAGCGTGGGTTAAATACCATAGCCGAATCTTTTAAGGCATAGGTATAGCTAATATTCTGCGCATTCTGCAAAGCGTTTGAAAAGGTTTTACCCTGCGATTCGTATTTCTGTGTTAAACGGGTAACATTGGTTTCGCTCTTTTCGATATCGATGCGGATTTTATTTGGCGTAACAAAGGGACCATCTTCAAAATCATCTACTACAATCTGATTTTTTTGGTTCATATCGATGTGATAGGCAACACTATCCTCCTTACTAAAATACTTACTTTTGTCGATATCGATTACATAGGTACTGTAGCTTTTCAAATCAACAGATTGTGTTAATTCTGCATGTTGTTTAAACTCTGATGATATTTTTGCGGCCTGGTACCCTGTAACTGCTACGCCAACCAACCAGATAATTAACAAGGCAAACGAAAGTGTTTTATTAATGGCCTGTTTGTTAAATGCCACCCTGATCGAGAAAAGTACCAAAGCTAAAACCGGTATAAACAATACCACAAAAGCACCAAACAAAATTGCGCCCCGGTTGCCATCATTTACAATCGAAAAGGGGAAATATTCGTAAATACTCGAATCCCAGAAACCCTGAAAAGCTGCAGTGGTAACAATCAGTGTGAGCAATAAAAAAGCACCGAAAACCACGATAAAACCAGCTATTACTTTAAAAATCACCTTGCCGGTACCTGATATAAAACGACCAAGCCATTCGAAAAACTCACCGATAAAAATGCCTAAGCGGGCAAATAAAGGTTGTGCATGTTTGTTTACTTCGCTTAAACGCTCTTTAACTGCCTGTAACTCCTCGTCGAGGTTCTTTTGAAAGCCCTGCAGGTTGGCAGGCTCACCTTTCATCTCCATCCTTTCGATACGCGACTTAGCCTTTGGCATAATAATCCAAAGCAGTGCATATACCAACAAGCCTGTACCTCCCAGAAAAACCGTTAAAATTGTGGCTAACCTGATCCATTTTGCATCGGCATTAACGTAGTGCGCAATACCTGCACATACTCCGGCAATAACCCGCTCGTCCATATCGCGGTATAATTTTTTCTCAGCATACTGATATTGGTAAGCACTTTGCACTACAGGTTCTTCTTCGTCCTCTGCTGTGGTATCAAAATCCTGTACCCTGCCCATCTGTGCAATAACCGAATTTACATTGGCTGCATCTACAACCTGCTTTTTCTGCTCTTCCAGTTGCTCGGTCAACAGTTCGGCAATGCGGTTCTCAATATCTGTTACAATTTCCAGGTCGTCGGCATGATTGGCGAAATACTGTTTCACCTCATTAAGATACGCCTTTAAGAGTTCGTAGGCACTTTCTTCGATGTGAATAATCGTGTTCCCTATATTTATGATGATGGTCTTTTCCATTTCCTTGTTACTAATGATTATGAATTGGCTCCTTGTTGCGAAACACCTACAGCATAAGCCAGCTCCTGCCAGGTTTGATCTAATTGCGATAAAATGCCTTTGCCTACTTCGGTTAAGGTATAATATTTACGGGGCGGGCCTGAGGTAGATTCTACCCAGTTGTAGCTTAACAAACCATTGTTTTTAAGCCTGGTTAATAATGGATATAATGTGCCCTCAACCACCAACAGCTTTGCCGACCTTAATTCAGCAATAATATCAGAGGCATAAATTTCACCTCTCGAGATGATTGATAAAACACAGTATTCCAGAATTCCCTTCCGCATTTGTGTTTGCGTATTTTCTGCTATCATAATACAAAGATATATGTTTTATAAACTACCATGCAATACATAGTACTAAAATAAATCAAAATTAAACATCAAATAACTGATTATTAGGTAATTAATTTTTAATAAAAATTTTAGGTGTTAAAGAAGAAACCTCTAAAAGCGAAAGATTTAGATTATTTTTAGCAAAGCAAGTCTGGTAATTCTTCGGTTTTAGCAGTCCCGCTATTGCCCATAGTTCCGTTTTTTTGAATAAAAAAACCGGAAGCTATCTGGCGCTATCGGGTTTAGTTTGCAGGTGCAGTTGGGCTTGGGTTGCAGGGTTAAATAAACTTCCGAAATTTTCACCCCACTGACCTAAACTAAACATCAGCAGGTGATTTGTAAGTTGAACATCAACAGTTATCCAATTTAAACAGTTTGAACAGTTAAACTATATAAATACTATAGAATTAATATATTTTAATAATTTTGCAGCGTTTTAACTTATTTTCATGAAAAAGTCTATTGCCAGCATTGTTGCTGAAGCAAACCAAAGCGGCGAAGGCACGCTTAAAAGAACATTGGGGCCTGTTAACCTCATTTTAATTGGTGTGGGCTTAACCCTCGGTGCTGGTTTATTTTCCATTACCGGTTTGGCTGCCGCCAACCACTCGGGGCCAGCGGTTACCTTATCTTTTGTAATTGCAGCTTTAGGTTGTGGTTTTGCAGCATTGTGTTATGCCGAGTTTGCCTCCATGATTCCCGTTGCAGGCAGTGCCTATACCTACTCTTACGCAACTATGGGCGAGCTTTTTGCCTGGATAATTGGCTGGGACCTGGTGCTCGAATACTCGGTTGGCTGTGCTACGGTTGCCATTAGCTGGTCGCAGTATTTAACCAAATTCTTAGCCAGCTTACACATTTACCTTCCTGCACAGCTCACCCTATCGCCCTTCGAAACTGCTAAACTGGCCGATGGCTCTACCGTGCACGGCATTATCAACATTCCAGCAGCGCTGGTAGTGGTACTTATGACAGCGATTCTCATCCGTGGTACAAAAGGATCGGCAATTGTAAATGGCATTATTGTATTTTTAAAAGTGGGTGTGGTACTGGTTTTCATCGCCTTAGGCTGGCAGTATATCGATCCGGCCAATTATCATCCGTACATTCCTCAAAATACCGGTACTTTTGGCCAGTTTGGCTGGAGTGGCGTGTTGCGCGGTGCAGGCCTGGTATTTTTCGTATTTATTGGTTTCGATGCCGTAGCTGCTTCGGCTCAAGAAACCAAAAATCCGTCCCGCGATTTACCTATCGGGATTATTGGTTCATTAGTGGTATGTACGGTATTATTTGGTTTATTTGGCCACGTGATGACAGGTTTGGCCAATTATAAAGAGTTTGCCAACAGTGGCGCACCTGTAGCCATCGCTATCGAAAAAACTCCTTATGCCTGGTTGAGTCAGGCCATTATTTTAGCCATTTTAATTGGTTATACCTCTGTAATCCTGATCGATTTAATGGCGCAATCGCGCATGTTTTATTCTATCAGTAAAGATGGACTGCTCCCTAAAATGTTTTCAGATGTGCATACTAAATTTAAAACACCTTATAAATCCAACATCATACTTTGTGTATTTATCGGGCTGTTTGCTGCATTTGTACCCATGAACGTGGTTGGCGAAATGACCAGTATTGGTACCTTATTGGCTTTTCTGATGGTGTGTGTAGGCATACTAATCTTGCGGAAAACAAACCCCGAAGCTAAACGCCCATTCAAAGTGCCATTGGTTCCGTTAATTCCCATTTTAGGTATATTAACCTGCATTGCCATGATGGTATTTTTACCATGGGAAACCTGGCTAAGGCTGGCAGTTTGGTTAATTATTGGTTTGGCTATTTACTTCTGGTATGGTAAAAAGAACAGTAAACTTAGGGCGGGGAATGATGATGTTTCGTCGTCACTATAGCAGCAGGATTTGTGCCCCTAATAAATTCATTATCATATACATGCTACGATTAAGCTGTTCGGTTTTCAGTACAGCTTAATCGCAATATTTTAGTACCATTTTCAATGTGGTTACGCAAACTGTAAATCACTGAACATAAACTGCGTAAGTTATTCACATTCCCACATTTTTTAGCTTTTTTGGCTTAGGTTTTGTCTTAGGTTATTTAACCTATAAAACTCAATCCCATGCTCATTAAAATACACACCCCTATTTTCAGGTTTTCCAGGCACAAAACCGAAACTATAAAAAAAACTCCTGTACAGCTTACCAGGGCGCAATGGATTACCGCCGATAGAATTGTAATTGCTGTAATATTTATTGCCACCATTTTAGGTGCAATTTTATTCTAAATTTCAGATGGCCAATCAAAAATCTTCTGAAATCATTTCTTTATTCAGCACTACTGCAGCCATAGTGCCCGTAGCTGTTATTACCGATAGCGACCTAAACATGGTTGTGCAATCTCCTGCTGCGTAAACTCCTTTTGCGGTAGTTTGCTGCTGCTCATTAACCTTTATCGTATTTAATTCTGTTAGCTCAAAATTTAGCTGCACATCAAAATCTATATGCTGCTTTACATCTGCCCTTGCATACACTGCTTTTAGTGCCAATTTCTCTCCACTCGCTAATATTACATGTTGCAACTCACCTTTTGAATGAACAAATTCAACAATTTCATCTTCTATAATCTGGATTGACTTAGTCTTCAGCTTTTCGGTTTGTTCTCCTGTTAATTCTGATTTACCATTGGTGAGTAAGGTTAAATCCTTATTCCATAAATAGAGGTTTTTAGCCATATCAAAAGCTTGATCACCATTCATCATTAAACCGATCTTTTCTCCCTTAACTTCGTAACCATGGCAATACGGACAATGGATTACTGATATGGCCCAACACTCGGCCAAACCTTTAATATCTGGCAATACATCTTTTAAACCTGTTGCAATAATCAGTTTTCTGGCCGAAAAACTCTCGCCATTCTCCAGTCCAACCATGAAGCCATCTGTTATTTGGCTGGCGGATGAGGCTTTACCCGCCATAAATTTTACCGTAGGATATTTCAATACCTCAGCTTTGGCCTGGGCTGCAATTTCGGCGGGTTGATCACCATCATGCGTTAAAAAATTATGCGAATATGGAGTTTGCCTGTTACAAGGCTCTCCACTATCAATAATTAATACTGTTCTTGTTGCCCGGGCTAAAGTAAGCGCAGCCGATAAACCTGCGTAACTGCCACCAATTATAATTACATCAAAATCCATATTTATTTCTTTGGAACAAAAATCAGCAAAGATTATTTTAAACGCAATAAAGTTGCATTAAACAAGTGTCATTTTTTATAGATAGTCCCCTTTATAAAGCCGCCATAATAAAAACGTTCTTCCAGCACTTCATAATTTTTAGCTACAAAGAAAGGATGCATCTCAATCAGATTCCTTGCCTCTACAATACCCAGCAGCTTAAAAAAACTGTACATCGATTTCAACAAAAACCATTTCCACCATTGGCCATTGGTTTTGTTCAGCAAAAAATCGACTAAAAACCATTGACCGTTTTTCTTTAGAAATCCATCCAGTAATTCAAACACTTTACATGCTCTTTCCTTCGAAAAATTATCAAAAAGAAATGGGGTAAGCACTACATCAAATTGTGTTTCCGTTGTAAATGTTTCTATACCCTGGTTCAAAAATATTACTTCGTTACCGCCGTAATTTCTGGCTTTCGAAAGTGCTATCATTTTTGCCGAAATTTCTACATAAACAATTTTTAGCCCGGCAGGCTGCACTTTTGCCAGTTCTTCTAAAATCCACCCTGTTCCGCCACCTACAATCAATACATTGCTATCTTTTTGGATATAATGCAATTGATTAACCTGTGCATTCACCTGCGATTTAAAAAACACCAAACGACTTAAGGTATCGTAATGTCTGGCAATTTTATCGTAGTTGTTATTCATGTTGGTTAATTGTTTAAATTGTACAAATCGATTAATTGTATTATCTGACAATTAACCAGTTAACCGATTCTAACAGTTAACCATCATCTTACAAATTGCATCCCTATTATTCCACAAATGGCTTTAAACAAAATCAGGCCATCAATTACCATTAAATAATAAAGTATATTTTTTCGGCGGTGCATAGAATAGGCCACATAAATGGTAAATATAAACGGCAGCACATTGCAAAAAACCAGTGGCCACGCAAAACCTTTATAACTGGCAAATATGGCAAGGGAAATTAAACCGATAATTAACAACGGAATCAGAATATTGAAAATTGTTCTCCTTAATCCATAGCGCACTACAAAAGTCCTTAAATGCCTGTTGGCATCAGTTGGGTAATCTTTAATATCGAAAATAATTGCATTTACTGTGCAGAACATCCAGTTTTTAATAAATAACCAGGTCCACAGTATTGAATCGTGATAACCTATTCCGGTTTCGATTTTGAGCATAATAAGCGGCAACACATTGGCACAGCAAGCCCATACAAAGCCAATAACAAAGGCCTTTAACCAGCCGGTATTGCGCAGGTTAAATTTCAAAAACGATCGTGGTAACAAGCCATAATACAATCCTCCGGCAGTTACAATAATTAATATAGCAACCCAATAGCTAAGCGGCAAGGCTAAAAAGTGATCAAAATTCTGATAAATCAGATTTACCGTCAGTAGCATACAGCTAATAAAAAGCACTGCCTGACTGTAATTAATGAACTGTTTATGCTTAAAATACCACTGGTTCCGCGGATTGGTTGCAGATGGCTTTGTAGATACCTTATTATAAGCGTAGGTGTAATAAATAGTTGGCGCGAGGAAAAGCAGGAGGTAGTAATTTAACGAATTAAAAGGCACCTTCAGCTGAAAGGTAGCTTCGATGGTTAAGGCAACAGCCAGAATGCCAACAAAGTAGTTTCCAAAAAAAATGAACCTTATAATTTTACCGAGCATTACAGCTGTTTTTTATCCAGCCAATTTCGGATATATAATTGAATAAGGTAAATAATTGGGTTAAAATATAAAGGATTAGGTTGAGGTGTTATGCAAGTCTTAATTTTACGAAACTTAACCATACAAGACATATGAGATCACGTCAGCTTAATTTTTCTGATATGACTTATAGGATTAAAATAAATGATGCGTTTGTAAACCTAAATTTTAACCACAAAAAAAGCCTTCCAGTTATCCTGAAAGGCTTTGGTGGGAAATGAGGGGTTCGAACCCCCGACCCCCTCGGTGTAAACGAGGTGCTCTGAACCAGCTGAGCTAATTTCCCTGATGAGTATTGCAATTAAAAAACTTTTCAACTCCTTGAAAAGTTTGGTGGGAAATGAGGGGTTCGAACCCCCGACCCCCTCGGTGTAAACGAGGTGCTCTGAACCAGCTGAGCTAATTTCCCTTTTGTAATTTTGTCAATTTAATGCCCCACTCTCCGTTTGGGAATGCAAATATAGCGCTATAAAACTGTTCTGCAAATCTTTTTTTCTTTTTTTTCAGCTCAGCAAAGTTTCGAGGATTTTATGCGACTGAACAACCCCAAACGAAGCTGTATGTAAGGTATAGAAAACCAATATCTTATCTAATAAAAACCGGCGTTGGCTATTGGCTAATTTTATTTCAGAATTTTTTTCGAGTGGTGTATTGAAAAGCAAAATAAACTGCAAAGCATCATCTAGTTGCAGGTAATTGGCATGAATAGGCACGCGAGAAAAGAACTCTCCCTCCTGCAAATCGAAGTAAACCTGGTCGGTTCTTCTTTTTTCGTTTGGCGCAAAACCTAAAAAACGAGTCAGCTTTAACAAAAACGACAAGTGAAAATTCGGGCTGATTTCCACAACCTCATCAAACCAGGCCACCGAATTGAAAATATAATCAAACAGGTCTTCGTCGGCCGATTGTTGTCTGATGCTTTTATACAATACTTCGTTAAGGAAAATAACGATACTGGTCTTCACCATATCGTAAGGAATACTTCTAAAAGGCGTCTGCCGCACTTCCGATACCCGTTGAATATTGGTATTGGCTTTATGATACACCACCATATCAAGCAAATGGAGTGATTGCAACATGTTCATTTTGATCTTCGCCTTTGGCTTTTTAACGCCATTTATCAGGTAAGACTGCATGCCAAATTTATCGGTAAGTACCTGTACAATTACACTGCTTTCGCTGTAATTGGTGGTCTTTAAAACAATCCCTCTAACTTTATGCAACATGCGTTTAAAACATTTTTTTCAAAAGTATGTTATTTGTGCAAATTTAATTGTGCAAAAAGTAATCACGTTTTACAAATAAGATTAGTTTTGCCGTTAATATTATCATTAAAAAAAGCTGCACATGTGGGTTAAGTTATCGAGATTTATTCTTCAGAACCGTATCGCAATCATCGTATTTTTTGTTCTCGGAACCATTTTCATGGCCTATCAGGCCAAAAACGTAAAACTCTCTTACACAGGAAGTAAAATATTACCCGTAACCGACAGTGCATTTATTAAATATAATGACTTCAAAAAAACCTTCGGCGAGGATGGCAGTGTGATGGTTGTGGGGATACAATCGCCCGATATCTTTAAAAAAGAAGTTTACAACGAGTGGGTAGAACTCTCTAACAGCATCCAGAAATTAAAAGGAATCAAGCAGGTATTATCATCAGGTAGGATTTTCCAGTTGGAAAAAGATACCGTAAACCAGAAATTTGTTCTAAAACCGCTACCAGGTGGCTTAGTTAAAACCGACGCTGAGATGGATTCGATTAAAAATGCCATTTACAGTAACCCGTTTTTTGAAGGTCTGGTTTATAACCGTCAGAATGCCACTCTAATGGCCATTACTTTCGACACTAAAATACTAAACACAGCAGCGCGTAACCCAATTTTAAAAGAAATTGAGGCCAAAGCAAAAGCTTTTCAGGCCAAAACCAAAATACAGGTTCACATTTCGGGCTTACCTTACATCCGCACTGCGGTGAGTAAACTGGTAAGCAACGAATTTGTATTGTTTCTCGGCTTATCGATTTTAGTTTCGGCACTTATCTTATTGTTCTTCTTCAAGAAATTTTATGCTGTTTTCTTCCCGATCTTAGTAGTGGTAATGGGGGTAATCTGGAGCATTGGCACCCTGGTATTATTCGGTTACGAACTAACCATTTTAACCGGACTTATCCCACCACTTATTGTAATTATTGGTATTCCAAACAGTATTTTATTGTTAAACAAGTACCAGAACGAACTGAGAAAACACGGCGATAAACAAATAGCATTAAGCATAACCATCGAGCGGATTGCCATTACTACTTTAATTGCCAACATTACCGCAGCCATTGGTTTTGGCGTACTGTATTTTACCGGCAGTGAGTTATTGATGCAGTTTGGTAGTGTAGCTTCTATTAATGTAATGGTTACCTGGTTAATGTGCCTGTGCTTAATCCCAATTATTTTCAGTTACCTGCCTGCACCGAAATTGAAAGCACAAAACCATGTTGAAGAAGGATTTTTGCATAAATTACTGGTAAAAACGGATGTGCTGGTACAGCAAAAAAGCAGTTTAATTTATATCGGAACCATTATCATTTCGATTATTGCTTTTATCGGCGTTATGAAAATCAATGTCAATGGTTACGTGGTCGACGATTTACCCAAAAACTCAGAGATTTTAACTGATTTAAAGTTCTTTGAGAAAAACTTTGAAGGGATTTTACCTTTAGAAGTTAGCATAGACACCAAGAAAAAGAACGGTGTTTTCAACTTAACCAACCTGAAAAGAATAGAAAAACTGGAGAAAATGATTTCTGCTTATCCGGAGTTTTCGCGTTCTATTTCTGTAAATATGGGATTGAAATACGCTACGCAGGCATTTTACAATAACGATTCTACTTTTTTCCGTTTACCTGATAATCTGGAGAAAAATTTCATTCTGGCCTATATTGCTAACGGAGGAAAAGGGAATGCGAGTTTGTTAACCAATTTCATCAGTAAAGGTAACCAAAGCACCAGAATCAGTTTCCAAATGGCTGACGTAGGCTCTAAACGTTTGGATGCAATTATGACCGAACTAAAACCACGGATAGACAGCATTTTACCTCCGGCCAAATTTGATGTAGAACTTACTGGTTCAAGCATCATCTTTTCTAAAGGCACCGACTATATGTTGAGGCATTTGGTAGAAAGTATCGCCCTTGCTATTGTGTTAATCTCGCTGCTGAGGCTGGCGCAGTTTAAGAGTTTGGGTATCATGTTTATTTCATTGTTGCCCAATATTGTGCCTTTAATTATTACGGCTGGCATTATGGGATATTTCGGCATTTCGCTAAAACCCTCTACCATTTTAATTTTCACCATTGCCTTCGGGTTAGCTTCCGATCAAACCATTTACTTCCTTACCCGGTACCAGCAAGAATTAAACCTGACCAATTTCAGCGTACCTAAAGTAATTACCGATACGATTACCGAAACAGGGGTAAGTATGACGCATATTGCTTTAATCTTATTCTTTGGTTTTGGCATTTTCACTGCTTCTACTTTCGGCGGAACAGTAGTATTAGGTCTACTCCTATCGATTACTTTATTGGTAGCCTTGATTTTTAACCTCACTTTATTACCTGCTCTGGTATTATGGCTTGATAAAAAGAAAGTTAGAAAGCTTGTTTCTGATGAAGAAAGCGCAAAGAATGCGAGTGAATTTGATCATTAATTAATATAGCGTTGGGTTTAAACCCAACGCTATATGCTATATTTACAAAATCACCAGCCCAACATTCCAGCCAATCCAACCGGTATAGCGTTGATTGTTAAAAGAAAAATCCTGATGTTTCTGTTGCAGTAAACCAAAGTTACCGCTGGCATTATTTTGTTTGGTATAATACACATTTACCGCTGGTCCACCTTGCATGGCCAGCCATTTATTTAAGCGGATATTTAATGGCAATTCGAATTTATTGAGCAAGTTTAAGTAATCCCAGCTACCCTGGTAAACATATTGGCTACTGATTTCGGGGTTTAAGGAAAGCTTACTGAAAAGCCTCATTTCTTTTCCAAAGCCTAAACCTGCGGTATACATTTTTTTACCAGATTGGTTGTTCATCCCGAACAAAAGCATGTTGTACAGGCGTTTGCTGCCACCTTTATAAGCCACATTGTAGGTGGTGCTTTCGTTGGTACCCAGGCTAAATTTATGATAACCATTTAGGGCAACATTAATCAAACCAATTGAATAACCATCGTTCTGCGCTGAAATATTTATAATCCCCAGTTGCGCACCTTTTAATTTGCCGGCATAATTAATTACACCGGTTTGCAATCCTCTGGCAACACTTGCGGTATAGTTACCGAGCACAGCCAAGTTTAACCCATCCGATTCGCGATTTAAATTGGCAATACCCGCAACCTGCACTCCTCTCGATGCGCCATTAACCAGGTTACCGGCTACTCCAACCTGCATTCCCTCTTGTTTTTCTGCAACCAGGTTTAACGCCCCTACCTGAAAACCACTTAACCTTTTGCCAATAGTGTTTAACCCTACCGACACCTGCATGCCGCTAAAATCCTGGCCAATGTGATTGTAAATGCCACCAACCTGTAAACCTTCAAAACTCTTACCTACATAATTATAACCCAGGGCAATTTGCACTGCCTTAACCTCACCAATTACCTGATTAAAAAGACCACCAATCTGGGCTCCTCGAACATTGCCCCCAACCAGATTGAAGGCACCGGCAAACTGAAAATATTGTACATTGCTTTTATCAATGTTGAAAATTAAGCCAATTTCTCCACCATCTACACCTGCGCTGTAGGCACCAATGGCGTTGAAAGAAAACTTGTTTACCACCTGCCCACTTAACGAACCGTGAGAGTTTAAGCCCGGAAGTAAAGCAAACTGAAACGGTGCTTTAGAAATAAAACCGCCAATATTAATCGACTGGATTTTTTGTCCGGTTGTAACCAGGGCATTACCCAGCCATGTTTTTTCTACCTGATCCAGATTACCACTGATAAAACGCTCGCTAACCTGATCTTTTTTGTGGATTACATTTACCTCTGCCAAAAAATGGGTAACAGTCAATTTATAATTTTCTTTACTAACCGTTAAAGATATGGGCTGGGTAATGTTTTTTAAGCGCATAGAAAAATACCCGTTACCATCCGAAATTTCGGAAACCAGCAGGTTCTTTTCATAAATACTCGCATCGGCTATTGGTTTTCGCAATTGCTTATCTACAATCTGCCCGGTAATGGTATATAAATCGGCGTTGCCTACCGATTCGTTAACCAGTAAAACCAGCTCCAAAGGCGCGTACCGGATAATGATAAAATTTCCTGACTGCCGGTATTCGAAACGGTGGTTTAAGATTTTATCAAGCGCCTCGGAAATATTTAAACTATTATCATGAATACTAACCAGGCTATCGGTTGGCAATATATTACTGTTGTAAGAAAAGCGGAACGCTCCCTGCTCTTCAATCATGCTCAGTACCTTACCCAGTTTTTGCTTTTCAATATTGAGCGAAATATTCCTCGCTAAAAGCGACTGTGCACGGCTTGAAAAACTGAAAAACAGTAACAAAAAACAAATCAGTTTCACTATCCGCATTGCTTATTTCAGTTTAATGATTCCCTGCCCATATTCGACCTTAATTTTTAAAGTTTGGGCCACTATGTCTAAAATTTCGTTTAATTTTTCGTTTTTAAAGGTGGTACTAATCGGCAATGTTTGGATAGCCGGATTAACAATTACGATATTGGCTTTAAACTTTTCGTTAAGCACCGGCACCAGTTCGCCGAGAGGGGTTCTATCGCAAATCAACTCGTCTGTATAATAATAATTATAGAGTTTACCCTGGTTTTCGTCCTTAAATAATTTGGTTTGATTTTGGCTAATTTCTACCTTCTCACCCGCAGTTAAACGCACACTATCCCGCCGGTTATTAACTTTTACAATACCACTTTCTACAATTACCACTGTTTCGTTTTTGTTGCTTTTTATGTTAAAGGCTGTACCTACAACTGTTACCTGGACCTGGTTAACATCAATAATAAAAGGTTTTGCTTTATTGGCACTCACCTTAAAAAAGGCTTCTCCTTTAAGCTTTACCTGCCGGGTTTTATTGAAAAAACCACCCACAAACGACAAAGCGGATTGCTTGTTCAGTATCACTGTAGAACCATCGGGCAATACCTGGGTTAAAGTTGTGGTACTGCTTGCTACATCAATTTTATTAGCGACCAGATTTTTATAACCAAACAGGCCTGCAGCAAAAATAACAGCAACGACAGCTACCCAAGGTAAAATAGTCTTATAACCCCACATTTTGGCGGTGGTTTCCCTTTCTAAGCGAAGGTTTAGCCGTGCCAAAGCATCCTGTTCGTTAATTCCTGAATCAATCTGCAACTTGCTTTTTTCCAGGATCGTCCTGAAATCGGTTAATTGTTTAAAGTTTTCGGGAGCCGACTTAGCCCATCGTTCTACCTCCTCTCTTTCGGGCACAGTAGCCTCACCAAGCAGGTATTTTGCCAGCAAATCTTCATTTATAGGTGTAGAATTTATATCCATAAGCTTATTTTAAAAGTATAAAAATGAGAATCAGAAAATCGACTACGCGGTGGCGTAAAATCTTTAAGGCCTTACCCATTTGGTTCTCTACGGTTTTAACCGAAATATTAAGGGCAGTGGCTATTTCCTGATATTTCATCTGGTCGAACCTGCTCAACTGAAATACATTACGGCATTTCTCGGGCAGATTGTTAATTGCCGAATGGATATTTCTCTCCAGTTCGGTTACTGTAATTTCGGTATGTAAATTCCCGATATCGTTTTTTACACTGTCGGCATAATGTACATTGAAATTAGATCTCACTTTCTGATGTTTGAGATAATTTAAACTTTCGTTGTGTACTGACCGATACAAAAATGATTTCAAAAACCCATCTGCTTTAAGCTGCTCACGGCGGGTCCAGATACGTACGAACACATTCTGCACAATCTCTTCGGCATCATCACGTTCTTTAACTATTGTAAAAGCATATGCATGCAGGCTTTTGAAATGCATTAAAAACACTTCATCGAAAGCTTGCTTATTACCGCTTTTAATTAATCCGAGAAGATGAGTACCGTTATTTTCCATAAAGTTAAACCTGCAAGTTTTTAAAAAATCATACAGGTTTCATATCTAAATTTATGTGGTTAAAATTGACCTCAATTTACGCCTTATTATAATTTCTTTTAAAAAGCCGGGGATAATTTTATCCAGCACTACCAAAAAGCGATTGGCGAAACCAGGGATTATTTCCTTTTTTCCTTTAAGCATCCCCTCAATTGCTGTTTTGGCTACGTAGTCGGCTTCTAAAATGGTGGCCCTGGCAAAACCTTTTAAAGTATGGTTCATTACCAGCAATTCGGGTTTGGTATTAATCCCCCCCGGACTAAGCAAACTGATGTGCACATTGGTACCGCTGAGCTCGAGCTGCAGACAGCGCGTAAAATAACCGATAAATGATTTGGTTGCCCCGTAAACCTGTTTTTTAGGTACAATAAAATGGCCTCCTAAACTTCCTACATTTAAAATATAGCTTTCAGCAGCCTTATTGATATGGTTTAAAAACAATCGGGTTAATAAAACGGTATTGGTTATATTAAGATCAATCTGTGTGCGATAAAAATCGGTATTCTTATCTTCAAACCACGACCAGTTACCCAAACCTGCATTGTTGATTAAAACATTCACTTCAATACCATCTGCATTCAATCTTTCAAATATCTGGCTGGCCGAAGTATTTTCGGTCAGGTCTATTTCGATACAATACACCTTGCAGTTAAAATTAACCCGCAGATAGTTGGCCAGATATTCAAGCCCGCTGTTTGGCAAAGCAACCAACACCAGGTTAAGTTCCCGCCGTGCCCACTCAATGGCAAAAGATTTCCCTAAACCTTCGCTTGCCCCCGTAATCAATGCTGTTAATTGTTTCATTTTTATTTTCTAATTTCTAGTCGTTCTCTTCCGTCTATTTTAGTCACGATTGCACGGATTAACACAGATTTAAATTCCAAATGATCTGCGTTAATCCTTTTCATCTGTGGTTAATTGTGCTGAAAATGGCTAACCGTTTTCCCCAATCCCACCGCAAAGGGTGTAATGCGATAGTTTAATTCAGCAATGGCTTTATTGCTGCAATATTGCTGGTTACATTTTAAGCGGTCGGCAAATTCGGGAAGAAAAAATGGCGTTAAGTTAAAAAGTCTGGTTTTTAAAAATTCGAGCATGCTATATGCTTTAATGATGCTTACCGGTATTTTATACAGGTTTCTTTTTTTCCGGTAATCTGTTTCAGCGTATTAAAAAAGCCGTTAAAAGAAACATCTTCACCGCCCAGAATATACCTTTCACCATTTCGGCCATGCTGCATGGCGGCAATATGCCCGTCAACCACATCATCAACAAAAGCATAATTGGCAATCGCTTTTCCATCGCCAGGGATAAAATGCCATGTACCACCTATATAGCCGGTAACAATTTTACTAACCGTGTTGCTGTCGGTTATCGGCCCATCACCATATACCCTTGAAGGATTTACAATAACTACATCAAGTCCTTTTTGTACAAACGCTTTCACCTCCAGCTCGGCCAGGTATTTGGTACGTTCGTAGCTAATGGGAAAACCTACGGCCCGCGGATCGTTTTCGGAAACCGGCAGGTTAAGCGTTGGTCCCCAAACACCACAGGTAGAGGTATGCACCACACGGTCTACTCCCATTTTAAGGGCGCAACTTAAAACATTAGAAGTGCCGGTTACATTTACATCGTAAAAATCGGTTTCGTTTTTACACCACATCTTAGCCATTGCAGCGGTATGGTAAATCTGGGCACAACCTTTCATGGCTTTTTCTAAACTTTTAATATCTAAAATATCGCCTTTTATAAAATGGATATTGCGATGGCTAATCAGATAAGGGTGTTCGGTATCGCGGCAAAGGGCAACCACATCGTAACCTGTTTCGGCAAGATTCAGGCAGAGTTTACGGCCAATGAAACCCGAAGCGCCAGTTACCAGCACCCTAAGGTATTTATGATTAATTGCTTCCATATTAAACCAGCTCCATTTTTATGGTGTATAGTGAATGATTAACTACCACCAGTTTGCAAACCCCGTTTTCAAAGTAATAATCATTATAGTTCCCATCAGGCAAATTAACCCGGTATTGATGTGCCGCCTGTTTTTTTACAGGTAAAAAGCACTGAAAATTATCTGAATAAACCTGATTGATAGAAACAGGCTCAGTGGTATAAAGCAGCATCATGTTATAACCAATAGGCTGGTTTAAACTATTGAATTTATTGCCCGCCTGCAGCTGATATACATCGTTCTGGAAAATGGTCTTTTTACGCTCTTTTGCTTTGCCATTAACCAGACGGCTTACATCTGATGAGATTAACCTGCCGTTTTTAAAGTGGGCCAGATCTTCTGTCTGCACATCGATTTTGAATACGAAACGGGTACTTACCTGCGAAGTGATTTTAAGATATGTATTTTCGCCTTCAATGTTTTGACTGAAAGAAAGTTTACCAATAATTTCACCATTGCGCTTAATGTGATAAACCTGGGTTAGTTTACTGGCAAATGCAGTAAAATTTAATACCAGTAACACCACCACCAAAACAGCATGTTTAGAAAGCCGGGGAACAGCACTTGAACTGTTTTTTTTGTTTAACCTCGGCAGAATGTATTTCTTACATAGCCAAATTACTAATGCTGGAATCATATTGTCTCTGTTTTTAGAGCTAATACAACTCAAAGGGATTTTACCCCTACGCTGCTTTCAGTTTTTTTAAAAAAAGTTTTTGTGGCGGTTGAAATGTACTGTATTGGGTTTATTGTATAGGTTTAAGTGAATTAAGCCTGATGGTAGTGAAAAGCCCGCAGTGCAACGAGAACTTGTAACGAACAGCAGGGCGAACGCTAAAATGAAACACCGACTTTGATTTTCTAATGGTTTTTAAATCACATCAGGTAGTTAAGAAAGGAAAATGTGTTGGCAAAAAGCTTATTCTTTTACCAGCTTATCCTCTTCTTCATCTTCCGGCACTTCAACATTCGGATCAGTAATAATTTCAGCATTGCCATCATTATCCTTTTTGGCAAAAAGAATGGGGTATAACATCCACAAAGCGCCAATCATAACCAAAACCCCCGCCAGCATTTGTACGTAACGGCTTCCGCTTACCTCATAAGTTTCTAAAATTTTATAGGTAATGTAGGTTAGTATGCCCAAAACCAGTACCCAAACGGCTTTCTGTAACTTTAAGAGCTTGATCATGAATTATCTTTTTTTAAGTTTTATGATATGTATTAAAACAAAGATTAATCCAATTAGTTCGAGCAGGCCGCAGAAATAAAATGTATAAAGCACAAAATCGCGGTTTAAAGGGTTTACCACCGCAACAATTGGCAAAGCAATTACGGCCACCACCATCATTGCAAGCCCGATATTAAATAATTTCACATTAAAAGTATTTACATCAAAACTACCAAAATCCGGTCAATTCTGTTAACTTTGCAACCTTTAATTTTTTGAGGTACTTGATTGATGTATAGCGAATTTAAACAATTGGAACTTGCCAAAATAGGGCAAGAAATACTGGATTTCTGGAAAAAGGAAAATATCTTTGAAAAAAGCATTTCATCCCGTCCGAAATCTAATCCGTTTACTTTTTACGAAGGCCCGCCTTCTGCCAATGGCATGCCGGGGATTCACCATGTAATGGCGCGAGCGATTAAGGATATTTTTTGCCGTTACAAAACATTAAAAGGCTACCAGGTAAAACGCAAAGGTGGTTGGGATACGCATGGCCTGCCTATTGAGCTGGCTGTAGAGAAAAAACTGGGTATTACTAAAGAAGATATCGGCAAGAAAATCAGCGTAGATGAATACAACGAGGCTTGCCGTACCGAAGTAATGCGTTATACGGATGTTTGGAACGACCTGACCGAAAAAATGGGCTATTGGGTTGATCTTGAAAATCCGTATATCACCTACGAAAACAAATACATTGAAACCCTTTGGTGGATATTAAAACAACTTTATAGCAAAGGATTTTTATATAAAGGTTATACCGTTCAGCCGTATTCGCCAGCAGCGGGTACTGGTTTAAGCTCGCATGAGTTAAATCAGCCAGGTACTTATAAGGATGTTAGCGACACCACCATTGTGGCGCAGTTTAAAACCATCGAATCTACTTTACCCGAAGCTTTAAAAGGCTTTGGTACGGTTCACTTTTTAGCCTGGACTACTACTCCATGGACTTTACCAAGCAACACCGCTTTAACTGTAGGACCTAAGATTGATTATGTATTGGTTAAAACATTTAACCAGTATACTTTCGAGCCTATTCAGGTGGTATTGGCCAAAGCTTTGGTAGGTAAACAATTTGCCGGAAAATACTTTTTGGCTGAAAGCGACGAAGCTTTTGCAAACTACAAAGCTGAAGACAAAAAGATTCCTTATACCCTATTGGCCGAATTTGTGGGTGCAGATTTAGTAGGCATTAAATACGAACAGTTATTGCCTTATGCACTGCCATACCAAAATCCCGAAAATGCTTTCAGGGTAATTTCAGGAGACTTTGTTACCACCGAAGATGGCACCGGTATCGTACACACCGCACCTACTTTTGGTGCAGATGATGCCCGGGTTGCCAAACTGGCTACGCCAGAAGTGCCACCAATGCTGGTATTAGACGAAAAAGGAAATGCGGTTCCACTGGTAGATTTACAGGGTAAATTTATTGCTTCACTGGGTGGAAACTACGGCGGCAAGTATGTTAAAAACGAATATTACAAAGATGGCGAGGCTCCTGAAAAATCAGTTGACGTAGAAATCGCTATCCAGTTAAAAGAAGAAAACAAAGCCTTTAAGGTAGAAAAATACGTACACACCTATCCACACTGCTGGAGAACTGATAAACCTGTTTTATATTATCCGCTGGATAGCTGGTTTATCAAAACTACTGCAGTTAAAGATAAAATGGTGCAACTGAACAAGGGCATCAACTGGAAACCTGAATCGACGGGAACAGGCCGTTTTGGTAACTGGTTAGAAAACCTGGTTGACTGGAACTTATCGCGCTCACGTTATTGGGGAACCCCGCTACCAATCTGGCGTACTGCTGATGGATTGGAAGAAAAATGTATTGGTTCTATTGCAGAACTGAATGCAGAAATTGCCAAATCGATTGAAGCGGGTTTTATGCCGGCAGGTTTTGAACTGAAAGATATGCACCGCCCTTATGTGGATGATGTAATCTTAACTTCTTCGCAAGGTGAAAAAATGACCCGCGAAACCGACCTGATCGATGTTTGGTTTGACAGCGGCGCCATGCCTTATGCACAATGGCACTTCCCATTCGAAAATAAAGAAGAGTTTGAAAATGCCTATGGAGCCGATTTTATTGCTGAAGGCGTTGACCAAACCCGCGGCTGGTTCTTTACCCTGCATGCCATTGCGGTAATGTTAAGCGAAGCCAGCGATGAGATTAAAGCGGTAAACGAAAAAGTTGGTAACCCGGGTGTAGCTTTCAAAAACGTAGTTTCGAACGGATTGGTACTGGATAAAAACGGTAACAAAATGTCGAAACGTTTGGGTAATGCTGTTGATCCGTTTAGTACCATAGAAACTTACAGTGCCGATGCAACCCGCTGGTACATGATCAGCAATGCATCGCCATGGGATAACCTTAAATTTAGTTTAGAAGGTTTAGATGAGGTACGCCGTAAATTCTTCGGTACACTTTATAACACCTATGCTTTCTTTGCACTTTATGCCAACATCGATAAATTCGAAATCGACAAAAACAACTTAAGCAAAGTTGAAGACAGGACTGAATTAGACCGCTGGATCTTATCGTTATTGCAAAACCTGATCAACGAAGTTGATGAGAGTTATAATACTTACGAGCCAACTAAAGCTACCCGTGCCATCCAAACCTTTGTTGATGAGCATTTGAGTAACTGGTACATCAGGTTAAGCCGCCGCCGTTTCTGGAAAGGCGAAATGACAGAAGATAAGCGCGCTGCTTACGAAACACTTTATACCTGTTTAGAAACCCTGGCCCAGTTAATGAGTCCGGTGGCGCCATTTTTTGCCGATTGGTTGTACAGGAACCTGAGCGTTACTGATGCCCACGCAGCAGAATCGGTACACTTAACGTTATGGAAAGAAGCTGATCAAAGCCTGATCGATAATGCCCTGAACGAAAGAATGCTTTATGCTCAGGATATCTCTTCGATGGTTTTATCGTTGCGTAAAAAATCAAGTATTAATGTACGTCAGCCTTTAGCTAAAATTTTAATCCCATCGCTAAACGGCGATTTCGAACAGAAAATTTCAAAAGTTGCCGATTATATCCTTTCTGAAACCAATGTAAAGCACATCGAATTTATTACCGATACGCACGGCATTGTAAAGAAAAAGCTAAAACCTAACTTTAAATCCTTAGGCAAAAAAGTGGGTAAGGATATGAGTACTGTAAAAGAAGCCTTAGAAAACATGACGCAAGACGATATTCAGCGTTTGGAAGTTGATGGCTACATTAATGTTTTCGGTAGCGATAACATTCAGCATGCTATCGATTTAAATGATGACGTAGAAATTTTTGCGGAAGATATTCCGGGATGGCAGGTAACCAACCTGGGCAGTTTAACGGTAGCACTTGATGTGACCATTACTGAAGAGCTGAAACAGGAAGGTATTTCGCGTGAGCTGGTTAACCGCATCCAGAATTTACGTAAAGAACTGAACTTTGAAGTAACCGACAGGATTAAAGTTTCGTTACAAAATGATAACTTGGTGGCGAATGCAGTAGCCAGTAACAAAGCCTACATTTGCGACGAAATCTTAGCTGACACACTAGAATTAACAGATACTGTAAATAATGCAAACAAAATCGTGATTGATGATGTTGAGTTAAGCATTTCGGTAACTAAAATATAAATCCATATATTAGAAAACTAAATTACAAACATGGAAAACAGTAATAAAACGCGCTACTCAGACAGTGAACTTCAGGAATTTAAAGAATTAATTCAAGATAAATTGCGCATGGCAAAAGAGGAACTTAATGCATTAACTGCATCTTTAAGCAATCCTAACGCCAATGGTACAGAAGATACTTCAGGTGCTTACAAAACTTTAGAAGATGGTTCGGCAACAATGGAGAAAGAGCAGATCAATCAATTGGCTGCCCGTCAGAAAAAGTTTATCGATAACCTGGAGAATGCCCTGGTACGTATTGAAAACAAAACCTATGGTATTTGCCGCGAAACCGGTAAGCTGATCCAAAAAGAACGTTTACGTGCTGTACCTCATGCTACTTTAAGTATGGAAGCTAAATTAAAGCAGGGTTAATGAAAGGCTATACAAAACCTTTAATTGTTATCTTTTTGGTTTTATTGGCCGATCAGCTGATCAAAACCTGGATAAAAACACACATGTACCTTGGGCAGGAGTTCCACATTATCGGAAAATGGTGTATTATCCATTTTACCGAAAATAACGGGATGGCCTTTGGAATGGAATTTGGTGGCGAGTTTGGTAAACTGGCTTTATCGCTTTTCCGCATTGCAGCGGTAGGTGGTATTGGCTATGGCTTACATTATTTAATTAAACATAAGTATCACCGTGGATTGATTTTAAATGTAGCCCTGATTTTTTCGGGGGCATTGGGAAACATCATCGATTCGGTTTTTTATGGCAAAATTTATGGCTACGAAAGCTGGTTTCATGGCCGGGTGGTAGATATGTTCTATTTCCCAATTGCCGAAGGACATTTTCCAAGCTGGTTACCCATTTGGGGAGGTGAAGAATTTGTTTTCTTCAGACCTGTTTTTAACCTTGCTGATGCAGCTATTTCGATTGGTGTAATATTGATCCTAATCTTCCAGAAAAATTACTTTAAAGAAGATGTAAAGGATGATGTGAGCATTAACAGTGAAATCGTAGAGGATTAAGATTCTCACAATTATCATTCCGAGCTTGTTGAAAAACAGCTTGTACTTTTATAAAATGTTGCCCGTTTCTTAACAGAGACGGGCTTTTTTGTTTTCCTATCAGTTGGTGTCACACCAACCGACTCCAGATACATTAACAGAAGGATTATTAATTTTGCCTCTAAATTTCCAAATCACCATTACTATATGATCGACTTCCTCAATATTTCCTATCTCCAATCCGGAAACGAAAAGCAACAACAAGCTTATCAGGTTTTAACTGCACACCAGATACTGGAAAAACTTGTTGCCTTCACCCCTATCCTTTCCGGTACCATCCCGATAAACATCGATATTGAAAATAGTGATTTGGATATTATCTGCTATGTGCAGGATAAAGCAGCGTTCACGAAAATATTAATTGGTTTCTTTCAAAACGAAAAAGGCTTTATGATCACCGAGAACCCAACCTTTCAATCCATCAAAGCCAATTTCTTTATTGCTGGTTTTGAATTCGAAATTTTCGGACAGCCCATACCAACAATACAGCAAAACGCTTATCGCCACATGCTGATAGAACATCAGATTTTGTTAGAAAAAGGAGAAGCCTTCAGGCAGGAAATTATCAGGTTAAAGAAACAAGGCATTAAAACAGAACCTGCCTTTGCCAAACTGCTCGGTATTTCGGGAAATCCTTATGAGGAATTATTGAAATTAGTATCGACCATTGAACGCGGTGAAGGATTTAATATTGAAACATAGTTCACATTTGCAACGAGGACGATAAAAGGCACTTTTAGGACTCGAATAATCTCATACTCATCACTGAGTTTGAAAAAAAACCGATTCGCCAATCCGTAAAGACGCTATGATTAACTCTACAGATAGGACACCATCTCTCAATTAATTAGTTTAATACTTATTCCCTTAAAATCTTATATTTGAAATAACCAAAACCAAATATAGCTATGAAATTATACACCATCCTGCTCCTATTCGTTACTTTTAACTTCCCTGCATTTGCCCAAAAGAGCCTTTTTAATGGCAAAGATTTAAAAGGCTGGCACGTTGATGTACCTGCAATGGATAAGGAACCAGATACCATCAATCCATTTATCGTTCGCAAGGGTATGCTGGTAAGTTTAGGCACACCAGGTGGTCATTTAATAACCGACAAAGTTTATAAAAACTACCAGTTAACCGTACAATACCGCTTTGCCGGCAAACCAGGCAACTGTGGAGTTTTAGTGCACGCCTCAACCCCAAGAGCATTATACGGCATGTTCCCAAAATCTTTAGAAGTACAAATGCAACATAAAGATGCCGGCGATTTCTGGTGCATTGAAGAAGACATTACGGTACCCGATATGCTTGCCAGACGCGGACCGAAAGAAAACTGGGGCGTAAACGGCGATAAATTACGTCGCATTAAAAACCTAACCGATGGTAGCGAAAAACCGCTTGGCGAATGGAATACGATGATCATTGAGTGTTTAAACAACGATGTTAAAGTATGGGTAAATGGTACATTGGTAAACTATGGCGCCAACTGTACCGCAAGCAGTGGGCAGATCGCTTTACAGGCAGAAGGCAGTGAGGTAGAGTTTAAGCAACTGGATATCAAACCCATTAAGGAATTATCGAAATAATATATTCCAGAGCGGCAAGCAGCGGTTATGAATCTGCATAAATAAGCGCCATCTGAGGGAAATATTAGGCGTGTAGCAAAAATATCTCCCGCTGATTTAATCTTTAAAACACAAACAGATCAGGTAACCTGCAAAGTAAGCCAGTAAATCGTAAACACTAAAAGAGGTCCCCATTAGCGTACACATCAGTTTATTGTTTTCCAGGCCAAACCAGGCAACGTAATTTAATTTCTGGAGAAATTCGATCAGACAAGCAAAAAGCAATAAACCAAGAGCCAGTTTGCGGTTATTGGTATGTATAAAAGTTCGTAAAAAAGCATAGATTAAAACAACTACCAATACATCGCCACCAAAAGGGCGTATGAAGGGATCGTTGAGATACTTGCCGATTAAAACCTCAATTATAAAAATAGCGATAACAATAATCAGGAATTTGGGGTTGAACGTTAACTTCATATTTTTTGAACATAAAAAAAGTCAAGTTTTATAGCACATGGCCATTAAACTTGACTTCTTATCTTAAATCCCGTTTAATTGGGTTTAAGATTAAACTCCTAATAATAATCTAGCAGGATCTTCTAATAATTGTTTCACACGCACTAAGAAACCTACAGACTCGCGTCCGTCGATAATTCTGTGGTCGTAAGATAAGGCAACGTACATCATCGGACGAATCACTACCTCACCTTTTTCGGCAACCGGACGCTCAACAATGTTGTGCATACCTAAAATAGCCGATTGTGGTGCATTGATAATCGGGGTCGACATCATTGAACCGAATACACCACCATTGGTGATGGTAAACGTTCCGCCAGTCATTTCTTCGATGGTTAATTTGCTATCGCGTGCTTTTAAAGCCAACTCTAATACCGATTTCTCAATCTGTGCTAAAGTCATGCTCTCAGCATTACGGATAACCGGAACCACTAAACCTTTTGGAGCAGAAACGGCAATAGAAATATCAGCAAAATCATTGTAAACCAATTCTTCGCCTTCAATACGACCATTTACAGCAGGGAAATCTTTTAAAGCTTCGGTTACCGCTTTAGTGAAAAAGCTCATAAAACCTAAACCTACACCAAATTTCTCTTTAAACTGATCTTTATATTTTCCGCGTAAATCCATAATTGGTTTCATGTTAACCTCGTTAAAGGTGGTTAACATTGCGGTTTCATTTTTAACAGCAACCAAACGTTTTGCAACTGTTCTACGCAATGGCGACATTTTTTCGCGACGCTCGCCACGGCTACCAGCAGGTGCTGCAGCAGCAACAGGAGTACTTGTTTTAGGCGCCTCAGCTTTTTTACCAGCTTCTGCTTTAACAGCATCATCTTTAGTAATACGGCCATCAACACCAGTACCTTTTACAGCCGATGCATCGATGCCTTTTTCGGCAAGGATTTTACCAGCAGCAGGTGATGGAGTTCCGGTAGCATAGCTTTCGCCAGATTTTTCAATAACGGGAGCTGCAGTTTTTTCTTCAGCAACAACCGCTTTCTCTTCAGCTTTTGGCGCATCAGCTTTGGTAGGAGCTGCACCACCGTCTTCAATTTTACAAACTACTGCACCAATGGCTAAAGTATCGCCTTCGGCTGCTATGGTTTTTAAAGTTCCAGCTTGTTCTGCAGTTAATTCGAATGTAGCCTTATCCGATTCTAATTCGGCTATCACTTCATCCATTTCAACAACATCACCATCGTTTTTTATCCAGCGTGACAAAACAACTTCTGTTATCGACTCACCTACAGGTGGAACTTTTATCTCTAAACTCATTTTTGTAATTTTATGTTTTTTGTTACAAGTTTGAATGTTGTAAAGTTGAAATGTTCAGGGATGCTCAACCTTCAGCTTTCCAATCTTCTACCTTTTTATTTTCTAATTATTAAACATTGAAATTTGCAAGGTTGAAATGTTCAGGATAACTAACCTTACACCTTCAGCCTTCCAACCTTCTGCCCTATTAGTCGATTTGAACTAATTTTTTTGTTGCTTTTTTAGCAATGTCTTTCACATCTTCTGTTACCGGAATTTCGAAAGCTTTGGCTAAAATATAAGCTTGCTGGTTAGCGTGTTGTTTTGCAAAACCTGTAGCTGTACTGCTGCTCTCTCTTCTCGAAATTACATCAATACCTTTCAATGCAGTTTTGTACAACTTACGGAACAAGTATGGCCATGCGCCCATATTTTCCGGTTCTTCCTGTACCCAGAAAACTTCTTTGGCATTTTTATATTTTTTCTGGATGGCTTCCATCTGATCAACCGGTGTAGGGTACAATTGTTCTACACGAACAAGTGCTACATGTTTCAATTTATCAGCTTGTTGTTTCTCCAGTAACTCGTAGTAAATTTTACCGCTACAGAAAACGATACGGCTTACATCGGCAACTTTAACGTTTACATCGTCAATTACCTCTTTAAAGCCACCATCTGTAAATTCTTCTAATTTAGAAACACAGGCCGGGTGACGCAATAAACTTTTTGGTGTAAATACCACCAAAGGCTTACGGAAATCGCGTTTAAACTGGCGGCGTAAAACGTGAAAGAAGTTAGCAGGTGTAGAACAGTTTACAACCTGCATGTTGTAATCTGCACAAAGCTCCATAAAACGCTCTATACGTGCTGATGAGTGCTCTGGTCCCTGACCTTCATAACCGTGAGGCAATAACATTACCAAACCGTTTTCGCGCTGCCATTTGGTTTCGGCACTTGCGATATATTGATCGACAACAATTTGTGCTCCGTTAAAGAAATCGCCAAATTGTGCTTCCCAGATAGTTAAAGCGTTAGGGTTGGCCATTGCATAACCATATTCGAAACCTAAAACACCATACTCTGATAAGTGCGAATTGTAAATATCAAACGGAGCCTGTTGATCTGAAATGTTAGCTAGTGGTACATATTCTTCCTCGCTGTCTTCTAAGGTTAACACCGCATGACGGTGAGAGAAAGTACCCCGTTCTACATCCTGACCGCTTAAACGAACGCGCTTGCCTTCTGATAACAAAGTACCATAAGCCAGCTGCTCGCCCATTGCCCAATCGAAAACATGTGTTTCGTTAACCATTTTGGTACGCTCAACAAATAGTTTTTCAATTTTTTTGAAGAACTTTTTATTTGATGGTAAAGTGGTAATTCGCTTACCAATTTCCAGTAAAGTTGTTTTTTTAACTGCCGTAACCGGAGAAACTTCGAAATCTTTAGGCGTAGCCATACGTAAATCGGCCCATGCACCACCAAATTTAACTTCGGTATTGGCGGCAACAAATGCTTTAGCTTCGTTTAAACGTTCCTGCAAAATACCACGGAAATCTTTTTCCATTTCTTTTGCCAAACCAGCCTCAAGCGAGCCTTCTTTCGTTAACTGCTCAATATAAATTTCCCTTGGGTTAGGGTGTTTTTCAATTGTTTTGTACAATAAAGGCTGAGTGAATTTAGGCTCATCAGACTCATTGTGACCGAAACGACGGTAGCAAAGAATATCAATGAAAACATCGTTTTTATATTTCTGACGGTATTCCATCGCCAAATTGATCGCATAAACCAACGCTTCAGGATCATCACCATTTACGTGGAAAACAGGTGATAAAGTTACCTTGGCAATATCGGTACAATAAGTACTGGTACGCGCATCTTTATAGTTAGTGGTAAAGCCAATCTGGTTGTTAATTACCAGGTGAATGGTACCACCAGTTTTATAACCTTCCAAACCAGCCATCTGGATTACTTCATAAACAATACCTTGTCCAGCAACCGAAGCATCACCATGGATCAAAATCGGCGCTAAACGGCTGTTATCGCCACCGTATTTAAAGTCGATTTTAGAACGGCTCATTCCTTCTACCACGCCATCAACAGTTTCTAAGTGTGATGGATTTGGACATAAACTCAAGTGAACACTCTTACCAGCATTGGTAGTTACATCAGTAGAATAACCTAAATGGTATTTTACGTCGCCACCAAATGGGGTATCAGGGTTGTAGCTTTTACCTTCAAACTCAGCGAAGATGTCTTTATAGGTTTTTTGCATGATATTGGCCAGCACGTTTAAACGACCGCGGTGAGCCATACCAATTACAAACTCTTCAATACCCAGTTCTGCACCTTTTTCGATTACCGAATCCAATGCCGGAATTAAAGCTTCTGCACCTTCCAGTGAGAAACGTTTTTGACCTAAAAACTTTGTTCCAAGGAAATTTTCGAAACTTACTGCTTCGTTTAATTTTTTAAGGATACGTTTTTTCTCATCGATAGAGAAATTAGGCGTATTACGCACACTTTCCATTTTTTGCTGAATCCAGTTTAGCACTTCCGGAGTACGTAAAAATTTATATTCGGCACCAATTGAGTGCGTGTATGTTTGTTTTAAAACAGCAACAATATCTTTCAATTTTGCTGCACCAATACCAATTTCAACACCAGAGTTGAAAACGGTTTCCAGATCGGCATCAGATAAGCCGAAGTTAGAAAGTTCTAAAGTTGGTAAGTGTTTGCGTCTTTCACGCACCGGGTTGGTATGCGTAAATAAGTGACCGCGGCTACGGTAGCCATCAATCAGGTTAAGTACATTAACCTCCTTTAAAAATTGTTCCGGAGTTTCTACTGTTACTGCGGTGGCTTCAGATCCTCTTCCAAAATCGAAACCTTCAAAAAACTTTTGCCAACCAAACTCAACTGATTCAGGATCCTGCTGATACGACTGATATAAAGCATCTATATATTCGGCATTTGCGCCGTTAAGATAAGATAAACTACCCATTATTAACTGTTTACTATAAGCATTACAAAATTAGAATTTTACCTTACATTATTGGCAAAAAACTACATTAAAAATCATATTGATTGAATTTAGAATTATTATGATCAAACGATTGAACTGTTGAATGACAGAATTTAGAAATGATTGAATTATTGAATGAGTAAATGAGTGATTTATTTCGTCTTCAATACTAAACTGACCTGCATGCTATCATTCAAAACTCCATCCTTCACTCATTTCCTACGAAGCCCAGATGGTGGCATAATTACCTTTCGGATCGAGGTTTTTAATATTTTTATCCAGATCGAAAACGCTTTTCGATTTTTGGTCATTCCCAACCCCTGCCACATTTGCCCAATTGCCCCAGTTACTTGCTGGATTGTAATCGATTAGTTTTTCTTCAAAATAAGCCGCGCCAAAAACCCAGCTCACCTCCAGATTATTGATCAGGTAAAGTGCGGCCGTTTGTCGGGCAATATTCGAAATAAAACCAGTTTGGTTTAACTCCGTCATTACCGCATCAACTACTGCAAAACCGGTTTGGCCTGTGCGCCATTTGTTAAAATTCTCCTGTTCGTTCGCTACATCAACCAAACCCTGGCTTCCAAATCCATCCGGACTGAAAAAAGTATTGCCATATTTCTTAAACATGAAACGGAAATAATCTCTCCACAGCAATCCCAATAAAATATGGTTAAACATGGCTTTGGTATTGGGCACACCTTCCATTTTTTTAATTTCCCAGTACACCTTACGCGGCGATAGGCTACCCATAGCCAGCCAGGCCGATAATTTCGACGCTAAAATTAAATTTTTGGTAGTAGCAGCTTGCTGCATAGCAACAATAACCTTCTGTAAATGCACCAATCCTTCGGCCTCACCGCCGGTAAATTCAAAATCAGCGCGCTGGTCTTTTTCCTGCAGCAAAAGATTAAGGTCTCCAAGCGAAGACAGCGTACCCCAGTCAATTACCTCGGCTACATTAATGCGATCGGGTGCAGCAAAGCAAGGCTTAATTATCGAATCGCGCTCAATTTTCTTTTTAAACTGATTAAACGCATCAGGGATATCTTTAATCGGAAAAGGTAAATCTTCTTTATTATATAGTGTATGGCCAATAAAGTGCTTCAGATTGATGCGCAGTTTCCAAAGTGCATTTTCAACCAGTGTTGATACATGTGTTTCCTCACGGGCTACTTCCCTATGGTGGTACACTTCGGTAATTTCATATTCCTGCACCAGTTGCGGAATAATATCTTCGGGGTTACCTGCAGCAATTAGTAAATTGCCGCCAATTTGTTTTAAGGAATTACGTAAGCCTAAAACGCTTTCTAAAATGAACTGCGCCCTGATGTTGCCGGTTTTCAGGGTACCATATTTTGTTTCTCCGAATAAGCGGTGATCTAAAATATAAACAGGCAAAATCGAATCAGATTTAGCAATCGCTTCAACCAACATTTCATTATCATGTAAGCGAAGATCGTTTCTAAACCAGACTAAAATTTTTTTGGACATCTTTTATCGAAAAGGAGTATAAGAACGCGTTTACAAATTTATTTTATTTTTCCACATCCTCAAACCCTTAAACAATTCTTTACAAACAGGTAACAAAAGGATCATCAGTCTTTTAATCTCGTTTTAATCTCTGTACAAAAACCCTTTTGTACCTTTAGTGTTTTAAAATCATGGCGAAGAAAATACTGATTACAGGGGCTACCGGACTTGTTGGCACCACACTGAAAAAACAGCTGTTAAGTAAGGGTTATGAGGTGAATACGCTCTCGCGGAAAAGCAGCAAAGATCCAAATAATTTCATCTGGGATGTTTACCAGGGAACAATTGATCCAGCTTGCATTGCTGGTGTTGATGCAGTGGTGCATTTAGCAGGTGAAGCGGTGGCCGATAAAAAGTGGACACCCGAACGTAAGCAACAGATTATAGATAGTCGCGTAAAATCGACTGAACTACTTTTCAGCGCTATAAAATCAGCTCCCGGCCACCAGATCAAATCTTTTATTTCTTCATCGGCAGTAGGCTATTACGGCGATTGCGGCGATGAAATATTAACAGAAGAAAGCCCTAAGGGTTACGGTTTTTTAGCCGAATGCTGTAAACTTTGGGAAGATGCCGTAGATGAAGGTAAAAAACTTAGCCTTCGCATGGTTAAATTACGTACCGGCATAGTATTTAGTATTGAGGGTGGTGCATTGCCACAGCTTGCCCAACCCATTAAATTATTTGCCGGCGCAGCTTTAGGTACCGGAAAACAATGGACCCCCTGGTTGCACATCGATGATATGGTTGAAATGTATATCGAAGCCATCGAAAACCCTAAAATGGAAGGAAGTTACAATGCCTGTGCACCTTTCCCGGTTACCAATAAAGCACTCACCAAAGCTATTGCCAAACACCTTCATCGTCCTGTCTGGCCAATTCATGTACCTAAGTCAGCCCTAAACTTACTATTAGGCGAACGTACTGAAGCGGTTTTAATGAGCAACAATACTTCAGCACAGAAAATTCTGGATGCTGGTTTTAAATTCAGGTTTACGCATTTGGATGATGCACTGACGGCGCTTTACGGGCGTTAATCCACTTATTTTAGCCACGGAGATTCTGTGTTGATATCCAAATTAATTTTTAATTTTGTAGTTCAAGGCAGCTCTAAGCTAGCTTCATTAGGGCAGTTCATTTTTAATGGCTGCTCTAACAATTTACTTCGTTTTCCACCTCAATCTTACTATAGTTACTATCAAAGCACTTCTCGGTTTTGTATATGGTATATATAAGTCCGAGTATTTTTCTTTGAACCGCTACTACTGCTTTCATTTTTATGCCGTGTTTGGACACAAGACGTACAAACACAGCTTTATGTTGCTGGTTATGCCTTATTGCTGTTAGGGCTGGCATATGCATTGCCTTCCTTAAATGTCTGTTCCCTCTTTTGGATATTTTCGGTTTCCCTTTTACAGAGGTTCCCGAGTCTTTGACCCTTACATCAAGTCCACTATAGCCTACCAGCTGTTTTTTGTTTTTTATCAGTTCAAACCCATTGGTTTCAGCAAGGGTAATCAAAGCTGTTAGCTTACCCACGCCAGGGATTGATGTGATATGATCTACTTTGCGAACAAGCTCTGAATCTTCTTTTAACGTTTTAGACAGTTCGTTTCTGATTTCCAGTTCCTGTTTATTGATTAGCTGGATACGTTTGGATATCCTTTTTATACTGCTCTGGTTAGGGAATCGCTCCACCAGCTCGGCATGAAGCTGGTTTTTCAAAACCGTTCTATCCGTAATTAGCTGGTCTCTTTCACGGGTAAGCTGTTTAAGCTTCCTGAATATCTTTTTGGGTTGCTGCCAGTCTTCAAGCTTCCGCTCTAGTCCAAACCGGCATATCGCCTGTGAAGCGGTCTTGTCAGTAATAGTCCTTACATCAAGTGTTTTAAAGTAATTGCTGATCTTGTTTGGAAGTACAATACTCAGGCGCTTGTCCTGATCTGAAAGATAATAAGCCAAATGTTCATGATAAACACCGGTGGCTTCCATCACGTACCGAACATCAACATTTTTTACAGTCTTTTTATCCACCCAGGAGCTAAGGCTGCTAAAACCGTTTGAAGTATTTGAAAATATTTTATAGGCGTATATCTCAACACCTGTGTCATGGCTCATTCTCCCAAGTGACACTACCAGTTCCTTTTGCGCCACATCAATACCTACAACCTGTTTTACAATAGATGACATAATTCTTTATTTAATTAGTAAAAGTGAATTGCCCTCCTTCATCTTTTCTCCTGGTTGGATATCCTGGCTATACTTCAAAATAAATACGCCTTACATTCTGTTCAGATTCTAAAAGGCAAAAAAGAGTGAGGCAATATCTCCGTGAGAACATACTATAAGAAGTTGTTTGGGCACAAATCAACTCTCACTCTTTTTCACTTAAATATGTTAAATTTATTATTTTTAAATTTCACAACAAACATAGGAGGCACGGATATAACATCTAATAAACAGCCAATGTTGTCATGTTGAGTCCAACGAAGCATCTCTTACATTATCTTCCATCTAGCCACGGAAAACACGGAGGACAACGAATATTCAAGACTGCCACCCTGAGCCAATCGTCATTCCCGCGCAGGCGGGAATCTTAATGCATTCGCTATTATTATAAAACAGAAGGTAGCAGGTAACCAATATGCGCATACCAAAGATTAATACTTCTATTTTAAAGAAAGTAAATTGTAGTCATTTTTACCTATCCGCTAAAAACGACTACAAAAATGTAGTCAAAATCATTGTAGACTTTTTTTTTGACTACACTATTTTCGACTACAACATTTTATGATGGATAAATAACATGTATATATAGGTATATCAAAACCTTCCTTTACTTGCAATACTATTGTTGTTTAATTGATGCTGACTTTGGTCGCGTTTTATAAGCCAGCGTAATCAGCAAACTAAACAAAACGAGTAAAGAAACTGTCCAAACCAGGGTATTTAACAAATGTCTTTCGTAGGAAACATACTTATTTAACATATAGGTTGTTACAGGCAATAATCTTCTAGTGGTGTCTAGCGGATTAGTTCCGGAATCGGTATAAAATTGAGGCATTTTATCTGTGCTTCCATTTACTTTTCCATACCAAACTTTCCCCAAAGCATGATTGGTAAGCGTATCAGGCATGGTGATGCGCTGCTGATGTTCCAATTGTTCTTGATTAAGCGGAATCTTCAGTTTATCTAAATCGTTGTTATCGCAATTAATGGGCTCGTAGTGTTGGCCAGTCCAGTACATGCACTGCTCGGTTGACTTTGCAGAATGAATAGCTTTATCTGCATTATTTTTCCAGAACCAATAGCTTATGCTAGCCACGAAAAGAATAATAAAAGAACAGGCGACTTTAAAGAGGGTTGAAACAGGAGGTTTAGGTTCATTTTTTTCACCTTGTAAACTTCCGCTATCATCATTTCCGTCGCCATTTTGCTGATGCCCCGCCACTCCTTCCGAAGTTTTACCATCATTTTTTCCTTCACCAGTCTCCGAATTTTCACCATTTCCTTGTGAAGTTCTACCATCATTATCTACGCCACCATTTTGTGAATCTCCATCACCTCCTTCCGAAGTTTTACCATCATTTTTTCCCTTATCCTCCTGTTGATCTTCAGCTTCTCCTCCATCTTTTTCCTCATCATCCTGTTTTTCTTTATCCTCTTCTTTTAAAGTATCACCATCGTCTTTCCCCCCTCCATCCTGTTGACCTTTATCTTCTTCTTTCAAAGTTCCTTTATCATTCTTTTGATCAGGATTGGACGACTCATCCCCTCCCACTAAGACTTCATTCCTCCAATTTTCATACTCAGGAAAATTAAGTAACCACGCTAGGAGCTTAACATTATTATCATCTCTAACGTCTTTATCTGTTGTTAAAAACCCAACCAAAGGTCTAAATTTATCCAATTTAAACTTTTCAATACTCCTTACCTGATCACTGTATTTTTTTTGGGGATCAAAAAATGATTGAACAAAGTCTTGATCTTTTTTTGAATTCTTTCTGAGAAAAACTTTAACACATTCTTTCCTTATTTTTTCTCGGTTTGGATTTTCCAAATCGGTAGAAAGCAAACGCTTCTCATGCTGCTCACGATAGAAATTCAGTACTGCGATCTTATAATCTTCAAACATTTTTCAAAAAATTTAGCGTAAAAATAGGGTGGAATTTCCGGAATTTTTACGGTTTTCCGGAATTACAACGGAAAGATAGGAAACTCCGGAATCACTTGATAATTAATCTTTTGCAACACCACATATTTGCATTGTCGAAACAGTAAAAGCTTTTGAATCGCTATCAAGACTTAACAAATACTGATGAGATAACGAGTAGAAATCGCGGTGGTTCGTAGCCGGCTTGGGAAGCAGTTATTAGCTCCCGCGATGGAAACTCAGACTTCCCAAATTTTTCAGAAGGCCTTCTGATTTACAAACCCGGAGAAGGGCTCGCGAATGGTTCGCGGGTACCCTCCATAGTAATCATCCTTAAAAAATTTAAAGTCATGTTTTTACCATTATTCATTGCCATCTTATTAGGCTTGGCAACCCCTGCAGATACAAATAACAACTGCACACACAATACAAATACAACAGTTAGTACCAATGGCACCGATCCTGGTGACCCAGGAGATCCTGGAGATACAGACCCAACCGATCCAGGCGATGATGGAACTGGTGGCGATACAGGACAAAATCCTCCAAGGTAGTATCGTTCAAGGAAGGTGGTTTATAGCCGCCTTCCTTTTTTTATACGCTGACTATATCTAAAATACTGTACTCGCTTCTTGCAAAAAAATCTGAAGTAATTAAAAAGCTTTTATTTTTTGTATTTTCGGATAAAAAAAAGCCATTGAAACCGCTCTCCTCATTACTCCTTGTTTTACTGTTATTTTCTTGTTCAAAAAAAGAAAATGTAGAAAAGAAATTTCACAACCCATACTACGATTTAGCAAAAAAGTACAGGGACAGTGGAAAACCTGATAGTGCCTTTATACAATTTAATCAGGCAAAAGAATTTGGCATACAAAACAGAGATAGTTTAAGCATAGCCAGCAGCCTCATTAATATGGCCATACTGCTGACGAACGCAGGTGATTACTTCGGTGGACAAGAAACTTCGCTTCAGGCAAATAAATATCTCAATGAAAACAACCCGAAACACCATTATTACCTCGGATCAAATTATAATAATTTAGGTATTGCGACCTATAATTTAAAGGATTACAACAATTCTTTAAAACTATATAATTCAGCCATCAAGTTCTCTGATGATTCTTTAGATACCCGTATGTATTTAAATAATGAAGCTAAAGTGTACCAAGAAATAAAGGACTATAATTCTGCATTAAAAATATATGATCAGATATTAGCAAAAACCGCTAAAAATGAGAAAGAATATGCCCGCGTATTAACCAATATTGCTAAAACAAAATGGCTTCAAAATCCTTCATATAATCCTGTCGCAGACTTTTTGAAATCATTACAGATTCGAAAAAAAGAAAATGATTTATGGGGACAAAATTCAAGCTATGCCCATCTCTCTGATTATTATACTTTAAAACTGCCAGATAGTGCACTTCTTTATGCCCACAGCATGTATAACGTGGCGCAAACTTTAAAAAGTGCAACAGATCAACTAGAAGCTTTACAAAAACTCATTAAGCTAAGTCCTCCAAAAGAAACCAAACATTTTTTTAATGTATATGAGGCATTAAACGATAGTGTTCAGAATGCACATAGTGCAGCCAAAAACCAATTTGCACTCATCCGTTACGAAACGGAGAAGAGCAAGGCCGATAATCTGGTGCTTCAAAAAGATAACGAAGAGAAAAAATATCAGGTCATTATTTTAGCATTTGGTATCCTTTTATTAGCAGTTGCCGGAACGCTCTGGTACAGAAAGCGAAAACAAAAACTGGACCTGGAGGCCAAAAATTCGATCCGGGATAGCCAGATCAAAACTTCTAAAAAGGTACATGATAAAGTGGCTAATAAAATTTACCGGGTAATGTCGGAAGTTGAGAACAAGAATGATTTGGACAGAAACCATCTGCTCGATCAATTGGAATATATTTATAACACATCAAGAGATATTTCTTACGAAATCACCGAAAATCGACAAAACAAAACATTTAGGCAACAACTTTCAGATCTGTTTTCCGCATATGTTGCCAGTACACGTTCAATTGATGTTATCGGTAACGAAGATGAGCTTTGGGCAAATGTTCCTGAAAACATAGCGAGTGAGATTTTTATTATATTACTGGAACTCATGAACAATATGAAAAAGCATAGCCAGGCAACAGTTGTTAAAATAAATTTTAACAGAAACCATAATATAATCTCAATAAACTATCATGATAATGGTATAGGGCTGCCAGAGAAAGTGATATATAATAATGGCTTGCGAAATACGGAAACCCGTATTAAAAATATTTCCGGCACTATTACTTTTGAAACCATGGAGAAAACTGGTTTAGGAATTTTAATTTCTTTTCCAATTCATTAATTAAGAAAATTATGTTTCAAAAAGTATTAATAGCTGAAGATCACGAAGGAATGAATTATTCAATGCAGGTAACATTGGAAAATTTAGGTATTAAGCACGACATCAAAAATTATGTCTTTTACTGCGACGATGCATTGAGCCGTATCCGAAAAGCCCAATCAGAAAATAATCCTTACGAATTGTTAATAACAGATTTATCGTTCAACGAGGATTTTCCAAAGCAACAAATAAAAGATGGTGCACAATTAATCAAGGCAGTAAAGGAAGTACAACCTGAAATAAAAGTACTGGTATTTTCTAGTGAAGGGAGATTATCAGAAGCACAAATTCTTTTTGAAAGTTTGAATATAGATGGCTTTGTTCCAAAAGGCCGTGGCGATGTCAAAGATTTAAAATCTGCAATCCAGGTTATTTTTGATAATAAAAAATACGTTTCTCCTAACCTCAAGAAAACAATAAACGAAAAGGTATATAACTTTGAGCAGTTAGACATTGCTATTTTAACGCTACTGGCTAAAGGAGTATCCCAGAAAATGATGCAGGAGCACTTGGAAGACATGGATATTAAACCGAATAGTTTAAGTAGTATTGAAAAACAGCTAAAAAAAATGAGGGAAGCGCTCGAGTTTCAAAACAATCCGCAGTTGATTGCCTATTGCATAGATAGAAAAATTATATAGTTTTCAATTCCATAATCAATCCGTGTTTGCAAACTCATACCCAGCTACTACAGTTAGTCGGGTTTTTTGAGTATAACCAAAAATCCGGATTGCAAACGCGGACCAACCCCGGTGTTTGGTCCTGACTTAGATGATTTCGGTTATCTCTCAATGGATTCTTTTTAGAGATCGTCCTCCCGAACTCAGAATGTTTGATGAATGGTTTTAATGCTTCAGGCACTGGCTTCGTAGCAATTAACCAGTTTATACCGTTAACCGATTAACCAGCAATAAACAATCAATGCAATAATTAATTGACCTACGGTTTCCCGTAAAGAAAGCTTCTGTTCCCCTCCTATTTTTGGGTAGCTAAAAACTTAATTATGGGAAAATTTATCATTACCAAAAGAAAAAACGACGAATACCAGTTTAACCTGGAAGCCGTTAACGGGCAGGTTATTTTAACCAGCGAAGGCTATACGGCCAAAGCTTCGTGTACTAAAGGAATCGAATCGGTAAAAAACAATGCTGCTAAAGATGCGAGATACGATAGAAAAGTGGCTAAAAACGGCCTGTTTTATTTTAACCTGAAGGCTGGCAATGGCGAAATTATTGGCACCAGCCAAATGTACACGACCGAAACTGGCCGCGATAATGGAATTGAATCTGTTAAAAGTAATGCCCCTGGTGCAACAATTGTCGACGAAACCATCTAACCAATAAGCACATGGAACTTAAATTAAAGCTCGAGCAGCTGCACCAGCGCGTAAATGGTTTAAAAGAGCAGATACAAACCGAAGAAGCTACCAAAAATGCGTTCGTAATGCCTTTCATACAGATTTTAGGTTACGATATTTTTAACCCAACAGAAGTAATACCTGAACACATTTGCGATATCGGCACCAAAAAAGGTGAAAAAGTAGATTATGTAATCAGAAAAAACGACGAGCCCATTCTCATTTTTGAATGCAAGCACTGGAAAGAAAATGCCGATGCGCATAATTCACAGCTGCACCGCTATTACCACGTTTCGAAAGCCCGGTTTGGCGTATTGACCAATGGCCGGGTTTACAACTTCTACGCCGATTTAGAAAAGCCCAACATTATGGATGAGAAACCTTTCTTAACCATCGATATAGAAGACCTTAAAGACAGTTCGATTAAAATACTGGAAAGCTTTACTAAAAATGGCTACAACCTCGAAACCATTCTCGATTCTGCCGAAGCCCTAAAGTATATTAAAGCCATCAGGAAAGAGTTTGAAAAAGAAATCGAAAACCCTACCGACGAACTCGTTAAATTACTGGTAAACCGCTTTTTTGATAAGCCATTAACCGCAAACCGTATGCTGGCTTTTAAAGAGTATGCGAAAAAAGCTCTCAGCATTTCCATTAACGAATCCATCAGCGATCGGCTAAAATCGGCGCTGAACATAAATGAAACCATTAAAAAGCAGGAAGACAATCGGATAGATGTTTCGGATGACAGCACTGATGTTTCAAAAATTGTAACTACTGAAGAGGAATTAGAGGCCTTTCAGATTGTGAAAGCCATTTTACGCGAAAAGATTTCGGCAACACGCATTGCCCCGCGCGATACCCAGTCTTACTTTGGAGTACTTTTAGACGACAATAACCGGAAGCCCATCTGCAGATTTCATTTTAATACGACCAATAAATATCTGGAAACTTTCCACAATGGAAAAGATGCCGGAGAGAAAACACTACTCAACAACCTGGATGATATATATGGTTTGAGAAACCAGCTCCACCAAACTTTAGATCAATACTAAAAATATCCTTAACGCTCAGCTCTCAATTAAATGCAGGAGATTGTTCCCTCTCGGCCCATTGGGCTGCATGGGCAATCTCCCATTTTAGTTTAAAGTCTTATAAGATAACATTCAGGCAAAAAACTGAATACTAGCCTAAAAATCAAGTCCTTTCTTTTTCAAAATAATTTTTGCTTTACGGTTTCCCGTAAGGCAAGAGCCTGGCACTTATATACTTTTGAATAACAAACTCAAACACTATATAAAATTATTTATGGGATCAACTTTACAAAAAGAAGTCACATTTTATCAAGATATAAATGTGACCGATACGCAATCGAGGTACGTAGCCAACTAAAAATGTTTATAGATAATATTTAACAATTGTCAATCATGCATAACCTTATTGAATTTATATTGATTAAAAGTATTTCGTCCATTAAGCTTTTGCTTGATTTTTCTGTGAAAACCGAGATAATTAACACTAAGCGCTCATGAGAAATTTTAAAACACTCAGACTTTGGGCAAGAAACATCTTGACTCTCCGAGCTCCTAGTTTGACTAAATTAGATTATGAGGACTATATTATTGAAGATAAAGGTTATTTCATATTTAGTTGGGCTTTGGAAAATGCCCATTGCTTAAAAATTAAATCACTTAAATATAAATCATTCTTAAGGTCTGGGTCGGCTTACATTGCAATCAATGGGCACTTAAATCAATTAGAAATTATCATTTCCAATTCCTGGCGCAGTAGCAAATATTTACTAAAACTCCACCAGATAACGATAGAAGAGCCTATAGTTTTCCCTGCAGCCATAAAGTGTTCGTTTGAAGCTAAAATCATAATTCCTAATCTGAAACAAAAAATTTCAAAGGTAAAATTGAATTCTTTTAAAGTAACTCTTTCCGACAAAAAACAAATTACAAGAATTATAAATATTTCATATCCTAATTAACACAATTTATGAATAGTGAATTTTATCAGTCACCTAAGTCGAGTGGTTTCATGCGGCTTTTTTGGAAAGCAGCTGGAGCTGATCGGTTTATTTTAGAAAGAAGCACTTACGGTGATCAGATCAAATATGTTTGCCTGGGTGGCATTATTATCGCAACTGGTGTAATGGCTGCAATTGCAGGAGGTTATGCATTTTACACCATTTTTGCCCCAAAAGGAAATGCAATAGATTCTTTCAAGGCAGTTGAAGGTATTACTAGTAATTATGATCCAACACATATCCCTACTGCATTAATTTCAATTGTATTTGGGTTAATCTGGGGTGCAATTATATTCAACATTGATCGATTTATCATTACAAGTACGGGCAAAGGCGATGGAACAGAAGCTATAACCAGGAAAGAATTGGTTGGTGCACTTCCTCGTATTATAATGGGTGCCATTATTGCCCTAACTATCTCAAAACCAGTTGAGATAAGAATGTTTAAAACGGAAATCGATGTTGCTCTACATGCTAAGCAAATTAAACAAGAACAGGCATATAAAGCCGAAATTGAAAAAGTTGCGAATGGGGAGATTGAAAAAAAACAGGCTATAATCAGAGAACAGCTTAACAGAATTGCCAGATTAGACAGCATAAGTACGGTAAGAAAAGCAGATATAGCTTATGAAAATTCGCATGGCGGTTGCTCTTTTAAATGTACTGAATTCAAAAATCAATTGGCCTCAAATCAGGCCGAAGTTACAGCAATTAAAGGAGATCCTGAATTTATAAAGGTGAAAAAGGATCTTGAAACTTTAGAAACAGACAAGGTAAATAAATTAAAAGAAAGTGGAAAAGTTGCCGCTGGATTAGATGGTTTATTAGAAAGAATAAAACTAGCACATGAAGAAGCCGGATGGATAATTTCCTTGTTTGTCACGCTGTTATTTATGACGATTGAATTAACACCCATTTTTTTCAAATTAATGCTCATTAAAAGTCCTTATGACTACATGGAGGAAAATATTAAGGAATTGATTAAAGCTGATAAGGGTATAGAAATACAACATAATTTCTATCCTGACGGTGAGGGAATAGAACGTGATCTTGTTATCAATCATCAGGTTTTAAGAATCCTGAAAGAGAAAATTCTACTATTGGAAACACAAAGTGCCTTAAGTAATGAAGCAATTAATGCATGGAAGCATAAAAAGCAAAATGATATCAATACGAATCCTGAAGCATATTTAAGTGAAGAGTAATGGCTAAACAAAGATATACGAGATTTTGGAGTAGGCGATCAATTGTAAGCCTAATTGGAATTGATTACCCCATATTAGAAAAATCGGAGCTGGACAACTTCATTAAGTTCTTGATTGCAGGATCTTTAGTAATAGGAATTTTAATAATAAGTTTTTGCTCTGTATTCTATGCTTTTGATTTAATGTTTGATATGTGGCATGCTGAATTTTTGCTCTCCTCGTTCTTTTCGTTAATGTTTTTCACCATTTATATATTTCTAATACAAACATTTTCAAAAGAAATATTTCCTACAGCATATAAATTCAAATTTTTTAATTTATCTAATTTGTCTAGAATAGGCTTTGTTTTAATGATTGGTTTTTTAATTGCGCAGCCAATTAAAATATTTTTATATAGACATCAATTAAGTATTGATCTACAACAATACAAGACAAAATTGTACCAAGAGTTTTCCAAAGAAAATTCTAGCTTATACTCTTCAGATATTATTAAACTTAGAAATGAAAAAAATAATTATCTGTCAATGGCCAAATCTAAGACGTTAGATAGTGAAATAGATAAGATTGATGAGGCAATATTTAAAATAAATCACCATATCAATTTGGCAAATATTCTAGCTAATGAGAAAATTTCAAATTCCAATTTTTTCATCAAACGAATAGAGCTTGCTAATAAATATCCAGGTACAATCCTAGTTGTAATTTCAATACTTGCACTTTTTTTTACTCCAATATTATTAATTTATTCAATTTCTGGTACTAGTGAATATTATAAGCTTAAGAAAGATAATGATAAAAAACTTGTTCTTTCAGAATATTTTCTTTTCAAACAAAAATATGTTCAGCTTTTCAAGAAAGGATACGGAATGGCAAATATTAACTTTTACGAACCATTCTCTGATCCACCATTTAATACGATAAAGAAAACTGAACCTGAATATTTAAAGCAAGAAGTTTTTTTTAATACTCTGATAAGTAATGAAGGACTTTAAAAAGGATTATTATAAAATTTTGGAGCTTCATCCATCGGCCGGTATTGATGAGATTAAACTTGCATATAGAAAGCAAGTAAAAAAATATCACCCCGATATAAATCCCGGTAATTCAGAAGATGAAAATTTAATTAAGGATATTATTGAAGCGTATGAAGTTCTTGGAAATAAAGATGAACGGTTTGTTTATGACCAATATTTATTTGATAAAAAGGTAAAGCAAAAACATGAACCTACGTCAAGGGTTCATGTCAATAAAAGAACTTATACTAAAACCTCTACTAGATCAAAAGAAGAACGAATATATTTAAAAGGAAAAATCTTTATTAAGTATTGCGGTAAGCATGATGAAAGAGATGCGGAAAATATTTTAAGAGAAAGCTTTTATAGATTAAAGATTACACAAACCAATGCTATAATTGAGCAAACTTATAAGGAACAACCATCCGAAGAACTACTAAAAATCTTCGCAGATAATAAACCTTTAAATTTAAGGATCCAACAGCCTGTAAGCTGCCAGATTCTTAATACGAATAAGGTAATCGAGAATTATAAATTGGAACTTATTAATCTGACTGTTCCCAATCCAGAAATTATAAATGTTACTAAACATGAAGACGAAAGCTTTGGAACTTTAACAGGAACATTCTATTGTTATGTAAGGGAAATAAAAACTTTTGAAGAGGAAATAACTGTGGAAGAATGCTTTGGTGAAACCGGAGAATCTGAACATAAGGTTGAAAATGGTATAAATTATTTCAGAAAAAGATACTACAATGCAGATTGTAGTAAATACTGGGGTAATTGGGTTGCAGAAATAGCAAGATCTAACACTGAATATAGCGGAAGGACACAAACTTCGGGTAACTACACAAGGTATGAACATATTCATAACACAAGCAAGCCAACCCAGTGGAGTAATTGGAAATATACGCCTAGAACCATACCTGAGAATAATGGTTGTTTGGGTTCTTTAGGTAATATCATAGGAATCGGTTTTGGAATCTTATTTATATTGTTCTTATTTCCAAGACTTGCTTTCCTCTTACCATTTATCTTAATCCCTTACCTGTTAAATTTATTGCCTATAAAATTTTGGAACTGGATTTTTAAAATCACCTTTATTCTGTTCGGAGTCTTATTTTGTTTAGCCTTAATATCCTCAATACTAAGGGATAAAAATAAAAGAACTGAACACGTAGTCAATAAACCAAAAACCGTAATTAAAAAACCAAGATATACACCAGTCGTAAACCCCAGATCTTCAGATCACTCAAATCAGATTGTAGATACTATAATTTCCAACCATATGGTTTGGGAAGATTATAATGGTAAAACTTACGAGGGAATTTTTTCAATAAAAAAAAGTGCTTTAAACCAAGCACACTCGTACAAGCAAAATCTAGATATTGCAGGCGATAGTGAAAATAATTATGACAAAATAATTTTTTCACTGAAAGAGAATGATAAGAACAAATTATCTGGATTATATTCTATGTTCGACTCCATTAGAAAAGCGAACAAATCAAATCCAATGGAATTTGCTGAGATAATAGTTTCATTTGTACAGACCATTCCTTATACAATAATTCTTCCCAATGATTGTGACGCACGATATTATCAGGATGAATTTACTGCAAAGTATCTTTCTAGTCCTAATGCTAGGTGCGATGGTTTCGAAAAATATGGCATCAACACTCCTGTAGAATTTGTTGCCAATTTGAATGGTGATTGTGATACGAGAACATTATTTCTTTATACGGTACTCTCACATTATGATTATAATGTCGCTTTACTGAGCAGTTCACATTACAGCCATTCGATTCTAGGTATAAACCTGCCCTATGATGGGACTGCTTTCGAATATAATAACCAAAGGTATGTTTTCTGGGAGACAACAGTAAAAAACATTAAACCTGGCGTTCTTTCTGATGAAATTTCAAATACAGATTACTGGCGCATTTCTCTAAAATCAAAATAACATGAACTCATTAAAACTAATCACAATTTCAGTTTCGGTTATCCTATCCATTCTACTGTTACTATCTATCATTCACTTTTTTACAAAAAAGTTTAAATCAAGGCTCAATAATGATGGAAGAATCAAGGTCTCATTTGGAATATGGTATGCTGCACTTTTTTTAACTGGCACAAACATAATTTCAGTAGTAATAAATACTGTAATTGAAGTTATAGATAGTCTGACTAAAATTAACCCAGCTAACTTTATTCTTCAATTAGTTAAATCTGTATCGTTAATTATTGGTGTGGGCTTTATCTGGTTTTTTGTATGGGTTTTTGTGACTAAGTTCCTAATAAAAGTGATTAAACTAAAAGTAGATGAGCATCAGGAAATGGAAGATGATAACTTTAATTATTTTATCATTAAAGCCGTTATGCTAATTGGCTTAATATTTAGCTTATCACCATTGTTAAGTCAGCTATTGAGACCTCTTATTCCAAGTATAGAACTACCTTTTTATCATTAATAATGATAAAGTAACCACTAAGTAACCATCAAATTTATGAAAAGACCACTTCTTATATCATAATCGCAATATAATATCAAACAATGTTTGTACGAGAAATACTACTCTAACTGCTTGCTTACTAAAATATTCTTAAATCATATAAAATTTAATCTAATGAAAACGTCCCTCATCATCCTCTTCTTTTTAATCAACACCACTTGCACCGATTCTACAACGGTGTATATTTGCAACAGCAATAGCGCCAAAAAATATCACCTCAAAGCAGATTGCAAAGGTCTGAGCACCTGCCAGCATAAAATTTTAAAAACAACATTGGAAAAAGCTAAGACCGACGGAAAAACATTGTGTGGATGGGAAGATTAATTGTACTGGGTTTTATTTTATGTTTTCATCCCGTCCTTGTTAGTAGTCAGGGCGTTTATACCAAAGCTCCCGATTTAAAGAAACGCACATTCATTGCCCGAGTAATCCGCATTATGGATGGCGACACCATGGAAATCCTCTACCAGCAAACGCCAACCAAGGTGCGTTTAGCGCATATAGATTGTCCAGAGAAAAGAGGTAAACAACCTTTTGGCAGCAACGCTAAAAAAGCTTTATCTGATTTATGTTTCGGGCAAAATGTAACCGTTTACGCCGAAAAGTACGACCGTTACCGCAGGTTAATTGCAGTAGTAATCAACAATAAAAAACAGGTGGTAAACCAGGAAATGATTAAACAAGGCATGGCCTGGCATTTTAAAAAATATTCTACAGACCCACTGTATGCCCAATTGGAAGTAGCTGCCAGAAAAAACAGAGTGGGACTATGGAAAGAAACCAGTCCCACACCACCCTGGGAGTGGCGAAAATCGAAGCACAACAGTCAGATTACTGAAAGTATTTCGAAATAAAAGGAGTAAGAAATAAACCAGCTTAATGCTTTGCTGTTATTACCTTTGAATAACATTCCTTAATATGAAGAAAGCCATTTCTATCTTTTGGTTCCGCCGCGATTTACGCTTAACAGATAATGCAGGATTATACCATGCACTAAAAAGCGATCATCCGGTTTTACCACTCTTTATTTTCGACAAAAACATTCTCGATAAACTGCCTGAAGATGATGCCAGGGTAACCTTCATTTATCAAACGATTGAAGACTTAAAAAAGGAACTGCAAAAACACGGTTCCGACCTGTTGGTTAAATATGGTTCACCCGAAAAAATCTGGACGGAAATCTTAGCCGACTACGAAGTAGCATCAGTTTACACCAACCACGATTACGAGCCTTATGCCCGCGAACGCGATGATAACATGGCCGAGTTTTTAACCAGCGAGCAAATTACCTTTAAAACCTATAAAGACCAGGTTATTTTTGAAAAGAATGAAATTTTAAAAGCAGACAAGACACCTTATACTGTTTTTACCCCTTTTTACAAGCAGTGGCAGGCCAAATTAAATCCATTTTATACCAAAGCTTACCCCACTCAAAAGTATTATAAAAACCTGTTACCTTGCAAAAACCTCCATTTACCTTCATTGAAAGAAATGGGCTTTACCAAAAGTAACCTGAACTTTCCAAAAATCAATTACCAAAGTAAACTGGACAGTTACACCCAGGAACGCGACTTCCCAGCTATAGATGGTACCACCCATATCGGTTTACATTTACGTTTTGGCACTTTAAGTATCCGCAAGACTGTACGCGATGCCATTGAGGCGAAATCGAATATCTGGCTTTCTGAACTGGCCTGGCGCGAGTTTTACATGACCATTCTTTGGCATTTTCCTTACTCGGCCGTCGATTCGTTTAAAAAACAATACGACAAAATTAAATGGCGCAATAACGAGGATGAATTTAAAGCCTGGTGCGAAGGCAATACCGGTTACCCGATTGTTGATGCAGGTATGCGGCAATTGAACCAAACAGGCTGGATGCATAACCGGGTACGCATGATTGTAGCAAGCTTTTTAACCAAACACCTGCTGATCGACTGGCGCTGGGGCGAAACTTATTTTGCCGAAAAACTATTAGATTACGAAATGGCCAGTAATGTAGGTGGCTGGCAGTGGGCTGCTGGTTCGGGTAACGATGCCGCTCCATATTTCAGGGTGTTTAACCCCGAGCTGCAAACTAAAAAATTCGACCCTAAATTTGAATACATTAAAAAATGGGTTCCTGAATTTGGCACAAAAAAATATGCCCAACCAATAGTTGAGCATACTTTTGCAAGAGAAAGAGTTTTAAAAGTTTTTAAAGAGGCTTTATCTAATTCGTAACACTGACAATTTCAATATCGAAATCTAAAATAGCATTTGGAGGAATTACACCAGATCCTCCTGTGCCATAAGCCAAATCAGAAGGGATAAAGATTCTAAACTTTGTTCCAACCTTAAACTTGGGCACCATGAGTTGCCAGCCTTTGATTAAATTAGTCAAAACTGATGAAAATGTCCCGTCAGTTGAAGAATCAAAAGTGGTTCCATCTAAAAGTCGACCAGTATATTTCATGGTTACGCTACTTTCAACACCATTTACAGCATCGCCTGTACCCTGTGTATTAACAATATAATATACCCTACTTAAATCTTTGGTCGCTGTTAAACCTTTACTTGCCAGGAAATTCTGGATTTTAACATCATCAAACAACCATTGTTTTCGGTATGGATATGATTTAAGTGTAAAATCAAGATTCTCATTTGAAGGAATTACACCGGCACCGTTTCTTCCAAAAGCAAGATAAGATGGTAATAAAACCCTCGCTGTACCACCTGGCTTAAGCGCCAAAGCAGCGGTTCTAAGTGCAGGTATATTATAGGTTACACTAGTAGAAAGTGAAGATTGAAAAAACCCATTTAAGTATCCTACATAAGTACCTAAATTACCATTTACAGGAGACTGAAGATAAGTTGTACCACTCTGCATCGATTTAACTGTTACATCATAAAATATAGAGTCTGAGTTCACAAATAATGTTCCATCTGTTGGATTGGTTACCTGAAAATAAAAACCAGTTTTATCGGGATCTGGCACCATCGACGCTAAATTATTCTTAGAAATATAAGATTTTATAGCCGCATCATCTATGCTTTGGATAGACTCATACTCTTTTTTACATGAGCTGAAAATCACTGTAGCCAGCAAAAGCGTAAATAGGCTAAGTTGAGTAAATTTGTTCATTTATTATTGTACGTCTGTAAGGGTTATTGTAAAATCAAGCACTGAATTTGCCGGAACTGAGCTTGAGGGCGATTGTGTTCCATAAGCATAATAAGAAGGAATAATTAACCTAATCTTACCTCCTTTTTGTATTCTCTGTATACCTATCTGCCAGCCAACAATTACATTCCCCAATAAAAATGAGGTAGGTGTACCTTTGGTGCTATCGAAAATGGTTCCGTTTAAGAGGCTACCTTCGTAATCGGCAGTAATTTTGGTAGAAGCAGTATAGTTTACGCTTCCTGAGCCAGGTTCTATAATCTGGTAAAAAATTCCGTAGGTATCTTTTACCGCCGTAATGTTATTGGTTTTAACAAAAGCACGAATTGCAGTTGTATCAGCCTTAAACTGTGGTAGAGGATCATACTCCTCCACTGGTGTGTTCTTTTTGCAAGCAGCAAAGCAAGCTGTAATACAAACTAATAGGATGATATATTTAAACTTAATCATTACCCGCAAAAGTAAGCTTTTAATACGGATGCTACAATTTTTAACCAATTTTAACAATTGAAAGGGCATGAAGCTCAAAGCAGAAAGGCAAAAAAAGCATAATCAATAATATCAACCATGCCTTAAACTTTAATATTCCTGCTTATTGTGCATCAGAAAGCTGAATGGTAAAATCTAACACCGAATTACCCGGAATCGGGCCTACTGCGCTGCTTCCATAACCTAAGCCTGGCGGAACGATTAATCTGATTTCGCCTCCTTTTTGGATTTTAGGAATCCCTATTCTCCAGCCCTGGATTAATTCGGCCAGGTTAAAGGTTTGTTCCTTACCTCCACCGTTGTCGAAAACATTTCCATTTAATAAACGGCCTTCGTATTTAATGGTAATTTTCGTATTGGCCGGATAGGTAAAGGAACCTGTGCCTGGTTTAATGATCTGATAATATAATCCCGATGCATCTTTCGTTGCATTGATATTGTTCTTCTGGATAAATTCGGCAATCTGTTTTTCAGGGTCTTCGTCCTTTTTACAAGCTGAAACCGTAACTATAGCCAAAAAGAGCAGGCTAATTAATCTAAGTTTAATCATGCGCGAAAATAAGGTTTTTAATATTATTAAAGTAGCAATCGGTCCTTTTTTGAAGCGCAATTTGCTACCTTTTCGCATCCTGTAGTCCTGCTTTACACTATTATCTTTTTTGTGTGATTTACGGCTGGGCAGAAAATTTCTTACCACAAAAAAGGATAACGTTTCAGTCAGGGCTAATTACCCCGCGTTCTGTGCTTATCGGGAAAACCTTCCTTACAAATGAGATCTACCAAAAAAGGCTTAGGATCTGAGCAGCGCACTCAAATCCTAAGCCTGTAAAACACCAAAACTCTTCCTTAAAAGATATATTTATTTGCTTCGATTAGCTGTTGCGCTACTCTCTGGCGTGCATCTTTAACATTAAACGGCTCCATTTTGGTAAAACGACGTAAGCCAACTAACATCATTCGCTGCTCATCCCCTTCCGCAAAAGCCCATAATGCTTCTTTACCAGCTTTCGAAATGCCATCAACAGCCTCTACCAGGTAAATCCGCAATAAATCAAGCTGACCCGCAACTGCTGCTTCGCCACGCATGGCAACCAGTTTTTCAGTTCTCAATAATGCAGATTCGGCTACATACACATAACTGGCCATATCGGCAATGTTCATTAAGATTTCCTGCTCTTTGCTCAAAGTCATCATCAGTTTCTGTACCGCAGCACCGGCGACCATTAAAGTTGCTTTTTTCAGGTTCGACAATACTTTTTTCTCCGGCGCAAACAAAGTGGTGTCTTCTTCACCAAAATCAGGGATGCTCATCAGTTCGGCAGCAACTGCTGTAGCCGGAGTCATCAGGTCTAACTCACCTTTCATGGCGCGTTTAAGCATCATATCAACGGTAAGCAAGCGGTTAATTTCGTTGGTACCTTCAAAAATACGGTTAATACGGGCATCGCGATAAGCCCTGTCCATCGGTGCATCGGCAGAGAAGCCCATACCACCATAAATCTGTACACCCTCATCTACTGCATAATCCAATGCTTCAGATCCCCAAACCTTTAAAATAGCACACTCAACTGCAAACTGCTCAACCGATTTTAATCTGGCCTTACCCGATTCCATTCCACCGGCAACCAGCTGATCGTAGGTATCATCAATATTTTGTCCGGCGCGATAATTAGCCGCATCAACTGCATAAAGTTTAGAGGCAATTTCGGCAATTTTATAACGGATGGCACCATATTTAGAAATTGGCCTCCCAAACTGAATCCTTTCGTTCGAATAATTGATCGCAGTACTTAATGTTGCTTTCGAAGCTCCAATTGCCGCAGCTGATAATTTGATACGGCCAATATTTAAAATATTTACTGCGATTTTAAAACCATTTTCCCTGTCGCTCAACATGTTTTCACCGGCACAGCACAATCGTTAAAGAACACCTGACGGGTTGATGAACCTTTAATGCCCATTTTATGTTCTTCAGGGTTCATGGTTATGCCACCAAACTCCTTTTCAACAATAAATGCGGTAAGGTTTTTATCGTCGTCAATTTTGGCGAAAACGATAAAAATATCAGCAAAACCACCGTTGGTGATCCACATTTTTTGACCAGTAATGATATAATGTTTACCGTCTTCGCTCAGTTTAGCTTTGGTTTTACCCGAATTTGCATCAGAGCCTGAATTCGGTTCTGTTAAACAATAGGCTGCCTTCCACTCACCCGAGCCCAGTTTTGGGATATATTTTGCCTTTTGATCTTCATTACCATAATACAGAATAGGTAAAGTACCAATACCGGTATGGGCAGAAAGTGCAACCGCAAAAGAATGGCCGGCACCTACCACATCGGCTACCAACATCGAGGTATTAAAATTCTTACCGAAACCACCATATTCTTCGGGCACTGAAACACCTAAAATACCCAGTTCGCCTGCTTTGGTCAGCAACGAAGGCATTAACTCAGGGTCTTCCTGTTTATCAATTTTATCTAAATTCGGATAAACCTCTGCCTCCAGAAAATCGCGACAGGTTTGTGCAATCATCTGCTGCTCTTCATCAAATTCTTCAGGGATAAATACTTCCTGATAAGTGGTGTCTTTAATTAAGAATTCGCCACCTTTAATTGTCTTTTTTTCAGTTGTTTCCATTGTTATGAGATTTGAGAAATGAGATTTGAGGCTTGCTCAAAACTCAAGTCAATACTATTAAAGTAATCGTCATTGCGAGGTACGAAGCAATCCTACAACGATTGCTAGTTAAACCAAAGCATTAAGATTGCTTCGTACCTCGCAATGACGGTTTTGCGCGTTTACAACAATTCAAATATCCCCGCAGCACCTTGCCCGGTTCCTACGCACATGGTAACCATTCCGTATTTTTTGTTTTGTCTTTTAAGTTCGTTCATGATTTGCACCGTTAATTTTGCTCCTGTACAACCCAGCGGGTGACCTAATGCAATTGCACCACCATTTACGTTAATCACATCAGGGTTTAAATCAAGGGTTCTGATTACCGCTAATGATTGCGAAGCAAAAGCCTCATTGAGTTCAATCAGGTCGATATCTTCCTTCTTCAAACCAGCTTGCTTCAATGCTTTCGGAATCGCTTCAATCGGACCAATCCCCATAATACGCGGCGGAACACCTGCAACACCATAGCTTACCAATCGGGCAATAGGCTCGGCATTCAATTCTTTCATTTTCTTTTCCGAAACCACCAAAACAAAGGCTGCCCCATCTGACGTTTGAGAAGAATTACCTGCTGTTACGCTTCCAACGGCATCAAAAACCGGTTTCAGTTTCGCCAGCTTATCCAGTGTTGTATCTGCGCGCGGCCCCTCATCTGTATCAACCACATAAGAACGGGTTTTCTTTTTCAGATTGGCATCCAGATAATTTTCGCTTACGGTAATTGGTAATACGCCATCTTTTAAATGACCATTTTTTATGGCATGAACGGCTTTTTCGTGCGATTTTAATGAAAAGGCATCCTGATCTTCCCGACTTACCTTATATTCTTTGGCTACTGCTTCGGCGGTTAAGCCCATGCCCCAGTACCAATCGGGATTATTTTTGGCTACTTCGGCGTTTGGCACCAGTTTCCAGCCACCAAAAGGCATGCCGCTCATCACCTCTACACCGCCTGCAATAATACAATCGGCCATTCCTGCCCTGATTTTAGCAACTGCGGTGGCAATGGTATCTAAACCTGATGCGCAATAACGGTTAACAGTTACGCCCGGAACTTTATCTGTATCAAGCCCCATTAGTGAGATCATACGGCCAATATTTAAACCCTGTTCAGCTTCTGGTGTAGCGTTACCTACTATTACATCATCTATCTGTTCGTTATCTAAATTCGGAACCGATGCTACCAATGCCCTGATTACTTCTGCAGCTAAATCGTCGGCCCTTGTAAAACGGAATACGCCTCGTGGCGCTTTGCCCACAGCTGTACGGTATCCTGCTATTATATATGCTTCCATTATTTTAGTGTCAAGTTGCAAGAATCAGGTATTTAGTACTGAGTATCTAGACTTAATCCTTGCATTGTTTATTTGTTAATTAATGTTCATAAAGTTTTATCCGACATTCGTATCTTGATACTCTTGCCTTAATATTTAACTCACTAATTCCTCAATGGTTTCCCTTTTGTAATAATGCTCTGAATCCGCTCCAACGATTTTCTTTCGCCTGCCAGCGATAAAAACGCTTCTCTTTCCAGATCAAGCAAATATTGCTCGGTAACTTCTGTAGGAGCAGATAAATCACCTCCACACATTACATAACCCAATTTTTCGGATATTTTCTTATCGTGTTCAGAAATGTAATGCCCTGCGTACATGCTGTTTGCACCGGCATAAACAATCCCCAAACCTTGTTTTCCTAAAACTTTGATATCATTACGCTGAACTGGTTTGGTATAACCTGCATCGGCAAGTTCAATAGCTTTTGCTTTCGCATCGGCTAGCAAGCGGTTGCGGTTCATAGAAATTGAGAATTTATCTTTTTGCAAATAGCCCAACTCATAAGCCTCATAACCCGAAGTAGAAACTTTAGCCATACCAATGGTAAGGAAACGATCTTTCAGGGCGTTCTGCACAATCTGATCGTCTTTATATTCGTCAGACGCACGCAAAGCAAACTCTTTGGTACCACCACCACCAGGAATTACACCTACACCAAATTCTACCAGTCCCATGTAGGTTTCGGCCGAAAGCTGAACATGATCGGCATGCAAGCTAAACTCACAGCCACCGCCCAGTGTTAGGTTATGTGGCGCCACTACCACCGGAATGGAAGAATAGCGGATGCGCATTGAAGTATTCTGGAACATGCGGATTGCCATATTCAACTCGTCCCATTCCTGCTCTACCGCCATCATAAAAATCATTCCGACATTGGCACCGGCCGAGAAATTAGCCCCATCATTACCGATTACCAAACCGCGGTAATCTTTTTCGGCCATATCAATAGCTTTATTGATTCCCGAAATTACATCGCCACCAATGGTGTTCATTTTAGTATGGAACTCAACATTCAGAATGCCATCGCCCAAATCGATAATAGAAACACCTGAGTTTTTCCAAACCGTTTTATTTTCGCGAAGGTTGTCTAAAATGATAAATTCATCGGTACCAGGTAACGCTTTATAGGCTTTAGATGGAATATCGTAATATTTTTTAACGCCGTTTTCTACTTTGTAAAAACTCGTATTTCCGGCAGCAAGCATTTCGTTTACCCAGTTAGCAGCTTTATTTCCATATTGCTCCATACCTTCCAGCGCTTCTTTAACACCCACTGCATCCCAAAGTTCAAATGGCCCAAGCTCCCAACCGAAACCTGCCCGCATCGCATCATCAATACGGTAGAGTTCATCAGAAATTTCAGGAATCCTGTCTGATACGTATTCAAACAAACCAAAAGAAGAGTGGCGGAACAATTCGCCAGCTTTATCTTTTCCTTTCGCAAAAATCTTCATCCGCTCACGCAGGTTTTCAACCGGCTTGGTCATTTCTAAAGTGGCCGATTTTACTTTTTGCTGAGGTTTGTATTCCAGCGTTTTTAAATCGAGTGCCAGAATTTCGGTTTTACCATCTGCCGTTTTTGTTTTTTTATAGAAACCCTGCTGGGTTTTATCGCCCAGCCATTTGTTCTCTTCCATTTTTTGCACATAAGCCGGAAGCTTAAACAAATCGTGTGCTTTATCATCAGGACAATTGTCGTAAAGGCCTTTAGCCACTTTAATCATGGTATCTAAGCCCACTACATCCGAAGTACGGAAAGTAGCCGATTTCGGCAGGCCTAAAGCTGGTCCGGTAAATTTATCGACTTCTTCTACAGTTAAATCCAGTTTCTCTACCAGATGCAACAGCGCCATAATAGAATACACACCTACCCTGTTGGCAATAAATGCAGGGGTATCTTTACACAAAACAGTGGTTTTTCCCAAAAATTTATCGCCATAATGCATTAAGAAATCAACGATTTCCGGTTTGGTATGCGGCGTTGGGATAATTTCGAGCAATTTGAGGTAACGTGGCGGGTTAAAAAAGTGGGTTCCGCAAAAATTAGCTTTAAAATCCTCGCTTCTGCCTTCGGCCATCAAATGAATAGGAATACCCGAAGTGTTCGAAGTAATTAAAGTGCCTGGTTTACGGAATTGCTCTACCTGTTCGAAAACCTTTTTCTTGATATCTAGATTTTCGACCACTACCTCGATTACCCAATCGTAACCGGCAATTTTCGACATATCATCGTCGAAATTTCCGGTTACGATTTTATTTAATGCTTTTTTGGTATAAACCGGCGATGGATTTGTTTTAACAGCTGTTTGCAAAGCGGTATTTACAATCCGGTTTTTTACAGCTGGGTTATCCAGCGCTAATCCTTTCGCCTGCTCTTCGGGACTTAGCTCTTTTGGGGCAATATCCAATAGCAAAACCTCAACACCAATATTGGCGAAGTGACATGCAATACGCGACCCCATAATACCTGAACCTAAAACAGCAACTTTATTAATGCTTCGTTTCATTACTTTATATATTTTTCTTTAGGCCTGATTAAACCTGTACAAAGTGAATTTATTTTGCTCCAGATTACTCCTGATTAATCAACAGTATAGGCTACTGTGATTTCATTTAGTTTTATCAATAGATTAATGAATGTTTCTTTTTCCTTTTTGGTAAAGTGCTCATCCAAATACTCGTTAAATTTGCGTACAACACCCTTGGCCAGCTGCTTTTTTTCTTTACCGAAATCTGTTAGAAAAACTTTTACAGAACGTTTATCACCAACGGATGTTTCGCGATAAATAAGATTAGCCTCTTCCATATTATTTAACATACGCGAAAGGCTGGTGGCTTTAACGCCCAGCAGGGCAGCAAGGTTTGAAACAGCAGTACCTTCGTCGTCGTTAATGTTAATAAGCATATAACCAATAGCCTGGGTAATACCAAAACCTGAAGCCATTTGGTTATATTTATTAAACATGTTTTGCCAGGCAAACTTAACATGGTAATCTATTGTTTGTTGTTGTTTCATTCTTTAATTTATTATGCTTGCATAACAAAGCTAATGAATGTATTTTGTTAATGCAATAGAAAAAATCAAAATAATTGTCAAAATTTTCTTATAATGGAAACACACAAATGAAAACGACTTAATATACTAAACATGAAGCACCTTCTCCTGTTCTGTTCCTTCCTTTTATGGGGTTTGATTTGCAAAAGCCAGACATCTTACTTCGGTAATTCGGCTGCCAATAGCCAGAAACTGGAAGTTTTTAAAAAGACAACCACCTTTTTTACGCTTCAATATGCAGATTATGCCGAGCTTGAAAAATTTGATAAGGCCATTAAAAAGATCTGGACCATTACGCCCTATAAAATTATTAAGCCAGAAGAACTATCGCGCTACGATACGCTGTCCAATTACTCTTTTTTCTATTTTGATGGCTACCTCGAAAAAACAGATAGCACAACGATGGCAAACATTGTATATACATTAAAACTGGTAACGCCCGGTAAAAAGCCCAGGATAAAGGAAGAAAGCGTATTGGCAACAGTTACACTTTTTGCAGACAGATCGACCAACATGCTGGTTGAAATACAGGACAAGCAGTATGGTTCACAAAAGAGTATTAAAAACTATCTTTTATCGAACCTTTACAACAAATCGCATTTTCAGAATTGGTCAGCAGGTTTTTTAAGCGGTTATTTAAAACAAATTAATGATGGACTACAGGCTGCAGAAAACCGTGGGATAGATTACCAGTTTTACAATAAAGTACGTTTGCCACAACTGGCTAAGGAAACCTTATATATCCCTGAATATATTAAAGCAGAATTTTCGTCGAAACTGGCACTGTTACCACCGTCAGGCATTGTTGCCGAACCTTACAATTACAAGCTAAAATTCGTATCGAACAAAGAACTTGATAGCTTAATTTTAAATCAGGATACGCCTGTTAAATATGTGATTTATACGCAACGATCTGATGATAAAATTATCAGCGTTTACGACAGTAAGGACAATCAAATTATTTACCAGCGATTTTACCCGAATTTACCAAATTTTGAGATGAACGATTTAAGTGAGATAAAAAAAAGGATTCTATCGATTAAATAAAGGCTTTAAACCAAAAAAGTCCCGGCTCGCACCGGGACTTTCTATTTTCATTTAAAAACAGACTAGTAAAGGGTAAACTCTACGCGGCGGTTTTGTTGACGACCAGCTGCTGTTTTATTGGTAGCAATTGGTTGACCCATGCCATAACCTGTAGCTTCGATACGTGATGCATTTGCACCTTGCGATACCAAATAAGCTTTAACAGATTCAGCTCTGTCTTTAGATAAACGTAAGTTCAATTCTTTTGAACCAGTATTATCGGTATGACCAGCTAATTTTAAGCTAAAGTTTTTCTCGATCAATAGCGCTGCAACCCTGTTTAATGATGCATAAGATTTAGAGCGGATAGTAGCTTTACCTAAATCAAATTCAAGATTTTTAATCGCTTCGTTAACTACTTTACGGTCTTCTTCGGTTACGATTACTTTCTCTACTACTTTTTCAGGAGTTTTTAACGGACAACCCGCTCCATCTACTACAGTACCAGAAGGTGTGTTCGGGCATTTATCTAATTTATCAGCCACACCATCACCGTCTGAGTCTTTTAACAAATCGATCATTTCTGAACGTAGTTTTGCATTTTCAGCTTTCTGCGCATCTAAATCACCTTTTAAAGCATCAGCAGTTTGTTTTGCACTCACGGCTTCATCATAAGTTAAAGCAACCGGGTTGTGGAATGCCAATTGTTTCCCGCTACCTAAAGCAAATTCTAAACCGGCATAAGCATAGTTGTATTTATCATTCCCTCCTCTGTAATAACCATCTAAGTTATCGCCATCAACAAAATTGATTGTCCAGCCTAAATCGAAGTTAACGGCATCAGAAATTCTAAATTTAGCACCTAAGCCTACTGGAATAATCAATTCCTGAATGTTTTTATCGCCAGCATATAAAGAAGTACCTGCTGCAGTGGTGATAGTAGGTTTGTAACCTGCAATACCCGCACCTGCAGAAGCATAAAGCTGCAATGCATTCTCTTTCTTAAACATATCGATGTTAAACATGTTTACTACCGCATTTAAACTTCCAGAATAGGCCAGCTGGGTATCGAAAGCTTTTACCGGCGAATTGTTTACCACACCACTTTCATAAGGTTCAGTATTATCGCCTTTTAATTTACCACGTACTCCATCTAAACGAAGTGAGAAATAAGGGGTAATTTGTTTTTTAATATACAAACCATAACCTAAACCAGATTTGTTATTGCTAAAATCGTTTTTTCCACCAAGCGGTGAAAGTGGAGTTAACACACCAGCGTTAACACCGATAGACCATGTTCTGAAAGTAGCTGAACTTGCCGGTTTTTCCTGGGCAGAGGTAACCGATCCGATAAGCAATCCAGCTAAAGCAACCGGAAGTGTTCTTAATAGTTGTAATTTCATAGTTTTATATATAACGTTGAATAAGCGTTATTTAACTATTGCAATAGTTATACCAAAACCTACAGGCAAGTAAAAATACTTATCAACTTTTCCACAACCAAAGGATGGGGAAGAACATCTTCACTACTGTATTTATGCTATTTTATATCACCGGCAAACTTCCATTGGGTACTAAAATTTTCGGGCAGTTGCTGATTTGTTAACAAAGCTCTCACCATTTCTACCGGCATGTTATTTTCGTGTAATATGCGATCGTGAAACTGGATATTAGTCATTTTACCACTTTGTACCAGCTCCTTATGTAAAGCCCTGAACTGGAGCCCGCCCAACATGTAGCCAATTTGATAAAGCGGACCATAGCCTCCAGTAAAAGACCGGCGTACCTCGGCTTCGGCATTGGCACGTTCAAAACCTACGCGATCAACCAAAAACTCGATACATTGTTTAGGCGTCCATTTGCCCAGGTGATAGTTCATCGAAAAGATGATTCGCGCACAACGGTGCATACGCCAAAAAAGCATTCCGATTTTATCTTCGGGCGATTTGGGGAAATTCTGATCCCAAAGCAACATTTCCCAGTAAAGCGACCAGCCTTCGGTCCAGAAAGGCGTACTAAACACTTTGCGGTAAGGCTTGTACCGGCTTTGCATAAAATATTGCAGGTTATGCCCCGGAATAAGTTCGTGAAAGACTACCGCCCTTGAAAAATGTCTGTTGTTACCTCGTAAGGTCATCATTTTGGCCTCTTCGCTCATTTCTTCTGTTGGGTAGGCAATCAACACAGACTCTCCACCCAGAAAAAACGGGGCAAACAATTGTTCTTTAGGAGTTAACATTCTCATCTGCCACCCCTCTTTGGCCAGTGGTGGAATGGTAATCAGGTTATGCTTTTCTACAAAATTGATGGCTTCATTGGCCAGTTCGTAAACCAGTTCTGGTTGCTTACCCAGTTCCGGATAATCGGTTTTTACTTTTTCGAGTGCTTTTTTCCAATCGTTGCCAAAACCCATTTGTTGTGAGGCTTTGAGCATTTCGGCATCGCACCAGGCAAACTCCCTCATGGCGATGGCTTCAATCTGCTCAGGTGTGTAAGCAATCATCTCGTCTTTTAATTTGCTCAATAAGGCTGGGCGGCCTATCGGATTACCGATAATACCACTACCATCATCTACCGCATTAGAAGGCCGGGCCATTTTACCCAGTACATCGGCATAAGCCTGCAAAGCACCTGCTACTTCGGGGTAAACGTCTTTTGTAGCCTTAGTAAATTGCGGGTCGTAACCATCGTAAAATTTATACGCTTCGGTAAATACGGCTAAGTATTGATTGACAGTTTGTTGTGCCCAGGAAGCCTGCATTGGTGTAATTCCCAAATCTTTCTGCTCTACCGCCCTGGTGGTTTTCCTGATATCTTCCCGCAGCTGTTCAAATTGGTGCTGCACAATTTTACCGTTTTGCTGTTGTCCAATTCTGCGCTTTGCTTCAAAATCAATCAATGTTTGAGCAAAAGGCAAAGTAAAAATGCTGGTTTTAAATTCGGCGTAATTCTGTTGCAAACTGGCCGAATCAGAACGAATATCGCGTTTCAACAAAATATAATCAACTCTTTCGTTTGCTGTGAGTTTGTTAAAGGGTAGTGCGCTTAACTGTTTCTGCCAACCTACATAAAATTGTGCCATCCGATTAAAATATTCTTCAGCACGTTTGAGGTTATATTTACGGTTAAACATGGTTTTGTCTGATTGGTATTGGTTAATCAGCGGACTTACCAGGCTGGCCTCATTGGTTTGGGCTTGTAATTTTAAGGCGATTGTTAAAAGTAAAAACAGGGAGCATAGTTTGCGCATAGCAATAAATGGTTTGGGTTAGCTCACGCAATATAAAGAAACGGGAAGAATCGGCCATAAGGAAGCAATGTAACTTATTGACGATATTCTGCTTTAGCTCGCTATAAAATAGTTACGCGCAGGGCTTTTAAGCCGCTTAAACCTTGCAGATCTTCTAAATCAAGATCTTCGGTTTCAGTGCCTAACACGCCTGTTTCCTGCAGGTATTTTACAAAAGGAAGGTAATCGTCTATATCTCTTTTATTGAAATAGATTAAGGCCAGTTTCTCAGGCTGGGTTAGCCGCTCTTCGGAATTGCGAATAAGCACTTTGTCGATTCTTTTTTTAATCATCTGGTACCTGATGTTATAAGCTCCTTCTACATCGAACTTCCTTTCATCGATCCTGAAACTGATATCTATCGGGTGGTTATGAATGAAGATTAACTGCGTGGTTGCTAATTTAACGGGCAGATCAGGTTGGCGTTGCCGCACCATTTTGGCTATCGCTGCCATTGATGAAAGTTGCCACAAACGCAGGTTTTTAAGATGAATGTGATTAAAAATCCGGTCGGGAGCAATAGACTGCCCAATGTAGATATCGTACTCCACACCATCTGTTCTAAATTTTTCGAAATAGCAGGGATATGATTCCTGGAGTTTTTCGCGTTCAGCTTCGAAATAATTATTAATATCGGTATTAATCAGCTGCATAGATGTTTCTAAAGCCTGCCGGTTTTTGTACACCTGGCCACCCTGTACAGCAATGCTTTCGAGATATTGATCGATTAGCTTTTTAGTGTGGGGATGCGATTGCGAAATGAGCTTTAAATAATCGCTGGTTTCTTCGTTGAGGAAAATGTTGAGGCTGTTCTCATCAGTTGTATTCAGTTCCTCGCCCTGCAAAGTATTATTCCATTTGTTGCAGTTAAAGATAATTTCAAGCAGTAAAGCATCGCCATAGGTTTTACTGAGTTGTTGGAGTGTATCGCGGAGCAGGCTCAGGTGCAGGTTAAGATCGGCTTTGCTGGCCAGATTTCTTTCGGCTGTAGAGTTTCTGATATCTATTGCCCCATAAAATGGATAAACATCTGTAAAGCTGATATCCTCAGTGCGCAGGGGCAAATTCTTTTTCTTATCGTGCAAGTAATGCCAGGCAGCTTCGTTAAATTTCCATTGTACAGCTGGCTGTATAGATGTATATTTCTCTTTGATGATGTTTTCGATCTCGAGATTAAATTCATCAATATAAACCTGCAACAGCTGGGCAATAGGTGCCAGCACCTGTTCCAATAGCGTAATTTTCTTTTCATCGAAAGTTTCACCAACCCAGGTATGCATGCCTAACACGCCCACTAACACCTGATTATGAAATACAGGTAAAAGCGCCATCGATTTTACATTGAGTTCCCTAAACCGCTCTAACCAGGGGAACATTTCCCTGCTTTCGGCCCAGATATCGGGCGAATAAAAGGAATTGGGATTTGCAGCGTAGCCCTCGGCAATTTGCTGAAAAGCTTCGGGGCTTAAGGTTTCTTCGCCCCATACCGAGAAAAGCAATCCGCTGCCCCCTTTTACGTAACCGTAAACCATTTTATTGTTAACCCTTACAAAAGGAAAAAGATCGAACTGGATATTGGCATTTTTTACCAGTACTTTAAGCGATTGAATGACTTCTGAATAAGCTGCTCCCTCGTTGCCTGGAACACGGCTCAACCTCACAGCTTTAATATTTTCGACGGCCTGTCTTGCTGTTACGTCAGTTATTGTAAGTACCGAAATTCCCCTGAGCTCAAAAAGTGATAAAGGTAGCACTTGCTGCAACTTATCAAGGCTCGATTCTTCACTCAAATATTGCTGTAGCTCCCGGTAACTCAATTCAGGCAATGTTTGTTTAGCTTTTACCTCAATAAAACCAGTATTTATCCCAATATGAAAATAACCTGGCAAACCGGTATCTGAATTGATGCCTGAATGATATTTTTCCTTCAATGGTGCATGGAAAGCATACAATTCGTTCAGAATGAAGGAATATATAAAATGCAGACGATCCCGCTGTAGCTGTTCTGCGGTTCTTGATCCTGCGAAACTGTTCTGATCTTTTTCTTCATGCTCCAGCAGTTCATACATCAGCGATGTTCCATAAAAAGTAATGGGCTGCATAGGCGCACAAAGCCCCCAGGCCTGTTGATCTTCGGCTATGTATGCTGGCGAAAGACAGGCATACATATGTTCGAGCAATAACTCATGCTGGTAAATGTCTTCGAGCGCAATTACCTGGTTATCGATTCCCTGCTTTTCAAATTCTTTTAAAGCATTGCGATAAAGTGTGGCTTTTACTGTTTGCTCTTCTTTAATTTTATAGTGCAGGTATTGTATAAAAGGGCCAAAAGAGATGGCCGAATCTACATTAGGTAAATCCGCATAATTCAGGGCAAGGTTAAATATGCGCTTCTTCATCTCTTTAGATTTTAAATCAGACAGGCAGTAACCCAAATGATAACAGATTGCCTATAGCCAAGATAAAAAATTGAAGCGATATTCAGCTACCAGCCAATAGCCTTATCGTCGCCCCGGGGATCTGCCCCTCCCTGATAGTTACCCCATTGGGTCCTCAGAATGGCATCTACCCTGCCAATTGATCCTCTTGGCACGAGATTATAACCTTTGGCCCTTAATTTTTGTGTAGTCAGGCTATCAATTGCCTCTTTTTCTACATACACTTCGTCGGGTAACCACTGGTGGTGAAATTTTTTAGCTGCTACTGCCTGTTGCATCGACATGCCGAAATCAATTACATTAATAATGGTTTGGAACACCGAAGTAATGATGGTTGATCCTCCCGGGGTACCCACAACCATAAACAATTTCCCGTCTTTTTCTACAATGGTCGGTGTCATAGAACTTAACATTCTCTTATTTGGTGCAATGGCATTGGCTTCGCCGCCAACCAAACCATACATATTTGGTGCACCGGGTTTAACCGAAAAATCGTCCATTTCGTTATTGAGCAGAAAACCTGCCCCTTTTACCGCAACTAACGACCCATAAGAGCCATTTAAGGTTGTGGTAATCGAAACGGCATTCCCATCGCGATCTACGATAGAAAAATGTGTGGTTTCCTCGTGCTCTTTTCCTTTAATTTCGCCGGCCAGTACTGCACTGCTTGGTGTTGCAGCAGCCCAGCTAAAGTTCGCCATCCGATTTTTATTGTAGGCAGCATCTAATAACTGTTGTTGCGGAACAGCATAAAAATCAGGATCGCCCAAATGTGTAGCCCTATCCGCATATACCCGTCGTTCAGCTTCCACAATTACCTGCACAGTAGAATCAGCATTGTGTCCCCATTTTTTTAAGGGATAAGGCTCCACTGACTGGAGCAACTGGATTAAAGCAATGCCCCCGCTACTGGTTGGCGGCATGGTAATAATTTTATAGCCTTTATAACTGCCTGTAATGGGTTTACGCCAGGTGGCGTGATAATTTTTTAAATCTGCTTTGGTAATTAAGCCTTTGCCGCGTTGCATTTCGGCTACAACCGAATCGGCCACAGCACCTTCGTAAAAACCAGCCCGGCCTTTTTCCTGAATCAGTTTTAAAGTGTTTGCCAATTCTTGCTGTACCAATACATCATTTTCCTGCCAGGTATGCTCTAAATTTACAAGTGCAGTTCCGTTAGGATTAAAATCCATTAACTTTCTGTGCAAACTGTTTAGCTCGCTGGCCTGGCGTTTTGTAATTTTAAAGCCGTTTTGCGCTAAAGTTAAGGCTGGTTGTACAACCTGTGCCCAGCTCAGTTTTCCGTATTTTTTATGCGCTTCGACCATCCCATCAACAGATCCTGGCACTCCTGCAGCCAAATGTCCATAAAGACTTTTATCTACAATTGGATTGCCAACAGAATCAAGATACATATCCCTGCTCGCTGCCGCAGCTGCTTTCTCTCTAAAATCCAAAGCATTTATTTCGCCATTTGCCCCTCTGTACACCATAAAACCACCACCACCTATATTACCGGCATTGGGGTAAACAACGGCAAGGGCAAACTGCACCGCAACGGCTGCATCAACTGCATTACCTCCTTTTTTTAAAATATCGATCCCAACTTGCGAAGCTTCAGGATGGGCAGAAACAACCATGCCGTTTTTATATTCGCCACTGTTATTTTTACCTAATTGCCCGGTTACACAACCGGCCAATAAAACAACCATGCTCAGGCAGGTTAACGATCTTTTTAAATTATTGAGGGGCTTTATAGTTTTCAGCATCTTTATATATCTTTTCAATTACTTCGTTATTTTTCTCGGTAATTACTTTTCTTTTCAAGCTTAGTTTTGGCGTAAGTTCACCACCATCAATACTCCACTCTTTAGGTAATAATGCAAATCTTTTTACCTGCTCCCATTTACCAAAATCTGCGTTTGCAGCTTCAATAACTTCGTTATATTTAGCCAAAACCTGCTCGTTTTTAATGAGCTCGTCTATTGCCGTAAAGCTAATGCCTTTTCGGCCAGCCCACGTTTTTAAGGTTTCGAAGTTAGGCACAATAAGTGCTGAAGGGAATTTTCTGTTCTCACCCAAAACCAAAATCTGTTCGATAAAGATCGATTCTTTGTATTTATTTTCCAGCATCTGTGGTGCCACATATTTACCACCTGCTGTTTTAAACATTTCTTTTTTACGGTCAGTAATCTTTAAAAAACGGCCATCTACCAGTTCGCCAATATCGCCTGTATGAAACCAGCCCTCCTGGTCTATTGCTTCACTGGTTAAATCGGGACGGTTGTAATAGCCTTTCATTACCTGGTGTCCGCGCGTTAGCACTTCGCCATCAGCTGCAATTTTAACTTCCACACCTTTAATTACTTCGCCAACGGTGCCAAACATGGTACCTCCAAAATGGTTTACGGTAATTACCGGTGAAGTTTCGGTTAAACCATAGCCTTCAAAAACAGGCATACCAGCTGCCCAGAAAATTCTGGCTAAACGCGGGTTTAGTGCTGCGCCTCCTGATACAATTACCACAATTTCTCCTCCCAACGCTTCCTGCCATTTTTTAAACACCAGTTTACGGGCAATACCCAATTTTAAATTATACCAGGCACCTGCGTTAACCGAATATTTCTCGGCCAATGCAACCGACCAGAAGAAAATGCCTCTTTTAACGCCGGTTAAAGCTTTCCCTTTCTCCATAATCTTATCGTACACTTTTTCGAGCAGTCGGGGAACGGTAGAAAATGCGTTAGGCTTTACATGCTGAATATCGGCAACAATGGTTTCCATACTTTCGGCATAATACACTGCAGTAGCGTTGAACAGGTACAGATAAATGATCATCCGTTCGAAAATATGTGATAGGGGCAAAAAGCTCAGTCCTTTTTTAACACCTTCGGGTATTACTACCGATGAGTTGACAAAATTGGCCACCAGGTTATTGTGCGTAAGCATTACCCCTTTAGGTGTACCGGTTGTGCCGGAAGTATAAATCAAAGTTAAAACGTCTTCAGGTTCAACTTTTGCCCGATAATTGTCGAGGTTGATTTCTGTATCTTCTTTGCCAGCTTCTATCAGTACATTCCAGTTTTCCGCTTCGGCAATTTCGTTAAAACTGTAAATCTTAATGGCTGGATTAATGGCATCGGCACAGGGCTTTATTTTTTTATACAATTCTTCATCGGCCACAAATACGATCGAAATCTCAGCATCCTTTAATATGAATTGAATATCATGTTCGGCCAGCGTTGGGTATAGTGGAATCTGGTAAGCCCCGATCTGGTTGGCAGCAAAATCGGCAATGTTCCATTCTGGCCTGTTGTGCGACATTACAGCCACTCTCCCGCCCTTGTTAATACCTTGTTTAATTAATCCACGGCTTAAATTATCTACTGCTGTACAAAAATCGGCTGTACTATAATTTATCCACTTACCTTTAATTTTTCCGCTGATGAATTCCTGCTTAGGGTTTTCGAGGCTATATTTCAAAAGATCAAAAACCCGTTTAATTTCTGCCGCCATATGAATTGTTATTATTTGGTTAAGTTAAAAAATCAATCATAAAGATTGATCAATATGTCCCTCTTTAATTAAAATAATACATTTTGCTTAGTCAAAAGCTGTATTTATTCTGATCAAAAATTTAAAACTAAACTTAGCAATTACAAAATTACTATGCAAGCATTGTTTTTTAATCGTTCTGGATTTTGACCTTAAAAACAGAAACGGCATTAAAGTTGTTAAGCAGATAATTATTTTACAAAAACATATTAATTATGAAAAAGTTATTTACAATTTTAGGATGCATTGCATTATTCGCACTGAGTACAACAAACGTTAAAGCTCAAAACTATAAAACCGGATTAGGTTTAGGTATCGATTTTGGTGATGGTGCTACATTGGTAGGTCCATCTATCAGACACCACTTTAGCCCAAAAGCTGCTATTCAGGGCGATGTTTTATTTGGTGGTAATTCTACCATTATCCAGGGATTTTTACAATACAATTCTTCGATTCCAGGCGCAAGAGGCTTAGATTGGTATCTTGGTGGTGGTCCGTCAATTCAATTGTATGATGGTGGTTCTAACTTTTTTCTGGTTCCGATGGTTGGTTTAGATTATAAATTTAGCAGTGCACCATTGGCTTTAGCTTTAGATTGGAGACCAAGGATTTATTTGGGCAGCAACGACAGTGATTTTAATGCCGGCCGATTTGGTTTAGGTTTTAGATATACTTTCTAAGCAAAAGGCAGCGCATTGGCGCTAAGCATAAAAAATCCCGTAAGATTAATTTCTTACGGGATTTTTTTGTCATACAATTACTAACAGCGCATCAATCAAAAGCCAACATTAGAACATCTTTGCTTCGTTTCAATTTAATATGATTACAATCTGATTTATAAATAACCGGCAATGAACTTTCATTTTTATTAAAACCAGACATATCAATATTCAATCGTGGAACAATGCTGTACCGTGTTATTTTGTTCTCATTTAAAAATAACAGGGTAACAACACCGTCATTAGGAGATAGCTTGCCATATTCATCTTTGAAATTTTCCCAATTTGATAATTTCTGTTTCTCAACCATACTATCGGTAGTATAGGGAGGCAGAATAATTATAGTGTCCCAATCCTCTTTAATTTCCTCACAAAAATTAAATTTTACTGAATCCCCAGCTTGCTTCAAAACAGCAATAAGGTCGTACGCTTTAATTCTTTCAGAAGTTTTACAGCCAAGAAGTGTTATAGTAAAAAAGATATAAAACAAGTAATTAATTCGCCTCATAATTATTGATTTGATAAACAAGCTATAATGAACTAAAAATACAAATAATATGCCATCCAACTAAGTCTTGATTTCAATGTGTAGAAATTCTCTTTAAATAATCTATCAAAGCTGCACAACATTGCATTTAAGGACTTTAGCAAGCATATTCGATGTTTAATATTTTTATAAAGATAAATTCGAGGACTGGTCTAACAAAGTGTAAAAAGTAAAATTCCCCATTCCACACATTGTGGAAATGGGGAATTTTTTATCCAATTAATTGCGAATTAAAATTACTAACAGCTTAAACTCCTGTCCATTTTTTCAATACTGCTTTTTGAGTGGCTGTTGCATTTTCGTTAACAGTTGCCTTTAAGCGTACATTCGGATTTTCTTTCAGGGTTAAAGAAATTTCTTTCTCCAGGCCATCGCGTTTAACTTTAAGTTTCAGTACATCGCCAATGTTCTTTTTGGCCACCAAAGGCAATACATCTAACGATAAAGCCGGGCTTTTTAGCCTGATAGTTGACAGGGCATCGCTCAGCGAAGTATCATCTAAAGCTAATACCACGTCATTCACGTTTAATCCGCTAATCCATGCTGCAGAATTTCTTACCGTAGCGGTAATGGTTAAGCCTTCACTGCTGAGCTGTCCGCTGGCACCAGTAACAGGTTTTCCAGGAGTGGCATTTTCGGTCGAAACATCAACACCTGCATAGCCGAAATATTTTACATACTCTACATCATCAACGCCGTTAACATATTTCGCCCAGAAATTGGTAAAACTAATTCCCGATATTTTTTCGACCATGGCTTTAAATTCGGCATCAGTATAGCCGCGTTTTAAAGTTTTGCATTGCAGGTACATTACTTTCATCACATCATCCAGGCTTTTAGCACCTTTTGTGGCATTAATAATTTCTAGGTCCATCAAAATACCAATCACCTCACCTTTATTGTAGTAAGAAATTGAATTGTTTTTTGAGTTCTCGTTCGGACGATACCCGATAATCCAGGCATCATAGCTGGAAGAAGCGGCCGACTGATATTTGGCACCAGGTGTATTTAAAACCGTACCTACACCTCCTGCTAAATCTTTCAAAAATTCGTTTACATCAGTAAAACCTGCACGGTGCAAATATTTGTTCTCATAATAAGAGGTAAAACCTTCGGCCACCCACAGGTTAGTGGTGTAATTCTCGTTATCGTAATCGAAAGGGCCTAATGCCACAGGACGCAAACGTTTCACATTCCAAAGGTGGTGATATTCGTGTGCAACCAAACCTAAAAAGCCTTTATAACCTTCGGCAGTATTGTAGGCATTTCTGGTTGCCCCCAAAGTAGTAGAGTTTAAATGCTCTAAACCACCGCCACCTTTTAAAAAGTTATGTACAATAAAAAGGTAGTATTTATTTGGGTTTTCGCCATAAACCGCAGTTTCTTTCTCTACAATTTTAGCCATATCCACTTTAAGTTTTTCTTTATCGTAGTTACCTCCACCGTACATGGCTACTTCATGGCGAACACCCGCAGCAGTAAACTCAAAAGTATCCTGGTTACCTACTTCAATCGGGCTATCATATAAAATATCAAAATCGCTGGCTTTATAAGTAAACTGCTCGCCTGCAACCGGAGTTAGGCCTGTAGAAACCTTAGACCAGGTATTAAAAGGAATAATTTTAACCGTACTTGGCGATTTAATCATTCCATCAGGATGCATAAAAATTGCCGTAGGCGATAAAAATGCATGCGACTCATCGATAAATGCTGTACGCACAGAAATTTCGAATGCATAAACACGGTAGTTTATCTGAATATCCTTTGCTTTTGCAGAAAAGATCCTCCAGATATTTTTCCTCACTTTTTCTACTTTAACCGCTTTGCCGGCTGCAGTAGCTTTAAACTCTTCTACGCTTTTTTCAAATTCGCGAACCAGGTAAGAACCTGGGGTCCACACCGGCATTTTTACATCAACATAATCTTTTGCCAGGCCAGAAATATTCATCTGCACCTCTGCGTAATGTGCTTGCGGCTCTTTAAAAGAAACCTCAAAGCCTATTTTTACCTGCGCCTTCGCTGCCATAATACACGTTAGTAGTAAAACTAAACTTAAAATTGATTTTTTATTAAACATATTCACTGTGTTTTGCTGCAAATTTAGATTTATTGATGAGGTTTTGGAACAAAATAGCTAAATGTGGTGTAAAATAGTTGTTTCTGTTGGCTTTGCTTTTAGCGCTGGGCGATGAGCGGAAAGCGGATGTAACTTGATGGGCCCGGTGGCACCAAGCATCAATTTAATGATTTTTGTTGCCATGATGATTGATCGGGAATAACATTTTTGCGTCCAAACTATAGACTTCGGACTGCGGACTTCCGACTAAAATCGGTAACATCCTTAATACAACAAATTTAGGACTAAACTATTTGGATATTTTTGTGCTCTAATGCTAGGATATTAATGCTATTCTAATGTCCTGAACACGCACGACACAAATTTAAACATGAAGAAAAGGTATATTTTTTATGCTGTTTTAGCTCTGGGCCTGGCCTATCTGGTATATTACAGAATTAACGCAAACAAAAAACTGGAGGGAAAAGGCGGAACATCTGCCGGTGCAGGGAAAGGTAAAGCAGGTGGTAAGGACGGAAAATCGGCACCGCTTGTGGTAGATGGTATTGTAGTAAAACCGGTATCGTTTAATAACGACCTGGAAGTAACCGGTGCCATTGAAGCCAATGAATCGGTAGTATTAAAAAGTGAAGTATCGGGTTTGGTTACCGGAATTTATTTCCAGGAAGGCACCACGGTAGCTAAAGGGACTGTGCTGGTAAAAGTAAACGACAGAGATATACAGGCGCAATTGCAGGATGCACTAACCAAGCAAAAACTTTCTGCCACTAACGAAAACCGGGCAAAACAATTGCTGGCCAAGGGCGCAATCAGTCAGGAAGAATACGATACGGCCTTAGCAGATTTAAAATCTTTACAGGCACAAGCGCAATTAATCAGGGCGCAATTAGCAAAAACTACTATCAGAGCACCTTTTACCGGCCGGGTAGGTTTACGCAGCATCTCTGCCGGAACCTATTTAACACCTGCCACAGTAATTGCCAATCTGGTGAGTACCAACCCCGTTAAGGTTACCTTCTCCGTACCAGAGAAATATGCCGGCCAGGTTAAAATAAACTCTGAAATTATTTTTACTACCGATGGCTCTGCCAAACAGAACAAAGGAAAAGTATATGCTATAGAGCCTGGCATCAATGCCACTACACGCACTTTGCAAATCAGGGCTTTGGCTCCAAATGCAGATAATGCGCTGTTACCGGGCTCATTTGCCAAAATTAAACTGGCCTTAAATACCCTTCAAAATGCTATCCTGATCCCTAACGAAGCCGTTATTCCGGTGTTAAAAGGTAAAATTGTTTATATCCAGAAAGATGGCAAAGCACAGGAAGTTAAAGTAGAGGCAGGTACCCGTACCGATGAAAACATTGTGATTACTTCGGGATTAAAAGCAGGCGACACCGTTTTAACCACAGGCTCAATGGCTTTGAAGAAAGATGCGCCGGTTAAAGTTCATTTGGTTAAAGAATAATTATGAGTATCTCCACTACGAGTATAAAAAGGCCCGTTCTGGCCATTGTGATGAACTTGCTGATTGTCCTTTTCGGGATAATCGGCTATACCTTTCTGGGGGTGCGCGAGTATCCTTCTATCGATCCGACAGTGGTTTCGGTAAGAACCTCGTACCCTGGCGCCAACTCGGATATCATTGAATCGCAGATTACCGAACCGCTTGAAAAATCGATCAATTCGATCGATGGAATCAGGAATATTTCTTCATCCAGTAATCAGGGAACCAGTAATATCACCATTGAATTTAACCTCGACAAAAACATTGAAGAGGCAGCCAATGATGTTCGTGATAAAGTTTCACAGGCCGCCAGAAACCTGCCTAAAGATATTGACGGGCTACCGGTTGTAAGTAAAGCAGATGCCAACTCTGATCCGATTTTATCGATGACGATCCAGAGTGATAAGCGCAATACACTCGAGTTAAGTGATTTTGCCGAAAACGTAATTGCCGATCGTATTCAAACCATTCCGGGCGTAAGTAGTGTTCAAATTCAGGGGCAACGTAAATATGCCATGCGCATTTGGATGGACCCAAATAAACTGAGCGCTTATGGTTTAACCTCGCAGGATATTGTTACTGCTTTAGATAACGAGAACGTAGAGCTTCCATCAGGAAAAATTACCGGTGCAACGACCGAACTTACGGTAAAAACACTTGGTAAATTAACTAATGAAAACCAGTTTAATAACCTGATCCTGAAATCAGACAGCAACCAGGTAATTAAATTAAAAGATGTGGGTTATGCCGTTTTGGGTCCCGAAAACGAGGAAACCATTTTACGCGAATCGGGCAGGCCGATGGTGGCGATTGCCATAATCCCACAACCTGGAGCCAATTACCTTGATATCAGTAAAGAATTTTACAAACGTTTCGATAAATTAAAGGCCGATATCCCGCAAGATATTAAATTAAAAGTAGCCTTAGATAATACGCTTTTCATTAAACGTTCGGTTACCGAAGTAGCTGAAACCATCGGTTTATCGCTGGTACTGGTAATTTTAATTATTTACCTTTTTTTTAGAGACTGGGCCATCGCCTTCAGGCCATTGATTGATATTCCGGTATCGCTCATTTTCACGTTTTTTATCATGTATGCCTTTGGCTTTTCGATAAACGTATTGAGTTTACTGGCCATTGTACTGGCAACAGGTTTGGTGGTGGATGATGGTATCGTAGTTACCGAAAATATCTTTAAAAAGGTAGAAGAAGGCATGTCGCCATTTGAAGCTGCGATAAAAGGATCGAACGAAATATTTTTTGCTGTAATTTCGATCTCTATTACGCTGGCCGCAGTGTTTTTGCCGGTAATTTTCTTACAGGGATTTGTAGGGCGTTTGTTCAGGGAGTTTGGCGTGGTTATCGGGGCTGCCGTATTGGTATCAGCCTTCGTTTCACTTACCCTTACACCGATGCTAAATGCCTACCTGATGAAAAAAGGAGGGCATAAACCATCGCGTTTCTACAACTGGACAGAACCTTATTTTGTAAAATTAAACGATGCCTACGAATCGAATCTGAATAAATTTTTAGATAAAAGATGGCTTTCTGTACCAATCATTCTGGTGTGTATGGGTCTTATTTTTCTCTTCTGGAAGATATTGCCAAAAGAAACCGCTCCTTATGATGACCGCAGTGCCATCAACATTAACGTTTCTACACCAGAGGGAGCCTCTTTCGCCTATACCGATAAATTTATCATGAAACTGAACCAGCTGGTGATTGATTCTGTTCCCGAAAAGAATGTGAACATTACCATCAGTTCACCAAGTTTTGGTGGTTCGGGTGCTGTAAACTCAGGTTTTGTGCGGATGGGTTTAACCGATCCGGAAACACGTGAACGTTCGCAAAAAGACATTGCAGATATGCTGACCCGGGTTACCAAAAAATACACCGAAGGAAAAACCATTGTGAGCCAGCAGCCTACCATTTCGGTTGGTCGCCGGGGCGGTTTGCCCATCAGTTACATTATTCAGGCACAAAATTTTGAAAAGCTACGCGAGAAAATTCCATTGTTTATGGATGCAGTAGCCAAAGACCCTACATTTACCGTTTCGGATGTGAACCTGAAATTTAACAAGCCCGAAATCAACCTGACCATCGACCGCGATAAAGCCAAAAACCTGGGCGTTTCTATTTCTGCAATTGCACAAACCTTAAATTTAGGTTTAAGCGGACAAAGGTTCTCTTACTTTTTCATGAATGGAAAACAATATCAGGTAATTGGCCAGTTCGATCGTGGCGACAGGAAAGATCCCCTGGATTTGAGTTCGGTTTATGTACGTAATGATAAAGGCGAACTGGTACAGCTCGATAATCTGGTTACTGCTAAAGAAGAAAGCAGCCCGCCACAATTGTACCGGAACAACCGTTTTATTGCAGCTACTGTTTCGGCAGGTTTAGCACCGGGTAAAAGTATTGGCGAAGGTATAGATGCTATGGATGCCATATCGAAAAAAGTATTAGACGAAACCTTCTCAACCGATTTGAGTGGCGAATCGCGCGATTTTAAAGAAAGTTCTTCTAACACATTCTTTGCCTTCGGCCTGGCACTACTGCTGGTTTATTTAATCCTTTCGGCACAGTTCGAAAGCTTTAAAGATCCGATTATTATCATTTTAACCGTACCTATGGCCGTTGCCGGGGCATTTTTATCGCTCTGGTTATGTGGCCAAAGCTGGAATATCTTCAGCCAGATTGGTACCATTATGCTCATTGGTCTGGTAACTAAAAACGGGATCTTAATTGTAGAATTTGCCAACCAGCTTAAAGAAAAAGGCATTGCCATTCCGGAAGCCATCAGAGAAGCTGCAGTTTCGCGTTTACGCCCTATTTTAATGACCAGTTTGGCCATTGCCATTGGGGCCTTGCCTATTGCACTTGCTTTGGGTGCTGCTGCAAAAAGCAGAATGAGTATGGGAACCGTAATTGTAGGTGGTACGTTGTTCTCTTTGGTATTAACCCTGTTTGTAATCCCGGCCATTTACTCGTATTGGGCTAAACCTTACAAACCGAATAAAGAATTAAAGGAAGCCCATCGTTTTGAACAGGAAGCTTTACATATAGAAGAATAAGATGAGCAAGAAATTAAGAATATTTATCCTGCTGATAAGCTTATCGCTTTCGGGTTTTGCACAAGAAAAGCTAAGCCTGCAAGAGGCCATTACCATTGCTTTACAGAATAACTACGATATCAAAATCAGCAAAAACCAGATTGACATTGCAAAAAACAATGCCAATATTGGCAATGCCGGTATGTTACCTAACCTCACCGGAAATTATGCCAACGGCGGGAGCATCCAAAATACTCGGCAAACACCAGCAACCGGGCCAGATAGGGTGATTACGGGTGCTAAAAGTACCAACAACAGTTACGGTGCCGATTTAAACTGGACCATTTTTGATGGCTTTAGCATGTTTGCCAATTACGACCGCCTGAAAGAACTGCAAAAACAAGGTGAACTGAATGCCCGCTTAACCATTTTAACTACCGTAGCCGATGTAATTACAGCTTATTACGATGTGGTAAGACAACAGCAGTTAGTTATTGCGGCTGACAGCGCTATGGATGTTTCAGTTTTGCGCGCCAATATTGCCAAAACAAAATTACAACTCGGCCGTGGCTCCAAACTCGATGTATTAAGCGCACAGGTAGATTATAATACAGATACTTCAAGCTATTTGCAGGCCAAAAACACTTTGCAGGTAGCCAGGGTACGTTTAAACCAGTTATTGGTTAGGGATATCAGCACTTCATTTTCGGTAGAAAATAAAATTGATGTAGATAAAGGTATTTCGTTTAGTAAAATGGCCGAAATGGCCGGGCAGCAGAACCCGAACGTGCAGAATGCCTTTATTAACCAGCGCATTGCTGCGTTAAATCTAAAATCGATCCGCGGGGCAAGATACCCGTCGGTAAGCTTAAATTCGGGTTACAGCAGGGCAAACAGTACCAGTCCAACGGGTTTTAACCAAAAATTTGCCGCAAACGGTTTTACCTATGGGGTTACCGCAAGTATTAATTTGTTTAATGGCTTTTTACAGCGCCAGCAAGAGCGTAACGCAAAAATAGAGATCGATAACTCTGCCATTACCCTAAACAAAACCAAACTGGATGTAAACGCGCAATTGCTTACCGCCTACGAAAATTACAATACTTATCTGGATTTGATTAAGCTTGAGCAGCGAAATGTAGATATTGCCAAAGAAAACCTGGATATTACCTTAGCAAAATACCGTTTAGGCAGCATTGCCCCTTTAGAACTGAGAGAAGCACAACGCAATGCAATTGATGCACAAAACCGCTTTATTGAGATGCAATATCAGGCGAAAATAGCAGAAACCACATTAAAAACAATTAGCGGAAGTATTGATTTATTAAACTAAATTTAGATAAGATAGATTAACAATCAGCTGTTGGCAGGGAAGGTTACCTGCTTAAATTCGTGAATCAGTATTAGCTGTTGCATTTTGACGATAAAACAATTAAATATTTAAATTGCTTGTTAAAAAATATAAACTACTGATTAAAAACCATTAGTAAATTTATATTGAGGCTAAAATACTGCCAATAAGCGTTAAAATGAAGTAACGAAATTATTGAAAGTTTAAAATTTTGTAATAAATCTTTATATTTAATCCATGATACTTGTTGCAGATAGTGGCTCATCAAAAACGGATTGGATGGGCTATCACAATGGCGAAACTATTAAGTTTAGTACGCCGGGAATAAACCCTTATTTTTTAAGTGAGCAAGAAATTGCCAGGTTAATTTCTAAAAACGAGTCCTTAATCCAATATGCAGATGAGGTTAAAGAAATTTACTTTTTCGGCGCAGGCTGCTCCTCTCCCGATAAACACGAGGTAGTTTCGAACGGGTTATCAACTATTTTCACTAAAGCCTTTATTTCTGTAGATCATGATCTTTTAGGCTCAGTATATGCAACATGTGGAAATGCAGAAGGCTTAAACTGTATTTTAGGTACCGGTTCAAACATTTGTTATTTCGATGGGAAGAAAATACACGATGGTCACCATGGCTTAGGCTATGTTTTAGGTGATGAGGGTTCGGGCACCTTCTTCGGAAAAAAAGTATTGTTAAGCTATCTGTACAATAAAATGCCTTCAAACTTAGCTGCCGAATTTAAAAAAACATTTCCCGCAGAAAAAGAGCAGATTATTACCAATGTTTACCAAAAACCTTTCCCAAATATATATTTAGCAGGTTTTAGCCGCTTTATGGCCAACCATAAAGACCATCCTTTTATTCAGGAAATATTGAGAAAAGGCTTTCAGGAATTTGTAGATACCAACATTAAGGATTACCCCAAACATAAAAATGTACCCTGCCACTTTGTAGGTTCAATAGCCTATTATTATCAGGATGCACTCATTTCCGTGTTGGTAGAAAACGGCATCGAACCTGGTAAAATATTGCAAAAACCGATTGATGAACTGTTCAATTTTATTTTGCATAAAGAAGGCATCGTACAGCAAGCCAGTTAAAGCAAAACTATATTAAGGCCTATAATAAATGGCTACATATAAATTGTTAAAATATGCTTAAGATTGTAAACATAACACAACAAACTTTTGTTATTATTTTAACAGCATTATAATTGCTAACACATATGAAGAGAATACTGGTAGTAGATGATGATATTGAGGTTTTAGAAACCATACAATTGATATTGGAAATTGGGGGATTTAAGGTCTCGGCATTAAATGACGGAGAAGAAATTTTTAACCGCATAGCACAATTTAACCCTGATTTAATCTTACTTGATATTTCACTGGGACACATAGATGGCCGGATTTTGTGCGAACAGCTAAAATCTATAGAAAGCACATCGAAAATCCCGATTTTATTGATTTCAGGATTATATGATCCAAAGGATTTCACTACACTAAACTACGGTCAGGATGATTTCCTATCTAAACCTTTCCAGATGGATGTGTTGCTGAAGAAAATTTCAAAAATCCTTTCCTTAGAAGAAGATCAACCTAGTTTTCTTTTAAACTAAGCGTAACATACACGATTTTAAAGCCAAAAAACCCAGCGTTTTTTGGCTTTTCTTTTTTCCTACCATTCTCTCCCCCCTCTCATCTTACATTTCCCATCTTCCATTTCCCATCATCTGTCATTTTGGCAAATAAAACCCTTTGGAACAGCCCTTGTTATGCAGGATATAGATTAAACAATTTATTCACATATGAGCATACAGGAAAAAGGAAATATCTCGATACACACTGAGAACATCTTCCCGATAATTAAGAAGTTTTTATACTCTGATAACGAAATTTTTCTTCGTGAATTGGTTTCTAACGCGGTAGATGCGGTTCAAAAAATTAAAAGACTAGGTTCTCTGGGCCAGTTTAATGGCGAAGTTGGCCAGCCATTGGTACAGGTTGCTGTAGATAAAGCTGCAAAAACCATTACCATTAGCGATAATGGTTTGGGTATGACTGCCGAAGAAATTAAAAAATACATTAACCAGGTTGCATTTTCTGGCGCAAGCGAGTTTGTAGAAAAATTTAAAGATGCGAAAGATGCCAACGAAATCATCGGTAAATTCGGATTAGGTTTCTATTCGGCATTTATGGTGGCCGATCTGGTTGAAATTCAAACATTATCTTATCAGGAAGGTGCTGAACCTGCACGCTGGGTTTGCGATGGCAGTACCGAATTCGAAATCACAGAAGGCGCTAAAACCAGCCGTGGTACCGATATTATCCTCCATGTAAATAAAGATTCGGAAGAGTTTTTAGAAGAATCGAAACTTCAGGAGATTCTTGATAAATACGCTAAATTTTTACCGGTTCCAATTAAGTTCGGCACCAAAACAGAATCTGTTGAAGATGGTGTTGATGAAGAAGGTAAAGCAAAATACAGCGATGTTACCGTTGATAACATCATCAATACCACCAACCCCATCTGGACAAAAGCTCCTGCAGATTTGTCAGACGAAGATTACCTGAGTTTTTACCGCGAATTATATCCATTTTCGGAAGAGCCTTTATTCTGGATTCACTTAAACGTAGATTATCCGTTTAACTTAACCGGTGTGTTGTATTTCCCTAAGTTAAAGAATGACTTCGAAATGCAACGCAACAAAATCAAATTATACTCCCGCCAGGTATTCATCACCGACGAGGTAAAAGATATCGTTCCTGAATTCCTGATGTTACTGCATGGTGTAATCGATTCGCCCGATATTCCATTAAACGTATCACGTAGTTTCTTACAAGCCGATAGCAATGTTAAAAAGATCAACAACTACATTACTAAAAAGGTAGCTGATAAACTGGCTGAATTATTTGCCAAAGACCGTAAAGCTTATGAAGATAAATGGAAAGACATTGGTCTTTTTGTTAAATACGGTATGATTAGCGAAGAGAAATTTTACGATAAAGCTAAAGATTTCGCCCTGGTTGGAAATACCAAAAACGAGCTTTACACTTTACCGGAATACAAGGAAAAGGTATCGCCCTTACAAACCGATAAAAATGGCAGTGTGGTTTATTTATACACCAACGATGCGGCTAAACAGGATGCTTTTATCCAATCGGCCAATAAAAAAGAGTACGATGTACTGGTTCTGGATTCGCCAATCGATAACCATTTCATCAATCAGTTAGAGCAGAAACTGGAAAAAACATCAATTAAACGTGTTGATTCGAGTGTTGCTGATAAGCTGATTGAAAAAGATGAGCAAAACGAACATGTTTTAACCGAAGATCAGGTTAAAGAAGTAACCGGTATTTTCGAAAAAGCCATTACCAAACCGGGTATGCACGTAGAAATTGTGGCATTACACCCTGAGGAGCTACCTGTTACCATTACCATGGATGAGTTTATGCGCCGTATGAAAGATATGGCTGCTATGGGCGGGGGAATGGGCTTTTATGGCCAGATGCCAGATAACTATAAGGTTGCTATTAACGGTAACCACAAGTTAATTAGCAAAATCCTTAAATCGGACGAGACTGAGCAAAGCACTTTAGCTAAGCAAGCCGTAGATTTAGCACTGCTGGCACAAGGCATGTTAACCGGAGCTGAGTTAACTGCTTTCGTTAGCAGAAGCGTAGAGCTAATTTAAGCAGCCTTAAAGCTGATATTTTTAAAGGGGAGCAACCAATATGGTTTCTCCCCTTTTTTATGGTTTAATCAAAAATCATGGCATAAAAAAAGTCCCGATTTACATCAGGACCTTAGGTAAGAATTTTCGGGAACTCTTAGATTAAAATTAATATTTTATTAGCTGGCTAATACGCCTTGTTTCTGATCTACGTTAAAGTAATCTTTATGCTCTTCGATCATTTTAGCAATTGTAGCCGCTTTAGTGTCGGTGATTTTAAATTCGAACGCAGGCTCCTGGTTTTTCTTTGATCTAACCATTTTCTCTGTGTAAAAACGGTATACTAAACCATTGGTTAATAAACCATATTTAGCTTTTGTTTTACGGAAATACTTAGATAAGCGCGAATCGTGGATATCTAAATTATCGTTATGGTGTTTACACTCAACAAGAATAGTTGGTTCGCCATCTTTCATAATGGTATAATCCACCTTTTTACTTTTCTTAACACCAAAATCTAAAACAGCTTCAGATTGAACCTCAGAAGGATCGAATCCTAAAATTTGAATAAAAGGCATTACTAAGGCGTTCCTGGTTAAATCTTCAGATTGAACTTGTGGAAGCATTTTCTTAATTCTTACGGCAAATTGTCCGATTTCGTCTTTTAATTCCATGGTAAATATCTTTATTGGTAATTAATTTTTTAAGTTATATTGATTGAATACCGAATTAGCTGTGATGATGATCTGATCTAAACTTTGTTTATCGAAAAAATTCCTGTTCAACATATCAACCATATAGCTTAGCTTGGTAATATCAGTAGCACGCATGGTGAACTGAAAGTTTTTCATACCATCTTTAATGGCTTGTTGAACGTAATTACGCACAACCAAAAAAGATTTTCTAAAAGCGTATTCGCTGTCCAGCTTACCTTCTACCAAATTTTTCATATCGAGATTGCTGTACTCATTCTGCATTCTCTGATAAATATCTGCGTTAACCCCTTGTTTTTTGAGGATCCCGTTGTAGTAGATTTTATTAAGTAAGTACTCGTATTCGTTGTGTTTCATTTGGAGGAAGATAGATGTAGGGGAATATTTTCTTTTTTCGGTATTGTTTACTTTTCTTGTTTTCTAATGTTAATTTTTAACCCAGTATTGTATGGCCTGTTTTTAATTTGCTTATCTACAGGCTACACAAGATTGGGCAGGCAGATGTTTTTCATCGGGAGCTTTTTAACACTTCCAATTATTTGTTTTTGGCAAACAGTTTAAAGATTAGAAAAAGAAGTTAGGCTGATAATTTTTTTACATCAACCCCGTAGAATTTTACACGAAACCCCCGGTTTTTTCTGACAAAACCGGGGAGAAGTTTTTTTTAGCCCAATTGTTAAATCAATGCATTTTTATTTAACTTGCAATCAAATCATAAAAACAAACATATTTAATAATCATGAATCTAAAATGCGTTGTTATTGACGACGAGCAACATGCAATTGAGGTACTAACAGATCACATTGCCGAAATGCCTGGTTTAACGGTTTTTAAGACTTTTACCAGCCCTGTACAGGCACTTACAGAGATTAGTGTTGACGATGAGATTGATTTATTGTTTATGGACATTGACATGCCAGGTATAAATGGTCTGGAGTTGGCTAAAAACATCAGAGAGAAAGCGAAATACCTGATATTTACTACCGCACATCCAGACTACGCCCTACAAGCATTTGATGTACAATCTGATCAATACTTACTCAAACCTATTTCTTTTGCAAAATTTGCATTAGGCATTGACCGTATTTTAAAGAAAGAGGCTAACGCTGCGAAAGCTACTCCTAAAGAAGCTGAGCAAGTTGCTGCCCTTTACATTAAAGGCGATCATAAGTATGCTTTTTCGAACATCGCCATTGATGAGATACTTTACATCAAGGCTTTGCAGAATTACATCCAGATAATTACCAAATCTGAAACCCATACCACCTACCTTACATTAAAGGAGATTGAAAAAGCGCTTGAAACTCATGCGTTTATCAGGGTAAATAAATCAAATATTGTTGCCAAAACTGCCATAAAAAAGGTTGATGGCAATATTATACGTTTGGTAAACAATGAAATGATACAAATTGGCGAAGGTTATAAAGATGCTTTCTTTGCCTATGTTCAAAGCAGTTTACTAAAATCGACTAGAAACCAGTAGTAGTAAGCACAATGATACTCCAGGTACCGTTAGTGGCGATTGTTTGACTTTGATCGCTAGTTGGAGTTGTTTCAAAGTTGTTTTGGTCTTTGATACTTTTATAAACGAATACCGTTTTTTTAGTCAGTTTGGCTGTTTGTTGCATTTTCATGATTGAATATACTTTAAATGTTAGAATTATATGACGAACGGTTACTAATTTTTTTAACCCGTTCATGAATTATTAAGAATTGTTAAAAGCGAATCGCTAACTAGATTGCAAATATCCAGGTTCCGTTCGTTGCAATAGTTTGGCTTTGATCAACGGTCGGATTAGTACTGAAGTTGTTTTGATCTTTAATGTTTTTATAAACAAATACAGTTTTTTTTGCAAGTTTAGTTGTGTGTTGCGCTTTCATGGTATATTATTTTAAATGTGATTTTTTATTGTTGTTATTAATTTCTGTAAAGGTGCGGCAGAAAAACAACTACCACTATTTTTTTACACAAACCCCCATTTTTGGGAGATAAAAACCGCATTTCAATAGATTAAAAGCAAAAAAATGAATCTTTTAAACTTAAAAACTTTCTACGAAAAATATAAAATTCACTTAATTGTCTGGATAATCTACATCATTTATGAAGTGTTTATCCTTGGATTAATTAGAGGAAATTTTCTTCCCCCCGGTTCTTATGTTGGAATTTACGCTACTAATATTTCTGTCTTCTATATCTACTCATTCTTTCTAGGTAAACTATTAAGCAAACGGGTAGTATCTTTCAAAGTAATTAAGATTTCATTTCTTATATTATGTGCAGTTGTAGCATATATAGGTATAAGTTACCTCTTAAATTTACTTTTCAGGGCAGTCGGAATTATTCAAGGTTCACCTCCAATTGTTATCGATAGCAACTATATTTATATTCTTACTTACCGATCCTTGTTATTTATCGGTTTTGCTACCGGTTACGTTTATATTAACAAATCGTTCGAAGAGCGAAAGAAGGTAGAGGCGCTGGAAAGGCAGAACCTGGTTACCCAAATCGAAAAACAGGCGCTGGAAAATGATTTGGTACAATCGCAGAATAATTATCTGCGCAGTCAGATTAACCCTCACTTCCTGTTTAATACCTTAAACTTTATTTATAATGATGCCCGTAAAAAGGCTCCTATGGCTGCCGATGCCATTATGAACCTTGCCGAAATGATGCGCTATGCACTTAAACGGCCTGAAGCATCGGAGGTAGTTCCTTTAAGTGAAGAAATTGAGCAAATTGAGCACCTGATTAACCTTCATAAGCTCCGTACCGCCAATACCATTAACCTCGAACTCGATGTAACCGGCGATTTATTCGGACTCAGATTTCCGCCCCTTATCCTGTTAACTTTAGTGGAGAACATTTTTAAACATGGTAACGTTTCGCATTCTACCCAACCGGCACAGATCAAGATTGTTTACCAGAACAATAACCTGAATATCACCACCATTAATATGATTAATGATAATAAGGGCAAGCAAACAGAAAGCCACCACGTGGGGATTGAAAATATTGCGAAACGCCTGAACAATTTTTATGGCGAGGATTATATGTTCAGGTATTATAAAGACCCGCTAAACCGGTATATTACAGAAATAGATGTAAATATTGTTAATCCGATGGCCAGGTTAAACCGTTAACGGGCCATTGCATTTTGACGCTGAATTTCTTTTACCAGGAAATAATACATAACCATTTCGTGCGTACGCTGATCTTTATTAAACAGCCTGTTTACATGCATGTGCATCAAATCGCTAAATAGTTTTGCCTGCTGTGCAGGCTGGCTCTGTTTTAGTATCCTAATCAATGAAGCTGATAAAGCATTAAAGTTCTGCTGCTGATCTTCGTTTAATCCACCAAAGGGAGCTTTTCTGAATTCCTGGTACTGACTGTTCAGCTGTTTAAAATCAGTTGCATCTAAATGATGTTCGCGGTTAAAGGCATCAGAAATTCCACTAATCATTTTAAACAGGGTTGGACGGTCGGTTATTTTCGAAACAACCAGCGTTGATACCAAAGCTGCACAAAGTTTATATTTATCAAAATGATTGGGCTGGGTTTCAAAAAGCGAAAGTACAAATGCGCTGTCAACGGCAAAATGTTTCTCTACATTTTCAATATTATCGCTTCCGTAACGCTCCAGCTCCCGCTTATAGGTTTTAATCTGCACATCAGAAACCAGGCCACTGTTTAAAAGTATAGCCAGGTCTTCCATTAGGTCGGCAATGAGTGCCTGCGCCCTAAGTTCGTTTTGCAATTGCAACCTAAACCTGATGTGGTTTCCATTTTCATTGTACCTGATAAAAAACCAGGTTTTGATATCAGCTTCATGATTGGTTATAAAAGGTGCAATAACCTCGGCTAAAACCTGATCTGACCGCTGTTGGTGCGAATATATTTCGAAATACAGCCACTCTTTCCCCGGCGGAAAAAAACGGGTTACTGCTGCAGGTGCTGCATGGGTTTTAATTCCAGCATAAAGCTGTTGATTGTGTGTAAGACTTAGGATAAACTGTGAAAGATAAGGCTTCGATTGTTCATCAATAACAGTACTTTGCCAGGGAAAGGTAACCTCTTCTAAATAAATGCTGGTTTGTTTTTGTATGTACTGAAGAAAGGCATTCAGATCTTCATCGCTATTGAGTGCAAAACACAGCATCTGATCGGCTACTCCGGCCTTAAAATATGCACTTAGTCCTAATTTGGTCAGGTATTCGCGGCAACGATCAACCGGCAGGTACTTTTTATCGGCGCCTAAAAGATTTTCCTTTTTGATTTTCCACTTGTTATTGCTCAAAACGATATTCTGGTACTGTAATCGCGGATAATAATCCAGATCGGGGAATATGCTATCGAGCGGAATGGAAAGATTGCTCTGCACGCCCTGGTGTTGCAAATCGCAAAGCAGCCTGAATACAGAAAGATCGGAACGGGAATAATTATAGGCTGAGGCCATCCGGGGTATTAACCGCTTATTTAACCGTTTAGAGCGGAGTATAATTTCTGTACCCCGTATCGACAGCTGTATATCGTTTAAAACTAAAGGCGAAGCTGATGTATCAAAATTTAAGATAGACAACTGGTGGTTATAAATCAGTTTTCTCCTGTTTACGTTATCTACATTAGTCTCGACCATATAGGCCACATCAAAAAACAAAACATCAGGGTTAGCTTCTTGTTCAATGCGGGCAATACTTTTGGTATAACGTTCAACCGCTTCATCGGCCATGGTAAAACGACCGGTTAAAGCATTTGATGTAGCACCGCCTATTTGCTCGGCAAAGATAAGATCGTCTTGAACAGACATGATCATACTAAGCGAATTGGGCAGTGGCAAGGTTTTTTCATTAGGTGTAAAAGAAAGCTTGTTCAAAAAAATGGTCTTCCCTTTTTCGAAACCTTGTGAAGAGAGGTTCGTACGTAACAGGTTTTTAATCTGCTCACTTTCTGTGTTTTTTTTTGAAGGCTTGTTATTTAGCCTGGCTATAAAATCGTCGTTTTGCCCTGCCTGTTCCAGTTCATCGTAACCCACGCCCATTTCCGGATCTAAGGCCACCAATAGCGGAATTTCCTGATCTTCGAATTTCTTTTTAAAGCGTGTGGTAAATTGCCCAAGCGCACCTTGATCTTTGGCAGGTAAAATATCCTGCATTAATTTAGCTAATGCCGGAATTGCCTGAAGCAATCGCTCTTCCAGATTTCCAGACTGAACGGCTCTTTGCGCCAGAAGATATTTAGGCAGGTTGGCAGTATCATTAAAGCCAACACGCTCAAAATAATCAGTGCCTATGATGTTAGGATCGTAATCAGTAAAAATAAGTTGCAGGTCGTGCATATCCTGCAATAAACCAAATAAACCTTCAAGTTCAGTATGCTCCAGTTTCAGCTCCTTAACCAGATCGTTAACGCTTATAGGTGTTAAACAGCTATCTAAAATCTGCTTTACCGTATTATCGTAATCGAGTTCTGCCAGCTCGAACACCCCATCGGCACAAGCTATATAGCGAATACTGTTTGGTGTTAAATAATAACTGCTATTGCTAAAAAGCATGCAGTTTTTAGGTAATATTTCGGCCAGCTGAAACCCGATATTGTTTTTTTGCGGCCAGTCAACCAGTTCGCGTACCTGCAATGCCTCCTGTACAACAATAGGTTCAGCAACCGGCTTTATCGCATTCTCCAACAAGCTAAAACTGGCAAAGGTACCGTATGGTGTTGCACGGAATTTAGACCGGTTGAAATACTTCCAGATGGTAAAATGAATTTTAGGCGGAAGACCGGCCAACTCGTTAGCCTTTACGTCTTTTATCGTTTCGTAAAAGGCTGCCGAAGAAATCGAAATGGCTTCTTTTAATTCCTCCCAACAATCAGTAAGTTCTGTTTGATATGAAAACTTAGGTGTTCTAAAAATTACTGTTGGTTGGATATGAAGTTTCATTGCATTTAAATGGTAGGCGGAAAATTACAAAGATTAATTTAAAAAGGGTGATAAAAACAAAAAAGCCATCTCCTAAAAAGAAGATGGCTCACCGGGATGCTAATTTTTTATTATTTTTTGGTTACTTTAAATTCTGTTCTTCTGTTTTTGGCCCTGCCTTCAGGATTATCTTTTTTCTTGCGTTTAACCACAATTTCGTTTGGAGCTATTGGCACCGACTCACCATAACCTTTAGAAGTCATCCTCGCAGCCGCAATTCCTTTACTTTCCAGATAATCAACACATGATTTAGCTCTTCTGTTTGATAAATCGAGATTATATTCGTCGGTTCCGATATTATCGGTATGCGAACCCAATTCAATTTCCATTTCCGGGTTATCTTCCATAATCGGGATTAAGAAATCCAATACCTTTTTAGAAGGCTCGGTTAACTCGGCGCTGTTAAATTCGTAATACACATTATCCAAAGCCATCGGGATACCCAATTTGAAAGGACTTAAGCAATAATCTTTATAAATCAACGTATCTGCTTTAGCCAGTTCTTCATATGGGTAATTGCGCGTAATGGCAAAATAGTTGTCTTTAGCAAAAAGCAATTTAATTGGTCTTTTCGAATCTACTTTAAACCTGTAAACACCATCTGTGCCGGTAGTAAACTTTTGCGGCCCCTCGGCATTGGTAAGGGTTACAGCAGCACCAGCTAAAGGTGCTTTGGTTTTACAATCGGTTAAAATACCCGCAATAGAGAGGAATTCTTTTTTCACCTCAAAAAGCTCTAAACAGCATGATGATTCGCGATCAGAACTGATATAACCTCTCGTCCCCCTGTCGTCAGTTGCAGTGAAATAAAGATCATCTTTTGATGAATTGAAAGGATAGCCCAGGTTTTTTGGTGTTGACCAGGTAACCAGATCGCCTTCCGACTCGAAAAAGTCCAGACCTCCGAAACCGGTTCTGCCATCGGTACTGAACAATAGTTTTTTGGTTAAAGTATTGTAGTAAGGCGCACGCTCATCATCTTCAGTATTAATGTTCGGACCAAAGTTTACGGCCTGGCCTAAAGATCCGTCTTCGCGGATGGCGCAGTACCACAAATCGAATTTACCGTAACCACCACTCCTATCTGATGAGAAAAGCAGGAATTTACCGTCGCTGGTTACAAAAGGTTGCGAAGAATTAAAATCTTTACTGTTTACCTGCAAACCAACTGGTTGTGGTTCTGACCACTTATCACCTGTTTTTTTAGCACTGTAAATACCATATTTTTCTTTATCCTTCCAGGCTGTAAAATAAGCCACACTGCCATTAGGTGAAAAAGCCGGGGCAGCTATTTCTATATTTTTAGGAAAATTGATATCAACCACTTTAACTGCAATATCACTTGCACTTAACTCACCTTTAGCGGTGTAAATGTTATTGATGAAAGGGTTGCTTTTGGTCGAAACCTGCACATCGCCCGCATCAGTTTTAACTAAATCGCGTTTTCCAGCTACAGCAACAGGGCGCGAAGAGGTAAAATAAAATTCGTTGTTCAGTTTAACCGGGGCATAGTTAGATCCTAAACCGTTTACATTAGCAGGAAGTTTTTTTACCTGCACCATGCGTGGAAAACGCATTTCCTCGATGGCGAATTTACACGATTCTATTTCTTTTTGTGCCTCTTTAGCCAGCGGGTCATTTCCATTTCTTTGGATATACTGCTGAAAGGCATCGATAGCCAGGTTGAACTTTTTATTTGCGCGTAAGCTTTCTGCATAATAAAAAAGAGCTTTACGGTAGCGGGTGTTACTAAAAGTTATGGCCACTGCATAATATTTTTCGGCTTCATTAAATTCACGGTATAAACGGCTCGATTCTGCCAGGTTATAAATCGATCCTTCATAATCTTCTATTGCTTTATTATCAGAAGCTGTTTTTCTTTCTTTACCATAGGGTAAAATAGCGTATGTGCTATCTCCGGTAATTTTTAATGCGCGTTTATAAAAAGTAGATGCCGCATAGTAATCCTTATTTTCAAAATAAGTATCGGCAACCTTTTTGTAATTTACCACAAACTGTGCGTTTGCATAACTGCCAAATGCCACTAGCAAAAAGAGTAATATTTTTTTCATCTTTCTAAATTTGGTTTCAATGGTGATGATGCTATCATGATCCGAAAACCATGATGCTTTCATCTGAAATAATTATAAACGTGGGCAAAAGAAGTTTGGACCAATGATTCCGTTGCGGCCGATTAAAGAAATAGATAATTCTAAACCACCATTGCTATTTGATGCCCGGTTAAAGCTCGAGGTATTTACATCATAGCTCAATCCGAAAACCATGTTTTTTAGCTGTAAGCCAACAAAAGCAATTGCAGCATCTTTAGCCCTGTAGTTACCCCCAAACAAAATATTTGCCGATGGGTTAACGTTTAGCTGTGCATAGGCACCTAGCGAAACCTCGTTTGTATTTCCCTGGTACATAACCAAAGCATTCGGTACAATATCTAACAATTGCGATGCACGGATTCTTGCACCTCCATGTGCGGTAACGCGAACGGGGATTCTTGAATTACTACCCGAAAAGCGATCCATCGGGCGTGTTAGGTGTGCAGCACTGGCTCCAAGGAAAACGTTTACACTTTTATTGGGGTTACCATCGAAAAACATAATACCGGCATTAACGTCTGGTACCAGTGAAGATTGTGATGATAAAGATTCGCCGCTCATCATGCCGCCATCGTAGCCTGAAATTGGGTTAAACTGGTTACCAAACCTGGCTTGAGAAAAATCGAAACTGCGGTTGATAATCCCTGCCTGTAAGCCGAAACTAATCATCTGCAAACCTTCGGCACCAAAACGTAAGCGGTACGATCCTGAAACAAGGGCTGTTAGGTAGTTAAAATCAAGCTCCCCCGCTCTTTGGTTTAACACCGTAGCGCCAAATGCAAAGTTCTTTTTAGGCGCCATATCGAATGAGGCACCACCGGTTAGGAAAGAGCTGTTTAGCGCGCTCCACTGTTGTTTAAAGTTTACCGAACCACGGTAATCGCCATCAATTACCCCCGTTAAGGCTGGGTTCAGCCATAACGGGTAAGCATAATATTGCGAAAAATGCGGGTCGGTTTGCGCAAAGGATTTTGCTGTACACAGCAGTAATCCGAACATGGCAACATATATTTTTAAAGCCGATAGTATTTTCATGGTCTATGATTTTATCTGTTTATTATTAATCCTCTTCTTATCTAATCAGCGTTACTGTTCCTTTTTTCAGGGTACTTGTTCCATCAGTAAAGGTTACCTCAACCATGTAAACGTATACACCTGTTGGCTGGTTAACACCTTTAAAGGTTCCGTCCCATCCGTTAGCCACGTTATCTGATTGGAATATCAATTGACCCCATTGGGTGAAAATGCTCATTTTAGCACTTGCAATGGTATTGCCATAGATTAAGAATACATCGTTTTTACCATCGTTATTTGGTGTAAATGCATTCGGTATATACACCTGGTTTCCAAAAGGATTAGAAGCTTTGCCCGTAACCGGAGTAGAGTTTGCACTGGTTTGGCAATCTAACTGGCCTTTGGCCCTTACAATAATGGTAACACTTTGATCAGGTTTTAAGCCCAGCGCAGTGTAAGTTGTTCCAGTCGATCCGCTTGTTGGACTAATCCACGATAAGCCATTGTCTAATGAAACCTCATAACCTGTTGCATTGGCAACCGCAGCCCATGCAAATGTTACACTGTTAGGTGTTGTGCTTTGTACCACTACCACAGGCTTGTCGAGTACCGGAAGTACATTTACCGTAACCGCTGTTCTGGTTGGACTTGCACAACCGCCTACTGCAATACTTTCTACATAGTAAATAGTAGTAGCGTTTAATGCAGGAGTTGTAAACGTAATACCTTCTGCTAACACTGTGCCTCCAGAGCTTGAAGCATACCATCTGTAAACTAAGCCTGTTACCGGATTATTTACGGTTAGTATGGTTGAGCTACCTGCGCAAAGTGTACCGTTTGCTGCTGTTACCGATGCTGGTGCAACCGGTACTGGCAAGGCGGTAACATTTACCGGAGTTCTTGAGGTTGATGTACATGTGCCGTTAGCACCTTCAACATAATAAGTTGCATTGGCATTTACTGCCGGAGTAGTAAAGTTAACTCCGGTTCCAACAGGCGATCCGCCGGTTGAAGCAGTGTACCAGTTGTAAGTAACTCCCGTTTGCGGGTTGGTAACAGTTAATACCGCAGCGCTTCCGGTACAAACACTTACTGATGACGAAGCTACCGTTGGTATTGTTGGTTTTGCATTAACGGTAACCGTTACTTTAACCCTGCCACCATTGTTGGTACAGCCACCGGTGCCGGTTGCAATTACGTAGTAATCGGTTGTGGCAGTAAGTGCAGTTGTATTAAACGTAGTACCTGCAAATAACAGGTTGCCATTGGTTGCAGCATCGTACCATTGGTAAGTTACTCCTGGCTGAATGTTGGTAATGGTTAATGTTGCAGCATCGCCGGCACAAATACCACCTGCCGGAGCAGATACTGTTGGTGTAGTTGGTGTTGCATTAACAACTACATTTACCGATCTGGCTGTTGCAGCTGTATTTTCACATTTGTTATCGCCTTTAACCGTTACGTAGTAAGTAGTATTGGCGCTTAATGCAGGCGATACAAATACTGGCCCCGTAAACACTACAGTAGTTAATGCCGCATCGCTGTACCAGGTAAATACCGGGTTAGTTACGGTTGTGCTCGTTGCTGCTAAAGTTGCAGCGGTGTTTGCACAAACTGAAGTAGAACCATTTACAGTAATATCAGTTGCTACTGCAATTGGGTTAACAGTAACCGTTACTGCTTTAGCATTTGCTGCACTGTTTTCACATTTGTTGGCACCTCTAACCGTTACGTAATAGGTAGTTGTAGTGGTTAAGTTTGGTGTGGTGAATATCGGGCCTGTAAATGCAACACTGGTTAGTGAAGCATCATTGTACCAGGTAAATACCGGACTTGTAACTGTAGTAGAACTGGCATTGATTACTACAGAACCAGAACCACATACTTTAGCTGGCGTTGATAAGGTAATATCGGCAGCAGTTGCACCCGCATTTACAGTTACAGTTACTACTTTGGCCGTAATTTTTGAGTTTTCGCATTTGTTATCACCTCTAACCGTAACGTAGTAAGTAGTGGTTGCAGTTAATGTTGGTGTAACAAACGATGCACCAACATAGGCTACTGATGTTAAATTGGCATCGGTATACCAGGTAAAGGTTGGGTTGGTAACTGTTGTCGTGCTCGCTACCAATGTAGTACCAGAGCCAGAACAGATGGTGGTGTTAGTAGCAGTAATATCGGCTGCTGTAGACACCGGATTTACCGTAATGGTAATTACCCTTGCTGTACCAGGTGCATTTTCACATTTATTATCGCCTTTAACCGTTACATAGTAAGTAGTTGTGCTGGTTAAAGCTGGTATAGTATAGTTTGCACCAATGAAACTTACATTGGTTAAAGCGGCATCGCTGTACCAGGTAAACACCGGATTAGTTACTGTTGGAGATGTTGCACTCAACACAGCTGGTGATCCGGCACAGGCAACTGTACTTCCGTTAAGGATAATATCGGTTGAGGTTGCCAAAGGATTAACGGTAACCGTTACCACTTTCGCGTCTGCAGCACCGTTCTCGCATTTGTTGGCACCTTTAACTGTTACATAATAATTGGTTGTAGCTGTTAAGCCGTTCACGGTAAAGGTTGGTCCGGTAAACACCACACTTGTTAGTGAGGCATCGCTGTACCAGGTAAATACCGGTTGCGTAACTGTTGTACTCGAAGCCATCAACATTACGGTAGTACCAGAACAGATACGGGCATTGCTTACTGCAATATCGGCAGCTGTAGCAAACTCTTTAACAGTTACCGTAACCACTTTGGCATTAGCCGGTAAATTCTCGCATTTATTATCGCCCCTTACAGTTACATAATAAGTAGTGGTTGCGTTTAATGCAGGGGTAGTAAAACTTGTACCTACATAAGCTACCGTAGTTAAAGCGGCATCACTGTACCAGGTAAATACCGGGTTAATTACAGTGGTTGTTGAAGCAGATAATGCCGCGCTAGATCCTTTACAAATTGAGGTTATTCCGTTGATGGCAATATCCGAATCTGTAGCTTTTGGATTAACCGTAATGGTAATCGATTTCGCTGTAGCAGCTGTATTTTCGCACTTATTATCGCCTTTTACGGTTACATAGTAAGTGGTAGTTGCATTAAGTGCAGGAGTAACAAAGCTTGCTCCTGTGTTTACAACCGTAGTTAAGGCTGCATCGCTATACCAGGTAAATATTGGATTAGTAACCGTAGTGCTGGTAGCTGTCAAGGTTACTGTAGAACCACCACAAATGGTACTTGCTCCAGCTAAATTAATATCAGTCGGACCAGCAACCGGGTTAACGGTAACCGTAACCTCTTTTGCATTACCTGGGGTATTTGCACATTTATTTGTACCGCTAACGGTAACATAGTATTTGGTAGTAACCGTAATAGCTGGTGTATTGAATACCGCACCCACGTTAACAACCTGTGTTAAAGCAGCATCGCTGTACCAGGTAAACACCGGACTGGTTACTGTAGTGCTGGCTGCAGTTAATACCGCTGTACCCGAAGCACATAATGAGGTTGTTCCAGTCACGGTTACATCTGCAGCAGTTGCTGATGGATTAACTGTTATAGAAACTTTTGTACGGGTTGGGTTTGTACAACCTGCCCCACTTACCGATTCTACATAATAATCATGCGGACCAACTACAAGAGATGCAGGGGTAGTAAAGCTGCTGTTGTTGGTAACCAGCATGTTTCCACCAACGGCTGCATCATACCAGTTATAGGTGATACCTGCTACGGCCTGAACACTTAAAGTTGCAGGTGTACCGATACAAGTTGTAGCCGGGTTGGTAGTCGAAGCAATTGGAGGCGCTGCAGGAGGCAATATAGTTACCACCACTTTGGTGCCTATGGTTTCGCAACCATTAGCTGTTGCCGTTACCGAATAAGTATACGTACCAGCAGTTAAAGTTGGATCGGTGGTGAAGGTTGCACCATCTTTTCCAGCCTGATAAGTAGTGCCTAAGTACCATTTATATACTACACCTGCCTGAGGATTCTGTACGCCTAATGTGGCCGACGAGCCCTGGCAAGCAGTTGCGGTTGCTGATGTTACTGTAGGTGTAGTAATTACACGTTGTGCATAATCTAAATTAACAGAAGTTAATGCACCAAGTAAACCTGAACTTAATCTCAGTTCTACACCGTCGAATTTACTGGTTGGAACAAAACTTAATATCGCTGAAGTTCCCCCTGATAATAATTTTAAGCTGATTAATGGATTAGAAACAGACACCGCATCGTTATTGCTGGTGGTTCCCTGGAAAGTAGTTACCGTTAAGTTTGGCAATACCGCTACCGAAAGCAATGCTCCAGGTGTAGTAATTTTCACTTTTAAGGTATCCCCTACGTTAGATAATCCGGTAAAACCAACCTGGTGGTAAACCGAAGCACCTAATAAACCTACCGGGATAACCAGGCTTGATCCTGTATTTACATCATTATCAACTGCATACGTTGGGTTGAAAACTCCGGCTAAAACAGCCACACCTGTTACACCACTGGCCACTGTTGTTATAGCAGCACCACAAGGTGTAGTAACCGGTGTACCATTAGGAATAACAGTAACCGTAACGGTAGCTCTGCTGGTAGCTGTACAACCACCCGCAACTGTAGCTTCTACATAGTAAGTTGTAGTAGTAGTTAATTGCGGTGTAACAAAAGTTTCACCTGTAAATATTGGTACCAATCCGTTTGATGTAGTGTACCAGTTAATGGTTGCACCTGCAGTACTCGAAGTTGCTTTTAATACGGCAACCGAACCTTCGCTGATGGTTACAGACGGTGGTGTAATTACCGGAATATCTATAGTACCCAATACAATTTTACCTTCCGTTCTGGTTGATGAAGTACCGCAGCTATTTACCGCAGCTACAAAATAGCTGGTATTTGCGGTAATTAATGGTGTGGTAAAATTATCACCTGTAAATAATACGGTATTCGATGTCGCACTATTGTACCAGTTGTAAGTTGTACCCACAACCGGGTTTTTAACCTGGAAGGTAACCGATGTATTCGGACAGGTATTTACCAGTGCCGAAAGTAAATCAGGTGTTACCGGAGCAGGGTTAGTAGTTATGTTAACTACAGTTTTATAGCTTACACAACCTGTTGCAGAAACCGCTGCAACATAGAATTTAGTGTCGCCTGTTAAAACCGGAGTGGTAAATATGATACCATCTTTACCGGTTAAATAAGTGCCGGTAGCATCGTACCATCTGTAGGTTAGCCCTGCTGATGGATTGCTTACCTGCAATTGGGTAGTTGACCCCACACAAGCGGTAACATTAGCTGCTGTTACTGTTGGAGCAACCAATATACGTTGTGCGTAGTTTAAGTTTATTGAAGTTAATGCGCCTAATAAGCCAGAGTTTAACCTAACTTCTACACCATCAAATACAGTTGTTGGTACAAAAGTGATTAAAGCCTGTGTATTGCCGCTTAACAATTGAATATTGATTAAGTTATCATTCAGCAGTTTCGAATCGCCATTGCTGTTGGTTCCAACGTAGGTGGTGATTGATGCATTGCCTAATAACGAAAGTGATAATAGTTTTCCTGGCGATGATACCAATACACGTACGGTATCACCAACTTTAGATAATGATCCAAAACCAACTCTTTGATAAACAGAAGCACCTAATGCACCTACCGGCATTACCAGTGATGAAGCTGTTTGTGTATCGTTATCAATAGCCAGTGTTGGGTTAAATACGCCTGATAATAAGGCTACACCTGTAACACCGCTAACCTGAGTAGTTGCAGCCTCACAAGGTACCGGATTTGGAGATCCGTTGCCGTCTACCGTAATGGTAACCTGTACACGCGTAGCCGATGCACAACCGTTGGTAGAAACCGATTCTACATAATAAGTTGTAGTAGCCAATAATGGTGGCGTTACATAGGTAGCGCCTACATATACCGGAGTAGTTGCAGCAGCAGAAGTATACCAGTTAAAGGTATTGCTTGCATCAGCCGATGTTGCTGTTAAAATTGCAGTCTGACCAGCACTTACTGTTGATGAGCTTGCGGTTACTACCGGTAATCCCGGACGAGGGTTTACCGATACCGCAGCTACAGCACGTGCAGCACTGGTACAGTTACCTTGCGATGCTTCTACATAATAATTTGTAGCAGCAGCTAAGGCCGGAGTTTGAAACACTGCTCCTGTAAATACCAGGTTACCCGCCACGGCAGCATCGTACCATTTGTAAGTTACCGCAGCATCTGGATTGGCAACAGATAATGTAGCTGATGAACCTTCACAAACATTGACAATTGTAGCCAATACCGGTGTCGGAAGCGCTGGGGTTACGGTTACTGTTACCGGAACACGCGTTGGATTTGGACAAGTACCTTTGCTCACTTCAATATAGTAAGTCGTAGTAGCTGTTAAAGCTGGTGTGGTAAATGTTTCGCCAGTAGCAAGTTTTGTCCCGCCTGTTGGAGCATCGAACCAGGCCAATGTAGTCCCTCCATTTGCAGTTGCTGCTAATGAAGCTGTACTACCAGCACAGATGGTTTGTGCACCGGCAGTGATAGTTGGGTTTGGATAAACAACGGTTGCACCGTAAACGTCTAAGCTGGTTACAGCCGAAACTAATCCGCCGAAGCTAACCTGCACCCTGTCGTAAACGCCACCTGCAGCTAATGTTGCCCCAAAACGGTTACCAGAAAGTAACTGAAGATTTAATAATGATGAATTTAACTGAACCGTTCTAACCACTGTAGAACCATTCATAATATTTACGGTAACATTGCCCAGGGCGGTTAAATCTAACAAGCCACCTGGTAAGGCTAAATCTAAACGTATGCTATCGGTAGCAACACCAGCCGATGGGAATATCAGTTGCTGATAACCTGAAGCGCCTACACCTACCGCAAGCGATATTCTGGTAAAGTTGGTTGCATCTGCATCAGTAGAATTTCCTGCACCGGTAATACCGCACAGTAAACAAATTCCGTTAATACCCGAATTTTGTGCGTTGGCAGCATTACAAGCTGTTCCTCCACCACCGTTTAAAACAGTAACAGTTACTGCAACGCGACTTGCGCTTTTACAGCCATTGCTGCTGGTAGTTTCTACATAATAAGTTGTATTGGCAGTTAATGCCGGTGTGGTAAACGAAGTACCTGCTCCCACCTGGTTTCCACCTGTAGCAGCATCGTACCATTGAATGGTATTACCTGCATCGGCAGTAGCCAATAAAGTAGTAGATTGGCCACTGTTTATTACCTGACTGTTGGTTGTAACCGTTGCTAAAGTTGCAGCAGGGTTAACCGAAACATTTACGGCTGTTCTCGAACTTACCGCAGTTCCAGATACTGCTTCTACATAAAATACGGTAGCTGAAGTTATTGCTGGAGTTACAAAAGTACCATTGTTATTGGTAGCCAATGGCGTGCTTCCGGTTGATGCATACCAGTTATAGGTAACACCCGCCTGCAGATTGCTAACACTTAAGGTAGCAGGGCTGCCGGCACAAACCGTAGCTGCTGCCACTACTGGTGCATTAACGGTAACAGTTAAGCTATAAGCTGTTGTTGCCTTATTTCCGTTTGCATCGGTAGCAGTTAAAGAAATGGTATAGTTTCCGCCTACAGTTGGTGTACCTGTAATTTCTCTTGTTGCGGTATTAAAGCTTAATCCCGGAGGAAGGCCTGTTGCTAAATAAGTATAAGGTGCTGTACCTCCCGTTACCGCAGGTAAAGTTTGCGTTGAATACGCAGTACCCACCACACCGTTTGGTAAGGTTGCACTCGGTAACGATAGTACACCAATTACTTTTAGTGCATAAGTGTTACTTGCGGTTCTGCCCTCGCTATCAGTGGCCGTTACACCAATAGAATAATTTCCGGCTTGTGTTGGTGTACCCGAAACAGTTCTTGTTGCAGGATCGAAAGTTAATCCTGCTGGGAGGTTAGTACCTGCATAAGTATATGGACCAACACCGCCTGTTGCCGCTGGCAAAGTTTGTGTGGCATATAGTGTTCCTTCTGTTCCATCAGGCAAGGTTGCTGCTGGTAACAATAAAGGATTAACTACGGTAATGGTATAATTGGTTGTTGCTGTTTTTCCGTCAGCATCGGTAACCGTTACCGGTACGGTGAACGTTCCGGCCGCTGTTGGTGTACCTGTAATTTCTCTTGTAGCAGGGTTAAAGGTTAATCCGGCAGGAAGACCAGTAGCTGCGTAAGTATAAGGTGTTGATCCACCTGTTGCCGATGGAATAGTTTGTGTTGGATAAACCGTTCCAGTAGTTCCGTTAGCCAGGGTTGCTGCAGGTAATACCAGCGGATCGGTTACTTTAAGGGTGTAACTGGAAGTAATGGTATTACCATTGGCATCAGTTACGGTAACCGGTATAGTAAAGGTTCCGGTTTGTGTCGGAGTACCAGTAATTTCTCTTGTTGCAGGGTTAAAGGTTAATCCCGGAGGTACACCTGTTGCCGAATAAGTATACGGGCCAGTGCCACCAGTTGCAGCCGGAATTCCATTTGTAGTATAGGCTGTACCAGTTACACCATTAGGCAATGCACCAGGAGCCAAAGCCAGGGCTGGCGTTACAGTTAAGGCAAAAGTAGCCGTTGCTGAACAGTTTTTGCTATCGGTTACCACTACATCAAAGGTTGGATTACCCGTTGCGGTTGGCGTTCCGCTCACTAAACCAGTTGGAGATAAAGTTAAACCAGCCGGTAAGGTGCTGCCTGCCGCTAAAGCATAAGTATAACCTGCGGTACCACCTGTGGATACCGGAAGTTGTTTGCTATAAGCCGATGCAATTGTTGCATTGGTTAAAGTTGTGCCTGCAAATACAATTGCCGGATTAACAGTCACCGTTACGGGTACCCTTGTTGTATTTGAGCAGCTTCCTTTGCTAACTTGCACATAATAAGTAGTCGTTGCAGTTAAAGCCGGAGTTGTAAAGTTTGCTCCAGTACCCACCTGATTGCCCCCCGTAGGCGCATCGAACCAGGCTAAAGTAGTACCACCGTTTGCTGTTGCACTTAGTGCTGCAGTACTGCCCGAGCAAATGGTTTGTGCCCCAGAAATAAAGGTTGGGTTTGGATAAACTACAGTTGCGCCATAAATATCTAAACTGCTTAATGCCGAAACTACAGCGCCGAAGCTCACCTGCACCCTATCGTACACACCACCTGCTGCAACAGTTGCTGCAAAACGGTTAGCCGATAAAAGTTGAAGGTTTAATAATGAAGCACTGATTTGTGTTGTTTTTATAACCGTTGTACCATTATATACGGTAACGGTGATATTGCTTAGCAAACCTACATCGGCCAAACCACTTGGTAAAGCCAAATCTAAGCGAATGCTATCAGTAGCAACACCTGCCGCAGGGAAAATTAACTGTTGGTAGCCTGTTGCTCCTACACCTACCGCTAAATTGATCCGGGTAAAGTTGGTTGCATCGGCATCAGTAGAATTTCCTGCACCGGTAATTCCGCACAATAAACAAATTCCGGTAATTCCAGAGTTTTGTGAGTTTGCTGCATTACACGCTGTTGCACCACCGCCGTTAATTACGGTTACAGTTACTGCTACGCGGCTTGCGCTTTTACAACCGCTTGAGCTGGTTGTTTCAATATAATAAGTTTTAGTTGCTGTTAAAGCCGGAGTAGTAAACGAATTTCCTGTTCCAACCTGTGTTCCTGCAGTTGGTGCATCGAACCAGGCAATGGTGTTACCTGCATCAGCAGTTGCATTTAATGTTGTGGTTTGACCAGAATTGATATTCTGGTTATTGGTGGTTACCGTTGCTAAAGTAGCTGGCGGATTAACCGAAACCGAAACTGATGTTCTTGTACTTACCGCTGTTCCCGAAACTGCCTCTACATAGAATACAGTTGCTGAAGTTACGGCTGGCGTTACAAAAGTACCGTTGTTGTTGGTTACCAATGGGGTGCTACCTGTAGAGGCGTACCAGTTATAGGTTACACCTGGCTGTAAATTGCTTACGGTTAAAGTAGCCGTACTGCCCGAACATACTGTAGCAGAAGCTACAACCGGAGCACTCACACCTACCGTTATGGCATAAGATGTAGTGGCTTTATTTCCGTTTGCATCGGTTGCAGTTAACGCAACATTATAGGTACCACCTTGTGTTGGTGTACCAGTAATTTCTCTGGTTACCGGATCAAATGCTAATCCCGGAGGCAGATTGGTTGCTGCATAAGTATAAGGTGAAGTACCACCTGTTACTGCTGGTAAAGTTTGTGTTGGGTAAGTTGTGCCCACTACACCATTAGGCAAGGTTTTGGTTGGCAGGCTTAGCGTTCCGTTTACTTTAATCGGATAGGTATTGCTTGCCGTTTTACCCTGGCTATCGGTAACCGTAACACTAATGGCATAATTACCTGCCTGTGTTGGTGTTCCTGTAATTTCTCTTGTAGCTGGGTTGAAAGCCAATCCTGCAGGTAAATCTGTAGCTACATAAGTATACGGACCAACACCACCTGTTGCAGCTGGTAAAGTTTGGGTAGCGTAAACTGCTCCTTCTGTTCCATCAGGCAGAGTAGCGGCAGGCAACAATAAAGGATTGTTTACCGTAATACTATAATTGGTTGTTATTGTTTTGCCATCAACATCGGTTACCGTAACAGGTACAGTATAAGTACCGGCAGTTGTTGGTGTACCGGTAATTGCCCTGGTTGATGGGTTAAAAGTTAAGCCCGGAGGAAGACCTGTTGCCGAATAGGTATAAGGCGTGGTGCCTCCTGTTGCAGCTGGTATAACCTGTGTAGGGTAAGCTGTTCCTGTTGTTCCATCAGCCAATGTAGCTGCAGGTAACACCAAAGGATCAGTAACTTTTATCGTATAATTCGAAGTAAGCGTATTGCCATTGGCATCAACCACTGTAACCGGAATGGTATAAATTCCAGGTTGGGTTGGTGTTCCGCTAATTTCTCTGGTGGTTGGGTTAAAGGTTAATCCCGGAGGAACACCTGTAGCCGAATAAGTATAAGGTCCTGTTCCACCTGTTGCAGCCGGAATGGTTTGCGTTGCATAAACGGTACCTGTTATACCTTCAGGCAATGCGCCCGGTGTAAGTACCAGGGTTGCTGTAACGGTTAAATTGTAGGTTGCTGTTGAAGTACAGTTCTTCGTATCCTTTGCTACAACTGAAAAAGTGTAAGTATTGGCTACACTTGGCGTTCCGGTTATTGCACCGCTTGCCGATAAACTTAAGCCAGCTGGCAAAGTGCTGCCGGCAGCTAAAGCATAAGTATAACCCGGTGTACCCCCCGTTGCTGCATCCAATTGTTTAGCGTAGGCAAAACCAGCAGTAGCATTGGTTAGGGTCGATCCGTTAAAGATAATCTGCGGATTTACTGTAATGACTACAGGTACCCTGGCCGATTCGGCAGTACAACCCAATCTGCGGGCCGAAACATAGTAAGTTTTATTGGCAGTTAATGCCGGCGTAGTAAAGGTGCCGTTATAAGCAACGGTTTGCAATGCAGTTCCTCCTTCTATCGCGTCGTACCAGATCAGTTCGTTGGTACTTGGCGTAGTGGCCTGTAAAGCTACCGGTGTATTATAACATGCAGCGATGGCATTACTTGCAGGGGAAGTAAAGGTTGGCCTTCCCGCCGAACGGATTACCCCGTAAACCTGAATGGTTTGTGTAAGGTTTAAATTCACCAGTGAACCGAGGGTAACTTTTACCCGATCGAAAACAACATTGGAGCCAGGCGAGAACGGAATGGATGCCGGCTGACCGCTATTTAGCAGCCCCAGTAAATCTAAGCTTAACAGGGCCGGGTCAACCGTAGAGGTATAAACCTGCTGGTTGCCGTTATAGGCCGTAACCGTTATATTTTTTAAAACACCGGCAGTTAGTAATGCTGGTGTTGAGCTAAGTCTTAAAGTAAAATCATCGCCTGCATTTGAGGGTGTTGCAAAATAAAAATTTTGGCTAATGGATGATGCCACGCCAAGTATACCTAAACTGAGTTGAGAAAAATTATTCGGATCAGCATCAATGGCCCTTTCGCTATTGGTAACGCCCGAACTACCGAGCTGAAGCGCATCGAGTGTTATACCTGTGCCTTCATAACCTGTGGCAAATGCCTGGGCACAGGGGTCGGTGCCTGAAGTATAAAATGCATAATAGACCTTGGTATTATTGGCCACACCAAGTAATAAAGCATTGGTTACATCTTTTATATATACCCTGTCGTAAGCCTGTGTAGGTGTTATTGCTACATAAAAGAATCCGTTGGCATCTTTTACCAAACGTAGATTTTCGGCTGAGAAAGCGGCGGTACTGCTTCCGCTTAATATAGGGGTAGAACCATTTCTGGCACCAACCTCGAAAGAGTGGTTGCCCAGAACAACTGTTCCGCCTACATTGGCAAGCAAACCGCCCAGGCTACCTCCCAGCAGCCTGTTTAAAATATCTCCGTCAAAATCAAGCCTGATATAGGAAGTAACACCCGCAGAAACTGCTGCCGGATATCTAAGTTCCAACTCTCCGCTATAGCTACCTATACCAACGGCAATACCACCGTAAGAATTTACAGTAGCAAAGGTGTTGTTGTTTAAAGTTGCATTGTTTGCATTATCTACATGGCTTTGTGCAGATACGTTATTCGCAAAAACTTTTGTTTGCGCATACGATTTGGAATAGAAGAGCGTTAATAAAATGATGATTGCAACACAGGTATTGCGGACTATCCCTATTCGGGACGAAAAAGTATGAGTTTTCATCATGTCAGGCGTTGTTTAGAAGACTTACTATGGGTAAATGCTGCCGTTAGGTAAATGTTTTTATAGGTGCATTATATAATCATGACAAATCTAAATCTTGAATAGGTTGGTATTTCATCCATTGCTATTCATTTTCCTAAAATCTCTTCCATTCATTTTATTCATAGCTCGCATTCTTCATGAATAGATTTCCTCAATTGTGAAATTATGATGACATTAGCGCTAGTCATCCCCATACGTTAATTCATGAATGCTAACGATCTCCTTATTGAACTTAGGAAGTTTGTCCTTATAAAATCAGGTTTGAGAAATATCGACCCTGCCCATTGTAAGATCATTTCTGAGTATGTATTTCAAGAAACCAAGAATTATGTAAGCGAAACCACCATCAAACGTTTCTTTGGCTTCGCCAATACTTTGCATAAATTCTCGCTTTTTACCTTAAACAGCTTATCGCAATACATAGGCTATAACGATTGGGATTCGTTTTGTAAAGACAAGGAAAATCAGACAACCTCTGTACAAAGTATCTGGCAAGATTTAAAATTAAAAACCCATGCCATTACAGAAGTATCGCTAATTGCCAATAAAAACAATTCGGGGATTCCGTTTAATGCTACCGCCAACCGGAGCTTCTTTTATCCCGATTTCGATTATTTCTTAAAAAACAATTACCAGTTTACCACAGTAAGTGCACAGCCCGGCCAGGGCAAATCGATATTACTGGCACACATGATTGAGTATTTTTTCCTCTCAGAAAATGCACTTTATAAAAATGATATCGTTTTAATGGTAAATTCGACCAGTATTAACACCATTATACAAACTGGCAGTACTTTACAGGAATGGTTTTTAAAAGAATTTAAATTTAACAGCCTTACCGAACTGATAGGCTTTTTTAAAAAGAACCCCGATAAACGCGAAGGACGTTTTGTGATTATTGTTGATGGTATTGACGAACACCTGGCCAAAAGCAATTATTTTAAAACTTTTATCGATTTCTTATACAGCATTGAAGAAAACAATTTTGTTAAACTTGTTTTCGCACTGCGAACGAATAGCTGGATCAATCTCCAGCCCGCCATTTACGGGTCGGCGTCGTTAACCAAATTGTGGTACACAGGCCTCTTTTACGATGACGACACCTTAAGCAACGTCCCCTCACTCAATACCGAAGAAGTACTCTACGCCCTCAGCAACATCGAAAATAAAGCCATTAACAAAGCTGATGTTAGCCCTCCCCTTTTAACCCAGTTTAAAACCCCTTTTTGGTTACAGGTTTATTTTAAGCTTAAAGATGAAAACCATCATCTCGAGCTGAATAATCCATTGCTGTGTTATGAACTCATTAATTATTTCCTGGAAAGGCGGGTATTTCTGGCTAAAAAAAGTACCGAAAAAATATTCCTGCTTAAGAAAATAAGCGATTCCATTTCGGAAGGAAGTAAAAAACTAAGGGTATCGAAAGAAAAAATACTCAGTTACATCAACTGCTATCCCGATGCTTACGAAGAACTTTTACAAGCGGGTATTATAATAGAAGAAAAACGATTAAGTACTGCCATTCCGACAGAAATTGTACGCTTTTTGAACGACGACATTTATACCTACTTCCTGTTTATACAGGTAACGGATAAATTTGCCTACAAGCCCGATAAATCATTTTTTGAATACATTTTAAACAACTTCGCTGTACAGAGCAGCCTCAGGTACCATATTTTAAACTGGTCTATCCGCTTTTGCGTGAACAGAAACGAAATTGCAGCGCTCAAAAATATTTTTAGACTTCCATTTAGCAATAACGAAAAAAACAATGCTTTCGATTTTATCTGCTATGTTTCTAAATTCGAACTGGGCAAAGCCAATTCTAACTTTAACAAGTTAAGCATTGGAATGGATTTTATCGATATCATGGCTACCGGCAGGACCATGAGCAGCCTATACAAGGAAACCGTGAAAACCATTTCTGAAAATGTACTCAACGAGGATATCCAGATTATGCTGCATGTGATAGAATGCAACGTTAACCTCATCGATGTAGATAAAAATGCCCTGGCCAATACCATGCAATCGCTCAAAAGAAATTACAAGCGGTTAAATGAACTTTTTCCTATCAATCCCTACGATTTAATTCTTTACTTCTACAACAACCTGGTTAACAAGCCCAGCGACAGTAAAACCCTCGAAGATAAAATTATCAGGCTTTGCCAGGATATAGACCGCAGCACGCCGCGTAAAAACGAAGAGATGACTTCTGCCGAAATTTTGTGCTACCGGATGGTCCTGATCTCCCTGTTCTCACAAAAGAGCTACGCCGAATGCCACCGTTTTATTATGGCCATCCTGAGCAAGTATCCGAACCTTTTTTATGTGCGTCACTCGGTGTTTTCGCCCTTCTTGCTTATTCACCTGGGGCAAACTTATATTAAGCTCAATTACTTTAAAAAGGCACAGCGCATTATCCAGTTTGTTGATAAGATTATTAGCAGCGATTATACCTATTATACCAATTTTATACTGGCAAGCTTTAGTGTTTTTAAGGCCAATTTTTACAGTGCCACACACAACTACGAGCAGGCACTGGTTGAAGCCAACATTGGCCTCGAATTTACCAGTAAGAATGATTTTAAAATGTTTGAGATTTCGCTTCTGCTTAACAAGATCGATACCCTGAAACATACCGAAGATTCTGAAGAGGTATCGAACGTAATTAAAGAACTGCTTAATTTCTTAACCGTGCACAAGCTTTCCATGCCCGATTATGCCAACCTGAGCGGCAGCGAATTCGAACATACTTTTAAGATCTTAAAATCGTACCGACGCCACCAAAATCTATAAAAAAAGTCCTGCACTTATTGCAAGACTTTATTTCGTTCATTCGTTCACTGGCCATTTGTTCATTAATACTGATGCAAACTGCCAATTTTAAACTGCTAACTGTTATTACTATTTGATCAGGTTATAGAGTTCATCCAGTTTTGGTGAAAGTACAATCTCGATCCTTCTGTTTTTACTTCTTCCATCCGCGTTAGCATTTGTACCCAATGGTTGGAATTCGCCTTTACCTGTAGCCGTCATCCTAACACTTTCTACCTTTCCAATTTCAGTCAGGTAACGTACAACTGAGGTGGCCCTTAATACACTTAAATCCCAGTTGTCTTTAATTTGTCCAAGGTTATTTATTTTTTGGTTATCGGTATGGCCTTCTACAGCAATATTGATTTCGGGTTGTTGTTTTAATACATTGGCCAGTTGTGTAAGCGCCTGCTTCCCTTTTTCATCAATGATGATACTTCCGGAAGGGAATAAGAGTTTATCGGTTAACGATACATACACCTTTCCGTTTTTAATCTCCACAGTTAAACCGCTTTTAGTAAAGCCAAGCAATGCTTGTTGCAGCTTTTCTTTCAGTGCATTGGTGGCTTCATCGCGTTTACGCAATACCTCTTCTACTTCCTTTAAGCGTTTTTCGCGAGCAGCTAAATCGCCGGATAGTTTGGTGATTTCTGAAGATGAATTACTTTTTAGCTTTTTATAATTGGCATCAACGGTATTGTAATTGCGCTGTAAATCGCGGAGTTCTTCGGCCATTAAGGTAGTATCTTTTTTTAACCGGTTTACTTCTTTTTCGAGGTTTTCAATTTTAATCAAACCTTCGTTAAAGGCAGTATATAGCGAATCTTTTGTACCCAACAAGGCTTTGTACTTTTTTGGTGAAAGCACCACGCAGGAAGTAAGCGAAGAAATAAGGAGGAAAAAGGCAAATGCAAGAAAGGTGTTTTTCATTGTTTTAATTTTGGGGTTAATTGGTTAATCGGTTAACTGTTTAATCGTGGCAGTTAACCAATTTATGCCGTTTATACAGTTAACCATCTATGGCGTTCCGTAAAAATGCAACTAAAGGTTGTACCGTTTTAAAAGAACTTATCAACTTATTAACGAGGTTCGGTTTAAAAAATTCTTCATCACCGATTTTCATCGTTGCTTCAAAGCTTTTTAATTTCAGGAGTTCGATGTTCGGATCAGCCGGATCATATCCCTTAGGCGCATTTTTCAATGCATTATCAACCCCTAGCTTAAAGTTTTTCTTAAACTCCTTTTCGTTAATAATTGCTTTAAAGTCTTCGGCATTGTAATCTATTTCCTGCCTGATCAGTTTTAGATGTGGAACATCGGGCATCCAGTAACCTCCGGCTATAAAGCTTTTTCCGGGTTGAATGTGCAGGTAATAGCCGGGCTCGTTCCCTCCTTTTTTGGTAGAAAACCACATGCCATAATTATTTTTATAAGGATCTTTGTTTTTACTGAAACGCACATCGCGGTAAATGCGCAAGAGGCATTTTTTAGGGTCGGCCTCTGCCGAAAGTATCGGATCTATTTTAGCCAGTTCGGGAATAATGGCACTTACAAGTTTTAAAACATCGTTTTTGGCTTCTTCATAAACTTCTTTATTCACTGCAAACCATTCGCGGTTATTATTTTCTGCAACATCTTTTATAAAGTTTAAGGTTTCTTTTTTTAACATACAGCTTTATGGTTAAGCGGTTAATTGGTTAATCGTTTCTAAATGCGCATTGTTTAATCGGCGCCAAACGCTTATCGCTAACTACCAAACCAACAATTAACCAGTTTATACAATTAAACAGTTAACCTAATTACTTATCGTAATATGGCTTGTACTTAATATTTGGCGATAAAACGTGAAGTAAAATGATCCTCGAATATCGGTAATTAAAGGGATACAGGATAAAACAGCCTGTAAAAATTACGATGAGGTAATGCCAGAAGGTATTATCGGTAAGCGGGCCGAAAATTAAATAGGTAATAAAGCTGGCCACCAGCATTTCTATCACATTCATGGCGTAGCTTACGTACATCGCGGCATAAAAATAACCGGGCTCTATTTCTATACGCTGCGCGCAGTGGCCGCAAATTTCTTTGGTATGCTGTATATTCCAGCCGTACATGCTGCCGGTAAAAATATCTCCCCTACGGCAATGCGGACATTTACAATGCACAATGGCATAAAGTTTAGACGTAGTGCCAGACATGCTTTTAATTTAAATTAAAAGGTTCCCTTTTCATATTGAGGTGAATGTTTTTTTTACGGTATTTTTTATACCAGATTACCCCAACAATTACGGCCATTAAGTATGGAATAGATAAAAGATATAAAACCCCAGTATTTAAACCCGCCGTTTGTGTATTACCGTTTTTAACGCCCTGCTCGGCATTAATGGTACACATAGAGCACTGAGCATTAACATGCTGGCTGGTTGCAAACGTGAGTACCAATACAAACAGGATAAAAATTACTTTCTTTTTCATGCGCTACAAATATAAGCATAAACGGCTGGAGGGGTTTAAAAATTATGTCATAAAAAAACCCTTGCTTTTTAGGGCAAGGGCTACGGGAGAGAAAGAAATTTAGTTTGTTTTATTGCAATGCAAAGGTCATCACGATGGTTGGATCATTAACACTCGTCATTTTAGCATATAAATTACCATTATCTACGTAGTAATCGAAGGTTATTGTATTAGCTAATAAAAACGCATCCAGTTTTGATAAGGGAACGGCCACATAACCACCTGACGCTGCTGTATTTAGCGTAAATTTATAAACACCTGCATCGGTAAGTGTATAATTATATATAATATCTGTCACCCAACCTGATGTACCGCCATTTTGCGAACTAAACCCAGATAGTTTTAAACTCTTATTAGGAACATTCCAAACAAAATTAATACGACCGTAATTAAAAGAATAAGGCTGTGTTGGTGGAACCAAGCCATTATGGTAATAATTTAAAATAACCGCTCCAGCTGTAGATGTACCAGGATAGATTGTTTTATACTGAGAAAGCATACCAGCATATTTTGAACCCCATAATCTAAATAATGGAATTAGTGGTGTTGGTGATGATTTAATGATATACTCTTTACCTGTCGAATCGTAAACCGCTAAAGTTGAAGTATCTTTCCATTTAATATTGACGAATTCAATTCCAGATTGGATTAAATTCGTTAAAAAATCTACTCCATTTAAGGTATAAGCAAACTTAACAGATGAAGAAACAACTGAACCATCTGCTAACACAGCCGAAAGATCAAGTCTTTTACCCGCAACTACGCTATTGCTAAAGTTTGGATTTACTGCAGATTTTATAGTTGTACCACCCGAAACAACTTCAATATATGAATTGGGATTGGCTACAAAATAAGCTTTTATTTTATCAATGGCCGTTTTTAAGGCGCCAGCTTCATATTTAGCCTTTTGGTCTGCTGTTGCCTTAACCATTTTTAATGTTTGGCGATATCGCTTCCCAATAAAAACAATACTATCGGCTGTAGATCTATCGTAGATAAAATCTATATCACTCTTAAAACCAGTCTTCAAATTTCCGCCAAAGGCAGATGGATCCGGATCGTTTAATAAGGTTATATAGTTATAGGTATCAAAAACTAAATCAACACCGGCATCCTGCTTAATGCGATATGAAGATACTGCTACCTTGCTTGAGCTGGCATCATTTAAATCTCCAATCATTTTAATGCTATCTCTTCCATCAAACCTCATGAAGAAACTGTAGCCTCCGCCATCCAAAGTAGGCATTGTAGCTACCCAACCATTATCTGATGAACTTAATATAGTCTTAACCTTTGCAATTGCCTCGTTCATCCTAACATCAGGATCTTCGTCGAACTTAGATACAAAAGATGATTTTTTGCAACTAGCTAACGCTAATGCAAAAGCAAATAAAAATAATATCTTTTTCATAACTTATAATTATTGGGTTAAAGGACCGTAAAAATAATTAGTTGGCGAACCGGTAACGTAAAAGCCACCAAAATTACTGTAAGGGCCCGCTACATAAGCTGCAGGTAACCAATCGGCTGTAAAATTATTATCCAAATAGGTAAAAATAGGTTGCATAGCTGATTGCAACAAAAGCGCATTTCCTGTGTATGCTGGTGTTGTTACCAAAGTAAACTTCGTTGCACCAGTTGCATCGTTAATTAACATTGTATAATTATAAACAGCAGTAAAATTATTGGTCCCTTGCGAAAAATTAACGGTTAAGGTCATAGCTGTTGCAGAAGTAAAAGTCAACTTTAACGAAGTCATAGTTAATTTATTTGCATTGCTATATATATTACCAATATTTGTTTTACTATTTAAATAAGCGGTTTTAAAAGGATCAGAAATACCATATTGACTATAAGTAACGTCGTTTTCTAAATTTATCGACATGGTTTTATATAGGTTTCTATTCAACCAATAACCAAATGAAACTGCCGGATCTTTTAGTGTACTTTTAATATAGTTTTGCACTTCGCGCTGCAATTGTCTAAAATTAATTCCAAAGGCAGTACTAAAATAATTAACCACGTTTGATTCCTTTAATTTTAACCTACTTTTTGCAGTTGCATTAGCTGTATTTGCATAATTATCATAGTACGACTGTCCAGATACTAATAATGTAGCAGTAGTTTCGGCATAATCTTCAGTTGGACTACCACTTGCATAGCTCCCTAAAAAGCCATTATCTTTAGCAGTAGCAGCAGATGTTGCCGTCCAGGGCTGTTTATAAGATCCGCCTGATATTGCTTCAAAATCAATTGGAATGGCTACCGTTTGATTTAAAATGTGGGTAAACTCGTGATGTATTACATATAAACGGGAAGTTGCAAAACTTGGTGCTGCACTATAGTAATTAAGTCCATATAAAGTAATCCTTGTACCACCAGAGGCTGTACCTGCAATGGCAGAACCATCAGTTTGGTATTTATTTGAACCATATAAAACCCATTCTTTTGGATTGGTTTTTTGCACAAAATTTAAACCTGCTACGTTTTTATAAGGCGTTAAATAACCATCAGCAACAATCTGCATCATTGGCTGTACATTATCTGCTTTGGGCGGAGTAATATCCGCAGAAGGATCACCGTAATAATACCTGTTAAATTTATAGATCACCCTCATATTAAAAGGATCTAAAAAACTATTATTCAGCCATTTATCCAAATTAGAATTCCCTTCAGGAAAATCTAAGTTATATTTATTGAAATCTACATCCAAGACTTCAGTTTTTCTACACGATGCTACAATGATGATTAGTGCAGCAAAAGTTAATAGTTTAATGAATTTTTTCATGATTAGTTTATCTTGGATTTAATTCAACACCTGATAATTTAACCTCGTTAGGTAATTGGAACAATCTGCGGGGATCATCTGGTTTTAGTTCTATAAAACTTTCTACACCAGTACTGCTGTAGCTATTGTGCTTTACAGTTAACCCTGAACGTACAATATCCATCCACCTAATTCCCTCTTCTAAAAACTCTGCTTTTTTTGCATCTAAAATTGTTTGTATTAAACCTTGTTTAGGATCCGTAATACTGTAAAAAGCAGATATTTTAGCCAAAGTAACTACATCAGTTGTGGAATTATAGTTTCTGATTCTAACTTTCATAAAGTCATTTATATCTGCTAATGCAGCTTCATTATTACCTAATTGCGCATAAGCCTCTGCCCTATTCATTAAGGTTTCATCAACAGAAAACAAAGGAACTACGAGATAAGGAAACCCTATGCCTGGCCCGGTATAAAAGAAGTAATACAAATATTTATAGGTATTATAGTTACCTGCACTAAATTGTGCCACTTTATTAGCTAATAATTTACCTGTTACATTTGGCTGTGTGAACATTTTAACAACTTTATTTCCTTCACCTTTATTCGGCACTATATAGGTATATGTACTGTAAGCATTTCCCAGTAATAATGCAGTTCTTTGTTCGGTTTTAGTATAATTAGCCCTATAATCTGCTAAAGTCATATCATAAAGGGTAGTAGAAACAGGCCTCATATTATTTACAAAATCATTACCAGGTACGGTTAATGTTGCGTGGTCGATAACTTTTTGCCAATCGCTGGTAAACAAATAAAAACGAGATGCAAAGGCATGTGCTGCTGCTGGGGTAAAATGATATTTAGGTACCGAATAGGCAGTTGTAGACAAAAGGGGTAATCCTTCTTCTAAATCCTTTTTAATTTTAGCATAGGTTTCTTCTACTGTACCCCTAGAATACTCTTTAATTGGTGTAGTTTCTGGTTCTGTAACGTATGGTATACCTGGCGAACTGTTATCTCCCCCTTTACGATAGGGTTTAGCAAAAAATACAGCGAGCATAAAATGTGCATAAGCCCGTGCAACCAAAGCTTCACCTTTATAGGGTAATGCTGCATTGCCAAAATTATTATCTTTTATTGACTGTAAAGCTTGATTTGCGGCTGCAATAGCTTCGTAGCAACCGTTCCAATATGACCCAGCACTATTGGTTCCTGTTCCAGGTGTATCTTCCCAATAATATGGCTTGTCCCACATCTCGTTTAATGAACCAACACCTCTTTCTTTTTCCTCTGCATTATCAGAAGCCGCCTCCGCAAAAGTAATATAATGCGCTGTAGGATAAGCCGTTGCAGTTAATTGTTTTAATTTAGTAACAGATGTTATCTCTGTCCTATTATCGGGCACTTCATCCAAAAACTTCTTACACGACTGTAAGGATAGTAATAAAGTAATACACGATAATACTGTAATAAATTTCATTATTTTCATAACCTTTTATCTTAAAATCCTATTCTTAATGATATTGTATATTGTGTTGGAACCGGCAAAGCAACACCACCGGTTGAGAAGAATTCTGGATCCTCGCCATTCAATTTTTTATCTGCATAAAGCACAGCTACGTTATCGCAAGCCACAACTACCGATGCATTAGACATTTTTAACTTAGAATAAAACTTTTTCGGTAAATCGTAAGCTAAATTGATTCTGGATAACTTGATATAATCGCCGCTAACCACACGCTCTGTAGAGTAGTTGTACAAATTGTAAGGATACCTTGCATCTGTAGCTGATCCGCTAGAGCTCAAAATATTTGCTGCCGAAAGTGGGTCTAAAAGTGCCGGAATACTTGTAAACTTCTCATCACCAGGCATTATCCATCTATTTAATACATCACGGCTTAATGTTGTCATATCTGAATAAGACGCTGCAATTGCCGGGTTTAAGCGTAATTTATTACCCGCAGAGAATTTAAATAATGCGGATAAGGTGAAGTTTTTGTATTTAAACTGATTGAAAAAACCACCGGTAGTAGTAGGATCAGTAGGCCCTTCATACTTTAAATTAGCAATATTATCGCCTTGTAAATTAACATAGGTGGTTGGCGTGGTATTACCATCATAAAAAGTTGGATATCCTGTATTATGATCTAAACCTGCAAACTGAACAGAGAATAAACCTCTTTGTGGATAACCCAATACAGCACCTCCCGTAGCAGAAACTGCTCTCCAAACATTAGGTAATGCATCTAACTCGGTAATTTTTGTTTTGTTAAATGAAAAGTTAAAATTCGTAGTCCATTTAAAATCGCCAGCAGTTACAGGGCTACCTGAAAGGGTAAACTCGATACCTTTACTAGACATTGCAGCATAATTAGCTGTTTTAGTAAACTCACCGCCTATTCCCGAAGTATTTAAATTTCCTAGCAGATCATATATATTACGTTTATACAAATCAACAGATAAATTCACTTTGTTTTTAAAGAACTTTAAATCTAAACCGATATTAGCATCGTATGATTTTTCCCAGGTAAGGTCTGCATTTTGAAGGGAAGAAATATAAGTTAAAGTTTCTTGGTCTTTCAATAATGATCTTCTGGCAATTTGATCATAAAAAACAGGCAATGAATTAGTTGCACTACCTATACTTGCCGTCAAACCATAAGAACCACGTAACACTGCAGTGCTTACGATATCATTTTTAGGCCAAAAACTTTCCTGATCTGCATTCCAAGATCCTGAAACGTTCCAGGTCGGCAGCCATCTGGCATTTGTACTTCTTCCCATTTTGTTAGAACCATCGTAACGCGTAGTCGCATTAAAACTATAAAGCCCTTTATAAGAATAAGCTGCCCTTAACATATAAGCAACGTAACGTTCGTAGTTATTGCCCATACCGAAATATGCTTTACCCGCTTCACCAGCCTCTTTGAAGTATAAATAACTGGGATTTACTAAACCACCGTTCTCGTATTGATAGCCAATACCATTAAAATATTCATTTTGCCTATCAATGTAACGCACTTCCATTGATCCAAAAACATTTAAATAATGTTTTTCATTAAAATTTTTATCATACACAAGATCATGTCTAAAATAATAATTTGTCAAATTATCTCCAGCCGTATTATAAAAACCACCACTTGGTAATACGCTTACTGGTAAACCTGTAGGGTTAGCAGAATCAATATATAAATAATCATTCGACCCATCGTTTGTTGCATTTCCTCCAGATCTGAATGCCTGGGCCTGATTAGAACCTTCAAGCACATAGCTTTGTCTTTCAGACTTAGAAAATCTATATGCCGCATTTACTGAATAAATTAAAGATGGAATAATTTTATATTTTACACCGCCCTGTACCTTAATATCAAGCATCTGTAGTTTAGTGTAGTTATTTTCCAGTTCGTTTATGATGTTAAACGGAGCATAGTTTTTTGTGAAATACTCTAAATTTCCGTTCTCATCATAAGGTCTGATTAAACGGCTGGTATTACGGGCATAATTATAGGGGTTAATATCAAATTCTCTGTAATAACTACCGTAAACCGGATCTGATTGACGATCAGAGTTACCACTTGGTGTTCTTTGATTCCGAACCGAAGCTGTAGTAATTAATTCGAAAGATAATTTTTGGCTTGGGGCAAAATTAGCTCTAAAGTTACCCGTAAACCTATCTACATTACTTCCTATAGTTTGGCCTTTATCATTTAAAAATGAGGTTGAAGCGTAAGTTTGAAACTTTTCTGTACCCGAATTAACACTTAATGAATGCTCTTGCTTTAATGAGTTTTTATATAGAATATCAAACCAATCTGTATTTGCATTTGCATATTTAGTTAAAAAGGCGGTTACATCGGCTTTATTATACTTTAAGGCAAAAGTGTTTGTTGCAGGATCGAAATTATAAAGTTCTTCATATAACTTACTGAACAAACCTCTATCCTGGCCACCTCTAGCACTTGGCATCTGATAAGCACCTTTGTTAAAATACTCAACTAATACAGCCATTTGCTCATCAGAGTTTAAAATATCTGTACCTTCATAACTTGGTTTGGAATAGGTGGTAAAGTTACCGGTATAGCTTATTCTAGGAGCGCCTTCTGTTTGTCTACCTTTTTTGGTAGTTACCACGATAACACCGTTCATTGCCCTTGCACCGTACATGGCTGTTGCTGCCGCATCTTTCAAAATATTGAAACTCTCAATATCATCAGCATTTAATCCAGCCACTGAAGAGCCTAATAAGGTATTGGCATCACCACTTGATAAAGCTTCATTTGAGATGTTTACCACATCTTCCAAAATAATTCCATCAACCACCCAAAGTGGTTTATTATCTCCAGATAAAGAAGTGGCACCCCTCACTCTTATTTTCGGCGCAGCACCAAATGTACCTGATACGTTTTGTAAGGTAACACCAGCTACCTGACCTTCTAACATCCGGCTGATATCAGAAACTCCCAACCTTTCTACTTCAGATACTTTTAGTTGAGTAGCCGCACCTGTAAACAATTTCCTATCCAATTGTTGGTAACCTGTTGAAACTACATTTACTTCTTTTAGTTGAGCAGCATCCTCTTCCAAAATAACATTAACAATAGTTTTAGATCCGATTGGAACTTCGAGTGTTTTATAACCGATATAACTAAATGATAAAACAGCACCCTCTTTAACCGAAATGGTATAATCACCAGCAGCATTGGTAGATACCGCGTTAGCTGCCCCCTTTTCCCTAACACTTACACCCGGAAGTGCGGCACCACTTTTATCACGTACCTTACCCGAAACCTTTACTGCAACAAAGTATCCTATTACTTTATCAATAATTGATTTTTCTTTGGGTTTAATCAAGATTGTTTTATCTTCAATAGTATAGGTTAAATCATTGCCTGCAATAATTTTTGCCATTACTTCCTCAATAGTCGAATTGCTGAAATTGGCATTAAAAGTGGTGGTACTACTAATTTTATTGGTAGAGAGCAGTACATCATAACCAGATTGCAATCTGATTTCGCGGAACATTTTTTCTAATGTTACATTTTTTTCTTTTAATGTAACCAGCTGGCCAAATGAAGCTGCACTTACCTGCATTAACGAGGCTAGCAGAACGACCGTAATTAACTTCATCATTAATAGCAATTTAGGTATGTAGCGGCGATGCGTACATAAAATTCTGATATAAATTTTGTACATTTAATAGTCTGTTTTTTGTGCGGAACGCAAGAAAGTTTGGACGCCAAAAAGCGTTTCGCGGTTATCCAAGAAATAATTGTTTTTTAATCGATTCCGGTTTTCGGAATAGCTGAACAGATTATAAAAAGGGGTGTTGCAAGCACTCCTTTTTTATGCGTTCAACTTTGGATCGTCAGGAGCTTTGTCGAAGTTTATTCATTGATTAGTTAGGTTATGGTTGATTAATTTGTTGTTTCTATTTTATAGATAAAGGTTAGTTACTCCTTCATCTTTTTTCACGTTTATTCTTTATATACTATTATTTTATTGCCCTTAATGTCAAAGCGAACTTCGCCGGTTTGCTCAAATTTCCGGAGCACTTTTGATATTTTCTCGAAACGGCTTACCGTTCCGTAATACATTACATCTTTGGCTTCAGGATCGGCATATTCTATTTCTACATTATACCACCGGGCAATTTTGCGTAAAATACTTTCCTGTTTTTCGTTATCGAACATGAAGTAGCCGTTTTTCCAGGCTATCGCTTCATCGGTGTTTGCATTTTTTATGGCTATTCCGTTGTTAGACAGGACAGATTGCTCACCAGGTTTCAGCACAAACATATCAGTTGAATTTAAATCAGAAACGCGAACGCTACCCTCGAGCAAAGTAGTACGGGTTACATTTTCGTTGGCGTAACTGTTAATGTTAAAATGTGTGCCCAAAACTTCCAGTTCCTGTTTTGAAGTTTTAACAATAAAAGGGTGCGCTTTATCTTTGGCCACTTCAAAATAGGCTTCGCCGGTTAACTCAACCTTACGCTGTTTCGATGAGCCGATATTTAAAGCGTATTGCAAAGATGAGGCGGCATTTAGCCAAACTACCGAACCATCAGGTAGCCTGATTTCCCATTCCCCCCCGTTCGGAGTAGAAATGGTATTTACTTTCGAATCGTCAATAACACCTGCTGATTTTTCTACATGATAAACCAGCTGACCATTTGCAGTTTTAGAAATTGAAATCCCGGCCTGCTCAATAAGATCGCCGTTTGCAGCATCACTCAATGATATTTTCCTACCATCGGCCAGCGTTAAAATGGCTTTATTTTTACCTGGTGCCACATCAGAAGCAAAAACATGTTCTTTCTTCTTATTTAGCGATAAATAGGCGGTAAACGAAAACACAACCAATACGGCTGCAGCAGCAGCCCATTTTAAAGGACGCAGCAAAATGCTGCGTGGTGTTTTCTTCGGTTTATCGGCAGTGAGTATGTTCTTCAGTACAGCCTCCCATTTTTCAGTTACAGCTCCTTCAGCAGTAGTCGCTTCTTCGGCCACGATCATCTTTACGATTTCGTCGCCAACCGAAGATGCCGGATCTGAAGCCAATGCCAAAAGCTCCTGCTTTTCTGCCGGGCTTAGTGCATCTGCTGTAAACTGGTTTAATAAGTAATTGATACGTTGTTCCATAATGGGGCTACAATACTAAGAAGCAGAATAAAGAAATTAGGACTATCGGGATTTAAAAAAAGTTATTTTATTTTCAAAAAGAGGAAAACAAAAGGAAAAATGAATACAATTCCATGTTGATCGAGGTAGATACGAATGGATTTTAAGGCCGATACCAGGGCATTTTTAACCGTATTTGGCGATATGTGGAGAATTTCGGCAATTTCGGGGATGGTTTTACCATCGCGACGGCTCAGCTGGTATATTTTCCGGCGTTGATCGGGTAATTTTTCAATTGCAGCAGTAATAATTTTAGTTACCTCGTTCAAATTAATGGTTTCGACGGTGTTATTGTGGCTATCTGTTTGTTTAGCGGTAAAAGCATCAACCATCTTATCGGTTTTAAGCTTTTGGCGCAGGTAGCTTAAGCATTCGTTTGATACGTATTTGTACAAATAGGCCTTCACATTTTCAACTTCGGCCAGTTTATCGCGGTTAAGCCATACCCTTAAAAAAGCATCCTGGATAATTTCTTCTGCAGCATCATCTGATTTTGTAAACTTTGTGGCAAATACCTGAAGTACCGGCAGGTATTTAAAAAACAAGACAGCAAAAGCCTGCTCATCGCCCTCAACAATCTTGCTAATCAGTACACGTTCTTTTTCCGCATTGCTTACCGCCATAAATTTATTTAGTAACAGGGCTATCTATTGTATTATCCTGATATGTAATAATAGAAAGATTTAGTCAAAGCCTGGAAATTATTTTACTAAATCAATTTAGCTACATAATAACCGAACTTCTCTACCAAATATAATGATTAAGAAATTTTACCGGCCAAAAAAAATGTTAAAAATAAAAACCCCGCTTTAAAGGCGGGGTTGAGAGGGGCGGTTAATCTAATCTAATTTATTTTCCTATCTCGGTCTCCAGCTAATCCATGCCTGGGCATCAGATACCCGAACCATATCATATCTTTTGCCATCATCAGATGTTGGGATCAGATACCAATCCTGAGCACTTCCTACAGTTTCCCCGCCATACAACAGGCTTCTGGCTGCACTCATTGCCATCGCTATTGGTGCAGTCCCGGTAAATGTACCAGCGTTGGTGCCTAAGGTAAATCTGGCTATCCCCGCATTGATGCCAAACGGATTTCGCGATAATACATAAGGAGCGCCTAATCCATTGTTAACAAAGGCGATCAATCCTTCGGTTGTGCCTCCAAAAACAGTTGGTCCGGCATACCATAAATTTTGGTAACCGACAACATTTTTAAAATTGCAAAAATCGTCAACACCACCGGCATGAAAAGCCTTATCAGAAACCCAGGTACCATTTGAATTTGCGAACATTTGATTGTACCATCTTTGGGCAGCATTAACATCTAGTTTTAAAGGCGTTATCGCCTCCTTAATTTGGATTGGGCTACCATTAACGCTTGCTTTGATGATAAAAGATGCGGCATCATAACTTACATCGCTTATTTGCTTAACTGTAGTTGTACCGATTACCAATGGATTGTAAAAAGCAACTACTGAACCAGAAACATAATAATTTGAGCTTACTGTTTTAAGGTTTCCATTTTCTAAATAAGAGAAGCTCAACACCTGTGCGCTTGGGTCCCATTTTAGCTCGCATTCAATTCCGCCAATCGTTGTCCTTTTAAAGTATGTTCTGATTTTAGCTGCGGCATCGGTAACATTATTAAGTGCCGTAAATACAGCTGCGCTTTCTTCTGCCGATTTAGATCTGATCAGGATCAATTTACTTTTATTGAATGTACCTTCTAATTTAATGGTATCGGCACTTGAAGATAAAAATGCAAATTCGAAATCTGAATAATAGCCAGCTGCAGTAGTTCCGCCAAACACACTCGAGGTCGGATCGGCAAGTAAATGCAAAGTAGAATAAGAGTCGAACAGCAAAGTAGGGCGCTGCAATGCTTTTAAGCGATAAGAACTCTCGGCAGGTACCGTGCGGTAATCGGCCGCCATGGTTGTTCTGCTTTTATCATTAAAAGTAAATAAAAAGGTAGCTGGTTTTTTATTATCGGTTAACAGGTAACCTTTCCAGCCAAATTGTGCACCGTTTAGCTGTGTTTGATACTCGGTTAAGGTTGCCGATAGCCGATCATCAACATTACCGATAACGGGCTCTGTTGTATCTTTTTTACAGGCACTAAATGCCAATGTAAACAAGAGGATATATAATAAATGCTTTTTCATCATTTTTGATCTTTAATTATTACAATGTTCCAAATAAGTATGAGGTAGCATCTGTTGTTTTAACAAGGCCGCCAAATATACTTTTCGATTGAGGGACAATATCATCTACCCAGCGAATATTAAATTCCTGATTATTAAAATAAGCCAATAAGGTTGTAATGTACGGCTCAATAACCCTTGCATTGGCATAAGTTGTACTTGTTGGTTGCGGAGTTGCATAGGTCATGGTAATCACCCCATTAACATTGTTGATATTGTAGTCGAAATCACCATTGAAACCCACACCTAAAACTGCTGTAGGATCCATAAAATTAACCCTTAAAGTAACTTTATTGGCAGCGGTAAAAATCAATGAAATATTATCGATGTAATATCCTTTGTTGGTTTGCGGATTGCCAGCCTGTAAAGTTGTATTTGCCGTATTATAAGCAGTTAAAAACTTGGTCGATAAACCCGTTAATTTCTGAGGGTTTATGGTAACGGTACCATAAGTTTTACCCGGTCCAAGTAAACTGTTAAAATCTGCAGTTGCCGATTGTCCTTCTATAGCAGCCTGTGTTCTGGTTTGTAAATCGGTTAAATCTATCCCCCAGCTATCTTTCATATAAGAAACTACAATCGATTTCTTTTTTAAGAGCTTAGCCCTTGCATCGGTATTTTGTTCGTAAACCCCTTTTCCATTTCTTTTGATATAAAGCCCGTCATACACAAAAAGGTTGTTTATGATGTTATCAAAATTAGCTTGTCCGCCTTCCAGTAAAGTGGATAAAGTCTCCACAAAATCGTCGTCCTTATTTGATCTTGAGTAAGGTGTTACAAAACCTTTTCCCCAAAAATCGGCCTCATACATAATCTTATCCAAAGCGGCATTTGAAGAGTATGCTCCCCTGAAAATATTAAACCAGGTAGCGGTATAATCAGAAGGTGTGATTCTTTGATAATCAGGCACCACGGCAATATTCTGATTCAGGATATGGCCAAACTCATGGTGCATGGTATGTAAAATCTGTTTCACCGCTGGCTTATTGGCCGGATTAAAGGTGTTTAGATCAAGCAAAACAATTTTCCGGCCTGCTTCTGCCGTACCCAGGGTAATGGTACCGTTGCTGTTGTACGAAGGACTACCCGCCAGGTAAAACTGTTTTTGGGTATATTTCTTCATAAAATCTTCGCCCTTTACTGCAGCATAAGGCACTATCCAGGTATTTTTAATAATGCTCATAACGGGCACTACCAATTCTTCTTTAACCGGTACTACGTTTTTATAAATTTCTCCCAGCTCCGACCTGTCCCATTTGTATTTTACTTCGATGTTATAAGGAGTAGTGTAATTTGTATTAATCCACTCATCAATTGGCCCTTTGGTCCAGGTATCGCCACCCAAACCAACTATATTGGCACTTAAATCGTCTTTTTTGCTACATCCTGCTAAAAAGATTGTTGCTAAAGCAACCATTAATAATGTCTTTTTCATAATAATATGCTTTTATAATTATCGAGGATTTGCAGCTAAACCTGCTGCAACAGCATCTTGTGGGATTTGAATTAACCTTCTCGGGTCATTAGCTCCCAATGTAATTGTATTTAAACCGTTAGCAGAAACGTGTACAACCGGGATTTTCAACCTTACAATATCCAGCCACCTTAAGCCTTCGTGCATATATTCCTGGCGTTTAAAATTGATGATTGTAGCCACTAAAGCATCTTTAGCAGATAAGCCAGTAAAAAAGGTGGTGGCTTTGGTTTCTGTAAATTTATCGGCAGTGGCAGAATAGTTAACAATCCTTTTCGATAGGTAAATATCCAGGTCGGAAATCGTTTGCGCATTATTGCCTAGCATGGCATTGGCCTCAGCCCTGTTAAACAGCACTTCTTCGGCAGTTAGCAAAGGTATCATGTTGTAGGCATCGCCAAAGTTGGCACTAATGGTCTCTTTTACAAAGTGCTCTCTGAATTTAGGAATATTATAAAATGCTTCGTTAGCACCAAAAATTTTCCCAACCATGGCCAGCGATTTTCCGGTTGGGTTGTTGCCCGGATTAAATACCGTTGCCAATACCCCCGAACTTAACCCGAAATTGTAACTGCCATAATTTCTGCCCCAAAACGAATTAGATTCCTGCAATAACAAGTTAGCAGGTTCGGTTGAGTTGGAGTATAATGCCTGTAACTCATAATACCCCAAAACATTATAGGTAGTATTCCAGGCCCTTAGGTTATCGGCAATTGTAGCGGCAGGAAAAACAGCATTGGCATTATCAACTACTTTTTGATAATCTCTTTTAAATAAATAAAAGCGTGTAGCAAAAGCGCGGGCAGCCTGCGTAGTAAAATGATACTTTGGCACCCGGTAGCTATTGTTATTGAGCAATGGCAACCCTTCCGTTAAATCTTTCTCAATATTGGCATAAACACTTGCTACAGTTCCCCTGGTGTAATTACCTTCTACTATTTTTTGTGGTAAGGTAACATACGGAATACCCGGATCAGATGCAGCTGTAGCCGGATCGTAAGCTTTAGCAAACAAGGTAACCAACATAAAGTGTACATAAGCCCTGGCTACAAGCGCTTCGCCCTTGCTGGCCGAGTATTCAGCGGTATTACCGCCTTTATCAATGGCTTCTAAAGCATAATTGGCAGCCGCAATGGCTTTATAGCAAGCGTTCCAATAAAATGGAGGAGTATCTACAGAGTTTGCATCTATCTGATCAATGTAATTCCAGGGAGAAGAATTTGGCAAAGCCCTTGCTGTTATCCCTTTATCGCCGGCATTATCGCTCATGGCTTCGGTAAAAGGAAGATAACTGCCATGTGGATAGGCATTGGCCAGTAATTCGGCAACTTTAACCGGGCTGTTTAATTCAGTACGGTCGTCTGGCTGATGCTCCAAAAATTTCTTACAACCACCAGATAGCAGTAAGCCTGAGCATGCGATATATATGAATATTTTGTTCTTTTTCATCTTTTGTTCAATTTAAATTAGAATCCAACTTTTAGCGAAAGTGTATACTGTTTTGGAATTGGCAAGGCCACACCACCGGAAGCAAAAAACTCAGGATCCTGTCCTTTTAGTTTTTTATCTGAGTAGATTAACCAAAAGTTATTGGCAACAGCACTGATCGATGCGTTGTTTGCGCCAATAGCTTTCAGGAAATTTGCGGGTAGTGCGTATGAAAGAGATATTTGTTTTAACCTGATAAAACCACCATCAGCAACTCTTGCTGTTGAATAGTTGTAGGTATTGTAAGGGTACGTTCCACTTATTTTAGCCGCGGCTTCGATATCCAGAATTGAAGGGATATTGGTTTTCAGCTCATCGCCAGGTAAAGTCCATCTGTCTTTAAACTCGTTGGGTAACGCATCCAGATCTGAATATGAAGTAGCAAATATCGGGTTCAGCCTGATTTTATTCCCGGCCGAGAAGGTAAATAACGACCCCAATGTAAAGCCTTTGTAACTTACACTATTGTAAAAACCACCTGTTAATTTCGGATCAGTTGGACCTTCGTATTTCAGATATTTGGTTTCTAAACTCTGCATGTAAACATCAGTGCTTTTCTCACCTTTTTCGTTGATAAATTCAGGAATACCGGTGTTGTGGTTCAAACCAGTAAAATCAACTGAATATAAACCGCGATAAGGGTAACCTTGCTGAGGTCCGCCATCGGCAGTTACCAAACTGAATATATTTTGCGGACTTGAAAGTTTTGTTACTTTGTTTTTATTGTAGCCGAAGTTTAAATTACTTCTCCAGTTCCAGTCGCCGGTTTTAATAATCGGCCCGCTTAAAGTTACCTCAATACCTTTAGAGTTCATGTCGGCATAGTTGGCTGTGGTTAAATACTGACCGCCAATACCCGAAGTTCTTAACGGACTGATCAAATCGAAACCATCTCTATTGTACAAATCAACCGTTAGGTTCAGTTTATCTTTAAAAAAGCCAAGATCTACACCAATATTGGTTTCATATTGTTTTTCCCAGGTTAAATCCCTGTTTTCGATATACTCGATATTCATTACCGATTCGGTTTCGCTGGTATATGGCCTTAATGCACTCCCATTTCTTAAAACCAGTGCCGAGTTGGTAGCGCTACCCAAACTGGCCGTTAAGCCATAAGTAGCACGTATGGTAGCACGGTTTAAGATTTTAGTTAGCTTATCGTTATCAAAAAACTTTTCTTTATCAATGTTCCATGCGCCGGAAATGTTCCAGGTTGGCAACCACCTTGCTGTAGCCGAACTGCCCAATTGGTTCGAACCATCGTACCTGCCTGTGGCGTTGAACGAATATCGGCCATCGTAAGAATAAGCCGCTCTGGCCATAAATGCAGCAAAACGATCGTAACGGTGGTTCATTGAGTAGTAGTTCAGGTTATTAAGCACGGCCTGTTTAACAATATTCGGATCAATAAACGGTACACCTCCCTTATCGTATTGATAACCGTAACCAATCATGCTTCTGGTCTGGCGGTCGGCCATACGCATTTCCTGAAAGGCATAAACGTTAATGAAATGTTTTTCGTTAATGTTTCTATCGTATTCGAGTGAGTTCCTTACCATATACGATTTAAGAAAATCGTCGTTTGTGTTGTAAAAACCACCATAAGGAAGTACTACAACGGGCTGCAACTCGGGGTGAGCCGGATCGCGGAACAAGAAACGGTTATTATCCTGAATGTAAGAATCGCCATTGGCCCGGTAAGCATTGGCCATGTTAGCGTTTTCTCTTACTTTATGTTCATTACCACTTTTCACGTAACGCATCGAAGCCAGGAAATCGTATTTAAAGTGCTTGGCAAATTTATATCCTAAACCTCCCTGAAGTTTAAAATCGAGCATACTCAAATCCAAAGAGTTGTTATCCAACTCATCCAGAATATTAAAATTGGCGAAGTTTCTGGTAAAGCTTTCGTGGTTTCCGTTTTGATCGAACGCAGTTAAAGTTCTGCTCGTATTTAAAGCATAGCTAAAAGGGTTGATATCGAAATCCCTCGAATATTTTCCCTCAACCGGATTACTCACCCTTCCAACTGTTCCGGGAGCTTTTTGGTTACGGATTGATCCGGTAGTAATAAAATTAAGGGTGAGTTTATCAGATAGGTTAAATAAAGCGTTTACGTTTGCGGTATAACGTTCTACATTATTGCCAACTGCCCAACCGTTATCGTTCAGGTAACTGGTAGAAATATATAACTGCGATTTATCTGTTCCTGATGAAACACTGATACCATGTTCCTGCATCAGCGAGTTTTTGAAAAGCACGTCAAACCAATCGGTATTCGCCGTGGCATAACGTGATAAAAATGTGTTTCTCGCCTCAGGTGTATTGGCCAGACCAAATGCACCCGATGTTGCATCGTAAGTATTAATTAACTGATACATTTTGGTGTAAACCCCACCATCGGCAGCTCTCGATGCACTGGAGTGGTTTAACCAGCCTTTACGCGCCAACTCCGAATATACCGACATCTGATCGGACGAATTCATAATGTTGTAGTTATCGTAGGTTGGCTTTAAATAAGTAGAAAAGTTACCGGTATAAGAAATTAAGGGTTTACCAATACGGCCTTTTTTAGTGGTAATTACCACCACGCCGTTCATCGCCCTTGCACCATACTGCGCGGTTGCTGCTGCATCTTTCAAAATATTGAAACTCTCAATATCATCGGCATTAATACCTGCAACCGACGAACCAATTAAAGTACTTACATCACCTGAAGATAACTGCTCGTTAGAAATGTTTACCACATCTTCTAAAATCACACCATCAACTACCCAAAGTGGTTTATTTTCTCCGGTAATGGAAGTTGCCCCACGTACACGGATTTTAGGTGCAGCACCAAAAGTACCCGAAACGTTTTGTACCGATACACCCGCTACCCTACCCTCGAGCATACGGCTTACATCGGTAATACCGTCTTGTTTAACATCTGCTCCTTTTAAAGCGGTTGCAGCTCCTGTAAATAATTTTTTATTAAGGTTTTGATAACCTGTTGAAACAATGTTTACTTCGCCCAGCTCTTTCGAATCTTCTTCGAGGCTAACATTGATTACCGTTTTACCAGCTACCGGCACTTCAACGGTTTTGTAGCCGATAGATGCGAAAGATAATGTAGCATTATCCTTAACCGTAATCTGGTATTCGCCGGCTGAGTTCGTTGAAACCGCATTGGTTGCCCCTTTTTCGCGTACACTTACACCCGGCATGGTTGCACCATCTTTTTTATCGCGTACGGTACCCTTTACCGTGATCTCCTTTTTCGCATTATTTTTAGGTGCGGCAGCAACCTTTAAAATTACCTGGTTGCCTACCAACCGGTAAGAAATATTTTTTTGTTTAAGCTGATCAAGTGATTCAGTTATCGAAGATAATTTAGATGGCACATCCAGTACCATTGTTTTATTGATCTCGGCGGCATCGAAAACAAAACTTACTTTATAAGCCTGTTCTATTTTTTTCAGGTAGTTATCCAATCTCTCGGGCTTTCCGTTTGCTTGCTGAGCATCGGCCCTGGCCAAAACTGCCCAAAAAACTGCACACAGCAGTAAGGCCATCTGGCGCAAACTTATTCCCGCATTTCTTTGGTAGAAATTTTTCTCCATAGTTGATTTCAGTTAATTTAATTGATTAGTGTATTGGTGTCTTTAAGGTTATTGTGTCTTTATTCGTGGTAATTTTTAATCCGTAAGTTTCTTTTAGCACCGCTAAAACTTCTGCCAGACTGTTGTCCTTAAATGTGGCATTGAATTTTTTAACCAGTGGCTGATTTGTTTCTATAAGAATATTTTTTTGATAGTAGCTGCTCAGTTGTTTGCATACTTCTTCCAATGGAGTATCAACAAAAACAAGTTCGTTTGTTAACCATGCGTCTGCGTTTTGCGAAAGCCGGGTGGTAAACTGCCTGTTCGAAATGCTGTAAGATAAAGCCTGCCCCGCAACTAAAATAGATGATGTACCATTGGTATAAGGCGAAAACAATACCCTTCCGGTTTTGACATCCAGATCGATTTTATTTGGCGAATAGTTAATGTTAAAAGATGTACCGAGTACTTTAACTTTCGATTGCCCCATTAACACACTGAAAGGATGTTTTGGATCTTTGGCAATTTTAAAAAAAGCCTTACCCTGTATTAAATAAATTTCTCTGGACGATGAAGCAAAGGTTTTTGGATATTTAACAGAACTGTTGGCGGCAAGCATAACCATCGAACCATCGGCCAATAAAACCGAATCTTTTTGGTTTGTGCCAGTTTGCAGGGTTAAATAAACCGGCTTGTTGTTCAGACTATAAAACCAGTACCCCAGCCCCAGTATAATGAGTGTTGCTGCGATGTTACGGAGCCAGATAATACCCGTAAAAGGCTTATAAGTATGCTTTTTAAATTCGCGTTTAAAATTAGCCTCTGCCTGTTTGATATCGATCCTGTTTAAAGAAACCGATTTAGCAGATAAATGCCATACCCTCGATATTTCAAGGAAATAGGCTTCATTTTCAGCAGATGCCGACCGATAAGTATCTATTGCAGCACGGGTGATTTCATCCTGCGGATTGTTTAAATACCGGACGATTAAATCCAGATATTCTGATTGGTTAAGCATTTAGTTCGTTTGGGAGATTATATTGTAAAGACAAACCAAACCGTAAAAACCCCTAAATAAATTTTAAAAAAATGAATATATTTTAAAAAATCTACATAAAATGGGTTAAAGGCACCTTTTTTTAGCTAAAATTAACATAAATAAAGTGCCATTACAGTTAGGTAACTTTTTGCTTTTCTATTTAAGGCCCGGTCGTCTACAAACCTGTTCCTTAAAATTTTAAGTGCATTACCTATATGGTTTTCGACCGTTTTTTCGGATATATTAAGTTCTAATGCTATTTCACGATATTTAAAATTATCAAATCTGCTAAGTTTAAATACTTTTTTACATTGGGTGGGTAGTTTCTCTATCTCATTATGCAAAATAATGATCATTTCATTTTCATCATCCAGGTCTGTTAGGTAATCATCAGAAAATTCGGCAGCCAGTTTTAAGTGATGCTGTTCTAAGTTCTTTTGGCGGTTGGCAAAATTAATGGAGGCATTTACAACCGAGCGGTACAGATATGATTTTACAGATTTAACCTCAGTAAGGGTTTCGGGAAACTCCCAGAGCTTAAGAAAAATATCCTGAACAATTTCCTCTGCTGTATGAATATCACTAATATATTTATCACTTGCCAGAATAAGTTTCTGAAAATAGGAAGTGTAGAAACATGTAAAGGCAGCGCTATGTCCCCTTTCTATTAATGAGATCAAATCTCTTCCTGTTTCTATTTTTGCAGTATCCATTAATACATAATTGCTTCCAACACTTAATACCGAACCAATTATACACAATAATGTGCAATTATTAATACAAGAAATGAACTTTAAACTAACAGGTTAGGTTAATATTGATAATAAGGCGAGATCATCAGGTATACCACTACCCCTGTTATAGCCACATATAACCACAAAGGAAAAGTAATTTTAGCAATCTTTTTATGGCGATCAAAACGCTCGGCCAATGCCCTTACATAGGTAACCAGTACCAACGGAATAATAGCAATTGAAAGCAGAATATGCGTTAAAAGAATAAAGAAGTAAATATATCTTACCGTCCCATCCCCTCCAAATTTAGTAGAAGGCGTAGTCATGTGGTAAGCAATATACATCACCAAAAACAATAAAGAACAAGCAATGGCGGTTTTCATTAAATTTTGGTGCAGCGTAACTTTTCCGTTTTTAATTGCCCAAACGGCTACAACTAAAAGGATAGCTGTTATACCATTAATGGTTGCATATACAGGTGGTAAAAAAGGAAGCGCAGGTGCATCGATCCCTAAATCTTTAAGTTTTACAACAAATAAAACCGCTACAGCTACGGGAATCAGTATGGATAGGATAATGATCCATTTGTTATATTTTTTTTCAATTGGGCTATTTTCCATGAGTTTTAACTCTCTTTTATATTTTATAATTATTCAACAACTAGCCTATAGCACGTGTGCTTGGGCTCCTGACTAAAGACTTCAGACTAAAGACTTAGAACTAATTACCTGCCATCTTTAACATTCCTCAAATACTCAGCAATCAGCACTTTAATCTCATCTTCAAGCCTGGCATTGGCCTCGGGATTGTCGGCATCGTAAATACCGCGAATGCGGTGTAGGTTATCGATGAGCAAAATTTTATTACTGAAAATGAAGGTGGGTTTAGTCCGGGTATCATCTTCAACTACATCGAGTAACAAACCCTTTTTAATAAGCGGATAGGTCTGAATAGTATCGCCGGCTAAAAAATCCCACTTACCTTCCTTAGCTTTAAAACCAGCAGCAAAATCTTTTACTTTACTTTGATCGGCCGGATCTACTGATAAGCTTAAAAATTTAACCAATGGCTTTTTTTCATAACCATCAGACAGTTGTTTGATGTAATTACTTGCCTGTTGGTTGCTGGCACCGGTATGGAATAAGTTAAGTACAACAATCTTGTTCTCCAGCGATTTCCAGCTGATGGTATCGTTATGCTGGTTAACAAGTTTAAAATCGGGGATTTGATGATAAATCGTATCGGGAATTTTCTTCCCCTTTACACTATGGAAGGTGCCGGCTACAACCTTTTCGCCGAAGATGGGTAAACGCTTATACCTGTTCCTGGCAAAGTGTGGCAATAAGTAAAAAAATAAAAATCCCGGTATAGCTAAAATGCTTACCAGGATTAATACCTTTTTTATAGGGCTTCTTTTCATTAATGGCTCATCATATGCAGGTTTAAAAACCCACCTTCTATTAGCATTAAAACAATAAAGTAAATAATGAAAATGAATGATACTGTTAACGCTAATTGTAAGCCCAGTTTCTCATACTTTAAGTGCATGAAATAAGCCACAATATAAAAAGCCTTTAACAATGTTAAAACGATATAAACATAGTTACCAATATGCTGGGTCATATATCCTTTCGGAATTAACACCAACGCAATGATAAATTCAATTACAGTAATTAATAAAAGGATTCCGAAAACTTTCCAGATTTTACCTTTTGATAAACCTGCGTGATCGTCGTGACCTTCTGTTGAATGTGTGTGCTCTGACATAAAAATATTTTTATAATATGATAAATTAAACCAAATAGAAGAATGTAAATACGAACACCCAAACTAAATCTACGAAGTGCCAGTATAAACCAACTTTCTCAACCATTAAATAATGTCCTCTTCTTTCGAAAGTTCCGTTAATTGTCATGATTAAGATAATGATGTTAATGATAACACCACTAAATACGTGGAAACCGTGGAAACCGGTAATGGTAAAAAATAAGTTTGCAAATTGTTGTGCAGCTACTAAAGAAACATCTTCAGGTTTAAGGAAGAAGTGTTTTAACTCCTCAGCAGAAGGGATATGTCCCCACCAGAAACCATCGTGGTGTAAGTGAGTCCACTCAATTGCCTGACAGCCTAAGAACATAAAACCACCAAGGATAGTTGCAACCATCCAGCCGATAACTTCTTTTTTAGCGCGTCTGTGACCAGCCTCTACCGCCAAAACCATCGTTACCGAACTCATGATTAAGATAAAAGTCATGATACCCACGAAAACCAATGGTGCACCATGCTCGGCAATACCTGGAATAGACTGGAAAACTTTATCTGGAGCTGGCCATGTTAATTTAGAAAAACGCTGAGCGCCGTAGTAGATCAATAATGATGAAAAGGTAAAAGCATCTGATAATAGGAAAAACCACATCATGATTTTACCATATTCTACCGACCACGGAGAACGACCACCATTCCATGGTCCGGTTTTAACTTGATCTAATTGTGATACTGCATTCATTTGGAAATAGTATAATAGTTTGTTAACAAATTTAACGGTTCAAAAGTAAAAAAACATATAGATATATCCATAGGATATCTATAAAATGCCAAAAAATAGAAGCAATTTCCATTCTGTACTGGCTCTTGGCAGCAGGAATATTCCTATAACTGCCTATTAGTGCATTAATTATAAAGCCTACACCAGCAATAATGTGCAATAAGTGCAAGCCTGATACTACGTAAATAAAAGAAATTGCTGCATTGTTGCCCACCAGGGTTGCTCCTGTTCTTACCATACTTCCCCATGCATTAAACTGCATAATACCGAAAGTAATAGCCAATATTACAGTAAGCCAAAGCAGGTTACGCTGCGCGCTGAAATTAAGTTTCTTTAGGGCCCTTGCCGCTAAAAATAAAGTAATACTGCTGGCTAAAATCACCAGGCTCGAGTAAATAAATGCATCGGGCAATACTAAACCATGCCCTTTACCTTTAGATGCGGCAAATACCAGATAATAACTGGTAAAGCCCCCAAACATAATGGTAGATGATACTACGAATAACCAAACAATAAACTTTCTGGGTTTTGGATCAAATGTATCCTGGATCTTTTCCATTGTGATAACCATCAGTTATTTTGCTATAAAATTTAATAATAATCCTAGCTGTACAGCAGGGATGTAAAAAAACGAGCAGAACATCACGCGCTTCGCATCAATCATTTCTCTGCTCAATAAAAGTTTAAATGCTAACCAGCTAAAAATAAAGCCAGCTATTAGTGATAAGCCTGCAATGTAATAACCACCAAAGCCATAAAAGGTTGGCAACAAACTTACCGGTATTAAAATCAGTGTGCTTAAAAACGTAAGTAATGCTGTTGCTTTATCGCGTTTTTTGGTAGGCAATAACCTAAAGCCTGCTTTTTTATAATCATCATCCAATACCCATGCAATGGCCCAAAAATGTGGGAACTGCCATACAAACTGGATCAGAAATAGAATACCAGCAATGTAATAATCGATTTCATGGAACATTTCAGCTTTTAAGCTGCCAAAGGCTGCCAGATAACCAATAAGCGGTGGCAATGCTCCCGGAATGGCTCCAACAAAAACAGCAATCGGCGATTTCCTTTTTAATGGTGTATAAGCAAAAGCATATAATAAAATCGAGAATACAGATAATAAACCCGTTTCCAAATTTAATTGACCCAGTAACCAGGTACCAACAAACGACATAAATACGCCTAAAATCAACCCCTGCCCGGTAGTCATCCTACCTGCTGGCATTGGCCTGTCTTTGGTGCGCGACATCAGCTTATCCAGATCTTTTTCAATAATCTCGTTAAAAGTATTAGCTGCTGCAGTAACCAAAAAGCCGCCTGCAATTAAAATCAGCCAGTTTCCCCAATCAATACTGGGAATATGGCCCCTGCCTACCTGCATCTTCTGTCCAATCAGAAAAGAGATCGATGCAGAAAACACTACCGTAAACGATAGCCTGAATTTGATGAGTTTAGAAAAATCTGAAATATATTGTTTCAATTCCCTTAAATATTATTGTTTATATGTACTGGTACGGTAAACCAACAAGTACAGGTAAAACTGTAAACTAAACAGTAGCGTAGAGAACAAAATATGCAATGCCTGTGCCACCGGCGGAAAAGCAATGTATGCCAATGCTAAACCACTTAATAACTGAACCAAGAGCGTAATTAAAATAAACCTGGCTGTTAACAGTGGAGCTGCTTTACCACTAAAACGGTCGATAACCATTTTATAAACCACCCCATTCGTTATCACCACCAGTATAGCCAGATCGCGGTGATAAGAAAATATACTTCCTACCTTCGAAATCCAGGTATCTTTGGCACCATACGATAGTGCCTTAGCAATTACATCAACAGCTTCCCTTACATCGGTACCAATAACAATCTGCACAAGGCTTATGATTAACGTAAAGAACAAAAATCCTTTAAGCCACAATATGCGGTACATAATTACCGATGGGGCCTTGTTTAGCTGTTTTGCGTAATTATAGGTGTAAATGGAAATGGCCAGTATAACCAGTGCTAAAAGCATGTGTACTGTTACCACCCATTGTGCCAGATTAGTTGAAACCACAATTGAACCCAACCAACCCTGATATCCCACCACAAAAATATTAAGGATGCTTAATACAATAATGCGCTTAGCTGTTTTTCTATAAGTAAAAGAACAAATGGCTGTTAACAGCAAAAAGATACCAGCAGCTACCCCCGCCAAACGGTTCAGATATTCGGTCCAGGTTTTAGTTGGATTAAACTCTTCAGGTACAGTAATGCTTTTATCATGTCTGATACTATCAGCCAATGCAACTTTGCCCATACTTTCGAGGTATTTGGCAAACTTTTCGTTTTTCTTAAGCCTGCCAGCTACATATTTTTCTTTGTAATTGGCTGGTAACTGCGATACATCGGTAGGCGGAATATAACGGTCGAAACATTTTGGCCAATCCGGGCACCCCATGCCTGAGCCTGTACTGCGTACAATACCGCCGGCAAGTATAACCAATAGCGTAACTACGATGGTTATCAGATTAATTTTAATGAAACGTTGTTCTGATCCGCTGACCATATATCTATTAAGATGAAAAGGGTATCCGGATAAGCAGAAACTTAATCAGATACCCCTTCTAAATTTTATTTAAAGCTTTAAACTAGCCCTTATTTTCTTCAACTGGATTGGCTAATTCCCATTCTTGTTGAATTTTTTCTGCTTCAGCATTTCCTTCAAAATCGTGAGGTAAGTTAGAGCTCATGGTTTGAGAGAAAGGAACAGTTTGCGGAATAAAATCTGCATCATGTCCTGGTTTGCTATAATCGTAAGGCCATCTGTAAACAGTTGGAATTTCTCCTGGCCAGTTACCATGTAAGTGTTCTACTGGTGCAGTCCACTCTAATGTATTGGCTTCCCAAGGATTTTGAGGAGAAACTTTACCTTTAAAGATCGAATAGAAGAAGTTAAACAAGAACGCAACTTGTGCCAATGCAGCCATAATAGCAGCCCAGGTAACAAACACGTTTACAGTTAACCATTTTTTCATAAACTCGAACTCAGTAAATGCATAGTAACGACGTGGTACCCCATCTAAACCTAAGAAGTGAAGCGGGAAGAATACCAGGTAAGCTGCGATGAAAGTTAACCAGAAGTGTAAGTATCCTAGTTTAGCATTCATCATTTTACCGAACATTTTAGGGAACCAGTGATAAACACCTGCAAGCATACCAAAAATTGCTGCTGATCCCATTACCAGGTGGAAGTGGGCAACTACAAAATAAGTATCGTGTAAGTTAATATCTAAAGATGCATTACCTAAGAAGATACCGGTTAAACCACCAGAGATAAAGAATGAAACTAAACCAATAGCGAATAACATGGCCGGAGTAAAACGGATGTTACCACGCCATAAAGTAGCCAGGTAGTTAAATGTTTTTACTGCCGATGGTACCGCAATAATTAAAGTTGTGATCATAAACACACCACCTAATAACGGATTCATACCGGTAACAAACATGTGGTGACCCCATACGATGAATGATAACACAGTAATACCGATTAACGAGTAAACCATCGCATGGTAACCGAAGATTGGTTTACGTGAGTTTACTGAGATTACTTCAGATGAAATACCTAAAGCTGGCATGATTACGATATATACCTCTGGGTGACCTAAGAACCAGAACAAGTGTTGCCATAAAATTGGCGAACCACCTTCGTTTGGTAAAATATCAGTACCCATTACGATATCAGATAAGTAGAAACTTGTTCCGAAACTACGGTCGAATATCATTAATACAACACCTGCAACCAATACAGGGAATGATAAGATACCCAGGATAGCAGTTAAGAAGAATGCCCAGATAGGTAAAGGCATTTTCCAAAGATCCATACCTTTAGTACGCATGTTTAAGATTGTACTTACGTAGTTGATACCACCCATTAATGATGAAGCAACGAAAAGTACCATACTAATTAACCACAAAGTCATACCTAAGCCCGAACCTGGCATAGCCTTAGCTACTATAGATAATGGCGGATAAACAGTCCATCCACCAGACGCTGGTCCGGTTTGAATAAAGAATGATGACATCATGATCACACAGGCCATAAAGAAGAACCAGTATGAAAGCATGTTTAAGAATGGCGAAGCCATATCCCGTGCACCAATCTGTAAAGGGATTAATAAGTTACTGAATGTACCGCTCAATCCGGCTGTTAGTACAAAGAATACCATGATGGTACCGTGAATGGTAACCAGTGCCAGATAAAAATCGGGTTTAATACGACCGCCTTCAGCCCATTTACCTAAAAATGTTTCTAAGAAAGGAAAATTCTGATCTGGCCACGCCAATTGAATACGGAATAAAATGGATAAGCCCATTGCTATTACCGCCATAATAATACCGGTAATTAAAAATTGCTTGGCAATCATTTTATGATCCATACTAAAGATATACTTTGAAATCAAAGTCTCTTTATGATGCCCATGATCAGCGTGATCGTGATTGTGTTCGTCGTGTAATGCTATTGTTGACATAATTCGTTCGCTCCTGCTTAATATTATTTATTTAAAGCCATTTGGTTAGTTTTAACAGCTGCTGAATCGGTAGCTGCTGAATCTGCTACTGCTTTTACAGGTGCAGGTGCCACTGGCAAATTAAATTGTTTTCTTAAATCATCGTTTAAGTATGTTTTCTGTTCAGCTATCCAGGCTTTGTAGTCAGCCTCAGAAACTACACGTACCACTTTTTGCATGTTGTAGTGACCAGCACCGCAAATTTTAGCACAGAAGAAAAGGTACTTAAAGTTAGGATCGTTTGTTTCTTGCTGCATCTCTGCAGTTGTTTTTGTAGGCGTAAACTCAAAGTAAGTTTTCATACCTGGTACAGTGTTTAACTGAACCCTGAAATGTGGCATGTAAAAACTGTGAATTACATCTTTACTGGTTAAGATTAGCTTAACTGGTTTTCCTACCGGAATAACCATTTCGTCAGCCATTTCATCATCACGAGAGTTTAGATCTTTAAAATCGATACCCAATGGATTGGTTGCTGTAGTTAACTTGTAGTTTTTAACACCAACAACACCATCAGCTCCTGGGTAACGGATAGACCATTTAAACTGCTCAGAGGTTACTTCGATCTGTAATGGTTTGTTATTTGGATCTTCAACTTTGAAGAAAATAGATCTCCAGGTTAAGAAACCCATTAACACCAATACCGTTAATACCAATGCCGGAACGATAGTCCAGATTTTCTCGATAGTATTGTTATGTGGGTAGTAGTAAGCTTTTCTTTTTGCAGAATATTTGTAGATATAAGAAAATCCGAATAACAGAATGTGTGTAACCACAAATACGATTGTGGTAATGATCAATGTTAAATTGAACATCTCATCTATTTTCTTTCCATGTTCTGATGCTGCATCCGGAAGTAACATTGCACCATGCACTGTATATTCCCAATATACACCATATAAACCTAACACTAAAAACAAGGCAAATAAACTTGCATGTACCCTGTTCCAGTTAATGCCTACAGGCTTACCTTGTGCTTCGCGGCTTAATTCATATACCCTTATCGATTTACCGATAATTGCAATGAATAAACATACGGCAAGGAAAATCAGTATATAAAATATTACCGATTTATAAACCTCGCCCATATCAACCTTCGGTGCCGCGGCAGCACCTGCTGCTGCATCTTGCGCAAATACGCTAGTGTTTGCAAAAACAGTAAGTAATACTGCTAAAGCTGCGGTCGTTTTATTCGTTATAAACTTTCTTAAACTCATTTTCTTAAAAGTAGTACGCTGTACTGCTAATTATAATAATAACTAAATATTTGCTCTATCCTATCATCATTACAGTTGATGATGCAAACTTTCTTGTAATAATGGGTGATTCTTTGCAATCAATGGCTTTTTACTCAATGCCGATAAAACGGTAAAGGTAAACAATCCTACGAAACCTATTGCAGTTCCAATTTCAACAATACTAAAACCGTTGTGGCCATCTTCTACTGCACCTGGCATAATCATTTGGTAGTAATCTACCCAGTGACCTAACAATACCACGATAGAAACAAATAATAATTTGGCATCGGTTCTTTTGTTATCTCTATCCATTAACAATAACACTGGTGCTAAGAAATTCATAGCCAGGTTTAAGAAAAACCAGAACTTGTAATATTCAAAGCGTTTGAAGAAATATACAGTCTCCTCAGGCATGTTTGCATAGTAGATCAATAAGAACTGAGCAAACCATACGTAAGTCCAGAAGATAGAGAAACCAAAAATAAACTGGCCTAAGTTGTGTAAGTGGCTATTGTTAACCCATTGCATATAACCAGCTCTTCTTAATAAGATCAGGATAATGGCAATAGTTGCTAAACTGCTTACCCACATGGCTGCGAAGTTATACCAGCCGAACATGGTTGAGAACCAGTGTGCTTCTAACGACATCACGGTATCAAAAGCAAAAATCGGTGTTGTAAATCCGTAAATAACTAAGAAGATACAAGCATTTTTAAAGCTCTTTCTGTAAGAGGTTAAACCACCTGCTAAATCTTCGTTGTAAGAAAGTTTAACGAAAAGCATCGAGAAAATGCTGTAAACACCTAAGAAGATTACCTGACGGCCTAAAAAGAAAGGCACATTCAGGAATACCGATTTACCAGCAATGATCGAATCATAATGCGGGCTGTTTGGATCGGTTAATCCTTCAGCATTCCAGTGGTGGTATAAGTTATGTGTAAATAAACCTGCCGTAATAACTACAACAAGTATTACAGCTGCTATAGGCAAAGTTTTCGCCATAGCCTGTGGTACACGTAAAATAGATGCAGACCAACCAGCCTGCGCTACATATTGAACAGCTAGGAAAAATGTACCCGACATACAAACGCATGCAAAGTAATATGCCATAAGCAACAGGTTGGCAAAAGTGCGCTCGTGCATCACTTTATCGCCAGCTAAGAAACCAAAGGCTACAGCTGCAATACCAATAACGATACCAACTATGCTTAGGGTTTTTACTTTTCCTGTAAACTCAAACTGTTCACTAAAATTAATATTGTGAGTTCCCATTTATATTCTGCTTTACTTATTGTTGTTTTTGTAATTCCTGAACATACATCACTACTTTCCAACGATCAGTCGGAGAAATTTGTGAAGCATGCGAGCCCATATTATTTACACCGTATGTAATGGTGTGGTAGATTTTACCAGCAGTAAGTGCTTTCATATCTCCACCTCTTGATGAACTTCCTGAGAAGTACGAAGGTACACCACTAAATTTCTCAATTTTAACCAGGTGTCCTTGTCCGTCTCCTTTTGTTCCGTGGCACGGGCTACAGAAAACGTCGAACAAATGCTGGCCCTGAGCTAAATTTACAGTATCAACAGGTAAAGGGTTAACCATGCTCACACCTGCTGCCTGATATCCTTCAAGGGTATTAGGAAACTCATCATACTCAGTAAAACCTACCGGTTTAGTATGTGCTGGTGGCAATTGTGCCGTTTTACCATCTTTAAAATTTTTGTTTGGCTGATCCGGATTGTAAGCAATCGGATCATACATGTTTCTGGCATATTCTAAACCAGTACTGCGTTTATCTTTACAAGCAGAAAAGGTAGCTGCAAAAGCGATAGCTAAAAACGCTGTGTAAACAAATTTATTCTTATTCATAGCTAATGTACTTCCTTTCATTATACTTTATTTCTAAAGCACCTGCATCTTTTAATAATCCATCAATTACAGTGTGAGCTGTATTGTCTTTTGCATCAACTGCAATTACAAAACGATCGTCAGTAGCACGTAAATCCATCACCCTTGGTGCTCTTCCCGGAAATAAGTGTGTAGAAGCATAGTAAGTTAACACCATACCGAAAGCACAGAATAATACTGTAAGTTCGAACATTATCGGAATAAAATCCGGTAATGCAAATGATGGTTTACCACCTATGTTTACTCTCCAATCGATAACTGCGCAGAAATAAATCAAAGCGAATGCACAGCAAGTACCGGTAATACCAAAGCAAAATGCCGCGATATCGATTCTAGATCTTTTAATTCCTAATTTGGCTTCTATTCCGTGTATAGGCATTGGGGTATATACATCATAAATGCTGATGTTATTTTCCTGAAGCTTTTCGATGCCATGCATCATTTCGTCAGGATCGCCAAAGCTGCCTAAAATATATTTGATATCACTCATTGTTATATTTTTGCGTAATCTTCTTGTTTAACACTATCAAATTTTTCTAAAGACTCTACGTACTCAGCAACGTATTCTTTATTCTCATGCCCTTCTTTAATCTGTTTCATTTTAGCTTGCTCACTTGCAGATTTTAATAATAATTTAACCTCTGCGATAGCGATTGATGGCAATACTCTTAAGAACAATAAGAATAAGGTAAAGAATAAACCAATCGAACCTACGAATACACTGATATCAACCCAGGTTGGATAGAACATAGCCCAGCTCGATGGAATATAATCGCGGTGTAATGAAGTAACGATAATTACGAAACGCTCGAACCACATACCTACGTTTACTACGATTGATAAAATCCAGGTCGCTTTAATGCTTAAACGGATCTTTTTGAACCATAATAACTGTGGAGAGATTACGTTACAAGTCATCATCATCCAGTACGACCACCAGTAAGGACCAGTAGATCTGTTGATGAAAGCATACTGCTCGTACTCAGAACCTGAATACCAGGCAATGAAAAACTCTGTTAAATAAGCTACACCTACTATTGATCCGGTTAAGATGATGATTTTATTCATCGACTCGATGTGGAACATGGTGATGTAATTCTCTAAGCCTAATACTTTACGGGCAACCAATAATAAGGTTAACACCATCGCGAAGCCCGAGAAAATCGCACCTGCTACGAAGTATGGAGGGAAGATGGTAGTGTGCCATCCCGGAATTACCGAAGTTGCAAAGTCCATTGATACAATGGTGTGCACCGAAAGTACAAGTGGTGTAGAAATACCTGCTAAGATTAACGACACCGCTTCGAAACGTTGCCATGTTTTAACACTTCCACTCCACCCGAAAGAGAAGATAGAATAAATTTTTCTGCGTGTACCTACTGCACGGTCGCGGATGGTTGCAATATCTGGTAATAAACCTGTGTACCAGAATAATAATGATACAGAGAAATAAGTTGAGATTGCAAACATATCCCATACCAATGGTGAGTTAAAGTTTACCCAAATCGAACCAAACTGGTTTGGTAAAGGTAAAACCCAATAAGCTAACCATGGACGGCCCATGTGTGATACTACATAAGTTGCGGCACAGATTACGGCGAAGATCGTCATCGCCTCTGCCGAACGGTTGATAGAGTTACGCCAGTTCTGACGGAAAAGTAATAGTACAGCCGAGATTAGTGTTCCGGCGTGACCAATACCTACCCACCATACGAAACCGGTGATATCCCAAGCCCAACCTACTGTTTTATTTAAACCCCATGCTCCGATACCGTTCCAGAAGGTGTAACTTACAGCTACTACCCAAAGTAAAGCACCTAATGAGGCAACGATGAAACCAATCCACCAAGCTTTGTTTGGCTTATTTTCTACTGGCATCAAAATATCGTCCGTAATTTTTGCATACGTGATATTATCGCCGGTAATTAATGGTTCTCTAAGTATTGATTCGTTATGTCCTGACATAATTTGTATTTTCTTTATACTAAAGCTTACGCTTGTACTGTTGTATCTGTGTTTCTAATTTTTGTCATGTAGCCGATACCTGGTTTCACATTGATTTCTTCTAATACGTAGTAGATACGCTCAGAACGCAATGCTTTTGAAACCTCTGAATTTGGATCATTTGCATCACCAAATACAATTGCATTTGCTGAACAAGCTTCCTGACAAGCCATTTTAATATCGCCATCTTTTAATGGACGTTTCTCCAGTTTGGCTTGTAATTTGCCACCTTGTATACGTTGAATACACATAGAGCATTTTTCCATAACCCCTCTTGAACGTGTAGTTACATCAGGATTTAAAACCAATTGGGTAAACTCGTTATTTAAATAGTTATCGAAACGAGAATCGTTCCAGTAGTTAAACCAGTTGAAACGACGTACTTTGTATGGACAGTTGTTTGCACAGTAACGTGTACCTACGCAACGGTTATAAGCCATGTGGTTTAAACCATCACTTGAGTGTACTGTTGCCAATACCGGACATACAGTTTCGCAAGGTGCGTGGTCACAGTGCTGACACAACATGGGTTGGTGAACAACTGAAACGTGATCTAAGTCTTCTAATTTTGCAATTTCCTTCTCTCTGGTTACATCACCATCTTTGCTTTCATAGCTATAGTAACGGTCAATACGGATCCAGTGCATTTCGCGACGACGGCGAACCTCATCACGGCCTACAACCGGAATGTTGTTTTCTACGTTACAGGCAACAACACAAGAACCACAACCAGTACAAGCATTCAAATCGATTGCCATAACCCAGTTGTTACCTGGTTTTTCGTATTGATCCCAAAGATCGTAGTCTTTGTGCTCACCTTTTTCGTTACCGGCACCAGCATTTTTTAAGTATTCCTTAAAAGTAGCTTCTTTAATTACTGCGCGGCCCTCGAAAGAGTGGTGGGTTTGTGTTTGTGCCAGTTCGTAATAACCACCTGTTGGGGTAATGGTTACTGAAGTAGCATATTGCATTGTTCCGTTAACAAAAGAAACAAAAGGGAAAGCATTTTTACCTACATCGTTACCAGCTTTACCAGTTTTGGTACGGCCATAACCTAATGCGATAGATGCAGTTCCTTGTGCTTGTCCTGGTTGGATCAATACCGGAAGATCAACTGAATATCCGTTGCTGCCTTTTACAGTTACAACATCAAATTCTTTAACCTTTAATTTTTCAGCAAATTTTGGTGCAAGGGCAACAAAGTTATCCCAGGTTACTTTAGAAACCGGATCAGGTAACTCCTGTAAGAATGCGTTGTTTGCATTTTTACCGTCACGCATCGGGATGTTTTCGTAAACCTGTAACTCTACTTCTTTTGCCAAAGCTTTGCTGCTATTGGTAATTGAAGTAGCTACTGCGGCTAACGATAAAGTGAAGCTATAAGCTGCAGCAGTTTTTGCCGGCGCTGTAACCACACCTTTTTCTAACACCTCTTCCCATTTCAAACCTACACCTGGTAATACTTTAGCTTCCCAGTTGCTGCGTACAAACTGATAGTAATCTTTAACAGGAGCATCAGCCCAGGTTAATAAACTTTCTTCTGCCTGACGGCTATTGAAAACCGGGTTAATGGTTGGCTGAACGATTGAATAATATCCTTCGTAAGCACTCGCATCACCCCATGATTCTAAGTAGTTGTGGTTAATGGCAATTGCATCGCAAAGCGTAGCTGTTTCATCAGCACGGTCTGAGAATGAAATTTTTGCAGGAACTTTAGCTAAAGCATCAGTAAATGCTTTAGCATTTGCTGCATCGTAAGCCGGGTTGCTGTTTAAGAATAAAACTGCACCAACTTCGCCACGGCCCATTTCAGCAACCAAGCCATTAAATTCGGCGTCGTTACCAGCATATAAGTAGCAAGGGTTATCTAAATCGATAGTAGTACCGTAACTTCCGATAGCGGCGTTAATGGCATTTACTAAAATCTGTGTAGAAACATCGTTCGAACCACAAACCACTAAACCTTTACCTTTATTCTGTAATAATTCCTTAGCAACTAATTTAATTACTTTATCAGCTGTAGCATTATTACCTAATGTTCCGCCTGGTAAAGCACTTCCTGTAATAGCATTGTATAATGCAATTAAGGCTGGTCCTTCTTCCGATAATTTAACCGGAACACGGGTATCGGCATTAGTACCGGTTAAGCTCATTCCACCTTCGAACTGAATGTGGCGGCTCATTTTTTTATTTTCTAACGATTTGTAGTTACGGTTAGCAGTGTATTGCGAAGTAAACTCTTCACCACTGATCCAGGTACCTAAGAAATCGGCACTGAAACTTACAATTAAATCGGCTTTATCGAAGTTATACTTTGGTAAAACAGCTTTACCAAAACTGTTTTGGTTAGCCTGAATAATACCAGTATAAGAAACAGCATCGTACTGAACCAGTTTAGCAGCAGGATATTTAGCAACAAAAGCTGCAATAGCTGCATTGGTTGAAGGGCTGTTTACCGTTGAGGCAACGATGCGGATTTTTTTACCTGAAGCCTGTGCTTTTGCCAACTCGCCTTTTACAAAGCTGTCGATTTTTGCCCAGGTAGTTTCTTCAGTCTGACCACCTTTTACTAAAGCTGGTGCTTTTAGTTTAGATACATCGTATAAATCTAAAACCGAAGCTTGCGCTCTGGCATCGGTACCGCAATTGTATAAACCTGCATTTGGATTCGGTTCAATTTTAATTGGGCGTCCCTCTCTTGTTTTAACTAAGATACTCTGGCCGTTAAAGCTAGAAGTATAAAAGTTAGGAATACCTGGAGTAACCTCTTCAGGTTTTACCAGATAAGGGATTGATTTTTTTAACGGTGTACTTTGGCAGGCAGCTAATGTAACCGCACCTAAACCAAAACCTAACGCCTTTAAAAAGTCGCGGCGTGGGGTAACGGTACTTAACCCTGCTTCATTTAAAACATCTTCTATTGGAAGTGGCTCGGCGAATTCGTTTTTGTTATTTTTAACAAAATCTGGTGTATTGTTATACTCCTCTAAGCCTTTCCAGTATTTTTTATTGCTTTCCATTTAAGCTATATTACTGTTTATCGAACGTTCTTACTAAACTCTAATCTATTAATAGTGGCACTTACCACACTCTAAACCACCCAATAACGCTGGTGTAATTTTCTCGCCTTTTTTAATTTTCTCGTGCGCTTCGATAACCTTAGCGTAGAAAGCATTGTTTTTCTGACCAGAAATATCTGTTTCTTTATGGCAGTTAATACACCATTTCATGGTTAACGGAGAATATTGATAAATTTCCTCCATGGTATTAACCGGACCGTGACAAGCGAAACAAACAGGCTCAGTTGGCTGTAATCCTTTTGCTTTACGAATTGCATCTTCTGCAACTACCACGTGTTGAGAGTGGTTGAAATAAGCAAAATCAGGTAGATTGTGTACACGTACCCATTCCATTGGTTTCGATTTACTCTCGTCATACTTCTGTGTTTCAGGATCGTAACCTAAAGCACTGTAGATTTTTTTGATCTCAGGAGAAATCTCGCCATCATATTTATCTCTTGCCTGTACCGCTTTGTGGCAATTCATACAAACGTTTAATGATGGAATAGATGCATTTTTAGATTTAAATGCTCCAGAGTGGCAATACTGACAATCGATCTGATTGATACCTGCGTGCAGCTCGTGAGAGAATTTAATTGGCTGAACTGGCTGATAACCTGTGTGAACACCGGTATTCCACATACCCATCCAACCGAATGAACCTAAGCAGATAATTAAACACAAGATAAAGAACATCACAAATTTCTTGTTTTTGAACATCTTGCGCACACCCACTTTCAATGGCACATCTTCTTCAATTTCGATACCTTGTTTTTGTAGAATCAAACGCTCCAATAATTTAGATGCGCGACCTAAAATTACAAGGATAACAATCGCTACAATTACAATGGCTACGATACCCGCAATTGATAAACCTGAAGTAGATTCGTCTTTTGCTGCAACTGCTCCACCCGCTGGAGTAGCCGCTTTTGGCTCACCTTCTTTAATGTAAGCTAAGATATCTTTTACTTTAGCTTCATCTAACTCAGGGAAAGTAGTCATCGGTACTTTACCGTTATCGTTAAATAATTTAACAGCTGCCGGATCACCTGCTGCAATCATTGCCGCATTGTTCGGAATCCATTTTAACAGGAACGCTTCAGGGTGACGATCGCTTACTCCAGTTAATGCCGGACCAACAACTTTGTGATCTAACGCATGGCACGAAGAACATTTTGCTTTGAAAAGCGTTCTTCCTTCTTTAGCATCCTGCGCATTTACGGTAGAAACCGCTATTACGGAAATTGCTGAAAACACGAATAACGACTTCCAAACGCTTTTTAAAATCATCGAGATATCTCTCATAATGAACACTTTATACTTATTTAATTTACTTTTTGTTGTGAAATTGATGCTTGAACCCAGATAGCCCCATCAAAACTTGAACAAAAGTATAACTTATTAATAAATCCCATGACATAATAGTGACTGGAAATACAATTTATAATCATTCTAAACAAATGTCGATTTGAGCCACTCAGGCAATAAAAATGCCCATTTTTGACACCTAATCTCAAATGGGCATACCAAAAACCAATTTGGTTTATTTATTTCTTGCAATTATTGTTTTAATATCCACGCAAACATTAGTGGTGCTACAATTGTTGCATCACTTTCTACAATAAATTTAGGTGTGTGAATATCCAGTTTACCCCAGGTAATCTTTTCGTTTGGCACTGCACCCGAGTACGAGCCGTAAGAAGTGGTCGAATCTGAGATCTGGCAGAAGTAGCTCCAGAAAGGAATATTTTCCATTTCCATGTCCTGATATAACATCGGCACTACGCAAATCGGAAAATCGCCGGCAATACCACCACCAATCTGGAAGAAACCAATTCCTTTACCGCCACTGTTCGCAATATACCAATCGGCAAGCCAGCCCATATATTCAATACCACTTTTCATGGTAGTAGCTTTTAATTCACTTTTCATTACATACGAGGCGAAAATGTTACCCATGGTCGAATCTTCCCATCCTGGTACTACAATTGGTAAATTCTTTTCAGCCGCAGCCAGCATCCACGAATTTTTAGGATCAATTTCATAGTATTGCTCCAAATCGCCGCTTAACAGCATTTTGTACATGAACTCATGCGGGAAATATCTTTCACCAGCTGTATCCGCATCTTTCCAGATTTTATGGATGTGTTTCTGTAAACGACGGAAAGCTTCTTCTTCCGGAATACAGGTATCGGTAACGCGGTTGTAATGGTTCTCTAATAAGTCCCACTCATCCTGCGGACTCAAATCGCGGTAGTTTGGTACGCGTTTATAGTGAGAATGCGCAACCAGGTTCATAATATCCTCTTCTAAATTGGCACCTGTACAAGAAATAATCGCCACTTTATCCTGGCGAATCATCTCTGCAAGCGAAATACCCAATTCTGCAGTACTCATTGCACCGGCAAGTGTGATCATCATTTTGCCACCCTCATCTAAATGCGTTTCGTATCCTTTAGCCGCATCCATCATTGCCGCAGCATTAAAATGGAGATAATTGCGCTCCATAAACTGAGATATTGGTCCTCTTGTATTGCTCATTTCGTTTTGTATTGTTTGCCGCAAAAATAGGTATTTAGGCCGAAAGGTTAAAACGTAAAAGCGATTGTGTTAGTCCGCAGTCCCGAGTCAGTAGTCTTTAGTTGGTTAATCAATTCAAATAACCACTAGATTATCCTGCTCGTGATCGTCATCCTGAGCGAAGTCTAAGGATCTTTTGAAGCAATACATATTATTAAGGTATACCTTTATATATAGAATAAACAAACACCAATAATCAATAACCAAAGACCAAGCATCAATAACCAAACTCCACTAATAAATCACCAGTGAACCAATTAGTTTACCTTCAAGAGCCAGTTAATCTATTTAAACAATTAACCAGTTAACCAACATATAACTAAATTTCCTTTTCTTTGCACCGATGAAAAAATATTATCTGATTATTTTACTCGCGCTCGTTTCAGGAAGTGCTTTTGCACAAATGAAACTGATCAGGAAAATGCTCTCGAACGAAAAAGATACTACACGTAAAGCCAGCTTTTTACCCTTACCAGCTTTTGGCTATAGTCAGGAAACCGGATTTGAGTTTGGTGTTGGCGCCATTTATTCTTTTTATATAGACCGTAAGGATACGCTAAACCGCAGTTCCAATTTTGCGTTGAATACAACCTACTCTACCAAAAAGACAGCAAATTTTATGCTTAAAGGCGATAGCTGGACAAAAGGGAACAAATACCACTTTATTGGTGATATCCGTTTTAAAAACCAGCCATTTAATTTTTACGGTATTGGCAACAGTGCTAAAAAGTCAGATGAGGATAAATTAGATCAAAGGGTTTTTAAAACACTTTTCGATGCAGAAATGAATACCTTACCCAAAGCCTACACAGGTGTTTCGTTAGGTTTTGAGAATTACCATTTTATCGATAAGGAAGCCGGTGGCATTTTCACTACCAATCCGCGGATTTTGGATAAAGAAGGAGGTTCGGTAGCATGGATCGGGGCATCGCAGAGTTACGATACCCGCAACAGCAACAATTACCCAACCAAAGGTTTTTTTGGGAGGGCAACCTATCAATATGCACCAGATTTTTTTGGCGGAGAAAGTTTCAATGGCTCACAAATTAAGCTCGACCTTCGGGGTTTCTTTAGTTTAGCCCCTAAAGTGGTTCTGGGTGTACAGGGAATATATTATACCATACAAAGTAAAGGCACACCATTTTATTTATTGCAGCAGTTAGGAAACGACCAAATGATGCGGGGCTATTACAGTGGCCGCTACCGCGACGAAAACTTAATGGCTGCGCAGGCCGAAATCCGCTACCGTTTTATGAACCGTTATGGTATTGTAGCATTCGCAGGTACGGGCAAAGTATTTGCCAATGGTCAATTTAACGGCGATGGACTAAAGCCAAACTACGGCGTTGGAGGCCGCTACTTTTTCGATCCTGCAAAAGGCCTCAGTGTTAGGCTTGATTATGGCATAGGCGAAAAACTGACGAATGAAAAACGCCAAAGCGGGTTTTACATCAGTTTAGCAGAAGCGTTTTAAAGGATGGAAGATGTAACATGGAAAAGGGAAAATGGATAATGGAATTTATCTTGTCATCCTGAATATTGAGCCACGCAGGCCCTGAATTTACCTCCCCCATTTTACATCTTCCATCTCACCTCTTACATCTTCCATCTCCTAATTACTCCTCTTCCTTTCTTCTTCATTACCCATCTTACGCTCTTGCTGCTTAATTTTTTCGTTACCGAAATTATAACGGATGGTGATCCGCAGCTGACGGCTATCGTAATAATTATTGTATTCCTGACTGATGTTGTTTACCAGGCTGCTAAAACGGTACCGGTTGTTTTTAAAACATCGCTGGCGGTAATCCCCAACTGTATCTTTTTATTAAGCAATAAACTTTTAATGCCCAGATCAAGATTATATTGTTTTTTATTTTTATTCAACCCGTCAATTGTTGGAAACTGGTACCAGAAACTTAGCTCACCCAAAATGGTTTTCGGTTCGTTAAAAACAAACTGGTTAAGGGTAGAAAAATAAGCGCCAAATCCGTTCAGGCTAGCTAAGGTTTGCGCAATGCCGGAACTAGATGCATTGTAAAAAACATCTAACTGATTGATACTTTCCCATCCCTTCACCGCATTAAGGGTAACAGCATTACTCAATTGATAATGATAGCCTGTTATAAAATTAACAGGTTTGGAAGCCTGGATATTCGTAGCGGCATCAATAAAGTTAACATCATTAAATCCATTTGAGGTTTTGCTGAAAGACAGCGAAGTGCTGTACCTATGATGCGTATAGGAAAGTTCGATGTTATCGTTATAAGATGGCTGCAGAAATGGATTGCCTTGCGTATAAGCATACTGATTACTGTACCAGCGGAAAGGGTTTAATTTCCGGTAAGCAGGTCGGTTAATGCGGCGACCGTAATTAACAGAAAATGTGCTTTTATCGTTTGCCCGGTAAGTAATATAAAGCGTTGGAAAAAGCCTGAAATAACTATTCTCGTTTTGCTCATTAACCGAAACCCCTTCAATATTGGTATACTCTCCCCTCAAACCAGCCTGAAAATCCCATCTTTTTATGCTTTTATTGATATTAACATATAAGGCCTGGGTGTTTTCATGGTAGTTGAAGCGGTTGCTCTGAGCCTGATCAATTTGGTAGGTGCCATTACGTACTTTATAGAAAGCAAGATCGCTCTGATTTTCGATAAAGCTGAGTTTTGCCCCTAATGCTAATTTAAAGGTTTTATAGGGTAAGTCTGCATCAGCAGTTAAGGTATATAAATCGATGTCCTGTTTACTTCCCGATAAATATTCGGCAAATGAATTTGGAATAACTCCACCATCCCGAAAAAAGCTGGTATTGTTAAAAAACCTGTCCTTATCATCACCGTATTTAAACCAATCGGCGTTAATGATGAGTTGCTTCCCTGTCGAATCCAAAATCTGTTTAAAATATATGTTGGCCGAATGATAATGAGACCTGATTTGGGCATTTGCATCCGAGTTCAAAACTGAATCCAAATGGCCTGTTTTGTTATAAATATTGGTTTTAATATTTTCTTCTGAATGGAAATTGGTTAAACCTCCGCTATAGGATGCCCCCAGCCAGGCTTTTTTAGCAAACTGATAATCCAGTGCAATTGATCCGCTGCGTACGGTTCTAAAATTCCGGTCTTTATTAACAATGTTCCAGTTTTGTACCGGATAAGAAACATTGCTCTGTTCAAAGGGCACAATAGATCCTTTTCTGAGATTAAAGTTTGTATTTACCGCTATACGGTTTTTCCGAAAACCGAGATTTCCTCCAATAACTCCGGTGAAATAAGCAGCCCTGGTAAGCGACCCATTTAACGAACCCTTAAAACCTTCAGCATTCACTTTTTTCAATACAATATTAATCAAACCGCTATTTCCCTGGGCATCGTACTTACCGGCGGATTGGTAATAATTTCGATTTTCGCAATGTTATCCGATGAAACTGATTTTAAATAGTTTGATAAATCATCGCCAGATAGTTGTATCAGCTTATCATCGATCATTACACTTACGCCCCCCTTTCCTACCAGCGAAACCTTATCGTTTAATACCCTTACCCCAGGAACTTTTGCGAGAAGTTCGAGTGCATCGCTTCCAATAGCAGCAATGCTACGTTCGGCATTGAAAACTATCCTATAGGCCTTCTTTTCTAGTAATACCTGCTTTGCTGCAACCCGAATTTCGGCAAGTGTTTCCTCAGCGGCAAAAAGCTGTATATTCATGGTGGTATCGGCCGACAAACTTAAATTCTTGTTGACAGTTTTAAAATTAATCGCCGAAAAACTAACCGAATATCGCCCACTATTCAGTTTTCTAAAATGGTAAATACCCAAACTATCTGTCTGTGTATAGTTTATCCGGTTTTGAGGTCCGGAAATTTTAACGGTAATAAAAGGCAAAGCTTTAAAATCCTGACCTGCCACTTTGCCTGAAATACTAAACTGAGCGCGGGAGGGTAAAACAGAACATAGTGCAAACAAAAAGAAAAGAAATCTCAACATCTATCGGTTAAAACCGGCACCATATAATTTGGCCTTTTCCGTTCTTAAATTGAAAAATAAACTATCAGCTTTAATAACCTTATTTTCACCCGACATAGTTGCCGTATGCACCATTACCGAATTGTTATGCTTGTTGTAAACAATTTTATCTCCCGATAAAACAACGTCCTTATATATCATTTTAGCATTTCCGAATAAGGATACAACAGATTTATCGCGACTCATTTTAACTGAATCTTGTGCACTATATTGTACTTTTACATCATCATTATAATCTTTCCGGGAAATCGAACTGATCAATTCATCAAGATCATTGAAAGTCTTCATTTCTCCATTACCACTATCGAAACTAAAGCCACCTTTTTTCAGATTAAAAGTAATGAGATTAGATTCCAACCGGTAATTATCCTTTGAATTTGTAAACGAAGCATTTTTTGCTACCATTTTATTATTGGCCTCGTCTATTTCAACATATTTGGCCGCCAGCCTGCTATTCAAAACCTCTACAATGGCATTTTCCAAATAGGAGGTTTTACTTTTCACATCACCTGTAATTTTAGAAAAAGAGATAATTTTGGGCTTAACTGGTCCGGTAGCCTTTGGTAATTGATTTTTCACCTCAACTTTCTGTTTGCCATCGCTAAAATAAAAACGGTTATAGAGCGCCTCATTTTTAATTATATATTTTCTGGGCTCAGAATACAAAACGATCATTTTATCGGTAGTATAATTATTCTTCGATACTAACCTTTCTCCAATAAATTTAACCAATACTGTATCACCCACCTTAAATTGATTATCCTGTATATTTTGAGCCTTAAGGTTTAGGCTGATGCTAAAAAGGCCATCATTCAGAACAATCTTTTCAATCTTGTTATTGATATCTTTTTGTATCGACTTAATTTTTGATGTGGCAAAACGGGCTTTATTTACTTCATATAAAAAAGGATATTTTTTTGGCTTATATGCGTAGATTAAATTACCGTTTAAATGTTTTATCATTCCAGGCAAGTAGGTAATTTGATCAATATTTTTAAACCTGTCAGGATCTCCAATGGGTGCAGGCGGTAAGGCACTTCCGCTAATTAACACCACTACTTTATCACCTATTTTAAGTTTATGGTTAGCATTGTTATATTCTATTGCATAAATACCACTTGCCGTCTTTAAGCTGAATGTTTTAATGCTCTTTTTCTTGCTAAATCCAATAACCACTCCTTCAATCGATTTCCCAAGTAAAGAATCGGTTTGCAATGTTTTGATGTCGGTTTGTACATTAGGGTTAACATCCACATAATTTACGGTGAAACTGTATACCAGACTTAATACTATTGGCAATACCAATATATAGATCAACTTTTTCATATGTTTAGATTTAGTGTGAAACAACATTTTAATCCGATCTTTAACCGGGCTTTTAACAAAATTGTGGATCAGTGGGATATCGGTTTTGCTTACCGCCAGTTTCAGTAATAAGCTGGCATAGGCCTGGTTTCCAAAACCGGCTGAGGTAATTTCATCGGCTTCATACTCGTGTACCTGCTCTAAAGCTTTATCGTACAGGTACACAATAGGGTTAAACCATAAAAGAGATTTAAAAATCATCAGGATAATTTTATCTACAGAATGATATTGCCGGGCGTGCACCTGCTCGTGTTTAAGCAAAACCGCAAAATCAACATCACTCAATTGATCAGCATCGATAAAAACATAGCTAAAAAAAGAGCAGTTGGTAAAGCCCTTTGTTTTGGGCACCAGCTTTAATCCCTCATTGTTTTTGATGTAACCTTTCGTATGCCTCAATAAGCTAAACAATTGCCACAAACAGACTAACAGTAAAAGCGATGCTATGCCTATATAAGCGTAAGAAATTAGCACTGGCCAATCTATCTTCGCTACCGCTTTTTGATCATACTCTAACATCACCGGCTGGATAAGCTGTGCAGGAGCCATACTCACCGGTTTTAATTCGGGCACATTAGCTTGGATTTCCGTTTCTACTACGGTTATTTCGCGCTTAACTTCAAATTGCAAAGCCGGAATAACAAAACTGAGCAATAAAGTAGCCAGCAGGTAAAAACGGTTAATTTTAAAGAAGGTGAGCTTTCTTAAAACAACCACATAAAACCCAAAGAATAGTACCGTGCAGGCAGTGACTTTAAGCAAATAAATTAACCATTCCATAATCCCGATTTAGCATCCACGTTTAGTAAAATCTACAAATCCATCTAAAATCAGGTTGCAAATGCGTCTGATGTTTTTATCCTGGTTGATGTAATCCAGACTTTTTTTGTCAGAGATATTACCCAGTTCGATTAAAATAGCAGGTACTTTTGATTCTCTCAGCAAGAATAAGTTTGCATTCTTTAACGAATCTCTCACCTCTAAACCGTTTAGCTTTTTCAGTTTACTTAAAATGCCTGCGCCTAAATCTTCAGCTATTTTAATATTGCCGTTTAGTTTGGAAACATAAACTTCTATGCCACCAAAAGGAATCTGGGTAGTGGCTGGCGAAATGGCATTATGATGAATGGATAGAAAAGCAGTTGCCTCTTGTTTAGGCAAACGATCACTAAGCGGCAAAAACTGATCGGTAGTCCTGGTTAATATTACTTTTATACCCCTTTTGGCAGCTTCTTCTTTTAAAATATTTACTGCGCGCAGGTTCAAGTCTTTTTCCTTTTGTCCATCCAAAGCAGTTACCGCACCATCTTTACCACCATGTCCGGCATCAATTACAAATACAGGTTCTACTTCATTAAAAGCGGGACGTGCGTTCGGGTTAACTACTATACTACTCTTTAAATAATTCAGCGCGTAAGCATTCGGTTTTTTGGGCGCATCATCAGAAGCCTGATTCGTAGCCAGTGTTTTTTCGATAATAATTTCTTTGCGGTTGATAAATGCCATGCAGCAGATCAACAATACAGGTACAATGGCTAAATAAGCCAGCCTTTTCAGCTTTGCATTTGGTTCTTTGTACAACATCATAATTCTATTTTTTAAGGGTAACTTACTGAAACTGTTAATAGCCAGGTTTTGACAAGGCATTGCCAGATTTAAAAGCAGTGAGGCATACACTTTTTTATCGGCTACACGTGATGTTTCCCTATCGGCCAGAAATTCGTGGTTATGGTCAATGGCATTGCGCCAGAAATAAATAACAGGGTTAAACCAGAGGATGGCCGTTACCAGATTAGCCAGGAGCTTATCTAAAACATGTAACTGCTTTACATGTACTGATTCATGTTTAATAACCAGTTCCTTTTCTTTCAATGGCAATGATGAATCGATAATAATCTGGTTAAAAAAACAGCAGTTTTTAATGTCCGATTGGCTATCAACTAAAAGAATGGCACCGTTTCTATTGGTTACATGTTTGCGCAACTGAAACCGGATACGCACTGCCATAAAGAACATCCTCAAAATAAAAAGCGCAAGAATTGAGCAATAAACATAAGTTATCGCCTCTTTCCAGTTAATAGTTATGTCCATATTACCTCCATCAGCTTCAGCATCCTGCTCCGTAAAACCATCATTCGTATAGCCGATTTTAGCCGGGGCTTCCTGATTACTCCTCAGCACTTCGTGGCGGCTTTCTATCGTTAGTGCCGGAATGCTAAAACTCAATACGAGCATCAATAACAGATAAGCCCTATTGAGGTTAAAAAACGTAAGCCTGGCCAGCAAAAAATGATAAACAGCAAAAAACAACGCTGTACATGCCGAAACCTTAAGGAGGTAAATTAAAATCATGACCGGTCGTTTTGGTTAATTAACTGTTTGATTTCTTCTATATCTTTTTCGCTTAGCTTTTCTTCTTTTACCATAAATGATAAGAGGCTGGCCGGAGAGTTATCGAAATACCCCGAAAACAATTTCGAGAATGTAGTTTTCGCGTACTGATCTTTTGTAATAGCAGGAAAGTATTCGTAAGTTTTACCATAGGCCTTGTAGTTTACATAGCCCTTTTTTTCCAGCAAACGCACAATCGACGAAATGGTATTGTAGGGCGGCTTAGGCTCATCATCCAGCTCATCAATAATATCTTTTACAAATGCTTTCTGCAGTTTCCACAAAACCTGCATAATACGCTCTTCCGCTTTGGTTAATTCTTCCATAACCAAATCTATAACTTATTTTTCAGTTTTACAACTTAAAAATAAGTTAAATAACTGAAAAATCAGGAATTACATTATAAACAATTGATTTTCAATAAAATAAAAAAACAAACAGACGCAATATTGAAAAATAGCATGATACTTTTGGCAGGCCGCTGATGCCCTTGTATCTAAACCTGATTGGAGTGAAAAGCCCGCAGCATAGCGAGGACTTGAAGCGGAAAGCAGGACTGAAAGCCGCCAAAAGAACCGAACTGCCCATTTTCTAAAAAACATCATGACTTAGGCAGTCAAAAAGAAATAGTGAAAGTTTAAATTATACGATAAGTCCCTATACTCCGGAGATGGCATTTTGTTATTTGCTTAAACCCGCAACCGCATTAATGGTAAGTGCCACAATTACGGTATTGAAAATAAAGGCGATTAAACTGTGGAGCAGAGAGAGCCTCCTGATGGTACGGTCAGAAATTTCGACATCCGAAACCTGAAAAGTCATGCCCAAAACAAAAGAAAAATAGGCAAAATCGATAAAATCTGGCTCATCATCGCCAGGAAACTCCAGTCCAGAGCCAACTTTATCTGATTTTTGTTGTTTCTTTTTATCGCCATAATACAAATGGGCATAACGCATGGTAAAGGTAGTATGCACCAAAAACCACGATAAAAACATCCCCAGTATGGCAATTACCAAATCCAGGGGTTCAATATCTTTATTAATCAGCAATAAAATTACCGCCAGCAAACCCGCAAAGGTAGAAACCACTACAATCGCAAAAATTTCGCCCCGGGTTTCATCCTGCATTTTTGCTTTTAAATGGGTTTCGGCAGCCGAAGTATGAAAAAACATGTACCAATGGAGGATAATAAGAACCAGACAGAAAATATCCCACCCAAACATAATGTGCGTGAGGGCATCCATCTTACAGAGAAGCGAAAGCAAGTAGGCGACAATTCCCGAAAAGAGGCTGAGCAGCAAAATAAATAATGCCGATCGTTTTTGAATACCTGCTAATTTCGGTTCTGCCTGCATAAATTTAAAACTTAAGTTTAAAATGTTCTTTAGCCTGTCCCTTTTTAAAATAAACCAATCCGATCCAAAACAAATCGATGGTTACAGTAACATCGGGGTGATTTTTTATTTCTGCCCAGGCTTCTTTCATTCCTTTGCTCCAGTAAATATCGTCAAAAATAAGGAGTGAATCTTCATTAACTTTTGGCAGGCACCAATGGAAGTAGTTCAAGGTAGCATCTTTACGGTGGTTACCATCGATATAAACAAAATCCAGACTGGGTTGATGTGCGATAATATCGGGTAAAATTTCATCGAAATTCCCCACATGCAGCTCAATATTATTTAAATCGAGTGCGTCAAAGTTCTTTCTGGCCACTTCGGCAGTTTGCGGGCAGCCCTCAATGGTAATAATTTCAGCGCTGGCATTTGTTTTTGCCAGGTACGCAGTGGTAATGCCCAGACATGTACCCAGTTCTATCGCACTTTTAGGATTGGTATTTTTTGCCAGGCGGTAAATGAGCTTGGCCAAACGTGGACTTTTTAATGCGTTTTTGGCAATCTGGCTTACCTTTTTTGTACGGTTTTTATTCAGGTGAGAGCCCGCACCGAGGTCTGTAACCGTGATTATGGAATCGTCATTAAAAAGTTTTTTTCGCTGCTCTTCTATGTTTTTGTATTCAGATTTGTCGTTAAAATCGTAAATTACCTCATCAGCGAGCTTATACACAAATGGCGAATGCGTTCCGTGTCGGCTTTTTGCTGTTAAACGGTGTTTAAGGTAATCTGTAATAAATTGAAATAGCATAATATTGCAAAAGTAATTAAACGCCGCAAACGTATGTATGTTTTATGGAAAATATCGCAGAGATAAGTGCTTTAGTAAAATTGCTGGATGATCCGGACGAGGAAGTTTACCACCATGTAGAGAAAAAACTGCTGGAATACGGTGGAGAGGTAATCCATTTTTTAGAAAATGCCTGGGAACAATCGTTCGATGGCCTGATGCAGGAACGCATCGAAAACATTGTTCATCAAATTCAGTTTAAAACCGTTAAAGAAGATTTAAACCTTTGGTATTTAAGTGGTGCTTTCGATTTATTGCAGGGAGCACTGATTATTAACCGCTACCAATACCCCGATTTAGATGAACAAAAGGTAATTAACCAGATTGAAGAAATAAAAAGGGATATCTGGCTGGGCCTGCAATACGAAATGAGCTCGGTTGAGAAAGTAAAACTGATTAACCACGTTTTATACCAGCAATACGGTTTTGGTGGCAACACCAAGAACCACCACGATCCACAGAATTCTTACCTCAACCAAGTACTGGAAAGCAAAAAAGGCAACCAGATTTCTTTGGCGATCATTTATTCGACACTGGCCCAAAAATTAGATTTGCCTGTGTATGGCATTAATTTGCCGCAGCATTTTATTTTAGGCTATATAGACGATAGCAAGCAGGAAGGTACTGAATATGGTGTGCTTTTTTATATCAATGCCTTTAACCGGGGCAATATTTTTGGCAAACACGATGTAGATCAGTTTTTACGTCAGCTTAACCTGGAGGCTTTGCCCGAGTATTACAAACCTTGCAGCAATACCGATATCATCCGTCGCGTAATCAGAAACCTGATTTCGGCTTACGAAAACGCAGGGGCAACAGAAAAGGTTGCCGAATTAAATGAATTACAAAATATCTTAGCAGAAAAATAATTAATAAATTTCTCAGTCTGTGCATAAAAAGAATATTAATCTATCCAGAGTCTTCATTTTAGCGGTGTTAATGCTCTTTGCTGGCGTTAGTACAAAGGCACAAAAAACAGTTAAGCCTAACGTGATAGCTTACTACACTGGTCAGGGAGGATCGGTTATTGATAGTTTTCCGATTGAGAAAATAAGTCACCTGATTTACAGCTTTGGGCATTTAAAGGGCGATAGTTTAAACATCAGATCTGCCAAAGATTCGGCTTTGATTTCGAAAATGGTTGATTTAAAAAAGCGCAACCCCGATTTAAAGGTAATGATAGCCATGGGCGGTTGGAGTGCCTGCAAAGATTGTTCTGAAGTATTTAGCAGAAACGAAGGCCGGAAAACATTTGCCAAAACAACCAAAGCACTTTTAGACTTTTTTAAGGCCGATGGTGTAGATATCGACTGGGAATACCCCGCAGTTTTAGGCTATCCCGGGCACAGGTATACGCCTGATGACAAGCATAACTTTACTTTACTGATTAAAGAATTAAGGAGCAAGCTCGGCAAAAAAGCCGAAATTAGTTTTGCCGCCGGAGGTACACAAAACTGTATCGATTCTTGCTTTGAATGGGATAAAGTAATGCCCCTGGTAAACCGGGTTAATGTAATGAGTTACGATCTGGTAAGCGGTTATGCTACGGTAAGCGGCCATCATACACCTTTATACTCTACAAATAAACAACAGTTATCAGGCGACTATGCCGTAAAATCGTTAATTGGTTTGGGGGTACCTGCAGATAAAATAGCGCTTGGCGCTGCATTTTATGCCCGTATTTTCGAAAACACCATCGATGCTAATCAGGGCCTTTACCAGCCTACCAAATTTATCCGTGGGGTTTCTTTTAAAAACTTTAAAACCACCTTTACCGAAGCTGATGGCTATGCTTATTATTGGGATGAGGTAGCGAAATCGCCTTATTACTACAACGCCAAAAACCTGCGTCTGGTTACTTTCGACGACCCTAAATCAATTGATTTAAAAACCAGATATGTAATCGATAAAAAATTAAATGGCATTATGTTCTGGGAGCTTACCGATGATGCTTATAGCAATGGTTTGCTGGATGTAATCGATAAAACGATAAAAGGGATTTAAGTCTCCAATTTTGAATGGTTGAATGTTGAGTTTCGAATGAGAAATCTAATCACTCAATCATGCGGTCTTTCCATCATTCAATCACTCATTTCTCCAATCATTCAACATTGGCTCACTAACGGGAAGCACCAAAAGTTACCACCCAGTAATTTTGTGCTGTGCCCGCACCCCCTTCCTTACTTTTGGCATCCATCATGGCTTTACAATGGCTGACGCTGTTTTTCCATGCGCCTACCACTTCATCTGCCCTGCTATAACCTTTTGCCAGGTTTTCTGATCTGAATTCACCAGAATAACCGGCATTTACTACGCGCTCTTCGGGAGTACCACCTTCTGGCGACAGGTGATCAAAATAGTTTTTCTGCGCCATATCTTTTGCATGTGCTACCGCAGCTGTCTGTAAACTGGCATTAACCAACAAGGGGGATACAGGAGGCATGTATTCTGCTCCACAATTACAGCCACTTTGCCTCAATAAGTTAATTTTATCAACCAGCTGAATAACCTCATTTCCTGGCTGAACCACCTCATCCTTTTTACACTGTATCAATAAAATACCAGACAGTAAAAACCAAAAAATAATTAACCAGTTTTTCATTTCGATTTTGTGCAACAAAGGAGGAAACTAAAAAGCTTCCCCCCTAAATAATTTTTGTTTAATAAGTTAAAAGGCACGTTCCCTACCCAGGTAAATATTTTTCCCGGTGTACAAAGTATTGCCACCCGGACCAGGAGACCCACTATCGCCTTCCATCTGCATATTAATAATTAACCACATGGGCTTATTTACCGAATTGCTCATGGTATGTTTCGCTACCCAAACATTATCAATGTAATAATGGCAATCTACATCAGTAGCACTCACTTTGTTGTACCAACATTTGTAATTGTGGTACGAGCCTGCATTAGAAACTGTAGTAAGTTTATTTTCCCAACCACCATCGTAAGTGTTTTGCCAGTTGGTATTACTGCCCTTAAACTCCATAATATCGCTTTCAGGGGGCCACGAGTTAACTCCTGTAATCCAAAAAGCTGGCCAGGTACCTTTTACGGTTGGTACTGCAAAATCGCCAGATATGGTATAACTCGGAAACTGATCGTTAATTACTACCTGCTGTTTCGCATGGCAGGCACCCGAATTGTACCAGATGGCTACATTGGTAAAACCATTGGCCGTACTGTTACCGGGAGAGCTGGCTAAGCGGGTAGCTTTAATAGTAAGTACACCACCACTTAACGAAATCTGGTTATGGTTTGAAGTACTACCCACCATACGCGCCGAACCGTTATGATCGGTACCCCATGGATAGTTATAATTCCATTGTGCCTCAAAATTAGCATAGCTGGCAAAAGAATTGCCATCAATTAAGGTTTCCCAGGCTTTTACCTGAGCTTTTTCTGATTGAACTTCGGTCTTATCTTTTTTACAAGATAAAAGCACGGTAAACAGGCATACCAATAGCAGGCACCATTTCATTGTTTCTTTTCTCATTTTTTTTGAATTAGGTAAATATTTGGTTAATTGTAAAGACTTTGCTCCATGATCTTAACCATATAAAAACCTGAAATACAGCAAGATTAATAGCCAAAAACTATAAACCGGCTTGTACTTCAATCATGTAATTTGGTTAGATCATTGCAACGCATCAGGCTTAATACCGACGTGCTTGTAAGCAAATCTATACAGACTAATACTAAAAAATGAGGGACTAAATAGTAAAAATAGAGTGGTAAAATGAGCGTTTTACTCGATTTCGCCAATAAAATGGACAACCATACTCTTTGAACCACTATCCGTTACGTCTGGTTGCATAGCTTGTATAAAACAAAAGCCTGAACATAAATTATGATCAGGCCTTTACTAGTTGTTTAAAATCTATTTACAGTTATATGTTAAACTTAAAGATGTTGAAGACTCATCTGTTGTGCTTCCACCCGTTTTAGTTTGGTTCTTGATAACAATTGATGTTGCATTGCCCTTAGCATCAAAAGCATAAGTGTATTCCTCAACATCCACAAGAGCGGAGTTAGTTGAACTTGTAACTGATTTTTTAAGTACGTTCTTGGATGCTTTTCCAAAGTAATTTCCTGGCAAATAATCTACAATAGCCGAAAGCGGATCAGCCATCTCGTAAGCATTTACCGCAACTTCGCCCGAATATTCATAAGTGCTTGTTTCCACACTTCCATCCTCGGCATAGGTTACTTTTGTTTGAGCCAAATTACCACCTGTATAGCTAAGTTCGGCAGTAGAATTCAGGCTATTTCCTAAATAGCTTTTAACAACTGTTAAATAACCATCTGCATTGTAAGTGTAGTTTCTCGTGGCGCTTACACCAGGAAAAAAATCAGACATATAGCTGGAAACAGCTTTTCCGTTTGCCAGAGTAAGTTCTGTTTTTTCACCACTTTCGAGCGTGCCGGTAATTTTTGTAGTGGAATAGGTATAAACCATGGTTTCACCATCACTGGTTGCACTGATTAATTTACCTGAAGCATCATATTTATAACTGATTGTAAACTCACCCAATACACCAAGATCGGTTTTTAAGCTGGCCAGCTTACAACCATTTCCTCCATTTGGATCAGGAAAGGCGTTCCAGTCAATTTCTTTTTTACAACTTGCTATAGTGAGGATAGCAACCAGAGATACCATCAGGTATTTCACCTTTTTTTGCATGGTGTTTTAAATTAAGAGGTTAAAATATCAGCAAAGATATTAAAATTTCTCTTTCTTCATCCAGCTACTCAACAGGTTAAACCAATCTACATCCGAAGTTTTATTGACCAGGCCAAATCCGTGTCCACCGTTTTCGTATAAATAAATGTCGGTATCGACATTATTTTGCTTTAATGCTTCGTTCATTAAAACGCTATTGGCATAGGGTACTGTTTTATCGTCTTTTGCATGCACAAAGAAAACCGGAGGTGTTTTCTTATTTACATTTTTATTGGCCGAGAAATAATGTTTTAAACTATCGGCCGGATTAGCACCTAACAGGTTTTTCATAGTGCCTGTATGTACCGATTCCTCAAAGCTGATAACCGGATAAATCAGGGCAGCAAAGCTGGGTTTTAAGTTTAATTTTTCGGGATTGGCAATTTTAAGATCGTTATAATGGGCTACCAGCGTAGAAGCAAAATGTCCACCTGCTGAAAAGCCCATTATCCCTACCCTGTTGGCTTTAATTCCGTACTTTTTCGCATTTTTCTTTACCAGGTAAATGGCCTGTTGTGCATCCTGAAGCGGACCATAGGTTTTATCGACCATAATTTCATCGCTCGGCAAACGGTATTTCAATACAAAAGCCGTTACACCAATGGCATTAAAACGTTTGGCTACGTCGGTTCCTTCGTGACTAAAAGCCAAAGCGCCGTAACCACCACCCGGGCAAATAATTACCGCTGTTCCGGTTGCAATTTCTTTTGGTGCAACAAAAACTGTCATGGTAGGTACTGATACTTTGGTAATGCTTAGCGTACCATTGCTGCGTACTTCGGTGTGCTCGGCATAAGTTGCCGGTGTAGTTTTTGCACCCGGAATGTCGCCCGCGTACAAAGGAATTACTTCTTGTGCTTTCACATCAATCACTAAAATGGCTAGAATTATCAGGGTTAAACTAAATTTCATATCTATTTGGTTTCTTTTTTAGTAGATCTAAGATAAAACAATAGCGATTTATATTCCTCATCAGTCATTAAATGGATTGGGAGAAAAAACGGTGAAGGATTCAATAAATTTGTGATGCTAATGTATTTGTCATAGACTTTAAACTTAGTAATGATATCCCATTTAGCAAATGACCTGTAATGCTCTGTTATGCCTTCAACTCCTTCATCAGTAATGATAATTCTTCGGGTGCTTGACTGATTAAAAGCCTGATTTAAATCACGCTTTACCGTGGTAAAAAAATTACGTTTAACTCTAAAAAATCTAATTAAAAACAATAGGGAGATCAACCAACAGATAAATAATATTTCCAGATCAATTTCCCTGTCCAACTCTTGAGTTGTTGGGGTATTTTTAATCATATTGTAGAAATACCCATAAAAAACAATACCTAAGACAAAAAATATCAACGAAATAATTAAAAGTTTTCTTCCGTGGACACGCCAAACCAGTTGGCTTGCTTCAAGCATATTTTGCTTAACATTATTATCTTCAATGTTTATATTCATAGAAAGTGATCTGGTTTAATACGATTATTATAAAATCTCAGTACTAGTAATTCCCATCCGATTAAAATTCCATTAAATATGCTTTCAAAAAGTCGTTGATATCGCCATTTAAAACCGCATCCGGATTTGAAGTCTGATAATTGGTTCGGTGGTCTTTCACACGTCTGTCGTCTAAAACATAACTCCTGATCTGCGAACCCCACTCTATCTTTTTCTTCGATCCTTCAACGGCGGCAATAGCTTCGTTACGCTTGCGTTCTTCAATTTCGAACAACTGCGATTTAAGCAAGCGGATGGCATTTTCTTTATTCTGCAACTGCGAGCGCGACTCCTGGTTTTTAATAATAATGCCCGATGGTTTGTGGTATAAACGCACTGCGGTTTCAACCTTGTTTACATTTTGTCCGCCGGCACCACCAGCCCTAAAGGTTTCGAATTCAATATCGGCCGGGTTAATATCGATCTGTATGGTATCATCAACCAACGGATAAACATATACCGATGCAAAAGAAGTATGTCTTCGCGCATTCGAATCGAAAGGTGATATCCGCACCAGACGGTGAACCCCGTTTTCGCCTTTTAGGTAGCCATAAGAAAAATCGCCATCAAACTGAAGCGTTACGGATTTAATACCCGCAATCTCCCCTTCCTGACTATCCTGTTCGGTAATTTTGTAGCCGTTTTTCTCGCCCCACATCAGGTACATCCGCATCAGCATGTAAGCCCAGTCGCAACTTTCGGTACCACCGGCACCAGCAGTAATCTGCATAACGGCCGAAAGCTGATCTTCTTTACTGCGCAGCATGTTTTTAAGTTCCAGATCTTCTACAGCTTGTTTACTGATTTCGAACTGATCTTTCATTTCGGCTTCCGAAGCATCCCCGGATTGGAAAAAATCGAACATCACAGCTCCATCCTCAACCGCATTATGGGTTTGGTTAAAGCCATCAGTCCACTTTTTCTTTGCACTTATTTCGGCAAGTATTTTCTCTGCTTTTTTAGGGTCGTCCCAGAAATCGGGCGCCATGGTTAATTTTTCTTCTTCGCGAATGGCGTAAAGTAGCTCATCAACGTCAAAGATACCTCCTTAGAGACGTTACTCTGTCCCTTAAATCCTGAATCTGTTCTTTGGTCATGAAACAAATATAGCAACTTTTTAATCTCTCTTTTGCAGTAAAAGATTGCTGTATGGTTTCATTGTCGAATTGTTAGGGTTTATACTAGTAACAATGGGGCAATTTAACAATTCATCAATGATAAATCAATTTGCAATTGCCAATAATAGATTATGGTTAGAGATCCGTCATCTCGATCCGATAGCTATCGGATGAAGCGTAGCGAAATGCCTGCCCGATAGCTATCGGGTCCGATCGAAAGGACGATCACGTTAAGTGTTCGGTGTTTGAAACCAGTTAACCAGTTTAAACAATTAACCGATTAACCACAATACAGTTAGCAACAGGCAGTTTGCAGTTACCAATAAACAAATGACCAGTGAACGAATGAACCAATTACTTCTTCATTCCCATATAATCAAGCGTTAGGTTAGCCAACAACTTCACCCCTAAAACAAAGCCACTTTCATCGAGATAAAAATCTGGGGTATGGTGTGATGGTGCTTTTAAAGGGTCTTTACCTTTAGGCATGCCTCCTAAAAACACAAACAGGCCCGGTACTTTTTCTTGAAAGAATGAAAAATCTTCGGCACCAGTAACCGGTGGTTTCAACTTTACATGCTCTTTACCTGCAGTTAACTGCATGCTTGGCAGCATTTTTTCGGTAAGGGCGATATTGTTAAAAGTAACCGGATAATGGTTACTGTACGGAATTTTTACCACAGCTGTTGCTCCGCCGGCCTCGGCTGTTTTAGTAACAATGGTTTTAATCCGCTCAATAAACATCACTTCATCTTCTTTGCTGAAATTACGCACAGTACCCAACATTTCTACCTTTTCGGGTATAATATTCGAACGCACACCGCCATTAATGGCACCTATGGTAACCACACCCGGATTTTCAGTAACGTTTAAATTACGGCTTACAATGGTTTGCAGATTGTTGATAATCTGTGCCGAAATTACCACCGGGTCTATACTGCTCCATGGGTAAGCACCGTGTGCCTGCCTGCCGGTAACAGTAATTTTCATATCATTTACAGCAGCCATGGTTCCACCAGGACGATAAGTTACATCGCCAACTTCAGTTTGAGAATTGATGTGCAGACCAAAAATCACATCCACTTTAGGATTTTCCAGTACGCCTTCTTTAATCATTAAGGCTGCGCCACCTTCATCTCCTTCGGGTACGCCCTCTTCGGCGGGCTGAAATATAAATTTCACCGTTCCCTGAATATCTTTTTGCATACCAGCCAAAACCTCTGCAACGCCCATTAAAATGGCCATATGACTATCGTGCCCACAGGCATGCATTACACCTACCTCTTGCCCGTTATATTGTGTTTTTACTTTTGATGCAAAAGGCACATCTACCCGTTCGGTAACAGGCAGGCCATCCATATCAGCCCTGAGTGCTACAACCGGTCCAGGTTTCCCTCCTTTCAAAATACCTACCACCCCGGTTTTGGCTACGCCAGTTGTTACTTTAATGCCTAAAGACTCCAGATGTTTAGCAATAATACCTGCTGTTCGTACTTCCGTATTACCCAGTTCGGGGTGTTCATGAAAATCACGTCGCCAGTTAATCACTTTCTGTTCAAGCGCATCGGCTTTTTTAGCAACTGTTGATCTTATTTCTGGTTTCTGCGCAAAAGAATGGATAGAAATTAGTGAAAAAACAATCAGGTATATCTTTTTCATGTAAGGAGTTAGTTTAAGTATAATGATCAATAAATTAAAGAAGGTAATTGCCCTCAAAAGAGTCATTTAAAACGAAGCTCAAGGCAAACTATTCCTCATCAAATGATTTAACGAGAAACATTAAGTCAATTCAACTTCAGGTGTTTCCGCTTCTAAAATTCTACCATCCGATAAGGTCATTGTAAGTTTAAATTTATGTTTCTTATTAAGGTTTGGTGTTACCTGTAAAAAAATACCTTCGTAAAAAGCATACATGGTATCATAATTTATATCGTTGGAGATTTTAATATAATCAGCAATTGGAATTATAGTAGCCCCTTTTCTCGCTTTGAAATACAAACTAAGGTCGGTATTTTTTGGATGACTGGTGTCGAAATCGTTATTTGAAACTATTTTTAGGGATAAAATGTCCTCCTTGCTTATCAAGTCATCTTCATTGCAACTGCAAGCGTAGGCAGATTGCATTAATCCCCAGGTTGTGTGCTGCTTACCCATTGTTAACAACGCTGTTTGCAACAAAACCTGAATACCATAATTAGCATTGGAAATTGTTACTGCATTGGTAATCATGGGCTGTGGCAAAGACAAATCCATATTTTTTAGCGAAAGCCCTTTATTGGTAAAATAAATTGTTCTAGTTGGTGGACAATTGCAATTTACACATGCCACAATAAGTTGAGCTATCAAGGCTAATCCAAAAACGAAAAATATCTTCCTAATCATGAGAAACGTAAATTTTCAATTTCAAATTTAATAAAAAAAGCCATCCCTTCGGATGGCCCTTAAACTTTCTATAATTTAGTTAAACATGCCTTTCAGCTTATCCATAATACCGCCGCCACCATCGGAAGAATTGGCTTGTCCAGGCTGCTGAGCCTGCCCACCGCCAAACATGCCAATCACATCGTTCACATCAAATTTGCCATCATCGCCACCTAAACTGCCCAAAACATCTTTAAGGTTAAACGAGCTATCGTTCGGATCGTTGGTTTTTTGTGTAAACTTTGCAATCAATCCTGGAATAATATTCGCGGCTAAAGATTTTGCGGTATCAGCATTAATGCCTAAGCCACTTAACTTATCTATAAAACTACCTGAGGCCTGCTCGGCCACCTGAGTTCCTTCGGCTTTATTCCCATTAAAAATATCGGTAATCGCACCAATATTTCCTGATGATAGCTGATCTTTCAAAGTATCGAAAATAGATCCCGAAGCAGCCTGAATAACCGCTTCATTTTTTTCATTCGGAATAGCGGTATTATTTACAACGCTTTCCTGTACGTTTTCACGTACCATTTCATTTAAATTTTCTAGCATAATGGTAGAGTTAATGGTAAAACAATAGATGGTTAGTTAACAGGGACGTTGACATTAAAGTTACATGCTTTATTTGAGATTTAAAATTCTTAATGATTTTTGAACACTAAAAAGACGATTTTAAATTTTTGCTTTATTACTTTTACAAAAAACCCAAGATTATGTTACCTAAAGTAAATTTTACCGAAACTGAGGCCTACAAATACTTAGCCGATCATTTTATAGATATTAATCAGAAAAGCATTAAAGATCTTTTTGCTGAAGATGCAGATCGTTTCAATAAATTTTCTGTTTTTTTTGAGGATATTTTACTTGATTACAGTAAAAACCGCATTAGCGACGAAACATTAGCGCTATTAATTCAGCTGGCACGTGAGTGCAAACTCGACGAAGCCATTAAATCGATGTATAATGGCGATAAAATTAACGAAACGGAAGACCGTTCGGTGCTCCACATTGCCTTACGTAACCTAAGCAACACGCCAATTTTGGTTGATGGCAAAGATGTAATGCCCGATGTTAATGCAGTGCTGGCTAAAATGGAAAAATTTAGCAACAGCATCATCAGTGGCGATTGGAAAGGTTATACCGGCAAAGCCATTACAGATATTGTGAACATTGGTATTGGTGGTTCAGATTTGGGTCCTGTAATGGTTACCGAAGCACTAAAACATTATAAAAATCATTTAAACATTCATTTCGTTTCGAATATTGATGGTACCCACATTGCCGAAACTTTAGCCGGCTTAAATGCAGAAACCACTTTATTTCTGGTAGCTTCTAAAACATTTACCACACAAGAAACCATGACCAATGCACATTCTGCGCGTACATGGTTTTTAGAAAAAGGTGCAAAAGAAGGCGATATTGCCAAACACTTTGCAGCATTATCAACAAATGCAAAAGATGTAGCGGCTTTTGGCATCGATACCGCAAACATGTTCGAGTTTTGGGACTGGGTAGGTGGCCGTTATTCTTTATGGAGTGCTATTGGCTTATCAATCTCATTAAGCATCGGCTTCGATAATTTTAAACAATTGCTTGCTGGTGCACATGCTGCCGATAACCACTTTAAAACAGCCGATTTTGAAAGCAATTTGCCAGTAATATTAGGATTGTTAGGCGTTTGGTACATTAATTTCTACAATGCAGAGACACAGGTTATTTTACCTTACGACCAGTACATGCACCGTTTTGCAGCTTATTTTCAGCAAGGCGACATGGAAAGTAACGGTAAACATGTGGATAGAAACGGTAACGAAGTGGATTACGAAACCGGACCGATTATTTGGGGAGAGCCAGGTACAAACGGCCAGCATGCCTTTTACCAGTTGATACACCAGGGCACCCGGATTATCCCTGCCGATTTTATTGCACCGGCTCAGAGTTTAAATCCGCTAGGTGATCATCATCCTATCTTGCTTTCTAACTTTTTTGCACAAACAGAAGCTTTAATGAACGGTAAAACCGAAGAAGAAGTTATTGGCGAGCTTAAAAAAGAAGGTAAGTCGGAAGAGGAGATCCAAAAAATTGCTCCTTTTAAAGTTTTCGAGGGTAACCGTCCAACCAACTCTATCTTGTTGAAAAAAGTAACCCCTTATACTTTAGGTAGCCTGGTTGCGATTTACGAACATAAAATATTTGTACAAGGCATTATCTGGAACATTTTTAGTTTCGACCAGTGGGGTGTTGAGCTGGGTAAACAACTGGCCAAGAAAATCCTTCCGGAACTAAACGGAAATGAAAAAGTTTCGAGTCACGATAGTTCTACCAACGGATTGATTAACCAATACAAAGCCTGGAGATAGGATAAATAAAAAACACTTTTAATGAAGTCCCCGACGTGTAAAAACGATCGGGGACTTTTTTTTTGCAAAAAATAAGGGTTTAGGGCAACCTTTCTAAAACCCCTGCCGTAATGCAATTAAGAAACTTAATTAACAAAACGTGCCATTAACCCTTTATCCGGTAATTAAAGCTTCCGCTTATAGCAGCTTTAATCAATAACCAATTGATTAAGGCATGACGAAGAAAACAGATTGATTACTTGCTAAATCACTACTATGAGAAAAATAACCCTTTACTTATGCATCACTGCGTTCTATTTAACGCTTTTTGCCTGCTCTAAGAAACAAGCCGATGAGCTTACTGAAAGTAATCCAAACGGAGTAACTACCGACAACGTAAGCTATAACAATTATGTTGGAGCCCTTTTAACCACAAAATGCAATAACTGCCATGGGCCCGGCGGCATCCAACGGGGATCCTGGGCCTTTAATGGAATTCAATCGGTTACTGCTGAACCCCGGGTAAAAACCAACACCCTTGTAACCATGACCATGCCGGTGGGTGGCAGTTTAACAGCAAGAGAGAAGCAATTATTAACTGCCTGGTACGACAGAGGAATGCCAGCAAACTAAATAGGAAAGCTATGAAAAAAATACTGATCACGCTTATTCTGGTTTCTGCTTTTGCAGCCGTACATGCACAAATGCTTATCAGCAAAGATGTAACCATCTCATTCTTCTCTAAAGCTCCGATGGAAGATATTGACGCAACCAGCAAAACAGCTGCTTCTGGCATCAATGTTAAAACCGGCGAAATAATCTTTAAAATTAACAACAACAGTTTCCAGTTTAAAAAGAAACTGATGCAGGAACATTTTAACGAAAATTACATGGAGAGTGATACCTATCCCACTTCCGAATTTAAAGGTAAAATAATTGACCCTGTCGACTTTTCTAAACCCGGAACATACAACGTAGCGGTAAAAGGCAATTTACAGATACATGGTGTTACCAAAACCTACCAAACCCAGGCTAAAATTACGGTTACCTCCAATACTGTTACTGCAAATGCAGCTTTCAGGGTTAGACTCGAAGATCACAAAATCAAAATACCAACAATTGTAATTGCAAAAATTGCCGAAGTAGTTGATGTTAAAATCAATGCCGTTTATCCTACAAAAAATTAAGTCATGATGAAAATTTACAGCACACTATTAATCATGGGCCTGGGCCTATCTTCAACAGTCTTTGCACAAGATTCGTTAGAAAAAGCATTGCAAATGCCAGCAATAAAAACCAGGGTGAGCGCAACTTTTAAATCGCCAAAGTTGATTAACATCCAAACCAACGAAACCATTTTTAAAAACGAACTCGATTTTAGGGTAGATCACCGTTTTGGTGATATTGCTGGGCAAAGCGGTGGTATTAAAAATTTCTTTGGACTGGATCAATCTACCGATATCCGTATTGGTTTTGAATACGGAATCAGCGATGATCTTTCTGTTGGCATTGCCAGGGCAAAAGGTGCCGGTCCGGCTACTCAGTTGTATGAGGGCAATCTTAAATACCGGTTGTTAAGACAAACCAGCGATGAAAAAATACCGGTAAGCGTTACGCTGTTTGGCAGTACTACGGTATCGGCAGTAAAAGCCAGTACCGATCCTATTTCGGCTATTGCGTACGGCGACTTTCAAGATCGGCTTGTGTATGTAGTGCAGGCTGTAATTGCGCGTAAGTTCAGTCCTAGTTTTTCAATGTTAATCATGCCGTCGTACGTACACCGGAATTTTACCGTTTTCGGCGATCAGAACGATCTTTTTGCCCTTTCGGTAGGCGGTCGTATTAAAATCACCAAACGCATGGCATTTGTAGCCGATTATACCTTACCTTTTAGAGATGATACCAAAAAGGCTTACCTCGAAAACCTTTGGGGCAATAAATATTACAACACACTGGGTGCAGGTTTAGAATTCGAAACCGGCGGGCATATTTTCCACCTCAATTTCACCAATGCAACGGCCATACAGGAATCGCAGTTTATAAGCGATACCAATACTTCATGGACCAAAGGCCAATATCGCTGGGGTTTTAGTATTGCACGCAGGTTCTCTTTCGATAAGAAAAAAGAGAAAGCCCAGTAATTTCAATACCACTGATAAACATTGTTAATCTAAAATAAACTAACTAAAAAAATTATGGAACGCAACGAATTTATCAAATCTTTAGGCCTGGGTGTTGCCATGGTGTGCACTGGGGCCTGCTTTTCTGCTTGTGGCAAAAAGAGCGATTCGCCCGAACCCAGCAAACCAAATGGCGGCGGGGTTCCTCCCGGTACAACAGCCAGTGTTGATCTGACTACGCAGTTACTCACCGTAGGTGCATCAGTTGTGGCGAGCGGGATCCTGTTTATTAGAACGGCAACCGGAAATGCATCTACTTCATTTGTGGCTACACAAGCCGCCTGCCCACACCAGGGCGGCGCGTTAAGCTTTATTCAGGCCAGCAATTATATACAATGCGCTTTGCATAGTTCGAGATACACCACAACGGGAAGCATTTTAGCCCAACCTAACGATGGAGGCACTACAAGCGCATTAAAAGTTTATGCATTAACGGTTTCGGGTAATACCCTTAGCGCAACAGCATAAAGGCTTTTTAGCGTTTAAGGAGTATTAAAATGCTATTACAGATATAAGTTTGTCATGTTGAGCCTGTCGAAACGCCTTAATATACCATTAAGCTCATCTTTCGACAGGCTCAACATGGCTTTTACTTATATATTTTTTAGGGTTAAACAGACACGTTCTGACCTTTAACGTCAAAAGCATCGCGCAGGCCTATAGCCAGTACATTAAAGGCATAAACCGTAAGCATAATGGCTAAACCAGGCAAAATGGCCAGGTATGCCGCATCCATAATAATGTAAGCATAATGTTCTTTAATCATACTGCCCCAGCTTGGCATCGGTGGTTGCGCCCCAAAACCCAGAAAGCTTAGACCGGTTTCTAATAATATTGCCGAGGCGAAATTAGAAGAAGCGACGACCAAAATAGGACCGGCTATATTGGGTAAGATATGTTTGATAATGATTTTGCTGGTACTAAAACCCAGTGCTCTTGCGGCCTCTACAAATTCAACTTCTTTTAGTGCCATAACCTGCCCGCGTACTAACCGGGCAACATCGACCCAGGTAGATAAACCTACAGCAATAAAAATTTGCCAGAAACCTTTCCCCAGGGCAAAAGATATGGCAATAACCAGCAAAAGGGAAGGCAAAGACCACACCACGTTCATAAACCAGCTAATGGTTGCATCAATGCGTCCACCAAAATAGCCTGCTATCGCGCCCAAACTCACGCCAATAAAGAGTGATATGAGTACCGCCATTAAACCCACCGATAGCGAAACGCGAATACCCAAAATTATACGGCTTAATAAATCCCGGCCATAAATGTCTGTTCCTAAAATGTAAGTCTGCCTGTAAATATTATTTCTTTCAAATAGAGATTGTGGTGTGCCCGCTTTAGATGGTAAAACACAATCCGGGCATAAATCGCTCAGCGCGTATTGGGTTGCCTTTGCTTTTTCATCATCGCCGATGTATTCCTGAACAAAAACAGTTTCTCCTGCTATTTTATACCCCGTAATTGGAATACTTTTAAAAGTTGGCGTCTGCCCAAACAGCATTCTTTCGAAAAAACCAACCTTTTCTACCTTTGGGTTGCTGCCCGTAATGAGAAAAGTAAATGTGCTTCCGGGTTTCTTTTTATTTAACTGTAAGATTTGTACGTTCGCATTCGGAGAATCATCGGGCATAATTAAGTAGCCCAAAATACCCATCACCATCAGCAGTAAGATGAAAACCAGTCCGGCAAAGGCAAACTTATTCCGCTTAAACTTTAACCATACTTTTTTTGACGGGCTGTTATCCATTATCTAACCATTCTGCCTTTCCAATTGTATTTTCCACTATTTCCGGCAATGCCGATGTACACCATATATAAAATGTGCAGCACATTTAACACTGGGATTAAAATGAGCAAACTTCGCCTTTTTGCAAAGCCTGTTACATCCCATAAAAATAAGCTTTCTAAAACCATTTTAACCAATAATTGATAAAATGTAATGGTTATAAAGCCAGGGATAAACAATCCGGTAATAAAGTTAGAAAGTATGCTGAGGTTGAAAATCCAGATGAGCACCCCTAGTACAATAATCCCTTTGTTTTTATAACGGGTACTTTTTGAAGCCCAACGTCTGCGTTGCTGAATAAAAGCACTTAAATTTTCTTTGGCGTGCGTGTATACGATAGCCTCCCTGTTTTTAAGGAAACCAATGCGCTCGGGATATTTAGCGGCAATTTTGTGCAACAGCAATTCATCATCGCCCGATGCCAAGTCGTCAATCCCCTGAAAACCGCCAACCTCGTAAAAAGTACTTTTCTCGTAAGCCAGGTTTGCACCATTACAGGTGGAAGGTTGTTTATTGCCAATGGTTGATGCCCCCAAACCAATCAGGTACAAAAACTCAAGTGATTGCAACCTTTCAAAAAGACTCTTTTCCTGAAAATAGGCCACCGGAGAGGAAATCATTTTATACTTTTTCTGCTCAAACAATTGTACAATCGTTGCCAACCAGTTTTCGCCCATTCTACAATCGGCATCGGTGGTTACAATTAAATCGCCGGAACAGGTGCCTATTGCGGTTTGTATGGCTTTCTTTTTATATGAATTTAAGGCCCTATCCTCATTAAGTTTAATCAACCGTACATTTTTACCGGCATAACTCAATACAATTTCTGCAGTACTGTCGGTAGAATGATCATCGATGATGATGATTTCGGTCAAAACCTTTGGATAGGTCTGGGCAATCAAATCATCGATCGTTTTATTGATGTTAGCTTCCTCATCCCGGGCGGCTACAATAATCGAAACCTTGGTTTGGGGATCAGACTTTTTGGGAATAAAATAAGTTAAATTATGCCATCCCCTGATAAAATTAAGCACCAGAAAAGCATAAATGAGGGTTAATGCAGCGGATAATAGACTAATTAGATTTAAGATTTCCAAAAAAGTTGAGTTTAAAAACGAAATAAGCGCCTAATATAGCAGGAATTATAATATTTATGAGCCAAATACTTGCTGTACATGCAATAACGGCTACATGCTGATCGGTTACATGCTTAAACAATTCGACAGCGGTAACACTTCTAATGCCTACATCGAACAAATCTAACGATGGCAAAGCCGATTGGACCAGAAACAACAAGCAAGTCATCATTACAATATCGGCATAATGCAAACCGGGTATTAACCAAATAAACAAAATAAAATATTGCGAACTGAAAACCAGATAACGGGCCAAGCAATAACCAATAATGCGTAACAGTTCTTTTCGGCGGTACCGGCCTAAAATACTGTAGAATTTTTTGTATTTGCGGGTAAACTTAAAGGATAACAGAATACCATTCAACCATTTGATATTGAAGTAGAAAACAATAAAAAACAGGCAGAAGAATACAGCAAGAAAGACCACAGCAATAAACAGTACACGATCGATCGGAATAAAGCGGTAGATGAAAAAACAGGCCGCAATTGCCCCAAAAACATTGGTTAGTACCAGCTGCCCAATACTGCCAACGCTCATGGCAACCACACCAACAATCCGTCTTTTGGGCGAAAGGAAAAACACCCTGCCCCCATACTCACCTAAACGGTTTGGGGTAAAAATAGCCATGGTTAAACCACAAAAAACAGATTCAATGGCCCGGTAAAAACTAATGGCTTCGATGTGGCTCATTAAGTATTTCCACTTTGCCGCCTCCAGTAACCAGTTTACAAACATCAGGAACACTACCAGTCCGATTACTGCAGTAATCTCAAGCTGATCGATATCTTTTAACAGCGTACCGAAATCGCTCAGGTTTTTATTGGCAACAAGCTTGTGGTAAATAAACCAAAAGGCAAACAGCACAATGGCGGCTTTAATTAGCAGTGATAATAATTTTTTGTTCTTGCCTGTCAAACTTGTCTTTTTAGATTGCAAATATGCTTAATATTGCTGTAATGTTGAACGAAAAAAAGGAACGGGTTATTATGGGCATCGATCCCGGCACTGCGGTGATGGGCTATGGTGTTATTTTAGAGAAGGGAAATAAAACTGAGCTGATTAGTTTAGGGGTGGTAAAAATGACACATCTCGACGACCCCTTTCTTAAGCTTCAACGCATTTTCGAAAAAACCGTTGTTTTAATTGATCAGTATAAACCAGATGTACTGGCAATTGAGGCGCCTTTTTATGGCAAGAATATCCAGGTACTTTTAAAATTAGGCCGTGCGCAGGGAACAGCTATAGCTGCTGCATTATCCAGAAATATATCGGTAACAGAATATTCGCCCAGAAAGATCAAACAATCGATTACGGGTAGCGGAAACGCCACCAAAGAGCAGGTTGCAGCCATGCTGCAAAGGTTACTAAATTTTAAAGAAACTCCCGAATTTTTAGATGCTACAGATGGTTTGGCTGTTGCAGTTTGCCACTCGTTTCAAAAAATTACCACTGGCGGCAAATCTAAAACTTACTCAGGCTGGGAATCTTTTGTAAGCGATAATAAAACTAAGGTTACAGGAATAAAGAAAGCAACAGGTAAACTTAAGGGTTAATTTAAATGGTCAGTGCAGACATAAACCATCAGGGAACTGCGCCAAGGATAAACTAAAAATGGTCCGTGCAGCACACGAACCATTAGAGAACGACTTATAAATATTAGTTATTGGGTGGCCCGCTCTATCAAATTCTTAGTAGCTAAATCAGTTGCCAACTTATTCTTTTTAATCAGGTACCTGGCTACAAAAAATACAGCCACACCAACCAATATTAGCATCCATAAGTTAGAAAGGGCAAGGATAATTTCTTTAAAAATGGTCCAGCCGTTTACCAGGCTTAACCAAAAACGATCTGCAAAACCCGGTTTATAATCGTACACATTGTCATTTGCTACTATCATGGTTTTAACTGTGTTATCCTGATAAAAATTGAGCGTAATGGTACTGTATTTTACGCGGTTATCAATCAACAGATTTTCGATTTTACGGTCAACATAATCATCTTTGATAAAAAGCGATGTTTCTACATTCGGACTCTTCTTAGTCGCCATTTTATTAATGCGCTCAACAGCCTCTACCCTGTTGTTGGCTTTGAGTTTATTGGCCAGGTAAGCAATACTCTGGTCGTCCATCTTCATCGATTGGTTATCGACAAATACCGCCATTTTAGCAATGGCATTGGTAAAATCGTCGAGCTTTTCTGATGGTACTTTGGCCACCAGATAGCCCTCAGTGCGGTATGAGGTAATTTCTTTAAGCGAATCGATCGATTGTTTAACTTTCTGGCTTTCCTGGATAACGCTCTGAATGGAGAATTCCGCTACGGTGCCTCCCTGTGCTTTGATGGTTTGACTCAGTTTTTCCTTGGTATTCTGCACATCCTTAACCCGGAAGCGCATATCGGCAGTTTTAATGATTTTTGGGGCAACTGTACTGGTGCTGTCTGCACTTTCTCCGCTACTGATTTCCTCGGTTGAGGCTACTGATCCATACTTTTTTTCAGCATTCTGGCAGCCGAACAAACATGCGGCTACGGCCATAGCAATAATAATCCTTTTCATGATTTAGTGGTTCTAATGGGTTAATCATTTGTGTGAAATTATCTTCGCTGGCCAGTGAAGTTGCGGTATCTTTTATTTTGTACCGCGTTTTACCTTTATACCAAAATTGGTTTAAGGTAACCCAGAATAGTTGGGAGTTGGAGGCCTGGAGTTGAGAGTTAGCTCCAAAAATTGACCTATTTGATACTTTAAGGCCTGATTTAATTTAAAAAATATTTTTTTTTGGAGAAGTATAAAAGCAAAAAAGCCTGTCATGAATGAACAAGACAGGCTTTATTATTTAGAGAGAAAATATGTTATGCATCTAAAATTTTGAATACACCTTTAATGGCGATAATTGCACCGATAAACAAAACGATCCAAGAAGCCAAAGATACTTGCCATGAATCGTAAGCGAAACGCGCATAAGTACCCACCATGCAAACCAGTACACCAAAAATCATTAATTTATAAATTCCTGGCTGGTTAGCCGTTTGCATACTTTCTGTATTGTGCTTTAATTCGTTGTTCTCCATAATGTTTATTTTTATGATGCAGCAAAAGTAATACTTATTGCTGAATAATTATATAAACTTAGTAACTTTTTAATCGTTCTAAACGTTGTTTTGCTTTATCCTTGTCTGATAGCTTTTCGCCCTGATACAAAGGCTTTTCCCAATCGCCATACATGGGGTTGGGCAATACTATAAATTTCACACCAAAAAGCTGCTGGTTTAAGTTTACCTGCTCTTTTGTATTTTTATTCTCGCGGTAAAAAACATTCGAAAAATCACTCAGATTATCGCCACAGAGCATTAAAATATTATGCGTTTCAGCTATTTTTTGTCTGCGGGGCTCTTTGTTAGAAGTACCTTTTGAGACTAGCAAATGTGCATCATCAGCATAGGGGAAACCAAATTTTTGCAGATTTTTTAATGTTGCGGTGTAATCTTTTTCATCGCGGTTGCTTAAGTAAAAAGTTTCGATGTTTTTGCTAGCAACAAATTTTAAAAAAGCCAGTGCCCCCGGTACAGTATCGGCCTGCGCTAAACTAGTCCATTCAGTCCAGTCTGCAGGCGCATAGCTTAAGCCCTTTTTAATTTCATGACCCTGAAAAGCCGAATTATCTAAAACAGTTTCATCAATATCCACAATTACGCAATTGGGTTTAATGCTCGTATCTGCCCATACAGCCTCTTTCAGCGATAGACGGGCAAAATTGTAGGCCTGAAAGCATAAAGCACGGTATTCGCCTGATGTTTGTTGCCAAAGCACTGCGTTGGTATAATCTCTTGCAGGATTTTGGGCTTTAACAAGAAAAGGAGCGCACAGTAAAATGAGGAGTATGTATATTTTCATAATTTGATATTACACTGCAAAGATATTAAAAGCCATTAACTAAGCCGCAGATAAAAATCGCCACTAAGCTACTGCGCGCTAACAAATCGAAAAGCTAAACAAAATACATTTAAGTATATATCAACCGACAAACTCAACTAATTACCCGAATATTCATTATATCAATTAAACCTTTAGTTATAAAATTTCATTAGCTTTGGGCACACACAAATAAAATCACTACATCATGAAATCTAAAAGCTTATTAGGGCTAACTATTGCCCTGTTTTTCTTAGCTGCATGCAAGAAACAATCCATTCCAGAAATTAGTACAACCGATTTTAATATTAAAAAAAGATCGTTGTATTTAACACAGTCAATTGAACTGAATGCAAAAGATTCGACTGCAGGCAACAATTATGTCTGGAACTATGGTGATGGAACTACTGAAACTAAAGGGAGTAAAACTGAGCATCGGTACAAAACTTCAGGTATTTTTGAAGTGAGTCTAACTGTCTACAACAAAACAAGCAAAACTAAAATCAGAGTGCTTCCAGGAGACATTAGCTATCAAATCAAAAATAACAGTACCTTCGATTTGGACCTGAATTCTTACGTAAACCTACCTGTTAATACAGTTAGATCAGTATTAAAACCAAACGGACTCTCTGATACTATTTATGTTAAATTACAGGCTACGGGAAATTTATTGCAGGTTACAAACATTAGCGGCATTGCAAAAGGAAAAGCATTTCGTTTTGATGAAATGTTTTGGCAAAAAGATTCGATGCATAACATACTCTCTGTAGACAACAATACTAAAATCCAACTTGGTGCACATGGTGAATTAGGTATTAGTTCTACACTCGAAAATTTATAACAACCAGTAGAAAACAGGAAGTCCATTTCTTAACCGGAATGGATTTCTTTTTTAAGCCTGTTTAAGTACGCATTTTGTTTGTCTTAACGCATAAGGTAAGTTTTATCTGCTATTGGGCAGAAAATAATAAATACTTTCTTCAAATAGCCTCTGAAGAGCATAATACGGTTGCTTTATGATTATCATAACTACAAGGCATAATAATTTGGCTTATTAAATTATGGTTAACAAAAAAGCCCATCTCAATTTTAAGAGATGGGCTTTGTATTTTCAGTGACCTGGGACTAAAAACTCCCAACTCTCAAACTAAATGCTAGCCATTCAATGCTGCTGCACCACTTACAATCTCTGTTAACTCGGTTGTAATTGCTGCCTGACGTGCCTGGTTGTACGAAAGTTTTAAAGCTTTCAATAACTCGCCAGCATTCTCAGTTGCTTTATCCATTGATGTCATACGTGCACCGTGCTCAGAAGCATGCGAATCTAACACGGCTTTATACAACTGGATTTTAATTGATTTAGGAATTAATTGCTCAACAATCTCTTCTTGCGAAGGCTCTAAAATGTAATCAACATTAGTTGTTTTCTTATCTTCTTTCAGATCTGTTACTTGTTCAGCTTTTGGTAAAGGCAATAACTGCTCGGTAGTGATAAACTGTACAGCTGCATTTCTGAAACGGTTATACACCACCTCTACTTTATCAAACTCACCTTTAACAAAACCAGCCATAATCGCATCCGTAATTTTAGTTACATTTTCGAAAGTTAAGGCCGAAAATACTTCGTTATTGTTACCAATAACATTGTATTTGCGTTTCTCGTAAAAATCCTGAGTTTTTTTACCGATAGAAATAATGCTCACATTACCGTTTTTCAACTGTTCGCTATATTTCTCAGCAATTAAATTATTGGCCGCTTTAATTACGTTCATGTTAAAAGCACCTGCCAAACCACGGTTTGATGATACTGTAACAATTAAAACCTTATTGGGCTCACGTTCCTGGATAAAAGGTGATGAAGAGCCTTCTAAACTTGCTGACAGATTACCTAAAATCTCTTTCAGTTTAGTTGCATAAGGACGTAAAGCGATAATTGCGTTGGTAGCACGTTTCAACTTAGCCGCCGAAACCATTTTCATAGCTTTGGTGATTTGCTGTGTTGATTGTACCGATGCAATCCGGTTTCTTACTTCTTTTAAATTAGCCATTCTTATTAAGGGGAAAGTATAAAGCTAAAAGCAAAAAGCTTTGAACTTTCTGCTTTTAGCTTTCAACTCTATTAGTATTTACTTGAAATCTCTTTTGCTACTGTATCTAAAACACCAGTAATGCTATCATCAAATTTACCAGCTTTTAAGGCCGCTAAAGTTTCAGGATGACGCAATTCCAGTTGAGTTAAGAATTCGGTTTCAAATTCTTTTACTTTGTTAACCGGAACGCTACGCATTAAGTTTTTAGTACCAGCGTAAACAATTGCAACTTGTTTCTCTACAGTGAACGGAGAGAATTGCGCTTGTTTCAACATTTCCACGTTACGCGCACCTTTATCAAGTACAGATTTAGTTGCAGCATCTAAGTCAGAACCGAATTTAGAGAAAGCCTCTAACTCGCGGTATTGAGCCTGATCTAACTTTAAAGTACCAGCTACTTTTTTCATCGATTTGATTTGCGCATTACCACCCACACGTGATACCGAGATACCCACGTTGATAGCCGGACGGATACCTGAGTTGAACAAGTTTGACTCTAAGAAGATCTGACCATCAGTAATCGAAATTACGTTAGTTGGAATATAAGCAGAAACGTCACCTGCCTGAGTTTCGATAATTGGAAGTGCTGTTAATGAACCACCACCTTTAACAATATGTCTGATCGACTCAGGTAAATCGTTCATGTTTTTAGCGATATCATCGTTAGCGTTGATTTTCGCAGCTCTTTCTAACAAACGACTGTGTAAGTAGAAAACGTCACCTGGATAAGCCTCACGGCCCGGTGGACGACGAAGTAATAAAGATACCTCACGGTAAGCCACAGCTTGTTTAGATAAATCATCATAAACAATTAAAGCTGGTTTACCAGTATCGCGGAAAAACTCGCCAATTGCAGCACCTGCAAACGGAGCATAGAACTGCATTGGAGCAGGATCTGCAGCCGAAGCAGCAACAACAACTGTATATGGTAAAGCACCGTTCTCTTCCAATGTACGTACAATGTTAGCTACAGTAGAGTTTTTCTGTCCAATAGCTACATAGATACAGAACACAGGCTGACCTGCTTCATAAAATTCTTTTTGGTTGATAATGGTATCGATACAAACCGCAGTTTTACCAATCTGACGATCGCCAATAACCAACTCACGTTGACCACGACCGATTGGAATCATTGCATCGATTGCTTTAATACCAGTTTGTAAAGGCTCGTTTACCGGTTGACGGTAAATTACACCTGGTGCTTTACGCTCTAAAGGCATTTCGTAAGTTTCACCTAAAATCGGGCCTTTACCATCTAAAGGCTCACCTAAAGTGTTAACTACACGGCCAAGCATACCTTCACCAACTTTAATAGAGGCAATTTTTTTGGTACGTTTAATGGTATCACCTTCTTTGATCTCGTCAGAAGCACCTAAAAGTACCACACCAACGTTATCTTCCTCAAGGTTTAATACAATACCCTGAAGTCCGTTTGCAAATTCAACCAACTCTCCTGATTGAACTTTAGTTAAACCGTAAACGCGGGCAATACCGTCGCCTACTTGCAACACGGTACCAACTTCTTCCAGTTCGGTTTCTGATTTGAAGCCCGCCAATTGCTGTCTGATAATTGCCGATACTTCGTCTGGTCTTACCTCTACCATAATTTTACTTTATATCTTTTTATAAATGTTTAGTGCTTAGCGCATGGCGCCTGGCATTTATTCGCCATCCGCTTGTCGCAATTCTTTTTTATTTAACGTTTATGCAGGGCGTTTTCACGCAATGCCTAACGCTATGCGCTATTGCGCAAATTCTTTTTTAAGTTTACTTAAACCGCTGGCAATACTCGCATCAAATTGTTTGTCGCCAACTTTTAATATAAAACCACCAATTAGTTTTTCGTTAATTTTTTCGTTAACAATTACTTCATTAGCGCCTAATTCCTTTTTCACAATAGCAACAATCTCTTCTTTAGCTGCAGCGCTTAAAGCTGTAGCAGAAGTAACATCAGCAGTAACGATACCTTTAATCTGATTGTATTGTTGCACAAACTGTTTTGCAGTAGCAAATAAAATAGCCGAACGGCCTTTGTTAACCACGATTTTGAAAAAAGTAATGGTTAAGGCGCCTACCTTATCAGCAAAAATACCGTTTAAAATTCCGGTCTTTTTATCTAAAGGTACAATCGGGTTATTTAATATCGCTTCCAGTTCAGGGGTTTCATCAACCACTTTCTCAAATAAAACCATATCGTTATAAGAGGCCTGTAAAGCGTTGTTTTCAACGGCTAGGTCTATTAATGATTTGGCGTATCTGCTTGCAACTTTAATTTCTGACATATTTTTAGGTGTGAGATGTGAGATGTGAGATGGAAAATAGGAGAACGAATCCCTTATCTAATATCTAATGTCTCAAATCTATTTTCTCAAAACTAGTTTAATTCAACGTCTTTTAACAAGTTAGCAACTAAAGCTTCCTGTTTAGTTTTATCATCCAATTGTGTACGTAAAACACGTTCTGCAATTTCTAATGATAAAGTAGAAACCTGGTCTTTAACTTCTGCTAAAGCCGCTTTCTTTTGGTTTTCGATTTCGATTTTAGCTTTCTCGATCAATTTAGCACCTTCTACCTGAGCCTGTTTTTTAGCTTCGTTTAAGATACTATCTTTTAGGGTTTTAGCTTCCTTCAAAATTTCGTCGCGCTCGGCACGAGCTTGTTGCATTAAATCCTGGTTCTGGCTGGTTAAACGAGCCATCTCCTGTTTTGCTAATTCAGCTTTGTTTAAAGCCTCATCAATGCTTTGCTCACGTTCGTGAATAGCACCTAAAATTGGTTTCCATGCAAATTTTCTAAGTAAGATCAATAAGCAGATGAATGCTAACGAAGTCCAAAAAACCAATCCTATGCTTGGGGTTACTAATTCCATTTTTTATCTAATTTTTAAAAACAATCTTTTTTAATAAGGTGGGGTAAATAACCAATCGTTAAATACCCTACCTAAATTTTTCAGTTTGAATTATTGAGGGTTGTTACCTAATAATGCAACTACCACACCGAATAAAGCAGCACCCTCGATAAGGGCTGCAGCGATAATCATTGCAGTCTGAATTTTTGATGCAGCTTCTGGTTGACGAGCAATACCTTCCATTGCTTTACCACCTACTTGACCGATACCGATACCTGCACCGATTACTGCTAAACCGGCACCGATTGCCGCGATTGAACCTACCATAACTAATTTAATTTATATTAATTTGTAAAAAATAGTTTTCTATTAATGATGCTCTTCTACTGCCATACCAATAAATAAGGCAGTTAGTAATGTAAAAATGAAGGCCTGTAAAAATGCTACCAGCAATTCTAACACATCCATAAACAATACGAATGCAACAGAAACCGGAGCAATAGCCAATGTTTCGAAAATAAAGATTAACGATATTAAACTTAATACGATAATGTGACCAGCTGTAATGTTTGCGAACAAACGAATCATTAGAGCGAAAGGCTTAGAAACAATACCAATTAACTCTACAGGGATCATAATTGGATATAACCACCAAGGCACATCTGGTCTAAAAATGTGTTTCCAGTAATACTTGTTACCATTGATATTTACGATAATCATAGTACCAAAAGCCATTACAAATGTCAAAGCAATATTACCGGTTACGTTAGCACCACCTGGAAAAATTGGCACAAGGCCTAATAAGTTGTTAAACCAGATAAAGAAAAACACAGTTAACAGATAAGGCATAAATTTAGCGTATTTATGACCAATGTTTGGTTTAGCAATATCATCTCTAACAAAAACAATAATCGGTTCGATTAAAGACTGTAAACCTTTTGGCGCTTTACCAACACGTTTTTTATAAGCGTTAGCTACCGAAATGAAAACAACCAATATCACCAGGATCGCTACGAACATGGCAGCCACGTTTTTAGTGATCGAGAAATCTAAAACTGAAGCAGCCTCATCAACCTGACCATTTGCACCAACCACTTTAACATGATCTTCTACCAAACGGTAAGTATTATAAGTTCCTTTGTAATCTTCTTCGCCATGGTGAAAATGCGCAGAAGAGAACACCTCTAAACCACCAGGTGTATACAAAATTACCGGAAGAGGCAATGAAGTGTGCCCCCATAAGTGCCACATGTGCGAATCCGCAATGTGTTCCATGATTACTTTGGTAGGCTCAAATTTTTCTTTGCCATGCTCAGCTGTTGCCCCGTGTTCTCCGGAAGCTGCATGAGCAGATTCGGCAACAACACTATCAACAGGTACAACAGCGCTATCAACTTGAGCGAAAGTATCAATTTTGATAGATAAAAACGCGATTAAAAGCGTAAAAACAATAGTTAGCCTTTTAACTTTAGACACAAAAACTCGGTTACAATCCATTTATTGGCAGTTTTTTACTTTAAATTTTGGTGGCGCAAGTTACGTAACAAACAGTAAATTTCAAAGGCCGTAAACAATAAATATAAAGAAAAAAAATTAAGCAGAAATACAGGCCCAATTCCCTTTGCTTTTATACTGTAAATCAAGACAAAGGCCATACAAAAAATCATCTTCACTGCTATCGATCCCATAATAGCCATAATACCTACTTCAGGATCACGTTTTATACCAATATCAACTACCATATAAGCAACGTATGTAATGCCAGCTAAAAAGCCGAACATCACCCAAAAATTATCGATAAAAAGTTGGGTATTAGGAAATAGTAAGGGTAAAACGGCAACAACGCCTATTAATAAGCCTACGAAGATGAAATAGATACTTGTAAATTTGGCCAGAGTCAATGGAATAATTTGTTAGCAAATAAAAACTCCGGCAAAGATAAGGTTTTTAGTATCAAGTAACTAGTGGGAGAGATAATTATTGTTTAACTGGCTAATCGAGATGAAGTTTACTATTGCTGGATTTTGGTTAACTGTTTGAACTGGTTAATCTGTTAACTGAAAACTAATCCCTGGTAGCCTGCCTGATGGCCTGGTAAAGGGCAATTCCTACGCCTGCCAGAGCAAAAGCTGCCGTAATTAAATTTGTTTTGCTTTGCCTATGTTCATCAATCTTGTAGCCAATAAAGGTTAAAAGGCCAATAGTGGCAATCATCTGGAAGCCGATGGCCGAATATTTTGCGGCCGCATTTACCTTTTTCTTTGTATCTTCTTCTTTCGGATTTTCCATTTTTTAATGCAATAATTAAATTAACTTTGAATAATTAAAATTGGCTGACCATAATAATATGGATTACAATTTGTTTATATGTTATACTAAAGATATCTATCATACTTGAAAAATTACGCTAGCAGAAACTTAAATTCTCTCCTCTTCATTTTCAGCCTGTTTTTTATATATGGCTGTGTGGCAAACAAGGATACAGCCGTTGACCGAAGATTTCAGAACCTAACGGCAAGATATAACTATATTTATAACTCAAATGTTTTATTAACCGAATATAACGAGAGTTTACTCCAAAGTTATACCGATAATTACGAAAAAATACTCCCGGTGTACCTCGATCCCGAACCGCAGGTAAATTTGGTTTTAACACCTGGCGTAGCCAATAAACAATTAGACGAGATAATTACCAAAAGCCAGACCATTATAAATGAGAAAAGCTTTAGTAATTATATTGATGATGCCTATATGCTACTGGGCAAGGCCAATTACCTGAAAGGAAATTATTTTATAGCCGCAGAATATTTTGATTACACGGCAAAAACCTACAGCAGCGATTTAAAAACATTCATCATGGCCATGAACTGGAAAGCCCGTAGCCAGATGGAGCTGAACAACATGGTGCTTGCCGATAAGATAATTGACACGATGCTGCGTGCTGTCGATGAGCTAAAAAAAGATATTGCAGAACCGTTGGCAACTGCAGCACAGATGCGTATTTATCAGAAAAGGAACAAAGAGGCCATCCTTTTTCTCGAATCGGCAATTGAACGTGCTGAAGAAAAACAGTTGCGCATCCGCTGGCAGTTTATTCTCGCCCAGTTGCAGGAGAAAGAAAAAAACATTACCGATGCCTACGCCAATTTTACAAGAGTAGAGAAAAGTAATGCGCCTTTTGAAATGTACTTTCATGCTAATTTAAACCGCATTAAGTTAAAAGCATTGTTAAGCGGCGAAAAGCTGAACAAAGAACAACAACTTTTGGCCTTATTAAAAGATGATAAAAACACCGATTATACCGATCAGATTTATTATCAGGTTGGAGAGCTACTGTCAGCTGAAGGAAACTTCGTAAAAGCTGCAGAAAATTATAGCAAATCGGTACAAACCAGTACCCGAAATCAAAACCAAAAGGCCTTATCTTATTTAAGAATTGCCGATTTAAACTTTAAAGAATTTAACAATTATATCAAGGCGAAGCGTTATTACGATAGCACGGTATTGATTCTACCTAAAAACTTCCCTGATTATGATGTTATTGTTAAAAAAGCGAATAATCTCAAGTATTTAACCGATAGATACACCATTATCGCAAAAGAGGACACTGCTCAAGCCATCGCCAAACTTCCGGCAGGTGAGCGTGAGGCAAAGGTTAAAGCCTATTTAACACCTAAAGTTGAGGTTGCCAACACAGGAGGTGTAATCAACAACCAGTTTTTAAATGATCCGGATTTCCCAAATCAATCTTTAAATGCGCCCAAAAATGCCGGCGGCAATACTTTTTATTTTAGTAATAACGCAGCAATAAGTGCAGGTTTTGGCGATTTTAAAAAACGCTGGGGCAACAGACAGCTGGAAGACAACTGGAGACAGAGTGTCCGTTCATCAGCGCAGGAAACCAATTCGGTGCTTGCGGGTGGAAATATAGCCACAGGCATAACACCTGCAAATGGCGGCGGCAATCAGGCAACAGCCGACCAAACTACATTAGAGAAACAATTTCTGGACGGCTTACCTACTACCCCCGAATTGCTGGCTACCTCTAATCAAAAGGTTATCGATGCCTATTTTGAAATTGCCAGTTTTTACCAGCAGGAGCTGAGCGACAAAACTGAAGCCAATAAAATATATACAGAGTTACTGAAAAGATTTCCGGAGAATAACCACCTGGTTGCCATTTACTACAGTTTATACCTGAATTATAAAGGTACCGATGAATCAAAATCGGAAGAATACAAACAGTTGGTGCTGAAAAAATTCCCCGAATCTAATTTTGCGAAAACCATTTCAGATCCATCTTATTCTGCTAAGCAAAGTCAGCTTGAAAACATGGCCATAAACAATTACAATGTGGCTTTTGATACTTATGCTAAAAAGGACTATCCAAATCTGGTAAAACAGGTCAATGATAATATCAGTGCATTTCCTGATAATGATTTTGCCCCTCAATATGCTTATTTAAAAGCTATTGCCATTGGCCGAACTGCAAAAGTAGATTCTCTGCTTACCCAGTTCAACCTGATTACCACCCTTTATCCAAACGATAAAATTATTACCCCTTTGGTGCGCGACCACCTGAAATACATTGAAGCTAACCTCGAAGAGTTTAAACAAAGACCTGTTGCCCTGATCGATTTCGATCCAAATGCACCGCGTTTTGTAAGTCAGGCTAACCCAACATCAGTTGAAAACAAACCTTTGGTAACCGGAAATGCACCGGTAAAAGTAGCTGATGCTCCAGTAGCCAAACCGGTTGAGGTTAAACCTGCTGATGTAAACAAACCAGCCAGCATTTTCAGTGCAGCAAAATCAGAAGAATATTATTATGTAATTGATGTTGCCGATGCTAGCCTAACGCTAAGTTCATCGCGTTTTGGTCTTGGCCAGTTTAACCGGGGAAATTATCCCGACAATGATTTGGTACACAAATTGGTAGAGCTAGATAACGATCAATTGATTTATGTAACCAGTTTTATTGACCTTGAAGATGCCAAAATTTACGAATCGAGCATTACAGGTCAGTTAAAAAACATTATGAAAGTACCGGCTAACCTGTATAAAGGCTTTATCATTAGTAAAGAAAACTTTGAGAAACTGACCGACAGGCAGCGCATTAACGAATATCTGGAGTTTTTAAAAGACAATTATAAATAGAAGAGCAAAGCGGAAAGACTAAAGCTAAAAGCTTAAATACCAATAGATGTTTGAGGTGGTATAATGGCCAAAGTTCAAAGCTTAAATTTGATTCTATAAAAAATTAATAAATTTGCATCCAAACCTCCTTTTGTGGTGGTTTTGGAAAACAACAATAAAATGAATAAATCCCTTTCTGCACAAGAAACAAAAAGATACAGTTTAATTATCTGGAAATTATTGGTTGGTGGAATAGCCCTCTTTGCTATTTTCATCTCCATGATTGGTTTTGGCCTCTTTGGCGCATTGCCTTCTTTCAGGGATATTGAACACCCTAAAAGCAACCAGGCTTCCGAAATTATTGCTGAAGATGGTCGCCCAATCGGAACTTATTTTGTTCAGAACAGATCGAATGTTACTTATAAAGAAATTTCAGAAAATGTAATTAACGGATTAATTGCAACTGAGGATACCCGTTTTAAAGATCACTCGGGTATTGACTTTAAGCGTACCTTCAGCATTATTGGGTACAATTTAATTGGCAAAAAACAAGGCGCCAGTACCATTACCCAGCAATTGGCTAAAAACCTTTTCCCCCGCGAATCGAACCTTAATTTCTTTTCGTTGGTACTCACTAAATTTAAAGAGTGGATTGTAGCGGTTAAACTGGAACGCAACTACACCAAAGAAGAAATTATTACGATGTATTTAAACACGGTTGATTTTGGTAACCAGGCTTATGGTATCAAATCGGCTGCACGGGTTTATTTTAATACTACACCTGATAAACTGACCTTAACCCAGGCTGCTACTTTAGTGGGTATGCAAAAAGGAATTACCATGTACTCTCCTACCCGCCATCCTGAACGCTCGCGCGATCGTAGGAATACCGTAATGGCCATGATGGTTAAATCGGACCTGTTGACCCGTGAGGAATTTGAAGCACAGAAAGACAAACCTTTAAACCTGCATTTCAATGCTGCAACCGTGAACGATGGTATTGCACCTTATTTCCGCACCGTGCTTAAAAACGATATCAAAACCATTTTTCAGGAGCAATCTATCACCAAACCAGATGGTACACCTTATGATTTAGATCGCGACGGACTGAAAATTTATACCACATTGAATTATGATATGCAGGTATATGCAGAAGAAGCGCAAAAAGAATACATGAAGATTTTGCAGGCACAGTTTATTGCAAGCTGGAAAGGCCGTAATCCATTTAAAGATAAAACTTTGCAAATTGAACAGGGAATTAAAAGATCAGACCGCTACAAATCTTTAAAACTGGAAGGGAAATCGGATGAAGAGATTACCGAAGATTTTAACACCAAAACGGAAATGACCATTTTTACCTGGAAAGGCAATATCGATACGGTGATGAAACCAATTGATTCTGTTCGTTATTACAAAATGCTGTTGCGTAATGCCATGATGACCATGGATCCAACAAACGGGCACGTAAAAGCCTGGGTTGGCGGTATTAATTATGAACATTTTAAATACGATCAGGTGAAAATGGGTACCCGTCAGGTAGGCTCAACTGCTAAGCCATTTACTTATGCGGTAGCCATCGAAAACGGTTATTCTCCTTGTTATACTGTTCCAAACGTTCCGGTTACCATAGAAGGCTACGGCGATCCGTGGACACCACGAAACTCAGGAAAACCTTTAGAAGGCAGCATTACCTTACAAAAGGCCCTCGCCTATTCGCAAAACTATGTTACAGCTTATTTAATGAAACAGGTGGGTCCGGTTGCGGTATCCACGCTGGCTACAAAAATGGGCATTCCAAATGTTCCGGCATTCCCATCTATTTGTTTGGGTACTTTCGATTCGTCGATTTACAATATGGTGGGTGCTTATGGTGCCTTTGCCAATAAAGGTACTTACACCAAGCCTATTTACCTGTTAAGGATAGAAGATAAAAATGGTGTAGTGTTGTTTTCTCAAAAAGAAATACCAAAACCGATTATGAGCGAAGAAGTTGCTTATGTAATGACTAGGATGCTGAAAGGTGTGGTAGCCAATGGAACAGGATCGAGATTAAGTTATAAGTATGGGGTGAATGCTCCAATTGGAGCTAAAACCGGTACTACCCAAAACAACTCAGATGGTTGGTTTATGGCCATTACCCCACAACTTGTAACGGGTATATGGACTGGCTGCGAAGACAGGGCTTTTCACTTTATCAGCACCAACCAGGGCGAGGGTGCCAATACTGCTTTGCCTATTTTCGCCGGCTTTATTAAAAGAGTATATGCTAATCCAGCATTAAAAATTGGTCGGGCAGATTTTGAAGCCCCAAAAAGCGGGGTATCTATCACTTACGATTGCAACCAGTACCAGCAGCAGGAAGAAGGCACAACAGAGCTTGACAAGAAGTTAGGGTTTTAATCCACTGGGTTTTGCGTGAAGGATAGCAGTGAAAATCCTTTTGTTGCCTGGAGCGTAGCGAAAGGAAGCAAAAGATTGTAACGCATAGCCTGACCCTTTGCGTAGCTTAGGGGCACGCCCAAATTCTTTTAAACAAGATCAAATCATTATCCGTTTAGATAAGGATTTCCCTTTTTGAATTTTATTTTTGTAATTAATGAGCAGTTTCGACCATAAAACAGCATTAACCGCTATACCGCATAAACCGGGTGTATACCAATATTGGGATGCAGACGGCAAGTTAATGTACATTGGCAAGGCAAAAGATCTGCGTAACCGAGTAGGCTCTTATTTTAACAGCGACAGGAACCAGTTTAATGGCAAAACCCGGGTGTTGGTTTCGAAGATCCGCAAAATTACCTTTACCATTGTTGATACCGAGATTGATGCCTGGTTACTTGAAAACAGCTTAATTAAAAAACATCAGCCGAAATTTAATATTAATTTAAAGGATGATAAAACCTATCCCTGGATTATTATTAAAAATGAAAATTACCCCCGCATTTACTGGACCCGGAAGGTAATTAAAGATGGATCGACCTATTTTGGCCCGTATGGCTCAATAGGCATGATGCATACCATATTAGATCTGATTAAGGAAACCTATGCTTTACGCACTTGCAACTTGCCTTTAAACGATAAGAATATTGCAGAAGGAAAGTTTAAAGTTTGCCTCGAATATCAGATTGGCAATTGCAAAGGACCTTGCCAGGCTTATCAAACGGAAAGCGACTACGATAAAAACATTGCCGAAATAAAAGAGATCCTAAACGGGAAGATTGGCAACGTAATCCGCGAGGTAAAATCAACAATAAAATCAGCCGCAGAAGATTTAAACTTCGAACTGGCACACCAATATGCCCGCAGGTTAGAAGTTTTAGAAAAATACCAGAGTAAATCGACAGTTGTAAACAGCGCCATTACCAATGTGGATGTGGTGAGCATTGCATCGGATGAACGTTATGCTTTTGTGAACTACCTGAAGGTGATGAACGGCACCATTATCCAGACCCAAACCATCGAGGTTAAAAAGCAACTGGACGAAAGCGACGATGAAATCATGACGCTTGCCATGCTCGATTTCAGGAGCAAATTTAACAGCACCTCGAAAGAAATCATTGTTCCCTTTGAACCTTCGCTTGAAGATGAAAGCCTGCGCTTTACGGTGCCTAAACTGGGTGAAAAGAAAAAGCTTTTAGAACTTTCGCAAAAGAATGTGCTTTTCTTTAAAAAAGAAAAACTAAACCAGTACGAAAAGTTAAACCCCGATTTACGTACCGACCGCATTTTAACTACGATGCAAAAGGACTTGCGTTTAACGCAGTTGCCTAAGCATATCGAATGTTTCGATAACTCCAATTTTCAGGGTAAATATCCGGTTTCAGCAATTGTGGTATTTAAGGATGCCAAACCATCCAAAAAAGACTACCGGCACTTTAATGTAAAAACGGTAGAAGGCCCGAACGATTTTGCGACTATGGAGGAAGCTGTTTTCCGTCGCTACAGGCGCATGCTGGATGAAAACCAGCCTTTGCCTCAGCTGATCATCATTGACGGCGGTAAAGGCCAACTTTCTTCAGCCATGAAGAGCTTAAAACTGCTGGGTATAGAAAAAAGAGTAACCGTAATCGGTATTGCCAAACGTTTGGAAGAATTATTCTATCCCGGCGATTCATTCCCACTCTATCTGGATAAAAAATCGGAAACCTTAAAAGTAATTCAGCAGCTGCGTGATGAAGCCCACCGTTTTGGTATTACCTTCCACCGTAAAAAACGCGACCAGGGTACTTTAAAAACCGAACTCGAGCAGATTGAAGGTATTGGTAAAACCACTGCCGATAAATTGCTCACACATTTTAAGTCAGTTAAAAAAATTAAAGAGGCTACTGAAAAGCAACTGGCAGAAGTGCTGAACAAAAAACAAGTGCAAACTTTACTGACGCACTTTAAAGAAGCTTAAATTCATCCTATAAAGTATCAAAGACAATAATGTAAAAGATTAACGATAAGTTAATCTGGATTGCGTACAGCTTAAATATTTTCTCAATAAATTAGGGGTGTTAATACAAGTAAACATCTATCCCTATTTTACATGAATAACAGCATCCTGGCTACAATTACCAAACTTTTATTGGGCGTATTGTACTTTACCGAATCAGAAAGCCCTTTTAAAGCGGCCAACTGGGGCAAAATTACTCCTTCAGAACTATTGCAAAAAATTGCAACAGACTACCACTCAGTCCCAGCCAACTTAAAACAGCTGGAACACCCTATATTTTTTAACCATATCATTTCAAAGGTTGATGCAGCTGATGTACCTATGGTAGAAAATGCCCGTAAAATAGAAGAGTTTTATTCAGTATTAAAGCAAAACCTTTCCAACCTACAGGTAATCAGAGTAGAGGGAGCAAGCAGAATACCTGTACTCATAACAGGCTATTTGGATGATGACACTTGTATAGTTATCGAAACATTTGCGGTCGAAACCTGAGAAATTAATCCCATCCATTAAATAATCTCAAACTAAACATGAAAGCATTAAAAAAATTAAGCTTACTGGCCATGCTATGCCTTGGTCTGGCTGCCTGTAAAAAAGAAAACCAGCCGCAACCCGAGAAAAACCTTTTTGAACAGAAACTAAGCAGCAAAGCAGCTACTGCTGGTACTCAGGCCATAGTGGCTGGTTTCCCTGAGAATTTTGAGACTGGTACAAAAGGAAGCTATGCTATAGCCTCGGTAACTTTAAGCAGCGGAAGCTGGAGCCTCGACGATGCCTTAATCGGTAACCTTGCTGCTGACGCAAAAAATGGTAGTCAATCGGTACGTATCCGTAATACGGGTGTAGTAAGCATGAACTTTGACGTAAACGGGGCTGATGTGGTAACCATTGCCCATGCCAAATACGGTACCGATGCCAGCAGTACCTGGCAGCTCTGGTACTCTACCAACGGAGGTTCGAGCTGGCAACAATCGGGTAGCACCATTACCAGTAGCGCTACAACATTATCAACAGCAACCTTTAATACTGCAATTTCCGGAAATGTACGCTTCCAGATTCGTAAAATAAGTGGAGGTACTGCACGCATTAATATAGATGATTTCAGCATCTCTGCCGGAGATGGAACAACCACACCTCCAGCTACGCCGGGAGATAATAGCCATCTTCTAATGGGTAACCCGAGCAATGCTGTTGCCAGTACTTCTTATCCTGAAAATTACCTGATGGAACGCACCTATTACAGCAGCTCGTACAGCAAAACCAGAGGTACTCCAAACTGGGTAAGCTGGCATATAGGTTCATCCGATTTAGGTTCTACACCTCGTCAGGATAATTTCAGAGCAGACAATACTTTACCCTCAGGTTGGTACCAGGTATCCAACAGCAGCTATTCGGGATCGGGTTTTGACCGTGGACACAACTGTCCTTCGGCTGATAGAACTGCATCTGTTGCTGCAAATTCTTCGACCTTTCTGATGAGCAATATGATGCCACAGGCACCTAATAATAATCAGGGACCATGGGCCGATCTGGAAAATTATACCCGATCGATGGTAACCGCTGGCAGTGAAGTTTATGTAATCTGCGGGTCTTACGGCTCAGGTGGTACGGGAAGCAATGGCGGCATTACCTACACCATAGATAATGGCCGTATTAATGTGCCTTCTAATACATGGAAAGTGATTGTAGTGCTTCCCAATGGCAATAACGACTTAAGTCGCGTTACATCATCTACACGCGTAATTACGGTAAATATGCCAAATACAAACGGTTTAAATACCAACTGGAGAACTTACCGTACCACGGTTAATGCAGTAGAATCTGCAACAGGTTACGACATTTTATCGAATGTACCTACAGCTGTGCAAAATGCAATAGAGGCCGTTACTGATAATCAGTAGATAGTTCTGATCTAAATGAAAAGAGCGGTAATCTATATTAGGTTACCGCTCTTTTAGTTTTAAGCTGAATTGATTAATACTTCTGCTATGCTAATTGTTTTTGCTTAAAGATATTGCGCCATGCTGATCATTTATAAGTCTAATCGCTACCGGTAGCTCAGTTTATTTAGATGCTCAAATAAACTGACGACAACAAGTTACATAAAAGTAGAGGCTACATTAAAAACAAAAAAGCTCAGATTTTCATCAGAGCTTTTTGTGTAGTTAGTATTCCCAAAGTCCTTGTTCGTAATCCAGAACCGATTTTTTAATCCGCTCAGATTCGTACAATCTTTCTCTTGGGTCTGTTATAATATCTCTGATTTTATTATCACCAGGATTTGATTCCTTAACAATGTAGCTGCTAAATAAGCGACGGATAAAGAAATCGTCGAAACTTAAGTTAGAAGCATCGTTATTGGTGTTAATTAAACGTTTCTTGGTTAAAAGCTCTCTTGCTTCAGTGTAATACACCCAAAATACAGGTTGCCACTGTTTTGAAACCTCGTTGAATTTTAATGGTGCTATACCTACAATACGTGGTTCGAAAATAGAACGTTTGGTATCAAAAATCCAATCTTCCTTGATTCTGAATTTTAAGAATAGTTCGGGATTAAAATCGTTCACTACAGTAGTAACCGTACCTGTTTTATTGTTCGAAACCTCTGCCGTTCCTAAAGCTGATTTTGCAGCCGAATCAGGAGTCATAGGGTTGTTAAACGCATCATCCTCATTCAAAGCACTATCAATTGGCGAATAAGCAGTTAATTCTCCGGTTTTAATGGCCGATACCAGCACATCAATTAATCTCGATTTAGGTGATCTTAACGGCGAATTGACGGTATCGCGTAAATCAATTTCTCTCCAGATACGTTTTGCATAGAAAACATCTTCTTCTCTCACATCAGCCAAAGGCACCATTTCGGTACTATCAATATCCTTACGGGCATAAAAACCATCTTTTGGTGGTACCTTAAGTTTCTTTTTAACTGTTTTAACAGGAGCTTTCACCGTATCTACTACAGGAGCAGCCGCAACGGGCGCAGGCTTTTTCGGCGCTAACTTTGTTGGCTTTTTTTGGGCAAAAGCAAACGCAGTTAACAACACTAAAATAGCAATACTTAAAATCCTTTTCATCTTCTTCTTATTTAACACTAAATGCTAATGAAGGTAAAATTTTCTGACGGCCATCAGGACCTATAGAAACAATATCTTCAAAAAATACTCTTGTACCGGGCGTAACCGAGTTAATAGCACCTTTTACGGCACCTGCAAAACTGCCACCGCTTCCGGCAATAGTAACCGCATCCGAACGTGGTTTGATAATCGTTACTTTATAACGCTGTATTTTAAACTTAACGTCGAAAGGGAAATCATCCAAATCGGCTTCAATTTCGGTTTCGCTTTTCAACTGTACAGAAGCAACATCTCCACCTGCACGGCCGCCTACTTTAGCTACCGGAGTTGGAATACCTTTAACCCTGAATTTTTGTGAGCCTAAACTCACTGTTTTGCCAGCATTATTGGCCGATACATTGATCGACACTTCCGAACCAACCAAGCTTCCGGGTACGTTAACATTAAAGTTTCCGTTGCTACCAGACATCGATCCGCCAGAAATAGAAGCTTTGATACTCTCTAATGGGAAACCTGCTGCTGAAACGGTAAACGGATTGGCAATACCTGCATAAATTACGTTCAATTTAGTAGAAGTAACAGATGCCGATGGTTTTGCAACCTGATAAGTTTGTGGTTGCGTTTTGTATTCCTTTACCTGTCCGTCAGTTTGACGAACGCGGATTGTACCTACCCAGGTAAACTGACCTACACTGCTTGTTCCGCCGGTATAAGTACCTTTACCCTCTTTAACTGATAATTTACTTCCGTTAACCGTAATATCCGGAGTTGATCTCGAATCACTTGCAGTTAAAAATACTTCGGCAGTGTAAGGCTGACCCTGAATTACGTAAGAAGTAGGTGCTACTGCAACCGCCGCAAACTGATCCAGGTTTACCTGTGCTTTATCCATGTTTCCGAACAATTTTTTCACTACTTCTGCTTCAGCATTTTTAGTATCTGTTTGCAGTTTGGTTAAAATCGTCATTGCAGCAGTTAATGGAGTTCCCTCACCAAAGTAAGTTTCCTGCCAGTTTCCTTTTCTTTTTCTTGCAGGATCTTTAGCTTCAAGAGAAAAAGCAACACCAGCTCTGTCTGCCGGATCCAATAAAGAGATTAATTTCTCGCGGGTAGCATTAATCTTCGCCTTTAATTTATCTGCTTCTTTTTTATTGATCATGATATTTTGCGCAATATCCTGATTTGATCTGTTTACCAGGTCGCCAGTTTCAGGGTCAATTCCATCGCCTGCTTCTGTAAACTGTTTTTTAATACCTTCTATATAGTTGTTTAACTCATCAGCTGTAGCCTTAGCTTGTTGTGCCCTTGCATAAATAGGCTGTGCACGGGCTGGCTCTTCTTTCAGTTTCGAATTTTCGAAAGCAGAAAATAACTGGTTAATGCTGGTATTTACGTTATTTTTAGAGGTATCCAAACTATCGTTGATATTTTTGAATGCATCTAAAATGGTATCTGATACGTTTAAGGCAAGCATGGCCAACAATACCAAATACATGATATTGATCATCCGCTGCCTTGTTGTTTCTTTTCCGCCTGCCATGTTTGATGTAGCTTTTCTTTAAAAATTAAAAACTAAACAAATTATACACGTGGGCTGTTCATAGCCGATAACATATTGCCATAAATTGCATTAAGCGACGATAAGTTTTTAGCTAACTTGTTCACCTCTTCTTTAAACTGTTTCGAATCTTCCATCGATTCGTTAAAGTTCTGCATGGTTAATGATAAGTTCGAATAGAATTTATTCATCGATTTTAAATGCGCGCTCGAATCCTGTAATTCCAGTTCGTACACCGCGTTCAACGCCGATAAGTTTTTAGCTAAGTTATTTACCTGATCGTGATAAGCTTGCGAATCTACATTGCTCTCGCCCATGGCTTTTAAGTTAGCGGTAGCTTTTTCGAAAGATGCACTTAAGTTATCGAATCCGGCTGAAGCCGTTTTAATTTTACCTGTAAATTCGTTGGTGGCTGTAGAGGCATCGGCAACATTAGAAATGGTAGCCACTTTATCGCCAAAAGTGCGTAAACCTGTACCTAAACTCTCAATCAATTCAGGACCGATTTTAGCATCAGATAACATTTTATCTAAAGCAGCTGTGTTTGATGAGCCTACCGCAGCAACTGGTCTGGCGGAAGCTTTTGGTAATTCACCATCAAAATCTGTTCTTAATTCCGGATAAACTCTTTCCCATGCTGGTTCTGGTTCTGGCGGGAAGAAACGGTTAAAAAGAATAGAATTGATTCAACCCCAAGACCAATACCGATCATATAGTTTCCAAATATTCCACCAATGTGTAATATTTTAAATAACGCTCCAATAATTACAATACTTGCTCCCCATGAAATCGCTACGTGTAACCAGCCTGGTTGTTTTTTTGCTGCCATAAAATTCTGATGTTTTTCTTTAGTTTTTAGTTTGTTTGGTTTAATGTCTTAAGTCGGTACCTGGATAAGATGAAACACACCTGAAACCAATGTACGATCTTTGGGTATCCTGATATTCGTATGTTGCTACGGCATTCTGTAAAAAGTAACCAGTATCTTTCCACGAACCACCTTTAACTACCTTACGTTTTTTGTATTTGCTGTCGGTAGCCCCCGCATCGTAAGTAAAGTTAGGATTCAAATCGTGTAATAACGGGCTAGCGCCTTTATTGTATGCGGTAATGGTCCATTCTGATACGTTTCCGGCCATGTTATAAAGGCCATAATCGTTAGGAAAGTAAGATCTTACACCAACGGTATAAATACCACCATCGCTCGAGTAATCGCCACGGCCTGGTTTAAAGTTGGCTTGTAAACATCCTTTTGTATTTCTGATATACGGGCCACCCCAAGGATATTTGGTTTTGGTGTTACCACCTCTGGCCGCATATTCAAATTCTGTTTCTGCTGGTAATCTGTAATCAGAACGCGATCCTACAGGCAATTTTCGAGCTGTCGCTACACCATCATACAATTTGGTTCTCCAGTGAGAAAAAGCTTTTGCCTGTTCCCAGCTTACGCCAACTACCGGATAATCATCGTAAGAAGGGTGGTTGTAATAACCACGAACCATTGGATCATTCTGCGAGTAAGAGTAGTCTGTTTTCCAAACCATGGTATCAGGATAAATGGCAACGGTAAAACGGTCGATATAATCCTGACGTTTGCTATTGGGATCTTTGTGCCCTAAAGCAGCTTTCTCCATATTTAACTCTGCGTAGGTATACTCAAACTTACGCACATCAAATTCTTTCTTACCCGGAAGTGCATCTAACCCCGAATAGTACATACCATCCAACTGGCTGGCCTGCGCTCCTGCACCGCCTCTTCCTCTGTTTCGCCAGATATTGGCACCATTTGGCCCAACCTTTCTCCAGTCGATAAATTTATCGCCACCAACGGCTGCAGCAGCATTTCCTCTTGGTGTCATCATAAACTGTTGTGGGTTGCCCATCATGGCAATAGCAATCGAATCGCGTACCCAGTTGGTAAACTGGCGATATTCTGCATTTGAAATTTCGGTCTGATCCATGAAGAATGCACTGATGGTTACCATCCTGCTTGGACCATTCTGAGAGAAAGTAATATCTTCATCAGAACCTCCCAATGGTGTATGCCCTGGTGGGATATATACCATTCCTAACGGAATTCTATCGTTTTTAAATTTCCGGTTATAAGCACCAACAAGTTCGCCTTGGCCACCGTGACCACAACTCGCTAACATTAATGATATACCTACAATAGTTAGAAGGTAAATTTTCTTCATATTTTTTATAGTGTGCTAAGCACGATAAGGGAGCAATTTTATCAAAAATCACTGAAATTATCAACAAAAGCAAATATTTTACATTAAATCATTGCGCAAAGGCAATTAAAGTTAGATTAACAGTTTATCCGCACCTAACCTTTATTGCACAAAAAATGCGTAACCCTCTTAATAACAGTAAAGTTACGCATTTATTGTATTGACTTAAAATAAATTATTAAACGTATTATTTATTAGATATTTTGATATAGTTCTCAATTGCCATAGTCATAGATGGAACGCCTGGAGTTGGCGCAGCAATATCTACAATAAGATCCATATCGGTACAGGCCTTACTGGTGTTGGTACCAAAGGCTGCAATCCGGGTATTATTCTGCTTAAAATCGGGGAAATTTTTAAACAACGATTGAATGCTTGATGGGCTGAAAAAGGCGATAACATCGTAAAATACCTCTGCAAGGTCAGATAAATCGCTCACCACAGTTCTAAACAAAACAGCAGGGGTAAAGTTATAGCCGCTTTTCTCCAAAAACTTCATGGTATCTTCAGTAGCCACATCAGAACAAGGGTATAAAAACTTCTCGTTTGCGTGTTTTTTAAGAACTTCAGCCAAATCCGCTGCAGTTTGCTTACCAAAAAAGATCTTACGTTTTCTATACTGGATATACTTTTGAAGATATAGTGCAATGGTTTCAGACAGACAGAAATATTTCAATTCTGCCGGCACTTCGTAACGCATTTCTTCGCATATCCTAAAAAAATGATCTGCTGCATTGCGGCTGGTAAAAATTACCGCTGTGAAATCGGCCAGGTTAACTTTATCCTTCCTAAAGTCTCTGGCAGGTACGCCTTCAACATGGATGAATGACCTAAAATCGACTTTTAGGTTGTGCTTTTTAGCCAAATCGTAATAAGGAGATTTTTCAGTTTCAGGTTTTGGTAAAGTAACCAAAATACTTTTTACTTTGCGGATTCTAGAGTCGTTCTTTTCTTGCATTTTCCTTTTTCCTGCTACAGCCCTATCGTTTTAATTAGTATTAGGATAGGACATATTTCGAGGGCGCAAAAGTACAAAATTAAATGCATTCTAGAAAACTTATTGTTAGAAAGTATCGTTATGCCCGCCCTTAACAGTTGAAATGCAAAAATGATGCCTAACAGTAAGAATGCCAACCCAATATACACCTCGCCGTATTTAAGCGGAGTTAATGCAAATGCAATTACAAGGGGGATAAAAAGCAGCGAAGCATTGAAATAACTGAGATATAAAATAGAGATGTATTCGCCCACAGGTTTCTGTACATTAAACAAATAGCCCAGAAAACGCAAAATAACCAGTTTCAAAGCATAAAAAACAATAATCGTAATGGATATGCTAAAGAAAAATTTAAAGCCGTCTTTAGCCTGATACATATCGTTCCATTGGGCTACCAGAAAAAAGAACATACCAAACACAAAGCCAAACTGTACAAAAAGCAGTAAAAAAGGCCAGGAGCTAAACAGGTTATCTTCCTTATTGATGTTATTTAAAATCCTGTTACTAAAAAACGATTGTACAATAGCCGATAACTGTTTATAAAAGGCATTTTTTAAGATGGCAAAAATAATGAGCATGCCAAAAATAAAGCCCAGCAAGCCCAGGTTTCCTTTAGGTATTTTGGTACCCAGTTGGTATGGGTTTTCCTTTTTCTTAAAGTGCTGGTTTTTTTTTTGCCAGGCCAGTAAATCCAGTTTTGCGAAAAGATATTCCTTTACGATGGTATCGGTCAGCGCGTTTTTATTAATCTGACTATCAGCCAACACCCAGGTATGACGCATAATAGAATCAGTTACGAATTTCTGACGGGCCAGCGTTGCCGAATCGGCCGGTATCGTTTATACTGAACCGGAATTACAACAGTGCTATCTGTTTGCACAGGAATTTGCTGCGCCGCAAGAAAATTTGCAGAACATAAAAACACAAACAAAATGAAAATGAATCTCGGCATGCTGTAAATCAAAACTTAAGAATGCAAAAGTAGTCGAATAATCATTGTTTACCTAAAGAAAATAAATGGATTTAGAATATGCTGTATCTTTACAGCAATGCCTGGAATAGAATTAAGTCCTGACTACCAATAAATTAAACCACACGAATAACAAACAAGTAACATAACACAATACATCTGAGGATGTAACTTTTATCTGTAAATACCAAAGCGAAATCTCGATTTAGCAGGTCGCAAATACACGAGGGGCATAATTATCTGCTCAGCCCACGATTTCGGGATTGCTTTTGGTCCCGCTGCTTTAATTCATAGATTTGAGTGAAAACCTTTGTAGGATGCAAAGTCATTTGTCCTAACCTCTGCTCAATATCCTTCCACTTATATTTACCTTCAAGCATTTCAATAGGCTCATTAAAATTAATGTCCTTATGATAATCTAGCGCTTTAATCACCATGGCGGGATTTCTTGATGAATATTTCTCCTCATAAGCATCAACCATTTGTGATAGTGTCATGAAAGAAGAAAGATATGCAATATCAATAAAGTCCTTTAATCTCGTTCCATTACCAGAAATGGCATTAAGTTTCATGGCAGCAATATCATCAGGAGAAGCCATGCGCACACTATCAAAGTTTAATAATGGCTTAACCAATGGATAACTGTGTGTAATAAGGTCAACTTTAACCCCATTAATTTCTCCTTTAAGAGTATTTTTAGATTGATAGTCCAACTGAAATTTGTATTTATCTTCCAAATCAGACAGCATTTGGTTGTCATCAAATGAAGCTATAGTAAACAAATCCAGATCAATGCTTATCCGATGGCCAATTTGCAAAGACAAAGCCGTTCCGCCGACCAGAAAAAAAGTCTTCAGCAATTCATCATTCATTAAAGTGTTTAGGAGTTCCAGTGTAGATTCGCTGACTGTTTCTTTTCGTAGCATTTCATTGAAGTTAAGGGTATATTAAACTGATGGCTTACAAAGCTCATATCTTTATCATTCAGATAAGCCAAATTTTTAATGGCCAATTTTACCCCTGCAACCCCATATTTGTTTAATATAAAATACCAGTCTTTTGGCCACCCTCGCTCAATTACCCTTTGAACAACTACATCACGCATTGCGTTATAATCAAAATCACTGAGGTTAAACTCCCAAAGCAATTTTGGATTAAGGGTTACATCAGGAAAATTTTTATAGTCACCAAAATACATAATCTTTCTTTCCTATACTGTTTAACAAAAATACAGAATATCCATGTTAAAGGCAACAAAAATATAAAGAATGAGAGGGATCGTCGTAGACTGATTTTACTAAAAAAATCTCTCTATAATCTCAAAATGACATCTCTTCGGGCTTAATCGAATCAGCTCCTTATGGCCTACATATTTCTGGCTAAAGACATTATCTTCTGCACACAAGTCATTTTTATACCTTATTTTTGCCAGATGTCCGGTATCTATATTCATATTCCCTTTTGTAAAAAGGCCTGTCACTATTGCGACTTTCATTTCAGCACTTCATTAAAGTATGCCGATGAAATGGTTGAAGCCATTTGTAAGGAAATTAAAATGAAAAAGGACCGGATTAGCGGACAGGTAGGTAGCATTTATCTGGGCGGCGGAACGCCATCCATCCTATCACAACAGGCGCTTCAAAAGATTTTTGACACCATTAACCACACTTTTTCGGTCGATGCTTGTGCAGAAATCACCATCGAAACCAACCCTGATGATTTAACCAGCCAGAAGCTGAAAGAACTGAAACAGCTGCCGATTAACCGCTTTAGTGTAGGCATACAATCTTTTTTCGATGAAGATCTGATCTGGATGAACCGTGCACACAAAGCCATGGAAGCCGAAGATTGTATCAGGAGAAGTCAGGATGCAGGATTCGAAAACCTTACGCTCGATTTGATTTACGGTTATCCGCTCCTAACCGACCAGAAGTGGACCAGCAACATCCAAAAAGCAATTGAGCTGGAAGTACCGCATATTTCTGCGTATGCTTTAACCGTTGAGCCCCGAACCGCGTTGGCGTACGCTATTAAAAACAAAAAGCAAGTACCCGTTAGCGATAACCAAAGTGCCGCACAATTTGTAATTTTAATGGACAAACTGGTTGAAGCTGGTTTTGAACATTACGAGATTTCAAATTTTGCCAAACCGAACCATTATGCAGTGCACAACACCAATTATTGGAAGAGTGTGGATTATATCGGCATTGGTCCATCCGCACATGGTTTTGACGGACAGAACCGCTACATGAACCCGGCAAATAATGCGCTGTACGTGGAAACTTTGAACCAGAACAAGTTACCTGAAGTGGTTGAAGAACTGAGTTTGAACGACAGGTTTAACGAATATGTAATGACCTCATTACGAACCATGTGGGGAATAGACCTAGAAAAAATAAGTGCCGATTTTGGGAAAGATTTTTTAGAAGAAACCCAATACAACCTTAAAAATTTCGACGACAAGGATTGGCTGGTAAGAGATGGGGCAAAAATCCGTTTAACTGAAACAGGAAAGCTCTTTGCCGACCACATCGCTTCGGAGTTATTTATAGTAACAGAAAATGACTAAATGAGGAAGTTTAAAATGATTGAATCCTAAACATTGTCCTATCAGCAAGTCAATCTCTAATTCAATAATTTGATCATTAATTAAAAATATATGTCGAAAATTGTATGGATCACAGGCGCATCATCCGGTATTGGCGAAGCCCTGGTTTACGAATATTTTAAAGCTGGAGATAAACTGATCATTTCGGGAAGAAACCGTGATGAACTTTTCCGCGTTAAAGGAAACTGCCAAAACTCGTTCAATGTGCATGTTTTACCATTCGATTTAAGCGAAACCGAAACTTTGGAAAGCAAAGCTGCCGATGCCATTCGCATTTTCGGAAAAATAGATTTATTGATCAATAGCGGAGGCGTTAGTCAACGAAGCTTAGCTTTAGAAACCAGCCTTCAAACCGAGCAACAGATCATAAACACCAATTTTTGGGGAACTGTTGTACTGAGCAAAGCGGTTCTACCTTTAATGATCGCTAATGGCGGCGGACAAATTGTGGTTATTAGTAGCCTGGTTGGTAAATTCGGTACAAAACTTCGGTCGGCCTATGCTGCATCAAAACATGCGCTACATGGTTATTTCGATTCGCTACGCTCGGAGGTTTATGATAAAAACATCGATATCACTATTATTTGTCCGGGGTTTATTAAAACCAATGTAACCTACAATGCACTTACCGGAAACGGAAACCCGTTAAACCTAATGGGCGATGCACACGAAAATGCAATGACTCCTGCCGAATGTGCCAAACAAATTACGGAAGCCATCCGCAATAAAAAAGAAGAAGTTTATATTGGAGGTAAAGAGACCAAAGCCGTGCTGTTAAAGCGTTTTTTTCCAAAGTTTTTTTCAAAAAAAATAAGAACAGCCAAAGTAAACTAAGGATAAGGTTTCAGTTCAGTTTCTGATTTAAAAAGATACTGTGAACTCCGTAAGTTTTAAACTTAGGGAGTTTTCTCTATAGTAGAGATCTTAAAATAAATTAAATAACTAAAAATCAGTTGATTAATATTTTATTTCCATTTCTAAAAACCAAGTATCTGTAAACCATCGTACATGGAATCAAACAACAGAAACTTAAAAAAATAGAAATAATGAAAAACTTAATCTTATCTGTATTTGCTGTTATCATGATGGCTTTTACAACCCAAGTCTACGCTCAAAAAAATCCAATGGTTGGGGGAGCAGCAATGTACCCTGCTAAAGATATTGTAGATAATGCAGTGAATTCTAAAGACCACACCACTTTGGTTGCGGCGGTTAAAGCGGCTGGCCTGGTGGAGACTTTAAAAAGCGCTGGCCCTTTTACCGTTTTTGCCCCAACAAATACAGCTTTTGAAAAACTTCCTGCCGGCACGGTAGAAACTTTAGTAAAACCAGAAAACAAAGCCACACTTACTGGCATTTTAACTTATCATGTTGTTGCAGGTAAAATGGATAGCAAAGCCATTGCAAAAGCAATTAAAGCAGGTGGTGGCAAAGCAGAACTGACAACAGTTCAAGGTGGAAAACTTTGGGCCTGGATGGAAGGCAAAAAATTAGTTCTAAAAGATGAAAAAGGTGGTATGAGCACGGTAACCATTGCCGATGTTTACCAAAAAAATGGTGTTATACATGTGGTTGATACCGTTTTAATGCCTAAATAGTATTTTATAAATCCTTATGATCTACATCAAACGATCTGGCCTCGGTCAGATCGTTTTTGTTATAAAGACCATTACACACGTTTAAATCAAAAGATATCCTTATTAAACTAATCACGTTCGGTGTGATTTCTAAATTAATGTTCTTGCCTGATAGTAAGCGCGTTTTTATTCAAATCTGATCTTGATAATAAGTAAGCTATGTTTTGCTGTCATCACCATTTAAGGTTCGAAAATTATGGCTTAAAAATGACTGGGTAAGCTCAAAAAAAGCCAGTTTGCTATAGCAAATGCTTGTATAGCTTAACCTTACAGCGTAAATTTGCCGGCTTTAATCAGCGTAAAGAAAGAATAAAATAAACGATAAATCAGGAGATGAGCTTTACACTCAAAACTCCAGACACCAATTCAGACATGCATCCAAATATTATAAAAATACAAGAAAAAATTGAGCCTTTAAGGCAGGAAATAATTAACCATAAAGTGTACACCGCCATAAGCGAGCTCGAAGACCTGCAGATTTTTATGGAGCACCATATTTTTGCTGTGTGGGATTTTATGTCGCTGCTTAAAGCTTTACAAATTAATTTAACTTGCACAACCTTACCATGGTTTCCGGTTGGCGATCCGCTTACCAGGCAGTTGATTAATGAAATTGTAGCCGGCGAAGAATCGGATGTAGATGCAGATGGCCAGATCAAAAGTCATTTCGAGCTTTATTTAGATGCCATGGAACAATGTGGCGCCAATACTAAACCTATAAACACGTTTATAAGTGCATTACAAAACGGTAAAAGTTTTGACGAAGCTTTCGAAATTGCCGAAGTACCTTTTGCAGCAAGAGATTTTGTGAAGGCAACATTCGAAACCATAAATAGTGGCCAAACACATTTGCAGGCTGCAAGTTTTACCTTCGGCCGCGAAGACCTGATTCCAAACATGTTTTTTAGCATGGTTAACGATTTGAACAGCACCCAGCCCGATCATGTTTCTATTTTTAAGTACTATTTAGAGCGCCATATCGAAGTAGATGGCGATCACCACAGCCATTTAGCCCTATCCATGACCGAGAAATTATGCGAAAAAAACGAGGCTTTTTGGGAACAGGCAGAAACTACCACCAAACAAGCCCTGCAGAAAAGAATCGATCTTTGGAATGCGGCCTATACCGAAATAGTTAAACAGAAAGTGGAAGCTTAGTTATTAAATTGTTAACTATTTACTAATTTAGATTACGTGATTTTAGTCACATTTACTTGCGGACATCAATTTTCTAAAATAAAATTTACACATTTGTTGTTCGGCACAAATAACCGATTTTAAGCGCATGAGTTTCATTTTAAAACCTGTTGACATCGTTGAGAGCATCACTCCCGAAGATTTTAAGAAAAATTACCTGAAAACTAAACGTCCGTTAGTAATCAGGGGCCTTACTAAAGACTGGCCTGCTAGAGAAAAATGGACAACTGAATATTTAAAAGAAATTGGCGGCGACCTGGAAGTTCCGCTTTACGATAACTCTAAAGCTGACCCATCGAAACCGATTAACGCAGCTACTGCACACATGAAATTTGGCGATTACCTTGATCTGATTAAGCGTGAGCCAACAGAGTTGAGAATTTTCTTTTTCAACCTGTTTAAAAAAGTGCCAAGCCTGATTAACGATATTAAAATCCCTAAAGATTTAATGGGTGGTTTTATTGAAAGTATGCCTGCCATGTTTTTCGGTGGTTCAAATTCGGTAACATTCCTGCACTACGATATCGATTTGCCACATATTTTCCATACGCATTTTGGAGGTAGAAAGCACATTATCCTGTTCGATTACAAGTGGAAAGACAGGCTATATTGCCTGCCAAACGCCACTTATGCACTCGAAGATTATGATGTTGCCAACCCTGATTTCAAAAAATTTCCTGCTTTAAACGGCGTTGAGGGATATGAGGTTTTCTTAGAACATGGCGATACTTTGTTTATGCCAACGGGCATGTGGCACTGGATGAAATATATTGACGGATCGTTCTCTTTAAGTTTACGTGCATGGGATCAATCGATTAGCCGTAAAGTGTCCAGCGTTTGGAGCTTGTTTACCCATGGAGCAATAGATAGTTTAATTAAAATGACTTTCAAAGAAAAATACGCACACTGGAGAGAGAAAAAGGCAGTTAAGATTGCCGAAAGAGCTTTAGCCAAAGGCAGACCATAAATTATTGTAAATTAAAATACAGCGGGGCATCGTTTACGATAGCCCCGTTTTTGTTATTATTGCGTTCAAAACTTTCATTATCATTCAAAATCAGATGGAAACCAATATACTTACCGAAAAACAAAAAATGCTGGCTGGAAAAGCCTATCAGGCAGGCGATGCAGAACTGGCAAAAGAAAGATTAAAAGCCAGGGAAATTGTTTTCGAATTTAACAACCTTGCCCCGAAATTCATCAAACAGCGCAAAGAGCTGCTAAAAAGGTTATTCGGTAAATCCGAAAAGATGTTTTATGTGGAACCTCCTTTCCGTTGCGATTATGGTTACAACATCGAAATTGGCGATAACTTTTACGCCAACTTTAACCTGGTAATTTTAGATTGTGCAAAAGTTAGTATTGGCAACAATGTGTTTATAGCACCAAACGTAGCCATTTATACTGCCGGTCACCCTATACATGCACATTTGCGTGATCAGGAATATGAATGGGCGCAGGAAATCACCATTGGCAACAGCGTTTGGATTGGTGGCAATGTGGTAATTAATCCGGGTGTAAAAATTGGTTCGAATGTAGTAATTGGATCAGGCAGTATTGTTACGAGAGATATCCCCGATAATGTTTTTGCCGCAGGCAATCCCTGCAGAATTATCCGCCAGTTAACAGATGCCGACAAGGATTTCTATTACAAAGATTTTAAATTGGGCGAATAAACAACCATCGTCCCCGTTTGCAACGGGGACAGGCGGGAAGGGCGATTTTATCGCCCTAAATTAAATCACATCAATTCCATCTTCCATCTTTTAACTGCTATGATCTGCAACAACCTTCCACTCCCCTTTTATCTTTTTAATAAGTAGTGTAAAATAGCCTTTTAGCTCATCTTTTTCGCGTTTCACATTCCAGCTCCCCAGTACAAAAGCGAGATCAGATTTTAAAAAATCGACCTTCTTAATACCGAATACCAAATGTCCCATGGCTGATTTATCGGGATATCCCTTTTTGTAATTATCGAGCGTTTTTTGCCAGCCATAGGTTGGTCCGCTTTTACCTACAAAGAGTAAGCTATCAGACTTTTCGTAGCCTTCCATAAAAGCCTCTACATCGCCTTTATTCCAATCGGTACGCTGTTTTTCCAGTAAATTAAGGATGGCCTGCTTATCTTTTGCATTTTGGGCAAAGCTTCCGAACGAAATTAACAGCAGTACAGCAAGAAGTATTTTTTTCATGTTTTAGGATAATTGGGTAAAACTTAAAGATAGGAAACAAATTATTTTGTTCCATCGCTAAAAATTGTTTCTTTACATTTTTATAAAATCACCTATGCAAAATAAAGTAATTACAATTGGCGAAATACTTTGGGATGTTTTTCCAGAGGGAAAGAAAGCCGGCGGTTCGAGTATGAATGTTGCGCTTAACCTGCATAAACAAAATATAACAAGCAGTTTTATCAGTGCAGTTGGTAACGATGATAATGGCCGCGAATTACTGGATTTTTTAAGCAGTAATCATTTCCCGACAGATTTGATTCAGGTAAATACCGAATTACCAACCAGTACCGTTGTGGTGCAGCTCGATGCCAACCACCAGGCCACCTACACCATCAAACAACCTGTTGCCTGGGATGATATCCAGCTCACCGATGAAAATATTGCAGCTGTAAAAGAGGCCGATGCATTAGTTTATTGCAGCTTAACCTGCCGCGATGAACGTTCTAAAAAATCCATTATGGGCTTATTGGAAAATGCTAAAACAAAAATTTTCGACATCAACCTGAGAAGCCCTTTTTACGAAAAAGCTTTAATTGGCGATCTTTTAAACCATGCCCATATTTTAAAAATAAACGAAGATGAAATTGTTTGGGTAAAAAATACTTTCGGCTTAACAGGTAATACCGACGAACAGCTGCTGAAACAACTTGCACGGCAATTTAATATCGATCTCATCTGCCTAACACTGGGCGACAAAGGTGCCTGTGTTTTAAAAGACGGGAAGCTGTTTAAACACCCTGGATATAAAGTACAGGTTGCCGATACTGTTGGTGCAGGCGATGCTTTTCTGGCTACCTTTATTGCCTGTTACCTGCAAGGCTATCCCATGGAAACTACACTGGATAACGCCTGTAAAGTTGGGGCTTTCGTTGCTTCGCAGGTTGGCGCCAATCCCGATTATAATAAAAAGATTTACCACATGGCGCTTTAATTTTTTTTAAGACCTTATAGGTTTCAAAACCTATAAGGTCTGCCTATACCATCGTCCTCGTTTGTAACGAGGATGAATGAGAAAAGCGATTTTATCGCTGCATGTTATTTCCGTTATGTGCATTACAAATGCAACTCTCGGTTATCCTCGTTACAAACGAGGACTATAGTGACAATTTTCTGTTCAACTGCTTTCTGCTTTGGTCTTTCCGCTTTGGTCTTTCAGCTCCACTCAAATATGACACCCCGCTTAAATTAATACAAAGCGAAACTTTTATCTTCGATAATCCGTTTATAAAAGCACATGAGAGGTTTTCGTTTTTCTGATTACAAGCCCGGCGATACGCCCAAAGGTGGCTTTGATGAATTGCTAAAATTATTTAGCGAACTGCTGAATTATACAGCAGGTGATGCAGCCGAGGCCCTAAGCTGGTTAAATGAACTTGATAAGCAATATAAGCTCACCAATAACGATTATGGTATCGGTAATTTTATAGATGATTTGAAAGATAAAGGCTATCTGACCGAAGATAACCAATCGGGAGAATTTAAAATTACCGCCAAAACCGAACAAACCATTCGTAAATCGGCCCTTGATGAAATTTTTGGGAAACTGAAAAAAAGTGGCCGGGGCAACCACAACAGTAACCAATCGGGCATTGGCGAAGAAAAAAATGCCGACAGACGAGAATATAATTTTGGTGATAGTTTAGATCAGATCGATATGACTGCTTCTATTCAGAACGCACAAATTAACCATGGCATTAATGATTTTACACTCACCGACCGCGATCTGGAAGTAGAAGAAAAAGATTTCAAAACCTTAACTTCTACCGTACTGATGATTGATATTTCGCACTCAATGGTTTTGTACGGCGAAGACCGGATTACCCCGGCAAAAAAAGTAGCCATGGCCCTGGCCGAACTCATTAAAACGAAATACCCTAAAGATACTTTGGACATTGTGGTTTTTGGTAACGATGCCTGGCCCATTACCGTAAAAGATTTACCTTATTTACAAGTTGGCCCCTACCACACCAATACCTATGCCGGCTTGGAACTTGCCGCAGACTTGCTGCGTAGAAGGAAAACGCACAACAAACAGATTTTCATGATTACCGACGGTAAACCTACCTGTTTGAAAGAAAATGGCAAGTACTATAAAAACAGCATGGGCCTTGATAGGAAGGTAATTAACAAAACCTTAAATATGGCTGCGCAGTGCAAGCGCTTAAGAATCCCGATTACGACTTTTATGATTGCCAAAGATCCTTACCTGCAGCAGTTTGTACGCCAGTTTACCGAAATAAACGGCGGCCGGGCTTTTTACAGCTCACTAAACGGTCTGGGCGAATACATTTTTGAAGATTACATTAAGAATAGAAGAAAAACAGTTAAATAGTCTGGAGTACGAAGTCTCTAGTCCGGAGTCGGAGGGTTATTTACTAATAATAAGAAGTTTAAACAATTAAGGTTGATGGTAAAAGGCAGAAGGTAAAGCTTATAGGCCAATTATATTAATCAATCTTATTCCCATTTAAAGCAAGCGAAGATTGGGCGGTTTTATACATAACCTTTCAACCTGATTAACTTTACAACATTTAAACCAAGAAATGCAAAACACTACATTAGGCCAGTTAAAGGCTACCAGTTATAAATCAAGGAGCGTTAAGGAAGAATTAAGGGAAAATCTCATTAAGTTTCTTCGTGATAAGAAAACCGAATTTGAAGGTATTATTGGTTATGATGAAACGGTAATCCCTGAATTACAAACTGCCATTCTATCGCGCCACAACATTTTACTGTTGGGCTTACGCGGGCAAGCCAAAACACGCATTGCCCGTTTAATGGTTAATTTATTGGATGAGTACGTACCCTACGTAGCCGGAAGTGAAATTTTCGACGACCCAATGAACCCGATTTCGTGGTATGCAAAAAACGAAATTGCCACCAAAGGCGATGCTACTGAAATTGCCTGGTTACACCGCAGCGAGCGTTATACCGAAAAGTTAGCCACACCTGATGTTACAGTAGCCGATTTAATTGGCGATATTGACCCTATAAAAGCAGCCACGCTGAAACTAACCTACAATGATGAAAGAGTTATCCACTTTGGTTTAATTCCACGTGCACACCGCAGCATTTTCGTGATTAACGAATTGCCCGATTTACAGGCGCGTATCCAGGTAGCCCTATTTAACATGTTGCAGGAAAAAGATATTCAGATTCGCGGCTTTAAATTGCGTTTGCCTTTGGATATCCAGTTTGTATTTACTGCAAACCCTGAAGATTACACCAACCGTGGAAGCATTGTTACCCCCTTGAAAGACAGGATTGAAAGTCAGATTTTAACCCACTACCCAAAAAGCATCGAAATTTCGCGTAAAATTACTTTCCAGGAAGCCAAACTAACTGCCGAACAAAAAGACAGTATAGAGGCCGATGGGTTGCTAAAAGATTTAATCGAGCAAATTGCTTTCGAAGCACGTAAAAGTGAGTATATCGACCAGAAATCGGGTGTATCGGCCAGATTAACCATTTCCGCTTATGAAAATTTAATCAGTACCGCAGAAAGAAGGATGCTGATCTCGGGCGAAAAAAACACTTTTGTGCGTTTATCAGATTTGGCAGGCATTATCCCGGCTATAACCGGCAAAATAGAGCTGGTGTACGAAGGCGAGCTGGAAGGGCCTGCACATGTGGCAACTACACTAATTGGCAAAGCAGTTAAAACTTTATTTGTACGTTATTTCCCCGATCCGGAAAAGGCTAAAAAAAGCAAAACAGCAAACCCCTATACAGAAATAACAGAATGGTTTACCGATGGCAACAACGTAGATTTAACCGACTTCCTAACCAACATACAATATAAAAAAGCATTGATGCTGGTACCGGGTTTATACGATATGGTTAAAAAATTCCATCCCAAGTTAAGTGAAAACCAAACGTTATTATTGATGGAATTTGTATTGCATGGCTTAGCCGAATACTCACAGCTGAGTAAAAACTACTTAACCGGTGGCTTTGGCTTTAGCGATATGTTTGGCAGTTTATTTAACGCCGAATTTGACGAGGAAGAAGATGAAGACGATTTCAGATAATAAAATATTATAATTTCTTTAATTTAGGCAGGCGAAATACCTGCCTTATTTGTTTAACAACTTACACAACTCACCAGAAATGGGAAGATTACCTTTTATTATTGCCGCCTGCATTTTTATTATCGCGTTTGATATTTATTGTTTCAAAGCCATTATCGCTGTTTTTAAAAAATGGAAACCCAACACTAAAAAAGTATTTGCCGTTGCATACTGGGGTTATAGTGCCTTATTGATTTTTGGTGTTTTCTGTGGCATTTACCTGAACTTGTTTCTTACCCTACGGGCCATCATTCTGGTTTCTTTCTTTTTAACCGTGGCCTGCAAACTGGCCATGTTGCCCTTCCTGGTATTGGACGATTTGCGCAGGTTATGGATTAAACTAAGCAGAAAAAAAACAAGCACAATTGCACCCGTTACAACTACAAGCACTCACGAAGACGATAAAATTTCGCGTTCGGCATTTTTGGTAAAGGCCGGACTGGTTACTGCCACCGTTCCCTTAACTTCGTTAAGCTGGGGCATTATTTCCGGTGCATACGATTATCAGGTGAGAAGGGTAAATTTAGTATTGCCTAACCTGCCCAAAGCTTTCGATGGCATTACCATGGGCCAGATTTCAGATATCCATTCGGGGAGTTTCTATAATAAAACTGCTGTAAAAGGCGGTGTAGAAATGTTGTTGGGCGAGAAACCCGATTTCATATTTTTCACTGGCGATTTGGTAAACAACCTCACCAACGAAGTACGCGATTACCAGGATATATTCGCTAAAGTAAAAGCACCGCTGGGTGTTTACTCATCGCTCGGGAACCACGATTATGGCGACTATTTTTTTGGCAAGGAATCTTCACCAGCGAAGGTAAAAAACCTGAAAGATATGGTTGATGTGCACAAGATTATGGGTTACGACCTGTTGATGAACGATAACCGCAGGTTAAAGGTTGATGGCGAAGAAATCGGGATTTTAGGGGTCGAAAATTGGGGAATGGGCCGTTTCCCGAAATATGGCAAAATGGAACTCGCTGTTAAAAACACCGATGATTTACCTGTGAAATTATTACTGAGCCACGATCCGTCGCATTGGCGCGGTGAGGTACTACAAAAATATCCGCAAATTGATGCCATGTTTAGCGGTCATACCCACGGCATGCAGTTTGGCTTAAGGTTTAAAGAAATTCAATGGAGCCCTATACAATACATTTATAAAGAATGGGCTGGCTTATACCAGGAAAAACATCAACAGCTTTACGTTAACGTAGGTTATGGCTTTTTAGGGTATCCGGGCAGGGTTGGAATATTGCCTGAGATTACGATTTTTACGTTGAAACGGGCGTAGTTAAAAATGAGAGAGTGATTGAATGTTTTGAGCAAAAAGCCAATTCAATCATTCTCTCATTCAATATTACATCTACCCCGCGTTAAACCTGTAGCCTACTCCCCTTACGGTTTGTAATAACTGTGGATTATCAGGATTCAATTCTATTTTCTTACGCAGGCGCACAATGTGCATATCAAGCGTTCTGGTGTTAACATCAGAGTTATAACCCCAAACTACCAGCATCAGCTCGTCGCGGTTAATTACCTTACCCGGATTACGTAAGAAGTACAATAAAATACGGTTCTCTAATATGGTTAACTCTATTTTCTTACCATCTCTAAACAAGGTGTGGATGTTCGGATGGTGTTCCATATTACCAAAACGGTGAATTTCGGCTGTATCTTTATTCACAATGAATTTCACCTTGCTCTCCAGCATGGCAACCAAAACATCCATGTTAAAAGGTTTGGTAATGTAATCAGATGCACCAAAATTATAGGCGTCAATCTTATCTACATCCTGCGCTTTGGCAGTCATCATAATGATCAGGTTTTCGAAGCCCTGTTTACGCACATGCTCGCAAACTTCGGCGCCTTGTTTACCCGGCATCATCCAGTCCAATAAAACAATATCAGGCTGATCAGCCAAAATCATCCTTTCACCTGCATCGCCATCATTTGCCTCTAGCACCGTATATCCCTCGGCCTTTAAGCGGTGGGCTACAAGAAAGCGAAGATTTTCATCATCTTCTACGATTAATATTTTTACTTCTTTAGACATTTATATATGTGTTTACATTGTATGCTGAAAGGTTACAACGTTGAAATGTTTCAGTGCTACAACCTTTAACTTTTTACTTATTGTTTTATCTGTTGTTTTAATGTTAAAACGTTGTAATGTTTGAAGGTTAAACCCAACGTTCCAACATTCCAACCTTTAAACTTTCCAACCCCCAACCCTAACTATTAAAAGGCAGCACAATTTTAAATTCTGTACCACTGCCTACTTTGCTTTTAACAGAGATTTCTCCCTCCATAAAGTTAACCAGTTCTTTGCAAAATGCCAAACCCAGGCCTACGCTACCCATTTGGTTATATTCGTTCTGGATGCGGAAAAATTTCTTAAATATATTGTTTAATTCTGATGCTGCTATTCCAATCCCTTTATCCGCAAACCTGAAAACCAGTACACCTTTAATCAACTTGGCACTAATGTGGAGTTTCTTCTGATCGGGCTTAGAATATTTGTAAGCATTCTCGGCCAGGTTATCGAACAAACTTCCTAACAACACCGGATCAGTAATAAAGGTTTTAAAGCCCACCACTTCGTATGTAATCTTAAAATCGGGATGTTTAAGCGTGTGCGATTCTATTGTGCTTTCAATAAAATCGACAATATTAACTTCCTCCTGGTTTAATTTTATTGCCTTATTCTCAATCTGGGTAAAGGCCAGCAATTTGTTCATTAAACCGTTTAGCTTGTCTGCTTCTTCATCCAGTATTTTACCATAAAGCTGTTGCTCCCGCTGACTCAATGCCGGGGCACTTTTAATGTTATTACCCGCAATCTTAATCACACTAACCGGCGTTTTAAATTCGTGCGTAAGGTTATTCACAAAATCGTACTGCAGCTTAAACATTTTGCTGTTGATGTTCAGGTTACGATAAATTAAAAACGCAACCAGTAACAGTACACCATACACCAGTAAAAGTACCAGGGCAATTGGCATAAAATAAATAAAAATCTCTTTTTTGATGTAAGATTTAGACGAAACAAAATACAGTTTAAAATCAGAAAAGGCCCCAGGCAAGGCAATCTCTGTATTCATATTTTCTTCCGAATTATCAATTGGGTCATAAGTAAGTGGCTCAATACTGATGTGCTGGTAAAGCAAAGGCCGCGTATTTACAATTTTGATGTGATGTGCATCAAGCTTAAAAACCAATACATCCTGCTGGTAAACCGGAGAGGGATTTAACTTACGCTTCATCATCTCCTTGTATACTTTCAAGTCCTCACGACGCGGAATATTCAGGTAAGTAATTTTATTCCCGCTCGAATTAACCACCGAAAAATTGGTAAAAAGTTCTTCCTGCGTAGGTACGGCAGCGGTATCTAACCTATCTACAAAAGTGGCCAGTTTATAAGCCATGGCATTAAAGTCATCGCCAACGTTAAAAGAGGTGGGGTCTTCTTCCGAGTAAACTTTTACCGAATCGGGGCTCACTCCTTTTCCGAACTGATAAATGGATTTCGGGCCAATCCCCAGATAATTGGCATTGATACCATCCCTTACAGGCGCTACTTTTACCTCAGTATCGTAAAAGGTAACCCGCGAAATAAACGGATACTTTAACATTACCGTATCTACAAATTTCGAAGCAGTTGAAGAGTCTAAATAGCCGCTATAATAAGATATTTCGGGCATTTTATTCTGAAAGAAATCGTTATAAGGCTTAATGCTCTGCTCCAGTACGTTTACTTTCTCCGAAACAAAATCATTTTCTATCGATTTCTTGCTGTAATTAAAAGCCAGGAAAAGCGATAAGATAAAGAGGATTGAAATGAGTACAATAAAGGTTACCCCCAGAGAAAAGTTTTTACGGTAACCGCTTTTTTTATCTAAAGCCATACCCTATTTCTTACCCAGGTTTTCTTGTAAAAATTCTTCCAAAGCCTTGTACAAAGCGGTTCTTCCCTGCTGGCGTATTACCGGGTTAGGTCCCTCTTCTTTTTCTATGTAAGTAACCTGAACGTTGCGTTTTTTAAGTTCCTTAATAAACTGTACCCCTTCAGCTACGTTTACACTTGGATCTTTAGGGTTTTGCGCAATAAAAATAGGCGATTTAAACGGTCGGCATGAAAAACAGGCGATGCAAAACGCATATAATCTGTTTCAGTTACCGGATTGCCTACAATTTCGTAATACATCTGTAATTTAGCTTTTAAAAACGGCGGGAAGGTTTTCAGGTAACTAAACAGGTTAATTACACCAGAGTTCGATCCACCACATTTATAAAGATCGGGATTTTTATACAAACAATTTAAGGCAATGTATCCCCCAAAACCGTTACCATAAATAGCAATGCGCTGTGGGTTGGCAATTTTTTGTGCAATGAGCCATCTGGCCCCGTCGTTTACATCGTTTTGTATTTTATCGCCCCATTCTTTAAAACCTGCCGCATAAAATGATTTGCCGTAACCGGTAGATCCGCGGTAGTTTACCTGTAAAACGGCATAACCACAATTGGCCAAAAACTGTACCTCGGCATTATAGCCCCAGCTGTTCCGGGCTTTTGGTCCGTTATGCGGAAAAACTACAACAGGCAAATTAACTGCTTTTTTACCTTTAGGCAGCGTTAAATAACCGTTAATGGTTAAACCATCACTGCTTTTAAAACTGATGGGCTTCATGGCACTCATGTCCTCAGGTTTAATAGCGGGACTCACATCAGTCAGTTTTTTCAGGTTATTATCTGACGCAGTGTACAAATAATAAGAACCGGGGTTTTTATCCGTAAAAGTGCGTATTACAAATACTTTATCTGTTCTATCCTTATCGGCTATAATCCACTCGGTACCTGGTAAAAGCTGATCTATTTTTGAATAAGCCAGTTTGGTACTGTCGTCCAGGTAATATTTCTCTCTCTTCCAGGTTTCGTAAGTAGCGAAAAGCATTTTTTTCCTGAAACGCGAGTAAGTGGCATCTACAACGTTTAAAGTATCGTTGGCAAAAAGCACCCTTTTTTCTTTTCCGGTAAGTAAATCGAGTTCTACCAGCGCATTTTTATCGCGGTTAACACTAGAAATAGCAAATAGGCCATGCGATTTGGTTTCTGAAAAGGCAATCGGCTGTAAAGTAGTTTCGAAGTTGTTGGTAATTACCGGTCTGAAAGGCTTGCCTGCATTTTCGCGGTACATTAAAGTTTCATTTACCCCATCACTGGCAATGGCCAGCATCAGCTCACCTTTGCAATCAGTCATCCAGCGACTAAAATTACCTGGATTCTGGGCCAGCATATCCATTTCACCATTACGCACGTTTAAGCGGTAAACATCAAAAAGGGTCGAATCGCGCTTATTTGAAGAAACGATAATGTATTTATCATCAATCAACTGATCTTCAATTACCCTTAGCCTGCTTTTTTCGTTAGTGTACAACTGTACCTGCTTACTGCCATCTTTGTTAATTACAAACAAATCAGACCTGCGTTCTTTCGATTCATCTTCAGTATAATAAATCAGTTCGTTATTGCTGGTCCAGAAGTGAAAACTTATGCTCTTATCGTTCAGGTGGGTAAGCTGCACACTATTTCCGGTAGCCAGGTCTTCGGCAAAAAGCTCCAGTTTCTTGTTCTGCAACTTTAAGTACGACAGGCTCTTTCCATCAGGCGAAATGCGGTAGTAGGCTTTATCCTGTGTTTTAAAAAAATCATCCACAGGTATAGTACTGTCATTCTTCCCTTTGCAGGCAAAAATAAAAGCAACCATAAACAATAGAAAAATTCTCTTTAACATAAATAAATCCTCAACGGGACAACAAAAATAAGTATCACAACCACTTAACCACGATTTACACCAACAATGTTACCTCCGCCAGTAATAATAAGTCGTGGTTCAATTTAGTATTTATAACATATACACAAAATAAAATACAGGTAACATTTAAAATACGTTTTATATAAGTTAGTGCTTTAGCTTATCAGGTATTAAAATGTTACATTTAAAACTTATAATTTAGGGTTTATGAACCGTTTGCTTTTCATCATATTCTTATCGTTTACGCTTGGTGCCAGTGCTCAGATTTTCCGCCCCAACCAGCCTTTAACACCCGATGAAAGCACATTGGCGATACAGTATTACCAGGATGGCGATTATGAAAAAGCCCTGGTTTTGCTCGAAAAACTTTATGCCATACCCAATAATGAAGCCTATTTCGATATTTATTTCAACAGCCTGGTTAAGCTGAAACGTTATGATGCAGCCGAGAAAGCAGTTAAGCGCGAAATCAAAAAAAATCCACAAAGTGATATCTATCCAATTGCTTTAGGGAAACTATATCAGGAAAAGGGAGATGTACAGGCTGCCAATAAAATTTTTGCCGATGTAGTTGGCAAACTCCCTAAGGATGAATTTAAAATCAGGAATATAGCGAACAACTTTTACCGTTTCGAAAATTACGATTTTGCAGTGCAAACCTTTAAACAGGGACGGAAAATATTGGGCAATGAACAGCTATTTACTTTCGAACTGCTGAATGTTTACCGGTTTAAAAAGGATAAGCCCATGCTGATGCAGGAATACCTTGATGCACTTGGTACCATGCCTCAACTTTTACCACAGGCAGAGGCCGTACTTTCCGCTGTTTTTGAAGATAAAAATGATTACCAGCTTTTTCAGGGAGCAATTTTGAAAAAAATACAGAAAGAACCCGATGCCGAAATCTATATCCAGTTGCTAACCTGGAACTACATACAACAGCAGGAATTTGATATGGCTTTACGCCAGCTCATTGCTTTTGATAAACGGACTAAAGCAGATGGCGGAACCTTATTTAATGCCATTTACACTTTTGTAGATAACGGCGCCTACGAAACAGCCATAAAAGCATACGAGTACCTTTTAACCAAGGGAAAGGATAACCAGTATTATCTGCCATCGAAAATCGAAATGCTGAACACCCGTTACAACCTGCGCACCAGCGGAAAATATACGGTTGCTGATCTCGATTTACTGGCCAAAGATTACGAGGCTTTACTGGCCGAAAACGGTAAAAACCGAAATACCCTTTTTGCCATTAAAAAACTGGCTAACCTACAGGCTTATTACCTCAATAAACCCACATTGGCCGAAAAAGAACTGGAAGAAGCCATAAAAATGCCAGGCATAAACGAGCAGGAAGTAGGTCCGCTGAAACTGGATTTAGGAGACATTTACATCTTAACCAACGAACCCTGGGAGGCATTTTTGGTTTACGAACAGGTAAGCAAGCAATTTGAAGGACAGCCTATTGGTAACGAAGCGCGTTTCCGCAGCGCGAAGCTTTCCTTTTATCAGGGTAATTTCGAATACAGCAACGGCCAGTGCCTGGTTTTAAAAGCCGCAACCTCGCAATTAATCGCAAACGATGCCCTGAACTTAAGTTTATTGATTAACGACAACATTCAAACGCCTGCTGATAGTAACGCTTTAAAAATGTACGCCGATGCCGAGATGCTGTTATTTAGGAACCTGCCCGAGCGCGCTATCAAAAAAATGGACAGTATTGCCATCGCTTTCCCACAAAACAGCCTTACCGATGCCATTATGATGAGTAAAGCGAGGATTTTGATTAAAGCAAACGATTTCCAAAAAGCTGCCGATATCCTTAAAAAAGTAACTGACGATTTTAAAGATGGTATATGGACGGATGATGCCCTTTTTACCCTTGGCGACTTGTACGAGAAAAAACTAAACGATATTGCTCAGGCAAAAATTTATTTCCAAAAACTGATTACAGATTACCCCGGCAGTATGTTTAGCGCCGAAGCCAGAAAAAGGTTCAGGAATTTACGTGGAGATGGGGTTTAGTTTTTTGGTAACTGGTTAACTGTTTAAATCGGTTAATTGTACCTGGCGACTGTTCATCCTCAACTCCAATTTAATAATAGTTAATTAGAAACTGAAAACTGCCAATTAAGAACTTTAGTTGGATTAATTGATTATAATCTTTTTGTTAAAACCTTAATTTGCTTACCTTCTTAATGGTTAATAATAGGTTAATTGGTTAGCACTTAGCGCAAAATCCATGGTTATGATGACTATTTAGGTGCAAATAAAGATATATATTAAAATGTTTCTGGTAATTTCTTTTATGCAGAAGTTGGCCATACCATTATTACAAAGTTAGCTTACTGGTGAAAGAATCATTTCATAGTAAAAAATCAGTTAGAAATGCAATAATTGAGAATCTACTTTGAAACCTTCCTGCAGTGTGCAGCAACAAATCAAAGTAAAAATAGAGGTGAAAGGCTTGCTGCAATTTTTTAGCCTTGATATATTATTTATCTTTGTAGTATGTACTTATACAATGTTACGCTCATTTTAGAAGATGCTGCTGCCCAGGAATGGCTGCAGTGGATGCAGGAAGCCCACATTCCACAGGTAATGGCTACTGGTATGTTTGTATCTAACCGTTTGTTAAAGGTTGTCGATTCGCCAAATGAAGGCGTAACCTACTGCGCACAATACGTGGTAGATAATTTAGAAAACTACAACCAATACCAGGAAGTTTTTGCACCAGCCTTACAGGCCGAATTAAACGAAAGGTATAAAAACCGTTTTGTGGCTTACCGCAGCTTGATGGAATTTATCGCTTAAATTTAAAAAGATTGAATTTTGAATGAGTGAATTGAATGCAAACAATATCATTCAATCACTCAACCATTCATCCATTCAACAATTACTTCAGCTTCTCATTATTCTTATGCCGGTCGGCATCTCGGATACTTTTCTTTTCCAGGTTTTTCTCTAAAGCTTCAGTTAAGTTAATACCGGTTTGGTTGGCCAGGCAAATTAGCACAAACATTACATCGGCCATTTCATCCGCCAGGTTCACCTCTTCGTCGCTTTTTTTAAACGATTGTTCGCCATATTTACGGGCCATAATGCGGGCCACTTCGCCAACCTCTTCCATTAAAATGGCGGTATTGGTTAATTCGTTAAAATAACGGATACCAGTGGTTTTAATCCAACGGTCTACGGTTTCCTGTGCTTCGTTAATGGTCATGTTTTTCTTCTTCTATTTCTGTATTTATCCTGCTGTTAATATCAATGGTCGCATCCTCCAGTAAAAAAACTGCTGCACCCTTTTCTCTGGAATAGGGTATGGTTACTTCGCCTATTTTGGTTATTTTCTTAAAAAATGGCTGCTCTTTTTTACGTTGCGGATCTTCTTCGTTCGGTTCCCTGATCAGGATTAAATGTTTAATTGGTTTATCCATTTTAAACCAGTACAAATAATCGGCATTGTAAGTTACCGCATTTATATTTTTAATTTTCGAGTAGTAGTTTATTGCGCCGGCCTCACCGTAATTATCCGCACGCACCAGCAAGGCCGATTTATCTTTAACCCGTGCATATGCTAAATCTGTTAACCTGGCCATTTCTTTCCAACCCTGCATATCAGCAAAATCCTGTGGCAAATCATGCTGCAATCCATCTTCCCACCGCAAAGCGCCAACTCTGACAAATTTATGGTGTTTAGCAATAATTTGTTGCGGACTTAAAACCGGGTAGGCATATTTTACCATTATACTAAATAAGGCAAGGGGTAAAATTACCATTAAAACCCTCCAGTATTTTTTCCGCCCCTGATTGAACAATAAAGCTAAATAAGTACAACCTGCGGCAATAACAACAGGATATAAACCTGCCGCATAATACGCTTTAGCCCTAAACCAGGTAAACAAGCCAAGTGAAATCACAAAACCAAATACAATCCACCGGTAAGGTGCGAAGGTTTTACTAAAAAGCAAGGCCCATAAACCGGCCAAAACAATAAAAATGATATTGAAATAGTACAAAAGCTGGTCTTTTAAAAAATCGGCCCTGTTAATTTTATCGAGTTGCGTTCTGGCCAGTTCTTTCATGTGGCCAACAACAGGAAAATGATGGTGGTATTGCCAAAGCAAATTGGGCAGCATAACCAGCAAAGCAACCAGGCCAGCAAAATACAGATGGTTATTTTTATAAATTTTTCTCTGATTAGAGATAAGTAACGCAGGAAATAAACCCGCAGCCAAAAAGCAAATGCTGTATTTATTTAAGAAACCAATGCCAAAGGCTAAGGCCATAAAATACAGATACTTGTTTGCCTTAGTTTTAAAATATCTGATCAGGAAGAAGTAAATGGCCGTCCAGCTTAAGAGATCAAAAGCATTCGGTTGAAAAAGTAAATCCAGGCGGCCAACGGCACAGCAGATTAGCGCAATAGCACAAAGCACTTTTGCATACAGACCTCCTTTAAACTCGGCGACTATTTTCCAGGTAAAAATTAAGGTTGCCGCACCAATACTTGCCGTAACCAACCGAACAGCCGCCTCACTTTTACCTAAAAACTGAATTAAAGCAGCAAAAATCGAAGTAACCGGTGGTACCGATTGAAAACCCCAGGCCAAATGGTTAGCCTGATCCAGATGCAAAAACTCATCGCGATGTAGACTATAGGCAGCATTAACCAAAACGAAGGGCAAAATGAGCTTTACAATAACAAATCCGCAAAGCACGGCTAAATCCACCTGTGGCGATTTCGACTGTTTAAAATTGATATCGTTTTGCATATATGCCTGCGTTTGAGTTGTAATTGATTTTAACTCCCCCGGGTGATTGGGTTTTATTCCTTATCCTTTGTATCGATTAGTATGGTAACCGGGCCATCGTTAAGTAAAGCTATTTTCATATCTGCACCAAAAATTCCCGTTTCTACTTTCTTAGCCAGCAAAGCTGATAATTTTGCAATCATTTTTTCATAAAGCGGTACTGCAATATCAGGTTTTGCCGCGCGGGTAAATCCCGGTCGGTTACCCTTTTTCGTTGAAGCAAATAAAGTAAACTGACTAATTAAAAGAATATTTCCATCTACATCGGCAAGGGCTTTGTTCATCAAGCCGTTTTCGTCGCCAAAAACCCGCATGCCTACAATTTTCTGTGCCAGCCAGTCTAAATCTTCGTTCGTATCAGCACCTTCAATCCCCAGCAACACCAAAAAACCGGTTTCAATCTGTCCGGTAATTTTCCCATCAACTGTGCAACTTGCCTGTGTAACTCTTTGTAAAACTGCCCGCATTTTATATTACTTTTGATCGATAAAATTGATATGCGCAAGATAAGTATTTTAGTGATTTTTGCCTTTTTCTTATTCGGCTGTAAGCAAAAATCGGTTATACATCCTACTTTTTATTACTGGAAAACCGACTACCGCAATAAACCCGCAGAAACCGCTTACCTCAATCAGTTTAAATCAAAATCGCTATACGTGCGCATCATGGATGTAGATTTTAATCCGGATGTACAGCAGCCCGCACCTGTTTCGCCCATTAAATTTTCTGATCCTTTGCCTGACGGGCTGAACATTATTCCGGTTGTGTTTATTGTGAACAACGTTTTCAACAAAATAGATTCGCCGCAAACGGCAGTTTTAGCCAGCCGCATAGCCAAATTTGTAGATGATAAGGTTAAACAATCTGGGAAGCAAAATTATGCAGAACTGCAGATCGATTGCGACTGGACCAAAACGACCAAAGTTGCCTACTTTAAATTTCTTGAACAATTAAAGGCAAACCCACTTTTGAAGGAGAAAACCGTTTCGGTAACCTTGCGCCTGCACCAGGTTAAAAACATTGTATCGAGCGGAATTCCGCCGGTAAAAAAAGCCATTTTAATGTGTTACAATATGGGTAACCTGCGCAAATACGGCGAACAGAACTCGATTTTAAATCAGCACGAAATGGATCTTTACCTCAAAGATTATCTGGCGCAATACCCGCTGGCACTTGATGTAGCTTTACCCATTTTTGAGTGGGCTGTGGTGTTCAGAAATCAGGAGTATGCAGGTATTTCCAAACACATTAGCAAAACGCAATTACAAGACCCCAAACTTTTTAAACAACGTAAAAATTCCATTTTATACGATTTGTTGGAAGATTATCCGGCAGCTGGTTTAAAACAAGGCGATGTAGTACGCTGGGAAGAAGTTTCGGCACAAAATTTATCTTCTACTGCTAAATTTTTATCCCGATATTTAAAGCCTGAAGAACGAAACCTTGTTTTCTACCATTTAGACCCCGACCTATTAAAACATTTTACCCATGATGACTTTCAAAAAATTATCGCTGATCTCTAGTGTATTTCTCCTCACTTTTTTCGGCGAAATAGCCGTAAACATTGCCTGTGGTGGCGAGATAGACCCTTACGATTATTACATTTCCTATTTCCATAACAATATTGAAGGCGATGAATATGCCCCTTTTGCCTACAATGAAATGGTTTATTTAAACAGTGAAGATGATGTAGAAAGCGAACCTGATATCAACAGTCGCGAATGGGCTAAATACCTCAACATTAAAAAAGAAGATGTACTGAAAGTAATGTATAAAACCGACAGTGCAACCAGCGCTAAACTAGCCAATTTTGACGGAAACCTATCGCAATTACCCGATAGCCTGCAGCAAAATACTTTTATCCAGGCATTGAGCAAACGCAAAGCACCATTAAAATATTATTTATTTGCCAAAAGCTGCGAACCTTTGGCCAATGTAGAATTTAGCCTGTGGGATGCAAAACCACGTGATACCACGGACATGGCGGCAAAAGCAAATGAAGGCTTAAAACTTACCGCTGATGAAAAAGATGATTTTCTGAAACTGCGGTATGCTTACCAATCGGCTCGTATGTTTCATTATGGTGGCTACCATGCCGAAAGTAAATCGACCTATGAGAAATACATCAAAACGAGTAAGCTAAACAGTGCTGTTAAAGGCTGGGGCTTGGCGCTTTATGCCGGATCGACCCGCAGGTTAGGAAATCCGGAAGAGTCGGCCTTTTTATTCTCAAAAGTTTTTGCCAGCAATCCCGAACGTAGAGTACAAGCCTATAAAAACTATTATTATAACAGTACACCTGTAAATGGCGCATTAAAATACGCTAAAACCGATAACGAAAAAGCCAATATCTGGGCCATTAACGGTTTTGGCGATGCTGATTCGGGTATAGAAAGCTTGCAGAAAGTTTACTTGTACGAACCAAAAAGCCAGCTAAATGGCACATTACTGGTGCGAGAGGTAAACAAATTAGAGCAAGACCTGATCGAAGCCAACGATATTGCCAAAATAGCCTACAATTACTATTTTTCTGACAACGGGGGCTCGAAATATAAAGACAGTTTAAAAGCTGTTAACCTTAAACACCTGAGCGAAATCAGGAATTTTGCAGTAAAACTGGCCACCGAAAAAAAATATCCTCAGCCCGAACTGGGTACTTTAACTGCGGCCTATTTATCGTGGATGGAAAACAAAGATTTTATGGCCACCAATTACCTGGCTATTTTAAAACCAGATAAATTGCCGGAAAGATTACACGATCAATATCGCATTACCGATTTGCTGATTAAGGCTAAAAATATTAAAAAAGGCAGTCTTTTTAATGAAAACGACTTATTACCTACCTTAAAATGGCTGGATGAGAAACGGTTTGCAGAAAATAAAACCCAGCCAAACGAACAATATTATTACGACACTGATCGTGCCGAAAAGCGCTTTAGCAGAACCACGCGGAACTTTTACCAGCAAATACTGGCTCCGGCCTATTTGAGCCTGGGTGATACGGCAAAGGCAGCTCTGGCCATGGTTAAAGGCGATCTGCAATATAAAACATTAAAAGAAAATTCACTGTTCCAGAATATGAGCTACCAGAGCATAGCTTTCTGGCAAAAAAATCTGAGCCCGAAAAGTATGCAGGCTTTAGCTGTTTATAAAAGCAAATCGGCTGGAAACGATGTTACCGGTTTGCTGGCTTCGGCGCTTAACCAGCTTAAGAACGACGATTTTTATGAGCTTTATGGCACCACTTACCTGCGTACCCACCAGTATGATAAGGCCGTTCAGATGTTTGCAAAGGTTTCGGCTGATTATAAATATTTTGCCCCCGAAAACTGGTATGGCGAAGAATCCAATTCGAAACTTTATGCCAATCCTTTTATTGAAACCACTAACGATTATCCTAAAAAATATGTAACGGCTAAAGTATCGGTTACTAAAAAGGCCTTTGCTGCAGAAATGCTCCGTTTACAAAAATTAGTGGTGAGCGATAAAAAAAATGCAGCCATCTATTATTACAAAATGGCCAATGCAGTTTACCAAACGGGTTATTATGGCAATAGCTGGTTTTTGATCAGCTACGACTGGTCATCATACGATAATAGTGCGCCAGCCAAATTTGTTTACGACGGGGATTATAAAAAGGCACAAACTGCTAAGGCCTGGTATTTAAAAGCCAGATCATTAAGTACCAATCCCGATTTTAAAGCCAAATGTACTTTTATGCTCGCCAAATGCCTGCAAAAACAAATCATCATGAATGCACATCCGCTATCTTTCTCGTATTACGATAAAACCGATGTGAAATGGAGAAATTTTATTAAGGCCAATTACAACAATCCTTATTTTATAGAATTAAGGCTTAATTATAACAAAACACCTTTTTATCAGGTTGCAGCGGGCGATTGCAGTTATTTAAGGGATTTTATTGCAGCTAAAAGTAAAAAATAACATGCTGCTCTACTAAAGATTGTCATCCTGAGCCTGTCGAAGGACCTGCCCTAATACTGCATGAGGCGTTTCGACGGGCCCAACGTGACAATCTTCTAGGGAAACTATTAATCTTTAAAAACTACCACCTGATTAAAGCACTGGCCCAGGTAAATCCCGAACCGAAAGCGGCAAGGCAAACCAAATCACCATCTTTAATTTTACCAGCTTCCCAGGCTTCGCATAAAGCAATCGGAACAGAGGCGGCTGTGGTATTGCCATATTTTTGGATATTGTTAAACACCTGATCGTCGGTTAAGCCCAGCAACTGCTGTACGTACTGGCTGATACGCAAATTAGCCTGATGCGGAACCAGCATATCGATGTCTTTTTCGGTTAGGTTGTTGGCGGTTAAAGCCTCTTTTATTACTTCAGGAAATTTTACAACAGCTTTTTTAAAAACTGCAGGGCCATCCATATAAGGTAAAGCGGCACCGCTTTCTAAAATCTCAGGAGTCATAAACAAACCACCCAATTCCTGTTCAGGATATGCAGGTTTATCTTTTAACCATTTATTGGCATGCGATCCGGGATAATACATGGCCAAAATTTCGGCATCGGCACCATCACTGTGTAAGTGTGTACTCAAAATCCCCTTGCCAGGCTCGTCTGTTGGCTGCAACACCACTGCCCCTGCACCATCACCAAAAATTACCGATACATTGCGGCTACGGGTTTCGAAATCCATTGCAAAAGAATGTTTTTCACTACCAACAACCAGCACGTTCTTGTACATACCTGTTTTTACAAACTGATCGGCAACCGAAAGTGCATAAACAAAACCCGAACATTGGTTGCGGATATCTAAAGCGCCGATTTCACCCATACCCATTTCGCGTTGCAGCAAAACACCACAACCCGGAAAATAGTAATCGGGACTTAGCGTAGCAAAAACAATAAAGTCGACATCTTTTGCTGTAATACCAGCACGTTCGATAGCAATTTTAGCTGCCTCAATACCCATTGTAGTGGTCGTTTCCCCGTTACGATCGGCAAAACGACGTTCCTTAATACCTGTACGTTCCTGTATCCACTCATCGCTGGTTTCCATGAAACGGCTTAAGTCGGTATTGGTATAAATATTTTTCGGAACATAGTAGCCAATTCCGGCAATTTTAGATTGATGCATCCTGTTATTTATATTTTGGTTAAACAAAGTTAATCAATAAAAAAGATATGAGAAGCGCGATTTGAGAGGTGAGAATTCGGCGTAATCACCTAAAATCTAATATCTCAGGTCTAATATCACAAATCTTCTAAATTATTGTTTATTTTTGCGCCATGTCTACAGAAACCAAAGAAGAGACCTTTACGCTCGAGGAAATTTTAACTTCCCTTAAAACTGTACATCGCCTTATTTTGTGGAATGACGATGTTAATACTTTCGATCATGTGATTTTTTGCATGATGAAATATTTAGACTACAGCGAATCGCAGTCCGAGAAAATTGCCTGGAAAGTGCACAATGAAGGCAAGTGTCCCGTGCTTGAAGGTTCTTTTACAGAAATGGAAGTTTACCGCAAAATTTTACAACAGGAAGGTTTAACGGTTTCGGTTGATTAGTTACCGGATTTAATTTATTTCTTATAAAGAGAGATCCTGAAACAAATGCTCTAGCTATAGGATCAGGATAATGGACTGGTTATGCTAACCCGCTCAAAAGCTCCGCTAATTCAGCCTGCGTAGTTTGCGTTTTATCTTTTGCATACCAGCTATGTAATTTCTCAGCAGTAGCCATCGGATCGGTATTTTCCTGTTTCCACCCTTTTAACAGGCTTTGCAAAACCTGTGGTCGCGGTGCCCAGCTTTTTAATACCTGCTCTCCTTTTTCATCTAATACCAGCAAAACCGGTATAGCTCTTCCTCCATTGGTTAAATGCGCATCGATAAGTGGCAGGTTTTTATCGCGCAATACAAATTTAAGGTCAAATTTATCAGGGGCAGCTTCAGCTATTTTATTAAAAACCGGCACAATCTGCGCAGCATCGCCACACCAGCCTTCGGTTATCACCCATAATTTATAGCTTCCTTTTAAATTGTTAATGGCAGCTGTGAGTGTTTCATTTAAACTAACCGTTTTATCAACCCTGTTCATGCGTTGCACATTCATTTTACTATAGTGCAGCATTGCTTCACCGTTATCAGGACCAGTAGTTTGCCCTGCAGCTAAAAGCCTGTCAACCAATTGACGGTAAGCGGCATAGTCCATGCCCTGTTCATCAAAAATTTCGCGATAATTAACCATGATGTTTATAATTATGAGGCAAAGGAAAGGAGAAATTCAGGAAAAATAATCATCGCTTTGCAAGAATACGCTGATCGGTTTATTGCAGTGCCGGAGGTTAAATAAACCTGGTTGGAGTGAGCACGACTCCCGATTCTTCATCGGGACAAGTAAAACGGAAAACGGGACTGCCATTGCCGAAAGGCACTGGAACCTGCTTTTCAAAAAAATAAACACTACAAAAAGTGTTGCTGGTTAAACCGCCATCAGCTTACTTACATGTTGTGTTAAAGCCACAAAATCCGCAACGGTTAACTGCTCGGCACGTTTTTCAAAATAAATGTGATTGTCCATTTTATCTTTGGGCATTACCGCAGAAACTGCATTGCGCAAGGTTTTTCTCCGTTGGTTGAAACCAGCCTTAACCACGCGCCAGAACAATTTTTCGTCGCAATCTAAGGTCTCCACTTCGTTTCTGGTTAAGCGGATTACTGCCGAGTGCACCTTTGGTGGTGGATTAAAAGTACCTGGCTTAACGGTAATCAGATATTCGATTTTATAATAAGCCTGCAGAAACACACTTAAAATGCCATACTCTTTACTACCTGCCGGAGCCGCACAACGCTGGGCAACTTCTTTTTGGAACATGCCCACCATTTCTACAACTTTATGGCGGTTATCTAAAATCTTAAATAATATTTGTGAGGAAATATTGTAAGGGAAATTACCAATAATGGCAAATTGACCCGGAAAAATAGCATCGAAATCGAGTTTAAGAAAGTCACCATTAATCAGACGTTCACCAAGCTGGGGATATTTTTCGTTTAAAAAGTGAAAAGACTCGGTATCGATATCAATCAGGTAAGTTTCTAAATCTTTACGCTGCAACAAAAAATCAGACAAGATTCCCATCCCGGGTCCCACCTCTAAAACCTGGTGGTACTTATCGGTATTTACCAACGCCTCTACAATGCGGTTGGCAATGCCTTTATCGGTTAAAAAATGTTGACCTAAATGTTTTTTTGCTTTTACTAAACTCATCTTTGCGCATTATTTTGCAACGGAGGCATGGAACCCACAGAAAATTGTGCACCTACCTGCCTATCATCCGTATAGATCGCATCTTCGCGTTCACTATATTTTATTACAAAATAACTAATTTTTATCGGGTAAGCACCTCTTTAATCGAAAATCAGTAATTTGCGCTAAAATTTTCCAGTAATTATGAGCAATAAACTTAAAATAGGTATCAGTATAGGCGATGTGAACGGCATAGGTTTAGAGGTAATTATTAAAACATTATCCAATCCTGCTATTTTAAATTACTGTACACCAATAGTTTATGGTCACACCAAGGTTTCGTCATTTCATAGAAAGGCAAACAACCTTGGCGATTTCAGCTTTAACGTAATCAGCCAGGCCAGCCAGGCACAGGCAAAAAGGGCAAACATGATTAATTGCTGGGAAGAAGATGTAAAAATAGAACTTGGCCAGGTTACCCCAATTGGCGGTAAGTATGCGCTTTTATCACTGGAACGTGCCACTGCCGATCTGGTAAACGGCGATATCGATGCCCTGGTTACTGCTCCGATTAATAAACACAATATCCAGTCGGAAACATTCGCCTTTCCGGGCCACACCGAATACCTGCAGGAAAAAAGCGGCAGTAAAGATGTGCTGATGTTCCTGATTAGCGAAGGCCTGCGTGTAGGTGTAGTTACAGGACATATTCCGGTAAAAGATGTGCCGGCAACAATTACCAAAGAAAAAATTACCAGCAAATTAAAGCTGATTAACGATAGCTTAAAGAAAGATTTCTGGATTGAAAAACCCAAAATCGCAGTATTGGGCTTAAATCCGCATGCCAGCGATAACGGTTTATTGGGCACAGAAGAGGCAGAAATTATAAGTCCGGCCATTCAGGAAGCTTATGATAAGGGCATGATGGTTTTCGGACCATACCCTGCGGATGGTTTCTTTGGCAATGGCAGCTACAAGCAGTTTGATGCCGTACTGGCCATGTACCACGACCAGGGCCTTATTCCTTTTAAAACACTGGCTTTCCATAATGGGGTAAATTATACAGCAGGTTTAAACTTTGTACGTACCTCTCCCGATCACGGAACGGGTTATGATATTGCAGGTAAAGATCTGGCCGATCCTACTTCGTTTACCGAAGCCTTGTTTTCAGCCATCCACATTGTAAAAAAACGCAGGGAACAGGAAGAAATGCTGGGCAACCAATTGCGTACCGGCGGCAAAGTGGTAGAAACACAATTTGATATTAAGGATGATGCTTCTTAAAGGAAGACCAAAGCTGAAAGACTAAAGCTAAAAGCTTAGCTGCCCTTAAAATGTCTGAGGTGGTAAAAAGACTGAAGTCGGAGGTCCGAAGATTAGAACCAAAAAGACCAAAGCTGAAAGACTAAAGCTAAAAGCCTAGATCCTCTTAGGTTGTGAAAAAGACCGATGTCGAAAGTTTTAACAAATGAAAGCCGCAAAACCTACTGGTATACTGCCCATTATTGTTATTTCGCAATTCTTGTGCACTTCTTTATGGTTTGCCGGCAATGCTGTGCTACCCGATATTGTTAAAAATTTCCCGCTTGAGCATAACCTTTTAGCCAACCTTACCAGCATGGTGCAGTTTGGCTTTATTGCCGGAACACTGCTATTTGCTTTCTTTGCCATTTCCGATCTGTTCTCCCCATCGAAAGTTTTCTTTGTGTGTGGTATCGCAGCAGCATTATTTAATCTGGCCATCTGCCTCGAAATAACCGATGTAAAACTTTTGCTTTTGTTCCGCTTTTTAACCGGCTTTATGCTGGCAGGCATTTATCCCGTTGGAATGAAAATAGCCTCCGATTATTTTAAAGATGGTTTGGGCAAATCGCTGGGCTTTTTGGTAGGCGCTTTGGTTTTAGGCACTGCTTTTCCACATCTTTTAAAAACATTTACAGCAAATTTCCCCTGGAAATATGTGATTTATGCGACCTCAACTTTGTCGGTAATTGGTGCCAGCAGCATCTTTTTCTTTGTTGCCGATGGACCGTTTAGAAAACCCGGTCAAAAATTTGATTTCCGTTCTTGTTTAAGCGGATTTAAAAACCCAGGTTTCCGCTCGGCTGCTTTTGGCTACTTTGGCCACATGTGGGAGCTATACACCTTTTGGGCATTTTTACCGGCAATGCTGCTTCATTACAATGGTACGCACCCAACCGCCGAGTTAAATATTCCCTTATTTTCGTTTTTAGTAATCGGATCTGGTGGCCTATCCTGCATGATCGGTGGACTGCTATCTCAAAAATTTGGCGCCAAACGCATTGCGATGATTGCCCTGGCCATATCCGGCTTATGTTGTTTGCTCTCCCCTGTTTTTCTCTTTGCAGATTCAGTGTATGCCTTGCTATTTTTTCTATTTATCTGGGGATTATGAGGCACTGCCGATTCACCATTATTTTCTTCTTTAATCGCCAAAAATGCACCTGAAAGCTTAAGGGGAACTTCGTTAACACTAGTAAATTGTATCGGTTTTGCCATTACCATTATTAGCATTCAGGTAATTAATCTATTGGCGAAAGAGATGAATTCGCACTATCTTTATATGGTGTTAGCCATTGGACCTGTTTTGGGACTTTTGGCTTTATTAAAAAACAATACAGCTAAAAACAATCATGAGTATTAAACTATCACCCATCATAAAACCAGCAGAATTAACCTGGTTAAACCAAGACGATGAAATCGTAATTATCGATGCGAGCGCTGGCTCGAAAGCCAGATATGATGAACAGCATTTAGCGGGAGCACTTTTCGCAGATGTAAACAATGATTTAGCCAATATTGTAGATTTTGCTGTAGGCGGCAGACATCCTTTGCCAACTTTCGAACAATTTTCGACAGTTTTACAGAAACTCGGTATCACAAAAAATAGCCATGTGATTATTTACGATGATAAAAACGGCGGTAATGCAGCTGCGAGACTCTGGTGGATGCTAAAAGCGATTGGCCATGAAAAAGTACAGGTAATTGACGGAGGCTTTCAGGCGGCCGTTAAAGCCGGTTTCCCAACAACAAATAAAGTCGAAATTCCAAAGGCTGTAGAAAAATACGAAGTCACAGCCTGGAACCTACCCCTATCAGATATCAACGAAATAGAAAAAGTAGCAAAAACAGACGATTACATTGTGATAGATGTGCGCGATGCCAACCGCTTTGCAGGCTTAACGGAGCCCATTGATTTAATTGCAGGCCATATACCCGGCGCAACCAATATTCCCTTCACCGAAAATTTAGATGCAACAGGCGCTTTCCTTGCCCCCGAAATATTGAAAGAAAAATATGCAGAAGCCTTATCACACGTTCTTCCTGAAAATGTAATTGTACATTGTGGTTCGGGCATTACGGCTTGCCATACCCTTTTGGCTATGGATTATGCAGGTCTGCCTATCCCTAAGTTGTATGTTGGCTCGTGGAGCGAATGGAGCAGAAATAATAAGGAAATGGTGCTGGCCAGCTAGTTTCATGCAGACCTCGCAGCTTTGATAAACCTGCGAGGTCTTAATCGTATTTCGGCAAACAATCTGAAAACCTGTTGATTTAACATCAACAATTTTTAAAAAACATTTTTAATCTAATTATTTTATCCCTACATTTGCAGGCTAAAATTTTACAGTACTTTGAACCCACTAAAACAATTTTCATTACCGTTTACCGGATTAAAATTGGGAACTCATCAGTTTGATTATGAGCTTGATGACCGCTTTTTTAATGCTTTTGAGTATTCGTTAATTAAAAGTGGGGATTTAAAGGTTGGCCTGGAACTTGATAAACAAGAAACCATGTTGATACTAAAATTCAAAGTTATTGGTACTGTAAATTTAGATTGCGATAAATGTTTATCGGAATTTGCTTACCCGGTTAATCTTTACGAAAGGCAGATTGTAAAATTTGCGGAGGATGAACTGGAGAGCGACGACGAAGAAATTATTACGCTAAGCCGTAAAGATTCTGAGATTGATATATCGGGGCCTTTATACGAAATGATTAACGTAGCGGTACCTTATATCAAAAACTGCGAGCAGGCAAACAAAGATTGCGATCAGGAGATGATTGATCGTTTGGAGCAATTAACAATTGCCAAACAAGCAGAAGAAAACGAACAAACAAGCGACCCACGTTGGGAAGCCCTTAATAAGTTAAAAAAATAATTAGATTATACACCAATGGCACATCCAAAACGGAAAATCTCGAAACAGAGAAAAAATAAAAGAAGAACACACTACAAAGCAGTTACTCCTTCTTTAGCAACATGCTCGGCAACAGGTGCTATCCACGTACCTCACCGTGCTTACAACGTTGATGGTAACTTATACTACAACGGTAAACTGGTTATCGAAAATACTCAGATTGGGTAATTTTCTTAAAAAATTGTTTGTGTTTTCAGCGGCTTTAGTCATACCTTAGTCAACTGAAAAATTCAGGATTACACCTGACTTAACACAAACAGATTTTTTCTATGAAAATAGGCCTCGACATAATGGGCGGAGACTATGCTCCCAAAGCAATTGTTTTGGGAGCAATAGCTGCTCATCAATCGCTTAACGCCGGAGAACACCTGGTTCTTATTGGCGATACCGAACAGATTAAACCCATTCTTGCAGAAGAAGGTTTTAATCCAGATCATTTTGAATACGTTCATACTGATGAAGTTATTGGTATGGGCGAACATCCTACCAAAGCAATTGTTCAGAAACCTAACTCAAGCATCGCAGTTGGTTTTAACCTTTTAAAAGAAGGTAAAATCGATTCGTTTGCAAGTGCAGGTAATTCAGGAGCGATGCTGGTTGGCGCCGTATTTAGCGTTAAAACCATTCCGGGCATCATTCGCCCTTGTTTATGTACAATCCTTCCTAAAATTAAAGGAGGCACTGGCCTGCTTTTAGACGTTGGCGCTAATGCCGACTGCAAACCCGATATTTTATTACAATTTGGCGTACTGGGCAGTTTATATGCAGAAAATCTTTTGCAGATAGAAAACCCTAAAGTAGCACTAATGAACATTGGTGAAGAAGATGAAAAAGGAAACATGCTGAGCATGGCCACTTTTCCGTTGATGAAAGATACCAACTTGTTTAACTTTGTAGGCAATGTTGAAGGCCGGGATTTATTTAATGACAAGGCTGATGTAATCGTTTGCGATGGTTTTACAGGAAATGTAATGCTAAAACTGGCAGAATCGTTCTATGTATTGACCATTAAGAAAGGATTAAAAGATGAGTTTTTCGATCGTTTCAATTACGAACAGTACGGTGGAAGCCCGGTACTAGGTGTTAACGCTCCCGTAGTTATCGGACATGGAATTTCCAGTCCTTTAGCTGTTAAAAATATGGTTCTCCAATCCAGAGAAATGATTACTACCGGATTGGTAGAAAAAATTAGAATGGCATTTAAATAATTTATTAAAATGAGTAAAATTCACGCTGCTATTACAGCAGTAAATGGTTACGTCCCCGACTATGTGCTTACAAACGCAGAGTTAGAAACCATTGTTGACACTTCGGATGAATGGATTACCAGCAGGACGGGGATTAAAGAACGTAGAATTTTAAAGGGAGAAGGTTTAGGTACTTCCGATATGGCTGTTCATGCTGTAAACGGTTTACTTAAAAAGAGAGGAATTGATGCAAAAGAAATTGAACTGATTATCTTTTGCACCACTACTCCTGATTTTACCTTCCCTGCAACTGCAAACGTTTTAGCAGATAAAGTTGGTGCTACCAATGCATGGGGTTACGATTTACAGGCCGCTTGCTCCGGCTTTATTTTCGGTCTTTCTACAGGTGCATCGTTTATCGAATCGGGCAGGCACAAAAAAGTATTGGTAGTTGGTGGCGATAAAATGTCGTCGATTATTAACTACGAAGACCGTACCACCTGTATTATTTTTGGCGATGGTTGCGGTTGCGCACTGTTAGAGCCAAACGAAGAAGGTTTAGGAATTCAGGATTCGATTTTAAGAACCGATGGTGCCGGTAGAGATTTCTTAGGTATGAAAGCTGGTGGTTCTGTTAACCGGCTACCCACGAAACTATTGATGCAAGAGAGCATTTTGCACACCAGGAAGGGCCAACAGTATTTAAATTTGCGGTAACCAATATGGCTGATGTTGCTGCCGAAATTATGGAACGCAACGGCTTAACCGCCGATGATGTAGCCTGGTTAGTACCACACCAAGCCAACAAACGCATTATCGATGCTACCGCAAACCGCATGGGCGTTACAACCGATAAGGTGATGATTAACATCGAACGTTACGGAAATACAACCAACGGCACCATTCCATTATGTTTATGGGAATGGGAAAGCCGATTGAAAAAAGGCGATAATATTGTTCTGGCAGCATTCGGCGGTGGTTTTACCTGGGGTTCTGTATACCTGAAATGGGCATACGACTCCAACTAGTCTGGAGTGTTTATTTGAGAGTTCGGAGCTAAATGTGATGAGCAATCAATTAGAAAACCATTAATTCAAAAGGGTTGGGCGCAGGGCTCGCAATAATTAAAATTTAAAACAAAAAAAGTATAACTTAGTTAATTCATTTATACACTTTTTTTCACATAACAAGGATTAAAAAATGGATATCAAACAAATACAGGAACTGATTAAATTTGTTTCTCGTTCTGGAGTAAACGAAGTTGCCATTGAGCAAGAGGACTTCAAAATCACGATCAAAACAAACCAAGCACCTACAGTTGTGCACGCAACCATCCCGCAAGCTCCGCTTGTACAGGCTGCTGCGCCAGTTGCTACAGCTCCTACTGCCCCAGTTGCAGCAACACCTGCTGTACCCGCTGCAGAAGACACTTCGAAATACTTAACCATTAAATCTCCAATGATCGGTACTTTCTACCGTTCAGCTAGTCCGGAAAAACCAATGTTTGTAAATGTTGGCGATGAAATAGGTACAGGTAAAGTAGTTTGTATTATTGAGGCAATGAAACTTTTCAACGAAATTGAAAGCGAAATTTCAGGCCGTATCGTTAAAATCCTAGTTGATAATGCATCACCGGTTGAGTACGACCAACCATTATTTTTGGTAGAACCTATTTAGTTATTGATTACACAGATTAATTAGATAACACCGATTACAATTGATTAAGGTGATGATTATTTACCGGATAAATCGGTATAATCATTAAAATCGGTGTAATCAGAAAAGGTAAAATTATGTTTAAAAAAATACTAATTGCCAACAGGGGAGAAATCGCTTTGCGTATTATCCGTACCTGTAAGGAAATGGGCATCAAAACGGTTGCTGTTTATTCTACCGCCGATCGCGAAAGTTTACACGTACGTTTTGCTGATGAGGCCGTTTGTATTGGTCCCCCACCTAGTAAAGATTCTTATTTAAATATCCCCAATATTATCTCGGCTGCAGAATTAACCAATGCCGATGCCATTCACCCGGGTTATGGGTTCTTATCAGAAAACGCTAAGTTTTCTAACATTTGCCGCGAGTACAACATCAAATTTATTGGTGCTACGCCAGAGCAGATTAACGGTATGGGCGATAAAGCTTCTGCCAAAGAAACCATGAAAAAAGCTGGTGTTCCTACTATTCCAGGATCAGACGGTTTGCTTACCAGCGTTAAAGAAGGTATTGCAATTGCCAACGATATGGGCTATCCGGTTATCCTGAAAGCTACTGCCGGTGGTGGTGGCCGTGGTATGCGTGTGGTTTGGAAAGATGAAGATTTTGAAAATGCCTGGGATAGTGCACGTCAGGAATCTGGCGCAGCATTCGGTAACGATGGTTTATATTTAGAGAAATACATCGAAGACCCACGTCACATTGAAATCCAGATTATTGGCGATCAGTTTGGCAAAGCCTGTCACTTATCAGAGCGCGATTGTTCAATTCAACGTCGTCACCAAAAATTAGTAGAAGAATCTCCTTCGCCATTTATGACCGAAGAACTTCGCTTAAGAATGGGTGAAGCTGCTATTAAAGGTGCCATGGCTGTGAATTACGAAGGTGCAGGTACTATTGAGTTCCTGGTTGATAAACACCGTAATTTCTATTTCATGGAAATGAATACCCGTATCCAGGTAGAGCACCCGGTTACAGAAGAGGTAATCAACTTCGACTTAATTAAAGAACAAATTAAAGTTGCTGCCGGAATTCCGATTTCAGGTAAAAACTATACCCCTGAGATGCACGCAATCGAGTGCCGTATCAATGCCGAAGATCCGGCAAACAACTTCCGCCCATCACCAGGAAGAATTACGAATTTCCATTCACCAGGTGGTCACGGTGTTCGTGTTGATACCCACGTTTATGCAGGATATTCAATTCCTTCGAACTACGATTCGATGATTGCAAAATTAATCTGCGTAGCACAAACCCGCGAAGAAGCCATTTGCACTATGGAGCGTGCTTTGAGCGAATTTGTAATTGAAGGGATTAAAACGACCATTCCATTCCATTTGCAGTTGATGAAAGACCCTAACTTCAGAGCAGGTAATTTCACCACGAAATTCATGGAAACGTTTGAATTTTCAGAATAATATAGTCTAAACTTATATTTAGTACCCATTGAGGCTGTTCCAAAAATAACTGGACAGCCTCTTCTTTTTGTATAACACCCGGTTATTTCGTCGATTTAAACCAGAGTTACCGAACGCTTAAGATATTAGTGCTTATAATCAGAAAAACTATTAACCAACTATTATGTAGCGTTTTAACAGTGGCTTACGTTTGTATGTAAAACCACCAAATCATGAAAAAAATTCTATTTAACAGCTTGCTATTGCTATTTACTGTAGCAATACTATCTCAATGCAAAAAAAATAATAGTGACGAATTTGAAGTAATACAAATAGCCAAACCAATTACTGTTCAGGCTATGAGGGCACTACCCGTTGGCATTACCAAACCCGTACGGGCAAAAAAAACCGGAAAGATATACATCTACAACGATCTGCTTTTTATTAACGAACCTAATAAAGGTATTCATATCTACAATAACGCTAATCCAAGCGCTCCCGTAAACTTGGCTTTTTTACAAATACCTGGAAATGTAGATCTTGCAATTAAGAACAATATTCTATATGCCGATAGCTACGTAGATTTGCTTGCTTTTGATATTTCAATGATTACCAATATTAAACAAGTAAAAAGGTTAAACGATATATTTAACCAGTTTTATACTGCCGGCGCTCAAAAATATGTGATAACCTATAAAGATACCGTAGTAAACAAGAGTACGTATTACAAATCAGACTTGATGTATGCCAACTCGAGCTATGGTGGTACTTCAGGTCAGGGCGGATCGATGGCAAGATTTACCTTACTAAGCAATTATTTATATGCAGTAGGCAATAACGACCTGAATCTCTTTGATGTGAAAACAGCATCAAATCCAACTTTTCTAAAAAACATTAATTTGGGCTGGGGAGTAGAAACTATTTTCCCCTACGAAAATAAGTTGTTTATAGGCACAAATAGGGGAATGCATATTTTTAGTGCTGCCGATCCTTCAAATCCTGTAAAACTATCTACTTACAGCCATATTTTTGCTTGCGATCCTGTTGTTGTGCAAGGCCAATATGCTTACGTTACCCTACGTACAGGTAACATGTGCTGGCAAGCAAGCAATCAGCTGGAAGTTGTGGATATTGAAGACCCGACAAAACCAAAACAGCTTGCTGTTTATCCAATGCAAAATCCACATGGCTTAAGTGTAAGTGCCAATAATTTATTTCTTTGCGAAGGAGCTTTTGGAATAAAGAGCTTTAATATCACTGATAAAAATAAAATAGGGAACAATATGCTACAACATTTAAATAAAATTAAAAGCTTTGATGTTATTGCAGGACCTAAATCATTAATTGTAACCGGCGAGGACGGCATTTATCAGTTTGATTATAGCAATGCAGCAAATTTAAGGCAATTGAGCTTAATTAGGGTACAAAGTTAATAGCCAGATTCTATAACTGTTGTAGTGCTTATTAAGCGGTAAATTTTAATTTTTAATCGTAGTATTCTATTTTTGCAGGCAATTCTCAGAATAAGATAAACTATTTCTATATTTAACACGTAAATACCATTCTATTCAAATAGAATGGTATTTTTGTTTTCAACATGAGCGACACTAACGAAAAAAGATCACTAACAAAGGCGATCGGAAAAAAAAGCACAACATTAGAGGCAGAAATGTCTTTCTTTGATCACCTCGATGTACTCCGTAAACATTTAATCAGAGCAGTAATTGCAGTTGCCGTATTTACGGGTATCGCCTTTTATTTCAATGAAGAAATTTTAGATAAAATTATTTTTGGACCTAAGAAGCCTGATTTTTGGACCTACCGCATGATGTGTAAGCTGGTTGAGCATTTCCCATCGCTTGGTAAGGATATGTGTATTACCAAAATCAACGGTGAAATTATCAATACCGAAATGGCAGGCCAGTTTAACCTGCAGTTAAATGTTTGTGTAATGTGCGGTATTGTAGTTGGCTTTCCTTACTTGTTATGGGAAATCTGGCGTTTTATTAAACCGGCACTTCATGAGAATGAACGTAAATCGGCAAGTGGTTTTGTATTTTTCGCTTCTATATTGTTCATTATCGGTATCTTTTTTGGCTACTTTGTAGTATGTCCGCTATCTGTTAACTTTTTAACAGGTTATACCGTTAGTGCTGAAATAAAAAACACCTTCACGGTTGATTCTTACCTATCTTCTGTAGCTACCCTAACCCTTGGTACCGGAATTATTTTTGAGCTACCCGTTATCATTTTCATTCTATCGAAACTGGGCTTAATGACGCCTAAACTGATGCGTGCAAGCAGAAGATATGCCGCCGTAATTATTTTAATTATTGCTGCTATTGTAACGCCTACACCAGATATCATGACGATGTTGATTGTAGCTACTCCGCTATTCTTATTATACGAACTGAGTATTTTTGTTTCGGCCTATATCGAAAGAAAGAAGAAAAAGGCCGAAGCTGCATTCTACGCTAACTAACAAAAACATTACGAACAGAATTCATAATTCTCTATAAATTTGACAATGTCTGATACAAAAATTAAAATTGCTATTGGAGCGGATCATGCCGGATTCGAATACAAAGAAATATTAAAAGATTTTTTACAGGATTACGATGTAAAAGATTTTGGCCCTTATGCTGCAGATTCTGTTGATTATCCTGATTTTGCACATCCTGTTGCTGCTGCTGTTGAAAGCGGGGAATTTACCTACGGTATTTTACTTTGCGGTTCGGCCAATGGTGTAGCGATAACAGCAAATAAACATCAGGGCATTAGGGCCGGCCTATGCTGGGAAAACGAAGTGGCATCACTGGTACGTCAGCACAATAACGCTAATGTACTGTGCATCCCGGCCCGTTTTGTTTCAGAAGATGAAGCAAAAAAAATTACCGAAACCTTTTTAACTACGGCATTTGAAGGCGGTCGCCACCAAAACCGGGTCGAAAAGATTTCGTGCTAACAAGAAACTCAACTAACTATTATCATAATGAACAAAAAGTTTTTAACCCTTGGGGTGGCTACGCTTGTTACGGCAAGTTGCTTTGGCCAGATTAAACCGCTCCCGGCCAATAAAGAAGCTATCAAGTTTAGCAAGGCCATTAACCCGGATAATGCCTATAAACACCTGTCTGTTTTGGCATCTGATGAATATGAGGGTCGCGAAACAGGAACCAAAGGTGCCTGGATGGCCGCAGATTATATCCGCGATTATTTTAAATCTATCGGCTTAAAAGGCCCTGTTGATGGAAGCTATTTCCAGAAAATTAACCTGGTAAACGTTACATTAAAAGAAAGCCATGTAACCGTTAATGGTCAGCCGAAAGAATATCAGAAAGATTACATCGTTTCACCAAGCTTAATCAGCGATAACGGCTTCACTTTTTCTACCGATCAGATTGTATTTATCGGTTACGGAATTAAGAAAGATAACTACAACGACTTTACCGGAACCGACATCAAAGGGAAAGTGGTAATGATGTTCAGTGCCGGTGATCCAACTGTAAAGCCAGGCACCAGAATTGACAGGGCAGCTTACCGTGCCATGCTTGAAACACGTGCGAAATATTTTGCAGAGAACAACGTAAAGGCCATCATCCTGATTGATCCTATGGTAGACAGGATTACCGAGAATACCAAACAAGCCCAAAACAAAGGCAGGGTAATGGTGAAAACCAATGCAGCGATCGAGGCCCAAAAACAAAATGATATCCCGCGCATTTCGATTTCAACAGCAGTTGCAAACGATTTGTTAAAAGGAGCAAATACAACTGCCGCTGATCTACAGAAAAAAATAGTAGAAAGCCAGGCACCCGCTTCACAAATATTAAACGTTCCTTTTTCTGCAAGTGCAGCTAAAAATGAAGCATCAGTTAGGTGTGAAAATGTTTTGGGTTACTTAGAAGGTTCTGATCCGGTACTTAAAAAGGAAGTATTGATTTTAACCGGTCACTATGATCACATAGGTTTAGAAACTGATCCAAACGCGAAAGATAAAGTAAACAACGGTGCCGATGATGACGGATCGGGTACTACTGGTGTTTTATTGATGGCAAAAGCCTTTACCGATGCCAAAAAAGCTGGCAAAGGCCCTAAACGCAGCATTTTGTTTATGACAGTGGTTGGTGAGGAAAAAGGTCTTTGGGGTTCTGAATGGTACTCTGAGCATCCTGTTTTCCCGGTTGCCAACACCATTGCCGATTTAAATACCGATATGATTGGCCGTACAGGCGAAGAGTATCTGGGCAAACCAGATTCTGCTAATTACATTTACTCAGTAGGTTCGAGAATGTTAAGCAGCGATTTGGCTAATTTAAGCGAGCAGGTAAATGCTACCTATACTAAAATGAAACTGGATTACAAATACGATGATCCTAAAGATCCTGAGCAAATTTATTACCGTTCAGACCACTACAACTTTGCCAAATTAGGTATTCCGATTATTTTCTATTACGATGGAATGTTACAACAGGATTACCACAAACCAGGCGATGAAGTAAGTAAAATCAACTTTCCGCTTCTGGCAAAAAGAGCCAAATTAACCTACTATACTGCATGGGAACTGGCTAACAGAGCTAAACGTCCGGTAGTAGATATGGATGGAAAAGGTAATCCGAAGAAATAATAATTCAAAATACTAAGCCTCAACGAAATGTTGAGGCTTTTTTTGTGCACATTACTTTTGGTGCCTGCATAAATTCATATCTTTGGTTTTTAACGGAGTAGCTAAAAACTAAAATCAGCTATTCTTCGTTACCCCTATAATAAAATTGCCATTGATGAAAACTGCCGAGGAATTTTTAGAGAAGTCTGATGAGAAAGCTTTCGATTTACCGCACCGTAAAACCATAAATTACAATATTGGTAAATACAACGCGGCAGTTGAACGCGGCTTGTCAAAATTCGAAAACCTCGAAGCATCTAAAAAAAAGGCACACGTAATCAAATGGCGGGTAATGGAAAATCTCGATAAGTTCCTGCCCGAGTTCGAATCGAATTTTCAACGCCGTGGAGGTAAGGTTATATGGGCCAACGATGCGGCAGAAGCCCAGCAGGAAATCCTAAACATCATTAAAAGAAACAATGGCAAAACCGTCATCAAATCCAAATCGATGACGACAGAGGAGATCCATCTGAACGACTTTCTGGAGCAAAATAATATCGAATCGCTGGAAAGTGACTTGGGTGAGTATATCGTTCAGTTATTGGGCCAGGCACCTTACCACATTGTTACCCCGGCCATGCACTTAAGCGCAGCCGATATTGCGCAGTTATTTCACGATAAATTTGGCACCCCTATCGATGCTACTCCACCACAACTGGTGCAAAAAGCAAGGGAGCTGCTCAGAGAAAAATATTTAAATGCCGATATTGGTATAAGCGGGGGGAATTTCCTGGTTGCCGATACTGGGAGCGTCGCCATCACCGAAAACGAAGGCAATGCACGTTTGAGTACTACGTTTCCTAAAATTCACATTGCCATTGTAGGTATTGAAAAGGTAATCCCTTCTATAGCCGATCTGGATTTGTTCTGGCCTTTACTGGCCTCGCACGGAACCGGGCAAAATTTAACAGTTTACAACAGTCTCCTAAGCGGTCCCCGTCAACCAAATGAAACAGATGGCCCCGAAGAAATGTATGTAATCCTGTTAGATAACGGCCGTACCAATTTACTGGCACAAAAAGACCAGCGGCAAGGCTTGTACTGCATCCGTTGCGGTGCCTGTTTAAACGCCTGCCCGGTATATAAAAACATTGGTGGACATACCTACAACACCACCTACAGCGGCCCAATTGGTTCTGTTATTACCCCGCATTTAAAAGGCATGGAAGAGTTTAAGCATTTAAGCTATGCTTCCAGTCTCTGTGGAAAATGTTCGGAGGTTTGTCCGGTAAAAATCGATATCCATAAAATGCTGCTATTAAACCGAAGAGATGCAGCAGCTGGTCACGAAAACGGTAAAAAGGAAGAAATGGGCTGGAGCATGTTCAACAGAATGATGCAAAAACGCAAGTGGATGGATTTCTTTGGTGGAAAGTTTAAAAATTTTATGCTCAAAACCTTCTTTAAAAAGAGTTGGGGCAAATACCGCGAAATGCCAAAGGTTGCCGATAAATCTTTCGCAAAACAGTTTGAGGAGATGAAAAAGAACCGGGAATCCTAGTCAGAAACCATTAGCCAAAACAACCAAATATGCATTTTAACCGAAGAGATAAAGACGACGAATTCTTACTGAATTTATATAAAAAGCTCCTTTATCCCCGGATGGTGGAGGATAAAATGCTCAAGTTATTGCGTCAGGGCCGCATAGGTAAATGGTTTTCAGGTATTGGGCAGGAAGCCATTGCGGTTGGCAGTACGTTAGCCATGAAAAGCGAAGAATACATTTTGCCCATGCACCGCAATTTAGGGGTTTTTACTTCCCGTAATATTCCTTTAAAGAAGTTAATGGCCCAATGGCAAGGCAAGTTAAGCGGTTTTACCAAAGGCCGCGACCGCTCCTTTCATTTCGGCACCCAAAACTATAAAATTGTAGGGATGATTTCCCATTTAGGCCCACAAATGGCCCTGGCCGATGGCATTGCATTGGCCGATCTGCTGGCGAATAAGCAGCATGCCACTTTAGTATATACCGGCGAGGGTGCAACCAGTGAAGGCGATTTCCACGAGGCTGTTAATGTTGCGGCAGTTTGGGGCCTTCCTGTTATCTTTTTGATTGAGAATAATGGCTATGGCCTTTCTACCCCAAAATCAGAGCAGTTCAGATGTAAAAACCTGGTTGATAAAGCCATTGGTTACGGCATTGAAGGCCGGCAAATTGATGGAAATAACATTCTTGAAGTGTACGATACCATTAACCAGCTGGCTATGGAGATTAGAAAAGATCCGAGGCCTGTTTTGGTAGAGTGCATGACCTTCAGGATGCGTGGCCACGAAGAAGCATCGGGTACCAAATATGTTCCGCAGGAGTTATTTGACCAATGGGAAAAGAAAGATCCACTCAGCAATTATGAGGCTTATTTAATTGAGCAAGGGGTGTTAACATCAACTTCGGTTATCGATATAAAAATTGAAGTAAAAAAGAGCATTGAATTAGAAGTTGAAGAAGCTTTTAATGAGCCCGAACCCATTGCCAATGCTTTTCAGGAAGAACAAGACATGTATTTCCCTTTCGAACAGGAAATCGTTCAACCAGGCCAGTCTTCATTCGAAAAAAGATATTTAGATGCCATTAGCGATGCACTCGATCTGGCTATGGAAAAATATCCCAATCTGGTTCTAATGGGTCAGGATATTGCCGAATATGGCGGGGCTTTTAAAATTACAGATGGTTTTACTGCCAAATATGGTAAAGGCAGGGTTCGCAACACCCCTATTTGCGAATCGGCCATTGTTGGTGCAGGTTTAGGTCTATCCATTAATGGTTATAAAGCCGTTGTAGAAATGCAGTTTGCCGATTTCGTAACCGTAGGTTTTAACCAGATTGTGAATAACCTGGCAAAAACACATTACCGCTGGGGAGAAAAAGCCGATGTGGTAGTACGCATGCCTACCGGCGCAGGAACAGGAGCTGGTCCTTTCCATTCGCAAAGCAATGAGGCCTGGTTTACCAAAACCCCTGGATTAAAAATTGTTTATCCTGCATTTCCTGAAGATGCCAAGGGTTTGCTTTTGGCAGCAATTGCCGATCCTAATCCGGTGATCTATTTTGAACATAAATACCTGTACAGAAATTTAACCGCTCCGGTACCCGACGGCTATTACACCACCGAAATTGGCAAAGCAGTAACCTTAAAAACCGGGAACCAATTCTCCATCATCACCTATGGTTTGGGGGTGCATTGGGCTTTAGATTATTTAAATGATCATCCTGAGCTGGAAGCAACGCTGGTTGATTTGCGTACACTTCAACCCTGGGATCAGGAAACAGTGAAAGAGGCTGTAAAAGCTACAGGAAGGGTATTAATTTTACACGAAGACACACTAACCAATGGTTTCGGAGCTGAAATTTCGGCATGGATTGGAGAGCATCTATTTAACTACCTCGATGCCCCTGTGATGCGTTGTGCAAGTTTAGATACTGCCATTCCAATGAGTAAGGTACTCGAAGATGATTTTTTAGCTAAAGCCAGATTAGCAGAAACGATTGATAAATTATTAAAATATTAAGAAAGGTTAATCGTACAAACTGTTTAAATTGGTTAATTGTAAGTTTATCTAAACAGTTAGCCGATTGATACAATTAACCAGTTAAACATAAAAAAACAAATGGGCACTTTCAAAGTCAGTGGAAATATAGTTAATATCACCAAGCGAAATATTTTCTTTGGCGAAATAGAGGTTGAAGCCGGAAAGATAAAATCGATTACTAAAATTTCGGAAGAACGACCAGGCAGTCCGTTTATCACGCCGGGCTTTATCGATAGCCATGTGCACATCGAAAGCAGCATGTTAATCCCAAGCGAATTTGCCCGACTGGCTGTTGTACATGGTACCGTAGCTACCATTAGCGATCCGCACGAAATTGCCAATGTATGCGGTATGGAAGGCGTAGAGTTTATGATCCAAAACGGGAATACCGTGCCTTTTAAATTCAATTTCGGTGCGCCGAGTTGTGTTCCTGCCACCACTTTCGAAACGGCTGGGGCCGAGCTAAACCACGATGATGTTAAAGCACTTTTAGAACGCCCGGAGATTAAATACCTCAGCGAGATGATGAATTTTCCGGGGGTTTTATACAGAGATGAGGAAGTTTTAAAAAAGATTGCAGCCGCCCACCAGTTGGGTAAACCCGTTGACGGACATGCACCAGGTTTGCGTGGCGATGCAGCCCAAAAATATATCGATGCAGGTATTTCTACCGACCACGAATGTTTTACCGCCGAAGAAGCACTGGATAAACTACAGCGTGGTATGAAAATTCTGATTCGCGAAGGCAGTGCCGCTAAAAACTTCGAGGCGTTAATCCATTTGCTTCACGATTGGCCGGAAATGATGATGTTTTGCAGCGATGATAAGCACCCGGATAGTTTAGTCGAAAACCACATCAACGAAATTTGTGCGAGGGCAGTAGCTAAAGGCATTGATTTTTTTAAAGTGCTTCGTGCAGCCTGTATTAACCCGATATTGCATTATAAACTGGATGTTGGTGCTTTACAGGTAAATGATGATGCCGATTTTATTGTGATAGAAGATCTAATTAACTTTAAGGTTAAACAAACCTATATAAATGGTTCTTTACTTGCCGAAAATGGCAAAATGGTGGGTAATTGGATCAACCATGTTGCGAGCAAAGAATCGATTAATCATTTTGAGTGCAGTCCAAAAAAGGAAGAAGATTTTGTTCTACCATACAAAAATCAGCCCCAAATTCCAGTTATAGAGGCTTTAGACGGTCAGTTGATTACCAATAAATTACTGGCTACGCCAAAGGTAGAAAACGGGAACATAGGGAGTGATTTAGCCAACGATATTTTGAAAATGGTAGTGGTTAACCGCTATCACGATGCGCCCATTGCCATTTCCTTTGTCAAAAATTTTGGATTAAAACAGGGTGCAATTGCATCAAGCGTTGCGCACGACAGCCATAATATTATTGCCGTGGGTGTTGATGATAAAAGTATATGTGAGGCGGTAAATCTGGTAATTAAGGAAACCGGTGGCGTTGTAGCTCTAGGTAATGGAAAAGAAGAGGTGCTGCCCCTACCAGTTGCTGGTTTAATGAGCAACCATAATGGCTACGAGGTTGCCACTTGTTACACCGCTATCGATCAATATGCTAAAGATTTGGGCTCAACCCTCCTTGCTCCTTTTATGACGCTTTCTTTTATGGCCCTTTTGGTTATACCACACCTGAAACTAAGCGATAAAGGTTTATTTGATGGGGATGAGTTTAGGTTGGTTTAACGCGATCTGCAAAAGAAAAGCTAAACAATAAACTTATTTCAAGCCTAAGAAAGAGATGCTGAACAAGTTCAGCAAGACGATAAAATACGTTAATCTAACAAAAACACCTCAGCCAGCGGATTAAACAGGTAAACGCGTTTATCATCTAAACACACACAGCGGTAACGTTTTCTGATGCGCTCACCTTTGGTGAAACGACGGCCATCTTTAATTTTGAAATTTGCATTAGCAGGTAATTGCTCTACATGCAAGATATCTGTTGTATCAGCATCGTATTTTTTTAATGCACGCGATAAATGTAAATCAGAACAGCTCGAAGCTGCAGGGTTCGACATGTAATTATCTATCGCTTTATGGATATCATCCGGAAAAATGTTCATGTCAAAAAAGGGAACCATCATGCGCTGGAAGTTTTTCTTCCATTCGGTACCATGTGGCTTTACCTTATTCTTAAAGTCGTTCCAGGTTAACAGGTGGGCAAACTCATGTACGGTGGTTACCAGGAAAGCATAGTGGTTTAGGTTAAAATTAACCGAAATGCGGTGGCCTTTATCACGGAAAGGATGGCGGTAATCGCCCAGTTTGGTAGACCGGGTTTTGGAGATCTTAAATTCGCACTGAAAATAATCAATCCACTTGGCAATTAGCGGTGCTGCCTCGGCAGGCATGTATTGCGCTAAAACGTTAACTTTCTCCACAAATGCTAAGATAAGACTTATTAAAATATTTAACCATATAAGGCAAGTAAGAGCATTTAAATTTAATTCAATAATATTTAATGCAAAAACATGTTTTTAAAACCGCTTTATTCATCCTATCTTCTTAAATCACTTATATGGTTACAACATCCACTATTCCTCAGTTGGAAACAACGATGCCAGCACCATTTTTATCTCGCCGAAAGAATAATCCTTACCGAGAAACTCCCTGATAGTAGCCATCGATTTCGTTTTCTGACTTTCAACTGCATCGGTAATATTTCTGATTTTATTGGGTTTCACCAGCTTTGCTACATCCAGTTGCTGGGTAGAAACATAGTAAGCCAAATGCCCCTCTACGGTGCCCAGCGATAAGCCCCGTTCCTTCGCAATTTCAGCTAAGGTTTTGCCTTCATTGTACAATTCAAAGCTTAATAATTTAGTGTCGGGTTTAGGCTCTTTCTTTTTCTTCTCAGCAGCAGTTCTCACTTTTAGTGCCGTTCCTTTAAGCGTAATTGCCTTTTTTAACTGCGCCTCTCTTTCAACTGTATTTAAAAGGGCATCGGTATCAGCCTTGCTGAATTCTTTTCCATCAATAATGGCTTCAAGCAGGGCTTTACTTTTGTGTATTTTTTTCAATTGTTCGTAAATCACAATTTCCAGTTCAAGCAATTCGGTTAAATAAGTTTTAATCTGTTTTTCTTCCTTTATGGCTTCAATCTGGATTAAAAATTTATCTGACACCTCTTTAATTAAAGGACTAAAATACTTTACCGCAGCCTGAACCCTTTTCGACACATTAAATAAAGTATGCTCGGTTTGCTGGGCAAAAAGGTTTTTAAGCTGGTTAATAAATGTATCGGCTGTTACCGTAATTTTCTGGAAATCCTTATATAAATCCATCGTCCAGTCATCGTAGCGCTGCTTGGTCGATTTGGCTTCACTCTTATCAAAAGTTTGCATGTGCTCTTTAAAATAATAGCGCACCATATTCAGATCGAAAGCCGATAATAAATAAGTTCTGATAAAATCGTAACTCTCGGCACTAATCTGCTGATCAAGCACCTCTGCAGGTTGCTTGGTTTTAGAAAAATAATGGATGTTTTGATCTTGCTGTAAACCACTATCTCGTAAATGCGACGTTAACACCAATCCTTTGAGCGAACGCAGACGCGAAAGGGCAACATAAGCTTGTCCGGGGGCAAAGGCATCGCCGATATCAATAATCGCTTTATCAAATGTTAAACCCTGACTTTTATGCACCGTAATAGCCCAGGCTAGTTTTATTGGATATTGAACAAAAGAACCCGCCACATTTTCCTCAATTTCGTTAGTGGCCTCGTTAAGTTTGTATTTTACATTCTCCCAGGTGTAAGGCGAAATCTGGATCACCGTTTTATCCTCTGGTAGTTCTATTTCTACCACACCTTTTTCGATATGGTGCACAACCCCTATTTTACCATTGTAATAGCGTTTCTCGGCAGTCATATCATTTTTAATAAACATAATCTGTGCACCAACTTTAAGCTCCAGGCTTTTATCATTCGGATAAGCATGTTCACTAAACTCACCGCTAACCTTCGCATCAAAGAAGTATGATTTGCTCGTCAGCTGTGTTAAGCGATCACGGTTTATGGCATCGGCTTTATTGTTGTGTGTGGTTAAGGTAATGTAATTCTCCGTTGCAGCAGGTTTAAAATCACGGATAAAATGTTGCTGTAATAAAGCCGTATCCTGTGCGGTAATCTGATTGTTGCGCAGGTTATTCAGCAGATCGATAAAAACCGAATCATCCTGGCGGTAAATCTTATCCAGTTCAATATACACCGGAGGGTTATTTTGCAGCGCCAGTGCATCAAAAAAATAAATACTCTTATAAAAGCCGGCCATTACCCGCCATTCATCGTTTTTAACTACAGGTGGCAACTGGTGCAAATCGCCAATAAATAACAACTGTACACCACCAAAAGGCACATTTTTATTCCTACGGATATAGCGTAACGAAAAATCAATTGCATCCAGCATATCGGCCCGCAACATACTCACCTCATCAATCACCAACAGCTCGAGTTCCTGAATCATCCGCCTTTTATTTCCCTGCATATTTAAATGCTTAACCATAGTACGTGGCGTATTAAAGTTAAAGGTGATGTTCTGATTGATAACACTCCCAGCAGCATCGGGGAAAAAAGCACCAAAAGGCAGCTGAAAAAGCGAATGAATGGTAACACCAGCGGCATTAATGGCCGCAATACCTGTAGGTGCGCAAATCATCGCTTTTTTATGCGTAAGCTGAATTAATTTCCGCAAAAAAGTAGTTTTACCTGTTCCTGCTTTCCCTGTTAAGAAAACATGCTTTGAGGTGTAATTCACAAATTTAGCCGCAATTTCAGCGGGCATAGAAGTTTCTTCTAATGTAGGCATCGGCAATAAAATTTTAGTTTGCTAAAACAGGGAGGATAAATAAAGCTAAACATTTTAGCACAAAAATAAGTATGATTTATAGAATTTCAGGATTATTTTGTTTTTATTAAACAGCTCTCAAAATCGCCCAGGGTTTAAACCCTGGACGATAGTACAATTAGCTAGTTTTTCGTATCTTTGCAGCCTCATGGAGCAAAAATCTAAAATTCTTCTGTTAGCAAGATTTCTTTAACGCTTCCACCTATCTTATAATTTCCTTTTTATTATGCTTAACCCTGAAATAGAAAAACGTAAAACCTTTGCCATTATTAGTCACCCCGATGCGGGCAAAACCACCCTTACAGAAAAATTTCTGCTGTTTGGAGGTGCCATCAACACGGCTGGTGCGGTAAAAAGAAATAAGGCCAACCAAAGCAATACCTCCGATTTTATGGAGATTGAAAAGCAACGTGGTATCTCTGTTGCGACTTCGGTTATGGGTTTCGAATATAGCGGTAAACGCATTAATATTCTGGATACACCGGGTCACAAAGATTTCGCCGAAGACACTTACCGTACATTATCGGCGGTAGATAGCGTAATTTTGGTGGTCGACTGTGTAAAGGGTGTGGAGGAACAAACCGAAAAACTCATGTCGGTTTGCCGCATGCGGAATACCCCTGTTATTATCTTCATTAACAAAATGGATAGAGAAGGTAAGGAGGCTTACGACTTACTGGATGAGATTGAAGAAAAACTAAACATCAGCTTATGCCCGCTTTCGTGGCCAATTGGTCAAGGGCATACTTTTAAAGGAGTTTACAGCATTTATAACAAGCACTTAAACTTATTCAATTCGGATAAAACCAAGGTTACCGACTCGGTAGTTGCCGCAAACGATTTAAACGATCCTTCGCTTCTGGATTATCTGAAAGATTCGGAAATCAAATCTTTAAAAGACGATGTAGAACTGGTTGACGGGATTTATGGCAAAGTGGATAAAGATTTATATACCGAAGGATTACTGGCCCCTGTGTTTTTTGGAAGCGCCATTAACAACTTTGGTATTAAAGAGCTTTTAGATACTTTTATTGATATTGCACCAAGCCCGAAACACCGCGAGGCCGAAGAGCGCGATGTTTTAGTAGAAGAGAAAAATTTTAGCGGTTTTGTATTTAAAATCCACGCCAACTTAGACCCTAAACACCGCGACAGGATTGCCTTTTTAAGGATCTGCTCTGGTAAATTTGAACGTAACAAATTTTATTACCATACCCGCCAGGATAAAAAACTGAAATTCTCTAACCCAATGGATTTCATGGCCAATGAGAAAAGTATTGTTGAAGAAGCCTGGCCAGGTGATGTGGTTGGTTTGTACGATAGTGGTAACTTCAAAATCGGCGATACACTAACCGAAGGTGAAAAATTACAGTTTAAAGGGATTCCGAGCTTCTCCCCTTCTATTTTTAAAGAGGTAGAAAACATGGACCCAATGCGTACCAAACAACTGGAAAAAGGAATTGAACAGTTAACCGACGAGGGTGTGGCGCAGTTATTTGTGATGCAGCCCGGTAACCGCAAAGTAATTGGTGCGGTGGGTGAACTTCAATTCGAAGTAATTAATTTCCGTTTAGAGCACGAGTATGGTGCCAAATGTCGTTTCCGTACGCTAAGTTATACCCGTTCGAGCTGGGTAACTTCAGAAGATAAAAAGAAACTGGATGAGTTTGTAAAACGCAAGCAACAACACATCGGTTTTGATAAAGAGGCCAACCCGGTTTACCTGGCCGATAGTGAGTACATGATTAACTTAACCAAACAGGATTACCCTGATATTGATTTCCATAAAACAAGCGAATTTAAGAGTTAGTCCGAAGTCATTAGCCCGGAGTCGGAAGTCCAAAATACATAAAAAAGCCTCACCAGATTTCAATTCGGTGAGGCTTTTTAGAATATGACTGCTCTTGTCAATCATGTTTTAACTATTTCTTGCTCAAATCCCAAATCTTTAAACTAGTTAATGTACTTTTACCAGCTTTCGAAAATGCTGTAATACCAGTCGCCTTTTCATCCGGAAAAATCATCGTCGAGATTACCTTTTCACCACCATTACCGAAGACTTCAAGCGATGATTTATCAATCAGGATCTGAATTTTCAATTTAGAACCCACAGCATTCAACTTAGCTGTTTGAATAATATTTTTATCGTTCTTCACACCTTTTTCTGAACGTGAGCAATCTACATACAGCTCATTTTTATCGGCCTGGTAACCCACTTCAATTTCTTTAATCACTTTTCCTTCCCCGTCTTTTAATTGTGCCAATTTGATACCTGCACTTTTCGAATTACTTACATCAAATTCGGCTTCAATCCAATTTGCATTGCTAATATCATCCAGCTTCAGTTCACCATCAACAAGGAGGTTTTGTTTGGAAACCACCCGGTTTTGGGCAAGTTTTTTAAGGTTACCAGCAATAACCGAACTCGGCTGTTGAAACAACCTTACCCCATCAGGCGTAGTTTTTAAAGCTAAATCTCTGGGTATAGACATTTGACCTTTCCACGGAAAGGTTTCTTTGCCACCCGGCTGCAACCAGCCTAAAAGGATGCGTTTATCATTAGGTGTATTATTCCATGGAATGGCGGCATAAAACGAATCGCCATCATCTACCAGCAAAGTTAACTGGCCATCATTGTCATTCTTAAAAGTTTTACCATCAAAATCGCCCACAAAATATTGCATGGTTGGCCCTTTTGGCCCAAATAGCGAAATCATCAGCACCCACTTGGTGTTGCTCTTATTTCCATCTACTGCCAGTGGAATCATAAAAGGGCATTCCCAGCCACTGCCCTGATTGCCTTGTTTTCCAAAATCGCTAAGCATGGTCCAGTCTTTAAGGTTTTTTGATCCGTAGAACCGTGCCTGGTGTTCATCAACCATCGCAACCGTCATAATCCATTGTTTAGAGGCCTCATGCCACCACACATTCGGATCGCGGAAATCTTTTTTATTTAAATCGATGATGGGATTTTTCGCGTAATTGGTAAAAGTTAATCCTCCATCGCTACTATAGGCCATATACTGCGATTCGTTACGTTGCTTAGGCAAATCGGCTGTGTAAAAAGCCAAAATTGGCGCTTTACCCTTTCCCAATCCGCTTACATTCTGCTTATCTAAAACAGCCGAGCCCGAAAAAATCATGGTAGTTGTGTCTTTGGTAATCTGCTCGGGAATGGCAACGGGTAGATTTTCCCAGTGTACCAGGTCTTTACTTTTAGCATGTCCCCAGCTCATATGTCCCCATTTATTTTCGAATGGGTTATACTGATAATACAAATGGTATTCGCCATTCAGGTAAATCAATCCGTTTGGGTCGTTAAGCCAGTTTGCCGGTGCGGTAAAGTGGTAACTTGGGCGCCATTGCGGGGTAGCCTGCTGTGCGAAAGTTTTCATCGCACAAGCGACAACAAGTAATAGGATATATTTGGTTCTGCTCATAATTGGGTTTTTGAGCCTTCAAAATACAAATAAGAATTCAATTACTAAAACGTTTAACTATGTCAATATGTTTTCGGTAGCAACTTTTTCAGGTTTTTGAATGGGTACATATTGCTCATAAGTTTGGGCCAATCTCTTTTTGATCTTAGCAATCAAAAATCGTGGAGATAGTACTTTAACACATTCTCCAAATCCCAAAATCTCCCGCTCCAACTCGTAGTTCAATACCACATCTATTCTAAAGATGGTTGTTTTATCGTTTTTCGACAATATCACCTGCGATGGATGCAATGGTTTAGTTACAACATAAGGCGCATGGTAGTTGGCAAATTCTAAGATTACCTTCTGTGCGCGGTCTTTCTCATTTTTGCTTACGCCAATCAGATCTTCATAGTAGCGATCAAAATCAACCCCTTCATAAGCCAAAAATTCTTCGTTGGGCAGTTCCTGAAATTCGACAATCCGATCAAGCGCTAAATTGAGTATGCCTGGTCGTTTCTTTGCTTTGCAAATCAAAAACCAGCGGTTTCTGTATTCCTTTAACAGGTATGGATAATAAATCCCCTGCTGCGCCTGCTGTGCTTTGAACGACTTATATTCAATCAGCAACGAACGTTTGTTTAAAACGGCCTGATAAAGCGGAGGGATACACTCCAGTCCTTTCACCAGCTTATTGCTTTCTAACTGGATGTTATTACCACTCTGTTTGGTCGATTTGTAGAGATTGTTCTCCAAACGGGCAATCATATCGCTCATTTCATCGAAATAATTAAAAGCGTTAAACTGCTTCAGCACGCCAACAATTTCTTTCATTTTATCTACATCGGCATGGTTAATCGGAGCTTTTGTAATGCTAAAACCCGGATCTTCATAAGCATAAAACCGCTTATCTTTCACCACAATAGGCGCATTATAACCGAGCTTATCACTCCGCATCAATTGGATATCGGCTTGTATGGTGCGTTTACTTACCCCACTGGTTATGCCTTCCAGCTCGTAAAGGGTTTCAGCAACTTTTTCAATAATATCGTCGAGCGTCCATTTACGGAAACGGTTTTTCAAACAATCGTCGATGGTTTTGTAACGGATGAGGGCTAATTTATTTACAGCCATTTTAGAGCAGTTTTAGGTTTCTGTTAAAAATCTAGTGATTTCGTTAATCTAAATATACGAAAGCGCTTCACATCTGCGCAACACAATTGCGCAGATCACGATAAAAAGAAACATTTTTCAGCAAAAATAAAATTTATCAAACTAAATACCAGTCACTTAAAAGAATAATCATAAAATACTTTCTACTGCGCAAATCTACCGCGCAGTGGTGATGGCATCTTTGTAATGTCAGAACGGCAAAGATATTTGCACTGATAAAACAAAAGATTAAACACTTAATTAAAACGATTATGAAATTCAATTTTTTTAACAGGAACACACAGGTAACAACAAATCATGAAGGTGCAAAAGCATACTTAATGACTCCTGAAATGGAGCTATATACCGCAGTGGTTACTACAGGATTAAACGATTCGTTTTACGAAGCCGGAAGCAGCAGGCTGGAAAGAATTAAGGATCTAATTGATAAATGCAATCCTGAATTTATCGCAAGGTTGGCTGTTTATGCCAGAACTGAAATGAATTTAAGATCAATACCAATGGTTTTATCAGTAGAATTGGCAAGAAAAGCGTCAGGTCATTCAATCGTAAGCAAAACGGTAAACAAGGTCGTACTACGAGCAGATGAGATTACCGAATTACTCGCTTATTATCAAATTGCGAATGAGCGGACTCAAACCAAAAAATTAAACAAGCTTTCTAAACAGATACAGAAAGGTTTGGGAGCATCTTTCAATAATTTTGATGAGTATCAGTTTGCCAAATACAACAGAAACGCCGATGTTAAATTAAAAGACGCTTTGTTTTTGGTACACCCTAAAGCTAAAGATGCGGATCAACAGTTGATTTTCAACAAAATCGCATCCGATAGCCTAGCTACTCCTTACACCTGGGAAACTGAACTTTCGGCACTGGGTAAAAACAGATTTGAAAATGAATCTGCCAGAGCGTTGGCTTTTACCAGGAAATGGGAAGAAATGATCGAAAGCAAAAGAATTGGTTACATGGCCTTGTTGAGAAATTTACGCAACATACTGGAAGCCAATGTATCAGGCAGCCATATTGAAATGATCTGTGCTTATTTATCAAATGAAAAAGCAGTTTTAAGCTCTAAACAATTGCCATTCAGGTTTTTATCTGCATACCGTGAGATCAAAACCATGAAATCGAAATACGCTTCGGTTGTGTTAGATGCTTTAGAAGATGCGGTAATGTGCAGTGCAAAAAACATAAAAGGTTTTGGCTTTGACACTTCGGTAGTTATTGCCTGCGATGTATCGGGCTCGATGCAACAGGCCATTTCGCCAAAAAGCTCGATATTATTATACGATGTTGGATTGATGTTGGCCATGCTGTTACAATCGCAATGCAAAAACGTGGTATCAGGTATGTTTGGCGATACCTGGAAAATAATCAATATGCCAAAAAGAAATGTTTTGGCCAATGTTCAGGAGTATTACAGACGGGAAGGTGAAGTGGGTTACTCAACAAACGGACATTTGGTCATTGAAAGCCTGATCAAAAAGAGAGAAGTAGTTGATAAAGTGATGTTATTTACCGATACGCAAATGTGGAACAGTAATAACACCACTCATTCTTTCGCCACATCATGGACAAATTATAAAAAAATTGCCCCTGATGCAAAATTGTACTTATTCGATCTTTCGGGTTATGGTAAAGTACCTTTAAATATACAAAAAAACGATGTCTACCTTTTGGCAGGATGGTCGGATAAAATTTTCGATATTCTTGCTGCCATGGAAAACACCAAATCTGCGTTGGAAAATATCAATCAGATTACATTATAAGCCCCCTCCCGCAACATTTGATTGCGGGAGTTTAAAAGAAATTTAAAAAAATAGCAAGTGTCGTAAAGAAGAGTTACTTCGCACTCTTAATGCCCGTGTCGCAGGTTCGAATCCTGCCCCATGAAAATGGGTAGCTCAGTTGGTAGAGCAGGAAACAGCCTCTTTTTGCAATTTACCTTGCTTATTAAAGAATATTAAATAACATGTACTATTAACTACTCCCCTTTCGCAATATGAGAATTGCGGGAGGCTAAAAGAAATTAAAAAAAAGCAAGTGTCGTAAAAAAGAGTTACTTCGCATTCAGGACGCCCTGGTTGTAGGTTCGAATCCTACTTCTTTAAACAGAATAGCTCAATGGTAGAGCAGGAAACAGTCTCTTTTGCCTTTAACCTTGCTTAATAAAATATTGATAAGTGCCGTAGATAAAAGTTACTTCGGATTCAAGCCCAGGATGCTGGTTCAATTCCAGCTTCTGCTAACGCAGAATAGTTTAAGTTTTAGAACATGGGGAAATGTCTTTTATCACTAATTGCCTTATCTATAATAAAAACAGGATGCCGTAAACAAGAGTTACTTCGTCGCAATTGAGGGGAGGAATAATGAAGTTGTAAAACCAGCAAGATTATCCGGTTCGACTCCGGCACGACATGCCCCATAAACTTTTGTTGCTTTTTGCTTCTGTTAATTAAAAAATTAAGATGCCGTTGTGCAAGTGTTACTTCGATTGGTTGAATATAATGCAGGTTCGAATCCTGCTAGTAAATACACACTTGCCAGTTTTGCTCTTAAAACTGATTACGCTCTCTCAAAAAATGAGTGCCGTTGAAAAATGTTACTTCGTCCAAAAAGTCAACACATTTTACACTTGTAGCCTCATGTTTAAGCGAGATTAATCTATTTGTATATTCTTTTAATTAAATGTTCCTGAAGACAAAATGGTTGCGTCGTTGGCCTTTCACGTCAAAGAAGCGGGTTCGATCCCCGTCGGGAATACTCATTATACTTAAGAACGGAGCCGGTACAATTGGCACTCGTTCAAAAGAAGAATAAGTTTTAATTTTATAACCTTCTTAAGAACGATCTACTGACACTTAAGAAATATAAAACAATGAGCACAACAATAACAGGTAACAACCTGATAGAAATAGGTTATACCGAAGGAAAAATACTGGGTTTGGCTTTGGATATACTGAAAACAAACTTTGCAGGTACGCAAAAAAAAGAATTGCTGGCCTTATTTAAAAAAGTAAAAGAATACCCCGAAAGTTTTTTGGGTGACGAAATATTGAATGCCCTAGCAACAGCCGTGATTGAGGAAGCCAATCCAAAACCAGATGGAACCATTGAACTAATCGACAACACCAAAGATTATTCCATTTTCGGTGCCGATTACATTGAAGAAGGCGCCAGGAACCAAATGGATATTGCCATGAAACTGCCGGTATCGGTAGCTGGCGCTTTAATGCCCGATGCGCACCAAGGTTATGGTTTGCCTATTGGTGGCGTGCTGGCCACCAGAAATGCCATTATCCCTTACGGAGTAGGCGTTGATATTGGCTGCCGAATGGCCCTGAGTATCTTTAATATCCCCGAGAAACATTATTTCGGTAAAGACGACATGTACAAACGCGAATTAATTGCCTTTACCAAATTTGGTGCGGGACAAAACTTCAGCGGGAAAGAAAAAGCTGATCACGAAGTTTTAGAAAATGAAGCTTTTAACAGCACCCCTTTCTTAAAAAACCTGCACGGGAAAGCCTGGGCACAGTTAGGTACATCGGGTGGTGGCAACCACTTTGTAGAATGGGGAATTATAGATTTCGCAGAACGCGATGAGGTTTTAAATATCGATAAAGGCCGTTATGTGGCTTTACTAACCCACTCAGGTTCGCGTGGATTGGGTGCAACCATTGCTGATCATTATACCAAACTGGCGAAAGATATTTGTAAATTACCCAAAGAGGCTGCAAACCTGGCTTATTTAGACCTCAATACTGCCGAAGGGCAAGAATATTGGATTGCCATGAATTTAGCCGGCAATTATGCTTCGGCTTGCCACGAGGTGATTCATAAAAGATTAACAAAGGCCATTGGTGCCAAGGTTTTAGCCAAAGTAGAAAACCACCACAATTTTGCCTGGAAAGAGTTTATTAATGGGGAAGAATTGATTGTTCACCGTAAAGGTGCCACACCAGCTGGTAAAGGTGTAATGGGAATTATCCCAGGAAGTATGACTGCTCCAGGATTTTTGGTAAGAGGAAAAGGCGAAATCAGTTCGATCAATTCAGCTTCGCACGGTGCGGGTAGACAAATGAGTAGAACGAAAGCGATCCAATCGATTACCAAATCAGATATGAAAGCCATTTTGAAAGACCATAACGTTACCTTAATTGGTGCCGGTTTAGACGAAGCCCCAATGGCTTATAAAGATATCCACAAAGTAATGGCCGCACAAACCGAACTGGTTGATGTGGTAGCTAAATTCGAGCCTAAAATGGTGAGAATGGCCGATGACGGAAGCAGGGAGGATTAGTTGGGAGTTTTGAGTTGGGGGTTGGGAGTCCTGCGTCAAAAGTCCTTAGTCTGGAGTAAAACCGTCATTGCGAGGAGGAACGACGAAGCAATCTTACAACTATGGGTTAAAGCGACAGCATTAAGATTGCCTGCCTGCTGCAAGCAGGCTTCGTGCCTCGCAATGACGATCATATTAACAAGAAGGCCTCTTCAATTGATTATGAAGAGGCCTTCTTATTTAATTACAATCTTATTTCAACTTACTTAAAGCTGTTTTAATTCTTGGCAACATATCTTTAATATCTTGTAAGGTACAAGCTCCTACTGATGCTCTGAACCACGGCATGCTGTGCTCATTTCCAAATGCCGAGAACGGCACCAAAGCAGCACCTGCTTCTTTAATTAAGTAGAAGTTTACATCGGCACTATCTTTTAAAAGCTGACCATCTTCAGTTGTTTTACCAATGTAGTCAATCTTAATCGTCAGGTAAATGGCTCCCATTGGCTCAACTGCATCTACGTTAAAGCCTTCTGCTTTTAAGGCGCTAAAACCGTTATAAAGTGCATTTAAACTGTCTTGTATCTGGCCTTTAAAGCTGGTTAAAAAAGCATCAACCTGTGGTTTATTGTTAAAGTAATCAGACATGGCTACCTGCTCTGCTTTTGGTGCCCAGGCGCCCATGTGCCCAACCAATGCTTTCATTCTGTTTACGATATCTTCGGGACCAAAACCCCAGCCCACACGCACACCAGTTGCTGCCAGGCATTTAGAACTACCATCTACAAAAATGGTAAACTCGCGCATTGCAGGGCGCAACGAAACCGGGTTTACATGCTCCTTATCAAAAGTTAAAAGCGAGTAAATCTGATCGTACATTAAATAAAGTGGTTTTTCATCTGCTCCACGGCTTGCATTTTCTTCCAAAACAGCATCACAAATCTCTGCCAAAGCATCGGCATCGAACATGGTACCTGTAGGGTTTAATGGTGAACATAAAGCCAGTAAAGTTGCACCTTTTAAATGCGGCTTTAATTGTGCCGCAGTAGGCATAAAATTATGGGCAGCATCGGTTTCTACAGCAATTGCATTTGCCGAGGTTAAATGACAGTAGTGGTTATTATTCCATGATGGTGCCGGAAACACTACCGTATCGCCCGGATCAATTAGTGCCAGAAAAGTAGCATAAATTAAAGGACGAGAACCTCCTGAAACCAGAATACTGTTGGTATTATAGTCTAAACCAAATCTGTCTTTTAATAATTCAGAAACCGTTTCGCGCAATGGTAAAACACCATCGGCTGGTGGATAATTGGTTTGATTGGTATTGTAAGCCGCTACAATTCCTTCTTTTAATTCGGCTGGAATCGGGTAAATGTTCGAATCGAAATCGCCAATGGTTAAGTTAGCAATTGATGCGCCTTTACGCTTCATTTCGTTAACCTCGTTACCAATTTTTATAATTTCTGAGCCAATTAATGAGTTGGCTATTACTGAAACTTTCATGTATTTGTATGTTGCAATGCTGATATCAGCAAGTTTATAATGCTTTAATTAATTTTTGGAGCTCCTTTTTATCAATACTACTCTCTTCTGATTTATCATAAAGGGTCAACATATTAATTACCGTGCCCTCCGGTGTATTAGAGACCAAATAAGTGATTATTCTAAATCCACCGCTTTTACCTTTTCCTTTGCTTTTTACAGCCAGTCTGATTTTGTACAGACCTGCGCCCAAATCATTCCCCTGATGTGGATCCGCTATAAGCTTTGCTTCCAGTTCATAAAGGTCTTCAATTAAAGAAAGGTATTTCTTTTTATAGATTTTAGCTTTTTTGATAAAAACAGCCGAATAAATAACCTCATTGGCCATTAAATATCTTTTAAACTTAATGGCTTCCGTTTTCCTTGCTGCATTTCCTTAATTTCTTTTAAGGCCTGAACAATTTCTGCAGTTATCGGGCTTGCAGGTTCTGATTTAACTTTTGCACCAATTTTGCTAAGGAATTCTTTTACAAAACCTGCATCTTTATCCTTAATTTCTATTGTTAAAGTTGTCATAATTACAAATTTAGCAAAATTTATTTAACCAGATCTGCTATCGCTTTATTCACTTTTTCGAAACCAAATTGTGCTAAAACAGCGTTCATTGAAGCACAAATTTGCTCGTTACAAAGATTGCCTATACTTCCTTCGTGCGTATGGTGTATTTGGTTCGACGGTGCAAAAGTACCACTTTCAATCTGCTCACCCACTATTTTATAGGCCTCTCTAAACGGTACGCCTTGCAGTGCCAGATCGTTTACGACTTCAACACTAAACAGGTAATCGTATTTTTTATCCTTTAAAATATCATCCTTTATGGTAATGTTCTGGAACATAAAGGTGGCGATATCCAGGCACTCATTAAGCGAAGTAATTGCCGGAAAAAGGTTTTCCTTTAACAATTGTAAATCGCGGTGATAGCCTGATGGCAGATTGGTGATCATCATGGCAATTTCATTTGGCAAAGCTTGGATTTTATTGCAACGTGAACGGATCAGTTCGAAAACATCGGGATTTTTTTTATGCGGCATAATGCTCGAACCTGTGGTCAGCTCGGGCGGAAAACTGATAAAGCCAAAATTCTGATTGATGAACAGACAAACATCCATAGCCATTTTTGCCAGGGTTGCTGCGACAGCACTCATGGCTTGTGCCAATATCCTTTCGGTTTTGCCGCGTCCCATTTGTGCATAAACCACATTGTAATTTAAGGTTTCGAAACCCAGCAATTTGGTCGTTAAAGTTCTGTTCAACGGGAACGATGAACCGTAACCTGCTGCAGAGCCTAGCGGGTTTTTATTGGTAATTTTCCAGGCGGCCAGCATCAGCTCCATATCATCGGCAAGGCTTTCGGCATAAGCACCAAACCATAAACCAAACGATGAGGGCATCGCAATCTGCAAATGCGTATAACCGGGTAATAATTTATCTTTATGGGTATTGCTCAGTTCGATTAACTGGTTAAACAAGGTGGAAGTCTGATTAACCATATCCTCGATACAGGCACGAAAAAATAGCTTCAAATCGACCAAAACCTGATCGTTACGCGAACGCCCACTGTGAATTTTCTTACCGGCTTCGCCAATGCGCTGGGTAAGCAACCATTCTACCTGCGAGTGTACATCTTCTACGGTATCTTCGATGGTAAAATTACCGGCTTCAATTTCAGCATAAATATTTTTAAGCTCCTGCTGAACGGTTTTTAATTCCTCCGCAGTAAGCAAATTAATGGTTTCCAACATTTCAGTGTGCGCAAGAGAGCCCAACACATCAAACTTTGCCATTTGCAGATCGAGTTCACGGTCTTTACCAACAGTAAAGGTTTCTACAAATTTATTTACATCTATATTTTTTTGCCAAATCTTCATTTTAATTTATTTAACCGCAAAGGGCGCCAGGCTTTTCGCAAAGCACACTGAGCATTTTATTGAATTTCTAAACAAGAAAATTCTGCTTGTTTTATAAATTCTGTTATTAATTCTTTTTTTGCTAAAAGTATTTGTGATACCGAGAGGGTTGTATTGTTACCCGTTCTGAGCCAGATTATTTTCGGTGGATGCCCATATAAATTAGAAAACTCATAAAAATCGGCATCAAAAGTAAACACTGTAAAACCATTTTGACCAGCAAATGTCCAGATCTCCTTATCCGATTTATTCTCCAGATTTAATTTTCTAATCTGCTCACTCTGCGGGAAAGCCGACTGAATAAGCTTAATGATTCGGAAAGAAATATTCTGATCAAATAGTAGTTTCACTAGGCAACCCGTATTTTATGTTCCCGATCGGCAGCATAGGCCAAACAAGCTAAAACCTGTGCTTCGGTCAATTCTTCAAAATCTTCCAAAATCTGTTCCAGGGTCATTCCGTTCGCAAACCAGTTTAAAACATCATAAACAGCAATTCTGGTCCCAATTATACATGGCCGACCAAATCGTTTATCTGCATTAATCTCGATAAAATTAGCGTAGGTGTTCATATCCCAAAGATAAACATTATTTAAAGGATTTTATGCTAACCAAAAGACTTAAAGCAATTTAGCTAGCCTAAAACAACCGGTTTTAACATATTTACATAACCTTCAACACCCTCAGCAACCTCACGTACATACAAAAATTCATCAGCCATGTGCGAGCGGCCTGAAAAACCAGGGCCAACTTTTACTGATGGAATATCCAGTAAAGCCTGGTCAGAAGTTGTAGGCGAACCGTATGTTGTTCTTCCCAAAGCAACGCCAGCCTGTACAACCGGATGGTTTTTATCAATAGATGATGGTTTTAAACGGATAGACCGCGGAGTAACATCACAATCAACATTGGCACGGATAATTTCCAATACCTCTTCGTTGGTGTAAGCATCTGTTACGCGCACATCAACTGTAAAAGTACAATTGGCCGGTACCACATTATGTTGCGAACCTGCATTGATAATGGTAACAGTCATTTTCAAGGGTCCGAAAACCTCTGATACTTTCGGAAACTGGTAGTTTCTGAACCATTCAATATCTTTCAATGCTTTGTAAATGGCATTCTCGCCTTCTTCCCGCGCTGCATGCCCTGCTTTACCATGCGCTACACAGTCTAACACCAATAAACCACGTTCAGCAATGGCTAAATTCATTTCTGTAGGCTCACCTACAATACCAAATTCGAGCTCACCTAAATCCGGCAGCACCAGTTCTAAACCATTATTACCCGAAATTTCTTCCTCGGCAGTAGCAGCCAAACAGATGTTATATTTTAAATTTTCCTGATCGTAGTAATACAAAAATGTCCCGATTAGTGAAACCAGACACCCTCCGGCGTCGTTACTGCCCAAACCAAATAATTTATCACCTTCAATTGCAGCATCATACGGATCGCGGGTATAACCAGAGTTTGGCTTAACCGTATCGTGGTGTGAGTTTAAAAGTAAGGTCGGCTTAGCGGCATCGAAATGCTTGTTGTAAGCCCAAACATTATTCATTTTACGCTGGGTCTTAATCCCTCTCTCTTCCAGAAACTGAGCAATTAAATTCGCAGTCCTGTCTTCTTCTTTGCTAAAAGACTGGATACGGATTAACTGCCGTAATAAGTCCAGACTTTCTTTTTGTATATTTTCTAATGACATAGTATCAAGTAGTAAGTACAAGGTATCAAGATTAAGCTAACCTTTAACATTATACTTATTTAATATTTTAGTATCAGGTAATTAGTACTGGTATCACGACTGATTTATCTTTAACCTGCTACTTCTAAATTTGTGGCCAGGTACATCATCCATCTTACATTAACCATTTTACAACTGGATTTAGCCCTCTTTAGTGTATAAATTCCCGGCTTTTAAGGCCGAAAGTTTAATACCTTTTATCAGCGAAGAGCTATAACCGTTGTGTTCCATTTCATTTAAACCTGCAATGGTACAACCTTTCGGCGAAGTTACCTTATCTATTTCTGATTCTGGGTGCGTTCCGTGTAATAAAAGTAAATCGGCCGCTCCTTTTGCAGTTTGAACCGCCATTTTCAAGGCTTCGTCTGCATGGAAACCAATTTCTACCCCACCTTGCGAAGCCGCCCTGATTCCCCTTAAAAAGAATGCAATACCACAGGCACAAAGTGCAGTAGCCGAAGTCATTAAATCTTCGTTTATTTTAACTACCGAACCTACTGTTTCAAACATACGGGTAACATCTTCCATGTTTTGTGGTGAGGCATTATCGCTCGCGATGCAAGTCATCGATTGTCCTATTGCAATAGCGGTATTGGGCATTGCCCTGATAATTTGCACATCACTATCCAGTTTCTCGCGAACCGCAGCACAGCTCACGCCCGAAATTACCGAGATCACCAAATGTTTGGCGGGGTTTATGGCCGATTGGATTTCCTCTAAAACCACATTTAACTGTTGAGGCAGCACCGCTAAAATAATCACATCTGCATCAGCAGCTGCATCGGCATTATTGGCCGTAACCTTGTAGCGCTCTTGTGCAAACTTATATAAATTGGCTGTGTTCCGCCTGGTTAAGGTGATGTTTTTGGTTGTGGTGTAGCTGGCTTTAACCAATCCTTTTGCTAAAGATAAACCGATATTTCCGCTACCGATTATGGCGATTTTTTTCATTTTGTGGTTCGTTTATTATTTCTACTTCTTTGATTTCACCGATTATCAGATTATGCTGATCATGTGATTTCGTCGATCTTAATTTTATTAAGAAAAGCAATTGTAGTAAGACTATTCATCTGCAGTCCTGCTATCCGCTTTACTCCGGCACTCCGTGCCCGCTGCTATCAGGTTTATTAAGCAAAACCAGCACATTTTCGCCCCTTTTTTCTGCAAAAGCCTGTATAACAGATAACCTTCTACCCCATCAATCTTTAAGCCTTTTACCTTACTTCAGCATTTTAGTACCAAAAGTATCTGTTGCAAGCTGATTCAATTCGTCGGCTTTGCCAATATACACTGCCGAAACGCCTTTTTTAATCGCCTCAAAAGCATTGTGCAATTTCGGGATCATTCCACCCACAACTGTTCCATCAGCCTTTAAGCCTTCAAATTCATCAGCCTTAATTTCTCTCACCACAGAGCCATCATCATTTACATCTTTCAGCACACCCTTTTTCTCAAAGCAATATACCAAACGCGTTTCATATAAACCCGCCATGGCTACAGCCACCGACGAGGCAATGGTATCAGCATTGGTATTTAACAATTGTGTTTCTCCATCGTGGGTAATAGCACATAAAACAGGTACTAAACCTGCTTTTAGTAAATTATCCAACGTTGTTGCGGATACCGAATTTTCATCCAAATCCCCTACAAAACCATAGTCGATTTCCTTTACAGGACGTTTTTTTGCTTTGATAATATTTCCATCTGCACCAGTTAAGCCAATTGCATTACTTCCTTTAGCCTGCAACTGTGCTACCATATTTTTGTTAATCAATCCGGCGTAAACCATGGTTACAATCCGTAAAGTTTCAATATCGGTAATCCGCCTTCCTTCAACCATTTTTGCTTCGATGCCTAAACTTTCGCCCAATTCGGTTGCAATTTTGCCGCCTCCATGCACCAGGATTTTATCGCCAGGTAAAGCGGTAAAATCCAACAAAAACCGGTGCAGGTTTTCAGAATTATCAATTACGTTTCCGCCAATTTTTATGATGGTGAGTTGTTTCATAATTTATGCTTTCAGTGGTTCGTGTCTCCACGAATCACATTAATTGTTTTATTTCACGATATTAACAATTTCGGTTCGTGAAGACACGAGCCGAGGCTGTACGTTTTACAATTCTTCCAGCATCGCTTTAATTACCGCTTGTGCAGCCCATAAGCGGTTTCCTGCTTCGTGGATCACCAATGAGTTTGGTCCGTCCAAAATCTCTGATGATAATTCCAAATCGCGGCGGACCGGTAAACAATGCATCACTTTTGCATCGTTCGTAATTTTCAACTTCTCATTGTTCATCATCCAGCCGTCCGGATAGGTTAAAACCTTGCCGTATTCTTTATAGCTACTCCAGTTTTTCACATAAACATAGTCGGCACCAACAAGGGCTTCTTCTAAATTATATTCAATTTTAGCGCCTGGTGTAAAATCTTCAGCCAGTTCATATCCTTCAGGCTGGGCAATCGTGAAATCGATCATGCCCTCTGCCTGTGCCTTACACATCCATTCGGCAAAAGAGTTTGGTACCGCTTGCGGCAAAGCTTTTACGTGCGGTGCCCAGGCCAAAACTACCTTAGGTTTTGCTCCATCAGGTTTCTTTGTCCAGGTTTCGTGAATGGTAATGATATCGGCAAAACTCTGCAAAGGGTGACGTGTTGCACTCTCCAGGCTCACCACCGGTACCGCACAGTATTTTACAAACTTGTTAAAAAAATCTTCACTGTAATCTTCCTCACGGTTGTTTAGCTTAGGAAATGACCGCAAGCCCAAAATATCGCAATATTGACCCATAACAGCCGCAGCTTCGCGGATGTGCTCCACAGTAGAGCCATTCATCACTACACCATCCTGGGTTTCTAAAGCCCAACCCTCTTTATCCAGATTCATCACCATCACATTCATACCCAAATTTAAGGCTGCTTTTTGCGTGCTTAAACGGGTGCGTAAGCTTGGGTTCATAAAAACCAAACCCAGGGTTTTGTTCTTACCTAAATCCTGATGTGCATAAGGATTAGCCTTTAATGCCAATGCATCATTTACAAATTGTTTGATGCTTGGGACATCGTGTACGGAAGTGAACAATTTCATCTTTTTTATTAGGTTAAAGGTTGAGGGTTGGAAGGTTGAGGGTTTGCTATCCCTCAATCTCCCATCTCTCAAAATTTACAATTGCGATTAATACCGCCTGATTTAATTTTTTAATTTACAATTCTTAGCCTTTGCATCCTGGGCCTTCTACCTTATTTTACTAATTTTCTAAACGCCTCCAAAAACTCATCAGCATGTGCTTTGGTTAAGTTTAACGCAGGCAACAAACGGATTACATTTGGTTTGGCCTCACCGGTAAAAATGAAGTGCTTAAATAAAAGCTCTTTTTTAACATGCGCCAGTTCTTCCGGCAACTCAATACCAATCATTAAACCGCGACCACGAACTTCTTTTACCTGCTCAAATTTCTTCAGTTCGGTAATCAGGTAATTTCCAACTTCTTCGGCATTTTTCATCAGGTTATCCTGCTCCATAATTTCGAGCACGGCCAACGCTGCAGCACAAGCCAGGTGGTTACCGCCAAAAGTGGTACCCAGTTCGCCATGCCAAGGTTTAAATTTCGGTGCAATAGAAATTCCCGCTACAGGAAATCCGTTGCCCATACCTTTAGCCATGGTGTATACATCGGCTTCCACACCTGCCCAGTCGTGCGAGTAAAACAGGCCTGTACGGCCGTAACCACATTGTACCGAATCGGCGATGTAAACGGCATTGTACTCATCGCAAAGCGAACGGATTTTTTGCAGGAAGCTTTTAGATGCTTCTTTAATTCCGCCAACGCCTTGTATGCCTTCAATAATTACAGCACAAATTTCGTTGCCCTGTGCTTTAAAAGTTTCTTCTAAAGCCACTTCGTTATTGTGTGGCAAAAAGATAACATTTTCGGTTTGGTTAACCGGGGCTACAATTTTAGGATTATCGGTTACTGCCACCGCCAAAGAAGTACGACCGTGAAAAGCACCGGTAAAAGCAATTACTTTTTTTCTTCCATTGTAAAAAGAAGCCAGTTTAAGTGCATTTTCGTTGGCTTCAGCACCTGAGTTACATAAAAATAACTGAAAATCTTTTTTGCCCGATACTTCACCCAGCTTCTCAGCCAGTTGTACCTGCAAAGGAATTTTAACTGAATTAGAATAAAATCCCACTTTGCTTAACTGGTCAGTTAAACGACTTACGTAATGTGGGTTAGTATGGCCTATTGAAATTACAGCATGACCGCCGTATAAATCTAAATATTGTTGTCCGTTGGCATCCCAAACATTGCTGCCGGCTGCTTTGGTAATTTCTATATCGTTAAGTGGGTAAACGTCGAATAAGTTCATCTTTTTAAGGTTTTTTGTCATTCTGAGGAACGAAGAATCTGTTTCGTAAGTTGCAGATGCTTCGTGCCTCAGCATGACAGGTTATTAAAAGTTCGCGGCTTTCAACTTCAAGCCCGCAGTTTCCTCCAGCCCGAACATTAAGTTCATATTCTGAACCGCTTGTCCGCTTGCACCTTTTAACAGGTTATCGATAATACTGATGACAAATAGTTTGTTGCCATGTTTTTCGATATGCACCAATGCTTTATTGGTGTTTACAACCTGTTTCAGATCAATGTTTTTCCGGCTTACATGCGTAAAAGGATGGCTGCTGTAATAATCTTCGTAAATGGCTTGCGCTTCTTCTAAAGTGAGGTCGCTTTCCATATACATTGCAGCCAAAATACCACGGGTAAAAGCACCACGTTGCGGAATGAAATTCAAGGTATCGGTCAGCGAGGGTTGTAATTGCAACAAGCTTTCACTAATCTCGTTTAGGTGCTGATGTTCAAAAGCCTTATAAATCGAAAGGTTATTATTTCTCCAGCTAAAATGTGAGGTTGTAGCTAAGCTCTGTCCCGCACCTGTTGAACCTGTAGTAGCATTAATGTGCACCTCTTGTTTAATTAAACCTTTAGCTGCCAATGGCAATAAACCCAACTGGATACAAGTTGCAAAACAGCCAGGGTTAGCAATGTTTTTTGCCGATTTAATTTTATCGCGGTTCAATTCAGGAAGTCCGTAAACAAATTCACGGTTTTCGAAAGTAGATTTCTCGTGCAACCTGAAGTCTTGCGATAAATCTATCACTTTGATGTTTTCGTTAATTGGATTTGCGGCTAAAAATTTCTTCGCATCGCCGTGGCCAACACAAAGAAAAAGCACGTCAATATCCTGAGGGATGTCGCTTACGAAACGTAAATCGGTATCACCTATTAAATCAGTGTGCACGTCAGAAATTAAGTTCCCGGCATTACTTGTGCTGTTTACGAAAGCAATTTCAACATTTGGGTGGTTAACCAAAATGCGCAGCATTTCGCCGCCTGTGTAACCTGCCCCGCCAATTATCCCTGCTTTAATTTTATTCATCGCTATGAGTTTAGTACTATTTTATAAAGAAAAAAATCTTCGTCATTTGCCTGTTTAACAAAGCCTATACTTTCGTATAAATGCTGTGCGGTATAATTATCTACAGCCGTTTCCAACTGTACAAAGGTAGCACCAGTGGTTTTGGCAAAATCCATTGCGGTTTTAATCAGTTTTTCGCCAATACCTTGTTTGCGGTAATTCGCATCAACATACAGATCGTTTAAGATCCAGTTTTTACTTAATCTTACCGAAGAGTATTTTGGGTATAGTTGCGTAAAACCTACTGCTTGCTGGTTATCAGCATCAATGGCTATAAAAATAACTGATTCGTTGTGCAGCAAACGCTCATCGATAAAAGCTTTGGCCATCCCGATATCCGAAAACTGATTGTAGAATATACGATATTGATTAAACAGACCCGCTACCAGATGGGCTTCTGTTATTCCTACTCGTTTAATTGCTATATTATTCACAATCAGTTCTGTCGTTTTGGGTTGATGGGTAGGAAAAAAGAATAAATTCCAAATCATCAGGCCCGTTGTTCATGATTTTATGTTTGTCGCCAGCTTTAATTTGCAAGCCTTTGTTGGCATTAACGGTAAAGGTTTCGCCTTCAATTAAAAATGTTGCCTGACCTTTCAATATGAAGAAAAATTGCTTTGCATAAGTATGAAAATGCAATTTTTCGGCAGTGTTTACAGGCATCAGCTCTTGTTTAACCGATGCCTCCGGGCTGTTTACAAAATTCCATCCATCACAATTATCACCCCATTTATAGTGGCTTAGACAATGTTCTTTTGACAGGATTTCGTTCATTTTTAGTATTAAGCGAGTATTTAGTATCTAAGAAGGTAAAACTTAGACTTTACCTCTTCCATTATACCTTTTACATTTTACAATAACTAAGCTTCCTCTCCGTTTACCTTGTGCCAGATCATTACCTGGTTGCCGAAAATTTTAGAGAAGCCTTTAACATCTTCCCCGCTCCAGGCGTTGTTCATTTCACCGTAGCTACCAAATTTGTTGCTCATTAAATCGTGATTAGATTCAATACCGATAATCTGGAAACGATATGGCAATAGTTCAACAAATACTTTACCGCTCACAAATTTTTGTGTATCGGTCAAAAATGCTTCAATATTCCGCATAATCGGATCGTGGAACTGACCTTCGTGCAACCAGTTTCCATAGAAAGAAGACAATTGCTCTTTCCAGCTTAACTGCCATTTGGTTAAAGTATGTTTCTCTAAAGTATGGTGTGCTTTAATAATGATAATCGGACCGGCAGCTTCGAAACCTACACGACCTTTAATACCGATAATGGTATCGCCTACGTGGATATCGCGGCCTATACCGAAAGGTTGTGCAATAGCCTGTAATTTCTGGATAGCCCTTACCGGCGCTAATTTTTCGCCATCAATCGCTACCAGTTCACCTTTTTCGAACGTAAGCTCAATTTTGCGCGATTCGGTTTCTGAAACCTGCGTTGGCCAGGCACTTTCAGGTAAAGTTTCGTTAGAGGTTAAAGTTTCTTTACCGCCTACCGAAGTACCCCATAAACCTTTGTTGATTGAGTATCTTGCTTTTTCGGCACTATACTCAACACCGTGACCTGCTAAATATTCGATTTCTGCTTCGCGCGATAATTTTAAATCCCTGATTGGGGTAATAATTTCAACACCTGGAATCAGGATATTAAAAATCATATCGAAACGAACCTGGTCATTACCTGCACCAGTACTACCATGCGCTACGTAATCAGCACCGATTTTCTTCACATAATTGGCGATTGCAGTAGCCTGACTTACACGTTCTGCACTAACAGAAAGTGGATAAGTTGCATTTTTTAATACGTTACCAAAAATCAGGTATTTAATACACTCGTCATAATAACCTTCAGTTTCATCTACCACAGCATGCGATTTCACCCCTAAAGCGTAGGCCCTTTTCTCAATTTCCTGTAATTCCTCATCAGAGAAACCACCAGTATTTACAATCACCGAGTGAACTTCCAACCCACGGTCTTTTGCCAGGTAAATACAACAAAATGAGGTATCTAATCCTCCGCTAAATGCTAAAACAACTTTTTTCATGCTATTTAAATAAAAGGGTAAATAAAAATAAAAGGGCTTTTAAGCCTGTTTTTGGCTTAGGTTTAACAACCAAACGTTGTTTGATGCGCATAAAGCGCTCGTATAATTTGGGTTTCTTTTGCAGTTCTTCGGCAAATTGTTTGGCTACTTCGTGTTTTTTCTCAGCCGGATCGTAAAGCATGGCAGTGCACATGCAGTTTTTACGTTCCTTCATTTTTAAAATTTCGAAGTTTACGCAACTCTGGCAGCCTTTCCAAAATTCTTCATCCTGGGTAAGTTCGCTGTAAGTAACGGGTTCGTAGCCTAAATCTGAATTGATTTTCATTACCGCTAAACCTGTTGTTAAACCAAAGATTTTTGCCTTTGGGTACAACTTTCGCGATAAGCCAAAAATTTCATTTTTGATGGCTTTTGCCAATCCGGCTTTACGGTATTTAGGACTTACTACCAAACCACTGTTGGCCACAAATTGCCCGTGGCTCCAGGTTTCGATATAGCAAAACCCTGCCCATGAACCATCTTTGTGAAAAGCAATAACCGATTTGCCCTCTTGCATCTTGTTAGAGATGTATTCTGGCGAACGCTTCGCGATACCTGTACCGCGCGCTTTCGCAGATTCGGCCATCTCGGTTACAATTTCTTCTGCAAATACACGATGTTCAGGAAGTGCAACCTGCACTATAAATTCGTTAATATCCATTCGTTTTCTAACGAAAAATTATAAGTATTCTTGTTAATTGGGTTTTTAGAGAGGATCAATTCCTCGTTACGTTTAGTTGAGTACTAAATACGTGGAGTAAAATTTTGCCGGCTTGTGGGGTAATAAAATACAGGCTGAAAACGATTAATAAATAAACTCTCACCAGCAACCAAATGGGCTGTGAAAACAGAAAGTTTATGTAAAAATTGTTTAATCATTTCTTGCGTATTAAAACGGCTTTAACTCTATTGAGGTGCAAAGGTTTAAATAAAAATCGAGTTACACAATATTATCCTCATTTTTTTATGCCTTGAGTTTAATTTTTTTAAACTAATCTGACTTAATTATGCCTAAACGCACACATTCATTTAAAATTAAAAAGCAATTGTTAAGCAGATCGAATTACATCCAGCCGGCCAATGTTAACATTGTTAAAAAAGGCCGGCAAACTTTAACATCTGCTTAACATCATTTAACAACCTCCAATAGGGTTTAAAAGCAATATTTGTGGGCCTGTAGCGAAAGTTATCAGGCAACCGTTTTATGGGTACCCTTTAATATTTAAATCAAATTTCAAATCAGTATGAAGAATTTTACTCTGTTCAATCTCAAATTTATCCCTTTATTTATTTTCGTTGTTTTAACCGCGTTAACTTCTTGCAAAAAAGAGGAAACAGATACTACGATTTCTTATTTAAGGGTGGTAAATGCTTCGCCTTCTCTAGCTACCTATAATGCCTATTTTAATGGTACCATGGTCAATTCGGCGGCCTTACCTTTTGGTGGCTCGGCAGCTTACAGTTCTTATGCACCAGGTGCCTATACTTTAAAATTTACCACTGCCAGCAGCGCTGAAAGCTTGCTTAGCAAAACTGTAACCCTGGGTGTAAACACATATTATTCTACTTACCTGATTAATAAGCCTGCGGCATTAGATATTTACACCATTGCCGACGATTTGAGCATCACTGCAACCGATAAGGCTTATGTGCGTTTTATCAACTTATCGCCTGATGCACCGGCATTAGATCTGGCAAAAACCAGCGCAACCACTACATTGGCTAACAATAAGGCTTATAAAACGGCAAGTGCTTTTACCACGGTTGATGCCGGAACCTATACGCTCGATGCAAAAGAAACTTCGTCGGGAACTGTTAAGACTACTTCAGCCAGTACTACTTTTGTAGCGGGCTACCATTACGATGTTATCTGCGGAGGTTTGATTAGCCCCGCAAATGATACGGAAAGACCTTTAAGTTTACAGGTTGTATTGATCAAGTAAACTTAATTTCTCTGCTAATAATAAACGCCTTTATGTTTTACATAAGGCGTTTTTTGTTTCATACGATCGAAACTACCGTTTTTTAGTACAAAAAATTCCTTTTATCCCGTTATTCGCAATCATTTCGAATAAATAAACCAAAGAAACAGGCATCCTGAATATTTAACACTTTCCTTATTTAGAATTATTCAAAATAATTTGGATAATCCAAATTTCTGCCGTTATTTTGCTTCTCTTTAGAATTAATCCAAATAAATTTTAAACGAACTAAAAAAATAACATGCGTTTCGTTTATCACGCATGCCGTATAATTCTTAAAATAACAAAATGAATAAAATCAGACTATTTGTATTAACCGCAGTAATGCTCTTAATCAATACCATTGCTTTTGCGCAGCAATCCGGAACCTTAAAAGGTACCATCACTACTTCAGATGGCAAGCCTGCGGCTTATATCTCGGTGGGCTTAAAAGGCAAAGGCTTAGGAAATGTTACCAACGATAAAGGCTTATATGAAATTTTACGTGTTAAACCGGGTACTTACATTTTAAAGGTATCGGCAGTTGGTATGCAAAATTTAGAAAAAACCATTACCATCCAGACGGGCGAAGACAAAGTAGTAGACCTGGTAATCAGCCAAAACTCAAATCAGTTGAGCGAGATAAACATTAACCAGGGCGTAAATAAATATATCGCTAAAAAAAGCGAATATATTTCTAAAATGCCGCTTAACAATTTAGAAAACCCACAGGTTTATACAACCATTACCAAAGAAACTATGGCAGATCAATTGGTGTTTTCGGTTGATGATGCGACGCGTAATGCAACAGGTGTCCAAAAGATGTGGGAATCTACAGGCCGTGGTGGCGACGGTGGTGCTTATTATGCATCGAGAGGCTTTATTGTACAGGCTAAGTTAAGAAATGGTATTGCAGGCAACGTTACCGGCCGCAATGATGTTGCAAACCTGGAAAGTGTAGAATTTATTAAAGGTCCATCGGCCACGTTATTTGGCAGTACATTAACTTCATACGGTGGTTTAATTAACCGTATCACTAAAAAACCTTTTGAAGGAACGGGAGGTTCGGTAAATTATTCGACCGGCACTTACGATTTTAACAGGGTTAGTACCGATTTTAATTTCCCTGTTGATAAAGAGAACCACATTTATGCCCGTATCAATACTTCGTATAACTACAAGGGTTCTTTTCAGGAAAATGTTTTTGATAAAGGCTTCTTTATCGCGCCAAGCTTGTCGTATAAAGTAAATGACAAATTAGACTTCGTTTTTGATGCTGAAATTGCTAATGGTAAAAACACTTTAAAACCATTCGTTTTCTTCTATTTCCCTGTTGCACAACTGGGTTTCGACAGGGCCGATCAATCGGGTATCCCTTACGATAAATCGTTCACGGGCGATGCCATGAAACAAAAATATAACAGTTCGAATTTCTTTGGTCAGGCCAATTATAAGTTTAACGACAATTGGTCTTCGCACACCAGTTTTTCGAGCAATTATAGTTTCTCAAATGGTCGCGGTACTTATCTTTTTCTGGTCCCCAACAGTTTCTTCAATCCGGCAGCAGCTCCGGGTGCTGATAATTTATCAAGGGCCGACCAATCAACCGATAACAGTAAAATATTCACTTACGAAGTACAACAAAACTTTAACGGGACATTTAACTTAGGTTCGGTTAAAAACCGTGTTGTACTTGGCTTAGATTACCTGCGCCAGAATTCCGATCAGCTTTTTTACTCGATAGATACCTTCGATATTACCAACAAAAACGGAACAGGTGCTAATTACAACAATTTTACAGAGGCTAATTTAGCGGCATTTTATGCTGCGAACCCTTATTCTAAGTATCCGGTTAATTTCAAATCCAATACCTACAGTGCTTACGCATCAGATGTAATTAATTTAACCGACAGGTTAATTGCTTTGGCAGCTTTAAGGGTTGATCGTTTTGATAACAAAGGTAATTCTGACCGTGCAGGCTCGGCACCGAAAGGCCCTTACAAACAAACTGTTTTCTCGCCAAAATTCGGTTTGGTATTTCAGCCGTTTAAAGATCAGTTATCATTATTTGCTAACTACCAAAATGGTTTTAACAACATCAACGGTATAGATTACAAAGGCGATGCCTTTAAAGCCGAGCAGGCTAATCAGATAGAAGGTGGTATTAAGGCAAATGCCTTTAACGGCAAAATAACCGGATCGGTATCTTACTATTATATCAAAGTGAAAGATATTGTTAGGGGTTATAATTTAGATCCTACCAATCCAAACGCCCAGATTCAGGATGGTAACAAAATCAGCAAAGGTATAGAAGCTGAAGTTATTGCAAACCCGGTAAACGGCTTAAATATTATTGCCGGCTTTGCCTATAACGATAACCATTTAGAAAATGCATCGCCTGATGTTGAAGGCAGAAGAGATGCTTACTCTGCAGCGCCTTACTCTGCAAATTTATGGGTAAGCTATAAATTCCTGTCGGGCACGTTAAGAGGCTTTGGCCTGGGTGCAGGTGGTAATTACGCCAGCGATAACAAAATTGTAAATAGTGTAAGTCAGGGTGTATTTATTTTACCTGCTTATAAGGTTTACAACGCTTCGGTGTTTTACGATCATAGCAGATTTAGAATCGGTGCCAAAGTTGACAACTTTACCAATCAAAAATATTGGACAGGTTACAGCACCATGAACCCACAAGACCTGCGAACTGTTACAGGTAGTGTAACCTATAAATTTTAATCCATCACACCATGCGATACTGGATCAGATCAGTACCGCATGGTTTAAAAACCGAAAACATGAAAACTAAAATTGCATTACTATTTTTCTTCCTGGCCTTCAGCATCTCTGGCGCTTTTGCACATGCTTTATGGATAGAAACAGCGGCCACAGGAAAAAAAGGCCAGGCACAGGAAGTAAAAATTTTCTTTGGAGAATACGAAAGCGGCGAACCCGATTCGGCAGCCAAATGGTTCAGTAACCTCAAAGATTTTAAACTGGTTTTAACTGCTCCAAATGGTACTACTAAAGTTTTAACCGCTTCGCCTGATGTGCTTTTTTACAAAGCCAGCTTTACACCTGATCAGGACGGCACCTACAAACTTTCAATTGTACACGAGGTGGCTGCTGTTTATGAAAAAGCAAAAATCGAATATTATGCTTTTGCCGATGTGGCGGTAAGTACCCTGAAGATAAATACTAGCTTCCCGGTTCAAGCTGCTTTAACTATCAGACCAGATAAACCTGCTTTAAAAGCAGGAGAAACAGCTGTTCATCAGGTAATTTACAACAAAGAGCCTTTCGCCAGCAAAAAATTAACAGTTGTTGGTCCGGATAAAAAAGCACAGCCTACCGAAACTGACGCGGAAGGGAAATTCACTTTTAAACCTGCCATCAAAGGAAATTATTTTCTTGAAGCATTTACAGAAGATAAAACACCCGGCAAACTGAACGGAAAAGATTATGATAAAATCTGGCACCTGGTTACTTACACTACTCAGGCCAACTAAGGCATTTTATCAAAAAAACAACTAGCCAATTGACTTTAAACCGTCAATTGGTTCTTTTATTAAATAAGCTTAATGGCGCTAACAAAACCAATACAGAAAAAAACGAATAAATCGCAGCTCAGACGGATTAGCGATTGGCTGCACCTGTGGCTGGGTATTGCCTCTGGTCTGGTGGTTTTTCATCTGGGAATTACCGGCTGTATTTTCGCCTTCCAAAAAGAAATTACCGAATTCATTCACCGAAAAGAGGTTTTTGTTGAGGTGCCTGCCAACCGGAAAACAATTGCCTTAAGTACCTTAACAGCAACTGCCGAAAAAGCGCTGGGTGGCAAGAAAAAAATATCTTTCTTATCCAGCTATGCCGAACCCGACAGGGCCTGGGAGTTTGGCACCTATAAAGCGGGCAACTCTGAAGCTTTCTGGTATTTCGACTCTATAGACTATTATGATCTGGTTCTCATTAACCCATACACTGGTAAGGTTACCTTGGTTGCCGATTACAAATATGAGTTCTTTGGCATTATCAAAATGCTGCATTGGAGTTTCCTGATTAACCACCCCATCGGGCAGCAGATTATTGGATGGTCTACCTTTATTTTTGTCTTTCTGTTGATCTCAGGAATGATTATGTGGTGGCCCAAAAACCTCAAAAAATCAAATTTCGACAAGAGTTTTAAGATCAAGTGGAAAGCCAAATTTAAACGGATTAATTACGACATGCACAATGTATTGGGCTTTTACGTGATGATTATTTGCCTGATGCTGGCCTTAACTGGTCTGGTTTGGGCTTTTCAATGGTTTCAATCAACCGTATATGTAGTAGCGGCGAGAAGTACCACTCTGCCTAAACAACCCGAAGCCAAATCGGATTCGACTAAAACCATTACAGCCATACCTTTTGATGTAGCCTTTGAAACGGCTAAAAAAACTTTCAAAGATGTCGATCGCATTGGCATGTCGCCGGCAGAAGGTGGAACAACGCCGATATATGCAACCGGGTACAGGGGAGCAGAAACTTACTGGAATTTTGATGTATTGTTGTTCGATCAGTACACTGGTAAATTGCTGGCCCGTAAAAACCAGACCGAAAAAAATGCAGGCGAGGCATTGATTGGAATGAACTACGATATCCATGTGGGGGCCATTTTAGGTCTGCCCGGAAAAATTATGGCATTTTTTGCGAGCCTTATTGCAGCCAGCCTGCCTATAACCGGATTTATTATCTGGTGGGGCAAAAAGAAAAAGAAGAAAAATCCCGCAGTTGCGGAAAACAAGCACACCTCTAATTTATTATAAAATGAAAATCTTAAACCTAATTTTGGTGTTAAGCAGTATGATTACCCTTAACGCCAATGCGCAAACAAAAATTGATTCTCCGGAAGAAAAACTCGAAAAAGATAGAAAGGCCATCAAATCTTTAGCTGGTTTTTACGAAGTAAATTTCAATTACGGCGAAGTAACTGCTCCGGATCCAAATTACAAATTCAGCAAACCTTACGAAAGTCACGGAAGTGAGTGGGCAGAAATTATTGTAGATGAGCCTAAAAGAATCGTAATTCAGCACATGTTGGCCATTAACGATACTACCGTAATTAAGCACTGGCGCCAGGACTGGACCTACGAAGACCCGAACGTTTTGCTTTACACACAAGATAATGCCTGGAAAAAAGGTAGTTTCACCGCAGCTGATGTAAAAGGAAAATGGACGCAAAAAGTTTATCAGGTAGATGACAGTCCACGCTATCAGGGTTTCGGAACCTGGAGCCATGTTGGCGGGCACGATTCATGGTCGAGCGAAACCGACTCGCCGCTGCCAAGAAGAGAATCGACCGTACGTAAAGACTATAACGTATTAACCAGAGGAAGCAGAATTACCATTACCAAGGATGGCTGGATGTTTGAACAAGATAATAAAAAAGTAGTACGCACACCACAAGGCGATAAATTACTGGCTGTTGAAAAAGGCTATGAAGAGTTTACCAAAATAGATCCTAAAACTTTCGCATATGCGCAAAAATGGTGGGCAAGTCAGCAAACTTACTGGGCTGATGTACGCAACGTTTGGGCCGACATCATCGGATCGGATGATACCTTTAAAGTAAAAACCATGGCCAATGGCAAATTGCTTTACGAAACACTTTTCAGCTTAGGGAATCAGTCGGTTAAAGAAAAATGGACCGCAGCCCAAAATAAAGAAAAAGTAAAAACAGCCTTACAGCCTTATCTGGCCAAATAGAAAGGGTCATTTTTATCAGGAATGGTTGGTGGTTAATCATCAACCATTTTTTTATGGTAATAATGTTAGTTGGGATTTGTAATTCCGACCAGCGATCAACAATTAGTTTATTTTACTAAATTCCGGCATGAAAAAATTTGGCTTTCTCATCTTTTTATTTTTTGCCTTTAATGGTCTTGCGCAAGATTCTACTTATACCCGCAATGTAATTAATACGCTTACCGCTAAGCAATTTTGGGGCAGGGGCTATACTAAAGACGGAATGAAAAAAACTGCCACCTACCTCGAAGAAAGCTACAAAAAAATTGGACTATTACCCATGGGCGCTGGTTATCGACAAAATTTTAGCTTCCCTGTAAATACTTTCCCTGGTAAAATGCTTGTCGAAATTAATGGGAAGAAGCTTATTCCGGGTAAAGATTTTATTGTAAATAACGAAAGTAAAGGCCTTAAGCAACAGACTGTATTGCAAAAGGTAGATAGTGTTAAATATGAGGCCACTCCGGCACTGCGACTCGTGCTAAAAGATAAACTCACCTGGTCTGTAGCTACCGAGGTAGCTCCTACAACTACCATTCAGCTTAACAAAAAAAGCATTAACACTGTACCCAAAGAAATTAATGTTGACATTGAAAACCAGTTTATCGAAAGTTTTACCGCAGCCAATGTATGCGGCCTGGTAAAAGGAACCCAATATCCTGATTCGCTTTTAATCATTACCGCCCACTACGATCACCTCGGAGGAATGGGTGCCGATACTTATTTTCCCGGTGCAAACGATAATGCTGCTGGTGTGGCAACGCTATTAAGTTTGGCTAAATACTATGCTGCAAATCCGCAGCCCTACAGCGTTGGCTTTATCTGTTTCGCCGCCGAGGAAGCCGGATTACTGGGCTCAAGGTATTTTGTAGAGAACCCGCTGGTGTCATTATCCAAAATTAAATTCCTGATCAATTTAGACCTGGTTGGTACCGGAGCAAACGGAATGACGGTTGTTAACGCCAATGTATATCCTAAAGCGTTTGCCGATCTGAATAAAATCAATAACGAACACCACTACATTACCAAAATCAACCCTCGCGGCAAAGCAGCGAACAGCGATCATTATTTCTTTACCGAAAGTGGCGTACCGGCATTTTTCATTTATACACAAGGTGGTCCTACAGCCTATCACGATGTATTCGATGTTGCCGAAAAGCTACCGCTTACCGAATACAACGATCTGTTTAAATTAATTGTCGGGTTTAATCAAAAATTGATGGAAAATTGATTTTTTCAGGATCAAAACCTCAGTTCTTTATTCCAACCTTTTATTTTCGGCTACAAGCCTCCCACTACCCAATTTTCTGGTTGGGATAATATTATAAGCCTTTGGGATAATTAAATAGCTTAACAAAGCAAGGCTACTCATCTTTGAATCAACAAAAACACAAACCAGATTCACGATGAAAATGATAACAAAATTTAGCCTGGCATTATTCCTTTTAATTGGTATTTCAGTTAAATCAAATGCCCAAAATCAGATTGAAATTGTAATTGTAGGTTCGGCCCACGACAATTCCAAATCGACCTACAACTTTCAGCTGATTATTGATAAGTTGAAAAATTTTAAACCTGATATGGTTTTTGGAGAGTATTTACCAGAAAGTGATTATACAAAACTAGAGCACGATAATTGGGCAAAAAAAGCATTTGGAAGAGGACATGATTATCTGGAAAAGCTAAATCCCGAAAATGTTAAAAATATTTCTGCCCAGATTAAAAAGGATAAAAAAGCATTAGCATCATTTGCTTATTACCACAAAACACGAATGAACCTCGCTGTAAATTGTGCCAAAAACTGGGACCGCGGCAATGCAGACTACCAGATTTTTGTGCTGGAAAACTACATGAAAAATAGCTTTGGCAAAGAAGAACAAGCCGCTTATACCAAAATGTTTGGTAATACCGATTCGTTAAAAAAGGCTGGCTTTTACCGTACGGGCAGTGAGTATGCTAAAATCTATTTTCCCTTAATCTATCAGTTAAAACAAGATCAGATTTACAATATGGATTGCCAAACCTACGATAAACCCTGGAGCATAGCCTGGGCCGAAACAGATTCCTTATCTCAAATACTGATCAAAAAAGCCAAAGCCGATAGTACTTCTGCCGAAGCCACGACCATGAAAGCCATAGAAGCTTATTGGAGCTATACTCCGGATGAAGAAAAAATCTTTAACACCGATCCCTATGCAGGAATGAATACAACAAAATATGGCCTATTAGATGAAGCCTGGAATTTTTATGGTGGTCCCCACTTTTACGGCTATGCAGGTTTCCCGACAGAAAGCGTTAAAGCAATGATTGCACAATGGACCTTAAGAAATGAAGGCATGTGTAAAAACATTATCGAACAGGCAAAAGCCAAAAAAGCTAAACGGGTTGTGGTTGGGGTTGGTGCATCGCACCGCAAATGGATGGAAGAAATTTTAGCTAAAAACCCAGATGTTAAAATCATTAATTACAATGATTTGCACTAGCGTGGCTAAATAGACCTAAAGTGTGTCAGATAGCAATATCTGACACTATAATAAATTTATTATAAAAACATTTCTGCCAGTAACTGATACGATTTTATCCGGTCTTCGAAATGTTCGCTAATGGTAACTGCCATCAGTTCTTCCACATCATAATCAGCGGCCAGTTTACTAAGCCTCTCCTTAATCACATCAGGCGTTCCATAAATCATTCGGGGTTTATTGGCGTTTATCCGTTCCTGCTCTGCTGCAGTATAAGTTAAGTGCTTAATATCATCCCAACCGGTTGAAGTTAAGCCTCCTCCTTTTTCCAATTGCAAAAAGCGATAACTCATTAAAGCTTCCTGCTGTCTGACTTTCTCTTCATCTTCTGAGCAAAAAACAAAAAAAGCAACATTATCAACGGGTTTTGCCAAATCAACCGAAGGTTTAAAATGATCACGGTAGTATTGAACGGCCTGTGGTCCGCCATGTGGATTAATGAAATGGGCGAATGAAAAGCCAAGGCCAAAATGGGAGGCAAACACTGCACTTTGTCCGCTGCTGCTTAACAGCCATTGCGCAGGTACAGTTTCCGAAATCGGAATTGCTTTTATTTTAGCCTGAATACCACCATCCGAAGTATCGTGCAGATAGTGTTGCAGCTCCCGCAATTGCTCCATAAAATCCTGCTCGCTCCAGTTATTCGACGGGTTTAACATCGAAGCTGTAATGCGATCGGTACCTGGTGCCCTACCCATCCCGAGATCGATTCGGTTGGGATGCATGACTTCGAGTAAGCGAAAACTTTCGGCAACCTTTAGTGCACTGTGATTGGGCAGCATAATACCACCCGAGCCTATGCGCAGGGTTTTGGTATGGTTTGCCAGGTGGGCAATTAAAATTTCGGGGGTAGAACCAGCTAAGCTGGTAGTATTGTGATGTTCAGAAACCCAGAAACGATGGTAGCCCAAACGTTCGGCCTCCTGTGCCAGCAAAGTAGTTTCTTCAATAGCTCTGCGTGCGGTAACACCTTTGCGTACCGGCGATTGATCTAAAACGCTTAATATAATTTTAGTACTGCTCATTTCAACAAATGTAGCAGACGGTTAATTCAATTAATAAACAAGAAAGGCTTTATGACTTTAAAATTATTGCGCCAGCGTCAATTTTACCAAATACTGATCTTCACCATCATCAAAAATAATTTCGCAGTCCCAACCCGTTTCTTTAGCTATCGATTTAATGGTTTCTTCATCCACGTAAATCCAGTTGAACCAGTTCCCTTTTTCTCCTTTGTACTCGTATTGGTAAGAAACCTCTCCGTAATATTGGTTTTGCGGCTTAGGCATATCTTCGTACAGGTAAGCAATATCCGATGAATCGAAAATTACCTGTCCGCCAAGATTAAGCAACATTTTTATTTTAGTCAGAAAATCTTTAAAGCCAGGCAATGTACCAGTAAGGCCGATACCGTTCATCAACATTAAAACGGTATCGAATTTCTCCTGATAAGTAAAAACATCTTGTACCAATGCTTTTTTTACACCGCGGTCTTTCATAATATTTACCGCAGCTTCCGAAATATCGATGGCTGTAACATCGACATTAAAGGCCTGCAACAATAAGGCATGACTCCCAACGCCTGCTCCAATATCCAAAACCTTTCCTGTACACATATGTAAGGCCTGCAGTTCTAAAACCGGCATATCTTCATCATCGCGAAAGAAAAACTCTAAAGGCATCTCTTCAGGTTCGCCATAAGAGTTATGTAACCACAGCGTATCGGCTTCGCCGGTTCTGTAAATATCAGTAAGTGCTTTACCAAAAACATCCATGCCGCAAAGATATGGAAAATGTAACATGGATAATGTTTGATGGAAGGGGCAAAGTATAATCTCTTTTGGTTAGTCGGGATTAAAATCCCGACCTTAAGAATCCTTAGCTAAGGTCTGGATTACAAATCCCGACCAACAAAAATCCGGACCAACGCCAACATTACACAATATCAAATACCTGATGATATTCTGGTATGGCCACCTGCTTAAAGCCATGATTATTTAATGTTACGGCAAAATGCTGCTGTACTTCATATTCTCCATGTACCAAAAACAACTGTTTCACTTTTTCCGGATCCTGGCACGATAAAAAATGCAACAAATCCTCGTAGTCGCCATGTGCGCTCATTGATTTTATGGCGCGTACTTCGGCTTTAACTTCGTACTTATCTCTAAAAATATCGACCACCTTTTGGCCGGCAATTAACTTTCCGCCCAAAGAGTTTGGCTCGCAATAACCAACCATTAAAATGGTATTTTTGGAATTGCCAACATTGTTGCGAATGTGATGTTTTACGCGCCCGGCCTCAGCCATACCCGAAGCAGAAATAATTACACATGGCCTGGCATCTTCATTTAAAGCCTTCGATTCTTCGACGCTTTCAATAAAGCGCAAACCTTTAAATGCAAAAACATCGTGATCGATTTTTAGCGTTTCTTTAACACCATTATTATATACTTCGGGATGGTTTTTCAGAATTTCGGTTGCTTTTGACGACAGCGGACTATCTACATAATAGGGCACATCGGGTAATTTACCTTTTAGCTCCAAACCGTTTAAAGCATAAAGCAGCTCCTGGGTGCGCCCTACGGCAAAAGCTGGAATAATAACCTTTCCTTTTTTAACATCGCAGGTATTATTAATGATCTCCAAAAGCATATTTTCGATCGGATCGAGATCTTTGTGCAACGAATCGCCATAAGTAGATTCCATTAGAATGTAATCGGCCTGATCAAACTGTTGCGGGCTTTTCAAAAGTAAATCGCCATAACGGCCTACATCTCCCGAAAAAGTAATACGTGTTGGTTTTCCATCTTCGGTAATGGTTAAATGTACCGCAGCACTGCCTAAAATATGCCCCGCATCGGTAAATCTTAAACGGATCCCAGATTCTATTTCAAAATCTTCTTCATATTCCACAATTTTTATCTGGCTTACCGTTTGCACCACATCATCTTCGGTGTAAAGTGCCTCTTCCATTTCTTCGCCATGGCGCAGGTGGCGGTTGGCAAATTCAGCATCCTGCTCCTGTATTTTAGCCGAATCCATCATTAAAATACGGGCAAGATCCATTGTAGCTGAAGTGCAAAAAATCTTTCCACTAAAACCTTCAGCAACCAGTTTGGGCAATAACCCGCAATGGTCAATGTGCGCATGCGATAAGATCATGTAAGTAATCTTTTTTGCATCGAAGCCAAAATAATCGTTCAATTTATCAGTAACGTGTCCCATTCCCTGGAAAAGACCACAATCTAATAGTATCTGGGTGTTATTTTTTAAGGTAATAAGATGCTTACTCCCTGTAACTGTACGGGCAGCACCATGAAAGGCAATTTTCATTTAGGTGGTGGTTATGATTATACAAGAATAAAAATGCCGGATATTTCCGGCACTTCCAATTCTTTAAGCATTTATTTCTGCTATTTTATCTTTAACCTTATCCGCAGCGCCTGTGGCTTTGTCGGCCAAACCTGCCAGTTTATCTTTTGAGGCATCTAAAAGATCGGCGAAAAAGTCTGATACCTTGCCTTTAAGATCGCTGGTCGAATCTGATGATAATGCCAATGCGATAGTTGCCCCTAACGCTGCTCCGGCTAATACGCCTACTATAATTTTTGTCTCTTTTTTCATGATATTAGTGATTTACTTATTAAACATATTTAATGAAAAGGTGTTTTAATTTTTTTAATCTCCCAGATCAAACAAAAACCAATCCACAATGAAAAGTATATTCTTTATCGATTTAGATAACACCATTTATTTTACCAAACCGAATGAAGAACAGTTAATGGGCGAATTGTACCTTTTTTTAGAAAGCCAGGATTTGGGAATTAGCGATGAAGCTTTTGCCCTGGCCAAACAGGAAATGCTGCGCACACCGTTTCAAAAAGTAGCTAAAAAATATGGTTTCAGAGCAGAAGCGATGCCCGCTGTACTTGCGTATTTACAAAACAGGGAAGTAACCCAACCTTTAAAACCAGCCAATGATTACCCCTATATCCAAAATTTAAAAGGCCGGAAATTTATTGTAACTGCAGGTTTTACAAAGCAACAAAACTCAAAAGTAAAAATGTTGGGTATTGCTGCCGATTTTGAAGTGGTATATGTGGTTGATGTATCAGTGAGTAATAAAAAAGAGGCTTTTGAAAAACTAATTGAGCAGTATCAACTAAATAAAAAAGAAATATTGATTATTGGCGATGATGCTGAATCGGAAATTAAATTTGGTCTGGAGCTGGGAATCGATACTTTTCTACTCGACCCTGAAAACCTGCATCCCGGGGCACCAAGTACTTTTAGGGCTGTTGATTTGAGTGCCTTGCCAGTTGCAGCAGGGCAGTAACACAGAAGGCTGTTATATAAAAGTTAAGCCTAATAATGTTCTAATCTTTAATATTAACCAAAACAGTTACCCTGCTTGAAATTTCTCTGCGCAATAAACTGGCAGGACTTTCGATATTTAATCAGCCTAAAAAAAGTTTACAACTAAATTTAGAACTACAGCATGGTAGATTATTAGCATCTTAGCTCAAATTTATTTTTTGCACTTAATTAAAAATACTTAGTTTTATCTTACACCGAAACTAAAAAATGGCGATTAAACCTCTTCCGAATGAAAAAGAGTTACTACTGGAAATAGCAATGGGCAATGGAATTGCCTTTGCCGAATTGTTTCGTGCATACCACGGTCCTTTAATCAAATATATTTACACCTTGCTTGAATCGGTGCAAACCTGTGAAGAGATTGTGCAAGATGTATTTTTAAAGGTATGGGAAAACAGAGCAACATTACCTAAACTAGATAGATTTACCTCTTATCTTTTTATTTTAACGCGGAATAATACCATAAGTACTATCCGCCAAATGGTTAAAGATAAAAAACATAGCCAGTTGTATGCGGAAGAAGTGTTAAACCATAATGAAAGTGCTGAAACTTTTAATATAGACCAGGAATACCAGAATATTCTCATTAAAGCAATTGCAGAATTACCACCATCTCAGCAAAGGGTGCTTCAGCTTCGCCAGCAGGGTTTAAAGAGCCGGGAAATTGCGGGAGAAATGGGAATATCTATTGAATCTGTTAAAAAATATCAGCAATGGGCGTCCAAGTCGGTATCAAAATTTCTAAAATTACATACTGCAATAACTATTTCTATTATTCTGAGCATAAATTAAGTCCTTTTTTCAAGCTTTTATTTTTTTTTTATTTTTTATATCCCGTTTTCTGTTTCTCTGCGTCTTTAGTAAAGATTCTCCGAAATCTTAACCAAATATGACTGAAAACCAAAGATTGAATTTTTTATTCGATCGGCAATTGCATCACTTAAACTCTAGTGAGGAAAAGGAAGAATTTCTATTGCTAATGGCCGATTCCAATAATGAAGAGCAGGTTAAACAATTGCTTAACAGTTATTGGGAAGAGTTTGACGAAAATGAATTTAGTCCTGCTGTTTTCCTGTTTGGCGATGGGGAAGAAATCCTCTCTAAAATACAAGGTGAAAATATTTATCACTTACCACAATCTCCACGAAGGCCAAAACTTTGGATAGGAATTGCTGCTGCATTGGCTATTATTATATTTGGTGCCGGCTTATTTTATTTAAAGCAAAATACCGATTTGGCAAAGTTAGCCAATACAACTCCACGCATCATACCTGGTACAACCGGGGCAACACTCAAACTTGCTAACGGTAAAACAATCAAGCTATCTGACGCAGTGAATGGTGAGCTTGCAAATGATGCTGGTGTAACCATCACCAAAACTGCAAATGGCCAATTAGCTTATGAAATAAAAGGAACTACACGTCCGGATCAAATCAATACACTCTCTACCAACAATGGGGAAACCTATCAGGTTCGATTACCTGATGGTTCCCTCGTTTGGTTAAATTCTGCATCCAGTCTATCTTATAGTACAGCTTTGGTCCATTCCGGGAAACGATCTGTTAACCTGGTGGGAGAAGCTTATTTCGAAATCTCGAAAGATAAAAACCATCCTTTTGTTGTTAAAACTGGTAATCAGGAAGTGGAAGTGTTGGGCACACATTTTAATGTAAATGCTTACGATGATGAATCAACGGCAAAAACCACGTTGCTGGAGGGAAGTGTGAAAATTAAAAATAAAATGAAACAAAAAATTCTCATTCCGGGTGAACAGGCTTCAGTGGATGGAGATGATATTTCTGTTGGCAAAGTAAACACCGAATATGCCATAGCCTGGAAAAATGGCGTTTTCCGTTTCACTGATAAAACACTGGATGCCGGAATGCGTGAAATAGCCAGGTGGTACAATGTACAGGTTACCTATAAACGGCCCGAATTGAAAAATGAACTACTGGGTGGTCGGATTTCCAAGTATGCGAGTATTAATCAGGTGTTAAAAAAAATGGAACTTGCCAATGCATTTAGGTTTACGGTTAAAGGGCGGGAAATCATTGTAGAATAAGAAGAACTAATTAAATAATATATCAACTAATCAATTAAAAAAACCAGACATGAAGAAAGCAAATTACCATTAACAGAAAGCCCCTTTCAGGTACGGTTAAAATAAAAGCTGGAAGTGCGACCAACACCTCCAGCAAATGACTTGCCTGAGCAAAACTAGCTTGCGAACTATTTTTTGACCTAAAACAAGATAACCAAATGTATAAATTTTACCTAAGAATATTAGGCCTCTATTCCTGTATACCTAAAATCCTGCGAATTATGAAATTAACGACGTTATTACTCATTGTAACGATCATGCAGGTCAGTGCTGTCAGCTATGCACAAAGACTAACATTCAAACAACAAAACGTAAGTATTGTCCGGATCTTTGAAGAGATTGAGAAACAAACAGGTTATGATGTTTTCTACCTTCCGAAAGTATTAAAAACAAACCGCATTATCGATGCTGATTTTAACAATGCTTCATTGGAACAGGTAATGAAAATTTGCCTGATGAACCAGTCCCTGGCGTTTACAATTGATGAAAAGACAATTGTAATCACTAAAAAAGAACAGCCTGTACCCAACCAAAGACCAACGGCAATGCCCAAACCCCTTGAACAAGCAAAATATAAAGTTTCCGGAACAGTTAAGGATGAATTAGGCTTACCAGTTTCAAGCGTTACAGTACGTGTACTTCGCACGAAGAATGGTGTACTAACAGATTTAAATGGGAAATATGCCATAGACGTTGAAGCTACAGACTCGCTTGAATTTATATATGTTGGATATAAACGGGTTGAAGTGGCTGTACGAAACAAAGTAGATATCGATATTACTTTAGAGCCAGAATCAGGAAGTCTGAATGAAGTAGCCGTTGTGGGTTTTGGACGACAAAAAAAGATAAGTGTAGTAGGAGCCCAATCTACTATAAAGCCTGAAGAGCTAAAACTCCCGGTAAGGGATTTAACAACTGCACTGGCCGGACGTCTCGCCGGTGTAATATCTACACAACGTGGCGGAGCTCCTGGTGCAGACGGAGCCAATATTTTTATACGTGGTATTGCAACTTTTGCCAGCAGCCCTCAATCCCCGCTACTCGTGGTAGATGGTGTTCCCGACAGGCCTATCAATAACATTGACCCTGAAGATGTAGAAAGTTTTACCATATTAAAAGATGCAACTGCTACCGCGGTATATGGTACAAGAGGTGCCAATGGTGTAATTCTAATTAATACCAAAAAGGGTAAGATAGGAAAACCGAATATCAACGTTGAGTTAAACAGTTCCCGGTCAAAGTTTACAGAGCTTCCAGACTTTATAGATGCACCTACCTTTATGACCTTGTATAATGAGAGTTTATCAACCAGAGGGAGAACACCTCAGTATGATCCTGCCGTTATCGCAAAACATGCCAGCGGAGAAGACCCTGACTTATATCCCAATGTGAACTGGTATGATTACCTGTTTAATGATTTTTCGAGTGCCAGCAGAGCCAATCTAAATGTAAGCGGTGGTGTTGATGCAGCAAAATACTATGTTTCAGCCGGTTATTATACCGAGAAAGGAATGTTTAAGCAGGCTGAAGCGCAATCTTTTAATTCGACCCTGAAACTAGATAGGTTTAATTTTAACAGTAATGTAAGTGTTAAAGTAACCAAAAGCACCAATCTGGAACTTGGCATTAACGGATTTATCACCAATTACAATACGCCATCAGCCGGTGTGAATGCAATTTTTGATTATGCCACACAGCAAGCTCCCCATGTTGTACCCCCTATTTATTCTAATGGCCAGTGGCCCAAATATCCCGGTGTTCCATTCAACCCCTACTACTACCTTGTGGCAAACGGCTATTCAAACACCTATTCAAATACTGTTAGGAGTAACATCAAAGTAACGCAGGAGCTGGACTTCCTAACTAAAGGGTTGTCTTTTTCAACCATGTTTGCTTTTGATGCTGTTAACGGAAGCAGCTTAACCCGGTCAAGAACCTTGCAATCTTATCTGGCCACCGGGCGGGATGCTAACGGCATGCTTATTACCAGAATTGCAGAAACTGGTTCAGATGTACTGGGTTTTTCGGCGGATCGTAACAGTAACAGAAGATTTTATACCGAAACTTCCCTCAATTATTCAAGAAAATATGGCAATCATGATGTTTCGGGTTTATTTCTTTTCAATCAATCCGACTATGTAAATGGAAATGCAACCGATTTGATCAGTTCCATACCATTCAGGCAACGTTCGCTGGTTGGGCGGGCTAATTATGGTTATAAAGAAAAATATTTTGTTGAAGCCAACTTTGGTTATTCAGGGTCTGAAAATTTCGTTCCAAGCAAACGTTTCGGATTCTTCCCTTCAGTCGGTGCCGGTTGGGTCGCTTCAAATGAGAAGTTTTTTGAACCTGTTAAAGATGTAGTATCCTACCTGAAATTCCGCTATACTTATGGTTTAACAGGTAATAGCAATACAGGTTCCCGCTTCTTATTCTTATCTACTTTGGGTGATGCATTTTCGTATACTTTCGGTATTCCGGGGGCAGACAGGGCTTATACCGGCTATCAGGAAAGCAGAATTGGCAGCGAAGTGCAATGGGAAACCGGTTTCAGACACAACCTCGGTATTGAAATCAATTTCTTAAAAGATGATCTTCAACTGATTGTGGAGTTATTTAAAGAAAAAAGAAACGACATCTTACTTCAGAATTATACCATTCCGTACATTTCCGGATTTACGACAAGCAATATTCCATATGTAAATGTGGGTAAAACAGCAAACCGGGGTATCGACCTTACTTTAAGTTACAACAAGAGCTTCAGAGATGGATTTGTAACTTTCAGGGGAACATTCAACATGAATGAGAACAAAAACATTTTTGATGGCTTACCTCCATGGCAGTACTCATGGCTTAACCGCACCGGACATGCTATTGGCCAGCGTTTTGGTTATGTAGCCATGGGATTATTTAAAGACCAGAATGAAATAGACAACGCCCCCACACAAGCAGGCGATGTACGACCTGGTGATATCAGGTACAAAGATTTGAATGGAGACGGTCTCATTTCCTCATTTGACCAACAGGCTATTGGTTATGGCAGTACGCCAAGAATTTTATATGGTTTAAACATTGGAGCAGGTTATAAAGGATTTGATTTTGTGCTTTTTTTCCAGGGCGCAGGTCAGGTTGATTTCAGTTATAACGGTGGTACAGGAACAACACCTTTCTCTCAGGGGGCCACTTTTGGAAACATGTATGCCAAGGTTACTGATCGCTGGACGATAGAAAACCCTAATCCAGATGCTTTTTATCCGCGCTTATCTACCAATCAGGATGTTACTACAAACTATTATTCAAGTACCTGGTGGGTTAAACGTGCCGATTATATCCGATTGAAAAGTGCGGAAGTAGGTTACACCTTTGGGATAAAAGCATTGAGTAAAGTTGCTATCAAAAAGTTGAGAATTTATGCTAATGGAACCAATCTGGTAACTTTTTCAAAATGGAAGTTTTGGGACCCGGAACTGGGTGATGGCCGTGGGGCATCCTATCCAAACATTTCAACTTTCAACTTAGGTTTACGTGCTAATTTTAACTAATTATGAAAAACACATTCGCAAAAAAAATAATTCTGGCGCTATTAGTACCTTTTCTCTTCCTGCCTACAAGCTGTAAAAAAGGATATTTTGATACCGTACCAGATAATATCAATACCATAGATAAAGTATTTTCGAACAGGTCCAATACCGAACGTTGGTTTTTTGGACTCTATGCAGGTATTCAGGATATATGGGATCAGCCTTATGGTTTTCAATATGCAGGTACCAGCGATGAGCTGGAATATGCCAACTGGGGTACGGGCAATGCCCTAACCATTAATTCGGGAGCAGTTACCAGTGATAATTCGCCAACACGATTCGAAACCTACTACCAATTGATCCGGAATATTAATATTTTCCTCGAAAGGGTGGATGAATGCAAAGAGCTTTTAGAACAGCAAAACGGCGAATCCATTGTGAAGGAATATAAGGGAGAAGCACGTTTTTTAAGGGCTTATTATCATTGGTTATTAATGAAAGAAGTAGGCCCCGCTGCTATTGCCCCATTATTTTCGGGCTTGCCAAATGATAACTTTCAAATTCCAAGAAGTTCCTGGGATGAATGTATAAAGTTTGTGCTGAATGAAATGCGCGCATCAGAGTCAAGCCTAACCAGTTTGCACCTTACAGGCTCTAATACGGTTGATGATTATCAGGTAGGCCGGATTACACTACCTATAGCAGCTGCCATTGAAGCGCAGGTTTTACTGTCGCATGCAAGCCCCTTGTTTAACGGAAATTCAGAATTTGCCGACTGGAAAAACTTTGATGGAAAGCAGTTATTTAATCAAACTTATGATCCTTCACGCTGGCAGGCTGCAGCTGAGGCGATGAAAAGAGCCATTGATCTGAACGTAGCCCAGGGCCGTAAATTATTCATTAAACCAAATACCAACTTATTTCTTCAGGGATTCAATTCAACCAGGGATATGTTTTGGGATGGATGGAAAGAAGAAGGCGTATGGTTAAGAAGGGCAACCGGGGTACACGCCCAATGGTCTCAGCATTGTGCGCCAAAAAATTCCCTGTCTGGTAACGGCTGGAACGGCATTGGTGTATTACAGGAGCTTGTTGATGATTTCAGGATGGCAGATGGCCGTACGATTAAAGAAACCCCAACCTATAGCGAAACTACGTTCACCAGTACTACAACTCCTTATTATTCTTCAGGTACAAATAACATGTATGTGGGAAGAGAGCCCCGTTTTTATGTGGATGTGACCTTTAGCGGATCAGTAATACCAGTTGTACCAGCTGCCGGGCAAACTTATGTCACCTATTTTTCTACAGCATCATCGGGCAAAAAAGCAAATGCCAGAGATTATCCAAAAACAGGTTATACAGCCAGGAAAAACATACATCCCAATACTAATTTAAGTACCGGAAGTAACCCTGCCCGCCCGGCTATGTTAATCAGAATGGCCGAATTGTATTTGAGTTATGCCGAAGCTTTAAACGAATCGCAGCCTGGCCATGCCGATGTGTTAAAATACCTGAATGATGTGCGTACTCGGGGAGGTATACCAGAAATCCCTGCAGATCTTGGCCAGATAGAAATGCGGAAACAAATCAGATTGGAAAGAAGAATTGAGCTCTGCTATGAATCAGGGCTCAGGTTCTGGGATGTTCGCCGCTGGAAAATTCCAAATGAAACCGGCTCGAAACAAGGTGGAGATTTTTATGGCATGAACATGGATGCAGGCACTTCTTTGTCTGACCCGACATTTTACAAGCGCGTAGTTGCAACTTCAAGAGCGCCTTGGCAACGTAAATTTTATTTCCTACCCTATCGCCAAAATGAAATGGACAGGAATAAACAAATTGTTCAACTTCCTGGGTATTAACTTAAAACTATGTTATAATGAAATTATATAAAATATTATGCTGTATTATAGCAGCTATTACCGTTACGAGCGCCTGTAAAAAAGAGGAGGCATACCTTGAAAAATCAGACACTAAAGAAAGTGCATTGGTGTATGTTTCCAGACAGGCCAGTGCTCAGAGAATTACAGTTTATCCGGCAAAGGACACCGTTGTATCTTTTGATTTTGGTGCATCATTTGCCGCTGTAGGCTTGCCTTCAAGTAATATTGCCGTGAAATTTAAGGTAGACGATAAAGCTTTTGATAGCGTAAATGTTGTACGTACCAGCCAAAACCTTACGCCCTATATAAAGCTCCCCGAAAATGCCTATACCATTAGCGGGCTGGATGTAACCATATCAGGCGGGGCAATTACTTCTAATCTGGTTTCCTTAAAATACAACTCTAAAAATCTGGATCCCAACAAACTATATATGTTGCCCCTTAGTATTATTGATGCTTCAGGATATAAAATCAATCCTTTATTAAAAACAATGTTCATTACTACGGTGAAGTACAAGGCTCCAGAGATCCTGGCAGACAGAACAGGCTGGGCTATTTCTGCATCAACAACACAGGCTGGTGATGGGTCACTTGCCAGCGTGCTTGATGGTGACCTTACAACTTTCTGGCATTCGCAATACTCCGCTCCGGCATCATCCTTTCCGCATTGGATCCAGGTTGATATGCTTGCTTTAACCAATGTAACCAGCATCTCTATGGCACCCAGGAATAATAATAACACAGGATTTACCAAATTTAATTTAAAAGGAAGCGTTGATGGTACCGTATGGACAGATTTATTAACAGCTAAAATAATGGATCCTAATTTAAAATCTTTGCAGAACTACGAACTTGATGCGCCTACAAAGGTGAAGTTCTTGAAATTAGAGATGACAGAAGGACCTCAGGCATACACGCATTTGGCTGAATTTCAGGTTTTCAAAGTAAAATAACATCTATAAATGTTCTTGTTAACTGCCTAAACCTCACAAAGACTGAGAATAAGTCTAACAAACAAAAAGTCCCGATTTTCATCGGGACTTTTTCCATCTATCCTCTACCACCTCTTGATGGTCTTCCTCCTTCAGAGCCACTTCTTTCGCCACCACCTCGTTGTTGTTGTTGTTGCTGTGGTGGGGCTTCAGATCTTCTTTGTTCTTGTCGTTGTTGCATTTGCTGTTGCTGCTGTGCCCTTTGTTGTTGGGCCTGCGCATCGCGTTGAGCCCTTTCCTGTTGCTGAGCTTGCTGCTGTTGTGTACGTTGTTGTTGCGCCTGTTCGTTACGTTGCTGTTGCATCTGTGCATCGCGTTGTGCTCTTTCCTGTTGTTGAGCTTGCTGTTGCTGTGCTCTTTGTTGCTGCGCCTGCTCATTACGTTGTTGCTGCATCTGTGCATCACGTTGTACTCTTTCCTGTTGCTGAGCTTGCTGCTGTTGTGCACGTTGCTGCTGCATTTGCTCGTTACGTTGTTGTTGTAACTGGCCATCACGCTGAGCACGTTCTTGCTGTCCCTGCTGCGCACGTTGCTGATCTGCCTGTCCGCGTTGTTGCAGTTGTATATCGCGTTGTGCACGTTGCTGATCCTGGCTCATGCGGTCTTGCTGGTTACGTTGCTGACGCATTTGCTCAAAACGTTGTTGTTGCTCCTGACTTCTATCTACATTAGCTTGTCCGTTTCTACCATCAACACCATTTGCACCATTACGGCTTATCCTTCCGTTCCCATCTCTATTGTAAACATCACCCCTATTATTGTTAGGTTGGTTGTTATTGTCGCGGCCTACATTGTTATCATTACGTCTGTCGGGTTGTACCGAACGGTTGTTGTCGTTTCTTGATCCGAAACGGTTATCGTTATTATTGCCGTTACGTTCTTCGCGGGTAGCATAACCTTCGTTTCTACCATTTCTGCTAATGCCGGCATTGCCTTGTTCAAATCTTCGTGGCGCTGCACTACGATTATCTACCTGGTTGCGTTCTGGTCTTGGCCTATAAATCGAAACCTCTCTGCCACCTACCCTGCTTGCTCCAGGCCTGTTACTTTGCGCATACCTGTAAACTGTTACATCGCGGTTGGTTGCACGTCTGATATCATCAATCCTCGGACCGCCATAGTAACTTCTTCTGTTATACACATAAGTATTGTTAATGATGGTCGTATTACGGATATATACATTATTACGGCCGTAATCATATCTCGGAAATGTGTTGATGTAGATATTACGTTGTGGTATAAAGTTCCAGCAGAAATCTGGTACAACATAACGACGGCCAAAGCTTAAATTAATGCTAATGGTTGGTGCCATAGGTGCCCAGCCGTAATAACCGTCGCCACTTCTCCAGTCTACCCATGCAGGTCCCCAGGTGGTATCAGGTAACCAGATCCACTGTCTGTAACTGTTAATTACCCAGCGACCATAGTGGAAAGGTGCCCAGCCCCAATCGTAATTAGAAACCCAGGTATTTCCGTACTCGGTCATGGCCCAGCGGCCATTGCTATAATATGGACGGAAATCGCTCTGATCTACATCCGGACGCCAAACATAACCGTATTGCGGGTCTTGTATCCAGGTGCCATAAGGCGAAAGCTCATCGTAGAAAGTTTGTAAAGAAATATTACCAGTGCTGTAACCATCGTTCTGGTAATCGTCCTGGTAGTCTTGTGCCCTGACAAGGGTGGTGGTTCCGGCAAGGAGCCCAAAAAGCCCCAGCACAAGTGCCGTAAATTTCAGTGTTTTCATTTGTGTGTTTTATTTTAATAACCTAATGTGTGTGTATCAATTAGAGAACCAAAAATTCAGAAAGTTTAATATGCAAGCATAGTTTTGGCGTTTTCCCCGAAATATTGCCCTACAAGGCATATTTAACTCTTATTTAACGTTTTAAGCAAAGTTTAATTGTGCACAAAATAAGTCAGTTAGAAATAAAATTTGCTACACCTGTGTTTACAAAAGAGATTATATTGCAAGAACCTTAAACTTTAAAACTTAAATCCTATTTATTGTAAGTATTTTTGCAGCATGCAAAAAGGCACTTTATACCTCATTCCCGTACCATTGGCAGAAGAGGTAGCACACAAAACTTTTACCCCCTACCTGGTTGATACGATTAATCAGATCGACACCTATATTGTAGAAAACAGCAAAACAGCCCGCCGCTTTTTAAAAGAGGCCGGATTGAAAACGCCGCAAAAAGACTTAATTGTTCACGATTATGGCAAACATAACCGCAATGATTTGGGGCAATTTTTTGAAGAGCTTACTGCCGGGAAAGATGTTGGTTTAATGAGCGAGGCTGGTTGCCCAGGTATTGCCGATCCGGGAGCAGATATTGTTGCCGAGGCACATAAACGTGGTATAAAAGTAGTGCCATTGGTAGGCCCAAGTTCTATCCTGCTGGCATTAATGGCATCAGGCTTTAATGGCCAAAGCTTTGCATTTTGGGGCTATTTGCCAATTGATAAAGAACAACGAACCAAAAGGATTAAAGATTTAGATTTATCGGCCAGCCGTTATAAACAAACCCAGATCTTTATCGAAACACCTTTCCGCAATAACCAGTTATTTGAAGAGGTTTTAAAAAGCTGCAAACCCAATACACAGGTTTGCGTAGCCTGTAACCTAACTGCTGAAGATGAATTCATTAAAACCCAAAGCGTTTACAACTGGCGCAAAGAGGAAATAGATCTGCATAAAAAACCAACTATATTTTTGTTGTATTAAATTGTTGAAGAGTTCATTAGTCATTGGTTCATTGGTACCTGCAAATTGCCTATTGTAAAATGGTTAACCGGTTAATTGTTTAAATCGGTTAACCGATTCAGAACTCTAAACTGCAAACTCCAAACTTGTATCGGGTTCATTGGTAACTGCAAATTGCCTAATGCAAACTGGTTATCCGGTTAATTGTTTAAATCGGTTAACCGGCTACAACTCTAAATTGTAAACTCCAAACTTGTATCTGGTTCATTGGTAACTGCAAATTGCTTACTGTAAACCGGTGCCTAAAAATCTTTGTTTTTTCGTGCCTTGGTGGTAAAAAATGATTGGCTTGCGGAAGTTTCGATAGCAGCCTCTTTTAAAAAATCAAAACATATCCAAATTCCGTTGGTTATTAGTATAGCGCTCTGCAATTTATTCACTAAATTTTACAGTTATGAAAAACACGGGCACACCAAAAAATAACTCAACCGTTCAGGGAAGTTCAATCGCAGACAGGGCTAATCATGATATTAAAACCGATAAAAAGATACAGGGCATAACCAATGGTGGCGGACAACGGTCCGATCAAACTTCCAATAAAGACAATCAGCGGAAGTACGATAACAAGAAATAAAAAAAAGAGATGATCTTTCGGGATCATCTCTTTTTTATGGTTAACCTATGAAAATTCTATTTGGCCATCACATTATAAAAGTTATAGTCGGTCATGGGTGCACCTGTAATCCCTAAATTGTGGCAAATGGTTACAATTTGCCCGCGGTGGTAGGTACTGTGGTTAAATACCTGCATTACATACTCGAAGTTTTGAAAGTCGCAGCTAAACCATGGGCTCTGTATCGGTGTATTTTCCTCAAACCTGTTTTCATTTAGTGCTGTAACGTAAACGGCAAGATTTTCAGACTGTTTCAACAACGTGTCAAAAACATTGTTTAAACTTCCATATTCGCGAAATTCGAATTCGGTTTTGCTCAAAATCGAGTACCAATATTCCTGGGTTTGTAAAATATGAGCCAGGGTTAATTTTACGCTTTTAAAGCTCGATAAAACTTCCTGCTCCAATAACTCTTCCGGATGATTTTTTAACCAGTTTACCAAAGTTAAATTGGCCCAGAAATTATAGTTTGCATAATTTTTCATTAAATAAACAATAGAAGTTTCTTCTTTTGTTTCAGCGAATAATTGTTCTTGTATCATATCTTTTTGCTTTAGTTACACAAAGAAAACACACCGCACTGACAACCCTATGGCAGTGTAAATTTCGAATGAAAAATATTTTCAAAAATTCTTTTTATCTCAAAAAAAGCATAGTAAAAGCGCACAGCTCAACGTATTAAACAGACAAAAACAACCCCCTTAAAAAGGCTTTTGCGTAAATATTTAAATACAATATACACTTTTAATAGCCACAAAACAATATAATTAAGTTTTCGTGTAAAATTCCCTTAAAGGGCAAAATTGAATGTAACAAGTTGTGTTACATTTGTTTTGTTATCCAAACAACCTAACTTATTATTTATTTATGAAAAAATTAATTCAAACAATCGCTGTCGTAGCGATGATGGCTCTCGTAATCGTATCGTGTAAGAAAAACCAGGAGACGATAGCCGAAGAACCACAGGAAACTGTAAAAAATGCCGACAAAGTATTGCAGTACATTAAAGATCTGGGCTTCCCGGCCGAAAGTATTGTAGATAACGGAAACGAATTTGTGGTAGAAGAAGATATCCTGTTTCCAAAAAACATGGTAGTACCTTTTGTTGCCGAGGGTCCAAAAACAGAGCAATATTATACCGGAAGTATTGTAAACAGTACCAAAAAACTAAACATCCGTGTTTTTATAGATCCTTCTATGACCTCGATGACCAGCGAAATTAACAGTGGTATTGCTCAATGGAATGGAGTACCTAATTCGACCCTCCGCTTCAATGTGGTAACCGCTGCGCCTTACGATATTCTGATTAAAGATGAAAATTTGGGCTCAGGCACCTGCGGACAGGGGCAATTCCCATCGGGTGGAAGTGCCGGTGCTTTAATTAAGATCAACAAAAGTTATATTGCAGGCAATTCATTTGCACAACGCGCAAGAACCATTTGCCACGAATTTGGCCATTGCATCTCGTTCAGACATACCAATTGGGCCGCACGTGGCGAATCGACTGCAACCAACGTACCTGGAGTTACCGGAACTGATGCTTCATCGCTCATGAATGGTGGCCAGTGTAATTCTGGAGCCACGGTATTATCGACAAAAGATAAGGATGCTACCGCAGCTTTATATTAAGATCATTTTTTAATCAATTAACCTATTCATTTGGATAACAAGATAAGCTTAGGGGCAAAGCATAGCTCCTGAGCTTATTCTTTGGCCAAAGCAAAATATCCTTCCCCTCTAAAGTCCGTCTTTCGTTATGGTGGTTAAGGGTATTGATCATGGCATCACTAAGCTCGGCCATGGTACAAAAGCCACCAGGGTACAGCGCTCTGCCAACAGGGAACATCCAGTTGATGTATTTATAAAATTTATGCGCATACTTTTGTCCGGGCAAAGGCTTAATAAAACCGGGCCGAAAATTAAAAACCTGGCAAAAAGGTAATCTCATTAAATCGTTTTCAGTCTTCCCTTTTACCTGTGCCCATTTTAAACGGCCGTTTTCGTTGGTGCCACCACCAGAAACATAACAAAAAGTCATGTCGCTGTTTAGCTTGCTTAATGTTTCGGCAACATGCATGGTGAGTGTATAGGTCATTTTGTAATACACTTCGCTATCAACGCCAACAGAGCTAATGCCAAGACAAAAGAAACAGGCATTATAGCCGCTCAGTTGGTTTTCTATTGCCGAAAAATTCGAAAAATCGGCATGAATAATTTCTTTCAGCTTTGGATGTGTATAACCACAAGGCTTTCGGTTAATCACCAAAATTGCATCTATCTGATCGCTTTCCAGGCACCGCATTAAAACACCCTCTCCTACCATCCCTGTAGCACCAGTAATTATCACACGGCGTTGCGCGCTCGTTTTTTCCATCATCAACCGTTTTTATTTATAGTGTAAAATACATGTTTATTTTGTTTTTTGGATAAAAACAGCGACAAAGTAATATAGTATAAGCACATTATAAACAAAAAAAGAGCAGCTAATTTGCTGCTCTTTAAAATATTATCTGGCTCCAGGGCCTTTCATCAGGTAATCTTTTGGAGTTTCGGCCCCTAAAAGATACTGTACAAAGTAATCCCATCGACGGCGCATCATGTAAGGCGAGTAAGCTCCGAAACCGTGCGCACTGTTTGGAAAAATAACCAGGTCGAAAGATTTATTGGCTTTTTCTAAAGCTTCTACCACCAATAGTGTATTGTAAGGAGGAACGTTATCGTCCATCATACCATGTACCAGCATTAACTTACCTTTCAAGTTTTTTGCATAGTTCTGGTTGGCCTGTGCTTCATAATCGGCGTTTTCTACTAAACCGTTGTAACGTTCGCCCCAGTCATCCTCGTAGTTTCTGTTATCGTGGTTGCCCGATTCGGCAATACCTACTTTAAAGAAATCAGGATAGCGGAACATCGCTGCTGCAGTGGCAAAACCACCACCTGAGTGCCCCCAGATGCCAACCTTAGTCGTATCTATCGGGTATTTGGCCGAAAGCTGACGAATCGCTGCAATCTGATCGGGTAAAGTATTTTCGGCCATGTTGCCATAACTCATATCATGGAAGCTTTTAGAACGATCGGGGTTACTGGTACCTTCGATTACCACTACAATAAAGCCTAGTTCGGCCAATGCCTGATTATCGCCACGTGAAGCTGAGAATGCCCAGCTGCCTACGCTTCCACCCTGTGGACCTGGATAAATATAATCGATAACCGGATATTTTTTGGTCGCATCCATTTGGGTTGGCGTAAACACCAATCCGTAAATATCGGTTTTACCATCTTTAGCTTTAACAGAAACCGGTGTTGGTGCTTTCCAGCCGGTAGCCGATAAACGCGAAACATCTGTTTTTTCTAAATTTTGGATCAGATTGCCTTTTATATTTCTCAATACAGTAACCGGTGGTACATTTGGTTGCGAATAGCTATCAATAAAGTACTCAAATGATGGCGAAAAAGTAACCTGGTGGTTGCCTTCTTCCGGCGTTAACGATACCAGGTTTTTACCATCAAAACCAATTTTATATAAATGGCTGAAGTAAGGGTTACCAGCCTCACGGCCGTTGGCAAAGAAATATAGTGTACGGCTTTTCTCATCAACCTTAACCAGGCGGGTAACCACCCAACTGCCTTTGGTGATCTGGTTTTTCACCTTTCCGGTTGTTGCATCGTACAAATACAAATGCCCCCAGTTATCGCGCTCCGAATACCAGATAATTTCTTTAGATGCAGGCAGATAACGCCAGTTTATCGCTCCCTGACCTGATTCGTACTGTGTTTTTACGGTTTCTTCGAAAACTTCACGAACTGCACCGGTTGCTGCATTGGCAATGCGGAATTTTTCCTGTTTGTGATCACGCGAGGTAGATACAAAAGCTACTTCCGAACCATTGGCTTTCCAGTCGATATCGTCGAAAGTACCGCTACTTGAAATGTCATCGCTTAAAGTTGCACGATGCGGATCTGCAGGAATATTCAAGGAAACTACTTTCGGATTTTCTACATCAATCACCACACGTCTGATGGTTGCAATTTGTTTATCGCCAGGCAAAGGGTATTTCCAGGCTTTTAAAACCGGGGCCCCTACATTGGTGGTTACCAGATACATATCTTTCGAGTTTCTCTGATCTTGCTGAAAGGTGGCTATTTTTTTAGAATCGGGAGACCAGCGTAAAATCGGAGCATCGCTGTGTTTCCAGCCCGCATTATCGGTGGCATATCCATAATCTTTAATACCATCGGTAGTTAACTGGGTTAACTGGCCCGAGGCTACATCTTTCACAAAAAGATTATAGTCTTTTATCAGAATAGATTTTTTACCATCTGGCGATACCACCTCATTACGGCCGCTATAACGACGGGTTGGCGCCGAACTATTTTTATACTCAGTGGTTAAAGTTTTGGTTTTCTTTACCGGATCAACCAGAAAAGTTTGTTCAGTACTTTCGCTTTTGGTGGTGTACCAAAATTTATCGCCCTCAAGCCAGTTGGGTTGTACACTGGCATGATCGATGTACTTCGAGGTGTTATAGCTCATAAAACTTTCCGCCCTTTCGTAATCTTTAACGGTTAAAGTTTTCTGCTGAGCATTTGCCGCAATGGCTAAAGTACAAGCCGCTACGGTAAGCCAATTTTTATTCATAATATGTTGTTGGTTAATCTCGGCGATAAAAATAAGACTGTTTTGGCATATAAATGGTATTAAAGCTGATACAAATTTAGCCAGATGAGTAACTTAATTGATTAACTTGGCTATTTCAAAAGTTTTGGCATTAATCATTTTACACTACCGTTTTAACAAATATGACTTTGTTAAAGCAGCTTTATTTTCTAATTTTATTGCTCGCATATTCCAAATACAACCGCATGTCAGCTAAAGAAATACTTCAAAATTATGTTGCCAAAACGATTTCTTTAACGGATGAGCAGTTCGACTATTTTTTTTCTCATTTCAAGCCACAATCATTTAAAAAAGGCCAGGCCATTATTACGGCCGGCGATCAGGTAAATTGCGAGTACTTTGTAACTGCAGGCTGCTTAAAGGCTTTTTATATTAACGACGACCTGAAGATGTTTATCCTTCAGTTTGCTATGCCTACCTGGTGGGCTTCTGATTTTGATGCCCTTTATAGTGGAAATGTAGCAACCATTGGCTTAGATTGTATTACCGATGCGGAGGTGTTATGCTTAACCAGTGCTGACCGCGAAAAGCTATGCAAGGAAATACATGATATTGAACATTTTTTCAGGTGGCGAACCAATAAGGGTTACGTGGCCTCGCAAAAACGGTTACTTTCTTTAATGAACAACGATACCAAATACCGTTACGAAGAGTTACTGGCACAATATCCAGAATTGTATAATCTGGTACCTAAGCAGTTAATTGCCGCTTATTTAGGCGTATCGCGCGAAACCCTAAGCCGCCTTTACCATTCGTAAGTGATCTACATCACATTAAACTCGTCCTCAGGCTAATGTGACTTACATCACGCAGCCAGCCCGCATATCCTCTCCATATTTGTACTGTTAATTTAAAACAACAAAAAATGGAAACAACAAATTTTAACGTTAATGGCGCTCAGAGCGAAATTAACTGGATAGGCCGCAAAGTAACTGGTGCACACAACGGTACCATTGCAATCAAATCGGGCGAGCTTGTATTAAACAGCAATAAATTAAGCGGCGGTAAATTTACAATCGATACCACTTCGATTATTATTTTAGATGTAACCGACGAAGGTACCAACGCACAGTTTGCCGGACATTTGGCATCTGACGATTTCTTCTCTTCAGAAAAACACCCCGAAGCTTTTTTTGTAATTACCGGCGTAAACTTAAAGGACAACGGCACCTACGACATTACAGGGAATTTGACCATCAAAGGGATTACTAACGAAGTAACCTTTACGGCAAACATCAGTTTAAACAATAACAAGTTAAACGCAAGCGGGAAAATTGTAGTCGACAGGACCAAATACGACATGAAATTCCGTTCTGGTAATTTCTTTCAAAACTTAGGCGATACACTTATTTACAACGATTTTGATTTAAATGTTGATATCGCTGCTGAGCTTGCTGCATAAGGATTTTTAAACTTAAAAAACTAAAGTCATGCCATACGTTAAAATAGAAGTAACACGCGAAGGTGTTACCCGTGAGCAAAAACAAACTTTAATTAAAGGGATTACTGATTTGATTAGCGATACCCTGAATAAAGATCCGCACCTTACCCACATTGTAATTCAGGAAATTGAACTGGATGACTGGGGTTATGCCGGAGAACAAGTATCAGTTTTAAGGGAAAAAGGCATTACAGCCAATAAAAAATAAAGCCATGAAAAAGCAAACCATCATCGTTACCGGTGCATCATCAGGCATTGGTAAAGCGGTAGCCCGTTTATTTGTTGAAAAAGGAGATAATGTGATTCTGAATTCGACAACTTTCGAAAAACTGGAACAGGTTTATCAGGAACTGGGCGCCGGCGAAAACATAGCTATGGTAGCCGGAAACGTAAGTGACAAAAGCACCGGGGCCCGGTTACTGGAAGTAGCCTTAGCAAAATTCGGTTCAGTAGATGTATTGATTAATAACGCCGGCATATATGAAACAAAACCTTTTTTAGAAGTAGACGAAGCTTACCTTGACCGTTTTCTAAACACCAATTTTAAGGGCACCTATTTTACCACACAAAACATTATTCCACAAATGTTAAAGCAAAACGGTGGAGTGGTAATCAACATCGGCACACCATTGGTAAACCATGCTTTGGGTGGCGCGCCAAGTACAGCCCCCATATCAAGCAAAGGGGCCATCCATGCACTAACCCTGCAGCTCGCTGCCGAATTTGGCACACGCAATATCAGGGTAAACACCATAGCACCCGGTGTAATCCGCACGCCAATGCATGCAGGCGAAGACGACAAAAGTGCTGGCTTACATTTGCTAAACCGGGTAGGCGAAGTAGAAGATGTGGCAGAAATGGTATACACCGTGGCCAAAAGTAATTTCATTAGCGGTGCCATTATCAATGTAGACGGTGGAATGGGCGCAGGCCACAACTTGAACTAAATTGAAAAATATTATTTTAATGGCTTTCTTGTTTTGCATATCGTTAAGCTTGAAAGCACAACAGACAGAAAAAATGAAACATAACCAGCAAAGCAAAATTGCCATTACACAGGCACTTGAAGATTATTATTTTAAAGGTCTTTATGAGGGTGATATTAACCTCCTTAAACAGGTTTTTCATCAGGATACTTATCTTTATGGAGATGTAAAAGGACAGCCTTACGCCAAAACATTGGCTGTCTATCTCGATGGTGTGGCAAACCGACAAAGCCCGAAAGATAGTGGCAAACCATTTAAAGGCAGCATTGTTTCGATAGATGTGGTTAACTCTATTGCTATAGCCAAAGCGCAGGTACAGATGTATGATTTTAATTATGTCGATTTATTATCTTTTCATCAGATAAACGGCAAATGGTTTATTGTAAACAAAATGCTCAGCGATGTAGCCGAATAAAATGTAAACAACATGTGGTACGAGAATAAAGTTAGCCGGTTATTGGATATTCAATACCCGATTTTACAAGGGCCTTTTGGAGGCAATCTATCATCAGTTGAGCTCGTTGCTGCGGTATCAAACGCAGGTGGGCTGGGCGGGTATGGGGCTTACACTTTAAATCCCGACGAAATAGCAGCCGTACACCAGCAAATATTAGCGGCTACCAATAAACCTTACAACCTTAACCTGTGGGTATCAGATAACGATATAGCCGGAATCGATACAGATAAACAGTTTGAAAAAACCAGTGCGCTTTTTAAGCCCTATTTTGATGAACTGAATATCCCACTGCCACCAAAACCAGCATCTTTTAATTCGCGCTTTGAAAACCAGCTTCAGGTGGTGTTAGACATTAAGCCCAAAGTGTTCAGTTTTATGTTTGGTGCGCTATCGGCCGATGTGCTGGAGCAGTGTAAAAAACGGGGCATTGTTACTGTTGGAGCAGCGACTACATTAGATGAGGCCATTTTTTTAGCGGATACAGGTGTTGATATGATTATTGCTTCGGGTTTTGAAGCGGGTGGTCACCGGCCTTCTTTTTTAGATCGGGCAGAGAACTCGGTTACCGGCACATTTGTACTTTTGCAGCTCATTAAAGAAAAGGTTAAAATTCCCGTAATAGCAGCCGGAGGCATAGCCAATGGCAAGGGTATTGCAGCTGCGCTTACCCTGGGGGCTGATGCTACCCAGATTGGCACAGCTTTTCTGGCCTGTAATGAATCGAATACATTACCCATCCACAAAGAGATGCTTTTTTCCGATGCGGCGAAATACACCAAATTATCGCGTGCATTCACCGGAAGATTGGGCAGAGGCATAAGTACCCGTATTGCAAGCGAACAAACCGGAAAAGAAGGCGGATTCTTACCTTTTCCATTGCAAAGCACTTTTATGTCGCCTCTGCGAAAAGCAGCTATTGAGCAGCAAAAATGGGATATGGTAATGTTTTGGAGCGGACAAATAGCTCCCATATTAAAACATAGAAAAGCTTCAGTATTGATGAAAGCATTGGTAGCAGAAACTACGGCTTATTTTGAAAGCCTTAAAATGAGTTAGCAGCTTGGGCTAACGGTTAAGTAAGGTTTATTGATAAGTCCAGTCAATGATTTGTTTGAGGGTTTTCTTAATCTCTGCCTGCGCTTCTGCTTTCCTGATATCAATTCCACACATCAACCCGTCATTGGTATTGGCAATTAAGGTCATGTAATAGATTCCGCCAATTAAAAGAGCTGTTATTGGCCTTACATTTTTTTCTTTACCCTTAAAATGCTCGTCTGTAATTTGAGTAAAAAACTGTTCACCAAAAAATTCGCGTTTCTCATTTAATTCAGCTAAAACTTTCGAACGCTCACTGATCCCCCAACTGATAATTTTGCGCATTTCTTCATTCGCCATGAGCGAATTTAGCTGATCTTCTAACAAATGATATAACATTTGCCTGCCCAAATCAGGTTTGCTCTGTTCAATGAGTTCATTTGCCTGATCGATGTTTACACTCCAATAATCACGGCTATTCAGGTATTCTTTTACCAGTCCTTCCATGCTGCCAAAATAATCGTACACCAGTTTACGGTCTACCCTGGCTTTCAATGCTACCTGACTAACATTTAAACCAGTAAATCCATCCTTTTTTAAGATTTTACCAACAGCGTCCAATAATTTTTTCTTTGTCCTTTCCTTATCTCTGATAGGTCCGCTGGTAATTTTTCTGGTCATTTTGGGATGTTTGGTTGCAAAAATTTCTTAGCCTTACTGGTTATTCAAAGATATATAATGCTTCTCCATTTCGCTACACCATTTCTTAAGTTTTAAAAAATCAATGTTTGAATTTATCTTACACTTTATTAACTTTGAAAAACAAAGTGCTTTTTAACAACGCATTATAATAAACATGACCATATTTACCAGATTTCAGCAATTTCACGAAGATGCCAGATGCAACATTTGGTTTCGCATTTTTACTGTTTTCTGCCGCATAGCACTTGCTGCCAGTTTTATTCCATCAGGCATTGTAAAAATCATGGGCGAAAGGTTCACGGCATTACCCGCCAATCACCCACTTGGGCACTATTTCGACGCCTTACATCTTACAGGTTATTATTACACATTTATTGGGATTGCGCAAATCTGTATCTCCTTGCTCTTACTTATTCCACGAACAGCTTTTCTGGGTGCCCTGGCTTATTTCGTGGTCATCATAAATATTTGCATTTTAACCTATGCAACCCGCTTCGAGGGTACGCGGATAGTAACCCTGATGGTACTGGCAGACCTTTACCTGCTTTGCTGGGATTATAAACGGTTGAAAGCGATTATGTGGACTGCCTGCATCCCCAAAGTCGCTTTGAGCAAAAAGTTCCCCTTCGCTTTTTCCGGATTTGTGATACTTGCCATCGCCATAGTAGTCCTTAGCAATCAATTTCTATATGAAATCAGGCCAGGCAATTCAATATCCGAATGTAAAAATCAAAGTGCAGGAAACAAAAACCCCAAAGGTTGTGCTATTTTTTGCGATTGTATCTACCAAAAAGGACTACCGCTTGATAGTTGTCTGAAAGAATATGAGCAGTCTAAAAGGTATCAGAAACGACTCAGATAGCTTGCTGTTGATTTAAAATTAACGACACTTAAGGATTTAATTGAGTAAATCAGAGATGGTATGAAGAAGCGTACTATAGTTACATGGTTTTCCTATAATAGCATCAGCCTGACAATCAAGCTCACTGATTTTTTTATGCGAAAGGGCAGTTAATAAAATTATTGGGATTTGAGAAGTAGACCAAGAATTTTTAATCTTATCGCAAATTTCCCTTCCGTCAGCATCATCCAATAAAATATCCATAATGATTAAATCTGGATTGAACGCAACAATCGACTCTTTAATCAGTGATGATTTATCGATCAAATGAACAATATAACCCTCATCTGAAAGCAATAGTTCCAAAGATCCAAGCAAAAACAGGTCATCATCAACTACCAGGATTTTCTTATTCATATTCTATATCAGTATGCTGCTTAGTCTATGACATTACTCCAGCGCATTTAATAATTTCAAAATATCATTTTTTTAAGACATTACAAAAAATTATGGGATTTAGTTGATATTTCGGCAAAAATGTACGCGCTGACCTTAAGACCAGGGCCAAATAAAGGGCTTATCGGTTTAGATGTCTTTAATATGATCTTTGGTTGGTCGAATAGGATTTCAGTGCTTCAAGGCTTCTTTTGGTGTGATATTTAGCTTTGCTAATCTTTTGGAAAGCGTTAGATATTGTCATTGATCGGGATAATTTAAGCAACCGCCACCGGCAATCAAATTCGCGTACAGTTTGGTTCGAAATGGACTGACCGCTTTCATTCAAATAGGCATACTCAGCTCAAAAAAACCTGCATTTTTTCACAAATTGCAGGTTTTTTTGAGCTTTTTCAGCATTTTGGAGGTATTTATGAAGTATATTTCAACTTCTTTGCGGAGAGAGCGGGATTCGAACCCGCGGTACCTTACAGTACACACGCTTTCCAAGCGTGCTCGATCGACCACTCTGACACCTCTCCTGGTGGGTTGCAAAAATATATTTTTTATTGATAAAAAAAATGCTCCCGATGTAAATCAGGAGCATTTCTAAAGAGATTAATCGCTATTAGTCTATAACAGTGATTTTTAACATATTGGTTTTACCTTTAGCTTCGATAGGAATAGCTGCGGTATTGATAATGATATCGCCTGGTTTAACCAGTTTTTTGCTTTTTAAGAACTCATTAACCTCAATGATGGTGTTATCGGTACTTTCCCACTTATCGTAGTAGAAACCTCTTACCCCCCAAAGTAAGCTCACTGCATTTAACAATGCGCGGTTGCTGGTAAAAATAAAAGTTAATGCTTCTGGGCGGTGGCTCGAGATTTCGAAAGCAGTATAACCGCTTAAAGTCATCGATACAATACCTACAGCATTGGTTTGTTTAGCCAGGAAACAGGCAGAATCACAAATCGCATCACTTAAGAAAGAAGGCGATTTTGGTTTCAAAAACTTATCTGGATTGAACGGATAGTTGTTTTCTTCAATGTTCTGGATGATTTTTTGCATCGTTTCGATTACGATCAGCGGAAACTCACCCACCGATGTTTCGCCACTTAGCATTACCGCATCGGCACCATCTAAAACAGAGTTAGCTACGTCATTCACTTCGGCACGTGTTGGACGAGGAGTTGTAATCATGCTCTCTAACATCTGCGTAGCTACAATTACAGGTTTAGAAGCTGCCCTGCATTTAGCAACAATCATTTTCTGTAACAACGGCACTTCTTCCATTGGGCATTCAACACCCAAATCGCCACGCGCAACCATTATACCATCAGTTACTGCAATAATCTCATCGATATTAGCAATCGCTTCAGGCTTTTCAATTTTGGCAATTACACGGGCAGATTTACCGCGTTCAGCAATTATTTTTTTCAGTTCGATAATATCTTCAGCTTTACGCACAAAAGATAAACCAATCCACTCTACGTCATTTTCCAGGACAAATTCTAAGTTCTCACGATCTTCAGGAGTTAATGAAGGAATAGAAACTTTAGTATTTGGCAGGTTTACCCCTTTTCTTGAAGTTAAAATACCACCATGTACAATCTCGCAGGTAACCTCGTCTTTCAGGTTGGTAGATAAAACTTTCATCTGTAGTTTTCCATCATCCAAAAGGATAATCTCACCAGCCTGAACATCCTGAGGAAAGTTTTGGTATGTAATGTAAATCCGTTCTTCATTACCAATACATTCGTTGGTGGTAATTACGGTTGTTTTACCGTTGATCAGGTTAATACCACCTTCTTTTACCAAGCCAATACGAATTTTAGGTCCTTGTAAATCGGCAAGAATACCTACATTATAATCGTATTTTTTATTTAAATCGCGGATGGTATCCAAAACCGCCTGGTGATCGGCCTGCGACCCGTGCGAAAAGTTTAGACGGCAAACATCTAAACCTGCGTTAAACATACTATATAATACATCTGGTTTTGCTGATGCAGGCCCTAGTGTGGCTACAATTTTGGTTCTCGAATGAAAAGGTTTCATTTAATTAATTGATTTTAGAATGCGGTTTAGCAAACGCTATTTTCATCTAAAATAGACAAACCGCATTAAATTTTATATATTTTGTTTCTTTGTTCTTTTTGTTTGTAACCGTCAAATATAGTGTATTTAATACACCAAGTATATAATTTTTATATTACCAAATTCTCCTTACTCTTTAACTTGGTCGGATCTATCTTTGCAGCCACCTGTATATCAGGTAGTTTATTCAATCCGTTGATCAGATAATCCAAATCTTCCTTATCTATAAATTCTTTAATAATGATAAAGAAATCTACCTTGTTCATCTCCGGAATCAGAAAACCATCGCTGCTCCGGTTACTGATCAGGTAATATTCTACCTCGCCCTGCTCTACAAAAAAGTAATATTTAGAGAAACACCAGGCCGGTTCGTCGATATTAAAAAAAATTTCGTGGTCTTCTATCTTTTCAAATTGTGTGTTTAAACGGGTATTAATTTTGTGGCAAAGCACATAGTCTTTTAGGGGTGCAGTAATCGCAATTAGTATAAAATCAAGGTCTAAGGTAAGTTTTAGGTAAGTTCTATTCAAAGCGAAATAAATTATTTACAGAACGAAATTAAAAAACTAATTCTATATTCGCTGTGTTATTGAGATACCAAAATTACGTATCGAAATAAAAACATTTGAAAATTGTAAGAATTTATTTTTCTTTGCACAGAATTATTTAACCATTAAATTATAAAATTATGTCTGATATTGCTTCAAGAGTTAAGGCTATTATCGTAGAAAAACTAGGTGTTGACGAAAGCGAAGTTACGCCAGAGGCTTCATTCACCAACGATTTAGGTGCAGATTCTTTAGATACCGTAGAGTTGATTATGGAATTTGAAAAAGAATTCAATGTAGCTATTCCTGATGATCAGGCTGAAACCATCGGTACAGTTGGTCAAGCGATTGCTTATTTGGAAAAAAACGTTAAATAGAATTACGCTTTTTCAGTATAAATGGAATTAAAAAGAGTAGTAGTAACAGGGTTGGGTGCGCTCACTCCTATAGGCAATAATGTTCCCGATTTTTGGGAAGGATTGACTAACGGGGTGAGTGGCGCTGCTCCTATTAAGGGTTTTGACACTGAAAAGTTCAAGACTAAATTCGCATGCGAGGTTAAAAATTTCAATCCGGAAGACTTTTTGGAGAAGAAAGAAGCCCGCAAGCTAGATCCGTTTGTACAATATGCCCTTGTGGCTACAGATGAGGCTGTGAAGGATGGAGGTTTTGATTTTGAAAAATTAGATACCAACCGAATCGGCGTAATCTGGGGCGCAGGCATAGGTGGATTGAAAACATTTTTGGACGAAATTTCAAATTTCGCCAAAGGTGATGGCACGCCAAGATACAATCCATTCTTTATCCCTAAAATGATTATTGATATCGCTCCAGGGCATATCTCTATCAAATACGGTTTACGTGGGCCAAATTTTGCAACTGTTTCGGCATGTGCTTCTTCTACCAACGCTATGATTGATGCATTTAACTATATCCGTTTGGGTATGGCCGATGTAATTATCAGCGGAGGTTCTGAAGCAATCATTAACGAGGCAGGAATGGGTGGTTTTAACGCCATGCATGCATTATCTACACGTAACGATGATCCGGCAACAGCTTCACGTCCTTTTGATAAAGACCGCGATGGCTTCGTAGCTGGTGAAGGTGCAGGAACCATTATTTTAGAAGAACTTGAACATGCAAAGGCAAGGGGTGCAAAAATTTATGCAGAACTTGTTGGCGGTGGAATGAGTGCAGATGCCAATCACATCACAGCACCACATCCTGAAGGTTTAGGTGCCAGAATGGTAATGACAAATGCACTAAAAGATGCGGGCTTAACTCCTGCTGATATAGACTATATCAATGTACACGGTACTTCTACACCACTAGGTGATATTAGTGAAACCAAAGCCATTGGTACATTGTTTGGCGAAGATGCTTATCGATTAAATATCAGCTCAACCAAATCAATGACTGGCCACCTTTTAGGAGCTGCCGGTGCTATTGAAGCAATTGCCGCAATTCTTTCTGTTAAAAATGATATTGTTCCACCAACAATCAATCACTTTACAGACGATCCTGCATTTGACCCTAAATTGAACTTTACTTTTAACAAAGCGCAAAAACGTACTGTTAGAGCAGCTTTAAGTAATACATTCGGTTTTGGTGGTCATAACGCTTCTGTGATTTTCAAGAAATACGAAGATTAATTTAGAGCAGCTGCTATATAATTTTGTATGCTAATTAAAAATAGATAACTTAGTTAAATATGCTGATTAGCCGTTAATTGTGTTATTTATTTAATGCCGATATTAAAATTATATAAACTTTATCTTTCTCCCGAAAAGGAGTTTGTTAAAAAGCTGAGAAATATTTTAGGCTTTATTCCAGGGAATGTTACGCTATATAAAATGGCGTTCAGGCACCGCTCTGTGGCTAAGGTTTTAAAAAATGGCAGCAGAAGCAGCAACGAACGCCTGGAGTTTTTAGGCGACGCAGTTTTAGGATCCGTAATTGCAGAATTACTGTTTAAACATTATCCGTACAAGGAAGAGGGTTTCTTAACCGAGATGCGCTCAAAAATTGTAAACCGGGCTAACCTCAACCAATTGGCAAAGAAAATTGGTTTTGATAAGCTCATTCAGTTCGATCAGCGTTCGGTAAGTATCCAAACCAAGCACAACTCCATGCTGGGCGATGCTTTTGAAGCCATTGTTGGGGCCATTTACATGGATAAGGGCTATAACTTTACCAAAGAGTTTTTGCTCCGTCGCATTGTAAAGCCCCATATCGATATCCATACCCTCGAACTTACCGAAACCAATTTTAAAAGTAAACTGATTGAATGGTGCCAGCGCCACGGTAAAGATGTAATGTTCGAACTGGTACAAAATGGCGAAGGCGAAAGCGCTAAACTATTTACCATCACCGCCCTGGTTGAAGGCGAAAAATATGGTACCGGAAGAGATTATAACAAGAAAAACGCAGAGAAATTAGCCGCAGAGAAGGCCTGCGAAGCACTTAGTATTTAGAGGTTCATTCGTTCACTGGTCATTAGTTCATTGGTAACTACCTATTGTAACTATATTTTGGTTAATCGGTTAATTGTTTAAATCGGTTAACTGACACTCCAAAGCTGTTAGTTCATTCGCCATTGGTTCATTAGGTAAACTAACACCATGCCCTATGCACACAGCGCTATGCCACTTACTATTTTAATTGGATAACTGTTTATCGGTTAATCTATTTTAACTAACTCCAAGCGCCCAACTCCAAACTTCTATATCGGTTCATTCGATTAACAGTTACTAGTTGACTCTGGACTAAAGACTCCAGACTAAGGACTAAAAACTACCTCCCTTTCCCTAGCGTATCCGTAAACTTTTTAGATGATTCTTTAATATACTTGATGTAATCGTAGCTGTTCCAATATTGGGCCTTATCAAACTCAGGGCGACAATTTAGCATGTATTTCTCCAAAGTATCGCCTCTTAATTCGGTATTGTTTTTAATGATGCTCTGATTAAAATACACATCAATCTGCGATTGCTTTATCTCGTTATCGGCATATCGGCCAAACCTCCTCGCATTTTTAGGATCGGTACCAAATAAATTATACAAAGCATTTAACGGACTAAAAATAGCGGATAAAAGTGTGGTTTTTCCACCATTGTAAACTCCTTTGTTTTTAAATTCTCTTTTAATTTCAGCTAAATCCTGCTGTTTGGTATTGCCTCGAATAGTCACATCATCAAGCGTCGTACTCCCGCGTACCAAATGAACGACAATATCTTCCTCGTTTTTTACCACAACCCTTTGATCGATCAGATTTCTTTTGATTACCAAAAGCGTATCGCCAATTTTTGCTTTAAGCTGAAACATCCCGATATCGTTACTCCCTACACCAATGCCGGTGCGCAGATTGGTAATTTCTGATAGGGCAATCCTGATATTCGAACCCTTTTCAATAACCACCCCTTTAACTATAAAATCCTGTGCCTGGACAAATAATCCTGTGGTAGATAAAAGAATGAGTATAATGGTAAATTTAAAATTCTTCATGTTGTAATTAATTGTTGCGTTTCAAAGTATCAGTATAGTGTTTAGCCGATTCTTTGATGTATTTAACAGCATCGTAATTGTTCCAGTTATTTGCCATGCTGCTGCTGGGATAATAATCGAGCAAAAATTTATCCAGTTCCTTTCCCCTTAAAGTGGTATAACTGGTTACCAGGCTTTTATTAAAGAATTTATCTATCTCAATTAAGCTCAGCTCTTTCTTATAATAACGGTTAAAATTACGCGCTCTTGCCGGTGTTTTCCCAAATAATTCGTAAAAAAATGTTATGGGGCTGCCACCAAAAGGACTTAATAAAATTAATGGCGGTTTGCCGGCGTAAAAAGAGCCATTGTGCTTCAAATCGCGCTTAATAGCTTCCATCTCCTGCTTTTTGGTTTGGCCTTTTACCGTTATTTCTTCCAGCATGGTACTACCTCTAAGCAGGTAAACCACAAGGTCATCATTTGTTTTCACCACAAGCTTCAGGTCGGTTAAATTTCTTTTTTTTACCAACAGGGTGTCCCCTACCTTCGCATTTAGCTGAAAAAAGCCAATCTCATTACTGGTGGTCCCCATTTTATTATTCAGGTTGGTAATTTCGGCTAGTGCAATCCGCACATTCGAACCTTTTTCAATTACCACTCCTTTAAGCACAAAATTTTGAGCCTTGCTGTTTAAGCCCTGTACCACGATAATCAGTAAAAGAATAAATTTCAAATGCTTCATGGTGTTAAAATGGCAAGTTAAACGATCTGGTTGATTAGACTTTTCTGATAATGCACTAATTTAACAGCAGATCGGTTTTGTTGTTTGTTTTCTGCTCTAATTGTTACATCCCAAACCTGGAAATATCTTTTAAATCATTAAAACTCCTGAAAACACATCAAAAAATGCTTTCCCATCTCTAAGATATTTTTCGTAAAATTAACATTTGTTACACGTTCAAATTGTTAATAAAACGTTAATAAACATGCGAAAACTATTGGGCGGATTCTATTTGTTGTATGCGGCAATTGTATTCTTTATACTCATGGTAATCATTTGCCCGTTTATCATCCTTAGCATGGGTATTTTTAACGAAAAAACCGGCCGGAAGATTTCTTTTTATTTCTTAAAATTCTGGGCCTGGGGTTTCAGTTTATTTACCTGTCTCTGGTTTGCCACCAGAGGCGCTAAAATTGATACCACGAGGGCTTATATCTACGTTGGCAACCACAGTTCGTTTTTAGATGCGGTAGCCATTGTGCTGGGTATTCCGCAGGCTTTTAGTCCGCTGGGAAAAATAGAAATGCTTAAAATACCAGTGTTTGGGTGGATTTATAAACGTTTGGTGGTAATGATTGACCGCAGCAGTCGTGAAAGCCGTGACCATTCTGTAGCTGAATTGCGCAAAGACCTCGCCGAGGGGCAATCGATTCTAATTTTTCCCGAAGGAACGATGAATAAATCAGACCAACCCTTAGCTCCTTTTTACGATGGTGCTTTTCGTTTAGCGATAGAAACCCAAACGCCCATTTTACCCTTTGCCATACTCAACAGCAGGGCGCATTTACCACGAACCGATCCGTTCTTGTTGTATCCGGGAACCATTAAAACGATATTTGGCGAAGTCATTGAGGTGAAAGGCTTGGGAACAGAAGATCTGGGCGAACTGAAGCAAAAAACGTTTAATGCGATTTTGAACTTGCTGGAAAAATAGCATCATTTTTAATTATTAGAAAATAAACACTCCGGTACTTTTGGCCAAATCAGTCCTGCTGTCCGTTTTATCCCGATGAAAAATCGGGGAGGTCACCCCCATCAGGTTTAGAAACGGTGGTTTTGCACCTTGTAGGGGGCAGGCCTGGCCAAAAATTACTGGCATCGAAAATTAAACCCGATCCGATAGCTATCGGATGTAGCGGGCACGGAGTGTAACGAAGTAAAGCGGACTGCTTCTGCGATGAAAAACGGAACGTTGGTTTTCAAAATATCGGCGATGTCATATTTTATTTGCAACTATCCACAATTCTGAGGCACTGACCATTATTATTTCTCCTTTCGGCTTAAAACCCTATCTTTGCGCATGATAAAATCCATGACAGGATACGGCTTAGCAACAGCCGATTATGCAAATGCAAAGTATAGTGTCGAAATCAAATCGCTCAACAGTAAATTCCTGGAGCTCAATTTAAAATATCCTAAAGCTTTTTCTGATAAAGAGTTGATTCTGCGTAATATCTGCAGTAAAGATATCGAAAGAGGAAAAGTAAGTTTAAGCATCAATGTAGAACGCACCAATGGTGAAGTTACAGGTGCTACAATTAATACCGCACTATTAAGCCACTACTACCAACAACTTGTTGCTGTTAACAACGAATTAGGTGCCGATAGCAGTAATTTATTGCAAACCGCCTTAACTTTTCCGGATGTGATCAGCTATAAAGAAGAAAGTGTAAGCGAAGATGAGTGGAACCACTTATACCAGATTTTTACTGCTGCTTTAGCCAACTTTAATAAATTTAGAGAAGACGAAGGTGCTGTTTTAAAGGCCGATTTAGAGTTGAGGATCAAAAACATTCTTTCTTACTTTAAATCGGTTGAAGAACTGGAGCCAAAAAGAATTACAACTATCCGCGATAAGTTTAGCCAGTTTTTAGAGGATGCAGTGGGTAAGGTAAATATAGACCAGAACCGTTTTGAGCAGGAATTAATCTACTACATTGACAAGATTGATATTACCGAAGAAAAAACACGTTTGAAAAGTCACTGTGATTACTTTTTGCAAACTTTAGCCAGTAAGGAAGCAAACGGCAAAAAAATGGGCTTTATCTCGCAGGAAATAGGAAGGGAGATTAACACCATGGGTGCTAAGGCGAACGATGCCCAAATGCAACAATTTGTGGTGGGAATGAAAGAAGAATTAGAAAAGATAAAAGAACAATTACTGAATGTGTTGTAAGATTTGAACGTTGTTAAGTTGCAATGTTTACATGCAACCTTTCAACCTTTAACTTTCCAACCTTCCAACAATATTAAAGCATGCAAGGTAAATTAATCATATTTTCGGCACCGTCAGGAGCAGGTAAAACCACCATCGTACATCATTTATTACAGAAATTTCCTGAGCTAAGCTTTTCTATTTCTGCCACCACCCGCGAGTTAAGAGGAACAGAAAAACACGAAAACGATTACTATTTCATCAGTAAGGAAGAGTTTTTACATAAAGTGGCTCATCAGGAGTTTGTTGAGTTTGAAGAGGTTTACAACGGAACTTTTTATGGCACCTTACGTTCAGAAATAGAACGCATCTGGAATGAAGGCAAACAGGTTATCTTCGATATTGACGTAGAGGGTGGTATCCGTCTGAAAAGAAAGTACGAAGAAGATGCATTGGCCATTTTTGTTCAACCGCCATCGTTAGAAGTATTAAAAGAGCGTTTAAGCGGCCGCGGAACAGATAGCCCTGAAAAACTACAGGAGCGTTTCATCAAAGCCGAGAAAGAATTGCTTTATGCTGATAAGTTTGATGTAATTTTAAAAAACTTTGATCTGGCTACAGCCTGTGCGGAAGCGGAGCAGCTGGTGGGTGATTTTTTGAAGAAATAAATCCATCATTGCATACAAAAGCAATAGACTTTGCAGCGCGCGAAGCAATCTTTTATTTCGGATGAGATTGCTTCGGCTCGCTGAACCCAGCGTCGCAATGACGGGTACAAACACTGAAAAACATGAAAACTGGACTCTTCTTCGGTTCTTATAACCCCATTCATACCGGCCATTTAATTATTGCCAACTATATGGCCAATCATACCGAGCTAGCTGAAGTGTGGCTGGTGGTTTCTCCGCACAATCCATTAAAAGATAAAAACGGTTTAACCAACATGTACGACCGGTTGGAAATGGCCAAACTTGCCACCGAAAATGCCGAGCACATTCGGGTGAGTGATATTGAGTTTGCCCTGCCACAACCTTCTTACACCGTCGATACCTTAACTTATCTGCACGAAAAATATCCGGAGAAGGAATTTGTGTTAATTATGGGTGCAGATAACCTGGTTTCGTTTAAAAAGTGGAAGAATTACGAGGTGCTGTTAAAAAACTACCAGATTTACGTATACCCAAGGCCAGGAGCTAATGTTGCAGACTGGGAAAACCACCCCACAATTACCTTTACCCAAACGCCTTTGATGGAAATTTCTTCAACATTTATCCGCAAGGCTATTAAAGCACAAAAGAATGTCCAATTTTTCTTACCCGATAAAGTAATTGATTTTATTGAGGGTAAAGGGATGTATAAAGCTTAATTCATACACTTTTCTTAAAACTTACTGTATTAAATCGATTACTTGGACGAGTTTTTGTTTAATACGGCTTTGGTTTATTAATTTAGCTGAACTGATACAACAAAACAAGTGAAAAAAAATCTTTTTATACTCATTGCGCTCTGTGGAACTGCATTTTCGGGCAGTGCACAACAAAAAACCTATTTAGAAATGTTAGCGAATCAACCTAAATGGGTCGATTCGGTTTTTAATAAGCTTAACCGCAGGGAGCGCATTGCACAAATGTTCTTTGTACGTGCGCATACCAACCTGGGCCAAAAATATACCGATTCGGTTGGACAGGTAATTAAGCGGGAGCAATTGGGCGGGGTTATATTTTTTCAGGGTGGTCCAGGCAGGCAGGCCATTGCCACCAATGCTTACCAGAAATTAAGCCGGGTGCCTTTAATTGTTGCCAATGATGGCGAATGGGGATTGGGTATGCGTTTAGACAGTACCATATCTTATCCTTACCAAATGGCCCTGGGTGCAATCCAGAACAAGGAACTTTTGTACAAAATGGGCTTAGAAGTAGCCAAAGACTATAAGCGCATGGGCATGCAGATGAATTTGGCCCCTGATGCCGATATCAACAACAACCCGAAAAATCCGGTGATTAATTACCGTTCTTTTGGCGAAAATAAATATAACGTAGCCACCAAAGTTGCGGCTTACATGAAAGGGATGCAGGATGGCGGCCTTTTAACTACGCTAAAGCACTTTCCTGGTCACGGCGATACCGATGTAGATTCGCACTACGACTTACCTCAGCTTACCTTTTCGGCCACGCGATTAGATACTTTAGAAATGTATCCTTTTAAAGAGCTGATTAAGCAGGGCGCATCGGGCGTGATGATTGCACACATGAATATCCCCTCTCTTGATAATACCCCGAATTTACCTTCTACACTTTCTAAACCTATTGTTACCGGTATTTTAAAGCAAAAACTAGGTTTTAAAGGTCTGATTATTTCCGATGCGATGGATATGAAAGGCGTGGTTAAATATTTCAAAAATGGTGAAGCTGATTTAATGGGCATTATTGCCGGAAACGATATCCTGGAGCTTTCGGAAAATAGCGACAGAGCCATTAAACTCGTACGTAAAGCCGTTAGGCAAGACCGCGTAAGTATGGCTGAAATAGACCAGAGCGTGCGTAAAATATTAACGGCAAAATACTGGGCAGGTTTAGCCAGAAAAGACACCGTAGTAACACAAGGAATAGTTGCCGCTGTTAACCGTAACGCCAGCAATGCTTTGGTGCAGGAACTGGCCAATGCTTCGGTTACTTTATTAAAAGGCAAAGATTATATTAAACGGTTAATTCCCATCAGAAGGACTGCTATCATCAGTATCGGCGTACCTGCTGTTACTACTTTCCAGAAGGAAATTGCGAAAGGTTATTACAACTCGGTTTATTACGTTTTGGATAAAGATGCAAATCCTACACAAATCTCGAACATTGCCCGCGAAATAGCTGCTTTTGATCAGGTTATTGTAGGTATCCACGATAGCCGCTCCCGTCCGGCCAACAATATGCCGCTAAATGCCGGAGTAAAGAATTTCATTAAAGAACTATCAGCTAAAAATGCTGTTTTTGCGCTATTTGCCAATCCGTATAACCTGGCAAGCCTGCCTGGCTTAGAAAACAGTAAAGGGCTTGTTGTAGCCTACCAGAAAGAAGATTATATGCAGATTTCGGCTGCAGCGGTGATTAATAACAGACTGGTAGCAACAGGCAAATTGCCGGTAAGTGTAGCGCCGTTTTATAAATTTGGTGAAGGCCAATAATTGTTAACCACAGAGGTACGAAACGTACAAAGGATTGAGTTTTGAATGATTGAATGTTTTGGATATCCCCATTCACTCATTCAAAATTCATTCATTCGATTTTAGCCTTTCTGCTTTTTTTAAAACAATTTTCAGCTTAAAGCGATTATCTAACTATAAATCTTAATGTTATGATAGATCCAGAAAACAACAATTATTCCAGCGATCCTAACGATGCACTGCGCAAGGAGGACGAAGTGGAAAATATCAATGAAATTACCGGTGATGATACCAGTATTGAGCACGATAAAGATTTGCTAGAGCAGGCGGATGAAGCTTCAAGAGCTTCTTATGAACTAAATCTTGATGACAACGCGCATGAAGAAGATGATTTAGACGATTAAAATACAAAGCCGTGTCGATGTAAAGTCGACACGGCTTTGTTGTATTTAGCACTAAGTTATTACACTACTTAGCTTTATAAGTTTCCGGATTAACTGCAGTTGTGGTCCAACCTTTTAAAAACGAAGTGATTTTCTTTACATCGTGTCCAACTTTCTTTTTACCATTAGCCCCTATTTCTTCTGTTTCCAGGTACGACGAATTTTCGATGTGCAACACTTTCCCTTTTCCATCTAAAACTAAAAACACCGGAAAACCGAAACGTTGCGGATAACCTAAATTAGCCAGAACACTTTCGTTTTTATTCTCAGGGCTATAATTAACCAAAACGGTTTCGAAATTATCGTTGATGTATTTTTTTAAGGTAGCTGTACTATCAACCAAATTGTGGAAAGCAATACACCAGGTGCACCAGTTACCACCAACCTGTAATAAAACATGCTTATTTTCTTTAGCTGCCTTGGTTACAGCTGCTGCAATATCTGCTTTGGCATCGGCCTGAGGGTTATAAATATGAACCCCTTCCTTTTTCGCCTGACTAAAAGCTGCCGTTGACACAAATACAGCCACCAATAGAATGATTATCTTTTTCATGATTTTTTAGAATAATAAAGTAAAAATAAGAAAGCCTACTAATGTAATAGATTATTCGCAAATTCTTTACAGAGCGGAAACATTCGCTGGTCATTGGTCACTAACAGATTTGTTTTATCAAAAGCTTTAATCGATCACACATTTTCCATCATCCATCTTCCATTTTACATCGTCCATCTTACATTTCCCATCTTCCATTTCTATATTATCTTTGTAGTTCAATGGATTTTTTAGACATACATAGCCACAAAACTGCTACACAGCCGGGGGCTATCAGCATTCAAAGCTTATCGTTAACCAGCGATATCTTTCTCGCTATGCCTAAAAAAAAGCCAGTTTCAGTAGGTTTACATCCCTGGTTTGCCCAACTCGATGCTTTAGAAATGCAAATGCGCTATCTGGCAGTGCTGGCCCGGCAACCCAACGTAAAACTCATTGGCGAGTGTGGTTTAGATAAACTCAGGGGCGAAAATGTAAACAACCAGCTGCTTATTTTAACGGAACAAATCAAATTGGCTGAAAAGCTTAACAAGCCATTAATATTGCACTGTGTAAAATGCTTTTCTGAGCTGATTGCGCTTAAAGACAGGCTTCAGGTTAAAGTTCCGATGATTATCCATGGTTTCAATAAAAACGAATTACTTGGTAAGCAGCTGCTAGATAAAGGCTTCCTCCTTTCGTTTGGAACGGCAATATTAAAAGCCGGCACAGGCGCAGCAAAACTGATAACGGAAACAGATAACTTCTTTCTCGAAACCGATGATGCGGATATTCCCATCGCTGAAATTTACCAGGCTGCTGCCAATTTAAAAAAATGTACGGTTGATGAGCTTAAAGCTCGTATTTTTGCCAACTGGAAAAATTTAAATTTATTGTAAAATAGCCACGGAGATACTGAAACCACAGAAAAATATCAATTCTGTATTAATCGACTCTTCTTTGGTAAAATAGAAAAATTATAATGTCTGATGTAACCTGGCTTTCGCGCTCTGCCCTACTTGTAGGAAATGATGGGATAGAAAAACTTCAAGCCAAACATGTTTTAGTAATTGGTTTAGGTGGCGTTGGCTCTTTTGCTGCAGAATTTATCTGCCGGTCGGGAGTTGGCGAAATGACTATTGTGGATGGTGATGTGGTAGATCCTACCAACAGGAACAGACAGCTGCCAGCTTTAGCCACCAATCATGGTGTAGGTAAGGCCGAAATCATGCGCGAGCGTTTACAGGCCATCAACCCTGAATTAAAACTGCACGTAGTCGATACTTTTCTTACCCCCGAGAAGTGTAGGGAAATTTTAGAAGGCAAATTCGATTACATTATGGATTGCATCGATAGTGTAATGCCAAAAATTACCTTACTCTCTACAGCGTTGGAGAAAAATATTCCAATTGTAAGTTCAATGGGTGCCGGCGGTAAAATGGATCCTACCAAATTAAGGATTACCATGCTTCCCGATACTTATCAATGTGTTTTTGCCAGTTACGTACGCAAACGATTAAACAAACTGGAAAACGCCGCAAAAATCAAGGCTGTTTTCTCGACCGAAGAAGTGGATAAAAACTCGATGATCATGACCGATGGCAGCAATTTTAAACGCTCGGCTTACGGAACTGTTTCTTACCTGCCTGCTGCATTTGGCGGAGCCTGTGCTTCGGTAGTAATCCGCGATTTACTTGGCTTAAAAATCGAAATGGCCGAAAGACCAGCCAGAATCAGCCACAAAACACTTAACAAAAGGAAGAAGAAAAAGGCTTAACGGAATAGAATTGTTGATATCATGATTTCGCGAAGATTTTAAATTGTTGTAAGTTTAAAATCCGAGAGCAATCATATTATGCCCAAACCACTTAAAATTCTTCAGGCTTCTGCCGGTTCTGGTAAAACATTCAGTTTAACAGCACATTACCTCACGCTACTATTTTCCGGCGACAATAAATACCGCGAAATTTTAGCTGTTACCTTCACCAACAAGGCCACCGAGGAAATGAAAACCCGGATTCTGGAAGTGCTGCTGGGATTGGCAAAGGGTAATCCAGCAAAGAAAATAGACAATTACCGGTTGCTCATTTTACAGGCTTACCCCGAAATGAGCGGTCAGGAGCTGCAATTTAAAGCAGATAAAATCTACCGTAAAATCCTGCACGATTATAGCCGCTTTTCGGTTAGTACCATTGATGGTTTCGTGCAAAAAGTAATCCGTGGTTTTGCTTTCGAGCTGGGCCTTAATGCGGATTATAATTTAGAGATGAATTATGATAAAGTTAAAGATGACCTGGTTGCCAAACTGGATGAAGCTTTAGACCATAATAAACAGCTCTTACAATGGATTATCGATCTGGCTATCGAGCGTATCAGCGACAATAAAAGCTGGAATTATAAATTCGAACTGTACAACCTGATTGGGGAAATATTTTCAGAACGTTTTCAGATTTTCGAAGATGCGGTAACTGCTTTGGGCTTAGAGAATATCGATGAGCTTTTCAAGAAATATATCAGCATCACTAAAGCTGAGATCAAAAATTTCGAAGATGAAATTATCCGCATTGCTACCGATGCGCATGAAGCCCTGGGCGTTACCGGTGTCGAGAATGAACACCTTAAAGGGAAATCGCGCAGCGCACTCGCTAAAATCATACTTGTTGCCCGTGGCGATTTTTCTAAAATAGAACCACTCTTCAATCTAATTGATGAACCGGATGAGTGGTTTCAAAAAAATGTGAACTTCCCAGAGGCCTACGAAATTGTAAATCCGTTACTAAAACAACTTAAAACTCATTATTTAGCACATTTACCCAATTACAGCCTCGCCATTGCATTTAACAAAAACCTGTATTATTTAAGGTTAATGCAGGAAATTGCCGTGCTTTTAAAAGAATACCGCGCAGAAAACGATAACCTGCTCATTAGCGATGCGCAGAAATTAATTTCGGGCATAACCGAAGATGCCGGCGATAATCCCTCATTTATCTGGGAAAAAGTAGGCAACAGATACCGCAATTTCCTTTTCGATGAATTTCAGGATACCTCAACCAGTCAGTGGGGAAGTTTTAAATCGCTCCTTACCAACGCCATCGCCACACCAAGTGAAACACTGATCGACCATCTCATCGTGGGTGATACCAAACAATCTATTTACCGTTGGCGCAATGGCGATTGGAATATCCTGCACCAACACGCCAGACGCGATGTAGGTCCAGAAAATGTAATGGAAGACAGTCTGGCTGAAAATTATAGGAGTGCAGAAAACATCATCACTTTCAACAATTTTCTTTACCGGTCTATTCCGCTTGCCTTGCAAAATGAATTAAATCAAAATCTGCTTACCAAACCCGAAAGCATTTCATCGTGGTGGGAAGCAGAACACTATACGCAAATTATAACCGATATTTACAGTACTTCAACCCAAAACTTTGCAACTAACACTCCGAAAGGTGGTACTATAAAAATTAAAAAATTCGGAAAAGAACATGCGCCTAATGAAGCTCGTTTCACCGAAACTACATTCAGGGATATTGCCCTGGATGACATTATCAGCGAAATCAAAATACTCCGGGAGCATAACTATGCTTTAAAAGATATCGCCATTTTGGTTCGGTCCAATAGTGAAGCCATGCTCACCGTTAGAAAATTAATGGAGCATAAATTACCCGTCCTATCCGGCGATGCGCTATTGATATCCAACAACTCCGCCATTCAGCTTATTATCAATACGCTAAAGGTGCTTATTGGCCTTGAATCGCAAACGGCCCTGTACAAAGCCAATTGCATTGCGCTTTATTATGCTTTACAGGAAAAAGAAGTAAATGCCAACGATTACCTCAATCTTACTAACCGGTCATTAAGCATTCTTTCCGAAGTTTTACCCCCTGCCCTTTGCGAAAACTGGCAGAGCTGGTTACAGCTACCATTGCCAGAACTGGTCGAAATTTTAATTGAAAGCTATGGATTAAAAAATCACACGGCCAATCTACCCTATTTACTGGCCTTTAGAGATTTAACCGCATCGGCTGGCAAGCTGGGAGAAAAAGGAATCATTGCTTTTTTAACCTGGTGGGAAGAAGATGGGATTAAAAAATCATTACCATCTCCCGAAGGTGCAGATGCGATCCAGATTATTACCATCCACAAATCGAAAGGGCTTGCTTTTAGGGCCGTTTTTGTGCCTTTTTGCAATTGGGAAATCAAAGGTAAGGCAAATGGAACCTTCTGGGTTTCATCGGATGAAACTGTTTATAAAGAGCTTCGTGGCATTCCACTAAAATATAATGAGGCGTTAGCCGATTCGGCAATTGCTAAAGCCTATTACGAAGAACTGATCTACAATAACATGGATGCACTGAACATGCTCTATGTGGCTACCACACGCTCAAAAGATTACCTTTATATCGCTACCATGGCTAAAAAGGAACTTAAACTATCTAACATGGGTGACGTAATCAACCTCACTTTCGAAAATGAATTTGATGAAAACGGGGTATACGAAATTGTAGATTTTGTTTCGGCAGAAAGTAAACATGAAGAAGCAAACTTTATCGACCTGAAAAGCTATCCAACCACTACACGATTATCAGAATTATATATCCCATCCGAAGATAAACATCTTAGACATTTGGTCAATATCGAAAAATCAGGAAGAAAAGGATCCCTGCTCCATGATATTTTGGCCAATGCAGGTACCCAAAAAGAGGTTGAGATTTATATTACCAATTTGATTTTAGATGGCATTGTACAGGAAGATGAGAAGCCAAGCCTGGTTCTGAAAGCTTTGGAGGTGCTGGAAAACGTCGATTTAAAAGCGGTTTTAAGCAAAGCTACCGGTAGCATTACCGAAAAAAACATTATCGATGCAAAAGGCAAACTTCACCGCCCCGACCGTATTTTGTTCAATAATGATGAAGTAATTATTCTCGATTATAAGTTTACACTTAACGAAAGTGAGAAACACCTCGAGCAGGTAGAAAACTATAAAAACCTGCTTTTGGATATGGGGCATACGCAGGTTTCGGCCTATTTGTTTTACGCCATTAGTGGCAAATTAAAGTTAGTATAAATGATTAAGCCGTTTTTACAGGAAGTAGCCGAAGATCTGATTGAAAAATTTGGATCCAACCTCCAGCATTGCGCAATTGTTTTTAACAACAAGCGCCCTGCTGCCTATATGCAGAAATACCTGGCCGATATAATTAAAAAGCCGTTTTTTAGTCCATCATTTTATACCATCCAAGAGTTTTTTGCAGCAGCTACCAATTATAAAATTGCCGATTTTTACCTGCAGTTTTTTACCCTGCATAAAATTTACAACCAGCTTTTAGCCGAAGAGAAATTAGAACCGATTTCGAGCCATAAATTTTTCCCACTTGCTAAGATTATCCTGAGTGATTTTACCCAAATAGACAACGACCTGGTTGATGCCGAAAAACTTTACCGCGACCTGGAAGATATTTCAGTAATCAATAAAGATTTCGATTATTTAAGCCCCGAACAATACGAGTTTTTAGCACAATTCTGGACCTCCTACTCAGAAGGGAAGCATAAAAAGCAGCAGGAACTTTTCATTAAAATGTGGCGAAGAATGCCAAAACTTTACCATAAGTTTCACGCCGCTCTTAAAGCACAGGATTATTTAACCAATGGCTACGTATACCGCCATTTAGCAGAAGAAATAGGGCAGCAAGAAAATCTACCGGTAGATTTTGAAAAAGGAAAGATCATTTTGGTAGGTTTTAACGCGTTAACCAGGGCTGAAGCCAAAATATTTACACAGCTACAGGAAGCAGATAAAGCGCTTTTCTATTTTGATGCAGACGAATATTACCTAAACGATCCATTGCAGGAAGCAGGTCTGTTTTTACGTAAAAACCTCAATCAGCTGGGTTTAAAAAATGTATTCGAGCATAGTACCAGTCTGATGAAAACCGAATCCCATCAAGTTAACGTTTTTAAAGTCCAGGGACAATCGGCGCAGGCAAAAATATTAAACAACATTCTGGCAGATGATTATTCAGACCTCAATGAAGTTGGCTCAACTGTAGTTGTACTGGCCGATGAAAGCCTGTTGATGCCTGCTTTGCAAACCATCCCAACCAGTTATAACCAAAAAAATATTGATTTAAACGTGACCATGGGATTTGCCCTGGCTACCTCGAGCATATTCGGATTGGCCGATTTGTGGTTTTCCAGTCAACTGGAAATTATACACAATGGCAAAGTGAGCTACAAAAATGTAGAGGCGTTTTTAACCCACCCGCTAACAGGCCTGAGTCAGAAAATGCGTGATAAAATCCTTACAGCGCTATTAACCGAAAATGAAGTAGAAATTCAGCACGAACGGCTGTTGCGCCAAAGTGGTTTGTTTGAAGTTTTCTACAAAAAAATTGATAGCCCCAAAAATGTAGTGCCGTATTTGCTGGCGGTATTAGATTTTATTTTAACCCGCTTATCGAACGCCAAAACGTTAAAGAAAATAGATGCCGAACTGTTTGTTAAAACCATACAGGAGCTAAACCGTCTGCACGATACCTTTGGCAAGCATATTGGCGAAGAGGATGTAACCTTTGTAATCTATCTGGTGCAAAAATCGTTGCAGGCCATTGCCGTTCCACTTTCCGGCGACCCTTTAAACGGCATCCAGTTAATGGGTTTACTGGAAACCCGTAACCTGAATTTCGATAAAGTGGTAATTTTAGGTTTTAACGAAGGGATTATACCAAAATCATCAATTGGAAACAGTTTTATACCCGATAGCATCCGTAGAGTGTATGGCTTGCCTGTGCTCGAAAACCTTGATGCCATTTCATCCTACATGGTTTACCGGTTAATGCAACGCGCAAAGAACATCAACTTTGTGTATAACAGCCTTACCGACGAATCCACATCAGGCGAAGCCAGCAGGATTTTAAAGCAACTGGAATATGAAAGCGGTTTCAGTTTTGCCTACCATGAGCTTAATTTAGAAGTAAAAACCGAGGCGTTTAAAGAAGTAAAAATCGAAAAAACCAATAATGCCTTTATCCAGCAAACGCTGCAAAAATACCTCAATAAGCAAAAAGTACTTTCGCCATCTGCACTAACGCAATACATTTCGAATCCGATCGATTTCTTTTTCAACTACATAGCAGGCATTAAAGAACCCAAAGAAGTTAGCGCTGTGGTTGAAGCCAACGAAATTGGTTCTATTTTGCACAAGGTGATGGAATATTTCTACGAAGACTTAAGGAAAGCAGAAATCACAGCAGAAAAGATTAAGGAAAAAAGGAAGCAGATACCCGCTTTAACCCATAAAGCTTTTAATGCGGTTATGTTCAACCATCCCGATAAGGCAATGGAGTATAAGGGCATGCAAAAGGTAATTTTATCTATTGTTGAAGCCTATGTAAATATCATTTTAAACCAGGACGAAAACCAGGCTCCCTTTAACATAGTTAGTTTGGAGCAAAAGGTCGAGGCCGAAATTAGCTTCCCATTAAAAAACCAGGAAGCTAGTATTAAAATTTTTGGTTTTATAGATCGTGTTGATGTGAAAGATGGCATAACCAGAATTGTAGATTATAAAACCGGAAGCGATAAACTTACTTTTAAAGATGTTGCCGAGCTTTTCAACTCAGATGGAAAAAATATCAATAAGGCCTTGGTGCAAACCTTACTTTATACCTACGCCTACGAACAATTTTCGGGCAAAACCTGGGTTGAACCGAATCTTTATGTGGTTAAAACTATGGCTGTGGATGGGGTTTGGTTTAAATCGGGCAGGCAAACACTTTCTGGTGAATACCTCGAAGAAATAAAACCGGAATTTTTGGCTGAGCTCAGAAAAAAACTAACCGAACTTTTTGAGGCACCTTATTTTGTAGCCAGCGCCGTCGAGGATAATTACAAATACTCTATTTATAAAACTTTGTTTGGGAAATAATTTTTAACCGCAAAGCAGAAAAAGAAAAATCGCAAAGAACGCTAAGTCTTTTACTTTGCGAAAAAACTTTGCGCACTTTGTGGTTAATCCTTTAAATTTAAAAATGCTAACCTTAAACTTCACCAAATTCCCCGTATTAGAAACCGAAAGATTAATCCTTCGTGAGCATAAGTTATCAGATTCAGATAACTTATTTGCCATGCGCACCAATGAAACAGTGATGAAATACATTGATAGAGAAAGGCCTAAAGATTTGCTGGAGATTAAAACCTTTATTACCACATTTAACGAAGGTTTCGAAAATGGCGACAATTTAGCCTGGGTAATCGCATTGAAAGAAAATCCAGAGCAAATGATAGGCTCTATTGGGTACTGGCGTACCGATTTTGCCAACCATAGGGCAGAAATTGGCTATATGCTTCATCCCGACTATTGGCGCCAGGGCATTATTTCAGAAGCTTTGAACAGAACCATTGATTTTGGTTTTGTGGATATGAACCTCCATACCATCAAGGCAAACATCAATGTAGAAAATGATGCTTCGAGGCAAATACTGCTTAAACACGGTTTTGTAAAAGAAGCGCATTTCAGGCAGGATTATTATTTCAGGGGTGAGTTTCTGGATAGTGAAATTTATGGATTATTGAATCCAAATCATTAAAAATCAATATTTCTCATTTTTCAGCCCAATATTTCAAAAAAAATATTTCGGAAAACAAGCAAATCAGCATGCAATCGATTCTTTTATTGGCGCAAAAGCACAATAATATTTCCCTTATTTCCAATAAGTAAAAATCGCTGGCAAAAAACCCCGCAATCAAGTACAATTATTACAAAACACACAGATTATTGCCTTTGGTTTCAACGCGATTAATAATTATATTTGCCACCGTTATTAAAATTTACAATGAGAGAAATCCAATTTAGAGAAGCACTACGCGAAGCCATGAGCGAAGAAATGCGTAAAGATGACCGCGTTTTTTTATTAGGTGAAGAAGTAGCAGAATATAACGGTGCATACAAAGTAAGTCAGGGTATGCTTGATGAGTTTGGTGCTAAACGTATTATAGATACACCGATTGCCGAATTAGGTTTCGCTGGTATTGCAACTGGTGCAGCAACTGCTGGCCTTATTCCAATTGTAGAGTTCATGACATTTAACTTCTCTTTAGTTGCAATCGATCAGATTATCAACGGAGCAGCTAAAATCTTATCAATGAGCGGTGGTCAGTTTTCATGCCCTATGGTTTTCCGTGGCCCAACAGGTAACGCCGGTCAATTAGGTGCACAACACTCACAAAACTTCGAAAACTGGTTTGCCAACACTCCAGGCTTAAAAGTTGTTGTTCCATCAACTCCTTATGATGCTAAAGGTTTATTAAAACAAGCTATCATTGATCCAGATCCGGTTATTTTCATGGAATCTGAAGTAATGTATGGCGATAAAGGCGATGTTCCTGCTGAAGAATATTACATAGAGTTTGGTAAAGCCAACGTAACCAAACAAGGTACTGATGTTACTATCGTAACTTTTGGTAAAATGTTAACACGTGTGGTAAACCCAGCTGTAGAAGAATTAACCAAAGAAGGAATCAATGTAGAAGTAATCGATTTACGCACTGTTCGTCCTATCGATTATGCAACTATCATCGAATCAGTTAAGAAAACAAATCGTTTAGTGGTAGTAGAAGAAGCATGGCCATTGGCATCAATTTCTTCTGAAATTGCTTTCAACGTACAAAGAAATGCATTTGATTATTTAGATGCACCAGTTTTACGTATCACTTGTGCCGATGTTCCACTTCCATACTCACCAACTTTAATCGCAGCAAGCTTACCAAATGCTGAACGCGTAATTAAAGCGGTAAAAGAAGTAATGTACGCAACAAAATAAATTGTCATTCCGAGCATAGCGAAGAATCTCATTAAATAGATAGAATCCTCCAAAGTAATTTGGGGGATTTTTTTATTCCCCTCGGGTAGAAGGATGTTAAACGTGTGGAGCGTCACCTTACTTAAATAAAAATTTAGATTTTTATTTAAGTAAAGCCTGTAATGCTTCGGTCATACCAGCCCCGCTATCCGCTTCAAAGCCTTGGTTCGTTCCTCACCTTCGGGTTTTACGCTACTATCGGGTTTATTTAACAACGGCATTTACCATTTGGGGCACAAAATCTGCGAGGTTTGCAAGCTAATATTTTTATCTTCGCTATACCAAATCAACCACTGCCCATGCCTGAATATATTGCCGACCAAACCTTCGAAAAAGCCGATTTCACCTTACGTGCTTTGCCAAAAGCAGAATACGAAAACTGCAAATTCATTAACTGCGATTTTTCCAATTCAGATTTAAGTGGTGTTAAATTTCTGGATTGCCAGTTCACTTTTTGCAATCTAAGCCTGGCCAGCATTACCAAAACAGTATTTAACGAAGTAAATTTCAACGATTGCAAAATGTTGGGATTGAGGTTCGAAAACTGTAACGATTTTGGGTTGGCGTTTAGCTTTAACAATGCAAAATTAGATCATTGCTCTTTCTACAAACTCAAATTGAAAAAAACGGCTTTTAAAAATTCACAACTGCACGAAGTCGACTTTTCAGAAAGCGATCTTGCGGGCGCTACTTTCGAAAACTGCGATTTACTCAATGCTACATTCGACAAAACCATGCTGGAAAAAGCTGATTTTAGAACGGCTTACAATTATTCTATAGATCCGGATAACAACAGGATCAAAAAAGCTAAATTCTCGCAATCTGGTTTAGCTGGCTTGTTGCACAAGTACGATATCGTAATCAGTCAATAATTTATCAGAGATTCTTTGTAATTTCATAACAAGATAAAGTTATGGAACAACCGAAACCAGAAAACATCGATCAGTATATCGCCAATTTCCCCGCAGCAACCCAAAAATTGCTGCAACAAGTGCGCGAAACCATACAACTTGCAGTACCTGAGGCTAAAGAAGTAATTAGTTATGGTATGCCAGCCTTTAAGCAAAAGGGGATTTTAGTGTACTTTGCCGGTTATGCCAAACACATTGGCTTTTATCCTACCGGTTCTGGTATCGAAGCCTTTAAGAATGAATTTGGCGATTATAAATGGAGCAAAGGAGCTGTTCAGTTCCCGATAGATCAACCCATGCCTTTAGAGCTGATTACCAAAATAACCAAATTTAAAGCAGAACTAGATCTGGAGAAAACCGTAAAAAAGAAATAAATACGCGTAGCTACACTCAGTTTTCTAAAGAATTTACTCACAAATTTCGGTGGAAAACTTGATTTTAAAAAGCCTTAATTTCTAAAAATCCTAACTAGCTTTGATCTTTTAATTTTAGATATGTTAACCCACCATAAAATAATTGCAGCCGAATTAAAAGTTGCAGAAAAGCAGGTAACTGCCACTATAAATTTGTTAGATGAAGGTGCAACTGTTCCTTTTATTTCCCGTTACCGTAAAGAATTAACGGGCAGTTTGGATGAAGTTGAAGTTGCCGCAATCCGCGACCGCGTTTTGCAGTTACGCGATCTGGATAAGCGTCGCGAAGCCATCCTAAAATCAATGACCGATTTAGGAAAACTTACCCCTGAGCTCGAAAAACAGATTAACGAAGCAGAAACCATTTCGCTTTTAGAAGATATTTACCTGCCATACAAACCTAAACGTAAAACGCGTGCGTCGGTGGCTAAAGAAAAAGGGCTTGAGCCTTTAGCACTACAGATTTTCGATCAGAACAGCTTCGATCTGGATGCTGAAGCAGATAAATTTATAGATACCGAAAAAGGCGTAAATTCTTTGGAAGAGGCTTTAGCCGGAGCAAGGGATATTATTGCCGAAATGATTTCGGAAAATGCCGAAGCCCGTACCAAAATGCGTACCTATTTTCAGGAAAAGGCCGAATTTAAAGCTGAAGTAATTAAAGGAAAAGAAGAAGAAGGCATTAAATATAAAGATTACTTTGAGTGGAATGAGCCTGTTAAAACCGCAGCTTCGCACCGCGTACTTGCGATGCGCCGTGGCGAAAAGGAATTGATTTTAAGGTTAGATGCACTCCCGCCGGCAGAAGATGCCATTTCAATACTGGAAAATCAGTTTGTTACCGGAAACAATGCAGCTTCAAAACAAGTTCAGCAAGCTTTAGAAGATGGCTACAAACGCTTACTCGAGCCAGCAATGGAAACTGAGTTGCGTGTTTTCACCAAACAAAAAGCCGACGAGGAAGCTATCCGTGTTTTTGCCGAAAATGCACGCCAGTTGTTACTTGCAGCACCTATGGGTCAAAAAAATGTATTGGCCATCGATCCGGGTTTCCGCACCGGCTGTAAAGTGGTTTGTTTGGATAAACAAGGTCAATTGTTAGAGAACACTGCTATTTACCCACACACGGGACAAGGAAATGTTAAAAATGCCGAATTTACGATCCAGCAGCTTTGCGAAAAACATGATATTGAAGCGATTGCTATTGGTAATGGAACAGCTGGACGTGAGACCGAAGCTTTCGTTCGGGGTTTAAATTTACCACATATCACCATTGTTATGGTGAATGAAAGTGGTGCTTCTATTTATTCTGCATCGGAAGTTGCCCGCGAGGAGTTTCCAACACAGGATATTACCGTTCGCGGTGCTGTATCTATCGGTCGCCGGCTGATGGATCCTTTGGCCGAACTGGTAAAAATCGATCCAAAATCTATCGGCGTTGGCCAGTACCAGCACGATGTGGATCAAAATAAATTACAAGCGAGTCTGGACGATACCGTAATCAGCGCGGTAAATGCCGTTGGGGTAGAACTAAATACCGCTTCGAAACAGATCTTAGCATACGTTTCGGGCCTGGGGCCGGCCTTGGCACAAAATATTGTAGATTACAGAAACACTAATGGCGCGTTTAAAAACCGCGAAAGTCTTAAAAAAGTACCGCGCTTAGGCGATAAAGCCTACGAACAGGCTGCAGGTTTCCTGCGTATCCGTAATGCCGAAAATGTATTGGATACAAGCGGTGTACACCCTGAACGCTATGCGGTAGTTGATAAAATGGCTAAAGACCTGGGCACAACAGTTTCTGCGCTGATGAAAGATACGCAGCTGCAAAAACAAATCAAGCCTCAACAATATGTAACCGACGAAATTGGTCTGCCAACGCTTAATGATATCTTAAAAGAATTGGCAAAACCTGGCCGCGACCCACGTGAGCAGTTTGAGGCGTTTAGCTTCACAGATGGCATTAACGAAATTGCCGATTTAAGAACAGGTATGAAATTACCAGGTATAGTAACCAACATTACCAATTTCGGTGCTTTTGTTGATATCGGCGTTCACCAGGATGGATTGGTGCACACCAGCCAATTGGCAAACCGCTTCGTAGCCAACCCGAACGATGTGGTAAAAGTGCATCAAAAGGTAGAGGTTACCGTTATGGAAGTTGATGTGGCCCGTAAAAGGATTTCGCTATCGATGAAAACTGAAGCCAGTCCAAAGTCAGAAGTCCGTAGTCAGAAGCCCAGGGAACAGAAACCAAAGCAAGATTATAAGCAGAATAATAATAAGCAAAACTTCAAGCCACTCAATGAGCCAAAAGACGCCGATGGTGATCTACAGGAAAAACTTGCGAAATTGAAAGGTATGTTTAAGTAAAAAAGTTGTCATACCGAGCCTGTCGAAGTATTAAACGGTCTTCGATAGGCCCAGTATGACATTAACTTATTTATTTTCCATATTCCTAAACTCTAATCTTTTCATTATATACTTTAGGGTTTTATATTCCATAAATAAACAGCATATGGATTTTTTCGACGCCCAAAGCATCTTTTTTACAGTTCTTGGCTATAAAATGAGTTATCTCGAGTTCTTTGCGGTAATAACCGGAATTATCTCTGTAATACTTTCAGCAAAAGCCAGTATCTGGAGCTGGCCTGCAGGTATTGTGAATGTTTTCCTTTCAGCATTCTTGTATTATCAAACCCAGCTTTACCCAGATATGTTCCTGATGGTTTTCTTTTTCATTACCAATATTATGGGTTGGTGGCGGTGGAAAAACCCAAAACCTGAAGAAGAAGATAAAAACAAAGAACTCAAAATTAGCTTTATGCCGCTGAGACAGTTTTTAATTTTACTTGTTGCAGGTATCGTTGGCACAATATTAATGGGTACATTGGCCAGTCAACTCCACAATTGGCTCCCGCTGTTGTTTAACCTGCCAAGTGCCTATCCATTTGTCGATTCATTTATTTTTGTAATGAGTGTAATTACCACTTTTTTAATGATACAGAAAAGGGTTGAGTGCTGGATTATCTGGCTGATGATCGATATCGTGGCTACCTATCTTTATTTTCTAAAAGGAATCAAATTTATGGGAGTCGAATATTTCGTTTTTACCATTATTGCCGGCTTTGCATTGTGGAACTGGATAAAGGAATACAGGAGTTATTCGAAAACCGCATGAAAAGGGGATTAGTTATTGGCAAATTTATGCCGATCCATGAAGGGCATATTGCATTGATCAATTTTGCAGCTGCACATTGCGATGAACTGATTGTATCGATGAGTTTTACACCTAATGATAAAATTGATCCCTTATTGCGTTTCGATTGGATCAGGACGATTTTTAAGGATCAGCCAAACATCAAACCGGCAATCATTGCAGATGATTTTGATAACGAAAGCCTGCCTTTAACCGAACGTACAAATATCTGGGCCATCAGGATGCGTGAGGTTTATCCAAAGATTGACGTTTTATTCAGTTCCGAATTTTATGGAGCACCTTTTGCCCTTAATTTACAGGCCGAACATTTTCTATTTGATGAGCCCAGAAAATTTACGCCTGTATCGGCCACCCTGATCAGAAATAACCCTTTTAAATATTGGGAATTTATTCCGGAACCGGTAAGACCATATTTTGTGAAGAAAATTTGTTTCTTCGGGCCAGAAAGTACGGGGAAATCGACCATGGCCGAAAAAATCGCTTTGCATTACAATACCGTTTTTGTTCCCGAAGTTGCACGCGAATTCATTACATCTAATGATATTACGGTTAACGACATTATCAATATTGGTATAGCACAAACAGCGAGGGTAAAGGAAAAGACAAGCATTGCCAATAAAATCGTTTTTTGTGATACCGATTTAATCACCACAAAAATTTATTCGCAATATTATTTAAATACGGTTCCGGGTATACTAAACGCTCTTGAAAACGAAATCAGTTATGATTTATATTTTCTGCTGGACATTGATGTAGAATGGGTGGCTGATCACCTTCGCGATTTTGGAGACCGGCGCTTAGAAATGTTCAATTTATTTAAAACAGAACTCGAAAAGCGTGGCATTAATTATATCCTGATCAATGGAACTTATGAACAACGCGAAGAAAAGATCAAAAAAATTATAGATTCAATATTGGTGTAAACAAATTCATTTTTGTATCTTGAATTTAAATCCAAAATGATATGATAGCGAAACAAATGCTTCCTATCGTCCCTGACAATATTCTGGTTAACAAATTTTATGAGTTAAGAGGCATTAAAGTGATGCTCGATAGCGACCTGGCGGAGCTGTATGGTGTGAAGACTAAAGTTTTAAATCAAAGTATCCGTAGTGTTAAACGGGATTGCAGCCATATCCTTTCTGCCATTACTTCTGCATACTCAGCATAAATGGCGAAAAAGATTTAGCGTAAAACCTGACTGAACCAACCAAGGAACTACAGGTTCTGCTTTCCAAATACCCTAAAATACTCCTATTTTAAATGTTGTTCACGAAGTAGCTGCAGGACTTTTGTAAACATCACAATAACTTTAGCAAGACGCTTCCTTTATATAAACCAAAATTTTTTCAATCAACTGTTTGATAATAAAAGTATTCTATCTATCTTTGCAGTCCCAATTTTAATGGGAATAATAAATTGTTTAATAAATTAAATACAAGCAAGTGAATACGTTAAGTTACAAAACTGTCTCGGCCAATGCTAAAACTGTAAACAAACAGTGGATTGTTGTTGATGCGGAAGGCGAGATTTTGGGGCGCTTGTCATCGAAGATCGCTATGATCATCCGTGGTAAAAACAAGCCTGAGTACACCCCACACGTAGATTGCGGAGATAACGTAATTGTTATCAATGCAGACAAGGTTAAATTGACAGGAAACAAATTCAGCGAAAAGCAATATGTTTCTTATACTGGTTATCCAGGTGGTCAACGTTTTATCTCTCCAAAAGAGTTAATGGCGAAACACCCTCAACGTGTAATCGAGAAAGCGGTACGTGGTATGTTACCGAAAACTAAATTGGGTAAAAAATTATACACTAATCTTTTTGTGTATGCTGGTGCAAACCACCCTCATGCAGCTCAATCTCCAAAAACCATTAAACTTTAAGAAATGTCAGTTACTAACACTTCAGGAAGAAGAAAAACAGCTGTTGCACGTATCTACTTAAAAGATGGTGCTGGCACAATTACCGTTAACGGTAAAGATCACAAAGAATATTTCCCTACTTTACCATTGCAATATATCGTAAACCAAAGTTTAGAAGTTTCTGAACTTACAGGTCGTTATGATATCACTGTAAACGTACAAGGTGGTGGAGTAAAAGGACAAGCAGAAGCTGTTCGTTTAGCTATTGCTAAAGCGATTGTTGAACTAGATGCGGAGAAAAAACCTGCATTACGTGCTAAAGGCCTAATGACGCGTGATATGCGTATGGTTGAGCGTAAGAAACCAGGACGTGCTAAAGCTCGTAAGAAATTCCAATTCAGTAAACGTTAATCACAGGAGGCAAAGACAATGGCAAGAACAACTTATCAAGACTTATTGGATGCAGGTGTACACTTTGGTCACCTTACCCGTAAATGGAATCCAAAAATGGCTCCTTACATTTTCATGGAGCGTAATGGAATTCACATTATAGATTTAAATAAAACTTTAACTAAAACTGAAGAAGCTGCGGCAGCGATTAAACAAATCGTAAAATCAGGACGTAAAGTATTATTTGTATCAACAAAAAAACAAGCTAAAGGAATCGTAGCTGAACAAGCTAAAAAAGTAAACATGCCTTTCGTAACTGAGCGTTGGTTAGGTGGTATGTTAACTAACTTTGCTACTGTTCGTAAGTCAATCAAAAAGATGTCTAACATCGATAAAATGACTAAAGACGGTACTTATGCTATCCTTTCGAAAAAAGAGCGTTTAATGATCCAACGTGAGCGTATTAAATTAGAATCACTTTTAGGTGGTATTGCTGATTTAAACCGTTTACCTGCAGCTTTATTCTTAATTGATGTTAAGAAAGAGCACATCGCGGTAACTGAAGCGTTAAAATTAAACATCCCTACTTTTGCGATGGTTGATACTAACTCTGATCCTTCTAACATCGATTTCCCAATCCCGGCGAATGATGATGCTACAAAATCTATCTCTTTAATTACTGATGTAATTATCAAAGCGATTGAAGAAGGTTTAGAAGAGCGTAAACGCGAAAAAGATGACGAAGCAGAAAAAGAAGCAGTAGCTGCTAAAGCTGCAGCTGATGCGCCTGAAGCTAAAGAGCCAAGACGTAAAAAAGCTGCTGAAGCTGAGGTTGAAGCCTCTTCATCAGAAGAAACTAAAACAGAAGAATAGTAATATTTTTTAATTGCAGGTTACTGGTTTCAGGTTTTAAGTTGGCTTAACACGAGTTTAACTTAGCGCTTGTAACTTGTAACCTGTAATTGTTATAACAAGATTGTAAATTTTAAAAAAGGAAATAAAATGTCTACAGTACAAATTTCTGCAGCAGATGTAAACAAATTGCGTCAACAAACTGGCGCTGGTATGATGGATTGCAAAAAAGCTTTAGTTGAAGCTAACGGTGATTTCGAAGCAGCTGTTGATTTATTGCGCAAAAAAGGTCAAAAAGTATCTGCCGCACGTTCTGGCAACGCTACTTCTGAAGGTCTGGTATCAATCGCTCTTTCAGCAGACGGTACAAATGGTAAATTAGTTGCTTTAGCTTGCGAAACTGAGCCAGTTTCTAAAGTTGAAGATTTCCGTAACCTTGCTCAGGCTGTTTTAGCTGCAGCAGTTGCCAACAATCCTGCTACTGCTGAAGAATTATCAGCAATTACTTTGGAAGACGGACGTACAGTTGCTGAAACCATCACTGAACTAACCGGTAAAATCGGCGAGAAAATCGTTATTCAGGAATATGCAAATATCTCTGGCGAAAAAATCGTTTCTTATATCCACTCTAATGGTAAAATGGGCGTTTTAGTAGTATTTGAAGGTGCTAATGGCGTAGATATTACTGAAGCTGGTAAAGATGTTGCAATGCAAATTGCCGCAATGAACCCAGTTGCTGTTGATAAAGACGGTGTTGATCCAGCTACTATTGAGCGTGAAATCGAGATTGCTAAAGACGTTATCCGTCAGGAAGGCAAACCAGAAGAAATGGTTGAAAAAATCGCTGCTGGTAAATTAAACAAATTCTACAAAGACAGCACTTTATTAAACCAGGAGTTTGTTAAAGACAGTTCAGTAGATGTTCGTAAATTCTTAGACAACACTGTTAAAGGATTAACTGTATCTGCTTTCAAACGCGTACAATTAGGTGCATAAGCACTCATAAAACATTAAAAAGCCGGTTAGCTAAAACAGTTAACCGGCTTTTTTTATTTCCTTGAAGCGGCATAGGCTCCTACTTCTTTGCCCGAATCATCAAGCATACTTACTACAAGCTTATTTTTATCTGCTGTTATTTTGGTAATGGTTCTGTTGCCTTTTTGCGGCCCGCCGCCAATAATTAAAGGATAATGATTTAACGCCTTATCAGGCTGGTGCACCATATACTTGTGCGTATGGCCACTTAATACCAAATCTACCTTTCCCTCATTCAATAATGGTTCAAACAATTCAGTACAATGTTTTGGACCATGAGCATCACCCGAATAACGTGGTGGGATGTGCATCAATACAATACGGAAAGGCGCTTTTTTAAATGCTTTCGAATTGATTTCCGTTTTAAGCCATTCTGCCTGTTGAACACGGTAATCATCAAAATTCACAATACCTGCGTAAACCGGGTGCGCATCTTCTTTATCTTCTCCGGTATCGATAATCACAAAGCGAACAGGACCTAAAGTAAAAGCGGTATGGCCCACATGCATGTAATATTGTGCAAACTCGCGCGCAAATTTACCGCGCGTTTCATGGTTCCCCCTAACGTAGATAAAAGGTGTATTTTTAGCAAAATTATCTACACAAGGCTGCAGCATGTGATCGATTATCTGTTTTTCGTCTGTTTGATAGTCGAAAATATCGCCGTTAAAGAAAACAAAATCCTGCTGGGAAGCCGGTACGAGTCCCAACAAATGCGGAATAGACTCAGGGCGATCGTGAATATCGTTCATCATTACAAACGATACCGCTTCTTTAGCCTGGTTGGCATTCAAAAACGACTCTACATTACTGCTTACTGTTTCGCCATAAGTTAATTTATAGGGCTGAAAATCTTTGATCTCTTTGGATACAATTTTATAATAATATTTAACGCCGGGTTTTAGATTATTAAGCGTTACTGCATTTAGCTTACTGTTGGCCTGCATTAAGCCTAACTCTGCCTTGCCGTAAGCTTTTTGGTTTAACTGATCGGCCTGCTCACCAAATTCTACCCAGCCAGCTGCATTTTTGTTGGTTAACCACAAAATGGTCATCGAGTTATTGAAATTGGTTTGAAGGTAAGGTCCCACTGCAATTTTAAAGCCATCCTCTCTTTCTGTTACATCTGCAATAGCTGATGCGGGTGCAACCAGGGTTGCAGCACTTAAAGTAAGTCCGGCCTTTAGAAAGCTCCTTCTATTGGGCTGATTTTCATTCATTTGATTAGTTTATCTTATTAATCAAATATATCGCTACAATATTTAACTTTGATTGTGTAAGCTTAAATTTACTCAAACGTTTGATATGCCTAAGATAATTTCCAATACCTCCTATTATAATAACGATACACTCATAACCAATCAGGAAATCGAAATCAGCGGTACAGATATTGCAGCCATCAGGCTGCTGTAACCAGCAATCAGTCTATTACTGTTGCTGGTTTTATAGATTTACAGATTTATGGATCCGCAGGTCGCCTTTTCTCTGCTGACCCAACTATCGAATCATTAACCATTATGGAGGATGATTTGCTAAAAAAAGGGACTACTGGTTTCCTGGCTTGCCTGGCCACCAATACGCCCGAGGTTTTTAATGCCTGTATCGAAACTGTTAAAGCACACCGTAACCAGGCAAAAAACTGTCTGGGACTCCATTTAGAAGGTCCGTTTTTAAACCCAAAACGTTTAGGCGCACATGTTCCGGCATTTGTGCGCAAGGCATCTCTGGATGAAATCAAACAACTACTCGATTTCGGCGATGGAGTAATTAAAATGATAACCATTGCACCCGAGCTTCAGGATGATGAGGTAATTCAATACCTGCTCGATAATGGCGTAGTGGTATCCTTAGGCCACAGTGACGCCACTTTTGATGAGGCCACTGCTGCCTACAATAAGGGGGTACAAACCACCACACACTTGTTTAATGCCATGAGCCCTATCCACCACCGTGAACCAGGTATACCGACTGCTGTTTTTAATCATAATAAAGCTATGGCCAGTATCATTGCAGATGGTCAGCACGTAGATTTCGAAGTGGTTAAATTTGCGCAAAAATTATTGAAAGAACGCTTGTTCCTCATTACCGATGCGGTTACTGCTTGCGCTACAGAGCCATACCAGCATGTGCAAAAAGGAAATAAATATGTAATGCCCGATGGAACGCTTTCTGGCTCATCGTTAACCATGTTAGAAGCGGTTAAAAACTGTGTAAACCATTGCGATATCAATTTAAACGATGCGTTGAAAATGGCTACCCTTTATCCCGCTAAACTAATCGGCATTGAGCATCTAACCGGAACAATAGAAACTGGAAGGACAGCCGATTTGCTCGTTCTTGATAGTACCCTGGAGTTAAAAGAGGTGATATTTAAAGGCGAAAAAATTTCTATTTAAATATTTACATCAATTGTTAAAAAGCATAGCGAGGTATTAAAAAATTGTTAATATTTTTGGGGTCATGAAATACAAACGCATCCTACTAAAGCTTAGCGGAGAATCGCTAATGGGCGACAAACAATATGGCATTGATAATGAACGCGTTAAGCAATACGCAGAAGATATTAAAGCCGTACACGACAAAGGTTTAGAAATCGCAATCGTGATTGGTGGAGGAAACATTTTTAGAGGTTTAAGTGCCGAAAAAAGCGGGATGGACAGAGCACAGGCCGATTATATGGGCATGTTGGCTACCGTAATCAACTCTATGGCCTTGCAGGATGCCTTAGAAAAAGTGGGCATTAAAACACGCTTACTTACTGCGATTAAAATGGAGCAGATTTGCGAACCTTTTATCCGTAGAAGAGCAGTTCGCCACCTGGAAAAAGGACGTGTAGTTATTTTTGGTGCTGGTACAGGTAACCCTTATTTCACTACCGATTCTGCTGCTGCCTTACGTGCTATAGAAATTAAAGCCGACGTAGTATTAAAAGGAACCCGTGTAGATGGTATTTATACTGCCGATCCGGAGAAGGATGCCACAGCCACAAAATTTGAACAAATTTCTTTCAGAGAAGTGTATGATAAAGGGCTTAATGTTATGGACATGACCGCTTTTACACTTTGTGAAGAAAACCAGTTGCCTATTATTGTGTTTGATATGAACAAACATGGTAACTTCATGAAAATTGCCAGCGGCGAACCAATTGGTACCCTGGTTAAATAAGCATATTAAAAAAATTAATTCGTAGAAATACCCACAATTATGAACGAACTCATACAATTACAATTAATGGATGCCCAATCTTCAATGGATAAAGCCATCGATCATTGTGAAGCAGAATTAACTAAAATTAGAGCTGGTAAGGCATCGGCAGGGATGCTTGATGGCATTTTCGTTGATTATTATGGTGCTTCAACTGCATTAGCACAGGTGGCAAGCATCAATACACCTGATGCAAGGACCATTGTGATCCAACCATGGGAAAAATCGCTTTTAACGGTAATCGAAAAAGCTATCCAGGTTGCAAATATTGGTATCAACCCACAAAATGACGGTATTGTAATCCGTTTGGTTGTACCACCATTAACTGAGGAGCGTAGAAAGGAACTAGTTAAAAAAGTGAAAGAAGAAGCCGAAAGAGGCCGCATCACTGTCCGTAACATCCGTAAAGATGCCAATGAGAAAATTAAAAAACTTAAAGGCGATGGTGTTTCTGATGATGAAATCAAAACCGGTGAAGGCGAGGTTCAGAAACTAACTGATGCGTACATTATTAAAGTAGATAAACACGCAGAGGCTAAAGAAAAAGACGTAATGACAGTTTAACCTGTTTAAACGATAATAAAAAAGGGAACGGATTAATCGGTTCCCTTTTTTATTGAAATTACTTTTTTGCGCTCGATGGCCTTACATTTAACGTGGTAGGCAGCGAAATTTGCGTATTTCCGACGTTGTGCCCGGCTTTTTTAAGCTTATTAAGCAAAACCTTCATAATATTTTCCGCAATGGCTTCTAAGGGCTGTGCTATCGCCGTAACGGGTGGGTCGCAGAATTCTAAAATCTCAAAATCATCAAAAGATACCACTGCCAGATCCTTATGAATCCGGATGCCTGATTTTCTAAAAGTCCTTAAACCATCCAGGCAGATATAGTTGGCAGCAAAAATTACGGCATCGAGTTGCTGCTCAGCTTTAAAAAAGCCAATCATCTCCCGAATCGAATCTTCAGATCCTGTGTAGTTGATTTTCTTTACAACAGCTGGTAGTTTATGTTTTTCAATTGCTGTTTCGTAACCAGCCAGGCGGTCTACCATTTGTAACTGTAGTGTATCAATAGTAACAAAGCCAATATTCTTGTAACCATTATTTATCAGGTGTTCTGTGGCTTCGAACGTGCTTTTCTTATTATCAATAATTACATAGTCAGTTTTTACATCCTGTACATAACGGTCAAACAAAACCACTGGTGCATCCGTTTGGATCAGCTTCTTCACTTCATCTTCCAACCCTTCCGGCAAGGCCATAATGTAACCATCAACATGGCGGTCTTCAAAAATCTGCAACAGTTCTATCGCCTTCTCTGTATTGTTACGGGTACTGCTAAAAAGAATTTTATAACCAAGGTTCGATGCAATTTCATCAATATGACGGGCTATCCCCGAAAAAAAGGGTTCAGAAATATCATCAACCAAAAAACCGATAATTTTGGTCTTACCCGTTCTTAAACTGGTTGCCAGCGCATTTGGCTGATAGTTTAACTCTGCAACCAGATCCAGTACTTTTTTGGTAAGTGCTTCACTAATATTTTTTTCGCGCGCCTTTCCATTAATTACAAATGATACGGTGGTAATGGAAATATTTAATTGTTTGGCTATATCTTTTATTGAAACGCGTTTCTTCATCACAGTACTTAAGTCGTTTTGAATAATTTAAGCCGTTAATATAACAATAATCTGCAAAGATTGTCACCTAAACTGATGCCCTTAAACAAAAAAAGAGCAACCTATCCAGGATTGCTCGATTAACTAACTTATTATTCATAAAAAATGCTGTTGGGGAAGGAGTCGAACCTTCAAGGGGTAGTTAGCTACAGTTCAAAAAATTAATTTGTGGTCAACCCAATAAACTGCGTTTGTCCCATTATTCCCCACCACCGAGACAAGGAGGCGTGTCTGCCAATTTCACCACCCAACATTTTAAAAGTTAACAGTTTTAATTTGTAGCTTTCAGTTTTAAACTGCAAGCCGTAAATTGATAACTGCAACTAGCTGTAGGGGAAGGAATCGAACCTTCAAGGAGTGGTTAGTACCGAAACCGGTATATTCCCATTATTCTCCGCCACCGAGACAAGGAGGTGTGTCTGCCTGTTTCACCACCCTACATTATGTTTAGCAATTTTGAAAGAACGTTTCCTTTTTGTTAATTGCTTGATACAAATGTAAAGGAACAACCAATACCTTGCAAATATTTTAAACATTTAATTTTATTTTTATAATATTGATAAATATTCGTAAATTCGCTTATCATAATTCAAAAATATGCTTAAAAAAGACAATTCCAATTTAGAAATTGACAACCTCGATATCGATATATTGAAACAATTGATGCAGGATGCCACTAAACCGTATACAGAAATAGCTAAAGATCTGATCGTTTCGGGCGGTACGATACACGTACGGATGAAGAAATTACAGGAAATGGGCATTATTAAAGGTTCTCATTTAATTATCGATCCGCAAAAAGCCGGTTATGACATTTGTGCTTTTTTGGGTATTTATCTCGAAAAGGGAATACAGTATAAAGATGCGGTGGCGCAGCTAAGCAAAATTAAAGAGGTGGTAGAGCTACACTATACCACAGGAGCTTATAGTATGTTTGCTAAAATAATCTGCAGAGATACCAATCACCTGCGTCATGTTTTAAACGAAGAAATTCAGGCCGTAAACGGTATACAGCGTACAGAGACCTTAATCTCGTTAGAAGAGAGCATTAAGCGGCAGATCGAGCTGGGCTAAGTAAAGACCAAAGCTAAAAGACGATAATCTGTGTGATCCTAAAATCTGTGAAATCATACCGCAGGCTAAAAAAATTACGCATCCTATTTGAAAATGAACGTTCAGTAGGGCTTCGGGAACAGCAGTCTCGTTATTCGCTATAGCCCCGAATTGCAATCGTGGGCTGCCGCTTCTACCGGGTTTATTAACAAAGGTAAGTGCAATAATAGCGATTCGCCTGGTGCTATTGATTCTTGGGCTTCGCTTAGCGTAAAAAGACCAAAGTGTAAAGGCTAGACGTGAAAGGCTATTATCTGTGTAATCTCAAAATTTGTGCAATCATACCACAGGAAAAGACTACAAATCTATATAATCATATTTATTTCAACAACTGATAAGCAACCAACGCAGCAATATAAGCCATAGCTGTCATGTAGCCCAATTGAATAACCGGCCATTTCCAGCCTTTTGTTTCGCGGTAAACAATAGCCACTGTACTCATGCACTGCATAGCAAAAGCATAAAAGAGCATTAATGAAATACCGGCAGCAAAAGAGTAAACCAACCGGTGCGGCTGTTAACCGAAGCTGCCATACGCTCCCTAATGGTCGAGGTATCCTCATCGCCCCCATCAACACTGTAAATGGTTGCCATAGTGCCTACAAAAGCTTCACGGGCAGCAAAAGAGGTAATTAAGCCAATACCAATCTTCCAATCGTAACCCAGCGGACGGATTACTGGCTCAATCCAGTGCCCAAGCACACCTACATAAGAATTTTCAAGCTTCTCTGTTGCTTCCAAAACCTTAATGTGATCGGTATTTTTGGTGGTATCGGCCAGTGCCGCAGCATATTTCTTTTCTATATTTTCAAATCGGTTACCAGGTCCGTAGGCTGCCATTACCCAAAGAATAACCGAAATGGCAATAATTACTTTACCAGCTTCGAAAACAAAGGTTTTTGATTTCTCGTACATGGTAAAAAGCACGTTCTTCCACCTAGGCATGCGGTAAACAGGCAACTCCATAATAAAGTACGATCTTTCTTTGGTTTTGATGATGAATTTCATCACCCAGGCTACCAATACTGCAGCCACAATCCCCACCAGATACATCACCATTAGCGCCAGGCCCTGCAGGTTAAAAATACCCAGCACATGCTGTTGCGGAATAATTAAAGATATGATCAGGATATATACCGGCAATCTGGCCGAACAGCTCACCAGAGGGGTTACCAAAATGGTAATCATCCGGTCTTTCCAGTTTTCGATATTCCTTGCCGCCATAATTGAAGGAACAGCGCAAGCCAAGCCACCAATCATCGGTACCACCGATTTACCGTTAAGTCCAACCTTGCTCATAATTTTATCCATCATAAAGGTAACACGGGCCATATAGCCGGTATCTTCTAAAATGGATATGAAGGCAAAAAGAATGGCAATTTGAGGGATAAACACAAAAATACCGCCCAAACCGGCTATCACGCCATCCAATAATAAATCGGTAAGCATGCCGGCAGGTAAATATTGGTGACCTAGTTCGGTAATAAAACCGAAACCACTTTCAATCCAGTCCATAGGGTAAGATGACCAGGCAAATATGGCATTGAAAATAATAAAGAGAATCAACAAGAATATGGTAAAGCCCCAAATTTTATGGGTAAGCACCGCATCAAGTTTATCACTGAAAGAGAATTTCTCTTCTGTTCCTTTATCCACTACCACATCGGCAAGAATGGTACTTAAATGCTTATAACGCGCTATGGTTTCAGCGGCCTGCATTTTTGCCGATTCGAAATGGTTAGACTGCTCAATTTCTTCGATTTCTTCCTGCTCCTTTTCGGTAAAGAAAGTCAAATGCTCGTGCTGGTGCAAAACCTGCAGGGCATAATAATCGTTGTTCGAATTAAGTTTTGCCTTAATTGCATTAATTGCTTCAGGGGCCAGAAAATTTAAATTAACCTCCTGAAACTGGGTGGCTATTTTAGTGGTATTGGTTATTGCATTTTTAAGCTTATCGATGCCAATGTTATTCCGTGCTGAGATAGATACTACCTGAATGCCTAATTTTTTGGACAGCTTATCTAGATTAATCTCAATGCCTTGCTTGGCAGAAAGATCGATCATGTTTAAAGCCAAAATCATTGGGATACCCAGATCAGCCACCTGCGAATACAAAAGCATGTTGCGCTTAAGATTGGACGCATCGGTGACCAATACGATTATATCGGGATGGCTATTGTTTTTTTGATCGGCCAGCACCTGAAAAACAATGCTTTCATCGGCGCTTTTCGGGTAAAGACTATAAGTTCCGGGCAAATCGATAATTTCAGCAGCTTTATCCCCTGCAAGTTTGGTAAAACCTGTTTTCTTATCAACTGTAATCCCCGGGAAATTACCTATTTTCTGATTTAAACCGGTTAAACGGTTAAACAACGTAGATTTACCTGTATTAGGATTACCAACTAATGCAACTTTAATATCCAAACCCAGCTTATTTATTGAATGATAACCACATCGGCTTCGCTTTTGCGTAAACAAAGCTGATAACCAGCAACACGAATGGCCATTGGATCGCCAAGAGGGGCAAAACGCTCAACCTCTACAACTTCGCCCGGTAAGCAGCCCATCTCCATTAACTTTACAGACATATCTAAATCTGTAAAAGCTACAATTGTTCCTTTTTCTCCAACTTTTAGGTGCGACAGCTTCATGTGCTAAATTTGGCGCAAGTTAACCTTTCTTTAGATTTATTCCAAATAACAAGGCTTTTACATTCGCAAAATAATGCATGCTTTTACGGTATCATGATTAATTTCTTTAACGGCCGCCACCGAAACCGCCACCTCCTCCGCGGTTTCTACCACCACCACCTTCTTCGTTACCTCGGATCCGGTTTCTGCCTCCCATCCTGTTATGCGAATAGGTAAACGAAAACATAAAGCCGTAAAACAAAAAAAGGCCCGAAAAACGGGCCCTTTAATTCTGATATTGATATTTTTTACATTCTCATGCGTCGGCCTTCACCACCCTGACCAGGCATCTGCATATCGCCGCTCATGTTACGGCCACCGATACGGGTTAACGAGTAAGTGAACGAGAACATGTAGTAACGTTTTAGCACGTTATAGTTTAAATCGGTAATTGAAGTACCTGATGTCGTTCTCGAAATACCTGTATTTTGATTCAATGCATCATTTACAGAGAATTTAAAAGTAGCCCGGTTTTTAAAGAACTGACGGCTGATGTAAGGGTTAAGAATGGTATATTCCTGGTTATACAAATCGCCTCCACCAAAATTTCTAAAATAATCGATATCCATAGCCAGCCTGATATTTGCAGGCAGCACATAGCTTACATTGAAGCTAGGGTTAATGGTGTAATACTGGGTATTTGCCGATTGCTGTGCGGAGAAAGTTGAGTTGGTATAGCTACCGGTAATACCACCGGTTAAATCAAACTTATCTACGTTGGTAACCAGCTTATAGCCATTAGATATGGTGTAACTATTGGTCACGTTTTTAACCAGTTGAGTACTCGCGTTAGGCGCAATAAAGTTTACGTTTCTGCTATACGAACCATTACCTGAAATATTTAAGGTAAGCTTACGCTCTGGCATTAAAGGTAAAGACCAGGTAGCATTGGCATTACCGGCATAAACGCCATTAACATTAATATAACTAACCTGCTGAAGGCCGCCAGATATTGGAACAACCGTATTACCAATACTGTTAAAGGTCTGCGTAAGGTTTAATCCGGCAAAGAAGAAACGACCGCTTTCGATATTGAAATTATTGAAGTTAATCCTCAACTGGTTATTAAACGAAGGTTTCAAGTCCGGGTTACCTACGTAACGCGTTTGCGAATTTGTATTATCTGGAATAGGCTGAATCTGATCGATACTTGGCTGCGTAGTAGAACCACGATAATTGATAAATAAGCGCTTACGGTTACTGAAATTATATCTGAACTGCGCAGATGGCGTAATGTTAATGAAGTTCTGTGTACGTTTTAAACCTGTGGTTAAATTGGTATTAACCCTATTGGTTTGCTGTGCGGCTACACCGATATTCCAGTTGTATTTTTTCTCTGTCGTAGTAAAACTAAAGCCAGCCGCATTGGTTAAAGTACGGTTATTATAAATATTCGAAAAGGTATTATCTACTAAATCGAATTGCAGGGTAAGGGGATTATAGTTATATACGTCTCTCTGCGAATCGCTGTTTGAGTAACCGTTCTGATAATTAAACTCCACACTTAAGGTTTTATTTAAGGGCTCAGTATATACCAACCTTGTAGTGTTGTTTATAGCATGGCTACTGGTGTTATTTAACTGGTTGGTTAATGAATCTCGTTTTACTCCACTTTCTGTAATATGATCTAAACGGTAATTCTGATTGGTACCGTTGTTGTCATTAATACTGGTGTTTACATTAAGCGAAAGGGTACGGCCCCTGCGTTTAAAACTTTTACGGACTAATAAATTATTGCTAACAGCAGGAGTTGCAGCAGTAGTTGTATTTTCCTGATGTCCATCTGTAATACTCGTTACATAATTTCTGTAATACTTGGTTATGCTACTGCCATCACTTTCTGTGTAAGTCACGTTCGGCTGGATCTTAATAGACAATGAAGGATCGATCTTCGTATCCACCATAAAATTAAAACGGTGGTTGGTACGGTCGGTTGTATTGTTTAAATTTTGTGTAACATCGGTCGTAATCCCTCCAAAAAGATTTTGGATATGTGAGTCCTGAATGATATCGGCAGTCGATTTATTGAAGAAATAACTGGCCTGAAACTGTGTACCATCTTTATAAGTATCGGCAAAGTTTAAACCCGCAGCATTGGTTGTGGTAATACCACCTCCGCCACCACCGGAGTTACCTCCACCGCCGCCCCCAAAACCGCCACGGCCGCCGCCTCCACCACCAAATCCATTTCCTACGCCACCACCCTGGCCAAAGTTTTGTTTATTTACGTTATTAAACTGACCAATGAAACTAATCTGACGATCATCATCAAACTTGTTTACATTTAAACTGGCATCGTAACGGTCGTTAGAACCATATCCTACAGTACTGTTACCGAAGTAACCGTGTTTCATGCCATTTTTAGTGGTAATGTTCAGGATTTTATTTCTGGTTCCATCATCAATACCGGTAAATTGTGCCTGCTCAGAAAGCTCATCAATTACCTGGATTTTATCAACCATATCGGCTGGTAAGTTTTTGGTTGCCAATAAAGGATCGTTACCAAAAAATTCTTTTCCATCTACCTTTACTTTGGTAACGGTTTCACCCTGGGCTTTGATACTTCCATCTTTAGCTACCTCAATTCCTGGCACTTTCTGCAATAAGTCTTCAACTACTGCATTTTCGCGTACTTTTATCGATTTGGCATCAAATTCTACAGTATCCTTTTTCACCACAATCGGAATGGTAGCGGTAACATTTACGGTTTTTAAATCGACCCCGTCATCGCTCATGGCAATTTCGCCGGCATTTACTGCTGCTTTAGCCACATCTACGTCTTTGGTTGCTGTTTTTAAACCCAAAAAGGCTGCATAAATCCTGTATTTGCCTGGTGCTATGGCTTTAAAACTAAACGATCCATCCGGATTGGTTTGACCTGAGGCCACCACACTCGAATCTTTCAAACTTTTAATTGCTATCGTAGCAAAATCAACCGGCTTTTTATCTTTTGCGTTAATTACTTTACCGCTGATAGCGCCGGTATTTTGCGCCTGGGCGATATATCCACAAAATAGGAGAACAATAAAAATTGCCCTCTGAACGTTCTTTTTCATCAAAAAAATTTAGGTATTACATACAAAACTAAGCTATCAGACTAGGCAAAAGCTTAAAGGTTTGTTAAGATGTGTTAAAAGCTTGGTAACATTTTAAATACAGCCTGTTGTGGCTAACCAAATCAAAAAGAGGAATATGATTTGATGATACTATTTTTGTGGCGAAGGATAGCTCTTGTAATATACTTTCGGGCAGTTACAGTTTTTTTTAAAAATGCTGCAGCTGCTTAAGCAAATGGTTACCATAACGCAGATAATACTAACTTTCTTTTTCATTGAAATTTAATTTATGGAGCAGCACATAACTGAAAACAGCCATTAACGCCCCTAACATATCGCAAGCAAAATCCCACCATTCAGCAGAGCGGTAGGTAAAAACTTTCCACTGTAATATTTCTATTGTACCCCCAATAATAGCATTGATCAGGAGTATTTTAAAAATTGTTAATGTTCTGAAAGCGAAAGTATGCTGATACCTTATTTTTCCATAAAAGAGCAGCACTGATAAAACAAAGAAAAAACCCAGGTGGGTCATTTTGTCAAAACCTTCGAAGAAAAAACCCGAACCTGATGATTGGGGCATCCTCATATTACAAAGCACTAAAATCACAATGGTCCAGATAACTGCCCAGATTTGTCTTTTTAGTGCTTTGTACAAAATATGATAAATTAAGCGCCTACCAATTCCTGGTAAGCAGCTGCAGTAAGCAAGTCTTCTACTTCAGCCAAATCAGCTAAAGATACTTTTACCATCCAGCCTTGTCCATAAGGATCAGAGTTAACCAGTTCCGGATTGTCGTTTAATTCAGCATTAACTTCCAATACTGTTCCTGTAACAGGCATATATAAATCAGATACAGTTTTAACGGCCTCTACAGTGCCGAAAACTTCTTCTTTAGCTACTTCACTACCTACAGTGTTGATATCAACATAAACGATATCACCCAATTCGCGTTGTGCAAAATCAGTTACGCCAATATAAGCTTCGTTACCTTCAACTCTAACCCACTCGTGGTCTTTAGTGTACTTTAATTCTGATGGAAAATTCATTATTTTATATGTTTTGAAAATAAGTTATTTATTTTTTACTCTCCTTAAGCCAACACACCAGATTCAAAATATTGATGTATTTGGTAGTGTTTGCGCTTCAAAAATACAATTTAGTTTATCCATTCGCAATGGCTGAAAAATTAACTTATCAGAAAAGTCGAATGTTGCGATCACTATAGCTGGATAATGTCAAACTCAGAAATAATATCTATATTGAAAATACAAATTAACACTCAATATGAAACCTTCCCTTGTTTATACCTTAAAAGTATGCCTGGCTACCCTGATCGCTTCTGTTCCCCTTACTACGGCCATTGGATTTGTCTATATCTGTTTAATCATGCTGATTAAACCGGCGAATTATAATTTCACTTTTAACATTCCGTTTAACCATGTGTTTATTTTTGTCGGCATTATTGCTATGCTTATTACATTTAATATATACCTGACAGAAAAAATGGGGTATAAAAGGTTTATTAATGACAGGCCCATAGCGCACTCAATTGTAATCTTTCTTTTTTACCTGATTGCCAGTGGGAATGCCTTCTCAATGCATTTCGACCATCTTTTATTCAGTTATGTTCCTATGTTCATCACGGCCTATTTATTTAGCAGGATATTCTCTGCCGGGCGGAACAAGGTTTTTCCGAACCAACCCGATGAAAGAGATAACAATAACCTGGAGCCGTTAAGTGATCAATAACTTTTCACTATCTGTGACATTGATCTGTTCAAAATTTTTTTCTCCTGTATAGAAAAGCCTCATTAAAAATGAGGCTCTTCTATATGATTGAAATCCATTAATTCAACGTAAACCTTAAACTAAACCCAAAATTGCTGAACGAAGTATTAAAGGTTTGCGAGGTATAAGGCTTGGTAATATTCGAATCGTAAAATAATTTAATATTAAACTTCTGGTTCAACACGTAATCTACACTTGGTCTAAGGGTAATATTTTTAGCTCCTGAAGAAACCTCAGCTTCAGGAACATCGGCCCGGTAAATAACCGTTTTGTTATCACGGATAGCCACGTCAAGTTTAAAATCCATGTTGTTATCCATTTTCAGGCTTTTAAACCAGCCAAACGGAAAACGGAATTTATTGGTGCGGTAACCCAGGCCTAAAACCATATTGTTTTCTGATAGTTGGGCCAACTGGCTGTTCGATAAACTTAAGCCTAGTAAACGTGATCGGTTTAACTCAAAAGAAGCCGTCAGGTTATTTTTAAACCTGGTATCTACCCCTACTAATGGCGCAAAATATTCGGAAATGGTAACCTGTGCAAATTGGTATTCGGGCAAAAAGTTATTGTTCACATCCCTGCTGCTAACCGCACCGTTGGTTTCCTGATAACGCAAAAGCGAATTAAATCCATTGATGTTATAAGAAGAACGGTAACCGTGTCTGATATCAACCGACGAAAATTTATCGGCAATAAACGGAATGCGGGTTAAACCACTGTAAGTTAAATTCCAGTTTGGAAGCGGAATTTTAGGGAATGAATTCATTTTAACCTTTCCGGCATCCTTGCCCGAGTAGGCGGCCATAAAAGCAGAGATAATTACATCCTGACTTTCTTTACTATATCCATCGGAAAAACCTCCGGCAGCACCCGATGAATTTGGATTTTGAGCACCCAACCTTCTCGAAATCACACTACGGTTATTCATAAATTGCTGGAACAAGCCCGAAACCCGGGTTGCATTATTTTCTTTAAAGGCAGTACCTAAAGCGATGTAAGAAATGCTGTAATCGCCCGTGGTAATGGCACTCAGGTTTTCAAACGAAGATACGCTGGCCACATACCTGAAATTGGTTGAAAAATTACGTGTTTGCGCCTTGTTTGCTTTTAAGGTAATACGCAAATCTTTAAAGGGTTCTACCTGACCGGTTAGCTGTAAATCTTCGCGAAGTGTATTTACATACAACTGAGTTTGCAAGGTATCGGTAGTTAACCAGCCGTTGTTCAAAGCCATTTCACGTATGTCGCGCTGACTACCGAATGCAAAGCCTAAACCTGGTGCACCTGTGGCGTTATCGATACCAAAATATTTAGTTGTTGGCAGATAACCTGGCAAGAAAATACCCTTGGTTTGTACAAAGCTGGCGTTTACATTTTTTAAACTGGTTAAAATGTTGATGAAGAAATTTTTCGCCTTATTTCCATTATCATCGTTACCGGCATTGCGTATAAAACCAAACTTATTGTATAGTGTGGTTAGGTTTAAAGTCGGGTTAACCTGTACCGTCCGGCTGTTTTGTACCGTGTTACCCAAATTGATATTTGGATCGCGTAAGGTAGCCAGCGGCTCGGTTTGCCAGTTAAAATTGGTTCCGTAACGGGTTTTAATGGTAATCCAGTTTAAGCCTGGTATCTTATCAATAGGCAGATTATAGGTAACGTTTAAGTTATGGTTATAATCGGTTGTACGGCCTAAACGTTTTAAGTTTTCCCAAACGGTATCGCGTTTCAGTCCTTCAATTCTACCATCAGGTTCATCAATAATAGAATAGTTGGTGGCATTAAAATCTAGCTGTAACGACCGGGTAAGGTTCCAGGCTATGCCGTAAACCCTGCTCATGGTAAAGTTTTTATTAAAAGTGGTTCCGTAGCCCCTCTGATAAACGCCTATAGTATTGTTCGGGTCGTTATTTCTTAAAGTATTTTCCGAGTATAAACGGTCTACATCAATCCTGAAATTAATGGCACTCGGGAAAATACTGAAATTAAAATCTTTCAGTAATGCCAGCATATTCGATTTAATAATCTTTTCGAACGGTGCAATAGTTTTAGCCTCTTTCGAATAGCTGTACTGTAGCGATGCCCGGTAAGTATTCTGGAGACTGCTCTGGTTAATAAAGTCACGGTGGTTATACTGGGTATAGGCATAACTTGCAGAGAAGTTTTCAATATCCCATAGCCTTACAGGTTTGCTATTATTGGTGCGTTCTTTCCGAACATTGGTAAAGTTAATGCCTCTTCTAACGGTATAATCCTGGGCAAAATTTAAAATCGAATCTTTTTGTTCTTTGGTTGATCGGTCTAAAGCATTTTTGAGCTCAATATCCGGCGTTCTTGGGTTATACTGTGGTGTAGAAACCTGCTTAGAATAACTAACAAACATGGGTATTTTAACCCCCGATTTTTGCGGCAGGAATTTCCCTAGCTCCACGGCCGACGATACATCCAATAACACATTATCGGCACGGTTACGCTCACTTACTTTCGAATCAATTGAACCAAAACCAACGGTCGATTTACTCCCCGAAATATTTACATCGGCAAAATCGGCCAGTTTTAAATTCAACCTTCCTGTAGCTGCCCATCCGCCTTTTTCATCAAATTCGGTTAGCCTTAATTCGTTAAACCAAACCAGGGCATTTTTATCCTGTCCATCATCATTTCCTACCTCGTTAGCCAGACGAAGCGGGTTTTTGATACCCACCATGTAAACCCTTACTTTACTCATATCAGGCTGTCCCTTAACCACAATGGTTCTGGTGCCGTCGGTATAAGTAAAAGGCACATTTATTGGCCACGGTTGCCCGTTAGCCTGTTTAGCCACATTACGGGCAAGTTTGGCATTTTGGAAAAGCGTTAAATCGATATCCATCCTGTTGGCTTCGGGCCAAATGGCATCCGGATCGCTGGTGCCTGGTGCAGTTACCTTTAATGGCATTACATATTCGTAATAGTTATCCTGGTTATCGGTTCCGATCCTTAAAAAGGCAGCCACATCGCCGTTATTTAACAACTGGTTATTAACAGCCTCGGCGTGTACAAACATTTCCAAATGTTTATAAGACCTGAAATCACTATAAGCAGTTTTAAATGCAGCACGACCATAACCGTCTCTTAACGATTTTACCGTTACCGATAACGATTGCTCATTTAAACGGGTATCTCCACGGTAGTTGCTGTAATCCCGTTCGCGCAGAATGCCCGGAGGCGTAACGTAAGGAATAGGCGAACGCTTACCGTTTTCTTCGATATTTACGGTCGATACTTCGATTGTAGAATTATCAGGTGTTAAAGCTGGCAAAGCCGGATCAACAATAACCTGTGCAGCCTGATTGGATGCATTGTATTCACGCCACTCGCCACGGATTAACTGTAGTTTTGCAAAACGCATTACCGCAGTATCGGCAAAATTGGTCATAAACATCCTGAAAAAACGGATCGATTTAAAATCCTGAATACCGCCAACTTTTTGCTGGTATTGCCCGATTGGAATCCTGAACTGGTACCAGGTTACTGCCTGGGTATTTCCATTAGCCAGTTTAACCTGCGAGGTTACTTTATCGGTAATAAAATTCTGTCCTACATTTAAATCACCCGGACGTACAGAAACTTTGTATTGAAAATATTCGTCGCTTTGGGTCATGTTGTTATCGCGGTTGATATCCTCACCATCAGGTAAGGAAGTCGAAGCTGAATTTTCCAGCCCAAGTTCAGCCTGCGATTGTTGCGAAGTTTTAGAGTTACCCTCAGTTCCGTTATATCGTTCGTAGCGTTTTAAGATACCGGCATTAATCTGATCTAAAGCCGGACCTCTGAAATAAGCATAGTTATCTGATGCCGGATCCGCGTCTAATGTAGCAGCTGCATTGGCATTCAATTGCGATTTAATCTGATTGATTTGGGCAGCAAATTTAGTTTTTTCATCTGCATCCGATAAACCATCTAAACCAACATCCTGGGCCTTACGCGAATCGGCATTGTTATCGAAAGCCTGTACCACTGGTTGCAATTTTGGTACACGGCCCCAAACTGTTTCATCATATTTGGTCGGATCGTTTGTAGCTGGTAAACCATTCTCCAACGATTTTCTGCCATCCTTAAGAATATCTTCCGAAATGTTTCCAAGGTTGAAATACAGGTCTCCCCCGCTTGAATTTGGTTTATAGATAAATGGATCCATTACCCAAAGTTCAATAAAGCCCACGTTTAAGGCTTCAAAGTCGTTGGTTTCGATTTTCCGTTGAAAACCTGCCCAGCTATTTTGTGGTTGCAGTAATGATCCGTCAGGTTTAAAACCTGTGGTACGGAAGTTATAAGGTCCCCTAACAGTTGGGTAGTAAGCCACGTCAAAAGTGGTAATGTTTAAGGCCTGTCCGGTTGCGGTTTCTTTGAAAGGAAAAACCTCTTGCTCTATTACCTCCCTAACATAGTGGTTAGAAAGTTCGGCCCTGTTGTTTCTGATATTGGCCGGTGTAGTTGAAGCTGCCGAATTGTAAAACGTTGGATCGATATTATAAAAGGCTACCCTTGCCCTGTTGTATCCGTACGAAAGATCGTTTGATCGGTCGAACTCCTGAAACTGTTGAGGTGTACCCGATAACTGCCATGAAATAGCACTTTTTAAATCGATAACTGAACGCGAAGCTTCAAAATCATCGAGATAACTTACCCCGTTTTTACTTCCTGCAAAATTCAAAGCCCTCGGGTGTCCCGGAATTAACTGCGCAAACTCTCCGTAAAAAGTAACGCTTGATGGTGCTTTGGTAGAAATAAGTGGAATTTTATCAACCAGTTTGGTTAAAAACCTTGATGGCGAACTGTAGTTGATATCGGCTCCCCAAATGGTATTCGAAATGGGTTCTTCGCCAATATTCACTTTCTGGGTCAGCGGTTTTTCAGTCAGGTTCATTATTGTACCGCCCAAATTCAGCTTGTTGTTTACACGGTAATCTAAACGCGTACCAAAAAGCGACCGTTGTTGCAAGCCAAAGAGTTCGTTATTTTCGGTTGTAATGCGAATGGGTTGCCCGGAAATTAAAAGTGCCTGGTTGATTACGCTTACCCTTCCACCCTGGTAATCAACCGTAAAATCTACCCCCTCTGTTAAAGGCATGGTACCTGCAAAAACCTTTACTGACCCTTCAGGAACGTTAATGGCATTTAAACTAAATTCGGAAGAAATATCAGACTGGTAGTTTACTTTAATTACATAACGGTTCTGATTTTGGAACAATTGTTTGGCAATAGTTTGGGTCGAATCGTAGAGTGCAGTAAAAGTATATTTATCAATCAAAGCCTGCTCACCCGGCAAAAATCTGGCTGCTAAATCCTTTCCAAAAGGCTCTATTACCGGAAAAATAATTCGCCCATTTGCCGGGTCGATGGTAATATAACCCGTGTTGGTATTGGTTACCAATGATGTTTGTCCGTTGCTTCCCGTTCCGAATAAACTTGGCGTATTGGCATTGTTAGCTGTAGAGTATGCTCCAAATGCATTGTTAGCTGCAACGAAATCGAAAACCCCATCAGGTTTACGCTCATTTTGCTGGTTTAAACGATCAAATTCGGTTAGTGCAATCCACTGTTTATTGGCTGTATTCTGTCCTTCGGTCATTACCGGATTATCAACACCGGTTTGGTTGTCGATACGGAAGATGTCTAATTTAAAATTCTGGCTGCTGATCTGATATCCACCTATTGAGTAGATGTTTTTCATCATCAAATCCCAGGTTGGAAGCGAGATTTTAGTGGTTTCGTTTTTTAATAATTTGGTATAAAGTACTTTTGGATTCGCTGCATCAAAAGGTACATCAGTAGAAAACTCACCCACCTGGTACTCTACTCCATTATAGGTATAACGATATGCCACTGCTAAAACTTCATCGGCATTGAGTGGATTATTTAGCGATAAATAACCCAATTGCGGCTGAAAAGTAAACTCCCTTTCGGTTAGTTTCCTTGCATAAGTTAATTTGGCAAAGTTATCGGTAAGTCCGGTAGACTGGAAGAAAGAAATAGCGGCGTTAGAATTGGTGAACCTGATGGCACCGCCCTGATAAGCATTTATTTGAGCAAGTAAGTTGTTCGATTGCTGAGGAAAACCTGTGGCAGTAGTTCCGGCTGGCAGACCTGAGGTTCCACCGGTTAGCAATGTAGTATTGTAAGGCTGATTCTCACCCAAATCCAGTAAGCCCAAAACATCTCTCGAATCGGAAGTATTACCAGCTTTATTGGTAATCCAGACTTCAATTTTAGTGATCTGGATTGGTGAGGTAATAATTGGCGCGTTGGCCAGGTTCTTATTGTAGTTATTTCTAAAATACTGCGAGAGGAAATAGTGCTTATTGGCCTCGTAGCTATCGATATTTACCGTTGTGGTATTTTGCTGTGCACCATTGGTAATTTTAATTTCACGCGATTCCGATTTTTGTTGGGTATAAACACTCGTTACGTTTAAGCGGCCGAATTTTAGCTGTGTTTTGATCCCGAAAAGGGCCTGTGTTCCGGTAATTAAAGAAGTATTTAAAGGTAAACTTACGTTACCAGCCTCAATTTTCTGGATGATATCATCCTTACCACCGGTATAGTCGAGTTTAATCTGGTTTTCAAAATCAAACTGGGCCTCGGTATTGTAATTACTTTTTATTTTGAGCTTTGTTCCGATATTTCCAACCAGGTCCATCTGAATCCTTTGGTTAAAATCGAAATTGGTTTGTACCCTTTGCCTTTCGTTAAAAAGTGGGTTTTCATTTTTATTTACACGGCCTAAAAAAGTAAGTTCGGCCTCACCACGTGGTTGAATATCGATGGTGGTACCGCCAAATAATTTTTCGAAGGCTTTACTGTTTACCTGTATTTGTGGAATAATGCCTGTACTCCGGTAATCGCTTACCTCGGCATTGGAAATACTGCGCCAGTTGCCGCGCTTAATTTCGCTGTTTACAAGGCGTTGGTATTCATCGATGGTTAAATACTGGGTGTTGAGTACAAACTGTTCACCGATTAATTCCTTAACGATATAACGTTTGTTTTTAGCATCGTATTCTACCACGCGCTTTAAATTACTGGGCGCTGGATAGAACGGATTAACAGATGGCCCAAGGCCTAAACGTTCCTTTTCACGTAAACTGAAGTTATTTTTTTTTGTAGCAGTATCCGTCTTGCTTGGAACAACTTGAGAGAAGGCGTTTTGAGTAGCAATTAATAAAAAGGGGATGAGAAACAGAAAGGTAGATATTCTCTTCAAAGGCGTTAAGATCTATAAGGTTTTCAAAGCATACTTAATTAGTTGTTCAACCGAAAGTGTTCCCTCATTCACTTTTAATATCTGATCTATAGTTTTTTCGGCTGTTTGTTTGGCAAATCCGAGCATTACCAATGCTGATAACGCTTCATCTTTAACAGTATTGTGTAACGGCATAGAAATTAATGAATCTGCGCCTTCTTTTTTCAATTTATCTTGTAATTCTAAAACCAGGCGTTGAGCTGTTTTCGCTCCTAAACCTTTAATGCGCTGAATAAGTGGCAAATCGGCCTTGATTATAGCCGTCTGGATTTCCACTGGTGTGATGGACGATAAAATCATCCGTCCGGTATTTGGCCCGATCCCAGATACCGAAATCAGGTGTAAAAATAAACGGCGTTCGCCTTCATCAGCGAAGCCGTATAATGTGTGTGCATCTTCTTTTACATGCAGCCAGGTATAAATTTTACACCTTTCTGCATCGCCTAAAGCGCTGTAAGTATTTAATGAAATATTAATATGATAGCCTATACCTCCGGCTTCCACCACAACATAAGCCGGGTTTTTAAATGTCAATTTACCGTCGATATAGGCGTACATGTAATTCTACTTCTTGGTTGATTTTGTAAATATACCTTTTCGTTTCGAAGTTCCAGCAATTTCTTCTTTGGCTTGAACATCTACTACTGCAATAGTAACCATATTTACGATCTCCCGCACCGAACTTCCCAACTGAACAATATGAACAGGCTTGTTTAATCCCAATAAAATTGGCCCAACTGCCTCTGCTCCACCCAGCTCTTGTAACAATTTGTATGCAATGTTACCCGACTCTAAATTCGGGAATACCAAAGTGTTTGCAGGTGCATCGGCCAAGGTACTGAACGGGAAGTTATCTTTCAACAATTCGTTGTTAATGGCAAAGTTCCCCTGCATTTCTCCATCAACCACTACATCGGGGTGATTTTTATGCAAAAGATTTACGGTTTCTCTTACTTTGTTGGGCGTTACACCATCGTTTGAGCCAAAGTTCGAGTACGATAATAAAGCAATACGTGGTTTAATGTTAAACTGTTTCACCGATTTATCGAGTAACAGGGTAATATCTACCAGTTCTTCGGCTGTCGGATCGACATTTACTGTTGTATCGCCAAAGAAAACCGGACCTTTTTTGGTCATCATCATATACATACCAGCTACGCGTTTTACGCTTGGATCAACACCAATTACGTGTAGCGCAGGCTTAATGGTCGATCCGTAATTTTTGGTTAAACCAGAAATCATGGCATCTGCTTCACCAAACTCAACCATCGATGCACCGTAATAGTTACGATCTCTCAATAATTTAGTTGCGTCGGTTAATGAAACACCTTTACGCTGACGTTTTTTGTAAAGCGCCTCCGCATATTGTTTAGTTTTATCAGGGTTTTGCATCTGATCGATGATTTCTACGCCTTCCAGTTCTAAACCATGCTCATCAATAATGGCTTGTATTTTATCCTTATTTCCTAAAAGAATCGGAATCGCAATATTTTCGTCGTTTACGATCTGCGCTGCCTTTAAGATTTTATAGTTATCTGCTTCAGCAAAAACCACACGTTTCGGATCGGTTTTGGCTTTGGTGGTAATGGCACGCATAATGGCATCATCCAACCCTAAACGTTTTCTCAGTTCTTCGGTATAAGCATCCCAATCGGTAATGATTTTACGGGCAACACCACTTTCGATGGCTGCTTTAGCTACCGCAGTAGAAACCTCTGTAATTAACCTGAAATCAACCGGTTTTGGAATGATATAATCTTTACCAAATTTAAGGTTGCGGGCATTATAAGCAAGGTTTACCGCTTCGGGAACCGATTTTTTAGCCAGTTCGGCAATCGCTTTAACCGCAGCAATTTTCATTGGCTCGTTAATGCTGGTTGCACGTACATCAAGCGCACCGCGGAAAATATAAGGGAAACCTAAAACGTTGTTTACCTGGTTAGGATAATCAGAACGGCCGGTTGCCATAATGATATCTTTACGGGTTTTAATAGCCAGTTCGTAAGCAATTTCAGGATTTGGGTTCGACATGGCAAAAACAATTGGGTTTTTGGCCATCGAATTCAGCATCTCCACACTAACACAATCAGCAGAAGAAAGACCAATGAAAACATCTGAATCTTTCATGGCTTCTTCCAAAGTGTTGATCTTTCTGTCGGTAGCAAATTCGGCTTTAATCGCATCAAGCGATTCGCGGTCCTTGCGGATTACGCCCGAACGGTCGCACATCACGATGTTCTCTTTTTTAGCTCCTAAAGAAACGTATAATTTGGTACAAGAAATTGCAGCGGCACCAGCACCATTAACTACAATTTTAATCTTATCCATTTTTTTCTTGATGATTTCGCAGGCATTTAATAAAGCTGCTGCCGAAATAATCGCGGTACCATGTTGGTCATCATGCATTACCGGAATGTTCATCTCTTCCTTTAAGCGGCGTTCGATTTCAAAACATTCTGGTGCTTTAATATCCTCCAGGTTTACGCCTCCAAAAGTTGGCTCTAAAGCTTTAACGATTTTTACAAAATCATCTACATTTTTGGTATCGAGTTCTAAATCGAATACGTCGATATCGGCAAAGATTTTGAAAAGTAAACCTTTACCTTCCATTACCGGCTTTCCGGCTTCAGGGCCAATATCGCCCAAACCTAATACGGCTGTACCATTACTGATTACCGCAACAAGGTTTCCTTTTGCGGTGTACTTATAAACATCTTCTTTATTTTCTGCTATTTGCAAGCAAGGCTCGGCTACTCCCGGCGAATACGCAAGGGTTAAATCTCTCTGCGAATTTGTAGGTTTTGTTGGAACTACCTGTATCTTTCCCGGACGGCCTTGTGCGTGATAATCAAGCGCATCTTGCTTTCTAGTGCTTTTACTCATTACGTAACTTATTAGTGACGGCGCAAAGGTACAATTCTTTTTATGAGGCATAAAATAAAAAGCCCGTCAAAAAAAGTTAATACACACTAATTCAACCGTTCTTTGATAATTTGAATTACGTTGGGTAAAATAATACTATCCTTTGCTAATTTTTAAGATCATGCCTGCCTGTAAACCCGCTTTGCTTAGCTTATTATCCCGTCTGATACTCTGCACGGTAGCGCCATCAAATTTCTCGGCTATTTCTGATAAGGTATCGCCGTTTTTACTTTATAGCTTAAAAACGATGCAGGTGCCTTAAGGGCTACGCGGTTTTTTGCATAAATTTTAAGTCTTTGTCCGGGCACTATACTTTTACTCTTTAAGCCGTTCCAAACACGCAAATCCTGCACTTCAACCCCATATTTATCCGCTACGGAAGTTAAGTTCTGTCCGCTGGTAACTTTATGGTAAACTACAGCAGATGCAGTAGCACTTTTAGCTTTTTTCTTTCTTAAATCACGTACATCATCAGTACTCGCCTCTATTACGCGCATGTTTACATCAACATCTACATTGTTGAGCACTTCGTAAACACCGGCAAAATCGATATCCTTTAGTTTAGGCATCACAATGCGCTTGGGCTCATCGTCGGTACCGTTAACAATCTTCTTCTTGTACGACGGATTTAAGGCAAACATGGCCGATTCTTCTACATTTAATACCTTGGCAAGAGTAGATAAGGATACAAACCTAGTGGTTTGAACCGTATCAGTTTTTAAGAACATATTGCAGGACTGACCGCTAATCTGATGTTTGTTTGAATAATTCATTACATAAACCGCAGCAATAAAGGCTGGTACATAATTTCTGGTTTCTTTCGGCAAAAATTGTCTGATTACCCAAAAATCCCTTGATCCGGCTTTATCAATAGCCCTGGTTACATTCCCTTTGCCACAATTGTAGGCTGCAATGGCTAAAAGCCAGTCGCCCAACTCTTCAAAAGCATCTCTAAAATAAGCTGCAGCAGCATAACTGGCCTGAATGGGGTCTTTGCGTTCATCAACAAAATTATCCATCTTCAAACCATAAGCTTTTCCGGTACCAAACATAAACTGCCAGATTCCGGTTGCCCCCACTCTCGAAATGGCGTGCGGGTTCATCTGCGATTCTACAATGGTGAGGTATTTTATCTCTTGTGGAATGTTGTAATCTTTTAAAGCCTTATCAAAAATCGGAAAATAATAACTCGATAAGCCGATCATTTTGCCGAACATATCTTTACGCTTGGCATAAATATCGATGTACTGCTGTACATACTCGTTGTAAGGAAGCGGAACAGTTTTAGTAATCGAATCGAGCCTGAGTTTATAGATGAAATTCTGGCTCATCATTAACGGATTCTCAGTAACCAGTGGAACGGCTACGGTATCGGTATTGATGAAAATGTTGTTTTGCGCTTTACGAAGGCTATCTAACTGGAGAAGTTGTTGTGCCGAAACGGAAGAAACAAATCCGAAACAAGCACAAACTGAAGCAAGAAGTATTTTTTTAATCATGGGCTATTGGTTTTATTCAGTGCCGTCATTCTGATCCGATAGCTATCGGATTTGTTTCAGAATCTCTAATTGAAATGCTGATCCCGAAAACCGGGACAGCATGACGATCACTGTACACAGCTCCATATAGAAGCTAATGCCTATTTTAAAAATGCCTGAGAAAAAGCCAGAAGCTTATCTTCCTCAAAATGTTTGGCTGTAAATTGTATACTTAACGGCAAATTCGCTTCGTTATTGCCCAAAGGCAGTGCAATAGCCGGGTTACCACTTAAAGATGGCAGTACAGTAAAAATATCGGCCATGTACATTACCAGCGCATCCTGCACATTATCGCCTATTTTAAAGGCTGCTGTGGGTGCTACCGGCGATAAAACAAAATCATATTCTTCGAAAAGCTGATCCATCTTTTCGCGGATTAAACGGCGAACCTGCTGGGCTTTTTGGTAATAAGCATCGTAATATCCGGCGCTTAAAACAAAAGTTCCTAAAAGGATACGGCGTTTTACTTCTTCACCAAAGCCCTCTGCACGCGATAGTTTGTATAGCTCGTTTAACGATTTCGCTTCCATGTTACGGTGGCCATAATGCACCCCATCATAGCGCGAAAGATTAGATGAAGCCTCAGCGGTAGTTAGAATATAATAGGCTGGAACAAGGTAATCTAACAGATCAAAAGATACATACTCAACGCTATGACCTTGTGCCTGTAAATCTGCTATTGATTTTAAAATGGCCGTTTTAATTTCAGGATCAAGCGCTTCGCTCTCAATAGTTTCTTTTAAAACCGCTATTTTTTGTTTTTTAGTTTCGTTTAAATGCGCCGGATAATCCGGAACGGTTAATGCAGAAGCAGTAGAATCATGCTCATCCGAACCTGCCAAAACCTGAAGCAAAATTGCAGCATCTTCTACCGATGAAGTAATTGGGCCAACCTGATCGAAAGAAGAGGCATAGGCAATTACACCATAACGGGAAATACGTCCGTAGGTTGGTTTAAGACCAATCTGACCGCAAAAAGCAGCTGGTTGCCTTACCGAACCACCGGTATCGGTACCTAAAGCAGATAAACACATATCGGCCTGAACCGCCACCGCCGAACCACCTGAGGAACCACCCGGAACAAGTTCATGGTTGGCTGCATTTCTTACCGCACCATAAAAAGAAGTTTCGTTTGAACCACCCATGGCAAATTCATCACAGTTTAGCCTGCCGATAATAACGGCATCTTCCTGCAATAAACGCTCAACAACGGTAGCTGAATAAGGAGAGATAAAGCCTTCGAGCATTTTCGACGAGGCAGTTACCTCATGGTCTTTGTAGCAGATATTATCCTTAATCCCAATAACCATCCCTGCAAGCTTTCCTGCAGTACCTGCTTCTATTTTCTGCTGTACCGCTTTAGCCTGAACTTCGGCCGTATAAAAAAACACCTCATTAAATGCATTGAGGTGTTCATTATCTTTAATCTGCTTAAAATAATAAGCCAATAAATCGGGTAAAGTTAACAGCTTTTGCGAAATGAGCGATTGAATCTCTTTAAGAGAACTGTATTTCTTCAAAACAAAAAATTATTGCAATTAAACAGTCTTATCGCGGTTAGATGGATCTACCTGATCGCCATCAACGCCATCTTTACCATCTTTAAATTCTTTAACACCTTTACCTAAACCTCTCATTAGTTCAGGAATTTTTTTACCACCAAATAATAACAATACCACTACCGCAATAATGATAATTTCTGGTGTTCCAAGCATTGCTGCTATTGTTGTATTTAACATAATTTTTTTTGATTAAACTTTTTGATTGTCACTTACATTTTTTTGGTCAACAGGTGTGCTTTCAGGTGTGTGCGCTGCTGGTGCTTCTACCTTTTCATCAACCGGTGCTTCTTCCGTTGGGTGATGACGTTGACTATGGTTTACTGTTGTTTCTTCCGCTTCTTCCTTATCCAGATCCATGGCATTAATATTTCTATGGATTTCGCGCTTCACACCATCCGAGGCATCTTTGAATTCTCTGATCCCTTTCCCTAATCCTCTTGCCAGTTCGGGTAATTTTTTACCTCCAAATAACAAAAGAACTACCACTAAAATGAGTACGATCTCCGACCCCCCCATGTTTAAAAACTCTAATAACGTGCCTTGATACATCACTAATATAATTTATACAAATATAGACATTTTAACTTGTCTTCAGTTTATTTACTAATCCAGGCCTCAGGGTTTAATTTTGTTTGGCCTCTCATGATTTCAAAATGGAGTTCTGCAATATCTCCAGTATTGGCCAGCACCCCAATGGTTTGGCGGGTACTTACTTTATCGCCTTTGCTCACACTGGCCGACCTCAGGTTTTGATAAATGGTAAAATAATTACCGTGCATTAATATCACTACATATTTACCATAAATAAGGCTTACTCCTAAAACTTCACCATCAAATACTGCTCTTACTGCAGCACCTTCCGAAGCAGTAATATTTACCCCTTCATTATTCATACTGGCCTGGTCTACCTTGTGTACACCGAAATGTTCGGTAATGGTCCCTGAAACCGGGTAAGGTAAACGCCCCCTGTTATTTTCAAATCCTGCAGCCAGTTTTGCCGATCCGGCATCATTGGTAAGCAGTTCATTGGTATTCTTTTCTTTAGCTGCTGCTGGCGCCGCAGGAGCAGGTTTGTTCTCAGCCTTTGCTCTTGCCGCCGCTGCTTTAGCTTCTGCAGCCGCCTTCGCTGCTGCTATACGCGCCTCTTCTGCAGCTTTTCTTCTCGCTTCTTCAATAGCACGTTGAATGGCCAAACGAATAGCCTTATCAATCTGCGCCTGTTGTTTTATACGGGTGTTAATATCTTGTTTAAACTGCTTTTCCTGTTTGCTCAACTTATTTAGCACTACCGATTGCTCATTCTTATCTTTCCCCAAACGCTCACGCTCTCTTTCCTGCTCTTTTAACAAGTCGCTTTTTTCACGAAGCGTTTTATCCAATACTTTAATCTTGCCATTTAAATCCTGCTGAGTATTTTCGATATAACCAGCCTGTTTTTTTCTGTACTGACTAAACTGCTGTAAATATTTTATCCTTTTATAAGCCTGGTTAAAATCTTTGGCAGCGAAAATAAACATCATCTTGTCGTACGCATTTCTGTTGCGCTGCGCAAAACGGATCATTCCGGCATATTCCTTTTTAAGGTCGCCTAACTGACCTTGTAACGTATGTACGGTATTGGTGTTCTGAGAGATTTGGTTATCCAGATTTTTTATTTCAGAGTTGATTGTACCAATTTTATCCTGGCGCAACCTGATCTGGGCATTAATGGTGTTAATCTGCTGTATGGTAAGTTTTTTACCACTGGCAGCTTTGTTTAAATTTTTCTGAAGTTGTTCAATTTCGCGCTGTATGGCTTCTTTTTTCCTTCTAAGTTGGTTTTCAGTTTGCGCTACTGCCGAAAGAGTGAGCGCGCTTAAAAAAAGGATAAATAGATATTTGTGTAGCTTCATTAAGCCAAAAGTATAAAAATTTTGTAGTAAAAAATATTAAAATTGAGATACTCAGGTCATAATTACTTATAACAGAACCGTCTTCACTTAATCTTCATGCTCAAGATCGGTTTGAGCACCACGTCTGGTTAATTTGTTTGGTAATTACTTTACTACTGTAAATCTCTTTGGTACACTAAACGGAAAATCGACCGGAACATTGCCATCAATTTTAACAAACTGCATATCGATGTTTATTCGCTTTGCTTTAGATAAGGTTTTGATTTGCAAAGCACTTGGAAATAAATATTCGTTTAATTTTTGATAATCGGTATAGGTTACTTTTAAGGCCTGGCCGTTTTGTGAATCATTTAAATTGGTTTCTGATACTTTAAAAAGCGTATTGAAAAGCAATTTATAATCGAGCGTTTGCTTACTGCCCGAAACGACCCAAACACCGTTTTCCTGTTTAACATCCGATTGGTCGGTTAAAAACTCGCCCATGGCGTTACCAGTTAAAATGGCTTGCAGGGTATTAAAGTTAACCTGCTTATTGGTAAAATTATAAATATAGCTGAAAGGCTTTTTAAGGTATTCGCTCCTTATACGGTTCATAATTTTAATACTATCGGGTGTAATTAAAGCCCTGGCCACCTCGGCCATCCCTCCCAAAGCAGTAATGCTTACCCAAATGGTTTCCTTGTCTTTCATTTTGAAATTCATGGTTACATCATTGGCATCGCCGGCAATATCGAGTGTAGCTTTGGCTTTGAGCGAAAGGGTATTAAATTTAAGTTGTTTACCGTTAAGTAAAGTTAGGGCTTCGGCTTTAGTATTATCTGTTTTGGTTTCTGTTTTGGTCGGCGGCGCCACTACAATTTCTTTTTTAGGCTTACATGCCGAAACAAAAACTACAGCACCTACCAGGAACAAGCTATTTAAAATATTTCTTCTCATTTATTTTTTTATTTAATACTTCCGAGCTGTTTCCAGCTTCTTTTGCTTTTTGCCATTGAATTAGTGCGGCATCTTTTTCACCCTTCATGTACAGGATATCGCCATATCGCTCCAGATAAACACCATTTTTACTACTATTGTTTTGTAAGGCCTTTTCAATCCAGGTTTTGGCCAGATCGTACTTTTGCTGTTTAAACAAGATAAAGGCATAGGTATCGGTAATAGACGAATTATTAGGCATTGCATTGGCCGCAGTTTCGGCATATTTAGCTGCTTTATTTAAATCGTCATTTCTCAGCGCCAGATAGTAGGCATAATTATTCATGATGAGGTAATTATCGGGCTCAACTGTAATCGCCTTTTCGAAAGCTGTTTTGGCCAGTGTAAAGTTATTCTGGTTGATATAAATATCGCCTTGCAGAGCATAAACCTGCGCCTGCAAACTTTTATTCTCTACATCGAGTTGCAGCGAAGTTTTGAGATTGCTTAAAGCCGCATCATACTTGCCGGTTTTAAACAGGGCATAAGCCATATAGTAATACAGGCTGGCCTGGTTAGGATAGATGGTAAGCGCTTCATCTCCCACTTTTACAGCCTCATCATAATGCCCAATTAAGGTGTGTATATTAATTACCTGCTCCCAAACGGCATAAACCTGTTCGTTCAGTTTTAAGGCAGCCTGATATTGCGTTAAAGCTTCTTTTAAATTGTTTTGCTGATAAAGTACATCTCCATAAAGTGCCAGCGCTTTCGCATCTGAAGGATTTTTTTCTGCAACCAGCTTAGTTAATTCGGTTACGTTTTTGGCAACAACAGGCTGACTAAGTTTTGGAAAAAGGGCTGCAATAATTTTTATTTTCTCATTTATTGGCATGTCGGCACTTTCGAAAGCCATTTTTAAGGAAGCAAAGGCTGCTTCATCGTTTTTCTGCTTACGGTAAATATCGGCCAGGCCTAAGTTTACCTCAAAATTATGTGGTTCCAGCTGTTGTGCTTTTACCAGTACTTTTAATGCTTCCGGATCGTTGCCTTTTTGTAACAATAAACCCGCTGCGTATAAGTAGTTTTTTACATCGGCCTGGTTACCTTCCAGCAGTTTAACAATATCGCTTTCTGAGGCACTTCCGTTCTGGTCCATTCTTCTTCTTGCAACCAGCAGCTCTTTGGATTCGCCAAACTTCGCTTCGATTTCACTATAGGTTTTCTTCGCGGCATCGAGCTGGTTAGCTAAAAACTGGGCATTGGCCTTATCAAAATAGTAGGCATCGTTTTGCGCATCGAGACGGATGAGTTGATTAAACACATCAATGAGTTCGGGCATTTTATTGTTCCGCTTGTACACCTCGCCCAGTAAGCGCCAATACCATAGGTTATCCTGATTTATTTTAAGTGCCTGCTTTATATTTTGCTCTGCTTCGGCAAGTTTATCTAAGCGTAAATTGGCATTGGCCAGTTCAAAATAGGCCGCATGATTAGTGGGATCTAAACTTACAATCTTATTAAAATTGGTTGACGCGACTACATAATTTTCAGACATTTTCTCGCGCAAACCGGCAAAAAACAATTGTTTTACCATATTGCTATCGCGGTTGGTAGCTGGCGTAACCGTTCCCTGAGCAAAAGCCTGGAAACCAGCTATACTAAGCCCGATAAGAAAATGAATTTTGTACTTCATATCATCCAAAAATTAACTTCAAACTCAAAACTGCTAACACCAAAATTACTTTCCGGTATGGCCGTAACCACCTTCTCCCCGATCGGTTTCTCCAAGCGTATCAACCACCTGCCAGCTCACCGTTTCGTGTTTAGCCACTACCATTTGTGCAATCCTATCACCGTTAACAATTTTAAAATCTGTATCCGATAAATTTACCAATAAAACTTTGATCTCGCCACGGTAATCAGCATCAATTGTACCCGGAGCATTAACAATACTAATGCCATGCTTATACGCAAGTCCGCTTCTTGGCCTGATCTGCGCTTCGTAACCTATGGGCAGCTCGATAAACAAGCCTGTAGGCACCAACAAGCGCTGCAAAGGTTTAAGTGTAATTTCTTCGGTTATTGCTGCCCTCAAATCCATGCCAGCTGCATGCGCAGTTTCGTATTGCGGCAGCGGGTGCCCGGATTTGTTGATGATTTTTATTTCCATTCTAATTAGATGTGAGATTGGAGTGGTGGGATTTTAAATTACTTTTTCAGAAGCTTTAACAAATTACTCTTTTCAAAATAAAACATGCCTAATAAAAAGATAATCAGCAGCCCGTTTCCAAAGTAAATATTTTGTTTAAATACCCAAAAAGAAAGGTAAACTAAAATTACAGAAACCACAAGATAGGCAACCATACGTTTTAAATTATAAGGAATAGGATAATGCTTTTGGCCCAACACGTAAGAAATAACCATAATAATCAGGTAAGCAAACATAGATACCCAGGCCGACCCCATATAACTGTACTTTGGTATCAGAATAATGTTCATTACAATGGTAAACACTGCACCAACCAGCGAAATGTATAAACCAAACCGTGTCTGATCTGACAAACGGTACCAAACAGATAAATTCATGTAAATACCCAGGCACACGTATCCAAACAACAGGTATGGAACAGCTGTAAGTCCAACCCAATATTTATCTGAGATAAAATGTTTAATAATTTCAATGTTTGCCGTTAAGCCAACAAACAGAATGGATAGTGCAAGCACAAAATAATACAGTATAGTAGCATAAGTTTGCTTTGCATTGGCATTTTTAGCATGGCTAAAAAAGAAAGGCTCGGCTCCTAGCCTGAATGCCGTATTGAAAATACTGATAAAGATTGCCAGTTTACATACTGCCCCGTAAATACCAATGTCGTGATCGGCGATATTGGTGGGCAGGTATTTACTCAATAAAATTTTATCCAGGTTTTCATTAATAATAAACGACAGGTTGGCAACCAGCACAGGCCAGCTGTAACCAAACATATTACCAAATAAGGTTTTGTTAAACTTAAACTCAATTTCTAAGAACTGAGGCAAAAGCATTACGAATGTAACAACACTTGCAATTAAATTGGAAATAAATACATATCCAACCCAGCGGCCTTTATACCAGGAGGCCAGCCATCCGCTCCCAACATCGTTTTTAATTAACCAGGGAATAACAAAGATGAATATCAGGTTGAACCCCACAAATACGCCAATATTTAAAAACTTAATCAGGCTGTAACGAAATGGTTTCCCATCAGCCCTGAGTTTGGCAAACGGAATTACGCTAATGGCATCTACAAACAAGATCCATACAAAATACTGTACATATAACTTTTGGTTAGCAAGTTCCGAAATGCTTCCATTTAATGTAAAACGGGCAAGATAATCTGAAAAAACTAACCCGGTTATTAAGAAAAGGACAGAAATAAAAGCAATAACCAGAAAGCTATTGTTGTAAACTTCCTGTTTTTTATCTTCATGCTTATTCAGATACCTGAAATAAGTAGTTTCCATTCCAAATGCCAAAATTGGGTTGATAATGGAAACATAGCTGAACATTTTGGTAAATATCCCATACACACTTGTCGGGTAAACACGGGTGTAAATCGGCGTTAAAATGAAATTGAACAAACGTGAAAAGATGGTGCTTAAACCGTAGATCAGTGTTTGTCCGGCAAATTTTTTATATACAGACATTTAATATTGAGATTTGAGTATCGCGTATTGAGATAAGCTCCTTACCGGAGCAATATAGCAATCCAACAATTCAGCAATTTATTTCCTTAAAATTTCAAAATTACGATAGTTTTTCACTTCAGCTTCGCTTACCTGAACATTTTCTACGCGAGAGCGGTCAGGCCCTTCATTGCACCAGTTTACAAATTCTTCCAGAAAAATTGCTTCACCTTCTGCTTCGATATATACAGAACCATCCTTTTCGTTCCGCACAAAACCGTTCACCATCATCTGGTTGGCTATAATTTTAGTGGTTTCCCTAAAACCAACGCCCTGCACTTTACCTGTTACTATTATATTGAGGTGTTTCATTTATTGTTTTAAAATTGAAATGTTTTAATTTGCAAAGTTAGTAAACCAAATGTATCCTTATGTTTATAAGTCCAATTCGTTTTGCAGTTGTTTAATGCGCGCTATTTCAGTTTTAAACTCCTCCCACATTTCTTGGAGTATAACGCTTGCAGGCCTGATTTCTTTCAGCATGGCCGAAACCTGACCAATTTCAAGTTCACCTTCTTCCGTATTACCTTCAAACATACCCAGTTTTGCTCTCGCCCGTCCTAGAAGCTCCATTAACTCAGTCCGGTTGGCACCCTCAGCTTCTGCAAGGGCAATAGTATCGGCAAATTCATTTTTCAATAACCGCACCGGAACCAGCTTTTTCATGGCCAGTTTGGTATCGCCCTCAGCTGATGCTATAATTTTATGCTTAAATGCAGGGTGCGCCGACGATTCTTCGGCCACAGCAAAAGCCGAACCCACCTGAACGGCATCAGCACCTAAAGCAAAGGCAGCCAGCATGGCTTTTCCGCTGCCAATGCCACCAGCTGCAATTACAGGAATCTGTACAGCCGCTTTAATCATCGGAATTAAACACAAGGTAGTAGTTTCTTCCCGCCCGTTATGCCCACCTGCTTCAAAACCCTCAGCAACGATGGCATCAACTCCGGCTTCTTCTGCTTTCAAAGCAAATTTGGTATTGGCAATTACATGAACAACGATAATCCCTTTATCTTTCAAAATTTTTGTCCAGGTAGCCGGATTACCTGCTGATGAAAAAACAATTTTCACTCCTTCACCGATTACGATATCAATAATTTCCTGAATGTTCGGATACAGCAATGGAATGTTAACGCCAAAAGGTTTATCGGTAGCTTTTTTACATTTTTGAATGTGTTCTCTTAAAACTTCAGGATACATAGAGCCTGCCCCGATAATACCCAAACCGCCAGCATTAGAAACCGCCGAAGCCAGTTTCCATCCGCTACACCAAACCATGCCAGCCTGGATAATGGGATATTTAATATTAAAGAGTTTACAGATTGGGTTCATAGCGAGGTTGTGGATTTCTTAGTCTGCGTTAATTATTATCTTTCTCCTCAAAACTTTCTAACTCCTTATTTACTTCTTCCAACAATTGTTCTTCCGTAGGCAAGTAAAGTTTATATTGACTTGCAATAATCTGCTTTTGATTTTCCGGCAGTGAGAATTTCACTACAGCATCGTTTTTACTGGCACAAAGCAGAATGCCGATCGTTGGATTTTCGTGCGGCAGTTTTTCGATACGATCATAATAGTTCACATACATCTGCAGCTGACCTATATCCTGATGTGTTAACTTAGTAGTTTTGATTTCAATAATTACAAAAGATTGTAGTAAACGATTGTAAAATACCAAATCTACAAAAAACTCATCACCCTCAATGTGTATTCGCTTTTGCCTTGCTACGAAAGAGAAGCCATTGCCTAGTTCCAATAAAAATTCCTGCAAGTGGGTGATAATGACATTTTCCAAATCTCTCTCATAGTATGATGCTTCGCGTTTTAATCCTAGAAATTCCAAAACCATCGGATCCTTAATTATTTCTTTGGCATCAGATGGCAGTTTTTCATTTTTCGCAATTGCCAATACGCTTTCTTTATCATTGCTTAACAATAAACGCTCATACAAACTGCTGTAAATCTGCCTTTCCAATTGGCGCACTGTCCAATTATTCTTGATCGTTTCGGCGATATAAAACTCTATTTTGTTTTGATTATCAACCGTTAGTAATAGTTTATATTGACTCCAGCTTAATTGTGCATACAGTGTGTGCACATTTTCAAATGTGCGGTAAAATTTACGATAAAGATTAATTTGCCTAACTGAAAATCCACTCCCAAATTGAGGCTGTAGCTGCTCTGAAAGATATTTAATCAAAAAGGTACCATAATCTGCGCGATTTTTCCCTTCTTGTTCTTCTTCAAAAATACGCTTGCCAATATGCCAGTACATTAGTGTTCGCTGATGATCAATAGCCCGTATAGCCTTATCTTTTGATTGACTTATAATAGTCTTGATATCATTTACAACAGATTGGTTTATAAGCATATTATTCATCTATACTTAACAAAGATAATTATAATGTATTGCTATTTCCTGACTATCCGGACTTAGAGCCATTGAAAATGGTTTCATTTTTTAATTATTAAATCAATCGCTTTGCCTGATCACTTTCTATAATAAAACCCTCAGAAAGCTGAATGAGATTTAATCCTGGTGTTTTACCAATTTCTATTGTACCTAGCTGTCCATCCAATCCAAGAAATTCGGCGCCATTAATCGTTCCCCATTGTAAAAGTTTGTTAAAATCTACCTGTTTTTTTTGTTGAAGCGTTTTCATTTCGGCCAAAATATTAAGCTGATGGTTACTGGCCAAACTATCGGTTCCCAAAGTAATTCTTACCCCCTCCTCTACAAGCAGATCAACATCAGGCAATGCATTTTCTATATATAAGTTCGCTTTTGGGCAAAGGCACCAGTATAAATTTGCATTGTTTTGTTTGGCAAATTCAACATCTGTCCGGTTCGAAACCGTATTGTGTACCAATAAAGTTTTTTGTTGTTTAATATAAGGTAGCCAGGTTTTTAATGAAGTTTTGTTTGTTGGCTCAAAAAAAGAAATATCTATTCCTAAAAACTCATAAAGCTTTAAAAACCCGCCTGCTTTATGTTCAAAAAAAGTATTTTCATCAACAGTTTCCTGATTGTGCACACTGATAAATGCATTGGCTTCTTTGGCCTCCTGGCTAATAAATTCAAATAATTGAGGTGAAACCGTGTAAGGTGCATGCGGAACGATAGATGCAGGCAGCGGTTCAAAATCCTGTTTGATTTCCCGCACATAATCCATGATGGCAACTGCACGTTCAGGGTTAAAGCCTAATGCTTCTACAAAAGTATGGTAGTATATTTTACTATTTTGTTTTATTGTTTTTGAAACGATCTGGTTAGCAATATCGCCTACGGCAACAATCCCGTTTTCTAGCATTTGCTGATCGGCCTTTTGCATAGCCAATTCAATCTGCGAGGAATCACTCTGCCTGCTTTTAATAATGCATTGTACAAATTCTACCAAACCAGTCTTTTCCGGTATTAGTCCCAGCATATGCGAAAGCTCTAAATGGCAATGACTATTGACAAAGCCAGGAACAATTGCACCTTTATGATGAACTACATCAGCATTTTTTGCCTCTTCAGCGGTTAACACCTGTTGTATTTCGCCTGCAGCATTTACCGCAACTATACCATTTTTAATTGGCGAACTACTTACAGGAAAAATCCAATCGGCAGAAAAGTATTTAAGCATACCTGCAAATTAAGTGGATTAAACGAACGCATCAAAATATATTGATGGCTAAATAAATAAAATGATTTTATAGTAATAATGTAGTAAGGGAAGAAAGAAAAAGAGCCTCCTATCGGAATCGAACCAATGACCTACTGATTACAAGTCAGTTGCTCTACCAGCTGAGCTAAGGAGGCTTTTAATCGGGCTGCAATGATAGAAAAAATTTCTCTTTTTAAAAAATTAAATCAAAAATGTTTAAAAGCAAGCTGTCTTAACCAGCACAGCCTGTTATTTAACCTCAAAAGCTGACCATACCTGTAGTTATTCTCCCCAATGTGTGGAGAAACTCCACAAATAGCAGAACCACACAAAAATATAAACAACTAATAATCAGACGATTAATTACACGTTCCGGTTTTGGCACCATTATGAAACCTTAGCAAGTATTGTTACATAAATTAAAATTTAAAAATCATACTATGAAAAAGTTCGTTTTAGCAGCAACAGTATTAGCATTAGCAGGATTCTCAACCGTAAAGGCAAGTGAAATTAAAGATTTAAAACATACTGCAATTGTAGCAGTTCAAGATAGCGCGGTGAAAACTCCGGTTAAATTAGAAGAATTACCTGAGCCGGTTACAAAAGCATTAAAATCTGATGCATATAAAGGATGGACCGCTACTGAAGCATGGTCGGTTAAAGAAGGAACAAAAGAGTACTACTTAATCAATGTTAAAAAAGAAGCAGAAACAGGTTCTGTGAAAATTGACAAAGACGGTAAGCCAGTTCAATAATTAAAATTTGTATAAACGCCGTTCAGGCATAATTAACATAAGTGTAGCCTTAGTGCTACGCATCAACTTAAAATAAAAACAAGATGAAAAAATTAATTTTATCAGCTGCGTTCTTAGCGTTTGCAGGATTCTCAGCAGTACAGGCAAGTGAAGTAAATACAATGAAAAATGCTGCAATTGTTGCAGTTCAAGATAGCGCAGTAAAAACTCCTGTTAAATTAGAAGAATTACCTGAGCCAGTTAAAACTGCATTAAAATCTGATGCATACAAAGGATGGACCGCTACTGAAGCATGGTCGGTTAAGGAAGGAACCAAGGAGTATTACTTAATCAATGTTAAAAAAGAAGCAGAAACAGGTTCTGTGAAAATTGACAAAGACGGTAAACCCGTACAATAAAAACCCAAATATTACATCTACCTAGTACAAGAAAGCCGGATTATGTCCGGCTTTTCTTATTTTTGTTACATGGCGAGAATCCTGATTTTAGAAGACGATACTACTTTTGCTCAATTACTTGAAGGTTTTTTAAAAAAAAACGATCATGCGGTTACCCTTGTAACCCATGTAAAACAGTCTTTTAAACAGATTGAAAACAGCGAATTTGAACTGCTCTTAATCGATTACCGCCTGCCAGATGGAACTGGCTTTGATGTGCTTAACCACCTTCGTGATCAGGGCCTATCCATTCCGGTAATTATTATGACCAGCTTTAATGATGTGCGTACCGCTGTAAAATCTATGCAGCTAGGTGCGTTCGATTATATCACCAAGCCGGTTAATCCTGATGAGCTTTTAATGGTAATTAAGAACTCTTTAGCTAAAAAGGATTTAAAAAGTACGGAACCCAAAGAGGTAAACAGCGACTTTATTAAAGGCAAAAGTACCATAGCCGATAAATTGTACGGGCACATTAACCTGGTGGCCCCAACTGATATGTCTGTAATTATACAGGGTGAAAGTGGGACGGGGAAAGAATTTGCCGCCAGAACTTTGCACCAACAGAGCAAACGTGCCGATAAACCTTTTGTGGCCATAGATTGTGGCGCATTATCAAAAGATTTGGCTGCTAGCGAATTATTTGGTCATGTTAAGGGTGCTTTTACTGGTGCCTTAAACGATAAAAAAGGACAATTTGAAGCTGCAAATGGCGGAACCTTATTTTTAGACGAGGTGGGTAACCTGAGCTACGAAGTACAAATTAAACTCCTCAGGGCATTGCAGGAAAGGGTAATCCAGCCGCTAGGCAGTACTAAACAGATTCCGGTTAATGTACGTATTGTGACTGCTACTAACGATGATTTGGCAAACAGCATACAGCAAGGCGAGTTTCGTGAAGATTTATACCACCGTTTAAACGAATTTAAAATCCAGCTGCCACCTTTGCGCGAGCGCGGCGGAGACTTAGAGCTATTCATCAATCATTTCGTGCAACTGGCTAACCGCGATCTGGAGCGCAACGTGAAGAGCGTTTCGACTGAGGCAAAATCGCTTTTATTACAATACGATTGGCCGGGTAACCTGCGCGAGTTGAGTAATGTAATTAAACGTATGGTTTTGCTAAGCCCTGGAGAAGTGGCTCAAGTTGAGGCACTCCCCGATGAAATGATGATCGCCGTTCATCAGCAAACGCAGCCCGGAAGCTCTTCTGATTTAAAAGCGGTTAATGAGCAGAACGAAAAAACCCTTATTGCCGAAACCCTCGTTAAGGTAAAACACAACAAATCAAAAGCGGCAAAAATGTTAAACATCGACCGTAAAACATTGTACGCCAAGATGGAGCGATACGGCATTGAATAAATAAATAAGGGAAATTCTCGGCTGGAAATTATTTATTATTGCTCCTTCTTACTCGCATTTTTTTGCATCACTGTGTCTTACATTCTAAAAATTGAGGTACAGACAGCAGTCCCACATATTGCATGATGCCTGTGCATCTCGGTGGAGACCATCTCTCCCGCCCACGGCTTTGCAAACAGCCATAATATTTTAAGCAGATAATAGCTGAATAAAAATTGGTTTGGTGGACATCTTCTTACAATTCGAGGATTTAACCAGTTACAGTTACTCCAAACCCGTCCAGGTTCCAAAACACTTTTTTTTCCAACAATACCATATTGGAATGAGCCCATATTCGAATTACAATAGAGCGCTGCATTCTATTTAGTTAAGGGAATATGCTAGCGAAAAACCATTATGGCTATACCTTCTCAATGGTGAGTTGAAATAAGCCATTTCACTAGCATAAAAAGAAACCCACCCGCTGTAACTTCATTTCAAATGAGTTATAATGCGCGCCCTTCTGGTTTTATCCTTAATCAAGAATAGTCAGTGAGTATTAAAAATATACTCACCCTAGGGCTGTACAGGCAGCCTCTTATATTCTAAAACCGTTTACCTTACTATTTACATTTTTGCTTTTTACATTCTAACATGAAGTCCGCCATTACAATGCCTATTTTTTTCAGCCTGATGAGGATATTTACCACTCACCCTACGGTTCTGCAAAAAACCTCTTTTTTCTTATTCAACAATCACTTGTATGCCTGCTTTCGCTGCCTTATAGCTGATCTTTGCCTTTAGACTATAGTAGCTCCAGTTCTGCAACAGATAATGATCCTCCTTGGCTATTTCCTCTTTTTCCTGCTGGTTGACCAAAAGCAGTGTTGCGGCCTGGTTTTTAACACAAAAATCGATCAACATTCTGCTGTAAACATGCAGCTTTTGTTCCACATACCGCCTTTCCATATGCCGGTAATCCTCTACACTTTTCATTTTCTTCTTTCTTCCATGGCCACCGCTATTAAAATGAGCTGCTTTTTTGACCCTATTTACCGCGGCTTGTATGGCAAGCCTTCGGTGGAGAAATTCCTCCTTATTCCCTATGGCATATTCCTGGCTACCGACCTTAACAGTTACCGGATGTTCTATCGATAGAGAGGCTTCGGCTATTATTGTAGGGTCGAGTGCATGGTACTCCTTCTCGATCCGTATAGCAGCCAATAGAAATACTTTTCCCTTATCCAATTGAATATGGCTGGCACAAAGCTTCAATGTACCACTGATAATCTTCTCTAGCATCCCCTTCTTATCCGACCTGTCCTTTCCAAGGTAGGTTTTAAAAGGAATCTGAAAAAGCCTGAAAGTGAAATTTTTATTGTCAGCTGCCCGGGTCAGTTTGGAGATTACCTCTGCGCCGAAGGGCAATGGGATATTACGTTTGTAGTTCCTTAATGATTTTTCGCCTTTCCAATAAGCATCCTTTTCCTTATTGAAATAGGAAATTAGCGTATTATTGAGGTTGCTCAAAATATTTGTAGGGATCTGCCCTTTGAAATGATTAGAGAGCAACCGGTAGGTGGTATTCTGGCGTGAGGATTTCAAAATACCGTTCTCCTCTTTCTTTTCATCAGCTATCTTCAACTTGATATCCTCGGTCAAATAAAAGAAATCCTTCACCCGTTCCTGGACGAAATGATGGCTCATGATCATATTCGCTGCTCGGAAACAGATCCATTGCCAGTTATACAATTGATCAATCGCATGTTTGACCACCTCCCGATCTTCGGAATCGATCACTAGCTGTATTTTGCGGGTAACAACCATAGTACTATTTTCCATATCACCTGATTTTTATTTTCCTTATTTTCAGTGAAGCAGCAGCGAAAGCCTGCTGGATATATCCCTGATTCAGGTTTAAGGCCTCCGCGATCTCCATAAAACTGTACTGAAGCTCATAACGCATTTGAAGGATCTTGGATTGCTCTTCACTCACATCCCCTTCAAACCTGAACCTGCTTGTTTTTTCAATTTGATCAAGTTTTTGCGAATCTGTGATTACTGCCTTTAAGCACTCGAGCGTCCGTTCAACTTTTCGCGCAACTTGATAATCAGAAATTCCTCCAATATGCCAGGCCATCTGGCCGTAATCAAACGAATACTTGATGCAGAGCCTTATAAAAAGCTGCTGGTCCTGGCTCAGGTTAGGAATTATCGCTTCTACCTGCTCCCATTGTTTTATTTCCTCTTCTCCCGGTGTTTGATGATAAACAAACTCACCTTCATCTTCTTGGAAAGGATCATGACCTGCAATAAATTCTTGGTAGTTTTCAATTTCGTCTAGTCGAAGCATATTGCGGTGGAATCTGTTGCAAGATGTTTTAAAGTACGCCCTGCAACCCTCCGAAGTCAATTTTCTGACAAAAGTTTCGATATGCTCTGGACAGGTTATATTTTTTCTACATAACCAGAGCCTCAGGAAAGCTTCATTTACAATACAATCCGCATTGACATCATCTTTTATATACTTGAAGCCATAGTAATATATAGGGCGATATAACTGGTTGTAGAAAAATTCAAGTCCTTTCTCATTCCCTTGCTTAAACCTGGTGAAATTTATGTTGCGATTTGAGTTTGATTGCGTGTATTCCATGGTGAATATATTTAATTAGGTACTATGCTTTTTCCTTCTTAGCAGGCTCAAAGGTTTGATAGAATGCATTTTGAGCCTAAAATTCTCAAATGTGAGCATATCCAATATTTAGATGGACGGCTCAAGATCAAGCCTTTAAACCTGACTGCCTGTCGCTGCAAAAAAGACATAACAATGCCATTACGATGGTTTTTATCGTTTTTTCTCTCTTTTTCAATTGATTAATCGAGTCAATATCAAAAAGTAAAGAAATTAATGCGGGATAACTATTAAACAACTTGTTTCCAGTTGTGTAATAGAAATTGCGTCCTTAAAACAAAACTATTCAGGTGCACAGATTATCAGCGAAATGAGGTAATCGAAAAGATGTTTTAATCTAAAAATCATACTCGTATGGGCTATACGAGTCCTGCGTAAAATGGATGCAATACATGTGAGGCTGCAAACCACGGCCGCTATAAAAGTTCTGACCCCTTAAGCTAACATGGATTTACAGCAGCCTCACATCTATTTGGACGTGCTAATATAGCACATCTTTAAATAGACGTGAGTATTAATCTGCTGTCTTGCACTAGCGGGGTCAGAAAAGCAGCTACAAGACTCTTATTAATACACAATTATATAATCAAATATAAAATAAATTTTTTCAGTAAACAAATTTGTTGACCATCTTTTTTCTTTATTGGCAAGCTTGCATGATGAAGCAAACGGTTGTAGACTTTAGAATAAAGCTTGGAAAAAGGATTGCCCAACTTAGGATCAAATCTGGACTAGAGCAAGCCGAATTGGCGGCGATTTTAGACGGTAAGGATAAACAATTTATTAATAGATACGAAAAACAAGGTGCTAATCCAACAGCTTATATTCTAGTTTCGATAGCTAAAGCGCTAAGTGTAAGTGTTGACGAGTTATTAGACTTTAGCAAGCTTGAAAACTCCAAATAGGCTCTAAAATATTTAACTGTAAAGTTTTACGGGAAGTTATTCCGTTTTAATTATCCAATTCAACCATATTTTAAAATCTTACGTCGAATTCGAATAATTCATTTCTTCCATTACCACTATTAAGCCTTCCAGCTTTTTAATCTGTAGAGCAACGTCGGATTTAACAACATCCGTTAGACCGTTTTTGGTAATATCAATTTCCAAGAGTCTGAATGAATTGGCTAGGGTTTTTGCACCCAATTGTCCAGTTCGGCCTGCAAGCCGGTGCACAATTAGCCTGCTATTATCCTGATCATTTTTTCCAAGATGAAGCTTCAATTCGGCAGCGTCATCAATGGAATCTTGCTTAAACCTATTCAATATTTTTTCCAACAATTGCTGATCTCCAAAAGTCATTTTTTCTATCGTAGAAAAATCGAACTCTGGTTGTTCGGTTAAAATAGCTGTTTTCTCAAAAATGGATAAAATATCTACTGCTCGGAATGGTTTCATAATCAATCCATCAAAGCCATCACTTAAAACCATTTCACGCTCTTCAGGTAAAACTTGAGCTGTTATGGCATAGAACTTAACTGATGTCGGCAGTTTTTTCCTTAGCAAATGGCAAAGTTCAAAACCTGTCATTTCCGGCATTCGCATATCTATCAGTACATATTTCAAATCATCTTCAGGCTTCGCATGCAAAATATCGGCCACCTGGGTAAAACTTCTAAAAGGGATTTTATTTCTCTGAAAGATTATACCACAAAGCTCCAAAATTAGCCTATCATCGTCAATCACCCATACTGTACCTGGGTTCACTATAGTATAATTTTCTAAATCGAGTTCATTATAAACCCGCTCAGTTGTATGTTCATATTTGAGGTAAATATTGAAAGTGGTACCGATGCCTGGCTTGCTTTTAACATAAATTCTTCCTCCTTGTGTTTCAATTAACGACTTTACGATGGGTAATCCCAACCCTGTACCGGCCTGATTGATAATATATTTTTCGGGAGATTCAATCTGCTCGAATTCATTAAAAATTTTAGCCTGATCTTTTTCTTCAAAGCCAATTCCTGTATCCTGTATGGTAAAATGAAAATGTAAGTCGTTACCTTGCTTTTTATAAGAAACAGCCAGTTTAATTTCACCCTTTAAAGTAAATTTTACTGCATTGCCCAAAAGGTTAAATAAAATCTGTTTAAGTCTGAAAGCATCACCTTTTACCGATTCAAGCTGATCTAGATCTAAATCCACATTTAACTGCAACGATTTCTGTTCGGCGAGCGGACGCATAACCGATACTACTTCGTCTAAAACTGTTTTAATATCGAACACCTCATGATTAAAACGAAACTCACCTGAAATAATGCGATTATAGTCCAATATCTCGTTCACGATCTGAAGCAAATGGATAGATGATTGATAAATGGCATTAATATCTTTTTTCTTAGGGACATCTTGTTGGGTAATTAGTTCAGCATAACCCAATATGGATTGCAAAGGTGTCCTGATCTCGTGACTCATGTTCGAAAGAAAGCGCTGTTTCGCTTTCCCATGATATTCAGCTTCGTCTTTGGCCTGTTCAAGTGCTCTGCGGTACTTATTGCTCCGAGTAATATCGGCCAAAATTAAATAGAGCAGAATAACCGTCAGCAGAAAAAATGCGAGGATGATGATGGTAATTTGTGTAATTCCATCGTTTACCACTTCTTTAGCTTGAATACCATTTAAATCAACCTGTGCTACAGCTTGTCCTTCAACCTCGCGCAAAATCTGTAACATCTGAGCCGTTAATGCATTACTGGCATTGGATAAATCAGCCTCCCGTTTTAAAAATTTCTGGCTTTTCTGACGTTGCTCCTGTTCGATATTCTTTAATGAACCAGTCATGCTTTTCATGATGCTATCTTCGGCCTTCGCATTTAAAGTATCGCGCTTAACTTTAAACTCTTCGTTAATAATCTTGTAGGCTTCTGATTTTTTCTTTCCAAAAATTTTGGCAAAAATACTACGCGATTTTTTCTCTTCCTCCGGAGCAACAGTAGTGGTCGACGTGGTCGTTTCGGTGGTTAATATGGCACTGTCTGTTTGCCTTGCGCGTGTGGCAACGAGTTCATTCAATTTCTGAACTTCATCAGAGAACGATTTGGTATTGACCAAAGTTTCTCTCACTTTCAGATAGTTTACAAATTGTTTATCGCGATCAGAGAGCAGGTTTTTGATCGATTTTATACGCACCAGCTGTGCCGAATCGCCACGATATAAGCTCCTGAGGGTATCCAAGCTAGACCGCAATTTGCGCGATTCTTTCAGGAAACTGTAATTACCCTGCTTATTAAAAGCTTCATCGCGTTGCAACTGATCGAGCCTTGCAATTTTATGCGAAAGATCGTTTACAATCCTTAACCGGTCGTTCGGGGCCGAAATTTCTTCAACCGTATTTAGCATACGGGTAAAGGCAAATTTACTGATCCCCCATGCCATCAGCAATGCAAAACAGGCCAATAAAAAACCTATAATTACTTTACTTTTTACTGCCCGGAAAAAACGCTTTTGAATTACAGCCGCCATATTTTAGATTATATTCCCCTATCACCATTATAAACGACCCAACAGGTAAAATTGATATCTTTTTATTGTTTACAAATAACGTACCATAAGAAATCTGCACAAAAAACTTTAATTTTATAGATCGCCTAATAAAACAAAACATGAACCGTATCGACCGCCTTTTCGGCATATTAACCCTCCTTCAATCTAAAAAGTACATTACCGCCGAAAAAATTGCAGAGCGGTTTGATATGAGCATCCGTACGGTTTACCGCGATATTAAAGCCTTGGGTGAACAGGGTATTCCGGTAAGTTTCGAGCAGCACAAAGGCTACTATCTGGTGCAGGGTTATTTTTTGCCTCCAGTTTCTTTTAATATGGAAGAGGCCAATGCCCTTCTTTTGGTAGAAAGCCTGGTAAATGGTTTTGCCGATCATTCTATCCGTTCGCATTATTCTACCGCACTTACCAAAGTAAAATCGGTACTCAAAAGCAACCAGAAAGAAAAGCTGGAAACCATGAACCAGCACATTAAACTGCAGATACCCCAAAGGCTCAATTTTAATTTCGAGTATTTATCGCTCATCCAGCAGGCCATTGCCGAGAAACATATTATTGAACTCGACTATAAAAACAACAAAGAAGAAGTAAGCAAAAGGGAAGTAGAACCAATCGGATTAATTTTTTATGCTTTTAGCTGGCATTTAATTGCCTGGTGCCACTACCGCAATGAGTACCGCGATTTTAACCTCACACGGATTATCTGTATCAAAAACCTGGGTATTTCCTTCAGAAAATCCACTCATATGCCTTTAAACGATTACATGCACCTGTTGCCCGTAAATTATTAAAATATTTTTTTTTACACTGCCATAGGGTTGTCAGTCGGCCATGTTTTCTTTGTTTAAACAAACATCAAAATCATGAGCTTCGCCGATTTATTACTGATGGACTTAAACACAGCAGAAAAAACAAAACAAAAAAATATGGACATTATTAAAGCATTATTGAAAGAGTTAGCTGCAGAACTTAACACGACCAAAAAATTTTTGGCCCTGGTACCCGTTGATAAATTTGATTGGGCTCCGCACGAGAAAAGCATGAAAATGAAATCATTGGCCAGCCATATTGCCGAATTACCAGGTTGGGTATCAATGGCACTTACAACCGACGGGCTTGATTTCGCTGCAGTGCCTTACGAGGAAAAGCCAATAGAAACAGCTGCAGATCTGACTAAGCTTTTGGAAGAAAGTTATGCCAGTGGTAAAGCAGAGCTCGAAAAAACAAACGATGGGGTGCTATCAGAAAAATGGACTTTAAGAAATGGCGACCAAATTTTGGCTGATTATACCAAATACGAAACCATCCGTCATGCCCTTAGCCAAACCGCTCACCACCGCGCACAACTGGGGGTTTATTTAAGGTTATTAAATATTCCTTTGCCTGGTAGCTATGGTCCGAGTGCCGACGACCAGAATTTTTAAGTAACACCTTTATAACCGTCATTTCATTGGAAACAGATTTGGTGCATTGCGCTGTTCCTTTGAAATGACGGTTGTATTACCTCCCTCCTTTTGTATTGCATTTTCACTTTGCTAATTTTAGCCATGAAGAAAATCTTTGCAATTTGCGGTAGTACTAAAGCAGCGTCTACCAACCTACTTTACATCGCAGCCATTGCCCAACTGCTGGGCGCTGAATACGAAGTAACCACCCTCAACGCCATTGCAGATCTTCCGCACTTCAATCCCGACATAGATACAGCTCAACCACCACAAATTATCGAACAGCTCCGAAAAAACATCAGTGAGGCCGATGGCATTTTAATTTCTACACCAGAATACGCGATGGGCCTTCCAGGTAGCTTAAAAAATGTACTGGATTGGGCGGTTAGTTCTTCCTCCTTTTCTAAAAAACCTGTTTTAGCTGTCGTTGCTTCCTCGCTGGGCGAAAAAGCCTACCAATCTTTGATTGATGTTTTAACGGTTATTGAGGCTGAAGTATTTGCACTGTTAATTCCTTATGCCCAAACTAAAATTAACTCCGAAGCCACCATTACAGATACAGAAACCTTGTCGGCACTTAAAAGAACCCTCAGTCAATTTGTTGCTGGTATATCGAATGGATAACACAATTTATTTCCGTAAAATTGCAGCATGAACAACAACTCTGCCACCCGTTTAAATAAATTCATCAGCGAAAGTGGACTATGTTCGCGCCGTGAAGCAGATCGTTACATTGAAAAAGGAACGGTTTTCATCAATGGAAAAAGGGCTAAAGTTGGCGATCAGGTTTTTGCCGGCGATAAAGTGATGGTGAACGGTCATAACATCGAACCTAAAGAAGAAAGCAGTTTCGTTTTGTTGGCCTTTAATAAGCCGGTAGGTATTACCAGTACAACAGAAAGTGGCGTACGCGATAATATTGTTGATTATGTAAACTATAGCGAAAGGATATTCCCAATTGGCCGTTTAGATAAAGATTCGTCGGGTTTAATTTTTCTTACCAATAATGGCGATATCGTGAACAAAATTTTACGGGCAGGGAATAAGCACGAGAAAGAATATATCGTTACGGTTAATAAACCCATTACTGAAGATTTTATTTTCGAAATGAGTAATGGGGTACCCATTTTAGGCGTAAATACCCGCAAATGCAAAGTGCGACAAATCAGCACATTTGTGTTTAATATTACCTTAATTCAGGGCTTAAACAGGCAAATCCGCAGAATGTGCGAACATTTCGGATATGAAGTTACCCGGTTAGAACGCACGCGGATCATGAATATTAATCTAAAGGGCATTCCAACAGGCGAATTTAGAGAGCTTACCGAAGAAGAGATGAACAGCATTACCAAAAGCATCGAAAATTCATCTTCAGAAGCTAAACCAAAATCGAAAAGTACCCCAAAGAAAAAGCCAAACGCCTGGGAAGAAATTCCGGAACTTCGTGAAGAGCAACCTAAGAAGCAGTTTAAGCCAAAAACAGCAGGTAAAAAATATCCGGCTCAGGGAGGATCAAAAAACACTGCAAAAAGCAATTCAGGAAACCGTAATGCAAGGTCATCAAAACCGAAATCAACAGATAAATCCCATTCACGCAAACGTGGGCGCTAATGAATAGCATCATCTACCTCAATACAACCATTTTTCTATTTCTGTCAGGTGTTCATTTTTACTGGATGACCGGTGGGAAATGGGGCATTAATGTTGCCTTACCCACTACGGCGCAGCATCAGCTTATTTTTAATCCCGGAAAAATCGGTACGCTGGTTGTAGCCCTGGGCTTGCTTGCTTTTGCCGCCATAACCTTTGCACATAACTTTCATTTCGAAATCGATGTACCGCACTATCTTCGCTTCGGTATCGCAATTATTTTTTTGATCAGGACCATAGGCGATTTTCGGTACGTGGGTGTTTTCAGGAAGATAAACCACACTGTATTTGCGCGGTACGACCAGAAATATTATGTTCCCTTATGTGCTTATCTCTCAGTATCAGAATTCTTCCTGGCTGCGTATTAATGTAAAATTTATTCATTTGTAATAGGTTAAAACTTCATTTTTTCTGCCTTCCAGCTTTTTTAAGTACCTTTGCAGCAAATGGTAACAGCAAAAAAAACCGATATCCGTGCGTTAGATCTGCCACAATTGCAACAACATCTTACTGCAATGCAACAACCTGCATTCAGGGCTAAACAGATTTATCAATGGCTTTGGGAAAAATCGGCAACGGGTTTCGAACAAATGAGTAATCTTTCTAAAGACTTAAGAAAAGCTTTAGACGAAACTTTTATTATTAACGCTGTTCAGGTTAACAACTCTCAGTTCAGTAACGACCATACCATTAAAAACACCTTTAAACTGGCCGATGGAAACATTGTTGAAGGTGTGCTGATTCCTTTAGAAGATCGCATGACTGCCTGTGTAAGCTCTCAGGTAGGCTGCAGTTTAACCTGCAAGTTTTGTGCAACTGGTTATATGGACCGTAAGCGTAACTTAAATGCCGATGAGATTTATGATCAGGTTGTATTAATTGATAAACAAGCTAAAGAAAACTATAACAATCCGCTTACCAATATTGTGTATATGGGTATGGGAGAGCCGCTTTTAAATTATGCCAACGTATTAAAGTCAATCGAACGCATAACCGCACCAGATGGCTTAAACATGAGTTATAAGCGCATTACTGTCTCTACAGCTGGTATCGCTAAAATGATCAAGAAATTAGGCGATGATGGCGCTAAATTCAACCTGGCTCTATCCTTGCATGCCGCCAATGATGAGAAGCGCAACGAAATTATGCCCATTAACGAGGCAAACTCTCTAAAAGCACTGGCCGAAGCCTTAAAATACTATTTTGCAAAAACCAAAAATCCGGTTACTTACGAATACATTGTTTTCAATCATTTTAATGATGAAATTTCTGATGCTATGGATTTGGCCAAATTCTGCAAACACATCCCTTGTAAGGTAAATCTGATTGAGTATAACCCAATTTCTTTTGCTGATTTCACCAATGCGGAAGGCGATAAAATAGACGCCTTTTCAAATTATTTAAAGAGTCAGGGTATTAATACCAATATTCGTCGTAGCAGAGGTAAAGATATCGATGCTGCCTGTGGTCAGCTGGCCGTTAAAGAAGAAGCCAAAGCTTAATCGAATCTCCTTAAATCAATCAGGAGATCGTTTCATAACACGAATAACAACATAAGGCATTAAAATCGGTAGCGAAAAAGCAGTACTAATAGCATGGGTTCTGTCCTGCGGTTTGTAGCCTATATTGTTATTTATCATTAAGGCATTAAGAAGCCTTTATAAAGCATATCTTACCATCCAAAAACAACTTTAAGTTGCTTCACTCTTTAATGGTTTAAAAACCTAAAGGAGAAATCCGCTTTACGCTTCGGTCTTTCAGCTTTAAGCGCTCTTCCCAAATGAAATCGCTTTTAACGCATTAAAAAGCTATGATCTTATTATTTCGCCATTAAGAATAAGGGTCTTAAGAAGGCACTATAATACGTATCAGGCCAACCAAACAACCTTTACTTGCTTAATTCCTAATGGTTTAAAACCTTAAAGAAGGGAATCTGCTTTATGCTTTGGACTTTCCGCTTTCCGCGAATATCGTATTTACGTTGAAGCTGGTCTTTATTCAAATGACCACTCTCATATTCATCTACAACTAACCGCTTGAAACTCTCACTGTAAATCCGGTGTGGACGTTGCAGTGTCTTTAATTTATTATTGACCATATTGTTAAGATTTGGTCAACCTTTTTTAGGACTCCACAAAACGAAGAAAACCCTTTAACATTTCTGTTAAAGGGTTTCTTTTAAGATTTGGCACCGACCTACTCTCCCACGTGTTACCGCAGTACCATCGGCTCTGGTGGGCTTAACTTCTCTGTTCGGAATGGGAAGAGGTGGACACCACCGATATAGGCACCTAAATTTCTTTAGATAAGCTATCTCGAGCTTAAATGACATATTATTGAAAGAAGTTAGTTTGAAGAACAAACAACAGTCTGTTTGCTTTGAAAGCTTCGGATGATTAGTACTACTCGACTGTGCTGTCGCCAGCTTTACATCTGTAGCCTATCAACGTAGTAGTCTGCTACGGTCCTATATGGAATTCTCATCTCGTGGCTAGTTTCGCACTTAGATGCTTTCAGCGCTTATCTATTCCCAGCGTAGCTACTCTGCAATGCCCCTGGCGGAACAACAGATTCACTAGAGGCTAGTCCAACCCGGTCCTCTCGTACTAAGGTCAGCCCCACTCAAAATTCCTACGCCCACAACAGATAGGGACCGAACTGTCTCGCGACGTTCTGAACCCAGCTCGCGTGCCACTTTAATCGGCGAACAGCCGAACCCTTGGGACCTTCTCCAGCCCCAGGATGTGACGAGCCGACATCGAGGTGCCAAACCTCCCCGTCGATATGAGCTCTTGGGGGAGATCAGCCTGTTATCCCCAGCGTACCTTTTATCCTTTGAGCGATGGCCCTTCCATGCAGAACCACCGGATCACTATATCCGTCTTTCGACCCTGATCGACCTGTATGTCTCACAGTCAAGCAAGCTTATGCTATTGCACTCCTCATACGGTTACCAAGCGTATTGAGCTTACCTTTGAAAGCCTCCGTTACCTTTTTGGAGGCGACCACCCCAGTCAAACTACCCATCAAACAATGTCTCCCGCTTAGCGGGATTAGACACCGAATACAGAAAGGGTGGTATTTCAACGTTGGCTCCACGACGCCTAGCGACGCCGCTTCAAAGCCTCCCACCTATCCTACACATCCTGTACCCAATGTCAATGTTAAATTGTAGTGAAGGTGCATGGGGTCTTTCCGTCCCGTTGCGGGTACCCGGCGTCTTCACCGGGACCACAATTTCACCGAGCTCATGGCTGAGACAGCGCCCAGATCGTTACACCATTCGTGCAGGTCGGAACTTACCCGACAAGGAATTTCGCTACCTTAGGACCGTTATAGTTACGGCCGCCGTTTACTGGGGCTTCGATTCAATGCTTCTCCTTGCGGATGACATCCCCTCTTAACCTTCCAGCACCGGGCAGGTGTCAGGCCTTATACTTCATCTTTCGATTTTGCAAAGCCATGTGTTTTTGTTAAACAGTCGCCTGGGCCTTTTCACTGCGGCTGCCATTGCTGACAGCGCCCCTTCTCCCGAAGTTACAGGGCCATTTTGCCGAGTTCCTTAGCCATGATTCACTCGAGCACCTTAGAATCCTCTTCCCGGATACCTGTGTCGGTTTGCGGTACGGGTTTTTATAACCTGAAGCTTAGCGGTTTTTCTTGGAAGTCTGATTACCTGCGCTATCCACTCAGCCGAAGCCTCGCGGTACTATCAGTTTTCAGCATCAACGGCGGATTTGCCTACCATCGATATACCTACAACCTTTAACGATCTATTCCGTCAGATCGCGGCAGTGTCACTACTCCGTCCCCACATCGCAGTTATAAAAAGTACTGGAATATTAACCAGTTGTCCATCGAATTTCCCCTTCGGGTTCTCCTTAGGTCCCGACTAACCCTGATCCGATTAGCGTTGATCAGGAAACCTTATCCTTTCGGTGGGCGGGTTTCTCGCCCGCCTTATCGTTACTTATGCCTACATTTGCTTTTCTATACACTCCAGCACCCATTACCAGATACCTTCACTGTATATAGAATGCTCCCCTACCGATATATTTCAATCCCATAGCTTCGGTGTACAATTTAATGCCCGTTTATTATCCATGCCCGATCGCTCGACTAGTGAGCTGTTACGCACTCTTTAAATGAATGGCTGCTTCCAAGCCAACATCCTAGCTGTCTGTGCAATCGGACCTCGTTAGTTCAACTTAACTGTAACTTGGGGACCTTAGCTGATGGTCTGGGTTCTTTCCCTCTCGGCGCGTGACCTTAGCACCCCGCGCCTCACTGCCGACTATATTATATAGCATTCGGAGTTTGTCTGGATTTGGTAGGATTTGACTCCCCCGCACCCAATCAGTAGCTCTACCTCTATATAACTCAACGTCGACGCTGTTCCTAAAAACATTTCGGGGAGTACGAGCTATTTCCCAGTTTGATTAGCCTTTCACCCCTACCCACAGATCATCCGGAAACTTTTCAACGTTTATCGGTTCGGTCCTCCAGTACGTGTTACCGCACCTTCAACCTGTCCATGGGTAGATCACAAGGTTTCGCGTCTACCTCCTCTGACTATACGCCCTATTCAGACTCGCTTTCGCTTCGGATCCGTGCCTGAAGCACTTAACCTTGCCAGAGAAGAGTAACTCGTAGGCTCATTATGCAAAAGGCACGCCGTCACGCAACTTGTACGCTCCGACCGCTTGTAAGTACACGGTTTCAGGTTCTATTTCACTCCCCTGTTCGGGGTTCTTTTCACCTTTCCCTCACGGTACTGGTTCACTATCGGTCTCTCAGGAGTATTTAGCCTTACCGGATGGTGCCGGCAAATTCCCACAAGGCGTCTCCGACCTCGCGGTACTCAGGATACTACTAGGCTAGCATTCTATACGTGTACTGGGCTATCACCATGTATCGCCGGGCTTCCCATCCCGTTCCACTTCTGTTTGCTAATACCACATCGTAGTCCTACAACCCCCACTTTGCCGTAACAAAGTAGGTTTGGGCTCTTTCCCTTTCGCTCGCCACTACTCAGGAAATCATTGTTATTTTCTCTTCCTCTGCTTACTTAGATGTTTCAGTTCGGCAGGTTTGCTCATTATATGTGACATGTCTTCAACATGCCGGGTTGCCCCATTCGGAAATCTTCGGATCAATTCCTATTTGCAAATACCCGAAGCTTATCGCAGCTTATCACGTCCTTCATCGCCTCTGAGAGCCAAGGCATCCCCCGTGTACTCTTTATTACTTTCTTCTACTCATACGCCTTTTGCGCCGTATGGTATGCTTTTTTTGCTCTTGTTATGATGTCTCATACCTCAGTTTGTATTGCTACTCTCTTTGGTGAGCACAAACACAACAGTCGCCTATTGTTGTTTGCTCTTCTTTTTTAACTTCTTCCAATATGTCAAAGAACTTTACTGAGACTGAAAACCGAAGGTATAAAAGTCCGGGTTTCATGTGCCCTTCCTTAAGCTTCGCATCAGCTTCGTTAGTAAAAAACTGCGGTCTCGAACCGTTTCTGATGTTTGTATTGTCTACATCAGTGCCCCATGGCGTTTCTTCTTTTCTTAATTATGTCAATGTATATTACCAATCCAGGTAATTGCTTTTTTTTGGTGGAGAATAACGGAGTCGAACCGTTGACCTCCTGCGTGCAAGGCAGGCGCTCTAGCCAGCTGAGCTAATCCCCCAAAAGTGATTTTAATGTAGTCCCGTCCAGATTTGAACTGGAGACCCCTACATTATCAGTGTAGTGCTCTAACCAGGCTGAGCTACGGGACTATGGTTTTAAGGCAGGCATCTGTTCGCAGTATATAGTATCTTACCGCTACTGCTTCCTTTGGCTTACCCCATTTTAAGTTCCGTTAAGCTTACCTTAATAGTAGCCCACCGTTTTCTTCTGGGTGTTTCTTGTTTCTCTTGTTGTGAAATATCATGTTGCGAAGCGAGTAGGTGACGCTACTCCAGAAAGGAGGTATTCCAGCCGCACCTTCCGGTACGGCTACCTTGTTACGACTTAGCCCCAGTTACCGGTTTTACCCTAGGACGCTCCTTGCGGTTACATACTTTAGGTACCCCCAGCTTCCATGGCTTGACGGGCGGTGTGTACAAGGCCCGGGAACGTATTCACCGCGTCATTGCTGATACGCGATTACTAGCGAATCCAACTTCATGGGGTCGAGTTGCAGACCCCAATCCGAACTGTGAATGGCTTTGTGAGATTCGCATCATATTGCTATGTAGCTGCCCTCTGTACCATCCATTGTAGCACGTGTGTAGCCCCGGACGTAAGGGCCATGATGACTTGACGTCGTCCCCTCCTTCCTCTCTGTTTGCACAGGCAGTCTGTTTAGAGTCCCCATCATTACATGCTGGCAACTAAACATAGGGGTTGCGCTCGTTGCGGGACTTAACCCAACACCTCACGGCACGAGCTGACGACAGCCATGCAGCACCTAGTTTCGTGTGATTGCTCACTGATCTATCTCTAAATCATTCACTAACTTTCAAGCCCGGGTAAGGTTCCTCGCGTATCATCGAATTAAACCACATGCTCCTCCGCTTGTGCGGGCCCCCGTCAATTCCTTTGAGTTTCACCCTTGCGGGCGTACTCCCCAGGTGGAACACTTAACGCTTTCGCTTAGCCGCTGACTGTGTATCGCCAACAGCGAGTGTTCATCGTTTAGGGCGTGGACTACCAGGGTATCTAATCCTGTTTGATCCCCACGCTTTCGTGCCTCAGCGTCAATAAGACCATAGTAAGCTGCCTTCGCAATCGGTGTTCTGAGACATATCTATGCATTTCACCGCTACTTGTCTCATTCCGCCTACCTCTAGTCCATTCAAGCCCATCAGTATCAAGGGCACTGCGATAGTTGAGCTACCGTCTTTCACCCCTGACTTAACAGGCCGCCTACGCACCCTTTAAACCCAATAAATCCGGATAACGCTTGGATCCTCCGTATTACCGCGGCTGCTGGCACGGAGTTAGCCGATCCTTATTCTTCCGGTACATTCAGCTACTTACACGTAAGTAGGTTTATTCCCGGATAAAAGCAGTTTACAACCCATAGGGCAGTCTTCCTGCACGCGGCATGGCTGGTTCAGAGTTGCCTCCATTGACCAATATTCCTTACTGCTGCCTCCCGTAGGAGTCTGGTCCGTGTCTCAGTACCAGTGTGGGGGGCCATCCTCTCAGATCCCCTAGTCATCGTCGCCTTGGTGGGCCGTTACCCCGCCAACTAGCTAATGACACGCATGCCCATCTTTATCCTATAAATATTTGATCATTGGATAATGCTATCCTGTGATTTTATGCGGTGTTAATCCGGATTTCTCCGGGCTATCCCCCTGATAAAGGTAGGTTGCATACGCGTTACGCACCCGTGCGCCACTTTCATAAGGAGCAAGCCCCTTAATCGCGTTCGACTTGCATGTATTAGGCCTGCCGCTAGCGTTCATCCTGAGCCAGGATCAAACTCTCCATTGTAAAATGTTGTTTTGATTCTGACCAGTTTTAACTATTGTTAAAAATAGTCTTCTTTTGTTTTGTCTGTTAGACATCACCTTTAAAATAAAGCTCCTTAATCATGTACTTCGACCAGTACTTCATTAAACCCGCTTTCGCTACATTGACATCTCTTTTAAGAACTTATCGGCGTCACCTCGCGGTTGCCTTTTTATATATCTTCAGGGTCTTGGTTTCTGCCGGTCTTATTCGTCCGGCCTTCAGTTTTCGCCTGTTTCAATCTTTTTTCGTTTGCTTTCCGCGACATCCGCCGCTCAGCTTTTTTTGCCCTTCCTTTCGGTTGGGAGTGCAAAGGTAGGAATCTTTTTTTAACTTCCAAATAAAATATTTTTTATTTTTTCGTCTCCTTTTCTTCCTTTCTCCACTATTTCAATACGCTAATTTTATTCAGCTTCCCATTCCTTCCGGAGCGGGCTGCAAAGGTAACAATCTTTTTCCTTCCCGCAAGCTTTATTTTAAAATAAATCTCGCCCCATCTTCACCATTGTACACTTTTCAAGCAATTCCCTCTCCTTCCGAGCGGGTTGCAAAGGTAGGAAAAATCATAACCCCAGCAAATCATTTTATGGATTTTTTAACGAAATTAAGCTAACACAATGGTTTACAGCAGGAAATAACATTTTACTACTACCAAATAGCTATGAACATCAAGCGTCCAATGGTATAATCATTATTTTATAATTGAGATAAAATAACATCAAGAGGGCCTGGAGGCATGGGTAATGGATATAATAATCGCATTTTATTATGTATAAAATGAGCTCTCAGAATTTCTAAACAGATTTTGAACACACTCATTTCTCTACCAAAAGACATAATAATTAACAGAAAAACATGAGCCAAGGCAAACGAGCTTTTAAATGCCACTGTGGAAAAGACTACTACTATAGCTTTACCAAATAAGACTAACCAATGTTGCTGACTACTGTTGCAACTACTCAAACATTTTTATAAGTTTGATTTATGCGTTTTAATACTGGGTTGATATTGTTTGTTCTTTTCGTGATGTCGGCCTGCCGGAAAGGAGAACATATAACTACTGATCCGAACGCTAAACTAAGTATTTCTAATCCGGAAATTTTATTCGATACCATTTTTACTTCCGTGGGTTCGGTTACGAAAAGGATAAAAATTGCCAATAAGAATAACGATGCCGTTAAAATATCTGATATAAAACTCGCTGGCGGCAATACTTCTCCATTTAGCATTAACATTAACGGAGAAAGCCTGCTAAATAAAAGCGACCTGATTTTAAATGGCCGGGATTCGATTAACCTTTTTGTAAAGGTTACCATTAACCCCAATACTCAGAACCTCGCTTTTTTAGTTCAGGATTCTATCATTTTAAACACAAATGGAAATAGACAGGTAATACAGCTTTTGGCTTACGGCCAGAATGCCGTATTTATAAACAATACGATTATTGGTGCCAATACGATTTGGGCAAAGGCTTTACCTTATATTATTAATGGCACACTAACGGTTAAAAACGGTAATTCGCTCACCATCCAACCCGGCACCAAAATTTATTTTCATAAAGATGCCAACTTAAACGTCGAGGGCAACCTTACCGTTAACGGGACAGTTAGTGAGCCAGTAATATTTTGCAGCGATAGACTGGAAAAAGTATATCATGATGAACCCGGACAATGGAAAGGAATTTTTATTAAAAGAAATGGAAATGGGTTAATCAAGCACGCCATCATTAAAAATGCATCGGTTGGCATCACCTCCGATTCCTTATCGTTGAACTCAAACCCAAAATTGATTTTAAGCAGCAGCATTATTAAAAACATGCAAGTTGCAGCATATATAGGCTACAATTCGGAGCTTTTGGCATTTAACAACCTGATATACAATTGTGGCAATTACCTAATTTATGCAGTAGGTGGCGGAAATTATAACCTAAAGCACAATACTTTTGCAGGTTATAACCTCAATTTCCCACGAAAGACTGCAGCTTTAAGCTTTTCCGATTATTTATCCGTTAATGCTTATAATAAACTTCAATTAGATTTAGGTAATAATATTATTTGGGGCAGTTTAACTAACGAGCTCGATATCCAAAGAAAAACTTCGGCAGTTGTGCAGCTTAATTTATGGAACAATCTAATCAGAACCACCAACAGCAGCTACAATAACAATGGCAACATTTTAAACACAGATCCACTTTTTGTTGATAGAGCATTGGAGAATTTTGAATTGCAAACCAATAGCCCTGCAATAAAAAAGGGCAAAGATTTAAGCACAGAGCTCTATTTCAGCAGTTACCTGAATAAAGATCTTAAAGAAAATGCAAGATTTTTCCCCTCAACCTTAGGCTGTTACGAAAAATAATTACTTTTTTTTCACCTCGCAGAAAACAATTTGGCATAAATTCTCGTTTATATATTCGAGAGCGTTAATTTAGATGGTAAGGGTCGATATTTCACATAAGAATATCGGCCCTTTACTTTTTGCCCCACTTTATGTTTAAACAGGGTTCAAGAAAATCCACACAAAACAAAAAGTCATTAACAATATAGCCCTACACTGCCTATAAAAAGAAAGAGCCTTGCATATTATACAAGGCTCTTTTTAGAAAGACGCTTTGAAGCGCTATATTATTTATACAATGGAAATGCGCTAACCAGGTTAATTACCTCAGCTTTTACAGCATTAATATTGGCTTCATCGTCAGGGTTTGTTAATACCTGATCAATTAAATCAACAATTTTCTCCATTTCAGCTTCTCTTAAACCTCTTGTGGTAATTGCAGCAGTACCAACACGGATACCTGAAGTTACAAATGGCGATTTATCATCAAATGGCACCATGTTTTTGTTTACCGTAATTTCAGCTCTTTCCAAAGCATTTTCAGCTAGCTTACCGGTAATGTTTTTATTGCGAAGGTCGATTAACATCAAGTGGTTATCGGTACCACCCGAAATAATTCCGTATCCTTTAGCCACAAATGCCTTGGCCATAGCCTGTGCATTGGCAGCAACTTGTTTAATATAAATTCCGTACTCATCGCTTAAAGCCTCGCCAAAAGCAATTGCTTTGGCGGCAATAATGTGTTCTAATGGCCCACCTTGTGTACCAGGGAAAACAGCCATATCCAATAAGTTGCTCATCATACGGATATCGCCTTTAGGTGTTTTTAATCCCCATGGGTTTTCGAAATCCTGTCCCATCATAATCATACCACCACGCGGGCCACGCAAAGTTTTGTGTGTAGTCGTAGTTACAATATGGCAATGAGGAAGCGGGTTAGCCAACAAACCTTTGGCAATTAAACCTGCCGGGTGAGAAATATCAGCTAAAACCAATGCACCGATTTTATCAGCTACCGAACGGATAAAAGCATAATCCCACTCGCGCGAGTAAGCAGATGCACCGCAGATAATTAATTTTGGTTTTTCTGCTAAAGCAACTTCTTCTAATTTTTTATAATCAATTAATCCGGTTTCTCTTTCAACACCATAAAATAATGGCTGATATAATTTACCAGAAAAGTTTACCGGCGAACCGTGAGTTAAGTGACCACCGTGAGAAAGATCAAAACCTAATATTTTATCGCCTGGCTGAAGAATAGCAAGCATAACCGCCGCATTTGCCTGCGCACCAGAGTGTGGCTGAACGTTAACCCATGCCGCACCAAATAATTGTTTTGCCCTATCGATAGCAATTTGCTCTACTACATCCACTACCTGGCAACCGCCATAGTAACGTTTTCCTGGTAAACCTTCAGCATATTTATTGGTTAATACCGAACCAGCAGCTTCCATTACCTGCTTGCTTACAAAGTTTTCTGATGCAATAAGTTCTAAACCATGCTCCTGGCGGTTTAACTCCTTATCAATAAGTTCAAAAATTTGGTTGTCGCGTGTCATCGTTATATTAGGTTTGTATTTTTTTGCAAAAGTAAGAAATTCAAACCTAATTTAAGCGCTATTACGATAATGCTTTCACATTAAAGTTGTTAAACCCACTTCCAATGGTTATCTCTACGATTTGTTGTTGCAACATTTCTAAAATAGCCAGGAAATTGTACACAAAATGCACCTTATTTTCAGAATTTTTAAGCACCAGGGCAAAATCTATCTGCTTATTGATATCTAACAGATTGGCAATAAAATGTTTTTGCTGCTCAATAGTATAGGGATATTGAACTACAGTATGCTTAACTTCTTCGCTCCGCAGTTCATACTTCTGCATGGTACGATGATAAACTGTTAATAGTTTATATAAATCGAGAGAGAGGAGTTCATCCTGATGGGTTGAAGATGCGGCTGCAAGGCCTAAATCGTATACAATATTACCCCGTTGATCCTGTTTCATCCGGCCGTCTTCCAAAACTTTCATTTCTTCGGCAGCCGATTTAAACTGCTTATAGGCGATAAGCCGGGCAATCAGGTCTTGCTCTGCATTAATTTCGTTTCCGGCTTCATCAATTTCAATCCTGGGCAAAAGCATTTTCGATTTAATGCGCATCAAAGTTGCTGCTACCAGAATAAACTCGCTGGCTACTTCTACATTTAATGCCAGTAACTGATGAATGTAGGCCAAGAAATCATTGGTAATTTTTGCAATCTCCACATCCTGAATATTGAGTTCATCGCGTTCTATAAAGAACAGCAATAAATCGAAGGGACCTTCGAAAACCGGAAGTTTTATTTCAAAATTCTCTGCCTGCATGCGTAGGGGCAAACATAACGAAAAATTTTAGTCCGCACATATTCAACCCCAATGTAAAAACATTACAATCATTTAGCCATTAACAGGCTAACCCGTTAAACACTAATCGCTTAACCATCAATAATAAACCAAATTTTTCTTTTCTATATTAAAACAAATTTACCTTACTTTGTATCTTGTTTTTTACCATAAATTACGAATGCAAGTAAAAGCTGGCCCCCTGCTTTCCAAAATCAACTACCCTGCTGATTTAAAGCAATATAACGAGTCTGACTTAGAACAAATAAGTCAGGAATTAAGACAATACATTATCGATGTAGTGAGTGTGAATGGTGGTCATTTTGGCGCCAGTTTGGGTGTTGTCGAACTCACGGTAGCGCTACATTACGCATTAAATACACCATACGATAAACTGGTTTGGGATGTAGGTCACCAGGCTTACGGACATAAAATCCTTACCGGTCGCAGAGATTTATTCCACACCAACCGCGTGTATGGTGGCATTAGTGGTTTCCCAAAGATTTCGGAAAGCGAGTACGACACTTTTGGTGTGGGCCATTCATCTACTTCTATTTCTGCCGCACTGGGCATGGCTGTTGCCTCTCAGTTAAAAGGTGAGACCGACAGACAGCATGTTGCTGTAATTGGCGATGGTGCCATGACAGCCGGTTTAGCTTTTGAAGGCTTAAACCATGCCGGGATCGAAAACAGCAATGTATTGGTTATCTTAAACGATAACTGCATGTCGATTGACCCGAATGTTGGTGCACTGAAAGAATATTTAACCAGCATCACTATTTCAAAATCTTACAACAGGTTCCGTGATGATATTTCTCATGTACTTGCAGGGCTTTCTAAATTAGGGCCAAATGCACATAAGTATGTGAAGAAAATAGAGAAAAGTATTAAAGGTACCCTCCTTAAACAAAGCAATTTATTCGAAGCCTTAAATTTCAGATATTTTGGCCCTGTAGATGGACATGATGTGAAGCGACTTGCACAAACAATAAAAGATCTTGCTGCCATTCCTGGCCCAAAACTTTTACATTGTGTTACGGTAAAAGGTAAAGGTTTTGCTTTGGCCGAAAAAGACCAGACGAAATGGCACGCACCGGGTCTTTTTGATAAGATTACCGGAGAAATTAAAAAAAGTACTCCAGATAAACCTCAGCCACCCAAATACCAGGATGTTTTCGGGCATACCATGGTCGAACTGGCCGAGGCAAACGATAAAATTGTGGGGATTACGCCTGCTATGCCTTCCGGCTCATCACTAAACATTATGATGAAAGCCATGCCAAAGCGCGCCTTTGATGTGGGCATAGCCGAACAGCATGCGGTAACCTTCTCTGCAGGATTAGCAGCGCAAGGCTTGGTTCCTTTCTGTAATATCTATTCCAGCTTTATGCAAAGGGCATACGATCAAGTAATACACGATGTAGCCATTCAAAAACTCAATGTTGTTTTTTGTCTGGATAGGGCAGGCCTGGCCGGTGCCGACGGGGCAACTCACCATGGTGCTTACGATATTGCCTTTATGCGTTGTATTCCAAACCTGGTGGTTTCTTCACCTATGAATGAAGAAGAATTGCGCAATCTGATGTTTACCGCGCAACAAGAAAACATCGGTCCTTTCGTAATTCGCTATCCACGCGGTAATGGCGTAATGCCCGATTGGAAAAGACCATTTAAAGCATTAGAAATTGGTAAAGGCCGTAAAATATGTGATGGAGAAGATGTTGCACTATTAACCATTGGTCATGTGGGCAACTTTGCGGTGGAGGCTCGTGCCGAACTGAATACGGAAGGATTTTATCCTGCACATTATGATTTACGTTTTGTTAAACCTTTAGATGAGCAGATGCTGCATGAGGTATTTGCTAAATATAAGCATGTAATTACAGTAGAAGATGGTTCATTGCAAGGCGGTGTAGGTTCTGCCATTTTAGAATTTATGGCCGATCATGGCTACCATGCCAACGTAATCCGCTTAGGTATTCCCGATCAGTTTATCGAACATGGCGAACAGCCCGAACTTTGGGCCGAATGCGGATATGATAAAAACGCCATTGTGCAAGCAATTAGAAAAGTTGCAGTGAAAAGAACAACTAATAGTATGGCTGGTTAAAAGCAAAAGACATTAATACGCTACTAAAAATCCCATTGCCTAAAAATGCAATGGGATTTTTTTTATGCCAATAACTCTACCGTATAAAAGTAAACTTTAGTAGATAATTAAGTACCTAACTCACACTTATCAGATGCCCTAATATTGTAAACGCATGTAAAGTCAGTAACAATTACGCTACCATAATTAACGAAATAATACTAAACAAACGTTTGATTTGTTATATTAGCAGCCTAATTAAAATCTAAATTTATTATGTGTGGAATAGTAGGCTACATAGGCTTTAGAGAAGCCTGGCCAATTGTATTAAAAGGGCTTAAAAGATTAGAGTACCGCGGTTACGATAGTGCAGGCATTGCATTAATGAATGATAGTGGGCAGCATATCTACAAAAAGGCAGGTAAAGTGGCCGTTTTAGAAGATTTTGCAGCAGCACAGGATAAATCTGGCACTATCGGAATCGGCCATACCCGCTGGGCAACACATGGTGTACCGTCTGACCGGAATTCACACCCACATACCTCAAACAACAATAAACTTTCTATTATACATAATGGTATTATCGAAAATTACGCCACTCTAAAAGAAGAATTACTGGAACGTGGTCATGAGTTTAAGAGCGATACCGATACAGAGGTACTTATCCATCTCATTGAAGAAATCCAGAAGATTGAGCAAATTGACCTGATGGAAGCTGTACGTTTGGCATTACAGGAAGTAAGTGGTGCCTATGCCATCGTAATTATGGATCGCGAGAATCCGGATCGCTTAATTGCGGCACGTAAAGGAAGTCCGATGGTTATTGGCGTTGGGGCAGGCGAATATTTTATCGCCTCTGATGCCACACCGATCATCGAATACACCAAAAATGTAATCTACCTGAAAGATGGCGAAATTGCATTGATTACTAAAAATGACTTGTTAATTAAACAGCTCGACAATGTAGTCCAAACCCCATTAATCCAGGAACTGGAACTTAAGCTAGAGATGCTGGAGAAAGGTGGTTTCGATCACTTCATGTTAAAAGAAATATACGAACAGCCAAGATCGATAAAAGATTGTATGCGCGGACGGATCTACCCCGAAGAAGGTAAAGTCCAGTTGGGTGGAATAAAAGAGTTTGCTGAGAAACTAAAAAATATTGATCGGATCATTATTGTGGCTTGTGGTACTTCATGGCATGCCGGTTTAGTAGGAGAGTACCTCATTGAAGAATATGCCCGTATCCCGGTTGAGGTAGAGTATGCATCAGAGTTCAGGTACCGCAATCCCATTATTACCGAAAAAGATGTGGTAATTGCCATTTCGCAATCGGGCGAAACCGCCGATACCATGGCTGCTATCGAAATGGCCAAAGAACGTGGCGCCACTATCTTTGGTATCTGTAATGTTGCTGGTGCATCTATCCCGCGTTTAACACATGCTGGCGTTTATACGCATGCTGGCCCCGAAATTGGTGTAGCCTCTACAAAAGCATTTACAGCACAGGTAACTGTGCTAACTTTAATGGCCTTCTACATGGCGCAGCAAAAAGGATCTATTACCACTTCGAAGTTAATTGAGCTATTAACGGAACTAGATCATATTCCTGAAAAGATTCAGGTTGCACTCGAATCTAACGACCTGATCAAAGAAGTTGCCGAAAAAATTAAAGATTCCAGAAACTGCTTATTCCTGGGGCGTGGCAGTGGTTTCCCGGTTGCATTGGAAGGCGCGCTAAAACTGAAAGAGATTTCATATATCCATGCCGAAGGTTATCCGGCGGCTGAGATGAAACACGGCCCTATTGCCTTAATTGACGAAGAAATGCCGGTGGTATTTATTGCTACCCAAAATTCATCTTACGAAAAGGTAATCAGCAACATCCAGGAAGTAAAAGCCCGTAAAGGTAAAGTAATTGCCATTGTAACAGAAGGCGAGACTGAAGTGAAGAAAATGGCCGACTACTGTATCGAGATCCCTGATGCCAACGAAGCTTTCTTACCACTGTTAGCTACCATACCACTTCAGTTACTTTCTTACCACATTGCGGTAATGAGGGGCTGTAATGTAGACCAACCAAGAAATTTGGCCAAATCCGTAACAGTTGAATAGTTAAAAAAGAAAGCGCTGATTAAAAAAATCAGCGCTTTCTTTTTTATTTAACGGTAATTAAACTATTCTCATCCGCTCACAAAAGCAATCTACTTTAAAACCTCACAAATCTACTTCAATTTTAAAACAATTTTATCTTTCATATGTTTAACCTCTCAAACAAGGTTTTGTTTGCGAATAAAATGCACTAAATTATGACTGCTATTAGAAAAACGATTGTATTTAGTAAGCTAATTTTCAATTTTGTTGGTTACATGGTTAACCAATTTAGAGGAAAATAAAAAATTAGTTAGGTTCATCAATCAAATTAACACTTCACTGAAATATTTATCACGGTTAAAAATCGTGATAAATATTTCTAAATGAACTTCTCAAACCAATGGTTAACAAACCTGTTCTGTTCAAACCCAATGCGTTGCTTTCTCTCCGGTAAGTACCAGCAACTTCTATCCTTAAATTATATTTTGGGTTTAATAAATAAGCTATCTGCCCCTTTACATAATATAAATCGGTGCCAATACCCTGACCAATATGGCTACCATACTGTACCGACCTAGTCTCATAACTTTTAAAAATGTCTCCACCATAATTCATATCAGCAGGATCTAAACCATATCTCGAATACAAGGCCTGTCCTTGTAGGTCAAATCTTTTATAACTGTAATTTAAAATCCCTAAAAACTCCCTAAAGTTGGCACCACGTGGATGCGCTAATGATTGATTATAATTCGCATAATTAGATATCCGGTCAAAATGGGCATAAGTATAAGGTCTTGCGGTATTAAACTCAGCAAGATAATTTAAACCTGGCACTTTAAATAAATCTGACCCCCGCACACCAAACTGAACGGCAAATTTATTAGCCCAATAACCGTTTCCTTTAAAAAATTCCTTAGCAGTAAATTCATCAAACATAAACTGACCATATAAAGAAGTTTTATCCAGAATTTCATATTTTAAGTTAATGCCCAAACGCATTTTATCCGGCGAGGTGGTATTGGTATTCTCAACAGGGCGCAAAAAAATAAATGGATGGATATAGTTGAAGTCAAATCCGCGCTTACCTTCTGCTTCAGCATCAGCCCAGGTTACAGCCTGAAAAAAGCCAACTGAAAAACGTTTCGTAGCATTCCAGTCTACATAATGCGCAGCCATCCATTTCCCTCTGTCCCCCAATCTTCTATCTGTCGTAAACCGTTCTGCTCCTGGATCCAGCATATAAGCAAATATAGTTTGATACTGTACACTACCTAAAGTAGCTCGTACCCTGAAAAAAGAATAATTAGACGATACATCCGACAATAACATCGAACGGTATCCATCACCAATAAAGTTCTTGTCATAACCTAAGGCAAAATTTAAATATTTACTTGGGGTGTATGAAAGTAACGCGGTTACGTAAGACCAGTCTTGTTTATCGGCTCCCAATTTACCATAACCTTGTCCCGGCACAACCTGATTGGCTACAATAAAGTTATTAACGTAATTCGCAAATTTACCTTGATTTTCGAAACCGTTTAAATAGAAAGAGAATTGCTTGCCAACATTACCACCTACCTGAAAGCCTCTGGTGTTTAACCAGGTTGTCCGATCACTGGCAATATCACGGCCAATTTGAAAATCAGGCAAAAAATCCGCATAAATCCTATAATCTTCATCCTTAAATTCTAAAAGGTGTTCCTGAAACAATTTACGGTGTACCCAGCTTCTTTTATTCAAACTATCAGTTCCCGCATTCATCAGCGAATCATATTGTTTCTGCAGAGTGCTATCGTCTGAGTAGAAACCTTTAATAGCCGAGTGAAATTTCGATTGCCGGTCGTAAACCGCAGGATTTAGCTTTTGATAAAACTGATAATCGTAAGGGATAATATTATTTGGAGTAGGATTTTGCGCTCTTGTACTTAAAGCAAAAATGGCCATAAAGGCCATAAAAAGGTTTTTTTTCGTCATTTTCTAATCGTTAATAATTTGATCTAATTCTTCAAATACCGAATTTTTACTCTTGAATTCCGGGACCAGCTTTTTCATATTGATCACCACCTGCCTATCGTTACCTGATCTAGCCGAAGCAACCAATTCATAAATCTGTTTTTCTACATCTGCAAACACATATTCACGAACCTTGCCAATCATAATTTTTTCATGGTGGGTTGGCATCGTATTTTCGTTATCATTCAAGAGCTCTTCGTAAAGTTTTTCTCCCGGTCGTAAACCCGAATATTCAATCTTCACATCAACATTGGGCTCTAAACCGGCTAATCTGATCATTTTCTTGGCCAATTCAACAATTTTCACTGACTTGCCCATATCAAAAACATATATCTCTCCGCCCTTGCCCATACATCCAGCTTCCAAAACTAAACGACAAGCCTCTGGTATGGTCATAAAATAACGGGTAATTTCAGGATGCGTAACCGTTAACGGCCCACCTTTTTCAATCTGTTGCTTAAATCTTGGAATTACAGAACCATTTGAACCTAAAACATTTCCAAACCGGGTGGTAATAAATTTAGTAATGGGTTTAACATTTAGCTCGTTAATATACTGTAAACCATTACTAAAAATAAATCCTTCAGTACTTAATGAATTGTTTAAAGATTGAACATAAATCTCAGCAATCCTTTTCGATGCGCCCATGATATTTGTTGGATTTACTGCTTTATCAGTAGAAATCATTACAAATTTTTGAACGCCATGTTTAACCGCTTTATCAGCAATAGTTTTTGTTCCTAAAACGTTAGCCTTGATCGCCTCTGCCGGGTTGTCTTCCATTAAAGGCACATGTTTATAGGCAGCTGCATGATACACATAATGAGGCTTATAAGTATCAAATAACTTATCCATGCGCTGTTCATCACGCACATCACCTACAAAGGCATGGAAATTCTTATTCTTGTTATTCTCTTCCAGTTCAAGATAGAGCTCATGTAAAGCTGTTTCCGACTGATCGCAAAGAATAATTAAGCCAACATCAAATTTAGAAAGCTGCCTAACAATTTCACTCCCAATAGAACCAGCCGCACCAGTAATTAGAATCCGCTTTTTATGAAGCATTTCCCCAATACCTTCAATATCGATCTTAATCGACTTACGGTTCAATAAATCCTCAATATTTAATTTTTGGATTTGAGCAGGTTTTAATTGTCCATTGGTCCAAACATCAAGCGGAGGAATATTTAAAACTTTAATGTCGTTCTCTAAACACAAATCCACAATCGCATCTTTCTTATCATCCGGGATCGTGTAAGAAGCAAAGATAATTTCATCCAGCTCATGCTCACCGATCAGATGTGCCAGGTTTGCCGCATCTAAAATTTTTACGCCATCTATGGTTTTACCAACTTTACGCTGGTCGTCATCAACAAATGCAACTATATTTTTATTTACACTACCATCATGGTCAAAAGTCCGTTTGGTTGCCAAACCTGCTTCTCCGGCACCATAAATAATTACCTTCTTCTTATCCAGATTAAGGTTTTTAACATAAATAAAAAAATATTTAATCAATACCCTGTAGGTCATCAAAAGCAAAAAGCTAGCTAAACCATTGGTAATTAAAATAGTAAAAGAAACGAGTGGGTATTGAAAAAAAGTAATCGAAATTAGATTCAACAAAAAGAAAGTTCCGTTACCAATAATAACCGATAACAAAATCCGAAACGAATCCTGAGCACTCGTATAGCGGATAATCCCCGTAAAGGTCTTAATGTGAAAAAAAACCGCAATATTTATCGTGCCCAGAATCAAAAGATTCCTGGCCAATTCAGGCAGTTCGATTGCAGTTAAATCTAAATTATGCTTAAGGGAATAAGCAAATATTAAAGAACAGGTGCAGATAGTCAAATCCAACAAGAAAATGACCCAGCGTGGAACAATGTTAATTTGTGTAAACAAAATACAATAGGCTAAATTTTAGTAAAGATACATATTATAACAAAGCTAATACAAATCTAGTGCGATTACTTCATCGTTTTCAAAAGTATCTGGAATCTCGATTAATCTTGCCACACTACTGCAGGCCTCAATACTTACTCCTCTACCAATTTTAGCAGCACCACCTATATAGGAATTGGGATATATACTACAAAAATCACCTATAACCGCATCATGATCAACAGTAACATTGGCGTTAATCACCACGTGCTTACCAATAATTGCACCTGACTGAATTACGGCACCAGCCAAAATTATACTTCCCTCACCAATTACAACATCTTCTGCAACTATAGCTTTAGGGTGTACTACAATACCAAATTCATGTACAATGTATTTAGAAATATTTCGTCTGATCTCATTATTACCTATTCCAATAATAAGCTTTGCCTGTTCCTCAATACTTTCATGATAAGAAGAAACAGGAATTTCATTAATCGAAACTAAATCCGGATTATCATCAAAATAGCTGACCAGCTCCTCATTATTTACTTTAATCGCATCTCCAATCACGCGAGCGTGGCCTCCGCCACCATAAATTACCCAATCACTCATTACTTAACTTTAAGTTAAACAAATGTTCTTTACCTTCAATTTTAAATCTTATGGCTATAAAAACAACCAGGCAAACCATTAACAAGAATAATGCCGATAAAAAATTAACCTGAATAACAAAAATAACTATTAAGTTAATAACCAGCTGAATAGCCAAATAAAGTGCTACAACAGTCAGCTGTGGCCATTTCTTCTCGTTGGCTAAGTATTGATAAAAATGTGAGCGGTGTGCCTTAAAAATATTTTCCTTCCGCATCACCCTGAAGAAAATTGTAGTCACCGTATCCAATCCGTAAACCAACAAAAACAAAATGTAAACCGGATCCTGTGTTTTAAAAATCAACTGTCCTAAAAAAAAAACAATAATAAAAGCGATGCTTACACTCCCTACATCCCCCGCAAAGCATTTGGCTTTCTTCCTGAAGTTAAAAAAGTTAAATACCAATACAGATATGATTACCGTAAGTAATAATTGTACAGAGGTAAAATCAACCACATACTGATCAATATAATAAAGTGTAGCTAAAAGCAACAAACTATACCCCCCCGTAATGCCGTTAATGCCATCCATAAAATTATAGGCATTAATGGTACCGATAACCACCACAGCTCCTATGGCGGTAAAATACCAGGGAAAATAAATCACATCCAATTGGGTAAACAACAATAACACCGATAAGCCATGCACAATTAACCTCACTTTGTTATTTAAGGTATGCATATCATCCAAAAAACTAATCAAGGCAATTAGAAACAAACCGATGCTGAAAAACAAATAATTAAAGCCAAAAAGAAAAAAAGCCAGCAGACCTGCCAGGCCAAAAATAATCCCCCCACCCCGAATGGTTACAGCAGTATGCGAACTCCTTTGATTCGGATGATCGATAATGTTATAATGATCAGCAATCCTGAAGTAGACCAATTCAGTCACAAACAAAATAACGCATAATATTAGGGCAAAAAGAACAGACATAGGGTTTTACTTTAATGTTGCAAAGATAGGAAAACTATATAATGAATTTTCCTAATCTCAATTTTTGATTAGCCTACGAAAGATTTTGCGGTTAAGGCCAAACCTTCTCTGGTTTTCAAAGGCCACTCTTCTCCAATTGCGGCTTTTATTTTTTGATTGCTCACTTCATAATTTTCGGTAAGCTTATTTAATTTCTCCTTGTTTAGCGGTAGCTGCAAAACATTTCCAACCTTTGCAACAAAATTGATCAGCGTTTTTGAAACATGCCATAATTTCGCCGTTTGGCCACTAGATTCAGCCAAAATAGTTACTACATCATTTGTTGATAGCGCTTCATCATCCGCAACCTGGTAGATACCTGACTCAATATCTTTTTCGATCAGCTTCTGTATAACAAAACATAAATTTTCTACACTTAAAAAGGATCTCTTATTCTCAAAACTTGCAAGCGGATAGGGAATTCCTTTCCTAACTATTTGATAGAGTAAATTTAAGTTGCCTTTGTTACCGGGTCCATGGATGATCATACAGGGCCGAAGAATATAATAGCGCTTACCTTTAGGAAGGGGTTGTGCTTGTATGTATTCTTCGGCCATAAGTTTTGATTTACCATAATCCGTTAGAGGATTTGGAACCGCATCTTCAGTCAGTATGACTTCTACAGCATCAGCAGCAGCCTTAACCGAGCTTATGAATATAAATTTCTTAGTATCTGATTTTAAAAAGGCATCGTAAAGCTTTTTTGTTAGCTCGAAATTGACCTCATAATATTCTTTTGGATGTGAAGTTTTTTTAGATCGTGAGCTTTTCCAGCCAGATGGATAATGGCCTCGCTACCGTTTAATCGTTCATCCCGATAACTAACTATCGGGAGATAAATTGTTCAATTGCTGGCGATCGATTGTTTTTATTTCAAAATCGCTTATATAAGCTAAAAGATTTTGACCAACAAAACCTGAGGAACCTGTTAAAAAGACCATTAGAATTCATATTTATTGTAACTTGTAAAATCTTTATGCTCTATTTTTGCTAAAGCCTCTTGAGGCAGCGATTTAAAATATTCGTAGGTGATTTTCAATCCCTCTGCACGATCAACCTTTGGTTCCCATCCTAAAATTTCCTTTGCTTTAGTAATGTCCGGTCTGCGTTGTTTTGGGTCATCCCGAGGAAGTTCTTTGTACACAATTTTTTGATCGGTACCGGTCAGCTTGATAATCTCTTCGCAGAACTGCTTGATGGTAATCTCATCGGGGTTGCCAATGTTTACCGGCTGTGCATAATCGCTCATCAACAAACGGTAAATCCCTTCGATCAGATCATCAACATAACAGAAAGAACGTGTCTGGCTTCCATCGCCGAAAACCGTGAGGTCTTCGCCACGCAAAGCTTGACCAATAAACGCCGGCAGCACACGCCCGTCGTTCAGGCGCATCCTCGGTCCATAGGTATTGAAAATCCTGATGATTCGGGTTTCAACGCCGTGAAAAGTATGGTAGGCCATGGTGATGGCTTCCTGAAAACGCTTGGCCTCATCGTAAACGCCACGTGGCCCAACCGGGTTTACATTTCCCCAATATTCTTCTGGCTGTGGGTTTACGTTCGGGTCGCCATATACTTCAGAGGTAGATGCGATCAGCATCCTCGCCCCTTTGTTCCTGGCCAAACCCAACAGGTTGTGTGTACCCAGCGAGCCAACTTTTAGTGTCTGGATCGGAATTTTAAGGTAATCTATCGGGCTTGCAGGTGATGCGAAATGCAGGATGTAATCCAGTTTCCCCGGGATATGCACAAATTTGGAAACATCATGATTGTAAAACTCGAAATTCTCCAATTTGAAAAGATGTTCGATATTCGCCAAATCGCCGGTGATCAGGTTGTCCATCCCGATCACATGGAAATCTTCTTTTACAAATCGATCACACAAATGTGAACCCAAAAATCCGGCTGCACCCGTTATTAAAATTCTTTTTTTACCCATCTTAATCTATCAGTTTTCTGCCTATGCTGTTATAATAATAGCCAAGATCGATCATTTTTTGCAAGTCATACAAATTTCGACCATCGAAAACCACTTTATTTTTTAATTCCTCTTCAATTTTTTCAAAATCGGGGTTTCTAAAAACCGACCATTCTGTCGCAACCAGCAATGCATCAGCATTTTCCAGTGCTTCGTACTGGTTCTTTGCATAGCTTACCTCATCGCCGATCAAAGCCTCCACATTTTTCATCGCTTCAGGATCGAAGACCGTTACCGTTGCGCCGTTTTTTACCAGTGCATCAATAATGTACAATGCCGGTGCTTCGCGGATATCATCGGTTTCCGGCTTGAACGCCAAGCCCCAAAGTGCAAAATGTTTGCCCTTGATATCATCATTATAGTATTTTAAAACCTTATCAACCAAAATGGTTTTCTGGCGCTCATTAACTTCCATCACCGATTTCAGGATCTGGAAATCGTAGGCGTAATCATCAGATGATTTTACCAATGCCTGAACATCCTTTGGGAAACAAGAACCGCCATATCCCACACCCGGGAAAAGGAAACGTTTGCCGATCCGGTCATCCGAGCCTATACCTTTTCTTACCGCATCAACATCGGCACCAACCAGTTCGCAAAGGTTGGCAATTTCGTTCATAAAGGTAATTTTGGTAGCGAGGAACGAATTGGCCGCATATTTGGTCAGCTCAGAAGAGCGTTCATCCATAAAAAGAATAGGGTTCCCCTGGCGAACGTAAGGTGCGTAAAGTTCGGTCATCAGTTTTTGGGCACGCTCGCTTCTGGTACCCAAAACCACACGGTCGGGTTTCATAAAATCGTCAACTGCTACTCCTTCCCTCAAAAACTCAGGATTTGAAACCACATCGACCTCGATGTTTGTATTTGCTGAGAATACTGCTTTAACCTTATCGGCCGTGCCCACCGGAACGGTTGATTTGTTCACGATGACCTTATATTCGGTAATCAGTTTTGAAATATCCTCTGACGCACCCAAAATGTACGAAAGATCGGCCGCTCCATCTCCGCCCGGAGGCGTTGGCAAGGCCATAAAAATGATCTGGGCATCTTTTATCGCATCGGCCAGCACTGTGGTAAAGGTCAGTCTGCCCTGTTGTATGTTTCTATGGAACAACAGGTCCAAACCAGGTTCGTAAATGGGTACTTCCCCATTTTGCATCTTCTGTACTTTGCTTTCATTTATGTCTACACAGATCACATCATTTCCTGTTTCTGCTAAACATGTTCCGGTAACTAATCCTACATATCCGGTACCAATAACGGCTATCTTCATATATTTTTGTTAAGTCAGAAAGTATAAATTTTCTGAATCTGTTAAATTTTATTCAATATTTAATTTAATGATTAGCACGTAAAATGGATAATTAGTCTTATTTGTGCTCGACCAAGAAATTATATTTTAAAAGACTCTGCTGTAATAATCAATCCTTTTTTGGTACTTACAGGTAATGATGAATCTAAGATACTTTTTATTTTTGTATTCTCTACAACGTAGTCATCAGTTAATTTCTTTAGCCTTTCCGAGTTAAGAGGAAGCTTTAAAAAATCGCCCACTTTAGCTAAAACTTTAATAAAATTGACAGGAAAAGCCAATAACTTAGTATCTTTATTCATCGACTGAGAAAGTATTTCAACGACTTCATTTGTAGATAGGGCATCGTCATCTGCAACCTGATATATTCCTGATTGATGGTCACCTTCAACCAACTTGTGTATAACGAAGCAAAGGTTTTCAATGCTCAAAAATGAACGTTTATTCTCAAACGCAGCTAATGGGTAAGGAATTCCACGTTTAATAAATTGATAAAGTAAGTTTAAATTACCCTTATTGCCAGGACCGTGAATCATACATGGCCGTAAAATATAGTATGATTTTCCAATAGGTAATTCTTTAGATCGTATATAATCTTCAGCCATTAACTTAGATTTACCATAATGGGTTTGTGGATTGGGAATTACATCTTCAGTTAATATGCCCTCAACCGTATCAGCTGCGGCTTTTACCGAACTGATAAAAATGAATTTTGTAGCATTAGAGCTTAAAAAGACATCATATAATTCTTTAGTTAACTCGAAATTAACTTTATAATATGCATCTGGATCTGATGTACCTTTTAAATCGTGAGCCTTTCCTGCGAGATGTACCACTGTATCATAACCATCAATACTTTGAGGTTTTAAAGGATCTCTCAAACTTATGCTAGTGATGGAGACATCATCAATTTTAGCAAAATATTTCTTTAAGTTCTGCCCAACAAACCCAGAGATTCCAGTAATAATAAGTTTATTCATTGTTAATAAAAATTTCTTCTAGTCGATTTGTCAATAAATTTCTTTCAAAGTTAGATTCGAAATATTTTCTCCCATTGTGCCCAATTTGTAATAGGATATTTTTAGGGGTATTGTATAGCTCTAAAGCCTTTTCGGCCAACTGCTTGGAATTTTGTGTCTCTGCCACAAACCCAGCGTTTGCTTGGTTAATAATTCTGGCACCTTCTCCATCTAAAGAAGCAAGCAATGGTTTTCCGCAAGCCAAATATGCCTGAATTTTTGAGGGTATCGTTAAACTAAAAATATAATCTTTTTTTAAGGTAACAAGTAAAGCATCAGCGCAAGCAAAGAAATTAGGCATCTCTTCAACAGGAAAAGAACCAAGTAAAATAATTTGTTCACTAAGATTATATTCCACAATCTTTTCTTCAAGAAATTTCTTTTTTCTTCCATCTCCAAGTATTACCCACCTAATCCATGGTTGTACATTGGCTACTATCCTAGCAGCCTCAACAATGTTTTCAAAATCTTGAGCCTCACCAATATTACCTGCAAAAACAATATTAAATCCTACAGGAAAGAATCTTTTATATTCTTCACTCTCTGGTAAAATCTTAAAAAATTCTTCTACAGAATTAGGATAAAATAAAATTTTATCCTTCTTTACTCCTTGAGTTAATATTATTTCTCTAAAAGCTTCAGATTGAATCAATATTTTATCACTTTTTTTATAAATCCACTTAGTTAATGAATTTAATAAGGAAAGTACAAATCTATTTTCCATACCACCGGCTGCTGTTACGCTTTGAGGCCAAATATCTTGTACCCAAAAGTATATTTTTGCTCTTTTTCTAAATTTAAGCGCAATTGCTGGGATCCCTACAGTAATAGGAGAGGGCTCATAAACTAAAATCTTGTCGAATTTACCTTTTATAGAAAAACTACGTATAGTAGCAAAAAATGCAAATGAAAGGTAATTAAGTATTAACTTTAATCCATTTGAATTACCCCTGGGAATTAAAGCAGACCTATTGACTTTTACACCTTTCCAATACTCCGTTCTCTTAGACAGAAAGCTATAACCCTCGAAAAAATTGCCCGTGGGATAATTTGGTTTTCCAGTTAGTATTTCAACATAATGCCCTTGTTCTTGCAGCGCTAAAACAAGATCATTAATTCTGAAATTTTCTGGCCAGAAATATTGGGTAACTACAAGTATTCTCATTATTCTTGTAGGTTAGTTATACAAGTTGGGATGGTTTGATATCCATTCTTTCAATTCTTGCATCATCACTTCATAATCGGCAACCTGATAATTAAAATCGAAGTTAGTTCTAATAAGAGATTTATCTACATAATAATCACTATTCGATATAATATTGATATCGCTTCTTTCAAATGTTTTTTTGAAAAGATTTAATAATTCATACTTATTAACCTTTTTATCATTTACCAAATGATGTAAACCTGATATATCCTGATGGATAGCTTCTAAAATTGCTTTTGCTAACTCTAATGTTGTTATACCAGTCCAGAATGCATTCGAAAATCCATTAATATCACCCTTCTGATTTAAAAACCAGTCTAGTAAACCAATCCCATTATTTTTAAGCTCAGGGCCAATAATTGAAGTTCTGAGTGTTATATTTTCTCCATAAGCTACCTCTCCCAAAGCCTTAGTTGTGGCGTAAAAACCTGTACCATTTTTATAACTATATTCAGTATAGCCCCCTTCTTTCCCACTAAAAACACAATCAGTACTAATGTGAATTAATTTATAATTTAGTTCATTACCATTTTTTGCTAAAAAATGAGGGAGATAGCTGTTCAACAAAATAGCATTGTCTGGATGATTCTCAGCATACTGATTTAATACCCCGATACAGTTTATAACAAAATTTGGTTTTTCATCAATTAAGATATGCCTTAAAGCTTCAAAATTCGTAACATCCAATTGGTAAGTTGGAGTATGAGATGCCGTTCCGCGAGCGATGTCAACAATCGTAAAATTTGAATTTTCTTTGAAATAATTATAAATGATATGACCCGCCATTCCTTTTGAGCCGACAATTAGTATTTTCATTATTTATTCCAGGTAACTCTATTAACAATCGAAGTATAACTTTGTATAGCTCGTATAACTCTTTCAGATGTGTTTTCCACTTCATATTCCCAGGGAAGTTCTGGCTTTATATTACTACCTCCAGTTACTATTTCTATCGATTGTAACATCTGATCTTTTTGAATTCCTCCTAAAACGATCGTTCCAGCGTCTATAGCTTCCGGACGTTCAGTACTGGTTCTAATACTAACAGCTCTAAAATTCATCATGGCAGATTCTTCACTTATTGTTCCACTATCAGATAAAACAATAAAGGCATGCTTTTGCAGTTTTACATAGTCGAAAAACCCCAATGGTTGAACATTTTTGATTAAGGAATGAAATTGAATATTTTTTTCTTTAATTCTTTTTAAAGTTCTTGGATGGGTAGAAAAAATGATTGGCATGTCGTATTTTTCAGCAACAGCATTTAAACTGTCAACCAATTGCTCAAAGTGATCTTTCAAATCGATATTCTCCTCACGATGAGCACTTACAACGATATACTTTTCATTCTGAAGGTCAAGACGTGTTAATATTTCTGATGAATGTATCTTGTCACTATATTTTAATAAAACCTCTTTAAGAGGAGAACCGGTTACAAATACATGATCCTTTCTAAAACCTTCGCTTAACAAATATCTCCTGCTATGCTCAGTATAACAAAGATTGATATCGCTAATGTGATCAGAAATTTTCCTATTGATCTCTTCAGGAACATTCTGATCAAAACACCTGTTTCCTGCTTCCATGTGAAAAATTGGAATTTTTAGTCTTTTAGCTGCAATTGTACAAAGAACACTATTCGTATCACCTAAAACCAAAAGGGCATCAGGCATTTCTTTTAGTAAAACTTCGTATGATTTTGCTATAACATTCCCGATTGTTTCACCCAAATGTCCACCAGCAACATTTAGAAAATAATCGGGTTTTCTAAGCTCTAAATTTTCGAAGAATATTTCATTCAGCTCATAATCATAATTTTGACCGGTGTGTATTAAAATGTGATCAAAGAATTCGTCACTCTTTTTTATACATTCAGCCATTCTAATAATTTCTGGCCGAGTTCCTACAATTGTAGCTAGTTTTAGTTTTTTCATAAATATGCAACTGTTACCTAAAGATTTTTACCACTTATACCATAAATTTTTATCAAACCGAAAATCATCAGCAAGTGAATCACTAAGGTTGAAATCAGAGAATACCATTAATTTAGAATCATTTATTAAAGCTTGAAAACCTGTTGCATATCCATTAGGTATGTATAATATTTTATGCTCATTAGCCTCAATTATAAACTCTTCAACACTATTATTTAGTTCCGGATTATTCCAATCGAGTACTTTAATCAATACAATTTTAAATTTGCCTTGAATCACATAAAACCATTTGCTTTCTAATTTGTGTGCCTGCCAGGCTTTTATTGTAGTAACATCTGTATGTTCTGAAATATAAAATCTTTTAACAGGTTGAAGATCAAAATCATTAAAATACTTTAATATCCCTCTGGAGTCTTGGTGTATGCCTCCTTCGATTATCTTTGGGTTTTCCAACATATTTATCCAGGATATTGAACAACATCCAGCTCTCCAAAAACTTCCTTTCTAATTAAAGGTAGCTTTGATAATAAGACTTTCATGCCTTCAACATCTTCTTGCTTAGTATTATGAGAGTGATAATCTTCAACTTTTGAAATATCTTCTTCGCCTTCAGAAAAATATTGACTATAATTAAGATCTCTATTATCTGCTGGAATTCTATAAAATTCACCCATATCCTCTGCTTTCAGCATTTCCTCACGCGTACAAAGGGTTTCATAAAGTTTTTCTCCATGTCTCGTACCAATAATTCTGATATCTGTATCAGCTTTACAAAGTTCTTTTAATGCTTGTGCTAAATCACCAATTGTACCTGCCGGCGCCTTATTAACAAATAAATCCCCTTGATTACCTTGATTAAATGCAAATAACACTAAATCAACAGCCTCTTCCAACGACATTAAAAACCTGGTCATATTTGGGTCTGTAATGGTAATGTTTTGCCCTGTTTTGATCTGATCTAAAAAAAGTGGAATTACTGAACCGCGAGAGGCCATTACATTTCCATATCTTGTTAAACAAACTGTTGTTTTATTTTCAGTGATGTTTCTTGATGCAGCTATGGCAACCTTTTCCATTAATGCTTTAGATATTCCCATTGCATTTATCGGATAGGCGGCTTTATCTGTACTTAGACAAATAATTTTAGCAACATTATTAGCAACGGCAGCATCAATTGTATTCTGCGTTCCGAATACATTTGTTTTTGTAGCTTCAATTGGAAAAAATTCACACGATGGCACTTGTTTTAAAGCCGCTGCATGAAAAACGTAATCTACGCCACGCATAGCCATTTCTATGCTATTGTAATCCCTAACATCTCCGATATAAAATTTAAGTTTCGGATGATTAAGCGCAACCCGCATGTCGTGTTGCTTCTTTTCATCACGTGAAAAAATTCTAATTTCTTTAAAATGATCTGTATTTAAAAATCTGTGCAAAACCGCATTACCAAACGAACCAGTTCCTCCTGTGATTAATAATGTTTTGTTAACTATTTTCATATAAATTTTTAAACAAGTTTTCTTTGTCTTCTTTTGAAGGATAATTAATTAAAACCGCTTTGTATACACCTTTGAAAACAAAGAAGCTACCTGCAGCAACACCTATAACACCATATCGATCAATAACCTCTTTTAAATCAGCAAGAGACCCTGCTCCACCCAGTACAGTCATTGGAACATTAATCTGTTTTCTCATTTTATCAAGTAGCGAGAAATCAAATCCTTTCATAACGCCATCTTTATCGATAGAGTTAATAATAATTTCGCCAGCTCCTAATTTTTGAGCTTGTTCAATAAACTTAAAAGGATCTACACCAGCTGATTTTTTTCCATTATGAGTATAGATTTCATAGCCACCTAACATCTTTTTCTTAATGTCCAAAACAACAATTACACTTTGATTTCCAACTCGTTCAGCCACTTCAGTTATTAATTCTGGCTTTTCCAATACCGCAGAACTAAAAGCTATCTTTTCTACTCCTAAACTAAAAATACGCTGTGCCTGCTCTACAGTTTTAACACCGCCACCATAACACAAGGGCATTCTTGATTGTATTGCAAGTTTCTCTATTAAGTTATAATTTGGTTCTACATTATTTACAGTTGCATCGATATCAAAAACAGCAAGCTCATCAACCTCTTTTTCATTAAAAATTTTAACCGCATTGATGGGATCGCCAACATACTTTGGGTTCTTGAAATTAACAGTCTTTACAAGGCCATTATCATGAATCAGGAGGCTTGGAATTATCCTAGGTCTTAGCATTATTAAATTTTTGCAAAATTATGTAAAAGAATTTCACCATAGTGATGGCTTTTTTCTGGGTGAAATTGGATACCGTATATATTCCCTTTGTTAATTGCGCAAGCAAACTCTTCACCGTATTGGGAAGCAGCAATTATATTTGACTTGTCATTGCAATGAAAATAATAGCTATGTAAGAAATAAAAAATAGATTCATCTTCTAACCCTTTAAATAAAAAATGATTATTTGTGGGAGTTACATCATTCCAACCCATGTGTGGTAATTTTGTATGGATTTTAATCTTACTCACGTCGAATTTTTTAATACTCGCGTCAATCCATTTCAAACCATCCTCATTCCCTTCTTCACTATAATTACCCATCATTTGCATGCCAACACAAATGCCAATTACTGGTACTTTATCTACCAATACTTGCTCATCCAATTGTTCACGCATACCTGAATTATTTAATCTCTGCATGGCATAATCAAAGGAACCAACGCCAGGAAGGATTATTTTACTGGCACCAACCAAATCATCAGCTTTTTTGGCTACCTTGATAGCTATATCAAGTCTTTTATAAACATTTAAAAACGAGTTAATGTTGCCAACACCATAATCAATTATTGTAATCATTATCTGAACAATCTTTTTTCTAACCCCAAAAACTGCATTACTTTTGAACCTAATCTGATAATCCCCATTTTAGTCTTATAATCGCTAAATTTTTTATTGGGACCATTATATAGCTCTCTTAGTTGTTCTTTTGTTAAATCTAACTTATGGGCAACGTATTCAAATTCGCGGTCCATAACTTGACTATCCACCTCAGGCGATTTTAACCTTTCAAGAGCATTTTCCCTTGTCATTTGACCTGTTAAAATTAAGCTCGAAAAGTGAGATTTACGACGATCAAAACCAAATTTAGTAGGCAACCAGTAATCTTCATAGAACCTTGTAAACCTAGATTCATGATGCTTATGCTGGAATTTCTCCCAACCAAATTTATCAAATAAGAGTTGCTCTGCTGCTTCTTTTATGTAAGGTACGTGATTTAAAGGTTTAAAAACTTCCATACCTAAAACATATTTATAATATAGTTTATAAACCAAAATATCTACAAGAGGGAAAGTTTTTAATTGCCTTTTACCAAATTTCTTGTGTATATCTGCAACTAAAACCTTATCGATACCCGGAAATCCTCCCCAAGCTTCTGGCTCTCTACAACATTCTGTACTAAAATTACCACCGGTTAAAACATATTTAATCTTATTTTTTTTTGCAAATTTATAAAGCGCTGAAAAGAACGCATAATCTTGTGGCAAATCTTGATCTGCAATTTGAGATTTTAAAAATGCCACTTGAAGATCCTTAATTTCTTCCCAATTGATAACTTCTGTATAAAGATCTAAGTTTAATCCATTTACAAGTTTTTCAATATTTCCAACGGCTTTGTCAGTATTCCAACCTGCATCAACATGAAAAATTAAAGGTCTGAGGCCCATAATTTCTTTTGCGACATAAGCACAGTAAGAACTATCGAGCCCCCCACTTAGTCCAATGATGCAATCAAAGTCTCGATTTTTGCCATCGGCTTTAATTTTATCGGCAACTTTCATTAATTGAGCATAACCTCTTTCATCTGTGTGCCAGTTTGGTAAAATATTTTCTACGTAATTTGTATAATAATCGCTCTCACCTTTATCATTAAATATGATTGTCGGATCGGTGGTATCCATTACAGTTTTGGTACAAATTTGGTAATTATCTTTATTCATAAGTTTTAAATGTTTTTACTAAATAATTCCAAGTGTTATTTGAACATGATTTCCAAGAATAATCTAGGGCCAATTGTTTGGCTTCTTTCGCTTTTTCAAGGCGCATTTTATCATTATTAATTAGTCTTTCTATGGATAATTCGATTGATTTATAATCTTTTGGATCGAAATAAACACCAGCATCTTTCAAAACCTCAGGCATAGGGCCGAGGTTAGAAGAAGCGATAGGCAAACCAACAGCCATAGATTCTAAAAGTGTTACTGGTAAGTTTTCACAGCTCGACGCAAAAATAGAGATATCAGAGTCTGACAATAATTTTGGCATTTGCGCTGGAGTTACAAACTCCATCATCAGAACAAATTCATTGTTTGGATCTGAATTTTTTATTTCTTCGTTCAATATTTCCCTTGAAGCTCCGTTGCCACCACCAGCTAAAATTAATTCGACAGGAATTCCTTTTTTTCTTAATTCAGCGATAGCTTTTACAACATTCCATTGGTATTTATACATTTCAGTATTGGAAACATAAATGCATTTTATTTTGTTTTCTCGATTTAAGTCGTTTTTAGGAAAGTAAGATTGATTTTTAAATTGATCTCCTACACCATGAGGGATTACCACAGTATCCTTCAATAGGCCCGTAACCTTCTGAACAGTGTTGGACGAATATTCAGTAAGAAATATTACCCCTTTCGCATAACGCATAGCTCTATTCTGAACAAAAAGCTTCGCTATGTTACTTAAACGAGATAGGCCTCGATATATTTTTATTACCCCTGGTTCATATTGAATCAAATCTTGACTCATAACAACCATTGGGGAGAAAGATGAAAAAGTACTCGCATCAGTTGCATATAAGATATCAATTTCCTTATGTTTTGCTTCCTTCCCTAATGTAAACCATTGCCATAAAATCTGTTTTAGTAATGACTTTTCTAAGGGTTTAGGATTATGTTTGATTAGCCATGGTCTATCGGGTAAAGAATCTAACAAGTTTTTAAAAGCCCAAATATGAACTTCATCAATACCATAGGTTTCTGGATTTCCTGCAGAAATAAGACCAATTACGTGAGCTTTAGCACCTCCAGAACGATTGCGAGAAGCGTCAATTCCAACTCTTATTTTTTTGTTATTAATCATTATCAATATATTCTTATCTCCAAAATCAACATATGGAATTTGGCACCTCGCAAAAACCACTAAAATCAGGAAACATTACTTCCTAAGTACGAAATAAGAGTATGTAGTATTACCTACGTTTTAAATTTAAAAAAGCCCTTAAATATATTATATGTAAAAAAAATCGCGACAACATCTAATAATATCCAATCTATGCCAAAACTGTTTAATGTTGAGTAAAAGACAAACAATACTATTGCTTTCTTTAAAAAATATAAATAAACATTATTTGGATTTAAGTTTAAGTATACACTTTTAAACAAAAAACCAATAAAAAAAATTGGCACTAGAGAAAACCATTTCCCAAACAATGCATAAAACTCTCCATAAAGAGTGAACTCGTCCGATTGATATGCTTCAGGAACCAAAGATAGCTTTGGCTCACCACGTTCATTATAAACAAATGTAGTTGCATTTGAAACCCTTGGCGTATCAAACACGGTAAAGCCTGGAGTCAAAATGTTATCTACTACACTCTTAAAGTAAAACCAAGGATTAAATATTCCAGAATACCTATCTGAATTAGATATGGTTTCTGCACAGTAATCCAAAAAGCCAATTCTGTCAAATACTTCTCTTAAGACTAGATCAGAACCTTCTGTTACAGTTTCTTTAAATTCAAAATCTTTCAAAACTTCGAATGTTTCAGTTCCAACAGAGCCTCTATTCTCAAGCCTTGGCCTAAGAAATGTTGACAATGCAAATATAATAATCATTATTGGTATCAAAAGAGCCCCGAATATTAAATATTTTCTTTTGACTTTTATATAGTTGTCAATTGCAAGTAGCGCAAACATTACATAATTAATTATAGTTAAAATCCCAGCCCTACTCCCAGTTAACGTTTGAAGCAATACCATTCCAACAATTGCAATTATAATTATATTTTGTGTCCTGATATAGATTGTATCCTTAAAAAGCAATAGATACACTATTGCCATAAACATTATTGTTCCTAAGTTAACAAACAAACTTTGGACCACCCCCATAATACCCTCTAAAAAGCCTAAGCCAACTTTTTGATAAAATGCAATGAAGTAGCCAATTCCAATTAAAACAATTACTAGGTAAGATTTAATTGGCTTGACTGATGAAGCCTTATTATACAAATGAGATTTAACCCCGTTGATAGTCAAACCAAAATAGAATGCTAAGTTAGCTACCAGAATAAATATTAATGCATAATTAAGATTGTGAGCTGTAAATGGAAATCTCAAGAAAACAACAGAATAGTCGTAATTTAAAAGCGTTACAATTCTTAATAAAAAGTAGACACTCATTTGTAAACATAATAATAATACGAAGGGATCTCTTCTTTTTCTTTCAAAAAATAAAAAAACACCAATTTGAATAGACAGTACTGTCCCTAATAAGATGGTATTAAAATCAACGTATATGCTAGTCTTTTTTTCTGAATAAGAAAACCATAGCAAAACTAAAATAATGACATTAGCTATTTGCAAAATCTTATTTAAATCTATGGTATATTTACTATCACTCATCGGTATAGTTTATTTAAGTCTGAACCAACACATTACATAGCCAACAACCACCTTAGCTAAAGTTTTAATATTAGATGGCTTCAGTGCTTTTAGATAAGATTTTTTGGCGTCAGAGAAGTAACCTAAACTATGATACATTCTGGCAGAACTAAAGTGATGAAGAGAAATAGCCATTTTCTGTTCATCTTCAGAAAGGTTATAAATGTATTTGTCCAATAAGCTTTTCGTTCTATCAATTTGTTTGGTCGAATAAGAAATGTTTTCACCTTCCCAATAACCTCCTAAACTCTGATTAATATATTTAAAGCGATTAGTAACTTGCGTTACCCTGATCCAATAATCAAAATCCTCAACAGCGATTAAGTTTTTATCCTCTGAAATTTCACCAACAATTTTAACAATGGTCTTTCTTATCAATACACTAGAATTGATGATCACATTTCCGTTTAGGAGTAAGTCTTTAAAGATATCGCCTTTTAGATCTTTCCCTTTTGCTACGCCTTTTGGTGTTTCTGAATTTGTGAAAATATCTAAGTCATGATAAATCAGATCATAATTTTGAGTAAATTGATAACACAATTGGAGCTTATTAGGATACCACCAATCGTCAGAATCTAAAAATGCAATAAAATCACCTTTCGCAATTTGTAGACCTCTGTTCCGTGGTCTGGCCGGCCCACCAGAGTTTTCACCATAACTATAAATTATATTCAGCTTACTACCAAATTCATCTACTATATCCTCTGTGTTGTCAATCGAACCATCATCGCAAACGATCACCTCGAAATTTTTATGCGTTTGCTCACATAAAGATAATAAACATTTTTTTAGCTTTTCAGCACGGTTATAGGTTGGTATAATAACTGAAATCATGATATGTTTATTCGCATAATAGTTGTACTTATATTAATAGGTGTTGGGGAAATTAATAATTGAATACTATTTTTTTAATTTCTCCCAAGCGATTGTTTCTTGTACTGCGTCTTTAAAATTTGATGTTTCAAAATTAATGAGTGAATGTAGATACGAAATATCCAAACAAAAGTCCTTAACATCAGATATTTTAGAATCTAAGTATTTAATCCTCAAAGTTGGCAAATAAATTTGAATTGTACTCAAAATACTATTTAATTGATATGACTTCCCACAACCAACATTAATAGTTTTATTGATATGATTATTTTCGATAAGATGAAATATAATTTTAACTAAATCTTTCACATAAATGTAATCTTTGGATTGTTTCCCATTTCCCCAAATCTCAACGATTTCACCTCTTAAAGCTCGCCGAATAGCAACATTTATTATCCCTTGTGTTTCAGATGTATGAAATTTACCAAAAGGATTTGACACTCTCAAAATCAGATAATTAATTCCAAACTGGTTCTGATAGAGTCTCAAATAATTCTCAATAGTTAGCTTTACAACTCCATAAGAGCTGATTGGATAACATATTTCGCTTTCAGGAATGAGTTCTAAATTTTTTTCACCATACACCGCACCCCCTGATGATAAGTATAAAATACTTTTACAGTTAAAATCTTTCATTACATCAAGCAACCCAATAGTCGCTATCAAATTACCATTAATATCAAATAATATATTATCTGAAGATGATAGAGGAGTAGTAGAAGTAGCACAGTGGAACACTTGTGTAAAGTGCCATTTGGAAAATAATTCCTTTAATGTAGTTTTGTTTGAATAGTCGCCAATCACATATTCAACTGCATTAATGAAATCCATTTGTGGTTCCCTTGATAGAACCACAAATCTATAATTTAGTTGTTTCTCATTATTAATTACGTGATCTATTATATTTTTACCAATAAAGCCAGAACCACCGAGTAGCAAAACTGTTTCTTTAACCATTATATGTTCGCTCATAAATCTCTTTCAATTTCGCGCCGTAAATTTTTGGACTGTAATCCATGTATTTTCGTTTTGCATTTTCGCCCAATACTTTTCTTAGTGCTTCATCGTGATAGAGGCGGTTAATTTCGCTAGCTAAATTATCTTTTAAGTTACTTAAATCATTCTCTATCAATATCCCATTTTCATTAGAATCTATTACTTGAGAAATTCCTGCAAAATCTGTCGCTATAATTGGCTTTCCATATCCCAAGGCAGAAAGCAATACCAAAGGCATGTCTTCATCCTTTATGGATGGCAATAAAAATAAACTGCAGGCGTCAATAAAATCTTCACTATTATTACGGTAACCTAAAAGGAAAACGTTCGAACTTAATTCTAATTTACCTATATACTGCTTCAAGAATTCCTCATCTTCTCCATTACCTACCAAGGCACAATACACCTTTTCTCGATCGAGCAATTTTTTGATGAATAAACTATTTAACGCATCAATTAGATATTTTTGTCCTTTTCTTTCGGTCAAAAAAGCAACTTCAACTAGCAAAAAACTATCTAATGGAATGTTTAACTCTTTATAAATTTGCTCTCGATTTAATTTTATTTCTGGTAAGGGAACGCAATTGTTAACTACCAATATTTTTTTATCATCAAAATTTCGTTTTTCAACCAATTGTTGTTTTGCTTTATGTGAAGCATTAATAAAATAGTTTACAGTGTTATTAATAAAAGCATCATAAAATTTCTCGAAATAAACACTACGCTCCGATGCCTGATTATTGACTTGATAAATAACCTTAATTTTAAAACTAATATAATTTGCAACTACTAGTGTATTGCAGCTTTTTGCGGCAGGGTAACCTCCATTATTAATATGAATTAAATCGGGTTTAGTTTTATATAATAGGTGTATAAAGACAATTAGATTCCAAAAAAAATAGATGCCTATTTTCTCGAAGATGAAGAATGGTAATTTTATAAGCTTATTAAGAAAATTGCTTTTTATTTTGCAGTTTACATTATGGAATAATGTTTCATTAGAAAGTAAATACAAAGGATAATTGTTATCTCGATTTAATAAACTATCATTCAAAAGCCCTTTTTCATAATCTTTATATTTCCTGTAAGCGAAGTTTAAAACATTATTGATATTCAAGATTTCATTTTTCAATAAGAAACTCATTAATTTCTCACTTCCACCATATATGTAACAATCACTGAAAATTAATATATTCATATTTTTTTTAATCATCTGTATTAATCGGAAATTAGATTTTTGTGTTCTTAGGCTTGAAATGATATAAGTATTAAATATTCTTATTCATTATTAGTGACAAGAATCAAATTGAACATTCCATAGCAATTTACTCTAATTATAATAATCATTCTAGTAAATTCTTCAAGTGTCCAGAATAACATATCTTTTTTGATTTTTTATGCTTCACCTAAACTTCCCTATATTTTATCAGCTTTGCAGGAACTCCTCCCACAATTGCATTAGCTTCAACATTTTTATTTACCACACTTCCGGCTGCAACTACTGCTCCATCTCCTATACTGACTCCAGCTAATATTGTAGATTTTGCACCGATCCAAACGTCGTTTCCGATGTCTATGGGTTGAGATTTATTCGCTTGTTTTCTAATTAATTCATTTTTCTGAACGGCGTGATTAGTATTGATTATTAAGACATCAGGTCCAAGCAAACAATCATCACCTATTTTTATATATGATTGGTCTGCGTAGATAAACGAATTATAATTGGCGAAAAAATTTTCTCCAATAAAGATCTTTCCTGAATTTTCGCTTATAATCTTCACATCAGGGCAGACTCTAAACTTTTTTCCAATTACAATATTATCAAACCCATCAATGGTAACATTTTCTGGTATCACAAACTCCTTATGCTTTATATGTTTAGAATAAAAAAAAATTCTTACTTGTATACCACCTAAAAAATCGGGTAATTTTCTTAACAATGAATTTAGCATATTGAATTATTTTTGTAAAACTTCAAAAAATCTAATCGTAGTTCCAATTCACAATGCACGTTAATTATTTTTTTATTTTTCTTCAAAAGTTTACTTCCTTTAATAAATGACAGGGTATATAGATTAATTTAACTTAAACTTGTTGAAAAGTGGAGATATAATTAATTTTATACTTCTTCTATATTCTGCTGAGAAAGCATAGTAAATAGCAAACGAACAGGTGATTACTGCACCAGTATAAATAAAATAAAAGAGCAGATTCATCTTATCTTTCTCCACAGGCAAATAAGCCCTGGTAAAAAAAGTTATTAGAAAGATAAATATCACCGGTAAAATCGCCGGAGAAATTAATTTCCAAATAAAGGACCAAAACTCTAATTTCAAGAACCTACTTATTAGGTACAAGTAGAAGATTACGACCGTGAAGTATGCAACAACTTTAAAAATTGCAAAGGCCTGCAAGCCGATAATTTTAAAGGTTAAGAATACTCCAATCCAATATATTACAGGAAGAATGGCGCTAGTAAAGTATAACAATTTTGCTCTTTCATAAGCCATAATCAAAATTCCACTAGGTGAAGACAAGAAACTGAACAAGAAACTTAGAACTAATGCTTGAGCAATTGGTACAGATTCTGCGTATTGCCCCCCTACCCAAGAGAATATAAAGTTCTTAATTGTTATAGAAACGACCAGAACCGGAAATACAGTTAGGGGCAATGCTATAACCAAAACCCTATAAAAAAAGCTATTGAGTCCTTCGAAATCTTTTAATCCAATATAATGATTAAACTTTGCAGTAAAAGGACTAAAAATTATGCCAAAAATAGATCGAAAATATTCCATTAAGGTAAAACCTATAGCAAAAATAGCTAGGTTTTTTGCTCCTAACAACCTGGAGATCACAAAAGGATCTAGTTCATAATAGATTATCCAACAGAAAGTAAGAAACAGAGAAACAAATGCTAGTTTTTTTGATTTATTGTAAATTTCTTTAGTAAACCTAAAAGATCTAAAAAAAAGCCTCAAATCGTAGTTAAAATTTCTAACCGATAGATATAATCCCAATGAAACTGCCAAAAGTGTACATAATTGCGAAAAAAGAAAATAGGTAACTATTGGATAACTTTCGTGACTAAAAAAAGAACAGCAAAAACTATTTTTATAGCATTTGCAATGATGGATATTCGTTGAAAAACATAATCCCTTAAACGTACAGCATAAATAATTTGAACAATCCTTTGCATAACTATCACAGGGCAAAATATAGCTAATATGAAAAGTAAATTACTTGCAATACTTCTTTCCTCAATATTTTCTAAATTTTTCACTAAAATTTCAGGGCGAAATGCGAGAAATGTAACACCTAAAGCATATATCAATACAAACATTAAAAATATAAACCCAGTGAACCCAATTATCTTTATTTCTTGCTTTAAATTTTTCTGAGCATAGTATTCTGATGCAAATTTCATCCCTGCTCCCAAAAATCCGAAATCAGCATATGATAAGAACATGTATGCTGCCGTAACCAATGTATAAATCCCATATATGACTTGATTTGATGAAAGAAAGGGAGTTACAATGAAGATCGCCGCAAAATTAAACAATATGGAAATGAATTGCCATAAATAAATCTTCAAAAATTGTTTCATCAAGTTAGATTTTTATAGAGTTGACTTTAAAAAATTTACAAAAATGTCCTTTGATTGCAGATTTTCACTTTTCTTCGAAGTTAAATACTTAAACTTAAAATCATCATATTTAGTTGCATCTAGTTGTTCAGGAATAATAATATCTTCATTTTTATCAACTGAAATAATAGTTGCGCCCGTGGCAGACACAATTGCTTTGGCTGTTAAAAAGAATTGTGGCAAAATTTCATTAAGGTAATTACTAGTAAGCAAGATGATTCTTTTTTGATAACAAATTGGAAAACAAACTGCCGTACTTGCATGTGTTAAGACCATAGGGGCATTTTTTACTAAATCATTCGATTTATTAAAATAGATATCTCTACCATTAAAGGGGTTAAATTCTTTGTACTTTTCTGCTTTAGGATGTGCTGCAATAATAACTTTTTTACCCGTTTGTGATTCTAATTTATCGAAAAAAACATTTAACTCTTTATAATACCTTTCGGGTTCTACAGTTTTAATTTTAAAAAATGCCGCATCAGGATGGTATGGTAAATACTGATCTAAAAAAACGATATCATCATTATTAGATACAATATCTATTTCTTGATGTAACAAAAATTGATCATAATCAACTGTATTAACATCAATTATTTTTGCCTGTTGATTATCAATCTCACTCCCAATCCCAAAACCCGTAGATCCATACACCCCAGCTCTAAAGATATAATCATACGGCTTAATAAAGCCTTTTTGTTTAGACAAAATAGTTAACTTATTTGCAATAAATAAACCAATTCTTTTCAGGCTAAACACTTTCAATATTCTAATAATTTCTGTTTTTTTATCATTTACCAAACTCGGGAAGGCACCTCTTCCAAATACTGCCAAATTCAATTTGAATTTGGTGAAAATTCTGTACAACTTGAAAACTCTAGGTTCAAATGTCATTAAGGATATAAATAATGTATTCTTATTAGAATTAATTGTAAGGTAGTCCTTCAATGCAATGTAAGAATCAATTTCTTTAACGCCTTTAAAATTAAATGAGTTTTGGCTTATCCTATCAGGATAAAATAATTTAGTAATATCTAAATATTCTACCTCGATATTATTCTGAATTAATTCATGAAAATACAAATCCCTGTACACCAATTCGGTTAAAGGTAAATATCTTACAAAAACGACTTTATCAAATGCCATACTACCCTATAGTTTTAATTATTTTGGCTGGATTACCAGCCGCTACAACTCCGGCAGGAATAGATTTTGTAACAACAGAGCCTGCACCTACAACTGAATTTTTTCCAATGGTAACGCCTGGCAAAATTATTGCGTTTGCCCCAACCCAACACCCACTTTCAAGAACAACTTGTTTTGGCGGATAGTGTCCCTGATTTATAATTGGAATATTAGCATCATCAAAACGGTGGTTATTAATATATATGCTTACACCACTACCCAACATTACTTCATCTTCAATAATGATGGTTGTAGCTAATTCTGGTGATTCACCAAATAACATACTGCCCGGTCTTATTACAACACGCTCACCAATTTCAATTTGCGAGCAACCAATTGCATAAGCTCCTGGCCTAAAAACCGCTGTATCTGGAAATTTCTTAAACTTCCGTCTACATAGTTTTAACATCGATTTGTGATAGAATAGTTTCCAGTGTGTAAAAGGTATATCTGGCCCAATCCGATCTGCCTTCAAATTACTTTTTATCTTACTTATTATATCTCTAACTAGCATTTTATCTGTTTATTCGAAGCTATAACGCTTTTCCAAACCATTCGTTTGTATAACTATTCTTTTCTTTTGGTAAATCATTCGTATCTAACCGTGGTAAAACAAATCTATTACTTAGATCTGGCTGAGCTATATTCACCTGTGTCGTTAATGCAAGTTTGCATCCTTTTTCATCCAACATTTTTACGGCTTGGTCATCAAAAGAACCATAAGGATAACAAGCAGTCCAACTGCTCATATTTACACCAAGTTCAGCTAAAAAATTTGTTGATTTGTCAATTTCATTTTCTAAATCCGCTTTATTCAAATTATTCCACCAATAATGATTATAACCATGACTTCCAATATGCATTCCTGATTTTTGCATATGAATAAGTTGAGCTTTATTCATGTATAATTCTTTTGCAAAGATGTTTTCTTGGATATTTACATATTTAACAAAAAGTTCATCAACAATTTTTAATCTCAATTCTTCAACCAATTCTACTTGAAGTAAACGTTTTATAAAAATCACATCATTGTTATCGTACCTATTGGCAAGACCTAGTTTTTCATAATAATACCGAAATGGTTTGAGATTGTATTCTTCTGTGTATTTTAGGATGAGTTGCTCCAAATCACTAACGATCTGAACTTTATCATAACAAGAAGCTAACACAAAATGAATTTTATTTACATCCAATACAACGTGTTCAGTTATTGCTTTGACAGGTATATAAAAACTACCCTGAACTCCAAAATCACTTAAGATTGGAAAAACATTTGTGTAGTGATCAATATAGCCATCATCAAAAGTTAGCAACGCAGATTTAGGAGGTAATATGGTGCCATTTTCAATATGATGAATTACTTCCTCGGTGGTAATGACATTATAATGCTTGCATAAATATTCTACCTGATTAAAAAATGCCTCAGTATCAAGACCCTTTATTTCAGGGTATCGAGTATTAACAAGATCTCGAACATAATGGTACATTACAATAGTTAAATTAGATCTCATTTAATTTGGCCTGTCTTGATCTCCATCAGCTTTAAATATTTTTAACGTATTCAAATCCTGAGAATTTGTGAAAAAATTTATTTTAATATTTTTGCGTGTAAACGGAGAAAAATAATTGGGTATAATCAGTTCATTAGAATTAAGCTCTACTTCTTGAAAATTGGAACTGATTAGACTTTCAGCTTTTAAGCCGAAACTATAAAAATCGGCATACTCCAAATTATTATCAATTAAATATTGATAAAGAGAGCCAGAAACATATTTTAGTTCTTCTTCTTGCCCTATAAAATCAACTATTCTTAATATTCTACTCCCTTCGGCTTCTTGTATTCGGGTTACAATTAAAGATGTTATTTGCTCACCTTTAACAACTCCAAAAATATGGTACTTGAAAATGGGGTGCTTAAAATATCTTTTGATAAAGTAATCTGAGTCTTTATAGATAGTTTGATGAGAAAACTTTGAAAAATCAAATTCGAAATTAGTGTCAATTTCTCTTAATTTATATAAACCATCAAATACAAACTCAGGAAGATTGAATTTTTTCTCAACTACAGCTATTTTAAAGTCTTTAATCGTATGATTTAGGAGTACGTAATGATTCAAACGGCCTGTGTAGAATCCTAAAAAATTGTATATGCCTATTGTTTTTTCATTTATCCCAACGCTCATGACCGTTCTAAATTTGTTACTATTTACTAAAAATTCTAACAAATTAACGCCCAAAATGGGATTTGAAACACCTTTTGCAACTTTCCACATCACTGTACATATATCTATTGTGGTAGATGATGAAGCTGGGATGAAGCCCAAAATTCCATTTACTTGATCAGAAGTGTCAGTTGAAATTACAAAATTAATATTGGCACCGTTTTGATGTTCATATCTGAAAAAAGATTCATTGCTTGAAAGGATATGATCCTTCTTCCACTCATCATGTATAAACTGCATGATATTTCCAACATCCTCCTCTCGGGCAAATCGTATCATTAAAAAGTACTTCCCCCCGTAATAGGAATATTTAATCCATTCATATAATTTGATTCAGATGATAGGAGCAATAGCATAGCAGGAATTACGTCATCAACCTTCGCATTTCTTTTTAAGGGATTTGCCGCAGCAGCAAGCTCTACAAATTTTTCGTTAATGCCTGACAAAAATTTTGTCTCTATCATAGAAGGTGAAACGGCATTTATAGTAATACCTTTATCAGCATATTCACTCGCTAGAGATTTCATAAGACCCAATAAGGCATATTTCACTGTTGTATACTGTACGAGTGCCTTTGGCGGAACGTTAAGTGTTACGCTAGACAGCATGATTAAAACCTTACCATTTTTCTGGATAGCTAATTTTGGTAAAAATTGGTTCAAAATTAACAAAATTGATTTCAGACTGATTTCAATTTCCTTCTGAAAACCCTCCCATTGGATGCTCTTAAACCGGATATTTTCGAATTTAGGAGCTGCTAAATGAACAATTTTATTCGGTATACCATACTTTTCCTCAATCAGTGAAAGCATTTCATATACTTCTCTTTCAGAAGAAAGATCGGCCTGAATCGTTACTAGAGTATTGTCAATCTCTTTCGAAAGGGCCAATAGTTCTTGATTAGAGGAATTATAATGTCCAATAATCAAACACTCTTCAGTAATACTTTTAATTAGCTGAATTCCTAAATCCGAAGATGCTCCAGTTATGAAAATTATAGTTTTATCCATCTATTAAACCAATTTTAATTAGTGCCTTTGAAATTTTGGTGCCGTGTTGATTTAAAATGTGTGCTTTTACTTCAATCTGTTTATATGCCTCATTCATATAAGAAACACTCCCCACCACTTTTAATACATCATTTATAAATACTGGTTTAATAAACTTGATATCTATAGCATGTAGGATAGAAAATTTGCCAGGCAAATATACACCAACTAAAGTGGAATAAAAGGCAGATGAAAGTAAACCATATACAACATTTCCATTAAAACCTTGGCTTTTTGCATATTCAGCATCAACATGCAGAGGATTATTGTCGCCTGAAATTTCAAGAAACTTCTGGTGCTTTGCAGCGTCAAGCAAAACCTCAAAAGATTGCTCTAAACCTAAAGAAATTTCTGAAAATTTGAATTCATTCATTTTAATTAACCTTTACCAAAATCAGATCTATCATTGCTCCAACATCCTTTAAACCTGATAGCTCGCTGAAATTGAATTTTATTTTAAATTCCTTTTCTATTGCAACAACAAGATTGATATGATTCAAAGAATCCCAATCCTCAATGTCATTAGAGCTTGTAGAGGCTTCTATAACTAAATCTTGATCATCGAAGATATCCCGGAAAATTTCCTGTACTTTTTCGAAAGCTTGTTCTCTATCCATTGTTAAGTAGAATTATATTATTTTTATGTTTATAGTTTTCCAATTGTAGCTCCCAAATGCTATCCTCATCATTTTGTTTTATTAACGCGAAACCCATATTTTCATAAAAGTTAGCAACCATATTGTTTTTTGCAGTTCGGTAATAATAACCTGTAATGCTTGAAACACCATTTTGCAAACATGCTTCAACCAAACTATCCAGCATTGCATGTTCCATGTTTCTTTTTAAAACTCTGCAACTCATCAGCCATAGATCGATATGACAAGAACTATCTTCAATCTTACCCACCAATATGGAGATTAGGCCATTGTCTCCAAATTTATCTGCTAATTTACCATAAATCTTAATATATTTTGGATCCGAAGCAACTGCCTCAATTTCGCCTATAGTGTAACGTTTGGTTGTAAGGTTAAATTGGTTTGTTTTATTAATGAGCTGGGTAATCCTATCGAGATATAGCGGGGAAAAAGATTTTATTTCCGCACTCATGTTAAGCGATTTTAAAAAATCATCATAGTTGGTAAATAAAGACTGTTGTTCGGTTCTTACCTGATTATCCTTGTAGGATTTGTTACGATTCAAATCATCTTTGGACAAAGCTGTGATCTCAAAAAAGCCATTTTTATCTATATGATTAACGAAATTGAAAACATCATTACCCACATTCGGTACAGCAACAGAAGGAAGCTGAGATGATACAATTTCCCGCTCTACAGAATTGTCATCAATAAAAACCAGGCTATCCAATCCTATATTGATTTCGGTTGCAATATTTTTAATATTTTCTGATTTCGGCTCCCAATTTGCTTTAAACGTTGTAAAATCATCAAATTTTAGAACACTATCCGGATGACTGAACCCTTCTTTGGCTAGATTATATTCGTTTTTTGAAGAAACAGCTAGTATTACCCCCCTATCTTTTAACTCTTTAGCATATTTTTGAAAATACATGAATGATTCCCCTTGTGGAGTTTCATTACCTAAACAAATTCCATCAAGTCCATCGTCTCCTATAATCCCTCCCCAGCAGGTATTATCAAGATCAAGAACCAAACATTTCTTAGAATTCCCAACAATTGAATTAATTATTATGGATACCTGATGCGCAAATTCTGGAATGCAACTAAAACTGATCGCATATTTAGCAGAATGCCATAAATTTCTATCAAACCAATTATTGATCCCCAAAGAAGCAGATAAATAATTAATATCATTTAAATATAGATTAGCAATTTGCATGGCAGAATTTGAAAATTCTAAGTTTAACCTATTAATGAAATATGTTTTGCCATGAACATCATAACAATCTAAATTCCCTAAACTTCTATTGATCGGTAAATCGAAATTATTTTGAATTATTGCACAATTATACTGAGCTAAAGCGCTCCATATTGCCTTGTATTTTCTTATTTCTGAAGAAATTAAATCTTCAACATCTTCTGGGCTATCTGAAATTTTGGGGTATTGTGTAATATTTACTTCAGAAGTATGAAGTAAAATGATGTCGGGTTTGAACGCTTGCAATTCTGCATTCTCAAAAACTGCATCTTCGTAAAATTTATTGTATTCTGATTGGTAAAATTCAGGCAAAAATCCATTTTTAATCAAAAAGAGATCTAAAATGTTTTTTATCTCATCAGTCGTACTTCCGCCTAATATTGCAATTTTAATTTCTTTCGTTGGATGATCAAGCAACAGCTCTCTTCTGATTGCTTTTTTCTTCCGTAAAATAAAATCAGCATCAAAGGGATATTCTAAATTTGTTAACATTTTTTAAAATTTATTGACTTTAACATTATATGGCAGTCCAACCGCCATCTACCATCAAATTATGACCAGTTATAAAAGATGCCTCATCGGAAAGCAGAAATGTTACAGATGGTGCAATTTCTTCTGCATTCCCCATTCGTTTCAGAGGGGATTTAGCTTCGTAACGCTCTATAAAAGATGGGTGCTGAACATCCTTTATACCTCCTGGAGAAATACAATTTACCCTAATATTGTGTTTTCCGAAATATGAAGCGAGGTACCTTGAAAAATTAATTACTCCTCCCTTTATAGCCGAATATGCGGCTGGAGAAGTTCCGCCATAGCCCTCATAAATTGTAAAATCATTACCTACTACACCATAAATAGATGCGATGTTAACAATTGAGCCCGATTTACTGACCTTCATATGTTCCAACACTTTTTGGCATATTAAAAAGACAGAGTTCATTTGCATATCTACATTTTTTTGCCAGGACTTGAAATTAATATCTTCAAATTTAAGTCCCCAATCTTCAGTTCTCGGGTAGGCGTTGTTTACGAGTCCATCAATACGCCCATATTTTTCTATCACTGCATCAATCAGTTCTACAACACTACCTTCATCTGTGATATCACACATATAGTCTCCTGTATTCCAGTTGGTATCTACACTTATTTCGGCATTGATAACAATTGCGCCATTTTGTTTTAAATGACTCACAATCGGTTTCCCAATCAATCCACCTCCACCGGTAATTATGATTACTTTACCCTTTAATCTCTCGCTATACATAATTTTAAAATCTTAAAAGCTTCAGCGGCAGTATTAAATTTAGTCTTTTCTGTAATTACTTGTTCAATAAAAAACCTAAGCTGATCCTCATAGGTATCTATCACATTTTTAGAAGATTCGAATATAACCATATCATTAAACGTTACTTGATTCTTCAGTAAATTAACAATTAATGTACCTTCATCCAACAATACTTCCAAACTACGCTTGGCATCTTTTCTATAATAGTTTAAAATAATATTTACGCAAAACAACGGATATTCTAGAAGATAATTGGCATAATCAACAGCATTAATTTTTAATGATGAATGGCTTGTTTTTGTGGAATAGGTATAATTTGGGGCGCCAAAAAACCAATAGATATAGTCCATTTCATGGATAAGATCGATATGAACGCCTCCACCCATATCCTTGTTAGCACTGTAAATTTTTCTAAAATCTTTTCCAGGTCTCCAATCTGGCAAATAAGAGCCACAATAACTATTTACTTCGTTTACTCGTTTATCTTTTATAAATTCCTTTACAAAAGAGATACAACCTAAAAATCTTAAATTGCATGCCACATAAGTAATGATATTTTTTCTTTCAATCTCCTCTAAAAGGGGCAGGGCATTTAAATCATCGAAAATGGGTTTTTCTATAAATAATGGAATATTATACTCAAGTAACGATTTGATAGTTTTCTTATGAAGATTTGTAGGGTTGGAAATGATTATAAAATCGATCGTTTTAGCATCCAGTTCGGCAAATTGATAAATATTGTGAATACCTGCTTCTACAGATGCATTAGCATTAGACCGTAAGGCATAAATTTCAATTTTATCTGAGATATTATTGAGTGCTTTGATATGCTTTCTGGCAATTGATCCTAATCCAATTACAAGTACTTTCATATTAACCAATCAATTTTTTTATTTACAATTAAATATTCCAAAAAGTCAAAATCTATTGGATGATCTAAGTCAAAACAAATATGCTTCATTTCATAAATGATTGATCTTGATGTTATGGGCGATTTTAAATCCATATCAAAAAATTCACGCTTATACCAATAAAATGAAGCGTTTAAATCGTAAACAGCAGGAGCACTCTGCCTACTTAAAACTGATCCATCTGGATTGGTTTTAATTAAGCCAAAATAATGATTCTCCTTTTCCTCTACCATATTAAAATATGGATTTCTTGCTGCCGGATTCACTGAAAATAAGGTTAAAGCGTCAGCTTCTTTAAAATTTAAAAACGCAGTGTTTAAATCTTCTAAAGTACGTAAAGGAGAGGTTAAATCTAAATCAAGAATATAATCGTACTTTATTTCGTTACGTTGTTCTTCATAAAAAACTAAATCGCGAATAGTATCTATTTTACCTGCTGAATCAGTAGCCAAATATTCAGGTCGGTTGTAAGTTGTTATAAGGCCAAGTGATTCAGCTACTTTTTTAATGCTATCATTATCAGTAGAAAGTGCAATACTAGCGTTGTGTTGTTTTGCAAATGCATTTGCAACATTTAATGTATAAGCAATTAAGGGTTTACCTCCAATTTCTTTAATATTTTTTCCAGGGATTCCCTTGGAGCCTCCTCTAGCACAAATCGTAATTAAGATATTGTTCATTTTTATAATTTAATATGTTTAATATCCTCTTGAGCTTTTTTGAAATCTTCATGTTTACCAATATCTAACCAGTAGCCTGTAATAGGATAAGTGATCAGATTTTTACCCTTTAGCAAAATATCATCCATTAAATCAGTTATATCGTAAAACTGATCTTCAGGAATCATTCTTAGCAAATCCCTTTTTATGATGTAGATACCAGCATTTGAGTAATATGTATATCTTGGTTTCTCTTTTAATGACTGAATTTTATTGGTATCATCAACCTCCAGAACAGCATAAGGTACATCTACATGGTATGATGTTGCTGCAATAGCCATATCGGCATTAGAGTTTTTATAGGTTTTGTAGAAATCAGCGAAATCAATATTTGTTAAAATATCACTATTCATGATAATAATATCCTCAAAATTAAATTGATCTACTAGTAATATAGAACCAATTGTACCTAAAGGCTTTGTTTCACAAACATATTTGATATTTGCACTTTTAATCGAGCCATTTCCAAAATATTCAACAAGTTGTTCTCCGAGATAATTTATACTCAAATTAATATTTTTAATACCGCACTTAATAAAGCGATCAATATTATATTCGATAATGGGTTTCTCTCCAATTCTTAACAAAGGTTTAGGAGTATTGGCTGTTAAAGGCATTAATCGCTTGCCTTTACCTCCAGCCATCAAAATCACATCAGCAGGGATTATGGTATCCTGGTACTTAAAATTTAAAATATCAACAATGGCATTGTTTTCATCAAGGATTGGTATGATTTTAAAATCTCTGTTTTTAAAATCTTCGAGTTGTTCAAGTGTATAACTACTAAGATGTATAGAAATTGGATTAGTTCTAATGAATTTAGTTAATGGTTCATTAAAGTCTAAATTATTTATAAAACCACGTCTTAGATCTCCATCGGTTAAAGACCCTATTAACTTATAATCTTCATCAACAACAAATAGAATGGAGTCTGGAGCTATGTCGTTAAGTCTAGCTAATGCTGTGCGAACGCTACTATTTTGATCTATACAATGTCTATCTACAATATTCATTAGCTTAAATTGTGAAAGGTTTTAACAAAAATTTTATTTAAATTAACTGATTTCAATACATTCATAATTTTTTCTGTTGTATTACCTTCACCATAAGGATTTACTGATGATTTAATTTTATTACTAAGCGATATTGATTTACTTAATGCAATAGCATTACTTATATCGTTTTTTAGAACGTTACAGTTTATAACACTTTCTGCCTGAATTCTTCCTTTTTGTCGTTCACCAATGTTGATAGTTGGGATTTTCAGCGAAGGGGCTTCTATAATGCCACTTGAACTATTTCCAATAATTGCTGTACTTATTTTTAAGACCGACAAAAATCTCAAAGTTCCTAAAGAGGTAAAGCCAGCAGCTATTTTAGGATTAGCATTAACAAATTCATCTATCATCTGATTGATTACTCTACCATCAGAATCTGCATTAGCTTTCGTGAAAATGAAAAAACTTTCATCTTCTTCTTTAATAGCATTTAATAATTCTTGAAATTGTACTTTCGCCGAAACGTTTTCTAATGTTGCAGGATGAAATGTTACTTGATAATTGTACTTTAAAAACGTAACATCAAGATTTTCCTCAAGCTCTTGCTTAGTTAAAAGCTTTATTCTTTTTATGTTATCCAAACCAATTGCGCCAACATTGAAAACATGTTGGGGATTTTCACCCATTTGAATAATCCTTTTACGATAGCTTTCCGTAGAAGTGAAATGCAAATGGCTCATCTTGGTTATTGCATGCCTTATTGCGTCATCATAAGCGCCTTCAGTAATTTCGCCTCCATGTAAATGTGCAATAGGAATTTTGAAAATCAGGGCTGAAGAAACTAAGGATAATATTTCGTAACGATCTCCTAAAACAACTAGTAAATCGGGTTGAAGATTCTTTAAGGCATCAGCAAACCCAATCATCCCTAAGCCCATAGATTTCACGATTCCTTCAGGAGTATCTGAAGACAGTAACATTTCTACTTTCGAATCAATATGTAATCCATCATCTTCAATTTGCTTAAAAGTTAAACCAAATTCAGGAGAAAGATGCGCACCAGTTACTAATAATTGAAGTCTTAATGATGTATCTTTCAAAATTAATTCTATCAACGGTTTTAGTAAACCATATTCAGCACGTGTTCCTGTGGCGATACAAATTTTCATTGCCTATAAACTTATGAGTTCGTCTACTTCGAAGTCCTTTACTGCTATTTTGCCAATCACGAAATCCCACTTCATTGGAGATATTCCTGCTCCTGGTCTTTTAACAGTTAAGTTTTCTTCAGTAAAAAGCTCTCCTTTATTGATTTTAGTTTGTGCAACAATACTCTTCCTAGCTATTTCAATGTTTTTTAGCTCTGAAACGGAGGGCTCCTTAAGCCCCGAACCAGAAACTGCGAGGTCTATATTTCGGATCGCTGAGACCATACTTTTCAGCTCCAAAGGTTCAAGAGATGCTGGATGATCTGGGCCAGGCATTGTTTTATCTAAAGTAAAATGTTTTTCTATAATCTTAGCACCTAATGATACGGCTGCTATTGGAACTTCTATTCCTAATGTATGATCAGAATAACCAATTGCCGTTCCAAATTCTTTCTGAATGTGCAGCATAGCAATCAGGTTAACATCTTTCATTGGTGTTGGGTATTCTGTATTGCAGTGCAAGATGGTAATCTCATTTTTTTTAATTCCTACCTCCAAGAAAATGTTTAGTGCATTTTTAATGTCATCCATGGTTGCCATTCCTGTAGAAAGAATAACCTTCTTAAACAACGATGCTGCCAATCTTAAATAAGGAAGATTTGTAATTTCTCCAGAAGGAATTTTCACCAGATCAAGGCCAATTTTCGCCAAATAATTAAGTGATTCTAGATCAAATGCCGTAGAAAAGAATTTAATATTTTTACTATTACAATAATCCAATAATGCTTCATGATCCTTTTCAGATAACTCTAGTTTCTGAAGCATTTGTAATTGTGATTCTTCAGAGTCTTTAGTATTTTCTATCTGATAATCAGCCTTTTTAGCTTTACTCGAAACTAGTTTATCAGCCTTAAAAGTTTGAAATTTCACATAATCAACTCCTGCATCAACTGCTGCGTCAACCAATTTAAATGCATTATCAAGGCTCCCATTATGGTTAACTCCAGCCTCGGCTATTATAACGGTATGTTTCATGATTTTATTTTTTGCAAAGGATTACCTACATAAATTCCAACTTGACTTAAATCTTTAGTTACAACTGCACCCGCACCGATAATAATTGAGTTTGAAACATTTAAATGATTTGCAACTGTTGCATTACTTCCAATAAAAACTTCACTACCAATTATACATCCACCATTAATGATGGCATTAGTTGAAATATGGGAATGTTCACCTACAATACTATCGTGTTCTACAACACAGCCTGTATTTAAAATACAGTTAAACCCTATTTTCGCATCTGCATTAATAGTTACCCCATGCATTACAATTGTTCCTGGCTGAATAAGTGCATGTTTAGAAACATACGCTTTTGGAGATATAATTGTTGCGATGTTAGCTTTGCATCTTGTAAGTATTCCGTAAATTCTAACTCGAACTGCAGCAGTTTTAATCTGCCCGATTGTAATTAGAAATTGAATATCTTCTTCGGCAAAAGTTTCCAATTCATCATCTGTTCCAATTATCTTATATCCTAGAACAGATTTCCCAACATTGACTTTTTGGTCTAATATTCCTAAAATATCATATTGGTTAGTTTCTTCTATTATATCTATACAGGCTTTACAATGTCCACCACCTCCAACTAATATGAGCTTTTGCATTTACAACCTAAAACCACTTGGGATATTAACAACTCTATCTGCAAACCAAATACTATTTTCCAAACCATCGGTTTGGCAATCAGTAAACATTTTTAATCTGCTCATCAATTCCCAAATGGGTCTTGTCATTACTCCTCTAGCATTTGTATATTCTAAAAATTTGTTTCTTTCATCCAGGTCTTCTAAAATAACTGCATTGAGCCAATAATTAGATTTCCCATCAGAAGTTTCTGTAATGAACGAAATCCCCAAACTATCAAACAAACCTTTGTATTCGTTTGCCAATGTTCTTTTGTTGTCGACAAACAATTTTAATTGTTCTAACTGTGCACAAGCTAGCGCTGCATTCAAATTAGGCATCCTGTAATTGTACCCAATATCATCATGTACAAACTCCCATTTGTGGGGTACTTTCGCTTGAGTACTTAAGTGCTTTGCTTTCTTAGCTATATCCTCATCATTTGTTACCAAAGCACCACCACCACCGCATGTTACAGTTTTATTGCCATTAAAACTAAAGATTCCAATTTTACCAAATACACCTGTATGCTTTTCTTTGTAAAAACTTCCTAAAGATTCTGCTGCATCTTCAACCAAGAAGATATTCCATTCTAGACAAATTTGAGCAATCTCATCAATTCTACAAGGAAGCCCAAAAGTATGCATGGGTACACAGGCTTTAATTTTTTTTCCAGTAATTTTATTAAAAGTTTCATCTCCACGTTTCTCAGCATTTTTTTCGAGGAAGCTTCTTAAAGAATAAGGGGACATTCCTAAAGTTTCCCGATCAACATCCACAAAAACAGGATTGCCGCCAATATAACTTATTGCATTTGCAGTAGCAATGAAAGTTAAGGCTTGAGTAATTACTTCATCATTCCTTTCTACACCAGCAAGTACTAGCGCTAAATGTAAAGCATTTGTTCCGTTAACAATTGCTATTGCATATTTTGCTCCAGTAATTTCCTGCATCATTTCTTCGAAACGATTAACATATGCTCCAACCGAAGAAACAAATGTAGACTCTATCGCATCTAAAACATATTTACGCTCATTTCCTATAAATACAGGCTCATGTAAGGATACAAAAGCTTTATTTGTATATTGTCCTTTAATGAAATCAACAACTTTTTGAAATTTTTCCATTGTTACATTTTTGCATCTAAATATTTTCCAGTTTCCTTATGTCCAAAATCTGGAATCATATGATGAAATAAATCGACAATTTGCTCTTTAGACCATTTTTTATCCGATTTATACTGTGAAATTGTATCAGCAAAATTATTTAGTTTATCATTATCAAAATGAAGCTCATTCTTAATAATTCCTAAATTCTCAAATTTAGCCATATCTAGAACCTCATTTGAAGTAAAAAATTCTTCAAAATCCTTTTCACCAGTAGTATCACTAGATGTAAATAGACATGGCCATTTTTTTTGCTGGGGCAATGTTTTGATCAAATCCCTTGCTTCATCTTCAGTTTTACACAGGTATGGTTCATAGCCCAAATCTTTTAGGTATTTAACAGCGATATCTGCGAAGGTTATTAGATGCAAATCTTCGCTCAGTTTCGGAAAAAATATATCTCTATTTTCCCCAAAAATACAAGACATCAGGCAGAGCTCCCCTGATTCTTTTGGAATAACAAAATATCTTTTAATATCATTAGGGGCAACAATAGGCTGCATTTTCTGAATACGTTGATTAAAGCCATGTAATAAAGAGCCATCAGAAAAGGCTACATTTGCAAACCTAGCAGTCGATATGGCAATCTCCTTGCTTTTGCGCATTAGAAACATTTCCATGATCCGTTTCGAAGCACCCATCATGTTAACAGGATTTGCAGCTTTATCTGTTGAAACACAAAAATATTTTTCAACTCCTTTTGCTATTGATTGGTTAATCGTCTTTTCAGTATTAAAAATATTTACATCAATCATACGCATTAGTGTGAAAGAATCTTTTTCACTACGTACATGTTTTAATGCCGATAAATTAAGGACATAATCAAATTCCCCATCTGCTTCGATAAAGGCATCATATTCAATTGATCCAATGTCTAAAGCAAAAGTTTGAAAGTCACCATCTATATAGCCAAATGAGCTTCTAATATCTCTTACCAACTCAACCATGTTGTTTTCACTGATATCTACAACATGAAGTTTTTTTGGTTTTCTTTTAAATATTTCCTTGGTTACAGCTTGTCCAATTGAACCTGCTCCTCCCAAAACTAAGAATTTAGATTGTGAAACTTTTTCATTGAGGTCCATTTCATGTTGAGCAATATCAACCTCAAACAATTCTTTTTCACGTCCTATTAAGGTAAGAATATTCATAAATTATTGAGCCAGAGTTATTTTAAGCATTCTGCGTACTATTAAGTATATACAAATCAAAAATCCACCAATAAGTCCCCCAAAAATAATTCCCTTAGCTTTTCCAAATCCCTCTTTGGTAAGTGGATAAATAGGCTGATCTATAACTTGAATCAATGGCGTTTCTTTTAACAAGGTCATCTTTGTCAATTCCAAATTTTTCACCATTTCACCTAATATGGATTTGTTTGTTTCAGCAGAAAATTGTGCCTTTTGAGCCGGAACTACCCGTTGAACTTGCCTGGTAGGATTCAAGTTTGGTGTGGCATCAGCCACCGCAACTGCAGCATATATTGCACCATTCATTACTGCCCTTACCGAATCTGTTTTGTGCTGCAATATTTTAACATTTTGTAATGTCTTTTTTGTTTTGGCATTGATGTAAAATTCATTTACATTTTTCACTAAAGCATCATTAAAAGCTTTGGCAAATAATTCATCCTTTGCTTTAACATCTACCTGAATGATGCTCACTTTTTTATCAGGTTTCGAAACCGTTAGATAATTTTTATTCAAGTCACTTACAATAACGCCTAAGATGCTATCTCTCAAACGGTCTGGCTTTAAAAATGAGGCATCGCCTGACAAACTATAGAATGTAAATTTAAGATTTGCTAAATAAGGTTTTTTCGCCCAACCTTTACGCAAATCATTAAAATCAATATAACGATCTATTAATAATTTCTTTTTTCCGTCAATTTCAATTGCGGTTAACAGCGTTTGCGCTAGCATTGTCCTAGATTTATACAATCCTAAAATATTATCGGCTTGAAAAATCCCTCCGCCACCACCCAGTTCAACTCCTGCCATAGAGGCGAGGCTGGCAAGGCTCCCTAAGCCACCGCCACCTTTCTCATCTTCCAATACGAAAGTGGTTGTGGCGGTATAAATTGGTTTTTTAGATTTTGCATAGAAAAAACCTATAATACCACCCAACAAACCAAAAATTATGATGATTATCCATTTTGATAACAGGTATCGCCACCATTCCTGGATTTTAAGGATGAGTTCCTTTAATGAAATCTCATCCGCATTGTTAGTTACCTGTTGTTGACTTTCTGCTGTCATTTATAAGTATCGTATATTTATCTATTATTTAAATGTGTAGTTGGGATTCTCGGTTATACTCAGAATGACCAAAATCTATCTTAACAAACTTACAATAATTGCTCCTAAGGAAGCTACCGCAGTACCAATCCCTATCCAACTTTGCGCTGTCATCCTTTCTCTTTCGGCCTTTTTAGGCACCAAAATTTCTGCGCCAGGTTTAATCACAGGATTATTATTAAAAAACAAAAATTTGCTGACTCCTGCGGCAGAACCATTGGCATATTTCACGTACACGCCACTTTTTCTGGCGTGATCTGTAAACCCTCCCGCTCCGCTAATATATTGTCTCAATCCTTTACCGGGCAAATACACGATACTGTTAGGATTTAATACTTCACCGGTAACACGAACGGTTTGCAAAGTACGGGGCACCCTAATAATGTCTCCATCCTCCACAATCAAATCAAACTTGGATAACGGGTCCTTCAAAATCTTAACCAAATTAATGCCAACCAAATCGCTTTGAATCAATTTTTGCTCAACATCGGCTGCCACGGTATCCTTTGCTCCAGCTTCTTGAGCCCGTTTTAAACCTAAAAATTTCTTGTCTTCTTCTTCTTTGTTATTGATCGCATTTTTATCCTTTGGATTAACTTTTTCTGCACCAGGTCTTTTTAATGAAGCGCCATCCGCATAAGCAGATGAGGTTAATCCGCCAGCACGCCGAATCAAATCAGATATCCGCTCATTTTTATTCACAATGGTGTAGACACCCGGGTAAACCACCTCACCTTCTAATTTAACTTGTTTCTGTACAGCATACCCCTCTGCATTCCGTACAGATACAATATCGAAAGGTTTTATTATAAAGGGTTCGCCTACTAATTTTAAATCTTCGTTCACATTCACAATGAAAACTTCTGCTGTTTGCGCTGTAGCTGAGGTGGCTTCACTATTTCTTACCCTTCTGGAGATTTCAATTCGGTTAGGTGTAGCACCTTCTTTAAAACCACCGGCCAATTGAATCACGGATTCTAATGTCATGCCTTCAGCAAACTGAAAGCTTCCTGGGGCACGTACTTCGCCCTGAATGCTCACCTGGTATTCATCTCTTAAATCGAAAATGGAAGAAATGGTAATCTTATCTTCGCGTTGTAAAGGAATATCGGTTTGTGTACCAGCAATGATCTTGCTTACATCAAAAGAGATTAATGCCTGGGTATTATCAGGATTCAAACGGTTAATATAACCACGATTTAAAAATGCTTCTTCGGTTAAACCATCGGCTTTATTGATTAAACCACGCAGCGTTAAACCCTTTTCCAATTCATATACACCTGGGCGGAATACAGATCCTAGAATTTCGACACGGTTGGCAAAACGATCCAAAATAGCTTCAACAACATACTTATCACCGTTTTTGGGCACGTAAGTAGTAAAATCTACAGCTGCGATATCATTGATCCGGCGATCGCGATCTGTATTCTGGAAAGCTTTAATTTTAGCCGTATAGGCCTGTGTGGTAAAGCCTCCGGCAAAATCAATTACATTTTGCAAACTCTCGCCTTTTACTACCTCATATAGCGCTGCCCTTTTTACCTCGCCACTAATCTCTACCCGGTCATCATAAACCGGGATATTAATTACATCCTGATCTTGTAAACGGATATTCGCTTGCTGAATCCCTTTTAATAAGAAATTGTAAATATCTAAAGTAGCAATGATCTTATTGTTCCGGATAATCTGGATTTTACGAAATGATCCGTTTTAGCCGGTCCACCTGAAGCATATAAAGCATTGTAAACCGTAGCCAATGAGGGTAAGGTATAGGTACCCGGTTTGGTTACGTAACCAGTCATGATCACTTTAATACTCCTGATATTTCCTAAATTAATCGCTAAGTTTGTTCTACCTGAACTTAATGAAGGATAAGTTTTGCTCATGGCCGCGCGGATTTTAGCAGTGGCCTGATCAATACTTAAGCCGCCAACTGCAATTCTGCCAACATATTGCAGATTAATTATCCCATCGGGACTTACTTCTAAATTATAACTGGCTTCATTATCACCCGTTAAATCAATTATCAATTTATCATCTGGCCCAATTACATAGCCTTTAGGAGTAGCCATGCGTAAATTGGGTTCGAAGGTAATATTACCATTCCTAAACAGCTCTGATCCAAATATTTTCGGCCCAATTTCGCTATCTTCTTCTTTTTTTTCGTTATTAATTTCGCCACCAGCAGTGGTTTCACTCAGCTCTCTGCCAGTAACCACAGGTTTTTGTTCTACTTGTACAGCAGAACCTTGCTTTCTTACTTTGGCTACACGTGCGCGAAGTTTTTGAATCTCCTCTGCTTTCATCCCTTGAGCGGCAGCCATTTGTTCTAATTGGGTATCATTATATCCCACCGATTCTGCCTTTTTGATCATTTGCAAAATCTGGGCATCAGAAAGTTCATCGACCTTTACGCTCGAATAATTCTGCGCAATAGACTGCAAGTGAACAAATAAACAGAGAACGAGAAGGGATAGAAATATTTTTATGCTTTGTTTCATAGGTTTCCGAAATAATCGGCAGGTAATGTTATTCAAAATAATTTAAGGTTTTAAAACCTCCTTCATTCAGGTACTCATCTTTCTTCATTAAATGAAGGTCAGATGTGACCATGTCGTTTACCAATGCAGGTAGATCATATCGAGGTTGCCACCCCAGTTTTGTTTTAGATTTGGTTGGATCGCCCAATAAAAGATCAACCTCTGTTGGCCGGTAATATTTAGGATCCACACGGATTACCGTACTACCTAAAAATATTTTATCAGGATTTAAGCCTAAACGGCTAATAAGCTCCACATCTACTCCGATTATCACTCCTTTTTCGTTTTCATCTTTGCCGCTAAACTCAATTTCTATGCCAAGCTCAGCAAAACTCATGCGAACAAAATCGCGCACTGTGGTGGTTACACCTGTGGCAATAACGAAATCTTCGGGTTTTTCTTGTTGCAAAATTAACCACATTGCTTCAATATAATCTTTGGCGTGGCCCCAATCGCGTTGTGCAGAAAGGTTCCCCAAGTATAAACACTGCTGCAAGCCTAATGCAATTTTAGCAGCTGCACGAGTGATTTTACGCGTCACAAAGGTTTCTCCTCTTAAGGGGCTTTCGTGATTAAATAAAATACCGTTACAGGCAAACATGCCATAAGCTTCGCGATAGTTTACGGTAATCCAGTAAGCATACATTTTGGCCACTGCATAGGGCGAACGTGGGTAGAAAGGTGTAGTTTCACTTTGTGGAACAGCCTGTACTAAACCATATAATTCTGAGGTACTGGCCTGGTAGATTTTAGTTTTATGCGCTAAACCCAAAATCCTAATGGCTTCCAATAAACGCAATGTTCCGATACCATCTGCATTGGCCGTATATTCTGGCATTTCAAAGCTCACATGTACATGGCTCATTGCTGCCAGGTTATAAATTTCATCAGGTTGTGTTTCCTGGATAATACGGATCAGATTCGTAGAATCGGTTAAATCTCCATAATGTAATTTAAAGTTCACATGACTTTCGTGCTGATCCTGATAAAGGTGATCGATGCGATCAGTATTAAATAATGATGAACGTCTTTTTATACCATGTACAAAATAGCCTTTCCTAAGCAGAAATTCTGCTAAATAAGCACCATCTTGTCCAGTAACGCCAGTAATAAGGGCAACCTTCATAAATTATCATAGGTTTTGAGCACGCAAACATACATAATAATTCTTTTGTAAAAAAACGAACTTGATTACTGAGTAGAATTGAAACGCAAAAGAAGTACATTAATTCTTACGTCCATTTGGGTAACTGATAATAAATTTCAACAACATATAGCTCTGGCGGGTATACCAACAAATAAAAACCTAATAATCAGATACTTAATATTCAATTAAAAGAATTGATTAAGCTCATTCATTTCCATTGATAATTCAGAATTATTTCTATTTTTACAGCTCCTTATTATCCCGTTAAATATGTTTATGAACAAAATCCCGCTGGTTATATTTTTACTATTGATTTCATCCGCGCTTAAAGCACAAAACACTGCCGATTACAATTACTCTATTGGCGTAAAGGCTTTTAGCATGATACAATTACCGAAGATCCTGAACCAAACCAATGTTCAGGATTATACCAATGTTTATGGAAATGGTTTATTCATTAAATTTAACGATAACCAGATCAGTTATCGGATTAATGGAAATTATTTTAGGGATAATATCGTATTCGATAATAATTACGAAACCGCGAACGGCACTGTTACAGATTACAGCTTTAAAATTGGTTTTGAAAAAAACTTTACATATTCCAGAATTCAACCCTACTTTGCTTTTGACCTGGGCTACCGTTCCAATCGTTTTACGGGTACACTACAGCCTAATGGAGCTGCATCTGTTAACAGAAATGCAGATATTTCGAAAAGCGGCTTGGTTATTTCCCCTTCAATTGGTTTAAAAATAAATATCCTTCCACAATTACTTTTATTTGCAGAAAGTAACCTAGACTTTTATTTTTCGTATGAAAGGCAGGATATTTCAGAACCCAACAGTACTTCCAGAACAGTGAATACCTACAATAAATTAGAAAGTTTATTGAATCCTATTTCAGCTGGATTACAGTTTCAAATCAATAGAAAAAACTAAGGTAAAGTGCATTTTGCGGATTAAGCTATAATCTGGCATCTACCAAATCTCTGCTGATAAAAGATTTGGTATCAAAAATCAGTGTTCCTTTTTTCCTGAAACTGGCATAATCGAATGACAAAAATTGCCGATGAGAGACAGCCAAAATGATCACATCATATTCCCTGAATGAGCTGTTATCTATCAAGCTAATTTGATATTCGGCTTTTACTTCTTTAACATTTGCCCAGGGATCGCAAACATCAACCTCCATACTGAATGATTTCAATTCTTTATAAATATCAATCACTCGGGTGTTTCGTGTATCAGGACAGTTTTCTTTAAACGCAAAGCCCAAAATCAACGCTCTGGCTCTATTAATTACCTTATTCTTTGCCGCCAGCATTTTAACCACTTTGTTGGCCACAAAAAGCCCCATGTTGTCATTTACCCGCCGACCCGACAAAATCACTTCAGGTTTGTATCCCAATGCTTCTGATTTATGCGCTAAATAATAAGGATCAACACCGATACAATGCCCGCCCACGAGCCCCGGTTTATAGTTTAGGAAATTCCACTTGGTGGCAGCGGCGGCTAAAACATCAGCCGTATCAATGCCCATGCGGTCAAAAATTAAGGCCAGCTCGTTTACAAAAGAAATATTCACATCACGCTGGGCATTTTCAATTGCTTTTGAAGCTTCAGCTACTTTGATGCTGGGTGCCAAATGTGTTCCAGCAGTGATAACTGAGGCATAAAGTTGATCGATTTCTGATGCAATAAGAGGAGTAGAGCCAGAAGTTACTTTTTTAATTTTGGTGAGTGTATTCACTTTGTCACCGGGATTTATCCGCTCGGGAGAGTAGCCACAGAAAAAATCGGTATTATATCTTAGACCTGATTTTTTTTCCAAAACAGGTACACAGTCTTCTTCGGTACAGCCTGGGTAAACAGTGGATTCGTAAATGACGATATCACCCCTTTTAAGCACAGTTCCCAACATACTGCTGGCAGCGAGCAAAGGTTGCAAATCTGGGCGTTTAAGATGATCGATAGGAGTAGGAACAGTGACAATATAAATGGTACAGGTTTTTAAATCATTCAGCTGAGCACTTAATTTTAATCGAGCGCTTTTGTCTTCGGCATTAAGCACAAATTTTAAATCATTGAGGTTGGCTTCATTAGTGCGGTCTTCGAGCTGATTGAGCTCCGCTACCCGGGTTTCGTTGGTATCGAAACCAATTACTGAATATTTTTTAGCAAATTCGATTGCCAATGGCAATCCCACATAACCTAAACCTATAATGGCAATCTGCTTTTTTGAATTCATTTTTCTTTCTGTGACAGCGCAAAGATAAGATAAATCAGCAAAGTCGAGCGCGCTAAAGCCACCCCCTGGCCTTTAGAGCTTTCTGACTTCACACCGTAATCAGGGTTTCTACTTTACAAAAATTAACTATAGAGAGATGCTGAAATAAATCCGATAGTTATCGGATCAGCAGGACGGCAAGAGGGGGGCATGCTTAAGGTTGCTGAACCCAGCCACTTGGTATAAGTGATTTTCGCAGGAAAAACTTAAAAATAAAAAATCACCAACCAGCATAATCTGAATTGGTGATTTATGCAATCCTAATATCTTATAATGGTTTATTTAATCTGCTTTAGCAAATAACTTCCATAGCCACTTTTAACCAGAGGTGTTGCAATGGCCCTGAGCTGTTCTGCATCAATAAAACCCATGCGATAAGCAATCTCTTCAATACAGCCAATTTTTAAGCCTTGTCTTTCTTCAATAATCTGTACAAATTGTCCGGCCTGCATTAATGAAGTAAAAGTTCCGGTATCTAACCAGGCAGTACCACGGCTCAATACACCAACCTTTAACTTACCGCGCTCCAAATAAATGCGGTTTACGTCGGTAATTTCGTATTCACCTCTTGGAGATGGCTTAATATTTTTCGCAATTTCTACTACTTCGTTATCGTAAAAATACAATCCAGGTACCGCATAGTCTGATTTAGGCTTTACGGGCTTTTCTTCGATAGAAATGGCTTTTTTATTTTCATCGAATTCAACTACCCCATAACGCTCAGGATCTGCAACCTGATAAGCAAATACTACACCGCCATCAGGATCAGAACTAGCTTGTAATAATTTAGCCATGCCGTCGCCATGAAAAATATTATCACCCAATACCAGGGCAACCTTATCCTGACCAATAAATTTCTCGCCAATTACAAAAGCCTGTGCTAAGCCATTGGGTTCTGCTTGTACCGCATAGCTGAATTTACAGCCTAGTGCTACACCATCGCCCAATAGCTTTTCGAAATTAGGTAAATCGTGCGGTGTAGAAATAATCAGAATTTCTTTTATCCCAGCCAGCATCAAAGTAGAAAGCGGGTAATAAATCATCGGTTTATCGTAAACGGGCATCATTTGCTTACTACAAGCCAATGTTAAAGGGTGCAAACGTGTGCCGCTACCTCCGGCTAAAATTATACCTTTCATAGTATGGTTATTAGTTCATTTGTTCAATAGTCATTGGTAACGACTAAAGCTTATTAATTTACTATATTTCCTGATGTCTTTCATTAACAGCCCACTGCTAATTGTCAACTGAAAACTGCTAATTGAGCTCTGCTATACATACAATCAAACTATCTCTCCAGTATGGAATCTTAATTTTAAATGTAGTTTTAATTTTGGATTTATCCATCACTGAAAATGGAGGCCGGATAGCTTTAGTAGGATAAGCCGATCCGGGAATCGGATTTACTTTTATCTGTGATTTACTGATATCAAATATGGCAGTTGCAAAATCGAACCACGAAGTTACGCCTTCATTGCTGTAGTGGTAAATACCATAATCTTTTTGACCAGATTCGATGATATCATAGATGGCATTGGCCAGATCTATGGCATAAGTTGGTGTACCGACCTGATCGGCTATGATATTCAGCTCATCCCGTTCTGCCCCCAATTTCAACATCGTTTTTACGAAATTGTTGGCATACTCAGAATATAACCAGCTGGTACGGATAATAAAATGAGCAGGCAAAATAGCTGCAACTGCCTTTTCTCCATTCAGTTTAGTTACACCATAAACATTGATCGGTTTAGCTTCATCATTTTCTGTCAACAATTTTACTGCTTTGCCTTCAAAAACAAAATCGGTAGAAATATGCACCAAAGTTGCACCATTTGTGGCACAGGCCGATGCCAGATAACCTGCGCCAGTTTCATTGATGGCCTTAGCAAGCTCAACCTCATCTTCTGCTTTATCTACAGCGGTATATGCTGCGCAATTAATTACAAAAGTTGGTTGCTCTTTTGCCAATAGTTCATGGAGTACGCCCTCATCTAAAATATTGGCATCCTGCTCAGCCGGGAAAACAATTTCAGTAATCTCTCTGCGCTCTGCCACAACCTTAAGGCACTGACCAAGCTGACCACCAGCACCAATTACTAATACCTTACTCATACATGATTTAGTTCGGCAAATGGTTTTAAAAGTAAATCTTTTTCAGATACCTCCCTGTCGGCTTCCGGGATTAACCAGTCGATATTCAGATCAGCGTCATTGTAAATCACTCCAGTTTCTGAAGCTTTGTTGAAAAAATTATCGCATTTATATAAAAATTCAGCGGTTTCACTCAGTACGGAGAAGCCATGTACAAACCCTCTCGGAATATAAATTTGTAATCTATTAACAGCATTTAGTTTAATGGAGAAATGTTTACCATAAGTTGGAGAACCTGGTCGTGCATCTACTACAACATCCAATACTTCCCCGTGTGTTACCCGAACTAACTTTGCCTGTGCAAATTCTCCCCGCTGGGCATGCAAGCCTCTAATCACCCCATAGGAAGAACGGGATTCATTATCCTGAACAAACCTCCCTGAAAAACCCGTTTTCGCTTCAAAGGTATTTTGGTTAAAACTTTCAAAAAAATAACCCCGGGCATCTTCAAACACCCTGGGCTTAATAATCAGACAGTCTTTTAATCCTGTTTGTTCAATTTCCATTATTTATGGCTGTACTGTTGTTCGTAATAAGATTGATAGTTACCCGAGGTTACGTTGTTTAACCAGTCTTCGTTTTGTAAGTACCAGTCAACCGTTTTAGCCAGTCCTTCTTCAAACTGTAAACTTGGTACCCAATCTAATTGCTCTTGTAACTTGGTCGAATCGATTGCATACCGTAAATCATGTCCGGCACGGTCAGTTACATAGGTGATCAGTTTAGCTGATGTTCCCTTTTCACGACCTAATTTTTCATCCATGATAGTACACAACAAGTTAATCAGATCGATATTTTTCCATTCGTTATGGCCACCAATGTTATAGGTATCACCGGTTTTTGAGTTATGAAAAATCACATCAATCGCACGGGCATGATCTTCAACCCATAACCAGTCGCGCACATTTTCACCTTTACCATAAACGGGTACAGGCTTATTATTTTTAATATTGTTAATGGCTAACGGAATCAGTTTCTCCGGAAAATGATGTGAGCCATAATTGTTTGAACAGTTAGAAATTACACAATCCATACCATAGGTATCGTGGTAGGCACGCACAAAATGATCAGAACTGGCTTTTGAAGCCGAATATGGACTATGTGGATCGTACGAGGTACTTTCGGTAAACATGCCTTCTTCACCTAAGGCACCATAAACCTCATCGGTACTTACATGGTAGAAACGTTTCTGGCCATAGCTACCTTTCCAATAAGCCCTGGCTGCATTTAATAAATTTACCGTACCAATCACGTTGGTCATCACAAAAGCAGTAGGATCAGAAATAGAACGATCTACATGGCTTTCTGCGGCTAAATGAATTACGGCATCAAAATTTTCGGTTTCGAAAAGCGCATCAATCGCCTGGGCATCTGTAATATCTTCTTTTACAAACCTGTAATTCGGTTTATTTTCGATATCGGTTAAATTAGCCAGATTACCTGCATAGGTTAATTTGTCTAAGTTTACAATCTCATATTGAGGGTAGTTATTAACGAAACGGCGAACTACATGAGAGCCAATAAAGCCCGCTCCACCAGTGATCAATATTTTTTTCACAGTTATTAAATGATTTTCAGTTGGCTAAAATAAGCTAGTTTTCGTCAAGAAACAACTTAATTGTGACATAAGACGAAAAGTGAATGAAATAGTTTAGAAGCAATTAGCCTATTTTAAGGTTAATATTTATTATAGATGAAAACTACATCGCCGCTACTGAACTTTCCAGCTCCTTGTACCATTCCTCTCCATATTTACGGATAAGTGGTCCTTTTAAAAAACTGTAAACCGGCACTTTAAGTTCGCGGCCAAAAGTACAGGCATCGTGACAGATGTGCCATCTATCGTAATTCAGCACATCAAATTCGGGGTATTTAGTAATGCGAATAGGATACAGGTGGCACGAAATGGGTTTTTGCCAGTCTACCAAACCCTGCTCATAAGCCTTTTCTATAGCACACTTAGTAATGCCGCCTTCAAAAAGCACGTAAGCGCATTCTTTATTTTTATCTACACAAGGCGTAGTTAAATCGCCATCCTCATCTACTACATAAACGCCTTGCTCTTCAATAGCTTTAATCCCCTTTTCGTTTAACAAATGCTTTATCTTTGGATAAATATCCTCCAAAATCGCCTTCTCGTCATTATCCAAAGGTGCACCCGAATCGCCTTCCACACAACAGATCCCTTTGCATTTACTTAAATTACAAACAAAGTTTTCTTTCAATACATCCTCGTGCACCAGCACTTGTTCTACTTCTATCATCATTACTCTTTTGCTAAAGCATATTTCAGCCCATCGGCTGATTTTAATTCCATGGTTACTGCGCCAACCAATATTTCTACCTGCGCTTTAACCGGCACCCGGTTTCCATCATCAGTTACCCACAGATAAAGTCTGCTGTCCTTTTTAAAAATCCTGCCAGGTTTAATTGACGGACTAAATTTTAAACAGCGGATATTACCCAGCTTACTTTTTATGGTTTCTTTACCTATATATTCTACTTCGAGGGCCGAAATTTCATCGCCCAGAAAATAGTTCAATTTAAATTTATCGCCCACCTTAATTTTACTTATATCAAGGCTACGGGCAAAATAATATGCCGATACCAGATCGAAAGTTTGGGTGGTCGGGGTGGTAAAAGTGCCTCTGTTCGATACTACCTTTTTACCATCCTGGTTAAACCTCGCCTTATCCTGGCGGCGGTAACTTGCCTCACGAATGTTTTCCTGGTAGAAGTAAGGCAAAAGGTCCGTTTTATCGATGTAAGAGTCGTAATGATCTCTTACTTTATAAAAGATATCGAAAGTCCCTGAGGTTTCAGCGTCTACTGTAAGCTTATAAGTGGGCTTGTTATCAAACTTTAAATCTGAGCTGGCAACCTTTATCGTAGCTTCTGCTGCTGTAATAAATCCGTACCGAAGTTTATATTTTAAAACTTCTCCTTCCTGAAATACAGGCTCCTTCTTAAGGGGGAGCTCCTGTGCCAGTACAGAGAAACTGCATAATGCAGCCGTGACAATTAAAAACAGTTTTTTCATCGCTTTTGTATTCATTTGTGTGTATAGAAAAGAAACATTGTCATTAAAAAAGGAACACATTCTTTTCTTCATGAAGATATACAAAAAGCAAACCAATTTTTAATCTTTTCGTTTATAAACCGGAACGGTAGAACAAGGCTCGCCAAACATAATGCTTTTAACCACTGGTGTTAATAGATTGGTTACCTCCACATAGGCCGAAACAGGCACTTCTATGTCGCCACAACCTTTTACTACTACGCGTTCATTGGCATAATCCTGTGGATTGATTTTAGACAGTGCTTTCGAAAATAGTACGGCTTCTAAAGTATCCAGTCCGCCAAACACCACCTCGTTGGCATAAGGCTTCATTCTGTTGGCCAACAGCATATAAGCCCATGTGGGAACAATTGCGTCGGCAGAGCAGATGACGGCTACATTCTTATCCTGATATTGCGCCCAGTCATGATTTTTGATAAACTCCCTAAAATCTTTCTCCTTCAGCATCAGCCCATGAAAAAGATTATCTACAATATCATAAATCACTCTTTCGCCTTTATGATAAAAGTCTTCGAGGTTTAAGCTTACCAAACCGCTGTTGGCTACTTTATTGATGATGTTTTCCTGAATTTCCATGGCCCTTGAATAAAAAAACCGTTCCGATGATTGATCGGAACGGTTACAAAATTACGTATTTTCTAATTAATAGAATTTCACACGATTGTCTTTTATCTGTGCATTATCTTGTAAAGCCTGGAAAGCCGCTCCTAATGAACGCTGACCTAAGCTTAATAACATACCTTCTTTTTGTTTAAACATGTTGGCAATTGGCGCAGGGTTTGTAAATCCATCAACTGAGAATACATACACACCACGTTCGCCCTGAACAGGAGCAGATACTTTTCCTGGCTGAGAACCGAATACGCTACCAACCAAAGCATTTTCTTGTGCCACACCTGGAATTACCGGGTTAGCAAATACAATGTTCTGTACTGGGCTAACCGGACGGCCAACTTTAGAGCCAACCTGATCGATATTTCCTTTACCAGCATTAGCCAGTTTTTCTTTTAACAATTTAGCTTTAACGGCATTTCGCACCATTGGCTCGATTTCTTTTTTAACATCGGCTAACGATAGGGTACCTTTAGGGCTAACATTGGTTAAACGTGCTACCACATAAGCATTGCTCATGGTATAAATTTCAGGTAGTACATCGCCTTTATCAGCAGCGTAAGCATCCTGGATTAATTTACGTGGGTTATCTAAACCTGCTGCGAAACCCTGGGTTGATGCCACTCTATCTGCAACGGCAACTTTTAATCCTTTTTGTGTAGCCAGTTTAGCAAAATCGTTTCCTTTTACATCAGCAAGGAAATTACTTGCTGCTTTATAAGCTGCTGCCTGCGTTTTGCTGCTTGCCCCTAATGTTTTCTCAACATAAGCCAGCTTAGCTACTTTAGACGAACCGATTTGTTTTTCGATTTTAAGAATGTGGTAGCCAAACTGAGATTTAACTACTTTAAGGTCTCCGGCTTTGCCATCGAATGCTGCGTTTTCAAACTCAGGCACCATAGTACCACGTGCAAAAGTACCCAGCTCACCACCTTTATCTTTCGAACCATCTACACTGTAGTTTTTAGCCAGCTCAGCAAAGTTACCTCCTTTTAAGATTAAACCTTTTAATGAATCGGCTAACTTGCTTGCTTTATCTTCGCCGCCAACTTTAGCCGGATCGATTAAGATATGACTTGCTTTTACCGAATCAGGAGAGAAACGGCTGGCTACAACTTTTACAATTTTATAAGAGTTACCCGATAATTTAGGACCGTAAAAACTGCCTGCAGGCAATGCAAATACTGCCGAATCAACAGCCGGGTCCAATTTACCTTTCGTTAGATAAGTAAAAGGAACTTTTACATCCGAATTGATAGCTGCAAAAAGTGAATCGTTTTTAGCTACCTGGAAATCGGCAGCAATTTTATCAACTTGCGCTTTAATCGCTAATGAATCAGCTTTTGTTGGGCTAATGCTGAAAGTTACATATTCAAAAGCACGGGTTTCAGTTGGATTGTTGAAACGCGCTTTGTTGTTATCATAATATTCAGAATAATCGCCATCTGTTAATTTAACTGATGCATCTGGAATAGAAGTATAATCTAAACTTACATATTTAAAGTTAGCCAGTTTGTTACGGTTGTTATACTCATCAGTAGCTTCTAATGAAGTTACATAAACCGAATTACGGATTAAGTTAGAATATTTGGTTTGTAACGCCTGGTTTTTAATCTCCTGTTGCAACATATCAGATTGTTGTAAAGCTTGAGGTTCTTTCGATTTTAGAAAGTTCATCAGGGTTACGCGGTCTAATTGTCCGGTTTGAGGATTAGAAAAATATTGTTTAACCAATGGACTTGGGTTCTGGCCTTGCAATAAATCAAACAGCTCATCTTCAGAAACGGTTAACCCCAAACGATCGTACTCTTTTGTTAACAAAACTTTAGCCAACTCAGCATTCCAGGCCTGATCTACAGCCATAGCAGTCATTTGTGCATTTGCACTACCGCCGTATTGTTGTTTCATTTGGTTTACACCTTGATCAACCTTTGGACCGAACTCATCGATACTGATTTCGTTACCATCAATAGATCCAACAACCTTTTGATTTGCAGACCAAAAAGGTTTACCTACGTTAATTGCATCACCTACTAAAAATGCAACAATTGCAAAACCGATTGCAAAGACCAGGATATAGCCTGCACGGTTACGCAAAAATGTCATTAATCCCATATTGTAATTATAAATTTATTTAGTTCTTTTTTAAGAGGGCGCAAGATACAAATTTGCGTTAAAAAAGAAAACACAAAATTTTATTTATCAAATGCTTAATTATAAGGAGGATGTAGGAGGTTAGATGGCTGATGGAAGATGACGGGATTTACCTGTAAAATTGGCTTCAAAACCACTGTATTTTGATGGATCCTTAATACATTAACATTTTGCCTCTTCCACATTACATCAAGTTAAGGTGCCGCCACTATTCCATATCCAGCTATAAAGTTCCCTTCGAATTAATTTCACCAGTTCCAGGCCCCATTTCATAAGTACTGAAATCCTGAGGAGCCTTAAAATCCTTTGCCCTGGTAAAGTCACCGTTTACACTCAAAATATCAACGGTTTGATTTGAATAGAAAATCTTCTTCGATTCATCCCAGATTAATTCCTGAGAAGAAAAAGTATCGCCCTTGCTATTTTTTACCACTACGTTTTTCCGGAATTCGGTTTTAAGCTCAGTATCTTTCCTGATGGCGTAATCGCACACCAAGTTTCCATCAACTGTACCTTGTGGATTGTAAAAATCGATGTTTACACCTTTAATCATCTCCTGGTAAGAGCCGCCACTAGAAGGTGTAATCTTATCCAGTATTGGCGCATAGCCTTTTGCTTTTACCCTGGCCGAATCGCTGTAAATAATCTCGACCCCGGTAGTACGGTCGCGGGTTAAAGTTATCTTACCTGCAGAAACTGAATTGGCTTTTTTTAGATCGTCGTCTCCACAGGAAGCCAAAAATAATGGCAACGCCAGAAACAAACCATATAAAAATGTTTTCAATTTCATTAGTCTACGCGGTACTTACGGAACCAGGTATCGTTTAAGGTAAAGCCAAGGTGGAAATTAATATACTGTTCTTTAACCAGGTTATTGTTTAAAGTTCCTCTTTGTCCAACCTCAGTTGTAAAGTTGATTTTATAAAATGCAGTTCCTCCGTTCGCAGATGGTAGCGGGAAACCAAAACCCAACGAAGCACCCATTTGTTTAATATTCTGATTGTTTACCTGAATATACGTTTTATCGTAATTAAAACCTAAGCGGTAATCAACACGTTTCATATAACTATTGTAAGAGTAGGCATCAGGAGTCCACTGGCCACCTAATGATGCTCCCCAGCTATCTTGCAAGCCCTGGCTAACATTATTAATTGTGGTTTCCGACCATTTGCTCATTCTAAAATCAGCACCAATCATCCATTTATCATTTTGCTGAATGGCAATACCAAAGTTATGGGTTAATGGCATAGTAAGGTTCGATTTTCCTTTATCAATCTTGCTCAAAGTATCCAATGCCGGTTGCTCATTTCCATTAGCGTCTCTAAGATAACGGGTTGCAAAAAAGGTCTGGCTTGAGTTTACTTTACCAGAAGTGCTACCTGAATAACCCAGGGTTACCAGTGTTTTCTTACCTACATTAAAATCGTACTGGATACCATAAGAATAAGCTAAACCACCTACACTGTTTTTATTTTGAAGTTTGGCATTATAGGCACCAACAATTGCGTTGCTATATTCGGTTGAACGCGTAGTTTGCAGGTTACCAAAAATGTATTCTAAGTTGGCTCCAATTCTTAAATGATCGCCAAAACGATAGCCATAACCAAAGTATGCTTTCGATAAACCACCTTCACCTTCGTAAACCTGATCAACTGAAGTAGTATCAATTTTAACCTTGTTCCTGTAAGTATAGCCTAAATCAGAATAAGGCAAAATACCAAAGCTCAAAGCCGATTTTCTACCTACTGGTGCTGCAAAAGCCAAATGGCTAAAAGTAGAGTTGAAAGTACTCTCGGTTAAATTACCCCTGCTTAAGTTGTTGATGCTTGCACTCATACCAATATCGATAGTGGTTAACGAAATACCAGCGTAAGATGCAGGATTCTGCATATTGATGTAGTTAAAACCGCTTACTTTATTTACAGCAGTAGAAATTCCACCCATTGCCCGTAATTGTGGCAACAAAGAGCCTTTTATATTACCCAGCCCATATCTTGAATATGGCGATGATGTAGTAACCTGTGCCTGAGCACTTAAACCACCAACTAAAACGAGTATGGCTGCAATATAATTTATTCTTTTGTACATTTTAGTCTGCAATAGCTTCATTTAATCCTTTTAATACCAAGTAGGGATCTTTTATAATTTGAGGCGCAAAGATGCTGTTTTGTAATTGCTTATACAAAAAATTAGCATCGCCACCGGTTATAATTACCTTCAAAGCACTTTCTTTTTTATTATTTAGGGCAATAAAGCCTTCAATTTCATTTATTACACCTTGTAAAACGCCGTTTTTAATTGCCGATTGTGTGTCTGTACCCTCTGTTATTTCTTCGCGCTCATTCCACTCCACTAAAGGCAGGCGGCCTGTAAATTCGTGTACTGCCCTAAAACGCATTTTAATCCCCGGACTGATGCTCCCGCCAAAATATACTTTCGACTGACTTAAAACGTCGTAGGTGATGCAAGTCCCCGCATCTACGATTAAGCTGGCTTCTGCCGGGAATAATCCGTTTGCACCTAAAACAGCAGCCCATCTGTCTAATCCCAAAGTTGCAGGCGTTTTATATCTGTTCTGCACACCATTGGTTAATAAGGCCGAAAAACGGGTATATTCAGTATGTTTTTTTAAAAACCCCTCAAGCTGGTTAATTTCCTGATTAACACTACTTATAATTGATTTATTTGGTGAAAATTTCTCTATCAGCTGAGCCAGATCAATAATCCCCAGTTTATTAAAACGCTGATGGTGAACGATTTCTTTATTTGAAAAAACAGCTACTTTAGCAGCAGAATTCCCAATATCAATGCTTAACGTGCGCATTTAAAATTTCCTTTATCAAATTTATACTTTAGAAATTCCGAAGATCTCAATTCTACCCATCAAATTAAAACTAAAAAAGCTTTAACGCTAAAATCATGCACAAAGCTATTAATCTTTGTCAAGTTTCACTCCGGTTATTTGTTAAAAAAGGTTAAACAAACAGAAAGTACTGCACCGAAAGTACGAACAAAAGGAACAAAGTTTCGTAAAACCAGCGCTTTTTGGCATTGCTAAAATAGTAGGCTAACAGTACAGCACCCGGCGGCACGCAAAGCAGAAAATGCCAGGTACGGAAATTGGGTTTGAGGTAAAAACTAACAATAGCCACAATAAACATGAAAAAAAGCAACTGAAAACTTTTACGCGTACTGATAAAACTCCTGAAAAAATTTTCGCGCAGCTGTAATGATGCAAGTATAATGATAATGGCTACCGGAATAAGCACCAAATAATCGTTATAGTTGATTTTAAACACCGATGGAAACTTATTACCCAATGGTTTCCAGATCTGGTAAAAAGAGCTCAAATTATCTTTCCAATAATAAAATACGGCCAGGAAAAAAAATACAGTAATAAAACCGATTAATCCGGCTACCCACTCGCGCCAGTTAAATGACCTGAAAAGCAGTAAAGCTAAAAAAATCATGAGCAGCATGCCCATAAAAGGAAAATAAACCAGGGTACCAATAGCAATGATCATCCCGATATCGAAAACGGTAGTAATAGAATTGGCACTTTTTCCCAGTTTTAAAAACTTATCGATAATCCAGATGAGCAGGAAATTACAAATCAGTGCTGGATTTAAAGTCATAAAGGGCATAAACAAACTGGTGCCCGTTACAAACATTAAACCAGGCAAAAAACTTGGTTTACCCAATAAATTATGATTGTTTACAACCCTGTTAAAGATTAAAGCCTGCACATAAACCAAAACCGCCGCAATAAAAATATTGGTTTGTGCAGTAAAAGCATTGTCCAGATCTACATTGATTAACAGCCTGGCAAAAGGCTCCAGGAAATCGAAGTTTAACTGCGATGGTGTTTCATAAAAGATAGCCATACGCATAAAAAATGTGTAGGCCAGCAAAAATATGAGGTTAACTGGATTTAGCTTTCTAAACTGATTAATCATGCCTTTTTAACGATTAGGCAAAGTAAAGAAAATAATTTAAGAGTAAAGCTAAAAGCGGAAAGCTTAAACACTAAAGACAAATCAGATGGCCTACAGCTAGGGCCGGGCATATTTTTTCACCATATCGTCAATAATTTTCGCAGTTTCATCAGGGAAATCAAATTCGTGCTTTTGAGGATTTTCGACCCAGTTTTTGATAACGGGTAGCCAGTTGCGTGTGCTTCCCCAGATGACTGGCAAACCAAACTGCTTTAAAGCGTAAGCATTACATTGCTGTTCGAACTGGAACCGCATTGGCGCAACCAGCAGCTTTTTCTTTAAATAAAGTGCCTCAGCGGGTCCTTCAAAACCGCCTCCCGTAAATAGGCCTTCGCAGCTAGCTAAGCTTTTATTGAATTTTTCGTTGTTTACCGGCTCTACAAAAACATTGCCCTCCTGATAAGCTACCTTACTGTGTTTAGAAAAAACTTCCCATTTCACATTCGGGATTTGGGTAAAAAGCTTTACCAAACGTTTATCATCAATAGCGGGGAGGTAAACGGTGTAATGACCTAAATTTATACTTTCCAGGTTTCTGATTTCAGCCCTGATTACCGGTGTATGGATAAAAGTATCGTAACGATCGAAATGAAAACCAATATGATATTTGGTTGGCGCGTAACGGCTTAATATCAGTTTACCCCAGTCTAATGTTTTAGGCCGTGGTACTTTTTTCGATTTAAACGCTGCCTGGTGACTCAAAGAAACACATTCAATACCCTGCAGTTTACAGGCCCAGGCGCTTACCGGTTCAAAATCATTAACAATTAGGTTATATTCTTTCAGGGGAAGCTGTTTCATGTCTTTTCTAAAACGGAAAAGATTCATGTTCAACCAGGTTTTATAATGGTCTACGCCACCCTTTTTGCCAAAAATAAAGCTAAAACCATGCAACTGGTATTTTACCGGCTGACTAAGTTTAACATCAGCCTGTGTGCCACTCACTAAAATATCCAGTTCACCATATTTTTGGAGCAAAGGAATAATTTCCCTGGCTCTGCTGATATGACCGTTACCTGTTCCCTGTATCGCGTAAAGTATCTTCATTTATGCCCGAATATCTAAAATTATTGGGCAATTTCATATTTTATATTCTGTAAAAGAATATTTATATCCAGTTTACTCTTCAAATCTTCGGCATCAGACAGGAGTCCTTCATCCAGTTCATCTTTGGTAAAATGCTGATGCTCATATTTAAAAATCGTCCAGTTTTGGTTTTCATATTCTAAGGCTGTTAAACTTTCTACCCAATCGCCACTGTTTAAATAGGTAACACTTCCTTCATCAGTAGCAATTTCCCTTTTTTCGGCCTGGTGAATATGCCCGCAAACCACATATTGATAACCTTTTTCGATCGCCAGCTCAGCCGCCGTTTGCTCGAAACTGTTAATAAATTTAACCGCATCCTTAAATTTCGCCTTTACTTTTTTAGAGAAACTCATCTTTTCCCTTCCGAAAGCCGTAAGCACCCAGTTAACAAAGCTATTGATCAAAATTAAGGTATCGTAACCCACAGCCCCCAGTTTGGCCAGCCATTTAGAATGTTGCATCGTTACGTCAAAAACATCGCCATGGAAAAACCAGGCTTTTCTACCATCAAGCTCTAAAATCAGTTTATTCTGCAGGTGGAAGGTTCCCATTTCCATGCCATCGAACTTGCGGAGCATTTCGTCGTGGTTGCCGGTTAAATAATGTATCTGCACCCCTTCCGAAACGAATTTCATCAGCTTGCGGATGACTTTCATGTGCGATTCGGGCCAGTAACTTTTACTAAACTGCCAGATATCAATGATATCGCCATTTAAAATCAATGTTTTGGGTTTAATGCTTTTTAGATACTTTAAAAGCTCTTTAGCATGGCAACCATAGGTGCCCAAATGCACGTCGGAGATTACGACTACATCGACATTTCTTTTATCCATAAACGGAAAATTTTAGGGGGAAGAATCTTATTACCGCCCGGTTTAGGCAGTTCCTGCATAAATTAGATTTGTTACCACTCTTCTTCCTCATCGAGTTTTACCTCAAAAGGGCTAAAGAAATAAAGTACAACAATTAACAAACACACGGCAAAGAAAGATTCTAACATATCATCTGATTTTACAATACAAAGGTAAGACCCTGTTTATCAAACAAATGTTACGACATTGTTAAATTATTATTCAATCTCATAATGTTTGTTAAAAGAGGTTAATTGTATAAACTGGTTAATTGTTAAATTGCCTCTTTAGCGTGATAAACAGGGTTTTTCATCAACAAAAAAGCCCCATAAGATCGAAATCCTATGGGGCTTGCATATCAAAACGCAATTTAAGCCTTAGCTTTAACTACTTTCTTTTTCTTCTTTTCTTCGTTGTAAAAACCAAAACCTAATCCGGCTAGCAACAGGATTGAGCCTGCCAGCGAAATTTTCTCACCTGCATAATAAGCTGTTGGGTGGAAAATAAATTCGAGTTTATGGTTACCTGCTTCCAGCTGGGCTGCACGTAAAACATAATCAGCTCTGAAATACGGTTTTTCTACACCGTCGATATACATTTTCCAGCCTTCCTTGTAATAAATCTCAGAGAACACCGCAATTACATCTTTGGCTGAAGAATATTCGTAAGTTAAATGATCCGGATTGTAGGTGGTTAAACGAATAAAGCCTTCCTGACCGGTACCTAAACGTTTGGTATCAATTAAATCTTTATAGCGCTCATCTACAATCGCTTCTTTTTTAGCATCAAAACTGCTGATGGCTTTCATTTCCTCATCAGCATTCTTTGCAAACTGTACACTTTGTACAAACCACGCATTACCTGCAGCAGTAGCATTACGCTGCATTTTATACGATCCGTTTTGAGGATCCTGTGTAATGATGTATTTGGTATTCAACATATCCAGCACATCCTGGTTAATGCTTTTGGTCATTTGCTTATCTACCAGTTCCTGAAAACGTTTTAACCTTGCCGAATGGAAGCCGCCCACCGTTTTATGGAAATAAGAAGTTTCAGCACTCTTAAACGGATCGCCCAACGATAAATCGAAAACCCTGAAATTTGGATCTTTATCAGCTGAAATAAAATTATCTACATCACGTGGTTGATAGTGACTGGCCAGATCAGATTTGTTAACAAAATTCTGGTTGTTTAGATAGCGACGGTCTACCTGCCATAAATCAATTAAAACAAACAAAGCCAGTAAACCGAAAGCCAGTTGCATGTTCATTTTCTTAGTGATAAAGGCCCAGGTAATACCAAAACCAATGGCAATAAACAACAAGGTACGCAAAGCATCAGCACGTGCTAAAGCAACGCGATCTGCAACAATGGCGTTTAAAATTTCCATTGCAGCACCTCTGTTATTTTGTAAGGTTTGGGTTAATGCATCTAAAATCTGTGCCTGATTGGCTTGTGTAAAGCTGAAAAACGCAGTAGGAATTACTGCAACAATTAAAGCAAAGCCACCAGTAATACCTGCCGACCAGGTTAAGCGCTGCACCAAATATTTTTGATCATATTTTCCTTCCTGTGCTTCTTTAATGGCCAAAATAGCCAATAACGGAACCAGGAAGCCTACTACAGCCAAAATAGACTCTACCGCTCTGAATTTATTGTAACCAGGCAGATAATCGAAGAAAATATCTGAAATGAAAGGCAAATTATTTCCAAATGAAAGGAACATTAATAAAATACTAGTTCCTAAAATCCACCATTTCCAACGATGTTTAACGATAAATAAGCCAAACACAAAAAGGAAACAAATAATAGCGCCAAAATAGTAAGGTCCTGCTGTACCAGGTTTATTTCCCCAATACTGGTTGGTTCCCAAATTTTGGGCCACATAACCAATAGCCTGACGTGGATCTACACCTGAAAGATTTTTCTCAACTGCTTTATAGGTATTGCTTTCGGGTTTAATGATTTCATCAATGCTACTTGCTCCACCATAAATGTTAGGAATTAAGAAAGAGAAACTCTCACCTACACCCTGGCTCCACTGGTAAGCATATTCTTTATCAAGACCGTTTGAAGGCTCAGCCTTATCAGTTGTTAAGTTAGATTTACCACGGATGGTTTCTTTACCATACTGATAGGTGGTCCATAAAGTACCTGCATTTACCAGCACAGATAAGAAAATACCCGCTACAATATAGGCAATGGCTTTACCAAATGTAGCCAGTTGTTTGGCTTTAAAAGCATGGTAAAGTTCGATACCAGCCAAAATAGCCAGCGCCATAAACAAGTAATAAGTCATTTGGATGTGGTTAGAGCGAATTTCTAACGCCATAAACAAGGCAAGTAAACTGCCTCCAACCAAATAGCGACCTCTTAGCGTAAGAATTATCGCTGCCAATATAGGGGCAAAGAAGCCAATGGCCAACGCCTTGTTACTGTGCCCGGCAGCAATAATAATGAAGTTGTACGAAGTAAATGCAAAAGCAATGGCCCCCGCCGCAGCAAGCCATGGATTTATTTTTAAGACACAGAATAATAAATAGGCACCTAAAAGGTAAAGTAAAACTGTTCCAACAGGATCAGGAAATACACCTTTTATTACATCAATACCATAAGTGGTAATGTTTAGCGGATATTGAACCCAGATTTGATAGGCGGGCATACCACCAAACATCTGGTTAGTCCAAAGAGGTCCTTTACCATCTTTTTCCTTAATATCCATAATTTCTTTCTGCATGGCTTTTGCCTGCAAAACATCGCCTTGTTGCGGCGCTTTACCCTGTAAAACAGGACTGAAGTAGGCAAATGTAATGACTACAAAAAATGCAATAATGGCCAGGTGTATGCCATTTTTATTAAACCAGTTATTCATTAAGGTTTGTTTAAGTTTAAACGAACGTCAAAAATAAAAAAATGGGCGGTATAAAAAAGTAATAAATTAAATGCAACACGAATAAAAACTAGATTTGTAGAAGAGAATAAAAATTCAATCCATTTAAAGATGAGAAAGTTTGCTGCTACAATCGTACTACTTAATCTGGCTTTAACTGCTTTTTCGCAAGTGGTTAGCCTAAATACCAATGAAATTAAAAAACTTAAAACCCAGCTTAAAAACAACTCCGAAACTCAAAAATTATATGCTGGCTTCGCAAAAAATGCATTAAACTACATCGAAGAGCAACCTAGTCCTGTTGATACCATCCGTACTGAAGGTTTATTAAAAGGTAATCCTAAAAAAGAACGCACACGGCAGGCACTGGCTGATATGAACAAAATGTTTACACTGGCTTTGCAGTACCGTTTAAGTGGTGATGAAAAATATCTCCACAAATGTGTAGAATTTCTTGAAGCCTGGGCAAAAATAAACCTGCCCAACGGCGATCCGATTGATGACACCAACCTGGATAAAGCCGTAGAAGCGTACGACCTGATTAAAACAGACATCAAGCCTGCAAGTAAAAGCACAATTGAAAAATGGCTTACTGAAACTGCACTAGCTGAAATTAACAGCAAGCGGATGAAAGCAGGAAGGGCCACAGCCATTAACAACTGGAATGCCCACCGCTTAAAGATAGTTGGCGAAATTGGTTATTCATTAAACAACTCTGATTTCATTAACTGGACTATCGACAACCTCAAAAGCCACATCAATATTAACCTGTACGCCGATGGTACCAGCCTGGATTTTAAAGAACGCGATGCCATGCATTACCACATTTACGATTTAGACCCCATGTTAAGGCTATCGATTATAATTGATCGTGCAAAAGGAATCAATTTTTACAGCTACGAATCGCCAAAAGGCTCATCGATTCAAAAATCGGTTAACTGGTTAATCCCATACATAAAAGGCGAAAAACAGCACGAAGAGTATGTAAATACCACTGTAAAGTTCGACCGCGACAGGGCAAAAAACAATGAAGCAGGATTTGCGCCAGGTACCATGTTCAAGCCAGAGTTAGCATTACCCGTACTAAGATTAGCCGTCTATTTTGACCCTGGCTTACTCGAGGTGCTCCAATCAATTAATGGTAAAGAAAAAAGCTGGATAGATATTTTAGATCAGTTGCAAAGAGATAGTAGCAAAATTCAGAATAAATAAACTTTCAATAATTTTTGAAAGTTTAATAAAACATTTTATATTTGTGTATGGAATTAGCAGCAGCAAAGTTAAAATTTATAGAGGCCTGGGGCAAACTTGGGTCAGAATGGGGCATTAACCGTACCATGGCACAGGTTCATGCTTTATTGTTAATTTCTGCAGAAGCGCTTACCACCGAAGAGATAATGGAAACGCTGAGTATCTCAAGAGGAAATGCGAACATGACCCTCCGCGATTTGATTGGCTGGGGATTAATTGAAAAACAACACAAGGCTGGTGAGCGCAAAGAGTACTTTTTTGCTGACAAAGACGTGTGGAACATTGCGCGCCAGGTAGCTAAAGAACGTAAAAAAAGAGAACTTGAGCCTGTTTTAAAGGTATTAAACGAGCTCTCGAACGTTCAAGGTGATGATAAAGATCCGGAGTTTAAGACTTTCAAAAAATCGATTACCGATATAAACAAATTGGCTGGAAATGTTGATAAAACCCTCGAAACCATGCTTAAAGCAGAAGAAAGCTGGTTCTGGGGATCAGTATTGAAGGTGTTTAAATAATAGAAGAAGAGCCAGATATCGAGTATTAAGTAGAGAGAATTGAGTAAATAGTACCAAGAAAGAACTATCAAATAAATAAGCTAGTGTATTAAACCTGGCTTTATTTTTTAATCACATGTTTCAATATTTATTGAAAATACTAAAATTTAAATAAAATGAAAACACTTCAAAATCACGTTATACTCTTCGATAATGAATGTCCCATGTGTTATGCTTATACCAAAACATTTATTCAAACTGGTATGCTGGATAAAAATGGGCGAGAAGCCTATCAAAATATGCCAGCAAATATTTGCCCTCTGGTTGACCGTCAGCGAGCGGCCAATGAAATTGCCCTGGTAAATACCTTAACCGGCGAGGTAACTTATGGCATACAAAGCCTGTTTAAAATAATTGGCCATGCCTTACCTATCTTAAAAATGCTTTTTTCATTTGGGCCTTTTGTTTATTTGATGCAAAAATTTTATGCCTTTATATCTTACAACAGAAAAGTTATTATTCCTGCAAAAGTTAAAGCCAATACAACACAGCCCAGTTTTAAAATTCAATATCGCATTGCTTATTTATTGTTTACCTGGCTGGTTACGGCTTGTATTTTAACTACTTATGCCCATCTGCTAACCCGATTTGTGCCTTTGGGAGCCAGTTACCGCGAATATCTGATCTGCGGAGGGCAGATGTTTTTTCAAGGCGTAATTATCCTTATTTACCAAAAAGATAAACTCTGGGATTATCTGGGTAACATGATGACCATTTCTTTCACGGGAGCACTTTTGCTTTTACCGATGTTGATAGTCTCTCATTATTTTCAAATCAATCCCATATTATATATCCTTCATTTTTTAATGATTGCAGGACTCATGTTTCTGGAGCATTTGCGCCGAAGCAAAATTTTAATCCTGGGTTGGACCATGAGCATTACCTGGGCACTTTACCGTTTAATTGTTTTGGCATTAATCTTATTATTCTAAAATTATGAAGTACAAAAAAATTGTCCTCGCTGGTGGAAACGGCTATTTGGGTGGCGTACTGGCCAAGCATTTCAGCCCAATAACTGATGAAATTATTATCCTTTCGAGGCAAGCTCAGCCCAAAAACGGCAATATTGAAACTGTGGTTTGGGATGGAAAAACAACAGGCGAGTGGACTAAGGCGCTCAAAAATGCCGACTTACTTGTAAATCTGTGCGGCAAAAATGTAAACTGCAGATACAACACCAAAAACAGGGAAGAAATTATCCAATCAAGATTGCAACCTACGGCTTTGTTAGGCAAGGTGATACAGGAAATGGAAAACTCACCCAAACTCTGGATCAATGTTACTTCTGCAACCATATACCGTCATGCAGAAGATCGTTACCAGGATGAAATAAACGGCGAAATCGGTACAGGATTTTCTGTTGAGGTATGTAAAGCTTGGGAAAGCAGCTTTTTTGAGAGTAAAACCCCTCATACCAGGAAAATCGCTTTAAGAATGGGCATAGTGCTCGGTAAAGAGGATGGCGCCTTTCCACGGCTCTTAAATCTTACAAAGGCAGGAATGGGCGGCAAGCAGGGCAATGGTGAGCAGTATGTAAGCTGGGTGCATGAGCAAGATGTAGCCTTAAGTATCGAATGGTTACTCGAACAGGAAGAAATTAGCGGGATTATTAACTGTACTGCACCTGAACCTGTTAAAAATTATATGCTAATGTCAGAAATCCGGAAAACTTGCGGAATAAACTTTGGATTATCAACACCTGCCTGGTTATTGGCAATAGGTGCAAAAATTATAGGCACTGAAACCGAACTGATTTTAAAAAGCAGGTGGGTTAAACCTACAATCTTGTTAAATAATGGCTTTGAGTTTAAATACTCAACCATTGAACATGCGGTTAAAGCTATTTTAAAATAAGTTTTTGTACGCCTAACCGAATCAATTAAGGACCTCAAAACAGACATGATGCCCACCATATTGTTAAAAACAAGAATTTACGCACCAATAGAAAAGTGCTTCGATTTAGCCAGAAATTTAGACCTGCACATAGAGTCTATGAAAGATACTGAAGAAAAAGTGATAGCTGGAAAATTGGCCGGTTTAATCGATCTTGGCGAGCAGGTTATCTGGCAGGCGAGGCATTTTGGGCTAAGTTTTAAGATGACAAACAAAATTACGGCAATGAAACCTCCGTTTTATTTTGTTGATGAAATGCTAAGCGGGCCTTTTAAAACATTGCACCATCAACACCATTTCACTTTAGCAGATGCCTATACGGAAATGACAGATACTTTTGCATTCCAATCTCCCATGGGCATACTTGGTCGCTTGGTAGACTTGTTATTTTTAAAGCGGTATATGCATAAATTATTAACTGCCCGCAATCAAGTCATAAAATCAGTGGCAGAACGATCATAAACAAAAAACCCTGAAACAAGTTCAGGGTTCAAGTTTATTTTACTTCTTCGTAATCCACAAAGTCGCCAAGTTTATCCGTTTTACTTTGATCTGGTTTTGGAGGCATATAATCTATTGAAATAGAACCTTCGGGTTTAGACCTTCTTTGTTGTTGCTGCTGACCTGTGGCCTGACTTTGCATTTTACTTGCCAGGTTATTAAACAGCATAGGTAGTATCAATCTGACCAACATTCTGATCAGCCAAAGCACTAATATTGTTATGAAAATGAATTTTATTAATGTCATGTTAATAATTTACTCTTATTACAAATATAGACGTAGCAAAATTTATTTTGTTACTTTTTAGGTCTTTAATTGCATTTTGATTACAAATATAATACGTAAAAAGGCCTATAAAGGTTTTAAGGAGATTTTAATCGCCTTGTTTTTACCAGGCAATTTATCTTCAACTGATACAACTTTTACACCTGCTACAATATCGTTAACGATAAAGAAATCAGGGCGGCTAAGCAATTCTTTTGCATCCACAAATACAGGCCAATTCCAGTTCTTCTTTTTAATCCGGAAGTTTTTAAACAAATCTTTCAAACTCCATAACTTCAAATCCTTTTTTAGATCTATTAAGATTACCCCGTTTTGCCCCCTACTTCCATATACCGCTATGGCAGAGGCACCTTTTAGCACATTCATAGATTGGATGCTGGAAGGGCGGATATAATCTGTTACTGCCGCACTGTCAACAACGACACCATTCACCACATACAAGGGAGACTTGCTTATTGGAATTGATACCCTGCAAATCATAACTATCTTCCGATCAGCAACAGGACTAATAGTTGCCTTCGTATTAATAGATTCCTGAGCAAATGCAGTAGTATTTAATGCAAAAATTAAAAAGCCAAAATAAAGGTATTTCATTAATCTTCAACAATTTCAGCAACGCGGCCTACCTGGCCATCTTCGAGCCGAACTTTTATTCCCCGAGAGTGGAATGCGGATGAAGTAAGCAAATCTTTAACGATACCGTAGGTAATGTTTCCCGATCTTTGATCTTTCTTCAAAATAATTCCGACTTCTAATCCCGGATAAATATCTTTTCTGTTCTGCCCGTCCATTGTGCTGTATTGTGATGATGAATGAAACACCAAAATTCCACAATAATTTTGAATATCTATGGTAATTTACTGAAATCTATTTCTGGCTGCTTACCAGCAGTGGTTCTGTTCAATACTTTTCTTGGCGAGGTGTAATCGTTAAAAAAGCCACCATTTTTCAGGTAAAAAGCTCCTTTGTCAATCCCACCCTGATAATCCATCCGGTAACCTTTCATGCCGGTATTATCGGTCGTAAACCTGGCCGATTTTAATTCGGTCCAAACGCCTTTATCATCGCAAATCCATTGATTGTTGAACAGCACTTTTCTGGATAAATCTCCTTGCACCGGTGAAAAATTTTCTAAAAACGAATGGAAACGTTTTAAATAAGTTTTAGTTTGCGGACGGGTAAAGCTGGCTATTAACTGCCATTTATTGGTTTCAGGGGCAAAAAAGTAGGCTGTATAAGTTGTTAGGCTATCTTTTCCCGGAACGCCATGCAGTAAAAACTTATAGGTATTTCCAGCTTTCCACATGTAATTTAAATAGCTCTGCCCGCCTGCTCCTTCATTGCCAAACTCGCCGGTGTGCACATTCTCGCCTTTTTTTAACATTTTAATTTTGTGCGATTCAGGGATACTTTTAGGATCGTCGGTATTAAAAGGACTCCAAACCGAAAACAGGATATGCCTTTCGGTAGGACTGTTAACCTGCATCCCAAAATAACCTTCGCCAAAGCCGTTAGCCATAAAATAAGAGCCCAGAATATCTTCGCCTTTGGGCACGGTAACTTCGTTATAATACCATTCGGCATTTACATTTTCGGGTTGCAGGTAGTTTAAATGAACAGATGGTCCGCGACGGCCCCAATGAAAGAAATTGCCTTCATTATTTTTAACATAAGCTGTTTTACCTTCAACAGCCGATCCGCTGATGGCTAAATTTGCCAGAGATGGAAATTTGCTACCACTTTTGCTTAAGCCTTTAATGGTAAGGGCAACGTAGCCGGTATCTTTAACCGTCCACTCGCCAATTTTGCCATCCAAAGTCTTGTTTTCATCAAAATTTACTTCTTTCGGTTGATTGTTAATTGAAAATGATAAGGTTGACTGCCCTTCAACGACTGGTTTATCATTTATAGAAACGATTACTGTACCCGGTTTAGCCACCCTGAAATATGCTGTAAAATACTCTTTCGGATTTGACCAGTTTACAATTCCCCTATTAGACAGTGTTCTCTCAGAATCCTGATGTAATGAACTGTAAGCATTACCACCAAGCGGAAGCGTAATATTTCCCTGGTTCTGGGCATAACCATCCAGCCCGATAGCGCTGAGCACGATCAGCGTTACTAGTTTTAAAGATTTCATTTAATGATTTTTAGATAACTTATTGAACTGCAATTCTAATTTAAATTATCTAAAAATCCCTTATTAAAACCAAAACGTTACTTAGCGAATTTTTCGTTAAACATTTTCTCCAATGCAAACATTTCGTCACGCAATTTTGCGGCTTGTAAAAAGTCCATGTCTTTGGCGGCCTTCTGCATATCTTTTCGGGTATTATCAATTGCACGCTGCAATTCTCCCTTACCCATATACTGTACAATCGGATCGGCTGCAATACTAATTTCAGCATTTTCGACGTAGGCTCTGGCTTTATTATCACTTGCTTTTTGCGAGAAATCGAGTACTGAAGTCTGCTCTAAAATTGCTTCGCGCGATTTGCCTACCGTTTTTGGCGTAATCCCATGTTTGAGGTTGTAAGCAATCTGTTTTTCCCGGCGGCGATTGGTTTCATCGATGGTTTTCTCCATACTATCGGTCATGCCATCGGCATACATAATAACCCTTCCCTTATCGTTACGTGCAGCACGGCCAATGGTTTGGATCAGCGATTTTTCTGAACGTAAAAACCCTTCTTTATCGGCATCTAAAATGGCGACTAAAGTTACTTCAGGCAAATCCAAACCTTCACGCAAAAGGTTAATCCCCACCAAAACATCAAATTCTCCCAATCGCAAACCGCGAAGGATTTCTACCCTTTCCAAAGTTTTAATTTCGGAATGGATGTACCGTGTTTTAATGTTTAACCGGTCAAGGTATTTGGTTAATTCCTCTGCCATACGCTTGGTTAAAGTAGTGACCAAAATGCGTCCACCATCTTTAATGGTCAGGTCTATCTCATCCAGCAAATCATCAACCTGGTTAATGGCAGGCCTGATTTCAATTATCGGGTCTAGCAAGCCTGTTGGCCTGATTACCTGCTCTATTACCACACCTTCTGATTTTTCCAGTTCGTACTCGGCCGGTGTTGCACTTACATAGATCGTTTGTGGGGCAAGGGCTTCAAATTCGTTAAAGTTTAAAGGTCTGTTATCCAGCGCAGCCGGTAAACGAAAACCATATTCAACCAATGAAAGTTTACGCGATCTATCTCCACCATACATGGCCCTGATTTGAGGCACAGTAACGTGACTTTCATCAATTACCATTAAATAATCATCTGGAAAATAATCTAATAAACAGAAAGGGCGCATACCTGGCTGACGACCATCGAAGAAACGCGAGTAATTTTCAATACCTGAGCAATAGCCCAGTTCTTTCATCATTTCGATATCAAAATTGGTCCGTTCTTCTAAACGCTTGGCCTCGAGTAAATGCCTGTCGGCTATTAGCTGGTTTTTTCTAATCTCCAGCTCTTCCTGAATACCCCAGATAGAAGAATTGAACCTGTCTTTAGGGGTAACGAAAAGATTGGCCGGATAAATAGCCATATCTTCTAATTTTTCTAAAGTTTTACCCGAAACCGGATCAATAGAGGAAAGCTCTTCAATGTCATCTCCAAAAAATGAAATGCGGTAGGCATGATCCAGGTAAGCAGGATAAATATCTACGGTATCGCCCTTGACCCTAAATGTTCCGCGTTTAAAATCAGTTGTGGTACGCGAGTATAAAATTTCTACCAAACTGTGCAAAAAGGCATTTCGCGAAATTCTTAGTCCAACCCCAAAACGGAAAACCATTTTAGAAAAATCCTCAGGGTTACCCATACCATAAATACACGAAATAGACGACACGACGATAATGTCGCGCCTGCCACTCATTAAAGATGACGTGGTGCGCAAACGTAACTTTTCAATCTCTTCGTTAATGCTCAAGTCTTTTTCGATATAGGTGTTGCTCGAAGCAATAAAAGCCTCTGGCTGATAATAATCGTAGTAAGAAACAAAGTAATTGACAGAATTTTCGGGGAAGAAATTCTTAAACTCGCCGTAAAGCTGGGCAGCCAGTGTTTTATTGTGGCTTAAAATTAATGTTGGCTTTTGAGTTTGCTCAATTACGTTAGCTACCGTAAAAGTTTTGCCTGATCCGGTTACGCCAAGTAAAGTTTGATAATGTTCGTTGGCGTTTACACCATCAACCAGTTGTTTGATGGCATTGGGTTGATCTCCGGTAGGTTGATATTCTGAGGTGATTTTAAATTTCATTGGTAACCAAATTTACTGAAATTTTATGATGCTAAACAATTTAGCACGCTTTATTCAACCATCGAAAAGTAATTTTGTGTGGAGGAATTGGCAAAATACATGAATGAGTTTCTAAAAAATATACATTTCCATTTTTTCACAACAGGTCATTAAAGCGCTCAAAAGGTACACAACCTAGTAAATCAAAAGTTTAACTTTTGATTTACTAGGTTAAATAAAAAATCCCCGCTGAAACTCAACGGGGATCTTCTTGTTATTTACTTGCAGCCTGCTGCATTGGGTTCTTCCCAACCGACTGGCCTCTAACAGCACCACCGGTTTTTGCTTTGTAAACTTTAAATTTACTTTCTTTCGCTTTACCACCCCAGCCATTGTTACTGGTATCGATATCAGCTGTTTCGCGTAATGGATCGACTAAAATAGAAGCCACTTCTTTATCCTTTACATAAAATTTAGAAGTTTTCAATTCGTTGTGTCTCCAAATCTGCGCTGGAATACGGTCAATTTCTTTGGTACCATCTTTATAGGTAAACTCAACAATGATTGGCATAACTAAACCGCCTTTATTACTGAAACTTAGCTCATACAGGAATTTGTTTTCATATTTATCCTGATCAGCTGATGCGATTACTTCAACCGGAATAGCACCTTCCATTTTGGTTACAACAGTGGTATCGATGCTCACCATTCCACGGTCATATTTATAGTAGAAATCCTGTGCGGCAGTATTTTTATCTACATAGAAGTTGATTTTCTTGTCTTCGCGGTTTCTGATTTTCGAAATATCTTCAAAGGCATTTACAGCAGGTTTATCAATCTTAACCATTCTCGATCTTGCCGCCGGCACTTCTTTCGGGAAATCGGCTTTCGCAAATTTCACACTATCCAAAGCAATATCGCATGGATCGGTTCCGTAAAACCAGCCTCTCCAAAACCAATCTAAATCTTCGCCACTGGCATCTTCCATGGTACGGAAAAGATCGGCAGGCTCAGGATGTTTAAAAGCCCATCTTCTGGCATATTCCTTAAATGCATAATCGAACAGTTCCCTGCCCATAATTGTTTCGCGAAGAATATTTAAGCCAGTTGCAGGTTTTGAATAGGCATTCGGACCAAAACGGGCGATATTTTCTGAATTGGTCATAATTGGTTCCAATTCATCTTTTGGCAATTTCATGTAATCAACTATCGTATAGGCTGGTCCTTTTTTACTCGGGAATTTATTGTCCCAAAGCTCTTCGGTTAAATACTCAACAAAAGAATTTAAACCTTCGTCCATCCAGGTCCATTGGCGCTCATCACTGTTTACAATCATCGGGAAAAAGTTGTGACCAACTTCGTGGATGATTACGCCCAACATACCGTTTTTGGTGCTTTCGCTATAAGTTCCATCTGCATCTGTACGGCCATAGTTAAAACAAATCATCGGATATTCCATTCCATTAGCTGCTTCAATACTCTGTGCAACCGGGTATGGATAAGGGATTGTAAAATCAGAATAGGTTTTAATGGTATGGGCTACAGCACGGGTAGAGAACTTGCTATATAAGTTATAGGCTTCCTTTCCATAAAAGCTCATGCACATTACGGTATTGTTATTGGCCTGTATTTTTTGAGGCATGGCATCCCAGATAAACTTACGTGAAGAGGTCCAGGCGAAATCGCGCACATTGTTCGCATTGAAAACCCAGGTTTTCTTAGCTGTCGATTTTTTAGTTTCGGCAGCTTTAGCTTCAGCTAAAGTCTGGATTTCAACTGGTGCCGCAGCAGTTTTGGCTGCATTATATCTGTTTAACTGGGTTGGGTTTAAAACTGCACTGTAGTTAATACATTCGCCTGTTGAGCCTACAAGGTGATCAGCCGGAACTGTCATTTGTACTTTAAAATCGCCGAAAGTCAGGGCAAATTCGCCTCTGCCTGTAAACTGGTGGTTTTGCCATCCCTGAAAATCGCTGTATACGCATAAACGCGGGTACCATTGGGTCATGGTAAACAAATAATTTCCATCAGCAGGGAAAAATTCGAAACCTCCACGGCCGCCAACCGCCATACGGTCGGTAATTTTATAATTCCAATCAATGTTGAAGATCAATTTCTGTCCGGTTCTTAGCGCAACAGGTAAATCTACACGCATCATGGTTTTGTTAACGGTATATTTTAAATTTTTACCTGTAGCATCGGTTAATTTAGTAATGTTTATACCGTTACCATTATTGCCTTTTGCACTTAGCTGATCTAAGCTTTGTGTGGTACCAAAAGCAGGCATTTTAGTTGCATCCTGGTAATTGGCATTTTTATCTGTGCTGTGTTCGTTTTCATCGAGCTGCAACCAAATGTAAGTTAACGGATCGGGCGAGTTATTGGTATAAGTTACCGTTTCGGATCCGGTGAGCAATAAATTTTTCTCATCCAATTCACATTTGATGTTATAATCGGCACGTTGCTGCCAATATTTAACCCCCGGTGCGCCACTTGCAGTACGTTGTTCATTTGGCGTTGGTAAAATGGTACCCAATTGCTCAAATTTATTACCATGGTTACTGCCAGGATTATTCTGGGTATTTTGGGCAAAAGCTAAGCTACCAGAAAAAAGTAGCAAGCCTGTTAAAGTAAACAGTTTATTCATTATGATGTTAGTTAAAAAGGAATTCGTTCTAAAGCCATCTTTAAAGCCAGGCTAAATACGGCTGCTGATATAAATAAAACCCAGTTCAATCGCTTGATGCGGGTATAGTTAAAAATTAAAAAGGTAATGAGTAACACAATCATCACCACAAAAATCTGCCCTGCTTCCAGGCCAATATTAAAGCCAAACAGTCCCCAACCTATATTTTGGTCTTTGGCCAGCATCATCCTGATGGAGTTGGCAAAGCCCATTCCATGTATTAAACCAAAACCCAGGGCCAGGGAGTAGTTAATTTTGACCGATTTCAATGAAAAATTCTTCCTGAACATATTACTTACCGCAGTAATGACAATGGTACAGGGGATTAAAAATTCTACCCATTTACTATCGAATCTGATGTAATCTAAAACACTTAAAAGCAAAGTTAGCGAATGACCAATGGTGAAAGCAGTAACCAATATGAGTACTTGTTTCAGGTTTTTATAGCTGTAAATGGCAACAAGTGCCAAAACAAAAAGCTGATGATCCAGTGCATCAATACTGATAATGTGTTCCCAACCCAGTTTAAAATAAAAGATAAAATCTTGTAACGGCATGAATAGTAAGCTAACTATCTCAATTAAAAATAGTTTATAAAGACTAAAATTATGCTTTTAATTACAAAAACACCAAATATCCTTTACAGAAAACGATAAATCCCAAATTTGTTACTGTTTTAAAAAGGTTTTTTTAAGAAACACCTGTATTTACAGTTGTAAACCAAATTGTTGTTTCATTATACATGGTCAACAAGGTATATTGGTACAGGTAATTTAATTCATTCTATATGGTACTATGCTAAGGCTTAAATATTATTTTCAAAAGCCCAAGAAGGGTTTTGATCCTGTTCCAAAAGCCTTTGCAGAAAAATATGCGGCCAACGAATACAGAAAGGTAGATAGCGCGGTTATCGATGCGATTAATGTGCATGTAACCGATTTCAGAGATAAAAGCATTTTGGACCTGGGTGCAGGACCAGGCCAGTATAGCATTGAATTTGCCAAAAGGGGGGCTAAGGTTACCTGGCATGACATTAGTCGCAATTATTTGGAGATAGCAAAAAACAAGGCCCAAAGCGAAAGCATAGCCCTAAATTTTTCGCTGGGTTACCTGGAAGAGGCACAAGGTAAATACGACATGATTTTTAACCGGATATGCTGGTACTATTGTATCAACGATAATCAGTTTGCTATGCGCATTTACAACCTGGTTAAAAAAAATGGCTTTGGTTTTATTGTGGTTAACAATGAGAAATTTCTTCATGAAGAACTCACAAAAGAAAGCGGATTAAAAAAAATACTTATCAGGTTCAGTTACTGGCTCAACGAAAATTTTAATATTAAACTTACACACGTACATCCATCCCACCAGAAACTGAGCAGGATATTTGCCCGATTAGACTTTAAAAGCCTGCAGGTAGAACGCCGCGGGCATAACACCTTGATTACATTTAACAAGTAGCCAATTTATCTGTTAACTTTGCGTTATAGTCCAAAATATACCGATGCGTAAATTAAAATTTGTTGTTCTGTTGTTGTGTTGTACATTTTTTGCTGTTGAGGCAGGCGTTAAGCATCCTTTACATGTAAGTACTACCGAAGTAAACTTTAATGCAAAAGACAAAACGCTCGAAATTAGCTGCAAAATTTTTTCGGATGATTTTGAATCGATTCTAGCCAGATTATATAAGCAAAAAACAGACTTAAGTAATCCGAACATGAAAACTGCAATGGATGAGCTAGTTAAAAAATATTTATTATCGCATTTACAGATTAAGGCCAATGGAAAAGTAACAACCCTGAATTACATTGGCTTTGAAATAGACCACGAAGCCACCAATATTTATCTGGAAGTTGAAAAAATATCAGCTGTAAAGTCGATTGAAGTTAACAATACCATTCTCTACGATCTATTTGATGACCAGATGAGTATTATACATATTGTGAAAGGTCCTATCCGTAAGAGCAGCAAAGTACTCTACCCTGAAAAGAAGTTTGCGGCAAACTTTTAATTGTAATTTTTGTATTAGATAATGGTTAGGCGTTAAATTACCATTAATTTTAATAGCTATATTAATTAAGTTAGTATGAGCTGAGGAATATTTCTTGTAATCTTTTTTTAAATCCGTGTTGTTAAAATAAGTTATGCACCTAATCATCTTCTCCAACATATTAACGCCTCGGATTAAATATATTTTCAGTTTTATTTTTAAGGATATACTGAAAACGGAAGTGGAATTTACAGGCAATAGTCAGTATTTTCTGCAAAGCGAACAGCTAAAAATCAGCTATGGCGATGAAGCCCTTGGTGATGAACTTTTCTTTAAAAGTACGCCGCTACTTTTCTCCAACAAACTCGAAGAAATCAAACTTAAAAGCATTTCGTTTGGCGATTACCAGGTTCCTTTTTCGGTAGAAGGCTCTGCTTTGACATTTGATGTTTTTGCAGCTTCTTTTTTCATTATCAGCAGGTACGAAGAATACCTCCATCAAAAAACTTCTGCTACTGATTTTAACCCTGCTAAAAGCAGGCAACACCAATGGCGGGTTTTAAACCGCCTGTTATCGATGAATGGGCACTGATCATCAAGAGCATGATCCGGAAAAAACATCCGAATTTTAAATTCCACGAGAAAAAATTCCATCATCAGCCCACAATCAATTTCAACATTACACCCAAAATGCCCAAAGGTGTTTTAAATAAGACCAGATTTATTTTTAGTTCGGTTTTCAAAAAGGAAAATAACTATTTCCGTTCAAAATTTGATCAGCTAACAGGCGTTGAAGTAAAAAGCGAGGAAGTGCTGGATCAGGTAAACCAGCTATTCCGCACTAAAGTGTACCAGCCATTATATTTTGTTGATTTCCCACCGGTGCCACTAGCTCACAGCAACGTAAATGGGATCTCCAAAGCCCTTACCGCCAAAACAGTTGGGTTATTAAGGCCATGTGCAAGCGACAAACAAAAAATAAACGAAATTAAAGACAGCCTTGCAAAACTGAAAAAAATCCGGCCGAATATTATTCCTTTAAGCAGCCAGCAATTGGAAATTTTAAAATTTCCGATTTGTTATCTGAATATCCTCAACTCGGGCATCACCACCGACTATTCCATGGGCTATAGCACGGTACCCGGTTTCAGGGCAGGAACCTGCACACCTTTTAACTGGTACGACTTACAACTCGAAAAGGTTACGCCTTTAACTGTGAACCCATACTGCCTAACCGACCACGTGCTTCAGCATTTAACTACCGATGCAGCTATAAAAACGGTGAACCAGTATGTAGATGCGGTAAAAGTGGTAAACGGTACTTTTTACAGCAGCTGGCAGCTAAAAAGCTTATCGGAGAACCCCAGGTACAAAAAATTAAAAAGGGTGTTTAACGAGATGCTTAATTACGCAGGTAATTGATTTTAGTTTAAACTCTTAAGCTTAAAATTGCTAAATTTAGGGCAGAAAACCTGTTATCGTCTATCTTTAAACAGGGCACAGCAAAACCGATATTATGATTTTCGATCTAAGCAAAACCCAGTCTATCGCCAATACCTTTATTGCCGAACTTCGGGATGAAAATATCCAGAAAGATTCGATGCGTTTTCGCAAAAATATGGAAAGGGTTGGAGAGTTTTTTGCTTACGAGATCAGTAAATCACTTAAATATACATCCACAGAAATTACCACCCCACTTGGACTATCCACGTGCGAAGTATTAACCGAACAGCCTGTGCTGGCTACCATACTCCGAGCAGGTTTGCCACTGCAGCAGGGTTTACTTAACATTTTCGATAAAGCAGAATGCTGTTTCATTTCGGCCTACCGGAAAGTTAAAAAGAGTGGCGATTTTATTATCCAGATGGATTATGTTTCTACGCCCGATCTGGAAGGCAGGGTTTTGATTATGGCCGACCCGATGCTGGCCACCGGCCAAAGTATGGTGATGTGTTGTAAAGAGTTGATTAACCGCTATAAAATTGCCGAACTGCATATTGTTGCCGCCATAGCCAGTACTGAAGGAGTTACCCATGTCAGGGCCAATTTACCGAAAGCAAAACTTTGGCTTGGGGCCATTGATGAAGAAATGACCAGCAAATCGTACATTGTTCCGGGTTTAGGCGACGCCGGCGACCTGGCTTACGGAGAAAAGGTTTAATTAGCAGCCTTTTTAAAACCACAATATAAAACCCGTGAATATTCTATTTGTATGCAGTAGAAACAAATGGCGCAGTGCCACTGCTGAAACACTTTATAAAAACCACCCGAATCACGATGTCCGTTCGGCTGGCACCGCAGCATCTGCCAGGACTAAAATCAATGCTAAGCTTATTTTGTGGGCCGATGCAATTTTTGTAATGGAGAAAAAACATAAACAAATCCTTACCGAACGTTTCGAAGATGAAGCGTTGGAGAAAGAAATCATCATCCTGAACATTCCCGATGATTATGAGTATATGGACGAAGAACTCATGGAAGATATTCAATCAAAAATGACGGCTTATTTATAATTCCAGCCAGGATAGCACCTACCTTTGCAAAAATTACATTAATGAAAAAACATATCTTCTTCGACCTCGATCATACCATTTGGGATTTTGACCGCAATGCCGAAGAAACCTTAAAAGAGCTTTACCAAGCTTATAAATTAGATACCCTGGGTATTATATCTTGCAGCGATTTTATCAGCATTTATACCGAAAACAATCATTTGTTATGGGCCGATTATCACTTAGGAAAAATTACCAAAGATTTTTTAAGGGCAGAGCGGTTCAGTAAAACCTTTATTCAATTGGGTATTCATCCGGATGCTGTACCACACCAGTTTGAAGCCGATTACGTAAACATTTCGCCAACAAAAACCAATTTGTTTGCAGGAGCCGAGCAGGTGCTGGGCTATCTTCATCAAAAATATACCCTGCATATTATTTCGAATGGCTTTAAGGAAACAACTTTAACCAAAATGAATTTATCGAAGCTGAATCCTTATTTCGAAAATGTAATTATATCGGAAGATGTGGGCGTAAACAAGCCTAATCCCATTATTTTCGAATATGCGCTCGATAAAGCAAAAGCACTAAAAACAGAAAGTATTATGATTGGCGACAGCCTTGAAGCAGATATTTATGGTGCACTAAACTTTGGTATAGAAGCCATCTTTTTCAACCCTATGCAAAAAGAAAAACCCGAAGATGTGAAGCATCAAATTGTTCACCTGGAAGAATTGTTGAAACTTTTTTAAAATTACTCCTTTTTTGTTTGGTTTTGGCATCGCTTTGGCAAGGTTTCAATACACACACAAATGAAACCTTAATTAACATGAAAAAAACCATCTTATTAGGCCTGGCAATGCTCTTTGCTACCCTAAGTTTTGCTCAAAACAACCGCAGCGCCGCCGAAGTTTTTATACAAATCAGCCTGCCTGGCAAGTACATAGTATATTTAGACGATGAACTTGTTGGTTCTGCTACAGGCAGGTTCCGTTTTTACGATGTATATAATTCTAAACCCCAGCTGTCTATTATGCAGGGCGATAAAATCCTGCTAAAGGAACGTATAAATGTAAATGCTCAGGAGCGACTTATTTTGGGTTACAACAATGGCAGGCTTGATATTATTAAACAGCTTAGTCTGTTTCGGAATAATCAATACGCGCTAAATGATTTTTATGGTTATAACGAGCCTTATAATGGTGGCTTTATACCAAGACCAGGCAGAGGACAAGATATGAGCTATACCTTAATGTCGCCCGAAGCCTTCCAGCAGTTTTTTAGTCTGTACAAAAAAGAAAGATTCGACGATAACAGATCGAAGTTGATTAAAGCAACAAGCAAAAATGCAACCTTTAGTACCGAACAGGTAAGGTATCTGCTTAAAGAGTTTTCTTTTGATGATCAGCGTTTAGAAATGGCTAAGCATCTCTATGCTAAAACCGTAGATCCTCAAAACTATACCATACTTGCCGAGGTATTCAGGTTCCCATCAAGCAAAGATGATTTTTTGGATTTCATTGCTAAGGGATAATTCGCTTATCTTTATTACATGAGGGCTGCAAAAATAAAGGCATCGATACATAAAACTGTCGATGCCTATAAATCAAAACTATCTGCTTATGCTGACGATGTTTTTCAGCAGGTACCGCCAATAGCCGGTTGGAGTTACAGCGAAGTATATTCGCATATTTTTGATTCGAGCCTGCTGTCGTTAATGGCTTTAGAACATGCCGCAAAGGGCAAAGGCGAAGATAAACCCACTCATTTTGCCGTTAAACTCATTTTGCTTTTAGGTGCACTTCCTCCTACACAGCAATATAAAGTACCTAAAAGGCTAGCCGATCGGGTAAAAAAAATCAGCAAAACTGAAGCCTTAGACTTTATTTTAGAATTTGAAGAGGCTTTAGATGACAACTATCCTTTGGTCGGCTTAGCTACCCTCACCTGTAAAACCAAACACCCCCGGCTAGGGTATTTAAATGCCAAACAATGGTTAAGGTTTATTGAAATTCATCTCAAACACCACCTCAAACAGCTCGGAAGAATAGAAAAGAGTTTTCAGGCGTAAATTAATTTCACCATATTTGAGTAATCCTTAACACTCAACCTCATGAAAAACGCTTTTTATCTGTTAGCCCTTGTTTTATGCTGCGCCTGTAAGGGCGAAAAAAAAGAAATTGCACAAGCTATGATTCCCACACCAACAGGAATAGCGGGGCTGCAGAAAAGTAACGTAGTAGCACCTCAAGCCTCCAGCGCAAAAAGCAATCTCATTTTTAATCCACCACATGGTGAGGCCGGACATACCTGCGCACTGGCAGTAGGGGCGCCCTTAAACAGAGCGGCTACCGCTCACCCCAAACAAACCGTTGTACCTCAACCTGCTCCAGCACCTGCAGTGCCTGCAGCCAATACCACAGGAAAAAAACTAAACCCAAAACATGGCGAGCCAGGTCACCGGTGTGATATTGCAGTGGGTGCTCCATTAGATTCAAAACCTATAGCGGTAGCAAAAGCAACTCCAGTACAGCCTACAGTTACACAGGTTTCGAATATTAAAGTGGGCAAGGGCTTAAACCCACCACACGGACAACCTAACCACCGTTGCGACATTGCCGTTGGTGCTCCATTAAACAGCAAACCGGCTCCAATTGTAGTTCCCCCTCCGGCAGTCGAAACCAAAACACCCGAAACCAAAACCATAGAAGCCAAAAGCGAAGGGAAATAGTTATTGCACAATTTGAATTTTCAATATCGCGCTTAACGCACATTTTTTTACATCTTTGCGTTAATGAAATTACCCGCCATAAAAGGTTTTGACGAAGAAGCGTTTAACAAGTATTTAAAAAATACAGGTTGGTTGATGTTTGGTAAGATACTCAGCATGGTTGTCGGCTTTGTAGTTGCCAGATTCCTTGGGCCAATTTCCTTCGGCGATTTAAGCTTTGCTGATGCATTTACGGCAATTGCAGCAGCTATTGGTGCCTTAGGCTTAGATACATTTATTATCAGAGAGATATTAAATGACCCTACAAAAAAAGATGAAATTTTAGGAACTTCATTACTATTAAGGCTGGGTGTTAATCTATTATTGATCCCAATTTCAATTGGTTTATACCTGATATTTCATGAATTCTCCAATAATCCCGGCGAACCACTAACCTATGTTGTAGCCTTGTTATCCTTTGCTGCGTTTTTTAAATCATTTAATGTAATCGATTCCTACTTCCAATCACAAGTACAATCTAAGTATGTGGTGCATATTCAAAATATATGCGTAATTGTTTCAGCTCTTACTAAAATATTACTGGTTGTTTTACACATGCCGGTAATCTGGTTTGCCTGGGCATTGGTTTTTGACGGTTTTATTTTGGCATTTGGCCTTATTCTACTTTACCAAAACAAGGGGTTTAATCTATTTGACCTGTACTTCAAGAAAGAGCGTGCAAAATCACTTTTGAAACAATCGGCACCATTAATATTATCAGCAGTTATGGTATCTATTTACATGAAAATAGATCAGGTGATGTTAAAATCAGAAGGAAGTAGTGCTGTTGGAATTTACAGCGCAGTTGCAAAGATAAGTGAAGCCTGGTATTTTATTCCCGTTGCTATTGTGACATCAGTTTTTCCTGCCTTAATAAATGCGCGAAAAACCGATAATGAACGCTATATTAAAAGGTTACAAAATCTGTACGACTTATTAGTTGCAATAAGTTTACCTGTTGCAATGATTGTTACTTTTGCTTCAACCCTTATTATTCACATTATTTACGATAACCGCTTCGAAGGCGCGGAGCACATGTTACCAATCCACATCTGGTCTGGTGTTTTTGTATTTTTAGGAAGCGCCAGTTCCCAATACCTATTAGCAGAGGGTTTTACAAAGATTGCCTTTTATCGCACTGCTTTAGGAGCACTGATAAACATCCTCTTAAACCTTTGGTTAATACCATTATATGCAGGCATTGGCGCATCAATTGCAACCTTAATAGCTTGTGCCAGTTCAGCATTTTTTATTTTATTAATCCCTAAAACCCGCCAACAGGGTATAATGATGTTAAAATCATTACTTTTGGTTACAGCATTTCAAAAAATATTTAAACGTTGAGTACTCTTAAAGCATTAACAACACTAATTGCCAAGCCAAACAGGCTTAAGGCATTATTATCATACGGACATAAAGGTTACTTGAACAGCATTGGCTGGTTCACGGCCTTTGATAAAAAACAGGCCGTAGATGGAAACGGGAAAGCATTACCCTGGGTAACCTATTCTTTTATCGATTTCATTAAAGAACGAATCAACAAAACGCAACATATTTTCGAATATGGATCGGGTAGCTCTACATTATTTTATGCAGAACGGGCAGGTTCGGTTACATCGGTAGAGCATGATAAGGGTTGGTACGATAATGTAAAAAATACAAGCCCGGCCAATGCCGAAATGATATTCTGCCAGTTAGAAAAAGATGGAGAATACGCTAAAAAAGCAACCCTGCTTAACCGCAAATTCGATATCATTATTGTAGATGGCCGCGACCGCGTAAATTGCTGTAAATATAGTGTAGATGCCTTATCGGCAAACGGTGTTTTGGTTTTAGATGATAGCGAACGCGAGGTTTACCATCCGGCACGCGTGCTTTTAAAAGCGCAAGGCTTCAAAGAAATCAGTTTCAGCGGAATATCGCCTGGCTTATTTTACGAAAAGGCTACTTCTGTTTTTTACAAGGAAAACAACTGTTTAGGCATTTAATCCTCCTATGTTATGCTAAGCGAAGAAGTAAAAACGGCCTACGATAATTTTTATACCAATAGCGATGTAGCGTGGCGTATGCTCGGTGCCAAATATAAAGCACAAAACATTGTTGAAGTCTGCAAAGACATAAAACCCAAAAAAGTTCTGGAAGTTGGTGCAGGCGATGGCAGTATTTTACATTTTCTAAACGAATGGAGCTTCGCACCCGAGCTTTATGCTTTGGAAATTGCACAAAGCGGTGTCGATATCATTAAAGAACGTAACCTCTCTAAACTGAAAGAAGCACAAACCTTTGATGGCTATAAAATCCCTTACGAGGATGATGCTTTCGATCTAGTGATTTTGGCGCATGTTTTAGAACACGTAGAGCACGAAAGGATACTCATTCGGGAGTTAAAGCGCGTGGCGAGGTATATTGTAGTAGAAGTACCTAAAGATTACCGCTTCGGGGTAGATCAACGTATGAAACACTTTTTAGATTATGGCCACATTAACATGTATACACCAACTTCGCTAAGATTTTTACTACAAAGTGAAGGTCTGGAGATTTTAGCCGATAAAGTTTCGATGACGGCAACCGAAACCGTAAAATTTAATGAGTTTATTAACCGAAAAGCACCAAAAACCTTTACCAAAAACTTAAAAATAGAACTGGAATACAGGATTAAAAAAACGTTGGGCAATTTACTGGGAAGGAAAAAACAAGAACAGTTTGCCAATGCTTACACCGTACTCACTCAAAAATCAGATCATAACCTGCATATATTTTAGATCGTATTGCACGATAGCATGATCGTCATTTTCGAGCGCAGTAAAACGAAGCCGAGAAATCATTAAACAAGGACCATTTAAACAGACTTCTCCCTTTCGCCTTGCTTGATCTGATAACTATCAGATCTAAATGCCGGGATCAATTAATAAAAACAAACATGCAAAAACTTGCCCCAATAGCCCTTTTCGTTTATAACCGCCCGCAGCATACCGAGCGCACATTAAACTTTTTGCAACAGAATGAACTGGCGGCCAACAGTCAGTTATTTATTTTTTCCGACGGGGCAAAAACTCCGCAGGATGAGGAGAAGGTTAAGGAAGTAAGGGCTATCATCAATAAAACCAAAGGTTTTAAATCGGTTAAAGTGATAGAGCGAAAAGAAAATGCGGGCCTGGCTAATTCGGTAATTGCGGGTGTAAGTCAACTGGTTGCTGAATATGATCAGGTAATTGTTTTTGAAGACGATCTGGTTACTTCGCCACATACCTTAAGCTATTTTAACGATGCTTTACACCGTTACCGCGACGAGGAAAAAGTAATGCATATTGGTGCATACATGTATCCACTGGTTGCTGAAAAGCTCCCCCAATCTTTTTTTTATCGTGCTGCCACCAGCTGGGGATGGGCTACCTGGGGAAGGGCCTGGAAAAACTTCGAACCGGATATTAACCTTTTAATAAAACAGTTCGACAAGAAAAAGAGAAAAGCCTTTTCAATCGATCATACCATGAATTTCTGGAAACAGATGCTGGAATTCAAAAAAGGCAAAAACAATAGCTGGGCCATCAGGTGGTATGCTTCTATTTTTTTAAAAGGAGGTTTAACACTCAATCCTTCACAATCCTTAGTCAACAATATCGGGCATGATGGAACCGGTGTACACTCGGGCATAAACGATATTTATAATGTAATTATCAATCCTAAACCCATTACAGCGTTTCCTACCTTAATTGCTGAAGACACTGCAGCCTATAAAGTGATTAAAGGATTTTTGGCCAAAAGGAAAGGAAATATGGTAACCCGGATCAGGCGTTTTGTTAAAGAAAAACTAACCCAATACTTTTCTAAAAAATAGCAGTTTGCGAAAAAGCTACTCAATGCTATAGCTTCTTGTTGTAAGCTATTAAAAAAATGACAAACCTTTTTTTAAGCGGCCATGTTCTTTTTATACATCGAAACTATAAAAAATAAAAACATGAAAACAACAACAGCAACCACAGAAGTATTAAACGATCTCATCCAAATTAATAACGACCGTATTGAGGGTTACGAAAAAGGCCGTCAGGAATTAAAAGATGGCGATGCCGATTTAAAAACCTTGTTCCTCAATATGATCAGCGAAAGCCAGAAATATAAAATGGCTTTAGCCACCGAAGTATCGGCCTTAGGCGAAGATATTGAAACTGGAACTACCAATTCGGGAAAAATTTACCGGGTTTGGATGGATGTTAAGGCTTTATTTACCGGTAACGACCGTAAAACTGTTTTAAATAATTGCGAATTTGGCGAAGATGCAGCACAGAATGCTTACAAAATGGCTTTAGAGGAAGAAGATCTTCCTGCAAATATCAGAGAATTGATTTCGGATCAAAAAGCATCTTTAAGAACATCACACGATGAAATTAAAAGATTACGCGACGCACAGGCCTAATTGATAACTTATACAAAAACGAAAAAACTTCCCTGGTTTATAACCAGAGAAGTTTATTTCATATTGCAAGTAGAAGAGATTTCTCGACTCCGTTACACTTCGTTCGAAATGACGATGTTCGATGTATAAAACTAAGCTTCTAATTCTTTATCCAAATGTTCGGTAACCCGTTGAATAGTATTATCGATCGTATTGCTCAAAATCGTTAAGTAGGACCCTTTTTTTGCAGTATCAATTGCTATTTGCAAGCATTCGGTGCTTTTGTTATTGATGATAATCTCTTTATTCGGGTCAACCTCCTTAATACCTTGTACCAGCAAATCAACCAGCTCCTGTTGCTGGCGTCCACGAAGGTACTTCTCCTGGCATACATAAATCTTATCGAACATTTGCGCCGAAATACGAGCAGTTTCAATAATATCAGCATCGCGTCTGTCGCCTGTTGCCGAAATAATGCCTACATGCTCAGTTGCCTCTACACCTTGCAAAAAGCCTTTAACGCCATTAAAACCATCCGGATTGTGCGCAAAATCTACCAGTACTTTAAAATCTTTAAACCTGAAAATATTCATCCTTCCAGGCGTATGTGCTGCAGAAGGGATAAAAGTTTCTAAGGCCAGGCGGATATCTTCTGGCTTATAGCCCCATAAATAAGTTGCAAGCGTGGCAGCAAGCACATTCTGGATCATAAAATTTACCGAGCCACCAAAAGTTAGTGGAATATGGGTGGCTTTATCTACCCTTAATTTCCAATCGCCGGTTTTAATCGTAATAAAACCATTTTCGTAAATGGCAGCAATACCGCCTTTTTTGCAATGTTCTTTAATTACCGGATTATTTTCATCCATACTAAAATAAGCAACATTACAGCGGGCATCTTTAGCGATACGTACACAATAACCATTATCGGCATTTAACACGGCCCAGCCTTTACGCCTAACCGCCCCGATAACAACTGCTTTTACACGGGTTAAATCATCCAGGTTATGGATGTCAGAAATCCCCAGGTGGTCTTCCTGAATATTGGTTATCACGCCGATATCGCAGGCATTAAAACCTAATCCGGCCCTTAAAATACCTCCACGGGCAGTTTCGAGAACTGCAAATTCTACAGTTGGGTCTTTTAAAATAAACTCGGCACTTACCGGACCGGTAGTATCACCTTTCATGAGCATGGTGTTGTGCACATACACCCCATCACTGGTGGTAAAACCTACACGTTTACCATTACTGCGAATAATGTGCGCTATTAAACGGGTGGTAGTTGTTTTTCCATTGGTTCCGGTTACCGCAATAATTGGAATTTGCGATAGCTTGCCCTGTGGGTAAAGCATATCAATAACCGAGGCTGCCACATTTCTAGGCAAACCTTCACTTGGTGCCAGGTGCATCCTGAAACCCGGGGCTGCATTTACTTCCAAAACGACACCTCCGTTTTCGGTTAATGGCTGGGTAAGATTTTGCGCCATAATGTCTATTCCACAAATATCCAGGCCAATAACCCTCGAAATCCTTTCGCAGATAAAAATATTCTGTGGGTGTACAATATCAGTTACATCGATAGAAGTTCCGCCTGTACTTAAATTAGCTGTCGATTTTAGGTAAACAATTTCTCCCTTTTCTGGTATGGTTTCTAAAGTATATTCCTTTTTGGCCAATAAATCCAGCGTATCACGGTCAACTGCAATTTCTGTTAACACATTTTCATGTCCGTAACCACGGCGCGGGTCTTCGTTCTCCTTATCAATAAGCTCCTGAATGGTGTGCATGCCATTCCCCCTTACATGTGCCGGATCGCGTTGCGCAGCGGCAATCACCTTATGGTCTATTACCAGTATCCGAAAATCGTATCCGGTAATAAATTTTTCAATAATAACCCTTCTAGAGTAGGTCTTTGCATACTCAAAAGCTGCTATTGCTGCTTCCATTGTTTTCACATTAATGGTTGCACCTTTACCATGATTACCATCTAAAGGCTTAAATACCAGCGGAAAACCTACTTTTTTAACCGAAGCTTCCAAATCATCGATATTTGAAATGGTTACCCCAGCTGCAACGGGAATTGCTGCCTCGGTAAGTAAACGCTTGGTTTCTTCCTTATTACTCGCAATATCAACCGCTATACTACTTGTTCTTTCGGTCATGGTGGCCCTGAAACGCACCTGGTTTTTGCCGTAGCCCAGTTGTACCAACGAACTTTTATTCAGTCTAATCCATGGGATACTTCTGCTCACAGCCTCTTCAACAATTGAACCCGTACTTGGTCCCAATGCTTCCAACTCCCTGATTTCTTTCATCCGGCGGATATCGTGTTCCAAATCGTATTCTTCATTGTTTATTAGGGCTTCCGCAATTCGCACCGAGGCTTCTGCGGCGTAAACCCCTACTTTTTCTTCCAGATAACTAAATACAACATTGTAAATGCCCTCTGTTTTGGTCATCCGTGTTCTGCCAAAGCCAGTATCCATCCCCGCAAGGGTCTGAATTTCTAAAGCAATATGTTCTATTACGTGCCCCATCCAGGTGCCTTCTTTTACGCGGGTAAAAAAGCCGCCTTCTACACCCTTAGAGCAGCGGTGGGTAAACATGCTTGGCAATAACCGCTCAATCCTTTCGCTAAACCCTTCAATTACATTAGTTGGTTTCTGCTCCAGATCTTCCAAATCCAAACGCATCTGAATAAGTTTCTTTCGGCTGATGGACCAAATATTCGGTCCTCTTAGTACTTGTATATTGGATATCTTCATTTTAAATATGTTCTGTTTTAGTTTGATCTGCAAGCAATTCCGTGCCCTTTAAATCCGATTTTAGATTTCGAAAATTCTGACTGAAAATTATGCAATTAATTTGAGAATAGGCGCTCTAATTAGCTAAATCAATTTTAAGTGCTATTTGTTTTATTTTCAAGCGTAATGCTTCAATTCATAAGACAAAAAATTTCAACTTTTGTTAATAAGTTAAATATTATTGACAAAAAAAGTCGTGTTTTTTATCATAAGCCTATATATTTGGGGTTTTTGATATCAAATACACAAAAAATGGTTCCGGAAGGTAAACTCATCATCATAGGCGGCGCAATAAATACTGGCAGCTTTGCCGAAACGCAATTTGGATTGCCCGATAACATGAATTTTTTTGAGCGTGGGATTTTAAAACGAATTACGACAGAATCTGTTCAGGACACCCAATCGAGGTTCGAAATTATTACCACAGCATCACTAATGCCCGAAAAGGTGGGCGAAGAATACATTAAAGCTTACGCCCAATTAGATGTACACAATGTTGGAGTATTGAATATCACCAACCGCGAAGAAGCAAATGCCGATGATAACTTCGAACGCATTAAGGCAGCAGAGGTAATTATTTTTACCGGTGGCGATCAGCTACGTCTTTCTTCTATTTTTGGCGGTACCAGAATCCACCAGCTCCTGCTCGAAAAATACAGAACAGAACCAGTGGTTATTGCAGGTACATCGGCTGGAGCTGCAGCCAGCTCAAAAAACATGATTTACCAGGGTAGCAGTAAAGATGCCTTGCTAAAAGGCGAGGTTAAAATTACCGGAGGACTGGGCTTTATCGATGATGTTATTGTAGATACCCACTTTGTACAGCGTGGCAGAATAGGCCGTTTACTGTATGCAGCGGCAAGTAACCCGGGTATTTTGGGCATTGGCCTTGGCGAAGATACCGGCCTTTTCATTTCCGACGGCCACATTATGGAAGCTATTGGTTCGGGAATGGTAATTTTAGTAGATGGCCGTACGATGGCCGATACGAATTTAACAGACGTAGAAATGGGGCAACCTGTATCAATAAAAAATATGGTGGTACATGTAATGTGCGATGGCGATGTTTACGATCTTAACGACCATAGCCTGATCATTCACCACCCGAAAGTAGCTCCAATAGCCTAGTTCGGTTAATAACCAACAGTTTGAACGTGTTTGATCAAGCATCTCAAAATGACCTGGAACCAGATACACAAATTTTGTTATGCGACGCTCAAATCTTGACACTTGATACCAAAAAATGAAACTAATCATACACGGAGGTTTTTTTAGCGAATCGTCTACAAACCAGGAAACCAAAAAAGCGAAACAAGTTGCACTAGCAGAAATTGTTACGCTTGGTCACGCCTATTTACAAAACCACACGGCCTTGGAAACCGTAGTGTACACTGTTGCTTTGCTCGAAGATAACGAACTGTTTAATGCCGGTATAGGCTCACAGATTCAAAGTGATGGAAAAGTAAGGTTAAGCTCGGCATTAATGGATGGTAAAACTGAAAAATTTAGCGGCGTAATTAATGTTGAAGATGTTAAAAACCCAATTAAAATAGCACAAAACCTATTGGCCTACGATGACCGCGTTTTAAGCGGAGAAGGTGCGCAGGATTTTGCGCGCAAAAACGGTTTTGAATACTTTAATCCTATCATTGCACAGCGCCAGCTGGAATATGAGGCTAAACTAAATCAAAATAACAATAAAGGTACCGTTGGCTGCGTAGCACTCGATGCAGATGGGAATATAGCGGCCGCTACTTCTACAGGAGGTAAAGGCTTTGAAATTCCCTGCCGCGTAAGCGATTCGGCTACAGTAGCAGGCAATTTTGCCAATGCACATGCGGGTATTTCATGTACAGGTGTAGGTGAAGATATTGTAAGCGGCGCACTGGCAGCTAAAATTGTAACACGGGTTACCGATGGCTTTTCTTTAAAAGATGCTGCTGATAAATCTTTCGACGAACTTAAAGCTTTTGATGGCTTTGCAGGCATTATAGGCATATCGGCCACTGGCGAAGTGTATCACTGCGATTCCCACCCATACATGGTTTGGGCATCTTTCGATGTTAATTTACAGGTATTTAGCTGAAATTAAAATTAAAGTATTATTTTTGTTGCATGACCAGGATTGTATTGGCTTTGATTAGCCTTTTTGCATCAGTACAAATACAAGCTCAAAATATAGACAAACCGGAAATCCAGGAACCAAACGGAGGTAATGCAATAAACATTGCGGTATCTAAATTTGAACTGGAAGATGGGAACTCTTTTTTTGAAGAAGCAGAAGATTTGGAGCGAAAAGGCGACTACAACGAAGCGCTAACCTTATTTGGAAAAGCAGCCTTCGAGTACAATGCGGTAAAAAACTTTAACCGTTATGGTCAGGCTGTGATCAAAATGAGCACCATGCACTACCAGCTGGGCCGCTTTTCTGATGCTGAACAAATCCTGTTAAATGTTGCCTTAAAAAATTATTCCAAAACCGGCAACAGGGCGGGAGTGATGAATACTTACAGCCTTCTGGGCAAAGTTTATCTCGCCAATACCAAGTACACCCAATCCATGTGGTTTTACACCCAACAGGGCATATTGGCTAAACAATTAAAAAGTAATAACTCCTACATCGAATCGATGTTGGGCATTGTGCAGGTTAAAATTAAAAAGAAAGATTTTACCCTTGCCCTCCGCGATTTAAAATCGGCCGAATGGTTTGCCAACTCTGTTAAAACAACCCAATACAAAAGCCAGATTAAAGATGCCCGGGACGTAATTGCCAGTAAAACCGCTGGAAAAAAGGGATAAGATAAGCGTGCTCCTGCTCCATTTATTTAATCGTTACTATTCATTTAGCAGCTATATTTTGGGAAAGTGATACGAACACTCCATAAGATTAGTACCCTTTAAATTCATTTCTTCTATAAACTGACCATTTATCGTCTGCAAATGGTCAAATTTCGATCCCTTGTTAAAACAAAAAATTAGCACTAACGTTCTCCTATTGTTATTGTTAAATAAAAAGCTTTTAGCTAGATTTGATTAAGTTTTAACAAGAGACGGTAATAATGCTGTCTCTTTTTTGTTTTTTTGCTAAAATGGTATCATATTGGCTATATAGAATTGGAAATGGATTTTAAATCATTTAAAGAGATGTTAAGAAGAATATTTTTTGTAATTTTTACTGCAGCAGTACTTGCTTGTCATGCTGCACCCAAAACTCAACCAATGGTTGAGGGTGTTACGAATGTGAAACCAGATGAGCAACAGCAACTCGTTATTAAAGAAGTTGTTAATTTAATTGAGAGCTACAATTACAAAAAAATTCAGGTCAACGATTCTATATCTTCGCTTATTTTAGATAAGTACATCAAATCTTTAGACCCGGGAAGAAATTATTTCCTTGCTACTGATATCAAAGAGTTTGAAAAATATAGATATACGCTTGACGATGACTTTAAAAATGGTGATTTAAGCGGTCCATTTTACATTTACAACGTTTACGCAAAAAGATTAAATGAATACTTTACTTATTCTTTGGCGCAGATTAAAACCAAATTTGATTTTAACCAAACCGATAGTTACGTTTATGATCGCGAGAAAATGCCTTGGGCTACTACTTCGGCAGCTTTAAACGATACCTGGAAAAAGCGTGTTAAATACGAACTGGTTAACTTAAACCTGGCTGGCACAACAGATGCTAAAAACGTAGAGACTTTAACCAAACGTTACCAGAATTTACAATCGCAAACCTCAAAAACCAATAATCAGGATGTTTTCCAAATCCTGATGGATGCATTTACCGAATCTATCGATCCGCATACCAATTATTTTGTACCGGCAAGGGCTACAGAATTTAATGAAGAAATGTCGCGTTCTTTCGAAGGTATTGGTGCCCGCTTACAATTGGAAAACGAGGTAGTTAAAATTTCAGAAATTATTCCGGGTGGACCAGCCTTCAAAGGCAAACAATTAAGCGCAGGCGACAGGATTATTGCTGTTGCACAAGGTGATGGTGAGTTTGTTGATGTTATTGGCTGGAGACTCGACGTAACTGTAACCAAAATTAAAGGCCCTAAAGGAACCAAAGTACGTTTGAAAGTAATTCCTGTTGGGAAAGAGATGTCGTCTAAACCGGTAATTATTGAGCTTGTAAGAGAGAAAATCATTCTTGAAGACCAGTCGGCTAAGAAAAAAGTTAAAACCATTACCTCAAACGGTAAAGATTATAAAATCGGTATCATCTCATTGCCGGCATTTTATGCAGATTTTAAAGCCGCAAATGCTGGTGATAAAAACTACAAAAGCACCACCCGTGACGTAAGAAAGCTGGTTGATTCGTTAAAAAACATTGATAAAGTAAATGCTATTGTATTGGATTTACGTGGAAACGGCGGTGGTTCACTGGTTGAAGCCATTTCATTAACCGGCTTATTTATCGATAGAGGCCCTGTTGTTCAGGTGAAAGATTTACGCGGTAAAATAGAAGTAGATGAGGATGAGAACAGCGGTGTAGCCTGGAATGGCCCGTTTGGTGTGATGGTAGACCGCTTAAGTGCATCAGCATCCGAAATTTTTGCCGGAGCGATTCAGGATTATGGCCGCGGTATTGTAATGGGCAGCCAAACCTACGGTAAAGGTACTGTTCAATCATCAATCGACTTAAACAAACTGGTAAATCCAAGCATGTTGCAAAGGGTAGCCGGATTAATTGCTAAAGATAAAACCGTTGGTACTTCTCCAAGTTCAGCCAACCCTGCAGATATCAACCTGGGGCAGATTAATTTAACCATGGCTAAGTTTTACCGTGTTGCCGGCAGTAGCACACAGCATAAAGGGGTAACACCAGATATTGTTTTCCCTTCTGTTTACCCGATGGATAAAATTGGAGAAGATACTGAACCATCTGCCCTGCCATGGGATGTGATTGCCAGCTCTAACTTTAAACCTGTAGCCAATTTAACTGCTGTTAAGGCACAACTAATTAAAAACAGTGAGCAGCGCATTGCCAACTCTTTGGATTTTAAATACCTGAAACAAGATATTGCTGATCTGAAAAAACGTGATGCTGAAACTTCAGTAACCTTGAACGAAGCTAAACTTAAAGCAGAGCGCGATACACAGGAAGCTAAATCGCTTGCCAGACAGAACGAGTTAAGGGCATTAAGAGGATTACCTGCGATTAAAAAAGGCGATAAAATCACCAAACAAGATGCTTTCGATTTTATTGAAGACGAATCGTTAAAAGTAATGGGCGATTTCATGCAACAATCGGGTAATTATGTAATGAACCTGGGCATTCCTGCTGCAGAGAAAATAAACAAGTAGTAATACTTAATCACAAAAAAGCCTATCAGTGTAAAAATCTGATAGGCTTTTTTATTGAAATAAAATTGAAAAATCAGGATAAAACCTGAATGTGTTTATACTTATTAACTTTGAGTTTTAAGCTTTTTTAGTACTATTTTGGGATTGTTGCATCGCCATCATTTCTTTCATCGTTTTATTCATGCCTTCAGTACTGCCATCTAAAAAGATCACATTACCTTCGCTATACTCGGCAAATTGTTTAATTGCCTCAGTCCACATGGTGAATAAAATTACCGAAGTATCTAAATTGGCCTGTTGCATTTCATGTGCAGCATTGGTCATACCCTTTGCTACCTCTTCTCTAAACAAGGCAATACCTTGTCCACGTAACTGAGCAGCTTCACGTTCGGCGGTTGCAGCAATTTTAATGGCATTACCATCTGCTTCAGCACCTTTGGTTTTGGTAATTAATAAGGCCTGGCCTTCATTTTCGGCAGCCGCTTTTAAGTTGTTCGATGCTACCACGCGGCTCATAGAGCGCATAATTTCCTCATCAAAAGTAATATCGTTTAACTGAAGATCCTGAAGGTGATAACCCCATCCATCTAAAACCTGATCAATCTGCTCTTTAACATGCAGTACAATTTCGTTACGTTGTGCCAATACATTGGCCTGCTTTTGTGTTGCTACGTATGCCCTTATTGACCCCTCAATAGTTCTGATCAATGCCTGCATTAAGTTAGTGGCATCAACGAATTTAAAAGCCACATTTTTGATGGTCTCTTCGTCCTGGTTAATTACCGAATATAAAAGCATGGCTTTAAAGTATACGTTAGCCTGATCTTGTGTAACCGCCTGAAACGATAATTCTACTGAGCGGTTCTGGATCGATATACGCGAGTAAATCTGCTCAATTAAAGGGATTTTAAAATTCAATCCCGGCCTAAGTAATCTTTGGTATTTGCCAAAAACGGTTACTACCGCTATTGTACCCTGTTTAACGGTTACAAATGAGCTTAACAGGATAATTACCCCGAGCGCGATGAGAATGTAAAGTGTGTATTGCATAATTAGATTTTTTCTATGAAGTTATAAAAAATAAATGCAATAATACAGGCTCACAAAATGGGGCATACGATCATCAGCACTACGGACGATACACGAAATCGTAAGGCAATTGTTCTGCAAGCCTCCGGTTACCCATATTGCCCGACATCTCTAAATCATTTGAAGTTATATAACCTGCCGGATCGATGACTACACCTTCCTTATTGTTTAAAGACAAAAGTGTTTTCAACATGAATACCGATGTTTGCTTAAATTTAAAGGCTAAACTCGATTGCGCTAGCTTTTCCAGTTCTTTTTCATCGCGGTTATAAACCACCATCAGTGTATCGCTAAACTTGAAGTGCATTTTATTCTCTATAGGATCAAAAGTCAGGTATTGTTTATAGTCTACTTTGGTAGTATCCCATTTTAAAACATCTTTTTGCTTTAGTATTCTTTCGTAATATCGTGCAGAATCGGGATTATCAGATAGTTTCGACAAAGTTTCGCCGGTAGCCATTTTACCTGCCTTATATTGCTGAATTGCCTTTAAAACATTTTGCTTCTCAACATTCTTAACAGAAGTATAACGGTATACCCGAAAGTTTTCTGTTTCGAGTGTTTTTGTATATAAACTTCTGTAAAAATGCATTTGTGAGCCTAAATAATTAACGGCCAAGGCCATCTTTCTTCTTTTGTTTGGCTTATTATCAAAACCTTCGTAATAAGCAAAAGAACTATAGGTAATATTATCTTTGATAAAACTATAACCAAATTCGTAGAGATCCACCTTCAGCTGGCAATTCATTACGCTATTCCAGATTAGAATCGGCTTATTGGCGGTTGCTTCCAGATAATGTTCATTTTCATTGTAAAAGAACTTAATATCTTCCGGGTTCAATATCTTACAGTAAAGCTTATAACGGGGGTCATTCCCAAATAAAAGCCCGGAAAAAAAGCTACCCCATTTTTTCCAGTCGTTTTTCCCCGTACTCACCGTTACCTCCATAAGGGTATTTGTTTTTTCACTTAGCAAGACAGTATAACGCTTATCACCACTGTTGACATTGATAACCTGACTCTGGTAGCCAACTGCTGAAACCACCAGATCTTTATAAAGCCTCCTGGCTGATATTTTAAACACTCCGTTATTGTTAGTTGCTGCACCGATTTGGGTATTGTTAAAGTATACGCTAGCCCCGGGGATAGGCTGTTTTGTGGCCGCATCTAAAACCCTGCCTTCTATAGTACTTTGAGCAAAAGTGAGTTGAAAAATACAAAAAGAGCAGACAAATACGCATAACGCGATTTTTTTGAGAAACGTGTAATTCATAAGAAAATAAATTGGTTAGTGTTTGGTTTATTTGTGTACAGAAAATTACAAATTTAAATGGCAAACAAAAAGGTTTATTTTTTTGTCTTATTTAAAAAAAGATCATGAACGTAAAACGAACCTTTGGAACCATATTAACTATATTAGGCATTATTGGCTTAATTTACGCGGGATATGGCTTTGTTAACCACAGTCAAAACAGCAGGGGATTGCTGGTTTATGGAATAATCGGATTGATTTTCTTTGTATCGGGTATTGGATTGGTTAAGAACACAAAGGACGAGAGTTAGATTATCCTCTCCTCCTAAATTTCCTGGACAAAATAAATAAGAGAATTGCCGCAGCTACTGCAAGAGCTAAATAAATACCATCCATAAAATTCTCGGACTTAGTTGCCTGCAAAATAAAAGCAAGCAAGTTATTGTTTCTTTTTATGCTTAATAATCTGATATTGGCTAAAAGCCACTAAACATCCGGCCAGGATAATTATACCGGCAGACAACAGGTTTTTAGGGTTCTGATTAATGTAATAAGCAGCAACCAGCACCAGGATTGCAGCCGCAATCCCAATAATATAATGAAGTATTAATCCCTTTTTCATACAGCAAATATTCAGAAATTAACTGAGATTGATGTCGGAGAAAATTAATCTTTTAAACTGATTTTGTTATCCTCGAATTTAAGCTGATGACCAATAAAATCAATATCCGTTAATTCCTTAATCCGTTTAAAAGCCCTGTGGCTTTCATCAATGGTTAAGCGGTTAACTTTATCCTGCTGAACAGATACCACATCAGCATACAAAAAATCGCCTTTTGAGTTAACCTTAAGCTGAAGTAAAGGGGCAATTCCGTTATTACCCTTTAAGCTAAACATGCCGTAAGTACAGAAATTACCCAAACTGTAGGCGATAAATTTGTTTTTATACACCTCCACTGCCCGGGTTACATGCGGGCCATGCCCCAGAACCACATCGGCGCCAGCATCAATTACCGCATGCGCAAAAGCATAAACATTGCCTCTGTTTTCTTTATAAAAGATTTCGTTTTTGCGTGGCACATGTTCAAAGCGGGCACCTTCGCCACCACCGTGAAAAGAAACAATTACGATATCGGCCATGGTTTTTAAACGGGCTACCAGTGCCTTAGCACTATCAATCTTATTTATAGATACCGTGTTTTCATTCGGGGCAAAAGCACAGAAAGCATATTTAACACTGTCTTTTTCAAAAATTTCGAAGGGTTTGTTTACCTGCCCGGCGTAATGAATCTGTAAGGAATCTAAAATCCGTGCAGTATTTTTTCTTCCCCTCGCATCAAAATCGCCTACGTGGTTATTGGCAATGCTTAACACATTAAATCCAGCTTTTTTATAGATCGCAGCATAACGCTCGGGCATCCTGAAAGCGTAACAGCTATTTGGGTTAATGCCATTGCATTTATTAGAGTTCCCCGAATTGAGGAAACAACCTTCCAGGTTACCAAAAACAATATCGCCTTTAAGCAAACTATCTACAGCTTGAAAGCTATTTACAGCATCATCGGGAGGAAGGTTTGTTTTTGAAGGGAAAGCCGACCCAAGCATAATATCGCCTACTGCAGAGATAGAAATCGTATCCTTTAACTTTCTAATCACCGTATCATGTTTGGTTACTGGCGTAGTAATAACCTGTGCGTTGTTGCTGGTACAACTGATTAAAATTATAAGTGCAAAGGGAAAGATTAAGATTGTGTTAATGAGCTTCATTAGGGGTTTATTTTTGTAGCGACGCACGCCAGAAATAAAAAATCCTCCAAAATTTCTTCAGGAGGACTATATTTTAAGTTTTGAGAATTGTAAACTGATAACTGTAAACTGCGATCTGACCTATTCTACTGTAAACTCCTTCTTAAACGATTCCAGTACACGTCCGCCCTTGTAAAAATAACGGCTGTAGTAAGGCTCATTCAAGTTACTGATTACCACTCCGCGAGAACTTGATGCATGTGCAAATCTGTTATCGCCAAGGTAAATACCAACATGCGAAATACTTCTGCTTTTGATTTTAAAGAAAACCAGATCACCTTCTTTTAAATCTTCTTTAGATAAGGGATCTACCATACTAAAAATATCGCGTGAATTTCTTCTGATAGTAGTGTTGAAAACTTTATCGTAAATCGCTTTAGTAAAAGCAGAGCAATCAATGCCTCTTTTAGTATTTCCGCCATAGCTATATGGCGTTCCGATCCACTCGTATATAAATTTGTATAGCTTTAAATTCGAAGTCGCATCTACTGCAACACCCATTACCTGCGAGAAATACTGCGATGCAAGATTATCAGGGTCATTTAATTCTTTACCAGATTCTTTTGTTTTAGTTTGCGCAAATGCTGCTGAGAGCGTGCAAATAGCGATTAGAGTAGAAAACAAAAATTTTTTAATCATGTTATACAGTTATGTTTGGGTATTCACTTACACATTAACGTACACCACATGGGCTTATTGTTGGTTGCCAAAAGTATTAATTATACAAATGTTATCCAAATGTTAGCTGTTAAAAAGTAAAAGTTATTAACATTCGGGCTTCGGAGCTATCCTTTTTGAGTTAAATTATTGTCCCAAAACCACCTTTGTCACAAAAATTTTTCCTTTCAATAACCTGGCTAAGGAGCACAAAGCGGCAATATTTTAAATTATGTAAATAATGACATACACAAAATTAAATTTTAGAATAATTTAATTCCAGATTACGATAAAGGGTGTTGTTTTAATTATAAAAAATCGGCTTATAATCTTTCTAAAAACAGAAAAGGCAATTCACAATCATATTCAATTGTAAAACAAGTGTTAAATGTAATTTTATGGCCGGGAATATGATGTTTTTACACTCGAAAGTGCCAAAAATTACAATAAAAAAATTAGATTTGCTGTCGCAAAAAAACAAATACCCTAAAATGAGTGCAGTAGAAATAAATAAAGATACCTGGTTAAAGTGGTTTGAGTCGATGTTGCTGATGCGCAAGTTCGAAGAGAAAACTGGCCAGTTATACGGACAACAAAAAATACGTGGCTTTTGTCATTTATACATTGGACAAGAAGCTGTAGTTGCAGGTGCAATATCTGCAATGCAAAAAGGCGATTCTATGATTACAACTTACCGTGATCATGCTCATGCTTTAGCTTTAGGCGTTAGTGCAGATAGCATTATGGCCGAAATGTATGGTAAAGCTACCGGCTGTTCTAAAGGTAAAGGTGGTTCAATGCACATGTTCAGTAAAGAACATAACTTTTATGGTGGCCACGCCATTGTTGGAGGTCAGATTCCACTAGGTGCAGGTGTTGCTTTTGCAGAAAAATATAAAGGAACAGATAATGTTAACATTTGTTACATGGGTGATGGCGCTGTACGCCAGGGTGCATTAAACGAAACGTTTAACATGGCCATGTTGTGGAAACTACCAGTAGTTTTTGTTTGCGAAAACAACGGTTACGCGATGGGTACTTCGGTACAACGTACTACTAACATGACCGATATTTATAAAATTGGTTTAGGTTTCGACATGCCTTGTGCTCCTGTTGACGGAATGGATCCGGTTGCAGTTCACAACGCAATGGACGAAGCTATCCAACGTGCGCGTAAAGGCGAAGGGCCAACTTTCTTAGAAATGAGAACTTACCGTTATCGTGGGCATTCAATGTCAGATCCGGCAAAATACCGTACCAAAGAAGAGTTAGAAGATTATAAAGCGAAAGATCCTGTTGAGTTTGCAAGAGAAACTATTTTGAAGGAAAAGTATGCAGACCAGGCTTGGATTGAAGAAGTAGAAGCTAAAGTTAAAGCTACAGTAGATCAGGCAGTGAAATTTGCCGAAGAATCTCCTTGGCCAGAAGCATCTGAGTTATACAAAGATGTATATGTAACTGAGAACTACCCTTACGTAATGGACTAATATTAATAAGATTTCAATTAATTAGATATAATGGCTGATGTAATTAAAATGCCCAAGATGAGCGACACCATGACCGAAGGGGTTTTGGCGAAGTGGCATAAAAAAGTGGGTGATAAAGTGAAAAGCGGCGATGTTTTGGCAGAAGTAGAAACTGACAAGGCAACAATGGATATGGAATCTTATTGGGATGGTACCCTTTTATACGTTGGTGTAGAAGAAGGTCAGGCTGTTCCGGTTGACGCCATCATGGCCGTTATTGGTAAAGAAGGTGAAGATTATAAGGCAGCTTTAGCTGCTGAGCAAGGTGCAGGTGCCGCAGAAGGCGAAAAGCCAAAAGCTGAAAGCACTGAAGCACCAAAAGAAGAAGCCGCTCCTGCTCAGGGTGGTGGATTAAGCGAAGAAGAATTAGCCGCAAAAGGTGTAACGGTAATCCGCATGCCTTTGTTAAGCGATACCATGACTGAAGGCGTAATTGCTGAATGGCATAAAAAAGTTGGTGATAAAGTAAAAGATGATGATGTTTTAGCTGATGTAGAAACCGATAAGGCAACTATGGAGGTTATGGGTTATGCAACCGGCACTTTATTACACATCGGTGTTGAAAAAGGTTCGGCAGCAAAAGTAAACGGCATTATTGCCATTGTTGGCCCGGAAGGTACTGATGTTAGCGGTATTTTAGCTGGCGGTACTGCTGCACCAAAAGCTGAAGCTCCTAAAGAAGAAAAACAAGCTACAACTGCTGATGCAGGTTCATCCGCACCAGTTGCAGAAAGCTCATCATCTGATAGCCGTGTTAAAGCATCTCCGTTAGCGAAGAAAATCGCTAAAGATAAAGGAATCGATTTATCGCAGGTTTCGGGTAGTGCTGAAGGTGGCCGTATCATTAAAAAAGATATCGAGAACTTTAAACCATCGGCTGCTCCTCAAGCAGAAGCTCCGAAGGCAGGAAGTGCACCAGCTGCAGCTCCGGTAATTCCAACTTTTGTTGGTGAAGTTAAATTTACTGAGGCTCCTGTTTCGCAAATGCGTAAGGTAATTGCAAAACGCTTAGCTGAAAGCTTATTTACAGCTCCACACTTCTATTTAACGATCAGCATTGATATGGATAATGCAATGGCTGCCCGTACGGCAATCAATGCAGTTGCTCCTGTTAAAGTTTCTTTCAACGATATCGTAATTAAAGCGGTAGCGGTTGCATTGAAAAAACACCCAGCTGTTAACTCATCATGGGGCGGCGATAAAATCCGTTTCAACGAGCATACCAACATTGGTGTAGCTATGGCTGTTGAAGATGGTTTATTGGTACCTGTAGTTCGTTTTGCAGATGGTAAATCTTTATCGCACATCTCTGCAGAAGTGAAAGATTTTGGCGCTAAAGCTAAAGCTAAAAAATTACAACCGGCAGATTGGGAAGGTTCTACTTTCACGGTTTCTAACTTAGGCATGTTTGGTATCGATGAGTTTACGTCAATTATCAACTCTCCTGACGGTGCAATTTTATCAGTTGGTGCTATCCAGGCCATTCCTGTTGTTAAAAATGGCGCTGTTGTTCCAGGTAACGTAATGAAGTTAACTTTAGGTTGCGATCACCGTGTGGTTGATGGTGCAACAGGAGCAGCTTTCTTGCAAACTTTAAAAGGTTTATTGGAAGAGCCAATCAGATTATTAGCATAATCAGTTTTCAAAACTGAAAAAATAAATTAAAGCCATCCCTTTTCGGGGTGGCTTTTTTGCTTTTGGTCCGATTTACAAAAATGACGTTTAATTTATTATTTTTGGTTAAACACTAACTTAAACGACATGAAGAGAATACTTCTTTTTACAGCCTGCATTGCTTCCTTATCAGCCTGCAAGCAAGAAACCAAATCTGATGCCAGCGCAGAGAACAAAGCATTTGCCAACCTGTGCGAGCAATACTATCAGGATGGTTTAAAGCTTAATCCAATTGGCGCAACTTACATTGGAGACGAACGTTATGATGACCTCCTGCCAAACGATGGTTCACAAGCTTACATTAAAGCATACAAAGCGTTTAATGAGCGTTACCTGGATAGCCTGGGTAAATACGACAGAGCAAGTCTTAATGCCAATGATAAGCTCTCTTTCGACTATCTGAAAGATCAGTTAAGCATCAGTTTAGAAGGCTTAAAGTACCATTCAGAATATCTCCCGTTTAACCAGATGTTTGCTTTGCCCTTAACCATTGGTCAACTGGGTTCGGGTACAGGCGCACAACCTTTTAAAACGGTAAAAAATTACGAAAACTGGCTAAAACGTGCCGCTGCCTTTTCGGTTTGGGCAGATACAGCCATTGCCAACTTTAAAAAAGGCGAATCCGCAGGCATTGTTTTACCTAAGGCTTTGGTGGTTAAAATGATTCCGCAGATGCAGAGTATGGTGGTAAGCAGTCCTGAAAAAAGTTTATTTTATGGCCCTATCAATTCATTTCCTGCCGATTTTTCTGCTGCCGATAAGCAAAAATTAACCGAAGCATATCGTAATGCCATCACTACCGTTATTGTACCCACGTATAAAAAACTGGCCGATTTTCTTCAAAACGAATACCTGCAGAAAGCGAGAACGAGCTCTGGATGGTCTGCCATGCCGGGCGGCTTGGAGTGGTACACTTACCTCGTAAAACAACAAACCACCACCAATAAAACACCCGAAGAGATTTATCAAACAGGCTTAAAAGAAGTGGCCCGGATTAAAGGGCAAATGGATAGCATCAAAAATTTGGTTGGTTTTAAAGGCGATTTAAAAGCCTTTTTCGAATTCATGAAAACAGATAAAAAATTCATGCCCTACAAAACGCCAAAAGAGGTATTGGCAGCTTTTGAAGACATCCACCAGCGCATGAAACCCAACCTCAAAAAAATGTTTGATGTAGAGCCTAAAACACCGTTCGAAATCCGCCAAACAGAGGCTTTCAGGGCAGCATCGGCCAGCGCTGAGTACAACCAGGGTTCGGCAGATGGAAAACGTCCGGGGATATTTTATGTGCCGATTTTAGATGCCAAAACTTTCAATACTACCTCAGGTATGGAATCACTATTCCTGCACGAAGCTATTCCCGGTCACCATTATCAGATCTCTTTAACTCAGGAAAACAAATCGCTGCCTAATTTTCGCCGATTTGGTGGCCATAATGCTTATGTAGAAGGTTGGGCGCTATACTGCGAATCGTTAGGGAAAGAACTGGGCTTATATCAGGATCCGTACCAGCACATGGGTGCACTGGGTGATGAAATGCACCGTGCCATCCGCCTGGTGGTTGATGTGGCTATTCACACCAAAAACATGACCCGTGAGCAAGCCATTAAATATATGACAGACAATGAAGCCATAAGCACCGAAGGGGCAACGGCGGAAATTGAGCGCTATATGGGCATTCCGGCACAAGCACTGGGTTATAAAACCGGAGCAATGAAAATAAGGGAACTAAGAACCAAATATGAAAAAGAACTGGGTGCAAAATTCAAATTATCAGCTTTTCATACCGCTGTTTTAAAAGACGGCTCTTTCCCGCTTTCCGTTTTCGAAGCTAAGATGGATGCCTGGGCAGAAAGCCAGAAATAAAATGTTTAGCCTTTTTGCGATGGGTTTAAACCCATCGCAATAAAAGAAAATTCTAAACCCTTTCGCGCTTACTTTGTTAATTAATAAAACACCCTAACCATGGATAAAGAAAAATTAATACAGGAAGCCTATTTAGTTGCACATAAAATAGAAGAAAACGGAAACTTCCCTAACAATCCGGTTCTTCCTTTAATGGTTTACAAAGGCACCTTGAGGCTCCATCCGGACGACAGTGAAGAAGTAATTAAAAAAGTTTTTGCGCAGAACGGATACACCAATGCCTGGGTTGATGGTATTTTTGATTATCACCATTACCATAGCAATACACACGAGGTAATGGGCGTATTTTGTGGCAAGGCCGATGTACAATTTGGCGGAGATCATGGTGTTTGCATTGAACTCGATAAAGGCGATGTGGTAATCATTCCGGCAGGTGTGGCACACAAAAAACTCAATTCAACCGATGACTTTACTGTTGTAGGTGCTTATCCAAATGGAGCCGGTTATAACATTAAATATGGTAGGGCGGATGAGAGACCAGAGGCTGATGAAGACATCGCGAAAGTAAAAAATCCGGATAGCGATCCGGTTAACGGGAGCAAAGGGCATTTATTTGAGTGCTGGTACAATCAAAATTGCGAAAATGTGTAAAACTCTTTCGTTTTAACCGTCTAAAATTCTTTAATTTTCGGGTTTTAAATACACCATCCCTGATATAAATGAATTTTCGATATATATGTTCCGCATTAGCCCTCTCTGTAACTTTACTAACCGCCTGCTCAAGCAAAAAATCTGAAGAGAAAAAAGCTGCTGAAAAAAAAATACGTACCAAAGAAGACGATAAAGCAGATAGCCTTTTATTAGTATATAACCCACAAAAAGGTGATAAGTGGATTGCAGATTTTGTAGATAACCTGCACCGGAAATTCAATTTTAACGGCAATATGCTGGTGGCTAAAGATGGAAAGATTCTTTACGAAAAAGCCGTTGGCTGGGCCGATTACCTGCACCGCGATAGCTTAACCATTAACTCAGAATTTGAGCTGGCTTCCATTACTAAAACGTTTACGGGCACCGCTATTATGCAATTGGTAGAGGCCGGAAAACTTTCGTTAAACGACAACGTTAAAAAATTCTACCCCAACTTCCCTTATGATGGCATCACAGTAAAACTCCTGCTTTCTCACCGCAGCGGCATGATGAATTATGTGTATTTCATTGATGATATCTGGCGCAAGGAGAAACGCAATATGAAAAAAGGTGTAACCAATCAGGAGGTAATGAATGTGATTGCTGAAAGGAAGCCTAATCCATATACCAAACCCGATAACCGTTTCCACTATAACAACTCCAACTTTATGGTACTGGGTGCCATTATTGAAAAAGTTACCGGTCAGCGATATTCGCAATACATGATGGAACATGTATTTAAACCTGCTGGCCTAAAACACACCCACGTATACAGTACTACCGAATACGAAAAAATACCAGTTGATGTGGTTGGCCACGACCGCAATAGCTTTAGATATTCTGTTGCACAAAACTTTTTGGACGGGCCTGTTGGAGACAAAGGCATTTACAGCACAGTACACGATTTGGTATTATTTGATAAATACCTGAAAAATGGAAGATTACTTACCAGAAAGAGTCTCGATTCTGCCTACGTGGGCCGCAATAAAGCTATAAACGGCCATTTTAACTATGGTTATGGCTGGAGGATGTTCGATGGTGAAAATATGGATAAAGTGGTTTATCACACGGGATGGTGGCACGGTTTTCGCCACATTTACGTAAGAGACTTAAACAAAAATATCGTAATTATATTTTTGGGTAATTTAACTAATGGCAGTTTAATGCATCTGGATGAGTTATACAAGCATTTCAATATGCCAGTTATACGTAAGGGAGCTTACCATGGTAATGGAAGTTTACCAGGCTCGGATGAAGATTAACTGCGATGAATTTCTCTTTGAGGATATACATTTTACACAATTAACGTTTATTATAAAAACACAAAGCTATGTTCGATAAATTATTCGCGGCGCAACAAAAAGCCGAAGAAATTAAAAAGCGTTTAGATACCGTGTCGGTATATGGTGAAGTTGAAAACGGTGCCATTAAAATAACCGCAACAGCAAATAAAGCCATCACGGGTGTTACCATCGATGAAGCGTTTTTAAAGAACGCAGATAAAGAAGAGTTGGAAGAACTGCTTCTTACTGCTATTAATAAAGCCTTAACCAGTGCCGAGCAGGTAAGTGCAGCAGAAATGCAGGCATCAGCACAAGATATGCTGGGCGGCTTAGGTGGCATGTTTGGACAATAAGAAATAGCGATTAGTACCAGATACTTGCAACAACAATTATGAAATATACATATTACGGCCAATCCTGCTTTTTGCTCGAAACTGCAAGCAAAAAACTCTTATTCGATCCTTTTATTTCGCACAATTCACTGGCCAAAAACATCGATATTAAGGCTATTGAAGCCGATTACATCTTAGTAAGCCATGGTCATGGTGATCACGTTGCCGATTTGGTAGCTTTGGCAAAACAAACCCAGGCAACCGTAATTGCGATGCCTGAAGTAACGGACTGGGCTACCAAACAAGGTGTAGAAAAAGTACACGGAATGAACTTTGGTAAGTTTACTTTTGATTGGGGAACAGTGCGCATGGTGCCTGCTACACATTCTTCTGGCCTGCCTGATGGGAGTTATGGAGGTAACCCTGCTGGCTTTGTTGTAGAAGCAGACGGGAAACAAATCTATTTTGCCGGCGATACTGGCCTGACTATTGAAATGAAGGTTTTAGCTGACATTTACAATTTAGACTATGCCATTTTACCAATTGGCGGTAACTACACCATGGATGTAGATGATGCATTGGTTGCTACCAAATACTTCGATTGCGATAAAGTAATTGGTGTGCATTACAACACCTTTCCGGTGATTGAGATTGATACTGCCGTGGCTTTAGATAAGTTTAAACGCGAAAATAAAACGCTTTTATTGCCTGAGATTGGTGAGACCATAACATTGTAATTCTCAAAAAGGCATAGAACCTATAGATTCAAAATTAAGAGAGGCTAAATGGCCTCTCTTTTTTATTATTAACAGATAGAGAGACCCTGAAATAAATTCAGAATGATGGCTCTAAAATATGGTAAGCCTCAACAAAAAAAGGTCCCGATTCGCACCGGGACCCTTTCAAATTATAAAACCTAAACCTAGTTCTTTTTAGCAGCTGCTTTGTTTGCTTTGTAGCGCATGTCTGCTGTACCATCTTTTTTAGTAGGGCCAGCAACCTTAGTTACTGCCTTTGCTTTGTTTTCTTTAAAACGCATATCAGGCGTACCGTCTGCTTTTACTTTAGCAGCTGTAGTAGTTGTTTTAGTTTCTACTTTTTTAGCCTCTTGCTTAACGCCTGCTTTAACAGGAGCTACAGTAGTTTTCACTTCTTTTTTAACTACAGTTTTCGCTTTAGCTGGTGCTGTAGTGGCAGGGGTTTGAGCAAATGCTGTTGTTAAACCAAATGCTGCGATTGCGATTAAACTCAATAACTTTTTCATACTCTTTGATTTTGTTTTTTTAGTGGTTAGAAGCGTCTTCGTTTTATTCCGAGGTTTCGCCCTTTCGATTTTTGTTTTACTCGTTTATTTTGTTGATATAAAGTTCATTATTCGGAATGAAGATTTAATGAAGATAACGAATATTTTTATTTTTCGAAACAGACTATCTTAAAGTAAAATTAATGTCGATACTGTAAGATAGACTGATTGGCTTACCGAAAAGTGTAGCCGGAATCCAGTTGGGACTTTGCTGTGTTACTTTAACGGCTTCTTCGCTCAAGCTAGCTGCTGGTGAAGAAATAACTTTTACATTCTCGACTTTCCCAATTGGACTAATTAAAAAAGACAAATACACCTTCCCCTGAATTTTTGAACGGTGTGCCTCGACCGGATATCGCACATTTCTGGATAAATAAATATAAAACTGTTTCAGGCCACCCGGAAACAATGGTTCGGTAGTAATATCAGCTCTTTTCACTGCTTTACCACTAATATCAAGATAGGTGCTGTCGGTTAATTTGCTTCTTTCATCGTAGCTTTCTTTCAGCGCCAGATTTCCATTTTCATATTTAATCTTCCATTCACCTATCTTCTTTCCGTCGACATAAGTGCCATTTATTTTAGGAGTACCATTTTTCCAATAAGCGGTATAATCACCATTTAACTTATTTTTATTGTATATTTTTGCTTCATTGGGTTTTCCATCGCTGTCAAATTTGATCCATAAACCTGTTTTTTGATTATCGAGATAATGTCCTTTCAACGAAACCTGTCCTTGCTCATATTCGAGATATTCACCATTTAATCGACTTAACTGTTTGTCTGAGAAAGTCTCTGTTTTTACTGCAATTCTTCCTGCATTAAATGTGGTTCTTACCCAAGTACTGTCGTTTTTGTAAATTTTATAGGTCTCAGTGGCCCTGCTTACAGCTCTGGCTCCGTTATCGCCAAAACTGTAGGTAATCAGGGTATCGCTCTTTTGTGCATACACCGAAACGGAAATTATGCTAAATACAATCAAAAGCAGCGTTTTCATACTAGTGCGCCGCTAACCAGTTCTCGCCTTCGCCTATTTCTACCACAATTGGTACGGTAAGTTTAATGGCATTGGTCATTTTATCCTGGATAATGGCTTTCATGGCTTCCTTTTCTGTTTTCAGCACATCGAAAACCAACTCATCATGCACTTGCATGGTCATGGTTGATTTTAAATTTTGTGCCTTCATCTCTTTGTGGATATTGATCATGGCAATTTTGATCATATCTGCCGCTGAGCCTTGTATTGGTGCATTAATGGCATTTCGCTCAGCAAATCCCCTTACAGTTTGGTTAGCAGAGTTAATATCTCTTAAATAGCGCCTTCTGCCCATTATCGTTTCAACAAAACCATTTTCTCGGGCAAAGTTCATGGTATCGCTCATGTATTGTTTAATGCCCGGATATTGTGCGAAATATTGCTCAATAATTTCGGCTGCTTCTTTACGCGGAATACCCAGGTTTTGCGATAAACCAAAAGCAGATTGACCGTAAATGATACCAAAGTTTACCGCTTTGGCATTTCTACGCTGTGTACCATCTACTTCCCCGATACTTACGCCATATACTTTTGCAGCGGTAGCGGTATGAATATCGATGCCTTTGTTAAACGCATCGAGCATATTTTCTTCTTTACTAATTTCGGCAATAATGCGCAGTTCAATCTGCGAATAATCGGCAGATAACAGAATGTGGTTTTCATCGCGGGCGATGAATGCTTTACGCACTTCTCTGCCGCGTTCGGTGCGGATCGGAATATTCTGTAAGTTCGGGTTGTTAGAACTTAAGCGACCTGTTGCGGCTACAGCCTGGTTATAAGAGGTATGTACCCTTCCGGTCTTGGGGTTAACCATTAGCGGCAAGGCATCAACATAAGTTGATTTAAGCTTCTGCAACTGGCGGAAATCCAGGATATCCTGTACAATATCGCTTTTACTGGCTAAGGCTGTTAAAACATCTTCTCCGGTTTGGTATTGCCCTGTTTTGGTTTTCTTGGCTTTCGGATCTAGTTGAAGTTTATCGAATAACACCTCGCCCAGCTGTTTAGGCGACGCCAGGTTAAATTTAATCCCTGCTTTATCGTAAACATTCTGCTCAAACTTAATAATATCGGTTTCGAGCTCTTTAGAATAAGCTTGTAAGGTTTCAATATCAATACGAACACCTTCTTTTTCTATATCTGCCAGTACGTAAACCAAAGGGTTTTCAATTTCATTGGCCAGTTTTGCAGCATTAAGTTCAGTTAACTTAGGCTCGAATACATGTGCAAGCTGTAAGGTAACATCGGCATCTTCTGCGGCGTAATCTATCACATCAATTACAGGCACATCGCGCATATTAAGCTGGCCTTTCCCTTTTGGCCCAATCAGTTTAGTAATTGATATTGGCGAATAGCCCAGGTAATTTTCAGATAACACATCCATACCATGGCGGGTATCCGGATCAATTAAATAGTGCGCCAGCATGGTATCAAAAAGTTTCCCTTTCACTTCAACACCATACCATTTTAATACGAGGATATCGTACTTGGTATTTTGTCCTATTTTCTCTATCGCTTCATTCTCCAGCACCACTTTAAACTCATCTACAATCAGCTGAGCTTCTTCCCGCGCTGCCGGAACCGGGATATAATAGCCGGTGCCCGGTTTTATAGAAAAAGATAAACCCACCAAATCGGCCATATTTGCATCGGTACCAGTAGTTTCGGTATCAAATGAGATGCGTTTTTCGGCGAGTAATAATTTAATCAAATCGGCACGTTGCTCAGCAGTATCTACCAGTTGATAATCGTGTTCGGTATTTTCGATGGTTTTGGCCGGAAGTTTTTCTGCCGGTTCATCCTCAATGGTATTGGTATATTGTATGGCTTCGCCGGGTTGGTTGCCGAATAAATCAGTTTGGGTACCCTCCTGAAAACGTGCTGTAGTAACCGAAAATTCATCACCAAATACCCTGCGGCCCAAAGTCCTGAATTCTAATTCGGTAAACAATGGCTCTAACAAGTCGCGGCTCGGATCGCAAAGTTCTAAATTAACTTCGTCCAGCTCAACAGGTACATCCAATAAAATAGTAGCCAGTTTTTTGGATAGCAAGCCCTGTTCAGCAAAATTCTCCACGTTTTCGCGCTGTTTGCCTTTTAATTCGTTGGAGTTGGCAATAATGTTCTCCATAGTGCCATATTGTTTGATTAAGGCTTTAGCGGTCTTTTCGCCAATTCCCGGAATCCCAGGAATATTATCTACGGCATCGCCCCATAAACCTAAAATATCAATTACCTGATCTACACGTTCAATTTCCCATTTGGCCAAAATTTCCTTAACCCCCAAAATTTCCATATCGTTACCCATACGTGCAGGTTTGTAGATGAAAATATTTTCGGAAACCAATTGTCCAAAATCCTTATCCGGGGTCATACAATATACCTGATAACCTTTTTTCTCGGCTTTTTTGGCCAGTGTGCCGATAATATCATCGGCTTCATAACCGTCAGAAGTAATTACCGGAATGTTAAAACCAGTAATTAACTTAATTACGTAAGGCATTGCAGCGGCCAAATCTTCGGGCATGGCCTGCCGCTGGGCTTTATAAGCTTCGAAAGCAGTATGCCTTTCGGTAGGTGCTTCGGTATCGAACACCACTGCAATATGGGTAGGTTTTTCTTTCTTTAAAACATCGAGCAGGGTATTGGTAAAGCCCATTACCGCCGAAGTATTGATTCCTGTTGAAGTAAAACGTGGGTTTTTACTTAATGCGAAATGCGCCCGGTACATAAGCGCCATACCATCCAGGAGAAAGAGTTTTTTATTATTCATGTGATTCACCGATTTAATGATTTTTCCGATATATGGATTTAATCAGTTGATAAAAGTAACCAAAGTTAATCATATCGGTAAAATGCTTTTTCAACAAAAATGATTTTTAATTATTGAATTCAGTTGTTTATTGCATCATGAAAATAAAAAATGCTTTATGAAAACGCTTTACACTCTAATGCTCTGCTTAACAATTGGCTTTGTTAAAGCCCAACTACCAGCTAATGAGCTCATAAACAGTATCATTTTCGAAAATCTAAAGGGCTATTCAGATGGTTATGGAACTTCAATCGAAAACCCGTTATGCTCTGGTGCTTTTAAAAACATAGCTGATAAAGGATCTATTCAAAACAGAATGGTTAAGCTCAAAAATACCTATCGATGGCCGGATGGTTCGACAATAGACTTTTCTAAACGTGGAAGCACAATGGGAAAAGGCATAGTTGACCGTTATACTTTAGAAAACCCAATAACTAAAGAAATTGTCACTTTGTTTGTCGATCCTTATAAAACGGATTCAATCTTTTATATCCCAAAAGGTCTGGTAGCTGTTAATCAGGAGATTTTAGCAAAAGAAATTGTGCCCTATCTCACGGCCATTGATGAAATAAACAATGCCAAAGATGCCTACAAGGATAAGAAGGAGGAGATCAAGAAAGTTTCGAACTATTTAGCATCAAACATTGGCATTGGCATTTTCGTTGATCGTGATAATTTACTAAAAGTTATAACCGACACACAAGCTGGCACAGATTTAAAAAGCTATCTCTTTGGCATTTATGTTCTGAATAAATTTTATGCTTTAGGCAAAAACATAAGCGCCCCCAAAGAATACGCCTTAAATAAAATGAAAACAGCCTTTCTGAATTTCCAAAAATCCAATCCCGAAGTTGAAAGTGGCAATATCAAAATTAACCTGAATGAATAAGATTCGGAATTTAGTTCCGTTATTTGTGAAAAGCATTTTCGAACTATGAAATTTTTGTTTTCCGCTTTCCTGCTATTTTTTGCCTTAAATAAACTTTCAGCCCAGGATTTTATCGTTAAAAATAACGATGACGTAATTCGTGGCACCATAAAAGGTACCGATTATTTTTCGGTTTTTATTAGTGCTAATGATGAAGCTGATGTGATATTACCGGCCAAAGACATCAAGAATTTTTTCTGGAATGGCAATAGTTTCGTAAGTAAAGGTTTTGCAAACGGCCGTAATTTCGAATACCGTTTTGTAAAAGTAATCGAAATGGGCACGGTGAACCTTTATTCGTTTGGTGGTGGTACACTTGTTCCGCCGGTGAAAGAAAAAAGGTAAAATTCAGGCCTTCAATTGGCATTGGCACCGGTACGGGAGGTTTTGGCGGTATGGGCATGGGTGGCGGAATCAGCATAGGAGGCGGTAATAATGCTACTCCCGAAAGACCTGTAGGAGCTCCTGTGGTGCGCTACTTTATAGAAAAACCTGGTGCAGGTCCACTCCAGGAAGTGCCCATGAAAGCCATAACCGATGATGCAAAAAAAATTGAGGTTAAAAATATTTTATTACAAAAAATGGGCGATCAGCCTGCCCTAAAAGCAAAGGTCGAAACCAGTACCGAGTTTAACAGCAGGGATGTAATAGAATGGGTAAAAGAATATAACGCAGTTAAGAAATAGTGTTAAGATATTCTGACATTTGCTTTTCGTAAATTTCTAAACTGATTGGATGATCATTTTTAATTTCACAATTCCATAACGTTTCCTGACAAATAAAGTCTAGCTTTTTCAGTAATTTTCTGCTGTTGTTGTTTTCTGTTTCAACCAGAGCTATAAACTTTGCTATGTTTAACACATTAAATGCATAATCAAACACCGCAAAACTTGCTTCCCTGATTATGCCCAGGCCCCAATATTCGGGCAATAACCAAAACCCAATTTCGGCCCTTTGGTCAAGTTTATTTAAATCATTAAACCCTATAGCTCCAAATAAACTGAGTGTTGCTTTATCGCAAATTGCCCACCACATACCCGTTTCATTTTCCTGGATCTCACGAAACCAGATTAGTTGATCATTGGTTTCTTCAAGGGTAGAATAATTTACCCCATAATAACGGATCACATCGGGATGGGATAATCCTTCAAAAACAAATGGTAGGTCATCAGCACAAAATTGCCTCAGTAAGAATCTGTTGGTGTGTAATGTAACCGGTGCAAACATTACCTGGCACAGCAGTTTAATAAATGATCGTTAACCATTCCTGTTGCCTGCATGTGTGCGTAACAAATGGTAGTACCGAAAAACTTAAAGCCACGCTTTTTCATGTCTTTGCTAATGCGGTCAGACAGCTCTGTACGTGGCGGCACATCGCTCATTTTTTCGATGGGGTTTAAAATCGGTTTCCCATCTGGCACAAAATTCCACATGTATTTTGAAAAACTGCCAAACTCTTTCTGGATTTCGATAAACAACCTGGCATTAGTTATGGCGCCATTCACTTTTAAACGGTTACGGATAATGCCTTCATCGTTCATCAACCTTTCTACATCCTTTTCGGTAAAAGCAGCAACTTTTTCTACCTCAAAACCGGCAAAAGCCTGGCGGTAATTTTCGCGCCTGCGCAGAATGGTAATCCAGCTCAAACCTGCCTGTGCACCTTCCAGTATCAGAAACTCGAATAAAATCTTGTCGTCGTAAACGGGTTTACCCCACTCTTCATCATGGTATTTAATGTACAGCGGATCGGAACCTGCCAGCTGCAGCGTATTTTAGAGTCGTTAGTCTTAAGTCCAGAGTTTTGAGTCATGTTTAGGCGAATTTTGCTGGATTGTTAATCATAAAATTTAATAATTTGCTTATTTCTTCACATTGGGCATCCAAATTATTGAATTTTTCTCCAGAAATATAATTACAGGCAGAGCAACGTCTAGCCAGACCTGAGTTTCGCCGTTTTCCATATCAGCATCTGATAATTTACTGATAAAATGATTTGGGTATCTTCTCTTTTTATAAGCTTCACCAATACTACTACAATCTACATACCTGATCTACCAAACTGTATTGCTCTGATTTAAGAAAATCTTTCGTTAAAGTAAAGATATCCACCAGAAGAGCGAATCCCTTTTTATAGGCTATTAATTCTCTAAATTTTCCCATCGTTTTTAAAACTAATATAATATTTTGGGAAGAGAAATAGACTGAGGGCTGAAGACTTCAGACTGATGACTAAGAATTCAACTCATCCCAATACTCCACAGCTCTTCTGTAATGAGGAATCACAATGCTACCACCTACCAAATTAGCGATCATAAAAATTTCGTTCATTTCATCGTTGTTAACGCCAGCGTCGAAACATTTTCCGAGATGATATTTAATGCAATCATCACAACGTAAAACCATTGATGCCACCAGACCTAGCATTTCTTTGGTTTTTACATCAAGCGCGCCTTCAGCATAGGAAGTGGTATCGAGTGCAAAAAACCGTTTAATATTCGTATTGGCAGTTTCCATAATCCTATCGTTCATTTTTTCGCGATAGCCATTAAATTCTTCTACTAACTTTCCCATGTATCCAAATTATTGAATGTTGATTTTTTTAATGAGTGAATGAGCATTAATGTTAAATCCAATCCGTTTAATCGAGATTGATTTCCTCCAGCGGATTCCAGAATACCTTTTTAAAATTGACAACTTTGTCGTTCTTAACTTCAACCCCTTCTTTTTTTAGCAGTTCTTCCATTAATTCGGGTGGCTTAAAGTGAAATTTTCCTGTAAGTAGTCCGCTACTGTTTACAACCCGGTGAGCAGGTACCTGTGGATGGGCAGTACCCGCATAAAGCATCGCGTGCCCAACCATCCGAGATGATTTTGCTGCCCCTAAACTTTTAGCAATCGCTCCATAAGAGGTAACTCTTCCTTTTGGAATAAGCCTTGCAATCTCATAAACCTGTTCGTAAAAGCTGGTATCCATTATTCAAAAGAAAATTGAATATAATTAATATTCTTGTCGTGTAATAAATATTTTTTCTCGTAATACGTTTTAATCGACAATACCACATCAACCAAATCGGAAGTATATAGATGATCCGTATTTTTATGTACCACCAATCCCAGTTCTGCTACTTTTTCGCAGGTATAGGCATATAACTGATCGTTATCCGTTTTTAAATTTACGCAACCAGCCGGTTTAAGTACTTGTTTATAACGGTTTAAAAATACTGGAAAAGTAAGGCGTTTTTTCTCGCGGCTATCTTGTGGTTGCGGATCTGGAAAAGTAATCCAGATTTCATCCACTTCACCTTCATTAAAGTAATCGAGCAGGTTTTCGATCTGTATCCTTAAGAAAGCCACATTATCAATGCCATCTTCAATGGCTGTTTTAGCTCCACGCCAAATACGATTACCTTTATAGTCAACGCCAATAAAATTCTTTTCAGGAAATAATCTCGCCAGATTTACCGAATATTCACCTTTTCCGCAGGCCAGTTCCAGCACAATGGGATTATTGTTTTTAAAATGTTCTGCAGCCCAGTTACCTTTTAAGGCTTTTCCTTCATCCAATTGATATACGTTTGCAAATGTTTCTATCTCTGCAAAACGCCTAAGTTTATCTTTACCCAAGTTTTCTTTTTTGAGACAAATTTACAATTAAATCATTTAGCAAATTGTTTTTTCAGGTTATATCTCGTCTCTTTTAATTAATCAATCGTATTTTTGCAGGCTATTAAAGAAAAAGATTTTGGAAAAAAGTGCTAAAATATACGTTGCAGGCCATCGCGGCATGGTAGGTTCAGCTATTCACCGCAAGCTGCAAAAAGAAGGTTATACCAATATTATAACCCGAACTTCTTCAGAACTAGATCTACGCAACCAACATGCTGTTACCGATTTCTTTGCAGCAGAAAAACCTGATTATGTATTTCTGGCAGCCGCTAAAGTAGGGGGCATTGTAGCCAACAATACTTACCGAGCCGATTTCCTTTACGAAAATCTGGCTATCCAGAATAATGTGATCCACAATGCTTATGTAAACGGCGTTAAAAAATTAATGTTCCTGGGTTCAAGCTGCATTTACCCCAAACTGGCACCACAGCCTTTAAAAGAAGATTACCTTTTAACCGGAACTTTAGAGCACACCAACGAACCTTACGCCATTGCTAAAATTGCCGGCATTAAAATGTGCGATGCCTACCGCGATCAGTATGGCTGTAATTTCATTTCGGTGATGCCTACCAACCTTTACGGCTATAACGATAACTACCATCCACAAAACTCCCATGTTTTACCAGCATTAATCCGTAAGGTACACGAGGCTAAAGCCAACAACGAAAAAGAAGTAGTAGTGTGGGGTTCGGGCACACCTATGCGCGAATTTTTATTTGCCGATGACCTCGCAGATGCCTGTTATTTCTTAATGCAAAACTACAGCGAGCCCAACCTGATCAATATTGGTACCGGTCACGATTTAACGATTAAAGACCTGGCTTTGCTGATTAAAGAGGTTTTGGGTTATGAAGGCGAACTGGTATTTGATGCCAGCAAACCAGATGGTACGCCACGCAAGCTAATGGATGTAAGCAAACTCCATAACCTGGGTTGGAAACATAAAATCGAACTTAAAGAAGGTATTGCCCTGGCTTATCAGGATTTTGAAAGCAGATATTAAAGTAATGATTGAATGAGAGAAGGGTTGAATAACAGAATGCTTTAATCCACTTCCATGCAATCACTCACTAATTCTCTCATTCATTAATTTTATATAGTTAGATTTTATATATTTGACAAAACAAAATCAATTCTACCTATATGACCTTAGTTCAGCTCGAATACATTGTTGCAGTAGATACTTACAGAAGCTTTGTTACCGCTGCCGATAAGTGTTTTGTAACCCAGCCCACGCTCAGTATGCAGGTTCAAAAGCTGGAAGAATTACTGAATGTTAAAATTTTTGACCGGAGCAAGCAACCGGTAAGCCCTACCGAAATTGGCGTACAAATTATTGCACAAGCCAGAATTGTATTGCAGGAAAGCGGTAAAATTAAAGAGCTGATCAGCAGTCAGCAACAGGATGTTTTAGGCGAACTGAAGATTGGCGTTATCCCAACCATCGCTCCATACTTATTGCCCGAGGTTATTTCAGCAATGCTCGAAAAATATCCGGAATTAAAATTGCTGATTTGGGAATATACCACCGAAGATATTATCCATCACCTTAAAACGGGCGTATTGGATTGCGGCATTTTGGCTACGCCTTTAACCGATCCAAACATCACCGAAACACCGTTGTATTACGAAAACTTTGTAAGCTATATTAGTAAAAGCAGTAAACTTTATAAAAAGAAAGCTGTAGATGCCGAAGATTTAAACGACGAAAACATCTGGCTGTTAAACGAAGGTCATTGCATGCGCAACCAGGTATTGAATATTTGCCGTTCTACCAAAAACAACAGGCTACAAGGACTGGAATACAATACAGGAAGTGTAGAAACACTCGTTAGAATGGTTGATTTAAATGGTGGGGCTACACTCTTGCCCGAATTAGCTATTGCAGAACTTAACGCAAAACAAACAAGCAAAATACGTCACTTCAAATCGCCTAACCGGTACGCGAAATCAGTTTGGTAACGCATAAAAACTTCATTAAAAAGCGGATGCTGAATGCTTTAAAGGATGAGATTTTGGAAATTATCCCGAAAGCCATGAAGCATAAAAAGAAAAAGGATATTGTTGGGATTTAGCGTTAATAAAACACAAGCTCTTTGACAAATTCACGATGAAGTTGACCATTAAGAAAATACTTTAATCTAATTATATTTCCAAATTCGTCATACTCAAACTGCCTTACAAAGGTAAGTGGTAATTTAGATTCACCTTGTACAAAAACGAACTCCTCTCTGTTTAGTCCAATTAATGCATTTGTTTGAATAGTTACTGTTTTTAATTTTTCGCCACCATATTCATATACGATAGTTCTAAATAAAGTGTCTGATTTGGTATCGAGTTTAACCAATTGTTTGTTTGAGTTATAATAGTAATCAACGGTTGTTACTTTCTTTTTTCCTTTGTCATTAAAATCTTCATACTTTTCATTTACCAATAACCCCTTATCATAAGTATAATAAGTGTATAGTGCAGGAGTATCGGGTGTATTATTGCGAACCTGATAAGCTTTTTTTTCCACTGGTAGATTTTCAGCATTGTATTTATAGGCAATGGCCCGATAAAAACTAGATCTGCTTGTATCATTGTAAGATTTGGCCAAAACCATATTCTTATTAAGGTAATCGTATGTTGTAGCTGATGTTCCTAATTTATTGACTCCGTAACTACCACCATAACTTTTTTTAACAAGTAAGCCATCAGAATTATAGAAAAACTTAGTGTAAGTACGGCTAGTAGTATCCCCCTTAAAAATTCTAGCTTGATATAGCGTTTGATCTTTACCAAAAAGATCTTTTGTCAATCGATTATAGTTAATTTCGTTTAGATTCTGATCTCTCCATTCTTGAAAATGCTTTTCAGGAAAATATTTATACAAGGTCGCTAGCTTTGTATTGTTCTTGCTAAAACTAATAAAAGATAGCCTTTTGTTATCTGTTGTTAAATGTTCTTGGTAAAGGGTATCTTTTTTTACGATAGCATTTTTATAATAAACATTTTCAAAATAGATGACTAATTTAACCGGTTTGTTTTGATTGATTTCAAGGATTTTAGCGTAATTGTAAGGGGTTTGTTCTACTTTCACATCTGCCGTGTCCTGAGCGTAACTAATTACCGTATATAAAGTTAAAACGAATGAGAGTGCAAATCTTTTTTTGATCATATTGAGTATGAAATTAATCATTTTTTTAAAAATTCAACCACTCAGAAATGCCTATTGCAATTAAAAATAAGCAAAGTGTTAACACATTAAGTAAATCTACATTAAAATTAGTTTCAAAACTTGGTCCGCAAAATAATTGATGAAAGAACCAGTCAGTTTTTTTGCCAGTTGGATTTTAATCGGTCATGGGGTAATAGCCAATCCCGAACCAATGGCATCAATATAGTCTAACAGAAAAGGAAACAAATGGCAATACAGAAATACAAAAACCTAGTTTTTACGATAACCAACCCAATAAACTAAACCCAATTACGAAAAATGTAAAATCGGAAAAGCAGGACAATAACTTAGTGAGTATTTAAATCATTAAAACCTGCCTTTTAAACTTCGTGAATTAACTCCCGATCTTTATCTACATGCGCTGCCAGCTTGTAACCTGCTGTAGCCGGGTTTTTATCTTCTAAAAAGATTAAGATAATTAGCGAAATAACGGGAATTAAAAAGGAAATGAAAAACCAAAACCAGAATTTACGCCCGGTTCTTTTAGCTAAAAAACCAGCCAGTAATTGCGGTGATAATAATAATCCTAGTACAACTGCGCCGAGGATAATTTCTGGCATCTGTTTTATTAAATAAGATATTGCAAAAAAACAGACTAAGCCATTATTGATTTTGTTTCTCTACCGGAGGTGCAGATAGCAATCCTTTAATATCGCTTTCCACTTCTTCCTCGCCTTTTTTCTTTTTCTTGTTTTTCTGGCTTTTTCCGCTTAGACGTTCTTCAATAACTTTATCGTATTCAAGCTGTTGCTCCGGCCTTAAAACATTGCGAATGTTTTTGCTGGTCTCGTTCTGAAGTTTATAAAATTTATCTACATCGTCTTCTTTCGAGTTACCTGCCTGCTGCCGTTTAATCAGATCTGCTTGTTCTTTGGCCTGGTTATAAGTAAAACTGTATATCACACTTTTTTGCGTTCCATTTAGTTTTAATCTTTTTTCGAGCTCATCTACATTCTTTTGTGCAATTTCTGTAGGTGTGGGCATTTTATTCTGCTGTGCACGCACCAATCCGTTTACACCAACAAGAATTAAAAATAAAAATACAAGCCTTTTCATGTTAACCGTTTAATATTTGCGAAGTTACTTAATTATCTTAAAACAAGAAAGTCCCGATCTACACCGGGACTTTCTAAAATTTTATTGGGTTTTAATTACAATGCTTTTTTGTAAAGCTCAGCAACTGCATCCCAGTTAATCACGTTCCAGATTGCCGCTAAGTAATCAGGACGTTTGTTTTGATATTTTAAGTAGTAAGCGTGTTCCCAAACATCAATACCCAAAATTGGTGTACCTTTTACTTCAGCGATATCCATTAAAGGATTATCCTGGTTTGGAGTAGAAGAAACCTGAAGTTTTTTATCAGCACTTACTGATAACCAGGCCCAACCTGAACCGAAACGGGTTGCACCAGCTTCCTGTAATTTAGTTTTAAGCTCAGCAAAAGAACCGAAAGTTTCGTTGATAGCTTTAGCTAAATCGCCCGTTGGCTCGCCACCTTTATTTGGGCCTAAAATGTTCCAGAATAAAGAGTGGTTATAGTGACCACCACCATTGTTTCTAACAGCAGCCGGGAATTTTGAAATATTTTTTACAACGTCCTCGATTTTAGAACTTGCCTCAGGTTTACCTTCTAAAGCTTTGTTTAGGTTGGTAACATAAGCCTGGTGGTGTTTATCATGGTGGATTTCCATGGTAGTTTTATCAATATGCGGTTCTAATGCATCGGTTGCGTAGTGTAACGCAGGTAATTCAAAAGCCATAATATGTTATGTTTAAAGATTTAAAAATGTTTCTTGTAGCAAATATAACATTAGAACGTTAAGATTTGTTCATGTTATTATCATCAAATGGTTTTCTTTGGCAAGTTGTAATGTTCGAAAAATTGAAAGTTATGACAATCAAGATGATAAGCACTGTTTATTTTAGGGATAAAAAATGGTTTATAGTTCAGGCTCATAGTCAATAGCTTAATTTATCTATTTGATTTCGTTTATAGAGCCCTCCGACCATTAACTAATTCTTGACCGCAGAACCTATCTCTTTTTAGTGAAGAAGTCCTTCATCAGTGTTGCACATTCCTCGGCCATTACCCCACCTTTCAATACCGTTTTAGGATGCAGCAAACTTGCTCCTTTAGAAATAAAGCCTCGCTTTTCTTCTCTGGCACCATAAACAATGCGGCCAATCTGCGTCCAGTAACTTGCGCCGGCGCACATTACACAAGGCTCGATGGTTACATACAAAGTACAGTCTCTTAAGTATTTACCGCCAATAGTTTGGGCTGCAGAGGTAAAAGCCTGCATTTCGGCATGGGCAGTAACATCGTTAAAACGCTCGGTTAAATTGTAACCACGACCAATAATCCTGTTTTTACTTACCACTATCGCCCCAATTGGAATCTCATCCTCGGCCAAAGCTTTTCTAGCTTCTTCAAGCGCCAGTTTCATATAATGAATATCTTCTGCTTCGGGATCGGTATCTTCGAAATTATAAAAACTCATGGTGTAAAGATAGGGTAACACTTCCGCAATTTCCAAAGGGTAGCGCGCAGGCAGATTTCGGATGTCGATTGTTTTTTAGCTTTTTGAAGCGCAACAGCAGTACAAATCGGTTAGTTTGGTTATGCTTTCCGTTTCAAGTCCGCACCCGTTCCTCGTTCACGGGCTTTCACTGCATCCGATAGCCATCGATCAGGGCTATTTAACAGCGGTTCACCTACAAACTTCCGTATGTCGTTCATTTTCCCCACAAATTAACGCAGATTAATATCGCAGATTTAAAGCGATTTTATGTATCAACAAATCTGTGTCGATCTGCCGTTCCTATCTTTTTAAATCTGCGGGCAAGTGGTTAAAAACTTTTGAAACCTGGCAAAATCAGAAATCTGTCTAAATTAATTTACTGCCATTTGGCACGTTGCCTTGCACCGCAGTTAATACAATATCTCCGTTTTCATCAGCAAAACCTGTGACCAAAAATTCGGACATAAACTTACCGATTTGCTTTTTCGGAAAGTTAATTACCCCCACAATCTGTTTACCAAGCAATTCTTCCAATGTGTAGTGTTTGGTTATCTGAGCACTGCTCATTTTTATTCCAAACTCGCCAAAATCGACCTTAACTTTATAAGCAGGCCTTCGGGCTTCGGGAAATTCGAAGGCTTCTAAAATAGTACCAACCCTCAATTCAACTTTTTCGAAATCATCCCAGCTAATCTCTTGCATAACTTTAGTCTAAATGTGTAAAAAACAAAAATATAAATTCCGGCGTAAATCTACCTGTGTTACATTCAAATGAAAGAAATGTTACTTAAATCGTTATCTCAGCACGTGTTTCAGGTGCAGATTTTATAAAAAATTTGCGTTTTATATTTTAACAGCTATCTTTATGCAACCGTTTGCATAGACCAAATATTAAATTAATTTAAAACCATGTATTTATTAGGGATTGATTTAGGGACTTCATCAATAAAAGTTGCACTTGTTGAGGTTGCGACACAAAAAAAAGTGGCAACAGCACAATATCCCGAGGAAGAAACCCCAATCAAATCATTAAAACCGGGCTGGGCAGAACAATCGCCCAACGAATGGTGGCAAAATGTGCAACAAGCCATTTTAAAATTAAATGCAACCGGCCTGTTCAATCCTAAAGATATCAGTGCAATAGGTATTGCTTACCAGATGCATGGTTTGGTTGTGATAGATCAAGACCAGCAGGTATTACGCGACAGCATTATCTGGTGCGACAGCAGGGCCGTTGAACTGGGCAACCAGGCTTTTGCAGCTATTGGTCATGAGAAATCGTTAAAACACCTGCTCAATTCGCCAGGTAATTTTACAGCGTCTAAGCTGGCTTGGGTAAAAGCAAACGAGCCTGATATTTATGCCAAAATCGACAAAATTATGCTCCCCGGGGATTTTATTGCGATGAAATTAACCGGAGCCATTACCACCAGCATTTCGGCACTTTCTGAAGGTATATTCTGGGATTTTGAACGGCACGAAATCTCGAAAGATGTAATGAATTATTACGGACTTAGCCATAATCTGATTCCCGAAATAAAACCCTTGTTCTCCAGCCACGGACTTTTAAAAGAAGATATTGCTAAGCACCTTGGCTTAACAACGGGCATTCCTGTGTCATACAAATCAGGCGACCAGCCAAACAACGCACTTTCGTTGAATGTGTTAAAACCTGGCGAAGTGGCCGCTACTGCCGGAACATCGGGTGTTATTTACGGGGTAAGTAATGACCTGACCTGCGATCAACAATCGAGGGTAAATACCTTTGCGCACGTAACTTATACCGAAACACAAAAGCATACCGGCGTTTTGCTTTGTATTAACGGCACCGGCAGCATGTACAGATGGGCTAAGCATACTTTTGCACCAAAATCAACCTATGCAGAATTAAACAGCTTAGCCGCAGGCGCACCTATTGGCAGCAACGGCTTAAAAGTACTTGCATTTGGTAATGGCGCCGAACGGATGTTAAATAATCAGTATACTGGTGCACAACTATTGGGTATCGATTTAAATACCCATACCCAGGCCGATATCTTCAGAGCCGTGCAGGAAGGCATTGCTTTTTCTTTGCGCTATGGATTAGATATTATGAGAGAAAACGGCATGAAACCACAGGTAATCAGAGCAGGTCGTGCTAACCTGTTTTTAAGCGATGTTTTTGCCCAAACCTTTGTTGATGTAACAGGCATCCCGGTAGAGTTATACGAAAATGATGGCAGTGTTGGAGCGGCTTTGGGTGCAGGCATCGGATCAGGGATTTTCAGTAGTGCCGAAGAAGCTTTTAGACAACATGCTGCAATTAAAACATTAACACCTCAAAACAGCGAAGCATACGAACCAATTTATCAGGATTGGAAAGCCATATTAGTAAAACAATTAGCAATGAGTTAATGGTTATAGTACATAGCCACAACGGCAATCAACTATCAACCAAAAACCATCAACAAAAAACAAATAAACATCATGACAAAAGTAGTAACAGGAGCGAAAGAATTTTTCAAAGGCATTGATCAGATTCAATTCGAGGGCTTAGAAAGCCATAACCCATTAGCATTTAGGTGGTACGATGCCAATAAAATAGTGGCAGGCAAAACCATGAAAGAGCATTTTAAATTCGCCTGCTCGTACTGGCATTCATTTAATGGCAACGGCGCCGATCCTTTTGGTGGGGCAACGCATATTTTTCCTTGGGATGAAAAGAAAGATGCTGTAGAAAGAGCTAAAGATAAAATGGATGCTGCTTTTGAGTTTATTACCAAAATGCAGATTCCTTACTATTGTTTCCACGATGTGGATGTAGTAGATTATGGTGATGACATTGCAGAAAACGAACGCAGGCTCGAAGCATTGGTGATCTACGCTAAACAAAAACAAGCCGAAAGCGGCGTGAAGTTACTTTGGGGAACAGCCAATTTATTCAGCCACAAACGCTATATGAACGGCGCCTCTACCAATCCCGATTTCCACGTACTGGCGCATGGAGCTGCACAGGTTAAAGCCGCTCTTGATGCTACAATTGCCCTTGGAGGTGAAAACTATGTATTTTGGGGAGGTAGAGAGGGTTACATGAGCCTGTTAAACACTAATATGAAACGTGAGCAGGAGCATTTAGCCAGATTTTTGCATACGGCCAAAGATTATGCCCGTAAACAAGGTTTTAAAGGTGCATTCTTTATTGAGCCTAAGCCATGCGAACCATCTAAACACCAGTACGATTACGATGCGGCTACAGTTAAGGGCTTTTTGCAGCAATACGATTTATTAAACGACTTTAAATTAAACCTCGAGGTTAACCATGCTACCCTAGCCGGCCACACTTTCCAGCACGAACTACAGGTTGCGGTAGATAACGGCCTCCTAGGCTCAATTGATGCAAACCGCGGCGATTACCAGAACGGCTGGGATACCGATCAGTTTCCGAACGACATTAATGAACTGACCGAAGCGATGCTGATCATTTTAGAAGGTGGCGGACTTCAGGGTGGTGGTGTAAACTTCGACGCAAAAATTCGTCGTAACTCTACAGATCCAAAAGATTTATTTTACGCACATGTAGGTGGTATGGATATTTTTGCCAGAGCACTGGTAACTGCCGATGCTATTTTACAGAAATCGGACTACAAAAAAACGAGGGCCGACCGTTATGCTTCGTTCGATAGTGGTAAAGGAGCCGAGTTTGAGCAGGGTAAACTAAGTTTAGAAGATTTAAGAAATTATGCTGCAGAAAACGGCGAGCCGGAAGTACGCAGCGGTAAACAAGAGTATCTGGAAAATTTAATTAACAGGTACATCTAATTGCAGGATAAAAGATTAGGTTACAAAATAATAAATGTCAATTTAACATTTTATAACAAAAAAATTTGAAATTTAACTAATGATTTTATTACATTTAGCCCTCTAAACCAAATAACTTATCTTAAATGAAAGTAACAGATTACATTATTTTTCTAGCCTACTTTGCCATTGTAGCAATTTATGGTTTTTGGATTTACCATCGTAAGAAGCAAACGCAGATGAGCAGTAAGGACTATTTCCTTGCAGAAGGTTCACTTACCTGGTGGGCAATCGGTACATCGTTAATTGCTTCGAACATTAGTGCAGAGCAATTTGTAGCCATGAGTGGCGATGGATTTAAAATGGGATTAGCTATTTCTACTTATGAATGGATGGCGGCTGCAACATTGGTAATTGTTGCTACATTTTTTATCCCGGTATATCTTAAAAACAAGATCTACACCATGCCTCAGTTTTTAAGTCAACGTTACAACGGTACCGTAGCAATGATTATGGCTGTGTTTTGGTTGTTATTGTATGTTATTGTAAACTTAACCTCAATCTTATATTTAGGTGCATTGGCCGTAAGCAGTATTTCGGGCATTGGCTTCTGGTATTGTATGATGGGCTTAGCCATTTTTGCTGTAATTATAGCATTGGGTGGTATGAAAGTAATTGGTTATACGGATGTAATTCAGGTAGCATTTTTAATTTTCGGTGGTTTAGCTACTACTTATTTAGCCCTTAATTTAGTAAGCGACCATTTTGGTGGTCACGGAGTATTGGATGGTTTAGCCTTCTTAAGGGAAAAAGCGCCCGACCATTTCCACATGATCTTTAAGAAAGACAGTGCCAATTATGCTTCATTACCGGGTATGACTGTACTACTTGGAGGAATGTGGATTGTAAACTTAAACTATTGGGGTTGTAACCAATACATCACCCAGCGTGCTTTAGGTGCCGATTTAAAAACAGCCAGAGCAGGTATTTTATTTGCAGCCTTTTTAAAGCTTTTAATGCCTTTAATCGTGGTTTTACCGGGTATTGCTGTTTATATGTTGTATCAGGAAAAAACAGGTATCGATGTAAATTCAATGATGCCAGGCGGAGAACTTCGTCCGGATAGAGCTTACCCAACTTTATTAAATATCTTGCCTACAGGCTTAAAAGGTTTATCATTCGCGGCCTTAACTGCTGCAATTGTGGCTTCTTTAGCGGGTAAAATCAATAGTATCTCTACTATTTTTACTCTAGATATCTTTAAGAAACACATTAATACAGAAGCCAGCGAGCGTAAACTGGTAAGAGGCCGCACCGTAGTAATTGTTGCAATGGCTATCGCAATCGCCATTTCACCATTCTTAGGAATCGATAAAAAAGGTGGTTTCGAATTTATTCAGGAATATACAGGTTTTGTAAGTCCTGGTATTTTTGCCATGTTTATTTTAGGTTTCTTCTGGAAAAAAACAACCTCGAATGCAGCTTTATTTGCAACCATTGGTGGTTTCGGTTTATCAGTACTGTTAAAATTCTTACCTGGAATGATGGATTTGTCTTTCTTACACAGTTTCGGATTCTCGGTAGCCAATGCAGATGGAATTTATGAAATACCGTTCTTAGATAGAATGGGTTTTGTATTTGTAATTTGTATTGTAGTGATGTATGCCATTAGTATGTTCGAAAACAGCAAAGGCGATAAATCACATGGTTTAGAAGTAGATACAAGTATGTTCAAAGTTCATCCATCATTTGCTGTTGGATCGCTTATTGTGTGCGGAATTTTAGTTGCACTATACTCGATTTTCTGGTAAAACTAAAGATCAGGAATATTCAAAAGGCTCGCAATGCAAATTGTGAGCCTTTTTTGTATTAACAGGAATTGGTAACTTTATATTACCCGCTATTTATGGCAGGTTAAAATTGATGTTATGAAAGCACCCGAGTATTACCAACCCATAATGCCTTACCTCTGCGTTAAGGATGCAAGCCAATTTATCGACTTCATTAAAACTGTTTTAGATGCCGAGATTAAATTAATTGTACCGCGGGAGGATGGGAGCACCATGCACGCAGAAGCCACGATTGATAAAGGAACAATTATGTTTACACAGGCCAACGAAATGTATTCGCCCTATGGTTCGGCTTTGTTTATCTTTTCGCCCAGGGCAATGGCATTTTACGATAAGGCGATGGCAAGCGGAGCAACCTCGGTACAAGCGCCTGAAGAAAGGGATTATGGCTTAAGTGCTGGTTTTACAGACTCCTGGAACAACACCTGGTGGTTAGCTGTCCCTGCTGAGGAATAATTGATCGGCTATAACAATATTTCTACTGTTTGGTGGCATTACCAAAACAGCTAAGCTACATCAATTTCGGTCGGTGAGGACACCAACCGATAGCTTAAAATCATAGGGATCGCGGAGATACAAGCCCAGGCATATAATTACTGTGCACAAGGACCATCAGGAATTTCCTTACTGATTTTTAAGACTTTGGTAACCACCAGTGTCGAATCAAAATCAGCCGAAACCATCGAAGTATCCGATTTGGCAAAAAAACCTTCCAATTCTACGTAAACAGGCTCATATGGCTTTTCGAAACCCAGGTTGCTATAAGAAAGTTCAAGGGTTCTTACACTGTCTTTAACCCAATACTCGCGACCGTCTTCGCAGAGGGTAAACGATTTCATTTCAGGACCAAAACTATACAAACCCTTAACCGTTTTCAGGTTACTATTCTCTCCCTCGGCATTATCTTTTCTATTACAAGCGGTAACCGCTACGCCAAGGAGCACAACAAATACAAAAGCTTGCTTAAATAACTTCATTTTATATGGTTTGATTTATTTGATCGATCTTTTTAACACTTAAATTGGACGACAAAGCAGATGCCAAAAATGAAAAGATGCCTACAGTAACAAAAACTAAAACAAAATCTTTCCACTTTAACCCTATCGGATAAGCACTTACAAGGGTTTTATTCTCTTCGCCCATTTTTATAAAACCATAAGTGTGCTGAAAATAGTAGAAAATAAGTCCGATTAATAAGCCAAGCGCGCAGCCCGACATGGTAATCATCATCCCTTCGAATAAAAATATACGTTTTATTAACTTTTTTCCAGCACCCAGGCTACTCAAAATGGCCACATCTTTTACCTTATCAATCACCAACATGGTTAACGACCCTATGATATTAAATATAGCAATAATCAGGATAAAAGTAAGAATAATATATACTGCCCATTTTTCGGTGTTTAGAATGTGGTAGAGCGATTTATTCTGCTCTGCCTGATTCCTAACCTCATAATCTTTCCCTGCCTTTTCAATCACTTCCTTTTGAAAGCGGTCTACATCGGTCCCCGGCTGCAGGTTAATCTCAATAGCTGATACTTTTTTATCTTCACCCAGCAACTCGCGAGCAAAATCGAGCGGAACAATAATGCCATTATCGAAATCCTGCTGTACTTCAAAAACCCCGCTTACACGGATACTTTTTGCTACAAAATCATCGGCCGGGTTTAAATGGCTGGCCGAAATGTCTTTTTTAGGCGAATAAATTTCCAGTTCGGTAAAGGGATCAACGGTATTAACGGCCAGATAGCTCTGCAAAGCCGAGCCAATTACTGCACTTGCTCCACTACTGTTGTGTAATACAAACCGGCCTTCTTTTATCGTACTATCGAGTTTACTGTTTTTTAAATAGTCGTAGCTCACCCCCTTAACCATGCCTACAGCCTGCTTATTGTTGTATTTTAACAAGGCATTTTCCTGTAATACCTCAGTAAAAGCATAAACTGCCTTATTTTGCCTCAACTGGTTAAAATATGAGGTGTTGGGGTCGAATGTCTTTCCTTTAGCCGGGGTAATGGCAATTTGAGGGGTAATGGTATCGAACATACTCAGCACTACCGTTTCCAAACCATTAAAAACCGACAAAATGATAATTAGTGCAGCACTGCCCACCATTACGCCTACCATCGATATACCCGAAATCAGGTTAATGGCATTGGTAGATTTTTTGGCAAAAAGATACCTTTTGGCGATATAGAAGGATGTGTTCACTGCGGTAAAGATAGTTAAAATGTAACATGGATGATGTGAGATGGAAGATGTATAGTCCTATCTTCCTTTTTACATCTTCCATTTTACATTAAAAGAATGGATTATGCTGCTTTTCAAAACCTATGCTCGTTGCCGGTCCGTGGCCGGGATAAACCCTGGTTTCATCAGGTAAGACAAAAAGTTTATCGGTAATGTTTTGAATTAATTGCTGATGGTTGCCGCCTGGTAAATCGGTTCGGCCAATACTGCCATAAAAAAGCACATCACCACCTATTAAAATATGATCTGCTGCACTATAAAAGCACAAATGGGCAGGCGAATGGCCTGGCGCAAAAATTAAACTCAATGTACTGTTACCAAAGCTGATGGTTCCGGTTTCAGGCAGAAAAGTATCGGGCTCTGGCGAAAGCTCGTAATGGTTAAAGCCCATTTGCGGTGCATAGCCTGGCACGGCTTGTAATATCGGCAATTCGCCCCTGTTAAACTGCGGTTTTAAACCATAGGTATCGAACACGAATTTATTACCAAAAACATGATCTAAATGGCAATGCGTATTGAGCAACAAAACAGGTTTAAGGTTATTTTCTTTAATAAACGAAACCAGTTCGTTCTGCTCATAACCTTCATACATTCCCGGATCGATGATTACGCATTCGCCGGTTTCATCGTATAAAACGTACGTATTTTCGCTATACGCATTAAAAGTTAATGTTTTTACTGTAATCATATTGTTGTTAGTTTTTCCATCTAAAGGTGGAAATAAGTTTATCAATATCTTTTTTAATGAAATTGATTACGGGTGCAATCGAGTCGTATTGCGGGCGTTCGTTGAAATATAATGCCCCCCTGAAATAATGTTTTGCACTATCGGTTAAAAAAAACTGAACCGATGAGGCAGTATTTCCTTCAATGGCATAATAAATTCCATATACCTTATGATCGGGATAGTTGATGAGCTTCTGATCGATTGCACTTGCTTTGATGGTGTGTTTAAAGGCGAGCTCGCGGGTATATTCCAAGAGCCTGTCGTATTCTGGTTTTCCGGCTACACCATGATAGGTTAGGTGAATGTATCCGTTAAATTGAGGGAAATGCAAGTTATACCAAAAAGGCTGCGCATCTCTTCCTGTATAGGTTTCAATTTTAGCGTAAACCGGATAATCAAAGGTAAATGGTGCATTCGAAGCAAATTTTTGATAGGCCCTTGCAGGATAATAAATTCGAAAATAACTTTTAGGTTTCGGACTATAATCGTGGTTTTGGCAGGCTGTTATACATAAAAGCAGTGCAAAGGGTAAAAAAATCAGCAGTTTTAGTTTCATTCCTCAGAAGATTGCTTAATGGTTAACAGCATAAAGATAAACCAAATTATTTATTCCAGATGGCCCATGCTTTTTCGGCCTGCTGATGGAGCATTTCCAGTCCGTTTTTAACTTTTGCCCCACCAGCTGCAGCCTTAATCAGAAATGCCGTTTCGAGCGGATTGTAAACCAGATCGTAAGCCAAATGCTCAGACCCGACCAAATTGTAATCGATATCAGGAAAGGTATCTACATTTGGCGACATGCCCAATGGTGTGGTGTTGATTAATAATTTATGTGAGGTTAAAATTTCAGGTGTAATATCCGAATACAAAATGGCTCCTTCAACTGCTTTACGCACTACTACCTGATATTCGATATTCAACTTTTCTAAAACATACTTTACTGCCTTGGCTGCGCCGCCATCGCCAAAAACCAATGCTTTAGTATGTTGAGGTTCTAATAAAGGTATTAATGATGCTTCAAAACCATAGGCATCGGTATTATAGCCCTTTAAATAGTTTTTCCCTTCAAAACTTTTAATAGAAATACAGTTTACCGCGCCAATTTTATCGGCAGCTTCATCCACCTCGTTTAAATAGCAAAGTACATTTACCTTATGCGGGATCGTTACGTTTAAGCCACAAAGTGTAGGATTTGCATTCAACAAATCGGGTAACGATTTGATGTTTTCGATAGGAAAAAGCTCGTATTGATGACCGGCAATCCCCTCATTTAAAAACTTTTCGGTAAAATATTTTTTAGAAAAGGAGTGAGAGAGCGGATATCCGATTAAGCCGTAAGTTTTCATAAGCATATATACATTCATTGCGAGGCAGTACTTCCCTAAACAGGGTAAGCCATGCCTCGCAATGCAGAAATTTTATATTATTTACCTAAGTTTAAGAAATGATCAAAAGTATCACCTCTTAACCCCAAACGAATGGTTTCCAACGGAATAACTTCAGCTGGTGCAATATTGCCCAGGTTTACATTTGCTCCAATTAGTTTGATAAACCAAACCTGTTGCTCTTTTTGGGGTGCTTCCCAAATAATGGTTTCTTCGGGTATCTGTGTCAGGATTTCATCGACCAATCCCTCGCGTACCTCACCGCTTCCGCGGTAAATACCCACATTACCACCTTCGCGTGCTTCGGCAATAACTTTCCATGAGCCGGCTTCAATTTCAGCCTGCATCAGTTTAATCCACTTGTATGGTGCAAATATTTTGGCAGCATCTTTACTACCCACTTCCGAAATCACCGTTACCTGTTTGGCCAGTTCGCTAATATAGGCACACTTTTTATCGTGCTCAATTTCAATAGAACCATCCGAAACTTCAGCATACTCCATTCCGTACTGATCGAGTACACGTTGGTAATCTGAAAACTGATTACGGATAATAAATGCTTCAAATAGTGTTCCGCCAAAATAAGTCGGAATACCTGCACTTTTGTATAAAGCTAATTTTTCTTTAAGGTTTGGTGTTACGTGTGAGGTAGCCCAACCCAATTTTACGATATCTGTATGTACGCCTGCAACGTCAATAAAATCTTCAACCTGGCGCAGGCTTAATCCCTTATCCATAACCATTGTTAAGCCTTTTTGGCGTGGTTTAGCTGGACGTTCGGGAACGTTTAATAATGGATAATTCATATGGGTACAAAAGTGAAAAAAATTTTGAGATTTATTTGTTAAATTTTTCTCACAAGGTCGTTACCTGATATAGCGGTTTATAACGTTCAAAATGGCACTATTATCTTGTAATTGTGGCAAATATTCGAATAAAATATAGTGCTTTTCAGGATCAGTTGTTAAAGCGGTTTCTAAATATCCCAATGCATCGGCATAGCTGCCCAATGCAAAAAGGTAGGCTACCATGCGGTAATACAGTTCGGCTGCTTCGGGATTGTTTTTAATCGCCTCTGCCATAGTTTCCGATGCTTCCAGCAGCTTACCCTGCTCGTACAAAACGGTACTAAAATCTAACCAGGCTTCAATATCAAGCGGATTAAACTCTAAAACCTTCTCGTAAGCTTCGATTGATTCATCAATCTGGTTCAGTTTGTAATAGGCATCGGCCAATGCAAACCAGAAATCGGCATTTTCGGCCTCCAAATCGATTGCTTTTTTATAAAAATGAAGCGATTCGAAATAACGTTCCTCAAAATTCAGCGTAACACCAATCCCAAACCAGGCATCAGCCATTTTAGGATCCATTTTTACCGATTTTTTGTAATAAGAACGGGCTTCGTCCATTTTTTCGAGCTTCTCATAACATTCTCCAATGGCACAATAGGTATCGGCATTGGGTGGTTCGTACTCAAAAGTCTGTTTGTAAACCTCAATTGCCTCGGTATACTTATCTAGCTGAACCAGCGCATTGCCTTTGTTAAAGTAGGCCGAACTGAAATCTTCTTTAATCAAAATGGCATAGTCGTAAGCATCAATTGCCTTTTCGAAAAGATTTAGTTTATGGAAACTGTTGCCCAAGTTGTACCACGCCGCATAAGAATACGGATCGGTATCGATATATTGCTGGTAAAACTTAATGCTTTCTTCCTGCTTATCCAATACATCATAACAGAAAGCCAGCTCATATAATCCATCCTGATTTTCCATATTTTGCTCTAAGCTGAGCTTAATATAAGTAATGGCACTTTCATAATCAGACATGCTCTGGTAAACATAGGCCATCTGCAATAGGATCTCGTCGGTACTTTCGGCAAGGCCCAAAGCTTTTTCATAATTCTCAAGTGCTTCATCAAAGCGTTCGGTATTCTGAAAAATATTACCACGAAGCAGGTAAATATCCGGTTCTGATGGTTCCAGTAGTTCGGCCTTTTGCAAAGCAATAAAAGCCTGCTCGTGGTTGTTGGTTAAAATGTACAGATGAGCCTGTTTAATTAAAAAAACAGTTGCATAAGGGTGTTGACTAATTGCAAAATCAACTACCTGCAAAGCTTTGACCGGATCATTTTTCTCAATGTAGAAATCTACAATGTATTCAAAAGCGCCTGCATCGAAGAAATATTGGTCCTGATTGCGGAGCATTTCTTCGTAACGTTCTACTGAGCGTTGTGCGTCTTCGTTGGATTCAAAAAAGAATTCTTCTTCCATAAATTATACTATTAAAGAACCGTGCCAATTAGCAGAAAAACACATTATAATTTTACTACTTTTAATTATCCGTTTTTAAAATAATTATTAACATCAACCATTTAAAATGATGTAAATAGCTGACTATAAAGCTTATTAAGTGTGATTAAGATGTGTGGATAATCAATAGATTTTTGCAACATCGCGGTTCCTTTTCCCTTCTTTCACAAAAATACTATAAATTTATGACACAAACGTAATGAAGAAGTCATGAAAGGATCAGTCATTTTTGCCCTGTTTTGGATCTGCTTTGGCTTACAGGCCTTTGCGCAAAACGATGAGGAAAGCGCCATTAAAAAAGCAGTAAATAATCTTTTTACCGGCATGAGAACCAGCGACAGCACCTTAACGCGTAGTGCTTTTGCTACTGGCGCAGTAATGCAAACCATTGTTAATAAAGATGGGAAAGTGAATGTACGGACCGAATCGGTTAACAATTTCATCAAATTAATTGGCACTCCACATTCAGACCAGTATGATGAACGGATTGTATTTACCAAAATACTAATTGACGGCCCCCTCGCTTCGGTTTGGACGGATTACAAATTTTACCTGGGCGATAAATTTAGCCATTGCGGTGTAAATTCCTTTCAGCTGGTAAAGGGCGATAAAGGCTGGCAGATTGTTTATATTATTGATACGAGAAGAAAGGATGCCTGCAATTAGGATAACAGCTTTGGTTTAAGCAGAAAAAAGGCTGGTCATGTTTTTTAGAGGGCACTGAAAAACTAGCCATTGAAAAAGGGCTTATGAATTTTTACTTTCATAAGCCCTTTTCTTTGTGATATTCGCAATCTTCTAAATTTTATTTTGCAATTAGACGATTCTAAAAGACCTTATCTGCCGTTTTTTATCAATGTTTAATCCGACAATTTTTTACAAGGACTTTTTCAGTGCCCTCTGTTTTTTATGCCAGCCTTCTTTGTTTTTCAACCTGCTCGTTTATTCTTTACCTAAATCTGCAGCACCTTTTTTAAACAATTCAGCCTGTTTGTTCAGGTTATCTTTAGCGGCACCTGTTGCCGCAGCAGCCTGTTTTTGTTTAGCCTGTACAGTTGCAGTATAAGCACCTGCCAATTGTTTGTTTAAATAAGCCTGCAGTTTCAATCTTTCAATTGCACCACTAATGTTTTTGATTCCTTTTTCAGTAACCTCAGGGTTAGTATTCGCCCTTAAATACTGAAAATACTGACCGATGGTAGCAAAAATCTTGCTTCTGTCGCCGGTAGCCATAATATTCTCGTAAAAGGCCTGATGTTCATCTCTTGGATCGCTGATGTATAATGTTGCAACCGAACCGGCAATATGGTCTTTAGTATCGGCATCTAAAGTCGCCAAAGCAGTAGCACTTTCTTGTGGAGCCAGTTTAGCTAAACCACCAAGTCCGGCAGCAATTACCTTGTACGAACGATCTTTTAAACTTTCGTTCATTAAAGCTTTATACGTTTGGTCTCCTGTTTCGGCAAGTTTGCTTATCGCAGCCGATCTTACTTCGGTATCTTTATCGCTTTTGGCCAGCTGAACCAGAATCGGCAGAGCCGCAGCTTTAATTTGGGCATCTTCTAAATTCAGGCCATCAATGCTCAGCGCACGTAAATCGGCCGATTTATCTTTTAGTGCCGTTAACAATACCTGCTGCCCGCTGTTGGCTTTGCTTTGCATAATAAATTGCAATGCCTCAATCCGGTTGGCATAACTAGGGGCATTTTTATACTGGAAGTAGTAATTTTCGGCGTTTTTATTGTCGTTAGTTTCGCCCACCACAATTTTATCAACGTCGAAATCAATCAAATCAGGTTTGCTACTTACGTCGAAACTAAAGTTCTGCTCACGGCTGTTAATCAGGATTTCCTTTCTGATTTTTTGTCCACCGGCATAAATATCGATTTTAACCGGAAGGGTAAAAGTCTGCACGCTGGCATCTTGCGTTTGTTTAACTTTAATGGTTGCTTTACCATTTTCGTAACCATAATCGATGCTTAAAACCGGGTGACCTCCATTGTAATACCATTGGTTAAAATAAGGGCTCCAGTCTTTACCGGTTACCTCTTCCATAGCCAGGCGCAATTGGTGCGTTTCGCCGTTTTTAAAAGCATTGGCAGTTAAATAACGGTTAAGCGATTTGTAAAAAGCAGCATCGCCCATCTGGTTTTTTAACGCGTAAAGAATAATCGATCCTTTGGCATAGCTGATGTTATCGAACATGTCTTCCTTATCGTTATAATGGAAGCGGGCCAACACGGGACTTTCGCCTTTTTTAGTCGAACCGAGGTAAGATTGCAATTTTTCGTAACGCGATTTATCTTCCGCATCCTGACCGGCATCGTGGCCATGCCAGATCACCTCGCCAAAAGTGGCAAAAGATTCGTTCATGGTTAAATTAGACCAAGATTCCGCAGTTACATAATCGCCAAACCATTGGTGAAAAAGCTCGTGTGCAATAGTACCTTCTTCATTTCCATCCAACAGCTCGCGGTCTGTTTTTTGTACGTGCTCACCATGTAGGGTGGCAGTGGTATTCTCCATCGCTCCCGAAACATAATCGCGGCCCACTACCTGCGAGTATTTATTCCATGGGTAATCTACACCCAGTAAATTGCTGTAAAACTGGATCATATCAGGTGTTTTACCAAAAATCTGCTTCGCATAAGGTGCATAATTGGGCTCCAGGTAATAGCTTACTTCCTTACCTTTATAGGCATCCTTAGTGATTTTAAACTCGCCTACGGCCATCATGAAAAGATAAGGTGAGTGTGGCAAATCCATTTTCCAGGTATCGGTTCTTGTACCATCGGTATTGGGTTTCTGGCTCACCAGTTTTCCGTTTGACAGGGTGGTGTATTTCGATTTTACCGTCATCGAAATTTCCTGTGTAGTTTTCTGATCGGGTTTATCGATGGTTGGAAACCAGGCCGATGACGATTCTGTTTCACCTTGCGTCCAGATTTGCGTTGGCTTATTTTTATCGGCACCATCCGGATTGATAAAGTACAAGCCCTTGGCATCGGTTATGGCCGCGCTCCCCTTCACCTTCAACTCATCTGGTTTAGCTGTGTAAGCAATGTATACGGTATATTTTTCGGTGTTGGTATACTTTTTATTTAAGTTGATATACAGCTTATTATCATTGTAAGTATATTTAAGTGGTGTATTGCCCTTTGGCCCAACCAGCGCAATGCTTTTAATATCCATCCCTTGCGCATCAAGCGTTAGCGAATCGGTAGCATAAAAATGAGGCTTTAAAGTAAGCCAGGCTTTACCGTACAGGTAACGTTTTGCGTAATCGAAAGAAACATCGAGTTTGGTATGTACCAGGTCGTTAACCTTGGTTGCGGTTACACGGTAAACATTTAGGTTATTAGTTTTTTCAGCAGTTTGTTCCTGTGCGAAAAGAGGATTGGCCATAAAAGCAGCAGCCAATATTACCCCACAGGCAATAAAATTTTTATTCATTTCTTAAGATTTAATAAGTCAGTAATCTTTGAGGCAAGGTATTAAGAATTGTGGTAATTAAATACTAAAATTTTTGTTAGTAATATTTAAAACTAATTGGTTGCAACAGGCTTTACAATATAGCCTTGAGCCGCCAGGCCTTTAATCAGGCCCTCATCGCCTACCAAATGGCCTGCACCAACTACAATAAACAACGATTCTTTTTCCATCAAAGCCGGCAGTTGATTTAACCAGCGTCGATTCCGGTTTTTGAGCATCTCGGTCATAAACGCTCGATTTTCTTCATCTTGAATTTTAAAGAGATCAGTTAATTTATCAATATCCTGAGCCAGGTAATAATTCTTAAGTTCCTTTGCCCTAAGTTTGTTTTTATCCGATTCTCTGATCGATTTTAGCAAGGCTTTTTTTTGCTTCTGCAAGTCGTCATCAAATAATAAAGCTCCCTGGTATTCGGCGGTTTCCAAACCATACAAAGATTTTGCATTGCTTTTGGCATACTTCTGAAAGCTATCATCTATTCCATCGGCCACTTCCCTTATTTCGGGATTGTCGAGTAGCATAATCATGACGCTAACCAGAGCAGGTTTGAAGGTATTGAGTGCTTTTAAATCAATATCGGGATTCTTAGCTTTAATATAATCGTTTACCTCTTTGTACTCTTCCGGTGTAAATAAACTATCGAGCGTATTGTTTTTCATCATTAAAAACGGCGCCATTCTTCCCTGTACTGTGCTATCCATTACAATCTCGCCTACTACGCCATCAACTGATTTTAGTTTCTCCTGCAAAACCCGCATGGTATCGGCAAACTTTCTGCTGGTAAAATGATGTGTTCCAAATAAATAAGATGGTTTCTTCAATCCTTTTCCCGAAATTTCCCATAACAGGCTATTGGTGGCCTTTTTGGTTTGTGCATTGAGACTAAGCCCAAAGCCCAGGAAAGCGATGAGTAATAATTTAATGTTTTTCATTGAGTAGTCGTTTTAGTAAATGTTAGGGCAAGATATTAAGAATTGTGATAAAGTTAAGCGCCAAATGTGCCTAGCTTTCCTTTATTTTTTTGTTGTTTTGTGTAAACCGATAGAGATATGATTACAGATATTCAATCCATTTTAAACAAATTGGGCATAAATGCCGATAATGCGGCATTTAGCACAGGGAGCCATTGGGGAGGGGCAGCAAATGCAAAAACATTGGAAAGTTTTTCACCTGTAGATGGGAAACTGATTGCTTCGGCGAAAGTTGCCACCGGTTCTGATTATGAAAATGTGGTAAGCCGGGCACAAAGCGCTTTTACCGAATGGCGCAGCATCCCTGCACCTAAAAGGGGCGAAATTGTGCGACAGTTTGGTGATGCCCTGCGCGAAAACAAATCGGATTTGGGTACACTGGTTTCGTACGAAATGGGGAAAAGCTTACAAGAGGGGCTTGGCGAGGTACAGGAAATGATCGATATCTGCGATTTTGCTGTCGGTTTATCGCGTCAGCTATATGGCTTAACCATGCACAGCGAGCGCCCCAACCACCGCATGTACGAACAATGGCATCCATTGGGTATTGTAGGTATTATTTCAGCATTTAACTTTCCGGTTGCAGTTTGGAGCTGGAACGCAGCCCTGGCACTGGTTTGCGGTAATGTGTGCATCTGGAAACCATCAGAAAAAACACCTCTAACAGCTATTGCCTGCCAGCACATTATTGCAAAGGTTTTCAAAGCAAATGCTGTTTCAGAAGGTGTATGCAGTTTAATTTTAGGAGATAAAGAAGTTGGCGAACTGATGACAAATGACGGCCGTATTCCTTTGGTTTCTGCTACAGGTTCGACACGAATGGGTAAAGCCGTTGCCACTGCTGTTGGTGCACGCCTGGGCAAGAGTTTACTCGAATTAGGCGGCAACAATGCCATTATTATTTCAGCACATGCTGATTTGGATATGAGTTTAATTGGCGCGGTATTTGGCGCTGTTGGCACCGCCGGACAGCGGTGTACTTCTACCCGCCGACTGATTATACACGAAAGTGTTTACGATACCTTCGTCGCAAAACTGGTTAATGCCTATGGGCAACTGCGTATTGGCAATCCTTTAGATCAAACCAATCATGTTGGTCCGCTGATTGATACCGATGCGGTTGCTGCTTACCTTGATTCGATTGAAAAATGTAAAGCAGAAGGCGGTCGTTTTGTTGTAGAAGGAGGTGTATTATCGGGCGAAGCTTACCAAAGCGGTTGTTATGTAAAACCATGTATAGCAGAAGTAAACAACGATTTTAAGATTGTGCAGCACGAAACCTTTGCGCCAATTTTATACTTAATCAAATACAAAACACTGGATGAAGCCATAGCCATGCAAAATGCTGTTCCACAAGGGCTTTCATCAGCCATTATGACGTTAAACCTCAGGGAAGCGGAGCAATTCTTATCGGCCAGTGGATCAGATTGTGGTATAGCTAATGTAAATATAGGCACTTCGGGCGCTGAAATTGGCGGGGCTTTTGGTGGCGAAAAGGAAACCGGTGGCGGTCGCGAAAGTGGATCGGATGCATGGAAAGCCTATATGCGCAGACAAACCAATACAATAAATTATGCCAATACCCTGCCACTGGCACAGGGTATCAAATTTGATTTATAGATAATTCTGCATTACAAATGCAGCGCTCGCAGATCGTAGTTGCAAAGAGAGCCATGTTATTAATATAAAAAGGCCCTAAATTTGAAATGAGGGCACTCAAAAAGTCCTTGTAAAAAATTGTCGTATTAAATATTGATAAAAAACGGCAGGTAAGGTCTTTTAGAATCGTCTAATTGTAAAATAAAATTTAGAAGATTGCGAATATCACAAAGAAAAGGGCTTATGAAAGCAAAAATTCATAAGCCCTTTTTCAATGGCTAGTTTTTCAGTGCCCTCTTTGAAATCTAGGGCCTTTTTGGGTAAATATATGATGGAGTTAGAATAGTTTTTCCAATATAGCGATATCTATATCGCCATAGCGTGATGGATTGCTGTTAGCCAATACAGCCGGTTTTGCAGCTACCTGAATGGTACTTTCAGTTGCAGTAAAATCGCCCATTTTAATTTTCGATTCTGACCCGATTACAGCCCTATGTTCTTCGGTAGAGCCAGACAATTTTAACGTTGCAGCATCTTTAATTTCTGTGGATAAATTAACCGTATTGGCAGCTATGTCTGCCGAGGCTCTGTCGTTAAGCACAACGTTCAGGTTTAACAGATTAAAGCTGCCCGCTGTACTTACTGTTGCTGTGTTTGAAGCTTCGATCGTCGCCAGATTATTAACGTGTGCAATAACCATTAAGGTATTTTTATCAAAAGAACTGATTCTTAATTCAGCACCTTGTTGTTGCACCATTGCATTTTTACCATAGTATTGATCGTAAACCTCCACACTTTCTTTAGCATCCTGAACCAGGATTAATTTCACATTGCCCGATACCACAATCTTACTGATGTTTTTAACATTGGTTAAAGCGGTATAGCTGGCATTATTTTCTGTGGCATGAGCTCCCAATGCCGCGCTGCTTAAAGTAGCCATTACCAATGCAGCTGCAAATAATTTTTGAATAGAATTTTTCATGATCTTAATATTTTATGTTGGATAAACCTTTTATTTTAAATCCCTTATTACCAGGTGTTTTTCTGTAAATAAGACGGGTGATTATCCAAAACGTTTCAGGCAAAAAGACACTATTATACCATGCCCATGTATTTATAGACGAACGCCTGAATAACCTATACGAAATTGGTTCTATGGCTTGGCTAAAAATTGTCAGGATACGGTGCATTAAAGACAGTATGTTAAAAAAAGTTAAAACGTAACACACAACTAATATATTAGTTCTATATTCGTAAAAACAAAACAGATCCTTTCTATATGAAACGTTTATTACTCTCGCTGTGCTTTTTTGTCACCATTGCATCGTACACAAGAGCGCAGAGCCTGCATACCATTAAAGGCCGAACGGTTGATACCGCTTCGACGGCGATTTTATCCAGTGCTTCTATTGCAGTTTTAAATGCAAAAGACTCTACATTGGTAAAATTTACCAGAGCTGCAGAAAACGGCACTTTTGAGCTTACCGGCATTAAAAATGGTAAGTTTATCCTATTGGTTTCTTACCCCCAGTATGCCGACTTTGTAGATCATTTTACACTCGATTCTACTACACAGGTTAAGGATTACAGCAAAATAAACCTTACAGGAATGGCAAAAATCCTAAATGATGTAATTATTAAAGGGGAAAGAACAGCCATCAAGATTAAGGGAGATACTACCGAATTTAATGCCTCAAGTTATAGTATACAGCCTAACGATAAGGTAGAAGATTTGTTAAAAAAGTTGCCTGGCATCCAGGTTGATAAAGACGGTAAGATCACCGCACAGGGGAAAACAGTTCCGAAAGTACTGGTGGATGGTGAAGAGTTTTTTGGCGATGACCCGACATTGGTTACCAAAAATTTAAGGGCCGATATGGTTGATAAAGTACAGCTTTATGAAAAATCAAGCGATCAGGCTGCATTTACCGGAGTAGACGACGGGCAGAAAACACAGACCATCAATATTAAACTAAAAGAAGATAAAAAAAGTGGCTATTTCGGCAAGGTAGATTTAGGCTACGGCACCGACGATTTTTATAAAGGCCAGGTTTTATTTAACCGCTTTAAAGCCAAACAAAAATTATCTGTTTATGGTACAGCCAGCAATAACGGTACAACTGGATTAAGCTGGCAAGATAATAATAAGCTAGGTGCCGGGAGCGATAATATGCAGATGAGCGATGACGGAAGCATGTGGTTTAGCTACGGTGGGGGCGATGAACTGGAAGGTGGCAGCTATTATGGCGAAGGGATACCTAGGGCCATAACCGGAGGTGCGCATTACGATAATAAGTGGAACGATGATAAAGAAACGATAAATACCAATTACAAATTAGGTGCTTTGGGGATTAAAACCACTAAAAACACGATCAGTCAGAACAATTTACCCGATGGAATTATTAACACCAATACCGACGAAAACTCTGACCGGAATGTATTCAGGCAAAAACTGGATGCTACCTATACCATTAAATTAGATACCACAAGCAACCTTAAAGTGATTGTTGACGGCACATTGAAAAATAGTGACAATACCTCCAGCTCAAACAGCAAGGGCCGGAGAGGCGATAATTCTTTGCTAAACAGCAATGATCAATCAACCAGCAATGATGGTAAGGAGCAGAACTTTAATATATTGGCACTTTATACTAAAAAACTTAAAAAATTAGGCCGAAACTATTCGATTAGTGTTAGTCAAAAATTAAACCAAATTAATGGCACAGGTTTTCTGCATTCGGATGTTAAATACTTTGATGCATTGGGAGCACAAACCAGTGGTGAACTAACCGATCAGTACAAAACCAATAATACCCGCAGCGCCATTTTTAACACCAATGTAACCTATAACGAACCAATTACTAAAGCAGTGGCTTTGGTACTCAACTATGGTTTCGTGCTTAACGATAGTCGCTCAGACCGCAGATCTTTCAATCAATCTACTCCGGGAAATTACGATGTACTGGATACGGAGTTTAGCAACGATTTTAAGGCTACTCAATATATCCATCAGGGTGGAGCGATTTTTAACTACAGAAAGCCCAAAACAACCATTAGTATAGGCAGCAGGATTAGTGCGGTAAATTTCGATCAGATAGAGCAGCTTTCTAACCAAACCTACAACAGGAGTTTTGTAAACTGGTTACCGCAAGCGAGCTACCTTTATAAGTTCTCTGCCCAAAAATCTTTACGCATCGGCTATAACGGAAATACCACTCAACCCTCAGTTAGCCAGTTGCAACCAGTGAGGGTCAACGATAACCCACTGTATCAACCTGAAGGTAATCCCGATCTGGCACCATCGTTTGATAGCCGTTTTAATGTTAACTATAATTCCTATAAAGTTTTAACACAACAATCGTTATATATCAGCGGTAGTTTTGGTTTCGTAAACAAAGCCATTGTAAGTAATACCCAAACCGATGCTGTTGGTAAAACAATTGCTAAATCTGTTAACTTAACCGATAAAACCCCTATTAACTACAATATTTATGGCGGCATTAGCCGAAAACTAAAGTTTTTATTTGATACCAATATTGGCCTCAATTTAAATGCTGGCGGCAATACCAGCTACAATTATGTAAAAAGCCAGTTAAGCGATGTTACTGAATTAAACGAAATAACAACCACCCGCTTCAGTCCGTCGATAAACATTAACCGTTATAAAGATAAGAGTGAAATTTATCTGAGTTTTGGCCCAAGCTACAATTCCCAGGTAACATCTTTACAAAAAGACCGCGCTAACAAAGGATGGGGTATGCAGGGCTGGGGCGGCATGAGCTTTACCTTACCGAAAAAAATTAAACTTCAGGCCGATGGCGAATATACTTATACCCCAAGTTCGCAAGCTTTTGATACCAGTTTCGAGCAGATTGTGGTTAATGCTTCCATTACCAAATCTTTCTTTAAAAAGGAAGACCTGAAATTTACCATTCGCGGAAACGATTTGTTTAATCAAAACCGTGGTTTCAGAAGGTATGCCTATTCCAATATGATCACACAGACCAATTACAACAACATTAGCCGTTATTTTATGTTCTCGCTGGTTTGGGATTTTAATAAAATGGGAGGCGGAGCACCTCAAAAATAATCAACCGATATTGTTAAAAAAGACTAAATATTATATACCTGATCTTTTAAAATTATTATAAAATGAAATTAAGATACGCCATAATGATGCTTTTTTGCACTGTAAATTATGCAATGGCACAACACGCAAGGTTTGTACAACAGGGTACTATTCAATTCGAGAAAAAGATAAATATATACGCCTTGCTTAAAGATCAGATTAAGCGTTACCCTGATAATTTCTGGAGTGCGCAGGCATTCGAACAGTATCAGAAAAATAATCCGCAGTTTAAAACTTTAAAAAGCGAACTTGTTTTTAAAAACGATCAAACGTACTTTAATCCAATACCCGACGAAAGTGTTGGCAACAACTGGGCAAGTAATTTTGCCTCGGCCAAGCAGAGCAATATTATTTTAACCAATTTAAAAAACTCAACCAGTATCAATCAAAAATCGGTTTACGAGGAAACCTACCTGGTTAAAGATTCAGTACGTAAAATAAACTGGAAAATAACTGATGAATTCAGGGAAATTGCCGGTTACAATTGTCGCAGGGCAAATGCACTAATCATGGATTCGATTTATGTTGTAGCCTTTTATACTGATTTAATTCCGGTTTCGGGCGGTCCTGAAACTTTTAGCGGATTACCCGGTATGATATTAGGAGTGGCTTTACCGCGTGAGCACATTACCTGGTTTGCTACCGCAGTAAAAGATACAGAAGTAGCAGCCACGCAGCTCAAAATGCCTGCTAAAGGTAAACCTGTCAGCAAAAAGCAGCTGAGCGACATTTTAAAAGGGGCTTTAAAAGATTGGGGCAACTACGCCAGTGATATTTTGAAGGCGGCTGATATGTAAACCTGAATTATTATTAATTTAGCTTTAAAAATTAATAATGTACAGCGCACTTTATAACCATATTAATAAATTTGTAGATTTGAGTAACGATGAGCAGGAACTTCTTGCCTCATTACTCAAATCTTTTTCGGTTAAAAAGAAAGCTTTTTTATTGGAAGAAGGGCAAACCTGCAGGGCCAATTACTTTGTGGTAAAGGGTTGCCTCCGACTCTATTTCATTGACATTAAAGGTGCCGAACAAACCACCCAATTTGCCATCGAAAACTGGTGGATTACCGACTTAACCAGCTTCCTCTTCCAAAAAACCTCAGAATTTTATATCCAGGCAGCAGAAAATACCGAGGTGATTGCCATTGAACACCACCATTATGACGAAATGTTCCTTAAACTGCCCAAATTGGAAAAGTATTTCAGGCTGATTTTACAAAAAAACCACCAGGCTTCCCAAATGCGGATCAGATACCTTTACAGCCAAACTGCTGAAGAAAGATACCGCCACTTTAATCAACTCTTCCCCGAATTTGTACAACGTGTACCACAATACATGCTGGCTTCTTATCTGGGTTTTACGCCAGAGTTTTTGAGTAAGATCAGGGCTAAGAGATAATCTAAGCTTCTTTAACCGCATTTTCTTAACCTCAGAGCACACAAAGCAAGGCGCAAAGCCGCAGAGCTGGGTGCATATTTCTTTGCGTAACTCAGCGCAAAAACTTAGCGGCCTTTGCGGTTTAAGCATTTCTTAAACTACATTAAGTTTTTTCAGGGCCAGGATGCGGAACTTTACATCGTAATCAAAAACAATAAAAAAATGGAAAGCAGAATTGATATCCCAAAAGTAGATCCGGCAGCATACCAGGCCATGTATGCCTTGGAAAAATATTTATCAACCAGTAAAATCGATCCGATTCTTTCAGAACTGATTAAAATGAGGGCATCGCAAATTAACGGTTGTGCATTTTGTTTAAACATGCACTCGGCCGATGCTCGCAAAATTGGCGAGACTGAACAAAGATTGTATTTGTTGAGCGCCTGGAAAGAAACCACCCTGTTTACCGAAAAAGAAAAAGCGGTTATCGCTTTAACTGAAGAGGTAACTTTAATCAGCAACCACGTATCTGATGCAACTTATAACAAAGTGGCCAGTTTCTTTAGCGAAACCGAAATCACCAATATCATTATGGCAATTGTTACTATCAACGCATGGAACAGGCTTGCCATTACCGCCAAAGTAATTGTTGGATAAATCTTTCAAACCTATCAGGTTTTAAAAATCTGATAGGTTTTTAATCTTTTTTAGCTCCCCAAACACTAACCTTGCTACTTCCTTCGCACCTTCCGGCTGGAAATGGGTATTGTCTTTTTGCCCTTTCGGGTAGGCTTCGTACCTGGCAGAATCTAAGTTCATAAAATAATTTTGGCTTACGTATTCCTGACCTTTTGTGGTAAAGAACCCGGCTGAAAGTGTGGTTAAATCAATAAGCGGCACATGTAATACTTTGGCCACATCTTTTACCGCTTGTGGGTATTCGCCATGTGCACTGCCCAACTTACCATCCTTCCAGGGGTAATTACGCGTAACCGGTGTAATGAGTATAGGTATAGCACCTTTTGCCCGGGTTTCATTTACATACATTTTTAAAAAATCTTTGTAACCCGGTATATCCACGTAACGTTCGGGTTTATCTTTTGCGGCATCATTATGACCGAACTGAATCAATACCAGATCATTTTTTTCGAGGCTTGTTAAAATTTCTTTCCACCGGCCTTCTTCAAAAAAACTGCGCGTACTCCTGCCTCCTTTTGCCTTATCAACCACCAAAGCGCTATCACTTTTAATCAGCTTGCCTAGTTTTCTTAAACTATCTTTTTGCAAGAAGGATTGAAAAACCTGTCCCCAGCCGGTAAGCGGGTATTTCTTTTGCAAGTACCCCTCATCTAAAGTATAATCTGCAACAGTCGAATCGCCGATTAAATAAACCTTAACGGGCCTGGGTTTGGTGATGAAAGACATCAGTAAAAAACCAGTAGCCACAACTGCAATAATAATTTTAGAGTGTTTCATTTTGCTGATCAATTATTTAATTGGCTCTACCCTAAACCAATCGTATTCGGCAATTCCCGAATCGTTTGTCTGTGTATCGCGTATGGCAAACAAGCCCATTTTTGCTCCAATCCATTGCCCGGCTGCAGCCTGAAACTCGTCACCAACTGGATGAAAGGTAATGCCATCTTCGCTGTAGCTAAACCGGCATTTGGCTCCGTTAACAACCTGTACCCTTAACTGCACCGATACAGATCCGCCAGTTGTCGGATTTAATCTGGCAATTTCTTTTTCATTTTCGGGTTTACCTTTATCTGCACTCGGGCAAACACCATACATCAGGTACAAGCCATCCTTTTTATGCTTAATGCTAATCTGGGCATAACTTCTGCCCATAATAACCAGGCCTGTGCCTTCATTTTCCAATTTAGGGTTGGGCTTGAAATTAAGTTTCGTGGTTACCCTAAACTCATCGGCAGGAAACTTCTGCATTAGTAAATTGGGTACATCCCAAAGATTTTTAGCCTCATCAGGGATTTTTGAAGTATATAATTTTAAAACTCCCTTGCCGGCATCGGTAAACCACCAGGTGGGTTGCGGGTTTGCCTGCCACTGCCATTGTAAGCCTAAATCAACTGTTCCAAATTCATCACTTTCAGCCGGATTTTCGATCGGATATACTTTACCCACATTCGGTTTTTTATAAACTGTTACCGGCTCGCCAGTACCATCACCGTCTTTATCCACACCAATTACCGGCCAGTTATTAATCCATTTCATGGGCTGTAAGTGCACTACACGGCCATAGGCATCTTTATCTTGAAAGTGTAAAAACCAATCTTCACCAGTTTGAGTATTTACCCAGGCACCCTGGTGCGGCCCATTAACGGCCGATTTACCCTGATCCATGGCTACTTTTCTTTCGTAAGGCCCGTAAACATTTTTACTCCGCAAGATCAGCTGCCAGCCTGTTGAAACACCTCCTGCAGGTGCAAACAGATAGTAATAGCCGTTGCGTTTATAAAACTTAGGTCCCTCAATAGTGGGATCGAGCTCATGTCCGTCGTAGACAATGCGGCCTTTGGCTGTTGTTTTCATCCCATCGCTGCTTAGCGGCATAATGGCCAAAACACTTTTAATTCCAGCCCGGCTACCTGCATAGGCATAAGCGAGGTAAGTTTTTCCGTCTTCATCCCAAAAAGGGCAGGGATCTATCAAACCCTTACCGGCAGCAACCAATTGTGGTGCAGACCAATCGCCGGTAATCGTTTTGGCTTTGGTTACATAAATTCCAAAATCCGGATCAGGGTAATAAATGTAAAATTCGCCATTGTGGTAACGGATAGCAGGTGCCCAAACCCCATTGCCATGTTGTGTTTTCTCAAAATGATCAAAAGGAGGCTGGCGCTTTAAGGCATGGCCAATAATTTTCCAGTTCACCAGATCTTTGGAATGCAAAATCGGCAAACCCGGAACAGCATCAAAGCTGGAGGCAATCATATAAAAATCGTCGCCTACTCGAATAGCATCCGGATCGGAATAATCGGCGTTTACAACCGGATTTTGATAAGTTCCGTTGCCCTGATCCGACACCCAAACTTTAGAAACATATTTATTTGACGGATTTTGCTGCGCAAATGTGCCAGCAACAAAACCTATAATAAGGATCGAACTAAGGAAGTATTTCATTTTACAATGCTGTTTTTCGTAATATTTGGCTAGCAATGGCTTACCAACAAGATTAAGCCTTTTTTTATTCCAAGGCAAACAGATATTGTGCAATCGTTCCCGACATCGTTTGCATCTTTTAATTTCGCTAAAACTTCTTTCCGGCGGATATTAATGTTTAAAATTGTTCATCATATATTTTAAAACACGGCTGCGTGATGAAGTTCATACTTTTGCGTGGCCGATTTTATTTTATACCTAACCAAATCGATATGAAAACAATTGCCTTATTCTTTTTAATAGTCATTGCCCTTGCAGCACATGCAAAAGAGATTAAACCCGATTTTATTGTTGCTGCCGATGGGAGCGGGAATTTTAAAACGGTGCAGGAAGCCATCCATGCAGTACCCGATTTCCGAAATAAAACCACTGTAATTTTCATTAAAAAAGGCACTTACAAAGAAAAACTGATTTTAGCAGCATCGAAGAAAAATGTGAAACTGATTGGCGAAAGCCTTAACGAAACCATTTTAACTTACGATGATTATGCCCAAAAGAAAAACACTTTTGGCGAAGAAAAGGGCACTTCAGGTTCATCCAGCTTTTACATTTACGGCGAAAGCTTTTCGGCAGAAAACATCACTTTCGAAAATTCATCGGGTCCGGTTGGACAGGCAGTAGCGGTTTGGGCCGGTGGCGATAAATCGGTTTTCATCAATTGCAGGTTTTTGGGCTTTCAGGATACACTTTATACCTACGGCGGCAACAACCGCCAGTATTATAAAAACTGCTACATTGAAGGCACTGTCGATTTCATTTTTGGTGCCGCAACCGCCTGGTTCGAAAACTGCACGCTATATTGCAAAAAGGCTGGTTACATTACAGCAGCATCAACCGCAGATACCACCAAATTTGGTTATGTTTTTAACAAATGTATTATTAAAGGCGATGCCCCGGCAAATAGCTTCTATTTGGGCAGGCCCTGGAGGCCTTATGCAAAAGTGGTTTATTTAAACTGCACACTACCCGATTTGATCCGCCCGGAAGGCTGGAACAATTGGGGCAAAACCAGCAACGAACAAACTGCCTACTATGCTGAATACAAAAGTGTTGGAAAGGGCGCAAATCCAAATGCGAGGGCCAAATGGTCGCACCAATTAACGGATATTGAGTATAGTGCCTATATTTTGGAAAACGTTTTCCGAGGCTGGCATCCCGAGGGCAAATAAACAAACTAAACAACTGACAATCAAAACACAAGCACCTCAAACAAGGTGCTTTTTGCGTTTGTTTTCCGGCAACGATTGCATAGATTTCTCTTCTGTTTTAGGAGCAAACAACGTACACTTGTTATACGATTAACCAAATATAATTTAACAGCATCAACAATGAAACATATAACAGGTCGTTTCTGCCGGACAAAAATAGCGCTCACATGTATTTTAATATCAGCTGCATGTTCGGCTATTGCTCAACAAAAACAAGCATTGCCCGTTATTCAGCAGGTTAAATTTAAAAACGACACCACCAGCATTACCAGCTTTGGTGCTAAAGGCGACGGGCTTTTTTTAAATACCCAAAGCATTAACAAAACCATTGAGGCTGTAAGTCAAAAAGGTGGCGGTGTGGTGTTAATCCCCTCTGGCCTATGGTTAACCGGGCCAATTGAATTAAAAAGCAATGTAAACCTACATATAAAACGCGATGCCATTCTACAGTTTACTGCCGATTTTAACCAATATAAACTGGTTCAGGGAAACTGGGAGGGACAACCAGCCTGGCGTAACCAAAGCCCTATTTCTGGGGTTAATTTACAAAACATAGCCATTACCGGTGCAGGTATTATTGATGGAAACGGAGGTGCATGGCGCATGGTAAAAAAAGATAAACTAACCGAAACGCAGTGGAAAACGCTGGTTGCTTCGGGTGGCATAGTAAGGGCTGATGGCAAAATGTGGTACCCATCAGAAAAAACCGTTAAAGGCTCGAACACCAAAAATGCCGGGGTAATTGAAGCGGGTAAAACGGCTGCCGATTATGAAGATATTAAAGACTTTCTCCGCCCTAACCTGGTGGTATTAACGGGTTGCAAAAAAGTGCTTTTAGAAGGCGTAACCTTTCAAAACTCACCAGCCTGGAACCTGCACCCTTTGCTTTGCGAAGATTTGACCTTGAGAAACCTGCAGGTTAAAAACCCATGGTTTGCACAAAACGGCGATGGTGTTGATGTAGAATCGTGCAAAAATGTATTGATTGAGGGCAGCACTTTTGATGTGGGCGATGATGGCATCTGCATTAAATCTGGCAGGGATGAGGCTGGCCGCAAACGTGGCGTACCCACAGAAAATGTAATTATCAGAAACAATGTGGTTTACCATGCGCATGGAGGTTTCGTTATTGGAAGCGAAATGAGCGGCGGGGCCAAAAACATCTGGGTATACAACTGTTCTTTCATCGGCACCGATATTGGTCTGCGTTTTAAAACCACACGTGGCCGCGGTGGTGTGGTCGAAAATATTTATGTGAACAACATCAACATGATCGATATCCCCGGCGAAGCCATTTTATTCGACATGTATTATGCTGCAGTTGATCCGGTTCCTTTGGCAGGCGAAAAACGCGAAGCCATTAAAACCATTACCGTTCCCGTTACCGAAGCAACTCCCCAGTTTAAAAATTTCTATATTAAAGACGTAGTAGCCAACGGTGCCGAAAAAGCAATCTTTTTCAGGGGTTTACCCGAAATGAACATCAAGGATATTCACCTCGAAAATGTAACCATTCAATCTAAAAAAGGCATCGAAATTATTGAGGCATCGAACATTTTTCTTAAAAATGTGAATGTAATTACTGACGATACCAACCCAATTGTACGTGTTCAGAATGGCAGCAATATCAATATCAACGGGCTTCAGTATAAAAATGGTGCTGAACTTTTGTTCGACATTACTGGCGAAAAAACAAAAGCCCTAAAAATAACAGGAACCGATGTTTCAAAAGCCAAAAAAACATCAGCCTTTGGCACCGAAGTAAATCAATCTGTATTGGAGATTTCAAAATAATTAAGATGAAGCGATCAATCATATACCTTACAGCAACCTTAGCGTTCCTTACTGTTTTCGTGCAAAATGGCTTGGCACAAAAGAAATTATCTGAACAGCTAACCTTAACGGCAATGGAAAAACTGTTTCAGGATACCACCTTACTTAAAGGCGCGAAAGGTCCGAAATGGACTTACGATATGGGCGTAGTTTTAGAAGGTGCAGCAGCGGTTTGGCGCAATACAGGCGAGGGAAAATATTTTAAATATGTGCAAAGCTCGATGGATGCCTATTTAGATAAAGAAGGCAATATTAGCACCTATAAAGTCGAAGATTTTAACATCGATAACGTTAAAAACGGTCGCTCGTTGCTGTTGCTTTACAAAGTTACCGGACAGCAGAAATACCTGTTGGCGGCCACCAAACTTTATGATCAGTTACAGCAACAACCGCGAACCAAAGCAGGTGGTTTCTGGCATAAGAAAATTTATCCGAACCAAATGTGGCTGGATGGATTGTATATGGGCGAGCCATTTTATGCAGAATATGCCAAACTGATGAAAAAAGATGCTGCTTTTGACGATATCGCCAAACAGTTTATTTTAATGGAGCAAAACTCGCGCGACAATAAAACGGGTTTATTATACCATGGCTACGACGAAAGCAGGGCTGAGCAATGGGCCGATAAAACAACTGGTCGCTCACCCAATTTTTGGGCAAGGGCTATGGGCTGGTACATCATGGCATTGGTTGATGTGCTCGATAATTTCCCCGCCAATCATCCTAAAAGAGCTGAATTGTTAGCCATTCTAAACCGTACGGCAACTGCTGCTGTAAAATACCAAGATCCTAAATCGGGTGTTTGGTTCGATATTTTAGATATGCCCACCAGAAAAGGAAATTACCTGGAAAGTTCGGCTTCAAGCATGTTTGTGTATGGCCTGGCCAAAGGCGTGCGCAAAGGTTGGTTAGCCCCATCTTTTATGGCAGCTGCCAATAAAGGCTATGCTGGTTTAAAGAAAGAATTTGTTGAGCCTGCCGGTAACGAAAGGATCAACCTGACCAAAACCGTTTCTGTTTCGGGGCTTGGCGGCAAACCCAAATACCGTGATGGCAGTTTTGAATATTACATCAGCGAAAAAGTAATCACCAACGATCCGAAAGGAGTTGGCGCTTTCATCTGTGCTTCGGCCGAAATGGAAATTGCAGCTTTGCCCAAAACCGGCAAGGGCTTAACCGTAACTGTCGATAATTTCTTCAACAACGAATATACAACCGGGCCAACGGGCGATAAAATCCCGTTTCATTATGTTTGGGAAGAAGACGATAACAACGGATTCTCGCTATTCGGTAAAATATTTAACGATGCAGGTGCTAAAACTACAACGCTTAAAGCTGCACCAACAACGGCAAACTTAAAAGGAAGCAACATTTATATCATTGTAGATCCGGATACCGAAAAAGAAACGGCCAATCCGAATTTCATGAACGCCGATCACGCTAAACAAATAGCGGCCTGGGTTAAAGCAGGTGGGGTTTTGGTCTTGCTGTTAAATGATGCGGGCAATTGCGAAATCAGCAAGTTCAATGTACTGCCAGAAACTTTCGGGATTAAATTCAATGAAAACAGCCGCAATAAAGTTCAGGGCACAAACTTCGAACAAGGGGCGGTAAAAATACCTGCAGGAAACACGATTTTTAAAACCGCTAAAAAAGTTTACATCAAAGAAATTTCGACAATCGTAGCTAAAGCGCCTGCCGTTTCGGCTTTAACCGATAATGGCGATGTACTGATTGCAACGGCTAAATATGGTAAAGGAACCGTTTTTGCAGTTGGCGACCCTTGGTTTTACAACGAATACATTGATGGCAGAAAACTGCCTGCAGGTTTTGAAAACTTTAAAGCAACAAACGATCTGGTAAACTGGCTGACGAAGCAGGTTCCCGGGAAAAAGTAGGATTTAACTGCAGATAAATTAAATATCAGCCACGGAAACACAGAGGCACGGAAAAAGAATTAAGTAGTGGTCTGTGGAGATACAGACCATGGAATAAAAAAGTTCTCCGTGTTAATCTGTGCCTCCGTGGCAAAAAGCCCCTGCAAAAACTAACAAACAAAACAATGAAAATAAAAATAGTATTAACCTTGATTTGTAGCACACTGATGCTGTCGTGCTTTGCACAGCAACCTACAGATTCGACAGCTGAAAAAATGTTGGTTTATCAGCTGAGTAATGGCGGCTGGCCAAAACAACTGGAAGATAAAAGTGTGGTTAACTATGGTGCAAGCTTAACACCTGAGCTTTTGGCCAGAATAAAAGCCACTAAAGATTTACATGCCACATTCGATAACAAAGCCACCAGCAGGGAGGTAGTTTATTTAGTTAAAGCGTATAAAAAAACACAGAACGCAAGCTATTTGAAGGCCGCTGAAAAAGGAATTGATTATATCCTGGAAGCACAGTATACCAATGGTGGCTGGCCACAATATTATCCCGATAAAGCGCTTTACCGCTCAGAGATCACCTATAACGATGATGCCATGATCAATGTACTCGATATCCTCGAAGATATTGTAACCAAAAAAAATGATTTTGAAGTCGTAAATGCAGCTTATATTCCAAAAGCCGAAAAAGCAGTTTCAAAAGGCATAACCTGTATTTTAAAAACGCAGGTTAAACAAAACGGAGCTTTAACCATTTGGGCTGCACAATACGATAAAGACAGTCTGTTACCTGCAAAAGCACGGAATTTTGAGCCTGCATCTTTAAGCACGAGCGAATCGATGGGTATTACCCGTTTTTTAATGCGTTTTAAAAATCCTTCACCCGAAATTAAAGCAGCCATAACCGCAGCTTACAATTGGTTTAACACCTACAAAATTGCAGGCTACCGTTTCGAAAGGGGCACCGATCCGAAAACCAAAGAAAAAAGTGCAGCACTGGTTGCCGACCAGTCATCGGTGGTTTGGGCGCGTTTTTACGACCTCAATAAAAACATCCCGATTTTCGGCGACAGGGACAACAGCATTAAGTTAAAACTGGAAGAACTGATTCCCGAACGCAGAAACGGTTATGCCTGGTACGGTAGCTGGGCACAAAAATTTATAGAAAAAGATTATCCGAAGTGGTTAGCCACAAACGGCAAATAAACATTGTATAACTCGTCATTGCGAGGCACGAAGCAATCCTACTACTATGGGTGGGCATCACTACCGCTTTAAGATTGCTTCGTTCCTCGCAATGACGGAAATTGGAAGACCAATGATTTTAAACAAAGAAAATTTAAACAGCATCAGCAGCGAAAAGGTTACCAAACCAGGCGCTGAAATTTTGGCATTACCAGAAAAAGTAATCCAGTTTGGTACAGGCGTTTTACTGCGTGGCTTACCCGATTATTTCATCGATAAGGCTAACCACCAGGGCATTTTTAATGGTCGCGTGCTAGTCGTTAAATCAACCTCAAAAGGTGGCGCCGATGCTTTCTCGCCACAGGACAACCTGTACACGCTGTGTGTTAAAGGTATTGAAGATGGAGTTAATGTTGAAGAAAATACCATCAATTCGTCCATCAGCCGTGTGCTATCGGCTACACAGGACTGGGCTGAAATTTTAAAGGCTGCACACCAGCCCGAAATGCAGGTGGTAATTTCGAACACCACCGAAGTGGGTATTGTTAAAAGCGAGGATAAAATTACCGATAACCCGCCACAATCTTACCCCGGCAAACTGCTGGCCTTTTTGCACGAACGTTACAAAGCCTTTAATGGTTCGGCAGAAAGCGGAATGGTAATCGTGCCAACCGAACTAATTAGCGATAACGCAGATAAACTAAAAGAGATTGTACTGAACCTGGCCATCCAGAACAAACTGGGTTGGGATTTCGAAAACTGGTTAAAAACCGCCAATCATTTCTGCAAAACCCTGGTCGACCGTATTGTACCTGGAAAACTACCTGCAGCCGAGCAAAAAGCCATTGAAAACGAATTAGGCTACGAAGATGAACTGATGATTATGGCAGAGCCTTTCAGACTTTGGGCCATCGAATCATCGAGCGAAAAGGTAAAAGAAATCTTATCGTTTGCCAAAGCCGACAAAGGCATTTTCATTGTTCCATCAATCGATAAATTTAAAGAATTAAAACTCCGTTTATTGAACGGAACCCACACCATTAGCTGTGGACTGGCCATTTTAGCGGGCTTTAATACTGTAAAAGAGGCCATGGCCAACGAAGAGTTTTCGGCCCACGTGCTAAAACTGATGCAGGATGAAATTGCCCCGGTTGTAGTAAACGAAGACATTACTTATGAAGAAGCCCTTGCTTTTGCAAAAAGTGTAATCGACCGTTTCAGTAACCCCGCGTTAGAGCACAAGTGGCAGGCCATTACCTTAAATTACACTTCAAAATTGCAGATGCGTAACATGCCTTTAATCAGAAGGTACTACGCCTTAAAAAATGAGGCACCTCAGCTTACCGCGTTGGGTGTGGCGGCCTACATCCTTTTCATGAATGTAGCTAAAGATGTCGAAGTCTTCGTTGCAAACATAAACGGAAAAACTTACCCTATTGACGATGAATTTGCCGGAATTTTATACGAATACTGGAAAAATCCTGAAACTGTGGTAGACAATACGCTTGGCGACAGACGTTTGTGGGATAAAAACTTAAACAATTACCCCGGCTTTAACGCGGCCGTAAAATCGTACGTTGATTTATTACAAAATAAAGGTGCAAAAGAAACTTTAGGTAACTTGCATTCAGAAAGAACAATATAAAATGGTTACGAGAATTTTAAAAATCCATCCTAACGATAATGTATTGGTTGCGCTTCAAAACCTGGCAAAAGGCGAAACCGTTATCCACGATGGGCAGGACTATATTTTACAGGATGACATTCCGGCCAAGCATAAATTTTTTATGCAGGATATGAACCAGGGCGACCACATTATTATGTATGGTGTGCTGGTTGGAAAGGCACAGCATTTCATCCTAAAAGGTGGCTTAATGGATACCGAAAATACCAAACATGCGTCTGATCCTTTCGAATTCCGTCCGTACCATTACGAATGGCAGGCACCTGATGTTTCTAAATTTGAAGGCCGTACATTTAATGGTTATATCCGCAGCGATGGCCGTGTGGGAACAGCCAACTACTGGTTGTTCATCCCGACTGTTTTTTGCGAAAACCGTAACCTCGATGTAATTCGCGAAGCTTTACATAACGAACTGGGTTATGCTGTAACCGACAAATACAAATCGTACGCACACCAGCTGGTAGAAGCTTACAAAAACGGCGAAATTTTAGCAGAGGCCGATCCGGCATCTATCGGGCAGGCCAATCCATCAGCCAACCGCGTTTTTAAAAACGTTGATGGCATTAAGTTCTTAAATCACCAGGGTGGTTGTGGCGGTACCCGTCAGGATGCTGCCGTTTTGAGCAAGCTATTGGCCGCTTATGCCGATCACCCCAATGTGGCCGGTGTTACCGTTTTGAGCCTCGGTTGCCAGAATCTGCAGGTGCATGATTTTATGGAAGACCTGAAACACCGTAGCCCTAATTTCGATAAACCATTATTTGTTTTCGAACAGCAGCAATCGCAAAGCGAAGAGCAACTGGTTAAAGAAGCCATTAGAAAAACTTTTATCGGTTTAACCGAAATCAATAAAATAGAGCGCCAGCCAGCGCCATTAAGCAAACTGGTTTTAGGCGTTAAATGTGGCGGTAGCGATGGTTTTAGTGGCATCAGCGCTAATCCTGCAGTGGGTTATACTTCCGATTTATTAGTGGCTTTAGGCGGGACTGTACTGCTGGCCGAGTTTCCTGAGCTATGCGGCGCAGAACAACAGCTAATTGACCGTACTAAAGACGAAACTGCTGCACGCAAGTTTATCCAGTTAATGACGGCCTACAACCAATCGGCTGAAAATGTAGGTTCGGGCTTTTTCATGAATCCCTCACCAGGCAACATTAAAGATGGTTTAATTACCGATGCAATAAAAAGTACCGGTGCAGCAAAAAAAGGCGGTACATCCCCGGTTGAAGATGTTTTGGATTATACCGAACCTGCAACCAAACCAGGCCTCAATTTAGTTTGTACACCCGGTAACGATGTAGAAGCCACTACCGGTAAAGCGGCGTCGGGCGCAACCCTCATTTTATTTACCACCGGCCTGGGTACACCTACCGGAAATCCTGTTTGCCCAACCATTAAAGTATCGACCAATAATGCCCTAACCAAACGGATGGGCGATATTATCGATATCAATTGCGGTCCGGTTATCGAAGGCGAAAAAACCATCGAACAAATGGGCGAGGACATTTTGGAATACTGCATTAAAGCCGCAAGTGGCGAGGTGATTCCAAAGGCCGTATTATTAAATCAAGACGATTTTATTCCCTGGAAACGCGGTGTGAGCCTTTAATTACGTCATGGTCAGTGTCCGCACTGACCATGTATAGTTGATCACCACTAACAATAAAATATTAACCAGATATGACCAGAACAGCTTTCATATCGTACATCTAAGCATAGCATGAAACCTTTTTTAGACGAAAATTTTCTTTTGGAAAGCAAAACTGCGGAGAAACTTTACCACAATTTTGCCAAACCATTACCCATTATAGATTACCACAATCACCTCATCCCTGAGCAAATTGCCAACAACACTCAGTTTGCCAACATGAGCCAGGTTTGGCTGGCCGGCGACCATTACAAATGGCGGGCCATGCGTGCCAACGGTGTTGATGAAAAATACATCACAGGTGCAGGTTCAGATTTTGAAAAGTTCGAGAAATGGGCAGAAACCGTGCCTTACACTTTGCGTAACCCTTTATACCACTGGACGCATTTAGAACTTCAGCGTTATTTTGGTATTACCGATTTACTTTCGGGCAAAACCGCACAGAAAATTTACGAGGAATGCTCTGCTAAGCTGCAAACTCCCGAATATTCGGTACGTGGCTTATTGGCAAAAATGAATGTAGAATCGGTTTGTACTACCGACGATCCTTTAGATAGCCTGAACTTTCACCAGCAATTGGCGAGAGAAGGTGCAAACCTTAAAATGTTACCTGCTTTCCGTCCTGATAAGGCCATGAACAGCGATGATATTGAAGGCTTAAACGAATACATTGATAAACTGGAAAGTGTTGTGGATAAAACCATCAGCAGTTTTCAGGACTATATCGATGCGTTGAAAAGCCGTCACGATTATTTTGCAGCTAATGGCTGTTCGGTATCTGATCATGGTTTAGAGCAAATTTATGCCGAAGATTATACCGAAGCCGAAATCAGCGCTATTTTTGATAAAATCCGCGGTAAAAAAGGAATTTCTTACGAAGAGAACCTGAAATTCAAATCGGCTATGCTGGTTTATTTTGCCGAGTGGGACCACGAAAAAGGCTGGGTACAGCAATATCATTTAGGCGCACTGCGTAACAACAATGCCCGCATGTTAAGACAATTAGGCCCTGATACCGGTTGGGATTCGATTGGTGATTTTAGCCAGGCGCGTATGCTTTCTAAATTCTTAAACCGTTTAGACAATCAGGATAAACTGGCCAAAACCATCATCTATAACCTGAACCCTGCCGATAACGAATTAATTGCCACCATGATTGGCAATTTTAACGATGGCTCGGTAGCAGGTAAGGTTCAGTTCGGATCGGCCTGGTGGTTTTTAGATCAAAAAGATGGCATGATCAAACAGTTAAATGCATTATCGAACATGGGACTTTTAAGCCGCCTGGTGGGTATGCTTACCGATTCGCGCAGCTTCCTTTCCTTCCCGCGTCACGAATATTTCAGAAGGATTGTTTGTAACCTGTTTGGGGCCGACATTGAAAATGGCGAATTGCCTAACGACCTGGAGTGGGTTGGTAAAATTGTGCAGGATATTTCGTACTTTAACGCAAAAAATTACTTTAAATTTTAACCAAAATCAGGCTTTAACGAAGAATTTCATTGGATTCAACGCATTTCAAACGTTTTACTTCCATTTTCATACCGTTGCAGAAAACAGCATGAAAAAAGCCGATTATCTACAAAAATGAGTACCCAAATATTCGATTCATCAAAAAAAGGAAAAAAAGTTTTAAGCTTTGGTGAAATACTTTTACGCATCTGTCCGGATATGGATGGCCAATGGTTAAAAGAAAACAAACTGCCATTTTATGTGGGTGGTGCCGAACTAAATGTGGCTACCGCCTTAGCCTTATGGAATGTACCTTCGGCTTACTTGTCGGCTGTGCCCGATAACTCGGTAACGCGCGAAATTGTTGAATATCTTAATGTCCGCAATATCGATACTACGCCAATGGTTTACGATGGCGAGCGTTTGGGCCTCTACTATTTACCAAAAGGAAAAGACCTTAAAAATGCCGGTGTAATTTACGATCGGGCCAATTCGGCCTATGCCGGTTTAAAAGTTGGACAGATTAACTGGGACGAAGTTTTTGAAGATGTAGCCTGGTTCCATTTCAGCGCCATCTGCCCGGCCATTAACCAAAATATTGCCGATGTATGCCTGGAAGCACTTAAAGCCGCCAGCGCAAAAAACATTACCATCTCTTTAGATTTAAACTACCGCGCCAAGCTTTGGAAATACGGTAAGGAGCCAATCGATATTTTACCTGAGCTGGCTAAATATTGTACCTTAATTATGGGCAATGTTTGGGCTGCCAATAAAATGCTGGGCACAGCACTCCATCCCGATTTGCTGCCAACCGAAGGTTATGCAAAAGAAACGTTACTACAACAGGCAACTGATACTTCTAAAGAAATATTAAGTTTGTTTCCGGCATGTAAAGCCGTAGCCAATACCTTCAGGTTCGATCATGGCAAAGGCATCCGCTATTATACCGCCATTTACACCAACAACGAACTCACCGTTTCGGAAGAATATGTTTCGGAAGAAATTTTAGACAAAGTGGGTAGCGGCGATTGCTTTATGGGTGGATTGATTTATGGTTTCTACAACGGTTTACCAGCTAAAGAAACCTTAAATTTTGCTACCGCAGCCGCATACGATAAATTATACATTGCAAGTGATGCCACAACCAGCACCGTGGCCGATATAGAAAAACGAATTATATAACCATGATCAGTAACAAGCACAAAATTTTAGATGCCATTTTAGAGCAGGGCATGCTACCCCTTTTTTATCAGGATAGCGAAGCAGGAAGTGTTGAAATATTGCGTACCCTGTACAAAGCAGGTGTTCGTGTTTTCGAATACACCAACCGCGGTAAATCAGCCTTGCCTAATTTTAAAAAGCTAAAAGAAATCCGCGATGCAGAAATGCCCGATCTTTATCTGGGTATTGGTACCATTAAAACCCCTGCTGATGCAAATGCTTTTATTGAGGCCGGAACCGATTTTATTGTTGCGCCTATTATCAATCCGGCTGTTGCCGAAATTGCCAACAAAATTGGCATGCTATGGATTCCGGGGTGTATGACCCCAACCGAAATTAGCGTGGCACAAGAGCACAAAGCCATGCTGATTAAAATCTTCCCTGCTAATATTTTAGGCCCCGAATTTATTTCTTCAATTAAAGATTTATTTGCCGGGCAGCTATTTATGCCAACCGGAGGTGTAGAAATTGATGCCGATAACTTAAAAACCTGGTTTAAAGCTGGTGTTTGTGCAGTTGGTATGGGCAGTAAACTAATCAGTAAAGATGTGATGAGCAAAGGTCTTTACGATGAACTGTACGAAAATACCCAACTGGCACTCGACCTCATTAAACAAAGCAAATAACCCTTACCCTAACCACACACAACCGAAATGAGCCAAACAAAAATGAGCAAATACAGATGGACCATATGTACACTGTTATTTGTTGCAACCACCATTAACTATTTAGATCGACAGGTACTCTCACTTACATGGAAAGACTATTTTGTTCCCGAATTTCATTGGACAGATAGCGACTATGGAACCATTACTGCGCTGTTCTCTCTTTTTTATGCTGGATCGATGTTGGTTGCAGGACGTTTTGTTGACTGGATGGATACCAAAAAAGGTTTCCTTTGGGCCATCGGAATCTGGTCGGTAGGTGCATGTATCCACGCTTTTTGTGGTATTGCCACTTCAGGCATTATTACCGGTACCTGGGCCATGAGTTTTGCAGGTGCAAAGCAGGCACTTTCTACCGTTGGTAATACGACCTTAATCCTATCAACCAGCCTTTCGCTGTTCATTTTTGCCCGTTTTGTACTGGCCCTGGGCGAGGCAGGAAACTTTCCGGCAGCCATTAAAGCTACCGCAGAGTATTTTCCTAAAAAAGACCGTGCATTTGCCACCAGTATTTTTAATGCGGGTGCAACTGTTGGTGCTTTGGCCGCTCCTGTTACCATCCCATACATTGCCGATGCGTATGGCTGGGAAATGTCGTTCATTATCATTGGTGCCTTAGGTTTTATCTGGATGTTCTTCTGGATTTTACTTTATGGCAAACCAGAAAACCACCCACGTGTAAGCAAAACGGAGCTGGCTTATATCCAGCAGGATATTGTAGCGCATGAGCAAGTGAGCGAAACGGTTACTGCAGCATCGCCAACAAAGAAGTTATCCTTTACCGATTGCCTTAAGTTTAAACAAACCTGGGCCTTTGCCTTTGGTAAGTTTATGACTGATGGTGTTTGGTGGTTCTACCTGTTCTGGTCGCCAGCTTACCTGAAAGATATTTACAAAATGAGCGGTACCGAAAGCGCTTTCCCACTGTTTATATTGTATGTAATTACCTTGTTATCGATTATCGGCGGCTGGTTACCCTCTTATTTTATCGGTAAGAAAAACATGAACCCTTACGATGGAAGGATGAAATCGATGTTGATTTTTGCTTTCTTCCCATTATTGGCCTTACTGGCTCAACCTTTAGGACATTACACCTACTGGTTACCGGTAATTATCATAGGTATTGCAGGTGCTGCACACCAGGCTTGGTCGGCAAATATATTTACTACCGTAAGTGATATGTTTCCTCGTCAGGCCATCGCTACCGTAACCGGAATTGGTGGCATGGCCGGAGGCTTAGGCTCATTTTTCATCAACAAAGGCTCAGGCGTACTGTTTACCTTTGCCGGCGATACCCAAATGACCTTTATGGGTTTCCAGGGTAAAGAGGCCGGTTATTTTATCGTTTTCTCTTTCTGTGCTATTGCTTATTTAATTGGATGGACAGTGATGAAAGCACTTGTTCCGAAATATAAAGTGATAGAAGTTAAATAATTCAAACCAAAAGATTTAGGCACCACAACAAGTGCCTAAATCTTTAATGCTTTTTTTAAAAACGTTAATCTATACTTAAACTATAGACTAACAATTATACACCCTAACAACCAAACCAAAATTGAGTACACCGCTAAACCTCGAAAGTATTTTCGTTGAAGAGAGCCAGATTCCAGATGAATTTAGGCTCAAGGAAGAAATCAATCAGAAAGAATTCCTTTCCAATGGTGAAATGAAACCCTGGAACGGACCTTTTAACGAAGTTTTTTCTCCCGTATGTATTAAAACTCCAGAAGGTTTAAAACGAAAACGGATTGGAAGTTTCCCGGTATGTACCGAAAAGGAATCGACAGAAGCTTTAGACGCTGCAGTGGCGGCTTACGACAATGGTCGCGGCCAGTGGCCAACCATGAGTGTTGCCGATCGTATTGCCTGTGTAGAAAACTTTACCCACAAAATGATTGAGCAAAAAGAAATTGTTGCCAAACTGATTATGTGGGAAATCGGTAAATCATACGCCGATTCGGTAAAAGAGTTCGACCGTACGGTTGAATATATCTATGCTACAATTGATGCGCTAAAAGATATCGACAGACAATCTTCGCGTTTCGAAATAGAGCAGGGTATTGTAGCCCAGGTGCGCCGTTCTCCACTGGGAGTAGTACTTTGTATGGGTCCGTTTAACTATCCCTTAAACGAAACCTTTACCACTTTAATTCCGGCCCTGATTATGGGCAACACACTTTTATTCAAACCACCTAAACACGGTACTTTATTGCACTACCCTTTATTAGAGGCTTTCCGCTCTAGTTTTCCCAAGGGAGTGGTAAACACCATTTACGGCCGTGGCAATACCATTGTTCCGGGTTTAATGAAATCAGGAAAAATTAATGTGCTTACGCTGATCGGCTCGAGTAAGGTAGCCAATGAGCTGAAAAAACTGCACCCTAAAGTAAACCGTTTAAGAGCAATTTTAGGACTTGATGCCAAAAATGCGGCTATTATTACCAAAGATGCAGATCTTGATATGGCGGTTTCTGAAACCGTATTGGGTTCGCTTTCTTTTAACGGCCAGCGTTGTACCGCAATTAAAATTGTTTATGTACACCGTAGCCTAGCGCAGGAATTCTTAAAACGTTTATCGGCCGAGGTAGAAAAATTAAAATTCGGAATGCCATGGGAAAAAGGTGTAAACCTTACCCCCTTACCAGAATTAAATAAACCCGAATATTTAAAAGATTGTATCGACGATGCTGTTGTACACGGTGCCAAGGTAATTAACAAAAACGGCGGACAAACCCTCGAAACCTTTGTTTACCCTGCCATTGTTTATCCGGTTAACAGCAATATGAAACTTTACCGCGAAGAGCAGTTTGGCCCGATTGTACCTGTAGTGCCTTTTGATGATTTAGAAGAACCTATCGAGTACTTAATCGGTTCGCCACACGGCCAGCAAGTGAGTATTTTCAGTAACAATGCAGCGGTAATTTCTTCGTTAATCGATCCTTTGGTTAACCAGGTGAGCCGTGTAAACATCAACTGTCAATGCCAACGTGGTCCGGATGCATTTCCGTTTACCGGCCGTAAAGATAGTGCCGAAGGTACGCTTTCGGTTGTAGATGCGTTGCGCTCGTTCTCGATCCGCTCGTTGGTAGCCACTAAGTTTACAGATAGCAATAAAAAACTATTAAACGAGATTGTTAAAGGCGACGATTCGAACTTCCTGAGTACGAAGTACATTTTCTAGTTTCTGTCATTCTGAACGTAGTGAAGAATCTGTTTAAGAGGAGTCAGCTGTTACTAGTTGACTCCTTTTGTATCTGGTTTAATTGCTATATCCTATTCTTGAAAGATTCCAATATAGCCATGGTCGTCATTTCGATTTCTATGATAAAACCAAATCATTTTTATAAATGGTTTGGTTTTTAATTACGGCAAATACTCGATGAATGATTTTGTTTCTAACAGCATTTAGAACACTCATTTTATTTTTTCCTTCCCCAACTTTTCTTTGGTAGTACATCTTTAGTTCATTATTAAGCCTTATGGCACTCATTGCTGCCAAATGCAGTAGGGTTTTCATATTTTTATCGGCAAACATCGATACCCTGGATCTTCCCCTGATTGATGTTCCTGATTGATAATCAAAGGGAGCCACCCCACAGTAACAGGCCAATTTCCTTGGGTCACTAATTGTAGTGAATCCTTCTGTTTTAGCTATTAAAGTCCAGGAAACTACTTTTCCCACACCTGGAACAGATTTAATTAGCTCAGATTGTTTTTTAAGTTCCTGATCGCCCAGGATGCTTTTCTCGATATCTGCTTCAATCTTCAGTATTTGTATCTCTATAGCTTTGATTAGCTGTTTATTGAGGCTTAAAAGGTCTTTATCCAATGCCAATGTTTTCATAAGCCGGTAGTCGTATTGTTGTCTGATAAGTTGACTTTTCATTTTTATCCTTGATTGGCGCTCGGTTAACAATACTTTAAGCTGGCGTACAACTATTGAAGAGGGTTTCCATATTATACTTTCAGCTTGATTCTTTTCGATGTAGCTGCAAATACGAAGCGCATCAACCTTATCATTTTTCCCTCTGGAAAGCCCCAGACTCATTTTTAAATGTACCGGGGGAATAACGTACACTTGGAAATTTGAGCTAGCCAGCACCTCATAAAGGTTCCAGTTATAACGGCCCGTGTTCTCCATAGCTATTACATTTCCTTCAGTAGTGTGTTTTTTAAAGAAAGCCTTAATAGCTTTTATCTGGTTATGGATTGTAAAGTATTGGGGCTGACCATCTTTTTTGATACAAATATCCAATGTCAGATTACTGATGTCGATACCAATAAAAATCTTTTTCATAAATTTGTTTTAAGAAGTGAAATGAGAATTCCATCAGCTAACTCAACTCCTTGATAATGGGTCTCTAGCCCTAATTTCTATCTGAGGCACTGATGAAAGGGAGACAGAAGTCTGAATCGAAATATGAGCCTTGGCTCTGAGCGAAGTGTAGTTTACTTCTGTCTCATTCTCATTCTAAATTAATAAAACAAATCTAAAGGAGCGGAGTGCAACGAAGTCAAGAAATCTGTCTATATAGATTTCTCCTTTCCGCCACCGGTAAAAGGGGCTGGCTCCAGTCGAAATGAACGACCTTATGTTGGGTCTTTCAATGGTAGCAGAGTCGAAGGGTCCTTAATAATTATTATAGTAGTAACCAATATCATCTACCAGCTGGTTATAAATCGGCTTGGTAAACTCCAGAAACAAGGTACTTGGTGGCGGCGGAAGCATCTCCCTGCGTTTTGTCATGGCCAGTTGCTGTTTGCTTAATGCCCGGTCGTCGCCTTTATAACTCGCCCAACTGTCTCTCCATACATAAGTTCCCGGAAATTTTTGCTGGCGCACCAGTTTTTTAGTGTTCCAGTCCATAATGCTCATATCCAGCAAGCCTGAAGATGAAATATTCTTTTCAAAAATACTGAGAGTAGCCTTTACCGTGCCGTAAATGGGTTTTCTTTCCCGGGTTTCGCCAATTACCACGCTATCGCGTTTTAGCCTTTCAACCCGCTCTTTTACATAAGTTTGTCCAACCACAAAATCATCGAAATTTAAGCTCAATACCTGATCGGGAACAATTTTTTGATCTGTAGCCTGTTGCTCTCCATAAAAAATCACAAACTTATTTCGCGCATACTGACCAATAAACTGATCGATTTGCTGCTGAAAATAATCAGCACTTAATTTATAAAGGCTGCTGTTTACGATAATGGGTTGCACCACCACACGGGTTACCGCGGCCCAGTAGGCATCTTCCATTTTCGCTTTCGCATCTTTGTAATTGGGTTGAAGGTTCAGTGTTTTTTCGAACTCGTAATAAGCTTTTTTTGCTGCCAGTCGGTTATTTTCCCTTAAGTAACCTAAGCCTGAGTTGTATCTCGCTCCCGCAGCCATGTATTTACTATCTGCAAGCTCATTGATATATTTCGAAGGGCTGGGCACTATAGCCAAACAAGCCGGACAGCTGTTAATATCATCGGCCAGCTGGTTTATTTTCTGGTAATCGTACATAATCGATTCCCATCTGAACAAGTCGTTCGATAATTTGGCCTCATCAATTTTTCGCAAATGGCTTTGTAAGGCCAGATCGTAAGCGGTTTTGAGCACCTGCATAGCTTCGGTGTTTTTGGGCGAGTTTTGCAACCTGCTTACGGCCTTGCTCACCGATGCATCATAATCGCCTTTTTGCAGTGCATTTTTTCCGGTGGTACATCCTTCTATAATTATTAAGGATAAATAAATAAAATATCGTAATCTTGAAATCTTTTCCATGGCAGAGGTTTTTGCGTTAGTAAACAAATATACTTTTGTAAGGCAATAATTTCCCTATTTATTTAGAAGACGATTGATCATGAAGATTAGTTACAAACAATTTGAACTGGAATTAAAACACCCATTCTCGATCTCCAAATTTACCCGCACCAGCACCCCTTTAATGCTGCTCAAAATAACCTACGAAGGAATCGAAGGTTATGGAGAGGCCTCAATGGTACCTTACATGGGCGAAAGTTATGAAACTGCTGTTAACTTTTTAAAACAGGTAGATTTAAGTGCTTTTAAACATCCCTTTAATTTCGAAGAGATTATTAATTACCTCGATAGCATTGCGCCCGGACAGCCCGCGATAAAAGCTGCCATTGATATTGCATTGAACGACATACAGGGGAAAACATTAAATAAACCCTGCTACGAAATTTATGGGGCAAACCCGGCTCAAATGCCCGTTACCTCATACACCGTTGGTATTGATACACCTGAAGTCATCCGCGAAAAACTGAAAGATGCCAGTGCATTTAAGGTGATAAAAGTTAAACTGGGGAGGGATAACGATCAGGAAATTATCGAAACAATCCGCAGCATGACGCAGGTACCCTTGTACGTAGATGCCAACCAGGGCTGGAAAGACCGCATTAAAGCCATCGATCTGATCTACTGGCTGCATAACAATGGTGTGGTTTTAATTGAGCAGCCTATGGATAAAAATGATCTGACAGGTAACGCCTGGCTAACCGAACGCAGCCCCATTCCGCTGCTGGCCGATGAAGCAGTACAGCGCTTAGCCGATATGGACAAACTGAAAGGAGCTTACCACGGCATTAATGTAAAACTGATGAAAAGCTGTGGCATGTACGAAGGCCATCAGATGATTTTGAAAGCCCGTTCTTTTGGTATGAAAGTTTTAATTGGCTGCATGAGCGAAACCAGTTGTGCCACATTAGCTGCAGCAGCTTTAGCGCCACTTTGCAACTGGGCAGATTTAGATGGTCCCTGGTTAACCAAAAACAATCCTTTTACCGATCCAGCGTTCGAAAATGGCAAATATATTTTAAAAGATTTACCCGGATTAGGCCTTGAAGGGGTTAATGAACTTATGTGGAATGAATGATTTTTGAACCAAAGCAGGAATGAATAGTCAAAATACACATTCCCTCACTAAATCATCCAATATTCAAGCATTCAGTCATTTTATAATTTAGGATCTTTTTCCTTAAAGCTTTTCCTGATGTCTTTGGTTAACTGATACTTGAAATAAAACAAGCAACAGGTTACACCTACCAGAAATCCGGCCGGAAGATATTTCGCGTTGTTATAACACCAAACCAATCCAAAAATAGAAAGGATAATAGCCAGGTTATAGAAGATATTTAAAGCAAATTTTTTACCCACAGATAGAGGATTTTGTTTGTAAGAGAATTTATGTACAAAGCATCAGTTAACAATAACCAATTTTCAAACCCTATCCAGAGCAAAAAATATTCAAAACGTTTATTCCCCTAAGATTAAAGTTTGAAAATTGATATTTGTTTATATTTAACCTACTCCAATTGACAACTGGACTTTGGTTATTGTTTTTTGATAATTGGTTATTCTAGTAAACCGGCATATTCGGATCGTAAGCCTCTTGCCAGGCTAAAATCCCACCTTTTAAATTGTAAAGGTTATCATAACCGTATTGTTGCTCTAACTGCATTACAGCCGCTGCACTTCTCTTACCACTACGGCACTGGATAATTACTGGCTTATCTTTCGCAACCTTATCAGCCTCAATTAAAATCCCACCCAACGGAATATTTTCTCCGTTCAGATTAGAAACTTCATATTCGAATGTTTCACGAACATCAATTAATTGAAAATCTTCATTGTTATCGATTTTCTCTTTTAGTTCTTGTACCGATATTTCTTTCATTTTATTAAATGTATTTATGCAAATATAGGAAAATCAGCTTTACCCTCCCCATCAAAAAAATGCCATAAAATTTTGCTAAAAACTGTAACAACTTAAACCCTTAGGCGTTTAATTATAAATAGTTACAAATGGACAAACTGAACCGTTTCTTTTGGTTTTGCTCTGGCGCTCATATCCCGACACTGGAAAAGTATCCTTCAGAACAAAATAAATATACCGGCATTGGTGCCACCATCTTTTTTACAGGCTTATTTGCAGCCCTTTCAGGCGGTTACGCCATGTATTTTGTATTTAAAGGCGATGATCTGGCGGTAATTTTCGCCATCATTTTCGGCTTTTTATGGGGTGCTGCCATTTTTAATATGGACCGTTACATCGTATCCAGCATCAATAAAAGCGCCAGCACCAATAAGCAGCTGCTACAAGCTACCCCACGTATTTTACTCGCCATCATGATCGGGATGGTAATTTCGAGGCCAATTGAGCTTAAAATTTTTGATAAAGAGATTAAAGAACGGTTAAAAGTGAGCTATCTGAATGGTCAGCGCGCTAAAATAGATACCTTGAATAAAGCCTTCGAGAAAAAATACCAGGTCGAATTTGGTCGGTTAAACCAGCAAAAAGCTACCCGCGATTCGCTCGAAAAAGGCATTAAAGCCGACCGTCAGAAACTGAACTTCGAAATATTCGGGAACAAAACCACCGAAACATCAGGCGTAATGGGTTATGGTCCTTATGCCAAACGCAAGGAAGCCGAAATTGCACAACGCACAGCAGAACTCGACTCGCTCAAAGCAACCATTAACAAATCGGAAACTTTTGTGGATAAACGCAAAGAATTTGATGGCCTGTTTACCGAAAAACTATATACCAAAAAACAATTAGACAGCTTATCTGATATTGCAGGTTTTGCCGATCGCAACTGGGCACTTGGCCAGCTTAAATTTAACGTAGATGGCAGCCGCGATAATAACACCGCCATTGCAGTAACTTTTATTGGCCTGTTATTTATCTTCTTTGAGTGTTTGCCTGTATTTGTTAAACTGATGAGCGCCCGTGGCCCTTACGATTATGCCATTGCCGACGGAGATGAGGTTTCGATTTACCATTCTAAAAAAGATAAAGATTTTCATTTCGAAGTCGCCGATAATATCCACGAAACCCGGGTAGATTCAGAATCTTCCAAACGAAAGGAAATTATTAAAGGAAAAGCTTACCGTGATTTGGAAAAACACGACTGGGACAGCTAGGTTTGAGAGAATAGGGAAGGTGGAAAGACAGATAGTTGATGCCTTATAGACAACGGCCAGTTCCTGATCTAACCAGTAACGATCAACCATTAGCCAAAAAAGGCTAGCTTAAAAATCTCCCATTTTTATTAAATTGCCCTCATAATTCCCTTTTTATGAAGAAATTTCTAGGTACCGCAATCGTGAGCCTGCTATCGCTTTCTGCATTTGCCCAAAACGAAATCAGCTATGCTGTTTCATTTCCAAATGCCATCCACCACGAGGCAGAAATCAGTATGCTTATTCCCAATGTTCCTGCAGGCACCTTAAAGGTGCGCATGAGCCGCTCTTCGCCGGGCCGTTATACCACACACGAGTTTGGCAAAAACATATACCATTTAAAGGCCTTTGATGGCGCAGGAAAAGCCTTAACGGTTAACCAGCCAGCAGGTGATGTATACGAAATCCCCAGCCACGGCAACAGTGTTAAAATTACCTATACCCTTTTCGGCAACTGGATTGACGGCACCTATGCTGGTTTCGACGAAACCCATGCCCACATAAATATTCCGGCAACCTTTGCTTTCCCCATTGGGATGAATAACCGCCCCAGAAAGGTAAAGTTTAACTATACCGGTAAACAAAACTGGAAAGTGGCCACCCAGCTTAAACCTGAGGCCGATGGAAGTTATTCTGCACCCAACCTGCAATATTTTATGGATAGTCCGATCGAAATTGCAGACTATAAAACCGCAAGCTGGCAGGTTAAAAATACCGACGGCAAAGTGCAAACCATCCACCTCATTTCGCATTCAAATGATGATCAGCAAACGATAGATAATTATGCGGGCATGCTTAAAAAAATGGTTGATGAGCATTTAGCGGTATGGGGCGAGTTCCCAACCTATGACTATGGCCATTATTACTTTTTAGAAGATGTTTACCCCGATAATGCGGGAGATGGGATGGAGCACCGGAATTCGACCTCCATTGTGCAACGCACCCCAAAAATTGCAGGCTATGAATCCAATTTACTGGGCACGTTTTCGCACGAATATTTCCACAGCTGGAATGTGGAACGCTTACGTCCCAAAACCTTAGAGCCCTTTAATTTCGAACATGCCAATATGAGCAACGAACTTTGGCTGGCCGAAGGTTTTACTCAGTATTACGGCAACCTGCTGTTAACCCGTGCCGGTTTAAAAACAGAAGATAATGCGATCCAAACTTTTAATGGCTTGGCGAATGCAGTGCTGCTTTCGCCCGGGGCGCTCAACTTTTCGCCCATCGAAGCGAGCAGGTACGCGGTATTTGCCGATGCCGGTGTAGCGATCGACCAAACCAACAAAGCCAATATTTTTACGTCCTATTATACCTATGGAGCTGCAACGGCGCTGGCTTTAGACCTCCGCCTAAGGACCGAATTTAAGCTTACGCTCGACGATTACATGCGCGCACTATGGAAAGCTTACGGCAAGCCGGAAATTGCCTATACCATTCCAGATTTGGAAAAAACCTTGGCAAGCTTAACCAAAAGCCCAGCCTTTGCTTCCGGCTTCTTTAAAAAGTATATATATGGGTCCGAAAAAAATGATTATGCGCAATTACTGCTCAATGCCGGCCTGGTACTGCGTAAAGCAAACCCAGGACAAGCCTATTCAGGTTTTGGAAATATTGGCGCAATAGACGACAAAATTATTTTATCGCAAACGCTGGAGGGAACACCCGCATATAAGGCAGGCTTAGATATTGGCGATGTTTTATTAACAATAGATGGCATAAAAGTGAAAAACGTCTTGGAGGTAGTCAAAATTACCGGCGATCATAAACCCGGCGACACCCTCGATATTACTTACCAGCACCGGGGAATAGAAAAAACCACTAAATTAACATTGACCGAAAATCCGGCCCTGGAAATTGTGAGCATTGAGAAAACAGGAGGAACCTTAACACCTGCCATGCAAAATTTCAGAGCCAGCTGGTTAGGCTCACAAGTTAAATCGAAAACAACTAATTAAACATAAAAAATGAAGAAAATCGCCCTTTTTGCCTTAGTCGGGATGGCAGGTTTGCAGCTTAAAGCGCAAAACATCGATAAAATTATTACCCGCGAATATACCGACCACCTGATTAAAACTTTAAGTGCCGACGATATGCAGGGCAGAGCTACCTTTACCCCTGGTATTGATAAGGCCGCTACGTTTATCGAATCGGAGTTTAAAAAAATAGGTTTAAAACCTTTAACCGGCGAAAAAACTTTCCGCCAAACCTTTAATAAATACCGCATAACCAACCAAAGCACCAGTGTTAAAATTGATGGGCAGGAGATTGCCCCTGAAAACCTGATTATTACTGGTGTAGCGACAGAAAATGTTAGCTTCGATAAATCGAATGCCGCTGTGGTTAAATTAGACCCTGAAAAACCTTTTGTGGCTCAACTTAGGGCAATGACAGAAGCAGGTAAAAACCAGATTGTTTTGGTTGACAGCAAGTTTGCCGATTTGTTTAAGCGTTACAGAAATTATTTCAGCAAACCTGCAACTGTTGATGAAAAAGACGTAAAAACAACTACCAGTGCAGTACAGGTTTTTGTATTGGGCAAAGATGCAGCAAGCGATTTTTCAGCAACGATCAAAAGCAAAGTAGATAAAATGCCATTGTTTAATGTGGCGGGTGTAATTCCTGGCAAGTCTAAAGCTAAAGAAATTGTCGTATTCTCAGGACACTACGATCACCTTGGCTTTTTAAAACCAGTAGATGGTGATAGTATTGCCAACGGAGCTGATGATGATGCCTCGGGCACAACAGCAATGATTGCCCTGGCCAAATATTATAAAGCACAAAAGAACAACGAACGCACTTTAATTTTTGTGGCCTTTACTGCCGAAGAAATTGGCGGCTTCGGTGCAAAATACTTTTCGGAGAAATTAAATCCGGATGACGTTGTGGCCATGTTCAACATCGAAATGATTGGAAAAGATTCAAAGTTCGGTAAGAACACCGCATTTATTACAGGTTATGAAAGATCAGACTTCGGCAAGATTCTACAGAAAAACCTGGCCGGAACCGAATTTACCTTCCACCCGGATCCATATCCTGAGCAGAATTTATTTTATAGAAGCGACAACGCTACATTAGCAGCCCTGGGCGTTCCGGCACATACGATCAGTACTGATAAAATTGATATCGATAAATTGTACCACTCGGTTAAAGATGAATACAGTTCTTTAGATGTAGAAAATATTTTATCAACCATTAAGGCAATTGCAAAGAGTGCAACCAGCATTGTAAATGGCACTGATACACCGACAAGGATACCGAAGCTGAAGCAATAAATCCATAAAAACAGTCCGTCATTCCCAATCAAGTTGGGAATGACGGTTACCTTAATATAAAAAGCAAAGGCCGGTGAAAATCACCGGCCTTTGCTTTTTATTGAATCTCTATATTAAAATTATTTACTCAAATACATTGATTTGTCTTTGTAAAGCTTGCGGAAGTAAGGATCTTCCAGATCTTTAATGAAGCGGATCGCCTCACCAGTCGATTTCATTTCAGGGCCAAGCTCTTTAGTTACCTCAGGGAATTTCTCGTAAGAGAAACCGGCTCTTTAATGGCATAACCTTTCAATTTACGCTCGATGGTAAAATCTTTCAGTTTTGATACACCCAGCATAATTTTGGCTGCAATGTTGATGTAAGGCACATCGTATGCTTTCGCAATAAACGGAACCGTACGCGATGCCCTTGGGTTCGCCTCGATTACATATACCTTCTCATCTTTAATGGCGAACTGAATGTTTAGTAAACCACGTACATCTAAAGCTTTTGCAATTTTAACAGAGTATTCTTCCATTGCTTTAGTTACCGTTTCTGATAAGCTAAAGGTAGGCAATACCGCGAATGAGTCGCCAGAGTGGATACCTGCAGGTTCGATGTGTTCCATCATACCTACAATGTGAACATCCTCACCATCCGAAATCGAATCCGATTCTGCTTCTTCTGCTCTATCTAAAAAGTGGTCGATCAGTACACGGTTACCCGGTAAATCGCCCAGCAATTTCACTACTGCTTTCTCCAGGTCTTCGTCGTTAATTACGATACTCATACCTTGTCCACCAAGCACATAACTCGGACGAACCAACACTGGATAGCCCACCTCATTAGCTACAACGATAGCTTCTTCGGCATTTTCGGCAACTCCGTATTTTGGATAAGGAATATTTAATTCTTTTAACAGATCAGAGAAACGACCACGGTCTTCAGCAATATCCATGTTCTCGAAAGAAGTTCCGATAATCTTAATGCCTTTTTCAGTTAACTTTTCAGCCATTTTCAAAGCTGTTTGTCCGCCAAGCTGAACAATTATACCAACTGGTTTCTCTAGCTCGATAATTTCGCGTACATGCTCCCAGAAAACCGGCTCGAAGTAAAGTTTATCGGCCATGTTAAAGTCGGTAGAAACCGTTTCAGGGTTACAGTTAACCATGATGGCTTCGAAACCTGATTCTTTTGCTGCCAGTAAGCCGTGTACACAAGAGTAATCGAATTCGATCCCCTGACCAATACGGTTAGGACCTGAACCCAATACGATTACTTTTTTACGATCGGAAGAAACAGATTCGTTTTCCTCTTCGAAAGTAGAGTAGTAATATGGTGTTTTTGCCGGAAATTCTGCTGCGCAGGTATCAACCATTTTATATACCCTGCGAATACCCAGTTCTTTTCTGCGGTCGTAAACCTCATCTTCGGTTACATTGCCCAATAACCAGGCAATCTGCACATCCGAAAATCCTTTTTGTTTTAAGGTAAAGAAGAAATCGCGTGGGATATTATTTAAAGAGTATCTTTTTAATTCAGTTTCTAAAGCTACAAGCTCCTGAATCTGATTTAAGAACCATTTATCGATTTTAGTTACCTTACGGATCGACTCCAAAGGTACGCCCATCGTCATGGCATCTTTTATTAAGAACAAACGGTTCCATGAAGCATGCTCCAAACCGTCCATAATTTCTTCAATGTTACGCACTTGTCTGCCATCTGCACCAAGACCTGAGCGGCCAATTTCCAAACTCTGACAAGCTTTTTGCAATGCCTCGATAAAAGTACGGCCAATGGCCATTACTTCACCTACCGATTTCATTTGTAAACCAAGCTCTTTGTTAGCTCCTTTAAATTTATCGAAGTTCCAGCGTGGTACTTTTACAATTACGTAATCTAAAGTAGGCTCGAAATATGCAGAAGTGGTTTTAGTAATCTGGTTTTCAATTTCATCCAGGTTGTAACCGATAGCCAGTTTAGCTGCAATTTTTGCAATCGGATAACCGGTTGCTTTACTTGCCAAAGCTGATGAACGCGATACACGTGGGTTAATTTCGATTGCGATGATTTCATCATCAGCAGGATTAACCGAGAACTGAACGTTACAACCGCCGGCAAAGTTTCCGATGGCACGCATCATTTTAATTGCCTGGTTACGCATTTCCTGGTAACAACGGTCAGATAAAGTCATGGCCGGTGCAACAGTAATCGAATCTCCGGTGTGGATACCCATCGGATCGAAGTTTTCGATCGAACAGATGATGATTACGTTATCGTTGCTATCTCTTAACAACTCTAACTCATACTCTTTCCAGCCTAAAACTGCTTTCTCTACCAAAACCTCGTGTGTTGGCGAAGCTTCTAAACCACGTTTAAGCGCAGCATCGAATTCTTCTTTCCTGTGCACAAAACCACCACCTGAACCACCTAAGGTATATGATGGACGAATTACCAATGGAAAACCAATTTCCTGAGCGGCTTCTTTACCTTCTAAGAATGAGTTGGCAATTTTCGATTGAGCAACACCTACGCCTATATCAACCATTAACTGGCGGAAAGCTTCGCGGTTTTCTGTTTTCTCGATTGCATCAACATCAACCCCTACAACTTTAACTCCGTATTTTTCCCAAACACCGCGCTCTTCTGCTTCTTTACAAAGGTTTAGTGCAGTTTGGCCACCCATTGTTGGTAATACGGCATCAATTTTAGGTAAATTTGCATCAGCAATGTGCTCCTGCAAAATCGCTTCGATCGAATCAACTGTTAACGGCCGCAGATAAACATGGTCGCCGATAACTTTATCCGTCATAATAGTAGCCGGATTTGAGTTGATAATTGATACGGTAATTCCTTCTTCTTTTAAAGATAGGGCCGCTTGAGAACCCGAGTAATCAAATTCACAGGCTTGGCCAATAATAATTGGTCCAGATCCGATAATTAGTACTGAGCGAATGGAAGTGTCTTTAGGCATGATAAAGCTTAAACAATAATTAAAATTCTAAAGTATTGGTTCATTAAGAACCTAAGAAAGCAACGAGATTTAGTGCTATTGCGAAGAAAATCCCAACTGTTCTGTCGGGATGCAAAGATACATCTTTAGCGCGATTTTAAGCTGATTTTTTTAAAATAAAAAAGAGGCCTTTATTATGCCTCTTTTTTACCTTTTTCTTTTGTAAATACACTTACTGCTGTAATTTAATTTCGCCTAAATCAGTAGTAGCACTATCTTTCACTGCCACCTTTTCAATAATGGCATCTTTGTACGGCGCGTTGGCCCGTATCCAAACGGTATAAACACCTTCTTTAAGGTTAGAAAAAGCGAAGACTCCCTGGCTTAGCTGCGCCTTTAAAGTATCTGTTCCGGCTACGAGCGAAACAGACGAGGCGGCATCCGCAGGACTGATTTTACCAATAATTCCGCCTAACTTGTTATTCGTATAGGCAATTGCCCCAAGGGCAAATACAATGAGCAGCGCTAATATTGCACACAACTTTTTCATTGGTTTAATTTTTAATTATTCAACTGTCTAAAATAAATAACACCAAATAGTACAAATAGTTTTAAATAATGAACAGGCAAGATTCAAAACGTACTAATAATTATACACAATAGTAGTGCCGAAATATACAATTGTAATCTGAATGTTAATAAGTGTTAAAATAACACTAAGAAACTGCGCCCAGAAGTCAGAATTAAGTCACGAAGTTGTGATGTTCGCATTATTGGCAATAATGTTGTAATAAGCAGAACATATATACGTTTTGTATATACTTTAGACAATGATCTAAAGCTTCCTCCGCAGATTAGTTACCCGCCATGAGGATTTCTTCATAAATAGTTTGTTTGGTTTATTATCCGGTTAGAGGAGCCCTCCTCAACCGGATTTTTTCTTTTAAGGCATTTTCCTTTACATTTGAACCTTGTCAGCATACATTACTGTGAATAAAAATATTAAGAAGATCGCCATTGTTGGTCCCGAGAGTACAGGCAAATCAACCCTGTCGCAATTACTGGCCAGGCACTATAAAGTTTCGTGGGTACCTGAATATGCCCGCTACTATTGCGAAAACCTGGTTACAGATTATACTTTACAAGACGAAGAAAACATGTTTTATGGTCAGGTGGCCCTCGAAGATGCAATCCTTGCTGTAACAGAAAGCGATTTTATTATTTGCGATACCACTTTTGTAACCGTTAAAATCTGGAGCGATGAAGTGCTTGGCGTAACTCCGCAACCGGTTTTAGATACCCTACCTAAAAGACCATACGATTTATATCTGTTAATGGATATCGATTTGCCCTGGCAAGACGATCCACTACGCGATTTCCCCAACCAACGCGAATACTTTATGGAAATCTGGCACAAAGAATTAAAAGCACTCGACGCAAATTATGTAGTAATTAGTGGTTTGGGCCATGATAGGGTGGCCAATGCTAAAAAAGCGGTTGACGATTTTTTAGACAGATCATCTCAATAATCTTCAAGTATTGCGATTAAGCCGTCAATTTTTGGACTTTCCGTCGCATAACATCACAATATCTGCCCGAATTGCTAAATATTTTCTACATTTGCCCCATCATTAGGGGTGCCTTGTTTAAATAAACACAAAAACAGGCTGAGAACATACCCATTTTGAGGTAAAAGGTAGAAGGTAAAAAGGCAAAGGGTAGTCACCCTTCAACCTTTAAGCCCCCAACCATCCACCTTAAAAGCACCTGATCCGGGTAATGCCGGCGTAGGGATTGGAGTTATGGAAGTTTAACTAAAAATCGGGGAAACCCCTTTTTCCGGTTGGTTTAACTAAAAACAAAAACATTGAAAAATTTACTTTTTGCAGCCCTTGTTGCAATGTTGCCTTTCTTTGCATCGGCACAACTTGCTGTTACCGGTAAGGTAACGGATCAAAACCACAATGCCTTGCCTGGCGCAACCATTAAAATAAAAAACAAAAAAACCGTTGTACTGAGCGATGCAGGCGGGAATTTCACCTTATCAAACCTGGCTGATGGAAAATATACATTTGTAGTGAGTTATGTTGGATACAGAACTGAAGAAAAAACAGTAACACTTTCGCAAAACAGTAAGATAGATTTTTCTTTAACGGCACAGAATTTTCTGGCGGATGAAGTAATTGTAAGGGCAACACGGGCCAACGAAAAATCGGCGACCACCTATAAGAATATCGGCAAGGAAGAAATCCAGCAAAATAACTTCGGTCAGGATTTACCCTTTATTTTACAGAATACTCCGGGTGTAGTGGTTAATTCGGATGCAGGAGCGGGCGTTGGTTATACCGGAATCCGCATACGGGGTAGTGACAATAGCCGCATAAACGTAACTGTTAACGGCATTCCAATTAACGATAGCGAAAGCCAGGGAACATTTTATGTAAACATGCCCGATTTTGCTTCTTCAGTTGATAATGTTCAGATTCAGCGTGGTGTAGGTACCTCAACCAATGGCGCCGGTGCCTTTGGTGCCAGTTTAAACATCCAGACTACCGCCAGCGAAACCGAGCCTTATGCAGAAATAAACAGCACTTACGGTAGTTTCGACACCTGGAAAAACACGGTAAAAGTTGGAACAGGTTTAATTAACAACCGCTTTAGTTTCGATGGCCGTTTATCGAGAATCAGCTCTGATGGTTATGTAGACCGGGGTTCATCTTTACTTAAATCTTATTTCCTGTCAGGTGCTTACCACGGCAATAAGGATTTATTGCGCGTAAATGTTTTCTCGGGTAACGAAAAAACTTATCAGTCGTGGAATGGCATTCCGCAATCGCGTTTAGAAAATGATGTAGCTGGCATGAATGCCTATATCGCCCGGAACGAGCTTAGTGCTGAAGATGCGGCTAACCTGTTAAACTCTGGACGTAGGTACAACAGCTTCTTATACAATAACCAAACTGATAATTATGTTCAAAACCACTACCAATTAATTTACGCCCGTCAGTTTTCTGATCAGTTCTCGTTTAACGGAGCTTTGCATTATACTCAAGGCTCTGGTTACTATGAAGAGTACCGGGTGCAGAATAAGCTGGCTGATTATGGTTTAAATCCTGTTGTTGTTGCAGGAGGTACGCCCATTACCAAAACAGACCTCATTCGCCGCCGCTGGTTAGATAACGATTTTTATGGCGTTACCTATGCGTTTAATTATGTTCCGCAAAAGAACCTCAACTTTACCCTTGGTGGTGCTTATAACGAATATAAAGGTGCGCACTTCGGTCAGATTATTTGGGCACAATATGCCTCAAACGGTAATATAGACAGGCATTATTATGATAACGACGGTTTTAAAACAGATTTCAATACCTATGGTAAGGTTAACTACAGCCCTATCGAATCGTTAAGTTTATTCGCTGATTTACAATACCGCCGCGTTTATTATGATATTGCCGGAACTGAAAACAAACTGAATTTACTGGCCATAAACAAAACTTTAAATTTCTTTAATCCTAAGTTTGGTGCTACTTACTTCATCAATCCGGAAAGCAACGTATATGCTTCATTCAGTGTGGCCAACAAAGAACCAAACCGTGATGATTATACCGATGCAGCAACGGGTGCGACTCCTAAGCCGGAAAAGTTGAACGATTTAGAATTGGGTTACCGCTTTAAAAACGACAAATTAAACATCGGGGCCAATGCCTACGGGATGTTCTATAAAAACCAATTGGTGGTTACGGGGAAAATAAATGATGTGGGCGGCAATTTCCGCCAAAATGTAGATCGAAGTTACCGTCTGGGTATTGAGCTGGATGGTGCCTATACCATTAGCAAGCAATTTATCTTAAACGCTAACGCTGCTTTAAGTCGTAACAAAATCAAAAACTTTACCGAATATTATGACGATTACGACAACGGCGGCCAGGTGGTAAACAACTACGCGCTTCCCGATATTTCGTACTCGCCACGTGCCGTTCTTTTTGGCGAACTGGTATATAAGCCGGTTAGTGGTTTTGCGGTAGCCTTACAAAGCAAATACGTAAGCAAGCAGTATTTAGATAACACCCAAAATAACGACCGTACTATAAATGGTTATTGGGTAAGCAATGCACGCTTAGGTTACGATTTCAAATTTGCCGGGGTGAAGAACATTAATCTGGGTTTATTGGTTAATAATATTTTTGACAAACGCTACGAAAACAATGGTTACACTTATGGCTACCAATTGGGCGGCAGCAGGGTTACCGAAAATTTCTTTTATCCACAGGCAGGAACTAACTTTTTGTTAAGCCTGAATGTAAAGTTTTAAGAAAGCCGGAAGACTAAAGCTTAAAGATCGCCATTGCTTAAGGAACAACATCTCCTTTTGCAATGGCGATTTTGTTTATATTGCAACCCTGGTCCAGAACAATAGTTTAATATGAAATACATCGAAAAGCTCCATTACATCACACACGATATCCCACACCTTTCGCACGTGGAGCAGGCGCAACTGGCATGCGAAGCAGGGGCGAAGTGGATACAGTACCGTTGTTTGAGCAAAACCGATAAAGCACTTCTGGCAGATATAAATACCATTGCCGAAACCTGCGATGATTGGGGCACTACGCTAATCGTTACCGATCACATTCATTTAATTGGCAAGGCCGATATTCAGGGTTTTCATCTTGAGGATATGAATGCCAATTTCGCAGCTATCCGCAATAAGGTGGGCAATGATGTTACCTTAGGCGGCTCGGCAAATACTGTCGAAAATTTAATTCGATTGGCTAATGAGGGTGCAGATTATGCTGGATTTGGCCCATTTGCAACAACAGAAACCAAACCCAACAATTTACCGCTGTTAGGAATTGAGGGATATTACGATGCAGTACAAGAACTTAAAGCGGCAAATATTCAGCTACCCGTTTTAGCGGTAGGCGGCATTAAAATTTATGATGTAGAAGCCTTAATGCAAAGCGGTATTTATGGCATCGCCGTATCAGGAGCCATTAACTTTGCCGATGATTTTATAGAAGCTTATCAGGATTTTTACACAATGATTAAAGAAAGTGCTGTTAATTAGCCCTTTATAGTTTGAACACCGTTGGATATTTTTTAGTTTTGAGATAAACCCTAACTATTATGTCAGAAAACGCTCTTCAAACCAACGCACCATGGAACCTTAGTAAAAAAATATCCTTCAGGTTTTTCTTTATCCTGCTGCCCCTTTTTATCATCCTGAATAATAACGGTGCTCTCACTTTCCTATCAGGTCTGCTGCAGTTGCCCAGCTTGGTTCTGCATCATTTTATTCCGTGGTTTGCTAAACATATTATACATTACAATTACGATTTCACTATTTACACCAATGGTAGTGGCGATACTTCATACGATTGGGTCCTGTTGCTTTGTATGTTTATCGTATCGGTAATAGGCTGTATTGTATGGTCGCTTTTAGACCACAAACGCAAAAGCTACAACGCTGCCTATTATTGGCTTGTGGTATTAGTAAGGTTTTACCTGGCCTTTACCCTGGTACTTTATGGTTTAATAAAGGTAATCAAGCTCCAGTTCCCCGATCCTTCTTTAACCAGGCTGCTTCAACCCTTTGGTGATGCATCCCCTATGGGCCTGGCATGGACTTTTCTTGGTTTTTCTAAAGGCTACAATATTTTTATGGGGATTGTAGAAGTTTCGGCTGTTTTACTTTTATTCCGCAGAACAGTAATTGTTGGTGCCTTTTTATCGCTTGCAGCAACGGCCCACGTAATGTCTATGAATTATTTTTTCGATGTGCCGGTAAAATTGCTTTCTACGGCGCTGGTTGTGATGAGTGTTTTTATTTTAGCCCCACATTGCTTAAAACTATATCGCTTTTTTATCAAGTATGAAAACCAGCAGCTCGATAAAATGTACCGTCCAACCTTTAAGAAGCGCTGGCTTTACATTTCGGCCTACAGCTTAAAATATTTATACATCACTGCTTCTTTTGGTTACTTGCTCTATTCTTTTCTCCAGCAAACTAAAATTTATGGCAGTGCCGCGCCCAAGCCATTTTTGTACGGCATTTATAATGTAGAAGACATGACACTTAAGGGAAAAACGCTGGCGCCATTAACAACAGATAGTACCCGGTGGAAACAAATGGTTATTAGTTATGCGGGTTATGCAAGGGTTAAGAAAATGAACGATAGCACAGTTAACTTCAGCACAGTTTTTAATAAAAAAAAGAAAGAATTGGTATTGAACGGGCAGGATAAAGATTCAACACAATATATTCTAAATTACCAAATCATCGGCAATGATAAACTTATTATCTCAGGCCTGAAAGGAAAAGATTCGATATCGGTAAGCTTTAAAAAGAAGGACCTCAAAGATTTTAGGCTAATTAACCGGGGCTTTCACTGGGTAAATGAATATCCGTACAACCGCTAATCATTTTACCCCAAGCTGATTCTTCTTGCACGATACTTAATGTGATTTTTTTATATTCGCAACATGTCATCACATCACATTGTAAAAGAAAAACAGGAACCAGCTTTGTATATCGACGAGCTTGGTAATTTTAGCGAAGAGTTTTTGGGACAGCTTTTAGAATGGAGCCCAACACTTTTGGTTAATGGCGATAACTACGACAAGATAATCTCATTAGGCCTGAAAGTAGATGTTTTGGTAAACGGCACCAACCACGACGTTCAGGAAGACACCAAAACTATTCAGGGACCGGTTGATGCTTTGATGGTTGCTGTTAACTTTCTGGTTGAAGAAAGATATCCGGCAGTTAATGTGATTGCAAAAAAATTCGACCTGGAAAAATTTGCCGGATTTGAAGATAAAATTAATCTGGTCGTATTTACAGAAAGGGCTAAACACTACCCTATAAAATCGGGCTTCTCTGTATGGAAACCCGCTGGCAGCGAATTTTTAATTCATGGTAACCGCTATCTGGAAGTAACCAACCTGATGCAAACCGAAGAAGAAGTTTTCGAGGTGGTGAACGATGGCTTTGTAGAATTTACCTTTTCCGGACAACCTATTTTTATTAGCGAACCGATATGATTACCCTCAGAAAAGCAAAAGAACAGGATATAGAAATTATCAGGGCAATTGCGGCAGCAACCTGGCCATCAACCTATCTGGATATTATTGGTCAGGAGCAGATTGATTACATGCTGGATAAAATGTATAACCAGGGCGAACTGCTGAAACAATTGATGGAAGGCCATATTTTTCTGATTGCCGAAGCAGGTGAAGAGCAATATGGTTTTGCAGGCTATTCTATTATCGACCACGAAGCACGCATTTACAAACTGCATAAATTATATGTGCTGCCATCTGCCCATGGTAAAGGCGTAGGCAAAATACTCATTAACGAGGTTTTTAACCAGGTAAAAGATGCTGGTGGAACGGCATTGCAACTTAATGTTAACAAACACAATAAGGCTAAAGATTTTTACCTAAAAGGCGGTTTTACCATAAAAAAATCAGTACAACTCGATATTGGCGAGGGGTATATTATGGATGATTATGTAATGGAATATAAATTCTAAATTACATCCCCAATCAACCATAGGTAATAAAAAATTAATCTAAACTTGCTTATTTCATTCTCCAATAATATATAGCTTTAAGAAAAAATAATCATTAAATTGGCGCTATAATTTAAACCATGAAATATATATTATCGCTCCTATTACTCTTTGTAACGTTTACTACATTTTCGCAGATACCAAAACCGATAAAAGGTACTTATGTAAATGACTTTGCGAAAGTGCTTTCTAAGTCAGAGATTAAGAAATTAAACGATACGATTAATCAAATCGAAAAAAAATCAGGTGTACAACTTGCACTTATTATCGTAAATAAAATACCAAAGGAATACGATATTGAAGAATATTCGTTGCTTGTTGCCCGCAGATGGAAAGTTGGCAATAAAGAGGATGGCTTAGTTTACGTTGCCGCAGTAAAACAGCGTAAGCAACGACTCGAAGTAGCACATAATCTTGAGCCTGTTTTTACTACTGAAACTAGCCAGGATGCACTGGCTAAAACCAAGGCACATTTTCGCGTAAAAGATTACGGCAGGGGCCTCTCAGCATTGGTGGCCGATATTGCTTTTAAACTTGATAGTGCAGGTTATGGCGAACCGCCCGCAGTACAATCGCTTGCCGCTGTTGATAAACAGGGAGCCAAAACCGTAAGCCATCAAAAATCTGACCACAGCTTATCATTGCTTGGTTATTTTGGGCTCGCATTTGCAACAATCGTAGTGATGATCATTATCAGACTCTTTAGACGAAGACCAAGCGGTCCTCCGCTGGTAGGCGGTGGATATGGAGGCTATAATAACGGTTATGATGGTGGCTACTATGGCGGTCGCAGAAGCGGCCTGGGCTCCTTTTTAACAGGTGCAGCAACTGGTTATTTCGCGAATAGCTTTTTAAACAGGAATAGGTATCACAATCATGTACCCCCTCCTCAACAAACACAACAGGAAGAACCTCCAGGCAACGAAAGTAATTTCGGCGATTGGGGATCATCCCGTGATAATTCATCGAACGGTAACAATTCTTCAAGTGGCGGATTTTCAGGCGGAGGGGCTAGCTCAGACTGGTAAAGAAAAATCCATATTATACAAACGATTTATCGCCGCTCACCAAAATGAGCGGCGTTTATTTTTACCAATAATTTCTTTTGGCAAAAATAAGTGCATTAATTCTTCATCCTTCCCTGCTCTACTTCAGTACCTGTAGCGCGGCGACGTGCAGGCTTGATTTCGTTTTTACCAAAGCGATAAGTAAAACTGATCCGGCCAACACGGGTTTCATTTTTTTGATGCACCGTGTAGGTTAAGCCAGGATATGCGCTCGATAAATTATTCTCCGACATATTGAATATGTCAGACAGCGCCAGTTTTAAACTTGCCTTTTTCTTAAACAGCGTTTTGCTCAAACCTACATCAATAGAATAGCGTGCTTTTAAACTAAGGGTACCATAATCAAGCGGCGATTCGTAGTTACCGTTTAGCTCGGCAGTAAAGCCATTTACAATGGTAAAGGTTTGCTGCGATTTAAACTGGAAAGATGTTTTTCCTGTCTTCAGGGCGCTTCCGGCTAAATCAGGAGCTTCAAAGCTGAGGTAGAAAACATTTAAATTATTATTGGTTTGCCACCATTTGGCGACCTGAACAGGTACGGTTAAGTTGGCATTATAACTGATATTGGTAGCAATGTTGGCATTGGTTTGGTAAAGTGCTTTATTGGCAGCATCAGGCAAAATCACTTCTGCAATTACATCATTAACCCTGCTGTAGCCGATAGACAGCAGGTATTTCTGCAACAGGGTATAGCTGAGTTCAAAATTATGTGTGTACTGCGGATTTAAAAAAGGGTTTCCTTTACTGTAAGTGTATTGATCGAGATAATAAATAAAAGGATTTAAAGCATCATAACTTGGCCGATCTATCCTTCTGCTGTAAGAAAAACCCAGCTGATTGTTTTTCGAAAGGTTCTGCTGCACAAACAGGGTAGGAAAGAAATCCCAATAGTTCCTTTTTACCACAGTATTGGTCGTAATTAAGTTTCCCTTAGAATTGGTTTGCTCCATCCTTAAACCAATCTGTACACTGGTATTTTTAAATTGCTTATTAACATTGGTATAAGCGGCATTAACATTTTCATCGTAAACGAACTGGTTACTGCGGCGTACATCGTTTTGCCAGTTGTTATTTACAAATTCTTCGGCCTGCAAATCGTTATCGGTTTTAACCCAGCTGCTTTTAACACCTGCTTCCAGTTTAACCGTTTTGCTTAACGATACATTGTAATCTACCTTAAAGGCTTTAATATCTATAATGGAAGGGGTACTGTTCCTGATGTAACTGATGGGACGAATCCGGTTGCCATTGGCGAACAAATAATCGTTTGCATAATCAGAACCATCGTTCCCATTGTATTTCGAATAATCTACATCAGCCGAAATTTCTGAACCTGCAGTATCTAAAACAGTTTTATAGTTTAAATTATACGAAATGTTGTTGTATTTGTTGGTTTGCAGGCTGTTCGAAATCAATGTAGAGTCTACTTTTTGAAAAGAAGGACCGATTAAAGTATTGTTTCCTGCAGCTTCGGTGCCATGGTTAAAGTAACCATTTACCAGTAAACCAATGGTATTTTTCTTATCAATAAAATAATCTAAGCCTGCCTTAAAGTTATTGTTATATTGTTTTCTGTTGCTCTCACCAACCTGCATAAAGTAAGTGTCGGGCGTTCCATTCGAAATCCGGTCAATAGCGATCAGGTTATCGCGTTCAAATTTACCATAGTTGTAGTTGCCAAAAAGATTTAGCTTCTGCGTGCGGTGGTTCAGGCTTATACCTGCATTTGCCCTCAGGTTTTTTCCGTAACCCAGCGAACCATTTACACTACCATTCGTGCCGCCGTTTTTATTCTTTTTGGTTTTAATGTTTATGATCCCTGAGTTACCTGATGCATCGTATTTAGATGATGGATTGGTAATCAGTTCGATACTTTCGATGTCAGAACTCTGCATATTACGGAGCAAATTAGCCACATCGGCACTGCTCATGTAAGTCTGCTTTCCATCCAGCTGAATCAGCACGCCTTGCTTACCCATCATCGAAATTTTATCATTCTGATCGACCGTTACTCCCGGCGCTTTCTGTAAAACCTCTAATGCCGAAGAACCTGTCGTGATAGAACTGTTAGCAACATTCATCACAATTTTATCCATCTTTCTTTCAATCAACGGTTTGGTAACGGCTACGTTTACTTCCTTTAAATTCTGTGCAGTAGCAACCAGCTGAGCGGTACCGAAATCAATTTTCTGATTGTCTTCGGCTACAGTAATGGTTTTGCTTTTAAAAGTTTTATAGCCCATGTTGCTGGCTTTGTAAAAGTAACTTCCTTTGCCTGGAACGATAAAACCAAAGGTACCATTAGGGTCGGTAAAGGCTGTTTTAACGATACTCGAATCTGCTGCTTTGAAGAGCACTACGGTAACGTAATCGGCCGGTTTATTGTTTTCATCCAGAATTATCCCGCTAATATTGGGCTTAGCTGTTGTTTGGGCAAAAAGCTGCGTAACGGTAAAAAAGAAACTTAGGATGAGTGATATTTTGTATACATTTTTCATTGGTCTGGTTTAAATATTTTAAAAAAATCGGGCAAAAAAATTTCCATAATGCCCGTAAAGCATTTTCCATTTATTGCAAATCATTTTAAAGTTTAGTTCGGAAACGAAAGGTTTCCATGATTTTGTTATAGATAAGACGACCGTTTTTTTAAAAGGTTACAGGAAATTTAAAAAAGTCTGAAGTCCTAAGTCTGGAGTCGGAGCTTCGATGACCGCAGTTTTGGAGTGTAGAAACGATAAGATTGCTACAATTAACCGATTAATCAGTTTAAACAATTTGCAATTACTAATGAGCAGTGAACAAATGAACTAATGAAACAAAAAAGCCACAGCTCAACAAGTTAAACCTGTTGCTCTGCGGCTTTTAATTCCTAATGAGGAGCTATTATTTTACTCCCAACACATCAACACCCTGCTCAAAAATAACATCAACCGGGATATTCTTTTTGGTTAAGCGATCCAGGTCTGCTTGTAACTCCGGATGAATGATGGCTTTTTCTTTTTGTGCCTTTTCTACTGCAACTTTATCACCATTGCCCTGAAGGGTAATGATGAATGCACTTAATTCGTTCATAGCGGATGCAAATTTGTCGAAATTTACTTTGTAAGTTCCTTTAGCCGTGCGCTCAAAAGCCCCCTTCTCCTGAAAGTAATTAAAGCATTGCATATTGGCTTTACCATGCGCTTCCGAAACACCAAAGCGTACCGAACGCAAAATACCAGCCATAAAAGTGGTGTAATAATCTTTAATATCGCCCTGTAATTCGCCTTTCTTAAGCAGGCCTGTTACCATGTATAAACCTAAAATATCGGCCTTACCTTCTTCCAGCCAGCTGTATTGCTCTTTTAAAGCAGCGCGAACAAAACCTTTACCGGTTATTGTTTTTTTAATGCCCAGGCCGTGAGCCACTTCGTGGAACATTACGTTGGCAAAAAAGGCATCGAACTTAATATACTTTTGCTGCTCAGTATCAATCAGTTCTTTCGAAATAGGGACTAATATCTTATCGAATTTAGCTTGCATTGCATTTTTCAGCTGCGAGCGGCGGGTGCCTTTTTCCTGCTGTATTTTTTCGTCGTTAGGTAAATTAACAGCAATTGTTTTCGATCCGGCATTGCAATCGCCGGCATAATATACTACATCGTACGCATTCAACTCTGAATCAGTCCCCGGTGTTTCCGCTTTGTATTTTGCTTCAACAGGTAAATTTTTCTGCAATTCGGGCAGCATTTTTACATACTTGGCCAAACGCTTGCTCCACTCTTTATCCTTAATTAAAACATAAGCCTCGTAACTGGTGCGGGCATTGAAAAGTTTATCCTCGTAATTTTCAATCGGCCCGATGATGATGTCCAAACCATTGGTTTTCATATCCAGCCAGGCGTAATCACTAGCTGTAAAATTATCGGTTACCAAAGCATCAGCCCTTAGGTTCAGATATTTTTTTAGGCCGGCATCTTCTGCTATTAAGGCTGCTTGCTTTAATAACGAGCTTACTTTCTGCAATTCAGCAGCAAATAAAATATGGTAAGGTGCGGTTGATAATTTACCGGTACTATCTTTCCGGATAACGGAATATGCTCCAAACTTATCAGCCAGGTCAGATTTTTCTACCGCATCTTTGGTAATGCCATAAGGATAGAATGTTGCGCCTTCAGGTTTTGCTCCAACTCCCTGTACGAAAGGTTTATCATTGTTCAGCCTATCCCACGGACCGTAATTGATGTTTACAAAATCGCGTGTTTTTTCATCCTTTATAGTGGCCAAAAGGCTATCGCGTTGCGGGTATACCTGTTTCCAGTACAACTCGTCCATAATTTCCGCCGCCTGGATAAGTAGTGGCAATATTTTACGATCATTAACACTTAACAGGTTAATATTGGTAGTGAGTTTTACCTTTTCGTAGATAGGCAAACGATCGGCAACATAACTGATCAGGCTGTCTTTTTGTACCGCTCCGTTTTTATCTTCGGCTGGTTTAGAACCGCCGTCGCAAGAGGCTAACATAGCTATAGAAACAGCCAAAGCAGGTAAAAACACTGTTGATTTGTATAAATTCTTCATATTAAAGTATATCAGCGCTAAATTAGCAATTTTTGAAAGCTTTGTATAAAGTTTGATGCATTGGGCGAAGTTTAGCCTAACTTTGTAACTTCATTCTTTTAATCAACATGCCCATGCTGTTTTCTAATTTATACAAAACCTCTATTATAACTGCTTTTTCTCTAACAATGGTTTTAGCTTCATGTACCACGAGCAAGTACGCGGCAACTGAAAAAATCTACAAGGATAAGGCAAAAGGTTTTGCAGAAATTATTGGCACAGTACCCCCAACAGGACAACTTTACGATTCATTAAACGTAACAAACCAACAGTGGATTGGTTCTGTAAATTTTGGGATACGTAAGCCCAATTTTGTAGTGATACACCATACTGCTCAGGATAGTCTGGCACAAACAGTTAAAACATTTTTTTCAACCAAAGCGGGTACCAGTGCACACTACGTAGTTAGCCGAGATGGCAAAGTGGTGCACATGGTAAACGATTATTTGCGTGCCAACCATGCCGGTATAAGTAAATGGGGAAAAGATACTGACCTGAATTCTTCATCTATCGGTATTGAACTGGATAATAATGGCTTAACCGACCCATGGCCCGATGCACAAATTAATAGCCTGCTTAAACTACTGGCTACTTTAAAAAAGACCTACAGCATTCCAACAGCTAATTTTATTGGTCATGCCGATATTGCGCCAAAGCGTAAAAATGACCCTAAAAATTTCCCATGGAAAAAACTGGCCGATAAGGGCTTTGGCTATTGGTACGATGATGTGTTGAAAAACCCACCTGCCGATTTTAATACCGAAATGGCCTTAAAATATATTGGATACGATACCAGCAACCTGCCTGCTGCAATTACCGCTTTTAAAATCCATTTCATTCAAACTGATATTGCATCAACACTTACGCCTGTTGATATTTTGGTGCTGTACAATGTGTACACGAAATACTAAATGATGGAAAATGGGCAATGGAAGATGGAAATTACCCATTTTAACAATTAACCATTATAAAAGAAAAGCACAGACAAACCACTAATCAGTGTTCATCTGTGCTTATATACGCCACCGTAAAGCCCTCCTCTTCTGGGGAGCGGGTGGGGTTAATTTGGCTTCTTAAATGTATCTTTTAGCGTAACCGTTCTATTGAAAACCAGTTTATCGGCTGTTGAATCTTTATCCAAGCAAAAATAACCTTTACGGATAAACTGATAACGGCTTTCTAAATTAGCATCTGCCAAAGCTGGTTCAATATAGGCGTTTGGCAATACCGTTAAACTGTCTGGATTTAAATAATCTTTAAAATCGCCTTCTTCCGCATCAGGTGTTTCCGATGTAAATAAACGATCGTACAAACGAATTTCAGCAGTTTTGGCATGCTGTGCGCTTACCCAGTGAATAGTTCCTTTCACATTTATTCCGCTGGTATCGTTTCCGCTCTTTGATTCAGGAATATAAGTACAACGAATTTCAGTAACGTTACCGTTTTCATCCTTTACAAAATCCTCACATTTTACAATGTAAGCGAATTTTAAACGTACCATTGCCCCTGGTGCCAAACGGAACCATTTTTTAGCCGGCACTTCCATAAAATCTTCACGCTCTATCCAAAGCTCATTGCTGAAAGGGATTACACGTGTACCGCCACCATCTTCTGCTTCCGGATTATTTTCGCCAATTAAATCTTCCGAATCTTTATCATAATTGGTAATAACCAGTTTTATCGGATCTAAAACTGCCATTACACGGTTAGCGCTCTTGTTCAGGTCTTCGCGGATACAGAATTCCAGCAAACTCAGCTCAATTAAATTTTCGCGTTTGGCAATACCAATGCGTTCGCAAAACTCGCGAACACTCTTTGGCGTAAAACCTCTTCTGCGTAAACCCGAAATGGTTGGCATGCGCGGATCGTCCCAGCCGTTAACCAAATTTTCGTTTACCAGTTGCAACAATTTACGCTTACTCATTACCGTTGAAGTAAGGTTTAAACGTGCAAATTCATATTGTTTAGAAGGGAAAATCTCTAGTTTTTCGATAAACCAATCGTAAAGTTCACGGTGTGAAACATACTCCAAAGTGCAAATAGAGTGTGTAATGTTTTCAATGCTATCGCTTTGGCCATGTGCAAAATCGTACATGGGGTAAATGCACCATTTATTGCCGGTACGGTGGTGCTCGGCATGTTTAATACGATAGATAATCGGATCGCGCATTAACATGTTCGGGCTGGTCATATCAATTTTTGCCCGCAAAATATAAGCACCATCAGCAAACTCGCCATTTTTCATTTTCGTAAAAATGGTTAAATTTTCTTCAACACTGCGGTTCCGGTATGGGCTATCTTGTCCAGGCTCAGTTGGTGTACCTTTTAGGGCCGCAATTTCATCAGCAGAACTTTCATCAACGTAAGCTAAACCTTTTTCAATCAGCTTAATAGCAAAACCGTATAACTCATCAAAATAATCTGATGCAAATAATTCGTTTTTCCAGTTAAAACCCAGCCATTTAATATCTTCCTGCTGGCTGTTTACGTATTCTGTTTTTTCCGTAACCGGATTGGTATCATCAAAACGCAGGTTGGTATACCCGCCATATTTTTGTGTTAGTCCGAAATTTAAGCATATTGCTTTCGCGTGGCCGATGTGTAAATAACCATTTGGTTCTGGCGGGAAACGCGTAACCAAGGTTTCATACTTACCACTATTTAAGTCGTTCTCAACAATTTCTTCAATAAAGTTCAATGACTTCTCTTCACTCATAAAAACCTGTAAATTAGGAATGCAAATGTAAAAAGATTGAGCGGATTTATACAATGATTAAAGGTTTATTAGCCCACAGTTGTTAGTTAATAGCGCATAAACCTGTTACTGACAGATTAAAAGCTGAACTGGGAATTATTTCAGTCACGATTGCAACCGAAAACCATTGCGATAACTATGGGCGATAAACATTTTCCACAAAGGTCTTATTGTGCATTTGCTTAATAAATTCAATACATTTACAACAACTTAATATTCATTATGAGCAAAGTATTAAACCGGCCAATTCGTGTTTTGGTGGCTAAAGTTGGGTTAGATGGCCACGACAGAGGAGCAAAAGTGATTGCAACCTCTTTAAGGGATGCAGGAATGGAAGTGATTTATACGGGCCTTCGTCAAACACCCGAAATGGTGGTGAATACTGCCTTGCAGGAAGATGTTGATGCCATAGGTATTTCTATCTTATCGGGTGCCCATATGACAGTTTTTCCTAAAATTATTCAGCTGATGAAAGAAAAACAGTTAGACGACGTGCTGTTAACAGGCGGAGGCATTATTCCGGAAGCCGACCGGTTAAAACTAGCTGATATGGGCGTAGGCTCGTTATTTCCGCCAGGTACTACAATGGCTAGCATTGTGACATATATACAGGATTGGGTTACAGAAAACAGAAATTTTTAAGCTATGGCATACCAGAATTTAATATCAGAAATAAAAGACCAGATTTTATACGTTACCATTAACCGCGAAAAAGCACTAAATGCGTTAAACAAAGATACTTTAGCCGAGCTGGCAGATGCAGTTGCATTTGCAGATCGGACAGCGGAAGTAAGGGGCGTGATTATTACCGGTGCAGGCGAAAAGGCATTTGTCGCAGGTGCCGACATCAAAGAATTTTCTGATTATAATGGCAAACAGGGTGAAGCACTGGCAAAGCAAGGACAAGATGCCGTTTTTAATGCAATAGAAAATTCTACCAAACCTTTTATCGCAGCCATTAATGGTTTTGCACTGGGCGGAGGATTAGAACTGGCTATGGCATGCCATATGCGCATAGCCTCCGAAAATGCAAAGCTTGGGTTGCCCGAGGTTACATTAGGGCTAATACCGGGTTATGGTGGTACACAACGTTTAACGCAATTGGTTGGAAAGGGTAAAGCCATTGAAATGATTATTACAGCCAATATGGTTGCAGCTTCAGATGCATTGCAGTTTGGATTGGTAAATTATGTAGTGCCACAAAGTGAGCTTATAGCAAAAGCCGATGAAATTTTCAATGCCGTGAAACAGCGCGCACCATTGGCAGTTTCTGCAGCATTAAAATCTGTAATTGCTGCTGTAAATAACAACGATGGTTATGCTACAGAAATTGAAGCATTCGGAAAATGCTTTGAAACAGCCGATTTTAAAGAGGGTGTAGCGGCGTTTGTAGAAAAAAGAAAGGCCATTTTTAAGGGTAAATAGCGCCTTATAGTATTAATCCCACTTCAATACAACAAAAATATTGCAAAACGCTTTCCAGTTTGGTTTTTTTATGTAATTATGCCTTATCTAAATTGCTAATCCGAACTCATCGGTTAATTGAAACCTAATTATTTGAAGTTCTTTTTAGCATAAAAAAAGGTGCTATTAATGAAAAAGAAAATACTTATAATTGATAACGAGGTAATATAGGGCTACTATTTTCTAAATTTTTAACCAAAAATGGATTTGAAGTTTTAAGTACGGTAACTGGTACACTGGCCTTGTCTGTTCTAAGTGAGCAGGCTTTCGATTTGTTAGTGTGCGATTACCGCCTGGAAGATATAGACGGGAGCGAGATTCTTAATATCGATAGGAAAACACTTTACAATAAAATATCGCGCTTAAACCTTGACGAATTAAATTGAAATTAGGCAAAACAAAAGCTACCTGTTTATCATTTAATAAATACCAAGCATTTAAATTATGTCAGTATTCTCTTATAAGCAGCGTAACAACATTAACCTTGTTATTATTATTGCCTTAGGAATATTAATTGCCTATTCGTTACAAAGTATTTTCAGCGCCATTTTAAGTACTCTGGTGCTGTATACCATCATGCGCCCGGCCTATATTTACCTGGCAGAACGCAAAGGCTGGAACAAAAGGCTGATCGCCATTTTTCTGATTGCCATTAGTATTATTTTGATTGTACTGCCCTTTTACGCTTTAAGCAGCATGGTAATTAGCAAAATTTCAGAATTAAGAAACAACGAAATCTTTTTCAAAAACCTGTTGGTTAAGTTACAGCATCTTAGTCCGGTAAAAATTAACCAGGATTTAATCCAGGAAGGATTGAACAGACTAGGCAACTGGGCCACTCAACTGTTTCCTTCATTGATATCAAGTGCAGTAAATATTATTTTAAGCTTGCTGGTCATGTACTTTTTACTCTACTTTATGTTAATTGAACGGAAGAAATTTGAGTTTTCATTAATCAAATATGCTCCATTCAGGGAACAGAACGCGCTTCGTTTTGGTGATGAAATGAGAAATACAACCTATGCCAATGTATTGGGACAGGGTTTAATTTGCCTGGTTCAGGGTTCATTGGTTAGTCTCTCTTTTTTAATTTTAGGATATAAAGATCCGCTGTTTTGGGGCATAATAACCACTTTTATATCGTTTGTACCCGTTTTAGGACCTCCGGTAGTTTTTGTTCCCGCAGCTATATTACAAATTGCAAACGGGAATAATTTTGCAGGCTGGGCTATGCTCGTTTTTGGTTTTGTGGTGATCATTAACATCGATAACGTACTGCGGTTTATCATTGCAAAAAAAGTTGGCAATATTCACCCTATAATTACAGTAATTGGCGTAATTATTGGTATCCCTTTATTTGGAATATTGGGTCTGGTTTTCGGCCCTCTGCTACTGTCTTATTTTATATTGCTTGTTAAAATTTACGAAACCAGTACGCTCGCATCAGAGAGATTGGAAAGAATTAAAACAAATAATGAGCATATGGAGTTATAAATATAGCTTAACAATAAAATAATGTAGTAGTTTTATATTGTACTTAATTGTTAAACCCTTAAAATAGATTAATTATGAATGATAACTCAAAAGTTGTAGTTGCGCTTTTAGCAGGATTAGCTGCAGGTGCAGCGCTAGGAATTTTATTCGCACCAGATAAAGGCGAAGAAACGCGCGACAAATTAAGCCAATCGTTAAAAGACTTAGGCGATTCTATTAAAGATAAAGCAGCCGATGAAATTAACAACTTGGCAAGCCTGAAAGATAAAGTGGTAAGCTCGATCAAAACCAAATTAAGAAGCGTAGAAGAAGAATACAGCGACGACGTAGAACACGCTTAAGGAATAATAACAGGCATAACCGGGCATGAACCCCAGTTAAATCTCATCTGAATTATGCAGGAAAATAAAGACAAAAGCATTGAAGATCTGGTAGATGATGCCAAAGGCTTTTTAGAAGCCAGGGTAGAGTACACCAGGCTTTATCTTCTAGAAAAAATATCCAAGGTTTTTGCAGATCTGGTAACGAGTACAGCCGTTATCGTTTGCTTTGTATTAGCCTTTTTGTTCGGTTCTGTTACACTTGGGCTTTACCTGGGCGAAGTTTTAAACAGTTATGCAGGCGGTTTTGGCTGTGTATCCTTGCTTTACATTTTAATTGCTGTAATTGTATATTTCACAAAAGATAAATACATCGAAAAAGCGATCATCAACATTGCCATTAGAAAGTATTTTGATAAACTAGCAGATAAGGAGGATGGCGATGAGAAGCTATAAAACCATCAGAAACCTCGAAGATCTGCAGGCAAAGAAGCTTGAGCTGAAAGTAGAGTATACCCTGAAGCAAAAAATGCTTAAAACGGATGCAAAAGTATACTTTCATCAGTTTACCTTAGGTGCGCTGATTAAAAAATATGCTACACCCAGCAATTTATTTAAAGCCGACGAAAGGCTGAACATTAGTAGCACAGCCATGTCTTTGCTGCTGCCCATGATTATGAACAAAACCATTTTTAGAGGCGCCGGTTTTTTAACTAAGGCGGCTGTTGGATTGGTTTCCGGAAAACTTGGAAAATCGCTTGATGCCGAGCACCTTTCTGCCATTTTTAATTCAGTAAAAGGGTGGTTCAGCAAAAAGAAAGAAAAAGGGAAAAGAAGTTTGTCGACTATGGCATACCGCCAGATAGCGAAACTTATTAGCTCATTGGTGGGCATTGAGCAAAATGATTTTTTTTAAACAAAAAGCCTCAGAATTTTAAATTCTGAGGCTTTTTTGAATATCCCTAGCCTTAATGGCTATCAACTAATAAACTATAAATCCGTTTTAATCTTAAGTTCTTTCAATTGCTTATCATCAATTGTACTTGGGCTATCAATCATCACATCGCGGCCCGAATTGTTTTTCGGGAAAGCAATTACATCGCGGATTGAATCAAGGCCCGCAAAAATTGAGGTTAAGCGGTCAAATCCGAAAGCAATACCACCGTGCGGAGGTGCACCAAATTCGAAAGCATCCATTAAGAACCCAAATTGCTTTTGTGCTTCTTCTGCACTAAATCCTAAATGCTTAAACATTAAAGCCTGCAATTCGCGGTCATGGATCCGGATAGAACCACCACCAACTTCGGTACCGTTAATTACCATATCGTAGGCATTGGCACGTACATTTTTAGGATCAGTATCCAACAATGCAATATCCTCTGGTTTTGGAGAAGTGAAAGGGTGGTGCATGGCATGGTAACGTTCAGTCTCCTCATCCCACTCTAAAAGCGGGAAATCCAATACCCAAAGGGCAGAAAATGTATTTTTATCGCGTAAACCTAAACGGTTACCCATCTCTAAACGAAGCTCGTTTAATTGCTTGCGTACTTTATCGGTCGAACCAGCTAAAATTAACAATAAATCACCTTTTTCAGTTTCAAAAGCTTCGCTCCATTGTTTAAGATCCTCTTCGTTAAAGAACTTATCAACCGATGATTTGATGGTTCCATCGTCGTTATGGCGGGCATAAATCAAGCCTGTAGCGCCTATTTGTGGACGTTTAATAAAATCAGTTAGTTCGTCTAACTGCTTGCGCGTATAGCTTGCAGCGCCTTTAGCATTGATACCCACTACCAGTTCGGCGTTATCAAAAACAGGAAAACCTTTACCTTTTACCAGGTCGTTTAATTCTACAAACTGCATGGCAAAACGGGTATCAGGCTTATCCGATCCGTATAAACGCATGGCATCCGCGTACTGCATGCGTGGTACTTCCGGTAAATCGTAATTGCGCACTTCTTTAAACAAAGTACGGATTAAGCCTTCGAAAGTGTTTAATATATCTTCTTGTTCAATGAACGACATTTCGCAGTCAATCTGCGTAAACTCAGGCTGGCGGTCTGCCCGTAAATCTTCATCTCTAAAACATTTTACAATCTGGAAATAACGGTCGAAACCAGAAACCATTAGCAATTGCTTAAAAGTTTGCGGCGATTGAGGTAAAGCATAAAACTCGCCTTCGTTCATACGGCTAGGTACCACGAAATCTCTTGCACCTTCTGGTGTCGATTTAATTAAAACCGGGGTTTCAACTTCGATAAAATCTAAGGCATCTAAATAACGACGAACTGATTGTGCCATTTTATGACGCAAAACCAGGTTATTTCGCACTGGGTTACGGCGCAAATCCAGGTAACGGTATTTCATGCGCAACTCATCACCACCATCGGTTTCATCATCAATCATAAACGGAGGCAGTTTCGCTGCATTTAAAATTTCTAATGCCGTAATTTTAATCTCCACATCGCCAGTAGGCATTTTTGGGTTTTTATTGCTCCGCTCTACAACGGTACCTATGGCTTTAATTACAAACTCGCGGCCAAGGCTACGTGCCTTTTCGCAAAGCTCACGATTATCGTCCATGTTAAAAACCAACTGGGTAATACCATAACGATCGCGGATATCGATAAAAGTCATACCGCCTAAATCTCTCGATTTCTGCACCCAACCACATAGGGCTACATTTTCACCTAAGTTATTCAGGTTTAATGCACCACAAGTTACTGTTCTTAACATAAGTTTAATCTAAATTGAGCGGCAAAAATACCGATTTTGTTTTAAAGTTTAGAGTAGAAGATTTTATGTTTTTTCTATTAAACAGAAACATCTATAACTGAGATTTCTTTTTGGGTAAAGAATCTACAACAGTGATCTTTTTGAAAAGTATAAATGAAAACAATTTATCATCATGGCTTGGAATACGATAAACACCCTGCGCTTTCAAAATGTATGCAGAAATTGCAGCCATATCCCAACCATCTACTATATTAGCAGGCCATTTTACATTTAAAAGGCTTTTAAAACCTCTTTTTACACCATAGGCTCTAACAGTTGCCATATCTTTTTTTACATTTTCTGCTATCGAAGAGTTACCCCAGGCCCATAACCATGTATTTGATTTTAACGAAACAGATCCTACTTCCTCATAATCAATAATAACTTTCTGTACACCCTTATCACTAAATATAAGTTTACCGGTTAGTTGGTCATAATCCCATCGCTCATATTGACCAATTTTATATTTATCTTGGCAATAGGCCTGCTGTTTTTTTAAGTACTCGCATGAAATTTTAGAGAGTTCTTCAAATGAAACTGTATCTAACAGTTCTATCTTTCTTGAAGATTTATTATTGCAACGTGTCAAGCAGACTGCAAGTACTAAACCGTATAACCACAATATTCTAATCATTAAAAAGCGCGTTAATACTTTTCTTCTAAAGTAATTTCTACAGCAATTATTTTCCACTCGCCGCTAACGTTTTTCCAATGCACCATTTCTTCGGTTTGGATGGTTTGTTTTTTAGAGAAAAGCAACAAATTAGGCCTTACGATAACCGATTTGCGGGCAATTTTTTCGGTAAAAACACCCTCCTCGAAAGATGATTTTATGCGGTAATAACTGGTATCGAAACGCTTAATCCCTTTAAAATATTTTCTTAAATCGATAGCATAATCTCTTTTATTGAGGCTTATCCCTCCTGATGGCGTAAAAACAAAAGCAGGATCGAGTATAGCGATGTAGGCATCTGCATCCTTGTTGATTAAAGCCTGATTGGCTGTTTTATTGATATCGTTTATTGCTGAAATGATTAAATCGGTTTCCATGGCATGAAGTTAAGGCTTTGTTACAGGGTTTTCAAATTAATGATGAGCAGCTGGCCAATTTTCCACAAAACCGCATCTCTGGCTGAAAGGTTTATTTTTTTTGCATCAGCCCGCGTTAAATAAACCCGATTGAACGGACGCCAATTTCCTTCAAATTGGCTGGAGGGAAAGTGGGACTAAAAATGTCAAAAGCACAGAAACGTCCATTTTCTACCAAATGGGATAATTTTGATATTGAAAGGTTACTGCTTTATTGCATGCTATCATGCCAGCATAACCAAAAATCTGCCCTAATCTTAAAACAGACTTAACATATTTTTAAACTTTTTTATACCTTGATGCAACGTTTTAAAATCTCTCCTGTCTTATAATCAGAATATTCAAAATTTTGGAAGCCGTATACATCGATAAAAACCTAGATCTCGTAAAGGAATGCATGCAGGGAAGCCGCGCTGCACAGTTTGAATTGTACAAGCTGTACGCAAAGGCGATGTATAATGTGGCGCTGCGCATTTTAAATTATGAGGAGGAGGCAGAAGATGTTTTACAGGAAGCCTTTTTAGACGCTTTTACCAGAATTGTTGATTTTAGGCAGGAAACCACTTTTGGGCTTTGGCTGAAACAGATTGTAATTAACAAATCCATCAATTATCTGCGCAAGCGTAAAATGGAATTTGTAAGTACCGAAGAAATAACGGAAGTACCTGATGAGGTGAGTTTTGATGATTATGAGGTACAATTACAGGCTGAGGAAATTAGAAAAGCCATTACCGAATTACCCGATGGTTACCGGGTGGTATTGAGTTTGTACCTTTTAGAAGGATATGATCATGAAGAAATTGCACACATTTTAAAAATAAGTGAAAATACAAGTCGCACACAGTATATGCGTGCCAAAAAGAAGTTAAAAAGTATTTTAGAACAGAAAGGGATGAGAGATGAATAATGGCAAATTAGAAACCTTTGTAAAAGAAAACCGCAAAGCCTTCGATGTAATGGAACCATCGGCAGCGCTTTGGGCCAAAATTGAAAAGGAATTAGACAGCAAAAAGAAAAAAAGCCGGTAAAGCTTTATTTATGGATGAGCGCCGCAGCCGCTATAGTGGTGGTAATTGGTTTGGCCTTGTTGTATACCGCAAAAACGCAAAACAGCGATTTGGAAATCGCCGACGTTAGTGCTTCGTATGCCAAAAAAGAGGTTCATTTTGCAGGCTTAATTACGGAAAAAAGAGACAGCTTAGCCATTTTCGCCTCGGCCAACCCCGAGTTGTATAAAAAATTTACTGCTGATTTGAAAAAGCTTGATGAAGATTATGAAAGATTAAAATCAGAGCTACCAACATCACCCAACCAAACTTTTGTGGTAAAGGCTATGGTAAAGAACCGCGAAATACAGCTACAACTCTTAAAACAACAATTATTAATCATAAATCAGGTTGACGACTACAAAAGGGTTAATCAGATTTAGAAAGGGCAAAGTTTAAAGACTAAAGCAAAGGTGTCTAAGGTGGTAAAAGACTTGAGCCATAAAAAAATTGAAATTACGCGCTTTCGGGAAAAGAATTTGGGAGGAAACGCTCACCACATTGAATTGCTTATGCCAGCCGGCAGGTTTTAAGCCATTTAATGTTTAACAATTAACAACATGAAAACAATAAAAATACTTCTAGCCTTTATGGCTTTAATAGCCGTAAAAGCCAATGCCCAGGAGGCAACAGTTAACAGCCCGTCAGAAAAAACGGTTGTAGAAAATGTAGAAAAATCGACCACGCTGGCCATGGTGAGCCATTTCCAAAACACACAAAGTGGAAGCGATGCCGAACGTACAAAATCTTTCAGCAAGAGTTTTAGTGTAGATAATAACGACAAGGTTAACCTGAATAACCAATACGGATCTATTGTAATCAAAACCTGGGACAAAAAAGAAGTTAAGGTTGATATCGACATTAAAGCTTACAGCAACTCTGACAGTGATGCCCAAAAGCTAATTGACGGCGTAAGTATTGAAGCCAATAAAACAGGAGATGTGGTATCGATAAAAACCAATTTTGCCGATCGCGGTGGCAATAATTTTATGGGTAGGATAACCAAAAACGGAGTTACCAAACGTCGGGAACTTAAAATCTCCTACATCATTTACATGCCTGCAGTTAACCCACTTACGGTGATGCAACAGTACGGCAACGTAAATATGGACGATTTTTCTGGTCCTACTTCGTTAAAAGTACAATACGGAAGTTTAACCGCCGGAAGTTTAAGCAACACCAATAATTACATCAATGTGCAGTATGGTAAATGTACCATTCAGGATGTGAACGCCGCGGTAGTGAAACACAGTTATAACGGCCCGGTAAGCATTGGCAGCGTAGGCACATTAGAGCTTGCCGCCGAATATGTAGCCGTAAATGTAAATACCATCCGAAAATCGGCCGATATTAAGGTTGAATATGGTGGCGGCTTAACCGTTGGTAACATCGGCGGCAATTTATTGCTTAATACGGAGTATGCAAAGGTCGATATCAATAGTGTAAAAGGAAACACTGTTATTAAACAAGGCTACGGTAGCTTAAACCTGGCAAGTGTAGGTAAACTTAATTTAAAAACCGAGTATACCAATGTAACTCTAGGCGCTCTAAATGGCGATGCACTAATTGACATGGAATACAACAAGCTCAGCGTGGCCGACATTACCCCAGCCTGCCACAACTTTACTTTTACCGGCGAATATGTAAGTACTGCCCTTGGGTTTAACGACCGGTATAACGCAAACTTTAATCTCGCAACATCTTACGCCGGATTTAAATATGGCTCAAACGTATCGGCCAGTAAAGTTGGCGATGACGATGAAACCAAAAAATATGCAGGTAAAATTGGTTCAGGTGGCAGCGCTACTGTAAACATCAAATCAGAATACGGATCAATCACCTTTAAATAAGAATTTTAGCGACCAAATAAACTATAGTCCTGTCTATTTTATAGGCAGGACTTTTTTTTATATTTATCGGCCATGAAAACTTATTTATTTATCTGCTTCACGTTGCTGTGTACAGTTTTAAAAGCACAGGATGCCCCGGTAAAATGGGCAACACAGGAAACTTTTTTTGAAGATTTAAGCGGTAAAGATTTACCTGATTTCAAAGGCTTAACTGTTAACCAAAAAACCTTCACCAAAGCTGCGCTGAAAAACCAGCTTGTGGTGATTAATTTCTGGTTCGAAAAATGCCCACCCTGTGTGGCCGAAATGCCTGAATTAAATAAACTGGTTGCCGAATACGGGAAAAAAGGTGTACGTTTTATCGGGATCACACACGATACGCCCATGCGCGCCAGGCGTTTTCAAAAACAGAATGGTTATCAATATGAAATTGTTTCGTTAACTCATGACGAAATCAGAAAGCTAAACATTAACCACGGCTTCCCTTCCAACATCCTGGTTGGGAGCGATGGCAAAATCGTTTATGCTACGGCCAACATCTCTTTCACCGATACCGCATTTAAAGCCAAATCGATCCTGTTTGAACAAAAATTAAAAACAGAGGTTGATAAAATTCCGGTATCAGTAATAAATATCCCGAAGAAATAGGTTAACTATAAAAGAGATATGCTTATCTTAGTTTCAATCAGGCATATTTTGGCCGCATTTAATAAATAGCTCAAAACCAGTCGATGAAATCTGTTGACAGCAAAAATATATACCTCACCATCATCACTTTAATTGTCTGGTTTTCGCTTGCACTGCAATTTAGTTTAAGCCTAGCACTTTATAATGGAGCGGTTTGGCCAACTCTTAAAATACTTTTATCTTTTTTCACGGTTTTAACCAACCTGGGTGTGGCCATCTGCCTGGCAGCCCAATTGTTGTTAAAGCAAACTGCCTTAGGTGTCTTTTTCTCGAAATCCTCAACACAAACTGCTATAGCCGTATATATATTTTTAGTGGCTTTGGTTTACAATGTAGCGCTACGCGGTTTAGATCAGCCACAGGGCTGGCATAGCCTTAGCAATGAACTGCTGCATGTCATTAACCCCTTGCTCTTTGTAATCTACTGGATTGCTTTTGTAGATAAAGCCAAACTCGAATACAAACAAACCGTTGGCTGGCTGGCTTACCCCTTGCTGTATGTTATTTTTATCGTGATAAGGGGCTATTTGATCAGGCAATATCCTTACCCTTTTATTAATGTGGTAAAAATTGGCTACCCTATGGCGATTTTAAATACTACTATTATTTTGGTTGTATTTTGGGTTCTGTCTTTAATTTTTGTCTTTGCAGGAAAGAAAACAATTAAAGTTTAAAGCACATACTCATCGTTTATGGGTTTAACGGGTTCAGGAATTTCTTCTTCTTCCAACATCTGTAAAAGGTTAATTTCAATTGTCCGCGTAATTTGATTGAGAGGTACCCCGGCCGAATTATTTTCGAAAGGATTAACCAGACTCATACCGTTAATCTGGGTAGATACAAATACAAAACCAATTAACCAGCCCAAAAATATAGCTGCGGGCCCCGCATCCTGACTAATAACCAGCGTAAAGGTTACCACAAACAGCCAGATAAACACCTTCGTTAAATAACTATAGGTAGTTGGGAAAATGGTATTTTTAATCCTTTCGCTCATCCCCATCGAATCGGAAAAGCGGGTTAACATTTCATTAATTTCGATAAACCTGAAACCATCAATAGCACCAGATTTAGAAAGTTTCTGCAAATCTCTCGATTGAATATTCAAAAGTGCATTATGCTTATTGTTGTGCTTTTCCATTTCCAGTAAATCAGCGTCAGACAAATATTTGGTATAAATTTCATCAACCGTTCCTCTTAAATTGGCTTTTAAGGCGTACAAAAAAGCGATATGTCTGCAAACCATTCGTTTTACACTTTCATGGTCGTTATCTGCATAATTTACCAATGCCCTGGCAAAAGAACGCGAATCGTTAACTAAAGCGCCCCACACTTTTCGGGCTTCCCACCACCTATCGTAAGCCTGGTTGTTGTTAAAGCCAATAAAAAAAGCGATGGCCGTACCCAAAACCGTTGGGATAATGGATGGAATGGAAAAATGATGGGCAATTAAATATTCGCGCACGAAATAAGCCGCAGTGCAGGAAGCGATCATAATCAGATCGACATGCCACGTATTTCTTAAAATTCTACTTAACCTGATATTCTGTACTAAAAGCATATATTCTAAATGGAAAATGAAAATACAAAACTAAAGGCGAAATGTTTCATTCAGGAGTAAATTTAATCGCAGACAGTGCAGGTTGCCGATTGTAAACCAAATGTTTATATTGGGAAACCAAATATTCCGGAATTTTTATGAGCGACGCTTTACCTAAGAACAACATTTTTAAAGTTATTGGTGCATCATCACTGGGCACACTGATTGAATGGTACGATTTTTACATTTTTGGCAGCCTTGCCGTAATTATCGGCCACCAGTTATTCCCAGAAGATGCAGGTGCATCGGCCCTGATTAATACCCTTGCTATATTTGCTGCCGGTTTTATTGTACGCCCGTTTGGCGCCCTGGTTTTTGGTCGCTTAGGCGATCTAATTGGCCGGAAATATACCTTTCTTTTAACGTTGGTGCTAATGGGAGGATCGACCTTTTTTATTGGCCTTATTCCTTCTTATAAAAGTATTGGCTATGCCGCTCCTATTCTGGTACTCGTATTAAGGTTAATTCAGGGTTTGGCCCTGGGTGGCGAATATGGAGGTGCTGCAACCTATGTTGCTGAACATGCCCCTAAAAACAAACGTGGCTTTTTTACCAGCTGGATTCAAACTACGGCTACATTGGGCTTATTCCTTTCGCTGGGTATAATTGTAATTACCAAAAACATTTTAGGTGCCGAAACTTTTGGCGACTGGGGCTGGCGGATTCCTTTCCTGCTATCAATTGTGCTGGTAGTGGTATCCATTTACATCCGGATGAAGATGCACGAATCGCCGCTGTTTTCGAAACTGAAAGCAGAGGGGAATGTTTCTAAAAATCCGTTAAAAGAAAGTTTCAGCAATAAGGCGAATTTTAAAATGGTGCTGCTGGCTTTATTTGGGGCTACGATGGGACAGGGAGTAATTTGGTATACCGGGCAGTTTTATGCACAATCGTTTTTAGAAAACACCTGTAAACTGGATTTTAATGATTCGAGATATATTTTATTATGGGGCATTGCTTTTGCCACCCCGTTTTTTGTAGTATTCGGAGCCTGGAGCGATAAGGTAGGCAGAAAATGGATTATGCTTACAGGCATGTTGCTGGGCATTCTTTTCTATCGTCCAATTTATCAGATTTTTCTGGATGATACCGATTACACCAAAATTGAACAAGCTGATATTTTATCTTCTACGGCCACTCCGGCAAGCGCTGTGTTGATTCAAAATTCGACTGATAGTTTAAGAACAGTGATAACCAAAGTTGTACTTAAAAATGGAGCCTCTTTTAACCGTGTACAAACCGATACCATTACCATGAGCAATGGTATTTTACCGGCCAAAGAAGTGCTTAAAGATAAAGTTTTACCGGAGCCTGTATTCTGGAAATTCGTAGGGTTGATCTTCTTTCAGATTTTACTGGTAACCATGGTTTACGGACCGATCGCAGCATTTTTAGTAGAGCTTTTCCCAACCAAGATCAGATACACCTCTATGTCTTTACCATACCACATTGGCAATGGTGTTTTTGGCGGGCTTGTTCCTTTTATTGCCACTTTAATAGCCAGCTTTTCGGGATCGACACCTTTATCAGGCTTGTGGTACCCGATTGGCATTGCCGCATTGAGTCTGGTTATCGGCACCATTTATTTATCGAACAAAAGAGACGAAAACATTAACGATTAGCAATTAAGAAAATGAATATACTGAAGAAATTTTTAGGTTTAATCTGGATGGTTTTAGGGCCATTGGCGATGACATTTTTGTTTTTACAAGCCGTAGATAAAGTGGGTTTAACCCATACCGATATTGAGCGTACCAATACCATTTTGCAGTGGGGAATTATTCTATTTATTTTCCTGCCAATAAGCTTAGGGCTAATGATTTTTGGCTTCTATGCCTGGAAAGGTGAGTACGAAAAATTGCCGGAGAACTCGGAAGAGATATAGGTGTTATTTCTTACCAGACACTGTATTTTACGATACCAAAGCTATATTTTGCCATGGAAGCACGGAATACATAGAAAAAAATCCGTGCTAATCAGTGTCTCCTTGGCTATATAAATTTCTAGCTACATTAAATATTTTTTACCACTGAGACGCAAAAATCACAAAGCATAATATTAAAGATTGCTCGCGCGCATTTCTAACGCGTGCGGAAATGATCTGTCGTATGTTACGACACCAAAACTATATTTTTCCGCAGAGGCATGGAATACACAGAAAAGCACGCGTCTCCGTGGCTAACGAAAGCTACAGCAAAAAATTAAAGCACCCTCAGCAACAAACCTTTCAGGTACTCACCTTCCGGGAAAGAAATCCTAACCGGGTGATCTTCCGGCTGGCAGAATTGTTTAATAATCTGTACTTCTTTTCCTGCATCAAGCGCTGCCCAGGCAATAATTTGTTTAAAGGTTTCGATATCGACTGCTCCAGAACATGAGAAAGTAGCCAAAAGACCTCCTTTTTCCAAAAGCAACATGCCTAAACGATTCAAGTCTTTGTATGCCCTGGCTGCACGGTCTAAGGCCGAACGTGAAGGCGCATATTTTGGCGGATCGAGCACAATCACATCAAAAAATTCGCCCGATTCTTTAAAGGCCCTTAATTGCTTATTTACATCCGATTGGATGGCCGTAACTTTAGCCTCGTCGAATTGATTAAGGGTTACGTTTTGTTTAAGGGTTTCTACAGCAAGCCCCGAACTATCTACACTCGTGATACTTGCAGCACCCTTAGCCAGGCTATTTAAGCTAAAACCACCGCTGTAGCTAAAGCAATCTAATACCTTTTTACCTTTGGTATAGCTGGCTAAAATGCTTCTGTTATCGCGCTGATCGCAATAAAAGCCCGATTTTTGTCCTTCGGCAATATTAATGTGGTAGGTAATCCCGTTTTCTTTAACCGCTAAAAACTCAGGTGGGTTTTCACCCCAAAGCAAGCCATTTTCTACTGGTAAACCTTCGTGGGTACGGGCAGTGGCATCACTTTTATCAAAAATACCTTTGGGCTGAAGTTCAGTTTTTAATATCTCTACAATTTCGGTTTTTACCTTTTCGATACCCGAACTTAAAATCTGTAGCGAGAGAAAATCAGCATACTGATCAACAATTAAACCAGGTAAGAAATCGGCTTCGCTAAAAACCAGTCGACAGGTATTGGTTTGATCGCCCAAAATAAACTGGCGCGAAGCAATGGCTTGTTTTAACCGGTTTTGGTACCAGCTAAAATTAATTGTTTGGCTTTCATCCCATTCCAGTAAACGGACAGCCACACGTGAATTGCTGTTATAATAACCATAGGCCAAAAATTCCTGATCAAAGGCATATACTTTTACCACATCACCATCTTCAGGTTTTCCTTTAACTTTTTCCAGCGCACCAGAAAATACCCATGGATGTCTTTGTAATGCTGCTTTTTCTTTACCTTTTTTTAACGTGATTTCTACCATGCTGCAAAGGTAATTAAAAGCGGGCGAATGTTAAATGTAATGTGGAAGATGTAGGGCTTTACCCAATTACAAGAACCGATTCCCGGTAGTTTTCTGCATCTTAACCAACTCAGTATCTAAAATTTTGGTTTCGAATTCGGTAACCGGCCTTTTAGCCTCAATCATAGAGATTAACAATTCGGTGGCTACCTGGCCCATTTCGAAAGCAGGTTGTTTTACCGAAGTTAAAGACGGCGAAAACAATTCGACCAGGTTTGAATTGGTAAAGCCTGCAATGGCGATTTTGTGGGCCACTTCAGGGTTGGTTTTCTTCAGGGCCATAATACAACCCGTGGTTAAGCGGTCGCTCGAAATAAAAATGCCATTGGGCTTAAGTGGTAAAAGTTCTTTAACAGCCTGCTCAAGCTCGGCGCTATGCATACCACCATGCTGGCAATACTTAACCAACTCGGGATTAAATTCGATATGGTACTTAGCCAGTGCAGCTTTATAACCTTCCAGTCTTTCTTTGGTAATAGAAAGGTTTTCAGAGTTGGTTAAATGCGCAATGATTCTTTTTCCGGATAGAATAAGGTGCTCCGTCGCATCAAAAGAGCCTTTAAAGTTATTTGCAATTACTTTATGGGTTTCAAAATCTTTGGGCACCCGGTCAAAAAAAACAATTGGTAAGCCTTTGGCATATAAATCGCGCAGGTAATCGATATCCTGGGTTTCTGACGAAAGGGCAATCAAAAGCCCGTCTATCGAACGCGAGGCCAAATGCTCTACGTTAAGCTTTTCCTGTTTATAAGATTCGTGGCTCTGCGAAATAATTACATGATAATCTTTATCGTAAGCAATAGATTCGATGCCGTTAATTACCTGCGAAAAGAAATTATTGGCAATTTCGCTTACAATAATGCCAATTGAATAACTGCGGCGTTCTTTAAGGCTCCGGGCAATAGGGTTCGCTCTGTAATTTACCTTCTCGGCATAGGCCAGAACCAGTTTTTTAGTCTCTTCACTAATTTCGTAACGGTCTCTTAAAGCCCTCGAAACTGTCGATGTTGACAGTCCTAATGCTTTAGCAATATCTTTTATGGTAGATGTTTCAAATCTCATGGCATGTACTTGCGTACAAGTTACAAAAAATATCGCTGATGGCTATTTTGCCAAACAATTTAATAAACGTCGTAACGACGTTTTTGGGAACGTTTGCACACTTTTTTAGTTAAATTCAGTTTCAAACGGTTTTTAGTTTGTAAAATTGTTACATCAACGTAACCAAATATAAACAAAGTACAACATCCCGAAACTAGAATTATATTCTATATGCAAGCGATTGCAGCACACTAAAAAACCAAATCATTTCAAATAATTAAATAACTATGAGCAGAGTTTTACTCTTTTTAGCACTTCTCTCTTTTTTTGGATTATCTGCGGCCCAGGCACAAAACAGGCAATTAACAGGAACTGTAAAGGATAAATCGGATGGGCAGCCCCTAATTGGGGTTAGTGTATCTGTAAAAGATTCGAAAACCGGAGCCAGCACCGATGCCAATGGTGTTTATAAAATTACTGTCCCGGGCAAAGGAGCTGTTGTAATTTTCACTTACGTAGGTTACAAAACCAGAACCGTAACAGTTGGCGAGCAAAATAAACTAGACGTTACACTGGAAGAAGACGCCAACACCTTGCAAGAGGTTACGGTAAATATTGGTTATGGTTCGGTACGTAAAGAAGCCTTAACCGGTTCGGTTTCTTCGGTTACCGGAAAAGATATAGACCAGTTTCCGGTAAGTACAGCTGCACAGGCATTGGCCGGAAAGCTTGCAGGTGTATCTGTTACTACTACTGAAGGAAGCCCGGGAGCCGAAATCGTGATCAAAGTACGTGGAGGCAGCTCGCTTACCGGCGATAACTCTCCGCTTTATATCGTAGATGGAATTCAGGTAGAAAACGCGTTATCGATCTTATCTCCAAACGAAATCCAATCCATCGATGTACTAAAAGATGTGGCATCGACTTCCATTTATGGTAGCAGAGGTGCCAACGGGGTTGTAATTATTACGACAAAAAGCGGTAAGAAAGGCCGGCCAATTGTATCTTTTGATGCTTATGCAGGTGCCCGGCAGATTGTCAATGAGCTGGACGTAATGAATCCATACGAATTTGTTAAATACCAGTACGAGCTTTATAATAACAACACCAACCAGGATGTTAAAGATACCTTTACCAAAAAATACGGCACTTTCGAAGATTTAGATATCTACAAAAACATCCCCAATATCGATTGGCAGGATAAAGTTTTTGGCCGCCAGGCCTGGAGTAACACCGAAGTATTAAACCTTGCCGGCGGAACGGCTAAAACCACCTATAATGTTTCGGTAAACAATACCAAAGAAGATGGTATTATGCTAAACTCAGGCTTTAGAAGAACTTTTGCTTCGATGCGTTTAGACCATAAATTTTCGGATAAATTCAGGGTTGGCCTGAATGCCCGTTACAGCCGTCAGCGTGTTGATGGGGTGGGAACAACCTCTACCGGCTCACAAGGCACTAACCGTTTAAGAAACTCGGTACGTTACCAGCCTTATTCGGGCGGATCTGATTCGGGAGATTTATTTGATGCAGATTATTTAACAACGGGCTTAACCAATCCGATTACTTTAGCCAATCAAGAGCTGAAATACGACTACCGCAATGATTTAATCACCAGTGGTTACGTACAGTATTCGATCCTTAAAAACCTAACCATCAAAAGTACCGTAGGCTACAACAGAACCAACAGGCATGTAAATGTTTTTAACGGTCCGGTAAGTAATGTGGCCCGTAACAATGCAGGGTTACCTGCTATTCAGCTTGATACAGTTGCCCAAAAATCATTCATCAATACCAACACCATTAATTACAAACCCAATCTGGGCAAAGATCACAGTCTGGACCTACTGGTAGGACAGGAAATTAACATGGTTGATATTGATTCGAGAAGTACCGTACTTAAATTTTTACCAATCGATATCTCAGCAGAAGATGCTTTTGTAAGCCCAGCTCCTGCAAATACCATTCAGGACCGGCCTACTTCTTTAATTTCAGGAACCAGACAATTTTCGATATTCAGCAGGGCTTCTTATGGCTTTAAAAATAAATACCTGGCTACCGTAAATTTCAGAACCGATGCTTCATCGTTATTCGCAGCAGGTAAACAATGGGGCTATTTCCCATCTGCACAGGTAGCCTGGAGGGTAACAGAAGAAAAATTTGTGAAAGACCTTGACCTAAACTGGTTAGATAACTTTAAAGTTAGAATGAGTTATGGTGCCGCCGGCAACAATCGCATTGGTCAGGATTTATTCAGAACCCTGTTCTACCTCAGCTCTACTACCGGCGGTTATGCCGAAACAGACGGGTCGGTTTCAACAGGTTTGATTTCGGGTACAGCTACGGGTAATATCCTTTCTAACCCGAACATTACCTGGGAAACCAATATTTCTAAAAACCTGGGTATTGATATCGATTTATTCAAAAACAAACTTTCACTTAATTTAGATTATTACGATAACCGTACTAAAAACCTGCTTTTGAATGCTAACGTACCCCAAACTACGGGCTATTCTACCCAACAACAAAACGTGGGTAAAACCCAAAATACAGGTTTCGAGCTGCAGTTAAACTACCAGGCAGTTAAAACCAAAAACTTTAGCTACAACACCAGTTTCAACATTTCGTTTAACAAGAATAAAATTGTCGAATTGCAAAACGGTGTAAGTTCTTACATCACCCAATCGGGTTGGGTTAACAGCCTGGGTGATTTTAAAGTGGAAGTAGGTCAGCCAGTGGGTCAGTTTTACGGTTTCATATCTGATGGGCGCTATACCGTTGACGATTTTACCTATGTACAAAATGCCACAACCGGAGCTTACACCTATACGCTTAAGCCTACCGTGGCCAACAGCAGGGTGTTGTTAGGCAACCGCGACCCACAGCCCGGTGACATGAAAGTGCAAAAACTTTCTTCTTCATCGAGCATGATGATTGGAGACGACGACAGAACTGTACTGGGCACCGCACAACCAAAATTTACAGGCGGTTTTAACAACCAGTTTGCCTATAAAAACTTCGACTTAACCGTATTCGTAAACTTTAGCTATGGCAGCAAGGTTTACAATGCCAACAAATTAGAATTTACTTCTCAATACAATGTAAAAGACAACAATTTACTCGCAGTAATGAACGACAGGTGGCAGAATTTTGATGCCAGCGGTGTAAAGGTAACCGACCCAACCTTATTAACAGCCATGAATGCTAATACAACGCTATGGACACCTACCGGAGGAAACTACGCCTTAACCTCTTACGCAGTTGAAAGCGGCTCTTTTTTAAGAATCAGCAATGTAACCCTGGGTTATAGCCTGCCACAAAGTTTAATTAAGAAAACAGGTTTTATTTCAAAACTAAGGGTATACGGAACGGTTAACAATCTATACACCATAACAGGTTATACCGGTTACGATCCGGAAGCGAATACGCGCAGATCGAACCCGCTTACCCCTGGTATAGACTATGCGGCTTATCCACGAAGCAGATACATCCTTGCTGGTATTAACATGGTATTTTAACCTCAACATTAAAGAAAATGAACAATAAATTTATAAAATCGGCTTTAATGGTAATTGCTGTTGGAGCATTGAGTATAACCACTTCATGTAAAAAATATTTAGATGTACAATCGCCCTCAACTTCCTCACCCGATGTTGTTTTCGAAAGTACAGCAAACACAAATGCGGCAATTATAGCAGTATACAACCGCTTATGTGGCGATAATGGTTATGGTAGCCGTATTTCGACCTTATTTGGCCTTACCGCCGATGATTTTAAAACCTCAGGAAGTTACAGTTCTTCGGACAGGAGGGGAATTAGTATGTATGGCGCAAGTTCGGATAATACCGATCTGATTAACCCATTTTTGCAATTGTATGCCGGCGTAGAGCGCGCCAATATCTGCATCAAATTTATTCCGGCATCTAAACTTTACGCCAATGGTTCTGATGAAGAAAAAGCTACTATGAAGCGCTACTATGGTGAAGCTTTGGCTTTGAGGGCGCAGTTCCTTTACGAGCTGATCCGCAACTGGGGCGATGTACCAGCCTCATTTGTGCCATCGGCCGATGCAGAAACCTTGTATGGGCCAAATGTAGACCGCAATAAAACCTACGATCAGATTATTGCCGATTTAAAAATGGCCGAGGATCTTGTTCCGTGGAGAAGTGGTATTACCGAATATGGCAGTTTCCGCTTTACAAAAGGAGCCATTAAAGGTTTAAGGGCGCGTATTGCGTTGGCAAGAGGTGGTTATTCATTACGATCAGCCAGCCATACCATGGAACGCAGTTCTGACTATTTAACTTATTATAAAATTGCTTTGGATGAGTGCCTGGATTTAATGAACCACCGCTCAGAGCATAACATCAACCCTGTTTACGAAAATGTATTTAAAACCTTGCATACCACTACCCGCTACGATGATGCCCACGAACTGATGTTCGAGGTGGCTGCCTTTGGTGGGAATGCAGCGACAGATAGTAAGCTGGGTTATTATAATGGTATCCGCTTTAACTCGGCCTCTACATTCGGTTCGGGTGGTGGCGGTATGAATGCCATTCCAACTTATTTTTATGAGTTCGATGTTACGAAAGATTGTCGCAGGGATGTAACCATTGGCGTTTTTGAAATTACGGCAACTTCGAAAAAAATCATCAATACTTTGTTTAACATGACGGATGGAAAATTCCGTAAATCGTGGACGGCTTTCAACGGCTCATCTGCTGCACAGAACTTTTCGATCAACTGGCCAATTTTACGCTTTGCCGACGTACTGCTGATGTATGCCGAAGCCGATAACGAAATTAATGGAGCACCATCTGCGGCAGCAATTAACGCACTGCAGGAAGTACAAAAAAGGGCTTATACGGGTTTCGAAAGTCAAATTCCGGCAACACCAACTGATAAAGCAGGCTTTTTTAATGCAATTGTTAAAGAACGTTTACTTGAATTTGGTGGCGAGGGCATCCGCAAGTACGATTTAATCCGCTGGAATTTACTGGCCAGCAAATTTGACGAAACACGTACCAAAATCCGTGCTTTAATTGCCGGCACGGGCGATTACGCCAGCGTACCCAATTATGTTTATGCCAAAGAGGGTAATTATTTACTGGGGACCAGTGTAAACGAAGTGGCAACGCTCGATCTTTACGGTGGCGTTCCGAACAACGTATTTGCTTCGCCAGGCTTAAACACTTCTTCGGCTCCAACTGGTTATACCACCAAAAACTGGAGAAAAGCGGTAACAGAAGAGAACTCGATCACCAGTACATCAACCGGTATTGCCTTTTACTTCGAAGCAAACAAAAAGGAGCTTTTCCCATATCCAAAAACTACTTTAATTGAAAATCCAAGCATGGTTCAAAACTTTGGCTATTAATACAGGTATTATGAAAAAAATTATAGATCAACTGGGGTTTAAACTAATTATTTTATCGCTGATGGTGCTGGCCATTTCTTCCTGTAAAAAAGAAGACGATGTGCCTGCCGAACCAGCCAGGATATTTAAACCAAGCGATGTAAAAATTACTGCCGGCGAAACTTCGGCCAAATTAACCTGGAGCTTACCACTAATGTCGACCGGGAAAGCACTGAAATACAGCATCGACTTTTCTACCGATTCATTATTTGCAACGGTAAATTACACCACTACCGCCGATACAGCTGGCGTAACTGTAACTGAGGATAATCTGGCTGTTAGAACGAAATATTATGCCAGGGTTAAGGCCAATGCAACCGAAACTCAACCCGAATCGAAATATGTACGCAGCAGTGCCTTTCAGTTAACCGGCATTCAATTGTTTGCAGCAATACGCGATAACGAAATTAAGGAAACTACAGCTAAACTGTATTTCACCAAAACAGCAGGTTTAACTACCATTGTATTAACCCCGGCCACAGGTGCCGCTGTTACTGTTTCATTAAGCAACAGCGAGGCCACCGTTGATGGTTTCAAAGCGATAACAGGCTTAACGGCAGGCACAAAATATACTGCAGAGCTTTTCGCTGGCACCAAAAGTAAGGGCATTACCACATTCACTACACTTGCCCCAACTACCTATACAGTAAAATTAAATCCAGGCGATGATTTGGCAGCAGTCATTGCAAGCGCGGCTAACGGCGCTATTATAGGTTTAAATCCGGGCACGTACAACCTGCCTACAGCAACTGCAACATTTATTACCCAAAAAACCATAACCATAAAGTCGACATCAGGTAACCCAGCAGATACTAAAGTAAATTACAGGGAAATTGATTTAGAAGGTACTGGCGCCGGCATAACATTATCAGGCATTGAGTTCGATGGAACAGCTTCGGCTTCGCTTTATTTCATAAATTTTATTGGCTCACAGGCTTCAAACGGAGCTGCTGCCACCTTTACCAATGTGGTAGTGGATAATTGCATTGCGCATGGCTCAACAACTTCATTTCTACGTGGCGACAGGGGAACAGCTGCCCGAGATTTTAAAATAACGGCGATCACCGTTAACAACTCTATTGTTTACGATATGGGCGCTAATGGTTCTTCTGCCTATTACACCTTCCATGTAAACAAAATGCAGTTTAATACCTTAACGGTATCGAAATCTACTTTTTACAATGCAGGTCCGGGTTTGGTAACAGCTAGTACAACTTATGCTGGTGATGTTATCCCAACAGTTGCCATTACCAACTCTACCTTTAATGGTTTTGGTGGAAATGCGAAATACGCTTTACTAGATGCAAGTGCAAACCCGATTAACTTTACCATTCTCAACAGCATAATGGCTAACACACCTAAATCAGGTACCGTTAATGCCGCTGCCATCAGGGGAACGGGTGCAGGCAGCACCTTAAAAATTTCGAACAGCAATTACTTTAATTTATTTAGCGCATTAACCGGCGGTACTGCTTTAACTTTTGGCACTACAACATTGGCAAATAACCAAAGTATCAATACCGGCTGGACGGCAACCACAACCGATTTTACACTTCAGGCAAGTTCTGTTTTAAGAACTGCCGGAAGTACAGGCGGGCCAATTGGCGATCCACGCTGGACATATTAATTATTTTTAAAGGGCAGGCTTACATCTGCCCTTTTTTATTGAAATTTATAGCATAGCACCAACCGATCGAATGACGAAACCAACCCTGATCCACTTAGCTTTTACCATCCATTTTTGCATCGGCTTAATCGCTCAAATCCATGCACAAGATCCCAAATATCCGGCTGCCCTTACCGTTTCTAAAGATGGCAGCGGCAATTATAGCACCATACAGGAAGCTGTAAACTCAGTACGCGATTTAGGCGAACAGGAAGTTAAAATTTATGTAAAAAACGGCATCTATAAAGAAAAGCTGATTATTCCTTCGTGGAAAATCAAAATCGCCATTATTGGCGAAAGTGCCGAAAGTACCATCATCACCAACGATGATTACTCCGGAAAAGACAATCCGGCAGGTAAAGATGCTTTTGGCAATGCTAAATTCAGTACATATACTTCATTTACAGTGCTGGTTCAGGGTAATGATGTAAAGCTCGAAAATTTAACCGTAGTAAACGCTGCAGGCCGTGTTGGGCAAGCAGTTGCACTCCATGTAGAAGGCGATCGTTTTGTAGCCAAAAACTGCAGGCTTTCAGGCAATCAGGACACCTTATATGCCGCCATTGAGAATAGCCGCCAGTACTATCAAAACTGCTATATAGAAGGCACAACTGATTTTATTTTTGGTAAAGCCACCGTAGTTTTTCAGGATTGTACCATTAAGAGCTTAACCGATTCTTATGTTACAGCAGCCTCAACTGCTGCACAACAGCCCTTCGGATTCATTTTTATTCATTGTAAACTCATCGCCGATTCAACCGTAACTAAAGCTTATCTTGGCAGGCCGTGGCGGCCATATGCTAAAACCGTATTTATGCGTTGCGATTTAGGCAAACATATTCTGCCGGTTGGCTGGAACCCCTGGAAAGGCGACAAGATGTTTCCGGAGAAAGAGAAAACGGCATTTTATGCAGAATACAAAAACACAGGTGCGGGCGCATCGCCAAAAACACGCTTAACCTGGGCAAAGCAGCTTAGCGATAAAGAAGCAAAAAATTATACATTAAAAAATATACTAGGTAGAAACGACAACTGGAACCCGCAGGTTAATTAATATGATCATGAAGACTAATTTCTTTAAAGTATTTGCAATTGCCGCATTAACGGCATTATTCTCGTTCACATTCGTTCAAAAGAAAACTACGCTATACATTATCGGCGATTCTACCGCAGCCAACAAAGACCCCAAAACCTATCCTGAAACCGGTTGGGGTATGGCATTACAATCGTTTTTTAAAGCAGATGTTACTGTTGATAACCGCGCGCTGAACGGGAGAAGCACTAAATCTTTCCGCGCAGAGAAACGCTGGGATCCCATTTTAGCACAGCTGAATCCAGGCGATTACGTTTTTATAGAATTTGGGCACAACGACGAAAAAGTAGACAAACCCACAGTAGGTGTTTCGCTGGCCGATTTTAAAATCAACCTGATTAATTATGTTAAAGAAACCCGGAGCAAAAAAGCTTTACCGGTACTGCTTACTCCCATTTCGAGAAGGAGCTTTAAAAACGGTGTTTTAATCGATTCGCATGGCGATTATCCACGCATAACCCGCCAGGTGGCCGACTCGCTCCAGGTGCCATTAATTGATATGCTGGTTAAAACCGAGAGCTTGTTAAACCGTTTAGGTGAGGAATCTTCAATCAAATTATTTAACCATGTGGATTCGGGAAATGTGAATTATCCAGCCGGGAAGAAAGACAATACGCATTTAAGTCCGGAGGGTGCCAAACAAGTTGCTGGTTTAGTGGTAAAAGGCATCAAAGAGTTAAAATTAGATCTGGCCAAAAAGCTAAAATAAACCAGCACCGGCAATTATACCAACCAAAATTGGTAATCGCAGCGTTAAAATAAAATATCGGTACAAAGCGCTAAAAATATAATGGCTAATATTGCAGCAATGAATACCGGTTTATACAATCCTTTCCAAAACTTCGATTTTTTATATAAAATCTGCTTTTTAAGTGGTAAAACCTTTAACACGCCAGTTGTGCAGGTGCCATTAATTCCAAAATGGTTACTGGCGCAGGCAGGTTTAAGTGGTGAAGAACAGATCCAGTTTTTGGATGAAAGCATCCGATCATACAATACGTTAGTTATTCCGGTAAACAGTGAGGTAAATGAGCAATTTTTAAACCCGCTTGAAGCTAAAATAGAAGCAGCCTTTGCAAAAGGTTATGCTGCTGTTTCGGCACTACCAGAGCTGGATTTATTTAACTGGATTGGCAAGTTTTTATATGGCTTTGTTTACATCGAAATGCATGCTGCACTGCGTAAGGAGATGACTGCCGATGGCTTAAACATGTCTCAATCGTTAATGATGAAATTTGCCAACCTGAATTTCATGATGCAGAATTTGTACACCAGCCTGGAATTTGAAGATTTTGCGCCCTGGTCTATCACTGTGGTTAAACTCGAAAACGAAGAAACCCCATTCAGTTTCCGCGACGAGATCAATACCCTTACTTTTTCGTTAAAAATAAAAGATTTCGGAATCATTGCCTGTCTGCAGGATAATGGAACCAACAAGCGCTACCACCAGGAAATTGTGAACGAGATAGCCGGAAAAAGCTTAACAGCCGAACAGTTTGAAGAGGTTACAGCACGTTTTTATTACTCGGCCTACCTGTTTAACCGCTTGCCCGAATATACTTTTATGCCGGTTGATGGCACCACTTACATTGAAGCCATGCCTCTACGTGGTAACATGAGCAAGCCTCTGTTTGATGTTTGGCAGCATAAGGTTTATGCGCAGGTTTTAGAAAATTTCTGGAAACCCTGGGGTTATGTCGTATTTGAAATTATTAAAAACCCCGAACAGCCAATGAGCTTTTTCGAAAGGCCTTGTTTACCGAATGCAGGGTAGCTAACTTTGATTTTTTACCGCAAAGGGTACAAAGAAAAAACGCCATTTTCTCTGTGTAAAACTCTGTGGTCTCTGTGGTTAAAATATCCAAGCAATTCCATCACCCATTTTACATCTTCCGTCTTACATTTTACATCTTCTTACCTCGATCCGGTTAGCAGCGTAAAGAAGTTTTGCAAAATCCCTGGCACAAAAATAATAGTGAAAATTAAGCCAGTTAAAGCTCCGAAAAAGTGGGCATCGTGGTTAATACCATCGCGCGAATTTCTGGAAGCATAAGCACAATAAATCAGGTAAATAATGCCGAATATCCAGGCTGGAATTCCAATCGGAATGAACATTATTGAAATCTTTGATGTTGGGCTAAACAATATAAAGCTAAACAAAACAGCACTAATAGCGCCTGAAGCACCCAAACTATTGTAGTTAAAATGATCTTTGTGTTTAAAAATGGTAGGCAAATCACTTAAAATCAATGCCAGAAAGTACAGCAGTCCAAATTTAAAGCTCCCCAATAGCTGCTCTAATGTAAAAGCAAATGCCACAAAGGTAAACATGTTAAAAAACAAGTGCATCCAATCGGCATGAATGAGACCGCTGGTAATTACCGTCCACACTTTATGCCCTTTTGATACACTGTACGGATGCAGCATAAACTTGCCGTAAATGGTATGATCGTAAAAGGCGTAAAGGCTCGTAATAATCGTAAAAACAAAAATTAACGAGGCAACGGGTGCTATATTGAAGTATTCCATCGGGTTATTTTAAATCTAATTGAGCAGCTGTAACCAAACGGGCTACAGGATATCTGTTATGTGTTTTTTCGTAATAATCAGAATTTTTATACACAAAGTCAAGTTGTGCAGGCCCATTCTTGGCAAAATCAGCATCAGCAGCTTTTTTGGCTTCGAGTTTTGCTTTTAACTCCGGGTTTTTCTTCAATAGTTCGGCTGCAGTATCTTCAAAAACATAAGCCGAGTAATGCTCTTTCATATCCAGAATCGAATCGAAAAAATTCCAGTTAAAATAAGAATCAATAGCTTGTGGCTCGAGGGTCTCTACAATATAACGGTTGCCTGGCTGGTTTACATAAACCACAAAATCGCCGGCATAATACTGTAGGTTTTGTTTCACAGGGTTTAGTTTTACCGCCGAATGGAGGTAATGCCCTTCGTAAGGCCTGGTACTGGTTTTAAAATCACCAATATAATAACTCTCTACCTCAATTTTCTGATCTGCTTTTATCTCCCTCAGCTTTACACCATTTAACATCAACAGGTTAATTACCCTGTCCCAGGCTTTAGGTATAATGTAAGCAATTGGTTTCTGCACAGTAATGGCTGGTTCAAACTTATTCCACTCCTTAATCGTTTTGGTGTAGGGTTTATTGCGGTCGTAATACAATCGGTCTGCACCACTTACTTCGCTAGGCTTTTGCCCGGCTTCAAAACCTTTAAAATTTAAGTCATTTACTTCGTTTTTATTCAGCTTCCAATCGAGCGGAAACGCTTGCTGTGCCGCCACAAAAGCGTCGGCCTTTTGTTTGTTTTCGCCAATAATCCGGGCATCGCGTTCTACAATACCTACATAAGCCTGTAAAAGTTTATAAGTGGCATCCACCCGTAAATCGTACGATTTTAACATGTGTGTTTCGGGCATAAAGCCTATGGTATTGTGCAGGGTCGTATAACCAGTTGAATACCGGGGAGACTCGATAAAACCTGTAATTCCACTTTCAGGTGTTTCGCCAATCGAGTTTACATAAGGAATCATTGGATAACCTTGCTTCTCCATCGCAGCATATAAACCAGGCACCAAAGTTTGTGTTAAATAATTGGATAAAATACCGTTCAACTTATCCTTTTGAGTTGGAATAAGGGTCATTACGTATTGATAATCGGCCCCGTTGCTCGTATGCGTATCAACAAAAATTTCGGGTTGCCAGGTATTAAAAATCAACTGAAAGGCAGCCGAATTTTTAGAGTCTGTTTTGATAAAATCCCTGTTCAGGTCAAGGTTTTTGCCATTGCCTCTAAATCCGTAAGCTACCGGGCCGTTCTGGTTAGCCCTCGAAGTACCTGTACGGTTAAAACTACCGTCGATATTGTAAAGCGGAATGATACAGATCACCACATTTTTTGGCAACTGCTTTCCCTTAATCAGATCACGCGCCAGCATCATAGAAGCATCTATTCCCTCGGGTTCGCCCGGATGAATACCATTATTAATCAGCAAAATTCGTTTATTGCTTTTCCGGATCGCCACGGGATCGAAAACCTTGTCCTTCGATAAAACCAGCAGATGCAGCGGTTTGCCAAAATCGGTGCTTCCATAACTGAGTAGCCTCGCTTCAGGGCAGCCTTTAATCAGGTTTTGATAATAGGTAATGGCAGCAGTATAAGTTGTGGTTTCGGTTTTACCACTGCGTTCGAAGGGTGTTTTTTGTGCCCATGCTTTTACTGCAATTAATAAAAAGCAAAACACAAAGCATTTTTTCATTAGTATATAATTTGTCTTTTATCTTAAAACCAGGGGAGCAAACACATTTACTAAAGTGTTTTGCGATAAGATTTAATCTTTCCGAAGAAATATTTGAAGCCTATGGTATAAGCGTTATAAACATCGGGTGAATAATTTTTAAACTTGATACTTGGATCGTTATAACCATCAAGTCCTTCGCCAAAAGTAAAGTTACTTTGCGCATTGATGTTGATTACATAGCGCATGTAACCATAGCCATCTTCGATGTAATAGTTAAACCCGAAATTAATAGGAACAAGCAGGTTTAAGCTTTTATCCTCACCAGGAAAAGGTCCGTAGCCCGGGTTAGAAGCAGCCCAGCTTGGTTTATACCTCACTACATCGGTTATTTTATTGTTAATGACCCCTAAGCCTGCACCTAAATATAAACCTCTGATATTATATAAGAACTCACTTTTATCGTAATTAACCACCTCACCCAACATTAACTTGGCATTAGCAGAAATTGAAGTGTATTGATTGATAAATTGACGGTTATGCGGGTCGTTTACAATATCTCCGCCCTGAACCCTACCGTATTGCGCCTCTAAACCCAGCGTTACAAAAGGAGTAACATGAAAATCGATTACACCATAAGTGGTATAACCATAACTTCCTTCGTACACATCGGTGTAAGAGCGGTTGATACCAGCGCCTAAGCCATATGAAAATTTGAAATAATTGGATTGGGCAAAAGAAAAACTTCCGATAAAAACAAGAAGAACGGTTAGGTAAGTAACTTTCAAGAGGTTCGAAATCATATTGTTTTTTTACAAAAATAATATGATTATTGAATATCTATAACTTTTACCTTTGAATTATGAGTAATTACAAAAACTTTAACAAATCTTTAGAACATAGATTTATCAAATATGCCAAAATAGATACGCAATCAGACCCTGGTTCGCCAACCTGCCCATCTACCTTAAAACAAAAAAACTTAGGTCAGGAGTTGGTTAACGAATTACTCGAAATTGGCGTTTCTGATGCAGAAATGGATCATAACGGCTATGTATACGGAACCATTCCTTCAAATACCGATAAAAAACTACCGGTTATTTTCTTCTGCTCACACATGGATACCTCGCCCGATTGTAGCGGAGAAAATGTGAAACCGATTATTCATGATAAATATCAAGGGCAAGACCTGGTTTTACCCGACGACAACAAAATCGTGATTAAAATGTCTGATCATAAAGACTTAAAACACCAGATTGGGAACGATATTATCACGGCAAGTGGAACAACATTATTAGGAGCTGATAACAAAGCCGGATTGGCTGAAATTATGGAAGCAGCGGCTTTTTTAATGAAAAATCCGGAGGTAAAGCATGGCACAATTAAGGTTCTTTTTACCCCTGATGAAGAAATTGGCAGAGGCGTTGATAAAGTTGACCTGAAAAAGTTAGGTGCCGATTTTGGCTATACCATTGATGGCGAAACGCTGGGCTCTATTGAAGATGAAACCTTTTCGGCCGACGGAGCTACCCTTAGCATTTATGGTGTAAGCGCCCATCCGGGTTTTGCAAAAGGAAAAATGGAAAGTGCAATAAAAATCCTGGCCGAAATTTTAGATAACCTCCCAAAAGATACCCTTACACCTGAAGCGACACATCAAAAAGAAGGTTTTATCCACCCGGTAAGCATTAGCGGACAGGTAGAAGAAGCAGAAGCGCAATTTATTATCCGCGATTTTACCGATGAAAAACTGGCACAGCATGGAACATTTTTGGAACAAACCGTAGAAAAGGTGATAGCAAAATACCCAAACTCGACCTACAAACTGGAAATTAAAGCACAATATCGCAACATGAAACAGATTTTAGATCAGCACCCTAAAATTGTGCAGTATGGTATCGAAGCTATTGAAAGGGCTGGGGTTGTGGCTAAACAACAAAGTATCCGCGGCGGTACTGATGGTTCGCGGCTTTCGTATATGGGTTTACCTTGTCCTAACATTTTTGCCGGCGAACATGCTTTTCACAGTAAACAGGAGTGGGTTAGTGTTCAGGATATGGAAAAAGCAGTACAAACGATTATTAACATAGCCAGTATCTGGGAAGAAAAAGGATAATATTGAGTTGGGGGCCCTGGAGTTTAAACAGACTCCAAACCCTCAACTCCAAACTAATAAGCTGCTTGTCCGATAGCGAGCCTGCATATTTTGCCTTCCTTATTTATTTCGAATTTAAAGCAGGTGGTAAAATTTCCCCATTGATCGGAATGGAAATGCCCATACACGTCTAACCCGTTATTTTCAACTTTATCAATATGGATAAAACGTTCGCGGCCCAGTGCTTTTTTAAAGAAATTGTTAAATTTCATCTGGTTGCCATCATCGTAAAAAGCCACATCAGGAGCAAACAAGGGGAACCAGATTTTCTCATCTCCTTTTTGTAAAGCCATTATTGCAGCTTTTACCTTTGGGTTCGATAATTTTGTTAAATCTACCGACATAGCGTTATGGTTTTAAGGTTGAGCAGAATACCGTTTATTAACCAGCGCTAAATGCGTTGGCTAATACTCAAAATTATAAAAAAGATATTTTCAAAGCACAGCTTATTTATTAATTTAGATTCAAATGATAACTCTCGAGAACGAATACGTAAAAGTTGGCTTATCGGCCAAAGGCGCTGAATTGCAAGGCTTGTACAGTAAAGAAACCAACATCGAATACCTGTGGAATGCGGACGCAAAATATTGGGGTAAACATAGCCCGGTATTATTCCCGATTGTTGGCTCCTTAAAAAACAACAGCTTTAATTACAAGGGAAAGAATTATGAGCTGCCCCGCCACGGTTTTGCCCGCGATTATGTTTTTGAAATTGAAAAAAACACCGAAACAGAGGTTGTTTTTACTTTAACACAAAATGAAGAAACCTTAAAAGTTTACCCATTCTATTTTGAACTGAAACTTAAATACACGTTAATAGACAGAAAACTGAATTTAACTTATGAGGTAATTAATACCGGCGCAGAAGAACTGCTATTCTCCATCGGGGCACATCCCGCTTTTGCAGTACCCAATACTCCAAATACCACTTACGAAGATTATTACCTTGCCTTTAATGCAGACGAGCGGCTAATCTCCTGGAAACTGGAAGACGGATTGGTTTCTGATGAGACAGAAAACATTGAACTGGGCGGCCATAAATTAAACCTCAAACATGATTTGTTTTACAACGACGCCCTGGTTTTTAAAACCTTACAAAGCAACTGTATCAGTTTATTAAACACTAAAAACGACTTCGGATTGCATTTCCATTTCGAAGACTTCCCCTTTTTTGGTATTTGGGCTGCTATTGATGCTCCTTTTATTTGCCTGGAACCCTGGTGCGGCGTAGCAGATGGTGTAAACCACGATCAGAACCTGGAGCGCAAAGAAGGCATAATCAGGCTAGAGGTCGGCCAAAACTGGGAACGTTTTTGGGAAGTGGAGTGTTTTTAATGTAAGTCAGTCCATAACAATATGCAATAGCTAAACAAACTTTCATTTCTTAATCTAGTTTAAGAAAATTGTGATCCACAGGTATTAATTTGCTGTTTAAATAATTACCCCACAAATGAAAAACAGCGCACATTTTCCTCAATTATTTCTTCGCCTGGCCCTGGGTATAGGTTTTATTTTACCTGTTATGGACCGCTTTGGCTGGTTAGGTGCACCGGGCAACCCAACCGTTGGCTGGGGCAACTGGAGCATATTTTTAGATTACACCAACTCTTTAATGCCCTTTTTAAGCAGGCCATTGGCTAACATTATGGCGATTATTGCCACAGCCGGCGAATTGGTTTTTGGCGTCTTACTTATTATTGGCTACAAAATAAGGCTTGCAGCAATAGGCAGCTTTCTGCTTACCCTGATGTTTGCGCTATCCATGTTAATATTTGCTAATTACAGGGCACCGTTTAACTATTCTGTGTTTGTAGTGAGCGCATCGAGCTTACTGCTTGCCACAATACCTGATTATAAATGGGCTATAGAAGCTAAACAATAAAATTAAGCAGAACCCATTTAGTAATTACCGGAGCAAATAAAGCACTAGCTGATTTTGAAAAAACAAAGCACTGTGTAGTAAAAACCCTTACACGATAAAGGGTATTTTTACCTTTTAATTTGTTCGTAACATGTTGATAACTATATTTATATCGTTAAAATTAAATCAACGGGACGATTTAGATTAAAACAACAAAGGTCTTTCAGCAATGAAAGACTTTTTTATTTTAAAAAACACGCTCCTGAGAGCGTGTTCATTTAAGATTATTTTGCGGGACGATTGAGAAGTAATTTAAAATGTTTGTTTAATACCCTCATACAAATATCAAAAAGATAAACGAGCTATTTCCATTCAGTTTTATTCATCTGAAAAATAGCCATTTACAAAAAACCAGTTAATAAACTGAATAAAACAGGTTTTAATGAATAAATGAGTTTCTGGAGTATTACCAGATAAATCGCCTGGTCAAAAAACACCCTTAAATTTGTCTCAACTGCCCCCATTTTTACATTGCGAAAGTCTGTAATTTAGTATCAACAAAACGAAAAACATTATGGCAGCAATGCACCCTTATTTAAATTTCGACGGCAAGGCCGAAGAAGCTTTTAACCACTATAAATCTGTTTTTGGTGGCGAGTTTACCTTTTTTGCAAGGATGGGCGATGCCCCTGAAAGCGATAAACTATCTGAGTCAGAAAAAAACCGCGTAATGCATGTGGCACTCCCGATTAACGGGCATACCATTTTAATGGCTTCCGATTGCGTACCTTCTGCAGGCCACGTACTTACTGAAGGAAACAACATGTACATTAATTTACAGGCCGAAAGCCGCGATGATGCCGATAGGTTATTCAATGGCCTTTCGGCAGGTGGAACCATTGAAATGCCAATGGCTGATATGTTCTGGGGCGACTATTTCGGTAGCTTTAAGGATAGATTCGGCATCCAGTGGATGGTTAACTTTACCACCAACGGTTAAAAAACAAGCCACGACTAGTCCTGAAAAATATAGACGGGACTAGTCAATTTTATCCAGTTCGGTTACTAAATTTTGAAAACCAGGGCGCTTTGCCACATCTGGCACTAAACAGGCATCCCTAAGTAAAGCTATACTCATCAAAGGTTTTCCATGCAGCGCCAGTAAATCATCAAGCAGGTAGCCATAAGCCAGCACTTCGATCCGTTCTAATGCAAAAACCAGTTCGGCATTAAGCTGATTATAAAAACTGGCTGCGCCAAAATCGCCAAATAAAGCACTCCCTTCATCATCGATCAAGGTGTTGTGTGCATATAAATCGCCATGCATAATCCCTGCACCATGTAACTGGGCAGCCAGCGAAGCGATTATTCTGGCAATGCCTAAAATCTGTTTTTCAGTCAGTACCCGGTCGGCAGGAAAAACATCGCGTGTACAGCTCTCCAAACTTGGCGGATTGCCCAGGTTATAAAAATGATGCGGAATAAGCTCCATCACAAGACCTTTTTTATCTTCAGGGTGCAAGGCAATCTGCCCAATCAGGTTAACCAGGCCGGGATGAAAACCTGCAGCAATGTAAGCCATCATCTCATCCTCCGGCAGTCCATCGCTGGTCACATCGCCTTTAAAAATCTTAACCGCTACCTCCTGTATTTCATCGCTAATGGTGCGGTTGGCTTTTGAAATTACACCCGATGCGCCTTCGCCCAATACGTGACTAATTTCCAGATCATGCCAGTTGATGGCCGAAAGCTTTTCAACTGCAGGGGTTTTGCTAAAATTATTCCCCGAAAAGGCAATCCAGGCTAACTTAGGCATGGTAGCGATCCATTGTGGTAACTCGTGCAACTTATTTGCTGCAATGCGCAATAAGCCCAGGTTTTTACATTGGCTAAGCGTTTCAGGCAATGCCACCAACCGGTTTCCTGCCAGCATAAGTTTTTCCATGTGTGGGCAAAGGCCAATTTCATCTGGTAAGGTGGCAATATTGTTATTGGTTAAAATCAGCCAGCGGAGGTTCGGGTTTAATGCTCTGGCAGGTACCGTTTCGATCTGATTCGATTTAAAACCAACAATTTCGAGCTGGGGGCAATCTGCCAGCACCTCAGGCAGTACTTTAAAATGATTTTCTGAACAAAAGAAAATCCGTAATTTCTTTAGGCGACCAAAATCATCGGGCAGGGCAGACAGCTTATTAAAGGAAAGATCCAGCACCTCCAGTGTATCGGCTAGGTCGAATATGGCCGAAGGGAAGTGGCTCAGGTTTTCGGTTAATTTCAATGAAACCGATCCTTTAAGTTCGCCGTTTTGCAGTTGTAATAAGGTTTGCCCCATGATGTACTTCGATTTTAATCCGCACGAAGATACCGCTATATAAGGAATTGAACACCAAATAGCGAAACTATATTAAAATAAAAGAAAATAGATTTTATCTATGATGAATTTCTTCAGATAATAAAACAACATGACTATCCGATCAAAAGAAGCTAAGCATAAGTCTCATAGACCTGACTCAGATTTATTTTTTATTTGCATTCGTAAATTATTGCGCTATATTTACAAAAAACTTTAGGGGTGCCTAGTGCTGAGAAATACCCTTTGAACCTGATGCAGTTAGTACTGCCGAAGGGAAAAGTGAGTGCAACTTCTGTTGCCGTCTTTTCGTACCCTGTTAGGGGCAATCTCTATAGTTTTTCCAAATTTTTTAAACATGGAAGTAACTATAAACAACCAAAACCATTTTCTTGGCGAAGCCTGTTCTATCGAACGCATGCTTAATTATCTGGCCGTTTCAACAACCAATGGCCTGGCCATTGCCGTAAATCAAACCATCGTACCGAAATCGAGCTGGCCCCAGCATACTTTACAGCCAGGTGATCAGATTATACTCATTAAAGCCACCCAGGGCGGATAAAATGAATGTTCGAATTTAAATGAGTGAATGGAAGATGCAGTCTAATCAATCCTTCAGTCATTCGCTAATTCTTGTCATTCAATCACTCAATTATTCAATCATTCCAGCATCCAATCACTCTTCTAATATGAAACAAGAAAAAACCCCAAACACAGCAGTAATCAGCCGAAGCCCATTTCCGGCATCCAATAAAATATTTGTGCCCGGAAAAATCCACAACATCCAGGTGGCCATGCGCGAAATCCGTTTAACCGATACCAAAATCCATAACGGATTTGGTTTAACCGAGCCAAATCCACCAGTAACTGTTTATGATACCAGTGGACCGTACACCGACCCCAATGCGGTTATTGATGTTAAAAAAGGCTTACCTCGAATACGCGAACAATGGATAAAAGGCAGGATGTAACCCAGTTAGGGCAACTATCTTCTGCTTATGGACAACAGCGGCTTGCTGATAACAAACTCGATGTTTTAAGGTTCAACTACATCAATAAACCTTATAAAGCGCAGGCAGGAGCCAATGTATCGCAAATGCATTATGCCAAAAAAGGCATTATTACCGCCGAAATGGAATACATTTCCATCCGCGAAAACCAGCAGATCGATCTTTTAAACGAACAACTGGGCAAACAGCACGAGGTAATGAACCACCAGCACCAGGGCAACAGCTTTGGCGCAAATACCCCAAAAGGATACATTACACCTGAGTTTGTAAGGGACGAAGTAGCTGCAGGTCGTGCGGTAATTCCATGCAACATTAATCACCCCGAATTGGAACCGATGATTATCGGCCGTAATTTCCTGGTGAAGATTAATGCCAATATCGGCAACTCTGCAGTTACCTCAACCATTGAAGAAGAGGTAGAAAAGGCCGTTTGGGCCTGTAGATGGGGAGCCGATACGATTATGGACCTATCGACCGGAAAAAATATCCACGAAACCCGCGAATGGATTATCCGCAATTCGCCGGTGCCAATTGGTACTGTTCCGATTTATCAGGCATTGGAAAAAGTAAATGGAAAAGCAGAAGACCTTACCTGGGAAATCTTCCGCGACACACTGATTGAGCAGGCAGAGCAGGGAGTAGATTATTTTACCATCCATGCCGGCGTATTGCTTCGTTATGTGCCATTAACGGCTAAAAGGATTACCGGTATTGTTTCGCGTGGCGGATCGATTATGGCCAAATGGTGTTTGGCACACCACAAGGAAAACTTCCTTTACACCCACTTCGAAGAAATCTGCGAAATTATGAAGGCTTACGATGTGGCATTCTCGTTAGGAGATGGTTTAAGACCGGGCTGTATTGCCGATGCCAATGATGAAGCGCAGTTTTCGGAGCTGGAAACTTTGGGCGAGCTAACCAAAATTGCCTGGAAACACGATGTACAAACCATTATTGAAGGTCCCGGACACGTACCCATGCACCTGATTAAGGCCAACATGGAAAAACAACTCGAACACTGCTCGGAAGCACCTTTTTATACCTTAGGACCCTTAACTACCGATATTGCTCCGGGTTACGATCACATAACTTCGGCCATTGGTGCTGCCATGATTGGTTGGTTTGGAACAGCCATGCTGTGTTATGTAACCCCTAAAGAACATTTGGGCTTACCGAACAAAAAAGATGTGAAAGATGGGGTAATTACCTATAAAATTGCTGCCCATGCGGCTGATTTGGCCAAAGGTCACCCGGGCGCACAATACCGTGATAACGCATTGAGTAAAGCGCGGTTCGAATTTAGATGGGAAGACCAGTTTAACCTTTCTCTTGATCCCGATACCGCTAAGGAATTTCACGATGAAACCCTGCCAGCCGAAGGCGCTAAGATTGCCCACTTCTGCTCCATGTGCGGACCGAATTTCTGTTCAATGAAAATTACGCAGGATGTACGCGAATATGCGGCGCAGCAAGGTTTGGAAACCGAAGATGCATTAACTCAGGGTATGCAGGAAAAATCGAAAGAATTTACCCAAAAAGGAAGCGAAATATATTCTTAAAGCCTGATGGAACTGATTGTAATTGCGCATCCAAAAATTTTAAAAGATGAAGCCTTGTTGGTAAACCAGCTTTTTAATGCTGGTTTACCTGTGTTTCATTTGCGCAAACCAGAAGCAGATGAGGCTGCACACCGGAAATTTATGGATGGCATTTTACCCGAATACCACGAACGGATCGCCTTGCACCATTACCATTCGCTGGCGAATGATTATGACATTAAAAGAATACACCATACCGAAAGCTTTAGAAAGAACAGTACGGTAGGCGATTTTACCCAACCTTATACTTTCAGCACCTCGATACACCAGTTAGCAGAAATTGATCACATTAACCAATACCATTACAGTTTCTTTGGTCCGGTTTTTAACAGCCTTTCCAAACCGGGCTACGCAGGTATTGCCCGCAAAGGATTTAGCATAAACAGGCCCAAGACCACAAAACTGATTGCACTTGGCGGTATTGATATAAACAACATAGACCAGGTAAAAGCCATGAATTTTGATGGAATTGCTCTTTTAGGCAGTATCTGGAACGATCAGGCACAGGCTTTAAACAACTTTAAAAAAATACAGGCAAAATGCCAGCACCTTTTAACCTTACAACAATGATCCACCCTTTACAATACATCTCACAAGCACCCAAAACCGGCACCCATTTAGACGCTATTGAACAGGTACTCCAGGCGGCGGAAAATGGATCCAGCTTCGCATTAAAAACCTGCCTGAAGCCGAAATACTGCCTTTTGCATTATCGGCACAGGAATTATGCAAGCGTTACAACGCAAAATTAATTGTAAATGATTATCCGCACCTGGCCAAAGCCGCTGGCGCCTTTGGTGTTCATTTGGGCCTGCAGGATATGCCTGTACCACAGGCCCGACAGATTATCAACCCGGATCAGATTATTGGTGGCACGGCCAACACTTTCGAACATATTCTGCAACGCGTGGCCGAAGGAGTCGACTACATTGGCCTTGGCCCGTTCAGGTTTACCCGTACCAAAGAAAACCTTAGCCCGATTGTTGGTCTCGAAGGTTACCAGAAACTAATGGAAAAGGTAAAAAAAGCAGGCATTACCACTCCGATTATTGCCATTGGAGGAATCGAAGCCGAAGATATTGAGGGCATTCTCGAAACCGGTGTATACGGCATTGCAGTATCGGCAGTATTGACCAATCAAACCCAAACATCGGCTGTGTTAGCTGATATGAACAGCAAATTAGCCTTGAACTCTTTTTAAAAAATTATGTTAAAAATAGCAGATCAAACCTTTAGCTCGCGTCTTTTTACCGGAACCGGAAAATTCAGTTCGGCAAAAGAAATGGAAAGTGCCTTAATTGCTTCGGCTTCCGAACTGGTTACCGTGGCGCTTAAACGCGTTGATTTAAAAACTAAGGATGATGACATCTTGCATCACCTAAAATACCCACACATTAATTTGCTACCCAATACCTCAGGGGTACGCAATGCCAAAGAAGCTGTTTTTGCCGCACAGCTGGCGCGTGAAGCTTTGGAAACCAACTGGATTAAACTCGAAATTCATCCCGATCCCAAATACTTAATGCCCGATCCGATTGAAACGCTGAAAGCCACCGAAGAGCTGGTTAAAATGGGTTTTGTAGTGCTGCCTTATATCCATGCCGACCCGGTTTTATGTAAACGTTTGGAAGATGTAGGTACAGCAGCTGTAATGCCGCTCGGATCGCCAATTGGCAGTAACAAAGGACTAAAAACCATCGATTTTTTAGAAATCATCATCAGCCAAAGCCGCGTACCCGTAATTGTTGATGCCGGAATAGGTGCCCCGTCTGATGCCGCCAAAGCCATGGAAATTGGTGCCGATGCCGTTTTGGTGAATACCGCCATAGCCATTTCTAAAAACCCAACTGATATGGCCATCGCCTTTAAACTGGCTGTTGAAGCCGGAAGAATGGCCTTTGAAGCTAAACTTGGCGCGCAGCAAAATTATGCCACAGCCAGCAGTCCACTAACCGCATTTTTAGACGATGAGTTTTAATTCCCTATTCGAATCGTACAACTGGGACGATACCAAAGCCAGCATTTACGATAAAACAGCGGCCGACGTTGAAAATGCCCTTGGCACGCAGCAAAGAGGTCTTGAAGACTTTAAGGCACTTATTTCGCCTGCTGCTTTGCCCTACCTCGAAGATATGGCGCAGATTAGTCAGCGGTTAACCTTAGATCGTTTTGGCCGCACCATACAGATGTACATTCCGCTGTATCTATCCAACGAATGCAATAACATTTGTACCTATTGTGGTTTCAGTTACGACAATAAAGTAAGGCGCAGAACGCTGAACCCGATGGAGATTATGCAGGAAGTTGCCGTAATTAAAGGCATGGGTTACGATCACGTGCTGCTGGTTACCGGCGAAGCCAACCAAAGTGTGCATACCGATTACTTTAAAAAAGTGCTCGATCTGATTAGCCCGCACTTCTCGCACATTTCGACGGAAGTGCAGCCCCTTGATGTAGCCGATTACGAAACGCTTATTCCGCATGGCTTAAATACCGTACTAGTTTATCAGGAAACCTATCATCAGGACGACTACCGCAAACACCACCCCAAGGGTAAAAAATCGAACTTTCTGTACCGTTTGGAAACACCCGATCGTTTAGGGCAGGCGGGTATCCATAAAATGGGTCTAGGGGTTTTAATCGGCCTCGAAGACTGGCGTACCGATTCGTTTTTTACGGCATTGCATCTCTCTTACCTCGAAAAACAATACTGGCAAAGCAAATTCAGCATTTCTTTCCCCCGTTTGCGTCCATTTAGCGGAGGTTTAGAACCTAAAGTAGCCATGAACGATAAGGAACTGGTTCAACTGATTTGTGCTTACCGTTTATTTAACAGCGAAGTAGAACTTTCTATTTCTACCCGCGAAACCATGGCCTTTAGAAACCAGGTAATCAAACTTGGGATCACCGCCATTAGTGCAGGTTCAAAAACCAATCCGGGTGGTTATCAGGTAGAGCCGCAGTCGTTAGAGCAGTTTGAAATATCAGACGAACGTTCGCCGCAGGAAATTGCGGCCATGATCAGAAAGCAGGGTTACGAACCCATTTGGAAAGACTGGGATATGAGTTTGATTCACAAATCATGTTAATAAAAGCAGAACAACAACGTTACCAGCGGCAAATGCTATTGCCCGAACTTGGGCCTGAAGGGCAGGAGAAACTGAAAGCCGCCAAAGTACTCGTTGTCGGTGCCGGCGGATTGGGCTGCCCCGTGCTGCAATACCTGGCAGCAGCTGGCGTGGGCGAAATAGGCATTGTAGATGATGATGTGGTAGAATTGAGTAACCTGCAACGGCAGATCCTCTTCAATGCTACCGATATTGGCCTGCCAAAAGCTACTGTGGCCAGCGAAAAACTCCGGCTGCTAAACCCTCATCTGAGCATAAACAGCTACATACAAAGATTCGACGATACCTGTGCCACAAATATTTGCAGCCATTACAACCTAGTGGTAGATTGTTCTGATAATTTCGACACCCGCTACCTTGTTAACGATACCTGTGTGGCCACGGGCAAAACCCTCGTCTTCGGCTCAATATTAAGGTTTGAAGGACAAATTGCCGTATTTAACCATAATGGCGGGGTGAACTACAGGGATTTATATCCCGAGCCGCCCAGCGAAGATATTAGCTGTACCGATGGAGGTGTAATAGGCACCTTACCCGGCCTCATTGGTTTATACATGGCCAACGAAACCATCAAACTCATTTGTGAAATAGGCCAAACCCTGGCAGGTAAACTCATGAGTGTTGATCTGTTAAACAATACCAGCTACGTGTTTAGCATTAAAGCTGATACAACAGCAACAAACAATAAGCCCGTTGAAATAAAAAACGAACCGCCAGTTAAAGAAGTAGACCGCCAAACCTTAACTGCCTGGCTGGAAACAAACCCCCAAGAAATTATCTTAATTGATGTACGCGAAGCTTATGAACATGAAGAGCACAACATCGGAGGGATGCACATTTCGTTATACGATTTAAACAGCGCTACAGACCGTATTCCGGTTGGCAAGCAAGTGGTGTTCTATTGCCAAACGGGGCAAAAGAGTAAAATGGCTGTTAAGTTGCTTCAGCCACATTACAACGGTGAAGTGTATAGCTTGAAGGGAGGGGCTTTCTAAATCAACTTAAATGATAACCAGGCCACCTGCAACAGTAAACACAGCACTTTCGTTCGGTTTTAGAAAAGCCACCTGCTTACCCGAGGTTACTTTTACCCGCCCTGTAACCACGGTTACGCTGGTTTTATCGGTACCGAGCCCAATATGAAAGGAAGTGCCCAATACCTTGGTAGTAATTGCCCCCGAGCTGATGATAAAGGGATGTTTATGGTCTTTAGCCACCTTAAAAAAAGCATTCCCCTTTAATAAGGTTACTGCCCTTACGTTTTGGGCAAAATGTTGCGGATACTGGAAACTGGAATGGGCTGCCAGGTATACCATACTGCCATCAACCAGTTTCACCGAATCGATGTTACCTGCAGTGGTAAGTGTAATGGCTTTAGGATTAATTTTAGAATTTAGCAATATACCGGCGCCTACCGTTAGCGCAACCAGGGCTGCCGCAGCATATTTGATATAGCTCGTCCACGATTTGGCAAAGTGGGCCTGTTTTTTTATCTGCGTGTAAATTTGTGCCGAAACAGCGGCTTTTTTACCCATCTGCTCGCCATCCCATTCGGCACGCTGGTATTCATCGCTAAAGAAACTTTCCAGCAGTCTTTGCTCCGCTTCGGTAATCGTTCCTTTTTCTTCTTTTTCTACCAGGTGCTCCAGGTAATGCATTTCTTTTTTGCTCATAGTACTTGTATTCGGGTATAAGTACCAAAGGCGGCAAAAAAGTACTATGGCAAGCTGTTACTAAATCGTTAAGTTATGGTTAAGCAGTATTAACACGTAAATCCCGAAGGGAATGATCAGTCCCGAGGTTTCGTTGCTGTGAAACCTTAGCTGCTTTAAAGCCGATGAGAGCTGGTTTTTAACGGTTTGTTTAGAGAGGTTAAGCACTCTGGCAATCTCGTCGATATCCATCTCCTTTATTTTATTCATCACCAGAATCTCTTTCCTTTTTTCGGGCAGGCGCTCCAGCAAAGCATAGAGCTGATCCATCAGTTCTACCTCGAGCGTACCTACATTATCGATCAGGTAACTTTCAAAATTATCTTCCATAATGGTGGTATCGAGCTTTTTCCTACGGTATTCTTTTAAAACCTGATTTTTGGCCGCCCTGAACAGGTAATTTTCTATCGACAGAATGTTTACTTCGGCCCTGCGCTCCCACAGGTCGGTAAAAATATCCTGCACAAAATTCTGCGAAAGATATTCATCCCTGGTCATCCGAAAACTGAATGCATACAGTTTCTCCCAATGGCGGATATAGATGTATTCAAATTCTTTCAGACAGATCATAGAGATGATTAATTTTTACACCTAAGAAATGAAAAAGATGTGGCCTGAATTTTACTTGAAGGTTATGTTTTAATTAAATTTTGGCATTTCGCCAGCAGGTTCAGAAAGGTAAAGCCAGCCGTACCCGCTTTATTTAAGCAGCCAAACCGAAAAACAAAAGGCCGAACAGGCTTTTGAACTAAATAGGGGATTTTCAGCCGATTATACCCGATTTTCTACCTTTTCTTTAAGGATTTTCATCTTTTTTTCAAGTAAAATACAGCAGTTTTGATTTAACCAAACCCATATCCTTCCCGGCTTCGGGGAAGATATGAAAACGTTATAGGCAGGCAGTCCCCAAAAGCAGGCTTATAAAACAAATTAACCAAAACGATTGATTATGAAAAAACCACTACTTCACAAGCAAGGCTTTCTGAAGGTTTACCAGGCTCCGATCCCAATTCCTTTCGGCTGTTTGTTTCCCGGTGTACTGTTGCCCATGCAAGCTTACCACCGAACATACACAACAGCACCAATATGCGGTGATGCCAAAATCCTAATGTTTCCAGTTCAAGGCCAAAATTTACAACCGAATTAAGCAAGCCCCCAAATTTTAAAGGTAAAAACAGTTAAACAGTTTACCCGGCGCATAACGCACAATGAAGAGCAGCTGCAAGCCATTTTCATGCTGATGTTGATGTAATAGCCACAATAGTGGCCCGGGAATTTATTTGCCCTGCCGAAAGGTGTGGACGGATCTGTATTGCTGTTTTTAAATAGATAAGCCCACAAACATGATATAAAATGAACAAAAAAAATCAAGCATTGGATCCATACCTAAACCCGCTTCAACCGGTATGTTTATTTAAGAACATCCCCAAAAAGATGGGTTTATTTTTAGTGCTGTCCACCATGATTAACTGTGCCGTTAACCTTAAATCGTACGGAAAAAGCGCAGCTAACCTGGCGGGCACCTGCTTTCAGGATACCACCAAAAAAGCAAAGCAGCCAGTTGCTATCGATTCGGTGGTACTGGTAAGTTATGTATCTAAAAGAAATGCAGATACCATTAAACTCAATCAGGTAAGCAATTATCCTTTTATCTCCCTGCAACAAGCCTTAAAAAGCAACGCTAAAGGCTTGTATGTGCAGGAAATTACCGGCGAGCCGGGCAGTGCCAGCCAATCGATGCTGTTACGAGGCCTGAGCCGCCCTTTACTTTCTAAAACCAATGTTGCAGAATCGCAGCCTGCCGTTTTTATTAACGGCATTCCTTTAATCGGCGATAATCCCTTTGTTTATAATGTACAGGAGTACGATTTTTCGCCGATAGGGCCTGCTACCAATTTGTTATCGGCCATTGATCTCGATAATATCCAATCCATTAATGTAATCAGTAACCTGGCGGCTGTTTCTATTTATGGTCCGCGTGCAGCCAATGGTGCCATCTTAATTACCACCAAAAATGCACACCAGGGCAACCGCGAAATTTCGGTTAACAGCTATTTCGGTTTTGCCAGTAAAAACAAGGTAACCACAACCAATGGTCGTGATGAAAGCCTTTTTCGCAACATTTTTTACAATAAATACGCTACAGCCGAAGATTCCGACAAGTACCCGGCTTACCTCGCCGATGCCACCAACGAAAACTATTATGGCCGCTCGGACTGGACCGACCTGTACTACAAAAATGCGGCACTGCACACCATCAATGCCAGCATAACCGGCGGAACCTCGCGATCTAATTTCAGGTTCTTTGCAGGCAATACTTCTAACGCAGGCAATGCCGACGATACCCGCCTGAACCGCTACAATACAGCTTTCTTTATCAACGTGCTGCCACTAAAATGGCTCACCATCTCAACCATGGTTAATGCTACCCGCCTTAACCGCGACCGCAACCGCTCGTTACGCGATCGCTTTGCAGAAATGCAATACGTACCCGATCTCATTAGTCCGATAGCGCCAAATAAAACCATTTATGGCAATTATTTAAGCGAGTACGAAAACAAAACCATCGATAACAATATCAACAATGTAATACAGGGCTCGTTCTCGGCCAATGCCAAATACAAAAACTTCGATTTCATTACCCGCGTATCGTTTGATTACAATGAGGGCATGCGCGATTTATTCTACCCCACCACTTTAATGGATGGGAACAATTACATCTCGAACTTTTATGCTTACAACCAACGCTTAAACATCGATAACTCTATCGCCTATAATTTTAAAATAAACAAAGCCCATGTGTTTAAAGCTTTGTTCGGCCATACGCTTTCGCGTGATGTGAATAAATACAATTACCTGCAAGGCTATAAAGGTACCAGCGATTACATCAGGATTAACAGCGTTGATGGCGACGTTAAAGAGAAAGATTATTTGCAGGCCCAGGGTTTTTACACCAGGAAATTTACCGATAAACAGAAAATTAACATTAGCTCCCTATACAGTACTTTCGATTATGCCCTGAACAACGAGTTTTTTGCCACCCTGGTAGCCCGTACAGATGGTGCATCGAATATGCAGGCCAATAACAGGTGGTTCTTTTCGCCATCGGTAAATACCAAATGGGATCTTACCAAATACCTTAAAACCAAACACAAGGTACTCAGTAGTTTAAGCTTAAATGCATCGTACGGCCGCCTGGGCACACTTAACGTTACCGACGTGTATGGTGCAGGTCCGCAATACGTAAGCGATCTGGGTTGGAGCTCCAATAAATCAGTAGGTTCTTACGGTGGTATTGGTACACTTTCGCGCCCTTACAGCTCGGGCTGGATTGGTTACGATATACCATGGGCCTATGTACAGGCACTTGAACTGGGAGCCGATGCAGCATTCTTAAACAACAGATTGCAAACCCGCTTGTCGTTCTATTCAAAAACCAACAAGCGCATGCTTTTAGGCGTTCCGGTAAATGCCGAATCGGGTTACACCAAAGAGTACAAAAGCGGTATGGATGTAAATAATAAAGGCATAGAACTGGCGCTTTCGGCCGAAATCCTTAAACCTAAAACCGGTACACTGGGCTGGAATGCCGATTTCAACATTGCTTTTAACCAAAATACATTAAAAGCTTTACCCAATAACCTGAACGAGATTACCATTGGCACCCAAAAGCTAACTGTAGGTAAACCTGTCGATCAGATTCTGGTACTGCAAAGCCAGGGTGTTTTTCAAACCGATGTAGACGTGCCAGTTAACCCGGCCAATTTCCAGATCATGACTTACAAAGGCCTGAAATTGCATGGTGGCGATCCGAAATGGAAAGACCAGAACGGCGATTACATCATCGATGAAAACGACAAGGTAGCCATGGGCGGTTATATGCCGCGCATTGTCGGCAATTTTAGCAGCACGCTGAGCTATAAGGGTTTTAACCTCGACTTTAACATCTATTTCGCCCTAAAACGAAGCATCATTAACCAATCGGCAGCCAACCAGCTCGATTTCATCAACAAAACCGGTAACAACAATATTAACTCGGTAAACGAAATCACTTTCTGGCAAAAAGGCATTAATGTAGCCGATTACCCGATTTACAATCCATGGAGTGCGGTGCAATCGTACCGTACCGATCAGGATATTTTTATCGAAAACGGTTCTTATGCCAAGTTAAGGTCTGTTTCGCTGGGTTACGATATCTCGAGGTTCAGGTATTTCAACAAAACCTTCCGGAAAATTTATGTGTACGCTTCAGCACTTAACCTGTACACCCTAAAAAGTTATACCGGCGGCGATCCGGAACTGGTGAGCTATACCGGCGAAGATACCGGTTATGGCCTGCCGATACCGAGAACATTCACATTAGGTTTAAAAATTGATTTATAAGCACATCCACATGTATAACAAAATAAAACCATCCAGAAACGTAATCAAAAAGATAGGGATGTTTATGCTGTTCGGTACGGTATTGCTATCGGGCTGCAACAAAGAACTCGATATCGATTCTACCCACCTGGTAAACGAAAGCAACAACTGGAAAAGTTTAGCCGATGCCCGCTCGGCCCTGCTGGGTTCGTATGGCTTACTCAGGGCTGCACTTGCCGATAACAATGCCCACTGGCTGTATGGCGATGTGCGCATGGGCGATTTTAAAGCCACCTCACGACTGGATTTAAAGGCCATTACCGAAAACAACTTAAACGCGCCTTATCCGGTAGTAAAATCGTTGAGCAACTGGCGTAAATTCTATGCCGTAATTAACAGTTGTACGGTTTTTATCGACCGTGCCAGCGAAATTTTAAAAAACGATAAACAATACACCGAAGAAAATTACAAAATCGATGTAGCCCAAATGCGGGCACTCAGGGCCTTTACCTACTTTTACATGGCCAGGATCTGGGGCGATATCCCGCTGATTACAGCTTCTACCGATGGTAATTTTATCGAGCGCCCTAAAGTAGCATCAGAAATTGTATTGCAGTTTGCCACCAGCGAATTACTGGCTGTTGTTAATGCTTTACCTTATCGCTATGGTGCCTTGCAAAACGGTTTCAACCAGCAAACTTATTACGGTAAAGTTGCCCCTTACTGGGATGGCATTTTACTGAACCGCATTTCGGCCTATTCCATTCTGGCACATATTGCAGCCTGGCAGGGGAAATACCTCGATGCTGTTGCCTATTCGAAATTTGTAATGACCAACTTTGGTTTAAGTGGCGCCATTTATACCACCACACTAAACCTAACCAAGGTAGATGGCCTGTTTTATGGCAATAACGCTTCGCAACTGGTTGGCTTTCCGTTCAACTACAATACAGCCGAAATGAGTGCTGTAGGCCATATCGAAGACCTGGCCTTGGCTGCTCCCATCATTTCAAAAGCAGTACCGCAAATTAAAATGCCTGATGATGTAATTGCCAGCATATTTAATGAAGCAAACGACCTCAGGTTCAGGTTCGATCCGCTTACCGGTTTACCCGTATCCGATTATTTCAGCGGTTATGGTACCTCAAACACCGTATTCAGTAAAGTAAAATGTATCCGCAATGCCTCTACCGATGGTACACTGGCCATTTACAGCTCGGCCCTGGTATTTACCCGTATTGAAGAAATTACGCTGCTTTATGCCGAATCGCTGGCCGCTATAGGCAGTATGGACGATGCTACCGATGCTTTAGACATTGTTCGCAACAGCCGCGGTATTGGCCTCTATAAAGGTACAAACGCCGGATTGATTGACGCCATTTTTGCCGAACGCCGGAGAGAGTTAATGGGCGAAGGCTGGCGCTGGTATGATCTGGTACGCTACAACAAACTAAAAAACAACGACCCCAAATTTACCGACCTGATTAAAAAAGGCGGCATTTACTGGCCTATTGATGAAGAAGTGCTAAGCACCAATGCAAAAATTACTCAAAACGAATATTGGAGGTAACGATGATAAAAAGTATTAAAAATATAGCCTGCTGTATGGCCATAGCCCTGTTTGCCCTTGCCTGCAAAAAAGACGATGGCGCCTACAACTACGAAAACGAAGCCAATGTATTTGATGGCAATGCTTATGCCTATCTCAAATCGCAAACCGGCAAATACGATTCGCTGCTTAAAGTATGCGAACGTGTAAGCTGGGCAAAAGATACCTTAACCAACAGTAAAGCCATTACCCTGTTCTCGCTTACCAACCGCAATTTTTCGGTAGCGCTAAACGCACTGAACAACCTCAGGTTAAGCCAAAGCAAAAAAGCGCTTGGCATTGCCAATCTGGATGCAGACCAGCTGGGTATTTTACTCGATCGGTACATTATAACTAAAAAAATAACAACCGATAGCCTGCACTTTGCCGATGGGGCTTTTTTAACCAGCACCCATTTTAAATATGGCATGAATGCGCAAGAGCTGAACTCGAACGCCAGTGGCTATGTTTTTGGCGGGCCAAAAGGGGTGGTTTACAGCGATGTTAAAAACTCGCAGTATACCAAAGAATGGAAATCGGCCACCACGCAGGCGGTAAATATCGAAACCAACAATGCCATTATCCACGTGCTTTCGGCCTCGCACGAATTTGGTTTCGGCGAATTCCTCATCCGATTAAATAAATAAATCATTCCGTTATATGATACCAAGAAATAAATCAATTGCCTTATTTTTTGCAGCGATTGGCGCACTGGCCATACTGGGCTGTAAAAAATTATTGCCGAGCGATTCCGATGCCTTTAATAAAGATGCCGGATTTAAACAAACCGTTTATAAACCCATACTGGGCCGTACCACTTTAATGGGGGATAACTTCAATATCGAAAGCTCATCCTTACCACTAACTTTCAAAATCGTTTCGATGCGCAATAGCGATGGCATCACCAGCCCCGAACTGTTAAAGCCTTTTCCGGTACTGGTATGGAAAAAAGCCTACGATGGAAGCGAGAAATCGATTCAGGAAATTGAAGCGAAACGCACCACCGAACAGCATACCCTGTTTGAGGTAGGCGAGCACTCGGGCGAGTTTATCATGTGGGCAGAGGCCAAAAGCAATATTGTAAAGGCACTTCCCGATTCGGGCTATGTTTTCGATGTAGAAGTATCGAACAATGGCGGCCGTAAATATTTCAACAACCTGGTATTGCAGCCGCAAAGAGAGCTGCCTTACGAGCCCAACCGCATTAACCCGCTAACCGGAGCCAATACAGGCGGCACCATTAGCCCTACATTAATGAGCGGTATAGTGGGCGATAAGTCAGGCCAGCCCATGGCAATCAGTGATGTTACCATCCTGTTCAATAAAGTAGGCGAGGGCAATTCCATTTCCTTTAAGTTTTTAGATACCCTGCTCAAACCCATCGACCCTGCCAAATTTAAACTCACCAATTGGACTAAACTGGTACATGGCTTTAACATGAAAATGAGCACTACGGCTGTAAAATACGATGTGGCTTATCCTATCCCGCTGGTAGCCATACCAACGCCTTATACCAATACTACCGGCACACGTGCCCGGGTGGCCTTTGCTTACGATCGCATTGGCTTTGGAGGCTTCAGGGAGGAGGCCAACCTGGGCTTAGACTTCGCCATTTTTGAAAAGGGCGACTGGGAAATCGTGATCTGGTTTAATAAGGATAACCCGCGGTTTGCTAACGATTAGACCAGGAAAAATAAGTTGAACATGAGTTTTTACAATACAGATATGACTAAAAAATACATCTTAAATTTATTGCTTTTCGTAACGTTGGCAGTATGGGGCGGTGCAGTATCGGCCCAAACCCTCATCAGCGTAAAGGGCAAGGTGGTAGATAAAAGCGATGGGAACGGCATACCCGCCGTAACCATTATGGCCAGTACCTCAACCCGGGCAATAGGAATGACCAGAGATGATGGTTCATTTACGGTAAGCGTACCCGATAACGCAACACTAACTTTCAAATACCTTAACTACAAAGATGTTGTTATAAAACTTAACGGCAAAAACGATCTTAAGGTGGTAATGGCCGAAGACCGTACCTCACTGGAAGACATTGTGGTAGTTGGTTACGCTCAAAAAACAAAAGAAACGGTTATGGGTGCGGTAACTTCGCTAAAGGGCAAAGATATCCAGGATGTGCCGGTAAGTAACGTAGCCGAGTTGTTTCAGGCCAAAGTACCCGGTTTAAACATTCAAATTAATACCGGTAGCCCGGGTGCTGCACCAACCATCAACATGCGTGGTTTATCAGGCATCAGTGTAACCGGATCGGGCGACAATGCCTTTTTAACGCCAACATCGCCTTTATTTGTAATTGATGGGGTACCGGTTGATTTAAATACCGATTACCAGTACGGCTTTTCGAGCAACGGCCCGGGCATTAGTCCTTTATCATTAATCCCGCCCGAAGACATTGAAGAAATCAACTTCTTAAAAGATGCCAGTGCAACCGCCCTATATGGTGCACAGGGTGCTTATGGGGTAATTCTAATCAATACCCGCAGAGGTAAATCGAAAACCCCGATTATTCAGTACTCAACCAACTTTTTCTTCAATACCCCGCCAAAACTGCGTCAGGTAATTGGTGGTGCAGCCGAAAGTAATTTAAGGCTTTGGGAAATTTACACTTATGGAGCCAATGTATACTCGGCGCGTCAAAGCATCGACAATACGCCTATGCTGGCCGATAGTTTAAATGCCTTTTACAACAACTCTACCGATTGGCAGAGCATTTTTTATCGCTCTACCTATAACCAGCAGCATAACGTAAATGCAAGCGGTGGCGACGATTCTTTTAACTATAAAATTAATGTGGGCTACTACGATGAGAAGGGAATTCAGGAGAATACCGGCTTTACCCGTTACTCGCTCAGTATGAACACCCGTTACAAGCCCAGCCCAAAATTTAATGTAAACCTCATCCTCTCCAGCAGTTTGGGCAATACCCAGAAAGGAAGCGGCAACGGCCTCCTACAAACCGGCGTAGCCTCGGGAGCAGGCTCTTCTTCTCTGCTTCCCGGCCCGAGTTTAATTAACAGCAATGCAGCTTTAGGCGCTTTAATTGTAGATAACGACAATAAAGCCGGCAACATTAAAACCAGTGTAGAAGCCCGCTACGAGTTTCTTACCGGCCTGGCGCTATCCAATATCACCAGTTACGATTATTCGATGGGAACCACCGAAACCTTTAACCCCGCCATATTAAACAACAACGTGGCAGGAGTTTATTCGTACAACGATAAGCGCAGCACCTTGTACAACAGGGCCATGCTAAGTTTCAACAAATCGTTCCAAAAAGATGTACATAACCTGGGTGCCTACGTTTTCTCTGAGGTATATGTGCGCAATTTTCAGGCGCATGCCATTAAACAAGATCAGTATACCAACGATCAGTACCAGGGACCTTTTGGTACTGCAGCAGCAAGCTCGGGTGGTGGGGTGTTAGATAACTACTCCGATTCGAGAGCCGCATCGCTGGCCGGAAGTTTATCTTACAACTACAAAACCAAATACCTCATTGAGGCTACTTTCCGTTTAGATGGTACTTCGAGTACAGGCCTTAATGCACCATGGGCACGAAACCCATCGCTGGCCTTAAAATGGAATTTCAACAAAGAAAACTTCCTGGCCAACTCCAAATGGCTCGATGTAGGTATGCTCCGCTTGTCGTGGGGTAGAAACATTGCTCCAGTGGGTAGTGTGTTCGATGCCAATGGTACTTACGATTATTATGGCAATTACAATGGTATACCTACCACGGCAATAGATTTTAACAACCTGCCAAACATTAAATTATTACCAACATCTACTACCCAGTATAATGCGGGTTTAGATTTAAACCTGTTTAAAAACCGGATTACCCTGAATTTTGATACCTATTACAAAATGGTTGATAACCAGCTTTGGGAAAAGAATATTACTACCCATAATGCCTTTACCAAACTAAAAACCAACGAAGTTAGCAACGTAAACTACGGTTACGAACTGGCGTTAAGTTTCAGGCCATTGCCTGCCACCAGCAAGGTAAACTGGAGCATCAGCATAAACGGGGCTTATAACAAAGAAAAAATTACCGCCCTGCCCGATGCTACCCGCCAGCTTTTACTGGATGGTGGTGCTACCGGACAAGCCATATTGTACCGCCTGGGCCGAAATTCGTTAACCAATATCCTCTATAATTTTAAAGGGGTATTTGCTACCGATAACGATGTTCCGGTTAACCCGGCCAATGGTACCCGCTACCATACCTTTAACGGCGCTGTACCGGTATACTTCAAAGCAGGCGATCCGTACTATGCCGATATTAACGGCGATTACGTGCTCGACTCGAAAGATATGGTGGGTGCAGGTAACTCGCAGCCGCTAATCAACGGTGGTATCAGCAGTTTCGTATCCTACCAGGGTTTCTCGCTTAACGTAATTATGGCTTACACCTGGCACCGCGATATCCTGAACAACCCACTGGCCTCGAGTTTTCAGAACTTTGCTTCACCTTTTTCGGCCAATAACCTGGTGCCTATTACCGCATATAACATCTGGCGCCAATCGGGCGATATTGCAAACTATCCTAATCCCTATGATTATTTACGTTATGGCAATTATTCGGCTACAGATAAATCGACGCAGTTTTTACCCTTCCGTTATAACCAAACCCTCTTTCAGGAAGATGGTTCGTACTTAAAACTGGCTACGGTAACCCTGGGCTATAACTTTAAGCCGCAATTAACCAAACACCTGGGCATTACCAGTTTAAGGGTATTTGCCACAGCCAACAACATCCACACTTTTAGTTTTTACTCGGGTGCCGATCCCGAAAATGTGAGTTCGCTGGGCAGGGATAACTCGGGTGGTTACCCCGTACGCAGAACCTATGCTTTGGGCTTAAACATTCAATTATAAACAGGATAACGATGAAAAAAACAATATATCTACTATCAGCACTGGTGTTGTTGAGTGTAAACTTTAGCTGTAAAAAGTTCTTAAACGTAGAGCCGCTAAGTAAACTATCGGGTAATAACTACTGGAAAACTGAAGGCGATGCCGAAGGCTTTGCAATGGGTCTTTACCGCTCGTTCAGGGAGGCTACCATGCAGAGTGTGCTTTTCGAAATAGGCGATACCCGCTGTGGTTGGGCCATCCCCTCAACCAAAGGCTATCCGCCACGTATCGACTTTACCTACATGGCTACCAATAACCTTAAAATGGCCATTGCCGCCCGTGCCGACCGCTCTTTGCCCGGCTACGAAGCCAATGCCATTAACGAGTGGTTTCAGCTTAACTCCCGTTACGATCTCATCCAGAAATGGGCTCCTTTTTACAAAGTGATCCAGTCGGCCAATATTATGGTTAAAGAAGTAGCTGCCATGCCCGATGGCGCAATTTCTCCTGCCAAAAAGAAACAATACATTGCCGAAGCTGTATTTATGCGTTGCCTATCCTATTTCTTTTTGGTGCGCTTGTTTGGCGATGTACCTTACTATACCGAAGCCTACAACCAGGAAGCCCTGCCCCGTACCAATATGGTTAAGGTATTAAAAGGCTGTCTGGAAGATTTAGGCCCTGTAAAAAATGATTTACCCTGGACCTACAACGACCCAACTTATAAAGGTATCAGGGCCATGCGCGGTGGTGCCATCGACTTAATGATGCACCTGAACATGTGGTGCGCTGGTTTCGATGCAGGTAATGCCCCGGGCTACTATGGCCAGGTAGATCAATTGGGCAACGAACTGCAGGATATTGGTGTTGACCAGGAAAAAGCTTACCGGTTACTGCCTATTGAGCAAACCTACCTCATCATGTTCGGTAAATCGCAGGAGGGTTTATTCGAAATCCAGCTGAGCGATAATACCGGCGAAAACACCGCGAAACTGCGTTACAAATACTCTTTCTCTGTGGTACACAACCCTTTCTTTGCCAGCAGCGACAGGCCGGTAAGTGAATTGGTGTACAATACCGATTTCATGAAGAAAATTTATCCCGAAAGTGGTACCGATAAACGTAAAACGGTATGGTTTGATGAGAACATATACGACCAAACCGGTGTATGGCAGTTCTATAAATTTTATAACCGTGCGGCTTTGGTACAGTTTAGCGATGATAACCCGATTATTTTCCGTCTGGCTGATGCCATTTTACTACATGCCGAGGCCCTGGCCGAACTGGGCAGGGATGGCGAGGCTGCTACCTTACTCAATGTAATCAGAGCCCGGCAGGTGCCGATCTTTATCCGGCAAACCCAGGCGAGGGTAAAATCAAAGATGCCATCTTTTTAGAGCGCGCCAAAGAACTGATGGGCGAAGGACACCATTTTTATGACCTGGTTCGTACCCGGAAAATCCTCGACCCTAAATTTACGCCCAACCCGCTTTCGTTCTCGGCGTTTCAGGCAGGTGCATGGACCTGGCCTATCGATGCCAGCGCAACCATTAACAATCCTTACATGACTTTGAACAATTACTGGCGCTAACCGCCCCTAAAGCAGATGATACGCTTTAACCCATTAACAGCATAAATTCGACATGAAGAAGTTTAACAAAAATACGCTATTGCTAAGCCTGGCCCTTGTGCTAACCGGCTTAGCCTTTAGCTGCAAAAAATACGAGCACTACATAGATGGGGGTGTAAAAGAGGCCAAATTTGACGGTACCATTTTACAGTACCTCCAGGCCAAGCCCCTGCATTTCGATACCCTAACCCAGGTAATTAAACTGGCCGGTATGGAAAGTACTTTCAGCAGCGATAACATCACCTTTTTTGCCCCAACCGATCCAACCATCAACCGGGCCATCCGCACGCTTAACAAAGAGCTCCGCTCAACCGGAAAAGATACCGTAACCAAGCTTTCGGATGTTAAACCGGCGGTATGGAAAACAGCACTCTCGCTTTATGTATTTAAAGGCACCAACCGCCTTAAAGATTATAGCCAGGTGGATACGCTGGCGCTGAATACCTACAAAGGGCAAGGTTACATTTCTTACAACGGTGCACCCATGAACATTGGTGTGGTGTATAACGATGCAGTAACCAATGCCAATACCGCCAACGAGGTAAGGGTAAAATATGCAGGCTACAGGCAACTCATGATTTCCTACATCCCCGATCTCTCGCGTCCGCAAGCCTTCTGGATCAATGCACCTGTGGCTTCATCCGATATCAACCCCACCAACGGGATTGTGCACGCGCTCAAAATGGAAAAGCACTCTTTTGGCTTTAACAGCACCTATTTTAACTCAATTGCGATAGAAAATGGAATTGGGAATCAATAAAAACAGCATTATGTTAAGAAACAGACAAATCTTAGGTAAAAATATGGGCCTGGCCTGCCTGCTCCTGCTGGCCCTTTCCTTCGCTTCGTGTAAAAAGGAGAATTTCATAAGCGAAGATCCTTATGCAGGCGGTAAGGTTGCCCTGGGTATTAAATTCTCTTCCGATGTATCGGATACCGAGCAGGTAAACGGAGCTACGCAGATTACCTTCGAGGTAACCTGCTGCCCTTTAAAGATCAGGTAAAGTTCTACATTAACGATACCGAGGCCAGCATTACCAAAATAACCGATAAAACCATTACCGTACTTTTCCCGGTAGGAGCAAGTACCGGCGGAACCACCCTGATTGTAGGCGACCAGATCTTTTTTGGTCCGGCTTACCGTGTAGAAGGTAAAGTTGAAGTTGACGCTACTTTTGCCGCCAACACCAGTCTGGGTAGTATCAGGCAGGTTTTACCATTGCCTAACGGCAACCTGGTTATGGTAGGTTCCTTTGTGAACTACATGGCGGCAGCCACCACCAAAACCCCCATTAACAACATTGTGTTAACCAATTCCAATGGTTTTATTACCTCGGGATTTTCTACGGGTAAAGGTGCCAATGGCCCCATATCCTCAATCTTCAGGTTGGCCAACGGCCAGTTAATGGTGGGCGGCAGCCTAACCAATTACAACAACCGCCTGGGCATTAATGGTGTAACCCGCTTAAACGCCAATGGTTCACTAGATTCATCACGTGTAGAAGTAGTAGGCAAAACCTCCGATCACTCTTATGATACTGTAGCCACCTTTAACGGTGGAGTATTAGGTTTTGTAAACAAGGTTTTTAATTACAACAACAGCATTTATGTGGTGGGTAGTTTTAATAATTACGCCGAGTTTTTCTACGAACGTTCTACGCGCGATAATAAAGTAGTGGGTTATACCAAACTCAATGGCTTGTTAAAAATGAACCTAGATGGTAAGATGGATTCGAGCTATAATTTCAACGTAACGGCCAACCTGCCTTATGTTGCGGGCAATGGCCCCATTAGCGACGCCCTGATGCAGAGCGATGGCAAAATTATTCTGGTGGGTGCCTTTACTACCTATCAGGGCTTAAACAGCAACCGCATTACACGTATTGGCACCAACGGACTTGTAGATCCAACTTACCCTTCGGGTACCGGTGCCGACGATGCCATCAATGCAATTACTTACAGCGCTACTTCGGGCAAATATTTAGTGGCCGTGTATTTAACAATTACAATGGCTTTGCTACCAAAGGCCTGGTGATGTTAAATACCGATGGTACGGTGGATAAAAGTCTGGTGCTTAAAACCATCGAAGGAGGCAGTATCAGTAAAGCCTTTCAGTTAAAAAGTGGTAAAATACTCGTATTCGGATCGTTTAAAAAGTACGACGGCATTATCCGCCAGGGATTTATGGTATTAAACCCGAACGGAAGCCTGGCCACAGGATATAACAATACCGGTAAATTTCAGGGGATAGTAAACGATGTTTACGAAAGCACCGACATTTTTGGTAACCCAACTGCCCTGATTGCCGGGACCATTACCCTTTTCGATAACCAGCAGGTATCGGGTGCTGTACGCATCTCCCTCAAACCATAATCACGTTGTTAACCAAATTAGCTTACAATGAAAAGTAAAATAAAAAAACCGGCATTTAGCTACCCACTGGCAGCCATTTTAATGGTAGCCATGGTTGCTGTTTTTTCGTGCAACAAAGAACTGGCCGATAAAAAAGATTTCTCGAACAATACCGGTGGCGAGGTAGCCGATGCCCAAAAGCAAAAGGTATTGTACGTAATTGTTGATGGTGCCCGTGGCGAATCTATTTTCAAATCGCCTACACCCAATCTCTCACGCATGATTAAGAATGGCATGTTCACCATCAATTCCGTATCGGATGAAAACGGTTTAAACGCCACTTCATGGGCCGATATGCTTACCGGGGTTGATAAAACCAAACACAAGGTATTGAGCGAAGATTTTGCGAACAACAAACTAAGCGATTACCCCATGTTTTTTAAACGCGTTAAAGACAATACCGCGTTAAGAACCGCCGCATTTGGCATTTCGCAAAGCTTAAGCAGTAAACTTGTTACCAATGCCGATGTAAACAGCACTTTTGCTACCGACGAGGCTGTAAAAACAGCCACCTTAACCGAGCTGGCCAATAATGATGCTGCAGTGGTACTGGCCGAGTTTCAGGGGGTAGATAAAGCCGGTGCGCAATATGGTTATGATGCTAGTGTGCCCGAGTATGCCGCTGCCATCAGCAACATCGATACCTACATTGGCGAACTAAATAACGCCATTAAGGCCCGTGCTAATTTTAGCAAAGAGAACTGGCTCATTGTAATTGCCTCTAACAAAGGCGGTAACTACCCGGTAATCCCGGCACTGATGGATAATACCCTGTTTAGCAAGCCCTTGTTAAACAGCTTTGTGATTTTGTATAATCCCAACTTTAAATCGACCATTTACAACAAGCCTTCAAGCTTAGCCTCATTGCCTTACACCGGCAGTTTCGGCCGCTTAAATGGCGATACCATTGCCACTGTTGATGCCACCAAATCTAACCTGTACAATTTTGGTACTACAGGCGAATACACCGTAGAGTTTAAGTTAAAAGTACAAACCTTTGGTACGCTCAATGCACCTATTTTCTTTAAAACATCGAGCCCGGCCAACAGTACTACCGGCTGGTGGATTATCCACAACGGATCGAACGGTACCTGGCGCCTGGGTGGTTTAGCTTCGGCAGCCATTGCCAGCCCAACCGCCAAAGCAATGGAAACCAACAGATGGTATGCCATAGGGTTTAAAATCTATTTTGTGGGTACCGTACGTTATGTGCAGCTCTATCAGGATGGCGAACTCATAGGCTCGCCAACGGTAATTACCGGCAGGAGCGTAAATAACAGTGAGCCATTGGTTGCGGGTTACCGCTCGGGTTATGGCAATACCGCCAAACAGTTTATTGCCGATATCCGCATTTTTAACGTGGCCGTACCCGATGCAACCATAAAAGATTATTCGTGCCAGGTAGCCCTGGATGCCAGTCACCCGTATTACAACAATTTAATCGGTTACTGGCCGGCGCTTGATGGAACCGGAACCCTGATCAAAGACCAAAGCAAATCGAAAAATGATTTTGTATTCCAGAAATCGAACCAATGGGTAACCTTCGAAGATTACGATAGCAAATTTTGTATTAAACCCTCGCCCGAGCTCTATAAAGTGGTGCCGAGAGGAGTAGATATACCCACCTTTATTTTGGGCTGGCTCAACATCAATGCAACAGGCTTTAACCTCGATGGCAAAGTCTGGACACCTACCTATACCAACATTTTAAAGTAACCGAGGCCATGAAAAGTAAACATATAAAAGTTTTAACCTCCGCTTGTGCTGCGCTTTTGCTGCTTACACAGGCCTGTAAAAAAGATTACGGCTACTCTTTTGAAGATGGCTACAGCAAAACCGAGGTAGTAGATACCTTTGGCAACCAGGAGCTCGATACCTCCAGATACAAGGTAGACCGATCGCAGTTTAACCTGGCCAGGGTTTTCCCGGGTTTGGTATCCATTACCGAGCCGCGGCTAAAAAACACCAAAGTAACCCTCGATTTCGATTTTGTTTATGCCAACAATGCCAATTTAAGAATTTCAGTACCGCCGCAAGGCTGGTTCAGTACGGGCATGTATGCTCCCGCTGGCGAGCTGATTGAGATTAATGTACCAGCCAACGAGTACGGCATGACTGCCCAGATTGGCGCCTGGGACGATGACCTGACCAGCCTCCAAACCAAACTCAGGGCTCCAGTTATTTACAGCCGCCATACCCTGGCACCAGGTAAAAACCTGATCCGTAACCTCTATGGCGGTCAGGTTTACATTATCCCGCCAAGGGCACTGGGCCGCAAGGTAGAATTCACTTTTACCGGAACCGTTAAATCGCCAGATTTCGTACTGGGCCAAACTACCGATGAAGAATGGAAAGCCATGATTGCCAAAACAACCGTACCCTTTTTTGAGCTGCGCGGCAAGCGGATCATTTTTACCTTACCCATATCGCGTTTAGCCAAATTCCCGATTGCCAGCCCAACCGCTTTAATGCAAACCTGGGATGAGCAGATTCTGCACTGTTACTGGGAATGGTATGGCCTATCAGAAAATGCTACCGATGCCCGCGACTTAAACCCAATGTTACCATGGCGTATTGTACACGATATCCAGCCATCGGTAGGTGCACAACATAGCGGTTACCCCGTAGTGGCCATGGCCAACGATAACTATTTTCAGCAGGCGGTAACCCTGAGTGGCGTTATTGGCCAGAACTGGGGTACTTACCACGAGCTTGGCCACAATATGCAAATGAACAATACCTGGAGCTTTGATGGCAATGGAGAGGTGTCGAACAACATTTTCTCGCTAAAAGTAACCAAGTACCACGGTTATAAACACAGCAACTACAAACGGATGATGACCGCTGCGCTGGCTTTTGTATCGCCTACAGGTACCAAATCTTACGCCAATGCATCAGAAGATGCCAAACTGGGCATGTTTATCCAGTTAATGGAGCGTTATGGTTTCGAGTTTATTACCTACTTAACCACCGAAGCACGCCATGCCCGGTTTACCTCATCAAGCAACCAGGATAAGATCGATTTCTTTTACGAACGCTTATCCGAATTTACCAAAACCGATATGGAGCCTTTTTTAACCAAATGGGGCGTTACGGTAAGTACCGTTTCCAAAACCAAAATTTCTGCTAAATATCCCCTGTTAACAGAGGCGGTTTGGTTATCAGATCCAAGTTAATTCATCCAAAAAACATAAAATAAACCAACAATGAAGAATTATCCGTTTAGTTTAAAAAAATACAGCACACTAGTCATCCTGCTGCTGTGTGCCGTTATTTTTGGTTGTAAAAAATATTACGATCCACCGGCAGTTTTCGAGAAGCAGGAAATTGTTTCGGTAAAGAAAAGAAAGGTTTTGCTGATCGGTATTGATGGGGCAACCGGCGAAGACATGAAAAAAATTATGCCGCCTGTTATCACTTCTATACTGCCCAACAGTAAATATTCCTGGCAGAGCAGGAGCGATGCGCCTGTGAGCGATGCCGGTACCTGGAAAAATATTATGACAGGTATTGCCACTATCCATAAGATTCAGGACAGTACTTTTATCGTACCCGAAAGCGCCAGCGAGCACGATGCTGTTGTAGAATATCCCTCGTTAATTGAACGCCTGCAGGCCACCCCGAAAATGCGTTATTCGGTAGCCATTTCGCCCTGGAAAACCCTGGTAGACCGATTGCTGCTCTACGCCGATGAGCCGATTGCAGTAAACAACGATGCTGCCGCAGCGGATACCGCTGTGAAGAAAATTGGCATCAGCAAGGCCGATTTAGTGGTGGTAAATTTTAACCAGGTAAACCAGGCTGGATTGAAATACGGCTACTCAGCCGATGTACCTGAGTACAAAACTGCCGTAACACAGGTAGATACCTACATAGGTAAACTGCTCGAAGCTGTTAAAGCCCGTAAAACCTATAACAATGAAGAATGGCTGGTGGTCATTACTTCTAACCATGGCGGTTACAACAAAGGCTTTACCAGCCAAACCGAGCGCGAACGCAACTCGTTTAACATTTATTATAATCCCGCTTTTAAGAAAGTAGAAATTGATAATGTGCCTTTAACCGATGGCTTTTTATTTCCGGCGGCTAAAGCCGTTACAGACGTAAAAGCAGTACTGGCTTCTGCCAATGCAGCGCTTTACGATATAGGAACTACGGGCGATAAAACCATGCAGCTAAAAGTGCAGGTAAAATCAACAGGTGGTGCAAATGCCCATGCGGTAATCCTGTCTAAATTAAATACTTCTTATGGCACGGTAAATGGCTGGGAGTTTATGGTAGAACTGAGTGCAACAGCAACTCGTAGATTCAGGGTAGTAATGGGTTATAACAGTTCTACACTAATTTATGTATATGCACCCGCTAATTTCGATCTCAATAAGTGGTATGCCGTTACGTTAAAAATTTATACAGATGCCGGCAAAAGAATGGCGGTTCTTTATGTAGATGGGGTACCTGGAGCCGCGGTAGATATTACCGGCCGTAATATTGGTACAGTACCTTATGATTTGATTCTAGGTAACATTAACTCGGCTGTAAGCACCTCTTCTTATGCCGTAAACGATATTGCCATTTACAATAAAGCTCTTTCAGATGATGAAATTAAAAACTTTACCTGCAGTGATGGGATAAAAACCACCGATGCCAGCTATGCAAGTTTAATTGGCTATTGGCCATGTAAACAGGTAAATGGTACTAAATTACTGAATCAAGCACCTGCAGCAACAGGTAAAGATCTGGTTTTAGGTGGTAATGGCGGTTCGTGGACTGCACTTGAGAAATCAGTTTGCAACGCTACCGCCCCATCAGGCAATACCATCATGGCCGTATCCAATTCCGATATCGCTTCACAAATTATTTACTGGTTTGGCGTTAACGTAAACGATTCATGGAAACTAAACGGAAAATCGTGGCTGAAACTGTACGAAGTAGAGTTTTTTAAATAACAATCCGCCGAAGAACAAAACACCAAAAAAGGTGATGGATCTGCAAAACCAATGCGTCTATCCGGGTCCATCACCTTTTTGAAACTAAACCCAACAGCATGAAAAAACCTTACTACATCCTCATATTGGGCCTCGCCTTAGGGCTTGCTGCCTGCAAAAAATTTGCAACCGAAGCTTTTAACGATACCACTACCGAAAAAACCGCACTAAAAGTAAAGGTGATGAACGATAAGGATAACCGGCTGGAGCCCGGTGTTAAAATCCTCATCAGCCGTAAAATTGATGCAAGTGCTGCCTTTCAGGTGGTAGATACCGTGCGCACCAATGCACAGGGCGAATTTATCTATCAGGTACCCTATCCAAACTTATTCAGGGCCGAAATTGATACCGCTTTTTACAAATACGATGTAAAAGAGTTGCTGGTGCAAAACGCCACAAATGGCGAGTTGGTTTTACATACCAAGCCTAAGTTCGGCATGTCAACCGTTGATATCAGCGTGCTCGACAGCGCATCTTCGGCCTCAATTGCTGATTTCCTGGTAAATGTAAGCTACCGTAAAATTGGTACCAGTAAGTTTATCGATAATGGCTCGGAGAAAACAAATGCCAGCGGCAAACTCCTCCTTTCATTGCCTTATCCAACCGAAGTAAAAGTTAAAATTGGCAATACCACGTCCTACCGTCCTGATTCGGTTTCTGTTAATTTACTGGATGAAAACAGCAAAAGTACACAGCTAAAGGTCTCAACAAGTGCCCTGTTTGCATTCAGTGCTACAGATGCAGTCGACCTGCAATATGTAGCCAATACCAGCTTTAACGTGTACATTAAAAACCCGAACGAAACCGCATTTACGCTCTTCAAAAATATGCTTACCGATGCTTCTGGTAACTTCTCGCTAATGGTTCCCCAGCCTGCACAGGTGAAGGTAGAAATGCTTAACAACACTTATTTCACTAACTATTCGGTAGTATCCAATGTACCTACTTACGCTACCGTGCAGCAGAAAGCGGCACTCACGCTTAAGGCGCCGGCTTATAATACACCTGTTTTAACCAATTTACAATCTACCGAACTGGTATTAAATAACGGTTTATCGTTAAACGGCCCTCAGGATATGACCACCGATGGTAAAGGGAACATCTATATTAGCGACGCCGGTAACAACCGGATTATAAAGGTTGATAATACCGGTAACGCTACGGTTCTAGCCGGTAGCGGTACTGCCGGAACAGTTGATGGGCCGGGCGATGTGGCCCAGTTTAGTGCACCTTATGGCATTAGATGTGGTACCGATGGCTCATTGTATGTGGCCGATGATACCCGCCACCTGATCAGGAAAATTGTAATTGCTGCCGATGGAAAAGCTACAGTAAGTACCATTGCCGGTGTGGCCGGATCGAGCGGAACCACCGATGGCGCCGGAGCTACAGCCAAGTTTAACCGCCCTGCCGGAATTGCCTTAGATAAAGCCAACCGTTATTTATATGTGGCCGAATGGGGTGGTAATAAAGTGCGCAAGGTCGATTTATCTACCAACACCGTATCTACTGTTGCAGGTTCGGGTACCAGTAGCGTATTGGGTGGAACTGGTGCTGCCGCAGCCTTCCAGATTCCATGGGGTGTAGCTTTAACCGACGACGAAACTTCACTGTACGTAGCCAGCTGGAACGGTAGTTCAATGAGTAAAATAAACCTGGCCAATAGTTTTGTAACCATATTGCGGAAAGGCGCCACCACCAATTTTAGTTCGCCACGCGGTATATATGTTGCCGGAGGGAAATTGTTTGTTGCCAATACAGGTAATCACACCTTTTCTGCAATAAACAGTGAAGTAGAAACCAATACCACTTTTAGCCTTTTAGTGGGTGCCACCACCTCGGGTAATGCCGTTGGTTCGGCCACAGCTACCCGCTTTAACGGCCCTGTAGGTATCTGGTACGATAAATACTCAGGTAAGTTTTATATTGCCGATACAGGAAATAATAAGATTAAAGTGATTAGCGGGAGTTAATTACCTGTGATATTAAGCCTGTCGAAAGTCAAATAAGCCCTTCGGCAGGCTATCATTGACAAACCCAATAGAAGAATCGTCATTGCGACGAGGAACGACGAATCAACCTTAATGCAATCGCTAATGAGATTGCTTCAGCTCACACAGCCCGGCTTTGCAATGACGATGAATGAATGGAGCATAAAGGTCCTTCGATTCCACTAAGGATGACAATCTTTACAGCTTACCACTCTGCCCCCTGCTATCCAACCTACTCTTTCCCCTTCTGATTACTCAAATAAACCTTAGGCGTATAACCAAACTGTTTCTTGTACTCGCGGCTAAAATATTTCGGATCGTTAAAGCCTACCAAATGTGCCACTTCCGAAACATTGTAAACCCTGCCTTCCAATAAAACCGCGGCCTTTTTTAAGCGAATCGATTTCACAAAATCGTTAACCGATAAATCGGTAATGGCCCTGATTTTTTTGTACAGCACCGGCTGGCTCATACCAATTTCGCGGGCCAGTTCCTGCACGCCAAAATGCTGATCGCTTAAGCGCTCTTCAATGCATTTGGTAATCTTCAGCATAAACTTATGATCGACCGTATTAATCGTTACATCCTGCGGATTCAGGTTAGCCTGCTCGCCAAACTTGCGGCGCATGTTAGCTCTCGACTGCAGTAAATTGCGCACATTGAGCAACATCAGTTCTATGCTGAAAGGCTTGGTAATGTAGCTGTCTGCTCCTGTTTCAAGCCCATCTACCTGCTGCGATTGCGAAACCCTGGCGGTTAACAAAATTACGGGGATATGTGCCGTACGCTCGTCGGTTTTAAGCTTGCGGCATAAATCCAGCCCGTTCATTACCGGCATCATCACATCACAGATTACCAGATCAGGCAACTGCTCGCTGGCCATCTCCCAGCCTGCCTGTCCGTTTTCCGCTTCTAAAATCTGGTAGTTCAAGCCAACGGTATTGCGTAGCAACTGTCTGATTTCCGGATTATCTTCCACCAGTAAAACCGTTTCCTTAAAAGTCTGTTTCGGGTTCAGGGTACCCACGGCAACATCGGGTACCGGCATGGGCACCACATAGGTGCTGCTTTCCTGCCCGTCGGCAGCCGGTTCATAAGGTTCCAGCTGCTCTGCCCAGCTAGCGTCTTTTTTCAAAATTACCGTAAAGCAGGTATCGCCGGCCTGTGCTTCTGTTTCGGGAACGCTGGCCATTAAAAGCTCGCCATTATGGGCAGTTACAATACTTTTAGAAAGGGCCAGGCCAATACCCGAACCAATGTGTACAAAACCCGGACTGTTTACCTGGAAAAAATCGCTAAAAAGCTTGCTGGTACTGCTTTCCGGAATCCCGATGCCATTATCGCGCACTTCAATCTGTACTTCCTGCCTGCTTTCTTTAATGCTTAGGCTAATAGATCCGTTATCGCGGGTAAATTTAAAGGCATTCGAAAGCAGGTTAAACCAAACCTTTTCCATCTGCAATTTATCGAACCAGATCAGTATCGGTTCTCCGTTGTATTCGAAATGATAAGCAATATTGCGGCTTTCGGCCAGTTGTTCAAAAGCATTAAAAATTTCGCGTAAAAACAACACCACATCCTGCTGTTGAGGTTGCAGTTTCAGGTTGCCTGTTTCAGTTTTCCTGAAATCCATCAGTTCGGTTACCAGCTGCATTAAACGGTCTGCATTGCGTTTTATAGGCAAAATCTGATTGTTAATTACCGGCAGGTCCTTGGTGCTTTTAAGCAGATTTTCCAAAGGCCCTAATATCAGCGTAAGCGGTGTTCTGATTTCGTGCGAAACATGCGTAAAAAACCGTAGTTTAACCCGCTGCACATCCTCTGTCCGTTTTAATAATGCCTGCACAAACAGGTAACGCACAATGAGGAAAAGCATTGCCGAAAACAGCAGCAAATAAACCCCATAGGCCCACCAGCTGGCCCAAAAGGCCGGCTGCACCCTGATTTTGATGGTAGCCACCTTAGCCCCCGGAATGCCATCGTTATTGGTACCTTTTACCATAAAACGGTAATTGCCGGCAGGTAAATTGGTGTAGCTGGCACTTGGCGTAGCCATATCGTTCCAGCCACGATCAAAACCCTCTAAAAAATAAGTGTATTTGTTCTTATCGGGTTTTACAAAATTGAGCAGGGCGAACTCGATGGTAAAATTATTCTGGTCGTGATTAAAAGTAAGCGTTTGGCCTGTATTGATCTCTTCGGACAGCTTTCCATCCTTTTCGCTTACATACTGGTTAAACAATTTCAGGCCTGTAAAAATCAGCGGCGAGGCATAGTTGTTCAGCTCAATTTCGCGCGGGTAAAAAGAGGTGAGGCCGTTTATGCCCCCCATAAATATTTCGCCCCGGCTATCGATAAAATAAGATCGTGCATTAAACTCGTTGCCCGCCAGTCCGTCGCTTTTGGTATAATTTCTGAACCTGCCCGTTGCGGGGTTCAGCTCCGATAAACCATTGGCCGTACTGAGCCATAAATTGTGACTGGCATCTTCAACTATCCCCAGTACATTGTTGTTAATTAGCCCGTTCTTTTCCTGAAAAGTTTTAAACGTTTTGGTTTTAGGGTTGTAAATGCTCAAACCGCCAAAGTAAGTTCCAATCAGCATTTCGCCCGCACTGTTTTCGGTAATGCAGTTAATGTAATCGGATTGCAGTTGATTGCCTTTACCCTCATTTTTATGGAAAACCGCCAGTACACCTGTTTTTAAATTGTACTGGTACAGGCCGGTGTTGGTACAAATCCACAAATCGCCGCGACTGTCTTCATAAATATTCTGGATATTTTTTCTACGCAGGTAGCGGTCTAAAATGCTTTTGGTGGTATATGCAGGGTACTTCCCATCCTTTTTGGTTAAGGTAGAAAGCCCGTTCAGCGAGCCAATCCAGATGGTGCCACGGCGATCAACTTCTAGCGCCAGGATTTCGGCCGAACCTACAGCCCCTAGCGAATCGCGTACATTTTTAATGTGTTGTGCTTTACCCGTTTTCGGATCAAAGATATTTAAGCCGCCGCGGTGCGTACCGATAATAATTTTATCGCTGTTGGGCCCTTCCATCTTCATGATCTTAATCAGGTTGGAGCTGATGCTTGATGAATCGACAGAATTGCTTTTATAGCTCTTAAAAGTATTGGTTTTGCGGTTGTAATAATTCAACCCGCCGCCCTCGGTGGCAATCCAAAGGTTATGCTGGGCGTCTTCGAGTACCGAGCTCAGCACATTGCCGCTAATGCTGGGCAAAAACCTGCTGTTGCGGTAAACTTTAAAGCGTGTAGCCACCGGCGATACCATATTAACACCGCCGAAATAAGTGCCCAGCCAGATATTGTGGTTCTTATCGGCAAATATGTTGTGGATAGAGTTATGGCTTATGGTACTGCCAATTTCGGGGTCGTGCTGGTAGTTGGTAAAAGTGGCCTGACCGGGACTTAAAATACTCAATCCATCCTGTGTACCTATCCACAAAAGACCTTTTTGAAGCGTAATTTCCCTGATATCGCTGTGGATAAGCGAATTGGGATTTTGATTGTCGTGCTGAAAAACCCGGAGGCTGTTGTGCAAGGCATCAAACTGGCACAGGCCGTTGCTCGTACCCATCCACATGTTGCCACTGGCATCGGCTGCAATGGCTGTAATGTAATTAGAAGGCAGGGCTGATGGAAAGTTTAACCTCTTGTAATGGTAGCCATTCTTATCGTGACTCAATAATACCACCCCATTACCCGTACCTACCCATAAATTACCGTTTTTATCTTCGCACAGGCTATAAATACTGTTAAGCGGATCGCTGGCCCTGGTGCTGAAACGAAAAATCCTGAACTTGTTTTCTGCCCGGTTTACCAGTAAATTTAATCCGTTTAAAGTACCTACCCAAAGGTTTTTATTCCGATCCTGATAGATAGTCTCCACATTATTGCTGCTCAGTCCTTTTATCCGTACAAACGAATCGCTTTGCGCATGATACTGGTTTAACCCACTGGAAGTGCCGGCCCACAACGCCCCTTTGGCATCGGTTAACAGCGAAGTTACTTCTACACCCGAAATGCTCGACAGATTTTTCACTTCGCTTTTGTAAATTTTAAAGCGATAGCCATCATAGCGGTTAAGGCCCTGGCGTGTGCCAAACCACATAAAACCCGTACTATCCTGGGCAATAGAAATTACCGAGTTTTGCGACAGGCCATTTTCGACCGTGAGGCTTGAAAAAGAAACCGTAAGCTGGCCCTTTGCCGAAAAAAAAGTTAGGGAAATTAACAGGCCAAGCAACAGCCCAACAGGCTTATCACATCTCATATTCAATTTTGTAGGTTCAAGTTAGTTAGCTATCCAATAAATATAGGAAGATGATTGCTTTCCTGAGTGTTATCGAAGGATTTTACCACGATATTACGGATTTTTCTACCCTTTCTTTTAGAATCTTCGTCTTTTTTTCATGGATAATACAGCAAATTTGATCAATGCAAATGGTTGTAACTTATTGGCCAGTGGCTTAGCCCGTCAAAAACAATGCAGCCTTACCAAACAAGAAAAGAGTTAGTTGATCAATAGCCGGGATAAGTGGGCCACCCGTTGTGCCCGCTTATAGGCAGGCAAAACCCCAAAATTTAGTCCCTCTACACTTCATTTAACCAGGGTGGTCATTTTCCATTCTAAATAAGCCTCAACACATGCCGTCCCAAAACACCCACAACCGCCTTTCAAACCCTTTAAAAAATGCTGTCGACGTCAGAATGCTCGAGCCCATTATTTTCTATTCGGGCAAGGCTGATGAACTGCAGATCCATTTAAAAGAATCGCTCAGTGGCGAACTGATTATTAAATCGTTAAATACGGCGATGCTCGAAATCAAAGCCGTGCTCATGGCCGGTACCAACGAGCCCTTAAACTGGAAACAGAATAAAGAATGCCTGAAGATTGTTTTTGATGGCGCACTGAAACCTGTTGAGGGAAATGCGAATAGTGTGATAAAAGTGATTTTTTAATTTCGGCAGGTCGCCGGGATTACCCTTTCCAAATCCGTTATTTAGGTAGGTCACCGCGATTTCCTTTCCAAATCCGTCATTTCGAGAGTAGCACAGCGAAACCGAGAAATCTATTACGCTGAATTTCCGCACATGCGGTCGGACAGGTGTTTCAGAATCCCCTTGTCGGAAAACACGTCATGGCGAGAAGGAACTACGAAGCCTGCCTGCAGCAGGCAGGCAATCTTATGCGATCGCTAATAATGAGATTGCTTCAGCTCGCACAGTCCGGCTTCGCAATGACGATCAGGGAAGGGGAATAACAACCTCCAGGTATATCCAAAACGTTACATACCACAACCTCCTTTAGAATTTTCTACCCCATCCCTTAGGATTTTCATCTTTTTTAAAACTGCAAAAGCACAATTTTGCCAGAACCAATGTTAAAAGCCGGTAATACTGGCTTAACGCTAATCAAAATATTCAAAAATATACCTAAACTATGAAGAGACTACTGTTCAGCATCTGTTTACTGGCTTCGGCAGTAATGGCCAATGCCCAGCAGGCAGCTGGTGAGAAGGAAGCAATGAAAAGCCTGATTGATAAGCAGTTTAAATTTGCACAAAAACAATATCAGCTCCTGGCTAAAAACACACCCGACAACCGTATGCCGAAAACTTTTTATGCCAAAAGTAACCGAAACCAGCGATACACAATGGTGGTGCAGTGGATTTTACCCCGGATCGCTACTTTACATTTACGAATACACCAACGATTCGGCAACCCTGAAAGAGGCCGAAAAACGCCTAGCCATACTCGAAAAGGAAAAACATTATACCGGAAACCACGATTTAGGTTTTATGATGTTCTGCAGTTTTGGCAATGCTTACCGCATTACCGGCAAGACCGAGTACAAACCTACTATCGATACCGCAGCCGCTTCGCTGGTTACGCGTTACCGCCCAGGAGCAAAAGTAATCCAATCGTGGAACAGCAACAAACTGTGGAAAGGCCCTGTAATTATAGATAATCTGATGAATCTGGAGCTGCTGGCCTGGGTAACCGATCATGGCGGCGATCCGAAATATAAGGAAATTGCCATTCACCATGCCGATACTTCATTGAAAAACCACTTTCGCTCCGATTACAGCTCGTACCACGTGGTAGATTATGACATGACCACCGGTAAAGTATTGAAAAAAGGAACTGCCCAGGGTGCATCCGACGAATCGGCCTGGAGCCGTGGTCAGGGTTGGGCCCTATATGGTTATGCCATGATGTACCGTTTTACCAAAAACAAACGCTATTTAGAACAGGCCAAGAACATTGCCCGTTTTATCATCGATAACCCCAATATGCCTGCCGATCAGGTACCTTACTGGGATTTTAACGCTCCGGGAATCCCGAATACCTACCGCGATGCCTCTGCCGCAGCCGTTATTGCCTCGGCCTTATTAGAGCTGGGCCAGTACAGCAGCAAAAGCGAGCAAAAATTATTTGTAGGCGAAGCAAGGAAAATGATCGTTTCGCTTTCATCCGATGCTTATAGTGCCAAACCAGGCCAAAACGGCGGTTTCCTGCTGATGCACAGCACCGGGGCCCTGCCGCTTAAATCGGAAATCGATGTGCCATTAAGCTACGCCGATTATTACTATCTTGAGGCGCTGATGCGCTATAAAAACTGGTATTTATAACCCACAATATGGAAAGAAGAAAATTTATAGGGGCTTTATCCTTAACCGGAGTATTCGGAATAGTTAGCCCTAAAACAGTACTCTCGGCTACAACCAACGAGACGCCCGCCCGCTTAAAAAACGACCGCGAATACTGGTACAAGCTTTTATATAAAATTGCCAGTCCGGTGGTTTCCAATCTGGCCAGCGGAACCCTGGTTAAAAACATGCCTTTAATTACCGCGCCCAAATTTGATTCGCGCTCACCTACGGTATCTTATTTAGAGGCCGTGGGCCGTACTTATGCCGGTATTGCACCTTGGCTGGCTCTGCCCGACGATGAAACAGCAGAAGGGCTTTTAAGAAAAAAACTACGTTTACAGGCTGTTCAGGGTTTAGATAATTGCTTTGCAGCCAACAGTCCGGATAAACTGAATTTTAGTAAAGATTACCAGCCCATTGTAGATGCAGCCTATTTGGCACAAACCTTTTTAAGGGCACCTAAAGCCTTGTGGGAACCATTAAAAACCGAAACCAAACAAGCCATTGTAGCCGCCTTTAAATCGTTGCGTAACCGCAAGCCTTTTAAAAATAACTGGTTGCTGTTTGGTTCTATTACCGAAGCCTTTTTACTTTCCATTGGCGAGCAGCACGATGAAGCCCGCCTAAACGAAGGCGTAGATACGCTAACCGCCTGGTACAAAGGTGATGGCTGGTATGGCGACGGACCTAACCTGGCTTTCGATTATTACAATTCTTTCGTGATCCACCCCATGATGGTTGATACTTTGGCTGTAATGCTGGATAAGAAATTAGTGAAACAGGAGCGCTACGACCTGGCTTTAAAACGCATGCAGCGCTATGTGGTAGGGCAGGAGCGCATGATTTCGCCCGAAGGCACTTATCCACCGATTGGCCGTTCCATTACCTACCGTACAGGAGCTTTTCAGGCTTTAAGTCAGGTAGCTTTAATGCATAAATTACCCGATACCATTACACCGGCACAGGTACGTTCGGCATTAACGAAGGTAAAACAGAATTTATACGATGTGCCCGGTACTTTCGATGCTAAAGGCTGGTTACAGCTAGGCTTTTGTGGTCACGACCCCGAAATAGCCGATTACTATACCTCTACGGGTAGTTTGTACATGGCTACACTGTCGTTCCTGCCACTGGGATTACCAGCCAGCGATGAGTTTTGGGCTGCACCCGCTGCAGACTGGACCGCAAAAAAGGCCTGGGCAGCAAAACCCTTCCCGAAAGATTATCATGTAGATTATTAAAATATACAAGTCATTGCAATAAGGTTAGTTCATCTTTTTATGGAAAGAACTAACCTTTTTTCGTTTAATCTGGGAGCTATCGTCACCCTGTCCCGATTTAAAATCGGGATCAGAATCTCCTCGTCGGAAAACACGTCATTGCGAGAAGGAACGACGAAGCCTGCCTGCAGCAGGCAGGCAATCTTAATGCGATCGCTAATAATGAGATTGCTTCAGCTCTCACAGTCCGGCTTCGCAATGACGATCAGGGAATGGGATTACAAAGGCGATTTTTCTGCACCCTGCCATCCGGCATAGGAGATTATATTCGAGCAATTAGTAATTCTAATTTAAACAACTGATATTACAGGTATATTTTGTTTTAATGGATTTGCCCAAAATTTGATAATATCCACAAGAGTAGCAACAGGCCAATTGACTACTTCTTTAATGAATTTCAAAGTCTTTTGAATTGATCAAAGAAAAGATAAATAATAAAAAAAGGGCATACCTAAGGGTTACTTTATACTCCACAAAAAAAGGAAACACCTTTTCGTTAATGCTTCCTTCACACTCCTAAAGCGCGTCATTTTGCAAACGCTTTCCCCTTTACCCCATCCGATAAAAGAATTCATCGGCTACAATTTTCCCGTCTTTTACTTCATAAACCGCTATTTCGCTCATTTTAATCCGGCCGTGTTCCTTATAGGTGGCATCGATATCCATTACGATCGAAAAATGATGTTCGGCAATCAGGGGGTCGGAGCAGGTGGCGCTATGGATTTTCTGAACGCTTTCTTCCCAGCGCAGGGTTTTATCCTTTACGGCAACTTTACCTTCGGTAAGTTCCATGGGCGAACCTTTGGGCTCGCGGCTTACAATATCATCGGCATACAGTTCGTCGATGGCCTGATCGTTTTTGCCTTCACGGCATAGCTTTACCAATAGGTTAGCAACTTCTTGTGTGGTCATAATTTTATGTTTTTGGATATTATTCAGACAGTTGAGGCCGGCAAATTGTTTCGCCAGGGCAGCTTGTTAAAAGCCAATAACAACAGGCCTTTGTAATAAATAAGATATAAATTGTACCTTTAAATCAGGTCGAGAAAGGAGGGAAAATGGAGGAGGGATGATGGGAAATGAACTATTAAACTATGATCCCTAATGAACCAATGACGAATGAACTATTGAACCTAAAACCATACTCCCCCCAATGAACCAATGACAAATGAACCAGTGAACCAATAACCCAGTGAACCCTTTAAGCCTGATTGTAGATATAAAACGCGGGGATGAAGATGCCTTTGAGCAAGCCTATAAAAAATGGCGAAGCAAGGGCTATTATTATTTTCTCCGTCGTACAGCTTCAGAGGAAGATGCAAAAGATTTACTGCAAACCACTTTTTTAAAACTCTGGCAATACCGCCACACCTTAAACGCTGCCTATTCGCTCGATCAGCAATTGTTTCACATTGCCCGTACCGTGCTGATCGATTACATTAGAAAAGCCAACAAACAAAAGGCCAGTCAGGTGAGTATCGAAACCGCAGGCGAGGCGCCAGGCGAACCCAATTACCAATCGATGGAGTTTGATACGAAGCGCCGCATGCAGCAAATTCTGAATGAAATGCCCGAACTGCGCAAAAAAGTATTTGAGCTGCATAAGCTGGAAGGCTATAGCTATAAAGAGGTAGCGGCAAAACTGGGGATTACAGAAAAAGCGGTAGATAACCATCTGGCAAAAGCACTTAGAAAGCTCCGCAGCGATTTCCCGCTTCCCCTGTTCCTGCTTATTTTAATGTTAAAATAGTTTTTTTCAAAAAAAGAACTTACCGGCGAAGGACTTTCTGCTTCTGCTGCGTATTACCTTATAACAAATTGATATAATGCCCGTAACTGAAGAACTTATAGCGAAATTTTTCATGGAGCAGTGCAGCCCCGCAGAAGCACAGGCTGTTGCAGGCTACTTAAATGCGCATCCGGCCGTACTGGATAAGTATTTAAACGAAAGCGAATGGAATACGACAATTGCACACGACGATAAAAGCGAGTCCTTTTGGGAAGAGATATGGCAGGAAATTAAATTGCGCACCATTACGCACAGGAGCAGGAGGCTTTCGGTTTTAAAGTACGGCATTGCAGCTGCTGTTGTTGCAGCATTGGTTGTTTTTGCTACAGCATATTTTACCCGCGATACCTTGATGAGGCAGCCGCAGCAGCAAACAGCGGCTACTTTTGTGCATAAAACAGTAAAAAACAGCAGCGCTAAAGTTAAAGTAGTTAAAATGCCCGATGGCTCGAGTATAGAACTGGCGGTAGGGGCTAAAATAGCATACGATGAACCCTTTCAGCACAATAAACGCGATATTTTACTGGAGGGCGAGGCCGTATTCAAGGTAGCGAAAGATAAAACCAAGCCTTTTACCGTTTACAGCGGTGGGCTGGCTACCACCGCATTGGGCACCCGGTTTAAAGTAATTTCGGCACCAAACGCCCCCGAAACGGTTGTAGAATTGTTTGAAGGAAAAGTGGTAGTTAAACAACATGGAAAGGCGCAAACCAGTATACGGAGTTATTATTTATATCCGGGCGATAAGCTTACCTATAACAAATTAAAGGCTTCATTTGATTTAAGCCGGCAGCAGGCAAAGGTGGCTAAACAGCAGCAACACCTGCTTGTATTTGATAAAGTGAACCTTGCTGATGTTTTTGATCAGCTGGCGAGCACTTATAACGTACACATACAGTACGCCAACGATGATTTTGAAAAGATGTATTACATTGGCAGTTTTGATCAGTCTGATTCGATACAGCATATTCTGGAGAATATTGTGAAGGTGAACGGGCTTAAACTGATCAGGCCAAACGATAACGAATACATTATTACCCGCGGTGATAAAAAATAGCGGAGAGACTGTGCACGGTTGATCTGCCCACTGTTAAGTACAATAACCAACCAAAAAGATTATGAGAAACTGTTACACTTACTAAGCACCAACTGCCCTACAGGCCAACAGCACTCCACCATGCTTTAAACCGGGCAAGGGGCTTATTGTCCTGACTGAAGATCAGGCCATGCCCAAAATGCCATATCACCATCCCGCAGCAATACTGTGCAGGATTTGTATTGCCAAAAAACCAAATAACTAAAACATGAAAATCAACTACTCCAAAATTAAACATCCGCTTATTGCCGGGGCCATTTTACTGCTCTGTTTGCTAATAGGCCGCCCCGTTATCGCGCAGCAAACCACTACCGTGAAAGGGCTTGTTACCGACGAAAAGAACCTCCCGCTACCTGGCGTATCGGTTTCGGCCAAAAACCTGAATGGGGGCGCCTTACTCAATACACAGACCGATCCGGATGGTATTTTTCAGTTTAAAGCATTACCTGCAGGCTTCTACAGCTTCATAATCCGCTCGGTAGGATACGAAACCCAAACCATGAGCGGCTACAGCCTTAAAGCCGGAGAGCAGATTACCATTACAGCAAAACTGAAAGAAGAAAACAGTACCCTGCAGGATGTAGTGGTAGTGGGCTTTGGCACACAGAAAAAAGTAAATTTAACCGGGGCTGTGGCTACCGTTAAAATGGACGAGATACTAGGCGACCAGGTAACCAGCACTTCGCAGATTTTGCAAGGTGCATCGCCAGGTTTACAGGTAACCACCAACAGCGGTCAGCCGGGCGTACGAAGCAATTTAAACATCAGGGGCTTTACCTCAATCAACGGTGGCTCGCCACTGGTATTGGTTGATAATGTAGCCATGGATATGGATGATATTAATCCGAAAGATATTGCTTCGGTAACGGTGCTCAAAGATGCATCGGCATCGTCTATTTATGGTGCGCGTGCAGCATTTGGGGTAATCTTAATTACCACCAAGCAAGGAGGCCGCAACCAGCCTATTAAATTCGAATATTCGGGTAACCTGGCCAATACCGCTCCAAGTACTTTACCACAAAAAACAACGGTAAGCGAGTTTGTGCAGGCCCTGAGCGATTTTGGTACTACCTCTTACTGGGCAGGGCAAAACGTGAGCACCTGGCAGGGTTTGTTGCAGCAGTATGAACAAAACCCCGGTCAGTTTCCGGCATCGGGTATTGCCACGCAAGGCGGCATTCAATATCCTTTGGCACAGAGCGACCTGTACCAGTCTTTTATGCCGGGCGGCTTTGAGCAGCTGCACAACCTCTCGTTTAGTGGCGGTTCAGAAAAATCGAATTTCAGGGTATCAACCGGTTATACCAATCAGGACGGGATTATAGCAACCAAATCTGATGCTTTTACCCGCTATAACCTAAACGCCTACCTGAATACCAACCTCACCTCGAAATTAATTGCCAGCATTAATGTGCTCTATTATAACTCGGTTAGAAACACACCCAGAGATTACAACGGCCTTTTTTATAATGCCATTACTTTTGGCCCCTATGCGCCAACGGGTTACGGCATTGCGCCAAACGGCTCGTCGCTCCCCTACAATACCCCCAATAACATTTTAGAGAAGGAGCCTTATAACATTAACAAAGACAATAATTTAAGGTTATTTGGCAAATTACAATACAACATTACCACTGGCCTGAAACTAAACGCCGAATACACTTTTAACCAGATTAACACCAACCGAACCATACAGACTACCATAAACCAATACATTAACCCGCTAAACTTTACCGTATCGCCCATTAGTGTAAACTCGAGCTATAACCGCTACAACAATGGGGTAAACTACAATGCAATAAACGTTTATGCCAACTACAGCACTGTGTTTGGGCAAAAACATAACCTCGATGCAGTACTGGGTACTAACCAGGAGAAAAACACCGAAAACAATTTTGAGGTAAACAGGTTAGGGGTGATCAGCCAGAGCTCGCCATCAATTTCGGGCAGTACAGGCAACATTACCAGCGCCGATGCTTTTTCTTCATTTGCCGTTTCGGGTTATTTTGGCCGTATAAACTACAATTACGACGGCCGTTATTTGTTTGAAGCCACGGGACGCTACGATGGTTCCTCGCGCTTTCCTTCAGGTAGCCGCTTTGGCTTTTTCCCTTCCTTCTCTGCCGGCTGGAACATCATGGGCGAGTCGTTTATGAAAAACATCAAAACAATGGTTACAGCGCTAAAAATAAGGGCTTCTTATGGAGAGATTGGTAACCAGGTGGTGTTAAACGCTAATGGGTCGCAAAACTATTATCCTTATATACCTGCTTCTTCGCCAACCAACTCTAGCTGGATTGATCCGGTAACCGGTGTACTGCGGGTTACTGTGCCACCACCTGCGCTGGTAAGTGCCAGCTTTACCTGGGAGCGCGTACAAACCTCAAACATCGGGCTCGATTTTGGTTTCTTCAACAACCGCTTAACCGGATCGTTCGATGCCTATATCCGCAAAACACTAGGCATGCTGGCACCAAGCAATGAGCTACCGGCAATACTGGGTACTGCTGCCCCTTTACAAAACGTAGCCGATTTAAAAGTGAAAGGCTGGGAACTTAACCTGGGCTGGAACGATAAGATAAACGAATTCAAATACTCGGTTAACTTTAATGTTTCTAATAATCAGGCTTATATTACCAATTACAATAACCCGAGCGGCCTACTGAATTTTAATGCCGATGGAACGATCTCCAATTATTTTATTGGTCAGAAAATTGGCGACATCTGGGGCTACGTTACCCAGGGCTACTTCGGAACAAGCGATTTTGCTGCCGGAACGCTTAATGCCAACCTGCAAAACGGCACACTACTACCCGGCATTGCGCCTTACCGTGGGGTGAATCAGAACCCGGGCGACATTCGCTTTGTTGATTTAAATAACGATGGTACCATTTTTACGGGCAACAACACCCTTGCCAACCCCGGCGACCGCAGCATTATCGGTAACAACAACCGCAGGTTCCAGTTTGGTTTTAGCGGGAATGCTGCTTACAAAAATTTCGATTTCTCTTTCTTTGTTAACGGAGTGGGCAAGCGCGATATCTGGATCAGTAACCAGGTTTATTTCCCTTACCTGGATCAGTTTAGCGGTATTTATGCCCATCAACTCGATTACTGGACACCTACCAATACCAATGCTTTTTATCCAAGGTCATATTCGAATGCATCGGGCAATACCGGCACCAGCCGGATGGTACAAACCAAATACTTATCAAACGGCGCTTATATCCGCTTAAAAAATGTTTCGTTAGGATATACACTCCCGGCCAAGTGGTTAAAGGATAAGATGAAGGCCAGAATCTTCTTCTCGGGCGAGAACCTGTTTACGCTCGATCACCTGCCTGAAGGACTGGATGCAGAAGCAACTAACCTGGGCAGTGGTGGTATTTATCCCTTTATTAAGAAATACAGTTTTGGTGCCAACATTAGCTTTTAATGCCGGTGAAAACGAATAAACAAGGTACAAACCTTAAAGAAAAAATTATGAAAACTCCTATCATATCCCTAAGCCATATTAAGCACCTGATGATATGCGGCATTTTAGTCGCAATAATGGGCTGCAATAAATTAGCGCTTAAACCCGAGGGCCAGCTAACCCTCGAGAATACCCTTTCTGATTACAATGGCTTTTTAACCTATTCGTGGCAGTTTTACAATGCCTTTAATGGCTACACCAACGATATGCTCGAAGATGAGTTAAACAGCGATATGTTTGCACGTGCAAATCCGAACGGGCAGTCGCAATGGATCTGGCAACAGGTTACCATCCCTTCATCTTCTGATTCGTACTCAAGGCCTTATGCCAATATCCGCACCATTAACCTGATGCTGGATAATATCGATCAGTCTACACTGAATGCTGCCGATAAAGATCACTGGCGTTGTATAGGCTATTTTTTCAGGGCTTACAATTACATTACCCTAATTAATCTATATGGCGATGTACCTTACACCGAACATGCCTTAAACGATAAATCGGAAGAACTGACCCTGCCTCGCAGCGCAAGGGATGTTGTAGCAGCCAATATTTTAAAGGATCTGCAATACGCCGAGGCAAACTTAAAAAACGGTGATGGCGATAACACCATTAACGTGCATGCAGTTAGGGCACTCCTTTCGCGCTTTGGCTTAAGGGAAGGTACATGGCGTAAGTACCACAGTTTAAGTGGTGCCAACACCTATTTACAGGCCAGCGTAGATGCTTCTACCAAACTAATGGTTACTTACCCCACACTTAACGCAAACTACGACCTCGATTTTAACAGCGTATCGTTAGCTGGAGCGCCTGGAATCATCCTGTACAAAGCCTATGTAGCCAATCAGATTACCCACAGCCAGTCTACCCAAACCCGCAATTCATCGGGCCGTTACGACCTGACTAAAGCTGCTGCAGATATGTTTTTAATGAAAGATGGTGAAACCCGTTTTACAAGCCCAATGTTTCAGGGAGATAAATCGCCTTTTACCGAATTTAGGAACAGAGACAGGCGCTTGTACTATTGCGTGCCGCCGCCCTTTAATGTAAATACCAATCCACCCAGCCTTACTTTTACCTATACCACCAATCCGGTTGATACTTCGTACTTTGGTTTAATGCAGGCCATTTCGGATGGTACACACAAAACATTGCCAACCCGCAACTGGAATGGTTTTGTGGTAAGGCAGGAACCACACTATGTAGATTTTCCAAACGGACAACCTTACTCGGTTACTTACACGGGCTACAGGTTCTATAAATATTACAACCAGCAGGTACAGGATGCGCAAGGACAAGACATTAGTGATTGTCCGCTGTTTAGAATGGGCGAGGTTTTGGCCAACCATGCGGAGGCTACTTACGAACTGGGCACGTTTAGTCAGGCCGTAGCAGATGCAACCATCAATAAACTGAGGGCCAGAGGGGCCGTAGCCGCCTTAAATTTAAGCGCAATAGTAGCCGATCCAACCCGCGACCAAAGCATAAACCCTATTTTGTGGGAGATTAGGCGGGAAAGGGCTGTAGAACTGGTAGGCGAAGGTTTTAGGTTTGATGACCTGCGCAGGTGGAAAAAAATGGAATATGCCATGAAGGAAAAACTAGGCCGTTATCTAACTAAAGGTGTCGATGTACCAGCCAATAGCATTATACCTATCCAGAACGGAGCGTCGGCAGGCTACATTTCTTATTTAGGAGTACCTCCGGGCACTTTTCCCGATTATTATTACCTTTATCCTATTCCATCTAATCAAATCGTGCTTAACCCTAAAATTGTACAGAACCCGGGCTGGAAATAACGGCCACAAACATACTTTACTTAACAACAGGGGCTTGCTAAAGGCTCCTGTTGTTTAAATTACCCCGAACCAATATAATCCCGATCCTACCTTATGAAAAGCAGCAAAAGAAACATCCTCAGGTACATCCTCCTAATCTTGTGGTGCACACTATCACTTTCGGCAGTAAATGCACAGCAAAAGCCAAACATCATCTATGTATTGGTCGATGATTTGGGCTATGGCGACCTCGGTGTCCTTTTCCAGAACCAGAAAGACAAAAACCTGCCGGCATTAACTACCCCTAACCTCGATGCCATGGCACGGGCAGGGGCGATACTTAGTCAACAATATGCCAATGCACCGGTTTGTGCACCATCGCGGGCTTCGCTGCTTACCGGGGTGAACCAGGGCAATGCCCACATCAGGGATAACCAGTTTGATAAAGCCCTCGAAAATAACCATACTATGGCCACCGTACTCAAAGATGCTGGTTATGCCACCGTAGCCATTGGAAAATGGGGCTTGCAGGGAACCGATGAAAAGCAGCGCCCCAACTGGCCTGCCCATCCCTTAAAAAGAGGGTTTGACCAGTATTATGGTTATATGCGTCATGCCGATGGCCACGAACACTACCCCGTTGAAGGAACTTACAGAGGCAAAAAAGAAGTTTGGGACAATTACAGTGAGGTATCAGAAGGCCTGCAGAAATGTTATACCACCGACCTTTGGACGGCAAAAGCCAAAAATTATATTATCGGCTTTGAAAAACAGCATCAGGCTAAGCAACCTTTCTTTATGTATCTCGCTTACGATGCGCCGCATGCCGTATTGGAGCTGCCCACACAAAGCTACCCCAAAGGAGGCGGCCTGAATGGCGGCTTGCAATGGCTTAACCAGAAAGGAAACATGATCAATTCGGCTTCGGGTACGGTAGACAGCTATACCCATCCCGATTATGCAAATGCCACTTACGATGATGACCGGGATCCGGCAACCCCTAATAAGCCCTGGCCAGATACTTATAAAAGATACGCAACGGCTGTAAGGCGACTGGATGATGCCATAGGTGATATCCGTGCCTTATTATCTGACCTTAAAATTGCAGACAATACCATTATCGTGTTTACCTCTGATAATGGCCCGTCGATAGAATCGTACCTCCCTAAGCAATATGTGCCCAACCACCCTACTTTTTTTGAAAGTTACGGTCCTTTTGATGGCATAAAACGCGATTGCTGGGAAGGTGGTTTGCGTATGCCTTCTGTAATTGCCTGGCCTAAACGCATCCCAGCGGGCAAGGTGGTAAATACCCCATCTATGCTTTCAGATTGGTTACCCACTTTTGCTGATGCAGCAGGCGCACCCATTCCGGCACGGGTTACGGGCGTATCGCTCATACCGGCTCTAACCAATGTGGGCAAACAAGCAGCAAGCAACGTATATGTAGAGTATTTTGAATCGGGTAGCACCCCGGCATTTAGTCAGTTCGAAGCCAGCCATGCCAGCCGGAAACGCAACCAGATGCAGATGGTGAGAATCACCGATTTAGTAGGTGTGCGGTACAACATTAAATCGGCAGCCGATGATTTTGAAATCTACAATGTGGTGAAAGACCCTAAGCAGACCAATAATCTGGCTAAACATTCGGATTTAAGCGGGCTACAGAACCAGTTCCGCAACAAGGTACTACAATCGCGCATGATGGATCAGGAAGCGAAACGCCCTTATGATAGCATCGCTATTCCGGGTGTACAAATGCCTAAAAGTGCGAAACCAGGTTTAAAATGGTCGTTCTTTGCAGGCAACTTCCATTACGTATCGATTTCAAACCAATCGAAACCTGCAGCAAGTGGAGTAGTTCAATCGCTGGCGACCATTACTGCTAAAAATAAGGGAATGATTCAATATCAAAGCCTGTTAAAGATTGATAAAAAGGGTACATACACCTTTAGGCTAAGTACAGCAGGTAAAGCTTTTGTAAAGCTCCACCAGATTAACCTCTTGGATGCAGATTTTGGTTATACCAGCGGTAAGGAAATTGAAAAAACAGTTAGCCTGGAAGCAGGTTATCATCCGCTTAGCATTTATGCCTTAAAAGGCACTGGTAATAGCCTCAAACTCGATTTTAAGGGCGAAGATGGCATATGGCATAGTTTCAGTGGAGTGAACGCGGTGTACTAGAGGATGGATGATGGAAAATGGAAGAAAGCATTTAATCGCCTACTGACCATGAGCCATGAACTACACCCCCTAATGAACGAATGAACTATTGAACGAATGAACCAACTTTGTAACATTTCCTTCAGTGAAGCTTAACTATACCAATTTATCATAACTTTAATGAACTGATAAAATTTTAAGATGACAACAAGAAGATTTTTTTTACAAAAAGGAATACTAGGCATAACTGCAGCAACGCTCGTTAATATCCCGGCTGTTTTCGCAGCGCCTGCAGAAACAAACGCCGCTGGTGACGACACTTTTAAATTAGCCATTGCAGGCTATAGCTTTCTTAATTTTAACCTGGATGAATCACTTAAAATGATGAAAAGGGTTGATGTACGCTACCTCTGTATTAAAGATTTTCATTTGCCTTTTAAAAGCACTGCAGCAGAAATTGCAGCCTTTCATGATAAACTTAAAGCCAATAACGTAGTAGGATATGCCGTAGGCCCCATATACACCAAGAATAAGGAAGAGATCGACAATGCATTTGATTATGCCAAACGGGTAGGTGTCGATTTGCTGATCGGCATTCCGGCTCATGCTGATCTGGAATATGTTGCCCAAAAGACAAAAGAATATAACATTCGCTATGCCATTCATAATCATGGCCCTCAGGATAAACTATATCCTAATGCAGCAAGTATCTATAACCTGATTAAAAACCTCGATCAACGTGTGGGAATCTGCTTTGACATGGGGCACAACAAAAGAGATGGTCGGGATTCGGTTGCAGACCTGCAGCAATTCTCGAAACGGATTTTTGATATGCATTTAAAGAATGTAACCTCAGCCACAAATGAAGGTACCACTTGCGAACTCGGCCGTGGTGTAATTAATATCCCTGCCTTCGTAAAAATGCTGAGAAAGGTTAATTATAAAGGCTGCTGTAGTTTAGAATATGAAAAAGACATGAAAGATCCATTAGCAGGCATAGCTGAATCTGTGGGTTATTTTAGGGGTGTTTGCGATGCTACCCGCTAGGGCTGGATGTAATTGATTAAATTCGGGTTTGATATGTGATCTTTTATTTCGATCACATATCTACCATTAATCAGTGGCTTTTAGCTCCTGACCACTTTTGGATAATCTTTATCAAGATAACTAAAATACGCTTCTCAAACCAAAGTCCTATTGTACTTCGGGGCAAACCGTATTTTCGACTTGTTACACTCTTGTTGAGCATTCCTGAATTTGTCTCACAGAAAAATAAATCAAAAGATAAGAACGTGAAAACATACCTATTTATAGCTCTGACGTGTCTTGTAGGCTTTATGCAGCAAGAAGAGCCCTTAAGTAAAGTAGCAAACATTGAGCTGCCACAAAAATCACAACGGATTAGTCAGAAAGATGTCACCGATTTTAAGAGCAAGAGATTTAAAAGTGACAACCCAATGTCCAAATTGGGTCACGTTTATCGTGTCGATGGCATAATATTTGGATTTAAGGATTACACCAGCGCCAAGGACGATTTCACGGCACTTGAAGACAAGAAAAATGAATGGCTAGGTGTAATGAATGAAGTTGGGCTGAAATCGAACGTGACCAGGGCCGAAATAATCAAAGTAAATAATACCAGGTTTCTTATTTGCACTTCTCTTAAGGATGGCGAATACTATAGCGTTTTTACCTCAGATAAGAAGGGTCGCAAAGGAATATCGGGTAGCCTTCAATATGTTGAATCAGATAAGGTGAAAGCGGATAATATTTTGAATGAAATCCTAAAACGCCTAAGCTTTAAAGCGCCATCATTATCCGGAGATAATTAACACCGGCGAATAAAATAAACTGATCAGATAGTGTTATATTTTCCAGTTTGAGTAACATCGTTTGGCGCTTACCTATTATTTAGCTCTTTAATCATTGAGGGATCTATTTCAAATATTTTAGGATCTACAGGTTGCTCTTTTACAGAAATAACGTCGTAGGTTTTAACGGATAAGATATGCTTATGCGAACTGTCAAAATGAACTGCTTTAAAACCTAAGTAGAGTGTTCCAGATTCATTTATAACTTTATTAAAGTACCCAAGATTCCAGTTCTTGAAATGTGCTTTATTGACATTTAAATAACCTCTTGAAAATATAAAACTAAAATCTGAGTAGGTAACAGAATCCTTTTCGGCATAACTGGTGCTGAGATCAATGCGTTCGCATTGCTTTGAAAGTACCTGATTGTTTATTTTGATTACTTTGAAATGCTCCAGCTTTTCGATTGGAAAATTTAAACTCATTTGATACAGTGTATCTGAGTTGTTAAAAAGTAATAGCCTTAAAGGCTTATCTTCAAAATAATAATTTTTAACCAAATGGAACTTTTCTGATGCTTCTGAGTGTACACCAACGTAATTTCCATGAGCATAAAAGACTTTCACCGTATCGTCAACATTCAATAAGCTATCGCTGTTTTTTAGAACTTCGTGGTAAGTTATTATTCCTTCGAATTCTTTAATATCCTGCTTCTGATTATGTGCCTTACCGTATTTACATCCGGATAATGAAATAAAAATTGTAAGCGAAAAGAGTAAAAATGAGAAGGTTTTAATCATATTACTAAATAACATAAAAGTCTCTGTATTTTACTTTAAAGGCTCCAAAATAATCTTTCCCATGTATCGGATAAACTGTCCGTAGCGTTCCGCAGGAGTTATCCAAACAGCCTTAAAACCAAATAAGCCTATCTTTCGATAAGCTTATTCGCAGTAGCCCCGAGCAGAATCGAACTGCTATCTAAAGTTTAGGAAACTTCTATTCTATCCGTTGAACTACGGGGCCATTTTATTTTTCAAATATCGCCTTCCTGAAGCAGACTTAAAATATTTTTCTCTTTTAATTGCTTCTTCCCTCGTTGGGAACTCTTCATAATAAAAAATTACAAAGGGGAGGTAAGCCTTATTTGATTTCGTCTTACCAGCGTTATGTTCCTTTAACCGTTTTTCTAAATCTTCACAATGACCTTGATAAAAACAATCAAAGTGCTCGCTTTTAATCACATAAGCAAAGTAACTCATTGTTAGTGTTTAGGTAACTGCTATTCCCTGCCCGACTAATGCCGTTCAGGCGGGTATCCGTTGCACTACATACCAATTTATCATTGAGTAATCCTACTGAACAACGGCGCAAATATAATAAAAGTTTTCAGCTGCAAAAGCTTATCTGCATTGCTCTTTTTAGTTCAGCTTAGCGGGTTTAAACACTAAAGCGCCACAGGATATATAAATCCAGCGGCGCCTGGTATAAATAAATTCCTTAGCGGATTACGCTACCTTCCTGAAACTTCTCAGCTGGTGCTACGAAAGTTAATTTACCTTCGGCATTTTCGGCCATTAAGATCATACCTTGCGATAAAATACCTTTAATTTCGCGTGGTGCCAGGTTAACAATCATGCTCACCTGCTTACCAATAATATCTTCAGGCTTATAATATTCAGCTATGCCCGAAACTACAGTACGTTCGTCAATACCGGTATTAACCGTCAGCTTTAACAGCTTTTTAGTTTTTTCTACCTTTTCGGCAGCTATAATAGTAGCTACACGGATATCCATAGCCGAGAAATCATCGAACTGGATATTTTCTTTAGCTGGTACTGCAATAGCCGTAGCCGCAGCATTACTGGCTTTGCTCTGGTTTAACTTCTCGATCTGGAAATCGATAGCTGCATCTTCTATTTTATCGAACAAAAGAATAGCCTCGCCAATTTCATGACCACGTTTAAGCAGATTAACCGATCCGGCATCTTCCCAGTCGTGCCCACCGTTTTTAAGCATTTTCATTAACTTTTCGGCCGTAAAAGGCAAAAACGGCTCGATTAGGATCTGGATATTGGCCGCAATCTGCAAGGCAACATTCAAAATCGTTCTTACACGGTCTTCGTCGGTTTTAATGAGTTTCCAGGGCTCAGTTTCGGCCAGGTATTTATTACCTAAACGAGCCACGTTCATTACTTCGGATAAGGCTTCCCTGAAACGGTAATTTTCGATAGAAGCCGATATTTTAGCCGGATAGCCCGCCAGTTCATCAATTACGGCCTGATCTACCGGTGTAATTTCCATACAGGTAGGTACCGAGCCAGCAAAATACTTGTGGGTTAGTACCACCACACGGTTTACAAAGTTACCCAATATGGCTACCAGTTCGTTGTTGTTTCTGGCCTGAAAATCTTTCCAGGTAAAATCGTTATCCTTGGTTTCGGGTGCTGTGGCGGTTAATACGTAACGTAAAACATCCTGCTGCCCTTCAAACTCTCTTAAATATTCGTTTAACCACACCGCCCAGTTTTTAGAGGTCGATATTTTTTGGCCTTCGAGATTTAAAAATTCGTTAGCGGGTACATTATCAGCCAGTGTATATTCGCCATGGGCCATTAACATCGCCGGGAAAATAATACAGTGGAAAACGATATTATCTTTACCAATAAAGTGTACCAGCTTGGTTTCATCACTTTTCCAGTATTCTTCCCAACCGCATTTATCGTTTTCGTAGCTGCTGATGTAATATTCTTCTGCCTTCGGGTTCCAAACATCCAGTTTGGCATAGTTACAAAGCTCTTTAGTGGCCGAAATATAACCTATCGGGGCATCGAACCATACATAGAGCACTTTTCCTTCAGCATCGCGCAGGGGAACACGTACACCCCATTCTAAATCTCGGGTCATGGCTCTCGGCTGTAAGCCTGCATTTAACCAGCTTTGGCATTGGCCATAAACATTTGGTCGCCATTCTTTATGGCTCTCTATGTATGTCCTTAAACGCTCTTCGTACTGATCTAAAGGCAAAAACCAGTTTTTGGTTTCCTTTAAAATGGGTTTATCACCCGAAAGGGTCGATTTAGGATTAATTAAATCGGTAGCATTAAGCGTAGAACCACAGTTTTCGCACTGATCGCCGTAAGCATTCTCGTTACCGCATTTAGGACAGGTACCGGTAATGTAACGGTCGGCCAAAAACTGCTTGGCTGTAGCATCGTAATATTGTTCGGTAACTTCTTCAGTAAAAACTCCTTTGTTATAAAGGGTTTCGAAGAAATCGGCCGCAGTTTGATGGTGGGTAAGCGATGAAGTACGGTGGTAAATATCGAAAGAAACGCCAAACTCTTTAAACGAATCTCCAATAATTTTGTGGTACTTATCTACTACTTCCTGAGGGGTGATACCTTCTCTTTTGGCCTTTAAAGTAATGGGTACGCCGTTTTCGTCAGATCCACAAATGAATTTTACATCGCGCTTATTCGACCGCAGGTAACGGGCATAAATATCGGCAGGAATGTAAACACCGGCAAGGTGCCCAATATGAACCGGTCCATTGGTGTATGGAAGTGCCGCGGTTACGGTATATCTTTTTATTTTACTATTATCCAAAACAATTTTTATTAATTTGGCAAAGATAAGTGTTTTGAAGATGATTAAGCAGCCCCCGTATTTAAAAAAAGGAGATAAGATTGCCCTGGTTTGTCCGGCAAAGAAATTACCCAAACCAATTGACCATGCCATAGCGCTTTTAAAAAGCTGGGGACTGGAAGTTATTTTGGGCGATAGCGTATATGCCAGCCACCATCAATTTGCCGGAACCGACAAATTAAGGGCTAAAGATATTCAGCGTTTTTTAGACGATCCATCCATCAAAGCCATTATTGCAGGTCGTGGTGGTTATGGTACAATCCGCATTATCGATGAGCTTGATTTTAGCACTTTTGATCAGCACCCCAAATGGATTATTGGTTTTAGCGATATTACAGTACTGCTTTCGCACCTGATTGCCCAAAGCAGCACGCAGTGTATTCATGCACAAATGCCGTATACTTTTGATGAATCGACCGAAGCAGCACTACTTGCTTTGCAGAATTCTTTATTTGGCGTGAAACAGCAATATACCTATCAAAGCACCTTTAAAAACAGGGCTGGTGTAGCCGGTGGTGTATTAATTGGCGGCAATTTAACTTTACTGGCCATGATGCAGGGTTCGGTTTCAGAAATGGATTATGATGGCAAAATCCTTTTCCTGGAGGACGTTGGCGAACATGAATACAGCATCGACAGGATGTTGCGCATGCTGAAAAGAGCAGGCAAACTGAAAAACCTGAAAGGTTTGATTGTAGGTGCCTTTAACGAAATTGCAGAAGAAAAGATCTCGTTCGGGCAAACTGCAGATGAGGTAATATGGGATATTGTAAAGGAATACGATTACCCCGTTTGCTTTAATTTCCCAACCGGACATATTAACAATAACCTCAGCATGGTTTTAGGGGCAGAGGTTGAATTAAAAGCAGAAACAAACAACGTTCAATTTACATATTTATAAGATGGCTATTTTAGATAATTTAGGGAAGTACAGAAACACAGGGATTTTACTTTTACGCATCGGCATCGGGTTAATGTTTATTATACATGGTTTCCCCAAACTGGCCGGCGGTCCCAATGGATGGACAGACTTAGGCGGCAGCATGAAGGTTATCGGCATTAATTTCTTACCGCTATTCTGGGGGTTTATGGCTGCAGTTACCGAAACCTTTGGTGGTTTTCTGCTAATTGTAGGCCTGTTTTATCGCCCTGCATGTATTTTACTGGTATTTACGATGATTATAGCCGCCCTGGTTCATTTTGGTAAAGGCGACGGTTTGGGGGGCGCCAGCCATGCCATCGAATTGGGCATTGTATTTTTCAGTCTGATTTTTATTGGCCCGGGCAAGTATAGTGTAGATAAGAAATAGTTGGAGTATAGCCCAACACGGATCATAAAAAAGGGTTCGGAGGTCAATCTCCGAACCCTTTTTTATAAGGATATTAGCTTAAAATGTGTTTACCAATGGATTGGTGTTTAATTCGCCTATTGGAATAGGGAAAGTATAACGCTGATCGGTAATCGGAATAGAAGTACCTGCTCCAAATGATGGAAGTGGTGATGCTTTCCGGGCTAAATCATTGTACCTGAAACCTTCGGCCAAAAGCTCAATTCTTCTTTCTTTTAAAATTGCTGCTTCCAAAGCGGCCGGTGTAATTAATACGCCATATACAAAACCGGCATCAGAACGTGTACGAACGGCCTGCAATAAAGCTTTCGAACGGATCAGGTTACCTCCTGGCGCTAATGCTTCTGCTTCGGCAACGTTTAGCAACACTTCGGCATAGCGGATAATCGGTACAAAATCGGTAAATGGCGATACCGCACCATATTTAATCGGGTAAGAATGCAATACTCCTGAAATGGTTGCATCTTGTGTTAAAAGTGATTTTCTGGCATCAGAGGTTGGCCATACCGGATCGGCATAAATACCAGCTCCTGTTTTGTTTAAAGAAAACTCCAGGTTTCCGTTACCGGCCCAGCTGTAGTAATAACCAAGTTGATTCTGTGTGCCCGGAGCATTGGTATCGGCCATCGGGAACGAGAATATCGATTCGGAAGTAGTAAACGGTGCCTGAAAAACACTCACAACACTTGGTTGCAAGGCATGGGCTGTTCTGGCCGAATTGGTAAATGGTGCAATTTGCGGAACCAGTTTATTGCCTTCCTCCAACACTTTAGCATAGTTACCCATGGCTAAATACACGCGGGTTTTTAGGGCAATAGCGCTGTTTTTATGGGCACGTGTGGTACGCAATAAAGGGGTACTGTACGTATCAGGCAAACCAGCCTCGGCTTCATCAAGATCCTTAATAATTTGCGCGTAAATGGCAGCAACAGTACTGCTTTTAAGTGCATTATTGGCCAATGATGTTTCGGGCGTTAAACGAAGTGGCAAGCCTCTTGAAGCGCCATTATCAGCAATATAAGGTTTTGCAAAAATTTGTATCAGCGCAAAATAGTTTAATGCCCTAACAAATTTAGCCTCACCAGCATAGTTTGCATTTATAGCAGGTGTTAAAACCGTACTGTTTTTAGCCAGTCCATCCAGAAACAGGTTTGCCCTGTTAATCGTTAAATAAGCCTGCGAAAAAAAGCTTGCAACATAGGTATTGGTCGAGTTATTGGTACCCTGATAAACATCATAACCTGTAACACCATTACCGGTTCTATTCACAAATTCTTCTGCTCTGATATCGTTATAAATCAGATAGCGGCCACCAAATAAAGAACCAGATTTGGATGATACATACAATCCGTTTACCTGACCTAAAATCCGGGTAGGGTTTGCAAATGCTTCCTGATCGGGAAGGGTAAGTTCGGGAGTCTTTTCTAAAAATTCTTTTTTGCAGGAAGCAATACTTCCAACGATAGGAATTGCAAGCATAGCTGCTGTAGCCAACTTCAATTTATATGTTTTGATATGAAATAATTTCATGGATATGATTATTAATATTATAAACCTAAACTAATACCAAATGTAAATGATCTGCCCTGAGGGATAGAGTTACGCTCTACACCACTGGCCAGGTTGCTGTTACCATTGGTTGATATTTCCGGATCCACACCGGTATAATTGGTGATCAGGAAAGCATTATTTACTGATGCGTAAACCCGAACACTGTTTATACCTGATTTACCAAAAACACTTTTTGGAATGCGGTAACCAAAAGTTGCGGCCTGTAAACGTAAGAAATCGCCTTTCTCCACATTGGCATCGATCGCGAACGAAGATCCGTTCGAAACGTTATCGCCGTACACTACCCTTGGAATATTCGTTTGCTGACCAGGAGTTGTCCAGGCATTTAAAACTTCTGTTGAGTTGTTCCAAACGCGCTGATCTAACAAACCGGCACGAGAACCGTTATAGATATAGTTTCCGCCTGAGAAAGTAAACATGAAGTTTAAATCGAAATTGCCATAGTTTAAGGTGTTATTAAAACCACCATACCATTTAGGCAGGGTTCCGCCAATTACCTGTGCATCGCCAGCCGGAGATGGGGCAGCAGTGCCATCGAGGTAAGTCCAGGTATTGGCACCACCAAAATGCAGGTACTGAACTTCACGTCCGGCTGCATTAATGTAGATTCTGCGTCCGTTTGCCGGATTTACACCATTTGTTTTCACGGCATAAATACTACCGATTGATTCGCCAACCCGCGTAACACTTGCAGACTCTAAACCTCCTGTTGTACCAATAATTTGCGATACATTGGGATCTAAAGCAGTTACTTCGTTTTTAATTGTGGTAAAGTTTAAACTGGCTGTCCACGAAAACTTTTCGGTTTTAACGGGTGTACCACCTAATGCAAATTCAAAACCTTTATTGTACATCGAGCCAACATTGGCAAGAATAGTTCCGGCCGGATCGTTCGGAATACCTTTCGATAAAGCCTGAGGTACATTTAACAATAAATTATTAATGTCTTTTTTGAAATAATCGGCCTCAAAAGTTAATCTGTTATTGAACAAGGCAAGGTTTAAACCAAAATCAAGCTGGTTACTGGTTTCCCATTTCAGCTCTTTGTTACCTGCCTGACCAAAAATCCATGCAAAAGGCGTTACACCGTAAAGTCCGGGGCTATAAGTGGTATATTCGCTATATGCAGGTACATTTGCATTACCTACGCGACCATAACTTGCCCTGATTCTTAGAGAATTTACCGTTTTACCCAGTGCCGAGTTTTTAAAGAAATCTTCTTCCGAGATGGTCCATCCAACAGATCCACCACCAAAGTTACCCCATTTATTATCAGATGATAAAGCAGAGTTTCCGTCTCTTCTGAAGTTACCACTGATATAGTACCTTCCTTTGTAGTTGTAGCTTGCGCTTGCCAAATAGGCCTGGAACGCAATTTCGTTAATACTGTTACCACCCGGTACGTTTGTAGTAAATGTACCCTGAAACTGATCGAAGAAAGTAGGATCACCTAATCCCTGACGGATAGCACCCCAGTTTTCTGTCCTTGTATTCTGAACATCGCTACCGATAGTCAGGTTTAAATTATGTACGCCGTTAAATGTTTTCTGGTACTGTAAAGTATTAATCCAGTTCCAGTTATTTCTGCGGGCAGTATTGTTATAGGCATAACCATTAAACGAATATCCATCACCCTGAAGCGGGTTCCAGAACTGAATATTTTCGGTATTGGCTCTTTCCCACGAGAAATTAGACCTGAAGTTTAAACCATCGATAATTTTAAAGTCGGCTCCTAAATTGGTTAAGAACCTGTTATTTTCGGAGCTGTTAACATCTTTATCAATCAGTACTGTTGGGTGCGCCCAAGTACTGGTAATCAGATTGGCCGCATTACCTACGTTATTCGCCGAAATATTATAACCTCCTGCAGCATTATAAACGGGTACGTTTGGCGCAATGGCAATAGCAATACGTCCTAATCCCGACGAGTTAAAGGCAGCACCAGGAGCCGAGCCGCTATTAGGCGCCCTGTTTATGCTATTGTTGTAATTCACGTTCATACTTAAGCTTAACCAATCGGTAGCTTTGTGTGTAGCGTTTATACGGGCAGAATATCTTTTAAAAGTATTATTTTTAAGGAAACCATCCTGATCAGAAAGTCCGCCCGATAAATAATAAGTTGTTTTTGCTGTACCACCACTTAGGGTTACGTTGTGATTTTGTGACCGAGCTGTTCTGTAAACCTCATCATACCATTTGGTGTCAACCAGCGAGCCATCGGCATTATAGCTTGGAAAAAAGCTTTTGTTATTTGCGTCTCTCTGTGATGCTGGTACGGCATTTGGATTTAAAACCAAGGCATTTGCAATAGCCGTATTCTTGCTATCCATGTATTGTTGCGCATTTAACAATTCGGGCAAACGTACCGCATTGTTCACGCCATACCAGCCATCGTAGGTAATTTTAGCATCTCCGCTTTTTCCTTTTTTAGTTGTTATAACCAATACACCAGCTGCAGCTCTCGAGCCGTAAAGCGCGGTAGAAGCCGCATCTTTTAAAATGTCGATGGTTTCAATATCAGCCGGGTTGATATCGCCAAGTGGATTGTTGGTGGCAGAGTTTGCAGATGCATCGCTGGTTGGAAAGGGAATACCATCTACCACAACTAATGGAAACGAGCTTAACGAGATTGAACTCACACCCCTTACGCGAATAACCGGCGGATTGTTTAGCAAACCATTGGGTTGAATAATACTTACCCCAGCTGCTTGTCCGGTTAAGCCCTGCACAAAACTTTGAACGGGTTTATCTTTTAAATCTTCGCCCTTTACACTTGCAGCTGAACCAGTGAAATCGCGTTTTTTAGTTACCCCATAACCGGTAACCACCACATCAGATAATGTTTTTGAATCGCTTACTAAAGCAACATTAATTGTGCTTGCTGTACCAACAGCTTTGGATTGACTTAAATACCCGATAAACGAAAATTCAAGCGCCGTAGCCCTGCCTGAAACGCGAATGGTATACTTACCGTCGGCACCAGTTATAGTACCGCCTGCAGCGCCCTTAATTTTAACACTTACGCCTGGAAGGGGTAGCCCATCTTCCTGGCCCGTAACGGCCCCGGTGATTGTTCGGTCTTGCGCCATTGCAGTGCCTGCAATAAAAAGCAATATGAACAAACTTTGTAGAAGTTTTTTCATAAGAAAATTTAGTTTAGTTAATGATTGTTAAATAAAGTTTTTAGTGTTTGTTATCTGTTTTTTGAGTGAAAATGCTTTTAAAAGGACTATTAACTATTATTACTGATATATAATTAATCAGCTTTAAAAAACGATATAAACATTACTAAAAATGTATGTTATACTTGTAATAGTCGAATTATTAATTGTTAACAAGAAAGGCTTGGGTCTTCTCTGGCCACAATTGGGCCAATAGTTGTTCTAAATGGTGTAATTGCTCCTGCAGCAATGATCACCAATATGAACAACCCCGGTTGGAGTTTTTTCATGAATTAGTTAAGTTTTAGGTTAATAATTTGTCAAGATAAAACTAACTAATGTGTAATGCAAATTTTACAGATAGAAAAGTGCCGTCTTAAATTGCACAAAAATGTAGAAATGAGGATAGAAATCAGCGCAAAATATATCGTATTAAGCCTGAAACGAAGAAAATGATTAAGAAATCAGAAAATTTAAAAAAATGAATTCACACAAATAAAATACAATTACATTAAAATGAGATTAGAAAAAGACGATCAATTAAAGTAATTTTTAGATGCGAAAAATATATAAACTGCTATTTCACAAGGTGATTGTTAATCGGTATTGTAATATCTAATCCTGCCTGTTCGGCAGATTTAAACGTTTCAAGTCTAAATACCTGAAACCTTCACCTCATAATTCAGGCCATTTTTAGTTCTTTGTACCGCATTTAAATCTCTTTCAGAAACTAAAAATTTTAAGCACTAAAAAAGGGATGCCTTTTGAGCATCCCTTTTTTAAAATTAATATTAAAAGCTATCTAGCTCCTTTATATTTTGCAACTAATGAATATACCCTCTTTGCAGCGGTTTGATTCCAGTCAAAATTTAAAGTGAAAGTTTTAGTTGCAGGATCGTATTTATTAACTGATCCTGGAATATTAGCAAGAGTAGCATTACCAATAGCTTTCATTGTAACCAGGTTGGTAACTGGATCAATCGTAGCTTGAAGGTTATCGATACCACCAACACCTGAAGTACCACCAGCCCATCTTAAATTACCAATTTGAACGGTATTTGCGCTGATAGTTGTAAATGTTAAGTCAGGGTTTTTATCTGTAGTACCATTTAAAGCATCACCAACAGTTGGTGTTGTTGGGCTGCTATAACGTTGCACGAAACTTCCTGCTTGAGGGGTATAAACACCATCGTATTTATTCTTAGCACCTAATCCTAAAATTATTGTACCAAAGTTTCCGCTTATTACACCTGTAGATGAAGAAACGATTTTTAAAGGTAGGGCATAAGATGCAGCAAAATCAAATTGATCTGGCTTAACCGAAATGGTTAAATTAGCTACTCTTTGGCCTTTTGGAATCACTAAATCTACTGCTGAAAGCGTATAAAGATTAGTTGGCATAGTAGTATAGTGTGCCGAATTTTCGGTGTTAAACTTATCTAATGCTGCAGCATCTAAACCCACTTTAATACGAATATCTTCTGGCGCTACATCTGATCCAGAATAACTAACCTGAACTACGGTTGAGGCAGCAGGAGAGATATCAAAAGATTGTACATATAATGGATAAGTACTACCAGTTCCTGAACCAATAAAACCTGGATTTAAGAACTCTACGATGTTTTTAGTTGCCCCAGGAGCATCAGGACCGATGATTGAATCATCTTTTAAACAAGAACTAAATCCTGTTGCTATTAATCCTAAGACTAATAAATTTATTATTTTTTTCATGACTTATTTTTATGAATGGTAAACAACCTCAATTATTTAGCCCAAAATATTTTACTTGAATATTTATCTATTGTCGGCACGTTTGATGCATTGTACTTAAATTCATTAGCTGGGTATTGAATTCTAGTTGGTAATTTATCTGCCGCAGTTGACTGAGAAACAATCGAAACAAAAGTATCGTTTTTAGCTGTTCCGGCTAAAATTTTCGGATAGCCTGTTCTACGGTACTCATTCCACGCTTCATGACCGAATAACATATTAAATGCTACATATTTTTGAGTAATAATGGCCTCTAATTTTGCAGCATCGGTAGTTGCAACAGCAAAATTTGCAAGTGGATTAGCAGTATTAACTGTTCTATATGTTGTGGCATCAGCAACAGGATCCTTACCAGATGTTACTGCCCCAGTATTATCTTTATAAAGATACCTGAATGAAGCATTCTCTCCTAAATCGAAGTTAGAAGCCGCACTACCCGTAACTAAGCCTTTAACGTTGGCCTCAGCTTGTAAAAAATAGCTTTCTGCTGCCAACAAGATAGGCTGACCAGCATCTGGCCCTTTAAGAATACCAATTTTTTCAAATGCAGTAGAACTTGTTCCTCTAAACCAAGAGCTTGGCGCCTGTCCTCTACCAGCATCTGCTTGCTGATACCCCAACTGATTAGTTGGCGTAGAAGTGCCTGTAATATAAGTAACATTCGCTCTAGCTTGATCCGCTAGTTTAGTTCCATTGTAGAAAGTCATGATGTATGCACTTGGTGCATATTGACTTGCAGCGCCAACTGCTGTTCCAGAAGCACTGTAAGCCCAGGCATTCCACATAGGATTTTGTTTATTATCTGTTTTAGCATAAACAGGCTGAACAATTGCATCTTCAGTTAAGAAACCAACTGTACTATCGAAAGTAGTATTGCTGAAAGTTACTTTTCCTTGTCCTTTAAGCACTAATTTTAACTTTAAAGTTTGAGCAAAAGCAGCCCATTTTCCCAGATTACCATTAAACAACGGATCTGCTGTCGCAAACAATTTAGACCCCGCACCAGTACCTGTTGCCTTGAATGTAGCAATTGATTGATCTAACAAATCTGCCAGACTTTTGTAAATGTCTGTGGCTTTGTCATATTTCGGCTGCAATTTGGTATCCCCCTGTAAGGCCTCAGTATATGGTATATCATTATAAGTATCTACCAGTAATGCGTAGTTATAAGCTTTAAGAGTTTTAGCTGCTGCATTAAACTCTTTATAGCTAGCATTCCCTTCAGAATTGGCAATCACGTATTGAACGTCAGTTAAGATATCGTAAGTAGTCGCCCAAAGCCCCGCGAAATCACCAGTATTCCAGTTGTAAGATATAATACCTCCCCAACCGCTTACACCGCCGCCGTTAGTAAAATACCCAACTTGCTGCGCCCCCATGCTGTTATAGGCAGGCATGCTATTAGCTGTAGCTACAATTGCATTCGGCAGAACTAAATCCACAGTTGCTGTAGTCACTGAATTGGGATTGGTGTTGATGTCTAAGTCTTTTTTACAAGAATAAACAGAAACCAACATTGAAAATCCGAATATATATTTAAAAATTCTTTTCATGTCTTTATTATTATAGGGTTAATGTTAATGTAGCTCCATAATACCTTGATGGTGGAGTTTGATTTAAATTGGTTAAACCAATAGCATTACCACTGCTTGATCCGTTACCATCACTATACTCTGGATCTGTATATACGTTAGTTTTAGGTAAGAAGATGAATAAATTTCTACCTTGAACACTAATTCTAGCACCTTTAACTACTTTAGATTTTGCTAAGAAAGCTGCCGGCACATCATACGATAAAGCCAGCTCTCTAATTTTCCAGAAAGCCCCAGAAGTTACATAGTTTTCGTTGATACCTGTTCTTGGTCCAGCAATAGTCCAATATCCAGGTCCACCATCACGAACAGTTATATTAGTGTTGGCAACATAAGTATTGGTTGTTGGGTCTAAGTAAGAAGAGTTAGGTATTACAAAACGATCACGGTTGTAAGCAGCAGAGTTTATACCTGCACCACTGAAATCGAATGTACCACCAGCAGCGTTATAAATAACATTTCCACCACGATATTCACCAGATCCATATAAGTTAAATCCTTTATAGTGAACATTCACATTAACACCTAAAATATGTTTAGCATTTGCCTGTCCTAAAATGCTGATACCAGTTGTAGCAGAAGGATAGCCCGTAATTCTATCTACAATAATTCTTCCCTGGTTATCGCGTACGTGAGTTGTACCTTGAATAACCGGAAATTGTTGCCCAGCTATTGCATATGAACCAACTGTACCACCATAGGCACCAAGAGTTAACTGACTTAAATCAGCACTGATATAATCAACGGTATTATCATAATAGGCATAGTTTGTTCCTAAAGTAATTTCCCAATCGTCAGTTTTGAAAGGAATTACATTTAAGCTGGTTTCCCAACCTTTACTTGTGGTCTGCCCAGCGTTTACTAAGTAGCTAGTATAACCAGTTGTGCTAGATACTCCAGTTGGAACTGTTTGATCTTTTGTTTTGGTATTATAGTAAGTAGCAGTTAAATTAATTCGGCTTTTGAAGAAACTCGCCTCAACACCATATTCGAAACCAGAAGTAATCTCCGGTTTTAAATCTTTGGAGATCAATGTATTTCCAACAGATAAGCCTCCTTGACCATTGTATGGATAACCTGCACCCTGACCGAATGTTGGCACCAAACTATATGCTCCAATATTTACCTGACCTACTTTAGACCAACCACCTCTTAATTTAATAAAGTCAATTTCTTTGATGTCTTTAATAGCCTCGATTGCATCAGAAGCAACGAAAGATAATGTTGCGCTAGGGTAGAAGAACGAACGGTTTTCAGGAGCTAACACAGAAACCCAGTCATTACGACCTGTTAAGCTTAAAAACAAGTAATCTTTAAAACCGATATCTAACTTTCCAGTTAAACCATAAGAACGGGTCAATGAATTACCTTCTGATGCAGTTGGGTTATTGGTACTATTACCTAAGTTAAATACACCAGCAGTTACTAAACCGTTTACAGAAGCAGTAGTAGATTTTGATTGGTTTTGAATTAACTGACCTAATACGGTTAAATCAAATTTGAAATCGTCAACTTTTTTCTGAGCGTGACCAATAAAGTCAGTAACAATATTAGTTGTATAGTTCATATTATCAGAAACGTTACCTAATATATCTTGTTGCTTATATTCACTAGAACCAGATATCGACTTAGTATAGTCACTGTATTTAAATATATCAGAGTATGACTTAGAAGATTGATTTTGAGTTGTTAAACCTACGCGGCCTGTAAAATCCAACCACTCCAATGGCTTGTATTTCAATTCTGCATTTCCTAGGAAATAGTCATTTCTTACTTGTTGTCTATAGTTATCAGCAAGGAAGTAAGGATTATTGTAATAAGCGTTATAGTAACCGTTAGGGTTAGCATAAGGATTATTTCTCCAATCTTGATAATCGGTAATAAGTGCCTGAGATGGCGCATTTAACAACACATTGTAAATGCTACCGGTTTGAGTTGTTAAATTCTGTCTGTTCTGAATATAGTTTGCAGAATAGTTGAAAGTAATTTTGTCTGACACAACTCTTGTTCCGCCAATTTTCACTGTTGCTCTGTTGTACTTATCACCAGGAGTTGTTCCTGAAGCATTCATATATTGAGCAGAAGCATATAAGCTTCCTTTATCATTACCAGACGATACAGAAAAATCGGTAAAGTTAGTCACACCAGTATCCCAGAAATCATCTTTACTGTTTGTGTAAGAATAAGGAACCATTTGAATTGAGCCATCTGCTAATGGACGACCAATTGGCCTAACGACACCATCAAAGCGCGGACCATATTGCTGGTTTTCGTATGGGATGTAGAGCTGCAAATCATTATCTGATCCTGATCCAAACTCCTTTTGTAATTTCGGGAAGAAGGCAACTTGCTCTAATGTAGTTGTGTTACCAATCTTGATATCAAAAGAACCATCCTTTTTACCTTTTTTCGTGGTGATGATTAATGCACCATTTGATGCAGTAGAACCATATAAAGCAGCTGCACTACTACCGTTTAAAACGGTAAGGTTTTCAATATCATCAGGGTTAATGTTACTTAAAATTGTGTTTGGCACAATTACATTATCAACAACGATTAGGGCCTGGTTGTTACCAGTTAATGAGCGCATACCACGCAGCACAACACGATAGTTAGGGTTAACACCGCTACCAACTCCCTGGACGTTCAAACCTGCAACTTTTCCCACTAAACCAGAAACAAGGTTAGTTGGTTTTGCTTGTGTAATTGCGGCATTACTTAAAGTTGTTTGAGCAGCTCCAAGTTCTTTTTTACGAGCAGTTAAACCTGCACCGGTTACCACAACCTCGCTTAGCGACTTAGAATCAGCCTCTAAAACCACATTAATAGTTGACGAACCACCAATTGTTCTGTTTTGAGGGGCATAACCGATAAAAGAGAATGTTAACACTGTAGATCCAGATGGAACACGTACGGCATATTTACCGCCGGCATCTGTAACGGCTCCGCTTTGGGTGCCTTGTACCTTAACACTTACACCAGGGATTGGCAATTTGTCATCCGCAGAAGTAACTGTACCAGTTACGGTTCTTTCCTGAGCAAACGCAGAGAATGCGCACAGCACAAGAATGAACAAACTTTGTAGAAGTTTTTTCATAATTTGAAAATAGGTTAGTTAATGATTATTTAATCGCTAAAATAGAGTTAGTTATGATTAACACCAAATTTATTTTAACAATTTTTAACACTTTACACACAATAATGTCATAAAATGCTCTGAAAGCTCAGAAACCTACACAAAAAGATGAAAACTAGTCTGTTAGTTTGAAAAATTCGCATGATTAAGCAGACACATTTTATCGTTATTGTTAAATAATTCTCCTATGTTACCCCTGCTTTTTGATCGATTTAACACCTTGTTTACAATAACTTTTTACCCTAAAACAAAACAGCCTCCTGAAATAAATTCAGAAGGCTGTCTGTTTTAATCCTCGATAAACTTAGTGATCGTCGTCTACAAACTTGGTTCTATGATACCCTTTAAGGTGATAAACCGTTCCGGGATCATCAGAAAATTCAACATCCAAAGTAATGGCATCGGTTGGCGCTTTTGATACAGGACCAACAGTGCCATTAGGAGTTATTTTACCGTTTGATACCGTAAAAGTTATTCCGCCCGGGTAGTTGCCTGCGTTAGCAATTTTTTGCCCGCCAAGGGTTTTGTTGTCTACGTTCACGCTTACTTTTCCAAAAACGGTATTGCTCGAATTTCCCCAGAAATTGGTTAGGTTTAACCACATCTGGCTCGATGAGTTGTCGGCCGTATTATAGGTAGAAATACCATAATAATCTCCGGCACCGTCAATCTGCACCCACCACTCGCCAGACAGGTCCTGTACGGCTGTACCGCCAACCGGTTCTTTTTTACAAGCAGAAATGCTTAGTACAAAAAGCGTTAGTATATAAAAATATTTTTTCATCTTTCTATTATTTATTGTTTTACAAAGGTTCTTACCGCAGTACCATAACCAGGGTTTTCAACCGCCCACGAATAATTACCGGTAATTAGATCTTTACTTTCAGTATTTGATCCCCATGGCCCACTATCTGTATTTTGCTGAGGAATATCTATGGTATTACCTGTAGGGTTTATGGCAATTACATTTACTGTAGTACCTGCTGCTGCACCACCTGGGTTATTAACCAAATAAGCACCAGGAGCCAGTTTCGTCCATTTGGTGATTGTTCCGGTAGCGGCCCTAAGGTAGTTACCAGAAAAATCGTTAGCTACAGCATCGGCTTTAGTGTCATAAACTACAACTGATCTTGTTGCTGTTGCCGCGAAACCGTCCGAATTTGTGGCCGAGTAGGTAATCAAATAAACACCTGCAGTTGCCGTATTAGGCAAACCTGTGGTTTTTACTTCTATGGTGCTTGTTCCGGCTGCAGCTGTAGCTCCGGCATCCGTATAGGTTGCACCTTTTGCTACCGCTACGTATTTGTCACCTTTCATCGTTAGTATCGGAAAAACCGTTATTTTAGATATACCCACATAACCTTCCGGATAATCAAACGATTCTTTTTTGCAGGAGCTATAAACCATGCTTACAACTCCTAATATAATTATTGCTAAATATCTTTTCATCTCTTTATCAATTAATACTATTTACCCCACCAAACTTTAGTTGTAATCGGAACCTCTGCAGGTGTATTGCTATTTCTGTCTCTTGAAGATGCAGGAAATACCAGGCGTTTCGGAAACAAACCTGAAGTTACACCATTCTTAGAGTACACCCACTGTCCGGCAATGTAATTTGCCTCAGTTGAGTATACCACACTTGTTTTAGGGTATCCGGTACGTTCTTGCTCAAAGAATCCTTCCAAACTATGTGAGCCAGCAAATGATGCCCACTTTTGCACGATAATCTGCTCTAATTTTTGTTCAAAGGTTACACCTGAATAAATCAGATAAGGAGCAGGAATTGTACCCACAGCCAAACCAACCTGAGTAAAAGCGGCTCTAACTCCATTTTGGTACATTGCTGCAGCACCCGTCCCCCCATAATAACGTTCAAGTGCTTCTGCCTGCATAAAGTATGATTCTGCGGCTGATATAAACCATACCGGATCTTTAGCGGTTTGAGCAAAGACAGTTGCACTGGCATATGTTGGTTGCTGAGTAGCTGTAGCTGTATAATCGCCCTGGTTTATTGGGGTTGGATTTGTGGTTCCAAAGTAATAGCTAACCCTTGGATCGTTATTGGTAGTTAACCACGAAGTAAATGTTTTACTCGCTCTTAGATTGGTTGTAGTATTTAAACGGCGGACGTTATATTCATAAAAAGGATTACTGTTATCTGGCGTACCATCGAAAGTTGCAATACCCGCACTTGTTGTCAGGAAATTTGCACCATCAGTATACAGTTTAGTAATTCCAGCCTGAGCTTCTGCAGGTTTTGCATTAACCATCCTTAAATACATTTTTAACTTTAAGGTATTCGCAAATTTGGTCCAAAGGCTCATATCACCACCGAAAAGAAAATCAGTTTTTTTCTGATCGCTACTTAATGCAACGCTGGTATAATCTTTAGCCAAAGCTGCATCAATTTCAGCTAGCAGGCCTACATAAATGGTGTAACCATCATCAAATTTCGGCTGTAAATTTTCAACACCTTTCAACGCTTCAGTGTAAGGAACTTTATCGTACAAATCAACTAACACCTGATAGGTATAGGCTTTCATAACTGTAGCCATTAAATTATAACGCCAATCGCTTTTAGCTTTAGCCAGGTTTATTGCCAACTGATAATCTGCAAGCGCACCCGAGAAAAGCTCATTATAGCTACCATTAAAATCATTACGCGTTAAGGCATAAGAATCAATTGTTTTGTACTGATTTGAGGCATTTGCCTGGGTATAATATTGAGCCCAGATTCCACCCAAAATTGTTAAATCGCCGCCAACACGTCCGGTTGTAGAAGCTACTGCCGAAGGGAATAACACTTCAGGGGTAGTGGTTTCTATAAGCGGATTATTTGGACTTACGTTTATATCTAGTGTTTTCTTACACCCAAAGGCAAGGAACACTATTGCTGAAAACATCAGCGCTTTATATTTTATATGATTATTTTTCATTGCGAGATAGATTAAAATGAAACTTTTAATGATGCACCAAAGAACCTAACCGGAGGTGCAGTTCTAAACTCACCAAATTCACTTCCTAAATCATTTCCAAAGTTAGAAACCTCCGGATCGATTGTATTGTTGTTTTTAGCCAGCCAGGTTACCAGATTTCTTCCAAAAACAGAAACACTTGCCCGTTGTGCACCTATTTTACCAACAATAGATTTTGGCAGGTTATAACTTAAAGTAGCTTCTCTTAATTTTAAGAAAGATCTATCTAAAATACGGTTAGCATACGCATCTGCCTTATTTGATGTATGATAATAAAAATCATCAGTATTGGCTTCTGTTATTGGCGTGGTATTTTCTACATAAGTACCGTTGGCCAGTTTTTGTACCGAATTAGGAACAATAAACGGACGGCGATCGTTATAAGTTGTTTTGGCATCAGCTCCCACAAAGTTTAACAAATCAGCAGTTCCTGAATAAAACACACCACCTTTATGCCAATCTAACGTAAATGAAAGTGAAAAATCCTTGTAACGGAACTGATTGCTTAGGCCCATTACAAAATCCGGAACAGTAGAGCCAAAGCTTACGTTTTCAGAAGAATATACTGGATATCCATTGGCATCAACAATAACCTGACCAGTTGGGCTATAAGTACGTGTCGGTGCCTCAATAATACCCAATGGTTGACCTACCCGCGCAACAAACTGAGCATCATAAGCAGTGTTTAGCACTACTTTATCCAATCCTGCTGGTAATTCAGTAACCTTACTGTTTTCTTTTGTGAAAGTATAATTCAGGTTCCAGTCAATATCTGTAGTTTTTATTGGCTTGATATTTACTGCAAGTTCAACCCCCTTGTTACGAACGGAACCAAAGTTAACTATATATGATGAGTAACCTGTTGATGGATCGATTGGCAAAGGAATAATCTGATCTTTTCTTAACTTATTGTAATAAGTTGCATCGATACCGATACGATCTTGTAAAAATCTAATCTCAGCACCTAGCTCTACCTCTTTAACACGCTCTGGTTTAAAGTTATTGCTATTTAACTGGTTAGAAATTGAATAACCCGGAACACCAAAAATAGGGAAGGTCAATGTTCCAAAACCTAAAGGAACTGATGTTCTGGTAGCACTGTTAAATACACGATAAGGATCGGTATCACTACCTGTTTCACCATAACTTGCTCTAAGTTTTAAGAAGCTGATAGGTGTTTTACTAAAATCAATTGCTTGTGAAGCAATGAAAGCCAAACTTGAAGCAGGATAGAAATAACTGTTATTATCTTGTGGAAGTGTTGATGACCAATCATTTCTACCAGTAACCGTTAAATATAAATATTTGTTATAACCTAGAGTTGCCGAAGCATATGCACCAAACAAACGGCGGTGTGACTCTGCGCTTGTTGAGGTTGGCTTGTTTGCTGAGTTATTGATCTGATAAAAACCTGGAATCGCTAAATCTTCAATTCCGGTGGTTAAAACCCTTGATCCACGGTCATTATAGTTAACACCAATTAAACCGTCTAAATCAAAATGAGTATTTAATTCTTTATTAAAAAGAGCATTCAATTTCGAGTCATACTCAAAAGTTTTTACTGATCCGTCAATTACATCACCTGCATCGGCTGCCCTTGAAGATCCTTCAATGTTTCCTCCGGCATTGTAACTACCCGGACTAGGTGCATTTTTATTGTGCCAGATTTTACTAATCGCATTGTCAATGTCAGCACCTTGCTGGAATTGGAAACTTAACCAACCGGTTGCTTTATAGTTTAAATTAATATTTCCATACACACGATCACTTTTATACCTACTTCCATTTTCATAAATAGAATAGTATGGGTTTTCTGCATACGGAGTAAAATAATTATCTACGTTAAAGAATTTGTTTTTATAGTCCTGAAGATCCTTAATTGGAATATCTCCGGGAATCTGTAGAATATCTTCGTAAAACGACGAACCAATACCTGAATTAGCACCACCCTGATTGATAAACTTAGTTGTTTTACCCACGTAGTTTAAAGATGCATCGGCAGAGAACTTGCCGTACTTGGTAGATCCTTTTAAGGTGAAGTTATTTCTTTTGTAAGAATCGTTGTCAGATGGCAGATAACCATTGCTGTAAATATTACCGTAAGAAAAATAAGCCGTGCTATTTTCATTACCACCACTTAAAGCAATGTTATTGTTTAGCTCTATACCTGTAGTCAAAGCATCCCGCACATTGTTTTTAATAAAAGAAAAAGGTTTTAACAATTGAGAGTTATCTACAATTGCGCCCCATGATCTTAATTGACCATCGTATTTTGGTCCCCAGTTACCATTTTCTGAAGGAATGTAAGTACCATCCCAACCTTGACCAAACTGATCCTGAAGCTTGTAAACCGAAGCGACATTGGTTAATGTGGTAGCTGTAGAAAGGTCTACTTTTAGTTTACCTGCCGCACCTTTTTTAGTGGTAACGATTAAAACACCATTCGAACCACGCGAACCATACAAGGCTGTTGCTGCAGATCCTTTTAAAATACTGATACTTTCAATGTTGTTTGGATCGATATCGTTGGCATTATTACCGAAGTCATAATTGTTATCTGAACCTGCAGTTGAGTTATCTAAAGGCACACCATCAACAACATATAAAGGCTGGTTACTTCCGGTTATTGAAGAATAACCCCTTAAAATTACTTTTGTTGATCCTCCTGGAGCACCAGAAGTGTTAGAAATGTTTACCCCTGCTACTTTTCCCTGCAAACCACCAAATAAACTTGCCGGTGCAGAAGCATTAACCTCTGCTGATTTTAAGGTACTTTGAGAGTAACCTAATGTTTTTGTAGCCTTGTTAACACCCAGCGCTGTTACCACAACCTCGCCTAATGCCTTAGAATCGGTAGTTAAGACAACATTAATTACGTTTGAGCTTCCGATTGGCCTGCTTTGAGCGGCAAATCCAATTGAAGAGAACTCAAGTACTTTAGCTGATGAAGATACTTTGATGGAGAATTTTCCATTCGAATCGGTAGAGGTACCACCAGCGGCACCCTGGATTTTTACGCTTACTCCAGGAATTGGTAGTTTGTCGTCTGCAGACGTAACTGTTCCTGTGATTGTTCGATCCTGCGCCATTGCGTTTACCGCAAAAAGCATGAGAATGAACAAACTCTGTAGAAGTTTTTTCATAATAGAAATAGGTTAGTTAATGTGTAAAATAATACACTAAATTAGAGTTAGTTAACTCCGTAAGCAAATTATTTTTAACATTTTTTAACCAATCTTGTCCTAAATACACCCTAAGGCCGATTTTACAAGCGTAACTTTTTCGTTAACTAAAAAATTAGGGATTGGTTTTGGGTTAAAAGATCTGTTAATAACTACAGAAAATAACGTTACCAAAAAGCGTTTTCCCGCCTTCCCAAAAGTTCCTGAAAAGGGGATCGTTAGCCAGATAAACCACCTGCCCGCGACCGAAATCCTGAACGCCAATAAGCAATCCGCTTTTGAGTTCTTCCCGGGCTTTTTTACCAACTATTCCGGCCATTAAACTTTTTTCGTTAACCAGGCCAACATTCCAGCCTTTGGCAAATGGTTCGTATATTTTCCGATCTGTTTTTAAGCTGTAATAGGTTTTGCCAAGCCCGTACGAAAATGGGTGAGAAGCATCGAGGTTAATTTTATAAATGGCACCAGGTATAGTGGTTTCAAAATCATCCCGGTCTTTATCCTTAAAAAGAAGTTTATTGGCATCCGGCTTTTCATCTTTCTTAACTGCAGCTTCTTTCTTTTTAATATCAAAGCCCTTTTTATCCAAAACACTTTCAATGGCATCTTCCATTAAAATCAGTTTCCCGCCTTTATTTAACCAGGCCGTTAAACCATCGCCCATAAATGGCCCATAGCTGCCATCAGGCAGAATCAGGATGTTTACCTTATTGATGTCTAAATTATTAATGTCTTTAGCGTTGATAATGCTGGGGGAGAGGTTTAAATTATGCTCCAGGTAAAACCAAACTTCGCCAAAAGCAAGTGAAGAAACCTCCATACCCGATACAACAGCAATTTTGGGTTGTTTTAACAATGGATAAACATTAGAGCCGAAATCTTTTCCTTTTTCTACAAAACCACTCGAAACTGCCTGAATGGGTTTATCCGATTTCCGCGCAATCGCAGCCAACTTGTCTTTTATCCCCCTTGCCAACTTTTCGTTTTCAGCCCTGAGTATAACTAGAGTCCCCGCAGGGTAATCTTTCCCATTTACCGAAAACGGCTGATCGGCCTGCCTCACTTTGATGTTTTCCTTTTGCAAGGCAATTAACACCTGGGCGTCTTCACTGGTACCCCAGCTAAACAACCAGGCCAGTGGCTTATCGATCTCGTTACTTGCTGTTTTAGGCTCATCGAGGCTAGAAAATTTACCTTTTATATTTTCCTTACTTGCATAAGCTTTTAATCCAAACACATAAGGTAGTGCCCAGGCAGTAATATCGTAGGTATTTGAATCGGTTACAACGGTATGTGGTTCTAAAAGCACATTGGCCAGCACCGCACGTGATTGCAAAACATTTACAATTAAATCATTCCGGCCGATCGAAAAATTCTCTTCCTTTTGTGTATCGTAATCATAACCACGGCCTTGTTTATCGCCCCCAAAAGCAAATTCGATTTTATTTTTAGTCAGCAGCTCTGCCAGTTTTTTTAAACGCGATAGATTACTTGCCTTAATGATATAGCTTTTATAAATACCAGGCGCACTGGCAAGGCCTTGCTGAAAGTATTTCTTATACTCTTCTAAGAGTTTGTTGTGGCTTAAAGCAGCTATTTCAACCGTCGACATTCCTGTTGTGAAATGATGGGCGATACGGTCCTTTAAGGTTAACGTGTCGCCATCATTGGTTACCACCGATAAACCTGCCCTGATGCCCCCTTGTTCATAGGTCATCCCGATCGATCCGTTATATAGTGGATAGGTATCGCCATAAGAGGGGTAAAGCAAATCGAAACGCTCTTTGGTGAAATATTGCCAGCCTTCTGCATCGAAATATTTGGCATTATTTTTCCCAACTACCACCTGAAAGCTTTTTTGCCAAGGCGTAATATCCTGGTGCACGGGCTCAGCCGCTGGCGCAAAATAATAGGGCTCATTGTAGCTTTGTTCGTGAAAATCGACATGCACCTGAGGCATCCATTGATTGTATAAAGCCAGTCGTTGCTGACTCTCTATTTGCGTTTGCCAGGCCCAGTCGCGGTTTAAATCGAAATAGTAATGATTTGGCCTGCCGCCCGGCCAGGGTTCAATATGCTCACGCGAGGCAGGATCAGCATTTGGCATTTTTCCAACCACACTGTTAAAATAGTTTACATAGCGGTCACGTCCGTCAGGATTTAGGCAAGGGTCAATTACCACCACAGTATTTTTTAACCATTCGGCGGCAGGCTTATTGGTACCCGATACCAGCGTGTACAACATCTTCATCGATGTTTCGGTAGAGCTTGCCTCGTTGCCGTGCACATTATAACTTAACCAAAGTATGGCTGGCTGGTTAGTCAAATCAACATTGTTATTGGTTCCAGCCGTCAGTTTTAAATTATTATTTCTGATTTGTTCCAACCGGCTTATATTTTCAGGCGTAGAAACAATGGCTACCAGTAGGGGCCTGCCTTCGTTTGTTTTGCCGTATTCAATTAGTTTAGTGTTTTTCGGAGAAGCCGCAGCAGTTTGCCTGAAATAATCGGCTACTTTATGGTGCGGGGTAAAGCGCGTGCCAAGTTCGTAGCCCAGAAAATCGTCGGGGGTTTTCAGCTGCGCCTGTACCCATAAAACAGAGCTCAGCAAGATGAGGCAGAACGTTAACAGTCTTTTCATGCGAAAATAATTTTACCTAATGTACTAATTTTGTTTTTTGTTGTTGCTAAAGCTTAATTTTACATCACATTTTTTACGACCACATGATCACAACCGAAAAGTTATACGACCATTACCTTAAAAACCCTGTTATTTCTACCGATACGAGAAACATTACTCCCGGTTGTATCTTTTTTGCCTTGAAAGGTGATCTTTTTAATGCGAACGAATTTGCTCATCAAGCTATAGAAAAAGGAGCAGCTTACGCAGTAATTGACGAAGAAAAATATGCAGAAAATGCACAATGTTTATTGGTGGATGATGTTTTAAATACCTTGCAGGATCTGGCCCGTTATCACCGTAAGCAACTTAACATACCCGTTATTGGCTTAACCGGCAGCAACGGCAAAACCACCAGTAAAGAGCTGGTAAATGCTGTATTGGCCGAACGTTATAAAACTTTTGCCACTTTTGGCAACCTTAATAACCACATTGGCGTGCCGCTTTCTATCTTAGCGATTACGGCCGAAGTGCAGATTGCCGTGATAGAAATGGGCGCCAACCACCAGAAGGAAATTGAACTGCTTTGCACCATTGCCCAACCTACCCATGGTATTATAACCAATGTAGGGATGGCACATTTAGATGGCTTTGGTGGTTTTGAGGGCGTAAAAAAAGGAAAAGCAGAGCTTTATGCTTACCTGAAAGCAAACAATGGTTATACATTTATCAACCGGAATAATCCTTACCTGCTCGAAATGAGTGCTACCGCAGGTTTAAATAAGCTGATTTATTATGGAACCGAAAATGGGAATACGATTAAAGGAATGCTAAAAAGCAGTGATCCTTTTATTGAGGTAGCATGGACAAACCACGAAGCTGAATCTACAGTTAAAACCAATTTAACAGGCAGTTACAATTTCGAAAACATACTTGCAGCCATCTGTATTGGCGATTTCTTTGACATGAAGCCTGAAGAAATTAATGCGGGTTTAGCCAACTACCAACCCAAAAACAACCGCTCGCAATTAACTAAAACTGAAAAAAATACAGTAATCTGCGATTTTTACAATGCCAACCCAAGCAGTATGACTGCTGCTTTAAATAATATTGCTGTTCTCTCGGCCGGAAAAAAGACTGCCATTTTAGGCGATATGTTTGAGCTTGGCCCCGAATCTCCGGCCCAGCACCAGTTAATTGTTAACCAGGCACAGGAAAGCGGATTAGACCAACTGATTTTTATCGGTAAATATTTTCATGCATTTAAAGAAGGGGTTAATGCCATGTTTTTCGAAACACCAGTAGAAGCGGCAGAGTATCTACAGCAAAACCCTATTCAGAATCATTTGGTATTACTAAAAGGATCGAGGGGAATGAAACTGGAAAATTTGTTGCAGTATATTTAGCAATTCCTTGCGCATATTACTATGCACCTTACTTCGCATTATTGCGTTTGCTCAATGGCCAAACCCACATCGCTCACTTCAAGCAGTGGGTTATCGCGCATGTTCTGCTCAATTTCGATATCGAATTTCCCGTTGCGTGGAAAATGATAGTTGGTAAGCATGGGCAGGGTATAGCTAAACAGATTACCTGAACCGCTTCCTAACCATTCGCCATCGTTTTTGGCTAACTTATATTGATAGCGCCTGGTTACCATTTGTTTACCATCTTTAAAGTGCACGAGGATAAAAATATTGGCATACTTATAATCAGCAGTATGCCTTAATTTAAAGTAAATGTTATAACCTTTGGTATAATCCTTAATCTCAAATGGTGTAGAAATATGGTTACGGTAAGTCCAGCGCCGATCGGCCAGCTCGACATTACTGTCGATAACACTACTACTGGTACAACCAGCCAATAGCGATACCATTACAAAAAAACCGAAAACCAGCAGGTTTATTTTATTCGGCAGCAGGTTTATTTTCTGAACCATTGTTATTGTTTCGACGGTTATTGTTTTTCCTACGGTTATTTCTGCTCTTATTTTTGCTCTGTTCTGTCTTTTCACCCTGCACTGCATTTCCTTCGGCTTTAACAACAGGCTTTGGATTTTGAGGCTGTTGTTTAGGCTTGTTGTTTTGAGGCTTAGGTCCGTTAACATGCGCAGGTTTTGGTACAGCCTGCTGCTGACCTTTAGGCGCGGCATTTTGTTGCTGTTTCTGGTTTTGCTGTTGTTTTCCGCCTGGTTGTGCCTTCTGGCCACCCTGCTGAGGTTGAGGCTTATTGCTTGGCTGAGCATTTTTCTCGCCGGCAGGCACTCTGTCGCGGCTATTTTTCTGGTTGCTGCGGTTATTTTTCTGATTATTGTTTCGGTTCTGGTTGTTTTTACCGCGCGAACGCTCGTCTAAACGGGTTAAACTATCCTGACCAACCACATTTTCATAATCGAAAGATTTTTCTACCACTACCGGAGCTGCAATCTGAACAGCGTCTTCTTTCAGGTTCGGCGCTTTTTTTCCAGCCTTATTCATGGCCATGATTTCTTTTACGCGGGCAGCTTTAACCGGAATCCAGTTTTCGTCGCCCTGGTAACTAAACCACATTATTTTTTTAAAAATATCGGTTTTCTGATGGCGGGCATAACCTGCTTCAGTATCTAAATTCTCAATTCTATCCGGAATATCTTTTAAGGCATCTAAATAGGTATCGAGCTCATAGTTTAAGCAACATTTTAACTTACCACATTGGCCGGCAAGCTTTAAGGTATTAAGCGATAGGTTTTGGTATCGAGCTGCTGCGGTAGAAACCGTTTTAAAATTGGTTAACCAGGTAGAGCAGCAAAGTTCGCGGCCACAAGATCCTATCCCGCCCAAGCGGCCAGCTTCCTGGCGCATTCCAATCTGGCGCATTTCGATCCTGATACGGAAACTTTCGGCCATTTTTTTAATCAGCTCACGAAAATCCACACGGCCATCGGCAGTATAAAAAAATGTGGCCTTGGTTTTATCGGCCTGGTAATCTACATCGCTTATTTTCATCTGCAAACGAAGATCTAGGGCCAGTTTACGGGCTTTGTGCATGGTTTCCCACTCCATTCCCTTTGCTGCATTCCACTTCTCTACGTCTGCTTCAGTAGCCTTACGGTAAATTTTCTTAACTACCTGATCGATGGAAGTTTTGCGGCGCTTCATCTGTATACGCACGAGTTCGCCGGTAAGCGAAACATGCCCCACATCGAAACCTCCGGTTGGTCCTTCAACGGCAACCAGTTCGCCAATTTCAAGGTAAATATTATCGCTGTTTAAGAAAAATTCTTTACGAGAGCCTTTAAATTTGATTTCGGTAACCTGAAAAGGTTTATAATTAGCAGGCATATCCAGGTTGGATAGCCAATCGTGTACTTCCATTGTCTGGCAACCACCGGTGCCGCATGAGCCATTACTCTTGCATCCATTAGGGGTGCAACCACCACCTGTTGAACAACTTCCACATCCCATATTAATTGTATATATATTGAGTCCCCGCAGGGAGCGTTTTAAACTTGATAATTTTTACCAGTTGTAAAGATACATCTAAAAACAGAATTTTAGGGTTTGCATTTCTTTCAATGTGGTAATGTGCCTTTTCCAGTTCGCCAATTATAGCCTCTGCCATAGGCAAGGTAAGCACGTGCATGCTTAGTTTTTTTGCCGTTTCGAAGGTTAAGGGGGGTAATTTTACCAGTTCTTCGGCCCCGCTTAAAATTAAACAACACTCGCGTAAATAATTTACGCCGTACTTTAAAAAATTCTTTTGGTTTTCGCGGCCCCATTTGGCTGCCTCATCGGTAAAGTTAATCAGATCAGGCACCTTATTGCCAAAACCCATTCTTAACCAGGCGGTAAATGTACCCGAGCTATCGTTCTGCGTATCGGCTGCCAATGCCTTGGCTTCAATTAAATTACCATCGGCCAGGAAAGCATAATCGGTAGCCTCGTGTTCAGTTAAACCACTTGTATTTAGTAAATATCCGGTAACTTCTGCTGAGGTAAGTTTAGGTATTTTAACAATCTGTGTTCTCGATAAAATAGTAGTTAAAATCTGATCCTGACTTTGGGCAATCAGAATGAAAAGCGTATTTGCCGGTGGTTCTTCAATCAGTTTTAACAAAGCATTACCTGCTTTATCCAGGTATTCGGGCAGCCACATAATTAAAACCTTGGTTTCGGCCTCAAAAGCTTTAAAACTCAGTTTTTTAATAATATCGTGGCATTCGGCAATGTTAATATTGGCTTGTTTATTGGCTGCATCCAGTTTAGAACGCCAGATATCCATATCAAAATAAGGATCGCCCAAAACCATGTTCCGCCATTCATCCAATACATCAACAGCCGTTTTTACACTGGCCGAGGCAAAGAAAGGATATGAAAAATGAAGATCGGGGTGAATTAACCGCTCATATTTTCTACAACTCGAGCATTCGCCGCAGCTATCATTTTCTCTTTTATCCAAACAATTGATGTATTGCGCATAGGCAATGGCCAGCGGTACAGCACCAGAACCCGCAGGCGACAAAAAAAGCTGCGCATGGCTAATGCGGTTTTCTTTAACCGTTTGCACCAATTGTTGCTTTACTCTTTCCTGTCCTATGATTTCTTTAAACTGCATTTGGTGCAAAATAAGAAATAGATATGAGATTCTTACATTAGTAGGCTTCATCTTCTTTACCTGCCGTTCTTTTTTAGATTGTAAAGACATTCAAACCCGTTGTTGTAACAATATCAGTTCAACATGGACTAAAAGTGTTTTTTGCATATTTCCAAAACCACTTCTGAATTTAATTTTAGATTAATTTCTTATCTGTTAGCAGATTATCCTATTTGTTAGGACAGATTAATATATTTACCCAACTAACGATTAAACTAAATGACTTTCTCTAAATACATCCTGCTGCTCGGCCTGAGCATTTATTCCGTTTTCGGTTATGGCCAGGATAATACCATTAAAATTATTGTGCTTAACCCAAACGGACAGGGTGTAGAAAATGCTACCGTTCAACTTCTCGCGGCACCGAACCAAACTTTAGTTAAGGCAGCCATAACCGATAAAAACGGCATTGCTAATTTTACAGAGCCAGTAGCCGGAGCCTACCTTTTTAGCGCAAGTACAATTGGGCATAGCACACAAAAAACTGTATCACTTTTATCGCCCTTTACCAATAAAACCATCACCATCAACCTGCCAGCAGCCGAAAAAAGCCTGGGTGAAGTAAATGTGCAGGGCAAAAAGCAATTTATCCAGCATGTTCAGGGAAAAACGATCGTAAATGTCGATGCCGCTGTTACCAACACGGGCACAACGGTGTTAGAAGTACTGGAAAAATCGCCGGGTGTTATTGTAGATAAGAACGGAGGAATTAGCCTGCAGGGTAAAGCAGGTGTACTGGTACTCATTGACGATAAGCAAACCTTTTTATCGGGAACCGAGCTGACCAATTTACTGGGAAACATGAGTTCATCGCAGGTAAACCAGATCGAACTGATTACCAACCCCTCAGCGAAATATGACGCCAGTGGAAATGCGGGAATTATTAACATTAAAACCAAAAAGAATAAACAGGAAGGCTTTAACGGCTCCATAATTACCGCTTTCGGACAAGGAAAATACTATAAAAACAACAACAGTTTATTGCTTAATTACCGCAAAGGCCGCATCAATACCTTTGCCAATTATGGTGTTAACTTAAGTAAGAATTTTACCGATATTTATGCCTACCGCCAATATTTTGGGGCAAATGTTTCGGTTAGCCCCTTTTTAGATCAGTCGTCTTCTTTCCAGTCAAAAAACAGTGGCCATTTGTTAAAAACAGGGCTCGATTATTATGTCTCTGATAAAACAACCATTGGCTTAACTTTAACCGGTAATTTAGGCAAACGTAATGGCCGAAGTGAGGCTATCGCCACCTGGAAAGGTAATTCTGGAAAAATAGATTCGGCCATCGGCACTTATAGCACAACCAATTTCAAACTCAAAAATGGCGCTGTTAATGTAAATTTAAGGCAGGTTTTAAGCAAAACACAAGATCTTGCCATTGATTTAGATGCCTTAAAATATGATATAACCAACGATCAGGTTTTTACGAATAAATTACTGGCTGCCGGCGGATACGTTAAGGGCTCGGTTGCGCAGATCCCATCAAGCTTGAAAATATTGTCGGCCAAAGCCGATTACACTATCCGTTTCGGTAAAAACCATAAACTCGAATCGGGTTTTAAATCATCCAGCATCAGTACCGATAACATTGCAGCTTACCAGCTTTTTGACGGAAACAATCTTTCGGAAGACCTAAACAAAAGCAATCATTTTTTATATAAGGAAGATATCAATGCGCTGTACAGCAGCTTTGAAAGTAAGTTTGGGAAATTTAATGCACAGGTAGGCATACGCTACGAAAACACCCATTACGATGCCAACCAGCTGGGCAACAGTATCCGCCGGGATTCTGCCTTTTCTAAAAATTACAGTAACCTTTTCCCATCGGGCTATATCAGTTATGCAGCAGATTCGGCCAACACTTTTAGCTTAACTGCTGGCCGCAGGATCGACCAGGCCTATCAGAAATTAAATCCCTTTGTTTTCATTATCAATAAGTACACTTACCAGCGTGGCAACCCCTTCTTTTTACCTCAGTACAGCTGGAATTTAGAATTAACGCATCAGTTTAAGCAACTTTTAACCACAACCTTATCTTATAGTGTAATCAAAAATTATTTCTCGCAGCTTTTCCTATCCGAAGGAACCGACATTTTAGTATACACAGAGGGCAATGTTGGAAGGATGCATAATTTAGGCTTATCTGTTTCTTTACAGGTTTCGCCATTTAGCTGGTGGTCGTTAAATGCACAAAGCACTTTTAATTATAAGCAGTTAAAGGGCTACCAAAACGTCAATTATGCTTCGTCGGTTAACCAACTGCAATCGAGCTTAAATAATCAGTTTACCATAAACAAAGGTTTGAGCGCCGAAATTTCTGGTTTTTATATTACCAGGGCGCGTAACGATCTTCAGGAATTATTATATCCAACAGGGCAACTAGCTGCAGGCCTGTCGCAAAGCTTATTTAAAGGAAAAGGGAGCTTAAAGCTTAGTGCCAGAGATATTTTTTACACCCAGGCCATGGAAGGCTTAACCGATTTTCCTGCTGCGAGCGAATATTTTATCCTCACCAGAGATAGCCGGGTAATTAACCTGGCCTTTACTTATCGCTTTGGCAAACCTTTAAAAGCCACTAAAAGATCGGCCGGAGGCGCAGCCGACGAAATGAACAGGGCTGGGACTTAGTTGAGCAGTTTTCAGTTTCATGAACAACACAGTTAACCGATTTAATCAGTTAACCCTACAGAAGCCGATTAAACGATATTTATATGAAAGTTTGCCACCCAGGGTGGCAACACGTCAAAGTAACTTTGAAAGCTTGCTGCCGTGCGCAGCGATAAATCAAAGTACTCATGAAACCTTCCTGCAGTGTGCAGCAGGCAATCATGAGTACTTTGAAACCTTCCCACCATAGGTGGCACCAAATCAAAGTAAAAAAGCTAAGGGTAAGCGATCTTAATGCCCAAAACCCATTTCGTAAAAAACACTACCTTTGGACTTTTAAATTTTACAGGCGAGCGAATACGCTACGCCAAACACCTAACGCCAGGCAAGATTATGGCCCGAATTTTAGCTTTTGATTACGGTACCAAACGCATCGGCATTGCAGTAACCGATCCTTTGCAGATTATTGCTACCGGTCTGGATACCGTCCACCCAAAAGATGTGATTGAGTACATTAAAAAATATATGTTTACCGAACAGGTTGAGGCCTTTGTTATTGGCGATCCGAAACAAATGGACGGATCTCCCTCTGATTCGGCGCAACATGTAAAAGGCTTTGCTACCTTGTTAAAAAAGTCATTTCCCGATATCCCCAGGCATTGGGTTGATGAGCGCTTTACTTCTAAAATGGCACACCAGGCCATTATGCAAAGCGGCCTGAAAAAACAAGACCGTCGCGATAAAGAAAGGGTAGATACCATTGCCGCAACCATTATTCTACAATATTTTATGGAAACCAACCGTTTATAACCAACAAATGAGCCTGATAAACGACGATTTACAAGATTTACTAATTGCCTACTGCGAACCTGAGAGCGAGCTCTTACAGCACATCGACCGCGAAACCAATCTTAAAGTTTTAATGCCCCGTATGCTTTCCGGTCACTACCAGGGCAGGGTTTTGAGTATGCTCAGCAAAATGGTTTCACCTAAACGGATTTTAGAAATCGGCACTTTTACCGGTTACGCAACCCTTTGCCTCGCCGAAGGATTAACAAAAGATGGTATACTTTATACTCTGGATGTTAACGAGGAGCTGGAAGATATGGTGCGCGGTAATTTTGCAAAATCGGCATTTAACCACCAGATTAAGTACATCCTGGGCGATGCCAATTCCACTATAAATGATTTAGACGAAATTTTCGACATTGTTTTTATCGATGCCGACAAGAAAAATAATGGCACTTATTACGACCTGATTTTTGACCGTGTACGCCCCGGTGGAATAATCATTGTGGATAATGTGCTATGGAGTGGAAAAGTACTTCAGGAGAAACAAGACAAAGACACCAGAAATATTACTAGTTTTAATGACAAAATAGCTGATGATAAGCGGGTTGAAAAATTAATATTACCCGTTAGGGATGGTTTGTTTGTGATCAGGAAGTTATAACAGATCGTCATTGCGAGGCACGAAGCAATCTTAAAGCGCTGGGTTGAATAGCGATAGTAGTAGGATTGCTTCGTGCCTCGCAATGACGGAAATACTAAAGAAATGAAGAAAATCTTTACTTTTTGTCTGTTCCTTTTAACAGGAATTGCTGTAAAAGCACAAGATACAGACGAGTATATTGCCGAGCATGTAGAATATGCACAGGATTTAATGCGCGATCATAAAATTCCGGCGAGTATTATTCTTGCAGTTGCCATACACGAATCGGCATCGGGCAACAGCAGAATTGCACAACACCTCAATAACCACTTTGGTGTGAAAGGCCCAAACAATAATGCCGAAATCCGTTCTTCATACCGCGATTATTTAAACGCCGACGAATCTTACAGCCACTTTGTGGAAATTATGGAAACACGCGAGCCTTTTAACAACCTTTTTGCCAAATATGATCAGTACGATTATAAAGGTTGGGCCTACGGGATCAGACGTTGTGGTTATGCCCACAGCAGGAGCTGGGCTTCGCAGGTAATCGGCCTGATTAAAAAGTATGAGCTGTACCAGTACGATGAGCGCCCCGAAGGTTACGAAGAGCCTGTTTATGCCAGCCCTGTACGCGCCCGAAAAAGAAGCACAGCCCGATCAAAAACATACACGGTTAGAACAGGCGATAACCTAAGCGTAATTGCCAAAAAGAAAGGCACTACGGTTAAAGCCCTGATGCAGAAAAACGGCATAAAAAAAGTAAACTTAAAACCTGGACAGAAGTTGAAGTTTTGAGCCGGTTGGCAGTTTTCAATTTTCAGTTTGCAGTTAACCGCTTAACCAATTTAAACAATTAACCATATACAATTAACCCATAAACATCCCCATGCGTTCAGCTAATCATCTCATCATTATTGCGGCAATCCTTGTTTTTTTTAGCTCGTGCGGCACCAGAAAGTTTTCGAAAAACAATAAGCAAATCGAAAAAGAAGCCAACAAAGCGAATAATAACAATTACAAGAGCTACAATACCTTAAGTTATATCGATGAGTTTAAAGGTGTAGCTGTTGAAGAAATGAACCAGAGCGGTATCCCGGCCAGTATTACCCTCGCGCAAGGTATTTTGGAGTCGGGTAGCGGAAACAGCGACCTGGCCAAATATGCCAATAACCATTTCGGCATTAAGTGTACATCAGAATGGAAGGGAAAAAATTATTTCCGCGATGATGACCAGAAAAACGATTGTTTCAGAGTATATAAAGACGCCCGCGAATCTTTTAGAGACCATTCTGAATTTCTGAAACGCAAGCGGTATAGCTTCCTTTTTCAATTGGATAAAAACGATTATAAAAGCTGGGCGCAAGGTTTAAAAACGGCTGGTTATGCCACCAACCCACGCTATCCGGATTTACTGATCAACACCATCGAAAAATACCAGCTTTACCAGTACGACCAACCAGAGAGCGAAAAGCAGAAGATTGCCCGCGAAGACCGTGTTTTTTCAGAAATTAATCAAAATATCCCCAAAGAAAAGACCAAATTTACGCCTGTTGAAACACCTCCGGCAGGCGCCAGGCCTATTTTAGCCGATGGAACTTATACTGTTGTAAAAGGCGATACTTTGTATAATATTGCAAAACGTTTTAACTTAACCATCGATCAGTTGAAAATGCTGAACGAAATGAGTGCCGATGGCATTAAGCTGGGGCAAGTACTTAAGGTTAAATAATGTTAAGTACAAACCCTGCCTGCCAGATATTTGTAGTTTTGTAATCTGATGAAATTTTTTGTTATCCTTATTCTGGCTTTCGGCTTCAGTACCGCACTTTATGCACAAACCAAACCTGTGCAAGGCATTGTTATTGACAAAGAAACCAAACAACGCCTGGCAAAAGTGTACATCTATAACATCCGCACAGGCGATGGGCTGTATAACAACACCAAGGGCGAGTTTAGTACTTTTGCCATTCCCGGCGATACCCTGGTTGCGGCTTTATCGGGCTACGGTGTAGATACGGTAGTGTTTAAGGGTCAATCGGCAGCTTATTTTCAGCTTAAATCGCTAGGTATACGTTTACGTGATGTGGTTATCCAGCAGAAACGCCTTAGTCCACAGCAACTGTACGAAAAAAATGTGCAGGAATACCGCTACCAAACCATGAAGGGCAGCAGCAAAGATCTGTTAAACTTAGGCAATGGTGGCGTAGGCTTAGGTATCGATGCCATTTACAACCTGTTGAGCAGACAGGGTAGAAATGCCCGTCATTTGCAAAAAATCCTCGAAAAAGATTACCGCGAAGACTTGATCGATTACCGTTTTAATGCCAATTTGGTACGTCAGGTATTGGGTATTAAAGATGATGAGCTTACCGATTTTATGCAGCAATACCGTCCAACATACCAATTTGTACTCGATGCAGATGATTATGCCTTTAATATGTTTATCCGCAATGCCTACAAAAGTTACCGGATAAATCCCAAAGCATTGCAATTGCCTCCATTGCCTAAAATAACCATCGAGCAGCTGTGAAAGCGCCCATCTTCATCGTTAAAAAGCTGCCGCTGCCGGCATGGCCCTGTTTCCATTCATATTGGTTAAATCGGCAGGGCTTAAAAACGATGCAACAATCATTAACCACGAAAAAATCCACCTGCGCCAGCAACTCGAATTACTTATTCTTCCTTTTTATATCTTCTACCTGCTCAACTATTTCGTAAACCTGATGAAATACCGGAACCACCATTTAGCCTACCGGAACATCGTTTTTGAAAAAGAAGCTTACAACCATGAGCACAATATGCAATACCTTAAAAATGGCAGTTGGTACGGTTGGTTGAAAAAGATATGAAAGCACTGTTTTACTGGCAAATGCAATTGTCATGCTGACAATCATTTTGTTAAATGCTTTTTATCTCTAAAAATTTTGTTTTTCTTTGTAAGTAATGAAGAACTTTTTAGCTGCCATAGCCCTTATTCTAAGTCTCTGCTCTACAAAATTATATGCTCAGGAAATTGATACGATTCCGATCAATACCAAAGACCTGAACATAAAATTAAAACGCAGTCCGCTGCCAAGCAGACAAGGGCCGCTAAATTTCGAACCCGTAAAAATCAAACCGCTTGTTGTAAACGCCAAAATAAGTTACTGGAGAACCAGAACCAATATTGGCATTAACGTTAACCAGGCGCAGTTTAGCGATAACTGGAAAGGTGGAGGTACAAACTCTATTGCAGTGGGCGGTTTGCTTAACTGGAAAGCCGAATACAATAAAAACAGCTACAGCTATGTAAGTGAGGTGGTTTTGCAATATGGTAAAATTAAAAACAAAGACCAGCTGCAAAAGAAAACCAACGACCGTATTTTCTGGGATAACAAAGCATCATTCCAATTATCTAAAAGCTGGTATTTCTTCGGATCAGTCAGTTTTGAATCTCAATTTGACCGAGGATTCCGCTATTATAGAGATGGTAATGGAGACGAGCAAAAAATTTTGATTTCGAGATTTATGGCTCCCGGTTATTTAACCGAATCGATCGGTTTTGAGTATAAACCTGTAAAATATTTCTCTACCCGTATTGGTACTGGTACCGCAAGGCAAACTTTTGTACTGGATACAGCTGTTTATGATAAAAAACCAAATGTTTATGGGGTAGATAAAGGCAAGAAATTCCGCAACGAGCTCGCTTTCCAGCTGGTAAGTGCTTTTGATAAGGATATTTTTACCAACACTAACCTTAAGGCCCGTTACCTGATGTTTGTTCCATACGAAAACATTGGCTGGTCGCGGATTGACCACCGCCTGGATGTTGCACTTACGGCAAAAATTAACCGTTTTATGAACACCAGCTTAACCGGTGTAGTATTATTTGATAAAGATACCGACTTAAATATTCAAGCCAGCCAGACCCTGGCGCTGGGCTTTGCCTTTACCTTTCCGAGGTAATGGTAAATAAATTAAACTAAAAAGACCACGGTTTACGCCGTGGTCTTTTTAGTTTAGCACAATCTTTTTTTAAGCGCCGCCGCCAACTTTACCAATTTCCCAGTAAGGCATGGTAATCATCTGGCTAAAGCGCACGCCCCGTTGTTTAAGGTATTTTTTAAACTGCTGTACCGATTTTGCCCGCCCGGTAAGGTAGAAGGTAGCATTCTGCCACATTTCCCAGCACATAGGGTGCATATTATCCATCCAGGTTATGGCATTTTTTGCCGGCGCATTTAAATCTGACGGTACCACATCAATCAACAGGTTAATGTGATCAACTGAATCGAAATTTTCTTCCTGCAATTCCAATACACCGAAATACTCAACATCCTCATCCAACGCCTTTTTTCCCAGCGACTCGTACAACCCCATGCTGGTTTCATCGCCAAAGAAGAAATGTTGATTAGAAGATTCGTTGTATTTTACCCTTGCGCGATCAACAATCAGCTTCAATCTGTCGCCTTTTTGGATATTTACTGCCAGGCTGTGGCCCGGTCCCTGCCTGTTCAGGTAAAAAATAACCTCACAGGTGCCATTTGTCTCATCAAAACCCGATAAAGTATAATGTCTGTATTCGTTGGCGTTAACCCTTAGCAGCACTTCGTTACCGGGTATAAATTTGGCATCAAAAAATTCTCCTTCAAAGGTAACGCACTTTAAGTTGCTGCTTAACATTTTGGTTTCTACAACTTCTACTTGATATATTTTATTGCTGATCACTTTTTCCATTGTGTTGGCCAGCCATGAAGGTAATTTAGGCATCGTATTAATTTGTTTAGTAACTTTGAACAAAAGTAGTTGTCTAACAAACGGATCTTTTTATACCAAAAGGATTAAAGTTTATATCAAAAGGATTTTATGGCCCTAAATATTTATGATGGCGACGAAAGATACTATGTTGTAGGGAATAAACTCGACAATAATGCGCTTAATCAGGCCTTGGTAACCGAACGAAGGGATAAATACAGCTTTCCGTTTGGTGATGCGGAGATTGTGGAGATCGCTTTTTCGGGAATCTATATTGTTTACGGCGATATGCTGGTAAAAAGGAGCCGTTTGCGCATTAAATCTTTTGATGAGCCTGATATGGTTGAGCTTCATTTCTCGATTATGGGAGGAGGGATTATGGAAAATTACCTCACCAATAAACGCCTGGATATTAAAGCCAATCAACACAATATTATTTACAGTCCTGATTTTGATGGAATGGCCGAGTTTACGGTAGATGGCCCACATAAATTCTTTGAAGTAAACTTCGAACGGTCGCGCTTTATTGATTTGACCAGCGAAAGCAGTACCTTGTTAAGGAATTTTGCCGAAAACATCATGAATAACCGTTCGGTAGAAATTTCGCCGGAGAACCTGCCCATCAGCCTGGCCATGCACAGCTGTATCAACGATATTATGAATTGCCATTTTACAGGTGGATTAAAATTATTGTTTCTTCAATCTAAATGTTTGGAGCTTTTGGCGCTACAGGCACAGGCTTTTGAAGAGGCGGCTAAGAAAACAGAGCGTCCGGCATTAAAATCGGCTTACGATAAAGAACGGATTTATTATGCAAGAGAATACCTGTTGGCAAATGCCTGCAAACCACCTTCATTAACCGAACTGGCAAAAGTAGCGGGCATAAACGAGTTTAAATTAAAACATGGTTTTAAGGAAACATTTGGTAACTCTGTTTTTGCTTACCTGAGCGATTATAGATTAATGAAGGCAAAAGAGCTTTTGGCCGATAAGCAAGTCGACATTAAAAATATCTCTGACGATTTGGGCTACTCATCGGTACAGCACTTTAACAAAGCATTTACCAGAAAATTTGGCCTAAGCCCAGGCAAAGCGCGGTAATATTTGCGATGGGTTTAAACCCATGGCTAATTAGTTTTTTAGCTTTTTTTACGTTTCTTCTTCAAATCCAAATAATCCACATAGTACAAAACCTTAACCGATAGGCTGTTATTTTGAGGAGCATTTAAAATCCCGCTCAGGTTCTTATTGTAGCGCTGTGTATAAAAAGTATCGTAAGTTTCGGCGGCATCTTTATACGAAAGCGAAAGTGTACTGCCTGGAGCAAACTGCCAGGTATAAATTAAATCGATATTAAAAACATTGTAATTCCGGTCCATTCCGGTTAATGGCGCACCCTGATAATCGGTTAAACTACCATCTGGCTTAAGCAGGTAAAATTCCTTATTCCTTCTGTCACTCCAATAGTGCCGCAATACCACAGTAATCCCCATCAGGTTAGTAAAAGTATATTTGGCATCGAACGAGTTTTCTACAGTTCTGCGATCATACCTTGAAAAAATAGCCTGATTGCCTTGGGCTGTTACCCAGTTTAAATAATTGTAATTCGGGTTAAAGTTTAAATCCAATCCAAAAGCAACTTTATCATTTAGCCTTAGGTTTTGAAAAAAGTAAAAGTTATACATTTTCCCTTTAAAAAGCTGTTGCTCAAAGAAACGAATATTTCCTCCAAAATTATAGGCTTTGGCACGGTTGGGATTGATGTACAAACTTACACCATAATTTTCGGGAGCATGATAAACTTGTCCGTTCCTTGCTTCGTAAAAATCGTTACTTTTTCTGTCCCAGCTTACATCCAGCTCTGCCGACCACTGGTTCTTAAACTGAACCCAATAACCGCCGTTAAAACCAATTTTTTGATAAGCTGCCGGAATCGCCCTGCGCGAATAGTTTAAATTAAGCCAGCTTTCAAACTGGTTGTACCATTTGCTAGGCTTGTATATGTTGTAACCAACGCCAATCCGTTGATCTAAGAAATTATTGTTGGTAAAGAAACCCATATCCGATGGATCGAATTTATTATCGGCATATACCTGGTTGTAGCTCCAGGTAAAATTACCGCTCTGTTTCCCAAACCGCAAGGTATAGCTATAGCCGGTACTGCTTTCTTCGCCCCTCAAATAGCTCATTTTAGCCCCACCGTTTACAAAATATTTATTGCTTTTGTTGTTTAAATTGAATAGGAGAGCACTTACATTGGCATCGTAGGCAGAGCCTTGCCGCAACACATTGGTATTGATAAAGGTCGCAGAACTGTTGTTTTTTAAAGATTGATCGAAAACCAGAATGTTGTAATTGGTAAGTGGCTGCGTTTCTACCATCCTAAGGTTGCCTTGCGCATCTTCTACTTCGGTTTCCATGCTGTTGGTAATGGCATTAAAAATACCGATGCCCAAACCCTTTGCCGTACGCCCCGAAATTTTAGTAGCATTTAAAACCTTGGCCTCGGTTTGGTCTTTCACAACCTTATCATTACCAACCCCACTATAATTGTAATAGGCCGGTATGGATCCAATCCGTTTAGAATAAAATAAATCGCCCTTGTTAAACAACTCGGTTCCTTCGGTAAAAAACTGCCTGTTTTCGTTAAACTTTACCTCAAAAGGGGTAAGGTTAAGAATGCGGTTATCTGATTGCACCTGTCCAAAATCGGGCACGAGGGTCATATCTAAAGTAAAACTGTTGTTAATACCATATTTTACGTCCATACCGCCATTGAAACGCGAAGTTGTGTTTTTAACCCCCGGCTGATTTATGGGGTAGTGGTTTACGTAGGCAGACAGATATGGCGAAAAAGAAAGTCGTAAAGGCGGTTTAATGTCTTTAATACCTGTCCAAAGGCCCTCTTGATTGATAAAACCATTTACCTTAGGGTCAACAAAATTCCAGAAGGTTTGGGTATTGCTGCGCTGTATCCTACGGCTAAAATTTAATCCCCAGTTCTGTACATCCTTGCCCGAAAAACGCAAGGCAGAGTAAGGAATCTTCATTTCGCAGGTCCAGCCTTTATCATCGATTTTAACTGCACTCTCCCAAACCGCATTCCAGTTTTCATCTTCATTGCCCACCTGCGAGTATTTAGCATCGAATTGTACACCTGCAGCTGTAACAAAAAAACCATTGCCATTCATCTTATCGTAAAAGGGATCGACAATGATGGAGATAAAATCAGCATTCCCAATATTATCCCTAGAAACCAGCTCGTGCGAAACACTATCCGGACTATCGTACATACGTGCGTAAACATAAATGGCCACATCATCGTAAAGCACCTTCATTTCGGTACGTCGATCAGCGGCTTCTACCTTCCCCGGGTGGGGCCTGATCTGAAAAAAATCGGTAGCAAGGGGAACATCTTTCCAACAGGCATCGTCTAAAACACCATCAATTTTGGGGCTTTCAAGGGTCCTTTTAGCGGCTAAATGCTTTTGTTTGGTAATATCCTGGGCCTTGCAAAAAGCACATATCAATAGTAAAACCGGGAGGATGCAGCGTTTCATTCGTTTAAGTTAATCGGGTATAAGACCAACTCTCCGGAAAAATGTTGCATCAAAACAGAAATATAATCGCCCGGCCATAAAGTTTTGACTTTGAGTTGCTAAGATTTACAATCAAAATTTGATACATTTGCCTTTTATTAAAAACAAGTAGCTTTTTGCCCTCCGGCATTAAGCCTTTAGCTTAAAAAAAGATGTTTGATAATTTACAGGACAAGCTAGACAGAGCATTTAAAGTATTAAAAGGACAAGGCAGCATTACGGAAATCAACGTGGCAGAAACCATGAAAGAGATTCGTAAAGCATTATTAGATGCCGATGTTAACTATAAAACAGCAAAAGCATTTACTGATGATGTAAGACAAAAAGCATTAGGGCAAAATGTACTTACAGCGGTTTCGCCAGGCCAGTTGCTTACCAAGATCATGAACGATGAACTTGCAGCCTTAATGGGCGGCGAGGTTACCGAATTAGATACGAAAGCAAACCCAACTATTATTTTAATTGCAGGTTTAAACGGTGCGGGTAAAACCACATTTGCCGGTAAACTTGCCTTGCATTTAAAAGGAAAAGGTAAAAAACCTTTGTTGGTTGCCGGCGATATGTACCGCCCTGCTGCTGTTGATCAGTTAGAGGTTTTGGGTACTTCTGTTGGTGTTTCTGTTTATGCAAACCGTGCATCAAACGATCCGGTGGGTATTGCTTTAGAAGGTATTGCCCATGGTAAACAAAATGGAAATAATGTAATCATTATCGATACCGCCGGTCGTTTAGCGATTGACGAATCTTTGATGAATGAAATATCTGAAGTTAAGGCTAAAACCAATCCGCACGAGATTTTATTCGTAGTAGATTCAATGACAGGTCAGGATGCGGTAAATACTGCTAAAGTATTTAACGACAGATTAGACTTTACAGGCGTTGTTTTAACCAAATTAGATGGTGATACCCGCGGTGGTGCCGCACTTTCAATTAAATCGGTAGTAAACAAACCGATTAAATTTATTGGTACAGGCGAGAAAATGGAAGCACTGGATGTTTTCTATCCTGACCGTATGGCTTCGCGTATTTTGGGTATGGGTGATGTGGTTTCCCTTGTTGAACGTGCCCAGATGCAGTTCGACGAGAAAGAGGCTGCAGAACTTCAGAAAAAAATCCGTAAAAATAAATTCGATTTCAACGATTTCTATAACCAGATTCAGCAAATTAAGAAAATGGGTAATATGAAAGACTTGATGGGTATGATTCCGGGCGTTGGTAAAATGATGAAAAATGTAGATATACAGGATGATGCATTTAAATCAATTGAAGCCATTATTAACTCGATGACCCCATTCGAAAAAGAAAATCCTGATGCCATTCAGCAAAGTCGTCGTTTACGCATTGCAAAAGGTTCGGGCAGCAAAGTAGAAGAAGTAAGCAAGCTAATTAAACAGTTTGAAGATATGCGCAAAATGATGAAGCAGTTTTCGAACCCGGCCGCAGCAGCAGCCATGATGAAAGGTATGCCTAAAATGCCTTTTGGAAGATAGAATTTAGCTGAAAGGTTAAAGACCAAAGTTTAAAGCGAAAATCACATAAAAAATCCCGATCAGAAATGGTCGGGATTTTTTGTTTTTAAAGGGTTTGAAAAACGGACGTTCAATATTTTCTTTTATCCAAACAATTAGTATCTTAGTTCTAATTGATTATCCATTTCCGGATAAACAACACATCCCGCTTTATTTTATTAAAAAAATTGAATGCTTGTAAAAACATACGGGAGTGCTGTTTATGGCGTAAATGCACTTACCATAACCATCGAAGTGAATATTAGCGCGGGTACCAAATACTACATGGTCGGCCTGCCCGACAATGCAGTAAAAGAAAGCTTGCGACGTGTGGCCAGTGCCATTACGGTTTCGGGCTTCCGCATGCCCAAACAAAAAATTGTAGTTAACCTCGCACCTGCCGACCTTAAAAAGGAGGGTTCTTCTTACGACCTGCCCATCGCCATTGGCATCCTGGCTGCTTCAGGCCAGATTCCGCATGATGAACTCCATCAGTATTTCATTATGGGCGAACTTTCTTTAGATGGCTCTATTCAACCCATTAGAGGGGCTTTGCCCATTGCCATACAGGCACAACAAGATGGCTTTGCAGGCTTTATTCTACCCAAACAGAATGTGCGGGAAGCCGGTATTGTTAACGATTTAATTGCTTATGGTGTAGATAACCTGACACAGGTGGCAGCGTTTTTCAATAAACAAGAAGCTTTAGAGCAAGTTAAAATTGATACCAAAGCAGAATTTTTAAAGAACATCAACCAATACGAACATGATTTTGCAGACGTTAAAGGACAGGAAAATATTAAGCGAGCACTCGAAATCGCTGCCGCTGGCGGGCACAACGTTATTTTAATTGGTCCGCCGGGTGCAGGAAAAACCATGCTGGCCAAGCGCCTGCCTACCACTTTGCCTCCCTTAAATTTATACGAAGCACTGGAAACCACCAAAATACACTCCGTGGCCGGAAAACTCTCGTCCGCCGATGCCTTAATGACGATCCGGCCGTACCGCTCTCCACACCACACCATTAGCGACGTGGCCCTGGTTGGTGGAGGAATAAATCCGCAACCCGGAGAAATCTCACTCGCCCACAACGGCGTACTGTTTCTGGATGAACTGCCAGAGTTTAAACGCACCGTTTTAGAAGTGATGCGGCAACCTTTAGAAGATCGGAAAGTAGCCATATCGCGTGCCCGGTTTTCGGTTGAGTACCCAGCGAGTTTCATGCTGGTTGCGTCTATGAATCCCTGTCCATGCGGCTTTTACAATCACCCCGAAAAAGATTGTGTTTGCGCGCCTGGGCTGGTACAAAATACCTGAGCAAAATTTCGGGACCGCTTTTAGATCGGATTGATCTCCATGTTGAGGTTACACCTGTAAATTTTACCGAGCTGGCCTCAAAGGAAGAGACAGAAAAGAGTGGTGAAATCCGGAAGCGGGTTATCCGCGCGCGCGAAATCCAGGATCGCCGCTTTGAAGATAAGGAGGATTTGCATTACAATGCACAAATGAGTCCGAAAATGGTACGCAAAGTATGCCAGATTAGTGATGAAGGAAACATTCTCCTAAAATCGGCCATGGAAAAATTAGGCCTTTCGGCCCGTGCCTACGACCGGATTCTGAAAGTTGCCCGAACCATTGCAGATTTAGATGGAAGCGAAAACGTAGAAATGGAGCACCTGGCAGAATCGATCAATTACCGGAGTTTGGATAGAGATGGCTGGGCGGGGTAATGGATGCAAATTACCATATATTTTAGCCATATAGATATATAGAACACATAGCTAAAATTTACAGCTCTTTTAAAATTCTATATGGCCTATATGGCTAACAAACAACGTCTTTGAACATGAAGATATCCACCGGATAGTTTAAAAATTAAATAAGAAGATATGATTACCACAAAAGCCTTCTTAAGAGCATTAACCTACGATGTGCTTGGAGCAGCAATTGAAATTCATAAGTCCCTTGGTCCGGGCTTGTTAGAAAGCGTTTATCACGAATGTATGAAACATGAACTTTCGCTTAGAGGGATTAACTTTCTAACCGAAGTGTCTACACCCGTATGTTATAAAAATATTACTGTTGCAACAACACTACGCTGTGACCTGCTTGTCGAAAATTGCCTTGCTGTTGAGATAAAGGCTTCAAAAAACATCGAACCTATTGTTGAGGCACAGATATTAACCTACATGAAGTTACTTGAAGCCCCACAGGGATTGATAATCAACTTTAACTGCATAAACATTTTTAATGATGGACAAAAAACATTTGTCAATGATTTCTATCGATATTTGGAAGACTAATCCTTAAGAAACACGCTCCAATTACTACAGCATTTTTAAAATTTCGAAAGATAACGAAGCTTATGAGATCGGAAAGTTTTGAGGATACTTTTGAAAGCGATCCAACCGAATTAGGAAATAGAATTGAAAAGATTTTAAAAAACACTGTCCATTAATTACGATTATTCCAAAAATAATGCGTGCTTACCCCTTTCTTTCAACAGCTCACTCACAACCACCAAAAAACAAAACAAACAGCTCACTATCAACACATTAAAATTAAAGCAAACGTTTCAAATCATCATGATTTAATAGGCCCAAAACCTTCTTTGGCATAGTCATTGTCAAAGCACTGTTACATTTATTACCTATTTAAAAACTAAAAAGTGAAAGAGATGAAAAAGACAGTCCAGATTTTCAGTATGCTTTTAATAGCATTAACAGTAATGGTTTCGTGTAAAAAAGATACAGATCCGGCCGATCGCGATTTCTTTGTGGGCACGTATAAAGGCTCCGTTTCTTATCGTAGTGGCGAATCAACCATTACCAGTAGTGATGGTAAAGTAACTGTAAGTAAAGTTGGCGAAACTTATAATTTTTACTTTGGCAACAACATTCCGGATATTACAGGTGTAAAATTCGAAAAAAAAGGCGACAATAGTTATGTGAGCATTGGTTCGGGCTTAACAGGCATTAGCATCGATGCCAGCAACCTGACCATTAGGGTAGCTAAAGACAGTCAAATCTGGACGGCAGATTGCACCAGATAATTTTTCAGAAATAAGGCCCGGTTAATCACCGGGCCTTATTATTTTCCATTGCTTTGGCATGCAAATCAAAAAATAAAACGAGTTTGAAGCTTATTTAGCTAAATTTATAGCATGAGTTTTGAATTAAAAACACACATCGAAGAAATCGTTCCGCTCAGCGATCAGGAGTTTGAACATATAGCCGCGCATTTCAAACCTAAAAACCTTAAAAAACATCAGTACCTTATTCAGGAAGATGAGTTTGTAAACAACATCTATTTTGTAGTTAAGGGCCTGTTAAAAGCCTCCTTTACTGATGTAAACGGTAAAGAGTATATCATCCAGTTTGCGATGGAGAACTGGTGGCTTTCAGATTTCCGTGCCTTTTACGGTAATTTTAAATCGATTACCAATATCAGTTGCCTTGAAAATTCAGAGTTGCTTTACATCTCTAAAGAAAATTTAGATAAATTGTGCAACGAGAGCCATAAAATGGAGCACTTCTTCAGGGTAAAAGGCAATTTTGGTTATGTAGCTTTGCAACAAAGAATTTTATCGCTGCTTACAACAAATCCCAAAGAGCGTTTCGAACAACTGGCACAACAATATCCACAACTAATGCAACGCGTTTCTAAAACAATACTTGCAGCCTATCTGGGCATTTCGAGAGAAACGCTTAGCCGGCTTTCTGCAAAAGTGTGATTCGACGCACATTAAATCTGTGATTGAAGTCCTTTGTTAGCGAAAAGGATAGGCCTAATTTTGTAATACACTTAGCATAAAAGATATGAATAAGAAAGTTTTATTCGTGCTTACGAGCCACGACGAATTAGGAAACACAGGTTTAAAAACAGGCTTTTGGTCAGAAGAATTAGCTGCGCCTTACTATGCCTTAACCGATAAAGGTATTGATATTGTATTGGCCTCGCCAAAAGGTGGCCAGCCACCAATAGATCCAAAAAGTGAGGATCCATCTTTTCAAACCGATACCACAAGAAGAATGGACAAAGACACTGTTCTTTTAGATAAATTAAAAAATACCATCCCATTGGCTAATGTAAAGATAGATGATTACGATGCGGTATTTTATCCTGGCGGCCATGGACCGTTATGGGATTTAGCAGAAAGCACAACTTCGCAGCAGTTGATTACCAGCTTCTATACTTCCAATAAACCTGTAGCATTTGTGTGTCATGCGCCAGGCGTGCTTAAAGATGTAAAAGTAAATGGCGAGTATTTGGTAAAGGATAAAAATGTAACCGGTTTTACCAATAACGAAGAAGAGGCTGTTCAATTAACAAACGTAGTGCCTTTTCTGGTAGAAGATATGCTGGTGAAAAATGGCGGGAATTATAGCAAAACCGCAGACTGGAATCCTTATGCCGTAGTTGATGGATTGTTAATAACCGGGCAAAATCCAGCCTCATCAGAAAAGGTTGCAGAAGAGCTTTTAAAACTCATTGCCTGATTTTAAAATATTAATACTGGCCGGCAATGTCGGTCAGTATTAATTATGATGGCTATAGTTCCTCCTCATCTTCCTCTTCAGGCACGTAATTTTCAATCGCCTGGCCAATGGCGTTCACTTCTTCGTCCTCCTCAAAAATGGGCAATTCTGTTTTGTAATCCATTTTTAACCAGATAGATGATGTATCTTTTTGAATCTGAATGTATTCTTTTCCATCTTTAAAAATGGTGTATGAATCGTTCCCTTCCGGAAAAACTGAATAATTGATGGGGCCGATTTCGATGTCGAAAGGTTCTTGCATTGTTTTCTTTTTTGTGTAAAGATAAAAACAATTGTTTGGTATGCAGAATGCCAACGACGATAGTAGATAAACACTTATTCAAATTACAATTAATCAAAAAATTACTTCTTATAGTTTAAAATTTGGGGTAATTGTACTACTTTACGCCAAACTAACTATTTATAGTACGGATTAGAAGATGAAGTTAACGTTTTGGGGTGCAGCACAACAGGTAACCGGTAGCATGCACCTGCTCGAAGTTGGGCATTATAAAATACTGATAGATTGCGGGTTGGATTATGAGAAGGAAACCTACCAGGAAGAAAACCAACAATTCCCCTTTGATCCGGCCAGCATAAACCTGGTTATTTTAACCCATGCCCACATCGATCATTCTGGTAATTTACCCACTTTGGTTCGCCTGGGTTTCGATGGGCAGGTGCTTTGTACGCCACCAACAGCCGATTTAACGGCGATCTTGTTGTTTGATTCGGTCGAACTTTTTTTACGCAAGCAAAGCCGTAAGCCACGCACCAAAAGAGGCAATTTTAGTGGCCCGAAACCTTTGTACCTGCACAAACATGTAATGGATACCATTGATCGTTTTGTAACCATTGCCTTTAATAAACCGTTTAAAATAAACGGCGATATCAGCCTTACTTTTATCCCGGTTGGTCATTTGTTGGGTGCCGCTGCGGCAGTATTAACCATTAATGAAAACGGCGAGGAAAAGAAAATAGCTTTTACCGGCGATATTGGCCGCGAAAACTATCCGGTACTGGTAAACCCCGAACCACTGCCTGAGGTTGATTATTTAGTAAGCGAAGCTACTTACGGCGGCCGTTTGCATACTAAAGAAAAGACACTGGAGGAAAGATTGGTAGAGGAAATTACCGAAGCCTGTATTAAAAGCCCGGGCAGACTAATTATTCCAGCTTTTAGCATCGGCCGGACGCAGTCGCTTGTTTTTGCCCTGAACCAGATTTTTACCAAAAAGTTACTGCCACCCATCCAGATTTTTGTAGACAGCCCTATGGCCATACAAGCTACGGATGTTTACCGCAAGCACCATAATCTGGTTAACCAGGAAGCCAAAGACTTTTATCAAACTATGGGCGATGAATTCGAATTTGAGCATTTAGCTTACGTTCAAACCATGAAAGAGAGCAAAGATGTTTCTAATTATTTCGATCCCTGCATTATCATTTCATCTGCCGGGATGCTGGAAGGGGGCAGGATACAAGACCACCTGTATTACAACATTCAGAATTATTACTGCACCATTCTTTTTATTGGCTATTGCGCTAAAGGCACTTTGGGCTATAAATTATTAAGTGGGGCACCAATTGTACGCATTAAAGACCGCGAGATGATGGTTTATGCAACTATCCGCCAAACGGATCTGCTAAGCGGCCACGGCGACCATAACGACCTGATCAAAACAGTTAAACAAACCGGCCATCCTAAAAAGGTATTTCTGGTACATGGTGAAGATAAAAGCCTGCAAAGTTTATCGTTAGCACTGCAGCAAGATGGTTTTAATGTTGAAGTACCGGAAAGAGGAGAGGTGTTTGAACTGTAGTTGATAGTCCATGGTCTTATAGTTTATAGCCTAATGCACAATAGCTATAAACTATTAACCATCAACAAATATTGAGGAAAGCACATTAAGCTTTTTTCGACTTTAGCTATTGGAAATTGATAATTGGTTATTCCATTCCACATCTTCCATCAACCATCTTCCATCAATTACTACCCCCTTATTTGCCCATCGCCTCTTATCACCCACTTATAGCTGGTAAGTTCTTCTAAGCCCATAGGGCCTCGGGCGTGCAGTTTTTGTGTGCTGATGCCAATTTCTGCACCCAGGCCAAACTGCGCACCATCAGTAAAGCCTGTTGATGCATTAGCATAAACCGCAGCAGCATCTACTTCATTTAAAAACCGGGCAATATTAGCCGCATCTTCCGAAATAATAGCTTCGCTATGTTTTGAACTGTAAATAGCAATATGGTTCAATGCTTCAGTCAGATCGTTTACCACTTTAACTGCCAGTTTTAACGACAAAAACTCGGTGCCGAAATGTTCGGGTTTGGCCGGGTTTAATAATGAAGCCGGGTAAGTAGCATGCAAAGCTTCAAGGCTTTTTTCATCGGCATACAGTTCTACATTTCCATCTTTCAAAGGAGATAAAAGTGCAGGAAGGTCGTTCAGTCTGTTTTCGTTAATTAGCACGCAATCCAGCGAATTACACACACTTACCCTGCGTGTTTTCGCATTAAAAATGATGGCCTTGCCTTTTTCCAAATCGCCCGATTCGTCAAAATAAGTATGCACAATGCCGGCTCCGGTTTCAATTACCGGGATTTTACTGTTTTCACGTACATAATTAATCAGCGATTGGCTTCCCCGCGGAATCAATACATCAACAAAGCCCCGTGCGTTCAATAAAGCTTCGGTTGCTGTGCGTTCTGCTGGTAAAAGGGTGAGTACATCACGGCTAATGAAACTGCCATCTAGTACTCCGTGAATGATTTTGGTAATGGCCAGATTTGAAAATTCGGCATCGCTACCGCCTTTTAGCACCGCTACGTTACCGGTTTTAAAGCATAGTGAAAATACATCGGCAGTAACATTCGGGCGGGCTTCATAAATTACACCAACAACACCCAATGGTACACTAACCTTTTGGATATGCAGTTGATTATCCAATGTTTTATCAGAAAGGATTTTACCCAACGGACTATTTAAGCCGGCAACGTTTTTAAGATCGTTTGCAATATCTGCGATGCGATCTTTACTTAGCTTCAACCGGTCGTATTTGGGGTCTTCGATGGGCATTCTGGCTAAATCCTTAGCATTTTCAGTAAGAATTTCATCAGCATTGGCCACCAAAGCAGCAGCTACATCTGTCAAAACCGTATTGATGGTTCCTTTTCCTAAGCTAACCATGGTTCGGCTAGCTTGTTGTGCCTTTTCGAAGTATTGTTTGTAATCCATTTTTTTCTTTTTTACCACAGAGAAAACAAAGAATTTATTGCCATCTATAACCCAAAATTCGATTTGCTAAATTTTATTAATCTTATCCGATATATGCTTTGGAACGCCAGGCGTAGATTTTTCTGCTAGTCTCATACCCCCCGTCCAAATCTCAATAAAATCCCAATACACAATTAATTCTGGTCCATCTAAAAAGTCCATCCAACCCTCTGCGAGTAGATTATCTATTTTATCAAAAACTAAAATTCCAGAATAATTTTCAAAACAGCTTCCTAAATATTCTCCATCATGTCCTTCAATACAGGAATTAGACCAATCAAATTTTACATCAATAGCATCTACTCCATAAAATCTTAAATCCTTAGCAAGTTGGGATTCTACTATTTTTCTCAGTTCTGTACTCATCGAACCGGATAATCCGTAATCGCTATAATTTGGCTTAATCGTATTCATTCTGTGCTACATATCTAAGCAATTCTTCAACGATATATCTGATCTTTCTGCTTTAATCTTTCAGCTCAAATAGCCGAGTAAAAATAATCGTAATGCACCAGCGGCTTTTGTTTCTTCTGTCCGATTCTTTCTCGAGCCTTATCCGACCCATATTCAGCTATTCCTAAGCCAATTAAATTATTTTGTTCGTCAACAATTTTAATGATATCACCCTTTAAAAAATCGGTTTGTATTTCAATAATCCCAACGGGCAATAAACTGGTAGCCTTGCCTGAGGTTAATACTGTTTTTGCACCATCATTCAGTTTTACTATGCCAGTTGCGGCTGTTTCTGAATGGGCAATCCATTTTTTCTTACCCGATTTACTTTTCTCGGGTACAAAGCGGGTGTGCACCAGCTCATCATTTAACAAGGCTGTTAATACATGATCTTTGGTTCCGTTTGCAATGTGAACGGTAATACCCAGTTTGGCAACCTTTTGGGCCATTGTCGATTTGGTAATCATTCCGCCCCGGCCAAATTGCGATTTGCCGGTTTGGATAAAGGAAGCCAGGTTAGCAACCGAGCCATTAATTTCCTGAATAACCTCCGAACCTGCAATTTTTGGATCGCCGTTGTAGATTCCGTTAACATTCGATAAAATAATCAAAGCATCGGCATTCAACATCGAAGCAATTAAGCCTGCCAACTCATCATTGTCGGTAAACATCAACTCGGTAACCGACACCACATCATTTTCATTCACCACCGGAATCACTTCGTTCTGAAGTAAAATCTGCAGGCAGTTTTTCATGTTTAAATAGTGGGCTCTGTCGCGAAAATCTTCTTTAGTTACCAGCACCTGCGCGCATTTTATGGCATGCTCGGCAAAAAAATTGGAATAGGTGTTAATCAGTTTTACCTGACCAATAGCAGCCAGCAATTGCCGTGTAGTTACTGCATCCTGTTTTTCAGCAACCTTAATTAAACTTCTGCCTGAGGCAACCGCCCCTGAAGACACAAGAATAACTTCGATGCCACGCTTTTTAATTTCTGCCAGCTGGTTTACCAGATGCTGAATCCGGTTTTCATCGGGCAATCCGTTTTCCTGAGTAATTACATTCGAACCTACTTTGACAACAATTTTTTTATACCCGGATTTCATTTTATGCTAAAAACAATTTGATGTGGCAATTTAACACGTTTTTTTCTAATAAAGGGCAATATCTATAGGCTTAATGGATTTTTATGAAAATGATAATTAGTTTGGCATTAGGTCTTTTACGTCGGGGGTAATTAACCAATTTTCAGTTGGCAATTTGTTGTAAGCAGTTAACCGGTTTACACAATTAACCGCTTAACCACTTCTCCACTAATGAACTATTGAACTAAATTATTAAATTGCATTAAACCAAAAATCGAATCATAATGAAACGTATCTTACCAGGGCTAATGTTGCTTAGCGCAATTACGGCTTGTAACCACCCTCAAAAAAAAGAAATGAAAGCGATTAAATGGCCAGACGCCAAAGCTCCTGTGGCCGAAATTATACCTCACCAACGAACTGTACATGGCGATACCGTGGTAGACAATTACTACTGGATGATCGACTATTTTAAAAAAGGGCCCGATAGTACAAAGGTTGTGGAATACCTGAAAGCTGAAAATGCTTACCTGGATACGATGATGAAAAGTACCGATAAGCTTCAGGCTGATCTTTTTAAGGAAATGAAAGGCCGGATTAAAGAAAAAGACGAATCAGTACCTGTTTTCAAAAACGGCTATTTTTATTACTCCCGTACCGAGGATGGACAGCAGTACTATAAATATTGCCGCAAAAAAGGAAGTTTAACTGCTCCTGAAGAAATATTGCTGGATGTAGACCAGCTGGCCAAGGGGCATTCTTACTACAGTGCAACTGGCTTTAGTATAAGTCCGGATAATAAATTACTGGCCTTTGGCGTAGATCAGGTTTCGCGCCGCCAGTACACCATTAATATTAAAAACTTAGAAACTGGCGAGATTTTAAAAGATGCCATTCCCAATACCGAAGGCGGGGTTGCCTGGGCAAACGATAACAAAACATTCTTTTACACTTCGAAAAACCCGGTTACTTTACTGAGCGAGAAAATTAAAAAACATGTGCTCGGCACCGATGCTAAAGCCGATGCAGTGGTTTACGATGAGCAAGATAACACCAATTATATCGGGGTGGGCAAATCGAAAAATGGCAGGTATATCTTCATCGTTTCGCAGGGAACATTAACAGCCGAATACAAGATGATTGATGCCGACCATCCTGAAACGCCGTTTAAGGTTTTTGCCGCGCGATCAAAAGATGTTTTATATGACGTAATGCCTGTTGATGATAAGTTTTTGATTCTGACCAACTGGAACGCCAAAAACTTCCGTTTAATGGAATGCCCGTTAGATAAAACTGCGAAAGAAAACTGGAAAGAGGTAATTCCGCACCGTACTGATGTATTGTTAGAAGGAGCAGACGAATTTAAAGATTATACCGTTTTAACTGAACGCAAAAACGGCCTAACCGAACTACGCGTATTGAAAAAAGATGGTAGCGATTATTACATTAAATTTGACGAACCTGTTTACGATGCCGGGGTAGGTTCAAATCCCGAATACAACAGCACTACTTTGCGTTATAACTATACTTCGTTAACCACGCCCAATTCAGTTTACGATTACAACCTGATCAAAAAAGATCAGAAACTAATGAAACAGCAGGAGGTTGTAGGTGGTTATAACCCAAAAGATTATGTAACAGAACGTATTTTTGCCACGGCTAAAGATGGCACCAAAGTTCCAATTGCTTTGGTGTACAAAAAAGGCTTTGAGAAAAACGGGAATTCGCCTCTGCTGCTTTATGGCTATGGCTCTTACGGTTCAAATTCTGATGTTTACTTTTCATCCCCCCGTTTAAGCTTGCTTAACCGGGGCTTTGTATTTGCCATTGCCAATATCCGCGGCGGACAGGAAATGGGGCGCCAGTGGTACGAAGATGGCAAGCTGATGAAGAAGAAAAACACCTTTACCGATTTTATTGCAGCCGGAGAGTATCTGATTGAGCAAAAATATACCTCAAAAGGCCATTTGTACGCACATGGTGGTAGTGCCGGAGGCTTGTTAATGGGCGCTGTGGTTAATATTGCGCCCGATCTATGGAATGGTGTAATTGCCGATGTACCTTTTGTTGATGTGATTAATACCATGCTGGATGAAAGTATCCCGCTTACCACAAACGAATTCGACGAGTGGGGAAATCCAAAACAAAAACCAGCTTACGATTATATGAAAAGCTACTCGCCTTACGAAAATGTAGAGAAAAAAGCTTATCCAAATATCCTGGTTACTACCGGGCTGCACGATAGTCAGGTACAGTATTTTGAGCCAGCCAAATGGGTAGCCAAGTTGAGGGCAACAAAAACCGATAAAAATGTTTTATTGCTTAAAACCAATATGGAATTTGGCCATGGCGGCGCGTCTGGCCGTTTCGATTACCTTAAAGATGTTTCGTTAAGATGGGCCTTTTTATTTGCGCTGGAGGGTATTGATAAATAGTTATTTCTCATTTACTTTGTCATGTTGAGCCCATCGAAGAACTTTCTGATGATGTTTCGACAGGCTCAACATGACACCTTTTTATTTACAATACTTAACATGAACACCAAACTAAAAACACTCCAAACCATTCACCTGGCATTATGCTCGGGCGTTTTCCTGTTCGCCCTGGTAACCATTTTTCTTAACCGCGAAATCATGTTTTTTGATGCTAACCCAAAAACCACCTCGCCGTTTAACCCAATATTTCCGATCATGGGCTTGATCACCATTTCGGCAAGCATCTTCTTTTTCAGAAATTTAATGGCAAAAATAGATAAAACTGCACCTGTCGATACCAAAATTAACATGTACCAAAGTGCTTTCATTATTAGTTCGGCACTTTTAGAAGGCGGTGCATTATTCAATATTGTCGGTTTCTTCATCACCCATAACTCGTTCTTTTTAATTTTCGGTGCGGCCAATTTTATTTTTTTAGCACTTAAAAGGCCAACTAAAGATAAATTGATTTCCGCCTTACAATTGCAATACCCAGATACAGAGGCTTTGTAAGCAATTAGCCCTATCTTTGCACCTCAATGGAATACAATGTTCATACTTTACCCAATGGCATCCGCTTATTGCACGTGCCATCGGCTTCAGCCATATCACATGCCTGCATCATTATCAATACCGGTTCGCGCGATGAACCCGATCAGAAAGCAGGTTTGGCACATTTTATCGAGCACTTAATTTTTAAGCGCACCGAAAAACGCAGTACCAACCAGATTTTAAACCGACTGGAAAGCATTGGTGCCGATTTAAACGCTTATACCACCAAAGAATATACCTGTGTTCATGCTTCTTTTCTAAATCCTTATTTAGACCGCACTTTAGAGCTCTTTAACGATATCATCTTTCATTCTACTTTCCCCGAAGATGAAATGGATAAAGAAAAAAGTGTGATTTTGGACGAAATTGCCTCGTACCTCGACCAGCCGGAAGAGGCCATTAATGATGATTTTGAGGATATGCTGTTTGCAGGTCACCCACTGGGCAATAATATTCTGGGCACAACCGAATCAGTTCAGCAGTTTACGCGCGAGGATGTAATCAATTTCAGGAAAGCCAATTACCGCACCAACGAAATTGTGGTGGCAGTTTTAGGTAACTATACCCTAAAAAACATTGTTAATAAAGGAAGTAAACATTTTGCTGATGTTGAGGAGAATACACCCGATCTGCAAAGGACAAAGCCAGGCGTTCTGGCGCAAAGTAACACTACCATTTACAAGCCAATTATGCAAGCACACTGTATTTTAGGCACACAAGCCTATACCACCCATCAATCGGAAAAAGTACCCTTAATGCTATTGAACAGCTACTTTGGCGGCAATGGTATGAGCTCGGTTTTAAACCTGCAGATCAGAGAAAAATACGGTATAGCCTACACCATCGAGTCGAACTTTTCGCCATTAAGCGATACCGGTATTTTTTCGATTTATTTCGGAACAGATAAAGAAAAACAGGCAAAAGCGCTTTCGCTTATCTTTAAAGAGATTAAGAAATTAAAAGATAAGCCCTTAAATGAACTGCAGCTGCAAAAGGCCAAAAACAAATTTATTGGACAGATAGCGTTGGGCGAAGAAAACAGAATTGGTTTAATTATATCAATGGCCAAAAGCCTTATCGACCATAACAAAATTGATTCGCTTGAAACAGTTTTTGAAAAAATTAATGCCGTTACCACCAATCAGATGGCGCAGGTAGTAAACGAAGTGCTCGATATCGACCGGTTGAATATCTTTACATTCTCGCCAATAGCAGAATAATTGTTAAATTTGCATTAAATTAACCACAGATCAACAGAATAAACACAGATAGGTGTAAAAAACTTATCCGGATCACAGCATCTGTGGGAACAAAATAGAATACAATGAAATTACCAATAGTAGCTTACGGAGATCCTGTTCTAAAAAAGATAGGAACCGAAATAGATAAAGATTACCCTGAATTAAAACAATTGATCAGCGACATGTTCGACACCATGTATTATGCAAACGGTGTAGGCCTGGCAGCGCCACAAATTGGCTTACCAATCCGCTTATTCATTGTTGATACCGGTGATGATGAAGATGGGACAAAAGGATACAAAAGGGTATTTATAAACCCTGAAATTTTAGAAGAAACGGGCGAGCCCTGGAGTTTTAACGAAGGTTGTTTAAGCATTCCCGATATCAGGGAAAACATTTTACGCAAGCCGAACATCAAGGTCAGCTTTTTCGATGAAAACTGGGTAGAACATACCGAAGATGTTTATGGATTAGCAGCCCGCGTAATTCAACACGAATACGATCACATTGAAGGAAAATTATTTACCGATAAGGTGAGTGTACTCCGTAAAACAATGCTTAAAAGTAAACTGGATGCCATTTCAAAAGGAAATATCAAAACCGATTACAAAATGAAGTTTCCGAACAAGAGCAAAAAGAGATAAGTTTTTGATGGAAGATGTTAAAGGGAAAGTGGAAACGTTTTCCCTTTTTTATTTTATGAACTATTTAATTCGGGAGCTAAAGCCTCACCATTAAGACTAAAATTAGTTGACTGACTGGATTAGGCCTGCATCCAGGACTAAAGGCTCCGAACTTAAAACTCCAAACTAATTCGTCCTGCTCTTATCTCCATCAAAAATTTGCTGCATCAGCTTGCCCCAGGCAAAAGGATTTAACAATGGGTTGGTTTGAACCATGTTTTTGTTAATCATCCTGTCGAAATTATAGCGGTAATTCTGGCTGCCAATTTCCTGACCATCGCGGGGCAGGGTTTGAATTAAACCGTTAATTGATGCGCGCGAAAGGTTCTTTTTAGCAATAGCCATATCATCATCGGCCAGTTTTATCGATAGAAACTCGCGGGTAAACTCTTCGGTGGTTGCCCATGGGAATACCCTTACCGATGGCAAATCCACCACGTTCGATTTCAACTTAACCATAATGGTGTATTTACTATCTGGTGTACCTTCAGGTATTACAGTCGAAAATTTTTTATAACCAATGGCGGTAAATAAAATGGTATCGCCCGGGTTAACAATAAAAGTAAAATAGCCCCTATAATCGGCTGCAACCCTTTTGCTTTTGGCCGAAAGGTTGGTTATCGTAACATAAGGGATCACATTCGAACTATCGATATCGGTAATAATCCCTGAAAACTGGATGAGTTTATCCTGTTCCGGCTTTTGTTGCGCAAAAGCGGTAACAGAAAAAATTAGGCAGATTAGGGCAACACAATATCTCATTAAGACAAAAGTAATTTTATTAATAAAACTTCCTTGTTAAATAGTGTTAAAGCTATTCTTGCTCGGCCATGTTTACCGCAACTACCGAAGTAATTTCTGGCACAGCTTTCATAATAGCTTGTTCAATGCCCGATTTCATGGTCATGAAACTCATTGGGCAAGAGCCGCAGCTGCCTAAAAGCTTAAGCTTTACTGTTCCTTCAGCTGTAATTTCTTCAACAGAAACATCACCTCCGTCGGCCTTTAAATAAGGTCTGATAGTTTCCAATGCCTGTTCTACTTGCTCTGTTAAATTCATTATGTATCTTTTAATTTATAAAAATAGTAATTTTTTAGCAATTCACCATTTGTGCGTTGTTGATGGAGATTTGCTGCGCAATTTTACTTGCAATATCCCCAAATATTCCATCCAGCAAAGGATTTTGGTTTAATGCTACCGGTTTACCGTTATCGCCAGCCTCCGAAATGCTCTGTATAATCGGAATTTCGCCCAAAAACGGCACATCGAAACGCTCGGCCAGCTTGGTTCCGCCACCTTTTCCAAAGATATAATATTTGTTTTCCGGCAGTTCTTCAGGCGTAAAATACGACATGTTTTCTATAACTCCCAAAATCGGAATATTAATCCCCGGCATTCTGAACATGGCCAAACCTTTGTGTGTATCGGCCAGCGCTACCTGTTGCGGCGTAGTTACCACCACCGCACCAGAAATCGGGAAACTTTGCGTAATGGTGATGTGTATATCGCCCGTGCCTGGAGGAAGATCGACTATTAAATAATCGAGCTCACCCCAGTTGGTATCGTTAAACAATTGTTTTACAGCATTCGAAGCCATAGGCCCGCGCCATGGCACCGGCTGACCAGGATCTGCAAAAAACCCAAGTGATAACAATTTAATCCCATACTTTTCAATCGGTAAAATTTTAGTCTTCCCATCGGCAGTTTCTTCCGCCCCCGGCTTAGCATCAACTAAATCGAACATGGTTGGTACCGATGGGCCATAAATATCGGCATCAATTAAACCAACTTTTGCGCCATCTCTAGCCAAAACAACAGCCAGGTTACTCGATACGGTTGATTTTCCAACCCCACCTTTTCCTGATGAAACCAAAATGATATTCTTGATGTTATCTAATGATGATGAATTGGTTGGCTGGGTAACTCTGGAGGTTACATTGATCGTTACTTCTGCCGTTTGCGATACAAAATGCTTAACAGCATTGGTACAGGCATTTTTCAGCATATCCTTCATAGGGCATGCCGGAGTAGTAAGCTCTAAGGTAAAGCTAACCTGGTTATCGGTAATCTGTAAATCCTTAATCATGTTTAAGGTTACCAGATCTTTTTTAAGATCGGGATCTTCAACATTTTTAAGCGCATCTAAAACTTGTTGCGGGCTAATCTGCATTGTATTAATTTAAATTCAAAATTAACAAAACATAGCCATAAATACTTTTATTTAGCCTTTTAAACTGTAATTTTAACACGAAATAAACATTTAATTGTTACGTTTAAGCAATTAACCATTTTAACGACTATATGCGCATACCAAAAATTAAGATCCCTAAAAAATATTTAAAAATCGGAGCCTGGGTTTTAGGTGTGTTTATGGTTGTTTGCATTGCGCTGGGTGCGGTAGCTTATAGCAAAAGAGAGGCGCTACTTAAAAAAATGATCGCCAAAGCCATTGCCAAAGCCGATAAAGATTATGGTTTGGAGGTTAAAATCGGTGCTGCTGGCTTTACCGGCCTAAGTACCGTAAAAATGACCGCCATTTCAGTTGTTCCAAAAGAAAGAGACACCCTCTCTAACATCGGTGAGCTGAGTGTATCGGTAAAACTTTTCCCGCTTATACTCGGTCACGTTAAGCTTTCGGAAGTAAAATTAAACCAGGGCTTTGTAAGCGTTGTGTTAAAAGATTCGACCACCAACATCGATTTCATTTTAAAAAGAAAGAAAAAAGACAGCACTGCTACTAAGAACAAGGTCAATCTATCAGAAATAGCCAGCAACATTTTAAATCAGGTTTTGTACAAAATACCTGATGATATGGATGTAAAAAACATGGTTTTCAAACTGAACGACCACGATACAGCCAAATTAACTTTTGATACTGAAGCCGTTATTGATGGGGGAGACCTGAAATCGAGCATCAATGTAAATAATGGAGAATCAATATGGCATGTTAATGGTTATGTAAATCCGGGGAGTAAAGAATTAAGCTTTATGGCTTATGCCGATGGAAAAAAACTGGAACTGCCCTACCTGAACAATAAATTACACGCCAAATTAAGTTTCGACACCCTGCAAACTGAGCTTAAAAATGCCAAATACAGTGGTGATGATTATAAAATTTCGGGCTCATGGTCGGTTAAAAACATGCTCGTTAATCAGCCTCGAATTGCCTCGAACGATATTGTGGTACAAAGTGCCAAACTGGATGCCGACATTTTAGTGGGGCCAAATTATATTGCCTTGGATAGTACTTCTACCGCTTATTTAAAAAATGCGCAGATTCACCCTTACGTCAAATATACACTGGGTAAAAACAAAATTTACGAACTTAAATTAAATGCTGAGGAGCAGGATGCACAAGCCGTTTTGGATGCTTTTCCACAAGGTTTGTTCGAATCGTTAGAAGGCTTGAGGGTTCAGGGGAAGGTGAAATACAACCTCAATTTTTATCTCGACACTAAAATTCCGGATAGTGTTCGTTTCAGTTCTACATTGACCCCGGTTGATTTCAAGATTGTGCAATGGGGCAAAACCAACCTGCAAAAAATTAACAGTCCGTTCGTTTATACGCCTTACGAATACGGGAAACCGATGCGCGATATTACCATTGGCCCGGCAAACCCCAATTTTACCCCCCTGTCGGCCATATCGAAAAACTTCATCAACGCAGTACTAACCGCCGAAGATCCTTCATTTTTTACACATAACGGCTTTGTTGAAGAGTCCATCCGTAAATCGATCGCTGTAAATTTTAAGGAACGGAAATTTAAGCGCGGAGGCAGTACTATCAGCATGCAGCTTGTTAAAAATGTGTATTTAAGCCGTCAAAAAACATTGGCCCGTAAAGCCGAAGAAATTTTAATCGTTTGGCTGATTGAGCATAACCATTTGGTAAGCAAGCAACGCATGCTCGAGGTTTATTTCAACATTATGGAGCTTGGCCAAAATATTTACGGGATTGGCGAGGCTTCGAGATATTATTTCGGTAAACAGCCGGCCGATTTAACCATTGGCGATGGCTTATTTTTGGCCAGTATTGTACCTAAACCAAAAGCTTCGATGTATAAATTTATGGCCGATGGGAGCCTGAAACCTTACATGTTCAACTACTTCAGGTTTATGGGTAACATTATGGCCAGAAGAGGCCTGACTGCAAGCGATACATCTGGTTATGGCTTCTACAACGTACGCTTAAGAGAGGGCTTGCGGCAATATCTGGCACCAGATACCGCCGTAATCGACACCACAGCTTTTGATGATGATGAAGATGGATTGCCGCCGGTAATTATGCAGGATAAAAACAAAAGCTTGTTCGACCGTATTTTTGGTGGCGGATCTAAAAAAGATACAACTACCGTTAAGCCAGTTGCCGGACCGGATACGGCCAAATCAAAAAAACAATTAAGACAGGAACGTCGGGAAGAACGAAGAAGACAAAAGGAACTGGAGAAAAGCCAGGGGCAGTAGTTTTGAGCTGGGAGTTTGGAGGCCCGTTTACAGTTTACAATTGGCAGTTGACAGTTGCTTAAAACAGTTAACCGATTAGCCAATTTGTACGATTAACCATTTCTGCTAACAATCGAACAACAAAGCGATGACCAGCAATAACATTACAGCCTTCCAACATTAAAACATTTTTCAAACAACAACAAAGCAGCATGCACAAAATAAAAGTAGAGGATAAAGAATTCGAGATTTTTTTAGAGAATGATACCATAAACAAAAGGATTCGATTGCTGGGCATCCAGATGAATGTAGATTACGAAGGAAAATGTCCATTATTTATTGGGGTATTGAACGGTAGTTTTTTATTTATGGCCGATCTGATTAAGGAAATTAATATACCCTGCGAAGTTGCTTTTATGCGTGTAGCCTCTTACGAAGGCACATCAAGCTCTGGAAAAGTAAAAGAACTGATCGGCTTACCCGAAGATATAGCAGGCCGTGATGTTGTTATTGTTGAAGACATTGTAGACACCGGATTAACCTTAATCCACATTTTAAAAACCATCAAAGAAAAGAACCCTGCATCGGTAAAAGTAAGTACGCTTTTGCTTAAGCCAACCGCCCTGCAATACGAAATAGAAGCGCTTGAATATGTGGGCTTTGAAATACCAAATGAGTTTGTTGTTGGTTACGGACTGGATTACAACGGGCTTGGCAGAAACCTAACCGATATTTACAGAGCAACCGAGGTATAATTTTTAGATTGTATTAATTTATTTTTCGCACCTTTGCGCAATAATTATCACTACAATGACCATACATAAAGAAGGCTACACTACCATTGCCCTAAGCATATTGTTTATTTTCGTAATCAATGCAATTGTTGATTATAAATACCATGATATAACCTGGCTACGCTGGTTTATTTACATTTTTTCGGCTGCGTTATTTATCATTGTACTGCAGTTTTTCCGCAACCCAAGCCGCAGCTTTTCTTCAGGCGAAAACCTGGTAATTTGCCCGGCAGATGGTAAAGTTGTGGTAATTGAAGAAACTGAAGAAGGCGAATATTTTAAAGATAAACGTTTACAGGTTTCTATTTTCATGTCGCCAATTAATGTGCACATTAACCGTAACCCTATTTCGGGTGTGGTAAAATTCTTTAAATACCACCCGGGCAAATACCTTGCAGCCTGGAACCCAAAATCTTCTACAGAGAATGAGCGTACAACTACAGTTGTAGAACATAAAAATGGTACTCCGGTATTGTTCCGTCAAATTGCCGGTGCATTGGCACGCCGAATTGTATGGTACGTAAAAGAAGGCGACCAGGTGGTACAAACAGAACAATTTGGTTTTATCAAATTTGGCTCACGTGTTGATGTATTTCTTCCGGTAGGCACTAAAGTTAATGTGGAGCTTAACCAGGTAGTTAAAGGGGGAATAACAACTCTTGCTACTTTAAGCTAAGCCATAAACTTATAACGCATTAAAAAGCCGGTTCAGGATTTTCTGAACCGGCTTTTTGTTTTTGTAATTAGAGCAGAGCATTCCGTGAGTGTTTGGGCCGCTGACTAAAAAAGAAGTCAAGTTTTAAAACTTGACTTCTTTAGTTCCGTGAATTTATAACCTGCGCATACACGAACCATAGCAAAGGTTTTGTGTTGGTCGTGATTTGTAATCGCGACCTGAGGTTTTTTAATCTATCTTAATCTGTCGCGTCGTTGCCAACCTCTGCATTATCGCCCTGCGAAACTATCCTATCACTAATTAAACGCTGCGTAGGGTAGGCGAAATCAGATTTATTGCGGATTACAATATCCATTATCTCGAGGTTAATCTCCTGCCTGATTTGAAGGAATTGGGTATAATTGAGCTCCGTTACAAAGTAATTTACCTCCACATTTAGGCCAGAGTCGCCAAAGCTTTTAAAAGAGGCATTTCCATCATCACTGGTCCCCTGATGGTTGTTGATGTAGCTTTCTATTTCGGTAATGATTTTCCGTAGTGATGCAGAATTGGTTTCGTAAGTAAGCCCGATAATAAAAGATACCTTACGTGAATTTCGTAACGATAAATTTTCCAGTACGCCATCAATCATCCCGCGATTAGGAATGGTTGCCATCGTTTTTTCTGAAGTTCTGATCCTCGTACTTCTAAAACCAACCTTTTCTACTGTTCCTTCTACACCGTCAACTTTTACAAGGTCGCCAACCGTAAAAGGTTTATCCAAAAAGATGGTAAACGATCCGATGAGGTTCTCTAAACTTTCCTTTGCAGCCAGGGCAATGGCAATACCACCAATACCTAAACCGGTAATCAGGGTAAGCACATTTACTTCGAAAACAAAGCCCAGCAGGGTAAAAAAGCCGATAAAAATAACAATGGTTTTGAAAAGCTCTTTCAGGAAAGGTACAAGCTGGTCGTCGGCTTTATCTTCGGTTAACGATGCTTTGTAAAGCAATACGTGACTGATAAAATCGATTATCCTTAAAATGATCCAGAAAATGGAGAGGATAATCATAAAAAGGAATATCCGGTCGATACAATCGCCAATGGTTACCGGAATCTGCTCTTTAACCTTGCCAATAAGTTTACTGTAATGGAATACCGTTACCTCTAAAGGGTGTTTTAACTGATTAATGGAAAGGTAAAGCGTAGTTAAGAGGATAAAAACCTCAATAGGCCTGATGAGCAGGGCTACAAAAGCATCGTTGTGCGATTGGCTTGAAAAGCTGCGAAAAAGCTTAAACAGCAAGCGGCTTAATAGCCTCGAAACGATTCTTTTAAATATTAAACCTAAAAAAAGCAGGCCACCAAAAAGGAAGTAGGCCTTAACGGTATTGCCCCAAAAAACCTGGTCGAAAAAAGCTGAATCTAACATTTAACAAAGGTATAAACAAAAAAACCTCCACGAAATTAATCGTGAAGGCTGTATCTTATAATAAAGAATATTATTTTCTCAAAGATTTGATACGAGCAGCTTTACCAGTTAAAGCACGTAAATAGAACAATTTAGCTCTACGCACTTTACCATAGCTATTCACTTCTACTTTCTCGATGTTTGGAGAATTAAAAGGGAAAATACGCTCAACCCCAACGCCGTTGCTCATTTTACGCACGGTGAAGGTTTCGTTAGCACCTGCACTGTTACGTTGTATTACAACACCTTGGTAAATTTGAACACGTTCTTTATTACCTTCGCGAATTTTATAGTGTACGCTCACTGTATCGCCAGACTTGAACGCAGGAAAATCTTTTTTCGCGATGGCCTGCTCTTCAACAAATTTTACTAAATCCATGATTTTAAGCTATTAAACCAACTTTCTTTACCTTGAAAATCGGATTGCAATATTAGGGATTTTTTTTGATATAAAAAAACCATTTTTAATTTTTTCCACAATCTTTATGAATTCCACATTCGATTATGTTAAATGCTTCTATTCCAAAAGGTCTGGAGAGCACCTATTCGCCTGCCTTTTACAAAATGTAACAGCAAAATATTATAAACTAATCGATAATTTAGGCCAGGTTTATGATCTACAAATAAGCCAGGCCGAGCCTATTACTTATAAAGCCCATAACCTAATACACCAATTTTTTCTGCTTCATCGGAATAAGTTACAAAATTAAATTTATCGCCAGATTTGCTCCAGATATTTTTACTTATTGGTTGCCCATTTATAGTTTGCTTGGTTACTTTAGCACTATATCCGTTATTTTTTAGTTCAATTTCGATAAAAGGGGTGTTAATTGCGCCGGAAAAAATACAAATAACACTGCTTATTTTATTGTTTTTGCCATAAGAGATCTCGATCAGATCGATTTTCGAACTGAAGGCATATATTTCTTTAATATCATCTTCACCTTCTTCTACATCTCCTTTTTCAAAGCCCTTATCCTTCATAAAAGTGTTGATGTTATCCTTCGTTGTTTTATTAAAAATGTCTTGTATGAGCGCCAGTTTTTTATTATCAGTTTTTAATTGTCCAAAGGCGAAAGATCCATAAAATAAAAAAAGCGCGAGTGTTAAAGTTTTCATGTACATTTTATTTAAATAAAGATTAAGTGTTAACTAAGATTATTTTGTAATTTCTTTTCCCGTTTTATCAAACGATCCCCATCTGCCATTTAACCTAAAAATAGCTGCTCCATTTTTAAATTCGCCTACTGCATCGTACTTAATGGGTATAACTTCTTCACCGGTTCTGTTTATAAACCCTTCTCTTCCATTAAGCCCGGCTTTGGCTAAACCATCCACAAAATCAGCAATGAACCGATACTTGAAAGGAATAATTTCATTTCCGTTTTTATCAATGGCGCCATAGAGTTTATTCTTTTCAACAGGTGCAACCCCATCCGAAAAATCTTTGGCATAGTCGTATTTAAACCTGGTAATTTCTTTGCCCGTTTTATCAATAAAACCCCATTTATCCTTCAGCTTAACGCTGGCAAAGCCATTTTTAAAGTTATTTCCATCTTCATATTTTAAAGGTGTAATTTCTCTCCCTGTATTATCTATAAATCCATACTTTTCGTTTAATCTAACCTTGGCAATACCTTCATGAAAATCAAAAGCAACATCGTATTTTAAGGATGTGATTTCCTTACCATTTTTATCTATGTAGCCCGATTTTTTACCGTTTTCAACTGGTGTAAAGCCTTCTTTAAAGTAAGTTCCGTAATCATACTTGAAAGCGATTATTGTTTTGCCTGTTTTGTCTATAAAGCCAAATTTTCCGTTAATTAAGGCACCAATTAAGCCTTCGGATAAACCACGAACCTCATCATAAATAATAGGGATTACAACCTTTCCGGTTTCATCAATAAAGCCATATTTGGCATTCAGCTTAACCTTTATTATGCCGTCTTCAAAATTATATCCGGCATCGTCGTATTTAAAAGGAACGACCTCTTTCCCGCTTTTGTCTATAAATCCATATTTCCCACTGGCGTTTCGCTTGGGTACTACATTTTGGGCATTGGCCACAATAACCAATATGCTTAACAGCGCTGTTGTAAATAGTTGTCTCATGTTTATCTGATTAAGATTTTATTGCAACCAAGATACATGAAGGCCTAACAGGTTTAAATACCCAATAAAGGGTATATCACGAAGAGAAATGGCATGAAAATTAGGTAGGAATATTAATCTGAATAATGGTACCCTCGTTTTTAACGCTATTGATTTCGAAGTTACCATTGTAATAGTGAATCCGTTTTTCGATATTATCTAACCCGAACCCCTTACTGATTTTCTGCATATCAAAACCAATTCCATCATCTACAAACTGAAAATGATAATGCTTGCTGTATTGATAAAACTCAATGGTAATTAAGCTACTTTGACCATGCTTTATCGCATTATTGATAATTTCGAGCGAAATCAGGTATAAATCGTAAACCCAGGGCTCATGTACTTTCTCTGGAAAATCATAACAAAAAAGTTCAATTTTGGTATCCGTTAAACCTGCATTTAAGGTTTTGAGCTGACTTTGTAAACTGGCCACCAATGCGCCATCATCAAGTGCTTTAGGAAGGATTTTATGCGAAATATCCCTGATATCTTCTGCCAGCTCGCCAATGGTTTGTTTGGCCAGTTTGGTATTCTCCATATCAAAAAGATGCATGATGTAGGCAATTTTACTACCCACTCTATCGTGAATAATATTGGCAATATTTCTGCGCTCACGAAGCTGAATTTCACTGATCGTTTTTAGGGAACTTTCTTTTTCGAAAATAATTTCCTGCATCAACTCATTGTTTTTAAAAAAGATATCAATATAATTTCTGGACAGCACATAGCCAAACAAAAACACCTCATACAGGCTAATAAACAACATCCAGTTACCACCCATTGCGTAAGGAATAACTTCGAAAGTTTTTAAAATGAGGCTGGCACCCCAAATAAGCTGAGGCAAAAAGGCAAACAAAGCATAAATGCCTTGTGTTCTTTCGATTTTTACATGCGATAATGCCGATAGGAACAGTAAAATAATTGAAGCCAGAAATACGATATAACCCAGGATAAAAAAGTAATGGAATTCAACATCCGGGTAAAGCACAAGCAGCGAAATTGAAATCACAATCAGCGAAAAATTAATACAATTGAACACGATTACAATTTTATGCTTGATGGGTTGATTTTTTCGCAATTTTAAAAAATGATCGAGAAAAAAACTGAGTGCGATATACCAAAGCGCGCCAACGTAAACCCTTCCTTCGCTAAAGAACCGAAACTGCGGAAACATGATGTGTTTGGCAAAATTGGTGGTAATAGCAGCATAACAGGCTGTGAGCATAGAATAAGCGATGTAGTAGAGGTAAGACCTGTTTTTGGTCATAAAAAACAATATTCCATTGATCATGAGCAGCAAAAAAACAATGCCGAGAAAAAAAGAAGTTAGGGCTATTTTGCGCGATGACCTTGCTTCCAAATCAGTCTGACTCTCTAAACTATAAGCGAAATCTAAATAAGAGGTCACTTTTTTTACCCTGACCCAAATTGTTTTCTCCTCATTAGGCTGCAAATTAAGCTCAAATGCCAGGGTTTCGATAAAAGGACTTTGACTGGCCGTTCTATCGCCAATGGTTTTCGATACCGCAGCATCGTAAAGCGTGAGGCTATCGATGTGGTTATTATTAAAACACAACCAGGTTTTTACCCATTGCGACGGGCTCGTATTTTTAAGGGTAAACCTGCACCATACTGCAGCATTTTTATTGTACCCAATATTAACAGTTTGATGCTGTTTAAAAGGGTAAAGCTGCTGCGATTGAAGATTGCCCCGGCTCCAGGCAGAGCCTGTATCTACTGCGTAGCCGGATGATATGGAAAGTTGTTCATTTATATTTTGTGCACATGAGCAATAAGAGCATAGCAGAAGGCTAAAGAAGTAGATTATTCTCATGAGCAAACTTGATGAGCGAACTGCTGTTACTAATTTCCAGTTTCCGGTGGATATTTTTCCGGTGGGTGGTAACAGTTGTTATACTAATAAACAGCACATCCGCAATTTCTTTACTTGTTAATCCTTTTATAATTAATTTTATAATTTCCTTTTCCTGTTTAGATATCCTGAATTTATTGATAATCGGACTATCCATAGTGCTGTACACACTATTGCCGTTCTTATAATTCTTATTGGTATAAAACTCCTTGTTCTTACCCGACTCTATGATCTCAATTAGCTCCTCGGCGGGTGTTTCTTTCTTCAGAAAAGCATCAACGCCCAATTTCTTCGCCTTTTGAATCAGAAAATCTTCATAATAAGCAGTAAGGATAATCGTTTTTGTACTTTTTAACTGCGATTTCAATTCCTCAAGCAATAAAAAACCATCGCTATGGTTGATGTTTAAATCGCATATAAAAACATCTGCAGTATGTTGCATTAAATGTTGCCTGCAGGAGTGCACATCGCTAAATTTAAAAATGCAATAGTTGTTTCCGGTGTTTTTAAGCAATTCTGAAATACCATTTAAAAAAAGTAAATGGTCATCGCAAATAACGATCTGTTTTGGCATAAAAGGAGATTGAAGGAAAGTCTCCTAAAATAACACATCGCCCGCTTATTTACAACAAATTCTCTGTTTTCCGTTCGCGCTGTTTAATCCAAAAGAGAAAAATCAGCTTTAGAAATCCAACCGGCTTTCTATCTGCTAAAATAGTATAGCACAGGGAAGTACAAAATACCCACTAAAGGGTATTTTTATCGGGTAGAAATATTGTTCGGCTTATTCAAGCAAATCGGGACGGCGTATTTTGGTACGCTCGAGTGCTTGTTCGTGCCTCCATTCGTTTACTTTAGCTTCGTGTCCGCTTAACAAAACATCGGGCACTTTATGTCCGCGCCAATCGGCAGGCCGGGTGTATACAGGTGCATCAAGCAATTCTCCCTGAAAACTATCAGATAGGGCTGATGTTTCATCGTTTAACACGCCGGGAATTAAGCGTACCACAGCATCTACTACGATGGCCGCAGGAAGTTCTCCGCCACTTAAAACATAATCGCCAACAGAGATCTCTCTGGTTACAAATATATCTCTGATGCGCTGATCTATGCCCTTATAATGGCCACATAAAATGATAATGTTCTTTTTGATTGAAAGCTCGTTGGCCGTGCTTTGATTTAAGGTAACACCATCGGGGCTCATGAAAATGATTTCATCGTACTCGCGCTCCGCCTGAAGCTTTTCAATACAGGCAGCAAAAGGTTCAATACTCATAACCATACCACTTCCACCACCATACTGATAGTCGTCTACACTTTTTTGCTTATTGGTAGCATAATCACGTAAGTTATGTACCACAATTTCGGCAATCCCTTTTTTCTGCGCGCGGTGCAGTATAGAATGGGCAAAAGGACTTTCCAGCAGGGCGGGTAAAACAGTTATAATATCGAAACGCATAGCGCAAAGGTAAGTCTTTAGTCTGAAGTAAACCAAAGGAGATTTTTACCTGATCCCTTTTATTACTTTCAGTTCTGGCCCTTATCATTGATAATGACCTGCGTTTTAGGGAAAAGCTTAAAAATCCGTTTTTCTTCTTCTTCGGTTATCCTTCCATGTAATTTCAAGGTTAAAATATCGATCTGGGCCAGTTGATCCGGTATTTTTATCTGGTTTTTAAAACTGAGTTCGAGCACACGCAGATTTTTAGCGGTGTACACTTCGTTGGGTATGTCCGTAATGTTATAAACGCTTAGTGCATCAGATTTGCTCATGGTAGCCCCGTTATCCACTGGTGAGCTAATGGCCCAGCCAATTTCGGGCTTTAATGAAAAATCATTTTTATTTTGCTTCAAACCAACAAAACCAGCCCAAAACTCCATGTTATAAGTTTTGCCATCTACTTTATTCTCCAATACAAAAGGAACCTTTACCAGCTCCGATGCCAGCCCGCCAATATCAGAAATGGGCTTGAAATTGGTTTTTAGCCCCTTTTTATTGTAAGGAAAAAGTTTGATAATCCAGCCGTCTATGGTATTAATGGTACCATAAGCTTTGGTGGTATGCACTTTAATCATGTTCATCCAAAACTGGTTATTTGGCTTGCCTTTTTTGGCCAGGATAATTTCTTTTACTATGGGTTCGAGTTCCGTTGTCCACCAGTTTAAATCGTATTGCTTAATAAATTTTATTTTTTGAAGCACTTTTTCCCAGTCTTCAACGGTTCCTTCTAAGGTTACCCTGGGGATGCCGCAACCAATGAGGATAACCTGGTATACAAAGTACGATTTCATACCGTCCATCAAAGTAATTTCCGATGCGATTTTAGTAGTAGTAGTGGTGGTGCTAAAATCTGCAGTTAGATTTTTAACAAACTTCTTTCCGGTAAACAGACTTATTTGCTGATTAAACTGAGGAAAAAGTGCTTCCCAATTGCTGTTGGCGTTACCTAGTTTGATATCATTGGCCATTACGGTTAGCACTTTACGCCCTTCAAAATTAACCAGTTTATGTCTTAAAGCTTCCCGGTTGTTATCGATATGCCTTGCAAATCCCTGACTGATGAGCAACCAAATCATATCAGGCGACAAAACTACGGGTCTGTGATCTTTATAGGCATTAAACAAGCCCGTTAAAAAGGGGTGATCCTGATAAAAAACCAGGCTATCGGGCAATGGAGAAGTTTTTTCGAATGCACTGCGATATAAATCCGGAAAATCTTTTGTAGCCGTTTCTTTTAATAATTTTTCTGGAGGAGAGAGTTTTTCAATCTCTACAACAGTGGCGTTCTGAGCATTTACAGTCGCGCCAAATAGCGTAAAAAATAAAAGTGAGAGGTATAATTTTCTAATCATAACAGCGGATTTTAAGTTATGATGCAGATTAGCGTAATTTCCATAAAGGAAAGTTATTTAGCCATTTAAATCGTCCACTGATCGTGAATAACGGCAACCAGATAATAGGCATTGTTATATTTTTTATAGACAAACCGCAAGCTGGTCCAATCGAGGCCCTTGTACTTTTCATCAAAGCCTTTAAAATGATACTCTGTAAAATGAAGCTGTGGATAGGTCTCTTTAAGGTTATCAATCGAATTGCCTTTGCCAATCACCGCATCGAAACTTTTCTGTGGCGCATGCAAATAATCGGCATTGTAAATAAACTTGTCTATGTAAGCTTTTACTCTGATTTTAATGGGCTCGCCACTTCCGTCAACATGGCCCCAGGTTAAAATCCAGTTCCGGTTTATGGCTTCAAGAAAGTCTTTGGCCAGCACTTGTTTGTGCGTGGGATCGATAAAGCCATAGGGCGAGAAACGCACACCATCAAGGGGATGAAAAAGTGCGGCAAAAGCATCGTAATCTTTAGCTTGCAAAGCAGTTAATGCTTTTAAGCCCAAGGCTTCAATTGAATCCCGTTGACTTACCTGATGCACTTTTGCAGGCTGTGCGGTTTTATTTTCTTTACGGTTACAGCCTAAAATAAGGAGTACAGCAATTATTGAAATAGATAAGCACCTCATAAGAGGTAAAACGAAAATCCTGCTTAAAAAGTTTCGGCCATGCTTATTTCTCTAAATAAACATCGAGCAGGCCTTCTGGTAAATCAAGTGTTAAAATCTTTTCCTCATCATCAATTTCAACAATAAAATCTTCATTTAAAGGAAAAAGGATCTCGGTTTCCTGATAAAGCACGGTGGCTACAAACTGTTGGGGATATTCATTAACTTCTAAAATCTCACCCAATTCGCCAAGCGCCTCGTCAACAGCCATAAAGCCTTTTAAATCGGTATAAAAGAATTCATTTTCATCGCGCTCAGGCATTTGCGCAATTGGTAGATATAATTTCTTTTTTAGCAGCGGCTGGGCTTTGTCAATGTGGTCAACATCATCAAAGTTAAAATAACCTGTTTTATTGGCTTGCAGCTTTGCCGATGCCACGAAGTAAGGTACAAGTTTGCCGTTCATATCAGCAAAAACCACATCAAAATCGAGCTGTTCGTATTCGTCGAATTCGAAAAATACCTGGACTTCTCCTTTTAAACCTCTTGTTTTTGTAACGTAACCAACGTAAAATGCTTCTTCGTGTTTCATATAGCGGAAAGGGGTATTAATAAAAATAGCGTTCCGGATTTCGAAACGCTATTTTTGTGAAACGGAATAATTAAATTATTCTGCTCCTTCTTCTTTAGTAGCTTCTGCTGCAGGAGCTTCTTCAGTTGCTTCAGCTTCAACAGCTGGAGCTTCTTCTTCAACAACCTCTTCTACAACAGGTGCATTTTTAGCTGCGATTGCTGCTGCTTTTTCTTCTTTTTTCTTAGCTTCTGCTGCTAATGCTGCTTTACGCGCATCTGCTTTAGAAGTAGCTAAACCTTCTGTTTTACCAGAGATTTTACCAGCTTTAGCGTCTAACCATGCTGCAAATTTCTCGTCAGCTTGTTCTTGAGTTAAAGCACCTTTTTTAACACCACCTTCTAAGTGTTTTTTGTATAAAACACCTTTGTAAGAAAGGATGGCACGAGCTGTATCAGTTGGTTCTGCACCACTGTTTACCCAAGCTAAAGTTTTTTCGAAGTTAATTTCGATAGTAGCAGGATTGGTGTTTGGGTTGTATGAACCTAAACGCTCAATAAATTTACCATCACGTGGAGCGCGAGAATCTGCTACCACAACATGGAAAAAAGGTTTACCTTTTTTACCGAATCTTTGCAATCTGATTTTAGTTGCCATTTCTTTTTGTATTTATGTATTCAACATAGTTCCCGGAGCTACATGCTGCGGGGCTGCAAAGATAACTAAAATACTGTAAATTAAAAACATACTTTAATTTCTTTGTTTTCTGGATATTTACGACCAAAATATTTGCTGATACAAAATGAAAAGAATTGCGATTGATATGGACGAGGTGATTGCCGATGCCCTCGGAAAATTTATTAAACTGTATAACCGCGATTATAACGTACCGCTCGATTTGAAAATAGCCGCCGGAAATGAAATTTACCACCATGTTCCGCAAGAAGTTAACCAAAAATGGTTCGAGTACATTAACGAACCCGGCTTTTTTCGCGATATGGAAGTAATTGCCGATAGCCAGCGGGTAATTAAGGCCCTGCAAGAAAAATACGATGTGTATATTGTTTCGGCGGCTATGGAATTCCGTAATTCGCTAATTGACAAATACGACTGGATGGCCGAGCATTTCTCTTTTATCGATTGGCAGCACATTATGTTCTGTGGCAATAAAATTGTTGATGTGGATATCCTGATCGACGACCGCATTAAAAATTTTGTTGGCTTTAAAGGCCGGCCGCTTTTGTTTACTTCTCCTCACAATTTGCTCATTACCCAATACGAACGTGTAAACACCTGGGAAGAGGTAGCGGGTTTATTGCTGTAGGCCAGGTCAAAAAAAACCGTCATTTCGATTACAGCAGGAAATCTGGTTTTAGATTTCGCTATGCGATAGTCGAAACGACGGCTTAGTTGAAAGGCGATCCAATCAGTGTAATCTTTTAATCGGTGTAATCACCTTATTAAAAATTAAATTCCCCAACAAAGTTCCCTTTTCCCTGATTGGCCACAAGCGGCATTACAATTACTTTACGCTGCTGTTTCCCGGTTGCATACTGGGTATAAATTTCTGCAGTTACGGTTGTTGGCCCGCTAATGGTAATCTGCCTGTCGCCGTAGTAATTTACCTCGATTTTGTATTTCCCTTTGGGCGCTTTTTTAATCATAAACTGCTCGGGCCCATAACCTGCTGTAAAATCATTACTGATCCTGCCGCCGATTTTTGTCCTTGAGTTACCATAATAACCTTTTTCGCCCATCGGATCAGTAAGCCATAAATCGATGTCGGTATCGTTTTTATTCCAGTTTAATACCACACGTACATCTACAGGCAAAGGCTGAATTAATCGCTTATCGATATCTTTTGTACTTAATTTATTGCCATGGCGGGCAATTAAATTGTTGATCTCAGCAATTACAATTTCTTCAATCCCCTGATCCCTTCTGGCAATCTGGCTATTGTAACTTTGCGTTAATACTTTGTATAAATTATCTAAAGCGTTTTGATACTGACCAACATCTGCCAGGGCTAAAGCATAATCGCGGTAACTTTGTGCCTCCATTGGCCGCCATTGTAAAACTTTTTGGGTAATAAATACTTCATCGTTATAATTACCGGTTTGCTTGAGTTTATAAGCCAGTGTTTTATAGAGATCTGCATTTTCAAGATCTAAATCGGCAATGTTACTTAAAATAGTTAAAGCCCGTACACTATCTTTTTGCTGGTAAAACCAATTGGCTACGTCGAAATAAAACATGGGAGTAGATACATAATCCGGGCGCATTTTTAAATAAGCCTGATAAGCGCTGTCTGGTTTGCCCATAAGGCTTTTCATGTATTCCTTATGGCTTTTAAACTCCGGAATAACAATCACCGGCCGTTTATCTACTACTACAGCCTTTCGATCTTGCACGCTTAGGCCGGCCACCCTACCTTCCAGAAAACCATTAGTTTCTTTTGCTTTAAGCCGTGTTACAGCAGCTCCTGTTAGGGCTTGTTTTGCCTGTGCAGCATAACCCACAACCACTATTTCACTTAATTCATTTGTTCGCTCAGCAGCTTTTCTTGCTGCGCCAACAGGAGGGGCAACGCGCGCTTCTTGTGTTCTGATTACCTCGTTCCTCCGCGATGTAGCGGCCTGTTCATTCGCGCTGATGTCGCCTTGTATAACTGTCAGTCCCGGATCGGGGTAACCTTCTTTTTTCTTTTCAATTTCCTGGTTAAACTCCGTATTCCACCAAACTTTTAATTCTTTTGTCATCGCCACAGCAGCATTAAGCAAATCTGTTTTACGTTCCAGAATCGCTGTTCTGCGCTGTTTTAAAACGGCCTCGTATTCTTGCCTTAATTCTGCTGGAGGTACAATATCATAGCGCAGGTAATCATCGAGATTTTCGAGCACAATTAAACTGGTATTCCGCGTAACAATGCCAAACTGTTTACTCAAAACGCTTATATCGTCTTTGTTGGCTTCATACTGTATATCCATTTCGGCAATTTTCTTCTGTGCCCAAACCCGGCTCACATTGATGCTGTTAAAAGTATGTTCTGTACCATTTAAGCGAACCTCTTGCTCAAATACCACTGTATTGCCGTAACCAAACTGCAGTACAAATGCCGTATTGATCCCATTTAATATTCCCGCCAAAGAAAAGTTTCCGTTTACGTTAACGTGGACCGAGGGATACGTTTGGCGCACGTCTGATCCGTTTTTAATTCCTAAGAACTGCAGGTTCTGCTCATTAAGCTGCTTAAAGGCATCGTTAACCGAGGTGGAATTGAGGTTTATAAATTGTCCTCCCGTTTTCTGACTGATGTACTTCAAAGTGCTATAATCAGCTTTTAGAGCTGTATTTACGGTATGCACGGGTTTATTTATCGAAATTACATTTGGTCCAAAGGTTGACAGGCCATCGCTAAACAACAGATATTCATCGGCCTGAAAAGCGTGCGTGTTTACAGCACTAAAATTAGTACCGCCATCATACACCAGGTTTTCCAGTTTATTTCTGAGCTGGCTCCAGTTCCCATTCGAAACGGTAAAGCTACCGGCCTGCTTAAAACCATTGTTCAGCAAACCCAGCTGGATGGTTAGATTTTGCTTTTGCTTAATAATACGGCCTAAAAGTTCCAGTTCTTTTTTAGTATCGTGCTGTAAACCGCTCAAAGAGGTATCCCAGATTAAACCAATCTGGTTAGACCATTGGCGGGGCCTGCTCTGTGCTTTCGGAAACACGTTAACTAAAAAGTAATACCCGCTTGATGCTTTTTGCATCTGAACTTCCGGCAAATCGCTGCGTTTAGGCAAATTTATTGTTAAGCCGTGTTTTGGTTTGTAATTGCTTTTATTGATTTCGCCAACATAAGTGTTCCCATTGGCTTTTAAATCAAAGCTGCCATAGGGTTGCTCGCTAAGCTGAGGCTTTAAAACACTCTCAAAAACCGTAGTTTTTAGCGTAAAGTTTTCTACTGCCTGGTTATAGTCTAATGGCAAATGGTAGCGCAGGGCGTTTCCATTATTAAAGCTAAGCTCTTCTTCATAACCAACAACAATGGTTCTGCTTCCGTTGGCAGGCAAGGGGTAAATTCTCGTCCTGAAATTATTGCCTTCTACTTTCTCCAAAAGGCCCGGATCGACCCTCCGGCGCTCTATGCTTTCAAAAACCTCAGTGGCTTTGGCTTTTTCAACGGGTACTGCCTCACGCATTTTTCCATTAATATCCAGCGCATAACGGCTTATGCTTACGCCCTCTGGCATTGGGAAGGTTAACTCGCCCTCCAATATACGGTTGCTGCTGTTGTAAAATGTCATCGTCATTACCGTGGTGGCAATATTTCCGGTAATCTGTACGTCTATATTCAGTTTTTTAAGCTTTACAGCTTGTTTTTGCACTTCATTTTCTGTTTGCTGAACTTTGAGCACCGGCATTTGAGCCTGCACTAAAAATGCAATCGAAAGGAAAAAGCAGAGGAGGAGGGTTTTAGAAGGTTTCATAACTATCGGTTTTTAATAGGGATGCGAAACCGGATGAGATTACATAAATTTATTTTTCTAAATGCAGTAACGGCTTAAAAAATGGCGTTCAAAATTTTTGTAACATTTTAGCAGGATAATATTCTAATTATAAAAAACTGAAACTATGTTAGTAACCACAACGCCTACTGTTGAGGGCAGAAAAATTGTAAAATATATTGGTTTAGTTACCGGAGAAACCATTATCGGCGCAAATATTTTTAAAGATTTATTTGCCGGGATAACGGATATTGTTGGAGGCAGATCGAGCTCTTACGAACGTGTTTTAAGAGAAGGAAAAGACACCGCTGTTAACGAAATGCAACAATATGCGGCAGCCTTGGGTGCAAATGCAATTGTTGGCGTAGATTTAGATTACGAAACGGTTGGCAGCGGAGGCAGTATGCTGATGGTAAGCGCCAATGGTACTGCGGTAATTTTAGAAGATTAAGATATTTGCTTAGAGCGAAACTAAGCAAAAACAAGAAAGTCTTTCCGGTGCGGGAAAGACTTTTCTTTTATATCATGTTTTGGGTTAAAACGATAGTATATCAATCATTTTCAACCATTTGGTACTTACTTTTTCCGCATCAATGTGTTTAATGGCATGATCAAACGGTGTAAAAGCAATTTCACGGTTTACCTGACCAATCATTACACCACTTTCGCCTTTAATTAACGCCTCTACTGCCGCAACGCCTAACTGACTTGCTAAAACACGATCCATACAAGTTGGTTTTCCTCCCCGCTGAATATGGCCTAAAATAGAAACCTTAGTATCATAATGCGGGTATTTTGCCTGCAAAATTTCAGCTACCTTAAAAGCACCTCCGGTATCATCACCTTCGGCAACAATAATAATCTTCGATGCTTTATCTTTTCGGCTATGCTCCAGTTTGTGCAAAATATCGTCAGCATTCATATTTGCCTCCGGAATCATAATGGCCTCGGCACCAACTCCAATACCACTTCTTAAGGCAATTAAGCCCGAGTCGCGCCCCATCACCTCAACAATAAAAAGGCGATCGTGCGATTCTGCAGTATCCCTGATCTTATCAACCGCATCAATAACAGTGTTAATGGCCGAATCGTAACCAATGGTAAAATCGGTACCTGCGAGATCGTTGTCAATGGTGCCTGGTAAGCCTACCACCGGAAAATCGAATTCTTTTGAAAAAATATTCGCTCCCGTAAAAGTTCCGTCTCCACCAATTACAATCAGCGCATCTATTCCTTTGGCTTTTAAATTTTCGTAAGCAGTTTTCCGGCCTTCAACTGTTCTGAAAGCTTCGCTTCGTGCAGTTTTTAAGATTGTACCTCCACGCTGGATAATATTGGCCACAGATTTACGATCCATGGGCATAAAATCGTTGCTGATCAATCCTTCGTATCCACGGATAAACCCGGTTACTTCAATATCATAATAAATAGAGGCCCTTACTACGGCCCTTATTGCGGCGTTCATACCCGGCGAATCACCACCTGAGGTTAAAACACCAATATTCTTAATTTTGCTCATTTGTTTATTTCTTAGCAAACTCTGATAATCCCTGATCCAGATATTGCAAATATTTTTCTATATCAAATTCGACACCAATAGGTGGCGAAACTAATTCCTTCTCATCGGTACCCAAAAGTACATAATATGGTTGCGAAATTGTGTTAAATCTTTCGGCTTGCAGGTGTTTAAATTTCTTTCCTACTGTATTTACTTTGGTGCCCAGTATTTTAGAATCAAACTGTTCGGCATCGGGGAGATCGGTTTTATCGTCTGTATAAAGCGAAACCACAATATAATCTTCCTTTAACCTTTTAAGCACTCTCGGATCAGACCAAACCCTGGCTTCCATTTCGCGGCAATTTACACAACCATGCCCGGTAAAATCGAGAAATAACGGTTTTTTTACTTCCCTGGCATAAGCAAGCGCTTCTTCGTAATCAAAGAAACCATCAATGTTATGTGGAATGTGTAAAAAGTCGGCATATTTTCTTTTCGAATGATTTGAAGCAGCTGTTTGACCAGATCCCGATCCGCTATCCTGGCCAATGATAAAATCCTGGGTTGATAAAGGTGGAACCAAAGCACTAACTGCTTTTAAAGGAGCACCCCATAAGCCCGGAATAAGGTAAATGGCAAACACAAAAGTAGCAGTGGCTATAAATAACCTTGGAACTGAAACATAGGGAAGATCGCTATCGTGCGAGAATTTGATTTTTCCCAATAAATAAACACCTAAAATTAAGGCCAGAACAATCCAGATGGCTAAGAAAATCTCGCGATCTAAAATACCCCAATGATAGGCTAAATCGGCTGTTGAAAGGAATTTTAAAGATAAGCCCAGCTCAAGGAAACCTAGAAAAACTTTAATCGAGTTTAACCAGCCTCCTGATTTTGGTAATCCTGTCATTAAGCTCGGAAAAATGGCAAACAGGGTAAAAATTACAGCGAGCGATAGTGAAAAACCAAACATTACCACTACCGGCGTTAATAAATCAGTATTAATGGCAACTAAAGAAGTTCCAATTAAAGGTCCGGTGCATGAAAAAGAAACAACAGCCAGAGTTGCGGCCATAAAAAAGATTCCACTTAAGCCTTTCGAATCTGATTTCGCATCGAGTTTATTTACAAATGAGCTTGGCAGGGTAATTTCGAATGCACCCAAAAAGGAGACACCGAAAACGATCAGTATCAGGAAGATGAAAATATTAAAAAATCCATCGGTAGAGATTTCGTTTAATGCACTGGCACCCCAGATTAGCGTAATAATTACACCTAAACCAACATAAATTACGATGATAGATAGGCCATAAATAATGGCACTTCTGATTCCCTTCGCCCTGCTTTCTGCACGTTTGGTAAAAAAACCAACCGTAAGCGGAACCATTGGGAATATGCAAGGAAGAAAAAAGGCTGCAATACCAGCCAATAAGCCCAAACCAAAAGTTACCCATAAGGATTGTTTCGGCGCCGCATCTTTAGCAACAGTTGTAGCTTTTTCTACTTTAACAGTATCCTTTTTAACCGAATCTTTTACCAGACTATTCGCAGCACTATCCTGTGCCGATCCTACTTCGGTAAAAACAATATCATCGGGTGGGGCAGTTGCTGTGGTATCTTGCGTTACGAGTGCGTAACTTTTAACGGCCGGTAATGCAATAAACATCGCCGCCATTAATAACAATAATAGAACCTTTTTCATTTGTGCGCTTTGTGTGTGTTTGAATGAAGCGGTGAAATTAATAATAATTTTATTAACAGCTTTTTACCACACGTAGATTTTACTTTAAAAAGAAACAGTCCCGAGTTTGTCGGGACTGTTTGTAATTATTTTGTTGTCAACTATTTAACCGGAACGCTAAATTCAACCTCTTCTGGTGGAAGACATTGCTTATCGTTACAAACCATAAATTCTACTTTACCTTTTGCAACGGTTGTACCTTTATTTAGCTTAATTTTTTGCTGAAAAATAACCGACTTTTCGAAATAGCTTACATTCATTTTAAAAGTACTCTCGTATTTTACAATTGCTTTAGGCTCGACTGTTTTTCCAACCAAACTAAAATCTTTAGAAGGAGCAAAGGTAAAAGTGGTTTTTACCGGGCCGCCATCTTTAACATTTTGAGAATAAATGTGCCATCTGTCTTCAATCGTGGCTTTTAAATATATTGTAGCTTCATTATTTCCGGTTTTCTTTGCAGAATACGCCCAGGTAACCGGCTTTTCAATTTGCGCGAATGCACCTGCAATGGTAAAAAGTACCATTGAAAGCACCAGTGAGATTTTTTTCATTGTGTGTTTTATTTTGTGTGTGTAAATTCTATTTCTTTAAAACTAAAGCTTTTTAAGCCTTGTCCGGTTTCTACCCTTAACCTGCCGTTTTCTTCAACTCCAATTATGGTACCTTCAAAAATGACTCCATTATTCTGATATAACGCCATAACTCCGAAGTTATACAGCTTGCCAAGGTAATCATTTTGTAAAATACTATACTTCCCGGCTCTCAAAATTAAGTAGTATTTTTCCATAAATATGAATATTTTCTCCATAATATCCATTAAAAACGTTTCCGTTTGTAAAATTTGAATGACTGAAGTAGCTCTTTGACTGATATTTTCGGAAAATTCTTTCTGGTTCACGTTTAAACCAATGCCAATTACAGCCGATTTAATCGCACTGCCTGTCAGTGTGTTTTCAATTAAAATTCCGCCCAGTTTTTTATCACGGTAATATACGTCGTTAGGCCATTTGATACTTAACCCAACCGGAATAAAATGGCTTAATGCTTCGTTAACAGCCAGGCTAACGGCCATATTCAGATAAAACTGCTTATCGGGGGGTAAAAATGAAGGCTTAAGGTAAATGCTGGTGCTGATATTTTTTCCGGCCTGGGTTTGCCAAACACTTTGCTGTTGCCCCCTTCCGGCAAACTGATTATCTGCCATAATTACAGTACCTTCGGCTAATGGCTCGGATTTTGACACCATTTCTTTTAAAAAGTTATTGGTAGAATCAACTTCTTTTAATTTGATTAAATTTTGACCAACAAATAGTGTCGAAAAAGTGTTATTTTGCAAGTGTTGAATTTATAATATTGTAATTCCAAAATTAAAGCATTTTAATGGTAAAAAAGAAAATAGTAGCCCTTTCTACATACCTTTCTGAGTTGGCCGTTCATGGCATCCAAGAGAAAAAGGGAGAAGATATAGTGCGGTTAGATCTTAGAAATATCCATACATCGGTAGCTGATTATTTCATTATTGCCAGTGCCAACTCCGGCACACAGGTAAAAGCTATTGCCGATAGTGTAGAAAAAGAAATATATAAAGCCACGCAGGCCGATCCGAGACACAAAGAAGGTTTCGAATCTGCCGATTGGATTATTCTGGATTATTTTGATGTGGTTGTGCACATTTTTAAGACCGAAAAACGCCATTTTTATGGCATAGAAGAACTTTGGGGGGATGCGGAAAGCACAAATTATCAAAGCGCGTAACCTTTAGAACCATTTTGACAAAGACAAATGAACGATAATCAAAATACCAACGAAAACAACAAACAGGGAAAAAGATTACCTAACATCCCGAAGAAACCACAAAAAGGATCAAAATTTAATATTTTTTGGGTGTATGCAGCAATTATCATTGCCATTATTGCCGCCCAGTTCTTATTCACTACCGATAGTGGCAAAGAAGTTAAATACGATACTTTTGAAAGCCAGATGTTACTAACCGGCGACGTTGACCGGATTGTGGCTTACCAAACAGAAGACCTGGTTAAAGCCGAGGTTTATATCAAAAAAGACAGTTTAGATAAAAAACCGCAATACAAAACTTACAGAAGCACAAGTTCTTTAGGCATGTCTGGCGGGCCAACCGTATACTTTACCTACGGAGGAAAGTTTGCCGATTTAAGGGCAGCTTTAGCCGAATCGCAAAAAGCATTGCCTGCAGGCAGAAAAGCAATCACTTTTAGTTCCGAAAATCGTAGCAATCCTTTAGCTAGTTGGTTTTTAAGCATTATTTTACCGGTATTGCTTTTAATTGGTTTCTGGATTTTCATGATGCGCAGAATGGGTGGTGGTGCCGGCGGTGGCGGTCAGATTTTCAGTATCGGAAAATCGAAAGCAACCTTATTCGATAAAGAAAGTCAGGTAAACATTACGTTTAACGATGTTGCCGGTTTAGAAGAAGCTAAAACTGAGGTAATGGAAATTGTAGATTTCCTAAAAAATCCTAAAAAATATACTGATCTGGGTGGAAAAATCCCGAAAGGCGCTTTATTGGTAGGTTCGCCGGGTACCGGTAAAACCTTATTGGCCAAAGCTGTTGCCGGCGAAGCTCAGGTACCTTTCTTCTCGTTATCGGGATCTGATTTTGTTGAAATGTTTGTAGGGGTAGGTGCATCTCGTGTGCGCGACCTGTTTAAACAAGCTAAAGATAAATCACCTTGTATCATTTTTATAGATGAGATCGATGCAATTGGCCGTGCCCGTGGTAAAAACGGTGTAATGGGAGGTAACGATGAGCGTGAGAATACTCTAAACCAACTTTTGGTTGAAATGGATGGTTTTGGCACCAATACACACGTTATTATTTTAGCAGCAACCAACCGTGCCGATGTTTTAGATAAAGCTTTATTAAGGGCTGGCCGTTTCGACAGACAGATTTATGTTGATTTACCAGATGTTATTGAGCGTAAACAAATTTTCGAAGTACACATTACGCCTTTAAAGAAATCAGAAGAGTTAGATACCGAATTTTTAGCTAAACAAACTCCCGGTTTCTCTGGTGCTGATATTGCCAATGTTTGTAACGAAGCCGCGTTAATTGCAGCCCGTAAAAATAAATCGGCAGTTGATAAACAAGATTTCTTAGATGCGGTAGATAGAATTGTAGGTGGTTTAGAAAAGAAAAACAAAATTATTACCCCAAGCGAAAAACGTGCTATTGCCATTCACGAGGCTGGTCATGCTACCGTAAGCTGGTTATTAGAGCACGCGGCGCCTTTGGTTAAAGTTACTATTGTACCACGCGGACAAAGTTTAGGCGCAGCCTGGTATCTGCCGGAAGAGCGCTTAATTGTTCGCCCGCACCAAATGCTGGATGAAATGTGCGCCACAATGGGAGGCAGGGCAGCTGAAAAGGTAATGTTCGATACCATTTCTACAGGAGCATTGAGCGACTTAGAGAAGGTAAACAAACAAGCGAGGGCTATGGTTACCATTTATGGCTTGAACGAGAAACTAGGTAACATTACCTATTACGATTCATCAGGTCAGAATGAATATAATTTCTCTAAACCTTATTCAGAAGATACTGCATTAACAATCGATAAAGAAATTTCTACACTGATTGAAGGTCAATACCAAAGAGCCATTAACTTGTTAGAAGAAAACAAAGATAAGCTGGTTCAATTGGCTGATATCTTAATTGAAAAAGAAGTATTGTTTAAAGATGATTTGGAAGAGATTTTCGGAAAACGCTTATTCGAAAATCAGGGAGAAAGCGGCACTCCAGGACATATTACTCCTGTAGAAGCATAAATAAACAATTTCAATTATTACATTTGCTACCCTGGTGCACTATCAGGGTAGCTTTTTTTTATATGAAGGATAATACAACAGCGAAAGAACAAATACTAAAAAAGATAAGGAAAGCATTGTTAGAAAAACGTGAAAATCCTTATCCCAATTTAGAAGAAAGTCAACTATATAAAAAAAACACAGACGAGCTGGAAGTGTTGTTTGCTGAACAACTTACGGCTATATCAGGTAACTTTATCTTCTGCGAAGATGGGATCGACTTTTTTGAAAATATGTTACAGCTGGCCGATAAATTTAAATGGCGCAAAATATATTGCTGGGAGCCCGAGTTGCAACAGTTTTTAAGCAAGTATGAATTTCCTTTCTATCAAACAGATAAAGATTTTGAACAGGCTGAAGTAGGGATTACCCTTTGCGAGGCATTAATTGCGCGTAACGGAAGTGTAATGGTTAGCAACCAGGGGGCCGCTGGCAGGAGACTAAGTATTTTTCCGCACCACCACATTGTTATTGCTAAAACCAGTCAGCTGGTTTTAGACCTTAAAGATGCTTTCGCCATACTGAAAAACAAATATGGCAATCAGATTCCATCCATGATCAGCAACATTACCGGCCCCAGCCGAACTGCGGATATCGAAAAAACATTGGTTTTAGGCGCCCATGGCCCTAAAGAGCTTTTTGTATTTTTGATTGATGATTTTAGTTAATATTTAATGCGTTTTCGCAGTAAAAAGTGTCTCTAAACAAAAATGGCAGGAGAAATTTCCCCTACCATCCTCTTTCTTTCTTCTTTTACGCTTAAAATGACTAAACGATGGATATGATTATCTATCTGCTTTTAATATTTTCCTAACAACCATGTTTTTATTGGCATCAAGGCAATACACGTCTTCATCATAATTGGTATACAAGCGTGAAAGAAAAGGTGTAATATCAGGTTCTCCCGGCATTTTTCGGCCACCAACATAGATGGATATGCTCACAAAGCGACCGGCATCCTTATCCAATTTTATACTTTTCTTGGTTTTTAGGTTATAAATTTCAACATTTTCGTAGCCCGTATAGTTGTTTCCATAAGAGCGCCATTCAGGAAGGGTTGGGCTTTTGCACACCACAAAATAATCATCCGAAAGGTGGAAAATGGTACTAATGGTATTGTCGTTAAAATATCTTTTTCCTTTTAAATCAATTATATCGGCAACATTTTGTTCTCTTCCGTTTGATATTTTATTTGTTTCCTTTAAAAGCACTATACCAATATTCTTCGGAAAATTATTCTTGTTTTCACGCAACACAGCATAGGTTTCTAAATAGTCGTTACTTTTTAACACTGTATCCTTATTCTCATTTAAGAAGAAATTTGTCCGGCTGTTGTGGGTAAACATTCCCATCCCCCAACCTGCATATAGCTCAATATCTTTAGCTAGTTTAACCGGCCCTTTCTTTACGGGTGGTTCAGTTTTTTTGCTTTCGGTCGCGATTGTCTTGGGCATGTTAATGTGCACTTCGGTAACCTTATTTTTAGCTGCAATTTCAGCCTGTTTCTTTTTAAAGGAAATGGCATTCTCCGCTTTAAGCTTTTCGTTTTTAATCTTACCAGCGTCTGAAGCTGCTTTATCATCAGCTATTTTCTTTTTCCTGGCGTCCTCGTTTTCTTTTGCACAAGCAGGGCACATCAATTTGCCCTCCGCATTATTAGAGCCTTTTGGTGCAAACCTGCAGTTATACCGGGCATATTCACTTTTCGAAATATGTGATTGGGCGTTTGCTGTATAGGTAAATAACAGCAATACCATTAGGGACAGTAATTTTTTCATTTTTAGTTTTCGTTTATCCTGTAAAAGTACAGCGAAGACCAGGTGAACCTAAATACCCATTACAAGGTATATTTAATTATTTATTGGCTAAAAGCGATCGCCAGCACCAATTATTTACAAAAAAACGATAACTTAACCTTCCGGGAAGTGAAAATACGGATTTTCTGATGATTACAGGTAAGAATCCGGGGCAGCATATTTGCTGAATGGAATCAATTATTTAAGCCATAAAAACGCGGAATTGCAGTTAAATGTAAGCGGTAAAGAGGGATTTGTTAAAATTTGCCTCCAAAAACAAACATGGCTAAAAATTATTTTATTTTCGATTACCGAATATAATTGATATTTTTATACTACATACCGTTTTAGTATGCGGTATTATAATTATGAGCAAAGTAATAAATACGGTAATAGCCGGCACTGGAAGTTATATTCCACAGAATATTATTTCTGGTAACGAATTCTTAAATGCTACGTTTTTTGAGAATGGAAACCGACTGGAGAAGGAAAATGCTGAGATCATCGATAAATTCTCAGAAATTACAGAAATAGTAGAAAGACGGTATGCCTGCCCCGAGCAATTGAGCAACCATATCGGCGCAAAGGCAGCAGAAAAAGCAATCGAAAATGCTGGTATTGATAAGGAAACCTTAGACTACATTATTTTTTGCCATAACTTCGGCGATATTCCCCTGGGTAGCAATCGCAGCGATATTTTGCCTTCACTTGCCTCGAAGGTTAAACAGCAATTGGATATACACAATCCCGATTGTGTGGCTTACGATATTATTTTTGGCTGTCCGGGATGGGTTCAGGGAGCAATACAGGCCGATTACTTTATTAAAAGTGGCGATGCCAAACGCGTAATGGTAATTGGCGCCGAAACGCTGAGCCGCATCATCGATCCACACGACCGCGACAGTATGATCTTTTCTGATGGTGCCGGAGCGGTAATTTTCGAAGCTGCAGAAGAAGGAACAGAAAAAAAGGGGATACTTGCCCATAAAACAGAGACACATGCTGTAAACTACGGCAATTTGTTAACCATGGGAAAAGGCTCTCATCCGGATGAAACCAGCGGAAACTATTACCTTAAAATGAACGGACGGAAACTTTATGAGTTTGCGGTGGTTCAGGTGCCCCAGGTAATTAAAAAAGCGATAGATAAAGCCGGATTGAGTGTAGAAGACATCAATATTGTATTTGTACACCAAGCCAACGGCAAAATGGACACAGCCATTATGAAACGTCTGTTTAAATTATATGGCAAAGATACCGTACCCGAAAACCTTGTGCCGATGACCATTTCGTGGCTCGGAAACAGTTCGGTTGCCACTGTACCAACCCTGTTAGACCTGGTTTTAAAGGAACAGGTTGAAGGTTATAAAGTAAAAGCAGGCGATGTTGCTGTTTTCGCCTCAGTTGGTGCAGGTATGCACATCAACGCATTTATACACCGTTTTTAATTCGATAAGCGTTTTAATCCGGCTTTTGCCTGGCTTTCAATACTGTTTTCAAATTCATGATTTTTCATGGAAATGGCCGTATTGAAAGCTTCTTTGGCTTTTGCAGCATTCTTTTTCTTTTCGTAAACTTTACCCATTTGCAGCGCTGCATTTGCCGCAAAATAATATTTCAGGTTTTTACCCTGATTAATGGTTGCCTGATAAGCAGTTAATGCCTGATCATCGCGCCCAAGGTCATCATAAATTCTACCTAAACGGTAATTAAATTCCGTTTTATCCCGGTCGCTGGCATAATCGGCCGTTTTCTTATCGTCCAACAATTGCAGCGCCTTATTTAAATAGCCGCCATCATACAATAACCTGGCTTTTAGCAAATCAACTATTGGTGGGGTTCCTGCTGCTTCGTTTTTGGCCTGCTTATCTTTATCATGGTACAAATAACCTGAGTTAAGCGACTTGTTTGCATAGGCGGTATAGCCCGTTTTATCCCCTTTTAAGAGCGCAATCCACGCCAGGTGGATATTGGTGTCACGAATGTAATTTACGCCCTTATTCGTTTGTAAAAAGCGGTTAAAATAAGTAGCCGCATTGAGGTCTAATTTATTCAGGTGCGCAACACCTTCCAGATAATCAAGGTAGGGGAAAGGCTGATAAACGCCTCCCTCAGGTTTTTTGGCTAAAATCTGAATGGCTTCTTCATTATGTCCGGTTTTAATACTCACGTAACTCTGCAAATAGCTTTTTAATAAGCTGGTATCAGCAATGCGTTCGGTATATTTCATCATTTTTGCATAAGCCGATGGGCTGTGCGCTACATCCGTAAGTACATAGGTATAGTAAAAGACCACTTCTTCGTAAAATGGCTCATATGATGAGTCCGGTAAACTTTCGGCAAGCTTATCGAACATATTCAACCCGTTTTGAAGGTTTCCCTTTATGCCAAATGTCGCCAGCGTACTTTTCAGTGCGCCATCGGGCAGATTGCCCAGAACCGCATTAACCAGACCTAAACCTTTTGCGTTTAACGGAAAGTTTGGAAATTTTTTGCTGTTTTCCTGCAAAAGGCTGTTGGCTCTTTTAATTTCCATTGCGGCATTAAAAAATTCGCCAAAACGGCCATGAATCAAAGCCCATTGTAAATTAATCTCCGCCTGGGCATAGAGATAATAGGGCGAGCTTTTATCATCATCCGAGATCTGGTCTAAACGGGTAGATTTATTTCCCTTTAAGCGGTCGAAATCGGCCTTACTTTCTGAAGTGATGATTGTAAAATAGTCAATATAGTTTTCCAGCAGTGGAATAATGGCATTTTTGGGCCTTTGCTTTTTTTCTGTAGCAATATAAGCGCGGGCATTGCCCAGTTTTAGTTCGAAAATGCTTTTATAGGCTTTTAAGCAATTGGCATTGTAATCAAAGTTTGCAAACAATACAGATGGAAGTATCAAAAGAGGGGTAAGGAAGGCGAAACGCAAGCTTTTAATCATTCTGGAAATGTTATATCTTTTAGGTTTATGCTGCCCTGTGGCAACAGCTTTCACATTTTAACAAATATCTACATTTAACGTTAAAATGCGCGTGTTGTTTTGCCTGTAAACAAAAAACGTCCCGATTTAAATCGGGACGTTTTCAATGCTTTTGCTATATTGATTAAGCTTCTGCTACTTCATGAGTTAATGCTTCATCAACCAAAATACGTCCGCAGTGCTCGCAAACGATGATTTTTTTACGTTGACGAATATCTAACTGACGTTGAGGCGGGATCTGGTTGAAACAACCTGAGCAAGAATCGCGATCGATAGTTACAACTGCCAAACCGTTAACCGCATTTTTGCGTAAACGTTTGTAAGCAACCAATAAACGCTCCTCAATTTGAGGCTCTGCTTTATCTGCCTTTTTTTGTAAATCCTGCTCTTCTTTTTCAGTTTCTGCAGTAATTACATCAAGTTCTGCTTTTTTAGTTTCTAAATCTTTCTTTCTGCCATCTAATTCGCCTTTAGCCGCTTCGTAGATTTCAGTTTTAGAGTTGATTTCGAAACCGTGTTCTTTAATTTTCTTTTCAGATACCTGAATATCTAAGCCCTGAATCTCAATTTCTTTGGTTAAAGCATCGTATTCACGGTTGTTTTTAACTTCTTTTAATTGAGAATCGTATCTTTTAATTGCAGCTTGTGCATCCTTGATGGTATTTTTACGGGTTACGATCGAATCCTCAAGATCATCAAGTTCGCCTTTGATTTTTGAAATTCTGGTTTCTAATCCTAAAACGTCATCCTCAAGATCTGCAACTTCCATTGGTAATTCGCCACGTACCTGACGGATTTTATCAATTTTTGTGTGGATATTTTGTAATTCGTATAAAGCCTTTAGCTTTTGTTCTACGGTTTGTTCCATTAAAACAAGTAATTTATGGGGTTTGTATTTTGCTCCGTTAAACGGATTGCAAAGTTAGTAAATTTTTTTTGAATAATTTCAAGCAATAAATTTGAGGTAAATTGTTCAGTTTCAAAGTGTCCGATGTCGGCAATGATCAATTTTTCCTCTGCATCAAAAAACTCGTGGTATTTGAAATCTGCCGTGATAAAAGCATCGGCACCCGCTGCAATTGCTTCTCTTAAAAGGAAGCTACCCGAACCGCCACAAACCGCTACCTTTTTGATCCTTTTGTTAATTACTTCGGTATGCCTAACAACCCTGGCCTGCATCCTATCTTTAACCAGGTGCAGAAAGTCGTAACCGTCCATATCATATTCAAGCCAGCCCACCATACCCGATCCAACCAGTTGGTGCTTATTCTCCAGTTTATAAATATCGTATGCCACTTCTTCATATGGATGGTTTTCGAACAAAGCAACTAATATTTTCCGTTCGGCCTGGGCAGGGTAAACCATTTCGATGCGCACCTCAGCCTCGCGGTGCCTGATACCTCTTTCACCTACAAAAGGATCTGACTCCTCATTGCCCTTAAAAGTACCAAAACCATCGGCATTAAAACTGCATTCGCTGTAATTACCAATATTGCCTGCACCGGCATAAAACAAAGCTGAACGCAATTGTTCTGCCTGTGCCTGAGGACAATAGGTAACCAGCTTTTTTAACAAGCCAGCTTTGGGCGAGAGCACCTTTGTACCGGTTAAACCCAAACGCTCACAAATACGGGCATTTACTCCGGTATGGATGCTATCTAAATTGGTATGAATAGCATAAAGCGCAATGTTATTTTTGATGGCCTTAAGCACAACCCGTTCTACATAATTTTTGCCGTTCAGCTTTTTCAGACCTTTAAAAACAATCGGATGATGGGTAATAATTAGGTTGCAACCAGTGGAAATGGCCTCATCCACAATCTTTTCTACACAATCGAGTGCTACCAGGGCAGCTCTGATTTCCATATTCGGATCGCCAACAATTAAGCCCGAATTATCGTAATCTTCCTGATAATTGAGAGGCGCAATGCTTTCTAAATAATTGGTTATTTCGGCTAATTTCATCTGTTAAAGATATAAAAAAAATATAGCCCGGGATTTAAATCCCGGGCTATATTGTAGAAACTAATATCAGATTTCGATTATACCTTTGGTGCAAATCCGCCACCCATTCTTACCATTTGTAAACTTTCGAAAACCATTTTCTGGTTGTGCTCAAAAGCTAGAGTTTTGTGATTTACCACATCGATTATCGAACCGATGAAACAAAGGCCAGCAGTTAAGAGATACAGTATACCCATACCAATCTGACCAATAATGAATCTTTGTAATCCCGGTACAGCGAAGAGTCCGATCAAACAGAAAATCAACATATCTGATGGATTTTTTCTTTTGCTGCTGTAAATCATTAAGAAATTGCGCAACTGTTGCTCGTCTAAACCTGTAGTTGCCTGTTGTAAGTATGAGTATTCATCTGGTGTTATACCTGGTAACGACATCAGAGGTGATTGAAATATATCCATGGTGTTTATCTGTTTGAGGTTAAAATTTTAAATGTTTTTATCTTTTTTGTTAGTATATAAATTCTATAAAGTATAATTAAAAGTGCCGGAAACCCGAACCAATGTTCGGCAAAGCTTTCGGTAAATTCGCCATGAAAAATATGACTGATCGACCTGCCAATCCCACATCCCGGACACCAGCCCCCGTAGCCTAAATTAGCCAGCGGACAAAGTGTGAAGTGATGTTCGTGGCCATTTGCTGTTGCCAATAACACTAAAGCTGTTAGCCAGAAAACAAGTTCTAACGGAAAGCGCTTAATGTTGTTCATTGTTTCACTTTTTATATAAATTAGAGGCTATACCACAGCCTTTGTTACATCAATTTGCCCTTAATCGACGAATGGGGGATATATTTCGACCAAACTTCTGATACGATCTAACAATGCGCAGTTATTTATTTTCCCAATTGATTTTTTGCATCGCAACCCCGGCCAAAAGTAGTTAAAAAAACCTTTACACAAATTGCAGGTTAATATTAAAAGATAAGCTTATTTTTGTGCCTTGAACATTCGCGATTTAATAAACCGATACAAAACCGACGATAGGGTAACTCAATTTACCAAGGCGTTGAACAACACCAAAAACCCGAAAGTACAACTAAAGGGATTGGTGGGTTCGGCCGATGCTATTGTTGCCCTTTCTTCCTACTTTTTATTACATAAACCACTGCTCTTCGTTTTGCCTGATAGGGAAGAAGCCGCTTATTTTCAGTCCGACCTCGAAAGCGTGCTGGATAAGCAGGTTCTGCTATTTCCGTCATCGTACCGCAAATCATTCGACTTTACGCAGGTTGATACAGCCAATGTTCTGGCTCGGGCAGAAGTTTTAAATGAACTGAACCACGATTCGGAATACGGTAAAATTGTAGTTTCTTATCCGGAAGCGATTGCCGAAAAGGTTATTGACCGCTCTGCGCTCGAAAAAAACACACTAGAAATTAGTCTTGGCGCTAAACTGGGTATCGATTTTATCAACGAGTTTCTTATCGACTACGATTTCGACAGAAGGGATTTCGTTTATGAACCTGGCCAGTTTTCAATCCGCGGTGGTATTGTCGATATTTTTTCGTTTTCTTCGGACCTGCCTTTCCGCATCGAGTTTTTTGGTGATGAAGTAGAAAGTATCCGCAGTTTTGAAATCGAGAGCCAGCTTTCGGTGGCTGATGTTAAATCGCTAACCATTGTGCCTAATGTACAGGCTAAATTTTTAACGGAAAGCAATATCAGCATCCTCGATTATATTGACCAGGATACCCAGCTCTGGTTTAAAGATGTAGAATTTACACTCGATATTGTAAAAGCAGGTTTTAAAAAGGCCGTTGAGCTTTGGAAAGCCCTGCCTGCAACCGATAAAAGTCAAAATCCCGAGTGGATAGATCCGAAATTTGCTTTTACTGATGAAAAGCTATTGGGAGATCACCTTCACGATTTTCCGCTGATTGAGTTTGGGAAGCAGTTTTTCTACAAAACCGACGATCGGTTTGAGTTCGAAACTAGGCCACAACCTTCTTTTAATAAAGATTTCAATCTGCTCATCCACAACCTTAAGGAGAACGAAAAAGCGGGTATTGTTAACTTTATTTTTACCGATTCGCCAAAACAGATTGAACGTTTGTATGCCATTTTAGAGGATATCGATAAAACAGCCAAGTTTACACCGATTAACAGCATGCTGCGCGAAGGTTTTGTTGATCCGCAAATCCAGACTGCTTTTTATACCGATCACCAGATTTTCGATCGTTACTATAAATATAAGCTTAAAAAAGGTTATCAAAAAAGCCAGGCCATTACGCTGAAAGATTTGAGGGAACTTAAATCAGGCGATTATGTTACCCACATCGACCACGGAATTGGAAAATACGCCGGATTGGAAAAAGTAGAAGTTAACGGTAAAACCCAGGAGATGATCCGTTTAATTTATGCCGATAATGATTTACTTTATGTAAACATCAACTCGCTGAACCGGATTGCCAAATACAGTGGCAAAGAAAGCGGTGTGCCCAAGATGAATAAACTGGGTACCGATGCCTGGGATAAGTTAAAAAAAACCACTAAAAAAAAAGTTAAGGATATTGCCCGCGACCTGATTAAACTTTATGCCTTGCGTAAAACACAGGCCGGAACCGCATTTTCTCCCGATAGTTACCTGCAAACCGAACTCGAGGCTTCCTTTATTTATGAGGATACCCCCGATCAGCTAAAAGCTACGCAGGATGTGAAAAAAGATATGGAAGCGCCACACCCCATGGACCGTCTGGTTTGTGGTGATGTGGGTTTTGGCAAGACCGAAATTGCCGTTCGTGCTGCATTTAAAGCCGTTGCCGAAGGCAAACAGGCCGCAATTCTGGTGCCTACAACCATTTTAGCCTTACAGCATTACAAAACCTTTTCTTCACGTTTAAAAGATTTTCCGGTTACGGTAGATTACATTAATCGTTTTAAAACCAATAAACAGATAAAAGATACACTGGCCGAGGCAGCAGCCGGAAAAGTTGATATTTTAATCGGCACACACCGTTTGCTGAGTAAAGATGTCAATTTTAAGGACCTGGGCATCATGATTATTGATGAAGAGCAAAAGTTTGGTGTGAGTGCAAAGGAGCGGTTAAAAGCGGTGCGTGTAAATGTTGATACGCTAACTTTAACCGCAACCCCTATCCCCAGAACGTTGCATTTTTCGTTAATGGGTGCCCGTGATTTATCGATTATCAGCACACCACCACCTAACCGCCAGCCGGTAAGCACTGAATTGCATGTTTTTAACGATAAGCTGATTCAGGAAGCGGTTCAGTTTGAACTGGATCGTGGCGGTCAGGTTTTCTTTATCCACAATCGGGTAAACGACCTGATGCAGTTGGGCGGACTGATTCAAAAACTGGTGCCAAAGGCACGCATTGGTATTGCCCATGGTCAGTTAGATGGCGATGCACTGGAAGATGTGATGCTCGATTTCATTAATGGTGAGAAAGACGTTCTGGTAGCTACAACCATTATCGAAGCTGGTTTGGATATCCCCAATGCCAACACCATTATCATTAATCATGCCCACATGTTTGGGCTGAGCGACCTACACCAAATGCGTGGCCGGGTAGGCCGAAGCAATAAAAAGGCGTTTTGTTATTTATTGTCGCCGCCATTATCTACCCTAACTTCTGAAGCCCGGAAGCGTTTAAGCGCCATTGAAGAATTTTCTGATCTGGGTAGTGGCTTTAACGTGGCCATGCGCGATCTGGATATTAGGGGTAGTGGAAACTTACTTGGTGCCGAACAAAGTGGTTTCATTGCCGAAATTGGCTTTGAAATGTACCATAAAATTTTAGATGAAGCCATTCAGGAACTAAAAGAAGCTGAGTTTAAAGGCTTATTTGAAAATGAACCTGAACGGCCATTTGTTGGGTTTACACAGGTTGATACCGATTTAGAGCTCTACATTCCGGATGCTTACATTACCAATATCACCGAGCGCTACAATTTGTACACCGAACTTTCTAAGCTCGATAACGAAAATGACCTGGCCATCTTTGAAAAACATTTAGCCGATCGTTTTGGTCCCGTTCCACCACAGGTTAAAACCATGCTAAGTGTAGTACGTTTACAATGGTTTGGCAAAAAACTGGGTTTCGAGAAAATCAGTTTCAAGAAAAACAGTTTAAGGGGCTATTTCTTAAGCGATAAGCAATCGAAATATTTCGATTCAAACACCTTCACCAAAATTTTAACCTTCGCCCAAAACCATCCGCGCATGTGCAATTTAAAAGAGGTTAAAAATACGCTGCGCATTGCTTTTGACAACATCAATACTGTTGAAGAAGCGATACAGACTTTAGAACTAATCGATTAACTTTACTATTAATGTTAGACCCAACCCTTTTACTCGATTTAGTGAAAATGCAAATGCCTTATGGAAAATATAAGGGTTACCTGATCTGTAATATCCCCGAAAGTTACTTGCTGTGGTATAAGGATAAAGGGTTTCCGAAAGGGAAGCTGGGCGATTTAATGGCTACAATGTTCGAAATACGGGTCAATGGGCTGGAATATTTATTAACACCGTTGAAAAATCAACGATAACAATAGTCTGGCAGGTCGTCATGCTTAGCGTCGTCGAAGGATCTAACGCGATCCATACTCTTTAATTTATTTCAGTATCTGACTTTCCCAAAGTTACCATCATTTCGATCTGATAGCTATCGGATCGAAATGATGAGTATGATATTTTTTCCCGCAGGCTAGCTTAATCTGCGGAAAAAAAAGCTATATCTCACAACCGTTTTCATCACAAACAGCATCATTGTTTTTATTTAATGAAGTGAGGGTTGTTTTGGGTTGTGCTTCTTTCCATTCGTTAAAACTTTGTGTTAAGGCATCGGTAAAAGCCTGTACAGGCTGCGCTCCCGAAACCCCATATTTTCTGTCCATTACAAAATAGGGAACTCCGCGAATGCCAAGGTTTTGGCTTTCGTAAATGTCGTAGCGTACTGCTTCTGCAAACTGATCGCTTTTCAAAACTGCTTCAGCTTCTGCTTTATCTAAACCGATTTCTACTGCAACATCAACCAAAACACTGGTTTCGCCTATATTTTTTGCTTTAACAAAATGGGCTTCAAACAGTTTTTCTTCAGCCAGATCTTGCAGGTTATGCTTTGCCGCCAAATGAATCAAACGGTGTGCATTAAAGGTATTCGCCGGGATGTTGGTGTCAAAATCGATAGTTAAACCTGCGTTTGCAGCCATATCAACCACTTGTTTGGTCATTTGCCTGGCTTGCTCAACAGGCATTCCCTTGCTGCGCGAGAGGTAATCGTATACCGTTTCGTTGTTGGTATTGTGGTATTCGGGATTAAGCTGATAACTTTTCCAATCCACTTCAATTTCGTTTTTAAAAGGCAGCTCTTCAATAGCTTGCTCAAAGTGTCTTTTTCCGATATAGCAAAACGGACACATTACATCCGACCAGATTTCTACTTTCATGACACAAAATTAGGGCGATTATATTTGGTCAGGGTAAGCTGAAAGTAAAAAGCCACTATCTTTTAGGATAGTGACTTTTAAACCGGGTTTAATGGTTCTTATTGATATAGCTGATTAAAAATGAGCTTAAATGTACCATGTGTTTGTGCCCTGAATGCAACCTCAGGTCCAAATGCCAGTAGTTTACCTTTGCCTACTTTGGCTTCAAAAGCGGTTACACCATCCTGCAGGTAAGCCTGTCCCCAGGCCCAGCCACTCCGTAAAGGCGTAGCATTTTCGAACCACATTAAGGGTTTAATTTTTCCTGATGCAATGGCATCGCCGGTTAATTTAAAAACTGGACTATTATCAAAATAAACATCTGCTTCTTTTTCCATACCCCAGGCGCTTGGTGAAGAGGTATCGATACCTACATTTAAAACACTGCCCGGAACATAATACTTTTCGGCAGGCAACCTTTTTTCTTCACCATTAACAATTTCCATCATCGCATTGCGTACGGGTAATTTTAAATGATAAGCGAGATTGGTGCTGCTGCCTATTGTCACGATATTTCCTCCTGCTTCTAAAAACTTTTTCAATTCCGGGATTGATTTTTCTGCACTAATCCGACCTAAACGGTTTCTGTATTCCTTCGGAACTTCTTCCGTTTTAGGGGCGAAAGACGGCCAGCCCCCTGAACAGAAGGAATAGCTCCGCCAACAAAAATAATCACATCGTATTTAGACTTTAAATTACCAGCATCAATATCCTGTGGATAAATTACGGTTGCATTGTAATGGTATTGTTCCATCATCCACCTTACCCAGCCTGATGCCATAGAACCGCCGTAGGTGTCCCAAAGGGCAATCCGAGATGCAGAAACTTTAATTTTATCTTTCGGAGCAGCTGCCGTTTTTAATTTAACATTGGCCTTTTCTAAAACCTGTTTGCCAGCCGATGAAACATAGAAATCGCCATTTTCTGTAGAACGAAATACTTCAACCTTGTTTTTTAACAAATCGTTTACTGCGGTATAAGAATCGTTTTGTGCAGCACTTAATACATAACCAGAACCACTTGGCAACTTATTTTCGGCTTTCAATAAAACACCATAAGGATTCTTCTCAAATGGTCCAGAAAAATCGTCCAGAATGCGATCGAATTTTACATCCATTAAGTAAGCCAAAGTCCATCCGGCAGCATCGTAGGGTGGGATTGGTGCACCACCTTCATATTTAAAATCATTTGGGTGATCTTGCGGCTCAAACATATCCAGCACATGCGGGCGGAAAGCCTGATCGGTTTTAACCACATAACTGCCTGCAGGATAATTTTTACCGGCAACGGTAAATGCTCCCGTTGCCTTCTGCACCACAATACCAGTTCTGATCAGGGCATTTAAAAACTTTATTGCCGAATTAAAATCAGGCTGATCTGCAGAAAGAATATAACCACGCGGATCGCGGTTTGTGGGAGCTTTCATTACTGTATCGAAAGCTTTAATACTGAGCTGCCTTGAACCGAAGTCGGCATCACCACCGGCCACACTTCCTTTATCTTTTTTAGCAGCATTATTAATCGCTTCGATTTTTTTTGGCGAAAACGACCAGGTATCCTTTTTACCCCGCTCGATAGAGTTTCTGCCCATTTGGTAAATATTAAACAACAACTCATCGCGATACCGTGAGGCATAATTTAAAACTGCATAGTTTAACGAGACAGAATAATCGATTGAGTTTTTAAAGTACCATTTTCTAGGGGTAACGGGATTCGGCGAATCGCTGTTAGGCAATAAGCGCAATGGAACCAAAGGAATTTCTGATGGAGTAGGGTTGCCCACTATTTCGGTTAGTAACCCAATCATATTATGAAAATAGGTTGTTGTTCTTAAACCTCCGTTATACCAGGTAGAAAAAACAGATCCTCCGCGCTGGGTATAGCCCGGCTTATTTTCTACGTTCATCCGGGTATGCATGGCTGCGCCCACAGCATCCAAACTGGTTAGCAAAGTTGGGTCGAATACATAATTGAAAGGATCTCGGTATGGCGGCCCCGCAACAACCGTTCCGGCCGGACCTGCCTGGTGATGGTTGTACATAATTTGCGGAATCCATTCTACAAAAAGCTGGCGACCTATATTTTGGGTTTCTTTTAGGTTTAACATAAAGAAATCGCGGTTATTATCGTGCCCTGCGTACTTTTCATACAAAACCGGCAAGCCAGAAGTTGTTCTCTTGGTCTGGTCCTTTTCCCTCATGTACCAGTTACTAATCAACTCTTGCCCATCCGGGTTAGCGTGTGTAAACAAAATGATCACATTATCGAGGATACGTAAGGTTTCCGGATCAGTTTTCGAAGCAAATTCGTAAGCTGTTTGAATTAACTGGTGCGCTCCAACCACCTCATTGGCATGCAAACCGCCATCAATCCATACTACAGCTTTTCCTTCGGCAGCTAATGCTTTAGCCTGTTCTGTTGTAATTTCGGCATGTGCAAGCTGTTGCGAAATTTCTTTATAACGATCTAGCTTTTTCAGGTTTTCGGGCGAAGAAACGATTAGCATGTATTGGCTTCTTCCTTCTTCGGTTTGGCCAATATCGACCAGTTTAACCCGTTTTGAGGTTTCGGCCAGTTTTTTAAAGTAAGCCGAAGTTTGGGTATAATTGGCCAGCTGGTAATTATCGCCGATGTCAAAACCGAAATGTGATTTCGGCGTTGGCACTTCCTGAGCCTGAGCAGCACAATAAGCGGTAATTAAAAAAGCTAAACAAATCTTTTTTAGGTAGTTTTTTATCATAATCGGGTTAGTTTGATGGATAATCAAATATAATATTAGAAAGCGGAGCGATTTTACATGCGCTAAATTTGTTACAGTAAGCGCTTTGCATCAATTTTAGGTTTGGTCGATGCAATATTTCATTCTTTACTCTTCCAAATTATTGAAAATTAAAATTCCTCGTCACTAATTTCTACATTTGATCACCAATATACCTAAAACATGACCTTAGCAGAAAGAATAGAAAACTCCAAAACCAGTATTTTTAAAGCCGTTTTCCCGAATACAACCAACCACTACGATACCCTGTTTGGCGGTACAGCCATGCACCTGATGGATGAAGTAGCCTTTATAACCGCAACCCGCTTTAGCAGGCAGATTATGGTTACGGTGAGCAGCGACAGGATAGATTTTAAAAAACCAATCCCCGCCGGAACCATTATAGAGCTTATTGGCAAAGTAAACCACGTAGGTAATACCAGCTTAAAAGTGAATGTCGAAATTTATATAGAACAAATGTATGCCGAAGGCCGTGAACTGGCTGTACATGGCGATTTTACTTTTGTTGCAATAGATGAAAATAAAAAACCGGTTCAGGTAATTAAATAATGATGTAAAACTCTTTCGGAATGATATAACAGTTCAGCCTGGCAGTCCCTTATTTTTGAAAAAACTTAACTTATGGAACATCAGCATAGCACAGCAGATTTAGAAAATATTGCCAAACAACTGGCCTGCCCCGAAGGTGCTCAGGGCATTAAGACAGGTGAGCTGATGAGCATCAACAATCTTGGGATGACACATGCCGCTATTGAGGCCATCGTTATTGAAAAAGGAGATACCATACTGGAGATTGGCCACGGCAATGGCTCACATATCGAATATCTGCTTAACCAGGCTAATGATATCAGATATTTTGGTGCAGATATTTCTGAAACGATGATTACCGAGGCTCGCAAAATAAACGCCGGATTTATAGAAAAAGGTTTGGTTCATTTTCAACTCACCAACGGTATAGACCTGCTATACGCAGACGAACAATTCGATAAGGCCTTTACAGTAAATACCCTTTACTTTTGGCCAGAGCCTCTTCAATACCTTACACAAATTAGGGATGTATTAAAACCAAACGGCTTATTTTCCCTTTGTTTCGCTGATCGAACCTTTATGGAGAAACTGCCCTTTACTCCTTATGGATTTACACTTTACGATTTAGAAAAAGTACAGCAACTATTGGAAGGTGCCGGCTTTACGATAAAGAATACAATTAAAAAATTAGAGCAGGTACAAAGTAACGCTGGCGAATATGTAGAACGGCCATACTATGTTGTACTAGCTTCTGCCAATTAAATTTTTCAGCGTTTATAGTCCTCGTTTGTAACGGGAATTAGCGAGAATAGCGATTGCATCACCTATTGTACAATTAGCATGCCCTCATAACGATCTTATGAGGCTGGCCAGGATTGTTTTAATACAAAATCAGGTACAGGTAAGCGTAAACCACAGGGGCTGCCAGTAATAAACCGTCAAAGCGATCTAACAAGCCGCCATGCCCAGGCAATAACCCGCCACTATCTTTGGTATCCAGGCTGCGTTTTAACATCGATTCTACCAGATCGCCCAGGGTACCAAAACTGGCAATCAGAAGCGCCATACCCGCCCAAACCCAAACCGGGCTTTCGGTAAATAGAAACGATAGGCCATAGGCAACCAAAACACTGGTAAACATGCCTCCAAAAAAGCCTTCCCAACTCTTTTTAGGCGAGTGGCGTTCAAATAATTTACGTTTGCCATATTTCACCCCAAAAAGGTAAGCGCCGGTATCGTTTGCCCACAACATCAGTAAAAATGCCAGTGGAAAGTGGAAATTATATTCGTTCCAGTTTTTTAAAAAGCCTAGTGCATGGAAGAAACAAAAGGGAATGGTTACATAAACAAAGCCAACAAAAGTGTAAGATATATTGGCAAAGGGAATTTTATTTTTCTTGTACAGCTCGGTAATAAAAACCGAAAAAATAAGCGGGATACAAAGCAACAGGTATTTAACATCGTATTTAAGGTAATGTAAACCTGCAGCCATTAAAAAGACTAGTGCGCCTGCGGCCAGGCCAATATTTCTATGCGGCCTGATACCCGAATTTTTAATCAGTTTATAAAACTCAAAAAGCGATAAAACACTTAAAACAAGATAGAATGCCGTAAATGTATAAGTACCCAGCAAAATAGAGCCAAGCATTACAATGGTAAAAAAGAAAGCGGTTATTGCCCTGGTTTTCATGTTAAAAATGTAAGATGGGAGATGTAAAATGGATGATGTTTAACCTGTTACTCGATTTCATTTTCAACGATATATTCGATGGCCTTATCAAAATCTACTTTATTAACCAGCACATTTATTTCGCCGATATAATAAGCGGAGAGCTGTTTATTCATTGTTACTGCCGGAATGCCGGCTTCTGTTAAGCCCTGTTTTAATACCTCGGCGGCAAAGGCATCGCCGGTGGTATATACTTTAACCCAATTTTCGCTCACGTGCTGCGCTATCTTTAAAAAATTTAAACAAAGCTATGGTAATTATTGCACTAATTAAATAGCCATACCACGGAAATCCGATAGGTTCATCGGCTTTATCGAGCGGCATATGGTGTTTTTGCATGTAAAAGGCTGCACAAACAGCATAAGCATTATTTAAAAAGTGTGCAAACATGGCGTACCAAATACTGCCGCTATAGTAATACAGGTAACCAAACCCGGCTCCCAGTAGCATCCGCGGCACGAAACCATAAAACTGCACATGTATGGTACTAAAAATAATGGCAGAAAGCCATATCGCCGCATGTGGATTACCAAAAGTCCGCTCCAATGAGCGCTGTACACCGCCTCTAAACATTAGTTCTTCTCCAATGGCCGGTAAAACCGCAATCATCACCAGGTTTACGATAAAATCTAAATTACTCCGTACCGTAATCAGCTGAATAGTCATTTTGGCCGCCAGTTCCTCTTTTTCTTTCATCCAGGCCTCAATTCCTTTTAAAAAGCCTGGCAAAGCCATTTTTTGGTTCCAGATTACCGTCCACTCCATAAAGGGCATGCTTACTATCATAATAACTACAACCAGCAAAAGCAATAAAACCTTTGGCTGCCTAAAGCTATAAAACCTGGTAATTTTTGTTCTTTCTGTCAGCGCAAGTGCGAGTGGAGGTAAAATAAACGTACCAATCGAGCTTAAAATCTGTATCACTTTCAAACCCGAAATATACCTGGCATCGCCCGATAAAAGCAGGTCTAAATTACTCACCAAACCCATCCCGTACATGGCAATACAGATTACAACTGCAATGATGCCGAAAACAAAAGCCCCTGCAACTGCGTAAAATAAAAGTAAAAGTAATTGTAAGAAAGGATTGATTTCCTCGTGTTTAGGTGTTACAAAATTCATTATTTGTACCTTTGTATGTTTTATTAATCGTTGAAGATAGAAAATGTCTGTAAAGATAGGAAATATTGATTTAGGAGCGTTCCCGTTATTGCTTGCCCCAATGGAGGATGTAAGCGACCCGCCATTCCGTTATGTATGTAAACAAAACGGGGCAGATATGATGTATACCGAGTTTATTTCCTCAGAAGGATTGATCCGCGATGCAGCAAAAAGCAGACAGAAACTGGATATTTTTGAATATGAAAGACCTATCGGCATACAGATTTTTGGAGGCGATATCGATCACATGCGTGAAGCTTCTGAAATTGCCTCTGCAGCCGGACCGGATTTGGTTGACATTAACTATGGTTGCCCGGTAAAAAATGTTGTTTGCAAAGGTGCCGGTTCAAGCCTGCTTCAGGATATTGATAAAATGGTAAAAATGACAGAGGCCGTAGTTAAGGCATCGCACCTGCCCGTTACCGTTAAAACCCGCCTGGGTTGGGATGATAACACCAAAAATGTTCGCGAGGTGGCCGAAAGGTTGCAGGATGTGGGTATTCAGGCTTTAACCATTCACGGCAGAACAAGGGCGCAACTGTACAAAGGTGAGGCCGACTGGTCACTGATCAGGGAAATTAAACGTAACCCGAGGATTACGATTCCAATTTTTGGCAATGGTGATGTAGATAGCCCGGAAAAAGCAGCAAACTGGCGCATGGAATACGAAGTGGATGGTATTATGATTGGCCGTGCGGCTATTGGTTATCCCTGGATTTTCCGCGAGGTTAAACATTTCTTCGAAACCGGCGAACACCTTCCCGGACCAACCATTGAAGAGAGAATTAACGTTTGCCGTACACATTTAGATAAATCGCTGGAATGGAAAGGCCCTAAAACCGGAATTTTCGAAATGCGCCGCCATTATGCCAATTATTTTAAAGGGCTTCCTGACTTTAAACCTTACCGCATGCGCCTGGTGGCCGAGCCAGATATCAACAACATTTACAGTATTTTAGCAGAAGTGGCAGAAAAATTTGCACATTACGATGCCACGAAAGTACTGGCTTGATTTTTGAAAGGTTTTTTATACATTCGTTATCATCATGGTTACAGCTATTACAGACGGAGTTAAAGTTTCGGTAGAAACAGTTTACCAGCCAGAATATTCTAATCCTGCCAATGAGCATTATATGTTCGCTTATCGTGTAGAAATATCTAATCTTTCTGATTATGCTATACAGCTAATGCGTCGCCAATGGTTTATTTTCGATTCAAATAGTAGCCGCAGGGAGGTGGAAGGTGAAGGTGTTGTAGGTTTACAGCCCATCATCCAGCCAGGCGAAACCCATGTGTACGTATCAGGCTGCAATTTAAAAACCGATATGGGAAGTATGAAAGGCACCTACCTGATGAGACGCGATATTGACGGTTCGGAATTCGATGTAGATATTCCTGAATTTCAGTTAATTGCCCCTTATAAACTGAATTAATTTTTTTATTGTTACTGTCCTGCCGCAAATCGTCATTTCGATCCGATAGCTATTGGATGAGGCGTAGCGGAATGCCTGCCCGTACAGGCGGGGAGAAATCTCTAAATCAAACAAACTATAGATTTCTCCGCTACGGTCGAAATGACGACCAATCTACTAGAAAAGCAATTTCAACATTTCATTTTAAGGTTTATTAACATTTTTATTAGCATAAAGCAGGTTTTATGCCTCCTGCAACCACAAATAGTAGAACTGCCTAAGCCACCTAAACCTGATCGGAATGGGCATGAGTGCAACGAGTAAAGTGGAGAGCAGGGCTGCCTTAGCCAATAATACACCGACGCTGCTTTCCAAAAAAATCTTTAAACAAAAATGGCCAGAATAAAATCCTGACCATCATTTATTTTTAATCGGTCATTGCTAATCTCTGCTTCTTCCAAAAAGCATCGAAGCATAGTACAGTAAATTCGCCAGGGCACCAACTGCTGCAACAACATAAGTCATTGCGGCCCACCATAAAGCATCCTTTGCCTGTGTATTTTCTTCCTGCGTTTGCATTACGCCATAGTTATTTTTCAACCAGGCCAAGGCTCTGTTACTCGCGTCGAATTCAACCGGAAGCGTTATAATGCTAAATATGGTTATTAAAGCCAAACCCACTACACCTATTGCCAACACAATCGGGTTACCGGTAAAACTGATTAAAAGCACACCAATTAATAAAACCCATTGTAAAAGGTTAGACGAAATACTTACCACCGGAACCATACTGCTTCTTAACTGCAGCCAGTTATACGATTTAGCTTGTTGCAAAGCATGGCCACATTCGTGTGCTGCAACCGCTGCTGCCGCCACACTGCGGCTATAGTAAACATCTGTACTTAAATTTACAGTCTTATCTGTAGGGTTATAATGATCAGTTAATTGTCCTTCGGTACTCATCACCTTCACATCGTATATCCCGTTATCGTGCAGCATTCGCTCTGCCACCTCTTTGCCCGATAAACCTGAGCTCAATTGCATTTCGGCATATTTGGAAAACTTGTTTCTAAAACGCCATTGTACAAACATGCTCAGTAATAATACCGGGATGATTAATATTAAATAAACTCCCATTTTCTCATGTATGTTTTTCATTTCTCTTATATCAAAAAGCGTTCCCATATTATTTAATTGTTAAAAACAGTACATTTATAGTATGCCAAATGCACTTTCATACTGGGAAAGAGAATCATTTTTTAATTACGATGTGATTATTATTGGTAGTGGCATTGTGGGTCTAAATGCGGCAATTCACCTTAAAAAATCGGCACCTTCTTTAAAAGTAGCGCTGCTCGAAAGCGGTTTTTTACCCACCGGAGCAAGCACCAAAAATGCTGGTTTTGCATGCTTTGGCAGCATTTCTGAGCTAATTGAACAGGAAGAAAAAGCTGGCTTAGATAACCTTGCAACACTTATCGAAAAGCGCTGGAAAGGCTTACTTAAACTTCGCAAGTTACTTGGCGACAAGACCATTGATTACCAGTGTTTAGGTGGTTACGAATTATTTAAAAAAGATGACTATTTATTGGCCTCTAAATGTGTAGCCAAAATTGAACATTATAACCAGTTAACCCGTAATATCGTTGGCCCTGATGCTTTTAGCGCCAACCCTAAAAAAGCAAATGCTTTTGGTTTCGTACCAATTGAAACGTTAATCGAAAATAAATATGAAGCGCAGATCGATACCGGTAAAATGATGTTTGCCCTGATTGGCTATGCGCAACAACTAGGCATTTGCATATTTAACAATTGCTCGGTAGATTGTATTACCGAAGAATCACAAGGTCTGAACTTACTTACCGCAAACGGTATTTTTTCCTGTAAAAAAACAATTGTAGCTACTAACGCTTTTATCAAAGATTTAATTCCAGAGGTAGATATCGTTCCGGGGAGAGGGCAGGTTTTAATTACCAAACCAATTAAAGGTTTAAAAATTAAGGGCACTTTCCATTACGATAAGGGCTATTATTATTTCCGGAACATCAACAACCGAATTTTGCTGGGTGGCGGCCGTAATATTGATTTCAAAGCAGAAGAAACTACCGCTTTCGGGCAAACGGAAAAGGTTCTGCAGGCCTTACAAAATTTGCTGAGCACTTTGATTTTACCCCAAACGCATTATGAAATAGACCAGGAATGGAGTGGCATCATGGCCTTTGGCAAAACACTCGAACCGCTTATTGAAGAAATTAAACCCAATGTGTTTTGTGCAACACGCTGTAACGGCATGGGCATCGCCATTGGTTCGCAAACAGGAGAAGATGCGTCTGAACTTCTCCTGCAGCGCTTATAAACTATAATTTAGTGGCCATCATATTCATTTTATCAGTATAAATATCCTCTGGTATAACCCAGCGATTAACTTCGTTCTGCCAATGCATAAATTTAGTTTTATCTTTAAGCTTATGATACTGAAAAGCAATATTATAAGCCATATCAGCCTTTATTGTTTCGTCAGCACAACTTCTTAACGCTAGTGTATAAACACTTTCTGCTTTAATCATTTCATTGGCTTTTGTAAGAAAATAGATCTCATTCTTACACTTATTCCAATCAGTATTGTGCGGGGTAATTCGAAGTCTTCGGTAAAAATAGCGTTCAGACTCATCAAACTTCTCCTGTCTGCGATAGGCCAGTTCATATTCTCCATCTAACCCGGGATATTTCCGGTCTTTCTTTTTTACTTCATCAAAGTATTCCAATGCCTTTGCCTGCTCATTCCATCTGTTATAAACATAGCCTAGTCTATAAAGCGGATCTATATTCTTATTCGTTGTTCTATAAAATGCCAGCCATGCAGGCACCTCCTGAATATGGAGTTCAGAAAATTTTTCTTTTGGAATTAATGCAGCCTTTTCTACATTTAGCAGTATCCTTATTATCTTTTTTCCGGTATCTGAAGACACATAAGTGTTATTCTCACTTATGGTAAAGCTTCCATTTAAAAGTAAAGTTAAACCTGCCGAGTTATCCAAATAAACAAAGCCGTAAGCATAACCATTTTCAGCTGGCAAAGCGATCCAACGATCTTCACAATCTATTATTTTTTGATTAAATTTCAGTTCTGTTTGCGCATAGCTATTTAATGCGCAACATATTAAAAGAGTAAATAATCGTATCATAAAGCAATATTATCTGAGCTAATTGTAAAACACCTATTTACCTAACATAATTTTCATCTTGTCTAATTTCGCGGTATAATTATTATCCCTAACAATCCACCTATTTACTTCATTATACCAGATATCAAAATTTTTAACATCGGCTTTAGTGTAATACTGGTAAGCTATATTATAAGCCATATCAGCTTTTGCAGACTCATCTCCGCAAATTCGTATCGCTTCAATATAAGTGAGCTGAGCATCCTTCATCTTATTTGCTTTTGCCAGCCTAAAAATTTCCTGCTGGTAACTATCTGTATAATTACCGTTCAAAACCCTTATTCTTGACGTTTCTTGAGGTTTCGGGATTGATTCGCTAATAAAATTAGAACCATCGAAACTGAAATAAGTGTATGTGCCTACAGCTAAAGCCTCATACCGTTCGGCCAGCTTAAACCTCTTCCATTTTTTGCATGTCATTGCCAGTTTAAGGTACCGGTCTTGTTTGTTGTTTTTCCCGATATAATCAAATTGGCCAGGCTCTTTTTCAACCTGTAACTCAGCAAGTCTTTTAGCAGGAATCAGCGAAACTCTTGCCTCACTAGGCTCGATCCTGTTCTTAATATCTGGGCTAAGTCTGGGCAGATAGATGTTATTTTCAATAGTAAAAGATCCTTTAAGGTTAAAGGTTAATCCTGCAGAATTGTCCAGGTAAACATAGCCGAAAGCATACTTTGTACCATCATCGAGTGATAGAGCAACCCACTTGTCTTCACAATCAATTAAGAGTTTATCGAATTTTAGCCCATTTTGGGCTCGGGCACCAAAACCGCATAGCAGTGCCAGGATGAGTAAATATTTCATTATCAAATCATTTTGTGTGTAGCTAAATATAATCATTTATTTACATCAAAAAATGAGAGAAAATGCTTCTGCTTACTTAAACACTATTGTTTTATTTCCGCTTACAAACACGCGGTCTTCAAAAATTAATTCAAGTGCCTCCAATAATACTTTTTTCTCAATTTCCTTTCCCGCACGCACCATTTCCTTAACGCCAAAATTATGATCAACATGGGTGGTATGCTGGGTAATAATAGGCCCTTCATCCAGGTTATCGGTTACGAAATGAGCCGTTGCACCAATAATTTTTACTCCCCGCTCAAAAGCCTGGCGGTAGGGGTTAGCACCTATAAAAGCCGGTAGAAATGAATGGTGAATGTTGATGATCTTACCAGCATAGTATTTCACAAAATCGGCCGATAAAATGCGCATAAATTTGGCCAATACCAGATAATCTACATCAAACTGATTAACAATCTCTTTTATTTCCTTTTCAAAAGCACTTTTATCTTTACCATTATGATCGACATAAAAGAATGGGATGCCTAGTTTTCCGGTAAAATCACGCAGAGATTCATAGTTACCAATTACGCACTTTACATTGGCACCCAAAGTTTTAAACTGGTTTTTGATCAGTATTTCGGCCAGGCAATGGTATTCTTTCGTTACCAAAACTGCAATCTGCTTTTCTTGTTGAGTAATTAAATTAACCACAGCATTTTCCGGAAGCTTTTCGAGTAGTTTTTCTTTTAGTTTTTCTGTTTCCTCCAGCTTTCCGGTGCAGGCTATCCGCGTAAAAAATGCTTTGTTTGCTTCATCAACAAATTCGCGCATGGCAATAATATTGAGCTGATGGGCTGCCAATACGCGGGTAATATGGGTTACTAAACCCACCTGATCGGGGCAGGAAATGAGTACAGTTAATTCGTTCATTTAAATACAGAAAACCAATGATAAAAATTTTTCACGTGATTTTCCGATTTTTTAATGCAATAGCTTTCTTTAAATATGCTAAATGCTTTGATACAGACCTTTTAGTTATCTACTCAACGCCAAGACGTCAGGCGAATTATTTTGGTAAATACACTTATTTTTTTGAATTTTACTAAAATTTTTATCATTATGGAATACATTGCCGTTGCGCTATTAGTTGTTGTTTTAATTGTATTGATCATTTTGCTGGTTAGAAAGCCACTAACACCTATTACTCAATTTTCTGTTGAAGATTTTGAGCGGATGAGGATTGAAAACGAATCGCTAAAAATTAACCTGGCCAAAGCCGAAGAGCGGGTAGCTAATTTATCGACAGAAAAAGAACACATTACGACTTTACTTAAACAAGAGCAACAGCGTTTAATTGACGAATTACAAACGGAACGCGATCGCCTGGCCGATGCCAACCGCGAGCTGGAAAGCACCCGTTCTTTTTACCTGGCCGAAAAAGAAAAGCTGGCCGAACAGAAAGTTAGTTTTGAGCAGTCGCAACAAAAACTCAATAAAGATTTCGAACTAATTGCCAATAAAATCCTGGAAGAAAAATCTACCAAATTTATTGAGCAGAACCGCACCAATCTAGATATTATCTTAAATCCACTGAAAGAAAATATTAAGGCTTTTGAAGATAAGGTAGAAAAAGTTTACAAAGCCGAATCGGATGAAAGGAATACGTTAAAAGGCGTTATTTCCTTGCTGATGGATCAAAGCAAGCAAATCCAGGAAGATGCCAACAATTTAACAAAAGCACTAAAAGGCGATAGCAAAAAACAGGGAAACTGGGGAGAGGTTATTTTAGAGAAGGTTTTAGAACGTTCGGGACTGGTGCGCGACCAGGAGTATCGTATTCAGGCCTCCTATACATCTGCTGATGGCAGTCGCTTTCAACCTGATGTGGTAATTGATCTTCCAGACGACAAACATCTTGTAGTGGATGCTAAGGTGAGTTTAGTCGCTTATGAGCGCTCTGTATCAGCCGAAACAGATGAAGAGCGCGAAGGCTACTTAAAACAGCATTTAGCCTCTATTAAGAATCATATCCAGGAGCTATCATCTAAAAATTATCAGGATTTGTATAAAATCAACTCGCCTGATTTCGTTTTGCTTTTTGTCCCGATAGAATCGTCGTTTAGCATTGCGGTACAAAAAGATGCCGAATTATTCAATTTTGCGTGGGACAAGCGGGTGGTCATTGTAAGTCCGTCTACTTTGCTTGCTACCTTGCGCACTATAGCCAGTATGTGGAAACAGGAACGGCAAAACCGCAACGTAATGGAAATTGCCCGCTTAAGTGGCAATATGTACGATAAATTTGTCGGTTTTATTGGCGACATGGAAAATATTGGCCGTTACGTTAAGCAGAGCCAGGATGCCTACGATAAAGCTTTAAATAAACTATCGGAAGGATCGGGCAACCTGGTTAATGCTTCAGAAAAAATTAAAAAACTCGGCGCAAAAGCAACCAAACAAATTGACACCAAATATTTAGACATTACCGACTAAGTTTAGCCATTTTGCAGAAAAGGGGCGAAGCCCCTCGATTTTTTTTGCAATTTTTATAAAAACACAAGTTAAAAACCCACTAAGTTAGTGATTTTTATTTAAAGCCTATTAGACGATTTTTTTAACATATTTCAGAGTTTTAATAAAGTGCTCATTTTAAATTTATTAATAAAATTAATTATTTTTTAGAAATGAGTATTTAAGCGAAATAGCCGGATTATCGGTGTACCTTCCATTTGATGATAAGGAAACCTTTACAACAAATGCCGCTGTTAAATGCTTAACAATCCTATATTGTAAACCCGGTCTGATCAAAAAATGTACTTCTGAAATGTCAATGTCCTTAGCCTGATTTTCTATGTAAACATTTTCAGTATTTAAATAACTTTCAAATTCACTTAATGTTGATTTAAAATACTGTAATCCAGCGCCTAAATTAAATCTTAACTTCTTTTCTTCTTTGCGAAAAAGATAATTTACAGATAAGGGAATTTGATAACCTTTGAGCTTATAGCTTCGTTCGTAGCTATTAACTTTATATCTTAAATCGCCACCCTTGAAATCAGAAAATCCTAACTCAATAAATAGATTTGGATTAATTGATTTTGAAACACCCACTTCAATACCTTCTCCAACAAAAGTATTTCCACTGGAAAAACTATAGCCGAATAAATTAAAATCTGGGGAATTAGCTTCTTTAATAATCACATTTGTAGAGCCATATCCCAGTTTTACAGATATAATTTCTTGATGATTTTGAGCCCAGGAACCGAGTGAAATCAGGATAAGTGCGAGCGTTATATTTTTTTTTCATGGAGCCTTAAGAGGAGAGTAGAAAGCCGGTGTCAACATTATGCCTTTAGCCCAAAAAAATTGACACCGGTTTATTATTACTTAAAAGCGTTCCAACCCTGGGCTTTTAATTCGTGTACATTGTTTGATTTAGAAACCATCTTACAACCCGAATTTTTATCGGTTACGTGGCCAATCACTGTGATATCTACATCATGTTTCAGTTTTTTATAATCCTCCTGACTAATGGTAAATAGCAGTTCGTAATCTTCGCCACCACTTAAAGCACAAACAGTTGGGTCGATTCCCAGTTCACGTGCAGTTTCGTATGTCATCGGATCTAAAGGAATTTTCTCTTCGTAAATCGTAATGCCTTTATCGCTTTCAGTTGCCAAATGCAAAATTTCAGAAGCCAAACCATCCGAAATATCAATCATCGAAGTAGGTTTAATATCCATTTCTTCCAAAAGCGCCACAATATCCATGCGCGCTTCGGGTTTTAACTGACGCTCAATAATGTAATCTTTACCTTCCAGATCGGGTTGGATTTGCGGGTTTTCCAGGTAAATTAATTTTTCGCGTTCTAATATCTGAAGGCCCATGTAGGCACCACCCAAATCACCTGAAACACAGAGTAAATCATTTTCCTGAGCACCGTTTCTATACACCACTTTATCGGCATCGGCATAGCCAATACTGGTAATACTGATTACCAGACCTTGTTTACTCGAAGAGGTATCGCCGCCAATTAAATCAATATTGTATTTATTGCAGGCCAGTTCAATTCCCTTATAAATTTCCTCAACAGCCTCCAACGGAAACTTACTCGAAACACCAATAGAAACCGTGATCTGACTGGCCTTTCCGTTCATCGCATAAATATCGCTCAGGTTTACCTGTACCGCTTTGTAACCCAAATGGATTAAGGGCACATAAGCCAGATCGAAATGTATTCCTTCCAATAAAAGATCGGTTGAAACCAGTGTCTGTTTTCCTTTCGAATCCAAAACAGCAGCATCATCGCCAATACCTTTTACCGAATAGTCATTTCTGATTTTAAAATTTGTGGTTAAGTGTTTTATTAAACCAAACTCTCCCAATTGATTAATATCTGTACGTTCTTTATTTTCAAACATATACTTGTTCTTTCTTTGCAATAATTTTTTATCCTGATGCCTAATTTTTTCAGCCCCTCTCATAGGCTTTCATTCTATTTTATATCGACATCAATGTAATGGTTCACTCTTTTCCATCCAACTTTTTCCTTCTGTAAACCTGGCAATTAACATGGCAGCCACATTATCACCGGTTGCATTCAGCAATGTTGCCATCGGATCGACCAACGTGCCAATAATCATAGCTGGTGGCAAAGCCTCTGGCGGAAGCTGGTAAGCAGAAATCATCAATAACTCGCCAATATAACCGCCATTTGGTATTCCACCTTCAACAATACTGACCAAAACCGTAATGCCCAGGGCCAGTATAATGGTATCTACATGCGCCAGATCTTTTCCAAAAATGGCAAAAACAACTACAATTTTAATAATCGAGCTAATACTCGATCCATCTTTGTGCAGTGTTGATCCCAGCGGAATAGTTACATTGGTAATATATGCCGGAACGCCCATTTTCGTAGCCCCATCTAAATTAGCCGGTATGGTAGCAATACTGCTGCAGGTACCAATAGCCGTTAAAGAGGGTACAATATTATTTTTCCAAAATACCTTTATAGCTTTAAATCCACCTGCTATAAAAGCGTAAAGCGTAAAAAAAACAATGAAATAAAAGGCGCCCACTCCATAGTACAAGCCAAGTGCTTTAGCATAAGTACCAAAAAGTTGCGGCCCGAAAACACCAACCTGGTAGGCAAAATAAGCACCCAAACCAATAGGGCCCAGTTTCATTATGAGGATAATCAGTTTTTTCATTACCTCATTTCCAGATACCAAAAACTTTTTAAATCCCTCGCCTGATTCTTCAGCATATAGCGTTGAAAAACCAACCAAAACCGAAAAAATAATCAGCGCCAGCATATTTTTACGACTGCCAATTTCATAAAATTCGCTAACCGTAAAAAGCTGAGTCATTTGTTCGCCAACTGACTGAATTTTAGTGGTTTCTTCGGGTAAATTACTGGCTGCCAGTTGTTGGTGAATAGGGAAGATCCAGCTGGCCACCAACGTTAAAACTGCCGAAATTAAAACCGTTGCCAGAAAAACCAAAACCATAATGGTTAATAGCTTTCCCAATTTTTTTGAGCGGTCTATATTGGCAATGGCCGATGAAACCGCAAAAAATACCAATGGAATTACAGCCGTAAACAACAGGTTTAAAAATATATCGCCCAGTGGTTTTATACTTTCAACACTTTTCCCAAAAATTAAACCGACTATGCTCCCAACTGTAATACCAGCCAAAAGCCACAATAAACCTGAATAATTTTTAAGGATGTTGTTCTTTTCCATATAATTATTTTTCCGTCATTGCGAGGCACGAAGCAATCTTACAACTATTGCTACAAGCGAACGCATTAAGATTGCTTCGTCGTTCCTCCTCGCAATGACGATTTTTTGTTATTATAAACCCAGCTCTGCTGAAATATCCAGCATTCTTTGAATTGGTTTACGTGCCTGATCAATAATATGCTCAGGTACAGTAACTTCCGGATAACCATTTTTAATACATAAATATAGTTTTTCCAGCGTATTTCTTTTCATATAAGGGCAATCGTTACAGGCACAACTGTTATTTGGCGGAGCTGGAATAAAGGTTTTTGACGGATTTGCCTTTTCCATCTGGTGAATAATACCACTTTCTGTAGCTACAATAAATTCAGTAGCCGGGTTGCTAATTGTATATTTTAACAAACCAGTAGTAGAACCTACATAATCGGCCATCTTTAAAATTACTTCCTCACATTCCGGGTGCGCAATAAATTTAGCATTCGGATGACGTTCTTTCAGTTTTGTAATTTTTTCCTGCGAGAAAATTTCGTGTACCATACAGGCACCATTCCACAATACCAGATCCCTTCCTGTCTTTTTAGCTACATAAGCGCCCAAATTCCTATCGGGGCCAAAAATTATTTTCTGGTCCTTAGGCAAACTCTGTACAATTTGCACCGCATTGGTACTGGTACACACGATATCACTTAAAGCTTTTAATTCGGCCGTACAGTTTACATAGGTGATTACCAGGTGATCGGGATATTTTTCCTTAAATTTCTTAAATAAGTGAGGTGGGCAACTATCTGCTAGCGAGCAACCTGCCTTTACATCTGGTAAAAGAACCTTCTTATCAGGCGATAAAATCTTTGCAGTTTCGGCCATAAAATGCACACCGGCAAATACAATTACATCAGCATCTGTTTTTGCAGCTTCTTGCGATAAGCCTAAACTATCACCAATATAATCAGCAATATCCTGAATATCAGGTTCTTGATAGTAATGAGCAAGAATAATTGCATTCTTCTCCTTTTTTAATTTCTCAATCTCTGCAAAAAGATCGAGCGTAGGATCAATTTCTTCTTCTGCGAAACCTTTTTTATTGATTTCTTCTAAGACATCTATGTTCATTATTAAATTTTCCTTTTTTGAATTTTGACGTTGGTCAAAGATAAAGCTTTCCACGTCTCAATAATTAATAAGTTATTTTAAATAAATAAATCTTGTTTGTTTATTAGTGTGTTAATAATGTTGGCAAGTTCAGAAAATTCTTTCTTTAAGATAAGTTATTAATCGTTTACTAACATTTAGATTACATTTATCTAATATCATAGGTTTGATTTTCAGGCTTATCGAAAATCGCTTCAATTTTTATCAATACCGGAATGTTAATTGTTTATAAGTGGGGAAAAAGTTAATTACTTGTATAAAGCTGGTTAAAAATTGCGCAAAAGATTGTGGCAAATTGTGTTTTTAGAGTAGCTTTAAACATTCAAATTTATTTGTTAGGATTATTTAGACACAGAGTTAACACTTATTCAATAGTTATTAACATGGTGGATAAAGTAAATGTTTTTATTAATGAGAAAAGTAGATTTTCTGGTAATTGGCTCTGGGATAGCAGGTTTGAGTTTTGCACTTAAAGCTGCAAAATTTGGTAAGGTTTTAATCGTCACTAAATCAAATGAAGACGAATCGAACACAAAATACGCGCAAGGTGGTGTTGCGGTAGTTGTGGATAAAGATGATTCTTTTGAAAAACATATTGATGATACGCTGATTGCCGGTGATGGATTATGCGATCAAAAAATTGTGGAAATCGTTGTAAAAGAGGGGCCTCAGCGGATTCAGGAGATCATAGACTATGGGATAAACTTCGATAAGGATAACTCGGGTTTTTATGATTTGGCGAAGGAGGGAGGACACTCGGAGCACCGTGTTTTGCACTATAAGGACATTACAGGTTATGAGATTGAACGAGTTTTATTGAATGAAATTCATGCCAATCCAAACATAGAGATATTAACACATTACTTCGCACTGGAGTTAATTACCCAGCATCACCTGGGTGAGTTTGTGGATAAACGTACTGAAGATATTAACTGTTATGGGATATATGCCTTTAACACAGAGCTTAACGATGTGGAAAAGATTGTGGCAAATGTGACTGTAATGGCTTCGGGTGGTGCTGGCCATGTGTATTCGGCCACAACAAATCCGGTTATTGCAACAGGCGACGGGATGGCGATGGTGTACCGGGCAAAGGGAAAAGTGCGGAACATGGAATTTATTCAGTTTCATCCAACGGCTTTATATCATCCGGGCGAATACCCTTCTTTCTTAATTTCGGAGGCTGTGCGCGGCTTTGGTGGTGTTTTAAGACGTAAGAACGGAGAAGAGTTTATGCACGAGTACGACGAGCGTAAGTCGCTTGCACCGCGTGATATTGTAGCCAGGGCTGTTGATAATGAAATGAAGAAATCCGGTGATGATTTTGTGTATCTCGATATTACCATGCGTAAGAAGGCCGATATTTTGAGGCATTTTCCTAATATATATGCCAAGTGCTTATCTATAGGTATAGATATGACTAAAGATTATATCCCGGTTACACCAGCTTCTCATTACATGTGTGGAGGTATATTGGTTGATGAATATGGCCGCTCATCCATCAAAAATTTATATGCCTGTGGCGAATGTTCTTCAACTGGCTTGCATGGTGCTAACCGTTTGGCTTCCAATTCTTTACTTGAAGCTACCGTGTTTGCACACCGCATTTATCAGGATGCGATAGAGAATTTTAAAAACAATGTGATACCTGAGAATATACCAGAGTGGGATTCGAAAGGTGTTACGCAAAGCAATGAAGATGTTTTGGTTACGCACAATTTAAGAGAATTGCAGAAAGTGATGGGCGATTATGTTGGTATTGTTCGTTCCGATTTTCGCTTAGAAAGGGCACACCGCCGTTTATTTTTAATTTACCAGGAAACAGAAGAATTTTACAAAAAGAATAAGGTATCGGTTAAGCTTTGCGAATTACGTAATGTAATTCAAACTGCTTACCTGGTTATAAAATCGGCTATGCAACGTAAGGAAAGCAGAGGCTTACATTTTACTACAGATTACCCTGATCATGCAAAAGAATTAACAGATACTATTTTTTAAACATTAAATGGTCTTTGCAGGACTTTTATAAACTTACTTTTTCCATCATCCAACTTACATTATATTATGCCTTTAATATTACCAGTAAAAGATAAATACCCACAAATTGGAACAGATAACTTTATTGCAGAAAACGCGACTATAGTAGGCGATGTAGCAATGGGAGATAAATGCTCAGTTTGGTTTAATGCCGTAATTAGAGGCGATGTAAATGCCATTACAATTGGTAACGAAACCAACATCCAGGATGGTGCTGTAATTCATGCTACTTATTTAAAAGCATCTACACATATCGGCAACCGTGTTTCGGTAGGGCATAATGCCATTGTACATGGTTGTACGGTGCAGGATCACGTTTTAATAGGCATGGGTGCAATTGTAATGGATCATGCAGTAATTGAGGAGTATTGTATCATTGCTGCCGGCGCTGTTGTGCTGGAGAATACTGTATGTGAGAGCGGACATTTATATGCCGGTACACCTGCAAAAAAAATAAAGCCCATTACCGAAGAGCAAAGGGCTTTATTAAATAAGTTACCGGATAATTATATCATGTATTCGGGTTGGTTTACCCAATAGTTTAAGTCATTTCGACTGAAGTGAAGCGGAACGGAGAAATCTATTAGTTTAGATAATAAATTTCTCCGCTACGGTCGAAATGACGGGTTCTATCTGTGATGAGAATATACTTTTAAGGCCCTTTAGATGGAGCTGGTATCACCAAAGGATCTTCACGTTCCCAATTTGGTTTTAAATCCATTAATGCTTTTAAATACCATACTTTTTCAGGCTGAAAGCCTTCTTTTACGTTTCCGGTATCCCAGATCCCATTCTTATTATCATCGTAAATTACCCTTATCATGTATTTTCCGGCGGGGTATTTGGAAAAGGTAATTTTCTGATTCTTGCCTACAGGAAATGATTTGATAATATCTTTTTTCTCACTTAGAAATTGTACTACATAACGTTTACTTGTATCGGGTACGGTAACATTCAGCAACAATGTGGTATAAGCATCTGCGCTCTCCAGACTAAAGCGCTTGTTGATCTCTTTATTTTTAGCATTAAAAATGGCTGTAAAAGCACCAGCACCTAATTTTAAATCATACGTCTTTTTAATTTTCCAGGGGTACTTGATGTAGTATTTAAGAAAGTCTACACTGTCTTTTATTACTTCAAAAGTGTTCCGTTTTACTGAGTCTTCCAGCAGGATTATTTTAGTTGGATCGGCTGCAGTTACCGGAAATGGAAAGGTGAGGGTAAATTGCTGGTATGGATTCAGTTTGCCACCTGATAGGTTATCGCTAATGGTTACATCGCGTGTGTAGGTGTCTTTCTTACCTCTTGTAAAGTTTAAGGTTTGTAATAGTTTCCCCTGATCGTTAATAGCCACTTTCACCGAATCAAAGCTCATATCATTGAGCCATATTTTAGTTGTATCGTTTGTTTTATTTAAAAAAACTTTCTTCCCTGCATCTAGTGCAGCTGGCTCTGTAACCGTAATTTTAGGGCTTTTAAGCTGCTGATTAAAGGTAATGAGTATACTTCCATCATTATTTAGTTTTCGCTCCAGAACACGAAATTCGGGTGCTAATTCTTTAAATATCTGTAAATCTATATTTTCCAGGTTTTTATCAATTACAATGGGCTCCTTTACAAAACCAACTTCATCTGAAATTTGCTGGTATATTTTATCTCCGCCACCACTATTTTCTTTAACTGCATAAACCTTATAAGTACCTTTGCGCAGGTTATTCAATTTATAGGTTCCTGCGCTATCTGTAGTGGTATAAATAGACGGACGTTTTTTTCCAAAAAGCGTATCGCGTTCGATAGGTAGAATAAAAACCGTTACATCTTTTTCAGGCTCATCGCTAAGCGAATTAATCACTTTACCGCTGACTGAAAGCGAATCGATTTCAGGGCCGGTTGAAAAAACATAAGATAAATTTTTAACTACGTTTCCTTCGTTTACATCCGCTACCGATTTTCCAAAATTTAAAGTATAGGTTGTATTTTTTTCTAAAGAATCCTGAAGATTAATTTCTAACCTTTTTCCGCGCTTTTTCAGTTCCGGTGCTTTTTCTTGATCGGGAGAAATTGAAAATTCTTTAAACTCATCTTTCAGGTTAAAATATTCGTCGAACTCGATGACGATTTTTTTAGCATTAAAATTTCTCGTCTGATTTTTTGGAGTCATACTTAAAACTTTTGGCGGTGTAGTATCTTTCGGTCCACCCTGAGGTGTTTGTATACTTGCACAACCAAAAAGTAGGAGCAAGGTGGATATAACCGCTAAATTTTTAAGGTTAAAATACTGTTCTTTTAAATTTGGCATATTTTAATCGTTCTGACGGATTTTTATACTTTTTGGAGTTGTGACATTAAAAAAAGTTTTTTGTTGTTTATACAGCTTTATTTAAAGTCTAGTTTATTTTAGTTAAATAACTGATTATCAGTTATTTATTAATGTAAACCATTAAAACAGAGATATCTGATGGAGAAACCCCCGAAATCCTCGAAGCCTGACCTAAAGTTCGTGGTTTTATTTTAAATAATTTTTCGCGCGCTTCTTTTGATATGGAAACAATTTTATTGTAGTCGAAATCTGGCTTAATTTCTTTGTCTTCCATTTTTAGCATTTTGGCTACAATTTCATTTTCCTTTTCAAAATAGCTTTCGTATTTAATTTTAATTTCGGCTTGTTCGATGGTTTCATTATCCAGTGCTTTTGTCGCTTCGGCCAATGGCTTACTTACTTGAACGATGTCTTGTAAACCAACATGAGGTCTTCCAACCAAACTGTGAATTTTTACATTTTGGTTAAGTGCACTTGAACCTAAACTTTCGAGCATCGGATTTGCATCTGCCATTTCAATTCCCTGGCTTCTGGTGAATTTTACCAAAGCTTCGGCATTTGCTACTTTTTCATTTACCTTAGCTAAACGCTCATCTGAAATTAAACCAAGTTCATGACCGATAGGAGACAGGCGGATATCAGCATTATCTTGTCTCAATAACAAACGATGTTCTGCCCTTGAAGTGAACATACGATATGGTTCTTCAGTTCCTTTTGTAACCAGGTCATCTATTAAAACACCAATATAACTTTCTGATCTTTTCATAATTAGTTCGTGTTTATCGGTAATTTTTTGATGTGCATTTATACCAGCCATGAAACCTTGACAAGCTGCTTCTTCATATCCGGTAGTTCCATTTATCTGTCCGGCTAAAAATAAATTGCTGATCAATTTAGTTTCTAAGGTTAAAGATAATTGAGTAGGTGGGAAGAAATCGTACTCGATGGCGTAACCAGGTCTGAACATTTTGGCTTGCTCAAAACCTGGAATTAATCTCAATGCTTTAAATTGTACATCTTCAGGAAGTGAGGTTGAGAATCCATTTACATAAATTTCGCAGGTGTTCCATCCTTCAGGTTCAACAAAAATCTGGTGTCTGTCGCGCTCTGCAAACCTGTTAATTTTATCTTCTATTGAAGGGCAATATCTCGGGCCTAAACCTTTAATTCTACCCGTAAACATGGGCGATTTTTCGAAACCTTCTTTCAAAGTTTCGTGTACATCGCTATTGGTATAAGTAATCCAGCAGCAGCGTTGATCGCTTGAAACTACTGTATCTGTATAGGAGAATTTGCCTGGGTTTTCATCTCCCCATTGCTCTTCCATTTTAGTATAGTCTAAGCTTCGACCATCAACACGAGGTGGGGTACCGGTTTTCATACGGCCTGCTTCCATACCTAATTCTACCAATTGTTCTGTAATTCCTGTTGAAGATTTCTCAGCTGTTCTGCCTCCTCCAAATTTCTTTTCACCAATATGGATGGTTCCGTTTAAGAATGTACCATTAGTTAATACTACAGCGGTACTTTCTATTTCGATACCTAATGATGTTTTAACACCATATACGGTATTGTCTTTTACCAGTAAACCTACCACACTATCTTGCCAGATATCAAGGTTTGGGGTTCTTTCTAACGCTAAACGCCACTCTTCTGCAAAGCGCATTCTGTCTATCTGTGCTCTGGGGCTCCACATAGCGGGACCTTTAGATTTGTTTAGCATCCTAAATTGTATGGTCGATTTATCAGATATAATACCTGAATAACCACCCATAGCATCTACCTCACGAACAATCTGTCCTTTGGCAACACCACCCATAGCGGGGTTACAACTCATTTGGGCAATGGTGCCCATGTTCATTGTAATTAATAAAACAGATGATCCTAAGTTGGCAGCAGCAGCGGCAGCTTCGCATCCGGCATGACCTGCACCAACAACAATCAAATCGTATTTTGAAAACATTTTACTTGTATTTTATTAATTGTTCCACGTGAAACAATTGTGTTTTAATCTAAAAAGGGGAGGAATAAAATTGTTTTATTCTTTGTTATTTTTTAATGTTCCACGTGAAACATAACACGGAACATTGCTTTACATTGTTTTTTTATTCTGAAAGCTCAAGCCAGCGCATGGTATAATCGTCCAGCTTTGCTTGTAGGTTTTCAATCTCTGCAGATACTTCCTGTATTTTAACATAGTCGGTAGCATCGATGCTATTTAAGGTTCGGCTTAGATCAGCTATTTTGCTTTCCATTTCTTCCATTCCTTTTTCGCTTTCTTCCAATTCTTTCTGCTCCTTGAAACTTAATTTTTTTGTAGCTTTAACAGGTGTTTGTTCTGCAACAGGTGCAGGTGCTTTTTTAGTTTCTACTTTAGTTTTGGGTTGTTCTAAACTTAAGCGGTACTCTGAATAATTACCGTTATAAATTTTAACTACTCCTTCGCCCTCCATAATGAAGAGCTGGTCGCTCATCTTATCGAGCAGGTACCTGTCGTGCGAAACCAATATTAATATGCCGGGGAAGTTTTCAAGGAATTCTTCCAATACATTTAGGGTGTCGATGTCCAGGTCGTTTGTTGGCTCATCCAAAATCAGGAAGTTTGGATTTTGCATCAACACCTTCATCAGGTTCAAACGTTTCTTTTCTCCGCCACTTAACTTCTCTACCATGCCATGTTGTTTCTTTGGCGGGAAAAGAAAAAGGGTTAATAGGGCAGAAGCTGTGATCACAGAACCATCAGCCATTTTAATATATTCGGCATCTGATTTAACAATATCAATTACACGTTCTTTCGGATCGAAAGTTAAACCACCTTGTTTGTAATACCCGAACACTGTTGTTTCTCCGGTATCAACCTTACCGCCTTCGGGTTTTAAGTTGCTGGTGATGATATTTAAAAGGGTCGATTTTCCTGTTCCATTCTTACCTGCTAAACCAATGCGATCGCCTTTTTTAAAGGTATAACTAAAATCATTAATGATCGGACGGCCATCAAAGCTTTGTTTAACGTGCTCCAGCTCGATTATTTTGCCTCCCTGACGAGACATCTTCATTTTTAGTGTAACACTTTGATTGTCAGACTTTTTCTTGGTTTTTTCTTCTAAATCATAAAAAGCATCAATCCTGGCCTGAGATTTTGTTGCTCTGGCCTGTGGCATGCGTCTCATCCACTCTAATTCTTTCTTTAATAGCTGTTGGTTCTTATGTAAAACCGTTGCATCCAGCGCTTCTCTTTCAGCTTTCTTTTCTAAGAAGTAAGCATAGTTCCCACTATAGTTAAATATTTTACCCCGGTCTAATTCTACGATGGTATTACAAACGTTATCCAGAAAGTACCTGTCGTGCGTTACCAAAAGGATTGTTTTTTGTCCGGTAGTTAAAAGTTTTTCTAACCACTCAATGGTATCAATATCCAAATGGTTGGTTGGCTCATCGAGTACTAAAATCTCAGGGTCTTCAATTAATAGTTTAGCCAAAGCCAAACGTTTCTTTTGTCCGCCCGATAGGGTAGCTATTTTTTGTTGAAGATGAGTAATGCCCATTCTGTTTAGAATCGTCTTTATCTCATGCTCATATTCCCAGGCATTGTGCTCACTTAGTTCTTCATACAAGCGGTTAAGTGTTTTTTCATCGGGATTAGGGTTCTCAATTAATTCCTCATACTCCTTAATGAGTTGTTGCTGCTTGTTTTCTAGCGAAAAAATATGATCACTAATAGAAAAACCTTCGGTAAACTGAGGTTCCTGGTCTAAGAAGCCAATTTTTACAGCTTTATTTTTTACAATTTTACCTTCCAGCGGAGGGAACCTTTCGGCAAGTAATTTCAATAATGTACTCTTACCTGCGCCGTTAATACCAACCAACGCTACGCGCTGTCCGGAGTTAATACCCAGGGTTAAATTTTTAAATAACCACTCGTCATGATAACCATGTCCTAAGCCTTCTGCCGCAATTAGTGTGCTCAATTTTTTTGTATTTCGGATTTATAAAAGAAAATTAGTGCAAAGGTAAGTATAAATTACTTGCAACGGCATATTCATATTCCAAAGCTATTCTGTATCAGTTAAAAATGGCAGAAGATTGATGGATTTATGTGTTGATAGGATAGTGTTTTGAAATCATAAGTGTGCTTACAAAAGAAAACAGCGGTAGGAATCGCTCCACCGCTGCTTCAATCATTAACTAAAACTAAACTTTATCTTGTTTGATATATAGGAAAAGACCCAGCATATCAGTTATAATCATTTTATGATGGCCTTCATCGGGTTTAAGCCAGTTATTGCCATTTCTATAGATAAGACTGCCGGACAGACAAAAAGTTGCAGGGAGATAGGATGTTTTATACCAGTAAAGACTAATTATCGACGAACAGTCGTAACTTTTAGACGAACGCTGATGAAACGGGGGGAGTATTTACCCGGGATTAAATAGAAAGCAGGAGAAATGAAGACAACTTATTGATTATGATAGGTAGTAAACTGTATATAAGAGATTCTTCCTTGCACTCAGAATGACAGGTTTAAATAAGGCCTGCTTCGGCTCTGTAACCCAAATGCTCATTCTCTTTCTGGGTCATAAGGGCTTTAGCAGTCTTTCCTTTATCTTTATAACCCAATAAATGTAGTGTTCCGTGCATCATGATGCGGCAAACCTCATCAAATGCATCGGTTTTGAAAGTAATAGCATTCTCTTTAACACGTTCAATGCTGATGAAAATATCACTTACAATCAATTTTTCTTCGTCAGAATTATCGAAAGTGATAATGTCGGTGTAGGTATCGTGGTTTAAGTATTGCTGGTTGATGCCTAAAAGGTATTCATCACTACAGAAAATAAAATTAAGCTCGCCCAATTTAAAACCTTCTTTTTCGATACTAGCTTTAAGCCATTTCTTGATTTTAAGTTTTTGTGGGAGGTTATAAGTTACTGATTCTGTAAAAAATGATATTGCAGCCATGTTGTGTGTTTTGTGGAGGCAAATTTAGTAATATTAAAGGATTCGTCCGATAGGAAGAATTACTGTACTAAATTCAACGATTTCAAATACTCGGCTATTTTATTTTTGTAATAATAATTTAAAGCAGGAGGTAATTTTTGCAGTATATCGTTTCCATTCTGCTGCTGTTTCTGGTAATCTTTAAGCATTTTCTGGTAAGAAGGTGGAAATTCTTTGGCTGCCTTACTCTCGCGTTTCGAATCTTCTTCCTGATCGCGTTCAGCCTTTTCTGCTTCCAATAACTTAGTAAGCAGTTCTTTTTGCCTGTTTAAGGTTTCCTGTTGCAAACGTTTATTTACCAGATCGCTCTCAGTTTGCTTCATTTCCTTAATGGCTTCGTTGAGGTTGCCCATTTTACCAGTACCATCCTTATTCTCCTCCCGGTTTATTTTTTCCAATGCCTGACGGATCATTTGCTGCTGCTGAGCCATTTTACCAAACTCCTGGCTCATTGGACCCTTGCCAACAGTACCTTGATTACCACCTTGTTTCTGCATTTGCTCGCGTGCCTTCTGCATGTTTTTATTTAGCTGTTCCTGCATTTGTGAAAGCTGTTTCATACCCTGTTTTTGTTTTTTACCACTACCACCTTTGCTGTTTTTCTGCATGTTTTGCAATTGGTTAAGGGCTTCACTTAACATCAGGGTAAGGTTATTGATAGAAGTCATGGTAAACTGCTGAAAACGGTTAGCCTCGGCTGTTCTTCTATCACCCAGGCTTTCTAAACTCTTATCGAGGTTAAAGTTAATTTTATTCATCTCCTCATTAACCGTCGATTCGATTTGCGGAACACGCTTGCTTAAGCTGTAAAGGCTATCGGCAATGGTTTTAAGGTTATCTTTAATGCTGCGTTGCTTTTGTACATTACTGGTATAAGCCGGATCGGCAGCAGTCATTTTTTTAAGGGCCAGCATTACCTTTTCCTGATCGAAGGAGGTGGTTAAGAGGTTTTCCAGTAGCCTGCGCAACTCTTTGGCATTCAGGTTATTTTCCATCTCTTCGCCCTGTTGCTGCATATCGCTCATTTTTTTCGATAGCTTTTCCATTTGATCGGCCGCTTTCTGCTGTTTTTGGCTGGCGTTTTTCGAATCTTTCTTGTCTAAGGCATCCTTACTGTCTTGTTGCTCTTTTTGGATGTCCTGTACTTCTTTTTCGGGGTTTGCGAATGGGTTAGGTCTTTCCAGCGACTGGTTTTTCTCTTCCAGCTTTTTCAGATCTTCTTTCAGGTCTTTCATTTCCTTATTCAAAGCATCCTGCTTCTGCTTTAAGGTCTCGTTATCCTGCTTTTTATCTTTGGTTTGCTCTGCCAGCTCTTTTTGCTCTTTAGCCAGCTCGTTTAACCGGTTAATATCATTTTGGAGCTGCTGTTCAAATTCAAGCTGTTTATAGAGTTCCAAAATTCTATCCAGCTCATTTTTAAGTGTTTTATTATCCAGCTGCATTTTGGAAAGCTCATTTTGGGTCTGATCTTTATTTTTCTCATTAATCAGATTCTGAAGCTTTTGTAAAAGTTCTTTCGTTTTTTCGTCTAAAACATTATCAAACAGGTCTTTAATCTGTTTTTGTTTTTCCATCAGCTCTTCGGTTTGCTTTTGGTCTTCCTGCTGCTGAATGTTTTTCTCATTTTGTTCTTTAATCTCTTTTACGGCCTCATCAAGCTGTTTTTGTTTATCAAGCAGGGCTTCAATTTGTTTTTTATCTTCGAACGAAATCTGTTTTTTATCAATCAGGCTTTCAGCCACTTTCTTACTTTCCTTTTCGATAGTATTGGCTAAACGGATAGCTGACTGCATTTTTTGTTTAAGGGCCTGACTGTTAGCACTAACCTGCTCGGCAGTTTCTTTTTTGGTAGGCTGTTTAAAGGTTTTGATTTCCGATCGGGTGGTTTTACCTCCATTAACACCATCGTTATCAGCTACTTCGAAATAGTATTCAATTTCCTGACCAGGTTTGGCAGCAACTGTTTTAATGTCCCAGAAATAAAAGAAGCTATTTTCTGTGGCATTGCTCTTGATTGGGATATTTTTAGTAACCGAACTTACAATCCGGTTGTTTTCTTTAATAGTGTATTTGAAACTAAGACGGCTAAAGCCATAATCATCACTTACCTGGCCATTAAAATACAGCGCTTTGTTACTTACCGAATCGGGTTTCTCCTGTACATTAATGCCCGGAGCCTGATCTTTAATTACGGTAATCTGGTGTGAAAGTGAATCGCGGAGGGTTACAAATTCGTTTTTAGGTGTAATGCTGTATTTCGAATTATTTTTAATGGTTGCACTAAAGGCAGCAACATCATCATCAATTTTAAGTGTGTTTTCGATTCCATTTAGCATAAACAGAAGCTCACTGCTTTTTTCGGTCTTGAAATTCCACTTTACTTTCGTGCCTTCGGGCAAAAGTATATCGCCTACATTTGAAATTGTTTCAGCTTTTTTGCACAGGTAGGATGGGAAAGTAAGGGTTGCAGTTGCATTGAGCAATTCGGGGCGGGGTTTAACCGTAACCGTAAATGTTGAAGAACTAAAACCACCACCTTTAAAAACCAGTTTTTTATCGGCCTGAATATTTTTAATGTGGTAATTGAACCTCGTGGTGCCATTTTTTTCGGCTTTGTAGGTATTTTTGCCATCTTCTACATATACTTCGGCCGGTAACTGGTCGCCGGTTAGCTTAATATTTAGCGTAACATCATCACCCTGTGTAACCGTTAGGTTCTTATTTAAAACGGTAAATGCAAAAGGTGCTTTGGGTGCAATGTATTCATCGTATTTAAAGAAACTGTTCGTGCCTTCGCGCAAAATAGCCGGAGCAATGATGCCGATTAAAAGGATAATTGAAAGCGGAACGAACAGGTATTTTAGATATTTACGGTTGTCGTTTATACTTATTGCAGTGTAAAACGGAACGGGTTTAAGTTCCAGAATTTTTTGATCGATACTGGCCAGTATAAGCTGGTTGTTTTCGGGCGATTTTTCAGAAAGGTGGTGGAGTTGTAAAGTATTGAGGAGTTTATCTTTAATATCAGCAAAATGATCACCAATAATTACCGATGCTTCATCAAAAGATAAATGTTTGCCCAGTTTTAGCATGGATAAGAGTGGTTTCAGAATTAAAAAACCAATCAATAGCAAACTGGTAAGCAGGTAGGCAAAGAAAACAAAAGTTTTAAAACCTGCCCCGGGATTTAAATAATACAGGCTTAAGAACACAAGCAAATAGAGCCCTAAAAGTATAGCCGCAACGTAGATACTACCGCGTAAAATCTTATTCAAATAAAATTTGCGGATAAACTCGTCTATCTTCCTTAATAAGTCGTTGTAGTTATTGCTCACCATATCACTGTAAATGTAAAAATAGTTACAATCAATTGAAAGGAAAGCTTGTTAAGGTAACGCCTTTATTTCAAATAGTTTATCATTTTATTGATAATTGAGGTTAGAACGAAAAGGTACTGTTGTTTATTTGGAAAACAATGGATGGTGTTTCATGGCGGTTTTCAGTCCCGCTTTTTGCTCCAACAAAAGCTGAAAAGCTTTTGGTTTCCGCGGCAATCGGGTTTATTTAACAAAGTATTAGGCTTTTGGCGGCTTAACTATGCTGCAAGCCCCTCAAGCGTGCAGACGAATTAATTTAAAATCTTTATCTTGTTTTTATTAATACAAAGGTTACATAGATTTTAAATGGTTATTCCCATAAAAATCTACTTTTGATTTTTTGTATAATCATAACAAAACATGAAACAAGTATTTATTTCTGCATTGATGTTGTTCATTTTTACTGCTTCTTTTGCCCAAAAGTTTAACTGGAACAAAAACCAGGTAATTGCACACAGGGGCGCATGGAAAAAGAATAATTTTCCTCAAAATTCAATTGCATCCCTAAACGAAGCTGTAAAATTGGGTTGTTATGGTTCTGAGTTCGATGTATGGATGACAGCCGATAATGTTTTAGTTGTAAATCACGATCCCGAATTTCAGGGTTTAACTATCGAGAAGGTAAATTATGCAGATTTGCTCACCAAAACCATGAGTAATGGAGAGAAGATTCCCACTTTAGAAGCTTATTTGCTTGCCGGTAAAAAACAAAAAACAACTAAGCTCATTCTGGAGATAAAACCATCGTTAATCAGTAAAGAGCGTGGAATAGAAGTCACGAATAAGTGCGTGGAGATGGTTCAAAAATTGAAAATGATTGAATGGACAGAATACATCAGTTTCGATTACGATTATTGCAAACGCATTTTGGCGTTGTTACCAAAGGCAAAGGTAGCCTACCTGAAAGGAGATATTAGTGCCGAACAAATGAAAGTGGACAAATTAACCGGGGTAGATTATCACTACAGTGTGTACCAGAAAGACAACTGGATAGAAAATGCACAAAAACTCGGCCTTACTGTAAATGCCTGGACGGTTAATACGGTACCAGAGATGCAATGGCTCCTGGCACACCAGGTTGAATACATTACCACTAACGAGCCCGAATTACTTTTCGAAGAAATAAAAAAGACACCTTTGGTTAGTGGCTGGAAATTAAAATGGAGCGATGAGTTTAATGATGCAGGTCTGGCCTTAAGCAAGAACTGGAGTTACGATGTGGGCGGTAAGGGCTGGGGAAATAACGAATTGCAATATTATACCGATGCTGATAGTACGAATGCAGTAGTTAAAAAAGGCAATCTGAATATTACAGCTGTAAAAGCCGATAAAGAAAACAATCATTACACATCGGCCAGGCTGGTAACCAAAAACAAATTCGATTTTAAATATGGCAGGGTAGAAGTAAGGGCCATGTTGCCGAAGGGACGGGGTTTATGGCCTGCAATTTGGGCGCTACCTACCAACGCGAAATATGGCGGCTGGCCAAAAAGCGGTGAAATCGATATTATGGAACATGTAGGTTATGATCCTGATAGTGTGCATGGTACCGTGCATACTGAAAAATTTAACCACATCATTAAAACCCAGGTTGGTAAAGCACTAAAAGTAGCCAACCCATACACAACCTACCATGTTTATGCCATTGAGTGGTTTGCCGATAGGATAGACTTTTTTATTGACGACGAAAAATACCTCACTTTTAACAATACCAAAAAAGGCCCTGGCGATTGGCCTTTCGACCAGAATTTCCATATAATCCTAAATGTAGCCGTTGGCGGTGGCTGGGGCGGAAAAAAAGGGGTAGACGATACTATTTTTCCGGCAACCATGAAAGTTGATTATGTAAGGGTGTTTCAAAAGTAATGTAAGATGTGATAGGTATGATGGAAGATGGTTTAGTTCATTGGCCATTTGTTCATTAGTAACTGCCAGCTGAAAATTGTTTTATTACCTGGGTTAACTGGTGAATTGTTGAAACTGGTTAACCGAGTACTGCCAATTGCCAGCTGAAAACTGCGTAATTGTTGAGGTGAACAGCTTATTCGACTTTGGACGCTAGTTTAAGAACTTCGGTAAACTGAAAATTACAAACCGTTAACTCAAAATTGCCAACTGAAAACGATAACTTGCGGTATCTAAGCTATATTGTATAATTTATGGACTCACGTCGAGAATTTCTAAAAAAAGCGGCCTTGTTTGCCGGAGCCACTGGCATGGCCAACACCCTGCCCAGTTCGGTACTAAAAGCCATGGCCATTAACCCCGAGCCTGGTACCACATTTTATGATGCCGAGCACATTGTTTTCCTGATGCAGGAGAACAGATCGTTTGATCACATGTTTGGTAAAATGAAAGGTGTACGCGGATTTAATGATCCACATCCGCACATTCAGCCCGATGGAAACAAAGTTTGGCTGCAAAAAGACGGGCAAGGTTACACTTATGCGCCTTTTCATGTCGACATTAACAAAACCAAAATTACCTGGCAAGGTGGTTTGCCACACTCCTGGAATGATCAGGTAGCAGCGCGCAACGGCGGACGTTACGATAAGTGGCTGCCTGTTAAAACGCCAATGACTTTGGCCTATTACGATCGGAACGATATTCCTTTCTATTATGCCATGGCCGATGCTTTTACCATTTGTGATCAGCATTTCTGTTCGTCGTTAACCGGAACTACGCCTAACCGGCTATTCTTTTTACCGGTACAGTTCGTGGTGAAAAAAGTGCAAACCGGGTTGCTGTAGTGAATAACGATCAGGCAGAATCGCAAAACAATGTGTTTGTAGATTGGCCAACTTTTCAGGAAACACTGGAAGATAATGGTATCGACTGGCGTATTTATCAGAACGAACTCTGGACATCTAAGTTACCCGAAGGTGAGATAGATGATTGGTTGGGAAATTATGGAGATAATCCGGTTGAATATATCAGCAGGCATAACGTAAAATTATCAGCCTATTTTAGAAAAAATGGTGATAATACCGTTAAACCAGCGCTAACTGCTAAAGAAGTTCAGGAGAAATATGATAAACTTTCTCAAAAGGAAAAGAACCTCGTAGATAAAGCTTTTACTACCAATATTGCTCAAAAAGACTATCTGGAACTTGAGCCTTTTACTTTTAAAAACGATCAGGGGCAATCTGAAACCATTAATATTCCGAAAGGAGATATTTTCCACCAGTTCAGAAAAGATGTTGATACGGGTAAACTGCCTGCTGTTTCGTGGTTGGTGGCACCACAGCGCTTTTCCGATCATACCAGCTCGCCATTGTATGGTACCTGGTATGTAAGCGAGGCTTTAGATATTTTAACCAAAAACCCTGAGGTTTGGAAAAAAACAATCTTCATTTTAACTTATGATGAAAATGATGGTTATTTTGATCATCAGCCACCATTTGTTGTACCAACTCCTAACGATCCTTCAACTGGAAAAGTTTCAGCAGGTATAAACTATGCTACTGATTTCGAAGCCAGAAAGGGAAGTCCTATTGGTTTGGGTTACCGCGTTCCATTGGTGGTGGCTTCGCCGTGGAGCAAAGGCGGATTTGTAAATTCGCAGGTTTTCGATCATACTTCGTCGATTATGTTTATGGAAAAATGGCTGGCCAAAAAAACAGGTAAAGCTATAAAAAGCGATAACATTAGCGATTGGCGTAGAAACATCTGTGGCGATTTAACTTCTGTATTCAGGCCATATAACGGTGAAACCATCCATTCGCCTGATCCATTAAAAAGAGAGGCCGTGGTAACCAGCATCGGGAATGCCAGAAACAAGCCCGCACAGGTTGGACCAACAGCATTGAATAAAACAGAAGTGGCTAAAATCAATAAATTTGAGTCCTTTTCACGTGAAACATCGAGCCATGCACCACGTCAGGAAAGTGGGGCTAAGCCCGCTTGCGCATTGCCTTACCATTTAATGGTCGATGCATCGCTAAACAACAACACCTTAGAATTAACTTTTCAATCGGCAAGGACTTTGTTCGGTAATGCTACCGAAACTGTTGGTGCACCCTTTAACATGAATACCATTGCCAAATTTAAAGGGGTTGCAGGTAAAACCTGGGCTTACGCGGTAAAAGCTGGCGATGTTTTAAAGGACAGCATTGATATCGCTGATTTCGATAACGAAATTTACGATTTGGCGATAAGCGGTCCGAATGGTTTTTACAGGAGCTTTGCTGGTAGTAAGAAAAATCCTGCCATTGCAGTAAAGGTATATCCCGAACAAAATGGGCTGGTAACTAAAAAGCTGAGTGGTAATCTGGTAATCTCTATAGAGAACAAAAGTACGGCTACCATCACCGTTCAAATTATCGATAATAAATACAAAACGGTACCTAAAACTTTAACAATTAAGCCCAAAACAAGCAGTAATGTAGTTTTAAATCAGGCAAAAAGTGCAAATTGGTACGATTACAGTGTTGTACAGGCAGGTAATCCGGTATTTAAACATCGTTACGCCGGAAAAATAGAAACCGGCGAAATTACCCAAACCGACCCTTACATGGGGAACGTATAAAATATCCCCCCAAAAGGGGGATCGCTTTTGAAAGAAATTATGCTTATTTTGTATTACATGTACAGTAAACTGTCTATAATCAAGGTAAATTTCATAATTTCTTTCATTTTGCTTTTTAGCTTAAAGCTATCTGCCCAAAGCTATAACTTTACAAATTACAGTCTAAAAGATGGCCTGCCCCAATCGCAGGTGATGGTAATTTATCAGGCAAAAGATAGAACGCTTTGGCTTGGAACTTTTGGTGGGGTAAGTAATTTTGATGGCAAAGAATTTACCTCTTACAGCAAAGCAGAAGGACTGGGCTCCAACTCGGTAAACAGCATTGTTGAGGATGATCAGGGACAGATGCTTTTTGGTACTGAAAGAGGGATCAATGTCTTAAAAAAAGGAAAAATAAACACTTTATACTCAGGCCAGGTAGTTACTCATTTACTTAAAGATAAAAAAGGAGCAATTTGGGGGCTAACCGAGCATCAGCTTTTCAAGATTGAGAAGGGAAAACTTGTCTTTTATCCCTTCAAAAACCGAAAGGTAAGCACCATAAAAGCAGATCGGCACGGCGATTTATATGCTTTAGTTTCAGGAGATGGCATTTATAAACTTAATGGCGATACATGGGCTATTAACCAGGTATTACCATACGAGATACAAGCTTTTGCCATCAGAGAAATCCTTTTTGATAAAAAGATTGATAACAAAATCTATTTGCTAACCTATCAAAAGGGTGTTTACGTACTCGAAAACGGTGCGACCAGACTCTTTTTCCAAAATCCTGATATTGATACTTACTATTCTTTGGAACAGGATAGCAAGGGGAATATGTGGGTTGGCAGCGAAAGGGGAGCTTATCTTATAGGTAAGGATGGCATTATTACCAGGTTTAACGGCGAAAATGGCTTAAGCGATAACCAGGTAGATAAGATTTTCAGCGATGCAGAAAATAATGTCTGGATCTCGTGCTTTAGTGATGGGATTTATAAATACGAAGGCGATGCTTTTATACGCTACAATACATTTAAAGGGCAGAATGTTGCTTATCCGATAAGCGGCATAGCAGCTGATAAAAATGATCGTTTATGGATTGGGACCTATAACCGAGGCCTTTTTAAGTACGATGGTAACGAGGTAGAGGAGATCAATTTGCCTGATTTTATGGGCAAAAAAATATACTTTGTATATGCCGATAAAGCCAAAAACGTATGGATTTCGGTATACAATAACGGGGTTTGGAAATATAACGGAAAACAGTTCATCCAGATATTAAAACCCGAGCGTTTTGACAATAGCTCTATTGTTGAAGATCTGGAAGGTGGCATCTGGATTAACGGCCCTATGGCATCAACTTATTTGAAAGATGGCAAAACGCAGAAAATAACCGGTTTTGATGGTTATTCTTCCTGCATTTATCCGCTAAGCAAGGATAGCATATTGCTGGGTACATCGAAAGGCCTTACCTTAATCAGGAACAAAAAGGTAGATCGTTCATTTAAAATAAAGCAGCTTGATAATGTATATGTTTTAAGCATGATTAAGCATGGCGATAATATAATTTTTGCTACGCTTGGCGATGGTATTGTAACCTGGAACGTTAAAACAAAAGCCATTAAACGCTATGTTGTGGCCAATGGTTTAAATTCGAACGATATTTACAGTTTGGCAATTGACAATCGCAATAAGCTTTGGGTGGGAACCGGACGAGGGATTAATAAACTCACCTTTAACAAGGCAGAAAATGGTTATACGGTTTTTAGAGATCACCCGCTTATTGTAGAGTGCAACCAAAATGCTATTCTCCATTACAAAAACAGCATATTGGTTGGTACAATTACTGGTCTTGTTCGGTGCAAGGTGCTTACCTCTGCTGAGACCAAAAAAAATCCATTCATCCATATTCAGCAGGTAGGTATTTATCACAAAAACGATCGTTCAAAAGATCTTTCTGTTGATCTGAACGGGCGGGGAGATAAATTTTACAAGCTCAACTATAGCCAAAACCACATTTCAATTAGTTTTAAGGGCGTTTACCTCACCAGCCCCGAAAGTGTGCTTTACCGGTATAAACTTGTTGGAGCAGATAACGATTTTAGCAAACCGGTACCCAATACCGAAATTGAATATTCGGCCATCAGGCCCGGAAGTTATACTTTTCAGGTATATGCCATTGCGAACGGACAGCAATCCAATATCGAGCAATTCAGTTTTACTATTGTGCCGCCATTTTACGATACTGTCTGGTTCAAAGTAATCGCATTTTTGGTTCTTATATTTTTAATCTGGCTGATTTTCTACCTGATTTTTAAAACCCGTGAACGGAAAAAATTCCAGATGGAGAAACTGAAGTTAAAAGAGCAGGAAAAAATCAGAAAGCAAACTGCAGAAGATTTTCACGATGATATCGGCAATAAGCTTACGCGGATTAATGTTTTGTCGGAGATTCTGGATAAAAAAGTAGATAACGCACAAAAAGAGCAGAAAGAGCTGATTAGAATGATCAGGGAAAACGCAGGGTTGCTTTACACCGGAACAAAGGATATTCTGTGGGCTTTAGATCCGCATAGCGATAACCTGTTCGAAATATTGGTTCATATTAAAAATTTTGGGATAGATCTTTTCCAAAATACTGGCGTAGAATTTAAAATGGAAGGGGTATTAAGTGAATATCAGAAACTACATTTATCGATGGAGTTTAACCGTAACCTCACGCTTATCTTTAAAGAGATGCTTAATAATGTGTTAAAACATGCTAATGCAAGCCAGGTGTTGATTATGGTTATCGAAACAGACCACAATACCATAAATATCTTAACAACCGATGATGGAGACGGTTTTGACTTGGGATCGGTAGAGCGCGGAAGGGGTTTAAATAATATCCAAACGCGGTGTAAACGCATTAAATCTACTTTCGAAATCTCATCAATTAAAGGAAAAGGGACCACAACGACAATTTCTACACGAATTCCTGTTACAAAATGACGTAAAAAGCATCTAAATAAAAATATCATCCCCAATGAGCCAAAATTTACGAATCGTTTTAATTGAAGACGATGACATTATAAGAATGGGTTACGAATCGTTATTAACCGATGTACCTGAATTTTCAGTTGTTAATTCATACGCCTCCTACGATTTAGCCAAAAAACAACTGGTAGCCGATCAGCCCGATGTGATTTTACTTGATATCCAGATGCCAGGTACAAACGGATTGCAGGCATTGCCATTTATAAAAAAAGCCCTTCCAAACACCCATATTATCATTTTAACCGTTTTCGATTCGCCCGAGCTCGTTTTCGAAGCATTAACTATGGGAGCGGGTGGCTATCTGACTAAGAATTCAAGTGCAGCAAAAATTATAGATGCAGTTAGGGAAGTAAGTACCGGTGGTGGAGCCATGAGCACCAATGTGGCCAGGATAGTAATGCATTCCTTTCAGAAAAACCTCGATTCGCCCTTAACCAAACGCGAAACAGAGATTTTAGACAGAATTGCTAATGGACAAACCAAATCACAAATTGCCAACGATCTTTTTATTGATCAGGAAACCGTGCGGAGCCACGTCAAGAATATCTACATCAAACTGGATGTAAATTCAAAATCAGATGCGATTAAAACAGCTAAAGAAAAACGGTTTATTTAATCAATAACACATTTTCGGTAAAAAATAATGCTAAAATCACCCTTTTTGGGTGATCCTTCCGGTTCAATTTCGGTTTAATTTTACATCATACAATTAAACACGCAAATGAGCCAATCTGCAAAATCTTTTTATGTGCAAGTTAAGCAACTAAATGATGCAGAAAGCTACTATGCCAATTGTTTAGGTATGCCTACCGAGGCCACCATGATTTCTGCAAAGGAAAAAGGGCTGCTGGTAAAAGTCGATCAGGATACCCATCTTTTTCTTTCGGAAGAAAAGCACCAGAACCAAACCCGTAAAATAGTATTAACCAGCGATGATTGCTTAGAAGATTATTGCAGGCTAAAATCGCGGGGCGTGGTTTTTAAAAAAGCACCAGCGTACCTGAGCGAAGGTTTAAGTGTCGAATTTTCTGATCCTTATGGTAACGATTTTACCATTTTGGAGCAACGTAACTATAATGAGGACTAAGCCATGAGATACGTAAAAGAATTAAGCAACAGGAACAAGATTGTAAGTGAAAGCACTTGCGAAGCCTTGTACGAACAGCAGAATGATGCATATACCATTAAATTCGTTTTTAATGGTGCTGAAACCTGCGAAATCAATAAACGTAAATTCAATATTTACCCCGATACTTTTGCTGTGGTAAATGCAGGGAGCAATTTTAGCAGCAAAATAGATTCTATTAGTCCGGTAAATACATTTGCCGTTTCTTTTGGTGAGCGTTTTATCGCTGATTTTCACCGTAGTTTTTCGTACAGCGACGACAACCTGCTGGATGGAAAAGAGGCTAATGAAATCCCTGATTTTATGGAATCTTTATATCCTTTTGCAGGCGATATGCGTTTTAATGTGCTGCACCTTAAAAACCAACTCGACAAAGGTTTAAAAGATGAAATGCTCATTAACGAGTATTTATATCACTGCCTGCTCAACTATTATAAAATTTACGACAAAGAAGTAGTTCAGAAACTTGATAAATTAAGCTTTATCAAAACAAAAACCCGTCAGGAGGTTTTAAAAAGATTAACACTGGCCAAAGAATATATCAGCAGCAATTACAACCAGAACATCACACTGGAGCAAATTGCAGAACAGGCTTGTTTATCGGTTAACCATTTGCTGCGAACATTTAAAGAAGCGTACGAAATTAGTCCTTATCAGTTTTTAATGCAGCTGAGGTTAAACCGTGCTAAAAAACTATTACAAACCACCTCTTATTCTCTGAATGAAATTGTGGGTTTGGTTGGGTTCGAATGCTCAAGTTCATTCATCAGGTTATTTAAACATACATTCAATATCACTCCTTTAAAGTATAAAAAGAGTAGGTTGAATTAAAATACAAATAGTGATATCTGCATATTTTGTATATACAGATGAAACTATTTTTGAAGCTCTTGCAGGACAATTTGTAGAAGTTTTTTCCTGTTTAGGTTAATAATGATTAAAAAAGCAAACTGCCAGGATTGGAGTTTGCTTTTTTGCGTTTAATACTGCCGTTTAAGCCAAAATGGTGACTTTCGCACATTTTTGGATTTTTCAACTACCTACATTGCTCATTGATTTGGTTTCGTGCACATCCCCGCTAAAAACTGAAGAACTAATTAATTACTAACTATTTATTTCCAAACATGAAACAAAAATTACTATTGATTTTTATGGTTACGGTTTTGTCTTATTTTAATGCCATTGCGCAGAATAAGACCATAACCGGAAAGGTGGTTGACGCAGACGATGGCTTGCCATTGCCCGGAGTATCCATAAAATTAAAGGGAACCACGCAGGTAACCCAAACCACAGGACAGGGTACTTTCTCCATTTCTGTACCCCAAAATGCAGAAGCATTAATTCTAAGCTACGTTGGTTACACCGAGCAAGAAGTAAAAATAACCGGCCAAACATTAACTATTCGCCTGGTATCATCGGCTAAAAACCTTCAGGATGTAATGGTTATCGGTTACGGAACGGTAAAGAAAGAAAACTTTACGGGATCTGCAGCGGTTGTTAAAGAGGATGTTTTCAAAGACCGTCCTGTTACTTCTTTTGAAAAGGTTTTACAGGGGGCAGCTGCAGGTGTGCAGGTTACCAGTGTATCTGGTCAGCCAGGCGCTACTTCTACTGTTCGGATTCGTGGAGTAGGCTCCTTCACGGCTTCGAGTACTCCACTTTATGTAGTTGATGGTATTGCTATTACCAATGGCGATTTAAGTTCGGTTGCACAAACTTCTGATGTACTTTCTTCAATAAATCCTAACGATATTGCTTCGGTAACAGTATTAAAAGATGCGACTGCTGCGGCTATTTATGGTTCGAGAGCGGCAAATGGTGTGGTATTGATCACAACAAAGCAAGGAAAAGCAGGCCAAACAAAATTGAATTTAAGCTCTAGCACTGGCTATTCTTACCAGGCAGTAGATAAGCATGAGGTTATGGATGCCACGCAGTATTACAAAACATTTTGGGATGTTTATTATGCACAGCGTTTGGCAGCAGGTTTAGCTCCTGATGCTGCAGCTACTGCAGCAAATGGATTAACCAATGCTAAATTAGTTGTAAATCCATATAACACCGCTAATCCTTACGCAGCAAATGGCGTATTGGCTAATGGAGCATCATTGCTTTACGATACCGATTGGCGTGATGAAGTATTGCGCAGAGGCGTAACCAAAAATATCGATTTATCGGCTAGTGGCGGTAATGATAGAAGCAAATTCTTTGTTTCGGGTGGTTACTTTGAACAAAACGGTATTGTAATCCGTTCAGATTTTAAACGCTATTCAGGTAAGTTTAACTTCAATACCGATGTTACCGATTTCTTAAAAGTAGGTATTAACAACAGCTTGACCCGCACTGAGCAAAATACTCCGGCCGGAAGTACAGGTTCTGATAACCCGGTAAACTTTGCCGATCAAACAGCCAATATTTATCCGCTATATGTACGCGATGCAAATGGGAACATAGTGTATGATGCAACCGGAAACCCAGTTTACAACTATATTAATCCGGTTACGCCTGATTTTAACCCGGTTGGTTTATCTAAACTAAATGAATACAATACCATCACCAACAGGGTTATCACCAGCCCTTACGCAGAGGTTCGGTTTTTAAAAGATTTTGTTGCTAAAAGTATGGTGGGAGTTGATTATATCAATAACCGTGAGCGCCAGTTTTACAATATGGAGCATGGCGATGGAGTGAGTGTAAAAGGACGTGCATACCGTTATTCAAAAGAGGATGTTACGGTAACTTTTCAAAATACTTTAACCTATAACAAAACTTTCAATCAGCATAATTTAGATGTTTTATTAGGCCAGGAGGCATACCGTTCAAAACGCGATTTTAACTATTCGCAGGTCACCGGCTTCCCTTTCCCGGGCACTAACGAGCAAATTGCAGCATCAACGCCATCAACAGTACAATCTTATTATACCCAACAAAGGTTTGCCTCGTATTTTTCGCGTTTGCAATATAACTACGCAGGTAAGTATTATCTATCTGGAAGTTTAAGAAGAGACGGTTCATCTGTTTTTGGAAATGACAATAAATACGGAACATTTTATTCTGTTGGTGGTGGATGGCGCATTGGCAGAGAGAATTTCTTAAAAGATGTAAACTGGATTGATGAATTAAAATTAAGAGCCAGTTATGGTACTTCAGGTAACGACAGAATTGATCGTTATGCAGCACAGGGTTTATATGGCCTTGGTAAAAACTACGAAGGACAATCGGGTATTAACTACGTTCAGCTCGAAAATGTAAACCTGAAATGGGAGCAGAATTCAACTTTAGATATTGGTGTGGAGTTCGCTTTCCTGAAAGGAAAAATTAGCGGGGAAGCCTCATATTATAAAAGAGGGTCGAAAGGCTTATTGTTTGATCAGCCCCTTACAAGGTTGACTGGTTTTGATAATTTGACTACAAACCTTGCCTCGATGGATAATTACGGAGTAGAGATTTTATTAAACGGAAATCCGATTAAAACCAAAGATTTCGATTGGAATATCTCCTTCAACATTACTTCGAATAGAAACAAAATCAATGCGATGACCCAAAATGAGGTAGTTGATGGCACTAAACGATGGAAAGTAGGAGCTGACAGATATCAATGGTATTTACGTGATTATGCAGGAGTTGATCCGGCAGATGGACGACCAATGTGGTATACCGACGAAATTGTAAATGGTCAGGCAACAGGCAACAGAATTACAACAAAAAACTGGTCAACCGCAACACGTTACGATGGTTTAGGCTCTTCGCTACCAAAATTCACAGGAGGTTTTAATAACACCTTTAGATATAGGGAATTTGATTTAAGTGTATTCACCTATTTTTCTACCGGAGCTAAAATTTATGATACCCTATATGGTAACTTAATGCATAGTGGCGGTTCTGTTGGTAAGCAATTATCAATAGATAATTATAATAGCTGGCAAAAACCAGGTGACATTACCGATGTTCCCCGTTTCGTAATCAACAATACGGATTTAGGAAACAACCAGTCAACACGTTTCTTATACGATGGATCGTTTATGCGTGTTAAAAACATCACATTAGGCTATTCTTTAAAGAAAAACTGGTTAGAAACTATCCATTTGTCAAATGTTAGGGTGTATTTAATGGCAGAGAATCCATTTACATTAGCTAAACATAAGGGTATGGACCCTGAATCAGCCCTTACCGGTTTAACTGATAACGATATTCCAAATGTTAAAACATTTACGTTAGGTCTTAATGTTGGATTTTAATTGATAAAGTAATGAGAAAGATAAAAACATATAAAACCGCCATATATACTGGAGTAATGCTTCTTCTTGTTGGAGCAACATCCTGTAAGAAAGAATTTTTGCAGGTAACCCCAACACAACAAATCAATGCTAAAGATGCTTTTTCATCGGGAGCAAAAATACAGGCAGCCATGACTGGTATTTACGATCTGACTACCTTTTCAGGTTATACCAACAACATGATATTAAGTGCCGATGTTAAGGGTAACGATGTAATGATTGTAAGTGGTGCCGGAAATTATAACCGCTTTGTAGCACAATATCAGTTTGTAGAAACAGTAAGCAACGGCGATGCCTATGCCTGGTGGCAGTACAGCTATAAAGTGATTTCAAATGCAAACCAGTTTGTAGTGAACATCCCGGATGCACCTATCACTGATGCCTTAAAAACAGAATACCTGGCCGAAGCGCGTGCGTTAAGAGCTTACTCGTATTTCTGGTTGGTACGTTGGTTTGCACAGCCTTATGCTGTAAATCCTGAGGCCCTTGGTGTACCGATTTTAAAAAAGCCTTTAGGTCCGGATGAAACATCTCCCGCCAGAGACAAAGTAAAAGATGTATATGCTTTTATAATTGATGATTTGAAATATGCCGAAACAAACTTACCAACAGCAGGCAGAACCAGTATTTATAGAATGAGTGTTCCTGCTATACAAGGTATGTTAGCTCGTGTTTATTTAAATATGGGTAATTGGGCCGAAGCCAGCCGCTATGCTAAATTAGCGCGTGCAGCAAAGCCACTAAGTACTGCCGCTGCATTATTAACCGGCTTTAACAACCCAACTACCGAGTGGATTTATGCCATTAACGTAAGAACAGATGATAACCAGGGTTTCCTTGCGGTATCGTCATTTTACGATCCTTACGATTCAGGTTACTCAAGCTTTAGGGTTACTGATGATTTCTTTAATTCTTTTGCCGCAAACGATGAACGTAAGAAACAGTTCCTGGTTAAAAACAGTCCAACTGCTGCTGCCAGCACAGGCGCTTACAGAAGAAGAGGAGAAGGGTATCTGATCAATAAGTTCGACTTTACAACTACGCCTGCGAATAATCAGGTGCTAATTCGCTCTTCAGAGATGTATTTAATCGAAGCAGAGGCTGAAGCCAGATTGGGTAATGAGCCTGCCGCTAAACAAGCTTTATTGGCTATACAGCAACGTGCTGGTGTAGCTACAGTAGTTTCTGCAAACACAGGTAATGCTTTAATTGAAGAAATACTGTTGGAGCGTAATAAAGAGTTATATGGCGAAGGACATAAGTTCTTTGATTTGTTACGTACCAAAAAAGGTGTTGACAGAACTGGTTCTACCGTTCACTGGAAAATTGTAAACTTCCCATCTGGTGATAACAGATTGGTTTCTCCGATTCCTCAGTTAGAACTGGATGCCAATCCGGTATTAAAGCCTCAGCAAAACCCAGGTTATTAATCCATTTTTGCTGAATTAATTCAGTTTACAGCCCTTTCCAAAACCAATTGGAAAGGGCTTTTTTGTTGTATTATCACATTTTAGTTACCTGATAATTATGGTGTTATCGGCATATTATTATTCTGCGGTGTAGCCGATCTTTAATAAAAAAACACAGATAGTTATGAAACTAAAAGCTTTGGTGATTCTATTACTAGGTATTACAATCACAAATAATGTTTTAGCAGCGGAAAAACCTACTGCAAGCCATAAATCGGTTATTAATTACTTTATGGATAGCTATATGAATTCTGATTACAAGAAGTTAAAAGCTGTTTTAAGTGATGATGCCGTATTTACATCGAACAGGGATGTGAGGGTGATAAAGCACAAAGCAAGTGAGGTTCTGGCTCAAATGAAAAAAGATGAAGGCGTAATACAAAAAGACTGTAACATCAGCTCTACCATCGTTTCTGAAACAGATGCGTTGGTTATTGCCCGTGTAGATGTAAATTACGAGCTGTTTGATGGTGCACAACAGAACTTTGTAATTATGGAGAAAAATAAAGAAGGAGAGTGGAAAATTACTCAGGTATACAAAGTTTTCGTTACCAGCGAAAGCCAGGCTAAAAAACTGGTTTAAATTTTAGTTTTATGTTAAATACAAAAGGCCTGGTGTAAAAACCGGGCCTTTCGTATTTAAGCTATGCTGATCTTAAAAGTTTATCGGCAATTCTATTTGTGTTTTATCCCAGCCGGCAATCAGGGTTGCGCCTTCCGTTGCCGGGGCAAAGGTTAAAGAGAAATATTCTAAAGGTTTAGCCAAAGTTTTAACCGGAACATTTACCCTTACGATATCTTTAGCCTGGTTGTAGCTAAATGCTCCCCATTTATCTGTTTCACTATTAATAATAATGGTCCAGGTATCTTTATTAGGAATGGCAAATAAACTATAAGTGCCTGCTTTGATTTTCTTTCCGCCGATGGTTACTTTTTTAAAGAAACGGATCTCGGTACTTTCGTTGGCACCAAAACGCCAAACGGTTCCATACTGTTCTAAAACCCCAAAAATATCGCGTCCTTTTTTCTGTGGACGGGAATAAACAACCTTAATTACCGGTTTTGTTAAATCGCCGGCTTTTGCCTTTGGTGCATTTAAGGGAAAATAAACAATATCTGCCGGACTAGGATCTGCAGCTGGGAATTTTACTTCTGTGGCCTGCTGAGCCTTTGCACTAAAGCATATAAGAGCGAAAACAACAATGAATATATGTTTCATCTGCTGTGAATTAAGGCGTAACCTATAAAGCGCATCAGCACTTTAGGGCTTATACGTAAATAAAAATGAATTAGTATTTTCTACCTTTAACAATAGCGTTTAAAAATAAGCCTGCTGTTAACAAACCTAAAACACCACCTAATAAAGCGAAAATGTAGTTTTGTGTAATGATTGCTCCAGTTAAAACTCCGAAGAATAAACCTAAAGCATAATATAACCAGTTAAAATTATTGCTGCTGTTCTCTTGTACACTCATGTTTTTTATTATTTGGAGGCAAAGTTAATATTTATTTTAAATTTTAATTTGTGATTAGCACCAATATTCCAATTAATTATCAATTCGGTCTAATTTATAACCACTGTTTTTTAAATAGCCAATGAGTTCGGGTAAACGGTTATAAAATTTGTCCGTTCTTCGGGCATCAGTGCCAATGTGCAACAACAAAATAAATCCGTTTAAACCATTTGGCTTTGTGTCGTTAAAAGTGGTGATTGATTGATATATTTCGGCACTGGTTCGATAATTTTTTCCCATTTGCGGGTAGGTGTAATCGGCGTTCGACCGCGTTCCAGGTGTAAAGTTAACCAGTTGCAAACCTTGCTTATTTGTCCAGTTGGCAATGGTTTGGTTATACCACTCGTATGGAGGTAAAAAATACAGTGCTACTTGTTTGGTGATGCCAAAAGCTTCCATGGCAGCATAGTTGGCTTTTAAATCGTTTATAAATGTAGTTTGGGTAACCAGTAAACTATCACGCTTACCCCAATCGCAGTATAGCAGGTGTTTATCTGAATGCGGCCCCAAATAATGGCCATCTTTTTTGAGCCCTTTAATTAAGGCGCTGAAATTTTTGTTCCGGTAAAAATTTCCGGTTAGAAAGAATGATGCTTTTACCCCTTCCTGTGCCAGTACTGCCCTGATTTTTTCTCCACCATCCGCAAATTCATCACCGGTAAAAACCAAATGGATTTTCTTTTGTGTAGAATCGCCGCGGATGATTGCGCCCAGACTTTGAGTTTTATGGTCGGTAGAATTAGCCTGGGCTGCTTTGGCTGCCAGCAAATAAATCAGCGATGCTGTGCCGTCCATAGTAGGTTCGTTGGTGCTGTAATCGCCATAATCATCATGGTAAACTGCCAAATCACTTTGGAAATCAGCGTATTCATCTGCTTCGTTTAATTTAATGCCAATCAGCCCCTTGTAAATGTTGGTGTAAACAGGGCCATCAACTAATCCGCCATCAATCGGATAATTTTTCAAATGGGTAAAGGCCGAATGTGGATCGGTTGGCGTATCGCCCCATTGTGGCAGGCCGTAAACCATACTGGTGCCCCAGGGATTGCAGCCAAAGATCCAGTCGAAGTTGGCTTGCGCCAGTTCAGCAAAAGTATCATCACCGCTTAATGCTGCATACCAGTTACATTGCATGGCAAAAGCAACCGTTAAATTGTTGCTGCACCAGATAAAGGGGATGCCGCGGTAAAAAGCATTGTTTTTGGCCCGGTTCCATACCTGTTCTATACCTGTTTTATAGTATCCTGTGGTTGTACCTTCGCCCTGTTTAGCCATTTCGTAATGACCCAAATTGATAAATGGATAGTACTGATAGTGTGCTGCAGTATCTTTTTGGAACCAGGGCGTAACGGTTTCATGTTTGGCATACTTTAAGGCAAGCCTGGCCTTTTTCCGGTCGGGTTTTTCTTTCCCAAAGTTAAACGACGCTTCGGCGAGCTCCATATCGTCGATCCAATTGCCTTCAGCATAAATGTAAGGCGATTTTACCGAAACAGTTTGGGTTACACCCGGTTTCAGTAAAGCATAGCGATAGGCACTTTGGGCTTTTTGAGTCAGTGTTTGGGCATATTGTTGATCTATGTCTTTAAACAATACAGCACCCAGGTTAAAAGCACTTGTAAATTTAGCTGCTGTAGAGCTTGTGCCGGTGGTGTTGTTCATCAGTTTGCCACGCTGTTGAGGTTCGCCAGTTATAAAATACAAGGGGCGCTCAAAACCTTTGCCATATTGATTATCTTCTTTTGGAATGCGCATGCTGATGTGATCGCGATCATCGGCCAGCTGATTAAACATGATGTGCTGCTTCGGATGCATTTTTAGCAACCAGTCAAGCCCCCATTTGGCTTCATCTAAAACATCGGCCTGCCCATTTTTTCCATCCAGGCCATTGGCTTGTTGGCTATCGCCAAAAACCTGAGGGAAATCGCGGTAAGCCATTAACAGGTGGTAAGTGGCATTTGCCGATGTGGTTGCGTATTGCAGGTAGTCACTGGCATCATGCCAGCCACCCGAGGCATCGAAATGGGTACTATCTTTAATCCCTGCTTTGGCGCCGTAAAGTATAAAGCCATCGTGTGTGTGGCAGCTATCTTTTAAATAAGGATTAAAACCACTGCGTTGTTGCCGCATATAGCGTAAACAGAAGTCAGCAGCACCTTTGTAAACATCATTATTAATTAAGAGCAGGGGCGAAGTAGCGCCACTGGCACGGATGTAGAACCTGCCATTCCTTTTAAAATCGCTAAAGTTTAAGCGGGCAGTTTGTTTAAAAGGCCCGTAGTTACCAAAACTTTTAATGTTGGTTGAGGAATATACAACAGCATTTGTTTCCTGTTCCAGGATTTCGAAGCGATTGGGTATCTGATCTGTTTTACTTGCCCATACCGCTACTTTAATGCTTTCTGTAGGGTAGCCAAGCAAATTTATTCTGATCCCGGCCGCTTCATTATGTTGCTTTTTAACGCTAAAAGCATATAATATCAAACAGATGCCGAATGCTGTTATGGTCGCAAGGAGTTTATTTTTCATGCTTTAAGGGGGATTATTGAAATAAAATTAGGGTTTTATCAAGATAATGTAAAAGAAGTGCATAAACACTTGCAAATTAATCAATCGTTTGATTAATTTTGTGTCGTCAAAAAGAAAATGAAAACAGAAAAAGTAGATAAAAGACAGGCCATTTTGGAAGCAGCAGAAAAGCTGTTTTGCGAAACGGGGTACGAGGGAACTTCTACCCGCCAGATTTCAAAGGAATCGGGAGCGAATATGGCCATGATAAATTATTATTTCGGTTCGAAAGAAGGGGTTTTTGTAGAGATCATGAACGAGCGTATTGCAAGTTTCGCTTCTCAGCTAAAAATCATTAACGAGGATAAGATATCAGCAATTGAAAAGCTTCATAAAGTTATTGAAGGTTATGTAAACCGGATCCTGAACAATACTGCCTTTCATAAAATGATGCACCGGGAATTGTCTTTAACCCAGCGGCCAGAGATGTACGATAAAATTAAAGATGCGATGGGGCAGAATATGCAGCTGATTGATCGCATCATTACCGATGGGATTGAGGATGGTTCTTTTAATAAGGATGTTGATGTGCGCATGATCATTGCAACCATTATGGGAACGATTTCCAATGTTGTAATCGCACCTAATAAAATCCTATCCTGCTCTAACTTCGATCTGAACAATCCGAAAGACAAAAAAATGATTAAGGAGCGGGCCATAACCCACTTGCAACACCTAACAAAAGTTTATTTAACAACAAAAAGATGATACCCAAATCAATAAGATTAATGCTTGTGGCATCATTAGTTCCGGCGGCTTTATTTGCACAAGGCAGCAAGGAATTAAATATCAATCAGGCAATAGAACTTGGCATAGCCAATAGTAAAAACTTAAAACTCTCGCAGAACAAAATTGATGAGGCGGTTGCACAACTGGCCGTGGTAAAAGATAATGTTTTACCTACAGCTAATGCCAGCTTTATGTACAATCACGCCGAAATCCCGACCACTACTTTTACCCTGCCGGGAAGCGAATCTTCGTTTCATCTTCCTAAAAGGGCCGATGCCTTTGTAGGAACAGCTGCAGTACAAGAGCTGGTTTATGGTGGTGGTAAATTAAAGTATGCCAAAGAATCAACTAAACTCCTGGCCGATGTAGCCCGTTTAGATGCCGATAAAAACAAAGAAGAAATTACCTACGCTGTAATTAATACTTACTATGCTTTGTATAAAGTTTTGCAGAGCAGAAAAGTAGTCGATCAGAATTTAGAAGCCATTGCGGCCCAGATTAAGCAGGCACAACGTTTCTTTGAGCAAGGGATTGTAACCAAAAACGACGTATTGCGGTTTCAGTTGCAGCAGGCAAATGTTACGCTAACGCAAATGGATATCGAAAGCAACCGTAAGGTAATTAATTACAACTTAGATATCCTTTTGGGTTTACCTGAAGATACTGAAATTAAAATTACCGATCCGAGTGCTGGTTTAAAAGCAGCAGGTTCGCTTAACGAGTATATTGGTTTAGCCATGGCCAACCGCCAGGAGTTAAAGCAGCTTGATGTGCAAAATAAGGTTGCCGGCTTTAACATTAAAACCATTAAAGCCAATACTTTACCTACGGTTGGTGTAGGGGCAAACCTTTACTACATTAATCCAAGTGGAAATTTTATTCCACCAACAAACCAGTATTTAATGCCGATTACTTTAGGCGCTACCGTTTCGTGGAACATTGGTAACCTTTGGACCAACAAAAACAAAGTAAGCGAGGCTAAAATTCAGCAAAATGCCATTAGTATTCAGAAAGATATTTTATCAGATCAGGTAAAAACCGATATCAATAAGAATTTCCAAAGCTATCAGGTTGCTGTGAATAAAATTCAGGTTTTAGAAACCTCAATTTCACAGGCAACAGAAAACGATAAATTACTGGCCTCAAAGTATAAAAACAATGTCGCATCTGTTACCGATCGTATCGATGCTGAAACCTTATTATATCAGGCAAAAATAAACTTGGAGATAGCAAAAGCCGACGCAGGTTTGGCTTACTATACCCTATTAAAATCAACAGGAAAAATAACGCAATAAATACAGCAATGACAACTGAAAAGAAAAAAAAGAGCTTAGTAGTACCCATCATTTTAGGTGTTTTACTAGTAATAGGTGCCGTTTTCGGTATCACAGAGTGGAATTATTATAGCAAACACGTGGATACCGATGATGCGCAGATAGATGGCGACATCAGTCCGGTTGTTGCCCGTGTTGGCGGTTATGTTAAGGACATTAATTTTGAAGAAAATACACACGTAACCGAAGGTCAGGTTTTGGTTAAACTTGATGACAATGATTACAAAGTGAAATTAGAGCAGGCGCAATCGGGCCAGAAAGGTGCCAGTGCAGGCGTTGGTGTAGCACAATCTCAAATTGCAGCCACACAAGCCAATACCAGTACAGCTAAAGCAAATGTTGAAACCGCTAAAGCAAATGTTCAGGCGGCAATTGTGAAATTAAATTTAGCTCAGAAAGATTTTGCACGCTACGCAAACCTGGTAAAAGATGGTTCGATAACCCAACAGGCCTTCGATCAGTCAAAGGCCTCAAAAGAAGCGGCAGAAGCAGCAAAGCAAGCGGCACAAGCAGCCTATCAGGCAGCTCAGGACCAATACAATGCTGCGGTTAAACAGGTAGGTACAACCCAATCACAACTGGCAGTAAGCAGCAATGTTATCAGTCAGCGCCAAAGCGATATCGATTTTGCAACCTTGCAACTTTCATATACCGATATCAAAGCACCAGCTTCGGGTATTGTTTCTAAAAAGAATGTACAAAAAGGACAGTTGGTACAAGCTGGTCAATCATTATTCTCGGTAGTAAACGACGGCAGTATTTACGTTACAGCCAATTTTAAAGAAACCCAGTTAGAGAAAATCAAATCGGGCTCGAAAGTAGAGATCGAAGTTGATGCTTATCCTGACGAAAAAATTGAAGGAGAAGTATATAATTTCGCGCCGATTACAGGTGCTAAAGGCTCTTTATTGCCTCCTGACAATGCTACAGGTAACTTCGTTAAAGTTGTACAACGCGTTCCGGTAAAAATCAAAATCCATCCATCAAAAGAATTGCTGGCTAAATTACGCCCGGGTATGAGCGTTAAAGCTTCAGTTTCTGTTAATTAATATTTAAAATGGCCGAAGTAGGTTTAAAAAAGTGGATTATTACCTTTACGGTGATCACAGCTTCGTTATTGGAGCTGATTGATACGACCATCGTAAACGTAGCTATTCCACAAATACAGGGAAACCTGGGCGCCACCCTGGAGGATGTGGCCTGGCTTTCCACCGGCTATGCGGTGGCAAATGTTATCGTGTTGCCTATGTCGGGCTGGTTGGGTAACCGGTTTGGCAGGAAAAATTATTTTCTTACCTCCATTATTGTTTTTACGCTGGTTTCGTTTCTGTGTGGAAACGCAACCTCATTAAATGAGCTTATTTTATTCAGGATTATACAAGGTTTGGCCGGAGGGGGGTTAATCTCAACCGCACAGGCCATCTTAATCGAAACCTGGCCACGTGAAGATGTGGGTATTGCAACCGCCCTTTTTGGTTTGGGAGCAGTAGTTGGGCCAACTGTTGGGCCAACCATTGGTGGTTATATTCTGGATATCAGTTCTTGGCCGTGGATTTTTTATGTAAACATTCCCGTCGGGATACTGGCGGCCTACTGTACCTACACCTTTGTGCGCGCCACCCCTAAAGAAGGGCAGGGTCAACCTGTCGATTGGTGGGGTATCGCCTTATTGGCCATTGCAGTAGGTAGTTTACAAACCGTTTTAGAAAAAGGAGAGAGCGAAGACTGGTTTGCCACGCCATACATTACGGCTTTGGCAGCAGCAGCTGTATTTGGTTTGTTGCTTTTCATCTGGCGCGAAATGAGTACCGACCACCCCATTGTGAACTTTAAAATTATGCGTCACCGTAGTTTTGCGGTGGGTATGTTTACCTCTTTTATTTTGGGCTTTGGTTTATACGGATCGGTGTTTATTTTCCCGGTGTTCTGTCAGAATCTTTTGGGTTTCTCAGCTTTACAAACAGGCGAATTGCTGTTTCCAGGTGGTTTATGTACCATAGTAATGATGCCGTTTATCGGTATTATGCTTAAAAAGGGAGTGCCGGCACAATTTATGGCCACCTTTGGTATGCTGGCTTTCTTTATTTTCTGTTGGATGTTGAGTAAATCGACATTGCAATCGGGAACTGGCGATTTCTTCCTGCCGTTGGTAATCCGTGGCGTAGGTATGGCACTTTTATTTGTACCGTTAACTACATTGGCCATACAGGATTTAAAGGGTCCTGAAATTGGTCAGGGATCGGGTTTAAATAACATGATGCGCCAGTTGGGCGGTTCGTTTGGTATTGCCGCTTTAACCACTTTGATCCACATTCGTTCAGGCTTTCACAGAAGTAATTTGTTAACCAATCTGAACGATTATAACCCTGCATTTGTAGAGCGTTTTAATGGTTTAATCAAAGGTTTTATGGCAAAAGGACAAAGTTTGTTCGATGCTAAAATTATGGCGGCAAAAGCGATGGAAGGAATCGTTACCAGACAAACAATGTTACTTACTTATGACGATGCATACTGGGTTGCCGGATTAATTATGTTGTTCTCAATTCCTTTGCTTTATCTTCAAAAGTTTAAGAAAAATGCAAACATTCCGACGGATGTGCACTAAAATTCGCAAAGAAACAGCCTAAATATTGGCAAAAAACAAAAACAGCCGGTGTATTTTATTACATCGGCTGTTTTAACCCAAAAAATTAACAATCAATGCAATGCCCTTAAACATTGCAAATGTTCTTACTCAACCACATGGTGGCCAAATAAGATTCTAAAATTAAAATTTATTCTACAATTTTCCAAATTGTAAGCCTTAGAATTTTAATACCTTACGCATTTTTTGTAGTATTACGGGATACAAAACTATTGCATAAGCTATGCCTAAACTTCGTTTAACTACGCAACGAGAATCTATTTTTAATAATGAGGTAATCTCAAAATTCGAACTCTTTAACAGTTTATTTCTCACCTTGCCTTTTTACAAAATTAAAGATACCGGAACCTTGCTTCCGCTGTTTTTTAAGAGCTGTGAAGAGGGCATTGCAAACGGAGAAAAACCTGCACAGATTATTGAAGAGTTTTTTGCCAAGTACACCAGTTATACCGACCGAAAGGATATCGTTGATTTGCTTTTCAGGTTCATTCAATATATTGAGCGTCAGGTAGTACTTTTTGATGCCGTAGAAGATGCTTCTTTTACCAAGTTAAATACGACTGATGAACAGAGCACCCTGGCCTTTATTTTAAAGAAGAATGCCGATAACAAGCCTGTATTGGCGAAAATAGAGAAACTAATAGATGAGCTTTCGCTACGCCTGGTTTTAACCGCACACCCGACACAATTTTATCCGGGCACCGTACTGGCCATTATTACCGATTTAACACAAGCCATCCGCGATAACGACCTTACCTCAATGAACTCGCTATTGCAGCAATTGGGTAAAACGCCGTTTTTCAATAAAAAATCGCCTACACCTGTTGATGAGGCATTAAACCTCGCCTGGTTTTTAGAAAATACTTTTTATTTCGCTGCGGCGAACATACAGGAGGAGATAGATCAGAACCTGGACGAGTATAACCTCGAAACCAAAAAGATTTTAGAACTTGGTTTCTGGCCGGGAGGCGATAGGGACGGAAACCCGAATATTCATGCCGATACCACTTTAGAGGTTTCTAAAATGCTTCGTCAGATTTTGTTCCGCTGCTATTACCGCGATTTCAGGGTAATTAAACGCCGCATTACTTTCAGGGGTGTTGAAGAGAACATTGTTAAACTGCACGATGTATTGTATAAAAATGCTTTCGATCAAACCTGCGAACTTCAGGATATTTCAAGTGAACTGAAAGAGAACCTGAATAAGATTAAAGACACGCTTTTAGAAGAGCATGATGGACTGTTTGTTGATCTGGTTAATGATTTGATCCGCAAAGTTGATTTGTATGGTAATTATTTTGCCTCGTTGGATATTCGTCAGGATAGCCGCGTGTTGCGTAATGTACATGCCTACTGCCGTGCAAATAAGCCAATTTCATCTTTATACCCTGCCGATTACGATAAGCTTTCGGAAGCAGAGAAACTGGATCTGATTTCGTTTAAAGAAGCAACTATTGCTTACGCAAGTGAGCCCGATGCTTTAACCAAAGATACCATCGAGGTAATTAAAGAAATTAAAGGCATTCAGCAACGCAATGGTGAAAAGGCCTGCCACCGCTTTATCATCAGTAACTGCCAGCAGGCAAGCGATATTCTTCAGCTGATTGAACTTTTCCTTTGGAATGGCTGGAGCAAAGATTCGTTAACCATTGATTTTGTGCCGCTTTTCGAAACCGTAAACGATTTAAAAGGCGCTGCGGCAATTATGGATACTTTGTATAGCAATCCGTTCTACAAAGCGCATCTGGCTAAACGTGGCAATAAACAGCACATTATGCTGGGTTATTCTGATAGTACCAAAGATGGTGGTTATTTAATGGCTAACTGGTCTATTTTTAACGGAAAAACATCATTATCGGCCGTTTCAGCAAAACACAATATCCAATTGGCCTTTTTTGATGGTCGTGGTGGCCCGCCTGCACGTGGCGGAGGTAAAACACACCGTTTCTATGCCTCAATGGGTAAAGAAATTGCCAACAAAAACATGCAGTTAACCGTTCAGGGGCAAACCATTAGCTCTCAATACGGATCGGTAGAAAGCGCTGAGTTTAATATCGAGCAATTGATTAATGCAGGTTTAACTTCTGGCTTAAAAGAGAAACATAATGTTCTTCTGGATCCGGAAAACAAGGCCCTACTTGATGAAATGGCTGAAGATGCTTATACTACATTTGTCGATTTGCGTGAACACAAGCTGTTTGTAAGCTACCTGGAGAAACTTTCGCCATTAAAACTATTATCGCAGGCCAATATCAGTAGTCGTCCGGTAAAAAGAAATGGCGGTGGCGAAATGAAACTGGAAGATTTAAGGGCAATTAGTTTTGTTACTGCCTGGAGTATGTTAAAGCAAAATGTTCCGGGTTTCTATGGAATGGGAACTGCACTTAAAAACCAGGAAAAAGCCGGTAACTGGGATAAAGTAGTTAAGGTTTATGAAGAGTCTGATTATCTGAAAACGATTGTAGATAACTGTATGATGAGTATGAGCAAATCAGACTTCACGATTACAGCGCATATGGCTGCAGATAAAGAGTTCGGTGCTTTTTGGACTCAACTACACAACGAATTTGAATTAGCGAAGGAGATGCTTTTAAAACTATCAGGACAGGCAACTTTGATGGCTAATTACCCTATCGATAAAAAATCAATCGCTACGCGCGAGAAAATTATTTTGCCGCTGGTATTGATTCAGCATTTTGCTTTAGAGAAACTGCAGCATGACCAAAAAGAGAAAGATCAGCAGGCCTTAGAAAAACTGGCAGTTAGAACCGTATTTGGTATCGTAAATGCCGGAAGGAATCTGGCTTAAAGCTATTCCAAACCTCAAATCCAAACCTCACAGGTTTTTAAAACCTGTGAGGTTTAAAAGCAAAAACCCCTTGCAAATTTTCATCTGCAAGGGGTTTATATTTCGAAAAAGCCCGATTAAAGTTTAAGACGATTATCTGTCAATCGAACCCATTACTTTTTGGCCGAAAGCATTTAATGCATCCTTTTCGGCGGCACCTTCGCTTACCATCTGGTGTACTTCAAGCGCACCACAAATATTGGTAATCATTTCACCCGCCACATCAACTTCGTGCTCACTAACGCCTCTAAATTCGCAAAAAGCCTCTAACACCTCTAAAGTAGTCTCCAGCTGAGCCGGAGTGGTGTTTTGAAATAACTGTCTTATAACTGGAATCTTCATTACTTTATCTTGTTAAATAGTTCTATCAAGCCTTCTGCTTTGTTGGTTTGTACCTGATCTACCAAATTGCCACCTTCAAAAGCTGCGAAAGTTGGTAAATTATCAACGTTTGCAAATTTGCGTGAGTTCGGAAGTTTTTCGGCATCAACAATCAAGAAAGCTACATCTTCATTTTCTGAAGCCAGTTTTTTAAACTTAGGTTTCATGATCCTGCAGTTACCGCACCAGGATGCAGCATACTGAACCATCACCTTTGAGTTATCGGCCAGATATTGTTGAAGATTATCTTCTGTTAATTCTAAAAACATAACGTTTTGTTTAATTAGTTAGCGGCTAAGTATTCAGCAACGCCAGTTCTGTTTGCGTTCATTGCTTCTTTACCTTCTTCCCAGTTTGCAGGACAAACTTCGCCGTGTTTCTGAACGTGTGCGTAAGCATCGATTAAACGTAAATATTCTTTAACGTTTCTGCCTAGTGGCATGTCGTTTACACTTTCGTGGAAAACTTTACCAGTTTCATCAATTAAATAAGTAGCTCTGAAAGAAACATTTGAACCTGAGAAAGATTCGTTTCCTTCTTCGTCGTAGTTAACTTCCTGATCTAAAATATCTAAGATACCTGATAATTGTCTGTGTGTATCAGCTAAGATAGGATAAGTAACGCCTTCAATACCGCCGTTATCTTTTGGTGTATTTAACCAGGCGAAGTGAACTTCGTTGGTATCACATGATGCACCAATTACGATTGTATTTCTTTTTTCAAACTCAGGTAAAGCAGCCTGAAAAGCGTGTAATTCTGTAGGACAAACAAAAGTAAAATCTTTTGGATACCAGAATAATAACACTTTGCTATTTTTGTTTACAGCCTCTTCAAATACATTGATTTTCAAGTCATCACCCATGTCTGACATTGCATCAATACTAATACTCGGGAATTTTTTACCTACTATTGCCATAATTTTTTATCTTTTATTTTTGTGCCACAAAGGTACAGCTAAAAGCGTAGTCAATCAACCCCGATCTACTAATTGTTAATTGTATTTATTGATGGCGCTATAGATGAAAACTATATTGTTTGTATGAAGTATAGCGGGGTTCTATTTTTTATAAAATGGTCGTCATCTCGACTGAAACGTAGTGGAATGCCTGCCCGTACTGGCGGGGAGAGATCCATTTTGATAGATTTCTCCGTTCCGCTTCACTTCAGTCCTTTAGATTTGTTTTATTAATTTAGAATGAGACAGAAGTAAACTACACTTCGCTCAGAGCCAAGGCTCATATTTCGATTCAGACTTCTGTCTCCCTTTCATCAGTGCCTCAGATAGAAATTAGGGCTAGAGACCCATTATCAAGGAGTTGAGTTAGCTGATGGAATTCTCATTTCACTTCTTAAAACAAATTTATGAAAAAGATTTTTATTGGTATCGACATCAGTAATCTGACATTGGATATTTGTATCAAAAAAGATGGTCAGCCCCAATACTTTACAATCCATAACCAGATAAAAGCTATTAAGGCTTTCTTTAAAAAACACACTACTGAAGGAAATGTAATAGCTATGGAGAACACGGGCCGTTATAACTGGAACCTTTATGAGGTGCTGGCTAGCTCAAATTTCCAAGTGTACGTTATTCCCCCGGTACATTTAAAAATGAGTCTGGGGCTTTCCAGAGGGAAAAATGATAAGGTTGATGCGCTTCGTATTTGCAGCTACATCGAAAAGAATCAAGCTGAAAGTATAATATGGAAACCCTCTTCAATAGTTGTACGCCAGCTTAAAGTATTGTTAACCGAGCGCCAATCAAGGATAAAAATGAAAAGTCAACTTATCAGACAACAATACGACTACCGGCTTATGAAAACATTGGCATTGGATAAAGACCTTTTAAGCCTCAATAAACAGCTAATCAAAGCTATAGAGATACAAATACTGAAGATTGAAGCAGATATCGAGAAAAGCATCCTGGGCGATCAGGAACTTAAAAAACAATCTGAGCTAATTAAATCTGTTCCAGGTGTGGGAAAAGTAGTTTCCTGGACTTTAATAGCTAAAACAGAAGGATTCACTACAATTAGTGACCCAAGGAAATTGGCCTGTTACTGTGGGGTGGCTCCCTTTGATTATCAATCAGGAACATCAATCAGGGGAAGATCCAGGGTATCGATGTTTGCCGATAAAAATATGAAAACCCTACTGCATTTGGCAGCAATGAGTGCCATAAGGCTTAATAATGAACTAAAGATGTACTACCAAAGAAAAGTTGGGGAAGGAAAAAATAAAATGAGTGTTCTAAATGCTGTTAGAAACAAAATCATTCATCGAGTATTTGCCGTAATTAAAAACCAAACCATTTATAAAAATGATTTGGTTTTATCATAGAAATCGAAATGACGACCAGGATAAAGATTACTTCTTCAACGTATGCTCATACAGTTTAAAAATCCGTTTGTATTCATCCGTCCAGCTGCTGGGTTCAACAAAACCGTGGTCTTCTACCGGGTAAACGGCAAGCTCCCAGTTGTTTTTGCCCAGTTCAATAAAGCGCTGCGTAATGCGTACAATATCCTGAAAATGAACATTCACATCAACCATTCCATGGGCCATTAACAGGTTGCCCTTTAGTTTATCGGCAAAGTAAATTGGCGAACTTCTTTTGTAGGCAATAGGGTCGTTAAAGGGTTCGTTTAAAATATTCGAAGTATAACCATGGTTGTAATGTGCCCAGTCTGTAACTGAGCGTAGGGCAGCCCCGCTCGTAAATACATCCGATTCGTTAAACATAGCCATTAATGTAATAAAGCCTCCATAAGAGCCTCCATATAAACCTACGTGTTTTGGGTTTACGCCATATTTCTCCACTAAAAATTTAACGCCATCTACCTGATCAGTCAAGTCTTTTCCGCCCATGTGGCGGTAAATCCCTGTGCGGTGGTCACGGCCATAGCCCGAACTTGCGGTATAATCGATGTCGATAACCGTATAACCATTATCGGCCAGTAAATTATTGAACATAAACTCGCGGAAATAGGTGCTCCAGCCGAAATGGATGTTTTGCAAATAACCTGCTCCATGCACAAAAACTACTGCCGGATGGTTCGGGTGCGGGTTGTCTGATTTGTAAACTCTGGCATAAACATCGGCACCGTAGCGGTTTTTAAAGCTAACCATATCTGGTTCGCGCCATTTATACGAATCGAACTCAGCCGAAGTAGACTGGGTGATTTTTACTGCTTTGGCGCCAGCTTTATTAGTTTGTAGGTATAATTCGCTCGGTTTATTGAGGTAAGAGTAATTTATAGCCAGGTATTTTTCATCTGGCGAAAGTGTAATATCGTTCAAGCCTTTCATGCTGGTAAGCTGCACAAGCTCGCCACCATTTACCGCAATTTTAAAGAAATTGGTAATACCGGGGTGCTCTTTATTGGCTTTAAGGTAGAAGGTGCTTCTATCTTTTGACAATTGCAGTGTTTGTACTTCCCATTTACCCGAGGTTAATTGTTTTTTATCTCCCGTGGCCACATTTACCACATACAAATGCGAGTAACCTGTTGCCTCGCTTTGGTAATAAAAGTGGCTATTATCAATCCATCCGGTATTACCCTGGTAATAGCTGCTAATCCCTGGCCCACCTATCCAGGCTTCATCGCGCTGGCGATCGAGCAAAGTAAGTTTGCCGGTTGTGGCATCCAGTTTTAAAATCCAGCGATCTTTGTTGTCGGTAGAAGTTGCAACCACGATGCCCATGCTTCCGTTATCATTCCAGAGCGGGCCAAAAAGATTAACAGGCCGGTCGGCGTTTTTCTTTTTGAGCGTATCCAGGTCTTTCGGATAATCTTTCAGGTAATCAGGAAGATCTTTTATTCCGGGTATGGTTGAAGTAAGTATGCTGTAAATCGTATCGCGCTGTGTATCGTAAATAAAAGCCTGCGAAACATTCTCATTTTCGCCCACTTTTGCCCTGCCCGCAATATCTTCGGTATAACCAGAAGCGGTTACATAATTTGGAACCACAGTATTGTGGTTATTCTGTGCCGGCGTAGTGAGTTTGTAGGTAACAAAACGCCCATCGGGACTAATTACTATGCCATTTAAAAAACGATCGTCGGTATAAAGTTCTTTTAATGGTTTATTATCGGTATCAGTAGTCCCAAAGCGGCCTCTTCCGCCGCGGTTGGCATTGCGCGATTCGGCGTTACGTTTCTTAATAATATCGAATAACTCCGTTTGCTGTGCTTTTAACCACTTGTCTTGCTCGGTTGCCTGTTTCGCTTCCGATCTTCCTGGTTTTTTACCTTTAATAAAGTTGGTGATCTGGCTCGTTTCTGCCGATTTCAAATTAACTTCGAACAAATTATCACCCGCCTGGTAAACGATGTTGCCGTTGTTTAAAAAAACAGGGCTATTTTCTCTTTCAAGCGTATTGGTGAGACGGGTTTCTTTGCCTGTTTTAAAGTTCTGGAGGTAAATATCGCCGCTCTTTTCAACGAGGCCCAATGAATGGTCGGCATTGTAAGTATAATTTAAGCCTAGTAATTTTTCATCTTCCTTTTCAGCCGCTTTAACAGGTTTGCTTCCTGTGGCCGAAATTTTAAAGAGCTCTTCTTTGGGTTTATTTTCAGGGTTCCAATTAAAGTAGAGTGTTTTGCTATCGGCCGTCCAACGGAAATTGCCTGGCGCGACGCCCATCCATTTAGGGTCGCGCATTATTTTTTCTACGGTTAACGGGGCAATTTGTTGCGCATAGGCGTATTCTCCGGTGCAGAGCAAAAAAAAGAGTAAATATTTCTTCATGAATTTTAGGTTTGGTGCAATTTAGATAATGACAAGATTAAATCGCGAAGGAAATGGAAATGTTACACCGTCTAAGCACGTATGTTGCCACGGAGGCACGGAAGTCACAGAAAAATTTTAATTGTATTTCGTGCAAATCAGTGTCTTCCTGGCCAGGAAATTAACGAATTACCCTTCCGGTTTTATCTACATTCACTTTATCAAAAGGTTCCAGATACTCATTGATGATGGTGGCAAATTCGCGTTTGGTTAAAACTTTTTTAAGGTCGTATTTGGAGCTGAACCTATAATTCTTGTTCCATTTTTTCTGTAATTCGGCTTTTGTGGCATCAACTGATTTATTTCCCACATAACAAACCATAGAGATGGTATTTTCCAGATTGATGGGCACATTTTGATGATCGTCGAACCAGATTTGAGCCTTGTAATAATAATCTTTAATGGGTTGTTTGATTTCATCGTAGCTAACCTCATGTTCCGGATTAAAAAAAGCTTTTCCTTCTTTTAGCTCTGCTTTTATAATTCCGGTTATACCAACTTTTTGGAGGGCAAGCCAATTCGAATCAACTGCTTTTACATCTTCAAATGGCATAAGCGCATGTTTGTAGCTTAATAACTCTCCCTGAATTCTTTTTAAATTAGCTAAACTGGTTTTGGTATCAAAAAATACAGCACATGCTGCCGTTGCTCCGGCTGCTGTCCCTGTTTCGTATGAGTCGGAAGGAATATAGATCAGGTTTTCCTGGTCAGGGATGAGCAGGTTATATAGGGATAAAAAGTTTGCCCCCTTTGCAGCAATACTTGCTATGCTGGTCCTGTATAGATTTTCAGCATAATTTAACGGGCTTAATGAGGCTGGATTTAATGTGCTAACCTTTAAGGTGGCGATTAGTTTATCAGGCATATCGGCCATGATCAGCACTTTTGCCCTGATGCTGAGGTCTTTGTTTAGTTTCAATTCCCAGCCACTCCCTGATCTTTTAATTTCATTGTATGGACTGTTGTTAATTACGTTTAAAAGCAAGGTGCTATCAACGGCTATCTTCGACGGATTTTTTTTATCTTTTTTAGGCTTTGGGAGATTCTGGCTTTGTGCGTTTTCAGTCTCTCTTTTTAAAAAACGCTGATAAAAAGAAAGTAGTGATTGCGGTTTGTTTGCTACAATTAACTGCTCCTTTTGAGTAAGCAAGATAGTTTTGACACCCGATTTGAAGGATTGAAAAGATGCCGCATAAGCAGCGTCGCCATTTCCAATTACCAGTACATCTGTTTTTAGGGTTTGGGCGTGCATAACCAGAGGAATTAAGCATGCGAAAACAAAAAACAATCTCTTCATCATTAAAAATTAAAATTTGCTGCAATATGCTTTAAATGAATGAATTTTTAATGAAATGACTTGATTTTAACTAAATTTAACCAGGAGATCAGCCAAATCACCATCTATTTTTAACTATGGAACAGCAGATAAAATCAGTTTTCGACTTACAGCAACAACACAAATTTGAATTGCGGAAAAGCGATGCAAAAACGCGGATAGCCAAGCTGAAACGTCTTAAGCAGGCACTAACAGATGCGGAAGCGGAGATTTTTGCGGCACTCAATGAAGATTTACGCAAAAACCCTTTTGAAAGTGCCGTTACAGAACTGTATTTTACTTATGCCGAAATAGACCACGCCATAAAAAAACTGAGGGGCTGGATGAGGCCTAAACCGGCTGACAGAACTTTGAGCAATTTTTTTGCAAGCAATAAAATTTATTACGAACCTAAGGGTGTTTGTCTCATTATTGCCCCCTGGAACTATCCATTGCAATTGACAATGAGCCCATTGGTTTCGGCGATAGCTGCCGGGAATTGTGTTATCCTTAAGCCATCCGAAATAAGCGAGGCAACCGCTGGGATTATCAGTAAACTTATTGCTGACACATTTGAACCCAGGGAAATTGCCTGTTTTGAAGGCGACGCAGCTGTTTCTACAATATTGCTGGAGTTGCCCTTTGATCATATCTTCTTTACCGGCAGTACAGCCATTGGCAAAGTGGTTATGGAGGCTGCGGCCAGGAACCTGACTTCAGTTACCCTCGAGCTTGGCGGAAAATCGCCAGCTATTGTGGATGGAACCTGCGATTTAAAAAAAGCGGCAGAAAAAATAGCCTGGGGTAAACTGGTAAATGCCGGGCAAACCTGTATTGCACCTGATTATGTACTGATTGACCAAAGTCTGGAAGCCGATTTTGTAAAGCATTACCAGGCCGCCGTAGAGAAAATGTTTTTTGCGCATTCAGAAATTAATAAAAACGATTATGCTAAAATTGTGAATCCAAAGCAATTTAGCCGTTTACGGAAACTTGTTGATGCTACTGTGGCAGAAGGTGCAATTGTAGCCTTTGGCGGTAAGTTTGACGAAAAGGATTTAACCATAATACCAACACTTTTAACCGCTGTGCAAGAAGATAGTTCGATTATGCAGGATGAAATTTTTGGCCCGGTGCTGCCGGTTGTCAGATATAAACATTTGCAGGAAGCAATTGATTTAATAAACCGGAAGCAAAAACCCTTAGCCCTTTATATTTTTTCGGATAGTACAGCAAACCAAAATAAAATCATTACCGAAACCAGTGCGGGCGGAACCTGTGTAAACGATGTGCTGGTACATATCGGTAACCCTAATTTACCTTTTGGAGGCGTTAACAATAGCGGTATGGGGAGCTGCCATGGTATTTTTGGTTTCAAAACCTTCTCGCACGAAAGGACCGTGGTTTTTCAATCGAAACTGGGTGTAACCAAAATGATTTACCCGCCCTATGCATCGAAAATGGGATTGCTAAAGTGGCTGAAGAAGTTGATGTAATTTTGTGTTTTAATGTTGGAAGGTTTAAAGGTTAAGTTCCCGCTTTTCAACGTTCCAACTTTTTAACATTTAAACCTTCCAGCTTATTTCGATAATTCTCCTTAAAAGCTTATTTTAGGTTCATGGATCTGGAGCAACTTAAATACCCCATCGGTCAGTTTTCTATGCCGGCTATTTTCGATCAAAAACAAATTGACGAATGGATTGCTGAAATTGAGGCCTTACCCGGGCAGCTTAGAAAAGCTACCGAAAGTTTAACTGATGAAGATTTAAACCAGACCTATCGGCCAGGGGGCTGGACTTTACGTCAGGTTGTTCATCACATTCCCGATAGCCACATCAATGCCTATATTCGGTTTAAACAAGCCATTACAGAAGATGTGCCCGTAATCAGGCCGTATTACGAAGAGCGCTGGGCCGAAACGGGAGAGGCGAAAAACGGCGATATCGAACTTTCTCTTGCTTTAATCGCAGCACTGCATCAGCGTTGGGTTACCTTTTTAAAAACACTTCAGGCTGCCGATTATCAGCGTAAATACATCCATCCCGAGCATGGTAAAGAACTTACTTTGGCCAATATGCTCGGCATGTATGCCTGGCACAGCAAACACCATTTGGCACACATTACCAATACCATAGCAAAATGAAAAATAACCGTTTAACTTTACTAACCTTATTGCTTATTGGTTTTTCGACCTTCGCGAATGCTCAAAAAGCTCCATCTAAAGCCTTTGCTTTTGTTTTAGGCTCCTGGGAAATGCAAACACCCAAAGGAAAACTGGTGGAGCAGTGGATTCAAAACCCCGATAAAACACTTAGTGGTAAAAGCTACCGCATTAATGCAAAAGGAGATAGTACACTTACCGAAACCCTTCAAATTAAAAACATTGGAAAAGATACTTTTTATTGCTCAACTGTAAACGGACAAAACGAAGGCAAAGAAGTATGTTTTAAGCTTATTTCTACCACAGATAAGACTTATGTTTTCGAAAATAAAACGCACGATTTTCCACAAAGAATAGTTTACCAGGATAAGGGCAAAAAAGAAATGCTCGCCTGGATTGAAGGCGAGCTTAATGGTAAAAGCCGTAAATCGGAGTTTAAGTACATAAGGAAATAGCTTTTATTTCAGATTTATGACGCGATTTCAATTTTGAATTTAACGACAACACGTATATTTGAATAAATCACACGTATTATGACAACAAAGTTAACATTGACGGTAGAAAAGTCGACCATAGAGAAAGCTAAGTCTTTTGCGAAGCATACGGGTAGAAGTTTGTCCGAATTGGTTGAAAAATATTTAGAAACGATTACACTAGAAGAAGAACCAGTTACTTCATCTAAACTAAAAAGTATCGTGGGGGCAGTTAAGCTACCAGATAATTTTGATGAAGGAGCGGAGCTTCGTGCTTATTTTGAAAATAAGCATTTATGAAAAAGATATTCGTTGATACTAATATAATCGTTGATTTAATTGCTGACAGAAAGCCTTTCAGTAAGTTTGCAATAGAAATTTTTGAAAAAGCAGAACGGAATGAAGTGCAGCTATTCACTTCATCTCATTCCATTGCTACAACTCATTACCTGCTAAAAAAACATCTTGAAGAAAAAAGGTTAAGAGAAGTCATTTATAGTGTGCTTGAATATGTTCGAATCATTGCAATAGATCAGGATATCATCAAGAAAGGCTTAAAATCGAGATATAAAGGTTTTGAGGATGCCTTACAAATCCTATGTGCATATAACATAGAAAAGCTGGATTATATCGTTACCCGAAATATTAAAGATTTCAAAGATTCAGAAATTCCAGCTTTTTCACCTGATGAGCTTTTGACTAAGTTATAACTACATCAAAACCAGCATGGCTGCACTCATGGCAATCATAATGGCATCTTCAACAATAGTTACGGTGCTCATGGGCAGGTTGAAAACAGCACCCAAACAGGCGCACTGAATTTTTTTCTTGTTTAGCACACTTTCTAAAACACCTAAGATGCTAACGGTCATTACAATTAAAGTAATCCAGTTAACCACTACAGGAGATAGGTTTAAGGCGAACGACAAACCTAATCCCAATTCAATGAATGCGTAGATATAACCCCAGGCACTAAATTTTTTGGCTACGATATCGTACATGGCATAGCTTTCGGCAAATGCTTTTAAATTGAGCATTTTGAAGAAAGAGAAAGTAAGGAAAAAACCGGACATGAAAATGCGCATGAAAACCATGAAATCTACTGCTCCGTTTTGCAAAGAAACAATTAATGAAACCGCAGTAACATAGCCAAAAATGAGTAAGATGGGTTTATAGGTTGCTGCCCACGATTTGGTTTCTTCTATCATTTCGTTGTGTGCAATTGGCGAGATCTGATATTTGCTGTCTTTACCGCCCAAAGCATCCTGCAGGGTGGCTAAGCCAATGTGTTTATCCATGCTAATGGTAGCCGAGTTGCTGTCTTTCGAAACCTCAACCGAAGTGATATCAGGCAAAACCAAAAGGTTACTTTTTACTTTATTTTCGCAACCGCCACAAGTCATGCCGGTAAGTTGATAGGTATGTGTCATGTTATAAATTTTAAACAAATTTACCTCATCCGGTACCCGGATCCGTTACAGAATAACCATAAAGTTTTATAGAATTTTACCGGATGTCTGTCTCGGTCGAAATAGTGACGATCTAAAGTGCTTTTGCTTTTTATCCCACTAAAACCGATGTCATGGTTAGCGAACCCCCAACGGCTTTATCGTTAAAGAAAGTAATATCTTCCTGTTCGTTTTTCAGGCCCAGGGTATAAATCAAGGGTAAATAATGCTCCGGAGTTGGGATGGCGAGCATGGCATCAGGGCCTAAATTCCGGTAATTCATTAAAGGTTTATGGTCGCCGTTTGCAATCAGGTTTTTGAATTTATCATTCATTTCGTTAGCCCAATCATAGCCACCACCATTAATCATTTCCCAGCTTAACATGCGCAGGTTATGCACCATATTGCCACTGCCAATTACCAGAATACCCTTTTTACGCAAGGCATAAATTTCTTTGGCAATTTCGTAATGCTCTTCTGGTGCTTTGGTGTAATCGATACTCAATTGCAGCACGGGGATATTGGCCTCGGGGTACATGTGCCTTACAATGGTCCAGGTGCCATGGTCTAAACCCCAATCGTGGTCTAAGCCAACCGGTGTGCTATGAATCAGCGATGGGATTTCTGCAGCAAGTTTAGCATCACCAGGGGCAGGATATTGCACATCGAATAAGGCCTGTGGAAAGCCGCCAAAGTCGTGGATGGTAGATGGGAAATCCATTGCTGTAACAAAGGTGCCACGCGTATACCAATGAGCAGAAACTACCAGTACCGCTTTCGGAACTGGAATATGCTTAGCCAGATCGGCCCAGCTCTGGCTAAACTCGTTGTGCTCGATACCGTTCATGGGCGAGCCATGGCCAATAAATAATGTTGGCATTAAATCCGTTTGAGGCAAACGCTGAGTAAAGTTTTTGAATTGAGATAATACTGACATGGTAATTTAATTTATTAATTGTCATTTCGACCGAAGTGGAGAAATCTATAAGATGATTATTAACTATAGATTTCTCGATTTCGCTGCGCTTCACTCGAAATGACGATAGGGTGTATTATTTTGCCTGAACAAACTCCAGGTTCAATTTAATCGCAACATCTTTAGCTACGCCGGCACCAGTAGGATCGTATTTAATGTTATAATCTAAACGGTTAATGGTTGTTGTGGCGCCAAAGCCGGCTTTTGTATTGCCTTGCTGGTCTTTAGCGGTTCCTCCGTAAACTACCGCAAATTTTACATCCTTAGTTACGTCGCGGATCGTTAATTTACCACTTAATTCGTAATTGTTACCGCTTAATTTTTTAAAACCAGTGCTTTCGAATTTCATGGCTGGAAATTTCTCTGCATTGAAAAAATCATCCGTTTTTAAATGGCCATCTCTCATTTCAACGCCTGTGGTAATGCTGTTCACATCGACCGTGAAGTTGATTTTTGCATCCGTTAAATCAGGGTTAGCTGCAGCAACTGTCCCGTCAAATTTTTTAAACGAACCATCAACAAAAGAAATGCCCATGTGCTTAACCGAAAAGTTAACAAATGAGTGCATTGGATCAATTTTCCAGATTGTTTGTGCGAAAGAAGCCACGCTGATTGAGGTAGCTATCAGGAATAAAAATAATTTTTTCATGTCTTGTTCTTTTTTAACAAAAGTACGCTGACATTCAGAAAGATAGTCTTGATGTATGTTAAGAAAACAGGGGGTTAAATTTCATCGAGCGTTTTGCGCTCATTCGCCGTTTTGGCTTTATAGGCTGATGGGGTAAGATCCGTTACTTTTTTAAATTGCGCCGAAAGATGGGCTACACTGCTGTAGTTGAGTTGATAAGCAATTTCGCTAAGGGTGAGTTCGCCGTAGGTTAACATTTCTTTTGCCTTCTCTATTTTCTGCGCAATGAAATATTTTTCGATGGTTTGCTTTTCAATCTCCGAGAAAATAAGGCTAAGCTGCGGGTATTCGAGCTTTAGTTGCTCGCTTAAATAGGCTGAAAGATTAATTTTTAAAGGTTCTTTTGAATAGTGTACCAGGTTGATGATGGAGGTTTTGATCTGCTCGGCAATTTGAGTTTTCCTGTCTGCTAAAAGCTCAAAGCCAAAAGGATGTAAGGCTTCGCTGATGCTCAGCTTATCAGCCGCACTGATGCTTTTGGAAAGAATAACGTCACCTAGTTCAACCGAAACAGGATTAAAGCCGAGCTTCTCCAGCTCAGCTTTAACCACCATTTTACAACGGTTACATACCATATTTTTGATATGCAGGTGCATTATTTCGATTTAATGGTTTCTGAAACATCACCACAATCAAACATCATGCTGCCATAGTAAGGGTTTTCGATGTTTTCTTTTTCGTTTAACCAGCTGGCCTTAGCCATTGGGCAATGCTGCACATAAACCGTAGCATTATTGAATTTAATGCTTTTAACTGTTTTAATCATCGCGTAAGAAATACCTTCGAACGATTTGCGTTGCGCTTTGATATCTTTTCCGGCGGCAAGCTCAGCAGCTTTGGCTTTGATTATCTTCGCCTGTTCCATCCAGGGCATGTGCTGCGTTGCAGGTAAGTCTTTGTGCGGAATAGCATCAACTTTAGCCGATAAAGCCTTTGCCTTTTCAGCCGCAAGGTCTTTTTTGTCGGTGGCCAAAGCATTTTTAACATCGTAATAAGCCGTTAACAGCTGGTTAAAAGCAGCATCTGTTTTACTTTGTGCAAAAGTTAGTTTTGTGGTTGCGATGGCAATTATTGCCACCATGATCATTATTTTTTTCATGAGATCTTTATTTTAATACGTTAAAAAAATTAAATTCTGCCCGTAGCAGGTACATGTTTTTGGTGTAACGGTTAGTCATATTTCCAGCTGCCTGAAAGCGGTAACCCAAATCAATCCGTGTGGTGCTGTTCAAAATAACCTGGAGTGCAGGAGCTAAATCCAGGTAAGATTGGCCTGTACCAGGGTCTGTTTTACCCAGCATTTCAAAATAAACATTAAAGTTCGGCTCCTTATAGTTTTTATATACAATTGGTAAAACCAGGTACCCTGATGATAAACTGTAAGAAAACATGTTATTTGGTCTTGGCATCCCGGCAATTTGCCTGTCATTATTCTCGAAGGCATGAGCATAACCCAATGTTGCCGATAAAGCCAGTTTATGCAAAAGCTGCGTAAAAATTAAACCACCCTGAACGCCACTGTTGTCGCCTTCTAAATTGATATCACGGGTAAAGGTTGGCCGCTTACTGGTGCTTATCCGGCCAAAAGCTGCTGCCCTGAGGTGACTATGCGTATCGTCTATCGATAGAAAGCGGTATTTCGCATATAAGCTTCCGCCTTCCAAACGGTATTTGCCGTCCATGTCCGAAAGAAAAGCTTGTGCATGGGCCATCAGGTTTTTATTGAATCCGATCATCACCTCTGGGATGGTACGGCTCACAAAACCGGGATTGTTGAATATGCCCTCGTTGGTAATGCGTACCCCAATCGATTTTGTAGGCATGTTGCTTGCCGGTTCGGTAAAAACGTATAGTTCCTGACCAAAAGCATGATTAAAAGCACCGGCCAATACCAGTGCTAAAATTAATATCCTTTTCATGGCTTAAGAAAGCACTAAGTGATAAACCCGTGTTTTTTTGCCGTTAACTACACCTGTGCCGCTTGCATAGGCATCAGAGTTAACCGAAGTAGCCTGCTTTTTAAATGCAGCGCCAGAGATGAAATTTTTATCGATAACCGACGCTTTTACTGTGCCGTTAAGGGTTTTGTTTTTGGCGTTTATAAAACGGTAAACATTTCCGTTCACAATCGCCTGACCTTTATCGTCAACTTTAACCTGGTCGAAAGTGAAATCTGCGGTTAAACCACCTACAGAGAAACCGGCATCCTGAACTTTTTTACGTACCAGGTCGAGGTTAATGTCGGCACCTTTTTTAAAGGTAAGCACAAAGATATTTTTGTTTAAATCGGGTTTTACCGAGTTGATGAAACCCAATGTTTCCAAAGATTTCTGTGTAGCGTTAGAGCACATTGAGCATGTTAATCCGGTAACCTGTAAATCGGCAGTTGATATTTGTTGCGCCGAAACATTAACGGCGAAGAAAAGCATAATAATGCTAAATAATTTTATCGTTTTCATGATTTTGTTGAATTGGAATTAAACAAACCGCCTATCCGACGGAGTTTTTTTATGAGATTTTTCATTCCGCTCACTTCATCCGATAGCTATTGGATCGAAATGATGGAGGGGATAAAATCCTAATTCCTGAAAATACAATTGAAAACATGCAGGGCAACCCGCGCAGAAAGCGGTGGGGCCTTGTTGGAGATTTTATTAAAAAACTTCGGACTGATGTTCGAAATAAATTCGAGTACAGGTGGGTGGATAAACAGCTGAATAGAAAAAAGCTTTGGCATTTGTATCTGTGCCTCTGCCTGATGACTATCTTTAACTTTTACTGTTACCTGGGTGTTTTTGCAGCAGCCGTCATCTTTCTTATCGGCAGGAATTTCTTTGCAGAATTTACAAGAAACCTCATTGCTAAAGATTTTTACGTTTGCCAGTTTCCCACCGCAAAAGTGTAAACTTAAAGCCAAACCCATCACACTAACTGCATAGAATACAGCCAAAGAAAGTGCTATTTTTTGTTTGAGCTTCATGAATACAAAGGTAAAGTAAAAAATATCGATTTATAAGGGCATTTATTTATTGAATTTCATTTTTTAGCTTAATTTAGCCTCAAACACCTTTTTGATGAAGAAAATTTTACTATTACTCTGCACTTTTTCAATGCTTACCGCTTTTGCTGCGAAACCTAAAAATCAGTATGTGCGCATTAAAACCGAATACGGCGAATGCATTGTGAAGCTATACAATCAAACACCTTTGCATCGCGATAATTTTCTTAAACTGGTAAAAGAGGGCTACTACAATGGTGTGCTCTTCCACAGGGTGATTAAAGATTTTATGATCCAGGGTGGAGACCCCGATTCGAGAAATGCCAAACCCGATTCTTTATTGGGAGAAGGTGGGCCAAAATATACCATCCCGGCCGAGTTTAACGATAGTTTGTTCCATAAAAAAGGTGTTTTGGCTGCGGCCAGGGAAGGGGATGACGTTAACCCGCAAAAAGCATCGAGCGGAAGTCAGTTCTATCTGGTACAGGGCAAGGTTTTTACCGATGAGCAATTGAATAATGTAGAGCAAAAACGCTTGAAGTTTAAATTACCGGAGTGGCAAAGGCAGGTATATAAAACCATTGGTGGTACACCTCATCTTGATCGCAACTATACCGTTTATGGAGAAATTATTTCCGGATTAGAAATGGTTGATAAAATTGCTGTGCTGCCCACAGATAAAAATAACCGCCCAAAACAGGATGTGAAGATGGAAATTACGGTTTTGAAGAAAAGGGAAGCGAAAAAAATCGAAAAACAGTTGTTGCAGGCCTCTTTGAAAGATAAGCTCATCATGTAAGGTTATTAAAGCAAGTCCTTGTCTGCATGATGGTTTTGCTGCTTGTTATTAACCCTGAGCGGTTGTTATTTCGGGTAGGCAGAACAGGGCCGCGAAATCTGATTATATGTCTCGCTGCGGTATGGTCAGGAGTGGCGACCGTACGAAATTTCTACTACCTGTCATTAATTGAATCCAATTACCCGGCATTTATTCAATTAATTTCTAAATTTACCGCCCACAACAATTGAAACTTAACTGATGAAAATCATCTCCTATAATGTAAATGGGATTAGGGCTGCCAGTACCAAAAACTTTTTTGGCTGGTTACAGGCGACCAATGCCGATATGGTCTGTTTGCAGGAAGTAAAAGCTTTACCAGCTCAGATACCCGAAATTATTGCACTTATTGAGCAGCTGGGCTACCACCATTACTGGTTCCCTGCCGAAAAAAAGGGATATAGTGGCGTGGCGATTTTGTCGAAAATTAAGCCTAGCCATGTCGAATATGGCTGCGGTGAAGAGTGGATAGATCGCGAAGGCCGTATTTTAAGGGCCGATTTTGATGATTTTTCTTTAATGAGTCTTTACATGCCTTCCGGATCAAGTGGGGATGAGCGGCAGGTTAAAAAATATGAATTTATGAGCTTTTTTGATGTCTACATCGGAGCGCTTCGTAATCAAATCCCGAATCTAATTGTTAGTGGCGATTATAACATCTGCCATACTGCGATTGATATCCATAATCCAAAATCAAATGCCAATTCATCGGGGTTCTTGCCTGAGGAACGCGAGTGGATGCAGTTATTTTTAGATAATGGCTTTATCGATACTTTCCGTCACTTTAACAAAGACCCACATCATTATACCTGGTGGAGTTACAGGGCCGGTTCGAGGGGTAAGAACCTGGGTTGGCGTATTGATTACCATTTGGCTACCCGGCCTATGGAAAACAGGTTAAAGAACGTAAGGATTTTGCCCGATGCCGTACATTCAGATCATTGCCCTGTGCTTTTAGAACTAGATTAAGTATTCGGTTAACTGGTTAATTGTTTGAACCGGTTAACTGTAACCAACACTCAATTAACCAATTTATACAGTTTCAACAATTAACCATCTGGCAAATGCTAATCACCAATATAAAGGGCCTTGTAGGCTTACATGCAAAAAATAAGCTGATGCTTCGCGGAAGCGAAATGAACGATTTACATGTGCTGGAGAACGCCTGGCTCTTAATTGAAGGCGATTTGATTAAAGATTTTGGTGAAATGGCAGGTATTCCATCCTCCATTTCCCATCTTCCGTCTTACAATGCCAGTGGCAGGTATGTTTTTCCTTCCTGGTGCGATAGTCACACCCACATTGTTTTTGCAGCTACGCGCGAAGAAGAATTTGGCATGAAAATACAAGGCAAAACCTACGAAGAAATTGCTGCTGCCGGTGGCGGAATTTTAAACTCGGCCAATAAGCTTCAAAAGGCAACTGAAGATGAGCTGTTCGAAAGCGCTTCGGTAAGGCTTAGGCAAATGATCGTTCAGGGTACAGGGGCTGTTGAGATTAAAAGCGGTTACGGCTTAACAGTAGAGAGCGAAATCAAAATGCTTCGCGTTATTAAGCGCCTGAAAGCTAGTTTTCCGGTTCCGATTAAGGCTACCTTTTTGGCTGCACATGCTTTTCCGGCCTTGTATAAAGACGATCACGAGGGTTATATCAATCTTATCATCAACGAAATGCTACCGCAAATTGCGGCAGAACAGCTGGCCGATTACATTGATGTTTTTTGCGAAAAGGGATTTTTCTCGGTGGCCGAAACCGACCGGATTTTAAAAGCAGGCGCTGTGTACGGCTTAAAACCAAAAGTGCACGCTAATCAGCTTTCTGTTTCGGGTGCGGTTGAAGTGGCGGTATTAAACCAGGCCGTTTCTGTCGATCATTTGGAAGAAAGCGACGAAGCAACCATTTCTGCCTTACAAAATGCGAATACTATGGCAACATTACTGCCTTCTTGCTCGTTTTACTTAGGTATACCGTTTGCCGATGCCAAAAGCTTCATCAGGGCCAATTTACCGGTGACACTGGCAACCGATTATAACCCGGGATCTACGCCATCCGGAAATATGAATTTTGTAGTTTCTTTAGGCTGTATTAAACTAAAGATGTTTCCGGAGCAGGCCATTAATGCAGCTACCCTAAATGGTGCGGCCGCAATGGAAATAAGTGAAAACTACGGAAGTATTGCCATTGGGAAAAAGGCTAACTTGTTTATCACCAAGCCGATGCCATCAATCGCCTATTTGCCTTATAGTTTTGGCGAAACACAGGTAGATACGGTTATTTTAAACGGAGAAATTTATAATGGATAGCTTTAAAATATACAGGCAGCAGGATATCGACCAACTGGTTATTAACCGGAATGGAGAAACCAAACTGGGCGAAAGGGTAGCGGCATATCCTTCCAATGATGGCGCTGTTTCGACGGCTGTTTTAGCCAATAGCCAGGCTGAGTTTGTGCTTTTAGGTATCCCCGAAGATATTGGTGTGCGTGCTAATTTTGGCATTGCAGGTGCAGCATCTGCCTGGCGCACAAGTTTGGTTACGTTTTTGAATATTCAAAGCAACCGTTTTCTAAAGGGTGATGAAATTTTAGTCCTTGGTCATTTTGAAATTGAGGAACCGGTAGATTCGTCGGTTGCGGGACTGAGAAAAAAGGTTGAAGAAATCGATGATCTGGTTTATCCGGTAATTGAAAAAATTATTGCCGCAGGGAAAATCCCAATTGTTATTGGTGGAGGGCATAACAATGCTTTTCCTTTGATTAAAGGTACTGCCTCGGCCAAAAAGGCACCAGTTAATGTGATAAATATCGATGCACACGCCGATTTGAGGGCACTCGAAGGAAGGCATAGTGGAAACGGATTTTCTTATGCTTTAAAAGAAAATTACCTGAACCAGTATCTGATGTATGGTTTGCACCAGAATTACAATAATGAAGCTATTTTGCACCAGATTGAAACCAATCCAAAGCTTGATGCGGTATTTTTCGAGGATATTTTAACTGGAGGGGGTGATTTTAACGACTTTTTAAGGAAGATTGAAGGTAAACCAGGTTTAGAAATAGATGTTGATTGTATCCAGCATGTACTTTCGAGTGCCGAAACACCATCTGGTTTTGCCGCAAACGAGATTAGAAAACTGATTTTGGGTAGCACGAAACAATTTTCATACTTACATATTTGTGAAGGCGCTACCCGTATGCTGGATGGGCGGGTGAGCAGGTTAACTGCGAAGTTGATTGCTTATTTGGTGAGCGACTTTGTGAAAGCGCAAGCGGCTAAAGCATAGCCAGGGAGTTTGTTCCGAAAAAATAGAGTGTTTCTCTCATCCCGTTATGTTGCAATGACCTTCTTTGCGGGCGATTGTGGCTAGCAGCTGCTTTAAATCCTTTCTGCTGCTCAATGACGACATTTTGTTAAGCGCGCAGCCTAATGAGCCAATGATCAATCGACTCTTTTACAAATGTTCGGCTTCGTATTTCTCGCCAGCTTTTAGCATGAGTTCAATCTGCTTTAAATCATCGGCGGTTAGTTCTTCCTTCTCTTGCAATTCGAACACGGCAATCATATTGTCTTCGTATTGCTTTTCGGTTTTAATAACGATCTCCTGTGCCATTTTAATTTAAAATTTTATTATTGCTGTTGGTGTTATGCAAAAATCCAAACGGATGTCGTATTCGTTCACATCATCTATTTTTTCAATTGCAGGGTACAAAGATAAGCCTATTTTCTGAGCATTTATATTTTGGAGAAAGCGATCGTAAAAACCCTTGCCATAACCAGCGCGGTAGCCTTGTAAATCGAATGCCAGAAGCGGAACAATTACCAGGTCAATTTCACCATGATGTAGTTTCCCTTTTTGGGGCTCGAGAATCTGATAGGTGTTTTTCTTTAAATCCTGTAAGCCAATATATTCGTGATGGGTCATCAGTGCCGTTTCGAAATCGGCTTTAGGTACGATGATTTTAATTTCAGGATGGTTTGTAGCCAGCCAGTCGATCAGCAGGAAAGTATCAGGTTCTTTCTTTTCGGTAATAGATAAGAAGATATGAATGCTTTTGATTTTGCCAAAATCGAGTGTTTTAAACTGATTTAAGAGCGCTTTGTTAAGCTTCTGATAGGTAGCGTCGTCTAATCGTAATCTATCCTTTAATGCTTGTTTTCTGATGTCGGCTTTTAGCATGGATGCAATTTAAGTTTTTTTGCCACTGAAGCACAAATTTACACGGAAAGAAGCAGCGTTTTTACTGGATTTTAAAAGGCTTGATAAACAGAAAAGCCTCTAAAGGTTTAACTTCAGAGGCTTTCGCATACTATTGAGTAAATTATTTTACACGCTCAACGTAGTCGCCGGTGCGGGTATCTATTTTAATTTTATCGCCCTGGTTAACGAACATCGGAACTTTAACTTCCACGCCATTTTCAAGCGTTGCTGCTTTTAATGCGTTTGTAGAAGTATCGCCTTTAACTGCAGGCTCCGAGTAAGTAATTTCAAATTCAGCAAAGTTTGGTAATTGTGCCATAATTGCTTCGTCGCTTTCCATCGAAACAATGATGTTCATACCTTCTTTTAAAAATTTGATTGCAGAACCGAATAATGTTTTCTCAACGTTAAACTGCTCGTAAGAGTTGTTGTCCATTACTACCAGGTAGTTGCCATCTTCGTAAAGGTATTGGTAGTCGTTGGTTTCTACACGGCAGATTTCTACAGCCTCGTCGGTATTCATACGGGCTTCTACAATTCTACCTGTTTTAATGTTACGGAATTTACCCGTGTAAAATGCGCCACCTTTACCTGGTGTGCGGTGATTCCATTCGTCAACAGTAACCAGTTCGTTGTTAACGCGAAGAATGTTACCTGTTTTAATTTCTGATGCTTTAGCCATATGTTGTTATCCTGAATTGGATTTTATATTTCTGTTTTTTGCGTTGGCAAAGGTAAAATTATTTTAACAAAAACCTATAAAGGTTTAAGCCATAAGGCTTAGGGTTTAGTCCGCTATAAGCCTTTGCTGTTACTATTTTACCCTTTCCATATAGTCGCCGGTTTTGGTGTCAACCTTAACCTTATCGCCCTGATTAATAAATAGAGGTACCCTTATTTCTGCGCCGGTTTCAACAGTTGCATATTTTTGGGCACTGGTAGAGGTATCGCCTTTAACGGCAGGTTCGGTATAGGTAATTTCAAGTTCAACACTGTTGGACAGCTGGGCTACAATAGGTTCGTCGCTTTCAAATGCGATGGTCACATTCATGCCTTCTTTTAAGAATTTGATTGCATTACCGAAAAGAAGTTTCGGGATATTGTGCTGGTCGAAAGTGTTGTTGTCCATCACTACCAGGTAATCGCCATCCTCGTAAAGGTATTGGTAATCGTTGGTTTCAACGCGACAAATGGTAACCTCTTCGTCGGTACGAAAACGATATTCTACAATTTTACCCGTTTTTACGTTACGCATACGTGCCTGATAGAAAGCCCTTAAATTTCCGGGTGTACGGTGGATATATTCTTCAACACTTACCAACTCTCCGTTAAAACGAAGCACGTTTCCGCCTTTTACTTCTGATGCCTTTGCCATTTGATAATAAAATATTGTTTTGTCAATTTTTGAATGCCAAAGTTAAAAAAAATGGTTCATTGGTTCAATAGTCATTAGTTCATTGGGCTGGGCGCATATCCTAGACCTGGCAGGTTTGATCAGATGTTTAGAGATTTAAAATCTGTGAGGTTTTTTTGCCCGAAAAAACAGCGTATAAAAGAAATGCCTTTGGGAACCACTCCAAAGGCATAATCAACCTAAACCTCAAACTAAACTATGAAAAACTCTTTGCCTTTGAAGGCGTATATTTTTGATTCTGCCAATGCAGAAGTTTAATCTTTTCCTTGAAGAGATAAATTTAATATTTGTTTCTCTTTTTGGTGGTGCAAAGGTAAGAACTATTTGTGAATTACAAAATAATTTTTGAAAAAAATATTTATAATACAAATGTATGACAAAACAGGCGTTTTGTATGCCGGGTTTTGGGTGTTTAATCTACTTGTAATCAGCTATTTGGATTTGGTGGTTACAGAATTCGTATTCCTGAATTTGGTTCGATCCAATTATGGTTAAACGATCTTTTCCAAAATTTTCGATCAGTTCTCGGTACCAATTCATTCCCTGAACGTCTAAATTACTGGTTGGTTCGTCTAAAAATAAAATTGGTGTATCGGTACAACAGGCCAAAGCTAGTTTGGTTCTTTGTTTCATTCCAGAAGAAAAGTACTTAATTTCTTTGTTTGCCGCTTTTTCCAACCCGAGGATACTAATCAGGCTTTTGGCATCAACGCCGGGCGCAAAGTTTTTAAACTTGAAATGAAAATCAATGATCTCTTTTAAACTGAAAGTTTCTACCAGTTCGAGGTAGGGAGCAGCCAGGCTAATGTACCTGTAAATGTTTTCTACTGGTATATCGGTGCCTTGAGAAAATGAAATTTCTCCTTCAGAAGGGGATAAGCTACCGGTTAATATGCTGAGCAAAGTAGATTTACCAGATCCGTTCGGGCCAAGAATAGCGTAGCTGTTGCCTGCACTAAACTCTGTACTCAGGTTTCTGAAAATCCATTCTTTGTTAAACCTCCGGCCAACGTTGTTTAAGCTTATTTTCATTTATTTGGGGTCAGGTTATTGGGTATCAAGTATAGAGTATCATGTATCAAGCGTTGAAGAGGTATTGAGTTGTTTTAACATACAAACACTATTATTAACACCAATATATTGTCCGTAGTTTGGGGTGATCTGGTAGCCTGCCTTTTGATACAGGGCAATGGCTTCGGGTTGTTTTTTGCCAGTTTCTAAAACGCAGGCACTAAAACCAATTTCGGTAGCCCAGTTTTCGAGTTCGTTTAATATTTGTGCAGCGATGCCCTGTTTTCTGCTATCGGGATGAACATACATCCGTTTTACTTCGGCCTGGGTAGTTGAAAATGGTTTGATTGCGCCACAGCCTACGGGATTATTGTTCTGGTAGGCTACAACCACTTCCCTAATGGTGTCAACTTTATTGAACTGCGCATAAAAAGCATGTTCATCGCCATCTCTAACCGCTAAATCTTTATCCAGTAATGCAACCAATTCTCTAAAATCGGCTTGGCTTGAATCTACTCTGATTAGCGTTAAATCACTCATGAATGTTTATTTTGAGTTTAAGGCAAAGTTTTTACCCTCTGCCTTAAACCTTTCAGCCTTTTACCTTTATTAGCTTCCCATTCCAAAGCCCTTCATCACCCCACGGTTTGAGTTGCGGATAAAATCAACAATCTCATCGCGGATTTCGGTAGGCTTAAATTCTGCTTCGATCATATCTAAAGCTTTGGTTACGTTATTGTGCTTAACGAATAGTACGCGATAAATTTCCTGGATTTCGTCAATCTGCTCGTTGGTAAAACCTCTTCTGCGCAAGCCAACAGAGTTGATCCCGGCATAAGAAAGTGGTTCACGCGCAGCTTTAACATAAGGCGGAACATCTTTACGTACCAATGAACCACCGGTTACGAAAGCATAAGAACCTACTTTAACAAATTGGTGGATAGCCACGAGTCCTGCAAGTACCACGTTATTGCCAATGGTAATGTGACCCGCTAAGGTAGTGCTGTTAGAGAAAATACAGTTGTTTCCTACTTCGCAATCGTGCGCAATGTGCGAGTAAGCCTGGATTAAGCAGTTACTGCCGATCACAGTTTTCCATTTATCCTTAGTACCACGGTTAATGGTAACGCACTCCCTGATGGTGGTGTTGTCGCCAATTTCTGCAGTGGTAATTTCTCCGGCAAATTTTAAATCCTGTGGCTCGCCAGAAATAACGGCGCCAGGAAAAATACGGCAATTTTTACCAATACGTGCACCATCCATAATGGTTACATTCGATCCGATCCAGGTTCCCTCTCCAATTACAACGTCTTTATGTATCACTACAAAAGGTTCGATTACCACGTTTTCGGCAATTTTTGCCTGAGGATGTATATATGCTAAAGGTTGTATCATTATTGAGCGGGTTCTGCTTGTTTAACTTTTGAAATTTGGGCCATCATTTCGGCTTCGACAACGATTTTTTCGCCAACCATACCCACACCTTTCATCTGGGCAATGCCCCTTCTGATTGGTTCGAGCAAATCGCAACGGAAAACAATAGTATCGCCTGGAAGCACCTGTGCCCTGAAACGTACGTTATCTATTTTTAAGAAATAGGTTAAATAGTTTCTTGGGTCTGGAACGGTACTTAAAACCAAAATACCGCCAACCTGGGCCATGGCCTCAATCTGGATTACTCCAGGAAAAACCGGCGCACCAGGGAAATGCCCTTTAAAAAACTCTTCGTTCATGGTTACGTTTTTTACGCCCACTACGTGGTTTTTTGATAATTCTAATATCTTATCTACAAATAAAAATGGTTGACGGTGTGGCAAAATATCCATAATCTGAACCACGTCATATAATGGTTTTGCACCTGGGTCGTAAACCTTTTGTACTTTTTTGTTTTTCTCTTTTTTTATGGCTGCTTTAATTTTTTTGGCAAAGGCAACGTTTGCGGCGTGGCCCGGACGAGCTGCCATAATATGCCCTTTTAAGTGCATGCCAACCAAAGCTAAATCGCCAATCATATCCAGAAGTTTATGACGGGCAGGCTCGTTCTGGTAGCGCAACTCCATATTGTTTAATATCCCTTGGGGGGCAACATCTATGTCTTTGCGGTTGAAAAGCTTAGCCAAATGACTCAATTCATCTTTGGTAACTTCTTTATCAACAATTACAATCGCGTTATTTAAATCGCCACCTTTAATCAGGTTGTGCGATAGCTGGTATTCTAATTCGTGCAGGAAACAGAAAGTACGGCACGAGGCGATTTCTTTTTTAAATTCGGCAATGGTGTTAATGCCAGCATGCTGACTGCCTAAAACAGGCGAGTTATAATCAATCATACAGGTAAAACGGTAGTCGTCAAGCGGCATGGCCACAATCTCCACTTTCCTGTCTTCTTCTGTATAGGTAATGTTGTGAGGGATAGTGAAGTACTCGCGATCGGCATTTTGCTCTACGGTGCCTACTTCTTCCAATAAATCGACAAACTGGATTGAGCTGCCGTCCATAATCGGGGTTTCAGGTCCGTCTAATTTGATCAGCACATTATCAAGGTCCATACCGATTAATGAAGCCATTACGTGCTCTACGGTGCTTACGCTGGCGCCGTTTTGGGTAATGGTAGTTCCGCGCGAAGTATCGGTTACATTGTCAGCATCTGCTTCGATAATCGGGTGCCCGTCTAAATCGATGCGTTGAAATTTAAAACCATGATTTTCGGGGGCGGGGCAAAATGTTAAAGTAACATTAGCGCCTGTGTGTAAACCAACACCAGATGCTGATATTTCTTGCTTAATCGTTTTTTGTCTAACGTTCATTGTGTAGTGTATTCTTTTCCAGTTCAGCTGTAAGCTTTTTCAATTCCTCTTCGAGTGCGTTAATTCTTTTTTCTACATCGGGGAGGTGTTTGAAAATTACCGATGCGCGCATCCAGTTGCGCAATGGCTGGGCAGGACTGCCGTGCCATTGTTTATTTTCTTCTGTAATGTTAAAGTTAATGCCTGCCTGAGCCCCAATTTGAGTGCCTTTGGCTAAGGTTAAATGGCCTGCAATACCAACCTGGCCACCTACAACACTGTTAGGGCCAATTTTTGTACTTCCAGAAATGCCTGATTGTGCAGCTAAAACGGTGTTTTCGCCAATTTCCACATTGTGGGCAATCTGAATCAGGTTATCAATTTTTGCGCCTTTTTTAACAATGGTCGAGCCCATGGTTGCACGGTCTACAGTGGTATTGGCACCAATTTCTACATCGTCTTCAATGACCACATTCCCGATTTGAGGGATTTTATTGTAAGTGCCGTCTTTTTGAGGGGCAAAACCAAAACCATCGCTTCCGATAACTGTATTGGCGTGAATAATTACGCGGCTGCCAATTACCGAATTGTGGTAAACTTTTACACCCGGATAAAAAGTACTGTTTTCTCCAATTTTAGAATTTGCACCGATAAAAACCTGACTGTTTATTTTGCAACCATTGGCAATTACAACATGTTCTGCAACATAGGCAAAAGCATCAATAAACACATTCTCGCCAATTTTTGCAGTTGGGTGCACGAATGCCATTTTATCAATTCCTGTTTGTGCGGTTTGTGCATTTACCGCTTCGTTGTATTTATCAAGCAGGATAGTAAAAGCGCTATACGGATTTTCTACACGTACTAAAGTACTGGTGTAAGGTTGTGTTGGTGTAAAATCTTTGGATACGATTACAACTGATGCCTGAGTAGAATACAAAAAGTTTTCGTACTTAGGATTCGAAAGAAAAGACAAAGAGCCTTCCTTTCCGTCTTCTATTTTAGAGAGTTCGGTAACGGCTACGTCAGGGTTACCATCTATGGAACCGTTCAGAAACTGACTTATCTGCTTGGCAGTAAATTGCATCGTACAAAGGTAAATGTTAAATTGATATGAACAAAAAAACCTGCAAAGGTTAAGCTGTGTATATTTTACACAATAATAAGACTTAAAACGGCAGTAAAAGTTAAATATTTTGTTAAATAAGCTTAAATACCCCTGGGGTAACAGAGGATATATTTTTCTACTGTTTTTTGCAGTGATTCGAGATTTGATAAATCCGAAGCTTTTGCAATGTCAACAATGTTGTTATTTTTCATTAAAATTTTAATATTGCCAACGCCGGCATTGTATGCGCGGTTTTGGATCGTATCGGTAAACACGAAATAGCGGGCTTCTTCGGGCTTAATCTGCAGTAAATTAACCGCTGCATCCTGTAAAAATGCCAGCCTGTCGGTCTTTTCCATTTCGTTACCCATTTCTACTTTATAGAGGTTACGCGAGGTTAGCATATTGCAAAGGGTTGATAAAATTTTATCGGGATGCTTAACCCAAACTTTAACAGCCGCATAAATGTCCTGATCGTCGAGATTGGTAAAATGTTCGAGGTTTTCGTGTTGTTCAAAAAAGTTTCCCTCGTTAATGTTATGCTTCAAAAAATGACTTAATGATGGTGAGGCAAACAGCTCTTCGCCTCTGGCCGACAGCTCTTTGGCCCGTTCAAGCAATTTCACCAAAATCATTTCACCTGCAATAACGGTTTTATGGAGGTAAACCTGCCAATACATCAGGCGGCGGGCAATCAGGAATTTTTCGATAGAGTAAATCCCTTTTTCTTCAATTACCAGGTCATCGTCGTAAACGTTAAACATTTTAATAATGCGGTCGAAACTGATTACCCCCTCACTTACACCGGTAAAAAAGCTATCGCGGTTCAAATAATCCATCCGGTCTAAATCGAGCTGACCCGAAATTAACTGGTGTAAAAATTTTTTAGGATAGGTGCCGTTAAAAATCTCGATGGCATGTGTTAAACGTCCGTCGAAATGGATATTCAGGTCGTTCATTAACTTTACCGAAATATCTTCGTGTTTTATACCTGTAACCAGCGAATGCTCGAGTGCATGCGAAAAAGGGCCATGACCAATGTCATGCAGTAAAATGGCCAAAATGGCTGCTTCTTCTTCTCCTTCGGTAATGTCATGTCCTTTGCTTCTTAGCAAGCCAATGGCCAAACACATTAAGTGCATGGCACCCAGGGCATGGTGAAAACGGGTGTGCAATGCGCCCGGGTAAACCAAATGGGTCATGCCCAGTTGTTTAATATAGCGCAACCGCTGGAAATACGGATGTGAAATGACATCGTAAACCAGGGCTGATGGTATGCTGATGAAACCGTAAACCGGATCATTTATGATTTTCTTCTTGTTCAATCGTTAAAAATAGTTAAATAGACAGATACGGTACAAAAATTGCTATTTTTATTTAGAGTTTGATTTACCTGCCAAAATTAAAAGGCAATACATACCTATTTTTACATAAACATGCAAGAAACTAAGATATTATGGGCCGATGATGAAATCGATCTGTTAAAACCACATATATTATTGTTAAATGATAAAGGTTATAATGTAACCACATTTACCAATGGGAACGATGCGCTTGAAGCATTCGGGAAATCACATTTCGACCTCGTTTTTTTAGATGAAAATATGCCGGGAATGAGTGGGATTGAGACGCTTGGAGCCATTAAAAACCTGAATCCGGATGTACCGGTGGTACTCATTACCAAAAGTGAGGAAGAAAACCTGATGGAAGATGCGATCGGGAGTAAAATTGATGATTATCTGATTAAGCCGGTTAACCCGAAACAGGTACTGCTTACCATTAAAAAGCTGATTGATAACAAGCGCTTGGTGAGCGAGAAAACATCGATGGCCTACCAACAGGATTTTCGCCGTTTGGGTATGACCCTCGGCGATAAACTGAACTACGAAGAGTGGGTAGATGTTTACAAAAAGATTGTTTTCTGGGAGCTGGAGCTGGAGAAACTGGATGACCCGCAAATGCATGAAATTTTAACCATGCAGAAACAGGAAGCCAATACTCAGTTTTCGAAATTTGTTGAAGAGCACTATTTGGGCTGGATTAAGGAAAAAGATAAAGCGCCCTTGTTTTCGAACGAGTTGTTAAAGAAAAAGGCTTTTCCGCACATTAACGAAACTACCCCTGTGTTTTTTATCCTGATCGATAATTTACGTTACGACCAGTGGAAAATTATTAATCCGTTGATTTCGGAGTACTTCCGTATTGATGAAGAGGATATGTACAGCAGTATTCTACCAACCGCAACCCAGTATGCCAGAAACGCTATCTTTTCGGGGTTGATGCCTTTGGATATGGAAAAGCGTTTCCCTCAGCTTTGGCAAAATGATGATGATGAAGGTGGAAAAAATATGCATGAAGAAGCTTTTCTGGCCGATAACATTAAACGTACTCTGCGCAGGGACTGCAAATTCAGCTACAATAAAATTTTAACTTTTGAGCAGGGTAAGGATTTGGTAGACCAAACCAACAACCTGTTGCAAAATGATTTTAACGCCATTGTTTTCAACTTTGTTGATATGCTGAGCCATGCGCGTACCGATATGCAGATGATCCGCGAGCTGGCCAACGATGATGCGGCCTACCGTTCGTTAACCTTATCGTGGTTTGAACATTCGCCGCTTTGGGATTTATTGAAGAAAATATCGCAGAAAAAGGTGAAGGTTGTTATTACTACCGATCATGGTACCATCCGCGTTAAAAAGCCGGTTAAAGTTATTGGCGATAGAAGCACCAATACCAATTTAAGGTATAAACAGGGCAGAAACCTGAACTTTAACGCTAAAGATGTTTTCCTGATTAAAAACCCGCATGATGCCATGCTGCCAAAAATCAACATCAGCAGCAGTTATATTTTTGCCCGCGAAGACAGTTATTTCGTATATCCGAACAATTACAACCAGTTTGTAAATTACTATAACGAAACCTTTCAGCACGGAGGGATTTCGCTCGAAGAGATGATTATTCCGGTGGTTACCTATTCGCCGAGATAAAACACCTGTTACTAGAAGAAGCCCAATCTACAAATTGGGCTTCTTTTTTGCCTTTCACCACAATTATTTATGTTTTACATGCACTGACCTGTTGTTGCAGCCAGATAGGTATCAGCAGCGCCTTTACAAGGCTTGCGCTCGACCTAAATGTTGGCTTAAATTCGCTTTTTAGGTAACCAGGAGGTAACGCCAGGGTAACCAAAGGGTAAAGAAAAGGTAACGATGGGGTCAACTTGGTCCCAACAAGGGGTAAACAACAGTTAACCATATATTAACTTTTTGCGGACTTTTAGCGGGGAGATTAAGAATTCAGTAAAAGCAATTTATTTAAGTATTACTTTTGCCTTTATTTTTTTAGCATGGAAATAACAGTAAATGGTTTATCAGATTTACCTCAGGTAGCTGAACAGCTTTTAACCTTCGCCGGTAAGGAAAAGGTTTTCATTTTTGAAGGTGAGATGGGAGCAGGAAAAACTACCTTTATTAAGCACTTTTGTGCACACTTAGGTATTGAAGACGTAGTTTCCAGCCCAACCTATTCTATCGTAAATGAGTACGAAAGCCCTAACGGATCGGTTTACCATTTCGATTTCTACCGGATTAAAGATATTCGCGAAGCTTACGATCTGGGCTATGAAGAGTATTTTTACGGAGGGGGCATTTGCCTGATTGAATGGCCGGAACGGGTAGCCGAATTATTGCCCGAAAATTATGTCAAAGTAGAAATTAGTGTGGTAGACGAAAACGAACGATTGTTTACGCTTCGTAAGGTATAACAATTAGTTATCAATTAATTAACAGATTTTCCTTATCTTGAACAACCTAAAACTACCAAAATATTAATTACAACATGGCTACAGGATTACGCGAAGGAATGGCCGATATAGCTCGTCAGGGTTTATTGCAAACACAAGAGGCAAAACTCGAAACCAGAAATAAAAAGAACAGTCTATACATCGGAATACCCAGAGAAATTTCTTTCCAGGAAAATAGAATTGCTTTAACACCACTTTCTGTTGCCTTGCTGATAAATAACGGCCACCGCGTGGTACTTGAAAGTGGTGCCGGTATTGGCGCCAATTTTACCGACTCCGAGTATGCCGAACAGGGCGCTAAAATAACCTACAATAAAAAAGAGGTTTTCGAAGCCGATATCCTGGTAAAAATTGCCCCGCCAACCCTGGAAGAGATTGACATGATGCACAAGGGGCAAACACTGCTTTCTTCTTTGCAGACTGGTACCTTAAAGCAAGATTATCTGAAGGCACTGATGCATAAAAAAATTAATGCTCTATGTTTCGAAAACCTGCGCGATGAAGGTAATGTGCTGAGTGTGGTGCGGGCCATGAGCGAAATTGTAGGGTCGACATCGATTTTAATTGCTGCAGAATACCTGAGTAATGTTACCGGTGGCAAAGGCTTAATGCTGGGTGGTTTTACCGGAGTTCCTCCAACCGAAATTGTAATTTTAGGCGCTGGTACGGTGGGCGAGTATGCTGCAAGAACCGCTTTAGCCCTGGGTGCCGAAGTAAAGGTTTTTGACAGTTCTATTTACCGTTTGCGCCGTTTGCAGAATAACCTGGGTAGCAGGGTTTTTACTTCGGTAATGCAGCCCATAGTGCTGAATAAAGCTATCGTAACCTGCGATGTGGTAATTGGTGCCATCAGGGCCACCCACGGGCGCAGTCCCTGCATTGTGATGGAAGAAACCGTTGCGCGGATGAAACCCCATTCGGTAGTTATTGATGTAAGTATCGATCAGGGAGGTTGTTTCGAAACATCCGAGGTTACCAACCATACCAATCCGGTTTTCAGGAAATACGATGTAATTCATTATTGTGTGCCGAACATTGCTTCGAGGGTGCCGAGAACAGCATCTTATGCGCTAACCAATATTTTTGCGCCAATACTGTTGGATATAGGCGAGCTTGGCGGACTGGTGAATATGGCCTGGAATAATCCAGGAATCCGCGAAGCGCTGTACATTTACCAGGGCAACTGTACCAATAAAGACCTGTCGGATATGTTTAACCTGCCTTTTAAGGATCTGGAATTGCTGGTGGTTTCGAATCAGTAAAGAGATGTAGGATGTAAGATGGCTAAACTCTTGATCAGGCTAACGTCTTGATACTCCAACTTGCTACTTAATACTCCATACTTGATACCCCTTACCCCCCCTGTACTAAAATATGAAATTCAATCTGCTTGCTTTTTTTCTTTTTTTCTCGGGTATCATAAATGCCCAAAATAAACCTATCGCGGCAAAGAAACTTGTAGTAGTTAATTCTTATACGCAATATCAGGCCTCCGTAAAGTCGAATCCAAACAATGAACTGGTAGAGATCAAAAAAGCCATCCCCAATATTACACTCGATATCCGTTACGCTACTAAAAATAACTTTATGCAGCAGGTAATGTATAAACAGGCGAGGGCTTTTGCAAGGAGGCCGGTGGTTGAGGCGTTAAAGAAAATTCAGCATGAGTTGAATAAAAAAGGTTATGGCTTAAAAATATTTGATGGTTACCGTCCTTATGCCATTACGGTTGAGTTTTATAAAAAGGCGAGCGATAAGAACTTTGTGGCTAACCCGGCTAAGGGCTCCAAACATAACAGGGGCTGCGCGGTAGATTTAACCCTCATTAACTTAAAAACAGGCAAAGAAATACCAATGCCTACGCCTTATGATAGTTTTTCGGCGGCTGCGGCTGCTAACTATGAAAAGGTATTGCCAGCACAAAAAAAGAACCGCGATTTACTGATCGACGCGATGGCCAAACACGGGCTTAAAGTTTTAGAAAACGAATGGTGGCATTATGATTTTGTGGGGTGGAAAAACTACAACCTGATGGATATTCCTTTTGAAAAGCTTTAAAGGTTAAAGAGGTCACTAGTTCATTGGTCATTCGTTCATTAGGCTGGATGCCAAATGTAGATCTGAGTCAGCTGGTAACATCCGACTCCACCCTAAACTGGATACTCCAAACTCCAAGCTCCCAGCTACAAGTGGTGTGGCCTGCCGTATTGGTCTTTCTTCACACGTGCTTTGTCGTCTTTTACCGTTAAATGGAAGATATAGTCGTAATCATCATCGGTAATCATTTCCATTGGTCTTTTGCCGCCAAAAGCCTCAATAATTTCTAACACTGTATTAGAATGGCCTGCAACAATCACCGTTTTTCCGCTGTAATTTTGCTTAACCGAATCGACCAGTGATTTCGGATCCTTATAATCGATAACTTTTTGAACGATTAAAGAATCTAAGGTTTGGTGGGTTCTTTTAAAAGGGGTAGTAAATGCAGCATCGAACTTTACTTTCTTTAAGTAGGTGGCGAGGTCGCCGGCCCTGATTCTGCCTTCATCTGACAGGCTAGGGTTGGTATCCTGTGGGTTCGATTTATCTTTTTCTGCGTGCCTCACAATCCATACATCGGTAGTTTGTGCCAAAACAGAAGTGGAGAGGATAAATAGCAGGGGCAGGAAAAGGAATAGTCGTTTCATTTTATAAAGATTAAAAAATATTGTGAAACCCTATGCATTAATGCTGTTAATTAATTTTTCGATATCCGTTTTCTCATGCCAGCTGCTTAATACAATCCGGTTAATGGGGGCACTGGTTGGGCTGGGGTAGGGGAAGGATGAAATCAGGATCTGATCTTTGAAAAAGTGCCGCTCAATGTGTTGGTCGTCGATTAAGAAAGCAGGGAATCCGGGCTCGTATTTCCACGTGGAACTTAGGTTACTGGCCAGTAAATCAATATTCTCCTGGAGTTTTAGCCAGGCAGTCTGATAAATTTCGCCTGCTTTGATGAAGGCATACAGACCTGCAGCAGCAGGAGGCGAAGCTCCAACAAAAACAGGGCTTTTCTTAAGCTGGTCAATTATTTGCTTCGAGGCTAAAACAATACCAGCATCGATACCCAGTGCTTTGGCCATTGAGGCCACCACAACATATTCCGTATTGGGGCGCTCAGGCAGGCCAGAGTACGCACTTAACCCGCCGTTATTTACACCGATCCCATGCGAATCATCTGCGATTACCACCAGTTTTTTACTGGCGTCGACATCATTCAGGAAGGTAAAATCGTAAATCTCGGGTACGAGGTTGTTCATCGAATTGCTGATCAGCACCCAGTTTTGTTCGGTCGAAGCATTAATCCGTTCAACAGTTTCTGCTTTCCATGCGGTAAAAGAACCAGAAGTGGAGGGTTGCGCGTTTAGCCATAGCGAAGGATGTGCCGCAGGGGCATAACATACCTGTCCGAGGTTAGCCAGGGCTTTAACGGTAAGCTGCGCTGCTAAGTATCCGCTCGAAGTAATTAGCGCTGCTGCTGCACCGTAACGGGCTGCTGCGGCTTTTTCGGCTTCATCGTAAATGCCAAGCTGAATGTTATTGGTACGGCTGGTGCCATTATTTAAGCCAAATTTGCCAATCCCTTCCACATATAAGTTAATAAAATCGGGGTTTGTTGGAATGCCCAGATAGGCCGTTCCGCCAAAATACAGATAGCTTTTTCCATCAACAGCTATTTTACTGCCGAAAGGCTGATTTATTGCTTTAAATGCTGTGCTCATACGCTAAACCTAAAAATTATCGTGAATGGCCGTAATGATCCTTACCATTTCTGCCCGTACTTCGGCCGTTGGTTTTACAAAGCCGTTATTCATAAAAGCGTAAATGTAGGTTTTACCTTTTTTGGTTAAAACATAGCCGCTTTGGTTATGTACGCCACCCAGCGAACCGTTTTGCCAAATACAAAGGGCTTATCGGTTTTAGGATAGGCACTTTTCAAAGTACCACTCTTTCCACCTGCAGGCAACATATCAAAAAGCTTTTCGGGGTTATTTACCAACCTGTAAATCGAATCGAGCAGGTACACATTATCCCGCGGGGTAAATAAATTTTGGCGCGACAAGCCCGAGCCATCAACCCATTTTACCTTATCTGGCAAGAACGAAAGGTAGTTTTTGGTAATGTACTGAATGGCTTTAGCCGTGCTTAACGTATCGCCAATCTGGTTGGCACACACCAGCAATAAATGTTCAGCTATAAAATTGTCGCTTGGCAACATCATGTGTTTTAAAACCGAATCGCGTTTTGCCCCTGGTAAAGTTTTAGCGTTTGCCGGCATTTTAAGGTTAATGAGGCCAACAGACTTGTGCAGGGTATCGGCCAATATTTCTACGGTAAGCTGCGGGCTGGTTTTATACGGATTTTGCTGGTTGTAGCCCGGCTTCACTGTTACTGCAGGGTAATGAAAGGTGTTGGTCAGAAAATCGCGGCTTACCTGAAAATTGCCACTGGTTTTAGTGGAGTCGATTTCGAAGCAGGAGGTGAAAACCCTGGGTTCGATGTTGATTTTATTGCGAGCAGCATAGGTAGAAGTAACCATATTGTCCATTATGGGCAGCTCGGTAATCTCGGGTTGGTAGTAAAAGTCGTAATCATCCCACGACCAACCTTCGCCAAAAAAACTACCCGAATAACGACCTGGGGCAAAGAACAGCTTTTTATTCGATGCCTTAAGGAAATTATAGGCCGATTTATCTTTTACTGCAAACTGCAAAAATGAAGGATCGCCGGTTCCCCAAAAAATCAGTGAATCGTTCCTTTCAATATATTTTAAGGCGGGCATCACGTCAGGCAGCATTTTTAAACTCGCAAAAAAGGTATAGAGTTTGGTATTCGAGGCCGGCGTAAAGTACTTATCGGCATCCTGCTGAAAAACCATCTTTTTATTAGCCGGATTGTAAAGCGCAAAACCAACCTGATACTGTTTAATTGCTTCCGATTTATTAAAGGTTTTGGCTACTTTTTTCGACATCATTTTGTCGGTAGAGCAGCCGCTTAAAAGGCTTATGGATAGTGCCGTGGTAATAAAAAAAGTATTTAGGTTTTTTAATGGCAACATGTTCTAAATTTAGGGAAGCATAATTATCAACTAATTTATTAAATTTAGTTAAATGTTAACCAAGTATAGCGCTGTTGTAATAATCTGTTTACGCAAGTTGATAATTTGCCTGGGCCTGGTTTTGACTATTTTTCCGGCAACGGCACAAGATTTTGCTTTCAGGCGCAACAAGCAAAAACAATCTATTCCCTTTAAATGCATCAAAAACCTGATTGTTGTTCCGCTTTATGTGAATGGAAAAGGACCTTACGATTTTGTTTTAGATACTGGTGTGGGGCCTATGATTGTTACTGACCCTTCAATTATCGATTCGCTGGACTTTAACATGCTCCGCAAAATTAAGGTCTCAGGTTTGGGCATCGAAACGGTCGAAGCTTTTGTTTCGCAGAACATTAGCGCACGGTTGGGGAATGCATCGATGGACCACGTGCCCACGGCAATTTTAAAAGAAGATCTTTTTAATTTATCGGGGCATTTGGGGATTAAGATTTATGGCTTAATCGGCTATAATTTCTTTAACAGTTTTATTGTTGATATCAGGTATAACGAGAACAGGATTATTGTGCACAATCATGGAACCAAAATCAAATATCGCGGAGAGAAAATACCCATTGTAGTCGAAAACCAAAAACCTTACCTGATGGCCACTATCGAAATTCCCGATAGTGGAACGATTAACGCCAGATTCCTGATCGATACCGGGGCCAGTCATGCTTTGTCGCTCGAAACCCTTGGCGGAGCTGAATTCCCCCTGCCGGCCAAAACCATCAGTGCCAATTTAGGGATGAGCCTTAGCGGACAGATTAAGGGCTATGTGGGCAGGGTAAAGAAATTTAAATTAGGTGGATATACCTTTAAAGATGTGGTGGCTGGTTTCCCTGATTTTAAAACCATTTCTGATAAAATAGACCTTTCTAAACGCAACGGGAATTTAGGAGCCGACCTGCTCCGTAAGTTTAACCTGCAAATTAACTACGAAGAAGGTTTTATCTACATTAAACCAAACAGCTTAAGTAAAGCACCCTTCGAGCATGATATGGTTGGGATGGTGATTTACCTGGACCAGAAAGAATACAAAAGATTGCTGATTGGCGAAATAGATCCCAATAGTCCGGCCGAACGCGCCGGCCTCTGCCAGGACGACGAAATTATAGGCGTAAACTTTAAAAGCGTTGATGCTTACTCGCTGAACGACCTTACCGATATGTTTAAATCGAAGGCCGACCGGAACATCATTTTTGAAATATACCGGGATAAACAAGTGTTCTTTAAAGTAGTGAAATTGGAGAAACGGATTTAACAGAACGTAATTTTCCGGTTACATGGCGCTTGGCTTGTAACAAGCCTTTAACTTTAACCTCTTATTGCCAAGCAAACTAACTTTAAATTGCACATGAAGAAAAACTTTAAAATACTTGCTTTAGCAGGTATTGTAGCACTTGGTGTAGCCGGAACGGACTCCGTATATGCCCAGAAAACGCCTAAAAAAGGTAAAGGCGCAACCCCTGCCACACCGCCAGCCGCTGCAGCAGCAGCCCCTAAAAAAGAAGGTATAAAACCATTCTCCGAAATCATTACTGCAAAAGCAAGAACCACCAATGGCTTGTTTAAAACCCATAAGGTTGATGATAAATGGTATTTCGAAATTCCTGATTCGATGATAAACCGCGAAATGCTGGTAGTTACCCGTTTGGCTAAGGTACCAGCAGGCGTTAAAGTTGGTAACCAGCAATATGGTGGCGAGCAGCTTAACGAGCAGGTTTGGAAATGGGAACGCAGAGGTAAACAGGTTTTTATCCGCGTACCTAGTTATTCAACCAAGGCCGATCCAAATAGCGACATGTATGAGTCGGTTCAAAACTCTAACCTGGCACAGATTTTAGCCAGCTTTGAAATTAAAGCTTATAATAAAGATACAACAGGTGTTGTAATCGATGTTACTGATTTTTACAACGGTGATGTAATGGCCATTGGTGCTACAGATCAGATCCGTAAAGCCTATAAAGTTACCATGTACGATGCTACCCGCTCGTATATCGATACCGTTAAAACTTTCCCGATCAATGTTGAGGTAAAAACAGCTAAAACTTACCGTGCAGCCGAATCGCCAACCGATAGCAGCAACGGCGCGGTTACTTTCGAATTTAATACTTCGATGTTGTTATTGCCAAAAACACCTGTTAAAGCCAGGATCATGGATAGCAGGGTAGGTTTCTTTGGTCAGTCGCAGATTGATTACGGCAGCAATGCACAAAAGGCAGAGCGCACCGCTTATATCCACCGCTGGAACCTGGTACCAAAAGATACCAACGCCTACAAACGTGGCGAATTGGTAGAACCGGTTAAACCGATTGTAATTTATATCGATCCGGCAACGCCTAAAAAATGGGTACCATTCTTAATTCAGGGTATTAACGATTGGCAGGTAGCTTTCGAAGCCGCTGGTTTTAAAAATGCCATTATTGGTAAAGAAGCACCAACCGTACAGCAAGACCCTCAGTTTAGCGTAGAAGATTCGAGATATTCGGTAGTACGTTATTTCGCTTCTGATATTGCAAACGCCTACGGTCCGCACATTAGCGACCCACGTACCGGACAAATTTTAGAAACACACATTGGCTGGTACCACAACGTAATGAACTTATTGCGTAACTGGTATTTTGTACAAACAGCTGCCATTAACCCTGAAGTACGCAAAGCTAAATTTAGCGATGAGCAAATGGGCGAGCTGATCCGTTTTGTTTCTTCACATGAAATTGGCCACACTTTAGGTTTGCCACATAACTTTGGTTCTAGCTATGCTTACCCGGTTGACTCGTTACGTTCAAAAGCATTTACAGATAAACATGGTACAGCTCCATCTATTATGGACTATGCCCGTTTTAACTACATTGCCCAGCCAGGTGATGGTGTAACCAAACTTCACCCTCAAATTGGGGAGTATGATAAATGGGTAGTGAAATGGGGATATTCATGGATTCCGGGAAATAAAACTGCTGAGCAGGAAAAAGAAATCCTGGATCAGTGGACGCTAAAAAATGCAGGTAATCCATTATACTTCTACGGCCGTCAGGGAACTTCATTAGATCCACGTTTACAAAGCGAAGATTTGGGCGACAATGCCATGAAAGCCAGTACTTATGGTATTGCCAACTTAAAACGCATTTTACCAAACGTAGAAAAATGGACTTACCAAAAAGGTAAAGATTATAGTGATTTAAAAGAAATCTATACAGAGATTGTTGGTCAGTTTAACCGTTATATGGGCCATGTTGGAACGAACGTAGGCGGTTTAAGCGAAAACTTTAAAACTTACGAGCAAAAAGGAGCAGTGTATGAGTACCTGCCAAAAGCGAAACAAAAAGAAGCAGTTACTTTCTTTAATCAGCAATTGTTTACTACACCACTTTGGTTAATTAACAACGAGCAGTTGAGCAAGTTCGATAATGGTGTGTTGTTAAACCGCATTAAAAGTGTTCAAACCAGTACCCTGGGTAACCTGTTATCGCCTTCGCGTATTGCACGTTTGTTAGATAACGAAACTAAAAACGGTGCGGCTAAAGCTTATACTTTACCAGAACTGTTTACTGATTTAAGATCGTCGGTTTTTGTGGCTGGCAGAGCAGATGCGTTTAAACGTAACCTGCAACGCGCATACGTAGATCGTTTACAGGATTTGATGACCAAAGAAAATGAACTTCCGATGGGCTTCCCTGCTGATTATGCAGCAAGTTTTGGTTTAACACCAATCAACGTTGGCTTATCAGATATCAGACCATTGGTTAGGGTAGAGCTTAAAACATTATTGGCTACAACAAAAGCAAGAGCTGCAGCTGGTGATGCGATTACAAAAGCACACTACGAAGATTTAAGTATCAGGATTAAAGATATTTTAGATCCGAAAAAATAATGGTAGCAGGAGTGAATTAAAAATGATTGAATGGATGGCGAGAAGCTCATTCAATTATTCAAAATCCGCTCATTCAAAAAAAAAGGAGCAATCATTAAGTTGATTGCTCCTTTTTTGGTTTTGTATAATTCTTGATGCTTTAAGTTAAACACACATCTGTTTTTTATTTTTAGCGCAAAACGGGGTTATGCTTAAAAAACTATTCTTTGCACTTACTTTATTGGCAACCGGCTTATCAGCTTTTGGCCAAAACACCGATTCGTTAACTGTTGTAAAAACCAAATGGCAGAAAACCCGGGTGGCCAGGCAGGTTAAATTATTTCAGCATCATTTTAACGGGCAAAACCTCTTTGGAGCCAATCAAAACATTTCTTTTTTAGAAATTAAAAATACTGGCCGGAAAGCTGTTTTTGCACTTGGGGCAGCAGAAAAACAATTGATCACCACCAGCGACTTCGGCTTGCGCGATACCGCACTGGCGGCTATAAACGGCAATTTCTTTGATGTTAAAAACGGTGGATCGGTAGATTTCGTTCGTGTGGAAGGAAAAACGATTAATACCAACCGCTTAGCCGCCGATGGCGATAGGGCCAGGCACCAGCAGGCCGGTGTGGTAATCGAAAAAGGTAAACTAAGCCTGGTAAAATGGGATGGAAGCCCGGATTGGGAAAGCCGGTTAACAGCTGCAAACGTTTTATTGAACGGACCACTTTTAACATTCAATGGAGTAGATGAAGGATTAGATACCGCTGCTTTTAACCGCTTACGCCACCCGCGTACCTGTTTGGGCATAAAACCTAATGGCCACGTGATCATGCTAACTATTGATGGCCGTAATACCGAATCGGCGGGTGTAAGCCTGTTTGAGCTTACCCGGCTTATGCGCTGGCTGGGCTGCATCAGTGCCATCAATTTTGACGGCGGAGGTTCAACTACGCTATGGGTAAATGGCATGGGCGGTAATGGCGTAATTAATTATCCTACCGATAATAAAAAGTGGGATCACGAGGGACAGCGCAAGGTAGCCAATGTAATATTGGTGAAGAAAAAATAAGCGTTGCGCTTAGTTTAAATGATTTGCTGCTGCAGTGCGCGGCGAACTTTCATGACCCTCATGATTTGGTACTGCACACTGCAGCGGGTTTTCATGATACTCATGATTGATCGTTGCGTAAGGCAGGAAACTTTTATTGGAAAACACCCTGAAAGTTTAAATTATAGCAGTTCGGGTGCATTTTACTTAAAACTTAAAGGCCTTTTTAGATAATTACTTATTTTAGGGGCATATTTTTTATTGCAATGTTTAAAAAAACCTTATACTTTTTCTTTTTTATGCTGTGGCTTTCGTCGTGTAAGTTTGGCTCTAAAACCAGCGACCCAACCTTGCGCGATTTTACTTTTGAGCCCGTTAAAGGCATCCGTTACGAAGAAGTAAAGCGTAGGTTTAAAGATGGCCTTTCTTTCAATGCGCAGGGCTTTATGCAGAAACCTTCGTGGATAATCGAGGTAGTTAAAGAAGATACCATGTCGGCATGGAGCCCGCAGAAAAACAGGATGCAGAATTTTTACCTGCAATACGATCATGGCAATGTGTATAATTTCGCCGCCGAGTTTTTCAAAGTAAAATACATCAGTAAAGATAGCCTGGTTTTTCAGCGTGTTCAGGTTGATGGCAAGGTAATCGCCTCTGATGTACGTTCGGATGTAAATATGACTTTTTATGCGCAGAGCTACATCAAAAACAAACTGAAAACTACGGCTAAAGCATTGCAGAAACCCACCAAAGCCGATACTGCTTTTATTGAAAAACGCGCAAACCAGGTAAATGCAAATAGCGATAGTGCTTTTGCGGCTACCGATCCGGTTCAGTTTATATCTAAGAGCAAAATTGCGCGGGTAAAGAAAATAAGTACGGTAGATCGGCTCAACAACCGTACTGAGGCTTACGACTACATGTTTCCGCAGTATGTTATTACGATAGATCGTGCCTATAAAGATTTCTCGCACCAGGTTGCTGCAGTTGTAGACTTTCAGGGCAGTATACATGTTAAGACTGTTTATAACGTACTTCCTGAAGATGCAGCAGCGAAGAAAAAGACAGCCCAAAGCATTGCCGATATTTATGTTCGTAACCTTTTTGATATTGCACCGGGAACTACTTTGGGTGTTCCGCACAATAGCGAAATTACATTAACTATAATTGGCAAGGCAATTAAAAAGCCTTAGTAATCTGATGTTTACGAAACTTTAACGTTAAAAAAATGTTAAAATTTAATTTTGATTTTAAAAATTAAAACTTACCTTGCATTCTTAATTTTAATATTTAATACAATGCAAGAAGGCACAGTAAAATTCTTCAATGTAACTAAAGGTTTTGGCTTTATCATCCCTGCGAATGGCGATAGCGAAATTTTTGTTCATTCAACAGGTCTTATCGACGAAATCCGTGAAAACGACAAAGTACAGTACGAAGTTGCTAACGGTAAAAAAGGCTTAAATGCCGTTAATGTGAAAGTAATTTAATTTATTTATCATATTTTCAGATGGGCTGCTCTCTTGTGATGGCAGCCTTTTTTATTTTGGCACGTAATAAGCTTTCCGTTTTAATTTTATGACCAATTACTTTATTATTCCCGGTTTGGGCAACTCGGGCCCTAACCACTGGCAAACGCATTTCGAAAAATCAGGCAATCATTTTACGCGTATAAACCAACAGGAGTGGGAAGCACCCAGTAGCCAGGATTGGATCGAAACCCTCAACAAGGCACTTGAGGGTTATGATTTATCGACCGTGGTTTTAATTGGGCATAGCTTGGGCTGTACTGCCATTGCCAACTGGGCGAAGCACTACCAAAAACAAGTTAAAGGCGCTTTACTGGTTGCTCCCAGCGATCTTGATGCACCGAAATACACATTCCCAACGGTTGGGTTCGATCATGTTCCATTGGATAAAATTAACTTTAAAACGATAGTAGTAACCAGTGCCAACGATGAATGGGTAACTTTAGAAAGAGCCACGTTTTTTGCACAGCATTGGGGCAGCGAGCTGATTAACATCGGAGATGCAGGCCACATTAATGCCGATTCGGGCTTTGGTGTGTGGCCGGAGGGCCTGGAAATCTTGAAAATGCTGGGCTAAAAGTTACGCTACGCCACAGAGATTATTTGAATGCTTGGATGAGAGGGTTTTGAATGATGGAATAGTCCTTGCCACATACAATCATTCAAAATTTAATCATTTCTTAAAGCCTGTGCGGCCTTACATGGTTAATTACCAAAGCTTATTTATGCACTTTCCTCCGCAAAAACTGATCAAGAAAGATTAAGCCAATAACCAAATCAACAAATAAGAAAGTATACAGTGTGGTTGGCGTAATGTATTGATCCAGATTAATATTGAACTTTTCGGGGAAGGTAAAGCCGGTAAAACTAGCTTTGGCCTGATAAAATACATAACCCAGAATGCCTAAAAGTGAAAGCACAAAGAAACCACCTATAGTATAAATAATTCTGGAGTTTACCTTTGTTTTTAAAGCAATGGGTGCAGGTTCGGCCGCAACACTTTCCATTACATTCCGCGTGAAAGACATGGAGGGTTCATCCAGATCAAGCGCTCCTAAAACTGAGTTAAGTTTTAAAAGATCTTCGTACTGAGATTTGATTTCAGGATCAGATGCAATTTTCTCTTCAATAGCCTTTTTGGCCGCTTCGGCCAAAGTACCATCAATATAATCCCAAAGCTGCTGTTCTATTGTGTTCATAGTAACTCCTTTACTTCATCTTTTAACAAATATTGTAATTTTTCTTTAAGCCTTTGTCTTGCGCGGTGCAGTTTTACCTTTATGGTGTTGGCTTCCATGTGCAACGTTTCGCCAATCTCTTCTAAACTTTGCTCGCCTTTATAAAACAGGGTGATAATCGTGGCATCATCGGGCAATAGCTGACTAATGGCCTGGTTTAAAAAAGTGTGACTATCTTGTTTTTCATAGTCGTTGGCATTAAAATTCGATGTATGGTTTTCGAGCTGTAAAAATGTTTCTTCGTTATGGATGGAGTCGGTATCTAGCCGCTTTTTCCTTAAAAAAGTCATGGCTGTGGTATAGGTAATGGTGTACAGCCAGGTACTAAATTTCGAAGTCTGTTTAAAAGCCCCGAGTGCTTTATAAGCTTTAACAAAGCAATCCTGAGCTATTTCTTCGGCATCTTCCCTGTTTTTCGAAAACCTTAAAGCAAGTGTAAATACAAACCGCTGATGGCGTTTCACCAACAAAGCATACTGCGCGGTTTCGCCCGCCAATATATTTTGGATCAGCTCTAAATCTGTAAGTTTTTGCTCCATCTTTAGCTGTAAGACTACATTAAAGATACGGAGGTTACAGGCAATATTTATTTTCCAGCAGATAACATCAAATAAGAGTTGTCAACTTTCATAGCAAAGGGGTTATGAAAGTTGACAACTCCGGCCCCTCTGTGAAAACCCTAGTGAGCAGCAAAAAACTTCAATCCTGCAATAGAACCAATCAGTGTACAGATAAAGAATATCCTCCAGAAAGTGGCCGGCTCCTGAAAATACACAATGCCGATAATTACGGTACCAACAGCGCCAATACCCGTCCACACGGCATAAGCTGTACCCATGGGCAGTGTTTGCGTGGCTTTATTTAGTAGGGCGAAGCTGAGCGAAATACAGATAAAGAATGCTGCGCTCCATTTCAGGTTAGAGAAATTGTTCGATAACTTTAAGCAAGTAGTGAAGCCAACTTCAAAAAGGCCGGCTACTATTAAGATGATCCAGTTCATAATAAATGTGTTTCGGCAAAGGTAACACGCCTGATTGGGGCAACATTTTACAAATGTTAAAAAAAGAGCCTATTTATGTGCTGCCCTGATGCGGCTTAAGGTAACCTGGGTTACACCAAGGTAGGAGGCAATATGTTTTAAGGCCACTCTTTTAATCAGCTCGGGCGATTGCTCTGTAAAGTCGCGATAACGTTCTGCGGCTCCTTTAAAGGCACGGTCTATTAACCTTCTTTCGGTAGCGATTAATTCCTGTTCTGCTATTTTTCGCCCCCAATTAGCCATTTCGAGGTTTTGTTGGTACAGCAAAAACAGGTCTGTCAGTTTAATCCTGATTAGCGTGCTGTTTGCTAAAAGTTCGATGTTTTCGTAACCAGGGCGGTTGTTAATGTAGCTGTTAAAAGAAAGAAGCACATCGCCACTTTGGCCAAACCAAAAGGTAATTTGCTGGTTTTCGCCATCGCAATAAGCGCGGGCAATGCCACTTTGAAGTACATAAAAATAGGGCTCTACTTTGTCTGCATGAATAATTGTAACGCCTTTTGAATGTTTAACGTACTGGAAATAGTTAGCAAGCTCACGCAATGAATCATCACTTAATGCGCTAAAAACGGCTATATTTCTGAGTTGTTCGATCAAAGTTTAAGGCTATACCACAAAAATAGGAATGTTTTTCGGCTATAACCCAGTGATTGATTATTGGTTATTGAATATTTTTTAAAGGCGGGTGTAACCTGTTTTAAAAGTATGTTGTCATAATACATAGAACACGGTTCAATAAACAAAATATTTACATTAAAAAATTATAATCATGGAAGGTATATTAGTTCCCATTTCACTTTTTTTAGGCGCATTTGCCATGGTATTCGGCATCCGTTATTTATCAAATAAAGAAAAAATGGCGATGATTGAGCGCGGCATCAATCCAGGTATTGGCAAATCGGCGCCAAAACCCTATCTAAGTTTAAAATTTGGTTTACTGTTGGTAGGCTTGGGTATTGGCCTGCTTGTGGCGCTTGCAACGGTAAGAAACATGTTTGGCGGCGAAATGACGCATGAAGAAACATCGCAGGCCGTTGCAGTGTATTTTGGCTGCCTGGGTATCTTTGGCGGTTTAGGTTTAATCGTTTCTTTCCTCATCGAAAAGAAAGCGATTGAGAAAGATAAATTCTAGTCCGTTTTAACAGTGCAAACCAAGCAAACCAGCATCACCCGGGGCTTTCTTGTCGTACTTGTCTGCAACCTGCTTATGGTGGCAACGGTACAGGCTCAAAAGCTAAATAATCAGATCGATAGTTTGATTTTAGCTGTAATGCCCGATCAGCAAGGTCCCGGAGGTGTATTTATGGTTGCCCGAAAAGGGAAGGTGTTCTACCAAAAGGCTTTTGGCAAAGCCAACCTCGAACTGGACGTTAATCTTACAACCGAAAGTGTTTTCCAGCTGGGCTCTATGACCAAGCAGTTTACGGCTGTAGCGGTATTGCTTTTAGCGCAGCAAGACAAATTAAAGGTAACCGATCCTATTAACAAATATATTCCTGATTACCCCGGTGGTGATAAAATAACCATACACCATTTGCTTACCCATACTTCGGGCATTAAAGATTTTACCAAAATGAAGGCACTGTCAGGTATAGCCCAAAAAGAGATGACGCCCAAAATGATGGTGGGTTTTTTTAAGGATGAACCTGTTGATTTTGCTCCGGGTGAACGTTTTGAGTACAACAACTCGGGTTATGTGCTGCTGGGTTACCTGATCGAACTGGTTTCGGGCAAGTCTTATGCCGGTTTTGTTCAGCAACACATTTTTAATCCGCTTGGCATGGACCATTCTTATTATGCCAGTGACAGGCATGTGATCTATAACCGGGCTTATGGCTACCAGAAAAAAGAAAGTGGCTACGTAAATAAAACGGCCATTAATTTTAGTGTTCCTTTTGCTTCGGGTGCCTTAATGTCTACTTTGGCCGATTTGCTGAAGTGGCAAAATGCCTTAAACCAAAACAAACTGCTCCATGTAGCAGAAACCCAACAGGCATTTACGCGCTATAAATTAAATAACGGCGAACTGTTTAATTACGGTTATGGCTGGCACATTAAAGAAATTGGCAGTTTGCCTGCCAGGGCGCATGGCGGGAGCATATTTGGGTTTAAAAGCATGGCTGTTTACATACCTGGTGAAGATATTTACGTAGTTGGGCTCACTAACTGCGATTGCAACTCGCCAACAGCACTTACCGAAAATATTACCAAGCTGGTAATAGCCCAAACAATAAAAGGGAAATAAGCCAGTCTTTATTACTGCGGTTTAACAATTATGGCTACAGTTAGTCTGCTAATGCAGTTCATCTTGCCTCGTTCATCGTAAATTTTAATTTCCCAAACCTGTGTTTTGGCACCAATATGTAGTGGTTTGCAAATTCCTTTTACCAAACCGCTTTTTACCGGCCTGAGGTGGTTGGCATTTACCTCTAAACCAACGGCCAGATATTTCCCGGGATCGATGCACATGTAAGAAGCAATACTGCCCAGGGTTTCGGCCAACACAACCGATGCGCCACCGTGCAGTATACCTGCCGGCTGGTGTGTCCGCTCATCAACAGGCATGGTGCCGCTAATAAAATCAGCTCCGATTTCGGTAAATTGAATATCAAGCAACGCACCAATATGGTTTTTGGGGCGGTTGTTCAGTTCATCAACAGTAAAATCTTTAAACCACATGGTAACGTTCTTTTAAAACCCCAACGTGGTGGATTACGTGGCCACCAACTACAAAAAGGATCGAGCGTACATTAATTTCCCGTCCTGAGGCAATCCCTTTTTTATTCAGATCGTCTTCATTTAGCGATTTAAAAAGATACAAATTGGCTTTACGCAGTGCAGCAAACTCTTCAATCAAATCTTCCAGCTCGCGTTCGGCAAAGCGGGCATTCAGTACATAATCGTCTTCATCAAAACCAGGCAGTGGTTGCTGTTCTTTGCGGGCAAAGCAGGTAATGCGGAAAGCAAAAACACGTTCGGTATCGATCATGTGTCCCAGCATTTCTTTAAGTGTCCATTTCCCTTCTGCATAGGCATAGTCAGCCTTATCGGCATTAGCCCTGAACAAGGCCGGAATACTTTCTACCTGGTCGTTTAAAATTTCGAAAATATCGCGGTCAACCTTACTGATGTAGGTTTCGCCCCAAACCGGATATTCGTTAGGCTGTGGTCGGTTCATATCTTAAGCTGCTTTTTAATATTATTCTAAAAGTGGTGCCTTTGCCTAGTTCTGAGTCTTTTACAAAGATTTCGCCACTATGGTAATTTTCTACTATCCGTTTGGTGAGCGATAAGCCCAGCCCCCAACCACGTTTACGGGTGGTATAGCCCGGTTGAAAAACGGCATCGAACTTCGATCTTGAAATCCCTTTACCGGTATCAGTAACATCGATAAAAACCTGCTCTTTGGCCAAGTTCTCTATAATATTGATCGATATGGAGCCTTCGTTTTCAATCGCATTGGCTGCATTTTTTAGCAGGTTTTCGATTACCCAGTCAAACAGGGGCACATTAAGCATGGCCCTAACCTGTTCGTCGCCGGTAATGCTGAATTTAACCTTATCGGAGGTACGTACTTTAAAATACCGGATAAAATCGCTGATGACAATATAAACTGTATGGTCTTCGAGCATGGGTTTAGACCCGATTTTAGAGAAACGATCTGTAATAATCTCCAGTCGCTTAATATCATTTTCCATTTCAGCAATCAGCGGATCGTCTTCCGCATCAAATTTAGATTTCATCAGCTCTGTCCAGGCCATTAAAGAGGAGATAGGTGTGCCCAGCTGATGTGCGGTTTCTTTAGCCAAACCTACCCATACATGGTCCTGCTCATCGCGCCTTGCCGAACTAAATGCCATATAAGCTGTTAAAAGGAAAAGGAAAATTACAGCCATCTGGATATAGGGGAAATACCTCAGCTGTGTTAAAATAAACGAATCGCGATAGTAAGCTTTAAACTTTTTTCCGAAAATGTTCATTTCATCTGGCCGGTGCTGTGCTTTCATCTCTTTCAGCTGGCGCACAAAATATAAACTATCGTAGGTAAGCTTCGGATCGCTGATCGGATAATTTGTTTTAGTACTGTCCAGACCATTAAAAGAGGTGATTATTCCAGCCGAATCGGTCATGATTACCGGTGTTTTGGTGTTTTTTCTTACGGTTTCTACCACATCGCGGTAATCATCATTGTCGTACAGGAACATGGCACGTTCCTGAATCCTAACCCAAAGGTGAAACTGATCCGCTTCTTCTCGTTCCATCTTCTTTACAAAAGAATCGGTGTAAAATACTGAAGCAATGCCGATTAAGATGGCAAAAATTAGGAGGAAAAACTTCCAGCGGCGTTTCTTTTGATAAGGGTTCATGCTTGAGCTAGCCAAATTACAATAACAAAACGAAAAAAACATAAAACGATTATGCTTTTTCAAAAACCTTAATTAATCGTTTTGAAAGCATAATCGCTTCATCACAGATGAAAACAGTATAAAACGGATGAAAAATATATCTTTGTAGCGTCTTGCGCTTTGCGTATGGCAATAGGCGTTTATTGCGCTTTACGCCACGCGCCAACCGCTCAACAAGTCAATCATGGATAAAAAAGTTAGAGTAAGATTTGCCCCAAGCCCAACCGGAGGTTTGCATTTAGGTGGTGTGCGCACTGCCCTGTTCAATTATTTGTTCGCTAAAAAGAATAACGGAACTTTTGTGCTTCGCGTAGAAGATACCGACCAGAACCGCTTTGTAGCAGGTGCTGAAGAATATATTGTAAATTGTTTAAAATGGTGTGGCATTACCCCCGATGAAAGTCCGGAGCAGCCAGGTAGCTATGGCCCATACCGCCAGAGCGAGCGCAAACCGAGTTACAGGAAATTTGCCGAGCAGCTAATTAGCGATGGCTATGCCTATTATGCTTTCGATACCCCTGAGGAACTGGATGCTAAACGTAAGGATATTCCTAACTTTCAGTATGGTCAGGCTACGCGGATGCAGATGCGTAACTCGCTAACACTTACCCTAAGCGAAGTAGAAGATTTGTTGGCGGCTAAAGTACCCCATGTAATCCGCATTAAAGTACCTGCCGATGAAATTGTACATTTTAACGATTTAATACGTGGTGATGTTAGTTTCGAAACCGCTATAGTTGATGATAAAGTTTTATTAAAAGCTGATGGTATGCCAACCTATCATTTAGCCGTTGTGGTTGATGATAAAGCGATGGAAATTAGTCACGCTTTTAGGGGCGAAGAATGGTTGCCTTCGGCACCGGTTCATATCCTGCTCTGGAAATATTTAGGCTGGGAGGCCCATATGCCGGCCTGGGCACATTTACCTTTAATTTTAAAGCCTGACGGACATGGGAAACTAAGCAAACGCGATGGCGACCGTTTAGGTTTTCCTGTTTATGCCATGAACTGGACCGACCCTAAAACCGGCGACGTAACCAAAGGTTTTAAAGAGATGGGTTTTATGCCCGAAGCTTTTATCAATATGCTGGCCCTATTGGGCTGGAACGATGGTACCGACCAGGAATTGTTTCCGTTAAAAGAGCTGGAACAAAAATTTGCTGTAGAAAGAATTAGTAAGGCAGGTGCCAAGTTCGATTTCGAAAAAGCAAAATGGTACAACCACGAATGGATTAAATTGAAAAGTGCAGAAGACCTGGCACCATGTATTAAAGCCGAGCTCGAAAAAGCAGGTATTGAAGTTAACGATGATACTTTCTTAAACACCGTTATCGATTTAATTAAAGACCGTTGTACTTTATTGCCAGATTTCATGGGGCAAAGCAGTTACTTCTTTGCTTCACCGGCTGAGTATGATGTAAATTCGGTAAAACCAAAATGGACTACTGAAAAAGCTGAATTTTTTAATGCTTTTGCCGAAGGTTTAACTTTGACCGATGCTGCAACTGCAGAAACAGCTTTTAAAGCTTTAGCCGAAGAAAAAGGATTTAAACCCGGCGAACTGATGTTGCCTTTCCGCATTATGCTGGTAGGTGGTAAATTTGGCCCTGGTGTTTTCGATATTGCGCTATTATTGGGTGTGGCTGAAACCAAAGCAAGAATAGCCAAAGCAATAGCTGTATTTAATAGCTAGCTCCTAAATAATTGAATTTTGAATGAAAGAATGTTTTGACGCAAGTCGCATTATTCATTCAAAATTCAATAACCCATTCATATTTTGCTGCTTACTTCACCAAAAAATATTTCTACATTTATATAACAATTTTTTGATAGATAAGGTTATTCATTAAAACAAAAATATAGACTATGCAATGGTTTGGTAAAGGCAGTAATAATGTTGAAGACGGCAGAAGTGGTGGCGGTGGCAGAACCGCACTGGGCGGTGGAATAGGGATTGTCATTGTGGTACTCGGCTTGATATTCGGGAAAGATTTGACAGGTGTGGTTAGTCAGTTACCTGCCACTACTGGTGCCGAAGAAGTGAAGCAGGGCGTACCGGCAAACGATGCACAGGCACAATTTGTTTCTGGCGTATTAGAATCGACCGAGCAGGTTTGGGATGCAGAATTTAAAGAAATGGGTAGGGTGTACGAACAACCTAAACTCCGACTTTTTAGAGATGGCGTACAAACGGCCTGTGGTTATGCACAATCGAACGTGGGGCCATTCTATTGCCCCGGCGATCATAAAGTATACATCGATTTATCTTTCTACGATGAACTGAAAAACCGTTTCGGTGCTGCCGGCGATTTTGCGCAAGCCTATGTTATTGCACACGAGGTTGGTCATCACGTACAGAATTTGCTTGGCATTTCGGCTAAATTAGACGAGGCACGCGGGCAGGTGAGCAAAACAGAATATAACCGCCTATCGGTTAAACTAGAATTACAAGCCGATTTCTTTGCCGGCCTGTGGGCGCACAATGCCCAAAACCTTAAAGATTTTAAATTAGATGGGGGCGATATTGAGGAAGCTTTAACGGCTGCCAATGCCATAGGCGATGATAAGCTGCAGAAAGAGGCAACCGGCGAAGTACAGCCCGATTCTTTTACCCATGGTACATCCGCTCAACGCATGTACTGGTTTAAAAAAGGTTTCGAAACCGGCGATATCAAACAGGGCGATACCTTCAATTCAAATAATTTTTAAATAATTAAAACTTTTTAAAAATGCGGTTGTTTGTTTACAGTTAAGGAGATTTGTTTCTCCTAACCAAACATAATTATCCCGGCTTCTTATTTGTTTTAATAAAGAATGATCCTTATAGTTGATGACAGGCCTGAAAACCTGATCTCGTTACAGAAAGTACTGCAGGCACACAATTTTGAGGTTGATACCGCATCATCTGGTGAAGAAGCACTAAAAAAGGTTTTAAAGAATAACTACGTCCTGATTATTCTCGATGTACAGATGCCTGATATGGACGGCTTTGAAGTGGCTGAGGCCATCTCGGGCTTTAGCAAGGCAAAAGACACCGCTATTATCTTCCTTTCGGCCGTTAATACCGAGCTTAAATTCATTACAAAAGGCTATTTGAGCGGAGGCCTGGATTATATTACCAAGCCTGTTGATATTAATGTACTGCTGCTTAAAATAAAGACCTTTTACCGCATTTACGAGCAAAACAGAAAGCTGAACGAAGTGCAGGAAAAGCTTTTGGAAGAAATAGAATTTCGCAAGCAGGCCGAGCATAAAAAAGATGAATTTATCAGTATTGCCAGTCACGAGTTAAAAACACCTTTAACCAGTGTAAAAGGCTATATCCAGTTGCTGCAGCGAAGTTTGAACCGCGACGATAAAACCATGGCGCAGAATCACCTGGAGAAAGCAAGTATACAGCTCGAAAAACTGAACGATCTGATTGTAGATCTGCTCGATATTTCAAAAATCGAAAGCGGTAAGATGAAGTTTAACCTGAAAAGCTTTTGTGCCGATAACATGGTAAACAATGCCATCGAGATGTTGCAGCAATCCAACCCCGATTTTAAAATTACCAAATTGGGCCAAACCCACGAAATGATTTTTGGCGATGAAATCCGCCTGGAGCAGGTGGTAATCAATTTCATTACCAATGCCATCAAATATGCGCCTGGTACCAACCAGGTGAATGTTACCATCAATATAAGAGACGGTAAACTATACCTGGCAGTTAAAGATTTTGGTATCGGAATTTCGAAGGAACAGCAGGAAAAAATATTCGATAAGTTTTACCGCGTTGAAGAAAACAGCAATCGTTTTAATGGCCTGGGCATTGGTTTGTATATCTGTTCAGAAATTATAAACCGGCATGGTGGTAAAATAGGAGTAAACAGTGTTCCTGATGAGGGCTCTGAATTTTATTTTATTATCCCCATTACCGAAGAAGAAATCATAAAAAACCAGATCTAATTAGCTTTAATCCCTATAATGAAAACAACACTTAAAAATAACCTGCGTTTGGGCCTTGGCCTTTCGTTGATTATTCTGTTTATCAGTTCGCTGGCATCCTACATCAGTATCAGCAACCTCATAAAAAGTACCGATCTGGTAAAACACAGCGATGAGGTGATTTTAAGTGCCGAAGGTGTAATCTCGACTTTAAAAGATGCAGAAACTGGTCAACGGGGCTATCTTTTAACAGGGAATAAGATCTTTTTGCAACCCTACTACGGTTCTACCGATACCGCCATGAATGCTTTGAACAAAATGCTGGTGTTAACGAAAGATAATCCGGAGCAACAGAAAAATATTAAAGCGCTAAAAGATATCATGGCCCGCAGGCTAAGTATCATAACTTCAACCATCGAAATTAAATCGCTGGGAGGGCAAATAGATCCAACCGTGCTTTTGCAGGGCAAAACCTACATGGACCAGGCAAGGGCAGTTGTCGCAAAAATGGTTAGCGAAGAAAAAAGATTGTTGGAGACCCGTACCATCGAACTTAATAAACTAACTGCTTATACGCCTGTTTTAATTTTGGTAGCTGCTTTACTGGCCGTGCTTATTACGCTGTTTTTCTATCGGAAAGTTTCTATTGATTTTGATGAGCGCGTTAAGCTTCAGAATGAACTTGAAGAGAAAAAAAACGAAATGGAAAAACGTATTGTTGCCATTAAAGAAATTGCACACCAGATTTCTACCGGTAACTATGGCGTAAGGTTCGACAGCCAGAGCCGCGACGATTTAGGTGAACTTTCTGATTCGTTAAATGCCATGTCTACCTCTTTAAAAAAATCATTCGATACCCTCGAAGAAAATGAATGGCTGCAAACCGGCGTGGCTAATCTAAACGTTAAGATGGTTGGCGAGAAGGATGTTTTCCATCTGGCCGAAGATATTATCGCCTTTCTGGCCACTTATACCAAAAGTCAGATTGGTGCTTTATACCTGTTTAAAGATGACGGATACCTGCATTTAAAAGGACAATATGCTTTGCAGGGACAAAATTTAACCCAAGCTTTAGAAATAGGTCAGGGGTTAATTGGCCAGGCTGTAAAATCGGGCAAACCAATCCTGCTTGATGAGGTACCTCAGAATGAGCTTACCATTACCCATGCTACAGGTAACATTAAGCCTGCACAGTTAATTGTACTGCCGATTATCAGAAACGAAATTTCTATTGGTGGTTTGGAATTGGGGACCATTGGCAAATACACCGATTTACAACTACACTTTTTAAACCTGGTATCAACCGATGTAGGTACCGCACTGCTGGGGGCGCAAAACCGTCAGAAATTGCAGCAGTTGCTTGAAGAAACCCAGGCACAATCTGAAGAGCTGCAAGTACAGCACAACGAACTTGAGGGTTTAAATGCCGAGCTCGAGGCGCAGGCGCAGAAACTGCAGGCAAGTGAAGAAGAACTCCGTGTACAACAGGAAGAATTATTACAAAGCAACCAGGAACTGGAAGAAAGAAGCAGTTTACTGGAAGAGAAAAACGAACTGATTGAAGAACGTAATGTAGAAATTCAGCAAAAAGCCGAAGCTTTAGAGTTAAGCACCAGATACAAATCTGAGTTTTTAGCCAACATGTCTCATGAGCTAAGAACGCCACTCAATTCTATTCTGCTTTTATCTCGGTTAATGGCCGAAAATGAAACCATGGATCGCGAGCATCAGGAGTATGCCGAAGTGATTCAAAGCTCAGGACAGGGCTTGTTGAGCTTAATTGATGAGATTTTGGATCTCTCTAAAATAGAAGCGGGCAAAATGGAGCTGGATCGTACCAACATCAAAGTTGATGATATTATGCTGAACATGCGCTCGCTCTTTAACCCTTTGGCCAGAGATAAAAACTTAAAATTCGAAATTGAGAAATCGGCTGCTGTGCCTGAGTTTTTCCATACCGATAAAATGCGCTTAGAGCAGATTATTAAGAATCTACTGTCAAATGCCATTAAGTTTACCACCGTAGGTGCTGTAACCTTAGCGATCGAAAAAAATGATAAACTGGCTGCATTGGTGTTTAAAGTTACTGATACCGGCGTGGGTATTGCACCCGAAAAGCAGGGCATGGTTTTCGAGGCTTTTCAGCAGGCCGATGGTTCTACCCGCCGTAAATTTGGAGGTACCGGTTTAGGTCTGTCTATCAGTCGTGAGCTAGCTAAATTATTGGGTGGTTACATCGAATTAAAAAGTAAGGAAAACGAGGGTAGTGTTTTCACTTTAACCTTGCCTATCGATAAAAACAAGGGCTTTGATGGTGTTATCGCCAGCTTAGACCAACCGGCAGCCACAATTGCAGAGCATGCAGCTAAGAAAATAAATCCCTTAACTGTGGCCAATATCCCTCAGGAAATTGAAGACGATAGAGCGAATATCCAGCCCAATGATAAAGTGATTTTGATTGTGGAGGATGATACCCCTTTTGCCAAAACCTTGCTGGATTTTACCCGGAAAAGAAATTACAAAGGATTAGTGGCTGTGCGCGGCGATGTGGGGATTGAAATGGCCAAAACCTATAAGCCGCTGGCCATACTGCTCGATATCCAGTTACCGGTTAAAGATGGCTGGCAGGTGATGGAAGAATTGAAATCAGATCCTTCAACCCGGCCGATTCCGGTGCACATTATGTCGTCGTTACAGGTTAAGAAAGAAAGTTTGTTAAAAGGAGCGGTTGATTTTATCAATAAGCCATTTGCTTTTGAGCACATGCAGGAAATCTTTGCCAAGCTGGAACATGCTTTAAGTCGCCACCCGAAAAAGGTACTAATTGTCGAAGAAAATGAGCAGCATGCCAAGGCATTGAGCTACTTTTTAAGCAATTTTAATATCCAGACGGAAATTGTAAATCAGGTAAATGAAAGTGTTTCGGCCTTGCATAAACCAGAGGTAAATTGTGTAATCCTGGATATGGGTATCCCCGATAAACATGCTTACGAAACGCTTGAGGTAGTAAAAAAGACACCGGGTTTAGAAAACCTGCCGATTATCATTTTTACAGGCAAAAACCTCTCGAAAGGAGAAGAGAACCGGATAAAACAATATGCCGATTCTATCGTGGTAAAAACTGCACATTCGTATCAGCGCATTTTAGATGAAGCAGGACTGTTTTTGCACCTGGTAGAGGAAAAAAGTAAAGAGAAAACCAAAGCCACTAAAAAATTCTCGGAATTGCAGGATGTGCTGAAAGGGAAAACCGTTTTGGTAGCCGATGATGATGTGCGGAATATCTTTTCGTTAACGAAGATGCTGGAGCAACACCAGATGAAAGTTTTGGCCGCTACAGACGGAAAAGAAGCACTAAAACTTTTAAGCGAAAACGCCGATGTAGATGTGGTGCTGATGGACATGATGATGCCCGAGCTGGATGGTTACGAAACCACAACGGCCATCAGGCAGGATCTTAAATACCGTAACCTGCCAATATTGGCCGTAACGGCAAAAGCGATGATGGGTGACCGTGAAAAGTGCATCGCAGCGGGTGCGTCAGACTATATCAGCAAACCGGTAGATATGGATCAGTTAATCTCTTTATTGCGGGTATGGCTGTACGAAAATCATCATCATTCATAAACCATTTTAATAAGTTATGCCTCAAAAATTAATTCTCATAATTGATGATGACAATCGAAACATTTTTGCCCTGAAAGCTGTTTTAAAGGCCAAAGGATTCAATTGTTTGTCAGCTATAAGTGCTCAAGAAGGTTTTTCTATCATGGAGCAGCACGATAGTGTAGCTATTGTTTTAATGGATATGATGATGCCCGATATGGACGGTTATCAGGCTATTGCTGCGATGAAAAAATCGGCCAAAATGCAAAATATACCTGTTTTGGCGGTAACTGCCCAGGCAATGGTTGGCGATAAGGAACGTTGCCTCAGTGCCGGTGCATCGGGCTATGTTTCAAAGCCTATAAACGTTGATGAATTGTTAATGCAGATAGAAAAATTTACCAATTAGTAGTGATAAGTGAAGTGATAGATAATGAGCAGGTTGAACTGTTGCTGAACGACGTTTTAGAAACTCATGGCTATGATTTTCTTGAATATTCGCATGCTTCGATAAAAAGAAGGATTACCCGGCTCTATGCGCTCGATAGTTTTGTAAGCTTTGCTGAGTTTCGTTATACCATAAAAACCGATAAACAGTATTTTAAACGTTTTCTGGAAGAAATTACGGTTAATGTTACCGAAATGTTCCGCGATCCGTCGTTTTACAAGGCCCTGCGCAATGATGTACTTCCGGTTTTGGGCACCTATCCTTTCATCCGCATTTGGGTTGCAGGCTGCTCTACCGGCGAGGAAGCTTATTCGCTGGCTATCCTGTTAAAAGAACTCAACCTGCTAAACAAATCGCTTATTTACGCCACAGATATCAATCCCTCGGTATTAGAAAAGGCAAAAAAGGGCATGTTTCCTTTAAATTACCTCAAACATTATTCTGAAAATTACCTGCAATCGGGCGGAACGAAAGATTTTTCTACCTATTACACCGCAAACTATTCGCTGGCTAAATTTGATGAGTGTTTGAGCGGTAGAATGATTTTTTCGACCCACAACCTGGTTTCTGATCATTCTTTTAACGAGTTTCAGCTTATTTTGTGCCGGAATGTGTTAATTTATTTTGATAAAGACCTGCAGCATAAAGTTTTTAGCTTGTTCGATAATAGTATCGAAAATTTGGGTTATCTGGCCCTAGGAAGCAAGGAAAGCTTAGATTTTTGGCCTAAAGCCAAAGCATATAAAAGGATTAAACAGGAGAAAATATGGAGAAAACTGTAAATACTGCCTCCTGTAGCGCATTGATTATCGGAGGCTCGGCCGGTAGTTTAGATGTACTGCTCGAAATTTTTCCTCAATTGCGCAAGGACCTTAATTTTCCCATTATACTGGTGGTACATCGCAAAGCCAGTAACGAATCGTTGCTTACCGATTTGATTAGAAACCGAACTTCGTTGTTGGTAAGCGAAGCCGAAGAAAAAGAGTTATTGGCAGCCGGAAAAGTATTTATTGCACCGGCCGATTATCATTTGCTGATTGAGGAAGACCACAGTATTTCGCTCGACTATTCAGAAAAAATAAATTATTCCCGGCCTTCAATCGATGTTACCTTTCAGTCTGCTGCAGAGGTTTTTAAAGCCGGATTGGTGTGCATTTTACTCTCAGGTTCTAATGCTGATGGGGTAGAAGGACTAAAAAGTGTAAACAATTTTGGGGGTAGGGTGGTTATACAGAATCCAAATACGGCCATAATGCCGTATATGCCTCAACAGGCGGTACTGCAGGTACAGCCACATGTGGTTTTGGACGGCCATGATATGGCCGGGTATATAAATAAGTTGAATAATTAATTTACTTTTTAGGAGGTTAATATATGGCAGGTGTAAAGAAAGTATTTGTTTTTGATGATAACAGGGATATCCTTGATCTATGTACATTTATTTTGGAGGATGCAGGTTACGAAATCAAAACATCTGAAAACGCAAACAATATTGAAAAACAGGTGGCCGAGTACATGCCCGATTTGATTTTTATGGATAACTGGCTGCCCGATTTGGGAGGCATACAGGCTACGAAAGCATTAAAAAATCACCCCGATTTAAAACACATACCGGTAATTTATTTTTCGGCCAATAACGATATTTCTTCGCTGGCCGATGAGGCTGGCGCCGATAGTTATTTATCAAAGCCTTTTGATATTGCCGCACTGGAAGATATTGTTAGAAAGCATTTAAGTTAGGGTTTCACTATATTATTTAACCGCAAAACCGCAAAACGCTCAAAGACAAAGCGCAAAGCACGCTAAGCAATAATCTCTAATATCAAATATTAAACCCTTTGTGTACGCTGCGTAACACTTAGCGGCCTTTGCGGTTAAAAGCAAGGTGATTTCAGCTACGAATTCATGGAAAGCATGGATGTTTTGTACAATTTGAACGTCTCATTTCCTCTGTGCATACTTAGTGCACTCTGTGGTAAAAAATATTAAGCCTTCCCCCAAATACGTGTATTCAAATCCAGTTCCTGTACAATATCATACATAAACTTAACGGCTGTAATATCATCGTTCAGGGCTTCGGCATTAATCAGGGATTTAAACACCGGTGCTTCGAAATAATTCCGGTTTAACGGGAAAGCAATATACATCCTCGATTCGATAAAGGATAAGGTAATATCATACTTCGTTTCGTGGTTAAGTTTTAAAATCCGCTCCATCATGGCGGGTGTTAAAATATAACGTGCCTCTACCTGGTCGGAGCCATAAGTTACAAAGGTTTTGTCAAAATCAGGATTTTCGAGCTTTACCACATCACTATCGCCAAAGGAGAAGATGTTTTTCGAAAACCAGGCGCCCAATGCATTTGCAAAGCCTTTAGGTCTTACAATGGTTATCCCATTAAAGTTTTTGTTAAAATCGGCGGCAAAAATAATTCCCCTGAAAATGTCGTGCCACTCGGTACGGGTACCGTTTTTAGTTTGGGTTACGGTTTTATATTCGGCATGCACCTCAGCAAAGTAAAACCTGGTTTTACCAGCGCTTCCGGTTACCAGATCTTCGGTATTGTAACGATCCGGATTTTGGGTAAAAAGCTGTGTATAAACAAATTCAGCAGCATCAATGCCGGCGCCTGGCTGAATCGTTAAGCTATCATCTAAAAATTTAAGCGCAACACCAATTACATCCCGTTTATAGGCATTTTTATAGGATCTTAAATTGTCGCTGATTTTATAATGCAGTACTGCACCATAAATCAAAGGGATTAACCCACCAATAACCGCAGGGATAGGGAAACCCAGTATAAAGCCAATAACAGCGATGGCTATACCCAGCAAAATAAAAATATAACCTTTGGTTTGGGTTGAGGCAATTTTTTTGCGCTCAATTTCCATTGTAGCCAGCACCTGCTGCAAGGCTACGTTTCCATCAATACCGAATTGCATTAGTTATTGAAAAGGTCTTTTGCGCTAATGTTTTTACGTTCTTCGGCTGCTGTTTCTAATACCTGCGTAGGCTGAAAATTAAGCATGCCAGCAAATAAACTTCCGGGAAACATCATAATGGCATTGTTGTAATCGGTAACACTGGCATTATATGTTCTTCTGGCTGCGGCAATCTGTTCTTCACTTTCGGTCCAGGTGGTTTGCAGGTTTATAAAATTGGTATTGGCTTTTAAATCCGGGTAGTTTTCTATGTTCACCATTAAACCTTTCATGCTGCTGCTTAGCTCACTGTCTAGCTGGGCTTTTTCGGCAGGTGTAACGTTTCCCGAGGTAGCTTTGGCCCTGAGTTCAACAATTTTGGTTAAGGTTCCCTGCTCGTAAGTGGTGTATTGTTTTACTACCTCAACAAGGTTTGGGATTAGATCGAAACGTTTTTTAAGCATTACATCAATAGCCGAAAAGGCATTGGTAACCTGGTTTTTCTTTCCGATAAGTGAGTTGTAAAAGAAAATTCCGAAAAGGAATATAACTCCGATAATAATGAGTGCAATAATCATAGCTGTAATTTTTGGTTTAGAGTATAAATATATGCAAAGGTTACAAATTAACGTTTTTCGCGTTTTTCCAGGCGCTCGCGGTTTTGGCGGCGCTCCAGTCTTTTCTGTTTTCTTTGCAGGTGACTTTCCCTCATGGCTTTAAATTTGGCAATATGCGCCTTTACTTCGTTCTGTTTTTCTTCGGTAATGCCAATGCTGTATTTTATGCCGGTAAACAAACTGCGCCAGATCATGCTAAAGAATGAGGTATTGGCCGGACGGATATAATTAACGTTTAAAGGAATAAGTTTTTCGCCGGGACCAGGGTTTTCTGATTTGATGATCAGCGCATTGGCTAAGAAGGATAGGAGACCTCTTGTAACCAGGTGATCCTTTTCCGGGTCGTTCCTCATCAGCGCAACCGAAAGGTCGTAGTAGGAGAAAGCTACTGTGCCTTTTGCACCCAAATCGTTAGCCTTGAAATTAAATTTAAGCTGATCTACATTGCCGCGGTTAATGCGTACCAGTCCCAGCGGCTTTGTAATCTGGTTCAACACACGTGCATTAAAGCTATGGAGCGTTCCGTTGTAAGAAAAGGCCCCATCTTTAGCCGTAAGGTCGAATATAAAATTTACATCCAGTTTGCCCTGGCCGCAGAGGTAGGTCGTAAGGTTTGCATCCATTATGGGATTGATGTCCTTAATTTTTTGGATGTTAGTGGCGTTCTTGATAAAGCCCGAAGTATGCTGAAAAGTAATTTGCCCTTTCTGGTTACTTTCGTTATTGTAAACCGCATAGTTGATGCCTACATCTTTTACCTGTATTTTTTGCACCAGAATGGGCATATTAACACGCTGCAGCAGCTGGTGCGGAAACCGGCCAATTTTATTATCCAGTGGCTTTTGTTTGAGTCCTTTTTGACTAAATACCGAAACAAGGCCGTTTGCTATCGCCATTTCTTTTGCCCAAAGCTCTTGTTTGCTAATGTAAAGTGGCATATCAATCCCGTTAAACAGGATATCGTTCACGCTGATGTTAAAACGCTCGCGCGCATATCCGGCAACTTTTCCAAAGGCCATTTCATTGTGCAAAGGCACAAGGGCAAAATGGTTAACCCGTAACTTGCCGGTGCTGGCCCTGAAATCGAGTTGTTCCAGCTTAATATCGTACATCTTATCAGGCGTGCGGTAAGCGTAATCGTTCAGGTTGATTACAATATCTTTAAGCAGATAAAAGCGGGTGGGGTCCTCTGCCGAGGTAGAATCAACCAGTAAATCTGTGAGGGTAATATTCAGGTCATCGATGGCAAAAGGAATCTCTTTTTTAAGGTTGTTATTTACGTACTTAAAGCTCACATCTCTAAACCTGATCGATTTGATGCTAAACTCTTTAAGATTTTTGGAAATAAAGGCATAAGGCGATTTAATGGGGCGGGGAGCCCTGCCTTCGTTAAAGGCAAGCTGCCGGTTCACCATGCTCACTTCCGGCTTATCAAATAAAACCTCTTCCAGCTGCAGCTTTCTTTCGCGGTAAAGTGTTAAGGGGTGGAAACGTTTAACCACCAGCTTTTTTAACGAAACCGTATACAGGTTGTTAGGCGCCCGTTTCAGCGCTATCAATTCTTTATACCGGTTTTGATCGGGAATGATTTTTACGTTTTGGAGCGTAGCATTACCGGTAAAAATATTGGTGCTTACCTTGGTGAAACTAATGGTGTATAAACTGTCTGTTGAGGTATAAAGCAGCGTTTTGATCCTGCTGGTAAGCATGGGACGCGATTTTACATTCAAAAACCAGGCAATGCCGGCCAATACCAGAAAAACACCAAGTAAGGTGCCCGTAATCCATTTTAGAACTCTATAACGATGTCTTTTAGTATCTGGCATCAAAAACGGGGACAATTTTTTTATAGCAATATACAGTTATAAACATAATTGCAAGGCATCCGGCATTAGTTATTTTCTTTTTTTGCCGCTCTGGCTTCCTTCCGGTCTGCCCGTTTTTGTTCTCTTATCTTTTTGGCAATTACCTTTTGCTGTTTTACCGGATTCTTTTCGGGCACCACGCCCACACCTACAATATCTTTAATGCCCACAAAAATGGTTTTCCACATCAGGTTAAAGAACGATGCCGAATTGATCCGGCTGTTGGTCATGTTTGCTTTACGGACTGCTTCTCCTTTTTTGGGGTTTTCATCTTTCACCAGCACAGTATTGGCCAGGAAGGATAAAAAGCCTTTTTCCTTTGTTCCTTCTCCATCAATATTATCCGATAGGAGCTTAATCTTTAAATTGGTGTACAGCATATTCATCGATCCGCTCGCCGACCTTAAATTTCCGTCGGCCCTAAAATCAATATGCTGTACATCGCCACTTTCTATTTCTACTAATCCCAGTGCTTTTGATAAAGGATTTAAGTTTTTCAGGTCAAAATTGCCCAGGTTTCCACTGTAGCTAAAGGATCCATTGGGATCGGTGAGGTTAAAATCGATTTTTACATTCAGTTTCCCTACGCCCATTAAGCGAGAATTGAGATCGGCAAGCGCATGATGGCGTTGATTCAGGCGGGTACTATCATTGGTTACATTTAAAATGATTCCCGTTAAATCTTTAAAGGTTACCGCGCCCGTTTTTTTACTGGCAGGGTTGTATTCCGAGTATTTAACATCCACCTTGCTCAGCTTTACCGTATCAATAAGGGTAGGCAGGTTTAACCGTTTTAAGGCCATATGTGGGTAGTTTTGTCCTTTGTCAAAACCTGGTGGGGGTGGAGATTCGCGGCTCATAAACACTTCGACATTAGCCGGGCCAATTTTTAATGAGCGGGCATGAAGCGTTTGATCGGTATTTAAGCCAATAAAGTCGACACCGTTAAATTCTATTTTATCGAAAGCTAAATTGTAGCGGTCTTTCTGCACTTTGTATTTCCGTGCAAAAGTTAATTCGGGGTACAAAGGCAAAAGCGTAAAGCCTTTAGCGGTTATGCGTTTTGATTTGGCAGAGCCCATAATGGTATCTACCTTCATCGAATACATTTTATCTTTGGTGATGGACTTATAACCGGCAAGCTGGAAGGATATATCTTTGGTGTAATAGAACCTGGTCGTATCGTTGCCGGAGAGCGAATCCAGTAAAAAATCATTAACCGTAATATTAAGGTGCTTAATCGAGTTTTTTACCTTTTTAGCCCCCGTTTTGTTAATATAATCGAAATCGGCATCTACTATTTTTATTGCTTTAACATGTATCGATTTAAAAATCCCTGAGAGTTGATCGTAAAGTGTTTTTTCATCTTTAACCGTATCGGGTTTTTTGGCCACTTTATTGTAAATCATATTGATTGAAGGTTGCTGCAAAATGATTTCACTTACAACTACCTGTTTTTTAAAGTAGGCCGTTAATATACCAACACGGCTAATTTGTAGTTTCTTCAGTTTCAGCTCAAAAGTATGTGCCGGGGCTAGTTTAGCCACTTTTAAACTGTCGAAAACCAAAGGGTTGGGCTTTAGCGTTACATCGCGTAAGGCCAGGCTGCCTGTAATTACATTTAAGTTTATGCTTTTAAAATCGATTTGATACAGGTGGTGCGAACCGTTATAAACCCCGGCTTTTATTTTTTCGGTAAGCAGGGGCTTCCATCTGGCACTTAGAAACATGGCGCCGAATAGTAAAATCAGGATGAGTATCCCCAGGATACTGCCAATCCAGATCCAAACTTTGTTTTTATGTTGAGCTGTCATTTTTATGCCTTAATTGATACGTAACAGATGTAAGTGGGAAAGGTTTTTTAACAAGCTAAAAGTGGAGAGCTGAAAGACCAAAGCTGGATATCCTGAGCGCTTCCTTTGTGCCTAAACCCGACCGTAGCGAGATGCCGCAATTTTTTCAATTGAAGCAGAAGCAGGGGCGCGACTGCAGCCCTACATTAGCACAAGGCCATTCATTTTCTAAAAAAATACGATCTCAATGCCACACTTCACAATGCCAGTAAAAATGCAGGATCATAATCATACTGTAAACATTTAAACAAAATATGTCAATTTGTCACTTTTAATTTTATTTGTGTATTTTTGCAATCCCCAAAATGTTTTTAAATAATGATTGATTTACAAGTACCAGATAAGACGCATGATGAGGCAAGGCAAGGCGAAGCGTTAATTTTAGATACGCCAGTAAAAGCCGATGCCCGCAAATTATATATCGAAAGTTATGGTTGCGCAATGAATTTTGCCGATAGCGAAATCGTTGCCTCTATTTTGTCGGAAACTGGATTTGAAACCACAGGGGATTATCACCAGGCCGATGTAATTTTTATCAATACCTGTTCTATCCGCGAAAATGCAGAAACCAGGGTAAGAAATCGCCTGTCGCAGTTTGGGGTAGAAAAACGCCGTAACCCGAAATTAATTGTTGGTGTTTTGGGGTGTATGGCCGAGCGCTTAAAATCTAAATTTTTAGAAGAAGAACGTTTGGTTGATGTAGTAGTAGGCCCCGATGCTTACCGCGATTTACCAAACTTAATTGAGCAGGTAGAAAGTGGCCATAAAGCGGTTAACGTACTGTTATCGCGCGAGGAAACTTATGCCGATATTAGTCCGGTGCGTTTAAACAGCAACGGCATTACCGCATTTATTTCCATTACACGCGGTTGCAATAACATGTGCTCGTTCTGTGTGGTGCCTTTTACCCGTGGCCGCGAGCGTAGCCGCGATGCCCATTCGATTATTGAAGAAGCAAAAACCTTGTTCGAGGGTGGTTACCGCGAAGTTACCCTATTGGGCCAAAACGTAGATTCGTACACCTGGACGTCGGAAGACGGAACCGAAACCGTAAATTTTGCGCAGCTTTTGGAGCAAACAGCTCTGGTTAGCCCCGATTTGAGAGTACGTTTTTCCACTTCGCACCCTAAAGATATTACCGACGAAGTTTTACATACCATTGCCAAATACGATAACATTTGCAACTATATCCATTTACCAGTTCAATCAGGTAATACCCGTGTGTTAGAATTGATGAACCGGACATATACGCGGGAGTGGTACATTAACCGTATCGACGCCATCCGCAGGATTATTCCAGGCTGTGCAATCTCTACCGATATTATTGCTGGTTTCTGTACTGAAACAGAAGCTGAACACGAGGAAACCCTGAGTATGATGGATTATGTGGAGTATGACTTTGCGTATAATTTTACCTATTCAGAGCGTCCGGGTACTTTAGCTGCGCGTAAACTGGAAGATGATATCCCCGAAGAGGTTAAAAAACGCCGTCTGGCCGAAATTCTGGCGAAACAACAGGCACACTCGTTAATGCGTTTGCAGGAATGGGTAGGCAAAACCGTTCGTGTTTTAATTGAAGGTACTTCAAAAAAATCGGACAAAGATTATTGTGGTAGGGGAGATAGCGGTGCAATGGCCATTTTTCCGGCTATTGAAGGCGTTAAACCCGGCCAGTACGCAAATGTATTTATTGAGAAATGTACATCTGCTACACTCATCGGAAAGATAGTTTAAGAGTAAAAAGCTAAAAGCATAAAGCGAATACAATCTGAAATACGAGTCTTGATACTGGGTACTATAATACTAAAGATAGGCACTTGATACTAAAGAATGGATACACAAAATATTAAACAACGGTTCGGTATTATTGGCAATTCGCCCTTGCTTAACCGTGCTATAGATATTGCAAGTCAGGTGGCGCCTACAGATATGTCGGTATTGATAACCGGCGAAAGCGGTAGCGGTAAAGAGGTATTCTCTCAAATTATCCACCAGATGAGCGCCCGTAAACACGGAGCCTTTATTGCAGTAAACTGTGGTGCCATTCCCGAAGGAACGATAGATTCGGAGCTTTTTGGTCACGAAAAGGGATCTTTTACCGGCGCACATGAGGCACGTAAAGGTTATTTTGAAGTAGCCAATGGCGGAACTATTTTTTTAGATGAAGTTGCTGAATTACCTTTAGGTACCCAGGCCCGTTTGCTGCGGATTTTAGAAAGCGGCGAATATTTGCGCGTAGGTTCATCAAAAGTGCAAAAAACCGATGTTCGTATTATTGCCGCAACCAATGTGGATGTGTACAACCGTGTTAAAAACGGCAAATTTCGCGAAGATTTATACTACAGGTTAAATACTGTTCCCTTACGTATCCCGGCTTTGCATGAGCGGAAGGAAGATATTTACTTGTTGTTCAGGAAATTTGCGGCCGACTTTAGTGATAAATACCGCAGTCCGGCGCTACACCTTGAACCAGACGCCATACAAATTTTAACCAATTATAGCTGGCCTGGAAACGTGCGCCAGTTAAAAAATATTGCCGAGCAGATTTGCGTGCTGGAGAAAGACCGGAATGTTAGCGGGCAGGCTATCTTAAATTATATCCCTAACGAGGCAGGCAGTAATTTGCCAATGGCCATCAATGCTCAATCAAAAGAAGATTTTACCGAAAGGGATATTTTATACAAGGTTCTTTTCGATATGAAAAAGGACATGGTTGAGCTAAAGAAACTGGTAGCTGAGATTATTCAGCATGGAGGGAATACCGCAACTGTTTTGGCCGATAATCCACAATATATTAACCAACTGTACCGGGATGTAGAGTTGCCTGCCGGACAAGAGCATGCTTTTACCATACAACAACCAGCGCCAAACAACAGTAACATTAACGGCAGCAATAATGCTGATTATTTTACGCACGATGCCGAGGAGGTAGAAGAATCGTTGTCGCTGATTGATAAGGAATCGGACCTGATTAAAAAAGCGTTGAAAAAGCACAAAGGCAAGCGCAAGTTTGCTGCTCAGGAACTGGGCATATCAGAACGTACCCTATACCGTAAGATTAAAGAATTAAATTTATAAGTTTAAGCTGCCGTTGCCGTTATAAGCATGCTGTAAAAAAGCATAACAATCTATCATGATGAAAATTAAAATACTTGCGCTGATATTGGTTGCTACTGTATTGAGCTCATGCTCGTATAAATTTAGCGGAGCATCTACAACAGGCTTAAAAAATGTGGCTATTCGTTTATTCGAAAACAATGCACCACTGGTAGTACCTACTTTAAGTAATCAACTTACAGAGGCTTTAAAAAACCGGATTCGTACCCAAACCAAACTAATTCTGGTAACCGGTGAATCGGATGCTTCATTCGAGGGCAGGATTACAGGCTACGATATTAACCGGTGGCACTTCAAAATAGCGCTACACCAACCTCGGGCGCCAACAGACTTACCATTACCGTTTCGGTAAAGTATAAAAATAACATTAAGGAGCATGAGAAGGAGAGCTTTGAAGAAAGCTTTACCAGGTATTTCGATTTTCCGGTAGGTGGTGCACCCATTCAATCGTTATTGCCGGGCGCAATTGAAAATATTAACAAGCAATTGGTAGAAGATATTTTTAACCGCGCTTTTGCACAGTGGTAGGCAAAACAGCCCGTTAAACACAAAATTTTTAAAAACCCGTCTACATTTTTTTAACTTAGCAGCAAACCTCAATAATGGATAACAAACAGCTACTGGCAGATTTACTTGCGCAACCCGGAAAGGTTGGTCCAGAGCATGCATCCATATTGCAGGAAATGGCTGAACAGTTTCCCTATGCACAGCCGATTCAATTGCTTTTGGCAAGGGCCAATGCGGCATTCGTGCCAAAGGCCGCATTATATGGCCAGGGACATGTACTGTTCCACATTTTAAATATGGTACCGGTTAAAGCAACCGATACTGTTGAGTTGGATGAGCAGGAAGTTTTTGAAGAAATCGGAGAGCCTGCTGTAGCAGTTATTTTAAATCATCACGAGGCTGTTGAAGTAGAAACCCCCGATCATTTACCGGGTTCAGATAACCATTTGGTAGATTTGCCTGCTGTAGATCATTCTTTTATAGAGGCAGCATCGGCAATCGATTTCTTCGCTTTTGAAGAAAAAACAAGTACTGAAATAGTTGCTCCGGCACCCGAAATTGAAACGGTAATACCCGATATTCCGGAAAAGAATTTCGTTTCCAAATACGATGACGACGAGCTTCCCTATACCTTTTTATGGTGGCTGGCTAAAACCAGAGCGGAGCATGAGCAGATTTTTCAACCTTATGCGCAGGCAAAGCCGGCTAAGCAAAAAATCAAGCCACAAGACGCTCAGTCGCAAGAAAAAGCAGAGTTTCAGCAGCAATATGTCGAGCATATTTTTCACATTCAAACCCCTTTTGAAGTAGCAGACCATTTGGCCGAATATCCTGCTGCCGAAGTTAAGGATGTGAAAGGTGCCGAAATTATCGAAAGGTTCTTAAAAGAAGACCCTACCATTAAGCCACCTAAGCCCGAACTGATTGATAATGAAAATAAGGCCAAGAAAAGCGCAGAAGATCATTACGACCTTGTTTCGGAAACTTTAGCCAAAATTTATATCGAGCAAATGCTTTACCACAAAGCCATAGATACTTATAAAAAATTAAGTTTGAAATATCCAGAAAAAAGTGGTTACTTTGCCGACCTTATCCAATCTATAGAAAAGAAATTTTAAAAATAATATTACCATGGTAACCTTTTTAATCATTTTATTAATTATTGTATGTATTGCTTTAGGCCTGTTTGTATTAATACAAAATCCTAAAGGCGGTGGTTTAGCTACAGGCGGTGGCACCAGTAACATGTTTGGTGTTCAACGTACCGGCGATGTTTTAGAAAAAGGATCGTGGGTTTTATTAACGGCAATCGTTGTTTTAACCTTATCAATTACTACAATTGCTAAAACAAGCGGTGGTAGAGCAGCTGTTGGAAGTTCAGCTATTCAGGAGCGTTTAGATAAAACACCTTCACCATCACCACTTGGCGGAAACTTAAACAGCACTAAACCTGCTGCTCCGGCTCCGGCTAAAACAGATTCTACTAAAAAATAGTAATAACAAAACTTTAAGTAAAAAGCTTTCCTCCAAAGGGAAAGCTTTTTGCGTTTATACCCTTTGCTGTTAACACATATTTAACATAAAAACTTTAAATTGCCACATGAAATTAAGTGTGCTGGTTTTGTTTACTGCCCTTGCCGTAGGTCTTTCTATCGGCATGGTTAATTTTTACTTCCAGCACAGCTGGTATTACCTGGCAATCTCTTTTGGCGTATCGTTTCTAAGCAGTTTCCTGGTTTTTTATTATCTGCTCGAAAAATACATCTATACCAAAATTAAACTCATTTATAAGCTTATTCATAACCTAAAACTGGGCAAAGATTTAAAAGATGCCCTTGGTGAATATGTAAGTTCTGATCCCATTAACGATGTAGAACAGGAAGTAAAAGAGTGGGCTGGCGCAAAGAAAAAAGAGATTGATTTGCTTAAAAAGCAGGAACAGTTTAGAAGAGAGTTTCTTTCAAATGTTTCGCACGAATTTAAAACGCCACTTTTCGCTATTCAGGGTTATATCGAAACCTTGCAGGATTGTCTGGTAGATGATCCGGATCAGGCAGTATTGTTCTTGAAAAAAGCCGAAAACAATGTAGAACGATTAAGTTATCTGATAAACGATCTGGATGTGATTTCGAAACTGGAAACAGGCGAATCGCCGATTAACTACCAGAAATTTGATTTTGTGCAGCTGGCCAAAGAGGTGATGGAAAACCTGGAGGATAGGGCAAACAGTAAAAACATTAAGCTTTTCTTTAAAGATAAATATACCGCAATAACCCTGGTTTCGGCCGATAGGGAAAAAATACGTCAGGTGCTGATTAACCTGATGGTAAACAGCATTAAATATGGTATTGATGGCGGAGAAACGGCCATCAAAATTTTCGAACTTCACGATCAGGTTTTAATTGAGGTTACCGATAATGGTATTGGTATTGAAGAAAAGCATTTGCTGAGGTTATTTGAGCGTTTTTATCGCATCGATACACACCGTGCCCGCGAGGTAGGCGGAACTGGCTTAGGTTTGGCCATTGTAAAGCACATTTTAGAGGCGCACCAGCAAACCATTTCGGTAAGGAGTACACCTGGAATTGGAACCACCTTTGCATTTACCCTGCAAAAAGGAGGTTAACCCGCATGTGTTTGGCACCAAACAAAGCGTAAAATACCTTTGTTTTTAGCCGGCTAAACAAAATTGTATAATTTAGTTTATCGCTCTCCTGCGTCTCTTAGCATAAAATCCTGATGTTCTTGATGGTAAAATGATTTTTGATGTTGTTTTTGTTAATATAATTAGGAAATTAACATTAACTTAACATTGGGCTTGTAGCTTTGCAACATATTAAGAATTAACATGAACAATATTTTTAAGTTCTTTACGCCTCAAGACAGAAAGTTTCACCCACTTTTCGAGCAGGCAGGAAGCAATGCATTAAAAATTGCTGAGGCCCTTTTAGAAATGGTGAGCACAGCTGACGCTGAAAAGAGAAAAGCCATTTTTAAAGAAATTGAACGCCTTGAGCACGTAGGTGATGACATTACCCACTCGATTTTTCTTGAGTTAAGCCGGAACTTTATTACGCCGTTTGACCGTGAAGACATTCACCAACTGGCTACTGCTGTTGATGATGTTGCCGATTACATTTATGGCACTGCTAACCGTATGCAGATGTACAACATGAATGCCATTAATGAGCCAATTGTTAAAATTGCCGAGCTTCTGGTAGAAATGTGTACCGATATTGATAAAGCGATTAAAGAATTGCGCAATTTCAAAAATATCCGTGTTATCGCCGATGCTTGTATCCGCATTAACAGCGGCGAAAACCAGGCTGATTATGTATTTACATTAGCGGTAGCCCGTTTGTTCGAATACGAAACCAATGCAATTGAATTAATTAAACAAAAAGAGGTTTTACAAACGATAGAGAAAGCAACAGATAAGTGCGAGGATGTAGCAAATGTGCTTGAAACTATCTTGGTTAAAAACGCTTAATTAAAAAACAAACATGGTAACTACCTTACTGGTTGTTGTTGTAATTCTGGCTATTGCTTTCGATTACATTAACGGCTTTCACGATGCCGCTAACTCGATTGCAACAGTTGTTTCTACAAAAGTTCTTACGCCTTTTCAGGCGGTTTTGTGGGCTGCGTTATTCAATTTCGCTGCTTACTTTTATTTTACGGATCATAAAGTGGCCAATACAGTTGCTAAAACTGTTATCGAAAACTACATTACACTAGAGGTTATTCTTGCAGGTTTAGTGGCTGCGATTATCTGGAACCTTTTAACCTGGTGGTACGGCATCCCTTCCAGCTCATCGCACACCTTAATCGGTGGTTTTGCGGGTGCCGGTATGACACATGCCTTACTTATCGGCGCAAGTCCGCTTGATGCTGTAAACATGGGCTATGTAATTAAAATTGTTTCCTTTATTGTATTGGCTCCGATTATCGGTATGGTAATTTCGGTGGTTTTAACACTCATCATTATCAATGTGTGCCGTTATGCCAAGCCGGCAACAGCCGAAAAATGGTTTAAACGCCTGCAGCTCTTATCATCTGCGGCATTAAGTTTCTTTCACGGGGGTAACGATGCCCAAAAAGTAATGGGTATTATTGCAACAGCCTTAATCGCTTCAAAAGTGATTCCTAACTTCGAAGCCATGCCTGCATGGGTTCCAATTGCCTGTTACTCTGCCATAGCATTAGGTACGATGAGTGGTGGCTGGAAAATTGTAAAAACCATGGGATCTAAAATTACCAAGGTAACGGCACTTGAAGGTGTTGCTGCTGAGGGTGCTGGTGCGGTAACGCTAGGTATTACCGAACACTTCGGTATTCCGGTTTCTACTACGCACACCATTACCGGTTCTATTGTAGGTGTGGGTGTTGTTAAAAGTGTATCGGCAGTACGTTGGGGCGTAACCATTAACCTGATTTGGGCCTGGATTTTAACGATCCCGGTTTCGGCTACATTGGCAGCGATTATTTACGCTGTGATATACTACTTAAAATAAAAAACAAAATCCTTTAATATACTCAGAAGACCAGGGCAAAAAGCTCTGGTCTTTTTTGTTGGCAATTTACCGCAAAGCACGCTAAGTCTTTTCGCGAAGGACACAAAGTGATTTGCAATCTCCTTAGTCCTAACCGTCATTGCCAGCTTGATCTGATAGCTATCAGATGGCATCTTAATGCAGTAGAAAGGCTAATGATTCATGTTTGAAGCTTTAAGATTCCCGTTTTCACGGGAATGATGCAAAGTGGAATGCTACTGCGTTCTTTGCGCCTTCACTTCGTGGCTCCTATGTTTACAAAAGTTTAAATTCGTAAATATAATTGAAGAAAGATGAGAGCGCATTTGTGTCTAAATAACTATCAAGTATATTGTCGCAAAGATTATGCCTCATCTTTTTCCATCTTTTGGAGTTTGAACAGAATGTAAGGAACTATGCATGTCATATTATCCAGAATATCCAACCAGGAGAAAAAACGAAGGGAGATTCATCAATTATAAAAAAAAACTAATCGATGAAAAAAGTATTGAAACAGGTACTGGGAGTAGATGTTGCCCAAAAAGAGCTAGTTGTTACCCTAGGCAGGCTAATGGATGATCTATCAGTAGACCTTTACGCCCACAAGGTTTTTAAGAACAGTGAAACAGGTATGGGGTTATTGGTTGAATGGGTAAAAAAGCTTTCAGAAGACAGTGTAGTAGTGCAATATGTCATGGAAGCCACAGGTATTTATCATCAAAAATTTGCTTATTATCTGGCAGATCATTGTTATAGCGTTAGTATTGTGCTCCCCAATAAAATAAGCAACTATATGCGTACCCTGGAAGTAAGGACCATTACGGATAAAACCTGTTCTGAAGCCATTGCAAGATTTGGCCTTTGCCGGAAGCTGGATAATTGGGAAAAGCCCAAAAAGACATTTAGAACCTTACAGCAACTGACCAGGGAACGTGATCAGATAGTACACGAGAGGTCTGCTGTAAAAAACCAGCTTCATGCAGAAAAATCGGAGGCTTATCCTTATGAGAAGAGTTTGGAGCGTCTAAATGCAAGGATTGCTTTCCTGAATACCCAGGAAAAAGAGATAAAAAAGGATATATCAGAAATTGTCAATAGAGATAAAGGTTTGAAGGAAGATGTAAAAACCATCTGTACAATACCCGGGGTCGGGGAGCTAACTGCTGTAATTGTTTTGTCAGAAACTAACGGCTTCGAGCTAATACGCAGCAAGAAACAACTTGCCAGCTATGCGGGCTTTGATGTGAAAGAGAAACAATCGGGTACATCGGTAAAGGGGAAGCCGAAAATATCAAAAAAAGGAAACCGCCATTTGCGCAAGGCAATGTATTTGCCTGCTTTGAGTGCTGTAAAATGGGATGAAAGGTTTAAAGCAGTATACGCCAGAATCTTAGCCAAAAACGGAATAAAAATGAAGGGGTTAGTAGCTGTACAAAGAAAAATGTTAGAAATGATATACACCATATTCAAAAACAAAACGGCTTATGATAAGGAATATCTTAAAAATGAGAATAGCGTACAGACACAAGGTGCGTACGCTATTACAGGCTAGTTCTATGACTGCCTTAGATAACAAATGTAATTAATTAAAATATTTCTTGGAAATTAACACAGAATCTTTGCGGTTAAACCAGCATTAAAATTTAACACTTAGTTCAACAACATCAGTTCCTTTTTTAGGTAATACCCAATCCGGACCATCCTGAATAAGCCGTTTCGCTTCTGCATCGGCTTTTTTGTTAAGCGATTTAATAACTGTAATGTTTGAAGGCCTTCCGTTGGTTTTTACTTTGAAACTCAAAATTACAAATTGTTCAGGGCCTTTCGGGTTATATAGCTTGTTATTGTTCTCCAGATATTGCGGGTAATTAATGGTAGCAACCGGAATCGGTTTGGTAATTTCCTCAGCCGATTTGCCATTCAGATTCTGCTCTGCACGAAGCGTAATTTTAGGTGCAGGTATATTTTCTTTCTTACGGCCATTTGATCCGGTAATCAGCGCAATTTCGTTGAGGGTTTTGCCTCCGCTCATGGCTGTCCTGATTGCGTTTGGATCTTGCATACCCACCACCGGAATTTCTTTAAAACCAATGGCATTAATTAATAAATCTTTGTCTTTGGCACTGCTATCAGCTGGCAAAGCAAAATATCCCTTGGTATCGGTTGCCGTCAAGTTTTTTGATCCCGCCAGTTTAACTACGGCACCACTAACCGGTTTTCCGTCGCGCTGATCCACTACGTTGCCACTAAAAACAATTTTACTCGATCCAATCGACTGTGGAGCTGCTGCTACAACTAATGGCTCATCAAATCTGGCTTTAATAGAATCGGCTTTACGCGCGGCGAAACCATTCACTTTAGCTTTACTTAAGTTCGCACGTTCTTCAATAGCTTTGTCTTCTGCAATCTCCCTTTGTACGTTATAATCGGCTGGTGTTGTTTTCTTGTTGATTGCCAGATCACTGGTTTTGGCTTCGGCAATGGCTTTATCGATTAGGGTTGATTTGGAAACTTTGGCCAAAGTATCTGCTTTAGGACTAATAGCGGCTACAGCGGTAGTGGTATCGAGATTTACAATTACACCATTCGATTTACGGGCAGCAGTTTCGGCATTTCTGCGGTTTGTTTCGCGCATAAAGAACAAAATGCTCACCGCAATAAAAGCTACAGTTGCTGTAGCAGCAATGCTGAGTCTTTGTGTGGTAATACCCCAAAGCTTGCGTTTTACCGGTCTTTCCGAAACCCGGTCGTACAGTTGCTTTTGTAAAATAGAAAGTGTTTGTTTGCGTTTGGGCGATTGTTTTAAGCCTTCTAAAGCTTCGGCAACGAAAGGATCTTCTAAAGCCTGCCTTTCTACAAAGTGCATAGCTTTAGCATCAAGCTTACCATCCAGGTAATCTTCCAGCACATCAATATCTAACCAATCGTTATTCACCGCTATTTTTTTCTATACAAATCTTTAAATTCCGCTTACCGTTTTGGATATAACTTTTTACTTTAAGCATGTCGTAGCCCGTAATATCGGCCACTTCTTTATAGCACTTTTCCTGTAAATAAAATAAATCTACACTTTTTCGCTGTTCTTCAGGCAAAGTTTCCATGCACTTTTCCATAATGGTAAGCTGCGTTTCTTTTGTGTTGTCTATATCCAGATGCACAAACTCGCTGTTTTCCACAAAAGTATCGTCAATAGAAACATTATTCTGCCTGGCCGATTTGCGCAGCTCCATTAAGCAGTGGTTACGCGTAAGCACATGAAGCCAGCTTTTAAAATTCTGTACCTCGTGCACTTTCAGTTTGATGACCAGTTCTTCAAAAATCTGCATTACTGCATCCTTGCTTTGCTCTTCATCTTTAAAGTAGTTTAGGCAAACCCCGAAAACCAGGTGCATATACTTGTTGTAAAGCGTACCCAATGCATCTAAATTGCCCGTGTTTTTGTACTCGGCAATTAGTTTAGCATCATCTTGCTGGTTGTTTCCAGCTGTGTTTTTTATAAACTTCAAAAAATGGGTAGCTATATCGAATTATCTTTCAAGTATAAAAAATATTTCTGAGTGATGGGACATAAACTAATTTTTTAGGATACTTTATCGTCGTTTTAAAGGTTAAGCTCCTTTTCTTTGTGGTTATTTTGAGTGCCTGCAAAAGTGGAAACAGAAAATTTAACATTTCGGGTTTACCTAAACACTTATCTTTGATCACCATTAAAAAAATTGGCCGTTGTTTTGCTTATCAGGATTAAACACACACAAAATGAAAAGAATTAACACTTTTTCTACAGCACTGACTTTGTTGCTCTTTGCCGGCTTTACAGCTTCTGCCCAGATTAAACTGAGCGATATTTTTAAAAAAGTAACCGAAAAACAAAGCGCCACCACAAGTGCAACCGGAACGCCCTCAACATTCGAAATAGGACAGGGCATTAAAGAGGCTCTACAAATTGGTATTTCGGCCGGTGCCACCGGCTTTCGGTTAAGGATGGTTTCTTAGGCAACCTGGCCGTTAAAATTTTAATGCCGCCCGAAGCGCAAAAAGTTGAAAAAACATTACGTGGCATTGGCCTGAACAAGCTTTGCGATAACGTAATTGTGAGCTTAAACCGCGCCGCCGAAGATGCAGCTACAGAAGCTAAACCTATTTTTATTTCGGCCATCAAGCAAATGACTTTAACCGATGCAACAAATATTCTGTTGGGCAATAAAGATGCGGCTACCGAATATTTTAAACGGGTAACCACAGCTCAGTTAATGCAAAAATTTAGCCCGATTGTAACGACCAGCTTAAGCAAGGTAAATGCAACCAAATACTATAGCGATTTAACTACACAGTATAACAGGCTGCCACTTGTAAAACCCGTAAACACCAATTTAACCGAATATGTTACCCAAAAAGCTATCGACGGATTGTTTATTGAAGTAGCAAAAGAGGAGTTAAAAATAAGAGATAACCTCGGCTCAAGGAGTTCAACGTTACTGCAAAAAGTATTTGGGTACGCCGATAAGAAAAAAAGTTAAGTCTAATTAAAATCATAAATGCAACAGATTCAGGTTTCGAAAGGGCCTGGATCTTTTTTGTTTAAAACAATTTGTAAAATTGTATATGACGAAATTTAACATTCAGCTGGCCTGTATTTTTGCAGTGGGTACTGTATTGGTAAGCTGTAACAATCAACAATCAGCAAATGGCGGTTCGAAAGCGGTATTAGATACCGTTTCGTTAAGCAGTAAAAATTATGCCCTGGCCTATCAGGACGGCGAAAAGATTGTGGCTACCAGTATCGATACCATGAAGCAGATTTCTTTCGGAGGTGCTACCGATCCGGCCATTTCGCCCGACGGGAATAAACTGGCTTACACTTTAAGCGATTCTGCCGGGCACCGCTCCATTTGGATTGCCGATATGGAAAATAAAAATCAGGGACAACTGGTGGTAAACAACAACAATTATTACCAGGCGGTATGGTCGGCTGATGGCAGTACCATTGCTTTTAATATTTTTAACAAACAAAACCTGTGGAAAATTGGCATTATTAAAGCCGACAATTCGGGTTATGTGATGCTCGATAGTGCATCAAAAATTAATGTTTATGCCCCAACCTGGAAAAATGAAAAGGAAATTATTGGTCAGGATTTGACCAATTTGTACACTTTTGACCTTTCGGGCAAGGTGATTGATACCAAATTGATTGCCGGCTTAATTGGTAAAGATTTAACGATTGCAAGCAGTAATCGTTTCTTTTATACCAAAGATGGCCAAAAACTGATTTTCAATGCCGGGAATAATGATGTACTGGATGGATTAACCGGACCTGCAGAAGCCGTTTATATTTTGGATTTGACCAGTAAGAAAATCGACAGGCTTTCGCCTAAGGGCGTAACTGTACCTTACGTTTTTGTAACTGCCGACGACCGGATTTTTTATAGCGGTATGGAAAAACCCTTTACCCAATCGAAAATTTACGTAAGCGATTTAAGCGGGAACAATAAAATTGTGGTGGATAAGGGTACTTATCCAACCGGGGCTTTAAAATAACAACATGGCTAAAAAGGTAAAAATAATAATTGTTGGCATTGGCGGCGTTGGTGGCTATTTTGGCGGCTTGCTGGCTAAAAAATATGCTGGAAAGGGAGCAGTTGAAATCGTTTTTGTAGCCCGCGGCGAACATTTAAGTGCGATTAAAACCAATGGCTTAAAAGTGCTAAAGGGCGATGAAACTTTTATTGCAAACCCCGATCTGGCGACCGATCGTTTTGATGAAGCTGGCCTAGCCGATTACATTATCATTTGTACCAAAAACTACGGTTTAAATCAAACGCTCGACAGTTTAAAACCTTGCATTGCCCCGCACACTGTGCTGCTACCTTTGTTAAACGGTGTAGATGCCTATGATATCATTAACCGGCGTTTCCCCGAAAATACGCTGTTAAAAGGTTGTGCCTTTATCATTTCGCGACTGAAAAGCGCCGGGCTAATTGAAAATTCGGGTAATGTGCAGAAAATATCTTTTGGCCTGGATGGTGCTTTAACCCCAGAAGTATTATTACTTAACCAAATATGCCGGGATGCTGGAATTGAGGTAAACTGTACCGATAAAATCTCGACTGCAGTATGGGAGAAATTTATATTTATATCGCCAACCGCCACAGCAACCTCTTTTTACAATAAAACCATTGGCGAGGTGCTTTTGCACCATAGTCGTGAAGCTAAACTGCTGATTGCCGAAATAAAAAGCCTGGCTTTGGCAAAAGGGATTTCCCTGGGAGAAGATATTACAGAAAGGACCTTTAATACCATGAAATCGATGAAATATGAGGCTACTTCTTCAATGCACAGGGACTATCTGGGCCAGAAACCTGAAACGGAAGTAGAATCGTTAACCGGTTACATTGTACGCGAAGCTGCCAAATGGGGTATAGAAACACCAGCTTATACGCATTTTTATGCGGGCCTGGTTGTGAGATGAACTTTGTTTGAGGATTATAAATCCTCAGCTCGTAAGGTCAGGAAAACATTTCCTGACCAACATAATGCTTCATTTTCAGTGATATCAGCCTTTCTGAAAAAAAGTGAAGAAAATTTAAAGTAATATTGAGTTTCATCCGTTTACTGGTTTACAAAAGATAAATAGTGCCAAAAAACGAACCTCAAAATATCATTTCTACAGTTGCCAGTTACGGTAAACGCCTCTTTAGTTTCATCCGTGGGCGGGTGAATACAGATGAGGATGCAGAAGATATTTTGCAGGATGTTTGGTTTCAGTTAAGTAACCAGCCCGAGGCGGGTGCCATTGAGCAGATTAGCGGCTGGCTGTATCGTGTGGCACGGAATAAAATAACCGATAAGTACCGTAAACAGAAAGAAGAACGACTGGAAGATTTTACTTTTGAAGGGGAAGATGGCGAAATCAGTTTTAGGGATATATTGCTGGCCGAATCTTATTCGCCTGAAGAAGAAAGTTTAAAAAAACTCTTTTGGGATCAGCTTTTTTTAGCGCTCGATGAGTTGCCCGAAAACCAGCGATACGTATTTGTTCAGAATGAGCTCGAGGAGCGTACCTTTCAGGAGTTGGCCGATGAAACCGGCGAAAACATTAAAACTTTAATATCAAGAAAGGGTTATGCGGTAAAACACCTGCGTAACCGTTTACAAAATTTATATCAGGAATTTATCAATTATTAAATTTGCAGGAGATGAGAAATAGAAAGTTTAGTAAAGGCAAGAAATTCATTTTCTTTTTACCCGTGGTAGCATTAATTGCCACCGCTTTGGGTTTCGTGGTAATGTACTTGTGGAACTGGATTTTACCTGAGGTAGCCCATGCCGGGCGACTTAATTTCTGGCAGGCCATTGGGCTACTCGTGCTGTGCCGCATATTGTTCGGTAATTTTAATAAAGGCGGCGGCGGTGGTTTCCGCGAAAAAGCATATAACATGCGCGCGAAATGGCACAGCATGAACGAGGAAGAAAGAGCGAAGTTTAAAGAAGAATATAAACGGCGTTGTGGTGGCTGGGGCCGCCATGATCAGCGATAATGAAGAATTTGAAGCCAGCTTAGCTGGCTTTTTTGTTGTTTGTCTATTTTATTTTCTAAAAAGTCTGTCATCCTGAGCCTGTCGAAGGACTTTAGATACCCCATAGCTGAGTACCTAAAAGTCAGCTGGTAACAACTAAACCATCCATATTCTCTGGCTAGGCCCCCTCAAAAAATATTTAAAAAAAATTAAAGTAAAATCTTTCCTCTGCCGTCTACCTAATCAAACAAGGAAATTAACCATGAAAAAAATATTAAAAGCCATAGGATTCGGAATTGTACTGGGTGCAGCCGTATTCTTCGTTCCATTCATATTCAAATTTATTTTAATTGCCATGCTCATCGGAATGGTGTTCAGGATTTTTGCCTATAACCGCCGCAGGCACTTTGCCCAGCACTTTAATGGATACTATCCCAATCACTTTGAACAGATTACCCCAATTGATGGTCAATGGTACCGTCCAAACGTTCAGGGTAATGGCGTAGCAAACAGTATAAACATAAATTAATTTAGCCATGAGAGCATTTCGCATATTTTTAGCCTTAGCGGCTGCCGGAGCAACTTTTTACAGTTTAAACGTATTGGCCGTTCAGAACGGATACCGCGATCGGCTGGACTTTAGAAACCAGCATTACCATGAGCGCGATTGCAAGCCAGAGCAAAGAAGCCATGTTTTTAGTCACCACCACAATAATACAGCAGTAGCTTTTGAGATTAAGCCAGAAGCCGCTGAGCACACCATCACCGTAAAATAAACTGATATGTCGCGCGTACTTTTTTTATCCAATCCATACGACGGTTCTGCGAGGCCGATTTTAGGCCTGGCCAACGAGCTGATTAGCAAAGGGCAGGAGGTTACATTTTTCAGCTCGGATGAATTTCAGGAGCCTGTTGAGGGTATAGGTGCTGATTTTAAACCTTACAAGGCAGATATGGATATTTTTCAACAAAAGAAAAGCGACGAATCTAAGTCGGGCCTGATTAGCGCACTGCTCGAGCCGATGAAATTTATCGATGATATTGTAGTACAGATCAGGGGACTGAAATTCGATTACGCCGTATTTTCTCCTGCTTACCCATACGCCAATATCATTACCCAACTACTGGGAATACCCAAAACGCAGTTTGGTGTTTCTGGTTAAAATGCAGGCAACAAGGCTTGCGAATTAACAATTACAAACCATTAAATTTTAAAAACATGTACAACGAACATAGCTGCCATACAGGCAAAATGCATCGCGGTTGCGGCCCCAGGGGCGGCAGATTTGGTCATCACTTTGGTGGCCGTTTTAAACACGGATACGAAATGTTTAACCGCGGTTTCAGGCGCGTGCCTGTAAATATCGAGGAAACAGAAAATAGTTTCATTATTCACCTCTTTGCACCTGCATTGGTTAAAGAAAACCTGAAGGTGGTAACCAAAGATGACGTTTTAACCATTTCATACAAACTGGCTGAAGAAGGGGCACCCGAAAAATTTAGCCGCAGGGAGTACAGCAATGGTGCTTTCGAAAGGGCTTTTGCTTTAAACGGAAAAGTACTTAACGAGCAGATTGCTGCGGCTTATGCCGATGGAATCTTAAAGGTAACCTTACCTAAAAACCCCGAAACCAATACACCGGAGAAAGATATCCTGGTGGACTAAGTTTTGTCTATTATAATTTCGCTAATGCTCCGGTTACGATCGGGGCATTTTTTGTTTAGGGGCTTTTGTAGCTGAGGTCGTACAACTTTTAGGAGTATTACTTTGAAAGCTTCCTACTGTGGGTGGGAAGCTTTCAAAGTAACTATGATTTGTCGCTGCGTATGGCGGGAAGGTTTCAAAGTATGTTTGATTTGGTGCTGCGCATAGCAGGAGGCTTTCAAAGTAGTTTTGAAGTCTTGTTTCTGTGAGCAGCAGGTTTTCAAAGATTTTGGAGCCGGAAAAGGATTTCAGGGCTGAAGTATGCAGGTTAAAATGGCCAATCCTTAACTCATATTGAAATGCGTTTGCTATTCGCCTTAATTTGAGGTACTTTTGCTAAAAGACAAAAACAAACAGATTGAATTTTAACGACTTTAATTTTAACCCCGATTTATACGAAGGCTTAATGGCCATGGGGTATAAAAGCGCTACTCCAATACAAGAACAGGCTATTCCGGTTATTTTAGATAACCACGATCTGATTGCCTGCGCTCAAACTGGTACCGGAAAAACAGCAAGCTACCTTCTACCCGTAATGGATAAAATTAGCCGGGCTGCCGACAGGCATAACAATACTTTGATTTTGGCGCCAACCCGCGAACTTGCCCAGCAGATCGACCTGCAGGTAGAAGCTTTGGCCTATTTTACCAATATCAGTTCTTTAGCCGTTTATGGCGGAGGTGATGGCATTGCTTACGAACAACAAAAACGTTCGATGCGCGAAGGTGTGGATATTATTATTGCTACACCAGGCCGCTTAATGGCTCACTTATCATCAGGTGTGTTAAAACTGGAGCATTTGCAGCATTTAATTCTGGATGAAGCCGACAGGATGCTGGATATGGGCTTTTACGATGATATTATCCGGATCATCAGTTACCTGCCTAAAAAAAGACAAACCCTTTTGTTTTCGGCTACCATGGCACCGAAAATCAGGACCATGGCCGGCAAAATTTTGCACGAGCCTAAACAGATTACCATTTCAATAGCAAAACCTGCCGAAGGTATTGATCAACAGGCCTACAACATCCACGATCAGCAAAAACAAGCCTTACTAACCGAGATTTTTAAGGATGAAAAATATAAAAGCAGTATCATTTTTGCTTCAACCAAAGAGAAAGTAAAAGCCTTGTATAAAGCTTTTAAAGGGCTGGGGATTAAAGCTGAAGCATTCCATTCAGATTTAGGACAGAAAGAGCGTGAAGACATCTTACTGGCCTTTAAAAACAGAAGACTGCCTATATTGATTGGTACAGATGTATTATCGCGCGGTATCGATGTAGAAGGAATCGATCTGGTTATCAATTACGATGTTCCGGGCGACCCGGCAGATTACGTACACCGGATTGGTCGTACGGCAAGGGCAGCTACAAAAGGAACCGCCATTACCCTGGTTAACGGCAGGGATAAGCGCAAGTTCGACAACATCGAAAAACTGATTGAAAAACAGGTGCCACGGATACCTTTGCCTGAGCAAATTGCCACTATGGAAATTACCCATGTGGAAGAGAAACGCCCTCAGCATAAAGGCAATGGTAAGAAACGTGTTTGGCATAAAAAGAAACCAAAATCTAAACCAACGAGCGAGTAGCGGTTCAGGTTGTCATCCTGAGCCTGCCGAAGGACTTCAGACATTTCAATAAAATTAGCCACAGCTTCCAGATTTATATTTAATCTGGAAGCTGTGGCTTTTTTAACCTGTTTACAACAAAGCCAATTTTTTATGGTCGTGTTTCCTTGAAAAAAGCCGTTGATTTTTGTTATTTATTTAACAATATGGTGATATTCATTTGCGGTTTTGACAACGATAAAGAGTAAATTAGCTTTATAAAAACAGAATCAAAATGGACGCAAAAATTGGAATAACCGCAGAACATAGACAAGCAGTTTCAGAACAATTGGCTAAATTATTGGCCGACGAGTATGTTTTGTACACAAAAACCCGTAATGCACACTGGAATGTAGAAGGTGTTGACTTCCTTGCCAAGCATAAATTTTTCGAAGAGCAGTATAACCAACTGGATGAATTTATCGACAGTGTTGCTGAGCGCATCCGTAAAATTGGTCACTATGCACCTGCAACCCTTAAAAACTTTTTGGCCCTAACGCACCTAACCGAATACAGTGAGCGCCACAACGATAGTTTGGGTTACATTAAAGATTTATTGGCTGACCATGAAACGGTAATCGAATTTATCAGAGGTAACATTAACCCAATTGCCAATGATTATGGTGATGCCGGAACCAGTGATTTTATTACCGGACTTATGGAAACCCACGAAGAAATGGCCTGGTTTTTAAGAGCACATTTAAAATAGCTATAAAATTAATTTTTAAGCGCCAATAGGATAAAATCTTATTGGCATTTTTGTTTTATGGCTATATTTACAGCACCCCATGGCAAATTTTATTATTATCGGTCTGTGTATACTGGCTGGCATTCTTTTTAGAAAAAGTAAAACCCTACCCAAAGATGCACACAAGGGCATTAATGCCTGGATTATTTACATTGCCTTACCTGCTGCTTCATTTAAATATTTGCCGCACATTGTTTGGACAAAAGACCTGCTTTTTCCGGTGCTGGCACCTATCTGCGTGTGGTTGTTTGGCTGGTTATTTGTAACAGCATATAGCAGGAGCCAAAAATTAAGCAGGGCAACAACCGGCGGCTTAAAATTAACCAGTTCTTTAAGCAATACTTCGTTTTTGGGTTTCCCTTTAATTGCAGCTTATTTTAGTGAAAAGGATCAGGCTATAGCCATTATCTGCGATCAGGCCACCTTTATGCTCTTATCAACCATTGGCATTGTTGTGGCCATCCGTTCGTCGCAGAACCAAAAACTGAGCGCTCAGCTGGTGCTTAAAAAGGTACTTACCTTTCCACCGCTTATTGGCTGCATTTTAGCATTAACGGTTCCGCATTTTATTAGCATTAGCCCACTCGAACCGCTTTTCGAAAAACTAGCCGGAACAGTTGGGCCCTTAGCTTTATTTTCGATTGGTTTACAACTTAAGTTTGGTGGCTGGTTTGGCGAATTGAAACACATCAGCGTTGCTTTGCTGTACAAACTGATACTGGCCCCTGTAGCTGTTCTGGCCATAGCTGTACTATTGGGTTTAAGCGGTACAATTGCCCGGATAACCATTTTTGAAATGGCCATGCCAACCCTGGTAACGGCTGGGGTAGTAGCCGATCAATATAACCTGAACCCTAAACTGGCTAATTTGGTGGTAGGAGTAGGGATTGTGCTGTGTTTTGTTACTACAGGTTTATGGTGGTTAGTGCTGACTTATTCGGGCCTGGTTTAAGCGCGCGTAATTTAGCCGCGCATAATTTAGCCACAGGAGGCTCAGATTTTCACGGAACATTTTATCTTTCTGAAGTTTAAGTTATTGCTCAGCGGCCCTCTGTGGATTGCTTCGTGCGCGCTGTGGTAAATTTGAATGAAGTAGGTGGTTTAGCTTCGCTGAGCACTGCATGGTTCTCGGCTGCGCTCGAAATGACGATTATGGTAAGATTGGTGTCGTTCGCCAAACACCCTACGCTTAGCGCGCTTCGCGAAAAACTCAACGTCCTTTGCGGTTAAATTCAACAAAAAAGCCGCAAAATTTCTTCTGCGGCTCCCCATCATTTAAGCTTTTTTACAAACCTAATTTTTTGGCAATAGCAGATGGAATACCTGCTTTGTTCAATAAAAAGGCTGTAGTTTTATATTTTACGTAGTTTTTGGTTACGTATAAATAACCTTTATAATCGTTGGTTGCACCCCATGAGTTTTTAACGATATAGTATTCTTTTCCATTCTGATCTTTCGATACACCAACAATGTGCATACCGTGGTCATCGGTAGTCTGGTAGTTATCAAAAGCAGCCTGACGGTTTTCTTGTGTAATTTCCATCTCTGCCTGCGGACCATTAAACATATCGGCTTTCTCTTTTACAGTCATGTCGTTAAATGGTGTTTGCGGAACAAAAGCCACACCGTTTTTATAGCTGAAAGATTTCTCGCTTACGTCAGTAGCCCAGGCTACCGTATAACCGTTTTTCAAAGCGTTGTCGATAATGTCGGTAATCTCGTTTACTTTAACGTTGTACACCTGATCAAACGACCAGTTATCGGGAACCAATAACGTGAATTTGCTGTAGAAAGGATGATCGTTGAAAGAAGATAACTCAACATAGTTATCCGGGTTGATGCCCACTACTTCGTTAGCGAAAGTTTTAGGGGTATATTTTTTGCCATTGTAAGTGAAGTTCTCCGGAACAGCACCTAAATAGGCATCGATAACGCCGGTATAAGCTTTTAACCAGTTTGGTGTTAAATCGCCGTTCGAATTTTTAACTACGGCCTCTAAAACACCTTTTTCGATATCGCCAAGTTCGGCCGTTTTATTGGTTTTTGTGCCATAGTTTAAGCCCGTGTACACTTCCTGTGGTACTGCGCCATATTTTCTGTACATGTTGATTACATCGTGCAATGCACCGCCATCGCCTAAAGAAACTGCTCCATGCATACGCACGTAGTTGATTCCTTTTTCTACATAAGCATTACGGGCTGAGAAAATCTGCGATAACTGAACAGGTTGTTTACCGGCTTTAATCATTTCCGATTCCAGGAAAGAGTTGGTAGAATAGCTCCAGCAAGTTCCTGATGAGCCCTGGTTTTGAACAGGCGTGTTAGCCAGGTTAATCACATCAGTAAATTTAAAAGAGGCTTTACTGTTTTCGCTTTGGTTGTTTTTTAAAGAATTAACGAGATTGTCCTGACCATAGGTTACTAAAGTAGATAACGACAAAGCCAGACCAATCACACTGATTTTGGTGTAGTTGATCATTTTTTTTATGAATAATTAATAAAATTGAGCGAATGTAGAAATACTTACTGATTTAGCATCAGAAAGTTTGTGATAAGCCGATAAAAACAGTCATTTAAATGCAACAATGTTGATTTAGCATTCGGGTAAACTGATTGGGATATTGGTTGCAAGACCTCCATCGGAAGTTTCCTTGTACTTCGCATTCATGTCCAGGGCCGTTTCCCACATGGTGTTTACCACAGCATCTAAACTCACTTTTGCCTTATCGGGATTACTTTGTAATGCCAGCTGACTTGCCGTAATGGCTTTTATAGCCCCCATGGTATTTCTTTCAATGCAGGGGATTTGTACCAGGCCGCCAATAGGATCGCAGGTTAAGCCCAGGTGGTGTTCCATGGCAATTTCGGCAGCCATTAATACCTGTCTTTGCGAGCCTCCCAGGCATTCGGTGAGTGCAGCTGCAGCCATGGCTGATGAAACGCCAATTTCGGCCTGGCAACCGCCCATAGCGGCTGATATGGTGGCGCCTTTTTTGAAAATACTGCCTATTTCTGAAGCGCAGGCAATAAACTGAATGATTTTATCTTCGGTATAACCGTCGCAGAAGGTAATAAAATATTGAAGTACTGCCGGTATTACCCCTGCGGCACCATTGGTTGGAGCGGTAACCACGCGGCCAAACGAAGCATTTTCTTCATTAACGGCCAGTGCGAAACAGCTTACCCAGTCTAGTATGTAGTTAAAGCCGTTTCCGCCTTTTCTAATGGCCTCCATCCAGGTATCGTAATTGCTATATTCACTTTTACCTATTAATCTTTTATTGAGGGGAAAGGCTCTTCGGGCAACATCTAATCCACCTGGCAGAAAGCCGGTAGTGTGACAGCCGCGGTAAATGCAATCACGCATAACGGCGAAGTGTTGTAAAATGCCTTTTTTCGTTTCTGCTTCTGGTCGCCAGGCCAGTTCGTTTTCCATTACAATTTCGCTCACTTTTAAGCCGGTTGATAAACACCAGTGTAAAAGATCTTTGGCTTTCTCGACCGGAAAAGGTAAGTCTACCTGTGGTTTTTTGCTGTTGTCTTCTCCCTCTTTTACCACGAAACCGCCACCAATAGAATAGTAGGTTTCTGAAAAAGCTTTTCCATTGCTTAAAAAAGCCTGAAAAGTAACGGCGTTGGGGTGGAATGGCAGGCTTTCGGAAAACAGGAACAGCAAATCTTCGGTGTAATCGAAATCGATAACAAGTTGATTGGCCAGGTTCAGTTTTTTATCCTTTTGGATGGCTTCGAAAGTTGGTGTTACTGCATCTACATCAAAAGTTACCGGATCGGCACCTGTTAAGCCCAGTAAAATGGCAACGTCAGTTCCATGGCCCTTGCCTGTTTTGGCAAGCGAGCCATACAACAATATTTTTATGCCTTCTACGGCATCAATCAGGTGGTTTTGCGACAGCGAAGCGGTAAACTGCTGTGCTGCCCTCCATGGACCTAAAGTATGCGAGCTGGATGGGCCGATGCCTATTTTAAAAATATCGAAAACTGAAATCTGTTCCTTAATCATCACGAAAGTTAGTTATGCAAAGCTATGATTGTTTTGTGATTTTTAGCTAAATAATTTTTTGCTGCTGCCTGAAAAAGTTTTATTTTGTTATGCACTAAAATAATGCCTCAAATGCAATTCGACCGGTTTAATGGAGATTTAAATTTAGCTTACTGTAGAGCCTCTATGGTGAAGAGATTCGTTAACTATGTTATCGATATAATTGTGTTTTATGTTGTGTTTTTTTGCGTGGTGACAGCGATACAATTACTGAATCCGGGGCTGTTTAAAAACGTAAACGATTTGCCCGAAAGTTTAATCGGAATGACCTGTTATGCCTTGTTTATGTGTGTTTTAGAAGCTGTTTCACGTGGAAAATCAATCGGAAAATTAATTACAAAGACAAAAGTTGTGAACGCCGATGGTAAAGAAATAGACTTTACAAAAGCTTTTCTCCGAAACATTATCCGTGCAATTCCCTTTACTCCGATAAGTGCGTTTGGAAGCCCCTGCGAACCCTGGCACGACAGGTGGTCGGATACAATTGTGATAGAAGAGAAAAAACTGGCCTTGCAGAAACAACGGGTAGATTTGTTTGAATCTGTTAAAAATCAAACTCTATAATATCATCATCTTTTAGCATCCGCTCCACAAACTTCTGGTGGTTTTGTGGCGTGCCGGTAGCCGTCCAGTTTCCGGTAATAATGTTATTTACCAGCTGGTGTTTGCCGCGCTGTGGTTTCAGTTTACTTTCCCTGAAAACTTCTTCGTAGCTTTCTAAATCGCCATGAACATGCTGCTTTTTAACAATGCGGTACACCCGTTTGGTAAAGCGACGGTCGCCAATTTCTTCTAAAAAAGGAAAAATAATCAGGGCCAGCAATACCACAATGGTAACGCCGATGGCCTGTTCGTAATAGCCAGAACCCACGGCCATACCTATAGCGGCCACAATCCAGATGATACAGGCCGTAGTTAATCCTTTAACGCGGTTTTCCTCTTTAAAAATTACGCCTGCCCCTAAAAAACCAATTCCGGTTACAATGTTCGATGCAATACGGTCCTGGCTGGTTGCCCCGATGTTGATGGATAGTATGGTGAACAGGGTAGCGCCCAAACCAATCATCATCATGGTTTTTAAACCTGCCGATTTACTTCTGTACTCGCGTTCGGCACCTATGATACCACATAGCAGGGTGGCGAGTAAAAATTTATTTACCTCGCTCTGCGTAATGAAATGGTTATTTTCCAGAATTTCGTTCATGGCCTTAAATTAACAAAGGCAAATTAATAAAAATCGTAACATCTTAAGCCATTTGCCCGGCCTCCGTTCGAACTATTTGGAAAGTATTTTTCGTAGCCTACCCCAATTTCGGATGTACCGCCGGTATTGGTGTAGTTAATTTTAGAGGTAGTTGCATCGTGGCTAATGCCCAGTCTGAATTTCTCGCCATTGGTTCTTCTGTTAAAAATATCGAAGATGACCGAAAAAACAATGGCATCGTTTCCGTTTCTATTGCCATCGTTACGGTACCAGATGCCGGCGTTAATACCCGCATATTTGTATTGCATACCAGCACTGAAAGAAGTAACGTTGGTTTGTTTATAGGCAACAATTGAGGGGATGAGATAACTTCCGTCGCGGTCGTACTGATCGGGGATGAGGGTTAATTTATAGCTCAGATTGCCTGAAACGCGAAGTGGTAATTTGCTTTGAAAACCCGAAAGCGATTCGTCTGGCCTGTTTAGGTGATGGGTGGCAAGCCCCATCATAAATTTACCAACTACTAGGTTTGCTCCTGCATTGGCATCTAAATAAAAACGGCTATCAACGCTGGGGCGCTCGGCACCTGAAACACTGCCGGGGATGTAGCCTGTATTAATATCGATCTGATCGCCAAAAACCAGCTTATCCCAGTTTAATTTCTGGTTGGTAACGCCTGCCTGCAAGCCAAACGAAAGCGTAAAATCATCGCCACCGATAATGTAGGCATAACTTAGCGCAATGTTATTTTTAACCAGATAAGCGGTGCCTTCACTGCTGCGGTTAAAAACCAGGCCAATACCGCTATTCAGCCTGCGCAGGTTAATATCGCCCGAAGCCGTCATGTAAGAAAAATCGCTGGCCAAACCAGTCCACTGGTTGCGGTATAAGGCATTAAACCTGATATCGCCTTCAAACTGCCCGGTGAGTGCGGGATTTAAGTAAATGGGCGCGTTGTAAAACTGTGAGTAAATATGGTCTTGTGCCAGTGAAATTAGCGGTAGCGCCAATGCAAGCAAAAATATGATTATCCTTCTCCCCATCATCTATCTGATTAAATATATTACGCCTGTCTTTTTCGGAGGAGATGAATCGTAGGTCATCCCTTTCCAATCGCTGCCATTAATAAACCTGATGTCTACTTTCCAGTAATAAACGCCTTGTGGCTGATCCTGGCCTTTGTAGGTACCATCCCAACCCTCTAAAGGTGCGCCATCGTCTAGTTTGGTCGTTTCCCATAACAACTGCCCCCATTTATTGAAGACAGACATGGTCCATTCTTTTATGCCACGGCCTTTGGCCTTAAAAACCTTGATTTCGTTTTTGGCACTTGCCGGCATAAAGGAGTTCGGAATATTTAAATAACCCGGCACACCGATAATCCTAACCGATTGGAATGTGCTGGCACTACAACCTTCCTTGTTCAATACTTTTAAGGTTACGGTGTAAGTACCTTCGTTAGCATAAGTATGGTTGGGGTTTTGCAGGGTCGATTTGGCTCCATCGCCAAATGACCATTCCCAGCTTACTGCATCAGTGCTGGTGTCTTTAAAGCCAAAGCTGTAATTCGGAATGGAAAGTTCGTTCCCTGGACTCACCGTGAAAGTAGCCAAAGGTGGGGCTGCAATTTGAATGAAATCGGGCAGGGCTAACGTATTGGTGCAGCCCAGGCTGTTGGTAGTGGTTAGGCTAACGGTATAATTTACGCCCGAACCGGTGTAGGTATGCTGCGGTTCAAAATCAGTTGATGTTGGAGAACCATCGCCAAAATCCCATACGTAACCAACTGCGCCTACACTAGTATTTTTAAACTTTACCACAAGATTGGTACAGCCAATGGTTTTATCAGCCATAAAGCCAACAGTTGGTTGCGGCAATATGGTTACGGTTTCACTTGTCGAATTTGCTGAACAGTCGTTTTTTGCATCAAGCTTAATCGTGTATTTACCTGGTTTGGTGAAAAGGTGAGGGAAAACACCGGTAGTAGTAGAAAAGGCCGTGCTGATTTCGCCGGTATCTTCGTTGGTAAAGGTGTAGATGAAGCTGCTTGCGCCACTCGTATTATTGATGAAGTTTACGGTAAAGGGTGCGCAACCACTCTTCTCGTTTCCGTTTACCACCAGTTCGGGAATGATGTTGTTTGGCGAAACCCTGATGACCACCGGAGTGGCATTTACTTCACCACAGCCATTTTTGGCAGTCATGGTTACCGTAAAATCTTTTACCACCAATGTTGTAAAAGTGTGGCTTACAGTTTGTCTGTCGGTGTAAGTTTCGGGGGCACTACCATCACCAAAATTGTAGGTGTAGGTGGTTCCGGTGCTTTCTGGCCCGGTATTGGTAAAGTTTACTAGTAAATCAGAACAACCTGTTGTTTTATCAGGAGAAAACAGGGCAACAGGTTTGGCATGTACAATAACCGTTGCGGTTGTTATCACCGGCGGGCCACATGGTGAAGTTGTTGTTAGCGTAATGTTATAGGTTTTGTCTTTCCCCGTTGGATCGGCCTGAAAGGTTATTGCTGCAGGCTGGACAAGGGTAGAAGATTGCCCGTTGCCGAAATTCCATGAGTATGTTGCACCGTTAAGCGGAGTAGTGGTATTGGTAAAGGTAACACCACTGAGCGGACCACAACCCTCGGTTACGCTTTGTGTAAAGGACGGTGTAACAATGGGTAAGGTGGTAAATACTTCGCTTTTTTCGTCAGGGTTACAGCCCAGGCTGCTGGTTACCATGAGCTTTATGGTTACACTTTCATTGCCATTGGTAATGGTATAACCAGGGAAGGTAGGGCCGGTTCCAATTTGTACGTTGTTGGCAAACCAGGTGTAGGTTGCATTGCGGTCGGGATATAATGTAGCCGCAACATTGGTTGCATCGAGCCTAAAAGGAGCACAGCCTGTGTTGGCTGTGTAAGTTATTTCGGCTTTTGCATGTGGGTTTACCGTTATTTTAATCTCGTTACTTAAATTACCCGAGCAGGCTCCGCTGGCTACTGCACGACGGTAATAGATGGTTGCCGCGGGCGTTGGCGGGCTAAAGCTAATGCTTGTAGCGCCCAGTACATCGCTCCAGGCGGTTCCGTTTATACTCGATTGCCATTGGTAAGTATAGGTGCCGCTGCCACCCGCAGGTGTAGAACCCGTAAGCGGGGCTGCCGGCGAACCCACACAAATGTTTTGGTCGGCGCTGATGGTGTTATTGGTTAAGCCCGGTAAAACATTAATCAGTATCGAATTACTGATCGAGGTACAAATGGTACTGTTTACCAGTCGCCTGAAATAGGTAGAAACGGTAGCCGTTGTGGTTAAGTCTTTATTAATGGCCGAAGGGATATTGGCCCAGGTACTGCCATCGGGGCTGCTTTGCCATTGGTACGCATAGCTACCTGTACCTCCGGTGGGTGTATCGCCGGTTATGGTAATGTTCTGGCCCGAGCAGATAGGTGCGGCCGATGCATTAATGGTATTGCTAACTGGTGGGTAATAGGTAATGGTCACATCATCGGTAGAAGGAGGGCAGCCACCAAAACCCGTGATAGTCCACCTGAAAGTATAAGTTTGGCCAGGTACAACACCGGTAACAGCTGTATTGAATAGGGTTGCATCAGCAAGTATCACACCTGTTTGTCCGGAGATTAGTGTCCAGATTCCCGTGTTGGGTGCGGGATTATTTCCACTTAAGGTAATGCTGTTACCACTGCATAAGCTTTGATCGGAGCCTGCATTGGCCGCCACTGTACCCGGGTTTACGGTAATGGTGGTTACGGTAGAAAGGGCTTCGGCACAGCTTCCGCTTTGTACTACTGCACGGTATTGGGTGGTAACGGTAAGGTTAGTAAATACAAAAGGGTTGGCAGTAGAGGCAACCGTCGACCAGTTTGTTCCATTATCAAACGAGCGTTCCCAGCGGATAATGTTACCGACCTGTCCGCTTAGCGTAATATTGCCTCCATTGGCACCTGAGCAAACACTTGCATCGCCTGCAGTAGTACCGCCTACACTCAGCGGGTTAACGGTTATTTGTACTTCATCAAAGGAGCTTGAACAGCCGGCATCGCTGATGGTCCACCGCAATACATAGGTGTTGCCTGCCGATAAACCCGAAATTTGAGTGTTGTTTTGAGTATCATCGGCAAAGGTTATGGTGGTAGGGGCCGATGTGATTGTCCATTTACCAGTTCCCACCACCGGGTTGTTTCCTTTTAGGGTGTAGGTAATTTGGTTACAGATGGCTTCATCCGGACCTGCGTTTGCCGGTGTTACGCCAGGCAATACGGTTAGTGTTACTGTGGCAGTAGTACCGGGGCAGCCATTGGCAGATACAGGCGTAACCGTATAAGTTACCGTTCCGGGGCTAGTGCCCGAATTGGTTAAAATATCGTTAATCTGATTCCCTGCTGCGGCAACCGGCCTGTTGGTATTGCCAGTTATGGCACCGGTTATAGTGCTGGTATAAGTATAATTTACCCCTGCCAGGTTTGCCGAAAGGGTTATGCCAGCAGCAGTTGCATTACAAATGCTGGTGTTTTGTGGCGTTGCAGTAGCTATTGGGTTGGGGGTTACAGTTACGGTGAAGTTGAAAGGTGTGCCGTCGCAGCCATCTTTGTGTGGTACAATCACGTAAGCTACCACGGCATCGTTGCTGGCATCTGTATTGGTTATGACATCATTGATATCGCCGGTTCCGGTGGTGCTGTAGCCCGTGGCATTTGGTGTTCCGCTGGCTGTCCAGGTGTAGGTAACGCCGGTTACTGCTGAGGTTGGCGTATAAGCCACGCTTTTTCCTGTACAGATGGTTTTGGTTGCTGCACTGGTAAGGCTGATGTTTTGTTTGATGGTTAAAATAATATCATCGTCAATCTGGTTACAGGGAGCAGGTAAAGTGGTTGTAGCCCGCAATTTTAAAGTTACTGTTCCTGCTGCTTTTTCGGCTGCGGATGGGGTGTAAACGGCGTTTAAATCGTTTCTGTTTGTGCTAAATGTACCTGTTCCACCTACCCAGCTTTGGCTTGAAGTAGTACCTGTTACCGCACCTGCCAGCGTAAAGCCGGGATCGTTAAAACAAATGCTTTGATCAGGACCTGCATTTACCACGGGTGCCGTGCTGAAAGTCAGGATCTGTGTATCGGTTGTGGTTCCGCAGTTATTTTTATGTGTTACTGTTACCGTATAGGTATCGTAGCTGTCGAACTTAATAGATGGATATTTAGAATTGGCTGTTGTGCCGCCGGCAAAGCTATAAGTACCCGATCCGGCAGCGGTAACCGTCCAGGTGTAGGTATCGGCCAGATCTTTCGAGGTGCCCGAAATGGTAGTTTTGGTTGGCCCCGTAGTAGTATTGTTAAAATCGTAGGTAGATAAGTTACAGACTGTAATGTCAGGTGAAAGAGTGGCTACAGGCGGAGCATTTACTACCACGGTTTGTGCCGGGGTGGTAACCACGCCGCAAGATGGTGTTGATATGCTTAGGGTGATGGTGTAGATACCCGGATTGGTAAAATTAAACTCAGGTTCTTTACTGCTTGAAGTGGTACCATTGGCGTAAGTTACTGCTGGTGTAATCGACCACGAATAGGTATTGGCTGCATTGCAGATGTTATCTATAACCGAATTATCAGTAGGCTTTAATATGCCGGGAGCACAAATGGTTGTTGCGGGAAGGGTAAAACCTGGTTTTGGTGGATCCTGGATACAGATTTTCATTTCAACCGGATCGGCATTACAGGCCCCCGAACTGCTCGATTCTAAACGGATAGTATGTTCGCCATTAGTGAGAAACTTGTATACAAAATTGAAAGATTTTGGTTGATTAACTTCCTGAATTACGCCATCAACATACCAATTGTAAGTAACATTATTAGGCGTACAGCCTATTGTACTGGTATTTGGATTTTCGCCTAAAACAGAAGTATTAACAAAAGTAATATTAGTATTGGTACAGCCTGGTGTATTAAAAGTAAATGAGTTGATGGGTTTTACTACCACCTTGGCAGATGAAGAAACTGGAGTACCCACTGTTCCACAGAAATCATTTGATACATTGATCGAAACATCGAATGCGTTAAAAATCGTTCCTGCACTTGATGTGGAAACACTTCCGCAAGATGATTTTGTATACGCATGTTGCACTTTTCCTCCAAAACTCTTAATGTCGCATAAGGTGTATGTTGTGGTGGTTTGGTCGCCCCAGTTGATGGTGTAAATATCGCCCGGGAAGTTGTTCTGTATGCCTGCTGTAGATGTAATGTCAACATTAAACTCGAGGTAGCCCATTGGTAAACAAACCACATTATTTCCTGAAGTTCCGAAGGCCGTTATGGTTTTGTTGTTGATTAATAAATAAGCCTTGGTGCCCACGGTGCCATTTGGCATTACCGCTTTGGCAATAATCGTATAATGTACCTGCTGGGCAATAAAATTCTGTATTGGCGTTGGAAAATTGATTACTGTAGCACTTCCGCCATTTACCTCGTCGGTTATAGCTGCAGTAACTGTGCTACTTGCAGTAGATTCGTTTTTAATAAAAAAGGAATTATCAGGTTTACTAATGCAGGTGCCAAAAGTTTCTGTATTGGTTGCATTTAAATAGCTTGAGGTTAGCTTCGCCTCTACAGCGGGGCCTGCTTTAACTTCAAATGCAGTGGATGGCGTACTTACAGAGGCCGGACTGGTTGATTTTACCCGCACCATATAGCCTGTACCGGGTGTAAGCACAGATGGAAGTTTTCCATTAATGTAAGTGCTGTAAAAACCGTTATAGGTACCAATCAGGGTTTCGGCGGCAAAATTTCCGTTCTGGTCGGAAAGATAAAGCTGAAACTGGTTTCCCTGTGTGGCACAACCAGAAGTAATGTTAAAGGGAACTCCAATTGTACTGCCTGGTGTAAAGGGGCCGGCATCTACTACACCAATATTAATCTGCGAAAAACATACTGACGTATAAAACAATGCCCCAAAAAACAGGACAAAAAAATGCCATTTCCTTTTACAACGAATCTTCATAAATCTCTAACACTAGGGAATGATTTTATTGCGTTCTGGAAGTTATAGCTGTGTAACTTGCTTAATCTGTACCCAAGGCTGGGCTCAGACGTAAGACGCGTCAATAAATATTCGGTGCAAAGAACGTAATTTTTGCATTACATCTGCAAAATTTTACACCAACATTAACTAAATGAGCAGGTTATAGCGGTGTCTAAATCTTGTTTTATGCAGTAAAATGGCATAAAAAACCCCCAAGGCTTTATCACCTTGAGGGTATATTTTTACACGAAATCGTTTCGTTATGGATTGGTATTACATCATGCCACCCATACCGCCGCCGCCCATTGGAGGCATTGGAGCGCCACCTTCTTCAGGCTCGTCAGCTAAAACAACTTCAGTAGTTAATAACATCGCTGCAATAGATGCTGCGTTTTCTAATGCTACACGACTTACTTTAGTTGGGTCGATAACACCAGCACCAATTAAGTTTTCGTAAACACCAGTACGTGCATTGTAACCAAAGTCAGCAGTACCTTCTTTAACTTTTTGTACTACGATAGAACCCTCGATACCTGCGTTTTCGCAAATCTGACGTAATGGCTCTTCGATTGCACGACGGATGATCTGGATACCAGTGTTTTCATCTTCGTTAGCACCTTTTAAATCAGCGATAGAAGCTACAGCGCGGATGAAAGCAACACCACCACCAGCAACAATACCTTCTTCTACAGCTGCACGGGTTGCATGTAAAGCATCATCAACACGATCTTTTTTCTCTTTCATTTCAACCTCACTAGCTGCACCAACATAAAGAACGGCAACACCGCCAGCTAATTTAGCCAAACGCTCTTGTAATTTTTCTTTGTCGTAGTCAGAAGTAGTAGTCTCGATCTGAGCTTTAATCTGGTTAACACGGGCTTTAATATCTTCAGTATTACCCGCACCATTAATTACAGTTGTATTGTCTTTATCAACAACAACTTTCTCAGCAGAACCAAGGTAAGTTAAATCAGCATTTTCTAATTTATAACCTCTTTCTTCCGAAATAACAGTACCACCAGTTAAAATAGCGATGTCTTCTAACATTGCTTTTCTTCTGTCGCCAAAACCTGGAGCTTTAACCGCTACAACTTTCAGTGAACCACGGATTTTGTTTACTACCAAAGTAGCCAAAGCTTCGCCATCTAAATCTTCAGAAATGATTACCAATGGTTTACCAGTTTGAACAGTTTTTTCTAAAACCGGCAACAATTCTTTCATGTTGCTGATTTTTTTGTCGTAGATTAAAATGTAAGGACTGTCTAATTCAGCTTCCATTTTATCTGCATTGGTAACGAAGTAAGGAGATAAATAACCTCTGTCGAACTGCATACCTTCTACTGTTTTTACTTCAGTTTCAGTACCTTTTGCTTCTTCAACAGTAATTACACCATCTTTACCTACTTTGCTCATTGCCTCAGCAATTAAAGCACCAATTACCTCATCGTTGTTAGCCGAAATAGAAGCAACCTGTTTAATTTTGTTGTTATCCTCGCCAACAGTTTGTGATTGGGTTTTTAAGTTTTCTACAACAGCAGCAACAGCTTTATCGATGCCACGCTTTAAATCCATTGGGTTTGCACCAGCAGCAACGTTTTTAATACCAGTAGTGATAATGGCCTGAGCTAAAACGGTAGCAGTAGTAGTACCATCACCAGCAATATCAGCTGTTTTTGAAGCTACTTCTTTCACCATTTGAGCACCCATGTTCTCAACTGCATCTTTTAATTCGATTTCTTTAGCAACAGTAACCCCATCTTTGGTGATTGCTGGTGAACCGAATTTTTTGTCGATAATTACGTTACGTCCTTTTGGACCTAATGTTACTTTTACTGCATTTGCAAGAATATCAACACCTCTTTTCAGGGCGTCGCGTGCTTCTACGTTATATTTTACTTGTTTAGACATTTTTAAGAATATTTTAAAGTTTTAATGTTGGAAGGTTGAAACATTTCAAACCTCCGGTTTATATAAACATTACAACGTTTTAACGTTGCAACATTTCAATTATCTATCCTACAACAGCATAGATATCAGTTTCGCGCATAATCAGGTAATCTTTACCTTCGTAAGGGAACTCTGTGCCGCCGTATTTACCATAAATTACAACATCGCCAACTTTTACGCTAGCTTTTTTACCTTCAGCATCTTCTTCAGAAACAGAAACTACAGTTCCTTTAGATGGTTTTTCTTTAGCAGTATCAGGAATATACAAACCTGATGCAGTTTTTTCTTCTGCTGCAGCCGGTTCTACAATAACTCTGTTCGAACTGCCAGCAATTGGTTTAAGGTTTAACGCCATAACTTTTATTATTTTTTATTTTGATTTTGTTTTTTAACTAGGCATACAATTAACACTTTTTATGCCAATAGGTTTTCAGGGACAAATTTTCACCAAACTGTCAAACTTTTCATGCTAATTGCTTAAGGGCGTGTCAGCATGGCAGTAAGTTTTGGTTTTTTAAGCCCGGTAATTAAGGTTTGATCGATGATCGTCATTTCGAGCGAACCCGATAGCTATCGGATTGAGACGACGATTTGATTGTGAAATGAATCAATGTTTAAGCCATTTTATATGGCCTTCTCTGTTAAGTACTTCCAATATCTTTTAGGCACATGTTGTACATGTAATTTTGTGTTTTTTCTGGCTACAATGTTTGCACTTTTAAAATAATCTTTCCAAAGTGCCGCATAAAGTGCTTCATTTTCATCCATAAGTCCGGGAGCTGGTTTTTGTTTGTTAATCCCTTCGGCAAAGCCGATTGTGATTTCAGATACTTCATCTAAATTGTAATGCAAGCCATATTTGCGCTTTAAATCATAAATTACCCATTGCTGATCGGCATAACGGTTTTTAAAATGGTTGGAAATTAAGGGCAATACATTAAAATCGGGATCAATACCGGCATAAAACAAACCATCACTGGTTTTTTGAAAGCGGATAAAGGCCTCCATCCGGTGTTTCTCGCGCTCTACACTTTTGGCGTATTTAGCAAGGGCCATTACATGTTCGTTGCCATAATTGCCTTCTGCACCAGGGGCATGCTTAAAAATGTAAACTGAAAAATGGAAGAGGTGGTTATAGGCCTCCGGGATTTCGGATAAATAACTGCAGTAAAATTTACGCAACCCTGCTTTCGACAATTTCTTTTGAAGCCCCAGCCAAACACGGTCGGCCTTTGAGGTATCCGTGATCACAGTAAAACTTTCGGCAAAAGCCTCGGGCTGAAACATTTCGATTGATTTGAGCACAACCTTGCCGGGTTTGCGCTCAAACCATTCGAAAACTGCTGTTAAGAGTCCGGGTAGGGAACCGTCGAAGATGTAGATCATAGGTGCTTTTTTCGTTAAATTGTCATTCTGACCGCAGATTAAAATAAAAGCATCTGATTGTTATCTGTTTTTAAATATTTGCTTTTGCTTTCGGCCAGGATAAAAGCTTTAATCTGTGTACCCTGATAATCTCTTAACTGATAGGGGCTATCGGCACAAACTATAAAATGCCGCGCTTTATTATAGGCAATGCCTATTTTCTTCAGTTGATCAATCCTAAGTTTCCCAAACTTGCGGGCCTGAACAATTTTTTGGGCCGACATTACCCCAATGCCCGGAATGCGCAAAATCATTTTGTAATCGGCCTGGTTAATGTCAACCGGAAAATATTGCATGTTGCGGATGGCCCAGCTCAATTTGGGGTCAATATCAACATCCAGATTTGGATTGGCATCGTTTAAAATTTCCTGAACCTTAAAGCCATAGAAACGCATCAGCCAATCGGTTTGGTACAATCGGTTTTCTCTTAACAGCGGCGGTTGCGTGCCTAAAACGGGCATACGGCTATCGTTACTAATGGGAACATAACCCGAATAATACACCCTTTTTAACGAGAAGTTTTTGTAAAAGGCATTGGCGGTGTACATAATGTCCTTATCGCTTTCTGGTGTTGCGCCAATAACCATTTGGGTGCTTTGCCCCGCAGGTACAAATTTCGGAATGTGCTTAATCATTTTTTTATCGGCCGAAAACTGGGTAATCTGCTGTTGTACAAATTCGAGCGGCTTAATCACATCGGCATGGTTTTTTTCGGGTGCCAGCAGTTTCAGGCCGGCTTCGGTCGGCATTTCTAAATTGATGCTCATCCTGTCGGCATATAAGCCGGCTTCTTTTATCAACTCATCGCTGGCACCGGGTATGGTTTTAAGGTGGATATAACCATTGTAGTTTTGTTCTAAACGGAGTTTCTTCACTACAAGCAGTAAGCGTTCCATAGTAAAATCGGCATTTTTAAAAATCCCCGAGCTTAAGAACAGACCTTCAATATAATTGCGCCGGTAAAAGTTCATGGTTAGGTCTACCACTTCATCAACAGTAAAAGCAGCGCGCTTGATGTCGTTGCTTTTCCGCGAAACACAGAACAAACAATCGTATATGCAATGGTTGGTAAGCAGGATTTTTAAAAGGGATACGCACCTGCCATCTTCGGTATAGGTATGGCAAATGCCCGATACATGGCTGTTGCCAAGGCCTTTATTGTCGTTTTTTCTTGTGCCGCCGCTTGATGAACAAGAAACATCATATTTAGCGGCGTCAGCAAGAATATTCAGCTTTTCACGAATCCGGTCAGACATAGGGTAGATGTTTTTAGTACTAACAAAGATAGTTAAAAACTAAAAATATTAGCATTCTAATGCATGATAATCCTATTCTGTTCGGGAATATTAATTTTAGTTAAAAGCTGTTTGAAGGCTGTAATTTGCCATTTAGCTGTAATTGATTGTTGATATGATAGTTTTCCTGATAATGTTCCAGTTCCGAAAAAAATCGATCGGCTTCGGCTTCAAGATCGTTTACGGGATTAAAGTTAGCCACAAAGTTTGGGCTCTTGAATTCGATTTGGTAATAATAACCGCCATTATTGCTATCAAACATTTCGGTTACGCGACTAACATTTTCCCAGCCCGAAAAAAAATCGGTCCGGCGGTATAGTAAAGAGGTACTTTTTAACTTAAAGCCAATGCCATCGTCGCCAATTAATACCTCGCTGTGCACAAAAATCAATGTTTTAGCCACCCAGAACAGCATAAAGGCCATCGAAATTATGGAAAGGGAAACCAGCATTAACATCATTCCTTCTGAGAGTGAAGTAAATAAACCAAAAATGCAATACATCACTAGCGAAATGAACAGCAGGGGAAAGCCAATCATAGCAATCAGCATCACATTGTTTTTGTGATATTTTAGTTTATAGACGTGCATGACATGAATTTTTGTAAAGTTAAGCCAGTATGCATGCCTTTGAAATACTTATTTCTAGGTATTTTTTCTGTAGATAGTTACTTACCTGACCACTCTTTATAAAAATGTTCTAAATAAAGCAGCATAAAATTGTGCCTTTCAGTAGCCATAACTTTACCGGTTTCGGTGTTCATCAGATCTTTTAAAAGGAGTAGCTTTTCGTAAAAGTGATTGATGGTTGGCGCAGTTGTGTTTTTATAACTCTCTTTGCTGAGGTGCTCTTCAGGTAGAATCGCCGGATCGTAAAGTACCCTGTTTTTAAAACCACCGTAAGTAAAGGCCCTGGCAATGCCAATGGCACCAATCGCATCTAAACGGTCGGCATCCTGAACAATCTGCATTTCCTTAGAGGTGAAACCGGCAGCATCGAAGCTGTTTTTGAACGACATGCTCTGGATAATCAGTTTAACATGGGTAATAATTTCGGGGTCAACAGCAATCGATTCGAGGAAAGATGCAGCGATGTTAGGTCCTAATTCTTCGTCGCCATGGTTAAACTTAGGGTCGGCAATATCATGAAGCAAAGCTGCAAAAGCAACAACAAGCTCGTTACCTTTTTCTTGCTGATTGATGGTTTTTGCGGTTTCAAAAACCCTTTCGATGTGAAACCAATCGTGCCCAGCTTCTGCGTTTGCTAAAGTTTTTTTTACAAAATCGATGGTTTTCTCAATAGGTTGCTGCATTGTGCTAAATTTTTCCAAAGGTATTGGAATTATCTGGCGGGAAAAATAAATGATATCAACAGGGGCTTGTTAACTCGCTGCAGCGGCCCTGCGCTCATCATCAGCGATAATTTTGATGAGATCGTTGTGGTTAAGCGTTAACAGGTGAGATACCTCTACTTCTAAAATTGCAGCAATCTGAAACAGGCGATCGATGGTGAGTTTGCTGTAGCCAAGTTCTATCTTACTGTAAGCATTTTGAGATATCTTGAGTTTTGCTGCAAGGTAATCCTGAGTATAGTCTCTGTATTCTCTAATTTTTCTAATATTTCCCGCAACATTCTTTGTCTTTGATGCCAGTGTGTTTTCCATAAAAAGGTGTTAAATTTTAACGTTTCTCTTCTCATTTACGAAAGTTATAAACCAATAGTTTTTTAAAAAGTGATTTTTTAGCACTATTAGGAATTACGTGAAGTAGAGAGGCAACTTATTATTAGCAACAATTAGATTTTGAAAAAGTTTTGGTTGCTGTTGCGTTGTTGATAATCAGGTAGCTTTGTTTGGGTTGAGTTGTTTGAGGCGTTGTGCGGATTAGGTAGTGAGGAGATCGGGGGCTGAATTTATTCAGGCAGGTAATAGGGGATGTGAAAGTACAGATTTGAATGGGCAGGCAGTTTCGTTTTAATATAAACCCCAATCGTCTTCAAATTCGTCTTTTTCGAAATATTTAACCCATTCGATAAACAATAAGCGGAATTTTTCGATTTCGGCCAGAACAATGTCCTTGTATTCGGGCGTACAGATCCCAAACATGTCTGCGGCCCTTACCTGTGTTTCGAGCTCGCGGCAGTTGGTTCTGATGATTGAAGCGTTTTCCATCCGTAAAATATACATATCCGCACCTTCGGCACCCACAATTTTAGGGCAAAGCATCAGCGCATTCTGCATAATTAAATTGGCGGTCATCTCGGCCATTTCGCCTTCCAGTGTTTCGCAAAACAGGGCAGCATATTTATATACTGCCCGGGCCTGGTTATATAGGTTTTTAGCCCTGGATACTTTTAACCTTACTTTTTCGGCATCATCAGACGATAGATTTTCTTCATCCTCATCATCCCGGCCAAAGCGGCTAAAATGCTCCCATTCGGGCATATGATCCATGTCATCGAATTCCATATTCTTCAAAATTGGTTACGTTATGGAACGTAAGAGCGTGTAATATATTAATTTTCAGGGAAAAAGACTACTCTTCTGTTTTTGGAGCCCTTTTTGAGCCATCATACAATTCGTATTCCAATAACCTGCAGTCTAATTTACCATTGTAAAATTCAACTTTTTTAGCAGCCTTTAGGCCTATTTTTTTAGCAAGATCGGGATTTCCTGTGAAAATATAACCAGAATAGCCCTTACATTTTGTTTTCATGAAATCGCCCATACGCTTATAAGTAAGTTCTAATTTACTGTGCACGCCTAAACGCTCGCCATATTCGGGATTAAAAACTACCGCACCTTTACCATCTTCGGGTACGGGGGTAAGCTCAAAATCGCAAACTTCGAATTCGATTAAAGTATCTACGCCAGCTGTTTTTGCATTTCTGCGCGTTACTTCAACTGCATCCTCAGAAAGATCGGAAGCTACGATTTTAAGATCAATATTTTTAATCACCTGATCTTTTAAAATTCTGCGCTCTGCAAAAAACACTTCCTCATTGTAGCCTAAAATGTGCATAAAAGCATAATTCATGCGGTAAAGACCCGGAGCACGGTTGGTCGCAATCAGTGCTGCTTCGATGGCCAAAGTACCAGAACCACACATGGGGTTAATAAATGGCGATTTTTTATCCCAGTTGGTGGCATAAATTACACCCGAGGCCAGGGCCTCAAGCATAGGTGCTTTGCCCGGTATTTTGCGGTAGCCGTGTTTGGCCAGGGTTTCGCCAGAGGTATCGATAAAAACATTGGCTTCGGCATCTTTCCAGTATAAATGTACCACCGCTTTGTTTACGTCTGATCCGGAATTAGGGCGAATACCTTTTTTCTCTTTCAGGCGGTCTACAATGGCATCCTTTACTTTCAGATTGGCAAAAAGAGGCGTAGTAATATTTGGGTTATCCACATTTGAAGTAACGGAAAAATAACCGGCAAAATCGATCAGTTCTTCCCACTCAATTGCTTTAATTTCGTTGTATAAATCATCGGGCGTAACCGCCTTAAAATTTTTGATTGAATATAAGATCTGACTGGCGCAGCGCAAGTTCAAATTCAGCTTTATACACTCTGTAACGGTAATATTGAGCTCAACACCGGTTGGAAAAGCTCTTTCGATAGTGTAGCCTAAAGCCTTAACTTCTTCTTGTAAATAGGGCGAAAGGCGCTTGTTGCAGGTAATAATTACCTTGCTTTTATTGTGGAAAACTTGCATCATAATATATGCGAAGTTATCAATAAAATTATAGAGATTTGAAGTTTATAAGTACATTATTAGTATTAGGTATGGAAATTAAAGGAAAAGTACACGAAATAGGTGCCACACAACAAGTAAGTGAAACGTTTAAAAAACGTGATTTAATAGTAGAATACGCAGAAAATCCAACATATCCAGAATATATCCGTTTTGAGGCTTTACAAGATAAAACTGCATTATTAGATACATTTAAAACTGGCGATGAGGTTGAGGTTTTCTTTAATTTACGTGGCCGTCCGTGGACAGATAAAGCAGGTAAAACATCATATTTTAACAGTTTGGTTATCTGGCGTGTCAATGCCGTTGCAGGTGCTCCGGCAGCAAGTACCCCAGCTTATGCAGCTCCGGTTGATGTAAGTAACGCACCAGGCGAGGATGATGATTTGCCTTTCTAAATAAAGAATCTTTTTTAAGCAAACAATTTTGAACCAATGCCGGGGCTTATGCCCCGGCATTTTTTTTTAACCTGCCCGCACGACTCCCTAAGTTTAAAAACCAGGTCAGAGCTGAGCAAACTTCGGAAGCTGCGCTGTTAAAATATGTTAAAAACAAGCATTTAGCGCTGTTAATCAGTATTTTTGATAAACTGAAGAGTTTATAATAACTCATTTCTGGTTTTTTTAGTCCAGGTTAGGAAACTTATTCATGAAGAAAAGAAGTTTTTGGTTAATTACTGTTTTAATGACAGTGGCGCTGCTCGGTGTGTTTGTAATGCAATTGTATTACATCCGGGAGTCCTATAAACTAAAATCCCAGCTTTTTGATGAACAGGTAAACCAAACACTTTCTACCGTAGTGAATAAAATTCAGCGGAGAAATGTTGCCGATCACCTCAACCGGAAAGATGCCGAAAATAAGCTTAAGCAAATCCAGGATTCGAGGCAGCGTACGCTGGATATTAAAGACCTGCGGCAGCAATACGTGCAGGAAGCAGAATTGCGTCAGGTAGAAAGGGAAAACCAGATTGAAGCTTACCTGAACCAACAGGATAGTATTATCAGAGTATCGTATCGTGCACCCAATGTAATTTCGGAAAGAGAATATACCTCCTTAACATCCAAAAACGGCGATAAGCTCGATTTGCAGATGGATGCGTTTATCGATATCAAAAGTTTGATATTAAAGGGCTATAGCATGCGCAGCAAGCCTTTTTCAACTCCACCCAAAGCATTCGAATTTAAAAGCTTACAAAATTTGCCTGATACTTTACGGTATCTTGTTTTCGATCCGAGGGATGGTAGTCCGGGTTTTGCCAATGTGCCCAAAATCCCGACTGATTTAGATAAAAAATTTAAGCGTGATGATGAAATCGCCAAGAAAAAGCTCGAACTGAAAATTGCCGCCTTAGGTAAAGATACCTTTTCTTATAACCGCTTAAGCATGGTTGAAGATGTATCGAAAGAATTGCAGGAAACCAATGTTCCCATTTATAAACGCATTAATTTCGATTCGTTAGGCAGTATTTTGCGGGCAGAGCTTTTGGCCAATAACATTACTTTGGTGCCATCATACCGGGTTTCGCTGGCTAAAAAAGACTCGACTATTTTTATGACGGCTTCGAACGTAAAAGGAGAGTTCCTGCCTGGAAATACGTATAAAATACCGCTTTTTGGAAACGATATTTTTCGTGATCCGGGAATGCTCTTCGTTAGCTTCCCCGATAAAAACTCGGCTATTGTTTCTAATTTAAGTGCAACCCTGGCCTCATCAGTTGGCCTGCTGCTGGTGCTGGTTTTTATATTTTCTTATACGTTGTATGCCATTTTAAAGCAAAAGAAAATATCGGAGATGAAAACAGATTTCATCAATAACATGACCCACGAGTTTAAAACGCCCGTAGCCACCATTATGATTGCCAGCGAAGCCTTAAAAGACCCCGAGGTAACCGAAGATAAAGCGAGGTTAAAAAGGCTGGCAGGTATTATATACGATGAAAATGTTAGATTGGGTAGCCACATTGAACGGGTTTTAAGTATTGCCAGGTTAGAAAAAGGCGAACTTAAAATGGAAAATACCGAGGTGGATATGAACGATCTGATTATGATTGTTTTAGATAGTATGGAATTGCAGCTGCAAAAAAGAAATGCAGTAATAACAGTAAATACCAATGCCGAAAATGCCATTATTTTTGGCGACGAGCTGCATTTATCGAATGTAATTTATAACCTGATTGACAATGCCAATAAATACAGTACCGATACGCCTGACATAACCATTACCACGCGCAATGCCGGCAAGCATTTAATTATAGAAATTGCAGATAAAGGTATAGGGATGACCAAAGAACAGGCTAAACGGATTTTCGATCAGTTTTACAGGGTGCCTACCGGTAACCTGCATGATGTTAAAGGTTTTGGCCTCGGGCTGAATTACGTTCAGGATATCATTAAAAAAATAAACGGAACCGTTAAAGTAAGTAGCGAAAAAGATAAAGGAACTACATTCGAAATATCGTTACCTTTATAAAGCTGTTAACCATCGGTACAAAAGCTTGCTTTATCGATACATTAAAAAAGAACAGGTTTAATTTACTTAATATAGTAGCGTATTAATTTAAAGTTACGTATAAATTAAACCGTTATGCAGATTTCTAATCAAACTTTCAGTGTAGGTAATGCTACATATTTGAATAAAATTAAGAAAATGAAGAAAATACTTCTGGTAGAAGACGATCCGAACTTAGGTTTATTATTGCAGGACTATTTACAGCTAAAGGGTAAATTTGATGTAGTGCTGTGCACTGACGGTGAAGAAGGATTGCGGGCTTTTGGCAAGCAAAGCTTCGATTTATGCATTTTAGATGTAATGATGCCCAAAAAGGATGGCTTTACCTTAGGTAAAGATATTAGAAAGGCCAATGCGCATGTGCCAATTATTTTTGCAACCGCTAAGACTATGTTGGAAGATAAGGCTGCAGCATATGATTTGGGTGGCGATGATTACATTACCAAACCTTTCCGTATTGAAGAGCTTTTGCTGCGCATAAACGCCATGTTTAAACGTGTGGCCAATAAAACCGACAGTGCTGATGAATCGGCTGAAACACAGTTTTCTATTGGCCAGTATCATTTTGATTATACCACACAGATTATTACCAGTAACGATCTTCAGCAAAAACTTTCTACCAAAGAGGCAGAGTTGTTGCGTTTGTTGTGCCTGAAAAAGAATACCGTGTTAACGCGCGAAGAGGCTTTGTTGAGTATCTGGCACGACGATAACTACTTTAATGGTCGGAGTATGGATGTGTTTTTAAGCAAATTGCGTAAATACCTGCGCGCCGATCCGGCTGTAGAAATCATTAATGTGCACGGAAAAGGCTATAAGTTATTGGTGAATTAGGAAACAGTTGAAGTGTTGTAACGTTGAAATATTAGAACGTTGCAACTTTCCAGCACTTAACCTATAAGTATAAGTTTTTCTCAATTGCCGGAATAATACCTCTTTCCTGGGCCAGCTTAAACAGAGTATCAACCGCTTTACGGCCTTCCTCGCCCAGGTTAATGCTGTATTTGTTTACATAAAGCTCAATGTGTTTGTACATTACGCTTTCTTCCATGGCCTGGGCATGCTCGCGAATAAAATCGATACTCGATTTTGGATGCGCAAAGGCATATTCTACCGACTGCCTGATTAAGCGGTTTACTTTTAATTGCACCTCGCGATCGAGGTTACGGTTAACTACAATCCCGCCTAAAGGAATGGCACAGCCTGTTAGTTTTTCCCAGTAATCGCCAAGGTCTATAATTTTGCTCAGGCCTTTATCCTGATAGGTAAACCTGTTTTCGTGTATAATCAGGCCTAAATCAATCTTTTCTTCGAGCAAGGCCGATTCAATTTCAGAAAATACCAGCTCCTGTTTGTTTTGTAACTCAGGGTAGGCAATGCCCAGCAGGAAATTTGCAGTGGTATATTTGCCCGGTATGCCTACTTTAAGTCTGGCCTCGGGGTTACGGAGTGCCGGATCATTTTCGCCTTGAAAATGGTTTTTACTGATCAACAGCGGCCCAACGCCGAAGCCCAGAGCGCTGCCGGCATCGAGTAAGGCATATTGATTGGCCACATAAGCAAAAGCATGAAAACTTAATTTGGTGATATTTAATTCGCCCTTTAGTGCTTTCTGGTTCAGGGTTTCCACATCATCGTAGTACACCTCAAATTCTAAACCTTCGGTATCAATTTTATGGTGAATTAAAGCGTCGAAAATAAAGGTATCGTTAGGGCAGGGCGAAAAGCCAAGGGTAAGTTTCATAAATCAAAATTAACTACTGTCGTAAACTAATCCGTCATGCTCAGTTCATTTCTCCAATAAAAGCAATAGCCCAGTCGTTCAGGTTTTTAATAGAAAGTCCTATTTTCCAGTTGTCTTTGTTGCGTGGTTCTACATAATTGGATATGCTTCTGATTTGCAGGCAGTCGATATGGAGTTGTTTACAGGCATAAAAAACGGCTGCACCTTCCATGCTTTCGGTAGTGGGATTTAACCGTTTAACCAAATGTTTAATGCTTTTTTCGCTTCCGGTAACACAATTCATGGTAATGCCTTTAGCCTGGGGCAAATCTATTTTATGCTGGCTGTGCGAAGTGTAATGGTTATCGCCAAAGCCCAGATCGGTAATGGTTAAGAAATCGTCGCCACTTTCGGCACCCAATTCGGCAAAGATATCTTCAGTAATGTTCAATACCGTTCCCAACTCAATATTGCGGTCGAAACAACCTGCTATACCAAAATTTATTACCAGGGTATATTTGTGCGATAGGTGCCTGCCCAATGCAAAAGCTGTTGCCACCATACCCACTCCGGTAATCAGCAGATCAAAATTTTTGCTTTCTACAAAATCGCCTTCCGGTAAATTAAAATGCTGGTAAAAGAAAGAAAGTTCGGCCTTTGTGGCTGCAACAACTAAAGTTTTCATAGTGTAAATTTAATAGTTTGTTTCGATAAACTTTGGTTTCGATAAACTTTGGTGTTTAGGCTTAATGCTTTATCAGTATATTTGCGGTTTATTTTATAGTAATGATTTACATAACGAGAAAAGCATCATTTAACGCAGCGCATAAGCTGGCCCGAACCGATTGGGATGATGATAAAAATAGTGAGGTTTATGGCAAGTGCGCCAATCCAAACTGGCACGGCCATAACTATTGGTTATACGTTACCGTTAAAGGCGAAGTTAACCCTGAAACGGGTTTCCTTGTCGACCTGAAATGGTTAAAAGATGTAATGAATAATTATGTTGTAGATAAGGTAGATCATAAAAACTTAAACCTTGATGTCGATTTTATGAAAGGCAAACTGGCCTCAACCGAAAATCTGGCAATCGAAATCTGGAAACAGTTGTGTGCGCCAATTGCAGAAAGCGGTGCAATTTTACATTGCGTAAAAATCTACGAAACTGAAAACAATTATGTTGAATACTTTGGCTAAAAACCTACATTAATGAGCGATAAAGACGTATTAAAAGGCGAATCGATAGATGGTTATGTAAAAATAGACCGTTATAACGATGATAAAATAGAAGCTGTAGCTACACATTATAAAGATATCCTGGGCCATTTAGGCGAAGACCCCGAGCGTGAAGGTTTATTGAAAACCCCGGAGCGTGTGGCAAAAGCCTTACAATATTTAACACACGGCTACGATTTAAAACCCGATGAAATTTTAAAATCGGCGATGTTCGAAGAAGATTACAGCCAAATGGTTGTAGTAAAGGATATTGAAGTATATTCGATGTGCGAACACCACATGCTGCCGTTTTTTGGTAAAGCGCATATTGCCTATATCCCGAACGGACATATTGTTGGCTTAAGCAAAATTCCACGTGTGGTTGATGCTTTTGCACGCCGTTTACAGGTACAGGAGCGTTTAACCAACGAAATCAGGGATTGTATCCAAAACACCTTAAGCCCAATGGGGGTTGCTGTAGTAATGGAGTGCAGGCACTTGTGTATGGCTATGCGTGGTGTACAAAAGCAGAATTCAGTAACTACTACTTCGGCGTTTACCGGTACTTTTTTAAGTAACGATAAAACAAGGGCTGAGTTTTTGAGGTTAATTACGGCAAGTTTAGATTAATTTAGTAACAAGTAGAAAGTATCGAGAAGCATTTAGCGTAGAAACGCTAAGCGCCAAACGCGATACGCTAAACTAACAATATGAAAGCATATATTTTTCCCGGACAGGGAGCACAGTTTGTAGGCATGGGTAAAGATCTTTATGAAAACCCGGAAGCTGCAGCATTATTTGAAAAAGCGAACGAAATTATTGGTTTCCGCATTAGCGATATTATGTTTGGCGGAACTGACGAGGAACTTAAACAAACCAAAGTAACACAGCCTGCAATTTTTTTGCATTCGGTTATTTTGGCTAAAGTTTTAGGTGCCGATTTTAAACCCGATATGGTTGCCGGTCACTCTTTAGGTGAATTTTCGGCTTTAGTTGCGGCAAATGCACTAAGTTTCGAAGACGGCTTAAAACTGGTTATAGCACGTGCAAACGCGATGCAGAAAGCCTGCGAGGCACAACCCTCAACTATGGCAGCTATTTTAGGCCTGGCTGATGAGGTTGTAGAGCAAATTTGTGCTGATATTGATGCTGTTGTTGTACCGGCAAATTACAACTGTCCGGGGCAGCTGGTAATTTCGGGTAGCATTGAAGGTATTGATTTGGCTTGTGTTAAATTAACTGAGGCCGGGGCAAAAAGGGCTTTAAAATTAAACGTAGGAGGTGCTTTCCACTCGCCATTAATGGAGCCGGCAAAAATTGAACTGCAGGCCGCTATTGAAGCTACTAATATTGCTGCACCAGTTTGTCCGGTATATCAAAATGTTGATGCTAAACCATATACCGATCCTGCTGAAATTAAGGCAAATTTAATTAAACAATTAACGGGTGCTGTACGTTGGACTCAAACAGTGGTTAATATGCTTGCCGATGGTGCAACCGAATTTGTTGAGGTTGGTCCGGGTAATGTGTTGCAGGGATTGGTTAAAAAAGTAAGCCGCGAAGTGCAAACCAGCAGTGCTGCAATTGCTTAATTTTTATTTCCTTTAATATAATACCGGCGCCATAAACCAAAGTTTATGGCGTTGTTTTTTACCAATATTTAATATCTTTAACCGTAGATGAAAATAAGCTTTGGTGTAAAAATAAGATTTCTATTGCTTGTTTTGGGCTGTTGTCTCATTGCAACTTCTATTTCTTTAAGCCGTTTTACTACCAAAAGCGAACTGCTTGATCATGATGCCAACGAGATACAGCAAAACCTTTTGGCCAAAGAAAGATCGGTTGAAAGTTTCTTGGCCAACAAGAAAGAGGTAGCCAAAGCCAAACAATTTCATTTAAACCCTCAGGATGCTACCGATTTTATCGAACTGTACCGCAGGCAGAACGGCATAAATTTATTTACCTATCAAAACAACGAGCTTAAATTCTGGAGTACCTATAAGGTTTCAGAAATAGACCCCAGCGCCATCAGAGAAGGTAGTTCTGTTCTGTTCTTTTCAAACGGATGGTATGAAGTAATTAAAAGTGTTCAGGGTAATTTTAGCTTTATTTTCCTCATCTCCATTCAGTCTCAATATCCTTTTAAAGAAACACAGTATTTTAAAAACGATATCGATCCGCTGTTATCCAGCACAAAGATTTTAACCTTTGCCTCTTTTACCGATAAGGATGTTTACACCATAAAAAGCCTCGATAATAAGTTTTTATTCGGCTTAAAAGTTAAACCCGGCTATACAGACACCTATTACTCGGGTACCCAGCTCTGGCTTTTTGTGGCGGGTATGTTGTGTATCTGCATGTTTTTTAACTCGCTATCCTCGTTTATTGCGCGGCGCGGGCATATAGCATCGGGAACCTTTTTACTGTTGTTTTTCTTTCTGGCCTTTCGCTTAACGGATTTATATTTCGGCTGGTTTAACCATCGTTTTACGTTAGATCTTTTTGATCCTAAAATATATGCTGATAGCTTTTTAATGCCCTCGCTTGGCGACTTTCTGCTCAATGTAATTGCCATTACCTGGTTGCTATTGTTTATGTACAACCACAAGGCGCAATACCAGTTTCCGGGGTGGATTAAACGGAATAAAGTTGTCGGTTTGTTTATTCAGGCGGTCTTAATGGTGTTTATCGGTAAGATTGTTTGGGATACTGACGATATTTTCTTTGGGTTGATTTTTAACTCCCGCATTAATTTTGATATTGTAAATATCTTAAAACTGAGCGGTACCAGTTGGGTTGGGATTGTGATTTTGTGCCTGGCCTGGTTTCAGATTTACCTCATTACTGTAATTTCGGCAACGGTTAGCAGTCAGCTAAACGTAACCAATAAAGAGCGGATTATTATTTTCCTGATCGGCTTTGCGGGAGTATTTGTTTACAAGCTGTTTTTAGATTTCAATGCCTTTTTCATCGTTTTTGCCCTCGTTTTATTTATTGTAGCCAGGGCTGTTTATTTAAAGGAGCGTAATTTTTCGATTGGCATGTTTGCCATTGTTTTTTTCTGCCTGGCCTTTAATACTTCCATCAAATACACCCGTTTTAAAGATATTAAGGAAAGAAACCTGCGCGAGCCGATGGCGCGAAAAATACAATCGTCAGAAGATTTGAATGCCATTGTTGCGCTGGGATCCCTGGGCAATGAAATTGCGAAAGATGATTTCCTGGCGCGGTATTTTAACCAGAATAAAACCGCCAATTACGCCGTACTTAAAAACCACCTTAAAGATTACCTCGATGGCTATTTAAGCCGCTACGATTCGCAGATTTATCCTTACGACAGGCTGGGGACTGCGATGGGTAATGCCGATAGCCCGCCAATTGATAAGTATAAAGACCTGGTTGAGGCTGGTTCTGTAAAAATTGACGGTTCTAACTTTTTCTATCAGGTAAACAATACTTTTGGCTATCAGGATTACTTTGGGATTATTTCGGTGGTTGATAATGGTAATTTATTGGGTACACTGATTATCGAACTGCGCTCTAAACCTTACAATTACAATAACAGGCTGCCCGACCTTTTGGGCGATCAAAAACAGGCAAAGGATGAAGATTTCAGAGGTTATTCTATCGCTTTCTACAGCAATAACAAACTGCTTAACCAATCTGGTAACTATACTTTCCCTTTAGATGGCAGTCTATTTAAAGGTAAAAAGGATGATTTTATTACCCTTAGCGATGATAGCTTGCATTATAGCCATTTAATTTATAAGCCTTCGGCAAGTAAAATGGTTGTTATCAGTAAGGCAAAGGTAGATTACGTAGAACGTTTAGCTGCTTTATCTTTCTTTTTCCTGGTGTTTGTCATCTTTTCTTTGCTGCTTTACGGGTTAATATGGCTGATTAAGAACCTGGATGACGATAAGGTTGGCTGGTTCAGTATTAACCGGTCGTTAATGATCAATGCCAATAAAATCTTGTATAAAACACGTATCCAGGTGGTAATTGTACTATCGGTTGTGGCCACTTTAGTTATTGTTGGTTGGGTAACCTACTACTATATGGATAAAGAATACCGGGGCCAGCAGGATGCGATATTGAAAGATAAAATCAGGAAGGTGCAGCAGAATTTCGAGAAGCAGGTTTTTAACAATGGTATGATTTCGAACGATGAAAATGCGGTAGCCGATTTTAACAACTTTGCCGACATTAACAACGCCGATCTGAATTTGTATGATTTGAGTGGTAACCTGATCATGACCACCTATCCAAAGCTTTATACCTATAAAATTATTGGCCGGAAAATGGGGCCATTGGCTTTTATAGCTTTAAATGGCCTGCACCGCTCGGAGTTTATCAATCTTGATGAGAAAATTGGAAACTTAACCTACGCAGCGGCCTATGCGCCGGTAAGGAATGCCCAAAATAAAACAATAGCCTACATTAGCCTGCCCAATTATTCGAACGAAGAAGAGTATAGCGATAAAATCGCCCTTTTTGTAAGTAACCTGATCAATATTTATGCACTCGTTTTCGTTGCTATTGGGGTGTTGGCCATTTTTTTGGCCAACCAGATTACCAGTCCTTTAACGTTTATTCAGGAGAGTATTAGCCGAACAAAAATTGGACAGCGTAACGAGCCTATTGTGTGGCGCAGGCATGATGAAATTGGTTCGTTGATTAAAGAATACAACAGCATGATTGCGGCCTTAGAAGACAGTGCCCTTAAGCTGGCCCGCTCAGAACGAGAGAGTGCCTGGCGCGAAATGGCCAAACAGGTTGCCCACGAAATTAAAAATCCGTTAACTCCGCTCAAATTGGGTGTTCAGTTACTGGAGAAATCGTGGAAAGAGAAAGACCCGAACTTTGAGCTGAAGTTTAATAAATTCAGCAAATCGTTTATCGAACAGATCGATAGTCTTTCTAAAATCGCTTCTGAGTTCTCTAATTTTGCTAAAATGCCCGACACCAACTTAGAGCGCCTTTTATTATTGCCTATTATTGAGCAGGCAAGAGAAGTATTTAAAAGTACCGATAACGTAACTATTGATGTGCTAAACAAAAGTGATAAAGACATCGAAATCATGGCCGATCACGATCAGCTGCTGCGTACCTTTAATAATTTGCTTAAAAATGCAATTGAAGCCATTGATGAAGATACTTTGTGTTGCATAACCATTATTGTATACATGGATGCGAAAAGCGCTTATATCGAAATTAAAGATAACGGAAAAGGCATCCCGCCATCTTTGCAGGATAAAATCTTTGTGCCCAACTTTACCACCAAATCATCGGGCACAGGCTTGGGGCTGGCTTTTGTTAAACAAGCGGTAGAAAACGCAGGCGGCACGGTTAAATTTACTTCGGTAAGCGGCCTTGGAACTACGTTTTATTTAAATTTCCCTTTGGCTTAGGTAATTGTCGAGAAGAAGCGTTAAAGTGATTTTACCGCAGTTCTACCTGGGCTTTACCCATGGTGTTGCCATCGGCATATAAGATTACGGTATAAATACCTTTAATAAAGGGCTTTGGGTTTGCCCAATCGATAACATATGTACTGTCGTCGTTATTGTAATTGATAAAAATAGAATGGCTGTACTGCATATCCTGCCCTTCGGCTTCAAAGTGGTTCCCTTCATCAGCCAGCAGGTTTCCTGCCGGATCGAATACCCTGAGGTAAATGTTATGATGGCCTTTTTCTGCCAGTTGGTTTGGGATAATGGTAAAACGAACACTTAGCTTTTCGGCAGTGGATGATCTGGTTACCTCTACTTTTTTTCCGCTCGATTTAGTCCTGAAAGCTACAATTTCGGCCGATTGAAGTTTCAACACAGCTGCCGTTTTCACTTTGGCATTGAGGTTGCTGTTTTCGCTTTCGAGGTTCGACGCCTTGTTGCTAATGCTTCGTAAGGTGTTTTCAAGGCTATCGCGGCTGTTTTTTAAAAAGATATTGTCTTTCTGCAGCTGGATAATCTGGTCGCTATAATTCTTAACAAAAGTTTTTAGCTCATTAATCTGGGCATTTGCCTTATCCAGTTCAACCTGCGTAATCTGGTTTTTTTGCAAGGCCAGCTTAAGCGCATCGATCTTCTGGCGCGCTATTTTCTGTTCTTCAACCAGCTTTTCGTTTAGATCTAAATTAAGCGCATTAACCTTGTCTAACTCAACCTCAATTTTTTCGACCTCGAGCCGCAGTTTATCCTTCTCCGTGCTTACGGTCACAAATCTCTCGCTCTGCTTTCGGTCTTTAAGAAACAAATAAGCATTTGTCCCAATTAAAGCCGCTATAACAATTACCAGAAAGTAAATTTTGTTCCTATCACCTTTATTAACTTTTTGTGATTCCATTTTTAATAACGCTGTATCTTCTTTAAATTAATATACTTTTGTTCTCCATAGGTAAATGGGGGTACACAATTAATTTTAGGAGGCGCAAATTAAAATTTTTAATAAACTTATAAGAGTTTTTAAAAAAAATCGTTTACTTGCTAATGTTCATTTGTACTCAAATCAACACAAACACACAACCTGAATAAAAAATAAGACAGAAATAATGCTTAAAAACTTCCTATACGCACTTTTATCCTTAACTGTATTACCTTATATATTAAATGCACAACCTTTATCAAAAATTGCACCAAAAAGGGAGTTTAGGGGAGTATGGGTGGCAACTGTTACGAATATCGACTGGCCTTCCAAACCCGGGTTAAGTATCGATCAGCAAAAACAGGAGCTTATTGGTATTCTTGAGCGCCATAAAAGTCAGGGCATGAATGCTATTGTTTTGCAGGTAAGGCCTGCAGCCGATGCTTTTTATGCCAAATCAAGAGAGCCATGGAGTCAGTGGTTAATGGGTAAACAAGGTTTGGCACCTGCGGCAGGTTACGATCCGCTGGCTTTTGCCATCAAGGAGGCGCATTTTAGGGGAATGGAGTTACATGCCTGGTTTAACCCTTACCGGGCTAGTATGAGCAGTAATGCTGTATTGAGCGAGAATCATGCTTACCGCAAACATCCTGATTGGTTTTTTACCTATGGCGGTAAAAAACAGTTCGATCCGGGGATTCCCGAAGTTAGGGAATACATTGTGCAGGTTATTCTGGATGTAGTAAAAGGATATGATATAGACGGAATTCATTTCGACGATTATTTTTACCCCTACAAAGTAGAAGGCCAAACCATTAACGATGGCAATACTTTTTATAAATACCCCAATAATTTCTCAGACATTAAAGACTGGAGGCGTAACAACGTTGATTTGTTGATTAAACAATTAGACGATAGTATTCACCACTATAAAAAATGGGTAAAATTTGGGATCAGCCCGTTTGGGATCTGGAAAAATAAAAATGAAGACCCTGAAGGTTCAGCTACCAGTGGTTTATCTAACTATGCCGAACTTTTTGCCGATAGCCGTAAATGGGTAAAGGAAGGTTGGGTAGATTATATTAACCCGCAGATTTATTTTACGTTTACCAGGAGGGTTGCGCCTTATGGTGTTTTGGTTGATTGGTGGAGCAACAATACTTTTGGCAGGCATGTTTATATTGGCCAGGGGGCATACCTGGTAAACTCGAGGGCAGAGGCCGCGTGGAAAAACATGAGTGAAATCCCGAATCAGATCAGGTATTTAAGGGATAACAATCGAATTCAGGGAAGCGTGTTCTTTAGCTCAAAATCTTTGAGTACCGTAGCAAAGGCGGTAGGCGACTCGTTAAAGAACGATTTTTATAAATATCCGGCTTTACCACCTCAAATGCCCTGGCTGGATGAAGTACCGCCAAACGAACCGCAGGCTTTAACTGCCGATGCCATGAAAGATGGCGTGCACCTGAAATGGCAACTTCCGTTGAAGGCCAAAGATGGTGAAACCGCTTCGGGTTTTGTGGTTTACCGCTTTAGTGAGGGCGAGAAAATTTCGGTACTTGATCCTAAAAATATTATCAAAATAAGTTTTGAAGATTATCTTTCGTTTATTGATACTGGTGTAGAAAGCGGAAAGCGTTATAGCTATCTGGTAACGGCCTTAGACCGCTTAAAAAATGAAAGTGAACCTAGCGGCCCTGTAGGTGTAGAAGTGCCGCTGGCCAAAGAATAAAGGCTAGATAGTCTTTTTATTGGTCGATTCTCTCTCTACGACAGTGGGATCGAGCACGATATGCTCCATGTTGCTGTATGGATTTTGTTGGTTAATCATTTTCAGAAACATTTTAGCACATGCTTTGCCGATTTGAGGTGCATGCTGATCGATTGTAGATAAATTAGGGGTAATGTAGGCTGAAAAGGCTTCGTTGGCAAAACCGATAACCCCGATTTCGGGTGGTGTCTCGTCAATTTCTTTGAGTTTTTTAATTACACCCACAGCTGTAAAGTCATCTCCGGCAATAATGGCATCGGGTTTGTTCCGGCTGCGCATTAGTTTGCCTGCGCCAAAGCGGCCGTCTTTAATAGATAAACCACCAAAAATAATGTGTTCTTCTATTAACGGCAGGCCATTATCTGCAAGTGCTGCCTTATAACCTTCGAGGCGATCGTTAAATATCTTAATCTGGTGGATAGTAGTTACAAAAGCAATTTTTTTATAGCCACTATCAATTAAATGCTGCGTGGCAATATATCCTGCCCTGAAGTCATCGAGGGTAATGGTGGGCACCTTTAAATCTGCGTTTACCCGGTCGAATAAAATTAGAGGCTTATTTTGCTTAACAATTTCGGCAAAGTGGCTTACATCTTGTGTTTCTAACGATAGGGAAGCCATAATTCCATCAACCTGTGCCTCTAATAAAGTTTTTACGCCATTTATTTCATTCTCTACCGATTCGTTAGACTGATAGATAATTACGCGGTATCCGCTATCTTTTAAACCATCTTCTATGCAGTGGATAATGGATGCAAAAAAATGAGCCTGTACGCTGGGTACAATAACCCCAATAATATGTGTTTTGCCCGATTTTAGTGCTGAGGCAAGCTTGTTTGGACTATAATTTAATTTCTTAGCCATATCTACCACTGCTTTCCGTGTGGTATCGCTTATGGCCGGAAAGCCACTCAATGCCCGCGAAACGGTAGATACCGTAACATTCAGCTCTTTTGCAATGTCGTATATAGTGGTTTTCTTTTTCAATTTTTGAGTTAGAGGTCGATTTAATAATAGTTTATAAATGTACTAAACCTTAATAATAATGTTCTTTTTGTACATGAAATATAATAACACATAGAAACCCAGTACGTAGGTAACGGCCCAAACCAACGAAGCATTTATAGGGCTAAAAAACGGAGTATAGCAGGTTTCATAAAACCTGACCAACAATCCGGTTTTTGTTCCGTCGGCTTTGGTAACCTGAATGAGGTTTAATACCCGGGGCATTAAACCTGCCAAAAAGAAAACAGTGATGGCGTTAACGCCATATACGACAAAGGGGGTTGTAAATTTCCTGTAGCCCTGTACATCAATAATCCAGTAGCAAAGCGCGAGGCCAATGCTTGCCAATCCGCCTGCGTAGAGCACGTACGAACTTGTCCAAAGGGCTTTATTAATAGGGAACTGTAAATCCCAAAGGAGGCCCAAAACAACTGCGGCTATGCCTGTGGTAAACAGCCAGGCTACTTTTGTGGCATTATCTACATCTTTTCGGCGCATCCAAACACCAGCCAAAATGCCAAATAAGCAGGTGCCAACGGCAGGTAATGTGCTTAAAATTCCTTCTGGGTCCCATGTTTTTGACGATGCCCAGGTGTGTGCTTCAGTTAAAATGCCCCTATCAATCCAGGCCGCTAAATTGGTCTCTTTTTCCAGGTTTGGATAGCCTACACCAGACACAGGGATAAAGGTCATTAAGGCCCAATATACTGCCAGAATGATAATTAATGTTTTAAATATTGTTTTTTCCGAAGCTTTGAGGAAGATGATGCTGCTGATGATAAAAACAATACCTATTCGTTGTAAAACGCCCAATAACCTTACCGTTTGGAAAGCTTCGAGGATTGTACTTTCGGTAGTGATTGCACTGATGATTTTTCCGAAAATGGCTAAAAAGAATCCTAAGAGGTACAAGGTAACACCACGTTTTATCGCTTTAATGATGGTTTTTTGATGCGTGGCCGGATCAGCTTTGCTGCTGCTCATGGCAAAAGCGATAGACACACCCACAATCCACAGGAAGAATGGAAAGATTAAATCGGTTGGTGTGCACCCGTTCCATTCAGCATGCTCTAAGGGAGCATAAATATGTCCCCAACTACCCGGATTATTCACTAAAATCATTGCGGCTACCGTTAATCCCCTAAAAAAATCCAGTGAAAGCAATCTTTGTTTAGTTTCGGTCATGGTTAGTTGGTTTGATAAAACTAATTTATAGTATTGTTTTTACAATGAGAAATAACTTGCTTACGAAGTTTCGCGGAGTGTGGCCCTCCTGGCCTTTCAGACTTGGGAGGAAGAGAAAAAAAATCCTGCTTTGAGTAAACAAAGCAGGATTGATATCGATTAACTAAATCTAATCTTCAAATTTCCAGCGTACAAAAGCTTCCATAGCTTCGTATTCTGCAAGACCTAAATCATCGTAAGCCTTAGCTGTTTCGCGGTTACGGTCTTCGGCACGTTGCCAGAATTCTCTTGAATCATCGCCAGGGAAAACAGCTCTGTCTTTTTGGCTCTGGTGCTTGAAAATTGCATATTTTTTGCGTTCAAGTTCTTGCGGAGAAATTGGTACAGCCATTTCGATTTCGTGAGTTTCGAATTCGTGCCATGCACCACGGTACATCCATAACCAGCAATCCTGGGCCCAGGCCTCAGTTTTACGAAGGCGTTTTAAAGCTGCAAGAATGATATTGAAACAAACAATGTGCGTACCATGTGGATCTTCGAAATCGCCGGCGGCATAAACCTGGTGAGGTTTAACTTTTTGCAAAAGCTCCATGGTTAACTCGATGTCGGCATCGGTTACCGGATTTTTCTGCACTTTACCACTTTCGTAAAAAGGAAGCGCCTGGAAGTGAATGTGATCATCTTCTAAACCACAATATCTTGCTCCTGCAATAGCTTCTCCTTTTCTGATCAAGCCTTTAACGGTTTGAATCTCCGGCGTATCTATCTGGTTTGGTTTTTTCTGCTCAATAAAGGCTCTCATGTTATTGTAAAGCTCCTTTAAATGCGAATTATCCATGCCCATTTTCTCTGTAAAATCTACGTTGAACTCTACAAAGCGAAGTGCGTCATCATCCCAAACAGCGGTGTTTCCTGAAGTTTGGTAAGCCACGTGTACATCGTGTTTCTGATCAACCAGGCGGATAAAAGTACCACCCATCGAAATTACATCATCATCAGGGTGTGGCGAAAAGATGATTACTCTTTTCTTCGCTGGTTCAGCCCTTTCCGGACGCTGAGAATCGTCGGCATTTGGTTTACCACCTGGCCAGCCTGTAATGGTGTGTTGTAACTTGTTAAAGATATGGATGTTGATATTGTATACCGGCCCTTTTTCGGTTGCCAGTTGTGCCATACCATTGTTGTTGTAATCGTCTTCGGTTAATTTTAAGATTGGCTTATTTAAAGTATTGGCCAACCAGATCACTGCCTTACGGATTAAAGCATCGGTCCAGATACAATCTTTTACCAACCATGGCGTATCAAAACGTGTTAAATCAGAAGCTGCCGGAGCATCAAGAATGAATTCAACATGATCAGATAGCTGAAGGAATGTAGCAGGTACATCGCCAGAAATTTCTCCTTCTACCGCTTTCTTAATGATCGAAGCTTTTTTACGGCTCCAGGCCATTAATATAATTTCCCTCGCTTTGAAAATGGTACCAATACCCATTGTAATTGCCTTTGTTGGTACAAAGCTTTTACCACCGAAATCGCGCGCAGCATCGCGGCGGGTAAGGTCATCAAGGGTAACTAAACGTGTTCCTGAGTTTGGTGCAGAGCCCGGCTCGTTAAACCCGATGTGACCAGTACGACCAATACCCAGAATCTGGATATCAAGACCGCCTAAATCACCAATTTTCTTTTCGTAATCTAAACAAAACGCCGGAATGTCTTCAAGTGCAAGTGTTCCGTCAGGAATGTGAACATTCTTTTTATCGATATCGATATGATCGAAAAGGTTCTCGTTCATAAAGGTAACGTAGCTCTGTGCCGCAGTTGGCGCCATTGGATAATACTCATCCAGGTTGAACGTAATTACGTTTTTGAAACTTAAACCTTCTTCTTTGTGCAGTCTAACCAACTCGGCATATACTGCAATTGGAGTAACACCTGTTGCTAAGCCCAGTACTGCAGGTGCATTGTTTGCTTGCTTTGATTTAATGAGTTCCGCGATGCGGTTTGCTACATTAATGGAAGCAATTTTTGGATTTTCGAACACGCTTACGGGTAGTTTCTCGAAACGTGTCTCCTCCAGTAAATTTAATCTAGCCATTTTTTTTATATGGTTTTTAATGTACGGAGCAGTAAATATAAAGAGTAATGCCCAATTTTTAACACAGGATATTTACTTTTATTGTAAGTATTTTTATAAAATTGAGTTAACGGTGCAGACAAACGTTTGTTCGTTTTTAACTAAAAATCAATATGAACACACAGATCCAAAAGCTGTACAAAAAAGCAGCTAAAACCGAGCGATTAATTATAGGGCTAATGAGTGGTACCTCTATGGATGGGCTGGATATTGCGCTCTGTTGGGTTAAGCATAGCGGACCTGAAACCGATATAAAAGTTCTGGAATTTAAAACGGGCGATTATACCGATGATTTCAGGGCGAAGATTAAAGCTGTTTTCTCAAAAAAAGAGGTCGATTTGCAGTTGGTGTGTCTCATGAACGAGCACATTGCCAATGTACATGCCCAATTAATTAACGAAGCCTTGAGGGAGTGGGGATATGATCATGAAGCCATCGATTTTATCGCCAGCCACGGGCAAACTATTTTTCATGCACCCAAATCATTGCATCGGCTCGGAGATTACCCGAACGGAACTTTGCAGATAGGCGATGGAGATCATATTGCACTTAAAACGGGTATCATTACACTTTCTGATTTCAGGCAAAAACACTTAGCGGCAGGTGGCGAGGGCGCGCCGTTGGCAGTTTACGGCGATTATCTGATCTTTTCAAAAGCCGGAGAAGACCGTGTAATGCTGAATATTGGTGGAATTGCAAACTTTACCTATCTGCCCGGAAGTACCGAAGCCAGTGCTGTTTTTTCGACAGATGTTGGTCCCGGAAATACTTTAATGGATCAGTATATGCAAAAGCACTTTAACCTGTTTTATGATAAAAATGCAGCAGTGGGCAGCGCTGGTCAGTTAAACGAAAAGCTGTTACATACACTGTTGGATTGCAGTTTCTTTGAGTTGGGCTTTCCTAAAACAACTGGCCCTGAGTTATTTAATCTCGAATATCTGAGCAATGCGCAGCAACAATCGGATACGGCAAATATTCCAAAAGCGGATGTGATGGCCACTTTATGCCATTTTTCGGCGCGCACCATTGCCGATGCCATAAGACGATGTTTTGGCCAGGAAGCGAAAGCCTCAGTTTACATGAGCGGTGGTGGCATGCACAACCCTTTACTGGTAAAACTGCTGCATATCGAATTGCCTTTTTGTGAATTCTTAACCACCGAAGATTTGAATATCAACCCTGATGCTAAGGAAGCTGTTTTATTTGCTGTTTTAGCCAACGAAACCCTTTGTGGTAAGCCAATAGATTTTGGAAACAGGCAAGGAGTACCAGCGGTTTGTATGGGTAAAATCAGCTTGCCCGAATAGCTCGGATGGGTGTTAGTGGCTGATTGTAAAGCAGTTTGTGTAGTTTAAAGTTTGGTTTATGTAGTATTTTGTTTAATTTGTTTTAAACTAATCTTCAACCCAAAACCAAATTTTATGGAAAAAAGTTACCTAAAATGGTTGTCAAAACTCTTCGTAATTTTGATGATCCCATTTCTGTTGCTCTTATTTACAGGAATGGCACAAGCACAAAGCAAACGGTACACCATTAGCGGCAAGGTTACCGATGCAGCTAACAACGATCCTGTACCTGGGGCGGTTGTTAAAATATTAAATACCACTTTGGCTACCAGTACCGATGCCAACGGAGGTTATACCTTTTCGGTTGATTTAAATCCCGGAAAATACCAGCTTCAGTTTTCTTATGTGGGCTATAAAAGTAGCCTGCAGTCAGTTGATTTGGGTAGCAGCGATAAAGTGCAACTCAGTGTGAAACTCGCAGGCGATGCAGTAGGGCTTGACGAAGTTATTGTTACGGGTACCTCGCAGGGAACCACCCGGAAACAGTTAGGTAGTTATGTAAGTACCGTAAAAGGCGATGATTTAAATAAGGCCCCCAGCGGAAACGCCCTGGCATCCTTGCAAGGTAAAACACCCGGAGCGCAGATCAGCCAGAATTCGGGCGATCCGGCAGGAGGGATTTCTGTTCGTTTAAGGGGTATCAGCTCAGTTAATTCATCGTCAGAACCACTTTATATTATTGACGGAGTAATTATAAATAACTCTACCACAAGGGTAACCAATACATCTGGCAATTACGACAATATCAATAATGGTATTCAGGTGGGAAGCCTCGGGCAGAATAGGATGGTGGATATTAGTCCGGCAGACATTGACCACATTGAGGTTTTAAATGGTGCAGCTGCTGCGGCAATTTATGGTTCGAGGGCAAATGCAGGTGTAATTCAGATTTTTACCAAACGTGGGAAAAGCGGAGAGCCTCAGGTGAGTTTCAATACCAGTTTAACCATTAGTGAGTTAAGAAAACAGATCGAGGTAAATCAGGCCCCAATTAAGTTTGGCGGATCTGTTGATGCGCAAACACAGGATATTTTAACGCCAGCTTTAACCAATACCACTCCGGTAACCCGTTATAATTACCAGGATTATATTTTCCGCACAGGTGTGGGTACCGATAATTCTGTATCAGTTTCGGGTGGAAATGATAATACCAAATTTTATACTTCTGCCGGATACTTTGCCAATCAGGGGATCATCAAGAATACCAATTTCAGGAGAATGAACTTTAGGGCTAATCTCGATCAGAAAATCAATAACTGGGCAAAAATGACCGCCGGATTTAATTATATCCACAGTGATGCAAATGAAAAGCCAGACGGAAATTCTTTTTTCTCGCCAATGAACTCCGTAACCATTATTGGTAATTTTCATGACCTTTTCACCAGAGACGTTTCGGGGAATCTAAAATCTGTTGGTGAACGTGGGAGGGTCAATCCTGTTTCTGTAATTGAAGACATCAAGCAGCGGCAGTTTACAAATCGCATTATCGCTAACGCAGGAATAAAGTTAACACCAGTTAAAAACCTTACCATCGATTACACTATGGGGGTTGATAATAGCATTCAAAACGGAACCACTTATATTCCGCCCTTTACTTATAATGTAAGTACAGGGTTTTATGGTGGCGGACCAACTCTTGATCCTTCTTTAAACGGATATGCCAGTGCCGCAAATGCAACTACAACTTTGTTTAACAACGAATTGAATTTTACTTACGATGCAAAAATATCAGACGCGTTAAGTTCTACCACACAACTTGGTGGTTCTTTTCAGTATCAAAAAGATTTGTTCAGCTTGCTCAATGGCCGCGGACTTGCGCCTTTTGTACAAACGGTTAACGGGGCCAGTACCATTTTAACCAATAATGATAACAGGTCTGAATTCTCGATTAGCGGGGCCTATTTACAGCAGAATTTTAAATATAAGGATCATTTATTTGTAACAGGTGCAGTTAGGGTCGACCAATCAACGGTTTTTGGGGAAAATAACCGCACACAATTCTATCCAAAAGCAAATGTGAGTTACGTTTTATCTTCTGCTGATTATTGGAAAAACCTGGGGGTTTCTTCATGGTGGAATGCACTTAAACTTCGTGCTGCATATGGCGAATCAGGAAACTTAACTGGTATCGGCGCGTACGATAGGTTTAATGTATATACCCCAGGTGCAATTACCAGCAAAACATCGCTAACGTCAAGCAGTATTCTTGCCAATGCGGATGTAAAACCAGAGCGACAAAAAGAACTGGAAATTGGTACCGATATGTCGTTTTTCAATAATCGCTTAGGTTTAACATTTAGCTGGTATGATAAGCAGGTTAAAGATGTATTGCTTAATGTGATTGTAGCGCCAACGATAGGTTATTCGAGCGTATTGGATAACATTGGCGGTACATTAAAAAATAAAGGGATTGAGCTGATGTTAACCGGTGTACCTGTTAAAACAACCGATTTTACCTGGACGGCGACTTTGATTTATAACCGAAACAGAAACAAAATTGTAGGTTCGGGCGCGCAAAGGTTAATTGCAACCAATGCCGGTGCACCGGTATCAATAACCGATGGGTATCCTGTAGGTGTTTTCTATGGAACCTTCTTCGCCCGGAATAGCGATGGAAGCTTGTTGACAAACGCTTTGGGGATTCCGCAAACGGAGCTGGGTAAGCAACTAAGTTCTACTACTTATGATCCGCAAAGAACCAATGGTCAGCCTTCCGGAGTTGTGCTGCGTAAAGTATTGGGCGATCCAAATCCTGATTACACCGGATCTTTAGTGAATGATTTTACCTATAAAAAACTAAGTCTTCACATTCAGTTAGATGCCGTTCAGGGTGGAGATATATGGAACGCCGATTGGAGGACCCGCCAGGGGGTAGGCAATGGTAAAGTAACCGAAGCCGAAGATTTAGGGCAGTTGCCAAGGGGTTATGTGGCTGGTGTGTACAATGTAGAAGAATGGCGTATAGACGATGGTTCATTTGTGAAACTGAGGGAAATTTCACTCAGTTATAATGTAGGTAAAGTGAAATTTGTAAAAGATTTAACAGTTAATTTAAGTGGAAGAAACCTGATTTCGTGGGATAATTACAAAGGTTACGATCCGGAGGTGAATGCCGGAGGACAATCGACAATTTTAAGGAATATTGATTTTGGGTCGGTGCCAATTCCACGCACGTTTTCTATCGGTTTACAGGCAAGGTTCTAATTTTAAAATAATGGTTATGAAAAATTTAAGACAAAAATATACGCTTTATACGTTTTTTATGGGATTGTTTGCCCTGTCTGCTTGTAAGAAGGAGTATCTCAATCCTAATGCCCCTGTTGCGGAAGATGTAATGACTTCTTCAAGAGCGCTAACAGGGGTAACCACAGGCCTTCAAAAGAGCGTTTCTACTACTCGTGCAGGCCTGTTATATGCCTCAATAACACTAAACGGAATTACTACAAATGAATTAATTTCTATCAATACGGGAAATACTTCCGAAGAAAGATTGATGGCTGGAGGAGTTCAGGTTGATGGTACGAATAGCGTAGTGCTAGGCGTTTGGACAGCAGCAAACAAAGTCATCTTTGACGCCGATAATGTAATCAACAATGCAGCCAATTTAGCCGATAAAAATTATGCCGCAGGTTTAATTGCTCATGCCAGCATTTTTAAAGCGATGGCTTTAGGTAATTTATCTGAATATTGGGAAAAAGTGCCAGCGGGTATTGGTCAGAACATTGGTTTTATTACCCGGGCAGAAGGTTTTAACAAAGCGGTTGCAACCATTGAGAGTGCTCAAGCAGTGATCGCGGCAAACCCAATCAGCGCAACATTTTTAGGTAATGTTCCGGCAGGAGTAGATATTCCAAATACGCTGAATGCCCTAAAAGCCAGGTATGCGCTATTTGCGGGTAACTACACGCTTGCTTTAAGTGCTGCTAATGCGGTTGATCTGACCAAAACGTCTTTATTCAACTACGATGCCCAGAATTTGAATTCCATTTTTGAAGTTGCTACTTCCACCAATAATGTGGTGCAGCCAAAAAATATCAACCTGGGTCAAACTGGCGTCTTTATGCCTGATGCCGGGGATTTGCGTATTCCGTTTTACACTACAATTAATACTACTGTTCGCATTAAAGGTTTTGCGGCCAGCACCCTGGCTCCGTTTCCGCTTTACCTTCCTGGTGAGATGACTTTAATTAAAGCAGAGGTTTATGCCCGTCAGGCAACACCTAATTTGGTCAGTGCTTTAACAGAGCTAAATAAAGTAGTTACTAAAACGCCTGCTCAGGATCCTTTAGGGGTTGGCGCAGGATTGCTTCCTTTAACTGGACCATATACCCAGCAGGAGCTATTAGATCTCATTTACAAGCACCGTTGTATTGAGTTGTTTATGTCGGGCTTAAAACTCGAAGACATGAGGCGGTTTAATCAGCCTTTAACAGATCGTAAGCGTAATTTCTTCCCTTATCCTTTTCCCGAGCGGGATAACAATACCAATACGCCCCCCGACCCATCGTTTTAATAAAGAAAAAAGCTTCTCAGGCTTGAATCTGAGAAGCTTTTTTATAAAATATTCAATTCCTTTTCGCGGTACCGCGAAAGCGATTCATCATTTGTATCCAATTCAGTTACGAGGTAACTGATGCTTTCTAAGGGGCAAACCCTTAGTCGCAGGGCGATATCTAGTTTTTCTGAAATGCACAATACTGCAGTTCTTTTGGCGCAGGCCAACATGGCCTTCTTTAACTGGTTAATTTCCCAATAAGTATCGGTTAAACCTTCTTCCGGGTGAATTGCGCTGGTTCCCATCAGGCATAAATCGGCTTTAATTTCCGAAAGCTGGGTAATCACCTGTCCGCCATAAGTAACCTGTGAGTTTTTCGAAAACAGGCCGCCGATTAAAATTACTTCAACATTGTTATATTTGGCCAGTTCTACTGCTACCAGGGGGCTAATGGTAAAAAATGTAGCCGAAATGCCCTGGGGCAATAGTTTTACCAACTCCAGGATAGTGGTTCCTCCGCCGGTTAAAATCACCATGCCGTCTTTAATCAGTTTGGCGGCCTTTTTTGCAATGGTAATCTTGCTGTCCCGTGCATAAACCGTACTGTCATCAAAAGAACTGTGATAAGATTTAGATAAGGCACCACCATGCACTTTATACAACAGGTTTGCATCAACCAATTCCTGAAGGTCCCTTCTAATCGTGTCCTCCGAAACATTCAGCAATTGAACCAGATCAGACGTGAGCACGCGATTGTGCAGGTTAATCTGGCGCATAATGAAATCATGACGTTCTTTCTTCAGCATAAAATATTGTCTGGTGAGCGAATGTAACAAAGATTTTTAAATTTTCTAAAAATTGCGTGTTTTTGCGTGTTTTTGCAATTTAATGTTGTTAGCTACTGGTAAATAGTTTGTTAATTAGTTTTTTTATTCCAAAACATTTATGATATTAGCATTAAAATGCGTTATTGTGCGTGTTTTTGCAAGACTAACTAAAAACAACTAAACAATCATTTCATTCCCTAAACTGGCAGTTTATGAAAAAAAAGCTACTATTAATTTTTATTGGTACGTTTTTGTTGCTGGCTCACGCCATCGCGCAACAAATAACCGTTACCGGTAGGGTTACGTCGGAAGACGGGCCTATACCAGGCGTTTCCATTCGTGTAAAAGGAAGCAGCATTGTTGCGCAAACAGGTGCAGAAGGATCGTATACAATTAAAGCATTAAGAAGCGATGTGCTGGTATTTTCTTTTGTTGGTTATACCACTATAGAAAGAACCGTTGGAGCGAACACAACCATTAATGTGGCATTGAAATCCGATTCAAAGGGTTTGGATGAGGTCGTAATTACCGCCTTGGGTAATACCGTTAAAAAACGGGAACTTGGAACTTCGCAACAAACGGTAAGTGGTGCAGCCATAGCCGAAACACAACGCGAAAACTTTATCAATGCTTTACAAGGAAGGGTTGCAGGGGTTGAAGTAACCAGTTCTTCAGGAGTTCCCGGTGCTTCATCATCAATAACCATACGTGGGGTAAGTTCTATCAGCGGCAGTAACCAGCCACTGATGATTGTGGATGGATTGCCTATTGATAATAAAACTTTAAATACTTCTGCATTTGTATCTGATGCGAGTTCAAATACTGCTTTTAGCAACAGGGGAGTAGATTTTACTAACCGTTCTGCAGATATCAACCCCGAAGATATCGAAAGCCTGGTTGTATTGAAGGGTCCTGAGGCAGCAGCACTTTACGGTATCGATGCAGCAAACGGAGCAATTGTAATTACAACCAAACGGGCAAAGGCCGGTGCTGGTGCAGTTAATTACAGCAACAGTTTTAGGGTAGAGGCCACCCGTGCTTATCCGGAAATTCAAAAACAATATGGTTTAGGCGGTAGTGGCGTTCCCGGATCTGTGTCTACCCTGAACAATATTTACCAGTATTTCGGCCCTGCCTATCCCGATGGAACACAGTTTTATGATAACGTAAAAGATTTCTTCCAAACGGGCTTTACCCAAAAACATAACCTTTCATTTGAAGGTGGTTCGGATAAAGTTAATTACCGTATTTCGAGTGCTTACACCGATCAAAGTGGTGTTGTGCCAAACTCCGACTATCAGAGAATCAACTTAACCGGAGCTTCTCAGGGTATTGTAAATAGCTGGTTGAAAACTGATTTGTCTATGAATTACAGTTATGCAGTCAACGATCAGCCGCTAAAAGGCAGTATAGGTCCTTTATTAGGCTTATTGGCCTGGCCACAAACCGATGATGCATCGAACTATTTAACTGCTGCGGGAACGAGAAAACTGCTCGCCTTTGGATCGGCAGGTAATGCTGAAATTGATAACCCTTATTTTAATGTAAATAAGAATATCATCAATTCAAAAACAAGCAGGATTATTTCAAACCTGGGTTTAACTATTACACCATTTAAGTGGGTAAATATTAAAACCAATATTGGTATGGATTCTTATACCAATCAGAACTTAATTGTGCGTCACCCCGAAAGTGCTTCAGCATTTAGCAGAGGCGGAACAATTGATGTTGCCAACGACATAACCAGAAATATTAACCTGCAAAACTTGATTAATTTTAACAAGCAAAAGCTAACCAAAGATATTTCCTTTGATGCTACGCTTGGTAATTCCCTGCAGAATTTAAAATCAAATGTTGATGCCGGATATGGTGAAGGATTTTTAGATCCTAATTTTAATTCACTAAATAACGTAGCTACAAAATTAGTTAGAACTTCAATTAGCCAACGCCGTTTGGTAAGCTTCTTCGGTAGAGCTACTTTCGACTATAAAAATTACCTGTTTTTAACCGGAACCATTAGGAATGACCGTACTTCTACCATTCCGATTGATCGTTACTCTTTTTGGTATCCATCAGTTCAGGGAAGTTTTGTGTTTACAGATGTACCTGCTTTCAAAGGGCTTAAAAATGTGTTCTATTATGGTAAGTTGAGGGCGGCGTATGCAAATGTGGGTAAAGATGCCAGACCATATGCCTATGTGCCAACATTAGAGAATAAAACAACTTCTGGTGGTGGTTATGGCTACGGATTTACAGGGCCAAATCCAGGATTGAAACCAGAATTTGCAAAATCATATGAATTTGGAGCCGAATTAGGTTTCTTAAATAACAGGTTAGGCCTGGATGTAACGGTTTATCGCAAAGAAACCACCGATCAGATTGTAAACGATATTAGAAGTAGTTATGCAACAGGTTTTATTTTGTTAAACCTTAATGGTGGCTCTACCAGAAACCAGGGTATTGAGTTAACCTTACGCGGAAATCCTGTGAAAACAAATGATTTTAACTGGGACGTATTAGCTAATTTCGAGTCGGCAAGAGGTAAAGTACTTTCTCTTCCTAATGCCCTTCCTGAATCTTATGTGTCTGATACCTGGTTATATGCCAATGTGCGTAATGGTAACACACCTGGAAATTCGACCAGATCATTAACCGGGCTGTTTTATTTAAGGAATAACCAGGGCCAGTTGTTAATCAATCCTACAACAGGGGTACCTGTACGTTCTACTACCTTTATAGAGGGTGGTTATGACAGACAACCTGATTTTACAATTGGTTTATCTAATACATTTACCTATAAAAATATGTCATTGTCATTCCTGCTCGATATCAGGAAAGGTGGAGATGTATTGAACGCTACCCAGCATTTCTTAACTACCATTGGTTTAGCTAACAATACCGTGGATAGAATGACCCCAAGGATTATCCCAGGGGTGTTGCAAGATGGTAGAGAGAATACCGCAAGCCCAACCCCGAATAACATAGCATTTGTTCCTTATTATCAAAATACATTTTATTCAACGGCAAGCGAAGAGTTATTTATAGAAAAGGATATCAACTGGATTAGACTAAGAGATGTAACTTTTAGTTATAAGTTGCCGCAAACGATGCTTAAGAAACAGAATTTTGTGAAAAGTGCAAGTGTTTTTGTTACCGGAACGGATTTGTTTTTGATTACTAATTACACTGGTTTAGATCCTGTTGTTAACGGAAATACCGCTGCTGTTGGTGGCTCGGGTGCTTCTGGTATCGATTATGGTAATTTTCCAATGCCTATTGGTTTAAACTTTGGAATTAAGATTGGATTATAATGGAAAAGATTATGAAATATATATATATAACACTACTAACAGGGTTTTTATTTACCCTTAGTAGCTGCAAGAAATATCTGGATGTAAATACTAATCCAAATGCCCCGCAAACGGTAACCGCAAATTTATATTTGTCGCCAATGCTGCATTGGATGGTAACCGCACCACAATACGACGGGAGGTTTATTGGAAGGTATACCCAAAACTGGACTTCAACAACAGCTGGTACTACCTGGGATTTGCAAGGTTACGATCCGGCATCTGATAATGGTGCTGAATTGTGGAGGGATGTGTATTGGAGCTTAGGTCAAAACTTAGTGGACATGAATACTAAGGCAGAGGCTGAGCAACGTTGGGATTTGTTAGGTGTTGGCCAGATTTTAAAAGCATGGGGATGGCAGTCGTTAACCGATGTGCATGGAGAGATTATTGTTAAAGAGGCCATAGATCCAACCAAGTATTTGTTTAATTACGACAGTCAGGAATATGCTTACCAGGAAGTACAACGCCTGTTAACCGCTGCTATAGCTAATTTAGCCAGAACAGATGGAGCAGTAGATGCGGCTTTCTTAGGTAAAACAGACTTGATTTATAAAGGCGACCGTGCTAAATGGACCAAGCTAGCCTATGCCATGCTGGCCTTAAACTTAAACCATTATAGCAATAAAGCCAGTTACAGGCCAGATGATGTAATTGCTGCGGTCGATAAATCTTTTACAAGTAACGCAGACGATGCTTTGATGGCTTATCCAGGTGTTACCGGAAATGACGACAGAAATTTCTTGGGCCCAACAAGGGGAAATATGCAAACTTACAGACAAACTCCTTTTATTGTTAACCTCATGAACGGAACACAATTTACCGGAGTGGTAGACCCAAGAATGATGCGTATGTTGGCGCCTGCACCAGACGGTGCTTACAGGGGAATTGTAACAGCAGCAGGAACAGGTGCATTTACAACAAGTCAGCTGCCTAATAACTTCTGGAACATCGCATCAATTTCTGCGCCGGCAGCAAATACACAAGGGAGATATATTTTCTCTGATAAGTGCAAATTACCGGTAATGACCTATGCTCAATTGCAGTTTATTAAAGCAGAAGCGGCATTTAGAAAAGGGGATAAGGAAACCGCTTTAGCTGCCTATAAAAACGGTATATCATTTCATATTGATTTTGTTAATGCCAGAAATATTGAAGATAACCAGTCTCCAACACAGATAACAAGTGCAGAAAAAACAGCTTACATGAGTGCTACGGCAATTGTTCCTGCAGCAGCAGCCGATTTAACCCTAACACAGATTATGTGTCAGAAATATATTGCACAATGGGGCTGGGGGCATTTAGAAACCTGGATGGATATGAGAAGGTATCATTATACCGATGCCGATCCTGCAACGGGGAAACAGGTATATCTGGGCTATGTTTTTCCAACCACACTATACTCTGATAATGGCGGTAAACCAGCTTACAGAATTCGTCCGCGTTATAACTCAGAATATGTTTGGAACAGAGATGCACTAAGTGTAATTGGTGGATTGGCAACCGATTATCACACTAAACAAACCTGGATTGTTCAACCTTAATTAGCACGTTATGAAAATAAAATATATAGGTTTGCTGGCGGTTACGCTGGTAACGGTTTTTACCTCTTCTTGTAAGAAAGATGATAGCATACAGGTTATTGATGTGCCTGTAGATGCAACAAGTATTTCCAGGATTAAATATTTCAATTTTGCCGCTGGTGCGCCTTCTGTAAATTTTTATGCCAACGGTACAAAAGTTTCAGGGATATTAAGCGCTACTGGTTCAGAAAGTACAACCGGAACAGCTTACGGAGGCGTATATCCGGCATCTAACTATAGCGTCATCAATCCTGGTACCTATAAGATAAATGGAATTATACCTTCAACAGCTGCGGCTAACGCAAATGTTACTATCTCTGAAGTGAATCCGGCTTTGGCCAATGGCAAATACTATTCGCTATACACCTGTGGTATATACAACAGTACAACCAAAACAGCCGAGTCGTTTGTTTTAGAAGATGTATTGCCTCCTTCAACATCAAGCAATACGGTTTCTTATGTTCGTTTTGTTAATGCCATTCCAAACGGAACAGCGGCAATGAACCTGGTAATTAAGAATTCAGTTACCTCAGTAGAAACCGTGGTGGCAACCAATATTGGTTATAAAAGCGGATCTGCATTTGTTGCTGTACCCGTGGGTAGTTATGAGTTGTATGTAAGGTATCCATCTTCATCAACCAATATTATTTCGCGAAACGGAACAACAAATGGTGTGGTAGGCTTTTTGGGAGGAAGGGCCTTCACTGTTGGTGCCAGAGGAGATATGACTGTAACCTCCGCTACAGCAGCAAACAGGCCTTTGTTGGATAATACAGCTAATCAATAGCCGTTTTTAAATGTATTATGAAAGCCTTGGTTTTATTAACCAGGGCTTTCTTGTTCTTGTTTGCCAATTTTACTAACTTGTAAAACCGATTAACTGCATTAAAATGAGGTTTTTATGTCTTTTTCTGCTTATTGGTGTAAGTTGTTTACGGGCAGAAGCGGCAACATTTGTGGTGGTAAATAACGGAAACGCTGGTTCAGGCACTCTGCGCGAAGCTATTCTCGGAGCCAATGCAAATGGTACTACAACTGCCGATCTCATTCTGTTCAATATACCGGCAATCTCAGCAGGCGATATAACCGTCACCCTTACCGAAGAATTACCTGCACTCACTTCAAACATTGTAATAGATGCCACTAGCCAACCTACCAGCTTGCTGGAAAGCCTAAGCATTAGGGTTAAATTAGTGCGCGGCGCGAGTCCGTTTTTTCATGGTCTCGTTTTAGATGGAGTCACGAATATTGAGATTTATGGTCTTTACTTCAGTAATTTTGTATCTCAGGCTGGCATTCCTGCAGACGACAGAAAAGCCGCGGTTTTTTTGAAAAATGCAGCACATGTAATTATCGGAGCGCCCAACAAGCAAAATGGCTTTGGCAATAATTATACCTCGGTAATTTCGCCAACCCAGCCTTTTGTGCAGGATGATATTACCATTTCATCCAATATTATCGGGTTAGATCCAAGCGGGAAAAGCCCTGCCGGAAATGTCGTGGGCATTGATTTGAGCTATCTCAAAAATTCGACAATTGGCGGAAATACAGCGGGCCATGGAAACCTTGTTTCAGGTAATTCCAATGCCATTTCATTAGGTGCCTTAACAGGGAATGTGAATATTTCTTTTAATGTAATTGGTTTTGATATCACTAAAACAAAAACCTTTCCACAGCTACAGTCTACAGGCATTTTTGCCAATGGTGAAAATGTAAATCTTCTCATTTCCGATAATTACATCGCCTCGCAGTTAAAAGGGATAAAAGTCGACAATTTAAAACAAAAATATACGATTAGCAGGAATGTAATCGGGTGCGGGCTAAACAGTGAAAACTTTGGAAATACACAATACGGCATCGAACTGTATAATTGTTTGGCAGGTATTATTGGTGGTGTAGATGTTGTCGATCAGAATGTAATTGCCTATAATGAATTGGGCATATTGGTCGATGCTTCTTATCCGGTTAGTATCCTGAAAAATAGCACATATTGCAATACATTAGCTGCAATTGCTTTTAAAGATATCCCTCCCGGTAAAAGCATTACACCTTCCCGGATTACTACAATTACTGCTACATCAGCAAGCGGTATTTACCTTCCGAATGCACTTATCGAACTTTTTTACGATGATGAATGCCCGGATTGCCAGGGTAAAACTTTTATTGCTTCAGTACCAACAGCTGCCGACGGGACATGGGAATACCAGGGTACCTTAACAGCTGCGATAACCAGTACGGGCACCAACCCGGATGGGGCTACCGCTGCATTCTCCAAATCAATTATATCAGATGCGAATAAAATTATAAAAGATGCCTTTTGTGGGAATTCGACGGGGAATATTACCCAATTGGAGGTAAGTGATGCCAGTGTATTTAATTGGTTCGATACCAATAACAATCTGGTTGGCAATGAGCGGGAGCTTAAAAATGTGCCCGGAGGAACCTATTATTTAAAAGCAGGTCAGCCTGGTGGTTGCGAATCTATCTCTGCAGTCTATACTATCCTGAATACCAATATCAGTTACAAAGCAAAAGCTTCTGAAATTAAACCTGTAACTTGCAACGAAAATAATGGAGGTGTAAGTATTACCGCATATGAGACCCAAATCCCATTGGTTTTTAGCTGGACAGACCAAACTGGTACAATAGTGAGTAACGAAGAGGTTTTGCGTAATGTAGCAGCCGGAACATACACCTTAACGGCCTCCAATGGGAACGGCTGTACAAATGTAGTCGGTACTTTTACGGTGGGCATTGCGCCGCTCCCGGTAATCGATTTTTCTAAAATAAGCTCCACTATCAGTTGCGATGGAAAATCGGTAAGTGTTAGCGGGGTAGACGTCGTGGGATCAACCAGCCCTTTTACTTATAGCTGGATCGGTACAAAAGGCAATGTAGCTGCCAATACACTTAATTTTCAAAAACTTAAACCTGATAAGTATCAGTTATGGGTAAAAGATAAATATGGTTGCGAAGTAAAAAGCGAAGTTATTGACTTAACAAAGGTTGAAGAGAGGGTTTTACAAGTGCCGAATTCAATAAGCCCCAATGGCGATGGTGTAAATGATACCTGGAAGATTAATGGGGCAGAAAACCATCCGGAAGCTGAATTTTCTGTCTTTAACAGGCTCGGAAACCGGCTGTTTCACTCAAAAGGGTATGCAAAAGAATTTAATGGAACCTACAACGGAAAACCACTCCCGGCCGGTGTTTATTATTTTGTTATCGATATGAAAACCGATTGTGGCAAAATAAGCGGAAGCTTAACAATTATTAGATAAACTTCGGGCTAAATGAAGAAGGGCCTGTTAAGTGTATTTTAACAGGCCCTTTGTTGTAAATTTTTACAAAATCTTAAACCCTAAACTCAATTGGAAAAGATTAGGTTTCTGGCTATACTTTTCGCTTTTGCTGATGTTCGATAAACCAGCTTCGTAACGTAAATCAACCGAAATGCTACCTACATCAACACCTGCACCTGCCTGTAAGCCCAATGCCTGGTTTTTGTAGTTGTCGAAATCTGTTGCCTGTTGGTAAGCCGAGCTAAAGGTCGAATTTTCATCTAATATGAACGAAATAACCGGGCCAGCCATTAAACGGAAGTTAAGGTTTTTAGCACCAAATTTTGTTCCCAATAAAACCGGAACGTCCAGTGTAGTAAATTTTACTTTTCCTTCTGCTGATACTTCGTTGCCGTTATCCTGCTGGAAGCTGATAAATTTGTTGCCTTTGCTGCCAATGTAAGCCTCAGGTTGTACATAAAAACTTGCACCGCCAATACGTGCCCATGCGCCGATTTGATAGCCTAAACGGTTTTCTTCGCTCGCGAAATCCGAATTTAACTTAGCCAGGTTCACACCTGCTTTAACCCCCAGGTTAAATGTTTGTGCCTTTGATGTTGCCCAACCCAATGTCAGGAAAACAATAGAGAAGATGATTTTTTTCATTTTAGTTTAATTTTTAAGGTTATAAAATCAAAAACCTGCTTGTGCGAATTTTAAATAGATTTAGCAATATGGCTTCTTTTTAAAACGCTCCAGGCGGTTTTTGTTCCGGGTTAGATTTTATAACGCAGTTTTAACACAATTATCGTGCAATATTTTTTTGCGAATGTCTGTTTTTTTTGTCAGATCACATAAAAAGGTATTAACCTGAACAAATATTTTTTACTTTTGCATCAAATAAAATATGCCATGGCTAATTTTCAACTCACTTCTGAAACCGCATTTAAAGTAAGAACCAAATTCTTAAGGAAATACCGCGATCTGGCGAACGAACCTTTGGCATTTGAGCCTGGTAAAGAAGATCAACTGGTTGAAGACTTAATGCGCCTGGTTAAACGCGATCGTACCTACGTTGAGTTTACCATTCAGAAAGCACTGGCCGATACCAAGGGAAACAGGCTGTAAGATTCCAGTTTTTACTTTTCTAAGTACAACATATTTAAGCTTTTTGTTGTCAATTTAATACGTACAGGCGCTCGCTCTACCTCGCTTTCTCATGCAATTTGCATCTTTTGTACTCGCATTCCTGCTCTGGTTAAGTGCCCTTAAATTATCGGCACAACAACAGGTATTTAATGATGCTTTTCCAGATAGCCTAACATCGGCTCAAACCAGAAAACAATTAAACGACTTATCAGCCGACCAGTATCTCAAACAAACTTTCATTAAAGGGAGTACCTCGCTTAATTATAGATTGTTATTGCCGGAAAGTTACAAAAGCCATTTAAAATACCCTCTGGTTATTACATTTCATAACTCAACCAGGATAGGCGCAGACAATGAAAGGCAATTGGAACCATTGGCCAGAATTTGGTTGCGACCGGACATTCGCCAACAATACCCGGCGTTCGTAATTGCTCCACAGTTTCAAACACGTTCATCCAATTATTATCTGGATTCCGTGCGGAATTGCCTGATCTCTAAGCCATCAGAAGATGTACATTTACTGTTGGAGTTGATCCGCGAGGTAAAAAATAAATACCCGGGGATAGATACTAATCGCATTTATTTGGTGGGGTATTCCATGGGGGCATCTACCGCGCAAAACCTAATGAACATTGCACCAAAAATCTTTGCTGCTATGGTTTCTATTGCGGCTGTTCCCGATTTCATAAATATAAATGGCGTCCAACGAAAACCTATTTGGTTAATTCATGGCCGGCAGGACAATGAAAATCCTTACGAGGGAAGCGAGCATTTATATCGTGCGATGAAAGGTAATCCTGGTTTATTGTTTACAACCTATAACAAGTTAGACCATAACCTCATTACCATTCCGTTATTGCTAACCTCCCAGATACCCGCCTGGCTGTTTGCCCGGCATAAATAAAAAAAGCTTAGCCCCTATATTACTATTATTTGGGCGATTTATTGCGTAACGCTTAATTTACGCCTGCCCCAAATAAGCTGTTTTTAATATTTATTGCTTTTTGTACATTTACGTTTCTACTAAAACGATAAATAATTCCCCCATAAGCAGCCTTTTATTTAAATGCGCCTTTTGGGACTAAAATAATAAGGTTATGAAGAAACTAAAATATGGTCTTTTAGCAGCTGGCCTGGGTGTGGCTGCTTTATCTTTTTCTTTCAAAGAAGATTTGTTTCTGGTTTCTAAAAACCTGGATATTTTTGCCTCGCTATATAAGGAAATCAATATTAACTATGTTGATGATACCAATGCGCCAAAATTGATGCGTACCGGAATTGATGCCATGCTCGATAGCCTGGATCCTTATACTGAATACGTGCCAGAATCGGAAATTGAAGATTATAAGCTGAAATATGTAAGCACGCAGTATGGTGGTATTGGCGCCAGTACCGTTTTTATTGACGGTAAATTATTTATAAATGATATTAGCGAAGGCTATCCGGCTTATAAAAGCGAAGTTAAGCCGGGCGATCAACTCGTAAGCATAAATGGAATTGCTGTTAAAGGTAAAGATCGTGCCGAAGTCAGTCAGTTGTTGCGTGGGCCAAAAGGCACTCCGGTTGATTTGCTGGTAATCAGGGATGGTAAAGAATTGACAAAAAAACTAACCCGAGATGAAATTAAACAACCAAACGTTTCTTACTCGGGCATGGTGGGCGATGGCATCGGCTATATTAAGCTCGATAAATTTTTAGAAAACTCAGGTCAGGAAGTTAAAGATGCTTTACTGGCCATCCAAAAAGAAAACCCGAAAGGCGTAGTACTCGATTTGAGAAATAACGGCGGAGGGATTTTGCAGGAAGCAGTTAAAATTGTGAACCTTTTTGTAAATAAGGATCAGTTGGTGGTTACCCAAAAAGGTAAAAATGTAGAGAAAACCCTGACCTATAAAACACTTTTTGCGCCAGTTTCTACATCAGTGCCTTTAGTGGTACTGGTAAATGGAAATTCTGCTTCGGCCTCCGAAATTGTAGCAGGCTCTTTGCAGGATTTAGATCGCGCCATTGTAATTGGTCAGCGCAGTTATGGCAAAGGTTTGGTGCAGCAAACATTTAACCTGCCTTACAACAGTTTGGTAAAGGTAACCGTAGCTAAATATTATACGCCATCGGGCCGGTGCATTCAGAAATTAGATTACGCCCATAAAAATGCAGATGGTGTGGCCGAACGCTTTGCCGATTCTACCATGGTGATGTACCAAACCAAAGCCGGCAGAAATGTGTATAGTGGCAATGGCGTTTATCCCGATATTGTGGTCGAAGCTTCAAAATTGAGTCCGATAACGATCTCTATGCTGAATAAAAACCTTTTCTTCAATTATGCCAACCAGTACAAAAAGGAAAAACCAACTGTAGCAGCAGCAAAAAACTTTCAACTTTCTGATGCCGATTATGCTACCTTTTCGGGCAGTTTGGCCGATAAAGATTTAACCTACCTGAGCCGCACCGAAAGATTACTTTCTGACCTGCGCGCAGAGGCTGAAAAGGAAAATAAATCTGCTGAAGTAAAAGCCGATCTCGAAAACCTGAAATACAAGCTTACTTCCTCTAAAAAAACAGATTTGGTAAGTCATAAAGCAGAAATTAAACGTGTGCTAGAAACCCAGATTGTAAGCCGTTATTTTTACGAAAAGGGAAGGATTGAGCAAAGTTTTCAGTACGATAAAGAATTGGCTGCGGCTAAAAACCTGTTTACTAACCAAACACAGATTTTAGCCATTTTAAAAGGCGATGGAAACTATAAAGTAATTGGAAAACCAACTAAAGCTACTGCTTCTATAAACTAAAAAAATAACCACATCCAGCGTATGAAAAAATTAGCAATAATAGGCTTTATCCTGTTGTTTGGCCTGCAATTAAAAGCGCAGGATTATGTGCCTGCAGCGTCCAATTTAAAACAACGCGCCTGGTTTAACGATGCCCGGTTTGGTTTGTTTATTCACTGGGGGCCATTTAGTATTCCCGGAAGTGGCGAATGGGTAATGAATGAACGGAAGCTGAATGTACATAACTATACCAACCTGAAAGATTTTTTCAACCCTACAGCGTTTAATGCTGCACAATGGGTAACTATGGCCAAAAATGCTGGCATGAAATACATTACGCTGATTACCCGCCACCACGATGGTTTTAGCATGTGGGATACCAAATATTCGGATTTCAACATCATGAACACGCCATACAAAAAAGATATTGTGAAAATGATGGCGGATGAATGCCATAAACAGGGGATACAACTCTACTTATATTATTCTTTGTTAGATTGGCGCCGCGAGGATTATCCCCACGAAACCGGGCGTACCGGCCAAAATTCTGGTCGGACGGGTAAGGGCGATTACGCCAGTTACCTGCAGTTTATGAAAAACCAATTAACCGAATTGTTAACCAAATACGGCGAAATTGGCGGCATTTGGTTCGATGGCCATTGGGACCAAACTGCGCCTGAAGGTGAAAAAGACAGAACCTCGCGCATAGACTGGAAATACGATGAAATTTATAGTCTCATCCATAAATTGCAGCCACAATGTATGATCGGGAATAACCACCACCTTAGTCCTTTTGCAGGCGAAGATTTCCAGATGTTTGAACGCGATCTTCCCGGAGAAAATAAGTCGGGCTTAAGTTTTCAGCAAGCATCAGATAAACTTCCGTTAGAAACCTGCGAAACGATTTCAAACTCGTGGGGTTATAATTTGAGCGATACACATTACAAATCGAACAAAGAACTGGTAAGTATGTTGGTTAAGGCCGCCAGTTTGGGTTCTAACCTGTTGCTTAACATCGGACCCATGCCAAACGGTAAAATCCAGCCCGAGTTTCAGGAGCGTTTGGCCAGCATGGGGGCCTGGCTAAAGGTTTATGGCGAAAGTATTTACAACACCAATGCAGGTTTCATTAAACCACAAGCCTGGGGAAGTATTACCCAAACCGATAAAAATATCTATATCCACATTTTGGATGGTAAAACCGCTACGCTCGATTTAGATAACATTCCGGCTAAAAAAGTTAATAAAGCCTATTTATTAAAAGATAAAACTGCAGTAAATTATACCTTTAAAAAAGGAAAGTTAAACATAAATACCAGGGTGAGTAATACTGATCCAGACCATGTAATTGTATTGGATATCGAGAAATAAATGGTTTGAGCGATTATAGCTTAGATGTAATTCTTTTTCATTTTAAATGAAAATTAACGTAAAACGTTTTACTTTTAGGGCTTTAAAACCTATCGTAGGATACACCATGCATTTCAACAAAATCTCATCTATTCTATTTTTAACCGCCTCTTTATGCGTTAATCAAGCCTTTGCGCAGCAAAAAACGAAATTAACCCAATATATCGATCCGCTAATTGGTTCGGCAAAACATGGGCACGTTTTTGTGGGTGCCAATGTGCCTTTTGGCGCAGTACAGCTCGGACCCAATAACATTTTCGAAGGTTGGGACTGGTGCAGCGGTTACAATTATGTTAGTAACACGATTACCGGTTTTGCACATACTCATTTGAGCGGTACGGGTATTGGCGATTTGGGCGATATTTCCATTATGCCAGCAACAGGGAAAACCTTGTTAGAAAAGGGTAAAACGGCCAACGATCCGGCAGGTTATCTATCTACCTTTTCGCATCAGAATGAAGTAGCAAAAGCTGGCTACTACAGCGTATTGCTCGATAAATATGGAATCCAAGCCGAATTAACGGCTACCGAAAGGGTAGGTTTTCACCAGTATACCTTTAAAAATGCAGCCGAAACCCCACATATTATTATCGATTTAGTTGAAGGGATTGGCTGGGACGCACCGGTATCAGCTTCATTTAAGCAGCTTGATGCAACCACAATTGTTGGGCACAGAAATTCGAAAGGTTGGTCCAGCGATCAGCGCTTATATTTCGTGATTAAGCTTTCGCAACCCATTAAAAACATAACCTTATACGATAGCACTGTTGTTAAAAGCGGGAAAGCATTAACAGGTAAAAAGCTGAAAGCTGTTGTCGATTTTGCAGCTATCAATAACAACAAACTGCAGGTTAAAGTGGCACTGTCGCCGGTAAGTATCGATAATGCCATTTTAAATTTAAAAACAGAGCTGCCCAACTGGGATTTTGCTGCAACTGTTAAAAACAGTGATGCGAAATGGGAAAAAGAGCTGGCAAAAGTTAAAATTGAAGCCTCAAATACTACCAAAAAAGTATTTTATACCGCTTTGTATCATACCATGGTTGCGCCATCGCTGTTCAACGATGTCAATAAAGATTACCTCGGCACCGATAAAAAGGTCTACAAAAAAGCCAGCTTTAATAATTTAACTACTTTTTCGCTGTGGGATACTTACCGTGCAGCCAATCCGTTGTTTACCATCTTACACCAGGATAAGGTGAACGATGTGGTGAATACCATGCTGGCCATTTACAAACAGCAGGGCAAATTACCTGTATGGCATTTAATGGGAAGCGAAACCAACACCATGGTAGGCTACCACGCTGTGCCGGTTATTGTTGATGCTTATTTGAAAGGATACCGTGGTTTTGATGTTAATCTGGCTTATGCAGCAGTGAAACAATCAGCCATGCAAAAAACTGACGGGATCGAGTACATCCAGGAGTTGAAATACATTCCGGCCGATAAAATAAATGAATCAGTAGGTAAGGCTTTGGAATACGCGATAGATGATTATTGCATTGCACTGATGGCCAAAGCACTGAACAAAACCGCCGATTACAACTATTTCAGCAAAAGAGCAAAGTTATACAGCCAGTATTTCGATCCTAATGTTCAGTTTATGCGTGGTAAACTGGCCAACGGAAACTGGAGAAGCCCCTTCGATCCTTTTTCATCTAAACACCGCGAAGATGACTACGTAGAAGGAAATGCCTGGCAGTATACCTGGCTGGTACCTCAGGATGTAGAGGGACTGATCAATCTTTTTGGCGGCGATAAACCTTTTGTCAACAAACTCGATTCGCTGTTTACCTTACCTTTAGATTTGGGAACCAATGGTTCGCCCGATATCAGTGGATTAATTGGTAATTACGCCCAGGGAAATGAACCCAACCACCACATTACTTATTTATACACTTACGCAGGTCAGCCCTGGAAAACTGCCGATCTGATCCGCAAAATAGACAAAGACTTTTATTCGGCTAAGCCCGATGGTTTGTGCGGCAACGAAGATGTAGGGCAAATGAGCGCCTGGTATATTTTCACAGCTATGGGTTTTTATCCGGTAAATCCGGCAAATGGCGCTTATGTTTTCGGTACGCCATTAATTAACGAAGCCAGCATTGCGCTTGGAGGGAGCAAAAAGTTCGATATTAAAGTAATCGGAAATAGTGCCGCAAATAAATACATCCAGAAAATTGTACTAAACGGCAAGCCCTACACCAAATCATTTATTTTGCACAAAGCCATTATGGCCAGTGGAAATATGCAGATTTATATGGGTAATACACCATCGGCAACCTGGGGAGTAAAACCTGAAGACAGACCTATATCAACCAAATAAGGTAAGAATGATTAAATTAGCGCATGACTGAATGTGCAAAATATCCCACTCATTCCATCATGCAGTCATTCAATCATTCATTCCAATAAATCACTCATACAATAATTAATAAAATGAAGAAAATATTTCTACTTCTTTTATGTTGCTCGGGTTTAATCGCAGGTGCGCAACAGCGTTACGAATTAAATTCGGGATGGATTTGTACCAACGTCAAAGATGTAAAATCAGATGGTGCAGCAATTTCTAAAACAGGTTTCGTGCTCAATAACTCGATGCCGGCTACGGTGCCCGGAACGGTGCTTACCACTTTGTTGAACAATAAAAAAGTGCCCGATCCATTTTATGGTATGAACAACGAAAAGATTGCCGATGTATACCACACCGGTAACGATCATTATACTTATTGGTTTGTAAAAGATTTTGACGAGCGTGCAACAGGAAATGAACAGGTTTGGTTACAGTTTAGGGGAATTAATTACAAAGCCGAAATTTATTTGAATGGCAAAAAGGTAAATCCTAAAACCCAGGTGGGGATGCATTTAAGGGCGCAGTATAACATTACTAAACTACTTGCAGCTAATGGCAAAAACAGGTTAGCCGTAATTGTGTATCCGCCCGACTTCCCAGGTAATCCCAATGGAGGCCAGGGTGGCGACGGAACTATTGCCAAAGGTTTAACCACGCAATATACAGCGGGTTGGGACTGGATTCAACCTACCCGCGACCGTAATACCGGTATTTGGGACAAAGTTACCATCGAAAAAACCAAAAGCATTAATCTCCAAAACCCACATGTGGTTACTTTGGTTCCGGGTAAAAGATTAGCAACGGGTAAGCAAAACCCGGCAACGGTGAAGGTTACTGTTGAAGTAGAAAACCCAACCAGCAACGCAGTTTCCGGTACGCTACAATACGAAATAGCAGGAAAGATAATTAAACAACCTGCAACAATTGCCGCCAATCAAACTGCTATCGTTAAGCTTTCTGATTTACAAATAGAAAACCCGAAACTGTGGTGGCCAAGTGGCTATGGCGATCAAAACCTTTACGATTTAAAGATCAAATTTGTTGCCTCAGCACAGGTACTGGATCAGGAAGCACTTAAAGTGGGTATCCGCCAGATTGATAATATCTGGAACGACCATACCAAAAGCATGGGCACATTTGTAAACGGGCAAAAGATTTTTATTAAAGGTGGTAACTGGATTATTTCTGACGCCATGCTCCGTTTTACCGATGCCCGCTACGATGCTGAAGTGCGTTACCATAAAGATATGAACCTGAACCTGATCAGGATATGGGGTGGTGCCATTTTAGAAAGACCTGAATTTTACAATGCCTGCGATAAATATGGTTTGTTGGTTTTCCAGGATTTTTGGTTTAGCGGCGATTGTAATGGCCGCTGGGTAGATCCGATGAAAAAAGAAGATCAATGGACCAGAAGAAATTATCCGGATGATCATCCATTAGTTTTAACGGCAATTGAAGATCAGATTAAACTCATCAGAAACCATGCTTCACTTGCTTTTTGGTGTGGTGGAAATGAAATTACCCCTCCGGATGATATTTTAAATCCTTTGAAAAACGATATTCTTCCGAGGTTAGACGGAACACGCCAGTTTTTCGATTTCTCTAACAGCGATGAAATGTCGTACAATTCTATTGGTGGTAATGGCGATGGCCCTTATGGCATCCAGGATATTAAAACCTTCTGGGGAACCAGAACTTTCCCTTACAACTCGGAAGTAGGCTCGGTAGGGGTGGGCGATTACGCTTCTTTGCTGCGCTTTATTCCGGAGAAAAATCTGATCGCACCACAATATAAAGCTAAGCCAGATTCGGTATGGGATTACCACAAATACATTTCGTACGAGCAATATCTTAACCCATATGGTAAACCAAAAGATGCCAAAGATTTTGCCATGAAAGCGCAATTGGCAAATTACGATCAGTACCGTGCTTTAATGGAGGGTTTCTCTAACAAAATGTGGGATTGGTATACCGGATCTATCATTTGGAAAACCCAAAACCCCTGGACAGCCATGCGCGGGCAGATGTACGATTATTACCTCGACCCTAACGCCTGTTTATATGGTTTAAGAAAAGGTAGTGAACCGCTACACGTAATGATGAATCCTTTAGATAGTATGGTAACCATCGTAAATAATGGTTTTACTACCCGCAACAACCTGATGGTACAGGCTAAAGCTTACGATATGGATGGGAAGGATTATTTCTACTCGCAGGTATTTAATTCAGTTGGCCCATCATCGGTAAGAAGGTTGTTCCCTTTAAACGAATTTTTAACCAAACTCGATAAAAAAGAAGGGGTATTTGTTTCGTTAAGAATTTTGGATCAGCAGCAAAACATATTGAGCGAAAATATTTACTGGCTGCCTGGAAAAGATGGCGAATATTCTGGCCTGAAAAACATAAAACAGGCACCATTAAAAGTTGCTACGGTTAAAAAGAATGGTAAGGTAGAAGTTACCTTAAGCAATGCTTCAGGAAATCCGGTTGCATTTTTTAATCGCGTAGCCTTAATTAACGGTAACAGCAACGAAAGGATATTACCCGCATTTTACGACGATAACTATGTGAGTATTTTACCGGGTGAAAGTAAAACCGTTACAGTAGAATATACGGGCACACAAAATAATTTAGCTGTTGAGGTGTATGGCTGGAATGTTGCCAATCAAAAAGTGAGCGTTCAATAGAAGAAAGCAGACCTCACAGGTTTTTAAAACCTGTGAGGTCTGAACTTTGTTAGTCGTAATTTGTAATTAGGAGTGTTCGAAACATTTTGATTTTAGAAAACCAGCAGAAAGATCTCTAAACAACATCCTGATGTATTTAGATAAGGGACTAATATAAGTTCCAAAAACAGATGCACTTTTTTTAATGGCCTGCGTTTATTTAACATTGCCTTTACCCGGTTTCGATTTTACAATAGTGTTTTTACCCTGCTTGCTAAACGATAAATTTCCAATAGAACCACGGAGGTTCTTTCCGTCTAAAATGGCCGTAATTGTAAATAATATTAATGAACTATTCTTAATGGCTACCTGCTGCGTACCTCCTTCAATATTAATATACTGCAAATCCGTATCAAATCCATAGTAAGTCCGCATTTAAGCCATAAAACGCGGACTATATGCGGACTCACTGCGGACTTACCCTTAAGTTGGTATGACGCAGATATGCAGATGAGCCGGCTTTAGCTCCCTTATTCTTGAGTCGGGATTTGCAACCCATCTTTAATTTATTCATTTTTTAGACAGATGACACCAGTAAGGTTTCGAACACTCCTTATTTGTAATCCCGACTAATCAAAAACAAAAACGGCGATACTTTGGTATCGCCGTTTCTATTTTATGTAGTTTGCAATTAGCTTACGCCGTGCAATTTCACTTTTAGTCCGTCCATATTGTTGTTTAACTGCAGCTGGCAGGCTAAACGCGAATTGGGTAATAAATCAGGTAGCGTATCTAACATGGCATACTCATCGTCTGTCATTTCGTTAAGTTTTTCTTCACCTTCCAAAACGTCGACACAGCAGGTAGCACAAAGGGCCATTCCGCCGCAGGTAGCCAGAATATCGTATTCTGATGCCTTTAAAAACTCCATCAGGCTTAAGCCCATGTCGGTTGGTGCAACGTGTTCGGTAACCGAGCCATCCGGCTCTTGCATATATATGTTAATGTTGTTCTCCATTTTTAGCTCTCTTTATAGTCGCAAATATAGCAGAAAGCTTAAAATTCTGAAACTCCGTTTACTGTTGTATATTTCATGGTATACTTCACACCAGGGTTCATATAAGAATAAGCACTGTGGCTCATTAATGCCGCCTCGTGGAAACCACACAGAATTAATTTTAATTTATTGGTGTAAGTGTTGATATCGCCAATGGCATAAATACCCGGGATGTTGGTCGAATAATCATCAACATTTACTTCAATTGCACTTTTGCTGATGTTTAGGTTCCAGTCTTCGATCGGGCCTAATTTAGGACTCAAACCAAACAAAGGAATTAAATGATCGGCATCTACAACCGTTTTTTCCATCGTACGGTTCTGTACAATTTCAACCTTTTCTAATTTGTCGGTTCCGTGTACGGCTTGCAGGTTACTGTTTAAAATCAAGTTAATTTTCCCGCTTTCGGCCAATGCCATTACTTTAGCAACCGAATCTGGTGCACCACGGAAACTTTCGCTTCTGTGTACCAAAGTAAGTTCAGAACAAACTTCGGCTAAGTAAATGGTCCAGTCTAAAGCAGAGTCGCCACCACCCGCAATTACCATTTTCTGATCGCGGTATTTTTCCGGATCAAGGATCATGTAGTTAACACCCTTTCCGTTTTCAAAATTTTCTAAGTTCTCTACGGCCGGTTTACGTGGCTCAAAGCAACCTAAACCACCTGCAATTACCACAACCTTAGCTTCGATAACGGTACCCATGTTCGTAGTTAAAACGAAATCGGCTTCGCCACGCTTTTCTAAGCCTTCAATACGCTCGCCTAAAGTAAACGTTGGGTGGAAAGGCTTGGCCTGCTCCATTAAGTTGTCGATAAGCTCCTGAGCCAGAACAGAAGGGTAGCCCGGGATATCGTATATCGGTTTTTTAGGGTAAATTTCAGACAGCTGACCGCCAACCTGAGGCAGGTAGTCAATTAAATGGCAACGCATTTTTAATAAACCGGCTTCAAAAATGGCAAATAAGCCCACCGGACCAGCGCCTATTACGGCTATATCAGTAGTGATCATTAAAAAAAAATTTGATGCAAAGTTACGAAATAAAGTATTATCAATTTTGTTATTTAGAAATATTCCAGATAATTTTGTAAATCTGTTGTATTCAATATTTTATATGTTCTGCTGCTATTAAAAACAAAAGTTAAGGTTTTTTGAGGTTTTAAAGCAAATTATAATTGGTCTATAGGTTTAGTGGGAAATGCTTTGTTTGTCATCCTGAGGAACGAGGCAATCTTAATGGGCTCGCTAAGTAGCGATCGTGGTAAGATTGCTTCGCCGGCTGAAAAAGCCTTCTCGCAATGACGAATTTTCGCAATGGGTTGAATTTCTCAGAATGACAAAAAACTACCACCCCATCCCTAAATTCTGAAATACAAAGCTCCATACATCTGCCGATTCCTCAATCAATTTTGTAGTCGGTTTTCCGGCGCCATGCCCGGCTTTGGTTTCAATCCGGATCAGCATCGGGTTATCGCCTTTGTATTTTTCTTGCAAAGTAGCTGCAAACTTAAACGAATGCGCAGGCACCACCCGGTCGTCATGGTCGGCCGTAGTGATTAAAGTAGCCGGATAATTTACGCCACTTTTTACATTGTGCAGCGGCGAATACTTGATCAGGTAATCGAAATCAGCTTTTTTATCGCTGGTTCCATATTCTACTGCCCAGCCCCAGCCTACTGTAAATTTGTGGTAGCGCAACATATCTAAAACACCCACTGCTGGCAGGGCAACTTTAAAAAGCTCGGGTCTTTGTGTCATACAGGCGCCAACCAAAAGCCCTCCGTTTGAGCCGCCTGAAATGGCTATTTTAGCCGGATTGGTATATTTTTCTTTAATCAGATATTCGGCTGCAGCAATAAAGTCGTCAAAAACATTTTGTTTCTTTTCGAGCATACCACCTTTATGCCAGGCTTCGCCGTATTCGCTGCCACCACGCAAGCTTGGCTGTACATAAATACCACCATGCTCTAAAAACAACATGCGCGATAGGCTAAAGCCTGGTGTTAAGCTGATCTGAAAACCACCATAAGCGTACAAATAAACCGGATTGTTGCCATCAAGCTTGATGCCTTTTTTGTGTACAATAAACATGGGTACTTTTGTGCCATCTTTTGAAGGATAGAATACCTGTTTGGTTTCGTAGTTTTCGGTATTGAGCTGTATGGCCGATTTTTTGTATAAAGTAGATTCGCCTTTTTTCAGATCGTAGCGGTAAATGGAGCTCGGTGTGGTAAAGTTAGAAAAGGAATAGAAGAATTCCTGATCTTCTTTGTAGCCGCCAAAACCATCAACGGTGCCAATAGCGGGTAATTTTACTTCGCCAATTTTTTTGCCGGTTAAATCGAACTGAACAATATTGGTGCTGGCATCCTTTAAATAGGTTGCCCATAAAAAGCCACCACCTGTAGCAATGTTTTCCATGGCCAACGTCGATTCGGGAATTATTTTCTGCCAGTTTTTGGGATCGTTATTCTTCGGGTCTATCAATACAATCTGTTTGTTTTCGGCACCCAGATCGGTGCTTAACAAAAGTTTATCGCCCACATTATCTACTACGCCGTGGTTGTTTTCGAAACCTTTTACCAGCAGGGCAATTTTACTGCCCGGTAATTTTAAATCCTGATAATATAACGCATTGCCCGAAGTACCGGCATTGGCGTAGATAACCAAAAAGTGTTCATCTTCGGTAACACTGGCCCCAAAGTACAGGTTCGGATTGGTTTTATCTTCAAAAATCAACTGATCATTTTTCTGCTGATCGCCCAGTTTATGGTAGTATACTTTCTGGTATTTATTGGCCGCAGAAAGGTCGGTGCCCTTTACCGGCTCGTCGAACCTGCTGTAGTAAAAACCATCACCACGCCAGGCCGCACCCGAGAATTTGGTCCATTTCAGTTCGTCGCCCTGTTTCGTTTTGGTGGCCACTTCCATTACATATATATTACTCCAATCAGATCCGGCCTGGGCAACAGAATAGGCCAGGTATTTTTTATCGTGCGAAAAGCCAAGCAACGAAACTGCTGCAGTTCCATCAGCAGTCAATTTATTTGGATCGAGGAAAACTTCTTCCGCTCCATTCAGTCCTTTTTTAATAAACCAGATGCTTTGATTCTGCAAGCCATCGTTTTTGGTAAAGAAATAATATTCGCCTACTTTAAACGGAGCGCTTTCTTTGGGATAATTCCAGAGGTCGGTTAATCGCTTTTTAATATCGGCGCGGTAAGGAATTTGCTCCAGGTAATTTTGAGTTATCTTATTTTCAGCGTTAACCCAGGCTTTGGTTTCGGCCGATGTATCGTTTTCCAGCCAGCGGTAAGGATCGGCTATTTTATTGCCAAAGTAATTATCGGTGGTACTATCTTTTTTCGTGTTGGGATATTTCATTAATGTTATTTTTTCTGCGGCTTGCTTTTCTGGTTTACAAGCGAAAAGACTTACTGCAAATAAGCTCAATACAATTTGTTTTTTCATATTCAACAAGATTTATTTACTAATATATGTTTTTATGGAGGGATTACACAGATTTTAGGATTACACCGATTATAAGGCTTTGAGCTTTGGTCTTTAAGCTTTAGTCTTTTTACCTTACCTTTGACAGTACATGGCCAAGAATATTTATTTCGCTTCCGATTTTCATTTGGGTACCCCGGGTTATGCCGAAAGCCGCGCACGTGAGGCACGCATTGTAAGTTGGCTGAATTTTATAGAACCAACCTGCGCCGAGCTTTTTTTAATGGGCGATATTTTCGATTTCTGGTTTGAGTATGATAAGGTAATCCCAAAGGGCTTTATTCGTTTACAAGGAAAACTGGCCGAAATGGCCGATGCGGGTGTTAAAATCTATTTCTTTAAAGGTAACCACGATATGTGGGTGCGCGATTATTTTACCCGCGAGATCGGGATGGAAATTATCAGCGATGAAATGATTATGGAGCGTGGCGGGAAGAAATTTTACCTGCACCACGGAGATGGCCTTGGTCCGGGCGATAGCAAGTATAAATTTTTAAGGAAGATTTTTAGAAGCAGGCTTTGTCAGTGGTTGTTTGCCCGTTTACATCCCAATTTGGGTATTGGTATTGCCAATGGCTGGAGTAGGGGAAGCCGGGCTGCGCAAACTGAAAAAGAGGTTTTTTTAGGTGAGGATAAAGAATGGCTGGCCATTTACGCTAAAGAACAATTGCAGCAAACACATTTCGATTATTTTATTTTTGGGCACCGGCACCTGCCGCTCGATATCGACCTGGGTAAGGGAAGCAGATATGTAAATATTGGTGAATGGCTTAATTATAACTCCTATGCTGTATTTGACGGAGAAGCGTTAAAGTTGGAGTATTACCAACCGAACGATTAGATTAACCGCGTGTCTGGTGAAAGTCCGCTGTACCTAAACCTGATAGAGCGGAAAACCCGGAGCGAAGTATGAGCGAGGACTTGGATAGATAGCAGGACTATTGGCTGCCATTGGTACTGGACCTTTCATTTTCTAATAAAGCGACTTCAATTTAGGTCTAAACGCTTAACCAATTCGAATAGTTAACCAATTAACCATTCGGTCTAAACAAACAAATTCAGCTTTTTTCCTTATTTTTGCATTTTCCCGAATTTTTGGCCCTATGCCAACCGCGGGGAAATTTCAACAAGAATAAATATGTTAGATAAATTAGAAGCTATAAAGCTACGCTGGGAAGATGTAGAAGAGCAATTGAGTAATCCTGATGTGATACAGGATATGAAACGTTTTGCGGCTTTAAATAAAGAATATAAAGACTTGGGTAAAATTGTAGATGAATATAAGATTTACAAGAATGTGATGAGTAATATCGATGCCAATAAAGAAATTTTAACGGCAGAGAAAGATCCTGAGATGCGTGAAATGGCGAAAGAGGAACTGGATTTGTTGTTGAAACAGCAGGAAGAAATGGAAAGTGCCATTCGTGTGATGTTGATTCCTAAAGATCCTGAAGATGCTAAAAATGCTGTTTTTGAGATTCGTGGTGGTACTGGTGGAGATGAGGCTGCGTTATTTGCAGGTGATTTATACCGGATGTACACTCGTTTTTTCGAAACGAAGGGCTGGAGTGTTGAAACTGTTGATGTGACAGAAGGTACAGCAGGCGGTTATAAAGAGGTAATTTTAAAAGTGAGTGGCGAAGATGTATATGGCCAGTTAAAATACGAAAGTGGTGTACACCGTGTACAACGTGTGCCCGATACTGAAACCCAGGGACGTGTACATACCTCTGCGGCATCAGTAGCGGTGTTGCCTGAAGCAGAAGAAATTGATCTTTATATTAACCCTGCCGATATTGAGCTGCAAACTTCGCGTTCAGGCGGTGCTGGTGGTCAGAACGTAAATAAGGTAGAAACCAAGGTGCAGTTAACGCATAAACCTTCGGGTATTGTAGTGGTGTGCCAGCGTGAACGTTCGCAATTGGGCAACAGGATTATTGCTATGGAGATGCTGCGTAGTAAACTTTACGACATCGAATTGCAGAAAAAGAACGGTGATATTGCCGCTAAGCGTAAAACAATGGTATCAACCGGCGACCGTTCGGCAAAAATCAGAACCTATAACTATCCACAGGGAAGGGTTACAGAACATCGCATTGGTTTAACCATGTATAACCTGCCAACCATTATGGATGGCGATATTCAGGAGATTATTGATGCCCTTCAGTTTGCAGAAAACGCTGAAAAGATGCAGGAAGGTGCTGCAAATTAAGGAGTTGTAATTATTTGAAAAAAAAGTTTGCGAATTAATATATAGTCTCTATATTTGCAACCTCGAAAGAGACAAGAGGTTCGAACTTTAAAGAAGAACAAAAGGAGTGGTAGTTCAGCTGGTTAGAATGCCTGCCTGTCACGCAGGAGGTCGCGGGTTCGAGTCCCGTCCATTCCGCAACAAAAGCCTTAACTTGAAAAAGTTGAGGCTTTTTTGTTTTATGTGGAGTCCTAAAAAAGGTTGACCAAATCTTAACAATATGGTCAATAATAAATTAAAGACACTGCAACGTCCACACCGGATTTACAGTGAGAGTTTCAAGCGGTTAGTTGTAGATGAATATGAGAGTGGTCATTTGAATAAAGACCAGCTTCAACGTAAATACGATATTCGCGGAAATCAGTGCATTCAGAATTGGTTACGAAAATATAGTAAATTAGCCTACCCAGTGTACAAAAGCATTGGCAGGCCTATGAAGGACGATGATCAACAGCGGCTCAAAGAGCTTGAGTGGGAGTTAAAGCAAGAAAACAAGGCATTGGAGAAGCGTTTGAGGGAAGCCGAACACCAACTTTCCATGTACAAGAAATTTGTTGAGATCGCCGAGCGGGAACTTAACATCGAGATCCGAAAAAAGTCTGGCGCCAAGCAGTTCAAGAAATAGCACTTCTTTCCGGTAATAACACTATTACCAAGTTGTGCAAGCTGTTTGGCTACACGAAACAGGCTTTCTATAAGGCAAGGCGCAGTAGCTCAAAAAAGATGGCTGCTGAACAGGAGATCAAGGAAATGGTCCTGAACATCCGGCATAAGCTACCGCGGACTGGAGTCCGTAAGCTGCATGTGATGTTACGGGAAAGCATGTCTGGGAAGAAGATTACGATTGGACGCGATAAACTTTTTGGGATATTAAGATCACAGCATCTGTTGGTCCAACGTAAACGCAAGTATACTAGAACAACCGATTCAAGGCACTGGATGAGGAAATACCCCAACCTAACAAAGGATCTGGAACTTACCAGGCCCGAGCAGCTATGGGTTTCAGATATAACCTATCTACAAACAATTGCGGGAAATGAATATCTGCATCTGGTTACTGATGCAGGCTCTAAGCTAATCATGGGCTATGAGATCTGTGGCGATATGAAGGCTGCCTCTACTAAAAAGGCATTGGAGATGGCCATAGGCAAGAGGGAGTACGAACATCAGCTCATCCATCATTCTGACAGGGGGCTGCAATATTGCAGCTATGATTATATCAGGCTTTTATCGAATAACCACATCAAAATCAGTATGACTGAAAATGGCGATCCATATGAAAATGCAGTCGCAGAAAGGGTTAACGGGATTTTAAAGGACGAATTTGGATTGGACGCAGTCTTTCAGCGGAAAGACCAATTATATAAACAAGTCCATCAGGCGATTGAATTATATAACCAGATGAGATTACACTCCTCTGTAAATATGTTAACGCCAAGGCAAGCGCACTCAAGACCCAAAATATTTGTAAAACGGTGGAAGAAAAAAGAACCATCAAAATAGATTTCAATGGTTCTTTTAATTTTATAATTTAGTAAAATAAATAGTCAACTTTTCCAAGGACTAGACATTACAACCTTGCCGGTAAAATTATTCGGAATGAGGTTCAGCGAGTTACGTAATTATAACATAAAATGTTGCTTCATATAGTGATAAACCAAATTTAGTCCCTATATTTGCAATCCCGAAAGGGGAAAGAGGTTCGGACTTTAAAGAAGAACAAAAGGAGTGGTAGTTCAGCTGGTTAGAATGCCTGCCTGTCACGCAGGAGGTCGCGGGTTCGAGTCCCGTCCATTCCGCAACAAAAGCCTTAACTTGAAAAAGTTGAGGCTTTTTTGTTTCATGTGGAGTCCTAAAAAAGGTTGACCAAATCTTAACAATATGGGATCAAGTTCAAAAGTTGTGGACTATGCAAATAATTTTGTTAGCCTAAATAGGAAAAAGTTTATATTTCCTACTCCTCTGAACTGGCTTCTGAAAGCCTTTATTTTAGCATTGAATGACTCGGCGGATGCATTTGTAGCTCTGTTGTCGAAGTAGTTCAGTATCTTTTGGTGATGGAGTATTACCGTTCTGGATACGGTATTGAAAGACTTAAAGCCAGATTGCTCTACTTTTTCGTTCCACTTGGCTAGCCTGGCAAAGGCATAGATCTTATCGGTTGTTGTACTGAATATCCATGAGAGTTCCTGGCTGAGCCTGTAGGCTTTTTCAATATCGGGATATCTTTCAAATAGCAGTTCCGCCCTTTGTTGCTGATCGGTAGACCATCTATTTTCATTCTTATACAACAGATATCGGCTTCTTGCCAACAGCTGCTTAACCGTATCCCCATTTTCAAGTATCTCTGGATCGTACGTTTTTTTATCTTTTTTGGCGAGTTCCATCTGTAGGTTTTCATCATCTATTGCCAGCCAGCGGTGTTTTATCCTGATCTCCTGGAGCGCTTCGGTAGCCAGCTGCTGTACATGGAACCTGTCGATTACCTGAACGGCATTGGGAAAGCATTTCCTGGCGATGAGCCCCATGTTTCCGGCCAGGTCCAAAGTTATTTCACTTACTTTATTGCGTATCCTGGAAGGGATCTTCTGTAGTATGGGAATGATGTTGTCGGATTTTGTACCGTTTAATATCGCTACAATAGTACCCTTTTTGCCACGGGCACCTTTGTTGGTGACTACGGTATAAAGTTCACCATGGGAAAGGCAAGTTTCGTCTATGGAAAGATGGCCACTGATGTTTTCGGGGAAGACCAGCCCAGCGGTGGCATCATCCCTATGTTCCCAATGCTGAAAACCACTTAGCTTGTCCCTATAGTATCTTCTTAATCTACTGGCCTTTATCCCATAAAAAGAGCTGATCGTATGGATGCTATGGGCTTGGGTATCCACTGATAGCTTTTAAAAAAGCCGCGAAATCACTTGTGATACGCGTCCCTTTTGCCACCAGTTCCCAATTCCGGTAAACCACCTTACCGGTATCCTGGTTCAACCAACGACGGCGTTTAATATGAAGATAGACCTCTTGTCCACGAATGGGGAAGTCCTGCAATATCACTTCATCAAAGAAACCTTTTGAAAGGAGCTTATTGCACTGGTATTCCAGGGGAAGGGTGTTCAGCTCTTCAAGATAGAAATGGATACCGCTATCGTCTTTTTTATGACTGGAAAGTTCGAAATAATCAGATACACCAACAGGGATGATCAATGGAAGAAGGGCTTTAAAGGATTCGTGCACGGGATAAAATAATATCCAACAAATATCCTATTTATTCATCGACTCCACAACTTTTGAACTTGATCCATAGAATGAATGGCGCCTGCCTGGTCAGTTTTCGGATTTGGCGCATACTGCACTTAAATTTAGCTTAAATGCACCCCTTTAAAAGTCTGTGTCTTATCTATCTTTGGTACATGGGATTGCAAAATAAACAAAAACCAGCTCCTGGCGGTTTATAAATTACAATCAGTTGGCTGTTGTTTTTAGGCAATGCAGCTGTTAAATCATATACATTAAATACGATATCATGAAAACAAGAAAGATATGGGCGAATTTGGCCGTAGCTGATTTGGCACAAACAACCCGGTTTTATACTGAAATTGGTTTTAAGCCAAATGGCGCCTCTGAAGATCTAACCAGTTTTTTGGTCGGGGAGAGTAATTTCGTAATACACTTCTTTTTAAAGGATGCGCTTAGACCCAACATCCACGGGGATCTGGTTGATCTGAAACAAGGGAATGAAGTGGTGTTTACGCTTTCCGCGGGCAGCAAAGCTGAGGTAAATGAATGGGCAGAAGAAATTGATAAGGCTGGTGGAAAGCTTATTTCTAAACCAGAGGAATTTGGGGAAGGATACTATGGTTTTGTTTTCTGCGATCCCGATGGGCATAAGTTTAATGTCTTTTATATGGATGGGCTAACTTAAGCCAGAAAGTAAATGTTATTGTATATTAATAAGTGTACTGTAGTTATCAGCAAAGTAGGTTTCTGTACTACTGTATAAGTTAGTTCCTGTCCTTTGCTTCAAATCCACGCTGGCCGCCTGCCTGCAGAAGGCAGGGGTTTAGGTGGCACAGGCGGTGCAAACCACCCCCTTTATGGCGCCTAAAAAGTAAAAAAACTCCTTCCTTCCTTAATTTCCTTACCTGCTTAATGGTTAAAAAGCGGCTTGCAAATCCCGCCAAACCACCCAAAACGCGAACTATTCCGCTACTTACAATATTATTTCCTGCTGTAAACCATTGTGTTAGCTTAATTTCGTTAAAAAATCCATAAAATGATTTGCTGGGGTTATGATTTTTCCTACCTTTGCAACCCGCTCGGAAGGAGAGGGAATTGCTTGAAAAGTGTACAATGGTGAAGATGGGGCGAGATTTATTTTAAAATAAAGCTTGCGGGAAGGAAAAAGATTGTTACCTTTGCAGCCCGCTCCGGAAGGAATGGGAAGCTGAATAAAATTAGCGTATTGAAATAGTGGAGAAAGGAAGAAAAGGAGACGAAAAAATAAAAAATATTTTATTTGGAAGTTAAAAAAAGATTCCTACCTTTGCACTCCCAACCGAAAGGAAGGGCAAAAAAAGCTGAGCGGCGGATGTCGCGGAAAGCAAACGAAAAAAGATTGAAACAGGCGAAAACTGAAGGCCGGACGAATAAGACCGGCAGAAACCAAGACCCTGAAGATATATAAAAAGGCAACCGCGAGGTGACGCCGATAAGTTCTTAAAAGAGATGTCAATGTAGCGAAAGCGGGTTTAATGAAGTACTGGTCGAAGTACATGATTAAGGAGCTTTATTTTAAAGGTGATGTCTAACAGACAAAACAAAAGAAGACTATTTTTAACAATAGTTAAAACTGGTCAGAATCAACACAACATTTTACAATGGAGAGTTTGATCCTGGCTCAGGATGAACGCTAGCGGCAGGCCTAATACATGCAAGTCGAACGCGATTAAGGGGCTTGCTCCTTATGAAAGTGGCGCACGGGTGCGTAACGCGTATGCAACCTACCTTTATCAGGGGGATAGCCCGGAGAAATCCGGATTAACACCGCATAAAATCACAGGATAGCATTATCCAATGATCAAATATTTATAGGATAAAGATGGGCATGCGTGTCATTAGCTAGTTGGCGGGGTAACGGCCCACCAAGGCGACGATGACTAGGGGATCTGAGAGGATGGCCCCCCACACTGGTACTGAGACACGGACCAGACTCCTACGGGAGGCAGCAGTAAGGAATATTGGTCAATGGAGGCAACTCTGAACCAGCCATGCCGCGTGCAGGAAGACTGCCCTATGGGTTGTAAACTGCTTTTATCCGGGAATAAACCTACTTACGTGTAAGTAGCTGAATGTACCGGAAGAATAAGGATCGGCTAACTCCGTGCCAGCAGCCGCGGTAATACGGAGGATCCAAGCGTTATCCGGATTTATTGGGTTTAAAGGGTGCGTAGGCGGCCTGTTAAGTCAGGGGTGAAAGACGGTAGCTCAACTATCGCAGTGCCCTTGATACTGATGGGCTTGAATGGACTAGAGGTAGGCGGAATGAGACAAGTAGCGGTGAAATGCATAGATATGTCTCAGAACACCGATTGCGAAGGCAGCTTACTATGGTCTTATTGACGCTGAGGCACGAAAGCGTGGGGATCAAACAGGATTAGATACCCTGGTAGTCCACGCCCTAAACGATGAACACTCGCTGTTGGCGATACACAGTCAGCGGCTAAGCGAAAGCGTTAAGTGTTCCACCTGGGGAGTACGCCCGCAAGGGTGAAACTCAAAGGAATTGACGGGGGCCCGCACAAGCGGAGGAGCATGTGGTTTAATTCGATGATACGCGAGGAACCTTACCCGGGCTTGAAAGTTAGTGAATGATTTAGAGATAGATCAGTGAGCAATCACACGAAACTAGGTGCTGCATGGCTGTCGTCAGCTCGTGCCGTGAGGTGTTGGGTTAAGTCCCGCAACGAGCGCAACCCCTATGTTTAGTTGCCAGCATGTAATGATGGGGACTCTAAACAGACTGCCTGTGCAAACAGAGAGGAAGGAGGGGACGACGTCAAGTCATCATGGCCCTTACGTCCGGGGCTACACACGTGCTACAATGGATGGTACAGAGGGCAGCTACATAGCAATATGATGCGAATCTCACAAAGCCATTCACAGTTCGGATTGGGGTCTGCAACTCGACCCCATGAAGTTGGATTCGCTAGTAATCGCGTATCAGCAATGACGCGGTGAATACGTTCCCGGGCCTTGTACACACCGCCCGTCAAGCCATGGAAGCTGGGGGTACCTAAAGTATGTAACCGCAAGGAGCGTCCTAGGGTAAAACCGGTAACTGGGGCTAAGTCGTAACAAGGTAGCCGTACCGGAAGGTGCGGCTGGAATACCTCCTTTCTGGAGTAGCGTCACCTACTCGCTTCGCAACATGATATTTCACAACAAGAGAAACAAGAAACACCCAGAAGAAAACGGTGGGCTACTATTAAGGTAAGCTTAACGGAACTTAAAATGGGGTAAGCCAAAGGAAGCAGTAGCGGTAAGATACTATATACTGCGAACAGATGCCTGCCTTAAAACCATAGTCCCGTAGCTCAGCCTGGTTAGAGCACTACACTGATAATGTAGGGGTCTCCAGTTCAAATCTGGACGGGACTACATTAAAATCACTTTTGGGGGATTAGCTCAGCTGGCTAGAGCGCCTGCCTTGCACGCAGGAGGTCAACGGTTCGACTCCGTTATTCTCCACCAAAAAAAAGCAATTACCTGGATTGGTAATATACATTGACATAATTAAGAAAAGAAGAAACGCCATGGGGCACTGATGTAGACAATACAAACATCAGAAACGGTTCGAGACCGCAGTTTTTTACTAACGAAGCTGATGCGAAGCTTAAGGAAGGGCACATGAAACCCGGACTTTTATACCTTCGGTTTTCAGTCTCAGTAAAGTTCTTTGACATATTGGAAGAAGTTAAAAAAGAAGAGCAAACAACAATAGGCGACTGTTGTGTTTGTGCTCACCAAAGAGAGTAGCAATACAAACTGAGGTATGAGACATCATAACAAGAGCAAAAAAAGCATACCATACGGCGCAAAAGGCGTATGAGTAGAAGAAAGTAATAAAGAGTACACGGGGGATGCCTTGGCTCTCAGAGGCGATGAAGGACGTGATAAGCTGCGATAAGCTTCGGGTATTTGCAAATAGGAATTGATCCGAAGATTTCCGAATGGGGCAACCCGGCATGTTGAAGACATGTCACATATAATGAGCAAACCTGCCGAACTGAAACATCTAAGTAAGCAGAGGAAGAGAAAATAACAATGATTTCCTGAGTAGTGGCGAGCGAAAGGGAAAGAGCCCAAACCTACTTTGTTACGGCAAAGTGGGGGTTGTAGGACTACGATGTGGTATTAGCAAACAGAAGTGGAACGGGATGGGAAGCCCGGCGATACATGGTGATAGCCCAGTACACGTATAGAATGCTAGCCTAGTAGTATCCTGAGTACCGCGAGGTCGGAGACGCCTTGTGGGAATTTGCCGGCACCATCCGGTAAGGCTAAATACTCCTGAGAGACCGATAGTGAACCAGTACCGTGAGGGAAAGGTGAAAAGAACCCCGAACAGGGGAGTGAAATAGAACCTGAAACCGTGTACTTACAAGCGGTCGGAGCGTACAAGTTGCGTGACGGCGTGCCTTTTGCATAATGAGCCTACGAGTTACTCTTCTCTGGCAAGGTTAAGTGCTTCAGGCACGGATCCGAAGCGAAAGCGAGTCTGAATAGGGCGTATAGTCAGAGGAGGTAGACGCGAAACCTTGTGATCTACCCATGGACAGGTTGAAGGTGCGGTAACACGTACTGGAGGACCGAACCGATAAACGTTGAAAAGTTTCCGGATGATCTGTGGGTAGGGGTGAAAGGCTAATCAAACTGGGAAATAGCTCGTACTCCCCGAAATGTTTTTAGGAACAGCGTCGACGTTGAGTTATATAGAGGTAGAGCTACTGATTGGGTGCGGGGGAGTCAAATCCTACCAAATCCAGACAAACTCCGAATGCTATATAATATAGTCGGCAGTGAGGCGCGGGGTGCTAAGGTCACGCGCCGAGAGGGAAAGAACCCAGACCATCAGCTAAGGTCCCCAAGTTACAGTTAAGTTGAACTAACGAGGTCCGATTGCACAGACAGCTAGGATGTTGGCTTGGAAGCAGCCATTCATTTAAAGAGTGCGTAACAGCTCACTAGTCGAGCGATCGGGCATGGATAATAAACGGGCATTAAATTGTACACCGAAGCTATGGGATTGAAATATATCGGTAGGGGAGCATTCTATATACAGTGAAGGTATCTGGTAATGGGTGCTGGAGTGTATAGAAAAGCAAATGTAGGCATAAGTAACGATAAGGCGGGCGAGAAACCCGCCCACCGAAAGGATAAGGTTTCCTGATCAACGCTAATCGGATCAGGGTTAGTCGGGACCTAAGGAGAACCCGAAGGGGAAATTCGATGGACAACTGGTTAATATTCCAGTACTTTTTATAACTGCGATGTGGGGACGGAGTAGTGACACTGCCGCGATCTGACGGAATAGATCGTTAAAGGTTGTAGGTATATCGATGGTAGGCAAATCCGCCGTTGATGCTGAAAACTGATAGTACCGCGAGGCTTCGGCTGAGTGGATAGCGCAGGTAATCAGACTTCCAAGAAAAACCGCTAAGCTTCAGGTTATAAAAACCCGTACCGCAAACCGACACAGGTATCCGGGAAGAGGATTCTAAGGTGCTCGAGTGAATCATGGCTAAGGAACTCGGCAAAATGGCCCTGTAACTTCGGGAGAAGGGGCGCTGTCAGCAATGGCAGCCGCAGTGAAAAGGCCCAGGCGACTGTTTAACAAAAACACATGGCTTTGCAAAATCGAAAGATGAAGTATAAGGCCTGACACCTGCCCGGTGCTGGAAGGTTAAGAGGGGATGTCATCCGCAAGGAGAAGCATTGAATCGAAGCCCCAGTAAACGGCGGCCGTAACTATAACGGTCCTAAGGTAGCGAAATTCCTTGTCGGGTAAGTTCCGACCTGCACGAATGGTGTAACGATCTGGGCGCTGTCTCAGCCATGAGCTCGGTGAAATTGTGGTCCCGGTGAAGACGCCGGGTACCCGCAACGGGACGGAAAGACCCCATGCACCTTCACTACAATTTAACATTGACATTGGGTACAGGATGTGTAGGATAGGTGGGAGGCTTTGAAGCGGCGTCGCTAGGCGTCGTGGAGCCAACGTTGAAATACCACCCTTTCTGTATTCGGTGTCTAATCCCGCTAAGCGGGAGACATTGTTTGATGGGTAGTTTGACTGGGGTGGTCGCCTCCAAAAAGGTAACGGAGGCTTTCAAAGGTAAGCTCAATACGCTTGGTAACCGTATGAGGAGTGCAATAGCATAAGCTTGCTTGACTGTGAGACATACAGGTCGATCAGGGTCGAAAGACGGATATAGTGATCCGGTGGTTCTGCATGGAAGGGCCATCGCTCAAAGGATAAAAGGTACGCTGGGGATAACAGGCTGATCTCCCCCAAGAGCTCATATCGACGGGGAGGTTTGGCACCTCGATGTCGGCTCGTCACATCCTGGGGCTGGAGAAGGTCCCAAGGGTTCGGCTGTTCGCCGATTAAAGTGGCACGCGAGCTGGGTTCAGAACGTCGCGAGACAGTTCGGTCCCTATCTGTTGTGGGCGTAGGAATTTTGAGTGGGGCTGACCTTAGTACGAGAGGACCGGGTTGGACTAGCCTCTAGTGAATCTGTTGTTCCGCCAGGGGCATTGCAGAGTAGCTACGCTGGGAATAGATAAGCGCTGAAAGCATCTAAGTGCGAAACTAGCCACGAGATGAGAATTCCATATAGGACCGTAGCAGACTACTACGTTGATAGGCTACAGATGTAAAGCTGGCGACAGCACAGTCGAGTAGTACTAATCATCCGAAGCTTTCAAAGCAAACAGACTGTTGTTTGTTCTTCAAACTAACTTCTTTCAATAATATGTCATTTAAGCTCGAGATAGCTTATCTAAAGAAATTTAGGTGCCTATATCGGTGGTGTCCACCTCTTCCCATTCCGAACAGAGAAGTTAAGCCCACCAGAGCCGATGGTACTGCGGTAACACGTGGGAGAGTAGGTCGGTGCCAAATCTTAAAAGAAACCCTTTAACAGAAATGTTAAAGGGTTTTCTTCGTTTATGGCCTTTTTTAAACTAAAGACCAAAGCTTAAAGACCAAAGCTTAAAGACCAAAGCGGAAAGCTTAAATCATAAGGTTCAAAACGAGATATACCTGCTTTGGTCTTTAGTCTTTTTGCTTTAAGCTTTTAATAATAGCCCTGATGGCAGTGAAAATCCCTTTTGGCTTGCAAAAAATATTTAAGCTAGCGTTATCCCCTCCAAAAGGATTGCAACGAACAACAGGACCGAACCTTTACTAGCAGCACTGGCTTCGCGCTCCTAAATGATTAAATGGCTTGATGAGGCCAACCTCTTTATATAATTAGCATGCTTTTAGGAATTATATGCTGCGTTAACTGTAGCGTTTTAAGATTCGCTATCGTTTTCTCTCTAAACTAAATAACTATGAAAAAGATAACGCTTGTATTATTGATTGGTCTTGGATTGTTAGGTTGTAAAAAGAAAACAACTTCTGAATGCGATGACAAAATATGTACCTACGAATTCCGTTCCGTAGTCTTTAGATTTTTGGATAATAAAGGTGAGGGTGCCGAGGTAAAAGATTTTAGTGTAATTAACCAAAGAACGGGAGTAAAAGTAACTGCAAATTCAAGCGCTACCAGCAGTTTGATAAGAGGTGCCTTTATTATTGTTGATGATGGAAATACCAGGAGTTTATCAGAAGCAGGAGATAATTTAAAAATTACAGGTACATCAGTACAAACTAATCAAACTAAGTCTGTAACAATTAAAGTAAGTGGTGGCGAATGCGCATGCCATATAGGTAAGCTCTCTGGACCAGATCAGGTTGCATTCGATTAGACCACTCTTAATGCTGGAGACAAAGGATTAAAGTATAAACTTTGGAATGTACATGCGAACTATTAACATCGAATAAGATTTTTAGTGGTCGTTCTTCAATAATAAATCAATCACGTTTTTTAACGCGGGGTTTCTGTTCGCATCTTTCCAGATCATGTACAGTTCTGTGCGTTGTGGGATATGTGTCAATTCTACAAATTTTACATTTTCCTTATAGCCGTATTGAAGCGCTGTAGGTACAATGGCAATGCCTAAACCTTCTTCAACCAGCTTGTATATCGTTAACGCGTTAACCGATTTGTGAAAAGTTTTGGGTTTGAAACCATGATCCTCACAAATGCTCATAATCAAATCGTAGTAAAACGGGCTGTCATCACTCGAGAAAAAGATAAAAGGAGAGTTCCCCAATTTCTTAACCTCTTCAAAACTGGCCTTTTCGAGCGGATGGTTTTTGGGGAGTACCAGCGAGAAAGTATCCTGATGGATGACGTGCTTAGATATACCTTCCTTAAAATGTTGTATACGCACAAATCCTACATCAAGCATATCTTTTTCAAGCAACTCAATCTGCAGCTTGTTTGTCATTTCATCCAGATTTGTTCTGATTTCCGGAAAATCTTTGTTCAACCTGAAAATTAGCTCCGGCACAATTTTTTGAGCTGCCGATCCCAGGAAACCGATTCGGAGTTCGCCCTGTTTGCCTTCATTGATATCGCTGAGATGCTTTTTAATGTTCTCGATATGGCTAAACAGGAAATCAACTTCTGTTTTAAGGTATAATCCGGCTTGGGTAAGTGTTACCTTTTTCTTGGTTCGATCGAATAGCTGGGTATTAAAAATTTCCTCCATCTGTTTAATCTGCCGGCTAAGACCGGGTTGCGAAATAAAAAGACGGTCGGCAGCTTTCCTGAACTTCAGTTCTTCTGCCAGTACCTGAAAATATTTAAAATGCCTTAGTTCTATTTGATAACCCATGGTTATTACATGATGATGTAATTGGTATTTATAGGTATCAAATATAGGAGTTATTTTTGTTTAAAACCTTTTCTAACATGAGCGAGCAGATTTTTAACTATGGAACAGATCATTTAACGGCCAATATTGCTTTAGCTATCGGTAGTGGCAACTTAAAAGGAGTACTTAGCCCCGCCGTTCGGGATAAAGTGATCGAAAGCAGCAGGGTTGTAGAACGGATTGCACTTGCTGATAAAGCTGTTTATGGTATTAACACTGGCTTTGGGCCACTGTGTACGTCGATGATTTCGGCAGTAGATACCCGTAAACTGCAGGAAAATATTCTGAAAAGCCATGCAGTAGGCGTTGGAGAACCCATTGATATAGAAATATCGAGGCTAATGCTGGTGTTAAAACTACAGTCACTGGCACAAGGCTATTCAGGTATCCGGATTGAAACACTCGATAGAATGATCTGGTTTTTAGAAGTTGGTGCTACACCAGTAGTTCCAAAACAAGGGTCTGTTGGTGCTTCAGGAGATCTGGCGCCTTTATCTCATCTTTTTCTACCATTAATTGGATTAGGAAAGGTGCATTATAAAGATGAGATCATTGCCACTGAAAAGTTGCTGCAGGATTATCTGATGGAACCCTTACAGCTTGGGCCAAAAGAAGGTCTGGCCTTAATTAACGGTACACAGTTTATAGCAGCTCATGCAGTTAAAGTTGTTTCACGTTTAGAAAATGTGCTTAAATCTGCTGATATTATCTCGGCGATGATGATCGAGGGTTTAATGGGATCTGAAAAACCTTTCCATCCGAGGTTGCATCAGTTAAGACCTTACCCCGCCAATATCGCTGTAGCCGGGCGAATAACTAAACTTTTGGAGGGCTCTGAAATTATGCCCTCACATTCTGATTGTGCTAAAGTACAGGATCCTTATTCGTTAAGGTGTATTCCACAGGTTCATGGTGCTTCTCGCACTGCCTGGCAGCATTTAAAAGAAGCGGTAGAAATAGAATTGAATTCGGTAACCGACAATCCGGTAATATTTAGTGGTGAGCTTACCATAAGTGGTGGGAATTTTCACGGACAACCATTGGCCTTGCCTTTGGATTATGCTTGTTTAGCAGCGTCGGAAATTGGCAATATCAGCGACCGGAGGATTTACCTTTCGCTAGAAGGAAATACACCAGGTGTACCGAAATTGTTGATGCGCGAAACCGGTTAAATTCGGGCTTTATGATTGTGCAATACACCTCGGCTGCATTAGCCAGCGAGAATAAGGGACTTTGCTTTCCGGCCAGTGCCGATAGTATACCAACTTCGCTGGGGCAGGAAGACCATGTGAGTATGGGCTCTATCAGTGGCAGAAAAGCTTTACAAGTGATAGAAAACGTAGAAAAAATTCTGGGTATAGAACTCTTTTGTGCAGCACAGGCTGTTGATTATCATGCGCCATTAAAACCCGGTAAAATTTTAGCTGCCGTACATGGTTTCGTCCGCTCAGAAATTGATCATTTTGAAGAGGATCAGATTATGTACGATAGAATGGAAACTGCTATTAAACTTGTGCAAACAGGTAGCGTGGTATCGGTTGCTGAGCAGGCAGAAAAAACACTTAATTAATTTAGCCTTGTAAGACATGAATTTTGCAGCAGAAATATTAGCTGGTATACCATCAGAACTACCTAAAGCAAAGGACAGAAATCCTCAGCTCAGCCATGCTCCGGTGAGGAGAGCTGTTTTGAATACAACCGAAAAAAAACTGGCTTTAAAAAATGCATTGCGTTACTTTCCGGCAAAATGGCACAGTGAACTTGCCTCCGAATTTTTAGCAGAGCTGGATAATTATGGACACATTTATATGTACCGTTTTATGCCGGATTATGCTATTTATGCCAGGCCAGTTAACGAATATCCTTGTCAAACTATTCAGGCTGCTGCCATCATGTTGATGATTCAGAACAATCTCGATCCAGCCATTGCACAGCATCCTGAAGAGTTGATTACTTACGGTGGAAATGGCAGTGTTTTTCAGAACTGGGCGCAATACCTGCTTACCATGAAATACCTGGCTACGATGACCGATAAGCAAACTTTAAATGTGTACAGCGGTCACCCGCAAGGCTTGTTCCCTTCCAATACAGCTGCACCGCGTGTGGTGGTTACCAATGGTATGATGGTGCCGAACTATTCGTCTACAGCTGATTTTGAAAAATTTAATGCCCTTGGGGTAACGCAATATGGCCAAATGACGGCTGGATCGTACATGTATATTGGCCCACAGGGGATTGTACATGGGACTGCTATTACTTTAATGAATGCTTTTAGAAAAAAAGGTTTTTATGGTAAAGATACGGCCGGAAAAATATTTTTAACCGCCGGATTAGGCGGAATGAGCGGGGCGCAAACCAAGGCAGGTAACATTGTTGGCTGTATAACCGTTTGTGCAGAAGTAAATCCGCATGCGGCTATTAAACGAAAAGAACAGGGCTGGGTTGATGAGTTGATTGAGGGGCTGGATGAATTGGTTGAAAGGGTGAAATTGGCTCAAAACCTTAAGGAGACCGTATCTTTAGCCTATCTGGGCAACGTAGTTGATGTTTGGGAACGTTTTGATGAAGAATCGATTGAAGTGACTATTGGCTCCGATCAAACTTCGCTGCACAATCCATATTCCGGGGGCTATTACCCTGTTGGCCTGAGTTTTAATGAAGCTAATTCGCTTATGGCGGAGGCTGCCGATGAATTTAAAAACTATGTTCAGAATTCGTTAAAATGCCAGGCAGCCAGCATTAACCGCCATGTGGCAAAGGGAACTTACTTTTTCGATTACGGTAACGCTTTTCTTTTAGAATGCAGCCGCGCTGGAGCTGATATTATGGCTCCAAATGGGATCGATTTTAAGTACCCATCGTACGTAGAAGATATTTTGGGACCCATGTGTTTCGATTATGGTTTTGGTCCGTTTAGGTGGGTATGTGCATCAGGTAGTGATAAGGATCTGGATATCACCGACCGAATAGCAAAAGAGGTGATGGAGGAAATTAAACTTCAGGCCCCTGCCGAAATTGAACAACAACTTCAGGATAACATTAACTGGATTATTGCAGCCAAAGAGAACAGGCTTGTGGTGGGCTCAAAGAGCAGGATTTTATATGCTGATGCTGAAGGCAGGGCAAAAATTGCCTTACGGTTTAACCAGGCTATTAAAACCGGCGAATTATCTGCTCCGGTAGTTTTGGGCAGAGATCACCACGATGTGAGCGGAACAGATTCACCATTCAGAGAAACCAGTAATATTTACGATGGAAGCCGCTTTACGGCAGATATGGCCATTCATAATGTAATTGGCGATAGCTTTAGAGGCGCTACCTGGGTTTCTATCCATAACGGTGGTGGCGTGGGCTGGGGCGAAGTAATCAACGGTGGTTTTGGAATGGTGCTGGATGGAACAGAAGAGGCCGCCGAAAAATTACAGAATATGCTTTTTTACGATGTGAATAATGGTATTGCGAGAAGAAGCTGGGCACGAAATAAAGAAGCCCGCTTTGCCATCGAACGCGAAATGGAGCGTAGCCCATCCTTAACGATAACATTGCCCAATCTGGTTGATGATGAATTGCTTGATGGCTTAAAAATGTAAAAATACCTGCAAAGCGTTGTTTGTTTAAGGCTGATAACGCTTTGCAGATCAAATACTCACCATAACTTCCTTAAAGAGGTTTTTAATTACACCAATTTCTGAAGCATATTGGGTGTTTTTCCGACAACCAAAGTATAAGGTGTTTTTAAGTTTGCTGCTGCCTTCCCAAATCACCTTTATTTTTTGCTCCTCTACTTCTTTTTTGCAAAGAAAATCGGGAATAATGGCCAGACCTTTACCACCAGATAAGCAGCGCACAATAGAATTTAAGTTCGGTACAATATAATTCGGACGGAAATCGGCATGTTTACCAAAATTAAGCTGCCAGAAACGCAAAAGATGCTCCATATCTCCGGCCGTTCCATACCACTTCTGTTGTTTCAGCCAGTCTTCCATGCCCGCGAGATCGTCTTTTTTGGCCAGCGCATTAAAAGCTGCCCCATCGGTTTCTATTCCGCCTACCAAAACAATCGTTTCTGACGAAAAAGCCTCATGCTCTATGTTAGGAGAACTGCCTTTTTGTGGGGTAATAATCAAATCTAAAATACCTTTATCCAATTGGTCGAGCATTTCAGGATATTCGCCAAAACGAATGATTACATTGAAAGGAAGCGTAGAAATGTATTGTTCGAGCGTAATCTGAAAAGTTTCAAAGCACATGCCTACACTAATGGTTGGGGTGTGTTTCTCCGTACTTTTCTGAAAGTGCTTTTCGGCATCTTCGAGCTTGGCCAGGGGCTCTACAATAAAATTATAAAGCACCTTTCCCTTTTCTGTGGGGATCATTTTCCGGCCAGTGCGTTCAAATAACTTGTAGCCTACATAGCTTTCTAAAGAACTGAGGTGTAAACTTACCCCGGGTTGCGATATAAACAGGTTTTCGGCCGCGCCTGTTAAGGTTCCTGTTTTATAAATTGCCTTAAAACTTCTGTACCACTCTAAATTAACCATAATCTTGTTATTATAATTCTGATACAAATCTATAAATTAACTTGTTTTAATAATAGAAGTAGGCGATGTAATTTTGTGTCATCAAAATAAAAAAAACGAAATGACAAAAATATTCATCATAAACGGTGGTCAGAAATTTGGCCACTCCGGCGGAAAATTTAACGAAACCATTACCAATGCAACAATCGATTTCTTTTCGCAATTGCCCGAATTTGAAGTCAAAACAACCAATATTAACGAAGCTTATGATCCTAAAGCTGAGGTGGCTAAATACGTTTGGGCCGATGTGGTAATTTACCATACGCCAATCTGGTGGTTTCAGGTGCCGCATGCTTTTAAGCAATATATTGATGTGGTATTTACCGAAGGCCATAACAGCGGAATTTACCTCAGCGATGGTCGGAAATCAGATAATCCGACGCGAAATTACGGTACCGGAGGGATGTTGCATGGTCGTAAATATATGGTAACTTCTTCATGGAATGCACCAAAAGAAGCATTTACATTACCTGGCGAGTTTTTTATGGAAACCAGCGTAGATGATGGTGTACTATTTGGTTTCCACCGGATGAACGCATTTACCGGCATGGAAAGGATTAACGGGATCCATTTTCATGATGTAGAAAAAAATGCAGATATCATAACCGATCTGAAAAAATACACCGAACATTTAACTGAAACCTTTTTAAATACCGAAGTATATGAGTCTTTATCTAACTGCAATAGTTAAAAGTAAAAAAGAAACCAGATCCGAATTAAAAGCCGTGTTATTGGATATGGTTATAAATTCGCGACAGGAAGCCGCCTGTATCCAGTACGATTTACACGAAGCTGCCGATCAGGAAACCTTCATTTTTCAGGAAGAATGGAAAGATCAGGCGAGTTTGGATTTTCACAATGGCCAACCTTATATTCTGGCCTTTGTTGCCAGAGCTGCTGAGCTGACAGAAAGTATCGCCATTTATAAAACAGATAAACTGGCTTAAATTACAATTTTGCCCGGCGGGCTGTAAGCGACGAACCTGCCGAGGCAATTACTACAAATGCAACGGCAAAGCATTCTTTTAGCGAAAGATATTCGTGTAAAAATACCAGTGCTGCCAGCGAAGCCATCGCCGGTTCGAGACTCATTAAGATACTAAATGTACGTGCAGGAAGTTGTTTAAGTGCGCGCATTTCGAGGGTAAAGGGAATAGCACTTGATAGTAGCGCAAGTGCAGCCCCCAATCCCAGTAGTTTGGGATTTAACTGGCCTAAGCCGCCACCAAAAATGCCAAAAGGAAGGATTACAACAGTGGCAAACAACATGCCTATAGCAACGGCATCTCCGCCTTTCATGATTTTCGAAATCCGTCCACCCAATATAATGTAACCCGCCCAAAAAAGACCGGCCAAAAGTGCCAGCAAAACACCCACAATATCAAGCCCGGTGTTGGTCCAGGGAGCAATCAAAGCAATGCCTGTTGCGGCGAGTATTACCCACAAAAAATCGATGGTTTTTTTTGAACCAAAAATGGCGAGGAGCAATGGGCCAACAAATTCCAATGTTACACCAAGCCCTACGGGTATTCTGGCTATGGCCATGTAAAACACCATGTTCATGGTACCCAAACATACACCATACAGGATCACATATTTCCACTGCTTAAAATTTAATTTAAGCAGGTTCGGCCTGAAAGCAATCAATAAAATAATAGCCGATAATCCTATTCTCAACGATGCTGTTGCAGCAGCCCCGATTTGCGGGAAAAGCCCTTTCGCAATTGCAGCTCCGCACTGTACGCTGATGATAGAGAGTAAAACAGCGGGTATAGGTGGGATATTTAATTTGCTTTTCATCTGGGGGCTCGTAATTGAGGCGCAAAATTACGGAATTATCACTTTCCAGATTTTTTTAAATAAAAAAAGGAGAATCAGATTATTCCAATTCTCCTTTTCAAATGTATCAATAGGTTATTAACAAAACAGTTCCTGTTCATCCCTGTTTTCGGTCGGGATTTTCTTTAAAAAATCATCAAAAGATGGCCCTTCGTTATCCGAATAGATGCCATACGCATCCAGTATGTAGCCAATATTTTTATTTTGATCTTCTACAAGGTACAATACTGAATTGTCTGCTGGGTCTGAATCGCCTTCAAAGCGATAGGTTTTTACGATAGTTAAATCTTCTGGTTTATAAATGGTACCCAGCGTTTTGCTTTGCATCTTGCCGTGATCGCTCATTTTTAATTCGTTATCTTTTCCTTTCAGCCTCAATTTCTCCAAAATTTGACTCAAAGTGTTCATTGCAATTGGCTGTTCCATGGTTATACGATTTTATACAAGTTAAACAAGTAGCTATCGAAATGGTTTTATCCAAATGATTTTAAACCAAACCAAATGGTTTTCAGGCTGTTTCTCTTAAAACTAAAATTTTTAAACCATGAAAAGATATTTTTTAAGTTTGTTAATTATCGGCACTGCCTGTTTAAGTGCCTGTAACAAAACCGATAAAGAAGTGGCACAAGCCAACCTGACTGAAACAGCAGATCCATCTAAAAGTATCGGTACAGCTAAATTTTATGAGCTAAGCGATGGAAAGATTAAACTCGATATTGAAATGAATTTTGCAGCAAGGGCGGATAGTAATGTAGCTGTTCATTTTCACGAACATGGCGATTGTGGTAACATGGGCGAAAATACCCACGGACACTGGAATCCGACCAAAGAAGCACACGGAAAGTGGGGTTCAGCAGCTTACCACAGTGGCGATATCGGAAATATTATGCTAGATAGTAAAGGACATGCAACCTTATCGGTAACCACCGACCGTTGGAGCATTAAAGATGGCGACATTAAAAACATTATCGGCAGAGGCATTATTGTACATGGTGGTACCGACGATTATACTACACAACCTACCGGCAACTCGGGCCCAAGGGTAGGCTGTGGCGTTATTGAAGCAGTTAAGTAACTATATTAATATGATCGTTATTGCGATCTTTCTTAAGCGGTTAATTTTTTAGCCGCTTTTTTTATGCAATTCGAGTTTTATTGTCATCATCATTAAAAAACCTAAACATTATGGCAACACTAAACGAATCGCAAGGCCACAAGGCTGTAAAAGGAAGAACTAAAAAAACGGCACCAAGGGTAGACCTTACTGCAATGGTAGATCTCATGTTCTTATTAACCACGTTTTTTATGCTTACCACTTCTTTGGGCTCGCTCAATGCGGCCGATATTGCAAAACCCGACGAAACCGTTGATGCGCTTATCGATTATCCGGCATCCAGAACCATGACCATTTTACTGGGAAAGAACAATCAATCGGTTTGTTACATGGGAACAATAGCCGGGGCTGATATGAAAGTAGTAGCTGTTAAAAATATCCAGGACGAGATTAAGCAAAATGAACTTAAAGTAGCGAAAACACATGGTAATAATCCGGCAAAATTTATGATTGTGATTATCAAACCTACAGGAACAGCTAAATTCCAGGATTTTGTAGATGTAGTAGATGAAATGAAAATTGCAGGTATCAAATCGTATGCAATAGATGACGACCATATCAGCAATGAAGAATCGGCATTTATGAAATCAAAAGGCATGTAAACGGGTAATACAAGTCCTAAAATCAGCGAATAAAACGAATATGCCGTGATTTTTTTCTAATGAATAAATTGAATATGATAAATAATACAATGATTTTTGAGTAGGCAGGCCAAATGGAGCTTATTTAGGCTATTTTGCGTGCTTTGTTAAGCGTGTGTTAGTTTTTTGTTAGATGCTTAATACTACGTCTGTATTGCTAATATGATTACATTCGTCGCAGTGTTTGGCCAGGCATTAGGCGGCAATCCCGAAAAGCCTTTAAAGAGTAGGGAGCTTAAAACTCAAAAAAATCTAGTATGAAAAGTTTAGAATTAAAAAATCTTAACGTTCAGGAAATGAACACAGCCGAAATGTCGCAAGTTGAAGGTGGCGGTATTGTTAACAATACTTTAACTGAAGTTTTAACTTCTCTTTCTACCGCTTTAAACGCAGTTGGTGCAGATACTTCAACATTTTTAAACAAAACAGTAACCAATGTTTTGAAACTTGTTTGGAGCTTATAAGCAAAGTTATCGTATCCGCTGTTCTGATTTTTCAGGATAGCGGATGCTTTATCAATTAAATACTATGGCTTTAACCAACTACTCTACCGAAAAAATTTCAAATACCGCTCTCGTTTATCGTTCTCAAATCAGTAAGCCCAGCCAGTTAATTTATATGGTTACCGTTGTGGCCATATTAGTTGTGCTTGTGGCCCTTCCCATAATTAAAATACCCATAAGTATTAATGGTACAGGTATTTTACAATCAACCATCGAGAAAACTGAACTTATAGTACCCGTAAACGGCCGTTTAATACAGTATAAACTCGCCGATAATAAAAGACTGAAACAGGGAGATACCCTTCTGGCCATTGATGCCGGATTACCCAAACAGCAAGATGCGCTGGTTGAAACGCGTAAAAACCAGATTACGCGCTTTTTGCAGGATATTAGCAAGCTCTTATCATTTAATGGCAGCTCTTCCAGCCTTCAAACCGGGCAATATGTAGCCTCCTGGCAGCAATATGTACAGGAATTAAAAAATGCCGGCATTGCCAAGCGGCAGGCAACAAGCACTTTTGCACGTTACAATAAATTGTACCAGAATAAAGTGCTTACGCAATCTGAATATGAAAAATACAAATACGAACTGGAGCAGGCCGAATCGGTTTACCTCATGGTGCGTACCAAATATAAAACCCAGTGGCAAACCGAAGCCAATGGCTACCGCAACGAGTTGAGAGAGCTGTCGGGGCAGCAAGCCGAAATTAACGAACAAAAGAAGCAGTATGTGCTCCGGGCTCCGATTGATGGATCGGTTCAGAACTTAGTCGGGATACAAAACGGAGCCTATGTTTTTGCCAACCAAAAAATCGGAGAAGTTTCTCCTGATGCCGGTTTGGCAGCTTATTGCTACATCAACCCATCCGATATCGGACTGATCAGAAAAGGACAGGAAGTACACTTTCAGATTAATGCCTATAACTATAACCAGTGGGGCCTGGCCGTGGGTAAAGTGATTGATATTGCCGACGATATTGTGATTTTAAACGGTAACCAACCAGCCTTTAAGGTAAAGTGCCTGATGGATAAAAATTTCCTGATGCTTAAAAACGGTTATAAAGGCTATTTAAAAAAGGGAATGAACTTTACAGCCCGTTTTAAAGTAACCGATCGCAGTTTATTTCAGTTGCTTTACGATAAGGTAGACGACTGGGTTAATCCGAACTTAATCCAAAAAACATAACAGGCCATGAGTACTAAGGTTAAGCAAAGAGATATTACCGATTGCGGCGCGGCTTGTCTGGCCTCAGTGGCCTCGCATTACAAGTTAAATTTAGCGGTCGCCCGTATCAGGCAACTTGCCGGAACAGATAAAAAAGGAACTACCGTTTTAGGACTGGTAGAGGCGGCCCAAAAACTGGGATTTGAGGCTAAAGGCGTCAAAGCCCCTTTTGATAGTTTATTTAAAATTCCTACACCTGCAATTGCACATATTATTGTAAATGATATCCTGCAACATTTTGTAGTGATATATAAAGTAAACAACAAGTTTATAGAGGTGATGGACCCTATAGATGGGAGCGTGCACCGTAAAACACATGATGAATTTAAAAAGGAGTGGACTGGTGCATTGGTACTGTTATTGCCATCAGAGAATTTTCAGGTTGGCAATGAAAAAAAATCAATCCAGGGAAGGTTTTGGAATTTGATTAAACCGCACAAAGGCATTCTGACGCAAGTTTTATTTGGTGCAGTTGTTTATACTGTGTTGGGTTTATCTACCTCTATTTTTGTACAAAAACTGGTCGACTTTGTGCTGGTCGATGGTAATCAGAATCTGCTCAACCTGATGAGCATTTCGATGATGGTAATTTTGGTTGTTCAGCTTTTTATAGGCTCTGCTAAAACGGTTTTTACTTTAAAAACCGGCCAGTTGATTGATGCGAAGCTTATTTTAGGCTATTACAAACATTTGCTTCGCTTGCCGCAACAGTTTTTCGATACCATGCGGGTGGGCGAAATTATTTCGCGAATTAATGATGCGGTAAAAATCCGCACCTTTTTGAATGATGTGTGCGTAAACTTTCTGGTCAACATTTTTATTGTTTTCTTCTCGTTTATCATGATGTTTACCTACTACTGGAAACTGGCTCTCATTACCCTCACAGTTATCCCGTTATACCTCATCATCTATTTTATAACTGACAGGTTTAACAAGCGTACGCAGCGCCGATTAATGGAAGACGCAGCTGAGCTCGAATCGCAACTGGTAGAGAGTTTAAACGCAGTAGGTACCATTAAACGTTTTGGTTTAGAGGAGCATGCCAACGAAAAAACCGAAACACGCTTTATTAAATTGTTGCAGGCAGGCTTTAAATCTAACCTCAATGCCGTGGTATCAGGTACTTCAACAGAATTTGTTTCGCGCATTATTACCATTATTTTGCTTTGGGTAGGTGCAGGTTATGTGCTGAGCAATTCGATTACCCCCGGCGAACTCCTATCATTTTATACCCTGATCGGTTATTTTACCGGTCCGGTTTCATCACTGATTGGGATGAACAAAACGGTGCAGGATGCGGTTATTGCTGCCGATCGTTTATTTGAGATTATGGACCTGGAAAGGGAAACCGACGAAAACCAGATTGAATTAAGCACCGATAAAATTGGGGATATTCACTTCGAAAATGTATCGTTCCGCTATGGGAAAAGACTGGCTATTTTTGAGGATTTGAATTTAACCATCCCGCAGGGAAAATTTACCGCCATTGTGGGTGAAAGCGGATCGGGGAAATCGACTTTAATGTCAATCCTGCAAAATATTTATCCGATTCAATCCGGAAATGTGCGTATTGGCCAATACGATCTTAAGTACATTACCAATGCTTCGCTGAGGCGGATGATATCGGTAGTGCCACAGCAAATAGATTTGTTTGCCGGCAATGTGATTGAGAATATCGCCATTGGAGAAGAGGAGCCTGATATGCAACGAATTATTGATATTGCCAGTAAGTTGGGATTGATGGCCTTTATAGAAGCTTTGCCCAAGGGCTTTCAAACTTATTTAGGAGAAAATGGCACCAGTTTATCGGGCGGACAACGCCAGCGTATTGCCATTGCGAGGGCATTATACCGCGATCCTGAAATTCTGATCCTGGATGAAGCAACCTCTTCGCTCGATGCCGCCTCGGAACAGCATGTGCAAAGAATGATTGCCCTTTTAAAAGCCGAACAAAAAACGGTAATTGTAATTACTCACCGCTCGAGTACTTTAAACAATGCCGATAAGATTATTGTGCTTGATAAGGGGCAGGTGGTAGAGCAGGGCAGTCACCACGAACTAAAGTATAATCTGAGCTAGCCCCCTTCCGAAGTTTTATCGGAGGATGTATGCAAGCCAAACTTCCGAAGTCTAACCAAGCCTGTGGTCCTGTGGAGACTTCGTAAGTGACGCACAACAAAAAAGGCGTTTTGCACTGCTGCAAAACGCCTTTTTAAATTTATATCCTGATTGATTAAATGCCGAAAGCAGCTTTAACCTGATCTACGTAATCTAATTTCTCCCAGGTAAACAAATCAACGGTAACTGTTTTTTCTTCACCGTTTGGCGTTCTGAAAGTTTTGCTTACTGTTTCAGGCGTACGACCCATGTGTCCGTAAGCAGCAGTTTCGCTATAAATTGGGTTTCTTAATTTTAAACGTTGCTCAATAAAGTAAGGGCGCATATCGAAAATCGATTCTACAATTTTAGCAATCTCGCCATCAGTTTTACCAACTTTACCAGTTCCATAAGTATTGATGTAAATACCCATTGGTTTAGCAACACCAATAGCATACGATACCTGCACCAAAATCTCATCAGCAACACCTGCTGCTACTAAGTTTTTAGCGATATGACGGGTTGCATAAGCTGCACTTCTATCTACTTTACTTGGATCTTTACCCGAAAATGCACCGCCGCCGTGAGCACCTTTACCACCGTAAGTATCTACAATAATTTTACGGCCGGTTAAACCAGTATCGCCATGCGGACCACCGATTACAAATTTACCGGTTGGGTTAATGTGGTATTCAATTTTATCGTTAAACAAATGCGCGTATTGCGGATTGCTTTTAATGATACGTGGAATTAAAATATTTACCAGGTCGGTTTTGATTTTAGCCAACATGGTCGCTTCTTCATCAAAATCATCGTGTTGTGTAGAAATTACAATTGCATCGATACGAACAGGTTTGTTATTATCATCGTATTCTAAAGTAACCTGGCTTTTTGCATCCGGACGCAGGTATGTAATTTCGTTATTTTCGCGTCTTAAAACTGCAAGTTCCTGTAAAAGCTTGTGCGATAGGTTTAAAGCCAAAGGCATATAATCGGCAGTTTCGTTGGTTGCATAACCAAACATCATACCCTGATCGCCGGCACCTTGCTCTTCTTTGTTGCTTCTATCTACACCCTGGTTAATATCCTGAGATTGCTCATGTATGGCAGATAAAATTCCGCATGAGTTTGCCTCAAACATATATTCGCTTTTGGTATAACCAATTTTCTTGATCACATCGCGGGCAATTTGCTGTACATCTAAATAAGTTTTAGATTTTACCTCACCGGCTAAAATAACCTGACCAGTAGTAACCAAAGTTTCGCAGGCCACTTTTGATTCTGGATCGAAAGCTAAAAAGTTATCAATTAATGCATCCGAAATTTGATCGGCAATTTTATCTGGGTGCCCCTCAGAAACAGATTCTGATGTGAATAAATACGACATTTATTAAATAAATTAATGATAAATAAACAAATTAATAATTGCCAAACCCCTTGGAAACAGGTGGTAAAATGATTGAAAGGAGGCATTAGCAATTTTTTTAAGTGGTTGCAATCCGGTCCCGAAGTGTCGGGATAGCAAATCAATCCACTTTTTTACTGCTGCAAAATTAGCATATTTTCTTTATTTCAAAAATTATAGATTATTTTGTGCATTCAATCTTACACTTTGCACACAAAGATCAATATCCTCTTTATAATCAATCCCATCTCGGGTGGGAGAGGAAAGCTACGTATTCCCGATTTTATCGATCAGTACCTGGATAAGGAAAAGTTTAATGCGAACTTTGTGTTTAGCGAATATGTGGGGCATGCAGGCGAGCTGGCCGATGAGGCGGCTATTAAAAATTTTGATGTAATTGTTGCCGCAGGAGGCGATGGCACCATTAACGAAGTAGCCACCAAAGTACTTAAGCACGATAAAATACTTGGCATTTTGCCCTTAGGCTCGGGCAATGGCCTGGCGAGGTTTTTAAAAATCCCCAAAAATTTAAAGCACGCTTTGAGCCTGATCAATAATTTTAAAACGGAGCGGGTAGATACAGCCGAGTTTAACCAGAAGTGCTTTTTTAACCTGGCTGGCATGGGGTTCGACGCACATTTGAGCGCTGTTTTTTCGAAAGATAAAAAGCGTGGCTTATCGGGATATGTGAAACTGGGCTTTAAGGAAGTTTTTAACTACAAACCGCAAACCTATCAATTGAATATTGATGGTACATCCTATACCCGGAAAGCCTTTGCCATTAGTATTGCCAACTCTTCGCAGTATGGTAACGATGTGTACATTGCGCCCAATGCTTCGGTAAAGGATGGTTTACTCGATGTTTGTATCATTAAACCTTTCCCAATAATAAAATTGCCTGTTTTGGGTTATGTAATGTTAAGGGGCACGGCAGAAAGATCGGATATGATTGAAATTATTAAAGGAAAACACATTAAAATTACACGGGAAAAAGCCGGAGCTGTACATGTAGATGGCGAACCCTTAAAAATGGGCACCGAAATTGAAGCACTTGTACATCCTTTGTCTTTACAGGTAATTGTGCCATAACGAAGTTTGGAGTTGGAAGTTTGTAGTCTGGAGCTGATCTGACTACAATACCATAAACTATCAACCATTGAACAAATAGCTACTGAACCAATAACCATCATCCATTTTACATCTCCCATATACATTAATAAAACATGAAACCAAAGAAAAATAGTTTAAGCGATCTGGGTGGAATTATGTATTCTACCAATCCGGATTTCGAATACCAGGAAGAAGTTGATGATACCGTTACTTCGCCCAATAACCAGCAGGATTTACGGGTAATGCTCGATAAGAAGAACCGTGGTGGTAAAGCGGTGACCTTAATTACAGGTTTTAAAGGCCGTACCGAAGATTTAGAGGTACTGGGGAAAATGCTTAAAACCAAATGTGGTGTTGGTGGCTCGGTTAAAGATGGCGAAATCATGATCCAGGGCGATGTTCGGGATAAAGTAATGGGCATATTGCAAAAAGATGGTTATAAGGCCAAAAAGGCTGGAGGATAGCAATTGGTCTTCCTGGCGTAGCCCGTCATTTCGACTATAGTGAAACGGAATGGAGAAATCCATCTCGAGATAGATCTCTCCGCTCCGCAATGCTCCGGTCGAGATGACGCGTCTTTTTATTTAGCCTGTCAATGATAGCGAAGTAAAGTGCCTATTCCCCAACATAAATACTTACCCAATCCCTCCATTTACAAGGCCATTCGTGCCGTATCCTGTTTTGAACTTTCGTAACCAGCTTTTTTGCAAGATGTTTATGAAAAAATTAAACACATGAAAAAAATAATTTTTTCTATTTTCCTATTCCTGTTTGCTTTTTTGGCGAATGCTCAGAAAACTAAAAATAATGGATTCGTGAATTACGGTAATAGCACTTTTTATTCAGCTGGCGGAAGTGAAGGCTTTGGGATGTCCTTAACTGTCGATAGCTTTACCAAAACGGTTGATTATCATAATACTATTCAAAATCAACCGCTTAGTAATTTAGTATATATAGAAGGAACTAAAGAAATTAACCTTTTCGGTTATATCAATAAAGATAGTCTGTCTTTTTACCGGTATAACGTAGTTGAGAATGATAATAATCAAATTGTTTCAGATGCAACTCCTCTGGCAAAAAATGTAACCATGTTATACCAGAACGGAGCTAGAGCTCAGATAAGCTTAGGGAAGTTTAATGTAGAGAATAAAAAACTAACCATCAATCTTTATAAAATTACCAACCGGAGTGAAGTAGCTACCATCATTATTTACAATAAAACCATTAAACCGGCATATATTTCAATGGTTAATTTGAATATTCAGGACAAAAAAGGGGCTTATGTTGAATTTAAAAATAAGAAAGATGGTTCTATTATAAATGCTGATGGAAACATAAAAAATTTGATGATTGTAATCAAAAGCACTGATTTGGATTTTGTTTATAATGTTTATTTAAAAGATAAATCAACGGGAAAAATAGTCTTCCGGTCAAACAATTGGCTTTATGGCTACATCGTTCCAAGAGTACCATATTTATTGATTGGGGCAGAATATTTTAAGAAAACCGGAGATTACGAAATTCTAATTATACCCAAGTTATCACAGGATTTCGGCTCAAAATCAATACATAGAAGTACAATCCGGTATTCTTTTCATGTAAATAATACTCAGGGCAAACTTTTCTCCCAAAAACAGCTCATCATTTACGGCTTAATCTTGTGCGCAATATGTGGTGCGATTTTCGGAGCGGCTATAACCTATATTAAAAAGAAGGAAGCCAAAAAATTAGCTTTAAAACATCGTGATAAGGAAATGGCCAGGCTTCAACTGGCATCGGTCCGCTCACAATTAAACCCGCACTTTTTGTTTAATGCGCTGGCCGGTATTCAAACGTTGATGAATAAAAATGAAACCGATAACGCCAACCGCTATCTGGGTAAATTTGCCCGTTTAACACGTAATGTGCTCGAAAATAAAGATCTGATTAGTTTAACCTCGGAGAAAACCTTATTGGATGATTATTTACAGATGGAGCAACTGCGTTTTGGCTTTCAGTACACCATAAGTGCTTCGGCCGATTTGGATGCCGAGAATATCGAAATTCCGGCCATGTTGCTGCAACCCTTTGTAGAAAATGCGGTTAAACATGGAGTAGCCGAAAAGGGAAATCAGGGTAAGATTGAAATCAATTTTATTAAGCAGGAGGAGGATCTGGTATTGGGCATCACCGATAATGGAACGGGTTTCGATAGCTCAAAAAAATACGAGGGTTTAGGAATGGCATTGAGCAAAAACCGGATATCTTTACTCAATTCTATTTACAAAGAAACGCCTTTTGTACTCGATATTCAGTCGGGCAGCGATGGAACAGCAGTTAAAATTACACTTACTCAATGGTTATAATATGCGGGCAATTTTAGTAGATGATGAAACGGCCAATCTCGATAATTTAAAGATTTTACTGGCCAAACATTGTCCGGATATTAAAGTGGTGGCCTGTGCCACCACCATTGATGAGGCTTTTATGCAGGTTAACCTGCATCAGCCCGATCTGCTTTTTCTGGATATCCAGATGGGCAAAACAACGGGTTTCGATCTGCTGAACAAACTTACCCTAAAAACCTTCGAAGTGGTTTTTGTTACCGCTTACGATAATTACGGCATTCAGGCGGTAAAGTTTGCCGCTTTAGATTATCTGTTAAAACCCGTTGATCCCGATGAACTGAAAATAGCAGTTGACAAGGCCGAAATCAGGATTAAAAACAAGGTACATGGCGAGCAGCTTAATTTTTTGTTGAGTCAGATTAAAAAAAGCGAACCCGCCATACCTAAAATTGCGTTACCCCAACAGCACGAAATCCGGTATGTTTCTGTTGATGATATTGTACGTTGCGTTGCCGATAATACCTATACGTTTTTCTTTCTGGCTAATGGCGACAGGGTGTTGATCTCGAAACCGTTAAAGGAATATTCAGATTTACTAAAACCCCATGGTTTTATCCGTACGCATCAAAGCCATCTGGTGAACCCTAAATTTGTAAAAAGCTGGCTGAAAGAAGATGGCGGAACTTTGCTGATGGATAGCGGTGATAAGATACCCGTAAGCAAGCCGAATAGGGAAATGGTTAAAGAGCTATTGGGGAAATAATTCAATCGTTAAACGTAAAATACTAAAACTCTAAGGCTCAATCCTCATCAAAAACCAGCAGATTCTCAGTATTGATTGTTAAATGTATACCGCTCAGGTACTTTCGCTAAACATTTAAATCAATCAACATGAAACAGTTATTGTTTTTATTCTTCTTTATTGTGTTTTCGGGTATACAGGTTGCCCATGCTGAATTTATGAATATGGGTTCGGCCGAGATAATCGTACTGCTAATAACAGGACTTTTTACACTGCTGGCAATTGTAAGTTTTATTTTTTTATGTTTATATCTGATTAAAAGGTCTAAATCTGCTCAAAAATGAAAAATAAAATAATCTTCGGATTAGCTTTTACATTCGCTTACGGTATTCAGCTTGCTCATGCCGAATTCTTGAACCTTGGTGCACCTGAAATAATAATGCTTTTGGTAATGGGGTTTCTCTTTCTGGGTTTTTTTGGCGGTATTTTTATGCTGATTTACTTTTTGACTAAAAGAAATAGAAGCGCCCCGTCTAATTTACCGCCAAATACAGTAGCAATAAATTTTGGTCACCCGGTTGTATATCAAAATCCTCCCGAAGAAAAGCAAACCAATAAGATGGAAACGGTCAAATCTGACTCGAGAATTGCATTGCCTCAGCAAAATGAAATTCGATATGTTAACACCGAAGAAATCATTCGGTGTGAGGCGGATAACAACTATACCAATTTCTTTTTTAGTGGCGGAGACCAGCTGCTCATTTCAAAATCATTAAAAGAGTATTCAGATTTACTAAAACCGCATGGCTTCATTCGGACACATCAAAGCCATCTGGTAAACCCTAAATTTGTAAAGAGCTGGCTGAAAGAAGATGGGGGGACTTTGCTGATGGATAGCGGGGATAAAATACCGGTAAGTAAACCGAACAGGGAAATGGTGAAAGAGGTATTGGGGAAATAGTTTGAAAATAATTCGTCATTGCGAGGCACGAAGCAATCTTAATGCGCACGCATGTAGCGATCGTTGTAAGATTGCTTCGTCGGCTGAAAAAGCCTTCTCGCAATGACGAAAACTTTGTATTTTTGCGGCTATGTCAGTTATTAAACCCTCATTAGCAAAAGGTACGCGCGATTTTTCTCCGGTTGAAATGGTAAAGCGTAACTTTATTTACGATACCATTAAAACAGTTTTCAAAAAATATGGCTATGACGAAATTCAAACGCCAAGTTTCGAAAACCTATCAACCTTAACCGGTAAATATGGCGATGAAGGCGATAAACTGATCTTTAAAATATTAAACAGCGGCGAATTCCTGAAAGACCCTAAAAAGAAATCTTTTGATTTTGCTGAAGAAGAAAACAGCAATAAACTGGTTTCTTTAATTTCTGAAAAAGCTTTGCGCTACGATTTAACGGTACCGTTTGCCCGTTATGTAGTGATGCACCAGAATGATATTACCTTACCTTTTAAGCGCTTCCAGGTGCAGCCGGTTTGGCGTGCCGACAGACCGCAGAAAGGCCGGTACCGCGAGTTTTACCAGTGCGATGTAGATGTGGTAGGTTCTGAAAGCTTATTAAACGAAGCCGAATTTATCCTGATCTACAATGAAGCTTTAGGCAAATTGGGCCTTAAAGACTTTAGCATAAAAATTAACAACCGTAAAATTTTATCGGGGATTGCCGAAATTATCGGTAAACCAGATTTAATTATCGATATGACCGTTGCCATTGATAAACTGGATAAAATTGGTTTAGATGGCGTAAGCAAAGAACTTTTAGAACGCGGTTTTACCGAACAGGATTTAGAAAAGCTGCGTCCGGTGATTTTGCTTGAAGGCAGTAACGAAGAAAAACTAGCCAGCCTGAAAGAAGTTTTGGCTACTTCCGAAACCGGCTTAAAAGGTATCGCTGAAATTGAGCAGGTTTTTGCTTATGTAGAAAGCCTTATTTCGTACAGTTTGCCATTAACGGCAAAACTTGAACTGGATATTACCCTGGCCCGGGGACTAAACTATTATACAGGTTGCATTTTCGAAGTTAAAACCAACGAAGTGGCCATGGGCAGTATTGGTGGCGGTGGCCGTTATGACGATTTAACGGGTATGTTCGGTTTAAAAGATTTAACCGGTGTAGGCGTTTCGTTTGGTGCCGATCGTATTTACGACGTATTGGAAGAGCTTAATCTTTTTCCGGCATCAGCAGAGGTTGGAACGAAAGTACTGATCAGTAATTTTGATGCTGAAGCAGAAAAATATGCCTTGCCGATTTTACAACAGTTCAGAAATGCAGGTATTGCTACCGAGCTTTACCCAACTTCGGCCAAGCTTAAAAAACAAATGGCCTATGCCGATGCCAAAAACATCCCTTACGTAATTTTAATCGGTGGCGATGAAATGGCCAGCGGAGAACTTACTTTAAAAGATATGCAAAGCGGAGAGCAGAAAAAGCTAACGGTTTTGGGTATTTTGGATTTGATTAAATAGCATATTAACCGCAAAGAGCGCTAAGGTTTTCGCAAAGAAACGCTGAGTATGGGTTAAACACCCTGCTTTGTGCACTTTGCGACAACTTCTTTTTCTTTGTGGTTAAACAAGCCTTCCAACCCGCAATAAAACCGGGAAATGAACATCCTTTTCTGCAGCGTCGCCCCAGGCTTCCTTTAACTCGGTAAACATATATTCCAACGGGTTACGCTCGTTGGCTTTTTTATAGTGTTGTAGTGCCGACCAGGTATTTAAATAGCCAATTAACTGGTTAAAATTCCAGCTCGTTTTAATCTGAAAATGCGGCGCAGCCAGTTCTTCGAAAGGGAAAGGGATGGTTTTATAACTTTCTTCGATGTAGCGGCGTTCGTTGTCCCAATATTTGCCCAAAATATCTTCGTAAAGTTTATGCACTGCCTTATCTACTTTTTTATCAATAAACATGATGCCATAACCCATTACGGCGAAAAGTCCGTTGGGTTTTAGCGTTCTTTTTACCTCGGCATAAAAGGCTTCAAAATTAAACCAATGGATGGCTTGTGCTACGGTAATGAGATCGAAACTATGGTCTGCAACCGAGGTTTGTTCAGCAGCTTCAACCTTATAGGTAATATTGGGGAGCTGTAAGGCATTTTTTAATTGGTTCTCACTAATGTCTGTGGCATAAACTGCATCGAAATGCTGAGCCAGTACACGCGCAACCTGCCCGTTTCCGGTGGCGCAATCCCATGCCGCCTGCTTGTTTTGCGTTAACTTAAATAAATAATCGTAGAGTTCCTGCGGATAGGTGGGACGGTATATCGAGTAGCCTTCAGCCTGGGTAGAAAAGTTATCTTTCATTTGTTTAAATGTTGAATGAGCGCAGGATTGATCGGGTAGTATAAAATAACTCAGCCCTTTCTTTATAAAATTATTATATTTTTGAATAAGAACCGAATTATTGGACTTAATGTTTCATGTGAAATTCAATCAATCATTCAATCATTCAAAACCCATTCAATCATTCCGCATGAAAGAAACCTTATCACAGAACGAAATTAAAGATGTAGAATACCGGTTAAAATCAATATTTGGTGGTTCTGTAGGTAATCTGGTCGAGTGGTACGATTGGTATACCTATTCGGCTTTTGCCCTTTATTTTTCGCCTGCTTTCTTCCCAAACAGTAATCCAACTGCTCAATTGTTAGATACTGCCGGTATTTTTGCCGTTGGTTTTTTAATGCGGCCCATTGGTGGCTGGCTATTTGGGAGTATTGCAGATAAGCTGGGACGTAAACGCTCGATGACACTTTCGGTGTTGATTATGGCCATTGGCTCACTGATTATCGGCTTAACACCGGGCTATAAGCAGATTGGTATTGCAGCACCTTTACTGTTAATTTTTGCAAGGTTAATCCAGGGCTTAAGCACTGGTGGCGAATATGGTACTTCTGCCACTTACCTGAGCGAAATGGCTACCAAAAAGCACCGCGGCTTCTATTCGAGTTTTCAATATGTAACTTTAATCGGCGGACAATTACTGGCGCTCGGCATTCAGCTAATTTTACAGAACTGGCTCTTAACACCTGCCGAATTACACGACTGGGGCTGGCGGATTCCGTTTTTTATTGGAGCCATTCTTTCATTTATTGCTTTATATTTAAGAAGGCATATCGATGAAACTACAGCCTTTAAAAGCAAAAAATCGGCTGATAAAAAAGGTGGGATTGCAGTATTGTTAAAATATCCCAAAGAAGTTTTTACTGTGGTAGGGCTTACCCTTGGCGGAACTATCGCTTTTTACACTTTCAGTACCTACATGCAGAAATTCCTGGTTAATACTGTACATTTAAGTAAAGAAACTTCCACCTCTTTATCGTTTGTTTCGCTTTTGGTATTTGCCATGATGCAGCCCTTATTTGGCCTATTGTCTGATAAGATCGGTCGAAAACCCTTGCTCATTGGTTTTGGTGTGCTGGGTACCTTGTGTACTTATCCCATTTTAACCAGTTTAACCCACGAAACCAATACCACTATCATATTCTTGCTGATGATTGGAGCCCTGATTATTGTTAGCGGTTATACCAGTATTAATGCAGTAGTGAAAGCCGAGCTTTTCCCTGCTGAGATCAGGGCTTTGGGGGTAGGTTTGCCTTATGCTTTAACAGTAGCTATTTTTGGCGGAACGGCAGAGTATTTTGCCTTGTGGTTTAAAAATATCGGTCACGAAAGTTATTTCTACTGGTACGTTACGGGTTGTATTTTAATCTCGCTTGTTTTATATACAACCATGAAAGATACCAAACACCACTCGAAAATTGATGATTGATTTTTTGGCGATTGAACTGGTGGCGATACAAATCGCCGTGCTAGTCCATCCGCGTTGCAAACGCGGACGATGAAAACGATCAAAAATATTTCCTTGCTAATCCGTGCGTCCGTGGCAGCAAGATGCCGCTACAAGTAATTACTCACCTCAATCAAATTCATATCCGGATCGCGGAGATAAATCGAAATAATTTTGCCATTAGCGCCTGTTCTTTCAACCGGTCCCTCCTCAATTTCGATACATTTCTGTTTAAGTTCTCCCATTACTTCGCCAAGCGGAAAATCTGTAATGAAACATAAATCGGCCGTGCCAGGTGTAGGTTTAAAGGCTTTAGGTTCAATTTCGCATCCGTGTTGGTGGAGATTAATTTTCTGGTTGCCAAATTTTAGCGCCTTTCTGTTTTCTCCAAATTCAATAACTTCCATCCCTAAGGCCAGGCTATAAAAGCGGCAGGTACTTTCCAGATTAGAAACGGTTAGCACCAGGTGATCTAAATTTTTAATATCCATAACTGTCTGTTAGAACTAAAGCCTGTATCTTTTTGTTTTACTATCGTACTAAAAGATTTACGCTTTCGATATTTGGTTAGTAAAGATTATCGACCAACAAAGTAATCAATTTTTATATATTTACCATTATGCAAAACCTGCCTCCTTTAGCCGAACGTATGCGCCCTCAAAATCTCGATGAATATGTTGGTCAACAGCATTTGGTAGGAGAAGGAGCTGTGTTACGCAAGGCGATTGAGAGCGGCCAGCTACCATCCATGATTTTCTGGGGCCCGCCGGGCGTAGGTAAAACCACTTTGGCTTATATCATTTCTCAGGCTTTAGACCGCCCGTTTTTTAATTTAAGTGCCATTAATAGCGGAGTAAAAGATATTCGTGAGGTGATAGATCGGGCAGCACAATTAAAAGACAGCTTTTTGGGCCTGCCCATCTTGTTTATTGATGAGATTCACCGTTTTAGTAAATCGCAGCAGGATAGCTTGCTGGGGGCAGTAGAACGAGGGCTTGTTACCTTAATTGGTGCTACAACCGAAAATCCATCTTTCGAGGTGATTTCCGCTTTGCTTTCGCGCTGTCAGGTTTACATCTTAAAATCACTTACGGAAAGTGAGTTATCTGGTTTATTGCAAACCGCTATAAAAAACGATAGTGTTTTATCCGCGAAAAAAATTACGATTAAAGAGCACGAAGCACTGATTCGTTTATCGGGTGGCGATGCCCGCAAGCTGTTGAACGTACTCGAAATTGCCATTAACGGTATCGGTGGAAATAAAATGGTGCTCACCAACGAAAATGTTTTAGCACATGCACAGCAAAACCTGGCTTTGTACGATAAAGCCGGTGAGCAGCATTACGATATTATTTCGGCTTTTATCAAATCAATCCGGGGTAGCGATCCCAATGCTGCGGTTTACTGGCTGGCCCGCATGATAGAGGGCGGCGAAGATCCATTGTTTATTGCCCGCCGGCTGCTGATTTTATCATCAGAAGATATTGGCAATGCCAACCCGAACGCCTTACTGCTCGCCAATAATTGTTTTACAGCTGTTAACGTAATCGGCTATCCCGAGGCCAGGATCATTCTATCGCAATGCGTTACCTATCTGGCCAGTTCGCCGAAAAGCAATGCCGCTTACGAAGCCATAAATAAAGCCCAGGCTTTGGTTAAACAAACCGGAAACCTGCCGGTACCTTTACATATCCGCAACGCTCCAACCAAACTGATGAAGAACATTGGTTATGGTAAAGATTATCAATACTCACATGGTTATGAAGGTAATTTCTCGCCACAGGAGTATTTTCCAGATGAATTAAGCGGAACAAAACTCTACGACCCGGGGAAAAATGCGGCCGAAGAAAAACTGAGAGAAAAGCTAAGGCAGAACTGGAAAGACAAATACAATTACTAGTGTAACATTTCTTCAATAAGTGATACTAATAAATTAATTAACCTAAACATTATATGCTGAGTACTTTTTTAAGTCACCAAAGAAAATCTTTTTGGCGTTCGCGAAATAAAGGCGGGAGTATTGCAACACAAATCATTATTGGTTTCTTTATGCTTTATTTTCTCGTTATTGCCGTAGGGATTGGTTTCGGTATGACGATCTTTCTTCCCAAGATTTTTCCAAATCAGGGCATCATGACGAGCTTTAACGGAATAATTTTATATTATTTCGCCTTCGATTTCCTCATGCGTTTGCAACTGCAGGACATTCCAACCCTGAGTATCATTCCGTACCTGCATCTTAAAATATCAAAGCGTAAGATCATTAATTTTTTAAATGCAAAGGCACTTTTTTCTGCATTTAATATCTGGCCGTTGTTTTTGTTCTTCCCGTTTATATTTATCGAAATAGGTGGGGTAGAGGGGCCATTGGCGGCATTAATGTATGTTATTGCGATCCTGTCCATCATGGTATTTAACAACTATTTTGTGTTGTACCTTAAACGGAAATCGATTACCAACATCTTATTTACACTAATTGGTTTGGGCATAGTAGGTGTATTTGCAACTTTAGAGTATTACAAGGTCATTTCAATCATGGCGGCATCTAATTTTGTTTTTAGCCAAATGTCGGTTAGACCTTACCTGGGACTGGTTTTTCCGGGAGTGGCTGCTACTATGTTTGTAATTAACTCGAATTACCTGCGCCGAAATCTATATGTAGAAGAGATGGGAGCCAAACAGGAGAAAAAGGTTAGTACCGATTATCCTTTCTTAAACCGCTTTGGCAAGGCTGGTGAATTGGCTGCACTCGAACTTAAATTAATATTAAGGCATAAACGCCCGCGTTACTCGGTAATTATGGGTGCATTTTTCCTTTTATATGGCTTTCTCTTTTATAAGGCGCCATATATTGCAAGCGACTCTTTTGCCAAAATGATTTTCGCGGCCATTTTTATGACCGGTTTTTCTATCCTGAGCTACGGCCAGTTCATGTTTGCCTGGCAAAGTTCACATTTTGATGGCCTGCTAATCAATAAAATTGATTTCAAAGATTACATTAAGGGTAAGTTCCTGCTTTTTACCATAATATGCACCATTGTAACCATTCTCGCCAGCTTCTATGCATTTTTAAGTCCGAAGCTTTTGTTGTTACACCTGGCCGCCTATCTATACAATATTGGCTTTTGCACGGTTCTGGTTTTGTACCTGGCCACATTCAATTACAAAAGGATTGATATTACCAGGAGTGCCAGCTTTAATTTTCAGGGTATGGGTGCCACGCAGTGGATTTTGATGCTCCCTTTCGTTTTACTCCCTTACCTGATTTATTTACCCTTTGGTTATTTAAACAGGCCTTATTTGGGCTTAATGGCCATTGGTTTCTTTGGTTTGATGATGCTGGCCATGAGGAGTTACTGGATAAACTACATTGCCAGGAAATTAGAATTAAAACGTTATAAAATAGCCGAAGGCTTTAGAGAATAATTATGATTTTAGAAGTTAAGAATTTACAAAAAGTTTATGGCGATAAAACCGTTGTAAACATCGATGATTTACAAATCGTAGCTGGCGAAACTGTTGGTTTGGTAGGCAATAACGGTGCAGGTAAGACAACTTTCTTCAGGATGCTTTTAGATCTGATTCGCCCTACACAGGGTGAGGTGCTATCAAAAGGCGAAAACGTAATGCAAAATGGCGACTGGAAAAACTATACCGCCTCTTTTTTGGATGAGGGTTTCCTGATCGATTATTTAACCCCCGAAGAGTATTTTATATTTATCGGAAGTTTGCACGACATGAGTGTGGCCGATGTATCGGCTTATCTGACGCAGTACAGTGAGTTTTTTAACGGCGAAATTCTAAACAGTGGCAAATACATCCGCGATTTTAGCAAAGGAAACCAGGTAAAAGTGGGTATTGCTGCAGCATTGATGCAAAAGCCCGAGATTTTAATTTTAGACGAACCTTTTGCCAATCTCGATCCCACTACCCAGATCCGGCTAAAGAATCTGTTAAAAGCACAGGCAGGCAACATGACTACTTTTATTTCGAGCCACGATTTAAACCATGTTACCGACGTATGCCACAGAATCATTTTGGTAGAAAAAGGAAGAATAATTAAAGATTTCAAAACAGACGAAAATACATTACAGGAGCTGGAGAGTTATTTCTCTGCCTAGTTTTTGTACTAAGAATGATACAATATGAAAGCGTCCGCCTAAAACCGGACGCTTTTTTCTGTTAGGAAAATATTCTTTTTAGTGCTATTCGTCAAAATTAAGCCGAAAATGCAAACAGCAGAATTTTTGGCATTGTGTTTGAATGGAACGAGTAGAAATTATAAATCTAGATTATTATGAGTATTTCAAAAGTAAGAATAGCGACATTAAGTATAGGGTTAGCAGTTGGTTCGATGGCATTCCAAAGCTGTGATAGTTTAACTAAAACACAAAAAGGAGCCGGAATTGGTGCTGCAGCCGGTGGTGTTATTGGAGCCTTAATTGGTAAGAAGGCCGGTAATACAGCTGTAGGAGCCTTAATTGGTGGTGCTATTGGCGGTACGGCCGGAGCGTTTATCGGTCGTAGAATGGATAGACAGGCAGCCGAAATCCAAAAAGCAATTCCTAACGCTGAAGTTATTCGTGAAGGAGAAGGTATTATTGTAAAATTCGACAGTGGTATTTTATTCGATTTTGATAAAACTGCGTTAAAAGATGCTGCTAAAACCAATATTCAGAGTTTAGCTTCATCATTAAATCAATATCCGGATACCGATATCAAGATTATTGGTCATACTGATAGCAAAGGTACAGAGCAATACAACCAGGGCTTATCTGAAAGAAGAGCAGCTGCGGTTAAAGCTTATGCCGTTTCGCAAGGTGTACCTTCAAGCCGCTTAGTTACCATTGGTAAGGGTTTTTCAGAGCCAATTGCTGATAACGAAACTGATGCAGGCCGTGCAGCTAACCGTCGTGTAGAAATTGTAATCGTTGCTAACGATGCATTAAAAGCTACTGCACAAAAACAAGGATAATATCGCAATTCCCCTCTACCTATGAGGTCATTATAAATCCAGCCCCGGTGTACATCCATCGGGGTTTTTTTATGCTTTAAGGTGCGGTCAGCCTTTACCAGCTGGTTTAAGGTTTAGGGTGGAAGGTTTAAGATGTAAGGTTTTTGCTTCGGCGATTGGGGTAGGAGGTCAAATGATCAGGCTTTTAGCTCATTTATATGTTTCATTACGATTCCCGCCTGCGCGGGAATGACGATTGTCTTATATGTTTTTCGGCAGACCCGGCTTAAGAATAAATATCTTCAAAATAGCTCACCACAAGCGATTTCATTAGCATTTCCTGTTCCAGCATGGTATAAGGTGGAATGGCTTTAACCAGTTTCCAGTGCGGCCATCCATCCTGATCTAAGCCCTCCAGTTCGTAAAAGCCCATTTCGCTCAATAAGCGGCAGGTGGCAATGTGCATCAATTCTTCTTTCTGGCGCTTGCTGTATTTCTTTGGCCCTTTGCCCAGTTCCTGTACGCCAATTAAAAAAAGCATCACTTTTAAATCAGGAAAATCAGAATCAAATTCTTTTGAAATCTTCTCCTGTAAAACTTTCCACTTGGCATTAATCTCCGAAGGTTTCATGTATTGTTTTGTTAATTATTAATTTTTCAGATTTGATTCCAAAACTTGTGCAAAGATAGTGTAAAAAGGTGTAAGCGGCAGGTAAAAAGGTTGAGGGTTTTAGTGCCAAAGCTTCTATCTTAATTGTATTTTTGGTTACATTTATAACTTATGGATACAAACAAAATAATCAGTGCAGGAGTATTGGCTTATGGCATGTCGGGTAAAGTTTTTCATGCCCCGTTTTTAGATGCACACACAGGCTTTAATTTAAAAGCAATAGTAGAACGCAACAAAAAAACAGCTGTTAACGATTACCCCAATATTATAAGTTATAATAGTGTTGATGAACTTTTAGCCGATGATGAAATAGAGCTGGTGGTAATCAATACCCCAAACAACCTGCATTACGAACATGCAAAAGCAGCCTTAAATAACCATAAACATATTTTGGTAGAGAAGCCTTTTACTGCAACAACCGCGCAGGCCAAAGAACTTTTTGAACTGGCCGACAAAGTAGGCAAACAGATTTTCTTTTACCAGAACCGCCGCTGGGACAGCGATTTTACCTCGGTTCGCAAAGTGATTGATAGCGGTAAGCTTGGTAAACTGGTCGAAGTACACATGCGCTACGATCGCTACCGCAATGTAATCGGGCCAAAAGCATTTAAAGAAAACCCCATCGAAGCCAGCGGCTTGTTATATGATTTGGGCCCTCACCTTTTAGATCAGGTAATTGGGTTATTTGGTAAGCCTTTAAGTTACCATAAAATTTTAGGTAAAAACAGGGTTGGAACCTTAGTCGATGATTACTTTTCGATCCAGTTAAGCTATCCAGATAGTGTGAATGTATTTGTTACCTCGAGCATGTTGGTGGTAAACCCACAGGCTGGATTTGTTTTACACGGTACGAATGGGAGCTTTATTAAACATAGAACCGATATTCAGGAAGAACAGCTGCTGGCTGGCATGAAACTGAATGATCCGGCTTATGGTATTGAATCAGAAAGTAAAGATGGTGTATTAACTACCATTGATGCGGATGGAAACAAAACCGAGGAAACCATTCCGTCAGAAAGAGGAAGCTATCTGCCACTTTTCGAAGCGGTCCATCAGGGTATAGCCAACAATAAGCCTTATCCGGTAACACGCGAAGATGTTTTAACTCAAATGGAAATTATAGAAAGCCCTGCAACTTTGTAATCCTGATGATGAATTCTCTTCCCTTTGTTTACCTGATCCCAATTTTTCTGATTGCCCTCTATTTCATATTGAAGAAAAAGAAAGTGGCGATAGAGCCCCTAACCGATGTCGACAAAAAAATACTTGACGAATATGTAGACTATTACCATAATCTCGACTCGACGGATAAACTGAGGTTCGAAGAGAAGGTAGCCGCTTTTTTCGGCACGGTTAAAATTGAGCCTGTGGGCCTGGAAATGACCACACTCGATGAGTTGCTGATCGCCTCAAGTGCGGTGATCCCGATTTTTGGTTTCGACGACTGGCAATACAAAAACTTAACCAGCGTTTTATTATATCCCGATGCCTTTAACAAGGATTTTCAGTTTGAAGGGGGAGAAAGAAATATTATGGGCATGGTAGGTACTGGCTATATGAATGGGCAAATGATTTTATCACGCTCAGCGCTACGCCACGGTTTTTCTAAAAGTGCAGGGAAAGAGAATACCGCTATCCACGAATTTGTTCACCTTTTAGATAAATCGGATGGCGCAACAGATGGGGTGCCTGAAAATTTAATGGCACACGAATATACCTTGCCCTGGATCAAAATGATGCGTGAGGAAATTGAAAAGATTGAAGATAATAAATCGGATATTAATCCTTATGCCATCACCAACGAGGCCGAGTTTTTTGCGGTAGTTTCGGAGTATTTTTTCGAAAAGCCAGAGCAACTGAAAGATAAACATCCCGAATTGTACCATCAGTTAAGCCGTATTTTTGCACAGCAACCGGCCGGATAGTTTTAACGATAAGCAAGAATGAAAATAATTATCACATTTCTATGCAGTTTGGCATCGCTGGGCGTATGGGCGCAAAAAACCTATTCGCTTAAGCAAAATTATCCTACTGGTAACAAGTATAATTTTTCATTCATTTCAGATCAGATTATCAACCAGAAAATTAGTGGAAGAAGCATTAATTTAACGCAAAGCATCGGTACCGACTATACTTTTGATATTACCGAAGGGCATAACGGCGATAAAGATATCAAAGTAACCTACAACCGGCTGTTTATGAAATCTACAGCAATGGGGAATACCATGAATCTGGATTCGGACGAAGCAGACAGTACAAAGAAAGGGCCCTTTGCCGGCTTAAAAGGAGCTTCTTTTTATATGACGGTGGCTTCAAACGGAAGCATTAAAACTGTAGCCGGTATTGACAGGATGCTGGATAATGTGGCAGGGAAAATGACCACTGATACCGCTAAGTTGAAGGCCATCAAAAACGCCCTGGGTAAGCAGTTTAGTACCGATGCAGTTAAGCAAACCATGGAATCTTCCTTTAAAATTTACCCCGAAAAACCAATTAAGATTGGTGATAGCTGGACGGTTGATACCAAACTGCAAATGAGCATGCCGATTGAAACCATTACCCAATATACTTTAAAAGAGGTGAACGATGGTGTTGCGATATTGAGTGTAAAGGGCACCTTAATTTCGAAGGGGAATTTTGAAGCCATGGGCAACCCGATGGAAACCGATTTAAAAGGTACTAACTCTGGAGAAACAGCCGTTGATTTAAAAACAGGGATTGTATTAAACAGTCACCTGCGCATTGAGCTGTACGGCAAAATGAAATCGATGGGTCAGGATATCGATTTTGAAATGCAGGGCATTAATAAAATTGTAGGGAAAGAAGTTAATTAGTTGAACTTTAGACCTTATAGGTTGTTAAAACCTATAAGATGGCGAAATTATAAACTACCTGTTAACGCTAACAAAAATTCTGTAGGTATTTCGATGTGTGGGATATGTCCGCAAGCATCAAACTCAATAATTTTGGCTCCGATAATTTTTGCTGCCGTTTGTTTGCCTAACAATCTGTATTGACCGTGTATCGCCTGCTGATCGGGCGAAAGCAAACCCTTACCTACAATGGTTTTATCTTCCTTGCCAATAAACAGCACTGTTGGTACTTTAAGGTTTTGAAATTCATAAACTACCGGTTGTTCGTAAATCATGGTAAATGTCATGGCTGCCACTTTGGCCCAGCGTGGATAATCGGCACTTAGCGTAACCCCTCCGGCAACGCCCACCAGGTATTCGTATTCTGGTTTCCAGTAAGTAAAATAAGAGCCCTGGTAATATTTACGTACACTTTCTGCCGTAGTTTTAAGTTCTGTCTGGTATTGTTGTTCAGTAGTTACGTAAGGCACAAAGGTTTTATAGTCTTCAAGCCCGATCGGGTTTTCGAGTAAAAGTTTTTCCGTTTTTTCAGGAAACATTAAAGCAAACCGTGTGGCCAGCATGCCGCCCATGCTATGACCCAAAACAACGGTTTTCTGAACACCCAACGTATCAAGCAACCTGCTGTTCCATGTGGCCATCTGGTGGAAACTATAATGGATAAAAGGCTTTGACGATTTGCCAAAACCGATCTGATCGGGTACAATAACACGATAGCCAATTTGAGTTAAGGCTTTAATTACGTTAGTCCAATAGTAGCCACCAAAATTTTTACCATGAAAAAGAATGGCCGTTTTGCCATTGGCAGCCTGCGTAGGCTGAATATCCATATAGGCCATTTTAATATCCTGGCCTTCGGTGTTTATCGGGAAATATTTTACAGGGTAGGGGTATTTAACGTTTTCTAAAGTAATGGATAGCGTATCGATCTTTTGTGCTTTAACCTGGCTAAAAACGAATATGGAGAGGGCAAATAAAAAGAAAAACTTCTTCATGGATTGGGTATTGATATAAAAACTAAACTAATTGGCCCAAGTTATACTTTTGCCAATTAGTTAGCTTAAAAATCATGCCCTTTTTACATTGTCACTAATTAGATGTAAGTGCTATGACGATTTAAATTAATCTTTGAGCATCTGTTTTAAATATTTTACAGGCATCTTAATAGTTGTTTCATCAGATAAGCTTCCTGAAATTTTATTTACAACAACATGCTCTATCTTAAGATCAGAATTTTCAAAAGTATTAATCGTTAAATTTTCGATGTTTTTATTCTCCTTTGGGTCTCCCTCAATGTTTATTGATGAATTTTTGCCTGTAATATTTAATTTCTGGTAATTGATATTCCCTGAATTAAAAATTGAACTATCTAAATTGATGTCTACTTTTTTAATATCAGTTTGATTAATTACCCTGTTAACTTTGCCGTTTGAGCTAAATGTGATAGGCGAACCAAATATTAGCATTCCTGATCTCGTCACATTAATCCCCAGGCTGTCTGTTTTTGCAGTTAAAACAATGCTGGAAGCATTGTTAAGGTTAAGTTTATCAATATTTGGGCTATATACTAATATTACAATGCCATTGCGGTTGTTACCCGATCTGTCAAGTTTATCACTAAAGTTGATTTCTAGTGCCCCTGAATTGTTAATATTAAAAATGATGTCGTTTTTCATATCCGTAGGCACTTTTACCCCTGATTTCGCACTTTTTATAAAGTGTAATTCTAAATAAACCCTTTTTGCATCTGGAACGCTAATGCTATTAAACGAGGTCTTGAATGGTATTGAAACTCTTTCAGAAGTTTCTTTTTCAAAAGGTTCTGCATTTATCTCTTGCTCTTCTACAAAGCTATCACCTGTTGATGGTTTATAATTCATTTTAACATTTACGGCCACAACTAGTATTGGGATAATAATTAGCAGTGCTGCAAGCGTGATGAGTAATTTATTACTTGTTTTCATTCTTTTAGGCGTTAAAGTTTTCTTTTACAAACGTTTTGTATTGGTTTTCCAGTTCATCAAAACCAATGTTCAGCAGGTAAACATTCCTGAAAACTGTTGGTAACTCATCTGTTATAAACTGTTGTTTGCGGTAGCTTTTTACATGCTCAGCAGCCGCTTCATCTACAAAAAAGCCTATTCCCCTTTTGTTGTTGATGATTTTTTTATTTTGCAGCAGCTCATAGGTGCGCATTACTGTATTGGGGTTTACCTCCATTTCTACAGCCAGTTCCCGTACCGAAGGAACTTTCTCGTCGGCCTTCCATTTTCCTAACAAAATATGTTCACAAACATATTCTGCTATTTGAAGGTATATTGCCTTATTATCTCTAAATTCCATATCTATACCTTTTTAAATTAAACTTCTTTTTCTTTTAGGCGAACATAAGTGATTAGCCAAATGATTAGGCTAAGTGTAACAGATGACCAGAAAAATATAGTGAACACAAAGTCCTTTTCCATGAGATTAGAACTATATATATGGCCTTTACCTTCAGTTACCCAACTCGCAAATTTGATGGTTAAGAAAATGATGAAAGAAAATAAAGCGGTTACCGACACAGCGGTTTTAATGTAATGAAAGCGATTAAAATAGATCGAGCCTAGCAGAAAAATACTCGAGAAGAAAAAAGGAAGTGCAAATAAAAATTTGAATTCTCTTTCCGAAGTTAAATCGTCAAACAACGTACTAAAAGAAACTGCAGTTAGTTTACCCGTATTGTAATTAGTGGCTTTATTGTTCTGCCATAGCTCATTAATGTAGTTTACAAAAAGTGAATCAATTATATAGAAAATGAGCAGGTAACTTATTAAACTTAGAATTGCTGTAAAAAGGAATGCAACAATAAACTTCTCGCTAGCAGAGGCTGGAGTCATTAATTCCATAATTGCCTTTGGCTTTTGACCGAATGCACTAAAATAGGCGCTGGCCTCTATGGTTAAAAACAGAAAACCGATAGCAATAAAAGTAGGTAGGCGAAAACCCAGTTGAACATGGCCATGATCATCCCATCTATAAAGAGATCGGTTGAAATCGGGAATGTTAAAAAAATAAAACCCAATTATAATGCCGGCTAATACCACCAGACTCATCAAATAAATTTTCCCAAACTCGAGCCATTGCCTTTTAAGCAATAAGCCAAATCGATTTATATTAAAAGTGTTGTTCATGGTTTAGCTGAATAGAGGTTTAAATTTGTTTTTTTCGGCAAGGATGGCATTAAATAGCAATTCTATATCCAGTTTACTTTCTTCGTGATGATAGTTTGGCATTACAGCATTATAACCCGATAAAGAAGGCTCTGCGTAAAAAATGCTCTCATCTAGTTCTTTTACTTTTTTAAAAGTGAGCTTTGTTGTAATTTCTTCTACCGATGCCTTGAGCGCAACATCGTTTTCATCGAGCATAATCACGGTGTCGATTAAGTTATCCAGATCCCGCACCTGGTGGGTAGAAATGATGATGCAACGCTCATCGGTTAATGCAGAGGCCATGATCTTCCTAAACTGTGCCTTCGATGGAATATCCAGCCCGTTGGTTGGTTCATCCATAATTACCAGTTTGGCCTGAGTAGCCAGGCCGAAAGCAATGATGAATTTTTTCTTTTGACCATAACTCATATCGATGAGTTTATTGCTGGCCGGAATATCGAATTCTTTTAAAAGTGAGGTAAAATACTGGTGGTCAAAATTTTTGTAGAAAGGTGCGTTGGCTTTGAGGTAAGAATCGATTTTTACCGGGGGTAAATAAAATTCTTCGGGAATAAAACAAATTTGCTCCAATAAGGCTGGTTGTCTCTTTGCAGGATTAAAGCCCATTACATCGAGCTTACCACTTTGGGCATAAACCAAACCCGCCAGGTTTTTGAGCAGCGTTGATTTACCCGCACCGTTTTTTCCAAGCAAACCATAAATATGACCATTGCTTAAACGCATGCTCATATTTTTAAATAATGGCTTATGCTTGCTGTAGCCAAAATTCAGATTGTTAATTTCGATCATATCTACTGTATTAGTTAAATAATACACTAAAGTATGATTGATTTTTTATTCTACCAAATTTTTGTGATTTTTTTGTTTAAGATTGTTCGTAAGCCCACTGTAGTCATGCTCTTCGCCCTATGCTACATGCTCCGAACTTTATAACATCTTTGTAAAATATAAATTAATCTCTGCTGCACTAAAACATCCTTAAGCTGTAGATTGTATGTTTGTGGAATATGTAAAGTGCAACACGTTATCGCCTTTTTTTGCTTTGCGGAAACTTTTTGCTCTTTGCGGTAAAATAACCCAAGATGATGTCGAAATTATTTTCTCCTTTAGAATTAAAGGATGTAACCTTAAAAAATAGAATTGTTATTTCTCCAATGTGTCAGTACTCTGCTGTTGATGGTTTTGCTAACGACTGGCACCTGGTACACCTGGGTAGTCGTGCGGTTGGTGGAGCTGGCCTCATTATCCAGGAAGCATCGGCCGTAACGGCAGATGGCCGGATTACTTACGCCGACTTAGGAATCTGGAAAGATGAACACATCGAAAAATTAAAACAGATCGTTTCCTTTATCCACGATAACGGAGCCATTGCTGGTATTCAATTGGCACATGCAGGCAGGAAAGCCAGTTGCGAGCTACCCTGGAATGGAGGCGAGCAGATTGCCGAAGGCGAAAATAGCTGGCAACCCGTTGCACCATCGGCCGTTTCTTTTAAACCTGGGCAGGTAGTACCACATGAGCTGAGCATAACGGAAATTCAGGATATTGTTTTTGCTTTCAGGGCTGCAGCAAAGCGTGCCCTGGCAGCAGGTTATAAAGTTGTAGAAATACATGCTGCCCATGGTTATTTATTACATCAGTTTTTTAGTCCGCTAAGCAATAAACGCAATGATGTTTACGGCGGAAGTTTCGAAAATCGTATCCGTTTGGTAATCGATGTAGTAGAGGCCGTACAGTCGGTTTGGCCGGCAGAATTACCTTTGTTTGTACGTATTTCGGCAACAGACTGGACCGAAGGTGGCTGGAATGAAAACGATTCGTTGCAGCTGACAGCAGTTTTAAAAGATCGTGGGGTAGATTTGATCGATGTTTCTTCTGGTGGTAATGTACCCGATGCCTTTATTCCGGCCGGACCAAATTATCAGGTTCCCTTTGCCGATAAAATCCGCAATGAAATTGGCATTTATACCGGCGCAGTAGGTGTGATTGTAGATGCACATCAGGCAGAAGAAATTTTGCAGGAAGAAAAGGCCGATTTAATCTTTATTGCCCGCGAATCGTTGCGCGATGCTTATTTCCCAACACATGCGGCACAAGTTCTTGGCGATGACATTGAATGGCCAAACCAGTATGTAAGGGCAAAAAGAGAACCGTTAAAGAAATAGTTTGGTACGCTTAAATAAATGAAATTCGTCATTGCGAGATGGCTTTTTCAGCCGTCGAGGCAATCTTACAACGATCGCTATTAGCGTCCGCTTTAAGATTGCTTCGTGCCTCGCAATGACGAATTTTCTATTGAGATCTGCTAATGATAGCCCGCCGAACTACCTCGGAAGCTCTTCGACAGGCTCAACGTGACAAAATTTTATTATTTAACCACTGTAAAAGGGATGTATAATCCGAAAGTGATGTTTCTTCCGGTGTTGTATACGCCTAAATTCGGGTTTTCCTGATCAAAACGACCTGGTTTAAACCTGCTTAAAGCATCGTAATATTTCTGATTTAAAAGGTTGTTTGCCGAAACAGATAATTTAACAGGCTGTTTGCCCAGATTAAAGGTTGCGCCAATGCCTGCGTTTAACAAAGTATAACCACTGGTTGGTGTTTCGAAAACCTCATCAACACGGGTTTGTTTAAATGCCGAGTTAATACCTACCGAAAGGTAAGCATCGTTTGTACCTTTTAGTTTAGGCTCAAAACGCAGCTCGTTCCTTAATGTTCCTGCCGGGATAAACGAAAGCGGTCTGCCTAAAGTGTTATTTTGGGCATGTACGTATCCAAAAGTATTTTCGAAGTGGATAAATGGAACTGGGTGTATCGTTAAACTGGCCTCAGTACCATAAAGGTTAGCATTTACCTGGCCGTAACGGTAAACCGCAAAATCAGTTCCATCAACATCTCTTATTTCGCCATTGTTAGCTGCGTATATGTAATTGTGGATGTAGTTGTTGTAAACACTTACACTTGCACTTACAATTTTACCTTCATATTCTAAAGCAGCATCTACCTGGTAACTGCGCTCAGGACTTAAATTCGAATTACCGATTTCGTATCTGAAAGTTCCTTCATGAACACCATTCGAGCCCAGTTCGGCCGGGTTTGGTGCACGGAAAGCAGAACCTGCATTGGCTTTAAAGTTTAGCTCATCGTTAAACTGGTGGGTAAAACCCAGAGCTCCACTTACATTTGAAAATTTGTTTTGAAAAGGTGCAAACAGTTCTTCACCATCATCAAATAACTGTTTGCCATCATTTTTTCTAAAATCGTAACGGGCACCAATGCTAAAAGTACTTTTTTCCCAGTTTTTCTTTGCATAAGCAAAAACACCTAATCCAAAAGTATCATAAGCAGGAATTAAAAACTCAGTTCCTTTATTTTGGCTGTGTGCATTATCTACACTTACACCAAAAACAGGTTGCCATCCATTGGTTTCATGGATATAATATTTCAAATCGGCATTGTAAGTTTTAAGATCGAAAAATAATGCAGGATCTGGTCCGTCGAGTTCGCGGCGCTGGTTTTGCTGATAGCCAAAATCAGCCTTTAAATTGCCATTACCTAAAACGAAGTTGTTGTTTAAGGCAATTTTGAAGTGCCTGATATCCTGACGTGGGTATTCCAGCGTACGGTTTTTGTAATCATCATTAGTAAAAGGGTTGCCGTCTTCTTTAACAAAGTTTCCGTTATCATCTAAAGCGGGTTCGTAAAAACCAATATTGTTGCGGAAATTCGAAACGTTTAAGTGGGTATAGCCCCAGCTTTTATTTAAACCAATCATTCCGCTTAAATCGGTTTCATTAAAGCCCGAGTTTGGAAAATAACCGCCCGGTGTTTTAAACGAGTAAGCATTTTTATATGTTCCACGGGCTCTCCAAACAAAGCCGTTTTCGTTACCGTTTAACATAAGTGAGTTTGCAGTTAGGCCGTTATTGGTCGAGTAATTGGTAATAAACTCACCTTTAACCTGGCCTTCTGGTGCGGTACCTGGTTCCAATAAATTAATTACACCGCCAAGCGCATCAGAACCATACATTAAAGATGCTGCCCCGCGTAAAATCTCTACACGGTCTGATTTGAACTGATCGATTTCGATACCATGCTCATCTCCCCATTGCTGACCTTGTTGTTTTATTCCGTCATCTAAAGTTACAATGCGGTTGTAGCCTAAACCTCTGATTACCGGTTAGAAATAGAGGCCTTGTAATTTGCGAAACACCAGGAATTTTGGTCAAGGCATCTATTAAATTGGTAGATGGCTGCAAAAGCTGGTCTTTACCTACAACTGCCGATGAGGCACTGTTTCTCTTACTGGTACTACTGATCAAGCTTCCGGTAATTACAATTTCTTTGGTTTCGATGGCTGTAGGTTGTAGCGAAAACTGAAGGCCTGCACCGGTAGCAAGGTTAACCATTTGTGTGGCCGTTTTGTAGCCCACGTAATGAACCTCAACCAGATAAGTACCTTTTGTAGGGAGATTTTTAAGTGTAAAAGCACCATCGTTGTTGGTTACAGCTGTAACCTTTAAATCGGGTATAAAAATAGTAGCACCCGGTAATGTTTGTTTGGTGCTGGCGTCAATAACCTGACCTGTTATATCTTTTAATGCAGTGGCAAAGGCTGTATTGCCCAATAATGTATATAGAATTACCAAGCCAATTAGCTGTAATTTTCTCATGAGAATGTGTTGTAAATAAGAAGGATAGAAAAAACAGAAACATAGTCCAAAAGTGGGCTAATGTTAGTCTTTCGTATAAATAATTTAATAAGCGCACGCAATTGGTGCAGGGGGAGTAAAAAAATCAGGCCTGAGGCGGTCCGCGTAAACTTGTGCGCTTTACTTCGGTAAAGGCATTTTTTAAAGTAGGCTCTGTAGGGTTAAAAATCTTGGCGCACAAAAAGATTCTGTAAATGTGATGCGCAGATACATAGTTTTTTTCAAAACTTGCATTACAGATTAAACAGGTATCGCCATGTGCCTGAAGGTGACTAACATGTTTACAGTTAATCTCTTTTTCTACAACCGGAACAGGCGTATGACTGTGGAGTACGCTCCATGGTGTTAAAGCAATAGCAAAAACAACCAGCATAAATGCCGATAAATATTTTTTGATATTTTTCCTATGCTTTTTCAACGCTTCAAAAGTAACAAATACTATTCATTATTGTATTATGCATTGGTAACATTGCTTTTATAGTACATTCGACTGTATTTCTTGCGTAAAGTTTAAGGCATATGTTATGCTTATAGCTTATTACTAGTAGGTTTGGCGTCTGTAATCAGTAACTTTGACATTGATGATTAAGAATACTTTGAAATTCCTTAAGAAAAACCTCCTAAACACTGCATTAATGCTGTTGCTACTGGTCGTGATCTTTGTGCCCGATGCCAAAGCTTTTTTAATTAAAGGTTTGATGGAGATTGGTTTTTATAAACCGAAAATAGAAACAGCTGCGGCTCCCGGTATGAGCCTGAGCGGTATCCGCTTTAAAGATGCAAAAGGTAATGTGGTTGATTTGGGCGATTTAAAAGGGAAAGTAATTTTCCTTAATTTCTGGGCCACCTGGTGCCCGCCCTGTCGTGCCGAAATGCCTTCCATCAATAAATTGTATAAACAGTTTAAAGACGATAAAAATGTAGTATTTATTTTTGCAGATGCCGATGGCGACCTTGGTAAATCTACCCGCTTTATGGCCGACCGTAAATATGAACTACCCGTTTACAAGGTAGAAAGCAATGTTCCTGAACAAATATTTTCTGGCTCACTGCCTACAACCGTTGTTTTCGATAAACAAGGTCGGCTTTCTATGCATCATGAAGGTGCTGCCGATTATGCAGATAAAAAAATCGTTGATTTCCTGAATAAACTTCGCAGCGCCAAATAATTTGATTCATCCCTAATTATTCTGATGATAAAATGATACTTGTATTTTGGATATATGTAGTTGACTACATATATTTGAAGCAAAATATTATACTATGCAAAATGAACTTAAAATAGAGCGGTTAAATAATCAAAATTGTGAACAGGTTATTGGCTTAATTTTACCCATTCAGCAAATCGAGTTTAATGTGGATATCGATTTGGCAGCACAGCCTGATTTGTTGGATATTGAAACGAATTATGATGCTACTGGTGGTGCGTTTTGGGGAGCCTGGCTAGATGGTGAGCTTATTGGTACCATTGCCTTAATTGCGGTACCCGAACACCACTCAGGCGCAATTAGAAAAATGTTTGTGAAAAAAGAATTCCGTGGTAAAGCATTGGGGCTGGCGCAGGCCTTGTTGGAAACCCTCATTGCTTATAGCCTGGAGCATAACCTGAAAGAATTATATTTAGGCACTAAAGATATTTTACAGGCCGCGTGCCGTTTTTACGAGCGCAATGGATTTGCACAAGTTGACATGGAAAAGCTACCTTCGTATTTCCCACGGATGGCTGTTGATAATGTTTTCTATAGCCTGGATTTAAAACCTGCTTAAATGGAACAAAATGTAATTGATGCTTCGGGCTTATTGGCTATTTCTACCCGGTTACAGCGGTTGAGTGATCAAATCCGTAAGGATGGCTTGCTGATTTATAAAGCCTTTGGCATCGATTTTCAGCCCAAATGGTTTCCGGTTTTATACACTTTATATAAAAAATCGACCATGACTGTGGTAATGCTCTCAGAAGAAATTGGTTATGCACACCCATCTACCATCAGTTTATTAAAAGAGCTGGAGAAAGAAAAACTAATCCGCTCCAAAAAGGATAAAACAGATACCCGCAAACGCCTGGTAGAGCTTACAGAAAAAGGGCAAACGCTGCTCTCTACCATGGAGCCGGTGTGGGAAGTTATTATTAAAGCCACGGCCGAAATTACCAATACCCAAAATAACCTGATGGCAGCCATAAATGAAGTAGAGGCTGGCTTAAAGGAAAAAAGCTTTTTACAAAGGGCTGAGGTTTACATGAAAAAATAATTGAATTTTGAATGGCAGAATGATAGTGTATCAGGTGAAGGTTAACCAATGATTTTGTTATTTTTGCCTCTATGATTTCATTTTTCGAAGCTTCACTGAAGCAACTTTCCATCCATCATACAGGCAACAAACTGCTTGAAGAATATTACAAGCTTTCTGATGCACCATTAAAAATTGAGGATGAGGTGTTGGGCAATCTGTTGATGCAGTATTTTTTGAAGCCTTTCGAAAAGGTAAATGAAGTTTATCACTTTTACCATCCCAACGATAATCTGGAATTGAATGAAGTATTTCATTTTGTACACGAAATTTTTGAAAACAATGAACTTTTTCATGAAGATTCGCAGCAGCTGGCAAAACATTTATACGATGTAGCCAACCACCCTAAAATTAAATCGGGCGAGTTGTATGTGGCTTATTTTGAAAAGGTGCAGATTGAAGGTGAACAGTTGGATGTAGTGGGTATATTTAAATCGGAGAACAAAGATACTTACCTGAAAGTTTATCCCGAGCTGGATGGCTTTAATGTAAGTTATGAGCAGGAAGCCATTAGCATTAATAAACTGGATAAAGGTTGTTTGATTTTTAATGTTGAACGCGAACAGGGCTACAAAGTGGTGGTATTGGATCAGTCGAAAAGCAGTAACGACTCTGCCGTATACTGGAAAGATGAATTTTTGAAACTGAAAATCCGGAACGACAGTTATAACCAAACCAGTAATGTTTTAGGCGTATATAAAAACTTCGTAACCCAGAAACTGGAAGATGATTACGAAATCAGTAAAGCTGATAAAATTGATCTGCTAAACCGCTCGATGAAATATTTCAAGGAAAAGGAAACCTTTGATATTGAAGAATTCGGGAACGAGGTAATTGGCAATGCCGAAGGGATTGAGTCGTTTAGAAATTACAAGAAAAATTACGAAGAAGAGTACGAAAGCCCAATTGCCGATCATTTTGAAATTGCCGAATCGGCTGTTAAAAAACAGGCCCGTGCCTACAAAAGTGTTTTAAAACTGGATAAAAACTTTCACATCTACATTCATGGCAATAAAGACATGATTGAAAAAGGTTACGATGACGATAAATCGATGAACTTTTACAAAGTATATTTCAGGGAAGAGGAGTAATTTTTAGTCGTGAGTCTGTAGTCTTTAGTCGGGAGTCCCCTGGCAATCGTCGGGTTCGGACTAAGGACTACAGACTCACGACTTAGGACTAAATCCGCTGCTGTGCTTTCAGGGCCAGGTATTGGTTAATTACGTTTACCGTTAGTTTTTGTGGCGGGGTGAGAATGGCTAAAATGCCGTGTTTGTTTAGCTCTTTAACCATGAGTTTTTTCTCGTATATAAACTTTTCTGCAATGGTTTTGTGGTAAATCCCTTCAATATCTTTGGCTGGTTCGCTGCTTAAGGCCTTCAGTTCTGTATTTTCAAAAAACACTACTGCCAACAAGTGATATTTCGAAATCCGCTTTAAATAGGGGAGTTGTCTTTGCAAAGCCGACAAGCTTTCGAAATTGGTGAAAAACACCAATAACCCACGCTGTTTTACTACCGAACGTACAGTTGCGTATAAGGCTTCCAGATTGCTTTCTAAATACCTGGTTTTTTCTTTATAGAGCACATTCATGATGGTGCCAAGCTGTACTGATTTGCGGTCGGCAGGTACCACAGCACCAATATTTTCTGATACGGTAATTAATCCGGCCTTATCTTCTTTAAGCATGGCTACTTTAGCCAGTGCAACAGTAGCATTGATGGCATAATCGAGTAGGCTTAAACCCTCAAAGGGCATTTTCATTACGCGCGATTTATCTATAATGCAATAAATATTCTGCGATCGCTCATCGGTGTAGGTATTCACCATCAGACTGCTTTTGCGGGCGGTAGCTTTCCAGTTAATGGTGCGGATATCATCGCCGCCAACATAGTTTTTAATCTGATCGAATTCACTGCTATGGCCAACCTTTCTGATCTTTTTAATGCCGAAAGCCGTTAAATGATGAGAAACAGCCATGAGTTCGTACTGGCCCAGATTAATAAAAGAGGGGTAAACAGGTAAAACTTTGGCGCCATCAAAATTGTAGCGGCGACTGATTAAACCCAATGGCGAGCTGATATACGTTCTGATAAAACCAAAATTATATTCGCCACGTTTAGTTGGCCGCAGATTATAGTGGATCGATTTAATCTCAGCCGGTTTAATGTGTAATCTGAAATCTTTATCCCGCAGTTGAAACTGAAAGGGAACTTCGTCAATTACCCTTGCGTTTACACCAAAACCGTAGCGGTTTCTGATTTCTATCTGTATCGGATTTTCGTCGCCATTACTTAACCGTTTCGAGGTAAATCTTTTGGCTTCAATACCTTCGTTTACGCGGTAAAGGATAAAAACATCAATCAAAAAGAGTATCAGCAATACGCCGGTGGCTATCTCGGGTATGTCGCCCAGCCAGGCAAAAAAGAATTTCAGCAAAAAAAGCACAACACAAAACCCAAGCGCCGTAAAAAGGCGGTCGGCCAGGAACAAATTGATGTAATATTGCTGAAAGAGTTTTTTCAAGGGTGCTTAATTGTTTAAACTGTTTAATCGGTTAACTGACTCCGGACTCTGGACTTCGGACTATCTGGGTACTTCAATTTTTTTAATAATCTGATTTACAATATCGCTGGTAGTTAAGCCTTCCATTTCTTTTTCGGGCGATAACAATATGCGGTGTGCTAACACTGGTCCTGCAACGGTTATAATATCATCGGGAGTTACAAAATCGCGGTCTTGAATAGCAGCAAAGGCTTTGGCACTATGCACAATTGCCAGCGATGCACGTGGCGAAGCGCCCAGGTAAAGGGAAGGGTTGTTGCGCGTTTCGTGCACAATTTTGGCAATAAACTCGAGTAATTTAGGCTCAACAAACAAATTGCGGATAATAGCCCTGGCCTCCTGGATCTGCGCTACCGACAGTACGGGCTTAACGTCGTTTAGTAAAGTTTTATTTACCAGGGTATGCTGTGCCGTTAATATGGCGGTTTCTTCTTCTAACGAAGGGTATTTTACTTCTATTTTAAAGAGAAAACGGTCTAACTGTGCTTCAGGTAAGCGGTAGGTGCCTTCCTGTTCAATTGGATTTTGGGTAGCCAGCACCATAAAAGGCTCATCCATTAAATAGGTTTCGCCATCAATGGTTACCTGGCGTTCTTCCATCACCTCGAACAAGGCCGATTGGGTTTTGGCAGGAGCACGGTTAATCTCATCAACCAGGATAATGTTGCCGAAAATAGGCCCTTTCCTGAATTCGAAATCGCCGGTTTTGGTATTGAAAATTGGTGTTCCCAAAACATCAGATGGCATTAAATCGGGCGTAAACTGTACCCGCGAAAATTGCGCAGCGATTGATTTGGCCAGTAATTTGGCGCTAAGCGTTTTGGCCACGCCGGGTACACCTTCTATTAAAATATGTCCATCGGCAAGCAAACCGACAATTAAGAAATCAATAACCTGTTTTTGTCCGATAATGATATTTCCAAGTACGTTTCTGATCTGGTTTACCGCTTCATTTAATGCGCTTAAATCTGTACGTGGGTTAAACTGTTCTTGTTCCATTGCTATGCGTATATTTATAAAACTGTTCTATGCTTTCATTTAAGCTAATCAAATCGTTGTCGCTTAAATAGTTTATTTTAGGGGTCTGAATAAAGTACCGGGTTAATGTTTTAGCCAAAGCTTCATTGATGCCGGTCTTGTCGATTAATAACTGCGTAAATTCCTGATCAATTTCAGTTGTTTTAAGGAAATACCTGCTGCGGAGATACTCCATAAAATAGTTGATCTTTTTCAGCGCTATATCGTGGTTGTTGCGTTCCTGATAATATACACTGCCAACTACATAGGTAAATGCCAGCGAAGAATTTGTGTTTGGATCGGCGATGGGTATAATCCTTTGCCTGCGTTTAATCTCAAACAGTACAAAAATGAGCAGACTGAAGATAGCCAGGTAATAGGCGAATTTTAGTTCGGGATGCTTAAAAAACACCCTTAATATATCAGTTGTTGTGTTTTTTTGCCCGGTAAAATATTCGTCGAAAATAAGGGTTTTATTGCCCTGTAAATAACTCAGCGTTTTGGCTGCATATTCGGCACCATATTTATTAAGCAGGTTAAAATTGGTATAAAAACCAGGTTCGGCAATTAGATATAGAAAGCCCTTACCATAAGGGTAGCGGATAAAATTTGGCTTGCCGTTACCGTTTACTCCCAAAACGGTTGCTTTGGTAGAATCGGTTTGGCTAAAAAACTGCGCACCAATGCCCCTCTCGAAACCATAACTTGCATCTGTTTTGAAGTTGGGGTGTGTAAAGTTTAGTGTATTGCCTGCGGCATTTAAAGAAGTGCCTGTTTTTAACTTTAGCTCCTTTTCCATTTTGCCAAAATCATAACTGGCAATAAAAACATCATTGCCGGCCTGCATGTATTTGATGAGTTCGGCTAAATCGTACTTACTGATATCTACCTGCTGGGCTACAATTAAATAAGCTGTTTTATTAAAATGCTTCGATTTTAGTGTATTGTAAACAGCCAGCTGCGAGGCTTTAACACTGGCATTGGGTAAAATGTCTTTTATCTGGTTGTATAAAATATAGGTGCCATAGGGTATTTTATCCTTTGCTGCATAGGTTGGCGCCCAATTGGTTGGGGTAGGTTTATTGTACTGTGCAACCAGATAAGCCACGATTAAAATGCAGCCGATAATTATATATGCTTTATATCCTTTCATCTAATCTGGCTGTTAAAGTGATTAAATGATTGGTTAATCGGTTCGAAGCGCGTGGCATCGATCGGGAAATCGCCATACCAGATATAATCGAACTGAAGGGTAAGCTTGCCAAAATCGTTTTTAAGTTCCGGCTCACGAAGCTCGGTTAAATAATGATAATTGGTTTTTTCGGGCTGCCATTGGATCAATTCGGCATCGCTCAACTTTTTTAAAGCCCTTAAATACAAAAGCCTTACTGCCAGTCGGAATTTTCCTTCGGCAATTAAACGTTGCAATTCCTGCTCATAGTCAATTTCGTGGATGTTCTCGGTCAATACATCGTAAGGCAAAATAGTTTCTTTGGATTTCCGGCTGAATATATTTTTCGAACCAATTAACTTAAGTACAATGAGTATGACCACGCCAACACCCAGGCCAATAAAGATATACCTCGAAACTGGATTAACTACTGCGCCTTGAAACAGATCGCCTATCATTTGCCAAAACCACAGCCAGAACCTATCCCATGGGGAAAGTTGCTGTTGCCCAATTTCATCGTACTGAAATTCTTTTTGCGCTTTATAACTGCTGATTGCCTCTTTGTCGAATTTTGCAGGTGTAACTTTGCTATTGGTATCAATGCGCGCAATGGTAATACCAGGTTTTGGTTTAACAGCCTCAGCTTTGCTTATTACCGGTGTAAAAAACAAAAGTATGGCAAGGATATTTCTAATCACGGCACGCTGCATCGGCTAGTATTCTTCTGGTCTGGTATCAATTGGTTTTTCGTTGTTGCCAAAATTCGAAATACGCTCCATTAAACCTGTATTTTCTTTCTGCTCAACCAAACTGAAATAAACCAGCGCAATGGTAATAACCGGAATGATAGTAAATACCTGACAAAGCGATTGCAGTACGGTTGTAATCATGGTTAGTGTTACATTCATCCGTGGGGTTTTACTCGAAAACATGGTTACCATATTAAGGATGCTGGTTGGCAGCACAATCATGCTCATACATGCCGAAACAATAATCCATACCACAAGCAATGTACCAAAGGTTACCCAGAAATTATCTTTAATAATTTTGAAGCTCCTGTTAAACGAATAGCCCAGCGATCCGTTTTCTAATACCATAATTGGAAACATCATGGCCACAAAAGGTGCAAGCCAAAAACCTGGTACCAGGCAGAACATAAGCGCAACAACAAGCATTAAGATGAGCAATATGGAACTGCCGAAAACCCGGAAGAAATAGTATTTAAAATAACCCCAAACTTCATCTATAGTAGGAGCTTGGTTCCCCTTTCGTACATATAAGGCTACGTAAGAAAGTACAGCAACCGTCATACTCGAATAACTGGCCATAGAAAACAATAAGGATAAAAAATATTCTATTCCGTATATGCTCATCAACCCAAGTCCGTTGGCGTTTCTGCCATTGCCAATGGTATTGATAATGTTTACCGTTTTATATTGTTGCATCAGCATAGTAGCCATGCTGGCCAGTACAAACAAACCGCAAAAAGTAAAGTAGGTTTTAATTAGCGGCTTAAAATTTTGCCGTATAAAGGTAAAAGTGTCGTTAATTACCTGGCCGAAATCTCTTCTTTTTTTAAATTCTAATTGGTTTACCATTTTAATTGTTTTCGGGTTGTTGGAGCTTAATTTTAGCGGGATAAATGAATACGTACCAGACGATAAAGGCTGCGGATGATAACAGGATGCAGGCACTTAATACCAAGGGCATTTCGGTATGGCGGGTAACAAAACTTTCGAAAAAGGCAGCTACAATAAAGATGGGTACCAAACCAATTACGATTTTTAAACCATCTTTTGCGCCTTTCAATACCGATACCTTGCGCGAATAAGTTTTGGGGAACAGAAAGCTGTTACCTAAAATAATACCGGCGGCACCTGCCAGCACAATGGCTGATATTTCGAGCGTTCCATGGATCCAGATTACCATTACAGATTGAAAACCCAGGCCTTTGCTAAAAAAGAAGTATTGAAAAGAGCCGAGCATCACCCCGTTGCGGAAGATAGAAACAATAGAGCCGAAAGAAAAAAGGATGCCTAAAACAAAGGTATAGAGGGCAACGAAAATGTTGTTAATGCCAATTTGAAAGAACATCATAAACTCATTCTGTTGCTTATATACGCCAAAAGGATCGCCCTTGGCAATGTTTTCGTTGGTCATGTTTACGTAGCCATCGCCCATAATCAGGCGTACAAAAGTATCGTCGTATTTGGCCGATAGGGCACCAATGGCACACGAGATCATAAAAAATGCAAATGCATACCAAATCTGTTTTTTATACTGAAAGAATACGAGTGGCAGCTCGGTTTTCCAGAATTGGATAAACCGGTTAGTTTTCTCCTTTTTATTTTTATAAACCGACTGATGTAATTTGGAAGCCAGCCCGTTTAAATAAGCTGTTGTTTTAGAGTTGGGGTAAAATGTTTTGGCATAGGCCAGGTCGTTGGTAATTTCGATAAACTGGTTGGCCAGCTCATCAGGATTGGCCTGCTGCATGGAATCGTAATGTTGCCACTTCTCTGAATGCTGTTTAACAAATAATGCTTCTCTCATGTAAAGGCGTTACCAAATCTTGGGTTAAAATAGTTAATTTTTTATGGATAAAGAATCAATAAGGTAAAATGACGGCAAAATATAAGAAATGTTTAGTTAAAAAATTAGCAGTTGATCTATAGCGATTATCCTTAAAAAAAATTATGTTTGAAATATGGATAGTATCAAAATTAGCACTGCTCAAAATATCGATATCTCTTATGAAATTGCAGGCCTTGGCGAGCGCATTGCAGCCAGATGTATAGATTTGGGTGTTTTTGTGGTATTGGCGATAATTACGCTGATTTTGATGGGGGCTAGCGAGGCAAGCATATCGGGCGGTGGGAAGATTATCTTTATTGTATTCCTCACCATTTTTGCCTTTTACGATCTGGTTTGCGAACTCACCATGGATGGACAAAGTTTGGGCAAGAAGGTGCTTAAAGTAAAAGTGATTAGCCTTGACGGAGGTCAGCCAACGCTTAGCCAGTATATTTTAAGATGGCTGTTCAGGACAATTGATTTTGGTATCCCCTTTGGCTGGGGTGTTGTAGCCCTAATTTCTGTAATCGTAACTAAGAACCATCAACGCCTGGGCGATATTTTAGGCAAAACAACTTTGATTAAAACAACTCCAAGAACGCAGTTTACCCAAACGGCATTTAGTTTTAGCCTGCCCGAAACCTACGAAGCCCAATTTAAGGATGTACTCCATTTAAACGATCGCGAGATTGAGCTCATTCACGAAGTGTTAACCAGTTACTACCAAACCGGCAATGCCGAGTTAATTTATACCATGGCTGCTAAAACAAAAGCGCACATTGTGGTAAGCATTCCGGCGGGTATGAACGAATTACAATTTTTAGAAACGGTAATTAAAGATTATAAACACCTAACCTCGATGGTGAATGTTTAATGCGGCACTAGCGTAAAAACATTTTGTATAGGTAAGCAAGCATTACAAAGTTGCCAACAAAAATGACCAGTATCCGTAGAATCAGAGATTGGTTTTTAACGGGAAACCTATACAGTAAGCCTGCTGCAATAAATAAGATCAGTAAAGGAATAGTTGGCGGATAGAGCAGCCAGCTTTTTGACAAATCGCCTTGAATAAGCGCAATAAAAGAACGTTGAAACCCACACCCCGGACAATCGATACCCGTTAAAGCTTTAAATGGGCAGGGAATTAAATGATTTTGCAGCCAATCAACCAGGTTGATTAAGCTGCAAAATATAAAAAGGATAAACATAATTGCTTAAACTACCGGTGGCGGCGTATCGCTTGGTTTATCTTGATTTCCGAAAGGATTATTAAAAGAGTTGTTTGGATTGTTGAAGGGGTTGTTTCCAAAACCTCCATTTTGAGCCTCAGCAGCAGATGGGCCTAAATAAGTAGCCGATCCAAAGCCTAAAATTGGCCAGAAAATGTATGGGAAGATAACAAGACCTACGGTGAATCCTTCAGATTTGCCAAAACTTTTAGCTACTAAATTGTAAAGCCAGATGGCAAATACAAAATTTACACAAGGGATAATCAACCATAAAATCCAAATCATTGGTTTACCAACAATTTCTAACAAAATGATTAAATTATAGATGGGAATAATTGCAGCCCAGCCTGGTTTACCGGCTTTTTCGAACACTTTCCACATGCCAACAATCATAATTACGATTATTGCCAAATAAAGAATTACAGCTCCTGCACCAATTCCGGCTAGTACACCACTTGATTCATACTCATTCATAATTTTAAATGTTTTTAAAGGTTATTAATTTAAATAGTTAAACTAATGTAATTTTTTTAATTTAAAAACAAATAAACAGGGAGTTAAATTATTTCAACACAGTGGCCACTTTTGTTAATAATGCATCGGCCCACTGGCCATACATTTTGCCGCTGGGGTGTAAGCCATCGCTGGCAATCAGTGCGGTATCGGTTGCGGCATTTCTTGATGCCGGAGTAATGTTGGTGTAGTTTACACCAGCTGCAAGCGTGATTTCCTGGTTTGCAGCATTAAAATTATCTATTTCGGTAGCGATAACCCGGGTATCCCGTCCCGAGTTTTTTCCAAAAGGCGTAACGCCCCAATCGGGTATAGAAACCACAAAAACTTTCTGTTTATCTCCACCAGCAAAAGCGATAGCCTTTTGTAACAATTCTGCGAACTCTTTGCGGTAAGTGTCAATAGGGTAGCCGCGGTACTGGTTATTTACGCCAATAAGCAGGGTAACGAAATCGTAAGTTCCGCTTAAGTTTTCTTTTTTAATGCCAGCCTGCAGTTCATCGGTAGTCCAGCCGGTTACCGCAATAATTTTGGGGTTGGCCACATTTATATTTTTACCTTTTAGTAAATTCTGAAGCTGGTATGGAAAAGATTCGGGTTGCTTAACTGCTTCGCCAATGGTATAAGAATCGCCAAGGGCAAGGTAGCTAAATGTGCCACCAGGATTAGTGGTAATCGAATCAACAACGGGATTTGTAGCCATATTTTCTTGCTTATTACAGCCCGAAGTTAATAAAGAAAATAAAATGGCACTGAATAAAATCTTCATACCTTGATTTACGAAGTAAGCCCGGCCTTAGTTTTATTGGGGTGCTGTAATATGTTTTACAGCAACTAAACCAGTTTCATTTTAAAAAGGCTGGCAATGTGGTTTTTTAGCTTTGTTTTCACCTCTTCCATGTCGAGCTTGCGGCCCAGTTCATGTTGTAAAGAGGTAACTGCTTTATCATCTATCCCGCAGGGTACAATGTTTTTAAAATAACCGAGATCTACATTTACATTAAAAGCAAAGCCATGCATGGTTACCCAGCGGCTGCAGCGAACGCCCATAGCACAAATTTTTCTGGCCTTTTCGTTATCTGCATCTAACCAAACACCCGTGTAGCCCGGATAACGGCCGGCATCGATCCCATAATCTTTCAGCGTTAAAATTACAGCTTCCTCGAGGGTGCGCAGGTAAAGGTGGATATCGGTAAAAAAGTTGTCGAGATCCAATATCGGGTAACCTACAATCTGCCCCGGGCCATGGTAGGTAATGTCGCCGCCCCGGTTAATTTTATAATAAGTGGCCTGTTTATCTTTTAAGCCCTGCTCATCAAGCAGGAGGTTTTCGGGGTGACCACTTTTGCCCAAGGTATAAACATGCGGATGTTCGCAAAAAATCAGGTGGTTGGGGGTAGGCGTGTGCGTATTGTTTACGCGGTTGGCGGTTTTAATGGCGACTGTTTGGTTCAGTAAGTCTTCCTGTTTATCCCAGGCTTGCTGGTAGTCGGTTAAGCCCCAATCGGTAAAAACTGTTGGCGCTAAATCTTTGGCAATTACTTTTTCTGCTGTCTCGTTCATCTCCATTTGTGTTTAATAATTGCCTGCTACGTATCCCAGCATGTAGCCATCTTTGGTTTTAAAATAATTAACGGCTAGCTCACGGGTGCCTGTTGGCAACTCAACCAATGCGTTTAGGGTACCTTCAGTTTTTAGTTTAAAAGGCTTAATGTGAATGTGCTGTTTAAATTCAAGGCCTTTTTTGCCATGCCATTTGTAGATAGCTTCTTTGGCACACCAGGCAACATAAAGGCCATCGGTATTATCGCCAATTTGCTTTTGTGCCAGCTCCACATCACTTAAAAACTTGTGTTTAATGCTTTTTATTTTATGCTTAATCAGTTCAATATCAACGCCAACAGCATAATCTTTGCTAATCATTACTGCGGCGTAATCGTAAGAATGGCTTAACGAAATGTGGTAATCAAAATTAACCAGATAAGGTTTGCCATGCTCATCAAACTGGCAATCGATATACTCGGTAGTATTGAGCATAGTGCGGAGCAAAAGCCTGGTGCTTAGCCAGTGCAGTAACCTTTTGCCACTGTTTAACGATGAGATGATATCATGCTCGTGCTGTTTGAGTTGCAGCCCCGCCAACAATTCATCTTCTGTTTCTTCAATTTTCCAGATGGCTAAAACAGCGTGTGCATCAATATTTTGGTTGTAAATTATTGGCATTGATTAAATTGGAGATTACATGCAAAATTATCTTAAATAAATGATAATTTAGGCCAAAAATACGCATAAAAATGATATTATCTGATAGCAGGATATTAGAAGAAATTGAGAAGGGTACCATCATCATTGAGCCTTTTAAACGCGAGTGTTTAGGAACAAACTCTTATGATGTGCATTTGGGAAAATATTTGGCTACCTACAAAAGTCGTGTGCTTGATGCCAAAGCCCATAATGAGATCGAACATTTTGAGATCCCGAAAGATGGCTATATCCTTCATCCCGGAACGCTTTACCTAGGTGTTACTTTAGAGTATACCGAAACACATGGTCACGTACCTTTTTTAGAAGGAAAAAGCAGTACCGGCCGTTTAGGGATCGATATTCATGCTACTGCAGGAAAAGGTGATGTAGGCTTCTGCAATACCTGGACACTAGAAATATCAGTTGCTCAACCTGTAAAGGTTTATGCAGGTATGCCCATTGGGCAGCTGATCTATTTTGTGGTAGAAGGCAATATCGGCACCATGTATAACACCAAAGGGAATGCCAAATACAACAACAAAACCACCCGGCCGGTTGAAAGCATGATGTGGAAAAACAAATTTTAAAGGGTTTAGTGCTGCACACGGCGGCAAGCTTTCATGACCCTCATAATTGTTTGCCGCGCACTGCGGGAGCTTTTCATGAGCAAAAGCTGCTATTATTAAAATTGGTTGGCCATGTTACCTGTTCAATTTTAAACTAGGAATTTAGTCTTATAATCAAATTTCATGTGTTCTTCATAAAAATATGCCTCAGGTTTTGTACCTTGAGGCATATTTATTTTACCTAACCACATGAAACCCAGAATTATTCTCGCCCTCAGTTTTGTATTACTGTTAATTGGCTTTACAGCCTTTAAAATGGACGATGATCCTTTTAGCCAGCTGTTACAGAAGCTTGAAGATTATACCAGCAAGTACCCTCAGGAAAAAGTACACCTGCATTTAGATAAACCTTATTATGCCATTGGCGATGATATCTGGTTTAAAGCTTATGTTTTAAATACCAAAACATCGGCGCCTTCCAACATCAGTAAAATTTTATATGTAGAGCTCATTAACGAAAAAGATTCGCTTAAAAAACTGATTAAACTCCCCCTAATGGGCGGCATAACCTGGGGCGATTTTAAACTGACCGATTCGCTGAGCGAAGGAAACTACCGCATCAGGGCCTACACCAATTACATGCGTAATTTCGGAACAGCATTCTTTTTCGATAAAACCATTAAGATTGGAAACAGTTGGGCAAATAAAGTATTTACCAAAACTACCTACAACTTTACCAAAGAGAACAACACCGATAAAGTAGCGGCCACCATTCATTTCGAAGATAAAAACGGTATTGCCTACAGTGAAAACGAAGTGAGTTATGATGTGCAGCTCGATTACCGGAGTGTAGCCAAAGGAAAGGTGAAAACCAGTTTAACCGGCGATGCTGTAATCAATTTTACCAGCAACCAGTCTTTTCAAAATAAATCAGGAAAGATTGTTGCCTCCATTACCCTCGATAATAAGCAGAAGGTAATCAAATCAATTCCGATTACCTCAACTTCGAATGATGTAGATGTACAGTTTATGCCCGAAGGCGGTACCCTGATTGAAGAATTGCCTCAAAAAATTGCCATTAAAGCGGTTAATACGGCTGGTAAGGGCGAAGATGTGCAGGGCGATATTGTAGATGAGACCGGAGCTAGCGTAACCAGTTTTGCTACCAGCTACCTGGGCATGGGGAACTTCGTCTTCAATAGCCAGTCAGGCAGGGTTTACTCGGCAAAAGTTAAATTTAAAGATGGTTCCGAAAAAACATTCAAACTTCCTTTAGCTGCTAAAAGTGGTTATACCATTTCGTTAAATAATACCGATACCGCTAAAGTATCGCTAAAAATTATGGCCAGCACCGATTTGGTTAACGGCGATGAGCTAAAAATAGTTGCACAACATGGCGGCACGGTATATTATGTTTCGAAAGCCAAAATGGATAAGCAGGTATTAACGGCCAACATCCCTAAAAAGAACCTGCCGGCCGGAATTGTCCAGTTTACCCTCTTTTCTGCAGCCAACCAGCCCGTAGCCGAGCGATTGGTTTTTGTAACCAACAAAGCCGATTTGATTGATGTATCGCTAAATACCGGCGATGTGGCCACTTCCAGAAAAGGAAAAGCCAGTTTTGGTTTCGATGCCACCAGCGAGGGTAAACCTGTATTGGGCAGTTTTTCTGTAGCAGTTACCAATACAACCAAGGTAGCTCCCGATCCGGATAATGAAACCAATATCCTCACTTCGCTTTTACTTACCTCCGATTTGGTTGGTTACGTGGAAAAACCTAACCATTATTTTTTAAACGATGACCTTCAAACCCAGAAAGAGCTCGACAACCTGATGCTTACCCAGGGCTGGAGACGGTTTACCTGGAAAAATATCATCAACAATGTAGGGCCTAACATTACCTACCAGCCAGAGCAATCTATCACCATTAGTGGTACCGTAACCAAAGGCAACAAACCTGTGGCTGGAGGCAAGGTAATGCTGATGGCTACGAAAGGTACACTATACATTTTAGATACCGTAACCAATGCCGAAGGTAAGTTCGTTTTTGATAACCTGAGCTTTGGCGACAGCACCAAATTTGTAGTACAGGCCCGTACCAAAACCGAACGTAAATTTGTGGATATTAACCTGGATATAGTACCCGGACAAATTGTAACCAAAAGTAAAAATGGTGCCGATATCGATATTAACGTAAACAATACTTTAATGAAATACATTAAAGAAAGCGATAATTATTTTAACGAAATGACCCGACTGGGCTTGTTAGAGCGTACCATTAAGTTGGAAGAAGTAACCATTACCGAAAAGAAAAATCCGGCGAAAAATTCTTCGAACCTGAATGGGGCAGGAAGGGCCGATTTCGTGCTAACTTCCGATCAGCTCTCTACCTGCGTTACCCTTTCGCAGTGTTTGCAGGGACGCTTACCGGGAGTAATATTCAGGGGAAATATCCCGTACCTGATGCGTAGCCAAAATATACCTATCCAGCTAATTGTAGATGGTATGCAGATGGAGGCTGATTTTCTGGATAATGTGGTGCCATCTGATGTAGAATCGATAGAACTGTTAAAAAGCATTGGTAACACGGCCATTTATGGTTCTCAAGGTGCAGGCGGTCTAATCATCATTACTACCAAACGTGGTGATGGGGGTAGAAGTTCCAATCGCTACGCACCAGGTATTGTAACATTAAACCCTAAAGGATTTACCGTTTCGAGAGAATTCTACTCGCCTAAATACGATGCTGCAAGTACCAGTAGCCGGGCCGATTTAAGAACAACCATTTACTGGAACCCACAGGTAGTTGCTGGTGCCGATGGCAAAGCTAAGTTTGAATTTTATAATGCCGATGAGCCCGGAAATTACCGCGTAGTAATAGAAGGAATTGATGCGCTTGGTCATTTGGCAAGAAAAGTTTATACTTATGATGTGAAATAAAGAAAAATAGATAAATTTGAATTGTTATGCAAGCATAGTTTGTGACAGGCTGTTTCGATAACTCTATCTTGATACTTTGTCGATACCTGAGTCCTGATACTATACTTGCTATTCAAAACCTGATACTATTTTACGATGAACACCATAAAAGTAAGCGTTAAAGATCGTTTAGCTACGATAACATTAGATAGAGGAAAATCGAACGCCCTAAACCGCGAGCTGATTACCGAACTGGATGATATGCTAAAAAATATCGCTGCCGATGATAACATTGGTGGCGTTATTTTAACCGGTACAGCTCCTTTCTTTTCAGCTGGATTAGACCTTGTAGAACTTTATAATTATGATGAAGCCGAAGCCAAATCCTTTTGGGAGTTGTTTTTAGGCTTTACGGCCAATATGGTTTCCTTTAAAAAACCAATGGTTGCTGCAATAAGCGGGCATAGCCCTGCTGGTGGTTGCGTAATGGCTTTAGCTTGCGACTACCGTGTGATGGCAGAAGGACAGTATATTATTGGTTTAAATGAAGTACCGGTTGGTATTATTGTGCCTAACAGCATTTTTCAACTGTATGCTTTCTGGATTGGCAAAGCCGAGGCAACCCGCAGTTTGCTTTCGGGTAAGCTGTATAATCCGGAAGAAGCACTCAAAGTAGGTTTGGTAGATGAACTGGTGCGGAACGAAAGCCTGCTAACTGCTGCCGAACGCAAGATTAAAAAATACATGGAGCTTGAAGGCAATACCTGGTCGCAGAGCAAACTTAACATCCGCGAAGAACTGATTGCTGCGGTAACTGCCGATCAATCGGCCACCTTAGCAAAAATGCTCGAACAATGGTGGTCGCCGGCAACACGCCAAATTTTAAAAACCATTTTGGCTAGCCTGCAACGGAAGTAATTTCAGTTGGCAGTTTTCAGTTTACAATTTGCAATAAACAGTTAACCAATTAACCAGTTTCAACGATTAACCAATTTAAACAGTTAACCAGTTTAAACAGTTAACCAGTTTAACAAATCCCAGCAATTTAGCAATCAAACAATCTCAATAATTAACCTGTTTATCAATTAACCCACATCGCTTATGTTCAGTTATAATTCACCTATGCTTAGAGACGACGCTTTAAAAGGAAAAACCATTGTAATTACAGGTGGTGGTACCGGGCTTGGTAAAGCCATGGGCGTTTATTTCCTGAAATTAGGAGCCAATCTGGTCATCACCAGCCGCAAGCAGGATGTTTTGCAAAAAACAGCCGACGAAATGGAAGAGAAAACCGGAGGCAAAGTATTGGCAGTAGCTTGCGATGTACGAGAGATTGCACAGGTAGAAAATGTGCTGGCCAAAACACTCGAAAGATTTGGTTCAGTTGATGTACTGCTAAATAATGCGGCGGGTAATTTCATTTCACCAACCGAACGCCTGTCGGCCAATGCCTTTTCTTCCATTATCGATATTGTTTTAAAGGGAACAGTTAACTGCACGCTTACCTTTGGTAAACACTGGATTGCAGCCAACCAGCCGGCTACAGTGTTAAATATCATTACTACTTATGCCTTTACCGGCTCGGCTTATGTGGTGCCATCGGCCTGTGCCAAGGGTGGGGTTCTGGCCTTAACCCGTTCGTTGGCAGTAGAGTGGGGTAAATATGGTATCCGTACCAATGCAATTGCCCCCGGACCATTCCCAACCAAAGGCGCCTGGGAGCGTTTACTGCCCGGCGACCTGGCTAAGAAATTCGATTTTAAAAATCGTGTGCCGCTAAAAAGGGTAGGTGACCATCAGGAACTGGCCAATCTGGCTGCGTTTTTAGTGAGTGATTTCTCCGGTTATATTAATGGAGAAGTAATTACCATTGATGGAGGCGAATGGTTGCAGGGTGCAGGTCAGATGAATGGTTTAGAAGCAATTCCGAACGAAATGTGGGATATGCTGGAGCAGATGACGAGAAGCGCTAAATGAGGTAAGATGTAATGATGTAAGATGGATGATGTGGGATTGGAAATTCCCAAAACATCACCCATCTTACATTTTCCCTTTTCCATCTTCCATTTCCCATCTTCCATCTTTTTTCCATTTTCCATCTCTCATTTATTATCTTTGCCCTATATGAATATCTTACTTTTAGGTTCAGGCGGCAGAGAAAGTGCATTTGCCTGGAAAATGAGCCAGTCTTCGCACTGCGATAAATTAATTATTGCGCCCGGAAATGGTGGTACAGGTGCATACGGCACCAATATCAACATCAATGTCAACGATTTTGATGCCATTAAGAAAGTAGTTCTTGCCGAAAATATTGAATTGGTTGTGGTAGGGCCAGAAGAACCTTTGGTAAATGGTATTCACGATTTTTTCCTTGCCGATCAGGCGATTGCACACATTCCCGTTATCGGACCGAAAAAAGAAGGTGCTATTCTAGAAGGAAGTAAAGATTTTTCTAAACAGTTTATGGAGCGCCATGGCATTCCAACAGCGGCATCAAAATCTTTCACCCCCGAAACATTGGAAGATGGTTTAGCTTATTTGCAGAACCATGCTTTGCCAGTGGTTTTAAAAGCCGATGGATTGGCTGCCGGTAAAGGGGTATTAATTTGTACCGAAACTGTAGAAGCACAGGAAGAATTAAAACTGATGCTGGGCGGTAAATTCGGTGCAGCCGGTGCAACAGTGGTTATTGAAGAGTTTTTAAGCGGAATTGAACTTTCGGTGTTTATCTTAACCGATGGCGAGAATTATGTTACCCTTCCATCAGCCAAAGATTATAAAAGAATTGGCCAGGGCGATACCGGTTTAAATACAGGTGGTATGGGTTCGGTTTCTCCGGTTCCGTTTGCAACGCCCGAGTTTTTAGCAAAAGTAGAAGAACGCATTATAAAGCCTACTGTAGAAGGCTTGAAAAAAGATAATATCGATTACACAGGCTTTATTTTCTTTGGCTTGATCAAAGTTGGCGAAGAACCTTATGTAATTGAGTACAACGCACGTATGGGCGATCCAGAAACAGAAAGTGTTATTCCACGCATCGAAAACGATTTGGTAGAATTGTTTATCGCTAGCGCAAACAAACAGCTAAATCAGGTTAACCTGGTTATTTCTGATCAAACGGCTGCTACCGTAATGATTGTGGCAGGTGGTTATCCAGGCGAATATTTAAAAGGGAAAGCCATTACGGGAATCGAAAACCTGCGTCATTCTAATGCTTTCCACGCCGGAACACTTTTAGAAAACGATGTGGTTAAAACCAATGGTGGTAGGGTAATTGCCATTACCAGTTTGCAGAAAGATTTATTTACTGCGTTACAATCGGCCACTGCTGATGCCGGAAGAATCTACTTTGATGGTAAATACTTTAGAGAAGATATCGGCTTTGATTTGGTTTAAAAGCTAAATTTATATAAAAAGAAACCCGCAGATCAATAAAATCTGCGGGTTTTTTCTTTACATCATGCTTGCACAGGATCGTCATTTCGAGCGCAGTCGAGAAATCCAGTCGACTGATGGATACTCTTATTTCGATTTACTTCCCAATAACTCCTGAAGTTTATCTTGCAAAGCCTGCTCTCTTAATCCTTTAGCAACAATTTTTCCGTTCGGATCAATCAAAAAGTTAGCTGGGATAGATTGTATACCATACATTTGGGCCACTTCATTGCTCCATCCTTTTAAATCAGATACATGTGTCCAGGTTAATTTATCTGCTTCAATCGCTTTTAACCAACCTTCTTTTGTAGTTCTTGTTGTTCCGCCATCTAAAGAAACACCCAGTACCGTAAAGCCTTTATCTTTAAATTTATTGTAAGCTACCACTACATTCGGGTTTTCCTGACGGCATGGACCGCACCATGAAGCCCAGAAATCTACTAATACATATTTACCTTTAAAATCAGATAATTTTACCGGTCTGCCATCAGCATCGTTTTGGGTAAAATCCATAGCGGTTGCACCGATAGCCGTTTTCTTGCCCGCTTCAAAGATATTGGCAATTCTTTTGCCGGTTGAGGTAGCTTTTAAGTCTGCAGATAAACCTGCAAAAGCTTTTTCTGCTGCCAGGGCCTGATCAGGATCTGAAGCCAGCTGGCTAAGCGCCGTTAAGCTAATATATGATTTTGGGTTATTGCCGGCGTAAGTTAATAAGATAGGTGTTAAAGCTTCGGTAGCTTTATTGTAGCGCTCCATGGCTGCTTCCCTTAATTTAGGGTCTTTTTGCTGCTCAGGGCTAAGTTTAGCATATTCGCTGTTTACCGCGTTAATCTCATCATCAACCGGCTTGGTTAATGCTTTTAATTTTTTATTATCATCGTTAATTACCGAACCGGTAATGGCTGCCGTTTTTATCGAATCGGTACCGGTTAGTTTAATGTTTCCTGGTTCAACAAAGAATGGAGTATAATCCAATACTTCGCCTTTTGCCGGACGTTTAACGAAAGGATTTTTATTCAGGAATAAGTTACCTGCAGAAGGCTCAGTTAAGGTACCTTTAAAAGCAAAGGCTCCGTTTGCTACTGTTGTAGAGTCGGTAACAGATTTGTCGCCGGCACGGTAAACCAGATAAATTTTATCTCCGGTTTTTAATCCTTTAATATTTCCTTCAACGGTAAATGGCTTTTGAGCCAATGCTGCCAGGGGCAATAATGCCATAGCAGATAATACTAATTTTTTCATGTGGTCAGTTAATCGTTTTTCAAATATAGTTATATGTACGCCTAAAACGTAATCGGCTGTACAAAATTATATTGGCTCATTTGGGGAAGGGGCTGTCAGTTCAATTTCTGATAGGTTCTCCACCATAAGTCAGGCATTTCGCCATTAACTGCGGTTTGGTAATCATCGTAACGACAGGGCACCAAATGATAACGCTCATTTTTAGATTGGCCCGATGGGTATGGTACCTGCATCCACCAGCGGTCTGATTTTTTACTTTTAACAAAGGTCATTTCGCCCGAGCCATCTTTCAAACTCGTTCTGTAAATAATAAACTGCGATTTTGGCGTAAGCGGAAAGTCTTTTTTGCGGGCATAAAATCCATCAACAAAATACCAAACCATTTGTGCCAGTAAAAAAGCGGTTTGTCCGTTATTATCGTAAGCAGGATTAAATTCGTAAAAACCGATTGAGGTTAGTTTATCGTTCATGCCGGCATATCGTGCCAGCCTGCAGGCTTCCTCGCCATCAAAACCATTTGGTGTGGTATTGGCATTGGCTGCGGCATCGGCCGAACGGATAGCACCGATATCAAAACTGATCATGTTGGCATTGCGGATAATCGGTTCGGTTAGCGTGATATCCTGTGCAAATTCGCCAAGGCGGTGTACATCAAAATAGAGCTTGTCCATTACACTCAAACTCTCCTGATTTACAAAATAGGTTTGATAACCCACATTGCTAAAATTGAAGAGATAATTGGGCTGGTGTAAAAAGATCTTATTCAGATAACAGTCAGAGCGGGTAGCGATCCCTTCATGGTCATCATCGCCAATATCAAACTGGTTGTCGATAATCACCAGGTCTACCTTTTGTTCCAGATCTTCGTAACCCAAATATTGCGCATAGGTTAAATCCTGTCCGCCACCGATAATAACCGGTATAATGTTCATTTTGATGAGCTCAGTAACCACCATTTTAACTGCAATGTAAGTGTCGGCAATGGTTGCCCCATGTTTAATATTACCTAAATCTACAATACGGCTGGTAAAAGCCCCTTCGTTAAGCCGGTAAAATTTCTCCCTGAAATAATCGGGTGCCAGGGCAGTACCTTCGTTGTTTACTGCTCCACGGCCATCGAGTACGCCAAAAATGGCCAGATCGTAAGTGTTCTCCTCAAAATCGGGGAACGATTCGGTATAAATTTGCGCTTTTAAACCCAATTGACTTGTGAAAAATCCTTGTTTTGGTGTAAAACTATCGGCGTTTATGGGCGAAAAAAAATCCGTTAATGACATATATTTAAAACTCTCGGCTCAAATATCTATTTTTGAATGCGTATTTCCACATATAGCTCGAAAAAAATAAAATGATACTGGTAACCGGAGGCACGGGATTTTTAGGATCGGAACTGATTAAACAATTAACGAATAATGGTTTACGTGTTCGGGCGTTAAAGCGGGCACATGCTAAAATTCCGGCTTTAATTAGTAATAACCCATTAGTAGAATGGTTTGAAGCCGATATTAACGAAACTGCAGCGCTCGATGATGCATTTGAAGGGATTACAAAAGTTTATCACTGTGCGGCATTTGTATCCTTAAATTCTAAACACAAGAAACAGCTTTTTCATGTCAACATTGATGGCACTTCGAATATTGTAAACCTTTGTGCCGAAAATAATTGCCGCTTGCTGCATGTTAGCTCTATTGCGGCGCTGGGTAATGCAAAAAAAGGTAATAAAATAACCGAAAAAGATTTTTGGGAATATGATGCGCAGGCGCATGCTTATGGCTTGTCTAAATACGAAGGCGAAATGGAGGTTTGGCGGGGCATTACCGAAGGACTTGATGCTGTAATCGTTAATCCATCTGTTATTATTGGTAAAAATGCCGGTTTTGAAGGAAGCGGGGCTATTTTTAAACTGGTAAAAGATGGTTTTGCTTTTTATACCGAGGGAGCCTCGGGTTTTGTTGATGTTGAAGATGTAGCAAAAGCCATGATTTTATTGATGGAAGCCGAAGTTTCGGGCGAACGTTATATTATTTCGGCTGATGACTATCATTATAAAGATCTTTTTAGCGATATCGCCAAAGGCTTTTCGGTTAAAGCACCAACCAAAGAAGCTAAACCATGGATGCTGGGACTCGCCTGGAGGGCACTCAAATTTGTTTCTCTTTTTACTGGTAAGCAACCCTCAATAACAAAAGACACAGCCAAAAGCAGCATAACATTAAGTTACTACAACAATAATAAGATTATAGCGGAAACTGGTATTACATTTAAACCAGTAGCCCAAAGCATACAGGAAATTACCCAACACTTAAAATAATGCCCAAACAAAAAGCTTATTACATTATCGATTTCGATAGTACTTTTACGCAGGTAGAAGCACTTGATGAACTCGCGAGGATCTCTTTAAAGAACCACCCAGACAAAGAGGCCATTTTCCAAAAAATTGAAGACTACACCAACTTTGCCATGGAAGGCAAGCTGTCTTTCTCTGAAAGTTTAGCCCAGCGTGTTAAACTTTTAGAAGCCAATGAAGATCACCTGAAACAGTTGATTAAACATTTAAAAAAGAAGGTGTCTACATCTTTTTCGCGTAATGCAGCTTTTTTTAAAAAACACAGCGATGAAGTTTTAATTGTTTCCGGAGGATTTAAAGAGTTTATTACACCTGTAGTGAGCCAGTACCATATTAAAAAGGAAAACATTTATGCCAATACTTTTGTAACCACCGGCGACGGAAAAATTATCGACTACGACCATGCCAACCCGCTAAGTGAAGAAGGCGGAAAAGTAAAGCTGCTTCAACATTTAAAACTGGAAGGCGAATTATTTGGTATAGGCGATGGATATTCTGATTTTCAACTGCGTGAGAGTGGCTTAATCAATAAATTTTTTGCTTTTACCGAGAATATTGCCCGTGAAAGCATTGTGGCGAAAGCAGATCACGTTACACCGAGCTTCGATGAGTTTTTATATGTTAACAATCTTCCTCGAGCCATTTCCTATCCAAAGAACAGGATTCTTTGCCTGGTAATTGGTGAGGTTGATCCCTTAACCATTTCGATTCTTAAAAACGATGGATTGTCTATCAGGCATAAAACTACTTTCGAAGAGAAATATGTTAAAGATGTGGGGATTATCCTTTTGGCAGACGGCGAAAAGCTTACCAAAGAACAATTAAAGAATGCAGTTAAGCTTAAAACGATAGGTTATTTAGGTAATGCAAAAAATAAGATCGATTTAGATTTATGTACCAAACAAGGTATTGTAGTTTTTGATGACCAAAAGAACAACCCACGTAACCTCGATTTTATCCCGAAAAGGGTAACCGATTTTATGAATACTGGTGCCACTTATTTAAGCAGTAACTTCCCGAATTTACAGTTACCTAAAATTGATAAATCGCACCGTTTAATACACATCCATAAAAATGTTCCGGGGATTATGGCCAAAATCAATACGGTTTTTGCCAAGCACGATATCAATATTGTTGGTCAGTTTTTAATGACCAATCCTGAAATTGGTTACGCTATTACCGATATCAACACCGAATACGATAAACAATTGTTCAAATCGCTTAAAAAGATTGAGCATACTATTAAGTTCAGGGTATTGTATTAATCCTCCTTAAGTAACCGTCATTTCGAGCGGAGTGCAACGCAGTCGAGATGATGAAGCTTTTAAACTATTGTAATTCCAATCAGTGATTAGCGGGAGGCTTTTAAACTATAGCTTTCCGCTGATTTAAATCTTTCGCCCTGCCTTTGGGGCCGCGCCGCTTGCCTGGTTATTTCAAAAACTGATGCCTCTTCAACAATAAATGTTTAGGTGCCCCGATAGCCTGTGATTTGTAAATACCCGTATGGCCAGAAAATAAATACGCCGTAACGCAAGCCAGGGCAATGTAAATTCCCGATGAGGTACCGAAGAGTTCTACCCCCATAAAAATACAAGCCAAAGGTGTATTGGCCGCACCCGCAAAAACGGCCACAAAACCCATTCCGGCTAACAAGCCATAAGGTAGCGGTATAAACAGGCTGATAAAACTGCCCAATGTGGCACCGATAAAGAAAAGGGGTGTAACCTCGCCACCTTTAAAACCTGCTCCTAGTGTTAATGCAGTTAATAGTAATTTAAGCGCAAAAGTGTAATAAGGCTCTTGTTGGGTAAAAGCTTCTGATATAACCGGAATACCCAGGCCAATGTAACGGGTATTACCAATGAGGTAAATAAGTGCAATCAAAATAAACCCACCAATAAAGGGACGCAGGGGAGGGTACTTAACCTTACTAAAAAGTTTTGATATGCCATGGTTCATTGCAGAAAACAGGCGCGCCGTTAGCCCAAACAATATTCCCGCGCCCAGCGATAGTAATAAATTAACGGCGTTCATGTCGGGCACACTGGAGATCGCATAATGTATGTGTCCAACTCCCCAGGTCTTACAGGCATAATCAGCAATTACAGCCGTAATAAACGATGGTAAAATAGCACTGTACATCACCGAACCCACCACAAAAACCTCTAGACCAAAAACTGCTCCTGCTAATGGTGTACCAAAAACAGAGGCGAAACCTGCGCTGATGCCACAAATGAGAATAATTTTCCGGTCTCTGGGTTTAAGTTTAAAAATTTTGGTCAGCTGATCGGCAAAGGCCCCGCCAATTTGTACCGCAGTTCCCTCTCTACCGGCCGAGCCACCAAACAAATGTGTAATAATCGTACCTGCATAAATTAGGGGAGCCATAATTAACGGAATAATCTTTTTAGGCGATTGCAGTTCTTCTATTAACAAATTATTCCCTTTTACAACTGCTGTACCCCAATAATAATAGGCCAGGCCGATAAGTAAACCGGCAAGAGGCAAAAATGCAATAATCCACAGGTGCTGCTCGCGGTAATTTGTTGCCCAGTTTAGGCTTACAAGAAACAAAGCTGACGCAGAACCAATAATACTGCCAAGTACAAGCGAAATAAGCAGCCATTTCAGGGTGCTGGTTAATATTAAACCGAAATCTTTTCTAATGAAATGGTTGAAAGACAGCAGAAATCCCTCACCTAATTTTTTAACAGGCATTTAAGTCAATTTTAATAAAATCGTAGGAGTCATCAGCCTGTTTTGGCGGTTTTGGCGGCACTCCATCGCCCTGATTTCAAATGTATATAATTTAGTTATTTGTGCAAAATCTTTATCCGCATATCTGAACTGAGTTAATATAAAATACTAAGCAGTGAGCGGTTGCTTAGTGTACTTAAAACACTCAAAAACAAAGATTAATATTAGAAAAAACTATTAAAGAAGCCTGTTTTTTCTTAATTTGCACAAATTAAAAAATGATAGATTGAGTGAATGCTAAAATGATTGAATTTGTAGGATACAAAGCATTCAATCACTCAAAATTCACTCATTCAAAAATGAATAAAAGTATGACCGAGACATTGGATATAAAAATCACCAAAGCAGATCAAACACGTTTGACTGTTACTGATTTTTCGCAATTACCGTTCGGTAAGGTTTTTACCGATCACATGTTTACTGCCGATTTCGAAGATGGCGAGTGGAAAAATTTACAGATTCTTCCTTATGGGCCAATTCCGATGAGTCCGGCAATTTCTGCCCTTCATTATGGGCAGGCTATTTTCGAAGGATTAAAGGCTTACCGTCAGCCTGATGGAAAAATTAGTGTCTTCCGTGCAGATAAAAACTTCGAACGCTTTAATAAATCAGCGGCGAGGATGTCGATGCCATCCATTCCTGAAGAAATTTTTATGCAAGGTTTGGCTGCATTGATCAGCGTTGATGAGAAATGGGTGCCATCTCAGGAAGATTACGCACTATATATCCGTCCGGTAATGTTTGCAATGGATCCTTATTTAGGAGTGAAAGCTTCGGATACGTATAAATTTGCCCTTTTAACTACACCAACAGGTCCATATTACAGCAGTGCCTTAAAGGTTAAGATCGAAACTGAATATACACGTGCCGATGATGGTGGTGTTGGTTTTGCCAAAACTGCAGGTAACTATGCCCGCTCGCTATATCCTTTCGAGCAAGCTAAAAAAGAAGGTTTCGATCAGTTAATCTGGACAGATTCTGTAACGCATGAGTTTATTGAAGAAGCCGGAACGGCCAATTTACTTTTTGTAATTAATGGCAAACTGATTACTCCATCAGTACGTAGCACAGTTTTGGATGGCGTTACACGCGATACTATTATTAAACTGGCTAAAGAAGCAGGTGTTGAAGTAGAAGAACGTAGGGTATCTGTTAAAGAAGTGATAGAAGGGATTGAAAACGGATCTTTAACGGAGGCTTTTGCTGCCGGAACTGCTGCAACGGTAACGCATGTTGGCGAAATGGGCTACAATGGTCAGGTTTATAAATTAACTGATCCTGCAACAAGACACATTTCAAACGGTATTGCTAAAAAATTAAACGATATCCGTTATGGCTTAACTCCTGATGAGTTTGGCTGGAACTGGGTTTTATAATCAAAAGAAAATCAGCAAAAAAACCGGTGCAAATGCTGCATCGGTTTTTTTATGCTTTTGAGCTTTTCGCTTTAGTCTGGCTTTTCGGTTCTAGCCTTTCCGCTTTAAGCTTTGGTCTTTCCTCTTTAGCCTTTCCGCTTATTCTATTTATCAAGTATCACCACACCTTTAGCCTCAAAAGCCAATTCTTTTTTAGGGTCGGTAATTTTAGCAACTTCTTCAGGTGTCTTTTTTGCATCTTCTGCATAGTGGCGTAAGGTTTCAACAGAAATGGTTTGTTTTTTAGCTAAGCCATCTAAAACGACATTTTTACCAACAATATCTTTTGGCATAAAAAAAGCATAATCCTTAAAGGTTACGCGCATAGGGTCGCCATTTGGCATTTCCAAAGTCATCCAGCATCCTTTTTTCTTGCATACATCAACCACTTTGCCTTCTATTTTCATCTCAGCTGTTTTTTTGTCGCCCATTGCGGCTTCCATTTTAGCAGCTGGCTTAACACCACCAGGTTTAACTTCTTCGCCAAATTTCTGACCTGTATAGGCCGTTTGAGCAAATGCAATGGCGGCAAACAGGCAAAAGCTAATGCTTAAAATAATCTTTTTCATTTTTTATGAATTTAGTTCAGGTTATTATCTTTTCAAAGTTATTTAAAAAAAGTCTAAATAGCTAAAAAGTAAAAACCCCGTTAGCTTCCACTAACGGGGCAAATCATCCCTATTTCGAACTTAGTTAATAAATCAAACCAATGAGTGAAATATAACTAGCTAAGCCCTGTAAGGTAAACGTTATTCCAATTTGAAGTATTAATTTGGATTCGTGTGTAATTACCTGTATTTAAGCTGTTTAAATCTTTTTGTGTTTTGTGCTGTATTTATGCAAAATATTAAAGTGGGGAATTTATTCATCAATTTGGGGAAAGTTGTTGAAATGTTTCCCCAAACTTATTTTTACCCGAATACCATTCCGAAAACCTCCTCAATTTTACTTACAGGCTTAATTTCTATGTTGTACTTTTCAACTGGTACACCTTTCAGGTTGTATTTTGAAATGTAAATGGTTTCGAAACCGAGCTTATCAGCTTCGGCAATGCGTTGTTCTATCCGGTTAACAGCCCTTATTTCGCCCGATAAACCGACCTCTGCTGCAAAACAATTTTTTGAAGAAACAGCAATATCCTGATGAGATGAAATAATCGCAATGAGAACTGCCAGGTCGATTGCAGGATCTTCAACCCTGATTCCTCCGGCAATATTTAAGAAAACATCCTGGGTACTGAGCCTGAAACCACAACGTTTTTCCAAAACAGCCAGTAGCATATTCATCCGCCGGGTATCAAAGCCTGTTGCCGATCGTTGTGGAGTACCGTAAGCCGCATGGCTCACCAAAGCCTGTGTTTCAATAAGCATGGGGCGTGCACCTTCTAAAGTTGCCGCTATAGCTATTCCGCTTAATTCTTCATCGCGTTGCGAGAGTAAGATTTCTGATGGATTGGAAACTTCTCTTAATCCACTTCCCTGCATTTCGTAAATGCCCAGCTCAGCTGCAGCTCCAAACCTGTTTTTAATCGAGCGCAGAATGCGGTAAACATGATGCCTGTCCCCTTCAAACTGTAAAACGGTGTCAACCATGTGCTCGAGTATTTTCGGTCCTGCAATAGCGCCATCTTTGGTAATGTGGCCAATCAGGAAAACTGGTACTCCAGTTTCTTTTGCAAAACGCAGCAATTCGGCTGTACATTCTCTTACCTGCGATACACTGCCCGGTGTAGAGTCGATATGCGATGAGTGCAGGGTTTGGATCGAATCTACCACCAGGATTTGTGGCTCGAGGATTTCAATCTGCTTAAAAATATTTTGGGTTGAAGTTTCGGTTAGAATATAACAATCGGACGAAGGACTTTCTTTAATCCGCTCGGCCCTCATTTTAATCTGTTGCTCACTTTCCTCTCCAGAGATATAAAGTAGCTTTTTCCCTTTTATGTTCAAAGCCAGCTGCAACATTAAAGTCGATTTTCCTATACCCGGCTCACCACCGATTAAAACCAGTGATCCTTCTACCAACCCTCCGCCAAGAACACGGTCAAGCTCTTTATCTCCCGTTAAAATTCTTCTTTCCGTTGATGATTGAATTTCATCTACCTTACTTGGTTTGCTTAACTTTCTGGAGCTGGTATCATTTTTCCAGGTAGGTACAGATGCAGGGCTTTTCTCTACGATTTCTTCTACAAAGGTATTCCACTGATTACATGAGGGGCATTTACCCAGCCATTTTGCCGATTCGTAGCCACAGCTCTGGCAGAAATATGCGGTTTTTGATTTTGCCAATTGATTGAAATTTAGAGTACGAATTTAACCTTTCAGGATTGAAAGTATTTTTATTTTTTTGAACAATTAAGCGTTTCGCGAATTGGGTTTCTACTTTGAAACGTGCTTAAACAAGAAAGCCCGGACGTTTTAAAATCCAGGCTTTCTTGTTTAAATGTTTTGAGTTATAGTTTAATCTCTTCATCCTTTGCTGAGATGAAGTGAAACTCAGTTAAGTAATATGATGATTGTGCCTTCACCTTAATCCACTGGCCATATTTAAAGAACCAGCGGCGTTGAAGGTTGAAAATACCTTTTGTAATATAGGCTTCGATGTAAGGGTGAACACATAATGTTACACCTTTTTCATTCTGCTCTCTTAAAATATAATTAAGGTTATTCTCAATATCATCCATTAAAACGATACTCGCTTTAATTTCTCCGGTCCCATCGCAGGCCGGACATTTTTCTACCGTAACAATGTTCATTTCCGGACGTACACGTTGTCTGGTAATTTGTACCAAACCAAATTTGCTCGGAGGCAAAATGGTATGTTTGGCCCTATCCAATAACATCAGCTCACGCAAATAATCGAATAGCATTTTACGGTTTGTTGGTTTGTGCATATCGATAAAATCGATTACCACAATACCGCCCATATCGCGCAGGCGCAATTGACGGGCAATTTCTTTAGCCGCCTCTTTGTTTACCTGTAAAGCATTTTCCTCTTGGTTTTCTTTACTGGCAGTACGGTTTCCACTATTCACGTCTATTACGTGGAGTGCTTCGGTATGCTCAACAACTAAGTAAGCGCCACCGGGTAAGTTTACGGTTTTACCGAAAGCATTTTTAATCTGCTTTTCAACACCAAAATGATCGAAGATTGGTTCTTTCTGCTTATACAGTTTCACAATTTTTTCCATTTCAGGAGAAATATCATGAACATAAGAACGGATATCGTCGTACAGTTCAGGCGTACTTACGTAAACGTTTGTAAAATCAGGATTCAGAATATCGCGTATCAGTGTCGATGATCTGTCCATTTCTCCCCAAACTCTTTTTGAGGGTTCGGTTGATGGCACTTTTTTAGTGAAGTTTTCCCATTTGGCAATCAGATCCAAAAGATCTTTTTGCATTTCGGCAACTCCTCTGCCTTCAGAAACGGTTCTGATAATTACCCCAAAATTTTGAGGTTTAATACTTTCGATAATCTTTTTTAAGCGATTACGTTCGGTATTGCTTTTTATTTTTTTTGATACGGATATGGTATTGGAGAATGGCACCAGTACCACATACCTGCCGGCAATAGATAGGTCGGAACTTAAACGCGGTCCTTTGGTAGAAATTGGTTCTTTAGCAATTTGTACGGGCAGGAGCATGTTTTTACTTAGCACATCAGAAATTTTGCCTGCCTTATTAATATCGGCTTCGAGCTTTAAATTATCTAATAATGTGCCTGTAACCGAGCCATTACGCTTGATCTTAGTTAGCTTAATTAAAGATTGCACCTGAGGGCCCAAATCAAAGTAATGCAAAAATGCATCCTTTTCATAACCAACATCCACGAAAGCAGCATTCAGGCCGGGCATAATTTTTTTAATGCGGCCTAAATAAATATCGCCTACGGCGTAGTTATTATTGATTTGTTCTTTGTGAAGCTCAACAAGTTGTTTGTCTTCAATCAACGCTATGGTAACTCCGGCAGGAGTCGAATTGATAATTAATTCTTTTACCAACAGCTACAGATTTAAGGCTTTCGCCTATTAACAAATGGATAGTAATAAACAAGAAAAATGATATAGCCGCTCCTTTACGAAATAAAAATCGTATAAATACTTTAAACCTCACAGTATTCACTATGAGGTTTAAAAGGGCTTTATCAAAATAAGAAACTATTTTTTCTTATGTCTGTTTTTTCTTAAACGTTTTTTACGTTTGTGGGTAGCCATTTTATGTCTTTTTCTTTTTTTACCGCTTGGCATAATTTTAAGGTTTTAAATGTTTTTATTAATCTGTTAATTAATTTTTATTTTTTAGCTCAGCCACTTTCTTATCAATGAAAGAAGATAAGGTAGGGTTTGCCGCTAATTTTTTGCTTGCTAAATAGGCGTTAACCGCTTCTTTATTTCTGCCTAAATTTTCTAACGCTGTACCTAAATAAAAATAGGCTTCAGGAGTTGGAGCAGCAGCAATTACCGTGTTAAAACGCGGAATAGCCTTGTCAAACTGACCCGATTTAATAGAGAATAAACCTAAATTCATATTTGCTTTAACATTTTTAGGTTCTTTAGCAACAACCTCGAGCAGCATGGCAATACCTTGCATTGGCGCTCCTAAGCCGTTTACTATTGTTACACCTAAGCCCGTTTTAGCTTCAATGTTGGTAGAGTCTTTCTCTAATGCGTTTTTGTAAGAAAGATTGGCTTTCTGCAATAAAGCAGGTTGAGCCAAACTATCTTGTGTACTTTCAAAAGCTTTTATAAACTGATTACCTGCGGCTAACCACGTTTTCGACGATGGTTCTCCCTGGGCAACAATCTCTAAATAAAGTGCTGATGGGGTAATTTGCTCAACATCGTCCCATTTCTGGGCCAGTTGTTTTGCTAAAGCTACTTTTTCTGCACCGTTTGCGCCTTTGTAACTATTCTCTAAAGCCGTAATATCTGTAGCTAAATTTTTATTTATTACATTTTTTGCAGCTGTAGAAGAAGTCTCGATGTTTAGTACCGTTGAAGTTGATGGTGCGCCTGCTTCTGCCATTTGGCCGCTTGAAGGTGTTTTGCCATTTTCTTCAGTTGGTTTAACTAAACCCTTAATGTCTCTTGTAAATAAGAATGCAACAAGCAATACAATCGCTCCAATAATAATGGTTTGTTTTGATCTGATGCTGCTACTCATATGACTCAAGAATTAGGCTTCTACGTTAATTTTTTTTGAATTACTTTTTACTTTATCAACAAATACTTTTGCTGGTTTAAAGCTAGGAACGAAGTGTTCTGGGATAATTATTGCAGTATTTTTAGAGATGTTTCTCGCAGTTTTTTGCGCTCTCTTTTTAACAACAAAGCTTCCGAAGCCTCTAACGTATACATTTTCACCGCCAATCATGCTGGTTTTGATAACCTTGAAAAATGCCTCAACTGTTTCCTGTACATCAACCTTCTCAATTCCGGTTTTTGTTGATATTTCTGAAATAATATCTGCCTTAGTCATATTTTATTATTTATTATATTATTATGTTTTAATATTACTACTGTTTTGGGGTTGCAAAAGTATTGCTTTTTAATGAGATAGGGAAATAAAAGATGATTTTTTTATCTCCAGACTTATCAGCCAAATGCAACTTTTTTTTTAATCGGATAAATTGGCCGTAATTTGCAGTAATGACATTTCAAAATGAACTCATCAATTGGTACCTGGTAAACAAGAGAAATTTGCCCTGGCGGCACACCAACGATGCTTATACCATATGGTTATCAGAGGTTATATTACAACAAACAAGGGTAGAGCAGGGGCTCCCTTACTTTAATAAATTTTTAGAAAATTTTCCGACTGTTACCGATTTTGCTAATGCTACTGAAGCGAAGGTTTTGAAGCTTTGGCAGGGGTTAGGTTACTACTCGAGGGGAAGAAATATGCATGCCACAGCACAGATTGTGGTGAATAATTACCGCGGAATCTTCCCGAATCTGCACGATGAGCTGATAAAATTGAAAGGAATTGGTGAGTATACAGCTGCTGCAATCTCTTCTTTTTCGTCAGGCGAGGCCCGTGCTGTAGTTGATGGAAATGTGTTTAGGGTACTTTCACGTTATTATGGTATTCATACTCCTATAAATTCACCTGCTGGTAAAAAGGAATTTTATGCATTGGCTAACGAATTGCTTTATCAGGAAGATCCGGCACTTTATAATCAGGCCATTATGGAGTTTGGGGCCATGCAATGCAAACCCAAAAGCCCCAACTGTAACATTTGTCCACTGGTGCAAAGCTGCTATGCTTATAAGCAGGAGCAGGTCAATAGTTTACCCGTAAAAATTGGTAAGATCAAACAAAAGCACCGTTACATCAATTATTTTGTATGCGTAGAAAACGATCAGGTATTGGTTAAAGAAAGGCAGGCAGGCGATATCTGGCAACACTTATACGATTTTCCAAGCCTGGAGACCGCAGAAGGTAGTGGAATTAACGATACAGCCTTTTTAGAGGCGGTAAAATCTGCTTTTGGCAAGGACGTTGAACTGACGCTGATCAGCACAAAAAAACATCTATTAACACACCAAATAATCCACGTGCAATTTTTTGCATTAAAAAATTATATATTTAACTTTAATAAACAAAAGGAACTTAATTGGGTTTCTTTAGATAAGTTAGATGAGTTACCGCAACCAAAAGTTATTCATGATTTTATTCATGGATACTTTTATAAAAATGATATGGAGTAACTAACCATCTTAGTGGTAAGCATTTTTATACAAAACAACTAACCAAAAATATTTATGTCAGGGATTAACAAAGTTATTTTAGTAGGCCACTTGGGTAAAGACCCTGAGGTGCGGCATTTAGATGGTGGCGTAACTGTAGCCAGTTTTCCATTAGCTACATCAGAAACATACAACAAAGACGGAAAAAGAGTAGAGCAAACAGAATGGCATAATATTGTGCTGTGGCGGGGGTTGGCAGAGGTGGCATCTAAATATTTGCAAAAGGGTAAGTTGGTTTACATTGAAGGCAAACTAAGGACCAGATCTTTTGAAGATAAAGAAAAGGTTAAAAAGTATGTAACCGAGATCGTTGCAGAGAACTTTACCATGCTGGGCAGGAAAAGTGATTTCGAACAAAGCCCGGCAGCACCCGTTCATCAAAGTACCGAATCTAAAATTGAAGATGAATTTACCATAGGCCCGTCTGACGAGAACGGAGATTTGCCGTTTTAAAATATTACTCATTAACAGCAACGGCTATCTGGCAACAGGTAGCCGTTTTTTATTAGCCTATAGTCTCTATAACTTCAGGCCCTATCATTTTCATTAAGCCAGCCAATACATGTTTGTGCTATAGCTAAATGGTTTCAAGGTGAGCCAATCGTACATAAAAAAACTCCTGCCGGGTTTAGCAGCAGGAGTTTCAAGATTTTGTTTATTACTATTAGTTGATCTTAGTATAGTAAATATTAAGCTTTACTTTATTGGTAGTGTTTGTCGTTGCGCCAAGTACTGATCTTTCTGCGGTGATGGCAGTCGGAACTACCTGAAAAGCGTCCAGGCCTGTTGGCGCAATGAAAGTGCCATAATCTTTCGGTATGGTTTTATCAATTAAGCCTTGTACATAGTTGGTTACCACAAAAATATACCTGTTTTTAAGCGAATCATAGTAGCCGCCAATTACGCCAGGACTTGTGCTGCTGTAATCTGGAGTTGTGGTAGGCTGGTTTGCAATATCCCAGCGATATAAAGACAGGCGTTGAATTGGTGTAAAAGGATAGGTATAAGTTCCAGCGCTTAAATCAACCACTAATTCTGCCTTATTTACTACAACTTTACCGTAAGTGTTGGTAAATGCATCCAGCTGAGGGAAAGAGATCTTAGTTTTAACCCCAGCTAAACCTTGCGTATAAGTTACCGTATAAGGTGAAGGAAAGCTAGTTGGTGGATTCTTTAACTGTGTATCAACGGCTGTACCTGTATAATCGTGTACAATTGTTGCGGCTGCAGCACTTGTAGTGGAAACAGGGAAGTTAACCGAAACGGTATCGATTCCACTTGTTGAACTGGTTTTTTTGTATACCAATTGTAAATAAGAATTATTCAGGTTAATAAAAGCAATACCCCCAACACCGGTCGAAGTGTTTTTGTTTACCTCAGCATATAAACCTTTAAAATAATCAATAAATTTAGCATTGGTTGATGTACCTGTTGTAGGCAAGCTTAATATTTGCGACTGGATAAATGCTTTATCCAATGGAACCCTGATCTGCGCTTTAACCGTTTTTAAAGTGTCGGGTTTACCTATAACTACATTGGTAACCTTAAAAGGTGTATTTGGATACAGTTTCTTTTTTACATTACCCAACAATTGCGCGTTGTGTGCCTGCACGTCAGAACTTTTGTAAGTAGTCACCTTGTTCGTTAACTGATAAACATCAATGCTGTATAGCGAAGAAGTGGTATCGCCATAAAATTTATTTGCGGTGGTATCAATTCTTAAAACTAAGATGGCAGAGTCTAAAACTGGCGTAGTGCCAAAATCATAGCTTAAGCTGCTTGGAGTAACGGTCATTGCTATACTCGATTTAGTTGTACCAAAAACAGGATCAACCATATAGCCCAATGGGTAGCGCGTTAAGCTTTGCGTATTGGCGGCAGGTTCGGCTAGTGTTTCCGATCTAACCTCACTGGTTACCAAAGTACCGGTAATTGCTGTACTTGGATCAACATCTAAACCAACACCATCAGGGTTTTTGCACGATGCAAAAAGAAAAAGACCTATCAACAGGGTTAATAAGTCTTGTTTTGTAAATTTCATATTTAAAATAATAATACCTAATTAAGCAAGTGAAACCAATTCGTCATTTGAAATTTCTTCATAAAAAGTATAGAAGTTTTCAAAATTCTCGGTTAAGTTAAATGCTAATGTTGGCTTATTTGAATCTTTAACAAATTTTAACAAAGCGGTGTCCAGGTTTTCGTCGCCTAAAACCACTGCATCTGAATGTGTTACCGCACCAATGTGCATGCTGTTGCAATCTGCCGGAATGAAAGCTTTGGTATCGTCTTCAGTCATGTTGGCCATAACTGCTTTCTTAGCGAAATTATCGTTTAGTTTTTCAGTAAAGCCATCCTCATAAATAGAATATACCACTTTCGAGTTTTTAAAAGTAGGATCGTTTTTATAAGTAGTTTTAATATAAGCAGGTACTAAAGAGCTCATCCAGCCATGACAGTGAACGATATCTGGTGCCCAGCCTAATTTTTTTACCGTTTCTAATGCACCTTTGCAAAAGAAAATGGTACGCTCATCATTGTCGTCGAAGAATTTTCCACTTGCATCTCTAAATACTTGTTTGCGTTGAAAATATTCTTCATTGTCTAAGAAATAAACCTGCATACGTGCAGCTGGGATGGAAGCCACTTTAATAATTAACGGGTTATCGTTGTCATCGATGATGATATTCATTCCTGATAAGCGGATTACTTCGTGTAAACGATTTCTTCTTTCATTAATGTTACCGAATTTAGGCATCAAGATGCGGATTTCGAATCCTTTTTCTTGCATTGCTTGAGGTAATTGGCGTGTAATTTCAGAAATTTTAGTAAGCTCGAGGAAAGGCGACATCTCGTGTGTAACAATCAGCAGCTTCGTTTTTGCCATCTCCATATTCTAAGAAAATATTAAGTTAAATAAAAGATAATGAGCTGCAAAGGTAAGCATAATAATACTATTTATCAATATCGCAAGCATTTGTTTGGTTTCGTTTAGATTAATTTACACCTTTACGGCTTTAATTTAGATTGTCCGAATTGGAAATATTTAAAACAAAAGCAGCCCTTAAAGCTTTCTTAAAACCTTTAAAGGCTTCAGGTAAAAAAATAGCACTCGTGCCTACTATGGGCGCGCTGCATAATGGCCATATATCACTTATTAAACTGGCCCAGCAAAATGCCGATATCATTATCTGCAGTATTTTTGTTAACCCAACTCAGTTTACCGATCCTAAGGATCTGGAAAAATACCCGCGACCTATTGAACACGATCTGGCCATGCTTCAGGATGCAGGTTGCAATGGCGCTTTTATGCCCAATGTAGCGGAAATGTATCCATCGGGTGCGGATGAAAAATGGCATATTGATTTAGGAAGTGCCGAATTCCTGTTAGAAGGTGCTTTTAGGAAAGGGCATTATCAGGGGGTAACCCAGATTGTGAAAAAACTGTTTGATGCAGTTGAACCTGATGTGGCCATGTTTGGACAGAAGGATTTTCAGCAGGTATTGATGATTAAAAACATGCTTGCTCACTTTAAGCTGCCCATTACCATTATTACCTGCCCGATTATCAGAGAGGAGGATGGTTTGGCTATGAGTAGCCGCAATATTCATTTAACCCCCGAAGACCGTAAACACTCGCTGGTATTGAGTAAATCATTGCAGTTTGTAGTCGATCATTTTGATGAGTATCCCTTAACCGAACTCGAAACCAAAGCAAAAGCACTATACGAGGATATAGATGGGGTAGAACTTGATTATTTTACTATTGCAAATTGCGATACCCTAGAGCCTGCCAAAACGAAAGAAGCAAACGATCTTGTTGCTTTGGTGGCGGCAAAAGTAGGCTCAACCAGGTTGATTGATAATATGATTATTAAATAATGTAAGATGTGTGAGGTAAGACGGAAGATGTATTTTGGAGCATATCGTTCATATTTAGGGTTTATCAATCATTAACCTCTCCCATCTTACATAATACATCTACCATATTACATGGTGCTTACATTTTACATTTTTTTCATCCAGTGCTTTATTACTAACTTTGCCGAATGGTTATCACAATATTAAAATCGAAAATACACCGTGTTAGGGTAACACAGGCCGAATTAAATTATGTAGGCAGTATTACGATAGATGAAGATTTGATGGATGCAGCTAACATTATTGCTAATGAAAAGGTGCAGATTGTAAATAATAATAATGGTGCCCGCTTTGAAACTTATGTCATAAAAGGCGAGCGTGGTACCGGAACCATCTGTTTAAATGGCGCAACCGCCCGTTTGGCACAACTTGGCGATATTCTTATTATCATGTCGTACGGTGCATTGCCAATAGAGGACGCTAAAAAATATAATCCTATATTGGTGTTCCCTGACGATAACAATCATTTGCTAAAATAAATTGTGACCTTCGACCTTAAAACAGCGCTAAAATATATCATCCTGTTTTTAATAGGGGTGGGCGTTTTATATTTAGCGTTTCGGGGTCAGGATTTAGGTCAAATCTGGGAAGAAATAAAAGGGGCAGATTTCTTTTGGGTAATCGTTTCTTCCTGTGCAGTATGGATCGCGCATGTTTTACGCGCATTGCGTTGGCAAATGCTTTACCGCTCCATACAATATAATGTTGGTTTCTGGAATGCCTATCATGCTGTAATTATTGGTTATCTGGCCAATCTGGCCCTACCCCGTTTCGGCGAAATTGGACGTTGCTCTGTTATACACAAAGCCGAAAAGGTACCCATGTTTGCATCGATAGGTACCGTTATTACCGAACGGCTTTTTGATGTGCTGGTACTTTTACTCACCAGTGTAGCCATGCTGGTTTTTCAGTACGATATTGTTTCCGGTTTTTTATACCATACGATTTATCTTAATCTGGCTAAAAAACTAGGTTCCATCAATTATTTGTGGCTGCTCGCAATTGGCATTATAGTTATTTTGCTAATCGTAATTGCCATTTATTTGCTGCGTCAAAAATTCAGTCAGAAATTTCTGCGGATTTTTGTGAGCCTCCGCCAGGGTTTTGGTTCATATAGCAAGTTAAAGCAAAAAGGTTTATTTTTAGGCTATACCTTCGGGATATGGGTTTTCTATTCGCTATCCATGTATTTTTCCTTTTCGTCTATTCCGGCTACATCAGGCCTGCATTTTAATGCTGCATTCACCGCAATTGTATTTTCTGGTTTCGCTATGGCAGCCCCAATTCAGGGCGGTATTGGCGTATTTCATTGGGTGGTTGCACAAGCGTTGGTATTATACGGTGTATTGTTTAAAGATGGTTTGGCTTACGCTACAATCATACACTCCTCACAGGTATTGCTTATACTCATTCTGGGCAGTTTAAGTTTAACAAGAATTGTATTTAGAAAATAAAAGCTGATAAGCTGTAAGGCATTAACTATACTCTATCTATACTTCGGCTATACTTAAGCCATGCTTTAGCTATACTCAAACATTTTAATCTTCGAGAAATTTTATCCGGTACTGATCGTGCTTTATCGATGTTATTGTTATCTATAGTATAGAGGTTAATACAAATTGGTCTGATCAGCGTAAGTTTAATTGTGCCTAAAAATAAAATGCTATGCAGCCATAGTATTTTTAATCTATAAATCATACATTTGATTTACTAACCTTTTATACATAATTGTTATGCATTTTGAATTAAGTGAAGAACAGATCATGATACAGCAAGCTGCGCGCGATTTTGCGCAGCAAGAGTTAAAGCCTGGCGTAATTGAAAGAGACGAACATCAGAAATTTCCGGTAGAGCAGGTGAAAAAATTGGGTGAACTCGGCTTCCTGGGAATGATGGTTGATCCGAAATACAATGGTAGCGGTTTAGATGCCATTTCTTATGTTTTGGTAATGGAAGAGCTATCTAAAATAGATGCTTCGGCTTCTGTTGTTGTTTCGGTAAATAACTCGTTGGTATGTTACGGTTTAGAGGCTTATGGAAGTGAAGCACAAAAGGAAAAATATTTAAAACCGCTTGCTGCCGGCGAAAAAATAGGGGCTTTCTGTCTGTCAGAACCAGAGGCCGGATCTGATGCCACTTCGCAACACACTACTGCCGAAGATAAAGGCGATTACTATTTACTTAATGGTACCAAAAACTGGATCACAAACGGCAGTACAGCTTCAACTTATCTGGTTATTGCTCAAACTCACCCTGAATTAAGACACAAAGGAATAAATGCTTTTATTGTTGAAAAAGGAATGGAGGGCTTCACCGTTGGGCCAAAAGAAAATAAACTGGGGATTCGTGGGTCTGATACACATTCTTTAATGTTCAATGATGTTAAAGTACCCAAAGAAAACAGGATTGGGGAGGATGGCTTTGGTTTTACCTTTGCCATGAAAACCCTCGAAGGCGGGCGTATCGGTATTGCGGCCCAGGCCCTGGGCATTGCGCAGGGTGCTTTTGAGCTGGCTACGCAATATGCTAAAGAGCGTAAAACCTTCGGTAAGCCGATTTCTGAGCACCAGGCTATTGCTTTTAAGCTGGCAGATATGGCCACACAGATTGAAGCCGCACGTTTACTCGTGTATAAGGCGGCCTGGTTAAAAAGCCAGGGACTTCCTTACACCCAGGCAGGTTCAATGGCTAAATTATATGCTTCGAAAGTGGCTATGGATGTAACCATAGAGGCGGTGCAGGTACATGGTGGTTACGGTTTTGTAAAAGAATACCATGTAGAGCGTTTAATGCGCGATGCAAAGATTACCCAGATTTACGAAGGAACATCTGAAATACAGAAGATGGTGATCTCGAGAGAGGTAATCCGTTAGTTTAGAGTTGGGAGTTTAGAGTCGGGAGTTACTAATCCAAACTCCCAACTCTAAACTCCAAGCTTAGTCTTTCTCTCCTACAATGGCGCTGAAAACTGCTTTCAGGAGGGCTACAATTATTGCAAGAAAAGCAGCGGAGATAAAGCCTGAGGTGTTAAAAGAAGTCATCATGTTATCAACCAATAATACCATTAGTACGGTGATGATAAACGAAACCAGGCCCAGGGTGAGAAAATTAACCGGAAAAGTCAATATCCGTAAAATGAAGCCAATGGTAGCGTTGGCCAGCGCGATTAAAATAGAGGCAATAATAGCACTACCGTAACTATCAATATGTACGCCGGGTACTAAGAATCTGGCGCCGATAAAAAAGGCCAGCCCTGTTAAAAGGATTTCAATAATAAATCTCATAATTGTTTATTTTTGTGAATGTTAAAATGCTTTTCTAAATATTTAGCCCTGTTTATCCTCGCGTTTTTGGCTATTTCCTGTTCGAATACAAACAACAGGCCAATTATTCGGTTTTCTGGAGATAGTACATCAATAATAATTAAAAATATTGATGAGGCCAGTCTTTTGCAGGTTAAAAATGTCTATAAAGACAGTTCCAGCGCGTTAAGTATGGTTACGGTATTGCTTAAACCAGGAGAGCTGGATAGTGTACAAGACGAACTTGAAGTGCCGGGAAAGATTAACGTTGCTGGCGATTCGCTTATTTTTAATCCTGATAGCCCGTTTGTTAAAGGAAAAACCTATGTGGTAGAAAGTTATATAGGCGTAAAATTTGCCACAGTGGGTAATCTGATCTCAGGTAATGCAAAACAGAACTTACAGGCACAGCGACAAACACTTAGGCGGTAATAATCAGCAGAATAATTGCTGCAGGTGTTTGATTTTTTCTAAAAAATTACTACATTTGCATCGTAATCGAAGAAAAGAGAAGGGGACAGTGTCCCCTTTTTCTATGAAATCAGGTTAAAATATGCAGGTAGAAAAGAGAGTTGCAGCCCTCGTAGAGGAAAAAATTGCAGATCGGCCGGAGTTGTTTCTGGTTGATGTGAAAATGTTGCCAAACAATAAATTAATTATTCATGTTGATGGCGATGAAGGCATTAGCATACAGGATTGTGTGGCTATTAGCAGGCACGTTGGTTTTCATCTCGAAGAAGAAAACACAATAGAGCAGGCTTATAATTTAGAAGTTTCTTCGCCGGGTGTTGGCGAGCCTTTAAAGCTTGTTCGCCAATACAGTAAAAATATTGGCCGTACTTTAGGTATTAAGTTAAAAGATGGCCTGAAAAAAGAAGGTAAGCTGCTGGCGGTTACAGAAAATGATTTACTGATTGAAGAATCGGTAAAAGAAAAAGGGAAAAAGGCGGTAGCGGTTCAAACAACTGTTCCGTTTAATGATATATTAGAAACAAGTGTGTTAATTTCATTTAAGTAAGAATGAGTACTACAACAATTAATTTGATCGACTCTTTTCAAGAGTTCAAAGATTTCAAAAATATAGATCGCCCTACGGTGATCAGTGTGCTGGAAGAGGTTTTTCGTAGCATGTTGCGTAAAAAATACGGAACAGACGAAAACTGTGATGTAATTGTGAACCCGGATAACGGGGATTTGGAGATCTGGAGAACAAGAAAAGTAATGGAAGATGGCTTTTCTGAAGATGATGATTTAGAAATCGAACTTGCTGATGTACACAAACTTGACCCAACCTTAGAAGTGGGCGATGATTATATCGAGCAAATTACTTTAGAAAGCTTCGGTCGCAGAGCAATTTTAGCAGCACGCCAAACACTCGTTTCTAAAGTATTGGAATTAGAGAAGGATGAAATCTTTAAAAAATATAAAGATCGCGTTGGTGAAATTGTAACGGGCGAGGTTTATCAGGTTTGGAAAAAAGAAACTTTGGTTTTAGATGATGAAGGTAACGAACTTTTAATGCCTAAAACAGAGCAGATCCCAGCTGATTATTTCAAAAAAGGCGATTCTGTAAAAGCAGTAATCTCTAAAGTGGAAATGATCAATGCCAATCCGAAAATTATCATTTCGAGAACTGCGCCTGAGTTTTTACAACGTTTGTTCGAGCTTGAAGTACCTGAAATTTTTGATGGTTTAATTACCGTTAAGAAAATTGTTCGTGAACCAGGAGAACGTGCTAAAGTTGCGGTAGAATCGTACGATGACCGTATTGATCCGGTTGGAGCGTGTGTGGGTATGAAAGGATCGCGTATTCATGGTATCGTTCGCGAGTTGAAAAATGAAAATATTGATGTGATTAACTTCACAAATAACATCTCATTATACATTACCCGTGCTTTAAGCCCGGCTAAAATCACATCTATTAAATTGGATGACGAAACCAAACATGCATCGGTTTATTTAAAACCAGATCAGGTTTCGTTGGCAATCGGACGTGGCGGACATAACATTAAACTGGCTGGTAAATTAACCGGTTACGAAATTGATGTTTACCGCGAAGCTGGTGAAGAGAACGACGAGGATGTAGATTTAGAAGAATTCTCAGATGAGATTGATAGCTGGATTATTGATGAATTAAAGGCTATCGGGTGCGATACTGCTAAGAGTGTTTTAGCACTTACAGTAGAAGATTTGGTAAAACGCACCGACTTAGAAGAAGAAACCATTAAAGAAGTGGTTCAGATTTTACAGTCAGAATTTGAATAAGTGGTGTAATTGCCAAATAAACACTACTTTTGTTTTATTATAAAAAATAACAGGAGCTAAATGTCAGACGACAAACCAATCATTTTAATTAAAGCTATTAAAGAACTTAATATAGGCATGGGTACGGCCGTTGAGTTTTTAAACAAAAAGGGATTCTCTGCCGAGAAGAGCCCTATGTTTAAACTTACGGGTGAGATGTATAATGCCTTATTAAAAGAGTATCAGGGAGATAAGATCGTAAGAGAAGAAGCCAAACAAATAGTGATTGGTAAAATACGTCGCGACGAGCCTGAAACTGAGAAGCCAGTAGAAGCGCCGAAGAAAAACACCGATTTTGAGAAAAATGAAGAGATTTTAATTAAAAATGCTCAGTCATTTACTCCTCCGGTAGAAAAACCAAAGGTGGTTGAAACACCTAAAGTGGAAACTCCGGCACCAACCCCTGCGGCAGCAGCGCCGGTTGCAGCACCAAAGGCTGAAGAAAAAGCTGATGAAAGCGCTTTACCAGGTGTTAAAATTGTAGGCAAGATCGATTTAAACGATCTGAACTCAAAAACACGTCCGGTTAAGAAAGAAGAAACTCCGGCACCAGCAGCTCCGGTAGCAGCAACACCAGTTGAAAAAGCACCAGAGCCTGTAAAACCGGTAGAGCAGCCTAAAGCTGAAGAGAAACCGGTTGAGGTTAAAAAAGAAGAAACTCCTGCCCCGGCACCAACACCTGCTCCGGTAGCAGCTGCACCAGTTGCAAAAGCACCAGAGCCAGAAAAACCAGTTGAACAGCCTAAAGCAGAAGAAAAACCAGCAGAAGTTAAACCGGTAAGCAACGAGCCTGAAGTAATTAAGGCACGTACGGTTAAATTAACTGGTCCGAATATTATTGGTAAAATTGTTTTACCAACTACACCTGATCGCAGAAACGGTCCGGTAGCTTCATCTAGTGATAGTGAAGCCGCTAAACGTAAGCGTAAACGCAAAAAAACTCCTGGAGCACCAGGACAGCCAGGTCAACCTGGTGGCCATGGTCAGCAAGGACAAAATAATCCTGCAGGTCAGGGCGGTGCACCGGGTCAACCTCGTCAACCTTATCAAGGCAACAGGCCAGGTGGCGGTACGCCATACCAGGGTAACAGACCAGCCGGACAAGGCGGTACTCCTTACCAGGGCAATAGAAATAACAACAGACCAGGTTTCCAAAATAGAAATGCTGCACCTAGCGGACCTAAAGAAGAACCTACAGAGAAAGAGATTCAAGATCAGATTAAAGCAACACTTGCTCGTTTAAGCGGAGCAGGTAAATCTGGTAAATTTGCACAACGTGCTAAATTACGTCGTCAGAAACGTGATGATGTGGCCAGTAACGCTGAAGAAGCAGCAAACGAGCTTGAATCGCAATCGAAAATATTAAAAGTAACAGAATTTGTTACGGCTAATGAGCTGGCGAACATGATGGATGTACCGGTAACCAAAATTATTGGTACCTGTATGAGTTTAGGTATGTTCGTTTCCATTAACCAGCGTTTAGATGCTGAAACCTTAACCATTGTTGCCGATGAGTTTGGTTACGAAATCCAATTCGTTAAGCCAGATGAAGAAGAAGATAATGTAATTGAGGAAGAAGATAACGAAGAAGATTTAATCGAAAGAGCTCCGGTTGTTACGATTATGGGTCACGTCGATCACGGTAAAACCTCCTTGCTGGATTATATCCGTAAAGCGAATGTGGTAGCTGGTGAGGCGGGTGGTATTACCCAGCATATCGGTGCTTACATGGTAACTACTCCTTCGGGTAAAAAAGTAACTTTCTTAGATACACCAGGTCACGAAGCCTTTACCGCGATGCGTGCACGTGGTGCTAAGGCTGCCGATATTGCAATCATTGTTATTGCTGCGGATGATGCGGTGATGCCTCAAACAAAAGAGGCGATTAACCACGCACAGGCAGCAGGTGTACCATTGGTATTTGCTTTTACCAAAATTGATAAACCAGGTGCAAACGGAGATAAGGTACGTGAGCAGTTATCGGTAATGAATATTTTGGTTGAAGACTGGGGTGGTAAATATCAATCGCAGGAAATTTCAAGCAAAAGCGGCTTAAATGTTGATTTACTTTTAGATAAAGTATTATTAGAAGCTGAATTATTAGAATTGAAAGCCAATCCGAACAAGCGTGCTACAGGTACGGTAATCGAATCGGCATTAGATAAAGGACGTGGTATTGTAACTACGGTACTGGTTCAGGGCGGTACTTTAAAAGTTGGAGATCCAATTTTAGCAGGTAGTTACAGCGGACGTGTAAAAGCGTTAACCAACGAGCGTGGTGCTAAAGTAGATTCGGCAGGTCCATCACAACCGGTACAGGTTTTGGGCATGCAGGGCGCACCTACAGCTGGTGATAGGTTTAATGCTTTAGAAAGCGAAACTGAAGCCCGTGATATTGCAAACAAACGGATGCAGTTACAACGCGAACAAGGCTTACGTACACAGAAACACATCACTTTGGATGAGATCGGTCGCCGTTTGGCTATCGGTAACTTTAAAGAGCTTAACATCATCGTTAAAGGTGACGTGGATGGTTCTATTGAGGCCCTGGCCGATTCATTGTTGAAACTATCAACTGAACAGATCCAGATCAATATCATCAGCAAAGGTGTTGGTCAGATTTCAGAATCTGATGTATTGTTGGCTTCGGCTTCGGATGCGATTATTATCGGTTTCCAGGTTCGTCCATCAACAGGTGCGCGTAAGTTAGCAGAAGCAGAGCAAATCGATATCCGTTTATATTCTATCATTTACGATGCGATCAACGAGATTAAATCGGCAATGGAAGGTATGTTAGATCCAGAATTTGAAGAGAAAATTGTGGCTAACGTTGAGATTCGCGAAACATTCAAAATCACTAAAGTGGGTACCATTGCAGGTTGTATGGTATTGGATGGTAAGATTACCCGTAACAGCAAAATCCGTATCGTTAGAGATGGTGTTGTAGTTTACACTGGAGAGCTTGCATCATTAAAACGCTTTAAAGATGATGTGAAAGAAGTAAATAAAGGTTATGAGTGTGGTTTAAACATCCAGAACTTTAATAACATCGAAGTTGGCGATATTGTAGAAGCTTACGAACAGGTAGAGGTAGCGAGAAAACTGTAATAGTTTTCATTAAAATAGATAAGGGGCTGTATCATAATTAGTATGATCAGCCCCTTTTTCTTTGTGTTATTTTTCATATTTCTGTATACTTTATTTTGTTTTTATTTGCGTTAATATGCTGGTATTCATGTATTTATGGTGTAATCATCAGCGTTAATGGCAGCAAAAATTCCAGCTTTTAAGCCTTATTTACAGGACCAGCTTATGGCTTTTCCACCAACCTTCGATGACCTTATTCCTCAGGAACACCCTGTGAGGGTCATTGACAATGTTGTTGGCAAGATCAACCTCCTACCTCTTCTAAAGGTTTATTCTATAAAGGGCACATCCAATTATCACCCTGCAATGTTACTTAAGGTACTCCTATATGGCTATGTGACCAATACCTATTCCAGTCGCAAGATTGCGCAGGCTTGTAGGGAAAGCATTCCTTTTATGTGGCTGAGCGCGATGGCAAGGCCAGACCATAATACCATCAACCGCTTCAGGAGCAACCGCCTCAAAGATACACTCAGGGAAATATTTGAGCAAGTTGTTATGCTCCTCTGCCAGGAAGGGCTGCTGAGTATCGAGGAAGTATATACTGATGGAACCAAGATGGAAGCGAATGCCAATAAAAACATATTCGTGTGGAAAAAGGCGATTCAGACGAATAAAGCAAAGATGGCCAGGCAGATTGATGAGATTTGGAATTATGCGCAAAACATAGCCGTCCAGGATGAGCTTGATCCCGAGCCCCCTACCACCCATACTGTAAGCAGCGAGAGTGTGGATGCAGCTGTTCAAAAGCTTAACGAAGTATTTGCTGGCAAGGACAACATAGATAAAAAGGTTAAGGCAAAGCTCAGCTACATCAACAGGAATTTCCCACAGAATATAAAAAAATATGAAGGTCAGGAAGCTTTATTGGGCGATCGCAACAGCTGCAGCAAGACCGATCCCGATGCGACCTTTATGCGAATGAAAGAAGACCACTTGAAGAACGGGCAGCTAAAAGCAGGCTTTAATATTCAAATATCAACATCAAAACAGTTCATCTTAAACTACACACTTCATTCAAACCCTACCGACACGCTCACGCTCAGGGCACACATTGCCCAACATGAAAAAAGCTTTGGAAAAGCTCCCTTGAAACTTACAGCTGATGCTGGTTATGGATCCCAGGAAAATTATACAATACTGGAGGAGAAAGGGGTTGAAGCATTTGTGAAGTATAGCCTGTTTGATAAGGAGCAGAATGAAAACTACAACAGTAAACATCCCTTCGCAGTGAATAAGCTTTTCTATAATACTCAACAGGATGTATATATCTGCCCAATGGGCCAGAGAATGGAATATATCGGCGATACTTTCAGAAAAACTTCCAGTGGTTTTGAGCAGACCCTGAGAAGGTACGAAGCCAAAAACTGCAGCAATTGTCCACTGAATGGTTCTTGCCACAAATCTAAAGGCAATAGAGTGATTGAAGTCAATATGGAGCTTAATCGACTCAAACAAGATGCATTTTTGCGGCTGAATAGCGAGGAAGGAAAACAACGGCGAAAAATACGCTGCCATGATGTAGAAAGTGTCTTCGGAAATATTAAACAGAACCACGGGTTCCGACGCTTCATGCTCCGGGGTAATGAAAAAGTCGCAATAGAATGGGGATTGATCGCAATTGCACACAATCTAAGGAAAAAAGCAGCCTAAAAAGGTGTTTTTTTACTCTTTTTAAAAAATAGCTTCGCAAAAAAAACAAATTAGTCAATTAGCAGAAACGTAAAATATAGAACAAAAAAAAGAGCCGAATCATAAAGTTAAATTATGATACGGCCCCTTTTTTGTTGCGGAGAGCTGTTGTTTGTTCTTTTTGGAAATCTGATTGAATGATTATCTGATGAATCGGGATATTGTATAATTCAGCAATTTTATCCAGTTGCGATATGGCAAAATCTACTTCATTATTTTCCCACTTTCGATAAGTGACCCTGCTTATGCCAATTACATTGGCAACATATTGTTGAGTATAATTATACTTATCCCTATACCTTCTTAAGGTATTCCCTATATCTAACATAATGAGAAGCGTTAACGACTATGTATTTTTATTATATATGTATCGTATATATAATAAGTAAATAATGATAATAAGGAATTGTCAAAATTATTATTTTTTATCTGTCTTTTTGAAAAAAATAATACTTATGAAAAAAAAATAAAAAAAGGTTTAATGCTGATTCTTCTTGGCACTTTATCCATCAGTGGGTGTAAAAAAACAGGTAATTTGATTGATAAAAAAATACCCTCCAAAGCAGAGAATTTGCCAAATAATTTAATTGAGGTAAAAACCTTTTATGCGATGATATTGGGAGTTGATAGCTCGATGATCAATTACAATGATGTTAAAAAAACATTTTCTATTAAAAACACGAAAGTAGAAGAGTCGTTTGAACTAATTAATGAAAGTTATTTAATGTATAAAAAGCATAACGTAAAATAAGCCATGAAAAAAATACTGATTATTATCGCTTTTTTATTTATTTCCAAACTAAGCTTTTCAAAGGCTCTTTTTACAGTTGCACCTACTTTTCCAATTTCGGGGGGTAAAATTGCATTGCGGCAAAATGGATCTCAGACTGTTGCATTTGATCTTTCTATAAATAGGGAGTATAACTTATCAACACATGACTTTGAAGATGTTACTGCTAGAATTGAATTTATTTACAGGACCCCTACAGAGGATAAAGTAATGTTTACTAAGGAAATTACTAGTAGTAGCTTTAATGGTGGTTCAACCATGGTTGAACCGCAAGAAATTTCATACCCCGCATATGTTGCAAATTCTAAAGTAGTTGTTAAATTAATTTATCAAGGAGAAACAAAAGAGGTTTCAGTAACAGACTGTATGCTTGAGGTTGTTATCGTTAGTCCTAGGCCCTTAGCCAAGGAAGGCGATTTTGTGAGAATTTATTCATCTAGCCCTACCGTTAGTGAGCGTGGTAAAGTTTATGTTGCTATGGATGGTTACTATAGACATATTGTTGATGTAAATACACTAAATGGTTTATTTACATCAGGTATTCAATTTTTGCAAGTAGATAACTTATCCGATTACTGGTCAACTCCGGTGGGGAATCCATTGGGTACAAATACCCGCTTAGTTAAAGATGTTAATAATGGGAAAATATATTTTCAAGAGGGAAATCTACTTAGGCATATTATAAGCCCAGATGTAGCAAGCCTATATCATTTTAAAACTACAAATACAGTAAATATCCCCAATTTAAATGGTTATGTAATAGGGGAAAAGGTTTCTTTAAAAACAGTAACAGAAGGAAGTCTTGTTAGACCGCCTGATGGCAAGATTTATGTAATCATGAATGGTACAGCTAGGCATATTGTTGATGGACAAACTTATGCTGCGATTTTTGCAGTTGACCCACCAATTACTAGCGTAAGCAATATTGACATAACTCCTTTTCCGTTAGGAAATCCTATTGTACTAGGTAGTAGATTAGTAAAAGATATCACTACGGGAAAGATTTACTTGCAAGATGGACCAAGTATTTTAAGGTATGTTACGAGCCCAGCTGTAGCAGATAGATATAGTATTAATTTAGCATACGCGCAAGAAATTAATGGATTAGGAACATATAGTGTGGGTACTTCTTTACAATAAACATTTTCAGTGAGTCAGATTTAACAAAAGAGGGATAGTAACATAAATCCCTCTTTTTGCAAATAATGTTATTGTCCTACTTCATCTGTCTATATAGTTCTATTATTTGTTGTCGTGTTAACCCTAGCAATTGTACTTGCCAGCGTGCTTCACTTTTATCTCCCTATTAGCCACCTGGCCCTTGGCATTTTGTTAATCATCGTAACGATAAGGATTGAACCGGTATACACAATAAGGAATGTCATTAATTGAATGCTTAAGAAGTAATAGGCTGATTTATTTTCAAAGCCTATGTGAAGTGGCCTAAAAATTAACGGCATTAATCTAAACACTAAAATTTGATGTACGAGATATATTCCAAAGGTGAAGATACTGGGGTTAAATCGTTTGATCTGGATTTTAGAGCCAAGTTTATACAAGAAAACGAAACTCAGTAACGAGTAAATTATATTGGTTATCCTTAAAGTATTAAAAGGATCGGTAGGTAACAGTTTAAGTAGGTAATAGCTCTCTAAACTTGCCAGAGAAAAGGCTACAATTAATAATATAGAAATTAAAGATATTGAGGTTTTGCCAACAAAGGATTTAAACTGATCATAGTATTTATTGATCTGTACACCTAACCATAAATAAAGTATAAATCCAAACAAGGCCGTAGTATGCGAAGTAGGAATAACATCAATATAAAGGTTAACAGAATAAAAAAGCGACAATAATAAAAGTGCAACGCCAAGTTTAATAGAATATAAGTATTTCCTGAAAAGAAGCAGTATGGCTATGCATATAAGGAAGTTGGGGATAAACCAAAAACTTGTAGTAAAAACAATATTTTCGATGCTTGATAGTATACTCTGGATACTTATAGTAAGAAATGGATTATCTCCATATCTGAGATTTTTTACAATAACATCGATGTAATTGGTAATTAGCAGAATTATTACCCAAAAAAGCCAGGGTTTTAGCGTATTTTGAATCCTTCTTTGAAGATATTCTTTCGTGCTGTATTTTGTAAATTTGTCGCCGATTAAAAAACCCGCCAGCAAGAAAAAGATTATAGTCCCAAATTTAAAAAACTGTAAGCTAAAAATCTGAACTATTTTTTCGTTTAGCGTATTAAATTTAGCGCCAAAAAAGAAAGAACTGTGCTCCATCACGATTCCAAACATAGATATGAAGCGCAGCGAGTCAATGAAGTCGTAATTTATTTTAGGGGGATTTATATTAGGAGTACTCAAATTTAATTTTTATTAAAAACATGGTTAACGGCTTGATCGAAGTTTTCTTTTTCAGCTAAGATCATCTGTTTGTAATCGCTGAATAATTGAATTTTATCTTCAAATTTATTTAAAGTTAACGCAATTTGATTGGCAACTGCTTCCGGGCTATCAACAGCCTCATTAAATTTAAAACCTTTCGGTAAAGGCACGTCATCTTGATATGCCGCAGAGCCCTGGCTTCCGGTAATTACACAACACGACATTAAAATTGCCTCACGTGGCATACGTTCCTGGCCTGGATGATAGCCAAAATCAACATAAAGTTTGCTCTTGTTCATCCAATGTGCTACTTCATTGGGCGACATATTAATCAGTGCCTTCCACGCTAAGTCGGGGCATAGCGCTTTCACACGTTCTAAATATTCGCCATTCTTTTTCGGGTTGTATAGCACAAAATCCTCTTTTTTAACATGATTGGCTATCTTATCATAGAAGGAATCGCTCATATAATCAGAAATTTTTCCAATAATTTCCAATTTATTGGTTTTTAAGAAATCCATTGAAAAATGAGAATGCGCCAGGTTCAAAACTTTTTTCCTTTTTAAAGCAGGAATAGTAGGGAGTGGCGCATATTTTTTAGGATTTAAATAAGACTTGATGTTGTAGAATTTTTTATGTTTTACCTTTTCCTTCACTTGGCTCAAAGTAATTTGATAATTTGTAACACTTAGCCACCAAACAATTTTTTTCATGGCATTATACTTTGCCTTGAAAATTGGACCTAAATATGTTTCTGGTAAGATGATTAAATTATTTTTACTATTTACAATCTCATCAGTATAGGGTAAGTTATATTTCAAATAGTTTGGATGAACAGGGTCTTGGTCTGTTTTAAAGATGTAATGCATAAAAACATTAAAGCCTAAACTACTTAGTCTATGCCCAAGCTGATGAAGGGCTTCTGGGCCTCCTGTGGCAAAATTAGCCGGGCAAAAAATATAAAATATGGAGTCTGAATTAACTTGCATTAACGAGATATATAGTATTTAATCGTCAAAAATAATCAATTATATAGGTTTGAAAAGATTATTCTTTGATTGTTGGATATGCATTGTGTTTTTTAACAATTCAATGCTTGAAATTTAGCTAAATGCCGAAATATATCAGGTAGCTTAACTTAAATGATACTTAACTAACCTAAGGTATGTTCTTATTTCTACAATAGGTACTGTTTTTTATTTTATTTTTGAAGGAAATGATATCAATAATTATAGCCTCCGTAAATAAAGATCAGCTTTCTGATGTTAAGGAGAACATTGCAGCAACCATAGGAGCAGAATATGAAATTATCAGTTTTGATAATGCTGATGGAAAACGTGGACTATGCGAAATTTACAATGAAGGGGCAAAGCGGGCCAAATATAAGCTACTTTGCTACATGCATGAGGATATCGGTATTAAAACGAAAGACTGGGGCCTTATTGTTGCAGATATTTTTAATGAAGATCAGAAAATAGGATTGATTGGCATAGCTGGAAATAGTTATAAAACTAAAGTTCCGTCTGGATGGTTTTGTAGCGCTGGTGAAAAAAAAATCAATTATGTTAATATCCTTCAACGCTATAAATTTAGTGAAGAGAAAACAAAGCACATTTCTCAAAATGTAAAAAATGAAAAGTATTCAAGCGTAGTTGTTGTAGATGGGGTTTGGTTCTGTACTAAAAAAGAAATAGTTGAAGCTAATAATTTTGATGAGGAAACATTTAAAAAGTTTCATTGTTATGATCTGGATTTTTCACTTCAGGTACATAAAACACATCGTGCGGTTGTAACTTTTCAAGTATTATTAGAACATTTCTCAGAAGGGAATTATAGCAGGGACTGGATAGAGGAAACATTAAAATTACACGAAAAATGGGCCGCAGATTTACCGATAGATTTGGAAGGGCTATCAAAAAAAGAAAGTTTCTTTGCAGAAAAACATTCATTTAAATTCTTTCTAAAGCAGATGAAAATATCTGGGTATAAAAAGATAGAAATATTCAAAATATTTTGGCGAAGTAAACTAAGAAAAAACAACTTTAGTCTGTTTTTAATGCTAAATAAAGAAATTTGGCGCAGTTAAATCTGATAACCTGCTTCTTTAAAGTAGGGCTGCCAAAAACGGATGTTTTTATCCCATGCATGGCAACCAAAAGGCATGTTTCCTTCAATTAAAGTCATTGCCCTTTGTGGAGCTGTTTCAATGGAAAAGTTCAATGCCTTTTTGTAGGTAGGAATTTTTATTCTCTTCTTCTTGCGATTCACCTCTATCGTCCAAAACATGTCTTCATGATAATCGCTGCTGTTCCGGCCAACATAATTTTCTACGAGTTCTTTTTCTTGAATACAGACATTATAAAAAGATTTAACTTTTCTTAATGAAAAGCCTCCATTGCCGACATAATTGTACAATTGTCGCTCAATGTCAGGCCTACCTTGTTTGTCTAGTAAATTGTATCTTCTGTGCAGGTATGACCTAAGTTTCTCTTTAGTCTTTTTAAAAAAAGTGGGGAATTCTTTTTCCCTCAACCATGGAGCACCTATATAATCATAACCTAAGCTGCACCAATATTTTAATTCATTTTTAAATACGAAAGCATCCAATTGATAGATGAGTAGATAGTTATAATTCAAGAATTTCTCATAAAAGTGTTCCGAAAGCATTAAATCGTTGTAACCAAACACGCTCTTAAAATAAAAACTTGGGAAAGATACCTCACGATAGGGAAATCCTATCTGCATATTCAATATTTCTAAATCATCTGGTTTGAGTATTACAATATCATAATCAGACAATAACTTTCCACATTGGGCCAAAGCTATCTTTTCATAAACTGAAAGCTCAGACTTATAAATTGGTATTACAATTACGCAAGAACTATCCATTTTAATGTCTATTAAACTTTGGCAAAAATAAAAGTATAATATTCATAAAGCCTTTCAAAATCTTATAAGCTATCGGATACTTTTTTATATGCATAAATTGTTCTGCCTTTTTAAATTTGATCTCTTTCAAATATTCATAGTCCTTAACAAATTCAGGGAAATATTTATTCAAAGAAGCATCTCTTTCTTTATTGATTTCTGGATGATTCTCTAAATTTGCGGATATTCCGGTTCCATCATAAGCTACAATCACACAATCCAGGTGTTTATACGAAGCCTCGCGTTTACAAATTGCGTAAGTGAAGAATTCCCAGTCAGATACAATTTTGAAATTTTCGTTATATAAAAAAATATCCTTAAACAGCTTTGCCTTAATAAAACTTGCTTGATGAGAGATGTTTTGCTCATAAAAAAAAGCGAAATTTAACTTTTTAGGAAAAGTGCGAATCTCTTGCTTTATTCCATCAATTTGTAGGATATCTCCATAGTAAATATCATATTGACCATTTAATTCAACATTCAATCTTTCTAAAATGGTATTTTCAATTAAAGCATCTCCGCTATTTAAAAACATTAGATAGTCACCTGTTGCAGCCTTAATGCCTTTATTCATTGCGTTATATATGCCACTATCAGGTTCAGATACAGAATAGGTGAAAAATGAAGAATATGTAGTAAGAACATCTTTACTTCCATCAGAGCTATTTCCATCAATAATGATAAACTCAAAATCCTGCCAAGTTTGGCTTACTACGCTTTGAATTGTTTTTTGTAACCCTATCTTATTGTTGTAATTGATAGTTATAATTGATAATTTTTTACTCATAATAAAAAAGGTTATTAAATGTGCTCAATTTTATTTTGAGTGATTAACTATACCCAAAACAGTGTCAAGATTTTTAAAGCAACGTTCTTTTTCATAGTTGATGCTAAAAGCTGCAGCTGCATTTTCTGCCTCTTGTTGATATACCGCATCATTGGTTAATAACGTGATGATATTGTTCTTAAACTGAACAGGATCATCGCTTACCAGACAACCATTATTGGTTTTATTAATCAAACCATCAATCCCCCTTGTATTGCATACCACGGGCAGGCCATAGGATAGTGCCTCAACGACCTTTATTTTGGTCCCGGTACCAGTTAACATGGGGCATAATGCCACCTTGGCGGTTTGATAGTAGGTAGATAGGTCTTCGGCAAAGTTTACGGAAGTAATATTGGTGGCTTTTATACTAAGGTGCTCATTGATCTGTCCAATTACACATATCTGTAAATTAGCCGGTAGGAGCGGATATACCTCATTAAAAAACCACTTGGCCGACCTTTGATTATGTATGTTATCGCTTGCAATGTAGATCAGGTCAAAGGTTTTTTCTTTAGCCATGCCAGAGGCTTCAGGCTTTTCAAGCATCATTGGCGCTAATGCAACCTTGTTTTTACAGAACTGACTAAAAATATACTGTTCTTCCACAGAAATGGCCAAAGCAATATCGAACAAAGAAATTCTCCTGATCTCTTCTTTAAAAGATTGCCCAATATTCACTTTTCTTTGAAGCTGTGCGGTGATGAAATCGTGGGTATCAATTACTTTGATCGCTTTTCCAGTAAGATGATTATGGTCGACCAATGTGGCCCAGCTGGCATAATTAATAAAAATGTAATCGTAATCGTTGTTTTTTAAAATTTTGTTGAAAGCCCGTTTAAATCTCATGGTTACGAGTTCGGGGAACTGAAGTGGAAAGAACCAGGCCTTATTTTGATAGAAAAAATTCGGTAGCTTATAGAAAAGGAGATAAAAGGGTATATTTTTTTTAGAAGGCTTTTTTTTAATTACGTAAGTATTATCGGCCAGGCCTGATTCCTCAAATGCCTTAATGTCTGTTTCGTTCCAGAGCCCGGTAAAATACTCGCTTACAAAATCAATTTCAAAATTCCTTGATTTAAAATAGCTCAACATGCTTAAAGCCCTGGTTCTATTACCCGCATTTTTTTTCAGCGGATTATCAGGCATAAAAAATAGTACTTTCTTCATCTAAATACTTAGTCGTTAAAGGCCTGCATGTCGATTAAACGTCTATATAAACCATTTTTATTCATTAACTCATTGTGGCTTCCGCTTTCCACAACTTCGCCTTTATCGATCACCACAATCTTATCAGCATGCTGGATGGTACTTAATCGATGCGCGATAACGATTGAAGTGCGGTTTTTCATTAAATTATTTAAAGCATCCTGCACCAGCTTTTCAGATTCTGTATCCAATGCTGATGTGGCCTCATCTAAAAGCATGATCGGTGGATTGGCCAAAACAGCCCTGGCAATACAAACCCGTTGCTTTTGGCCGCCCGATAATTTATTTCCCCGGTCGCCCACACTGGTTTGATAACCATTTTCGGTGTTCAGGATAAAATCGTGTGCATTTGCAATTTTCGCGGCTGCAATAACTTCCTCTTCGGTCGCATCAGACTTGGCAAAGGCGATGTTGTTAAAAATACTATCGTTAAATAGAAATGATTCCTGGTTCACGATTCCCATTTGAGCACGAATACTTTCTACTGTAAGGTCCCGGTAATCATGGCCGTCGATTTTGATGGCTCCCGATTTTGGATCGTGAAAACGAGGTAGTAAATCCATTAAGGTGCTTTTCCCGCCCCCCGAAGGACCAACCAAAGCCACTGTTTTACCTTTTTCTATATCGACATTGATGTTTTTTAGCACTTGTTTATCGCCATAAAAGAATGAAACATCCTGTAATGTTAATGCAGTGCTGAAATTGCCCAATACTTCTGCACCGTTTTTATCTTTAAGTGCAGGTTCGGTATCAATGAGGTCTAACACGCGTTCACCAGCAGCAATACCGGAGTGGATACCGCTAAAGGAATCGGCTAGTGCTTTTACAGGTTGTAATACCTGCGAAAAGGTAGCCAGATAAACTACAAATTCAGCAGCTTTCAGATCTCCTTTCCCGCTCAATATCAGTGTACCACCATATAAAAGGATAAATACCACAACCAAAACACCTAAAGTTTGAGAAACTGGGGAGGCCAATTGTTGCCTTCGGGCCATTTTTCTGTTTATAAAGGAGTAAAATTTGTTTTCGGTATCAAATCTTTCCTTTGTCCGCTCGGTAGAATTAAAGGCTTTAATGATTTTAATTCCGCTTAACGATTCATCTAAAAAACCGATCATTTTGGCAAATGACTCATGCGATTGTGTAGCCTGCTGTTTTAATCTTTTTACAATTTTACTGATGATAAAGCCGGAAACAGGTATAACCAATAAAGAAAATAGGGTTAGTTTGGCAGATATTGAAATCAGCACACCGATAAAAAAAAGCAATTGCAAAGGTTCTTTAAAAACAACCTGCAAAGTGTTGGTGACCGTGAACTGCACCACTTGCACATCGGATGCTACCTTTGATATAATATCGCCTTTACGTTCGTTATTGAAGTAACCAACATGTAAATTCATTACATTGTTAAAAACGGTTTTACGGATGTTCAATAAGGTGTGCACACGTAGGTCTTCCATAAAACGCTGAGCAAAATAGCGGAAAAAGTTGGCGAGAAATACGGTTCCGATAATAATCACGCAGATTACTTTTAATGCCAGGATTTTATCATCGGCAATAATCCCATCGATATAATCGTTAAAGCGGCCCAATAAATTCCAGGCACTTTTATCTTCTGCAACTTTGCTTGGGTCATCGCACTTTCCTAAGAATAGCGCCTGCATTAATGGACCTAGTAACGTAAAAAGAAAAGTGTTAAAAAAAATAGCAAATACTGTAGTGATCACATATGGTATTGCAAACTTTTCAATGGGCTTAGCAAAAGATAATAAACGAAAATAAGTCTTCATTTTATGTAAAATGGAATATGTATAAAGGAAGATGGTTAAAGTATCGCCCTAAAAAATCTATATAAAAACTCAGCAAAGTTAAGCTTTTCAATTAAACGTTGTGGTTTTTTGAAACCAGTAAGGTTTAAAATTACAATTTTTGGTTTTTAAGAATGGATGGATAAGCTGTTTTTATAGCCGATATATTTCAATAATCGAACATTAACGTTGTAGCATTGAATAGGAATGAAGGAATTGTTACCATACAACTTCCCTATTTTTGGGTGCTGTTTATGAGGCATTCCTGGTATAACTCCATATACTGATTGGCGGCTATTTCCCATGAAAACTTTTCGGCCTGGGTTACAGCTTCATGATAGCGGTTATTTTGAACGAAATTATTCATTCCTTTATTAAATACCTCCTGCATGTGTTCCGGTTCAAAATTATCAAAGTAATAAGCAACATCGCCACCAACCTCAGGGAGTGAAGTAAATTTTGACAGAAAAACGGGTTTCCCAAAATGCATGGCTTCAATTACAGGAAGACCAAAACCTTCGGCAACCGAAGGGAATAAAAAAGCATCGCAATTTTTGTAATACCAGGCTTTATCTGCATCAGAGATTGGTCCTGTTATATGTACCCTATCCAGGCAGTTATATTTTTCGGCTTCTTCTAAAATCCTTTGTTTATGAGGGGTTTCCTTACCTGCAATAACCAGGTGAAAATCGTTATTTTTTAATAAAGCCGGAAGCAGGTGAAATCCTTTCTGAACGGATAATAATCCTATCGTGAATAAAAAAGGTTTTGATGGAACGAAGCTTGGTATATGTTTTTCATCCGAGACTAGTTTATCAGCGCCATTGTAGATTACACTAACTTTATCGGTTGCTTCAGGGAAATAATGTTTTACGTCATTTGCAACAAACTGCGAGATACATACAATTTTGTCGCACTTTGAAATCAGTTTGCCTAGTTTCTTTAAATACACCTGGATCCTGTGCGGCTTGCTAAATTTTAAATGCACCTTATTCATGTCATGAACGGTCATTATTTTTTTTGCATTAACCCTGTTTGGTCTTAATCTGCATGTTTGATCAGAAAGATGAACCACATCGAAATCATTTTTTTGCTTAAAGAATAAGCGGTCCAATCTGGATAAATAAATGATATCGACCAAGCCATTAAAAAGGTATTGGGTGTGTTTAAAAAGATAAAATTTTAAGTCGAATTTTCCTTTATTTTCTTGGATCATTGCATCACCCAATCCTTTTCCGAACGAAAAATAGCCACAATTGGCATCTTTCATCGAATCAAAGGTCACTAAGACTTTAGGTTTTTTCATTAAATAATGTTGTTAAATTGTGCAAATATAGGCAGATTTAAATTGTAGCCTATTTAACAATTTTATAGTTCCGGTATTCGAATAGGCGCAGCCCGGTTAAGTCTTCAATTTTTTGGAGCACTTTTCTCCTGAAACTCATTTTTGGAGTTTCTTTGGTCAGGTCTTTGTCGAATTTCCAGTTTGCTGCCGCAACTCTTGATTGCATTACTTTTGGATGGCTTCCTTTAAAATGAACCAAACGATCGGCATTGTGCATATCATAAGTATCCTGAACGGGATAATTTTCTTCAATCCACTCTGGTGTTTGATAAAACTGATTAAAGTTACGCACCTTGCCCTGCAAGCCTTTTGGCGGTTTTACCCAGCCATAGTGATAAATGTAAGCATCAATTAATTTAACCTTTAGCTTTCTATCGTTAATTCTGAAGCCCTGAGCATCACGATAAGAACGTACTCCAGATAGATTTTTGATTATCCGGACCTCTCGTCTGTACCATCTTCTCGATTCGGCCAGGTAATCGTAAGAGGCGTAAAAGTGTTTGTATTTTAAAAGGAGGGCCTCAACATTTGGATTGTTGAGCTCCTGCTCCATTTCCTTTTTAATCAGTGGCAAATATTCTTCATGGATGGCTTCATCTCCCTGGATATAGATCATCCAGTCGGTATCTGCTGGCATTTGAGCCAAGGCTTTATTGGTTTCATCAGCAAAAACACGCCCACCTTCGCGTATACTATCGTCCCAAACGGTATCAATCGTTCTGATCTTTTCGGGGTCGATTTGTTTAACCATTTCAGCAGTTTCATCGGTAGAATTTCCCAGGGCAATTATAAAATTATCACATAAAGGGAGTACAGAAAGTATAGCTTCTCTCGCCGGATAATCGTTAACAATTGCATTTCGTAAAAAGGTAAAGCCGGTTACTTTCATTCAGTTTTGTTGTTGATGGCCTTTTGTGGCTAATAATTTTTGTTTCTTTGTACAAAGATAGTTTTATTGATGAATACGCATCTAACCATTTTGAACGAAGTAAAAGCTGGCAATTACCGGATTCTGGCAAGGGCTTTAACCCTTGTGGAAAATGATATTGAGCCATCGGCTGCGATTTTAAAAGGTTTGGATAGTCGTGTTAGTGTTCCTGTTTTGGGGATTACAGGCCCTCCAGGTGCAGGTAAAAGTACTTTGGTGAATGCAATTACCGATCATTTTGCCCTCACCGGAAAGCGCATTGCCATATTGGCAATCGATCCTACTTCTCCGTTTAATTTCGGCTCTTTACTTGGCGATCGCATCAGGATGTCGAGCCAGTTTAATAAACCTAACGTATTTATCCGATCGCTGGCTACGCGAGGAGCCTTGGGTGGTATTTCGGCCAAAACCATTGAGATGGTGGATGTTTTAAAGGCTTCAAATTTTGACCTGATTATTATTGAAACTGTTGGTGTGGGGCAATCGGAAGTTGAAATTGCTGGCCTGGCCGATAAAACTGTTGTGGTACTGGTGCCTGAATCGGGAGATGAAGTTCAGAACATCAAATCAGGGCTAATGGAAATTGCAGATTGTTTTGTAATCAATAAAGCTGATAGGGATGGGGCAGATACTTTTGCAAATAATTTAAAAAAAGTAGTACATCAGGGCATTAAAACAATCCCAGTCTTAAAAACTGTTGCCGATAAAAATAAGGGTATTGATGCTTTATGTGAATGGATAGCGCAACCCAAAGTTTTTGAAAACAATAAAAGGGTACTCCTACTTGCAGAAAAAGCCTGGAAAATTATTCAACACCAAAAAATGCAGCATATAGATAAAAAAAGGCTGCTTGAAAAAATCCAGGCAGCCTTATTACAAGATGATTTTAATATTTATCGCTTTGCGGATAGCTTTGGCAATGGTTAACTGGTTAATTGTTTAAAACGGTTAACTGTGAAACGGAAATCTTTAACTGAATTAACTGTTCATAATATCTTCTATCTCTTCTGCTTCGAGTGGGATATCAGCCATTAAATCTATATTTCCGTTAGCCGTAATGAGGATATTGTTTTCTAAACGGATACCTAGGCCTTCTTCAGGGATGTAGATGCCAGGTTCAACAGTTAGTATATTTCCTGCCGCAAATGGTGTATATCTGCCAGCAAAATCGTGCACATCGATACCCAAATGGTGTGAAGTGCCATGCATAAAATATTTTTTGTATGCCGGCCATGCCAGATTTTGGGTTTTTACTTCCTCTGCAGTGATTAAGCCCAATTTAATCAGTTGTTGTGTCATAATTTCCCCAACCTGTTCGTGGTAATTATTCCACACAACTCCTTCACCAATTAAATTGACTGAAGCCTTCATTACCTGTAAAACCGCATTATAAACCTCTTTTTGTCGTTTGGTAAAACGACCATTGACAGGGATCGACCGGCTCATATCTGCATTATAATTGGCATACTCTGCACCAAAATCAAAGAGAATTACATCCCCATCTTTGCAGGTTTGGTTATTGTCATTATAATGAAGGATGTTGGCATTATGACCGGAAGCTATAATAGGCGTATAGGCATGCCCGGTGCCGCCCTGGCGGATAAATTCGTGGATAATTTCTGCTTCGATCTCATATTCCTTAACTCCGGGTTTTGTAAATTTTAATACGCGTACAAAGGCATCGCGGGTTATTGCGCATGCTTTTTTGGTGAGCTCAATTTCTACTTCGGATTTAACTGCCCTTAAGCCTCTCATAATTGGCGCCGAACGCTCAAAATGATGCAACGGATATTTCGATTTTATTTTTTCAATGAAACGTAAATCGCGATATGGTACCTCTGGTGAATAGCGGTCGTTTTCATTTGTGTTTAAATAAATATGATCTGCATAGTTAACAATACTGTGTAAAATATTGTCAAAATCTTCCAGCCAGTAAACAGCCTGTATGCCCGATGCAGCCTTAGCCTGCTCTTTGGTATACTTGTATCCTTCCCATACTTTAATATAGTCGTTGGTCTGTCTTAAAAACAGGACTTCCCTGTACAATGGATTAGGACAATCAGGGTATAATAACAATATTGTTTGCTCCTGATCAATTCCACATAAATAAAATAAATCAGGATTTTGTTTAAAAACAAAGTTCTGGTCGCCGCTTCTGGGAAATTCATCACTAGCGTTAAATATAGCTAACGAGTTGTTTTTTAGGTGTTTATTGAAGTTTTTTCTATTTAAAATAAATAATGACTGATCAATAGTAGGATATTTCATGAAAATGGTATTTTTATACGGGAAACAGCCAAATGTAAGAAAATGATCATTGACTGTGAAGTTTGGAACGGAGTTTGTATAAAAGTTTGAAAATTTAAAATTTTGTTTAATTTTGCGATTACTAAAAAATTAATCAATTAAATTGTTTAACCCTTAAAAAAGAAAAAAGATTATGAATTATTCTACTTTAAAGAAAAGTGTTGCGCTTTCTTTAGTGGCATTAACAGGAGTTGCTTCTCTTGCTGTCGCTCAGGATGCTCCTGCAACATCTTCTGCTGTCAAGGTATTTGGCGGTAGAGGTCAGTACAGAACTTGGTCTATCGGTGTACACGGTGGTGTTTTAATGCCAGTTGTAGCTATCGGTGGTTCTAACGACTTCAACAAATGGGATGCTAACTTAGGTTACGGTTTAAACATCCGTAAACAATTAGGTCACTCTTTCGGTTTAGAATTAAACGGAACTCGTGGTAAACTTTCTGGTAACAATGATGGTATCACTTCATCAGTTAAAGAATTCGAAACTCAACTACAATATGCGGTAGATTTACGTGGTGTTGTAAACTTAGGGTCTATCGATTTCTTACGTCGTGAAAACTCTGTAGGTTTCTTCTTAACAGCTGGTGCTGGTATGATGGCTTACGCTCCGAAAGTAACTACTACTTCAGGTGTAATCGACTGGAAAGGTAAGGCTACTGGTTCTTTTGATGACAGACACGATGCTAAAGACTACGTAAAAGGTTTCTATATTCCAGTTGGTGCTGGTGTTAAATTCAAAGTTTCTGAGCGTGTTAACTTTAACTTAGGTTACACAATGAACTTTGTTGACGCTGATAACGTGGATGGAATTTATGCAAAAGGTGAAAGTAAAGATAAATTCTCTTACGGTTATGCTGGTTTAGAATTCTCTTTAGGTTCTTCTGCAAAACCAAGCTTAGAGTGGACTAACCCATTAGCTACTATGTACGATGAGTTAAAAGATCCAACTTTACGTCAAGAAGTTGAAGCATTGAAAAACCGTGTTTCTGCTGTTGAGAAATCTGTTGAAGATTTGAAAAAAGATACTGATGGTGACGGTGTTGCTGATCAATTCGATAAATGCCCAGGTACTCCTGCTGGTACTGCTGTTGATGGTTCAGGTTGTCCTCTTCCAAAACCAGCTCCAGTTGAGACTACTACATCTAGCGTAACTGGTTTCGAGAAAATCGCTTTCGATTTCAACTCTTCAGTATTAAAAACTGAGTCTTATCCTACTTTAGATAAATTATCTTCAGTGTTACGTGAAAACGGTGGTAAAGTAACTGTAAACGGTTACGCTTCAAGCGAAGGTACTGCTGCATATAACTTGAAATTATCTAAAGACAGAGCTAACTCTGTTAAAACTTACTTAGTAAACTCTGGCGTTAACGCTAGTCAAGTTGCTACTAAAGGTAATGGCGAAGCTAACCCAATTGCTTCTAACGATACTGAAGAAGGTCGTATCCAAAACCGTCGTGTTGAAACTGCTAGAAACTAGTATTTCAATATAAAATTTTAAAAAAGTCCCGATGCAAATCGGGACTTTTTTTATGCAGTTTAGTTTTCTGTGTTAAGCTTTTTCGCTAAATTTGTACTATGTACTTCTTTCGAAAAAAGGATCCCAACAGGCCAACCAATGTCAATATCAGGATTATGCATTTTATCAATGCACTGGCCATATCTATTTTTCTCGCAGGTATCATTTACAAGCTGATTCAATGGCTTGCTAAGTAATCTTAAAAAACACTTATGAAACAAATTATTAAAACAACAAATGCTCCAGCACCTATTGGACCATATAGTCAGGCTGTACAAGCCGGAAACTTTTTATTCGTATCTGGTCAGGTAGCCATTAATCCTGAAAGCGGAGAATTAAACATTGGTAATATCGAAGAGGAAACACATCAGGTAATGCGTAACCTAAAGGCTGTGCTACTTGAAGCTGGATTAAACTTTGATCATGTGGTAAAGTCGACCATCTTTTTAAGCGATATGGGCACTTTTGCACAGGTGAATGAGGTTTATGGTCAGTATTTTTCCGCTAATTTCCCTGCCCGCGAAACTGTTCAGGTTTCTGTATTGCCTAAAAACGTAAACGTAGAAATTTCTGTGATTGCCATTGTAGCATAATTTTGGCTGCAGGCAAAAGCAAATATTTTATTGCCGGCATTGTTCCTTACATTATCTGGGGAACAATGTCAATCCCTTTGCGTAACATAAAAGGCTTTCCGCCGCAAGAAATTCTATACTACAGGATATTTATATCCATATTAATGGTATGGGCTACTATAGGCCTGTTTAGGAGGGCTGCACTCAAAAACGACCTTACTTTTCTTAAAAGCATACCCAGGCCTAAAAAAATCAGGTTGTTTTTATTAACCCTACTTGCAGCTTTTTTAATTACAGGAAACTGGTTTACCTATATTTATGCGGTAAATAGTGTGAGTTTAAAGGCCGCTGCCTTTGCTTATATGGTTTGCCCACTGTTAACTGCCCTCTGTGGTTTTGTCGTCTTAAAAGAGCATTTAAGCAGAGAAAAAATCATTGCACTAATTGTTGCGCTGATCAGTATTCTCCTTCTGGCAACAGGTTCCTTGCACGAGGTACTTTGGGCTATTTTAATCGCATCGTTTTATGCTGTTTATGTAATTATTTTAAAAGTAATTAAGGGAGTAGATAAATTTAATTTTCTTGGCGTGCAATTGGTCTTATCGGGCTTGATGATGCTACCGATGTATTTGGTTAGTTCAGATCCGTTTCCGACTGAAACAATCTTTTGGTCGCATATCTTTTTAATTGCCGTTGTATTTACCATCATACCTTTATTTTTAAATTCATATGCGCTGTTGGGAATGCCTTCATCCGCATTAGGCATTTTAATTTACCTTAATCCTATTGTTGCGTTTGCAGTGGCATTTTTCTACTTCAGAGAACAGATAGATAGCCATCAGCTTTTCGCTTATTTGCTTTTGCTATTGTCTATCGTTATTTTTAATGCGCAATTGCTAAAAAATATAGTTTACAAGAAACAATAACTATTTTGTTTAATTCGATCTTAGATACACCTGTTGAATTTATAAAAGGCGTAGGGCCTAGTCGTGCCGATGTTTTGAAAAAAGATTTGGGTCTTTTTACTTTTCAGGATATGTTGGCACATTATCCCTTTCGCTATATCGATCGTACTAAGTATTTTAAGATCAATCAGATCAATATCGATTCGCAGTATATTCAAATCATAGGCCGGGTAATTGGCAAAAAGGTAATTGGCGATAAAAGGGCAAAGCGGATTGTTGCTGTTTTTAAAGATGAAACAGGAATTATGGAACTGGTATGGTTCCAAAGCTTAAAGTGGGTTGATGATAACATTAATGTGGGTACTGCCTATGTGGCATTTGGGAAGCCAACATTCTTTAATGGTACTTTTAGCATTTCCCATCCCGAAATGGAGCTGTATCAGAACAAGCCGGTTGGCAGAGGAAATTTAACTTTGCAACCTGTATATAATTCTACAGAAAAGCTAAAAAAATTCAACCTCGATTCTAAAGGTATTCAACGCTTAATTGCAGGGTTGCTTGACCAGGTAGTTCAGCAGGTGGCAGAAAATTTACCCCCATACATTATCGATAAATACCAGCTGCCTGATAAAAGAAAGGCATTGCTGGATATTCATTTTCCCAAAAACCAAAAGGACTTAAATGCAGCTGAAAGACGCCTGAAATTTGAGGAATTATTCTTTATTCAACTTCAGCTCTTGCATAATAAGCAACTTCGCCAGCTAAAATTTAAAGGGGTAACTTTTGATAAGGTTGGGGATAAAGTGAACCGTTTTTACAAGGAATTTTTGCCCTTCGAGCTTACTAATGCACAAAAACGTGTAGTCAAAGAAATCCGGATCGATACCCAGCGCGGTGTGCAGATGAATCGCCTTGTACAGGGTGATGTAGGGAGCGGTAAAACTGCTGTGGCACTCATGAGCATGCTGCTGGCCAATGATAACGGTTATCAGGCCTGTATGATGGCTCCGACGGAGATTTTGGCCCGCCAGCATTATGCATCCATTACCGAACTGGTAGCTGATGAGCTGGTGAAGGTGGCTATCTTGACCGGAAATACCAAAAAGAAGGAACGTACTGTTTTGCATGAACAGCTGGAAAATGGTGAAATTGATATCCTAATCGGTACCCACGCACTGATAGAAGATAAAGTTCGGTTTAAAAATCTGGGTTTGGTTGTTATTGATGAGCAACACCGCTTTGGGGTGGAGCAGCGTGCCAGGCTTTGGCGCAAAAACATTATTCCTCCACACATTCTGGTGATGACTGCAACACCAATTCCCAGAACCCTGGCGATGACGCTTTATGGCGATTTGGATGTTTCTATAATTGATGAATTGCCTGCCGGAAGAAAACCTATAGAAACAAAGCATCTTTTCGAGGGGCAACGCTTAAGGATGTTCGGTTTTATGAAGCAGGAGATTGCCAAAGGCAGGCAGGTTTATATTGTTTATCCGCTGATTAAAGAAAGTGAAAAACTCGATCTTTTGCATCTGGAAGCAGGAATTGAGCAATTGAGTTATCAGTTTCCCCGGCCCGATTACCAGATGAGTATAGTGCATGGGCAAATGCCAAACGCTGATAAACAGTTCGAAATGGAGCAATTTATAGCTGGTAAAAGCCAGATAATGGTAGCCACAACTGTAATAGAAGTGGGCGTAAATGTACCTAATGCTTCTGTTATGGTGATCGAAAATTCGGAACGGTTTGGTTTGTCTCAACTCCACCAGTTGCGTGGTAGGGTTGGCCGTGGCGCCGAACAATCTTTTTGTATTTTAATGAGCGGGAATAAGTTAAGCAAAGAAGGTAAAGTTCGTTTAGAAACCATGGTACGGACCAATAATGGTTTCGAGATTTCTGAAATTGATTTGCAACTCCGTGGGCCAGGCGATATTACCGGAACCCAGCAAAGTGGGGTGCTCGATTTAAAACTTGCAGATTTGGCCAAGGATCAAATCATCCTGAGTGAAGCCAGAAATACCGTAATTGCTTTATTTGAAGATGATCCGCAATTAATTAAACCAGAAAACGCAATGTTAAAAGCTTATTTACAAAAGCTCGAAAGAGGAATTTCTTTTGATAAAATAAGCTAATCTCAAGAGGTCTCCTTCTGCAATATTAAAATTTAATTTCCTATCCGCTTGCATCAACAAATGCTTTTAATCCTAAAAGCGATATTAAACAACAATTTTTGTGTTTGTATGTTTTAATCTACTTTGTGTAGTTTTTGGTGTTGAATTTTACCAATCTGGCCCTTATAAATATCAATTTACCCCGTTTCTTAATTCATTATATTTTCTATATTGCGGCTAGCCAAATATAAACTGTCAAACTGACAAGTCCACATCTTGGACGAGCCATAAACAGTTGATTAAATCTGTTAATGTGCTTTTGGAGCATTTATTAAAGGTTTTAATGTGGTTGATGATAGTTTTTACTGCGATTGATGATGTTTAATGCTTTTTAGGTGTTAGCTGTTTTATCATCTATTGTAGTATTTAACCGTGTACATCATTGCTGTATTTAGTATATAAATGAAATGCATTAAATAATTACAATCAATATCTAACCGAAAACAAAAAAACTATGAAAAAAAATCTATGGAGAGCTTTTGCCAAAAGCAGCATCTTTCTGATGTTCGGTAGTTGTCTCATCTTTCCTCCTGTAGCAAGTACGTCTGCTGCAACATTATCAACCAGTGAAGAACCAAATTACTACAAGGTTCCGTTTGAGGATATTGTTGTTAAGGGACAGGTTACTGATGGCAAAGGGCCTATTCCGGGAGTAAGTGTTAAATTGAAAGGAGGCACAGCCACTACGGTAACAGATGGTGCCGGTAAATTTAGCATCAAAGTGCCTGAAGATGCAACGCTTGTTTTTACCTACGTGGGTTATACAGACCAGGAGATTCAGGTAAAAAATCAAACCAATATTAATGTCCGTTTGGTAGAAAACAATCAAAACCTGTCGGAGGTTGTTGTAGTGGGTTATGGAACCCAAAAAAAAGCAGTTGTATCTGGTGCAGTAGCAGCAGTTAAGGGAACAGAGCTGGCTAAATCGTCATCAGTAAACTTAACCAATTCGCTGGCAGGGCGTTTGCCTGGGGTTACTGCGCTACAGGGTAGCGGAGAACCAGGTTATGATGGTTCTACCATCAGGATTCGGGGTATAAACTCGCTGGGTAATAATAATGCCTTGATTGTGATTGATGGTATTCCTAATCGCGCAGGAGGCATTGAAAGACTTAATCCCAACGATATAGAAAGTGTATCGGTTTTAAAGGATGCATCAGCAGCTATATATGGTTCGCAGGCGGCAAATGGGGTAATCCTCATCACTACAAAGCTGGGCAAATCGGGTAAACCCCAGTTTTCTTACGATTTTAGCTATGGCTTGCAACAACCAACGCGGATACCAAAAATGGCTAATTCGACTCAATATGCAGAGATCTTAAACGAACTGAATATTTTTGGTTCGGATCTTAATCCAGGCGAATGGGGTGCAGCATGGAACAGCTTTAAAACCAATGGTACTTACTTATCTACAGGTGGAAAAACGATTAATGCAGCCTATACACCAAGTCAGATTCAGAAATTGGGTGATGGTTCCGATCCATTGCGTTACCCCAATACTGATTGGTTTAAAACGGTATTTCAAACCTGGTCGCCTCAACAGCGGCATAATGTTCAGATTAACGGAGGAAGTGAAAATGTAAAGTACCTGGTTTCTCTGGGTTATCTTGATCAGGATGGGTACTATAAAAATTCTGCCACAGGTTACCAGCAGTACGATATGCGTTTTAACCTCGAAGCCAAATTAAGCAAATACATTACCACAACTTTAGGCGTAACCGCGAGGGAGGAAAACCGTAACTTTCCTACCGTTGGTGCTGGCGATATTTTCAGGTTCCTGATGCGGGGAAGACCTACTGAGATTGCCATATGGCCTAATGGTAAACCGGGTAGGGATATCGAATACGGTTATAATCCGGTGGTTTCTACCACTGATTTAACTGGCTACAATAAAGATATCAGGGATTATTTTCAAACAACAGGTAAGGTTGAAATTAAAATTCCAGGTGTTGAGGGCTTAAAAGTAACAGGAACTGCGGCCATAGATAAATATTCTGGCAGACAAAAGAACTGGCAACTGCCCTGGACACTTTACGATTGGGATAAGAAAACCTTTGAAGCTGATGGCGTTACGCCAGTGCTTGCAGGTACTGTACGTTCTCAATATACCGACCCGAGGCTTAGGGAAACAGCAGGTGGCCAATTGGCCATTAACTTAACCGGAATGATTAACTATGATAAAAAACTTGGCGACCATACGATCGGTTTAATGGCTGGTGTAACCCGCGAGAAGATCAACAACGATGGTTTTACAGCCTTCAGAAGATATTTTTTGTCATCGGCAATAGAACAGTTGTTAGCAGGTGATGAGAAAGAACAATCGTTGGGTAATAATCCGGGCGATCCGAACAATCTTTTCAACAGAGCCCGTTTAAGTTATTTTGGAAGGGCAGGCTACAATTATAAAGAGAAATACCTGGCTGAGTTTTTATGGCGGGTAGACGGTTCTTATATTTTTCCAACAAACAGGCGTTTCGGGTTCTTCCCTGGCGTTTCAGTAGGCTGGAGGTTATCAGAAGAGAACTTTTTTAAAGAAAATGTTCGGTTCATCAACAACTTAAAGCTAAGGGCATCATACGGACAAATGGGTGCTGAAGCTTATTTTGGCGATGCCCTGCAGGAATACCAATACCTAAGTTTAATGAACTTTGGTAGCTATGTATTTAACGATTTAATTACAAAATCAATTACGGAGGGTAAAGTGCCGAATTTGGATTTCGGTTGGGAGGTAGCCAATAATACCAATATTGGTTTAGACGCATCGTTTCTAAATAATAAATTGTCATTTGAGTTCGATTACTTCTATAATAAACGCACGAATATCCTGATCAGCAGGGGCAGTTCGGTACCGGAAAGCTCGGGTATTACCGATCGTTTACCGCCAGTTAACCTGGGTAAAGTAAACAATAAAGGTTTCGAGTTTAAACTAAGCTATAACGATAAAGTTGGCGATTTGAATTTCGGGGTAAGTGTAAACGGAGGCTATGCCAAGAACAAAATCATATTCTGGGATGAAACCCCTGGTGCTCCCGAGTGGCAACGTTCTACAGGCAGGGTAACCGGCTCATGGCTGGTGTACGATTATGATGGTGTATTTAAAGATCAGGCAGAAATTAGTGCCAATAAACTTAATTATAGCGCTCTTACGGGTAATCTACGTCCTGGCGACATGAAGTTTAAGGATGTTAATGGCGATGGTAAAATTAATGCTGACGATAAAATCCGATTAGATAAAAATGGTACGCCAACTTTTACGGGCGGAGTAAACTTTAATCTTCAATATAAAGGATTCGATTTATCAGTGCTTATTCAGGGGGCTACAGGCGGAATGCAGATTGTGGGCTTAACCGAATCGGGTGATATTGGCAACTTCTTAGAATGGTCGTACCTAAACCGTTGGAGTATTGATAATCCAAGTTCGGTAAACCCACGTTTGTCAAACAGAGGAGCCACCTATTATACCGATAGCAACAACGCATTAAATAACACTTATTGGTTGAGAAGCAATAATTACATCAGACTTAAAAACGTTGAACTGGGTTATACATTGCCTACTGGCTGGGTAGAAAAAATTGGCTTAAACAGCGTAAGGATTTATGCAAATGGCCTTAACCTGGTTACTCTGGATAAAATTAAAATCTGGGATCCCGAATCAACCAATTCAAGCGGACAGTATTATCCGCAGGCCAGGGTAATTAATATGGGAATTAAAGCTGCTTTTTAATCAATGTATAGCTGTTTATTAAATAACGTGAAATATGAAAACAATAATTAAAAATAGAAATCTATATATATTCTTCCTGATTACCTTTTTTGCAACGGCTTGTAAGAAAGATTTTATGGATGTAAACCCACCTGATAAAATATCTGCTGAATTGGTTTGGAAAGACCCTGCGCTAGCACAGGCATTTGTTAACGATATTTATAATGGTTTGGGAAATGGTGGTTTTTCTGAGCAGATGCTGGCATCTGTTTCGGATGAAGCCATGTTTACGCATCCTACCAGAGGAATAGATTTGGTGAATAACGCTACCATCAACCCTTCAACCTTAGGTTGGGTAGATGATACCTGGGCTTATAAACAAATGTATAATAGAATCAGGGCTTGTAATACTACAATTGAAAGGATTGTTGGGGGCGATAACGGGCTTTCAAGCCAATCACTAAAAGATCAGCTGTTGGGGGAGGCCTATTTTTTAAGGGCTTATTTTTACCAGCAATTGCTTCGCTATTATGGGGCTGTGCCCATTATTGCCAAAACATATGCTTTGAGCGATGATTTTAAAGTGAAACGCAATACTTATGAAGAGTGTATAAACTTTATTATTAAAGATTGCGAGGAAGCCAATAGGTTGTTAACGGGTAAAACACTGGATAAAGGGCGTACGACTGCACTTGCAGCATTGGCTCTAAAATCGAGAGTATTAATTTATGCCGCCAGCGATTTGCATGATAGGGCGAAGCTAACAGCAAAAATTGGATCAATCCCGGCCCAGAAGTTAGATTTTCTAAGCTATGCGAGTGGCAACCAAGCCGACCGTTACAGGCTGGCCAAAACAGCGGCAAAAGCAGTTATGGATTTAGGTACAGGTTATAGGCTTGGGCTTTCGGCACCGGTGTCTGTCGCTGAGGGTAGTTTAAACTATAAAAGTATAGCTATGGGTGGTGCAAGCAAGGCGCCAAATGTAGATGCCGCGGCTGCTTCCGAATTGATCTTTGCCCGCTATTTCATTATTCAGAGCAATATTAAACACGCACAGCAGAATGGCCCCAATGGTTATCATAACTGGGCGGGCAATACGCCAATAGGCCTACTGGTTGATGACTATGAGATGAAAGACGGTACTAAATTTAGCTGGACAAATGCTGCTCAAAAAGCACAACCCTATCAGGATAGAGATCCGCGGTTTTACGCTACCGTTTTATATGATGGTGCCGGGTGGAAACCTCGCGATAAGGCATCGGGCAATGTAGACCCAGCAAGCCAGATCCAAACCGGGATTTATGATCTCATTGATAACGGTACAAGAATTGATTTTAAAGGTTTAGATACACGCGGAAGCTCAATCGAAAACTGGAACGGTAGCTGGACTGGATATTACTACCATAAATTTATAGATCCAGACCCGACAATAGTAGATGCGTCAATGTCGCAAAATGTGCCATGGCCTTTCTTTAGATATACCGAAGCTGTATTTAACTATATTGAAGCCAGTATTGAACTTGGCGAGCTGGGCGATGCAACCAACTGGCTAAATAAAATTCGTTTCAGGGCCGGTATGCCAGCTGTTACTGCTACTGATCAGGCAGGCTTGAGAGAAGTGTACCGCCACGAGCGCCGTATTGAGATGGCTTATGAGGAACAACGTTACCACGATACACGTAGGTGGTTAATTGCCGGAGAAACACTGGGTAGAAAAGTTACTTATATTAAAGTTACCGGTAAATTTAAGCCAGGCAAAACCATGTCGGCTCCTTACCATTACGATAATACTATTTATGATTATACCTACAGCCCGGTTGAAGAGAATGCACAGGAGAACCGAAGCTGGGACAATAAACTTTATTTCAGACCATTTAGCCGCGATGAAATAAACAAAAATAATCTGCTCGAACAGAACCCAGGTTATTAAGTTCATTTAGTAAAAGAAGCCCGATGAGTATCAATGCTCATCGGGCTTTGTTGTTTATGCCATTGTTTCATAAATAAAAAAGAGGTGTCATAAAATTTAAAGCAGGTGGCAGATTTAAATTTTCATCACGTAGTTTTGCAGGTAAACTTTTTTCTGTGACAGATTCAGGCCCTAATCCCGTTATCGTAAAACCAGATGCTTACGCAGCACTTCGTTATAGAGAGTTCCGCTCCTATCTGGGCATGCGTTTTTTCTTCACTTTTGCCTATCAAATGCAGGCTGTAGTTATGGGAATCTATATTTATCACATTACCAAAGATCCATTGGCTTTGGGTTTTGTAGGTTTGTGTGAAGCCATTCCAGCAATTGGAATAGCATTGTATGGTGGTTATGTAGCTGATAAAAGCGAAAAAAGAGGACTGCTGCTCAAAATATTTGGTGGGGTATTCCTTTGTACGTTAATTATGCTGTTGGTAACACTACCTCAGTTTAAGCTGCAACAGTTCGATATCATTTTTACCTTATTTAACTTGAGGGTAAACCTTATTGCCTTAATTATGTATGTGCTTGTGTTCGGAATGGGAATATCACGTGGTTTTTTCGGGCCTGCTACATTTTCGTTGATGGCTCAGATCTTGCCAAAAGAGTTATACCCAAATGCAAGTACATGGAGCAGTTCGAGTTGGCAGATGGCCTCTATTTTAGGGCCAGCTTTAGGAGGAATGATTTATGGTTTTTTTGGTATTACGGTTACTTATATTGTGATTATTTCATTTGTGTTTACCGCCTTGATTTGCATCTTCTTTTTAAAAGTGCATCCTCCCCAATTTGTACCGAAAGAAAATATTAAGGAGAGCTTACTGAAAGGGATAAATTTTGTATTTAAAACCAAAATGATGGTTTGGGCCATGAGTCTGGATCTCTTTTCTGTGTTTTTTGGTGGTGCTGTTGCCATATTACCTGTATTTGCCAACGATATTTTAAAGGTTGGACCTGAAGGTTTAGGCTTTATGCGCGCTGCAGTTTCAGCAGGTTCGGTATTTACCATGCTTGCAATGACCCGTTTTTCGCCTATGAATAAGCCGTGGCGAAATTTGTTAATCGCCGTAACAGGTTTCGGAATCAGCATTATTTGCTGGAGTTTATCTAAAAACTTCTATCTCACCTTGTTCTTTTTATTCTTAGAAGGCTCATTTGATAGTGTAAGCGTAATCATCAGATCAACCATTATGCAATTGCTAACACCTGATGAAATGCGTGGTCGCGTATCGGCTGTAAACAGCATGTTTATTGGGTCATCAAATGAAATTGGCGCATTTGAATCAGGGCTAACAGCGAAATTAATGCGAACAATCCCTTCTGTGGTTTTTGGCGGAAGTATGACTTTGGCCATTGCGGGGATTACCTGGTTAAAAACGAGATCGTTAACGAAGTTAAGTTTGCAGGATATTAACGAACAGACTACTAAAGTTGTTTAATGATATCTAAAATGGTTCGTGTGGACACGAACCATGGCTGTAGTTATGTATTTGTCCACCTAAACCCGATGGCACGGATGCCGGTATAACATCGTCTATTTTTTAAAGTCAATTACCGGCAGGAGGTACAGCGGGACCGAACCAGAAAGATTGCTGAACTTGATTTCGAAAAATAATATAATGAGTCTGTTTTGTGCGGACACAAACCAGGGCTGGTGTGAGTTTTGCAAAAAAAATGGTTCGTGCAGACACACGAACCATAGCAACTTAAAACTTCTTATTCTTGCCCCACATGAGGTAAATAATTGAGCCCAGAAAAGGAGCTAACAGAATAATGATGAACCAAAGTACCTTTACACTAAAACCCATTGAGCTGTTTCTGGATATATGATATAGGGCTACCAATATTAAAGCCAACCATAAAATGGCCGGTATAATTATAAATAAGGCCACCTGATTACTACTGATTTCTGCTAATAACATTTTAAAACATTTAATTCCTTAAGCTTCAACAACTCTTTCGCCAATTTGTTGGCGCCACATGGCCTGGTATAAGCCGTTTTGTGCAATTAGTTCTTCGTGTTTGCCCTGCTCAATAATGTGGCCTTTTTCTAACACGTAAATCTGGTCGGCATGTTTAATGGTCGATAAACGGTGGGCAATTAAAATGGTAATATGATCTGTTAAATCGGAAACCGAGCGGATGGTTTTGGTAATTTCTTCTTCGGTAATCGAATCCAGTGATGAAGTTGCCTCATCAAATACCAGGATATCGGGCTGACGCAACAAGGCCCGAGCAATGGATAAGCGTTGTTTTTCGCCTCCTGAAACCTTAACACCACCTTCGCCAATTAACGAATCTAAACCTTTATCGGCACGTGCCAGTAAGGTTTGGCAAGCAGCTTGGTTTAATACTTTATAACATTCCTCATCGGTTGCGGTAGGGTTTACAAATAACAGGTTTTCTCTTATCGTACCCGAGAACAATTGCGTATCCTGAGTTACAAAACCAATTTTTTCGCGTAAGGCATCCAAATCAATTTTATTGCTGGAAATGCCATTGTATAAAATCTCTCCGGCTTTTGGTGGATATAAGCCAACCAATAGTTTTACTAAAGTTGTTTTTCCGGAGCCCGACGGACCAACAAAAGCAATGGTTTGGCCGTTGTGGGTTTTGAAAGAAATGTTTTCTAAAGCATTTCTGTTCGCCGTTTGGTGTTTAAAGCCAACTTCGTTAAAGGTTAAATCTTTAATTTTTTGAATCGAAGTTGGGTTTTCAGGTTTTTTATCAATTGGTGTACTTAAAATCTTTTTAAAGTTACCGAGCGAAACTTCAGCCTCTCTCCAGGCTAAAATTACATTGCCCAGTTCTTGTAGCGGCCCGAAAAGAAAGAATGAGTAAAATAAAAATGTTAGATACTGGCCGGCAGAAATGGTGTTATCGAAAATAAGTAACAACAACACCAGTACCATGGTACTGCGTACCAGGTTAACAGTAGTACCCTGAACAAAGCTCATACTGCGTACATATTTTACTTTTTTAAGCTCGAGACCTAAAATCTTATAAGTGGTTTTGTTCAAACGCTCAATTTCCTGATCGGCCAGGCCTAAACTTTTTACCAGCTCAATGTTTCTTAACGATTCGGTAGTAGAGCCCGCTAAAGCGGTGGTTTCGCCAACAATAGCACGCTGGATGGTTTTGATTTTACGGCTTAAAAACCAGCTTACAAAGCTGATGATCGGGATAGCCGAAAAGTAAACCAGGGTAACTTTGTAGCTTACCGTAAATGAATACACAATTACGAACACCATTCCGATTAAGCTTACAAAAAGGATACTGATAAACGCGGTGATAAACTTCTCTGAATCTAAACGTACTTTTTGTAAAATGCCCAAAGTTTCGCCGCTGCGCTGATCTTCGAAAACCTGGTAAGGTAGTTTTAGCGAGTGCTGCAAACCATCGGCATACATTTTTGCGCCAACCTTTTGTACAATAACGCTGGTAAAATAATCCTGAAAGTTTTTGGCAATACGCGATACCATTGCCGCTCCGATAGCGAGGCCAATTAACCCTACTGAACCCCAAAGGTATTCGGCATAAGTTAATGAGTTTTTTTTGTTGATGAAGCGATCTAAAATCTTTCCGGTAATAAGCGGATCCATTAAAGAAAAGCCAATATTTAAACCCGCAAGCAATAACGCTAAGGCCACAATCCATTTGTGGCTTTTCAGGTAATTGAGTAATAATCCCATTAAGTTTTGTTGTTTTATATACAAACATAAAAAAAGGGAACGGATAAAAATCCATTCCCCTTTTTTATGACTTTAAGCTAAGAAACTTAGCTAAATGTAGTTTAGAAACCGTAGCGTAAACCGATTTGTGCCTGCCAAGGATTACCTGTTGGTATAACGATACCGGTATTGTTTACGCGGTAGTTGTAATTAGAAGTAGCCGCATCAAAACCTGCAACCGCATATAATGCCTGCGTACCTAAAGTTTCTGAAGTACCCCAGGTTTTCTTAAACAAATTGGCTACGTTAAACAAATCGCCAGAAATTTCAACGCTTTGTTTTTTACCACGTCCGAATTTAATCTGATAAGCTAATCTTAAATCAATTGTACCATAGAAACCATTTATACCACCATTACGCTCAGCAAAGGTACCTTCATACTTAGTGATATAATCTTTCAAACTCTGGCTTGCAGCGCCATTATCCAATAAGGTTTGTAAACCAGTTCTAAGTGCAGCTGGTACATTAGTATTTGATCTGTCGAAGATATAGGCTAAATCATTTGTTGCCACGAAATCACCATTGGTATTTCCACCCGATAGTAAACTATATCTGGTGCCGCCAATACCTGAATAACGAATACCGGCTTTAATACCATAGAATGATGGTAATGTGCCGTATACTACTACCTTGTTTCTAAATTGACCATTTGAATAGGTCATTTTGCTTAAGTTTCTTGGGTCGTCTACAACAGGTAATGATAGCGTAGCTGAGTTGGCCACATTACCGTTGTAAGATGTGTTATCTTTAGTATCATTCCAGGTAAAGCTTGCCGTAATTTCTCCATCTTTAAAGTATTTCCAGGTACCATCTACAACAATCGCAAATTGATTTACCTTACCCTGGCTATTCAATTCCAGTACACGGCCAAATTGATTGGTTAAACGGCCCAATTTCCAATCTGTATTGCCATTACCTGTATTAATTGAGCTTGATGGTACAAATACTCCCCTGTTTCCTTCATTTGATAAGGTGAAGAAAGGGTTGGCAACCATATTTCTATCCACATACATATAGTTATGACGTGCTAAAGTTGCATAACCCGTAATACCTATTCGTATTTTATCATTTATCAATTTGTTGTATGATAGGTTGGCTTTATAAACCACTGGTACTTTGGCATCGTCAGCATAAGTATTTATGGTAGGAATCTGTAATGCAGGTAGAGTTGGTGCTGTAGCGGTTCCGTTTCTATAACCGATAAAGTCTGGGGTGGGTACACCTGTTCCCGTAACATCAACTGTTGCGAGGTGTTTACCATCAAATGTTAAGTTGTTAATGGTTACATAGTTGTTAACATCCGATCCGAAAATACCTGCCCCTAAGCGAAGGTAGTCGGTATGGTTTTCATTAACATCCCAGTTAAACTGAATACGGGGCTGAATTAAAAATTGTTTTAACTCGTGATCTGTTCTTACACCGATAGCATCAAATAATTTTTGATTTAATGGTGATGTTGGGTACTTGCTATAATCTAAACGTAAACCACCGGTAAAGTCTAAGCCTTTACCTAGTTTGGTTTGCATCTGGCCGTAAATTGCAGTATTCCATAACTTCCCTACAACAGTTGGATCAGCAACTAAAGGAACTTCTCTGTAATAACTGATTGGTAATAAATTATCGAAGTTTTGTAGTGCTGTTGGATCGGTTGCTCCAGTGCCTGATCTGTTAAACGTAAAACGACCATTTACTTCACTGCCATACAATGATTTTGCATGGGTATACATGATATCTACACCAAATGTGTATTTAATTTTGTCTGTATTATAATATAAGTTATCTACCAATTGGAAAACGTTATTGGTAAAGCCTTCTTGTCCGAAGCGGTGACCACCAATTTGAACAGCTGTGAATAAATTGCCAGATGGGGTAGTAGATTGTAAGTTAGAAACTACCGCTCTTGGTATAGCAAAACCTAATTCATCATTTTGCGTACTGGCCTGGTAGGTGTACAAATGCTGCAATTTTAATTCATTGGTAACTTTGCTGCTGATTGTTGAACGTAAGGTAGCCAATAAACTATTATCAACGTTTTTATCATTACCGTAACTTTCGTAAAAGTTGATAGCCGTATTATCTGCCAATCCTAGCGGATTTCTATCGTTGGTATAGTTATCCCTAACCGTTAATAAATTCTTTTCATCAATCTGCCAATCCAAACGTAAGAAACCGGCATCAGTTCCCCGCTTTTTATCGAAAGAACCAAATTGTGGCGTGTTGGCTACACCATATTTTGATCTTGCAACAGCTAAGAAATTATTTAATGTGGCATTTGTAATGTTGAAACGGGCAACATCCGCATCCGAGTTAATATCAGCAATAATTAATGGACGTGAGTCTCTTTGGTGATCCCAGGCCGCAAAATAATGTAATTTATCTTTAATGATCGGGCCGCCTAAGCTAAAACCATACTGATAAGTTGAAAAATCATTTGTTCTTCTGTTTCCTCTGATGTCATACTTACTCGCAAGGAAATCAGCCCGGTTATAAGCAAAAGCACTACCTGTAATTTGATTTGTACCAGATTTAGTTACAGCACTGATTGTACCGCCACCTGAACGGCCTAAACTTACGTCGTACTGATTGGTTACTACTTTAAATTCCCTAACACTTTCAATAGAAATGGAGTATGGCGCACCACTACGACTGGTTGTACTACCTGCCGAAGTTGGGTTTTTGGCGGTCATACCATCAATGGTGAAGTTGGTAGAAGAACCTAACTGACCAGAAATACCACCCGGACCAGCCAAAGGAGATAAATCTGTTAAGCTTGAAAAGTTACGGCCGTTTACCGGCAATAAATTCATGGTTTTCGACGAAATTTCTGTAGAGGCACCAAATTGCTGAACCTTATTTTTTAATGAAGATCCATTAACTTCTACTCCATCAAGCATCTGGGCGCTTTCTTGCATGTTAATGGCAACACGTACGGCATCACCTTGATTTAACATGTAGCCTGTTCTGTTTTGCTCTGCAAAGCCTATGTAAATGGCTTTTACCGAATAGGGGCCACCCAACGGTAACTCTTTAAAGGTATACTCGCCCTGGGCATTGGTTGATGTTTTAGTGGTAAAACCAGTTGAGTTGTTTCTGATCTGTACCGATACACCAGGAATGGGTTTCTTTTGCTGGTCGGTAATGATACCTGAAATAGATGCCTGTGTGGTTTGCGCCAGCACTGCATTATGGGTACAACACAGCAGTAGCAACACTGCAATAAGTAAATTTTTCATCATCGTTTTTTTAAGAATGTGATGTCTGCCAGGCAGTTCATCATGATTAGTTTTTGATTTTTTATGATGACAAAGATGTTAATGTAGTATTAAGCAGAATTGGATTCTATATTATGAAATGGTTTAGGAATGGTTAGGTTTTAAGGCAATTGTTAAAATAAAACTCATTTGGAAAATTAATAAGCGAGCCTGGTGTTAAACTAATGTTAGCATGATTTCTTTCCGGAGTATGTTGGGCACTGAAAATTTTTAATTGCTTTTATTTTTTCTCAATAATTATTAATTTAGTTATCTGCTGGTTAAGCCATATCAATCTGTTAATGGCACCAGGCAATGTTTCCTTCCCAGGCTTTAATGACCTAAAAACCCATCCCAAAAAGGGCTTTCAAAGCCCAACATCCCACAATGATAGTGCAGCGGTATAAAAACCTTTCGCATGGTATTTTATATTTTTTAATGCTTGCTGCTGACCAATCCTCAGTAGCAGCGAAACATAGCAAGCTGTATGCTGACCAATTGACAGTTGCAACGAAACAATTGATACTGGAAGCTTAGCATGGTGGAAGCCAAACAATTGATGCCGGTAGCTTAGCAAAGCAGGCTGTAATACAAACAATCGACTATGGCAATGAACATAGGGCTCTTGCTTAAAAACTTTAGTGTGTGGCTTTAGAGCAACGCATTGATGTACAAAATAAAACCATTATTAACAAGTATCTAAAAACAAAAACATGACACAAAAAGAAGAGAATTACCTGACAATGGGCAATGTAACATTGCAGGTATTACATGCAAACAAGTCAATCTGGTCTGAGCAGGCCGTATTCAGTAAAATTGTTGACGAAATTGAGGAAGATGTGAAAAGTATTAATGCAGCCATAAACAGTGCTGGTGTAAAAAGTAGCGGAGCTACGGCAACAAAATATCAGGCAGCCAGCTCAGCGATTAACCGTGCGGTTAAATACTCTGGCCTGGCCCAAATCCACGCTTTGGAAATTGGTGATACGATACTGTTTGATGCGCTTAAAACATCTGCCACTAAATTAGAAAGGTTGCCCGACCAGCAATTAATCCCGGCATTGGAACATATTTACAGTCGTATCGTTACGCTAAAAGACGAACTAAAACCTTATGGGCTTTCGGAAAAAGACCTCGAACTGTTCCAAAAACATATCGATAACTTTAAACACCATAAAGATAACCCAAGGGTTGTAATTGCAGAACGTAAAGGATTTAACAATGCAATACCAACCTTGCTGATAGAACTTAAAACGTCATTTTTTAAACTGGATCGTTTGATCAAAATCTGGGAAAGTACAAATGAGAAATTTGTAACCGATTACGGGAATGCAAGGATCGTGATTCCTTTGGGGGCAAGGCATAGAAAGGATGATACACCATCTGCGCAGGTGTAACATTCTGGAAGATATTGTCCTCGTTACAAACGAGGACGATAGCGCGTTGTGGTTGTACCGCATGCATTACAAATGCATATTTCACTCATCCTCGTTACAAACGAGGACGGGATACTGCTCAAACAAAAAACGGCCGATAAATGAATATCGGCCGTTGTATTTTGGGGAATAACAGTTAATCACTTGTACAGTTTTCAGTTAGCAATTGGCAGTTTGCAATGCAGCAATCCCACAATTAACCGCTTTAAACAATTAACCAGTTAACCCAACAATAGCTATTTTTTATCCGCGGTATATTTATCACTAAACTTCTTATCCAGCTGTTTGTGCAGATTATCGAGGTTAATATCCCTGCCCTGAATAAAGGCCTGCTCAACTTTGTTTGTGCGCATATCCAATGCATCACCCGCCGAAATAAAGAATGTTGCATCTTTGCCGGTTTCGATACTTCCTGTGGTTTTATCTACACCCATGGCTTTAGCTGCATTCAATGTAATGGTTGATAAGGCTTTTTCCTTATCCAGTCCCCAGGCGGTAACAGTACCGGCCATAAAAGGCAGGTTGCGTTGTTGCCAGTAACCATCAATACTTAAAACTACATTTAAGCCTGCATTGGCCAACACTGCAGCATTTTTATAAGGCATGTTAACATCGTCATCATTATTGTTAGGCAAGGCATGAGGCTGCTTAACTATTAAGGTGATGTTGTTGTCTTTTAAGAAATCGATTACCAAATAAGCTTCGTCAGCACCGGTAATAACCGGGGTAATGCCGAATTTTTTGGCAAAGTTTACTGCGGCTACAATATCCTTTTGACTTTCGGCTGCAATAAATAACTTTTCATCGCCTTTAAAAACCTTTTTCATGGCTTCGAAACGGGTGTTAATTACCTCAGGCTTGCTGATTTCAGCATAGGCCTTCGCTTCGGCAAAGAAAGAAGTTAACTGTGCAACTGCTGCCTGGGTTCTTTCAGCTAAAGCATCGGGCGATTGCTGCGGACGGCCGAAACCACCAAAGCCCCCTCTAAAACGTGGGGTAACCGGCCAGGTCATGTGCATGGCATCGTCGGTTTTTAGTGCAGCATCTTCCCAGTTCCAGGCATCGAGCTGTACTACCGACGAACTTCCCGAAACAGTTCCGCCTTGCGGGGTTGGCTGTGCCATTAAAACACCATTGCTACGTAAGGTAGCTGGTACTTTGGAATCGGTATTGTAGGCTACGATGGAGCGGATGTGCGAATTGAAATCGCCAATTTCCTGAAAATCTAAAGTAGCTTTTACGGCTTCGATTTCGGTTAAACCAAGGTTGGTAGTTGCGGCAATAAAGCCAGGATAAATGTGTTTTCCTGTGGCTACAATGCGCATTACGTCATCTTGCGGCACTTGTCCGTTGGCTGTAACTGAAATAATTTTGCCATTGCCAAAAAGGATGGTGCCATTTTCGATTACTGTGCCGTTGCCCACATGTACGGTAGCACCGGTAATGGCAATGGTTTTGCTTTGTTTTTTTGCCGGCGAGATGTTGGCCTGGGCAAAGCACATCAGACTTGTTGCCGATAAAGCCAGGCTGAATAAATATTGTTTAGTGTGCATGTTCTTTCTCGGTTAATTCTGCTGAATAGTTTTCTAAGGTTTCGCAATTGTAAAGGCGTGGTGCATCACCCATTGGGCGTTGTGTACGGCCACCTTTGTTTTTGCTTTCTAACATTTTCTGGATCAAACGGGCTTTTTCTACCTGTTGGGCTTTAATCACCTGTGCATCTTTATCAAGATCCCAATAAGCAACGCCATCCACAAAGGTTTTTTCTGCCTTGGCATATATAGAAAGCGGATTAGCCGTCCAGATTACCACATCGGCATCTTTACCTGCTTTTAAACTGCCCACTTTATCATCAATGTGAAGCATTCGGGCTGGATTTAAGGTTACAAATTTTAAAGCATCCTCTTCGGGTACATTACCGTATAATACCGATTTTCCAGCCTCCTGGTTTAAGTGACGCGCCATTTCAGCATCATCAGAGTTAAAGGCAGTGGTAACGCCAACGTTGTGCATAATTTTTCCGTTGTAGGGGATCGCCTCAGCAACCTCGTTTTTATAAGCCCACCAGTCAGAGAAAGTGGAGCCCGCAATACCATGCGCTTTCATTTTATCAGCCACTTTATAGCCCTCTAAAATGTGGGTAAAAGTGTTGATTTTAAAACCTAAGCTATCGGCTACGTGGATAAGCATATTGATTTCGCTCTGCACATAAGAGTGGCAGGTGATGAAACGCTTGTTATTTAAAATTTCTACAATCGCATCTAATTCTAAATCGCGGCGTACGCTGTTACCTTTTACCGAAAGGGCTTTGGCATATTCTTTTGCACGGGTAAATTCATCAACAAAAGTTTGCTCAACACCCATGCGGGTAACCGGGAAACGTGCACCTGTACCAAAGTTACTTTGTTTCACGTTTTCGCCCAGTGCGAATTTGATGAAACCATCGGCACCGGCAAATTTCAATTCCTCAGGCGATTTACCCCAACGCAGTTTAATCAGCTGCGACTGGCCACCAACCGGGTTTGCCGAGCCATGCAGAATGTGCGAAGTAGTTACTCCACCTGCCAGCTGGCGATAAATGTTTACATCTTCAGAATTAATGATATCGGCAATGCGCACTTCGGCCGAAACGGATTGTGCTCCTTCGTTAATACCGCCAGCACCGGCAATGTGTGAGTGCTCATCAATAATACCAGCCGTAATGTGTTTGCCGGTAGCATCAATTACTTTAGCTCCGTTTGCCGATAGGTTTTTGCCCACGGCCTTAATTTTTCCGTTTTCTAAAAGTACATCCGCATTTTGCAGGATGCCATCTTTCTCGTTCGTCCAAACGGTACCATTTTTAATCAGTACTGTTTCTTGTTTAGGCAATTCTGTTGCACCAAAAGCAGTAAAAGGGTAAATGATCGGGCCATTGGCTAATGTTGGCTTAGGCTCGTCTTTTTTAGGCGTTTCTTTTGCCGCTTCTTTATACGTTGCAGTAAACTTTCCTGTAGTACCATCGGCCAGTGCCGATTCGCCTTTTATGATAATGGGGTTGGCCGAAGTAATGTAACCACTTAAGCGAACATCGCCTTTAGGGTTTTTCTTTAAATTAAAGTTAATGCTTACCCAGTCGCCATTTCTGGTAAAGGTGGCAGTGGTTTTTACGCTATCAACACCGGTTCTTTCAATGGCTGCGGCTGAGCCACCACCTGTGCCGGTAATTTTAAGGGTTAATGCACCCACTCCGTCAACATTTAAGTTATAAGTACCGCGCACATCGCTCACATCCATTTTGTTTACAATGAAACGTTTGCCCTGTACCCAGTTTTCGAAAATAATATTGGTGTTTTTAAACAGGTTATCGGATGAGATTAAAAAGTTGGCCACTTTTCCTTTTTCGAGCGAGCCTACTTTATCGCCAATACCCAAAAGGGAAGCTGGTATTTCGGTTACCGATTGCAAGGCCTGCTTTTCGGTTAAGCCGTTTTCGATAGCGGTGCGGATATTAGCCCAAAAATCGCGGCTGTTTTCTAAACCAAAGGCTGTTAAAGCAAATTTAATCCCTGCTTTTTCTAAGGCAGCGGGGTTGGTAGGCGCCAGTTCCCAGCCTTTCATTTGTGATAAACTCACATTTCTGGCCTCGGCAGGATCTTCCACATCGTAAGCTTTCGGGAAGGTTAAAGGGATGATTAAGCTTGCACCTGTAGCCTTAACTTCATTAATGCGCTGATATTCATCGCCTGTTGATTTGATGATATAACTCTTGCCAAATTCCTTGCCTATTTTATTGGCGCGAAGGATATTTTGCCAGCCATCTACCTCAAAAATTTGTGGAATAGTTTGCTGTTTGCCGAATTCATCTAAAGAGATATTGTACTCGTCTTTTTGTTTGCCATACCATTGGGCATCGTAATAAGTTTGACGCAGTAAAGCAATCGAACCCATTAACGAAGTTGGGTAATCGTTTGATGAGGTACCTTTATTGAATGAATAATTGGCTGCGGTCTGATCTTTCAGGATTACATTGTTATCCGCATCTTCGTTTAGGGTTACTGCTGCAGAAACGCCGCGGGCAATACCATCACGGTTAATTACATTTACACTCCCGAAACCAACTTTGCGCAGTTCATCTGCTTTTTTACTGTCGGTTGAGAAAATGTTTTTGACGTAAGTTTCCGGTCTAATGGCTTCGTTCCAGCCGTAAGCACCTTTTTTAGTCGAAACAAAAATAGATTGGCGCTGTCCACCAAAACCACGTTGTGCAGCAGGCGTTTCGCTAATGCCATAGCTGGTAAAGGCATCTACCAGCGAAGGATAAATAAATTTTCCTTTCAAATCGATCACTACATAACCTTTGGGTACGGCTAAGCGGCTCCAACAGCCTGAATGGTTTGTCCTTTAATTAAAAGGGTAGCGTTTGTTAGGGTTTGGTTAGCGTTTACTACTATAGTTGCGTTCGTAAAAGCAAACATTCCAGGTCTGGTGTCAAAAGAGCCGTTAACAGGGAAGGAGGTTTGCTGTGCAAACAGAAATGTAGCAGAAAATACCAGCCCAAGGGCAAGTAAAATTTTCTTCATAATAAGTTTAGATTTTAATTTGTTTAAAACTAATATAAATAAGCGTTCATTTTGCAGAATAACCTATTTTTTACAATTATTGCCTACTTTTGATCAAACATATTTTAGAAAAATGTACAATATCTTAAAATCTGCGCACTCCGGATGGCGCTACATCGTATTAATTTTATTGGTTATCGCGGTAATAAATGCATTATCGGGTTGGTTTGGGAATAAAACATACACAGAAGGTAACCGCAAACTAAATGTATTTACTTTGATTAGTGCTCACATCCAATTGTTGATTGGTCTGGTGTTGTACTTTTTAAGCCCTTTAACAAAGTTGCCCATGAGCGATGCTATTGGGAGGTATTTTAAAGCAGAGCACACTGCTATGATGATTATTGCCATCATTTTGATTACGGTAGGTAATGCCAAATCGAAAAAAGTAGCAGATGCTGTTGCCAAACACCGCACTATTGCTGTGTTTTTCGGTCTGGCCCTGATTCTGATTGTTGTGGCTATTTTGTTAATGGTCAAAGCAGTTCCGGGAAGATCGTTTTTTGGGGTTTCTTAAATAAGCTATTTCTATACTTAAATATAATCCTGCTTTAACAGAGCGGGATTTTTTGTTTTTAACACGTGCTTTTTTACAGCAAAGTACACAGAGGAAAGGCGCTAAGGTGGCTGAGCCAACATTTATAGTAAAGCTTCCCTCAAAGCCGTCATTTCTCGACTACGTTGCACTTCGCTGCGGTCGAGATGACGGCCGTTTAATATAAAAATTAACCTTTGCTACTTTGCGCATTCCTTAGCGCCCTTTGCGGTTAAAATGATTAGGCTTATGTTAAAATGATTAGGCTCATAAAGTATCATTCTCTCAAAATAATTAACCGTTTACTTAATTATTTTTATAAATATTTCCATTTTTCAAAATTCTTTATATTTTTGTGGCTCATGATCAACAATATACATACATGGCTTTGGCAAAGTAATTCGAAAACGGATTGCGCTGGCTGCGTATGAAAAAAATATAGTTTATCAACCTAAACCTTATTAAAGAACCATTAAAGCCCGGCGTAGAACCACACGCCGGGCTTTTTATTGTTAAAAAAAATAATTTAACCGTTGTTGCTATGCACGAAGCAATGACAACACTGTAAAATCATGTATAAAATAAATACAACTTACAAAAAACTACTTGCCGATACCACTACGCCAGTAAGCATTTATCTGCGCCTGCGCGATGTATACCCAAACAGCATTTTACTGGAGAGTTCGGATTATCACAGTCGCGAAAATTCGATGAGTTTTGTATGCGCCGATCCGGTTGCAGGTATCATTTTAAAAGGCTCGCGCCTGGAAACTTATTTCCCTGATGGCGCTGTTGAAATTACCGAAAGCAAAAACCTGATTGATGAAATTGCTGATTTTAAGGATAAGTTTAAAGAAACCGAACTGCCTGAAATCAAATTCATTTCGAGTGGCCTGTTTGGCTATTTTACCTGGAATGCCGTGCAGCATTTTGAAGATATTAAATTTACTTCAGAAACTCCCGAGGGAGAAGAGATACCCGAAATGCAGTATCATCTGTATCGGTATATCATCGCCATCGATCACTTCAAAAACGAAATTACCCTGTTCAAAAATACTTTTGAAGGTGAAGAAGAAGGTGGCCTGGAGAAAATGGAATACCTGATCCAAAACAAAAACTATCCGGAATATAAATTTCAGACCAGAGGTAAAGAATCTTCAAACTTAACCGATAAGGGGTTTATGGAACTGGTAGAAAAACTGCAAAAGCATATTTACCGCGGCGATGTTTTTCAAATTGTGCCTTCGCGTGCTTTTAAACAAGCCTTTTCAGGCGATGAATTTAACGTTTACCGTTGCCTGCGTTCAATAAACCCATCACCTTATCTGTTTTATTTCGATTATGGAAATTTCAAGCTTTTTGGTTCATCGCCCGAAGCACAGATTACCATTAAAAACAATTCGGCTAATATTTTCCCGATTGCCGGAACCTTTAAACGGAGTGGAAACGATATTGAAGATGCAGAACAAGCCAGAAAATTAGAGCAGGATCCTAAAGAAAGTGCCGAGCACGTAATGCTGGTTGATTTGGCCAGAAATGATTTAAGCAGGCATTGCAACCGGGTAGAAGTAAAATCGTTTAAAGAAGTGCAGTACTATTCGCACCTGATCCATTTGGTGAGCAAAGTTAGCGGCCATTTGCAGGAAAACGTAAGTGCCTTTAAGGTGGTGGCCGACACTTATCCAGCGGGTACTTTAAGTGGTGCGCCTAAATATAAAGCCATGCAGCTAATTGATGAAAACGAAAAGCTGGGCCGGAATTTCTACGCAGGAGCCATTGGTTTTATGGGTTTTAACGAAGATTTTAACCACGCCATCATGATCAGGACTTTTATGAGCAAGAATAACGAACTGCATTACCGGGCAGGAGCAGGCATTGTAGCCGATTCGGTACCTGAAACCGAAATGCAGGAAGTAAATAATAAAATTGCTGCATTACGTAAAGCGGTAAAAATGGCAGAAAACATTTAACCAGGATAAAAATGATAGGTTCACCAGAAAGCTGTAAAAATATAAATGAGATCCGCTTAGCTATTGATACTATCGACCAGCAGGTTATTCAGTTGATTGGGGAAAGATTTAAATATGTAAAAGCCGCCTCAAAATTTAAAGCAAACGAAGAGGCGGTTAAAGCTCCCGAAAGATTTAAAAATATGCTTTTACAAAGACGGGATTGGGCGGACGTAGCAGGATTGAGCTCCGACATTATTGAAAAAGTATACAGAGATCTGGTAAACTACTTTATCAGTGAGGAAATAAAAAATTGGAATATTGAAAATGGAAATAAATAATAAAGTTCTGGTAATCGATAATTACGACAGTTTTACCTATAATTTGGTTCACTTAATTAACGAAGTTGGTTATGAAGCCGAAGTTTGGAGAAACGATAAATTCGATTTAGCAGATGTAGATAAATACAATAAAATTTTACTTTCGCCTGGTCCGGGTATTCCGGAGGAAGCAGGTTTATTGCTGGACGTAATTAAAACCTATGCGCCAACCAAAAGTATTTTTGGAGTATGTTTAGGTCAGCAGGCTATTGCCGAAGCATTTGGAGGTACACTGTACAATTTAGGCAGACCTATGCATGGCATTGCTACGCCGGTTACTGTTGTAGATGGCGATGAACCATTATTCTGGGAATGCCCGCAAACAATAAACGTTGGCCGTTACCACAGTTGGGTGGTAAGCAAAGAGAACTTTCCGTCGTGCTTAAAAATTACAGCCCGCGACCATAAGAATGAGATCATGGCCTTAAGGCACGAAACGCTTGATGTGCGTGGTGTGCAATTCCATCCGGAAAGTGTACTTACGGAGTTTGGCAAGCAAATGATGGAGAACTGGTTAACAAATTAATAGAAGTTCGTCATTGCAAGGTGTGCAGCAATCTTAATGCGATGGCCTTTCAATTGATAAATAGCAAGGTAAAATGAATATTTTAGATAAAATTGTACTACGTAAAAGAGAAGAAATCGCAGCTGCCAAATCACTCGTTTCGATACAGGATTTAGAAAATGCGGTACATTTTAAAAGAACCCCACATTCTTTTAAAGAGTTTTTGCTGGCGGATGATCGTACCGGAATTATAGCTGAGTTTAAACGCCGTTCGCCCTCAAAGGGATTGATTAACGGAGTGGCTGATGTTGCGGAAGTTACGCAGGCTTACAATAATGCTGGTGCATCGGCACTTTCGGTTTTAACAGATACCGATTTTTTTGGTGGTAAAACTGAAGATCTCCTGGCAGCGCGGGCAGCGAACAACATCCCCGTTTTAAGAAAGGATTTTATGATTGATGAATACCAGATTCTTGAAGCTAAAGCCTGGGGAGCGGATATCATTTTATTGATTGCCTCGATTTTAACACCGCAACAGATTAACGACTTTGGAAAGTTTGCTCACAATTTAGGTTTAAATGTGCTTTTAGAAGTGCATAATCTCGAAGAACTGGAAAGAAGTATATCGCCTTATTTAGATGCTATTGGCGTAAACAACAGAAATCTTGCTGATTTTACGGTTGATATCCAAACCTCGTTTGATTTGGTGAATAAGATCCCGAATGAGTTTTTAAAGATTTCGGAAAGTGCAATCAGTAATCCGGAAACCATTAGGGAATTGAAAACAGCTGGTTTTAACGGTTTTTTAATCGGCGAAAATTTCATGAAAACCGATAATCCGGGGATTGCGATTAAGGAGTTTGTAGCGCAGATATAACCTTCTATAAAACCTTGTAGGTGCCAGATACCTACAAGGTTTGGTAAAAACTCGTTTGCAAATTTTGTATCTTTGTATCAATTACATGGGAAAACAAAAATTTTATGATACTGCCGTTGTGCAGGAACGGGCAATTTTAGTTGGGGTGGTTACTCCCGGCGAAAAAGAAGCCCAAACAAAAGAATATTTAGATGAGCTGGCCTTTTTGGTGGATACAGCCGGTGGGAAAGTGGAGAAGGTTTTTACGCAAAAAATGCTCAAGCCAGAGCGTGCTACTTTTGTGGGCACCGGAAAGCTCGAAGAAATTAAAGCGTATGTAAAATCGGAAGAAATTGATACTGTTGTGTTTGATGATGAATTGTCACCATCGCAACTGCGTAATATAGATCGTGAACTAGGAGTTAAAGTATTAGATCGCAGTAATTTAATCCTTGATATTTTTGCCAACAGGGCCCAAACTGCTCAGGCCAAAACACAGGTAGAGCTGGCCCAGTTACAATACGTACTGCCACGTTTAACAGGTATGTGGACTCACCTTGAACGCCAAAAAGGTGGTATCGGGATGCGTGGACCGGGTGAAACCCAGATTGAGAGTGATAGAAGGATTATTTTAAATAAAATCTCTTTATTAAAAGAACGCCTTAGGAATATCGACAGGCAGAATGAAACCCAGCGTAAAAACCGTGGTCAGCTGATTCGGGTAGCCCTTGTAGGTTATACCAATGTTGGCAAATCGACCATTATGAATATGCTCTCGAAATCGGAGGTGTTTGCAGAGAATAAACTGTTTGCTACTTTAGATACAACTGTTCGTAAAGTTGTAATCGAGAACCTGCCTTTCCTGTTATCTGATACGGTTGGGTTTATCCGCAAACTTCCTCACCATTTGGTAGAGTGTTTCAAATCTACACTGGATGAAGTTAGGGAAGCCGATTTGCTGGTTCATGTGGTAGATGTTTCGCATCCAAATTTCGAAGATCAGATCAATACGGTTAATGAAACTTTAAAAGATATAGGCGCAATTGATAAAGACATGATTCTGGTTTTCAATAAAATCGACGCTTATGTTTCACCAGAGGTAGAGGAAGGCGATGAAGATGGGAAACTGACGCTTGAAGATTTTAAGAACAGCTGGATGAGTCATGGCAAAGTGCCGGTGTTGTTTATTTCAGCCACACAAAAAGAGAATATAGAAGAATTTAAAACGTTATTGTACGATAAGGTTAAAGCTGCGCATGTGGCGAGGTACCCATACGATAGCAATTTGCTTTATTAGATAAAACCCCGTCATTGCGGTGCGGAAAATAAACCTTGCAGGTTTTAAAAACCTGTAAGGTTTGAGCACACAACGCAATAACGATAGACAAATACAATATGGAAAGTAAACGTCAGCAGAAATTTGCAGGAGTATTACAAGAGGAGTTAGCACAGGTTTTTCAGCGCGAAGGGGCTTCATTTTTACCCAATACACTGGTTACGATTACCCGCGTAAGGGTTTCGCCCGATTTGGCAGTAGCAAAGGTTTACCTGAGCTTTTTTAATACCAATAATACCACGCTTTCGATCAACACGGTTAATGCACATGCGGGTGAGATCAGATATAAACTGGGCAGCAGAATCCGCCATCAGGTAAGGGTTGTGCCCGAACTCACTTTCTTTGTAGATGATACCAACGAATATGTAGAGCGTATGGATCATCTTTTTGATAAGATTGCCAAAGAACCCAGACAAAAGGACGAAGACAGCGAATAATTTTCTGTGAGGAGGCTAAGGGAACCTGTTAATTTCTTCACACACTTTATACCGGCTTTGATTGCAATTCCGGCAGGATACTTTTTGCTTCAGAAATGCCATACGCCCATTGAATATACTGCCGCCTGGATTTACAGCATTGGTACTTTTATTCTTTTCGGGGTAAGTGCCATGTACCACGGTTATCCGGCCACAGCATACGGCGTGCGTTTTTGGCAGAAATTCGACCATTGCTGTATTTATCTTATGATTGCAGGCTCTTACAGCCCTACAGCCTTACTGGTTTTTGATGACTGGCTAAGCTGGAGCCTTTTCGCTATCGTGTGGATCATTGCCATTGTAGGCTGTCTGCTTAAAATCTTTAACCGCTTAAAAAGTACAGCAATATCTTTATCGATCTATATTTTAATGGGTTGTTTAATTGTGCCTTTAATTCAAAAAATGATGGGTACACTGCCCATTGGTGCTGTAGGTTGGTTGCTTTTAGGTGGTGTTTTTTATATTGGCGGCACTTATTATTATGCAAAGGACAAACCTTTATCCCGTTGGATGCACAGTCATGAACTTTGGCATTTGTTTGTAATTGGTGGCGCATTATCGCATTACATTTACAATTACGTTTATATTTTTAAATAAACTTTCCGATGCATATGCTTGAACAGGTAATTGCAGCGAATCGTCACTTGATCCATAGGGTTGTGGATTTCGATCCGGCACACGATCAGATTTTAACCCTGGATTTTACTGCTGCTAATACCGAACTCAGTAATGACATTTTAGATGATATTCAGCATTTTTCGACCTGGGTTGAAGCGAAACTGGCATTAAATAATTCGAAATACGGCATAGGCGGATACAACGAGCACCGTACCATATATTCGCGCAGTGCACATTTTGATACAGGCGAGGAACCCCGGAGGTTGCATTTGGGGGTAGACATTTGGGCTCCGACCAGAACGCCGGTATACAATTTCTACGATGCAACCGTTCAGAGTTTTGCCAATAACAATAACTTCGGTGATTATGGCGCAACCATCATTTTAGCTTATGATATTGAGGGGTGTAAGTTCAATGCACTTTATGGTCACCTGAGCCTCGATTCTTTAAACCACCTGGAAGAGGGGAAGTTTATTAAAGCCGGAACGAAATTCGCCGAGCTGGGCAACAAGGATGAAAACGGTTGCTGGCCACCACATCTTCATTTTCAACTGATAAAAAATATGCAAGGCTTAAAGGGCGATTATCCGGGGGTGTGTAAGTTTAGCGAAAGGGAAACGTATTTGGCTAACTGCCCTGATCCGGAGCTTATTTTGAGATCTACTTTTTCTTAGGGCAAAGATTTTTAACCACAGAGGGCAAGGAGAAAGGCACTGAGCACACAGATCGCCTTTTCTGAGATTGTCATTTCGAGCGTAGCCGAGAAATCTATATGTTTGGCCACGGATGCACGGAAGGCACGGATTATTGATCTATGTCTTGCCAGCAGGCTGCTCTTATTTTCATGGGCGCTTATACTTCTGTGTTTTCTGTGCCTCCGGGGCAAAAAAATGTTCAAACATACATTTTTAACCACAGAGACCACAAAGAAAGGCGCTGAGCGCAAAGAGATTTTTATAATAGGAGAGATGCTGAAATAAATTCAGCATGACGATTACTCATGCGGCAAAATAGATAAGCCTTTCAGCTTTTTTTAGTAAATTAGTAATATGAAATACCTGTTCACCATTTGCTTGTTTTTCTGCTGTTCGTTGGGCATTGCGCAGGTTCAGTTTAAATCGGGTAAAAGCGGTTTTACCAATTTCCTCAGAGATAATACCATTTATCCGCAATTTTCTAAAGATAACTGTATTCAGGGTACAGTAAATATTAGTTTTAAGCTGGATGAAAAAGGAAAAGTATATTTTTCGAAAGTAAGTAAGGGAATTCTGTCTGATCTGGATGAAGAGGCCTTACGCCTGGTACGGTTAAGCAGTGGGAAATGGCAGGTGCCTGCAGGTTACGATACTACGGTTTCGATTGTGGTGCCGGTAAATTTCAGGCTTTCGGGCTACAATTGCGATGGTAAATCAAACGAAGATATTCAGGAAGCCATCCGTAGCTATCAGGCTGAAGAAGGTTTAACCAATTCGGTTATTAATTTCTATAAAAATATCGATCAAGCCAAACCCGGGCAGGAAATCCAGATTATGGCAATTAAAAACCAGCTGGGGATTGACGATGAGTACCTCGACGACCGCATTAAAATGGGTTTAAAAAAGATCAAACAAGGCGATAAGCAAGGGGCCTGCGAAGACTTTCTTTTTGTTAAATACATGGGGAGCAAAAAGGCAGATGATTATCTGGCCAAATACTGTAAGTAACAGTGAGGCTTGCTATTGTAAGCAAATCCGTGTGGACAGCGTGGTTATTGTAGCTACTTTTTTGCCATTACACATTGCCGGTGTCCATTTAAAAGATTTTGCAATCTTTAACATCTGCTCGCCAACTTTACCAACTTCATCTTTTACTACCCGTTCTCTGGAAACGCGGCCATCTACATCTACTAAGAAAGATATGGTGAATTGGGTTGTTGCGCCATTGGGGATGGAATCTAATCTTACATTAATCATTGCTTTATAAAGTTTAGCCAGGCCTCCTTCATTTGTGGCGGGTTCATTATAACTGGAATAAATTACTTTTCCTGTTAGAAGGTCTTTTTTACTAATACAGTCCGTTTTGTTGGTAGCAGGGGTAATTGCGTCCGGATTAATAAAATAGCCGAAGACAGTGCTTGCGAGAATTGAAACCGTTAACATTAATCTGAACATGGAGCAATGAATTTGAATAATGGCTAAACCAAGATAACAAAATTGATTAATTTAGCCAACAATGAAAAACACCACCCGATTTTTTGCCTTATTGGATATCATCAGTATTGTTTTGCTGGCCAAACAATTTTGGCAGATTTTAACACACTTAAACGAAATTCCCGATCAGGTGCTTTCGCAGGCTAAGGTGATACTGTTGCTGCCCTTATTCGTTTCGTTATTTATCTCAGCTGCGGGTTTAATCCTGAATAAGAAATTTGGCTTCATTACCTATTACATCCAGTTTCCGTTCCGGTTAGTGGTATGGGTATTTTCTATCGGTTTCATTACTTTTTTGCCCGAAATGTTAAACCTCAGCGAGCGCTGGTTCGACATTCTGTTCCGGATCTGCTTTATTGCCGAATTCTTCAGACTGTATTTTACCATCAGGATTCATCGTGCTACACTCCACTAGGTAGGATAACCGTAATGGCGGCAGGTATAATACTGGCTTCAACTGTATTTACGCGACCAATATATTCTCCATCTACCTGAAAATGGGCTTTGTGTTTAGAAGCAATTTTTACGGCTGCCGTTTGAAATACTTCTATTTTCTTCGGGTTGAAGGGAAGTTTGGTGATCCATATCTTTAAAATCTCCAGGTAAGAGTAATCTTTAACCAAAACCACTTCAAAAAGTTCATCATCAAGTTTCCCGTCTGGATTTATTTTCAATCCGCTTCCGTACATCGTAGCATTGGCAATAGCCACCATGGCTGCTTTTGAGGTGACGGTTTCGTTTTTAAGCTTCAGCTGTACTTCCATTCTGCGGTGGTTCCATAAGGCATGCCAGGTGGCTTTTGCATAGCCCCACATGCCACGTTGAGGTAGCGTATCAAATTTCTTAACCAGATAGGCATTAAAACCCAGGTCGGATAAGTGGATGCAGATTTCATTGTTGAGTTTAACTACATGGATTTTCTGTTGCCTGCCTTCCGCTACAATAGCCAATGCCTGCTCCATATCTGTTGGGATGCCCAGCTCTTTGGCCATGCCATTGGCCGAACCGGCAGGAATAATGCCTATGGGTGTTCCGGTATTCAATAAACATTCGGCAACCAGTTTCAGCGTTCCATCGCCACCAACAGCCACCACACGGTCTGCCTGCGAACTGGTTATTTTTTGCTTAATCTTTGCTGAAGAACAATCTTTGGGCAATTCGAAAAGATCAGTTTCAATAGCTTTTTCTTTAAAATAGGTAGAAATTACTTCCTTTAAGTTAATATCGTGGCTACCAGAGCCGGGATTGATGATGAATAGTAATTTCATGTTTTAGCTTATGGCTTTACATCACAAACAACTTTTAATAAACTCTGTTTTAATAACGATGAATAAATCGGTTAGTGTAAAAGTATATCATGGTTATGGGCATGCACATAATCTGGTTGTTTACGGCCATGTTTTTAAACGTAAGGCCAAAACCAGACAGATTTTTAGCAACAACATCGTCGTTAATATGGTACATCTTTTAAAGCTTTTTATTTTAAAGCCTTATGCTTTTGTTGATGTACGGTTGCAGTTTTTTGATCAAACCATTTACAATAAAACGGAGCGTGATGGCTTTTTTAAATTCGAATGGAAAGCGGGGCGCGAAATTCCGGCCGGATGGCATTATGTAAAAGTAGAAGCGGTTGATGCGAATGGAAAAGTTTTGAACACTGGCGATGGGAAGGTTTATGTGCCGCACCTTACGCAATACGCTTTTATTTCGGATGTAGATGATACGGTAATGGTTTCGCATTCGGCTACCATTGGAAGGAGGCTGAGGGAGTTGTTTATCAAAAATCCGCATACCCGGAAAACTTTTCCTGATGCAGCGAGCCATTACCAGCAACTGGCCCTTTCACATACCGAAGCACAGCAGCCCAATCCTTTTTTTTATGTGAGCAGCAGTGAGTGGAATCTGTACGATTACCTGCTCGAGACTTTTAAGTTTAATAAATTGCCTGATGGGGCTTTTCTGCTCAATACGTTAAAAAAATGGAAGGATTTAATCAGGACTGGTAAAACCGGTCACGAAGCTAAACTACTGCGGGTGATGCGGATTTTGGACGCCTTCCCAAACCAGAAGTTTGTGTTTTTTGGTGATAACTCGCAGCAGGACCCCGAAATTTATACCACTATAGTAGAAAAATACCCCGAAAATATTGAAGCGGTTTATATCCGTAACATTCACCCTGAAAAGGAGTTGGCTACTTTGCAGCTGCTTAAAAGGGTTGAAGATAAAAATGTAAAAACCTGTTTGTTTAATAACAGTAAGCAGGCAATTGAACATTCCAAATTGATTGGTTTGATTCGCTAAATTTTTAGGAAGAGCAATTGTAGTGCTGGTCGGTTACAGTAGTCCCGCTTTCCTTCCTGCCCCGATGAAATATCGGGGGCATCCATTCAATCGGGTCTATTTAACTCATGCCTTCCACTTTTTTTAGCAGTTACCTTTAAGAAATTGATTTGCCAAAGGGGGTAAAAGCCAGATTCATTAATTTAAAATGCTGGCGGCCAAATGGAATGCCTACAATGGTGATGCAGAGCAAAATGCCAAAGAACAAGTGGGTTAAAGCAATCCAAAAACCACCACAGAAAATCCAGATCAGGTTCATGATGGTAGATAGACAGCCGGTATTGGATGAAGTATCGGTTATTTTAACGCCAAAAGGTGCCAGGCCTACAATGGCAAATTTAAAGCATTGAATACCGAAAGGAATACCTACAATGGTTAGGCAAAGGATCAGCCCTCCGATGATGTATTCGAAGAAAATAAAGATGCCACCAAAAATAATCCAGATAATATTGCCTAAAAAGTTCATTGTATTTTTTTTAGGTTAAGATTTACTTTCAAAGTATTTGTTACAGGATCATTCTTCTTTTCCTTGTATCATCGGAATCTGATAATCGAGTTTCCGGTTTTTAAAGAATGCTTTTAATTTTTGCCAGGTGATGATTCTTAAGTTGTCCGAAAGCTTAATATCATCAGAGCTTACAAAATGTTTGCAGTCAAAGCAGATGTCGAAAAAGGAACATTTATCTTGTTTGTAAATTAAAATGCCATGATGGGGCATAAAACACTTACCGCTTTCATAGATTTCTCCCAGTTTAAGCGGCATAATTAAAATGCTTGCTAATAAGTTGATATCTTTTTCACCAAGTTTTAGCCTTTGCTTTATAATTTTCTCATTCACTTTTCCATTTTCAATTAAACGTGGAGAATAATCGCCTTCGTTTATTTTAGGCGTATAGGTTAGGGTATGACTAACAACTACCACAGAATCGGCTGCTATAAATGTTTGGTAAACTTTGTTTTTGCTTTTCTGTCCATAAGTAGCTGGTATGATGTAGAAAAAGAGTATAGCTAAGCTGAGGAAGTTTTTTTTCATGAGCATTACAATTAAAACTAATATAGTTTTTTGATGCATTCTTTTGTAATTTAGAGATACACACAAAAGAAACACAACATGAAAAAATTATTGATCTCTGCGGCTGCGGTCGCATGCTTTGCGCTGTCTGCCGCCCGGGCACAAACCGTTAATGGTATCAGATTAACGGAGCTAAAAGCCGATTACATTGAGGTTTCGGCGGTAAAAAGCACTTTTGCCGATAAATTATGGATTAAACTGGAATATGGCCAAAAAGTTTCGGAGCTAAATGATGCCTGTATTAAAGATGATGCTGGCAAACGATTGGAATTTAATTCGGCCATTGATGGGGTGAATAAACTGAAGAACTACGGCTATGAACTTCTTAATACCTATTCAGAACAGATTGATAAAGATAACAACAGGCCCGTTTATGTCTTAAAAAGAAAGTAAATTGTAAAACAATAGCTATGGGCTTAAGCCCATAGCTATTGTTTTTTATATAAAATCAAGAGTATTAAATTTTTTATTCAGGATATCTGCATTGTTTACGTCCAGCCATTTATCTAAAATGGTGCCGTAAACCTGTCTGAAATCGAGTTGGTACTTTAAGTCGCCGGTGTCCAGATCGCTCAGGTTAGGGGCTGCGTTAAAAATGCCTTGCTTCTTCAACTTTCCGCCAAAAACGAACATATTATTTGCAGTTCCATGGTCGGTTCCATTACTTGCATTTTGCTCAACCCTGCGACCAAACTCAGAAAAAGTAATCACCAAAGTATCATCCAGCTTATTGTTCGATTTTAAATCTTTTAAGAACGCAGCCATCCCTTCGCTATATTGTTTTAACAGATTACCCTGTTGGCCAATCTGGTTTACGTGAGTATCGAAGCCACTTAAGGAAACATAATAAACTCTGGTTTTTAGTCCCGAAGAAATAAATTTAGAAACCGTTTTTAACTGATTGGCAAAACCACTGTTTGGGTAAGCCGATTTCGACTGGTAAATTTTTGAGGTATTCTGAATATAGCTAGCTGATGAGGAAGTTTCGATCATGGTTTTATACAGATAACCTAAATTATCTTCGTCTAAATGCTCCTTGTCGTTCTGCAGCATGGCTTTAAAAAACGGGTCGTTGGTATTGCGGAACAATGCAGCCGGATCTTTTAAGGCAATTCCTTTTTTGGTTTGGCCTTTCATGGCCAGCGAAAGCGAATCGTCTACCTCTATAGCCGTATATGGAAATTTGCAGGTCTGGCAGTTACTATCCAGATAACGACCAATCCAACCGGTTGATAAAAACTGGTTACTATCGCTACCGGTTTGCCAGATATCCATTGAGCGGAAGTGCGAACGGTCGGGGTTGGGGTAACCCACATCGTTAATAATGGTCATCCAGCCCTGATCGTGAATTTCCTGTAAAGCGGCCATGTTGGGGTTTAAGCCTTGCATATCGTTGAGCTTTATTACCTCTTCGGGTTTAATGGCAATACTTTTTCTTTTCTGGTAATAAATATCATTGCCAAAAGGGATAACCGTATTTAAACCGTCGTTTCCGCCCGATAACTGCACCACCACAAGATTTTTGTAAAGGCTTAGTTCATCCAGCGCCATGGCTTCGAGTGGTTTCATAAAAGCCGGAACAAATAAGGAGCCTGCAGCAACAAAACCTGTATTTCTTAAAAAATTTCTTCTGTTCATCTTGTTAGTTCTTTACTGGTTTTTTGTGGTCAATGGTTGATGGTTTGAGAACAAGCTATGGACTATTAACCATCAACTAATTTTAACAAAGTTGATATTCGGGCATGCTGGTAATTTCGACTGCGGTACTACGTAAGCCTTTATTATCGCTCACCATTGAGGTTATTTTTGTATTTAATTTAGGCTGCAACAAAAATTCTGTAAGTTCCAGTGGTGTTAAGCCTTTGGGCAGGGTGTCTAAAAATTTGGGCCAGTCGGCATTTGCGTTTACATACGATTTTGGTTTGTTGTTCGCATTTGCGTTGCTGGTTGCCGTTCTGCTCAATGCAATTACAGCTTCATCTTCGGGATCGGCTTTGCCGCTAAAATCAATTTCGCCATCGTTTAAAACCAATGATGGAATACGCATCCTGAGCATTAATGAGGAGCTGTCGATCCAGCTTTGCCCACCCGGCCAGCCTGCCACGTTTGGTGGATTGAATAAGTATTGGCCTAAACTGCTTTGCAGCTGAATGAGCACTTGTGGTTTGTTATAGGTAACATAAAACTCGCGACTTAAGCCTACTAAAAATTCGGCCGGTGATTTGATTTTTGTGCCCACATTTTCCGGAGCGTAAAACCAATCGGAGGTGAACATCTTTTTCATCATGGCGCCGATGTCGTATTTCGAATTGTAAAAATGTGTAGCCAGTTCTTTAATATGTGCATCATTAGGGTTGTCGTTTACAAAGAACTTATATACTTTCTGCGCGATAAATTGTGCAGTTTCGGGCTTTTCTAAAATAATATCGATAATGTGTTCGCCTTCAAAGTTGCCGATTTTACCAAAAAAAGTTTTGGTGCCATCGTCGTGCAGGTTTTTACGGAAAATAAAGGAACCATCTTTATCGTACATCCAACCGGTAAACGAACGTGCCGATTCTTTAATATCCTGCTCGCTGTAATTGCCTCTACCCAGGGTGAAAAGCTCCATCAACTCGCGCGCAAAGTTTTCGTTGGGTTTGCCTTTCCGGTTTTGCTGGTTGTTTAAGTATTGCAACATGGCCGGGGCTTTCGATACTTCGACCAAAAGTGTTTTAAAACTGCCTAAAGCATTTGCTCTTTGAATATTGTTTAACTGTTGGGCAAAGAAAGGATTGTTGCTGCGGCAGGCGAAATGCCCATGCCAAAAGAGGGTCATCTTTTCCCGTAAGGGTGCCTCGGTATTAATCATTTTGGTTAAAAAGGCGATGTTGAGATCGCGGCTTACTTCATTTTGCTCACGAACGATTTGCAGACGCATTTTCTTTTCCTCGTCGGTAAGGTCTTTTTTAGCGTATAAACCTGCCTGGGCCAATAGTTGCCGTTTCGATTCAAAATCATTTACCAAAGCTATGGGGTCGTTTTGCTGTGAAGTCTCGATCAAACGATCAACGGTTTTTTCGAGATTTTTCTTGCTTAATTTTTGTAAGTCGGTATACGAAATCCCGAACCCGGCACGGTTATAAAGATGCTTAACTTTGGAGAAATTATCTTTTGCACTCATAGTTAACGATTTTACAGTATGACTTATTTAAAACGCAAGGGTTTAATCTTTGTTTTCTTTCTTATTTTCGTCCATGTTTTTTCAATTGTTAGCCGATGATCCCGCTTTTCCCGATCCTGCCCTGGCAGAAGAAGATGGTTTATTGGCCATTGGCGGCGATTTAAGCATGGAAAGGCTATTGATTGCCTACTCAAACGGCATTTTCCCCTGGTTTAGCGAAGGCGAGCCCATTTTATGGTATTCGCCACATGAGCGCTGCGTAATTTATCCCGATCGGATTAAGATCAGTAAAAGCATGAAGCAGGTTTTGAAACAAGGGATATTTAGGGTAACGCTTAATCAGGCTTTTGAAGAGGTGATATTAAACTGCGCCACTACTGTAAGGAAAGGGCAGGATGGCACGTGGATTACAACTGAAATGCAGCAGGCTTATCTCAATCTGCATCAAAACGGTTATGCACACAGCGTAGAAGTTTGGCAGCACGATAAACTGGTTGGTGGTTTATATGGGTTAAAGGTAAACCGGGTTTTTTGCGGCGAAAGTATGTTTAGCCATGTTAGCAATGCTTCAAAAACGGCTTTGTTTTTTTTGAGTGAGCTCAATATCGACCTAATCGATTGCCAGTTGCCCAACGATCATTTAATGAGCCTGGGCGCCGAAATGATTAGCCGTGAAAGGTACATGGCCATGCTTCAGGCCAGTGAATTTTAGCCCTGATTATTGCTTTCTATTAAACTTTGCTCGCGCATGGCGTTTTCAATTCTCCGGTCAGGGATAAACCAGATGCATGCTACAAAGAAGTAAAGTGCAACACCCAGCCATGGGGTTATAAAGCTTAATCCAATCCCGGCAACATAAAAAAGTAACGAAATTTTTCCTTTGGCATCATTACCGATAGCGTGTACAACCAGCGAATGTTGTCCTTCTGTGCGCTTAATGGTCACAACCAAAATTGAATACGCAATGGCTGCCATAAAAAGCACACTACCATAAACGATTACAGGCCATAGTGCAAAATGGTTTTCGCCCATCCAGCCGGCAGCAACCGGAAATAAGGATAGCCAGAACAGGAAATTAAGGTTAGCCCATAACATTGGGCCGCTTACTTTCTTTACGGTATGCATTAAATGGTGGTGGTTATTCCAATAAATACCCACATAAGTGAAACTTAAAACATAACTGATGAATTTCGGAATCAAGGGCTTTAAAGTTAGCAGACTTTCGCCTTCGGGCACCTTAATTTCTAAAACCATAATGGTGATGATAATGGCAATAACACCATCACTGAAAGCTTCTAATCTACCTTTATTCATAACGAATGTACCTTTAACCTTTTTGCTACAAGTATCAGCCAAATTAATTAGAAAAACAAAATCTTATGGTATTCGCCTGCGGGTTTCTCTAGCGTACAAGCGATAAAATCGCTATTCTCGTTATCGTCACCGTTTGTAACGAGGATGAGTGAACAGCACATTTTTAATGTGTTTGAGGTCAACGATAAAATCGTTGTTCTCGCTAATCCTCGTTGCAAACGAGGACTATGCTTTGGCGAGGTAAAATTGTATTAAAAACAAAAACCTGCAAGTTTTAGCCTGCAGGTTTCTTATTGTTGTTTTGTTGAAATTATAATTCTCTAACCCAAATGTTCCTGAAACTGATTGCCGGACTTGGGTCGCCATGATCTTGCAGTTTAATTGAAGCAGGGCCGTGTTTTTTATATTGTGGAGCACCAATGTATCTGGTTTCACCTTTTAATACAAAACCATTTTGCAACAGCACACCATTTAAGAACAAGGTAACGCTTGCTGGTTTTTGTAAGGTTCCATCTTCATTAAAACGCGGCGCATTCCAAATGATATCGTAATATTGCCATTCGCCTGGCTTTTTGTTGGCGTTAGCTAAAGGGATACCTTGTTTGTAAACGCTTCCGGTTTGTCCGTTAACATAGGTTTTGTTATTGTAGGCATCCATAATCTGGATTTCGTATCCATCATCGCCACCGCCTGTTGAAGCTAAAAACACACCGCTGTTTCCGCGTGCCTGTCCTTCACCCGAA